>NZ_FMZI01000036.1 GCF_900101505.1 Antarctobacter albus
AGGGCGCCCCGGTCGGGGCGCCCTTCCAATGCTTTCAGCCGAGTGGCGGCGGGCGCCTTACTCGATGATCTTGGACACGACGCCCGAACCGACGGTGCGGCCGCCTTCACGGATGGCGAAACGCAGGCCGTCTTCCATCGCGATCGGCGCGATCAGCTCGACGTTGAACTTCAGGTTGTCGCCCGGCATCACCATCTCGGTGCCCTCGGGCAGCTCAACCGTGCCGGTCACGTCCGTGGTCCGGAAGTAGAACTGCGGACGGTAGTTCTTGAAGAACGGCGTGTGACGGCCGCCTTCTTCCTTGGTCAGGATGTAGACCTCGCACTCGAACTTGGTGTGCGGCTTCACCGAACCCGGCTTGCAGAGAACCTGGCCACGCTCGACGCCTTCACGGTCGACGCCGCGCAGCAGCGCGCCGATGTTGTCGCCGGCTTCGCCGCGGTCCAGCAGCTTGCGGAACATTTCAACGCCCGTGCAGGTCGTCTTCGAGGTGTCGCGGATGCCCACGATCTCGATTTCGTCGCCGACGTTGATCACGCCACGCTCGACACGGCCGGTCACAACCGTACCACGACCCGAGATCGAGAACACGTCTTCGATCGGCATCAGGAAGGGCTGGTCGACGGCACGTTCCGGCTGCGGGATGTATTCATCCACGGCGGCCATCAGTTCCTTGATCTTCTCTTCGCCGATTTCCGGGTCACGGCCTTCGAGAGCGGCCAGCGCCGAACCTGCCACGATCGGAACATCGTCGCCCGGGAAGTCGTACTCGGACAGCAGTTCGCGGACTTCCATTTCCACGAGTTCCAGCAGCTCCTCGTCGTCCACCTGGTCGACCTTGTTCAGGAACACGACCATCGCCGGGATGCCGACCTGGCGGCCCAGCAGGATGTGCTCGCGCGTCTGCGGCATCGGGCCGTCAGCGGCGTTCACCACCAGGATCGCGCCGTCCATCTGCGCGGCACCGGTGATCATGTTCTTGACGTAGTCGGCGTGGCCGGGGCAGTCGAC
>NZ_FMZI01000034.1 GCF_900101505.1 Antarctobacter albus
TGTGTAACCGTAAAAGCCCCTTCACCGGCGGCGCTGAGGCGCTGATCGGGAGGCCGGACGGGACGGCGGGGCGATGCTCCGGGGACTGCGAGGCAACAATCTGAGGCAATGACGGGCGGGCGCGCCGAGCAAGTTAGGGCGCACCGGTTCGGTTTTTGTCTCTACGCTATTTGACATTGATGGTATCTGAAGAGATATGCGGGCGGCTCTGGTTCATTTCGATGGATCAAGCTTCTGTATATCGCGCTTCTAGGGCTTCGGTCCGATGATGAAGTGTCAGCTTCACTGTTTGTATGGACTTCGTTCCCTTGGAACGATGTACATCAAACAGATGACTCTTTGTTTGGGCTCTTCCTTAGCCGGGTGAGCCATACCGGTCGAGCTATGCGGCATACGTGCTCAAGTAGCGAAGCGGTAGCACAAACAAAGGATGTGCAGAGGTTCGAACGTCAAGGATAGACTGGCAACGGTCTTTCAACTTGAGAGTTTGATCCTGGCTCAGAACGAACGCTGGCGGCAGGCCTAACACATGCAAGTCGTGCGCGCCTTCGGGTGAGCGGCGGACGGGTGAGTAACGCGTGGGAATGTGCCCTTCTGTTGAGGATAGCCCCGGGAAACTGGGAGTAATACTCGATACGCCCTACGGGGGAAGGAAGGATCAGCCCGCGTCTGATTAGGTAGTTGGTGGGGTAATGGCCTACCAAGCCTACGATCAGTAGCTGGTTTTAGAGGATGATCAGCCACACTGGGACTGAGACACGGCCCAGACTCCTACGGGAGGCAGCAGTGGGGAATCTTAGACAATGGGGGCAACCCTGATCTAGCCATGCCGCGTGAGTGATGAAGGCCCTAGGGTCGTAAAGCTCTTTCGCCAGGGATGATAATGACAGTACCTGGTAAAGAAACCCCGGCTAACTCCGTGCCAGCAGCCGCGGTAATACGGAGGGGGTTAGCGTTGTTCGGAATTACTGGGCGTAAAGCGCGCGTAGGCGGATCAGAAAGTTGGGGGTGAAATCCCGGGGCTCAACCCCGGAACTGCCTCCAAAACTCCTGGTCTTGAGTTCGAGAGAGGTGAGTGGAATTCCGAGTGTAGAGGTGAAATTCGTAGATATTCGGAGGAACACCAGTGGCGAAGGCGGCTCACTGGCTCGATACTGACGCTGAGGTGCGAAAGTGTGGGGAGCAAACAGGATTAGATACCCTGGTAGTCCACACCGTAAACGATGAATGCCAGTCGTCGGGTAGCATGCTATTCGGTGACACACCTAACGGATTAAGCATTCCGCCTGGGGAGTACGGTCGCAAGATTAAAACTCAAAGGAATTGACGGGGGCCCGCACAAGCGGTGGAGCATGTGGTTTAATTCGAAGCAACGCGCAGAACCTTACCAACCCTTGACATCCTGTGCTACATCCAGAGATGGATGGTTCCCTTCGGGGACGCAGTGACAGGTGCTGCATGGCTGTCGTCAGCTCGTGTCGTGAGATGTTCGGTTAAGTCCGGCAACGAGCGCAACCCACATCTTCAGTTGCCAGCAGTTCGGCTGGGCACTCTGGAGAAACTGCCCGTGATAAGCGGGAGGAAGGTGTGGATGACGTCAAGTCCTCATGGCCCTTACGGGTTGGGCTACACACGTGCTACAATGGCATCTACAGTGGGTTAATCCCCAAAAGATGTCTCAGTTCGGATTGTTCTCTGCAACTCGAGAGCATGAAGTCGGAATCGCTAGTAATCGCGTAACAGCATGACGCGGTGAATACGTTCCCGGGCCTTGTACACACCGCCCGTCACACCATGGGAGTTGGTTCTACCTGACGGCCGTGCGCTAACCTTCGGGAGGCAGCGGACCACGGTAGGATCAGCGACTGGGGTGAAGTCGTAACAAGGTAGCCGTAGGGGAACCTGCGGCTGGATCACCTCCTTTCTAAGGATGATGCTAGTATTTGAGCTTGCTCAAATCGTGCATCACTTAGCAGGACAGCAAACAAAGCTGTCCACATCAGACGGACCAGGCCGTCCTCATATCTCTTCAGACAAGGCAACGCGCTTCGGCGGGTTGTACAGTGGCTCCCAGGATTGCCACCGGGTGACGCTCTCGGGACATTGCTGTGCAATGCCCTGCCGCGCACTCCCACAATTCTGCGAGCAGAATTGTGGGGACTTAGCTCAGCTGGGAGAGCGCCTGATTTGCATTCAGGAGGTCAGGGGTTCGATCCCCCTAGTCTCCACCACTTCTGCCGGGTCCTTAGAGAATGGGTCGGTAGCTCAGGTGGTTAGAGCGCACGCCTGATAAGCGTGAGGTCGGAGGTTCAAGTCCTCCTCGACCCACCATTCTCCGGGCCCACCGCTTCCTTCGATTGAATTGGCAAGCATTTGCGAATGCTTCCCTGTCCAATCGGACAAACTCACTGACATCGTATAGAGAGAAATCAATCAACATTGCTTGGTTGCCACAAGTGGGTGGCAATCTCAGTTGGTTCCGCAGTCAGGCCAATCATCGGTCTCTTGGGATGTGCAAACGTCCTCAAGTAGCCGGTAGGCGGCAGGACAAGATAACGCGGAAGGCGGAAGACAGGTCTAGCCGGCTTGTCCGACGTACCCCTTCTGAAACGAGCAATCGTTGTCCAAGTCAAGTACACTAACCACTCATTCTTCTGCTTGCAGAACGAATGAGAGGAATTTGAAACCGCTCGATGCGGTTTTGAATTCCATGTCCCGGCAAGCATGCCGGGGCGGGAAAGTATGCTTTGTCCGGTAAGAGGGAAGGGCGGTCTGCCGACCGTGCTTCCAGTCAAGGGTCCTTGCGAACCAGCGGGACGCCAAACCTTGCTCTTACTGGATCAAATCAAGCGCGAGAAGGGCGTTTGGTGGATGCCTTGGCAGCAAGAGGCGATGAAGGACGTGATACTCTGCGATAAGCCAGGGGGAGCCGAGAATAGGCTTTGATCCCTGGATCTCCGAATGGGGCAACCCACCTGATATTCAGTTATTATCAGCCGTCAGGTTTTTGATAATTGGGTAAACCAGGTACTTCTTACCTGAATACATAGGGTTTGAAGAGCAAACCCGGGGAACTGAAACATCTAAGTACCCGGAGGAAAGGAAATCAATGATACTCCCCTAGTAGCGGCGAGCGAACGGGGACCAGCCGAGCCTTGAGAGTGATCGGAACATGCTGGAAAGCATGGCCATAGCGGGTGACAGCCCCGTACGAGAAGCTCGATGGGACGTATTAAGTAGGGCGGGACACGTGAAATCCTGTCTGAAGATCGGAGGACCACCTTCGAAGGCTAAGTACTCCTTGCTGACCGATAGCGAACCAGTACCGTGAGGGAAAGGTGAAAAGCACCCCGACGAGGGGAGTGAAACAGTACCTGAAACCGAACGCCTACAATCAGTCGGAGCT
>NZ_FMZI01000031.1 GCF_900101505.1 Antarctobacter albus
GGCGCCGGGCAATCACACAAAGTCGTCATCATAGGCGTCGCCCGAAAACTCGTTAGAAACGCGAATGTCCTCAGCCAGGCAAACGGTCCGTGGACATCAGGTGCTCAGCCGTTGACCGCCCGAGACCATGATCCGGATGGAAACCAGGCGGTTTTTGCACTAACAGGGAAAATGGCTCTGGCAGACCGGAAAAATCAGATCGTCGCATCGCAAGGCTGTGCCCGGCGCCAGAACGGCCTGCCTCCGATGGCCCTTACATTCATTCCTCTGGCCGCATGAGAACAGCCGACCTTCCCTTTCTGGCCGAACACAGCGCGGATTTGGTGCTGCTGATCGATGCCTTGCCGGGAACCGGCAGGGCCGAAATCCTCACGGCGATGCGCCGCAAACTGGGCGGACCGGACGGGGGCTGCCAATGCTCCATGTTGTCGACAGAGGATCCGCCCGTCGTGATATCCGTCACCCCGGCGGTGATATGCGCCGGGGCCGACCAGGTGGCGAACCTGTCCGCGCTACGGGACATGGGTCACGTGCAGGAGATCGGCAACCGCGACCTGTTCCTAGGACCGGGACAGGATCCGCATTTCGCCAAAACCGGCGGCTGGCCCGCATTGTCCGACCACCTCGCCCAGGCGCCGCTGGATGACCGCGCACTGACAGAAAAAGCGGGCGCCCTGTTGCGGCAGACCCCCAGGGCCATTCGCGACATCGTGGCCCGGCTCTGCCGCGCCGAAGGCGGGTTTGACGACGCCGAACTGCCGGCGGAGCAGCGCAAGTTGTTGCATTGGCTGGACCCCCTCTCGGAATGTCGGGGCGGCACTTGGCGGATCCGAACGCCGGGACTGGCGGCAGTCCTGCGCGCGGCGACCGACGCCTGGTCCGCGGCAGCGCTTGCGGCACCACCCGCCCCCGGCGCCGCGAAAGCCGCGCGGATCGCGGCGCTGCTGCACGCCGGGGATCGCGCCGGGGCCCTCGATCTCCTGCACCGTGAAGGTGGTCAATATTTCATGCACTTGCACGGGATGGAGGCCGGGCGCCGGGTCGCGGATGCCTTCGGAGAGGATCCAGCGCCTGCGGTCATGGCCCTGCAGTTCATTGCCCAAGCCGTCCGGGACTGGATTGCCGCTGTCGGTTCAAAGACCGCATTCATCGAGCCCGGTTCACCCTGGGAGAACGGATACTGCGAGAGCTTCAACGCCAGGTTCCGCGACGAGCTGCTCAACGGGGAGATCTTCTACAGCCTGCGGGAAGCGCAAATCCTGATCGAACAATGGCGGAGGCATTACAATACGAAGCGACCACACAGTGCTCTGGGCTACCGTCCGCCGGCCCCTGAAACCATCGTCCCGACAGACCAGAGGCCGATCATCCACTAACACTCAAACCGGACCAATCAGCGGGGGCGGGTCAATCAATTCCACCGGGGACCGAGAACCGCCAAAAGGGTAGACGAACATATCGCTGAAAAATGAACTGTTCGTACCGTAGAAATAAAGCCCCATCGCAAATGATTTCCCTTTCCGGCGGTGCTCCGGCAAATGCGCCTGCGGACACCCTCCTCAATACTCATTCGACGGGCTTCCTCCGACATTCCCCAAGTGAAACGCCGTCCCGCTCAACTTGACGTCAGTGTTCAGGCTGATCAAGCTTTCAGTGCCGGTTGCGCCGTGTTCCGACAGCTCGCGCCCAGGCTCAGAACTGAATAGCCCCGTCTATCGTGGACGCCTTCTGTGCTAATTTTGAGGCAAGGAGGCCATGATGAGCGGCTCGAAGTCCAGCGACGAGTTCCAGCGGGATGCAGTCGCGCAGATCGCCGAGAGAGGTTGCCCGGTCAGGGAAGTGGCGGAGTGCTTGGGTGTCAGCCCATACCTAGGCGCGCAGTTCAGGACCAACAGACAATAGATGAAAGTGCATCATCAGGTCTTGACCCAAGATGCCCTGCTGCTGCCTAGAGGCATCAAAACTTGAGCGTTTCGGCGGCAAGCTTGACCCACGCCTTCAGTAGAAATGGCTGCAAAGCTTGTAAGGAATTGCTTGGAAGTACTGTCTCCGCTTGAGCCGATTTTGGGCAGACGCGCCGCAAACAGCTGAAAGGAATCGACAAATCCGCAAACAGAAAATGTCGATGGCGAAAACCAACGGCAACCAGAACAAAAGCATGACAGAAAGAATTGTCAAAATTATCAATTTAGACAATTTCTTATTGGCGACCCCGGCAGGATTCGAACCTGCAACCTGCCCCTTAGGAGGGTTTCTAGCACCGCTGATTTCTCTCTTAAAAACAACAAGTAAGCAAGAAATTTGCAATCCGCTGGGCGGATAATGGGCATGTTTTTTTGGGCTAGAGAACCAACGCCACAACAGATTCACGCCGAAAATGGTGTGACCTAACAAAGCAGAGAACGGCAGGTAATATTCTCACGGTTTTTGGAAGTGTCAGAGAAACAAAGCGTTGTCGCTTACCTTCGACGCGGCTACGATGAGCTACCTGATCGTCCATGACAAACCATTGGCAGGGCAGAACCCGCCATCGCCGCGTCCTCGGGTATCCACAATCGCAAGACGCCTCCCCTGTTAGTCCTTGTTCATTCCACTCCTAAACTTCTCCAGAAAAACGTTCAAAAGTGGGTGGGGAACCTTTCCCTCCGCAACCTCTTTCGAGGGCACAAGTTTGTCCGCAGGGTTAAAGGCAAGTTGTTCGAGAACCAGGGCGGCAATTTCGCTTTCATAGCCCACCGCTTGTTTTCGGAAGCCTTCGACGGAAACCGCCATTGAATATTTATAAGCGTAGTGCTCCCTGAGCCGGAACAACGATGAGTGTCGAATAGCTGAGAAGGAAACAAGCCAAGCTGCTGGAAGAAGAATAATAAATCGCGCCAAGACCTGCCCAAGATATTGCCAGCCGCTCATTTCACCTTGAACATCTAGATTCGGTGTGACACCTGCAAGTTCGGGGTAACGGGTTTGCAGAATAGGAGAAACTAGCGGAAAAAACACATATAGCATCAAAGGAATCGCAGAGACAAACAGAAAGGTGATACCTATGTAGAAGCTCACTCGAGCCCAGAACAGTTGCTTTCCGAGTTTCGTGTGCGCGTCAGAGAAGCTACTGGCAAGGCCTGCAACAGTAGCACCTTTGAGCATGCTTTCACTATCTTCTATAAGATGCTTGACTAATTTTCTCTGACCATCGAAATCCTCAAACAACTCTTCTTGACGCTTCTTGCCATCATCAAAGTCTCTATTGCGATCTTCCAGCTGCCGATCAAAGGATTGGAATTTTTCTTCGTACTCTTCCACTTTCCCTTCGACCACAGACGCTTCGTTGTACGCCGCCTCTATTGACTTCTTCTTTTCCACTGCATCGGCAAGGTATTCTCCGACAGTCTTCCGATCTCTCGCGGCTTCATCCTTAACTCTAATCACTTCACTTACAGTCTCCTTGGCAATTGAAGCCTGCTCCTCCAACACGAAAACCTGCTTGGCGGCCTGCGAAACAGTGTCCGTTAATTTTAAATTCTCAATATTTAATTTTTCAATATTCTCACTATACCTTTCAACCAACGAAGACAGCGCGTTCGCCGCCACTTCGAAATCAAATGTCGCCTTTGCTGGCTCAAGGATTGAGAGCACCATAAAAAACGAATCGAGAAGTGCCTCGATACTGTCGCTAAAACTCTTGAATTGCGACCTAAAATCATGAGTCTGACCATTCTGCGTTTCAAGGTGGAAGTTGCTGTAATTGAACGCTTTTACCCCACCTCCACCACTGACAACCTCTTTGAACTTAGTCTCTAGGCCATCCAAATTGCTCTGCGCATTATCGATCATCTTCTTGAGATGCGATATTCTTGCCTCCGGAACCATTAAAAGATTTTTAGAGTTATGAAATTTTTCCGAAAGCTCTGCAATACAGGTGAGACGACTCAAGCAATCAGCATACGATACGTCCGCACCTTGCAGTGTCTTCGAAACGTCAAAGTAACGTCCACCACTCTCATCAGAACCGTTAAAGAATTCTATCAGTTCGGCTGCCGTTTCGGCCAGGATCTTGGCGCCGAGACCAACCTCATCTAACTTTTCCCTTCGCATCGTGGACCCACACGCCTTTCCAATTGATATGAATAATTCTCGCCACCCCAGTTTCTATTTGGCCTTTCAGCTCTCAACCCGCCTTCATGAATCGCCTTGAAGAAATCAGGCGGCACGGCCCGAATTTCGAGGAAATTTTTACATCCTACTATTTCCACCATCCGCACCAAATTTCCAGAACACGGTTTTGAACTCCTTTTTTTCTTACGGCTGCACCACTGCCTCCATGCGCGTTGTGAATTCGTTGTGAGCTCTACGCCCCCGTCTGCGACCAAACAATGCGTTTATTTGATCCCTCACCCACAACAATTTGCCAACCTGCAAACGCTGCACGAAACTCACTCTCCGGGACAAGGTTATCATGAAGGGTTACCAAATTTGATCGCGCAAATGCTTTCTCGCCCTTGGCCACAATAACCAACCTCGTATCAAGTCTAATTACAAACAAACTGCTCACGCCTGCATATTCAACATCAACCGCGCTCGCCTCATCAATTTCCACCCGTATGTTTGGGATTATAATCCCACCCCAACTAGTATTCCCCAAGCTTTCAAATAATTGCCCGTGGTGCTGCCCAGAAAGAAATACAGCAGTCGGCACTTCACCCGCTCGGCCGACAAGAATTGTTTCATCATACTTTCTGCTCGGAAGAATTAGACTGAGCGGCTTAGCGCTCCCTACATTCCCAATCGTAAACTCATTTAACGACAACAATTTCGCGCCCTCCTTTTAATTCCGCTCGCACCACTCAAAACCACAAACCTAACACACCGCACTTTTTCAGCTGATCCGGCTATCCGTCAATCCCAACCTCGACGGATATCCGTACGTCGGCACTTGGGACAGTGCACTGCGCTAACCGGGCGCTTTTCTTTACGGGCGTCGCGGCGCTCATCTTCGCTGAGCACATCTGTTTCAAATCGATAGCCACAGTTGTTGCATCGGAAGCGTATGGATTCAGGCATGTGTTATTCCTGCTTGTTCAATAAACTCGTTCCAGAGGTGCTCGGCCGCCTGCTCTGGGGTGAGCCGTTCGTTTTGCATCGCAAACCACCCCATAGCACCGACAAGAAACTGCTCGTACTCATCTGATGACACATTGAATCCACCGTTTGCAGAGTTGCTTCCAGCATTCTCGTCGAAAGAAAAGTAGATATCCCCTAAAGCGAAACCCGCGTTTCGGCAGTGCACTGTGATGTGCGCAGTTCCATCCTGACGGCCACGATTGACAACTGTGCTACCAAACGAACTCTCACCACGATCGACAAATCGGCCCCGCAGGCCATCAACCGAATCGATCTCGCGGATCGCCTGTTGAAAATAGGTCTTTATTGTTGCGAACGCCTGGTCGCGATAGTCGCTACGATCGATCTCATCGAAGTCCTTTTGAACTCGATAGCGGGAGGTTCCTTTCGGTTTTTTCCTCGGCAGGGGTTCATCTACCGCAGGCTGTGCGAGTTCGTCATCAGTGGGCTCAGGTTCACTTGACCCACTCGTATCGACGATCCGACGAATCTCCTGGACGACATCAAGGTAAGCCGTGTTTGCATTCGTCCATTCCGAGATCGGTACACCGTCTCTGGGGATCGCCTTCAGCCGTCGAAGTTGAGGCATCGCGGCCCAATCGCACGGTTCTACGATGATTGGTACAACGCGCGTCTCGCCTGCCTCATGCCGCTCCAAGGCACGTTGCATTTCGCGTTCGACACAATAGTTGGAAGCGATGAAATCCGGGCTAACAATCAACAAGAACAAATCCGCTGCTTCTAACTCTCGGCTAATTTCATCGTCTAATACGTCACCCGCAAAGATTTCGCGGTCGTACCATGTTTGCAGTCGACCTTCTCTTTGGAGGTTAGTGAGATGGACATGCAGGCGTTCAAGTGCGCCTGCGTCACGGTGGGAGTAGGATATGAATGCTCGCAAGGCTGCGCCTCTTGTGTTGCTGTTTTGTTCAAGTCTATTCGTACCGAACCGAGTCGGCAACACGGCACTGACCTTTCTGCCTAAACGACTTCTTCGCAACCCGTGACGCGGGCGCCGCCATGTCAACCCTTGCCAACGAAGTTAGTGAGTTGATAGCAGCTTGTAAGAATTTTCTTGCTGCCTATGCTACGTCACATGAACCTTATCTACCCAATAAATTTCGTAGGCCACGATGAGTGGATGGAAAGCGGTTACGCACTCGATCTGGCGCAAGGCGACGTCATTACTCGAGACGGGGAGGTTCTTGGGACTTGGCGTGTGGTGGCCTATGATCCTAATCTGGATACCCAGGGTGGCCGGTATGAATTTGTCGCGGACGGGCAGGAGAGGGCTGTGCTTGCTGAGGCGTTCGGTGTTCTAGACTCGAGGATAAATAGAGGTCTTGCGCTTTCAACGCTAACAAGAGCCATTAGAGACTGGCATGAAACTAGCCCCTCCTGAGTCGCGTTGGACAGAGGCGAACCATCTCGTCTAGGGTGATTCCAGCATCAACCTGATGTGCAGGCAACTTTGTCAACCTGCACTCTTTTCTCAGTTTTCCTAGTGTAGACGGGAACCATGTTTCTGGTGCTGAGTAGGTGTACCTGTCATGAACGTGACTAGGGTCAGGACCCATTGATTTGGTCTGACTGGCATGATTCACGGTTCGAAAACGAGCGGTGATCATGTCTGATCTTTTCTGGTTGAGCGACGCACAGATGGCGCGTCTGGAGCCTTACTTTCCGAAGTCGCACGGCAAGCCCCGCGTCGACGACCGGCGTGTCTTGAGCGGGATTATCTTCATCAATCGCAACGGTTTGCGGTGGCGCGACGCCCCAAGGGAGTACGGCCCCCACAAGACACTCTACAACCGGTGGAAGCGGTGGAGCGATCGGGGCGTCTTCGCCCGGATCATGGCGGGTCTGGCGGCCGAGCACGGTGAG
>NZ_FMZI01000029.1 GCF_900101505.1 Antarctobacter albus
GGGCCTTCAGATGCGTGGCGTCGATCATAACGGTCGTTTCCTCACCGTGCTCGGCCGCCAGACCCGCCATGATCCGGGCGAAGACGCCCCGATCGCTCCACCGCTTCCACCGGTTGTAGAGTGTCTTGTGGGGGCCGTACTCCCTTGGGGCGTCGCGCCACCGCAAACCGTTGCGATTGATGAAGATAATCCCGCTCAAGACACGCCGGTCGTCGACGCGGGGCTTGCCGTGCGACTTCGGAAAGTAAGGCTCCAGACGCGCCATCTGTGCGTCGCTCAACCAGAAAAGATCAGACATGATCACCGCTCGTTTTCGAACCGTGAATCATGCCAGTCAGACCAAATCAATGGGTCCTGACCCTAAGCGCGTCTTCGATGCGCGCGTAGGCCTGGATCGCCTCGTGCCTCGAGTGATGGCCGTCGCAGAACTGGTGCCCGTAAGTGTCTGCCCGGGTGTCTTCGATCGTGTAGCCGAGCGCGAGAAACGCCTCGTGCGCCGCGTCGGTCAGTCGCGTAGGGTGCGCTGGCGAGGTCATGACGGTCACGCCGGCGATCTCCCGTCCGATCTGGGTGTAGTGCCGGTCCACCCAGACGTGGACGCCCGACAGGCCGTGCTTTTCGATGAGCCACAGCGTCACGTCGCAGATGTCCTGCTCCATCCCGAACTGATCGGGATGGACACTCAGGCGGCGCCGGCGCGCCAGCTGAAGGACACAGCGTGCCCCGGTCTCAGTCGGCAAGACTGAATCGCCCGAGAAGCTCGCTGATGCGCGCGCCATGCCACCGGGTCATGTCGGCGGCTGGCAAACCCCGCTCACGGCCGATCCGGTCGAGCGACGATGGCATCTGGTCGGCCAGAATGCGACGGATGTCGCGGAGGGCGACCTCAACGGCATCTGTATCCGGGATCGGCTGCCCGAACGCGACGTGCAGATCGCAGAGCGCAGAGAACCCGCTCGGATCATCGAGTGCGTCGAGCAGGTCGCAGAGGCTCGCGCCATGGCGGCGGAGGTGCTGCTCCACCGTGTAGGCGGCGCCGAGACGCGCCTCGGCAGTGTCGAGCGTGGTGGTGTTGAGCATGATAATCTCCCTTTCATGCGGTGCGGAAACGGTGCTGGTGTGCCTGATTCATCGGCGTCATGTTCCGTCGCGGGGAGATGCTGGGGCGTTGGCTGGGTCCTTTCGGTCGGTGTCAAAAGCTGGTCTTGGTGCTGGTGACGAGAACATTGGTCGTTCTTTTGGATGACGAAGAAGAAATCTGCCCAGTGCTTCAGATTTTTTTGGCGGCCGCCAACGATGTCCCGAGACGGTTGACGGCCGGGTATCGGACCTTGCGTTGGTCCGAGGGCAGGACGCCGGCCATGCAAACCCTGCATGGCCGAAGCCACTCTTCAGGCCGCGTCCTGAGCCATGAGGGCGAGCGCCAGGGCGTCCCGATCATCATCCATTTCTCCCATCTCGACCAGGAGATCGTAGAGCCGGTCGGTGAGCAGGCAGAGCTCTTCCACTTCGGGACTGGCGGGGTCGAGGAGCATCCAAGACGACAGGTCAGGTTCGAACGCGTCGATGACGGGGTCGAGCGACAGGAGCCGATGCAGATCGACGAGCCTCCGTCGCGTCGCCCGCTCGAGGCGCGACGCTTCGCGCAAGCGGGACATGAGGCGCAGAACGCGGGCCGTTCCGGCCTCGCCGTCGACCAGCTCGGCGGCGTTGCACAGCGCGGCTCCGTGCTTGTCGAAATACGCGCGGACAGCGGTGAGCTGCAGGTCTGCGGACAGGGTATTCGTTGGGAGCTTGCGCAGCATGGTGGCCCTCCTTTGGTTGCGCGTCTGCCAGTCGTGGCAGCATCAAGCCTGTCAGCGGCCGTTTCCTGGGTTGACCTTCCTTGTCTCTGCTTGGGCTGAATGGCCTTTGCTTCGCGTCTCTCGATTTGGAGATTGGCCAACCGTACGCTGCACGAAGAAAAAACTTCCGCTCTGTTCGAGACCGAAGCCGATTTCCTCTGACCAGAGCCGTTGATCGGCCCCGTGACACCGATCGACTACTCTGGAAAAGAAGCGTGGTGTGCCCATCTGAAGGACGCTGTCCTCGTCTCCATCGGACGGCTCGTTGGGAGCAGGCTGGAAACCTGCGAACCGTGAGAGGGATGCCAGATCCAACTTTTTTGATTTCCGACCACGGAAGTGTTTTGGTCCGGATCTTGTCGTTCCATTTCTTCCCTATGACGGACGGGCATGAGGATGCCGCCGAGGACTGCACGGTCGAGCGAAGAGAAAGGAGGCAACACAACGTCCACAACGATTGGACGCTCGCGAGAAGCCGTTGCGCATCACCGAAAACGCAGCGCGCTGTGGGGATCTGATCACTCCCCGGAGGTGATGGCATCCGCGAGAGCGGAAGCGACGACATGCATCCGTGGCGAAGTTCCATTTCGTCTGTCAGAGAAGGCCGTCCCGGGCGGTCTTCGAAGTCCCGTCCACAGACGGGATACGGCCGCGAGCGCGGTGGCGCTCGTTTTTATGAAGAGAGGAAACTCATCGACGCTGATAACGGAAGACGGAAATTTCAACAAAAGGACCACGCCGGATGGCGCCCTCGCGGGCGCCATCCGGGATCGTCGGCGCGCACAGTGCCGCGACCGGCGCTTGCCTGCAGACTCCTCCCGCCCCCACCCGGCGGGCGGTTTGCCTCCGCGTGCTATCTCGGGACCAAGTCATGAACGCGACCGGTCCAGAGCGGCCTTTCGTCAATTGCTCATTATGCTGCCACAGCATCCCGCTTTGCGGACATTGGCTTTCATGATCAGTGCTTCTATCATCTACTTCAGATCAAAGAGGTATTCAGATGGAACGCGACCCCAACCTTGTCATTTCCAGCGCCTCGCAGCGCATCGTAGGGAATGGGGTACATTCGAGGTGGACATCTACAAACTTGAAGGCGGGGACGGTTGGTCGCTGGAAGTTGTGACCGAAGACGGGACATCCATTGTCTGGGACGATCTCTTTGAAGACGACCGAGCCGCCTTCGAGGAGGCAATCAGCATCATTCGCAGTGAAGGCGCAGTCGCTTTCGCCGATGGTGGTTCAATTGTCGTCCCGTTTAAGCAGTAGGTCACGGCCCTTAGCCGCTGCTTGATCCTCACCCGCGCGCGTGGCGACTTGGCCGTATTTTTTCCAGAAGGCAGCAATACAGATGAAACGCATCAGCGCGATGATTTCGGCGATACCTTCAGGGCTATTCAGAAGTCTGAGGCATCAGTTCTCAACTCCTGCGATGATCAACGAGCGCGCATTTCAGAAGCTTCGTGAATACGCTGATACTTCGAACGATGACTTTGTGAAATCCCTGTGTGTCGCCATCGAGAGATTGCTGCCTGATCGTCAAAATCCTGTGCGGCTTAACCTCATCGCGTCATGCTTTCGGGAGTTGTTGACATATCAACTCGATACTCTCGCGCCCCACGCCGTAGTTCAGCAGTGTCCTTGGTACGTGCAGGACCCGACCGCGAAAGCTGCCACGAGACGTCAGCGTCTCCGCTACGCAATTTCCGACGGTCTTCCAGACGCAGTGCTGACAACTCTCGGCGTAGATGAGCCTGGCTCGATCGCTGACCTTATCACTCTCTATAAAGAGGCCAGCAAATACACCCACGTCCGGCCTGATCGTATCAATCACCCAGACGATGAGGTCGGCGACTTTGTTGTTGATGGCGTATCCGCGCTGGATGGTCTCAGAGAAGAAATTGATCTTCTTTGCGACGACGTAAAAGAGCATCTTCGGCAGGCAATCTCCGAACATACTCTTCAAGAATTTTTGGGAGCCGTGCTCGATGAACTCGACATACTGTCAACGCACACCCGTGTCGAATACCCTTTTGTGGATGAAATCACTGTCGAAAAGATCGACCAGTCGCATGTGTATGTGGGCGTCACGGGTGACGTGAATGTCGAACTCGTATACGGGTCAGGGTCCGATTTCCGCCGGGGTGAAGGCGCAACGCTGGATGATTCATTTCCCTTCGAGGTGAGCTTGCGGTCTCCTATTACTGATCTTGACAAATTCGAGACCACTCAGCCGATTAAGGTCGATACGTCTTCTTGGTACGAGTAAGGAATTCAGGCATCATTCGGACAGACAACTAATCCGATACGTGCGCCGTGTCGTGTCGGCGAGTTGAGCATCTGAAGCCAAGGCTTTCCCGCGCTTACGCCCACTCTCAGATAACTCTGCCAATGCCCTCCTGGCCAAGCCGGAAGAAAAAGACGCCGTTATGCGTGATCTCGCGCGACTTCTTCAGATAGACGAAGACCACAACATCTGATGTGCCGTCGAACTCGCTGGCGACGCCGTGCGCGAGAAGGCGCGCCTCCGCCGTTAGGGCCTCCTCGCTCTCAAAGCCCTTTGCCAGAAGCCAAGTCGCCACCACGAACTGACGGTTCGCGACTGTGTACTTACTGTATTGCGGGCCTTTGCCTGCTCCGCCGCCGCCGCGTCGCCATTTTCGCACGTAGTTCTGAAGTTCTGATAATGCCGGGGGCGCCTGGTTGAGGATTGTAAAGATGATGTCAAAGCGGTGCCGCACTGTGCCGATGGTTGACGTATAGATTTCCGCGACGGTGCGTTGCCACAACGGCGGCATGGTAATCCCCACAACCGTCGGCGTCGCGCGGTTGATTGCCGGAACGGTCTTCTTCCTGACTTGCGCGTCGGAGTTGTGGAACAGTATCCGCTTGCCCTCTGGACCGCGTCCCAGCAAGCAGAATCCGTTTGTGATATACATTGAAAGCAGGTCTTGCTCATCCCCCTCATAGTCCAGTTGCGTACCGATGAGTGGACGTCGCGTCAGGTAGTGCGCAAACGAAACTTCGGAATCGAGAAACCGCGCCACCATGTCGAGTTCCCCGAGCGAGAGCACTGGTGCCCACGGCTCGTTCGCACCGAGAATGCCGCTCTCTGCGAAGAATTCCCGGGTTGCGGAAAGCGAGGCGAAGTGTTCAATGCAGATGCTGTAGCTGAAGGCAACCTTCAACCGCTCTAAACTAAGTGGAATCGGTTTGCCGGTCTTCTTTTCCCGTAGGCTTACCGAGACAGTACGATCATTCAAATAATCCTGAAGTCGGCGCGCCTGTTTCGCGGGCTCAATAAATAGGTCAGAAACATTGGTCTCAAGACTTTTCTCAGCGCCGCGACGTGCCGCCGGACTAATCTTTCCGGACTTGGCCTCGAACATGAACAGGAAGTTGTCGAGAACAACAACAACGTCATTCTCATAGCGCACGCCATTTGCCGGATCGTCCCAGATCACGCTCCGATAAACAGACGCACTGGGCATAGCCAGTTCCAGTAATTCGGCCAGCGAGTCTTCCAGATATTCAGCACGCGCGTCACTATATGCCGTACGCACCTTCGGTTCATTGCCGATCAAGTGCTCGGCAATACGGAAAGGATGGCTGTAGGGGAAATACTGGATTGGCAGCAGATACGTCTCATCCGGCATGGCAATAAAGGGCTTCTGCCACACCGGGTTGTCCATGAGGAAGCGTCGGGGGTCCGCGCCGGAAAGCTCTCCACTCGTGTGTGAGAACCGTGCAATCAGAGGCAGGATTTCATCACCGAACTTGGAGACAAGTTCTTCCTTCTCAAGCGTGAACAGCCACGGCGTTGCGAGTTCCGATAGTTGATAGCCGAGATGGCTGAGGTCCCTGACAGACCGCTCCTGGTGTCGGCACCTCGCCCACAGGCGCGCTGCAACCGCGCTACGGGCGCAGAAGTATTCGATCCGCGCAATGACTTCTTCGTGGGACTTTGCCCGCAGCATTTCGCCACAGTTCGCGTAAAATTCCGTGATTCGGTCGCTGACAAGTCGGGACACATCCAAGAGCCGGGCATACTGCGCGGCAAACGGCTCAACTTGCGGGACTTTGACATCAACGCGGGAGAGGATATTGCCGATGATCCCGGCGCACACGTCCTGATCAAAGGGAAAACGGTAGAACATGGTCTGAAGGCGAACCCTCCAAATAAGCACGTCCGTCTTGTTCTCCGTGTCCAGTGCCTCGCCCTGCTCCGCCATGAAGGCACTCATCATGCGTCCGAGTACACGCCAGTGACGCGAGAAACTGCCCGGTGCTGTGGGAATGCGGGACAGGCGCGGTGGGCGTGTCAGATAGAGCGCCTGCAATATTTCAAGGCTGCCGAGCTCTATCGATGGATCAGGTTTGCCCATGACAATCGTTTCAAGAATGCACTGGTGTGCAGTCTTCGAAAGCGCCAGGCGTGCATCCCGACTATCAAGAAAGCTCAAAAGCTTCTGAGTGTTCAGATCAAAGGCTTCGCGCGGCGCAAGGCCGTCATCAGCTTCATCCGCCGTGAGACTGTTTGTCCCGACAGCTTTGGCATCTCCCGGGAACTCATAGCCGTGAACGTAGAACTCATCCGTGGGCAACTGTCAGCTAATCTTGTGTTGTTTTGGCGTAGGTCCGAAGCTGTATTATCCAATCCAAAAAAACTGTGTCCAGTCTGTTGCCATCGGCGCACCCGCCATTCATCTTCGTTGCAGCGAAGGTCAGGAAACCGCCCTTGAAGTTGCTCATCGACCAGTTCAGAAGAAGCCTGAACACGGTCCGATCTATTCATGGATATGTTTCGGTCTTCGACGACGCTCGTTCATTATCAGGCCATCGCGCGTTCCAACCTCTGCTTTCGACGCTCCCAATCGGGCATCACCTTATCGAGTAGGTCGAAGAACGCCGCGCCGTGATGAGGCTCTGCCACATGGCAAAGCTCGTGGGTGATCACGTAGTCGATGGCGTCGACCGGCGCCTGCACGAGGCGGCGGTTCAGAAGTAGGCGCCCGGCCGGTGACATGGACCCCCATCGCTGACGGGTCTGACGCACGATGAGACCCTTCGGCCGGAAAGCCTCGGGTTTCGGGAAGAGACCGAGACAGAGTTCGATCCGTTCCGGAAACTTGATGTGGGCCCGATCTCGATACCATGCCTCGACCAATTCGCGCGTTACCTCCGGCTTGGTCGGACGATGCGTCCGCACGACAATGAAGCCGCGGATGAGCTTCACACTTTCCTGGACATGCGGGACGACCTTCAGCCGGTATTGGCGCCCCAGGTAGAGATGGGTTTCCCCAGCGACGAACCGGCGTTCCGGCGTCCGAGGCAGGAACTGCGCGAAATATCGCTGCTGCCTTGTCACCCATGCCGCGCGCTTACGCAACTTGGCTTCGATGGCGTCGAGCGTCGCGTCCTCAGGAGCCGCGATCACCACCGATGCATCCGGCTCGACGGCGATCTCCAGCGTCTTCCTCGGGCGGCGGACGATCTCATACCGGATTTCCTGTTCGCCGTAGTGCAGGCAGTGCAACTCCCGCGTCATGCCGCGAACCGGGCCCGGGCGAGCCCCATGATCTTCAGTTCGAGGTTGTCGAGCATCTCTACGGGAAGGTCGATGCCATTTTCGTCGCGTAAGACGTCAAAGAAGTAGTCATCGATTGCGTTACGCAGATTGTTCTGGGCCACCTCGTTTGACCAGATGTCGACGATCAGGTGCGACTTGATTATATCGATGATCTCTAAGGTGATAGAGGCGGCTTCCGCACCGGAGACCGGTTCATCTCCCTTTGTCTTGAGCTGACCGTTCAGGATGCCGAAGAACGCCTGCGCATCCTCATCGCCTCGGATGCTTTCAGGAACATCCCGGCCCCGATCCTTGCGTGCGACCTTGCTCGCGAGGTCCACGACGCTGTTCAGGTAGTCGCGCTCCGACAGCCGCTTCTCACGATAGGCGCGGATGGTCTCTTCGAGCAGCGCGGAGAACTGTTTGTAGAACGTTGGGTCTTCATCCATCTTCTCGGTGATTGCCCGGCGAGTGGCGCTGGCGATGCGGTCCGCCCTCGAGGCTTCGGAAATGCCTGTCTCCTCGACGACAGCCTTCAGCGCGTCGGGATCGTTGATGTTGACCACCTCAATGATGGTCTCCGCCGGCATTGCCACGACGTGGTCATCGAGCAGCTTCTGGATCTTCGGCTCGAATTCGCGGACATCGACCGTCTCCTGGTAGCGGAGCTGGACCGAGCGCTTGAGTTCGGAGAACTGTTTCCAGTCCCGCTTCAGGGCATCGACCTTGGCCTCATCGAAGACATCAAACAGCTTGTCGGACGAGAGCGAGATGTGCAGGCACCGGCTGTATGCCTTGAGGCGCGCGTAGAACTCATGGCGAAGCGCCTCGTCAGCGAGGTGCTGCTCGAACTGCTCCATGTCCTTCTTGTTCCGGACCGGCTTGAAGAGGTCCCAGAGCTGGTCGTGCAGCTGGGGCAGCTTGCGGATCTCCTCGCGGACGTCATGCACTGTCCCGACGAGGTCGGCCGCCTCATACCCCTCAAAGGCGCTGTACGTCGTCAGGGCGCTGTCCAGCTTGCCGAGCAGACCCTCGTAGTCGACGATGAAGCCGAACTGCTTCTCCGTGCCATCATCCTCGTAGAGACGGTTTACGCGCGCAATCGCCTGCAGAAGATTGTGTTCCTTCAGTGACTTACAGACGTAGAGCACCGTGTTCCGGGGCGCGTCGAAGCCGGTGAGTAGCTTGGAGACGACGATCAGGATCTCCGGATCGCCGGAGCCTTTGAACGCACCGATGATCTGGCGGTTGTAGTGCTCTTCGGTCTCGTGCCGTGCCATCATCTGCGACCAGAAGCGGCGCACGAGGTCCTTGGACTCCTGGTCGACCTCTTCGTTGCCCTCGTTCTCATCCGGTGGCGAGATGACGATCGCACTCGAGACGTGGCCGATCTCGTCGAGAACCTCCTTGAACCGGACCGCCGCCGCCTTGGACGGGGCGACGAGTTGAGCCTTGAAGCCGGTCCCCTGCCAATACTGGCGATAATGCTCGGAGATGTCGAAGGCCTTGGCTCGGATGGCCTGGTCGGTCTTGGCCAGCGCGTCCATCCTGGAGAACTTCCGCTTGAGATCGCGCTTCTGGTTCTCGGTTAACCCCTCGCTGATCTTGTCGAACCAGCGGTCGATCACGGCGCCTGAGACCTGCTGCTCGACAAGCCGTCCCTCGTAGAGAAGCGGCACGACGGCGCCGTCGGCGACCGCCTCGTCGATGGCGTAGCGGTGGATCAGCCGCCCGAAGGTCGACAGCGTGTTCTTCTCTTTCTTCAGTAGGGGCGTGCCAGTGAAGCCGAGGTAGCAGGCCTTGGGCAGAAGGCGCCGCATCTTTGCGGCGAACTGGCTGTGGCCGCCGTAGCGTCCCGTCTGCGTCCTGTGGCTCTCGTCCACCAGCACGAAGATGTTCGGATCCTCATCCGCCAGCTTGCTGTTCTTAAGCGCCGTGTCGAACTTGTTGATGATCGTGGTGACCAGCGGAGCCTTGTTATGGACGAGATCCAGAAGGTGCGCCCCGCTCGTCGCGCGGACCGGCTCGAGGTCGCAGGACTTGAAGGTGTCCTTGATCTGCTTGTCGAGATCGTCGCGGTCCGTGACGATGATGATCCGCGGGTTTTCGATGCTGCGCTCGAGAGCGAGCGAGCGCCCCAGCATCACCATGGTCAGTGACTTCCCTGAACCCTGCGTGTGCCAGATCACGCCGCCCTTTCGGGCGCCGCTGACATCGTGCTGCTTGACGGTTTCCACGGCGCGCCGGATACCGAAAAACTGCTGATGGCGCGCAACCTTACGGACGCCGCCGTCGAACACGGTGAAGCGGCGGATGAGGTCGAGCAGCCGCTCGGGGCGGCACAGCGCGTACACCGTCCGGTCCTGAACCGTGACCGCGCGCTCGCCCTCAGCGGCCAGCGCGTCGAAATAGGCGCGCGCGCCCGCGAAATCACCGGAGAAGATGGCGTCCTTCTCCGCCGCGGTCAGCACGCGGTTGGCAAAGGGCGCGATGGCCTCGTCGGTGTCTTCCTCGTCGCGCCAGGTCTGCCAGAACTTCCGCGGCGTTCCGACGGTCGCGTAGCGCGCCTCGCTCCGGTTCATGCCGATCAGCAGCTGAGCGAAGTGGAAGAGCTGCGGGATGTTGTCCTCGTTCTGGTAGCCGATCAGCTGGCTGTCCGCCTTCTTCAAGCTCTCGGTCGGCCGCTTGTTCTCGATCACCAGGATCGGGATGCCGTTCACGAAGGCGACGATGTCGCAGCGCTTGGTCTGGCTCGATGCGGTCCTTTCAACCGAGAACTCTGCCGTGACGTGGAAGACGTTGTTCTCTGGCCGCTCCCAATCGATGTAGCGGAACGAGTAGCTCTTCGAGTCGCCGTCGATGGACTTCGTGATGGTCGTGCCGAGGACGAGCGTGTCGTAGATGTCCTGGTTCGTGCCGCGCAGACCCTTCAGCCGATCTGGCGTGGGCTTGAGCCGCCGCATTGCCTCGTGTGCGTCCTCGAGGTCGAAGGCGTACGCGCGGCCCCGATGCGTGAATCGGTTGATGCGCATCAGCTGCTCAGCGAGCACATCGTCAAGCACCACGTTCCGCAGCCGCCCGCCACGCAGGCGAAGCGCCGCCTCCTGCGAGAGCGGTGTGAACCCGAGCGCCACCAGCAACTGCAGCGCTGGGACTTGGGACTGATGTTTCTCACTCGAATTGAAGGTCTGGGAGCTCATAGCGCCCACTCCGGGTGCCTGGCTGCCCTGTAGAAAGTCACGCAGGGCGCGTCGGGCGACTGGCCAAGTTTCTCGCGCTGCGGTTCGAGGATATCGACCAGGCTTTGGTAATACGCGGCTTCTCCCGGGTAGGCTTCTCCCGAGGATTTCATCTCGAGGTGCCGACGATACACATAGCAGATGGCATCGGCGACCTGCACCAGCGAGGAATGGTGCGACTTGATCGCGAAGGCCGTGTTGATGATGTGATCGAACCGATCCGACTTGCTGCGGGGTAGCCAGATCTTCTTGCCGCGCTTGGTGCCCCGAAGCTGATACAGCCCGTCATACCAGGCATTCGCATCGTACAGGCCGTCCGAGAGCTGAGGCATCTCGACCTTGTTGTCATCCATGATGACGACGGTCAGACCCTTGCTGTTCTTGACGCTTTGCATCTTCTTCTGAACGAGGGCGCAGGTGAACATGCCTCCGGCAAGCCAATAGCTCTCGCCAAACGGATGACCGTGCCCAGCGGCACGCGCTGCATTCAACGCCGCGAACGACAAGCCGATGCCGAAGAGCTTTCCGCCGTTGGCGACTGCCAGCTTGCAGATGTCGGTGAGGAACGCCTTGCGCTCGTCGGCAGCGATCTTGCTCCAGCCGCCCTTGCCGTTGATGAACCTGCTCGTCTTGAGTTCGGTGCTCGACCCCGGGTGCTTGGCGAGGAAATCCGCCAGCATCTTGTCGAAGTCGGCGGTTTTCTTGCGCAGCTTGTAGGCGTCCACCATCAGCCCGCACATCACGAAGACATCGCTGTCTCCGGCAGCGCCACTCTCGTCGACGTAGATGAACTTCATTGCGCCACCTCCGTCGCCTCGGCGGTGGCGACACGCCACTCGCCCGTCAGCAGCTTCTGCATGAGGCCGCGCTTCTGGCGGGTCAGGGCTTCGATCTCTGCGTCGATGCCGGCGCACTCGGCGTGAGAGGCGTTCACGATGTCGGCGATGGCGGCCTGTTCAGCAGGGTCCATCGGGAGGCGGAGCTTGCCTTCGAGGAACTGGCTGTTGGTGACCGCGATCGTGTTCTTGGCGCCCTTCTGGACGAGGGGATGGAGGTAGTTGCGGGCGGCCAGCGGCGACTCGAAGAGCGCGTCGAGGATCACGCCAAGCGCGTAGGTCTGGGGCGTGAAGACGCCGTAGAGCGGGGAGACGATGACCTCGCGGTCGATCTTGCTCTGCTTGATGATGCCGAGCGGGAAATCGCCCGTGGGGCTTTTGGTGTAGACGATGTCGCCGGGCAGGACACGGTTGTAGTGGTCGGTGTTCGCGGCCGAGAACGACCGCCCGAGATGCTCGACCTGGTTCACCAGCCCCTTGTGGACCGAGACCGAATAGACCTCCTCTGCGCCGGTCGATTTCGATCCGTGCTCGTGGAGAACTTCGCTCAGCCGAACTTCGCGCCATTCGCCAGTGAACCCCGGCAACCTGACCTTGCCGGTGAACAGATGCGTTCGGAACCAGACGCGGCGGCGAATGTTCAGCGCGCGCAGGGCGGTGAGCTTTTCGAGCGCCTCGTCCCAGGTCCGCAGGATCTCGGCGATCTTGCGCTGTTCGGGGAGCGGGGGGAGCGCCACCATGAAGTCCCTGACCGCGTGGATCGAAAACTCGAGGCGCGTCGAGCCCACTACGAGGTTGTCTATACGTCTCTGGGTCTGTGGCGCTTGGATTTGTAGTGAGAGGAACTGCGCGTCGCAGCACGGCTTTGGGCGAATCCGCGCGATCTCGCGTGCGATGTTCCCTTCGAAGCCGTCAGGTACGACGCCAACTTCGCCGATCGTGCCCTTGACCGACAGCAGGACATCGCCGCCTTGGACGCGGCTGCCCTTGTATTGGCCTTCGATCTTTGGCGACGCACGATGGAGTACAACGTCTCCGATGCGCCGAATGTGCTTGATCGGCACGATGGGGACTCCACCCGGCGTGTCTGGCCCAATCTGCACGACACCGTAGCGAATTGGCGCGCTGGGGTCGGTGATCTCCTCCAAGCTCACGACGTCCCAGCCCGTCGGGAGGAGGCCGATCTTGGTTTCTTTGTAGCCCTCTCGCTCGGGCGAGCATTCTTCTGCCGCCTTAAGCATCGACGCCCAGCTCCTTCAGATACCCCGCCATCTTCGCCCGAACCTCGGCCAGCTCGGCCTCGATCCGCAGGATGTCCTTCTGCACGGCGGCGACGTCGATCTCTTCCTCCGGTTCGAAGGTGTCGACGTAGCGGGGGATATTCAGGTTGTAGCCGTTCTCGGCGATCTCCTCCGGGCTGGCCCGGTGCGAATACCGCTCGACCTCGGCGCGGGTACTGTAGGTCTCCAGCACCTTGGCCACATGCGTCTCGTCCATCACGTTCTGGGTCTTGCCCGGCGTGAACTCCTTGCTCGCGTCGATGAACAGCACGTCGCGCCGGTCCGCGTTCGCGCCGTCTTCCTCGCGCGAGCGGTCGAAGATCAGGATGGCGACCGGGATCCCCGTGGTGGTGAACAGGTTGGCAGGCAGGCCGACGACTGCGTCGAGCAGGTTCTCCTCGATCAGCTGCTGCCGGATGCGCCCCTCGGCCCCGCTCCGGAACAGCACGCCATGCGGCACGATCACCGCGATACGGCCTGACTGGCGCTTGGCGATCTCGATCATGTGGGTGATGAAGGCGTAGTCGCCCTTGGACTTGGGCGGCACGCCACGCCAGAAGCGCTTGTATTGGTCGCTGTCGGCATCCTCCGCACCCCACTTGTCGAGCGAGAACGGCGGATTGGCGAGCACCACGTCGAAGCGCATCAGGTGATCGCCTTCGACCAGCGCCGGGCTGTTGAGCGTGTCGCACCACTCGATGCGGGCGGCGTCCTTCGCATGCAGGAACATGTTCATCCGGGCCAGCGCCCAGGTCGCTCCGTTCACCTCCTGTCCGTAGAGAGCGAAGTTCTCCGAACCAACCTCTTGGGAGGCTTGGACCAGCAATGAGCCCGAACCGCATGCGGGATCGCAGATCGTGTTGCCGGGCTGCGGCGCTGCGAGCTTGGCCAGCAGGCGTGAGACAGCGGTGGGCGTGTAGAACTCGCCCGCCTTCTTCCCGGCATCCGATGCGAAGCGCGAGATCAGGTAGATGTAGCATTCACCGATGATGTCCTCGGTCACTCGCGAAGGCCGAAGGTCGAGTGCGGGCTTGGCGAAGTCCTCGAGCATATTCTTGAGACGGCGGTTGCGATCCTTCGGGCGTCCGAGATTGGCCTCGGAGTTGAAGTCGATGTTGCGGAAGACGCCCTCGAGCTTGGCCCGGTTCGCGTCCTCGATTTTTTCCAGCGCGATATTGATCATCTCGCCGATGTTGGCCTCATTCCGCTGGGCGTGAAGATCATAGAAGCTGGCACCTTCGGGCAGGATGAATCTCTCGCGCTCGAGACGCCGGCGAATTCGGGCTTCGTCGTCGCCGAACTGCTTGCGGTAGGTCTCGATATGGTCGTTCCAAAGGTCTGAAATGTATTTCAGGAACAACATCACGAGGATGTAATCTTTGTATTGCCCGGCATCGACGGCACCGCGGAATGTGTCGCACGCCGCCCATGCGGTCTGATTGATTTGGTTTTGCGTGATCTGTTCTGACATCAGGCAGGTTCCTTGTGGTCGGCGGCATTCGCGGCCTCGCCGAGAATTGCGCTCATGAATGCTTCTCTTTGAGCGGCAAGCTGGCGGAGGAGTTGCCCCTCACGCCGGACGAGGTTGTCGAGTTCGATGATGCGTTTTTGCTTCGGCAGATCGGGAACCGCGATCTCAAGGTTCTCAAGGGCTGCCATCGGGATCATTCTAATGCTGGTGCCTTGCGCCTCCGCCCCCAGCTTGCGCTGCGCGTCGGGCTGGTTGATCGCCCAGGCCAGGTATTCTGGAAGAAGCTTCTTTCTGTCTGGCCGAATGACTACCAGCGGGACGATGACCGCCGCTGGTTCGGGCAAGGGGTCCCTGATTGCGACCGCTATGTTCGGCTCGCCGCGTGAGCGAAAAACAACTTCGCCGCCTTGGACGAGGTATCGATCGGCCAGCTTGCCCAGGTCATACCTTTGAGAATCCGGGGCCAGCGCTTCGCCCTTCACGACTACGTCGCGCAGTTGTAGCGCGGGTCGGCCGCCCGTCAGTACCGGCTCAAGCTTGCCGCGGGCTGTGTAGCCAGAACGTATGTTCGATAGCTCTGCGAGCCGCATGGAGAAAATCCCTATAATCACACTACAGAGTTATACAGCTAAACGCCGGCGCGTCAAATTGGAAATTTTGCAGTATGCGAAATACAGAGTTAAAGGCTGTTTCAACGAAGGGACCTCGGGGCCGGCGCTATCAAAAATGAGGCCAGTCTCTCTCGCCTCTGCGACCGTTTGCGTGACCTCTCGAACGCGCCTAAAATACTGATAGTAAATCGTTTTTGGATTTCTGGAGAAATTTCTTCTGGCAAGATCCGATGGACCAATCTTCTCGACAGTTCGAAGGTGGCAGCTTGCCTTCGGCGACGAAGCAAGGGGCGAAGCCCCTCAGTCGAGAGGAGATCGAGCATGTTGGAGATGCCAGACGGCAACATCGTGCTCCCCCGCCCCCCGCAGAACGCGAGGAAAGTCGCGAAAGGGCGGCGGAACCATTTCACGGGGCAGACGAACATAGGCACCGACGAAGAAGGCGGCATGGACATCGAGAGCTACACGGAGCTCCAGGTCCTGCTTGCCTTGCTCGCACGCCCCGGGACTAAGCATGTCGAAAACCAGGTGAAGTTTGAATTCACCGGACCGGACGGTGAAACAAAAGACCACTTCTTCGACTTTCGCGTCACGAAGTTCGACGGTTCACGCACCGCGCTCATGGTGAAGGCCGCGTACCGGTTCCGGCAGGCGAAGATCCGCGATGAGCTTGTCTACATCGCATCCAGGGTCCCGACGAGCTTCGCCGACAAGGTCGAGGTCGTGACCGAGAAGAACCTGGTGTCCTCGGAGATCTACAACGCCGAAATGATGCATCAGATGCGTCGGCCCGTCCCGGATGCGGACGCTGCGGCACGCCGGGCGATCCGGGATATTCGCGGCGACGTCCAGATCCGCGATCTCGTGGAGATCATCGGCCATGCCGGCGCCGGCTTCCAGGCGCTGGTCCGCCTGATCCGCACCCATGAGCTGACGCTCACGCGTCAGGAACGCATCTCCTACGATACCTACGTCACCCGGAGCCATCACGATGCTTGATTTCGTCAAAAGCGCGTTCGCGCCCCACTACACCTTCGAGAATGCCGACACGATCTTCATCCGTGGGCGTCAGTATCGCTACATCTCGACCCACGGAGATTCCCATTATTTCGTGCCCGCAGACAGCCAGGGGCCACGAGAAAAATACGACAACGCCACCATCGCGGAGATGCTCGAAACCGGGCATTTCGACCACCGTCCGGATCGCGAGTTCAGTTACCTGACGGAATTGTCGCCCGACATGCTGACCTTGCTGAGCGACGAAGAGAAGCAACGCGCGTCGGAACGCGAAGCGATCGTGCTGGCAGCCTTCGAAAAGTATCAGGCGGGTGACCTCAAGCGCACAGATGCCTCGATCCGGAAGAACTCGGATAGCATCCTCGGTGCGGCGACGAGGATGCTCAACACTTATGATGCCGAAACCAATTCGCTCAAGATGCCGAGTCCGCGAACCCTTCGCCGGTGGATGTCGGCCTACGAAAAGGACGGTCTCGCGGCCCTGTATGACAATGTCTCGCAAAGAGGGAACTACGGGCGTAAGCTTTCGGAAGAACAGCGCTTCTTCATGTATTCAAAGCTTCCCGGATACCTGACCGAGCTGAAGAAGACACCGGCTAACATCGTCAAGGATGTTCGGAACGCGTTCACCGCCGAAAACGAAAAACGGAAAGGAGAAGGTCGGACAGATCTGCTGGAATGTCCTTCGCGGGTGACCATCCTGGCTGCCATCCATCACCTTGCGCCGTTCCGGGTGAAACTCGCCCGCGAGGGCGTGGACGCGGCTATGCGCGCATTTTCTCCAGTGGGTGAGGGGATCGACGTCGAGCGCCCGTTGCAACGTGTCGAGATGGACGAGCAGAAGATCGATCTTATCAGCCTCATGGAGGACTCGGGCCTCCTTCAGATGATGACCGACGATGAGAAGGCACAGCTGGGGCTCGATGGAAAGTCTGGTCGATGGTGGATGACCGTCCTCCTCGACGTGCGGACGCGGTGCATGCTGGGCATGATCCTGTCGCGAACCCCTTCTTCAAAAAGCGGATTGCGCGCGCTTGAAATGGCGATGCGCGACAAGGGGGCTTGGGCAAGTGCTGTCGACGCTCATGACGCATGGGCAGAACACGGCCTGATGGGCACACTGGTAACGGACTGCGGTAAGCAATTCGTCGGGCATGATTTCCGCCGCCGGGTCTGCGATCTCGGCATCACCCTAATCCATTGTCCTGGTGCACGGCCGTGGCTGAAGCCCTACGTCGAACGTGTCTTCAGGACAATTTCGTCGCAACTGATGCCGCGGCTGTCAGGCTGCACGTTCGGGAGCATCCTGCGCAAGGGGGACAGTGATCCCGAGAAAAAAGCGGCGCTGTCCGTCGACGACGTCTGCACCGCGCTGGTCCGCTGGATCGTCGATGTCTATCACAACGAGCCTCATGAGGGCCTGCACGGAGAAACGCCTCGCGACTGCTGGAATCGACTCACCGGGCAGTATGGGGTGACTCCGCCGCCGTCCCTACGTCGTCGTCGGCTGGTTTTCGGCGAAGAACTTTCTCGGACGCTTCAGAAAGACGGCCTCACCGTCGCGGGGGTGCGTTATCATTCCAAGGCGCTCGCGACGCACATGATGCACAGCCCTGATCGGGAAATGGAGATCCGATATTATACTGAGGATATCGGCGCCATCTGGGTCAGAATCGGTAACCAGTGGACGGAAGTTCCTGCTGTCCAAAGCTTTTTCCGCGGAGTCTCCTACCAGAAATGGCGGATGGCACATCGTGAACTGCGGGCCAGGCATGCTCAGGCCTCTGAACTCAAAAGCCATGTGGTGCAGCAGGCGCTCGACTTCATCGAGAGGCTGAACGCCAATGCGATGGCCAAGGTCGGTCTGGTCCTCGATACGATCGATGCAGAGACGATCAACCTCCACGAGCGTGAGGCTTTCATCGGCTTCCGTGTCGACGATGGCTCGAATGACGAACCGCAAGAATCTGATCACGGCGAGTTCGGCATCAGTCTGCCGACCGCCGGTGATGCGGACATCGAGCACGTGACGCCCGTGCCTGAAATGGCCGCTGAAAAAAATTCTTCCGTCCGTCCTGAGCCAATCCAATTTCCTGATCGTCAGCCCGCCGGCGATGAAGACGACGGCGAGGAGGACGACTTCATCCTTCCGCTCAGGGACAAATAAAATATGACACAGATGTCCGTCGAAGCCCGCTTGGCCGCCGTGGATCGCGCGGCCGACAAATACATTCCGACTGAACGGGACGACCAGTTCCTGCTGCGCCTCGACCGTCTTCTCGCGCGTGACAGTGCGGGTAACCCTGTTGCGTCACCACGTAAGGATCGCGGCACAGGTGACGCGCAAGGGCTTTTCGTAATGGAGGCCGCCGGTGGAGGCAAAACCTCTCTCGTCAAACATGGTCTCAAAACACACCCGCTTCTCCAGTCCAAAGGCAAGGGCCACATGCCTTGGATCATGTTCGAGGCTGCTCCAAGCCCGGCCACAACAAAGGCCCTCGGCATCGAGATCCTTGCCAAAACCGGATACACGGATGTTTCAGGTAACCCCAATGAGCAAGAAATCTGGAGGCTGGTAAAGCACCGCCTGGCGGTCCTGAACACGGTTTTTGTGTGCATTGATGAAGGTCACGACCTTCTCGGGACTGCCAGCGCTGTCGAGATTCGTAACATGCAAAAGCGCCTGAAAAATCTCATGCAGGGAGAGGGTGCCGTCAGCGTAATTCTCGTTGGCATCGGCGAACTGCGGCATCTTGCAGCCTATGATGACCAAATCAATCGTCGATACCAGAAGCTGGCTTTCGACGACATTTCACCGGTGTGCGACGAGCGTCTCCTGAAGGGGATCCTTCATACCTTGTGTGCGGAAGCCGGGATCGCTGCTCCGAAGGAGACGGACCTCATCGAACGTCTGGTACACGCCAGCCGTCGGCGGTTTGGCTGGTTTATCAAGAATACACTGAGAGCTCTGGAACTCGCAGCTGTGGCGGGTGCGTCTCGCCTCGAAAAGGCTCATTTTGCAGAGGATTGGGCGGTCCAGGAAGACGCGGAAGTCGGCAAGAACGTTTTCTTATCGAACGATTGGTCGAAGATCGACCTTTCTGAGAAACCCCTTCCGCCCCGAGAGAAGAAGGGCCGGTGATCATGCTGTTGCCATTCCTGCCGTTCGACCCTATCGAAACGCCCTTGTCATATGCCGCGCGCTTGGCCCGCCATCATGCCGACAAGCGCGTGGTTCCGTTTCTAAAGGATGTGCAGATCTGCCCGCAGGCAATCGTGTCATCCAAGCCTGGCGCTCTCGCACGCTTGGCCGAAATTTCAGGCGCTTCGCTATGCGAACTGTCCCGAAACGTGCCGATCCACAAGGGCAGTCGGATTTATGATATTCGCGGTGAGCTGGTTTCCGCAGAGTTTTTGTCCAATCCACACACTATTTTCTGTCCGGCTTGTTTGGCTGAGGATGATCAAACGGGCAGGCGCCGTGGTCGTTGGGAGTGGCGTCTGTCGGTTGTGCGAACATGCTCTCACCATGGAATTCCGCTACTACGTCAAGCACAGGCCAAGTGGGATGACGTATTTCACGAACTCGATCACCGTGTACCTGAGCGTGACGGAGAACTTCAGGCCCTAATCGAGAACGCGGTCCCACGCTCAGTTTCGCCTCACCAACAATACGTCATCCACCGTCTCGAAGGGAAAGCTGGTCCCGAATGGTTGGATGCGCAGTCTCTTGAACAGGCGGTCCGGGCGACGGAACTCCTCGGCGTTCTGCTCGAACATGGGCCCGATCAGAAATTGCCGGAACTGACGTCGGATGACTGGGATCATGCGGGTCGCGTTGGCTTCGAGTTCACCTCGCTCGGCGAGGCAGGCATCCGGGAGGCACTGGAGGCTCAGATCCGGAAATTCGACGATGCATCAGGCACGCCCGGAGCGCGCAAGATCTTCGGGTGCTTCTACAGGGCTCTCGCATACTCCAAGTCACTCAAGGAGCCTGGCGACATCGCGCGCATCCTCCGCGAAGTTATCACCGAGAACGTCGCCATGCCTGCCGGGGCCAAGGTGCTGGGTGTTGAACTGCGCAAGCGCCGCTTGCATACGGTGGCGTCCCTGGCCAAGGAGCAGGACCTCGACTCTCGAACTCTCAGCGACGTGCTGGTTGCTGCAGGGGTGATACCGGATAAGGCACCTGCCCATTACCCGATCCCGGTGGAACAGGGCCGCGATATAGCAGGCCGGACGAAACGGACGGTCACTGTCTCCTCGCTGTGGAAAAACATGGATTTCACAAGACCGATCGTCGATCAGCTTTTTGTTGATCGGCTTCTCACCCCCATCTTCTACGGGAGGCCGGGCACGAAGGGTCGGACTCAGAAAGCCGTAGAACGCGAGGAGCTTGCCATGCTGGTCGGCAAGCTGCACGCAAAAGCAGTCGAACTGGGCGCCGAGACCGACGGGCTGGTGCCGGTCTCGAAAGCCGCAGAGAAGGCCAAGGTGCCGGCCATTACCGTGGTGCACATGATCCTCGGCGGTTTCCTCGAGCGCCTCTTTCGCCTGGCTGGTCAAGACGGGGTGACAGCGCTTCGCGTGGATCCGGTGGAGATCAAGCAGCACCGGACGGCCTGTTCGGAGGGTTTTTCCCCAATGGGAGCGTTCTCTTCGTTGAAGATCTCGAAGACCATCGGCTGGTGTCTGGCGGACCGGTCCCCGGAAGAGGTGAGCCTTCCCGTCAACTGGATCGTTGGCCCGGAAGAGGGTCATCGGATCCCGCGGTTCGACCCTGCAGTCGTCGCCGACTTCAAGGCGCGCTTCATCCATCCGGTGCGGATTGCCGAGTTGCATGGCCTACAGCTCTCGGAGGTAGTCAGCCGTCTGAAGCGGTGGGGAGTTCGGCCTGCGGTGTCGGAAGCTGAAGTCGGCGAGGACTTCTATCGGATCCGGGATCTGAAGTCGGATCTATTCAACTAACACAATGGGGCTTCCCGGCCCCTTGATCATGTGAGATCGTCGAAGCCGCCCGAAAGGGCGGCTTTTTTCATGTCTTCATTGCGGAAGCCGTGAGGAAAAGGGCGGTGGCCAAGTTATGCTTTTGAGGAGTGGTCAGCATATGCTTCCATAGTGGCCAAATTTCTCGCGCGGCTCAATAAATTATCCAATAAAATCAATGGCGGCATACGTCAGAATGGACAAGAAGTCCTTTCCTTTACACCTGTGTGGCGTGCCACGCGACATGACCTAACCGTCTCACAAGGTCATTTTGGCTGAGTAGATAGGAAACGGCCTCGGGGCGTACCCGGGGCCGTTTGCATGTCTGGTTGTGGCGACGCCTGGTGGTGTTGTTCTGGGCAGCAGGCCAAGTCGACCTTCGTTGCGCATCGCGTGATCATTTGAACGAAGGCAAGCGCAGTAAGTGGCAGCGGTTCCGCGTGCATCAGATCTTAGTTTGTCAGGAGCCAGCCAGTTGCCCCTTTCATCTTGGCGCTGGTTGCCGCCGGTGTCGTCGCAATGGCGTTATTCGCAGGACGCGGCGTAGCCGCATTGCAGCTTACCCCAACCAGACATGGATGAACTTGCGCAGCATAGCCTCCACTCCTGCCAATCGGTGGCTTCGAAGCAGACCATGGCACCGGGTTGTTGCGCGGGGGCCGCTAGGGTCAGGACCCATTGATTTGGTCTGACTGGCATGTTTCACGGTTCGAAAACGAGCGGTGATCATGTCTGATCTTTTCTGGTTGAGCGACGCACAGATGGCGCGTCTGGAGCCTTACTTTCCGAAGTCGCA
>NZ_FMZI01000032.1 GCF_900101505.1 Antarctobacter albus
CGGGGCGCGTGCGCTCGTCAGCGGGCTGCCCAACGTGAAATGGCTTCTCGGAGACCGTGGCTACGATGCCGACTGGTTCAGAGAAGCTTTGCAGGACAAGAAGATACGCCCCTGCATCCCGGGCCGGAAGAAACGGAAGACGCCGGTAAAGTATGACAAACGGCGATACAAACGCCGTAATCGCATCGAGATCATGTTCGGCAGGCTCAAGGACTGGCGGCGCGTTGCGACACGCTACGACCGATGCCCGCAGACCTTCTTCTCGGCGATAGCTCTCGCCGCGACCGTCATCTTCTGGCTTTGAGGGAGAACGAGTCCTGAGCCTAAATTACTTGAGCGAGAAAGATGAAAATAGATCGGGTGTGATTTTTCGCCTATGGGGTGATCAGTTCCAGAACCTTTTCACGGGTCGAAGGGTGCACGATGAACTGATTGAGATGCACAGAAAATCTCTGATCGAGAACTTCAGCTAAATCATCCGAGGCAAGTGCAACGAGTTCAGAATATTTTCTATAACGTATTGTGACCGGAAGACCCGCGATATTTGTTGCATTTGTCATCCCCAACTCAAAATCATGCGCAAAGAATTGCAGATCAAGAGTCCAATCGGCCAAAGGCCCTCGATCTTCCAACTCCTCAACCCTAAGCGGGATAACGTTATTCATCGTGAATAAGTGGTCTTGCACGTATCGCTCAGTCAGTCGCCCTCCATGAGCTTCAATCGCAGTGATCCACATTTCTTCTGCGTGCTTTAGCTCCGCATCGCCAAGCTTCTTCTGGGATGTATTTGTCGTGAAGACGCTGTCCCCAAACCCGCGCAGGCGCCAGTTTTTGAGGTCGCCGGCTTCCAGGATGGCAATGGAGTCTGTAAGTCGTTGTTCTACTACACCTCGAGTGCCGGTGTTCCCAAGTGAAACTCCACGCAGCAGTGCCTCCGATGAGGCCGAGTCGAACGCGGGGATTTGGTGCGCCAAGGCACCCCCGGCCTCGCGAGACGTACGCACAATACGATGCAGCACAGCTCGAAGGTACTGACCGAGCGCAGATCTTGACGGATCGCTCATTCGATCAAGTCCGGACAAGATGTCGGTAAGGGACCGCGCACTGTTGCGCTCTTTTTTCTTTTTCGCCGATGCCCAGCCTGCATTAAGCGTGTCAACACTTTTTGCATTATTTAGGAATGGACTTAAGCCGACATTCAAGCCAGCTTCGTTATATCTATCTCGAAGCCAAAGCACACCTTCTCCGCGTGGGCTGAACTCGTACCCATTTGTCAGGCGATGATTGAAGAGTGCTAAAAGGCTGATCTGAAAGTGCAGCATCGTCAGATATGGCGCATGAGGCTCTTCTATGATTAAATTTCCAAGCTGGCCTGTTAGATCTCCCGTGTACCCAAAACTTTCGCCAGTGGCTCCTACAAAGGATACGCACCCTTCTATATCGAGATCACCCAACAATTCTGGCTCGGCCTCAGCATCACTATCGAATATTGATTGGATCATTGCCGCAGGTGCTTCTTGCTTCAACTTACATGCATCCAAGATGAACCGCGGCGTCGACCAGCTTTTTCCAAGCTGGATACCATCCGCCAATAGGATGGAGTAGATTCTTGAAGCTGTCATTCGAGCGCCGGAAGCGAGCAGCAGCATGGTGTGGGTGTGCGAAAGCACTCGCTTGGCGTCTTGATGTGACACCTTCTCTTCATCAACGACCCTTGCATGGAGATCGAAGTAAGAACTGGCGAACGACTGCAAGATGCGCTCTGAGGTCGCCGGATCCCCAAGGGCGGCCGGCTCTATGATGAACGTTGAAGGAGCAAGCCCGGGAGAAAAAAGTAGGCGTTCGATGAACGACCGAAATGCGTCGCTTGGCTGAGATGTTCGCTCCCAGTTCGACGCCTCAAGGTCGACCCAATCAACCATGTCCTCTTGAACACCGAGGTCATTCATAATCTCTGCCGCTCGAAGGCCGTACTCGTCGCCGGTTCCGGGCTTAACGGGTAGCAAAAGGGTGCGTATGGCAGTATCGAGCGCGTTCGACATAATGATTCCGTAAAGATTTTCCTGCACGTTTAAGCAGAAAGTCACTCGCGGGAAAGATCAACATCTTGCTTTCGAGACTGCCTTAGGCACAAATGAGAGCAAAACAATCGGGCTTTGGAGGCATGTATGGGAGACGAGCACACTCAGAAGCGGCTTGCCGTCTCGCTGTTTAGCGGAGCCGGCGGGATGGACATCGGCTTCGCCCGGGCAGGCTTCGAGTCTCTGGTCGCCTGCGAGATTGATGCCGACGCATGCGAGTCCTTCAATAAAAACTTACACTTGGTGGGCCACCGGGGTAACGCGATCACGCCAACTTCCGTAAGAGACATTGATCTTTCGCGCGTGCCGGAGGACATTGACATCGTGTACGGTGGCCCACCATGCCAAGGTTTTTCAGTAGCCGGCAAGATGGATCCTGACGACGAACGGAGTGATCTGATCCATGCCTTCTTCGACACAGTTGACGAACTGAAACCCCGGTCATTTGTGTGTGAGAACGTGAAGGCGTTGGCCATCTCAGACCGTTGGGCGGCTGTCCGGAAGAAGATCTTCGACCGAACTAACCCACGGTATAGCGTAGCGCTCGTTGTGTTGACCGCGACAGATTTTGGCGTTCCGCAAAATAGGGAACGCATGTTCCTCATCGGTGTACGTCGTGACCTATATGATGCTGGCGGTGACGCTCTGATGACAGACGTGCAGCAGCGCCTCGACAGCCAACGGGCAGCCCCGCCGACTGTAGCTGAGATCGTTCGGAGCCTCGGCGCGGCAGGCTCAGCCAGCAATCCGGTGACGTGCACGGCCAAGGTCGCGTTCGCGAAGTCACCGATCCTTCGCAAGTCTCCTTACGCGGGCATGTTGTTCAACGGCGCGGGACGGCCAATTCGCAGCGAAGGATTCTCGTCCACGCTGCCTGCCTCGATGGGTGGGAACAAGACGCCCATCGTTGACGAGGCGGAGATTCTGCAAGGGAAGCCGAGTCTGATAGAAGCATATCACGCAAAATTGCTGAAAGGCTGCAAGGCGAAGCCTGGGGAGGCACCAAAGCGACTTCGCCGCCTGACCATCAAAGAGTGTGCACGCATCCAGACCTTCCCCGACGAATACAACTTTCATGGCAAGAAGTCGTCGGTCTACCGACAAATCGGGAATGCTGTTCCGTGCAAGCTTGCCGAAGCTGTCGCTCGAAGTGTGGACGGAATTCTGAGCGAAGCGGAGGCTTCCCGAGACTCGCAAGACGCGGCTTGAACGGAACCCAAATCTGATCAGTCAAGAGCTTCGTGACGGGGATTGCGAGGCAAGGGTGCCACCCTTGCCAAGTTAGTCCGTGTCGCGGTCGATGTCATCTATGCCACCCCGCCGGGAGGCGCCTTGGGGGTGTCCAGAGGGGGGCATGGCGAATGCCTCCCTCTGGCCCGTGCGGGGAGCACTCGATGGAGGGGGTTCGGGGGAGGAGAGCGAAGTCTCTTCCCTCCGGGAGCAGGGGGTTCAGGGGGAGTGCGGAACGATGACCCTGATCCGGCGGAAGCCTCCCGCGGAAGGCGCGGGGTCCCGGGGCAGAGCCCTGGGCGAGCGGCAGGACGAATGCAGGTGCCGCAGGCACCGGAGTTCGTCCTGCTTAGTGAGTAAATTCCTTTTCCACCCCTGAATCCGACCTCAGCACGAAGCGCCCCAAGACGCTGAACCCTCCGTTAGCGTTTGCCCCCGTATGGCTCCTCCGCCGAGGAGGTCATCATGGCGAGAAAGAAGCACCCGGTCGTCCTGCGGTTCGAAGGCATGTTCCCCGCGGACATCGCCGGCTACGAGGTCCACCGCAAGCGAGAGGGCGGCGACCTCGGACACATCCACTTCAAAAGTATCGAGCTGCCCGACCCGATCATCGGCCCCAAGGACTGGGCCGACAAGATCAGGGACGAGATCAACGAAATGAAGATGACCACCTTCGCGGCCGAGCTTGAGTACCATGAAAGGCGAAAAGATCGGGAGGCCGTCAGGCGGCGCATGGCCGAGGGGCCGAAGGATCCTTGGCGGAAGACGCGGCATGGACCGATGCGTGAGGTCATCCTGACGGCGAACAGGGATTGGTTTGCTGAAACCGAGTATTCCAACATCGAGTTCGATGACAAGCGGCAAAGGCAGTTCGAGGCGCACGCGAAGGAATGGCTCCTCAAGACCTTCGGCAACGATCTGGTGCACGCCCGGTCGGACAGCGATGAGGATGCCTTCCACATCCACGCGGTGATCGTGCCCCGCGTGACGGTCAAGAAATACGGGGTCGAATGCCCGGCCCTGCAACCCTCGAAATACGCGTTCATCAAGGATTACGAGAAGGCGCAGGACGACGTGGGCGAATGGTTCAGCCAGATCGGTCTGGTCCGCGGGGCGCGGGATGCGGCTGCACGCCGTCAGGCCCGCGAAAACGGAGAAGAGGTGCCGGAAAAGCGCCGCCATGTCCGCACCCGACAGTGGCGCCTGGATCAGGAGAAGAAGATCGAGCAACGCAAGGCGGAGCTGGATGAGCGTGAAGCCGTGGCTGCGGCCAAGGATGCAGAGCTGACGGCGCGGTCTCAGGCCGTGGAGGCTGGCGAACGAGCGCTTGAGGCGCGCGGATTGAGCCTTGCCGAGCAGACGGCCGCGACTGAGGCGAAGGGCAAGGCAGTCAACGCGCGCAGTGCCGAGCTTGATGACCGGGCGGCGCAACTGACAGAACAGGCAAAGGACGTCAGCGCGCGGGAAGAAGCAGTGGCGATCCGCGAGGTCGAAGTCAATGCCATCGTCGCCGTGGCCGATGCCGTCGCAGAAGGCGCCATCGACCTTGATGCTCCGATGGAGGACATGCTCCGCCCCACTGATCTGCCGGACGCAAAGGAAACCGTCGTGCGGGTAAAAGTCGCGGCCGCGAAAGCCCCTGAGCGCGTGATGGGCTTCCTCGTCCGGCTGCGGGCTGGATGGAAGCGCATGCGCGGCGATGCCCGCGAGACCGCCGAAGTGGAGATCCGGGAAACCTTCCAGGATGCGCAACTGAGCCTGGCAGAGGCTGCCAAGTTGTTACAGAAAACCGGAGCGGCCCTGCCTGTCGCCGAACGGCCCGCATTCAAGGAGCGGCAGAGCCGGTTCCGCGAACTCGCCGACCGCATCGCACGTCGCGTCAGCGTGGGGTTCGTGCGGCTGGATCAAGGGCGGCGCGTTGGACAGAAGGGGCAGGCGGATCAGCGCGCCTAGGGTCAGGACTCGTTCTCTCTCAAAGCCAGAAGATTACGGTCGCAGCAAGTGCGATTGCTGAGAAGAAGGTTCGTGGGCAGCGGTCATA
>NZ_FMZI01000027.1 GCF_900101505.1 Antarctobacter albus
CACGGTCGTCTCCTCACCGTGCTCGGCCGCCAACCCCGCCATGATCCGGGCGAAGACACCCCTGTCGCTCCAACGCTTCCAGCGGTTGTAGAGCGTCTTGTGCGGGCCGTATTCCATTGGCGCATCTCGCCACCGCAAACCATTGCGATTGATGAAGATAATCCCGCTCAGGACACGCCGGTCATCAACCCTGGGCTTGCCGTGCGACTTAGGGAAGTAAGGCTCCAGACGCGCCATCTGCGCATCGCTCAACCAGAAAAGATCAGACATGTTCACCGCTCGTTTTCGAACGGTGAATCATGCTCGCCCAACCAAATCAATGCGTCCTGACCCTAAACGTTGCTCCGACTGCACGACATCTCGATTTCCTGTTGAACGCGGTCGAAACTTGGCTCGAAGTAGGGAACGGCGACCGCTCGATGTGGCATGAGCTTGGTATCGGTCGCAAGGTCGCGGACTGGTTGAATAGGGCGGCGGTCGATGATCCGTCTCTATATAGCCATTCTCACCCATCACGCAGTCGCATCGATGCCATCCTGGGGCGCCTTGTCAGCTTGGGTGTATCAGAAGCCCACGAGCTGGAAGTTAGGATCCAAGCGGAAGCGAACGGTCAAACAGCACGTTGATAAACGTTCAGACTGGACACTACTATGGTGCTGGGCCAGCACCACGAGGGATGGGCTATTGACCTGCCCCTATCCGCCACCCAAGTTCGTTCTCTCCGTCACGGTATTTCGACGACGAAGCCTTCGGGTGGTTTGTAGAGCAGTGAGCGCTTGATGCGTGCTTCGTCGACGCTGGTTCGCGCGACGATCTCGTCCTTGAACTTGCTGAATTTCTTGCAAGACATACGCGGGTCGATCATGAACTGGTCAAACGCGGCATGCGGGTCGAGTGCGTATTTGTAAACGCCGCCGTCGTGCTTATTGTTTTGTCCTTCGAAATAGATCAGCCGGACTTCGGCCTCGTGTTCGAAGGCATCCCGTTTTTGAAGCAGGGACCTGGCAACGGCTTCGGCAGTAAGACCGTCTTTGAAGACCGTACGCGCGAATTTCTTGAGCTTGAAATCAGGCGGATAGTCGACCTTTCCGATGAAACAGCTACCGTTGGCCACATTCTTGTTGGCAGCGCAGAGGCTGTCGATCAGTCTGCCAACCGTCGTTCTGACTCGGACGGCATCCGTTTTCGGCGAGTAGATGCGCCACATCGCATCCGATCTCTTCTTGAGCGTCCAGCACTGGCCGTAGACATCCTCGTGGAAGGCGAATTCTCCGGTCTCGCCATCGGCGTTGCGGACAGGCGATCTCAGGATGAAATTCTCGAACGGGTCTTCCCACATGGTCGGCCAGACCAAGGCGTTCTTCTTCTCTTCAAAGAGTTCAAAGAAGCGATTGCGCGGGAACACCCTATAGATGGTGGTGCGCCGTGTGATGTCGCCGATTATTGTACTACGCTTTGCCATTCAGGCTCCTTTCACATCGAAGCCGAAGAACCGCAACGCTTTGGCCATGCGCCCGTTCATCGGCGGGCATTCGTCGGGTTTAACAGTGCCATAGAGTTCGAGGGCGCAGAAATAAGCAAAGCGCTTCAGCTTGATCGAGCGATCATAGAGTACATCGTGGAAGCGTTGGATGAAATCGCCGGGGCCGTGCAGCAGGTAGGTTAACGTGGATTTGACTCGGTCGACATCGTCGTTGTTCGCGTTCCAGAATTCAGCGGGAAGGTTTTTCAGGCCTCCTTTGACGAAACGCAGCTGTTCGGTGAAGGCGTGCAGTGACATCAGGCCGTCGGTGATTTCTTCCTTGCTCGCAGCTTCGATGGCCTCGCGTGTGCCGAATGTTCGTTTCACCGTCTCAAGCCAGGCAGCGTAGTCCTCCGGCACCTTGTTATTGGCAGCATCAACCCATTCCTGCGCGTAGTGTAAGATCTCCTTGCGGCGGTCTTCGGCGCTACGCAGCGGGGCAGTCTGCCATGCTTCATCGCCGATCACATGGGTCAGTCTAACGTAGTTCAGGAAGCGGTTGGTCTCGTTTTCTATACCGACACTGGCGAGATCAGGGCGGCGAAATCCATGTTCGTCGAGGATAGCCGTCACCTCGCTGAACGCAGGGCGGTACTGTTCGTAGACCTCCTGCCTTAGGGTTTCCAGAAACACGCGTTCTCTGGATTTCTCGCGGCTTTTGACATTGATGTTGTGTGGCTGCGCCTGTCCCAGCGCGGCCTCGATCTCCTTTTCTGGATCGGGCGTGCGGCGTTCTAGTTCATTGTAGGTTTTCTCGAAGGTATCGAGCTTTTCCCGCGTCAGGACCTTTCCGGCATCCCAAAGCTCGACAAAGAGTGCGCGGATTTCGTCGAAGGCGTCGGCATCATCGTCACGGTAAAGCCGGATAACCGCTTCACGGTTGGCGCGCAGGCCGCCATCGGTCAGGTTTGACGAGCCCAGCAGGGCAGCTTCGTCGAAAATGTAAATTTTTGCATGGAACCGGCTGGTGAGGTATCGGATCGCGATACCCGGCACCTCATGTAGCTTGCGCAGTGCCCGAGGGCTGGTCGCGTCGTTCAGACCGATGAGCAACTGTACGGTCTTGCCCTCTCGTGCTGCCTCCAAAAGCTGGTTGGGCTGCGTAAAATAGGGTGCTGCCAGATGGAGCCGCGATGAATCCGCAATCAGGTGCGAAAAGGGGTTGATGACAAAATCCCCGTTTGGACCGTTTGAAAATATCCTGTTCATACCGCTCCTCGTAGAAATACTGTTCGGAAACTTCCCACCAGTTCTTCCGCCACGTGATTATTCTATATGCACATCTTCGGTCGGCAAAGTGTGATGTCTTTCCTCAATCAAATTGCCGAATGCGGAAAATGGCAGATTCGATGCAACGCGCCACGCCATCTTGAAGGTCAGTCCAAAGTCCGAATAGGGCCGGTCGCGACGGAGCCGGTGGTCAGGGTGGACTCTGGAAGTCCGCCGCAGTTGAAAAAATCATGTGGAGGCAAAAAACGGTTGTTCAGAATCAGGCTGAACATCAGCGTTCTTCGTCAGAGCCCTCTCCATGACGCCGGCGTGTCTCGTCGGTAACGAGACAGTACCGCTGAAAAACACCGGCCTCCAGAGTCCAAATACTGGTGAACCACCGCTGGCCAAATTCTTCTTGTCTTTCGGAGAATAACTCTTTGCCGCCACCTACTACCCAGATTGGTATTAGGCCTGCCCGAGACGTATATTTTAGGAAGGCTTCCTGGTCTATAAGACCAGCACTTCGCCCCGGCATCGACACCGAGGGGTCTTTGTAAACCTCGGTGCCATGTGGATCAGTATATATCAGATCGCGTCCGTCTCTAAGAGACACATTCAAGTCTTGCATCAACCAAGGACAGGGTAGGATTACGCTTAAATTCTGCGTCAAGCTGAAGTTATATCCACTCGCTTCTTGCCGGAGACCAAATGTCAGGCCTCGCCCTTTAACTGAGGGCATAACCATTTTGGGAGACGGTTTTTCGGTCCATTTCCGAGCCCACTCGTAGGTCCATTCGTCATCAGTCTCCGCACGCCATCCGTACTCACCCAGAAAATCTTCTGACCATGTATCATTGCCGAACCCGAGGTCATGACTACCGGTTAGCATCTGACCCTTGAGATGTTTCAGTGCTTCTGACTGGTCGCCGTCTCGGACGACAAGACATGTCAATCGTCGCCAAGTCTTCAGACTGATGTGAGCAGATTGCGCCGAGGCGCCTGCACCACTGAAGCTCTGAAAGTTTTGAAGTGGCAACCACTTTTGGCCCGTCACATCGGGTCTTAGATCGAGCAGTTCCTCGCCGTCCAGAAAATCTCGCTCATTCTCGAACCATTCCCACGCCTCTTCGGCAGAGCATGGCGACAGAAGGGGCACCTTAGGCATCCAAAAGGTGGGCTCATTGAACTCTGCCCAGCCCCAGTCGTGGCTTTTCGTCATGAGATGGCTTGGATCCATGTCGCGAAGCCTGTGAACAGTGTCACGAAGGAGTTGTGATCTGTCGTGCTCTACGGCGCCACAATGATCAGAGATGCGCGCCATCAACTCCCTCAAAGCGATCCATTGATATTTCTTGCCGATCCGTTCCTTCGTATGATTGTTTCTATCGCTTGCACAGCTGCGGTCGAAACTCTGATGCAAATCAGAGGCCCAGCCTAAGGTGTGCGCTCGACGGCAGATCCAGCGCTGCGCCCAGCCTTGGTTGAAATGTGCCGCACGGTCTGCGCCCCAAGTATCAGAGCGTCCAGTTGCCCAATGCCCAGCGTGGACCCGATAGGCTTCATACCGCTGATCGCCGAGAAGCTTACAAAGTTCTTTCTCCAGCGTTTGATGGCGTTTCCCTTGCTCGGTACCTGGATACGGCCAGTCGTTCGAAGAAGACCGCAGTGCAATAAGATCATCAACAAGAGCTCGTTCATCTGCGGTGGAGGATGCATCGAAGTCAGTTCGCCATGTTTGATACAGTTCCGCTGCCCTTGGAAGGGCAGATTGCCGACCGCCGGCTGCCCAATCTTGTACGGCGTACTTAATGACATATCTTGCAAAATCGCCATGATCTCCAGTTGAGTCGACAATATCCCAAGAGGTTGCAGAGTTGCTCGGATCATTGTCGCGTTCCATGTCCGGCGCGTATTCAAGTGGCCAAGGACTATTGAACGGAGGCTGGAGGCGTGTGCCAGTGGGAACGTTGAAGGTACAACCGCGATCTCTGGCATAGTCGAGAAGCCCGACGAGATGATCGCGCCACAGAAGATCTACTGGCGGATTGTTCTGAACGAAGTATCGGTCTGCGATCGTTTGAGCGACACCAGCGAGCGCGGCAACGCCCCAAGCGGATTGCATAGCCGCGCCGTATATGGCTGCGGCAAGCCTTTCGCCAATATAGGGATCATTGATTGTTTCGAAGCGACGGACCAATTCTGGCCCACAATTGGGCGCGGCGACCAGTAAGGAAACCAAGGCTTTGGTCGAGCGATCCCTCGCTCGCCGAAAAGTTGTAGATAGGCACCACGTCAGGATGACAGCGGCGTTCTCTGCGGCCTCATCATCGAGGGTCCCAAGTCTCGCATCCATTGCCCAATCCATTAGATCGTGCAGAGGAGTGTCGAGTTCTTGGTCACCCTCCCGGCCATTGTCGGCAGCGTGCCCTACATAGATCGACCAATCAGCATCCCGCTCCGGCATTGATCGAGCCGCAAGTTCTTCGTGAAATGTATGCAGTCCGAACGGACCTTCGCTTCCGAGAGCGAGGTGGACTCGACCGTTCCAGATTTCGTCAGGATCGGCCCACTTCTCCAGCAATTCGAGGCTGCGCGCTGTAACGCTCTCGCGTTGACGCAGGGCTATGTTTTCTGCGGAAATGCAATAATAGAGACGGTCTTTTGTTTCTTCGAACGCGTCCGGTAGCTCTATGCCAGTCCTTTCGGGCAACTGGATGGCAAGGGCATCAATCACCCCTTCCGGCGTACTCCACTGTGAGCAAGCGATTGACAGAGGTGCATCGGGTGCGATCGATGATGGGAGAGATCCGTCAGACAGCGTCGCGTCAAGGATGGCTCGCGCAGCCACATGATCGCCGAACCGCTCAAAGCTGAAGCGGACATATTCCTTATCTTCACCGTTTTCGCGGATGGGTTCGATTGCAAGTAGCCCTTCGTCGCTGAGAGCTTCGAGCAAATCACTGTCGAGGTTTGGACTGGTTCCGCAGAATTGAGCAAGAAGTTCAGCGGCACGATCATAATCAATGTTAGGATCAGAAGTCTTGGCAATTTCGCCCGCGAGGATTTCAATCGCTTTGGCCGGGTATTTTCGGCGAGGAGCAAGCTTCAAACGGGCTTCCACGGCATCGCAGAGTGAGGCTCGATACAATTCGAAAACTTCTGTTACGCCCTGCAGCCCTTTGGGGAAGCGCCGCGCGCCTTGGCGATCCAGTGCATCGCAGCAGACTTTCAAGAACAGAGGATTGCGGAGCTCGCTTGGTACAAAAGGCTGATCTGGCAGCAGGATATTGCGCAAAGTAAGAAATTTGCGTGCGTCGCGCATCGAAAAACCGGAGTGATCGAGGCGCGGCAACTTGGTTTTGTCCAAGCTTGGCGGCACGATCTGCTTCAGATAAGTTGAGCGACAGGACAGAACAACGACCACGTTAGAGTATGCTTCGGCGTCCTTTAAGAAAGCAGCCATACGGTCGGGCCAAATCTCGCGTCCTTTGCGTTCGTTGATCGCGTCGATGCATAGCAGGGTTCGAACGCCGGTCGCCTCGCCGGCAGCGTCGAGAGCGCCAAGGAACTGATCTCTGGTGTAGGACATGGGCAAACCGAGTTGGCTCGAAATCTGAGACCAGATATCGGCATCGGTTAGCTGGCCGCCGAGCAGAAGGACTGCCGGGCGGTCTTTTGCCAGTTGATGGCTACAGGCATCAGCGATCAGGTGGGATTTGCCAGTACCCGCTTCTCCGGTGATCAGTAAATGGGGGGTGACTGCCATATCCCACTCACTGGCTCGCAGAGTCATGAGGACTCGTTCCAGTTTTTCCAGTGTACGGCGTACATGATGAGATCGGTCTTGTTTCTTATCCGCCTCATCACTGCTTTTGGCGTATACACGACGGATCTCGTCGTGATATTTTTGCTCTACTATTTCCAGCCCTTGGGACAGCACGTCGCGCCAGTGGGCGACCGGCCAAGCATCGTGAGGAAGTCGATCGACGTCGTCGAAAAGCGCACCAAGTGAAGTCATCCTAACGATGGCATCGCTTGAAAGCTCAAACTCCGCAAGGAACTCGTTAGTGGCTTCTCGCAGCTTTCCGCGATGATCGCGGAGTGAATTCAAAAGCTCGGGGTTTTGCGCGGCTCCGAGGAGGGCGCGGCGAATGGGGAGCTCCACACTGGTTTCGGCTGTGTACCGCTGGCCCAAAGCGGCTTTACTCCGCTCGAACTGGCGCTGAAACCAATTGGAAGAGAGGAACTGGGTGTCAAACCAATACAGGATGCGCCCTGCATGATGCCCGTTTGGATTCGTCAGCCTGGATTTTAGTGCGGAAGCGTCCCAAATATCTATTTCGAGTTGGCGACCCTGAGAGCCAGCAGCAGTAATTTCTTTCGTGCGCCAGTCTTCGAACGCTTCCAGTTGTGTTTGCTTTTTTGAGAGTGGGTCAGACCGATCAAAAGGGATGCAAACGAAGACCTTCGTTAGATTCGGATGCTTCTGCAGAGCGCTTTGGATGGACGCACTTAGGCTGCGTTCCAAGTTTTTATCAAACGCCCAAGAATATTTTGCTTGCCAGCCATGTTCAGTGCCATTGGCGAAACGTACAAAACATTCAAGGCCACCGTCTTTTCCTGGGCCCTTGCGATGAAACCGGGCACCTGTCGGTCGCGGCTCTAAGCCTGCGAGTTGGCACACGAGTTCTTCGAATCCGGCAGAAGCTTTACCGTCAATCGTCCTAATTTTTCTAAAGTCAATTTGCACAATAATTTCCGAGCTAAATATTGGTGGCTGCATTTTCGGAGCCTGGTGGGCTACGATACGATGGCCTTTGTGGCAGTCCTGAAGGCGTTTTCACACCACCCTTTCCATTCTTACGAGAGTTTCTCATAATTTCAACCACCTACGAGCCCTTAGCCCCCATGATCGCGAAGTGAGCCTGACTGGTTTGGGGAAGCCGCACCGGCAAAGTAATTGAAGGTCAGGACTGGGCCGGAATTGTAATCCTTGGCACTCTCAAAGTGAGTACTCACTTCGGCAGCATGACAATTTCGGGGGCACGCTGCCTCACCAGCCAAGCGTTTCTATTTTCCGATCAGCGCCGTCTCGATGTTCTCATCGTCACCGTCGGACTTCATGGCGTCAGCGATCAGGTGATCGACGGTATCCTGGAAATACGAAACCAGCTCTGCGTGCAGAGCACGGAATTCCGCGCCAACGGTTTTGTCAAAAGCGTCAGGTCGGACTCGGACCATCACGGTAGTGCGGCGCTGTCGCGGATACCGATAGGGCTTCACGCCGTGCTTGCGGCACAGTGCTACGAAAATGCGCACCGCCCAGGCGTCAGGCAGCGAGTATTGTAGCTCGGTCTCTGTCTCGTCAGCCGACGAGTTCAGTTTCTCGGTCAGCCGATCCAAGGCTGCTCCAGCTGCGGCGCGCTCGCCTGGCGTGGCGCCGCGTGCAAAGAGCTGTTCAAGTTTCTCCAGCTTGGCGCGGATGTCTTCGGATCGTTCCATGGCACTCCCCATTCTTGCCTTCCGACCTGCCGCGTGAGGCTGGTCGCGTCAATGGCTGAAGCCTATCCCGCGTGACATGTCCCTTCTCCCGGAACAGATGGCGCCGCTCAGCACTCTGTGGCAGCATCCAGCCATGATCGAATTTCGCAAGCTCTCCGATAACCATCCTGACCTCGCGCATTCGCCGCTTGTGCGGGGCACGCTCTTGACGCTTCAATACGTTCGGGACCATGGCTCCATCGGCCTTACCAAGACCAAGGCATTCAAGCGCGTCTTCGTCCACTGGGCCGTCGAGCATTTCGAGTGGCCCGGGAAATCTGCCGAGGAGATGTTCCGCTACCAGAAAGTCATCAACGAATATGACTTTCCGCCGCTCGAGCTCCTGCATTTCCTTCTGATTTCGCTGCGTCTGGGGCGTCACTACAAGGGGGAATTTCGGTTGACCAAACGTGGGGCCGAGCTGGGAGACAGACCCGGCCGCCTGTTTGCGGAGGTGATCCCGTTTTTCGTGCTGCAGATCGATCATGCATCCTACGCGCGCTTCGACGACCGGCCTGTGGGCAACTGGGAAGTCTGGATGAACGTGATCAACGTGGAGGCTAACCAAGGCACCACCGAAGCCGCTCTATTCGAGACCTTCTATGGCGAGCCCCAAGATTGGCACACAGCAGGTTGGCGAGAGATGGCCGCGTTTTCGTCTTGCGTCCTGAGGCCCCTCGATTGGGCAGGACTGATCAGCGAGGTACGAGAAGGCGACCTTGGTAGTCGGGTCTGCCACGTCTTCAAGACGCCGCTCTGGCGCAGCGCAATCCGGCTGGAGACAGACGCCCAGCTTACTCCGATTTGCGTTCAGTAGGCCGGGCGTTCCTCAGCGCGAGCCGGTTCTGGTGATCCCCGGATGCACCAACGGTCCGCAGGGAAGGAGCACTCTCATGTTCATACCCATGACAGGTCTGCACCTCCGCCGCCCATGTCTATTCCTGCAACACAGACCCTGACCTGTTGGGCGAAGCGGTGGCACGACGCCAGCAACAAATTTTGAAAAAAGCGCTTCGCCGCTTTTGAAATCAGCCAATCTCCTTTTTGCCAAGGCGCTGTTGGGCACCGCGCCGAGGTCTTGATACCGGCCAGAAAGTTGCCGGCCAAACCCCATCGGCAAACAAGGAGATTGCCGCCATGCCCAAAGACGTATTCTTTCCGTCGCCGTCTGCGGAATTTCTGGTCGCTCATTGCAGCGCACTCGACAACGCCACCTTCATTCTCGGAGGTGCGGCAGCGCAGAAGCGCTTTCGACGCCTGCTCGACGATGTCACAGCCTCGCCGCTTCTGACACGTCGCGCAAACCGGGAGCTCGATGCCATCGAGGATCTACTGTCCCTCCGTTACGTGCATGATGATGAGCGGGTCGAAGCTGAATGCTTCGCCGCCATCGACCCCTGCAGTCCCATCGTCGAAGACATCTGCGCGTTGCTCGAAGGACTTCAATCCGCTCGGGCACAGGAAGTCCTGCTTCCCTGATCTCTCGACCAACACCCAGCGCACCAGAAATCCCCCCAATTCAGGAGACTGAAATGAAAAAACGTTTCGAAATCGAAGACGTCGCCCTGCAGGCCTGCTGCGAACTGTCCTACCTCCAAGACCGGGTCGCCGAAGCGCGGGACCGAATGACCGTCTCACTGCGTTCCAGCTTTGATCGATTGCTGAAGGACGCGCATTCCGATGGCTTCTTCGAAAAACCGGTCCTGGAACACGCCGAAACTTTGCGCCAGCGCGTGCTGAGGGAAATTCCCAGCCTTGGAGGCGCTCCAATCCCGGCCCGAAGCGAGGAAGGTGATCTGCTCTGGTTGGGCGGAACAGACGAAAGCCGCGAAATGGCCGACATCGAGCGCAGCCTGGGCCGCTTTATCGCGAACTCGAGTTGGGTGAACTGGGCCCTGGAAACCGAAGCCGCCTTGGATCGACGCCGAGCGCAGTTGGCGAGCGGCTAAGACAGGATTTTTCCGTAGCTCGCGAAGAAACCGAAGAAACCCATGCAAGGGGGCGGCCATTGGCCGACCCTTTTTTCTTGGCCACGGCGCACAGAAATTCAGCAAAACACCGCTGGCAAACTTGGATTTTTTCGCTCCGAAGCCCAAACACTGAGGTTTTCTCGAAAAGTTCTTCGCCGACTGCTCAGGACAAAAATCCCTCAAACCACCGCGACGCGGTGCATCCCTGCATTTGCCCATCACCCTCGAGACCGGATTTGGGAGCCTCTTGCGCTGTCAGGCTTCGTACACAGTCGTCAGCGCGGAAATTCCACCTTTTTTCCATCCTCTGATCCCGCCAGCTGACTGAGTTCCCCGGAAAAAATGGAGCTTGAACAGGAAAAAGGGCTGCTCCCAGCAGGGAGCAGCCCGTTCACATTTTTCATGTCGTTGGGCGCCAACTGAGCCCAGCGCTTTGAGTGCTGATGGCCTCGCGCGCGCACCCAAAACACCCAAGATTCACGTTCGAAAATTTCGTCGTCTTGTCATTGCCTTGAAGACGTTGGCCCATTTAGCCCAGTCTCTTGGCCGTCAAACTCTCGGATTTTGGCCTAAATTCGCCAGCGTAGATATGTGGCGCTCCACCTGACATTACCTATCAGCATCTAAAAAACTCTTTTCTTTTCAATTCGCTTTGGTCCCACCGGCACAGCTTATTGACACAAAGTTTCATAATGAATGACCTTCATCCAAAGAGTTTGGTGCGGTTAAGGAGCGCAACTCCCTGCCTTCGCTGAGGAGCGGCAGAGCGTTCCGCGTTAGCCGGGGCAGTCATCTTGGCTGCCCAACCTCACAAGAACGGGCATCAGACTCCTCATGCAGCATGCCTCTGGCACGCCAAGGCCGAAAGAGGAGAGACAGCGGACGATAGGTATGTGTGACAAATAGTTAGCTTCAGATCGATGAAGGTTGATCGCGCCGATCAGGAGGAGACCTTGGCCAAGCTTCACCCTCGAAAAATTCAATACACTTATTCTGTCCTAGATCGACATTGCCTCGCAGAGCTATCGTAACCATTCTCAAATAAGGCGGTGAAGCACAGGATGGTCGATTGTATGCGAAAAAGCTCTGGAGATTTTGTCATTCGTAAGCCGCCTGACGCCGATGTCGGCCGCTGGCGCATTCGTTTCTCTCGCTCGGACCGGCTCGGGGCCGACCGGCATACACTCTTAAAGGTTACACATAATGGGCGCAGCGGCTATTTTGTGGGGCTGGGACACGAGGAAGGAAACGGAGTTGTCTTAGCCGACTACGATGTCCGTGAACACTTGGGCTTGGGCAAAGTGAACTCGAACGTAAGACTGGACGTCGAACTGGTGACCGGTTGGCGTGTCCTGTGCTGGTATCTTCAGCACAGAGACCCGTATGTGTATGTGCCAGCTTGGGTTGGCGCCTGGTCGTTAATCATAGGCATGATTGGAGTTGTCTTAGGTCTTGTTGGTCTCTGGCATTAGCGGGCAACTCGTAGTTGCGCGCGTTTTCGCTTCCCGCCATCATCACCCCGTGGTTTTCTCGATGGTAGATTGAAGATGAAGGATTTTGGGCCGGGCTTCCCGGAGTGGACTGAACTTGGCCAGGATGGCGGCCTTGATCCCCTTGGAATGCAGCGCCCTATAGAAGCGATCTATCAGTCCCTGCTGCCCGGGATCAGCACTATCACACTTCGCTTCAGGTACTATTCGTTCTTCGTATGGATGCTCGAAGTTTACGCAAGAGAGCAAGGAAGCACCGATCCCGTTTCCTTCCGCGCGTTCCAGCGGCGCTGTGAAACCCTCTTTGCCCTTATTGCTGCGCGAGGCTCGACTGAATTGGGCGTTGCCGGGATAGACTGGGCGCAGAAGCAACTGAACAACGTTCCGAACGATCCGGAGGCGATCATCGATTTTTCAATCGGGGCCGATCCGGACACGGACGTCGGCCAGCGCTACTTGCGCAACAAGGGCGGCGCATTCGGCGGCATCTATGCCACCCAGATGTTCGAAATGGGCCTGATCACACTTGGCGATGATCGGAACCCGATTGCAGTCTGCACGAACCGCGCACTTCCATTGGCAGAGGCTTTCGCCGTGGAGATTGGCGAGCTCGAGACTGCATTCCTACGCTGCGTGAAAGGCGGAACAGTGACGCTCGCCGACCTCGACCGGATGGCGCCAATGCAGCCCTCCGAGATCCTGGCAGGCAGCGCCGAACATCGGCTGCTCGTTCAAATCTTGCTTGGCCAGGTGTCGCCAGCAATCGCGCCCGACAAACTGCGAAGATCCACCGCGCTCATGCTTCTGCAGCTCATTGGCGCGACGAAGGAGGTGCCGCGCGCCGAGGCGGTGAAATGGGAATGGTTCGGTGCTGGCCATCATGCTGCCGCACCCGTTCCCGCGACCGAGGACGTTCGCAGCTTATGGGCGCTCTATCAGGCATGTGACCTTATGCGCCTCGCCTATGAGAACATCCTCGATCTTGCCTTGGACATTCTACAAGAAGCAGAAATGCGACGGATGCCGCTCAGTGAGGTGATCACGGAATTGGTCGGCCTTGTTGACGTGCCCGATGGCATGACGTGGCGGAGCTACTCTGCGAGCCTACTCGAAGGCTTGGATACGGCCAAAGCCGCGAGGTTAGCTGACGAGCGTATGGTCGAGGCCCGAGCTTCGGGGGAACGGGCAACGCGAATGCAATCTGTCGTGGAGCTTGTCTCCGCGCTTGTCGAACGGACGGCAGCCTTCGGCGAGTTGCTGGACAGCGCGTTGAATGCGCCGGACCACTTCCAGTCGCTGCGGACAGAAGTCAAATACCTGCAGGCGCGAGAGCAGGAGAATGCCCGTACTGTTCTTGGCGCCTTGGTTCGTGAACGTGTCTTGAAACGCCATCTCTGGGTGGCGTCGCGTAAGTTCCGCGACCAAAAAGCCTATACCTTCCTGATCGAACCCGAGGAGGGATTGCTGCGGTACAGGGATCGTTTCCGGGTGTCGCCAAGCAGCCCACGCCTGGATCAAGCCATGCGGTTCCTTCGGGACGTCAAGCTGATTGACAATGCAGGCCTGACCGACTTCGGCCGCGCGGAGCTTGATGCCGCATGAAGTACTTTGATGTATTCGCCGAAAGCGGTTTTCACTCGGCATTTCTGACAACTTACGCCTTCGGGGCGCAGGCCTTCGAGGACGTGCCATTCTCGCGGCTGCGTGGATCTGGCTGCCGGAACATCGTGATCCTTGCCGATCGACAGATGGTCAACCAGAGCTTTGCCGAACTGGGTCCGCCGAAATTTGCAGGAAGCAGCTATCACCTTGTCAAGGCCGATGCGCCGGGTGCCTTTCACCCGAAGATCACCTTGCTTGTCGGTGCGAAGAAGGGCCGATTGCTGATTGGCTCGGCCAATCTGACCGCGCTCGGCCTCGGTGGAAACAGGGAACTAGTCGCCAGCCTCTCCTACGACGAAGACGCGACAGGCAACGCCTACCACTTCGCTGCGGCGCTGAACTACATTCGCAGCAAGGTCCCCTCGGATGACCTTTGGTTTGCAACGGCGATGCAGCGGGCACTTCGATCGTCGCCATGGCTGCGCGACGTGATGGAAACCTCTTTTCCAGAGAAAGAGGCCGAGCATGAAGTCGCCCTGCTGCACGATCGTCCGGACGAGACCATCCTCGACCAGATCGCTGCCAGCGTGGGCGATGATCGGATAGAGCGCTTGATCGTCGTGTCGCCCTATTGGGACATGAAGCTCGAAGGGCTGGCGCGATTGAGGGCCATCATGGGAGAACCGCCGACCGATCTGCTGATCGACGCCGCTTCAACCTACTTCCCGAAAACCGAACTGCCGCGGTTCTCGGACATCGGGTTATTCAAAGTCGACACTTCCGATAGCAAGAGGTTTGTCCACGCCAAGCTCGTGATTGCACAAGGTCAAGCAGGAGATCACGTAATCTCGGGCAGCATGAACTGCACCTTGCCTGCCTTGCTCGGCCCAACGATTGTCCGCGGCAACGCCGAGGCCGGGATCTACAAACGCGTTCCGCCCGGAACGGCCCTCGCCGCGCTTGGCTTGGAGAATTACCGCGATGCGCCGTTGCCGCCGACTGATCTCCAGGACCTGGCTTCCGCCATCGCGAAAAGTCCAACGGGTCAGGAGTACACCGATGGCGGGACGATGATCTTGCAGTCGGGACGATTAGTCTGGAAGCCGCCAGCCGGTTTTGTACTTGGCTCGGCCACTGCTATCACCCTGCAGGACCGGGAAGAGGTTCAGTTCGGCAATCGGATTGACCTCGTACAAGGAGGCGACACGGCTTGGCGCTTGGACCTCGAAGCAGGACGTCCCAAGTTCGGCATCATCCATTTTTCCGATGGCTTCGCATCCGCGCCGGTCCAAGTCATTGATCTCGATGTCCTCGCTGTCCGCACGCTACCACCCGCGCAAGGTCGCAAGAAGTCGCTGACGGATATCCTCGCCGAGGCGATGAACGAAGACCTCATCCTGATCGAAACCCTGAACCAGCTCGAAGCGCTGGAGCTTGAAGAAACCGGTGCGACTGCCGATCCTGCACCGAAGGCATTTTCCCCTCCCTCGACTGCATCAACCGAGCAGGTCCATGCGATCCTGCCCTATGACGAATTCGTAAGGGCACGCAGCAGTGCAATGGCGCAGGGAAGCCAGATTTCGGGCGGGTTTTTCGGTCGACACGACAGCCCGGCCAACACCCTGAGCGCGGCGCTCAACCGGATCATTGGCCTAGTCGGGCTGGACCTAGACGCTGATGAAGATCGAGAATTGAAGGCGATTGCGGCTATGGACTTCCGCATGACCGAACCTGCGACACCCAGTGATGCCGCCCCATTCCCGCCGCAAGAGGAACCGACGAAGCCAGCAAGGGCCACAAAGCAGGCGGTGGCCACCGCAAAGAAGATGAAAGAGGCGGTCGATGCATTCGAGGCAAGATGCCGATTGATGAGAGGTAAGCCGATCAGTACCGCGGAACTTGTGCGACTTCGTGCGCTCCTCCAAATCCTGCTTTCCCATGCTCAACCGATCCGAGGGGCTGCGCTGCCAACTCAGATCCTGCCAATCCATACAAAGGACAGCTATGACTGGCCGCGGCTGGTCGGGCGATTGCTCAAGCAACATTTCGGTACCGCTCGGGCGTTGCAGACTCTGCAGGTGGCGCAAGATGAAGGCGAGCAGAAGCGCGTACTTGAATACCTCGCCATGGCCGACTGGGCGGCAAAGGCAGCAGCAACCGCGGCAGCCTCACATCCCAAGACAGCTGACCTTCGTGGCCCCTTGGAAAGTCTGGCGAAAGCCCTCGCGGCACAAGTCGCTTTGATCATCGGTGCGATTGACGAGGACAGGCGGTATTTCGATGAGTTCACAGTACGGCTAGATGAAAGATTTGCTGATCGCTTGGCGCTGAATCCCGGTGTGCGCCTGCCATGTGTGTGACCCTATTGCCCGTCAGGCGCGATATGGGCCGCTCCTCGTGTGATGCAAGCTGGTGGCAGCGTGTCAATCGACGTTGCTGCAAGTCAAAAAGTCCGCAGACCGACATTCAGCATTCCGGCAGCAAAAGACTGCTCTCCGCCGTTCGGGTCCAAGCCTGGCGTCATGCTGAGGGCACGCCCGGATCGAGGGGATGTGCCAAACGCACCGTTGGGCGGCACCACCGACCGCAGACGCAGCTATATCTTCGGCCACGCATTTCGGGCAAAACCTCAGCCGTCTACGTGTGATCCACCGCTTCTCAACAAGTTGGCCGGCGACCAGGTACTGCCCCGTCGAGGTCTTGGTCACGAACCCTCGCAAGAGCTTGGCGCGGTCGACACCACCAAGCTGAGCAAGGATGGACAGCGCGCGCTCCTCGCCATCAGCAAGAGATTGCAGCGCAAAACCTTGATCAGCACAAAACTCCGATGCGAAAGACAGGCCGTTTGCCCAGGCCAGCCGTGACGCGAAGGAGGCCGGGGTTTCCCCCGGCACCAACGCTACCAAGATTGGTAAGCGACGGATCATGCCGCGCCCCTCGTCTTGACTGGCGGCGCCTCGAGGTCCGCGCCGCCCAACAGCTGCCCGGTGTTGATGGCGCGGAAGTTCTCCACGATGAAGGGGTTCAATGCGTCCACACAGCCTTTCTGCTTGCGATAGGCGGTCGCAAAGTGCGCTTGTTCCACCGACGCACTCCCCTCAAGCAACGCGATCTTGATGGCTTCGATGATCAGTCGCGTCGTCAGTCCGAACTCGTACCGGGAAGCATGCAGCAGACGCTGAACGGAGGACGCGGCCTGAAAAGACTGCCCTCGTCCTAGCTTCGCTGCCGAGAGATAGGCTTCCAGGAACCCGACGACCTCATGGCCATGCGCGGCGTATGTCATTGGAGCGAAATGCACGGGCTCAAACCGCCGCTTTAGCTGATCATCCCGATTGATCAGGTCCAAGAGCTCGCAGGTCCCTCTCAAGATCAGGCTGACAGGCCAGGTGGCGTATTCCAGACAGGATTTCCACACGAGCATGACCTGGTCCAGATCATGCTTCGACTTGGATCTCAGAATGTGCTGGGCCTCATCGAAGTGAAAGAACATCGTCTTATGCGCCCGCGCTTGGCGCATCACCTGCTGCCAGATGGAATGCGCGTTGCGCTCGCTCTTACTCTCGTATCCAAAGGCATCGAGAGTATCGACGCCGACCCCTTTGATCGTTGCACCGGTCTCGAGCCGAACGGTCAGTGCTTCTCGCAGCGGCGACCCGTACGATATTTTGGGATGCTGCTCCAAAGCATGCTTGGTGCTGACCGTCTTACCGGCCCCGGCGTTTCCGATAACAACGATGCCGCGTTCCGCGGGCATCCGCCCGGCCGCCATATGCGCCTTGCGCCGGTAGAAAATATCATCGATCTGATCCTGGAGGTCACGATAGGCGTCGTGAGCGATGAAGCGGCTTTCAAGGTCAGCCACGATGTGGCTGACCTCCTCACGTGAAATGCGGGTCATTCACCCTCCTCCATGCGCCACCGCGGCCGTTGGGAGGAAGGGGTGCTGGCCACGTCCTCTTCCGATGGAAGAACGGTCGGGGGTGCCGGAAGCGCGTTCTCGGCCTTGGGGATCACGCCGGATAGCAGCCCACGCTTCTTTCTGGAAACCGCAGGAGAGTGTCCGGCAACGACATCCAGGCCAAGCCAAAGCTGTTTCCGATTACGCTCAACGTCGGCCCGTGTCGGCGCGAGAGCGGAAATACCGAGCCGTTGTGAGGCTGCGCGATCCTCTTCCGAAAAATCGGCGAGTGCCTGATCAATGACATCTTGCGTCAGCTCCGCCTCTGCCTGGAAACGCCGCCGCAGGTTGGTGCAGGCTTCCGTCCAAAGATCCAGAGACAGGCCGTCGAACCCCTTTGCGCGGGTGCGCGCCACGACCCATACACCATCAAGGTGAACCTCAATCAGCCCCAGGTCCTGGTGATCTACCCGGATTTCGACTTCGAGATCAGAGTTGGAGAGGAAGTAGTCCTCCACCGCCTGGCAGGTGTAGAAGATACCTGCAAATCGAACACCGCGCCCGGAAATGGTCCGGGTATACTTCCGGCCGAACGCACCCAACCGCTCGAACCGGCCTGGTTGCCGAGGTTTCCCGACCGTCGAGCATAGCTCCCGCCAACAGTTCAGTGGCGTCTGTCCACCAAGGCCTCCATGGGGCTTGTTGTTGTACACGTCGACAACGAAGCGCACCAAGATCCGTGTCAGCTCGTCATCGGCAAGCGCCGCATAGTCTTCAGGCTCGAAGTCACCCTTTTCGACGATGTTAGAGTAAGTGCGCGCACTCAGGCACTGCATCAGGTCCACACCGAAGGTCCGGAAACACCGTTCGACATGCCCCCGCAACTTGGGCACGCCCGCGGGAGGGAACATGACCGTACCACGCAGGTCAGTCACAGCAGCCCGGAAGTCGAAGTTCGCAAAGGCAACGCCCTGGTCAGAGGCAACGGTCTCGAACCCAGTCCCGGGCCAATAAGGCAGTTTGCACCCGAAGAGCTTTGCCAACTCAGTCTTGTCGCGCGTGGCAAGGTCCAATGCGGCAATCGCGTCTTCAGTGTTGGGAGTAGCACATACCTTCACCGACAGGATCAGCCGCGTTCGGACATCGATCACCACGTAGATCCAGCGTCGTCCCTTCGGCAACGTCTTGATCTGTTCTTCGGTCAGATGCCCAAACACGCCGGCTTCTGCGAAAAATGTGATCAGATCGACCTTCCACTCATCAACCTCCAGCCGCTCTCCGGGACGCAGGACGTTGAGGCCCTCTCCGATAATTGCAAAATGCCTGTTGGCCGCCTCCAGCCCCTGGCGCTGGCACATTACGTAATAGGACTCGAGACCGTTGATCTCCCTGTAGATGGTACTATCGGACGGCACTTCCAAAGCCGGTAGGCCGCGGTCTTCCCGAAAGGCATTGGCCAGCCGAAACGCCCGCTTTGCCTGCCGAATGACACTTTTCTTGGACGGCCGTTTGAAGCTGGCATAACGATCTGCGCACTTCCGCAGCAGTGCCGCGCTCTCTGGGCCAAATTTCACCTTTGTACGACCGGCCAAGTGCCTCTTATCGATAAGCGCCAGAACGGAACGCCCTGCATCCTGGTACTTTCGCACCCACCGCAACAGGGCCGAAGAGCTTGGCGGGTCGATTTCGTTTCGCGATCGTTTCTTGCCGCAATACTTGCGTTTCTGGGCAGGCCCTTCGGGTTGAGGGATATGCTTCTCTATCTGCGGGGCGACCTTGAGAATCCAAGCGTCGACGTCCTTCCAATCCCGTCCGATTTCTTCGCGCGCCTGGGCATCTAGAAAGAAATCGCACCATGTCTGCCGGAAGAATACCTTCCTGCGTTGCTTGCGCGGCAACTGGGAGACGACCTGCTCTCCGAACTTGGTGCGCTGTCTCGCCGCCTCCTCGCTGTGGTAGCCGTCCTGTATAACGATATGACCCGTCCTCAGGCCATCGTTGATCTCATCATAGGTCAGCTCATCAAAAGCAACATTGCCATCAACTTCGCGCGTGACGGTAACCCCCAAAGGCCCCTGGTCGACGACCAAGCTGGCTATGCCGCCATGGCGGATCTGCGAGTATGGCTCCAGACGAATGATCTCGTTCATTTCGAGCCTCCTTCGACCAGCATCTCGAGGTCGATGATGCCGTCCTCAAGCGGCCGCAGTAGGCCAGCATAGATCGCCTTGAAGACCTCAGGCCATGCCCTCCCCCCAATGGCAGCCCGTGCAATCAGCTCGCGGATCGTAACCGGCAGCTCAAGCTCGGCTGCCAAGCCAGCAATGATAGACGCGGCTTCCGGATCGTCTTCACGCCTGTACGCCAAGAGGCGGCGCGCATTCAGGGCTTCCCACTGGTCGTAATTTTCCTCGGTGATCAGAACCAAGGTCTCGGCGAACTCTGGCGGCATGGCCGCCGCGACAAAGCTCCGCTGCTCTTCAAGGTTCTGAGCCTTGGCGCGTGCCGCAGGTTTCACCTCGGCGGCGACCTTGGTGCCATCAGCAAAGGTATAAAGCTGGTCGATCACCTTGCGTCTGGGTCGCCCCTCTGCGTCGACGTACTCGATGGCTGGAGGTTGCTCTACCATGTCAGCGACGCGATAGATGGCGGTGGTCGTGGCAAAAGCGTCGAACTCGCCAAGGCTGTCGAATTTCACTTTCTGACTCGTGCCGCCATAAGGCCGGAAGGCACCTGTCTCTACATAGGTTCGCGCCTTGGAGCGTTCCGGAAGATCCCGCGTTGCACGGCTGGCCTGAGGGGCCACGAAGATTTCTTTTTCCATGTTTTTTCAGTGTGCGGGATCGCTCGTGGGCCATACTGACCACGGTGAACCGCTCACGGTCCTCTTGTCGAATGATGGAAGACGGCCGAGCACGACCGATCGGGTCAGGTGACCCGGCCGCCAGACTTGACTTTTGAGAGGAATCGAGAGACCTTCAGCTTGTCGGCTTCCAAACGACATGAAGGCCCTTGAGAGTCCGCTCTCAGGGCTTTTCTCTTTTCTAGATCATCCCTTATGACCTCCCTTTTTTCTTACACAGGCAGCGGGCCACAGATCGTCTGCGCAAAACCCAGTGCGCTCGGCGATTGCCGCCTCGATCCGTGGCGATCTCTTCCGCCCAGCCAACACGTTCGACACCGCAGGTCGACTGTATCCGATACTCTCAGCAAGCTCCGTGATCGTCGTCCCGGACATGCCGAGATGCAGCTTCACGATCTGCTGGCGCATTTTGTCTGCGTCCATATCTTGCAGCCTTCAGTGGGAACGAACGTTTCTGATCAAGCCGGGCTCGCTTTCCCGACCTGAACCGATTCTAGGAACGCCCCAGAGCAGCTTGCAAGGGGAATATGAGGACTTTCACCCGAGAAGTCTCAATTAGTTCTGACACTTAACCTACATTACCCTCGGAATGTCAGATGGCGATTTCACATTGGACATTGGCGGAGGAACGAAGGTTTCGAACAACATCGGGAACCCCGCGCCACACCAAAAGAGGTCCTCGGCTTTTGTGCAGTCACATGCCAATGTCTGGGACGAATTCAGACGAAAGCGGAGGGCATGCACTTGGCCAACTGGTATTCGGCCGACCTGCACTTCGGCCATCATCGCATCATCGACTTCTGCAAGCGCCCGTTTGCCTCGACAGCCGAGATGAACGCCGCGTTGATCGCAAACTTCCAGGCCTGCGTCCGTCATGACGATGACCTGTGGATTCTCGGGGATTTCGTGTTCGGACGCGCCGAGGATACGGCCCAGTTCGAAAGCTGGTTTCACAGCCTCCCTGGGCGCAAGCACCTGATCATCGGCAACCACGATGATGAAGCGGTAATTTCGCTACCCTGGGCCAGCACCGAGTACATGGCAGAGATCAAGGACGGCGATCAAAGCCTCGTTCTGTGCCACTACCCGATGATCACATGGAACGGTGCTCGACGGGGTGCTTTGCAGCTCTTCGGCCATGTTCATGACCAGTGGCCTGGCTCCCGCAACAGCGTGAACGTCGGCGTCGACCAGTGGGATTTCCGCCCCGTGCAGGTTTCCGACATTTTGCGACGTGCCGCAAAATTGCCCGTGAACAAGCACTGGCATGATGTGGAGCACGGGAACGAACTGAGTTGAAAACGCTGCGCCCGGTAGGCGGCGCAATGGTACAGCGGCAGGCAGCACCCGTCGCTCAAGATAGACCTGAGCGGCCGGTCGAATTGGCACTGTGCTACCGGTCTTTTCTTCAAAGGCGCGCAATCGCGGTTCCGGTGAACTCGGGTCTCAGCGCCTTGCGAGGTCAAGAACCACAACATCAATCTTGCCCACGAGTTCGGCGGGCAAGCCTTCTTCAAGTTTCTTTTTCAGATCAGAGACCTGCAAGTTATCGTGGTTCTTCAGGCCTGCAATCTTTTCGTTCGTCCCAAACCAGAGAACTAGATAGACGCCCTGTTCTTCTGCAGTTGGGTGTACTGCGTAGCGATCTGCAAGTTGCATGTGGGCCGCCGTGAAAAGCTCAGCGTTCCATTGACCTTTAACTTCCACAACCAGCATCTTGCGCCCTGCAGACGTCTGGATGGAGGCTGTAATGTCGCATCGGTTGCCATCAGCTAGCTGGTGTTCGATCACATCCATGAACCCCAAGGGCTCAAGGCGAGGTCTCAGCCAGTTTACGATGCGCCGCGTTGCCGCATTCTCGCCAAGCCGCTGTCCTTTCTCGTAGAATTGGTCGATCACCCCAAGATCACCGCCGAGCACGTCGTCTTGTAGTCGTCCAAGGAACTCGACAACGACGCGGCGCATGTGTTCGACGCTGGCTGGCTGTCCCTGATCAAGTGCGGCTCTGACAGCTGCGGCTCTCGGTGGGGCAAAGTCCCGTAGAGATATTGTGCGCCTGCTCGCCGCCCGGATGCTCCGCAGATTTCTGTGAAACGGCGCCATCCGAGGGTCGGCGAGAAGGCCATCCAGAACCGGCAAGACAGCGTCCGTCGTATCCCGTCCAATCATGTAGACGATGTCAGTCAGATAGCGATAGGCAGTTTCAGGCTTCGGGCTACCAGTTCCCCAACTGGAAGGAAGTGGGACAGGTGGCCAGCGGTCAATGAACGTGTCCAAGACGCGCGCGATTCTCGCGGCACTCAGGTCGGGCCACGTAGCATCCTCCCCTCTCTGGTCACTTCGGATGTGTTCGAGTTCGAAGATGAAATCTGGATCACGATCCAGAACCGACCAGACCGCCGACTGATCGTCATCCAAGAACCAGAAGTGGCGAAGGAACCAAAAGCGCCTTTGCGCCTCAAGCCTGTGGGGCAGCATGCCGGAGTCAAGATATGCACGGCGCTCCCTGATCAACGAAAGCAGGTCTGCGCGATCCCCGTAGCGAACGGCCATGTCGAAGAGCCGGTTCAAGGGATGGTGTGCGATGGCCGGAAACTTGCGCAACCATTCCAAAGGACGCGTTGGTAGTAAGAATTGGAACGTTGGCTTTCGTTCCAGCCAACTTACGTCTGCGGTTTCGCCACCAGAAGCGAGCTGAGCTTCAACGTACCCTGCTATGAATGCATCAGCGTCGGTTTCGTTGCGAAAAAGCAATGCGTCGACCGCTTCTTCGAATCGCACGCGTTCATCCTCACTGACCCCATTGTATCCGCCGATGTCTGTGCGAACCGCTGCGAGGATGCGCCGATCAATTTGCGACAGGTCTCCGGTGGCCCTGAACTCTGCGACGCAGGCCGCATGGAGCCTTACAACGCTTGCGCGGGCGGTGCCCAACGCACACTGTTCCAAGGTCGGGATGTCATCGCCAATGGCCTGAAGATAGTTCCGCAGCGCTGCATCCACATTGATCAACCCGTGCGTAAGTTCCTGCATTTTATCGGGCTGAATGAGATAGTACTGTGCGATGTTCGTCAGCCAACCCTTGTGTCGCCCAGCCTCGATAATGCTGCGATCTCTTGTCATTGAATTGACTGCGGCGCGTTCAGCAGCACGCTCGCGGCGGCGCCGGCGCGCTTGAAAGCGAAAGCGTCGGTCACGGTTCTGCTGCCAGTGATTGAATTGTCTGCGTTCCCGGAGTGCCCACTTTTCAAGGAATACAGGCTTCTGTCGCGCTTGCCGTCGCGCATACTGCCTCAGATCGTTCGGACCTCGTTCGCCCGGTCCGGCGTAGAACGGGTGCGATGGCGAAAAGAAATCCCAAAGCTCAACGTTATCCGTGGCGAACGCATGATCCATTAAGGGCAGAATATCTTCGCGCTGGAAGGAGAGGGCCGCGTGATCATGGCGGTTGATTCCTCGATCGATTATAGCCTTCCGTGTGGTTAGCCCGTCGAACATCAGTCGCTGAAGTTCACGACGCAGGTGGTGTTCCTCACGCAGGACGCGGACTGCCGGGCTATCCTTGGCACCGACCGAGCGATGGAAGTGAAGCGGTTTCAACCAGCGCCAGATCCTTCCCGGGTCCCGCGGCTCCTCGGCGACGTCGAAATATCTGTCTAGCAGATGCCCAGCAATCTTACTGACGCCATCCCGGCAGTGACATTCCCATGAACGCGCACCACAATAGCAAGCCAAGCTCCGTGTAATCTCATCAAGCAACCACGCGCACAGATCGGCATCGAAATCCCGCACAAGAATTCGGATGAAATACCGTGATCCGCTCATGCGCTCGCGCGCGTTAGGATCAGCGGGGTACAAGTTGGCGCAGGCCAGAAGCAGGTCGCGAAGCTTCTCGCGAGGTAGCCTACCCACCGCCACGTGGGTAGCGATCTTTGCAGCAAGGCGCAGGGACTCGTTCGTACCAGACGCGATAAGTGGATCAATCATAGGTGCCAGATCGAGCTTCTCCCCGACGAGGCAATCGAGCGCTGCGTGCCTGCACTGTGGCGTGGCAGCGTCGTCCAGAACAATTGCTTCCAGTTCTGGACGAAGCGAGGTGAGTGCAGGCGAGCCCGACAGAAGCTCCAGGAGCAATGCGCGCAAGTCACCTCCGGTTTCGCGAACGATCATCGGGCGGATCGCATCAACGATTTCGGGTGAAAAGAACCCTGAGGCGCTGAAACTTCGCCAGCGATCTACGCGCCGGAAGAAGGGATCATCGGCCTCCAATTTGCCCAGGGCGTCAAGAAGTCGGTGTCTGGACCTAACCGTGAGACGCGATGGATCTCCGTTTGAGAGGACAGCATAGGGGTCAACATCGATTGCCGCATCCTGAACATTCTGGCTTCCTAATGCAGCCATCCAACCAAGGAGACCACGAAGGTCATCACGGGTGGTTCCGTTCGGAGCCACGAGACTCAGACATTGATTTACGGTGAAAGTGTTTGCAGGATCATCAATCCGTTGGACAAGGGCGCGGGCTGCACAATATTCAGCAACGATGCGATGGACAGGTTCATGTCGGTCGGCACCGGCGGCTGGACGAAAGAGGCGGGTATCAAGGATCGAGGATAGTCGTTGGTCGGGGAGGCCAAGGTCTGCGAGACGGGGGAACGTCGGTCCTTCAGCGAAATCTGCCATTGCAACGCCATCGGAGCCTGACAGGAGGAGTCGCGCGAAGACCTCGTCCGCCCAAGCTATGCGTTGCTCTGCTGTGGGCGCGTCCCGTGTGGGTACCGACCTATTCGTTTCGCGAGCGAGATACCGAACCGCGTCGTCGAATATCTCATGTCGGTTCGTGAAACGACCTCCGGCCTGAACGAACGCATCCGCGAAGAGGTTCAGGAATTCTGGATTGCCCAGGAGATGAGTTAGGTGGTGGGTGGCAGCATCGGAAAGGAAATTCTCGAAGCTGGCGTCTCGATGTCGATGACGAAAGAGCAGAGCCTGCTCATCTTGATCAAATGGTACCAACCTGGCGAGGATCGGCTCAATACCCATGATGTCATGAAGCAGGCGAGTGTCCGCTTCGCTCCACTCCCCGGAGCGGCTCGACAAGATTGTGCGTTCCGCCCCCGTGTGACGCAGTTCCTTCAAAGTGCGATGAAGGCCTGTGGGATCAATACGAGCCACTTCGTCGAATGCGTCAACAAAATGCACGGCGCCTGCGTTCGTTCGAAAATGCTGGCCTTGACCGGAGTTGTGCCAAAGCGCGCTGCAAGACTTGCCAGCAGTGCTGACTTTCCTGACCCTGGTTCAGCTAGAACCAATGCTACGCCGGGACCTGAAAGCAGGTCGGTTTCCAACACCTGCATTTCACCTATCAGGAGCTTACGTGGGATGTGAAACGGCGGCAGAGTTTGAGCTTTCTAGTAAATTGAACTTTTGACGAAAATGCGGCCTAACGAGTTGTGTCGCAAGCTGGATTCGAAGCCTCCACTGCGGAAGCCTGCTTTCAACGTTCGCACAACGGGCCACTTGCTACCCTAAAATTCGGAACCATGGTGCATGCAGCAACATTCGCGAACGTCAGCTAAGAGCTGGGTACGCGATGCCTGAGCCCCACCTACCCTTCGACAACAGTGCCTCCACCGCCCCAGAAGCGCTGATATTGAGGGCCATGGCTCTCTGGCTGCTGCCCCTTTTCTGGCTTTGTCATCATGAGGGGCAATGGTGTAGGAAGGTCTGGCCCAACGACAATTGCTTCGCCCTGCGCGAGCGCAGGTGTGAAGGCGGCGGCGCTCCTGTCGAGATCGCCACAGGCTTTCCCTATGGTTTCCCGATCCCGTTCGTTAGTCAGACGATGGACGAACAAGGTGCCAAGTTGGCTTAGCACATCCTGAGGCACGTCACGCGGTCGCTGCGTGGCGATCACCGTCGTAAGACCGTACTTGCGACCTTCCTTGGCGATTAACCCGAACGCATCGAGAGACACATGGTTTTGCTCGTCACCGACGGACCTGCCGATGAACTGGTGAGCTTCGTCTAGGAAGCACACCAACGGGCACTCACGGAACCGCCCCTGCCGCGCAAGTCCTAGGCTCAGGACTCGTTCTCCCTCAAAGCCAGAAGATGACGGTCGCGGCGAGAGCTATCGCCGAGAAGAAGGTCTGCGGGCATCGGTCGTAGCGTGTCGCAACGCGCCGCCAGTCCTTGAGCCTGCCGAACATGATCTCGATGCGATTACGGCGTTTGTATCGCCGTTTGTCATACTTTACCGGCGTCTTCCGTTTCTTCCGGCCCGGGATGCAGGGGCGTATCTTCTTGTCCTGCAAAGCTTCTCTGAACCAGTCGGCATCGTAGCCACGGTCTCCGAGAAGCCATTTCACGTTGGGCAGCCCGCTGACGAGCGCACGCGCCCCGACGTAATCGCTGACGGGACCGGCAGT
>NZ_FMZI01000026.1 GCF_900101505.1 Antarctobacter albus
TAACGGTCGTTTCCTCACCGTGCTCGGCCGCCAGACCCGCCATGATCCGGGCGAAGACGCCCCGATCGCTCCACCGCTTCCACCGGTTGTAGAGTGTCTTGTGGGGGCCGTACTCCCTTGGGGCGTCGCGCCACCGCAAACCGTTGCGATTGATGAAGATAATCCCGCTCAAGACACGCCGGTCGTCGACGCGGGGCTTGCCGTGCGACTTCGGAAAGTAAGGCTCCAGACGCGCCATCTGTGCGTCGCTCAACCAGAAAAGATCAGACATGATCACCGCTCGTTTTCGAACCGTGAATCATGCCAGTCAGACCAAATCAATGGGTCCTGACCCTAGAGATTTTCGGTTGGTTTGATAACTTGATGTCGACCGAGGGCTGTGACGCGGAACAAAGAAGATGGTCTCTGACAGTGTAACGACAGCATTTGAGTTGATGATCAGTGAGCTTGATGCTCAGGTCGATCATTTGAATTCTGAGGGTGCTCAACTATTTCAAAATTCGAAGTACGACGAAGCGGAAGCGCTAGTTCACAAAGGTCGAGCGCTCGCAGATTTCATTTCCCAAGTAGTATCCTTGAGAGAAGTTTGGATGGAAGCCTTCGCTTCATCATTTCCCGTTGAGGTGGTGCCTGATGCTGTCGAGAGCGCTACTCGAACGATTTTGTCGTCAAGCAAGTCAAGCAAAACAACCTTATTGGTTCGTTTCCGCGATGGCACAGTAATTTCAGAACCAAAAGCGGCCGAAACTTTCGCATTGACCCTAAAGAAAATTGGCTTTGATCGAGTGCAAGCGCTGCATAAAGTTGTGAACAACGAAGAAATGATTTCCAACACGCCATCACGGAAATACAATGACACGATGATCGATGGATTGTACGTCAAGACACACAGCAGCACGTCAGCAAAGAAGCGCCAGTTGGAAGACATTTCATCTGCGTTGAATTGCGGGTTGTCAATCCAAATTGTCAATTAGCCAAAAATCGCAATTCACCCCTTCCGCCTTCTCTTCACATTCCCCCCACGCTGCCCCGGCTTCCCAGCCGTGGACCGGCCCTTGCTCTTGACCGCCGCCTCTGACGCCTTCTCCACCGCCTGCTGACGCGCCAGCGGGTCGTCGTGGACGGCCAGATCGACCGCCTCCAGCCGCTTGATCTCGTCCCGCAGCCGCGCGGCCTCCTCGAACTCCAGGTTCTCGGCGGCCTTGCGCATGTCGGTGCGCAGACCGTCCAGCACCGCTTGCAGGTTGGCGCCCTGACGGGCCGGGTCGATGGTGGCGGTCACGCGGTTCATGTCCACGTCGCCTTGGTAGAGACCGGCCAGAATGTCCTCGACGTTCTTCTTGACCGTCGCGGGGGTGATCCCGTGTTCCTCATTGTAGGCGATCTGTTTCTCGCGGCGGCGGTTGGTCTCGGCCAGGGCGCGTTCCATGCTGCCGGTGATGCGGTCGGCGTACATGATGACGCGGCCATCGGCGTTCCGGGCCGCGCGCCCGATGGTCTGGATCAGCGAGGTTTCAGAACGCAGGAACCCCTCCTTGTCCGCATCGAGGATCGCGACCAGCCCGCATTCGGGAATGTCCAGCCCCTCGCGCAGCAGGTTGATGCCCACCAGCACGTCGAAGGCGCCAAGACGCAGGTCCCGCAGGATCTCGATCCGTTCGATCGTGTCGATGTCCGAGTGCATGTAGCGGACCTTGATGCCCTGTTCATGCATGTATTCGGTCAGGTCCTCGGCCATGCGCTTGGTCAGCGTGGTGGCCAGCGTGCGGTAGCCTGCGGCAGTGACGCGGCGCACCTCGTCCAGCAAGTCGTCCACCTGCATCTCGACGGGGCGGATCTCGACCTGCGGGTCGAGCAGGCCGGTGGGGCGGATGACCTGTTCAGTGAAGACGCCGCCAGTCTGCTCCATCTCCCATGCTGCGGGGGTGGCCGAGACAAAGACCGATTGCGGGCGCATGGCGTCCCATTCCTCGAACTTCAGCGGGCGGTTGTCCATGCAGGAGGGCAGGCGGAAACCGTGTTCGGCCAGCGTGAACTTGCGCCGGTAGTCGCCCCGGTACATGCCGCCGATCTGGGGCACGGAGACGTGGCTCTCGTCGGCGAAGACGATGGCATTGTCGGGGATGAATTCGAACAGCGTGGGGGGCGGTTCGCCCGGCGCGCGGCCCGTCAGGTATCTTGAATAGTTCTCGATCCCGTTGCAGACGCCGGTCGCCTCCAGCATTTCCAGGTCGAAATTGGTGCGCTGTTCCAGCCGCTGCGCCTCCAGCAGCTTGCCTTCGCCGACAAGTTGATCGAGCCGCTGGCGCAGCTCTTTCTTGATGCCGATGATGGCCTGGTTCATCGTCGGGCGCGGAGTGACGTAGTGGCTGTTGGCGTAGATGCGGATGCGGTCGAAGGTATCCGTTTTCGTGCCTGTCAGCGGGTCGAACTCGGTGATGTTTTCCAGCTCTTCCCCGAAAAAGGACAGTTTCCAGGCTCGGTCCTCGAGGTGGGCGGGCCAGATTTCGAGGGAATCGCCTCGCACGCGGAAAGAGCCGCGCTGGAAAGCCTGGTCGTTGCGGCGGTATTGCTGGGCGACAAGGTCGGCCATGACCTTGCGCATCTCGTATTCGCGGCCCGAATGCAGGTCCTGCGTCATGGCGCCATAGGTTTCGACCGAACCGATACCGTAGATACAAGAGACCGAGGCCACGATGATCACGTCATCCCGTTCCAGCAGCGCCCGGGTGGCCGAGTGGCGCATCCGGTCGATCTGTTCGTTGATCTGCGATTCCTTCTCGATATAGGTGTCGCTGCGCGGGACGTAGGCCTCTGGCTGGTAGTAGTCGTAGTAGCTGACGAAGTATTCCACCGCGTTGTCGGGGAAGAAGCCCTTGAATTCGCCGTACAATTGCGCGGCCAACGTCTTGTTCGGGGCAAGGATGATCGCGGGTCTCTGGGTTTCCTCGATGACCTTGGCCATCGTGAAGGTCTTGCCCGTGCCGGTGGCGCCCAGCAGGACCTGGTCACGCTCACCGGCATTTACGCCGCCAGAAAGCTCGGCGATCGCGGTGGGCTGGTCGCCGGCCGGGGCGAACTCTGTCTGCATGACGAAACGCTTGCCCCCTTCGAGCTTTTCTCGCTCGCGGACATCGGGGGCGGGCGCATGCAGCAGCGCGGGCATCTGTTCGGGGGAATTGTTATGCATGGGGAGGCTCCGTTCCCTGCGGAATATGTCGTGCCGGGCAGGGGGCGGCAAGGGGAGGACCGGAACAGGATCGGTGTCACGGTCCGCTTTGCCCGTGACAGGGCGGGTGCCACGATGGCGTAAACAGGCGGCGCGGGATGCGCCAAGGATGCCGATCAAAGGTGCGGCGTTTCGGAAAATCAAGCCGTTCCAGTCTCTTGCGAATCCACGTGCCGGCTGCAACAAGTCCGGCGGATGCGGGGTAAGGCGCGCCGGGTCGGAGGGAAGTTCTTTCAACCCTTGGGAGAGTTGTCTATTCTCAGATGGAAGGGCGGGCCACCTCCGAGGGGCCGGGTGCGTGAAAAAGGGAACCGGATATGGGTGGGTTGCCCGACTGCAGGACAGAGGCCACCGTCGAGGTCGCCGGGGCCGAAGGATCGGTGATCCTGATGGTCTGGCGGTTCGGCGATGGCAGGAGGCTCTTGCGCGGGCAACCGACCGGCTACATGAACCGCGACGAGGTGGCCGAGGCCATGAACTGCCTTGTCGAGGATCCGCGCTTCGGTCCAGGCCTGCCCACGCTCTGGGATTTCCGGGGGCATGATTTCTCGCATTACTCGGGATCGGAATTCCGGTCCCACGCCTTCATCATGCCCCGCTTCCCCGAAAGGTCCGGTGTTCGCCGGGGTTATCTGGTGGACAGCGAGACCGGTTTCGGAACCCTCCGGATGTTCCAAGGCACCGCCAGTGGCTATAATTTCGAGGATCAGGACAACCTGATGGTGTCCTACGATCTCGAGGAACTCGTCGACTGGCTGCTGTCCTGACGCCTGTGAGGTGCCGGGATCACGGAAATTTCAAGGGTGTCAGCGACGGCAAGGCCGCAATGGTTTCAACGGTTTGCCCCGCTGCGCCGTCCTTGCGGGCCGTTCTCGGTGCCCAATGGTCAAAGATCAGCATTGCGTTAACGGGCAGTCGAAATGTACCTTTTCGTATGGCAAGCAGAGCTTTTGGTTCGGTCGGGTCCGCACCCATCCACCCCTCGCTCCCCGCGTCCCTGTCCAGGTCATTGCCTGCTTGTCCCATCCCGGAAAAATGTGACAAAGGGCGCGCTTGCAGACCTTGTGTCATCACCGCATATCACGCAGAAAGATGTCGAACGACAGGAGGTGCGCCATGCGGGCACGCATTTATCAGCCGGCCAAGACGGCCATGTCCTCGGGCCAGGCCAAGACCCGGACCTGGGTTCTTGACTTTGCACCGGATTCTCCCCGGTCCGTCGATCCGCTGATGGGCTGGACCTCCTCCCAGGATACGCAGTCCCAGGTGCGCCTGCGCTTTGACAGCAAGGATGCGGCGGTGGCCTATGCCCGCGAACATGGCATCGATGCCCAGGTGTTCGAGCCGAAAAAGCGCAAGCCCAACATCCGCCCGCGCGGTTATGCCGAGAATTTCGCCGTCGACCGGCGATCTGCCTGGACCCATTAGAAGTTTTTCGCCGGGCGCGCGTGGGGACGTGAAATACCGCATGCTGCGAACCTTGGGGAACACTGGTCCGAAATGGCGATGTGACGATACAGCGGGCGGCCCGAACGGTCGCCCCTTTCGTTTCCCGCCCGACCGGAGGTCGTGGAATTGAGCATCACGCATCTTGTCACCCATTCCGGCGGGTTCCACGCGGATGAGCTTTTGTCCTCGGTCGTTCTGACCCGGCTCTTTCCGGCGGCCAAGCTGATCCGGTCGCGTGATCCCGAATGGATCTCACCGGGCGCGGAAAGGATCGTTTACGATGTGGGCCGCGCCTATGATCCGGCCAAAGGCATCTTCGACCACCACCAGAGGCCGAATCCGCTGCGCGAGGACGGCCAGCCCTATAGCTCTTTCGGGCTGATCTGGAATCATTTCGGTCATGACTACCTGCGGGCACTCGAAGTGCCGGAGGCCGATGTCGAGAGCCTCCACCGTGCGTTCGACCAGGGCTTTGTCCTGCCGATCGACCTGATGGACAACGGTGCGCTGGAACCTTCGGTGGCGGGGCCGCTGGCGGGGATGACTTTGCCCGTCCTGCTGGAAACCCTGAAGCCTACCTTCGATGAGCGTGGTCCGGACCTCGATGATCGGGCCTTTCTCCGGGCACTCGATGTGGCGCGGACCTTTGTCGAGGCGGCGGTCCGAGGCAAGGCCGCCAAGCGGCGTGCCCAGGCCATCGTCCTTGCCGCCATCGAAAGCGCGGGGACTTCTCGCATCCTCGAGCTGCCGATGGGCATGCCCTTTCGCGCGGCAATCGAGAAATCCGGCGCGGATCATCTCTTGTTCGTCATCCATCCGCGCGACAATGACTGGGCGCTGACCACGATCCGAAAAAGCGGGGACACCTTCGAAAGCCGTGCCGACCTGCCCGAGGCCTGGGCCGGTCTGACCGACGCGGCTCTGGAAGCGGCTTGTGGCGTTGCGGGCGCCCGATTCTGCCACAACGCGCGGTTCATTGCCGTGGCGTCCACGCGCGAGGCTGTCTTGTGCATGGCGGAACGCGCGGTGGCAGAGGTATCCTGAGACGCTATTGGGCCCGGGCGCGGCGGCTCAGGGCAGCGCGATCCCCGTGTCCAGCGCGGTGATTGCTATCTCCGTTTGCAGATCGAAGAGCGGGACAAAGGCGCCCGTTTCGGGGCGGCGCAGCATCTTTTCCTCTGGCGGGCCGAAGGGCTGGCAGCGCGCCACCTCTTCAAGAGCGTCGACCACGGCGCCGAACAATTGCCGCCCCTCGCGAAAGAGCAGGACGCAGGCATTGCCTTCCTCGATCCTCGTCGTCGTTCCCAGCAGGCTGGCGATGGAAAAGACCGGGATGACCTGGGCGCGATGGCTGAGCGTTCCCAGGTCGCCGTCATGGCGCGCCTCTCCGCGCAAGAGATCGCCGGGAAGGCGCAGGATATCTACGATGTCGGTCAGGTGACAGCCGATCTGGTTCCCCGCCGAGCGGCATAGCAGGTAGGGCGCAACAGGCCCGCCGTATCCGGGGGCGGCGTCATCCGGGGTGTCCGGCGTGTCGTTGACCGTCGTGCTGGCCAATTGCACGACGACCTCCTCACGCAAGAGGCGTGGGCCGTCGATGACGAGGTAATGCTTGCCAGTCTCGTCCCGAAAACAGGTCGCTGCGTCCCGAGATGACCCGGGGCACATCAAGCAGGTCCTCTGTCCGCGTGTGCACGATGTCAAAAAAACGGTCGATCCCGAACGCGACAAGGCCGCCGCCGGGCGCGCGCAGGGCGACAGACGCAGAGCTTTCCGGACGTGAGAAGTTGCCGCCGAGACCAAAGAGTTGCAGGCTGTCGAGGATCGGTATGTCGGTCCCGTGATGGTGGATCACCCCGTCGCAGGGCCCATGCGCCAGCGGGCTGTCCTGCAGCGGAACCATCGGGATGGTCGCGTGAATGTCGCTCAGCGGAAAGGCCAGGCCAACGTCCTGATAGCCACAGTGCAGGTAGCCCGATTGCCCGCTGGCCCCCGTCTCCAGCGGGGCACATGAGCGATCCTGTTGAACGGCAAAGGGCAGGCTGAGCTGGTCGAACAGCAGCGGGGGATCGAGGATGCTGACAACGGCCCCGTTACGGACAAAGCTTTGCGCCCCGGCCAGCATGGGTCCATGACCGACGATGCCCATTTCCGCGCACCGGGAGCGGTCCTGTGAAATCATGCCCTGTAGCGCATTCACCACGAGGCCCAACAGCTGCTTGCGGTCGGCGTCGATCACGATGATCACCACCCGTTCCGACAATGGCACCTCTGTCGACAAGCCCAGGAGGGCGGCGCAATCCACCAGTGGCATGGTGTCTTCGCGCAGGATCATCGCCCCCAGACGGCCGGGAAGGTTGACGGCAAGAGGGTTGATGCTGTCGGGAAAAGGTACGGCTTCGCGGATATTCAGGGCGTCGATGGCCAGGTACCGTCCTCCGACATCGACAAGCCCGTAAATGTCCCGCTGTCGGCAGCAAGGTCGTGATCTTCGGTCAGGGCGTGGGCGGCATCAAGCGACACGGTGGCGATATCCGATCCTGTTTCGGTCAGCTTATTCGGCAAAGACCTAACGGGCGATTAAGCCTGAGAGGCCCCACCGTCTCGAAGGGCTTTCGCTTTGCGGCGCCTGCGCCTAGGCTGCGGCGAAACCGTGTTCAGGTGTCTTTTCATACCCGCCGGTCCCGATTGTCCCGACACAGCCCGAGGTTCCCTTGTCCAGTCCGACGTCCCCGAAACTCGCCGAGGTTGCCGGCCTCTCTCCGCAGGTCGAGGCGCTCCTGGTGGCGCATCATGCGCTGATGCGCGCGCAAAGCCCCGAGGAAAGCTGTCATGTGATGACGGGTGAGGCCTTGCAAGCCGAAGGTGCCAGGGTCTTTGCCTTGTCCGAGGAGGAGGAGGGAACGATCCTGGCGGTCGGCGCGCTCAAGACGGTGGCCGAAAGTGCGGCACCCATGTCCCTGGCAGGCCGCGGCCCGGTCGTGGAGCTCAAGAGCATGCATGTGGCCGCAACCGCGCGCGGGCGCGGACTGGGTCATGTTCTGCTGTCAGGGATGCTGGACATGGCCCGCGCGGCGGGTGCCGGGGGGGCCTGCCTCGAAACCGGGACAGAGCCCGCGTTCGATGCGGCGCGCGCGCTGTACCTGTCGCAGGGCTTCGCGCCGTGCCCGCCGTTCGGCGACTATCGGCTGGACCCTTTGAGCGTTTTCATGTGCCGGGCGTTGTGAATGCTTGCCCTGCCCGGGGAAAGTCTGCAAAACCGAGCGCAGCGGTCCCTTAGCTCAACTGGATAGAGCAGCTGACTTCTAATCAGCAGGTTGAGGGTTCGAGTCCTTCAGGGATCGCCATAGAATTTGCAACCATCTGACTTTGCCTCACCTTTGGGTCAGTTTATCGCCTGGATCGGCGCGGTTTCCGTGTTTCGCTTTTGTTCCGATCCAAAGAGCGCCTTTTTCAAGTTCGCGGACTTGATGTCTTTGTGAGCCAGCGTGCAATTTCGCCCTGTAGCGGGGTAATCGGCATCCAAGAATGACCTTCCCTTACACTGATGTGGATGATGCCTCCGAGGTCATCGGGTAGTTTTGTGTGGGAGGTTGGTCGTGGAGACGATAGCGAAGATGCGGCGGGCGTTTTCAGGACAAGAAGTCGATCAAGCAGATCTGCCGTGAGCTGCGGGTATCGCGGAACACGGTGCGGAAGGTGATCCGGTCGGGTGCGACGGAGCTCACCTATGAGCGGACCATTCTGCCGTTGGCGACGATCGGGCCCTGGAAAGACTTGCTCGACGAGATGCTGACGGTGAATGCGCGGAAGCCCAAGCGCGAGCGATTGACCCGCATCCGCATCTTCGAGGAACTCCGGGCCCGAGGATATGATGGCGGTTATGATGCGGTCCGGCGATACGCGGCCTCCTGATCCAAGGAGGAAGAGGAGGCATCTGCCGCCGCCTTTGTGCCGCCGAGCTTGGATCCGGGGGAAGCCTACCAGTTCGACTGGAGGTAAGGAGGATCAGGAAAGGCGCCAGTGGCGCGTTTCCCCGACGAACAGATCGTAGTGATCGATGGCGCAACGATCATGGTGAAGGTGGTGCACGTCCTCCTCTGCCACAGCCGGTTGTTCTTCGTGCGTGCCTACCCGCGTGAGACACAGGACCCTCTCGGGACATTCCTGCGGAATGCCCCGCCGGGCAGGGGATGGTGTTTGACGCACACGACAAGGCGTTCGCCTTCTTCGGTGGAGCCTGTTCCGGGGCATCTAAGACAGCGGGAATTGTCCGCCATTTGTCCAAGGAGTTGCCGGTGCGGCACCATTGGTTCGAGCCCACCGGCGACGGACGCGAAGACCGCGGTGGACACGATCTTCGTCGGCCGCGACAGGGCCTGAAATCGCCGGATCAAGGCGGCAAAGTTTCCCGCCAAGAAGAGCGTGGACAGCTTCGACTTCAAGGCGATCCCGAAGCTCAACAAGATGCAGGTGCTGGTCCTCCAATGTTTCATGAGGCGGAGGCCGCGACGAGGACTATCTCGCCGGGCCAGGATTGGGAAATCTGTTCCGCCGCGCGCCAGGCCCGCAGGCCGGTGGCACAGCACAGCGCAAGGCGGGTGGCAGGGCGGGGCGGTTGTGTGATGATGTCGGCGGCGGCGCCGCGCATCGCCTGAGGGTGCAAAAGCGGGCCATCGGCACGCAGGTCGACGATGTGATCTGCGGCGCTCAGCTGTGAGGCGGCGACGAAACGAAAACCGCCCGCCGGTTCCGCCGTACCGTCAAAACGAAAACTTGATGAGCGCAGGCCAAGGCCGTCATAGGTCACCATCAGCCCAAGTGGCGAAGGCGACAGGCCCAGCAGAATGTTCAGTGCCATCTGCGCCTGTATCGCGCCAATGGCGCCGACCACGGGGCCCAGCACCCCGGCGGTTGCGCAGCTTGCACCGCTGTCGGGCGCTTCGGGAAACAGGGCCCGCAAGGAGGGCGCGTCCCCGCAGAAACCCCCGACATAGCCGCCAAACCCAAGGGCCGAGGCGCTGATCAACGGCACCCCGGAGGCCAGGCACAGATCGCTCAGCAGGTAGCTGACCGCGTAGCTGTCCGCGCAATCGAGCACGAGGTCGGCCTCACCGACCAACGCAGGCGCATTGGCGGGGGTCAGCCGAATTGGCAGGGCCTCGATGGTGATGCCGGGATTGATCGCGCGGCAGCGCTCGGCGGCCACCTGCGCCTTGGGACGGTCGCAATCGGCCTCGGTGAACAGGGTCTGACGGTGCAGGTTGGACAGGCTGACGACGTCGCCGTCGACGATGGTGATCCGTCCAACACCGGCCCCGGCCAGCAGCGGCAGGACGGGCCCGCCCAGCCCTCCGGCGCCGATGACAAGCACCCGGGCCGCACCAAAGCGTCGCTGGCCGAGATCGCCGACCTCTGGCAGGATGGTCTGGCGGGCGTAGCGGCTCATCGCGTGGCCCCGATCCACTGCCGCACCCGCGCTTCGGGATCGGCGTTCAACGTGATGTCGGTGACGGCAGAGACGATATCCGCCCCTGCCTCGAACACGCCGCCCGCGCGCTCGACCGACATGCCGCCGATGGCGACTAGCGGCGTCGCCCCGATGCGGGCCTTCCAGTCGGTGACGCGGGGCAGGCCCTGTTGATGCCACTTCATCTTTTTCAGGATCGTGGGATAGACAGGGCCAAGCGCCACGTAGTCCGGGGCCATGCCCATCACGCGCTCCAACTCGTCATCGTCATGTGTCGAAACACCCAGTTTCAGCCCGGCCTTGCGGATCGCCGCCAGGTCCGCGCTGTCCAGGTCCTCCTGCCCCAGGTGCAGCCAGTCACAGCCCAGCGCGATGGCCTCTTGCCAGTGGTCGTTGACGACCAGCACCGCGCCATGTTTGCGGCAGAGATCGCGCGAGACCGCGATCTGCGCACGCACGGTCTCGGAAGGCTGGTCCTTGATACGCAGTTGCACCAACCGGACCCCCAGCGGCAGCATCCGCCGCAGCCAGTCGGAATGGTCGAAGATCGGGTAAAAACGGTCGAGGGTCATGCCAGAAAGGCCTTTCCGATCACCGGGGTCGAGGCTTCGGCCATGTCGCGGGCGTCGATCGGATCGGCGCCGTAGGCGAGGCGGCCCGCCTCGACCGCGTCCATCATCGCGCGCGCCATGAGCACGGGATCGCCCGCCCGTGCGACGGCGGTGTTCAGCAGCACCGCGTCAAAACCCAGTTCCATCGCTTGCGCGGCGTGACTGGGCAGGCCGATGCCTGCATCGACCACCAGCGGCACATCGGGAAATTCCGCGCGCATGGCCCGTAGCGCGTAGGGATTGTTCAGCCCGCGCCCTGAACCGATCGGCGCGCCCCAAGGCATCAGCACCTCGCAACCCGCCGTCAACAGGCGTTCGGCGACAATCAGATCCTCGGTGGTGTAGGGAAAGACTTGGAAACCGTCCCCGGTGAGGATCCTCGCCGCCTCGACAAGCTGGAACACGTCGGGTTGCAGGCTGTCCGTGTGGCCAATCAGCTCCAGCTTGATCCAGCGCGTGCCAAAGACTTCGCGCGCCATATGCGCGGTGGTGACCGCCTCCTTGACCGTGTGGCAGCCCGCCGTGTTGGGCAGGACCAGCACGCCCAGATCCTCGATCAACTTCCAGAAGGTGTCACCCGCCCCCCCGGCGCCCTCGCGGCGCAGCGAAACCGTCGCCACCGCCGCGCCGCTGGCCCGGAAAGCCTGTTCCAGGATGGCCGGGCTGGGATATTGCGCGGTGCCCAGCATCAGCGGGTTGGGCAGATCGGTGCCGTAAAAGCGTTTCATCGTCATCCCCCCTGCATCGGCGCGAGGATTTCGACCCGGTCGCCCTCTTGCAGTTTGCAGGCCGGGCGCTGTGCCGCGGGCACGAATGTTTCGTTCACCGCCGTCGCCACCCGCCCGGCAAGGGCGCGTTCTTCCAGCAGGTCGGCGAGTGTCCCGGCGACGACTTCGCAAGACTCGCCGTTAATCACGATCTTCATCGATAAACTCCGAATGGGTGTTGTGCAGGGCAAGATCGGCCACCCCGCGCGCCAGCGCGGGCGCAAGCAGGTAGCCGTGACGGTAAAGGCCGTTGGCATAAATCCTGCCGCCGAGCCGCCGGATCCGGGGCAGGTTGTCCGGAAAGGCCGGGCGCAAATCGACGCCGGTTTCAAGCACCTCGGCCTCGCCGAAAGCTGGGTTCAATGCGTAGGCCGCGCTGAGCAGTTCCAGCATCGACCGTGCCGTGATCCGGCGGCGATCCTCGCTCTCGATCATGGTGGCGCCCAGCATGTAGACGCCACCGCCGCGCGGCACGATATACAGCGGGATGCGTGGATGCAGCAGGCGGACCGGGCGGGTCAATGTCACCTCGGGGCAGCGGATCACCAGCATCTCGCCCCTGACGCCGCGCAGGTCGGGCAGGGCGTCGCGCGCGGCGAGGCCCCGGCAATCAATCACGTTGTCCAGCGCCGCCGGCGCCTTGTCCTGAACGAAGCGGACCCCCTGCCCTTGCAGGCTGGTGTAGAGATCGCTCAAGGCCCGGCGCGGATCCAGATGCGCCTCGCCTTCAAAGAACAGCCCCTGCGCAACGCCGGGCAGGTCCGGTTCCAGTTCCGCCAGGTCGGACCCGACCTCTCGGAACCCTTCGGTGCGTCGGGCAAAGCGGCGCAGGTCGGGCAAATCGCGCCGCCCTGCAACGACCAGCGTGCCGCGTTGCTGGACAGTGGTGCGTTGTTGCCACCAGACAATCGCCTGTTGGCCCAGCCTCAGCACTGGCTCTTCGGCGTTTTCATATTCGCACCAGGGCGCCAACATGCCCCCCGCCCACCAGGAACAGTGGTGCGGCCCGGGCGGCCCGGCAGGATCAAAGACCTGCACATCGGCACCGCGCGCGGCCAGTTCGCTGGCAACGGAAAGCCCCGCCACACCGGCGCCGATGACCGAGAACACCGGCATCATTCCCAGACCGCGTGAAAATGGTGCAGTGAGCCATGCCCGGAGCCGACCTGCAGCCCGTCCGCTGCCGCAATCGCCTGTTGCACGAAGCTGTGCGCCGTTTCGGTTGCCAGTTCGAGCGGCACCCCAAGCGCAAGCCCGGCGGCAATGGCCGACGAAAGCGTGCAGCCGGTGCCGTAGGTGTTGCGCGTCCTGTGGCGGGGTGCGGTGAATGTCGTCAGCACCTCGCCGTCCGCGATCAGGGCGTATTCGCACTCATCGCCTTCGGCGTGACCGCCCTTCATCAGATCGGCCTGCGCGCCCATGGCGTAGAGCGCCTTGCCTTGTTCGGTCATCTCCCCGCGTGAGCGCGCCACCGGACCATCCAGCAGCGCCGCCGCCTCGGGCAGGCCGGGGGTGAGGGCGGTGGCGTGCGGCATCAATTTCTGCCGCAATGCGCCCACCGCATCGGGCGCCAACTGGGCATCGCCCGGATGTCCAGATCCGACAGCACCGCCTCGATCTGCGCCTCGATCACGTCGAGCGGTATTGAATGAACCGCGGTGACGGCACGGGTGTTCTGGGCGGTGACCGCGGTGATGACACTGGCGCCGTAGACGCCAAGCGCCGACATGGACTTGAGATCGGCCTGTATGCCCGCGCCTCCGCCACTGTCGGATCCGGCGATGGTCAATGCGATATGCGCCAACGGCTGCTCCTTCAGACAAAAGGGCACCGCGCATGGAAAACGTCCGTGGACTGTAGACCGTTCCCTACGCCGGTATTGCCCGGATCAGGTTCGATGGGTTAGCGCGTTCACGCCTCTCAGCCTCTTGGAGGCACCCCAACGGTAAGACTTTGGGTAACAACCCCGCCACGCCAAGTCAAACACGGGAAGAGTCCGGTGTGCCCTGTTCGCGTCTGACGAAAACGCGGGATGTGATCTGCCTGTTTCGTCGAGGGCCGTGGTGGGCTACCACTCCATGACCTTGACGAGGATGTTCCATGACGGAAATAGGCCACGGCACTGCTGCGACCGGGTCCGGAACCATGAGCACTGCGCTGTTTCGCTGGCCACCGGAGGCCCGTTTGCATGTGCATGGGCAGCAGGTCGGAGAGGGCGAGGGTTCGGACAGGGCCGGGGCGCAGGATCTTGTTGCCCTGCGCGCAGCCATCCGCACCGGGCGCGCGTTTTCTGTCGGACCAGGCGGGGTCAGCCGCCTTTCCAAAGAACGCGCGGGGTATTTCCACAGCCGCTCTGGCGGAACGACCGGAGCGGCGAAGACCATACGGCGTAGCCATGCCTCCTGGATTGCCAGTTTCGAGGTCAACCGCAACCACCTGAGCCTTGGCAGCGAGGATCGCTACGCCGTCCTGGGCGTCCCGGCCCATTCCCTTGCGCTCTATGCCCTGGTCGAAGGGGCGCATCTTGGCGCCGACCTGCATTCCTTCGCCGGTTTGAGGCCGCGCCAACAGGCGCAGGGCGTGAAGGCGGTACAGGCGACAATCCTCTACGCCACGCCAACCCAGTTGCGCCTGTTGTGCGAAACAGGGGCCGTGCTGCCGAGCCTGCGCCATGTGCTTTGTGGTGGCGGGCGGCTGACGCCCGAATTGCGGCTGCGGATCGCCGCATTGTGTCCCAAGGCAGTCCTGCGTGAGTTCTATGGTGCCGCCGAGACCAGTTTCATCGCTTGGGGCGATGGCAGTGGCCCGGAGGGCAGCGTTGGCCGCGCCTACCCGGGTGTCGAGATAAGGATCGACGCCAAGGAGGGGGTCATAGGCGAGATCTGGGTGCGCAGCCCTTACCTTTTTGATGGCTATGCCGAAGGTGACAGCGCAGAAACACGCGAAAGGGATGGTTTCGTCACGGTCGGTGAATTGGGGCAGCTCGACAAGGAGGGCCATCTGACCGTCGCCGGGCGCCGCAACCGGATGGTCACCATCGCCGACCAGAACGTCTTTCCCGAGGATATCGAGGCCTTTCTGCTAAGCGATCCGGCGGTGACACATTGTGCAGTGGTTCCCCGGTCTGACCCACGCCGCGGCACGCATCTTGTCGCGGTCATCGACGGGCCGGTAGAGGCAGGGCTTTGCGATGCGCTGTTGGCCCGGTGTCGTGCGGTCTTCGGTCCACTCGCCGCACCCCGTCGTGTGCAGGCGATTGCCGATTTCCCTCTGACGCTTTCCGGCAAACCTGACCTTGCGAGGATCGCCCAGGCGCTGGAGCGTCAGGCATGACCGGTGTCCGTATCGTCTCTGCCCTGCGCACTCCGGTGGCGCCGCGCGGCGGGGCGCTGTCAGGGCTTCAGCTCCACGAACTGGGCGCGCCGGTGTTGCACCGGGTGATCGAGGCGGCGGGGCTGGAGGCATGTCAGGTCGATGAAGTGATCTTGGGCAACGCGCTCGGGGCCGGGGGTAACCCGGCCCGCATGGTGGCGCTGGCCGCGGGCCTGCCGGACCAGGTGGCGGGGCTGACGCTGGACCGGCAATGTTGCGGCGGGCTTGACGCGCTGGTGATTGGCGCCGCGCTGATCGCCTCGGGGCAGGCGGAGGTCGTGGCGGCGGGCGGCGTGGAATCCTATTCCAGACGGCCCCTGCGCCTGCGGACCGACCCGGAGGGCGGCCCGCCCGAACCTTATGACCGCCCGCCCTTTACGCCCTGGCCCGAGCGCGATCCGGAGATGGACGATGCCGCCGAGACGCTGGCCGCCGAACTGGATATTTCGCGCGCAGCGCAGGACGCCTGGGCGGTGGACAGTCACCGCAAGGCCCTGGCCGCCGACATGGCGCCTGAGATCGTCCCTCTTGGCGGGTTGCACGCGGATGCCTTCACACGCGCCCTGACGCCCCGGTTGGCCGCCCGTGCGCCGCGCCTGTGCGGAACGATCACAGCCGCCAATGCCGCCGTGGCGGCGGATGGCGCGGCATTCTGCCTGCTGGTGTCCGAGAGGGTCGCCGCCGAGTTACCCGATAACGGGCTTGCCTATCGCGGGGGCCTGACGCTGGGCGGGCGCGTGGACCGTCCCGGCCTTGCCCCGGTTGCGGCGATCCGCAAGGTTCTGGAGCGGGCAGACATGGACGCCGGGGCGCTTTCCGTGGCCGAGGTGATGGAGGCCTACGCCGTGCAGGCCATCGCCTGCGTCAATGGCGCCGGGCTGGACCCGAGAAACGTGAACCCCGCCGGTGGCGGGCTGGCGCGTGGGCATCCGGTGGGGGCCTCGGGCGCGATCAATGCGGTGCGGCTTTTCCATGAACTCCGGCAGCGGGGCGGCACCGGGCTGGCCACAATCGCGGCAGCGGGCGGGCTGGGCACGGCGGTCCTGATGTCGGTCAGCTGAAACCGCGCAGCGTCGCAAAGACAGACAGCGCGTCACGCTCTGTCCGCACGCCGTTTACCGGCGCCTCCGGGTCCGCGCGTCCCAGCGCCATGCCGCAAACGACCATCTCGTCCTCGTCCAGGCCAAGCTGGGCATGGGCGATATCCGCATGATTGGCCAAGGCCCCGATGCCGCAGGTGGCATAGCCCAGGTCAGAGGCAGCGATCATCAGCGCCATCATGGACATGCCAAGGTCCATGAAACAGCCCTTGCCCATGTCCGGACGAATGGTCACGACGATGCCGACAGGGGCGGAAAAGAAGCGGTAGTTTTCGTTGAACTGCGCCTTGCGCGCGGCGATGTCCCGCCGTTCGATCCCCAGCGCGGAGTAAAGCGCATAGCCCGCCGCCCGTTGTTTCGCCTTGAGGTCCGGCGGCATGGGTTGCGGAAAGTAGGAATATTCGGCCACCGGCGGTCGCCCGCTTTCGGCGGCGGCCACCAGCGCCTGCGAGAGATCTGCAAGCGGTCCGCCGGTCAGCGCATGAAACCGGCCAGGTTGCAGGTTGGCCCCGCTGGGGGCGGATCGGGCGGCGGTCAGGATGGTCTCGACGTCCTGACGCGGCACCGGGTCGGGCAGGAAGCCCCGGACCGAGCGCCGCGCAGACAGCAGATCCTGCCCCCCGGTGCGAGTCATCCGCGAGACAGCACGCTCGACGGGCGCGACTTGGCCAGACCGGCGGTGATCAACCCGGCCAGGATTGCCTTGATGACGTCACCCGGAATGAAGGCGGTGACCAGCAGCGCCGATTGCGGGATCGACTTGTCGAGCATCACGGACATGCCGACCACACCGAACGCGTACAGGACGAAGACACCGCCCACGATCGACGCCACGGCGGCGACCGCCGCAAGACTGGCGCGCCAGCGCTCGACGATCAGGCCGGTAACGAAGGCGGCCACGGGAAAGCCGATCAGAAAGCCGACCGAGGGCGTCGCAAAGGCACCCAGACCCCCGCGTCCACCGGCCAGCAGCGGCAGGCCAAGCGCCACCAGCGCCAGGAACAGCAGGACCGCCAGCGCGCCGCGCCGGGCCCCCAGCACGGTGCCGCAAAGCATCACGCCCATGCTTTGGGCTGTGATCGGCACGCCGAAGGCCAGCGTGAATTTCGGGACCATGCCCAATGCGGCGATCAGCGCGGCAAAAAGGGCGATCAGGGCAAGATTGCGTTCCATTTGGTTTCCTTAGTCCGTGGGTTGCGTGGTTTCGAGGCCGCCGCGGGCGCGCAGCGCCTCGGCGACATGTTCGGCATCGTCCAGCGCCGTTGCCGCCAACGGCATGACGATCTGCCATCCGGTGCGCCGGGCCGAGCGGGCGCGCCAGGCTTCGGCCAGCAGCCCTCCCTTGCGCGCGATCGACGGGGTAAAGCGCACGACCAGCGCCACCGAGAGTTCCAGCGCACGGGTCGACAGGCCAAGACGCCGGAACGGGCTCAGCAGCAATGCCGCGACCGCCACCATGTCGCTGAGCCGCGTCGTCATCGTGACGAAATTCGCCAGCGCCAGGGCCGAAAGCAGGCGCAGGGCTACCGCCATCCCGGCCTCGATCTGGCCGGTCACACCGTGCCAGACCGCGATGAGCAACAGGAAGGGAAGCAGGATCTTCAGCTCACGCGCCGCCGCGCGGGCAAAGGTCAGCCCGCCGGTCAGCATCAGACCGGCCACCCCGGCCAGCGCCAACGCCAGGGCCACGGGAGATTGCAGCGCGAACAGTCCCGCGGTTGCCAGCGACAGGGCCGCCAGTTTCACCCCTGCGGGAACGCGGTGGGCCCAGGTTTCAACCGGAGAGGTCAGAGAGATCATCCTGCTCCCCCCAGTTGCGCATCTGGCCTTCGAATTCGGCCAACACGCCAGCAGCCTCGCCGTCCTCACGGATCCGGCCGCGATCCACCCAGATCACGCGTTCAAAGTGCCGAACACTGTCTGGATCATGGGTGATCTGGATCACGCTGGCCTCGACCTCGTCGACAAATCGCATGAGTTGCAGACGTGTTGGAATGTCGAGACCGGAATAGGGCTCGTCCAGCACGATCACGGCGGGGCGCATCGCAAGGACCGCCATCAGGCAGACAAGCTGTTTCTGCCCCTGTGACAGGGCATGGGTTGCCGCGCCCGCCCAGTGGGACTTGCCGAACCGTTGCAGGATCTCGCGGGTCTCTTGCGCGGCCGCGTCGCGCTTGCGCCCCATTTGCACGAGGCCAAAGGAAATTTCCTCCTCGACGGTGGGAAATATGATCTGGTGGTCGGGGTTCTGGAACAGGATTCCGACCGTGCGCAGCGCCGCCTTGCGGTCTTTCGCCATGTCGGTGCCGTCGATTTCCGCGGTGCCGCCATCGGGCGCCAGCAGCCCGGCGATCACACGCGCCAGCGTGGTCTTGCCAGAGCCGTTGCGCCCGACGATTCCGATGCGGCGCTCTCTTATGTCAAAGGAGATGTCGTGCAGGATCGCCGGTCCGCCGAGGCGTACCGAAACGCCCCGAAGAACGAGTGCCGGTGGTTTCCCCGTCCCAGCGGAGCCCGTAGTTATCCGAGGCGCCAATTGAATCGTTTTCATTTCTCTGATTGTCGCGCCAGCCCTCTTACAGGGTTTCCACACGGCGTCCAACCAGAACCTTCGGGCTGGCAGGTGTTTGCCAAAGTGCCCGCCCGGTGACTTGCGCCTTGCCGGTTGGGTCGAAGGCTTTGACGATTCGCTATTTGCCGGTCACGGCGTGAAAGCCAATCGGGACAGGGTGCGACATGGGCGAACCGATTTCCTCGGGCCGTCTTCAGCATTGCCAGGAAGAACGGGAGATCGCCCGACGGAATCAACGAACGAAGATCCGCATGGCCGCCCGCAGAAAGCTGCGGGGCCCGTTCCGAGCGGTTCGCTTTCAGGTCTTCGATGGGTATTCTGCGCTGCCGCGCACGGTTCGCCGTGTCGAAGGAGGTCCGATCTCGACTGAATTGCGTGCTTTTCATCAAAGGTGTCGGCCAGGCGGTTCCGGTGCCACTGTTCCGACGATCAAGGTCAAACCTCCCAATTACCACATACTTATGGATGCCTTGTCGGCGAGTCATGCTGCAGGTGCGAGGCCGGAAGAACCTGCTTTTCTCAAATTATATCAGGGCATTAGAAAAAATGTCGCAATTGGGGGTTGAATGGTCGCAATTTGTCCGTGACGTTCACGGTGCAATTCGGGCAGCACTCTGACGCCTTGCGTCGGGCCGAGCCAACTACCTGCTCGGCGCCGACCCGCGCAGAACCTGCACCTGACCACATTGCCTCCCGCGGCGCGATCAAGCTGGCCGGGGCGAATACCGATGAAGGCAAAGAAATCAGTGCAGCCTTTCGAGGCTTGCGCAGGGATATTGCGCGACCGGTGGGCATGCGTCTCGCCGGTGCCGTGACAGTTTGGAACGGAGACAGACATGAGCGATACGATGGCCGAAAACGCTGAACTGACCATGACGGACCAGGTCTACAGCGACGATCCGCTGGCCGATCGCGAGACCGACCATTACCGCAAGGAATACGTCAGGACCTTTGTCGACAAGTGGGACGAGTTGATCGACTGGGCTGGCCGTGCCGAGAGCGAGGGGCAGTTCTTTATCGACATCCTGCGGGCGCGCGGCAAGGAAACCGTGCTCGACGTCGCCTGTGGTACCGGCTTTCATTCGGTCAGGCTGACCGAAGCGGGCTTTGACGTGACTGCCTCTGATGGGGCGGCCTCGATGGTGGCCAAGGCCTTCGAAAACGGACGCAGCCGCGGGCTGATCCTCAAAACCGCGCAGGCCGACTGGCGCTGGCTCAACCGTGACATCAACGGCAAGTACGACGCGATCGTCTGCCTGGGCAATTCCTTCACGCACCTGCACAAGGAATCCGAGCGCCGCCGTGCGCTGGCCGAATTCTACGCCGCGCTGAAACATGACGGGCTTCTCATCCTCGATCAGCGCAATTACGACGCCATGCTTGACCGGGGCTATACGACCAAGCACAAGTACTACTACTGCGGCGATCAGGTGACGGCCGAACCCGACCACGTGGACGAGGGCCTGTGCCGAATGCGCTATTCCTTCCCCGACGGGTCGGAATACACGCTCAACATGTGTCCCATCCGCAAGAACTACATGCGCCGTCTTCTGTCGGAGGCCGGGTTCGAGCGGGTGCGCACCTATGGCGATTTCCAGGAAACCTATGCCGAGGACGATCCGGATTTCTTCATCCACGTGGCCGAGAAATCGGCGATGCACCTGGTGCGCTGGGGCACCGGCACGGATGACGGCAAGCAAGACATCCGCGACATCACCGAGAACTACTATGACAGCGATGACGCGGACACGTTCTATTCCACGATTTGGGGGGGAGAGGACCTGCATATCGGCCGCTATGCCGAAACACCCGACATCCGCACCGCTTCGGACCGCACCATCGAGTCGATGATCGACCGGCTGCCCAAGTTGGATGCCTCGGCCCGTGTGCTGGATATGGGCGCGGGCTATGGCGGTGCCATGCGCACGCTTGTCCGAAAGACCGGCTGCGAGGCGGTCTGCCTGAACCTGTCCGAGACGCAGAACGAATACAACCTGGGCAAGATCCGGGCCGCCAAGCTGTCCGACAAGATCTCGGTCCGCCACGGTGTCTTTGAGGACGTGCCGGAGCCCGACGCCAGCTGCGACGTGGCGTGGAGCCAGGATGCCTTCCTGCATTCCGATCAGCGCGCCAAGGTCCTGGCCGAGGCTTGGCGCGTGCTCAAGCCGGGCGGGCACCTGATCTTCACGGATCCGATGCAAGCCGACGATGCCGACCCCGCAGTGTTGCAGCCCGTTTATGACCGTCTGCAACTCAACGACCTGGGATCGCCTCGGTTCTACCGCGAGGCGGCAGAGGCTCTCGGCTTCGAGACCGTGGAACAGGAGGAGGCCGTCAGCGATCTGCGGACGCATTATTTCCGTGTTCGCGAAGAACTGGTGGCCAACTACGAGAAACTTCGCGAGGCCGGGGCCTCGGCAGAGTATCTCGACAAGATGGCCGTTGGATTGGAGAACTGGGTGAAGGCCGCCGATGATGGTCACCTCGCCTGGGGCATCCAGCACTTCCGCAAGCCGGCGTGATGTGATGTGCCGGGGTGCCGCCGCGCGCCCCGGCCTCTGCTTCACCAATTCGCCCCCATCATTGGAGAGTTCTGCATGACCGGGACCTATCCCGATCCCACCGCCTGTGTGTCCTTCGAGCTTTTCCCGCCAAAGACCGATGCCGGTGAAACGGCGCTGGCGCGCGCCGTCGATCAAATGGCCAGCGCCGATCCAGCCTATTTCTCGGTGACCTACGGCGCGGGCGGCAGTACCCGTGACCGTACCGCCCGCGTGGTGGATATGGTCGGGCGACGCTCCGGTCGCCCGGTGGCCCATCACCTGACCTGCGTGGGGGCAAGCCGGGACGAGGTTGACCAGCTGGCGCGCGGCCTGCACGACAAGGGGATCACGCGCATCGTCGCCCTGCGCGGCGACCTGCCCGAGGGGCAGAGCCTTGCCCCGGACGGCTACGGCGACGCGGCAGAACTGGTGGCGGGGCTGCGCCGGGTGGCGGATTTCGACATCTCGGTCGCGGCCTACCCGGAGGTTCACCCCGAAGCCGCAAGCGCCGCCGCCGATCTGGATCACCTCAAGCGCAAGCTGGATGCGGGCGCGGCCCGGGCGATCACGCAGTACACCTTTGACACCGAGGTCATCTTGCGGTTCGTCGACCGGGCCCGCGCTGCGGGCATCACCGCGCCGATTGTGCCGGGAATCATGCCGGTGGCGAATTTCGCGGGTCTCAAACGGTTCTCGGCCATGTGCGGTGCCTCGGTACCGGACTGGCTGGCGCAGATGTTCGACGGGATGGACGATGACCCGAAAACCCGCGCCATGATCGCGACCAGTGTTGCCACGGAACAATGCCGCCTGCTGATGGAGGCGGGGATTCCCGAATTCCATTTCTACACGCTGAACCGACCGGAAATCAGCCTTGCGGTCTGTCGCGCGCTGGGACTGACCACCGGACCCGCGGCCGAGAGCGCCGCCTGAGGAGAGACCAGATGACCGAGACCGATATCACGGCCCATGCGGCCCGACGCATCCTGGTGCTGGACGGGGCCATGGGCACCATGATCCAGCAGCACAAGCCCGGCGAGGAGGTCTATCGCGGCACGCGCTTTGCCGACTGGACAAGCGACGTGGGCGGCAACAGCGAGTTGCTGAGCCTGACGCAGCCCGAGATGATCCGCGACATTCACACCGCCTTTCTCGAGGCGGGCGCGGACATCCTCTGCACTAACACCTTTGGTGCCAATGCGATCAGCCAGGCCGATTACGGCATGGAAGGCCTTGTCACCGAGATGAACGCCGAAAGCGTGCGGCTTGCCCGCGAGGCGGCCGAGGCCATGTCGTCGCCGGATCGCCCGCGCTGGGTTGCCGGGGGCATCGGCCCGACCAACCAGACCGCCAGCCTCAGCCCGGATGTGAACGATCCGGGCTATCGCGCCGTCACCTTCGACGATCTGGCAAAGGCCTATGGCGAGGCCGCGCGCGCCCTGGTCAAGGCGGGGGTCGATGTGCTGCTGGTCGAGACGATTTTCGACACGCTCAACGCCAAGGCCGCGCTCTTTGCCATCGACAGCCTCAAGGACGAAGGGCTGGACGTGCCGCCGCTGATGATTTCGGGCACCATCACCGACCGGTCCGGGCGGACGCTGACGGGCCAGACGCCCGAGGCTTTCTGGGTCTCGATGAGCCATGCGCGCCCCTTCTCGGTGGGGCTGAACTGTGCCCTCGGTGCGGGCGAGATGCGTCAGCATGTGCGTACGCTGTCGGACGTCGCGGACACTCGCATCAGCGCCTATCCCAACGCGGGCCTGCCCAACGAGATGGGCGGCTATGACGAAACCCCCGAGGAAACCGCCGCCCATCTGGGCGAATGGGCCGATGCGGGGCTGGTGAACATCGTCGGCGGCTGCTGCGGCACGACGCCCGACCATATCCGCGCCATTGCCGATGCCGTCGCGGGCAAGTCGCCGCGGGCGGTCCCTGCAACGGTGCGGCGGTTGCGCCTGTCGGGACTGGAGATGTTCGAGGCCCCCGGTACCAGCACGGAGGATGCAGCATGAGCGGTGTTGCCAATTTCATCAATATCGGTGAGCGCACGAACGTCACAGGCTCGGCCAAATTCAAGAAGCTGATCATGGAGGGCGACTTTGCCACTGCGCTCGATGTGGCGCGCAGCCAGGTCGAGAACGGCGCCCAGATCATTGATGTGAACATGGACGAGGGCCTGCTCGACTCGGAAAAGGCTATGGTCACCTTCCTCAACCTGATCGCTTCGGAGCCCGATATCAGCCGGGTGCCGGTGATGCTCGACAGTTCCAAGTTCGAGGTGATCGAGGCGGGTTTGAAATGTGTGCAGGGCCGCGCGGTGGTCAACTCCATCTCGCTCAAGGAGGGCGAAGCGGCCTTCCTGGAACAGGCGCGCACCATCCGCCGTTACGGCGCCGCCGTGGTGGTCATGGCCTTTGACGAGAACGGCCAGGCCGAGACCGCGCAGCACAAGTACGAGATCTGCCGCAGGTCCTACGACCTGCTGGTCGAGAAGGCGGGGTTCCAGCCCTGGGACATCATCTTTGATCCCAACATCTTTGCCGTCGCGACCGGAATCGAAGAGCACAACGACTACGCCAATGCCTTTTTCGAGGCCATCAAGCTGATCAAGGCGGATATGCCGGACACGCATGTTTCTGGCGGACTGTCGAACGTGTCGTTCAGCTTTCGCGGCAACAATGCCGTGCGCGAGGCCATGCACTCGGCCTTCCTGTACCACGCGATCCCGCTGGGCATGAACATGGCCATCGTCAACGCGGGCCAGATCACCGTCTACGACGACATTCCCGAGGAACTGCGCGAACGCGTCGAGGACGTGCTGTTCAACCGCCGCGACGACGCAACCGAGCGCCTGTTGGAGATCGCGGACAAATACAAGGGCACCGGCGAGGCGTCGAAAAAGGAAGACCCCAAATGGCGCGAGGCCCCGGTCGAAAAACGTCTGGAACACGCGCTGGTCCACGGGATCACCGATTTCGTGGTCGAGGACACCGAGGAATGCCGCCTGCGCTCCGAGAAGCCGCTGCATGTGATCGAAGGCCCGTTGATGGACGGCATGAATGTGGTCGGCGACTTGTTCGGCGCTGGCAAGATGTTCCTGCCGCAGGTGGTGAAGTCCGCCCGCGTCATGAAGACCGCCGTCGCCCATCTGCTGCCCTTCATGGAAGAGGAAAAGCGCCAGCAGGGCGACACTTCGGCCAAGGGCAAGGTGCTGATGGCCACGGTAAAGGGCGACGTTCACGACATCGGCAAGAACATCGTGGGTGTCGTGCTGCAATGCAACAACTACGACGTGGTGGACATGGGCGTGATGGTCCCGACCGAGGACATCATCGCAAAGGCCAAGGAGGAAAAGGCCGATATTATTGGCCTGTCCGGCCTCATCACCCCGTCGCTCGACCGCATGGTCGAGGTGGCGGCAGAGATGAAGCGGCAGGGGCTGGACCTGCCACTGTTGATCGGGGGCGCGACCACCTCCAAGAAGCACACCGCGCTCAAGATCGCGCCGGAATATGAACATGGTGTGATCCATGTCGACGATGCCTCCAAGGCCGTGGGCGTGGTGTCCAAGTTGCTGTCGAAAACGGCCCGGCCGGTCTACCTGTCCGAGATCGCCGCGGAGCAGGAACAGATGCGTGCGGGCGACGACCGCGGCGGCGACCGGCCCACCTCCCCGCTGATGCAGGCGCGGGCGAATGCCTTTGACGGGGGCTGGGACAGTTACACGCCCCCCGCGCCGCAGACGCCCGGCCTGACGGTGATCGACGATACGGAGGTTGCCACCCTGCGCGGCTTCATCGACTGGACGCCGTTCTTTGCCACCTGGGAAATGCGGGGCAACTTCCCCGCCATCCTCGACGATCCCGACCGGGGCGAGACCGCGCGCGAACTGTACGACAACGCGCAAAAGATGCTGGACCGGATCGAGAGCGAAGGTTGGTTCAACCCGCGCGGGGTGGTCGGTCTCTGGCCCGCCAACAGCCGGGGGGACGATATCCTGGTCTGGACGGACGAGACGCGCGGCAAGCTGCGCGCGCGGATGCCGCAGCTGCGCCAGCAGCGCAACAAGACCCGCGACACCGCGCAGATGTGCCTGGCCGATTTCGTCGCCCCCGAGGGCACGGCGGACTGGGTCGGCGGGTTCGCCGTCACCACCGGACCGGAGGTGCACGAGATCGCTGACCAGCTGAAGGCCGAGGGCAACGACTACGACTCGATCATGGTACAGGCCCTGGGCGACCGGCTGGCCGAGGCTTTTGCCGAGGCGTTGCACGCCCGCGTGCGCCGCAGCCTCTGGGGCTATGCCCCGGGCGAGGAACTCGACAACACGGGGCTGATCCGCGAGCAGTATCGCGGCATCCGCCCGGCGCCCGGCTATCCCGCCTGTCCGGATCACACCGAGAAGCGTACGCTTTTCGACCTGCTGGATGCGCCTGCGCATACCGGTCTCGAACTCACGGACTCCTGCGCGATGTGGCCCGCCTCCGCGGTTTCGGGCCTCTACTTCTCGCATCCCGAGGCGCGCTATTTCGGGATCGGCCGGATCGGACCCGATCAGGTCTCGGATTATGCCGCGCGCAAGGGGATGGAGATCGCAGAGGCCGAGGCCTGGCTGGCCCCTAGCCTGGCTTATCGGCCCGACAAATCATCGGCGGATCGCAAGATCGCCTGAACCCCGCAAGACCACTTGCCAATACCGACCCAATCCCACCGTAGTGGAGAAAGGAACGAGATGAGCGACAAGACTTGGCTGTTTACCAGTGAATCGGTGTCCGAAGGGCATCCAGACAAGGTGTGCGACCGGATCTCGGATGCCATCCTGGATGCCTACCTGGCCGCCGATCCGCAGTCCCGCGTGGCCTGCGAGACGCTGGCAACCACCGATCACGTCACCATCGCCGGCGAAGTGCGCGGTCCGGAAACCGTGCTCAAGGATGTCGAGCAGATTGCCCGCGATGCAATCCGTGATATCGGCTACGACCAGACCGGATTTTCCTGGCGCAATGCCGAGATCGTTTGCCGCCTGCACGCCCAGTCCGCCGACATTGCGCAGGGCGTCGACGAGGGCGAGAAGGGCGAGGAAGGCGCCGGCGACCAGGGCATCATGTTCGGCTACGCCTGCAACGAAACCGCCGAGCTGATGCCTGCGCCGATCCAGTTCGCCCACCGCATTCTGCGCCGCATGGCGGAGGACCGGAAATCCGGCAAACAGCCGAATTTCGGCCCCGACGCGAAAAGCCAGGTTACGTTGAAATACGCAGGCGGCAAGCCTGTCGGCCTGGACACCGTCGTGGTGTCGACGCAGCACCTCGAGGGCCTCAGCCAGGCCGAGGTCCGCGAACTCGTCAAACCCTACATCACCGATGTCTTCAAGGACGAGGGCTGGGACCTGCCCGCCGACGAAAAGTTGATCGTCAACCCGACCGGTAACTTTGTCATTGGCGGCCCTGACGGCGATGCCGGGCTGACAGGCCGCAAGATTATCGTCGACACCTACGGCGGCGCGGCGCCCCACGGTGGCGGTGCCTTCTCGGGCAAGGACCCGACCAAGGTTGACCGTTCCGCAGCCTATGTCGCCCGCTACCTGGCCAAGAACGTCGTGGCCGCGGGACTGGCCGACAAGTGCCAGATCCAACTGGCCTATGCCATCGGCGTGCCCGAGCCAGTGGCACTCTATGTCGATACGCTCGGCACCGGGGAGGTTTCCGAAGACGACCTGTCGCGCCGCCTGCGCGAGATGGTCCGCCTGACCCCACGCGGTATCCGTGATCACCTGCATCTGCTGCAGCCGATCTATACCCGAACCGCCGCCTACGGCCATTTCGGACGGCAAGCCGCTGAAGATGGAGGATTCTCCTGGGAACGGACAGATCTCGCCGACGAGCTGGCCCGCAGCTTCGGTGCCACCGTGGCCGCCCAGTGACGCGAACGGAATTCAAGGATAACCACTCATGAACAAACCTGAAAACGTCAAAGCGGCGGACTATGCCGTCCGCGATTTTGCACTGGCCGGGTTCGGCCGCAAGGAACTCGACATTGCCGAAACCGAGATGCCGGGCCTGATGGCGCTGCGCGCGGAATACGGCGAGGCGAAACCGCTGAAAGGCGCGCGCATCGTCGGTTCCTTGCACATGACGATCCAGACCGCTGTCCTGATCGAAACCCTGGTGGCGCTGGGCGCCGACGTGCGCTGGGCGTCCTGCAACATCTTCTCGACCCAGGACCACGCCGCCGCGGCCATCGCCGAGGCGGGCGTGCCGGTCTTCGCGATCAAGGGCCAGACGCTGGAAGAGCATTGGGATTACCTCGACAAGTCCTTCCTGTTCGACGATGGCCCGAACATGATCCTGGACGATGGCGGCGACGCCACGCTCTACGTCCTGCTGGGGGCGCGCGCCGAGGCGGGTGAGGACATCATCGCCGTGCCGACCTCGGAAGAAGAGGAAGTCATCAAGGCGCAGATCAAGAAGCGCATGGCGGCGAGCCCCGGCTGGTTCACCAAGACCCGCGACCAGATCCTGGGCGTGTCCGAGGAAACTACCACCGGCGTCAACCGCCTGTACCAGCTGGTGCGCGACGGCCAGCTGCCCTTCCCGGCGATCAACGTCAACGACAGCGTGACCAAGTCGAAGTTCGACAACAAGTACGGCTGCAAGGAATCGCTGGTCGACGGCATCCGCCGCGCCACCGACACGATGATGGCCGGCAAGGTCGCCGTGGTCTGCGGTTACGGCGACGTCGGCAAGGGCTCTGCCGCCTCGCTGCGCGGCGCCGGTGCCCGCGTGAAAGTGACCGAGATCGACCCGATCTGCGCCCTGCAGGCGGCGATGGACGGCTTCGAGGTGACGACGCTGGAAGACGTGGTGTCCAGTGCCGATATCTT
>NZ_FMZI01000024.1 GCF_900101505.1 Antarctobacter albus
GCGACCTCGGTCGGCACCCTGGCCATCCGCCGCTTCCTGCGCCCGGTCTGCTACCAGAACCTCCCCGACGCCCTCCTGCCGGAGGACTTGCGGTAGGAAACACTCCGGGGCCTCTCCGACGTCGGGAGGGGCCCCCGAGGGATGTGCGAACAGGCGATCGCGGCTATCCTGTGGTGTAACAACGCCCCGAGGAACCGAACATGACCGATAAGCCGATCGTCTATCACATTCCCGTCTGTCCCTTTTCCCAGCGGCTGGAAATCCTGCTGGCCTTGCGGGGAACTCCCGATGCGGTCGAGTTCCGCGTGGTCGACATCACGAAGCCCCGCGATCCCGAGTTGCTGCGCAAGACCCGCGGAACCACCGCCCTGCCGGTGCTGGAAACGCCCGGCGGGCGCATCCTCAAGGAAAGCCTCGTCATCCTGCGCTACCTTGACGAGATGTTGCCGGGTGCCCCTTTGCGAAGGCCGGATCCGTTCGAACATGCGGTGGAATCCATGCTGATCGCGCGCGAAGGCCCGTTTACAACGGCAGGGTATCTATACGTCCTGAACCAGGAGCCAGACCAACGGGCGACCCATCGCGACAAGCTGTTGGGCCTTTACCGAGACCTGGACGGTTTCCTCTGGGAGCACAGCCCGGAGGGGGCGTTCCTCTTCGAGGATTTTGGCCTGGCCGAGGCGGTGTTCACCCCGATGTTCAAACGCTTCTGGTTTCTCGAGTACTACGAGGATTTCGCGCTGCCCGAGGGGCCGGAGTACGACCGGGTCCGGCGTTGGCACGCGGCCTGCATGGCGCACCCCGCAACCGATCAGGTCTGCCAAGAGGAGATCGTCAAGCTTTACTACGACTACGCGCTTGGGGCGGGGAACGGGGCGCTGGTCGACGGGCGGAATATTTCCAGTTTTGTCTTCGAGCCACATTGGCGTGACCGCCCGATGCCGCCCCGTGACAAATACGCGGGCAGTGCTTCGGACGCGGACCTGGGGCTGGCCTGAGCAAACTTGGTCGCACGGGCCTCTTGCTGCACTATGGTCCGAAAAGGGAGGTGCCAATGCCCGCCATGATTTCTTTCCGCTCGGTCGTCGATCCGGCCGATTGCGATTTCCTGGGGCATATGAACGTGTCGCGCTACTTTTCGGCCTGTTCGGATGGTGTCTTTGCCGTGCAGGCAGAATTGGGACTGACGGCCCGGGACATGCGTGAAGGGCGGCGGTTATCCTTTGCCGTCGTCCATGCCGAAAGCGATTTCCGTGCCGAGTTGCAGGCCGGTGATGCGATCTGGCTGGAAAGCAACGTGATGGCGGTTGGTGGCAAGTCGATGACCTTTCGGCACGTGCTGAAGCGAGCAGAAGACGGGGCGGTGGCCTTCGAGACGGTTTTCAAATGCGTCTTGATGGACCTTGTCACGCGGCGCGCCGTCGAGATCCCGCCGGATGTGCGCGACAGGGCAGAGACGTTGCGCGAGACGGAGGCGCCCCGGACCTGAACCGGGACCGTCACACCGTTTCATCCTCCAACAGGCAGGCGACCAGCCGTCCTTGACGGTCCGTCAGGTCGGGCCGCACAGTCGCGCAGGCATCAATGCGTTTCGGGCAGCGCGACTGAAACAGACAGCCTTGCGGCAGGTCCATCGGGCTGGGCAGATCCCCGGTCAGGATCTGCGGCTGTTGTTTCACGCGAGGATCGGGCACCGGAACCGCCGAGAGAAGGGCCTGCGTGTAGGGATGGCGCGGGTTCGCCACAAGCTCTCCCGCCGGGGCCATCTCCATCATGCCGCCCATGTACATCACCAGGATGTCGTCGGAGATGTGGCGCACCACGCCCAGGTCATGCGCGACAAAGATCAGCGTCAGCCCCATTTCCGCCTGCAACTCCTTGAGCAGGTTGATGACCTGCGCCTGGATCGAGACGTCGAGCGCCGAGACCGGCTCATCGCAGAGCAGGATCTGCGGGCGGGCGATCAGCGCCCGTGCAATCCCGATACGCTGGCACTGTCCGCCCGAGAATTCATGCGGAAACCGGTTCATGTTGCGCTCGGCGATGCCGACGCGGTCCAGCATCTCGATCACCTTATGGCGCCTCTGCCGGCTGTTCAGCTCGGGGCAGAAGTAGACCAGCGGTTCGGCCACGATCTCGCGGATGGTCATGCGCGGGTTGAGCGAGGCCATCGGATCCTGAAAGATCATCTGCATCCTCCGCCGCAACCTTTGCAGGTCGGTGCGGCGGGCATAGTCGATGGGCTGGCCGTCCAGCGTGACGGTGCCGCTGTCATGCGGGCCAAGTCCGGCGACGGCGCGGATCAGCGTGGACTTGCCGCAGCCGGATTCGCCCACGATGCCCAGCACCCGGCCCGGCATGAGGTCAAAGCCGACTCCGTTGACCGCGTTCAGGCGCCGCGGCGGCGACCAGGGGAAACGCTGGCCCCGACGCACCGGGAAGGTCACGCGCATGTCTTTGACGGAGAGGATGGGATCGCTCATGTCAGCTCCTCGACCGGGCGGATACAGGCGCGGCCCTCGCGGAAGTCCGGCAGCATCTCGTGGCAGGCGGGAATGGCATCGACACAGCGCGGCGCAAAGGGGCAGGCCCGGGGGGCGGCGGTCTGGTTCGGCGGACTGCCGGGGATGGCCGAAAGCGTAACATCGCCGTCGGTGATCCGCGGCACGGCGCGCAGCAGGCCGCGTGTGTAGGGATGCCCCGGTGCGTCGAAGATCGCGGGGGTCGGCGCGGCCTCCATCACGCGGCCACCGTACAGCACCATCGTGTCGTCGCAGAACCCGGCGACAACGCCAAGGTCGTGGGTGATCAGCAGGACGGCTGTCCCCAGATCGCGCTGGATCTCGTCCAGCAGGGCCATGATCTGGGCCTGCACGGTGACGTCCAGCGCCGTGGTCGGCTCATCGGCGAGGATCAGGCGGGGGCGACAGATCAGCGCCATCGCGATCACGATGCGCTGCCGCATCCCGCCCGAGAACTCGTGCGGATAGGCGCGCAGACGGTTCCTGGCGTCGGGAATACGCACGGCCTCCATGACTTCCAGCGCGCGTTTGCGGGCCTCGGCCCGGCTGGCGCCCTCGTGCAGTTCCACCACCTCGCCCAGCTGTCGCTCGATGGTCATGTAGGGGTTGAGCGAACTCATGGGGTCCTGGAAGATCAGTGCGATCTGCGCGGCCCGCAGGGCATTCAGCTGCGAGGCGGGCAGGCTGAGCAGGTCACGCCCGTCGAACCGGACCTTGCCCGCGACCTCGGCGTTTTTTGCCAGCAGGCCCATGATGGCCAGGGCGATCTGGCTCTTGCCAGAGCCGCTTTCGCCCACGAGAGCGAGTTTCTGACCTTCGGCAATGTCGAAACTGACATCGTTGACCGCGTGTACCAGCCCGTCGCCGGTGCGAAAGCGGATCTGCAGGTTTTCAACGGAAAGCAGGCTCATCGGCGGTCCTTGGGGTCGAGCGCGTCCCGCAGGCCGTCACCGATGTAATACAGCGAAACCTGCGCGATGACGAAGAAGGCGGCGGGGAAGGCAAGTTGCCAGAGCGTGCCGAAGGTCATGGTGCGCGCCCCTTCGGAGATGAGCGCTCCCCAGCTGGTGTTCGGTTCCTGGATGCCGACACCCAGGAAGGAGACCAGGCTTTCGGCCATGATGACCTCCGGGATGACGATCGAGGTATAGATCACGATCACCCAGAGGATGTTCGGCGCCAGGTGCTTGAAGATGATGGCAAGGTCGGACATGCCCAGCATCCGCGCCGCATCGACGAATTCGCGGTGCTTGAGCATCATGACCTGTCCGCGCACGATCAACAGGCCGGCGGTCCAGTTCACGATGATGATGACGATGATCATCTGCGTCAGTGAACGTCCGAAGAAGGCCTGCCAGACGACAAAGAAGATGATGTAGGGGATCGAGATCCAGATGGTGTAAAACCCGGTGATGATCTGGTCGAGCCTGCCGCCGAAATAGCCCGCCAGCGCGCCCAGCGTGGCCCCCAGAAGCACTGCCAACGGCCCGGCAACAAACCCGACCATCAGCGAGGTGCGCGTGCCCTGAACAACACGGGCATAGAGGTCGCGGCCCAGTTCGTCGACGCCGAACCAGTGACCGTTATCCAGGCTGGGGGCGCCCTCGGTCTTGATCCGGCCCAGCACGTTCCAGTCGATTTCCTCAAAGCTCCACCGGGCGAAGGCATGGCCGAAGAGGGCGAAGAGCACCAGCGCCAGCAGCATGAAGACGGAAAAGACCGCGAGCCGATGGCCGAGGAAACGGCGCCGGGCATCCGCCCAGAACGACCGCGAAACGATCATCTCTTCGGCGACAGTGTCGGCGAAATCCCTGGAGTTGAGGCGTTTACGTGCGTCGGTCACAGGCTGCTCCGCACCTTGGGGTCGATCCATGCATAAAGCAGGTCGAGCATGAGGTTCAGGGCGAAGGTCAGCAGGCTGTAGAGGATCGCTAGCCCAAGCAGCATGGAATAATCGCGGCTATAGGCGCCGTCGATGAAATCCTGCCCGATGCCGCCGGTGGAAAAGAACACGTCGATGAAGACCGAGCCGGTGATCATGTAGACAAAGACCGGGCCCATGTAGGTCAGCGTCGGCAAGAGCGCCGGTTTCAGCGCGTGCCGCCAGATGATGACCCGTTCCGGCAGGCCCTTGGCACGGGCGGTCAGGATAAAGGGCGCGTTCAGCACCTCCAGCATGGAGCCCCGTGTCAGTCGGGCGACCCCCGCCATGTAGGATGTCCCCAGCGCGATGGCGGGCATGACGATGTATTCCCATTGCCCGCCGTTCCAGCCGCCGCCGGGCAACAGCCCCCAGGACAGGGTGAAGAGCAGCACGAGGATCGGGGCGAGGACGAAATTCGGAAAGATCTGGGAGAAGATGGCGAGGCCCGTCATCGTGTAGTCCCAGATGCTGTTGTGGCGCAGCGCGGCGACGATCCCCAGCGGGATGCCCAGCACCAGCACGAAGACCGCCGACCAGAAACCATAGGTCAGCGTGACCGGAAACCCTTGCGCGATCACGTCGTTCACCGTGCGGTCCTTCTGGGCGAAACTGGGCCCGAAGTCGAAGTGGAAGACGATGTTCTTGATGTAGGTCCAGAGCTGGACGTAGAGCGGCTGATCCATGCCGTAGCGTTCCAGCACGTTCTGCATCACCGCGGGCGGCAGCGGCTTTTCAGAGGTGAATGGCCCTCCGGGCGCCAGCCGCATCAGGTAGAAGGAAAAGACGATCAGCACCAGGAGCGTCGGGATCACCGTCAGCAATCGGCGCAGGGTGTAATTGAACATGGGGGAACCGGACCTGGGGTTCGAGCAAGATGGCCCCGTCCCGGGCCTGACCCGGGACCCCTGCGCCGGTGATACCGTGCAGAGGCCCCGGATCTGGTCCGGGGCAGGGGATGCGGGAAAGCGGCGCGGCGCTTACTCGGCGACCTTGTAGAGGTCCTTGGCGTACCAGTTCTGCTCGACGTTGTTGACCGGCCAGCCCATGATCTGGTCGCTCAGCATCATGTTGGTCGAGGCGTGGTAGATCGGGATCACCGGCATGTCCTGCGACAGGATTGCCTCGACATCGAAGTAGAGCGGGCTGGCGTCCTGCGAGGACTTGGCCTCTGCCATCAGTTCGTCGACACGCGCGTTGGAATACTTGCCGTCGTTGTAGCCAGACTGCGAGGTCAGCAGATCGAGGAAGGTCGAGGCCTCGTTGTAATCTCCGCACCATGCGCCGCGCGCCAGTTCAAAGTTCTGGTTGCCGCGGGTTTCGAGGAAGACCTTCCATTCCTGGTTTTCCAGCGTCACCTCGACGCCCAGTTTCTGCTTCCACATCTGGCTGGCCACGATGGCGATCTGCTGGTGGCTTTCGGAGGTGTTGTAGAGATAGGTGAAGGACAGCGTATCACCGTCCGGACCATAGCCCGCTTCTGCCAGCAGCTCCTTGGCCTTCGCGTCGCGGTCCGCCTGGGTCATGTTGGCGTAGTCGACCTCGGGGACCTCGAATCCGTCGGTGGCGCCGGGGGTGAAGGTATAGGCCGGGAATTGCCCGCCTTGAAGCACCCGGTCGACGATCACGTCGCGGTCCAGCGCGTAGGACAGCGCCTGGCGGACGCGCACGTCCTGGAACGGCTCGGGGCCGTCCTTGAGGTTGAAGGTCATGTAGTAGTTGCACAGGCGCGGCAGGGCATAGGCCTGGTCGGGGAACTCTTCCTTCAGGGTCGGGTACTGGCCGGACGGGATATCCGTCTTGTCGACCTCTCCCGCGCGCCAGCGGGTCAGGCCCTGGGCCTCGTCACCGATGACCAGCGTCACGACCCGTTCCAGCACGGTCTTGTCATTGTCCCAGTACATCTCGTTGCGTTCGCGCACCGACCGTTCCTTGGGGACGTGTTCGGTCAGGACATAGGCGCCGTTCGACACGATGTTGCCGGGCCGGGTCCATTCCTGTCCGTGCTCCTCGATCACCCATTTCGGAGAGGGGAAGGTCGTGGCGTGCGTGACCATCTTGGCGAAATAGGGCAGCGGCTGGCTCAGCTGAACGACCAAGGTGTGATCGTCGGGGGCAGAGACGCCGAGGTCGGTGATCGGCTTTTCGCCCGCGATGATCGCGGCACCGTTCTGGATCGACATCAGTTCCATGTACCAGGCGTAGGGCGAGGCCAGTTCCGGATTCACCGCGCGCTGCCAGGCATAGACGAAATCGCCGGCAGTGACGGGCTTGCCATCCGACCACCTGGCATCGTCGCGCAGGGTGAAGGTGTAGGTCATGTTGTCTTCGCTGACCGTGTGGCTCAGCGCGACGCCGGGCACGATCTCGCCGTCGGCGTTCTGGTTGTAGAGCCCCTCGAAGAGGTCACGCACGACCTCGGAGCCGTTCACATCTTCGACCACCTGCGGGTCGAAGGAGGAGAATTCGTCAAGTACACGGTAGGTGAAGGTCTGGTCGGCGGCCAGCTGGGTGCCCTCGGGGACGTCGGCGGCAAAGGCGGCCGTCATCAGCGTGGTCGACAAAAGAAATGGAACGATCGCGGAACGATACTTCATGGTTCTCCCCTGGATTGGATGCTCTTGCGGCAAAGCGTGCCCGAGTTGCCGGACCTTGCAAAGGCTTTTCTGGGTGCCTGCAGGCCCGTCGTCGGGTCAACCGTGGGATGAAACGCGGTAGGAGGTCAAGGGGCGAAAAGGGCGGGGCGGCGGGAGCGTGTCGCGACCGTGCCAGCCGGCTTTGTCAGAAGCGGTTTTCAGGGGGCGCGAGCCACCGGAACATGCGAGAGGCTGGCCCAGAAGGCAGCGACCTCCGCCATTGCCCCGGCCTCGATGACAAGGGCGCGGGGGGCGGGGCCGTCCTGTGCCAACCCGATGGCCATATCGGGATCGCTTTTGAGGGTGAAGAAGAGAATCTCATTTTTGTCCAGCAGGTTGATCCCGGGCGCCGGTGGGGCCAGAAGGGCCTGCAACTGCCGTTCCAGCGTTGCGGTCATGAGGCGGTCGGGGCAAATCTGCCGGGGCGCTTGTCCCGGGTCGGCGACAGCGATCAGCACCTCCTCCGCGGCGCCGAGAAGATAGGCCCAACGGTCCTGGATCGCCCTGTCCGGCGGGATCAGCCCAAGCTGCCGAAGGAGCGCATCAACGCCAATGCCGGGGTGTGCGGGATCGGGCGGCTGCGCGGGCGGGGTGGACCTGCATTGCAACCGCTGGTCGCCGGGCAGCAACCGGGCAAGGGCACGGGCCACGGCGTCCAGTTCCTTGACCGTCAGAGGCTGGCCCGACAAGGCCCGCGCCTCCGCCGGGGCGGTGTCCGGCAGGTCGAGCAAACGCGACAGCTGTCCTGCCGCCGCCTCCAGCCGCAACATAGGTTTGCCCCCGTCGAGGATCGTCAGTTCACGCGGGGCGATGCAGGCGGCGATCGCGTCCAGGACAAAACCCCGCGCCTCTTCGGCTGTAGCGGCGGCGAGGTCCTGGCTGTCGGTGCCCAGGGCCGCAGCCTGGGACAGGATGGTCGCAATCGAAGGATGCTCGGTCATGTCATGTTTTCCGTATCGCCAAGGCGCCCCGCCGCCACACAGATCGCGGGCAGGTCGGCCCGGGGGCCGAGGACCGCACAGATCACCTCGGTCGGGTCGCGGGGCATTTGCAGGAACAATCGGCTGCCCCGAGGGCCACTCAGGACGGCCATGCCGCGGGCAGGCAAGTCCGAACGAAAGAGGGCGCAGGCCGTGGCGCAGAGATCGTCCAGGCGTTCCTGTCCCTGGTGGATCGCGCTGTCGAACGTCAGGACGGTGCCCGCCGCGGTGTCGGCGAGCATGACCAGTTCGCAATGGGCGAAACCGGCACGGAACCTGGCAAGATCGTCACGGGTCATCGGGTAGCCTCTGCTGTCCCTGTCATGACCCCTGCGGGGTTAAGGTCGCCTTACCTCGGGAGGTGTTCCAGGGATCAGGCTTGACGATGTTCCGGCCTTGGCCGGGCGTCCGGCGATTTCCTGCGTGTGATCCGGCGCGGTACGATCCTTGGCTCGGTGCCGGCACCGGCATAAGGCGGGGGCGCGGTCCGCATGGTCGCCGATCTTGGTGTGGCAGGGCGCGGAGCCTGAACCGGGGCAGGTGGCTCCAGCCCCTCGAGCGCGTGGCAGAGAAAGCGCACCAGGGCGGCGGCGCCGGTCGCCTCCAGCACCTCGTCATTGTCGCGGCCCGCCAGCGCGCCGGTCAGCGAAATCGGCAGGACGTCACGGAACAGGGCCCCGGCCTCGGCCCGGACCCGCGCGACGACGCGCGCCCGGTCCCGCTCTCCTTGCATCTTGTCGATGCGGGTGATCAGCAGCAGGCTCTTTGTCCAGAGCTGCGGCGGCACCTGTTCCCAGAGCGCGGCCTCGGACTGGCGCCAGGCCTGGTTGGCGGGGGTGCACCAGATCGCCAGGTCGACCTTGGGCAGGAAGGCATCCCAGAAATCCGGTGCCATATTCGGGTCCGAGGTTCCGGGCAGGTCGATCAGGTCACAGGCCTGCAGGATATCCGCGTCCAGCCGGGCCAGGATCATCCGGGTGTCTTCGGGCGATACCGCTGTCCAGTCCTCGGCGGGCAGGGGCGTTGCACTGCCGTCCGTACCGACGCGTTGGGCACCGGGGGCGCCCAGTTGATACCAGACCGGCGGCAGCTGCGTGGCCGTGACCTGTACCGGAGAGCTGTTCTGCCCCAGCAGAAGGTTGGCCAGGGTGCTCTTGCCCGCGCTGAATTCACCCATCAGGGCAACGCGCGGCTTGCGGGCGCCCGGGTCGGTTGGATGATCGTCTGTCATGATGCGGACCTCTGCAGTCGGTTCCTGGGGGCTGTGGCCTGTGGGAATACGGCGCTGTCCTGGGTCAGGCCGGTCAGGATGTCGCGCTGACCCTGGATGAACTCGGTCAGCGTGTTGCGCAGCTCTTGCGAGAATGGCGCGGCGCACTGGTGGTGCAGGGCCTCGACCACGGGTTTCGTTTCCTCGTGGATCAGGCGCGAGAAGTCATCGGCAAAGGCGTGGTAGCCGCGTTGACGCCGCCAGAACCGCGCCCACCAGCTGCCCCGCAGGTCCAGAGCGATGGTCTGGCCAAGACTGATCGGTGCGGGGGCCGAGGGCAGTGGCGGCGGTTTGATCGCAGGTCCGTCGGTTTCCAGCGCGAAGGCCGTCCGGTAGAGCGCGCCGATGTCCTCGGCCGCCCCGGCCAGGACCTCTGTCCCGGCCTTGCCCGCACCCTGGACAAAGACCTTGTAGGCGCTGCGCAACAGCATCCGAAGCCCGGAGGGATCGTAGGTCCAGACCTCGCCTTCGCCGTAGTGTTCGAGGTGCTTGACCAGGGACCCGGTGGCCCGTCCAAGGAAGGCGCGGCGCGCATTGTCGGACCGGTTGGCAAAGGCTTCGTGCATCCGGGCCAGGTGGGACTCGAGCGCCGCGCAGGCGCGGTCCTCGATCCGGTCGAGCTGGTGCGCAATGTCCGGCGCGGCCATCGTCGGCTGCCGCGGTTCGAACCTGCCGGACCCGTCTCGGGGCACGCTGATGTCCTTGCCTGTCTGCAGGTTGTCGAGCGCCACCTTCAACGTCTGTTCAAGGCGGGCGCCCACCCCCTGTTCGACCCGCTGGGCAATGGCGTCGCCAAGGGCGGGCAGGCCGGAAAGCTGCCAGATGATCTCTTGCGGAGGCAGATGGGCCAGTGCGCCGGTGACATGTGCCTCGGCCCAGCTGACCAGCGCCTCGGCGCTGTCGCTGCCCAGGTCGTCAAGGCGGCCCGCAACGGCGTGATGACCCCAGTAGCCGGAGCCGAAGATGATCTCGGCCTCCTGCGGACCATCGAACCGGCGCAGGGTGGCGAGGATGCTGGCGTGGATTTCCGGAACGGCGCTGACCGGGTCCGCGAGCTCGTCGATCCGGTTCACGAAGATGATGACATCGCGCGATTTCACGTTCGAGATCAGCCGGATCAGGCCCAGGTCGACGGAGGAAAGCGCCTGTTGCGCCGACAGGACCATCACGCAAAGCCGGCTGCCGCGCAGGGCGTTGATGGTGATCTGTTCGCGGATCATGAAGGTGTCGTTGACGCCCGGCGTGTCGCGGATGCACAGGCCCAGAGGCAGGTCCGGCCCGGGGAACCAGAGGTCCGCCGATTTGGTGATATCGGCGAACCGGCCCTGATCGGGGCTGCCGTCTGCCGCTTCCCAGAAATCGTCGCCTAGGCAGACATACCGCTGGATCAGCTCCTGGTCGAAGGTGTCGTAGTCATGGGTCTGGCCCAGCAGCATCTGGAACTTGCGCCCCAGCCGTGCCTTGGATTTCTCGCGCATCTCGTCCAGTTGCGCGCGGACCTTTTCCAGCTCGGTGTCCGCCCCGGCCCGGGCGGCGATTTCGCCGACGCGGCCACCCTGGCGGATCAGGTGGTCCCATTCCTCGTTGGTAAAGAACCGGAAGGCGGCGCGGCGGTCCTGCGGTTTCAGCTGCGGCGACATGTGCAGCGAGGTCACGACCGAGGTCCAGGGGTTCACATCCGCGGGCAGCAGGTCCGGCCAGCCGGTGAGCGCGTTCACCAGCGTGGTCTTGCCTGCCTTGACTTGCCCGATGAAGGTTACCGAGGGTTCGAATGCACGGATCTGGCGGCGGTATTCGCGGGCCTGATGGGCGATGCTCTCCTCGCCGCATTGCGCCATTTCGGAAAATCGCAGGTCCAGATCGGCCAGCCGTTCGGCAAGGTCGGAAAAACCGTCAAAGGCCCTGGGCGGCGTTGCGTTCGGGTCCGTCGAAACCTGTGTCATGCGTCTTGTCTCACCTGTGTATCCTCTTGCGGGACCTTTTCCGACCGTCAGGCGGCCATGTGCTGCTCGACATCCTGCCGGACCTGCAGCAGCAATTGCGCGGCATCGGCCAGTTGCTCGGCGCCGCCCTCGATCCGCAGCAGCAGGGCGAGGTCCTGGGCCTCGTCGAACCGTGCGACGAGGTCGGGCAGATGTTCCTGCAGGCTGTCGGACCCGGCGGCCTTGTCGGCCAGCAAGGCGAAAGCCGCTTCGAAAGCGTTGAAGAGCGCGTCTTCTTCGCATGCTCCCTCAAGGGTCGTGGCAAGGTCGTTGGCCGTGTCGCGGACCGCGTGAAAGACCCGGGCAAGGTCGCGCGCGGCCTCCGGCGGGAGAACTGTGGGATGCGGAATGACCTGTGCCGTCGGTTTATTCGCTGTAGCCGGTGCAGGGGGCGTAGGGGCACCGTAACGATGCAAGAGCATCTGGGCTGCGTGGATGTCCTGCTGGCTGGCGTCCCGGATCACCTGGTCAAGATGCGCGATCAGCGGGGCCAGCCCTTCGGCGGTGGCGGGGTCGACCTTGAGCTGCCCGTCGAAGTCCGCGCCTGCGGCTGCGGCAGGCGATTGCCTGCCAGTCAAGACCAGCAGCGCGTGATTGTGCAGCCGCTCCGGGGCCGCCTGCCAGAGTTCACGTTCGAAATCACTCCAGTCCTGCGAACACCAGAGGGAAAGGTCGACGCGCGGCGCGGCCCAGGACAGGCCGGCGCGCAGGTCTGCCGCGCTGGTGTCGGTGACAACCATCAAGAGGCGTCGTCCCGACAGGGCCGGATCGGGGGATGCGATCTGCAGGAACACGGGCGCCTGGGCAAGGAGATCGGGTGCGGGCAGGCCCTCGGCCTCGATCCGGTTGCCGTCGGGCAGCATGGCGCTGGTCCCCGGGGCGTCACCGGGTTGCAGCTCCAGCGTCGGCAAGGCGTGTTGTGCAAACTCGGGGGGCAGCCCGCCCAGGGCCGCCAGGATCCTGCGCTTTCCGGCCCCGGGCAGGCCAAGAATACCGATGCGCACCGGCGCCGCCAGTTTCTCGGCCAGGGCAGCGCAACTTGCGCGGGCCTTCGCGGACAGGCGGGCATCGGCGCAGAGGGCCCGCAGCCCGGCGAGGGTTTGCGCTTGGTTTGCTTGGCTCATAGTCCGGCTCTCCGCTTGAGCGGCACCAGTCCCGCCAGCCCGTCCATCCCGAGCCGGGGCCATTTCACGGCGAAAGATCTGGCGCGGCGCGAAAGCACCGTGCGGGGACAGAGGAGCATGCGGATCACGACCAGAGAGACATTGTCCTGCTGGTCCGCTTTCTTGGCCTCGACCGCAGCCAGCAGGGCGCGGGTCAAAGCGGCGCTCTCTGTCGCTGGGCGCCGCCCTAGGATCTGGGCAATCTCGCCTTCGTCGAGAACGTTCAACCCGTCACTGGCCAACAGGACGATGTCCCCGGGTTCCAGCGCCAGCGCCTCGGCCGGGCAATCGACCAGGGGCACGCTCTGGCCGGTGACGGCGGAGGTCAGGCAATGGCGGTGGGGATGGGTACGGGCGGCCTCGGGCGTGATCGCGCCGCGTTCCGACATGAGATCCAGCTGCGCGCCCATCGAATGCAGCACGTTCAGACGTCGCAACGCGCCGTCTCGAAAGAGGTACAGCGGGCTGTCCCCGACGGAAAGCCAGCGCAGCCCGGCGGCGTCCACGCGCAGGGCCACGAGTGTCCCGCCGGTGTCGGCGCTGATGCACTCCGCGTCGATATGCTGTTTCAGGCGGGCGTTGGCGCTGTCCAGCGCGGTGCGAAATCCGGGATCGCCCTGCAAGGAGGCGCGGGCCGCGGCCAGGTACAGCTCGGCGAACATCTCGCTGACAAGGATGCGGCTTGCGAGGTCGCCGTCATCATGACCACCCATGCCGTCCGACAGCACGGCCAGCCCGGGCAAGCCGCCCTCGGGAAACTGCGCGATCAGCGCGTCTTCCTGCCGGCTGCGCAGCCCGAGGAACTGGCCCGAGGCCGCGTCGGTGGCCAGCTCAGCCATTGTCCTGCGCCCCATCTTCAGGGCCGGCCCAGGACATGCCCTCGCCGCAGAAGGCCACGAAGCGCAGCAGGGTCTTGCCGATGCGGATGGTGTCGCCGTCGTGCAATTCCTCGGTGCTGAGCAGGGGCTTGTCGTTCAGGCGCACGATATTGGCCTTGCCGCCGTGGCCGATATAGCTGCGGTTGTCATCCTCGTCGTAGGCGATGGCCAGGTGTCGGTCGCGGGAAATGGCACTGTCGCCGAAATCCAGGGTCACGGTCTGGTCCGGATCGCGCCCAACGGTCGACAGGCCCGCAGTCAGCGTAAAGCTGGCACCGCGGCCCGGTCCGTCGATCACGACGATCCAGCCGATGGGGAAGAAGGGTTCGGCGCCCGGCGCACTTGCGGCGGGGGCGGCCATCGGGTCCGGACCGGCGGGCTCGGCGTGGAATCCCAGCAGCCGTGTCTTGACCCGCTGCAAACTGGGCCTTGGCACATCTTGAGGCTCTGTACCCATCGCGGAGGCGCTGCGCGCCAGCGCCGAGGGTTCGGGGCCGGGGGACGACGGTGGGGCAGGGGCTACCGTTTTGTCCGGTTCCAGGTCCCAGATCCTGGGGCTGGTGGCGGCGGCCGAGTCCAGGTCGAGCGGGGGCAGGTCCACCGCATCGGGCGCCGCGGGCGCGGCCCATTCCTGCCGCGGTGACGGTTGGGGTCGTTCCGGGCGGGGCACATGGTTGCGTGCGGCGCGGGCACTGTCGATGTCGCAGTTTCGCGGGTCCTGTTCGGCCGCCATGCGCCCGGCAAGATCATCCCAGGGGTCGCGCGCGGGCGCATCCTGCGGAGGCGTGTCCAGCGCGGGATCGGATACCGGGCGTCTCCGCGCGATCAGGTTCTTGATACCCTGCATGTCCTTCACCCTTTCCTCATAGGTTCGTTTCCAGCGTTTGCCGCCGACTTCGGCCGGACCAGGATAGAAGTGCGCTCAGCGAAAAGCGGCGGCGGCGCGGTGGCGGCGGGGCCAATTCTCCTTCCGCGGCCTCTTCTTCCGGCGGTTCCGGTTCGGCTTCACTGACCCAGTCGGCGGGGTCCTCGTTCAGGATCGCCCAGTACGCGCGTTCGGCGGCGCGCTTTGCCTCTTCGGGATCGGGGCGGGGCGCGCGCTTGACGTGGGCGCTGCGCGCGTCGCCGTCCTCGGCGATGGCGGCGTGGTTGCTGGCCACCATTTCGGCGATCTTCGACTCGATCTCCGGGTCGACGGGCGGGGCGGCGACGCATGGCTCTGGCGCCTGTGTCGGGGCAGCGGGGGCAAGAAGCGACGGGCGCCGCCCTGCCAGCGCATCCAACCATTCGTCGGCGCTTTGCAACCGGTCCTTGGAAAACAGGTTCAGACAGCGGTCGATCGCCGCCAAAAGGTGCGGGTCGTGTTGGGGAAAGCGGCCTGACAGCGGGCGGAAAGGATCGGGACGCTGTTCGGCCACTGCCGCCAGCCGCAGGCTGCTGTTTGGCGGTGGGCTGCCTTCGATCAGGTGGACGAAGGTCGCCGCCAGGGCATAGAGATCACTGGACCGGGATTGCGCGCTGCCGGCGATGTAGAATTCCTGCGGGGAATAGCCGTCCTTGACCGTGTGCACCCGCGACAGCACGCGGCTGGCCTGTGTCGCGCTTTGCCGTGCGGCCCCGAAATCGATCAGAACCGGCGTGCCCATCGTGTCCAGCAGGATGTTGTCCGGGGAAATGTCGCGGTGGAGGATGCCGTTGCGGTGGACGTAGCTGAGCGCCTGCAAGAGCAGAACCGCCAGTTCGCGCACCGCCTCGGGCGTCAGCGCGTCAGGGTGCTGGTCCAGCAGGTCGAAAAGGTCCGTTCCCTCGACGAAATCCAGCGCCATGTAGGCGGTGCCGTTGGCCTCAAAGATCTGGTGCACGCCGACGATATTGGGATGCTGCAGTTGTGCCAGCGCGCGCGCCTCCTTCTGGAACAGCTCGACCGCGCGGGTGAAGTCCATGTCGTAGCTTTTCGACCGCAGGCGGACGTCTTCGCCCCGGCGGCAGCAGATGGCGTTGGGGAAACATTCCTTGATGAGGACACGGCGCCCCAGGCTGTCGCGGGCCAGGTAGGTGATGCCGAAGCCGCCGGAATTCAGGTAGGTGTCGACGGTGTATTGCCCGTTGCACAGGGTCGTGCCCGGCGGCAGACCGTCGCCAAGGGTCTCGGCGGGTTCGGAAACCGGAAATTGCGACTGGACTGTCATACCTCGATACTCCTGTTCGAACGGGACAGGCTGCGGGCGGGGCCGGATGCGGTGCAGGGTGCGTTCAATCCCGAAATCATCAGCCGTTGCGGGCCGGGCGGTGTCTGAATTGGGACGAAAATGCGTCCCTTGGATCGAAGGAAGTTCAATCTTTATAGGTAATTGCGACAGTTCGCGAAGCACGCGCCCCGCGCGGTGCCGGCCCTGTCCTGCCGTGACCCCGCGTCATGCCGTCTTGCCAAGGTTCACGATCTGGCGAAAAGTGGCGCGGAAATGAGCACATCCAGCGATCAAGACCCCGACACCGCCTTCGACCCGTCCAGTGATGGCGCGAAGATGGGATTTGCCGACGCCATGTCCTATGGCGACTACCTGCATATCGACGCTCTGCTGGACCAGCAGCATTGCCTGAGTGGCGCGCATGACGAGTTGCTGTTCATCATCCAGCATCAGACCTCCGAACTCTGGATGAAGCTGGCCATTCACGAACTTGGGGCGGCGCGGGATGCCTTGCTGACCGGGGACACGCCCAAGATGTTCAAGATGCTGGCGCGGGTCAGCCGGATCTTCGAACAGCTGAACAACCAGTGGGATGTGCTGCGCACGATGACGCCCGCCGATTACACCCGGTTCCGCGAGGCGCTGGGCCCGTCGTCGGGGTTCCAGTCCTACCAGTACCGGATGATCGAATACATCCTGGGCAACCGGAACACCCACATGATGAAGCCGCACGAGCACCTTCCGCAGGTGCGTGCTGCGCTGGAGGCGGAACTGGCGCGCCCCAGTTTCTACGACGAGGTTGTCGCTTTGTTGTTCCGCACGGTCGATGGGGACGAAGGCGCCATGCCGGCGCCGCAACTCGACAGCCCCCATGCCGCCCGCGACGAGATCCAGGCGCGCTGGAAAGTGGTCTATGAAGACATCGACCGCTACTGGACGTTGTATGAACTGGCGGAAAAGCTGGTCGACCTCGAGGATTACTTCCGCCGCTTGCGGTTCAACCATGTCACCACGGTGGAGCGGGTGATCGGGTTCAAGCGCGGCACCGGGGGCACCTCTGGCGTGGCCTACCTGCGCCGGATGCTGAGCGTCGAACTGTTCCCGGAACTCTGGCACCTGAGAGGAGAGCTATGACCACTTTGCCGCGCAAGGACCTGTTCGACCTGCCCGAGGGCGTGATCTATCTCGACGGCAACTCTCTTGGACCGCTGCCGAAAGGAGCGACCGAGCGCGTGCAGGAGGTCATGACCCGCGAATGGGGGCAGGAGCTGATCCGCGCCTGGAACACCGCCGAGTGGATGGCGCTGCCGGCGAAGGTCGGCGACAGGATCGGCGGGTTGATCGGCGCACCTGCCGGATCCGTGGCCACGGGCGACACGCTGTCGATCAAGGTCTATCAGGCACTGGCCGCGGCGCTGAAGATGACCCCGGATCGGCGCGTGATCCTGTCGGACGCGGGCAACTTTCCAAGCGATCTCTACATGGCGCAGGGGCTGATCGGCACCATCGACAAAGGGTATGAACTGCGCACGCCCGCGCCCGAAGACGTGGCCGGGGCGATCACCGAGGAGGTGGCCGTGGTCATGCTGACGCAGGTGGATTACCGGTCCGGTCGGATGCACGACATGAAGGCCATCACCGAACGCGCCCATGCGGCGGGCGCGGTGATGATCTGGGACCTGGCGCATAGTGCCGGGGCGGTGCCCGTGGACGTGACCGCCTGCAATGCCGAATTCGCCGTGGGCTGCAGCTATAAGTACCTCAACGGCGGGCCGGGGGCGCCGGCCTTCATCTATGCCCGTCCCGACATCGTGGAGAATGTCGAGCCGGCGCTGTCGGGCTGGCTGGGTCATGCCGCGCCGTTCGCGATGGAACCGGGCTATCGTCCGGCCATGTCCACCGAACGCCTGCGGGTGGGCACGCCGCCGATCCTGCAACTGGCGGTGCTGGACGCGGCACTGGATGCCTGGGAGGGGGTCGAGATGGGCGAATTGCGCGCTGCATCCGTCGCGCTTTGCGAGAGGTTCATCGCCGAGGCTGAGGCGCGTTGTCCGATGCTGAAACTCGCCTCTCCGCGCGAGGCTGGTCAACGCGGGTCGCAGGTCTCTTTCGCCTTCGCGGACGGTTATGCCGCAATGCAGGCGCTGATCGACCGGGGCGTGATCGGCGATTTCCGTGCGCCCGACATCATGCGCTTCGGCTTTACCCCGCTTTACATCGATGAGGACGACGTGGTGGCCGCCGTCGACGTGATGGAAGATGTGCTGGGCAACGAGACCTGGCGCGATCCGAAGTACCAGGTAAAGTCCCGCGTGACCTGAGCGGGTCAGCCCGCGCCAGGCTGTCTGCCAAGGAAGAGGGGGCGCAGGTCGCGATCCCGGATCACCGAACGGGCCAGGTCGGAGGATGCGCTGCCCGGAGGTGGCAGGCTTTCCGACCAGGCGCCATCTGCCATGACCAGTTCATGCCGGTCGAACAGCAGTTGGATGAACCCAGCACCGGGGCCGGGCAGACGCGCAATGCCGGGCAGGGTGCAGAGGCGCGATGCCTCGACCAGAAGCTCGGGCTGGTCCTGTGCCGGTCCGCCGATCAGCAGCCTCTGGGCCGGGGCCGCGCGCAAGGCGCGATCCGGTGTGCCACGTCCAAGCGTTCCCTTGCGCAGGCGCACCGGCGCCGCGTGCCCCTGCGCCGTTTCGGGCCGGATCCGCAGGCAACCGCGCAGAACCTGATAGCCGTTGTCGCGGGTCAGTACCCTGTCTCCCGGGCGCAGACCTTCGATCCGTACATGGCCGCGCAGCGTCTTGATCCGCGTGCCGATGAGCAAGCCGCCGACGGCGACAGGCGGCGCCGGGACGTGGTCGGGCGGCGAGACAGGCTCTGCCGACAGAATGTCCAGCCCAGCAGGAAAGGCGCTGCGTTCCATTGGTTCCCCGACCCGAGGCGTGATGCAATGACCGCAGCCTCGGCCCGAGAGGTGGAGATTTGGCCAACGCGACCTCGCGAAACGTGCAGAATTTGATCCGGATTCGAAGGATCAGACGTCGCGCATCGCGCCGCCGGACAGGTCGGTGATCTCTTGGGCGGCCTCGGCCACGCGGCGGCCCAGGTCCGCGATGCCTTCGCCGCTGAACCTGACCGTGGGACCAGAGACGGAAATCCCGGCGCAGGGCTCGCCTTGGTCGTTCAGGATCGCGGCCCCGATACAGGACATGCCGGCGTGCCGCTCCTCTCGGTCATGCGACCAGCCGCGCGCGGCGATGCTGTGCAGGTCCGCGGTCAGGCCCGACAGGGTGACGTGCGTGCTGGCAGTGAAAGGCGTCAGGTCCATGTCCTCGATCAATCGCTGCTGCGCCTGCGGGCGCATCGCGGCCAGGATCGCCTTGCCGATGCCCGAGGCATGCATGGCTGTCCGTGTGCCCGGCGGAAAGAAAGCCCGGATCGGGTTCGGGGTCTCGACCTGGCCGACAAAGACCACCTCGAGACCGTCTGGGACCGCCAGGTTCGCCGTCTCGCCGGTTTCCTTCATCAGGCGGCGCATGACCGGGCGGCCGACCTCGACCACGCTGTTGCGTTTCAGAAATGCAGTGCCGGTGCGCCAGGCCTCTATCCCCACGGCCCATTCCTGGCGTTCCTCGTCGAAGGTCACGAAACGGTGGTTTTCCAGCGTCGTCAGGATGCGGTGCGTGGTGGCGGTGGGAATGTCGATCTCGCGCGAGAGATCGGACAGGGTCGTGCCTTCATCCCGGGCCAGGGCCGTCAGCACGCCAAGCGCGCGGTCCAGCGCCTGCAGCGTTCCGGCAGAGCTTTCCTTGAAGGCGGACTTGGGGCGGCCGCGGGGGCGTTTGGGGCTGTTCATGTGCGTTCACCTTTCGAAAAAGTTTTTCGCTGCATTTGCGAAGGTGGAAAATGAGAAACTGAATATCATTCAATTTCATGTTCTTGTGACAATTTTTCCAGAAATGAAAAAGCTTTTCAAGAAAATTGCACGACTCGGGGGCTTGGCGGATATTGGGTGACAAGAAGGAGACCACGCCATGACCGACCAGAACCCGGTTTTCATCCCCGGCCCGACCAACATGCCCGACCGCCTGCGTCGCGCGATCCAGATCCAGACCCGCGATCACCGCGCGCCGGATTTCGTCGACACCTTTGCGCCCGTGCTGGAAGACACGAAAAAGGTCTTCGGTTCGACTGAAGGCAAGATCATCACCTTTCCCGCCAGCGGCACCGGCGGCTGGGAAGCGGCGGTCACCAACACGCTGAGTCCCGGCGACAAGATCCTTGTCGGCCGCTACGGCGTCTTTTCGAACAAGTGGATCGACCTCTGCCAGCGGCACGGCCTTGACGTCCAGATCGTCGAAACCCCTTGGGGAGAGGGCGTGCCCGCCGACAAGTTCGCCGAGATCCTGTCCGCCGATACGGCGCATGAGATCAAGGCGGTCCTGACCACGCACAACGAAACGGCGACCGGCGTCCGCTCGGACATCGCCGCCGTCCGTCGCGCGCTGGACGGGGCCGATCACCCGGCGATGCTCTTTGTCGATTGCGTCAGCTCGCTGGCCTCGATGCCCTTCGAGTTCGACGCCTGGGGCGTGGATATCGCCGTCAGCGGCTCGCAAAAGGGGTTCATGCTGCCCACCGGCATGGCGATCCTCTGCGTTTCGCCCAAGGCGCTGGCAGCCATCGAAACCGCCGGCCTGTCGCGCACCTTCTTCGATTTCCGCGACATGATGAAGGCGAATGCGACGGGCGGTTTCCCCTACACGCCGCCGCTGCAGCTGATCTACGGGTTGCGCGAAAGCCTCGACATGCTCTTTGAAGAAGGGCTGGAGAACGTCTTTGCGCGCCATTTCCGCCTGGCCGAGGGCGTGCGCCGCGCCGTCGACGCCTGGGGCATGAAGCTGGTCGCCAAGTCGCCGGACCTTTATTCTGATACAGTGAGCGCGGTCTATGTCCCCGAGGGGTTCGACAGCAATGCGCTGACCGATCACGCCTACCGCGCCTACAAGGTGTCCTTTGGCGTGGGCCTCGGTCAACTGGACGGCAAGGCCTTCCGTATCGGCCACCTGGGCAGCCTGACCGACGTCATGGTTCTGTCCGGTCTTGCCACGATCGAGATGGCGATGGCCGACCTGAACTACCCGATTACCCTGGGCAGCGGCGTCGCCGCCGCGCAGGAATATTACCGGACCAGCCGCGTTGCGGCGCTGAAATCCGCAGCCTGAGGAGGCAAAGATGCTTGACGCGATGACCCTGGCCGAAGCGCTGACCATCGAGGACATGCGCACCGCGCATGAGCGCATCCGGCCCCATATCAACCGCACCCCGGTGCTGCAGTCGCAGTACCTGAACGACCTGACCGGTGCAGAGCTGTTCTTCAAGTGCGAGAACTTCCAGGAGGCAGGCGCCTTCAAGGTGCGCGGGGCCTGCAACGCGGTCTTCGGCCTCTCGGAGGAGGCGGCGCAGCGCGGCGTCTGCACCCACAGTTCAGGCAACCATGCCTTGTCGCTCAGCTATGCGGCGGGACGGCGGGGCATCCCCTGCAACGTGGTCATGCCGCGTACCGCGCCGCAGGCCAAGAAGGACGCTGTGCGCCGCTACGGCGGTACGATCACCGAATGCGAGCCCTCGACCAGCAGCCGCGAGGCGGTCTTTGCCGAGGTGCAGGCCGCGACGGGTGGCGAATTCGTGCATCCCTACAACGACCCGCGGGTGATCTGCGGGCAGGCGACCTGTTCGGCGGAAATGCTGGAACAGACCGGCGGCGTGGATGCGGTTGTCGCACCCATCGGCGGCGGCGGCATGATCTCGGGCACCTGCCTGACCCTGTCGAACCTCGCCCCCGAGGTAAAGATCTACGCCGCCGAGCCGGAACAGGCCGACGACGCCGCGCGCAGCTTCAGGGCCGGGCACATCATCGCCGATGACGCGCCGGAGACCATCGCCGATGGTCTCAAGGTGCCGCTGAAGGAGAACACCTGGCATTTCGTGTCCAACTTCGTGACCGATGTGCCGACAGTCTCCGAGCAGGAGATCGTCGACGCGATGAAGCTGACCTGGAAATACCTGCGGGTCGTCATGGAACCGTCGAGCGCCGTGCCGTTGGCCGCGATCCTGAAGAACCCCGAGCTGTTCCGGGGCAAGCGCGTGGGCGTCATCATCACCGGCGGCAACGTCGATCTGGACAGGCTGCCGTGGACGTTGGGTTAAGTCCCGGTCCCGCCGCGTAACGCAACGTAGGGCGGGGCTTGCCCCGCCACCTCAAGACAAGGGAGTTTCCCCATGAAAGACGTGACCAACCTCGACGACTACGAAGTCGGCTTTGACATCCCGGCGGCCATCGGCATGGACGAGGCGGACATCCAGACCCCGTGCCTCGTGCTGGATCTGGATGCGCTGGAGCGCAACATCAAGAAGATGGGCGACTACGCCAAGGCGCACGGGATGCGCCACCGCGTGCATGGAAAGATGCACAAGTCCGTGGACGTGGCCAAGCTGCAAGAGGAACTGGGCGGTGCCGTCGGTGTCTGCTGCCAGAAGGTCTCGGAGGCCGAGGTCTTTGCCCGTGGCGGCATCAAGGACGTGCTTGTGTCGAACCAGGTGCGTGACCCGCAAAAGATCGACCGCCTGGCCCGCCTGCCCAAGCTGGGCGCGCGCACCATCGTCTGCGTCGATGACATCGACAACGTCGCCGAACTGTCCGAGGCGGCACAGAAGCATGGCACCCAGATCGAGTGTTTCGTGGAAATCGACTGTGGCGCGGGCCGCTGCGGCGTGACCACGACAGAGGACGTGGTGAAGATCGCCAAGGCGATCGAGGCCGCAGAGGGACTGAAGTTTACTGGCATCCAGGCCTACCAGGGCGCCATGCAGCACCTCGACAGCTACGAGGCCCGCAAGGAGAAACTCGACGTCGCCATCGCGATGGTCAAGGACGCGGTCGAGGGCCTGAAGGCCGAGGGGATCGAATGTGAACTCGTCTCCGGCGGCGGCACCGGCTCCTACTACTTCGAGTCGAATTCGGGCGTCTACAACGAGCTTCAGTGCGGCTCCTATGCCTTTATGGACGCGGACTATGGCCGCATCCTGGACAAGGACGGCAAGCGTATCGACCAGGGCGAATGGGAGAACGCGTTTTTCATCCTGACCCAGGTCATGAGCCACGCAAAGGCGGACAAGGCGATCTGCGACGCGGGCCTCAAGGCGCAGTCCGTCGACAGCGGCCTGCCGGTGATCTTTGGCCGCGACGACGTGGAATACGTCAAATGCTCGGACGAACACGGCGTCATCGCCGACCCGAAGGGTGTTCTGAAAGTCGGCGACAAGCTGAAGCTGGTGCCGGGCCACTGCGATCCCACCGCCAACGTGCATGACTGGTACGTCGGCGTGCGGAACGGCAAGGTCGAGGCGCTTTGGCCCGTCTCGGCACGCGGCCGGGCTTACTGAGGCCGTGGCCGGGCAGGGACCCGGCCCGATGCAACGACAAGAGCGCCGGGCCCTGTCCCGGCGCCTCACATCCGATCTGGAAGGACAGGAAAGATGAAGGATATGCCCGAGACACAGGGCCTTGTCATCGTGGGCGAGGCGGAATGCGAACGGCTGGTGGGCCGCAAGGACGCCTTTGACGCCGTCGAGGCCGTGTTCGGCGCGATGGCCAAGGGGGATGCCTGGAACTTCCCTGTGGTGCGCGAGGCAATCGGCTATGCGGACGCGCTTTACGGCTTCAAGTCGGGGTTCGACAAGGCGGGCAAGGTGCTGGGCGTGAAATCCGGCGGTTACTGGCCCGGCAACATGGACAAGGAGCTGACCAATCACCAGTCCACGGTGTTCCTGTTCGACCCTGACACAGGGCAACTGGCGGCGCTGGTGGGGGGCAACTACCTGACCGCAGTGCGCACGGCGGCCTCTTCGGCTGTGTCGATTGCGCATCTGGCGCGCAAGGATGCCAAGGTGCTGGGCATGGTCGGCGCAGGCCACCAGTCGCAGTTCCAGCTGCGCGCAGCGGCGGAACAGCGCGATTTCGAAAAGGTCGTCGCCTGGAACCCGCACCCCGAGATGCTACCGAAACTGGGCGCCGTGGCCGAGGAGCTGGGCCTGCCCTTCGAGGCGGTCACACAGGAACAGTTGGGCGCCCAGGCGGATGTCATCATCACCATCACCTCGGCCTTCGAGCCGCTGCTGATGAAGGACTGGATCAAGCCGGGCACGCATATCGCCTGCATGGGTACCGACACCAAGGGCAAACAGGAGGTCGATGCCGCGCTTGTCGCCGCAGCGACGGTCTTTACCGACGAGGTGGCGCAATCCATCAGCATCGGAGAGGCGCAGCACGCCATCGCTGAAGGCTTTTTGACCGAGGATCGCATCACGCCCATCGGTGCCGTTATCAACGGCGCCCATCCTGGCCGGTCCTCGGATGACGAGATCACCTTGTTCGATGGCACCGGCGTCGGTCTGCAGGACCTTGCCGTGGCATCCGTCGCCGCGCGTCTCGCCGAGGAGGAGGGCAGCGCGCAGCGGGTCAGCCTCTAGCCCTTTCGCTATTGGCGGATTATGAAAGGCGCGGGACCGGGGCACCGGCCCCGCGCGTTGGGCATTCTGCCAGCGGGTGACGGCATGGGCGACGCGGCCCTTTCGATGGTGGATGAGGGCATGAGCAAACCGAAGGTGCTGGTGACACGGCGTTGGCCCGCGGCGGTCGAGGCGCGGCTGTCCGAACTGTATGATGTCACTCTGAACGAGGCCGACAGACCGATGACGGCAGAGGCGCTGCGCAAGGCGCTTGCCGAACATGACGCGGTGTTGCCGACGGTCACGGACCACCTGGGCGCGGACGTCTTCGAGGGTTCGCCCCGCGCCCGTATCCTGGCGAACTACGGCGCGGGCTTCAGCCATATCGACACCGAGGCGGCGGCGCGGCAGGGGATTGTCGTGACCAACACACCGGAGGTGCTGAGCGAATGCACCGCCGATATCGCCATGACTCTGCTTTTGATGGTGGCCCGCCGCGCGGGCGAGGGGGAACGCGAGCTGCGCGCCGGCCAATGGACCGGCTGGCGCCCCACCCACCTTGTGGGCACCCGGGTTTCCGGCAAAGTGCTGGGTATCGTCGGGTTCGGGCGCATCGGGCAGGAAATGGCGCAGCGGGCACATTTCGGCTTTGGAATGACGGTGCTGGTTCAGAACCGGTCAAAAGTGGCGCCCGAGGTGCTGGCCCGCTTCGGTGCGCGGCAGGTCGACAGTCTCGACACGCTTTTGATGGAAAGCGACTTCATCTCGCTGCATTGCCCGGGGGGCGCGGCGAACCGGCATCTGATCGGGGCATCAGCGCTGGCTGCCATGCGGCCCGGCGGGGTCCTGATCAACACCGCCCGGGGCGAGGTGGTCGACGCCGCCGCCCTGGCCGATGCGCTGGAGGCGGGCCGGATCGGCGGCGCGGGGCTGGATGTTTTCGAGGGCGAGCCTGCGATTGCACCCGAACTGATGGCGGCGCCGAACCTGGTGATGCTGCCGCACCTGGGCAGCGCCACGCGCGAGACGCGCGAAGAGATGGGGTTTCGCGTGCTGGCCAACCTCGAGGATTTCTTTGCCGGGCAGGCGCCGCGCGACCGGGTGGCCTGAACGGTTTGACCTGTGACATGGACCGAGGCGGGCAGGGGGGCTAACCTGCGCTCCGGAAAGAGGAGCGCCCATGTACGCAGTCACCGTCCGTTTCGAGATCAAGCCAGGGGCCGAGACGGCCTTTCTGGATCTGATCCGCCAGAATGCCCATGCCTCGGTGCGGGACGAACCCGGCTGCCGCCAGTTCGACGTCTGCGTCGACCCGGAGCGTCCGCAAGACGTGTTCCTTTACGAGATTTACGATGACCGGGCCTCCTTCGAGGCGCATATGACCACCTCTCATTTCATCAGCTTCGATGCCGCAAGCGATCCGCTGGTCCTGTCGAAGTCGGTACAGACCTTTGCAGAGGTCTTTCGCTGACATCTGGCCGGTGACAGGGAATGACATATGGCTGAGAGGTTTTGACCCTCGCCGTCTCAGAGTTGATAGAAAATCACGCATCCACGAGGCGGGCCGCTTGACCGACGGGGGGGCAGCGACGGCATATCGGGCCGACCGCACGGGCGCACAGGATTGCGCCGCGGCGGCCCTTTGAGGGAGAGAGACATGACACTAGGATTTGCCATTCTGGGCGCGGGCCGCATCGGCCAGGCCCATGCCCGCGCGATCTCGGCCACGCCGGGGGCCGCATTCGTCGCGCTGGCCGAACCGTTTCAGCAGGCCGCCGACGACATGGCCGCGCGCTATGGTTGCGAGTTGCGGACCATCGACGAGATTGCCACCAGCGACGATGTGCAGGCGGTCGCCATCTGCACGCCCACCGACACCCATGCCGACCTGATCGAGAAATTCGCCCGCGCGGGCAAGGCGATCTTCTGCGAAAAGCCGGTGGACCTGTCGGCAGAGCGTGTGAAACAGGCGCTGGCCACCGTCGAGCAAACCGGCGCCAAGCTGATGGTCGGCTTCAACCGCCGCTTCGATCCGGATTTCATGTCGGTCAAGGCAGCCATCGACAACGGCACCATCGGCGATGTCGAAATGGTGGTCATCACCTCGCGCGATCCCGGCCCGCCGCCGGCCTCCTACATCAAGGTTTCGGGCGGCATTTTCCGTGACATGACGATCCATGACTTCGACATGGCGCGCTGGTTGTTGGGGGAAGAGCCGGTGACGGTCATGGCGCAGGGTTCGGTCCTGGTCGATCCCGAGATCGGTGAACTGGGCGATTTCGACAGCGTCAACGTGATCCTGAAAACCGCCAGTGGCAAGCAATGCGTGATCACCAACTCGCGTCGCGCAACCTACGGTTATGACCAGCGAATCGAGGTGCACGGGTCCGAGGGCATGGCCGCCGCCGCGAACCGGCACGAAAGCACTGTCGAGGTGGCTGGAACCGGCGGATACGGTCGTCCGCCGCTGCTCAATTTCTTCATGGACCGCTACGCGGCCGCCTATGCCAACGAGATCGCCGCCTTCGTCGCTGCGGTAAACGAGGGCACATCCCTTCCCACCACGGGCGAAGATGGGCTGAAAGCCCTGCAACTGGCGGACGCGGCACTGGAATCGGCCCAGTCTGGCAAGGCCGTGAGCCTGGTGTGATTCTGTCGGCGCGCCCGGAAAACCCGGGCGAGCCCCTCCTTTGCACATCCGCGAAACCGGTCAGATTTCCTCTCCAAATCCCGGCTCTCACGTAGGTGTGAGCGCTCTCAGCGCGGCAAATTTTGTTTCCTAGTGGATTATTCTGGACAATTCACGTCGAAGCTGTTCCCTTGTAGGGGCGGCATTCAAGGCTGTGGACACAAGGCCTTGGACGTCGTAAACCGACCGCACGGGCGGGAAATGCATTGCGATATAATGCACCGCGTGCAAAATTGTGCATAGTCTTGGCGGAAGCCAGGTACATTCTGAAGGGGAGGTCAGGATGAAGACGCGCAGAGCGGCCCTTGGGGCGATTTTCGGAACACTCGTGGCGGCCACGTCGGCGGCACCCTTGGCGGCGCAGGACGTCACGCTGGTCATGCACCAGTTCCTGCCGGCACAGGCCAACGTGCCCAAGCTGATCCTTGATGTCTGGGCCGACAAGGTCGAGGCGGACTCGAATGGGCGGATCGAAATCGAACGCTATCCCGCCATGCAGCTGGGCGGCACCCCGCCCGAGCTGATCGACCAGGCCATTGACGGTGTGGCCGACATCGTCTGGGCGGTGAACGGGTTTACCCCCGGGCGCTTTCCGCACACCGAGGTCTTTGAACTGCCCTTCATGACCTATGACGCCGAGGCGACATCCTACGCCTACTGGAAGATGTTCGAAGAGCACATGGCCAACACGGATTTTGCGCAGGTCAAGATCCTGGGCACCTGGGTGCACGGCCCCGGTATGCTGCACACCTCCGACCCGGTGGATGAACCCGCCGACCTGGAAGGGATGAAGATCCGCGGCGGCTCTCGCATGGTCAACCAGCTGTTGGAACTGCTGGGGGCGGAGCCCATCGGCCTGCCGGTGACAGCCATCCCCGAGGCCCTGTCCAAGGGCGTCATCAACGGCACCACCATCCCCTGGGAGGTGACGGCGGCGCTGAAGGTCTCTGAACTGGTCGACAACCACACCGAATTCGATGGCCCGGCGATCTACAACCTGACCTTCGTCCTGGCCATGAACCAGGAGCGCTATGACAGCCTCCCCGAGGACCTGCAAAAGGTCATCGACGACAATTCGGGGCTGGAATTCTCGGTCTTTGCCGGCGGCACGATGGCCGCGGCTGACGGGCCCGCGCGCCAGATCGCTGTGGACAGGGGCAACAATATCATCACCATCAGTGCAGAGGACGCCGCCCGCTGGGAGGAGCTTGCGCGCCCGGTCTACGATGCATGGGTCGCCGATGTGGCAGACAAGGGCATCGACGGGCAGGCACTGATCGACCAGGCCAAGGCCCTCATGCAGGAATACGCAAAGTAAACCGCTTCCCAAAAGGGAAAGCGGAGGTCATTCAGGGAGGTAAGACATGACCACACGCAGAACCGTTCTTGGCATTGCCGGGGCCGCACTGGCCGCGATGATGACCACCACTTCGGCAATGGCGCAGGAGGTCACGTTGACCCTGCACCAGTTCCTGCCGGCGCAGGCCAATGTGCCGAAGCAGGTGCTGGACGTCTGGGCGGACAAGGTCGAGGCGGATTCGAACGGCCGTATCGAGATCGAGCGCTACCCCTCGATGCAGCTGGGCGGCACCCCGCCGGAACTGATGGACCAGGCTATCGACGGCATCGCCGATATCGTCTGGACCGTCGTCGGCTATACGCCCGGCCGTTACCCGACGACCGAAGTCTTTGAACTGCCCTTCATGGTGTCCGATGCCCGCGCGGCCTCTTACGCCTACTGGAAGATGTTCGAAGAGCACATGGAAGACGGCGAATTCGCCGATCTCAAGATCCTGGGCACCTGGGTGCACGGCCCCGGCATGTTCCACACCAACGAACCGGTGCGCGTGCCTTCCGACCTCGAAGGCATGAAGATCCGCGGCGGGTCGCGCCTGGTGAACGATCTGCTGACCCGCGTCGGCGCCGAGCCGATCGGCATGCCGGTCCCGGCGGTCTCCGAAGCGCTGTCCAAGGGCGTTCTCGACGGTACCACGATCCCGTGGGAAGTGACCTCGGCCCTCAAGGTGCCGGAGCTGGTCAAGAACCACACCGAGTTCGACGGCGCCGCGCTGTACAACCTGACCTTCGTCCTGGCGATGAACAAGGACATGTACGAAAGCCTGCCCGAAGACCTGCAGAAGGTGATCGACGACAACTCGGGCCTCGCTTTCTCGATCTTTGCGGGTGGCACCCAGGCGGATGCCGATGGCCCGGCACGTCAGATCGCCGTGGACCTTGGCAACAACATCTTCACCGTGACCGAGGAAGAAGCCAAGGAATGGGACGCCCTGGTGAACCCGATCTACGAGACCTGGATCGCCGACATGCAGAGCAAGGGCATCGACGGTCAGGCCCTGATCGACCAGGCCCGCGCCTTGATGGCGGAATACACGTCCGAGATGGACACCTGGGGCAAGTAAGCCTCTGAAACCCGGGGCCGCGGAGAAATCCGCGGCCCTTCATGAAACCAAGGGGGGACGTCAACGATGACCGGTTTGCACCGCATCGTGGTGGGAGTTGCGCGCTTCATGGCGCTCTTGGGCGGGGTCATCCTGACCGCGCTGATCCTGATCACCTGTATTTCTATCGTCGGGCGCGCAGTGAATTCCGGCCTCCATTCGGACCTCGTTCAGGGCATTGCACCTGGGCTGGCCAACTGGCTGATCAATGATGTCGGCATCGGGGCAATCCGTGGGTCATACGAGCTGGTCGAGGCCGGTATGGCCTTCTGCATCTTCGCCTTCCTGCCCTTCTGCCAGGTGACGATGGGGCATGCCTCTGTGGATGTCTTCACCAACATGCTGTCGCGCAACGTGAACCGCGTGCTGGATTTCCTGATTGCGGTCCTCTTCGCCGTCGCCCTGGTGACGATCGCCGTCCAGCTCTACGAGGGGATGGTCCGCAAGATGCCGAACGGGTTCGGTGCGGCGCAAACCTCTTTGCTGCTCGAATTCCCGATCTGGTGGGCCTATGCGGCTAGCCTGTTCGGGGCCGTGCTGGCGGCCATCACCTCCGTCTATGTCGTCATCGTGCGGCTGTATGAACTCTTGTCCGGGCGCGTGATCGTGCCGAATGCCGTGGGAGCGGATCATTGAGCAACCTCGAGATCGGGATCTATTCCTTTCCGGCCCTGCTGCTGTTGATATTCCTGCGCGTGCCGATCGGGCTGGCCATGTTTGGCACCGGCTTTGCGGGGTTCTGGCTGGTCATGGGCAGCACGCGGCTGCCGCTGGCGCAGCTCAAGGACCTGTCCTATTCGACCTTCTCCAGCTACTCGCTGTCGATTGTGCCGATGTTCCTGCTGATGGGCTATTTCGCGACGCTGGGCGGCATGAGCCAGGCGCTGTTCAAGGCCGCGGAAAGCTGGCTGGGGCACCGTCGCGGCGGTGTGGCGATGGCGGCGATTGGTGCCTGCGCGGGCTTTGGCGCGATCTGCGGGTCTTCGCTGGCCACCGCCGCCACCATGAGCCGCGTGGCCCTGCCCGAACTGAAACGCTATGGCTACCAGGGCGGTTTCTCGACCGCGACGCTGGCGGCCGGCGGCACACTGGGCATCCTGATCCCGCCCTCCGTGGTGCTGGTGATCTATGCCATCCTGACGGAACAGAACATCGCCAAGCTATTCCTGGCGGCCTTCATCCCGGGTGTGCTGGCGGCCATCGGCTACATGATCGCCGTGTCGATCTACGTTCGGGTGAACCCGGAATCCGCCGGGGTGCGCGAGCCGGTTCCCTATGCCGACCGCATCCGCGCGATCCTGGATGTCTGGCCCGTGCTGCTGGTCTTCATCGCCGTGGTGGGCGGCATCTACGGCGGTATCTTCACCCCGACCGAGGGCGCGGCGGTTGGCGCACTGGGCACCGGCATCATCGCGCTGTTCAATGGCGGGCTGACCTGGCGGACCCTGCTGGACAGCTTTACCGACACGGCCCGGTCCTCGGCCATGATCTTCTTCATCGTCTTCGGCGCGGCCTTCTACAACCTGTTCCTGGCGCGCACGCGGGTGCCGCAGGAACTGTCGAACTGGGTTGTCGAACTGGGCATGTCCCCGATTGCGGTCTTGGCGATCATCCTGGTCATTTACCTGCTGCTGGGCTGTTTCATGGACAGCCTGTCGATGATCCTGCTGACGATCCCGATCTTCTTTCCGGTGATCATGGCGCTGGACTTCGGCATGAGCCCGGAACACGCGGCGATCTGGTTCGGTATCCTTGTGCTGATCGTGGTCGAGGTCGGGCTAATTACGCCACCTGTCGGGATGAACCTCTTTGTCATCAATGCGATGGACCCGGAAACACCGATGGTCGAGACCTACAAGGCGGTGCTCTACTACGTCGTCTCTGACCTGATCCGCGTGGTCATTCTGGTGGCCTTCCCGGCGATCACCCTCTTCCTGATACCGGGGTAGGGCTCTGGCCCCGGTCGCGGCGCGTGGTGCCGCGACCATTCCCGGAAACCTTTCAAGCCCAATGTAACGCGTCTGGCGCGAGGAGTAAGCTATGGACATCACGGATAAAGTTGCGGTCGTTTCGGGCGGTGCAAGCGGGTTGGGCGCGGCCACGGCGCGACGTCTTGCCAGCGAAGGCGCGCGGGTCGGCATCCTGGATTTCGACGCCGAGCGCGGCGCAGCGGTCGCCGCCGAGATCGGCGGGCACGCGGTAAAGACGGACGTCGGAGACGAGGCCTCGGTCGCGGCGGCCATGTCTGAAATCGTGGACAAGCTTGGCGCGCCGCGCGTGGCGGTCAGCTGTGCCGGGATCGGCCTTGCGGCCCGCATTGTCGGACGCGAGGGCAAGCTCTCGACCGACCTTTTCGAAAAGACCATCCGGGTCAACCTGATGGGCACCTATTTCGTCATGTCCTACGCCGCGCGCGAAATGATGGCGCTGGAGCCCGAGGACACCGGCGAACGCGGCGTGATCGTCAACACCGCCTCCATCGCCTACCAGGATGGACAGTTCGGACAGGCGGCCTATTCGGCCTCCAAGGGGGCCATCGCGGCCATGTGCCTGCCTGCCGCCCGCGAGATGGCGAAACAGGGCGTGCGCGTCATGGCCATCGCCCCGGGCCTGTTCAACACCCCCATGATGGAAGGTCTGCCCGAGGATGTGACCGCCGGGATCGTCGCCAACGTGCCGTTCCCGCACCGCCTGGGAGAGCCTGCGGAATACGCCCAGATGGTCAGCCAGATCGTCGCCAACCCCTATCTCAACGGCACCACGATCCGGCTGGATGCGGCGGTGCGTCTGCCGCAGCGCTGAGGAGGCCGAAATGAGCAAGTATCGCGCCCATTCCGTCACCCGCGAGGACCGGCCGGACGGCACCATCATCCTGCGCTCGGGCTACGAGATGACCGAGCCCGCGACAAAGACCGGCGACTGGCTGGACCGCTGGACCGGGGAAACGCCCGAGGCGGTCTTTCTGGCCGAACGTGACGGCGAAGGCTGGCGCGAGGTCACCTATGCCCAGGCGCGCGACAGCGTGCGCCGCATAGCCTCCAGCCTGCTGGCGCGGGGCATGAACGCCGACACGCCGATCCTGATCATTTCCGGCAACGGCGTGGACCACGCGCTGCTGACGCTGGCGGCGCAATATGTCGGCGTGCCCACGGTGCCCTTGGCCGAGCAATACGCCCTGATCCCCGGCGCCTGGCCGCAACTGGAACACTGCGCGCAACTGGTCAAACCGGCGATGGTCTTTGCCGACGATGGCGCGCGTTTCGCCACCGCGCTGGCGCATGACCTGTTCGACGGCATGGAACGCGTCGTGGCCCGGAACCCGCAGGCGGGCGAGACGGAACTGACCGCGCTTCTGGGTGATTGCGATGATGCGGCGGTGGACAAGGCGGCGGCAGAGGTCGGTCCCGATACCGTGGCCAAGTACCTGATGACCTCCGGTTCGACCTCGCACCCCAAGGCGGTCATCACCACCCAGCGGATGATGTGTGCCAATCAGGCGCAACTGGCCGATGCGCTGCCTTTCCTGCGCGACCGGGCGCCGCGGATCGTCGACTGGTTGCCCTGGAACCATGTCTTTGGCGGGTCGCACAATTTCAACATGATGCTGGCCAATGGCGGCACGCTCTATATCGACGCGGGCAAGCCGATTCCGGCAAAAATCGCCAAGACGATAGAGAACAACCGGATGAAGAACGGCACGCTGGCCTTCAACGTGCCAGTCGGGTTCTCGATGATCCGCAACGCGATGAAGGCGGACCCGGAGCTGCGCAAGAGCTATTTCGAGGATCTCGACATGCTCTTTTACGCAGGCGCCTCGTTGCCGCAGGATGTCTGGGACGATCTCGAGGACATGGCGCGCGAGGTGCGTGGCGCGGTGCCGCTGATGAACTCGTCCTGGGGGCTGACCGAAACCGGTCCTGCCTGCCTGATCCAGCACGAGCCGACGCATATGTCGGGCATCATCGGCGTGCCCATGACCGGGGTCGAGGTAAAGCTGATCCCGGACGAGGACATGCGCTGCGAGATCCGCGTGCGTGGTCCGAACATCATGCCGGGCTACCTGCACGATTCGGAAAAGACCGCCGAAGCCTTCGACGAAGAGGGCTTCTTTCGCACCGGGGACGCGGTGAAATTCGTCGATGACAATGACCTGAACAAGGGCATGCGCTTTGATGGGCGGATTTCCGAAGACTTCAAGCTGTTGACGGGCACCTGGGTGCGCGCGGCGACGCTGCGGCTGGAACTCCTGCAGGAATACGGCAACCTCGTTCAGGACATGGTGATCTGCGGGGCCGACAAGTCGCAGGTGGGTCTGATGATCTTCCCCTCGGCAGAGGCGCTTGCCCTGGCCGGGGAGGGCGCCGAAAAGGACGGTGCCCTGATGAGCGATGCCCTGCGCGCCGCCCTGGCCGAGAAACTGGCGCTGCGCGCCGATCACGGATCAGCCGCGCGGGTCAACCGCGTGATGGTGCTGGCGGAACCGCCCTCGCTGGGCGATGGAGAAATCACCGCCAAGGGCAACCTGAACTACCGCAAGGTGCTGGCGCGCCGGGCATCCCTGCTGGACAGGCTTTACAGCGACGATGATCCGGCCGTGGTCTGCCTGTAGGAAAACGCCCGTAAGACGGGCCGGGGGCCGGGTTTGCAGCGCGAACCCGGCCCCTTTTTGATCTGGAACAAGGTGGGGCTTGGCTGGGGCGGTAAACTTGGGACTCGAATCTTCTGCCGCGAACAGAAAGTGATGCCATGCAAAGCGACCGCCTGATCGGCCATGCCCCGCGCGCCCGTGCCTTCGGAGAGAAATTCTACGAGACTGGGGGCACCTGCATCGGCTGCAAGGAATGCACCGGCCTCTGCCACGCCCTGATCGAGGCGCTTGTCGTCCCCGACAGCGTGCTGGGCCGCGGGGAGTGATCCCGGTTCCATCCTGTTCGTGACGTTACGTCCCACCGCATCAAGGCGGTTCTTTCCTGCGCGTCTGAATTGAGCTATGCACTATAGTTCACAAGTCGGAACGCGCAATCGGAAGGACCAGAGGTGTCGGATCGGGTGGCCCTGGAAACGGAACCTGCGGAAAATGCCACGGTCGCGGGCCTGTTGGCCCGTGTCGGCCAACGCGTGCGCCAGGCCCGCGAACAGCGGAACATCTCGCGCCGTGTGCTGTCGGAGTCCTCAGGCGTCTCGCCGCGTTACCTGGCCCAGTTGGAAAGCGGGGCGGGCAACATCTCTATCGGGTTGCTGTGCAAGGTGGCCGATGCGCTGGACCTGCGGATCGAATGGCTGGTGGGCGAAGAGGACCCCTGGACATCCGAGGCACTGCACATGGCCGAAATGTACCGCCAGGCCGAAGGACCGGTTCAGGCGCAGGTGCGCGAACTGCTGCTGGAGGCTGCCCCCGGCGGGCGGCGGGCGCAGCGGATCTGTCTCGTGGGCCTGCGCGGCGCGGGCAAGTCGACGCTGGGCCGGCTGGCGGGCGCTGCGCTGGACGTGCCCTTTGTCGAGCTGAACCGCGAGATCGCCGAGGTCGGCGGGATGCCGGTGGGCGAGATCATGGCGCTTTACGGTCAAGAGGGCTATCGCAAGCTGGAGGCGGATGCGCTGGACCGCGTGATCGCGACCCATGACCAGGTGATCCTGGCGGTTGGCGGCGGCATCGTGGCCGAACCGGGCACCTACAACCGGCTGCTGGCACATTTCAATACGATATGGCTCAAGGCCGCGCCCGAGGAGCACATGGCCCGGGTGCGCGCCCAGGGGGACGAACGTCCGATGGCGGGTCAGCCCGAGGCGATGGCTCAGCTGAAATCCATCCTGCAGGCGCGCGAGGCGCTTTATGAACGTGCCCATGCGCTGCTCGACACCTCCGGTGCGACGCTGGAAGAATCGCTGGAGCGGTTGTTGGCCCTTATCGCGCAGGAGCATTTTCTTGGCTGACGACACATTGGCGGAACGGCTGTGGATGCCTTTTCGGGACGCGGCGGAGGCGGTGTTCCTGCATGGCTCGACCCCCTGGGAGGTGGACGAGGCAATGGAGGAGTTCGGCTTTGCCGCCGGTCCCTTCGAGATCGAGGACCGGATCGGGCTTGACCTGGCCTGGGCCCGTCGGAAGGCGGGCGAAGGCGCGCAGGACTTGCCGATCCTGGTGCGGATGATGGAACTGGGCAAGCTGGGGCGCAAGACCGGGGCAGGGTGGTATCGTTACCCCGGCGGCAACGGCAAGGTGGACGATCCCATCGTCGCGGACCTGGCGCTGGAAGAGGCCCATTTTCATCGGCTGGAACGGGGCGACTACACTCCGGACCAAATCCGCGAGCGGCTGTTGGTGGCTCTTGTCTCCGCCGCCCGTGACTTGCAGGCCGAGGGGCTTGCAGCCAGCGACATCGACGCGGTCTCGGTCGAGGCGCTGGGGTTCCCGGCAGACCGGGGCGGCGTGCTGTCATGGGCGGCCAGGGACCCGGCGGGGGTGGCCGCGATGACAAAGACGGTTCTGGACGAGGGCAAGGTGCCCTTGAGGCGGGTCGAGGGGCAGGTCCCCTAGTTCAGATCCTCCAGCAGCCGGCCGTGGCGGCGCGTCTCCGTGATCACCTCTCCGAAAGTATCCAGCCCGCGCGCCTTGAGCATGGGCAGCATCCGCACCAGGACCTCTGCCGTGGCGCGGGCATCGCCCAGTGCCGTGTGACGCAGCGGTTCGGGGATGGTGACGCCCAGCCGCTCGCACAGGGCGTCGAGCGTATGGGTTTCCGAGGCCCCGAACAGCACCGCCGACAACAGCACCGTGTCCAGGATGGGGTGGTCCCAGACCACGCCCATCCGCCCCTTGTGGCGTTGCAGAAAGGCCATGTCGAAAGGCGCGTTATGCGCCACGATCACGGAATCCCGGGCAAAACCGTGGAACAGCCGCCCGGCGCGCGCGATGTTGGGCTGGCCCGCCACCATCGCATCCGTCACCTTGTGCACCTTGGTCGAGGCAGGCGGGATCGGGCGGCCCGGATCGACCAGCTGGTCGATCTTTTCGCCCTCGACGATGCGCCCGTTGACCACGCGCACAGCGCCGATCTGTACGATCTCGTCCTTGTGCGGCAATAGCCCCGTGGTTTCGGTGTCGAAAACGGTGAAGGTCAGCGCCGAAAGCGGCGTTTCGTCCAGTTTGGCTCCGCTGCGCCCCTGCATCAGGTCGAAATCATAGACCAGCGGCCGCGCGGCTTCGGGTGAGATCTCGATATGGGCGGCGTCGATGATCATCATGTAGCCGCCGCCCTCGGTCGGCTTCATCCGGGCGTCATAGGTCTGCTGTCCGTCCAGCCCTTTCAGCGTGCGGCTGATTTCCTTGCCGCATTTCATCAGCGCGCTGCGGGCGGCGCGCAGGCTGGCCGGGTCGAAGTAGTCGGCCAGGGGGGCATTCAGGCGGGGCACGGCCTGCTGGGCCAGCACCTCGGCGGCCTGTCCGTCATACAGTACGATCTGGTCGTCGGCGTTGACCAGCAGGGTCGCCACGGGGATTTCGGTCAAGAGAGCGGTCAGCCGGGCTTTTTCCGTGGCCAGGCGTTCGGTCTCGACGGCAATGCGTTCGGCGGTGCTGACCGCGCTGTTCGACAGCGCTGCGGTGATGGCGCCGGCCGCCGGCGCGAGGTCGCCCAGATAGCGCGCGGCATCGGTGTCCACCTGCAACCCGGCCCCGGCATGGGCGCGGGCGCGCAACTGTCCCGAGAGGCGTTCGATCGGCTTGGCGACGTTTTCGTCAAACAGCAGCCAGACACCCGTGGTCAGGGCTACCAGGCCGAAGCTGGCCAGGATCCCGGCAAAGACAAAGCCGTTCGCGGGGGTGCTGGCCAGCGCGCGGGAATGCCCCGCGTATAGCGCGCCCAGCGTCAGGACGGTGCCGCCCAGCGCCAGAAGGCAGAAAAACAGGAAGATACGCAGGCGCAGGCTGAGCTTGCTCATGGGATCAGACCTCTGCGCAGACCGTCTTGACGATGGGATCCTCCGGCCCGACATCGCGCCACAGCGGCTCTGACCCGTCGCCCAGCACCGGGTCGGCGCGGCGATGGCCGGCGCAATCGACCATGACCTGCACCACACGGTTGGTCCGCCAGCGTCCGTAGAAATAGAGGTTCACCAGGTACAATCCGTCCTGTTCGGTATTCTTCAGCGGGTTGGCGGTGTCGGCGGCGACGAAACGGTCGGTCAGCGGATAGAGATAGGTCCAAGGCCGCCAGAAGGCGCGGCTTTCGACCTTTTGCGCCACGCTCAGCCCGTCGGGCAGGTTGTCCGCTGTGCGACCGTACCAGCTGTATTCGCTGGCGATGGCGGCGATCAGCATGGCCCCCCCGGCGCCCAGCGGCACGAACCAGCGCGGCAGACGCCGCCCCGAGAGCCAGTTCAGCAGCATCATGATGCCCGCGCCGAAGAACCCCGCGACAAAGACGGCGATCAGTTCCAGAAACATACTCTCTCCTCCTCCGCCGCGCCCTCCTCCGGGCGCGGGCCGCTGTTACGACAGCATTCCCTTGCCGTGGCCTACCGCCGATTGCAGGGATTTGACCACGACAAAGGCGTCGCGCAAATGACTCCGCTCGAAATCCGACAGGTCAGCGGGGGCCAGGTAGTTGTCCGGCGCGCTGCCGGCCTTGATCTGGCGGGCCTGCTGTTCCAGCCGGGTTTCGGCGATCAGGTCGTAGGCGTCCAGCAGATCCTGCCCGCCGGACTGGCTGAGCACACCGGCGGGAATGGCCGCCTCGAGCCTCGCGCGCGTGTTGACCGGGGTCAACCGTCCCTGCAGCGCGTAGACCCGGCCAAGGTCGACCACCGGCACGACGCCGTTATGTTTCATGTCCAGCTGGTTCTTGTGCTCGCCTGAGCGGATCGTGGCGAACCCGCGCAACAGGCCCAGCGGGGGCGTGTGTTTCAGCGAGTTCGAGATCATGTGCGCTACGAAGATCGAATTCTTGGCCGCCTTTGCAAGGGTTGTCTCCTGCAGATCCTCGAAAAGCGCCGTTGTGCCGCCGATGGCGCGCAGGTCGAACATGACACTGGCCAGCATCTGCGCCTCGGGCGAGGGCTTGGCGATCCAGTTGTCGAAATACTGCCGCCAGGTGCGAACCGGCTGGCACCAACGCGGGTTGGTGGCCATCATGTCACCGGGGCAATAGACGTAGCCGCAGGTGTTCAACCCGTCGCAGACGAAATTTGCCAGCGCCTCGAAATAGGGCATCTGGTCGTCGGTCACATCGTCCGAAAGGATCAGCACATTGTCCTGATCCGACACACCGGTCTGTTCCTGCCGCCCCTGGCTGCCGCAGGCGGCCCAGAGATAGGGCACGGGAGGCTTGCCAAGCTGCGCCTCGGCCAGCGCCAGAAGGCGGCGGGTGGCGGTGTCGGCGATGTCGGTGATCAGCCGCGTGACGACTTCGTGCCGATTGCCGCCGGCGACAAGCTGGACCAGCAGTTGCGGGATGCGCGCGGTGACACGGGCCATGTCTTGCGCGTCTCTCGCGCGGGCGATTTCCGAAACCAGTTCCGCCGAGGTCATGGCCTGGAAGCGGGTCAGATCGGTTTGCGTGACGATCCCCACCAGTTCGCCGTTTTCCGTCACGGGGACATGGCCGATGCGGCGTTCCATCATCATGTGCAGCACGTCCGAGCCAATGGCAGAAGGCGGCAGGCTGACGGGATCGGCGGTCATGATCTCGGACAGCGGCGTGTCATAGGGCAGGGCGCCGCCCACCACCTTGCCGGACAGGTCGCGGATCGTGGCGATGCCGCGCAGTTGCTTGCCTTCGGTGATGCAGACCGAGGAGATATGCCGCGAATGCATCAGCTGCGCCGCGTGCTGCACCGGCGTGTCCGGCGGGCAGGTCAGGGGGGCCGGGGCCATCAGCGTCTCGACCCGGCTGGTGGCAAGGTCGGCGCGTTTGGGTTTCGGGGCGCGCTGGCGATCAAAGAACTTGCGCGCGGCGGGCTGGGTTTCCAGCAGTTTCTGGAACTGGTCCACAGGCAGGACCAATAGCAGTGTGTCCTCGCGCGTGCTGGCGCTGGTTGCGGCCAGCCCGTCCCGCATCAGACCCCGTTCCCCGAACGAGTTGCGCGGCCCCAGGAGAGAGATTTGCACCCCGTTCTGGTCGCGAACCTCCACGGCGCCCTTGTGGATCAGGTAGAGCCCGTCCAGTTTCTCTCCCAGTGTGTAGATCGCCTCTCCGGCGGCCATCGCCTGGGGCCGGAAGGCGGGCAGCAGTTCGTCCAGCGCCTCTGGGTCCAGCGCGTCATAGGGATGCACCGCAGAGAGAAAGCGAAGCAGGTCGGCGTGGTCGATGGGCATCAGGCGTCCTTGCTGGAAGATGGGGCGGAAACGGCGTAGCGGGTCAGGACGAGGCCAGAGGAGAACCGGCGCACCCGGAGCTGATCGAGCCGGAGGTCGGTCGCCAGGTCCATCTCGCCAAAGAGCTTGCGTCCGCGTCCAATCAGGACAGGGACCAGGGTGATCTCCATGTCCGCGATCAAGCCGTCTTGCAGGAAGGACCGGATCACCGCACCGCCATCGACATAGACGCGTTGAAACCCTTCGGCGTCCAGCCTGCTCATCAGGGCTGTAGGCGTCTCTCGGCTGAGCGTTACGCGTGTCCGCAGGGCGTCGGGAATGTCGTCCCGGGTCAGGCTGTGGCTGAGGACAATGACGGGCTTGGCATAGGGCCAGTCGCCGCCGAACCCCAGAACGGTGCGAAATGTGCCGCTGCCCATGACCAGCCCGTCGACTGAGGCCATGAAGGCATCGAAGCCGTGATCCTCGTCCGGGGCATGGTAGGGGGTCAGCCAGTCCAGGCTGTCGTCCTCGCGGGCGATATAGCCGTCGAGGCTCATGGCGATGAAGACATGCCCGGTGGTCACTTTGACGTCTCCGACAGTTGAGGGCGCGCGATGCTGTGCACCGCATAGCGCTGCAACGGCGCAAAAGACATGGGGCGGGCGGTCTCAGGGCGCAGGTTTTGGGAACGCGTTGCGTGTCGGGTGTATTCCGATCCGGCGGGCGAATGTCCGACGTCAGAAAGATCAAACGAAAAGTCCCGCCCGGCACATGGCCGGACGGGACGAATGCGCAGGGGAGGGGCTGCCGCTGCGACAGCCCGACCCATATCAGTGACCGTCCACGGCAGCCCCGGCGCCGCGCGGCACGCGGACCGATTCCACCAGTTCTTCGATCTCTTGCGGGATCGGCTGGGTCATCTTCGACACGGTGAAGGCCACCGCGAAGTTGATCAGCGCACCGACGGCCCCGAAGGAGGTCGACTTGATGGTGCCCAAGAGCGGGTTGGCATCCGTGAAGGAGTTGGTGTCCGGAATGAAGAACCAGCCCTTGTGCAGGAAGATGTAGATCAGCGTGACCACCAGGCCCGAGACCATGCCCGCAACCGCGCCCTTGTTGTTCACCTTGGTGAAGATGCCCATCATGAGCGCCGGGAAGATCGAGGCAGCGGCGAGGCCGAAGGCCAGTGCCACGGTCTGTGCCGCGAAGCCCGGAGGGTTGAGCCCCAGGTAGGTGGCGACGACGATGGCCACGGCCATTGCGATCCGTGCCGACATCAGCTCGCCCTTTTCACTGATGTTCGGGGTCAGCTGACCCTTCATCAGGTCGTGGGACACGGCCGAGGAGATCGCCAGCAGCAGGCCGGCGGCGGTGGACAGTGCGGCGGCGAGACCGCCCGCAGCGACCAGACCGATGACCCAGCCGGGAAGGTTGGCGATTTCGGGGTTGGCCAGAACCAGGATGTCACGGTTGAAGTTGGTCAGCTCGTTGGCTTCGCCCCAGCCGGCTTCCTTCATCTTCGCAACGGTTTCCGGATCTGCATCGTTGAAGTACGCGATGCGGCCGTCACCGTTCTTGTCTTCCCAGCCCAGGAGGCCGGTCTGCTGCCAGGTGGCCATCCAGTCGTAACGCTGGTCGCCTTCGATCATCTCGACCGAGACGGGATCGCCGGATGCGCCGTTCGGCCACATCATGTCGGTGATGTTCAGGCGGGCCATTGCGCCAACAGCCGGGGCCGTCAGGTACAGCAGCGCGATGAAGACCAGCGCCCAGCCGGCAGACCAGCGTGCGTCGGCCACCTTGGGCACGGTAAAGAACCGCATGATGACGTGGGGCAGGCCTGCGGTGCCGATCATCAGCGACAGGGTGAAGAGCACCATGTTGAAGGTGTCGCCGTGGTGTGCGGTATACTCGTTGAAGCCGAGTTCCGCCACGATGGCATCCAGCTTGGCCAGGAGCGGCTCACCGCTTGCGGTGTGATCGCCAAAGAGACCCAGCGCCGGGACCGGGTTGCCGGTCAGTTGCAGCGAGATGAAGACGGCCGGGATGGTGTAGGCCATGATCAGGACGCAATACTGGGCCACCTGGGTGTAGGTCACGCCCTTCATGCCGCCGAACACGGCGTAGGCGAAGACGACGCAGGCGCCGATCAGAAGGCCGGTGGTGTTCGACACCTCGAGGAAGCGGCCAAAGGCCACGCCCACGCCGGTCATCTGGCCGATGACATAGGTCACCGAGGCGACGATCAGGCAGATCACGGCCACCACGCGGGCGGTCGGGCTGTAGAAACGGTCGCCGATGAACTCGGACACGGTGAACTTGCCGAACTTGCGCAGGTAGGGCGCAAGCAGCAGCGCCAGCAGCACGTAGCCGCCGGTCCAGCCCATCAGGAAGGTCGAATTGTCATAGCCGGTGAAGGCGATGAGACCGGCCATACCGATGAAGGAGGCCGCCGACATCCAGTCCGCCGCCGTCGCCATGCCGTTGGTGACCGGGTGCACGCCGCGTCCGGCGGCGTAGAATTCCGACGTGGAACCCGCGCGGGCCCAGATCGCGATGCCGATGTAGAGCGCGAAGGACGCGCCCACGAACAGCAGGTTGATGGTAAACTGATCCATAACGTCTTACTCCTCCTCGACGCCAAATTCACGGTCGAGCTTGTTCATCCGCCAGGCGTAGAAAAAGATCAGCGCCAGGAAGACGATGATCGAGCCTTGCTGGGCAAACCAGAAGCCCAGGTCGGTGCCGCCGACGGCAATGCCGGACAGCATCGGGCGCAGCAGGATGCCAAAGCCGAAAGATACCAGCGCCCAGATGATGAGGCTGATGACGATGATACGCACGTTGGCCGACCAGTAAGCCGCATCGGACTTCTGGGTCGCCTCGGCGCCGTGATTGGTTTGATCCGCCATGTCGCGGGTCCTCCTCTTTCCTCCAGGAACCCGCCGCGCTGGGGTCGCGGCGGGCGATTTCTCTGGCCCCGCCTCAGGCGGTGGCCGTCTTCACGATCGCGGCGAGTTTCCCCGCGATGTCGTCGATCTCGCCCATCGCATCGATGCCGATCAGCGCGTGTTGCGCGGCATAGTAGTCGATCAGCGGGGCGGTCTGGGCGTGGTAGGCCTCGAGCCGTGCAGCGACGGTCTCGGCATTGTCGTCGGCCCGGCGCTTGAACTCGGTGCCGCCGCATTTGTCGCAGGTGCCGGGTTTGGCGGGCTGCTTGAAGCTGTCGTGATAGCCTTCGCCACAGGAGCCGCAGGTGTAGCGGCCCGAAATGCGCGTCACCATCGCGGCGTCGTCCACCTCCAGGCTGACGGCGGCGTTGATCTTCTGACCGCTCTCGGCCAGCAGACCGTCCAGCGCCTCTGCCTGCACCGTGGTGCGGGGAAAACCGTCGAGGATCACGCCCTTGGCGCAATCCGCTTCGGCCAGCCGGTCGCGCAGGATGGCGATGACGATGTCATCGCTGACCAGCTCCCCGGCCTCCATGACCGCTTTGGCGCGCTGCCCGGCCGCTGTCCCCGCAGCCACGGCGGCACGCAGAAGGTCGCCGGTCGAAAGCTGCACGAGGCCGAATTTCTCTTCCAGCATCCGCGCCTGGGTGCCCTTGCCGGCCCCCGGGGGGCCCAGCAGGATCAGCACGGGGGCGGTGGCGGGGGTGTTTGCTCCGTCCATCATCGGGTCAGCCCTTGTTCATTCTGTTTTCGATGAGGTCGTCGACGACGGAAGGGTCGGCGAGGGTGGAGGTGTCGCCGAGGGCGCCGTAGTCGTTCTCGGCGATCTTGCGCAGGATGCGGCGCATGATCTTGCCGGAGCGGGTCTTGGGCAGGCCCGGGGCCCACTGGATCAGGTCGGGCGAGGCGATGGGGCCGATTTCCGTGCGGACCCAGGTGCGCAGCTCCTTGCGCAGCTCCTCGGTCGGCTCGACGCCGTTCATCAGGGTCACGTAGCAGTAGATGCCCTGGCCCTTGATCTCGTGCGGGTAGCCGACGACCGCCGCCTCGGCGACCTTTTCATGCGCGACCAGCGCCGATTCCACCTCGGCGGTGCCCATCCGGTGCCCCGAGACGTTGATCACGTCGTCGACCCGGCCGGTGATCCAGTAATCGCCATCGGCGTCGCGGCGGCAGCCGTCGCCGGAGAAGTAATAGCCCTTGTAGTCCGAGAAATAGGTCTTCTCG
>NZ_FMZI01000010.1 GCF_900101505.1 Antarctobacter albus
ATGAACTGCAGGGCCATGACCGCAGGCGCTGGATCCTCTCCGAAGGCATCCGCGACCCGGCGCCCGGCCTCCATCCCGTGCAAGTGCATGAAATATTGACCACCTTCACGGTGCAGGAGATCGAGGGCCCCGGCGCGATCCCCGGCGTGCAGCAGCGCCGCGATCCGCGCGGCTTTCGCGGCGCCGGGGGCGGGTGGTGCCGCAAGCGCTGCCGCGGACCAGGCGTCGGTCGCCGCGCGCAGGACTGCCGCCAGTCCCGGCGTTCGGATCCGCCAAGTGCCGCCCCGACATTCCGAGAGGGGGTCCAGCCAATGCAACAACTTGCGCTGCTCCGCCGGCAGTTCGGCGTCGTCAAACCCGCCTTCGGCGCGGCAGAGCCGGGCCACGATGTCGCGAATGGCCCTGGGGGTCTGCCGCAACAGGGCGCCCGCTTTTTCTGTCAGTGCGCGGTCATCCAGCGGCGCCTGGGCGAGGTGGTCGGACAATGCGGGCCAGCCGCCGGTTTTGGCGAAATGCGGATCCTGTCCCGGTCCTAGGAACAGGTCGCGGTTGCCGATCTCCTGCACGTGACCCATGTCCCGTAGCGCGGACAGGTTCGCCACCTGGTCGGCCCCGGCGCATATCACCGCCGGGGTGACGGATATCACGACGGGCGGATCCTCTGTCGACAACATGGAGCATTGGCAGCCCCCGTCCGGTCCGCCCAGTTTGCGGCGCATCGCCGTGAGGATTTCGGCCCTGCCGGTTCCCGGCAAGGCATCGATCAGCAGCACCAAATCCGCGCTGTGTTCGGCCAGAAAGGGAAGGTCGGCTGTTCTCATGCGGCCAGAGGAATGAATGTAAGGGCCATCGGAGGCAGGCCGTTCTGGCGCCGGGCACAGCCTTGCGATGCGACGATCTGATTTTTCCGGTCTGCCAGAGCCATTTTCCCTGTTAGTGCAAAAACCGCCTGGTTTCCATCCGGATCATGGTCTCGGGCGGTCAACGGCTGAGCACCTGATGTCCACGGACCGTTTGCCTGGCTGAGGACATTCGCGTTTCTAACGAGTTTTCGGGCGACGCCTATGATGACGACTTTGTGTGATTGCCCGGCGCCCCGAAGGCGGCACGCGAGAGGGGTTCCTGTTCGACCCGCAATCAGGCGGACAATCTATGGTCAGGACGCATTGATTTGGTTGGACGAGCGTGAGTCACCTTTCGAAAACGAGCGGTGAACATGTCAGGTCTTTTCTGGTTGAGCGATGCGCAGATGGTGCGTCTGGAACCCTGATTCCCGAAGTCCCACGGCAAGCCGCCGGTTGATAGTCGGTGAGTTCTGAATGGAATTATATTAATTAATCGCAATGGTTTAAGGTGCCGAGATGTGCTGAGGGAATACAGCCCGCACAAGACGCTTTGCAACCGTTGGAAGCGGTGGAGCGACAAGGGCTTCTTTGCGTAGATGGTGGCTGGCCTGGCTGCCCAGCACGGCGAGAAAAGGACGGTGATGATCGATGCTACCTATCTGAAGGTTCACCGAACTGCATCCAGTCTGGGCGCCAAGAAGGGGGGCAGTCGCCTGATCGGGCGGACCAAGGGCGGCATGAACACGAAGCTGCACGCCGTCTGTGACAGCCTGGGACGCCCCCTCAACCTGTTCGTCACGGCAGGACAGGTCAGCGACTGCATCGGTTCGCGGGCGCTTTGCGGCAGTCTGCCGGATGGCGGCCGGCTACTCGGAGATCGCGGCTACGATGCCGACTGGTTCCGGGAAGCGTTGAAAGGCAAGGGGATACGCGCCTGCATCCCCGGCCGGAAACAGCGGAAGACAACCGTCAAATACGACAAGCGCCGCAATCGGATCGAGATCATGTTCGGCAGGCTGAAGGATTGGCGGCGTGTCGCCACCCGCTACGACCGGTGCCCGAAGGTCTTTCTCTCGGCAATCACTCTCGCCGTGATTCACGCAACCCAACGGAAATCAATGGGTCCTGACCCTATAGCGACCAGATCCGCACGGCGTTGTCTGAGGCGATCGCGCGGGCTTCCTCTGCCGAGGCCTCCGACAGAATCTTGTGCGTAACCGCCACCCATTGGTCGAGCGAAGCGTTCAGCGTGCAGACCGGGCTGTCCGACCCCCAGACCACGCGGTCCCATCCGAAACAGCCGATGACATGCTCGACCCAGGGGCGGAGCGTGTCCAGCGTCCAGTTGGCATCCGCATAGGCGGTCACGCCCGAGATCTTTGCATTGACATGGTCGCGCCTGGACAGTTCCGCGATGCGGTCGGCCCAGTCGTCGAAGGCGCCGCCGGCGATGTCCGGCACGCCACAGTGGTCCAGGACAAAGACGGTGTCCGGGCAGGCATCCACAAGCTCGGCTGCAAGGTCGAGTTGCCGCGCCAGGACACAAATGTCGAATGGCAGGCCTTTGCCGCCCAGCTTACCGACATTGGCGCGGAACCGGTCAGAGCGGGACAAATCGTCGGGCATGGTGTGCAGCACCCGCCGAATCCCCTTGACCACGCCGGTGTCGAGCCCGTCGAGAAAGGCGTCGAACCCTTCGTCCTCTGGCCGGGCCGACGAAATCGCGCCGCGGATCAGGCTGTCGGGCCGGGCCATGAGCTCTGCGACCCAGGCGTTTTCCTTGCCGATGTCGCCAGGCGCGCAATCCACTTCCATGTGCAGCGTGCCCCCGATCCCGACGCGCCGAGCCGTCTTTTCGTAGTCCTCGTAGCTCCAGTCGCGGTTCAGCGGCGGGACGTCGGACAGCCACGGATAGCTGATGCGGTCGCGGTCGACGAGGTGAAGATGCGTATCGATCAGCATGGTCATGGTTCTGGTCTTTCCTCGGCCCGGGGTGCGGCATGTCTGCCTTCGCCCGGATTTGGGCGGAGGCGGTTTCTTTGGGGAGTTCAACTTGACTTGGCTGCGAAGTCAAGTTTAGATATGAAAGACGCTTCTGAATATGAAATCCGCGAGGCACGGAAGTGACGGGCGGACTGACATGGGGCGTGGGTGGCCCGGATGCCCGGGCGACACATCATATCGGGAGGAACGACATGACATTGAAAGCAACCGGCGCATCGCTGATCGCGCTTGCCATCGGGATGGCGTCCGGCGCGTCCGCCGCCGAGTTCGACGGCGTGGTCATCGACGCCAAGCTGATCGGCGGCCAGCAGTACGAGGCGCTATATGCGCGCATTGCCGAATGGGAGGAGATGACGGGCGCCACGGTGAACGTGATCTCGAAGAAGAACCATTTCGAGCTCGACAAGGAATTCAAGTCGGATATCGCGGCGCGCACAACCGGCTGGTGCGTCGGGTCGAACCACTCGTCCTTTGCCTCGCAGTATCCCTCGCTCTACACCGACCTTTCGGACCTGATCCCGCAGGAAACCATCGACGGTTTCGTCAAGGCGAACATCGACGCCGCCACTCTGGGCGGCAAACTGGTGATGCTGCCGCGCGCGCAGTTCGACGTTTCGGCGCTCTACTACCAGAAGGATATCTACGAGGACGCCGAACAAGCGGCGGCCTTCGAAGCGGAATACGGTTATCCGCTGGCGGTTCCGGAAACCTGGGATCAGCTCAAGGACCAGGCGATCTTCTTTGCCGATCCGCCGAATTTCTACGGCACTCAATACGCGGGCAAGGACGAGGCCATCGTTGGCCGTTTCTACGAACTGGTGGTCGCCAATGGCGGCAAGCTGTTCAACGATGACTTTTCGCCGGCGTTCAACTCGGACGCGGGCAAGGAAGCGCTGCAATGGTTCGTGGACCTCTACGAGGCGGGCGCCGTCCCGGCGGGCACCACCAACTATCTCTGGGACGACCTGGGCAACGGCTTTGCCTCGGGCACCATCGCGCTGAACCTGGACTGGCCGGGCTGGGCCGGGTTCTTCAACGACCCGAGCGCGTCCAAGGTCGCGGGCAATGTCGGCGTGGCCCCGGCGCCCAAGGGGTCGGCAGGTGTGCGCACCGGTTGGTCCGGCTTCCACGGTTTCTCGGTGACCGAGAACTGTGACAACAAGGAAGCCGCGGCCTCGCTGGTCGCCTTCCTGACCAACGAGGACAGCCAGAAGCTGGAAAGCTCGGCCGGCCCGTTGCCCTCGCGCACGGCGGTCTGGGACCATATCTCGGAACAGGCCAAGGATGATCCCTACCGTTCCGAGGTGCTGGCCGCGTTCAAGGAAACCGCCGCCACTGCCTTTGCGGTGCCGCCGACCGAATACTGGATCGAGGCCACAAACCTGATCTACCCCGAACTCCAGGCTGCCATCCTCGGTGACAAGACCGTGGACGAGGCGCTGGCCGACGCCGCTGATGCCGTCGACAGCCTGATGCAGGAAGAAGGCGTCTACTGACGCTTGCCAAAGGCGGGGGCGGTCAAATCCGTCCCCGCATCCTTCGACCCGGGACATCCGCATGAAATCCTTGAAACTGCCTCCGTGGCTGGTGCTGTTGCTGCCAGCCATCATAATCCTTGCGGCCGTCGTTCTGATTCCGCTGGTGCTGTCGCTCTATTCCAGCTTCACGGCCTACAAGCTGACGCGGCCGGACAGCCTGTACCGCTGGATCGGGACCTTCAACTATGAAAAGGCCATCGGCGACGCCAAGTTCTGGGCCGCCTTCGGGCGCACCGTCCTGTTGCTGACCGTGGCGCTGAACCTGGAAATGCTGTTTGGGCTGGGGCTGGCGCTGATGGTGTCCAAAGTGACACGCGGGCAGCGCGCCCTGCGCACCATGATGATGTTCCCGATGATGTTCTCGCCGATCCTGGTGGGCTTCCAGTTCAAGTTCATCTTCAATGACAACGTCGGGCTGGTGAACAACGCCCTGCAGTCGCTGGGCATCACCGATCAGGCGATCCCCTGGCTGGTGGATGGAAACCTTGCGATGTTCTCGATCATCTTTGCCGAGGTTTGGACCGCCACATCGGTCTTCGCGATCCTGATCCTTGCCGGGCTCTACGCCATTCCCAAGGATCCGCTTGAAGCGGCCAAGGTGGATGGATGCACCGCCTGGCAGTCCTTCCGATACGTGACGCTGCCCTTCCTGATGCCCTTCATCTATATCGCCATGGCGATCCGGTCGCTGGACGTGGCGCGGGCTTATGACATCGTGCAGATCATGACCAACGGCGGCCCCGCGCGGCGGACAGAGCTGCTGTGGACGCTGATCGGGCGCACCGGCTACGTCGATGCCCGCATGGGCTACGCCAACGCGATGGGCTACATCTCGATCTTCCTCGCGATCTTCTTCACCGTCTTCTTTTTCCGCAAGCTCACCGCCGCGCGGGCCGAGCTGGGCATGGGGGTCTGAACCATGGCGAGCAATGCCGCACACCGTACCCGCCGCCGCGCCCTGAAATGGCTGCATTTCTTCGGGCTGTTCCTGGCCATGATGGTGCTCTGCGTGCCGGGGCTTTGGGTCGTCCTCAACTCCTTCCGCCCGACGGTCGAGATCATGGCGAAGCCGCCGGTCTGGATCCCGAACGAGCTGAACCTCGATCACTACCGCGCCATGTTCGGCGGCGTGGGCGAGGGGGGCGTTCCGGTGCTGACCTACTTCCGGAACTCGCTGATCATCTCGGTGACCTCGACGGTCATCGCACTCCTGGTAGGGATGTCGGGCGGCTATGCCTTTGCCCGCTTCCGCTTCAAGGGCAAGGCCTGGATCTTTGTCGGCCTGATGTGCACCCGTGCCGTGCCGGGCGTGGCGCTGTCGCTGCCGCTGTTCATCATCTTTGCCCGGGTCGGCATCATCGACACGCATTTCGGCATGATCCTGACCTATGTGGCGATGAACGTGCCCTTCACGATCTGGCTGATCGACGGGTTCTTCCGTCAGATCCCGCCCTCGTTGGCAGAGGCGGCCCAGATCGACGGCTGCACCCGCTGGCAGGCCTTCTGGCAGGTGGAATTCCCGGTGGCCAAGGCGGGCATCGCCTCGGCGGGAATCTTTGCCTTCCTCACCTCGTGGAATGAATACGCGCTGGCCTCGCAGCTGACACGCTCGGTCACGTCCAAGACGATGCCGGTGGGCCTGCTCGATTTCCAGGCCGAGTTCACGCTCAACTGGGGCGGGATGTGCGCCCTTGCGGTGCTGATGATCATCCCGGCGCTCATTCTCACGTTCCTCGTTCAGAAACACCTCATTGCCGGCCTCACTTTCGGCGGCGTGAAAGGATAACAGATGGCTCAGGTCCACCTCCGCGACGTGGTCAAGAACTATGGCCCGCTTGAAGTCGTTCATTCCATCAACCTCGACATTGCCGACAATGAATTTGTCGTGCTGGTCGGTCCTTCGGGCTGTGGCAAGTCCACGACGCTGCGGATGATCGCCGGGCTCGAGGAGATCTCGGGCGGCGAGATCTTCATCGGGGACAATGTCGTCAACGACCTGCCCCCGCGTGAGCGCAACATCTCGATGGTGTTCCAGAACTACGCGCTGTACCCGCATATGACGGTGCGCGAGAATCTGGGGTTCTCGCTGAAGATCGCCAAGCGCCCGCAGGCGGAAATCGACAAGGCGGTGGACGAGGCGGCGGAGATCCTGTCGCTGACGCCGCTCTTGGACCGCAAGCCCGGCGCGCTGTCCGGCGGGCAGCGCCAGCGGGTTGCCATGGGCCGTGCCATCGTGCGGCACCCGGATGTGTTTCTATTTGACGAACCGCTGTCCAACCTCGACGCCAAGCTGCGCACGCAGATGCGCGTCGAGATCAAGAAGCTGCACCAGAAGGTGCGCTCGACCATCGTCTATGTCACCCACGACCAGGTCGAGGCGATGACGCTGGCGGATCGGATCGTGATCATGCGTGACGGTCATATCGAGCAGATCGGCACGCCGCTGGACGTGTTCGAGAATCCGGTGAACACCTTTGTCGCGACCTTCATCGGCTCGCCGCCGATGAACCTGCTGAACGGGGTCGTGCGTGATGGCGCCGTCGTGCTGGAGGACGGGACCACCGTGCCGGTTCCGCCAGGCTACCAGGCACGCGAAGGGCAGGCGGTGCAACTGGGGATGCGGGCGGACAACGTCATGCCCGTGGGCCATTCCCTGCCGCCCACCGAGCACATGGCGCAGATCGAAATGGACGTGAACCTGACGGAACCGCTGGGCACGGAAACCCTGCTTTTTGCCGAACTGGCCGGGGCGGAGGTGCAGGCCAAGATGCTGAATCCGCGCCCCGTCGAGGCTGGCGAGCGGATGACCTTCCAGGTCATGCTGGACAAGTGCCACCTCTTCGACGCCGAGAGCGGCGCGGCGCTGCGGGGCTGAGTCATGGCACGTATCACCCACGCCCGCGCCTTCATGGTGGACCTTGTGCCCAAGGTCCTGCGCACAGATGCCATCCAGTCGTTCAAGAGCCAGGAGACGATTTTTGTCGAAGTGACGGACGCCGACGGCGCCCGCGGCATGGGCTATTCCTACACCATCGGCGATGGTGGCCCCTCGGTTCTGGCCCTGCTGGAACATACCCTGCTGCCCCGGCTGATGGGGCAGGAGGCGGACGCGATCGAGGCGATCTGGCGCGACCTGCTTTTCTGGACCCATGCGACGGCGGTAGGGCCGATCATGTCGCTGGCCCTGGCGGCCATCGACACGGCGCTCTGGGATCTGCGCGGCCGCCGGACGGGCCTGCCGCTACACCTGCTGGCGGGCGGCGCGAAAACCTCGGTCCCGATGTACACGACCGAAGGCGGCTGGCTGCATATCGCGCCCGAGGCGCTGGTCGAGGATGCGCAGTCGGCACAGGCACAGGGGTTTCGCGGCTCCAAGGTCAAGATCGGCAAGCCGACCGTGGCCGGGGATGCGGCGCGGCTTGGTGCCGTGCGCGAGGCCCTTGGCGATGACTACGAGATCATGACCGACGCCAACCAGTCGATGACCGCGGCCGAGGCGCTGCGGCGCGCGCCGATGCTGGAGGCGCTGAACATCGGCTGGTTCGAGGAACCCTTGCCCTCTGACGACATCGCCGGGCACGCCCGGCTGCAGGCCGGAACGCGGGTGCCGGTGGCGGTGGGCGAGAGCCTCTACAGCCCCGGCCAGTTCGCCGGTTACATCGCGCAGGGGGCCTGCGGCATCGTTCAGGCGGATGTGGCCCGTGTGGGCGGCATCACCCCGTGGCTCAAGATCGCGCATATGGCCGAGGCGCATAACATCGCCATCTGCCCGCATTTCCTGATGGAACTGCACGTCAGCCTTGTCTGCGCGGTGCCGAACGCGCCCTGGCTGGAATACATCCCCCAGCTTGACGAGGTGGCCGCGCCGATGGCGCGGGACGGCGGCCTGGCGCTGGCACCAACCGGCGCGGGGCTGGGAATCGACTGGGACATGGACCGGCTCTCCGCGCAGACCGCGGAGGGCAGCCGCATCGAGATCCGGGAGGAATAACATGCAGAGACACGGGCAACTGATCGGCATCGGGGCCGAGGCCATCGCGGAATACAAGAAACTCCACGCCGAGGTCTGGCCGCAGGTGCTGGAGATGATCACCGCATGCAACATCCGCAACTACTCGATCTTCCTCAAGGAGCCGGAGCACCTGATGTTCTCCTACTTCGAATACGTGGGCGAGGACTTCGCGGCGGACATGGCAAAGATGGCCGCCGATCCGGTCACGCAGGAGTGGTGGGCGATCAACAAGCCACTGCAACGCCCGCTGGATACGCGGGGCGAAGGCGAGTGGTGGGCCGAGATGGAAGAGGTGTTTCACCATGACTGACCTGGCTCAACTGCGGCAGAGCGTCGAGATGCCGGAGAGCCCGAAACCTGTGGTGGTCTTCGGCGCAGGGTCCATCGTGACCGATGCGCATCTGCCGGCCTATCGCGATCTTGGCGTGCCGGTGGCGGGGATATTCGATCCCGACAGCGCAAAGGCGGTCGAGGTCGCCGAGGCATGGGGCACCAAGGCGCTTGCCTCGATGGAGGAGGCCGTGGGGCAGGGGGACGCGGTCTATGACCTCGCCGTGCCGCCCGTGGCGATCCCCGGCATCCTTGAGGCGCTGCCCGATGGTGCGGTGGCGATTATCCAGAAGCCGCTGGGCTCGGACCTCGCCGAGGCCGATGCGATCATCCGCATCCTGCGCCGCAAGGGCATCAAGGCGGCGGTGAACTTCCAACTGCGCTTTGCCCCGATGAGCCTGGCGCTCAAGGATGCGGTGGCGCGCGGTCTATTGGGCGAGATCGTCGATTTCGACGCCTGGCTGGCGCTCGACACGCCCTGGCATCTCTGGGAGTTCCTGGCCGATCTGCCGCGGGTCGAAATCCTGTTGCACTCGATCCACTACCTGGACTTCGTGCGTGACCTGATGGGCAACCCGCAGGGCGTCCATGCCCGCACCATGGGGCACCCGTCCTCGACCGTGTCCAACACCCGCACGGCGATGATGCTGGACTATGGCGACAAGGCGCGCTGTGCCCTGTCGATCAACCACAACCACAGTTTCGGGCGCAAGTTCCAGGCCTGCGAGTTCCGCATCTGCGGCACCAAGGGCGCGGCTTACATGAAGCTCGGCGTGAACCTGGATTATCCCAACGGCGAGCCGGACGAGCTGTGGCTGAATACCGGCGGCGATTGGGAACAGGTGGACCTGCAAGGCAACTGGTTCATCGCCGCCTTCCACGGGCGGTTTGCCCAGGTCCAGCGCTTTGCCGTCGGGCTGGACGACAGGCTCGAAGGTTCCGCCGAAGACGCCTGGCACACAATGGCACTGGTCGAGGCAGCCTATGAAAGCTCTGCCCGGCCGATGCATCCGATCAAGGAGGCACCTGATGCTTGAGCAGGTCAAATACTACGAGGACTACGAGATCGGCGAAGGCCGCGAGACCGTGGGCCGCACCATCACCGAGACCGATTTCGTCGTCCATGCGGGCCATTCCGGCGACTTCTTTCCGCATCATCTGGACGAGGAATTCTGCAAGACGCTGCCCTTCGGCAAGCGGATCGCCCATGGCACCATGGTCTTTACCATCGGGGTCGGTCTGACCGCGACGATCATCAACCCGGTGGCCTTTTCCTATGGCTATGACCGGATGCGTTTCATCACGCCGGTCTTCATCGGCGATACGATCCGCAGCAAGGTCGAGATCATCGGCAAGGAGGTCATGGAGAAACGTCCGGGCTATGGCCGTGTGTCGGAGCGGCTGGCCGTGTTGAAACACAGCGGCGAAACTGCGCTGGTGGCCGATCACATCTACATGGTGGAGATGAAATCGTGAGCGGTCCGTTTCTGTTGTTGCACGAGACGGATAACGTGCTTGTCGCGCGTCAGGTCGCGCCCGAGGGGCTGGAGGTTGCGCTTGAAGTCGGTCCCGTGACGCTCTCGCGCCTGATCCCGCTGGCGCACAAGATTGCGCGGCACGACATCGCGGAGGGCGCCAAGATCCTGAAATACGGCATGCCGATCGGCGTGGCGACGCAGGAAATCGCGGCGGGGGAGCATGTGCATGTGCACAACATCCGGTCCGATTATACGCCGACCCATGCCTTGCAGGATGCGGATGGCGTCAGCGCGGGGGTGGCACAATGACTGACCTGACAGGCTATCCCAGGGCCGATGGCCGCAAAGGCATCCGCAACACGGTTGTGGTGGCCTACCTGGTGGAGTGCGCGCATTTCGTGGCATCGAAAATCGTCACCGGGTTTCCGGACGACGACGTGCAACTGATCGGCTTTCCGGGCTGTTTCCCGAACGACTACGCCGCCAACATGATGGATCGGCTCTGCACCCATCCGAACGTGGGCGCGGTGCTGTTCGTCTCGCTGGGCTGCGAGAGTTTCGACAAGGTGCGTGCCTCGACGGCGGTGTCCGAGTCCGGCCGTCCGGTCAAGACGCTGGTGATCCAGAAGGCGGGCGGCACGGCCTCAACCGTGGAGGCCGGTCGCGACTGGGTGCGCGGCGCCTTGGGCGAGATCGCGGATATCCAGCGGGTGCCGATGGGCATCGACGAGCTGATCGTCGGCACGGTCTGCGGCGGTTCCGACGGCACCTCGGGCATTTCGGGCAACCCGGCGGCGGGTAAGGCATTCGACATGCTGGTGCAGGAGGGGGCCGCCTGCATCTTCGAAGAAACCGGCGAACTTATCGGCTGCGAGGAGATCATGGCGGACCGCGCCATGACGCCGGAGCTGGGCCAGGCCCTGCGCGAGAGCGTGCAGAAGGCAGAACGCTATTACGCGACGCTGGGCTATGGCTCTTTCGCGGCGGGGAACGCGGCCGGGGGCCTCTCGACCATCGAGGAAAAGAGCCTTGGCGCCTATGTCAAATCCGGCGACTCGCCGATTTCCGGGCTGATCAAGCCGGGCGACATTCCCCCGCGCGGGGGCCTCTACCTGATGGACGTGGTGCCGGACGGCGACGTGCGTTTCGGCTTTCCCAACATCTCGGACAATGCCGAGATCGTCGAGATGATCGCCAGCGGCGCGCATCTGTCGCTCTTCGTCACCGGGCGCGGCTCTGTCGTCGGATCGGCGATTTCGCCGGTCATCAAGATCTGTGCCAACCCGGAGACCTATCGCGCCCTGTCCGACGACATGGACGTGAACGCGGGCGACATCATCGAAGGGGTGCGCAGCATCGAGGCCGTCGGACAGGAGATCCGCGACCTCGTAGTCGCGACCGCCGCAGGTGCACAGACCAAGTCAGAGGCCATGGGCCACAGGGAATTCATCCTGACCTACAAATCATTCGCGCCCATCGGGCCGGCCTGCCTGCCCGCTGCGTGAGAAGGAGACAAACGTGAAAAGACTGAAAGGAAAGACCTGCGTCGTCACCGCCGCTGGTCAGGGGATCGGCCGCGCGACGGCAGAGCGGCTGGCGGCCGAGGGTGGCCGGGTGATCGCCACCGATATCAACGAGGCGGCACTTGCCGAACTCAACGCGATCGACGGGATCGAGGCCAGGCGGCTGGACGTGCTGGACGCCGGGGCCATCACAGCCTTCGCGGCAGAGGTCGGCACGGCGGACGTGCTCTTCAACTGCGCGGGGATCGTGCACAACGGCACCATCCTCGAGTCGACCGAGGACGAGTGGGATTTCGCTTTCGATCTCAACGCCAAGGCACAGTACCGCATGATCCGGGCCTTCCTGCCCGCGATGCTGGAGCAGAAAAGCGGCTCGATCATCAACATGAGCTCGGTGGCGGGGCCCGTAACCGGCCCGGTCAACCGTTTCGTCTACTCGGCCTCCAAGGCGGCGGTGGCGGGCATGACGCTGGCCATCGCGAATGACTACGTCACCCAAGGCATCCGCTGCAACGCCATCGCGCCCGGTACCGTGGATAGCCCCTCGCTGCATGACCGACTGCGGGCGACCGGCGACTACGATGCCGCGCTCAAGACCTTTATCGGGCGTCAGCCCATGGGCCGCATTGGCAAGCCCGAGGAGATCGCCGCGCTGGTCGCCTACCTGGCGGCGGATGAGAGCGGGTTCACCACGGGGCAGGTCCACGTCATCGACGGCGGCTGGACCGCCTGAACCGGAAACAAGGGAGTTCCCCCATGAAATTTGCACGATACGGAGAGCGCGGCGCGGAAAAACCCGCGCTGGTCGAAGAGGACGGCACGCTGCGTGACCTGTCGGCCCATGTGGACGACATCGCGGGCGACGCGCTGACCCGGCTGGACACGCTGAAGGCGATCGACCCGGCCAGTCTGCCGAAGGTCGAGGGCACGCCGCGCCTGGGGGCCTGCGTCGGGCGCACCGGCAAGTTCATCTGCATCGGCCTGAACTATGCCGATCATGCCGCCGAAAGCGGGCTGGAAGTGCCGCCCGAACCGGTGATCTTTGCCAAGTACACCTCGGCCATCTGCGGCCCGAATGATCCGATCATCATCCCGCGCGGTTCGGAAAAGACCGACTGGGAGGTCGAGCTGGGCTTTGTCATCGGCAAAAAGGCCAAATACGTCGACGAGGCAAACGCCATGGACCACGTCGCAGGGTTCTGCGTGATCAACGACGTCTCGGAACGCGCCTACCAGATCGAGCGGTCCGGCCAGTGGTCCAAGGGCAAGTCCTCGGACAACTTCGGCCCCACCGGTCCCTGGCTGGTAACGCCGGACGAGGTCGGCGACTTCGACAAGCTGCACATGTGGCTCGACGTGAACGGCGAGCGGATGCAGGATGGGTCGACCGCGACGATGGTCTACCGGGTGCCCTTCCTGATCTCCTACCTGTCGCAGTTCTTCACGCTGGAACCGGGCGACATCATCTCGACGGGCACACCTCCGGGCGTGGGTCTGGGCTTCACCCCGCCGAAATATCTCAAGGCTGGCGACGAGGTTCGTCTGGGGATCGAGAAGCTGGGCGAACAGCGGCAGGTCTGCGTGGCCGACGACTGAACGCCGCTGCATCGGACAGGACAAGGGCGCCCGCCGTGGCGCCCTTTTTCATGCGGGTCGACGGGCCAGGGAATGCCGTCGAAACGGGCGCCGGATCAAAGCCTGTGCATGCATAGCGGGTCTGCGTTCAGCCGGGCCATTTCCCCCGCGTGCCGGATTGCACTCCGGGCCCGTCCCTTCTATGGGCATGATCCGAAAATCCTCCCAATTGAAAGGACTTGTACCATGAAAGCCGGTGCTACCCTGCCCAACGTCACCTTCCACACGCGCGTGCGTGACGATGCCATCGAAGGCCCGAATCCATTTCGTTGGCAGGACATGACCACTGCCGATTATTTCAAGGGCAAGCGGGTCATCCTCTTCTCGCTGCCGGGGGCCTTTACGCCCACTTGCTCGACCTACCAGCTGCCGGGATTCGAGAAGAACGCCCAGGCCTTCCGCGACCTCGGCATCGACGAGATCTACTGCATGTCGGTCAACGACAGCTTCGTGATGAACCAGTGGGCCAAGTCGCAGAACCTCGAGTCGGTCAAGGTCATCCCCGATGGGTCCGGTGAGTTTTCCCGCCGCGTCGGGATGCTGGTCCGGAAGGACAACCTCGGCTTCGGGATGCGGTCCTGGCGCTATGCGGCGATCATCAACGACGGCGTGGTCGAAGCCTGGTTCGAAGAGCCGGGCATTTCCGACAACCACGGCGAAGACCCCTACGGCGAGTCCAGCCCGGAACGCCTGATGGACTACCTTGTCAACGAGAAGGCCGAAGCTGCCGCGTGACCGGGCTTTCAGGGAGGAGTAGGATTGAAACGGGCCCTCGGGCCCGTTTTTTTGTCCCGCGAACCTACCAGCCGGAGTCGAGCAGGGCGTTGGCGTCGCCCAGTTCAGGGGCGGCGGTAGTGGAGGCAGGGCGAACCCCGTCGATGCGGATCGGCAGACGGGTCGTCTGCATGTTGACCTCTTCCCCGCGCGAGATCGGCTGCACCATCTCCAGCGTTTGCAGGACACCGCTTTCAACGACGCCGTCCCAGTCCATCACCGGTGCGGCCCAGATGTCGGCCTCGACGAATTTCGCCATCCAGTGATCCGTCTCCGCCGTCTTCAGGCGCGCAGCCAATCCGGCTTTGATCTCGTCCCGGCAGGCAAAGGCGTCACGCCCGGCGATCTCCGGGTCGAGCCCGGTAATCTGCGCCAACAGGTCCAGCTTGCCCATGGCAATGGCCACATGCCCGTCCGCCGTCTCGTAGACGCCGTAAGGCGCGGCAAGATAGGCATGAGCCGGGTTGTTGGCCGAGCGTGTCGGCGTGCGGTGGCCGTCGTTCAGCCAGGTGGTCAGAAGCTCGAACTGGAGATCGGCCAGCACCTCGATCAGCGAGGTTTCCACCTGTCCGCCGATGCCTTTCACGGCGCGGCGGTAGAGCAGGGCCAGCACCCCCTGCGTCAGCGAGGCCCCGGCCAGCACGTCGGCAATCGGAAGGCCCATGGCAACCGGCCCGTCATCCCGCGCACCTGACAGCCACATGACGCCGGACCGCGCCTGCGCCAGCAGATCCTGCCCCGGAAGATCGACCCAAGGCCCGTCAGAGCCATAGCCGGTCACAGTGCCGTAAACGACTGTCGGATTGACGGCCTTCACCGCCTCGTAGCCAAAGCCCAGCCGTTCCATCACCCCGGGGCGGAAGTTCTGCAGCACCACGTCTGCCTCGCGCACCAGCGTCCAGAGCTTGTCGCGGTCAGTCGCCGATTTCAGGTCCACAGCGAGCGAACGCTTGTTGCGGTTGATGGCGTGGAAGATCGTGCTTTCGCCACCGATCTTCGTATCGGTCAGGTAGAGATAGCGCGACAGGTCGCCCATACCGGCGCGTTCCACCTTGACGACGTCGGCGCCGAGGTCGGCGAGTTTCAGGGCACAGTATGGCCCAGCCAGGAATTGCGAGAAGTCGAGGACCTTGAGACCGTCGAGGGGCAACATGTCGGTCATCCGTCGAAACTCTCGGTGAAACGGGATTGCAGCGCGTCAAGCGCGGCGTCCTGCATGCACTTTCCGGTCAGGGCATCCAGGATGATGTGCGAGGCCGCTTCCTGGAACCCCATGTAGCCCTTGTGCCGGGGCCGCAGCCAGGCAGCTTCGTGACTCATCCGGGTCTGGTGATAGGCCTTGCCGAAGCGGGCGTTGACCTGCGGGTCCGCCCAGGCAAAGGCATTGCCGGGCTGGCCGTTGTTCGCGGTGTAAAGCCCGCGCTGCACCTCTGCCGAGGCGACCCAGAGCGCGAATTCCGTGCAGATCTCCGGGTGTGTCGTACGGGCCGAGACAGCGAGGCCGGTGCCGCCGAGCGCCGAGCCGAGCGGGCCGCTTTCTCCCTCTGCCGGGATGTCGTGGTAGGTGACGATATTCGGGCGATAGCCGTCCTTTGCATAGGGTGCGTAGAGGTATGTGTAGGGGATCAGCGCAAAGCGATCCCCCTCGCTCAGCGCATCCAGTGCGGCGATCGGGTCCATGCCGTGACAGGCCGGGTCCACGAGGTCCGCCAGGGCCTGCATCGCCTCCAGTGTGCGCTTTGCCGCGGCGCGGTCGATGGGCAGGTCGCGTGTCACCGGGAATGCGCTGCCGATATTGGCCATGAGGGTAAAGAAGGACATCAGCACATGCGGCGGGCGCAGGGGCCAGAGCACGCGGCCGTCGCGGGCCTCGGCCATGATCTCTGACAGGCGCTTGGCCGGGGTAGGGCGCAGGTCGGGGCGGATCGCCTGCACCTGGCAGGCGGCATCGACCGGCAGCGCCCATTGGTGCCCGCCGTAGAAATAGCTGTGATAGCTCTTGCCGACGGTTTCCGCCTCCAGCCGCGCCAGCACCTCGGGGGCGCCGTGTCTGTCGATCGGCAGCAGGCAGCCGTCGGCCACCACCTCACCCACATGCGGATGGTCGATGATCATCATGTCATAGGCCTGCGCCAGTTCCTCGACCGGGGTGCTTTCGAACCCCTGGAGGGATCGCTTGTCCCAGGTGATGGTCACATGCGGGTAACGCTCTTGGAAGGCGGCGCTGGCGGCGACAAGCGGATCGTATCCGCGCGGGTCGGACCAGGTCATGCCTTTCAGGGTGCAGGCTTCGGTCAAGGTTTTCCTCCTGTTTTCGCCAGAATAGCGCGGAGACTTCACAAGTGAAAGAGGATTTTATATTTAATAGAGGCACGGTCTGCCATGTTGTCAGCGCAGCGCCGCACTAGGTATAAACGCCGGAGCACATCGGCATGGAAACGCCCGGGGGCAGGATGACCAGCACGACAGAAGAGCGGCCCGAAGAGGAGAAATACCGTGCCCCGGCGCTTTCCAAGGGGCTGGACATACTCGAACTGCTCGCCTCCGAGGCAGAGGGGCTGACCCAGGTGGAGATCGCCAAACAGCTGGGCCGGACCACCCCGGAGATTTTCCGGATGCTGATGGTCCTGCGCCAACGCGGTTATGTCGAACTGAACGCTGATTACGACCGCTACCAGCTCACCACGAAGATGTTCGAGGTGGCCCACAGGCACCCGCCGATCCGGCGCCTCACCTCGATCGCCGGGGATGCGATGCAGCGGCTGGCGGACCAGCTGAACCAGTCGATCCATCTTGGCATCATCCATACGGGGCGGGTGCTGGTGATTGCGCAGGTGGATTGCCAGGACATCAACATTACCTCAGTCCGGCTGGGGGCGCATATCCCGATCTACGACACCGCCTCGGGGAGGGTGCTGGCTGCCTGGATGGACAAGCCGGCGCTGGAGGCACTGATCGCGGAAGTCGGCCGCGAACCCGCAGATAAATACAGTGCTTTCGTTAAGGATCTGCCGGACGTGCGCAAAATGGGCTATTGCGAGTCACCCTCGTTGACCATCGCAGGGGTTCAGAACATCTCGGCCCCGATCTTCGATTTTTCCGGGAAGGTCACGGCTGCGGTCACCATTCCCTTCATCCACCGGCTGACCGGGACTTCTGTCGCCACGGCCGAGGAGTGCCGCGAGCGGCTTGTCGCCATGGCGGCGGACATCTCGCGGCGGCTGGGCGCCGGCGCGCGCTAGGAGGTCACCGGCGCGCAGCGGGCGAATCTTCCATTCCGAATCGACCAACGGACCGGTCGGGCGGCCATGCGCCCTGACCTCAAAGCGATGCCTGGACGACCCTGTGTATCAGCTCCCTGAGCCAGATATGCGGTGCCGAACGGTGGTGCGGCGCGGTCCAGACGAGATCGATGGAAATACGGGTGGCCAGCGGGAACTCGGAGACCTGCACCGAGTGGCCGAGAACCTTTGAAAGACGCTGCGGCACTGTTGCCACCAGATCTGAACCTGAAACCAGCTGCTCCAGTCCTGCCGGACTGGGCACGCGCAGGCCGATCTTCAACGCATGCCCCAGCTCTTTCAGGTCGACCAGATAGCGAGACGTCCAGCGACCACCGTAGGTGACCACGACGTGCAGCAGCGACAGATAGGTTTCCATGTCGAGGCTGGTGCCCGCCGCGGGATGATCCCGGTTCATCAAGCAGACGTAGCGCTCGTGGTACAGACGGCGGCGGTAGAAATCCGGGTCGTCTCTTTCGAAAGGGCCGATCAGGAGGTCCGCCTCGCGGTTTAACAGCCGTTCGTGGCCGATGTCCGACGCGTCAATGATGTCCAAGGTGATGCCCGGCGCCTGTGCGCGGATGGTATGAACGATCTGTGGCACCCAAAGGACACGTTCGTAATAATTGCATGCCAGGGTAAAGCGCTGCTGCGATGTCGCCGGGTCGAAATCCACCGGAGCCGCAAGCTGGCGGAACTCGCCAACCAGCCGCGCCGCCTCCTGCACGATTTCCTCGCAACGCGGCGTCGGATGGATGGCGCGGCCTTGCCGCACGAACAGCGGATCGTGGAAAACGCCCCGCAGCTTCTCGATGGTGTAGCTGACCGCCGACTGGTTGACGCCAAGCTCCTCGGCGGCGCGGGTGAAGGACCGCAGGGCATACACCCGTAACAGCATTTGCAGGGTGCGAAAATCGACGGACATGGGGTCTCGTGGCGTCTGCATGGTGTAGCCGGATCGAATTTATTGATCGTAATGATCTATTCCATCTTGTTGATGGATGAAAGCCGCAGGGGCATTAAGCGGCATCGACTGTGCAATCTTGGGAGGAGGGGCATGGCACAAGCACCAATCAACGAAGCGGTCTCGCTGGCCGATCTCGCCCGCGATCCCTATTCGATCTACCGGCGCATGCGCCTGGAGACACCGATCGTCGAGGTCCCCGCAGCGCGGCGGATCATGCTGACCAAGGCCAAACACACCAGGATGGTGAAGGACAACGCCGAGCTTTACAGCTCGGACGATCCCGTGACACCGATGCAGCGTGCCTTTCAGGCCCATACGTTGATGCGCAAGGACGGCCCCGAACACCGGGCCGAGCGCATGGCGATGCAAAAGGCTCTGTCACCCAAGGTGATCAAGTCCGACTGGGCAGAATTGTATCGAAAGATCGCGTCGGACTATCTCGATCGCCTTCCCCGCGGTGAGAGGGTGGACCTGTTTACCGATCTTTGCGGTCCGGTTGCGGCGCGCATCCTCGCGCATATCCTCGGCCTCGACGAAGCCAGCGACGCCGACATGATGCGCTGGTCGCAGACCCTGATCGACGGGGCGGGCAATTTCGGCTTTGCCGAGGACCCCTTTGCCAAGAGCGATGCCGCCAACGCCGAGATGAACGCCTATTTCGATCGGATCGAGGCGCGCCACAGGGCAGAGCCCAACAACTCGGCTTTCTCGATCATGCTGAACGCGGCCAACCCGTTGCCGATCGGGCAGATTCATTCCAACATCAAGATCGCCATCGGCGGCGGCATAAACGAGCCGCGCGACGCGCTGGCCACGATTCTCTACGGGTTGCTCAGCAACCCGGAGCAGCTGGAAGAGGTGAAGCGGACAGAGGCCTGGAGCGACGCCTTCGAGGAGGGCGTGCGCTGGGTTGCACCGATCCAGGCCTCGTCGCGCCGCGTCACGGAGGCACATCAGATCGACGGCATCGACATTCCCGAGGGCGTGACCCTGATGACGATCCAGGCTTCGGCCAACCACGACGAAGACCTGTTCGAGAATGGGCACCTGTTCGACGTGTTCCGCAAGAAGGCACCGCATCAGGCCTTTGGCAGCGGCCCACATCACTGCTCGGGCGCGCAGGTCGCGCGCAAGACGGTGGGCGAGATCATGCTTCCGATGATCTTCGAGCGCTTTCCGAACATGGAACTGGTGCCCGACGAAAAGGTGATCTGGCACGGGTTCGGGTTTCGCGGCCCGTTGAACCTGCCGGTCACGCTGAACTGAGAAAGGCAAGAGAATGGTTGAAATCACCTTTGTGCATCCCGATGGCAACCGCCGGACCGTGGGCGCGGCCCCCGGAACCTCGATCATGCAGGCAGCACGCGACAACGGCATAAACGAGATCATCGCGGAATGCGGCGGTGCGATGGCCTGCGCCACCTGCCATTGCTACGTCGATGACGCCTGGACGGACCGTGTCGGGCGCCGCGATGATGCCGAGGATGACATGCTGGACTTTGCAGAGGGCGAAGTGCGCGACACCTCGCGCCTGTCCTGCCAGATCGCCCTGAGCGAGGCACTGGACGGAGTGATCGTGCATCTGCCGGACGTTCAGGGATAACCGGATAACAGCACCAAGAAGACAACAGCGGAGGAAACCATGTCTTTCATTAAGCAATGCTCGGGACGAGCGCTGTGCCTTGGCGCCTTCATGGCCCTTGCCGGGCCGGCGGCGGCGCAGGAAGTGACACTGAACCTGCACCAGATGCTGCCGCAGCAGGCGGCGGTGCCGGCGCAAATCCTGCTGCCCTGGATCGAAAAAATCGAAGCGGCCTCGGATGGTCGTATCGCCATCGAGCATTATCCCTCGATGCAACTGGGGGGCGCTCCGCCTGAGCTCTACGACCAGGCGGTCGACGGGGTGGCCGATATCATCTGGACGGTTGTGGGTTACACGCCGGGGCGTTTTCCAAGCACCGAGGTCTTTGAACTGCCCTTCATGGTTTCGGATGCCCGTGCAGCCTCCTGTGCCTACTGGAAGATGTACGACTCCGCCATGAAGGATGGCGAGTTCTCGGACGTCAAGATGCTGGGAACCTGGGTTCATGGCCCGGGTGCGTTTCACACCAACGCGCCGGTCAAGACCCCAGCGGACCTGGAAGGAATGAAGATCCGTGGCGGCTCGCGGCTGGTCAACCAGCTGCTCGAACTGGCCGGGGCAGAGCCGGTCGGGATGCCGGTGCCGGCGGTGTCCGAAGCCCTGTCCAAGGGCGTGATCGACGGGACAACGATTCCCTGGGAGGTCACCTCGGCCCTGAAAGTGCCCGAGCTCGTGAAAAACCACACCGAGTTCGAAGGTCCGGCGCTTTATACACTGACCTTCGTTCTGGCGATGAACCCGGATGTCTATGCCTCGATGCCTGAGGACCTGCAAAAGGTGATCGACGAGAATTCCGGGCTGGAATTTTCGGTTTTTGCCGGAGGCACACAGGCGGATGCGGACGCGCCGGCCCGTGCCGTTGCCGTGGACATGGGCAACAACATCGTCACGATTTCCGAGGCGGATGCCGCCGAATGGCGCGAGCTCGTTCAGCCGGTCTATGATGGTTGGGTCGCGGATCTGGCGGAAAAGGGCCTGGATGGACAGGCCCTGATCGACGAGGCGCAGGCGCTCATGGCGGGCGACTGCCTGAACGCGACCGGATCGCTCTGAACCAGCCTCTACCCTTAATGGGTTTCCGTGGAGGCCGTTTTCTGGCCTGTGCCGATGAACCAGCCCACGCAGTGAGCGTGGGCTGGTTTTCTTCGGACCGACACGGCGCCCGAATGAAATGCCCGCGTCGCCGATGTCTTGTGGCGTGTGACCGGGCGCGTGGTCGTTCTGCGCCTTTTATGCAAAGTCATAGCCAACAGCCGGGCCTTTGGCCGCCCGGTTGTTCAGGAGGCGGCGTGCGCGGCAAGGGAGCATGACGTGGCGCCGAAAGGGTGGGTGCACTGGGCACTCGCCCCCTGAGGCGAATATCTCAAAGCGGCGCCATTCGCTGCGCCGGCGCGTAGCGATGGCAAGGCGGGGGTTGCGGATTTCAAAGGCCGCCACCTTGCGGTCGTTCCGAAATATGCGCGCCGCGCAACCGCTTGTCTGGTTACTTTCGGGGATATTCAGGCGCTGGCAGTGTCCCGCCTCATGAGTTTCGTAAAAATACTCTGTTGGAACTGATGGTCGTGCTATGGTTGTCAGAGTGTTTGATGCGAATCGAAGTTATTTTCTTATTGATCGATATATGATGGACTCGGGGGATTCCATGATAACAAGGCGTTGGGTTTTATTCGGTGGGGTGATTGGTGCTTTGCTCCCGCGCAGCGGGATGGCCAATTCCACCGATCTGGTGATCGAAGTGAATTTGCCTGCGGATCGCTGGCAAGCGGGTATCCTGAGGTTGAAGCGTGCAAATGGTGAGACACTCACCGAGGATCTGACCGTTTACGGAAAAGCTGACAATGGTCGCGCGGCCCAAGAGGGAAACCCTGCGCGCAGCCCGGTGTTGCCTTTTGGCGATACGCCGGAAGGTGGCTATTCCGTGCCCCGCATGGTGTCGACCGGGTCCGGAACTGCCTATACCGACCGCAGCTACGGACCCAATGGTGCGCTGGTGCTGAAACCCGAGTCCGGAGATGCGAAGGTTGCAGAAGGCAACGGGCGTACGGGGTTGCTGATACATGGGGGCGATCTGTCCTCGTCGGGCAAGCTGCGGGCAACGCATGGATGTCTCAGGCTGTCCAATGCCGATATGGACAGGTTGCTGGCCGCGATCCGCGAGGCAGGCAACAATCCGGTATTGCAGCGATGCGAGGTCGTCGAGGTGTCCGTTCTTGTCGGACCTACTGGCGTGGACGAACCCGGCCCCGATGAATCCGATCCTCCGCCGGGGATCGACGCCCTTCTTGAACCATTGGGGTTGCGTCTGAATTAACCACGGGGCCCGCGCCCGGGGACTGGCCAGCAGGCTGGCGGCTGCGCAATCCCGTATAGATTGACGGCCCGTCTTGCGTTTCCAGTTCGGCCAGATCGTGTTGCGGCCATAGATCGGAAGGATTTTCACAGTCTGCGGATAGCGCAGGGAGAGGCATGTGTTTGAAAGAACCTATGAAGAGTCGCGCAGGCGCGCCAAATCCACGTTTGACAAGCGCTTGCAGAAATATCTTCGCGCGAATTCATTGTTCTTTGCGATTCCGGCAATCGCGGTGTCGTGGATATTTGCGCTATTCCTGCTGTTTTTTCTGACCGCCTATCGACCCGAAGCGGCAACCGGTCTTCAAATCGAGTGGTTGACCAAGCAGGTCGATGTCCAGCCGGCCAGTGAGCAGGGCGAAACGAAAGCGCAATACGTCGTGATGCGCAATCGCAATGCGGCATTGTCTTTCCGGGAATATGCCGGTCGGACCGTTGGTGCCATTCCGCCCGCCTGCGCGATCACGGACGGCGAATTGCCGATCCCAAAACCGGATGCGAAGCCCGGCCAACCCATGTTGATCGCGGCGTTCGGCTGGGATCCGGACACACCGGGCCCGGGGGCCTCGAGCGGCGAGAAACCGACTTACGTTCCGTGCAAGTGGCGGGACCACCCGATGAGTTTCATGGCGGCAATCTCTCCGGATGTCGGGCCGGTGCAGAAATTCACCCTGCTGCTGCTGATCATCGCGATGGGAATCCTGCGCCGCAATCGCCTTTTCCGCAGGATCGAAAGCGAGTCCTGGCCGGAGGTTGATGAATACAACGTCGATCTGAACTTTCGGCTGAGCGAGGACGAGAACGGCTTTGAACAGCGTGACCCACGCGTTGCGCAACATCCGATCAGCTTCATCGTGCAAGGCGACAACCGCAACAGCAGCGAGCCGATCTACCCGACCAACCTGTTGCGGCTGGACCCGTTCACCGTCGAGAACTCCAAGACCGCGCGGTTCAACGCGACAGTGTCCTCGGTGCGGGACAAGTTGCTGGGAGCAACCCGGAATCGCAAGTTGGTCGGGCCGTTGGATCTCATCCTTGACGTGCTCAAGGCCGGAGCGCACACGGGCCGTGTCGGCGACGCGGAAAAGCGCATGCGGGTCGCGGTCTATGAATATGGCAACGATCTGTCCGACAGGTTGGAGACCGGGCATTACCTGATGTGGTTGATGCCGACCGTCGGTTTCCTTGGCACCATCTACGGGATCAGCGCCAGCCTTGTCCGTGCCAAGGGTCTGTTCTCCGGATCAGCGGACGGCGAGGCGAGCGAGTTCGAGGAAAAGATCCAGCTCGTCGTTGACGGGTTGGGCGTGGCCTTCGACACAACCTCGATGGCTCTCTTGTGTTCCGCGCTCCTCTACTGGGCGCTGGTCCGGTCGGAATCCGGGGTGCGAGAGGTCGTCGACAAGGCGCGCCGTAGCCTCTCCAACCTACTGATCGACCGCATGGTCGATCGGGACATGCGAGACGTGCCCTATGCCCTGGTGAACACGCCGGGTCCGGCGCCCGAACAGCAGTTCTTCGACCAGAACGGCGAGTGATCCACGAGGCCGCCATGTCCGATTTCCGCCATCTCGAACGCCCCCGGAGCAGGCCGGAAATCTTCGGCCTCTCCACGTTGGATACGGTGACCTGCGCCCTGGGCGGGGCGATCATCTTGATGATCTTCATGGCTGCCCTCACGGACCGCAAGGCCAAGGTGACGCTGACTCCGCACCGCAAGATCCTTGAGAGCGGCGACCGGGAGCCGGCGACACCGACCGCACGGGCGACGGCGACCTCTACCGCCGATCCCAAGGACATGGAAAACTTGGTGGTCGTGTACCTCGATGGGGCGGCAAGCCGGTTGGGACAGGCGCCAAGCATCGAAGCACCAACAAAGGCATGTGTGTCCTTGGATTTCCAGGTGCGCACATTGCGCAGCGCGCCAGAGCATTTCGGCACGGACGGGGATGATTTGCCGGTCGCCTTCTCGGTCTGGGCGGCGGGCGATGCAGCGCCTTGCATGGGCTTTACGCTGCATGTGCCTGCCGTCCATGCGGCGCCCTGCGAGGCGACACTCGTGTCCAGCGGGCATTACCAGACCCGTCAATTCTCGTCTTGTCGGGCATCGATGGTGTTCGAGTCAAACGGCGACAAGGTCTACCGTTTCGAGAGGGAGTACTGAGATGCCCATGCGGCGCGCCGGATTTGCCTGGATGTCCATGATGGACCTTCTGTTCGGCTTGTTCGGGGCGCTGGTGATCCTGACCGTGCTGATCACGCTGAAGCTCGGGGCCGACAGCGGTGTCGAGAAGAAACCCTTTCAGATGTTCACCTTCGAAGTGTTCAGCGACAAGGCCGACGTGCAGTCTGCCCTTGCGCGCATGTCCCTGGGGCTGCGTGTTGCCGTGCCGGACAAGGCGGGCTGTGCGATGGGGGCCAGTTTCGACACGGAGCGCTGCGAGGCGCAACTGTCGGCAACCAGGGACCAGGCGCCGGTCAAGTACCGTACATCGGTGCAAACCGGAGGCGGCGGGGGCGGCCTGCTGTCCGCCGCCCTGTTCATCGGCAACAATGGCCCGCTGGAGCTGACGCCTTTCCTGGCGAACACACCCGTGTTCGAAGAGATGGTGGCGGACCGTGGCAGCAGCCTGGTCACCATTCGGATGGGCCTGAAGTTCGGCGACCTGTTCTGGTCGCCCGCGCCGTTCTGCATGACGGTCGACGACGTGATCAGCCTGGCAAGCACGGACGAACAGGGGCTTGCGCCACTGGATATCTGCACGTTGCAACGGTGCAAGGATGGTCAGCAATACAGCCCCTGTGGAACCAAGGAACGTGAGATCACCACCAAGGGAGGAAAAATTGTCTTTAAGTGACACTTGGCGCCGGATGGCGCGTGCCGTCCTTTGTGGTGCCTTCCTGTTCGCGGCCCCGGTCCCCCCCGTTTCTGCACAAAGCACGGGAGGCGCGGATATCGCGGCCATTCGCGCCTCGACGCAGGCCCTGGCGGCGGGGCTTGGACGACCTGACATGATCCGGAGGACAGAGGAGGTCTCGCTGGACCTTATGTTCCTGTTCCAGGAGATGCAGAACCTGCAGTCCAGCCTGCCGCTCGTCGCGGATCTCTGCGGGCAGGGGCCCCTGACCCTGGAGGCGCTGGGGCGTACGGACTGCCTGTCGGGATTGATCGATGCCGAACGCCGTGCATGGCGGGTGTCGGCCGAGATCGCGGCGCAGATGCACCAGGTGGCGGGCATGTCACTGGCCGCGCGCCTGCCGTTGCCGACCATTCCCGAGGAAGAGCGCACCGAGGAGAGCCTGCGCGAGGTCGAGCTGTGGTGGCGGTACGCGGCGCCCACGGCTTTCGAGGCGGTTTCGCGGATCGGGCGCGAGTGGATGAAACACCGGGGCGGCGAAGCCCCGGACCGGGCCTTGCGCCGGATGGCGCGCGCCTTGCAACAGATCGAGCGCGAACCGGCAATTGCCCAGTTGCGTAACACGTTGGGACATGTGCCCGACTATCGGGAGATGAGTGACGCCCTGCAGGTGGTCGTTAATCCGGATCAGGCACTGGAAGCCCGCGCAGAGGCCGCGATGCGATTTGCCGCCGCCTATGCGGACGCACAGGCCCTCGAACTGGGAACCCTGTTCTCGACGCCAGTAGCGGAGGCGGCCTGCCTCGAACGCCTGCCGGCCGGGATGATCGCCGCCACCCGGGTGGATGGCGCGCTTTGCGTGGCGGCCTTTGAACGGCTGGCCGAGGCGGCGCAGGCGGAGGCGGGAGAGGTCCTGAACGGCGCTTTCGGCGCGCTGGCCCGAGAGGTGACGGCCAGCGCCCGGCAAGACACGGCCTTTACGGCGGCGCTGACAGAGGCGTTCGAGGCCCGGATCCTGACCCTGCGGCTGATGCTGGCCAAGGTCGAGGCGATTCCCGCCGAAGTCGAGTCCTGTGCCGAGGCCGCGCGCCTGATGGCAGCGGCCGATGTCACGGAGAATGCGCGGCGCGGCGGGCTTGACCGTCAGCGCCTGCGATTGATGTCGGAACGCCTCTCCGCCGTGGCGCGGGTATGTGGAGCGCAGGCGGTCACCGACCAACTGGACACCCTGTGTGACCAGGCCCGCGATGCCATCTCCGGCCCGGCCCTGCGGTTGGAAAGGGCTCTTGCCGACGCGCCGCGTGCCTTGCCCGGATGCCCGCGCGCCGGCACCCCGGGCACTGGTCCGGAATGTGCTCGGGACAGGATGCAGGTGGCCTGGGAGAGGTTCGTAAAGGCCGTCGATGTTCCGCAGATCGCCGAGATCTGCAAGTTGGACCCGGATCGGACCCTGGCTGACTGGCAGGCGGCCTCGGACAAGCTGGGCGAGGAGGGCAAGGCGGCCCTTGATGCGCTGGTCGAGGGCGCATTGGCGACGATCCGGGAAGATGCGATCGACGACGTGCGCACTGCCTTGGACCGTATCCGTATTCCTGCCGAGATCGCGGAAGGCGTCGAGCAGGCCCTGGCCGGACTGTGCCGGATCAGTGATCCGGGGCTTGACCGTGCCGGATCTGTTGCGAGGCAACTGGGGGATGCGGTGCTGGCCGAGGTCGGTTTGCTGATCGACGGCAAACGGGCCGAGGAGCTGGAGCCGTTGTGCAGCCTTGTGGCACGGGGTGAGCCCGTCCTTTCAGGGGCTGAATTGTCGGACATCGCGGTCCAGGCGCTGGGCGACGAAGAGGATCAGAGGATCGCGGCGGCGAACCGCGTGCTGGCAGCGCTGAAGACCTTGGGTGACAAGGGGGACGGGTTGATCGGCCGTCTGAGCACGGCGGCCATTGTGCTTGAAGGGGCGGCGCTGCTCGACAATGCGGTGGCTCTTGCCGGAGAGGAGGTCCAATGCGGACCCACGGGTGGGCCCGATCGGTTGCCGGGGTTCGACATGGGCATCCTGTCCAAGGGCGTGACCCGAAGCTTGACGGTCGAGGAGGGCATCTGGGCGATCCGGATCGAAGCGGACCTGGAACTGGCGATTTGCGGTGAGCGCGCCACGAGCGCAGATCAATTGCAGCAGGTCCTGGGCGTCGCGACCGCGACGGCCAGGTTGAGCGAAACCATCGTCATCGGCGAGGAGACCTCGCCTGACGCGGTGCGGCTGCAACTGAGCGATGCAATGCGCAAGGCCGTCGCCGAGGCGCGCATCGAGGCAGATCCCGACAAGGTCGCCGCCCAGTTGAAGCGCATCGTTCAGGCGTCGGGCTTGAGGATGCAGGATTTCGGGGCGCTGAACCTCGCGCTGCTGGAAGATGCCAGTTTCGATCCCGACCACGGGTTGCAGCTGCGGTTCGCCGTGCCCGACCCAGTGAACAGGACCTACTGTCTCAGCGTGCCGATGTCGAAACCCGCCGCCGACTGCCCCTCTTTCGAAGAGGCGGACAAGGTGGCCCGTGACATCGCGCTGGCCCTTGCCGAAGCCGCGATAGAAGATCTGTTGACACAGATCGCGCCGGTGTTTGCCCGGGGCGTGGCAGAGATCGACGCGGCAACGGAATTGCGCGATCTTTTCTCTGAACATGCCGAGGCGTCGGTGGTTCGCCGGACTCACGGCGGAGAGGTGGTCACCGGCCTGCGCATTTCCGTTTCTGCCAGTGCCTTCCGGTCGCTGACCGATGATCTGGGCCTGCCCGAGTTGCGGGGCGCCTATGTGTTCGATCTGGTCCCGTCGGACCGGGGGATCGCACAGGTCCATGTAAAGGCCCCCACCTTCGATTCCGGGGATTTGCTGCGCGCGGCATTGGGTGACGTTTCCGACAAACTGCTTGTCTTCACCGAGGTGGGCGAACCGGGCAAGCCGCCCCAGGGCATGAACCTGTCCGGTCGCAACAGGGAACCTTGCCTCAACGCCTATGTGCATCGTGTCGATTTCGGCTCGACGGCGCCGATGCGCGGACAGTTGGGGTATTTCTGCCTGAGGCCCGAGCAGCCCGATCCCTGGCTGGTGGTCGATGGCAAGGTCAGCGTGACAAGTGTCGACGGCAGCTGGCAACTGGCCTTGCGGGGCGTCACCCAGGACAGCGCGGACACCGACGTCTTTGAGCTTGAGGTCCTGGTGACGTCGCTCAGCCCGCTGTTCGACGGGTTGCGCCGCGTGGAAGGATTGATCGAGGTTACCCTTCGTGACGGGCATTTCACCCTGCCGTGGGACAGGCCCGAGAATGCGGAACTTTACGCCTATATCGAGCGGTCGTTGAGTGCGCAGATGCCGCGCGGTGTCCGCATCCACGGTGTCAGGTTGTCCACGCGCGGCATAGACATTTCGATCGATCCAAGCGGGGCGGCGCAGGATGCCTGGAGAGACCTGCAGAACATGGCGCTGGCGCAAGACGGCCCCTGGCAAGACTGGGCCAGAGATGTCGGCGCGGCCCTTGAAGAGGGGGCAGATTACTTCTGTAATACGGCGGCGCCGTTGCTTCAGTTGGGGCAGACCATCGAAAAGGGCACTTTGGTCGCCCTGCCAGAGATCTGTGGCGGTGCGGTCAACAGCGAAGGTACGATCCGGCTGCGCGGGCCAGAGCTGATCGAATGGGCTTGCAGTGCGGCCGGTGTCGGCGCCGGGTCGCCGGTTTCGGACTGCTATGTGACCTTGCCCGAAGAATTGAATGTCTGCGGGCGGAACATCAACCTCGACTTCGTCTGGGCCGGAGACGGGGGCAACCGCGAGGTGACCTCTCGTGAACTCAGGGATTGTCTCGAAGACCAGGTCGAGGCCCTTTTGCCCGAGGAGGTGGTATCGGTTGAAGGCGTCGAGCTTGGCTTCGAGGGAACCTGTGCCAGCTCGATGGACCTGGTCGATTGTGCCGTGATCGCCCGGATCGAGGTCTCGCTGGAGGACCTGATCGCGGATTACGAGGTCATGGGGGCCGACCTGCTTGCGCGGATCGGCGGTGACGACGGGGCGTGTCACCTGTCCGGGGGGGCGCTCTGGGCGACGGGCGTGGTCTCACTGGACGGGATGCTGCGCTTTGGCAGCGGCGATGCGGGGCTGGACGCTCTGGAAAGCCAGTTCCGCGCCTGCGTGCAGGCCCTGGCCGCAGCAGCGGCCGAGGTTGCGCTGAATGAGGTCAGCAAAGAGCTGGGCAGCGCGCTCTCGCTGGACGAGCTTTACGATGCCCTGGCCCAGGGGGGCGGGACGGTGCTGGATGGCACCCGGCATACCCTGGATGCCGCGCTGGGCGGGGATGTCGCCTGCCGGTTGAAGGGCCGCGATGCGGACTGCGGTGCCCTGACCGGGCCCGACGTCCGCGACGGCACCGTGACCGGGGCGGAAATGGTCGCCCAGTTTGACTGGCTGGATCAACGCCTGGCGCTGAAGGCGGATTTCGCTTGGAATTCGACCCTGATCGACGCGGGTGACCTGCGCCTTGATTTTTCGGACGGTGACGACCCGGCGGACCAGGTAAGGACCCGGGCCGTGAAATGGGCCGAACAGCAATGGCGGCATTGGGCGGATCCCGCCGATGCAAGGCTGTCCCTGTCCTGTCCCGGTACGCAGGATGACGACTGCCTGAACGAGTTGGCGCGCAAACTCGCGCGCAGCCTGTCCGGCGAGGTCCTGCGCTACGAGGGAGGGGCGACCCTGTCCCAGAGCGACACGACATTCGTGCTTTCGCTGCCCTTTATCGCGCAACTGGACCTGCTGGACCTGCGGGCGAATTTCGTCCTGCGCTGCACCCTGGACGTCAAGGCGTTTCCGAAGGTCGGCGCGCCGGAGTGTGACACCAAGGGCGCCAATCCCGAAGACCTGGTCATGCAGGCCCTGGCCAATGCTCTGGGACAGTCCGGCGTGCTGAATGCGGGGGACCGGATCGACCTGGCCATTCTTGAACTGACAATCGTGACCCGGCCAGCCTATGACCCGGTCACGCGCAAGATCGCCGTCACCGCCGAGGCCGGTTTTGCCAATCTCGGTCTGAGTGAAACGGTTCCCGCAAGGATCACGCTGGACCGTAACCTGAAGGTCGACGTGGATGTCGACGCAGAGGTCCTGGCGAGCAAGGTCACCGAGCAACTGGCCTCGGCCATCAACGATCTTGTCGGTGATTATGGTATCGAGATCATCAAACTGTATCCGCGTCCGCTCAGCGGAGGTTTGCCCACCGAACTGGTCATAGAAAGCCAGGCCAATATTGCCGGCTTCTTCGCGATCAGCGCGCCGACGGTCGTTCTGTCGGACAACGGCCTGAACGTCGAAGGCCCCAACCGGTTCGCAATTGCCTTTCCCGACGGCATTTCGATCCCGATACCTCCGATTGCGATCTGTCCGAACGGGGGCGCCATCGAGGACACCAAGCTGTCGATCTTTGCCGCCATCACCGTGGGTGAATGCAGTGCCAGCTACCTGCTGAATTACCGCGGCAGCGTGACGGTGGATATCGAACGGCCACTGAGGGTCGAGACCGAAGGCTCTTTGACCCTGCTCAGCATCATCCCGCTGGGCAGCAACGAGGGCTTGATGGACCTCGGTATCCCCCTGATCGAGCAGCGCGCCGAGATCGGCGGCGCTGTGTCCGACATCTTTGCCATGCGATCGGAATTCAAGATGGACGGCCGGACCCTGACGGTCGAGGCCGATGGCGACGTCAAGGTGTTCCGTGCGCCGGTGGGCGCAGGGACCTTCCTGCTGGACCTGGACGAGGGCATTCTCGACAGCACGCTGAAGTTCGATGTCGGGTTCGCCAAGGGTGACGGCGCCGTGCGCACCCAGTCCGGTTTTTCACGGCCCGAGGCGATGGCAAAGACCAGCATGTCCGTGGCAGGTTTCGATGCATTTGCCGCGGATCTGATGGCGCGCACCAACCTTCTGCGGACGCGGCTCAGCGTGCTGGGACTGCGGCTGACCGTTGTCTTTCCGGGCCTCGACGCGTTGAACCCTGACAAGATCGCCGACCTCATCAAGGATCTGCTGACGCCGAACTTCGAAAACCTGGACAAGGCCCTGGCCGCACTGCTGAGCGGCAATGTGACCATCAATCCCTTTGGCGATTTCGGGTCCGGTGGCGATGGCATGGGCGGCGATGGTGACGGCGACATGGGTGAAAGCGCCGAGGGCACCGGTGCGAGCGACCCGGGCGATGGTCTGGGCGACTCTGCCGATGCGCCTGCCCCCGATCAGGGGGAGCCGGCAGAGGTTCCCCTGGGTGGAACCCCCGGCATCCTGGGCGTCAAGACCGCCGAACTGTGGTTCCTGCCGTTGCAGGGCGACGCTGCCGGCCTGGTCCAGATCGGTACCGGTCCGCGCGGCACGCCGGACGAGGAGAAGGTCGCTGTGGCGCGAATTGCCGATGGCCATTTCGCCCCCGACGGCAAACCGCTGGGGCGTACCTTGTCGCTCTTGCCAGCGGGTTACAGCCAGTTGCAGGGCGGGACCATCGCCGAAGGTGGCGGCTGTGCCGCCGGTCGGGGCGATATCGTCTACCTGTACAGCGGCGATAAGGTCCCCCGTCGCGGGTTCTATGAACCCTGCCGTATCACCGGGCCGGATGGGCGCCCGCTGTCGGGCCTGTCGAACCTGGATGCCGAATTGCGCCGGGATATCATTGGCTTTCATGGGGCGCTGATCAGCGAGATGGGCGTGCGCCCCGAAGAGCCTGACGGCGATTACGGCCGGCTGATGCTGCGGGCCCGCATCGTGGATGCACAGGCCGACCACGGCCTGCGTGGCATGATCGGGTTTCAGCGGGTGGACGAATTGCTGATCGCCATGCGCGGCGCGCTGGACCCGGAGGCCGCGTGTGGTACCTCCGCCGCCCCGGTTCCCGGGGGAGAAATGAAGTCCAAGATCTTCTGGCTGACCGGGATGCGCAAAGGGGACATCGACAACCCTGAAACGGTACTGCAATCGGTGCGGGCGCTGTGGAATTGCGACGAGGGCACGCTTGCGCGGTTCGACCCCGAGAGCAAGCGCCTCGCCACGGCGGAGATCCTGTCCAAGAGCGGCGAAAAGGGATTCGAGCGGGTGTCCAAGATGGACCCGCCCAAAGACCCGCCGGTGACGCCGCCACCCTGGTGCTGCGGGGACGAAGACCCCGAGCCGACCCCGGTTCCGCCAACGCCGACACCCATTCCTCCGATCATACCCTGCGAGACCGGCTGCACCTCTGGCGTGCGCTTTGGGCCCGAGTCCGAGTTCGGTTGCGGTGTCTGGATCGACGACCGCCTCTCGGGCCGGTTTGCAGCGGGCAACCTTGGGGGAGAGGGCTGTGCGCCAGGAGAGAGCGCGCGCGCCCTGAACGCCGTGCCGGGCGGGTACTATCCCCTTGTCCTGGCGGGCGCAGAGAACAAGGCGCGATTGGCGCTGGCGCATGTGGAAAGTGGGTTCAGTGTCACCGCATCGGAAATGGCTTTTGTCACTGGCATGGATTTTGTCCCCGCCCAGTCCGACATGATGAACGGGTTTCTGCGGGTTTACGGGCGGGCGGACCCCTCCGGTCTTGAGAGCGCGCGGCTGTTGTCGATTTCCGCGCAGATCGAGGCGCTGGAGGGGCCGCACCCCTCGGGCGGGCGGCTTTGGTCCCTGCGGTCCGAACACGCTGCCTGGACGATCCGCCAGGCGGGGAACCGGATGGACGACGCCCGGGCGACGGCGGCGGTCGGCGTGCTGACGAAGGACGTGCGGGCGGTCGAGGTGCTGGATGACGCCCGGATGCTCGTGGAACGGCCTACGGGCTTGTGGCCGTACCGCTGGACGGGCGAGCGTTGGGAAGCGCTTGCAGAGGTATTGCGTCGACCGGGCACGGCGATGCTGGAACGGGACGTGGCGCTGGAACTCTATGACCGGATCCCGCAGGCGCCCGAGGCCTATCACAAGGTGCGGATCGTCGACTACGACCCGGCCATCAGTGCCTGGGCCTATGCCATCGGTGATGCCAATGGTGTGCCCGGGCGAATGGTCATTCGGAGAAGCGTCCGGGAAACCTCGGCCTTGGCACCGGAAATCCAAGGGATCTTGAATACGAAAAATCAGGATCATTTTTCGTATTCCGAGGAAAGGGATGCAATTTGGCTGAGGCTGATCGTTCCCGATGATGCAACGATGGCTGCGATTGGTGCGCGGGTCATTGGTGCGCCTGACTTGCCCAGAGTGTGCGTTTATTCGCCGAATGGGGCATTGATCCGCGGTCATCACTACACGGTTTCTGACTTGTCGGTCATGCGCTGGACAGTTCAGGAAAACGCGCGCAGTTCACTCGTCAAAGTCGACAATTTTCGGCGGGGACAAACGGTCATAGTTTCTCGAAGGCTGGAGACCAGGACGCCGAATATCAGCCGCTCCGACGTGATGAGCGGTTGCGTCGACAGTGAAACCAAAGGGGGGCTGGACTACTTCGGCCCTGACCCGCAGGTGACCGAAATCGCGGGTCTTGCATTGGCGCTGGAACGGGAGGGGGCCCTGCGGGCGCTGGCCGGGGACATGCTCGAAAACCCGGACAAGAGCGGGCTTGAGCTGTTCGAACGGGTCACTGTCGATCGCGGCGGCGCAGCTGTTGCCCGCAGCCTGTATCTTGCGGAAACGACCGGTGACGCACTGCTGTTCCACAGGTTCATGCCTGGCAAGGATGGGGTCGATGAGATCGGCGCCATCGCGCGGTTTGCAGCGACACCGCCGCCGCGCCATGCCTGGCCGGCGCTTGCGAAAGAACTGGATACGTCCGACGCCCCCGCGCCGACGATCACCGGCAGCGCGGTCACGATCCCCGTAGTAGAGGTCGACGAGGCCTGGCAAACGCCGCTGCCGCGTCATGAGGGCAACGGGCGCATCGTGTATTTCCTGAGCGACGACAAGAGCCGTTCGGTCGAGCTTGACGGCGCATTCGCCAATGATCGCAACATCGCGGCGGCCGTGCGCTACCTTTTGGAAACCGGGGCACGTCGCCTGACGCTGCTTCGCAACGAGCCGCCGGTTGCCGAAGTGCGCCAGCAGCTGTGCGGCCCCGGCGGGGCCTGTGCCGGCGAACTGGTGCGGCTTGCTCTGGGCGGGCAAACCGCCGTCACCTTGCCCCTGGTCCTGCAAGAGCCGCGCGGGGCGGGTATGGAGAGTGTGGTTTCGATCTTTGCCCGGTTGGCAGAGGAAAGCCCGGACAGGCTGAACGACAGGTTGCCAACCGGCGACCCCTGGGCGCAGCCCGGCGCCCGCGTTCTGCGCCTGACCCGGGACGGGCCAGCGCATGTCATCGCCGACGATGGACGCTGGGCCTGCCTCGATCTCGACAGGGCACTTGCGACCGCGCCGCAGGTGCGCAGCGCGCTTGCCAACTGGCCGTCGGCCCAGCTTTTGCCGGCGCAGACGGCCGCGCCCTGCGATGATCCGCAGGCGGTGACCTGGCGCATCGCCGCCGCCCGCAAGGCGTCCGGGGTGGGGCTGCTCTATCGCCTGGGTGCTGATCAGCCGCTGGATCTTCTGGCACTGAGCGAGACGGCCCCGCGCGTAACGACGCCCGCCCCGGTTCGCGATGCGATGAAAGGCGCGCTGGTCGAGGCCTTGCGCGACCGGATCGGACAGCGGGATGACCTGTCTGTCGTCACCCCCGGCACGGCTCCGACACATATCGATCCGGTTGGGCTTGTCGTCCTTCAGGTGACACGGCCGGGCGGAAAACTGGCCTGGGTGGCGGGCTTTCACCTGCCAAACCCCGATCCGACGGTGCCAGAGCCGCTGAACTGCGTGCTGGGTGAGGTTTCCGCCGAGGTCAGTCGCCCCCTAACCGAGGAGGAAAAACGGATGATGGTCGACCTGGTGGTCGGTGTCATCGATCAACCGGATCAGACCGCCTGCCCGACGGTGGAACGGCGCAGCATCAACCTTGTCGACGGGTCCGGGGGACCGCAGATCTGGATCGAGTACCCGGATCGAAAATCGCCGGGACCCGAGATCAAGAGCATGTTGCAACGCAGCCGCCACGCGCAGGTGACCTCGCCGGCATCGCCGCTGCCGGTCGACGTTTTCTACCGGCAGTTCGACCTGTTCGGAGGCAATGCGAGCCTGCGACTGGACACGCGCCTGTTCGACCAGCTGGAAGAGCCGAGAGCGCGCGCGGTGAGGGACGGGGTACAACGTGCCTTGCTGGAGCTGGCCAAGGCGGCGGGCGACAATCGCGTTCCGGACGCGACGCTTTATTGCCGGCCCGATTGCCGCCAGCTTGTCGGTGTGACGTCGCACGGTGACGGCATGGCGGTCTTGGCGCCGCAGGACGGGCAGGGAGTGCGGATCGTGGTGCTGGAGGATGCGCCACGCCAGTATCCCGACCATGTAGACGGCTTGTCGGCAGGGCTTGCAAGGGTCCATTTCGCGGACTGCGCAGACGCCCTGTGTCTTGCCCGGTTCAGCCTTGGGGTTGCGGGCGGTGCCATCGCGGCGGGAGAGTTGCCCCAAGGCAAGGTCTATGCGCGGTCTGCCAGCGGTACGGACCTGCGCTCTCTCGGTGTCCTGCCGTTGACGCAGGCCACCGGTGACCTTTCCGAGGTCGAAGGGGCGATGCGCTCGGTGCTTCTGGGGCGGATCGCGGCCCGCGGGGCGGCGTTTTCCGTGACGCCGCTGGTGGGGGGCGAATGGGCAGAGCCGGTCGCGCCGGTGCTGCTGGCCTTCCCTGTCGGTGGCGCGTCCCTGACCCGTCATCAGGCGGTCTTTGCCAATGGCGAAAACGGTCCTGCCTTTCACGTGTCCGAGACATCGTTGCCGTCTCCTTTCATTCGAACCGCACGGCAGAGCCTCATGGCCGATGGCGTCGATTGGGGGGCATCGGATCACCTGTTCTGGATGATCGGGGCGCCCTCTGGGGCGCCCGTTCTCTTTTCGCTGGAAGGGGAGCCTGAACGCGATGTTTTGTCGGTGCTGAACCGTCTTGATGCCGATCTCGCCCCCGCAATGACATTCGAAACGCCCTGTCACATCCCTGTGGAGCTGGGGGCGATGACCCTGACGGGGTTGGATCGTTTCGGGCCGCCGGTGTCTGCCGTATCCTGTCATCCGGTCAGCCCGGCGCTGGTATTTTTGGCCAACGACATGCCAGAGGCCGTCGTCGTGTCATTCCGGGGGGCGGCGCAAGTGACCATGTCGGGCCCGGCCGAAGACATTGCCGCGGGTGCCGCCGACCGTGCCGCACGACTGGCGCAGATGTCGGGCCCGGCGCTTGACGCCGGGATCGGGACCTTCGAGGTCGTGGCGACAGGGGATGGCACACTGATAGCCGCCAGCCGCCCGCCGGTCGGGGCCGAGCGGCTGATCTGGCGGCAAGCGCCGGATCTGACGGTCGAGCGTCTTGGCGGCTTTGTCGGGGCCGACCTTGAAGACGCCGACCACCAGCTTCTGCTGGTCGACCTTCGCGGGGTGGCAGATTTCAAGCCGCGTGGCGCGTTTCTGACGGTTGGGGAGCGACAGGGCGTTTTCTTTGACGGCAGGCATCTGAACGTGCCGGGGCAACAGGAGGTCATTCGCCGGTTTGCCTATCTCGGAACAGATCCCGTGAGTCCGGAAGATGATCTGCACCGGATCGCGAAATACCTTGAGGACACCGCCGACGCGTCTGTTCCCGACCAAAGCCATATTGCACATTCGTCGGGGCCGCTTGTCATTCTTGACCACGTGGCGGACCTGCTGGTGCGGGGGTGGGTTCAGCCCGCGCAAGGAGACTCACGATTGCTGGTGACGCCGGAGGCTTGGCCGGAGCAAGTCCCTGCGGGTGAGGTCGACTGGGTTGCCGGGTTTCTGTTGGGCGTGCTGGAACGTGGCAAAGACCTGCGGGCCTTTATCGGTCCCGAAGCTGGGGTCTTTGCCGCCTGTAGTCGTGCGTCACCGACCAGTCTGAGCCTGGATTTGGGGCAACCCGGGCCTTTGGACGTGACCCGCCAAGGAGAGCAGGTCTTGGTCAGCCTGGCCGGTCGCAGCTGTGACACCGCAAGGCGCCACCTGGGGTATGCAGTGCGCACCGTGCGCGCGAAACCGGACTACCATGCGCTGCACCTGCGCCCCGGGCGAAGCCCGACAGTGCCAAACCTTGTTATTGCCCAACAGGCAAAGTCGGATCCGGTGCAGGAGCTCTGGGGGGGCGTCACCGATCAGGAGTTCCTCTGTCGTGCCAGGCTTGACCCGGAGGCCGAGGTCATCGGCGGCTTGGCTGACTGGTTGTTGTCGGGCAAGGCGCCCTGTGACTGGGCGATTCACGATGCGGCGGGTAAGACCGCTCTTGTGTCAGGTCAGGGAGAGCTGGCGGTGATCGCCGGCAATCGTTCCCGGTCTGTCGAGGCGACTGCGCTGGCAGATGAACATCGGCTTTCCACCCTGACATGGTTCAGCGAGGCCGGGCTAAGAGCCTGCGCTGCGAGGCTTTCCCTGTCAGGCCCGCTGGCGACGGGGGCGCGCATCATCGACGATCCCTGCGGTTCACTGGCGATTGCCACGACAGCGGACCCGAGCTTTCGGCCCTTGGTGACGCGGGCACGGCCCGGCGTAGACCCGCTTGATCGCGCTTTGCTTGAGCGCCTCGCCACCGTCCTGGCCACTTCGGCAGAACCCGGCGAAGCGGCACCGTTTTGGCTGGACTTTCCTTACCAGACGCGTCGGACCGTGGTTGCCATTTTCGACGATCCCAAAGCCTCGGAGGTTCTCTTGCTTGGGTCGCGGGGCTGTGCCTGGGTGACCTTGGCCGGGACAACAGGGGTGGATGAGCTGGCCAGATTGCTGGAGCCCGGATTGCCGGGAAGCACGCCCCGGCATATCCAGGTGCAAACGCAGTCTCTTCTTGGTCCCTGGGGGGCGGTGACCCTGGTAGCTCAACGCCCGGATACGGCCTGTGCCAGGTCCGGGCGTGTGGACATGACCCCGCCGGGTTTGGTGATCTACAGCGACAAGTCTCCGCCGTGGACGTTTCGCGGCAACCGCCCGCATGTTGACCATGCATGGTACCCGCTTGACCTGACGGAGACGCCCCGGCAAGTCATCGCCGGCATGGCCACGAACACCAAAGTGGCGGAATATGTCGGCCATCAACTGCGTCCGGGGATCGGGCGCCGCGTATTATGGTTCAGTCCCGCGTCTGACCCGGCTCAGGACAAGGTCCGATACGTCTTGACCTGGGATAGCGACAAAGTGCTGTGCTTTGCCTTGCTGCACAGTCAGGACGAAGGCGCCGCGATTACGCGCGCCGGGTTCGAAAAGGCGGTCCGCCAATTGACGTCACAAGGTTATGGTCCTGAAGAGCTGATCAAGGCGTTGAACACTCTCGAAGGCGGGACGCCGAACGAACGCTGGTACGAGCCGCTTGCCGCCGATCCCAGGGGGCTGTTGGTCCGCGAGGCGGCCCCTGGGTGCCCACTGCAGGGGTGATCACGGCGTCCGGGCTAAGCGCAGTCGCTTGCCAGGTATCCGATTGAAACCTGTTGGGCTCGCTGGATCGGCAAGGGAGGCGGAAGATGGACAATTCAGGACAATTCCGCCGCGTGGTTCAGCGCAGGCGCGCAGAGGCCAGCCCGTCCAGGACGTCCGTAGCGTTTGACCCGTTGATGGGCTGGCAGACGGCCCGAAAAATCATCGGGTAGATATCGAGCGATTTGACGCGCCGCCCGTAGTACCTGACCTTGCACCCGTTTTCCTCGGATACGAAGGCGCCGGCCAGTTCGCCGGGGTCATGTGGCTGGAAGTACTTGAGGTACGACCGGACATCCAGAAAGAGGCTGTCTCGCATCCGAAACTCGACCGAGTCGAATTGCGCCTCGCAGGGGTACTTGCGGCAGGCATAGACGGTCAATTCACCCGGGCGGCCCTCGACAGGGTCAGGCTGGCTGAAGATCAGCACCTCTTCGCGCGAAAACAGCGTGATTGCGGCCGCGTCATAGGCCAGGCGTGCGCCTATGGGAATAGCATGCACGACCAGGTGAAACCCCAGGAAGATCGTGAACAGCGACAAGGCGACAAAGGCCGCGGCGCCGCGCGGCTTGCTGTATTGCTCGCCTCGGAAAGAGAACTTTCGGAACATCCAGCGGCACAGGCGCCAATACCAGCGGAACGGACGGTTGAAGACGTGCCAAGTCGGTCGAAGGTAGCGTTGCCAGACGATCCGTGCCGTGCCGATGAAACGATCCAGGAATAAGCCGATGGGGCCAAGACCCCGCGTCCCACGGTCTTGCTGCGCGGCTTTTTCCGCTTTGCGTTCGCGGATCAGTTGCTCTGCACGGGTTACCGGATCGTCGTCAGCCATATGTCAGCTCCACGCGGCCGCCGTCTTCCGCAGAATAACCGATGACGAGCGTGCCTTCGGTGTCGGGACTCGACAGGATCTTGCGGGCCACTTGCGGATAGACTTGGGACGCAAAAAAACCGGGGATGCCACGCGCGCCGTGGACAGGGTTGTACTGATCGGCGCACAGGGCCGAGACCTGCTCGGGCGCCATCTTGATTGAGACTGCATGGCCAGAGGACTGGATGCGCGTATTGACCTTGGAGATCTCACGTGCGGCGATCTTTTCGATCAATGCCAACGGCAAGGCCTTGAACCCGATGATGTTCTGGCGCCCGTTGAAACGGTTGAGGAATTCCGGGCGAAAGGTCTTTTCCAGCTCCAGCATCGTTTCGGACATGGCGCTTTCGTAGGTCAGGGTCTGATCCAGAAAGTACGGTTGGCCGATGTTTGTCGTCATCAGGATCAGCGTGTTCGCAAAGCTGACGGTCAACCCGCGGTTGTCCGTCAGGCGGCCATCGTCCAACACCTGCAGGAAGACATTGAAGACGTCGGGATGCGCCTTCTCGATCTCGTCGAAGAGGATGATCGCATGCGGATTCCGGCGCACCGAGTTGGTCAGGATGCCCCCGGCCTCGTATCCCTCGTAGCCCGGAGGGGCCCCGATCAGCTTGGCGAGGGCGTGCTTTTCCATGTATTCGGACATGTCGAAGCGCAGCATGGCCTTTTCGCTGTCCTTCAGAGCCATCGCCATCGCCTTGGCGATTTCGGTCTTGCCGACGCCCGAGGGGCCGCAGAACATGAACGAGCCTTGTGGCTTGTCCGGCTCCTTGAGCCCGGCATTGGCCATCAGAACGGCACCGACAAGCGTGTCGACCGCGTGATCCTGGCCAAAAACCCGGGCTTTCAGTGTTGCGTCGAGGGTCAGCAGTTTTTCACGTTCGTCCTGATTGAGCTTGTCCGCGGGGATGCCCGAAATCGCTGAAAACTCCAGCGTCACGGCCTGTGCCGATAGCTCGAGGCCGGCGTTCATCTCGGCTTCCAGCGCCTCGAAGGCGGATTTATTGCCTTCGATCGCCTGGGAGGCTTCGCGGATTTCTCCTTGAATGCGTGCCTCTTCGCGTGACCCGAAGCCTGCTCCGGTCAGCCGGGCGGAAAAGGCGGGCGGCTCTGCAGCAACGGGTTCAGGAGATTTTTCGGCTCGTGCGCGTTCCTCCGAAAGCTGTTCCTCGAGAGCCAGCAAGAGTTCCTCGCCGGACTTCTGGGCGCGCCGCAGCGCAGACAGTTTGTCGATCTTGGCGGTCCAGTCGGCCCTGGCCTCTACCTGCGTAGCGACAAGAGTGGCGCGCTGCGCCTGGAGTTGGGGCGTTGCCCCCTTGGCCAGCGCGGTGTCAAGCTCCGAGAGAGTGGCCTGCAGCCTGGCCAGATGCGGCGGCGTATCATGGGCCGACTGGCGATAAGCGGTCAGGGCGCGGTCGATCAGGTTGAGTGTCCGTTCGGGTTGGGCGCGCGACAGAGACAGGTCGGAAACGTGGTACTTGGCCGTCAGGTCAAGCGCGGCCGTTATGGCATCTTCGGACACCGGCACGCGGTGGTGTGCGGTCAACCGTTCGGATCCGACGCGAATGATCTCGCGCAGTGCGTCGCCGGCGGGTTCCCGTACCTCCATCAGGGTAAAGACTTCGCGCATGTTCGAATGGCACTTGAGGACGATTTCAAGGTCTTCGTCCCGTGCCTCAAGAATGCTCTGATAGCGTCCCTGCATCACATCGCGCATGATGGCGTTGATCAGATGGGTGCAGCCGTTGTTGCGGGCGGCGTCGATGAAATCGCGGAAATCGTCGATGACCAGGACCGATTGCGCCGTACGCAGCAGGGTGCGCCGCAGCTTGTCGAAGCCTTCAGTGATGCGTGCGTGCGACCCCGAGGAAAACAGGCCGTCCGTATCGAGCCAGAAAAACCGCTTGGACAGGATGTCGAACGGCAAGGAGGCATCGGCCTTGGCGGCCTCGAGCCCCAGGCAGATCGACGAGGCGCCCACGCCGCCAGGCCCGACCATCAGCACGTTGGATGCATGTTTTCGCATGAGCATCCCGCAGATTTGGCGCAGTTCGGAACCGCGCCCGACTAGGCGGAAATTCCTGCGGCGGCCAAGCAGATCGGCGCCGCGGATCAGGAAATCTTTGACGGTGTCAGGCATGCTCGGCTCCGGCAGGACAGATGACGAGGGGCAGACCAGGGCGGGATGCGGAACAGGTCAGGACTTGCCCAGTCCAAAGGGGTTGGGCGGTGCGTTCCGCTCTTCGGCTTCTTGCGCGACGTCTGCCGGCGAAGGGTTGCGCGTGCCGCCCTTGCCGCCGGCCACGTCTGCCGCCACCGACAGGGATTCCTTGACCGCGGCCTGCGTCTCGGCGGTCTGCCGTTCGATCTGGGCCAGGAGGTCCTTGGTCTCGGTCAGCCCTTCTCGGGTGATATGGGTCGCGGCCTTGATCGTCTCGCCGTATTCCGAGAGTTCGGACAGGGCATTCGTCAGGTCCTGGTTGATCTCTTTCGTCCCCAGGGCGACGCGGATCACCTCACGCTGGCCAAGCTCGGACGTCGTTCGGTTCATCCGTTCGAGCGACATTTTGGCAGCCTCCGAGCTTTCACCAAGCGCCGCAGCCGAAACCGCCTGCAGAACCGTCGAAAGCTGGTCGGCGACGCCCGCAACACCAGAGGTGTGGAGTTGCCGGGTCTTGGCCACCTGCTGCGCGTTCGCATCCTTCATCGAGTGTATCCGGTGTCCCGACGCGGTCAGTTCAGCCAGGACCGAAGTGGTGTCCACGTTCGAGCGACCGAGGTTCGAGATGTAGTCGTTGATGTCGCGTTCCAGTCGTTCCTGTCCCAGACGTTCCAGATCGCTTTCCGCGGCGTCGATGGCAGAGCGGATTTGCTGACGGCGGGTTTCGTTGGCGCCATCGACCTGCTTGGTCGCGTCGGACAGGATCGCGTACATCGAGCGCATGGTGAAATTGGCCTCGTCGAGGTTGTCGATCTGGCCGTTCATCTTGGTGAAATGCCCCAGAACCGAGGACACCCTGTTTTCGGTGGTGTCGATGAAATCCTGGGCCGAACCGACCAGCGCCTCTTGCCGGGCCTTGTGTTCATCCGAAGTGATGTCCAGAAGTTCGCGCAGTTTCTCCTTTTCCGCGGCGAATTCCGCGAATTCCGAATTGGCCGGGGCCTGCGTCTCCAGTATCTTGATCTCGTCGAGCAGGCTTTGCATCGCGTCGGTATGTTCGTCGATCAGCGCGTCGTTGGCTGCAATCTTTTCCAGCGCGCTTTTCTTGGTGCCGCCAAGCCCGAAAAAACCCTTGTCCTCGCGCAGCATGCCATTGTCAGTCTTCAATCCACGGACTTTGGACTCCAACTGGCTCAGCGTTTGCTTGAGGTCTGCCTTTTTGGTTGTGCGCTCCTTTTCCAGTTCGCGTTCGCGCAACAATTCCTCGAAGATATCGTAAGTCACTCCGTTCATGCGCAACGTGTAAACCGCATCGACGATATCCGTCAGCGGCGCGATCTGGTCTTCGAATGTCAAAAGGGCGGTATTGATCTGTTCGAAGACGTCCTTCAGTTCGCCGAAAGCCTCGGTGTCGGTGAGCGCGATGATTTCCTGCGCCATGCGCTTGCGTTCGAACTGGAGGTATTCTTTGAAGGCATTGAATTCAGACAGGTTTTCGCGCGCTTCGGACCGATCGTCGGTGAAGGTCAGTGCCTGTGTTACCCGCGCCAGCTTGTCTTGTGGCGCCAGGCCTTCGTCAAGCATGATCTTGTAGAATGTGTTGTCCTGTATGGCTGCAAAGGAGCGCTCCGCACCAGAAGGCTCATCCTTGGCCTTCGCGACCTCTGTCTGCCTGGTCTGCGCATTTTGCGAGACAAATTCCTGGGCAGTCGTAATCTTTTTTGCCTTTGGTGTGGATGCGTCTGACATAGGCCCCTCGCCACTTCTACAATACCCAGGGTCAACTGGTTCCTGTTATAAATTTGTGAAACATGTTCACGATGTCTCAGGCAATTCTGATATAGACATGGCAGGTCTTCGATTCCAGAGGGCTGCGTATAGACGCCAAATGTGGTGCCCGGAATACACTATTTGACTGGCGAGACTTTTGGGGTCCGTCCATCGCCGGACAGATTGCAGTTTCAAAACCTGCGGGTCGGCCAATTTCCGTCTTGCCGTGCCCGCCGCCCGTTCAGCCCGCCCCGCGCAAGGCCCTTGCTGCGACGATCCCGGCCAGCGCGCCGAAGAAATGGGATTCCCAGCTGACTCCGGGCTGTCCCGGCAGAACGCCCCAGACCATCGTGCCATAGATCACGGCGACGCCGACCGCCACCAGCAACGGCACAAGGCGTCTTTCGACAAGTCCACGCGCCACGAGAAAGCCGAACCAGCCGAATATCAGCCCCGAGGCGCCGACATGGATCGCCGCGGTGCCGAATACCCAGACGCCCAGGCCGCCCAGGAGGACGATGAGCAGCGAAGCCATGAGCGCCACCGAACGGGCCGTCAAGATCAGAAGCGCGCCCAGCACCGCCAGCGGCGCGGTATTGGCCGCTGCATGGGTGAGGGAGCCGTGCAGCAGTGGCATGAAGACGATGCCGTCCAGCCCGCCCAGCGACCTTGGTTTGAGGCCCAGCCAGCCATTAAGAGCGTAGCCGGTCAGCAGGTTGACTGCCTCCACGCCCCAGATCACGGCCAGAAGGGCGGCCAGCCCCCCGAAGTTCTTGAAATCCAATGTGCCAATCCATCCATGACCACGGCCCCGGCCAGCATCCCGGCCGGGGTTCTTTCATCATGGCCCAAAGATCCGCCCGGCGGAACCGGGCGTCAGGGCAGTTGCGCCGTGTCGCCCTGGATCTTCAGTTTCCAGTTCTCGATCAGCGTGCCCTTGGTCTTGAGCCGGCTGGCAAGGTAATACAGTCGCTGCGTCGCCGGCCCGTCTGGGGCGGTTTCGAAGCGCTGCTTGAGGTAGTAGGGCGGGATCGCCTGCGAATAGAGCGTGGCATGTACGGTCACGCTCGTGGGATCGACACCATCGGGCAGGGCGATCTTGTAGGTCAGCTCGTCCTTGCCCGCCATCACGCCCGCGTCCTCTGCTGCGCGGCCTTCGGGCATCGTGGCCTTCATGAAGGCGGCAGTCACGTCCGAGGTTCCGAACCGTTTCTCAAAGGCCTCTGTCCCCGGTTTCGCGGCGCCCCAGGGCAGCAGGCGGTTGTCCTTGGGGTGATAGACCCGGTGGACAAAGCTGGTGGTGAACTGCTTGTTCGCGTTCTGGGTCAACTCTTCGTAGATCTGCACCTGTGTCTGGTCGTCGATCAGGTCGTGATGCGGTTGATACAAAGCCTCTGTCGCGCCCTCCGGGACAAAATCCAGGAACTCTGTCTTCAGCGGATCGCCGTCCGGCCCGATGATGACTCCGGCGCCATTTGTGCACCCCGAACACCAGACCTGTTTGCCCGTGGCATCGGTCACGCGGACCTCGAGGAAGGCGCGGCGGAAACCGACGCCCGAGGGCAGGCGGTGCCCGGTCTTGTTGTCGACGGTGACAAGTGCCGTCAGGGTGCCGCCGCTGCCAGTCAGGCTCTGGATCTTCACATCCGCCGTTTCGTCCCGCGCCTGCAGGGCCATCGTGTCCATCGACAACTGGGCGCCGTTCGTGGCGTAGGTCATGGGGTCTTTCGGCCCCAGCCCCATTTCCTCGTCGAACTGCGATAGCATGGCGACCATGAAGGCGTTGAGCCCCACGAAACTGTGGCGCTTGTAATTGTCGCGGAAGGGCACCTCGATCTCGTCCTGCGGCAGGGCATGCGGCACGTCGGGCAGGTTGGTGTCCTGGATCGAGGCGATCTGCGTGGTGAGGCCGTCGATCTTGATCTTGCCGTCCAGCGTTTCGAAATTGCCCTTCATGTGGCAATCTTGGCAGGATCGGGCGGTGCCCGCGTCGGCGTATTGGCTGTTCTTCCATTCGAGGAAGGTGGCCTGTTCGACCGAGTGCTGGAACTTGACCAGCGGTTCGCGGTAGGTGGCGCCGTATTGATCGGACAGAAAGCTGACGGCGTTCTGCGCGGCCTTGTTCAGAACCGCCTGTTCGGCAGCGGTAAAGCCGGGCAAGGGGGCATCGGTGGGGGCGTCCACGTTGGGCAGGTTGATGGTGTGGCAGGCGCCGCACATCTCGCTGTCCTTGATATAGTCGTCATGCACCGGGGTGATGCCCATCGCGTTTTCCATCGGCTTCTGGCGGACATCGGCAAAGGGGCCGATCAGCTTGTCCGCCGGGGTCATGCGGAAGACGCCGGTTGTGCCGTTCATCAGGTAGGTGTCCAGCGGGTTGTAGTCCGGCTGTCCCTCGGCCCGTTCCGGGGGCGCGATGTGGTGGCAGACCGAACAGGAAATGCCCTCGCGCGCCAGGTTGCCATAGACGTGGTACTCATAGGTCCCGTCGGCGACCTGCTTGTCCTTTTGCTCGGTCGTCAGGGGTGTGTGCAGCAGCGCGTAGTCGGGTTTGAAGACATTGCCGTCCAGCCCCAGGTCGGGGTTGTCATGCGCGTCGATTTCCAGCTGTCGCTGGCCCATCGCGCCGTGGCAGGACAGGCAGGTGGTGCCAAGGTTGTCCGACAGCTCGCCCGCGCCGGCCTGTTTCAACAGGGCGAATTCGGATTCCAGCTGGGCGTAGAAGATCGGGTCACGCCCGGCGAGGCCCATCGGTGACCAGCGCCATTCGCCGTATTCCGAGATGTTGTAGCCCTTGCCGTAGTCCGACCCGGTCTTGATGAACATGGTCACGCCCGAGGGCGCCCCGCCGAGACCGCCGTGGCAACCGACGCAATTGTCCGAGGTCAGGAAATGCTGGGTGTCGTTCGGGCGGGCGGGGACGTGGTCCAGCCATTCGCTGGGCAGGGTCTGCAACTGCGCCCGCGCGATGTCGATCCCGTCCGTGGGCGGGAACATGGCGGTGAATTCTTTGTTGACCTCGACCGGCGAGGCCTTGGCCGCCGCCACATGCGCGGCGCGCATCGCGCCCGGATCATGGGCGTCACTCAGGTAGGACGTGATCATTGCCGACAGGTCGGCCCCAAAGGCCGGTTTCTGCGGCTTGGGCAGGTCGCGCCAGCTTTCATCGACACGAAAGATCAGCGGATCGTCGGGATAGCCCTCGACGTTTTCCAGCGCGGAAAAGATCAGCTCCTCGGCGGCGGAGGCATGGCAGCGCATGCACATCCCGTCGCCCCCTGCGCCGAGGGGCGGGCTGTAGGGCGGTTCAAAACTGTCGATCACGGGCTTGCGCGCGGCCATGTCGTCCTTGTCTGCGAAATAGACCGAGGCAAAGAACCAGCCGCCGTGCGACAGGGAACTGTCCTTGACCATGACGGTCCAGTTCAGGCCGCCGGTGTCATAGGCGAAATCGGTCAGTTCCGCGTCGACCTTGGCGGGTTCGTCCGGGTACTGCGCCACCAGCGCGGCGCGGTACTCGTTGTAGCGGGCGGCGGGTGGGGTCACCATCTCCTTGATGACGATGGCGCCGTCCGGAATGGCCCCGGTCCGTCCGCCTTCCAGCCAGGTGATGAGCTCGGGCGAGTAGTACATGCGCACCGCCGGGTGGATGCCAAAGCTCATATTGAAAACAAAGGGCCCGGTGTCGCGCCACCGCTTGTCTCGCTTCCAGTTCAGCCCGACGTATTCGCGACGGGCGATCCAGGGAAAGAGGACCTTTTCGTAGTCGATCAGCGGCAGGCTGCCGGGCAAGGGCAGGTCCGCGGGTTTGGCGGTCCCGCCCGGGTCATATACGGGATCGGCCGCCTGTTGGGCGGCGGTCAGGGGGGCCAGAACCTGGCACAGGCACAGAACCAAAGCGAAAATTCCAGGACGCCGCATGATCAACTCCGATTGAAAATCAATCACTAGAGTCGCCTAAAAGGCGATTCGGCGAAACCTGCAGAATGAAAAAAATGTGAGTGGCGTGTTTCGGCCGGCCCGGACTCAGAACTTTGGCCGACCGAATTGCCAGTCCGGCCAGTGCTTGCGCATCTCGGTGGCATCGTCGCGTTCGGTGATCCCGGCGTCCAGGAAATTCTGGTGCAGGCGGGCCAAAGCGGTCCGGTCCAGCGTGACGCCAAGGCCGGGGCCATCGGGGACGCGCAGCCGCCCGTTGCGAAAGGCCAGCTTGCCGCCCTCGATCACCTCGTCCGTCTGCCAGGGCGAATGCGTGTCGCAATCATAGGTCAGGTTCGGGGTGGCGGCGGCGAGGTGGGTCATCGCCGCCAGGCTGATGCCCAGGTGAGAGTTCGAATGCATCGACAGGCCCAGCCCCCAGATTTCGCAGATCTTCGCCAGCTCGCGGCTGGCCTGCAGCCCGCCCCAGTAATGGTGATCGCTGAGGATCACGCGAAAGGCGTCCTGCGCCATGTTGGCGGGCAGGTGGCTGGGATGGACGACATACATGTTGGTTGCCAGCGGAATATCCGTGGCGGCCTGCACGCGCGCGTTGCCCTCGATCCCGACGGTCGGGTCCTCCAGGTACTCGATCAGCCCCTCGAGTTGGGGCAAGAGGCGCAGGGTGGTCTCGACCGTCCAGCCGCCGTTGGGGTCGATCCGCAGCGGCGCCTCGGGGAAGGCGGCGCGCAGGGCGCGCAAGCCTTCGATTTCCTCCTCGGGCGGCAGGATGCCGGCCTTGAGCTTGATGGCGTCGAAACCATGTAACTCCTTGAAACGGTGCGCCTCATCGACAAGCTGTTCCGGTGTCAGCACCTCTCCCCAATCGTCGGGATCGGCGCCGGAATGGCCGGCAAACTTGTAAAAGAGGTAGGCCGAAAAGGGCACATCGTCCCGCACCTGCCCGCCCAGTAGGTCGCAGACCCGCCGCCCGGTGGTTTTCCCCAGCGCGTCCCACAGGGCGACCTCGACCGCGCCGACGACGCGCGGCAAAAGCCGTTCATCGCCGGAATAGCCCTCATGGCCGCCTCTCACGGCCTGCCGGGCGCGCGCCCAGAGGCCGTTCAGGTCGGTCACCACCAGCCCAGGCAGCAAGGGGGCCAATGCCGCCAGCCCGTCCAGCACGGCACGGGTGCCATAGCTTTCGCCAAGGCCGATCACGCCGCCTTCGGTCTCGACCTCGATGATCGAGCGCAGGGCAAAGGGCTGGTGACAGCCCGCGTTGTTCAGGAGCGGCGGGTCGTAGAATGCGATCGGGGTGACGCGCAGCTCGGCGATGCGGGTGTCAGGCATTCACGAGGTTCCCCTTGATGTAATCCATGTTCAGATCCTGACCCAGGCCCGGATCCTCGCGCCCGTGGACATAGCCTTCGGCGTCCATCTCGTCGTCGATGCGGTTCTGGTATTCCTTGGGCGCGTCGTAGTCGATGAACGGATGCAGCAGCCCGCGTTCATAGAAGCTGGTATTGTGGATCGCCAGCGCGACCGACAGGTTGCCGGCGCCGGTGCCGTGCATCTCGGTCGACATGTGGAAACACTCTGCCATGTTGGCGATCTTCATCGCCGGGCTGATCCCGCCCACGTCCCAGACGCCGGCGCGGACGATGTCGCAGGCATCGTGCTTGACCCATTCGGCGCGGGTCCAGTGCTTGCCGGTCATGGTCTCGGGGCCGAGAATGTTCAGGGGCGTGTTCTGCGTCAACCACTTGTAAGAGGACATGGATGCCTCTTCCATCGGCTCTTCCATCCAGCGGAAATCGAGCTCTGCCAGCTTGTTGGCCAGCCAGAGGACCTCTGTTCGCGAATAGAAGTGATGCGGGTCCAGCATCAGGGGAACATCCGGTCCCACCGCCTCTCGCACGGCGGCGCAGGCCTGGTAGTCCTTTTTCGGATCGGGCGCGCCGGGCATTGGGGGCATCCAGCCATGCAGCTTGACCGCCTTGTAGCCGCGGGTATTCACCATCCAGTCGGCAAAGCGGGCGTAATCCTCGGGCGTTGCCAGCCCGTTTTCCAGGTCGTCGCCGCACATGGTCGAGCCATAGGCGAGGATCCTGGGCCGCGCGCCGCCCAGCAGCTTCCAGACCGGCTGGCCCGACACCTTGCCCTTGAGATCCCAAAGCGCGAGGTCGACCGCTGCCAGCACGCGGTCGGTCAACAACCCACCCCCCAGCCGCTGCCACTTGTAGACCTTGTACCAGAGCTGTTCGGTGCAGAGCGGGTCCTGTCCGATCAGGTTGGGCCGCACGAAACGGTCAAGCAGCGGTTCTGCCATGTCCTGCGGCCGGGTGACGACATGGCCCTGGTGGCCGTCATCGGTGGTGATGGTCAGCAGGCCCGAGGTGGTGTCGCTTTCGGGTCCGGGGTGGCCGTGGCCGTCACTGTCGCGGACCATGCTGGTCTTGTGGCGGAAGGTCCTGGCGGTGATCGTCTCGATTTTCATGGCTGCTCCGGATCGGCAAGAAAGCGCGCCGCCCGCGTCAGGCAGGCGTCGGCGGCGGGCACAAGGCGCCCGCGGTTGATGAAACCATGTGTCACGCCGGGTTCGACGTGCAGGCTGTGGGGGATGGAAAGCAGGGTCAGCCGTTCGGCCAGCGTGGTCGTGTCATCGCGCAGCACGTCGATCCCGGCGGCGATCAGGCAGCTGGGCGGCAGCAGGCGCAACTGGCCGTCGCTCGCCTTGAGCTGGCACAGGCGCGGGTCGGTGGCATGGGCGCCCTGCGGGTCGTAGAGCGAGAACAACTCCTGCATCCGGGCGCGGGTCAGGCCGAACCCCTCGGCATAGCGGCGATAGCTGGGCGTTTCGAAATCGTCGCCGAAGACGCCATAGAACAGGACAAGGCCCTGAACGGGGGCGTCGAAGGCCAGGGCCAGCGCCAGGTTGCCCCCGGCAGAGGCCCCGGCCAGCACGAAGGGGCGGTCGGGATAGCGGCCGCGAAACTGGTCCAGCGCGGCGCGGCAATCCTCCAGCCCGGCGGGAAAGGGGTGTTCGGGTGCCAGCCGGTAAGAGATCGAGATCACCGTGCAGCCGCTGTCGCGCGCCATGATCTGGCAGGCGCGTTCATTCAGCGCGATGGAGCCGCCGGTCCAGCCGCCGCCGTGGATATAGAGCATCACCGGGCCGGCGGCCGCGCCGTTGTAGACGCGCGCCGCCTGCGACTGGCCCGCTGCTCCGGTATAGTCGGTGTCCTCGGTCGGCGCCCAGTCGGCGCCCTCGGCCCAGAAGGTCGCGGCCTCGGAGTCGGACAGGTTTTCATGCGTCCGGATCGCCTCGGCCATGCCGGGGGCAAGCTGGTCCTCTTCGGTCATGTTTCGGTCACGTAGCGGTGGCGCTGGCGGGTGCCGCGCAGTTTCGGATCGGGGATCGGGACCGAGGACAGCAGAGCCTTGGTATAGGGGTGCTGCGGGTTGGTGATGATCTCCTCAGTCTCGCCGATCTCGACGATCTTGCCACGGTACATCACCGCCACCCGGTCGCAGAAATAGCGGATCACCGCCATGTCATGGCTGATGAAGATGAAGGACAGCCCCATCTCGGCCTGGAGTTTCAGTAGCAGGTCCAGCACCTGCGTACGGATCGACACGTCCAGCGCCGAGGTCGGTTCGTCCGCGATCACCAGACGGGGTTCCAGCGCGATGGCCCGGGCGACGACGATCCTCTGTCTCTGTCCGCCCGAGAACGCATGCGGGTAGCGTTCCATCATGCCCGGGTCCAGCCCGACCTCGGTCAGCAGTTTCGCGACCCGGTCCTCAAGCTCCTGTCCCTTGGCGATGCCGTTCACGATCAGCGGTTCGGCGATGATCTGCTTGACCGTCATGCGCGGGTTCAGCGAGGCGAAAGGGTCCTGGAAGATCATGCGGATCTGCTTGCGCGTGTCGCGCAGCTGGTTCTTGTTCGCGGCGATGAGGTCGCGCCCGGCATAGTCGATCACACCGGCGTTCGGATCGTAGACACGTGCGATGCAGCGGCCCACGGTGGTCTTGCCCGATCCGCTTTCACCTACGATCCCAAGCGCCTCGCCCTGCTTGAGGTCGAAACTGACGCCATCGACGGCCTTGGTCACATCCGTCACGCGCTGGAAAAAGCCCTCTTTCTTCTCGAAACGCAGTTGCAGGTTCTCGACCCGCAGGATGTTGCCGCTGTCGCCCGCCGGGCGGACCTTGGCCGCCGCCGGTTCCTCCAGTCGCCGCACGGCGTTGAGAAGTTTCTGCGTGTAGGGGTGCTGCGGCGCTTCGAAGATCTGGTGGATGTCGCCCTGTTCGACGACGTGGCCCTTTTCCATCACCACGACCTCGTCGGCGATCTCGGCCACCACGCCCATGTCGTGGGTGATGAACATGATCGCCATGCCAAGTTCGGTCTGGAGGTTTTTCATCAGGTCCAGGATCTCGGCCTGGGTGGTGACGTCCAGCGCGGTGGTCGGCTCATCCGCGATCAGCACGTCGGGGCGGCAGGACAGCGCCATCGCGATCATCGCCCGTTGCCGCATCCCGCCGGAGAATTCAAAGGCGTAACGGTCCACCGCCTTGTCCGGGTTGGGGATCTCAACCTGTTTCAGGACCTCGATGGCCAGGTCGCGGGCCTCTTTTTTCGACACGTCGCGGTGCAGGCGGATGGCCTCGATGATCTGGCTGCCGATGGTGTGGACCGGGCTGAGCGACGACATCGGCTCCTGAAAGATCATCGCGATCCTTCCGCCGCGGATCTGGCGGATCGCGGGGCCGCGCGGGTCCAGCGCGGTCAGGTCGATCTCTGTCCCGTCGGGATTGAACAGGATGCGCCCGCCGTTGATCTTGCCCGGCGGTGGAACCATGTTCAGGATCGTCCGCGCGGTCACGGATTTGCCCGATCCGGACTCGCCCACGACGCAGGTTGTCTTGCCCCGGTGCAGGTCAAAGCTGATCCCGTGCAGCACGTCAAAGACGCCCTGCCGCATGGAAAACCCCAGGTTCAGGTCCTGGATCTGCAGGATGGGTTGCATGTCAGTGGCCATAAGGATCCGCGGCATCGCGCATGCCGTCCCCGAGAAAGTTGAAGGCAAGGACCGCGACGACGACAAAGCCGCCCGGAATGAAGAGCCAGGGCGCCTGGCTGATCGAGATGATGTTCTGCGCCTCTTTCAGCAGCACACCCCAGGAAATCGCCGGGGGTTGCAGGCCGAGGCCGAGAAAGGACAGCCCGGTTTCCGCAAGGATCATCAGCGGTATGGCCAGCGTCAGCGAGGCGATGATGTGCGACGACAGCGACGGCAGCATGTGGCGGAAGATGATCCGCCCCTCTGACGCGCCATCCAGCCGGGCCGCGATGACGAAATCGTCGTTCTTCATCGCCAGGAATCGGCCCCGCACCACGCGGCCCAGTTCTGTCCAGCCGACGAGACTGACGATGAGGGTGATGACGAAATACTGCTGGTAGATCGGCCAGTCAGGCGGCAGGGAGGCGGCCAGCGCCAGCCAGATCGGGATCGTCGGCAGGCTGAGCACGAACTCGATCATGCGCTGGATAACCGCGTCGACGCGGCCGCCGTAATAGCCCGAGAGGCCCCCCAGCGTGATCCCCAGCACCAGGCTGATTGCCACCCCCACCAGGCCGATCGACATGGAAATCCGGGTGCCATAGAGGATGCGGCTGAACATGTCGCGGCCCAGCCTGTCTGCGCCGAAGATGAAGAATTTTTCGCGAGGGTCCTGCGTGGCAAAGAGGTGGCGATCGGTCTCCCACAGGCCCCAGAACTTGTAGTCGGCACCACGTCCGAACAGCGTCAGGTAGATCTTCTCTTCTGATTTGACGTAGCTGACGGCCAGCGAGGCGGGATCGCGCTGGCGGTCCATCTTCCAGACGTAGGGACGGATGCGGATGCCCTCGTCCGTGCGGTCGATCAGGTGGATCATCTGCGGCGGGTGATAGACCGCGCGCCGGTTCTGTTTCGTCGGGTCGTCGGGGGCCACGAACTCGGCAAAGATCGAGACCAGGTACAGGAGCCCGATGATCCAGAGCGCGAAGACCGCCAACCGGTGCCGCTTGAACGCCCACCAGGTCAGCTGCCACTGCGAGGCGATGGCGACCTTGTCGGGCGCCTTGTCCGGGTCGATGGCCGGGGCGTCGTGCAAATGGCTTTCCGCCGGCACTGCCGCGCTGTGCGGGTCGTCCTCGGGGGTGGTGTTCGTGGTCGTGTCACTCATAGCGCACCCGCGGGTCGAGAAGGACAAGAAGGATGTCCGAGATCAGCATGCCGATCACGGTCAACGAAGACAGCAGCAGGACAAAGGCGCCGGCCAGGTACATGTCCTGCGACAGAAGCGCCTGCAGCATCAGCGGCCCCGCGGTGGGCAGCGACAGGACGATGGCCGTTACCACGGCGCCGGACACCAGGTTGGGCAGCACCCAGCCGATGGTCGAGATGAAGGGGTTCAGCGCCACGCGGACCGGGTATTTCATGATGAGGGCAAATTCCGACAGGCCCTTGGCGCGGGCGGTGTCGACATAGGGTTTGTTCAACTCGTCCAGCAGGTTGGCGCGCATGATGCGGATCAGGCTGGCGGTGGCCGAGGTGCCCAGAACGATGACCGGCAGCCAGAGATGTTCGATCAGGTTCCAGACCTTGGCGGCCGACCACGGGGCATTCTGGTACTCGGGGCTGAACAGCCCGCCGACATCGGTGCCGAAGTGGACCACGCCGATATACATCAGGATCAGCGCCAGCAGGAAGTTGGGGGTTGCCAGGCCGATGAAGCCAATGGTCGTGGCGATGTAGTCACCGATGGAATACTTGTGGACGGCGGAATAGACGCCGATGGGAAAGGCCACGGCCCAGGTGAACAGCAGCGTCGCGAAGCTGAGGCAGAGCGTCAGGCCCATCCGCTCCCACACCAGGTCGGACACCGGCTGGCGCCATTCGAAGGACATGCCGAAATCGCCCTGCAGCAGGTTCGCAACCCATTTGAAATACTGGACATAGAGCGGCTGATCGAGCCCGAAGCGCGCGCGCAGGTTGTCGATGGAGGCCTGGTCCAGCAGTTCGTTCGATTCGCCCAGCTTGGCGATATAGGTGGTCAGGTAGTCGCCCGGTGGCGCCTGGATCAGCAGGAAGGCCACGACGGAGACAGCGAACATGAACGGGATCATCCAGATGATCCGTTTGAGGATATAGCGCCAGATCATGGGGAACCTCTTGCGTCAGGCCCGTGACGGTCGCGCGGCCTGCGTCGGGTGGGTGGGGTGCGCAGATGCTGCGCACCCCGGCGGCGGATCACTCCGCGTAAAAGTACGTCTGCGGCAGGGTCGGACCCGGATCGGGGTACATCCACGACCCCGGCAGGGCCTCCGGCACGTTGCGCAGCTTGGCGTTCACGACGCCGTAGACGCTAGGCCGGGTGGTGATGCCGATGATCTCGAACTCTTCCGCCGCGATGCGGTGGATCTCGCGGAAGATGTCCAGCGCCTTGTCCTGGTCGGCCTCGGCCTTGAAGTCATCGTAAAGCTGGAAGCGCTTTTTCATGGACTCGCTGGGTTCCTGTCCGTCCGCGCCGACCGACAGGTGCCAGCGCGCCCAGGGGATGGCAAACCAAGAGGCCTGCGGGTGGATCGCCAGCACGTCGCGCGGGCTCAGCGTCGGGTCCAGGCCACCGGGCGCGCCCCAGACCATGAAGTCATGCTCGTTGGCCTCGCCCCGGTTGTAGTAGATCGACCGTTCCACGCTGCTGGAGTTCAGGCCGATGCCGATCTGCGACCACTGATCCTTGATGATCTCAAGGCTGTCGCCCCAATGCGGCACCTCGACGCCCGGATAGTTGACGTTGAAGATGATCGGCTCTCCGGACGGGAACAGGCGGATGCCGTCGTCGTTGCGCTCGGTATAGCCTGCGGCGTCCAGCAGTTCGTTGGCCCGGTCCGGGTCAAAGTCGGTGTGCTGGCGGCCAAGTTGCTCGTTGTAGAGGATGTGCTGGGGCAGGGGGCCGATCTGCCAGGGTTCACCGACGCCCTGGTAGACGATGTCGATGATCTCTTCGCGGTCGATGCCCAGCGACAGCGCGATCCGCACGTCCTTGTTGGTCAGGAAGGCCCGCATCTCGGGGTCCTTGTGCGTGTGGTTGAAATGGATCGCCATGTCGTTGGAATCCGCCGCGGTGCGCTGGTACAGCTTGTACCCGCCCTTGTCCTGGTTCTGGTACAGCACCGGCTGGTTCGCCAGCGTCGCGATCCGGCGGGCCTGCATGTCGACGTTGCCGGCAATCGCTTCCAGCAGGATCGCCTGCGCGTCCTGCGACACGCCCCATTGCAGCCGGTCGACGTAGGGCAGTTGGTTGCCCTCGGTATCGACCTGCCAGAAGTAGGGGTTGCGCTCCATGATGACCTGGGTGGACCCGGCGGTATAGCCGTCGCCGGTGACGATCCAGGGGTCCAGCGTCGGGCGTTCGGCATTGGCCCAGCGGTTCGGCGCCTCGACCTCGCCGCATTTCAGGCGGTAGAGGCTGGGCCAGTCCTCGACCGCCTCTGTCGCGTCGACCATCTGCTGGACGTCGGCGTTGTACTTCGGGTGGAACTGCTGGCAGTAATGCTTGGCCCAGAGCACCGGTTCCTGCGCCAGAGGCGTGGCAAGCTCGGTCAGGAAGGTGCCGTAGGGGGCGGCGAATTTCAGGGTGACGGTGTAGTCGTCGATCTTTTCCGCCGTCATCACCTCGCCGCCGACGACGAACCGGGCCGGGGCGTTGGGATAGAACTCCTTGTTCTGCAGCAGATCCTCGACGAAGAACATGATGTCATCGGCGGTAAAGGGTTCGCCGTCCGACCATTTCAGGCCCTCGCGGAGGTGAAAGGTGAATTCGGAACTGTCCTCGTTGACCTCCCAGCTTTCGGCGATGTTGGGCACCACGCCCGAAAAGTCCGGCTTCCACCGGGTCAGGCCCTGGGGCATGACGAACCGCAGGATCGAGTTGTGGTCGTTCGAGCCGGACAGGAAACGGCGGATGGTGCCGCCATATGTGCCGATCTCGTTCAGTGGCTCGATCACCTCGGGCTGGTCGGGCAGGCGGGCGTCCACCTCGGGCAGGTCGCCGGCGGCGACCTTGTCGGCCAGCATCGGCGCATCGGTATATGCGGCGGCGGCCAGTGGCATCAGCAAGGCGCCGATAGCCGCAGAGGCCAGCGATGCAATTCGCCAGTGTTGGGTCATGTCTCTCCTCCCTGAACGCGTGAATCGCGCTTTTTCAGTGGCCCGACTCTGCATCACGTTGACAACTTGTCAAACTAATTTTTAAATGTTGTAAGGTGCCGAGGGGCGCTGCTGCTGGAGAAGAAGATGGCTGAGGCACAGGGGGCAAGACCGACACGCGGCGGGACGCGGCTTGAGGAAAGCGTTTATTCCGAATTGCTTGACGCGATCCGGAACGGGACCTTTTCGCTGGGGCAGCGTCTGCCCAGCGAAAACGAGCTGGCGAGTGACTATGGCGTATCGCGCCCGGTGGTGCGCACAGCCCTTGCCCGCTTGCGCGAAGATGGGTTGATCGTGTCGAAGCAGGGGGCCGGATCTTTCGTCAGTGTCGGCCCGCCCAAGGAGGGCGCGGGGTATGAGCCGCTTGGCAGTATCGACGACATTGCCGCCTATTTCCGGTTTCGGCGCTTTGTCGAGACCGAGACGGCGGCGCTGGCGGCGGCGCGGGCCACGGCGGCGGATATCGCCGAGTTGCGTGGTTATATCGCCGATATGCAGGACTTGGCCGAGGCGGGCACGGCAACGGTCGAGCCCGACCTTGCGTTTCACTTCAGGATTGCCAAGTTGTCTGACAACCGATTCCTGCTTGAAACCATGAAGATGCTACGCCCGCACATGCTGTTCATCGGCAAGTTCGTCCGCTCGCTGGGGCGGACAGGCTATGCAAAGGGCAAGCGCGACATGAGCAGCGAACATCAGGCCATCGTGGATGCGCTGGAGGCTGGTGACGCGGCGGCCGCCCGCGCCGCCATGAGCGCGCATATCGACGGCTCGGAAAACCGGGTCTTCAAGGGGGAGTAGATGGGGATCGAGATCACATGCGTTGCGCCGGTGGGCGCCGGGGTTGGCGAGGGCGCGGTCTGGGACGACCGGGCGCAATGTCTCTGGTGGGTCGATATCCCGGCGGGCGTCATCTATCGCTATGACCCGGTCACGGGCGAGAACCGAACCATCGAATACGGCGAACCTGTCGGGTGCCTTGCGGTGCGGGAGCAGGGCGGGCTGGTGCTGGCGACGAAATCCGGCTTCTGGCTCTTCGATCCGGAGACGGGGGCACGCGAGGCGATCCACGACCCGGAAGCACATCTGCCGGACAACCGTTTCAACGACGGTGCGACCGATGCGCAGGGCCGGTTCTGGGCAGGAACCATGAAGGACGGCGGAGAGCCCGAGGCGCTTGGCGCCTTCTATCGGCTGGACCCGGACGGGGCGGTGACGGCCTGGCGCGATGGGATCTTTACGACCAACGGGCTGGCCTTTTCGCCCGATGGGCGCCGGATGTATTTCTCTGACAGCAATCCGGGCGTGCGCACCATCTGGGCCTGCGATTATGACACGACGACCGGAACACCGGGTGAACCAGAGGTATTTTTCGATACGCGTTCGGTGCCGGGGCGCCCCGACGGCGGCACCGTGGACGCCGAGGGGTGTTACTGGCAGGCGGGCGTTTCCGGCTGGCAGCTCTATCGCCTTTCCCCGGAGGGCGAGGTGCTGATGACCATCGACATGCCGGTGGAAAAGCCCACCAAGCCGATGTTTGGCGGCCCGGATCTGGCCACGCTTTACGTCACCTCCATCGGTGCCGGGCTGTCGGACGATCCCGCCCAGCCAGACGCCGGTGGCCTTTTCGCGATCACCGGCCTTGGCGTCACCGGCCTGCCGCAACCTCGTTTCCAGGGATGACCCGATGAAGATCACCGGCCTGCGCAGTTTCATGTCCCGCGACGGCAACCGTCCGCGCGTCATCGTGGCCATCGACACGGACGAGGGGATCACCGGCTGGGGGGAGTGCTATAACCACGGCCCCGACCGGGCCCTGCCGCCGCTGCTGGACTATCTCTATACCCAGATCGAGGGCGAGGACCCGCGCCGGATCGAACGTCTGATCCTCAAGCTCTATCAGCACAGCCGGTTTCCCCCGGGCGCACTGGGCCTGGCGGCGATCTCGGCCATCGACCACGCGCTCTGGGACATCTCGGCCAAGGCCGTGGGCCTGCCGGTCTACATGATGCTGGGCGGGCATGTGCGTGATCGGGTGCGCGTCTACCTCGGTGTCTACTCCGCGCCGGACGCGGGTGAGATCCACGACCATTGCGCCGCCATGCAAGAGGCGCACGGCTTCACCGCCTTCAAGCTGTCACCCTATCGCAACGACATCCATGCCGAGCCCTGGGGCAAGGTGATCCGGGCGACCACGGACTGGGTGGCAGAGCTGACCGCGCTTTGCCCCGATTACGAGTTCGCCTTTGACGCCCATGCGCGCATTTTCGAGCCTTGGCAGGCGGCGGAACTGGGCAACGCGCTGGCGCCCTTCCATCCGCTGTTCTTCGAGGAACCTATGCGGCCTGAGAATATCGAGGCCTGGGGCGCATTGAAATCGCAGCTGCGGGTGCCGCTGGCCACGGGCGAAAGCCTTTATTCCCGGTTCGAGTTCCTGCGCCTGTTGCAGGCGGGCGGGGCAGACATCATCCAGCCAGACATCTGCGCAGTCGGTGGCCTTTTGGAGATGCGCAAGATCGCCGCCATCGCCGAGGCCTTTTACGTCCCTGTCGCGCCGCACAACCCGATGGGGCCGCTTGCGACGGCGGTGAACCTGCATTTCGCCGCCGCCTGTCCGAACTTCAAGATCCTCGAATACCGGCTGCCCGGCACTTCGGCCTTCCTCGGCCGCGACCTTGCTCCGGTCGATGAGGCGGCAGGCTATGTCCGGGATCCCTACATGCCGGTGGACGGCTACCTGGAATTGCGCCCGGACCGACCCGGCTGGGGTGTCGAGATTGACGAGGATTTCCTGAAGACGGATCGCTACATTCATTGGGAGCGCAAGCTGCCCATCCGCCCGGACGGATCGACGGCCTATACCTAGGATGAGCGGCGACCCCGAAACCCTGCGCGCCACGCTGCGCGACTTGCTGGCGCTGCCCGAGGTTCGGCCCGAACCCGTGGCCCAGGTACAAGGGGCCGAGGTGGCCGATACCGGGTCGCGGATCGAGCTGCGGCTGGACGGAAAGCCCGCGACGCTCTGGCTGCCGGAGGGAGAGGGGCCCTTTCCCGCCGTTCTTTATTGCCACGCCCACGGCGGGCAATTCGATCTGGGGCGTCGTGAAGTGGCAGAGGGCGCACGTTGGTTGGCGTCCCCTTATGGTCCCGACCTTCTGGCCGCCGGTCATGCCGTGCTGGCGATGGACATGCCCGGCTTTGGCGACCGCCGGTCCGAAGGCAGCGAAAGCGCCCTGGCCAAGGCCGGGTTCTGGCGGGGGCAGCCCCTGTTCGGCCAGATGGTCGGGGATCAACTGGCGGCCTTCGACTGGCTGGCCGGTCATGACCGGATCGATAGGACCCGCATCGCCGTGCTGGGCATGTCGATGGGGGCCGCGCTGGCCATGTGGGTGGGGGCGCTGGAGTCCCGGGTGGCGGCGGTGGCGCAATTGTGCATGCTGGCCAGCATCGAGGGGTTGATCGAAACCGGCGTCCACGACCGTCACGGCCTGTACCTGATCGTGCCGGGGGTGCTGCGCCACACGGACATGGGACAGGTCGCCGGCCTGATTGCGCCGCGCCCGCAATTCGTGGCTCATGGCCGCGAGGATCCCTTTACCGCCATCCCCGCCGGGGCGCAGGCGACACTGGACCTGCGCCTTGCCTATGACGCCACCGGGCAGACCGACCAGCTGGTGACCTGGATCGACCAGGAGACCGGCCACAAGGAAACCCCGGCCATTCACCATGCGGTCCTGCAGTTCCTGGACCGCGCACTGACCAAGAGGACACCATGCTGAAGAAACTGCTGATCACCGGCGCTACGGGCAACCTCGGCGCCGTCTGCCGCGAGCGGCTGAAGCCCATCGCAGAAACCATCCGCCTGTCCGACCGCCCCGGCGCCGACTTGGGGCAGGCCGCCCCGCACGAGGAACTGGTGCCCTGTGACCTGGGCGACAAGGCAGCGGTCGAGGCGCTGGTCGAGGGCTGCGACGGCATCGTCCACATGGGCGGCCAGTCCGTCGAGGCCAACTGGGACACCGTGCGCAACGCCAATATCGACGGGGTCTTTCACCTGTACGAAGGCGCGCGCAAATCCTCGGTCAAGCCGCGCATCATCTTTGCCAGTTCGAACCATGCCATCGGTTACTACAAGCAGACCCAGCGGCTGGACGCCAACAGCACGCCCCGGCCCGACGGCCTTTACGGCGTGTCCAAGGTGTTTGGCGAGGCGATGGCCAGCATGTACCACGACAAATACGGCATCGAGACCGCAAGCGTGCGCATCGGGTCCTGCTTTCCGGAGCCCAAGAACCACCGGATGTTGTCTACCTGGATGAGCTTTGACGATTTCATGCAGTTGATCGAACGCGTCTTCATGGTGCCGCGGCTGGGCTGTCCCATCGTCTATGGCGCCTCGGCCAACGGGGCCTCCTGGTGGGACAACCGCGAAGTGGCCTACCTGGGCTGGCAGCCGAAAGACAATGCCGAGCAGTTCCGCGCCAAGATCGACGCCGAAATGGACCCGCCGCCCGCCGACGATGTCAACGCGCTCTACCAAGGCGGCGCCTTTTGCGGCGATGGCATCCACGAAGACTGAATGCACGAGGATTCAAAGACATGATCGACCCTATCGCCCTGCGCGACATCATCCGTTCCGGCCTGCTGTCCTTTCCGGTGACGCCCTTCGATGCCGATGACAGGTTCAACCCCACGGCCTTTTCCGCCCATCTCGAATGGCTCAGCCCGCACAAGATCGCCGGGCTGATCGTCGCCGGCGGCACGGGTGAACTGTTCTCGCTGACCCCTGCCGAGGTGGTCGAGGTGGTCAAGACCGCCCGCGCCGCACAGCCCGGCCAGCCGGTGATCGCTGGCTGCGGCTATGGCACCCGCATGGCCTGCGACATGGCGCAGGGCATCGAGGCGGCGGGTGGTGACGGCATCCTGCTTTTGCCGCATTATCTGATCGGCGCGCCGCAGGACGGGATCGAGGCGCATATCCGCACCGTCTGCAACGCCACCAACATGGGCGTGATCGTCTACAATCGGGGCCAGTCGGTTGTCTCTGCCGATACGCTTGCACGCCTGGCCGAGGAGTGCCCCAACCTGATCGGTTTCAAGGATGGCACCGGCGACATCGACACGGTCCGCCGGATCACAATCGGGCTGGGCGACAGGCTGGCCTATGTCGGCGGGATGCCCACGCATGAACTGTTCGCGCAGGCGTTCCGGGGGGCGGGCGTGGATACCTATTCCTCTGCCGTCTTCAACTTTGTCCCCGAAACCGCGCTGGAGTTCCACGCGGCCTTCCAGGCGGGCGACGATGCCAAGTGCGAACGGATGCTGACCGACTTCTACTATCCCTTCGCCAGGGTCCGCGACCGCAAGACCGGCTACGCGGTGTCCGCCATCAAGGCGGGTGTGGCCCTGCGCGGGTTCGACACCGGCCCGGTGAGATCGCCGCTGACCGACCTGACCGGTGAAGAGCGCGAGATGCTGAAGGCCGTGATTGGCGAAAGACGGTAATTCTGCGGGGTTCAGGCGCGAATTATTTGAACGGCGGCAAGGGAATCTGTCGCCGTTTTCTATTCCAGAGTTTTCCGAGTTATTTTCCCGGATTTCAGGGTTTCGAAACGTGTTGTTTCAACACCTGGATCAGGGATTCGGAAAGGTTCAATGGTCAACTCGCCCGACGCAGAGCCCGAACCTGATTCTCCCACTCATCGCTGCGGGCCGGACCGTGAAGCTGTCATGTGGTTGTTAAGCTCATGTTTTGTTGGGGTGATGTTTGGAGATGCAGACGGGACTCGAACCCGCATGCTCCGGATTTGCAATCCGGCGCCATAACCAATTCAGCCACTGCATCCAATGGCGGTAGGCATTGGTCTCGAACCAAATTCTTGGGAAAGAACGCAACGATTAGCAGTCGTGCCCCGCACCTTGCGGGTTTACCTACCGGAGGGAGGTCAGCAACAACTGCGATATGTCATTTGCGTGGTCATGCCAAGACAAATAGGCGGGCGTGTCTCATTGGTCAAGCTATTTGTTCGAATGTGCGGTCCGGAATTCCGGACCCCAAAACGCGCTGCAAAAGAAATGTGACGTTTTCGGCCTTTCATGTCGCAAACAGACCGGTATCCGTCGCGGGCCGGTGGCATGCGGCTCGGATCCTTTCCATCGGGGCATCTGCATGCTGTCACCCTATTCTCTCGACCGGATGTTTTCCGACACCGAGTGCGACCAGATCATCCGCCTGACCCAGGCACAGGACTTCAGCGACGCCGGCCTGGTGCGCGGGCGCCAGAATGAGAACATCCGCGTCGCCCGCATCACCTGGCTGGACGAAGAGGGCGAGGGCGCCTGGGTCTTTCGCCGGGTGATGGAAGTCGTGCGCGACGTGAACCGCGCGCATTTCAACTTTGCCCTGACCGAGTTCGCCGAGCGGGCGCAGGTCGCGCTCTATGCCTCGGACGCGGGCGGGCATTTTGACTGGCATTCCGACATCGGTGCCGGCACCTTTGCCCAGAAGCGCAAGCTGACGCTTGTCGCACAGCTGAGCGAAGGCAACGCCTACGAGGGCGGGCGGCTGGAGCTCAACGGCAACGGGCAGGTGGAAACAGCGGATGCGACACGCGGCAGCGCCATCCTGTTCCCCAGCTTCACGTTGCACCGGGTGACACCGGTATCGCGGGGCCAGCGCTATTCTCTGACCACCTGGGTCCACGGGCCGGAATTCACCTGACCCTTTGCCATTTCGCCGCCTGCCGTTAGGCTGACCCGGCGTAAGTTGCGGGGAGGGCAGCGGCATGGGCGATCCGGTCACATCCATCACCATCGTGGGGGGCGGCACGGCCGGTTGGCTGGCGGCCGTTTTTCTGCGGACGAAATGCGCCCCAAAGATCAAGATCACCCTGATCGAGTCGCCCAACGTGCCCACCGTGGGCGTCGGCGAGGCGACGGTGCCGCACATGCCCGTCACACTGCGCGAGATGGGCATCGACGACCAGGAGTTCATGCGGCGCTGCAACGCCTCGTTCAAGATGGGGGTGATGTTCAACGACTGGAACGTCGACCGCAAAGGCAGGTTCATCCGCTACATGAATCCCTTTGCCAGCCCGCCCCGGATCGAGGGCGTCGAGGCCGGTCACTATTTTCAGGCCTACGGCGCGGGCAACCGGGATTACATCCGGTCCTTTTCGCCGCTCATGGATCTCTTTGAATCCTGGAAATGCCCCTTTTCCCTGAACAAGCAGGGTGAGGATCCCATGCCCCGGGCGGGATATGCCTATCACCTCGACGCGGTCAAGTTCGCAGGGCTCCTGGCAGAGCGGGGCCGTGACCACGGTATCGAACACATCCTGGACGACGTCGACGATGTCGAGCTGGACGAGCGCGGATATGTCGCCGCGCTGGTTTTGCGGGAAACGGGCCGGCACCCGGTGCAGCTGGTCCTCGATTGCACCGGCTTTCGCGGGCTGGTCATCCAGAAGGCGCTGGGCGAACCCTTTGACAGCTATGCGGACTACCTGGGCAACGATCGTGCGATGGCGCTGCAGGTGCCGCATCCCGATCCCGAAAAGATCCGCGCCGCGACGCAATCCACCGCGCTGGGCGCCGGGTGGAGCTGGGCGGTGCCGCTCTTCAACCGCATCGGCACGGGCTATGTCTTTTCCTCGGCCCATCGTACGGACGACGAAGCCGCCGAAGAATTCCTGGCGCATCTGGGCGACATGGCCCCGCCGGGGGCAGAGCCGCGCGTGATCCCGATGCGGGTGGGCCGATCGCGCCGGGCCTGGGTCAAGAACTGCATCGCTCTGGGCCTGTCGGGCGGGTTCATCGAACCGCTGGAGTCCACCGCGATCCACATGATCGACATGGGCCTGCGCTGGCTGTTGCAGTACTTTCCCAGCCAGGACTACGAGGACGCCACCCGCGACGCCTACAACCGGGTGTCTGACGGGATGTTCAACGAGGTGCGGGACTTCATCTGCCTGCATTACCGCCTGAACAACCGCACCGACGATCCCTACTGGATGGATTCGCGCACCCAGCTGAAGATTTCCGACCGGCTGGAGCACCTGCTGGACCTGTGGAAGCACCAGTTGCCCACGCCACTGGACGTGCCCTCGGCGCATCTGTTCACCTACAACGTCTTTACCGCCGTGCTGCTGGGCAAGCAGGTCTATGACAACGGTTATGGCGACGGGCAGTTGAACCGTTCTTTCGCGCTGCCCGAGAAGCCCTGGAAGGCGTTTCTGCGCCAGTCCGCGGCACGAAACCGGGCTGTGCTGGACCACAAGGCGGATCACCGCCGGGTGCTGCTCGCACTACGTGGGGAGTTGCGCGCGGGCATGCGGGCCAGCACGCGCCTTGGTGAGGTCGATGAGTCGGGCGCAGCGGAATCCGCGCTGTTCTGAGATGGCGGTCCGAGCGGTTCAGACCACCTCGATCACGCCCTTGTCGATGGCCAGCATATAGCCCCGGCGGGCGATGTTCTTGACCAGCAACTCGCTGACCATCTGGTTGCCCAGACCGTCGCGCAGCCGCTTGATCCGCGTCGCGCCAGAGGCCTCGTCGCAATCCGCCTCGGCCTTGCCAGAGATCACCGCCTCGATCTGGCTGCCGGTCAGCATCTCGTCGTCCAGCCGGGCTTCGGCCAGGACGGCCAGCGTTTCCATCATCGCATCGGTCAGCTTGAACCCCATCGTGTTCAGGTAGACGGTATTTTCCTCGCGCGAGATGATCAGGCTGGACACCTCGATGCCGGATCGTTCAATCTGGGCCATCCGCCGGTTGAGCGACACCAGCATCACCAGAAAGACCAGCGCAGCGACCAGCAGCGCAGCGGAAAAGACCAGCAGCACGAAGATCACGACGCGGTAGCTGGCCAGCGTGTCGGAAAAGGCGGTGCCGGACTGTGCCAGGATCTCCAGCAGCTTGACCTCGGCCTGGCTGGCAAGGTTGTCGTTTTCCAGGAAGATGCGTTCGACACGCGCGTTGAAGGCATTGCCGTCCGGCAGGGTCAGCAGCAGGACGGCCCCGGCCAGACCCAGGATGGTCACGATGGCGACAATGCCCAGCGTGACGATGCGGCTGCCAGAACGGCGGCTTTCGCTAGCGGTAATAGTGTTGCTTTGCAAATTCGAGTTCCGATGCGGTAGGGGGCGAATTGGTGACCTTGACGATGCCCAGAACGACCCATCCGCCCGATGAAATGCGCGACCGGACGGCGCGTTCCGGCGACGACGGGCAAGAGCCCGAGCTGCGCACGATGCCGTAGTGCAGCCCGTATTTGGGCGTGTCGCGCTTGGCCTTGTAATGGATGTAGCAATCCGCCGCCGCGGCGCCGGGCATGGCCAGGGCGACAATGACGAGAGCAGCGGAAATCAGGCGGGCAAGGGTCGGGGACATGAGGGTACGCCGGGTTTGGGACATGATCCCAAACTGCGCTGCCCGGTCGAGAAATTCAATAACGCGAAGGGCCTGGCAGGGCGGTTATCCAATATCCACGGGCTGATATTGAGCCGCCGGACGGGCCGGCAGGACGCTGGGGTCGGGAGTCGCTGACTTGACGCGGCTCTGACCCTTACCCGTGAGAGGAGAACACCTCATGTCTGCACGTCTCATCACATCCATCGTTGCTGCCGGTGCGCTGGCCCTGTCGCTGACCGCGGCCTCGCCGGCGCAGGCCCGCAACAACGACGACCTCAAGAGGTTCCTCGGCGCTGCCGTCGGACTCTACATTCTTGGCCAGGCGATCGACAATCACCACCGTGGCCGGGTCGTGATTCAGCGTCAGCACAACGGGCACTGGAAGCATCGCCATCACAACGGCGGCAAGTGGAAAAAGCGGCACCACAACGGCGGCAAATGGAAACGCAACGGCGGCCATCACAACGGATGCCGCAACGGTTGGAACCGCCACGGCCAGCGTTGCTGGTAACGCCTCCGGCACCCAGGATCGAGCAGTCCCCGACCCGGGGGAGAGAGGGGTCTCTGCGGAGGCCCCTCTTTCGTTTGATGCTCAGGGCAGGATGATCTCGACCGGCGGGTCGAGCCTGACCTCTTCGAGGTTGGCGGTCTCCCCGATCCGGTCCACCACGGCAAAGAGGCCGGGCGCGGACAGGGGCGTCAGCACGCCATGCCAGGTGCCGCGATGGAAATTCACCCCCTGCCCGGGTCCGGCGAGGAAGGCGTGGATCGCGCCGGGCCTGTCGCCCGGTTCAGCCACGATGACCAGCCAGGGATTGCGGTGCATGGGCAGGAAGGCCTGGCTGCCGTCCGGGTGGCGTTCGACCAGGTCGAGCAGGTAGGGCAGGGCGCGCGGCTCGGCATCGAACAGGCTGATGCCGGCCCGCCCGCCGGGACCGAAATCCAACTGCGCGATGTCATGGTGGCGGCCGCATTTTCCCGCGTTGATCAGCTTGTCGGGCGGTCCCATGACCTCCAGCACTTCGCCGAAAGGGGCAAAGGCGCTTTGCGTCAGCGGTCGTGCGATGATCTGAGGCATGTCCTTTCCTTTCGGTAGAGTGGGCACCGCCCCGCCCTTCGGGATATTTTCACAAAGAAGAAGCCGAGGCGTCAGAGCAGGGCGTCGAGGCGCAGGCGTGCGATCCGTTCGACCTGGCGGCAGGCCTCGGTGAACTCCGTTTCGCTGTCATTGCCAAGGCGTCGTTCGAAAGCGGCGAGAATGCCCTGCTTGTCATGGTCGCGCACGGCGATGATGAAGGGAAACCCGTGCTTTTCGGTGTAGGCGTCATTGAGTTCTGTAAAGCGGGCGCGTTCCTCGTCGGTCAGGGCGTCAAGGCCCGCGCTGGCCTGTTCGGCCGTGCTTTCGGTGGTCAGGCGGCGCGCAGCGGCCAGTTTCCCGGCCAGGTCAGGGTGGGCGCGCAGCACGTCCAGCCGTTCCTGTTCGGTGGCGCGGCGAAAGGCGCGGGCAAGCGCATTGGCCAGCCCGGCGGGGCGGTCGTGCGCCGGACCCAGTTCCAGGTCCCAGGCGCGGTCCGCGATCCAGAGGCTGTGTTCGTAGATGCCCCCGAACCGGGTCACGAAGGTATCGCGGTCCATCTGCGAGGGGCGCTCTGCCGTGATCGGCGGGTGGGTGGCGGCCCAATGTTCGGCGATTTGCAGGCGGGTCGGGGTCCAGACACCCTCATGCGCGGCGATATGGGTGAGAAAGCGTTTCAGCCCGGCGATCTTGCCCGGGCGTCCGATGAGGCGGCAGTGCAGGCCCACGCTCATCATCGCGGGTTTCCCGGCCTCTCCCTCGGCGTAGAGCGTGTCGAAGGCATCGCAGAGGTATTGACCGAAGTCCTGTCCCGTCACCCAGCCCGGCGCGCCGGCAAAGCGCATGTCGTTGGCCTCTAGCGTGTAGGGGATGACCAGCTGGGCACGCCCGCCGATCTCTTTCCAATAGGGCAGGTCGTCGTCGTATGTGTCCGAGATATAGGCAAACTGCCCGGTCTCGGCAGTCAGCGCGACGGTGTTCATGGAACAGCGCCCGGTGTACCAGCCGCGCGGAGGCTCTCCGACGACCTCGGTGTGCAGGGCAATGGCCTCGGCGATCTGGGCGCGCTCTTCGTCCTCCGGCATGTCGCGGTGTTCGATCCATTTCAGACCGTGGCTGGCGATTTCCCAGCCCGCCTCCTTCATGGCCTCGACCTGTTCGGGTGACCGGGCCAGCGCCGTGGCCACGCCGTAGATCGTCAGCGGGATGCCCGCGCCGGTGAATAGGTCATGCAGGCGCCAGAATCCGGCGCGGGCGCCGTATTCATAGATCGATTCCATGTTCCAGTGGCGTTGTCCCGGCCAGGGCGCGGCGCCGGGAATGTCCGACAGGAACCCTTCGGACCCTGCATCGCCGTGCAGCAGGCAGTTTTCGCCGCCTTCCTCGTAGTTCAGGACGAATTGCACCGCGACCCGCGCGCCGCCGGGCCACTGCGGGTCGGGGCGGTGGGGGCCGTGGCCGATCATGTCGCGGGGATAGCGGTTCATCTCTGCCTCTTGGTCTGGGTCTGTCACCTAGGCACTGCGACCGGCGCTGATTGTCAAGTCCGAGACCCGCCGCGGGTGGTGGACAGGCCCCGCGCCAGTGACTATCTAGGCGCATCATGGCCAAGAAACCCGACAGCAACCCGAACTACAAGGTGATCGCCGAGAACCGGCGCGCCCGTTTTGACTACGCGATCGAGGATGACCTCGAATGCGGCGTCGTGCTGAACGGGTCCGAGGTGAAATCCCTGCGCGAGAACACCTCGAACATCGCCGAGAGCTATGCGGCGGTTGAGGATGGCGAGCTTTGGCTGGTGAACAGCTATATCGCGCCCTACGAGCGCGCGATGTTCGGGCATGAGGAGCGGCGGCGTCGCAAGCTCTTGTGCTCCAAGCGTGAACTGGCCCGGCTCTGGAACGAGACCCAGCGCAAGGGCATGACGCTGGTGCCCCTGGTGCTGTATTTCAACCACAAGGGCATCGCCAAGATCAAGATCGGCATCGCCAAGGGCAAGAAGAACGTTGACAAGCGCGAGACCGAGGCCAAGCGCGACTGGAACCGTCAAAAGCAGCGCCTGCTGAAGGAACGCGGCTGACCCCGACGGCGCGGGAGGGGAAAGCCTGCGCGCCATTCCCTTATCGCTGGCCTGCCCGGCCCGCTACCCAGTCCGCGCCCCTTGGTGGGGCGCAGGAAAGGGAGTGGACATGGAACTTTTCATTGCACTGATCTCGGGCGCGGTCGGCGGCAACCTTGCCGGCGGGTTGGTCAAGGGCATCAACCAAGGCACGCTGATCAACTCGATAGCGGGTATTGTCGGGGGTGGCCTGGGCAGTACCCTGCTGGGAATGCTGGGCGCGCCAGACGTGGCCGGGCAGGCCGGTGCTGTGGGTGGGCTGGATATCGGTACGATCATTGGCCAGGTCGCCAGCGGCGGTGTCGGCGGAGGTGTCGTTCTGGCCGTGGTCAGCGCGCTGCGTGGCATGATGTCGAAGTAATGCGCCGGTCTCCGGGGTGGCATTTCCTGCCCCGGAGGACAGATCGCGGCGCGACGCGCTTGCAAGCGGTGGCCCTCTTGCCTAAGCACACGGTAATGACCGCTGTGGGGGGCCCATGTTCGCCGACGATCCCAAAACGCTCGTTTCGACCGAGTGGCTGGCCAAACACCTGAACGATCCCGACCTGCGGATCCTGGATGCCAGCTGGTACCTGCCCGACATGGGCCGCGATGCCCGTGCCGAATACGACGCCGGACATATTCCCGGCGCCCGGTTTTTCGACATCGACGAAATTTCGGATGCGCGGTCGGACCTGCCGCACATGGCGCCGCCGCCGGAAAAGTTCATGTCGCGGATGCGCGCGATGGGCGTGGGCGACGGCCACCAGGTCGTGGTCTACGATGGCGCCGGGATCTTTTCCGCCGCCCGGGTCTGGTGGCTGTTCAAGCTGATGGGCAAAGATGACATCGCCGTGCTGGACGGCGGGTTCGCCAAGTGGCAGGCCGAGGGCCGCGAGATCGAGGACATGGATCCCATCGTCCGCGACCGGCACATGACCGTGCGCCGCCAGAACCACTTGGTGCGCGACGTGACCCAGGTGTCCGCCGCCGCCAAGCTGAAGAATACCGAGGTGATCGACGCCCGGTCGCCGTCGCGCTTTGCCGGCGAGGAACCCGAACCGCGCGAAGGCCTGCGGGCGGGGCATATCCCGGGGTCCAAGAATGTCCATTACCGCAGCCTCCTGACCGAAGACGGCACGTTGAAGGACGCAGATGCGCTGCGTGCGGTCTTCGTGGCGGCGGGCGTGGACCTGGCCAAGCCCGCGATCACCACCTGCGGGTCGGGTGTGACCGCCGCGATCCTGAGTCTTGCGATGGAACGCATCGGCAAGAGCGACCATTCGCTATATGACGGGTCCTGGGCGGAATGGGGCGCCTTCCCGACGCTGCCCGTCGCCACGGGACCCGCGGAATAACCGGAGACAGAGATGTTCGAGACGATCAAGGAACAACCCGCCGACAAGATCCTGATGCTGATGCAGGCCTTCCGCGAGGACCCGCGCGAGGACAAGATCGACCTCGGTGTCGGCGTCTACAAGGACGCCGATGGCAACACGCCGATCATGCGGGCGATCAAGGCCGCCGAAAAGCAGCTTTGGGAAGACGAACAGACCAAGGCCTATACCGGGCTTGCCGGCGATCCGGGTTTTGCCGACGTCATGGTGGCGCTGGTGCTGGGCGATGCGGTCGCGCGTGAGAACGTGGCCGCGGCGGCGACGCCGGGCGGCACAGGCGCGGTTCGCCAGGCCTTTGACATGGCGCGCATGGCCAACCCGAACGTCCGCGTCTTTGTCAGCGATCCGACCTGGCCCAACCACCTGTCGATCCTCAAGCACATGGGGATCGAGACGGTCATGTACCGCTATTTCGACAATGAAAGCGGCGGCGTGAACTTCGACGGCATGATGGCCGACCTCGCGCAGGCGGGCAAAGGCGACATCGTGCTGGTGCACGGCTGCTGTCACAACCCGACCGGCGCGAACCTGAACGCGACCGAGTGGAAGGCCCTGATCGACCTCCTGAACAAGACCGGCGCCACGCCGATGGTGGACCTGGCCTACCAGGGGTTCGGCGACGGGCTGGACGCGGATGCGCAAGCGGTGCGCATGGTGGCCTCCTCGGTGCCGGAATGCCTGATCGCGGCCTCCTGTTCGAAAAACTTCGGTATCTACCGCGAGCGCACCGGCCTGTTGATGGCCGTGGCGCAGGACGGCGGCGCGAAGAAGCTGAACCAGGGCACGCTGAACTATCTCAACCGGCAGAACTTTTCATTCCCGCCGGACCACGGCGCGCGGCTGGTGACCTATGTCCTGAGCGACGATGCGCTGAAGGCCGAGTGGCAGGCGGAACTGGAAGAGATGCGCACCGGCATGCTGGCCCTGCGCGAGCAACTGGCGGGCGAATTGCAGCGCCTGTCGGGGTCGGACCGGTTCGGCTTTCTCGCGCAGCACCGCGGCATGTTTTCGCGCCTGGGCGCCACGCCTGAACAGGTCGAGACCCTGCGCCGGGATCACGGCGTCTACATGGTGGGCGATTCGCGCATGAACATCGCGGGTCTGAACGCGAAGACCGTGCCGCTGCTGGCCGAGGCCATCGTGAAATCCGGCGTCTGAATTAATTGAGCGGGCCCTTCGGGGCCCGCGCTTTGTATCTCGTCGGTCCGCCTCCGGCTCCCTCCTCGGGGTGCCTCCGGCGGGGAGTATTTCCGCCAAGAAGAAGCATGGGGTCCGGGCAGCGTTCTGCGGACTCGAAATGAGAACAAAGGGGGAATATATTGCCCCGCATGTTCGCCGAGCTTTGCATCACCTCGAACTTCTCCTTTCTCACCGGGGCCTCGCACCCGGAGGAGTACATGGAGCGTGCGGCACTTGCGGGGGTGTCTGTCATTGCCCTGGCGGATGTGAATTCGGTTGCGGGAATCGTGCGGGCGCATAGCGCGGGGCGCGAGATCGCGCGGCAGGTGGCGGAGCTGGAGCGGCTGGAGACAGAGGGCGGGGTGATCGGCCCGCCGGCGCCGCCGGGTCTGCCTGTGCCGCCGCGTGCGCCGGTGCGCAACGTGCCCCGGCTGATCCCGGCGGCGCGGCTGGTCTTTACCGAAGGTGTGGAGATGGTGGCGCTGGCGGGGTCGCGCGTGGGCTGGGGGCATTTGTGCCGGATGCTGAGCGCCGGTCGGCTGCGGGCGGAAAAAGGCGCCTGTCACCTGCACCTGTCGGATCTGCCGGAGGGCGTGGAGGGGCTGGAGTTCATCCTCCTGGCGCCGGACCGGGTTGGGGCGGGCTGGTGCGGCCATGTGGCGGCGCTGGTGCGGGGGCAGGGCGCGCGGATGCACCTGGCACTGGCGCCGCGCTATGATGGCGAGGATGCGCGCCGGTTCGACCGGCTGGCGGCGCTGGCGACGGAGCTGGGCCTACCCACCGTGGCCACGGCGGCACCCGTCATGCACCACGGACGGCGGCGGCGGCTGGCGGATGTGCTGACGGCGATCCGCAGCGGGGTCCGCGTGGATCAACTAGGCCGGGCGGCGCTGGCCAACGGTGAACAGCGGCTGCGCTCGGAAGGCGAGATGCGCCGCCTGCTGGGTCCACATGCGCAGGCGGTGGACCGGGCTGCCGCGTTGGCGGCGCGCTGTGCCTTCGACATCGCGTCCCTGCGGTACGAGTACCCGTCGGAGATCGCGCAGGGAGAGACCGCGCAGGCGCGGCTGGCGCGGTTGGCGCATGAGGGGCTGGCCTGGCGCTATCCGCAGGGGGCGCCGGAGAAGGTGCAGAAGATGCTGGCGCATGAGCTGGATCTGATCTCGCGGCTGAACTACGAGCCCTATTTCCTGACTGTCCGGGACATCGTCGCTTTTGCCCGGTCGCGCGGGATCCTCTGCCAGGGGCGCGGCTCCGCGGCCAATTCCATCACCTGCTATTGCCTGGGCGTGACCTCTGTCAGCCCCGAGGTGGGGACGATGGTGTTCGAGCGTTTCGTGTCCGAGGCGCGGGACGAACCGCCCGATATCGATGTGGATTTCGAACACGAGCGCCGTGAGGAGGTGATCCAGCACATCTACGAGACCTACGGACGCCACCGCGCGGGTCTTTGTGCCACGGTGATCCATTACCGGGGGAAGCGCGCCATCCGCGAGGTCGGCGCCGCGATGGGGCTGAGCCAGGACACGATCGGGGCGCTGTCGTCACAGCTCTGGGGGTTCTTCTCCGCGCAGGGGCTGGAACGGCAGCGGATGCGGGAAATCGGGCTGGACCCGGACGACCGCCGCCTGATGCTGACGATGGAGCTGATCCACGAGATCATCGGCTTTCCCCGCCACCTCAGCCAGCATGTCGGCGGTTTCGTCATCACCGAGGGGCGGCTGGACGAACTTGTGCCGGTGGAAAACGCCGCGATGGAGGGGCGGACCGTCATCTGCTGGGACAAGGATGACATCGACGCTCTGGGCATCCTCAAGGTCGATGTGCTCTCGCTCGGGATGTTGACCTGCATCCGCAAGGCCTTTGACCTGGTGGCGCGTCACCACGGGGCGCGGCACACGCTGGCCACCCTGCCGCCCGAGGATGGCGCGGTCTATGACATGCTGTGCAGGGCCGACAGCGTGGGCGTCTTCCAGGTCGAGAGCCGGGCGCAGATGAATTTCCTGCCCCGGATGCGGCCGCGCACCTTCTATGACCTGGTGATCGAGGTGGCGATCATCCGCCCCGGCCCGATCCAGGGCGACATGGTGCACCCCTACATCCGCCGTCGCAACGGCGAGGAAAAGGTGCAATTCCCCTCGGACGAGTTGGGCGAGGTGCTGGGCAAGACGCTGGGCGTGCCGTTGTTCCAGGAACAGGCCATGCAGATCGCCATCACCGGCGCGGGCTTCACCCCCGAACAGGCGGACCGCCTGCGCCGCTCGCTGGCCACCTTCAAGAAACACGGCAATGTCAGCGAGTTTCGCAGCCTGTTCCTGCGCGGCATGGCGCAAAAGGGCTATGACCGGGCGTTTGCCGAACGCTGCTTTTCCCAGATCGAGGGGTTCGGATCCTATGGTTTTCCCGAAAGCCATGCCGCCAGCTTTGCGCTGCTGGTCTATGCCTCGGCCTGGCTGAAATGCCATCACCCGGGGATCTTTGCCTGCGCGCTGCTGAATGCGCAGCCGATGGGGTTCTATGCGCCGGCCCAGATCGTGCGGGATGCGCGCGAACACGGGGTGATGGTGCGGCCGGTCTGCGTCAATGCCAGCTACTGGGACAATGTGATGGAGCCGGACGGCAAGGGCGGGCTGGCGCTGCGGCTGGGCTTTCGCCAGATCAAGGGACTGGCCGAGGAAGAGGCCACCTGGCTGACCCATGCGCGGGGCAACGGCTACATGCAGGTGGCCGATGTCTGGCGCCGGGCCGGGTTGGCGCCCGCGGTGCTGGAACGGCTGGCGGAGGCGGATGCCTTTGCCGCCCTTGGCCTTTCGCGGCGCGAGGCGCTGTGGCAGGCCAAGGCGCTGAAGACGGGCGGGGAGCTGCCGCTCTTCTCGCGGGATCTGGACGGCGAGGCCATTGCCGAGGTGGCGGCTTGCCTGCCGCAGATGACGGAAGGCGAACAGGTGGTCGAGGATTACGTCGCCATGCGCCTGTCCCTGCGGGCGCATCCGGTGGCGCTGTTGCGGCACATCCTGACGCCCGGGGCGGGGCAGGGGGTGGCGCCTGCGACGGATCGAGGTCCGGCAGAGCTGCGCGCGGACCTGGCGCGCGCCGGGCGGCGCCACCCAAGGGACTTGCCCAGCCCGGTGAAACGGGAGTGACAGGGCCCCTGAGGGTGGAAAGGCTCAGCCGCTGATGCCCTGGATCACCAGGAACAGGCCCGCGGACAACGCCGCGGCGGCGGGCACGGTGATGACCCAGGCCGCCACGATGGTCATGAAGTGCGACCGCCGCACCAGCTTGCGGCGGCGGCGTTCCTCGGGCGCAAGGGCCGGCAGGCCGGTGATCGCGCTCTTGGATTTCCGCATCCGCCGCTCGGTGTCCCATTCGCGGAAGAACCCGACGCCAAAGACCCCGCCCACGGCGATATGGGTCGAGCTGACCGGCAGGCCCAGCCAGCTGGCCACGATCACCGTGATCGCCGCCGAAAGCGCCACGCAATAGGCCCTCATCGGGTTCAGCTTGGTGATCTGGTTGCCCACCATGCGGATCAGCTTCGGCCCGAAGAGGAACAGGCCAAAGGAAATCCCCAGCGCGCCGATCACCATGACCCACAGCGGGATTTCCACCGCGTGGGTGAAATCGCCGGTCGACGAGGCCTGTACGATGGCGGCCAGCGGGCCGACCGCGTTGGCCACGTCATTGGCCCCATGCGCAAAGCTGAGCAGCGCCGCCGAAACGATCAGCGGGATGCCGAACAGCACCTTGAGAGACTTGTTCCGGTTTTCCAGGTTGGCCGATTGCCTGCGGACCACCGGGATCATGATCAGCCAGGCGATCACGGCCACCCCGACGCCGATCATCAGGGCGCTGCCCAGCTCGATCTTGACGATCTTCTTGAGGCCCTTGACCGCAAGGTACGAGGCAAAGGCCCCTGCCATGATGCCGACGAGGACCGGCACCCATTTGCGCGCGGCGGCGATCTTGTCGTCGCGGTAGATGATGTTGGCCTTGATGAACCACAGGAACCCGGCGGCGATCAGCCCGCCCAGCAGGGGAGAGATCACCCAGCTGGCGGCAATGGCGCTCATCTGGCCCCAGCTGACGGCGGCAAAACCTGCCGCCGCGATCCCGGCGCCCATGACGCCGCCCACGACCGAATGCGTGGTCGAGACAGGTGCCCCGATCCATGTCGCCAGGTTCACCCAGAGCGCCGAGGCCAGCAGCGCCGCCATCATGGCAGAGATGAAAGCCCCGGAGGTGCCCAGGCTTTCCGGCGCGATGATGCCCTTGGCGATGGTCGATACCACGTCGCCCCCGGCCAGCAGGGCGCCGGCGCTTTCAAAGACCGCGGCGATCACGATGGCCGCGCCCATCGACATGGCATTGGCGCCCACGGCGGGTCCCATGTTGTTCGCCACATCGTTGGCACCGATGTTCAGCGCCATGTAGGCGCCAAAGGCGGCGGCCACGACAACGATGAAGGTGTTGTTGGTCTGCCCGAAGACAAGCGCCGCGACCAGTCCCGCGAACACCACGAAGATCAGCGCGATTCCAAAGCCCATCATCGGGCGGCTGACATAGGCCGTGGCCTGTTCCAGAGTCGAAAGCCGGCCCAGGTCGCGGTCTAGCGTCTCCAGGTGACTTGGATCCAGGTGTTCGTCCGACATGCATTTCCCCCCGTTTGGCCGGGGGGCCTATGTCAAATGCGGCCTCGGAGCAAGATCAACACGGTTGCAGGGTCAATTGTCCCCGAAATCGAGGAGAATTTGCCTCAGTCCCGGCTCGTCGACCATTCCTGCTGCCTCAGTTGGCGTGACCCAGCGGCGCACTCTTTCACGGGCTTCGGGGAACCGATCCTCCAGCGACCGGACCTCGACCGGAAAGACCAGCATCTCGACGGTGACCGGCAGGCCCGAATTCTTGATCTTGTCGTAGACATAGGTGCCGATGGGGCGCTCTGCCGTCCGGCCCGGGCGCACCCCGGCTTCTTCCCAGGCTTCCACGACGGCGGCCTCGCTGGCGTTCTTGCCGCGCATCAGCCAGCCCTTGGGGATGACCCAGCGCCCGGTGCCGCGGCTGGTGATCAAAAGGACGCGTTTGTGACCGTCGTCGATGCGGTAACACAGGGCAGCCGTCTGCAATTGCCGGGGCCGTTGCAGCATCGGCAGCGCGAATTCCGCGCCGGTTTTCCTGATCAAGGAAAAGAGTTTCCTTATGATTCCGCCTCGAATGGTCGACCCTGCTGTCACGTAGTCCTGCCTCGTCCCGTTGCCCTATTGCCGAAAGATCGCGCACAATAGGCAACGGTTGGCCTTTACGCAAATACCCCTGATATCCGGTGACTGTCCTGTTTCCCGGCTCGACAGACTATCTGGGGTGCTCAGGGGCACAAGTCAAATCCCGTTCCCGTAACCGGATGCCCGGGTTGCAGGGAAATGCGCGGTCAGACCGCGCGGGCCACGACCAGCCAGTTGGGCAGCTTTTTCGGATAGCCTCCGCTTTCCACCACCTCGAAACCGGCCGCGCGCAGTTCGTCCTCGATCTGGCCGGGCCGCAGCGAATGGACGGGGCCGGGCGCCTTGCCGACCTTCTGGAGCGCCCAGATCAGCGGCCGGAACCAGGGTTTGCCACCCAGGCAGGGCGTCTTGGAGATGAACAGCCCGCCCTCGGGCAACAGGCCGCGCACATGGGTCAGAACCGCCGCCCTGTCCGCGACCAGGTGCAAAAGGTTGAAGGCAAGCACCGCGTCGAAGGGCTGCCCGGCCCCGGCACTTTCCGCGGGAGCAGTGGCAAAGCTGACATTCGGCACCTGCGCGGCCTTTTCGTTCGCGATGCGTACCATCTCTCCGGAGACGTCGGTGCCCAGGATCTGCCCCGCATTCCCGGCCAGCTTCAGCGCCGTCGTGCCGGTGCCACAGCCGATTTCCAACACGTTCATATCCGGACGCAGCCAATGCCGCACCCGGTCCAGCGTGGCCTCGTAGGCCTCGGTGTTGCCAATGGGCTGCTTGGCGTATTTCTCTGCAATCCCGTCCCAGAATGCCTCTGGTGTCATGTCGGTTCTCCAATCTCCTGAGCTTTCCCGCATATAGGCGGAGGGCCGGAGAATAGGGATTGCCCAATGTGGCAAGGAAGCCATGCGCAAACGCATGGCTTCCCCGGTGTCATTCCGCTGCGTCGCGCTTGGGCAGCACCCAGTCGGCGCGCGGGAAATGGCAGGTATACCCGCCCGGATAACGTTGCAGGTAATCCTGGTGCTCGGGCTCCGCTTCCCAGAAATCGCCCACGGGTTCCACCTCGGTCACCACCTTGCCGGGCCAGAGCCCGCTGGCCTCGACGTCGGCGATGGTGTCCAGCGCGCATTGCCGTTGGTCCTCGTCGACATAGTAGATGGCCGAGCGATAGCTCATGCCCATGTCATTGCCCTGCCGGTTCAGCGTGGTCGGGTCGTGGATCTGGAAAAAGAACTCCAGTAGCTGCCGGTAGGAAATCTTTGCCGGATCGAACAGGATCTCGATCCCCTCGGCATGGGTGCCGTGGTTGCGATAGGTGGCATTGGCAACGTCACCGCCGGTATAGCCCACGCGGGTCTTCTCGACCCCGGGCAGCTTGCGGATCAGCTCTTCCATGCCCCAGAAGCAGCCTCCGGCCAGAACAGCACGGTCTGTCATTCGATCTCCTCCACCTGGTCGATGTAATCAGAATAGCCCTCGGCCGCCATGTCGTCACGGTGGATGAACCGCAGCGAGGCCGAGTTGATGCAGTAGCGCAGGCCGCCCCGGTCCATCGGCCCGTCAGGGAAGACATGGCCTAGGTGGCTGTCCCCGTGGCGCGACCGCACCTCGGTCCGGATCATGCCATGCGTGGTGTCACGCAGCTCGACGATATTGTCCGGCTCGATGGGTTTGACAAAGCTCGGCCAGCCGCAGCCCGATTCGTATTTCGCGGCGCTGGCGAACAGAGGCTCGCCCGAAACCACGTCCACGTAGATGCCCGGCTCTTTCATGTGCAAGTATTCGCCGGTCCCCGGGCGCTCTGTTCCGCTCTCCTGGGTGACGTGGTACTGCTCGGGCGTCAGGCTGTGGATAACCTCCGGTCTTCGTTCATATTTTGCCAAGTTGTTCTCCTCTCGGATCGGGTCCTGTCCTGTCCCTGCATAACATGGGTTTCATCGGCGCAAATCAAAGCCCGTTGTCACGGACCTCACGTTGCCTTGCGCGCCTCTTGCGCGAACCGGGTGTGGCTGCCATGTAACGGTCGAGTGACAAGCTCTTTCTCCCAAGAAACCGAGGTGTCGCTCCGGGCGCTGAGATGGCAGCTCAGCGCCCGTCCCCTTGTTCCGATCCCAGGCGCAGCACGGCCCAGCGGGCCGCGTCACGCACCGCCGGGTCCGCATCCTCGCAAAGCGACTGGACAACGGGTCTCAGCTCGGGCCGGCCAGAGTTGCCGATGGCATAACAGGTGTTCCGCACCATCCGGTCCCGCCCGATCCGCTTGATCGGAGAGCCGGAGAACCGCGCCCGGAACGCCGCGTCGTCCAGAACGGCCAGGTCCGCCAGCGGCGGCGCCAACAGGTCCGGGCGCGCGTGGTATTTCACCTCTTCGGCGCGGCGGGCGAACTTGTTCCAGGGGCAGACCGCCAGGCAGTCGTCACAGCCGTAGATCCGATTTCCCAGCGCGGGCCGCAGCGCCTCGTCCACCGGCCCCTTGTGCTCGATGGTCAGGTAGGAAATGCAGCGCCGCGCGTCCAGCTGGTAAGGCGCGGGAAAGGCCCCGGTCGGGCAGATGTCCAGGCAAGCCCGGCACGATCCGCAGTGATCCCGCTCGGCCCCGTCCACCTCCATCTCCAGCGTGGTAAAGACACAGCCCAGGAACAGCCAGGATCCCAGCTCGCGGCTGACCAGGTTGGTGTGCTTGCCCTGCCAGCCCAGCCCCGCCGCCTGCGCCAAGGGCTTTTCCGGCACCGGCGCGGTATCGACAAAGACCTTCACCTCGCCGCCCGCCTCGGCGATCAGCCAGCGCGCCAGCCGCTTCAACCGCTTCTTGACCACGTCATGATAATCGCGGTGCTGGGCATAGACGCTGATCGCCGCCCGGTCGCGCCGGTCCAACACCTCCAGCGGATCGTGTTCGGGGCCATAATTCTCGCCCAGCATGATGACAGACCGCGCCTCGGGCCAGAGGACATCGGGCGCCCCGCGCCAGTGCACCCGATCCGCCAGCCAGTCCATCTGCCCGTGATAGCCCCGGTCCAGGAAGGCGCGCAGCCTGCCCATCACTTCGGGCACGTCGCCGGGCCGGCAGATGCGCGCCTGTGCAAAGCCGATGTCCCGCGCTTCGTCCTTCAGGCGTTCGGTCAGTTCCCTCACGACTCCCCCTGCTTCTTCTTGGCAAAAATACTCCGGGGGAGTCCCGCAGGGACGGGGGCAGCGCCCCCACCGATCTTTCGCAGAAAGATCGCCTCGGTTTCAGAAATCCAGGTCGGCATAATGGGCAGGCGGCGGGAACCCCGGCACCTGGTCGGCCAGGATGGCGCGGAAGGCCGGACGCGACTTGATCTTGGCGTACCAGTCCTTGACCACGCTCGACCGGTTCCAGTCCACGTCAGAGATGTAGTCCAGCGCCGACAGATGCGCGGCGGCGGCGAAATCGGCCAGGGTCATGTTGTCGCCTGCCAGCCAGCGCCGGTGATCCAGCAGCCAGGCCATGTAGTCGAGGTGATACTTGATCGCCTTGGCCCCGGCCTTGACGTTGCCGCTGTCGGGGAATCCGGCCTTCATCACCTTCTTGTTGACCCGCTCGTACAGCAGTTTCGACGTGACCTCGTTGTGGAACTTGTCGTCGAACCAGCCGACCAGGCGGCGCACCTCGTAGCGGGCGTCGGCGGACCGCGGCATCAGCGCCGGTTCGGGGTATTTCTCCTCGATCCATTCGCAGATCGCCGCCGACTCGGCCATGATCTTGCCGTCGATGCGCAGCACCGGCACCTTTGCCGCCGGGTTGCGGCGCATGAAATCCGGGTCTTTCTCCCAGTAACGCTCCTCGACCAATTCGCATTCGATCTTCTTCTCGGCGAGGCTGAGACGGACCTTGCGGCAAAAGGGCGAGAGGGGGACGTGGTAGAGCTTGGCCATGACCTTCCGATGCCTGAGGGGAACCCCCTCTACTTGCCGTGAAAGCGGGCCGGGTTCAACGGGGTTGATCCGGGCAGGGGCGGACGCACTCGGTAATCCGCCCATTCAAGGCGCCGGAACCCTGTCCCGGCAGTCGCGGGGCGGCCCGTTCAGGCCGCCCTCGTGCCTTATTCGGGGGCGGAACGGCGGATACGGTACTGGGTCTCGGGCGCGAAATCGCCTTCGATCACCGTTTCGCCGCCATCGGCCCAGCGGACCGCGATGCGCACCGCCTTGTCCGCGTCGCCCAGCCCGAAATGCGCCACCGGCGCATCGAAGGACATGAAACCGCCGCCAAGCTGGATCTCCTGCATCCGCGTCACGCCTTGCGAATCCGTCACCGTGACCTCGGCGCCGATGCCGTCGCGGTTGCCCTGCAGATCCTCGAAACTCACCGTCAGCGCCTTGTTGTCCTGCGCGTTGTTGCGGAACACCGCCAGCGGCCCGTTCACCGTGTAGGTCACGATGTCCAGGTCGCCGTCGCCGTCCATGTCGAACCGCGTCGCGGCGGCGGTCATCAGGTAATCCTCAAGTCCGAAGGGGCCGGAGGATTCCACGAACCCCTTGCCGGTGTTGCGGAAGAACATGTTCGACGGGCTGACCTCGTTCGGGACCCAGGTGCCGTTGACGATATAGACATCCTTCCAGCCGTCCTCGTCGAAATCGGCGATCTTGGTGTCCCAGCTCCAGCCGCCGATATGCAGGCCCCAGTCCTTGGCCACATCCGCATAGCCGCCCGCGCCATCCGGCGTCAGCAGCACGTTGTAGTTCTTGATCTGCGGCAGGGCGGCGTCCGCCTCCTGCGCCTCGATCGGGCGCGGCGGCTTGAAGTGCACCACGCAGTAGGAATGCGCCTTGACCTGGTCTTTGGGGATCATGTCGCAGATCGCGGCATCCTTGCGCTGGATCGCCAGGTCCTTGATCAGCATGGCCTTGCATTCCACCTGGTCGCGCCCGGTCAGTTCCTGGCAGCGGCTGGCATAGGTCGGGTCAAAGCTGTTGCCCGACTTGTACCAGGTCTTGATCGCCATGTTCTTTTCGCAGGTCGCCCGCAGGTCATCGCGCTTGATGATCGCGCAATAGTGTTCCAGCGGCTGCATCTTGAGGATGTTGGACACGCCCGAGGACCGCCCGGCGATCTGTGCCAGGTAAAGTTCCGGTGCGCCGTCGTTCATCAGGTCCGCCGTCTTGATCGCCATCGTCGTGGTGGTCGTATGCGGCATGGTTCCGTCCTGGTAGGTCACGGCGCGGAACCCGCCTTTGCCATCCCCCATGTAGAAATAGTCCGGAATCTCGAAGTCGTTGCCCAAAAGCAGGTCCTGGTTGCCGTCCCGGTCAAGGTCTGTGAACAGCATCGACAGTGTCTCGCCGGGGATGCCGGGCAGAACGGTGTAGGATGTGCCTGTCAGCGCGCCGTCCTCGTTCCAGACCACGCGGTTGCGCGATTCCTCACCCGGGATACGGCGATACCAGCCTGCGGACCAGTTCCCCAGGCCCAGGTCCAGGTCGCCGTCGCGGTCCGCGTCGCCGAAACTCAGCGCCATCGTCAAGAAGGTCCCCTCGGTGTTTTCCACCTTCTGCGGCGCACCGAACCCGTCGGGACCGTTCATCATGACGAAATTGCCGCCCCGGTAGGTGGCCAGGAAGAGGTCACGGAACCCATCGTTGTCGATATCCACGATCGCCGCGTTGAAGACCGGCGCATTGGCCAGTTCGCCCAGGTCGATCTCCATCGGGGAAAACTGGCCGGTGCCGTCATTGGCAAACAGCCGCAGACCCACCTCGGTCGAGGCGACCGCCAGATCGATGTCGCCGTCATTGTCGATGTCGCCCGAGGCCAGGCTGCGGCCCTCCCAGAAGGGAGGCCACATGTCGGCCATCGTGAACTCGATCGGTTGATCCAGCCCGATTTCCCAACCTTCAAGCCGGGTAAAGCCCCGGTCGGCGGTGGGCGAGGGATCTGCAAAGGGGCGCGGCTCGACGATGATGCGGGGCGCGTCCTCGGTGGTCACGGTCCAAGGGTCGCCCTCGGCGGCCTCGGCGGCCCAGAGCAGGCGCTGCGGTTCCTGAACCTCGCTGGTCAGCAGGCGCAGCGCGCGGTCGGTCTGCCAGTCGTGGTAGTAATGCGCCCCGGCGCCTGCGAGGATGCCCAGCACGGCTATGCTGGCGCCCAGCTGGACGGCGGCCCGCATGCCCACGGATTGCGCGACGATGAAGAAGGAATAGATGCTGAAGCTGCCCAGGGTGAACAGCAGTGCCATCACGTAGCCGTGGCTGAGCCCGACCCCCAACAGCGCCCCCGTGACAACCACGTCAAAGGCGATGGGCACCGGCAGAAAGACCCCGACAAGGCCGATCAGCACCAGCGCAACCAGGCTGAAGGCCAGTCCGGTGATCAGGTCCTGCGGCAGCAGCGTTGCGACCACGGCGCCCAGGATGCCTGCCAGCAACATCAGCGGCACGGTCATCTTGAAGATGTACCAAAGGTTCTTCAGGTAGCCGATGACCACGTCCTTGACGGCGTGGTGCACACCCGGCAGCGGGGCTGGCGGCACGGTGGCCACGCGCTGCGCCGGGGGCAGCTCGGTTTCCGGCAGATTTCGGCAGATCAGCGGCACGACCACGAGGATGACCAGCAGGCTGAGCGCGATCTTGGTCACGGCCATGTAGACCGGCAGCAGGCTGAACAGCATGGTCAGCACGACCACGTTCAGAGTCGGCGAGGCGATCATGGCCGACAGGGTCGTTTCCGCCCTCAGGCCCCCGGAATACATCCCCCGTGCGATCGGTGCGGCACAATTCACGCAGACGCCCAGCGGCGTGCCGATGACCAGGCCCAGGGCGCTGTTGGCGAAACTGCCCTTGAAGCTCTTGCGCCGCACATAGGGCGCGGCGGTCAGAAAGGCGGCGGCAAAGAGCACGCCGAAGGTCATGCCCTTCTTGTTGGTGTTGATCCAGTTCAGCGTCGACCAGAACATCCGCTCCAGCACGGTCATGTCCTCGGTCAGGGCGAATTTCGCCTCGAAGCCCAGCGGGTCCTCCAACTGGATGGCGCCCGACATGATGGCCTTTTCCCCAAGCGCGGGGTAGCGCGATCCGGTCCAGAAGAGATAGGCCAGCACGACGACAATGGCCAATGCGAACCCCAGGCGCAGCCAGTCGGTGCGGGGGCTTTGGGTGTCCGAGATCATGTGTCCCTCTTGAATCCTGCCGACCTTCTGGCCGGTCTTTCACTTGGTGTTGCCGTGCCAGCCACAGGGCGTGGCCCGTGCACGGTGCATGCGGCGTGAAAACGCCCCGCCTGCGGGGGCAGACGGGGCGCGTGTCACACCCGTTTCATGGCGGAGGCACAGCCCCGCCCCCGGCTCAATCGACCTGGGTGGCCAGCGCTTCTTCCAGCACTTCGATCCGCTTGTTCAGCTGCGAAATGTAGATATGCGCGTGCTCCAGTTCGTTCAGCATGCCCAGAACCTTCTTGGTCAGGTCGTACTGGCCCGCCTCTGCGGTGGGGCCGACGTTGGGTAGGTAACCCAGGTCGTACATCATCTGCGCGCGGGCAGAGATCGGCAGGATATCGTAATCGGCGTCAAAAACCGCGTCACAGCCGATGGAACAGCTGCCCGTGGTGGTGATCGAGCCGGTGATCGTCAGGTCGCCGTTCGCGCCCAGCGTGAACTCTGCCGCGCCGCCGTTGCCGTTGATGATGAACCCGCCGCCCGCTGTGGCCAGCGCCCATTTGTCCGAGGTGTCGGTGTTCTGCATCCGCAGGCCCACCTCGCCGTTGTTGTCCAGTTTGATCAGGTTGCGCAGCGCCACCGACCCGTTGACCTCCTGGACATAGAGCGTCGCTGTGCCATCGGAGCGGCGCACATGCAGTGCCTCGCTGGGGGCGTCTGTGCCGATGCCGATCTCGCCGGTCGAATCGATGTAGAGGCTGTCCTCGGGGGCGCCGGGCTTGGCGCGGAAGAACAGGCGAGAGCCGTTGGTCACGTCGCGGATGAAGAAGTTGGCCTCGTTCGCGGCGATGTCGTAGACCTGCGGGGCGAACCCGTCCGACCCGTCCTGCTCCAGGCGCAGGGTGGGGGTGTTGCCCTCGACCACGTGGATGTCGACCACCGGCTGCGCGGTCTTGATGCCCAGGTCGCCATCGGCTTCGACGTAGAGAGAGTTGGCCGGCGCGCCGGCCTCGACACGGAAGGGGATGCGCCCGGTGCTGTCGTCCTGGAAGGCCAGGTAGTTCAGCCCGCCGTTGGAGCTGTCGTTGGCGACGATCTGCCAGTCGACACTGGGAAAGCTGCCGCTGTTCGACGTGTCCAGGAACTTGATCCGCAGGTTGTTTTCCTTCAGCCGCAGCGTGTCGAAGCCGAAGTTTTCGCCGTTCACGCAGTCGGTGCCGACGCACAGGCTGCCGTCCACGATCACATCATCGAGGAAAACCTGGTCAGCCGCGGCCTGCTGGCCGATCATCATGCAGGCGCCGAGGCCCGCCGCTGCAAGTCCACGGGTCGGGAAGCTGGCTTTGCTCATGTTCTTGTTCCTTTTGCGCCTTTGATGTCTTGAAATTCAGTTGTCGTCTTCGGTCATTTCGTCCGGAGTCGTTATGACGCCCCGCGAGACGATGAATTGACCGGTCAGGTAAAAGGATTCCGCAGCCATGTCGGATGCCAGGTCGCCGCGCCCGTTGTTCATCGGGTTCACGACCTTGACCTGCTTGTCCGTCGCCGCCGTCAGTTCGTAGCGATAAACCCCGTCCATCGCCTTGGCGCGGTCCAGCTCGAAGACCGGCGTGCCCGAAGAGGCAAAGACCGTCGTCACCTCACCCTGCGGAGAGACGACATCCAGCGTGGCATTGGTCAGGCCCAGCCAGTTCACGAACCAGAAAGCCGTCGAGTTGTGTTGCGCCACTGGATCGGCGGCCTGGGCCATGCCGGCCAGGCTGGTGGTCAGCGCGGTCGCGATGATGGGTATGTATCGGAAAATCCGCATGTCTGTCCCGTGCAACGAAATCATGGGGCCGCGGCGGCACCGCGTCCCGTATCTGAGCGAACTATGCATCGTCATGTTACGTTTGGTCAAGGAAATCACGCGTTTTGCGTGTATTTCTAATTTTCGGCATCGCGCCACTCGGACCATTTCGCCTCAGCCCGTTTCTGGGCTTCGTTGACCTGGTCAGCGGTCATGCGGGCGCTCCATTGCGCGTTCAGCCCGGTGGCGCCGTCAAAACCGGCGGACCCGGCAAGGACAAGCCACATCTGCCCGATGACATAGTCCTGTGGCACACCCGAACCCCGGAAATACATCATGGCGAGGTTGGCCATCGAGGGCGCATGCCCGGCCTCGGCGGCCCGGCGCAGCAATGTGGCGGCCCGGATCGCGCTGCGCGGGTCTGTGGTGCCTTGCTGCAACATCATGAAGGCCAACTGGAATTCCGCTACCGGGTCGCCACTGCGTGCGGCCCGTTCAAGCACCTTCAGGCCGGCCTGGTCCGTGGGAGGAGGGGCCAGCCGGGGATCGTAGATCACCTGCGGCGATTGCGCGCCCTTCGTGCCGCCGCCTTCGCCGCCACGCCGATAGTACTGCATGGCAAGCGCGTCGCTTTGCGGAACGCCAAATCCGTTCTCGTAAAGGACGCCGAGGTTGGTCAGCGCCTGCGGCAGCCCCTGGTCCGCGGCGGCCTTGAAAAGGTCGGCGGCCCGTTCATAGTCCTGCGCGACGCCGTTGCCCCGGACATACAGCAACCCAAGGTTGTTGAGCGCGCGCAGGTGTCCCTGGTCTGCGGCCTGTCGATAAAGCCTTGCGGCCTCTTCGAAGTCTTGTGGTACGCCGGTGCCGTTCTGCAGCAGTACGGCCAGGCTGACCGCGGCCTCGACATGGCCTGCCTGCGCGGCCCTGCGATAGAGATCGGCAGCACGCGCCAGGCTGGCATCGTCAGTTTGCGTGCTTTCCAGAACCAGCCCCAGGTCGTGCAGGTGCTCTGCCGCGCCGCCCTTGGCCGCGCGTTCCAGCAGTTCGATGGCCCGGGGGATGTCGCGGGGCACGCCAAGGCCCGCATGGTGCAAGCGGCCAAGCCGGTTGGCGGCCTGCAGGCTGCCCGCCTCGGCGGCCAGGCCATACCAGCGCGCCGCCCGGGCAAAGTTCTGCACCACTCCGTCGCCGGTCTCGAACCGTTCGGCCAGCGCCAGCTGCGCGGCCATGTCCCCGGCCTCTGCCGCCGTGCGCATGGCCGCCAGCGGATCGGTCTGCGCCTGGACCGCGGGGCTGACCAGGGCCAGCGCGATCGCCAGCGCGGAAACGGCGGCGCGCACGGTCAATTCCCCCCGAGTGCCGGCCCGCGCTCTGCGTCGGCCTCGAACCAGGCGCGGGCGGCGGCCTGGGCCTGTGCCAGCTGTTCGGGTGTCATCAGGTTTCCCAGCACCTCGCGCTGCTCGGGCGCGTCCGGATGGCCAAAGGTGGCGGCGATGTTGTACCACTTGTGCGCCTCGACATAATCCGGCACGCCGCCGTGATCGCCGCGCGCCAGCAGGCCCGCCAGCGCGAACTGCGCCGGCCCGTTGCCCAGGTCGGCGGCCGAGCGCAGCAGGGCGACGGCCTCGTCCCGGTGCGCCTCGTCGCTGTCCAGCAGGTGCCGCCCCAATGCCGATTGCGCAGCGGGATCGTCCGCCTCGGCGCGGGCTTCCAGCCAGGTCAGCGCCTCGGCGTTCCCGGCCCGCAGCGCGGCCAGGACCCAGGGCACGGCGCGCTGCGGCGCGACGCGCCCGTCCAACTGCCCGGCGGCGGCCAGCCGTCCCAGCTCGACCCGGGCCAGCGCGTCGTCATCCGTTTCCAAAGCGCGGGTATAAAGCGCCACTGCCGTGTCGAAATTCGCCGTCACCCCTGTGCCCGTCTCGTACATGCGGGCCAGTGCCACCATCGCCCGGCCCAGTCCATGCTCCGCGGCCCGGCCGTACCAGAGCGCCGCCTGCGTCATATCCTGTGGCAGAGTCTGCCCGGCGGCAAAGGCATAGCCAAGGTTGCTCATCGCGCCCGCGTCGCCGGCCTGCGCTGCCTGTCCCAGCCAGCGCAGCGCCTCTTGCGGATCGGCGCTCACACCGTCGCCGGTCAGGTAGCGCGTGCCCAGCATCCGCTGGGCCAGCACATGCCCCGATTCTGCAGCGCGGCGATACCAGTCCAGCGCCTCGGCGCGGTTGGTCACGGGCGTGTCGGCCGTATCCAGCAGGGTTGCCAGTTGAATCTGTGCATCCGCGATCCCCTGTCCGGCGGCGGCGCGCAGCCAGCGTATCCCCTCGTCGCGGTCACCCGTTTCGCTGTTGAGATGGATCGCGGCGAGGGCGAACTGTGCCTGGGCATGGCGCTGTTCGGCGGCGGCCAGCAGCCAGTTGTACGTGGCATCCGTGTCGCGTTTGACCCCGTCGCCGTTCTGGTACAGCAGGGCCAGCAGGTATTGCGCCTGGGCATCGCCACGCGTTGCGGCCCGGGTCAACAGCTCTGCCGCGCGGGTCGCGTCCCGTTCCGGCCCGCCGGGGACCTGGCTGAGGTAGAGCCGCGCCAGCAGGGTCGCCGCCTCGGCGTGGTTCTGCTCGACCGCCCGTTCCAGCCAGAGCGCCGCGCCCTTGGGGTCGCGCGGGCCGCCGCGCCCCTCGATCAGGATACGGCCATATCGGTACTGTGCCAGGGCGGTGCCGGTCTCTTCGGCCAGCACCTTCAGCCCCTGCCGCACGGTCACGAAATCGCCCCGGTTCCAGGCCTGTTCGATCTTGGCCATCTCGGGCAGGTCCTGCGCCTCGGGAGGCGGGTCGGCGGCGTCCTGTGCTGCCAATGGCAGCGGGGACAGCGCCAGCGCACTGGCCAGGACGGCAGAGAGGAAGGGGCGGCAAGAGGTGGTCATGGCGGCTCCGTTTCACGGGCAGGTCGTGGCGCCCGACCCTAACGATCCTGACGCGATGTGCGAGCGGTTTATGCGCCTAGAGGATGGTTTCGCGCAACAGCCACAGCAGGCCGGCACTGGCACAAAGCGCGGTGCCGAAGGGCAGCGGAAGGTCGCCTTTCGGCGCGCGGTGCCGCAGCAGGGCCGCCGCCAGCGCCATCAGCGCCGCGACCAGAACCAGCAGGGGCAACTGGGCGGGGCCGGTCAGCGCGCCAAGACCTGCCATCAGCTTGACGTCGCCCAGGCCCAGCCCCTCGCGCCCGCGCAGGGCGGCATAGGCGATGCGCAGCGCCATGAAACTGCCCGCACCGATCAACCCGCCCGCCAGCGCCCACAGCAACTGCCCCTGCACCAAGGCCACGCTGAGGCACAGCGCCGCCAGCGCGGCTGTCAGGGCATCGGGCAGGCGAAAACTGCGCAGGTCGCTGATCGCCAGCGCCAAGAGCAGCCACAGCAGGAGGGCCGAGCACCAGATCTCCCACCCGGTGCCGCCGCGCAACAGGGCCAATACGGCAAGTCCCAGCGCCGCCAGTTCCATCAGCCAGAGCCAGCCGGGCACCGGCGCCCCGCAATGGCGACAGTGCCCGCGCAGCAGGGGGTAGGACAGAAGTGGCACAAGATCACGCAGGCCCAGCCGCGCCTTGCAGGCACGACAGCGTGACGGCGCCATGACCACGTCCTCTCCACGCGGCAACCTGTCCGCCAGCACCGCCATGAAGGAACCGGCGGCAGGGGCTATCAGCAACAGGAAAAGGGTCGAAAAGACGTCCATTCCGGCCCTCCCTGCCGTGTATCCCGCCTGCGTGGCGGCGATTGTCTGCTCCGGGGTTCTTGGCTAGGATCGCCGCAAAACGTCAAGAGGCGCCTCGGGCGCAGGGGAGCATATGAGCGATACTTCACAGGCCGCGCCGCGCCGTCCCGCCGACGCGGGCTTTTCCCTGCTCGAACTCATGGTGGTGGTTGTCATCCTGTCGATCCTCGCGCTGGTCATCGTGCCACGCGTCATCGACCGGCCCGACCAGGCCCGTGCCGCCCGTGCGCAATCGGACATCGGGGCGATCCAGGCGGCGATCAATCTCTACCGGCTGGACAACTTTCGCTATCCGACCACGGACCAGGGGCTGGCGGCGCTGGTCAGCCGCCCCTCGTCGGATCCCGTGCCGGCCAACTGGGCCTCGGGCGGCTACATGGACCGCGTGCCGCAGGACCCCTGGGGCCGACCCTACCAGTACCTGCAACCGGGTGTGCACGGCGATTTCGACGTCTTCACCTATGGCGCCGACGGCGTGCCGGGCGGCACCGGGGCGGATGCGGACATAGGCTCGTGGACGGGGGGCTGAGATCCGGCGACGCGGGGTTCAGCCTGCTGGAGCTGATGGTCTCGGTCGCCGTGCTGGCCGTGCTGGCAGTGGGCGTCGGCCTGTCGACGGGGGCGGCGGTGCCCGGCGCCGAACGCGACGCGCAGCGGTTCCAGCGGACGTTCGACCAAAGCTGGGCGCTGGCGATCCTGGCACGGCAGGAACAGGGGCTGGAGATCACGCCGCGTGGCCTGACCCTGTCCCGGCGCACTACCGACGGCTGGGACGAGACGCGGAGGCTCTTTGACTGGCGGGGGCAGGCGCGGCTGGTCTCTTCGACGCCGATGCCCGCAGGCACGCCGCGCATAAGGCTGCACGCCGATGGCGGGACCAGCGCCTTTGCGCTGACCTTCTCGGGCGGGGGGGAGGTCTGGCGCTGTGCCAGCGATGGATGGAGCAGGCTGACATGCGTCCCCGACTAGGCCGAACCACAAGGGGCCTGACCCTGCTGGAGCTGGTGATCGCCATCGCCATCCTGTCGCTGGGCACGATGGCCACGCTCAAGGCCACGGGACAGGCGCGGCTTGTCCTTGGTGGGGCAGCGCCGCGCGTTCTGGCGCAACTGGCGGCGGAAAACCGGGCCGAGGCGCTGCGCCTGCCCGGTGCCGTGGACCTGCCCGACACCGTGACCCTTGGCCCCTACCTGTTTCGCGTCGAAACCCGCCGCCGCGCCACCGCGGCCGGGCTGATCCGCGCCGACATCACGGTGACATCGTCCGAGGGGCCGGGGGCGACGCTTGTCACTTTCCTGCCCGGCGGAGGGGCGCCGCGATGAAGGGCACGCGCGGGCTGACGCTGATCGAACTGGTTGTCGCGATGGCGCTGTTCTCGCTGGTCGCGGTGATGGGCATGCAGACCTTGAACGGCACCATCCGCACCCGCGACGCGTTGGGTGGACGGGATGACCGGGACCGGGCGCTGGCGGTCACATTGGCCCTGTTGCGCAGCGATCTGGACCGCGCCGCGCCGATGCTCTTTCACGCCCCGGACGGCCCCCCGCAATCGGCGCTCACCTTCAATGGGAGCGTCCTGGCTCTGACGGTTTCGGCGCTGGACGGCACAACCGCGCCTTTCCAGCGGGTCGAATGGCGATATGACCGGGCGACCGGCGGACTGTCGCGCGCGTCCTGGCCGGTGTCTGCCCCCGCCAGTGCCGCGCAGCGCAGCCCCGACCGGGTGTTCCTGACCGGGGTCGAGAGCGTTCGCCTGCGCAGCTACTGGGAGGGGCAGGGGTGGGTCGAGGGGGCAGGCGGCGGGCTGGTCGGTCCCGCAGCCGACGCTCCGGATGCCCTGGACGAGGATCGCACCTTTGCCCGCGTCGCCAATCTCTATTCCGATGTCCTGCCAAGCGCAGTCGAATTGACCTTCAACCTCGACGGGCTTGGAGAGATCCGCCTGCTGGAGGCGCTGCCATGAGTGCGACGCGCGGATCGGTCCTGGTCAATGCGCTGGTGCTGGTGGGGGCGCTGGCGGCCGCAGCGACGGTGCTGCTGGTGCGCGCCGGGCACAGCGTCGAACGGCAGCGCGCCTGGCAGGGGGCCGCGCAGGCAGAGGCCTATCTGGACGGGGTCGACACGCTGGCGATTTCGCTGCTTCAGGGTGATCCCGGCCCCGCCGACCACGCGCAAGAGGCCTGGGCCCAGCCGATCCGGGATGCCGAACTGGATCGGGCGCGGGTCAGCGGCGGGATCGCGGACCTGCAGGGGCGGTTCAACGTCAACTGGCTGGCGGTGCCAGAGGACGTGCAGGCGCATGAGGCATTTGTACGGCTGCTGGGCGGGCTTGGCCTGCCACAGGAGACGGGCCGCGCGATCCGGGATTTCCTCTCCCCCGGCGGCCCGGCCGATGCGGCGGCCTATGCCGCGATGCGGCCAAGGGGCGGCCCGATCAAGGACCCCGCCCAGCTCCGGGCCATTCCCGGCCTGACGGACCGGCAATTCGCCCGCCTGTCGCCGCTGATCGCGGCCCTGCCCAGCGACACGCGGCTGAACGTGAACACCGCCCCGCCCGAGGTGCTGGCCGCCTGGCTGCCACAGCTGACCGGCGCGCAGGCGCGGGCGTTGGTGGCGGCGCGTCAGCGCAGGCCATTCGGTTCAGTCTCGGACCTTTTGCTGGCCCTTCCGCCCGCAACGGCGGCCGAGGTCGACGACACGCGGCTGACCGTGGGCAGCGACTGGTTCATGGCCCGCGCCACGGTTGACTTCGAGGGGCGGCGCCTGTCGCGGCGCACGGTCTTGTACCGCCAGCCGCTTCCCGTCGGGGTGCGGGTCGATTATCGTTTGCCGGATGGCTGATTTGGCAGAGTTTCCCTTACCGCCGGACGACCCCGGCCTGGCCACCGCGCCTGTCGGTGGTCCCGTTCCGCGCGGGCGGTACGTCGCGCTTGTGCCGGGCGAGGCGGTGCCGCTGGTCACGCTGGACCTGCCGGACCGGTTGCGCGGTGTTGCGCGCGAACAGGTGGCACAGCGGCAACTGGCGGACCTGCTGGGGCCAGAGGCCGGCGCGTTGCAGATGCGGCCCTTTGCGCTGGACGGCAATGCCGAGGGCTGGACCCGCGTCCTGGTGGTGGACCGCGCGGCGCTGGAGCGCTGGCGCGGACAGGTGGGCAAGGGCTGTGTCGCGGTGCTGCCCGACTACCTGGCACTGCCGGTCGACAATACATGCTGGACCGTTGCGGGAACACCCGACCGGCTGCGCGCGCGCTTTGGCCCGGCGGATGGCGTGACCACCACCGAGGCTGCGCTCTGTCTGCAGGCCGAGGCGATCATCGCGCGGGACGGTGCTCCGGAGCGTGTCCACCGCTATGGCCCGCCCTTGCCGGAGTTCGAGGCCTGGCTTGCCGCGCGGGATATTCCCGTGGTTGCGGGGGCGCCGGACAAGCGGGCGGACCTGCGCGCCTTCTCGCGCGGGGAAACCGGGCTGGACCTGCGGGCTGATCCGCAGGCCGCACGCGGGCGGCTGCGCCGACAGCTCTCGGCCTGGCGCTGGCCGGTCCTGACCGGGGCCGTGGCCGCCGGACTCTGGGCTGCGGCGCAGATCGCCGTGATCCGTGCCACCGAGGCGGAGACCGCCGCACTGACCGCCCGCGCGATGGAGCTGACGCGGGCCGAATTTGTCACCTCCGGGCCGATCCTCGACATGCGGGTGCAGATCGCCCGTGCGTTGGCCGAGCAGCGCCGCGCGCTGCGCGCTCGCAGCGGGGACAGTTCTCCGCTGGATCTCTTTGCCGGGGCGGCGCCGGTCCTGTCCGGTGCGGGGGCGCGTCTGGACACCGTGGCCTGGGCGCCGGAGGAGGGGCTGCAACTGGTGCTGGAGATGGGCGATTTCGCGGCGGTCGATGCGCTGGTCGACAGCCTCGCCGCCGAAGGGCTGCGGATCACCGTGCGCGACGCGCGCCTGGGCGGAGTGGGGGGCGTTATCGCCGACCTGACGATCCGGGAACCGGAGCAGGGCGGATGACCGGGCGCATGGTGGAACATCTCTTGCGCCTGACGGGGCGCGAACGGCTGTTGCTGGGGGTCATGGCGCTGGTGCTGCTGCTGGGCGCCGGGGTCGGGCTGCTCTGGCCGCTGGCGGAACGGCGCGCGGCCTCTGTCGCGGCTCTGGAAGAGGCCCGTGCGCTGAATGCCTGGGTCGCGGCGCGGGCCGAGGATGCCCGGTTGCTGCGCTCGGCCGCCGGGCCGGGACCGGCAGAACCGATCGGGCTGGCCGCGGTGCAGCGCAGCCTTGAGGGGGCAGGCCTGTCCGGCAATGTCGCCACGCTGTCGGCGCGGCAGGGCGGCGGGATCGAAATGCGGTTCGAGGCGGTCAGCTTCGACGTGCTGATCGGCTGGCTGACGCAGGTCGAGCCGGTCTGGGGCTATCGTTTCGCGGGCTTCCGCCTGGACCGTGGCGCGGAACCCGGGCTGGTGGATGCGCGGATCGAGGTCCTGCCCTGAACGCCTATTTCTGGCCGATCTTCGGTTCCGTCCCGGCGCGCAGCCGGGCGAGGTTGGCCGAGTGCCGCCACCAGACCAGCGCCGCCAGCAGGACCCCGCTGACCAGCAGGTCCGCGCGTCCGGTGACGAGCATCCAGACCGGCGCCCCCGCCGAGGCGGCCAGCGCCCCCACCGAGGAAATGCGCGACAGGTAGGCCGCCGCCGCCCATGTGGCGCAGCACAACAGGCCGATCGGCCAGGCCAGTGCCAGCATCAGGCCAAGGAAGGTCGCCACCCCCTTGCCGCCCTTGAAGCGCAGCCAGACCGGAAAGCAATGGCCGAAAAAGGCCGCGACACCCGCCGCCTGCACAGCGATGCTGTCCGCCTCGAAGGCGCGGGCAATCAGCACCGCCGCCGCCCCCTTGCCGCCGTCCAGCAGCAGGGTCGCCAGCGCCGCCCCCTTGTTGCCGGTGCGCAGCACGTTGGTCGCGCCGATGTTGCCCGACCCGATCTGGCGCAGGTCGCCCAGGTTCATCGCCCGGGTGATCAGCACGCCAAAGGGGATCGACCCCAGCAGGTAGCCAAGCGCGGCCCAGAGGATCACCAGGCCGCTCATGCCTCGAACACCCGCGTGCCGCCGACCCATGTGCCCAAGACCCGGCCTTGCAGGCGGGCGCCGTCAAAGGGCGTGTTCTTGGATTTCGAGCGCAGCTTGAACCGGTCCAGCACGATGGGCTTGTCCGCGTCGAACATGACCAGGTCGGCGGGCGCCCCCGCTGCGATCCGTCCGCAATCCAGCCCCAGCCGTTTCGCAGGGTTCAGCGACAGGGCGCGGAACAGCGTCGGCAGATCCAGTTCGCCACCGTGGTAAAGCCGCAAGAGCACCGGCAGCATGGTTTCCAGCCCCACGGCGCCGCTGGCGGCCTCTTCGAAGGGCAGGCGCTTGCTCTCTTCGTCCTGCGGGCTGTGATAGCTGCCGATGATGTCGATCAGCCCGGTGCGCACCGCCTCGACCACCGCCTGCCTGTCTTCCTCGGAGCGCAGCGGCGGCGTGACCTTGAAGAAGGTGCGATAGTCGGCCACGTCCATCTCGTTCAGGGTCAGGTGATGGATGGACACCCCGGCTGTGACGTCAAAGCCGTTGGCCTTGGCGCGTTCCAGTGCGGGCAGGGCGCGGGTGGTGGTGATCTTGTCCGCGTGGTAGCGCACGCCCGTCATCTCGACCAGGGCGATGTCACGGTCCAGCCCCATGCGCTCCGCCATCGGAGAGACCGAGGGCAGCCCCCGCAGGCTTGCGAATTTTCCGCTTGTCGCGGCGGCACCCTGCGACAGGCCCGGATCCTGCGGGTGGCCGACGACCAGCGCATTCAGCGAGCGGGCATAGGTCATCGCCCGGCTGAGCACCTTGGTGTCGCGGACCACGTTGTTGCAATCGGTAAAGGCCACGGCCCCGGCATCCAGCAGGAAGCCGAACTCCGTCATCTCGCGGCCCTGCCGGCCCTTGGTCAGCGCCGCCATCGGCAGGACGTTGACCGGCGTTTCCTCGATCGCGCGGCGGCGGATGAATTCCAGCGTTTCCGGCGTGTCGATGCAGGGCTGCGTGTCGGGGCGCGTGACCATCGTGGTCACCCCGCCCGCCGCCGCCGCCTGACCGGCGCTGCCATAGCTTTCCTTGTGCCGCTCGCCGGGTTCGCAGACCTTCACCCCGATGTCGACGATGCCGGGCGCCAGGAAGGCATTGCCCGCGTCGACCCGATCCGGCTGGATGTTTCGCGCGCGAAACATGCCTTCAAAATCAGTGTCTTGCGTTAAGATTTCGGTAATCTTTCCGCTTTCGATCAGGAGCGCGCCGGGGGTAATCTCCCCGGCTTCGGGGTCGATCAGGCGGGCGTTGTGGATCAGGGTCTGGGTCATTCTTGGCCTCTCGGGCGGGCGGCCTCGATCCGGGCGATGGTTGCCTGCGGATCGGCCTGGAACTTGATCAGGTGCTTGTCGCCGGTTTTCGTGACGATCTGGACGGCGGCACCGATGGCGCGGATCTTCTCGACCTGGTCCAGGGGCACGCGGCGCTCGCCGGGGCCTGCAAGTACGCCATCCTCCAGCCGCCAGGCGTGGCCCAGTTCCTCGTCCATCAGGTACCAGCCGCGCAGGGCGACGGCGGCCAGCCCGCCGATGGCGCCGGTCCAGACATGCGCGTTGCCGAGCGCCCAGAGGATCGCCATGCCAAGCGCCATTGCAATGGCGGCCATGATCCAATGGGTGCGGATATAGGTGGCGCGGTCGGGAGTGAAGGTCATGTCCGGCCCCGCTGGATGCCGCGCATCAACCCGTAGACCTTGCGCGCCTCGTCGATGTCATGAAAGCCGATGCGGGTCTCGTAGCTGCCCTTTTTGCCGCGCCGCCATTCCGAGGCAAAAATCACCGAGCCCGGGGTGCCATCCTCCAGCGTCAGCTGGTTGTCCGGGGTGATCGCGTAGCTTTTCAGCTGCTTTCCCTTCAACGGCAGTTCGGTGGCGATGAAGGCGCGGGTGTCTGTCAGCGTGTACCAGGTGTGACGGCGCAGGTAGGGGCGGCCCAGAAGCGGCCAGCAGATGATCCCGAGGCCGACCATGAAATGGATCATGCCGAAGACCCAGAACAGCCCGCCCACGCCGGAGACCAGCGCCATCCAGACCAGCGCGAAACCGGCAAAAAACGTGCCGAAGACCATGAGGAGGATATCGCCGATGCCCAGCCGGATGCGGGCACCGGGACGGCCCTGCCAGAGGATCGTCTCGCCCGGGTCGAGCAGCCCCTCCCACCCGCTTTGTGGGGCCTGGTCCTGCACGTTCATCTCACGCCTCCCATCTCATACCAGCGCCAGCCAGAGCACCAGCGCCAGGATCAGCGCGACGGCGGCGAGGATGAGTTTCAGAAGGGGCGAGTTGCCGCTGCTACGTCGCGCGGCGGGCTGTGCGCCACCCTGGCCCCGGGCCGCCCTGGATACCGGGTTGGCGCCGCCTGCGGTGGGGCGCGCCTCGCCGTAGCTGCCAACGAGGGTCAGCGGCGGCGCGATGGTCAGCTCCTGCGAGGTGCCGTCAAAGGCCTGCGGCGGCAGCACCACCGCATGCCCCTTGAGTGCGTCGATGCGTGCGCGGTCCTTTTCCAGCGCGCGGGCAGGCACGTCGTAGGCCGCCGAGAGATACTGCGAGAGCGTCATTTCGCCCAGGTCGCGGATCGAAATCACGTCGACAAAGCTTTCGCGCAGGCGCGTTGCGCCAAGCGCGTATTTCAGCGGCCATTCACCCGTACCCGCCATCTGGGTGAAACGCTCGACCGCCTCGGGGGGCAGGTCGAGATGGGTGAGGTAAAGCGTTGTGCGGTCAGACCCGTTGACCTGCACCCTGGTCATGTCATCACCTCGGTCGGGCGGGCGCGCAGGTTGCGGGCCAATAGGTCCATCGCCGCCATGCGTACGGCGACACCCATTTCCACCTGGTCCTGGATCACGCTGCGGTTGATGTCATCGGCCAGGGTGCCGTCGATCTCGACCCCGCGGTTCATCGGGCCGGGGTGCATGACGATGGCGTCTTCCCTGGCGTGGCTCAGCTTTTCGGCATCCAGCCCGTAGCGGTGGTAGTACTCGCGTTCCGAGGGGATGAAGCCGCCGTCCATGCGTTCCTTTTGAAGGCGCAGCATCATGACCACGTCCACGTCCTTCAGCCCCTCGCGCATGTCGTCGAAGACCTCGACGCCAAAGGCGTCGATGCCCGAGGGCATCAGGGTCGGCGGGCCGATCAGGCGGATGCGGTTTTCCATCTTGTGCAGCAGCAGCAGGTTGGACCGCGCCACGCGGGAATGGGCGATGTCGCCGCAGATGGCGATGGAGAGCCGGTGCAGCCGCCCCTTTGCCCGGCGGATGGTCAGCGCGTCCAGCAGTGCCTGGGTGGGATGTTCGTGCCGCCCGTCCCCGGCGTTCAGCACCGCGCAGTTGACCTTTTGCGCCAGGAGATCGACCGCGCCGGAATGCGGGTGGCGCACCACCAGCAGATCGGGGTGCATGGCGTTCAGAGTCATGGCGGTGTCGATCAGGGTTTCGCCCTTCTTGATGCTGCTGGCCTGCATCGCCATGTTCATCACGTCCGCGCCCAGCCGTTTGCCCGCCAGTTCGAAACTGGCCTGGGTGCGGGTGGAATTCTCGAAGAACATGTTGATCTGGGTCAGCCCGGCCAGCGCATTGGCGTGCTTGTCGCGGCGGCGGTTGAAATCGACATATTGATCGGAGAGGTCGAGGATCGTGGTGATCTCGTCCGGGCGCAGGGGCTCGATCCCCAGCAGATGGCGGTGGTCGAAGCGCATTCGGGTCCCTCGGTGGCGTTCTGGACCTTTTATGTAGGGTGCCCTTGCGGGGCAAGGCCCCCGGCAGGCCCGAGGGCGCGCCGCGTGGCGATGTTGCGTGGGGGTATTTTCGCCAAGAAGAAACAGGGGCGATTTTCTTTGCCCCCGGCGGGGGCTAGGGTGACGGACATGGAGAACATGGACTGGTACGCCGCGAAGGCGCTTCTGGAATGGCAGCTGGAGATGGGGGTGGACGAGGCGATGCTCGACGCGCCCGTCGACCGTTTTGCCGCCCATGAGGCCGAGCAGGAGGCGCTGAAGGCGCAGCACGCGGCGCGGGCGGCGGCGCCCGGGGGCGGGCGCGGCGCGGCACCGGTCAAGGCGCCCGAGGTCGATCCGGTGGCGGAGGCGGGCAAGCTGGCCTCTGGCGCGGCGGACCTGGGGGCGCTGCGGGATGCGCTGGCGAGCTATGAACATTGCTCGCTCAAGCGCGGCGCGCGCAACCTGGTCTTTGCCGATGGCGTGGCGGGGGCGCGGGTGATGCTGGTGGGCGAGGCGCCGGGGCGGGACGAGGACCTGCAGGGCAAACCCTTTGTCGGGCGGGCCGGACAATTGCTGGACCGGATGCTGGCGGCGGTGGGGCTGAGCCGCGCCGAATCGGTCTATATCACCAATGTCCTGCCCTGGCGGCCACCGCAGAACCGTGACCCGAAGCCTGACGAGATTGCCATGTTGCTGCCCTTCCTGCACCGGCACATTGCCCTGGCCGATCCCGATCTGCTGGTGATCATGGGCAATACATCCTGCCAGGCTCTGCTGGGCAGGCGGGGGATCACGCGGCTGCGCGGGACATGGGTCGAGGCGGCGGAGCGCCCGGCGCTGCCGATGCTGCATCCCGCCTACCTGCTGCGCAATCCGCAGGCGAAACGCGAGGCCTGGGCGGACATGCTGTCGCTGAAGGCAAAACTGAGGGCACTGGAATGATCGTCGACCCGATTCTGTTGCTGGCTTTCATTCCCGCCGGGCTGGCGCTGAACGTGACGCCGGGGCCGGACATGATGTTCTGCCTGGCGCAGGGGCTGCGCGGGGGCGCGCGCTGTGGCTGGGCGGCCTCCAGCGGCGTGGCGCTGGGCGGCATGGTGCATGTGCTGTTGGCGGGGCTGGGGCTGGGGGCGCTGGTCGCCGCCTTGCCAGGGGCCTTTGACGTGATCCGCTGGGCGGGGGCGGCCTACCTGGCCTGGATCGCCTGGAAGACGTTGCGCACGCCCATCGCGGGCAGTGATGCTCCGCCCCTGGCGCCCGCGCAGGCCTTTCGGCAGGGCTTTGTCGTCAATATCACCAATCCGAAATACATTCTCTTCGTGCTGGCCTTCGTGCCGCAGTTCATCGACCCGGCGAAGGCGGTCCTTCCGCAGTTCCTGGTCTATGGCCTGCTGATGTCGATTGGCGGCGTCACGGTGAACGGGCTTGTCGGCCAGTTCGCGGGGCGTCTGCGGCGGCGGCTGGAGGGCGGGACGCGCACGGAACGCGCATTGCGTTACACCTGTGCCACGCTCTTTGGCGGGCTGGCGGTGCGTCTGGCGGTCTGATGCGGGTGCTGGCCTTTTCCGACCTGCACCTGTCGCGCCGCCATGCGCGGGCCTTGGTGGAGGCGAGCGGCGAGGCCGACCTGGTGATCGGCGCCGGAGATTTTTGCCATGTGCGCGAAGGCCTGGACGAGGCCATGTCGCTGCTGGAGGGCGTGCCGGCGCCGATGGTGGTGGTGCCGGGCAACAGCGAGACGGCCGAGGAGCTGCGCGCCGCCGCCTTGTCGGGGACAACCGTGCTGCATGGCGACGGGGTCGAGGTGGAGGGCCTGCGGCTTTTCGGCCTTGGCGGCGGCATTCCGGTGACGCCCTTTGGCGACTGGTCCTTCGACCTGACTGAGAACCAGGCGGCGGAGATGCTGGACCGCTGCACCGGCGCCGACCTGTTGATCACCCATTCGCCGCCCAAGGGAATTGCGGATGTCACCTCGCGCGGTGCGTCGGTCGGTTCGACCGCGATCCGCGACGCCATCGCCCGGCTGCAACCCGCGCTTGCGGTTTGTGGCCATGTGCATGATTGCTGGGGCCAGGAAGGCCGGATCGGGGACAGCCGCGTGGTGAACCTCGGGCCTGGGCCAAACTGGTTCAACCTGTGAGGACATCATGAGCCGTATCGACGAATCCAAGGAGTTCATCCCGGTCCGAATCGCCATCCTGACCGTGTCGGACACGCGCGGGCTGGAGGATGACAGATCCGGCGACACGCTGGTGCAGCGGTTGACCGACGCGGGCCATGTCCTGGCCGATCGCGCGATCGTGAAGGACGAGCGCGCGCTGATCGCGGACAAGCTGCGCGGCTGGATCGCCGACCCGGAGGTCGACGTGGTGATCTCGACCGGGGGGACGGGGCTGACCGGGCGCGACGTGACGGTCGAGGCGCACAGGGATGTCTACGAAAAGGAGATCGATGCCTTCGGGACGGTCTTCACGATGGTTTCCTTCAAGAAAATAGGGACTTCCGCGGTGCAGAGCCGCGCCACGGGCGGCGTTGCCGGGGGCACCTACCTGTTTGCGCTGCCGGGCAGCACGGGGGCCTGCAAGGACGCCTGGGACGAGATCCTGGGGCTGCAGCTGGATTATCGGCACCGCCCCTGCAACTTTGTCGAGATTTTTCCGCGCCTGGACGAACATCAGCGACGGAAGTGATCGCGAGCTGCGTATAACTCCCCGGGGTTTGAATGCATCCCCGCGCTTCTATTTCAGAAGGGTGCACCGCGGAGTTTGAAAGATGCGCTTTTTGCGAAAGAGCCTGACGGGGCTGTTCCTGTTGTCGCTGACCCTGGGGTTGCTGGGGTTTGCCGGGATCATGGTGCGCGATGCCGTCGAGGCGCGTATGGCCGAAGAGGCCCGTGTGCCCCAGGCGCGCGAGCGGGTCTTTGCGGTCAACGTGGTGCCGGTGGCGTTCGAAACGGTCACGCCGGTGCTGACCTCTTTCGGTGAGGTGCAGAGCCGCCGGACGCTGGAGCTGCGCGCGGCGGCCTCTGGCGCGGTGGTGGAACTGGACCCGGAATTTGTCGAGGGTGGGCAGGTCGAGGCCGGGCAGCTGTTGGCGCGGATCGACCCGGCGGATGCCGAGGCCGCGCTGGACCGGGCCGAAAACGACCTGCTGGATGCGCGGGCCGAGGTGCGCGAGGCCGAACGTGCCCTGGTCATCGCAAAAGATGAGCTGGTTGCTGCCGAAGAGCAGGTGGTGCTGCGCGAAACCGCGCTGCGGCGCCAGCGTGACCTGCTGGATCGCAACGTCGGCACGGCGGCGGCGGTGGAAAGCGCGGAACTGGCGCTGGCCAGCGAGCGGCAGTCGGTGCTGACCCGGCGCCAAGCGGTGGCCACCGCCGAGGCTCGTATCGACCAGGCCGCGACCCAGTTGCGCCGGTCGGAAATCGCGCGGGACGAGGCCGAGAGACGGCTGGACGACACCCAGATCCGGGCCGCGTTCGCGGGCACGCTGTCGGATGTTACGGTGGTGTCCGGTCGGCTGGTCTCTGCCAATGAACAGCTGGCGCAGCTGGTGGACCTGCAGGCGCTGGAGGTGTCGTTCCGTGTCTCGACCCAGCAATACGCGCGGCTGCTGGACGGGGACGGACGGCTGCGGCAGGCGCCGGTGAGCGTGGCGCTGGATGTCTTCGGCACCAATATCACCGCCGCGGGCCGGATCACCCGGGACAGCGCCGCCGTGGGCGAGGGCCAGACCGGGCGGCGGCTGTTCGCGGTGCTGGACGCGCCGCGCGGCTTCAAGCCGGGGGATTTCGTCACCGTTCGGATCGAGGAGCCGCCGCTGGAGCGGGTGGCCCGTCTGCCCGCCACGGCGGTGAACGCCGGTGGCGAGGTCCTGGTCGTTGGGGCCGAAGACAGGCTTGAGACGGTGGTGGTCGAGGTGATGCGGCGCCAGGGCGATGACGTGCTGATCCGCGGGCGGGGCCTTCAGGGGCGCGAGGTCGTGACCGAACGCACGCCGCTCTTGGGCGAGGGCATCAAGGTCAAGCCGCTGCGCACCGGCGCTGCGCCGAAACCCGAGGCCATGCTGGAACTCAGCGAAGACCGGCGCGCCCGGCTGGTCGCCTTCATAGAGGCCAACACGCAGATGCCCGAGGCGGTGAGGACCCGCATCCTGGCACAACTGGCGCAAAAGGAAGTGCCCGCCGAGATTGTCGAGCGCATCGAATCCCGGATGGGGGGCTGAGGCATGGCACGGGCGCTTCCCTCTGCCGCTGGCGGGATCTTCGGCTATTTCGTACGCCACCCCACGGTGGCCAACCTGCTGCTGGTGATCATGCTGGCGGCCGGTATCCTCGCGGTGCCCAACATGCGGGCGCAGTTCTTTCCCGATATCATCATCGACGAGATCGACGTCTCGGTCCGCTGGGACGGGGCGGGGGCCGAAGATGTGGACGCGGCCATCGTGCAGGTGCTTGAACCGGCGCTGCTGGCGGTCGAGGGGGTAATCGCCTCCAGCGCCGTGTCCCGAGAGGGGCGGGCCGCCATCGAGCTGGAGTTTGAGCCCGGCTGGGACATCGCGCGCGCCGCCGATGACGTGCAACAGGCGGTCGACGCGATCACGACGCTGCCCGAGGACGCGGATGAGCCCAGCGTGCGGCGCGGCGGCTGGCGCGACCGGGTGACGGACCTTGTGATCACCGGGCCGGTGGGCGTCGATCAGCTGGCGCGGTTTGCCGACGAACTGGTGGTGCGGCTCTTTGCGGAGGGCGTGACACAGACCACGATCCGGGGCCTCGCGGCACCCCAGACGGTGATCGAGGTGCCGGTGCAGAATCTCATCGCCCACGACGTGACCATGCGCGAGATCGCCGACGCCATTGCCGCCGAGGTGCAGGCAGACCCTGCGGGCGACGTGGCGGGGGCTGGCGCGCGGGTGCGTACGGGGATCGAGAAACGCTCTTCCGATGCCATAGCGGATATCGTGCTGCGGTCTAACCCGGACGGCTCCAGCCTGACGGTGGGCGACGTGGCGCTGATCCGGGTCGAGGGCATCGACCGCGAACGCAGCTATTTCGTGGGCGAGAACCGGGCGATCTCGATCCGGGTGGACCGCTCTGCCGAGGGCGATGCCATCGGCATCCAGGCCACGGTCGAAGAGGTCGCCGCCGAGCTGACCGCCGTGTTGCCCGAAGGTGTCAAGATCGACCTAATCCGTACCCGGTCGGAATACATCACCGGGCGGCTGAACATCCTGATCGACAACGCGGTGACGGGACTGGTGCTGGTGGTCATGTTGCTGTTCCTGTTCCTGAACACGCGCACGGCCTTCTGGGTGGCGGCGGGCATCCCCACGGCGCTCTTGTCTGCCATCGCGCTGATGTACGTGGCGGGGCTGACGATCAACATGATCTCTCTGTTCGCGCTGATCATCACGCTGGGCATCGTGGTGGACGACGCCATCGTCGTGGGTGAACATGCCGACCATCTGGCGCGCCGGGGGCAGGGGCCGTTCGATGCTGCCGAGAACGCGGCGCGGCGCATGGCGCTGCCGGTGTTTTCGGCGACGATCACCACCGTCATCGCCTTCTTCGGCCTGACCGCCATCGGCGGGCGGTTCGGCGACATGATCTCGGACATTCCCTTCACCGTGATCGTGGTACTGATCGCCTCGCTGGTGGAATGTTTCTTGATCCTGCCCAATCACATGGCCCATGCGCTGAAGCCGCGCGTGCAGCGCGGCACGCGGTGGTGGCGCGTGGGGCTGGGCGTTGTCGGGGTGACTCTGGTCGCCGTCCTGGCGGTGGCGTTGCTGACACTCGCGGTGCTGGCGTTGCCGGGTGTTGTTGCGGCGCTCTGGGGGCTGGCCGGCGCCGTGCCGGGGGCGATCACGACGGCGCAAGGCGCCGCCGTGGACCTGCGGGGGGAGATCTGGGGGCAATTGCCGGTGCTGGCCGGGGGACTGGCGCTGCTCGTGGCGGCGGCCATTGCGCTGCGCCTTGTGGTCATGCCCCGGGACGAACGCGCGCCGGTGCTGCGGATGCTGTCCGACGGCGGGATCGACATGGCTTCGATCCTGGTCAACCGCGGCTTCCGCTGGATCCGCGAGCGCCTGTTCCGCCCCTTCATGCGCGGGATCGTGGCCGGGCGCTATGTGGTCTTTGCGCTTCTGGTCGTGGCGCTGGCGACGCAGGTGACCGCCTTGATCCGGGGCGATGTCACCTGGCGGTTCTTCAACTCGCCGGAACAGGGGTCCGTCACCGGCAACTTTGCCATGTCACCTACCGCCACGCGGGCGGACACGATCGAACAGATGCGCCTGTTCCAGAAGGCCGCCGATGAGCTGGGCCGCGAATACGAGGACCGCTATGGCCGCAACCCGCTGGACTATGTCCTGGCCGAGATCGGCGGCAACGCGGGCCGGTCGCTGCCCGGTGCGGATACCAAGGACCCCGAGCAACTGGGCGCCATATCCATCGAACTGATCGAGGCCGACCTGCGGCCCTATTCCTCGTTCGCCTTCGTGGGCGAGCTGCAGGAGCGTGTCGAACGCCACCCGCTGGCCGAGACGATTTCCTTTCGCGGCTGGCGTGGCGGGCCGGGGGGCGATTCCCTGGACGTGCAGTTCTATGGCGCCAGCTCCGAGGTGCTGAAATCCGCCGCAGAGGATCTCAAGGAGGCGGTTCTGCGGTTCCCCGAGGTCTCGGCGGTCGAGGACAACCTGTCCTACGACAAGGACGAATTGATCCTGGAGCTGACGCCACAGGGGCTGGCGCTGGGCTTTGACATCGACGGGCTGGGGCGCGTGCTGCGCAACCGGCTGGGCGGGATCGAGGCGGCGACCTATCCCGACGGGCCGCGCTCTGCCGAGATCCGCGTGGAACTGCCCGAGGGCGAACTGACCGCCGATTTCATGGAGCGGATGCAACTGCGCACGCCCGGCGGTGCCTATGTCCCGCTGGCCGATATCGTGCGGGTCGAACGGCGCACCGGCTTTTCCACCATCCGCCGCGAAAACGGGCTGCGCGTGGTCTCTGTCACCGGCGACATCTCCGAGGATGATGCGGCGCGGGCCGAGGAGGTCGTCAAGGCGCTGCGCGAGGAGATCCTGCCGCAGATCGCCGAGACGCGGCAGGTGGACTATCGCCTGGCCGGGCTGGCCGAGCAGGAAAGCGATTTTCTCACCGATGCGCGCAACGGGCTGATCATGGTCCTGTTGGGGATCTACCTTGTCCTGGCCTGGGTCTTTGCCAGCTGGACGCGGCCCTTCGTGGTCATGGCGATCGTGCCCTTCGGGCTGGTGGGAGCGATCTATGGCCACGCCTTGTGGGATGTGCCGCTGAGCATGTTCACGGTGGTGGGGCTGTTGGGGATGACGGGGATCATCATCAACGATTCCATCGTTCTGGTGACGCAGATCGACGAATACGCCAAGGATCGCGGGCTGATCCCCTCGATCATCGACGGGGCCTCGGACCGATTGCGGGCGGTCTTTTTGACCACGGCAACAACGGTGCTGGGGCTTGCGCCGCTGCTGTATGAAACCTCGTCGCAGGCACAGTTCCTCAAGCCCACGGTGATCACATTGGTCTACGGGCTGGGATTCGGCGTGGTGCTGGTGCTGCTGATCGTGCCCGCGCTGGTGGCGATCCAGCACGACATGGGACAGCAGTTCGCGGCGCTCAAGAAAGGGTTGCAGTTCCGGGGCGCGGGGCTGCGCGGTGTACTGGTCACGGCGCTGATCGCAATACTGGGATGGCTCGCGGCGACGCTGGGATATACCGGGGTCACGGGTATGCTGATGCCGGGGCTGCCCGCCTTGGGCGGTGTGTCGCCGGAGGTCGCGGCGCTGGGGCTGTTCCTGCTGGGGGCTGTGGCGGTGCCGCTGGCGATCTACATGGGCGGCGGGATCGTGATGCTCTGGCGACGCGGAGCGCGGGCAAAGGCGGACGCCTGACCGCCGGCCTGCGCCGCTTTCCCGGCCTGCGGGTCAGCCGCTGCAGCCGGTCAGTTCCACCGGGATGGTGCCGCCCAGGATGGTGATCCGCAGGCCCGAACGGTCGAGCGCGAAGACGCCGCCGGACATATGTGTCACGCGGGTCTGCGCCACCAGCCGCCCACCCTGCCACGACGTGCTGGGATCGGCGACCCAGAGGTTCGGGTCCGACGTCTCGATCACCGTTTCCTCGCGTCCGGTGCCGCGCGGCATGGCAATCGACACGGTCAGGCCCATGCCCTTGGCTTGTGGCGTGATGCGGCAGGAGACGCCGGTCACGCCCGCGTCCTCGGCCCCGAAGGGCACGTCGGCCATCGCGGCCGCGATCCTTGCGTCGGGTTTCGTCTGACCGGCGGGCAGGCTGGCGGACACGCGCAGGCGGTGCGGCAGGCAGACGTCCTTGCAGATGCCGATGTCGATCACCCCGCCCAGGCGCGCATCCTTGCCGGGCTGGCTGGGGCGGATCCTGAGCGGTAGGATCACGTCGCCCTTGTAGCCGACGGACCGCATGTTTTCCTGCCAGAAGACGTGCGGCGCGGGCCAGTAGACGCCGATGGCCGACATGTTGCGCGCGCCGCTCCAGTCGAACTGGGGCGGGATGCCCGCATCGCCGGGTGAGCGCCAGTAGGTTTTCCATCCCGGGGCCAGCTTCAGGTGCAGCGCGGCCATGTGGTCGCCATTGGGCAGGCGCCACCCGGGCAGGATCTGCGCCTCGACCACGTCGTCATAGGATTGCGCGGCGGCAAGGCCGGGCAGCAGCATCAGCAGGAGCGTCACAAGGATCTTTTTCATGTCCTTGGATTTGGCCCTTCCGGACTGAAATGAAAAGTCACGTTCCGGCGACCCTGCCTATCAGTTGACGAAGATGTGACGGTCTTGCCAGTCCTCGCACGGGCGGTCATGGTAAACCCGTGCAATGCGAAAGGGAGCCATATGGCAGCCGAGACCGGAACCCCACAGACCAACCTGACCGGGCATCTGCTGATCGCCATGCCGGGCATGGGGGATCCTCGGTTCGAGCACAGCGTCGTCTTCATCTGCGACCATTCCGACGAGGGCGCGATGGGGCTGATCGTGAACAAGCCCAGCAATGACGTGGACATGCCGACCCTGCTGTCGCAGCTGGACATCGACCAGGTGTCGGACCTGTCCGAACGGTCGGTGCATTTTGGCGGACCGGTCGAGATGGGGCGCGGATTCGTGCTGCACACGCCGGATTACCATTCGGTCGTGACGACGCTGGAGGTGCGCGACGACATCCACATGACAGCGACCCTGGACATCCTCGAGGACCTTGCCCGAGGTGAGGGGCCGGAGAAATGGATGATGATGCTGGGCTACGCCGGCTGGGCGGCGGGCCAGCTGGAAGGCGAGATTGCCGAGAACGGCTGGCTGGTCTGTGACGCCTCGCCCGAGCTGATCTTCGAGATGGCCGACATGGACAAGTGGGAAGCCGCCCTGAAGACGCTGGGCGTGGCCGCCCTGGCGCTGAGTTCCGCGGGCGGCCGGGCCTGAGGAATCGGGAGGGGGCCGGACGGGACTCGGGCTGCGCCCATCGCCCGCCCGCCACCCCTCGGCTGGCCCATGCCGGAACGTGAGGCCTTGTGGCAGGTTGCGCCGGCTTCAAGGGCTCACCAGCAAACAGGCCCGTGCCTGTGTCCCGTATCCACCTCTCTCTGATTGATGCCTGAGGCACAAGCCCGTGCCCCGCAAGGGCAAGCCGCGCAAGGCGCGGGGCTGCGCCCCCTTGCAGGCCCCGGTCCTGTGCCTCTGATCGGCATCAGCGAGAGGCGGCTCCGGGAAACAGGCTCTTCGGAAGGGTCAGCGTTCGGCGGCGGCGCGGCTGAGCCGGTCGTTGATCGCGATGCCCAGGCCCAGGTGCGGGATCGGGGAGATGGCGATTGTCGCGGCGCCGGTGGCATCGAGCCGATGCAGGTATTCGAACAGGTTGGCGGCGGCCTCTGTCAGATCCTCGCCGGGCGAGAGATTGAGGTCGCAGGGCACGGTGCCGAAGCCCAGCCGGGCCTCGCCCGGTTCGAAGTCCACCGCGTTGAGGCGGACCCGTGCGCGCGGCGCGTAATGCGACCGGGTCTGGCCCGGGGCGGTGATGCCGTCGGTTTCGCGGCGAAGCGCGATGCGGGTGTCGAGGACCTCGTTCAGCGCTTCCTCGGTGATGCCGCCGGGACGCAGCAGCGTGGGCGGCGTGCCGGTCAGGCCGAGGATCGTCGATTCCAGCCCCACGGCGCAGGGGCCGCCATCGACCACCGCCTCGATCCGGTCGCCAAGCCCCTCGAGCACGTGGGCGGCGCGGGTCGGGCTGATCTGACCGGAGCGATTCGCCGATGGTGCGGCGACCGGCCCGCCGAAGGCGCGCAGAAGGTTCTGCGCCACCGGGGCGGCGGGTATCCGAACCGCCAGGCTGTCGAGACCGGCTGTCACCAGCCGCGACACATGCGCGCCCTCGCGCAGCGGCAGCACCAGTGTCAGCGGGCCGGGCCAGAAGGCATCGGCCAGGGCCTGGGCGGCCTCGGACCAGATCACCAGGTCTTTCGCGGCGTCGAGGTCGGCCACATGCACGATCAGCGGATTGAACTCGGGGCGCTCTTTGGCCTTGTAGATACGGGCCACGGCGTGATCCTGCCGCGCATCGGCGCCCAGCCCGTAGACCGTTTCGGTGGGAAAGGCGACAAGACCGCCCTCTGCCAGGATGCGCGCGGCGCGGGTCAGGTCCTGGGTGCTGGCGCTGAGACGTAGGGCAGGCATCGCGGCGACCCCTTATGACGCGGCGTTCCGGTTGAAGCGCGGGCGGCGGGAAGTACCCTCACACCCGCGCTGCGCGCGTGCTACAAGAGCGGCGCGTCCTTGCCAAGCCGGAGGAGACACCCATGCCATATCGTGCGCCGATCGATGCCTACATGCGGCTTTTGCGCGACGTTGTCGGCTATGACGCCGTTGCCGCGACTGACCGTTTTGCCGAAGCGAACCATGAAACCGTGGCCGCCGTTCTGGGCGAGGCCGGAAAGCTGTGTGAGGAAGTACTAGCGCCGCTGCAGCGCAATGGCGATCTTGATCCCGCGCGGCTGGAGAACGGCGTTGTGCGGACCTCGAAAGGCTTTGCCGAGGGGTTCAAGGCGCTGGCCGAGGGCGGCTGGATCGCCACATCGGCGCCGGAGGCCTATGGCGGCATGGGGCTGCCGCTGACCGTGACCACCTGTGTCAACGATATGATGGGCGCCGCCTGCCTTGCGCTGCAGCTGAACCCGCTGATGAGCCAAGGCCAGATCGACGCGCTGGAACATCATGCCAGCGACGAGCTGAAGGACTTGTACCTGCCCAAGCTGATCTCGGGGGAATGGGCGGGGACCATGAACCTGACCGAGCCGCAGGCCGGGTCGGACGTGGGGGCATTATCGTCGAAGGCCGTGCCCAACGGCGACGGGACCTACGCGGTGACCGGGCAGAAAATCTATATCTCCTGGGGAGACAACGACTTTTCCGAAAACGTCTGCCACCTGGTGCTGGCGCGTCTGCCGGATGGCGTGCCGGGGACCAAGGGGATCAGCCTGTTCCTGGTGCCCAAGCGGATCCCGGATGAAAACGGTAACCCGGGCGTGGCCAATGACCTGCATGTGGTGAGCCTGGAACACAAGATGGGCCTGCACGGTTCGCCGACCTGCGTGATGCAGTACGACGGCGCCCGCGGCTGGCTGGTAGGGGAGCCGCATGACGGGATGCGTGCCATGTTCACCATGATGAACAACGCGCGTCTGGGCGTTGGTGTGCAGGGGGTCAGCGTCGCCGAGGGCGCGCTGCAACACGCGCTGGGCTATGCGCAGGAGCGCAAGCAGGGGCGCAGCCCCGAGGGGACGATCATCGGCCATGCGGACGTGCGCCGGATGCTGGCCACCATGAAGGCCGAAACCTTTGCCGCGCGGGCCATTGCCCTGTCGCTGGCGGTGGCGATCGACATGGGCAACGCCACCGGCGATGCCGAGTGGAAGGCGCGTGCCGCCCTGCTGACGCCGATCACCAAGGCCTTTGGCACGGAAACCGGCATCAAGGTGGCCAACCTTGGCGTGCAGGTGCATGGCGGAATGGGCTATGTCGAGGAAACCGGCGCCGCTCAGTACCTGCGCGACGTGCGGGTGACGGCGATCTACGAGGGCACCAACGGCATCCAGGCGATGGACCTTGTCGGGCGCAAGATGATGGACGGGGGCGAGGCGATCTTTGCCCTGCTGGACGAGATCGAGAGCGGCGCCGAGGCGGCGCGCGGCCAGATGCCGGAGCTGGCAGAGCCGGTCTGGCAGGCCGCTGAATCGCTGCGCGAGACCACCGAGGCGCTGGTGGCGCGCGACATGGGCGACCGTTTCGGCGGCGCCGTGCCCTACCTGATGGGGTTTGCCCGCGTGCTGGGGGCGCATTATCATCTGCGCGCGGCCCTGGCTGCGCCGGACAGCGCCGATGCCCGGCTGGCAGGCTTTTACATCCAGCGACTGCTGCCTGAACATGCCGGGTTGTTGGCCGAGGCCCGGGCCGAGGTCGGCGCGCTAGCGAACCTGAAGACAGAGGACCTGGTGGCGTGATGGACGGAACGGTGCGCGCAATCCGCTATCCCTGGGAAACGCCGCCCGCCCCGGGTGAGGCCATCGAACTGGCCGAGGGCGTGCTGTGGATGCGCCTGCCGCTGCCGATGAAGCTGGACCACGTCAACGTCTACGCGCTGGATGACGGGGACGGCTGGACCGTGGTCGACACCGGCTTTGCCTCGCGCACCTCGCGTGAGCTGTGGCAGGGCCTGATGGCCGGGCCGCTGGGCGGCAGGCCGGTGCGGCGGGTGGTGGTGACCCATCATCACCCCGACCACATGGGGTTGGCGGGCTGGTTCCAGACGGCGCATGGCGCCGAACTGGTGACGACACGCACCGCCTGGCTGTTTGCCCGTATGCTGCAACTGGACGCACAGGACCGCCCCACACGTGAAACGCTGGACTACTGGCGGAGCGCCGGGATGGAGCCGCGCATCCTGGAACAGCGGATGGCGGAACGACCCTTCAACTTTGCCGACGTGGTGGCGCCGATGCCGCTGGGCTTCACGCGGATCAAGCAGGGCGATGTCCTGCGCATCGGCGGGCGTGACTGGGACGTGCATGTCGGCAACGGCCATGCGCCGGAACATGCGACGCTCTGGTCGCGGGACGATCATCTTGCGCTGGCCGGGGACCAGATCCTGCCCTCGATCAGTTCCAACCTCGGTGTCTATGCGACCGAACCCGAGGCGGACCCGGTGGCCGACTGGCTGGAATCCTGCGAGCGGCTGGCAACGCTGGCGCGCCCAGATCACCTGGTCATGGGCGGGCACAAGCTGCCCTTTACCGGGCTGGAGCTGCGCATGGCGCAACTGATCGAGAATCACCACGGCGCGCTGGAGCGGCTGCACGGGCACCTGGCCACGCCACAGACGGCCGGAGACTGTTTCCCGCCGCTGTTCAAGCGCCGGATCGGGGACGCGGAATACGGGTTGGCGCTGGTCGAGGCGATGGCCCATTGCCTGCATCTCTGGCACGAGGGACGGGCGGACCGAACCCGCCGCGACGACGGCGCCTGGCTGTTTCAAGCCGTCTGAACGGGCACAAGGCTCACATCTGCGTGCGCCGGGGGCCAGGCGCGACATCCTGGCCCCCGGCGGTGCGTGACAGGGGCGCGGAATTGCGCTAACTCATCACGGAAAGCAAACACGGGACAGGCCGCAGGAAAATCGACATGGCTGAGCACAAGCACGGAAGCATGGACATCACCGTTCAGGAAAAGACCTTTGAAGGGTTCATCAATTTCACCATCCGCACGGTCATCGTGATCCTGTGCATCGTCATCTTCATGGCGATCTTCAATTCCTGATCGGACGAACCGCCCCTCGGGGCGGGGTGGGGTAAAATGATGAACAGACGTGCGGCGATGGCGGGGCTTGGTGCCTCGGTTCTCGTGGCCGGTTGCGCAGGCAGCGTTTCCGGTCCCGACTCGACACCGGAACAGGCGGCCGCCGCCGCCTACCGTCACCCGGGAGAGCCGGAGATCATCCTTTACACGATGATCAACAACCGGACCGGGTCCGGTGCGCATTCCTCCATGCTCATCAATGCCCCATCGCAGCGGGTGATCTACGATCCCGCCGGCTCTGTCCGGTTCCAGAACGTGCCTGAAATCGGCGACGTTCTTTACGGGATCACCCCGCAGGCCAAACAGTTCTTCGAAAGCGCCCATGCCCGCAGCACCTACCGGATGCTGGCGCTGCGCCGTCCGGTGGACGGTGCGGTGGCGGAGCGCGCGCTCAAGCTGGTCCAGTCCAAGGGGGCGGCGGCGCCGGCCCTGTGTTCCAACGCGGTGTCCGACACCCTGGGCCAGCTGCCCGGGTTCGAATCGCTGGGCGGCATCTGGACGCCGATGAAGCTGGCCAACCGCTTCGAAAAACTGCCGAACGTCAGCCGTCGCGAGCTGCGCGAAAACGATTCGGATGACAAGGACGCGGCGATTGCCGCGCTCGAGGCCGGCAAGACGACCCAGGCCGGTCAGCCCTGATCCGGGCCGTCAGAACGGCAGCCAGGCGCCCGCGATCATGACCGCGGCGCCCGCGCCGACAGCGCCATAAAGGCTTTTCGTGACATAGCCGACAATCAGCGCAGCGGCGGCGGCGGCCAGCCGCAGGGGATCTGTTTCGCCGCCCGTCGCGCTGGGCCAGATCACCAAAGGCGCCACCAGCGCGGGCATGACCGCCACGGCGGTATAGCGCAGGTGCCGCAAGAGCCAGTCCGGCATGGCCCTGTCGCCGACCAGCCCCAGAAACACGAAGCGCAGGGCGAAAGAGCCCAGGCCCATCCCGATGATGACGATCCAGAGGTCTTTCATGCGCCCGGCCTCCGGTCTGCCTGCAACCCGGCGCGGCGTTCCACTTCGGCGCCTGCCATCATCCCTGCCACAGCGCCGACGATCAGGCCGAGGTTGTAGGGCAGGAACGCGAAAGCCAGCGCCATGAGCGCCGCGACCAGGGCCGCCGCGCGATGGGCGCCGGTGCGCAGCGCGGGCGCGAAGAGCGCGATAAAGGCGATGGGCAGCACGAAATCGAGGCCCAGCTCGGGCGGAACGGCCTCACCGGCCCAGGCGCCCACGAGGGTGAAGAGGTACCAGGGCGGGCAGATCGGCGTCGCGACCCCCATGAAAAAGGCGAATTTCTCTGCCAGTGTCTGCTGCGGTCGTTCTTCGTAATCGATGATCGAGGCCGCATAGACCTGGTCCACCAGGAAATAGGCGACGAACATCCGTTTCCATAGCGGCAAGGGGCCCAGATGCGGCGTGATCGAGGCGGAATACATGGCCATCCGCAGGTTCACGGCCATCGCCGAAACCAGCACGACGATGGTCGGCGCATTGTCCTGCATCAGCTGGACGGCGGTGAACTGCGCCGCGCCCGCGATGACGACGATGGAAAACATCAGCGTTTCAAAGACGTTCAGCCCCGCATCCGTCGCCACAACGCCGAACAGCATTCCGAAAGGGCCGACCACGAACAGGAAGGGCAGGGCATTTCGCACCCCGCGCCAATAGCTTGACATCACATCTGTGCCGTCCATGACTACACCCTCACTAACGTACTTCGCCCTAGCCCAGGGGAGAGGCCAGATGCAATCACCTGCCGACCACCCGGATAATGACCTCGCGTCCGACTACCTGATCGCGCCCGACCCGGGGGCACCGCGCCTGACCCGCGCCGTGACCGGAACGGACCATACCGGCGCCGAGGTCGAGGTCTCCGTGGTCGAGGAACGCCCCCTGACGATCTTTCTCAACCGGCAGGAAATCGTCACCGCCATGACCATCGGGGATTACCCCGAATACCTGGCCATCGGGTTCCTGCGCAACCAGGGCATGCTGGCCGACGGCGAAGAGATCACCGGCGTCGATTACGACGAGGAACTGGAAACCGTCGTCGTGCGCACCGCCTCGCAGACCACCTACGAGGAAAAGATGCAAAAAAAGACGCGGACCTCCGGCTGTGCCGTGGGAACCGTCTTTGGTGACATGATGGAAGGGCTGGAACAGGTGCGCCTGCCGGCGACAGAGGTGCGGACCTCGTGGCTCTACGCGCTGGCGCACAAGATCAACACGACGCCCTCGTTGTACCTCGAGGCCGGGGCGATTCACGGCACGGTCCTGTGCCAGGGCGACCGTCCGCTGGTCTACATGGAGGACGTGGGCCGCCACAACGCGGTGGACAAGATCGCGGGCTGGATGTTCCGCGAGGGCGTCAGCGCGGAGGACAAGATCCTCTACACCACCGGGCGGCTGACCTCGGAAATGGTGATCAAGACGGCGCTGATGGGTATCCCGGTGCTGGCGTCCCGGTCCGGCTTTACCGCTTGGGGGGTAGAGATCGCGCGGCAGGTGGGTCTGACCTGCATCGGGCGGATGCGCGGCAAACGGTTCACCTGCTTGTCCGGTGCCGAGCGGCTGGTGCGCGACATGGACCCGGATGCGGTGCCCGAGGAAAGCAGCAAGCATCGCCGCAAGAGCGCGGGGCAGGCATGAAACAGCCCGTTGGCGTGATCCTTGCAGGCGGCCTGGCCTCGCGCATGGGCGGCGGGGACAAGGCCCTGCTGTCGCTCGGTGGACAGACGCTGTTGTCCCGCGTGATCGACCGGCTTGCACCGCAGGTGGCAGTGCTGGCGCTGAACGCCAATGGCGACCCGGCGCGCTTTGCCGAGACGGGCCTGCCGGTGGTGGCCGACAGCATCGCCGGTTTTCCCGGGCCGCTGGCCGGGGTTCTGGCCGGGCTGGACTGGGCCGCCGAACAGGGGGCGGACACGCTGGTCAGCGTCGCCGCCGACACGCCGTTCTTTCCCTGTGACCTGGTCCCGCGCCTTTTGCTGGCCAGCGAGGGGCAGGATCATCCGCTGGTGCTGGCCGCGACCAGGGGCGACGCCGAAACCCGCAGCAAGTCGCGTTCGGGCCTGATCCGGCATCCGACCTTCGGTCTCTGGCCGGTGGCGCTGCGCGACGACCTGCGCGCGGCGCTGGAGGGCGGCCTGAAAAAGGTCGTGCTCTGGACAGAGAAACACGGCGGGCGCGAGGCGCTCTTTCCCTCCACGCCCTTCGATCCATTCTTCAACGTGAACACGCCGGAGGATCTGGCACAGGCGGAGGCGCTGCTATGAGGCTCTACGGGGTGACAGGCTGGAAGAACGCGGGGAAAACCGGGTTGATGGAACGGCTGGTGACGGAAATCACGTCGCGCGGGCTGACCGTCAGCACGGTCAAACACGCGCATCACACGTTCGACGTGGATCACCCGGGCAAGGACAGTTATCGCCACCGACACGCGGGCGCATCTGAGGTGATCCTGTCCTCACGCAACCGCGTCGCGCACATGATAGAGTTGCGTGGCGCCGGGGAGCCGACCTTGGACGACCTGCTGGCGCGGCTGGCGCCGGTGGACCTGGTGATGGTCGAGGGCTACAAGCGCGACCGGCATCCCAAGATCGAGGCCTACCGGGCCGAGACCGGCAACCCGCTGATCGCCCATGAGGATCCCACAGTGCGCGCCGTGGCCTCGGATACACCCCTGACACTGGACAGGCCCGTCTTTGACCTGAACGATACCGTGGCTGTGGCGGACTTCATCCTTGCGGAGGTTGGCCTGGCAAGGGCGGCGGAATGACGGGGTTCGACCGCTTTCTGATGGTGGACTGGTCGGGCGGCAACGACGCCGGGCCACGGCCCCGCAAGGACGCGATCTGGATCGGTGAGACCGGCCCGGAGGGTGAGGCGAAGCCAGTGTACCAACGCAACCGGCAAGTGGCCGAAGAGACGCTTGCCGATGTCATCAAGACCTCCCTGACCCGGGGAGAGCGCCTGTGCATCGGGTTCGATTTTCCCTTTGGCTACCCGGCGGGTTATGCCGAGGCACTGACGGGACAGGCCGATGCATTTTCAGTCTGGCGTTGGTTGTCCGCGCGGGTCGAGGATGCGCCGACCGAAAACAACCGTTTCGACCTCGCCGGCGAGATCAACACCCGGCTGTTGCAGGGGCGGGGGCCGTTCTGGGGCAACGGGCTGAAACGGGACATTTCGGGCCTGCCGCGCACCAAGGCCGGATACGAAAATCCATTTCCCGACCGCCGGGCCTGTGAACTGCGGGGCACAGGCACCTTTACTTGCTGGCAACTGGCAGGCGCGGGGGCCGTGGGGTCGCAGGTGATCATGGGGTTGCCGGTGCTGGAGCGACTGCGACAGCGGTTTGCCGGGCAGGTATCCGTCTGGCCCTTCGAGCCGCTCGACCGGCCTGTCGCCTTTGTCGAAATATGGCCGGGTCTGATCAATGACGCCGTGCGTCGGGCAACCGGCCCCGATGACATCCGCGACGCGGTACAGGTCCGCCTGCTGGCCCGCGCGCTGTCGGATCTGCCTCCCCAGCGCCTGCAGGCCATGTTGTCGGTGGAGGCCCCCGAAGAGGGCTGGATCCTGGGGCTTGGCGCCGAGGGTGAATTGATCGGGAGCCTGGCCGCATGAGTTTGAAACCGCCCCCCCTGAACAACGATTGTTTCGCCCTGCCGCCCGGTGTCGACTGGACCCCGGTGGACGAGGCGCTGGACATGTTGCGCGACCGGCTGCACCCGGTCGTCGCCCGCGAGGATGTGCCCGTGATGTCGGCGGCAGGTCGGGTGCTGGCCGCGCCGCTAATGGCCCGGCGTGCCAACCCGCCGCTGCCCAACACCGCGGTGGACGGCTATGGGTTCGCTGCCGCGACCATCGGCGATGCGACCGAGTTCACCCTGCCACTGGTCGAGGGACGCGCCGCGGCGGGCCTTGCCTATACCGGCGCGGTGCCGCCCGGCCATGCCATCCGCGTGCTGACCGGCGCGGCCCTGCCCGAAGGCGTGGACACGGTGGTGCTGGATGAGGATTGCGCGACCGATGGCGCGGCGGTGGCCTTTCGCGGCCCGGTCAAACCCGGTTCCAACACCCGCCGCGCGGGTGAGGACGTGGGCGAGGGCGACGAGATCCTGTCGCAAGGGCGGATGCTGACCCCGGCGGACCTGGCCCTGGCCGCCGCCACGGGACTTGCCGATCTTCCCGTCTACACGCCCCTGCGCGTCGGTGTTCTGTCGACCGGGGACGAGGTGGTGCCCGCCGGACAGGCCGCTGCGGCGGGGCAGATCTACGATGCAAACCGGCCCATGTTGCTGTCGCTCATCGCGCATTTCGGCCATGCCCCTGTCGATCTTGGCCATGTGCCGGACGACCGAGAGGCGCTGCGCGCGCGGCTTGACGTGGCTGAGGTTGATGCGATCCTGACATCCGGTGGAGCCTCGGCGGGGGATGAGGACCATGTTTCGGCGCTGCTGCGTGAGACCGGGGTGCTGACCGCCTGGCGCATCGCGCTGAAACCGGGGCGCCCCCTGGCGCTGGGGCTGTGGCAAGGCAAGCCGGTCTTCGGTCTGCCGGGCAACCCGGTTGCGGCTTTCGTCTGTTCCCTGGTCTTTGCCCGCCCGGCGTTGCGCCTGCTGGCCGGGGCCGGTTGGGACGACCCGGCGGGCTACATGGTGCCGGCGGCATTTTCCAAGAAAAAGAAACCCGGACGGCGCGAATACCTGCGCGCCCGCCTGCGCGATGGCCGGGTGGAGGTGTTCAAGTCCGAAGGCTCGGGTCGGATATCGGGGTTGAGCTGGGCCGAGGGGCTGGTGGAACTGCCGGATGCGGCGGCAGAGATCGCGCCGGGTGACCCGGTGCGCTATATCCCCTTCGGCAGTTTCGGGTTGTGACCCGTGGCGGGGGGCTGCCCCCGTCTCCCTGCGGTCGCCCCCCGGAGTATTTTGACACAGAAGAAGCTTGGGCCGCGGGCCTCTAGTCGAAGGTGCCCGCCACCCGGCCCAGCAGCATGAAGGCGCGCGCCGTGCGCGTCATGGCGAAGGCCGAGATTTCCTCGTCCGAGGCACCGGGCTCGAAACTGGAAAAGCTGGTATCGAAGCGGCGCAGGAAGTGATGCGCCGCATCGCGGAAGATCGGATCCTGTTTCATTCGTCCGGCTGCCAATGCCAGCGAGGACCGGTCGCGCACGCCACCCAGCGAGGCGATGGGGCGGCCGCGTTCGCCCTGGGCAAAGGCGCGCCAGGTTTCCGGGCGGGCAAGATCGGGGCGCAGGTCGTCCATGTAGATGCCGTCCTGGCTCATCAGGGTCAGGACGTCCTGGGCCGCCTGGATCAGCTTGGCTGTGCCGCGATCCTTGAGCGCCCGACGCAGGGCGGCAAAGCCCTCCTCGTCCTCGGCGGTTTCCGGGAAGTGCAGCGCACGGATGTAGTCGGCGTTGGGCAAGGGCGGTTGAAGCGCCTCTGCCGGGGTGCCGAGCGACAGGGCGGGCTGGTCGTCGCCCTCGGTGCCGTCAGGGGCGGGCAGGGCGCCGGGCTGGCCGCCCTGGCGGATGCCGCCCAACATCGCCAGCGTTGATTCCAGGTTCTTCTGTGCGCCGGCGATATCGTCCAGCCGCTTGACCAGCATCGGGTGCGGTGGCTGGCCCTTGCCGCTTTGCGCCTGGGCGACATAGGCCTGCCGGATCGCGTCGATGGCGGCCTGCAGGCGGGCGCTTTCGCTGCGCATGATGCGGGCGGCGCGGATCGCCAGCGCCGCCACCCAGATCAGGGCCACCGGCATGACGATCACCATGAGCGCCAGCAGGAACCGCAGTGGCCCGCCTTCGCTTTCGGGCAGGCCAAGGAAATACCAGCCCGAGATCACGACCCAGATGACCGAGATCACCGCCGCGGCGATCTCGATTCCGGTGACGCCCTCGGCCGCGCCGCGGGCATAGAGGCCGGGCAGCGTGGGGCGGGCGTCCTTTGGGTCGCTCATGGCGTGTCTGCCCTACTTGTAGGCGATGCTCAGGATTTCATAGGACTTGGCGCCGCCCGGGGTGCGAACCTCGACGCTGTCGCCCTCTTCCTTGCCGATCATGGCACGGGCGATGGGCGACTTGATGTTCAGCAGGCCCTTTTCGACGCTGGCCTCGTGTTCGCCCACGATCTGCCAGGTCTTTTCCTCGTCAGTGTCCTCGTCGACGACGGTCACGGTGGCGCCGAACTTGATCGGGCCGGAGAGCGACTTGGGGTCGATCACCTCGGCCAGGCCAAGGGCACCTTCCAGTTCCTTGATACGGCCCTCGATGAATCCCTGCTTCTCGCGCGCCGAGTGGTATTCGGCGTTTTCCTTGAGGTCGCCCAGTTCGCGTGCCTCGGCGATCGCCTGGATGATGGCGGGCCGCTCCTCGGACTTGAGCTTTTTCAATTCGGTTTCGAGCGCGGTGTAACCCGCGCGGGTCATCAGGATCTTGTCCATTTTCGGATCGTCTCTGCCTCTTCAGCGAGTGTTTCAGGAGTGTCGTCGCCCGTTGCGCCGATGTAAAGCCAAGCGGGCCGTCAGACCAGCGGGATTTTTCCGGTCTGCCTGCGGGTTTGACTTTCGATCCGGCGCGGGTACTGTGGTCTGCACCTTATTAGCAACGAGATTTTGATATGCGTTCCCTTATTTCCCTTGCCGCGGCTGCCGCGGTTTCCGGTATTGCTGCCACATCCGCACCGGCCCAGTCCATCGAAACGATCAGCGTGTCCCCCGATGGTCAGACCGTCCTCGTGGGCGGCACCAACCGGACGGTCTATGCCCTGTCCGCCGAGACGCTGGAGGTGACGGACCGGCGCTATGTGTCCGAACTGGTGCGCCAGATCGTGCATGGCGTCGATGGCGAGCTGGTCTTCTTTCGCGACGATGCGGACACGCTGACCGCCTACAAGACCGCCGACATGTCCTTTGCCTGGAAGGCCTCGGACGTGGACGACATGGCTTATGATCCGCGCGCCGGTGCCATTGCCGTGCTCGACCAGCACTACAAGGACGATTCGGTCAGCCTGCTGTTCGCCGCCACCGGAGAGCAGATGGCGCGGGTGGCGATGGGCAAGATCAAGTCCAACCTGATCGCCCTGGCGCCGGGGGCGGACAAGGCGCTGATTCTGACCAACTACACCAAGACCGACGCCGAGGAGAAGGCGGACGAGCCGGACGACCTGAGCAAGCTGCAGAAGGCGGACTTCAAGCAGTTGCACGACGGCTATGTCAGCAACGTGGTGACGGTGGATTTCGGCACCGGCGCTTTCGAGATGTCCGAAACGCCGTATCGCGTTTCTTACCCCAAGGCGGTGCGGATGGCCGGGGACAAGATGATGGTCCTGCGCACCAACATGGATTCGATGATGCTGGCCCCGGACGGGTCGGGCGCATTGATCGACCTGGGCGAGGATTATTTCAACTACGCGGGCATCGACGCCAAGGGAGAAACCTACATCCTGACCAAGGGCGTGGACCTGCGGTTCGTGCCCGTGGCCCAGGACGGCCCCGAGGGGCTGCTCAAGGGAGAGCGGCTGCGTGGCGGTCCCGCGGAATGGATCACCGCGATGGCAGAGGCGCCGGACGGCACGCTGTATTTCGGCACCAATGCCTATCGGTTGCTCAAGGTCGGCCCGGATCGCGGCAAGATCGAGATCGTGCCGGTTTTCTGAGCCTAGGACAGCACCGGACAGATGGAAAAGCCGCCTTCGGGCGGCTTTTTTCTTGCAGGACGGGGCCGGGGAACGCGCGGCAGTGTCGCAATAGGACCTTGCAACGCCGTGTCGTGATTGACCTGTGCTGCACTGCCGCGCTACTCAGTCGCGAAAGAAAATTTCAATGCCCCCCGAAGGGAAGGAGCCGGAATGTCCGACTTTCAGCGCGAATCCATGGAATACGATGTCGTCATCGTTGGCGGCGGCCCCGCAGGCCTCTCTGCCGCGATCCGGCTGAAACAGCTTGACGCCGATCTGCAGGTCGTTCTGCTGGAAAAGGGATCGGAGGTCGGGGCGCATATCCTTTCGGGGGCGGTGCTGGACCCCTGCGGCCTGGACGCGCTGATCCCCGACTGGAAGGACAAGGGCGCCCCGCTGAACGTGCCGGTGACCGAGGACAACTTCTACATGCTGGGCGAGGCGGGCAAGCTGCGCATCCCCAACTGGCCGATGCCGCCGCTGATGAACAACCACGGCAACTACATCGTTTCGATGGGCAATGTCTGCCGCTGGATGGCCGAACATGCCGAGGAGATGGGCGTCGAGATCTTCCCGGGCATGGCCTGTTCCGAACTGGTCTACGGCGAAAACGGCGAGGTGCGCGGCGTCGTGGCCGGTGAATTCGGCAAGAACCCCGACGGCACGCCGGGTCCCAGCTATGAGCCGGGCATGGAACTATTGGGCAAATACGTCTTCCTGGGTGAGGGCGTGCGCGGCTCGCTGTCCAAGGAAGTGATCGAGAAATTCGACCTTTCTGCCGGCAAGGAGCCGCAGAAATTCGGCCTTGGCATGAAGGAGATCTGGGAGATCGACCCGGCCAAGCACCACGAGGGACGCGTGACGCACACGATGGGCTGGCCGCTGGGCTCGAACGCCGGGGGCGGGTCGTTCATCTACCATCTTGAGAACAACCAGGTTTACGTCGGCTTCGTCGTGCACCTGAACTACGAGAACCCCTACCTGTACCCCTACATGGAATTCCAGCGCTTCAAGCACCACCCGATGGTGGCCGAGCTGCTGGAGGGCGGCAAGCGCGTCGCCTACGGTGCCCGTGCGATCAGCGAGGGCGGCTACCAGTCGATGCCCAAGATGGTGGCGCCGGGCGTCGCCCTGCTGGGCTGTTCGGTTGGCATGGTCAACGTGCCGCGCATCAAGGGCAACCACAACGCCATGCTCTCGGGCAAGGCGGCGGCAGAGGCGGCCTTTGCCGCGCTGCAGGATGGCCGGTCCAGCGACGAGCTGTCGGACTACGAGACCGAGGTCCGCGAGGGCGCCATCGGCAAGGACCTCAAGATGGTTCGCAACGTCAAGCCGATGTGGTCGAAATACGGTCTCACGGCCAGCCTCACGCTGGGGGGGCTGGACATGTGGACGAACAACACGCTGGGCTTTTCCTTCTTCGGCACGCTGGGCCACGGCAAGACCGACGCCGAGGCCACTGGCATATCGGCCAAGTTCGAACCGATCGACTATCCCAAGCCCGACGGCAAGCTCAGCTTTGACCGGCTGACCAACGTCTCGTTCAGCTTTACCAACCACGAGGAAAGCCAGCCCGCGCACCTGCAGCTGAAAGACCCGCATGTGCCGACCTCGATCAACCTGCCAAAATACGCCGAACCGGCGCAACGCTACTGCCCGGCAGGGGTCTACGAGGTGGTCGAGGACGAAAGCGGCCCGCGTTTCGTCATCAACTTCCAGAACTGCGTCCACTGCAAGACCTGCGACATCAAGGACCCCAGCCAGAACATCAACTGGACGGTGCCGCAGGGCGGCGAAGGACCGAACTATCCCAACATGTGACGGGGCACTATGATGCGTTGCGGCGGCCGGGGTCGGATGACCCCGGCCGTTTTGCATTCAGGGGGATGTCAGGCGCTGCGCAGGGCCCTGTGCGCAAGGGTGGCAATCAGGTCTGTGCGGGTCACGATCCCGACGAGACGGTCGTATTCCAGCACGGGCACCGCATCGACCGCGCCATCCGCCATCATCGGCAGCAAGGCGGCGATGGGGGTGCCTGTCGTGGCGCGGGGGCCGGCCACCTCCATGATCTCTTCGGCCCGTACCGGCATGCCCCGCTCGCGGTCCACCAGCCGCCGAAAGGCGGCTGCGAACCCGCGATCCAGGCGCAGCGCGTCCTGCCTCGTCCGGTCGATCAGGTGCATTTGAAAAATCACGCCCAGAAATCTGCCCTCATCCGTGACCACCGGCAGCGAGGTGAAGCGGTGCTTGCGAAACAGATCCGCCACCTCGCCCAGGCCGGTGTCGGACCGGACGGTGATCAGTTTGTCCGACATGATGTCCGCGGCGGTCTCGGCACTGGCGGTATGCGAGGCCGCCTGCAGTTCCGCCGCACCGATCAACTGCGCCAGGTCTTCGACCCCCATGTTGAACGACTGGCGATAGCGGCCGAGCAGTTCGACCAGTTCGTCCTCGCTGAGATCCAGCCGCATGCGCGATCCGGGCGTCGTCTCGCCACCGGTTTCGAATTGCCGAAACGGGTAGTGGCGACCGGTCAGCCGGGCATAGATCGCGGCCAGAGCCACCAGCACGATGGTACCGGCGGCGACCGGGGTCAGCGCAAACCGGAACCCGAGTTCCTGGATCGCGGCGGGGCTCATTGCGGCCGTCATCGCCACGGCGCCTGCAGGTGGATGCACGGCGCGGCACAGGATCGTCGCCGTGATCGCCAAGCCCACGGCCAGCGCGACCCGCAGTGTCGGGTCGGCCACGGTCATGCAGACGGCAACCCCCACCAGCGCCGCGACGGTGTTGCCGACCACCGCCGACCAGGGCTGTGCCAGGGGGCTGTTGGGCACCGCGAAAAGCAGCACCGATGTCGCCCCGAACGGCGCGATCAGATAGAGGCCCAAGTCCGGGTCCATCGCAGGTGACAGCAGGAACAGACCGGCCAATCCAAGCCCGACAATGGCCCCGACCCCGGCGCGCAGGGCCTCGACCGGCGAGACGCTTGCGACGGCGGGTCCGAGTGATCGCAGTTTGTGCATCATGAGCGCCCCAATTCCAGTTGCGCACAAATTTTCACCAAAGTGAGAAGTTTTCAACCACAAGCAATTCCCGGCGCGTTGCCTGCCTGTTGAGCGCGGACTCACAATGAGGTGAAGCACAGGCCCGCTTCTGCGGCCTGTCGCGATTGCCTTGCCTGCTCAACCGCTCTAGGCTTTGGCGAAATGGCGACTGAGGAGACCGGCATCTTGACAGCTTGGACACAGACGGTGCGCGCGGCCTTGTTGGCGACGGCGCTTGTGCTGCCTTCGCTCGCAACGGCGCAGGGGTTTGCGGGCGATTATTTGGCCGCGCGCCAGGCCAGTTTCCTGGGCGACTTCAAGGCCGCCGCGCATTACTACGGCAAGGCGCTGGCCCGCGATCCGGGCCGTCCCGAGCTGCTGGAACGCGCGGTTCTGGCCAATATCTCGCTGGGCGAGGTCGACCGCGCCGGAAGCTATGCGGAACGTCTTGCGCAGGATGGGTATTCCAGCCAGATCGCCCAGATGGCGCTTGTGGCCCGTGATGCGCGCGGTGAGGCCTATGGCGCGATCATCAAGGCCATCGACGACAAGCGCGGCCTTGGCCCGCTGGCCGACGGCCTAGTCAAGGCCTGGTCCCAGCTGGGCGAAGGCGACATGACCAGCGCCCTTGTCACGTTCGACGAGGTCGCGGGCATCCAGGGGCTGGCGCCCTTCGCCGCCTATCACAAGGCTTTTGCATTGGCTTCCGTGGGGGACTACGAGGGCGCCGAGCTGATACTTGGAGGCAACCAGAGCTCGGGCATGGGGTCGACCCGCCGCGGCGTCATGGCCCATGCCGAGATCCTCAGCCAGCTTGACCGCAATGCAGACGCCGTCCAGCTGCTGAACGACTCTTTCGGCAGCAGCTTGGATCCGGGACTTGAGGATCTGCGCACCCGCCTTGAGGGCGGTGAAACCGTGCCCTTCACCCATGTGCGGTCGCCGCGCGATGGCATCGCCGAAGTGTTCTACACCGTGGCCGGTGCGCTTGCCTCCGAGAACAACGAGGACCTGACGCTGCTCTATGCGCAGATGGCTGAATACCTGCGCAACGATCATGTCGACGCGATCCTGCTGTCGGCAGAGGTGTTGTCCAAGATCGGCCAATACGACCAGGCCATCGACACCTATGCCAAGGTGCCGCAGGACAACGACGCCTATCATGCCGCCGAACTGGGCCGCGCCGAGGCGCTGCGCGCAAGCGGCGACATGGATGCGGCTATCGGCGTGCTGGAAGACCTGGCACAGTCCCACGGGTCGATGGCAGTGGTGCATTCCACGCTGGGCGACTACCTGCGCCAGGATGAACGCTATGACGAGGCGGTCGGCGCCTATACCGAGGGGCTGTCCAAGGTCGCCGAGGTTGGCGAACGACACTGGTTCCTGTTCTACGCCCGTGCCATTTCCTACGAGCGCCAGGACAAGTGGGCCGAGGCCGAGGCCGATTTCCGCAAGGCGCTGGACCTGAACCCGGAACAGCCGCAGGTGCTGAACTACCTCGGCTATTCGCTGGTGGAAAAACAGGTCAAGCTGGACGAGGCGCTCGACATGATCGAACGCGCGGTCGAGGCGCGGCCCAACGCCGGCTACATCGTCGACAGCCTGGGCTGGGTGCTGTACCGGCTGGGCCGCTACGAAGAGGCCGTGCCGCACATGGAACGTGCCGCCGAGCTGATGCCGATCGACCCGGTGGTGAACGACCACCTTGGCGATGTCTACTGGGCGGTGGGTCGTCAGCGCGAGGCAGAGTTCATGTGGAAACGCGCGCTGTCCTTCGTCGACTGGGAAGATGCCGCCGCCGAGGCCGATCCCGAACGCATCAAGCGCAAGATCGAGGTCGGGCTTGATCAGGTCCTTGAAGAAGAGGGCGCGCCGCCGCTGACACTTGCCGATGACAGCGCAGGCAATTGAGGTCTTTGCCCCCGCCAAGATCAACCTGACCCTGCACGTCACCGGCCAGCGCGCCGACGGCTATCACCTGCTCGACAGTTTGGTGATGTTCGCGGATGTCGGGGATCGTGTGACCGTCGCGCGGGCAAGTGAGATGTCGCTGCGCGTGACCGGGCCGATGGCGGCGGGCGTGCCGGACGACGCGCGCAACCTCTGCTGGAAGGCGGCAGAGGCATTTGGCGAACCCGTTGCCATCACCCTGGACAAGCACCTGCCCGCCGCTGCGGGCATCGGTGGCGGGTCCTCCGATGCGGCGGCAGTCCTGCGGGGCATGGAGCAGCTTTTCGGTCGTCCTTCCGGCGTGCATCTGCCGGATTTGGGGGCGGATGTGCCGGTTTGCATGCTGGCCCATGCGGCGCGCATGCAGGGCATTGGAGAGCAGGTCACGCCTTTGGATCTGCAGCCTCTGGATGTAATCTTGGTCAATCCACGGGTCGAGGTTTCAACCCCTGCAGTCTTCAAGGCGTTGGACCGGCGGGACAATCCGCCGATGACCCCGATGCCCGAAGGCCCGCGGTCCCGCGATGTGCTGACCTGGCTGGCCGAGCAACGAAATGATCTTGAGGCGCCCGCATCCGACCTGCGTCCCGAAATCGGGCAAGTGCTCCGAGAACTGTCGTTCCTGGACGGCGTGCGACTGGTGCGCATGTCTGGTTCTGGCGCAACCTGTTTCGCTGTGTTTGAAAGCCGTGGTCTGCATGAGGTCATGGCGCAGGAAATGCGCCGGAATTTCCCCCAGTGGTGGGTGGAATATGCGACCTTGAGCTAAAGGCGCAGCTGCGCGGTAAGACCCGGTGAAAGGGCGTTTCGGGCCTAGCTGACCCGGCTCACCACGTAGTCGTTGAGGTCGATCAGCAGATCGCGTAACTCGCTTTGCGGCAGGCTTTCCATAGCGGCCTTGGCGCGTGCGGCCCAGGCCAGCGCCTCTTGCCGGGTCGCCTCCAGTGCGCCGTGTTTGTTCAGCAGGGCGATGGCATGTTCAAGGTCGCCGTCACGCTGGTCGCCCTTTTCGATCACCCGCTTCCAGAACGCCTTTTCCTCGTCATCTGCCGCGGCAAAGGCCTTGATCAGCGGCAGGGTCAGCTTGCGCTCGCGGAAGTCGTCGCCGACGTTCTTGCCCGTCGCGTCCGAGCCCCAGTAGTCCAGCAGGTCGTCCACAATCTGAAAGGCGATCCCCAGCGCGTCGCCATAGTCGAACAGCGCCTTGACCTCTTCCTCGGGCCGTCCGGCGATCACGCCGCCGACCTCGGTCGCGGCCGAGAACAGCGCTGCCGTCTTGCCGCGCACCACCTGCAGGTAGATCGCCTCTGTCGTCGACAGATCCTGCGCCGCCGTCAGCTGCAGCACCTCGCCCTCGGCGATGGTCGCCGCCGCGTCGCTCAAGATGCGCAGCACCCGCAGATTGCCGGTTTCCGTCATCAATTGGAACGAGCGTGCGAAGAGGTAATCACCCACCAGCACGCTGGACTTGTTGTCCCAGAGCAGGTTCGCCGTGGGTCGCCCGCGCCGTTTTTTGCTTTCGTCCACCACGTCGTCGTGCAGCAGCGTCGCGGTATGGATGAACTCCACCGTCGCGGCCAGGTAGACGTGGTAGGGGCCGTCATAGCCGCACATCCGTGCCGTCGCCAGCGTCAGCAGCGGGCGCAGCCGCTTGCCCCCGGCCTCGACCAGGTGGGCCGTCACCTCGGGGATGCGTGGCGCATGTTTCGACGCCATGCGCGCACGGATCAGGGCGTTGACCTCGTCAAGATCCCCGGCCAGCAGCGCGGCGAGACGTTCATGCGGCTTTTGAGTGGCGTCGTCCAAGCTCATCAAACTCCCGTGCAAGGCTCGACAAATCGTGCGCCTTGTCCTTACATCCCCGACATGGAAGAGCTCTTGCGCACAAACGACATCACATTGATCCCGCTGGTCCGGACCCTTCTGAACGGGGAGGGTATAGACAGCTTTGAACTGGACGTAAACATGAGCGTTCTCGAAGGATCCATAGGCATTCTGCCGCGGCGATTGATGGTGCGCGCGGACCAGATCGAGCAGGCCCGGTGCCTGCTGCGCGACGCCGGGGTGAACTTTGAGGGCTGAGCCCTTTGCCCCCGACGCGCTGACCGAGGACGCGATGCTGGGCGGCAGGGTGCGCCTGCTGCAACCAAAGGATGGATACCGTGCCGGAACCGATCCGGTGGTGTTGGCAGCCGCGGTCGCGGCCCGGCCGGGGCAAAGCGTGCTGGAACTGGGCTGTGGGGCGGGGCCGGGTCTATGCTGCCTTGGCGCGCGCGTGCCGGGGCTGCGGCTGAGTGGCCTGGAACTGCAGCCGGGCTATGCCGACCTGGCGCGCCAAAACCTGGCGCACAACGGGCTGGACGGGGAGATCTGGACCGGCAACCTGTCCGATCCGCCGCCAGAGCTTAAGGCGCAGAGCTTTGACCACGTTTTTGCCAATCCGCCCTATTTCGAGGCCGGCAAGCGGATCAGTGCCGATGAAAGCGGGCGGGAAATCGCCCTTGCAGGGGAGACACCACTGGCCGACTGGGTCGCCTGTGCCGCCCGGCGATTGAAACCGCGCGGCTATGCAACCTTCATCCAGCGCGCCGAACGCCTGCCGGACCTGATCGTGGCCATGCAGGGCCGGCTGGGGGCGCTGGAGCTCTTGCCCTTGCTGCCGCGCGAAGGCCGTCCGCCGCGCCTGATCCTGCTGCGCGGACGCAAGGAGGGGCGCGCGCCTTTCCGTTTTCACGCCGGTGCGGTGATTCACGCCGGCGACCGCCACGAGGAGCCGGGGAACCGCTATACCGCCCGTTTCGAGGCGATCATGATACAGGCAGCGCCGCTGGAATTCCCGGCAGGCCGAATTTGACCTGTATCCATGTTACATTTTTGCGAAGCCATTTTGCAGCCGCAGCGTGACTTGCGGGAAATTCTGTGCTGCACTGAGAGTCTCATCATCTGAAAGGAGGATCCCATGAGCTTGAGTTCGCACTTGCAGGAACTGAAAAGGAAGCATCACGCCTTGTCGGAAGCCGTGGAGGAGGCGCAGCGCGCCCCCGGGACCGATGACCTGCGCATCGCGGACCTGAAGAAACAGAAGCTGAGGATCAAGGAAGAAATCGCGCGGCTCTCGCCGCAGAACGTGATGTAGAACGGTTCATTTCAGACCTGTCCCGGTGCCTTGCTCAGGCCCGGGCCAGGTCATCGACAGAGACCAGCGTCTTGCCCTCAAGCCCGGTGGGCAATGCCCTGATCTCCGCAAACAGCCACTCGCGGAACGCGGCGATCTGTGGACGTGTCTCCGTACCCTTGGCGCAGAGAAACCGGAATCGCGCGGCTGTTGTCAGGGCAATGTCGAACGGCGCGACCAACTGTCCCGAAGCCAGCAACCTCTGTGCCAGCGATGTGCGTGACAGGACAACGCCACCGCCCGCCAGGGTCGCGTCCAGCGCGTGATCGGCCTGCGAGAATCGTGCGGTCGGGGTGGGACAGTCCGTCATGCCGCAGGCGTTGAACCATTCGGGCCAACCGGCGGGCGGGTCCATGAAGTCATGCGAGGCATCCTGCAGCAGAGGGGCATCCAGCAGGCTGTCCGGCGTGGGGTAGAGCGCCGCTAGGTCGGGGCGCATCAGTGGCGTCACGCCTTCGTCCAGGAGGTGTTCGCTGAACAGGCCCTCGTCCGTGCCATAGCCGTAGCGGATGGCCACGTCGATCTCATCCCGGTCGAAATCCATCATGCGCAAGCCGGCGACAAAGCGCAGTTCGATGTCCGGGTGGGCCTGGGCAAAATCGTAGAGCCGCGGGGCCAGGCATTTGGCGGTGAAGGCGGGGCCAGCGGTGACCGTCAGCTTGCCAGTATCCTGCAGGCGCCGCGTCGCCCGCCAGGCGGTGATCAGCCGCTCAAACCCCTCGGAGGTTCCCGGAGCCAGGAGGCGCCCGGCCTCGGTCAGCTCAACCGCGCGGTTGAGGCGGCGAAACACCGGCGCGCCCAGATGCTCCTCGAGGTTCTTGATCTGGAAGGACAGCGCGGCGGGCGTGACGTTCAGTTCCTCGGCCGCCTTGGCAAAGGACATGTGACGGGCGGCGGCGTCGAAGGCGCGCAGAGCGGTGAGAGGAGGCAGGCGGTCAGACATGATCACACAAGTATATCTTGACTGAGCGCCTGAGAAGTCTCGTTTGCCGCTTTTCTTGCGGCTGCCTAGGTTGGGATCATCAAGGAATGCTTGTTCAAAGAGGTCCGACATGCTCGAAGCCGCCAGTGATGCCCGCCATCGTGACGCGATCCGCGCTGCCCATGCCGCACGGGGCCGGCTTGTGTCCCGCCTCTGGAAAAGTGTTTTCGCCCGTCGCCGCTGACCGCAGGTCGAGAGTCTCCCCGCTCCCGCCGGTCTGGACGCGCGAAGAGAAACGCCCCCGAACCGCAAGGCTCCGGGGGCGTTTTGTCTTGGCCCGCGTTATTCGATCCGCGCGCTGGACCGCATGAGTCCCAACGTGCCCAGAGCCGCGAGGGCCAGCAGGAGAATGCCCAGCCAGAATGCCGCCGCCGCACTGCCGACCTGTTCCGACAGGGCGCCGGACAGGGCCGGCATGACCGCCATCCAGAAATAGTACAGCGTAAAGAAGATCCCCATGCCCAGTGCACGGCTTTCGGGCTGCAGGACGCGGCCGGGGAGGGCCATGATGGGTCCGGCCGGCAAACCGCAGGCCAGCCCCATGAGGATGAAGACAGGCAGCGAAGGTGCGGCGAGAGCAAGGGCAAATGTCGCTGCGAATCCGGCCAGTCCGACAAGGAGAACGGCGTTGGGGCGTCCTATCCGGTCGCCGATGAGGCCGCCGGCCGGGACCGAGAGCACGGCCAGCCAGAGGACCAGCGAACTGGTTCCGCTGGCCTCTGTCAGGGCGGCTCCGCGTTCCACCAGCAACGCGGGGCCAAAGGCAAAGACCATCGCCAGCGCGCCATTGTAGAGGCCCCAGACACAGCCCGCGATCACGATGCCGGTCAAGGCGCCGTTCCGGGGCCAGCGTCCGGTAGGCGCGCTTCCGGCAAGGGGTGCAGGCGGGTCGCGATAGACAACCGTCATCAGAACCAAGCCCCCGATGCAGAAGGCCATCGAGGTGGCAAGAGCCGTGTTCAGGCCACCGGCCTGGGCGATCAGGGGCAGCACCAGCAGGGCCAGCGCGATCCCCGCGGGCCAGGAGTTGACGAAAATGCCCATCGCGGTGGCGAGATTTCGACCTGCAAACCAGTCCGCCACCATCTTGGTCATGATGACGTTCAGCAGGACACCTCCGGTCCCTGCGAGGAGACGCCCGAGGATCTGGAGCGACCAGCTTTGGCCCTGCCACATGATCAGCCCGCCAAGGACCATCACGACCAGTCCGCCGGCGACCACGCGCCGGTCGCCCAGGCGTTGGGCGATACCGCCGCCGGGGAGGGCGAAAACGAGGCCGGGCAGGAGATAGAGGGAAATCAGGATGCCGAGGTCCGCGAGGTCGGTTCCGTGGCGTTCCATCAACATCGGGCCCAGCGATCCGACGACCTGGTACTGAAAGGCCATCGCCAGCCGAGCGGTGAACAATACCGCAAGCGCGGCCCAGGGAGAGGTCATCGGTGTCGCTTTCGAAATCAATGACCGATGCTAGCACCGAAAACATCGCCCCAATGAAAAAAGCGCCCGCTGCGGGCGCTTTTCCTGTGCGTACGGGCCGGTGGGTGACGCTTGTCCCGTCCTTCGGACGGAACCTCGCCCCACCCGCCGTCCCTTGGCGGTGCACTCAGACGAAGAACTGGGCGCCGTTGGCCGAGATGGTCGAGCCGTTGATGAAACCCGCGTCGTCGGAGGCCAGGAAGGTCACGCAGCGCGCGATTTCCTCGGGCTCGCCCAGGCGGCCGGCGGGGATTTGCGCGATGATGCTTTCACGCACCTTTTCCGGCACGGCCATGACCATTTCGGTCGCGATATAGCCCGGGCAGATCGCGTTGGCGGTGATGCCCTTGCGCGCGCCTTCCTGGGCCAGCGACTTGATGATGCCGAGGTCGCCCGCCTTGGTGGCGGCATAGTTGACCTGGCCCATCTGGCCCTTCTGGCCGTTGATCGAGGAGATCACGATGATCCGGCCAAAGCCGCGGTCGCGCATGCCCGGCCAGATCGGGTGCACGGTGTTGAAGACGCCGGTGAGGTTGGTGTCGATCACCTCGTTCCACATCTCGGGGGTCATCTTGTGGAAGGCCGCGTCGCGCGTGATGCCGGCATTGGCCACGACCACGTCGATGGGGCCAAGATCGGCCTCGACCTGTGCCAGCCCGGCTTTCGAGGCCTCGTAGTCGGCCACGTTCCACTTGTAGGTCTTGATGCCGGTGGCCTCGGTGAAGGCGGCGGCCTTCTCGTCGTTGCCGGCATAGGTCGCTGCGACCTCGTAGCCTTCGGCCTTCAGGGCCTTGGAAATGGCTTCGCCGATGCCGCGGCTGCCGCCGGTGACGAGTGCTACACGTGCCATTGGGGTTCCTCCAGTTTTCTGTCCGTGTCTGGTAACTTTGTTACCGTGAGATTTTTTGATGAGCAACAATGTTACTCAGCTTTTCGGGTCGTTTGGCGCGACCTCTTGTCCGGCCCGGGATATGCCCGAACCCTCCCCACAAAAAAGGGGGCGCCATTGGCGCCCCCGATATGCCGTGTACCGCTGGGTTACGGACGCTCCACGCAGAGCGCGACGCCCATGCCGCCGCCGATGCAGAGCGTGGCGAGGCCCTTCTTGGCGTTGCGGCGCTTCATCTCGAACAGCAGCGTGTTCAGGACGCGCGCGCCGGAGGCACCGATCGGGTGACCGATAGCGATGGCGCCGCCGTTCACGTTCACGATGGCCGGATCCCAGCCCATGTCCTTGTTCACCGCGCAGGCCTGCGCGGCAAAGGCTTCGTTGGCCTCGACCAGGTCCAGGTCCTCGACCTTCCAGCCGGCCTTTTCCAGCGCCTTGCGCGAGGCGTGAATCGGGCCCACGCCCATGATCGACGGGTCGAGCCCGGCGGTCGCGTAGGAGGCGATGCGGGCCAGCGGTTCGATGCCGCGCTTTTCGGCCTCGTCGGCGGACATCAGAAGGGCACCGGCGGCGCCGTCGTTCAGGCCGCTTGCGTTGGCCGCAGTGACCGAGCCGTCCTTGGTGAAGGCCGGGCGCAGCTTCTGCATGGCCTCGATGGTGGCGCCGTGGCGGATGTACTCGTCCTTGTCGACCACGATGTCGCCCTTGCGGGTCTTGACGGTGAAGGCCACGACCTCGTCGTCGAACTTGCCGGCCTTCTGGGCGGCCTCTGCCTTGTTCTGCGAGGCGACGGCGAATTCATCCTGCATGTCGCGGGTGATCTGCCACTGGTCGGCCACGTTCTCGGCGGTCTGGCCCATGTGGTAGCCGTTGAAGGCATCCCAGAGGCCGTCGCGGATCATCGTGTCGATGTATTTCATGTCGCCCATCTTGTGACCGGCACGCAGGTGCGCGGCATGGGGCGACAGCGTCATGTTTTCCTGGCCACCGGCGCAGACGATCGAGGCATCGCCCAGCATGATATGCTGTGCACCCAGCGCAACCGCACGCAGGCCCGAGCCGCAGACCTGGTTGATGCCCCAGGCCGCCGATTCCTTGGGCAGGCCGGCGTTGATATGTGCCTGGCGGGCAGGGTTCTGGCCCTGCGCCGCGGTCAGCACCTGGCCGAGGATCGTTTCGGAAACATCCTCCTTGGCGATGCCGGCGCGATCGACCAGCGCTTCCAGGACGGCTGCGCCCAGGTCATGTGCCGGGGTGTTGGCAAAGGAACCGCCAAAGCTGCCGACGGCCGTCCGGGCAGCGCTTGCGATAACGACGTTGGTCATATGTAGTCCTCCAGGCAAGCGGGTGCATCAGGTCAAGACGCGGCCCCACCGGTTGCGGGTCCTTCTCTTCCTCGCTTGTCGGCTAGGGAGATAGCCGAAGTGGCGAACCATAAGAACCGGACAGGGTGTCTCAGCCCGAAGATGCATGGCGGAGAGGCCGGTTGTCCATGCCTTATGTGCCGCAACGTTAGTGGGAAAAGGTGCCGTCGCGTCAGCCGACGCGGCGCGCGGCGTCTTCGCGGCGCCAGGGCGGGCGCACGCTGGGCGCGGCAAAGAGATATCCCTGGAGGCAGTCGATCCCCAGCGCGGCCAGGCAGTCGGCGTCTTCATGCGATTCGACCATCTCGGCGACGGTGAACATGTCGAACTGTTCGGCGATCTTCACCATCGCACCAACAAGCACCTGGTTGTCCGGATCTGTGGCGATGCCCTGGCAGAACTGGCCGTCGATCTTGAGGACGTCAAAGCGGAAGTCCTTGAAGTGGCGCAGGGCGGTGTAGCCGGCACCGAAGTCGTCGATGGCAAAGGAGATGCCGCGGCGCTGCAGGTCATCCATGAAGCTGACCACCAGTTCCGGCACCAGCATGGCAGAGCTTTCGGTGATCTCCAGGATCAGCCGTTCAGCAATGGTCGGATCCTGGTCGAGGCCGCGATGGAGCGTGCGCATCCATTTCTTGTAGCCGATGGAGCGTGCGGACATGTTGATGGAAAGGCGCAGGCCGGGCACGCGGCCGAGCTCGGCCAGTCCCTTTTCCAGCGCGATACAGTCCAGCATGCGCCCGTATTCGGTATCCTCGACCGTGTCGATGAAGTCGGTTGCCGGAATGATCCGCCCGGTTTCGTCGAGAACGCGGATCAGCCCCTCGTAAAAGGCGACGCGCCCCCGTGTCTGGGCCTGCATCACGGGCTGGAAGGCCAGCATGACCTGACGATGCTGGATCGACCGCCGGACCATGTCCATCACGGATGCGTCGCGGGTTTTTACCGCATGGTCCAGCGCGTTGCGCGCCGCGTGTTCATCTGCTGCCGGTTTCGCCACTTCCGCCTCCGTGCCGTGGTCTTGCCCAATTTGACTCCCGAGGTGTAAAGCAAATGTTAATGTTCCCCTTTGGTTCAAATTGTCCGGACCCGACAGGCAGCGCGCTTGACACGCCCCCCGGAGCCTGTATAAGCGCGCGCTCATTGGTGTTGGTGGCCCTCGCAAGGGGATCCCTGTCACTCCGGCCAAATCCGGGGAGAGGACAACGCCCTTCGAAAACCTGACGAAGGAGATCAGCCGTGACAAAACGCACGACTGCCAAGTACAAGATCGACCGCCGCATGGGCGAAAACATCTGGGGCCGCCCCAAGTCGCCGGTGAACCGCCGCGAATACGGCCCCGGCCAGCACGGTCAGCGCCGCAAGCAGAAAATGTCCGACTTCGGCCTGCAGCTTCGCGCCAAGCAGAAGCTCAAAGGCTATTACGGCGACCTGACCGAAAAGCAGTTCCGCCGCATCTACGCCGAAGCCGAGCGTGTGAAGGGCGACACCGGTGAAAACCTCATCGGCCTGCTCGAGCGTCGCCTGGACGCCGTCGTCTACCGCGCCAAGTTCGTGCCGACCGTCTTTGCTGCCCGCCAGTTCGTCAACCACGGCCACGTCCTGGTGAACGGCAAGCGCGTGAACATCCCCTCGTACCGCGTCCAGGAAGGCGACGTGATCGAGGTTCGCGAGAAATCCAAGCAGATGGCTGCGCTTCTGGAAGCGACCCAACTGCCCGAGCGTGACGTGCCCGACTACATCGAGGCCGACCACTCGAAGATGACCGCCACCTTCGTCCGCACCCCGCAGCTGGGCGACGTGCCCTACGCCGTGGTGATGGAACCGAACCTGGTCATCGAATTCTACGCTCAGAACTGAGTGCGCGCGGACCGCGGGTCCGCCGCCATGCAAGATCGCGAAAGGCCGCCCTTATGGGCGGCCTTTTCTGCTTTGTGGAACTGGTCGGGCTTGGCTGCGCGCGGAAAATGGGCTGGGATGGACACAGGACGGGCCGGTGGCCGATTGCGGAGGATGCCGAGGATGATACGGACGGGATGGATGCTGGCGCTGCTCTTGCTGGCCTGGCCGCTGCAGGGCGCGGCGCAGATGGCGGGGCACGGTATGGGGCTGCATCACGGTGCGGGCGGCGCCGGACATGATGAGATCAACATGCCGGGCCTGCGCGGGCTGGATGCCACGCCGGAGGAAAGCGCCGAACTGGCGGTGATGTTCCGCAATTTCGACAAGATCGAGCGCCGGGTGGACAACCTGCCCGACGGGATTCGCACCGTGACCTTTTCGGACGATCCTGAGGTGATGCAGGTGCTGGTCAGCCACGTCGCCGGGATGATTGCCCGGGTCGAAGAAGGGCGCGATCCGCAGGTCTTCATCCAGAGCCCGACGCTGGACATCTTCTTTGCGCGCCGGGACGAGATCGAAACCGAGATCGAGGTCACGCAAGAAGGGATTGTCGTGGTCCAGACCTCACATGCGCCGGAGATCGTCACGGCGCTGCAGGTGCATGCGGCCGAGGTTTCGGACATGGCCGACCGTGGCATGGCGGCGGTGCACGAGATGATGATGCGCCGGGCGGGCAACTGAACGTCCCGAAATAATGACGCCGCGCCCGGTTCGGGGCGCGGCGGTCATCAGAAGCCAGGCGGGTGATCGCCTGCGGTCTGTGCGATCAGATGTAAAAGCTGTCGCGGAAGACGTGACGCACGATGTCGGTGCGTTCGATACCCAGTTTTTCCAGCTGTGCGTCGGACATGCTGTTCAGGCGTTCGATTTCCTTGACGCGGCTGTTGGCCTCGGAGATGCGGACCAGGAAGTTGAAGATGCCTTCGAAAAAGCCGGTGAAGAAATTGCCGCCGTGGGCGGTGGTGGTTTGCACATGTGCCATTTCAGGACCCTTCGTTGCAGTGATCGGGTTCCCCCCCTTGGCCATCAACCTAGGTTTTGCTGCGCTGCAGCGCCAGAGATTTGCATGCATAGCCGCCTGTAAACAAATGCATGGCTGGTCAATGGCGGGTTAATCCGCCCTGCCACGATGCTGCCGCTGCGTAATCAGGGTGGCGTCACAAAAGTTTTGTGCGTTCGTCACGGAACGGACAAGGCATCGCCTTAGCACGCCCCCTCAGACACGAGGGGGTGCTGCGTGCTACGCATCGAACAGTTGACCAAGCGCTTTGGCGCCAATGCTGCCGTGGACAACGTCAGCTTTACCATCGACAAATCCGCGATGATCGGCGTCATCGGGGCCTCGGGCGCCGGCAAGTCGACATTGCTGCGGATGATCAACCGCCTTGCCGATGCAAGCGAGGGCACAATCGCCTTTCAGGGGCGTGACGTGACCCGGCTGACCGGCAGTGCCCGGCGCAAGTGGCAATCCGAATGCGCCATGATCTTTCAGCAGTTCAACCTGGTGCCGCGCATGGACGTGGTGTCGAACGTGCTGCACGGGACGCTGAACCGGCGGTCGACATTTTCGACGCTGTTCAACCTCTACCCGACCGAAGACATCCACACGGCGATCGAGATCCTCGACCGTCTGGGCATCGCCGATCACGCGCCGAAACGGGCCGAGGCCCTGTCCGGCGGCCAGCAACAGCGCGTCGCCATCGCCCGGGCCCTGATGCAGGACCCGCAAATCATCCTGGCGGACGAACCCATCGCCTCGCTCGACCCGATGAACGCCCAGATCGTCATGGATGCGCTGCGCCGCATCCACGAGGAAGACGGCCGCATGGTCATCGCCAACCTGCACACGCTGGATACCGCGCGGCGCTATTGCGACCGGGTGATCGGCATGCGCCGGGGCCGCGTCGTCTTTGACGGCACGCCGGATCAGCTGACCACGGGTGTCGCGCGCGACATCTACGGCGCCGGGGCCGAGTTTTCCGAGGCGGCGACCTCTACCGACATCAATGCTCTGGCGGAGGCGCGACACGCCGTCACCGCCTGAGCCCCACAGGTTTTCATCCCCCCGGTCAGTGGTTGGCAGGGGCCATTCAACAAAAGAGGAAGACGATGAAAAAGCTCCTTGCAGCTCTTGCAGCAACCACCGCCCTGGCCGCACCGGCAATGGCACAGGAAATCACTGAATTCCGCATCGGCATCCTGGGCGGCGACAACGTCCAGAGCCGTCTGAACAACTACCAGTGCTTCGCCGACTACATCGCCGAAGAGCTGAACGTCGAGGTCAAGCTGTTCACGCCCGCCGACTACAACGGCGTGATCCAGGGCTTCCTGGGCGGCACCCTGGACCTGGCGTGGTTCGGCGCCTCCTCCTACGCCGCCCTGCACCTGCAGGATCCGTCGGCCGGTGAGCCCATCGCCGTCAAGACCAACCTGGACGGGTCGTACAGCTACCACTCGATCGGTTTTGCCCGCAAGGACAGCGGCATCACCTCGGTCGAGGGTCTCGAAGGCAAGGTCTTCGGCTTTGGCGACCCGAACTCGACCTCGGGCTACCTGATCCCCTCCGTCGAAATCCCCGCCCAGTACGACGTCACGATGGAGTCGGGTGACTTCTTCGGCGAGGTCAAGTTCACCGGCGGCCACGAGCAGACCATCGTCGCGGTCTACAACGGCGACATCGACGCCGGCGTGACCTGGGCCGACGGCCTGGGCAACTGGGAAGACGGCTACAACTCGGGCGCGCTGCGCCGCGCCGTGGACAACGGCCTGGTCGACATGAACGAGCTGGTCCAGATCTGGCAGTCCAAGCCGATCCCGGAAGGCCCCGTGACCATCCGCGAGGCCCTGCCCGCCGACGTCAAGGAAAAGGTCACCGCCCTGGTCCTGGGTCTCTACGAGAAAGACCAGGAATGCGCCTACAACGTGGCTTTCGGTGAAACCGCCGGTTTCTTCCCGATCACCCACGAGGCCTATGAGACCATCATCGAGGTCCGCAAGAAGAAGATCGACGGCTGATCGCCCTTTCGATCTGACAAAGGCACAGGACCCCGCCCCCTTTCCCTGGCGGGGTTCCCACATGAAGGCAGGGCAGATGACAGACATGACGCAGGGCGGTGCGCCGCTTGCCGCGACGCAGGACAGTTACATGGCGATGGTGCGCCAGAAACGGCTGTACAGCGGGATTGCCATATTGGTCTTCGTTGTCCTGCTGGTTTCCGGCTTTCGTGTCGCGAACGACCGCAATGCCGGGGGGTTCTTCGACGGTATCCACCGGATCTTCGACTTTCCCGCCGACGTGGTGGGCGAGGCCTGGGAAAAGCGCGCCGACTTGGCGGGCCTGCTGTGGAAATACCTGCCCGACCTGATCGAGACGCTGAACATCGCCGCAGTGGCGACGCTGCTGGGCGCGGCGCTGGGGCTGGTGCTGTCGCTCTTGTCCACGCGTGGCATGGCACGCTGGCCGGTGCTGATCCCGCTGTTCCGCCGCATCATGGACGTGACCCGCGCGCTGCCCGAAATCGTGGTGGCGCTGGTGCTGATCTACATGCTGGGCGGCGGCCCGATCCCGGCGATGATCGCCATCGCGCTGCACACTGCGGGCGCCCTGGGCAAGCTCTATTCCGAGGTGAACGAGAATGCAGACCTGAAACCCGTGGACGGGCTGACCTCTGTCGGCGCCACCTGGAGCCAGAAGATGCTGCTGGGGGTCATGCCACAGGTGGCGCCCAATTATCTCAGCTACGGCCTGCTGCGGTTCGAGATCAACATCCGCGCCTCGGCCATCCTGGGCTTTGTCGGCGCGGGCGGCATCGGCTACGAGCTGCGCAACTCGATGGCCTGGGGGCCGGGCCGCTTTGACGAGGCGGCGGCGATCTTCATCCTGCTCTTTGTCACCATTGTCGTGGTCGACCAACTGTCGTCCAGCCTGCGCAACCGTCTGAGCGAAGGGGCGAAACAATGACCGACGCCAGCCTTTCGATGATCGACCGCCAGGAGGCGGCACAGGCCCTGTTCAAGCGCAAGCGCCTGATCTCGGTCGCCGTGCCCGCGGTGATCCTGCTATACCTGACCTATATCTTCTTTGCCTTCGACGTCATGGGCCTGGCCGAGCGCGCGCGGCTGGACAACGCGATGACGCTGATCCGCGATACCTACAGCTACAAGACCCATGTCACCCGCGCGAACCGGTCGGGCGAGGTCACGATTGCCAAGGAGGGCGAACGGCCCGCGACGTGGCCCGAAGGGCAAAGCCCCAACTGGGTCGCCATCGACGGTGAGACCGTGACCATCGACCTGCCCAGGGGGCACAGCGTCCTGTTCCTGCCGGACCAGACGGCGGTCTATCGTCACCCGGAGTTCGGGGACATCACCGCGAAACTCGATCCCTCCGTGACCATCGACATCCCCGAGGACGCGCTGCCCGAGTGGATCAGCTATTCGCGGACGCGGCTGGACATCCGGACGGAGGCCGGGCGCCTGACCATGACCCGCGCCAAGACAGAGGTCTTTCGCTATTTCTTTGGCTGGGAGCTGTTCTGGTTCACGCTGGACAGCCCCTATCACGGCAAGCCGGTCTGGACGCTGCTATTCGGTCCGCAGATCGACGCCGACCGATCCAACATCGCCGGGGCCTGGCAGGATTTCTGGGCCAACCCGCTGTGGCACCACGGCAAGGTGGCCTGGGCCATTGGCGAAACGATCCTGATGGCCTTTCTGGGTACGATGGGCGCGGCTCTGGTCGCCCTGCCGCTGGCCTTTCTCGCGGCTCGGAACTTTACCCCGGTCGTCGTGGTGCGGCAGCTGGTGCGCCGGGTGTTCGACTTTGTCCGGGGGGTCGATGCTCTGATCTTCACCATCCTGCTCAGCCGCGCCTTCGGACCCGGCCCGCTGACCGGCGCGCTGGCAATCCTGCTGACCGACACGGGCTCGCTGGGCAAGCTGTTCTCCGAGGCGCTGGAAAACGTCGATCAGAAACAGATCGAAGGGGTCTCCTCGACCGGGGCCAAACCGCTGCAGCGCTACCGCTTTGGCGTGATCCCGCAGATCACCCCGGTTCTGCTGAGCCAGGTTCTGTATTTCCTCGAATCCAACACCCGTTCCGCCACGATCATCGGCGCGATCACCGGCGGCGGCATCGGCCTGATGCTGACGCAGGCGATCATCACCCAGAAGGACTGGGAAGAGGTCAGCTATTACATCGTGCTGATCGTCCTGATGGTGATCTTCATGGACTGGCTGTCCGGTATCCTGCGCCGCCGCCTGATCAAGGGCGGGGGGCACTGACCCATGTCACGGCTCTCCGCCGAAGGGGCGGTTTTCCATTCGGACTGCGCTATCTCGGAGAGTGACTTTGGCGCCTACACCGAGGTGGGGCATGGCAGCCGCGTCGCCAACAGCCGCTTTGGCGCCTACAGCTATTGCGACCGTTTCTGCGACATCGCCAACGCCGAGATCGGAAAATTTGCCAATATCGCCAGTTTTGTGCGCATCGGCGCGACGGATCACCCGCTGGACCGGGCCAGCCTGCATCATTTCATGTATCGCTCTGCCTCCTACTGGGAGGATGCAGAGGATGATGCCGACTGGTTCACCATGCGCGCCAGCCGCAAGGCCGTGATTGGGCATGACACCTGGATCGGCCACAACGCGCAGGTCAAACCCGAGGTGCGGGTGGGCAATGGCGCGGTGGTCGCCTCTGGCGCCATCGTCACCCGCGACGTGCCGCCCTATGCCATCGTGGCGGGCGTTCCGGCCCAGCCGGTGCGCGAACGGTTGCCCCGGGAGCTTGCCGCGCGGGTCGAGGCGCTGGGGTGGTGGGACTGGGATCACGCCGCGCTGCGCGCTGCGCTGGTGGATTTCCGTCAGTTGGGCGTACCCGAGTTCCTGGAGAAATACGCCGGTTGAGGGGCGTCTGGGCAAGGCGCGGCTGAAGACAATATGGGCGGCCTTCTGGCCGCCCGATTGATCCTCGAAATTCCTCGTAACCCACTCACTATGTGTCCCGGGACACTGAAACGAAACCGTCCCGGATCTTGGTCTCACTCACCTGCGCCTTCCTAGCCGGGTGTCGTGACGCTTACGTGAAACTATCAGCAAATTGTCGAAAATGCAGGGGCATGTCGGGCAACTCAGAGTTTCCGCACCGACAGCCGGTTTCTGTCCTGCTGGTTAACGCGGGCTCACTCGGCGGCCAGCCGGATCTCTTCGTTGCCCGCGCTCAGGAACCGCTGTGCGGCCTCGCCGGCAAGGTGGGCGATCCGGCCTTCGCAAATCGTTGCCTCGACCACGCGCGTCTCGGCATTGACCACGGCCAAGTCGGCGCGTCGGCCATAGTCGATCACGCCCCGGTCGGGCAGGCGCAGGATCTCTGCCGGCCGGGTCGAGATCATCGCCCAGGCCTGCGGCAGGTCCATCATCTCTTCGTCGACGAGGTGAAAGGCGGCCTGCAGCAGCGCCGGATAGTAGTAGTCCGACACCAGCGCATCGCAGAGTCGTTCCCGCACCAGGTCCTGTGCCGCGATGTTGCCCGACTGCGAGCCGCCACGCACGACGTTGGGTGCCCCCATCAGGATCGGGTCGCCCACGGCCCGGGCCAGGGCGGCCGCGGCGCGGCGGGTCGGAAACTCGCAGATCTTTGCCCCGATCTGCGAAAAATATTCACGCGTTTCGCCGTCCTCGTCGTCATGGCTGCCATAGCTGACACCCAGCGTGTCAAAGGCCTCGGCCAGGCGGCAGAGATAGCGCGGTACGTCGCGTTTCTGGCCGCGGGCGGCATGGACGACGGCCAGGTGTTCCTCGATCGACCGACCGGCCTGCCGCGCCCAGAGCGCAAGCCGCGCCGGGTCGATCTCGGCCAGCTGGATCGCCTCGTCGAGGTGGTTGTTGAAGACGACATAGTCGATGCGGTGGCGGCGCACGGCGGCCAGCAGACGGTCGGCGGTGTCGACGGTATGGGTCTCGCAGCGGATCTGGACCCGCAGATCGGTCAGCGCCTCGTCGGCATAGTCATCCAGCGCCTTCAGAAAGGCCTCGGCGTGGTCGGGGCCGCGCGCGCCGCCTTCCCAGCTCCAGCTGTGGGCCATCCAGGCGGTGGTGATCCCGTTGGCCGCCGCGTCGCGATCCGTGGCGCGCAGGGCGGTGCGGATCGGAAAGGGGGCCGAGGGGCGGGGCGCCAGGTGGCGTTCAAAGGCGTCGCCGTGCAGGTCGATGATCCCGGGCAGGATGTAGTAGCCGTTCAGGTCGACCTCGGGCAGGGGGCCCTTGGAAATGCGCCCGTCCTCGATGGCGACGGACCGAGACTGCAGCACGCCGTCGCGCAGGACAGTGGCGCCGGTCAGGCGCAGGGAAGAAGGGGCAATTGGCATGGAACCGCTCTGGACTCGAAATGTCCGGCATTTTTAGGCGTTCAATGTATCAACAGGGTGACAAATGGCGGTTTTTTCCATGAAACAAAGGGGGTCGGCGTCATTGTTCCAGCGTCAACGTCACCCTGTCGCCCGCGAACCAGGTGATGCCGTACTCGATCGGCTGACCCGAGGGATCGACGTTGACGCCGGTGGTCCGCAGCAGGGGGGCGCCATCGGGCAGGCGCAGGCGCCGGGCCTGCGTGGGGGTGGCAAGGTGAGCCGTCACCCGGGTCGAGGCGCGGGTGTAGTCGGCCACGCCGCAGGCCGCCAGGGCCGCGGTGACAGAGCTGTGGGCCTGCAGGGCCTCCGGCATTCCGGGCAGCCGCGCGGCGGGAAAGACACCCTCGCCCAGGGCGATCGGTTCGCCATCGGCCGTTGCGATGGTCTCGTAGGCCAGCACCGGGTCGCCTGGGGCGATCCGCAGGGCCTGTGCCTCTTCCCTGTCGGCTGACCGGGTGTCCGACATCAGCAGTTCGCGTCCCGGGACCCGCCCGGCGGCGCGCAGGTTGCGGTGAAAGCGCACGCGGTGACCGATTGGGTATTCGGTCGGGCGCGCGGCGACAAAGACCCCGGCGCCACGCCGCGCATGCACCAGCCCGTTTTCTGCCATGTGCTGCAGGGCGCGGCGCACCGTGTGGCGATTGACCCCGAACCGGGCCGACAGTTCGGCCTCTGTCGGCAGCTTGTCCCCAGGGCCATAGCGCCCGGTGGCGATGTCGCCGGTCAGGCTGTCTGAAATCGCGGTCCAGAGCGCAGGGCGGGGCATGTCACGAAACTTTCACGCTGTTGACCTTGCCCGACTCGCGGACAGGGAGTAGGAATTTGTCTAGTTGTATAAATATTCCGACAACTCCGCAAGGTGTCTAGATGACCGAAATGACCGCCCGCAAAGACTGGATGAGCCTGCTGGCCAAGGCACCGCCCAGGGCCTTGGCCGTGCTTTGGGAGGGGCAGGACGCGCCGGATTTCACCTGGCTGCGCGCGCCGGAAATCGGCGCCGCGATGGTGCGCGGGCGCATGGGGGGCACCGGGGCGCCTTTCAACATGGGCGAGATGACGGTGACGCGCTGTTCGCTGCAATTGGATGGCGGGGCCGTGGGCCATGCTTATGTGCAAGGCCGCGACAAGGCGCATGCGGAACGCGCCGCGCTGGTCGATGCGCTGATGCAGACCGATGCGGCGGACCGGGTCCGGGCCGAGGTGCTGGAGCCCCTGTCGGCGGACATGACCGGACGGGCCAAGGCGCGCGCCGCAAAGGCCGCCGCCACCAAGGTGGAGTTCTTCACACTGGTCAGAGGAGAAGACTGATGGACGCTGCGGTTCTCAAGGGCGGTTTCCGCGATGCGCCGGTCGACGCGGCCCGCGCCTTTCGCGCCGCGATGCAGGCGATGGCCCGGCCCGGCACGATCCACGACGTCGCGGGTGCCGAACCGCCCGCGCCTCTGTCACAAGCGGCCGGGGTCCTGATCCTGACACTCTGCGATCCGGAAACGGCTGTGCACCTGGCCGGCGCACATGACTGTGCCGAGGTCCGCGACTGGATCACCTTTCACGCCGGCGCGCCGCTGGTCGGTGCCGAAGACTGCGACTTCGCTTTGGGCACATGGGAGGCCCTGCACCCGCTGGATCGGTTCCGCATCGGCACGGCGCAATACCCGGATCGCTCTGCCACGCTGATCGTCGAACGGTGGGAGCTAAAGGCCGAGGGCGCGACCCTGACCGGCCCCGGCATCCGCGAAACGGCCCGCATGTCCTTGCCGGAGGTCGCGGCGTTCCGGGCCAATGCCGCGCGATTCCCGCTGGGGTGGGACGCCTATTTCTGCGCCGGAAACCGCCTCGCGGCCCTGCCGCGCAGCACGCAAGTGGAGGGCTGAGCGATGTATGTTGCCGTCAAGGGGGGCGAACGCGCCATCGAGAATGCGCACAGCTGGCTGGCCGAGGAACGCCGGGGCGATCCCGCCGTCGCCGAGCTGACCATCGACCAGATCCGCGAGCAGATGAAACTGGCGGTCAACCGGGTCATGGCCGAAGGCTCGCTCTACGATCCCGACCTGGCCGCGCTGGCGATCAAGCAGGCGCGGGGCGACCTGATCGAGGCGATCTTCCTGATCCGCGCCTATCGCACGACGCTGCCGCGCTTTGGCGCGACGCGGGCCATCGACACGGGTGACATGGCCTGCATCCGTCGTATCTCGGCCACGTTCAAGGACGCGCCGGGCGGGCAGGTCTTGGGGCCGACCTTCGACTACACGCACCGCTTGCTGGATTTCAAACTGGCCGCCGACGGCGAGGTGCCGCCCGCGCCGCAGGCCGCGCCGCGCCAGGAGCCGACACCGCATATCACCGGTTTCCTGAACCGCGAGGGGCTGATCCAGGCCGAGGCGGCCAGTGATGAGACCCCGCCGGACCTGACGCGTGAACCGATGGAGCTGCCGGGCAGCCGCGCCCTGCGTCTTCAGGCGTTGACGCGCGGGGATGAGGGGTTCGTCCTTGGCATGGCCTATTCCACGCAGCGTGGCTATGCGCGCAACCACGCCTTCGTCGGCGAGTTGCGCATCGGCACCGTTGCGGTCGAGATGGACATTCCGGAATTGGGCTTTGCCATCGAGATCGGAGAGATCGAGGTGACCGAATGCGAAACGGTCAACCAGTTCACCGGGTCAAAGACGGAACCGCCGCAGTTTACCCGTGGGTATGGTCTTGTCTTCGGTCAGACCGAGCGCAAGGCGATTTCAATGGCATTGGTCGACCGGGCGCTGAGGTGGCGTGAACTGGGCGAGGATGACATGGGCGCCCCCGCGCAGGACGAGGAATTCGTGCTGTATCACTCGGACAATATCCAGGCGACGGGGTTCCTTGAGCATATCAAGCTGCCGCATTACGTCGATTTTCAGTCCGAGCTGGAACTGGTGCGGCGCCTGCGCCGCGAAGCCGAGGGCGCGCAGCAGGAGGCGGCAGAATGATCCGGTCAGTCGATCCGGGCGGCGGGGCTGTTCTTCAGCCACCAGGCTTCCTTGCTGTTGGAAACGGTCAGGCGCTTTTCGCTGAAAAGCGTGTTCAGCTTGGAGTCCTCGGGCAACCAGACCGACAGCGCGTAGCGGATGCCGATTGTCAGCACGCCGGCCAGCGTGATCAGGATGATGGTCAATTGATCCGACATTTGTCCTCTCCTTTGTCGGTGTGTCGCCCAATGGTTGCGCCTGAACTTGGGCATTCCCGTGACCGAAACGGACAATTCGGGCGCAATTTGCAGGAAATTTCGGGGCCAAGATCATGAGCGACTACAATTTCGCCTACCTTGACGAACAGACCAAGCGGATGATCCGCCGGGCCATCCTCAAGGGGCTGGCCATCCCCGGCTACCAGGTGCCGTTTGCGTCGCGCGAGATGCCCATGCCCTATGGCTGGGGTACGGGCGGCGTGCAGGTCTCGGCCGCGACGCTGACGCCGGAGGACCGGCTCAAGGTCATCGATCAGGGCGCCGATGACACCACCAACGCCGTGTCCATCCGCAAGTTCTTTGAACGCACCGCCGGGGTCGAGACCACCGAGGAAACCGCGCAGGCCAGCGTCATCCAGACCCGTCACCGCATCCCCGAAGAGCCGCTGACCGAGGATCAGGTGCTGGTCTACCAGGTGCCGATCCCGGAACCTCTGCGGTTCCTCGAGCCGTCCGAGATCGAGACTCGCAAGATGCACGCGCTGGAGGACTACGGCCTGATGCACGTCAAGCTCTACGAGGACATCGCGCGGCACGGCCAGATCGCCACCGCCTATGCCTATCCGGTCAAGGTCGAGGGGCGCTACGTCATGGATCCCAGCCCGATCCCCAAGTTCGACAATCCCAAGATGTCCGGCATGGCGGCGATCCAGCTGTTCGGCGCGGGCCGTGAACAGAGGATCTACGCGCTGCCGCCCTACACCCAGGTCGTTAGCCTCGATTTCCGGGACTACCCGTTCGAGGCCTCCAAGGCCGATGCGCCCTGCGATCTTTGCGGGGCAGAGGACAGTTACCTGGACGAGGTCATCGTGGACGACGCGGGCGGGCGGATGTTCGTCTGTTCCGACACCGATTATTGCCGGGCCCGCCGCGCGGCAGGCCATGTGGGCGCGCAGGGCAAGACGGAGGATGCCGCATGACACCGCTGTTGAAGGTCGAGAGCCTGACCAAACGCTACGGCGCCCGGATCGGTTGTTCCGATGTGTCCTTTGATCTCTGGCCGGGCGAGGTCATGGGGATCGTGGGGGAAAGCGGCTCGGGCAAGTCGACCCTGCTGAACTGCATGGCTGGCCACCTGGCCCCCGACGCGGGCCGCGTGATGTTCGACACCCGCACCGAGGGGCTGCAGGACACCATCACCATGTCCGAACCGGAACGGCGGATGCTGGGCCGGACCGACTGGGCCTTTGTCCACCAGCACGCCCGCGACGGGCTGCGCATGAACGTCAGCGCGGGCGGCAACGTGGGCGAACGGCTTATGGCCGTGGGCGCGCGCCACTACGGCGAGATCCGCGACAGCGCCGAGGACTGGCTGGGCCGGGTGGAAATCGACGCCAGCCGGATCGACGACCGGCCCACGGCCTTTTCCGGCGGGATGCAGCAACGGTTGCAGATCGCGCGCAACCTTGTCACCGGACCGCGCCTTGTCTTCATGGACGAACCCACCGGCGGGCTGGATGTCAGCGTGCAGGCGCGCCTGCTGGACCTGCTGCGCGGACTTGTCCGCGAGATGGGGCTGTCGGCGATCATCGTCACCCATGACCTTGCCGTCGTGCGGCTGTTGGCGGACCGGCTGATGGTGATGAAGGACGGGCATGTGGTCGAGAAAGGGTTGACCGACCAGGTGCTGGACGATCCGCAGCACGCCTATACCCAGCTCCTGGTCAGTTCGGTGCTGCAGGTCTGAGTGTTTCGCGCGCGAAGCATATAAATTTAACAATAGGTTAATGCCATGATCGAAATTCGGGATGTGTCCAAGACCTTTACCCTGCACAACCAGGGCAGCGCGGTCATCCGGGTGATGGAGGGCGCCTCGCTTTCCGTCGCGGCGGGCGAATGCGTGGCCCTGACCGGCGCCTCGGGTGCCGGGAAATCCACGCTGATGCGCATGATCTACGGCAACTACCTGGCCGCGTCCGGAGAGATCCTGATCGGCGGTGTCGACGTGGTGCGGGCCCAACCGCGCGAGATCATCCGCCTGCGGCGCGAGGCGCTGGGCTATGTCAGCCAGTTCCTGCGCGTGGTGCCCCGGGTGCCGACGCTGGACGTGGTGGCGGAACCGTTGCTGGCGGTGGGCGTGGACCGCGCGGCGGCAACGGAGCGGGCGCGCGACCTGCTGACCCGCCTGCGCATCCCCGAACGTCTGTGGAGCCTGTCGCCCACCACCTTTTCCGGCGGCGAACAGCAGCGCGTGAATATCGCGCGCGGTTTTGCCCATGCCTATCCGGCGCTCTTGCTGGACGAACCAACCGCCTCTCTGGATGCGGCAAACCGGGACACGGTGCTAGACCTGATCCATGAGGCCAAGGCGCGTGGCGCGGCCATCGTGGGCATCTTTCACGACGCCGAGGCGCGCGCCGCGGTCTGTGATCGCGTGGTGGATGTGACCGGCTTTTCCCCGCAGGCGGCGGCCTGATGCCGGGACGGTTCATCGCGGTGGTGGGGCCGTCGGGTGTTGGCAAGGACAGCGTCATGGCGGCGCTGGCGGCACGCGATCCCCGGTTTGTCCTGCTGCAACGCAGGATCACCCGCCCGCAGGAGGCGGGGGGCGAGGATCACTTTGCAATCACCAGGGCCGAGTTCGAGCAGGTGGAGCGCGCGGGCGGCTTTGCCCTGTCGTGGTGCGCGCACGGTCTGGCCTATGGCATCCCGGTCGCGGTGGATCAGCAACTTGCCCAGGGCAGTGACGTGCTGGTGAACCTGTCGCGGGCTGTCATGATGCAGGCACAGGCGCGGTTCCCGCGGTTCGTCGTCCTGTCCCTGACGGCCCCCGCCGAGGTGCTGGCGCGCCGTCTGGCCGGACGGGGCCGCGAAAGCGCCGAGGAGATCGCCGCGCGCCTCTCCCGCAAGGGGGAGGCCCTGCCTGCCGGGCTGCCGGCGATCGAGATCGACAATTCCGGCCCGCTGGAGCGCACCGTGGACACCATCCTAGCGCGGCTTCAGCCGGAAAGGGCGTAGCGGTGCAGTTCGTGGAAATAGCCGGTGGAATCCTCGCCGCACAGCGTCAGCGCCTCCACCGTGAAGGGGCTTGGCAGGTGCGGTTCGATGTGGGGCAGCAAGGCGCTGCGCACCTGTTCGGCCATGTCCCGGTCCAGCTTGCCGCTCAGCGTGATGTGAAAGCGGAACTGGTCCATCACGTAGGGATAGCCCCAGCGGGTCAGCAGTGCCTCTTGTCGGTCGTTCAGGCCGGACTTGCGGCGCTTGTCCAGCTCTGCCTCGGTCAGGGGCGCACGGAACGGGTCCAGCGCCTCGACCGTCCGGGCGGCCAGCGTGGACAGGGCGCCGGTTTCGCCGACGGGCGTCAGGGCCAGGAAGCGGCCCAGCCGGGTCAGCGCCAGCCCGTCCAGCGTCACCGGCGCCTGGGTCGCGCAAAAGCGGGCAAAGCCATCGTGCAGCGCGTCGAAATCCATGCCCCCGACCAGTCGGAAGGGCGGCTTGATCGTGCCGTGCAGCCCGTACTTGCGCGGGGTGGCGGTGATCTCATGGGCGGGCAGCGGCAGGCCGTGAACCACAGGCGCGTCGGGCCTTTCGCCCGTCGCGGCGTTCCAGCCCAGCCAGGCGGCGCCGAAATCGGACAAGGGACCCTGCGGCAGGGTTACATAGACAGCGTAACGGGAGAAATGCATGACGACCTCCACTCTTGCCGGGCCTATGCCCGATGCGCGTGACGGCGGCGTGACAGAGAGCCTGGCATTTGCCAATGCGACACTGGTGCTGCCGGATCGTGTGGCCCGCGGCTGGCTGCATGTCGAAAATGGCGTCATCGTCGGGATGGGCGAGGGGGCAAGTGTGCCCGCCGGTGCGGTCGATTGCGGCGGGGATTTCCTGGCGCCGGGGCTGATCGAGCTGCACACCGACAACCTGGAACGCCATATCGAACCGCGCCCCGGCGTCGACTGGCCCCATGCGGCGGCCATCGTCGCCCATGACGCCGAGCTGGCCTCGACCGGTATCACCACGGTCTTCGACGCGATGCGGGTGGGGTCGATCCCGACGGGCAAGGGGCGGTACAGGAAATACGCCCGGTCGCTGACCAGCGAGATGTTGGACCTGCGCGCCGCCGACAGGCTCAAGATCAGCCATTTCCTGCACCTGCGGGCCGAGGTCTGTTCCGAGACGCTGGCCGAAGAGCTGGCAGAATTCGGGCGCGAGGACCGTGTGGGCCTTGTCAGCATCATGGACCACACGCCCGGCCAACGGCAGTTCCGGGACATCTCGAAGCTGGAACAATACGTCAAATCGAAACGCGGCATGTCGGATGCCGAGTTCATCGAACATATCGCCCACCTGAAAGAGCTGCGCGCCCGTAACGGCGCCGCGCACGAGGCGGTATCCGTCAGGGAGGCGGGGCGCTTTGGCGCGGTGCTGGCCAGCCATGACGATACCACAGCCGACCAGGTCGCCGTCTCTGCGGGCTATGGCATTCGTCTGGCCGAGTTCCCGACCACCATCGAAGCCGCACAGGCCTGCCACGACCACGCCATCGCGGTGATGATGGGGGCGCCGAACCTGATCCGGGGCGGCTCTCACTCCGGCAACGTCGCGGCAGAGGAACTGGCGCGCGAAGGTTTGCTGGACATCGTGTCGTCCGACTATGTTCCGGCGGCGCTGCTGCTGGCCGCCGTCCGCCTGGGGGAGATCTGGGGCGACATGGCGCGCGGGATCGCGACGGTGACGAAGGCGCCCGCCGAAGCGGTAGGGCTGGATGACCGAGGCGTTCTGAAAGAAGGCCGCCGGGCGGATCTGATGCGTTTCCGCGTCGCCGAACATGTGCCCCTGTTGCGGGGCGTCTGGAGCAGGGGGAAACAGGTGGCCTGAGGCCCGGGAAAAACCGCTGCGCGATGCGCGGATCTTGACGTAGTCTGGACCTGTTCGGAATTTGCCGGGCGGCAGACAAGGGATCCGCGCATATGTTGACCGCCTCCGAGGCGCCCCGCCGCGTCTTTACCGATCCCCTGACGGACTCGTCGCGTTGGTCCCACTTCGTTCCGCGGGCGGGCGACATCGTCGTCTCGACCCCGCCGAAATCCGGCACGACCTGGACGCAGGGTATTCTTGCCATGCTGATCGCGGGTGATCCGGAGGTGGATGCGCAGACCTCGATGAAATCGCCCTGGATCGACATCAATGTCCGCGACGTGGGCGAGGTCATGGCGCGGCTGGAGGCGCAGGAACACCGGCGGCAGGTCAAGACCCATTCGCCGTTCGACTGCATCCCGGTCTGGGCCGAACTGCGCTATGTCACCGTCTATCGGCACCCGATCGACGTGCATTTCTCGATGCGCAAGCACCGGCGCAACATGGGCTCGCACATTGGCCTGCCACCGCTGCCCGAGGACCCGTCCGAGAGTTTCCGGGAGTTCCTCTCAGGCGAGGACCACGCAAGCCTGCCGGCGATCCTCGACCATTTCCAATGCACGCGGGCGCGCGAGCCGCGCGAAAACCTGATCCGGCTGCACTACGCCGGCATGCTGCGCGATCTGCCGGGCGCCGTGGCGCAGATCGCCGGGCATGTGGGCATCGACCATCCGCCCGAGGTGATGGCGGCCTGCGTCGAGGCGGCGACATTCGACAACATGAAGGCCAACGCAGATCGCTTTACCCCCTCGGCGGGGCAGGGGTTCTGGACCAGCGATGCGGGTTTTTTCGACAGTGCCACGTCCAATAAGTGGGAAGGACGTCTGACCGAGGATGACCTCGCGGCCTATGATGCCGTTATGACCAGGGCTTTGTCACCCGAGGACCGGCGCTGGCTGGAATGGGGGAGCGCGGGTTGAACCGGCCAGTCAGTCGGAACGCCCGCTGCGTTCGATCCGGCGCGTGCGGCGTTCCTCTCCGGATTGGTAGATCAGGATCCAGGCCAGCAGGATGAACATCGGGTGGGTCAGCCCGCCCGAGAAGATGATCGCCGGAATCCAGATCAGCAGGACGATGATCGCAAGGAAGATCCGCCCGGTCAGAAGGACCGAGAGCGGCGGCAGGAAAAGGGCGAGGACGTAGTTCATTCAAGGGTCCCAGGGCGTTTGCTGCAATGTTTCTGCGATTAACATGGGGTCTGCGGCCAGGAATGAAAGGGCCTGGAGCCCCGGGGAGGGAGGGCCGGGGCAAAGCCCGGCCCCCGAACGGCGCGCTCAGAGCGCGAAATCATCCGCCGCCAGGCCGATCACATCGGCCACGCGGATCTCGCCCTCAACGGTGGCAAGGTTGGCGTCCAGGTTGATCTGAACGATGGTCGAGCCGCTGCCCGTCTCGATCAGGCGGACCTGGTTCGCGGCTGTGAACGGTCCGGTGCCGACAAATGCCAGCGACCTGTCGATGATCCCGGCGAGGTCGATCACGTCCGCGCCCTGGTCAAAGTCAAGGATCTGGTCGCGGCTGGCGCCGGTTCCCGCCTCGGCGGCAGAGGCAAATCGGAAGGTGTCGGCATCCTGTCCCCCGGTCATGAAGTCAAGCCCGGTGCCGCCCGAGATCGTGTCGGCGCCGTCGCGTCCGCGCAGCACGTCTGTCCCGTCACCCCCGCGCAACACGTCGTCACCCGATCCACCGTCGAGCGTGTCGTCGTTCTCGCCGCCGTCCAGCAGATCATTGCCTTCGTGGCCTGCCAGCACGTCATTGCCGGACCCGCCGTTCAGGGTGTCATTGCCGGAAAACCCGCCAAGCGTGTCATTGAACGATCCGCCGTCGAGAGAGTCGTCGCCCGCTCCGCCGTTCAGGTCATCCGTGCCGGCGCCGCCCAGCAGGGTGTCGTGGCCAGGACCGCCGGTGATGATGTCGTTGTCCGCGCCGCCGTTGACCAGGTCGTCACCGATGCTGCCAGCCAACTCGTCGTCTCCGTCGCCGCCCTGGATCTCGTCATTGCCCGCACCGCCGTTGATCGTGTCGGACGCGCCTTCCCCCAGCAAGAGGTTGTCGCCGCGGTTGCCGTTGATCGTCTCGGACAAGCTTGACCCCCGCACTTCGAGATCGTCGCCGCCCAGCAGGCGGATTTCCTCGAAATTGACTGCATCAAGGACATCCCCCCGCGCCAGCAGGAGATCTATGCCCAGGCCGCCGTCGACCTGGGCGTCGTTCTGATCGATCATGATGGTGTCGTTGCCGGACCCGCCATCGACGACGCCTGTCACGGTGCCGCCGAAGCCGATGAAGGTATCGTTGTCAAAGCCAAGGTCCAGATTGCCGGAGACGACACCGTCGTTGCGGACGGTATCGTTACCGTCGAGCATGCCGACGTCGCCTTCGATCAGGCCCGAGTTGCGCAGGATGTCATTGCCATCGTTGGTGCGGATGGCCTCGAACCCACCCTGGATGGTGCCGGTGTTGTCGATGATCACCACGCCGGTTGGCCCGGCGGCCCCGACAGCGCGGAATTGCCCGGTCACGAGGCCGGAGTTCACCAGTTTGTATTCGTCGTTGTTGCGGAAATCGATCGCTTCGCTGTTGCTGGAAATCGTACCGGAATTGATCACGGTTGTTGCGCGGTCGGTCTCGATGGCATGGGTGACGCCGCTGATGTGGCCCGTGTTGACGATGGTCGCAGTATCCCCGGCAACAGCGCCCGAAATGAAGAAACCCTCGTCGCCGCCACTGATCTCGCCGTGGTTCTCGACGTAGAAGTCGGTTCCGCTGGCACTTGCAAAGATGAGTATGGCGCTGTCGAAGGCCCGGATGATCCCGGTGGGGCCGTTATAGATCGACGCATCGAAGTCGAAGCCGTTCCCGGTACCGATGCTGAACGCGTCGTCATCCGCCGAGATGATGATGCCGTCGTTGTAGAAATCGAAGGTGCCGCCGGCGCCTGCCTCGATCGTATTGGTGCTGGCGCCGGTGGTGCTGCGCACGCTGTTCGGCAGCAGGAAGGTGATGTCGCCAGGGGTGGTCACGACGGTGCCGCTGCCGGATGAAAGTATGGTCATGGGAGACTCCTTTGTCGGATCTGGTGCAAGAGGTTTCGGGGCGCAAACCCTGCTGCGAGGCACCGTCCCGGGCTGATCCGGGACGCCGGAACTGGTGCCGGAGGTTCCGCTTTCTGAACGCGCTCCGATGGGTCTTCATGCGGGCCTCGTGGCGGACGTCTCGGCTGTGCCGGCGCCCTCCATGCCGGCCAAGTGCCTGAAGCGTGCAGTCGTGCCGCCGGGTTGCAAGGGGCAGGGGGCGAGCAGAGGGCGGGCGACTGGTCCCGCCCAAAACGGCTGTGCAAATTCCAGCACAAATCACGAATCCAGGCAAATCCGGGTGTCGGCAAGGGGGCGGCTGGGCGGATCGACGCTGTACTGTACGGCGCATGGGATGCGCATTCCCCGCCGGTCGGTGCAGAACGGCGATTGGCCGCGACCTAGCGGATGTTCGCGCTCCAGGTGCCGCCACCGCCGCAACTGGCCGATCCATTGCCCCTGTAGGGCAGTCCGTTCGTGACGTCGCGTGGATACCAGGTGCCGGACAGAGAGCACCCCGCGAGTCCGCCCGTCGCCGTGACCACGCTGAGGCTCCGACCGGTCATGCCGACCGTCGCGGTGCCTTCCCAACGGGCGGTCGTGGTCCAGACATAATAGTTCCACATGCTGTCCGCCGCACAGGTGAGACGACGCAGTTCAAAGCCGTAGATCGTGCTGCCAATGTCGATCCGGCCCTGCCAGTTCGAGCCTCTGCTGTCACAGTTCTGGGCTGCTGCGCCGCCCGCCAGTGTGATCGAGAACGCAAGCGCGGCTGTCGTTGCAGTCAGGAGTTTCATGGGTGCCTCCGAAAAATGTAGGTGTGAAAAAAACATACGTCACGCGGGAAAATCGTGGCCGAAGGATACGGCAAAATGGGGTTTGAGTCGACGCCGCGCCCTTGGCAGGTCCTCACGGGTCACGGCTGGACGCTTGCGCCGCCTTCGGGACCGGTTCCTGGCGCTTGCTCGGGTCCGGGGCTTGATCCTGCGGCATCCTTGCTCTATACCGCGCGCGTCGACAAGGCAGCAAACGCCGCGGCAAAAGAGATCGAGCAGGGTCGGACCTCTCCGGCCCTCTTTGTTTTGCGGCAGCTAAAGAGACCAATCCAAGACCGGCGGAGACAACCGCTCGGCCAGAAAAACCGTTGTAAAGGACCAAACACACATATGCCCAGCGCATCGATGGAGGAATTCGAGGCCCTCCTTAATGAAAGCCTCGAAATGGACACGCCCGATGAGGGCACTGTCGTCAAAGGCAAGGTCATCGCGATCGAAGCGGGACAAGCCATCATCGACGTCGGCTACAAGATGGAAGGCCGTGTCGAGCTCAAGGAATTCGCGGAACCCGGTGAACAGCCCGACGTGAACGTCGGCGACGAGGTCGAGGTTTACCTGCGTGCCGCAGAAAACGCCCGTGGCGAAGCCGTCATCTCGCGCGAGATGGCCCGCCGCGAAGAAGCCTGGGACCGCCTGGAGAAGGCCTATGCCGACGACGCCCGCGTCGAAGGTGCCATCTTCGGCCGCGTCAAGGGTGGCTTCACCGTCGATCTCGGCGGCGCCGTGGCCTTCCTGCCCGGTTCGCAGGTCGATGTGCGCCCCGTGCGCGACGCCGGCCCGCTGATGGGTCTCAAGCAGCCGTTCCAGATCCTCAAGATGGACCGTCGCCGTGGCAACATCGTTGTCTCGCGCCGCGCGATCCTCGAAGAGAGCCGCGCCGAACAGCGCGCCGAGGTCATCGGCAAGCTGCAAGAGGGCGACGCGGTTGACGGCGTGGTCAAGAACATCACCGAGTACGGCGCCTTCGTCGACCTGGGCGGTGTGGACGGCCTGCTGCACGTCACCGACATGGCATGGCGCCGTGTGAACCACCCCTCGGAGATCCTGTCGATCGGCGAGACCGTCAAGGTCCAGGTCATCAAGATCAACAAGGAAACCCACCGTATCAGCCTGGGCATGAAGCAGCTGCAGGAAGATCCGTGGGACCTGGTGGGCGTCAAGTACCCGCTGGCCTCTGTCCACAAGGGCCGCGTCACCAACATCACCGACTACGGCGCCTTCGTCGAGCTGGAGCCGGGTGTCGAAGGTCTGGTGCACGTTTCGGAAATGTCCTGGACCAAGAAGAACGTCCACCCGGGCAAGATCGTCTCCACCTCGCAAGAGGTCGACGTCATGGTCCTGGAAATCGACAGCGCCAAGCGCCGCGTTTCGCTGGGTCTCAAGCAGACCATGCGCAACCCGTGGGAAGTCTTCTCCGAGACCCACCCGGAAGGCACGCAGGTCGAGGGCGAAGTCAAGAACATCACCGAATTCGGTCTGTTCATCGGCCTCGAAGGCGAGATCGACGGCATGGTCCACCTTTCGGACCTCAGCTGGGATCAGCGCGGCGAGGAAGCCATCCAGGAATACCGCAAGGGTGACGTGGTTCAGGCCGTTGTCTCCGAAGTGGACGTCGAGAAAGAGCGTATCTCGCTCTCGATCAAGGCCCTGGGCGGCGACAAGTTCGCCGATGCGGTTGGCGGCGTGAAGCGCGGCTCGATCGTGACCGTCGAGGTCACCGCGATCGAAGACGGCGGCATCGAGGTGGAATACGAAGGCATGAAGTCCTTCATCCGCCGCTCCGACCTGTCGCGTGACCGTGCCGAGCAGCGCCCCGAGCGTTTCTCGGTCGGCGACAAGGTCGACGTCCGCGTGACCAACATCGACAACAAGACCCGTCGTCTGGGTCTGTCGATCAAGGCACGCGAGATCGCCGAAGAGAAAGAGGCCGTCGAACAGTACGGTTCCTCCGACTCCGGTGCATCGCTGGGCGACATCCTGGGCGCCGCGCTCAAGTCCGGCGACGAGTGATCGTCGCACGGCCTTTGGGCTGAAAAGAATCAGGGCCCCCGCAATCGCGGGGGCCTTTTTTGTTGCGGCTTGCACGCTCCGGGACGGACGTTAGGCTCGGGCCCGGCAACAGGGGGTATCCATGCGGGCAGGTGGACTGGATCTGAGCGGCGACTGGACCGGCGTCTATGACTACGGCCAGGACGGGGACGGATCAGTCCCCTTTGCCGCGACGCTCTTTGACGTGGGCGGGGTGATCTGGGGCACGACGCTGGAACCCAATACATTCGCCCCGGACGCGGGCGCCGAGCTGGAGGCCGAGATCAGCGGCAGCCGCAGCGGTCACGAGGTGCATTTCCGCAAGGCCTACCTTGGCCGCCCCAGTCATGGCGAAGACCCGGTGCATTATACCGGCCATGTCTCTGCGGACGGCAACCGGATCGAGGGCAACTGGACAATCCGCGCTCTGGGCCTGTTCCTGTCGGGGCCTTTCGTGATGAACCGTATCAAGGGCGCCGCGGCCCGCGCTCGTCTTGGCGCCCGTGCGGGCGAAACGGTCGAGGTCTTTTGAACGCGATGCAGGAAAGGCTCGCCTTCCTGTCGCGGGTTTGCTTTGCTCGGACGGCGAGTCGGTGCTGGAGGTGATGCGATGCGCAGGATGACGGGGCGGGTTGTGGCCTTCTGTATGCTGGCGATCCTGTGCGGGCCAGTGCTGGCCCAGGATCAGATCGTGATCCCGGATGAGGACACGCGTTTCATTCAGGAAGCCCCCACCGGCGGCGGAACCGGCCTGACCATGCGCGCGGTGACGGTCAAGGATCAGAACCAGCTGCGCGGCGCCTTCGGCGACAAGTGGCAGCCCGACGAGGTCCGTGCCCGGGCGGCGCAGGTCTGTGCGGAGGCGGGTATGCGGCTGGTCTATTTCCAGCCCGGAAACAGGGACTCCAAGGGGCGCACGCAATTCGCGGCGGTGTGCCAGTAGGTGCCGGGCGCCCCGAATCGCGTGAATTGCATTCGGTCGATACGGCGCCGCGCGGCGCCGAACACGGCACCATTCGCTGCCGAAACGGGCGGAAATCAGCGCAAAGCGCGGAAAAACATGGGTTTTCCCCGAAAATGCACGGTTCCCGTTTGATCCTGCCCCGCGTATAGTTTGGCTGAAATAACAAGGCCAAGGCCGATTCCACCGGGGGGCGTGGGGGATGATCAGATCCGAATTGATCCAGAAGATTGCAGACGAAAACCCGCATCTGTATCAGCGTGATGTGGAGAGGATCGTGAACACGATCTTCGACGAGATCACCAATGCCATGTCCCGGGGCGACCGGGTCGAGCTGCGGGGCTTCGGGGCCTTTTCGGTCAAGAAGCGGGACGCGCGCGTCGGGCGGAACCCCCGAACGGGAGAGTCAGTCCAGGTCGAGGAAAAGCACGTTCCCTTCTTCAAGACCGGCAAGCTCCTGCGCGACCGCCTGAACGGAAAGTAATCCATGCGCTACATCCGCTATGCCATTTATGCCGCTGTGCTCATTGTCCTGACGGTCATCTGCGTGGCGAACCTGCAATGGGTGACACTGAACACCCTGCCCGAGGGGCTGGCGCGCATCCCGCAACTGGGCTGGCTGGCCTATTCGGTCGACGTGCCGTTGTTCGCGGTGGCGCTGGGCTTCCTGGTGCTGGGCTGGGTGCTGGGCGAGGTCTTTGAATGGCTGCGCGAGTACAAGTACCGTGCCGAGGCTTCGGCCAAGAAGACCGAGGTGCGCAAGCTGGAACGCCAGCTGAAGAAGACCCAGGCCGAGCGCGACAAGGACAAGGACGAGGTCCTGGCGATCCTCGACCAGGCCAGCTGAGCGCTGGTGTCGCGTGGGGGAGGGGGCGCTGCCCCCTCTTGGCCTGACGGCCAATTCACCCCAGGGTGTATTTTTACCAAGAAGAAACAGGGGCTTGGATGGCGGACGTCCGGGTAAAGATCTGTGGCCTGACGCGGCCCGGGGACATGGAGATGGTCGCCGGGGCGGGGGCGAGCTATGCGGGCCTCGTGTTCTTTGGCAAGAGCCCGCGCAACGTGACGCCCGAGGTGGCGCGGGACCTGGCGCTGGAGGCGCCGGTGGGGCTGGCCAAGGTCGGCCTCATGGTGAACCCGACGGATGAGTTTCTGGACGAGGTCATGCGGCTGGTGCCGCTGGACATGGTGCAGTTGCACGGCGCCGAGACGCCGGAGCGGGTGGTGGAGGTGCGCGCGCGCTGGGGGCTGCCGGTGATGAAGGCGGTGGGCGTGGGCGCAGCCGAGGACCTGGAAAAACTGGCTGTTTATCAGAAGGTTGCCGATCAGATCCTGGTGGATGCCAAGCCGCCCAAGGGGGCGGATCTGCCGGGCGGAAACGGGCTGGCCTTTGACTGGAAACTGATCGCCGGGCGGCGTTGGTCGCGGCCCTGGATGCTGGCGGGCGGGCTGACGCCGGAGAACGTGGGCCTGGCCGTGGCGATGACCGGCACGGCGCAGGTGGATGTTTCTTCGGGGGTCGAAAGCGCGCCGGGGATCAAGGATGCGGGTAAGGTCCGCGCCTTTGTCGAAGCCGCCAAAGGGGCAGAGGCGGCGCCACGCCTCTAGCCCGCAGGTTTGTACAAAACGTACGTTTTGTACGTCGATTCCAGCATTTTGTACAAAGCGGTAAGGCCGCGTTAACCGCGGGTGTCACAGCCAGGCCACGCGCCCCGTTCCGACCGCCTCGGCCACGGAGGTGAAGCCGTCCCGTTGCAGCAATGCGTCCAGTCCCAAGGCGATCTCCTGCACCAGGCTGAGACCGCCGTAGACAAGCGCGGTGTAGAGCTGCACGACGCTGGCGCCGGCGCGGATCTTTTCATAGGCCTGTTCGGCAGAGCCGATGCCGCCGACACCCACCAGTGGCAGCTTGCCCTCGGTCAGTTGTGACAGCCGGGCCAGCACGCGGGTGGAGCGATCAAAGAGCGGCTGGCCGGAGAGGCCGCCGGTCTCTGACGCGTGGCGAGAGCGCAGCCCGGCGCGGGACAGGGTGGTGTTGGTGGCAATCACCCCCGCGACACCCGAGGAAAGCGCGACCTCGGCCACGTCGGCCAGTTCGGCGTCGTCCAGATCCGGCGCGATCTTGAGAAAGACCGGCACCGGGCGGACCAGCTCGTCCCGGGCCTGCATCACGCCCGCCAGCAGGGCGGAAAGCGCCGCCTTGCCCTGCAGGTCACGCAGTTTCTCGGTGTTGGGAGAGCTGACGTTGACGGTGGCGAAATCCACGTCGGCGCCGCAATGGGTCAGGACGCGGGCGAAATCGCCGGCGCGGTCCTCGCTGTCCTTGTTGGCGCCCAGGTTGAGGCCCAGCACCAGGTCGCGCGGGCGGGATTTCAGCCGGGCGCCGATCGCCTCCATCCCCTCGTTGTTGAAGCCGAAACGGTTGATCGCGGCGCGGTCCTCGGTCAGGCGAAAGAGGCGCGGGCGCGGGTTGCCGGGCTGGGGCCGGGGCGTGGCGGCGCCGACCTCGACAAAGCCGAAGCCCGCGCGGGAGAGCCCCCGCAGCGCGGTGGCGTTCTTGTCGAACCCGGCGGCCAGGCCGACCGGGTTGGGCAGGTCGAGCCCGGCCAGTGAACAGCGCAGCCGGTCGGAGGTGACCACGCCGGGCGCATGAGCCGCCCCGGCCTGCAGCGCCTTGAGCGCAAGCCCGTGGGCGGTTTCCGGGTCGATCCGGTGCAGGGCGGCCAGTCCGATCCGTTCCAGCGGGGTCATCAGTGCATCTCCGCCGGAAAGACGTGGCCGTCGGGGCCCAGCGGCAGCGGTTTGTGCCATTGCACGTCAGAGAGGCGCAGGGGCGCGTAGAGATGCGGGAACAGCGCGTCGCCGCGCGAGACCTCCCATTTCAGGGCCTCGCCCAGGGTGTCGGCCTCGAGCGCCAGCAGGACCAGCCCCTCTTCGCCCGCGAAATGTTTGGCCGCGGTGCCGCGCGCCTGGTCGGCGGTGGAGAAATGCACATAGCCGTCGGCCACGTCGATGGGCGCACCGGCGGTTTCGCCCTGTGCCCGCAGCGCCGCCCATTCGTCGGCCCGGAGGATCTTGTATATCAGCATGGGGGCAGTGATGCCGCGCCCCCCGGCAAGGGTCAAGCGGCCAGTCGGCAAGGGCCGCGCGGCAATTCAATGCAGGGGCGTCATGCCCCTGTCACCGGGCGCGGGCTACCCATACGTCAGGCTTTGACTCCGGCCTCGCGCCGGGGCAGGCTTTGGGCATTCAACAAAAAAACCTGACGGAGAGGTTTCCCATGACGCGTACACTGATGAGCGGTGCTGCCGCGCTTGCCCTGATGGCAAGTGCCGCGCAGGCCGACTATTCCCTGACCATCCTGCACACCAACGATTTCCACGCCCGGTTCGAGCCGGTCAGCAAGTACGATTCGGGCTGTTCGTCCGAGGACAACGACGAGGGCAAGTGCTTTGGTGGCTCGGCCCGGCTGATCACCGCGATCAACGAGGCCAAGGCACGCACCAACAACCATATCCTAGTGGACGGTGGCGACCAGTTCCAGGGCACGCTGTTCTACACCTACTACAAGGGCAAGCTGGCCGCCGAGATGATGAACCTGATGGGCTACGACGCGATGACCGTGGGCAACCACGAATTCGACGACGGCCCCGAGGTGCTGCGCGGCTTCATGGATGCGGTCGAGTTCCCGGTGCTGATGTCGAACGCCGATGTCTCGGGCGAGCCGCTGCTGGCGGACGCGCTGATGAAATCCACCGTGATCGAGCGCGGCGGCGAAAAGCTGGGCCTGATCGGGCTGACGCCGCAGGACACGGATGAGCTGGCCAGCCCCGGCGACAACATCATCTTCACCGATCCGTCGGACGCGGTGCAGGGCGAGGTCGACAAGCTGACCGAGATGGGCGTGAACAAGATCATCGTCCTGTCGCACTCGGGCTATGGCGTCGACCAGACGGTCGCCGCGAACACCACCGGCGTCGACGTGATCGTGGGCGGCCATTCCAACACCCTGCTGGGCGAGATGGACGGCGCGGCGGGCGCCTATCCGACCGTGGTGAACGGCGTGCAGATCGTGCAGGCCTATGCCTACGGCAAGTACCTGGGCGAGCTGAACGTGACCTTCAACGACGCGGGCGAGGTGATCTCTGCCTCGGGCGGGCCGCTGTTGATCGACGCCGCCGTGGCCGAGGATGGTGACGTCAAGGCGCGCATCGCCGAGGCGGCCAAGCCGCTGGACGAGATCCGCAACAAGGTGGTGGCCGAGGCTGCCGAGGCCATCGAGGGCAACCGCGATGTCTGCCGGGCGATGGAATGCTCGATGGGCAACCTGGTGGCGGATGCCATGCTGGACCGGGTCAAGGACCAGGGCATCGACGTGGCCATCGCCAACAGCGGCGGGTTGCGCGCCTCGATCGACGCGGGTGAGGTGACGATGGGCGAGGTGCTGACCGTGCTGCCGTTCCAGAACACGCTGTCGACCTTCCAGATCACCGGCGCGACGCTGGTCGAGGCGCTGGAAAACGGTGTCAGCCAGATCGAGGAAGGCGCGGGCCGCTTCCCGCAGGTCGCGGGCATGACCTTTACCGTCGATCCCTCGGCAGAGCCGGGCAGCCGGATTTCCGATGTCATGGTCGGCGGTACGCCGGTCGAGATGGACAAGCTGTATGGCGCGGTGTCGAACAACTACGTCCGCAATGGCGGCGACGGTTACGCGATGTTCAAGGACGCGCAGAATGCCTATGACTTCGGCCCCGACCTGGCCGATGTGACCGCCGAGTACCTGGCCAAGGAAGGGCCGTACCAGCCCTATACCGATGGCCGCATCACCATGAAGTAAGCGGCGTCTCGCGCCACGTGCAGGGCCGTCCCCGTCCGGGGGCGGCCTTTTTCGTCACTTGGGCGTGTCCGTGGTGACGGTGACCTGCGGGGGCTGCCCCGGTGCCTGGCGGATCGTGATGTGCAGGCCGTCCCTGTGCCAGCTTTTGGGGGTCCTGCCGGGGGCAAATCCCGCGTCCGCCAGAAGGTGCGGGGCGGTTTCCGCGATGCGGGCAAGGTCGCGGCGCATCTGGCGATCCCGGTGCCATTGGGTCAGGAAACGTGCTGTTTTTCTGATCCAGTGGGAGTCCCCTGCGGGCAGGGAAACGGGGCGGAGGCTGGTCGTGGTCTGCATGATGGAGCCTGCTTCGTGGCCTGTATACTTGATCCCAGTCTGGTGTTTTGCCTGCTTGTGCGCAAACCAGGCTTTCTCTTATCATGAGTCAGGAAAACTGATCCTGCAGGTCCAAGATGCCAAAACTGCCCCCGCTCAACGCCCTGCGCGCCTTTGAGGCCGCCGCCCGCCACGAGGGGTTCATCGGCGCGGCGGAGGAACTGCATGTCACGCGGGGGGCCGTCAGCCGGCATGTCAAGCTGCTGGAGGATCATCTGGGCGTGCCGCTGTTCCGGCGCCATGCGCAGGGGGTCAGCCTGTCCGAGGCGGGGCGGCGGTTCTTGCCGGTGCTGACCGAGAGCTTTGCCCGTATCGCCGCCGAGGCAGAGCGGATCGCCTCGGATGCCTCGGACCTGCATATCATCTGCCCGCCCGCCACCTCGATCCGCTGGCTGCTGCCGCGTCTGGACGGGTTCCGCCAGTGTCACCCCGAGATCCGGGTGCGGCTGACCACGGATTTTCACTGTGACATGAAGTTCGACGGGCTGGAGTATGACCTTGGGTTCTCGCTCGAGAACCAGCCCACCCGGGCGCCGAACATCGCAGTCCAGAACCTGTTCGATGTGCGCATGTCCCCGGCCTGTTCACCTGCCTACCTGGCCAGCCATCCGCTGGAAAGGCCCGAGGACCTTGCGCGGGCAGATCTGCTGCACGAGACACCGCGGCACGGGGACTGGACCGATTGGCTGGCAACCTATCCCGTTGAAGGGGTCGATCCGGCGCAGGGGCATGATTTCGCCAACCTCGACCTCGCCACGCGGGCGGCGGTGATGGGGGCCGGTGTGGTCATGGCGGACATGGTGTTGTGCCGCGACGAGCTGGAGGCCGGAACGCTGGTGCTGCCTTTTCCCGAGATGGTCAGCGGGTCGCCGCTGGGCGGGATCTGCCTGCTGGGCATGGCGGACAAGTGGGACCTGCCAAAGGTGCGGCTGTTCCGCGAGTGGGTGGCAGAGGAGGCGGCGGGGTGAGCCCTATTCCGCCGCCAGGCCGTCGGTGAATTGCAGCCGGGCGAGGCGCGCGTATAGCCCGCCTTCCGAGACCAGCGCATCATGGGTGCCGGTGGCGACGATGCGACCCTGGTCCATGACGACGATTCGGTCGGCCTTTTTCACGGTGGCCAGACGGTGCGCGACGATGATCGTCGTGCGCCCCTCGGCCAGCAGGTCAACCGCCTGCTGCACCGCGCGTTCGCTTTCGGCATCCAGCGCGCTGGTCGCCTCGTCCAGCAGCAGCACCGGCGCGTCGCGCAGGATGGCGCGGGCGATGGCGACGCGCTGTTTCTGGCCGCCCGAAAGCATCACGCCGCGTTCGCCCAGCCAGGTATTGTAACCGTCCGGCAGGGCGGAGAGGAACTCATGCGCCGCCGCCGCCTTGGCTGCGGCGACGACCTCGGCATCGCTGGCATCGGGGCGGCCAAATCGGATGTTGTCCTTGGCCGAGGCGGCAAAGATCACCGGGTCCTGCGGCACCAGCGCCAGCTGGCGGCGGAAATCGTGGCGGGCCATGTCGGTCAGCGCCACGCCGTCCAGCAGGATGCGCCCCTCTGCGGGGTCGTAGAACCGCTGCAAGAGCTGAATGATGGTGGTCTTGCCCGCGCCCGAGGGGCCGACAAGCGCCACGGTTTCGCCCGGCGCAATGCTCAGGTCGACCGCGTCCAGCGCCGAGACGCCGGGGCGCGCGGGATAGGCGAAACTGACGTGATCGAAGGTGATCTCTCCGCGTGCGGGATCGGGTGCGGGCAGGGGGGTGACGGGATCGCTGACCGTGTCCTCTGCCTGCAGCAGTTCGACAAGGCGTTCGGTGGCGCCGGCGGCGCGCTGGAGTTCTCCGAAGACCTCGGACAGGGCGCCGACGGCGCCGGCCACCATGACCGAGTAGATCACGAACTGGATCAGCGTGCCCGCGCTCATGCCCCCGGCGCGTACGTCCCAGGCGCCGATCCAGAGCACGCCGACGATGCCGGTGAAGACGAGGAAGATGACGATCATCGTCATCGCGGCGCGGGTGGTGATGCGCTTGCGCGCGGCGTCAAAGCTTTTCTCTGTCACGTCGGCAAAGGCGCCGCGCGACTGGACCTCGTGGGTATAGGCCTGCACTGTCTGCACCGCGCTCAGCGATTCCGAGGCATTGCCGGAGGAGGCGGCGATCCAGTCCTGGTTTTCGCGGCTCAGCTTGCGCACGCGACGGCCCAGTACCAGGATCGGCACCACGATCACCGGCACGATCAGCAGGACTAGCCCGGTCAGCTTGGCCGAGGTGAACAGCATCAGCACCAGCCCGCCCAGGAACAGCAGGGTGTTGCGCAGGGCGATGGAAATGGACGAGCCGATCACGGAAAGGATCAGCGTGGTGTCGGTGGTGATCCGTGACAGGACCTCTCCGGTCATGATCTTTTCATAGAAGGCGGGCGAGAGGCCGATCACCTTGTCGAAGACCGCCTTGCGGATGTCGGCCACCACCCGTTCGCCCAACCGCGTGACCAGCGCGTAGCGCAGCGCCGTGCCGACGGCGAGGGCCGCGGCGATCCCCAGCGCGGCGCCGAAATACTTGTCCAGCAGGGCGCCGTCCTGGGTGTTGAAATTGTCCACCACGCGGCGCACGGCCAGCGGCAGGATCAGCGAGATGGTCGCGGTGGCGACCAGCGCCGCCAGCGCGGCCAGCATCAGCACCCGATAGGGCCGCATGAAGGGCCAGAGCGCGCGGAGAGACCCCAGCTTGCGAGACTTCTCGCGCTCCTGCTCGCCGGTGCCCGGCTTGGTCTTGGCCGCCATGAGGTCTCCTTCCGTGTCGCGCAGGGGGCGTTTTGCCATGCGGGGCGCGCGCGTCAAGCGCCGTCTTGACGCGGGGCGGGCTGCGAAAGGGGAAGAATTGGAGCGGGCGACGGGAATCGAACCCGTATCATCAGCTTGGAAGGCTGAGGTCTTACCATTACACAACGCCCGCTCGGCGGGGGCCTTGGTATGCGATCCCGCGCGGGCGGTCAAGATCGTGCCGGCATGGAAAACGCGTCTTGCGGGTCTATTCCGCCACGTCCGGCGCGCGCGGGCATTCGGCAAAGATCCGGACGGGGCAGGTGGCGCAGACCTGCGGGTCGAGCAGGGGAAAGACCTCGGCGATGGCATCGCGTTTGGACAGGTGGATGCGTTCGCGGGTCAGTGCCTTCATCACCTTGAACCGCGCCAGTTTCGAGATCGTGCGCGGGGTCTTGGTCTGGAGGTGGAACGAGCCGCCGTTGCGGTGGCGGCGGGCGGCCTCCTCGATCAGCAGGTCGGCGCCGGGCATGTCGATCTCTCCGATGCCCTTGACGATGAAGATCATGTGTTTCTGGCCCGGGCGGTCGATCTCGAACCGGCGAAAGGCGCGGCGGACATGTTCGACCGAGCCGAAGTAGAGCGGCCCGTCGAGCCGCGAGATCAGCAGTTGCGGGCATTCCGCAAGGTTGTTCTCGGCGGCGTTCTTGAACATGCGGGTGGGGGTGTCGGGATCGGGGGCGCCGACGCCGACAAAGGGCTGCGAGGTCTTTTTCAGGAACAGGGCCAGCGACAGCAGCACCCCGGCATAGATGGCGAATTCGAGGTCGATGAGCAGTGCCGCGCCGAAGGTGACGGCGGCGATGGCGGTTTCCTCGGGCGAGGTGGTCAGGATGTGGCGGATCTCGGCCAGGTTCACCAGCCGGATGGCGACCAGCAGGATCACACCCGCCATCGCGGGGATGGGCACATAGGCGAACCACGGCGCCACCAGCAGCAGGATCAGGAACAGGAAGAGCGCGGCGAAGATTGCCGACAGAGGCGTCTGCGCGCCGCTGTCATAGTTGACGCCCGAGCGGGTGAAGGAGGCCGAGCCGGGGTAGCAGCGAAACAGGCTGCCGGCGATGTTGGACAGGCCCTGCGCCACGAACTCGCGGTTGCCGTCGATGGCCTGGCCGGATTTCAGCGCGATGGCGCGCGAAACGGACATCGCCTCCAACAAGCCGACAAGCGCGATGGCGAAGGCGGCGGAGCCGTGGTCGCGGACGGTCTGCAAGGTGACATCGGGCAGGGCGAAGCCGGGCAGGACACCCTCGATGGTGCCGATGGTGGCGAGGCCCGCCGCCTCTCCGCCCAGCAGGAGGCCGAGGATCGTGGCAGCAAAGAGCGCGATCAGGTAGTTCGGCAGCGCCGGGTTCAGTTTCCGCACCCCCAGCCCGATGCCAAGTGCCGTGCCGGCCACCAGCAGCGCGCGCCAGTCGGTCTCGGGCAGGCGTTCGGCCAGGGCCAGGGTGAATTCCCCCAGCGCCTCGGGGCGGGGCAGGTCGATCCCCAGCGCCTTGTCGAGCTGGCTGAGCGCAATCAGGATCGCGGCCCCGGTGACAAAGCCGGTCATCACCGAATGCGAGACGAAATCGACCAGAACGCCCATCCGCGCCAGCCCCAGGGCCAGCTGGATCACGCCGACCATCAGCGCCAGCGCGATGGCGGCCGAGATGAACTGCGGCGTTCCAGGTGCCAGGCTGCCCGCCAGCGCCCCGAAGACCAGCGCCGAGATGGCGGTGGTGGGGCCAGAGACCGCGTGCCAGCTGGACCCGGTCAGCGCGGCGACGACAGGGGTGATCATGGCGGTGTAGAACCCGTATTCCGGCGGCAGGCCCGCGATGGCGGCAAAGGCCACTCCCTGCGGCAGCACCAGCGTCGCGCCGGTCAGCCCGGCAAAGGCATCGGCGCGCAGGCTGGCGGGGGTGATCCGTGCCGTCCAATCCGGGCGCAGCGCGGAGAATGCCGCCGAAATGGCCCGTTCCGTCGCCGCCTTCATGCCGTCCCCTCCTGTGCGTCTTGCCCGGCGGCTACCGGGAAACCTGGCTTTGGGCTAGTGATTGAAAATTTCAGGGTATAAGTTTCGGGAATAGGGTGAGGCAGCCGGGTGGAGGGGGCCGCATGATCAAGATCCAGCATATCGAGATGCTGCTGGCGGTCGAACGTGCGGGCAGCATTCGTGCCGCGTCCAAGATGCTGGGCAAGACCCAGCCCGCGGTGACGAAGGCGCTGCGCCAGGCCGAGGCGGAACTGGGCGCCGCGATCTTCAAGCGGGCGCCCAGCGGGGTGGTGGTGACCGAGGACGGCAAGCCGATCCTGCGCCGGGCGCGGGTGATCCAGTCGGAATTGCGCAAGATGCAGGAAGAGGTGGACCAGCGGCGGGGGCTGGGCACCGGGCGGCTGAACGTGACCGTCTCGCCGCTGGCGGCGACGCGGCTGATCAGCGGGACGTTGAAACGGTTTCAGCGGCGGTTTCCCAACGTGCATGTGCAGATCAGCGGCGGGCACGAACCGATCGCCTTCGGCCCGGTGCGCGACGGGCAGGTGGACATCGTGATCGGGCCAGAACCGCAGGCAGCGGACGTGGCGGGGCTGAGCACGAGTTTCCTGGTCGAGACGCCGATCTCGGTGATCACCGGGCGTAATTCGCGTTGGGTGGGGGAGACACGGCTGTCGGAACTGGCCAAGGGCGACTGGCTGATGATCGGAACGCGCGCGCGGCTGCCCTATCTGCGGCGCCATTTCACCAAGCTGGGGCTGGAGCCGCCGGACCCCAGGGTGACATCGGATTCGATCTTCAGCGTGCTGTCCCTGATCGAGGAAAGCGACTACCTCTGCACCTATCCCGGCCGCATCCTGGAACAGACCGCCGCGCGCTGGCGCATCGCGGCGCTGGAAGTGGACCCGCCGCTGATGTCTGCCCGGATCGCCATCATCACCTCGTCCGACCGTCCGCCGACGCCGGCGCTGCAATATTTCGTGGACTGCGTGCAGCAGGTCTCCAGCAACCTTTTCGGCCCGGGGGATGCCGAAAAGTTATAGCCATCAACATTCAGTGTCTCCCTGACTTGCCGTGGCGGCTGTACTCCGCTTCTGTCCGGGGTGTGCCTTTGTCCCCGGCAAGGGAGGAGGGGCACGATGAATATCCTTTTCATCATGTATGACCAGTTGCGGTTCGATTACCTGAGCTGCGCCGGGCATCCACATCTGCATACGCCGAATTTCGACCGTGTCGCCGACCGCGGCGTGCGGTTCACCAATGCCTATGTGCAATCGCCGATCTGCGGCGCCTCCCGGATGAGTTTCTACACCGGGCGCTATGTCTCGTCCCACGGCGCACAGTGGAACGGCTTTCCCCTGCGGGTGGGCGAGGTGACGCTGGGCGATCACCTGCGGGCGCTGGGCATGGACTGCTGGCTGCTGGGCAAGACCCACATGAAGGCGGATGCCAAGGGCATGGAACGGCTGGGCCTTGCGCCCGACAGCCTGATCGGCGCACGGCAGGCCGATTGCGGGTTCGACGCCTGGGCGCGGGATGACGGTTTGTGGGGATCGGGGCCAGACGGGGACTATGACCAGAAACGTTCTCCCTACAACGAGTACCTGAAGACGCGGGGCTATGACGGGGGAAACCCCTGGGCCGATTACGCGAATGCAGGGGTCAGCGACGGGGAGATCGCCAGCGGCTGGATGTTCATGAACGCCGACAAGCCGGCCAACATCCGCGAAGAGGACAGCGAGACGCCCTGGCTGACCTCGGAAACCATCCGCTTTGTCGACCAGGCCAAGGCGCCGTGGTGCGCGCATGTGAGTTTCATCAAGCCGCACTGGCCCTACATCGTGCCCGCGCCCTATCACGACATGTACGGTCACAACCAGATTCAGCCGCCCCTGCGCCACCCGGTCGAGCTGGACGATCCGCACCCGGTCCTGGGCGCCTACCACGGCACCCGCGTGGCGCAGGCGTTCCAGCGCGACGAGGTGCGAGACAAGGTGATCCCGGCCTACATGGGGCTGATCAAGCAATGCGACGACCAGTTGGGCCGGCTGCTGGACCACCTCGAGGCGACGGGTCAGTTGGATGACACGATGATCGTCCTGACCTCGGACCACGGCGATTACCTGGGCGATCACTGGCTGGGGGAAAAGGATTTCTTCCACGAGGCCTCGGTCAAGATCCCGATGATCATCTGCGATCCGCGCACCAGCGCCGATGCGACGCGCGGGACGACCTGCGATGCGCTGGTCGAGGGCATCGACCTGGCCGCCACCTTTGTCGAGGCGGCGGGCGGCGCGGTGCCGGACCACATCATCGAGGGACGGTCGCTGATGCCCTGGCTGCGCGGCGAGGCGCCAAAGGACTGGCGCCAATTCGTCATCAGCGAGTATGATTATTCCGTTACGCCACGGGCCGAGGCCCTGGGCGTCCAGCCCCGCGATGCGCGCATGATGATGGTCTTTGACGGGCGCTGGAAGCTGATCCACTTCGAGGGCGGTTTCCGCCCGATGCTGTTCGACCTGGAAACCGATCCGCACGAGTTCGCCGACCTGGGCGATGATCCCGCGTATCAGGCACAGGTCGACCGGCTGTATGACTGCCTCGGGCAATGGGGGCGCCGCATGGCGCAGCGCGTGACCATGTCGGATGACGATGTGCGCGCGGCGCGCGGCCGGTCCATGCGGCGGGGCATCCTGCCCTTCCTGGCCGATGGCAGCGAGGTTCCGGAGGAGCTGACCGTGAAATACCGCGGTCCCGCCCGCCAGGTCCACGCAAAGACACCTATGGCGAAGGAGGAGAGCCATGACGTCTGAAGATACGGAAGCGCCCGCGCCCGATCGCGGCGGCGCCCTGTTCGACAAGCACCTGGCCGACGTGGTTGCGGTGGCCTTTGCCCTTGTGATCGTTCTCTACTCGGCCTCCGGTCCGATCAGCGAGTTTGTCCGCTGGTTCATCGAGACGACGACACCGGCCTTCGACGAGATGAGCCGCCGCGACCAGCGGGTGTTCCTGCGCGAACACTGGCTGGGGGCGGCCTATCGCAGCTTTGAACAGTCGTTCCTGCTGCCGACCGGGCTGATCATCGGTCTGCCCATCGTGATGAGCTTTGCCATCACCCTGCTGACGCTGCACCGCAAGCCGGGGCAGCGGGGGATCAACTGGGGGTTGACGGTGCTGGCGGTTGTCGCTTTCACCAGCTGGATCATCGCCATCTTCGCCTCGGACGCGGGTGCCTTGCCGGTGGCGCGGCCCATCGACTTCGTCATGTTCCCGCTGGCCACGGCGATCACGCTTTACCTGACATGGCGGCTGTTCGGAGGGTTCATCGTCGCCTTCTGCCTGTTCTGGGTGATCTATTTCTTTGCCAAGGGCTGGCTGCCGGAATGGACCGGCATCCTGGCCGGGTCGGAATCGACGATGGCGCAGAACCTGCGCCAGATGGTGCTGCAGTTCTGGGCCCAGACGGGCGGCATGTTCGGCCAGCCGATCCAGGTGGTGACGGGCAACGTGCTGATCTTCATCGTCTTTGGCGCCGTGCTCATGGCCTCGGGCGCGGGGGACCTGCTGATGAAGATCGCCAACCGGCTGACCGGGGGCATGATCGGCGGGGCAGCCCACGCCTCTGTCGCCTCTTCGGCGCTGTTCGGCACGCTGAGCGGTGCTGCGATTTCCAACGTGGTGTCCACGGGGGTGATGACGATCCCGGTGATTCGCCGGGCCGGGTTCAAACCCGCCTTTGCCGGCGCGGTCGAGGCCGCCGCCTCGACCGGGGGGCAGATCATGCCGCCGGTCATGGGCGTCGTCGCCTTCTTCGTCGCCGGGCAGATTGGGCTGGAGTACCGCTATATCGTGGTCGCCGCGATCCTGCCGGCCGCCTTCTTCTACCTGGGCACCTTCCTTGCCGTCTATTTCGAGGCCCGCAAGCGGGGTGTCGGCGCTCTGCCCCCCGAGGCGCGGCCGAAACTGACACGCGGAGAATGGGTGCAATGCCTGGTCTTCGTGCTGCCGCTGGGGACGCTGTCCTACTTCCTTTTCGCGCAGCCCTCGGTGCCCAAGGCCGGGTTTTACGGGCTGGTCGTTGCGGTGGTGGCTGCGGCGGTGCTGTTCCGCGAGTTCCGGTCCGCCAGCCGCATCTGGCATGCCTTTGTCGACGCGGGCCGCATGGCCGGGTCGATCGTGGTGATCGTGACCGCCATCGGGCTGATCGTCGGGCTGATCCAGACCTCGGGCTTTTCCGGGCGCCTGTCGCAGTTGCTGGCCGAAGCCGCAAGCGGGCCGTTGCCGCTGGTGCTGATCGTGGTGGCCTTTGGCGCCATCGTCCTGGGCATGGGGCTGCCGCCGGGGGCGACCTATTTCATCATCGTGATCGCGCTCAGTTCGGGGATCGACACGGTGGGCATCGCGCCGCTGACGCTGCACCTCTTCGTGGTCTTCTTCGCCATGATGTCGACGGTGACGCCACCTGTGGCCCTGGCCGCCTTTGCCGCCGCGCCCATTGCCGGGGCCGACCCGATCAAGACGGGGTTCGAGGCGGCCAAGATCGCCCTGGCCGGTTTCCTGATCCCCTTCGTCTTCGTCTATCACCCCGCGGTCCTGTATAAACTGCAGGTGGTGTTCGAATGGTTCGGCGAGGATCGGGTCGACTCGCGCGCGATGATCGACATTGCCACGGTCGCCTGGTTCGAGTTCTTCTGGATCATTGCCGCCTTCACCCTTGCGATGTGGCTGATCGCCTCGGCGTTGGCGGGCTATGACCGGACACGGATCGCACCCGTGGAACGCCTGCTGCGCGTTGCCTTGGGCGGGGCGGTCCTGCTGCCGCAGATGATCCTTGCCGGTCCGGCGGCGGTGCTGGGGCTTGCGCTTCTCTTCATCAGTCCGCGCCTGGCCGGTCGGCCCGGCGCGGCCACCACATGACTTTCGACATTCGCACCGAACAGGGAGGAAATCCGATGCGACACCTGACACTTGCAGCCGCTGCTGCCCTGACCGTCTCTGCCACCGCGGGCCTGGCGCAGGAGACACTGAAAATGGCCACGATCGAACCCAGCCTGGGCCAGGCGATCACGATGGCGACCTTTGCCAACGTGGTGAACGGCAAACTGTCCGACATCCAGATCGAGGTCGCCGGGGGCGGGGCCGCCACCCTGCACCAGATCGAGACCGCGCGCGGCAACCTGGACATGTACATGGTATCGCCGACGATCTACAACTTCATGTCGACCGGCAAGGCGATGTACGCCAACCAGCCCGACGCCGCCGAAGTGTCGGAAAACCTGGCGCTGCTGATGTGGTTCCCCTACGGCCAGTACCATTATGCCGTGCGCGGCGACAGCGACATCGAGTATCTCGACGACATCGAGGGCGCGACCGTCTTCCTTGGTCCCGCCGGGGGCGGCGCCTTCAACGCGGCCAAGGGCTGGATCGAGGCCACCACGGGGCTGGTCGCGGGCGAGGATTACGAGGCGATCACCGCCAACTGGGCGACCGGCTTTCAGTCCTTCCTGGACGGCAAGATCGACATGTATGTCAACGGCTGCATCGACCCCTGCCAGCAGTTCATCCAGTTCACCGAGACCGAGAGCCTGCGGTTCATCGGGCCGGAGGATCACACCGGCGAGGCCGTCGACAAGTTCCTGGGCAACTTCCGCTACCTGGCCGAGGTGCCCGCCGGAATCTACGGCAACCAGGTCAACGACGGGCCGGTGATGTCGAATGACACCGCCGTGGGCATCGGGCTGCGCGCGGACCTGGACGAGGAAACCGTCTACCAGGTGACCAAGGCCTTTTGGGACAACGTGGACAGCATCACCTCTGACGCGCCCTGGGCCAAGGCGCTGAGCATCGAGTTTGCGGTGCAATCGCTGGCCGGGATGCCGCTGCACCCGGGGGCAGAGCGGTACTACCGCGAGGTCGGCGCGCTGAAATGAGGATCGGGGCCGGGGCGCTGTGCCCCGGCCTTTCGTTCGCAAGCACTCTGGAGACCGGCCATGTTCATCCGCCGCACCACCTATCGCCTGACGCCCGGAACCGATCAGGCGGCGTTCGAGCGCGACATGCGCGACAGCATCCGCCCGCATGAGATCGAGGGGCTGATCAGCACCGCGCATGTGCCCAACGACGATGGCAGCTGGACCGTCGTCGCGCTGTGGGAAACCAAGGTCGAGGCGATGGCCGCCGCGCCGCGCATCCGCGCCGAATGGGATCGCCGCGCCGGGCAGATGTCCGCGCCGCCGGTGGTCGAAACCGCCGGGGTCAGCTTCTGGGAAGGCGCCTGAACGTCCCTTCGGACGACGGACACTTGCCTCTGGCCCGTGCTCCTGCATGACTGTGACCGTGCCGGCCCCATATGGGGGGCGGATACGTTTGCGGAGGAGCCTTGCCATGAATTTCAGCATCTCGCCGGAGCTGGAGGACCTGAGACGCCGCGTCGCGCGGTTTGTCGAGGACAGGCTGCTGCCGCTGGAGGCGGACCGCGCCAATTACGACGATCATGAGAACATCACCCTGGAGGTGCTGGACCGCGAACGCGCCGCCGCACGCGAGGCGGGCCTGTGGTGCCTGCAGATGCCGCGCGCGCTGGGGGGCGGCGGGCTGGGTAAGGCCGGGATGGCCGTTGTCTACGAGGAAATGAACCGCTCGATCTTTGGCCCGGTGATGTTCAATTCCGCTGCGCCGGACGATGGCAACATGATGGTGCTGGGCGCGCTGGGGACCGAGGCGCAGCGCGAGCGCTGGCTGATGCCGATCATGTCGGGCGCGGTGCGGTCGGCCTTTGCCATGACGGAACCGCACCCCGGAGGCGGGTCCGATCCGGGCATGATGCAGACCCGGGCCGAAAAACGTGGCGACCGTTACATCGTGACCGGGCGCAAGTGGTTCATCACCGGCGCGGCGGAGGCGGCGCATTTCATCCTGGTGGCGCGGACCTCCGACGATGCGCGGCGCGGGCACACGGCTTTCCTGTTCCACCGCGACGATCCCGGTTGGCGGATCGAACGTCGTATTCCGATCATGGGACCGGAAGAGCATGGAGGCCATTGCGAGCTGATCTTTGACGGGCTGGAAATCCCGGCCGAGAATGTGCTGCTGGAGGAAGGGCGCGGCATGAAGGTCACGCAGACGCGGCTTGGCCCCGCGCGGCTGACCCATTGCATGCGATGGCTGGGACTGGCCAAGCGTTGCATGGAGATCGCGACGGATTACGCCGAGCAGCGCGAGGGGTTCGGCCAGCGGCTGATCGAACGCGAGAGCGTGGCGCAGATGCTGGGCGACATCGCCATGCGGATCGAGGTGGGCCGCCTGCTGGTGATGAAGGCGGCGCAAGAGATCGATCGGGGCGGGTTCGCGCGCAAGGAAATCTCGATGGCCAAGATCCAGGTGGCGAACGTGCTGCACGATGCCGCCGACGTGGCAATCCAGGTCAACGGGGCGCGGGGCTATTCCAAGGACACCGTGCTGGAATGGATCTATCGCTATGCCCGTCAGGCGCGGCTGGTCGATGGCGCGGACGAGGTGCACCGCATGGTCCTGAGCCGCGAGCTGCGCAGCGAGGGGCGCGACTTCTGGCGCTGGGACGTCGCTGCGGAGGCGGGATGAGCGAGGCGGATTTCGACCCCGCCCGCCTGCAGGCGGTGCTGGACGCGCACTTGGGGGCGGCACCGGTCACGGAGCTGGCGCGCATTTCGGGAGGGCAATCGAACCCGACCTATTTCGTCACCCACGGCGAGCGCCGCATGGTGCTGCGCAAGCAGCCCAACGGCGAGATCCTGAAAGGCGCCCATGCCATCGACCGGGAATACCGGGTCATGCAGGCGCTGGGTCCGGCCGGGGTGCCGGTGCCCAAGGCCGTGCTGTTCCACGACGATCCGGCGGCGCTGGGCACGCCCTTTTACCTGATGGAGCGGCTGGAGGGCCGGGTGTTCGAGGACTGCAGCCTGCCGGGTATCGACCCCGAGGAGCGGCGGCAGATCTACCTTGGCATGGCGGATGCGCTGGCGACCTTGCATTCGGTCGATCCTGAAGGCATCGGGCTGGGCGATTACGGCAAGCCGGGGAATTATTTTGCCCGTCAGGTCGGGCGCTGGACGAAACAGCTGCATGGCTCCACCGGCGCGCCGATCCCGGAATTGCATCGCCTGTCGGACTGGTTGAACGCCAACCTGCCTGAGGATGACGGCCAGAGCCGGATCGCGCACGGCGATTTCCGGCTGGGCAACCTGATGTTCCATCCGACAGAGCCGCGCGTGATCGCGATCCTGGACTGGGAGTTGTCGACGCTGGGGCATCCGCTGGCCGACCTGGGGTATTGCTGCATGACCTGGCACACCACGCCGCAGGAATACGGCGGCATCCGGGGGCTGGACCTGGCGGCGCTGAACATCCCCACCAAGCAAGAGTTCGTGCGCCACTACGAGGGGCGGGCGCAGACCGGCCACCTGACGGATTTCCACGTCATCTTTTCATTGTTCCGTTTCGGCGTGATCTTTGTCGGCATCGCCGACCGCGCCCGCGCGGGCACGGCGGCGGGCAGCAATGCCGATCAACTGGCGCCGCTGGCGCAGGCGCTGGGGCGGCGGGGGCTGGAGCTGTTGCCGGACTAGGCGGTCAGTCAGTCCAGCGAAACCAGCAGGCGGGCCACCCCGTCCTCGTCGTAGCGGGCCGAGGACGAGGCGCCCGCGGGCAGGCGGTGGCAGGGGATGCCGTGGCGCGCGGTCACGGAACGGCAGGCCGCCTCGGGCCAGCTTTCATCGCAGATCACATGGGTCATCAGCGCGGTCGGCGGCGTGTCCGGCCCGGCATCGCGCCGAAGCGGCGCGAGGATCGCCGCCACCTGGTCGGCAAGGTCGTGGCCCATGGCCTCGGGATCGGTGCCGAGACTGGGCAGGTAGACCTTGGGCACGCGGCGCGCGGCAACGGCGCGGCCCACGCCGGCAGGCAGCAGGTTGGCCACGACGCTGGAATAGAGGCTGCCGGGGGGATAGCAGATCACGTCGGCCTGCTCGATCAGCTTGCGGTTCCGCTTGGGCAGGGGCACCTGCGCGGGGTCCAGTTCGGCCTTGCCGTCGCTGAGAAAGCAATGGGTGATGCGCGCATCGACCGGGGCGACCTCCTTGCCGCTGATCCGGCGCTGGCCGATGATCCGGCGTCCGTCCGCCAGGTCGACGCCCAGGTGCAGGTTTTCGTCGACGATGGCGCGGACGGTGCCGCGCACGTCCACCATCTTGGACATCAGGAACAGCACCGGTTCCAGCGCGCGGCCATTGCCAAGATAGCCGCCCGCCAGGATCAGGTTGCCAATGCTGGCGTTGCGATAGTCGAAATCCTCGGGCACCTGGTCGGCGAAGCGGCGCAGCTGGATGCGGATCAGCTGGCGCATCGGCTTGGCAATGGCGGTGATCAGCGGGTGCTTGCCCTGCACCATCCGCCCGATCTCGGCGCGCAGCGCATCTTGCGGGGCATCCTTGGGCAGGCGGTGGCTGAACAGCGCGTAGACATCCGGTTGCCCCAGCACCGATTCGTCCGCCAGGGCCATCAGGCGCGACCGCAGATCGCCCACGGCGGGCATGTCGAAGGCCCGGCGCAACACCTGCGAACTGCCGCCGCTGTCGAAGGGCGTGATCAGGTGCATCGAGTTGAAACTATAGCGCTTCAGTCGTCGCGAAATGCCGTTCAGCGCGCTGCCGCCGCTGAAGAACAGGATGCGTGGGCCAAGGTGCGGCGCGCTTTCGGCGCGGGCGACGCGCAGGTCGTCGGGCAGGCGGGCCTCTCTTTCGACGTTGATCGCGGTCATTTCCTGTCCGTCTCTCCGATCCTGCCCGATTCCGGCTTTGCATCCATGCCTCTGGCGGCCCATATGTCCGCATGGACAACGACGACCTCATACGTCCGACGGTGCGCGCTGTCATCCGCAAGGGAGACCTTGTGCTGGTGCAGGTCAAGCAAGCGGCCTCGGGGCAACGCTACCTGACCCTGCCGGGCGGCCGGCAGGAGGTGGGAGAGACCATGCAGCACTGCCTGATGCGCGAATGCCTCGAAGAGATCGGGGTGGCACCGGAGGTCGGCGATGTGCGCCATGTCGCGGATGTCTTTCGCAAGCGCGCCGGCGGTGTGCGGCAATTGATCGAGGTGCTGTTCGACTGCGCGGTGCCCGATGCCTATGTGCCTGTCCTTGGCGCGCGTCCGGACAAGCGGCAGATGGCCACGATCTGGGCCGATCCGGCCCGGCCGGAGGCACCCTTTCTGCCGCGCTACGACCTGGCGCTGATGCGCGGCGACGCGCCGGTTCACCTTGGGAGGCTGGACTGTGCCACGCCCTGACCCGATCGCCGAGAACATGTCGTTCCTGCTGGCCGAACTGGACGGCCAGCTGACCCGGCTGATTGCCTATTTCGACGATCCCCGGACCGAAACGGCGCTGCAACTGGTGCAGCGGGCGGGCTATTCGCACAACCTGTCGATGCGCGTGCGCAAGGCCTGCCTTGCGGGCATGATGCGGGGCAAGAAGTCCGAGGCGACACAGCTGCGCCTGCAGGGGATCGACACCATCGCGCGCAACCTCGACCTGATTTCGCGCCTCGGGCGCCGGGCGGTTGAACAGGCGGAACGGGTCGACAGGCAGAAACTCTTGCGGGCCGACACCTATGGTGCGCCGTTGAAACGGGTGCGCAGGACCGTGGCCCGCATCAACGAGGCGCTGGAGGCGCGCGACAGCAAGCTGGCGGTCGAGATCGGGCAGGCCCGCACCGAGATGGGCAGCTTTCACGATCAGCTGTTCCGGACCTACACCCGCGACATGCAGGGCGCCAAGCACACCGAGGACCTGGCCTATGGGCTGCTGTGCCTGAACGAGGTCACGCGCATGGGCGAGGCGCTGCAGACGATTTCCGAGGCGATCCTGTCGATCAACATCGGCCAGTCGGTGCAGTTCGAACGCTATTTCACCCTGCGCAGCGTGCTGGCGGGCGTGGCGCGGGACGAGGAGATCACCCTGCAGCCGCTGGCCGAGACCCGCTCCGGCTCTGCCATTTCCAGCGTCAACCTGCGCGGCGCCAAGGGCGAGACCGTGGCCGCCGTCTTCAAGGACGGGGACCGCCGCAAGGTCAAGGAAGAGCGCGTCGGCGTGAAAAGCTGGAACTCGGTCTATCCCGGCCTTGCGCCCGAAATCCTGTCCTACGAGAAAAGCGGCAAGTCCGCCGCCCTGCTGATCGAGCACCTGGAGGGCGAGACCTTCGAGGACATCGTTCTGGGCGCCACCGACGAGGCGCTGGCCGAGGCGCAGAAGGCACTGCACAAGACCGTGCGCGACATCTGGCGTCAGACCCGCACTGACGACCCCGCCGAGATGAAGGCGATGGAACAGCTGGCCAAGCGGATGAAGGATGTTCATCGGCTGCACAGTCGCTTTGTACGCGGGCCGCAAAGCGTGAATGGCTTGGCCGTGATGGGCTTTGACGGTCTGGTTTCCGCGGCGGCAGCGCGCGAGGCGCGGATCGCGGCGCCGTTTTCCGTCTATATCCACGGGGATTTCAACCTCGACAACGTGATCTACGACGCGGTGGGCCGCAAGATCCGTTTCATCGACCTGCACCGCTCGCGCTACATGGACTACGTGCAGGACGTGTCGGTCTTCATGGTGTCCAACTATCGCCTGCAGGTGCTGGACGCGGGCACGCGGGCCCGCATAGCGGCGGTGGCCACCGACATGCACGCGATGGCGGCAAAGTTCGCCCGGCAGCAAAAGGATCCGACATTCGAGTACCGTCTGGCGCTGGGGCTGGCGCGGTCCTTTGCCAGTTCGACCCGCTTTGTCGTCGACGAGAAACACGCCCGGCGGATGCTGGTCCGGGCGCGCTACATCCTGGAATCCGCGCTGGCCGTGCCCGAGGGCAAGGAGGCGCGGTTCAGATTGCCCATGAAGGAATTGTTCAGTGACTAAGAGGATCGGGGTGATCGGGACCCCCGGAAAATGGTCGACCGAGTCGCTTGCGGATGCTTTCGGGGAGCGGACCGGGTTTCGGCAAGTGATCGACATGGCCGGCGCGGTTCTGGATCTGGATGCTGGGACACTGGTCTGCGACGGGGTGGACCTGACAGCGCTGGACGGGCTGGTGCTGAAGAAGGTCGCCGAGGATTACAGCCCCGACGCGCTGGACCGGCTGGAACTGCTGCGCGTGGCAGAGGCCCGTGGCGTGCGCATCTTCAGCCCTGCCGAACGGGTGATCCGCCTGATGGACCGGCTGGCCTGCACCGTGACGCTGCGGGGGGCGGATATTCCCATGCCGCCGACCACCATCACCGAGGACGTGACAGCCGCCCGTGCCGCGCTGGACCGCTATGGCGCGGCGGTGTTCAAGCCGCTGTTTTCCACCAAGGCGCGCGGCATGGTCCTGCTGGACTCGGATGCACCGGATGCCGAGGCGCAGATCGCGGCCTTCAAGGCCGCCAACCCGGTGATGTATATCCAGCAGAAGGCCGACCTGTCGGGGCATGACCTGGGTATGGTCTTTCTGGACGGCGCCTATGTCTGCACCTATGCCCGTGTCAGCCAGACAGACAGCTGGAACACGACGATCCACTCGGGCGGGAAATACGCTCCCTATGACCCTTCGCCCGAACTGATCGAACTGGGCCGGCGCGCGCAGGCGCCCTTTGGCCTGACCTTCACAACGGTCGACATCGCGCTGACGCCCGATGGCCCCATCGTCTTCGAGGTCTCGGCCTTTGGCGGCTACAGCGGGGCGTTGAAGGGCTGCGGCATCGACGCCGCCGCTCTGGTGGCCGATCACGTCCTGCAAGAGGTGTCCGCATGAGAACCGCCGAGGATGTGCTGACGCAGTTGGACCTGGGGGCTGCCGGGACGCAGCCCTTTCACCTGGGGGTGGGTCATGTCGGGGTCACCGTGCTGGCACCCGAGCCTTTGCGCGCGTCCCTGATGGCCTATTTCGTCGGGGCGCTGACGGACACGCCGGGCGAGATCACGGTGCACCTGCTGCCGGGGCAGGTGTTGACGCTCGAGCCGGAGTGGACCGACTGGCAGCGCGAACCCGGCAAGGCAGGGCGCAAGGATGCAATCCGCGACCTGGCCGGTGCGCGGCTGATCCGCAAGGTTCGCAGCGGCGTCACCTTTTTGCAGGCGCCGGGCGTGGCGGTGGCGTTTGGGCCGCTGGCCGAGAACGAAAGCACGGTCATCAATTTCATCAACACGCAGATCCTAAATGCCGGCCTGCGGGAGGGCTGGCAGCTGTGTCACGCGGCGGCGGTGACACGGGGGCCGCGCACGCTGGCGATCTCCGGTCTGTCGGGTGGCGGCAAGTCGACCTCGATCCTGCGGATGATGGACATGGAGGGGATGTGTTTCCTCAGCAATGACCGGGTGCTGGTGCGCGCGGGCCGCCCGCCGCGTGCGCTGGGCATCCCCAAGCAGCCGCGCATCAACCCGGGCACGATCCTTGGCAACCCGCGCCTGCGGGACATGCTGACCCCGGCCCGGCGGGCCGAACTGGAGGCGATGCCCGCCGCCGACCTCTGGGCGCTGGAGGACAAGCACGACCTGATCATCGGAGATGTCTATGGCGCCGATCGCCTGCGGTTCGAAGGCGCCCTGACCGATTTCTGGGTGCTGAACTGGGAACATGGCACCGATGCGCCGACGCAGGTGGCAGAGGTCTCGCTGGCCGACCGCCCCGACCTGCTGGGGGCGATCATGAAGAGCCCCGGCCCGTTCTACCAGCACCCTGATGGCCGTTTCGAACCGAATGGCACCGCGCCCGATCCGGCCCCCTACCTTGAGGCGCTGCGCGGGGTTCGGGTCTGCGAGGTTTCGGGCCGGGTGGATTTCGACGCGCTGGCGGCAGAGGGGCGGCGGCTCTTCGATGGCTGAGCGCGCCTATGTCGCCATCCTGCGCCACGGGGCCTATCACCAGCGCAAAGGCGTGCCTTCGGCCCGGCAGCCCTGGCCGCTGACCGATGAGGGCAGGGCGCAGGCCCGCGCCGGGGCGGATCTGCTGGCGGCGATGATTGCCGAACACGGGCTGCGCCTCTCCCCCGTCATCCATGCCTCGCACCAGTTGCGGGCCTGGCAAACGGCGCAGGAGGTGGCGGTGCAGCTGGGTGAGCTGGGACATGCGACAGAGGCGGTCGAGGAAACCCCCGCGCTGGCCGAGCGCGGGCTTGGCAGCGCCGCCAACCTGACGGTTTCAGAAATCGAGGCGGCGTTGCGGGACGATCCGCGCCATGACGCGCCGCCGCCGGGCTGGAAATCCGACAGCGATTACCGCCTGCCTCTGGAAGGGGCCGAAAGCCTGATGATGGCGGGGCGGCGGGTGGCCGATCACCTGGCGGCCACGGTGCGGCCCGGATGGCTGACCGTCCATGTCGGGCATGGGGCGTCCTTTCGCCATGCCTGTCATCACCTTGGCATCCTCGATCGGGCGGAAATTGCCCGCCTGTCGATGTTTCATGCCCGCCCGTCACTGATCTGTCATGATGCGGATGGTAGGTGGTCCCACTTGGCCGGAGCGTGGAAGATCAGGGAACCCGGGGGCGACCCCAAGGATTGAGCCCCTGAGTGCCCGGCCGTGGCAAGGGGGGACCGAAACGTGGCGCAAATCCAGGACAGTATCGGCAGCGGGTCCATCCTGTTGCCGCAGGTCTTTGACGGGGATGCCTGCCTGCCGGACCTGCCGCGCAGTGTCATCCCCTGGCCCGGGGCCGGGACGCAACCACAGATCGCCCGCTGTCTGGATCGGGCGCGGGCGCATGGTGGCTGGCGCTGGCCGGACCGGCCCGTCGTCTTCGTTTCTGATCCACATGCGGATGCCGAGGGGTTCCTGCGCTCGCTGACTGCCGCAGGGGTGATCCATCGCGCCGATGGACGCATCGGGCTGACGGGCTTCGGCCAGCGGGCGCGGATCGTGCTGGGCGGCGATAGTCTGGACAAGGGGCCGAGCAACCTGGCCCTGCTGGATGCGATTGCCGCACTGCGCGCCACGGAGGCGGATGTTCATATCCTCGCGGGCAACCACGACCTGCGGATGCGCATGGCCGTGGCCGCCCTGCGTGGGCCTCGGTCCGCCCTGCGCGAACACCTGTTCGTTCGCATGGGCCGCAAGATCCTGCCCGCCCTGCGCGAGGTGCTGGAACGGTTCGTCACCAAGGCCGACCTGGATGCCCTGCCGGACGAGGCCGCCTGCAAGGCCCGGCTCTTGCCGCGTGCGGACTGGGCGGAACGGTTCGAACGCGCGGCCCGTGCCGAGCTGCGCCCCAAGGTCATCGCCAAGGAGACCGCCAAGCTGGGCGCCAAGCTGGAGAAATTCGATGCGGAATGCGCGCGGTCGGGGATGACCTGCCGCGAGATCCTGGCCGCGGCGCTGAAATGTCACCAGGTCTTTTTTGAACCGGGAGGCGCCTATGCCTGGTTCTATGACGGCATGGACGTGGTGGCGCGCAGCGGGTCCTTGCTGTTCGTGCATGCGGGCCTTTGCGACAGCATGTGCGATGTGCTGGTGAACGAGGGGCCGGAGGCGGTTAACGCGCGCTATCGCGCGGCGGCAGAGGATGCCTCTCTGGGGTTCTATTTCGGCCCGCTGGCGAACCTTGTGCGGACGAAATACCGCGCCTCGGACTGTGCGCTGACGGATCGCGGGGTTGGGGCGCTGCACCGCGCGGGAATTCACATGGTCGTCCAGGGACATGTCAACAACCACGCCGGCCAGCGCCTGCTGGCCAAGCGCGGGCTGTTGCACCTCGAAGGGGACATCACGCTGGACCGGGCGTCTCGCGCGCTGGAGGGGCTGGAAGGCATCGGCGCGGGCGCGACCTTGATCTTTCCCTCCGGAGATGTGATCGGGCTGAGCCGTGACTATCCGTCGGCAAAGCACTTTGCCCCGGAACGCATGAGCTGAGACAGCGAAAGGGTCGGCATGAGCGACGAAAAAGGCCGTTTCTCGCATGAATCCCTGCAGGATGCGAAGACGATCAAGACCCTTCTGACCGCGCTGGCCAAGGGGTTTTCCAAGGGCGAGATGACGCTGGGCGACGAGGACGACGAACTGGTCCTGAAGACCGCTGGGTTGATGAATGTCCGCATCAAGGGCGAACGCCAGGACGGCCAGTGCGAGGTCAGCCTGCGGGTGACCTGGGCCGATCCGGCTGAACCCGCGACGCGCAAGGAAAAGCCCCGGATCGACAGCTGAGGCCCCCGCACAGCCGGGACGTCGGTCATTCGCCTTGAATGGACAGGTGACCTCGTGAAGGATGGCGTCGGAGGTGCGACGCCGTCGCCAAGGGCGCGCGCGAGGGGAGGAACGACAGGTGACCACAGTGCTCGGCGCGATTGCCGATGATTTTACCGGTGCGACGGACCTGGCCGGGTTGCTGGCGCGATCCGGTGTCCGGGTGTCGCTGCGCATGGGCGTGCCGGAGGGGCCACCTGCCGATCCGGCGCCCTTCGAGGTGATCGCGCTCAAGATCCGGACCGCGCCGGTTGATGACGCCGTGGCCGAGGCGCGCGCCGCGCTGGACTGGCTGCGGCGGGCCGGGGCAGAGCGGTTCTTCTGGAAATACTGCTCGACCTTCGATTCCACGCCCGAGGGCAATATCGGCCCGGTGGCCGAGGCGCTGATGCGTGACCTTGGCGCGGAGCAGACCATCTATTGCCCGGCCTTTCCGGAAAACGGCCGGTCGATCTTCATGGGTACTCTCTTTGTCGGGGAACAGCCGCTGGGCGAAAGCCCGATGAAGGATCATCCGCTGACACCGATGCGGGATTCGAACCTGATGCGCCTGCTGGCGCCGCAGGTCACGCAGCCGGTGGGGCTGGCCAACCGGCTGACCGTCGCGCGCGGTGCCAAGGCGCTGACCGCGCGGCTGGCAGAGTTGCGGGCCGAGGGCGTGGCGCATGTGGTCGTGGACGCGGTGGCAAACGAGGATCTGCAGACCATCGCCGAGGCCTGCCGCGACATGCCGCTGATGACCGGCGGCAGCGCCGTGGCCATGCCCTTGCCCGGTCTCTGGCAGGCAGACGGGCTGCTGTCACAGGCAGGGGCGGTGTCACCGCCCAAGGTGGGGCCGGGGGCGGTGATCCTGTCGGGCAGTTGTTCGGCGATGACCAACGCGCAGGTGGCCGCCTATCGTGAAACCGGCGCCCCTGCCTTCCGGCTGGACCCGCAGGACCTGGACGAACGCAGTGTCACACCCGCCATCGACTGGTTGTCGGGACTGTCGGCAGAGGCCGCGCCGCTGATCTACGCCACTGCGGATCCGGCCTCTGTCAGGGCCACCCAAGAGAACCTGGGCGCCGCCCGTGCGGGCGAGATCGTGGAAGAGGCGCTGGCGGCTTGCGCCTTGGCGGCGCGCGACATGGGGCGGCGCCGGTTTGTCGTCGCGGGCGGAGAGAGCTCCGGCGCGGTGACGCAGGCGCTGGGCGTCACCCGGCTGGACGTGGGCCGGGAGATCGCGCCCGGGGTCCCCTGGTGTTTTGCCGAAAGCGGCGGCACGCGCATCGCGCTGACGTTGAAATCGGGCAATTTCGGCGCCGAGAGCTTTTTCACCGACGCGCTGGACATGCTGGACCGATGACCGAGGAAACCCGCCTTCGAGAGCATATCTGCACGCTGGCAAAGTCGATGTTCGACCGGGGTCTGACCGGCGGGTCGACGGGCAACATATCGTCGCGCACGCCGGACGGGGGGCTGCTGGTCTCGCCCACCGGAACCAGTTTCGGGCGTCTGGACCCGGCGCGGCTCAGCCGCTTTGACGCCGAGGGCCGCCATGTCGATGGCGACAAGCCGACAAAGGAAATGCCCCTGCATTCGGCCTTTTACGACACGCGCAGCCAGGCCGGGGCGGTGGTGCACCTGCATTCCTGCCACGCGGTCGCCCTGTCGATGATGCCCGATGTGGACGCGGAGGATTTCCTGCCGCCCCTGACCCCCTACGGGATCATGCAGCTGGGGCGGGTCAGGCTGCTGCCTTTTTTCCGGCCCGGCGACCCGGCGATGGGTGAGGCGGTGCGCGGGCTGGCGGGCAAACGCTCGGCGGTGATGCTGGCGAACCACGGGCCGGTGGTGGCGGGCAAGGATGTCGAGGCCGCCTGCAACGCCATCGAGGAACTGGAGGCCACCGCGCGGCTGGCGATGCTGACGCGGGGCCTGTCGCCGCGCGCGCTGTCAGAGGCGCAGGTGCAAGACGTCGTCACGCATTTCAACATCGAGTGGGACACATGAAATTCTCTGCAAACCTGGGCTTTCTCTGGACGGAGCTGCCTTTGCCGGAGGCAATCCGGACGGCAAAGGCGGCGGGGTTCGACGCGGTCGAATGCCACTGGCCCTACGACGTGCCGCCGGCGGAGGTCCGCGCCGCGCTGGACGAAACCGGGCTGGACATGCTGGGCCTCAACGCCCGGCGCGGCAACCTGGCGGCGGGGGACAGGGGATTGACCGCGATCCCGGGCCGCGAGGATGAGGCGCGGGCCGCCATCGACGAGGCGCTGGCCTATGCGCAGGCAATCGGAACGCTGTCCGTGCATGTCATGTCGGGCTTGTCCGGCGGTCCGAGGGCGCGGGCGAGCTACTGCGAAAACCTGGCCTATGCCTGCGATGCGGCGGCGGCCGAGGGGATCACCATCCTGATCGAGCCGATCAACCATTACGATGCGCCGGGCTATTTCCTGTCGACCTCCGCGCAGGCCGCTGCCATCATCCGCGAGGTCGGAAGGCCCAACCTCAAGATGATGTTCGACTGTTTCCACATCCAGATCATGGAGGGGGACGTCTGCCGGCGGTTGGAGCATCTGCTGCCGCTGGTCGGTCATATCCAGATCGCCGCCGTTCCCGACCGGGGGCCACCGGATCATGGCGAGCTGGATTACGGCCATGTGCTGGATCGGATCGGGCGGCTGGGATGGACCCGGCCGATCGGGGCCGAATACATGCCCGAAGGGCCGACCGGTGACAGCTTGGGCTGGATGACCCGGTATCGCGGGTGACAGGGGCCGCTGGCCGGGGGAGGGGATGAGATGACAGAGACAATCGCTATCATTGGCGCGGGCCTGATTGGCCGATCCTGGAGCGTGCTGTTCGCCCGCGCCGGGTTCGACGTACAGGTCTGGGACGTCGACCCCGATGTGCTGGAGCGGTTCCCGCAGGACCTCGCAACGCTCTGCGACACGCTGCAAGCCGAGGGTCTGCTGGAGGGTCGCGAGGGCACACTGGCCCGCGCCCGGACCTGTCCGACGCTGGAAGAGGCGGTCTCGGGCGTCTGCTTTGTGCAGGAAAACGGGCCGGAGCGGATCGAGGTCAAAGAGGCGCTCTTTGCCCGGTTGGACGCGGTCGCGCCGCCGGAGGCGGTGCTGGCCTCCTCCACCTCTGCCATCGTGCCGTCGCGCTTTACCGAGGGGCTGGCCCATCGGGGACGCTGTCTTGTTGGCCACCCGGTGAACCCGCCGCACCTGGTGCCGGTGGTCGAACTGTGCCCGGCCCCCTGGACCACGGCAGAGACCCTGGACCGGGCCGAGGCGATCTATGAACGGATCGGACAGGTGCCCGTCCGGATGAGCGCCGAGCGCGACGGTTTTGTCCTGAACCGGCTGCAAGGGGCGCTTTTGGCCGAGGCGCTGCGCCTGCTGGGCGAAGGGGTTGTCAGCGTCGAGGGGCTGGACGCGACGATCAAGCATGGGCTGGGCCTGCGCTGGGCGCTGATGGGACCCATCGAGACCATCGACCTGAACGCGCCGGGCGGCCTGATCGACTATGCGACGCGCTATGGCCCCTTTTTCGCCGGTTTGGCAGAGACTCCGGCAGGGCCAGAGGTCTTTTCGGTCGAGAATGCCGAGAAGATCGCCGCAACCTGGCCGCAGGACCGCAGCCCCGACAGCATCCGCGCGCGGCAGGACCACCGCGACCGGCGGCTGGCTGCGCTGCGCCGCCACCTGATGTCCGACACCGATTGATCCAAGGAGATCCTCATGGCCAAGCCCCGCAAGGTGATCGTCACCTGTGCCGTCACCGGCGCCATTCACACGCCGTCCATGTCGGAACACCTGCCCGTCACCCCGTCGGAGATCGCCGAGGCCGCCATTGGCGCGGCCAAGGCCGGTGCCGCCATCGTCCACCTGCACGCCCGCGACCCGCAGGATGGGCGCCCGGACCAGACGCCAGAGGCCTTCACGCCCTTTCTGGGCGTCATCAAGCAGGCATCCGACTGCGTCGTGAACATCACCACCGGCGGCGCGCCCACCATGAGCGTGCAGGAGCGCGTGCGCCCGGCGGAAACCCATCGCCCCGAGGTCGCCTCGTTGAACATGGGCAGCATGAATTTCGGCCTCTTCCCCATGCTGAAACGCTTTCCGGATCTCTCCCACCAGTGGGAGCGTGATTACGTCGGCAACAAGGACATCATCTTCAACAACAGTTTCGGCCAAATCGAATACATCCTCACCACGCTGGGCGCCACGGGCACGCGGTTCGAGTTCGAGTGTTACGATACCTCGCACCTGTATAACCTGCGGTATTTCCTGGACGAGGGGCTGGTGAAACCGCCGCTGTTCATCCAGACGGTGTTCGGCCTGATGGGGGGCATCGGTGCGCATCCCGAGGACGTGCAGCACATGAAACGCACCGCCGACCGGCTGTTCGGCGATCAATACCGCTGGTCGGTGCTGGGCGCGGGCAAGAACCAGTTGCCGATTGCCGCGATGGCCGCCGCGATGGGGGGCAATATCCGCGTGGGGCTGGAAGACTCGCTTTGGCTTGGCCCCGGGGTGCTGGCGAAGACCAACGCCGAGCAGGTCGGCAAGGCGCGCCAGATCGTCGAGGGACTGGGCCTGGACCTGGCCAGCCCGGACGAGGCGCGCGAGATGCTGGCCCTGAAAGGGGCCGACAAGGTGGGGTTCTGAAGGCGCGGCCGCCGCTTGGAGCGCCGGTGAAATGGCACTAGGCTGGATCCGCCGGGACGGCGTGAGGGGAATGGAATGACCAAGGCACATGCGGTGATCATCGGCGCGGGCGAGGGGCTGTCGGCGGCCCTGGCGCGGGAACTGGCGCGGGATCACGCGCTGACGCTGGCCGCCCGTGGCGGCGAGAAAATGCGCGCCGTGGCCGAAGAGACCGGCGCCCGCCGCGTCTTGCTGGACGCCACGGACGAACATGACGTCGCGCGGCTGTTCGACGATCTGCCGGCGGTGCCCCGGGTCGTGATCTACAACCCTTCGGCCCGCGTGCGCGGCCCGGTGGCGGAACTGGACGCCGACGAGGTGCGCGCGGCGGTCGAGGTGACGGCCATTGGCGCCTTCCTGACCGGCAAACACGCGGCGCGCCGGATGCTGGAGGCCGACCCGGTGGCTGGCACGCGTGGCACGATCCTCTTCACCGGCGCCTCGGCGGGGGTAAAGGGGTTTCCCCATTCCGCGCCTTTCGCGATGGGCAAGTTCGCCCAACGGGGCCTCGCCGAAAGCATGGCGCGCGAGCTGCATCCGCAGGGCATCCATGTCGCCTGGATCAACATCGACGGCGCGATTCTGAACCCGGGCCGCAGCGAGCCGGACGAGGCGCCGTCGTCCATGCTGCGCCCCGAGGCGATCGCCCGCAGCTATCGCCACCTGATCGAACAGGACCGCAGCGCCTGGTCGCATGAACTGAGCCTGCGTCCCTGGGTCGAACGGTTCTGAAAGGGCCATGACGCGCGTCCTGATCCTGTCCAGCTGGGTCGCGCATGGCCATGTGGGCCTGTCGGCGGCAGTGCCCGCGCTTCAGGCGCTGGGCCACGAGGTCACGCAATTGCCGACCACGGTCCTGTCCAATCATCCGGGCTGGCCACATGTGGCCGGGGCGCCGGTGCCGGTAGACCAGATCCGGGGCATGATCGAGGCGCTGGACGCAAACGGCTGGCTGATGGCGCAGGATGCCCTGCTGCTGGGCTATATGCCTTCGTCCGATCATGTCGCGCTTGCCGCTGATCTTGCGCGGCGGATGCGCGAGGCCGGGGTGCGCGTGGTCGTCGATCCGGTGCTGGGTGACCTGCCCGGCGGGCTCTATGTATCGCAGGAGGTGGCCTGCGCGCTGCGCGACGACCTGGTGCCACTGGCCGATGTGCTGACGCCCAACCTGTTCGAACTGGGCTGGCTGACGGGCGCCCGCGGGGTGACACTGGCAGAGGCACGCACCGCCGCATCGGGCCTGTTGGACACGGCGGGCGAGGTTCTGGTGACATCCGCGCCCGTGGGGCCGGGGACCACCGGGCTGTTGCGGGTTTCACCGGAGGGGACGCAGGTCTTTCCGGTGGCGCTGCGCAGGGGCGTGCCGCATGGTGTGGGGGACGTGTTCTCGGCCCTGGTGGCGGGCGGGCTGTCGCCCGGCCAAGCCCTGGGGCATTTGTCGGCCCTGATCGACGCCAGCCTGCACGCGCCGCACCTGCGCATCGCCCCGGCGGCCCCGAACTGGACCTGGGCCGCCGCCCTGACCCCGACGGAGATCTGACCGATGGCCTTTGACTTCATCCTGATGCTGACAGCCAATGACCGCACCATCCCCGACGCCCGCGCGCGGCTGGAAGAGGCGCTGGAAGGGGGCGTGCGGCACATCGGTTTCAAGGACATCGGCCTGCCGCTGTCCGAGCTCAAGGGGCTGGCGGCGGCGATCCGCAGCGCCGGGGGACGGTCCTACCTGGAGGTCGTCAGCCTGGATGCGGAAAGCGAGCTGGCCTCGGCCCGGGCGGCGGTGGAAATCGACGTGGACTGCCTGCTGGGCGGAACGCGGGCGCAGGATGTGACCGAGGTCACGCGCAACCATCCGCTGCGCTACTATCCCTTTCCGGGCCGGATCACCGGCCACCCCAGCGTGCTGGAGGGCCCGGCAGAGGATATCGTGACCTCCGCCCGGCGGCTGGCGGATCATGAGCATGTGCATGGGCTGGACTTGCTGGCCTATCGCTTTGACGGCGACGTCTCGGAGTTGATGACCTCTGTCTGCGCCGCAGTGGGCAAGCCGGTGATCATGGCGGGCAGCATCGACAGCGAAGAGCGCGTGGCCGCCTGTGCGCAGGCCGGCGCGGCGGGGTTCACCGTGGGCACGGCGGCGCTGTCCGGCGTGTTCCCGGCGGAAAGCCAGGGCTTCGCGGCCCAGGTCCGGTCGATCCTGGCGATCACCGCGCGGGCGCGGGCCGTGTCCACGGCGCCGCGCCGGCTGGCACTGGTGGCGCATGACACGCGCAAGGCGCAGCTGCGCGCCTGGGTGCTGCGACACCGGGCGGCGCTGTCGGGGCACCGGCTGATCTGTACTGGCGGGACGGGCCGGATGCTGCATGAACTGGCACCCGAACTGGACATCCGTCGCCTGCAGCGCGGCGACCGGGGGGGTGATCAGCAACTGGGCGCCCTGGTGGCGACCGGAGAGCTGGACGCGGCGATCTTTTTCGCCGATCCGACGGTGCCGCATGGCGGGGACGCCGACCTGCAGGCGCTGACCCGGCTGGCGATGCTGCATGACGTGCCGCTGGCGCTCAGCACCTCGGCGGCGGACATGCTGGCCGCCGCGTTGCTGTCGGCGGCCCGAGAGCCCTTACAACTGTAGTCATTCTCCCGGAGGCGTAGACACTTCGTTTCCGTTTCGGCGCCAATCTGACCTCGCGTTCTTCCCGAGGCAGAGGCGACCATGCCCATCCTTCCCATGCCCCTCGCCAGTGCCGGCGAGGCTGCGACCGCCTGGCTGTTCGGCGGCAACATCCTTGCGCCCCGCGCGCCCATGACCGGCCCCGGCAGCTATGCCGAGGCGGTCGAGGCACTGGGCGTCACCGGCCTGCGCTATCCCGGCGGGTCGCTGACCGAAAGCTACTTCGACCTCTCCGATCCCGATGCGACCACGGTGGTGCACAACGAGACCGGCGAACGGCAGGCGTTCATGCCGCTCTCGGACGTGATGGCCTATGCCGATGAGACGGGCAGGGCGGTGACCATCGTGCTGCCCACGCGGGAACAGGTTTCCGCCCGGTTCGACGACAATGGCGACCGCTATGCCGAAGTGGACGAGGCGGAACTGCGTGGGTTCGTGCGCGATGTCGTCACCGGGGAATACGGCGACGCCCCGGTGGCGGGCTTCGAGATCGGCAATGAATATTGGGGTTCGGGCCGGATGAACGCGGTGGAATACGGCCGCGTCGCGGCCGAGATGACCCGCATCATCGACGCCGAGCTGCAGGCGCTGGCGCCGCTGTATCCCGACGCGGCAGAGATCGACATCCTGGTACAGATGGGCACGAACTTCGGGGAATCCTCATTGGACGAGGCCTATGACGGCATGTCCAACCTCGAGATCATCGCCGATCTGAACGCCACCTACGGGCTGGACCTGCCGCCGGGGCGTGGCGTCGACTGGACCGAGTTCAACAACCTGCTGGTGATCGAGCAATTCGATCCGCAGGAGCTGGCGGCGGTGGACGGGGTGATCGCGCATGTCTATTCGCGCGGCGCCGACATGCCGCATACCCGCTATTTCGCGCTGGACCAGATCCAGGACACCTGGTTCGAGGAAAACCCCGACCTGGAAATCCACGTGACCGAGTGGAACCTGCGCTCGAACTCGGACAGCCTGATCGATGACCGGGATTATGGGCTGTTCCAGGCGCAGGAAATGCTGGAGCAGGTCGAGGCCTTCCTGGCCGCAGGCGTGGAAGCGGCGCAGGTCTGGCCGCTGATCCAGAACACGCCCTCGGCGCTGGGCCTGGGACAGGAGTGGTCCGGCAGCACCCCGCCGGGAGAGATGTTCGCCCTGATGTCGACCAACATCCCCGGCATGACCATGCTGGATTTCGCGCCCTCCGATCCGCGGGAAACTGAATTCGAAGGCGCGGGGCTGGAGGTGCATGGTTTTGCCGACGGATCGGACATGCTGCTTTACATCATGGCGCCGCAGGGCGGTGGTTTCGTCCAGAGCAGCGTCGACCTGAGCGGGCTTGTCGCGGATGTGGGCAGGGTAGAGGCGGTGGTTCTTGGCGTGGCGCCGGGGCAGGCGCCGGGGAACAATGCCTCGGAGGCGGTTCTTGAACGGATGGAGCCGGAAGATGTCTGGGACGAGGGCGAGGTGGATGTCCTTCTGGCAGAGGGGGAAATCCTTCAGGTCCGCCTGATCGACGTGACCCCAACGGCGGGTTTTGCCCCGATCTTCGACAGTACCGCTCCGGGGGCAGGGGCCATCGAGGACGTGTTGCTGGACGAAGAGGAGATCGAGGTCGGTGACAGCGCGACCGACCTGCCCGACCCGGGCGGGCGGTCTTCCGCGCCTGCGCCGGCGGATGCGCCGGCGCCAGAAGCTCCGGAGGAACTGTCCCTTGTTCTGGGGTTTTCCGAGTCCGCGCGCGCCCCCCAGCCGGAGGTGCCCGACACGACGCAGGATTGGGGGGCCGTCTTGCCCCGGGTCGAGCGGTCTGGCGATCAGAGGGCGATGCCCGACGATACGCTAGAGGTGCCGGTTCCCTCCTGGGGTGTCGGGTTTCCGGCCCGTCCTGCCATTGAGGGGCCCGACACGGGGCGGGCCGAGGTGGACCAGCTGTTTGCAGGTGTGCCGGAGCGGTTCCTGTCCCCGGAGCGCGGCGATGGCGCGGATGGTCCAAGTGGCCATGCGGGGCCGACCGCGGCCGATCCCGGCGAAGCGGCCCAGGAATTGCTGCGCCTCATGGGGTTTGCCCCCTCCGGCGGTGATACCGGCGGACCGGACCCGTTGGGCGACGGGCTGTTCCCGGATCTGCCCGACCCGGAAGACCCGCCTGAGGATCATGGCGGACCGGCGGACGACATGGGGCTTGGCTGGGCCTTGTCGGTCATGCCGCTGCTGGCGGCGGCCGGATTGGGCTGAACCGGGCGCTCAGATCGGCTCGATCAGTTCTGGCCCGCTGGCGCGGTTCGAATTCACCGTCGTGCCGACCCGGTAGAACGCCAGCGCGTCCTCTGGCGCGGGCTGCATCAGGGTGGCCGCGCCATGCCCCTCTTCGCCCAGCCACTTGGCCCAATCCTGCGGATCCAGCACCACGGGCATCCGGTGATGAATCCGTGACATGGCCGTGTTGGCGCTGCAGGTGACAACGGCGCAGGTCCGATAGGCCAGCCCGTCGCGTTCCCAGTCCTGCCAGACCCCTGCAAAGACCAGCGGGCCATCGTCAGCGGGGTGGATGTACCAGGGCAGGCGGTTGCCCTCGGCGTCCTTGGACCATTCGTAGAAGCCGGTGCAGGGGATCAGGCAGCGGCGCTCGCGGCAGGCCGCCTTGAAGGCGGGTTTCTCGGCGATCGTCTCGGCCCGGGCATTGATCAGCAGCGGGCCGCCGTTTGGCGCCTTGTACCAATGCGGCAGGAAACCCCAGCGCATCGAGACCAGCCGCCGCCCGGCATCCTCCATCACCACGTGAATGTCGTTGGTCGGGCAGACGTTGTAGTTGGGCACATCGGGCAGGTCGTTGGCAGGCACCGCGTCGAACAGCTGTGCCATCGCGTCCGGGGGCAGGGTGACCGCGAAACGCCCGCACATGGCCTAGAGCCCGAAGCGCGAGTAATGCAGCAGTCCCCAGGCGGTCAGCTCTCGTTCCAGCCGGCCCCATAGGTCGGCAAAGCGCAGCGGGTCGAGCTTTGAAACCTGCTGGATCTGGGCGATGCTGCGGCGGTTGTCGATGGCGGCCATGAGCGGCGCGCATTCACGGGGCAGGCGGATCTGCACGTCCGCCTCCTTCAGCGTGATCGGCAGCGGGCGGCCCTGGGCGATCGCCTGCGCCGGGCGGCGCATGTCGCTGGTGGGGGAACGGGGGATCAGGCTCTGGCGTGAGCCGCGGGCGATGGGTCGGTCCTCATCCGCGGGAACGAGGTAGCCCAGGTGTTTCTTCATGGTGCCACGCAGTTTCTCGGCCAGGGCCATCGCGGTCGCGTCGTCCATGCCCTTGGGGCGCTCGGTGATGCGGGCCAGGTCATACAGCCCGGGTTGCAGCAGCGCCTGCAGCTTCCAGCCGGTGGTGTCCAGGGTCCGCATCAGGTGGGGAATGTCGAACGGCGTGTCCTGCCCGTGTAGCAGCAGGTCGTAAAAGCCCGCGTCGCTCTGTTCGTGGTCGGTGACGTTGATGTTGGCGGCAAAGGGGTGCCCCTTGTGCAGCCCGGCCACGATCTTTTTCGCCTTTGCCAGACGTGCCTGCGGGGCCATGCCGTCGAAAAGCGCGCCAAAGGCCTCTTGCAGCTGGTAGATGCCTGAGCGGCCATAGGGGGCATAGACCATGAACCCCATCCCGCCCCCCGGCGCCACGGCAGCCCGCAACGCGGCAAAACCTGCGTCCGGGTCGGGCAGGTGGTGCAGCACGCCGCAACAGTCGATGTAGTCGAACTGGCCCAGCTCGGCCGCGTCCAACAGGCTGCCGGTGACGAAGGTGATGCCGGTCAGTCCGCGCGCCTTGGCCCGTGCCTCGGCGATCTCGCGCGATGCGGTGGAAAGGTCGACATAGGTGATCTCGTAGGGCGCGCGGGCGCTGGTCATCATCTGGGCGATCTGGATCAGCGCATCGCCGGTGCCGCCCCCGGCCACCAGCACGCGAAGAGGCTGCGACCAGTCCCGCTGGCCGCCGAAAAGATAGTGGTCGATTTCAAGCGGGTGCGAGGGAGAACCGGTGATCAGCCGCTTTTTCTCATCCTCCGGGCGCCTTTCCGGGTAGGGATAGCTTTCGTACTGTTCCTTGACCGATACCATGCGCGCCTCCGTGACCTCGGGACAAGGGTTTGCCCAAAAGGCGCGCGGGGAACAAGCCCGGATATGCCGGGGCGCATAGCGGCGGAACCTGCCTCAGCCGCGCCGCCGGGCGATTTCCAGCCGGGTTTCCAGCAGCGCGATTTCGCGGATCAGCAGGGCCCGCGCGTCACGGTCGGCGGTGTCGCGCAATGTCTCGCGCAGCTGGGCCAGGTCGCGGGTCAGCGAGACCGCCTCCGGCACCGCGCCATTTTCCTTGAGGATACGGGTCATCACCGCGCCGTCGGGATCGTCGCAGCGGGGCAGAGGGCGCCCCGCGCCTTCGAGGTTGTCAAAGGCGCCGTCGCGTTCCGCCGCGGCGATGCGGGAATTGATGAGGTCGATCAGCGGGTGGTCCATGTGAGGATGATACCCCCAAACGGAGGGTCGGCAAAGTGGCCGGGGCCGGCAGGGCGCCGGATTATCGCGGCAATTCTAACCATCCGTTAACCTTTGTCCCGGAACGCGGCGTCATCGAGGAACTGCCGCTGCGTCGGTCACTCTTGCGTGGGGCGTGAAAGCCTCACACACTGTGCGGCAACGAAAACGCTTTGGGGAGGAGTGGCGGATATGACCTATGCGGGCGTGGAGGATCGCAACGCAATCGAGGCGGAGATGCCCTGGTCGGACAGGGATATTCCGCCGACGCTCTGGGGGCAGCTGTCGCGCACGGCCGACCGTTTCCCGTCGCGGCCCGCGGTCAGCTACCAGTTGCTGTCCGGCCCGCAGGACAAGGCGGAAACGCTGAGTTGGTCGCAGCTGCGCGACCAGACGGCCCAGGCCGCCAACCTCTTCCGCAGCCTGGGCGTGGGCGAAAACGATGTGGTCGCCTACGTGCTGCCGAACTGCAACGAGACCATCTCGACCCTGCTGGGTGGCGCAGTTGCGGGGATTGTGAACCCGATCAATCCGCTGCTGGAGGCTGAACAGATCGCCGCCATCCTGCGGGAAACCGATGCCAAGGTGGTGGTCACGCTCAAGGCCTTTCCAAAGACCGACATCGCCCAGAAGATGGCCGAGGCCGTGCGCAACGCGCCGCATGTGCACACGGTGCTTGAGGTCGATTTGAACCGCTACCTGACCCCGCCCAAAAGCTGGATCGTCCCGTTGGTGCGGCCCAAGAACCCGGGCAATCATCACGCCGACGTCAAGGATTTCCGCAAGGAAATGGCCAAGCAGCCCAGGACGCTGAGCTTTGCCGACAGCGCGGGTGACCGGGTCGCGGCCTATTTCCATACCGGCGGCACCACGGGCATGCCCAAGGTGGCGCAGCACACCTACGAGGGGATGCTGTACAACGGCTGGCTGGGGGACAGGCTGCTGTTCACCGAGGAAGACAGCGTGATGTGCCCGCTGCCCCTGTTCCACGTCTTTGCCTGCCACGTGATCCTGATGGCGATGGTCTTTTCCGGCGCGCATGTGGTGTTCCCGACGCCTGCGGGCTATCGCGGCGACGGCGTGATGGACAATTTCTGGAAGCTCTGCGAGCGCTGGAAGACGACCTTTGTCATCACAGTGCCCACCGCCGTTTCGGCGCTGATGCAGCGCAAGGTGGATGCCGACATCACCAGCATCAAGACCGCCTTTTCCGGGTCTGCCCCGATGCCGATGGAGCTGTTCAAGCGGTTCGAAAGCGCCTGTGGCGTCACGGTCTGCGAGGGGTACGGCCTGACCGAGGCGACCTGCCTCGTGGCGGTGAACCCGCCCGACGGGGCCAAGAAGGTGGGATCGGTCGGGATTCCCTTTCCCTATACGGATGTGCGGATCATCAAGGTGGCGCATGGCGAACCGGTGGAATGCGGCGTCGACGAGATCGGAGAGATCTGCGTGTCCAACCCCGGCGTCTACGCCGGCAAGACCTATACCGAAGAGGCCAAGAACGTCGATCTGTTCCATTATGGCACCCATCTGCGCACCGGCGACCTGGGCCGCATGGATGCCGATGGCTACCTGTGGATCACAGGGCGGGCCAAGGACCTGATCATTCGCGGCGGCCACAACATCGACCCGGCCGAGATCGAAGAGGCGCTGCTGGCGCATCCGGCGGTGGCCTTTGCGGGCGCCATCGGCCAGCCGGACTCGCATTCCGGAGAGCTGCCCTGTGCCTTTGTCGAACTGGTGGACGGGGCCAAGGTGACGGAGGCGGAATTGCTGGAACACGCGCGGGTGCATGTGCATGAACGCGCCGCCCATCCCAAGCACATGACGATCCTGCCGGAACTGCCCAAGACCGCGGTGGGCAAGGTGTTCAAACCCGACCTGCGCAAACACGCGATCACGCGGGTCTACAACGGCGCGCTGGAAGAGGCGGGCTGTGCTGCGCGCGTCGTCTCGGTGATCGACGACAAGAGCCGCGGTCTGGTGGCGCAGGTCGACCCCAATGGCGCCGACGAGGCGCAGATCGGCGAGGTTCTGGGCGGGTTCACCCGGCCCTGGGAAAAGGCCGGACAGGGCACGGCAGCCGCTGTCTGACCGTCAGGCGGTGTGGGTCACGACGGGGTCGATCGGCGTGCGGCTGACCCCGGTGGCCTGCTCTAGCCGCCGGGCGACCTGCAACAGGCGGGCCTCGCCCCGGGGCGGGCCGATCAGTTGCAGGCCCACCGGCAACCCGCGCGCATCGCGGCCCACGGGCAGCGACAGTGCGGGCAACCCGCAAAGCGTGGCGAGGAAGGCAAAACGCAGCCAGTCGAGGTAATCGGTGCTGGCGATGCCTGCGATCTCTGGCGGATACTCGATCTCGACCGGAAGCGGCCCGATGCCGGTCACCGGGCAGGCCAGAACGTCGACCCGTTCCAGGTACTGGCGCATCGTCTCGTACAGGCGCGCGCGGGCAAGGTTGGCATCTGCGATCTGATCCACCGTCAGCTTGCCGCCCTGGGCGATGTTCGCCTGCAGGGTGGGCTTATAGCGCGATGTGATTGCCTCGGGCGTGGCGCGAAAGCCGGTCCACATGCCAAGCGCGCGAAAGGTGCGGAAGGTGCTGTCGATCCCCGGCAGGTCGGGCGTGTCCTCCACGACATCGACGTCGGGCGCCTGCACCCTGGCAAGCGCGGCGGAAAGGATCTGCGCCATCTCCGGTTCAACCGGCGCCAGCCCGCCAAGATCGGGCGCAAAGCCGATGCGGACCGGGCCGGGATCGCGGCGGCAGCTGTCCAGGTAGCCCCCGGCAGCGGGCGGGAAGGAAATTGGCGAAACCGGGTCAAAGCCGCTCATGGCATCAAGGAACAGCGCGCAATCCTCGACCGTGCGGGCCATCGGCCCCTCGACGCCGAAAGGGTTGAACCCGTCGCCGCCCGGGCTGGCGACGATGCCGGGGGAGGGGCGCAGGCCGACGACACCGCAAAAGCTGGCGGGTGTGCGCAGGCTGCCGCCCAGGTCGGACCCCTGGCTGAGCCAGACCTCGCCAGCCGCCAGTCCGGCGGCGGCCCCGCCCGAGGAGCCGCCTGCGTTCATCGTCGTGTTCCAGGGGTTCCGGGTGGCGCCGAAGACCGGGTTGAAGGTATTGGCACCGGCGCCCATCTCGGGCGTGTTCGTCTTGCCGACCACAACGGCGCCGCGGGATTCCAACCGCGTGACCATCGGGTCCGAGACGTCGGGCACGAAATCCGCAAGGCCGGGCGTGCCATAGGTTGTGCGCACCCCGGCGACCGGTGTCAGATCCTTGATTCCGACGGGCAGGCCAGCCAGCAGGCTGGTCGTCGAGGCCTTGCCCACGGCGTCGCGGGCGCGGTCGGGGCAGGGTGTCACCAGGGCATTGATCGCAGGGGATGTCTGTTCGATCCGGGCCAGGCTGGCATCCAGCAGCTCGCCCGGGCTGACCTTGCCGCGTTTCAGCAGGTCGACCGCTTCGCAGGCGGTCAGACGACAGAGGTTGGGGCCGGAAAAGCCGGGATCAGCAGCCGCCATCGGGCTGTGCGCAGAATATGTCGTAGAGTAGCCCGATCACCCGGCTCGTGTTTTCGTTGGCAAGGCTGTAGTAGATCGTCTTGCCGTCACGCCGGGTCTTCACCAGATCTTCCTCGCGCAGCCGCGCCAGCATCTGGCTGACCGCTGCCTGCCGGATGCCCAGCAGCTCTTCCAGCTCACCCACGGATTTCTCGCTCGACCCGAGGTGACAGAGGATCATCAGCCGCCCCTCATGCGCCAGCGTCTTGAGAAAGGCCGCGGCGTGCTGGGCGTTGGTTTGCATTTCCTCCGGCGGAGGCGGCAGTTTTGTCTGGTCTTCCATGTGACTCGCGTCTTGATCAGTTGAGCTAATATAGCCCTCCGTTCGGGAAAGACCAGATCATGATTCGGTCAGGGGCGGCGCGCCTCCCTGGAAGGCATTGCCAAGGGCGTAATCGCAGGGCGCGTCCTGCATCTGCAGGTGCAGATCGCCCCCGGTGTAGGGGTGCGCGCGGGCCAGATCCTCGTCCACTTCGATGCCCAGACCGGGGGCGGTGGGCGCGGGGATGAAACCGTTGTCAAGCGATATCGTGTTCTTGATGAGCGCCGCGTGGAACGGAGTCTCGATCGTTTCGGCAAGCAACAGGTTGGGGATCGAGACCGCAAGCTGGATATTGGCCGCCCATTCGATCGGACCGGCATAGAGATGCGGCGCCATTTCCGCGTTGAAACTCTCGGCCATCGCGGCCAGCTTGCGCATCTCCCAGATGCCGCCTGCCCGGCCCAGCGCCGGTTGCAGGATCTTCGCCCCGCCGCTGCGCAGAAGCGTGGCGAATTCGGCGCGGGTGGTCAGGCGTTCGCCGGTGGCGACGGGTACGCGCACCGCGCGGGCCACCTCGGCGAATTCCAGCAGGTTGTCCGGCGGCACCGGTTCCTCGAACCAGAGCGGCAGGTAGGGTTCGATCGCCTGTCCCAGGCGGATGGCGCCTGCGGTGGTGAACTGGCCGTGGGTGCCGAACAGCAGGTCGGCCCGGTCGCCCACCGCCTCGCGGATGGCCTTGCAGAAGGCGACGGACATGGCGATGTCGCGCATACCCGGCTGGTGTCCGCCACGCATCGTGTAGGGGCCGGCAGGATCGAATTTCACCGCGGTAAAGCCGCGCTCGACACAGTCGATGGCCGATTCAGCCGCCAGTTCGGGCGAGGTCCAGAAGTCGTCCATCCGGTGCTGCGGAAGCGGGTAGAGATAGGTATAGGCGCGCACCCGTTCGTTCATCATGCCGCCGATCAACGCCCAGACCGGGCGGTTGCGCGCCTTGCCCAGGATGTCCCAGCAGGCGATTTCCAGGCTGGAAAAGGCCCCCATGACCGTCAGGTCCGGGCGCTGGGTAAAGCCAGAGGAATAGGTGCGGCGGAACATGCGTTCGATGTTCTCGGGGTTTTCGCCCTGGAAATAGCGGGCAAAGACATCTTCGATGACGGCGCGCATCGCCTCCGGCCCGACCGAGGCGGCATAGCATTCGCCCCAGCCGGTGATGCCGTCGTTGGTGGTCAGCTTGACGAGGATCCAGTAGCGCCCGCCCCAGCCCGGCGCGGGTGGGGCGGTGACGATCACGTCGAGGTCCTGGAGTTTCATGGCCTGTCCCTTTGGCTTGCGGGGGATGGGGGCTCTGCCCCCGTCTCCCCCTGGTCGACTCCCCCGAGAGTATTTTCAGCCCAAAGAAACAGCGGGCGTGGCGCCGGGGTCAATGGCTGTCGAAGAGGATCACGTTGCGACGGGCGCCGCCCGTCATCGTGTCGGCGATGGCCTCGTTGATCTGGTCGAGGCGCCAGCGGCCCGACACCAGCTCGTCGAGCTTCAGCCGGCCTTGCCGGTAGAGGTCCGCCATCCAGGGAATGTCGCGCTGGATCACCACGTCGCCCATTTTCGAGCCAATCATTTCCTGGCCCATGAAGGCGGGCACGACGGGTTCATAGGTGGCCATCGCGCCGGAATGCGGCATTCCGATCATCACCATGCGTCCGCCCCAGCCGAGGTAGCGCATGGCCTGTTCATAGGCGGGGATCGCGCCCACGGTCACGGCGACCACGTCGGCGCCCCGGCCCAGGGCTGTGTGGGCTGCCTCCCAGGGCGCGTCCTGCGTGGCAAGGATCCCGTCTGTGGCGCCGAAGGCGCGGGCGATGTCCAGCTTTTCCTCGCTCATGTCCACGGCGACGATGCGGCGGGCGCCGCCGATATGCGCGCCCTGTATCGCGTTCAGGCCCACGCCGCCCGCGCCGATCACCACCACGTCGTCGCCCGGGCGCATCTTGCCGGCGTTGATGACCGCGCCGATGCCGGTGATCACGCCGCAGGCCAGCAGGCAGACGGCCTCGGGGGGCATGTCGTCGGGCAGGACGACAACCTGGCTTTGATCGACGACGACCTTTTCGGCAAAGGCGCCGCAGAACATGGCCGACATGACCTCTGTGCCGTCGGGCCGTGTGAGGACGGGCGTGGTATCACGGTCGCCGATACAGATGGTCGGGCGGCCCGAAGCACAGGTAAGGCAGGTGCCGCAGGCGCGGATCAGCGTGACGACGACACGATCGCCGGTCTGCAAGCCGCTGATGCCCTCGCCTAGGGCGGTGATGCGGCCCGCCGCCTCATGGCCGTAGACCGCCGGAAGTGCGCCGCCCCAGGCGCCGGTGGCATAGGAAATGTCGGAATGGCAGATGGCGACGGCCTCCAGCGTGACCTCGATCTCTCCGGCGCCGGGGGCGCGGAGGTCGAGCTCTTCGATCTGCAGGGGCGCGTCGAACGCGGTGCAGACCGCCGCGCGGATGCGTGTCATGGGTTCCTCCCCGGTGTCTTCCGGGCAGGGTGCGCGGGCAGACAAGCGGGCGGCTGTTCCGAAAGCGACATTGGTGGTGTCGCTTGCATTGCGTGACGTGACGGCAGGTCGGGTCAGCTTGCCAGGCTGGTGACTCTGGCGGCAAAGGCGCGGGCCTCGTCCGGTGCGGTGCCCATCTGGTGGACGGGGTCGAACAGGTCTGCAGACAGGTCGGGGTGCGCGGCGCGGGCGATCTGTTCCAGCGGCTGACTGCTGTCGCGTGCCTGCGTGCACAGCACCTTGGAGGCGGCTTGTGCTTCTGGCCGGGGCATGGTCCGCGCCAGGGCAAAGGACAGCGCCTCTGCCATGAGAAGCCCGCCGGTGGCGTCCAGGGTCGCCTTCATGGCCTCTGCATCCGGGGTGAGGCTTTCTGCCAGCGATTGTGCCTGCGTCGCGGCGGCCGCGGCGGAGAGCACCAGTTGCGGCAGGCACAGCCATTCGGTGAACCATGCCGCGCCGTCGCGTTGTTGCCGGTGCAGGGCCGCCCCCTGCAGCGTGGCGTTCAGCCCCTGTGCGTGGCGTGCCAGCGCGACCAGGGCCGAAGGCGCCACGGGGTTCTGTTTCTGCGGCATGGTCGACGAGGCGCCAGAGCCGCCAAGGCGGACCTCGGCGATGCCGCTTTGCGTGGCCAGCATTAGGTCCTCTCCCAGTTTGCCGAATGCAAGCGCGGTGCGGGTGAACCAGTCGGCGATGGTCAGGATCGGGGTGCGGTAGCTGTGCCAGCTGTGGCCGGGGTCGGCCAGGCCCAGCTTTTCCGCCATTTCCGCGCGCAGGGCTGCCGGATCGGGACCAAGGGCCGAGGCGGTGCCGGCGGCACCCGACAGCGAGACGCGCAGGGCCTGGGCCCGCAGGGTCGGCAGGGCCTCCAGCGCCTCGATCAGGGGCCAGCCCCAGGCGGCGGCCTGCGCGCCAAAGCTGGTGGGCGTGGCGTGCTGACCATAGGTGCGCGCAGCCATCGGGGTTTCGGCGTGATCGCTGGCCAGCCGGGCCAGCGCGGTCAAGGTGGCGCGCAGACGGTCCTCTTGCTGGGCAAGGGCCTGGCGCAGGCGCAACATCAGCCCGGTGTCCTGGATGTCCTGCGAGGTGGCGCCCCAGTGCAGGTATTGCGCATGTTCTGGCGCGCTCATCGCCTGGCGAAAGGCGGCGACGAAAGCGGGGGTCGTGACGCCGTTCTGGCCCGTGGCCTCGGCCAGCTGGGCCGGGTCGATCTGGCATTCCAGGCTGGCCCGCTGGATCGCGGCGGCGGCGGTTTCGGGGATGACGCCCTGTGCCGCCTGCGCCTGCGCAAGCGCTGCCTCGACCAGCATCATGGCGCGGATCTCGGCGCTGTCGGAAAACAGCCGCGCGGTGTCCCCGGTGGGAAAGAGGCGGTGCAGGTGGGCGCTGTCAAAGGGCGTTGCGGGCATGGGCTGTCCTGTCAGGGGGTCTTGGCGGCGATTCGGTCGAGCAGGTCGGCCAGCCGTCCGGGCATGGAGAAGAAGGGCGAATGGCCGCTGTCCAGTTCGTAGACCTCGCCGGGCGCGAAACGGGCGGCGAGCTTTTCCTGCAGGTCGGGCGGGATCGCCCCGTCCTTGCGGCAGAGGATGTAGCTGCGCGGCTTGTCCTGCGAATTCGCGGTCAGTTCGACCACGGTCTTACCGGGTGCCTGCGCCTGCGGGGTGAGCCGCGGCAGGGCATAGTCCACCGTCTCTGGCGGGCAATCCTGGTAGAAGAGGCCCGGTGCCATGTCCGGGTCGAATCTGTGCGACAACCCATCGTCAGAGACGCGAATGGCGGCAACCAGCGGCTGCGTTGCGCCGAGAAAGCGCATCTCGGACATGGTCTTGCCGGGCCAGGGCGTGTGTGCGCAGAGATAGACGAGGCGCGCGATCATCTCGGGCGCCAGTTCTGCGGCGCGGGTGATGGGGAAACCGGCCATCGAGTGCCCGACCAGGATCGTTGGCGCGGTCAGGTGGCGGATGATGGTTTGCGCGTAAAGGTCGAGCGTCACGTCGCCCACCGGCGTCCCGTCGTCGCCGTGTGACGGCAGATCGATGGCGATGACCTCGTGGCCGTGGGCCTCCAGCGCGGGCAACACGTCGCGCCAGCACCAGGCCCCGTGCGAAGCGCCGTGGATCAGCAGGAAACGCGCCATGTCAGCCCGCCGCGCCCTGCGCCTTGAGGAAGGCGGTCAGGAGCGCGGCGTATTCACCGGGTTTCTCGACACAGGGCAGGTGGCCTGCCCCGCGGATCAGTTCCTTTTGCGCGCCGGGGATCAGGTCGGCGGTCTCGAACACCAGGTCGGGCGGCGTCGATCCGTCCTCGGACCCGGCGATGGCCAGCGTGGGCAGGCGCAAGCCACTGGTTGACGACAGGAAATCCGTGCCCGCGATGGCGGCGGCACAGCCGGTCCAGCCCTCTGCGGGGGTGCGCAGGAACATGTTGCGCCAGCCGGGGAAGTCTTCGGCGGCGTGGAAGGGTTTCGAGAACCATCGGTCCATCGTCGGGCCGACGATGCTGTCCAGTCCGCCGGTCCTGACCGCCTCGATCCGGTCCGCCCACATGTCGCGGGTGCCGATCTTGGCGGCGGTGTTCGACAACACCATTGCGCGCACCAGGTCCAGCCGCTTGGCCGCAAGCCCCTGGGCGATCATGCCGCCGATCGACAGGCCGACGAAGATCGCGTTGGAAAAGCCCGTGTGATCCATCAGCCGTTCCACGTCGGTGATAAGCGCGCCCATGCTGTAGGGACCGGAAGGCGTATCCGACAGCCCGTGCCCGCGCTTGTCATAGCGCAGGATGCGCAGGCCGGCGGGAAGGAGCGGCAGCACCTCGTCCCAGAGCCGGAAATCCGTACCCAGCGAGTTGGCAAAGACGACGGGCGTGCCATCCTCGGGACCGGTGACGCTGTAGTGCAGGCGAAGATCGCCGATTTGAGCCATCTGCATGGGTCGTGCCTCCCTTTGGCGCATGGTTTAGCGTGTGGGGCAGGGGACCGGAAGGGGGCGTGCTCAGTACCGGGTGTCCAGAGGGCGCAGGCCGCCGCGTGTCACCTGCACCTCGCCCCGCCATTCGGGGATGCGGGTGAGGTCGGCACTGATGGCGGCGCCGAAATCGACGGAATAGGAGATCACGCGCAGCCCGCCCGGCGCCGGTTCGACTGACAGGTCGACGCGGCAGTACTGCTGCGCACCGGCGCTGAACCAGCCGGGGACGCTGTAGCTTGGCCCGGTCAGCAGGGCGCGGCGGCGTTCGGGGCTGCTGCCCTGGGCCGGATCGCGCTCCCTGACATGGATGGCGTAATCGGCGCCCTGGTAGGTCGGGTCCGCCGTGCGGGCGACCAGATCGGCAAAGTCATAGCCTTCGCGCACGAAATGCTGGCGGTAGGTCAGCGTGTGGGTGCTTATGCAGATGCGACGGTAGATCTGGTCGAAACTCGCGCGGGTGTCGGGAAAGACGGTGCTGTATTCTAGGTCTTCGGTCAGTTCGATGTTCATCAGCTTGGCCTCGGCGATCGTGTCGACATAGCGCATGTCGGCCGAGGGCGTGCCCAGGACAATGGCCAGAAGTTCGGGCGGCAGTGCCGGGCCGGAGGCGGTCAGCGCCTTGTAGGAACTGTCGGCCAGCAGCTTGGCGACCTGCAGGGCCACGCGAAAGACCTCGGCGTCGGAGGCGGCGGGATTGGCACCGTCGCGGATGAAGGGAGAGTGAAAGCCCAGCCGCGCGCCCGGTTCCAGCTGGCGGCTGGGGTAGGGGCTGTTGGCGCCAAAGGCCTGGCCGAACATAAAGAGGATCGCGCAGGAGGACAGGCATTCGTCGCCTGTCTGAACGCGGGTGCCGAAAAAGAACCCGCCCGTGTCGCCGTTGGCGGCCTTGAGAAAATTCAGCACCTCCGCCAGCGAGCCGCCGGGACTGTTCAGGCAGATGCGGGCGTTGAAACCGCCCAGCACGTCCTCTTGGGTGGCGCGCATCAAATCGCCGGGTTCGATCACCCCGTCGAACCGCAGGTTGCAATCGCCGAACCCCGCGGGGTCCAGCCGGGTCCATTCGCCCGCCCAGGCAGGGGCGGCGAGGGTCAGGCAGGTGAGGGCAGCGAGGGCGCGAAGCAAAGCGGACATGAAAAGGGCCTGTCTGTTGAAAACGACAGGCCCAGAATGCCGGGGGACAGGCCCCCGGCGCAATGATTTCCTGAAGGCTCAGGCGATCTCGACCAGTTCGATGTCGAAGGTCAGGTCCTTGCCGGCCAACGGGTGGTTGGCGTCCAGCGTCACCACCTCTTCGGTCACGGCGACGACGGTCACCGGCAGCACCTGGCCGCCCTGTGCCTGCACTTGCAGCTGAGTGCCGAGGTCCAGCGGGATGTCGTCGGGGATCTCGGCGCGCGGCACGTCCTGGCGCGCCTCGGGGTTGGTTTCGCCGTAGGCGTCCTCGGCGGGAACCTGGACGGTCTTCTTGTCGCCCACTTCCATGCCCGGGATCGCCTTGTCGAGACCGGGAATGATCTGGCCCGAGCCGACGGTGAATTCCAGCGGGTCGCGGCCCTGGCTGGAATCGAAGGTGGAGCCATCGGTGAGCGTGCCGGTGTAATGAATGCGCACGGTGTCGCCGGTCTTGACCTGCGTCATGGGAAACCTCTGTCTGTCAGGGGGTGATTGGGTGAGGCCGGGTCCGTCCCGGGTGCTCGGATTTGGCACAGCCTACGCGCGCCTGCACGGGTTTGCAAACCGGCTTCTTGGGTCAGAACGGCCCAAAACCGTGTAAAAGACGCTCGGATCGGGGTTTTCCAGCGTCCCGGCCCGTGTCAGGGTGACGCCGGTTGCGAAGGGGGATGCGGTCAATGGCGATCAAGGTTTGCGTGTTCGATGCCTATGGCACGCTGTTCGACGTCGCCGCCGCGGCGCGGGTCGCGGCAGAGGAACCGGGGCGCGGGGCCCTGGCAGAGGTCTGGCCGCAACTGGCTGCCGACTGGCGCGCGAAACAGCTGGAATACAGCTGGCTGCGCGCGGTAACAGGTGATTACGTTCCCTTCTGGCAAGTGACCAAGGACGGGCTGGATTGGGCGATGGACCGTGCCGGCCTCGATGACATGGAGCTGCGCGAACGGCTGCTAGCGCTCTACTGGGAACTGCCCGCCTACCGGGAAGTGCCGAAGATGCTGGCGCAGCTGAAGGCCAAGGGGCTGAGCACGGCGATCCTGTCGAATGGCAACCGCGACATGCTGGACGGCGCGGTGGACAGCGCCTGTATCGGGGAATTCCTGCACGCGGTGCTGTCGGTCGAACAGGTGGGCATCTTCAAACCGGCCCGCGTGGTCTATGACCTCGTCGGGGCCGAATTCGGCTGCGCGTCCGAAGAGGTGCTGTTCGTCTCCTCGAACGGTTGGGATGCTGCGGGGGCGGCGGCCTACGGGTTCGAAACCGCCTGGGTGAACCGCATGGGCCTGCCGATGGACCGCCTGATGGCCCGGCCGAAACACGTCCTGACCGACCTGACCACCATTCCGGAACTTGTGTGATGCCGAAACTCCAGACCTCCGACGGGATTTCCCTGTTCTACCGCGATGAGGGGGAGGGGCTGCCGCTGCTCTGCCTTGCGGGGTTGACGCGGAACGGGCGCGATTTCGATTTCGTCGCCCCGCACCTGGAAGGCGTGCGGCTGATCCGGCTGGATTACCGCGGGCGCGGACAGTCGGACTGGGCACCGCACGAGACCTACCAGATCCCGGTCGAGGGGCGCGATGCGCTGGAGCTTCTGGATCACCTGGGGCTGGAAAAGGCTGCGATTCTGGGCACTTCGCGCGGCGGGTTGATCGCGATGGTGCTGGCGGCGACGGCGAAGGCCCGACTGCTGGGCGTGGCGCTGAACGACATCGGGCCAGAGATCGCCGGGCCGGGGCTGAAGGTGATCGAGGGCTACCTTGGGCGCAAGCCGCCGCAAAAGACCCTGGCCGAGGTGGCGCAGCGGCGCGCCGAGGTCATGACCGGCTTTGTCGGCGTCTCCGAGGCGCGCTGGATGGAAGAGGCGGAGCGGCTTTTTGTCCAGACGGATCAGGGGCTTGAGCTGACCTATGACCCCAAGTTGCGCGACGCGGTGCTGGGGGGCGGCGCGCAGCCCGCGCCGGATCTCTGGCCGCTTTTCGACGCGCTGGAGGGGTTGCCGCTGTGCGCGATGCGTGGCGAGAATTCCGACCTGCTGACGCCCGAGTGTTTTGCCGAGATGCGCCGGCGGCGGCCCGACATGATCGCGACAGAGGTCAAGGGGCGCGGGCATATCCCCTTCCTCGACGAACCCGAGGCGCTGGAGGCCCTGCAAGGCTGGCTGGCGCGGCTGCGCCGGAACGTCTGAGTTTTGTACAAAACGTACGTTTTGTACGCCGTTTCCAGCGTTTTGTACAAAGCGGCAAGAATCCGTTAACCCGCCCCGCAAGGCGTGTTCGCGTTTGCCCGTCAGTCGGCCAGGTTGAAGACCCGGCTGGGGTGCAGTTCTCCCGCCTTGAAGCGGCCCACCGCCAGCGGTTTGCCCTCGAAACTGGCCCAGGCCTCGTCGCCGTAGTCCACGTCGCCCGGCACCACCATGCCGGGGTTGCCGTTGCGCAGACGCGCGGCCCCCTGGGCGGTGCATTTCAGCTCGGGCAGGTCGGCCAGCCCGACCTCCAGCGGCAGCAGGTGGGCGTCCAGTTCCGGCGTGCGGGCCAGCGCGTCGATCTGGTCCAGCGTGATGCCCTGCTCGGCCTCGAAGGGGCCGGACCAGAGGCGGCGCAGGGTGACGACATGGCCGTGACAGCCCAGAACCTTGCCCAGGTCGCGGGCAATGGAACGGACGTAGCCGCCCTTGCCGCAGGTCATTTCCAGAACGGCGGTGTCCGGGTCGGGGCGGTCGGTCAGCACCAGTTCCTCGACCCAGAGCGGGCGGGCCTCGATCTCCATCTCCTCGCCGTCGCGGGCGCGCTTGTAGGCGCGTTCGCCGTCGATCTTGACTGCCGAGAACTGCGGCGGCACCTGCATGATCTCTCCGACGAACCCGTGCAGCGCCTCCTTGATCTCGTCATCCGAGGGGCGCGCCTCGGAAGTGGCGATCACCTCGCCCTCGGCGTCGTCGGTGTTTGTGGCCTGTCCGAAACGCACGGTAAAGCGGTACGCCTTCAGCGCGTCGGTGATGTAGGGGACGGTCTTGGTCGCCTCGCCCAGGGCCACGGCCAGCACGCCGGTGGCCTCGGGATCGAGCGTGCCGGCATGACCGGCCTTTTTGGCGTCCAGCGCCCAGCGGACCTTGTTGACCACGGCGGTCGAGGTCAGGCCCGCGGGCTTGTCCACGATCAGCCAACCGGAAATGTCGCGTCCCTTGCGCTTGCGTGCCATATGCTGCCCCTGTGCGGTGAGGCGCGCGAGGTAGCAACCCCTCGCGCGGCGGTCAAGCCCTCGGGCCGCAAGGCGCTGCGAAGCGCCTTGTCCAAGCGCGTTCGAACGCGCTTGCCCGCGCTCGGGTACAGTGTTCAGACCCGGATCAATGTTTGGCCGAACCCGCCGAAATGCAGCCGCCTGCGGTCGGAATCTGTCCAGAACCCGGGCCATTCGATCCCGAGGGCCTGATGTGACCAGAGCAACACCGGGCAATCGGCTGGCCGGATTTCGAAATCCGGCTCTTCACGCGTTTCGAAACGCGTGAAGAGCCCGAAAAAACCGTTGATCAAGACAGCAAGGATGAGCGCGTCCTCGCTGGTCATGCTCAACGGGCACCAATCCTCTGGCTGCAGGTCATCGTCGCCGTACAGCCAGTCGCCTTTCACCAACACCTGCTCCGGTGCCGAGTGGACAAAGCCCAATTGCCAGACCGACTGGTTTTCTGTGATCAGCGGGAGCACGCCCTTGGCATCTGGCCGCATGTCTTCTGGTCGCCAGATTCGGTCCTGAACGTTCAGCAAGGTGTTGTTGTGGCAGCCTATGCTACAGAAATCCGGCCCCAAGGCATCCGATACAGCAATGACGCTCGGCAGCGCGGCGGGCAAGTCCGGGCGGGGCGGGGACGCAGGCAAAACCTCCTTTTGCCCGACCCAGTCAAGGATCAGGCCAAGCGCGTCAGCGACGCCCAAAACTTGCACTCTTCAGCCTCGCACCCCGGCGAAGCGTTCCTGCCATTCCTCGCGTTCGGCATCGGTGATCTTGCGGAAGGTCACGTCTGGCACGTCGAAGGCATGACCCACGGGCAGGGCGGTCAGAGCCGCCTCGACGTCATCGGGCCAGTCGGCGTCTTCGGCGTGCATCGCCTTGAGCAGCTCGGCGCAGGCGTCGGGGATGAAGGGCGCCGAGATCACCGCGTAGAGCCGGATCAGGTTCAGAGCCAGCCGGATCTGCATGGCGGCCTGTTCCGGGTCCGTCTTGAAGGTGGTCCAGGGGGCGACCTCTTGCAGGTATTCGTTGCCCAGGACCCATGCGGCGCGCAGGGCGGCCGCCGCCTTGCGGATCTCGATGGCCTCCATATGGGTTTCGTATTCGCGGACCTTGGCGGTCAGGTCGGCGATCAGCTTTGCCTCGGCCGCGCCAGGTGTGCCGCCCTCGGGGACAGCCTCGGAAAACTTGGAGCGACAGAACTTGGTCACGCGGCTGGCGAAGTTGCCCAGCACGTCGGCGAGGTCCTTGTTCACGCCGGACTGGAAGCTCTCCCAGGTGAATTCGCTGTCCGAGGTTTCGGGGACGTGGCTCAGCAGCCACCAGCGCCAGTAGTCGGCGGGCAGGATGTCCAGCGCCTGATCCATGAAGACACCGCGCCCGCGCGAGGTGCTGAACTGGCCGCCATCGTAGTTCAGGTAGTTGAACGACTTGATGTAATCGACCAGCTTCCAGGGCTCGCCGGAGCCCAGGATCGTCACCGGGAAGGACAGGGTGTGGAAGGGGACGTTGTCCTTGCCCATGAACTGGGTGTAGCGGACATCCTCGGCGCCCTTGTCGGTGCGCCACCAGCGTTCCCAGTTGTCGCCCTTGCCCGCGTCGACCCATTCCTGCCCGCAGGCGATGTATTCGATGGGTGCGTCGAACCAGACGTAAAAGACCTTGCCCTCCATGCCGGGCCACGGCTCGTCGCCCTTTTGCACCGGCACGCCCCAGTCGAGGTCCCGGGTGATGCCACGGTCCTGCAAACCGTCGCCATCGTTCAGCCATTTCTTGGCGATCGAGGTGGTCAGGACGGGCCAGCCGACACGGGTGTCGATCCATTCCTCGATCTGGTCCTTCATCGCGGATTGGCGCAGATACAGGTGTTTCGTCTCGCGCATTTCCAGGTCGGTCGAGCCGGAGATCGTCGAATGCGGGTTGATGAGGTCGACCGGGTCGAGCTGTTTCGTGCAATTGTCGCACTGGTCGCCGCGCGCCGAGTCGAAGCCGCAGTTGGGGCAGGTGCCCTCGATGTAGCGGTCAGGCAGGAAGCGGCCGTCCGCCTTGGAGTACATCTGGGTCTCGGACACTTCGCGGATCAACCCGTTGTCGTCCAGCACCTTGGCGAAATGCTGGGTCAGCTTGCGGTTCTGTTCGGACGAGGAGCGCCCGAAGTGGTCGAACGACAGCCGGAAGCCCTCGGCCAGCTTTGACTGCACTTCCCACATTTCGGCGCAGTATTCGGCCACCGGCTTGCCCGCCTTTGCGGCGGCCAGTTCGGCGGGGGTGCCATGTTCGTCGGTCGCACAGAGATACAGCACCTCGTGTCCGCGGGCGCGCAGGTAGCGGGCATAGAGGTCGGCGGGCAATTGCGAGCCGACGAGATTGCCCAGGTGCTTGATGCCATTGATGTAGGGAATGGCAGAGGTGATAAGGTGTCGGGCCATGATGTGCGCTTCTGTCAGATGCGGGGTTTGCGCCCGGTTTAGCGGCCAAGAGGCCCGAGGACCAGAGGGCGCCCCCGCTTTGTCGCAAACGGGCCGAAAGACGGCGGTGCGGCACAGGAAGCGCGGCCTGCCGCGTGCGAGGCGGCGCGGAGCGGAACCGCCATCCCGCACAGCACGAAAGGACATCGCATGAACTCGGTGATTTCAGGGGTCTGGGCCCTGCTTGTCGGCATTGTCCTGATCATGCTGGGCAATGGCATGCATTTCACCCTGATCGGCCTGCGCGGCGGGATCGAGGGGTTTTCGGCGGCGGAACTGGCCATTGTCACCTCGGGCTATTTCGTGGGGTTCCTGTCGGGCGCGCAGCTGACACCCAAGCTGATCCGCCGGGTGGGCCATGTCCGGGTCTTTGCGGCGCTGGGCAGCTTCATGTCGGCGGGGCTGATCGCCTTTCCGCTGGCCGCCGATCCCTGGGTCTGGACGGTGCTGCGGATCGTCGTCGGGTTCTGCATGTCGGGGGTCTATGTCACCGCCGAAAGCTGGCTGAACAATGCCGCCACCAACGAGACCCGCGGCAAGGTTCTGTCGGCCTACATGATCGCGCAGACGCTGGGGTTGATCGGGGCGCAGGGGCTGCTGACGCTGGGGGATGCGGCGACCTCGGTGCTGTTCATCGGTGCCTCGATCCTAGTGTCCATCTCCTTTGCGCCGATCCTGCTGTCGGCGGTGCCGGTGCCGGCGGCAGAGGTGGCGCGGCCGATGCCACTGCACCGGCTCTTTGTCAGCTCGCCCCTGGGGACGGTCGGGATCTTCCTGCTGGGCACGGTCTATGCGACGCAATCCGGCATGGGGGCGGTCTATGGCACCGAGATCGGGCTGAGCACGAACCAGATCGCAACCTTCATCGCGACGCTCTTTGCAGGGGCGTTGTTCCTGCAATACCCCATCGGCTGGCTGTCGGACCGGGTGGACCGGCGCAAGCTGATTTTCGGGGCGGCGGTGATCGGCGGGGTTGCCGCCGTGGCCGGCTGGTTCTCCGGTGGCGGGTTCTGGCTGCTGACCGGCGCGGCCTTTTTCGCAGGCGGCGTGTCGGCGCCGCTGTATGCGCTGTTCCTGGCCTATACCAACGACTTTCTCGATGCCGAGGACATGGCGGCGGCCTCGGGCGGGCTGGTGTTCACCTTTGGACTGGGGGCCATCGCGGGGCCGCTGGCGACGGGCTGGGCGATGCAGGTCTTTGGGCCCGGGGCCTTCTGGCTGTTCATGTCCGGCACCTTTGGTGCCATCGGGCTGTACGCGCTGTACCGCATGACGCAGCGGGCCGGTGTCCCGGTGGACGAGACCGACAGCTACCTCGGCATCCTGCCGACCTCGTCCCCGGTGGCGCTGGAAGCGGCCAGCGCCTGGGCCATCGACCAGGCCGAGGCAGAGGCAGAGGACGAGCGGGCGGAGGCTCAGTCCTCCTGATTGGAGCGTTCGCGGATGCCCGACAGCAGGCGGCCCACAAGGAAGGTCGAGCGGGGCGTGTAGATGTAGCGGGTGCGGGTTTCCGTGGCGCGGCGCTTGCGCATCCGGACCAGCCCGAAGACCACCAGCAGCGCGTGCCCCGCCGCGATCATGACAAAGAGCGCGGGCGGGCCGTAAAGCTCGATCAGGGCCGAGGCGAACCAGGGCGCGGCGATGGCGCCGACGGCGAACCAGAACATCAGCGCCGCCGAAAGCGCGATGCGTTCGTCGCTGGCGGCAAAGTCATGCGCGTGCGCGGCGGCGATCGAGAAGATCGGAAAGGTGGTCAGGCCGAAGATGGCGGCGGTCAGCATGATCCCGAGGGTGGGCAGGCCGGTGGCCAGCGCGGTCAGCGTGCAACTGGCGATGGCCGCGACCGACAGCCAGACCAGCACCCAGCGCCGGTCATAGCGGTCGGCCAGCCAGCCGACCGGGTATTGCGCCAGCGCCCCGCCCGCCACGAAGGAGGCCAGGAAGAACGCGATTTGCGCGGTCTCCAGCCCGACGCCGGTGCCGTAGAGCGGGCCAACCATCCGGAACGAGGAACTGGACAGCGCGGCCACCAGCACCCCAGCCACCGCCAGCGGTGAACGCGCCCAGGCCAGGCCCGGGGTCAGGCGCGGGGCATCGGGGGTTTCCGGCGGGCGCAGGCGGCTCAGCGTCAGCGGCAGCAGGGCGGCGGTGCAGAGCAGCGCCAGCAGCGTGTAGCTGACGTAATGCGCCGGCGGCAGGATCGAGATCATCAGCTGCGCGCTCAGCGAGGCGCCGAGGTCGGCGAGGCGATAGGCGCCGGTGGCGCGGCCCCGGGTCTCGTTCGTGACCTTGGCGTGCAGCCAGGCCTCGATCACCGTGTAACAGCCCGCCACGCAGAGCCCCTGGCCGATCCGCAGCGTGGCCCAGGCATAGGGGTTTTCGACCAGGACGTGGCCCAGGATGCCGATGGTGCCTAGGGCGGTGAAGGCGGCGAAGGCGCGTGAATGGCCCACCGATCCCATGAGGCGCGGCGCCCACCAGCAGCCGATGAAGAACCCGGCGAAATGCGCCGAGCCCAAGAGGCCGATCTGCGTGGTCGTGAAGTCCAGCGCCAGCCCGGACAGCGCGTCGAGCGGGCCGACGCTGCCCGAGGAAAGCTGTAGCAGGATGACCGAAAGAAAGAGCGAGGCAAAGGAGATGAACAGGCGCATGTCGTGTTTCTGCCCGCTCGGGCGGCAGAAGTCAGGTGGCTTCGCGACATATTCTTGTCGTTTCGGCCGTGGCCTCCGCTCAGCCGGGGGTGGGCCAGTCGTGCAGCTTTCCCGCCTCCAGACGCCATGTCCGGGGCGGCTGCATCCGGGCGCGCAGCCGGTCTATGCGCCAGGCGGTCTGGTCCTGCGCATGGACGGGATCGCAGCGAAACCGCGTTTCGACCCCCGGCGCGCCGCCCGCGCCCGGCGTCAGGATCAGCCCCAGCGGACGGCAGTGCCCCATGCCCGCCCCGGCCTCTGCCGCAAGGTGCAGCCGGCGCACAGGGGTCATGGGGGGCGGCTCTGCCAGGTCCCCGACCACCAGTGGCGCAGCGCCGCTGCGCAGCGCCTCTTCCATCGCCCAGAGGCTGTCGACGGGGCGGTCGGTGGCGACGAAGATCACCTCTCCCGGGGGCAGGATCGCCTGCATGCCGCAGGGGTTGAGCTGATCCGGGCTGTGGCGGCGGGTGATCCAGATCACCGGCCCGCCCGTCTGTGCCGCGACATGCAGCGCCAGCGTGCGCCGGGCCTGACCGCAGAGTTCGTGCACGCGGGCATGCGGCAGCAGGATGTCACGCCACAGAACCAGAGCGGGGGGCGGCGCATGGGGGCGGCGCGTGAGCAGGGCAGAGGCCATCGTCATGGGGGCAAGATTAGCGTGTTCTCATTTTGTTCTCAAGCGTGGAGTTCGGATTGCCCGACGGAAATGCGCCGGGACCGGTGCCCCTTGCCATCCCGGCTGGGCCTGTCATCTTGGCGCCCGACCGACGATTTCAGACAAGGGCCTTTCCCATGAAGATGAACCCGCTGGGCCGCACCGGCCTGATGGTGTCCGAACTGTGCCTGGGCACGATGACCTTCGGCAACCAGACCCCGCCCGCAGAGGCCCACCGCCAGATCGACAGGGCGCTGGAGGCCGGGATCAATTTCATGGACACCGCCGAAATGTACCCGGTGAACCCGGTCCGGGCCGAAACCTATGGCCGGACAGAGGAAATCATCGGCGACTGGAACGCCGCCTCTGGCCGCCGATCCGAATGGATCCTGGCCACCAAGCATTCCGGCGAGGGCAGCATGGCGCGCGACGGGGCGCCGATCACCTCGAAGACGATCCGTGACACGGTCGAGGCCTCGCTCAAGCGCCTCAAGACCGATTACATCGACCTCTACCAGTTCCACTGGCCGAACCGGGGCAGTTACATGTTCCGCAAGAACTGGCGCTATGACCCCTCGCAATCGGGCTGGACCCGCGCGCAGGTGGTGGCGGACATGGAGGATTGCCTGGGCGCGTTGCAGGCCGAGGTCGAGCGGGGCACGATCCGCGCCTTTGGCCTGTCGAACGAAAGCGCCTGGGGCACGGCGCTGTGGCTGGAGGCGGCGGAGCGCGTGGGTGGGCCGCGCGTGGCCTCGATCCAGAACGAATACTCGCTGCTCTGCCGGCTGGCGGACACCGACCTTGCGGAACTGATGGTCTACGAGGACGTGGGCCTGCTGCCCTTCTCGCCGCTGGGCGCCGGGTTCCTGACCGGCAAGTACCAGGGCGGCGCGGTGCCCGAGGGCTCGCGCATGTCGCTGAACGAGACGATGGGCGGGCGGCTGAGCCCGCGTGTCTTCGAGGCGGTCGAGGCCTATCTTGGCGTGGCGCGGGAGTTTGACCTGGACCCGGTGCACATGGCGCTGGCCTGGTCGGCGCGGCGGCCTTTCGTGGCGTCCTCGATCTTTGGCGCGACCACGATGGAGCAGCTGGACCACCTGCTGGGGGCCAGCGACCTGGTGCTCTCCGACGACCTGCTGGCGCGCCTGGACGAGGTCCACAAGGCGCATCCGATGCCCTATTGAGACGGCCCCTCCGGGCGGCGCGTCATTGCCGGGCCAGCCGCTCGAAGGGATCGCGTTCCAACTTGGCATGCGGCTCTGCCGGGGTGTCGAAATCCGGAAGGTAAAGTCCCGCAGTCCAGCTTTCGGGCAGCTTGTCGATCACTACCGCAAGCCATTTGCTGGCGGCGGCCGCACGTTTGCGCAGCCGGTCCGCGGCATCCGGGTCGCGGTCGCGCAGGCGGTCGTAGCGGCCGACAACCCAGGCCTGGACGCGGTCGGGGCCAATGGAAAAGTAGAGCGCGAGCGCGGCCACGAGGCTCATCACCGCAAGAAAGACCACGAAGCCCGGTTTCAGGATGACAAGCGTCAGCAGGAGCAGAAGCGAGAGGATCCTCGGCGCGTCCGGGCGCCGCAGGAAAGCCCGGGCCCGCGTGCGGAGCCATTGCAGCGGAGGTCCTTTTTTGCCGGTGCGTTCGGACGGCTGGACCCGTGCCGCGACCGCAGGCGCATGATCCTGCGCAGCTGATCCTTGAGGGATGATGCGCCGGCGACGCCTTTGCCGGGCCGCTTGTTCCGACGGTGATTGCGTGTCCTCATGCTGGTCCAGCATCGTTCGAATTGCCAGAAGATCCGGATCGGCGGACCCGTCACAATCCGCGCCGGCTGATGGGGTGTCTGGATGAGGGGCCTTTCGCATTCTGCCTTCCCAACTTTCCTGGAACGTCTTTTTCAAAGACCTGGGCCGCGCAAAAGGCAGGACATCGTTCAACCCGTTTGCGCCCCTTCAGGGTAATGTTGAATGCGGCGGAAATATGGTGCTGGCGGACTTCGGGCCGGGGTGTTGCCCCTATCCCCTCACCTTTGCCTCCAGCGCCCTGACGTGGTCGGGCAGGGCGCGGGCGGTGATGCTGGCCTCTTTCACCAGGTGGTCGAAATGACGGGTGATGGCGGTCACGCGTTCGGTGTCGCGGAAGGCCAGGTAGTTGCGGCCCATGTAGAGCACCGCCAGAAGCGGCCCGAAGACTGTGACCGGCGCCGAGTAGAGCCGTCGGGCATCAAAGAGATAGATCCTCAGCCGGGGGTAGAGCGTGGCGCTGAGGTCCGCCAGTTGCGCCAGTTGCACGCGGCGAATGTCGGCCGGGATGCCGGCGTAATAGCCCACGCCTTCGGCGAAGCTCTCGACCTCGTAGAGGGGCAGGGCGATTTCATAGTCGGATTTGGAGGCGCGCATCCAGTCCAGCCGGTCCTCGGACGCGTTGATCGCCTGTTCGGTGGTGCGGCCCAGATGCGGCCCGTATTCCCATTCCAGCACCGCGCGCGTCTTGAGCATGTCGGGCAGCGCGGCGGGAACGTGGCGGATCTTGTAGCCCTCCGCCTCGCGGTGCCAGCGGAAGATCTGTTCGTCCACCAGCGCCCGGGGCGCCTCTGTCAGGGTCAGGGAGGTGGCCAGCAGGTCGGCGGCGGATTCCGGTCGATCCGAGAGGCCCAGGAGCCAGTCCGACGACACGCCGAGCGCCTGCGCGCAGGAGCCGACAAGCTGGGCATTGGGCAGGCGCGCGCCGGTGTCCTTGAGCAGTTGCGAGATGGTCGAGCGGTCGACGCCCACGGCCCGTGCCAGCGCGGTCTGGTTCGACCCGGCCCGCTGCATCGCCTCTGTCAGCCGTTTGCGCAGCAGGTCCGCGCGCACCCGCTTGTCGATAATTTTGCTCATTGGTGATTTTTATCACATAACGCGAGAAATGTGAACCATAGACAGGATGCCACCCCGCTCACGCGGCCGTTACCTTGGCCCCGAGTTCAGAACATTCGGAGGTTTTATGGAAACGCGGGCGCGCACGCTTGTGAAATCCGTCCTGTGGACGGCATTGGGACTGGTGTCGATGGCGGGGGTGGGCCTGGCCTTTACCGGCTCATTGGCGGTCGGGGGCGGGATGGCGGTGGTGAACGCCGTGATCGGCTTTCTGTCCTACCTGGTCTACGAGCGCGTCTGGTCGGGTATCCGCTGGGGCCGGCATGTCTGAGCGGCTGCGCGGGCTGGAATGGCCGACACTGACGTTATTGGCAGCGTGTTATGCTCTCTGGGCGCTGGGGACGACATGGGCGGCGGCGGCCTGGCTGCCGCTGGGCATGGTCCTGGTGACGCTGGGTGCGGCGCTGCATTCCTCCCTGACGCATGAGATGCTGCACGGGCATCCGTTCCGGTCGCGGCTCTGGAACGGGGCGCTGGTGTTTCCGGCGCTGTCGCTGGTGGTGCCCTACCTGCGGTTCAAGGACACGCACCTGGCGCATCACCGGGACTCGATCCTGACCGATCCCTACGACGACCCCGAGAGCAATTTCCTGGACCCCAAGGTCTGGCACCGCCTGCCGCGCGCGGCGCGGATGGTGATGCGGGTGAACAACACGCTGGCAGGGCGGATGTTGCTGGGGCCCTTGCTGGGGACACTGGCCTTTGCCCTGTCGGACCTGCGCGCGGTGAGGCGCGGGGACCGGCGGGTGCTGCTGGGGTGGGCGCTGCATGTGCCGGCGGTGGGTGTAGTGGTCTGGTGGATGCTGGCGCTGGGGCGGATGCCGGCCTGGGCCTTCCTGCTCAGCACCTATGCGGCGCTGTCGATCCTGAAGATCCGCACCTTCCTGGAGCACCGCGCGCATGAGGATGCGCGGGGGCGGACGGTGATCATCGAGGATCGCGGGCCGCTGGCGCTGATCTTTCTCAACAACAACCTGCATGTGGTGCACCACATGCACGCGATGGTGCCCTGGTATCGGCTGCCGGTGATGTACCGCCGGAACCCGCAGCGCTACCTGTCGCGCAACGGCGACTACCGCTATCGTTCTTACGCCGAGGTGTTCCGGCGCTATTTCCTGCGTGCCAAGGACCCGGTGCCGCATCCGCTCTGGCCGCGGGGCTGACCCTGTCCCGGGGCGGGTTGCGCTTGCACCTGCCGGCCCGCTGCCGCTAATGGCGGCATGGACCTCTGGATCATTGCCACCCTTTGCGCGGCCACCTTTCAGACCGCGCGTTTCATGCTGCACAAGCTGTTGGCGACGGGCGACATCAGCGCCACGGGCAGCACCTTTGCGCGGTTTGCCTATGCCATGCCGGCGGGACTGGTGGTGCTGCTGCTGTACCTGGGCCTGACCGGGACCAGCCTGCCCATGCCCGCGCCTGCATTCTGGCCCTGGGCGGTGGTCGGCGGGCTGGGGCAGATCCTGGCAACGGTGCTGGTGGTCCTTGCCTTCCGCGAGCGCAATTTCGCCGTGGGCATCACCTTCAAGAAGACCGAGGTCATCCAGACCGCGCTGATGGGGTTCGTCCTTTTGGGCGAGGCGATCTCTCCACTTGGCTGGCTGGCGATCGGGATCGGGCTGGTGGGCGTGCTGATGCTGTCCAAGACGCCGGATGCGGCGGGGCTGTGGCGCGGGCTGCGCAGTCGCGCGGTGCTGCTGGGCGTCGGGTCGGGCTTTTTCTTTGCGGTCGCGGGCGTGGGCTATCGCGCCACGACGCTGGAAGTGCCCAGCGAGGACCCGGTGCTGCGCGCGGCCCTGTCGCTGGTCTGCGTGACGGCCATGCAGACCCTGGGCATGGCGTTCTGGCTGCGCTGGCGCGAGCCGGGGCAGATTGCCGCCGTCTGGGCCGCGCGAGGCCGGGCGGTCTGGCTGGGGCTGACCTCGATGGCCGGAACAATGGGTTGGTTCACCGCCTTCACGCTGCAGAAGGCGGCCTATGTCTACGCGCTGGGCCAGGTGGAGCTGATCCTGTCGCTGGCGGCCTCGGTCCTGTTCTTTCGCGAAACCGTCACGCGGCGGGAGGTGCTGGGGATTGCGGTGCTGACGGCCTCGATCCTGGTGCTTGTGCTGGGGCTGTGAGCGGCGCGCGCGAGAGCGCGTCGCGCAGGACCAGCGTCACGGTTGTGAAGCTGACGTAAAGCAGAAGATACCACGAGCCCATCTTGGACAGGTGCACGAGGTCGAGGGTGGTCTGGCCCTTGTAGAGCCATGTGTTGGTATTCGTGCCCACGTTCTCGGCGATCCAGAGGAAGATCGAGGTGAGGAAAGCGGCCACGGGCAGCGGCATCCAGCGGCGGGTACGGTTGATCGTGAACCAGACGCGGGTGCGGGCGAAGAGCAGCACCGTGGCGGCCATCAGGACATAGCGCGCGTCGGGCAGGTAGTGGTGGGCGAAGAAATTGACGTAGATCGCCACGGCCAGCGCCACGCTGGTCCAGAACGGCGGGTAGGGCGCGAAATTCATGTCGAAGATGCGGATGACCCGAGCCATGTAGCTGCCGACCGCCGCGTACATGAAGCCGGAGAAGAGCGGCACGCCGTGGATCTTCAGAAGCGCGTCCTCGGGATAGGCCCAGCTTCCTGCGTTTACCTTGAACAGTTCCATCGCCGTGCCGGTGAGGTGGAATAGCAGGATGACCCTGGCCTCGGTCAGGGTTTCGAGTTTCAGCGCAAGGAAGGAGAGCTGCAGGGTGAGGGCATAGAGGAAGAGCCCGTCGTAGCGATGAAGTGCCCAGTCGTCCTGCCAGATGCGGTCCGACAGGATCAGCCCGCCCAGCATCAGGAAGCCGAAGAGGCAGGCCCAGCCCTGCTTGAGCAGGAACATCAGGAGATCGGCAAGGCCGGTGGGGAGATGCGCGCGGGTGAAATCCCCGAGCGCGCGTTCGAGGCGTCTGGTCGTGATCATGGCGTCTTGTGGCCCCTTGGGGGAGGGCACGCCAGTCAGGGATGCCTGACCTTTTGGCTGCTGGGGAGCGGGGGCGCTGCCCCCGTCTCCCTTCGGTCGACTCCCCCGGGTGTATTTTGGCCAAGAAGAAGCCAGGGGTGGTCGTCAGGGGGCGCGGGGGCCGCTGTAATCGGCGTCCGTGACCTTTTCCAGCCAGTCGGCGGCGCCGCCGTCCTGGGCCTCCTGGATGGCGAGATGGGACATGGCGACATCGGGGGCGGCGCCGTGCCAGTGTTTCTCGCCGGGGGCGAACCAGACCGTGTCGCCGGGGCGGAGTTCCTGCACCGGGTCGCCCTCTTTCTGCGCAAGGCAGAGGCCGGAGAGGATGTGCAGGGTCTGGCCCAGCGGGTGGGTGTGCCAGGCGGTGCGGGCGCCCGGTTCGAAGGTGACGATCAGGGCGTGGACGCGGGCCGGGTCCGGCGCCGCGATGACGGGATCGAAGCGGACGGTGCCGGTGAAATAGTCGGGGTTCGGCGTGACGGAAGGGCGGGAACCGGCGCGGTGGATCTGCATGGTGGGCCTCGTGGTTGTTGGCGACATGCCCACCCTAGGCGATTCCGGGTGCGGGGGAAGCCCGGGCGGATGGTCTCAGTCCGGCAGGCGTTCGAGGCGTGTGGGCGGGACATGGTCCACAAGCCAGACACCGTTCAGCGACCGGAAGAACAGCGTGCCGCTGCGGCCCATCTCTCCGGCGGCGACGGCAAGGATGACCGGCTTGCCGCGGCGGGCGCCGACCTTTTTGGCGGTCTCGACGTCCGGTGACAGGTGTACGTGATGGCGGGACATGGGGCGCAGACCCTCGGCCAGGATCGCGTCGAGCGCGCCGGGATGGGTGCCGTGATAGAGCGTTTCGGGCGGGGCGAGCGGCGTCAGGCCCAGATCGACCGGGATCGAGTGGCCCTGGTTGGCACGGATGCGGCTGCCATCCGGGGAGAGCGCGAAGCGCTGTTTGTCGGAGGCGGCGACGACCTGCTCCAGCCGCGCGCGGGTGAGGGGCATGGGCGCGCGGTCCAGCAGGTCGTCGATCGTCGCCCAGCCGCCCGCGTCGAGCGTGAGCCCGATCTCCTGCGGGGCGTGGCGCAGCACGTAGGAGAGGAATTTCGATATGTCGCGGTCGTTTGCCATGCCCATGGATATGAAAAACCGCCGTGGAGAAGTCCACGGCGGTTTTCCTGACCTTGGGGGCGGCGGGGTGATCCCCGGCCTGCGTGCGCGTTCAGAGCTCGGGGTAGATCGGGAACCGTTTGCAGAGGGCGTCGACCTCAGCCTTGACCTTTTCCTCGACCGCGGCGTTGTTGTCCTCGCCGTTAGCGGCCAGGCCGTCGACGACCTCGATGATCCAGTCCGCGATCTGGCGGAACTCGGCCTCGCCGAAGCCGCGGGTGGTGCCCGCCGGGCTGCCGAGGCGGATGCCGCTGGTCACCGTCGGCTTTTCCGGATCGAAGGGCACGCCGTTCTTGTTGCAGGTGATATGCGCCCGGCCCAGGGCCTTTTCGGTGGCGTTGCCCTTGACGCCCTTGGGCCGCAGGTCGACCAGCACCACATGCGTGTCGGTGCCATGCGTGACCGTGTCCAGGCCGCCCTTGATCAGCTGGTCGCTGAGCGCCTG
>NZ_FMZI01000018.1 GCF_900101505.1 Antarctobacter albus
CCAAGGGAACGAAGTCCATACAAACAGTGAAGCTGACACTTCATCATCGGACCGAAGCCCTAGAAGCGCGATATACAGAAGCTTGATCCATCGAAATGAACCAGAGCCGCCCGCATATCTCTTCAGATACCATCAATGTCAAATAGCGTAGAGACAAAAACCGAACCGGTGCGCCCTAACTTGCTCGGCGCGCCCGCCCGTCATTGCCTCAGATTGTTGCCTCGCAGTCCCCGGAGCATCGCCCCGCCGTCCCGTCCGGCCTCCCGATCAGCGCCTCAGCGCCGCCGGTGAAGGGGCTTTTACGGTTACACACCAAAACCCGCAAGCAGTTTTTTGGCCTCTCGTCATCTTTTTTTCATGAACGCCTGAAAACTACGCAAAATCAGTGGATTGAGAGGTGCGAAAAATCTCGTCTCCGGCGCTAACATCGACGCCCCATGCTGCACCGCGGCAGAGCCCGTCTCCATATCTTGGGTTATCCACAGGCTTACCCCCAAGAGGCCCGCTTTTTGAGCCGATCAGCGGCCTGAATCGCCGCGTTTCACCCCTGACCAAGGCGAAAGACGTCTCAGGCGAGTCGGGGTCGGGCCGTCAAACGAACCCGCAGCGCCAGCAAAAGGCAGATCACGCCGAGGTAGGCCAGCGGTTCGATCTGAAACCCCTTCACCAGCATCAGGTAGTGCACGCCCCCCAAAAGTACCGCGGGGTAGGTCAGCCGGTGCAGCTTGCGCCAGCGCGGGCCCAGTCGCCGAACCGACCAGTTGTTAGAGGTCATCACCAGGGGCAGCATCAGGACAAAGCCCGCCATGCCCACGGTGATATAGGGACGCTTGAGAATGTCGGCCCAGATCTGCCCAAGGATCTGCACATCCAGGACCAGCCAGACCAGCAGATGCAGAAAGACATAGGTGAATGTCATGATGCCGATCGCGCGCCGGAACTTGAGCAGGTTCACCCCGGCCCAGCGGCGCAACGGAGTCACGGCCAATCCGGCGATGGCCAGTTGAAGCGCAAATTCCCCCAGCGCATGTTCCAGCGCCTTGATCGGCTCGACACCCAGCCCCCCGGTCAGCCCCTGGTAGAGATACCAGGGTGCCGGAACCGCCAGCAGCAGATAGAGCGTCCACGTCGGCAGCCACCGCGCGCCCCGATTTATGCCATCGGTCAAAGCGGTCATGAGCAGCAAGCCTTTCCATCCTGGATCGGCGGGCACGGAACCGTGCCGTAGGAACAATACACGCAGCAATCCCCCTGCCTGGGCCGCGAAACCGTTCTGCACGACGGGCATTCCCAGAAAAACTGGCAAGCATCGGTAGGCATCGTCTCTTCCGTGCGCGTGCCGCAGGACGGGCAGGTCAAGACAGACAGCAGAACTGTCATCAGAAGTTCGCCTTGAGATCCATGCCCTCGTAGAGCGATGCGACCTCCTCTTCATAGCCGTTGAACATCAGCGTCGGCTGGCGGCGTGCAAAGAGGCCGCCCCCGATGCGCCGCTCGGTCGCCTGGCTCCAGCGCGGGTGATCCACCGTCGGGTTCACGTTCGAATAGAATCCGTATTCGCGCGCAGCGGCCTTGTTCCACGAGGTCGGCGGTTCGCTGTCGGTCAGGGTGATCCGCACGATCGACTTGATCGACTTGAAGCCGTATTTCCACGGCACCACCAAGCGGATCGGAGCACCGTTCTGGTTGGGGATCGTCTTGCCGTAGATGCCCGTCGCCATCATCGTCAGCGGGTGCATCGCCTCATCCAGGCGCAGCCCTTCGACATAGGGCCAGTCGAGAACCGGGAAACGCGTGCCGGGCATCTCCTCGGGGCGCAACACCGTTTCGAAGGCAACGTATTTCGCCTCGGGCTTCACCCCCGCCAGCTCCAGCAGGTCTGCCAGTTCGAACCCGTTCCAGGGCACGACCATCGACCAGGCCTCGACACAACGGAAGCGATAGATGCGCTCCTCGATGGTCATCTGGCTCAGGATATCGTCAAGCGCGTAGTCGCCCGGCTTGTCGACCAGCCCGTCGATCTGGATCGTCCAGGGCTGCGTCGTCAGCATGTGGGCGTTTTCGGCCGGATCGCCCTTGCGGGTGCCGAATTCATAGTAGTTGCAGTACGAGGTGATGTCCTCGAAGGCATTGGGCTCCAGCGCATCCTGCGCCTGCGCCTGCGCCGCGTTGGGCATGCCCCCCAGCAGCGCGGCACCACCCGCTGCCGCCCCGGCGCCAAGACCCAGCCCCGCCAAAACGCGGCGGCGGTTCATGAAGATCGGCTCCGGCGTGACGTCGGAACGGGTGAGCTTGTTTGTCCAGCGGTTGGCCATGTGTCCTCCTCGGGTGGTCCGTTATCCGACAAGATAGGCGACACGCGCCTCGACCCAAACAAACGATGTCTCACGTTGGCGTAACGCGGCTGTAACACGTCTCCCACGTGCCCTGGCAGGGGCGGCAGGGATCAGACCGCCAGATCACCGCCGATCCGCAGCACCTCTTCGACCAGCAGGTCGAGGTCGGCGCGCCGCGTGCGGTGATTGCAGATCGCCACCCGCAGGCAATGGCGCCCGGCCACGGTGGTGTCGGACAGGGCGGCAATACCCGCCTCCTGCATCTGCAACATTATCTCTGTGTTCAGCTCTCGCAGGTCAGGGTCCGACTGTCCCGGCACCGTGAACCGGAAACAGACGATGTTGATCGTCACCGGCGCCATCAATTCAAGATGCGGCACCTCTTCTATCCGGGCGGCGAGATAGGCGGCCTGCGCGATGTTCTGGTCGATCAGGCGGCCGAACTTCTCGACGCCATGCTCCTTGAGCGTCAACCAGACCTTGAGGGCGCGAAACCCGCGCGAGGTCTGGAGGTTGTAATCATGCAGGTATTCCGTCGCCGCGATGCCTCGGGGCTTTTCCTCCAGGTACTCGGGGTGCACGGCAAAGGTCTGGCGATGACGGTCTGCATCCCGGATCAGCGCACAACCCGCCTCGAAGGGCACATGCAGCCATTTGTGCGGGTCCAGGGCAAGCGAATCCGCCGCCTCCAGACCGCGCACCAAGTCGCGGTTGCCCGGGGCAATCGCGATCAACGCCCCGATGCAGCCGTCGACATGAAACCAGAGCCCTTCGTCGTCACACAACGCGCGGATGGCGGGCAGGTCGTCGATGGCGCCCGTGTTGACCGTCCCCGCGGTGGCGATGACGCAGGCCGGACGATATCCCTTGGCGCGGTCCTCGGCGATCAGCTCGCGCAGCGCACCCATGTCCATCCGCAAGTTGCGATCCGACGGCACCCGCCGCAGCGCCCGATTGCCCAGGCCCAGCAGTTCCACCGCCTTCTGGTGACAACTGTGCAGCTGGTCCGATCCGTAAAAGCGCAGGGGTTGTGGTATGGCGCCGATGCCCTCTTCGCGGACATCCACCCCCGCCATCGCATTGCGCGCCGCCGTCAGCCCGATGATGTTCGCCATCGAGCCGCCGCTGACCAGCGTCCCGCTGGCGGTCTCGGGGAAACCCATCATCTGCTTCAGCCAGTCCACGACCTGCAGGTCCATCAGGGCGGCGGCATTGTTGCCGCCGCCAAGGTTGGATCCGTCGATCGCGGACAGGAACTCTGCCAGGGCGCCGCTGAAACTGCCCGATCCCATGTACCACATCCAGAACCGCGGATGGATGTTGCCCATCGGGTAAGGCAACAGGTTCTCCTGCACTTCCCCGTAAATGTCGGACAGCGGTTGCGGGCCGACCGGCAGCGGCGCGGCATAGCTCTGGCGCACCTCCCCTGGCATCTCGGCCCAGACAGGCCGGTCGCGCACGTCGCGGATATGGGCAAGTGCGTCATCCACGATCCGGTGCGCCATGTCCCTCAGGACGTTCCAATCCGCGGGATCAAGTCCCTCTTCGGCCTGTTCGAAATGCTGGTCGTCCATGTCTCCCCCCAATGATGAAAAGGTTTTGGATAAAAAATCACGCCGGAACCGTCCGCAGTATATCACAGACAGCCCTATCGCGGGCAGCCGGGGGGAGGGCTGCCCGCGATAGCGATCACGGCGCCCTTGCGTCCACCTGCATCCGGCGAATGGCCTCTTCGAACATGCGGTTCCCGGCGGCGCCATCGTCGCCCAGCCGGACCGAGGGGTAGATCTCGTTCATCTGCACGGACGAGCCGTCATCCTTGACCACTCGCACGTGCCGCCGCCGCATCTGGCGCGGCTCTCCGACCCCGACGGAATGGGCGATGGTCTCGATCTCGCCGATGACGGCCCTGGCGTAGGCCGCGACACGCTTGTCCTTCTCGGCCACAACCAGCCCCTTTTGCAGAGAGGGGATATGCGTGGTGATCCCGGTCGGGCAGGTGTTCTTGTTGCACTTCAGCGCCTGGATACAGCCCAGCGAGAACATGAACCCCCGCGCCGAAGTCACGAAATCCGCGCCCAGGCAGATGGCCCAGGCCACGTCGCCGGGATTGACCAGCTTGCCGCTGGCCACGATGCGGATGCGGTCGTGCAGCCCGGCGAGGTCACGCAGGTCGACCATGCGGATCAGCGCCTCGCGCAGCGGCAGGCCCACCAGGTCGATCAACGGCAGCGGCGCCGCGCCGGTGCCGCCCTCGCCCCCATCGACGGTGATGAAATCGGGCGCGTGTTCCTCGCCACGTTCCTTGATCTTCTTGAAGAAGGCAAACCAGGGGTCGGCCGAGCCCATGCAGGTCTTGAACCCGACCGGCTTGCCCGTGACCTCGCGGATATGACCGATCAGGTCCAGCAGCCCGTCGAAATCATCCACCTCGCGGTGCCGGTTTGGCGAAATTGCGTCCTTGCCCATCGGTACACCGCGAATGGCGGCGACCTCTTCGTCGATCTTGGCCGCCGGCAGGATGCCGCCCTTGCCCGGCTTGGCACCCTGGCTCAGCTTGATCTCGAACATCCTGACGTTCGGATTTGCGGCAACCTCCTTCAGCTTGGCATCGCTCAGGTTGCCGTCCTGATCGCGCACGCCGAACTTGGCCGTGCCGATCTGGTAGACGATGTCGCAACCGCCCTCCAGGTGATAGGGCGACAGCCCCCCTTCCCCGGTGTTCAGCCAGACCCCCGCCTGCTTGGCTCCCCGGCTGAGCGCCTGCACCGCCGGTTTCGAGATCGCACCGTAGGACATGCCCGAGATATTGTAGATCGAGGGCGCCAGGTAGGGTTCGCGGCAATAGGGGCCGATCATCATCGGTTCGGTCGAGGCATATTGATCGTCCAGCGGCGGAAAGACCGCGTTCATGAAGATCGGCGTCCCCGGCACGTTCAGGTTCCGGGTCGAGCCAAAGGCCACCGTGTTCCCCTTGCTGGAACTGGCATTGTAGATCCAATTGCGCTGCGCCCGGTTGAACGGCATCTCCTCGCGGTCCATCGCAAAGAAGTATTGGCGAAAGAACTCTCCCAACTCGGTGAACAGGGCACGGAACCTCCCGATCACCGGATAGTTCCTGCGGATCGCGTCCCCTGTCTGCGTCTTGTCGATGACGTACATCACGACGACCAGCGCCACCGCCACCCCGATCATGAAGACGAAGAACAGCGCCAGATATTGCAGCGCGGCCATCGCGTATTCCATATTCTACCCCCCGAATGTGTTGATTTGTCTCAAGGTCATGCTGTTATTGAATCGATACTCTGCCACCATCACAGACGAATGGCAGCCCGTCTGCGCAATTCGTGAAAGGGAGAGAGCATGAGACACTTCATCAGCGCCGCCGCGCTTGCGCTCGTGGCAAGCGGGGCAATGGCCCAGGGCATCATCAGCTACGACACCGACCAGAGCTTCGACGATGTCGTCTTCGGGCTGGAAAACGCGATCCTCGACGAGGGCCTCGTGATCGACGCGGTCAGTCACACGGGTGACATGCTGGAACGCACCAAGGGCGACGTGGGGTCGGACATCACCATCTTCACCAACGCGGACATCTTCAGCTTCTGTTCGGCCAAGATCAGCCGCGAGGTGATGGAAGCGGACCCGATGAACGTGGTCTTCTGTCCCTATGACATCTTCGTCATCGTCCGGCCGGAGACCCCGGAGACCACCACCATCGGTTTCCGCGAATTCCCCGAAGGCGAAATGAAAAAGGTCGAGGCCCTGCTCGACGGCATCGCCCGCGCGGCCATCGGCCTGGATTGAGCCGACCGCGTCCTGGGTCTGCCCCGGGACCTCCGGCCATTGGCAGGCAGAGAGGGAGAACGGCCCGGCGCCGTTTTCCCGGTTTTTCTGCCGGATCACCAAAAACATCATGGCCTGAATTCACAAAGATGTAATTGGAAAATCCCTTTGCCTCGGGCTTAGCGGCGGACCCGCGCTCGTCAAGCGGTGCGCGCAGAAATTCCGCCTGATCCAGTGCGCCAATCCTCCCGTAGACCCTTTCGATGTGACGGACACATCGCAACTGCGAAACCAATGGAGGATTTCCATGATCCGTAGAACGTTCCTCGCCGCCACGACCGCACTCGCCTTTGCCGCTCCGGCCTTTGCCGGCGGCCACTCGATGGATATCGTCGACACCGCCAAGGAGGCGGGCAGCTTTGAAACCCTGCTGGCGGCAGCCACTGCCGCGGGCCTTGTCGACACGCTCAAGGGTGAAGGTCCGCTGACCGTCTTCGCGCCCACCGACGCGGCCTTTGCCGCCCTGCCCGAAGGCACGGTCGAGAACCTGCTGAAGCCTGAAAACAAGGACCAGCTGACCGCGATCCTCACCTACCACGTCGTTGCGGGCAAGGTCATGTCGACCGACCTCAGCGATGACATGATGGCCAAGACCGTCGAAGGGTCGGAAATCACCATCGACCTCGACAACGGCGTGATGGTCAACGACGCCAGCGTCGTGACCGCCGACATCGAAGCGTCGAACGGTGTCATCCACGTCATCGACAAGGTGATCATGCCGGGCATGTGACCCGCAACAGGTCATTCCAGGTATTCGGCCCGCACCCTGTGCGGGCCGTTTCCATTTGCGCACAGGCAGTAACCCGCCCCATTTCCGGCGTCTTGCCAGCAGTTCAACCCTTGGGCGACATCTCCCCCCGGTTTCAGCTTGACCACTAGTTAACAAATCGTAAACGAATTGGACGAGGTGCGACTAAATTTTTTGTCTCATTCGATATTAACAAGCGATTAGGAACGAGTGATGCCGACAAATCTGGCCGACAATGAAACGGGCGATTTCCTCGCCAACCTCGTGAGCATGCTGGACGGCGACGACACCTACATCGGCAAAGGCGGCAACGATACGATCCAGGGCGGCGCCGGGGCGGATTTTCTCCTGGGGAATGACGGTCACGACCAGATTTTCGGGGCGGACGGCAACGACACACTGGTCGGAGACACGGGCAACGATACCCTGCTCGGCGGCGCCAATCGCGATGTGCTGCGGGGAAACGCTGACAATGATTTTCTCGATGGCGGCAGCCACAGGGACCTGCTGGTTGGCGGCCCCGGGGACGACACGCTTCTGGGCGGGCGCGGTAACGACGTCCTGCAGGGCGACGAAGGGGCGGATGTCTTTCGCTTCGATACCTTCGACGGGGTCGACGTGATCCGCGATTTCGAGAACGGAACAGACTTGATCGACCTGAAGGCCTTTGGCGCGCTCGACATCACCTCTTTCGACGACCTGGTGCTGAACCAGAACGGCAGCAGCGCCGTGATCTTCTTCGGCAGCGATACCAAGATCATCCTGCAGGACACCAGCATCGCCGAGCTCGACGCCGATGATTTCATCTTCGGGACGCGGATCGGCGCCGACAACAGCCTGCCGGGAACAAGCGGCGGCGATCACCTGGTCGGACGCAGGGGCCGCGACGAGATTTTTGGCGAAGGCGGCCACGACACGCTGGTCGGCCAGGCGGGCGATGACACCCTGCTCGGCGGCGCTGGCAACGATACCCTGCTGGGCAATGCCGACAATGACCTGCTCTATGGCGGCTTGGATGCCGATCACCTCAACGGCGGTCCCGGGGACGACACGCTCCACGGGGGACAGGGCAACGACGTGCTCCAGGGGGACATCGGCGCGGATGTGTTCCGCTTTGCCATCTCGGATGGGGTCGACGTGGTCCGCGATTTCGAGGACGGAACCGACAAGATCGACCTGACCGCCTATGGCCACCTTGGCATCACCTCGGTCGATGATCTCACGATCACCCAGAACAACGCCCACGCGGTGATCTATTTCGACTCCGACAACAAGATCATCCTGTGCAACATGGACGTGGCCGACCTCGACGCCGGCGACTTCATCTTCGGCACCGGTACAGAAACGCTCGATTTCGACAGCGGGCTGTTCCAGTACGACGCCACAGCCAACCAGTTCACCTACGAACAGGGCGGGTTCGTGGTGGATGGGGCGTTGAACATGGGCCTTGGCGTCTCGGGGCAGATCGGGCTCATCGACCTGGATGGCGACTGCGAGTTCGAGCTGGGCCTGGCGGACACCGATTTCGGAACAGGCCGCAGCGACAGCATCACGATCGACATCGGGTCACAGGTGACCGGCAAGAGCTTCGATCTTGTGGGTTTCGATCTCGACGCCTTTTATCTCGACGGGTCGGACAACACGATCAGCCTGCGCAGCGGCGCACCGGGCGCAGGCTCCGTGGCCACCTTCAACGAGGATGGCGACGGGCTGTGGGACATCGACGGCGGCCCCGAGGACCTGACATTCGATCAGATGTTGCCCTACTTCGAGGACATGGAGAGCCTGCACATCACGATCACCCTCGACGACATGGGCGACTCCGCGGATCTTGGCGGGGGCCTGGGGATCGACAATATCGTGCTGCAATACGACGACGTGCTGGCCATCGTCTGATCCTGTCCGCCGCTCTACAGACGTCCCATGCGCTGATTGCGCAGGTACCGACGCTTGCGGCGCGCCAGCCGGTCCTCGTCGAGGGTCGACCGTTTCAGCCTCAACAGGGGCTCGATCCCGTCTTTCGGGGGCACGTTACCTGGCGGGGTCAGCGTCAGCCCCTCATCAGGCAGTCCCAGCAGGTCAAGCGCCAGGGACAGCGGCCCGACGGCCCGTGTGCGGCTGGTTTCGACACCGGTACTCAGCACCCGGGCACGCCCCCGCAGCCCGGCCCGTACCGCCTCGACCCGATCCGCCAGCGGCAAGGAATCGGTCAGCCGCGCGCGGTAGGTGTCGAAATCCTCCGTGATGCGGTGCCCGCGCAGGTTTTGCCAGTAGATGCTTCTCATCCAGGCGTCCTCGTCACGCGTGGTGAACCAGACGGTGATCTCGGCCTGCGGATATCGGTCGTCCAAGGTCGTCACCACCGTCCGCAACAATTCCGGCACCTCATCATAGCCCGCCCCGGGCCTGCGACCGGGAACAAGCCCGGAAAGATCCTCGGCGGTGATGAACAACGGCTTGTCGGGCGGCGGCAGGACCGCGTTCAGTTCCCGCCGCATCCTGTTCAGCTTTCTCTGTTCCGGTCTGATTGCGTAGCCTCGGGCCAATTGCGCAACAGGGCGCAGGTCGCCGGGCAGCAACAGATTCAGGTTCCGTGACAGCCGGTCTGCATTGGCGGCCGCGCAGGACTGCAGGCTGCTTGTTCCGGTCTTGTGGAACCCGGCATGTACCAGAATACGCATGGTCTCACTCGCAGATTACCGGGGCAGTGTAGGGTGCCTGACCTCGGCCCGCCACTCGGGAACGAAAGTCAAAGACAGGTTCCGAACACTCAAGTGGGGGAACGTACTGTCTGAACCGTCCGCGATTTCCAGCTTTGGGCGCGCAGGCCCACACTGGCAGGCCATATGCCAGGACGGCTGCGGTATTTGGTTTCGATCCCTCCGGATTCGCGGATGCGCACAGCCCGCTACACCTCAAGTGGAATCCGGTTGATCGAACTCTCCCAGTGGGGCAGGGTTCAAATTTGCCACCCATCCGATCAGACCAATCCATCGACCAGGAGACACCATGTCCATGTTTGCAGAACCCCCCGTGCGCGCATCTATCAGCACGATGGTTGCCTCCGTCGAAAATGGTGTGGACCGAGAGACTTACACCATCCGGAAACTGCAGGCCGGGTTCGAAGCCCTGGACGATCCAGCGGCAACCGTGGTCGGTGTCGAAGGCGCCTACGTCGAGGCGTCAGACGTTCCTCTCGTCTATGACCATCCGGTGTTGTCGCATTCCGATGACACGATGCTGAAACTGCGCGTGCGCTGTGCGATAGACGAATTGAACGCCGCCTCGCCGATGCTCCCCGGCGAAACCCTGGTGCACGAGCGCTTTGCCTTCCTGTCCGAATCCTGGGAGGTGTTTCCGCCGGGAACGGTGTTCGTCGACCGCCAGACCTCGATGGCCCGGCTGCTCTACATCTATCGCAACGTGGTCGTGGATGCGCAGACGGGCGCCTTGCGCTTTGACAGCGCGGCGGCGGCAGAGCCGACCGATGCGCAACTGGGGCTGGGTGAGGCCCCCGTAATGGTACTGGCTGCGGCCTCGCTGCCGCACAGCATTGCCGTGGACGTGGCCAAGAAACTGGCCGACCAGATGGCCAAGGACGCGCTCAAGGCGATCAGCGGCAACCTGACCCAGATCGCGGGCGGCGTGATCGCAGGGGCCATCGCCGGGGCGATCATCGACACGATTCTCGGGGCGCTGTTCCCGGAGGACAAGAAATCGACCCTCGACGCCTATTTCGAGGGCATGCAAAAGCTGATGCAACAAGAGCTGAAGCAGCAGACCATCGACGAAATTGCCGGGACCTTCGTTGCGCTGCGCAACGAGCTGACCAACGTCTACGCGCCCGCCCGGCTGCAATCGGACCTTCGGGTCCAGCAGGACCGCAAGAACCTGTTCGACTACCATCTGCACGACTACTCCAACACCTTCTTCATCGGTACGGACGGCATGCTGGGGACGCTGATGGATGAAAAATACCAGCTGGCCTGTTTCCCGGTCTTCCTTCTGGGGGCGGGGATGCACCTGTCGATCCTGCAGGAAATCGCCAATGTCGACCCAACCAACAAGGATGAGAATTTCGATCCGCTGAAGTCGAGCTATGGCGTCCCCAAGACCGGCTCTGTCGCGAAATATGCCAAGCAATACGCGGACCACGCCGACAAGGTATGGGAAAAGATCCGCGAAAAACGCAAGAGCCGCGTGGTCTACGGCGCCGAACATGGCGTGGTGTTCCGTCATCATTACCTTGTCGGCTATTACGCCGACGAGGCGATCGATGCCGACAAGCACCTGAACCGGATCAAGTACGAATACACCAACGACAAGGACGGCAAGAACATCCCGGTGCCCGGCAGCAGCAAGGCCGACGTGATAAAGGCGATGGAGGCCTACCAGGACAAGGTTCTGGCCGAGCTGGAAGCCAGCCTGCCCGACCGCAAGAAGGTCGTCGCCGGGTGGCGCAAACTCGTGGACAACCCGCTGAACATGGAAACCTCCTGAGGGCAGGACCCTCCGGTTTCGTTTGCCGGCAATCGTTGGGCCTGTCCGCGCGGGCATGAAAAAAGGCGGGGTCTCCCCCGCCTTTCCTCTTGCCTGTCACCGGGATCAGTGGACCACGGCATCGTCCGGCTTGGGACGGTTCGTTGCCCCCACACGGTCACCGATGATCAGACCATCGGCCCCGGCAGAGACAACCACCACGTCGCCGTCCGCCACGTCGCCCGCCAGCAGCATCTCGGCCAGCGGATCTTGCAGCGCCCGCTGGATCACCCGCTTGAGCGGGCGCGCCCCGAACACCGGATCATAGCCCTCGTCCGCCAGCCAGGTCTTGGCCGCATCGTCCAGCTCCAGCCGGATCTTGCGGGCCGCAAGCCGCTTGAGCAGGCGCGCCATCTGAATATCGACGATTCCCGACATGTCCTCGCGCTTGAGGCGGTCAAAGATGATGGTCTCATCGAGACGGTTCAGGAACTCGGGCCGGAAATGGGCGCGCACAGCATCCATCACGTCCCGACGCGCCTGGCTCGAATCCGCGCCCTCGGGCAGTTGACTCAACGCCTGCGACCCAAGGTTCGAGGTCAGAACGATCAGCGTCTGCTTGAAGTCCACCGTCCGGCCCTGACCATCGGTCAGCACACCGTCATCCAGCACCTGCAAGAGCACGTTGAACACGTCCGGGTGCGCCTTCTCGACCTCGTCGAACAGCACCACCTGGTAGGGACGCCGCCGCACGGCCTCGGTCAGGACACCGCCTTCGTCATAGCCGACATAGCCCGGAGGCGCACCGATCAGACGGGCCACCGCGTGTTTCTCCATGAACTCGGACATGTCGATGCGCACCATCGCGCTGTCGTCGTCAAAGAGATAGTTCGCAACCGCCTTGGTCAGCTCGGTCTTGCCAACGCCGGTCGGGCCAAGGAAGAGGAAAGAGCCCAGCGGCCGGTTCTCGTCGTTCAGACCCGCGCGCGCCCGGCGCACCGCATTGGCCACCGCCGTCACCGCCTGGTTCTGACCGATGACCCGCCTGTGCAGCTCGTCTTCCATCCGCAACAGCTTTTCGCGTTCGCCTTCCAGCATCTTCGAGGTCGGCACACCGGTCCAGCGTTCGACCACCGCCGCGATCTGCTCGGGGCCGACGGCCTCTTCGACCATCACGTCCGATTCCTCGGTTTCGGCTTCGTTCAGCCTGCGCTCCAGTTCGGGAATGCGCCCGTACTGCAGCTCGCCGGCCTTGGCGAAATTGCCGTCACGCTTGGCCGATTCCAGCTCGGCGCGCAGGTGGTCCAGTTCTTCCTTCAGGTCGCGGGCTGAAGCCAGCTTGTCCCGCTCCGCCTGCCAGCGCGAGGTCATCTCAGCCGACTTCTGCTGCAGCTCGGACAGGTCCTTTTCCAGCTTGGCCAGCCGGTCCTTGGAGGCCTGGTCGTCTTCCAGGCGCAGTGCTTCGACCTCGATCTGCTTTTGCAGGATGTCGCGGTCCAGCGCGTCCAGTTCCTCGGGCTTGCTGTCGACCTCCATCCGCAGGCGGCTGGCGGCCTCATCCATCAGGTCGATGGCCTTGTCCGGCAGGAAACGGTCGGTGATATAGCGGTGCGACAGCGTCGCCGCCGTCACCAGCGCCGAGTCCGAGATCCGCACGCCGTGGTGCAGCTCGTACTTTTCCTTGATCCCGCGCAGGATGCTGATCGTATCCTCGACCGTCGGCTCCTCGACCATGACCGGCTGGAACCGCCGCGCCAGCGCCGCGTCCTTTTCGACGTGCTTGCGGTACTCGTCCAGCGTGGTGGCACCGACACAGTGCAGCTCACCCCGCGCCAGCGCCGGTTTCAGCAGGTTCGAGGCATCCATTGCCCCATCCGCCTTGCCCGCGCCGACCAGCGTGTGCATCTCGTCGATGAACAGCACGATTTCGCCCGCTGCCGACGTCACTTCGGAGAGGATGGATTTCAACCGCTCCTCGAATTCGCCGCGATACTTCGCACCAGCGATCAACGCGCCCATGTCCAGCGCCAGCAGGCGCTTGTTGCGGAGCGACTCCGGCACGTCGCCGTTCACGATCCGCAGGGCCAGCCCCTCGGCGATCGCGGTCTTGCCGACGCCCGGCTCACCGATCAGCACCGGGTTGTTTTTGGTCCGGCGGGACAGCACCTGCATGGTGCGGCGGATCTCGTCGTCGCGGCCGATGATCGGGTCGATCTTGCCTTCGCGGGCGCGCTCGGTCAGGTCCAGCGTGTATTTCTTCAGCGCTTCATAGCTGTCCTCGGCGTTCGCCGTGTCCGCCGTGCGCCCCTTGCGCACGTCATTGATCGCCTCGTTCAGCTTCTGCGGCGTGACCTTGCCAGCCTCCAGCGCCTCTTTCGCGGGGCTGCGGACCATCGCAAGCGCGGTCAGCATCCGCTCGACGGGCACATAGCTGTCGCCGGCTTTCTGGGCCAGCTTCTCGGCCTCGTCCAGAACCTTGCCGGTCGCGGAATCCAGGTAGACCTGCCCTGCGTCACCCGAAACCTTCGGGATCTTGGCCAGCTTGGTGTCCAGCACCTGCACCACCCGCTTCGGCTCACCGCCCGAGGCGGCGATCAGGTTCGATGCCATCCCCTCTTCATCGTCCAGCAGGGCCTTGAGCAGGTGTTCTGGCGCCAGCTTCTGGTGGCTTTCCCGCATCGCAATCGTCTGCGCGGCCTGAATGAAACCACGCGCACGTTCCGTGAACTTCTCCAAGTTCATATCTGTCTCCTTCCATCAAGCGCCCCTTGAAGTGCGCCGCGCCTGGCCTTGCAGCACGCGGGCGTTTCGGGGCCTCGCTTCCAAGATGGTCGCGGCTCACGATCTGTTCAAGTGAGCGCCGTTGCAAAAAAGCAACGCGCGCCATCTTGACCTTGTGCGCAAGGGCTTTCATGTGATCCCGAACCCCAGAGCAGGAGCCCGCCCCATGTCCGATGACCGTCTGATCGTCGCCCTCGACGTCCCCAACGTGATCGAAGGGCTCGACCTTGTCGACCGCCTGGGTGACGCCGTGTCCTTCTACAAGATCGGGCTGGGGATGCTCACCGGCGGCGGGCTGGCACTGGCGAACGAGCTGAAGGGCGAGCACGGCAAGCGCATCTTTCTTGACCTCAAGCTGTTCGACATCGGCGCCACGATCGAGGCCGCCGTGCGCGGCGTGGCCCAGTTCGACCTCGACTTCCTGACCGTCCACGGCGACCCGCATGTGGTGCGCGCCGCCAAGGAGGGCGCGGCAGGCTCGAACACCAAGATCCTTGCCGTCACGATCCTGACCTCTCTCGACCGCGATGACCTGGATGCCGCCATGATTGCCGAAGGGCCGATCCCCGACCTGGTGCAGACCCGCGCGGGCCGCGCCTTCGAGGCAGGGGCCGACGGCATCATCTGCTCCCCCAACGAGGCGGCGCTGGTCCGCGCCCTGCCCCAGTCCGAAGGCCGGCTGATCGTGACGCCGGGTGTGCGGCCCGCGGGCGCGGACGTCGGCGATCAGAAACGCATCGCGACCCCGGCCCAGGCGATCCGCGACGGCGCCGACCACATCGTCGTCGGCCGCCCGATCCACCGCGCCCCCAATCCCCGCGCGGCGGCACAGGCGATCCTGTCGGAAATGGCCTCGCCCCAGGCGCAGCGGCCCAACGGATCTTAGGCGTCAGTCCTCGTTGATGTCGCGGTCCCAGACACGCGTCTGACCCTTGCGCACGCCCACCAACCGGCGCATGGCCAGCCAGGCCAGAGCCGAAAGCACCGCAAAGGTCAGCAGCGCCAGCGGCAGAGAGCCGCCGATGAACAGCCCGCCCGGCCCGGCCAGCAGGAACAGCAGGCCCATCGCCAGCGCGCCCAGCGCAAAGCCCAGGAAGATGAACCCCGGCGCCAGCAGTTCGAGGATCGCCAGGGCGATCCCGCCGGCGATCCAGATCCACCAGACGTCCCAGCCCCAGCTCATCACCGCGACCCCATCAGCATCTTGAAGGCATCGGCAAAGGCATCCAGCGCATTGGCCGGCAGGATCACGGTCTGCTTGCCCTCACCCTTGCCCACCGCCGTCAGCGCCTCGACCTGTTTCAGCGCCACCTGGTACTGCGCCGCCTCGATGCCGTTGTCCTGGATCGCCTTGGCGACGACGCCGGTGGCATAAGCCTCGGCATCGGCGGCGATGCGGCGCGCCTTGGCAGCCTGCTCGGCGGCGTAAAGCTCGGCATCCGCCTGCAGCTCGACGGCCCGGCGCTGACCTTCGGCCTCTGTCACCAGGGCCCGGCGGGCACGTTCGGCGTTCAGCTGTTGCAGCATGGCCTGGCGCGTGGCCTCGTCCAGGTTGACGTCCAGGATCTCGGCCCGCGTCACCTCGATCCCCCAGTTGTCCACCGCGTCCTCGACGTTGCTCTTGATCTCGCCGATCAGCTCGCTGCGGTTCGATTGCACCTCGTCCAGTTCCATCCGGCCAATCGCGGCGCGGACGATCCCGGCCACCGTGGTGGCAATGGCACCGTCCACGTCCCGGATTCGATAGACGGTCTTTTCCGGCTCGAGGATGCGGTAAAAGACGCTGGTTTCCACCTGCACCAGAACGTTGTCCGAGGTGATGGCATCCTGCGTCGCGTCGGGCAGCTGCCGTTCCAGAATGGAAATCCTGTGCCGCACCTTGTCGATGAAGGGCACGATCAGGTTGATCCCCGGCCCCAGCACCGTGCGCAGCCGGCCAAAGCGTTCGACCACGAATTTCTCGGATTGCGGCACGATCCGCACCCCCAGCAGGATGCAGAGGATGACGAATGCGGCCAGCAACAGCCAGACGATATTGGCGCCGGCAAACTCCATCGCCACCTGATTGTCCATGATTGAGCTCTCCCGGAAATGCGTTGCGCCCAGCATCGCAGAGCCCCGGTGGAGAGGAAAGCCCGCTGATGCGGGCGCCTAGCCCCGCCTGCCGTCATCGCAGGGCCAAGCCTCTATCAACGCATGGGCGCGAAAGGTGTTCCCGCGCCCTCGGCGCACCGGCAAACTGGCGCCCAAATCTCCGAAAACCGGCGAAAATTCGCGAAAATTCCCCTGCGCCGGGGGTATTCCTGACCTGTTGCCCCGATGAAACGCGGTCATTCTGACCCTACCTCTTGAATATAAGCCCGAAAAACGGGGCATGAGGTTAGGAGACCGATATGAGCACGTGGACCCCCCGCATCGACCAGGTGCGTTACAACGCCGCCGAGCAGTGTTTCGAGGCCCTGGTCACCGTCGTCACCCCCCAAGGCCTGCTGCGGGTCGCCAGCCAGTACGCGGCGCCCGTCACCACCGATTTCGAAGAGGCCGCGCGCGGGCTGTGGATGCGCGCCCGCCTGTCGCTGGGCACACCCGAACGGCTGCAACTGCGCCTGCCTGCCGTCGAGATGCCGACCGCCGCCTGATCCACCCCTTTCCAGGGTTCGGCTCTTTACACGCCTGTATGAGCCGCACCGCCGCGCCCCCTTGTCCCTCGGGCGTGGCGGCGTCCTGCCGGGGCCCGTGCTATTCTGCGGGTCCCGGCCTTTTTTCCAGGTAGTCTCTCAGGATCTCGCGGAAATGCGGAATCGCCTCGTCCGAGGCGATGAAATCCGCCGGCAGCATCACCAGCCATTCCTCGCCCTCGTCGCCAAAGACCACGTCATCGACGATGGCCCCCGGCAGATGCGCCGCGAAGAACCAGCTGATCTTCCCCGCATCGTCGCGCAGATGCACAACGTGCAGGTCGCCCTCTGCCAGCGTCAGGCCCAGTTCCTCCTGCGTTTCGCGCAGAGCACAGGCCTCGGGCGTTTCCCGCCCGTCACGCTCGCCGCCCGGAAAATCCAGATACCCCGGCCAGGGAATCGAGGGTTTGCGGTCGCGCCGCAGAACGATCAGGTCGCCGCCTGCAAAAAGCATCAGCTTGGCGCCCGTGAACTGTTGTCTCGGATCGCTCATGGCGCCCCTTTCTGCGGCGCATTATACTGGACCCATGCCCAGCCTGTGCCGCGATTGCCTGACCCAGTTCGACACCGGACCCCGCTGCCCGGCCTGCGGGCGGCCGCGGGTGATCTCTCATGCCGAGCTTTGGGATCTCTCCATTGCCCACATGGACTGTGATGCCTTTTATGCAAGCGTTGAAAAGCGCGACAACCCGGAACTGGCCGACAAGCCGGTGATTATCGGCGGCGGCCGGCGCGGAGTCGTCTCGACGGCCTGTTATGTCGCCCGGATTCGCGGCGTGCGATCCGCGATGCCGATGTTCAAGGCGCTGGAGCTCTGTCCTGACGCCGTCGTGGTCAAGCCGCGCATGGCCGTCTACGCCGAGGTCTCGAAACAGATCCGCGCCATGATGGAGGAACTGACCCCCGCCATCGAACCGCTGTCGCTGGACGAGGCATTCCTCGACCTCACCGGCACAGCGCGGCTGCACGGCGCGCCGCCCGCTGTCATGCTGGCAAAACTGGTCAACCGGATGAAATCCGACCTGGGCGTGACCGGCTCCATCGGCCTTTCCCACAACAAGTTCCTGGCAAAGATCGCCAGCGACCTCGACAAGCCGCGCGGCTTCGCGGTCATCGGTGCGGCAGAGACGCAGGATTTCCTGCGCCCCAGGCCCATCCGCCTGATCTGGGGTGTCGGGCAGGCCACCCAGGGCGCTCTGGAAAAGGCCGGCATCCGCACCTTCGAGGACCTGCTGCGCTGGGATCAGCGTGACCTGACCGCCCGTTTCGGCTCTATGGGTGAGCGGCTCTGGCACCTGGCGAGGGGCGAGGACAAGCGCCGCGTGACGCGCAACGCGCCTATGAAATCCATCTCGAACGAGACCACCTTCAACGAGGATACCGCGGACGCAGAGATCCTGGACGGGCATCTCTGGCGGATGGCGGAAAAGGTCGCGGACCGGGCCAAGGCCAAGGGCGTGGCGGGCCGGGTGGTGACGCTGAAACTGCGGAAATCGGATTTCCGGATCGTGACGCGCCGCACCGCCCTGCCCGGCGCCACCCAGATCGCAGACCGGATCTATCGCACCGCGCGCGGGCTGTTCGACCAGATGCCGCCCGGCCAGCCCTACCGGCTGATCGGCGCGGGCATTTCCGACCTGGTGCCAGAGGCGCAGGCGGATGTTTCGGGCGACCTGCTGGACCCGCAGGCCGAAACCCGCGCCAAGGCCGAGCGCGCCACGGATGCGATCCGGGCACGCTTTGGCGACGGGGCCATTCTCAAGGGCCGCGCGCTCAGGTAGCGCGCGTCCGGAAACCGCCTGGCTTCACGCCCCGCGGCGCATCAGGTCGTCTTCCTCGCCGGTGGCGTCATAGCCAAAGGCCTCCAGCCCCGCTTCCAGGTTGTCGGCCAGGTGCGGGGTCCCGATCAGGTAATCCGCCGTTGGTGTCGTCGCCTCGGCCACGGCGGTGCCATAGGCCTCGTCCCAGTCCTCGGCGTCAAAGGCGCCCCGGCCGATCCACATGACCGCGACCAGCGCCGCCTGTTCCTCTTCGTCCATCCGGTCGATCAACCCGCGCAACTCGCCCTCCGCGCGGCTCAGCTCGCGCGCCATGACGATGACCGCGGCCACCTTCCTTGGGCTGATGTTCTGCATTTCGCGTCTCCTTCTCTGTCATCGACAAGAGATGACGCGAAAAGAGGAGTCAAACCTTGATCTTACGCAAACAGCCGATAGTACAGCCAGTCCGGCAGAAACCGGCTGCCCCGGAACAGCCAGGAAAAGCCGCGCGGAAAGGCCCTCTGGAACCCCTGCCCGGACATGTGCCGGAAACAGATCTCTGCCGCCTTTTCCGGGTCCATGATGAAGGGCATGGCAAAATCGTTCTTGTCGGTCAGCCGGGTGCGGATATAGCCCGGCACCAGCAGCTGCACCTGGACCCCGGTCTTGCGCAGGTCGGCGTACAGCGATTGCGCCAGCACCATGACCCCCGCCTTCGACGAGACATAGGCCGCCGCCCCCGGCAGGCCGCGATAGCCCGACAGCGATCCGGTCAGCACGAAATGCCCCCGGTCGCGCGCCACGAATCGCGGCACCACGACTCCTGCCAGGCGCATCGCCCCGGTGAAATTCACATCTGCCATCGTGTTGGCGCGCTCCGCGTCCCAGTCCTGCGCCCCGAAGGGCCAGTAGGCGCCGGCCACCTGGATCACCCCGTCGATCTCCCCGATCCGCTCCGCCACGGTCTCCAGTGCTTCGGCGTCGGTCACGTCGACCACTTCCACCTGCGCCCGCGTCGGCAAACCTTCCGCCAGCGCCCGCAGGCTCTCTTCGCTCCGCGCGCTCAGGATCAGTTCGACACCCGCCTTGCTCAGACGCCGCGCCAGCGCCGCGCCCAGCCCCTCGCTGGCGCCAACCAGCCAGTACCGCTTGCCGGTCCAGTCCCTCACGCGGCCTCCTTGCGCCGCATGGTCGCCACCAGCTCGGCCACAGTGATGCCGAACTTGCGGAACTGCGACCGGTTCACGATGGTCCCGTTGGGCGCCAGATACATCCAGTCCACCGTGTCCAGCACGTGCCCGCCGGCGTCCTCGGGCAGGCGGATGCGATAGCGCAGCCGCACCGAGGGGCCGCTCTGCTGGCCCTCTCCTTCGCCCACCACGTCCGGCGCGGTCGCGCGGATCCGGCCATCGTTGCCCAGCGTCAGTTTCCATTGGCGATGCTGCTCGGCCCCGGACTCATAGCGGAAATGCTCGTCCATGACGCCCTGATTGCCGTCCCAGCGGGCCTCGAACTCGCCGACGAAACGTGAGGTGACACGCCCCGTCGGCCCATAGATCACGCCTTCGCAGATCAGCGGGCCGTTCAGGTGGGTGCGCAGGTCGAACCGCGTGCCCGTGTCATCCGCATAGTCGGCGGGCGACTGCCCCAGAAAGCCAAAGCGGCGCTGGCGCAACAGGACAAGCGCCAGCACGATCAAAGCGCCCAAGAGGGTATAGAGGAATGCAGTCATCACGATGCCTTTCTGATGGCCTCGGGCGCGGGGCCGCCGCTGACCTCGCGCGCGGGCGGTTCAGGACGGGTGCGATAGCGCGCGCCCTTCCACCACAGTTTGAGGGCCTGCCAATGGATCAGCGCCAGAACCCGCCGCGCACCGAACGGCCGCCGCAGGGCGGACAGCAGGATGGCCCGGTCGGTCAGAGGTGCGCGCGGCCCGCAGAGCGTGGCGATCACGCCGCCCTTGTCATGGGTAAAGTCGATCCAGACCCCGACACGATCCGCGCGGATGTCGAACCGAAAGGTATAGCCCCCGGCGATGGGCTGGAACGGCGAGACATGAAACAGCTTTTTTGCCTCGATCCGGTCGCTGGGCGTGATCGGCGAGCCGTCGGCATGGGCACAGAGATAGCAATGCCGGTCGCCAAAGGTATTCGTCACCTCGGCAATCACCGCCCGCAACGCGCCCCCGTCATAGGCCAGCCAGAAGGACACCGGGTTGAACACGTGGCCCAGCAGGCGCGGCTGCGCCAACAGCATCAGCGGCCCGTCAAAGGCGATCCCATGCGCGTCCAGCACCTCGCGCGCCCAGGATGGCCCCTGCCCCTGCCCCGGCGCGCCGCCGTGGTCCCTGTCCTGCACCGAGGTCAGGTTGCCCCGATTGCGCGAAAACAGGCGTGGGCCGCGCGCATCGGCCTCGGCGTCCAGCAGGACGTAGTCGACCGAATAGCGAAAGGCATTGGCCACATCGCCCTTCCGCCCGTGGTAGGAATGGCCCCGGATCAGGTCGAGACTGCTCATGCCACCGCCTTGACCGGTCCCCGGGCCAGGATGGCATCGGCCACGTCCGCCGCGCTGGCCAGCCCGTCCTCGTGAAAGCCGTTCTTCATCCAGGCACCGCAGAACCATGTCCCGCTTTCGCCGTTCATCGCCGCGATCTCGCGCTGCGCCTGCAGGGCGCCCTGATCGTAGACCGGGTGCCGCAATGTGACCTCGTCGTGGATCAGCTCGTCACGGATCGCACGGGTGGAATTCAGCGTCACGAAGAGCGGATCGTCCTGCGGGATCGGCTGCAGGCAGTTCATCCAATAAGTCAGGTCGATGCAGTTCATCTCTTTCCTGGGCGCCTCGGTATAGTTCCAGGACGACCAGCAGGCCCGGCGCCGCGGCATCAGCGAGGTATCGGAATGCAGCACCACGCGGTTCGGCTGATAGGCGATCTTCTCCAGCGCCGCCCGTTCCGCCGGGCGCGCATCCGACAACAGCCGCAGCGTGTCATCCGAATGCGTGGCAAAGACCACCTCGTCAAAACTTTCCCACTCACCACCCTCAAGCCGCACCTCGACCCCGGCGGTGGTCCGCCTCACGCCGCCAACCGCTGCGCCCAGCCGCAGGTCCACCCCCTGCCGCATCAGCGCGGCACCCAGCCGCCAGACATATTCCACCGACCCGCCCTGCACCGTGTACCACTGGTGCTGACCGGTATGGCTGAGCAGGGCGTGGTTCTCGAAAAAGCGGATCAGCGCATAGGCCGGGAAGTCCAGGATCTTGTCCGTGGGCGTCGACCAGATCGCACCGGACAGCGGCAGCAGGTAGTAGTCGCGGAACCAGTCCCCTGTCCCCATGCCCTCCAGGAAATCGCCCAGCGAGACAGAAGGGTCCCGCGCCGCATCCAGCGCGCGCGAGTTGAATTTCATGATGTCCCGGATCATCGCCAGGAACCGCGGGTTCAGCGCGTTGCGCTTCTGGGCAAAGACGGCGCGCAGGTCCCGCAGCCCGTATTCCATCGCCCCGCCGCGCAGGCTGGCGGAAAAGCTCATGTCCGACTTCGCCACCGGCACCTCCAGCCGCTCGAACAAAGAGGTCAGCAGCGGGTAGTTGGCATAGTTGAACACGATGAACCCGGTATCCACCGGCTGAGTCCCGTCCTTGCCCGCCAGCTTCGTCCGGGCATGACCGCCCAGGCGCGGTTCCGCCTCGATCAGGGTGACACGGTGCTGCTCGCCCAGCATGTGCGCGGCCCCCATGCCCGAGATCCCGCCACCGATCACGGCGATCCTGCGTGCGGCGGTGCTGCTGGCTTCGAATGGCATGGTCTGTCCCGTTCCCTGAACTTGATGGTCTTTCCACCTTGTTACGGCCAGACACCCCGCGCGGATGAAAAAAGCCCGGAAAACATTTTTTCGCATCCGGTGATCCGAACCCGCACCCCCTGCGTATTCCTGATATGTTTGGCGCGACTGAACCTCTCGACACCCGCGACGCTACGTCCATTGCGGCTTCGGCGATCAACCGGCATGTCAGGGGCAATGACCGTGACAAGGCCAAACCCGTGAGCGCAGGGACCGCAGACGAGAATGCCCCGGACTGGGCGGCGGTGCTGATCCGCATCCGCGACAACCGCGATGAAGCGGCCTTTGTCGCGTTGTTCCGGCACTTCGCGCCCCGGGTAAAGGCCTTCCTCATGCGCTCGGGCGCCGATGCCGCCCAGGCAGAGGAATGCGTCCAGGACGTCATGGCCACCGTCTGGCAGAAGGCGGCACAATTCGATCCGGCGCGCGCCTCGGCCGCGACATGGATCTTCACCATCGCGCGGAACCGTCGGATCGACGCCCTGCGCAAACAGAAACGACCCGAGCCCGAGGATCTGCCCTGGGGCCCCGAGGCAGAACCGGACCAGGAAGACCGGCTGGGCCTGCAACAGGAAACGGAACACCTGGGAGAGGCGCTTGCCTCTCTCCCCGCGAAACAGCGGGACCTGATCGAAAAGGCCTATTTCGGCGATCTCACCCACAGCGAGATCGCCGAGGCCACCGGGCTGCCGCTCGGCACGATCAAGTCCCGCATCAGACTGGCGCTACAGCGCCTCAGACACGCTATGGACAGGAAGTGATGCTTCGATGACGACGATCCGACACCACCTGACCGACGACCTCATCATGGGATATTCCGCGGGCACCCTGCCCGAGGCCGTCAATCTCATCATCGCCACCCACGTCTCGCTTTGCGACGATTGCCGCGCTGCGGTCGAGGCGCACGACGCGCTTGGCGGCGCCGTTCTGGACGCGACAGAGGCCGAGACGCTGGACGACGGCTGTCTCGACGCCACGCTGGCAATGATCCGGGCGATGGACGCCCCCACGCCGCGCGACATCGCAATGCCTCGGGATGCGATCGCCCCGGCGCCTCTGCTGGATTACATCGGCGGGTCTCTGGAAGCGGTGAAATGGCGCCCCGTGGGCATGGGTGTCAAACAGGCGATCCTGAAAACCTCGCCCGAGGCGACCGCGCGCCTGCTCTACATCCCCGCGGGCACGGCCATGCCCGATCACGGCCACCGCGGTCTGGAACTGACGCTGGTCCTGCAAGGCGCCTTCCAGGACGACGAGGGCTATTTTGCGCGCGGCGACATCGAAATCGCCGATGCAGAGCTGCACCATACCCCGGTCGCGGACATCTCGCAGGATTGCATCTGCCTCGCGGTGACCGACGCGCCGCTCAGGCTCAAGGGCCTGGCACGTCTCGCCCAGCCCTTCCTCAACATCTGAGCGCCCGCGCGCACCGCCCGGACCTGCGCCCAGCCTGTTCCCCGGAGCCCTCCCTCGCTTGATGCCGAAAAGAGACGGAGCGTCCGGCGATGCAAGGGGCCGCAGGCCCGCGCTCGCGCGGCTTGCCCTTGCATAGCCGGACGGTCTGTCTCAGGCAACAAGAAAGCGAGGGAGGGCGCCGGGGCACATGGCGATGCTTGTTCCTTGGTGACTCCGGAAGCGAAAAACAGGCGCAGCCTGTCGCAAAGGGTCGGCGGGCGGGCGCCTTTGCGGCGCAAGCCGCAAACAGTCCCGTCCCGGCGGCCCGGCAAACGAAAAGGGCGGGAAACCCCGCCCTTTCCAACAGCCCTCTCAGGCGCTCATTTCTTGCGCTTCTTCGGCGGCATCAGGTCGGTGATCGTGCCCTCGAACATCTCGGCGGCAAAGTTCACCGTCTCCGACAGCGTCGGGTGCGGGTGGATCGTGTGGCCCAGGTCCACCGCGTCCGCCCCCATCTCGATGGCCAGCGCCGCCTCCGAGATCAGGTCGCCCGCATTGGTGCCCACGATGCAGGCGCCGATCACCCGGTCGTCCTCGGGATCGAACAAGAGCTTGGTCACACCCTCGCTGCGCCCGTTCGACAGGCTCTTGCCCGAGGCCGCCCAGGGGAACACGCCCTTCTCGTACTTGACGCCCTTCGCCTTGGCCTCGGTCTCGGTCAGCCCGCACCAGGCCACTTCCGGATCCGTGTAGGCCACCGAGGGGATCAGCTTGGCATCGAAATGCCGCTTTTCCCCGGCACAGACTTCGGCCGCGACCTTGCCTTCGTGCACCGCCTTGTGCGCCAGCATCGGCTGGCCCACCACGTCACCGATGGCAAAGATATGGCTCACACCGGTCCGCTGCTGGCTGTCCACGCCGATGAAACCACGGTCGTCCACCGCAACACCGGCCTTCTCGGCGTCGATCAGCTTGCCGTTCGGCTTGCGCCCCACGGCCACCAGCACCTTGTCGAAGGTATCGGAAAAGCTCTCGCCCTTGTCGTCCTCGAAGGTCACTTTCAGCCCGGCATCCGAGGCCTCGACCGCCGTCACCTTGGTCTTGAGGAAGATGTTCTCGTACCGGCCCTTGATGCGGGTCATCAGCGGCTTGACGATGTCCTTGTCGGCGCCCGGAATGATCTGGTCCATCAGTTCGACCACGGTGATCTTCGATCCCAGCGCGTCATAGACACAGGCCATCTCCAGCCCGATGATCCCGCCGCCCAGCACCAGCATCCGTTGCGGGATGTCGGCCAATTCCAGCGCGCCGGTCGAGTCGATCACGCGCGGATCGTCATGCGGGATGAAGGGCAGCGCCACGGGTTCCGACCCGGCGGCGATGATGCACTGGTCAAAGGAGACGGTCTTGACCCCGTCCTCGCCCTGCACCTCGATCATGTTCGGCCCGGTAAACTTGCCATAGCCGCGCACGATTTGCACCTTGCGGCCCTTCGACAGGCCGTCCAGCCCGCCGGTCAACTGGCCGACAACGCCATCCTTGAAGCCACGCAACTCGTCCAGGTCGATCTCCGGTTTGGAGAACCTGATCCCGTGCGCGCCCATCTCCTCGGCCTCGGTGATGACCTTGGCAACGTGCAACAGCGCCTTGGACGGGATGCAGCCGACGTTCAGGCAGACACCGCCCAGCGTCGGGTTGCGCTCGATCATGACCACCTTCTTGCCAAGGTCGGCGGCACGGAAAGCCGCCGAATAGCCGCCGGGGCCAGAGCCCAGCACAACCACCTCGGCATGCACATCGCCGGGGCCGCTGGCGCTGCCGGTGGCCGCCACGGATTTCGGCGCCTCGGCCGCGGGGGCCTCGTCCTTCGGCGCCTCCGCACCGGCATCCGCGCCTTCCAGCACCAGGATCACCGATCCTTCGCCGACCTTGTCGCCTTCCGAGACCTTGATTTCCACCACCTTGCCCGCGGCGGGCGAAGGCACTTCCATCGTGGCCTTGTCGCTTTCCAGTTCGATCAGCGGGTCTTCCTCGCTGACTGTGTCGCCCACGCTGACCAGGATCGCAACGACGGGCACCTCGGTGAAATCACCGATATCGGGTACTTTGACTTCCATCGTCCTCACCTCACCACATCAACTTGCGCATGTCGCCCAGCAGCGTCTTGAGCGTCACGACAAAGCGCGCGGCCAAGGCACCGTCGACGGCACGGTGGTCATAGGACAGCGACAGCGGCTGCATCAGGCGCGGCACGAATTCCTCGCCGTTCCAGACCGGCTGCATCTTGGACCGGGTCAGGCCCAGGATCGCCACCTCCGGCGCGTTCACGATGGGGGTAAAGGAGGTGCCCCCGATCCCGCCCAGCGACGAGATGGTGAAGGTCGCGCCCTGCATGTCCTTGGACTTCAGGTTGCCTTCGCGCGCGGCCTTCGACAGTTCCATCAGCTCCTTGGAAATGTCCACCAGCCCCTTGCGGTCGGCGTCCTTGATCACCGGAACCATCAGCCCGTTCGGCGTGTCCGCCGCGAAACCGATGTTGTAGAAGTCCTTCTTGATCAGCTTGTCACCGTCAGGATGGATGGACGAGTTGAACTCCCAGTGCTCTTTCAGCGCCGAGACGCTGGCCTTGATGACAAAGGACAGCAGGGTGACGCGATAGCCGTTTTCCTTGGCCATCGTGTCCATTTCCTTGCGGTACTTGTCCAGGTCGGTGATGTCCGCCTCGTCGTTGTGGGTGACATGCGGGATGTTCAGCCAGGACCGGTGCAGCGCGGGGCCGGAGATCTTCTTGATCCGGCTCATCTCCACCTCTTCCACGGGCCCGAACTTGGAGAAGTCCACCGCCGGGATCGGCGGGATGCCCATGCCACCGGACACGGCACCGCCCCCGGCCGCCGCCGGGGCGGTCTGCGCCTTCAGCGCCTTTTCCACGTCCTCGCGCAGGATGCGGCCCTTGCGGCCCGATCCGTTCACCTTGTTCAAGTCCACCTCGACCCGGCGGGCATAGGCCCGGACCGACGGCGAGGCATGCACCTTGGAGAACCCGGCATCCGTCTTCGGTGCCGGCGCGGGGGCCGCGGCAGGCGCCGCCGCCTTGGGCGCTTCGGCCTTCGGCGCCTCGGCCTTGGGCTCTTCCTTGGCCGCCGGGGCGCCGTCCGCCTCGACGATCAGGATCACCGCGCCTTCGGACACCTTGTCCCCCTCGGCAACCTTGATCTCCTTAACAACGCCCGCGGCAGAGGAGGGCACTTCCATCGTCGCCTTGTCCGACTCCAGTTCGACAATCGGGTCTTCCTCGGCAATCGTGTCGCCCACGCTCACCAGGACCGTCACCACCGGCACATCGCTGAAATCGCCGATATCCGGCACTTTTACTTCTACGGTCATATTTCCTGTCTCCTCGTGCGCCGTATCAGACCAGACGCGGGTTCGGCTTGCCGCCGTCGATGTCGTATTTCTTCAGCGCTGCCTCCAGATCCTTGTCCGAAACAGCCCCCTCGCGCCAAAGGTCCACCATCGCCGCCGCGGCGATGTGATTGGCGTCCACCTCGAAGAAGCGTCGCAGGTTCACGCGGCTGTCCGACCGGCCGAAACCGTCCGTGCCCAGCACCGTGTAGCGCCCCGGCACGCAGGCCCGGATCTGCTCGGCGTAGTTCTTCATGTAGTCGGTGGCGGCGATGGTCGGCCCGGTGATGTTCGCCAGCACCTGCCCCGCGTAAGAGGTTTTCTGCTCGGCAAAGGGATTCAGCCGGTTGTGCCGCGCCACGTCCTGGCAATCGCGCGCCAGTTCGTTGAACGAGGTCGCCGACCAGATGTCCGAGGTCACACCGAAATCTTCCTGCAGCATGTCGGCGGCCTTGATCGCCTGCACCAGGATCGTGCCCGAGCCCATCAGGTTGACGTGCTTCTTGGCCGGGTTGGCCGTCTTGCGGAAGCGGTACAGCCCCTTGATGATTCCCTCTTCGGCGCCCATCGGCATGTCGGGATGCTGATAGTTCTCGTTCATCAGGGTGAGGTAGAAGAACACGTCCTCCTGATCGACGAACATCCGCTGCAACCCGTGCTGCACGATCACCGCCACCTCGTAGCTGAAGGTCGGGTCATAGCTGATGCAGTTCGGGATCGTGCCCGCCAGGATATGGCTGTGGCCATCCTCGTGCTGCAGGCCCTCGCCGTTCAGCGTGGTCCGCCCGGCGGTGCCGCCCAGCATGAAGCCGCGCGCCCGGCTGTCGCCCGCTGCCCAGGCCAGGTCGCCGATCCGCTGGAACCCGAACATCGAGTAGTAGATGTAGAAGGGGATCATCGGCACGCCGTGGTTGGAATAGGCGGTTGCCGCCGCGATCCAGTCGGCCATTGCACCGGCTTCGTTGATGCCTTCCTGCAGCACCTGCCCGTTCTCGGATTCCTTGTAATAGGACATCTGTTCACGGTCTTCGGGCGTGTACTGCTGGCCCTTCGGGTTGTAGATGCCCACCGAGCGGAACAGGCCCTCCATGCCGAAGGTGCGGCTTTCGTCGGGCACGATCGGCACCACCTGCTTGCCCACCTGTTTGTCGCGCAACAGCGTGGTCAGGATGCGGACAAAGGCCATCGTGGTGGAAATCTCGCGGTCGCCCGTCGATTCCAGCTGGCCCTTGAACTTGTCCAGGCCGGGGATTTCCAGCTTGGGCGCCTCGGTCGAGCGTTTCGGGAAAGCCCCGCCCAGCTCCTTGCGCCGCTCGGCCAGATAGGCTTTCTGCGCGTTGTTCAGACTGACAAAGGGGATGTCCTTCTCCAGCTCTTCATCCGTGACCGGGATCTTGAACCGGTCGCGCATCGCCTTGAGCTGGTCCAGCTGCATCTTCTTCTGCTGGTGGGTGGTGTTCTGCCCCTCACCGGCGGTGCCCATGCCATAGCCCTTGACCGTCTTGACCAGCAGGACGGTCGGCTGGCCCTCGGCCTCGGTGGCGCGCTTGAAGGCGTTGTAGACCTTTTTCGGATCGTGACCGCCCCGGCGCAGCGCCCAGATCTGGTCGTCGGTCCAGTCTTTCACCAGTTCCGCGGTCTCCGGGTACTTGCCGAAGAAATGCTTGCGGATATAGGCGCCGTCCTTGGACTTGAAGGTCTGGTAGTCGCCGTCGATGGTCTCGTCCATCAGCTGGCGCAGCTTGCCGGAGGTATCCTGTTCCAGCAGCTCGTCCCAGCCCCGGCCCCAGAGCAGCTTGATCACGTCCCAGCCCGAGCCGCGGAAGTTGCCTTCAAGCTCCTGCACGATCTTCGAGTTGCCGCGCACCGGCCCGTCAAGACGCTGCAGGTTGCAGTTGATGACAAAGATCAGGTTGTCCAGCCCCTCGCGCGCGGCCAGGTGGATGGCGCCGATGCTTTCCGGCTCGTCCATCTCGCCATCGCCGAGGAAGGCCCAGACCTTGCGGTCCTGCTTTTCGATCAGCCCGCGATTCTCGAGGTATTTCATGAACCGCGCCTGGTAGATCGCCATCAGCGGGCCAAGGCCCATGCTGACGGTCGGGAACTGCCAGTAGTCCGGCATCAGCCAAGGGTGCGGATAGGACGACAGCCCGCCGCCGTTCACCTCGGAGCGGAAGTTCTTCAGCTCTTCCTCGCTGATCCGCCCCTCCATGAAGGAGCGCGCGTAGATGCCCGGGATGACGTGGCCCTGGAAGAACACCAGGTCGCCGCCGTGGATCGCGGACTTCGAGCGCCAGAAGTGGTTCAGACCGATGTCGTACAGTGCTGCGGAAGAGGCAAAGGAGGCGATATGCCCGCCGTATTCGCTCGATTCCTTGTTGCGCTTGACCACTGTCGCCATCGCGTTCCAGCGGTTGATGGTGCGGATGCGCCATTCCATCTCGGTATCGCCGGGCACGTCGACCTCGTCATCCGGCGAGATGGTGTTCTGGTAGGGCGTGGTGGCCGAGAAGGGCAGACGCGCCCCTGCGGCCCGGGCGCTTTGTACCGCCTTGTCGAGCAGGAAATGCGCGCGGTCTGCCCCGTCACGCTCGATCACGTCCTCGATCGCGTCTTGCCATTCCTGGCTCTCGACGGGATCGACGTCCTGGGGGGTATCTTTCATATGCCCTCTTCCCTTTGCTGCGCCCGGCGCGGCGCGATTGATTTAATCTTGAACAATCAGGTTTGATATTGGGGTGCAACCGGCGTCCGCCCCGTCTCTCCCAATCCTCCCGACGGTTGAGCAGGGTGTATCAGTCCACGTGCCCTCGCGGCAGGCGCGTAGCTGCATAACATCCATGCACCCAGCGCATGACACTTTGTTTAATGCTAAACAACCTCCCTCGCGCATCCGACACCTCCTCCCGCCCCGGGTTCGGGGCGGTGCCACGCGGGCGGGATACCGGCGCGGTTCTGTCGACCACGTCCGGATTCCTGCGCAACCCCGCGATTCTCTTTGAGTATAACGCGCTGAACCGCATTCGGTTCAACCGGTCTGACGACATTCAACTGAGAAGATATGTACGGCGCCCTCGCGCCCTAGCGCTGCGCCCGCACCACAGCGGCCGTCTGCCCCGTCGGGCCGGGCGCCTCGCGCGTCAGGACAAGCCCCCATGCCAGCGCCGTGATCCCCGCAAGCACCGCCAGGAACAGCCACTGCCGCCGCTTCTTTCGATGCCAATGGTCCGTACTGCGGAAATCGATCGTGTTCTTGTCGCTCATGCCGCCGGTCTAGGCGGTGGAAAGGGCAGGAATTGGGCACCGTTCGGGCAGAACCGCGCCCACAGCGCAAAAGCGCCTATTCCGCCGGATCGCCCAGCCGCAGGACCGGGATTTTCGGCGCCTCGACCTCTTCGAAATCGAACTGGTCCAGCCGGTGTGCCCGCCTGCCCGCCTTGTCGGCGCTGATCTTGATTTCCTCGATGTCCCGCGCCGCCTGACCGAAATGCCGGTCCAGGTTCGCCACCCGTCCCGTCAGACGCTCGACATCGCCATAAAGCAACGCCAGCTCGCGCCGGATCGCCCCCGCCTGTTCCTTCATCCGCGCGTCCTTCAGCACCGCGCGCAGCGTGTTCAGGGTCGCCATGCAGGTGGTGGGCGAGACGATCCAGACCCGCGCCTCGAACCCCTCGCGCACCACCTCGGGAAAGCGTGCGTGCAGTTCCGCATAGACCGCCTCGGAGGGCAGGAACATCAGCGCGCCCTCGGCAGTCTCCCCCTCGATAATATAGCGCGCGGCAATGTCCCGGATGTGCTTGCGCACCGACAGGCGAAAGGCCTGCGCCGCGCGCGCCTGCATCTCTTTGCCCTCGGCCTGCATCAAGGCCTCGTAGCCTTCCAGCGGGAACTTGGCGTCGACCACGATCGGTCCCGGCGGCTGTGGCATGTGGATCAGGCAATCGGCCCGCCGCCCGTTCGACAGCGTGGCCTGCAGGGTAAAGGAATCGGCGGGCAGCGCCTTGCCCACGATCTCGCGCAGCTGGATCTCGCCAAAGGCACCGCGCGTCTGCTTGTTCGATAGAATGTCCTGCAAGGACAGCACGTCACCCGACAGCTTGGTGATATTGGCCTGCGCCTTGTCGATGGCCTGCAAGCGTTCCTGCAATTCGCCCAGGGACCGCGCCGTGCGCCGGGCAGAGCCGTGCAGCGATTCCCCCATGCGCTCCTGCACCTCGGCCAGCCGCCGCTCCATCAGCTCCAGCATCGCGGTTTGGCTGCTGGCCTGCGCCTCTGTAACATGGTGCAGCCCCCCGGCCAGCCGTTCCTGCCCTTCGGACAGGCCCTGCACCCGGTGCGACAGGTGGCTGACGTGCTGCAGCACCGGCGCGCTGGCCCGTGCCGCACGTCCCGCCGCCCGCACTGCCAGCACAAGCAGCAACAGCATCAGCAGGACAACACCGCCGCCGCCCAGCACCACCAGCACCACAGGATCATCAAGACTGTACGCGACGCCGCCGATCTCGATCATGTGCGCCCGAACAGCCGCTCGATATCCGACAGTTTCAACTCGACGTAGGTGGGCCGCCCGTGGTTGCACTGGCCGGAATGCGGCGTCGCCTCCATCTCGCGCAACAGCGCGTTCATCTCTTCGGCCCGCATCACCCGGCCCGAGCGGACAGAGCCGTGACAGGCCATGCGCGACAGGATCGCCTCGATCCGCTCCTGCAACAACCCGCTGTCGCCGGTGTCCGACAGTTCGTCAAGGATGTCGCGCACCAGCGCCTCGGCGTTGACCTCGCCCAGGATCGCGGGCGTTTCGCGCACGGCAATCGCCCCGGCGCCAAAGGGTTCGATCCGCAGGCCCATGCGCTCCAGGTCCTCCGCCCGCGCCAGCAGCCGGGCGGCATCGTCCGGCGACAGGTCGACGACCTCGGGGATCAGCAATCCCTGCGCGGGCACACCCTTTTCCGCCATCTGCCGTTTCAGCTTTTCATAGACCAGCCGCTCATGCGCCGCGTGCTGGTCGACGATCACCACGCCGTCCTCGGTCTGGGCGATGATGTAATTCTCATGCACCTGTCCCCGCGCCGCCCCCAGGGGCAGCGAGACCCCGTCCCGGGCCTGCCCCGGGACCTCGCCGTCATTCGGGCCATGAGCGGGGCGGTGGTCCGCACCCCCGTCCCGGACCTGATCCGGGACCTCCCGGGACAGCGGAACAGGCTCCACCACCCGCCCCGAATAGCCGCCATTGAAATCCGCAAACCCCGGCGCCTGGGCGGCGTAGCTCGACTGGCGCGCGCCCATCGAGGGCCGATCCATCTGGTAGACGCGCGGCCCCGAAGGTTCGGGCCGCATCGCGCCCAGTGTCGCCCCCGCCACCGTGGTCGAGGCCCGGTGCCCCGCCTCGGCCAGCGCGTGCCGCAGGCCAGAGACGATCAGCCCGCGCACCACGCCCGGCTCGCGGAACCGCACCTCGGATTTGGCCGGGTGCACGTTCACGTCGACACGGTGTGGATCGCAGTCCACGAACAGCGCCACCGCCGGGTGCCGGTCCCGCGACAGGAAGTCCTGGTAGGCGCCGCGCAGGGCGCCGATCAGCATCTTGTCCCGCACCGGGCGGCCGTTGACGAACAGGAACTGCGCCACGGCAGAGCCGCGCGAATAGGTGGGCAGCGCCGCGTAGCCGGTCAGCCGCACCTCTTCGCGGTCGGCATCGATGGGCAGGGCGTTCTCGATGAACTCCTGCCCCATGATGCGGCCCAATCGCCCGCGCAGCGCATCGAAGAGGTCGCCGGTTTCCGGGTCGACCCGGAATGTCACCCGCTCCTGCCCGCCGCTCACGTCGCGCAGGGTAAATCCCACCGAGGGTTCCGCCATCGCCAGCCGTTTCACCGTGTCGGAAATGGCCATGACCTCGGCCCGGTCCGAGCGCAGGAATTTCAACCGCGCGGGCGTGGCATAAAAGAGGTCGCGCAAGGACACCACCGTCCCGGCGTTCAGCGCACAGGGTTTCACCGCCCCCGCCACGCCGCCGGCCACGGTGATCTCGGCCCCCTCGGCGCCCTGCGTGCGGCTCTGCACCGTGAGCCGGCCCACCGCCCCAAGCGAGGGCAGCGCCTCACCGCGGAAGCCGAAGGAATGGATGTTCAGCAGGTCGCTGCCGTCGATCTTTGACGTCGCATGACGCGACAGGGCCAGCGGCAGGTCCTCGGGGGTCATGCCGCAGCCGTCGTCGCTCACCCGGATCAGGGTCTTGCCGCCGTCCGCGATGTCGATGCGCACCCTGCGCGCCCCGGCGTCGACGGCGTTCTCGACCAGTTCCTTGACCGCCGAAGCAGGCCGTTCGACCACTTCGCCAGCAGCGATGCGGTTGATGGCGGCCTCGTCCAGCTGACGGATGAGCGGGCGGATATTGCGGTCCTGCGTATTCATCCCACAAGACTTAGCAGGTCATCCGCGATTCTGAAATGGGGACCGCGCGCATGGTACCGCGAAAACCTGCTCACGAAATACGACATTAGTCGGGTAATAATTGATCGTGTTAGCGCCTTGCTCGTGAAAGATAATTGCTTTAATAAATACGATACACAAACCAAAGGAGGCAGTTGTGCCAGTTCCCCTGATCACCTTCGAAACCATTTCCGCCCTCTATGGCGAGACTTTCGCCAAGACCTTCTTCCGCCCGGTATCGGCGATCAAGAAGGCCGGCTGACCGCTGACGCCCCGGCGGCGGGCCGGGGCCAGACCGATCCGGCACGCCCGGATCCACCGGACGGCGGCACATGCGCCCGCCCTCCAGACCGCCGCTTTGCGGCCCCTTCCCCACAGCCCCTCCTGTTGCAACGCGCTGATATTCGACTATCTGAATGTCGAGGCCGGCGCACAGCGCGCCCGGCAAAGCGGATCGAAATCCAGCCAGACGCCGAGGAGACAGGAAATGAAGACCGAAACCGTGGGCGACGCCAGCTTCGAGACATGGACCGTCGAAGAGGTCGCCAAGGGCATCGCCGACAAGTCGATCGTGGTGATCGACGTCCGCACCCCCCAGGAATACATGTTCGAACATATCGAAGGCGCGTTGCTGATGCCGATGGCCTTCTTCAAGCCCGACGCCCTGCCCGGCCAGTCGGACAAGCGCATCGTCTTTCACTGCGGCTCTGGCGTGCGGTCGGAACGCGTCTCGCGCGCGGCCCTCGACGCCGGCATAAAGAGCATCGCGCACATGGAAGGTGGATTTGCCGCCTGGAAGGCCGCGAAACAGCCCTATGTCGGCACCAACATGGCCACCGGCGCGCCGCAGCGCGTTTCCGCCTGACCGGCCCCCGCGTGACCTGCGTCAAGGCGCCGGTCACGCACCCCCCTAGACTGGTGTCACGCGATCTACGGAGGATGCCATGATCGAGGTTCAGACCACCGGCCACCCCGGTCTCTACGAGGTGCATGTGTCCGGCGTCGTGAGCGACACGGACTATGCACAGACGCTTGTCCCCGCGCTCGAGGCCGCCATCGAGGAACACGAAAGGATTCGCGTCCTGGTGATCTTCGGCCCGGATTTCCGGGATTTCACCCTTGGCGCCCTGTTCGACGATGCGCGCATGGGCCTGCGCCACTGGCGCGGCTTCGACCGGCTGGCCGTGGTGACGGACAAACCCTGGATTCGCCGCGCCGTCACCGGCCTGTCGGTGCTGATGCCCTGCCCGGTCCGGGTCTTTCCGTTGGAACAGGCCGAGGACGCCCGGCGCTGGATGTCCGAATCCCTGGGCGCCATTCACCAGGTCGACCTCGGCGACGGCGTCCTGCACATCCAGCTGCGCGGCCAGCTCGACAGCGCAATCTACGCCGCCGAATCCGGCGATCTGGATGCCTTCATCCGCGCCAACGACCGCTTTCGCCTGTTGATCGACGCGCGCGATTTCGACGGATGGCAGGGCCTTGGCGCGCTGTTCGAACACCTCAAGGTGGTGCGCGACCATTACCGCCTGATCGACCGCGCGGCGATAGTCGGCAACGCCGCCTGGCAACGGCTGGGGGAACGGGCGCTGCGCACGCTCAGCGGCGCCGATACCCGCTTCTTCACCGCCGACGAGTTCGAGACGGCAAAGGTCTGGATCAAGGGCTGAGCGGGCACTCCGGCGCCGTCTTGGCAGACCGGCCAACGGACCCAAGCCGCGCAAGGGATTTCGTGCGACCGTCCCGCGGGCCCCGCAGTCCCCGGCCTATTCGGCCGGGACGCCCATGTGCCCTTCGGCCTTGAGCTGCTCCAGCGCCTCGTCCAGGCTCTTGCGCGCCCGTTCGACCAGCGTGTCGATCTCGTCCTTCGAGATCACCAGCGGCGGAGAGATCACCATGCGGTCATAGACATGGCGCATGATCAGGTTGTTGGCGAAACAGCGTTCGCGGCAGATCAGCCCGGCGGTGCCCGGTTCGGCAAAGGGCGCACGCGTCACCTTGTCCGGGGTCAGGGCAAGGCTGCCCATCATGCCGACGATCTTGACCTCACCCACCAGCGGGTGATCCGCCAGGCTTTCGAAGCGCTCCTTCAGATAGGGCGCGGTCTCGTCCCGCACGCGGTCGACGATGCCCTCTTCTTCGAGGATGCGCAGGTTTTCCAGCGCCACGGCACAGGCGACCGGGTGGCCGGAATAGGTGTAACCGTGGTTGAACTCGGTGTTCTCGATCACCTTGGCCACGTCGTCCGTGACGATAGAGGCGCCGATCGGTTGATACCCCGAAGACAGGCCCTTGGCGACGGTCATGATGTCGGGCTGAATGTCATAGGTCTGGCTGCCGAACCAGTTGCCGGTGCGGCCAAAGCCACAGATCACCTCGTCCACGATTAGCAGGATGCCGTATTTCTTCGCGATGCGCTGGATCTCGGGCCAGTAGGTATCGGGCGGGACGATGACGCCACCAGCGCCCTGGATCGGTTCGGCGATGAAGGCGGCGACCTTCTCGGGGCCGATTTCCAGGATCGCGGTTTCCAGCGCCTGCGCGCGTTCAAGGCCGAATGCCTCGGGCGTGGCATAGCCGCCTTCGCTCCACCAGTTCGGCTGGTCGATGTGGTGGATGCCCGGGATCGGCATTCCGCCCTGCGCGTGCATTCCCTTCATGCCGCCCAGGCTGCCCGAGCCCACGGAGGACCCGTGGTAGGCATTCCACCGGGAAATCACCACCTGGCGTTCCGGCTGGCCCTTTTCCTGCCAGTAGGTCCGCACCAGCCGCAGGTTGGTGTCGTTCGCCTCCGACCCCGAAGAGGCAAAGAAGACGTGGTTCAGGTCGCCCGGCGCCAGTTCCGCCAGCTTGGCCGCCAGGTTCAGCGCCGGCACATGGGTGGTCTGGAAGAAGGTGTTGTAAAAGGGCAGTTCCAGCATCTGCCGATGCGCTGCATCGGCCAGTTCGCTGCGGCCGTAGCCGATGTTCACGCACCACAGGCCCGCCATCCCGTCCAGGATGCGGTTGCCGTCGCTGTCGGTCAGCCAGCAGCCCTCGGCCCGGGTCACGACCCGCGCACCCTTTTCGGCCAGCCCGGCCCCGTGGGTGAAGGGATGCAGGTGATGCGCGGCGTCCAGCGCCTGCAGTTCGGCGGTGGGCGAATTGGGGGTAAGCAGGGTCATGCGCGGCCTCCGGATAATGGTCGGGCGCAGAATATGATCAAATTTCTGGAAGTCAATCGAATCAGGTTGCGCAAGCCCCGTGTTGCGCGGCCAGTGGCAAGGGTGCCTTTGCGCAGCAAAGGTCACCAGCGACCACCCTCCATGCCAGACGCAGCCCCCGGTCAGGCAAGGTTAACGATCCCCTGCCGGTTTGTACAAAATGCTGAAATCGCCGTACGTTTTGTACAAAACGTACAGACTGACCGGTTCAGTTTCCAGCACCCGGACAGCGCCTTGCGGGACGGCGGGCGGGGCGATCTGCGCATCGCGCAGGAGCGTCCGAACGGCGCCCCGCTCAGAGGCTTTGCAGGATCATCTCCATCCCCTGCGCCACGTCCTGCTCGATCGCCCGCGCCGCCGCGGCACCGTCCCGCACCTCCAGCGCGCGCACCAGGTCCTTGTGGCAATCCGGCAGGTGACGGGTCCCCATCTGGCCACAGACCACCCGCAGCGACGGTCCGAACCGCAGCCAGAGCGACTCTGTCAGCGCCTTCATCACGGGCGCCTGGGCGGTGTCATTCAACACGGAATGAAAGGCATGATTCTCGCGCAGGTAGCCCTCTATGTCGCCCCGCAGGATCGCCCGGTCCAGCCGCGCGTCGATCTCCACCAGCCGCGCCACCTCCTCCGGCCCGGCCCGGCCCGCTGCCCGGACCGCCAGCCGAGGCTCCAGCGCCAGCCGCGCCTCGGTCAGCTCTTCCAGGGCCGCCGCCCCCAGCACCGGCACCTCGATCCGCCGGTTCCCCAGCGCCTGCAACGCCCCCTCGGCCGTCAACCGCCGGATCGCCTCGCGCACCGGCGTCATCCCGGCCCCCAACCGCTCCACAAGCCCCTGGATCGTCACCGGCTCCCCCGGCGCCAGCGTCCCGAACAGCACCGCCTCGCGCAGATTGCGGTACACCTGTTCATGGGCCGGCATCCCCGCTTGCGTCCGTGCCTCTGCCGCATTTTCCGCCATCGCCGTCCCCCCGGGCCACACCGTTTTCGCCATCCCTTGCGCAGGACAGCAGGCCGTGGAAACATCGCCGAAGTTGCACGACAGCGCAACTTATGATCAAAATTTGGGGACGGGGCGCGAAAGACCCCCGCCACCAACCGGGAGAATAACATGACCAAGACACTTGTGACGATGACGGCGTCCCTTGCGCTGGCGGCCGGGATGGCTGCCGCCGAGGAGGTGCGCGTCTACAACTGGTCTGACTACATCGACGAAAGCCTGCTGGAGAAATTCGAGCAGGACACCGGCTATGAGCTGGTCTACGACGTCTTCGACAGCAACGAGGTCCTGGAGACCAAGATGCTGGCAGGCGGCTCGGGCTATGACGTGGTGGTGCCCACCGGCACCTTCCTGCAGCGCCAGATCATGGCCGGCGCCTTCCAGAAGCTGGACAAGTCCAAGCTGCCCAACATCGACAACATGTGGGACGTGATCGCGGACCGGACGGCCAAGTACGACCCCGGCAACGAATACGCGATCAACTACATGTGGGGCACCACCGGCCTCGGCGTGAACGAGGCCAAGGTCAAGGAAATCCTGGGCGACGACGCGCCCGTTACCTCCTGGGACCTGATCTTCAAGCCCGAGAACGCGGAGAAGCTGGCGGAATGCGGCATCCACATGCTGGACGCCCCGGCAGAGATGATCCCTGCCGCGCTGAACTACATCGGCGAAGATCCGGACAGCCACGATCCGGACGTGATCGCCCGCGCCGAAGAGGTGCTGATGCCGATCCGCCCCTACATCCAGAAATTCCACAGCTCGGAATACATCAACGCGCTGGCCAACGGCGACATCTGCGTGGCCGTGGGCTGGTCCGGTGACGTGCTGCAGGCGCGCGACCGCGCGGCCGAGGCCGACAACGGCGTGGTCATCAGCTACTATGCCCCGGACGAGGGCGCGCAGATGTGGTTCGACCAGATGGCGATTCCGGTCGATGCGCCGAACCCCGAGGGCGCCCATGCCTTCCTGAACTTCATCATGGATGCGCAGAACATGGCGGCGGCGTCGAACTACGTTTACTACGCCAACGGCAACAAGGCTGCGCAGGAATACCTGGCCGAGGACGTGATCGGCGATCCGGCGATCTACCCGGATGCCGCGGCGCTGGACAACACCTTTACCACCACGCCCTTCCCACCGCGCGTGCAACGCACCGTGACGCGCCTGTGGACCAAGATCAAATCGGGCACCTGAGCCCAAATCCGGACCGCGTCCCAAGGGCGCGGTCCGCCTTCTGCGTGGTGACTTATCATGGCCGAATCCGTCTTTGCCCCCTGGAATGATCCAGAGGCGAAACCCCTCATCCAGTTCAAGGGCGTGACCAAGCGTTTCGGCGATTTCACCGCCATCGACGACCTCACCCAGAACATCTACGAACGCGAATTCTTTGCCCTGCTCGGGCCGTCGGGCTGCGGCAAGACCACCCTGATGCGCATGCTGGCCGGGTTCGAGGAACCCACCGAAGGCCAGATCCTGCTGAACGGCGTCGATATCGGCCATGTTCCTCCGAACAAGCGGGCAGTGAACATGATGTTCCAGAGCTACGCCCTGTTCCCGCACCTCTCGGTCTACGACAACATTGCCTTTGGCCTGCGCCGCGAGAAAAAGCCCAAGGACGAGATCCACGCGCGGGTGAAGGAAATGCTGCGGTTGACGCGGCTTGACCGGTTTGCGCAACGCAAACCGCACCAGATTTCCGGCGGTCAGCGTCAGCGCGTCGCCCTGGCCCGCAGCCTGGCCAAGGCGCCAAAGCTCCTGCTGCTCGACGAACCGCTGGGCGCGCTCGACAAGAAACTGCGCGAGGAAACGCAGTTCGAGCTGATGGACATCCAGGAAAAGACCGGCACCACCTTCATCATCGTCACCCATGACCAGGAAGAGGCGATGACCGTGGCCAGCCGGGTCGCGGTGATGGACGAGGGCCGCATTGTCCAGGTGGCGACGCCCGACGTGATCTACGAGGCGCCGAATTCGGTCTATGTCGCGGATTTCATCGGCGATGTGAACCTGATCCGCGGCACGGCGCGGGCCCGGCCGACGGACACCCCACCCGAAACGGTGGCCAAGCCGGAACCAGAGCCGAAACCGGCGCCCGCGCCCAGGGAAACGGCCAGCGCCCCCGCGCCCGAACGCGCCGCACCGCAGCCCAACACCCTTGGCCGGGCCTTGCATGACAAGCTGCTCAGCCCAATCTTCGGCAAATGGCTCGAGGATGAGCCGCGCCGCCTGCCGCCGCCCACAGCCCCCGAGGCGCCAAGGGCCGCCGCCCCCGAGACAACGGCCCCGTCCCCTCAACCACAGGATATTCCGCCCGGCGGTCTGGAAATCGACTGGTCCGAGGGGCAGGCAGCAATCATTGCGGCGAACGGCGATCCCGCGCTTGACGGCGAAAAGGTCGTCCTGGCGCTGCGCCCCGAAAAGCTGGGAATTGCCAAGACCCGCCCACAAGCTCCGAACACGCTGAAAGGCAAGGTCATCGACATCGCCTACCTCGGCAATATCTCGACCTATCACGTCGAGATCGAGGGCGGCGTCATGGTCAAGGCACAGGCCGCCAACACACGCCGCATCGCGCGCCGTGACATCACCTGGGAAGACGAGGTCTGGCTGAGCTTCACCGCCACCGCCGGCGTCGTCCTGAAGGACGAATGATGCGCCGCGCCGTCCTGATCGCCGTTCCCTACCTCTGGCTGCTGGCCCTTTTCCTGGTGCCCTTCATCATCGTCCTGAAGATCTCTCTTTCGGACATCGCGCTGGCCCGCCCGCCCTACGCGCCGCAGCTGGACCTGAACGAAGGCTGGGCCGGGATACGGGCCTTCTTTGCCGGGCTGGACTTCGAGAACTTCACCTTCCTGACCACCGACGACCTCTACTGGAAGGCCTATCTCAGTTCTGTCCGCATCGCCGCCGTTGCCACGCTCTGCACCCTGCTGGTGGGCTATCCGATTGCCTACGGCATGGCCCGCGCGCCGCATGAATGGCGCCCGACGCTGCTGATGCTGGTGATCCTGCCGTTCTGGACCAGCTTCCTGATCCGGGTCTATTCCTGGATCGGCATCCTGTCGACCGAGGGTGTCTTGAACCAGTTCCTGATGGGCATCGGCCTGATCGGTGAACCGCTGACGATCCTGAACACCAACACCGCCGTCTACATCGGCATCGTCTACACCTACCTGCCCTTCATGATCCTGCCGATCTACTCGGCGCTGGAAAAGATGGACGAAAGCCTGCTGGAGGCGGCAGAGGACCTGGGCTCGTCCCGGCTCGCCGCCTTCTGGCTGGTGACGATCCCACTGTCGCGCAATGGCATCGTGGCAGGCTGTTTCCTGGTCTTCATCCCCTCCATCGGTGAATTCGTGATCCCCTCGCTCTTGGGCGGGTCGGATACGCTGATGATCGGCAAGGTGCTGTGGGAAGAGTTCTTCTCGAACCGCGACTGGCCGGTGGCCAGCGCCGTGGCCGTGGTGCTGCTCTTGATCCTGATCATCCCGATCGTGCTGTTCCAGCGGTCCGAGGAAAAGGCGCGGGAGGCCGGACGATGAGACGTTTCAGCTGGTTCAACGCCACCTCGCTGACCCTGGGTTTTGCCTTTCTCTACCTGCCGATGATCCTGCTGGTGGTCTATTCCTTCAACGAAAGCCGGCTGGTGACGGTCTGGGCCGGCTTCTCGACCAAGTGGTACGGCGAACTGCTGCAGAACGAGGAATTCCTCGACGCCGCCTGGGTCACGCTCAAGGTCGCCTTCTTTTCCTCGACCATCGCCACGGTGCTGGGCACGATGGCGGCCTACGTGATGATCCGCGCGGGCCGCTTTCCGGGGCGGACGCTGTTTTCCGGCATGATCTACGCGCCGCTTGTCATGCCGGAAGTCATCACCGGCCTGTCGCTCTTGCTGTTGTTCATCGGAATCGGGCTGGACCGGGGCGTGCTAACCGTGGTGCTGGCCCATACGACCTTTTCCATGTGCTACGTCTCGGTCGTGGTCTCGTCACGGCTCAGCACCTTTGACCAGGCGCTGGAAGAGGCGGCGCTGGATCTTGGCGCCTCGCCCTTCGAAAGCTTTACCCTGATCACCCTGCCGATCATCGCGCCCGCCGTGATCTCGGGCTGGCTGCTGGCCTTTACCCTGTCGCTCGACGATCTGGTGATCGCCAGCTTCACCACCGGGCCGGGTGCCACGACCCTGCCGATCAAGGTCTTCTCCGCCGTCCGGCTGGGGGTCTCGCCGGAAATCAACGCGCTCTCCACCCTGCTTATCAGCATCGTGACCGTGGGTGTCATCACCGCCTCGCTGGTGTCGAAACGCGCGGCGGTCCAGCGCCGGCGCGAGGAACAGGCCGCGCAGCGCACCGCGTGAGCCGGCTCTACGAACCGGCGGCCTACGGGCCTCAAGGGGCCTGTTACTGGGCCGACACGGTCACGCCCGATGACTGGCCGCGGCTTGACGGCGACCTGACGGTCGATGTGGCCGTGATCGGGGGCGGTTTTGCAGGTCTGAACGCCGCCCTGCACCTGGCCACGCGCGGCACGTCGCTTGCCGTGCTGGAGGCAGAGCACCCCGGTTGGGGGGCCTCCGGGCGCAACGGCGGGTTCTGCTGCCTCGGTGGCAGCAAGGCCCCCGCTGCGCTGCTGAACCGGCGGTTCGGGCAAGGCGCGGCGCAGGACTGGGCCGCGACCGAGAAAGCCGCCGTTTCCCATGTCGAAGCACTGATCGACCGCCACGGCTGGCAGGTCGACCGGCATTCACAGGGCGAAACCCTGCTGGCGCACAAGCCCCGCGCCTACCGCGCGCTCTGCGCGGAGGCCGAGGAGACCGCCGCCACCTATGGCGTGTCGCCAGAAGTGCATACCACCGACGACCTCGCGGCCCGGGGCCTGGGCGGGCCGTGGCATGGCGGCATGACCCTGCCCATCGGCTTTGCCCTGAACCCGCGCAAGTATCACGCGGCACTGGCCAGTGAAGCGACGGCAACGGGCGCGCGCCTGTTCGCCCACAGTCCCGTCACCGGGATGGAGCGCGTCGGCAACCATTGGCGCCTGACGACCAATGGCGGCACCGTCACCACCCAAAACGTGATCCTGGCCACCAATGGTTACAGCCACGAGACCCTGCCGCCCTGGCTGCGCGCCCGCACCCTGCCGCTGCAATCCAATGTCATCGTCACCCGCCCCCTGAGTGCGGCGGAACAGCAGGCGGCGGGCTGGTGGTCGGACCAGATGGCCTATGACACGCGGCTCTTGCTGCACTACTTCCGCAAGATGCCCGACGGTCGGTTCCTGTTCGGGATGCGCGGCGGTCTGCGCGCCACGCCAGGTGCCGAGGCACGGCTGTCGCGCCGCATACGGGCGGATTTCGCGCGGATCTTCCCGGCCTGGAAGGATGTGGAGATCACGCATGAATGGTCCGGCCTCGTCTGCCTGATGCGCAACCTCGTGCCCTTCGTCGGACCGGTGCCGGATCATCCCGGCCTGTTCGCCGCGCTGGGGTTTCACGGCAACGGGGTCGCGATGGGATCCTATGCCGGGCGACTGGCGGCGGATCAGGTGTTGGGCGACCGCCCCGACGCCCCGAACTGGCTTGCCACGCCGCCGCCGCGCTTTCCCCTTGGTCGTCGGCGCCGGTTGTTGATGGCGCCGGCCTACCTGATGGCAGAGGCTTTCGACCTGTAGCGCCTTGCCGGACCGCGTCTCCCTTCGGGCCGGGGCTGCGCCCGGACCGCGCCTCACCCCTGCGGGGTCATGTTGGGGCGGGCCTTGCCACGCTGGATGCCCAGCTGCCGTTCGCGCCAGATGATGATCCCGCCCGCCGCGATCACGATGGCCGAGCCGACCAGCACCATCGCCGTGGGCACCTCGTCGAAGAAGACATAGCCAAAGAGGATCGCGAAGAGGATCGAGGCATAGTCGAAGGGCGCCACCACCGCTGCCCCGGCAAAACGATAGGCCGAGGTGATGAAGATCTGCGCCACACCGCCGATCAGCCCCGCCCCCACCAGCATCGCCAGCACATGGGCATCCGGCACGACCCAGCCAAAGGGCAGCGTCAGCAGCGAAAACCCCGTCGCCGTCAGTGAGAAATAGAAGACGATGGCAGAGGTCTCCTCGACCGCGACCATGCGGCGGATCTGGATCTGCGCCAGCGCCCGCATCACCGCCGAGGCCAGCACCAGCGCCACCCCCAGCATGGCCGCATCGTCCACGCTGTCCAACGTCAGCCGGGGCCAGAGCACGATGCAGACCCCGACCAGCCCCAGCACGACCGCCGACAGCCTGAACAGGCGCAACCGCTCGCCCAGCAGCAGAGCGGCCAGCAGCACCGTCAGCATCGGCGCGGCAAAGCCCAGCGCCGTCACCTCGGGCAAGGGCAGCAACCCCAGCGCGGCAAAGCCGCAGCCCATCGCCGTCACCCCGATCAGCCCGCGCCAGACGTGCAGAACCGGTTTTTTCGCCTTCAGTCCGGTCTTGAGATCGCCGCGCATGGCCAGCCAGGCCACGATCACCGGCATGGCAAAGAACGAACGGAAAAACACCGCCTCGCCTGTCGGCACATGGGCGGAGCTCGCCTTGATGAGCGAGGCCATGATGGTGAACAGGACGACAGAGGTCAGCTTCAGCGCGATGCCACGCAGCGGGGACATGGGGGCTCCTTCGGGGATGGCGCAACACTGGACCTGCGCGCAGCCAAGGTCAATCGCCCCCTGGAACCCAACGTCAGGTCAACCGGTATCGCGGCAATGTTTGCGGAAGGCGCGTTTCAAAAGATCCAGTTCCGCACGCAACAACGAAACTTCGGCGCGGATGTCTTCTGCTAGCGCCTCACCCGCGACCAGGGTAAAGCTGGCCAGCACGCATTCCTCCCGCGCGTCGCGGATCAGGACGGTGCTGACCCCGTCGCCCAGGGCCTCGACCGGGACGGGCACCTCGACGACCCAGCGGCCCGGCTCGGCGGTGTCGGTCAGTGTGACGCCGCGGATCGGGCGGTCCTCGAAGCTGGCCACGATCTCGGGCACCTGTTCGGCGCCCTGCTGCTGCCGCACCAAGAGCCCCTCCCAAAGGCCATCGCGGAACCGGGTCTTGGTCAGTGTGAACACGCTCATGGCTTGGCCCCTCCGGCAGTCACAGCGCCGCCCTGCGACGGCGGCTGAAGGTCAGGTCGTGCAAGGTGACCTGGTTCATCCGTGGACCTTCAAAGATCAGGTCCAGCCAGATCTTCTCGACCCGTTTCTCGTTCAGGCGTGAATAGGCCAGGTCGAATTCCACCTGCACGGTCTCCGCGTTCAGCGGCAGTTCGCGGACCACCTGTTCGGTATTCGGCCCGTGCTTGACGTTCAGACGGGCAAAGATCTCCAGCGGGCGTTCCATCTCGACGATGGTTTCGATCCGCACCAGGTGCTGTTTCGACAAACCCTGCGCCGCCGCCTCTGGCAATTCAACCGCCAGCGACAGATAGGACCCCGAAAAGCCGAAGACATCCAGTTGCAGCCCGTAGGCCGCTAGATCGGCGGCGCGCCGGTTGCGGACCTGGCGCAGCGTGATCTCGGATCGCGGGCAATCGTGGAACAGCCGCGCCTCTTGTCCCAGCTGGGTCTTGCTCTGGACCTCGGCGATGCCCTGCACCGGCAGCGGCCCGCTCCATATCTCGGGGCGCCAGGCCCAGTCCGCGTCCCTGGGACGCGGAAAGGACTGGTTGCCGACCTGCGGCAGCGCAAGCCGGGCATCCGCGACATGCAGGACCTCGTCCAGACGCGACCGCAATCGCCGGGCCAGCGCCCTCTGGCGGCGCAAGTCGGCCAGGTCCATCCCGGCCGCGGCACGCGCCAGCCGTGTCCAGCGCCGCAGCATGGCGGCATGGCCTGCCCGGCTCAACCAGTCCTGCACTGTCGCCCCCGTGTTCCCTTGCGCCCCTGACCTGTCACGCCGGGGCGCGATGGTCACGGGGAATGGTTTCCGTATCGGAAACTATTCTGGCAAATCCTAACGATTGAATAAACGCCCCAGCATGCCGTTTGCCGGTTTCGGCTGCGCGGCACCGGCCTCCTTGGGGCTGAGACGCGAAATATTGTCCCTGACCCGGCCAAGCATGGCCTCGCCCCGGTCGCCCGCCAGCGCGCTGCCGCGCGGGGCGTAAAGCGCAAGCCCGACCAGGCGCCCGCCCTGCAGGAAGGCCGCCCGCCAATAGCGCGGGTCGCTGCCCTCGAACATCGTGTCGCCGCCGCTGGAAAGATGCGCCGTGACACGGCCCCGCCGCGTATCGCCATCCAGCAGTTCGGCCCCCGCCGCCTGCGCCAGCGCCTGCGGCGTGGGCAGGTCCGTGGTATCGCCGCGCGGCCCCACCGTGACGGTGACCAGCACCGGCGCCACCGGACGCCCCGCCTGTCCGCCGCTGAGGATATGGCACGAGGCGATGACCGCGAACCCGCGTTCCGGCCCCGCGCGCTTGGACTCCGGGTCGAGGCAATAGCCATCGGGCCCGGCAACCACCACATCGCCCCCGGCAAGGCTGGCCTTGGCCAGCGGTGCCCGCCGTTGCCCGCCCCCTCCGGCAAAGAAGGCCGCAAGACCCGCGAGCGCCTCGGCGTCGGCGCCATCTGGGTTCGACCCCGGCAGGGTGTTTAGACAACCGGCCAGGAACAGCGCGCCGGCGGCGCACGTCATGAGGCTGCGCGCCGCCACCGGGTCAGAGATCCGCGTAGACGTGTTTCTCGGCGGCGCCGCCGGGATGGGTCACCGCGCCCTTGTAGGTCTCGCCGACCAGTTGCGCGTATTTCCACAGCGAACCGGAGGCGTAGATCGTCTCCCTGGGGCCGGACCAGGCGTCCTTGCGGGCGGCCAGTTCCTCGTCGGTCAGGTCGACGGAGATAGCGCCGTTCACCGCGTCGATGGTGATGACGTCACCGTCCTGCACCAGCGCGATCGGTCCGCCATGCGCCGCCTCGGGGCCGACGTGACCGACGCAGAACCCCCGCGTCGCGCCCGAGAACCGGCCATCGGTGATCAGCGCCACCTTCTTGCCCATGCCCTGACCGGACAGTGCCGCCGTGGTGGCCAGCATCTCGCGCATGCCGGGGCCGCCCGCCGGACCCTCGTTGCGGATGACGATGACCTCGCCTTCCTTGTAGCCGCGTATCTTGACCGCCTCAAAGGCGTCCTCTTCGCATTCGAACACCCGCGCCGGCCCGGTAAAGACCTGGTCTTCGGCCGCGATGCCCGCGACCTTCACGATGGCGCCCTGCGGGGCAAGGTTGCCCTTCAGGCCCACGACACCGCCGGTCTGGGTGATCGGCGTCTCGATGGGATAGATCACCTTGCCGTCGGCCTCGCGCTCGATCAGGTCCAGTTCTTCGCCGATGGCGCGGCCGCTGGCGGTCATGCAGTCCTCGTGGATCAGGCCCGCCTTGCGCAGCTCCTTCATCACCACCGGGACACCCCCCGCCTCGTACAGGTCCTTGGCGACGTAGTTGCCGCCCGGCTTGAGGTCGACGAAATAGGGCGTGTCGCGGAAGATCTCGCAGACATCGTCGAGGTAGAATTCCAGCCCCGCCTCATGCGCGATGGCGGGCAGGTGCAGCCCGGCGTTCGTCGATCCGCCGGTACAGGCGACGACACGCGCCGCGTTCTCCAGCGATTTCCGCGTGACGATGTCGCGCGCGCGGATGTTCTGTTCTAGCAGGTGCATCGCGGCAATGCCCGACGCGGTGCCATAGGCGTCGCGGCTTTCATACGGCGCCGGCGCGCCCGAGGAATTCATCAGCGCCAGGCCGATCGCCTCGGAGACGCAGGCCATCGTGTTGGCGGTGAACTGGCCGCCGCAGGCGCCGGCTGAGGGGCAGGCCGCCTTCTCGATGGCGCGCAGCTCCTCGTCGCTGTTGGCACCGGCCTGGTGCTTGCCCACCGCCTCGAAAACATCCTGGACGGTGATGTCCTTGCCCTTGTACCGGCCCGGCATGATCGAGCCACCGTAGATGAAGACGGAGGGCACGTTCAGGCGCACCATCGCCATCATCATCCCCGGCAGCGACTTGTCACAGCCCGCCAGGCCCACGATGGCATCGTAACAATGGCCGCGCATGGTCAGTTCCACCGTGTCGGCAATGGCCTCGCGCGACGCCAGCGAGGCACGCATGCCCTCGTGGCCCATCGCGATGCCGTCGGTCACGGTGATGGTGGTGAACTCGCGCGGGGTGCCGCTGGCTTCCTTGACGCCCAGCTTGACCGCCTGCGCCTGCCGGTTCAGCGCGATGTTGCAGGGCGCGGCCTCGTTCCAGCAGGTGGCCACGCCGACCAGCGGCTGGTGAATCTCTTCCTCGGTCAGCCCCATCGCGTACAGGAACGACCGATGCGGTGCGCGCGCCGGGCCTTCGGTGACATGGCGGCTGGGCAGTTTGGTCTTGTCGAATGGACGCTTGAGCATGGGCTTGGCTCCTCCCGTGGAGTGGGTTTTTCTTGGAATAACCAAGCCCCGAAAGCGGCACAAGCGTCAAGCGCCGCTTGGTATACCAGCGGGGCCTCCGGCGGCAGGCGTCCGGTGGGACGGCGGGCGGGGCGAATTTCAGCTGGCTGAAAGAGCGGCGCCCACCGTCCCAAACCGGCTGTCACCCCGAGCCGATCAAGGCCCCGGCGGCAAAGACCAGCGCCCCGCCCAGGACAACCTGGAAGGTGGCGCGCAGGAACGGCGTTTCCATGAACTTGTTCTGGATCCAGGCAATCGCCCAAAGCTCGATGAAAACGACGATCAGGGCGATGGTCGTCGCGGTCCAGAAATGCGGGATCAGGTAGGGCAGCGCATGGCCCAGCCCGCCCACCGTGGTCATCACGCCAGAGGCGATGCCGCGTTTCGTCGGCGACCCGCGCCCCGACAACTCGCCATCGTCCGAAGCAGCTTCGGTAAAGCCCATCGAGATCCCCGCGCCAACAGAGGCGGCCAGCCCGACCAGGAAAGTCGTCCAGGGATCGTGGGTGGCAAAGGCGGTGGCAAAGATCGGCGCAAGGGTCGAGACCGACCCATCCATCAGCCCCGCCAGCCCCGGCTGCACCCAGGTCAGGACGAACTGCCGCTTGGCGCGGTCGTCTTCCTCGTCCCGGGCCTCTCCGCCCAGGTGCTCGGCTTCCAGTTCGTGCGCCCGGTCCTCGTGTTTCGCCTCCATCGCGGCCAGGTCACCCAGCAGCTTGCGGGTATCCGCGTCCTGCGCGTTCTGCGCCGCCATGTGATAGAACCGCTCCGCCTGGCGCTCCATGCTGGCGGCCTCGTCGCGGATCCGTTCCAGCGACAGGTTTTCGGTCAGCCAGACGGGGCGGCGGGCATAGTACCCCGCCACATGTTCGCGGCGGATCAGCGGGATCACCTCTCCGAACCGGGCGCTGTGCAGGTCGATCAGGGCGCGGCGATGGCCGTCCTCTTCCTGGGCCATACCGTCAAAGACCGCCGCGGTGTCCGGGTAGTCCGCCCGCAGGCGTTCGGCAAAGCTGCGATAGATGCGTGCGTCATCCTCTTCCGAGGAGATCGCAAGTGCCAGCACTTCCTGTTCCGAGAGGTCACGAAAGCGGCGGCGGTTTCCCATGTAAAGCATGTTGGGCCTCGTTTTAGAATTATTCTAAACAGTAGTCAGCATTTGCCCAAGCGCAAGCGCCAAGTCCCGCGGTTGGCCAATCTGCCGCATTCGTTGCCTGCCTCTTGCAAATCAAACTGAACCGTATAGTTTATTCAACTGAACCGTTCGGTTCGATTTCCAAGATGGAGCCAGTCATGAAACGCATCCTCCTTGCCCTCGCCGCCGCTGCTGCCCTTGTCACCGGTCCCGCACTGGCCGACGTCGGCCCGGTCTTCCTGCCCGACCTCACCTTCCCCGCGCCACAGCCGCATCCCGACATGTCCTCGCAGGGTTGCGCGGGGCCGCAGGTCTGCAAGTGACGCCGCGCATTCCTTGCCCAAACTGAACCGAGCAGTCTATAATCAACCCTGCGAAAGAGAGGGGCGCAATGAACACACAATCGGCGGTCCGGAAAGGGCGCAAGTTCGACCAGGTGGTCGATGGCGCGCGCGAGATCTTTTTGCGTGACGGCTTCGAAGGCGCCAGCGTCGACGACATCGCGCGCGAGGCGGGCGTCTCCAAGGCGACGCTCTACAGCTATTTCCCCGACAAGCGCCTGCTCTTCATCGAGGTGGCCAGCGCCCAGTGCCGCAACCAGGCCGACCAGGCCCTGCTGACGATGGACCTCACCCGCCCCCCGCGTGAGGTCCTCGCCCGCGCCGGGCGCAAGTTCCTTGGCTTTCTCTATTCCGAGATGGGGCAGCGGATCTTCCGGATCTGCGTCGCCGAATCCGACCGCTTCCCCGAGCTTGGCCGCCAGTTCTACCAGAGCGGGCCGATGATCATGCGCCGCGTGATGACCGACTATCTCACCGCCGCCTGCGAACGCGGCGAGTTGCAGATCGACGACATGACGCTGGCCTCGGACCAGTTCGCGGAACTCTGCAAGGCGGACCTCTGGCCCAAGATCATATTTGGCATTCAGTCCAGTTTCAGCGATGACGACATCGCACGAGTCGTGGATGGTGCCGTCGAAACCTTCATGGCACGCTACGGAACATGACAAGCGCCCCCGGCGGGCGCGCTGGGAGACACGATGAAGACCGTATCCGAAAACAAATGCTTTGGCGGAACCCAGGGCGTTTACACGCATGCCTCCGACGCCTGCAAATGCGACATGACCTTTGGCCTGTTCCTGCCCGAAGAGGCGGCGCATGTGCCGGTGCCCGTGCTCTGGTATCTCTCCGGGCTGACCTGCACGCATGAAAACGCGATGGTCAAGGCGGGCGCACAGGGCTGGGCCGCCGAACACGGGCTGGCGCTGATCTTTCCCGACACCTCGCCGCGCGGCGACGATGTGGCCGACGACGAGGCCTACGATCTGGGCAAGGGCGCCGGTTTCTACGTCAACGCGACAGAGGCCCCCTGGGCGCCGCATTTCAACATGTGGGACTACGTGGCAGAGGAACTGCCTGCGCTGGTGGGCGAAAATTTCGCGCTCGACATGAGCCGGCAGGCGATCACCGGGCACTCGATGGGCGGGCATGGCGCGCTGACCCTGGCGATGGGCCTGCCGGGCCGTTTCGCCAGCGTCTCGGCTTTTGCGCCGATCACCCACCCCTCCGCCAGCGACTGGGGCCGCAAGCAGCTGGGCGCCTACCTGGGCGCGAATGAGTCGACCTGGGCGGCCCATGATTCCACCCTGCTGATGCGGGACAAGGGCTTTGACGGGCCGGTGCTGATCGACCAGGGCGGCGATGACCAGTTCCTCGATCTGCTCAAACCCGAATGCCTGGCCGAAGCGATGGCCGCCCGCCGCCAGGATGGCGTCTTCCGGATGCAGAAAGGCTATGACCACAGCTATTTCTTCGTCTCGACCTTCATGGAAGACCACGTTGCCTTCCACTCCGAGGCGCTCCATGCGTGACCCCGTCCCGGCCCTGCGCCGGGACCTCCTTCCGGGCGGGGCCGTGCGATGACGCTTTACGTCGACGCCGACGCCTGCCCGGTCAAGGCAGAGGCCGAAACCGTCGCCACCCGGCACAGGCTGGCGATGGTGCTGGTCGCCAACGGCGGGCTGCGCCCCTCGCGCAACCCGCTGGTCAGCCTGCAGATCGTCCCCGACGGCCCCGACGAGGCCGACAAGTGGATCGCCGACCGCGCCGGCCCCGGCGACGTGGTCATCACCAATGACATCCCCCTGGCCGCCAAATGCGTCGAGGCCGGCGCGCAGGTGCTGCGCCCGGACGGCTCTGCGCTGACGCAGGCCAACATCGGCGCGCAACTGGCCATGCGCGACCTGATGAGCGATCTGCGCGCCGCCGATCCCTTTCGGCAGGGCTCGGGCAAGGGGTTTACAAAGGCCGACCGCAGCCGTTTCCTCGACGCATTGGAACGGGCCGTCCGGCAGGCAGGGAAAACAAGGACATGACCATCAAGGCGGTGATCTTCGACATCGGCAACGTGCTGATCGAATGGCAGCCCGAACGTTACTACGACGCACGGATCGGCGAGGACCGGCGCCGCGCCATGTTCGCCCAACTGGACCTTCACGGCATGAACGACGTGATCGACCGCGGCGGCGATTTTCGCGGCACGGTCTACGACTGGGCAGAGAAAACCCCGGAATGGGGCGAGGAAATCCGCCTCTGGCACGACGACTGGCTGGAAATGGCGAAACCCGCCATTCCCCGTTCCGTCCGCGTGATGCGGGCGCTGCGGGCCAAAGGCACGCCGGTCCACGCGCTGACCAATTTCGGCATCGGCACATGGGAAATCGCCACTCCGGCCTATGACTTCCTGAACGAATTCGATCAGGCTTTCGTCAGCGGCCACATGGGCGTCATCAAGCCCGAGCCCGAGATCTACCAACAGGTCGAAACGCAACTTGGCCTGCCCGGTCAGGCGCTGCTCTTTACCGACGACCGCGCCGACAACATCGCCGCCGCCGCCGCGCGCGGCTGGCACACCCATCATTTCACCGGACCCGACGGCTGGGCGCAAAGGCTCGTCGCCGAGGGCCTGCTGACTGAAAGCGAGGCGCAATGACCACCATCATCCCCTTCGAAGACGGCGAGAAAAACCTCGACTGGCTGGGCCTCGCGCGGGCTTTCGACGCGGGCCACCAGCGCCCCAAGGCGGAAATCGAGGATGTCTTTCTCTACCGCGGCAAGGACACGCTGCTGAATCGCTCGGCCTGGATCGACGGGCTGGGCATCGCGGTCAAGGCGGCCACGGTCTTTCCCGGCAACCCCGGTAAGGGCAAGCCGATGATCGGCGGCGCGGTGAACCTATTCGACGACGGTGACGGCAGCCTGAGCGCGGTGGTGGATTTCCACCTTGTCACCAAGTGGAAGACCGCAGGCGACAGTCTCTGCGCGGCGCTGAAACTGGCCCGCCCCGACAGCCGCAAGATCCTGATCGTCGGTGCGGGCACCGTGGGCGCATCGCTTCACCAGGCCTATTCCGCCGGTTTCCCCGAGGCCGAATTCACCGTCTGGAACCGCACCCCCGACAAGGCCCGCGCCTTCGCCGAAGAGCGCGGCATCGCCTGGGCCGAGGATCTCGAACAGGCGGTGGGCGCTGCCGACATCGTCACCTCCGCCACCATGAGCACCAACCCCCTGCTGAAAGGCGACTGGTTCCGCCCCGGCCAGCACATCGACCTGATCGGCGCCTACCGCCCCGACATGCGCGAGGCCGACGACACCGCCATCAAGCGCGCGCGGCTCTTTGTCGACAGCTACGACACCACGCTGGCCCATATCGGAGAGCTCAAGATCCCCTTCACCAACGGGCTGATCACCGGCCATGACATCGTCGCCGATTACTATGCGCCGGAACTCTTCCACCGCCGTAGCGACGAAGAGATCACCCTGTTCAAGAACGGTGGCGGCGCCCATCTCGACCTGATGTGCGCGCGCTACATCCTCGACGCCTGGCAAGCGGCATGACCCTGCTCGGCGGCGCGCTGGCGCTTGCCGCGCTCGGCGCCGCCGCTCTGCCCGCCTGGCGCGAAACCCGCCGCCAAAGGACCCCCGACCTGCAGATCAGCGCCCCCGGGCAATTCGCCGTACTGTCTCAGGGGCGCACCCACTACCAGTGGTCCGGCCCCGAGGACGCCCCGGTCGTCGTCTGCGTCCACGGGTTGACCACCCCTTCCTTCGTCTGGCGCGGGTTGATCCCGCACCTGACCGCCGCAGGCGCACGGGTACTCAGCTACGATCTCTACGGGCGCGGCTTTTCCGACGCGCCGCGCGGCCGCCAGACCGGCGCCTTCTTCACCCGGCAACTGTCCGACCTGCTGGAGCATGAGGGGATCGACACCCCCGTGACCCTTGTGGGCTACTCGATGGGCGGCGCCATCGTCACCTGCTTTGCCGCCGCGCATCCGGACCGCGTGCACCGGTTGGCCCTCGTGGCGCCCGCCGGCATGGGCCACGATCTCGGGCCGATCGCCCGCTTCAACACCGGCGTGCCTCTCCTGGGCGACTGGCTCTTCCACATGGGCTATCCCCGCCAGTTACGCGCGGGCATCGAGGCAGAGCGCGCCCTGCCCTCTTCGGTTCAGGGGATCGCGGACCTGCAACTGGCCCAGCTCGACCGGCGCGGTTTACTGCGTTCGGTGTTGTCCTCGCTGCGCGGCGTTCTGCGCGCGCCCCTGCAAGAGGAACACCGGAAAATCGCCGGGGCCGGAATCCCCGTCACGGCGGTCTGGGGCCGCGAGGACAAGGTGATCCCGCTCAGTGCCCTGGCAACGCTGACCCAGTGGAACCGCACCGCCCGGCAAGAGGTCATCGACGGCGCCGGCCACGGCCTCACCTATACCCACACGGATCAACTCGCCCGCGCGCTCGACCTCTGACCACCCGGCGTTTCTTTGGGCCAAAAATACCTCCGGGGGAGGCTCGCAGAGCCGGGGGGCAGCGCCCCCCTTGTCCTCAGGCCGTCACAGGCACTGGCAACGCCCGGTTTTCCCGGATCGGCAGGTGCACCAGCGCGCTCAACGCTCCTACGCCCACGCCGATCCACCAGACCATCGTGTAATCCCCGGTCGCGTCATACAGCCGCCCGCCCAGCCAGACCCCCAGGAACCCGCCGACCTGGTGGCTGAAGAAGACGACGCCATACAGCGTGCCCATGTAGCGCAGCCCGTAAAGATGCGCGACCAGGCCAGAGGTCAGCGGCACCGTCGCCAGCCAGAGCGAGCCCATCACCGCCGAAAAGACCAGAACGCTGCCCGGGGTGATCGGCATCAGGATAAAGGCCGCGGCGACCACCGTGCGCGCGGTATAGATCAGCGCCAGCAGGTACTTGCGCGGAAAGAGATTGCCCAGCCAGCCCGCCGTCAGCGTCCCGGCGATGTTGAACAGCCCGATCAGTGCGATCGAGGCTGCCCCCAGCGCAGAGGTCGTCGTCACCCCCAGCGAATGCAGCGTGCCGCCCACGGCGATCGGCCCGCACATCTCCGTCACCAGCGCCGGGAAATGCGCCGTGATGAAGGCCAGCTGGTAGCCGCAGGAAAAGAACCCGATGAAGATCAGCGAGAAAGAGGGATCGCGGAACGCCCGGCGCAGAATCACGCCCATGCTTTCCTCGATCTCGGTTTTCGAGGCCGCCGGCGCCCGCATCAGGGGCAGGGTCAGCAGCACCGCCAGGATCGCGCCGGCAAAGACGAAAAACACCATCTGCCAGGCCATCAGCGACAGCAGCGCCTCGGCCACCGGCGCGCCAACCACCTGCCCGGCGCTGCCCGCCGCCGTGGCAATCGCCAGCGACATCGACCGGTTCTCGGCGCTGGACGCCCGGCCCACCACCGCCAGGATCACACCGAAGCCGGTGCCCGCGATACCGAAGCCCACCAGCACCTCCAGCGCCTGCAGCGAAAACGGGTCACTCGACAGGCCCGACAGCACCAGCCCGATGGCGTACATCACCGCGCCCAGGATGATGGCCACCCGGTCGCCCAGCCGCTCGGCAAAGGCGCCGAACAGCGGCTGGCCGATGCCCCAGGCCAGGTTCTGGATCGCGATGGCCAGGCTGAACTCGGCCCGCGCCCAGCCGAACTCCTCGGCGATGGGGATCTGGAAGACCCCGAAACTGGCCCGGACGGCAAAGCTGACAAGGATGATGATGCAGCCGACGATCAGGACCGGGGTGAAAAGCGGGGCACGGGACGACATGATAAAAACTCCGGAACACGGGCGCCGAGAAGTCGCCCGTTCGACGCCCGGCGTCAAACTCGAATGCGTGATGGTTCGGTTCAGAATTCCTTATGCGTCGCCGCGCCAGCCGGTCAGCCGCGCGCCGCCGGTCAGGTGATCGACAAGATCGCTGGCCCGCACCTCCGGGTCCTCGGTCTCCGCGATCCGTGCCAGTGCCCGGTCACGCAGGGCGGCAGGCGTCTCCTCGAAGGAAATGCCCACCTCGCCCTCGCCTTCGCAGAGCGCCGGCAGGCCCAGGACCGGGCGCAGATCCTGCACCTGCGATCCGGTGAGATCCAGCACCGCCAGCTCCGGCAGCCCCTTCAGCGGCGACAGGTCCGTCACCCCGGTGCGCCGGATCGACAGCTGGCGCAGCCCCCGGCACCGCGCAAGGGGTGACAGGTCGGTGACGGCGGTGCCGTCCAGCCACAGCTCTTGCAACCGCCCTAGGCCCGCCAGGGGCGACAGCTCCACGACCTCCGTTCCCTCCAGGAACAGGTTGCGCAGGTGGGTCATGCCCGACAGCGGCGACAGGTCCGTGACCGGCGTGCCCCGCAGGTCCAGCTTCTCCATCCGGGTCAGGCGGGCCAGCGGCGCCAGGTCGGTGATCCGCGTGCCTTCCAGGTCCAGCCAGGTGATCCAGTCCAGCCGACCCAGCCAGTCGGGCAGCTCTGCCAGGAACCAGGGGTTCGAGAGGTTGAGAAAGGACAGGCCGTCGCGGCGGTTCATCTTGACGTGCTGCAGCACCTCGCGCAGCTCATCCGCCAGCCGTTCCTCGTCCTCCATCCGCGTCCCCCCTGCCTGTCACCGCCACCGAGCGACCCTGCCACGCCGCCCTGTCCCCCCGCAAGCTGCACGGCGCCTCTACACAAGGCCCCGCGCATTGGCTATGCGAGGGCATGGCCACTGTCACAGACGTCTACCAATCCCGCGTCGCGTCGGGAAAGATCAAGCCGGACGAGGCGCAGACCGCCGTCCTGCCCGAACTGGAACGGCTGCGCACCGATCTGGCGCAGCCGGTCAAGCGCGGCTTTTTCCGCAAGACCATCGAGGCGCCGCAGGGCCTGTACCTCTGGGGCGGCGTCGGCCGGGGCAAGTCCATGCTGATGGATCTCTTTGTCGACACGCTGGACGTGCCCGCGCGCCGGGTGCATTTCCACGCCTTCATGCAAGAGGTCCAGGCCGCGATTCACGCCCTGCGCAGCCAGGGCGCCGAGGACCCGATCAAGCCCGTCGCCAAGGACATCAGCGACAAGGTGCGCGTGCTGGCCTTTGACGAGATGCAGATCACCGACATCGCCGACGCGATGATCGTGGGCCGCCTGTTCGAGGCGCTGTTCGACGGCGGCACCACCGTCGTCACCACCTCGAACCGCTTGCCGGACGATCTCTACAAGGATGGCCTGAACCGGCAGTTGTTCCTGCCCTTCATCGCCTTCCTCAAGGAGCGCATGGTGGTGCGCGAGCTGGCCTCGGACCGCGACCACCGGCAAGACCGGCTGGCCGGCGCGCAGGTCTTTTTCACCCCCGCCAATGCCGAGGCCCGCAGCCAGATCGACGCCCTGTGGGAAGAGCTGACTCACGGACTTGAGGAAACCCTGACCCTGCACGTCAAGGGCCGCGAGGTGGAACTGCCGCGCTATCACAACGGTGTCGCGCGGGCCTCCTTCTTTGACCTCTGCGGCCGGATGCTGGGCCCCGCCGACTATCTCAAGCTGGCCGAAAGCGTGCGGGTCCTGATCATCGAGAACATCCCGCAACTGTCGCGACGCAACTTCAACGAGGCCAAGCGTTTCGTCACCTTGATCGACACGCTCTACGAGGCGCGGGTCAAGCTGATCGCCTCTGCCGCCGCGCAGCCAGAAATGCTCTACGTCGAAGGCGAGGGCAGTTTCGAGTTCGAACGCACCGCCAGCCGCCTGCGCGAGATGCAGGCCGCCGAATGGTCCACCTGACAGAGGTCCCCCCAAGGGCGCAAAAAAATGGGGCCGGCAGAACCGGCCCCAGTCTTATGCTCGTTGCTTGCCTGTAGTCTTCTTGGTCACAAAACCGGGATGGTCAGTTGCTGGCCCACCCGGATCTTGTCCGGAGTGGTGATCTTGTCGCGGTTGGCATCGTAGATCACCGTGTACTGCATCGTGTCGCCGTAAAAGCGGTAGGAAATCGCCGCCAGGCTGTCGCCCGGCTGCACCGTATAGACCTCGGCCCGGGCAAGGGAACGGGCACGGGGCCGCGTCACCTCCGGCTCGGCCCCCACCAGCCCGCTGTCCGCCGGAACCTTGGTCGCCCCCACCGAGCGTTGCACCAGGGTCGCCAGCAGGGTCGTCGTGTCCACCTTGCCGTCCGAGGTGATCAGCGCCTCGGGCACCGCGATCCGGCCGCTGTCGCGCGCCTCGTTCAGCAGCGCGTCCAGGTAGGCATCTGATTGCCCCTGCCGCAGGGCTTGCACCACCAGCGTCTGCAGATCGCCGGAGTCCGGCGCACCGGCGCCCTTGGCACCGCCGGTCAGGTTGGCCAACACGTCCTGCGTCATGGCCATCAGCGCATCCCCCTCGGCACCCGCCGCCGGGGCCTTGCCCAGTTCGGACAAGAGCGCGGTCGTGAACGCCGGATCACCCGCCGGCGCCTGCGAGGCCTTGACCGCCGCCGCAATCGCCAGCGCCGGGTTCACTTGCGGTGTCGGAGCCGGGGCCGTGCCCGCCGCCTGCGGCGCCTCGACCGACCGGGCCAGAGCGCGCGGCAACGGATCCGGCGCCGTCGCGGCGCGTGTCACCATGTCCGGCTCTGCCGCCATCCGGTCACGGATATGCGCGGCCCCCGGCTGGAACACGATCAGGGCGGCGGTCACGGCCACGAACGCGATGCTGAACAGGATGATCCGGATCATCTGGCGCCCCCTCCCCCTTGCACGGCCATCAGGCCGGAACCTTGACGGTCAGGCCCAGGAGCAGCCACAGCTGCATCCCGCCGCGATAGTACTGGATCTTCTCGGGCGGATAGCCCGCGTCGGTCAGGTTGCGGATCGCGCGCGGGCTCTGGTCGCACCACGGCCCGTTGCAGAACATCAGCAGGTCCAGCGCATCCGAGAAATCCCAGCGACTGCCCAGCCTGCGGGCGCCCAGCGCCTCCAGGATCTGGTCACGGTAGGGGTTTTCCGGCTCCAGCGTCGAAAAGGGCACATTGACCGCCCCCGGGATCGTGCCCTTGGCGAACCATTCCGGCAGCCGGCTGTCGATCAGCAGGCCCGACCCCTTGGACACCTTGGTTTCCAGGAAATCCATCACCTCGATCTCGCCCACGGTGGTCACGCCCTTGCCGGCGGAAATCGGGTGGATGCAGAACGGGGGACAGGGCCGCGAGGTCTTGGTGAATTCGGTTTCCAGCCGGTGTGAGGTATCCTGGATGCGCTCGATCACGATGTTCTCGCCGTTGACCCAGATCGACCGATAGGCCGCGTCCGGCGTGATCTTGACGTCCTGGGCAAGGGCGGGCGCGGCAAGCAGACAGAGTCCGAGCGCAAATGCGCGGCGCATTTTGTGCAGCATTTCGAATTGTCCCCAAGATACGGCGAAACACGTCATCCCCGTGTGTTTCGGCGTGGCAGCTTGGGCAAATATAGGCAAAGCGCTGCGAATCAGTCAAGACAAAGTGATTCGCGGTCTACAACTTTCTGGGGAAATCAAGCCGAATCAAGAACCTGATTCGGCGTGATCCGTGGCGGCACATGCCGCCGTGTCAGCTCATCCCGTCGCGCAGGACGGAGCCGGCCAGGTACAGCGATCCGCAGATCAGCACCCTTGCCTCTGGCGTCTCTGCCACGATGGCCCGCAGGGCCGCGCCCACGTCCTCGGCCATCAAGGCCCGGTGGCCCGAGTCCGCAGCCATGCGGGCGGTGTCCTCGGCGGACAGGGTGTTGGCCTCGCCGGGGATGTTCACCGCCGTCAGGCTGTCCGCCACCGCCGCCAGCGGGGTCAGGAAGCCGCGCGCATCCTTGGTGTTCAGCATCCCGCAGATCAGGTGGGTCGGACGTTCTGGCAAGCCGCCCAGGTGCGCGGCCAGCGCCTTGCCTGCCGCCGGGTTGTGCCCGCCGTCCAGCCACAACTCCGCCTCGGGCGCCATCTCGGCCAGCGGCCCCTGCCGCAGCCGTTGCATCCGCGCGGGCCAGGTCGCCTGGGTCATGGCGCCTTCAAAAGCCGCCTCGCCCAGCCCCAAGTGCCGCAGCACCGCCAGCGCCGCGCCCGCATTCTCGATCTGGTGGGCGCCCGGCAGAGCCGGCATTGGCAGGTCCAGCAGGCCGTTCTCGTCCTGGAACACCAGCCGTCCGCGCTCTTCCCAGGCGTGCCAGTGCTGCCCCTGCGCCAGCAAGGGCGCGCCCAGCGCCTCGGCCCGCGCCTCGATCACCTCCAGCGCCTCGTCCGGTTGCGGGCCGACCACGCAGGGCACGCCGCGCTTGATGATCCCGGCCTTTTCCCCGGCGATCCGCGCCAGCGTGTCGCCCAGGTACTGTTCATGGTCCATCGAGATCGGCGTGATCACCGTCGCCGCCGGACGCGCCACCACGTTGGTTGCGTCCAGGCGCCCGCCCAGCCCGGTTTCCAGCAGAACGTAATCCGCCGGAACCCGGCTCATCGCCAGGATGGCGGCGCAGGTCGTGATCTCGAAATAGGTGATCGACGCGCCGCCATTGGCACTCACGCATTCATCCAGAACCTCGGTCAGGGCCTGTTCGGAAATCAGCTCGCCGCGCAGGCGGATGCGTTCGTGGAACCGCGCCAAATGCGGCGAGGTATAGGCGTGGCAGGTCTGCCCCGCCGCCTCGATCCCGGCGCGGATCATGGCCTGGGTCGATCCCTTGCCATTGGTGCCCGCCAGGTGGATCACCGGCGGCAGTTTTTCCTCCGGGTGGCCCAGGGCCTCCAGCAGCTGCCAGACCCGGTCAAGCGTCAGGTCGATGATCTTGGGATGCAGCGTCATCATGCGCTGCAGCAACTGGTCGGACCCAGGCGCGGCTACGGTCATCTTGGGAGAACCTATCGAAAGGCGGAGATCACTCCGCGGAATCGTCCAGTGCCGCGTTCGGCTCGGCGGCGGGCTTCAGATCGTCCGGGCCGGGCGCGGGCAGGTCGCCCCAGGTCGCCGGCGGCATCTTCATCAGCATGCGGGTGATGACGATCAGCTCTTCGCGCATCTTGCGGCGGTCCGTCACCCGGTCCAGCATCCCGTGTTCCAGCAGGTATTCCGCGCGCTGGAACCCCTCGGGCAGCTTTTCGCGGATCGTCTGTTCAATCACCCGCGGCCCGGCAAAACAGATCAGCGCGTTCGGCTCGGCGATCTGCACGTCACCCAGCATCGCATAGGATGCGGTCACGCCGCCGGTCGTCGGATGGGTCAGCACGACGATGTAGGGCAGCCCCGCCTCGCGCAGCATCTGCACCGCGACCGTGGTGCGCGGCATCTGCATCAGGCTCAGGATGCCTTCCTGCATCCGCGCGCCCCCGGCGGCGGAAAACAGCACCAGCGGGCGGCCCAGCTTTACCGCCTCCTGCGCGGCGGCGATGATGGCGTTGCCGACATACATCCCCATCGACCCCGCCATGAAGCTGAAGTCCTGCGCGGCGGCCACGATGGGCGTGCGGCCGATCTCTCCGGCGGCCACCAGCATGGCCTCCCTTTCGCCGGTGGCCTTCTGGGCGGCCTTCATCCGGTCAGGGTATCGTTTCTGGTCGCGGAAATGCAGCGGGTCGGCCAGCGGTTCCGGCACCGCGACCTCGGTGAACACGCCGCCGTCGAACAGAGCCAGGAATCGGTCGCGCGGCGTGATGTGCATGTGATGTCCGCAGTTGGTGCAGACGTTCAGGTTGTCGCTGATCTCGCGGTGGAACAGCATCGTGCCACAGCCGTCACACTTGGACCACAGGTTCTCCGGCACCTCGCGGCGCGAAAAGATCGAGTTGATCCGGGGGCGGACGTAATTGGTGATCCAGTTCATGAAGTGCTCGCGCCGGTTCCAGGATGGGCGAGAAATAGGCAAGCCGCCCCGGAATTGCAATCAGCCAAAGCCAGCGGCCTCGCCCGCAGGGTCAAACCCCTGCCACGGGCGTAGGGCGGGGTTCACCCCGCCGCCCGCTACAGCCGCAGCGCCACCCGTGCCGCCAGCCAGCTGACCCCGATCAGCGCCAGGTCCAGCGGCAAGACCGCCGCCACCGCCGCCTCGTCGCCGGGACCAAAGGGCATCTGCCGCAGCGCCAGGCCCGACATGTCCCCCTGCATCGAGGTCACCGCGAAGGCCATGAAGTTGTTGACGAAATGCAGCCCGATCGCCGGACCAAGGTTGCCTGCCCGCGCCGTCAGGTCCGCCGCCGCCAGCCCGAACAGCGCGCTCCAGGCCGCGATCAGCGCCGCATTGCCACCATAGACCCCCGGCAGGTAATGGCCAAAGCCGAAAACCACAGAGGGCAAGCCCAGCCAGATCAACGGATGCCGGACACGCGCCGCCAACTGCGACTGGAAATAACCGCGGAAAAAGACCTCTTCGGCGCCGGTCTGGACCAGCACGGCCACCAGGGTCGTCGGCAGGAACAGCATCCAGGTGTTCGCGGGCAGGCCCGGCACCGTCGATGCGTGGAAGTCCCAGGGCGGCAACAGCAACAGCGCGGCGTTCAGCAGCGCCACCGCCCATGTCACCCGCAGGAAATCGCGCCAGAACAGCGGCCAGGGGCCCAGCAGGCTGCGCCCCGGCCGCTTGTGCAGGATTTCGGCCACCGCCATCGCGGCGATCCACAGCGCCCCGCTCAGCAACAGCACAAGGGTCAGGCTGCCGGGGGTGTCACCACTCTGCAGGTTGTCCAGCAAGGTCAGGTAGGCGTCATCCGCCATCAGGCTGCCCAGCACCGCGATCACACCGCGCGCAAGGGCGAACCAGATCACCACGATCAGCACCAGCCCGACAGCCAGCCGCCACAGCTCGGCGCGGCCCTCGGCCGGCAGGGTCATGAACTGGTGCCGCCTGTAGCCCATGCCCCGGTCAGGCCGTCCGGGCCGAGGCCGCGCGCAGCACCTGCGCATAACCCTCCGCCAGCATCATCCGTCCCGTCACCCCCTTGTCCCGCAGCATCGCGTGCAGGCGCGGCAGATTATGCGCGGGCACATGCATCACCAGGTGGTGTTCGAGATGGTAATTCACCCAGTAGGGCGCCAGGAACAGCCGCTCCAGCGGGCCGGCCAGGGTGGTGCGCGTGTTGCGTAGCGGATCCTCCGAGAACTCGACCGCGCCATGTTCGGCAATATTGCGAATACGCAGCACCATCTGGAACCACGTGAGCAGCGGCAAGAGCCACAGCGCGACCCACAGCCACCAGCCGCCCAGCGCCCAGAACACCGCGAACAGCACCCCGTTCGCCACCAGCGCCCGGGTCAGCACCGGCCCGTGAAAAGCCTGCGCCAGGTCCTGGCTGCTGACGCCCTCGGTCTCGCCCACCAGCCGCAGCGCGAACATCACCTGTGCCGCCCGCTGCTTGATCCCCGTCTGCCCGGTGATGTCCCGGATCAGCTTGCGCCGCAGCGAGGCGCGGGTGGTCGGAAAGGGTTTCGACAGGCGCAGGTCCGGGTCCTGCTCGGTCTGCGTGTGGCGATGGTGCATAAGGTGATAGTGCCGGTAGCTGGCCAGGTCCGCCAGGATCGGCGCCCCGCAAAGCCAGACACCGGCAAACTCGTTCAGTTTCCGCGACTTGAACAGCGCATTATGCGCCGCCTCGTGCATCAGGATCGCCAACCCCAGCTGCCGCGACCCGATCACCATGACCGCGAGCACGAAGGTCAGCGCATTGGGCCACCACAGGAACACCGCCAGCGCGCCAAGGATCAGCGCCCAGCAATGCAACAGCAGCGCCGCGCCCCAAAGGTCGGAACGGGCCGAGAGGCTGCGAATCTCCTCTGTCGTCAAAAAGGCCTTCCCCGGTGTCATGTCCTCATGATCCGGGGCGAGGGGCATGGCTGTCAACGGCGCGCGCCCCTGACGCGGCGGCAGCACGGTGGCCCCGCCACGAATGCTGGGGCAGTCCCATCGCCGTTGACCCCGCCGCCCCCCGTGCTACAGCAACGACATGCTGGACATCTTCCTCAAGACACTGCCCTTCTTCGGCCTGATCGGGCTGGGCTATGGCGCCGCGAAATCGCGGTTCTTCTCGGAAGAGGCCAGCGCCGCGCTGACCAAGTTCGTCTTCTTCTTCGCCCTCTCGGCGATGCTGTTCCGGTTCTCGGCCAACCTGCGCTTCGAAGAGATCTTCGAGCCGCGCCTGGCCAGCGCCTATCTCTGGGGCACCGCCGTCACCTGGGGGCTGGGCATGGCGGTGGCCTTCCTGCGCGGGCTGGACGTGCCCACCGCCTCGATCGAGGCGCAATGCGCGGCCATCGGCAACACCGGCTTCCTGGGCGTGCCGATGCTGGCGCTGCTTTTGGGGCAAGAGGCCGTGGGCCCGATCATCCTGATCCTCTCCATCGACCTGATTGTCTTTTCCTCGTTGCTGACGCTCCTTGTGACCGGCGCGCGCGAGGGCCACATGGGGCTGGGCATCCTGTGGAAACTGCTTCTGGGCCTGCTGAAAAACCCGATGATCGTCTCCATCGGGCTGGGCCTGATGGTCTCGGCCAGCGGTTTGCCGGTGCCCGAGGCGGCCAACAGTTTCCTGACCACCCTGGGCAATGCCGCCACGCCCGGCGCGCTCTTTGCCATCGGCGCCTCTCTGGCGTCGAAATCCGCCGAGCGTATCCAGATCGCCGCCTGGCTGAGCTTTGCCAAGCTGGTGCTGCATCCGCTCTTCGTGGGGCTGGGGGTCTATGTCTTCTTCCCGGTCGACGCCTACCGCGCCTCGGTGGCGGTCTCTGCCGCCGCGCTGCCGGTGGCGGGCAACGTCTTTATCCTGGCACAGCACTACGGCATCGCGCCGCAGCGCGTCTCGGCCTCGATCCTGATTTCCACCACCGCCAGCATCGTCACGGTCAGCGCGATTATCGCCACGGTCACCAGCTGGTGGCCCTGACAGGGCGCTGAGAGGCATCCGCCGGTCAGCTCTGGTTGGCGCCGCGCATCTGGCGGATGCTGCCCCGGATCGCGCGCCAGTTCTCGGCCTCGCGCTCGTTGCCGTCATCGCGGGACTGCCGTTCCCGCTGTGCGGCTTCCGCCTCGGCCTTGCCGCCATGCGCCCGGTACAGGGCATGTGCGATTTCCGTCGCCTTGATCGCATCCATGAGTCCATCCTCCTCTGATGTCCTGACGATAAGACACGCCGCCCGGACCTCCTCCGGGGCGGCGTCAGGATCAACGCACGAGGCGGGCTTGGGGTTCCCTGCGGTCCCGCTCAGTCGACCCGGCGCAGCAAAAGCTGGTTGCCGCTGGTGCTGCGCTTGGTCTCGAAAACCTTCAGCTCCGCGACCAGGTCCGACAGCTTGCGCTTGCCGTAACTGCGGGTGTCGAAATCCGGGTTGGCGGCGGTGATGACCTGGCCAATGTCCCCCAGGCGATACCACTCGTCGTCCTGGTCGATGGATTCCATCGCCTTGAAGATCAGGTCACGCGCCTGCGTCAGGTCGGTCTTGGCCTTGGGCTTCCCGCCCGAGGCCTTCTCGGGCGCCGAATCCAGGTTCTCGAGAAAGATGAAGCGCTTGCAGGCCTTGCGGAAGGCGTCCGGCGTCTTCTGCATCCCCATGCCGTAGACATCCAGCCCCTGTTCGCGGATACGGCTGGCCAGCCGCGTGAAATCGCTGTCCGAACTGACCAGCACGAACCCGTCGAAACGGCCCGTGTGCATCAGGTCCATCGCGTCGATCACCAGTGCGATGTCGCTGGCGTTCTTGCCCACGGTATTGGCGGGCGAGTGATGCGGCACGATGCCGAAATCCGCCTGCACCTTGTTCCAGCCCGCCATCTGCTGGCTGGAGAAATCGCCGTAGCACCGCCGCACGCTGGCCTCGCCCAGGATCGCGATCTCGTCAAAGATCGCCTTGGTGTATTTCGGCGAAGTGTTGTCGGCGTCGATCAGCACCGCCAAAAGTGTATTGTCGGCCATTGAGCCTCCTTTTCGCCCCGGTAGGGCCATCCGGGTGCAGTGTGATAGCAATCGCGCGCCGCAGCCACCCGGCCCTCACAACATCCGGTACATCACCAGCGCGTCCACATATCCCTGATCGGGATGCAGGAAGGCGCCCGGCAGGCGCCCCACCACCTCGAACCCCGCGCGCTGCCAGGTCGCCACCGCGCGCGTGTTCGTCGAGACGACAAAGTTGTACTGCATCGCGCGGAACCCCAGCCGCGGCGCCATGTCCAGCGAATGCGCCAGCATCGCCCGCGCCACGCCGCGCCCCTGCGCCGCCGCGGCGGTGACGTAGCCGCAGTTGCAGACATGGCTGCCGCCGCCCTTCTGGTTGCGCACCATGTAATAGGTGCCCAGCAGCTCGCCCGCATCTTCGGCGACAAAGACATGCCGTTCCGGCCCGAACCAGTAGTCCAGCGCCGCGTCGCGCGGGATGTCGGGGTCGATGGCATAGGTGTCGCCGGCGCGGAACACCGGCTCCAGCATGGTCCAGACCGCCGCGCGGTCCGCCTCGACGGCCTCGCGTATGATCACGCCTGCCCCTCCGTCCTGATATGGATCACCGCGCCGCAGTGCTTGCAATGCACCGCGTCCGCGTCATGCAGCACCAGCCCACACTGTTCGCATTCCTCGCGCACCTTGTTGGGGCGGATCAGGACCTGCACCAGCCGCAGGAACAGGGTGACGCCAAAGATCATCACGACGACCGAGATCAGCCGCCCCACCTGACCCTGCAACGTGATATCCCCGAACCCGGTGGTCGTCAGCGCCGTGACGGTGAAATAGAGCGCGTCGGCATAATTCTGGATCTGCGGGTTGAAGGTATACTGCGTGGCATAGACCAGCCCCGTCATGATGAAGATGAAGACGCCCAGGTTCAGCACCGCCAGCACCACGTCCTCGTTGCGGCGGAAATAGGCAAAGTCGCGCTTCAGCTGGGCCGACAGGTGGTAGGTGTGCAACAGTCGCAGCGTCCGCATCACCCGCAGGAATCCCAGCCCCTCACCCGCCAGCGGCGCCAGGAAAGAGACGATGGCGATGAGATCGGCAATCGTCACCAGCCGCGTCATCAGCCGCACCCGGTTGGTCGAGATCCAGAACCGCGCGCTGAACTCCGCCAGGATGATGACGCCGAACACCGCGTCCACCGCCTCGACGAAGGGGCCGTGCTGGGTGAACGAGGTGGCAATCACGAAGAGGATGGTGCCGATGTCAAAGAACAACAGCGCGTAGCGGAACCTGTGCGCCCGGTCGCTCTCACCGACATAGAGCTCGCGGATCTTGTTGCGCATGGGCCGTCCTTTGCTGGTCTCGGGGCAGGGTAGGACGGTTTTCCGGGAAGGGAAAGATGGCGGACCAAATGGAGCAGAGCGTCGCGATACGTTCCCGAGCCGCCGCGCAGGAGGTCCCCCCAAACGAAAACGCCGGCCCCTCAAGGACCGGCGCTTCCGGAATCGCAGGGCGGGGTTCACCCCGCCGCCCCGATCAGTAGACGACGACCGACCGGATCGATTCACCTGCGTGCATCAGGTCGAACCCCTTGTTGATCTCGTCCAGCGTCAGCGTGTGCGTGATCATCGGGTCGATCTCGATCTTGCCGTCCATGTACCAGTCGACGATCTTCGGCACATCGGTCCGGCCGCGCGCGCCGCCAAAGGCGGTGCCGCGCCAGGTGCGGCCCGTGACCAGCTGGAACGGACGGGTGGAAATCTCGGCCCCGGCGGGCGCCACGCCGATGATGATCGACTCGCCCCAGCCCTTGTGCGCCGCTTCCAGCGCCGTGCGCATGACGTTCACATTGCCCGTCGCGTCAAAGGTGTAATCCGCGCCACCCTTGGTCAGGTCGACCAGGTAGGGGACAAGATCGCCCTCGACCTCGCTGGGGTTGACGAAATCGGTCATGCCGAACTTCTCGGCCATCGCCTTCTTGTCGGGGTTCAGGTCGACGCCGACGATCTGATCCGCCCCTGCCAGCCGCAGGCCCTGGATCACGTTCAGGCCGATGCCGCCCAGGCCGAACACGATCGCGCGCGACCCGATCTCGACCTTGGCGGTATAGATCACCGCGCCGATGCCGGTGGTGACGCCGCACCCGATGTAGCAGACCTTGTCGAAAGGCGCGTCGGGGTTGATCTTGGCCAGGCTGACCTCGGGCAGAACCGTGTGGTTCGAGAAGGTCGAACAGCCCATGTAGTGCAGGATCGGCGTGCCATCGAGCATGGAAAACCGCGAGGTGCCGTCTGGCATCAGGCCCTGACCCTGTGTCGCGCGCACGCTCTGGCAGAGGTTGGTCTTGGGGTTGAGGCAGTATTCGCACTGGCGGCATTCGGCGGTGTAAAGCGGGATGACATGGTCGCCCGGCTTCAGCGAGGTCACGCCGGGGCCGACCTCCAGCACCACGCCCGCGCCCTCGTGGCCCAGGATCGCCGGGAACAGCCCCTCGGGGTCGGCGCCCGACAGGGTGAACTCGTCGGTGTGGCAGATCCCCGTCGCCTTGATTTCCACCAGGACCTCGCCGGCCTTGGGGCCTTCCAGGTTCACTTCCATGACCTCAAGCGGCTTGCCCGCTTCCAGGGCTACTGCGGCTCTTGTGCGCATTGTCGATCCTTCCCGTGGATTTGAAATTGCGCGGACTCTGATGCAAAGCGGGGGCCGTCGCAAGCGCGCGCCGGGCCTTTTTTGAGGCGCGTCGCCCGGCGCCGGACACCCGATACAACCGCTGGTTTCCCAAAGGTCAGGGGGCGACCGGAGGCCGGGCAAATGCGACATGCGGGCCGCCGCTCCCTTCCCCCGGTCCCGCCCTGTCCCGCCTGCGGCCTTTGCGCCCGTTAACCGGATTTCCGCCCCGCGCGGCCCCAGTCCGTCAGAGATCGCGCCGCGTTTTGTACAAAATGCTGGAATCGCCGTACCTTTTGTACGTTTTGTACGATTCGCAGCGGCGAGGCGGGGCTGGCACCTGTCATCTGCCTTGTGGTTCGCCGACATTTCACCCCCAAGGTCTTGTGTTGCGCTTGCGGCGTACGCGCCGTTACCCCACCGCGCGCTCTCGAAACCCCGCCTCCCGGACTCGACTCCGCGCCTCGCGAAAGCTAGAACATAACAAGAACACGCTGCCCGCGATTCCCCATGCCCAACCGCCGCATCCTCTCGCTCTGGTTTCCCCGCCTTGGCGCCGAACGCCTGATCCGCGCCCAGCCCCACCTGGCCGAGGTGCCCTTTGCCACCGTCGCGCAAGAGGGCTCCGCACAGGTGCTGGGGTCGCTGTCCCTGGCCGCCTCGCAGGCCGGGCTGCGCCCCGGCCAGCCACTGCGCGACGCCCATGCCATGTGCGCAGGCCTGCTCACCCGCCCGGCGCAACCCATTCAGGAGAAAGACTTTCTTGGCGCACTGCACCGCTGGGCGGGCAAGTTCTCGCCCTGGGTCGCGGTGGAACCGCCCGACGCGCTGGTGATCGACCTGACCGGCTGCGCGCATCTCTTCGGCGGCGAGGAACAGCTGGCACAACAGGCCACGCAGGACTGTGCCGACCTTGGCCTGACGGTGCATTTCGGCATCGCCGACACGCTGGGCGCGGCCTGGGCGCTGGCGCGTTTCTCGCAGCAACAGGCCGCCCCCGCCCGCACCGGCGACGCCATCGACCAGGAGGCCCCCGCCACCCGCGCCCGCGCCGGCAAGCGCCGCCACTGGACCCGCGGCGGCACCGCCCCACCACGCCCCGCCGCGCAGGGCCTGGGCACGCGCATCGCGCCCCCCGGCCAGGGCTGGCGCGCGCTCTCGCCCCTGCCCATCGCCGCCCTGCGGCTGGAACCCCATGTTATCGAACAGCTTTCCCGCCTCGGCCTGCGCCGCGTGGGGGATCTCCTGGGCCAGCCCCGCGCGCCGCTGGCACGCCGGTTCGGGCGCGGCCTGGTCGACCGGCTCGACCAGGCCACCGGCGCCGCGCCCGAGCCGGTCTCGCCCAGCGCGCCGCCGGATCGCTTTGCCCTGCGCATGTCCTTTCCCGATCCCATCGGGCTGGAAGAGGACGTGGCCGAGGCCCTCTCGCGCATGACGGAACGGCTCTGCACCACGCTCAGGGCCAGCGGGCGCGGCGCCCGATCACTGCGGATCGAGGCGCACCGCTGCGACCACCAGATGCACTGGCAGACCGTCACCAGCGCCGTGGCCAGCGACCAGCCGCACCGGCTCATGCCCCTGATAAGGCTCAAGATCTCCGGGCTGGAGGCCGGCCCCGGCATCGACATGCTGCGGCTCGAGGCGGTGGTGCACGAACCGCTGCACGCCCGCACCCGCACCGGCCACCTGGAGGCCGCGGAACAGGGCACCCGCCGCGTCCAGGGCGGCGCCGCGCTCGATGACCTGGTCAGCCGGCTCGGCGCCCGGCTGGGGATGGAGACGATCACCCGCCGCGCCCCTGCCGACAGTCATATCCCTGAAAAGGCGTCACAAATCCTGGCCGCCGCCTGGTCACGGCCCGCGCGCGACTGGCCCGCGCCCGCCGTGCCCCGCCCTCTGCTGCTCTGGCGCCCCGAGCCGGTGACCGCCCCCGACACGCCGCGTCCGCCGCGAACCTTCCGCTGGCGCGGGCGCGACTGGCAGGCAAGCGCGCAGACCGGGCCGGAACGGATCGCGCCGGAATGGTGGCTCGACGATCCCGACTGGCGATCGGGGCCCCGCGACTACTGGCGGGTAGACACGGACCGGGGCGAAAGGCTCTGGCTCTTCTACGCGCATGGCGGCGCCACCTCCTCGGGCTGGTTCTGCCAGGGCAGCTTTGCCTGAGCGCCCCCGGCTTCTTCTTTGCAAAAATACTCCCGGGGGAGTCGACCGCAGGGAGACGGGGGCAGCGCCCCCTGCCCCCACTGGCCAACCGCGCAGCGCCATGCCAAAAGCACACCGCGCAGCAAAGGACAAAGCCCCATGCAGATCGCCTCTCTCATCGCCAAACCCGGCCAGCTCGACCCGGCGCTGGTCGACAGCCTGCGCAACGCGCTGGGGGGCGGCACGGTGAGCTGGCTTTCCCCGGACGAGGCCGCCGAATTCCCGTTGGAGACAACGCCCGGCAACCTCGACGAGATCCGCGCCTCCATCGCGGAGATGGCCGACCTGAACGTCCTGACCGAGGCGAACCGGCGCAAGCGGATGCTGCTGGCCGACATGGACAGCACCATGATCCAGCAGGAATGTATCGACGAACTGGCCGAAGAGGCTGGCGTCGGCGCCCATGTAAAAAAGATCACCGCCCGCGCCATGAACGGCGAACTGGATTTCGAGGGCGCACTGATCGAACGGGTCGCCCTGCTGAAGGGTCTGCCGGAAAGCGTCATCGACAAGGTGGTCGAGAGCCGCATCACGCTGATGCCCGGCGGCAAGACCCTGCTGGCAACGATGCACGCGGCGGGCGGGCATTGCGTGCTGGTCTCGGGCGGGTTCACCGCCTTCACCACACGGGTTTCGTCGCTGCTGGGCTTTGACGAGAATCGCGCCAACACGCTGTTGATCGAGAACGGTGAACTGACCGGAGAGGTCGGCCGCCCGATCCTGGGCCGTGAGGCCAAGGTACAGGCACTGGACGAGATCACCGCCCGGTTGGAGATTTCCGCCTGTGACGTGATCGCCGTGGGTGACGGCGCCAATGACCTGGGCATGCTGACCCGCGCCGGGCTGGGCGTGGCGCTGCACGCGAAACCCTCGGTCCAGGCGCAGAGCGACCTGAGGGTCAACCACGGCGACCTGACCGCGCTGCTCTACCTGCAGGGCTATGCCAGGGGCGAATTCGTCACTGCCTGACCAGCCCCGCCACGGGGCGGATTTCGCCGGTCACCAACCCGTCCCAGTTGCGAATCGGCGGATTCAGGAAGCGCGCTACATCCGGGTGGTCCGCGTCCAGCACCCCCAGCCGCACCATCAGCGCCGCGATCACGCATTCCGAGGCGCGTGTCGCCCCATCCGCGATCTTGACCGCCACGCCTAGGCCGCGCGCGGGCAGGATGGCGATGAAATAGCCCTCTGCCCCTGTCTTCAGCGCCACCGGCTCTTTCGCGGCCTGCATCAGCAGGGTACAGGCGCGCCCCTCACCGGCGACCAGCACCGGATGGGCGATCATCGCCTCGACCAGGTCCGCCGCCGCCCGCGACTGGGCATCGCCGCGCGCCGCGGCGCCCGCAAAAAACGCCATAGCGCGCGCCATCCCCGTCATCGTGGTGGCGAAGTTCGGGGCCGAACAGCCGTCGATGCCGAACCCAGGGCTGGTCTCGCCCGTCACCTCCTCAAAGGCTTCGCGGCAGGCCATCTGCACCGGGTGCGCGGGATCGACGTAATCCGGCCCCGCCTTCAGGTGCTGCGTCAGCGTCAAAAAGCCGGTGTGCTTGCCGGAACAGTTGTTCAGCACGCGCCCCGGCTTTTCCCCGTCGCGGATCATCGAGAACCGCAACTCCTTGTCCCGCGAGGGCTGTGGCCCGCACAGCAGGTCATCCTCGGTCAGGCCCCGTTCGGCCAGCCAGTCGCCCACCAGCCGCGCATGTAGCGGCGCCCCGTTGTGCGAGGCACAGGCCAGCGCCAGCCGCTCGCTCCCCAATCCGGCAGCCTGTGCCGCGCCCGAAGAGACCAAGGGCAGCGCCTGCAGCATCTTGGCCGAACTGCGCGGCAGGATCACCGCTTCGGGATCACCCCAGGCATCGACAATTCCGCCCGTGGTGTCACAGACCACGGCGTGCCCGGAATGCCAGCTTTCGATCACGGGGCCGCGATGAACCTCGACCAGGGGAACCGCTGTCATGAATGACCTCCAACAGTTGAGCGATAATCTGCCACCGGGGCTTTTACGCCCGACTTCTTTCAGGCTATTGTCCCGCCGTCGAGATAAAAACCCTTTCGTGCGCGGGCCATCCGGGACATTCAAGGCCCTGTACGTAAGTCGAGGTAGAGACAGCTGGAGGCTGCAGGAATGATGTCAGGTCTGGGTCGGGGATTGGGCGCGCTCGCCCTTGTGCTGAGCGCGACGGCAGCAGGCGCGCAGGATAGCAGTACGGCGCGCGTGGACGCGATGACCGACTGGTCGGTGTTCGAAGAGGAAACGCCCCGCGAATGCTGGGCCGTGACCACCTACAAGGAAAGCGTCAACACCAAGGACGGTCGCGTGGTCGCCGTCACGCGGGGCGAGATCCTGTTGATGGTCTTCTTCCGCCCCGAGGCGGGGGTCAGCGGCCAGGTCGCCTTTACCGGCGGCTATCCCTTCGCGGACGGGTCGACCGTCAACGTGGTGATCGGCGACAGCGAGTTCGAGCTTTACACCGAGGGCGAATGGGCCTGGCCGGCCACGCCGCAGGACGACACCCGCATCATCACCGCGATGAAACGGGGCGCCGACGCCGTCGTGTCCGCGGTCTCTTCGCGCGGGACCGCAACCAAGGACACCTTCTCGCTGCTTGGGTTCACCGCCGCCTTCGAGGACGCCGAGGCGCGCTGCTCCTGATCGGGGCCGAACGGCACAGGGCCGTTCCCGGGTATTTGGACCAAGAAGAAACAGGGGCCGCGTGACGGATGTCATTCGGCCCTTTGGCTTTGCCCGCGAATCCTGTATACGGCGGGCTTCGCGCCAGACAGGAGCCTTTTCGCATGACTGCGACGACGCCCATCACCCAGGATCTCTTGACCATCCCCCGCAAGCTGCCGGAGGGACCGATGAACATCATCGGATTGACCCGCCCGCAACTGCGCGAGGCGCTGCTGGCCGCCGGTACGCCGGAAAAGCAGGTCAAGATGCGGGTGAATCAGGTCTGGCAGTGGCTGTACCACTGGGGCGTGCGCGATTTCGACGCCATGACCAACCTGGCCAAACCCTATCGCGCTCTGCTGGCCGAGAATTTCGTGATCTCGCTGCCCGAGATGGTCTCGCGCCAGGTTTCGGCGGATGGCACGCGCAAGTACCTTGTCCGCATCGCCGGCGGGCACGAGGTCGAGGTCGTCTATATCCCCGAGGAAGATCGCGGCACGCTGTGCATTTCCTCGCAGGTGGGCTGCACGCTGACCTGTTCCTTTTGCCATACCGGCACGCAAAAGCTGGTTCGCAACCTGACGGCGGGTGAAATCGTCGGCCAGATCATGCTGGCGCGCGATGACCTGGACGAATGGCCCGAACCCGGCACCGGCACCGGCGACAGCGGCCCGCGCCTGTTGTCGAACATTGTCCTGATGGGCATGGGTGAGCCGCTGTATAATTTCGAGGGCGTGCGCGACGCGATGAAGATCGCGATGGACGGCGAAGGCATTGCCCTGTCCCGCCGCCGCATAACCCTGTCTACATCCGGCGTCGTGCCCGAGATCGCCCGCGCCGCCGAGGAAATCGGCTGTCAGCTGGCGGTCAGTTTTCACGCCACCACGGATGAGGTGCGCGACAAGCTGGTGCCGATCAACAAGCGCTGGAACATCGAGACGCTGCTGACCGCGCTGCGCGAATACCCGCGCCTGTCGAACTCGGAACGCATCACCTTTGAATACGTGATGCTGAAGGACGTGAACGACACCGACGAAGACGCGCGCCGGCTGGTGAAGCTGATCAAGGGCATCCCGGCCAAGATCAACCTGATCCCCTTCAACGAATGGCCCGGCTCGCCCTACCAGCGCAGCGACTGGTCCCGGATCGAGAAATTCGCCGATATCATCTACAAGGCCGGTTATGCCTCTCCGATCCGCACGCCGCGAGGCGAGGACATCATGGCGGCCTGCGGACAGTTGAAATCCGCCACCGAACGGGCGCGCAAGTCGCGCGCGCAGATCGCGCAGGAAACCGGCCTGGGCTGAGCCCGGAAAAAATTTCGCATCGGGTCTTTACCTTCCCATGACTGGAACCCCCATATCCGGTCGCAGGAGGCACGAGCCATGACACAATTGCGATTCGAAGTAACCGGAATGACCTGCGGCGGATGTGCCGGGCGGGCCACGCGGGCGCTGGAAGGCGTCGAGGGCGTGACCGAGGCAAACGTCAATCTCGCCAACCGTATGGCCACGGTTCAAACCAACACAGAGGCCCGGGATCTGCGCGACGCGCTGAAGACAGCCGGCTATCCCGCAGCAGAACAGCGCATCCGCCTGGCCATCGAAGGCATGAGCTGTGCCTCCTGCGTGGGCCGCGTGGAAAAGGCGCTCTCCGCTTTGCCGGGCGTACTGGAGGCGCGCGTGAACCTGACCGCCCAGACCGCCGAAGCGCTGGTTCTGGCGGGCAGCGTCGATCCCCAGACCCTGGCCGAGGCCGTGACAGCCGCGGGCTATCCGGCCACGTCGATGGACGGCGACGAAACCCCGGACGCCACCGCCCGACAGGCCGAGGAGGCCGCGGCGTTGAAACGTCAGACCCTGATCGCGGGCGCGCTGACCCTGCCGGTCTTCCTGGGCGTCATGGGCGGGCACATGATCCCGGCGCTGCATCACTGGATCGACGCCACACTGGGGCAAACCCTGTGGTGGACGGTGCAGTTCGTGCTGACGACGCTGGTTCTGGTCGGGCCGGGCCGCCGGTTCTACCGGATCGGGCTGCCGCTGCTGGCCAAGGGGGCGCCGGACATGAATTCTCTGGTGGCGCTGGGGACTCTGGCCGCCTGGGGCTATTCCTCGGTGGCGCTCTTTGCCCCGGCGGTGTTGCCGGAAACCGCCCGCGCCGTCTATTTCGAGGCGGCGGCGGTGATCGTCACGCTGATCCTCATGGGGCGCTGGCTGGAGGCGCGCGCCAAGGGCCGCACCGGCGCCGCCATCCGCCACCTGCTGGACCTGCGGCCCGACATGGCCCGCGTCGAACGCGCGGACGGGACCGAGGAAATCCCGTTTTCCGAACTGCAGAAGGGCGACGTCCTGCAGGTGCGCCCCGGCGAGCGCATCGCCACGGATGGTATCGTGATCTCTGGCCGCTCCTTTGTCGAGGAAAGCATGGTCACGGGAGAACCCGCCCCGGTCGAGAAATCAGAAGGCGCGCAGGTCATCGGCGGTACGGTCAACGGCGCCGGCGCCCTGCGCGTGCGGGCCGAGGCGGTGGGCGCCGACACAGTCCTGTCGCGCATCGTCTCGATGGTGGAACAGGCCCAGGGCGCCCGGCTGCCGATCCAGGCGCTGGCCGACAAGGTGGTGCTGTGGTTCGTGCCTGCCGTTCTGGTCATCGCCGCCGTGACGGTTCTGGCCTGGCTGGTCTTCGGTCCCGGCCTGACCTTTGCGCTGGTCGCAGCCGTTTCTGTCCTCATCATCGCCTGCCCCTGCGCGATGGGTCTTGCCACGCCGGTCTCGATCATGGTGGGCACCGGCCGCGCTGCCGAACTGGGCATCCTGTTTCGCAAGGGCGAGGCGCTGCAACGGCTGGACGGCGCCAAGGTGATCGCCTTTGACAAGACAGGCACCCTGACAGAGGGCCGCCCGGCACTGGTCCGGCGAGAGACCGCACCGAGCTTTGACGCGGAAACAGTCCTGCGCCTGGCCGCCAGTGCCGAGCAGGGATCGGAGCATCCCATCGCACGCGCGCTGGAACAGGCCGCAGGCGCCGTCCCGGCCCCCGAAGAGGTCGAGGCCATCCCCGGCCACGGGTTGCGCGCCCGGGTCGAGGGGCAGAGCGTCCTGGTCGGCAACGCCCGGCTGATGGCACGCGAAAACATCGACGTGACCGCACTGTCCGACACGCTGCACCAGATGGAACGTGCCGCACAGACCCCGGTGCTGGTTGCCTTGGACGGCACCCTGGCGGGCGCCTTCGCGGTGGCCGACCGGATCAAGCCGGGCGCGCGCGCCGCGGTGGACGCCCTGAAACAGACGGGCTTGCGCGTCGCCATGATCTCGGGCGATGCGCGGCCCGTGGCCGAGGCCATCGGCGCGGACCTGGGCATCGACCAGATCGAGGCCGAAGTCCTGCCCGAGGGCAAGCTGGACGCCGTGCGCGCCCTGCGCGAACGTTTTGGCCCGGTGGTCTTTGTCGGGGACGGCATCAACGACGCGCCCGCGCTGGCCGAGGCCGATGTCGGCCTCGCCATCGGCACCGGCACCGATGTCGCCATAGAAAGCGCCGACGTGGTGCTGTCCTCCGGCGCCGTCGCAGGGGCCGTCAACGCGGTTCATGTCAGCCGCGCGGTGATGCGCAACATCCGGCAGAACCTGGTCTGGGCCTTCGGCTATAACGTGGCGCTGATCCCGGTGGCGGCGGGTCTGCTCTACCCGCTCACTGGCATGATGCTGTCGCCCATGCTGGCGGCAGGTGCGATGGCGCTCTCCTCGGTCTTTGTCCTGACCAACGCGCTGCGTCTGCGCGGTCTGAAAGGGGCGCTAAGCGACGCCCCTGCCACCGCTCCGGCACCCCGTACCCGCGAGGTGACGGCATGAACATCGGAGAGGTCGCGGAACGCGCCGGACTCCCGGCCAAGACGATCCGCTATTACGAGGACATCGGCCTGGTCAAACCGCCGCGCGATGCCAACGGCTACCGCGCCTTCCGCGAAAGCGACCTGCACAAGCTGGCCTTCCTAGCGCGCGCCCGCGCGCTGGGATTCTCGATCGAGGATTGCCGCGTACTGGTCGGCCTCTACCAGGACGATCACCGCGCCAGCGCCGACGTCAAACGCGTGGCCGAGGAACACCTGACCCGCATCGACGAAAAGATCGCCCAGCTGCAGGGGATGCGCGACACGCTGGCGACGCTGGTCAACGCGTGCCACGGCGACAACCGGCCCGATTGCCCGATCCTCAAGGACCTGGCCGAGGGCAGCTAGGCCGTGCTCTCTGCCTGCGCCACCGGCACCATCGGCAGCGGGTCGGGGCGCAGGAAACCCTCCATATGGCCACGCGACAGCTCCCAATGTTGCAGGGCCAGGTCGGCGGCTTGGTCCGCCGCGCCGCTTTCGATTGCGGCGATCAGGGCCTCGTGCTGCTGCACGGCCTTCTTGACCAGCTTGCGTTCCTTCTTGGAGCCGGGGCTAAAGACCCCCCGGCTCAGGCGCGTCTGGTCGATCAGCACCCGGTTCAGCGCGGGCAGCATGTAGGGGTTTGCCGCCATCTCGCCGAGCTGCGTGTGAAACCCATGATCCGCAAGAGCCGCCGCCCCGTCGTCCCCGCCCTCCAGTGCCTGTTGGAACCGCAGTTGCGCCGCCTTCAGCGGCTCCAGCCCCGCGCCGCCACGGACCTCCGCCGCCAGCCGCGCAGCGGTGGCCAGGATCAGCGGTGCGGTCTGCAGGAACGCGCGCACCGTGGCAATCTCCAGCGAGACCACCCGCGCGCCGCGGTTCGCCTCCAATCGCAGGTATCCCTCACCCGCCAGCACCTGGAAAATCTCGCGCAGCGGGGTACGGGACAGGCCGTAGCTACCGGCAATCCGGCCCTCGTCCAGCTCTGTGCCCGGGGCAAGGTCCTGCAACAGGATCCCCTCTCGCAGCGCCTCGCGGCAGATTTCCTTTGGACTGGCGGTCATCGCGTTTCCTCTCCAGGGTCCTTCAACACGGCTTGCATACCTAAAGTATACAGCGCGTATCGGCCCAAGGTCACGCAATCCCCGGCTTTGCTCTGGAAAATTCCCTGAACGGTCCTCAAGGCGCGCAGCACCGGGCCTGTGCGCTGGCCCTACGGGAAACCCTAGTGCGAATGCCCCGCGTGGCCGTGCTGGCGCGCGTCTTGGGCCTCGATCACGACGTCGATCTCCAGCTCTCCGGCCGAGGTCAGCAGGATCACCTCCCAGTGGTGACCTTCTTCCAGCACCGCTTGCAGCCCGTCAAAGCGGATCGCCAGTCCGTCCGGCTCCAGCGCCAGCTGCCGGCCCGGGGCCACCGGGATCGGCGGCAGGGACTCGAATCCCATCTCGCCGTCCTTCATGCGAAAGCCCACCAAGCGCCCTTCCAGCCCGCTGTCCAGCCGGGCGCCCAGGATCTCGACCCGGGCCGTGCCCGCATTGTGCAGGTCCATGAACAGCAGCGCATGATCTTGATCGGTGGCATTGGTCCAGGGATGCAGGATTTCCAGTCCCCCAATCTCGAAGGCATGGGCCGGTTGGTCGTGATCATGCCCCTCTTCGGCCAGAACCGGGGTGGTCATCAGCATGAGCGCGGCAAGCAGATGTTTCATTGGCGTAGGTTCTCCACAACAGGGCGCGTCAGAACGACAAGCGCCGGAACAAGAGACAAGACGGACATGGCCGACAGAAAGCCCAGCGCCAGGTTCACCTCGGCCCAGGTGATCGTGGCCGTCACCAGGACATCGGTCCTGTGCGTCACGATCCGCGACAGGACCAGAGCCGCGGCATAGCCGAACGCCAGCCCAAGCATCGTTCCCGCCACCAGCAGCGTGACGCCATAGCCCCAGACCACCGCCATGACAAAACGGCGCGGCGCCCCCAGCGCCCGCAGCATGGCCAGCTGCCGCTGGAAAAGACGCGTGAGGATGAACAACCCCAACAGGACAGAGGCCGCCACAAGCACCTGGGTCACGATGGACATGACAGACATGGCCTGCCGCACATCCCCCATGACCCGATAAAGATCGGCCAGCACGGTGCCGGGAAAAAAGGCCATCGTCTCACCCGCCACGGTGAATTCCGAGCGCAGCGCATAGTTGGCCCAGAGCTCGCCGGCATGGACGATCACCGCCGGGGTGCCGGGGAACAACTCGGGGGTGAAGGGCGGGCCGATCCTGTCACCGTCTTCGAAAGGGTGGCCATTGGCCAGGCCGTGAACCTCCCAGACGGTTTCGACTGGGATCAGGATGGCACGATCCCAGGGAGAGCCGCTGCGCGCCATGCGTCCGACAACCTCGATCCCGACGCCGTCATGGGCCTCGGCATCGGCGCCGCTGCCCCGACCGTGGGCCGGCGTGAAGCGGTCACCGATCCGCAGGTCGATGGCCGCCCCCACCACGGCCTCTCCGGACCGGGCGAATATCCGCCCCTCGATCTGGCCGTCACTGAGGTAGGTGACAAACTCCGCGATGGTGCCGACGACCGGTGCGCCATCGTGGCTGTCCCCAAAGGCGATGGGCGCCGCGATCTGCACCTGCGGGTGGTTGGCGATCCGGTCATAGGCCGCCCCGTCCAGCAGCGGCACGGCACTGGGCTGCAGAAAGACCGCCGCCAGCATCATGGTCAGTTCCGATCCCGGCGCCGTCACCACCAGATCGAATTTCTCTGCCGCCTGGGCGCTGCCGGTGCGCAGACCACGCTCCTGCGCGATCAGCCCGATACCCATGCCGGTCGACACCGCGATCAGCAGGACGAACAGCAGGTTGGCCCAGCGAAACCGCCACATCAGCGCGCGGACCAGCGGCAGGGGCCGGAACCCGCGCAGCAGGATGCCCCCGATCACCAGCAAGGGCAGCAAGAGCGCCCCGGCGATGATCAGGTCTTGCGCGAGGACCGGCAGGCTGTCCCAACTGTCCCTCATGCGGCCTGCACCCCGGTATCGTCCGTGACTTTCCCGTCCTCGATGGTCAGCACACGGTCCAACCGTTCGAGCAGATGGGCATCGTGGCTCACCGCGATCAGGGTCTTGCCGCCGGCACGCAACAGGCCGGTCAGATCTTCGATCAAGGCATCGGCGGCCCGCCGGTCCAGGCTCGCGGTCGGTTCATCGGCCAGCAACAAGCCCGGATCGGTCGCCAGGGCGCGGGCGATGGCCACCCTTTGCCGCTCACCTCCGGAAAAGGACCCAACCGTGCGATTTCCCTGCGGCACTCCCAGACGGGCCAGCCCCTCGGCGGCACGGGTGGCGATTGGCGCTCTGTCATGGCGCGTCCTGAAAAGCCCGGAAAGCCCCGCGTTGGCCTGCGGCGACAGTTCCTCGAACAACAGGAAGTCCTGAAAGATCAGACCCATGTTGTGCGCGCGAAAGGCGGTTCGTCGTTCGGGCCGCAGGCGGGCCAGGTCCACCTCTCCCCAGCACAGGCGTCCGCGTACCTCGATCAACCCGCTGAGCGCGTGCAGGAACGTCGATTTCCCCGCGCCGGAAGGCCCCCGTATGCCGATCAGTGCGCCGGCAGGGGCGGAAAGATCCCCAACTTTCAGCAGGGTCCGGGTGCCCGCCCGCACCTCGAGGTCCTTGATTTCCAGGGGCAACGCCATCAGTCCGCCACGCCATGCGCGCCGCCTGACCGGTTGACCCCATGTTCAGGCCGGGCGCTTGCATTCACGGGTTCGGGGGACAAGGACGGCATCAGGCGGTACGGCATTCCAATTAGGGCGAAGACGCTCCACCCGTTTCGTTATGTTATAACGTACATTCCGCGCCGCGGCTGTCAAGCCTCAGCCAAAGGCGGCATCGTAGGCAGCCACCAGTTCCTCTGCACGCGCCTTGACGTCGCCGGCAGTGCGCCCTGGCTTGTACAGGCTCGATCCGATGCCGAAACCGGTGATCCCGGCCTTTTGCCAGTCGGCGAAATCCTCTGGGCCGACGCCGCCCACGGCATAGGTCGCAGCCTCTGCCGGCAGCACCGCCTTGAGCGCCGAGAACCCGTCGAGACCCAGCTTGAACGCGGGAAAGAACTTCAGCCCGTCGGCGCCGTTGCGCAGCGCGGTGAAAGCCTCTGTCGCAGTGAAGACGCCCGGATAGGACAACAGCCCCGCCGACTTGGCCGCCACGATCACGCGAGGATTGCAATCGGGCGAGACCACCATGCCCGCCCCCAGTGCGGCCAGTTGACCGACCTCGACCGGGTCCAGCACCGTGCCGGCACCGATCAGCGCAGTGTCGCCGGCATGGGTGATCATCCGCCGGATGCTGTCGAACGGGTCAGGCGAATTCAGCGGCACCTCGATCTTGGTGATCCCTGCGGTTATCAGCGCCTCGGTAACGGGGGCGGCCTCGTCGGGGGTCAGGCCGCGCAGGATGGCGATAAGCTCTCTGGTCATGTCGGGTCTTTCATCTGGTGATAGGCGGCGGTCAAACCGGCCAGCGTGATGTCACCGGCGGGCAGCAGACGAGGCTGCACGCCCTGCGGTTCAAGCGCCGTGGCATAGGCCGTGGCAAGCGCGTCCTCGCCCAGGATCACCACCTCCTGCCCCAGCCAGTAGGGCCGCGCGGCGGCCAGTTCGGCCCCGATCAGAAGGCCCGACAGGCGCGCGCGGGACGCCGCCGATCCGGTCCCGTGCAACAGCGCGTCGGCGCGCAGGGTGAACAGCGAGGCGGCAAGACCCGCGGGCCGGGACAGCGAATCGCTCACCGCGCTGGCAAAGACCTCTGCATCCCAGCCGTCTTCGGTCATCGTGTGGCGCAGGACCGACTGGCTGCTCAGCAGGGCAAAAAGCTCGCCGGTCATGAAGGTCCGAAAGGACACGATCTCTCGGGCGCTGATGTGAGCCCATTTCGTATGCGTTCCCGGCAGGCACAGAACACCGTCAAAGCGCGGTTCCTGCACCAGGAACCCGGCGATCTGGGTTTCCTCTCCGCGCATCACGTCGGCCGGGCGGTCCTGCTGGACACCGGGCAGGATCTGCACCGACAGGCGCGCATCCTGCACAGGCGGGCGGATACCCCGAACCGGCGGCTCGCAGGGAACAGCAGCATAGGGCGCCTCGGCCCAGCCCTGCCTGGCGCCCGCCATGCCGCAGATCATCACCGGCACCGTCGTATCGGGCAAACGGTTCCCCAGGAGGTCCAGCAGTGTCGGCTCGAAAGCGTCGGGCGTCAGGCGCGACATGCCCTTGTCCGATTCGATCAGTTCCAGCGGGCGATCATCGGCGTCCATCGGCCAGACCCGCAACCGCGAGGTCCCCCAGTCCACGGCAATCCACGAGAGTGCATCTGTCGGCATGGTCCCTGCTCCCTTCCGATCCCGGCACCGGACATGGTCCGGCCCCTTCAATGACCCTGCCCTGACCAAGGATGCAAGCCCCGCGCGGGTTGACAACACGGCCCGAACCGCGCGCTATCGCCCGAAACACGACCGGAGGAGACCCAATGTCCCAGCTTTTCTCGCTTGCCGACCGACGCGCGCTTGTCACCGGATCTTCGCAGGGGATCGGATATGCCCTTGCGCGCGGCCTGGCCGAGGCCGGGGCCAAGATCGTCCTGAACGGGCGCGACGCGGGCAAGCTGGCCAAGGCCGCCGAGAGCCTGCGCGGCACCGGCGCAACGGTCCATGAACTTGCCTTCGATGCCACAGATCATGATGCCGTGCGCAAGGCCATCGACGGGTTTGAGGCCGCGCATGGCGCCATCGACATCCTGGTGAACAATGCGGGCATGCAGTACCGCACCCCGCTGGAGGACTTCCCGGCCGAGATGTTCGAAAAGCTGCTGCAGACCAATGTCGCCAGCGTCTTTCACGTCGGCCAGGCCTGCGCGCGCCACATGATCGGGCGCGGACGTGGCAAGATCATCAACATCGCCTCGGTCCAGACCGCGCTGGCCCGCCCGGGCATCGCGCCCTACACCACGACCAAGGGCGCCGTCGGCAACCTTACCAAGGGCATGGCGACCGACTGGGCCCGCCACGGGCTGCAATGCAACGCCATCGCGCCGGGTTATTTCGACACGCCGCTGAACGAGGCGCTGGTCAACGATCCCGAGTTCTCCGCCTGGCTGGAAAAACGCACCCCCGCGGGCCGCTGGGGCAAGGTCGAGGAACTGGTGGGCGCCTGTGTCTTCCTGTCCTCGGATGCCTCCAGCTTTGTCAACGGGCACACGCTGTATGTCGATGGCGGCATCACCGCCTCGATCTAGGTTCAGGCTGCGGGGAACCGCGCGCGCGTGCGGTTGGCAAAGGCCACCAGAGACAACATCACCGGCACCTCGACCAGCACGCCGACGACCGTCGCCAGCGCAGCGCCCGAATTGAGGCCAAAGAGGCTGATGGCGACGGCCACGGCGAGTTCGAAGAAGTTCGACGTACCGATCATCGCGCAGGGTGCCGCAATCCGGTGCGGCACTTTCAGCGCATAGGCCGCGCCATAGGCCAGCGCGAAGATGCCATAGCTCTGCACAAGGATCGGCACGGCAATCAGGACGATGACCAGCGGCCGGGCCAGGATCACCTCTCCTTGCAGGCCAAAGAGAATGGCGACCGTGGCGATCAGCCCAACGACCGACCAGGGTTTGACCCTTGCGGTGAACCTCTCGACCGCTTTCTGGCTGCCCAATGCCCGCCGGGTCAGCAGGCCCGCGATCAGCGGCAAGACCACGTAAAGCACCGTTGCCAGAACCAGCGTTTCCCAGGGCACGGAAATCTCTGTCACGCCCAGCAGGAAGGCGACGATAGGCGCAAAGGCAAAGACCATGATGATGTCGTTCACCGACACCTGCACCAGCGTGTAGGTCGCATCGCCCCGGGTCAGCTGCGACCAGACAAAGACCATCGCGGTACAGGGCGCCGCCCCCAGCAGGATCAGACCGGCGGTGTATTGCGCGGCATCCTCGGGCGCGATCCAAGGGGCAAAGACATGGTCGAAGAACAGAACCGCCATCAGCGCCATCGTGAAGGGCTTGATCAGCCAGTTGACCGCCAGCGTCACGATCAGCCCCTTTGGTTGTCGCGCCACGCCGGAAATTGCGCCGAAGTCCACGCCGACCATCATCGGGTAGACCATTGCCCAGATCAGCACCGCCACAACCAGGTTGATGCTTGCGACCTCGGCCGCCGCGATGGCCTGCACCAGACCGGGCGCCATCACGCCGATGCCCAGGCCCACCAGCATGGCCAGCGACACCCAGAGGCTGAGATAGCGTTCAAAGGTGCCCATCGCGGGATCCGCGGTTGTTTCGGTCATTGGTCAGGCTCCATGTCGGCTGGCGCCGTCGGCGCACAGGTGATCCGGTCCAGGATCGGTTGGCAGAGGTCGGGCCGACCGCCGCAGCAGTCCTGCATCAGGAAGGACAACAGACCGCGCATCGCATCGAAATTCGCGAAATAGCGCACCGACCGCCCCTCGCGCAGGGACCGCACAAGCCCCGCCCCGGACAGGATGTTGAGATTGTTGGACAGGGTGTTGGGTCGGATGTTCAACCGGTCCGCGATCTGGCCCGCGGTCACGCCATCAGGCCCGGCGTTGACCAGCAGGCGGAACACGTCGATCCGCGCGTCATGCGCCAGGGCGGACAGCGTCGCAATTGCATCCATCTTTTCCATATTTCATGTATATTCGAATTAATGGTGATCGCAAGGGGTCGCCAGCGGGCCTGCCGCCTGGCGGCGGGATGCCGCGTCGCGCTCGCCCGAAACGAAAAGGGGCCCACGAGGGCCCCGATAAACTGGATGGTCATATTGGTCGGAGTGAGAGGATTCGAACCTCCGGCCCCTGCCTCCCGAAGACAGTGCTCTACCAGGCTGAGCTACACTCCGACCGTGGCGGGCGGGATAGCCCAGCGCCGGGGCTTTGGCAAGGCTCAATCGTGCGCTTGCCGCGGGTCTTTCGCGCGCGGCGTCCGGTCTTTCCTGAAAAACCGCACACGGGGCACGATCCCGGTCTCGAACCGAGTCCGGGACCGCAGCACCGGACGGTTGGTCGAGGATTTTCCGCCTTCGCGCAGCACGATGTAGGTGCCGCTGGCGATGATGATTCCCGCGCCCGCTGCCGTCCAGGTGTCGGGGTATTCGTTGAAGAAGACCGCCCCTGTGAAAACCGCCCAGAGGATCTGCGAATACTGCATCGGGGCGACGACCACGGCCTCGCCCGTCTTGTAGGCCATGATGACCAGCGCCGAGGCTGCAAACGCCATGACGGACATCAACGCCAGCCCGCCCAGTTCGAGCGCCGGCATCGGCTTGTAGACAAAGGGCAGCGCCGCGCCCATGACGATGAAATTCGTCAGGATCGGATAAAGCAGCATGACGACGCTGCGTTCGTCTTGGCCGATCTTGCGCACGATGATCGAGGCCAGGGAGCTGGCAAAGGCGGCAACCAGCGCCGCCAGGTGCCCCAAGCTCAGCTCTGTTCCGCCGGGGCGCAGCACCACCAGAACGCCGCAGAGACCGACGACCACCGCAATACCGCGACGCAGACCCACCTGTTCGCCCAGGATGGGAATCGCCAGCAGGGTGATCAGCAGGGGGGCGGCAAAGAGAATCGCATAGACCTGTGCCAACGGCAGAACGGAAAAGGCATAAAAGGCCGACAGACCCGTGATGACAGCAGACAGAGTCCGCACCATCAGCCACCAGGGATGCACCGGCCGCAAAGTGCCGGGCTGCGATTCGCGGATCAGGATCAGCGTCAGCAGCGGAAAGGAAAACAACCCGCTGAAAAAGACGATCTGCACCGGGCTGTAACTGGCCCCCAGCCACTTCACGATCACGTCGTGAAGCGAGAACACCCCGAAAGCGAGCAGCGCCAAAAGGGCGCCTTTGGCGTTGTGAGACATCCGGAATCCATAAAGCTGAGTCGGTTGGCGCCGCTTGTTAACGCTATCACAGGATGATTGTGGCTGGAACGCAAGGGGGATGGGCGCAACTTTGCCCGGTCAGGGGCAGGGCTGGTCCGTCCAGTCATCGGTGTTGCCCCGCCAACAGCGTTGACGATGACCAAAGGCAACAAGCTGCCAGCCTCCATCAGCGCGGAGGAACTCGAACCGGCGTTGAAGGGCACGGGTCGAATCGTCGGCCAGACCGTCCTCCGTGACCTCGATAACCAGCCGCCCGTCCGTGATCCCTGCGGTCAGGTCCAACCGGGGCAGGCCCTCGCCTTCACCCGGAAACCCAAGGACCAGGTCCTGGACAAGGGACATCGGCATGTCCGTCACCTGCGCCGATGGCACACGGAAATCGGAATAGCCGGGCAGGATCTGGACCTCCTCGGCGACGAGGGGCGACGCAAGGAGGCAGGTGATCAGGGCGGGACGCAACATGGGCAGAAACCTTTCGGGCCGGACAGGGTGATCCTGTCCGGCCCGGGCATCCCTGTCGAGACGGGATTTTCTTACAGCGAGGCGTCCAGCGCGGCAACGATGGCGTCACCCATCTGGCTGGTCGAAACCGGATCGACGCCTTCTTCGCCCAGCAGGTCCGCGGTGCGCGCACCGTCGGCCAGCACTTTTTCCACGGCCTGTTCCAGGCGGGTGGCCTCGTCGCCAAGGTCAAAGCTGTAGCGCAGCGCCATCGCGAACGACAGGATGCAGGCAATCGGGTTCGCCTTGCCCTGGCCCGCAATGTCGGGCGCCGAGCCGTGCACCGGCTCGTACAGCGCCTTGGGACGGCCATTCGCCATCGGCGCGCCAAGGCTGGCCGAGGGCAACATGCCAAGGCTGCCGGTCAGCATGGCAGCGGCATCGGACAGCAAGTCGCCGAACAGGTTGTCGGTCACGATGACGTCGAACTGCTTGGGCCAGCGGCACAGCTGCATGGCGCCCGCATCGGCGTACATGTGGCTCAACTCGACCTCGGGGTAATCCTTGCCGACCTCGGTCACCACCTCGCGCCAGAGCACGCCGGATTCCATGACGTTGGCCTTTTCCATCGAGCACAGCTTCTTGTCGCGCTTCATGGCCAGTTCGAACGCAGAGCGCGCCACGCGGTCGATCTCCGACTCGGTGTAGCGTTGGGTGTTGATGCCCACACGCTCGTTGCCTTCTTCGATGATGCCGCGCGGCTCGCCGAAATAGATGCCCGAGGTCAGCTCGCGCACGATCATGATGTCCAGGCCGGCGACCACATCCTTTTTCAGCGACGAGAAATCCGCCAACGCGTCAAAGCACTGGGCCGGGCGCAGGTTGGCATAGAGGTCCATTTCCTTGCGCAGGCGCAAAAGGCCACGCTCGGGCTTCACGCTGAAATCCAGCACGTCGTATTTCGGGCCGCCGACGGCGCCCAGAAGGACCGCGTCCACTTCTTGTGCCTTGGCCATCGTGTCATCGTGCAGCGGTGTGCCGTGCGCGTCGTAGGCCGCGCCGCCCACCAGGTCCTCGGACACATCAAAGGCCAGGTCGCGCTTTGCGCCGTACCAGTCGATGACCTTGCGGACCTCGGCCATGACCTCGGGGCCGATGCCGTCGCCCGGCAGGATGAGAAGCGAAGGGTTGGACATGGTCGGGCTCTCCTATTCGTGACGTCAGGCCCCTAGCGCGCGGGGGCAGTCTGGTCAATATCACCCCGCCTGTTGCGGCCCCACATGGGCCGACAGCCCTTCGGCCAGCGCGTCCCAGACCCGGCGGATGCGCGGCGTGTGCCGAACCGCCTCATGCGCCGCCAGCCAGAGCGGCAGCGTCGGCAGCGGGATCTGTGGCAGCACCCGCTCCACCAGCCGTTCGGCATCGCCAATGTTGCGCTGGGCAAAGCCGATGCCGCAGCCCGCCTTTATCAACTCCCAGTAGACGGGGTGATGATCGGTGCGGGTGGCGAACCAGTCCCGCTGTGCCTCCACGCCCATCTCGCGCATGCCGCGCAGGATCAGGTCAGAGCGGTCATACCCGACCAGATCATGGTTCAGGAACGCCTCGAAAGTCTCCGGCCGCCCCCGGCGCGCGATGTAGGATTTCGCCCCGTAGAGCCCCAATTCCAGTTCGCCCAGGTGACGCGTGACGATGTCCAGCTGTTCGCTGCGATACATCCGCACGGCGATATCGGCCTCGCGGTACAAAAGGTTCTCGGACCGGTCCGTGGGCACCAGGTCGATACTGATCTCCGGCTCTTCCTCGCGCAGTTTCGCAAGGATCGGCGGCAGGTGGTATTGCGCGGTAAAGACGCTGGCTGTGACGCGCACGGGGCCTGAGAGCGTCTCTGCCCGGCCCGCAGCGGCCAGGCTCAGCCCCCGCATGCCCTCGGCCATGCGCTGCGCATGGGGCAGCAGGTCGGCGCCCGCCTCGCTGAGCGCCAGTCCGCGCGGCTGGCGGCGGAACAGCTCCAACCCCAGTGTGGTCTCGATCTGGCGGACCTGCCGTCCGGCGGTCGGTTGCGAGATTCCCAGACGCCGCGCCGCCTCTGACAGTGATCCGGTTTCGGCCACGGTCAGGAAGGTCTGGACCAGCGACCAGTCAAGCTTGGTGACGATTGTATCCATTCATTCATGAATACATGAGCTGCGCATTCTGGCAATTCCTCGAATCTGATGAATGGGGCACACTTGGGGGCAAGTGAGATGGAGGATGGTCAGATGACGGGCAATGTGCTGATCCTGGGCGGCAGCGGGCGGTTCGGACGCAACGCGGCAGAGGCCTTCTGGAACGCGGGTTGGCGGGTTGTGCTGTTCGACCGCGAACAGGACGACCTGGCGCAAGCGGCACAGGGGATGGATATTATCGTGAACGGCTGGAACCCGGCCTACACGGACTGGGCCACGCAGATACCACGCCTGACCGAACAGGTAATCGCGGCGGCGCGCACTTCTGGCGCGACGGTTATCCTGCCCGGCAACGTCTATGTCTTCGGCAAGGAGGCGCCGGAGGGGTTTGGGCCCGAAGTCGCCCACGCGGCCCGGAACCCCCTTGGCCGCGTGCGGATCGAGATGGAGCAGACCTACCGCGATGCGGGTATCCCCGTGATCCTTTTGCGAGCCGGGGACTTCCTGGATACCGCGGCCTCCGGCAACTGGTTCGACCTGCAGATGGCGCCCTCGCTTAAGAAGGGCGTGCTGACCTATCCCGGCGACCCGGATGTGCCGCATGCCTGGGCCTTCCTGCCCGACATGGCGCGCGCCGCAGTGGCCCTGGCGGAACGGCGCGAGATACTGCCGCGATTCACGGAGGTGAACTTTCCCGGCTACACGCTGACCGGGCAGGACATGGCCAGGCAGATCGGCGAGATCCTGGGACGCGGGGTGAGGGTCAAGCGCATGGCCTGGTGGCCCCTCCGCCTGGCCGCGCCGGTCTGGCCCTTGGGGGCGAAACTGGTCGAGATGCGCTACCTCTGGGACAAGCCGCACCGCCTGACACATGAAAGTTTCGACGCGCTCCTGCCGGGTTTTCGGGAAACCCCGGTGGACGAGGCACTGGCCGCCGCCGTGGCGCCAGTGCTCAAGGCAGGGTCAGATCGACCCAGACGAGACCATGCGGCCCAAGATCCGGCGACGGCGGCGTGACTCCGCTGTCGCCGACAGACAGCGCCCGGTCTGGCAGGACATAACTCACCCGCATCGGCCCGGTGCTGTCCCAGGTCACGGTCTCCGCACCCGGCATCGGATCCTGCAGACGCCCATGTTCCAGCACTCGGCGCGCGGCGTCATGCAGCCCGTTGCCGCGAGCGGGATCAAGGTTGAGATTGCCGATCACGACGACGGGCGTATCGGGCGAAGTACCGATCTTTTCATCAAGGACATGGGTCCAAAGCAGAACCTCATCCCGGTTGCGGCGCCCGTTGCGATCCTCGGGGCCGTCGAAAACCGGCGGTGTGGCCGCAAGCGTCAGCAGCGTCAGCCCCCCGCCCGGCGTTGCCACGCGCAATGCCCAATGCGCGGAACTGGAAAGGCGCTGCACATCGTGTGCCGGGTCGTCAGAGGCAATCGCGCTGTCCGGAACGTCCTTCCACAACAGCGCGGAGTGATCGACCCACAGGTCCACCGGATAGCGCGACAGAAGTGCCATACCGCCCTGCCCCGCGAACCAGCCAAAGCCCTGCGCATCGCGCGGACCGCCACGATAGCCGTCCCCGTCGATGTCCAGCCCGGTCGCCATTCCGGTATTGGGCCGCAAGGCAAAGAGATACGGATAGTGCAGGCCCTGGTCAGCCAGATGGCTGTTCAGCTTTCCCAACGCGACCAGACCGGCGTCATAGTCGATGTCGGTCAACAGCAGGACGTCAGGCCCGACCGAGATGATCGGCCCGAGGTCCGGCGGCGCCTTTTCCAGGTCGGCCAGCATCAGCCCCGGCCCCTTGCGGCTGAAATCACCGTGCCAGGTGGCCAGGCGCACCGGGTCGGCACAGGCCGCCCAGGCCACGAGAACGTAGCTGAGAAAGAGGATCAGACCGCCTGCAGGTCCGCCTGCGCGTAGGCGCGGCGGCGCTTTTCCTCGATCAGGTCGGCAATGCGCATCAGCGCCACCCCCCTCATGATCAAGCTTGCCGGCAGAAAGGCCCATGCGCTCATCGTCCAGATCAGTGTTTGCGGTTCGGCCCAGGACAAGGACGTCGCATGAACCCCGGCGGCCTTCAGCAGCGCCGGAATCAAGAATGGCAGCAGGAACCCTAAGGCTACGTTAACGTGGCTGTCCCGGCGCAGGCGCCGCAGGATGTCACCACCTGCGGTAGGGTCGTAGAGCGGCAGGTTGATCCAGAAATTGAAGGCACCCCGCCCCAGCGGCCAATCCAGGATCCGCACCAGCGCCACGAACAACAGGATCGTGACAAGGGAAATGACATAGGCCAGGCCTGCCAGCGGACGGATCTCTTCGACCATCGCCTCTCCGGGTACGGCCAGCAGCATCAGGTGCACGGGCGAAAAGGAGAAATCCATCGCCTCACCGATCATGCGGCCAAAACCGATCAGACCGTCCGTCAGGGGGGTCGACAGCACCGCGCCCCGGCAGATCAGCGTCAACAGGATCACTGTCAGCGCAAGCGAGAAGAAACGGATGCGGTTGAACGGCGGGGCCGAACGGAACTCGATCAGCGAGGGCGCGTCGGCAAGGTATTCGACAAGGGTCAGGATGGCGGCAACGAGGCCGATCAGGGCGATCATCTGGGTGGTCTCGGCACGGGTTCCCGGCATCAGCAGCGCAGGAGTCGCCACAAGCAATGCAACAAGGAATGCCCGCGCCCCGGCGGCCACCATTCGCGTGATCACAGTTCTGCCCTTTCGTTCCGGACGGGAGCGATACGATGCCGCGCCCTTGTTCCATCCCGAGCCCGCACTTTACGGCGGGTTGCCTCAATCTTGCCCAAGTTTTGCCCCTTTTGCCCAGATCGCTCAAGCATTCAAGGGAGGCTTGCTCAGATTCATGGCCCTTTCGGGGAGGTACTGGTGCGGGATTGCATCAATTCCAAGGCACGAAAAAGGCGCGTGAAGAACGCGCCGCAATATCTTGGGGGAAAAGAAAAATCCGCCACAAGAGGACTGCCCGAAAATCGGGCCATCCGTTAACCCGGCATTAGCGAGTGTGGCGATCACGACCCCTGGCGGCGCCGGAAACGCCCCCGCCGCGGGCTGCGGCAGGGGCGAGTCTCATTGGATCAGACCCAGGGGCGCGCCTGAGCGGCCTGCGCCTCGAAGGCATCAATGGCCGGCGCCTTTTCCATCGACAGGCCGATGTCATCGAGGCCTTCGAGCAGGCAGTGCTTCTTGAACGGGTCGATTTCGAAGCTGAAGCTCTCGCCGTCCGAGGTGGTGACGGTCTGCGCCTCGAGGTCGACGATCATCCGCGCGTTGGAGCCTTTTTCGGCGTCCTTCATCAGCACGTCCACCGCCTCTTGCGGCAGCTTGATCGGCAGCAGCCCGTTCTTGAAGCAGTTGTTGTAGAAGATGTCGGCAAAGGAGGTCGAGATGATCGCCTTGATACCGAAATCTTTCAGCGCCCAGGGCGCGTGTTCCCGCGACGATCCGCAACCGAAGTTGTCGCCCGCCACCAGGATCTCGGTCTCGCGGTACTGCGGCTGGTTCAGCACGAAATCGGAAATCTCGTTGCCCTGCCGGTCATAGCGCATCTCGTCGAAGAGGTTCACGCCCAGGCCGGACCGCTTGATGGTCTTCAGAAAGACCTTGGGGATGATCATGTCGGTGTCGATGTTGACCAGCGGCATGGGCGCCGCGATCCCGGTGAGTTTTTCGAACTTGTCCATCGGTCAGACTCCTCAGGCGTTTTCGGTCATCAGCGCGCGTACGTCGGTCAAGTGACCGGTCAGCGCGGCAGCAGCGGCCATCGCGGGCGACACGAGGTGCGTCCGCCCCTTGTAACCCTGGCGGCCCTCGAAGTTGCGGTTCGAGGTGGAGGCACAGCGCTCACCCTCGGACAGCTGGTCGGGGTTCATGGCAAGGCACATGGAACAGCCCGCAAGGCGCCATTCGAAACCGGCCTCCTTGAAGATATCGGCCAGGCCTTCTTCCTCGGCCTGGGCGCGGACAAGGCCGGACCCGGGAACGATCATGGCGCGCATGCCGTCCTTGACCTTTTTGCCTTTCACGACCTCGGCGACGGCGCGCAGGTCCTCGATCCGGCCATTGGTGCAGGAACCGATGAACACGGTGTCGATCTGGATGTCGGTCAGCGGCGTGCCGGGCTGGAGGCCCATGTAGTCGAGCGACCGCTGAGCCGCGGCGACCTTGCCGCCCTTGAAGCTGTCGGGCGCGGGCACGACCGCCGAGATCGGCAGCGCGTCCTCGGGCGAGGTGCCCCAGGTCACGGTGGGTTCGATCGACTCGCCCGGGATGGTCAGCACCTTGTCCCAATGCGCGTCATCGTCCGAATAGAGCGTCTTCCACCAGTTGAGCGCGGCCTCCCACTGGGCGCCTTTCGGCGCGTGGGGGCGGCCCTTGACGTAGTCAAAGGTGGTCTCGTCCGGCGCGATCAGGCCGGCGCGGGCACCTCCCTCGATGGCCATGTTGCAGATCGTCATCCGGCCTTCCATCGAGAGGTTGCGGATCGCTTCGCCGCAATACTCGATGACATAGCCAGTGCCGCCGGCGGTGCCGGTTTCGGCGATGATGCGCAGCACGATATCCTTGGCGGTCACGCCCGGCGCCAGCTTGCCGGTGATCTCGACCTTCATGTTCTTGGACTTGGACTGGATCAGCGTCTGGGTGGCGAGGACGTGTTCGACCTCGGAGGTGCCGATACCATGCGCCAGCGCGCCGAATGCGCCATGCGTGGCGGTGTGGCTGTCGCCGCAAACGACGGTCATGCCCGGCAGGGTCCAGCCCTGTTCGGGGCCGACGATGTGCACAATGCCCTGGCGGATGTCCGACACCGGGTAATAGTGAATGCCGAACTCCTTGGCGTTGGTGTCCAGCGCGGCCACCTGGATGCGGCTGTCCTCGGGCATCTGGTCGGGGTTGTCGCGGCCCTCGGTGGTGGGCACGTTGTGATCCGGGACGGCGATGGTCTTGTCCGGCGCGCGCACGGTGCGGCCCGCCATGCGCAGCCCTTCGAAGGCCTGCGGGCTGGTCACCTCGTGGACGAGGTGGCGGTCGATGTAGATGAGGCTGGTGCCGTCTGCGTCCTCGTGGACGAGATGGGCATCCCAGATCTTGTCATAAAGCGTCTTGGGGGACATTGGTCCTCTCCCGTTGATTGGCGAATGGCGTGTCGGAAGGGTGGCGCGGGCACGCGCCGGGGATCAGGCGCGCGCCTGTAGCCGGGCCAGCACGGTATGCGTGGCGCCGTAGAAACGTTCGCGCAGGCGCGCGCGGTCTGTCCTGTCGACATGGGGTTTCATGACCCCGCCTGATACAGCCTCGCAAAGATTCCCGCAAGAGAGCGCCGACGCTCGTCGGGACCGCTCTCAATGGGCAGAGCAGGTGCGCCCTCAGGCCACCTGGCCGGGCGCCAGACGGCGCCGCAGCGCCTCGGGCACCTGCCTGGCCGAGGAGATGCGCGGCAAGGACATTTCCGGGATGGCACGGTCCTCGCCGTAAAGCGCGGTGTACTCGGCGTGGTTCGCAAAGGCGCGACGGCCGATGTAGTCGATAAAGGTCTCTGCCGGGGCGCCTTCGGCCAGGATGACCGCGTGTTCCTCGGTCTCGACATGGTAGAGCGTATAGCCCTCGCCCAGGTCCGACAGCGGCACCCAAGTGATACCGGCGCCATTCACCAGTGCGCCCGCGTCGATCAGCATGCCGTCGATCAGCAGGGCATGATCGGCCGTCAGCACCAGATCCCGTTCCGGACAGCCGCCGCCCAGCGCCCCGGCACGGACACGCACGGGCATCAGTCGCTCGGCCGGGCCGAAGCGGGTCGAGACCCGCTGGACGCCGATCCATTTCACCCGCACCACCTCGCCGCTGTGCGAGAGGATCTCTGATCCGATGTGCAGGTCCTCGACCGCCACGCGGCCCGTGGGCGTCGAAATCCCCGTACCTGTCAGGAAACAGGCGGGCATGTTTTCGTTCAGCACGTCGCTGGGATCGATGGAGTTCGGGAATTCGGAATAGGGTACGTTCGCCTCGGTCGAGCCGAGCAGGTAGCCGAACTGGTCCTGGATAAAGTAGAAGTCGCGCCCGCCAAAGGTCACCTTGCCCAGGTAGGTTGCGTCACTGGCGGAGTAGTCGGGGTTGATGACCTCTCCCTGCTCGACTTCCTCGTCGATCGGGCCGCCCTGCTCCTCGTAGATCGAAGAGCCGTAGACCGGGTTGTTGATCGTGTCGCCCTGCTTGTTCCAGCCAGACGGCACGCCGCCGATGGTAAACTGGCTGTAGTAGGTGGCGGACAGAACGGTGAACTGACCCATGAATACTCTTCCTCTCCAATCAATGACCCGCCGTGAAACACGGCTCTCCCGGGTTTGACCGACCCTGTCAGCTTATCCGCAAACTGGCAATGAAAAGCACCAACGGCGAGGATTTGCCGGGCACGGACCCATGACCGTCCCGGGCCGTGGACAAACTGACGCGGCCCCCTTGTGGCATCTCCGGATCTGGCCCATTTTCCGGCGGTTCGCGGGGAAATCCGCGCAAGACTTCCGAAAATCTTGATCCGAGTGACGGGGCAATGCGTACCCGCTACATGAGGAAATGAGGCATCCGATGCGCAGTGCATTGAACATCGTCAACCTTGGCTTGATCGCCGTGCTGATCGTGGCCGCGTTCAGCGTGCAGGCCCGCGTGGAATCAAGCGGGATCACCCCGCTGACCGTGCTGGTGGAATGATGCCGGGACACCGGTCGCCCTGTCGGGCGGACCGGCCTAACGGGTGCCAAAGCCGCGCCGCCCCGAGGGGCGGCGTCATTCGTTAGCAGACATTGACAGGCGATCAGGTCGCGTCCGCCCAGAGGTCGGTCGAAAGGTATTTCAGACCACTGTCGCACAGCACGATCCCGACCGTGCGGCCCCTTTCCGGCCCGCGCAAAAGGTCTGCCGCCGCTGCAAGGTTCGCGCCCGACGAATAGCCGGCGAACAGCCCCTCTGTCCGCGCCAGCAGGCGGGCGTGGTCCCGCGCCTGCTCGCCGCTGACGGTCAGGGTTCCCGACAGCGGCGCGTCACGCAGATGCACCAGGTCCGCCATGCCATAGCCGCCGCCCTGTATCGGGTGGTCCGGATGCCTGGTATCCCCGCCGCCGATGGCCTCGGCGCCCCGGGGTTCGACAGCGTAACAGCGCACGCCCTTGGGGGCGAGAAACCGTGCCGTGCCCGCCAGCGTCCCGCCGGACCCCACGAAATCCGCAAAGACCTCGATCGTGCCGCCCGACTGGTCCCAGAACTCCGGACCGGTGCCGGTTTCATGCGCCGCCGGATTGCCCGGATGGCCGAACTGGTCAGCCCGAAAGGCGTCGCGGTCTCGCGTGATGCGCTGAGTTGCCTCTTCGACCAGCGCCAGGTCCGCACCGGACACCTGCCCCGGAACACCCCCCGGCGCCTGGTCGACCAGCACCACCTCGGCGCCCAACGCCGCCATCATGCGCGCCCGTTCGACCGAATTGCCCCGGCTCATCACCGCGATGAACGGATGCTCGAGGATGCCGCAGACGATGGCCAGCCCGGTGCCCATGTTGCCCGAGGTCAGCTCGACCACCGGCTGCCCGGGTTGCAACGCGCCGCTTTCTCGGGCCGCCTGAATGATGGCGCGGGCCGCCCGGTCCTTCTTGGAAAACCCCGGCAACAGGAAATCGGGCTTGGCCAGGATACGCCCCTCGACCCCCAGCGCCGCGCAGGCACGGGTGAGGTCGATCAGCGGCGTGTTCCCGATGGCGTCAATGGCAGAACTGAGGATCATGGCCGGAAGCTGCGCCGCCCTCCTCGGCAAGTCAAGCAATCCAGAGGGTTGCGCGGTTCCCGCTTTGCAATACTCTTTGAAGTCCCCGAGACCCGCGCCGACGGAAGGTGACATGGACCCACAGGAGACGCTGCCGCTGGACCCCGAGGCGCTGATCGGCCTCTGGGAATTCCTGCTGGCCGAAGGCGAGTTGCTGTGGCGACAGGCCATGCGGCCCTGGACCACCTACCAGATCGGCATCATCCTCGCCGTCTTTCTATTCGCATGGGGACTGCGCGCCCTGATCCGGCCGCGCTATTCCGACTGGCTTCGCAGCCGCGAGAACTGGCCGAAATGGCGGTTGCGGATCGGGCTGATCGTGCAGCGGCGGATGCGGATGATCCTGTTCGTGGCGATGATCTGGGCCGCCTACCTGGTGATGAAGGAACTGACCTGGTCCTACCGTTCGCTCTTGTTGCGGGTGGTGGCGAACCTGTCGACCGCCTGGCTGTTCATCGCCTTCGCGACCCGGCTGATCGCGAACCCTGCGCTTGGCGTCGTGGTGCGCTACGGCGCCTGGACATGGGCCACGCTGTCGATCCTCGGCTGGACCGACGAGGCGGAAAACACGCTGGAATCCATCGCGATCACGATGGGGGAGACGCGGCTGTCGATGTGGCTGATCATCAAGGCCGTGGTGATCATGGCGGTGCTCTTGGCGATGGCCCGGCTGATGGCAGGCGCCTCGGCAGCCTCGATCCGGCGCAACACGGCGATCAGCCCATCGATGCAGGTGCTGGCGGTCAAGGTCCTGCAGGTGATCCTGTTCGGCTCGGCCTTCTTCATCGCGCTGAAATCGGTGGGGGTGGATCTGACCGGCCTGGCGGTGCTGTCGGGCGCCATCGGCGTGGGCCTCGGCTTTGGCCTGCAAAAGGTTGTGTCGAACCTCGTCTCCGGCATCATCATCCTGCTCGACAAGTCGATCAAGCCCGGCGACGTTATCAGCCTGGGCGAGACCTTTGGCTGGATCGAGTCCCTGGGCGCGCGCTATGTCAGCGTGGTCACACGCGATGGCCGGGAATATCTGATCCCGAACGAGGATCTGATCACCGGGCAAGTGGTGAACTGGTCGCATTCCAACGACTTCGTGCGGCTCGACATCCACTTTGGCACCTCCTACCAGGACGATCCGCACGAGGTGCGGCGCATTGCCATCGCCGCCGCGCAAAGCGTGAACCGGGTGCTCAGCCACAAGCCCCCGGTCTGCCACATCATCGGCTTCGGCGATTCCTCGGTGGACTATGTCCTGCGCTTCTGGATCACCGACCCCACGGGCGGGCTGACGAACATCCGGGGCAACGTGTACCTCGCCCTCTGGGACGCCTTCCGGGCCAACGACATCTCGATCCCCTTCCCGCAACGCGAGGTGCGGGTGCTGAAGGATGCAGATCCGGCCGCGCCCGTCATGGACTGACGGACGCGGCCACAGGGTGCTTCAGCCGATGACCTCGCCGATCAGCATCTGCGGCTGGCAATCGGTGAATTTCGGGATGTCATCCAACAGCGGCTGCGCCTTGGCCATTCCCTCTTTCAAGGCGGCCCCGTCCTTGAAGACCAGCGTCGCGATGGCATGAAAGCCCGGCGGCGTATCGGGACCGCCGGACAGGCCCTTGGTGGCAATGGCGGTCTTCATGTAAGGACCCCAGATCTCGGCCACCATCTTGAGATGCGTGTTGACGTAGTAGTCGTAGTCGAAATGGGTGCCTTCCGTCGCCGGATAGAGCACCTGAACGCTGCTGGACATAACACTTCCTCCCTGTTCTCCGTCCGGTTTACCACAGGTGGCGTGCCGTTACGTCTCAATTTGCAAACCCGTCCCGAGGGCTGACAAACCCATGTCGCGCGCGCATAGTCGCCCCAGATCCAGGAGGGGACCATGAGCGAAGATATCGTCATCCTGAGCGGTGCGCGCACCGCCATCGGAACGTTCGGCGGCAGCCTTGCAGGCACGCCGCCCATTGACCTCGGGACAGCGGCGGCAAAGGCCGCGCTGGAACGCGCGGGCGTCGAGGGCGGGCAGATCGGGCACGTCGTGTTCGGCCATGTCATCAACACCGAACCGCGCGACATGTACCTCAGCCGCGTGGCGGCGATGCAGGCGGGCATTCCCGACAGCACCCCGGCGATGAACGTCAACCGGCTCTGCGGGTCCGGCGCGCAGGCCATCGTCTCTGCGGTGCAGTCGCTGCTGCTGGGCGATGCGGATTTCGCGCTGGCCGGCGGAGCCGAGGCGATGTCGCGCTCTCCCTTCGCGATCACCGATCAGCGCTGGGGCGCCAAGATGGGCGACGTCAAGACGCTGGACATGATGCTGGGCGCGCTGAACTGCCCCTTCGGCACCGGCCACATGGGCGTGACAGCCGAAAACGTTGCCTCGGAGCATGACATTTCCCGCGAGGCGCAGGACGCCTTTGCGCTGGAAAGCCAGGAACGCGCCGCCAAGGCCATCGCCGAAGGACGATTCGCCGAGCAGATCGTGCCGGTGCAGGTGCGCAAGAAGCGCGACATGGTGGATTTCGACACCGATGAACATCCCAAGGCCACCACGCTGGAGGCGCTTTCCGGCCTGCGCGCGGTCTTCCAGAAAGACGGCAGCGTGACGGCAGGCAATGCCAGCGGCATCAACGACGGCGCGGCGGCGCTTGTGCTGGCGCGTGCCTCGGCGGCGGAAAACGCCGGCCTGAAACCGCGCGCCCGCGTGCTGGGCTATGCCCATGCCGGTGTGCGCCCCGAGGTCATGGGCATCGGTCCGGTCCCGGCGGTGATGTCCCTGCTCGAGCGTACGGGCCTGGGCGTTGCCGACTTCGACGTGATCGAATCGAACGAGGCCTTTGCCGCGCAGGCCCTGGCGGTGAACAAGGAACTGGGCCTCGACCCGGCGAAGGTGAACCCAAACGGCGGCGCCATCGCCCTTGGCCACCCGGTCGGCGCAACGGGCGCGATCCTCACGGTCAAGGCGCTTTACGAGCTGGAACGCACCGGCGGATCCAAGGCGCTGATCACTATGTGCATCGGCGGCGGTCAAGGCATCGCCTTGGCGATAGAGCGGATCTGACACCGGCCAACGGAGAAAAGAGCGAGGGGCCAGCCCCTCGCGCTCCCCGAGGTATTTTTCAAACCAAAGAAGCAGGTGGCGCGGCGCTCAGGCCACCGCGTGGGCAAGGGCGCATTGTTTCCACAATACGGTGAGGGCCTCGACCAGGTGGTCGATGTCGGCGTCCGAATGCAGCGGTCCCGGGGTAAAGCGCAGGCGCTCGGTGCCCTTGGGTACGGTCGGATAGTTGATCGGCTGCACGTAGATCCCCCAGTCGCGCATCAGGATGTCCGCCAGCATCCGGCATTTCACCGGGTCCTTGATCATCACCGGGATGATGTGGCTGTCATTGGCCAGGTGCGGGATGCCCCGCCGGTCCAGCGACGCGCGCAGGCGCGCCACCTGCCGGCGTTGCTGCCGGCGCTCGGCGTCGGAGACCTTCAGATGCGCGATCGAGGCCTGGGCCGCGGCCGCCACCGCCGGCGGCAGCGCGGTGGTGAATATGAACCCCGAGGCAAAGCTGCGGATGAAATCGCAGAGCGCCCGCGAGCCCGAGACATAGCCGCCCATGCAGCCATAGGCCTTGCCCAGCGTGCCCTCGATCAGGGTGATCCGGTCGGCCAGGCCGCGGGCCTCGGCGATGCCGCCGCCGCGCGGACCGTAAAGCCCCACGGCGTGCACCTCGTCGAGATAGGTCATGGCGCCGTGGCGTTCCGCCACCTCGACGATCTCGGCCATCGGGCAGATGTCGCCATCCATCGAGTAGACGGATTCGAAGGCGACGATCTTGGGCGCGTTGGCGGGCAGCGCCGCCAGCTTGCGGTCCAGGTCCTC
>NZ_FMZI01000030.1 GCF_900101505.1 Antarctobacter albus
CGGCAGGCTCAAGGACTGGAGGAGGGTTGCGACCCGTTATGACCGCTGCCCACGAACCTTCTTCTCAGCAATCGCACTTGCTGCGACCGTAATCTCCTGGCTTTGAGAGAGAACGAGTCCTGACCCTAAACGTCTTCGCAACATATATGAACTCGATCAAAGTCGTCCCGCTGAGAACGGCTGTGGCATATCCGCGAAAATGTTCTGTTCCCTCTTTGGCTTCGAATGCGCGTAACAACAATGGCAGGCCGCCGACAAAGTACCAGACAGCCGTCGGCGCAATTTGACTGGATGTCCAAATCCCGATCCTACTCCCAGACCATGCAAGAAAGCCGATCCAACCGGCAAACGATTCTAAGATAATCATAATCTTCTGTCCGCTATCGCTCGGACGACCCCTAACAACGATTTGCGCACGTCTTTCTTTATCGACACAAGGCCAAGAATCAAAACGACCCAAGCGGCTCCCGCAATTTCACGGTTGTTGAAGTTCTGAGTGATCCACGGCCAGATTTCGTTTATTCCGGCGATCCGAGGTTTCCGCCGTCGGGAAGATACCGGTTCAACACAGAGAACACGCCTGCAGATTTCCAAAGCTGCCTATTGCCAATCACGTACAAGGAAGCTTTTGCGCGGGTAACGGCCACGTTGACCAAGTTTGGCCTTCCGCCAACCCAGGCCCGCGCTCCGTTTTGCGAAGACATCTGCGCGCCCAGAACGAAGAACACGACCCCGGCTTCACGGCCCTGAACGGTGTGAACCGTCCCGACATGTTCCCACACCCAGGCGTTCGGGTTGTCCACCCATCCATCCAGTACACGGCTTTTCAGGATTTCCGATCGCAGGTTGTCCTGCACGATCACGAAAGGCGGTTTTGCGTTTGGACTTGCCCTTGGGTCGCTGCGGACGAGATGTAGGTGCAGGAAATTCGGCGCAGCAGCCAAAAAGACTCAACACACGCCAAGGGTTCCGGCAACCCAGCCAAAGCAACGCATCATAGCTCGGCCTTCGAGAGGCCGAGCTACGACTTGTTTTATGTAAAGAAATACTCTACAAGGTGGTGAGCCAAATAGGCTTTGCCGCATCGCGCGGCGCAGCTCTCATGACATCTATGCGTACGGTGAAGATCCGGAAGAATCGGGTTCAGGCCGTATTCCTGCCGCCGCACGTGCGTCACACGACTGCCGTGCGTTTTTGCGTGCGGCAGTCGTTTGATGACCTGTTTCGGCATCACAAAGCGACGCGGCGCTTTCTCCGCGGGAGGATTTCAAATGACCACTCCCGATTGGTTAAAGCCGGGTGTCTACGGCGCCCTGCTCGGCGCTGCGGCCCTTGCCATCGTCGGTTTTTCCTGGGGCGGCTGGGTAACTGGCGGCACGGCACAGGACAGGGCCGAAGACTTATCCCAGCAAACTCTGACCACGGCGATGGTTCCGGTCTGTCTCGACATGGCGCGCAACGATCCGCAACGCCTGGCAAAGATCGAAACGATCCGCACCGCGTCGCGCTATCAACAGCGTGATGCCCTGATGGAGGCGGGCTGGGCCACCGTGCCCGGCGCTGACGGGCCGGATCGCGATATCGCGCAGGCTTGCCTTGCCGCCATCGATCTCGACGCGCCCGACACCGGCGAGGTCGACAAGGGATGAGGCCCGGCTTGGCCCGTGTGTTTGGCCAAATCGTTGCCGTTGTCCTGTTGGCGGGACCTGCGCTTGCACAGGTTGGCACCGGCCCAGTTCCGGCACATGCCACGACGCGCAGCTACGGCGATGGCTGGACCTGCGACCTTGGCTTTCAGCTGGCCGACGGCGCCTGCGTCAAGCTGACCCTTCCTGCCAACGCCTACGCCACGGGCCGGTCTTATGGTCCGGGCTGGTCTTGCCTGCGCGGCTACGCGCCCAGCGACACGGCCTTTATCGCGATCACGCTGCCTGAGAATGCACATCTCGATCGCTCGGGAACTCGATGGCGCTGCGACAAGGAGTTTACCTCGAAGAATGGAGTTTGCGCCCTTGAGCGATGACCAGCGCTGGAGACCAGCCGCCACATACACGCCCGGACTGCGGATGCATATCGGCTGCCGCATCAGCCATACATTGACCCAGCCGACACCGATGATCGCGATCCTGAACGCGCACTACTCGCGCTTTGGCGATCTAGAGCGGGCGGACTACCTCGTGACCGAGCCAAGCGTGCCGCTGGAAAGCTATCGCGACGGGTTCGGCAACTGGTGTACGCGGCTGGTGGCGCCTGCGGGCGAGTTCACGTTGACGACTGACGGGATCTTTCGCGATGCGGGGCTGCCAGATCCGTTCAAGCCGGATGCAAGACAACATGCGGTGCAGGACCTGCCCTTCGAGACGCTCGTCTTTCTGTTGGGCAGCCGGTATTGCGATACGGACCTGCTGTCGGAACGGGCCTGGGCGCTGTTTGAACACACGGCGCCCGGATGGGCGCGCGTGCAGGCGATCTGTGACTACGTCCACTCCACGATCACCTTCGACTACATGCGGGCGGATGCCACGCGGACGGCGGCCCAGACGCTTGCGGGCGGCTATGGAGTCTGCCGCGACTTCACCCATCTGGCCATCGCCTTTTGTCGGTGCATGAACATCCCGGCGCGCTACTGTACCGGATATATCAGCGAGATCGGAGAACCGTTGCCCCATGCGGACGATGATTTCGCCGCCTGGATGGAGGTGTTCCTGGACGGCCAATGGTGGGTTTTCGATCCGCGCAACAACACACGCCGCACCGGTCGTATCCTCGTGGCGCGCGGGCGTGACGCGGCAGACGTGCCGCTCACGCAAATCTTTGGGCCGGGCACGTTGTCGGGCTTCGAAGTCTGGACCCGCGATGTCCAAAGCGACGGCGAGGACAACCGGGCATAAACACCCGGCCAACTGACTTGGGCGACACGCTGGCAATACGCCATGCGACCCGCGCCGTAGACCTTCCGCAGCACGCGCCGGTCTGTCCAACGCGACAGGCCGTGTCGCGCGTGTTTCCTCAGAAATCAAGGAGTGTTTCCATGACACAACCGACCACCCCGACCTTTTTCTTTGACAACCCGTTCGATCTTCCCGGCTTTGGTGAAAGCATCGGCACGGGCGGTTTCCAACCTGTCGCCTTTCTCGATCAGATGCTGGCCGACCCGATGATCCACCTCGTCATGACGGCGGACGGCGTTTCGGAAGCCGATCTCCGCCATCTGTACTGGTCCCGCGCGGCGCAAATGGCGCAAACCATCCCGCAACGCGCGCCTGTCGACGATGGGTCTGGCCCCTGTCCGGGAAGTCCGCGACCGGGGATCGGCGAATGAGCGACGAGATCAACACACTTCAAGGCAATTCCCACCCACGCGCAAAGGCGGACATCGCAGCCGATCGTATCTGTCTATGCTGCCGCAAGACCTTTCCGAGTGCAGGCTTTGGCGAGCGCATCTGTCCGCGCTGCAAGGGATCGATAGCCTGGCGCGGCTCGGTGCCGGAAGGCGTTTCGACAGGGCGCCGTCGTAGCGGGCGATCAGCGTAGCGAAGTCCATGACCCGCCTGTCGATCATCCACAAAACCCGCTACACGTTTTGTCGCGACATCACCTTGGGTCGGCATCAACTTATGCTGCGCCCACGCGAGACACGGGATCTCAGCCTTGTCTCTTTCGATCTCGGGATCCGGCCCGCGCCCGTCCTCGACTGGTCGCACGATGTGGCCGGCAATGCCGTCGCCACTGCGCTTTTCCGGTCGCCGGCGCGCGAACTTGACATCACGGCAAGGATGGTAGTCGAGTTGCATGCGCCGGTCTGGCCGGTTTTCCCGATCGCCACCTCGGCCATGCAGTTTCCCTTCACCTATTCACCGGATGAGCTGACGGACCTTGGCCCTCTCGCACAACCGCAATACTGGGATCAGTTCAAGCGCCTGCGTGGCTGGGTCGACCCGTTTGTCGCGCCGCAACCCACAGATACGCTGGCTCTGCTGAAGGACATCAGCAATGCCATCGCCGCGCAGATCCGTTATCAAGGCCGCGAGACCGAGGGAACGCAGGGGCCGCTCGAAACCCTCGATCGGGGCTGGGGGACCTGCCGTGATATCGCCGTTCTGTTTGCCGAGGCCGTCCGGCTCTTGGGCTTCGGGGCAAGGCTGGTCTCGGGTTATCTGTACAACCCGTCCGCCGAAAAAGTCGGCACGACGGATGCAGGCGCCACTCACGCCTGGGTCGAAGTTTTTGTGCCCGGCGCTGGATGGATCGCCTTTGACCCGACGAACAGATCCGTCGGCTCGGCCAACCTGATTGCTGTCGCGGTGGCGCGCAACATCCATCAGATTTCGCCCGTGTCCGGCAGTTTTCACGGCACCTATGCGGATTTCCTTGGACTCGACGTCACCGTCGATGTGCGCGGCGATGCGGACAATTCGACTGAAATCTCTCGCGTCGGAACCGACCTGCTACAGAGCAGCGTTGCGCCAGAAGCCTGAGGCACATCTTTCTTTGCTCGCGACCAACACCACCCTTGTGCTTTGCTGTCGGACACCCCATTTACAACAGGCCAATGTTTCTTCTCTTCGAATGCTGTCGCCGCTGACCCGGTTCCGGTTGATCGACTTGGATCGACTTTGCCGGGCTGTCGCGATCATGCGGGCAGCATTTCAATAGGAGACCACGGATATGGCCAATGGCACCGTGAAATGGTTCAACACCACCAAAGGCTTCGGCTTCATTCAGCCGGAACAGGGCAGCAAGGACATCTTCCTGCATATTTCTGCCGTCGAACGGGCCGGCATCAGCCGTATCGAAGACGGCCAAGCCGTGACGTTCGATATCGAAACCGGACGTGACGGTCGCGAATCCGCCAGCAACCTGGCGCTCGCATGAAGCCGACGCTGGAAGACCTGCTCGCGGGTGTTCCAGCTCGGGACGGGAACGGTGGGACGCCTCTGGCCCCCAGCGTTTCCGCCTCCAAGGCAAAGACCGCCGAGCCGGTCACCCAAATCGACAAGACGACCGCGAACGCCAAGCGCGTTCTCGACGAAGAAGCTCAGGCCCGCGCTGACAAGACGGCCCACCTCAAGGCTGCCCGCGAAGCCCGCGACGGCTCTGGCAAGACCTGATCGCGTAGGCCTCAGCGGCCGTGCGATGATCCCGACCCGTACAGCATTTTCCAAATGTCCCGGTGCGGGCAACCTGCATCGACATAAGGATATATACATGGGTTATTCCGTTCCCAAAAAGCAACTGGACCTCAAGGAATTCCTGAGCACGCCCGCCAAGAAGCGGCCTCTTGTCCGGAAATTCGGCAGCTTCAAGCCTCAAGTTCAGGCCCCACAAACGAGCGCGCCGCCGGTGGCCAAACCCGACGAAACCGCGGATTGACAATCCAGTTCTCACCGCGCCGGTCGGCCTGCCCATATCATGGCTGCTAGGCTATCTGGCGCTATGCATACTGCCGGTTCTTCTCGGCTTTCGTACCGCTGATCTCTCTACACAGTCTTGGTTACGCGCCAGGCTGGCTATACGCGTCGCTGGAGGCGATCCTTCATGCTGTCCGCTATGGCCGAACGCGCGCTGGTGAGCGGCCTAGAGCTTGTGGCACAACGCCATAGCTGAGCGAGTTTTTCTCTCACTTTCACGCTGAAAAGTACTTGGATGGCAGGGCAAGGACGTCGCAACGAGGGTTTTACTTAAGTCTTTGATTTTGCTTCATCCGAGCTTTCGATTGATCCCCCCGCCCCTGCCGCGCGGAAGGGATATGCAGGCCGTTTGCCCGTCTGCGCAGGGCAGAGGTAAGGCCGAGGGAAGGGTCAGGCAGGGTTGACGCAAGGATCGCGCAGGTAGCGGGCAGGCCCTACACCGGCAGCAAGACGAAAACGGCAGGTTTGTTCTCCGGACAGTGCCGGCGCCCCGAGGCATCCCCTTTGAGGACCGGGGCAACCCTAGGACTTCGACTGGTCCCAGGACCCACAGCCTTTTCCGGCCCCCCAGAGGCGCGCCATTGCACTTATCTCTGCAGCCGGCATCCTTGATGCAACGCGTCACCGGCATAGTCCGAAGTCCTTCGCCCCCTCTGTTCGAATAGAGGGGGTGAAGGCTGTGCTCATCTATGGTGGCTTTCGGCGACCTCGGACGGATTACTCTCCGTAACGTTTTGACGAAAAATCATTTTCGAACGGTTTGATAGCATCGGGTATTGCGTCATCTGCGGCTTTGATCCGCAAGCGATGCTCTACAACAGCCCCGCCTTTCAGTTCCAGAAAAGAAGAAACCAACGACACTGCAGCAACATGCAGAACACTTTTTGGAACCATACTCATTCCTATAATGATCTTTTTTCACCAAATGGAGGCAAGTATTAGACAGGTATCAAGCGGCAACTTCGAACGGCACATCATGAAAGACACGGTCCAACCCATGAAGCTGCATCAGCGACTCGCGCAGGCCATCGTGGGTCACGGCGTGACCCATCTTTACGGTCTTGTCGGAGATGCGAACTTGTTCATGGTGGATTCATATGTCGATGCCGGACTGGGCCGCTACGTGCCTTGCACGCACGAAGCGAACGCGGTTCTCGCCGCGATCGGTTTTGCCCAGACCACTGGGCGCACCGGGGTCGCCACGATCACCCACGGCCCGGCACTCACGAATGTATCCACCGCATTGGCCGAGGCTGCGCGCGGCGGCATTCCGCTCGTACTGCTCTGCGGCGACACTCCTCCGGGCGACCTGCAGCACCTGCAGAAGATAGATCAGCGTGAGGTCGTCGCAGCTACAGGAGCGGTTTTCGTCGAGATGCGCCGTCCCGAGACCGCAATACAGGACCTTGACCGTGCGTTTCGGATCGCAGCGCATCGCCGGTGCCCGGTCGTCTTCAACATGCGGGTAGACCTGCAGTGGGCAACCGTCCCAGGCGGGGAGAAAGTGACACCCGTTCTCGATTTTGCCACCGCGCCTGCCTCGGGCGGGGCGTTGGAAGAAGCGGCCGGCATGCTGGCTTCCGCTCGCCGCCCTTTGATCCTGGCCGGCCGCGGCGCTATCGGTTCCGAGGCCCGTTCTGCCTTGCTGAGACTGGCTGCCCGGATCGAAGCTCCAGTGGCCACCACGCTGAAAGCCCAGGGGCTTTTCCGCGGAGAGCCATTCGACCTGGGCATCTGCGGTGGCCTGAGCCACCCGACCGCAACCGAGGTCATAATGCAGTCGGACTGCATAGTCGCCTTCGGCGCGAGCCTGAGCAAGCACACCACGGAAGAACGTGCCTACACCAAGGGCAAGCGGGTTGTTCAAGTTCTTCCCGATGTCGAAGAGAACCCGCGTCTGGATGATCCGACATTGCGGCTGATCGGCGACATCGCCGGCACGGCCGATGCCATCACTGAGTTGCTCGACATGGCAGAGATCCCGGGATCGGGCGCATGTGACGCCGATCTCGCTGCGCGGCTGCAAGGCGAGGCCGAAAACTTTGCCCAGCTACCCGCGCCCTCTGTCACGACGAATGGCACCGTTGACATGGTTCCCGCCCTGCGCCGCCTGCACCAAGCATTGCCGCAGGACCGCGTTCTGGTGGCGGACCTTGGGCGTTTCGTCACAACAGTTTGGCGTAACATGCCGGTCACACGCCCGCAGGACCTTGTGTACACCTCGCACTTTGGTGCCATCGGCTGCGCCATGGGTCAGGCCATTGGGACCGCGACAGCAATAGATGACCGACCCACAGTTCTCGTTGCCGGCGACGGAGGCTTCGCGCTCTCCGGTCTCAGCGAGTTGATCACGGCGGTGCAGGAAAACGTCGACCTCGTCGCAATCATCTGCAACGACGGCAGCTATGGCGCAGAGCATGTCCAGTTCACCAACAGAAAGATGAAACCCGGCCTCTCGATGATCGCCAGGATAGACTTTGTGGCCGCCGCAACGGCCCTGGGGCTGAATGCGATCCGGGTCGAAGACATGCAAAGCCTGGATGCGGCCTGTGCCGCCATCGCGACACGGGACCGTCCCATGCTGATCGACCTTCGGCTCGACCCTGAGAAAATCGAGATGTAGCCGCCCACGAGATCCCGTCCTCACCAATGGCGGGCCACAAGGGGCATGCTGGCTCCTCCCCCGGCAGCTCCGCAATCGAGAATGAACGCCAACCCCAACAGGAGACCACGAATGACACTTTCCCGTCGAAACTTTCTAAAGACCTCCGTCGGTGCCGCCACTCTCGGCGCCGTCGGCCTGCCCGCGTTTGCGCAGTCCGACACCTTTATCGTCAACATGTTCGGCGGCCGCTGGGAACACGACTGGCGCCAGCATGTGATGCCGAAATTCGCAGAACAGATTGGCCGCGATTTCGACCTGGACATCGGGCTCGGCATGGCCTGGATCTCGAGCTTCCGCGCGGCCGGCCCGGAGAACCCGCCGTTCCCCGCCGTCATGCTGAACGAAAAATACACCGCGATGATCCGCAACGACGACTACTTCGCCGTGCTGACGCCGGAGAACGTGCCGAACATGGCCGACGTGATCGAACCCGCGATCCTGAAGGGCAACACTGCGGTCACCGGCATGCTGGCGCCGCTGGTCATCGCCTACCGCACCGACCTTGTGTCCGAGCCGCCGAAGGGCTGGGCCGACCTCTGGGATGACCGTTTCAAGGGGCAGTTGGGCCTGTACAAGATCACCAACTCCGCCGCGACCATGATGGCCATGTGGGCGGGCGAGCACTTCGGCTCGGGACGTGACGACGTCGAAACCGCAGTTGCGAAGTTCAAGGAACTCTCGCCGTTCCCGCAGATCGGTTACTCGGCGCAGCTGACCCCGCTTCTCACCCAGGGCCAAATCTCGGTTGCACCGATCGACCTGGGCGAAGTCAAGACCATGCAGGAACAGGGCGTGCCGATCGACTACGTCGTGCCCGAAGAAGGCATGCTGGTCTTCGATCACTCCTTCTCGGTCTTCAAGAACCACCCCGACAAGCAACTGGGCTTCGACTACATCAACTTTGTCCTGTCTCCCGAAATCCAACTCTGGATGGCAGAGAACTGGCTCATTGCCCCGACGAACAAGACCGTGGAACTGCCCAAGGAACTGCAGAAATGGCCGCTGCAACCCGAAGTGGTCAGCCAGGCGATCCGGTTTGACTGGGACGAGACTCTTGCCATCATGCCAGGCTTGAACGACCTCTGGGAACGGACGATCTGAGTTATGGCGACGGTTGAAGTCAGGGATCTGCGCAAGCGGTACCACAATTTTCTTGCGCTCGACGGCGTGTCACTCAAGGCCGAATCCGGCCAGCTGGTGACGCTGCTTGGGCCTTCGGGATGCGGCAAGAGCACCACGCTTCGGTGTCTTGCGGGCTTCCTCGAACCCAACGGTGGGGAAATCACGGTAGCGGGAGAATCCATCCTCTCGACCCCTGCCAACCGTCGCGGATTTGGCGTGGTCTTTCAGAACTACGCCCTGTTTCCGCATATGACCGTAGCCGAGAATATCGGCTACGGGCTAAAACTCCAGAAGGTGTCGAAGTCCGAACTGACCAGCCGCGTCAACGAAGTGATGGACCTCGTGCGCCTTGACGGTCTGAGTGACCGCCTCCCGCGGGAAATCTCGGGCGGACAACAGCAACGTGTGGCCTTGGCCCGCGCACTGGTACTCAAACCCAAATTGCTTCTGCTGGACGAACCGCTGGCAAACCTTGACGCCCGGTTGCGCGACGAGGTCCGATGGCTGATCCGCGACCTGCAGCAACAATCCGGGATTACCGCATTCTACGTCACCCACGACCAATCCGAGGCTATGGCCATGTCGGACATGGTCGCGGTGATGAAGGCGGGCCGCGTGGCGCAGTTCGCCACCCCGCGCGAGATCTACCAGAAACCGACTGAACGCTACGTCGCCGATTTCACGGGCGAGGCGAATTTCCTTTCCTGCACCGATGTCACGCCACAAGGTGACGGCCGCTATGCCATCGCCGTCGCCGGCACGACACTTGAACTGGGTGGCGTGCCCGGGATCGCCTCCGGCGCCCCCGCCGAACTGCTGCTGCGCCCCGAAGCCCTGGAGCTGACCATGCCGGAGTCCGGCACCTTCCGGGGCACGGTGACGAAATCGGCCTTTCTTGGGGCTGCGCTGCACTGCGAGATCACCCTGCCCGATGACAGCATCCTGAAACTGTCAGCCGAACCCAACACGCAAGTCACCACTGGCGATGCGGTCGGCATCGCAATCGACCGCAGCCACGCCTGGTTGATGCCCAAGGTCGCGCCATGAGACTGCCCAAGCCCAGGCTACTTCTGGCGGTCCCCGCCATCGCCCTGATCTTCGTGTTCATGATCCTTCCTATCACGAACATGGCCGAGATGAGTTTTCGCACAACCGGAACGTCCGAGCCTTTCGGCGAGGATTACACCCTGGCACACTACAGCCGTATCTTCGGCGATGCCTACTACTGGGGTGTCCTTGTGCGCTCGCTTTTGACCGCGGCCACGGTGACGGTACTCTGCCTTCTGGTCAGCTACCCGATCGCTTGGCACATGTCGAAAGCCAAGGGAATGAAAGCCGTCTTCCTCTACGCCTGCATCGCCTCCCCGCTGATGACCGGCGTGCTGGTCCGCAATTTCGGCTGGATGATCGTGGCCGCTCTCAACGGCCCGCTGAATGAGACACTGATGGCCCTGGGCATCATCGAGCGTCCACTGCGGCTGCTGTTCACCCAGGGGTTGGTAATTCTGGCCCTGGTCCACGTCTTCGTTCCCTTCATGGTGCTGCCGATCAACAATGCCTTGCGCAACATCTCGCCCACCCTGATCGAGGCATCGACCTCCATGGGCGCCAGCCGCCGCGACGTGTTTCGGGACATCATCCTGCCGCTCAGCTTTCCCGGAATCTATCCGGGGGTCATCCTCGTCTATGTCCTGGCCGTCGCCGCCTTTGTGACGCCTGCGCTGCTGGGTGGGCAGATGGTCAGCTACATGCCGACCCTCATCATTGGGGAACTGACGGGCACCTTCCAATGGCCCTTCGGCTCGGCCCTCGCGATCGTGCTCTCCCTCTCGACCGTCATTGTCGTTGCGATCTTCACCGCACTGACTGCGAAACTGATGGAAAGGTCCAAGGCATGAGTGACGCAACTTCCGCCTTCAGCCACCAGAGGCCCGTCAACATCGCCTTTGGCATCCTGATCATCTTGCTTTACGTCTTTCTGATGGCCCCGCTGGTCATGATCGTCGGCGCGTCCTTTACCGGCGGACTGCTGATCGACTTTCCGCCGCAGGGTCTGTCCCTGAAATGGTATTTCGAGTTTTTCGAGCGCCAGGACCTCGTCGACGGACTGCTGATGTCGCTGCGTATCGGCGCGATCACTGCGGTGGTCACCATGACCGTCGCCATGATGGCCGCGCTGGCGGGACAGGCGATCTCTGGCCGGTTGTCGGGCTGGTTCCAGCTGGGCATGACCCTGCCGCTGCTGGTGCCCGAACTGCTGACGGCTGTGGGCTTGCTGTTCTTCCTCTACAAGATCGAACTGGGCAAGACCGTGGTCGGCCTGCAGATGGGCCATATCCTGATGTCCTTTCCCTATGCCTATGTCTCCATTGCCGCCGCCATGCGGCAGGTGCCCGCGTCGTTGGAAGAGGCCTCGGCCAGCCTGGGCGCGACGGGGTGGCAAACCTTCCGCCTGGTGATCCTGCCATTGGTGATGCCGGGACTGGCGATGGGCGGGATCTTTGCCTTCATCAACAGTTTCGATCTCTACACCATCTCGCTGCTTCTCAAGCCGCTGGGCGGGAACACACTTCCGCTCGCCCTGTTTGATTTCCTGACTTACGAGTTCAAGCCCACTGCGGCCGCCGCCGCCACCCTGTCGATCCTCTTGTCGATCCTGGGCGTGGCGATTGTTCAGAAACTCGTCGGCCTGCAACGCGCCTTCTGACCCGGTTTCAGTCGGCCACAACAGAAAGTTCTCCCGATGCCCGATCCGTCGGACAGCATACCCGCGCGCCCGCGCGTCCTGTACCAGCTCGCCAGCCCGTTGCACCTGACCCGGGGACCAGAGGTCGTGGCGCGCAGGCAGCGGATGATGCAGGCATGGGCGCCCTCTCTGCAGGTAGACATCGCCTCGCCCGAAACGGGACCGGCCGCGATCGAATCCGCCTCCGACGCCGCATTGGTCTTTCCGGCCCTGCGCGACTCCGCCGCCACATGGGCAGGTGCGGGTATCGAGGCGGTCCTGATCGGTTGCTTCAGCGATCCCGGTGTCGACGCGCTGTCCGAGGTCTCCGGCCTACCCGTCATCGGTCCGGGTGAGGCTGGCATTCTGGCCGCCGTGCAATTGGGCGAGCGTTTTTCCGTCCTGTCATCCGACCCGACACCCCCCGGCCTGCGTCGCCGGATCCGCGGCATCGGCGTCGAGGGAAGTTTCGTCTCCGAGGTCACGGTGGGCTGCTCGGTGGCCGATCTCAACCGCGACCCCGAAAGCCACATGCCCACCGTCATCGACCGCGCCCGTGCTTGCGTGGCCCAGGGCGCCGATGTGCTGGTGCTGGGCTGCTTTGCCCTTTCCTTTACCCCGAACCTGCCGGAACGGCTCGCGCAAACCACCGGCGTTCCCGTCGTAAACCCCGTGATCGCCGGGCTGAAGGCCGTCGAAGCCGTGATCCAGTACCGCGCTGGCCTGCCCCGCGCAGAAACCTCTCAACTCCGGAGTGCAGAATGAACCAAACCACCCCTCCCGATGCGTTCCAGAGCCTTGTCGATGCCGCGCGTTTTCAGCGTCGCCGGCGGATACCCATCCCGGATTTCGCATACCCCGAAGGCGTCAAGATCGCCGTCAATTTCACGCTCGATTTCGACGCCATGCTGCTGCGGCGCTTGCTGAACGAACCCTGGGGCCAGAGGGCCAAGGGCGAGTTCGGCGGTCGGGTTGGTGTCTGGCGGATCATGGAGATGTTCGACGAGGAGGAGGTGAAGGTCACGCTCTTCACACCCGGGCGCATCTGCGAGCTTTACCCCGATGTGCTGCACCATGTCGTCGCGTGCGGCCACGAGTTGGCCGACCATATGTGGGAACACGAAGTCTATGCCGACCCGGCCATCGAAGACGCCCATCTGTCCCGCACGCTTGCCGCACTGTCAGCCATCGCCGGAAAACCTGTTACCGGCACCCGCTCCAGCCACACCCCGGGCCTGCTGAAATCCAAGGGCGTGGTCTACAATTCCTTCACCTCCGCCAGTTACATGCCCTTCTACGAATTGGACGCCGAGGGCAGGAACCCGATCCTGCAACTGCCTTTCCACTACGCGCTGGACGATGCGATGTTTTTCAGCTTCGGCTGGCTCGACACGCCGAACCAGGCGCAGCGTGTCATGGACGTGGACGAGGTGTTCGAGATCTGGTGGAACGCCTTTGAACAGCAGTACAGGCAGGGCGGCTACGTCAACTTCCTGCTGCACCCATTCGTCTCGGGCCACGCCATGCGGGTCGACATGATCCAACGTCTGATCCAGCGGATGAAAACCCTGCCCGGTGTCTGGTTCCCCACGTGCGACGAACTCGCCCAGCACGTGCTTGCCCAGCACCCCCTGAAAGACCAGTCGGAGTAACCCATGCCCTGGAAAGACAACTACACCACCTCCGACGAAATCGGCATCCGCGATGGCGACGTGGTCTGGCCCCAAGGGCAACAGATGGCGCTTGGCCTGACGGTCAATCTGAATCCCGCCGGAACGGCCAGGGGCATCACCGCCAAGGACCTTGCCTATCCGACCTGGCACTTCGGTCTGAACGAGGGGCTGGACGCCTTTCTGAGGCTTTTCGCCGAACTGGGCATCCGCGCCACCTTCGCCACCCCGGCCCTCGTCGCCGAGGCTTACCCCGACGTGATTGCGCGCATCCTGGATCAGGGTCATGAGATCGCCGCCCAAGGGCTTTTGGGCGAGGACCCCGCAACTCTGGCGCCCGGTCAGGAAGCGGCGCACATGGAGCGCGCCACAGAGATCCTGACCCGCGTCACCGGGACCGCACCGAAGGGCTGGTTCGCCCTATCGCGCCCCGATGATCGCGCCGCCACCGGATGTGCAACGGATGACACCGCCGCCCTGATGAAAGCACAAGGCTACGCCTATATCGGTAACGGGCTGGCGGACGACGCCCCCTATTACTGGGTCACCGATGCTGGCAAGGCCGAGGCACTGCTCGCCCTGCCCTACTACTATCATTTCGACGACACCTTCTTCCTGATGTTCCCCCGCGAAGGCACCGGGCTGGAACGGCCCGCGGCGCTGCTGCGCAACTGGCAGGCAGAGTTCCGCGCGCAATACCGGCGCGGTCGCTACTTCAACCTCTGCGTCTCCCCCGCCCGGTCCGGCTGGGGCCACCGCTTTGAGAACCTCGCAAGCTTCCTGCGCGATGCTTTGGCGCACCCCGGCGTCTGGGCAGTCACCGGCGCCGAAATCGCAGAGCACTGGGAGGCGCACTACCCCGCCGCGACCCATCTCAGGCTCGCGCCTTCGATCTGGCAGGACTACGCGGACAGCCTGAGCTGAACGATGACACTGGATAGCGAAAACATCCTGAGCGGCCTGCTGCGCTGGGTCGAGATCGACACGCCCACCGGCTCGGTCGAAACCATATCGTCGCTCATCGACCTGATCGCCAGCGAGCTGGAGCCGCTCGGCTGTGAGATCGACCGCATTCCCGGCCGCGATGGCATGGGTGACCACCTCGTTGCCCGCTTTTCCGGTGGGGACGGCCCCGGCGTTCTGGTGACCAGTCATATCGACACGGTTTGCGCCCCCGGCACGGTAGAGATCCGACGCGACGGCGACCGGCAATACGGCCCAGGCATCGCCGACATGAAAGGGGGCGGATATCTCGCGCTTTGCGCGATGCGCGACATCGTGGAGAGCGGCACCGCCCTGCCCGGCCCGGTCACCCTGATCTACAATTCAGACGAGGAGATCGGCTCGCCCACCTCGCACGGACTGATCCAGGCCGAGGCCCGGAAACACGGCGCGGCGCTGATCCCGGAACCGGCACGCGGCGACGAGGCGATCACCTTTCGCAAGGGCCGGGCCAAGTACACGCTGGACTTTCACGGACGCGAAAGCCACGCAGGTTCCGCCTTTGCAGACGGGCGCTCGGCCATCCTGGAAATGGCCCGCACCATCGGCAGGCTGGAAAGCCTGACCGACCTCGAGACCGAAACCACGGTGAACGTGGGACGTGTGCGCGGCGGAACCGAGCCGAACGTGGTTGCGGGTCATGCCGCATGCGACATCGACGTGCGCTTTGCCGATGACACGCTCGGGCAGGCAGTGGAGACGCGCTTGCGTGGGCTGACCGCAACCGACCCCGACGTGACGATCACTCTGTCGGGAGAGATCGAGAAGCCCTGCCTTGCCCGCACGCCGGCAACCCTTGCCATGTTCACACGGGCCGCCGAAATCAACGCAGGGCTCGACGCACCGATGATCGAGACCCGGTCCGGAGGCGGGAGCGACGGCAATTTCACCTGCGCCGTCGGCGTGCCCACGCTGGATGGCCTGGGCGCGGTCGGAAACGACTGGCATTCGCCGCAAGAACACATCCTCGTTTCGCCGCTGGCACGCCGCAAAGCGCTGCTACGCGACCTGATACTGACCTACGCGGCCATGCGCCCGACCGGAGAACCCCGATGACCCCCAACTTTGGCCAGACCCGTTCCGACATCCGTCGCAATCACGCCCTGCTCACCCCGGAAAGCCATGAATGGATTACCCAGCCGGATTGGCCGGGCGCCGAGCTAGCCTTTCTCATCAGTCCCGACATGGGCGCCAAGTTCGCGATGGCCCTTGTCCGCGCCGAGGCAGGGCTGACAGACATCGGATCCGCCGCAGAGGGCGTAGCGCGCTTTGTCTTCGTTCTCGATGGTGCCCTGACCTTTGCCGATGGCAACACGTTGGGCCCGGAAGGCTATGCCTTCCTCCCGCCGGCTTACGATGCCTTGCTGTCCGCATCTCCTGACACGCGCTTTGTCCTGTTCGAATGGCAGTTCCTGGCGCGGGGAGACATCCCTGCCCCCGTGTTCGGCTCTGTCGACGGGATCGAGGGCACAGCCCTGCGCGGGGATGACTGGCTGATCGTGCAGAAGATGCTGCCCACCGACCCTGCCTTCGATGGCGAGTTCAACATCATGAACTTCCACCCGGGCGCCTCGCTCGCATATGTCGAGACGCATTTCATGGAACACGGCTTGCTCATGCTGGACGGGGGCGGCGTCTACCGGCTTGACGACCGCTGGTATCCCGTGGGGGCGGGCGACGCGATCTGGATGGGCCCGCATGTGCCCCAATGGTTCGGGGCACTGGGACGAGAGCCGTCGCGCTACCTGATCTACAAGAACTACAACCGCTCACCACTGGACGAGCGATGACCGGATCACCCGCCGTATTGCGCGAAGACCGTCTTGATTGCCGCCGCAAAGGCCACCGAAGACGCCGTCGGAGTGCGCCCCGCCAAACGACAACACGACAGGGGCTTGCTGACGAACGACGGGTTCTCCAGCTCGATGAAGGCGATGTTCTCACGCTTGTATTGGAGGAAGCGTCCGATGACGATGCTGATCCCCATGCCGTCCTCGACCATCTGGCGCAGGAGAGTAAAGCTGTTGGTGTTCAGCACCTCCCGAACATCGACATTGTTGCGCACCAGAGCGTCCTGCAACATCTGGTGCAGCGCGATGGAGTGATGGGGAAAGATGAACCTTTCGCCAGAAATGTCTTCCAACCGGATTCTACGCATCCGCGCCATCGGGTGATCCATCGCGGTGATCACGTAGGTGCGCCTGTGCAAGGTCGCCAGCGTCTCGAGATCGGGGGAAGACGGGAAGTTGTAACCCAACGCGATGTCAATGTCGCCCTCGTGCATCCGCCTGAGGATTTCCGGAGTGTTCTCGACGAAAATCGTGAACATCAGGTTCGGATGATTTCGGTTCATGTCCCGCAAAATGCCGGGCAGGAGATCCGAGGCCAGCACCTCGTTGACCCCCAACCGCAGATGGCCACGCTGCAACCCCTGCAACTGGCCGATCTCGTCAGTCGCGATGCTGAGTTCGTTGAGCACGGAGGCACATCGATAAAGCAGGATTTCCCCGGCCTCTGTCAGTTCCAGCCCCTTACGCCCACGATCCCGGCTGAAAAGCTCCACTTCGAGGCTCAACTCGAGGTTCTTGATCTGCTTGCTGACCGCCGAAGGCGCCACATGCAGCTTTTCGGCCGCCGCCCGAAACGAGCCCAGCCGCGCGACCTCGACGAAATGACGAAGCCCGGGCAAGCGGCTGAGGATCTTGGTGGACGACATGGCGGGCACTCTGAGTCCGGCAGGAATCTTACAAGGAGCGCATCATAGATGAAGAAGGCTGGCATACAACTCGACGCCGATTGCGCATCCGGTCTGACGGAACTTGCAGCGGCGCTCGGCACGAAGGCCGTTCTGACTGAACCGGCCGATTGCGACCGATACGCATCGGACCAGTCAGGTCTGATCGGGGCACGCCCCCTTGCAGTGCTGCGGCCAGCGAACACCGAAGAAGTGGCGCAGGCGCTGAGGATTTGTACACGCCATCGCATCGCCGTGGTGCCTCAAGGCGGCCGAACCGGCCTGTCCGGCGGCGCCAGCAGCCCGGCAGGCGCCGTGGTTCTGTCGACAGAACGCATGACCGGGGTGATCGAACTTGACCGCCAGGGCATGACGATGACGGTTTGGGCCGGTACGCCACTGGAGACAGTTCAGACCACGGCCCGCGAAGCCGGGCTCGATTATCCGGTCGACATCGGCGCGCGGGGCACTGCCACGATCGGCGGAACGATCGCCACCAATGCGGGGGGCATCCGTGTGCTGCAGCACGGTATGACCCGGCAGAACGTGCTGGGGCTAGAAGCGGTGCTGGCGGATGGCACCATCCTTTCCCGCCTTGGCAAGACGATGAAGGACAATTCCGGTCTCGATCTGAAGCACCTCCTGATCGGGTCCGAAGGCACACTGGGCGTCGTGACACGCGCGGTGCTGCAATTGCGCCAGAACGTTCCCGACAGTGCGCTGGCACTGATCGCCGTTCCGGATCACGCCGCGGCGCTATCCTGCCTGGCCGTCGCCCGCAGGTGGTTCGGGTCGCGGATCTGCGCCTTTGAAGGCATGTGGCCGGACTATTGGGATTTCGTGTGCCGGCGAACCAGTCTCGCCGAGGCAGCAATCAGCGGGCAACATGGTTTCTATGTGCTGATCGAAGTCGAAACCGATCATGCGAATGGAGAAGACGCCCTGGAGACCTTCTTCGCCGAACTGTTCGAAAACGGCTTTGCCGAAGACGGCGTACTTGCCAAATCTCTGGCGGAAACTCAATCCTTGTGGAGGATCCGCGAGGCCGTCGGCGACGTCGACCCGGACTTTGGCCCCCACATCAACTTCGACATCGCTGTTGCTCCGTCAGAACTCGGGAAGTTTTGCGAGTCTGCTGATGACTTGCTTGAGGGTCTTCAGGACGCGGCGGGGACGCTGAAGGTCGGTCACGTCGCAGACGGAAATGTGCATCTACTGGTTGCCCATGACGGCAGTGCCGAAGCAGAGGAAAGGATCGAGACCGCCATTTACGAGCTGCTCAGTGACTGGAATGGCGCGGTGACCGCGGAACATGGAGTTGGCCGTCTGAAAGTGCGATGGATCACTCATAGCCGCAGCCGCGAAGAAATGGCGGTCATGCACACGCTGAAAAGGCAGCTTGATCCCTTTGGGATTCTGAACCCGGGTGCGCTTTTCGGGGTGCCGGAGAGCTGAAGCTTTCCGTAGCCAGTGTTCCTCCGATTACACGTTGGCAATGACGTTCCATGGGAAGAGCACTGCGATGCGGCTCTGCATGTGCCCTCCAGCGATAGCTGTCAGGATTCTTGTCAGCCAAGCGCCTTCCGTCGGCGCATCTCGTCCTGCAGCAAGCCGCCATACTTTTCTTCCAGTTCAAGTAGGTCACCTAGGGTCAGGACGCATTGATTTGGTTGGGCGAGCATGATTCACCGTTCGAAAACGAGCGGTGAACATGTCTGATCTTTTCTGGTTGAGCGATGCGCAGA
>NZ_FMZI01000025.1 GCF_900101505.1 Antarctobacter albus
AACGAGATCCAGGTCGCCGCGCTGAAGAACCACAAGTGGACCAACATCAAGGAACAGGTGGACATGATCGAGCTGCCCAACGGGCACCGCATCATCCTGCTGTCCGAGGGCCGTCTGCTGAACCTCGGCAACGCCACGGGTCACCCGTCCTTCGTGATGTCGGCCTCCTTCACCAACCAGGTTCTGGCGCAGATCGAACTCTACAAGAACGGCGACCAGTACGAGAACAAGGTCTACATCCTGCCCAAGCACCTGGACGAAAAGGTCGCCCGGCTGCACCTGGAGCGGATCGGCGTCAAGCTGAGCGAACTGTCCAAGGAGCAGGCCGACTACATCGGCGTGGCGCCCGAAGGCCCGTTCAAGCCCGAGCACTACCGGTACTGAGGGAGGTCGTGATGAGCAAAGGCGCACCGCATATCGTGGGCCTGGGCAATGCCTTGGTCGATGTCGTCGCCGCCGTGCCGCCCGAGGTGGTCAGCCGCCACGGTCTGACGCCGGGCGGGATGCATCTGGTCGAGGCCGAGTCAGCACACGCCCTGTTCAAGGAGGTCGGACCGGGTGTCCGCCAATCCGGCGGCTCGGTCGCCAATTCCATCGCCCATCTGGCCGAAACGCCGGTGCGGGGGACTTACATCGGCAAGGTTGCAGACGATGATCTTGGCAAGACCTTCCTCGAGGAGATGTTGGGCCTCGGGCTGGCTGCGCCGGTCGCAGTTGCGCGGAACGACGATCACGGGACCGGGCGCTGCGTGGTACTTGTCACCCCCGACGGTGAACGGACGATGAGCACCTACCTGGGCGCAGCGACCACGTTGATGCCCTTCGAGGCACGCGCGGCGCTGCCGGAGGATTTCGATATTCTCTTCATCGAGGGTTATATCTGGGACGCGCCACATGGCGCGGCGGTGATCGAAACGCTGTGCCAGGCGGCCAAGGCTGCCGGGGCCACCGTAGCGCTGACGCCCTCGGATGCAGGGTGTGTGGAGAGAAACATCGGTGTGATGCGCAACACGGTCTCGCGCCATGTCGATGTCCTGATCGGCAACCATGTCGAAATCGGCACGCTGGCTGGCCGCGACGGCGCCGAGGCGGCGCTGGACTGGGCCATGTCCAAGGTATCCGTCGCCGCGGTTACCGAGCATGAGAAGGGTTCCTGGGTGGCCGATGCGGATGGTCGCCACCATTTGCCCGCGGCACCCGTCGGGCAGGTGGTCGATTCCACCGGTGCGGGCGACGCCTATGCCAGCGGCTTTCTGGCCGGACTGGCCCAGGGGCAGCCCGTGGACCGCGCCGGTAGCATGGGCGCGCGGCAGGCGGCCAGTGTGCTGGGCCATTATGGCGCGCGCGACGGTGCCGCCGCCCGTGCCATCGCCCTTCCGGCGGCCTGAATCGAACACAAAAACGACCGGAGCGGTCCCGCCGCTCCGGCCCCCGGCGCAACGACCTCGGAGCGAAAACAGCTTTGTGACCGCGCAGTTCCTTGGCGTCTGTTCCTTCGCCGAGGCTCTTTCCTCTTGTTTTCCCGAACTTATTGCCTCGCTGCATAGATGAATCACCCGAGGGTGCAAACCAATCCGGCTCGCCAGGCCGTCCACATTGATGGGGCTTTATTGATGGGGCTTTCGCCGCGCCACGGGCGCGTGATGCCAGCGTTTCGAGATTTCCGAGGGCAGCTTATCACGACAACCCTAGCCAAAAAGCCTTTTGCGTTCGTGCGTGAAGGCAAGGGCAAAGCAATGCCCCCGAAAGACCGCAACCGGCCGCGTTGCGGGCGGCGAAGAACGCCGCCCGCTGCAATTCTCCGACTGGTCTCAGGGCAGGAAAGACAGTCCAAGGCCAAGTGCCGCACCGGTGATCACGAGGAGAATGAGACAGTAGCCCATGATGTCCTTGGCAAGAGAGCCCGGCAATTGCCAGCGCTCAAAACGGCTGGATCAGGTTGGTCCAGAGGCAGAGATCGCCGCTACGCTGGCGCCCATCCTGGCGAACGTCACGCCAGCCGACTTCGCATCGCCGCCGAACCTGTTCAGCCTGTTTGACCCCCGTGCAAGCTCGCGCTGCAAGGGGCCAATGTCCGCCGAAACTTCAACCGCAATATCACCGACGGTCGTTGCCATTGGTGACCTCCTTTTCGAGTTGCTCAAGAACCTTTGCCGCCAGCCGGGTGATTTCGTTGCCAGTGGCAATCAGACCCAGCATTGACACTGCCGGATCTGTTCCGAAACGTCGGCAATCGGCCAACGTGCCGTCCACGGCGGTTTGCGCTGCGACCGAACAGGCAGTCGAAATGAACTCATTGCTTTTCATGGTCGTCTCGCCTTTTCCGAATAAAGGTCAGTTTTATTTCCCCACCTCGCATTTGGACGTACGACCCCCACTCGCTCCTGCTCCCATCAATGCCAAGGATGATCCTTGAGCCTTGGGACAGGTCCGACGCTTCCTGGCTCCGTAGACGCGCGCTGCCCCGTATCGGGGGGGCGGTCGCCTGCCTCGCTTGGCCTGTGGCGGTGGGTTTGTTGGCGCGCTTGTGGTGATGCCAGTCGGAACCGCTTGCCACCGGGCCGAATGAGAGCCCCGGCGCGTCATTCCCTCTGCTGTCGCGCAGAGGTCAGAAGCGCGGATGGAGCGGCTCCCTTGGCGTGAGGTGCCCCGTGTTCCGGGTGTGCTCGTTGCCACGGGGCCAAGTGATGCCAGCCAATGCCGGAGCCATCCGACAGCGGCACGACAGGTCATCACCCGATGGCGGGGCATTCCTCCTCTTCATTGCCATGCGCGAACAACTCGGCAACGAGACGGCGCATCATGGACAGTTGTTTCCGGGAAGGGCGCCAGTTGCGGCGCCCGGATTGCCGGAAACTGTCCCGCGTCTTGAATGCATTCGATCCCGGCAGCGCTTGCACGCGCTCCGGGGTTTCCTTTGCTTCGGAGCGGTTTACTTGCCCCGAAAATTTCAATTGCTTTTCAATGAGGGGCGCGCGGGCCGGTTTCGCGTCGATCCCCTTGTTTCCCTGAGATTTAAGGCGTCCTACAGGGATCGCCACAGGGATCACGCGTGAACCCGGCCCGTTGCCCTGGCTCAGCCGGCGTAGTCCTCGCCCGAGACCTTTTCCATCCATGTGACCGGCGTGCCGTCGATGCTTTCCTGCATGGCGATATGCGACATGGCGTTTTCCGGCCCGGCGCCGTGCCAATGGCGCTCTTCGGCGGGAAAGAGGACCACATCGCCTGTGGTGACTTCCTCGACCGGGCCGCCTTCGCGCTGCACGCGGCCGCGGCCGAAGGTGATGATGATGGTCTGGCCTGCGGGGGGGGTATGCCATGCGGTGCGGGCGCGAGGTTCAAAGGTCACATGCGCGCCGCCGGTGCGTCCCGGGGCGTGCAACCTTGTCCTGCATCATGCGGGACATGAACCTTGTGCATCATTCGAATTGGCCCGATGCCGCGGCGCTGCCGAAGGTGCAGCCGGTCACGGTCTGGCCGGTCCGAAGGCAATGAATGTCGCGCCCGGCACTGTCTTCGCAGACGACGGTCCGGGCATAAACCCGGGGACTGCCGCCTGACAGGCGACAGTCCTTCGAGAAATCCGTGATGCTGTAGGCCGGGCCGTTCACGGGCCAGAGGGTCAGGGCGGCGACGGCGAGATGGGTCAGCATGATGTGGGTCCTTTCCTTTCAGGTCCGGAAGCGGGGTCGCGCTCAAAAGCGCACGGCCTCGCACAGGACGTCGGCGAAGTTCAGGCCGGCGCAATTGGCGGCAAGCATCGCCGGTTCGGCGTGGGCGGGGGCCAGGGCGGCCAGTCCGCAGGCAAGCGTCGCGGCAAAGGCGAGGGGCAGGTGAGAGATCAGGTGTGTCATGACAGTGTCCTCGAAAGCGGGGGCCGTGCCTGCCACCTAGCGGTGGCAGGTCCAGGAATAGGGATCGTTGCGGTTGCCGTAGGAGGCTTTGGGCAGCCCGTGCTGTTCGCGGCAGGCGGTCGAGACCGAGATCCCCCAGCGGTTGTGCTGACCAGAGGCGCAGACCCAGTCCAGGGCGGTCTTGCCCACCAGCTTGGCACGGGCGCTTTGACCGAAGTGCTTCTTGCAGTAGCGCGTCAGGTCGACACCGGGGGCCTTCGGGCGCGGCTTGTAGCAGTACCAGGAATAGGGATCGCCGGCCGAGGTATAGCGGGATTTCGGAAGGCCGTGCTGGTCCTGGCAGGCGCGGTTCACCGAGATGCCCCAGGTCTGCGTCGGCGACTTGTAGCACTTCCACGCCAGCGCCGAATATGACGTCAACCGGGCATCGGCGCGGTGGTACTTCTGGCAGTATTCCTGCAGGTCGGGGCGCTTGGCCTGGACGTTCAGGGGGCTGGCATCGGCCACGGTGACGATGCCGCTTTCCAGCGAGGCGATGGTCATCACGAGGGTAAGTGCCTTTTTGACGGTATTCATTGTTCGTAATCCTTTGATCGTGCTCCGGCGCCGTGTTCCGATATGTGCAAGGGGCTGGCGTCGTTGCGTTTCGGTGAAATCGTTTTGCGGGTCCGGCCGCTAAAATGTCCTGACGGCCCCGGCGAAAAGACCCGAAACCACCCGAAATCCCCTGAAATCCGGCAAAAATGACCTGAATCCCGGATGAAACCGTGTAACCTGAGCCGACTGGGCCATGATGTGCCGCCCTCGAACTTGCTGCGGAGAACCGGCGCCGATGACTGCGCAAGAGGTCATTTACTTCGACGAACGGAGCCGGACCGTGCGGCTTGGGGATGGCGAACCTGTGGCGATCCGGGCCAAGAGCTTTGCCGCCTTCATGACCCTGTCCCGGGCCTACCCCGGGCAAGTGTCCAAGGACGTGCTGATCGAAGAGGTCTGGGGTGGGGCGGCGGTGTCGGATGACAGCATCACGCAGGCGATCTCGACCATTCGCCGCGCCCTGGGGGACAAGGATCATGCGCTGCTGCAGACGAACCCCGGAACGGGCTATTGCCTCATGGTTCCGGCTTTGCCCGAAGGGGCTGTGTCTGCCGCGCCGGAGGATGCGGGCGCGGCGCGCCCGTCCCGGCGACCGCCGCCTTGGGCGATCGCGGGCGTTCTGGCGCTGGTGCTGGCGGTCGGCGCGGGGACTTTCACGCTGTTCGGGCGCGCTTCCGGACCTGCCCCCTCGATACAGCCTCAGGGTGAGGGCCCGGCTGTGGCCGTTCTGGGCTTTGACGTGCTCGGCGACGCGCCGGACCTGCAGACGTTTTCCCGCGGTCTGCAAAGCGACATCATCGTGGCGCTGAGCGAGCTCGACACCGTGTCCGTGCTGGCGCCCTCTGTTCTGGACACAGGGCCAGACCCGGGGCAGGCGCCGCTGCGGGCCTATGCCTCGCACGGGGCACGGTTTGTCGTGGGTGGGACCGTTCAGCAGTCCGGGGCCGGGCTGCGCATTTCCGGCCATCTCATCGACACGAGCACCAGCCAGATCGTCTGGGTGCGGCGCTGGGACGGCCAAAGGAAAGACCTGCAGACCCTGCAGGACGACGTGGTTGCCGCACTCGCCAATGAGCTGGCAAACCCCTGGAGCGGCCAGATTACCGGGCTGGGCACGGGCCTTGTCGGCGTCCCACCCGAGGACGCCAGCCCCGAGGCGCATATCCAGTTGGGTGGACAGCGGTTCACCGCCTTTAACGGTCCGGCCTTCACCGAGGCCGAGCGCCACTTTCGCGCCGCGCTTGAAATCGAGCCTGGCAATGCCGAGGCCTGGGCCGGACTGTCCTTCGTGCTGGGCGCGATGATCCCGCTGGTCAGGGGAGACGAGGCAAAGGCCCTGCGCGATGCGCGCGCCAACAGTGGCCGCCAAGCCTATCATCTAGGCGAGGGATCGGGCCGGAGCCTTCTGGCGGGAAGCTGGACGGCGGCTTTGCGCGGCAACCGGACCGAGACGCTGCGCCGGCTTCGTGAGGCAGCGGACAAGCTGGCAAGCGATGCCGACGGGCTGGCCCTGGCCTCGATCCAGGGCGCTTTGACCACCGAGGACTACGCCGAAGCCGCCCGATGGGGCGTACGCGCGTTGGAGATGAAGGGGGATGCGGCGCCGGACTGGTACAATCTTGGTCCTGCTTTCGCGGCAGTATTCCAGGGCGATACCGAGGCCGCGCGGAACTTCCTGCACCGGGCGCCGCCGGGCTATCCCCCGGTACTTGCCCTGCTGTCCGGCCTGGAGGCAGGTCGCGGGCAACCGGACCGGGCGGTTGAGACCGCCGCGCGGCTGCGCATGCTGCACAATGACTTTACCGTCGAGGGCTATCTGGAGGCCGAGCTTTTCTACCCGGAAAGCAAGCGCGAAACGCTGCGCGCGCTGCTGTCTGCCTCCGGTGTCCGGATGCGTTGAGGTTCCGGTTCGGCATTCGTGATGGTGCGGCTGTGGATTTCAGGGCGGACGCGTGGTTGAGTGTGGCCGGCAGTCGGATCGGTTCAACTGCGGTTCAGACATCTGCCCTACGATGGAGAGAACCCCGCGCTGTCGGAGGCGCGGAGGTATCCACCCAACACGGCCGGAATTCCCCCGGCCCAACAGACGAGTCGAGACTTTTCCAATGAGCTTCAGAAAGTTTTTCCCAGCGGCCCTCCTGCTTTGCATCGCCCAGCCCACCCTGGCCTACGAATGGTCCCATTCCGTCCCGAATGTCTATGGCAAGGGCGACTGCGAGCTGACCCTGGTGGATGCGGATGCCGACGTCTTTTTCAAGATTGTCTACGATGCCAAGTCGCAATCCCGGCGTCCCACGGACGACCACGAGATCCGCATTACCCTGATGGCGCCGAAAACCGCTTTTCACGACAGCGCGGTTTCCGAACCCAGCGGCGCGCTGAGCCACGGCGATGCGCGCGCGACCTGGGCCGAAACGCTGGACTACGCGGCAGCGCATCGTTTCGTGACCTGGATCTACAACGAAATCTACGTACGTCAGGCGGGTGACGGTCGCCGGTTCATGTCCCATGTTTCGGACTACGTCTTTCCCTTGCCCGGTTTCGATGGCCCCTTCGAGGAATTCGCCGCCTGTGCCCGCATGCACCGCGAGGGGATGCCCAAGGCCCCGGTCATCGCACCCGCAAAACCAGGCGAACCTGGCTACGACGGGTACTGATAGGCACAGGTGCGGCGGACCGCTCGGTCTTGCACAGACCGAGGGGGCCGCCTTGCCTTTCGGAGGCGTTTTCCGGCGCCTAGTTCGGCCCAATTGAACACCCGAAAATGTCCTGCCCTGCGCTGTTTCGGCGCCCTTCCAAAGATTGATCCCTCGCGCACCGTTTTCTACCTTTGCGGCACCAAGGGCAGGACGCCTGCAAGGAGGCGTGGCATGCGCGCGAAACAAAAAGCCTTTGCCTACGGTGGTTTGCCAGAGTGCCGGTCGTGCCCGGTACGTTCCGTGGGCGTATGTGCCGGTGCGGGCGCGACGGATCTGCCTTCTCTTGCGCGCGGCAAGACCTATCGCAGTTTCGCGCCCGGAGACCGGATCGCGCTGGCCGGATCGGAACTGGTCGAGGTGGCGACCATGTTGAGCGGGCTTGCCACGATGAGCCGGACACAGGAACGCGGCACCCGGCAGATCGTCTGTCTCTTGCAGCCGGGCGACCTGATAGGCCAGCCCTGGCGCAACAAGGTGACATTCGATGTCGAGGCGCTGACCCATGTCGAGACCTGCGCCTTTCGGGCCGACGTCTTCGAGGATCTGCTGGAGCAGGTCCCGGGGATGCGGGCCAGCATGATGGAAAAGGCGCTGGACGACCTGGACGCCGCGCGGCGCTGGCTGGGGGTTCTGGGCCACAGGACCGCGCGGCAGAAACTGGCCAGCCTGCTGGTCCTGCTTGCCATGCGCCAGGCCGCGCAGCCGCCGGACAACGGCTGTGTCGTCGACATGATGCTGAGCCGGGAACAGGTGGCCGACCTCTTGTCCATGACCTTCGAGACCGTGTCGCGGCAGATTGCGGGGCTGGTCCGCGATGATTTGATCCGTCCGCTGACCCGGCGTGTCTTCGAGATTCCGGACCTGCGTGCGCTGATGATGGCCTCAGGCGACGATGCGGATGGGGGACCCTACCAGGCCTGATCCGCCTGCTGCACGGATATGAAGGTTGCACAAGCAACGGGCAGACTGCACAGTTTCCCCCAATAAAGAGGCAGTTGCCTGTTTCGTCGGCATGGCGCGCGCCAGTTGCGTTCCTCTTGCCCGCGGGCTGCAGCAGTCTCGCGTCCGGTTGCCAACAGGGAGAGACCAATGATCAAACAGACCTTCGCGGCCCTTGCCGCGACCGTCGCGCTGTCCGGTGCGGCACTTGCGGAGACCGCCGTGCCCTTTGCGCTGGACTGGAAGTTCGAGGGCCCTGCGGCGCCCTACTTCGTCGCCATCGACGATGGCTATTTCGGCGAACAGGACCTCTCGGTCGAAATCTCCGCAGGTCAGGGCTCGCTCGACGCGATCCCGAAGGTGGCGACAGGTGCCTTTCCGGTGGGCTTTGCCGACATCAACTCGCTGATCAAGTTCCTTGACCAGAACCCGGGCGCGCCGGTGACGGCGGTCATGATGATCTACGACAAGCCGCCCTTTGCCGTGGTGGGCCGCAAATCGCTGGGCGTCGAGGCGCCGAAGGATCTCGAAGGCAAGGTGTTGGGCGCGCCGCCGCCGGATGGCGCCTGGGCGCAGTTCCCGGCCTTCGCCTCGGCAAACGATCTGGACATGTCCAAGATCACCGTCGAGCCGGTGGGCTTTCCCACGCGTGAGCCGATGCTGGCCGAAGGCAACGTGGCCGCGATCACCGGCTTTTCCTTCTCGTCCTACCTGAACCTCGTGCGCCTTGGCGTGCCGGAGGACGACATCTCGACCATCCTGATGGCTGATCACGGCTTGCAGCTCTATGGCAACGCGATCATCGTCAACACGGACTACGCCGCCGAGAACCCCGAGATCATCACCGGCTTCCTGACTGCCATCGCGGCAGGCTGGAAAGACGCCATCGCCGATCCGGCGGGCGCCATCGAAAGCCTGATGACGCGCAACCCTGCCGCCGACGCGGACCTGGAACAGCGCCGCCTGCAACTGTCGATCGACGCCAACGTGCTGACCGATTACGCCGAAACCAACGGCATGGGCGGCATCGACCCGGCCCGCCTGGACGTGGCGTTGGAGCAGTTGGCCGAGACCTACGAGTTCCAGAACGCGCCCGACGCATCACTCTATTTCACCGACGCCTACCTGCCGGATGCCGCGGCACGGATGCTGAAGTGATCGACTGACCCGGCCCGCGGCGCAGCCTCTGCGCCGCGGGTTTCTTGTGCAAGGAGCGCCGCGTGTCGCAACCGCTGATCGAGATCAAGGGCGTCAGGCACGCCTACAAGACCCAGGCCGGGCCGCTGCCGGTGCTGGACGGGCTGGAACTGAGCGTGCCCGAAGGCGGCTTTGTCGCCGTTGTCGGCCCGTCGGGATGTGGCAAGTCCACCCTGACCCGGCTGGTCGCCGGCCTGATGAAGCCCGACGAGGGTGAGGTCTGGTTGCATGGGGAGCGGGTCAAGGGGCCGCGTTCGACCGTGGGCATGGCCTTTCAGAACCCGGTCCTGCTGGAATGGCGGACGATTCTGCAGAACGTCATGCTGCCGCTGGAAATTGTCTCGACGAAGATGAACAAACGCGAGCAGGAAGACCGCGCGCGGCACCTGCTGGCGCTGGTGGGCCTTGAAGGGTTCGAGGACAAGCGGCCCAGCGAGCTGTCGGGGGGCATGCGTCAGCGCGCGTCCCTGTGCCGGGCCATCGTGCACAAGCCAGAGGTGCTTATCCTCGACGAGCCCTTTGGCGCGCTCGATGCCTTCACGCGCGAAGACCTCTGGCAGACCATGCACAAGGTCAAGGCCGAGGAACCCTTTACTGGCGTGCTCATCACCCACGACCTGCGCGAGTCGATCTTTCTGGCCGACCAGGTGGTGGTGCTGTCCGGCCGTCCGGCGCGGACGCAATATGTCATGGACGTGCATCTGACCGGCGATCGCGACATCGAACATCTTTACACCCCCGAAAGCGCCGAGGCGTTGAACGTGCTGCGGCACCAGATCCAGATCGCCCAGGGGCGATCCCCGGCGGAGGCGGTGCAATGAGCCTGCAAAAGATCCTTGTCCCCATCGCCGCGATGATTGTCTTTGGCCTGTTGTGGGAACTGCTGGTCTGGGCCAACGGCTGGCCCAACTATGTCATGGCCTCGCCCTCGGACCTGCCACCGGCCTATGCGAAATACTGGAACCTGTTCCTGGTGATGGGCTGGCAGACGCTGTGGCGGACGGTGGTCGGGCTGGTGGTCGCGATCATCTTTGGCGTGCTCGTGGGCATGGTCATGGGGTTCTCGCGCGTGATGCGCGATGCGCTGTATCCCCTGCTGGTCGGGTTCAACGCGGTTCCAAAGGCAACGGTGGTGCCCATCGTCGCGCTGCTTTTCGTGGGCGCGCATGACTTCAACACGGTGCTGATCGCCTTCATGATCTCGTTCTTTCCGATTGCCGTCTCGGTCTCGATCGGGCTGTCGACGCTGGAGCCGGAATACCGCGACATCCTGCGCTCGCTGGGCGCCTCGCAGACCACGATCTTCTGGAAGATTGCCCTGCCCAAGACCCTGCCGGAGTTCTTTGGGGCTCTGAAGGTGGCGGTGACGCTGGCCTTCATCGGCACCAACCTGATGGAGATCGTCTCGCCCCACGGGCGCGGGCTGGGCGCGCTCTTCGACAGTGGCAAGACCAACTCGGATTACCCGCTGATGTTCGCGGTGCTCATCGCGCTCGCGCTGATGGGGATCCTGCTCTACTACGTCGTGGTCGCGCTGGAGAAGGTCTTTGCCGGCTGGGCGGAGCGGACGCCCGGGTGATCGACAGGTCGGCGGGACGGCACACCGGCAAAAATGCCGGGCGCCGGGCCCGGCGGCTCAACCGGGACCGACCGCCTGACGGTTGGGCGTGATGTCGTCGGGACGACTGTGCAGCATCGCCGTCAACTCGTCCTGCACACCCGCATGGGCAGGTCGATCAAAGAGGTTGTGCAACTCGTAAGGGTCCTGCGCGAGGTCGTACATCTCGCCCGCACCGCTTTGCAGGTCCATCGTCAGTTTCGCGGTCCGGGTGCGTACCGTGCGCAGTGACAGCGGCACGCCCACGCGGTTTGCCAAAAGCTCCCATTCCATCATGGCATAGGGGCGCGGTGCGCCCTGCAGGACCGGGATCAGGGACTGCCCGTGCTGGGGCAGGGCAGGCGGGACCTCGGTCACCTCGTGGAAGGTGGCGGCAAGATCGAGGGTCGAGACCGGTTCGTCACAGGTCTGTCCCGCCGGAACGCCCGGACCGCGCATCAGGAATGGCACGCGCAGCAATCCTTCATAGGGCATCGGGCCTTTCAGGATCAGCCCGTGATCGCCCAGCCAGTCGCCGTGGTCCGAGGTGTAGACGACCAGCGTGTTCCCATCTGCTCCGATCTCGGCCAGGGCGCTCAACAGGCGGCCGACCTGCGCGTCGATGAAGGAGATCTGCCCGTAGGTGTTGGCGATGATCTGGCGCAGTTGCTGATCCGACTGGGGGGCGATCCGGGAATACTCCGACCGTACGCGGACCTCGTCGGCATCCCCCTTTGGCTTGTTCTCCAGGGCCGCGCGGTGCCACCAGGGGCGGTTGTCCAGATCGCGGGTGCGGTGCGGGGGCAGGTCGACATCTTCCGGGGAGTGCAGGCGGGACCAGGGTTCGGGGCAGTCGAACGGGTGGTGCGGATCGACGAAACTGACCCATGCGCAGAAGGGCCTGTCCGGGTCGCGCCCGTGGCGCAGCCAGTCGATGGCGCGATCCGCGGTCCAGGGGGTGTAATGCCAGTTGACCGGCAGTTGCGAATGCCAGGTCTGCGCGGCACCGGGGCGTGGCCCGGCCTGGTATAGCGCGGCGCGCTCTGCGCCCCGACCGTCCGCGTAGAAGAAGTGTTCGTAATGCAGCCCGCGCGGCGGTTCCTGCGGCGGGTGGTTCGACGGCCCGCTCAGCATCATCTCGACATGGTCGAACCCCATGTAGGGGCCGAACCAGTCCGGGCCGTAATCGACCGAGGACAGCACACATTCCGGGCGCCCGGTCGGCTGGCGGGCATCGTAGCTGGAGAAATGCGCCTTGCCGAAAAGTGCCGTGTCATAGCCTGCGCGTGCCAGTGTCCCGGCGAAGCCCGCCGTGCCGATGGCTTCGTCCAGGTCGATCCCGTTGTCGTGGACGCCGTGGGTCCGGCACAGCTGGCCGGTCAGGATCGAGGCTCGGGCGGGCTGACAGACCGGCGCGGGGCAGATGGCCGAAGTAAAGCGCGTGCCCTCTTCTGCCAGTTGATCCAGGTTGGGAGTGCGGACGCGCCGACCCGCGACGCCCAGGCAGTCGGCGCGATGTTGGTCGGCGGTGATCAAGAGGATGTTGGGGCGGGTCATCAAGAGCCCTCCGAGGCCGGCTTGCGGAGGAAGAAGAGAATGACCAGCAGGCCCAGTAACAGGAAGACGACCGAAAGCGGGCTCTTGAACAGGAACAGCGGGTCGCCTCCGGACGCGGCAAAGGCCTGCCGCACCGTCTGTTCGAGGTTGCCGGCAAGGATGAAGGCGATCACGAAGGGCAGAACCGGCACCGCCAGCTTGCGCATGCCCCAGCCCAGGAGGGCAAAGCCCATCGCGAAGTAGAGCGCGGTGAAATCGGTTTCCTGGACGTAGATCGCGGTCAGGGTCAGCAGCAGGACGATCGGCATCAGCACGGGTTTCGGGATGCGGGCCATGACGCCCGTGGCGCGCATGATATGCCCCCCCACGATCCAGTTCAGCACGTTGGCCAGCATCATCGTGGTGAAGAGGCCGAAGGCGATGACCAGTTCCGGGTTCACCTCGGCGGTGGAAAAGCGAAAGACCGAGGGGCCGGGATTGAAACCGCCGATGCTTTCGGCGGCAAGGATCAGGAAGACCGCACCGACATTGCCCGGGATGCCCAGCGACAGCACCGGGATCAGGTTGGCGCCCGAAACGGAACTGTTTGCGGCCTCGGTGGCGGCGACGCCTTCGGGGGTGCCCTTGCCGAACGGCACCGGCCCCTTGTGCATCTTCTGTCCGGTGGCGTAGCCCAGCGTCGCCGCCAGGGTCGATCCGATGCCGGGCAGCGCGCCGATGCCGGTTCCGATCAGTGCCGAGACCGAGATGAAGGGCATCAGCCGCCGCCGTTCCCCCCATGTCAGGCGGTTGTCGCCGGATTGCGGAGCCTCCCCGGCAGGGCGGTCATCGCGGCGGTTGCGCCACATCTGTTCGAAGGAATACAGCACTTCGCCCAGGATCAGCACGCCGAGCACGGCGGTGATCAGGGGAAAGCCGGTCGACAGCGTGTCGGTGCCCAGAGACAGCCGCGAATAGACGTCCTCGCCAGTGCCCACCGAGGCGATGAAAAGGCCCAGGAAGGCGGCGATCAGGCCTTTCATGGGGGAGGCGCCGACGACTGCCGCGACAAAGGCGAGGCTGAGCAGGATCAGTGCCGCCTTTTCGCCGAAGCCAAGATAGGCCTCGACCACGATGGCCAGGAAGGGCGCACAGGTGAACAGCACGAGGTCCGAGAAGGTGTCGCCGGTGACCGAGGCGAAATGCGCCGTGCGCAGCGCCTTGCCCGCCTGGCCATTTCGGGCCATCGGGTGGCCGTCCAGCGTGGTCAGCATGGCGTCCGGGGTGCCCGGCGTGTTGAAGAGGATCGCGGGAACGGCGCCGCCCACGGTGGCGCCCTTCATCACGCCCACGAGAAATCCCAGGACCGGCAGCAAGGCATCCGGCGTGAAGCCAAAGACCGACAGAAGGATCGGCAGCGATACCGCCATGAGGAAGGGGCCGGCCAGACCGGGTGTCGCGCCGCCGATGATGCCCAGAAGAAACCCGGCGGCGGTCATCAGGACGGTTATGGGAACGCCGATCCCAAGGATCTCGAAGGCGGCGGGCCCGGCAAAGACAGCCAGCACACCGGCCCAGACATATTCGAAGACACCCATCAGAAATCCCCGTTCGGCGGCAGCAAAAGCGTGTCAAAGGGGAGATCGAAAACCGCGATCAGCGCAGCCACGGCCAGTACGGCGATCAGCAGGCGACCGGCCCGCATCCGCCCTTCGAGCAGCGAGATCAGCCCGAAGACCAGCAGCGTGCCGCCAAAGGAGAAGCCAAGGTATTTCCACGGGGCGGTGCCGCGCATCAGGCGATAGGTCGCGGGGGGATCGGTCTCTGGCCCGAACAGTGCCAGTGCCAGCGGCCCGGACCAGAACATCACCAGCCCGGACAGGGCCATCAGCGCGAAGACGGACAACAGGAAAAGGGCGGCATGGCGATCGAAAGCCGGGCCACCCCGATCTGATGTCCCGCGATCGAGCAAAGTGATCGCGACATGGACGGCAGCACAGAGCGCAATCCCCAGCGCTGCAAGCATGGGCAGCAGGGCGTCGCCGATATAGGTCTGGCGGCGGAACTCGTAGATCGGGGGTGTCTCGCTGTCGAGTGGCACCCAGACAGCGCCCGCCAGAAGGCCAAGCAGCAAGAGCACCGCTCCGAGGATCAGCTCTGTCTTTCGGTCCGGCATGGCGGTCTCCGACAGGTGCGGCCCGGACCTCGATGGATGCCCGGGCCGGGTGCGGTCATTCGGCGGATTCGGTCAGCAGCTCGGCATTGGCGTCGAAACTTTTCTGCATGTAGGCATCCAGCTCGGCGCCCTGGATCACCTCGGGGCCGGAAAACACCTTGCGGGTAAAGGCATTCAGCTTGCCGTCGGGATCGTTCAGCACCTCTGCGATCCGGGCCTGCCAGGTTTCGCGCACTTCGGCGGGCAGGCCGTCCGGCGCCATCACCAGGAACTTGACGCCAAAGGTGTAGGGCATGTCGTAGACGCTGAGCAGCGGCGCATCGGGCGAGACGTTCAGCGGCATGGCCTCGGCAGAGGCCAGGTTGACCACGTCTCCGGCCCTGACCGATGCGGTCTGCGCGCCCGCCGACCAGCCGATGTCGACGTCATCCGCGATCACCGCGTTCAGGCTGGCCTTGCCGCCGCCGGTCATCACGGTGGTGAACTGGATGCCGTTGCGCTTGGCCAGCACATAGGTCGCATCGGCGAGTTTCTGGCTCATGGCGCCAACGGTGATCGTCTCGCCGGATTTTGCGGCGGCGATCACGTCCGACAGGGTGCTCCAACCGCGATCGGACTTGGCGATGATGCCCATCTGGGTGCCGGTGATGGTGGACAGGAAGGTGAAGTCGGACAGGGTGTAGGCCGGGCTGCGCATGGTCTGCGGCGCGTATGCCGTGGCCTCGGTCACGGAAATCCCGATGGACAGCCCGTCCGCCGGTTCATCCTTGAGCGCAACGGCCATCGTGACACCGCCCTTGCCGGTGACGTTTTCGGGAATGATCTCCCAGCCGTGGCGGGTGTTCAGCTCTTCGGCCAGCAGCCGCCCCAGCGTATCGGCGCCGCCCCCGGCTGAAAAGGCGATCATCATCTTGACCGGGCCTTGCGGCTCCCAGTCCTGTGCCGCGGCGGGCAGGGCGCCCAGCATCAGCGCGGCGCCGGCAAGCGCGGTCCCCAATCGTGCGAAAGTCATCCGGTTCTCCTCCTCAACCGTTCTCTCCTTGCAGGTCAGCCTTCGGGCACCGGTGTGGCGCCCGAGGGGCCTGTTTCATAGGCGGCGCGGGGGCCGCCGAACCGGGCCACAAGCCGGTCCTGGTCGGCCTTGGCGCGGGCATCCACCCCCGCGGGATCGCAGAGATCCGACAGGATGTGTCGCAAAGACCTTTCGACAAGCTCAACATCCGGGTGGCCTGACAGATTTCGGGTCTGTAGCGGGTCACTTTGCAGATCGAACAACTCCGCCGGGTAGCCGATGTAGTGATGATAGCACCACCGGCTATTGGCCAACATGAACCCGGCCGAGGGCGACATGACCGCGTGGTATTCGGACAGAACGACGCGGTCTGGGTCAGGTGCGGCGGCCGCGATGTCTTGCAGGGGGCGCCCGGTCCAGTCCGGATCGGGCGACAGGCCCAGCGCGGCGGTGATCGTCGGCGCGATGTCCAGCAGGCTGACGGCGGTCGTGACACGCCGGTCCGGCGCAAAGCCCGGGCCCGCCGCGATCAGCGGAACCTGCGTGGATTCCCGGTACAGCGTGGACTTGCCCCACCGCCCGCGCATTCCCAGTTGCTCGCCGTGGTCCGAGGAATAGATGACCAGCGTGTCGTCGGAGAGGCCGGCCGCCTCCAGCGCGTCCAGTACGCGCCCGATCTGGGCATCGACAAAGGTGCAGAGCGCGAAATAGGCAGCGATGGCCTCGCGCCGGCGATCATCATTGCCAAGCTGTGCGTCCGAATCCTCGATCCCGTTCATGCGCGCGACCCAGGGATGCGTCGGAAATCCGTTGGCCGGGCGGACCGGCGGTAGGGGCATGTCCTTGGCCGGGTACAGGTCAAGGTAGTCCTGCGGCACGATCAGCGGGAAATGCGGCGCGACAAAGCTGACGAAAGCCGCCCAGGGGGACTCGTCCCGCGCCCGTTCGGACAGGAAACCCTCTGCCGCCTCTGCCACGTTCATGTCGTAGCGGTTGTATTTCGACAGGCCTGCGCCGATCCCGCCCAGCATCTCACCGCCGTGGGGGTGGTCGGGCAGGGGGTTGCGGACCGATCCCCAGACCTGCCCGATCCCTTGCTGGATGTGCATGGGCAGGATCTGCCGGTCAAAGCCGGTCGGATCGCTGTCGTTGCGGTAATGCAGCTTGCCGATGCTGGTCACGGGCACCCCGGCGGCCTGCAGGCGATGTCCCCAGGAGGGCACGCGCCCGTCGTAGGCGGTCGCGTTGTCCCAGTAGCCGGTCCGGTGCACCGGCTGTCCGGTGGCCAGTGCGGCGCGTGCCGGCACGCAGATCGGGCTGGGCGTATAGGCGTTTTCGAACAGGGTGCCACGCTCGGCCAGCCGGTCGAGATTCGGTGTCTGCACCACGTCGTGTCCCAGGCAGGACAGGGCCAAGGCCTGGTGTTCATCCGCCATCAGGAACAGGACGTTCGGCGTCTTGCGCATCTGTTGTCCCTCCCTCTGTCTTGGCACCGTGGTTGTCTTGCTCGAATGATCGAGTAATATGGCAATTACATGAATAATGTTGTTTACACAACAAATATAAGAGATATGCACCATGCGGCTTACATCGGCGGATCTCGAAGACCAGTTGCGCAAGGTCAGGGACCTTGAAGGGCGCCTGACCTTTCAGCTTGCGGTCCTGTCCCGGGCGCTGGACCATCAAGGCGCGGACCTGCTGCGCGATCAGCCGATCAACCTGACGGCCTACAGGATCCTCAACATCGTCGACACCTGGGGAACGATCTCGATCTCCGAGCTCAGCCGGACCTGCGGTATCGACCGGGGTCAGATCAGCCGGACGGCGGATGCTCTGGCAGGGCAGGGGCTGGTCCGCTTCCAGGATGACAGCGACAACCGCCGCAAGAAGCTGGTCGCGCTGACCGACGCGGGGTTGGCCAAGCTTGACGAGGTGCGCCCGCGCTTCCTGACCCGGAACCGACATCTTGAAGAGGCGCTGGGCCCCGAGGCGCTGGACGGTCTTCGGCTTGGATTGAAGCGCCTGTCGGAAGTGATGGAGGATTGAAGCAGGCTTTCGGGCTTTTGCGCGCCGCGGCGCTGTGCCAATGATCCGCGCATGTCACATCCTGCGCCCCCCTACCTGATCGCCGTGGACGGAGGCGGCTCTGGCTGCCGTGCGGTGGTGGCCAGTTACGAGGGGCGTATCCTGGGAGAGGGACGCGCCGGGCCGGCCAATGCGACCAGCGATCTTGTCCAGAGCATTGCCAACACGCGTGTCGCGATCGGCGCCGCGCTGGGTTCCGCCGGGCTGGAGGCGGAGGGCCGGGAACGTTTCGTGGCGCACCTGGGCCTTGCGGGCGCCCTGACTTCAGAGGTGACGTCGCGGATCAACCGGGAATGCGGCCTGCCCCATGCGACCGTGGGCGATGACCTGGAAACGGCACTGGCCGGCGCCCTGGGGTCTGGTGACGGCATCCTGGTTTCGGTCGGGACGGGATCGGTCATGGCGGGGCACCGCAGCGGTGAAACCTCGCGGATCGGCGGCTGGGGCCTGCAGGTGTCGGACCAGGCGTCGGGGGCCTGGTTGGGGCGCGGGCTCATGGAACGGGTTCTGCTATGCCACGACGGGCTTGAAGCGCATTCGGACCTTACCGCCTCCGTTTTGGCGGAATTCGGCGGGGCGCTGGAAATCGTGGCCTTTGCCACGGGCGCGACCCCGGGCGAATACGCGACATGGGCGCCGCGTGTCGTCGCCGCCGCGGATACCGATGCGCAGGCAGTGGCATTGATGACCGCAGGGGCGGCATACCTCGGGCGTGGCATTGGCGTGCTGGATCCTTCGGGGCGGGCGCCGGTTTGCCTGACCGGCGGGCTTGGGCCGGCGTACGGGCCGTATCTTCCCGATCTGCAAGGGCGCATCGTTCAGCCCCAAGGCACGGCATTGGACGGTGCCTTGCGCCTCGCGCGGGCATTCGCTGAACGTCGGACACGACCCAGCACCTAGCGTTCTGGTTGTGTTGGGTGTCGATCACGCGCTGCCGGAATCCGGCCTCGCATCCTAGCTGTATTCGCCCAGGGGTTGTTCCTGTTTGTCTGCTCGTGAGCCGCGGCACAGCGGGCGTCATTGACGGTGGGGACACGCGTGACGGTTCCGAGACCAGCAAAACGCGGCAGGATGGGTGGCCAAAGCCACGGCGGTGCATGGCTGCCCCCAGAGCGGAACACAAGCACGCGATCCCAGGGCGAAAAGGGCTGACCAAGCGGCGCGAACTCCGCATGAGGCGTCGAGTGGATGTCAAGTGCTGTCGCGTTGACGCCCGGGAAACACGGGGAATGTGACAGATTCTTGTCCACTTTGCTGGTCAAAGTGGCAAAATGGGTTACAAACACTATTCTTTGCTCGGTTTGGGAGGTTGGTTTCATGGTCAAGGAAATTCGTATTTTCCGCTGCAGCTGCAATCATCAACTCCGCTATGGTGTGAGTTCGTGCAGCTATTGTTTTCGACCAACCCCGATCTGGAACCGCTGGTGGCTGCCACTTGTTCTGGTTGCGGTGATTGGCGCCGGGATCTGGTTGAACCAGCTCTGACCCGTGCTCGGCGGGATCCTGCCTGACACGCGGTTGCAGTTGGCCCGGGTGCCGGTCTAGCTTGCGCGCAACAATAGGGCAGGAGACAGGACATGCGCCTTTCCAGACGGGGTTTTGCACTGGGGGCTTCGGCGATCTGGCTGGGGGGATGCTTGCCGGGTGGCGGGCTGCCAGAGGTGGCGCGACCCGACCCGGCGCTGGAACCGGGGCTGCGCCCGCAGCCCAATCCCGCCTACGATAGCTGGATCGCAGAGTTCCGGGCGCGCGCCCGGGACAGGGGGATCACGGAAACGACTTTGGACCGCGCGTTTCGCGGACAGGGCTTTCTGCCGGGCGTGATCGAACGTGACCGCAACCAGACCGAATTCAGCCGCACGCTGGAGGACTACCTGGCCATCGTCGCGCCAGAGGACAAGATCCGGTTTGGTCGGGGCGAGTTTGCCAGGCAGCGCGCTGCGCTGCAGAGGGTCGAGGCAGAGTACGGCGTTCCGGCCAAGGTCATGGCCTCGATCTGGGGGGTCGAAAGCTACTTTGGCACCAAGCGCGGCAAGATCCCGGTGATCTCGGCCACTTCGACACTGGCCTGGGAGGGGCGGCGCGGGCGGTTCTTCGAGTCGAACCTGATGGATGCCCTGCGAATCGTTCAGACCGGCGACGCCCGGCCAGAGCAGCTGGTGGGCAGTTGGGCGGGCGCAATGGGGCACACGCAACTGATCCCGAACGCCTACCAGGAGCATTCGGTCGATTTCGACGGTGATGGTAAACGCGACATATGGTCGGACAATCCGATTGACGCCTTTGCCACCACGGCGCGGTTCCTGGCCCGCGCGGGATGGCGCAGGGGACAGCCCTGGGGCATCGAGGTCCGCCTGCCGCAGGGCTATTCCGGGCCTCTGGGGCGCAAGAACCGGGCGGCGGTTTCGCGCTTTCGCGAGTTGGGCGTGCGCCCGGCCCGGGGCGGTTCTTTGCCCGATCACGGTACTGCCGCGGTGCTGGCGCCGATGGGCGCGGGAAAGCCTGCCTTTCTCGTATTCCACAACTTCAACATGATCCTGCGCTACAACCCATCCGAGAACTACGGGCTGGCCGTCGGCTATCTTGCGGATCGGCTGGACGGGGCGGGGCCGCTGGTGGGCGACTTTGGCCGCGACAAGCACGGGCTGACGCTGGAGGATCGCAAGGCATTGCAACGCGGGCTGACGCGCGCCGGTTTCGACGCGGGCACCCCGGACGGGGTCATCGGCAAGAAGACCGAGGCGGCGATCACAGCCTACCAGCAGTCAAGGGGCCTGGCCGTGACCGGAGAGCCGTCGCGCGCCTTGCTGCAAGTGCTGGGCTGAAAAAAACGGGCGGCCCCGGCAGGGGCCGCCGGACAGTCACGCCGCGAGCAGCAGGCGTGCCTGTTCCGCCTTGAGCGCGGCCCGCGCGGCGGTATAGGCGCCCCGTCCGGGCGCATTCGACAGTTCCGGGAACAGTGCCAGCAGTTCCGCGCGCGGCCCTGCGTCCAGACCGGCAAGCGACAGGTCGCCGGGCTGAAAGCTCTCGGTCCAGGCGCCGTCGGACATGACCAGTTCATGCGCGTCGAACATGAAATGCACATAGGTCACGCCCTCGACCGGACAGACCCGCGTGATACCGGGGCGGCCGACCAGGTGGCTGGCGGCCACCAGCACCTCGTCCTCGCCGAACAGAAGTTCGATCGCGGCGCCGGCCATCACCACCCGGTGCTGCGGGGACACCAGCATGTCGCGTTCCGGCACACCTCGTCCCAGCGCCCCTGCCTCGATCCGGACCGGGCGCAGGTCCGGTGTCGCCGCCAGGTCTGCGGCGCCGATCGTCTTGGCCCCTGCCCAGAGTACGCGCTTGTAGCCGTTGTCGCGGGTCAACACACGGACACCGGGGGTAATGTCGGCCACGTCGACCTCGCCCTTGTTGGTCTTGATCAGGGTGCCGGGCGTGAAACAGGGCGTGTAATTGACGTTCTCGATTTCTGAGAAGGTCAGGGTGGACCCGTCCAGCCATTCGACCTTGCCGGATTCCGCACCGGTCATGGTGATCTTGGCCGGGCCGGTGATGTTGAGCGTGTCGCCTGCGGTCTCTCCGCTTTCGCCGCCGGTCACGGTGAGATGGGCGCCGTTCATGTCATCCGCGCTGGCGTTGAAGACATCATCCCCACCGTCGCCGGAGGCGAAATCGCCCGACCCAAGGGTGAACGTGTCGGCGCCATCGCCGCCGGTCAGGCTGTCGGCGCCCACACCGCCAATGAGGGTGTCGGCCCCGGTGCCGCCATCCAGCGTGTCGTTCCCGCTGCCGCCAATCAGGCTGTCGTCACCGCCATCGGCAAAAACGGTCATCCCCGTGCTGTCCAGGGTTCCGTCGACGGTATCGTCTCCACCACCAAGGGTCAGCGCCTCGATTTCCGAGAATTCGGCGCTGTCGGTGCCATCGCTGATGGTGCCGGCCTCGTCGCCCGAATAGGTCACGGTGACCGCGCCGGGCAGGGCCGAGGCATCCAGCGTATCCTCGTCGTTGCCTGTGGTGACGGTCTCTCCGCCGGAAATCGTGTCGGCGCCAAAGCCGTCCTGCAGGACTATCCGGTCTTCGTCGGCGCCACCGGACAAGAGATCGTCGCCGGCGCCGCCCAAAAGGACATCTGCGCCATCGCCGCCTTCCAGCGTGTCGGCCCCGGCGCCGCCGTCCAGGGTATCCTTGCCCGCGCCGCCCAGAACACTGTCGTCGCCCAGGCCCGCCTGCACGATGTCGTCGCCGCCGTAGGCAAGGACGGTGTCGTCCTGCGAGCCGCCGATGCCGTCGCCATTGTCGATGAAATCGCCGTCGGGGTCGCCCGAATAGCCGGCGTCGATGGTTTCGCCCAGGGCAGTACCCTCGACGATAAAGTCGCCGGTGAACAGCGGGATGCCCATCGCGGCCAGTTGTTCGGGGCTTTGCAGCTCGGCGACGGGAACACCGACCAGCGTGATGCTTTCGCCGTTGGGGAAGGTCAGGATCGCATGGCCCGAACCGTCGCCCACGGTGTCGGTCACGGTCACGTCCTCCGTCGAGACGGGGTTCCCGGACAGGTCCGTCAACGCGCTGACGTCCAGCAGGTCATTGCCCGCGTAGGCGCCGCCGCCCAAGTCGGTCGGGGTCTCGAAACTGGACAGGACATCGTCGCCCGACCCGTCCGCCAGCACAACCACGTCGGTTTCACCGTCGCCGGCGCCGACGTCGATGGTGTCATCGCCCGCCCCGCCGTCGACAGTGTCGGCGCCGGACGAGGTCAGCAGGCTGTCGTTGCCATCGCCGCCGGACACGCTGTCATTGTCGAACCCGGAAAAGATGGCGTCGTCGCCGCCGCCGGCCAGGATCGTGTCGTCACCGTAGTTGCCGATGATGTGCTCGGCACCGCCCGAGCCGATCACGCTGTCGTTGCCGGTGCCCATCTGGAAACGTTCGATCTCGGCGAACTGGGTCGTGCTGATGCCGTCAGTAAGCGTGCCGGCCTCTTCGCCGGTGAAGGTGACAGTGATGTCGTCCGAAATGGCCGAGAAGTTGATCCGGTCGCCTTCGGTCTCTCCGGTTTCGCCGCCGATGATGCTGTCGTTGTCCAGCGAGGCGTCGAGGAAGATCTCATCATCTCCGGCCTCGCCGTAGACGGTGTCGTCACCGGCGCCCGCGTCGATCGTATCGTCGCCAGCCCCCGCGAGGACAACGTCGTCATCGTCCCCGGTGGCGTTGTCGGCATTGTCGATCCGGTCGCCTTCGGGGTCGCCGGTGTAGACGTCGTTTATCAGGTCATCGCCGATGCCGCCTGAGACGACGTAATCAGGGGGCACGGGGGGAATGCCCATCGCGATCAGTTGTTCCGGGGAAGAGACGGCCGAGGCGCTGACGCCCACGAGGATCAGTTTTTCGCCGTTGGGAAAGAACAGGATCGCGTCCCCGGAACCGTCGCCGATGGTATCGGTCACGGTCACGTCCGCCACGTTGACTGGATCGCCACCCGCATCGGTCATCCCCGACACGTCCAGCATGTCATTGCCCGCGTAGGCGCCACCGCCCAGGTCCGTCGGCGCGGCAAAGCCCGTCACGATGTCTTCGCCAGAGCTGTTGCCAAGCACCAGCCTATCCTTGCCGGAGCCCAAGACGATGGTTTCGATGTCGTTGAAGTTCAGCGTGTCGGCCCCGTCGGTGACGGTGCCGATCTCGGGGTTCACATGGGTCAGGTCGACGGTCAGGTCGTCGGTGACGGCCGACAGATCCAGCACGTCGCCGTCGGTTTCATCCACGCCCTCGGCGTCCACGGTGTCGTTGCCGAACCCGTTTTCGATGTGAAAGGTGTCGTCACCCCAACCGCCCCAGAGATAGTCGTCCCCGGCACCGCCATAAAGCGCGTCGTTGCCGAAAGAGCCGCGCATCCAGTCGTTGCCGTCGCCACCATAAAGTGTGTCGTCGCCTTCGTTGCCCTCGACCGTGTCGTCTCCCTCGCCGCCGGACACATAATCGTCCCCGGTCTCGCCATAGATCGAGTCGCTGCCCGCGCCCCCGGAAATAGAGTCGCCGCCTTCGTTGCCATAGAGGCTGTCGTCGCCGGCGCCCCCCGTGATCGTGTCTGCACCATCGCCGCCGCGCAGCGTGTCATTGTCGGTGCCGCCGTCGATCACGTCGTCGGCCTGCGTGCCGACGATGGAGTCGTTCCCGGCGCCGCCATCGACCGTGATGCCCGCGTTGGCCGGGCCATACTGGGCAAAGAAATCGTCATCCTGATCAGTCAGTGTCAGGCGTTCGATTTCGGCAAAGCTTAGCGTATCGGTGCTGTCCGTCGCGGTCCCGGCTTCGTCGCCGGTCATGGTCACGTCGATGCCGACGCTCATGTCCGAGAAATCCAGCGTGTCAAAATCGGTGCCGGTGCTGACGGCCTCGCCACCGCGGATCACGTCGGCACCAAACCCATCGGTCACGACGATCACGTCGGCGTCGGCGCCGCCATCGATCGAATCCGCATCTGCCCCGCCGTGCAGCGTGTCCTGGCCAGTGCCACCGGTCAGAGTGTCCTTGCCCGCCATGCCATAGACCAGGTCATCGCCCGCGCCGGCGTCGATCAGGTCATCCTGTGTTTCCGGGGTGGCGGAAACGACGGTCGGCGCGTCGGTGAAACCCGTGGTCGTGAAGGCATAGTTTGTCCCGGCGCCGCGAGAGGTCACGACAAAGACCAGTTCCTGTTGTTCGGAATAGCTGAACTGGGCCCAGTGACTTTGGTCCACGTTGTCGGAACTGGTGCTGTCGGATTGCGCGCCCAGTTCCTCGCCGTCGTCGGTGGCAGTCAGGTTGGTGCTGGCAGAGGAGAGGCCCAGGCTTTCCACGTCTGCCGTCTGCGCGGTCACGCTTTCGGCGGTGGTGTCGATGTCCTGGAAGGTGAACGTGCCGGTGATCTTGATCGGCTCACCGGTGGCCTGGTCATAGAACTCGAACCCCAGGGTAACGCCGGTGCCTGCCTCGGCGGCGGCATCGCGGTTGATGTAGACCGAGTTGTCGTTGAACTCGATCTGGATGTTTGGATCGTCCGCGTCCAGAATCGTCAACCGGGCCTGAACGACGATGCCTTCATCCGTGACACCGATGTTGTCGTAGACGGCATACATGCCCACGACGCCGGTGCCGGCGTCGCCGGTTTCGCTGATCGCGGTGAAATCGAAAGAGGACAGGGTGCCCGCGCTGGCACCCACGTCGCTGCCGTCACCATAGATCACGTCGTCGCCATCGCCCGCGCTGATGGTGTCCTGGCCGGACCCGCCGGTGATCACGTCTGCGCCCGCGCCGGTGGTGATGCTGTCGGCACCGGTCCCGCCGTCGATGGTGTTGTCGCCGCCCAGGGCGTCGATCACGTCGTCGCCCGTGCCGCCATGCAGCACGTCCGATCCCGTGTCCGAGCCAAGCGTGTCATTGCCGTCGCCGCCGATCAGCGTGTTGTTGCCGCCGGTGGCACTTGCGATGTCCGCGCCGTCACCCAGGTTGACGAAATCATCGCCGTCGATCCCGCTGACCGTGTCGTTGCCATCCAGCGAAAAGACAGTGTCGGTGCCGCCACCAAGGTCGATGTTCTCGCCGCGGTCGCTGCCGGCATAGGAATCTGACCCCTCGGGTAGGATCATGTTGGTGAAGGATTCGAACTGCGTGCCTCCACCGAGCCGCGCGTCCGGAAAGCCGCTGTGCCAGATGTCGCCGACGGTATAGGTGGTCGAGCCGTTGGAAATCTGCAGTTCGCCGACCCCGGCGTTGTAGGACACCGAGTAGTTCGAGCCCAAGTTCGAGAAATCCAGCGTGTGGCCCGCACTGCTCTGGTAGACGTTGCCCCAGAAGAAGGGTGAATTCCAGTTCGAAGCCGTAACAATGTACGTCGCCATGCCAGCGATCCTTGCCTTTACCGAATGGGTCCCTTCAAATGGCCCCGTTCCGCGGAAAATTGTCGGCGCTTAGCGCTTGACATCAAAGACCGCAGGAATGTGGCCGGAGTGGGCCGGAACAAGGGAATTGATGCCCCGTTTGATAGACGGCGTGGGGTTAAGATCGCCTTTCGGCCTTGATCCGGCCGCAATTGTTCGGCGAGCAGGGGGGGAATTCGTTGCAAGCCGTCGGGATTGTCTCTGGCGGGAAAACGCTCAGTCAGGCTTTTGACGACAGCCCGGGGCGGCTGTGAGGGGGATCGACGCGTGTCACAGCAGCGCGCGGATCGGTTCCAGCAGGCCCTTGTTGCGCAGCGTGCGCACCGGGTAGCTGTCGTCGTTCACCAGCCTGTCCAGCGAGAACCCCGGCTCGATCTTGGCCAGTTTCTCTGCCACGGCCTGGGCCTTGTCCAACTGACCCTCCAGCGCATAAAGCGCCAGCAGGTGACGGTGGCCGGGCCGGGACAAGGGGGCAGAGCGCACCGCTGCCTCGCCGGCCTCGATCGCCTCCTGCGGGCGGTTGCAGGCAATGGCCACGATACAGTGGCCGGTGTCCCAATAGTGTTTGAACGGCGACGTCCGCGCGATCCGGCAGGCCCGTTCCGAGGCGGTGAATCCGCCTTCCATGTCGCCCGACAGGATCAGCGCCTCGGACAGGGATTTCCAGGCAAAGGCGTTGGCCGGGTTCCGTTCGACCGCGTTCTGCGCAAGGTCCAGTACACCGGCGGTATCGCCCAGTGCGGTGCCGCGGACCTTGGAGATGATCGCATGGACCAGCACGTTGTCCGGGCTCAGCTCCATCGCGCGGTAATGCAGGTCGACGGCCTCTTCGAGGAGGCCCTCCTGGTCGTCTTCGGCCAGTTCCATCATCTGGGTCAGCCGGATCATGCTGGCCCAGGCCAGGTAAATTCCGTTTTCATCGCGGCGAAAGGCCTGGTCCATCAGCCCGTAGGCCTCGCGCAGGGCGTCTTTCTCGAAGGAAAACATCCGGTAGAGCCCAAGGCGGGACAGTGCCGTCGCCCGCGTTTCGGGGCGGTCCTTTTCCAGCACATGCGGCAGCTTGCCGATGATCTGGTCGGCGGCCTCGAAGACGGTGCGCGAGACGTCGATTTCCGCGCTCAGGATGTCCTCGAGCCGATCCAGTTGTTGCAGCTTGGAATAGAGGATGCGCGCGCTTGGCTGATGCGTGGCCTTGATGAACAGCGCGTGTCCGCCGTCGCCATTTTCCATCAACTGGGTGCTGACGGACACGTCGCTGACCGGGGCGCCCTCGGGCAGGGGCATGTCCGAATCCGATTGTCGCCATGCGCGGACCTGCTCGGCGATGTTCTCGCCGATCTGGTTGGCCAGGACCTCGCCCAGCATCCTCTCTCGTCCCGGCGCCTCCGTGCTGGCGCGACAGTTGATCAGGATACCGCGGCTGTCGGTCGGGCTGGCCGAGGCCAGTTTCGACAAGAGCGCGGCTCGTTCCTGGCGCAACCAGTCCTCGAACTCGGGGTCGCGCACGTCGATGCCCTGCAACAGCTCGACGCGGTCATCCTCGGGCACCACCTCTTCGTGCAGGTCGACGGTGACGGCGCGCCGGTCCAGCGTGACCGAAGACCTGTCCGCCCGGATCAAATCGGCCGCCGGGCCAAGTGCATTGCGCAACTTGGACAGGGCCTGACGCAGGTTGGCGCTGGCCTGTTCGGGGCCGAAAGTCGACCACAGCTTGTCTTCCAGCCAGCGGCGCGGGCGGGTCATATCGGGGCTGAGCGCCAGCATCGCCAGCAGCGCCTGGTTCTTGGCCCCCTTGATGGGCAGCGCAGCGCCGTCCGCATCCCGGACCAGGAAAGGCCCGAGCACGGTGATGGTGATCCTCTGGGATGCAGGCCCTGCCATGCGCTCTCCTCGCAACTTGCGAAAATCTAGCACCGCCGTGACAGCGCGGCAACGGACGTGAAATTTCCGTTAACGATTGCCCCTATTGGCAGTTAGGCTTTGACCTGTGGCAGGCAGTGCCAAAAACTCCGCCCAAAATTTCATGAGGATGTCATGCCCGTTTCCGGTCTCTACAATTCGCAGAACTCGCAGAATTCCCAAAACAGTCAGAATTCGCAAAATTCCCAGAACTCGCAGAATTCGCAGAACAGCCAGGCGGCGGAAAACTCGCAGGCGGGGCCGGACAACACCTTTGCCAGTGCCGCCCTGGGCCAGGCGCGGGACGGAACCGTGGGCTACTGGGACGGCACGGCGGACCGTGTCCCGAAACAGGACGGCCGCAGCGGCTGGGACGCGCTCACCGCGATGGCGACGGGACCCCGGCGTGCCGTGATGGATGCCTGCCTGCAAGGGCTGTTCAAGGTCACGCTGGAGCCCGTGGCCAAGAGCAAGCCTGCGACGGGCACGGTGGCGCTGGGGGATGACCCGCTGGTCACGCTCGAAGCGCCGACCAGCACGTTCCTCGCGGACAAGCAGCTGCATTACCTGCGGACCTACGCCGACCTGCGCGGGGATCGCCTGAACGAGATCATCATGCAGACCGGCGATATCCAGAGCTTTTTCGGCCTCGTCGGTTACATGGCGCCGGACGCCACCAAGTGGACGCTGGCGCTGAACCAGGCAATGTTGCGGCTTTGCACCGTGATCGAGATGCCCTTCAAACACGGGTTCGACGTGGCCCGCCCCATCGCCATGTCCCGCAAGGTACAGCCGCTGATCCAGACGCCGGGGCATGGTTCGTGGCCCTCGGGCCATGCGACAGAGGCCTTTGCCTGCGCCACGCTGCTGTCTCGGCTGTTCCTGAACGCGCCGGTCGATCCGGTCGAGCAGATCAAGGCGGGCAGTGAGTTGTACCGCCACGCCGAACGGATCGCGATGAACCGAACGGTCGCGGGCGTGCATTTCCCCACCGACAGCATGGCCGGGGCGGTGCTGGGCGTGACCGTCGCCGAGGCGCTGATCAACCTGCTGGAAGGAACGCCGCAGACCCGGACGCGCGTGTTCCACGGCGCGGGCTACGACGGGGACTTTACCCTGGCGCGCATGGCCGAGGCATTGGACAACGGGCAAGAAATCGCCTCGGGCACCTTGTCCCTGCCGACGGGGCTGGTGCCCGGATGGCTGGCCAAGATGTGGGACGAGGCCAAGGACGAGTGGTGACCGGCGTCTAGCTGGCGGGCAGGGCGTCCGGCAATTCCACTACCGCCTCACCCAGCCGCGAGTCCCGCGTGCCGGTCGGCACCAGGCAGGCCGGATCGATGTCCTCCAGCCGGGTCGACGTCGGGTTCTGGGCATTGGCGACGATCCGGGTCGACGACAGGGCCAGGGCGCGCGTCAGGCGGCCCGCTGCGGCGCTGGTCCCCGCCAGCCGCCGCGTGCTGCCGCTCAGCGTTCCGGATGCCCGGATACCCGCCGAAAACGGCCCGGTGCCAATTCTGGCGGCGACACTGGGTCCGGGCTGGGACCACGATGCGCCCTCGCCGCTGTAGGGCGCGGGGCGATAGTTCCCGACCTCTGACGAGGCTGTCCAGGCCGATGCCTGTGCGGCGCCTACGCTGAACACCTGCCGGCAGTCCGCCGCGACATAGGCATTGTGACACCCCTCATCGCTGATCGGACCGGCGCCGGGGGCGACATAGCCCGCGCGGCTTTCGTCCCAATCGTAGGCGGCGGGATGGTCGAGGTAGCTTTGCCGTCCGCGCACTTCCGACCCGCGGATAGCATCGTCGCGCTGGACCTGCACCAGCACCTCGCCCGAGCCTTGCAGCGAAACGATCCAGGCCCCGGCGGGGGCCTCCGGCTCTCCGGCCTTCTGGCCGCGCGTGGGGGCCAGGGCCAGAACGTAATATGCCTGTTGTTCGGTCTGCTTGTCGCGTTTGCGCGCGGGCACATGATAGACGCGGGCCAGCGCTGCGCCGTCCTCCCGTTCGAGCGACCGGATCTCGCCCGGCTGCAGCTGGGCCAGACCCGAGGTCGTGCCATCGGGGGCGGTCAGCCCCAGCTGCAGGTCGGCAGACGCACCGTTCCGACAATGGATCTCGATGAAGCTGGCGGTTTCGTCATCGGGCTGCACACGCCAGTCAAGTTGCGCGGGGACCTCGGTGGGGGTGAGCCGCGCGACCTGGCTGCTGCGATAGCTGTTGCCAAAGGCCCAGACCAGCCGAACCGGCTGGCCGGTGACCTCTTCCCAGGTTTGCGCCTCGCGGGCCATCTGGTGTTCGACGAAATGCGTGCCGTCCTTGGGACCTGCCAACACGCCCAGCGAGACGTTCACGATGACGGGCGCCGTGGCGTCCACCCTGGCGGCCTGCCGCAGGATCCAGCGCAGACCCATGACCAGGTAGCTTTCGACCCAGGTGCCAGAGGTGTCGTCGATGCTTTCGGGGGGCAATTGAACGCCCAACAGAGGCCAGTCGCGCGCCGGGTCATCGGCATTCTCGGGATCGGCCCCGGCGGCCAGGTCAAGGACATGGGTGCCGTGGGTGGTGGCAAACCCGGTCTCGTCGCGGGTCCTGTCGGGGTAGATCGCGGCGTTCAGCGCGGCGTAGGTTGTGCTTTCGTCGCCGCGCGCCAGCAGGTCGTCGATTTCCGCAGTGTCCAGGATACGCCCCGCCAGCGTGCCTTTGGGGGTCCGGGCTTGTTGTTCCAGCGCCTGCAGCCAGAGGGCGTGAAACCGCGTGCGCCTTGGGGCGGTGCCCCGGCAGAAACGCGCATTGAGAAAGCCGATGCCGTCGTCGATGATTGCGACGATCGGCGCGCCCGGTGTGGGTGAGGGCGGCACCGCCCCGGCGGGTTCCGGCGGCATCGGATCGTTCGCCAGCTGAACCGGGCAGCCCGAGTCGATCACCTCGAACAGGTCGTCATGCAGGCTGTCCGCCGTGCCGATGCGCCGGTACAGCATGTAGCTGTCCGGCAGGTTCGGGTGCGCCTGCGGATCGTCGATGCGCGCAACAAGCGCCGCAAGTTCGGTATCGTCCATCCGCAGGGGCGAGTCCTGCTGCCCCACGAGATCGCGCAGACGGCGGCGCGCGGCCTGCATGTCATCGGTCGAGTGCAGATGCACAAAAAGCGGCGCGTAATCGGGCCCGCGGTCCGGGGGCATCGGCGGTAGCATGTCGCGGCGCAGCCCGATGAGGCGTGACCAGTCAAGACAGGCATCGCGAAACGCGTGCTCTCTGGCATCCGTCCAGCTGTATCCCATGTCGATCCCCCTGATCCTGCACGCGAAATCCGCCGGGTCAGCAAAGGTCTTTTTCACTCACCGGTCAAGGAAGTGGGATCGGTGCCTGTCGGGTTTGCGCAGAATTCACGCCAACCGGATAAGCACGCCGCGAGTTTTCAGCGGGTTTTCATGCGTGTTTCACGCGCGAATTGCGCAGCATTTGCGATCCGTTCACGGGGGCATGTGCATGGTCGGGTTAACGTACGGTCAAGTCGTGCAACAGTATGCTTCGGGCTGGGGGAAAGACCATGAAACGCAACGGGACCGCGACAAGGTTCGGTGTGATCGACGGGGACGGTCGGGGCAGGTCGCTTCGGGACCGGATCGCGATGCCTGTGCCGCCCGACCTGTCGGCGCCGGAGCTGGCCGCCGACATGGCGGAGCTCTTTGCCCTGGGGCTGGTTCAGGATCTACGCGCCGAGGCGCTGCAGGACCCGCATTGCGCCGTCAGGATCGACGGGGCCACCCGGTTCACGATGCATGAACTGCTCTGCGAGTTGCGCAATCTCAGCTGGTTCGATGCGCGCGTGCCGCTTGCCGGGACAGGACCGGACAGATCGCCGGACGTGCAACCGGGCCAGATGGGGGCCAGCCAGCGCCGGGCCCTTCGCTGCAACGCGGATTTCCAGCTGACGCTGGAAACCCTCTTGCGGGGCGGTGTTGTCTTGCGCGGTGGCGGTCCGGTTCTTTCGGCATTCTGGGACAGTGACCAAATGGAGCCGCATCCCAAGCGCGAGCCCGGTGTCTGGCCGACCGAAGAGGCGGCGATGTCGGAATGGATCGGCTGGTGTGCCGAGCACAGCCAGGCCGGTCTGCGCCTGCCCTGGGCGGCGGTGCGCCCGCAGCAGGACCCCAGCCTGGGGGATCGCGCCGAGACGCTGCACCGAACGCCGCCCGCGCGTCCCTTTCACAACGCCACGCTGGTTGCGTTGGCACGGGGGACGAACATGGCACCGGGTCTGCCCGGCACGTGGACCGGGTCGCGCCTCTTTGCGCTGATGGCAGAGGGCGAGGCGCTTGCCAGCCGGTTTGCCCGTGCCCAGGTCTCGGAAAAGGGCCGGATGCCGCGCCCGGCGGTCACGGCGGCGCGGATGACCGTCTGGTTGGGCAGCGAAGAGGGCGTCTCTGCCCCGGAAAGCGATACCCATCGTGCGGCGGCAGAGGAACTCGTGAGTGCCGCCCCCAACCTGGTTCACTGGGTCAGCCGGGCGAACCGCGCGCGGCGCGGGCCGCAGCGGTTCGAGGCGTCGCTCTTCCTGCCCTTGGCCGGCCCCGAGCGTCAGCATTTGACACCCTCCGACCTGGGCGCCCATGCGGTTGTCGCGGGCGTTCTGGCTACGCTGGTCAAGGCCGTCTTCGACACGTCGCGGCGGACCCAGTTGCAGGCAGTGGGGCAGGGCGGCCCCGTGCTGGCGCTGGAGGATCAAACCGACCGTCTGGCGGCGAATATCGGGCTGATGCGGTGCGTCACCGGCGGATATTTCCCGGCCGAGAACATCCAGGATCTGCGCCTGGGGCAGGCCATTGCCCTGCACCTGCTGCGCGACCGCTTGGAACAGGACAACCGCAGTGCGCAGATGGGCCTTCGCGATTTCGACGGCCAAAGCCTGCAACTGGTTTCGCATCCGCGCCGGTTCGGACGAGGGTATGCCGAATTGCGCCGCGATGCCGAGCCGATTGCCTGGCCGCAGGAGGCGGGCCACCCGGCGGCACATTTGACGGCGGTCAGCTAGGGGCGCCGGTCAGCGCCGGGCAAGCGCTCTGCCCGGCATGCTGCCCGAGATTTCGAGGATCAGCTTGCGCTTGACCGCTTCGGCAAAACTCTCGCGGCTTTCGGCGGTGACGACAAAAGCGCCTGGCCCGCCGATGATACGTTCGGAATACAGCGCCTCGAGTCCGCCATGCGCGCGGCCCGGATCGCCCGGGCGCAGGATCGGCAGGGCGTTGATCGTGACACCCGCGGCCAGCACCCTTTCGCGGGCCTCGGCAATTGGCGGGCCGGAGTAGGAATTTACGCTGTCGCCGGAAAAGTCGATCACCCGTCGCCAGCCGTCGAATTCATTGCTGTCCATCAGGCGCAGCGCCTCGTCCAGCGCGGCGCCGATCGCGTTGCGCCCGTAGGCCTGGCGTGGCTTGCCCATCAACTCTGCGGCGAATCCCGCGGCGCTCTCTGGCCCGTCGATCAGCGTCCAGTCGGCAACGACGGCCTGGTTCGCGGCCCATTCCACGTAGGTCACGGCGATATGTCCGTAAGCGGTGTTCGCGATGGCGGTCAGCACCTCGGGGTCGGTGATCGCCTCTGCGTAACCCTGTCGCTGAAACTGGATTTCCCGCTGGTCGATGCTGCCCGAGGCATCCGCCAGCAGCACCAGTTCAAGGTCCGTGTCCTGGGCCTGTGCCACCCCGGCCCAGACCAGCATCATCACCAGGATCATCCGCATCGCTACCCTCCGTTTGGCATCCAGATAGGGCGGGGCAACGCCTTGCCCATATTGACCAGCGTCATGTTCCTGCCTGTCGCGCTGTGGCACAGTCGCGGCATTGCTGACCAGGAGGATACGCCATGATCGCCCGCCTTGCCCTGCTGAGCCTGATGGCCGCGCCCGCCTTCGCCCAGGACGCCGACATCGGACGCGCGCATTTCTACACCCATTGCGCCACCTGCCACGGGTTGGAAGGCAAGGGGGACGGGCCGATGGCCGGTGTCCTGACGATCCCACCCACCAACCTGACCGAACTTACGATCCAGAACGGAGGCGTCTTTCCCCTGGCGCGGGTCGTCCAGCGGATCGACGGACGTGATCCGCTGGTGGCGCATGGCTCACCGATGCCGGTCTTCGGCGATTTCTTCGAACGGTCATTCGACGTTCCGATGAAGACACAGGCGGGTCAGCCGATCCTGACATCTCAGCCGGTGGTGGATCTGGTCGCCTACCTGTTGGAACTGCAACGGATCGAGCAGGACTAGCCGCCGGTCCTGCGGCAGATGCCCGTCGTCTGCGCCCCTTTCCAGGGCAGAATCACGGTGGGCCGGTCAATCGCCGCGTCCAGCCGGTCTACGGGCATGTATTTCCCGATCATTCCCCGCAGCCGTGCGGTGCGGGGCGCGTTCGGGTCCAGCAGGCGGCAACAGACGTATTCCTCGACGATGCTGCCCTGCTGTTCATAGCCGAAGGACAGGAAATCGCGCGTTGCCTCGGTGTCGAAAAGATAAGGGTCATTCGAGGCACTGTGTTCCTGCGCCGCCTTGAGCGGGTGGTAGCCGGTCAGCTTGCGGTTCTGCCACTGCCAGACATGGGTCGCCTCATGGGCAAAGAGCATCGCATCGAACAGATCGATCCGGTCTGGGTAGCCGGCCAGGAAGTCTTCCCTGTACACGTCATCCCGCAGCAGCACCTTGTTGAACAGCACGGTGGCCGCCGGTGATACCGTCACCGTGCGGGTCTTGGTGATCGGGGGCCAGATGCGTTCCTGGCAGGTGGTGCGAGGGCGAACGGGGATGTCATAGGTCACGGCGCCCGCAGGGTTGCCATCGATCAAGCGGATTCGTTTCGGGTCGATGTCGTCGCCGTGAAAGGCCCGCAGAAAAGCGGTTTCGTTCGGCGTGGCCGAGCGGCCGCAGGCTGTCAGGATCAAAAGGGCAAAGAGGGCAATGCGCATGATGTGAGATTGGCCGGGGGCGGGTCGCTTGGCAAGCAGCAATGGCCTGCCCTGGGCCTGTCGGGCTTCGGTCGTGTCGACGTAATCGGCGGCAGCGGCAAATGACCGTCCGTCAGGATGGGGAGGTGTCCCGAACAGGGCGTGGTGGAATCCAGGGTCCGCAGTGTTCGTGACGGGTGCGTGGGGACACGCACCCGATGGGTTTCGCGCCGGTCAGTGTGCGCGCGCGGCCTTGCCGCCGGATTTGCCGCTGGGCCCGCCGCTCACAGCCTTGCCGCCGATCACCGGGTCCTTGCCGGCGTTGCTGTTCGAGGTGGCCAGCACCTTGATCTTTTCCTTCTTGGGTTTCTTCGCTTCGCGGTTGCCGCGGTTCTTTTCCTTGGACATTGGAGTACCTCTTTCGACACCGCGCGGCGGAATGCCGGGCGGGTGGACGCTCAGAGGGGGCAGGGTTGCCTGACACATGTCAGGGCGATGTCACCGATGAGGCATCTTGCAGGATGCAATTAATGATGTGTGCGGGCGCGGGCGACATGCAAGGGGTTGGATGGGTGAGGGGGAAATATAGTTGGCGAAGGCTGAGTGGTTTGCCCACACGGGTTGGCGGGGTGAACCCCGCCCTAAAGCGGGCTGGTAGGTAAGGCGGACTACGGGGTCGATCCCGATATTACTGGGGGAAATCCACCCTGGGACCAGTCACTTCAACGATCGTGCATTCAGATGTTGGTTTCACCTTGAGCGGACTAGCCGAGCTCTTATTCACTGCGCCAATTGGCTTTCACTCATGTCGCCAGGGACGACATTGACCACCAAATCGTCGATGGCATCGTCCTCTTGAAGCTCCAAGCTGCAGCCACTGCACTCGACAAGCAAATCGGTGAGTAGCCAAGCTGTTCGCTTGTTCGCATCGACGAAACCGTGCGACGTGGCGACGCCATGCAATAAAGCTGCCGCCTTCTTGTGAATTGGTCGATGATAGTCATGATAGGGGCGCCCTAGGCTCAGGACTCGTTCTCCCTCAAAGCCAGAAGATGACGGTCGCGGCGAGAGCTATCGCCGAGAAGAAGGTCTGCGGGCATCGGTCGTAGCGTGTCGCAACGCGCCGCCAGTCCTTGAGCCTGCCGAACATGATCTCGATGCGATTACGGCGTTTGTATCGCCGTTTGTCATACTTTACCGGCGTCTTCCGTTTCTTCCGGCCCGGGATGCAGGGGCGTATCTTCTTGTCCTGCAAAGCTTCTCTGAACCAGTCGGCATCGTAGCCACGGTCTCCGAGAAGCCATTTCACGTTGGGCAGCCCGCTGACGAGCGCACGCGCCCCGACGTAATCGCTGACGGGAC
>NZ_FMZI01000014.1 GCF_900101505.1 Antarctobacter albus
CTCAGGACACGCCGGTCATCAACCCTGGGCTTGCCGTGCGACTTAGGGAAGTAAGGCTCCAGACGCGCCATCTGCGCATCGCTCAACCAGAAAAGATCAGACATGTTCACCGCTCATTTTCGAACGGTGAATCATGCTCGCCCAACCAAATCAATGGGTCCTGACCCTAGCCAATCCTCACCACATCAGCCCCAACCCGGTCCTTCCCGGTCAGGTAATCTGCCCAAGCCGTCATCATCGCACGGCGTTTTTCAACCATGTCCCCGCGCCGGTAAGACGCCTCCACGGCATTGCTCACCTTGTGCGCCAAGGCCACCTCGGCCATGTCACCAGGGAAATGCGTGCGCTCGGCCACCCAATCGCGGAAGGTGCTGCGCAGCCCGTGCGGTGCCGCCGGGCGTTTGCTTACCCGGTCCACGAAACCCGGCCCACCTGCATCAACGTCAGCCTTGTGCAGCCGTTTCATGGCCGCGCTCAGGGTCATGTCGGACATTTCGCCTCCACGCGGCGCCGGAAAAACCAGCGGGTTATCCTCGAAACGCGGCAGAGCCTCCAAGAGCGCCACGGCCTCGGGCGTCAACGGCACGCGGTGCTCCCGATCCATCTTCATGCGCGCCGCCGGAATGACCCAAAGCCCCGCGTCCAGGTCGATTTCCTCCCAGACAGCGCCGCGCACCTCTTTGGAGCGGGAAGCGGTCAGGGCGGCAAATTCCAAGGCGCGTGCGCCCGTGCCATCGCGTTTTCGCAGCGCTGCAAGCCAGCGCGGCGCTTCGTCGATCTGCACAGCCGGTTGATTGTCCTGTTTCGCCACCTTCGCGGCGGCGGGCAGAAGCTCTTTGAGGTTTCCAGCCCAACGGGCGGGATTATCGCCAGAGCGGTGCCCGGCCACTGTGGCCCATGACAGTACGCTTTCAATCCGTCCGCGCAGGCGGGATGCGGTTTCGGTCTTGCTCTGCCAGATCGGTTCAAGAACGCGCAAAACATCCTGCACCGTGATTTCATCCACCAGCATTTTGCCAAGTTCAGGCATGGCGTAGGTCTGCAAGGTGTTCTGCCATTGCTGGCGATGCTTGGCGTTCTTGAAGGCGTCCAGCTTCGCCGCAAGGTATTTGTCGGTTGCATCCGCAAAGGTCAGCCCGCGCCGCTGCGCCGCCGCCAGTGCGGCCTGCGCTGCCTTGCGTTCCTCCACAGGGTCGATGCCCTGCCGGATCTTGTCCTTGGCTTCCCGTGCGCGTTCACGGGCTTGCGCAAGGGTTACATCGGGAAAGCCGCCCAAGCCGATTTCGCGGCGCTTGCCTCCCACGGATACCCGCAGCAGCCATGTGCGCCCGCCGTTCGGGGTGATTTGCAGGTTGAGGCCCGATACCCCACCCACGGCAAAGAGCGCGTTGCTTCCCCTTCCGGGGTGCTGCAACCTTTTTACATCTAGTGCAGACAGTTCCTTGGCAACACGCGGCAAAGGGCCGACTCCAACTTACCCACCTAAAAAGAGTGCGATTTCTTGCGACGGATTGCAAAGTTTGGCGGGTTGGAATCGCAAATTTTCTCCGTACAAGTCTGTATTGAAACGACGAATTGCGGCGGGGTCCGAAAAGTCGCAACCTAACTCTGGCGGTTCCTCGGTCCGCCACTTCCCCCGCCTAGCCCGCTCAACGCGGCACTGGCAGCGGGGAGGTCCCATGCCAGCCACTCTCTCCACTACCAGACATAGCAGACGTCGAACCCTACCAAGCGCACCATCTGTCGCACTTTGGCGTCAGTTCCGCCGTTGTCCGGAACGCACATTTGACCTAGCGTGCCCGCGAATTTGCGTCGCACTGGTAGCCTTCTGATGAGTAACACTTTTTCGGCCTCTTCGCAGGTGAAAGCCGGCACGGCCGCCATGCAATCAGCCGCTCAGCCCTTGCCCGATCTTGTCCTTGCGGATGGCTATGTCGCCGTCGAGGGAGAGGTCGGCCCAACCGGCGGGATGATCTTTCACGGTGATTTCCTGCACTCGGGCGGAACCATCGCGAACCAGGGGGATGCCGACGCGCCGCCCTTTACCTTTGGCATCTACCTGTCGACCGACCCAGAGGTGACAGTTGATGATCTGCTGATCGGATCCTGGACCTATACCGGCTATCAGAACGTCATCGACACCTACCACTTCGAGCATTTCACCGGCCCGCCGATCGAGATCGACTATGATGCCTTGGGCCTGCAGCCGGGAACCTACTATATCGCCCTCCTGGCCGACCCGGAGAACGAGATCGCCGAGTCGGACGAAACCAACAACGCCTCGACCCCGCGTGAGGTGACGGTTCACGAAGACCAGCGGATCACGGATTTCTATGTCGACCTGTCCTTCCTGGCGGGGGACCAGGCTGGGCCGCTTGATTTCGTCGTCTTCGGTGGCAACCTGGGCGACCGCCCGATGCAGGCTTTCGAACTGCGGGTCTATGCCTCGGGTGAGGACAGGATGTCACCCGACGCTGCCGAGGTGGCCGTTCTGCCAGGAGAGGTCGGCGGCGCGCAGATCTATCCCTTCACGTTTTCGCCCGACCAGTTCCGGTCATTCACCGCCGACCTCTATCTGTTCGGGTGGATCGTGCCAGGACCGTTCGAGGAGATCATCGACAACAACCTGACAGAGGGGCATTACGTTCAGCACAACTATCACACCGAAGGCACGCGCATGTTCGGCGATGCCGATGACGAGTACCTGATCGGTTCGGCGTCCGGCAATTACATGAACGGGGCTGCGGGCGACGACCTTGTGACCGGTATGGCCGGGACTGACGTGCTGGTCGGCGGGGCAGGGGCCGATGTCCTGCGCGGGGGGCTCGATCGCGACTACCTGATCGGGGATGAGCGTGGCCTTTACGGGATCGAGATCTCTGCCCAGATCTATCGCCTGTACCTTGCGGTTTTCGGACGAGAGCCGGATGCGAACGGGCACCAGGAATGGCTGACCCGCGTGGCGTCGGGCGCCATGACCCACGAGGCGATCGCCGAAGCTTTCATGGGGTCGCGCGAGTTTCGCGACACCTACGGCGACATGGATGACCTCGATTTTGTCGGGTTGCTCTATCTCAACGTCTTCAACCGGGTGCCAACCGAAGAGGATGCCCAGGCCTGGGTGGAGCGGATGGAGGCCGGAATGTCGCGGACGGCGGTGGTCCGGCATTTCGCCGAAAGCCCAGAACATGTGACCCGCACGGAGGCGGCGCAGGCGGTCTTCGACGAATTCCACGATCCGACAACCTGGGCGGATGATGTCTATCGCCTGTATCGCGCGGTCTTTGACCGTGACCCGGACTACGGTGGTTTCTCGGGCTGGGTCGAGAAACTGTCCAACGGTTGGGATTTCGGCGGAACAGTCGCCTTCTTCGTCGGATCGGCAGAGTTCCAGGCCACCTATGGCGACACCACGGACGCAGAGTTCGTGACTCTACTTTACAACAACGTGCTGGACCGAAACCCCGATCCCGGCGGTTTTGCGACCTGGGTCGGGCTGCTGGAAGACGGGGCCAGCCGCGTCGCTGTGGTCCGGCATTTCATGGACAGCCCGGAATTCGTGGAAAACACCGGCCCGGCGCTGCTGGACTTCATGCTTGGCTATGGCGCCGACGACCGGTTGATCCCCGAAGGCGGCGGCGGGGTTCTGTCCGGCGGCCTGTTTTCGGACACCTTCGTGTTCCAATACGAACAGGGCGGGCAGCACTGGATCACCGACTGGGAAAGCTGGGACAGGATTGAACTGGTCGGGTTCGATTATGCTGACAGCGCCGAGGCGCTGAGCCATGTCACGCAAGAGGGGGAGGACGCGGTCTTTTACGACAATGGGGTGAGGATCATCCTCATGGATCGTGACGTGGACAGCCTGACCGAGGATATGTTCACCCTGCTTTAGGGGTGGTTCCGGGCGCGCCGAGATGCGATGCCTGCGGGTGAAGGATTTTTCAGACGGGCGGTCGGCGAGGGGAGACGCAGGGCCGCCCAGTATTTCAGGAGGAGGCACCCGTGCCGGGACAAGGCGAGCAGATAGCCGCCCTGCCGATGCGCAGGGACGCCAAGGACCAGGTCAAGGTCCTTATGGTGACATCACGCGATACCGGACGCTGGGTGATGCCCAAGGGCTGGCAGATGGATGGCAAGAAACCCTGGCGTGCGGCAGAGATCGAGGCACTGGAAGAGGCGGGCGCTAAGGGCCATGTCGGGACCGAGATGATCGGCACATACAGCTATGGCAAGGTCATGGACGATGGCAGCGTCGTGCCCTGCACGGTCGAGGTCTACCCGATGTTTGTGGAAAAGCTGCTGCGTGACTGGAAAGAGCGCAAGGAACGCAAGCGCAAGTGGTTCACCCCCAAGGCGGCGGCACAGCGCGTCGACGAAGGGGACCTGGCCGAATTGTTGCTGCGGCTTCAGAAGAAGCCGCACAAGGAGCCCGCCATCCGCAAGCTGATCGACCGCATGGATTGAATGCGGTCGATGGACCGCGGTCCATTCGGGGCCAAGGGGCGTCAGTCCACCGGCAGTCCGCTGGGCACCGTGTCTGGCCGGCCCATCGGGCGTTTCTCTGCGGTTTCGCCGGTCAATGCGTTCAGAAAGGCCTCGAGCGCGTCGATATCCGCCTCGACCATGTCGACCGGGGAAATATCGAGGTAGGCGACCTGCTGCGCGGTTTCCAGCATGTCGCCGACAAGGGTGAAGTCGCGATCGTTCAGCCAGGCCACGTCCGGCAGGCGGGCCATGCCGGGGGTCCATTCGTTGCGGGCGGTCAGCGGGTCGCACATGTGGCGGATCATGGCGCGCAGCGTGGGATAGGCGCCGTTGTGCCCATAGGGCGCGGTCAGGGCCACATTGCGCAGCGAGGGCGTGCGGAACTTGTAGGCGTCCTCTGGGTTGCGGGTGGTTTCCATCCGTCCCAGGTCATGCGGCATGGTGTCTTCGCCAAAGGGCCGGCCCGGCCCGAACTGCGGGATGCCCACGGCGTAGAAATTCTGATCGGTAAAGCGTGGCCCGTTGTGGCAGCCGGAACAGCCCGCGTCCCCGAAAAAGAGCTGCCGCCCACGCTCTGCCTCGGGTGAAAGCGGCGTGCCCTCGGTCAACCACTTGTCGTAGGGGCTGTCATGGCTTTGCCATTCGGTCCCGATGAAGGCGGCGATGGCATTCACGATCTCGACGATGGTGATGTCGTCGGGATCGTGCACATCGGGATAGGTTGCCTTGAACAGGCGCTGGTATTCCGGCACCTCGCGCACACGGTCGGCCAGCATGGCCCAACCCAGGTCGATGCGTTCGGCAAAGGCGGCGCTGACCGGGTTTTCGTCCGGGTGCCCGGCCATTTCTGTCGGAGAGCTGATCGGGAACAGGGCCTGCGCCGCCAGCAAAGAGTTCAGCCCGGCGGGCGTGTATTCCTTGGCCGGTGTCTTGAATGCGACATAGCCTGCGCCGATCCGTTCGACCCGACCGTCATGGAACATCTCGCGCACCTCGCTATGTCCGAGGTTCCAAAGCGCGGGCGCGTTGCGGGGCACCCGTTCGGCGATCCGGTGGGTGCCCTCGCCCGGGGTCCGGTCGGGGCCCAGCCCGGTGCCGCCTTCGCCGATGCCCAGGCTGATGCCGTCGGCGCCGTGCAGGCTGTGGTGATGGCAGGTCGCGCAGCTGATGTTCTGGTTGCCGGACAGGATCTTGTCATAGAACAGCAGGCGGCCAAGCTGGGCCTCCTGGGCGTCGAAATCCAGAAAGTCCTGCGCCAGGATCGCATCTGCCCGCGAGGGCGTGGGCATCAAGGTGGCCAGGGTGATCAACAGGGCAGGGGCCCAAAAGCCGGGGAAAGAGCGATAAAATCTGAGGATCATGACGAACCTGTCTTTTGAAATGCCGAGTGCGTCAGCGGATAACAAAACTGTGAGCAATCCGGGGCCACTTGGCAAGCTTTGGAAAAGACAGAAATTTCCAGATCCCGCTTTCGCTAGGGGAAACAAAGGGTTTCCGTAGCGGAAATCGTTCCCGATCCGGGCCGTGACGCCGAATTTTCCCGTCAACGCGGTTTCTTGCGGCGTTCCGGGCGATCAGTCGGCGGAAAAGCTGCCGTAGCGCCCGCCCTGAAACAAGAGCGGAGCACCTTCGCGGGAGCTGACCCGTTCCACATGGCCCAGCAGGATCGAGTGGTCGCCGCCGTCATGCGCTGCCACCTGACGGCACTCGAAACGTGCCAGGCAGCCCTCGATCAGGGGGACACCTGACGCGCTCCGGCGCCAGTCGAAGGCGTCGAAGGCATCGCCGTCGCGGGCGAATGCGCGGCAGAGATCGAATTGGTCGGCGCCCATGACATGTATCGCGAACCGATCTGCCGCCATGAAGAACGGGTAACGCGACGAGGATTTCGCCGGAGCCCAGAGCACCAGTGGCGGTTCCAGGGAAACCGAGGAAAAGCTGTTGGCGGTGATGCCAAGCGGTCCGGTCGTCGTGGCGCAGGTGATAACTGTCACCCCGGTGCCGAAACGGCCCAGGGCATCGCGGAAAGCGCGGCCATCGGTCTGTGCGGGATCGAAGTCTTGCGTCATCTGGCTCGTATCGCAGCCGGGTCCACCTTGGCCGAGGGTGGAGAACCGGGCATCCTTTCCTTGCTGGCCGTCGGCACCATCCTAGATGCGCGCCGCCCGGTCCACCCCGTTTCCAGCCGGGAAGGAGGGATGGACAAGCGCAATCGCACCCTGTTGGTGGGCGCCACATTTTTGTCACAGCTCATGGCAGATATGGCGCATGGCGCCGCAGTTTCCCCCTCATATCGGGCAAATCGGGAAATTCTCTGTAGCGAAAGCGATAAAATTAGGTTATTTCGCGATGAGAAATAACAAGCCCGCCATACAAAAAATCAGGCGGGCACAGAGGTAGAGCGGTGTGATTATGAACGCGATTAAATTCGTGACCCGTACCCGTGCGGGCATTTTGGAACGTGGTGAAGTCAACAGCGACGGTCAAGGTTACCTGATCGACGCAACCGGCGGCCAGGAAATTTCCCTCAACATCAGTCAATCGGATGTGCGCGGCTACGATCGGACCGCGAATGACCTGCTGATCACCCTGGCCGATGGCCGCGTGATCGTGCTCGAAAATTACTTCGACGGCGGTGACGCGGGCGGCAAGCTGTATCTGAGTGCCTACGGGACCTTGAACGAAGTCACTTTCGTCGAGGCCGAGGGCGGGGCGCTTTTTGCCCAGTACGGCCCGACCGAGGAATGGGGCAAGTGGAGCCCGACAGACGCGCTCATCTTTATCGACGAACCGACCGTTGTTGCAGAGGCGCCGGTCCCCGTGGACGAGGGTAACGAGGTCAGCATGCTGGCCGCTGGCCTGATCGGCATGGGTGGCCTCGGCGCCGCAGGCCTGGGCGCGGCCGCGCTGGGCGGTGCCGCGCTGCTGGGTGGCGGAGACGGCGACAGTGGCGGCGGCGGTGGCGGCGGGGGGCTTGGCTGGACCCCGCCCACCGTGGATGACCCGGACGCGGATTATACCATCGACGGCGGCGATACGCCCAGTCTCACCATCACCGGCACGGCCAACCCCGGTTCAATCATCGAGATCACTATCGGCGGGATCACCGTCACCGGCGAGGCCGATGAGGACGGCATCTGGAAGATCGTCTTCGAAGGTGACAATTTCCCACCCGATGGCAGCTATGCGGACATTCCCGTCAAGGTCACGGACCCGGACGGGACCGTGACTTACCTCGATGGTCCCTCTTTCGTGATCGACACCACGCCGCCGCCGGTCGACGTGACCGACGGAACCGTCTCCACCGGCGATCTCGTCAACGACGACGACCATCAGGACGGTGTCACCGTGACCGGCGAGGGCGAGCCCGGCTCGACCATCACGATCACAGTGGACGACACCACGCAGACCACGGTTGTCGACGAGAACGGCAACTGGTTCTTCGACTTCTCCTCGGCGGTCTTCCCTACGGGCACCTACGGCAAGGACATCACCCTTGTTGCCACCGATGATTTCGGCAACAGCACCACGGTCTACGACGTGGTGCAGGTGGACACCGAAAACACCATCAAGCTGACCAACCTGCCGTTGACCGGCGACAACGTTATTTCCGGGGGAGAGGTCGCCGCAGGCGTGACCTTCACCGGCACGACCGACGCGGGATCGACCGTCACCGTGACCGTCGATGGCGTGACCCACAGCACAACCGCCGATGCCGATGGCAACTGGAGCGTGACATTCGCCCAGGGAGACCTGGCCACAGGCACCTATTCCGCCACGGCGCAGATCGTCTCGACCGACCCGGCGGGCAATGTCGTCACGACGAGCCATGATTTCGACGTGGACACCGAGACCGCCGTCACCGTGAACACGGCAATTGTCGGTGGGGATGGGGTCATCAACGCGGGCGAGGCCGACGCAGGTGTCGCCGTGACAGGCACGGCAGAGCCGGGCGCCACGGTTGTCGTCTCGACCAATGGCGAAAGCTATACGACCACGGCCACCGCAACCGGTGGCTGGTCGGTCGACATCCCCTCTGTCAGCCTGCCGCGCGGCACGATGGCGCTTGAGATCAGCGCCACGGCCACGGACCTGGCCGGCAATACCATGACCGCGACCGGCAGCGTCGATATCGACACCGAACTGGCGCTGACGCTCGACACTTCGACCATCGCGGTGGACGGTATCGTCAACAGCACCGAACACGCGGGCATGATCTCCTTTTCCGGCACGGGCGAGCCGGGCGCGACGGTCACACTGGAACTGTATGGCGAGACGGCCACCGCCGTCGTCGGCGCCGATGGCACCTGGTCCATGCCCTTTCCGGCCAGCGTCCTGCCGACAAATGCGGGGCAGGCCGACAGCATCGCGGTCCTGGCCACCGTCACCTCGACCGACCCGGCGGGCAACATGGCCTTCGCCTCGGGCGGGTTCGAGATCGACGTGACCAACCATGTCGAGGTTTACACGGCTTCCGTCGAAGGCGACGGGGTGGTGAATGCCGCCGAGCGTGCCGATGGTGTGCTGTTGACCGGTTACACCGAAGCAACGGGCGCGGGCTCCTCCGTCACCGTCACGGTAAACGGCACTTCCTATGACGCGACGATCAACTTCGACGGCACCTGGTCCGTAGTCCTGCCGGCGACAGAGATCCCGGAAGGCGAGACCTCGCTTGACGTTCTGGCGACCTCCATCGATGGAGCGGGCAATGTGGTCACGGCCACCGGCACCATCGCCATCGACACGACAACCAATGTCGCGGTCATGACCAGCGGCGTCGAGGGCGACGGCGTGGTCAATGCCGCCGAACGCAGCGACGGCGTGACCCTGACCGGCACCGCCGAACCGGGCAGCACCGTCATGGTGACGCTGGGTGCGGTGACTCACCAAGCCACCGTGGCGGCCAGTGGCAGCTGGACCGTCGATTTCGCCGCGGCCGAGATCCCGGCAGGCGAACGCACGCTGGACGTCACCGCGACCTCGACCGATCCGGCGGGCAACACTGCCACCGCGAATGGCAGCATCGATGTCGATACACTCGTGCGCAACTTTGCCATCACATCCACCCCGGGCGGGGTGGATGCGGTCATCAACGCCGACGAGGCGGCGCAGGGCCTTGTCCTGACGGGCACGACGGAACCGGGCGGCAGCGTGCGCATCACGCTGAACGGCCACACCGTGCAGGCCTCGGTGGACGCGGGCGGCAACTGGACCGCCAGCTTTGACCCCGCGCAGCTGCCCAGCGGCGAGCAGACCGTCACGCTGACGGCAGTCTCGACCGATCCGGCCGGCAATACCGAGACCATCACCCAGCCCGTCACCATCGACACCGATGCGGGCACGCTGACCATCAGCCCCGACCCGGTCGAGGGGGACGATGTGGTGAACCTGGTCGAGGCCTCGGACGGGGTGACGATCAAGGGCACCTCGGACCCGGGCCAGGTGGTGAACGTGACGCTGAACGGCGTCACGCACGCGGTGCAGACCGATCCCTCGGGCAACTGGTCGCTGGACTTCGCCCCCGGAGAAATCGCACCGGGCACCTATACCGCCGATATTTCCGCCACCATCACCGACAGCGCGGGCAACACCCTGACCCGTACCGACAGCGTCCAGGTCGATACCGAGGTGCTGAACTTTGCCGCCTCCGGTGCGCCGGTCGAGGGCGACAATGTCATCAACGCCGACGAGGCCAGCGACGGCTTTGTCCTGACCGGCACGACAGAGCCGGGCGGCACCGTCTCCGTCACCTTCGAAGGGGTCACCCGTGACGCCACGGTCGATGCCTCCGGCAACTGGAGCGTCGGATTTCAGGCCGGGGACATTCCCGCCGGAGAAAAGGCCACCTCTGCGGTGATCGACACCACGGATGCGGCGGGCAACACGGCAACGACCTCGGTCGCTTTCGACATCGACACAGAGGTCAACCTGCTGGCCATGTCCTCGGACCCGGTCACGCCGGATGGCGTCATCAACGCGGCAGAGGCCCGCCAGGGCGTCACCCTGACCGGCGTGGTCGAGCAGGGGTCGAGCGTCTCGGTTACCGTGGGTGGCATGGTGCATGTGGCCACGGTCGATGCCTCGGGCAATTGGTCGGTGGACATACCGTCCTCGGCCATTCCCACAGGCACGCTATCTGCCCCGGTCCTGATCGAGGCCGTGGACGCCGCGGGCAACACCCGCGCCATCACGGAAACGCTGAGCGTGGATACCGATGCACCCGGCACTCTGAACTGGACCGGCTATGGCCGCGACGGATCCGGGGTGGACCTGATCCGGACCGAGATCACCGAGGACGATGTTTTCCTTGGCCAGCTGAGCGATCCTTCGGGAACGCCGGATGTGACGGCGGTTTCCATCGATGCCAGCACGGATATCGAGGCGATCGGCCAGACCTACATCGACCTCGACGGGTCGGTGGCGGATGGCACGCACCTGGTGCTGGCCTCGACCGATGCGGCGGGCAACACCTCCGGGTCCTACCTCGTCACCGACGATCCCCTGACCAACACGGTGCTGATGTCCGACGACATCGCAGAGGCCCTGTCCGACTTCCAGATCGACACCATCGACCTGCACTTCGCCGAGGACAGCAACCTCACCATCACCGAGGCGCAGATCAAGGCGCTGTCGGAGAACAGCGACACGGTCACCATCCGGGGCGGATCTGACGACAGCGTGACAATCACCGGAGCCACCGCCGAGGGCAACGACGGCAACGGGTTCAACGTCTTCAGCCTTGGCGACGCGACCCTGCTGATCGAGGATGACATCACCCAGATCCACGGCGTCACCTGACCCGATCAAGACCGTCCGCAGGCCCGGCGCAGAACCGGGCCGCGGATCCCGCTTCATAACCATAATCGCGCCGAGACGGGGGCACACATGAGGATAGGCAGGCACGGCCTGGGCATGATCGTGGTGGCGGTCGCGCTCTCGGGCTGCATGAAGGACATGGGCGTGGTGTCCCGTTTCGCAGGTGGCTCCAATCCGCCAGCGGAGGAAACCGTTGCGCGCGCGGCCAATGCGCCGCGCCCTGATCCCGCGCAGGCCGCACCTGTCATCCATGCCCTGTCTCTGCGTGACACGGTGGTTGAGCCGGGCACGCCCTATGCCAGCGTCGCAAACGCGGTCATCGCCTCGGACAACCGGGTGGCGGCTGCGGAACTGCATGTGGCGCAGCTGCGGGCAGATGCGGCCAAATACAACTGGCTGCCGGCCATTGGGCCGCGCATTTCGTTGAACTCGCTGGGCGATTTTGTGGCCGACCTGGTCATCAACCAGGTGCTCTTCGACAATGGACGCAAGAAGGCGGAGCGTGACCTGGCCAAGGCGCATGTGGAACTGGCCGCCGTCAAGCTGGTCGAAGACGGCAACGACCGCGTGGACGACGCGCTGAAACTCTATATCCGGGCCGAGGAAAACCGCGAACTGGCCGCGCACCTGGAACTGGCGCTCAAGGATATGACCCATTTCGAGTGGATCATGAACGAAAGGGTGCGGGGCGGTGTCTCGGACATGTCCGACCTCAATATCCTGCGACAGAAGCTTGCCAGCATCCGCGCCCGGCGGGGCGAGGCGCTGGAAACCGCGCGCACCGCGCTGGAAGAGCTCGACGCGATGGCGGGGCGCCCGCTGACAGAGGTGCGAGGTCTTGGTGGGCTGCGCGATGCCTCGGGCGGGGCAGCGCTGGGCGTGCTCAGGGCGCAGGTCGAACGTGACATCGCCGTGGCCGAGGCGAAAATCGCCCGCGCAAGCCATCTGCCCAGTCTCGTGGCCAGCGGCTCGGTTGGTGACAGCGGGCGGCTGGGCAGTCTCGACGTCGGGTCGGATTCGCTGTTTTCGCTGGGCACCGTGTCGGACCTGCGGGCCATCGAAGCCAGCAAGGAGGCCGCCGAGCGCCGGATCGGTGAAGCCCGCGAAACCGCGGATCGCGCCATCCGCAGCCAGTCCAGCCAACTGGCCGCCTATACGCGCCAGGCCAAGGAGGCAGAGCTGCTGACCCGGCAGGCCAAGCAGAACCTCGACCTGTTCCAGCGCCAGTACGACGGCGGCCAGAGGCAGGTCATGGACGTGGTCGGCGTCTACGAGACCTATGCCGCCGCGCTGGAGACGGCCATAGAGCTGAAATACAAGGCCGCGCGCGCCGAACTGGAACTGGCCCGCCTGCGCGGGGCCCTGGCCGAAGGGGCGCAGATGTGAGCAAGGGCATGTTCGAGATGGCGGGGAAGGCCGGCAAGGCGATGTTGCGCGCCGTGCCCGCCGGGGCCGCCGCCAATGCCGCCCGCCGCGCCCCTCGTCATACCGACCGCGCCCGCGCCCGAGCCACGCTGGTCCGCGTGCTGGCCGGGCGGCTTGGGGTCGAGCCCAGGCTCTCGGACATTCTCGAAGCCCTGTCGCCCCGTGCCGGATCGGGCGACAGCTATGATGCCGGGGCGCTGCTGGCGGGCCTGCAGGCCGCCGGGCTGATCGCCCATGTCGAAACGCCGGACAGCCTTGTGCCCGGTTTGTGGCCCGCGCTGGCACTGATGACCAATGGCCAGGCGGTGCTGGTGCTCTCGCAAGAGGGCCACAGCCTGACCATCTACGACGAAACCGCCGCCTCGCGCCGGTCCGAGGTATCGCTGGGGGAATTCGGCTCGGTCTTTGCCGGGCAACTCCTGCAGGCCGAGGCGCCGGTGCAGGCCCTGTCCGAGGTCCATGCCGCGACCGACCGGCAGGCGCATTGGTTCTGGGGCCAGTTCGCGCGCTTTCGCAAGCATTTCGCCGAGGTCGCGCTGGGGTCCTTCGTGGCGAATATCCTCGCGGTTTCGGTCGCCCTGTTCTCGTTACAGGTCTATGATCGGGTGATCCCGCACCAGTCCGAGGCGACGCTCTGGGTGCTGGCCGCGGGCGCCGTGATCGCTTTGCTGCTGGAGGCCCTGCTCAAGGTCTCTCGCTCGCAACTCCTCGACGGGGCGGGGCGCCAGATCGAGATGGGCGTCCAGGGCCTGTTGATGAGCCGCCTGCTGGGGATGCGGTCGGACCTGCCGGGGCGCTCGCCCTCGCAACTGTTTGCCGCCGTGCGCGAGTTCGGCTCGGTGCGTGAGTTCTTTACCGCCTCGACCGTGGGGGCGCTGGCGGACATCCCCTTCATCTTCGTCTTTCTCCTGCTTGTCTGGTCCATCGCGGGCAGCGTCGTCTGGGTCCTGATCGCGGGCGGCCTGTTGATGGTCATTCCCGGTTTCTTCCTTCAGAAACGCATGATCCGCCTGACACAGGAAATGCAGGGCGCCAGTGCCCGGCAATCGCGCCTGCTGCAAGAGGCGGTGGTCGAACTGGACACGATCAAGACCCAGCGTGCCGAGGATCGCTTTGCCCGCGTCTGGGAGGAACTGACCGCCGTTCAGGCGCTGAAATCCTCGGATCAACGCCGTCTGGCCGCCACGCTGACCTTCTGGAGCCAGGGGGTGCAACAGGCCACCTATGTCGGTGCGGTCATCACCGGAACTTATCTCGTCTTTGCCGGGGAATTCACCGTCGGCTCGATCATCGCGGTGGGCATCCTGTCGTCGCGAACGCTGGCGCCGCTGACGCAGCTTGCGGGCATCCTGGCCCGCTGGGGCAACGTCAAGGCGGCGCTCGACGGGCTGGACGGGATCGCCAATGTGCCCCAGGACCGCGCCGAGGCCCGCCATTACCTGCGCCGCGAACGCCTGCAGGGGCAGTACGAACTGCGCGAGGCCAGCTATCGCTACGATCCCGAAAGTGCCGCAGTGCTGGACCTGGACAAGCTGACGATCCAGCCGGGCCAGACCATCGCGGTACTGGGCGCCAACGGGTCCGGCAAGTCGACACTGCTCAAGCTGTTGTCCGGTCTCTACGCGCCCGCCAGCGGCAAGATCCTGATCGATGGCACGGAAATGGCCCAGATCGAGCCGCGCGACCTGCGTCGGTCCATCGGCTACCTGGGGCAGGAGGTCCGGCTGTTTCACGGCACGCTGCGCGACAACCTCAATCTCAGCCTGCTGGAACGCGACGACGACCGCCTGCTGGAGGCGCTGGATTTTGCCGGGCTGGGGCAATTCGTGAAATCGCATCCCAAGGGGCTGGACCTCGATATTCGTGACGGCGGCGAGGGCCTGTCGGTGGGGCAGCGTCAATCCATCGGCTGGGCGCGGCTTTGGCTTCAGGACCCCGATGTCTGCCTGCTGGACGAACCCACGGCCGCGTTGGACCAGACGCTGGAAAAGACGCTGATCTCGCGGCTGGAGTCCTGGCTGGAGGGGCGCACGGCGGTGATCGCGACGCATCGCGTGCCGATCCTCAGCCTCGCCTCGCGCACGTTGATCCTGGCGAATGGCCGCATGGCGATCGACGGGCCGCGCGACCAGGTGCTGGATCACCTGCGCACCGTCCAGACGGGGAGCGCGTAAATGGCAACCACGGCAACCAATCTTTCCGCGCAACTGTCGAAGGACATCAAGGGGCCATCGCTGACGATCTGGCTTTGCGCCGGGTCGGTCTGGGCCTTCATCATCTGGGCCAACTTTGCCTGGCTGGACGAAATCGTCCGGGGCGATGGCGAAATCATCTCGTCCTCGCGTCCGCAGATCATCCAGAACCTCGAAGGCGGTATCCTGTCCGAGCTGATGGTCAAGGAAGGCGATGAGGTCCTGCGTGGCGATGTGCTGGCGCGGCTGCACGGGACACAATTCAGATCCTTGGTCGATGACCTGCAGGACCAGATTACCGCGCTGGAAATCCGCCGCCTGCGGCTGGAGGCCGAACTGCAGGGCGCCTCGGTGGTCGAGGTGCCGCGCGACCTGGCGCAGCGGTCACCGCAGATGGTCGCTTCGGAACAGGCGCTGCTGGCTGCGCGGCAATCGGACTACTTCAAACGACGGCAGGGCGCGGACAGGGTGCTGGAACAGGCGGCCTCGGAGCTGAAGCTGATGGAGGACCTGCTGGACAAGAAGGTGGTCGCCCTGATCGAGGTGACCCGGGCCCGCAAGGCGCATGCGGATGCTCAGAAAGCCTATGACGAGATCGTCACCCAGACCGAACTGGTCCGGGCCGAGGAATACTCGGAAACGCTCAAGGAACTGGCGACACTGCAGCAGAACCTCAAGGCCTCGCAGGATCAGTTGGACCGGACGGTATTGACCTCGCCCATGCATGGTATCGTCAATAAGCTGTCGGTCACGACCATCGGCGGCGTCGTGCGCCCGGGCGAGGAGATCATGCAGATCATCCCCGTCGACGAAGACCTGTACGTCGAGGCCAAGGTGCGGCCGCAGGACATCGCGGGCATCCGACCGGGGCAGGAGGCGACGATCAAGCTGACCGCCTATGACTACACGATCTACGGCACGCTGAAGGGCCGCGTTTCGGTGATCTCGGCCGATACCTTCAAGGACGAGCGCCGCCCCGAATCGGAGCCGCATTACAAGGTCACGGTACGGGTGGACATGTCGGCCCTGACCGACCGCCAGGTGGCGATGGAAATTCGCCCCGGCATGCAGGCGCAGGCCGAGCTGCACACGGGGCAGAAAACCGTCCTGCAATACCTGCTGAAACCGCTCTACAAGTCGCGCGAAGCCTTCCGCGAACCGTGATCCGAAGGGGCCGCCTGCGGCGGCGCTTTGTCTCTCGCCCGCCGCCTTCGGCTCTGGGCTCGGAGTCTTTCGGGTATTTGCGCCAAGAAGAAGCCCAAGGACGCGCCATGTGTTTCTTCTTGGTTCAAATACTCCCGGGGGTGCGGGGGCTGGCCCCCGCATGGCGACCTATCCGTCCGAATCCATCCAGATGGTCACTGGCCCATCGTTGACGAGGCTCACAGCCATGTCGGCGCCGAAACGGCCCGTGGCAACGGGCAGGCTCTGCGCCTGTAGCGCGCTGGCGAAATACTCGTAGAGCCTTTCTCCCTCGGCGGGCGGTGCGGCGGTGGAAAAGCCGGGGCGGTTGCCGCGCGACGTGTCGGCAGCAAGTGTGAACTGGCTGACCACCAGCGCAGCGCCCCCGATGTCGAGGAGAGATCGGTTCATGCGCCCCTCGTCGTCCTTGAAGATGCGCAGCTTGGCAATCTTGGCGGCGAGCTTGTCGGCCTCTGCCTCGGCATCGCCCTGCATGGCGCAGATCAGCACCAGCATACCCTGGCCGATTTCTCCGATGGTGGCGCCGCCGACATCGACCTGGGCCGAGGTGACGCGCTGGATCAGGGCCCTCACAGCTCGGCCTCCCAGGGGGGATTGGCGCCCGCGCGGCTGACGGTGACGGCTGCGGCGCGGACGCCCAGGTCCGCAGCCTTGGCGAGATCGGTGCCCCAGGCTGCGGCCAGGGCGGGGCGGGTCAGCAGACCGGCCCGATGCAGGCCGGCAAGGAAGCCTGCGTTGAAGGTGTCGCCAGCGCCCACGGTGTCGACCACCTCGACTTTTTGTGCCGGGACGCGTGTCTCGCCCTCGCGGGTGACGACATCGACCCCCTCGGCGCCGCGCGTGACCAGCACCACCGCGGTTCCTTCGCGCAGCAATGTGCCGGGGTCGGTGCCGAGCCAGTCCATGTCCTCGTCCGAGAGCTTGACGATATCGGCACGGGACAGCATCCGCGCCAGGCGCGCGCGATAGGCGGTTTCGTCGGTGATGAAGCCGGGACGGATGTTCGGATCGATCATCACGACACGGTCGCCCGCACCGGCGCAGAGCGTGGCGTAGCTGTTGGCCTGCGGCTCCGAGACAAGGCTGATGCCGCCGAAGAAGAGCGCCTCTGTGCCAAGGCCGAGGTCCGGCAATTCTGGCTCCGACAGCATCCGCCCGGCGGTGTTCTCGTCGTAGAAGGCGTATTGCGCCTGCCCGTTCGTGAGGGTGACGAAGGCCAGCGTGGTCGGCCGGGACGAGCGGGGGCAGAGGCTGTAGTCGACCTGCGAGGCGGCCAGGGCCTCGGCCAGGATCTGGCCGAAGAGATCCTGCGACAGCCCGCCAAGATAGCCGGAGGGCGCACCAAGCCGGCCCAGGGCGATGGCCGTGTTGAAGACCGCCCCGCCCGCATAGGGCGCAAAGGCCTGTTCCCCTGTGCCCGTCTCGCGGGGCAACATGTCGATCAGTGCTTCGCCGCAGCAGAGGATCATGGGCGCTCTCCCTGTTTTTTGTTTGCGCTAACTATACCGCAGTACGGCCCTGGTCAAAGCCCGAGCGGCGTAGAAAGTGGAAGCGTTCGGTCCGCCAGGGGCAAGGCGCTGCGATTTACTGGTTCACGGCGATCAGGTAGCCGATGCCGCCGGCGACGATCAGGCCCAGCACCACGGCAAAGGTGATTTTCCAGACCGACCAGGGGCGTTCGCCGCGCACCCGGCCCGACCGGCCGTTGACCACGAACCGATAGCTTTGGCCGCGGTACTTGTAGGCGGCCATCCAGACCGGCAGCAGGACGTGCTTGAAGGTGATGTCGCGCATCTCGGTGTCGATGTTGTGCACGCGCTGGCGGTCTCCGCCGATGTCGAATTTCACGTCGCGGTGAATCTGCTGGTCCATCTTGACCTTGGCCTCGGCGAAACCTTCGTCGAGGTCGACCTGGTAGCCTTCGGCCCGGAAACCGGCCAGGAATTCCGGCCTGTAAGGCTCCATCGCCGAGAGATCCCAAGGCTCCAGCGCGTCGGTGTACCGTTTTGGCAGGGCCTTTGAGGCCAGCACCAGAACGTCGTCGAAGAAGCGTTTGACCCGGCCAGACACGCGGGTCCAGCGGATCTTTTGCACGCGCTCGGTTTCCATCTTGCCGTCGCGCATGACCTGCCGGGTCTCGTAGTAGACGGTGCCGCGCTCGCCGCGATAGTCCGAGCTCGTGTCGGCATCGAAGGTCCAGAAGGGGACGTAGATGCCGGTCAGCTTGCGTCCCTTGCGGGCGTATTCCTGCAAGCCGTTGGGCGCGAACCAGAGCTTGCCCAGCCATTCGTTCATCGCATCGTGTGCAGCGCGTTCGTCCAGTGCGAAGGGCAGCAGCCCGCGCGGCTTGATGTGCCGGTGCGTGCCGGTGTCGGTGACGACGGGCGTGGCGCAAAACGGGCATTCGGCGGAATGGACGTCGGGATCGAATTCCACCTGCGCGGCGCAGTTCGGGCAGGTCGAAACCCGGGTTTCCTCCATCTCCTGCAAGGGCAGGAGATTGTTCATCGCGGCTTGGAAATCGAGTTCGCGGATGCCGCCCTCCCAGGGGCCGGTGGCGACATCGACCTCGGACGTGTTGCCGCAGTGTTCGCAGACCAACATGCCCCTGTCCGGGTCGAACCGGAAATCGGCGCCGCACTGGTCACAGGGAAAGCGGTGCTCGTCCGTGGCGTCCTTGGACGAGGCCGGTGGCGGCGGGGCGTCGGAGGGGGGAGGTGGGGGCAGATCACTCATGTCGAAAAAGGCATCAAGCTGTGGCGTTTGTCCGCATCCTTGCGCGGATTGGTCCCCGGGGAAAGGGAAAATCCCGGTTGCCTGCACTTGGCGCTGCCCGACGCGGAGGCTAGCGTGGCGGCAGCTGGCAAGGGAGCGTTCGAATGATGCGAGGTCTGGTCCTGGGATTTGTGTGGCTGGCGGGGGCCGCCCTGGCAGAGCCCGTGACCTATGCCTTTGAATGGACCGGCGGTGGCGGCTACTCGGTCAAGGGCGCGCTGCAATATGACAGCGCCGCCATCAGTGGCCCCTTCGTCCTTGCGCAGGATCTGAGCTGTTTCGTGATCGAGGGCAGCAAGGAGGGAGAGCCGGTGGGCCGCTGGGCGCTAACCATGCTGAACGAGGAAACCAGCTGGCGGCTGCATTTCGACCCTGCGTCGGCTAGTTTCCTTGTGGACGGCGAAGGCATCTGGATGCCCCAGGCCTGGAATATGAACGGCGAGGGGAATGACTGCGGCCAGGACGGGTTCGGCTTCAACATCGGCAACGCCGCGCAGGACATCTGCGTCGACAACCGGTTGATCTTTGAAAGCCAGGTGGCACCGGGCGAGCCCTTTCCGGCGATCAGGGTCGAGGGGTTCGACTTTCCCGGCGATGCCTGCAATGCTCCGCCGATGCTGAGCCTGCTGACGCGGTGACACCCGCGGGTCGTCAGGTGTCTTCGGGTGGCCTGACGGCGGCGTGACGATCCCAAAAGGCAACGGCCCTGGCATAGGCGTCGGGGTCGATCTCTTGCCCCGACCCGCCGGCCGCGCGCCCCAGGGCGTTGCGCCATTGCGTGATCGGTGGCATCGGTGGCTCGACCGGTTCCAGAGTGCCTATGATAGAGACCACGCCCCAGTCACAATCGGGAACGCCCTGTTCCTCTGGGTAGTCGGCGGCCTCGGCCACCAGTTGCGCGTGGCTATAGAGGATCACATCCAGCCAGCGCGCCACGGGCGCCTCGCCTTCGAACCAGCGTTCCAGAACCGCCATTTCGCCCTCACGGCGTGCGGCGTAGCCGCTGCGCAGCAGGTGGGCGTTCTCCGGGGTGATGGGGGCAAAGCCGCAACGGGTGGGGGTGTCGTTTTCAAGGAACAGGTGTTTGCAGAAAGGGGCATAGCCATCGGCCAGCGCCGCGCCTCCCGCAATGGCGGCGTTGCATCGGTCGGTCAGCTCTTCGGGTGAGATACCCTCGATCAGCGTGCCGCTGGCGCGCGGCTGCCAGTTGCGGCGCGCGAAATCGGTCATGGCGATCTGCATGGGGCGTCCTTGCTCTGCGATGTCTGTGGGCGCGAGGTCCCGGGGCAAGCCCGGGACGGGGGCACGCAGTCGCTTACATCGGCGGCGGCGGTGGCGGCATGACGGTGAAGAGCTGTGCAAGCTCCGGCACCTCTCCGGCCCGTTTCCAACCGTCCTGCCCCTGGGTCCAGGCATGGGTTTCGCGGGTCAATTCACCGCTGGCGACCATCTTGCCCAGGTCCGCCTTGGAGTAGGGGCCGGAAGTCTGCCCGTTCTTGGCCAGGTGCCAGACATGTTCGACCGGCGGTGGCGGCGGCGCCATCGGCGCAGCGGCGGGCTGCGGGCGTCCCTGCTGCTGGGGCGCTGCGCCCCAGGGGCCTTGCTGGCCCATCGCATTGGCCATCTGCATCCCCATGCCGGCGCCGAAGCCCATGCCCATCGACTGGTCCATCGCGCCGCCCTGGCCCATTGCCTCGGCGGCCTTCCATTTCATGTGGTCGTCGAGGTTGCCCGCGATCCCGCGCGAAGTCCGCGCATCCAGCGCCTTTTCCACGGCTTCGGGCAGCGAGATGTTCTCGATGTAGAGCTCGGCCAGTTCAAGCCCGTACTGGTGGATCACCGGGTCGATGGCCTTGCGGATCAACTCGGCGACCTCGCCGGTATTGGCGGCCATGTCCAGCACCGGGATTCCGCTGGCAGAGATGTCCTTGGAAAACTCCTGCACGATGATGTTGCGGATCTGGAAACTGATCTCGTCCATCGTGAATTCGCCGTCGGTGCCGACGATTTCGGTCATGAAGAGCGCGGGGTCGGCCACCTTGATCGAATAGGTGCCAAAGGCCCGGATACGGGTCGGCCCGAATTCCGGGTCGCGCAGCATGATCGGGTTCTTGGTGCCCCACTTGAGGTTGGTGAAGCGGTTGGTGTTGACGAAATAGACCTCGGACTTGAACGGCGACTGGAACGCATGGTCCCAGTGCTGCAGCGAGGTCATGATCGGCATGTTGTTGGTCTCGAGCATGTAGAGACCGGGGGTGAAGACATCCGCAAGCTGGCCCTCGTGGACAAAGACCGCGGCCTGGCCTTCGCGCACCGTCAGCTTGGCGCCGTACTTGATTTCGTGGCCTTCACGTTCGAACCGCCAGACCATCGTGTCGCGGGTGTCGTCCGTCCAGTGGATGACGTCGATGAACTGTCCCGAAAGGAAATCCCAGATGCCCATGTTACTCTCCCTAAATCAGCTTGGGCCCGTGGTGCCCATCAATTCTGCGGCTTTCTTCTGCACGATCGGCAGTGCCTCTTCGGCACTCATCCCCGGTTTCAGACGCGGGTCGTAGAGGATTTTCAGCAGCATCTCGTCATGGCCCGTCAGCAGCGCGAATTCATCGTCGTCGTTGAAGATGGACGGTCGGGCGCGGGGGCTGTCATTGCCCAAGCCCATGCCCTGTGCCAGTTCCTCGTGGATGCAGGATCGGCGCAAGAGCGGCGGATGTTCCGACCGGATCACCGCGATGGCGGTGCCATAGTCATAGCCGCCCGGGCTGCGCGAGAAGGCGACCACGACGCAGTGGATGCCGCGCGGCAGGTTGTCGAAGATGCGCAACGCGGTCGGGTTCACGTCCGGCACGATCTCGCGGATGCGCGGGGCGATCAGGCCGGCGTCGTCCTCGGACATGAACAGGACGTGGTAATTGGGGTTGCGGTCGACCATCGAGATCGGATGCCCGGTGACCCGCGACAGGCGTGCCGCGAACGAGGCAACCTGCGCGCGAGACTCCGCGATCTGATCCTTGGGGACGCCGGGGCCGAACTCGGTGGTCATGCGGACCGGGATCGTCCATTTCTTGATCGCGCTGGGCGCGCCGGACGACGGCCGCAGGCCGGCGCCGCGTTCGTATTCCTCTTCGAGCGCGATGGCCGCGAAGTTCCGGACCAGCATCGTGTCGGTAAAGGCCGTGTCCGGCCCGCCGCCATCGGTACGCAGGAGGCCGCGCGCCAGGAGATCGTTCTGCACGCGGCCATAGTATTGCGTCAGGGCTCGGCTGGCGCGCGAGGGCTCTGCAGCCGGCTTTTCGGCGGGGGCCAGCGTTGCCGGCCGTGCCGCCGGTTTGACCCCCGTCTTGCGCGGCGCAAGATCAGAGCCGACACACCCCGACAGGATCAGGGCAGCCGAAAGTGCCAATGCTGTTTTCAGGCCGCCCTTCATGGTCTTCCTCAGCCCGGAACCGATCCGGCCGCTTCGCGCCGGGACTTGGCAGAGGCAAGCGTATCGCGCAGTTCGTGCTCCATCTTCTGCAGTTCCTCCTCGGCCTTGGCGCGGCGCGCCTTGCCCTCGTCGGCGATCTGCAGGCTGTCCTCGATGGTGGCGATCAGGTCGGCGTTGGCCTGCTTGACGGCCTCGATGTCGAAGACGCCGCGCTCCATCTCTTCGCGGATCATCTTGTTGCTGTCGCGCAGGTTGGCGGCGTTCGAGGTCAGCAGTTCGTTGGTCAGGTCATTGGCGTCGCGCACGGCGGCGGCCGCCTGTTTCGACCGCTGGATCGTCAGCGCCTGCGCCAGCTGGGTTTCCCAGAGCGGCACGGTGTTGACGAGGGTCGAGTTGATCTTGGTGACCAGCGACTTGTCGTTTTCCTGCACCAGCCGGATCGAGGGCAGCGACTGCATGGTGACCTGGCGGGTCAGCTTGAGATCATGCACCCGGCGTTCCAGGTCGTCGCGGGCGCCGCGCAGGTCACGCAGTTCCTGCGCCTTCATCACCTGTTCGCCCTCGGGTGCGGCCTGCACCTCGGCCTCCTTGGCGGGGATCACGGTGGTGTCGAGTTCCTCGATCTTGGCCTCGCCAGCCGAGATATACAGGGCCAGCTCATCGTAGAACTGCAGGGTCTTTTCATACAGCAGGTCGAGCGACTTGATGTCCTTGAGCAGGACATGCTCGTGCTTCAGCAGGTCGTCAGTGACCTTGTCGATCTGGCCCTGCACGGTCTCGAAACGGGCGGTGAATTTGGCGAAGGGCGCGGCGCGGCCCAACAGTTTCTCCCACCAGCTGCGCTCGCGGCGCACGTCCAGCTCGGACACGGAAAAACCGCGGATCGTGGTGACGATGTTGCGCAGCGAGTCGCCCGCCGGACCCACGTCCTTGTTGCGCACGTCGGTCAGCATGGCCTGGCTGATTTCCTGCAGTTCGGCCTGGGCGGCAGAGCCGAAGGAGACGATGGAATTGGTATCCGCCATGTCGAGTTCGTCCATCCGCGAGCGGATCTCGCCGCTGACCTCGGCGGGTGCATCCTTGAGCGGCACGACGGCGTTTGCCTCGACCGGATCGGGCAGAACAACGGCGTTCACCTCGTCGACCAAGGCCACGGTCTTTTCGGCTTCCTGACGTATGTTTTCAGACATGGGATCCCCCGTTCAATAAATTCATCTTGGTTCGAGATGGACGCCTTCGCGTTGCAGGCGGTCGCGCAGCACCTCGATTTCCACGTTCAAGTCTTCGTTGTTGTCCGCCAGCAGCTTGTCGATCTTCTTGTCGAAGCTTTCTTCGAGATCGGTCAGCAGCATCATGTAATCGCTGCGGGCATCGCGGTCCTGCTGGCGGGAAAAGATGTCCGCGAATTTCACTGTCGCGTCACGCGCACCCATCAGGTAGACGCCCAGGAACTTGCGCGCACCGGTCAGGTCGCGGGGATCTTCCTCGACCGTGCGGATCATCTCGCGCACCTTGACGGTAAAGCGGTCCACCCGCGCCTCGACCTGGCGGTCCCCGGCGCGTTTCACGGCGTCGGTCATGGCGTTGAGATAGCTTTCCGCCTCGTCCACGACCCTGGCGACGCGATCCTGGGTGAAGGTGTCGATCCCCTCCATCCCCTTGTCTTTCAGCGGGTCGATGCCAAAGGCTCCAATGTGCAGAACGCCTGCGGCGCCGCCGAAAATCAGCGGAGCGACCAGGCCGGGTTCCGACCGCCATGCGGCGATGCCGGCCCCGATACCACAGAGCACGGCGGCGAAAATCTTGCGGGGGATGGCCGGGCGTCGGGCGATCTTGCGTTCGTGGTAGGCGGATTCGGCGATCAGCCCGTCACGCAAGAGCCAGGCGCCCAACAGCAGCGCCGCCGCACCGGCAAGGCCTGCGGCCATGCCGATGGCACCGTCATTGATCGACAGGATCGCCAGAATGACGCCGGGAATGAACAGGACATTTGACCGCGCGCCCGCGGGCGAGACCCGGGCTCCGTGGTAGGCCGGGCGGTCCTCGTGCGGCCGGTCGTCGGGGCCGTCCGAAGACCCGTCGGGGCTGAATTTTCCGCCGAACTTTCGGGCCATGCGATCAAAGCCCTCCCAGCCAGCCGGTCGCCACTCCGAAAAGCAGCACGATCAGCAGGACGTAGCTCACCTTCTGCAAGGCGTTTCCAGACATCGCACTCCCCGGGTATCGGCGCTTTTATCGCGCCTTTCCAAGGCGGAACTTAAGGGCAAAAAGCGGCGCTTGCTAGGGGGAAGTCCCGGAGCGCCACGTCAGGCCGCGGATTCCCGGGGCATCCTGTCGATCAGCTGGTCGGCCTGCCTTTCAAATGCGTCGCGGGCGCTCCGAATGCCGTTTTGCATGGCAAAGCTTTCAAAGCTGTCGGTCATGATATCGAGCTTGGCAAGAAACCGCCGCCGGGCAAAGACGTGGCCCTGCGCATTCCAGGCCGCCTCGAGTCGGTCGGTTTCCTGTTCCATGATCTCCACGACCCTGCGCGCGGGCCGATCAAGCCGCTCGGCTGTCCGGGGATCGCCCGAGATCTGCCGCATCGGGGTCAGCACCAGCCGGCGTGCGGCCTCGACCTTGAGCGTCAGCGTGGCATCGTCCAGCGCGGCAACGCGATCAGCCAGCGAGGCAAGGGCCGCTTCGACACTGTCCAGGGCCGCCTCGCGCCGTGCCCGTCCCGAACTCTTGTTGCGCATCGGGTCCGGACCGAAAGCGGAAAGGGCCAGCCCGGCGGCCAAGACCCCGGTCAGCGCCGGAATCCACAGGTTGTCGTACTTGTGTCCGGCGAGGATCAGCACGACGAGGCCGATCAAGATGGACCCGATCACCTTGCGAGGCACCCGCGGGGCACGCGCAACCTCGGCATGGTCGTAGTCATGATGAATCTGCTGCCCGGCCGCGATCAGGCGCAGCGCCAGCGAGTAGACCCAGAGCAGGGCAATCGCTGTGGCAATGCCGGCAAAGGAATCCTGGAAGACCCAGAGCAAAAGGGGGAAGGCGGCCAGAAAGAGGAAGTTCAGACCGGATTCGATCTGCGTCCTTTCGACGGCCAGACCGTCAGTGCCCTCGTCAGGGGCGGATTCCGCGGTATCGTGGATATGGTCCATCCGCCCCGGCGCCTCCTCAGGTGTAGCTCATGATGAAGATCATCAGCCAGAGTGCGAAATAGGCGATGTGTCTTATCAACTGCCCGTTCTTCCGTGCGCGACGGGTATAGGTGGCCACCGCGTCGAAGGTGTCGACCGCGACCATGCGCAGGTTCCCAACCACCAGCAGGGCGGAGGCGAGGAGAATCGAAAGGGCTATGAATGTTGTCACCATGAGGACAACATTCGTGCGAAACGGGGCGAAATCGGGGCAAGCGCCGGGAAAAATAAAGAAAAGTTAACGATGGGTGAAGCGAATGCCGCAGCCGGCCCTGTCGTTAACCCTTTCTCGGCTCCCGCCGGCGGCGTTGAACCTGTCGCTTGCCCGGATGCCCGGGCTTGCCGGGTTTGCCCTGTTTCGCGGGCTTGGCCGTGCCCTCCGGCTCGGGCTCCAGTCCCAGTTGATCGCGCAGGATCTTGCGGCGGACTTCCTGCACCTCGCCGGGTTTCATCTGGCCCAGCTGGAACGGCCCGTAGGACACGCGGATCAGCCGGTTCACGGTCAGGCCGATGTCGGTCATGGCGCGGCGGATCTCGCGGTTCTTGCCCTCGCGCAGGCCAACGGTCAGCCAGGCGTTGGCGCCCTGCTGGCGGTCCAGGCTGACCTGCATCGGCTGGAATTTCTGCCCGTCGACCTCGATGCCCTCGCGCAGCGGTTTCAGCACCTCGTCCGTCGGGCGGCCGTTGACGCGGACGCGGTATTTCCGCAGCCACCCGGTCGAGGGCAGTTCCAGCTTGCGCTTGATCGCCCCGTCATTTGTCAGCAGCAGCAATCCCTCGGAGTTGAGGTCGAGCCGTCCGACGCTCATGACGCGGGGCAGATCCTCGGGCAGATCGTCGTAGATCGTGGGCCGTCCCTGTTCGTCGCGCGTGGTCGTCACCAGCCCGGTCGGCTTGTGATACAGCCAAAGCCGCGCGGCTTCGGGAGCCTCCAGCGGAGTGCCGTCGACGGTGACCTTGTCCGCATCGGTGACGTTCAGCGCGGCGCGGTCGATCACCTTGCCGTTCACGGTGACGCGGCCCTCGGCGATCATGCGTTCGGCCTCGCGCCGGCTGGCGCGGCCTGCGCGGGCGATGACCTTGGCGATTCGCTCTCCGGGTGGGGTCTTGTTTTCCATCCACGTCCTTTAGCGCGGCAGCGGGGCCGGGCGAAAGGGCCTTCGAAGGCCCTTTGAAGGTGCTTGCAAGCGCCTTTCCCCCACCCTCCACCCGCGCTAACAGGTGGCATGACATTCCGCAGCCACATGGACACCGCCCTGGAAGAGGCGCAGGCCGCCGCCCGGCGCGGCGAGGTGCCGGTCGGGGCTGTCCTGGTCTCGCCCGGTGGCGAGGTGATCGCGCAGGCAGGCAACCGCACCCGGGAATTGAACGACCCCACCGCCCATGCCGAGGTGCTGGTGATCCGCGCCGGCTGTTCGATGCTGGGGTCCGAACGGTTGCCGGAGCATGATCTTTACGTCACGCTGGAGCCGTGTCCGATGTGCGCCGCGGCAATCGGTTTTGCCCGTATCCGGAGGCTGTACTACGGTGCGTCCGATCCGAAATCCGGCGGCGTGGCGCAGGGGCCGCGGGTGTTTTCCCACCCGCAGTGCCATCACGTGCCGGAAATCTATGATGGCATCGGCGGGGACGCGGCCTCGGGGTTGCTGCGTGACTTCTTTGCGGCGCGGAGGTGAGGGCATGGCGCGCGTGATCCTGTTCAACAAGCCGTTCGGTGTGCTTTCGCAGTTCACCGACAAGGGCAACGCGGACACGCCGCGCGCAACCCTGTCGGATTTCATCGACGTGCCGGGGGTCTATCCGGCGGGCCGGTTGGACCGCGACAGCGAGGGACTATTGGTGCTGACCGACGACGGGCGGCTGCAGGCACGGATCGCCAGTCCGAAATTCAAGCGGCCCAAGACCTACCTCGTGCAGGTCGAGGGCACGCCGGCCACGGATCAGCTTGAGGCGCTGCGCAAGGGCGTCACGCTGAAGGACGGGCCGACCCGTCCGGCGCGCTGCGTGGCGATCGATCCGCCAGACCTCTGGCCGCGCATTCCGCCGGTGAGGTTCCGCAAGACGGTGCCCGACGCCTGGCTGGAGATGACCATCACCGAGGGGCGCAATCGGCAGGTGCGGCGCATGTGCGCCCATGTCGGCCTGCCATGCCTGCGTCTGGTGCGCTGGTCGGTCGGGGACTGGACGCTGGACGGGATCGCGCCGGGAAAATGGCGCGAGGCATGAAGGGCAACCGGCGCAAGGCTCCGGGTCGTGCCCGCCCGGGGCCGGATTACCGGGACGGTGCCGAAAGGAACTGGATGCGGTCCCAGAGGGCCCGAACCGTGGTATCCGGCAGCACGAGGCCCAGCCTGACGCACAGGACGTTGTGCAGGGCTACGGCGCTGGTCAGCAACCGTTTCTCGCCCGCTTCGTTCAACTGTCGGTCCAGCAGGCCCAACGGTATATCCCCGTCATAGCCCTTAACCATGAGGTGATGCGGAAAAGGCGCCTGCGGCCAGTGCGTGCAAAGAAAGTTCCCGGCCTCGATGTCGCTGTCGCTGACATGGGCATCATCGAAGCCGTACAGCGCGAACTCCTCATCGGGCTTGCGCAGGAAAAGCACCCGCTCGCCGGTTCCGGGATCGTCGCGCAGGATATAGCTGCCGTTGGGGGAGGTCTGGGGGCCATTCTCATGCAGCAAGAGTGGCTCTAGCGGAGTTGGTCCGCCAAATCCGGCGTCAGCCAGGTAATCGGTGCCATCGATCCGGCAGATCAACAGGAGATGGGTGCGCGCGCCGCCCTGCGTCGCCCCCTTGCGGACGCGGGCAAGTCGCCGTGTCACGTCGAACCCCAGCGCTTGCAAGGCGTCCTGAAACAGCCGGTTCTGTTCAAAGCAATAGCCGCCACGGCCCCGGTGCAGGATCTTGTCGGCGACTTCTGCAGAGCCTACGCCGGGGGCTATCCCCAGGAAGGGGTCGATGTCCTCGAAGGGAATGCGCCGGATCTGCGCCGATTGCAGCCGGGACAGCCCCTCGACCGTGACCGGCACGTGGCTGATGCGCAGCCGGTCGAGATAGAGGGAGAGGTCGAAACCGCTCACTGTTCGGCGCTCAGACCCATTTCGCCAATGGTGGCAGGCTCATCAGGACGGCATTGGCGTCATGGCCGGTGGCCAACCCGAACTTGGTGCCCCGGTCATAGACCAGGTTGTATTCGGCATAGAGCCCGCGGTGGATCAGCTGGGTGTCCTTGTCATCCTCGGTGCAGGCCTGCACCCGGCGCTTTTCCACCAGCGGCAGGTAGGCGGGCAGAAAGGCGCGGCCGATGTCCTGCGTCAGGGCGAAATCGGCCTCCCAGTCGCCGGTGTTGCGATCGTCCATGAAGATGCCGCCGACGCCGCGCGCCCGGTGGCGGTGGGGGATGTAGAAATACTCGTCCGCCCAGGCCTTCAGCTCGGGGTAGAGCGTGTCTCCGTGCGGATCGAGATGCGCCTTTTGGGTGGCGTGGAAATGGGCAGTGTCTTCATCGTATTCGATGCAGGGGTTCAGGTCGGACCCGCCGCCGAACCACCAGGCGCCGGGGGTCCAGAACATGCGGGTGTTCATGTGGACGGCGGGGCAATGCGGGTTCTGCATGTGGGCGACAAGGCTGATGCCCGAGGCCCAGAAGCGCGGGTCGTTGTCCATGCCGGGCACGCCACGCGCCGCCATCGCCTTTTGCGCGGCCTCGCCCAGGGTGCCGTAGACGGTCGAGACGTTGACGCCGACCTTTTCAAACACGCGTCCGCCGCGCATGACGCTCATCAGTCCGCCGCCCGCGTCTGATCCGTCGTCGGAGGCGCGCTTTGTCTCGGTCACCTCGAAGCGGCCCGGTGCCATGTCAGAGAAGGGGCCTTCGGAATGGCTGTCCTCCAGCCCTTCGAAAGCGGCAACGATCTCGTCGCGCAACTGGCGGAACCAGTTGCTGGCGCGGTCCTTTTCGGTGTCCATCATGCGGTGCTCTCCCTTTTCAGGGATGTCTAGGTCAGCATGGCACGCGCGACAAGCGTCAGTGCGCCGGGGCCGCCACCGGGTCCAGCAGGGTGCGCCCGCCGTCGACCGTCATGATCTGGCCGGTGACAAAGCCCGCGCCCTCGCAGGAAAGAAACTGCACCGACTCGGCCAGTTCGCGCGGGGCGGCGATGCGGCCCAGCGGCGTGTGGTCCTCGATGTCAGAGCGATAGCTCTTGTGCTCGCGCAGCGTGTCCTTGAGGCTGGAGGACATGACCGAACCGAAGGCGACCGCGTTCACGCGGATCCGGTGCGGCGCCAGCGCCACGGCCATCGAGCGGGTCATCTGGTCCAGCGCGGCGCAGGACACGGAATAACCCAGCAGTTCGGGATGCGTGCGGCGCGCGGCGATGGACGACAGGTTGACGATGGCGCCCACCTGTCCCTCTTCCTGTCCCGCCGCCTGCTTGATCATCCGGCGCGAGACCAGCTGGGTCATGCGGTAGGCCGTCGTCAGGTTCTGCGACAGAAGCGTTTCCATCGTGTCATCCTCCAGGTCCAGCGGATCGGAGGTCAGCAGCTGGCGCGAGCCGTTGATCAGGATGTCGACCCGGTCAAAGGCGTCGAGCGTGGCGGAAAGAAGGTTTGCCATTGTCAGGCGTTCGCGCAGGTCGCCGGCAAAGTAGCGGATCGCGCTGTCGTCGTCGGACCCCTTGCATTCCTTGACCAGCTGCGGCTCGTCCATGTCGGCGAGCATGACGTTGGCGCCCTTGTTGGCGAAATGCCGGGCGATGGCCAGGCCCACGCCATTGGCGGCGCCGGTCACGATCGCGGTCTTGCCTTCGATGGAGAAACTCATGGGGGCCTCGTGAGGGTTGTCCGGTCAAGCTAACCGGGTTCAGCGCCGTTGACGAGAGGGGCGTGCGGCCTGAAGGATCTTGAACCGGTTGTCGCCGCCGATTTCGGTGGTTTCGCGGAAACTCTCGGCCAGCGTGGCCTCGTAGGGCAGGTGGCGGTTGGCAACCAGCCAGAGCCGTCCGTGCGGCGCAAGGATGCGGGCGGCAGAGGTGATGAAGGCGCGACCGATGTCCGGATCGGCCTTGCGGCCCTGGTGAAAGGGCGGGTTCATGATGACACCGTCCAGCGCACTGGCAGGCGTCCAGTCCGTTGCATCGGCCCAGTGGAACTGCGCGCGGGCGTCGGTGACGTTTTCGCGCGCGCAATCCAGCGCGGCCTTCTCTGCCTCGACGAGGTGCAGTTCGGTGATAGCCTCACGGGCCAGGATCTGGCGCGACAACCAGCCCCAACCGGCGCCGAGATCGGCAAAACGCCCCTTGAGCGTGGACGGCAAGGCCTTGGCCAGGGCCTGGCTGGCCGGATCGGGGCCGTCGGCGGAAAAGATGCCTGGCGCGGTCAGGTCGCCAGAGGGCAGGCGCGCGGGATCATGCCGCCAGTCCGCCAGATCGGCGCCGCCTTCGAACCACAGGCATTTGCCATGTGCCTTGGACACCTGGCCCAGCAGCGTCACGCGGCCGCGCAGGGCCTTGGCCAGGGCCTCGACCCCGTCGGTCTTGGCGCCGTTGACCACCACCAGCCCACCGGGCGCCAAGGCGCTGGCCCGGGCGATGCGGTCCTCGGCCAGGTCACGGGCGCGGGGTAGGGTCACGATGACCGCGGCATAGGGGCCTTCTGGCTCGGTCTGCACGGCGATGCCGCGCTGTTGCCAGGCGGTGTGATCGGGAAAGAAGGTCTGGATGACCTCGACGCGGGTCGGGTCAAATCCGTCCAGCGCGGCATCTCCGGGCGCGCCAAAGAGGGCAATACGCCCGTCGGCAGGCAGCGAAAGGCCGCCGGAGGCGAGGGCGAAGGAAAGACGATCGGACGACATGGGACGGAAAGGCGCGGGCGCCTATTCCTTCTCCATCGTGCATTGCAGGGGGTGCTGGTGCCGGCGGGCAAAATCCATGACCTGCCCCACCTTGGTCTCGGCGATCTCGTGGCTGAAGACGCCGACCACGGCGACACCCTTCTTGTGGACGGTCAGCATGACCTCGAAGGCCTGCGCATGGGTCATGCCAAAGAACCGTTCCAGCACGTGAACGACGAATTCCATCGGCGTATAATCATCGTTCAGCAGCAGAACCTTGTAGAGCGGCGGGCGCTTGGTCCTGGGCTTGGTCTTCACGGCGATACCGGCGTCGCCCTCGCCGTCATCGGGCGGGGTGCCGGTCATCATGAACGTCCGTGTGAAGTGGGCGTCTGTCATCAGGGCAATCGCGCTTTGGGTTTCCGTCTACGGCCCCTGTATATAGGGTAGGGGGCGTTGGCGAAAAGGGGGCCGTTCGCGGCTGCATACAGGATGCCGAAAAAACTGCAAACAATCGGTTTCGATGCGGACGATACTCTGTGGCACAACGAGCGCTTTTTCGTGCTCACACAAGAGCGATTCGCCGATCTGCTGCGCGACTACGCGGAAAAGGACCACCTGGCCGAACGCCTGATCGAGGCCGAGCGGCGCAATATCGGCCACTACGGATTCGGGGTGAAGGGCTTTGTCCTGTCGATGATCGAGACCGCCATCGAGGTTACGGAGGGGCGGGTGCCGGCCTCTGTCATCTCGGACCTGATGGCGGCGGGGCGCGATATGCTGGCCCATCCGATCGAGCTGTTGCCCCATGCGCAGGAGGCGGTCGAGGCGGTGGCCGATACGCACCGGGTGCTGCTGATCACCAAGGGCGACCTGCTGCACCAGGAACGCAAGCTGGCTCAATCGGGCCTAGGGGACCTTTTTGACGGGGTCGAGATCGTCTCGGACAAGCAGCCCGACACCTATGCGCGCATCTTCGGTGCCCTGCCCGGCGGCGCCGGTGCGGCGATGATGGTGGGCAACTCGATGAAATCGGACGTCGTCCCCGCCATCGCGGCCGGGGCCTGGGGCGTGCATGTCCCGCATGACCTGGCCTGGGCGCTGGAACATGCCGAGCCCCCCGAAGCGCCGCGATTCCGGACCCTGATTGACCTTGGGGACCTTCCCGGCCTCGTTCACGAGATCGGTTGAAAGGGGGGCGACCCGAGTCGCCACATTTCGGCCATATTTCGCCACAGTCCCGCCCCAATGGACGGTCTAGGGGGCGGACCTGTCTTGACCCGCTACATCTAGCGCGTTCACAATGATAAAAACCTATGAATATCAGGGCATTGTCCGCTTCTCTTGAAGCTGTTTTCGTGTTAGCATTCTCTTAACCACGGCTGCGCAAAATGGGGCCGGGACATAAGCAACAACCCCAACCGAAAAATCGGGGGGACGAGGCAGAAAGGCAGTGTATCGTGACGGGACGTCGCAGGCAGTCAGGCCATTGGGGCCTGTATTTCTTCATGTTCGTGTGGCTCATGGTTCTGTTGCCGCTCAGCGTAGCGGCTGCGCCCTATGCAGCCTTGGTGATGGACGCACGCAACGGCAAGGTGCTGCATGCGCAGAATGCCGACACCCGCCTGCATCCCGCCTCCCTGACCAAGATGATGACGCTCTATATCGCCTTCGAGGCGGTGCAGAACGGTGAGCTGACGATGGACACGCTGATCACCGTGTCGCGGAAGGCCGCCGCCGAAGAGCCGTCGAAGCTGGGCCTTCGACCCGGCCAGCAGATCAAGCTACGCTATCTGGTGCGTGCGGCGGCGGTCAAATCCGCCAATGACGCCGCCACGGCCATCGCCGAGGGGATCGAGGGGTCCGAGGCCGCCTTTGCACGCCGTATGAATCGGACTGCCAAGGCGATGGGCATGACGCGCACCACCTTCAAGAACGCCCACGGCCTGACCGAAAGCGGGCACCTGTCGACGGCGCGCGACATGACGATCCTGGGGCAGCATGTGATCTACGACTACCCGCAGTACTACAACCTGTTCTCGCGCAAGACTGCGGATGCAGGTGTGCGCCGGGTGAATCACACCAACTCGCGGCTGCTGAGTTCGTACCGTGGCGCGGACGGCATCAAGACAGGGTACACCCGCGCGGCCGGTTTCAACCTCGTTGCCTCGGCCGAGCGTGGCAGCGAACGGGTGATCGCGACCGTCTTTGGCGGTCGGTCCACTGCCACGCGCAACGCACGAGTGGCCGAACTGCTGGACCTGGGGTTCAAGAAGTCCCCGACCTGGGTGAAAATGCGCACACCGGACCGCCCACCCTACCTTGGCAAGGGGGCTGGCGCTGGTGGTATCGTGGTTGCCAATACCTCTGATCCGGCACCGGGCACGCGCGCCAAGTCGATCCGGGTTGCCTCTGCTGCCGTGACCCGCAGCCTGCGGCCCAAGGCGCGGCCTGGCAGCACGGTAGACCCGGCCAAGGTGGCGCCGCTGGTGGCCTCGGTGGGCAAGGACATCGAGCGCGAGTTGCAGGAGATTGTACTGGCCTCCGATACTGCGCCGGACCCCGCGCCCGACGATCCGGACGTGGTTATCTTGGCCGATGTTACCGATGTGGCGGCGCCAGCGGAATCGAAGAAACCGGTGCAGCGGCCCGCCGCGGTTGCGGCTGCCGCCGCGGTTGCGGCTGCCGCCGCCACGCTCACTTTCAAGGATACGCCGACGCTGGCCCGCAAGGCCGAGGTCGTCACGCGTCTGTCGACCTCGGGCGGGCGGCATTGGGGCATCAACGTGGGCCGTTTCCCGAACGAGTACCTGGCGCAGAAGATGCTGTTGAAGACCGGGCTCACGGAAACCGCGACTCTGGATGACGCACTGCGCAAGGTGGTGCGGGGCAAGACCGGCTTTGATGCGATGTTCATGGGAATGACGCGCGACGGGGCGGAACTGGCCTGTCGCCGGCTTCAGGCACGTCAGATGACCTGCTTCATGGTCGGGCCCAGCTGACCCGTCGGGGCGTTAACCGAACAGAAGAAAGGCGGCTGCACCGGGAGGTGCAGCCGCCTTTTTGATGTCCGCAGGTTCAGCGGACCGCGTCCAGGATCTGGTCGAGTACACTCATGACCCGTTCGACGCGGCTTTCCTCGGACAGGAGATCGGCGACGAGGGTGCGCAGTTCGTTGCTGGTCCGCAGGTGGCGGGACTGGGCGTAGGAAATGACGCCAATCAGGTCGTTCGAGGGGCAGACCCCTTCGCGGTACTCCCAGACGGTGCCGTCGCGCGCAGGACGCGCCTGCAACCCGCAGCGGCGTTCCGGCGGCACGTCGCGCCAGAACAGCGTCATGATGTCGACCAAGGCCGAACTGTCGTTCGAAAAGTAGTTGTGCGCCAGCATGTCGTCGCCCAGCGAGGTCATGTCGATGCTGTCGAAGGCCGGGTGTGCCAGGATCACGTCCCCGCCCAGCCCGGCGCGGGGGGCAGATCCGTGCAGCTTGCCCGAGGAGACCAGCGCCCAGTCCGTGGACGAGGCATAGAGCGTCATGCGCTGTGCCAGCGGCGCAAAGGTGCCCGCCATCGCGCCGAACAGCTCTGCGTCGACGTCGGGGGCGGCAAACATCACCTGGTCGAGGATCGGCTGGTCGCCGGGTCGGGCATCGCGGCGCAGGGCCATGATCTCCAGCGCGTCGGTCAGGGCGCGGTTGCCCATCGAATGCGCGACGACGTTGATCGAGCGCGCGCCGGAGCGCAGCACCAGGTCTTCGAGAAAGCGGGCGAGGCGGCGGCCAGACAGCCGCACGACGGCGGCGTCGGCGTTATAACCGATGGTCGTGTCGCGCGAGGGCCAGGAATACAGCACCGGAACCGTGCCGTTGCCCATGTCGTGCACCACCTGGGCCGTGCGCTGGGCGGCATATTCGAAACTGGTGTTGTAGCCATGGATGAAGACCAGCAGATCGCGCTGGCCGTCCTCCTCGAACTCGTCCTGCAGGCGGCCATAGAAACTGTCGGGATCGACCGGTTCGACCGATTTCAGCAGGATGTGCTTGGACGGGTTGGCGCGGAATTCCAGCCGCCAGATCGAGGGTTTCTCGACCTGTCCGGCGACGTGGATGTTGGGGATCGTGACCGTGGCAATCCCAAGTTCCAGCCGGTCGCCGCGTTCGCCGCCATAGAACCGGGCGGGATGCGAATCGCCACTGCGGGCACGGTCGGTGGCATAATAGACATCGACCGCGTGGAATCCGTCGTCATCACCGGCAAACGATGTCTCGAGCGACGGCGAAGCCAGCGCCTCGAGCGCGGCGCGCGCCCGGTCGGCGGCGTCGTCGTCTCCCATCAGTTCCGTCAGTCGCACGAGTTCGGCATAGAGATCGCGCAGCACCGCATCGCTGCGGCCGGTTTCCTCCTCGGCGGTGATGGCGGCCTCGATCATCGTGCGGGCCGAGCTGATCGCGCCCTGCGCCTCGTAGGCTTTGGCGGCCTTGATGAAGGCGGGCACCGGGTCCTCGCCCAGTTCGGTCCGGGCAAAGGCCCGGGTGCGGGCGAGGTCGGCCCAGGCGTCGGCGGCCTGGACATAGCCCAGCCCGTCCAGCAGGTCGGCCCGCAGCTGCATCAGGTCGACCAGGATGCGGATATTCGGTGGGGTGCCCAGGACAATCGGGTCTCTCAGGGCGATATCGACCTGCTGCAGGGCCTGGAACGGATCGGTTCCGGCCAGCGCGTCCAGCGCGATGACCCGGCTGATGTCCTGCGCCCGGCCAGGTGCCGGCACGGCTGTCAGGCTTGCGAGAAAAGCCAGGAATACGAAACGGGTAAACTGTGTCATCGTCCCCTCACGGGCATAGAGAGTCCATCTTGCGATGATTATGATGCCTTGGGGGGCTGGAACAAGGTGGGGAATACCCGCGCTTGTCCGTTGCGGACATGAGGCCGTCCCAAAAAGAAAACCCCCGCGAGCGGGTCGCAGGGGTTCGTGTCTCAAATTGCGTTCGGTCGCTTACAGCAGCCCTTCGCGCTGGGCCTTTTTGCGCGCCAGCTTGCGGGCGCGGCGAATCGCCTCGGCCTTTTCACGGGCTTTCTTCTCGGAGGGTTTCTCGAAATGCTGCCGAAGCTTCATTTCGCGGAACACGCCTTCGCGCTGCAGCTTTTTCTTCAGGGCGCGGAGCGCCTGATCGACATTGTTGTCGCGAACACTGACCTGCATGTGGTTGTCACCACCTTTCTAGATTTGAGTTGCAAGGAGAATTGCAGGAGGTGGCCGTATAGCAACCGCTGGCCTAGTTGTCTAGAGTAACGCCGCAACGAGAGGAACCCGTTCCATGCCCGACACAGCAGACAAGATTCTGGACGCCGCCTTGATGCACGTGCCCTTCGACGGCTGGTCCGAAACGAGCTTTCGTGCCGCGGTTTCCGACGCCGGGGTGGACCCGGTGGTCGCCCGTGGCCTGTTCCCGCGCGGAGCGGTGGATCTGGCCGTCGCCTATCACAAGCGCGGCGATGCCGAGATGCTGCAGCGGATCGAGGCGGCAGACCTGGACAAGATGCGATTTCGCGATCGCGTGGCCTTTGCGGTGCGCGCCCGGATCGAGGCCGCCGAGGACCGCGAGGCGGTGCGGCGGGGGACGACCCTGTTTGCCTTGCCGATCTACGCGCCCGATGGCGCCCGGCTGATCTGGGGCACGGCGGATGCGATCTGGACCGCGCTGGGGGACACCTCGCGCGATTTCAACTGGTACACCAAGCGGGCGACGCTCTCGGGCGTCTATTCGTCGACCGTGCTGTACTGGCTGGGCGACGATTCGCTGGACAACGAGGCGACCTGGGCCTTCCTGGATCGCCGGATCGAGGACGTGATGCGCTTTGAAAAGGCCAAGGCGCAAGTGCGTGGAAACCGTCTATTGAGTGGTTTGATGGCTGGCCCGGCAAAGATCCTGGAAAGAGTGCAGGCGCCGGCGCGCGATGGCTCGGACCTGCCGGGGGGACATCCCTTTCCCCGCTGACCTGGCGGCCCTGCCGCGCGCAATCGGCGCAGGGGGTGGCACGGGAAACCGCTTTGCCACCCCGGCCCTGCTTGCTACCAAATCCGCAAACAGGGAGGCTGAACCATGACAGAAACCATGCGCGCGATCGAGATCACCGAGCCGGGCGGGCCGGAGGTACTGAAACCGACAAGCCGACCTATGCCGCAGCCGGCGGCAGGACAGGTGGTGCTCAAGGTCGCCTATGCCGGGGTCAACCGCCCCGACGCGCTGCAACGCGCCGGCAGCTACGCGCCGCCTCCCGGCGCCTCGGACCTGCCGGGACTTGAGGCCTCGGGCGAGGTGGTGGCACTGGGCGCAGGTGTTGATTCCCTCTCGCTTGGCGACAAGGTCTGTGCGTTGCTGCCCGGCGGCGGTTACGCGGAATATGTCGCCACGCCCGCCGCGCATTGCTTGCCGGTGCCGAAGGGTATGGGCATGAAAGAGGCGGCTTGCCTTCCGGAAACCTTCTTCACCGTCTGGTCGAACGTCTTTCAACGTGGCGGATTGCAGGCTGGCGAGCGGTTCCTCGTCCACGGTGGTTCCAGCGGAATCGGGACGACGGCGATCCAGCTTGCCCATCATTTCGGGGCGCGGGTCTTTGCCACCGCTGGGTCCGAGGCCAAGTGCAAGGCCTGCCTGGACCTGGGCGCGGACCGGGCGATCAACTACCGGGACGAGGATTTCGTATCGGTGATGAAGGAGGAAGGCGGCGCCAACCTGATCCTCGACATGGTGGGGGGCGACTACCTGCCGCGCAACGTCAAATCGCTGGCCGAGGATGGACGCCTGGTGCAGATCGCCTTTCTGCAGGGCCCCAAGGTCGAGTTGAACTTTGCCCTTGTCATGGTGCGGCGCCTGACCATCACCGGCAGTACCCTGCGCCCGCAAAGCGACCTGGCCAAGGCGCGTATCGCCGAGAGCCTGCGGGAGAAGGTCTGGCCCTTGCTGGATGCGGGCAAGGTGGCGCCTGTGATGGACAGCGAGTTTCCGATGGACCAGGCCGCCGAGGCGCACGCGCGAATGGAAAGCTCGGGCCACATCGGCAAAATCGTGTTGAAGGTGAGCGGGTAAGGGGGCGCTGCCCCCTCTTGGCCGCTGGCCAATTCACCCCCTGAGGTATTTTCGGCCCAAAGAAGCAGGGGCGCGGCACTGCTGTGCGCCCCTTTTGGGATCAGGCGACCGCGCGGCGGTATAGGTGCCAGGTGGCGTGGCCCAAGACAGGCAGGACGATCACCAGTCCGATCAGGGCGGGAATGCTGCCCACCACCAGGCCCAGGGTCACGATGGCCCCCCAGGTCAGGATCACGCGCGGGTTTTCCCGGGTGACCCGGATCGAGGTCAGCACTGCCACGGGCAGGCCCACTGCGCGGTCCAGCAGGAGCGGGAAGGAGACCACGCTGGTGGCCAGGACGGCCAGCGCAAAGACCCCGCCGATGGCACAGCCCAGGACGATCATCACCAGTCCGGGGCCGGTTGCGAGGCCGCCGAGGAAGGTGCCGATGGAGGCCGGGGCCTCTGGCCCAAGCGTGGCGCCGTAGAGGTGCCCGGCCACCACCAGCCACAGGCAGAAGATCACCGCCAGGTAGATCCCCATGACAAGGATCGAGGCGAAGCGCGGGCTTTCCACCACCTTGAGCGCGCCGAGCCAGCCGATTTCCTCGCCCTGTTCACGGCGGCGGCTGATTTCATAGACCCCCACCGCCGAAACCGGCCCCAGCAGCGCAAAGCCGGCAATCAGCGGAAAGATTAGCGGGACGAGGTCCATGTTGAGTGCGGCTAGCGCCAGGACGATGCCGATGACCGGGTAGAGCAGCACCAGGAACATCACGTCGGTCCGGCATTGCTGGAAATCGTGCCACCCGGCAGACAGGGCCTCTCGCAGGTCCTGGTTGGTCAACTGGCGGGTGCGGGGCGGGGTGGTATCCTCGCTGCCGAGGGCCTGGGCCGAGTCCGCCGCGTGGCGTCCGGCGAGGCCGAAGGCACTGGCCAGCCAGGTTCCGGGATTTCCGATGGTCTGAGGCATGAGTCCTCTCCTCTTGGCGATGATCGCGCCAACCGGAGGGCCCGCCGCGCGGCGACGGGAAGGCCGGCCGAACGCGCTATTGCGTCAAAAGGTAGCACAGTTGCCGTGATTTTCCCATCACGGTCACGAGAGGGTGTCAGAGTTTGTGGTCGAAGAACCCGTCGCCTGCGCGCGACAGCAGGTCAGCCGCCAAGCTGCGGCCCAGCTCGGCGCCCTGCGCCACCGGGCCGGTGATCTCGCCCGCGTGGGCCTCGGAGCCGTCGGTCTTCAGGATTTCGCCGCGCAGGCGCAGGCTGTCGCCGTCCAGTTCCGCCAGCGCCGCGATGGGCGTCTCGCAGGAGCCGTCGAGCGCGGCGAGGAAGGCGCGTTCGGCGTTCAGCCGCAGGGCGGTCGTCGCATCATGGATGGCCGCCAGCATGTCACGCGCGCGGGTGTCGTCGCTGCGGCGTTCGATGCCGATGGCGCCCTGGGCAACGGCGGGCAGCATGTCCTCGGGGGCGATGGCGGTTTGCGGCACTTCGGTCATGCCGAGGCGGTTCAGCCCGGCACAGGCCAGGAAGGTGGCGCGCGCCACGCCGTCGTGCAGCTTCTTCAGCCGGGTCTGCAGGTTGCCGCGGAACTCGACCACGGTCAGGTCGGGGCGGCGGTGCAGCAATTGCGCCCGGCGCCGCAGCGAAGAGGTGCCGACCACGGCGCCTTCGGGCAGGTCGTGGATCGAGGAGAACTCGGGGCAGATGAAGGCGTCGCGCACGTCCTCGCGCGGCAGGTAGCAGTCCAGCACCAGCCCCTCGGGCTGTTCGGTGGGCATGTCCTTCATCGAATGCACGGCCAGGTCGATCATGCCCGCCAGCATCGCCTCTTCGATTTCCTTGGTGAACAGGCCCTTGTTGCCGATCTCTTTCAGCGGGCGGTCGGCATCGATCAGGCTGCGGTCGTCGCCGGTGGTCTTGATGACCACGATTTCAAAGGCGTCCAGCGGCAGATCGAAGGCGGCGGCAAGCCGTTGCTGGGTCTCATGCGCCTGGGCCAGCGCCAGGGGAGAGCCGCGGGTGCCGAGTTTCAGCGGGGAGTGGGGCGTGGGCAGATCGGTCATGGCAAAGGGTTAGCGCGCTGCGTGAGGAAAGGAAACGGGATTTGCGGGCGCCGGCATGCGTCACGCGCGCCCGCTCCGTCAAGGCGGCTTGACACCGGCGGGCCCGCATCGGACCAAGGCCCCCGGACCTGGAGGAGCGAAAGCGATGACCAAGACGATCTTGCGTGCCCTTGCGGGCGAGACCCTGCCGACGCCGCCGATCTGGATGATGCGGCAGGCGGGTCGCTACCTGCCGGAGTACAAGGCGACGCGGGCCGAGGCGGGGGATTTCCTGTCGCTCTGCTACAACCCCGACCTGGCGACCGAGGTGACCTTGCAGCCGATCCGGCGGTACGGGTTCGATGCGGCGATCCTCTTTGCCGACATCCTGCTGCTGCCGCAGGCGCTGGGTATGGACCTGTGGTTCGTCACCGGCGAGGGACCGCGCCTGTCGACCATCACCAGCGATGCGGAGTTCGACAAGCTGGGCCGGGGAGAGATGATCCACGACACGCTGAACCCGGTTTACCAAACGGTGCGGAACCTGTCGTCGGCGCTGCCCTCCGAGACCACGCTGATCGGGTTCGCGGGTGCGCCCTGGACGGTGGCGACCTACATGATCGCGGGCAAGGGCACCAAGGACCAGGGCCCTGCGCATGCATTGAAGGCCGAGAACCGGGCACTGTTCGAAAAGATCATCGACCGGCTGACCGAGGCGACCATCGACTACCTGTCCGAGCAGGTGAAAGCCGGGGCCGAGGTGGTCAAGATCTTCGACAGCTGGGCGGGGTCGCTGCAGGGCGAGGATTTCGACCGCTATTGCACCGCGCCCGCGCGGACCATCACGCAGGAACTGAAAAGCCGTTTCCCGGGGCTGCCAGTCATCGCCTTCCCGCGCCAGGCGGGAGAGAAATATGTCGGGTTCCACGCCGCGACAGGCGCGGATTGCGTGGCCGTTGACGACAGCGTGACGCCGGAATGGGCGGCGGAAAACGTGCAGGTTTCGGGCTGTGTTCAGGGCAACCTGGCCTCGTCGCACATGGTGACGGGCGGTCAGGCGCTGGTGGATGAAACGCGGCGCGTGGTCGAGGCTTTCCGAAAAGGGCCGCATATCTTCAACTTGGGCCACGGGATCACGCCGGACGCGGACCCCGAGAACGTGCAGTTGATGATCGACACGGTTCGGGGGATGTAAGGGGCGACTGCGCCTGTCTCAGACATGCGCGGGTTGGCCGCGTCCGCCAAGGATGACGTCCATGCTCATCCCGCCGACCCACATGCAGAACAGCGCCAGCCAGGCGGTGCCGGCAAAGATCGACCCGCCGGACACGCCGGCGCCGATGGCGCAGCCGCCGGCCAGCATCCCGCCAAACCCCATCAGCACGGCGCCGATCATCGCGTTGCGCATCGGTGTCGGGCCTTCGAATCCCTGGAACTTCAGCTCTTTGCTGACCAGGGCGGCCAGGAAGGATCCCAGAACCACCCCGGGCACCAGCCCGATGTCGAATTCCAGCACCGAATTGCGGTCGAGGAAGAACATCAGCGTGTTGGCCGAAGGGCCGGTGAAGGTCAGGCTTTCGATCTGGACCGGCTCGAAGGCCACCTGGCTCAGCGCATGGGTCAGCCCATAGCCCACGGCGGCAGCGAACCCGACGCCGGAGGCAAACACCAGTCGCGAAAAGCCGATCCGGTTGCGGCGGCTGAGCTCCAGCGCCAGGAGCGCGATGGCAAGCCCGATCACAAGCCCGGCCTCGCGCGGCAGGTGCAGCGCGGCCAGCAGGTCCATGTTGCGGCCGCCGGAGGTGATCCACATCGCGGCCAGCCGGTCGCGCAGGGGGGCCAGCCAGCCGGTCAGCGACATCTGCGCCACCACGGCAAAGATCAGCCCGGACACGACCGAACGCAGGTTGCCCGTCGCCGCCAGCACCAGCAGGCGCCCGGAACAGCCTCGCGCCAAGACCATGCCCGCGCCGAACAGCAGCCCGCCGATGATCGCGCCGGACCAGCTGCCCGGAACCGCCATCATGCGCGCCTCTGACGTTTCCAGCAGGCCGAGGATCTGCGCCCCCTGTACCCAGACCACGGCGGTGGAAAAGGTCAGCAGCCAGACGGCGACCTTGTCTTTCATCATGCCACGGGCAAACTCGACCGTGGCCGCCCGCAGGCAGAACCGGGACCGCTGGGCCGCGACGCCGAAGATCACACCGGTGATCAGTCCAAAGAGCGCCGCCGTCGGGTTCTCTCCGATCCGGTCGATCAGGGGGACGATATCCATGCCAGTGCCTCCGCGCGCGTGATGCGCCGTGTGATGCACCGGAACGGGCCGGAGTTGCCTTGATACAGATCATGAAAGTGGAATGTCGCGCGGCGATGGTGGCGGCCGTGCGGGTTGTCCACAGGCGACAGCCCTGTCGCAAACTGGCCTCCCCGTCGCGACAGAACGCGGTCGCAGCGGGGACAGCGGCCCCGGGTGCGATTCGGGCATGGTTGATGGCACACCCGTGCGCAAGAGGAGAGGCGTCATGGACTTCGACATGGATTTCGCCAACGAGATGATGATGGCCGTGGCGAGGCTGCCGGTTGTCGCCAACGCGGACCACGCCCCGCTGGAAGGCGGAGAGGATCCGGCCTTTGGCACCGTGCGCTGGCGGACCCTGTTTTCCGCCGACAAGACCTCGACCTCGGGCATGGTGATGGGCGTGGCGGAATTCGGTCCCGCCGGCACCCTGCTGCCGCATCGTCACAGCCCCGCCGAGATCTATTTCGGTCTCGAAGGATCGGGCATCGTGACCATCGACGGGGTGCAACATGAATTGACGCCGGGCACCGCGCTTTATATCCCCGAGGACGCCGAGCATGACACCGTTGCCGGGGCTGCGGGGCTGCGGTTCCTCTACGTCTTTGCAAAGGACCGTTTCGCAGAGGTGGAATACCGGTTCTCGGCGGCGCAGGCGGTCTGAACCTCACGGGCTGGCCGCCGTCCGGGCCGGTGCCCGGGGCGGCGGTCGCAATGTGCGCCAACGCACCAAACCGGGACTCGCCAAGCCCAGTGTGGCGGCTTAAAGCAAAACCATGACCCCGGTTCCCCTTTCAGAAGCGCGCCACCTTCCGGTCTGGCGGCGTCCGATTGCCCTCTTGGCGCTCATGGCGATTGCCATGCCGCTCAGCTTTGCCACATGGTCGGCTTTGCTCAACAATTTCGTCATCGAGGTGGCCAGTTTCGAGGGCAAGCACATCGGTTGGCTGCATTCCGTGCGCGAGATCCCCGGGTTTCTGGCAATCGGTGTGATCCTGGTCCTGCTGCTGGTGCGCGAACAGGTGCTGGCGCTGGTGTCGCTGGCGCTGCTAGGGGTGGCAACGGCGATCACCGCAATGTTTCCCAGCCTCGGCGGATTGCTTTTCGTGACGCTGCTCAGCTCGATCGGGTTCCACTACTACGAAACGGTGAACCAGAGCTTGCAGCTCCAGTGGCTGCCCAAGGACCGTGCGCCGCAGATCCTGGGCTGGCTGGTGGCCGTGGGATCGGCCGCGACCTTTGTCGCCTACGCCTGTATCGTCGTGACCTGGCGGACCTACGATCTGCCCTACGGCCTTGTCTATGCCGTTGCCGGGGTGCTGACGCTGGGCATCACAGCCTGGTGTGCCCTTGCCTTTCCGCAGTTCGAAAGCCCCAATCCGCAGGTCAAGAAATTCGTCCTGCGCCGCCGCTACTGGCTGTACTACGCGCTGCAGTTCATGTCGGGTGCGCGGCGCCAGATCTTCGTTGTCTTCGCCGCCTTCATGATGGTCGAAAGGTTCGGCTATGACGTGCACGAGATCACCTCGCTCTACCTCGTCACCCTGGTTCTGAGCATGGTGGCGACACCCATCTTTGGCCAGGTGGTCGCGCGGTTCGGCGAACGCAATGCGCTTACCTTCGAATACATCGGGCTGACGTTTGTGTTCCTGGCCTACGGCGGGCTGTTCTGGTTCGGCTGGGGCGTGGTGCTGGCGGCGACGCTGTATGTGCTGGACCATATCTTTTTCGGTTTCGCCTTCGCGCTGAAGACCTATTTCCAGAAGATCGCCGACCCGGGTGACATGGCACCCACCGCCGCGGTGGCCTTTACCATCAACCATATCGCGGCGGTCTTTCTGCCGGCGGCACTGGGCTATCTCTGGGATTCCTCGCCGGGGTCCGTCTTTGGCCTGGCGGCGGGCATGGCGCTGACCAGCCTTGCGCTGGCACTGATGATCCCGCGTCACCCGGAACCGGGCAATGAAACCGTCTTTTCCGGGGTCGTTGCGGCCCCGGCGGAATAGGCGTGGCCGACGAGGCGAGCGGCGCCGGGGGGCGTTTCCTCACCGGGCCGACCCTGGGGCATGTCGTCCGGATGACGCTCAGCGGCGCGGCGGGCATCACCTTTGTCTTTGTCGTCGATGCGGCCAACCTGTTCTGGCTGTCGCAACTGGGTGAGCCGATCCTGATGGCGGCTATCGGTTATGCCTTTGCCGTCCAGTTCTTCACCGTTTCCATCGGCGTCGGCCTGATGATCGCCACCACGGCGCTTGTCTCGCGCAGCATCGGGCGCGGCGAACGGGCGATTGCGCGGGAGCAGGGGGCGGCGGGCATGCTGCTGTGTTTCCTGGTACAGGCGGCGACGGCAGGGCTGGTGGTGCTGTTCCGGCATGACCTGCTGGCCAGCGCGGGGGCCGAAGGCGAGGCATTGGACCTGGCCGCGCGCTATGTCGCGCTGTCGATGCCTTCGCTGGCGGTGATGGCCGTGGGTCTCTGCGGTAGCGCGGTCTTGCGCGCCGACGGGCTGGCGCGGCAGGCGATGATGGTGACGATGGGCGGCGGGCTGATCATGCTGGGGCTGGACCCGCTGCTGATCTATGTGTGGGGTTGGGGACTGGACGGCGCGGCGCTGAGCGTCTGGATCTTTCGCGGCATCATGGCGGGGCTGGCGATCTGGTTCGCTGCCCACCGGCATGGACTGCTGGCCATGCCACGGCCCGCCTTGCTGTTGCGCCACGGCCCGGGCCTGTTGCGCGTGGCGCTGCCGGCGATCATCACGCAAATGGCCACGCCTTTCGGAAACTTCCTGCTGACCGGGTTCATCGCGGTGCATGGCGATACCGCCGTGGCGGCCTGGGCAGTGATCAACCGGCTGACGGTTGTGGCCTTCGGCGGGCTGTTCTCGCTGGCCGGGGCGATCGGGGGCATCTTTGGCCAGAATTTCGGCGCGCGTCAGTTCGACCGCCTTCGCCAGACCTACCGCGATGCGGTTCTGTTTTGCGTTGTATACGCGGCGGGTGTCTGGCTGATCCTGATGGCATTGACCGGTCCCATTGCGCGGGGTTTTGGGCTGGATGGAGAGGGCGCAGAGGTCTTGCGGGCCTTCACGCAGTTCGGGGCGCTGTCCTTCACGCTGGGCGGGCTTTTGTTCGTCTCGAACGCGGCGTTCAACACGCTGGGCCGACCGCTCTGGGCCTCAGTGCAAAGCTGGCTGCGCGAGGCGGTTCTGATGTGGCCCGTGGCGCTCTGGCTGTCGGGGGTCTACGCGGCCCAGGGCGTGATCTATGCGCAGGCGCTTGTGGGGGCCGTCATGGGCGTTGTGGCGGGTGTCCTGGGCTGGCGCTATGTCCGCGGGATCGGTGAGGGGGCCTTGCCCAGGGTCAACCTGCGCGAACGGCGCGCCCTGCGCGACCCGAACCGCTGGCGCCGGCGCTAAAGCAAACCGCGCAGGGCAAAGGCCAGGACGGCCAGCACGATCACGAGGGTCAGGACCCAGAAGGCGCGTGCGATGCGTCCACGGCTAGTCATAACTGAACTGCTCCAGCAGGATGTTGCGGGCAGACACGCCAAGACCCAAGAGCGCGTCCTCGACGGCGTGCAGCATGGGGGGCGGGCCACAAAGGACAAACACCCAGCTTTTCAGGGCCTCCGCGTCGAGGTGCCGGTTCAGCACCTCGGACGTGACGAAGCCGGTCTCTCCCTGCCAGCCTTCGGGCGGGTCGGACAGGACATGGACCACGCGAAGCGGTCCGGTTTGGGCACGCCGGTGCAGTTCCTCGCGGCAGGCGATCTGCTCTTCGGCCCGGTTGGCATAGAACAGAACGCGCGGGCGCGGGTCATCGTCGGCATCCAGCTGGCGCAGATGAGACAGCAGCGGGGCGATGCCCACGCCGCCGGCAATCAGCGCAACGCCGCCGGCCTTGCGATGCCGTTTCAAGGTCAGTGAGCCAAAGGGGGCATCGACCCAGGCGCGGGTGCCGGGGGTCACGCGGCCAAGCCGGTTGGTGAAATCACCCAGCTCCTTGATGACGAAGCGCAGCCTGCCGCCTTCGGCCGGGGCAGAGGCGATGGAAAACGGGTTCTCGTTCAGTGAGACGGCGGGCTTGCCGATGCTGATCCAGGCGAAATGTCCGGGCAGGTAGTGCAGGCCCTTGTGGCCCTCGGGGTCGAGGCAAAGCTCCCAGGTCCTGTCTGCCAGACGGGTCACGCTGCCGACGCGCCAGGGGCGCCGCGCCTTCATCAGGGGTTTGACCGCGTAGACCCAGGCCAGTGAGAGAACGGCAATGGCAAACAGGGCCCACCAGAACCCCCAAAGCGCCGGATCGCCGCTATACCGTCCGGCGCGGGTGGCGTGCAGAACACCCAGTCCCGCCATGACCAGCGCCATGATCCCGTGCAACGCGCGCCAGATCTCGTGCCGATACAGCCCGTCTCGGCCCAGTGCCATGACCATAACGGCGCCCAGCAACAGCCAGGCGACGATCCCGGGCCAGAGGCCGGACCAGTCGAAATTCAGGGCCGTCGATCCGGGGGCCGTCAGGCCGGGGCGCAGGCTTTGTGGGCCGGAATAGAGAAACGGGTGCAGCAGGATCAGCATTGAGGCGGCGCGGGCCAGCAATTGGTGTAGCCGCATCGTTACATCCATGCCGATCCGCCCCGAGATCACGCGAAACCGCCCGGATAGGGCAAATTCCACCAGCAGGATCGCCAGCCCGGCCAGGGCCACGCCGGAGGCCAGTTCGTCACGCAAGGGGCGCGGGGGGTGTCCCTGGAGCGCGGCAAGCGCCAGCGGTGCGCAGGTCAGGGCAAGGTAGAACAGGACGAGGAATGCGGCGGGCATGATGTCTTGGCCTAGGGTCAAATGCCTCTAGCACGGCTGCGTGACGGAATCACGTCAAACGCAGTGCGACTTGCGGCGGTCGGGCTTTCGTGCCACAGCGAATGCGCTTTTTTCCATCAATGGATCACCCACATGCCCAAGACCTGGACCGCCTTCACCAAGCTTGCCGACAAGGACAAAGCCGAGGCCCTGGGCCTTGCACTCGAGGAACTCGATCCCGAGCCCACGGGTATCGGCGTCTTCGAGATCGAGGACGGTTCTGGCACCTGGGAGATCGGGGGATACTTCACCGAGGCGCCGAACGAGATCGAACTGGCACTGCTGGCCGCCGCCTATGACGCCAAGAGCTTTGTCGTCTCCGAGGTGCCGGACACCGACTGGGTCGACAAGGTCCGGCGCGAACTGACACCGGTCGAGGCCGGGCGCTTTTTCGTCTACGGCAGCCATGATGCCGACAAGATCCCCGAAGGCTCGGAACCGCTGCTGATCGAGGCGGCGATGGCCTTTGGCACGGGCCACCACGGCACCACTCAGGGCTGCCTCGAGGCGTTGGACCGGCTGGCCTCGGAGGGCTTTCAGGGCCGCAACGTGGCCGACATCGGCTGTGGCACGGCCGTTTTGGCGATGGGGGCGGCGCGAATCTGGCCCGATCCCGTGATCGCTTCGGACATCGACGAGGTCGCCGTCGAGGTGGCCGAGGCCAACGTGCGCGCCAATGACCTTGGCGACAAGGTCATCTGTGTCGAGGCCGCCGGCTTTGACAACCCCGAACTGCACGCTCGCGCACCCTATGACCTGGTCTTTGCAAACATCCTGAAGCAACCGCTGATCGACCTGGCGCCCGACATGGAAAAACATCTTGCCCCAGGGGGTTATGCTATCCTTTCGGGTATTCTGACTTGGCAGGCCGATGAGGTGGTCGAGGTCTACACTGCCCACAGGATGCCGCAATTACGCCGCGATGTGATCGGCGAGTGGGTGACGCTGACGCTCCGGAGAAACCAGTAAATAAAGGGTTAACCGGGGCAATCGAGGCAAAATTAAATCCAATTGCCCCAATCTTGCCATAAAGTTTGGCTAAAAATTGCCTCATCCGGTGGGGGCCGGTTGAAATGAGGCTGTCATGGACGACGCTCAGAGAAGTTTTCACAAGCGTGAACAAGCGCTGCGGCGCAAGCACATCCGGATGTCACAAGGGTATGTGACCCGGATGAACCGCAACGGCGTGATCGAACAGGTCCCCCAGAGCAGGATGAGCGGTTTCGGCCTGCACCTGGTCTTGCGTCTTGCGGTGGCGGTGATGCTGTTCAAGATGGTCGCCCTGGCATGGCTGGGAGACGGGATTTACACCGGACACGTCGAACGCCTGTCACAGGGCGTTTTCTACGAAAAGGCCGGGGCGTGGATCCTGCAGGTCGATCCGGCAACCCGCATGCTGGCCGACTTCCTGACGCCGGTCATGGGGTGAGGCTCCCCTCACATCACGAGACAAGAAAAAACCCGCGCTTCCGATGAAGCGCGGGTTTTGCCTTTGCCGTGAGTGGCGATGCGCAGCCGGTCGAGCATCCTGGTCGACCGGCTGCGCGAACTGTCCTCAGTAACGACGTGCAACGCTGTCGATGTCGCCGCGGTGCAGGCCGATGTCTTCCAGCTCGCGGTCGGTCAGGGCCGACAGGCTGTTGCGGGTCATGCGTGCGTCGTTCCATGCGGCGACCGCACCGAAGACAGCGGCGAAGATGCTGCCGATTCGGGCTGCGGTTTCCGATGCATGGTAGGGGCGGGTTGCGCCGAATGCGGAGGTGAAGATGTTACCGATCTGGGCGGCGGAGCCCGACGCGGCGAAGGGGCGGGAAGTGTCGAATGCGGCCATCGCTGGTCTCCTTTTGGATGGGGGGTGTATTCGTTCTGAAACCGCACATAGTTTGGGCAATCTGCTGCAACAAGGCGCATTTTCTGCATGGGTCACATGCGATTTCTGCATGACGGAAATCGCGGTTAACCCTTCTGATAAACAAGCAAAAATCCGCTCTACCCAGCGTCGTTTTCCGGCGGTACCGTGCCGGAAACAAATGTCATGTGTCGGGGCTGGGACAATCGGTGTCGCAAACGGCCCTCGCCGCATTAACCTTGGCTTTTGTTCGCCTTTCGTGCTAGCCGTGTCTGAAAAACAACACGGGCGGGCATCCATGCGGATATTGGGCATTGATCCGGGGCTTCGGACCCTTGGATGGGGTGTGATCGAGGTCGAGGGCAGCCGACTCAGGCACGTCGCAAACGGGTTGTGCAAGCCCGGCGGCAAGGAGCTGGCCGAACGACTGCTCGCATTGCACGAATTGCTCACAGATGTGTTCAACCGGATGATGCCCGACGAGGCGGCCGTGGAACATACCTTCGTCAACCGCGACGGGGCGGGCACGCTGAAGCTGGGCCAGGCGCGGGCGATCGCCCTGCTGGTCCCGGCGCAGTTCGGATTGCCGATCGGGGAATACGCGCCGAACTCGGTCAAGAAGACGGTCGTTGGCGTCGGCCATGCCGAGAAACACCAGGTCGAGCACATGGTCAGCCTGCAACTGCCCGGCGCGAAGCCCGCCGGGCCGGACGCGGCGGACGCGCTGGCGGTGGCGATCTGCCACGCGCATCACATGGGCGCCCGGCGCATGAAGGTGCGGGCATGATCGGGCGTATCGCGGGGCGGATCGTCTACCACGGCGAGGATCATGTGCTGATCGACGTGCAGGGCGTCGGCTACGTCGTCTATTGCAGCGACCGGGTGCGCGTGGGTCTGCCCGGCGCCGGCGAAGCCGCGGCGCTGTATACCGATCTGCTGGTGCGTGAGGACCTGCTACAACTGTTCGGCTTTCCGACGCTGGTGGAAAAGGAATGGTTCCGCCTGCTGCTGTCGGTGCAGGGCGTGGGCGCCAAGGCGGCGTTGGCGATCCTGGGCACGCTTGGTCCAGACGGGGTCAGCCGCGCGCTGGCGCTGGGCGACTGGACGGCGATCAAGGCGGCCAAGGGGATCGGCCCCAAGACCGCGCAGCGCGTCGTGAACGAGCTGAAGGACAAGGCACCCGCCATCATGGCAATGGGCGTCAGCGACCCCCTCGGGGACGACCCGCAGGCTGCCTCCGCCGAGGTGATCGAGACGTCGCCTGCTCCCGATGCCCCCCGCAAGGCGCCGCCGCGCCGGTCCAGCGCGCAGGCCGAGGCGCTTTCTGCGCTCGGCAACCTGGGCTACGGCCCCTCCGAGGCCGCCGGTGCCGTGGCCGAGGCCGCGGGCGCCGAGCCGGAGGCCGACACTGCCGCCCTGATCCGCGCGGCGTTGAAGCTATTGGCGCCGAAGGGGTAAGGGATGGACATGAGCGATCCTGACCCCACCCTGCGCCCCGATCCCCTGCCGGAGGACCGCGACCGCGCGTTGCGTCCTCAGATGCTGGAGGATTTCATAGGCCAGGCCGAGGCGCGGGCGAACCTGCGTGTCTTCATCCAGAGCGCGCGCTCGCGCGGCGAGGCAATGGACCACACGCTGTTCCACGGCCCCCCGGGCCTGGGCAAGACGACGCTGGCGCAGATCATGGCGCGGGAACTTGGGGTCGGCTTTCGCATGACTTCGGGTCCGGTTCTGGCCAAAGCAGGCGATCTTGCGGCGATCCTGACCAACCTCGAACGCAACGACGTACTGTTCATCGACGAGATTCACAGGATGAATGCCGCCGTCGAGGAAGTTCTGTACCCGGCGATGGAAGACTACGAGCTGGACCTCGTGATCGGCGAGGGACCGGCGGCGCGCACGGTGAGGATCGAGTTGCAACCCTTCACGCTTGTCGGTGCAACCACGCGGCTGGGCCTGCTTACCACGCCCCTGCGCGACCGTTTCGGCATCCCGACGCGGCTGAATTTCTACACCATCCCCGAGCTTGAAACCATCGTCGCGGGCAATGCGTCCAAGCTGGGCGTGCGGATGGAGGGCGACGGCGCGCTGGAGATCGCGCGCCGGTCACGCGGCACGCCCCGGATCGCCGGACGGCTGCTCCGTCGCGTGGTGGATTTCGCCGTGGTCGAAGGCGGTGGCGTGGTCAGTCGCGCCCTGGCCGACAATGCGCTGACCCGGCTGGGGGTCGACAGCCTGGGGCTGGACGGGGCCGACAGACGTTACCTGATGCTGATGGCCGAGAATTACGGCGGCGGTCCCGTGGGGATCGAGACACTCTCGGCGGCACTGTCGGAAAGCCGTGACGCGTTGGAGGAGGTCGTGGAACCCTACCTCCTGCAACAGGGTCTCATCAGCCGCACGCCGCGCGGGCGGATGCTGGCGCAGAAGGCCTGGAAACACCTTGGACTCGCTGCCCCGGTGCCACCGGGACAAAGCGACCTTTTCGAGGGCTGACGTCAGTCCGTCAGCCCCGCAGCCTCGCGCAGGCGGGTGGCCAGCTCCCGGACCTCGTCTGCGGTAAAGCCGCCGGTGACCTGCAAGGCCCCGCCTAGGATCGGTTGCGCCACCACCGCGTTCCAGACAGGCTCACCGTCCAGTGTCAGTGCGATCTGCTGGCCGACGGCCTCCTTGGTCATGCTGGCAAGGACTGGCGCGCTGTCGGCGCAGAGCGACAGGTTGATCGTGGGCTGGCCGCTTTGCGTGAAAGAGGGGCTGGCATCGGCAAGGGCGACGACCTCGGTCCGGTCGCCTGCCGCCAGGGCTATGCGACCCGCGTCATTGCTGTTGCAAATGGCAAGTGCGGGGGTGGCGGCGGCAAAGACGAAGGCGCTCACCAGGCTGAGCATGGTGCGTCGGCTGTGCATGGGGTCTCTCCTCTGCGTTCCAATATGACATGGGGAGCGGACGCCGGACGGCCAAGCCGCGGGCCGGTCGGGTAAACCCGACCTTGCAGGGGCAGTTTGCCTTTCGGGTCGTTTTCGGGCAGGTCGCGGCAAAGCGCTATTCCACGACGTGAAAAGGACAGCCGGCATGACCCAGGACATGACCCCCGAAGAGATCGCCACGCTCTTTACGCGGTCGGACGGCAGCTATCTTTGCGCACGCTGGGGGCGCCCGCTGGCGCCGATCGTCTTTGGTGTCGAAGAGGCGACCCTGCAGGTGGTCAAGGGCGCCTTCGAGGCGGTCTGCACGCTGGCCGGGCACAAGATGGCGGAAACCGACCCCGAGCTTGGGGCCAATGTCATGGTCTTCTTCTTCCGCGACTGGGCGGAATTGCTGGAGGTGCCGGATCTCGACCGCCTGATCGAGGGGCTGGGTCCGCTGGTCGACCGCCTGCAGGGCGCAGAGGCGAACCAGTACCGGGTGTTCCGGTTCGATGCCGATGGCGGGATCAAGGCCTGTTTCGTCTTCCTGCGGATGGACGGCGAACTGACCAAGGTTCCGGCAGAGACGCTGGCGCTGAGCCAGGTGGTGCAGACCATCCTCCTGTGGTCCGACAGGGCCTTTGCCGACCGCTCTCCGCTGGCGCAGGTCGAGGGCGGGCGGGTGATCCTGCGGCCGGATCTGGCGCAGGTGATCCGCGCGGCCTATGACCCGGTTCTGCCGGTGGCCGCGACAGACCCGAGCCACGCCCTGCGGCTGGCGGCCCGGATCGCGGCCGGGCGGGGGACGCAATAGGCTGCCCTGACGCGGGCAAGGCAGAAGTGCATGAGAAATCAATTTCTTGCGATGTTGGCTTCGCCTTTTGGCAAGAATTGGCCATGATCCGCTTGGCGGATCTGCGCCCTTGCGAGATGGGGCATCCGGGCGCATCCTGATCCCCGGAGGGGAGCGCCATGACGATAGAATACCAAGAGGATGACGCCACCAAGGTGGTCGAATTCCACATCACGGGCCACATCAGCCACGCGGATTATGCGCCGCTGGTGGACAGGCTGCAGGACTTCATCGACCGTAACGGGACTGTGCGGATGATCGAGGTGGTCGAACATTTCCCGACCTTCGATCCGTCGATCCTGATCCCGGGGCTGAAATTCGATATCCGCAATATCCGCTACATCACCCATGTCGCCGTCGTGTCGGACATGGGCTGGATCAGCCCGGTGGTGAAGGCCGCTGGCGCACTGATTTCGACGAAGATCCGGACCTTCGGCATGGCGGAACTGGAGGCGGCGCGGGACTGGGTCCGCAGCGCCGATCCGGAGGGCGACGCAGCAGGCTGAGCCACCGCGAGATTTGTACGTTTTGTACAAAACGTACGGCGAAATCGGCATTTTGTACAAACCGGCAAGGTCCCGTTAACCTTCGCGTCGCGGGATCCTGCTGTCTGGCCGTCAGCCACCCGATATAGGAGGCACGAGGTCCCGGGTCAGGCCCGGGACAGGCGGTTTCGAAATCGGCCCTTAGCGGACCATGCCCACGATCTCGTAGGTCTTCTCCATGATCGGCGCGGCGATCTCGCGGGCGCGTTCGGAGCCGTTCCGCAGGATCGTGTCGATCTGTGCGGGGTCGGCGGTCAGGCGCTTCATCTCGGAGGAGATCGGTTCCAGCTTGGCCACCGCCAGGTCCGCCAGCGCGGGCTTGAAGGTGCCGAACTGCTGGCCGCCATGTTCCGCGATCACCTGCTCGACCGAGAGATCGGCGATTGCCGCGTAGATGTTGACCAGGTTGCGCGCCTCGGGACGCTCTGCCAGCCCCTCGACGCTTTCAGGCAGCGGCTCGGGGTCGGTCCGGGCCTTGCGGATCTTCTGCGCGATGGCATCGGCATCGTCGGTCAGGTTGATGCGGCTCATGTCCGAAGGATCGGACTTGGACATCTTCTTGGTGCCGTCGCGCAGGCTCATGACCCGGGTGGCGGTGCCTTCGATCACCGGCTCGGTGATCGGGAAGAAATCGACGCCGAAATCATTGTTGAACTTGATGGCGATGTCGCGGGTCAGTTCCAGGTGCTGTTTCTGGTCCTCGCCCACCGGCACATGGGTGGCGTGGTAGACAAGGATGTCCGCCGCCATCAGCGCGGGATAGGCGAACAGGCCCAGGGAGGCGTTCTCCTGGTTCTTGCCGGCCTTGTCCTTCCACTGGGTCATGCGTTTCATCCAGCCCATGCGGGCGACGCAGTTGAAGATCCAGGCCAGTTCGGCGTGGGCCGCGACCTGGCTCTGGTTGAAGAGGATCGACTTTTCCGGATCGACGCCGGAGGCGATGAAGCCCGCGGTCAGCTCGCGTGTCTGGCGGCGCAGTGCCTCGGGGTCCTGCCAGACGGTGATCGCATGCATGTCGACCATGCAGAAGATGGACTGGATCCCCGCCGTCTGGCTGTCCGCAAAGCGTTTCAGTGCGCCCAGGTAGTTGCCCAGGTGCAGGTTGCCCGAAGGCTGGATGCCCGAAAAGACGCGCGGCGTGAAGGCGGCATTGGGCTGAGACTCGGACATTGATGTTCCCCTGTGGAAATTCCTGCGCGGCTGGCTTACCCATGCCGCCGGACACCGTCAAGAAAGAGGTCCCCATGACGCACCCGCATAACGAGGCCCCGGTCAACCCGCTGCCGCCGGTGGTGGCGGCGCTGTTCCTTGTGCTGGCGGGGATCGAACTGACCCTTTGGCTGGGCGGACAGGGCATCGTCGGCGGCCCCGGTGCAGTCGGCTGGCGGACCTCGGCGATCGAGACCTATGCTTTTTCGGGGCGGGCTTTCGACTGGATGCTGGAGACGGGACAATACCCGCCCGAGCACCTGTTGCGGCTGGTGGCCTACCTGTTCCTGCATCCCAGTTTCAGCCACGGGCTGTTCAGCATGGTGATCCTGCTGGCGATGGGCAAGATCGTGGCGGAATCCGTCGGCTCTCTGGTCTTCGTCGCGGTGTTCTTTGTGTCCGGGATCGTCGGGGCGGTGGGCTTTGGCCTGTTCAGCGACGATCCCTGGCTGGTGGGCGCCTTTCCCGGTGTCTACGGGCTGATCGGCGGGTTCACCTTCCTGCTCTGGGTGCGGCTGGGGAAAGAGGGCGCGCCGCAGGTGCGGGCCTTTGCCCTGATCGGGATGCTGCTGGCGGTGCAACTGGTCTTTGGCATGTTGTTCGGGGGCGGCAGCGACTGGATTGCCGACGTGGTGGGCTTTGCCACCGGGTTCGCTCTGACCGTCGTGCTGGCACCCGGCGGCGTGGCGCGGGTGCTGGAGCGTATCCGGCGCCGCTAGGCGTGGTTCAGAACAGGTCGTCGGGCAGCAGGCTGCGACCGGGGGTGCCTGTGGAGACGCGCAGGGCCGGGCCACGTGCGGCCCAGGTGGCGGCGCGGTCCGGGTCCCCGGACAGGCCGGCGCCCAGGTGGGCCAGCAGGGACCTTGTCAGGCTCTCGTCGCGGACCAGGGCCGCCGCCTCGCTGTTCCAGCGGCAGGCGCGGCGGGTCAGCGTCTGTGAGCCGATGACGGTGGCGCCGTCCACCAGGCACAGCACGCCCTCGGCCTGCGGATCGGCAACCAGCGCGAGGCGGTCGCCATAGGCATGTCGCAGGCGGGTCAGCGCGGCGCCCTGAAGGGCGGCGGCGCGGACATCGTCCCATGTGCCCTGCGTCTCGGGGGGCAGCAGCAGGATCAAGTGCAGTTCCGGGGGCCGCGCGGCCTGTTCCAGCGCCTGTGTCAGGCCGTCGTGGCAAAGAGCGCCGGTGCGGATCAGGATGCGCCGCTGGGCATGGCTGAACAGACGGATCAGGGCCGGTTCGGCGTCGTTGGCAAGCGTGCGGGGGGCAAACCCGCGCGCGGGGCGCGACAGGGTCCGCAGCAGGCGCAGGTCATCGCGGCTTTGCGGGCGGGAGGGGCTGTCCAGCGCGCTGGCCGGGGCGGCGAGGCTGGCGCCGGTCTTGAGCGCATCGGCCCAGCAATCGGCGAAATGGCCCCGCAGGGCGCCGCAGAAATCATCGTCCGCGATCTGCAGGCCTATGACAGAGGCGGCATCTGTCCCGAGCTCCGGCCCGCCGATCACGGCATTGGCGCCATCGGCCAAGGCAAACCCCTGATGGATACCGGCGGGGCGGGGGTTGGCCCCGTCCTGGACAAGGGCGCGCTGGACCGGGGTCAGGCGCGCAGGGTCCTCGGCCCGGAGTGCGGTCAGTGCGGGGCCAAGGCGGCGGCGCAACAGGGCACCGCGCAGGCCGTGCGCCACATGTCCATGCGGGGCACAAACCAGTTGCGCGCTGCCCTGCAGGACATCGGCAAGGCCCGAGACCCGGCGCCAGGCGGCGCGGTGGGCCTGCACGGCCAGCAGGGGATCGGGATCGGGTACAAGGATGCGCAGCGACAGACCGCGCCGGGACAAGAGCGCCAGCAGGTCGCCCCAGGTCTCGAGCCCGCGTTCGCGCAACTCCGGCAGGACCAGCGGCCTGTCGGGTGCAAGGCGCGGCAGGCAGAGCAGCAGCTCTGACCGGGTGCTGGCGGCAAGGGTTTCGAGCGCGGCGGCCGTCTCGTCGGCAGAGAGCAGCGCGCGCACTGTCATGCGCGGGACCGTTTGAACATCGCCTTGATCTCGGCCAGGCGGAAGGCGCCAAGGGCCTGCCCGGCGACGCCGTAGGTGAGGATGCCCATGCCGATCAGCCCGGCAAGCACGGCCAGCCGCAGGTAGGGCAGGGCCAGCCAGGGGGTCAGGACGATGTTCAGCCCCCAGAGCACCGCGCCCATGACCAGCGAGGCCGCCACGATGCGCCAGAGCCTCTGGCGGAAACGGTCATCGAAATGCGCCACCTCGCCCATCGCCTTGGCGCCACGCGCCAGTTGCCAGACCATGACCCAGCCCGCCAGCGTGGTGGCGATGGCGGGGGCAAGCCAGCCGATCACCGGCGCCAGCCCGATGGCCACGGCTGCGTTGATCACCATAGCCCAGACCGCGAAACGGAACGGGCTGCGCGTGTCCTCGCGCGCGAAGTAGAGCGGTTGCAGCACCTTCTGCAGCACGAAGGCGGGCAGGCCGAGGCCGTAGATCGCCACCGCCACGGCGATGGCGGCGCTGTCATTGGCCGTGGTGGCGCCACGTTCGAAGAGGACCGAAACCATCGGCAGCGGTATCGCCACCAGCGCCACGGCGGCGGGCACGGTCAGCGCAAGGCTCAGTTCGCCCGCGCGGGAAAAGGCGTTGCGCGCGCCGCTGTCGTCCTGCGCTTTCAGGCGGCGCGACAGGTCGGGCAGCAACACGATGCCCACGGCGATGCCCACCACGCCCAGCGGCAACTGGTACAGCCGGTCGGCGGCATAGAGCCAGCCCACCGCCTTGTCGAAATGGCTGGCGACCTGCTGGCCCACCAGCAGGTTGATCTGCATCACCCCGCCTGCCAGCGCGGCAGGCACCGCGATCACCACGAGCCGCTTCATGTCCGGTGTCAGGCGCGGGCGCCCGGGACGGATGCGCACGCCCGCGCGGTCGGCGGCCACCCAGACCAGCGCCAGCTGCGCCACACCCGCCACGGGCACCGCCCAGATCAGGTATTGCACCACGTCCCCGCCAAGCGCCGCCCCCATCCCCATCGCCAGGCAGACAAGGATGTTCAGCAGCACGGGCGCGGCGGCGGCAGCGGCGAAATGGCCGGTCGCATTCAGCGCGCCGGAGAACAGTGCCGCCAGCGAGATCAGCAGGATATAGGGAAAGACCACCCGCCCGAAGCCCACGGTCAGGTCAAAGCGCGCATCCCCGGCAAAGCCGCCCGCGGTGGCCCAGACCAGCGCCGGCATGAAGATCATCGCCAGCGCGGTCAGCGCCAGCAGCACCGTGGCCAGCCCGTTGAGCGCGTCGCGGGCGAAGATCAGCGGGTCTTCCTCGCCTTCGTATTTCTTGGAAAACAGCGGCACGAAGGCGGCGTTGAAGGCACCCTCGGCAAAGAAGCGGCGAAAGAGGTTGGGCAGGCGAAAGGCCGCGACAAAGGCATCCATCACCGGGCCGGGGCCGATCAGGGCGAGGATCATGACCTCGCGGACGACACCCAGAACCCGGCTCATCAGAGTCCAGAAGCCGACGGTCATGACACCGGCGACAAGGCGGATGGGTTTCATGGGCGTGCTCGCTTGCTGCTCTGGTCCCTCGCTTAGCCGAAAGGGCCGAAGGGCGGAAGGGGCGTGGATCAGAGCAGCGTCCGCATCAGCGCGATGGCTATTGCGGCGCCGACGGTCGGGCGGCCGCTGTGATAGCCCTGTGCCGCTTTGTCGTGCGGACCCCCTGTCATGCAAAGCCTCCTTTTCAATTCACCTTGGTCAATGGGGCCACAGCCCAATTGATGCGGCATCGCAAGTCAACCCCGGACCCTTTCGAGACATCGGGTCCGGTCATCGGTGAAAAAAGCCAAGGGGAAGCGGGTTGATTTATCGGGTAGAGTTCCGGCAGGATTAATCAACCGGAGTGATGATCCGGTGCTGCCCAATATCTCGTGACGGGTGATGTCGCTGGTTGCCCCTGAAGTCACCCCAAAAGGTCGTGTTCGCGTGCCAGTCACTTTCGAGGTCCTGCCCGGGTTCAACCTGGTACTCGTGCATTTCCGCGGAGAGGTCGGGACCGAAGAGCATATCGAGTCCTTTCTCGAATATGCGGCGCATCCGCTTTACGACCGGCATCAGCACGCTCTGGTGGACATGGCAGACTGTACGCTGCACGACGCCTATTTCGCGGATATGCAGCGGCTGGCCTACCGGCTGAAGGGCTATTACGCGGAGCGCGATCATGCCTCGCGCACCTCGGTATATGCGCCGGGCGACGTGGTCTATGGCATGTCGCGGATGTACCAGTCGATCACCGACGGCCTCAGCCCCTGGGAAACCGGGGTCTTTCGCACTCGGGACGAGGCGATGGCATTCGTGGACGTCGCCCCCGAAAGCCCGCAGGGCGCAAGCCTGCGGGCGATCTGGAACGCGGGCCGTTAGCCGCGCGCGCGCTCGGCGCCTTCCTCGATGGCCGAGCGCAGCTTTTTCTCGATCTGGTCGCGCTTGACCTTCGAGTGCAGTTTCAGCCCGAACATGTCCTTGACGTAGAAGGTGTCGACCACCTGTTCGCCATAGGTCGCGATCACGGCGGAGGCGACATAGATGTTCAGCCCCGCCAGCGTGCGGGCCAGGTCGAACAGCAGGCCCGGGCGGTCTCTGGTGTCGACCTCGATGATGGTGAAGATCTCGGACCCGTCGTTGTCGAAGGTGATGTGGGTCGGAACCTTGAAGGCCTTCTCGCGCTTCTTGAGCTTGTCCTTGGGCTTCATCGCCTCGCGGGCGACGACCTCTCCCATCAGGGTCTTGCGGATGGTGTCACGCAGGCGCGGGATGCGGGTGTCCTCGTAGGGCGACCCCTCGGCATCCTGGATCCAGAAGGCGGCGGTGGCGTAGCCGTCCTTGGTGGTGAAGGTGCGCGCATCCACGACATTGGCCCCGGAGAGCGCCAGTGCGCCGGTCAGGCGAGAGAAGATGCCGGGGTGATCCTGCAGCGCGAAACAGGCGCGGGTGGCGTCGCGGTCCTCGTCGGGGTGGATGTCGATGGCGATCTCGTTGTCCTTGAGGTCGCGCAGCAGCCGGGCAAAGACCACATGGGCGGTGACATGCAGACCCTGCCAGTAGGGGTCGTAGTGGCGGCTGGTTTCCGCAGCCAGCGCCAGCGTGTCCCAGTCCGACAGCGCCTCGCGCAGGTTCTCGCGCGCCTCGGTGCCGCGGTTCTCGCGGTTGAGCGCCTCCATCCCGCCTTCGAGCGCGCGGCGTGTCTGGCGATACAGCGCGCGGATCAGCGCGGCCTTCCAGTTGTTCCAGGTGTCCGGGCCGACGCCGCGGATGTCGCAGACCGTCAGCACGCAGAGCAGGTCCAGCCGCTCGCGCGTTTGCACCGCCTTGGCAAAGCCGCGCACGGTGCGCGGGTCGGCGATGTCGCGTTTCTGGGCCATGTCCGACATCAGCAGGTGATAGCGGACCAGCCATTCGACGGTAGCGCTTTCGGATTTCGACAGGCCCAGGCGCGGCGCGACGGTGCGCGCGATGCGGGCGCCCAGGATCGAGTGATCCTCGTTCCGTCCCTTGCCGATGTCATGCAGCAAGAGCGCGACGTAAAGCACGCGGCGATTGATGCCTTCCTTGAGGATGGTCGAGGCGACGGGCAGTTCCTCGGTCAGGTTGCCGTGCTCGATCTCGGACAGGTTCCAGATGCACTGGATGATGTGTTCGTCCACCGTGTAGTGGTGGTACATGTTGAACTGCATCATCGCCACGATGGGTGCGAATTCGGGGATGAAGGCAGACAGCACCCCCAGTTCGTTCATCCGGCGCAGGGCGCGTTCGGGATTGCCGTGTTTCAGCAGCAGGTCCAGGAACAGGGTCCGGGCCTCGTCATCCTCGCGGAAGGCATTGTCGATCAGGTGCAGGTTGGCCTTGACCAGCCGCATGGCGTCCGGGTGGATCAGCAGGCCGGTGCGCAGCCCTTCCTCGAAGACCCTGAGCAGGTTCAGCTTGTCGGACAGAAAGGCCGCGTCATCGGTGATGGCCAGCCGGTTGTGTACGACCTTGTACCCGTCCTTGACCTGGGGCGGACGGTGGAACAGGCGCTGGATCAGCGGCGCGCCCTTGGTGTGATCGGCCTCGAGCGAGGTCAGCAGGATGCGCGTCAGGTCACCCACCGAGGTGGCATGGCGGAAATAGTCCTGCATGAACCATTCCACGGCGCGGCGTCCGCCGCGATCATTGTAGCCCAAGCGGCTGGCCACTTCGACCTGCATGTCGAAGCTCAGCAATTCGTTGGCGCGTCCGGCGGCCAGGTGCAGGTGACAGCGTACCGCCCAGAGAAAACGCTCTGCCTGGACGAAGGTTTCGTATTCCTCGGGCCGGAAGACGCCGGTGGTCACCAGTTGCGAGACATCGTCGGTGTGGTGGACGTATTTGATCATCCAGAACATCGACTGCAGGTCGCGCAGCCCGCCCTTGCCCTCCTTGACGTTGGGTTCGACCATGTAGCGCTGGCCCTGCTTGTCGTGGCGGGCGTCGCGTTCGGCCAGTTTCGCCTCGACGAATTCGCGGGCGGTGGCGTTGAACAGGTCGTTCCACAGGGTGCGGTCCAGGTCCTCGGCCAGGCCGGCGTCGCCGGTCAGGAACCGGCTTTCCAGCATGGCGGTCCGGATGGTGAAATCCTCGGCCCCCAGCCGCAGGCAGTCGCGCACGGTGCGCGAGCTGTGGCCGACCTTCAGCCGTAGGTCCCAGAGGATGTAGAGCATCGATTCAATGACGCTCTCGGCCCAGGGGGTGATCTTGTAGGGGGTCAGGAACAGCAGATCGACGTCCGAGAAGGGCGCCATTTCCCCGCGTCCGTAGCCGCCGACCGACAGCACCGACAGGCGTTCGGATTCCGTCGGGTTGGGCAGGCGGTGAAGCACCTCGGTTGCGACCTCGAAGGCCAGATGCACGATGCAGTCGGTGATCCAGGTATAGGACCGCGTGGTGCGGCGCGAGCCGAAGGGTTCGGCGGCAAAGGCTTCTGCCACCTTGACGCGGCCCGCGTCGAAGGCCGCGCGCAATGTCTTGACCGTGTGCTTGCGCACGTCCGTTTCCGGCGCGCCCTTGGGCATCCCGGCGAAAAGCGTGCCGCGCACCGCCGGCAGATCAAAGATCTCGGCGGCGGGCGCGATCAGGTTGTCGGGAAGCGTCTCGGTCTCAGAGGCCGCCGCCTGGGAGGCTGCTGGGGGCAGGGTCAAGGATCACCATCTGTTTGTCTTTTACCGTGGCGACGGCCAGCGCGCGCTGGTTGGCACCATTGCTCATCAGGCGGAATACACCGCCCGTGCCGGTAAAGCCAGTCGAGGTGAGCGCCGTGGCCGACAGCGCATCGTTGCGGCCCTGCGCGGCCAGTGTGCCGATGGCGGAAATCCCGTCGTAGGCCAGGCCGGCCAGCGGATGCGGCGCGGTGCCGTAGGTGCTGTTGTAGCGGCCAGAGAAGCTTTCCAGCCGGGCCACGTTCGGCACCGCGAACCAGGCCCCGTCAGAGGCCGGCAAGCCAAAGAGATCGGGGCGCACGTCCCAGCGGGTCAGGCCGATGTATTGCACCTTCGCGGGGTCCACCCCGGATCCGGGCAGGCGGTCCAGCAGGATCGGCATGGCCTCGTTGCTGGCGGCGGTGGTGATAAAGATGCTGTCGGCGGCGCCCGAGGACACCACGCGGCCCGCGGCGCTGGCGGCGGCCGAGACGCCCTCGATCGAGAGCTGGTAGCCCTGGGTTCCGACGATGTTGACGCCGTATTCCACGGCCGCCTTCTCGATTGCCAGCTTGCCCAGCTGTCCGGCCACGTCCTCGGAGTAGATCACCACCATGTTGGATTTGCCGTTGCGGCGGGCATGGGCCATCATCCGGCGGGCGGTGTTGTCAAAGGTCGCGCCCAGGATGAAGACGTTGCCGCCGGCGATGGTGGGATTGTTGGAAAAGCCCAGGACGTTCACGCCTTCGTCGGCGACGGCGAGACCGGCGGCGTTCACCGCGTCGGCACGCAGCGGGCCCAGGATGATCTTGGCGCCCTCGTCGACGGCCTTTTGCGCGGCGGCCGCGGCGGCGGGGGCCTGGCCGGCGGTGTCGTAGACGCGCAGGTCGATGGTCACACCCTCGCCCAGGTCGGCCATCGCCAGCCGGGCGGCATTTTCCAGCGAGGTGGCGATCGGCGCGGCGCCCTGGTCGGACTGCGGCACCAGGAGCGCCACGGGGATCGGTTTGCCGGTATTGATGCGTGGACCGTCGCCGCCTCCGCCGATATTGGTCAGCGCAGAGGGGTCACAGGCGGCAAGCGCGGCCGCGGCGGCCAGACCGGCCAGCGGGCGCAGCGCCTTGCGGAAATTGGAAAAAATGGCGAACATGGACGGTGGACTCCCTCGTTTCTTGCGCGACATGCGCGGCACGGGCGGCGCGCTGAGCGATTTGGCGACGATCATAGAGAAGGGCGAAAGGGGGGACCAGTGACGAATCCGGAAAGCGCCGGACAGGGCGGCGGATTGACGCCGGGACTGTACCTTGTGGCCACACCCATCGGCAATGCGCGCGACATCACCCTGCGCGCGCTGGACATGCTGGCCACGGCGGACGTCCTGGCGGCAGAGGACACGCGCAGCCTGCGGCGGCTGATGGAACTGCATGGCGTGGCGCTGGGGGATCGCCCGCTGGTGGCCTACCACGATCACAACGGCGCGCGGGCGCGTCCGCGCCTGCTGGCAGAGCTGGCGGCGGGAAAATCGGTGCTTTACGCGTCGGAGGCGGGGACGCCGATGATCTCGGACCCCGGGTTCGACCTGGCGCGCGCCGCCGCCGAAGCGGGGTTCGCGGTCACCAGCGCACCGGGGGCCAGCGCGGTGGTCACGGCACTGACGCTGGCCGGATTGCCCACGGACAGGTTCCTGTTCGCCGGTTTCCTGCCCAACGCCGGCGGGCCGCGCAAATCGGCGCTGCGCGACCTGTCGGGCGTGCCGGCGACGCTGGTGTTCTACGAATCGCCCCGGCGCCTGCCGGAGATGCTGCTGGCCGCGCAGGATGTGCTGGGAGACCGCGAGGCGGCGGTCTGCCGGGAACTGACCAAGAAATTCGAGGAGGTCCGGCGCGGACCCCTGTCAGAGCTGGCCGATCACTACCGCGAGACCCCGGCAAAGGGCGAGGTGGTGGTTCTGATCGGCAAAGGGGATTCAGGATCCGTTAAGGAAATCGATCTAGAACAGGAGGTGAACAAGGCGCTGGAAACGATGTCGGTCCGCGATGCTGCGGATTTCGTGTCGGCGCGGTTCGGGGTGAAACGGCGCCCGGTCTATCAACTGGCCATGCGCCTCTCGGCAAAAGGGGAAAGCGATGGCGCTTGATTTCGCGGGTGTGGCGGGGCGGGCCGACACCGGGCGGTGCGGCTATCACGCGGGCCTTGCGGCAGAGGATGGCGTGGCCGCGGACTATGCCCGCCGGGGCTATCCGCTGCTGGCGCGGCGGTGGCGCGGTCGATCTGGTGAGATCGACCTCGTGCTGGGCGATGGCGACGGCGTCATCATCGTCGAGGTCAAGAAAAGCCGCAGTTTCGACCGCGCCGTCGCACGTCTGTCGCAACGCCAGATCGGTCGCCTGATGCGGGCGGGCGAGGAATTCCTTGGCACCATGCCGCGCGGGTCGCTCACGGATATCCGTTTCGACGTGGCGCTGGTGAACGGTCACGGTGAGATCAGGGTGATCGAAAACGCGCTTTACTGAGCGCTGGCCCTGCGCCCGTGCAGGGCTGCGGTGCATTGCACCCGGCCCCGTCCTGCGCCATCTATGGCGGGAAGATTGCAGGGGACGCCGATGAAGATCGCCTTTCAGATGGACCCGATCACCGGGGTCGACATCAACGCCGACAGCACGTTCCGCCTGGCCGAAGAGGCGCAGGCGCGCGGGCACGAACTGTTCTACTACGGGCCGGACCAGCTCGCCTACGAAGAGGGGCGGATCACCGCGCGCGGGCACTGGATGACCGTGCAGCGGGTGGCGGAGAAACCCGCCGTCCTCGGTGACCGCGTGGCGGTCGACCTGGCGGACATGGACGTGATCTGGCTGCGCCAGGATCCGCCCTTTGACATGCATTACATCACCACCACGCACCTGCTGGACCGGCTCAAGGACGATGTCCTGGTGGTCAATGATCCCTTCTGGGTGCGCAATTCGCCGGAAAAGCTGCTGGTCCTGAACTTTCCCGACCTGACGCCGCCCACCGCCATTGCCCGCGACCTGGAGGTGCTGCGCGCCTTCCGCGAGAAACACGGCGATGTCATCGTCAAGCCGCTGTATGGCAACGGCGGCGCCGGGGTGTTCAAGCTGGGCGCCGCGGACGGCAACCTCAGCTCGCTCTACGAGATGTTCACCGGGTTCTCGCGCGAGCCGCTGATCGTGCAGAAATACCTGCCCGCCGTGTCCAAGGGCGACAAGCGGGTGATCCTCGTCGATGGCGAGGCGGTGGGTGCGATCAACCGGGTGCCCGCCAAGGGCGAGGTGCGCTCGAACATGCATGTGGGCGGCCGCCCCGAGAAGATCGCGCTGAGCGATCGTGACCGCGAGATCTGCGCGCGGATCGGGCCTGTGCTGCGCAACAAGGGCCAGGTCTTTGTCGGGATCGACGTGATCGGCGACTGGCTGACGGAGATCAACGTGACCTCGCCCACGGGCATCCAGGAGCTGGAGCGGTTCGACAGCATCAACGTGGCCGAGACAATCTGGCAGGCAATCGAGGCCAAGCTGGCATGAGCCTGATGCGGCCGATCCTGAACCGCTGGTTGCGGATGACGGAGCGGCCGCACCTGGAACGGGGCAAATCGGTGCCACGGCTGCGCGCCTCCTTTGAAAGGAAGGCGCGCTTTTTCTTCTTTGCCCCCAGGGGCACCCGCCAGCGGCGCGACGTGCTGGACGGCGTGCCGGTGCTGTTGGTCAACGAGGATCTGCCGGGGCCTTTGATCCTCTACTTTCACGGTGGTGCCTACGTCATGGGCTCTGCCGACACGCATCGGGCGATGGTCGCGTGGTTGTCGCGCGCAGCCCGGTGCCCGGCCTGCCTGGTGGATTACCGGCTGGCGCCGGACCATCCCTTTCCCGCCGCGCTGGAGGATGCGCTGACGGCCTATCGTGCGGTCATGGCGCATCCCGCCGGGGTCGTGCTGGGCGGCGACAGCGCCGGCGGCGGGCTGGCGCTGGCCCTGCTGGGCGAGATCCTGCGGCAGGGTCTGCCGCAGCCTCTTGGGAGTTTCGCGCTGTCTCCGCTGACGGACATGACGTTTTCGGGCGACAGCGTGACCCGCAATGCACAGAGCGACGTGGTCCTGCCGGCGAGCCGCACGCATGAAACGGCGATGCACTATCTGCCGGAAAACATGGATCGGCGCGACCCGCGGGTTTCCCCGCTCTGGGCCGCCTTCGCTGGCGCGGGGCCGGTCTGGCTGTCGGCGGGGGACAGGGAATTCCTGCTGGACGACACGCGGCGCATGGCGGCGCGGCTGCGCGAACAGGGGGTGACGGTGCAGGAGGACATCGCGCGGGACTTGCCGCATGTCTGGCCCATCTTTCAGAACATCCTGCCGGAGGCGCGGACCACGCTGCGGCGGATCGCGCGCTGGATCAATTCTCTTTCGCAGACAGCAGCCGATAGCTGAGCGCCTCGGCCACGTGCGGGCGGCGGACCGTCGCGCTTTCGTCGAGGTCGGCGATGGTGCGGGCGACGCGCAGCACGCGGTGATAGCCGCGCGCGGTCAGGCCAAAGCGGTCGGCGGCGCGGGTGAGAAGGTCGCGCCCCTCGTCGTCGGGGGTTGCGATCTCTTCGAGGCGCTGGCCCTCGGCGTCGGCATTGGTGCGCAGCGCGTCGTGATCGGCGAACCGGTTTGCCTGGACGGCGCGGGCGGCGGCAACGCGGGCGGCCACGGTTTCGGAACTGTCCCCCGTGGCGGGCAGGTCGAGGTCCGTGAAACTGACCGGCGGCACCTCCAGCCGCAGGTCGAAGCGGTCCATCAGCGGGCCTGAGATGCGGCCCAGGTAGTCCTCGCCGCAGTTGGGCGCGCGCGAACAGGCCTGTGCGGGATCGGTGAGATAGCCACATTTGCAGGGGTTGGCGGCGGCGACCAGCAGGAAACGCGCGGGATAGCGGATATGGGCATTGGCGCGGGCCACCACGACCTCGCCGGTTTCGATGGGCTGGCGCAGGGTTTCCAGCACGTTGCGCGGAAACTCGGGGAATTCATCCATGAACAGGACGCCGTTGTGGGCCAGGCTGGCCTGCCCCGGCTGCGCGGTGCGCCCGCCGCCGATCAGGGCCGCCATCGAGGCGGTGTGATGCGGTTCGCAAAAGGGCCGCGTGCGCGAGATGCCACCATCGGTCAGAAGGCCCGCGATGGAATGGATCATCGAGGTTTCCAGCGCCTCGACGGGTGTCAGGGGCGGCAGGATGCCGGGCATACGGGCGGCGAGCATGGATTTTCCCGCGCCGGGCGGGCCGATCATCATCAGGTGGTGGCGCCCGGCGGCGGCGATTTCCAGCGCCCGCTTGGCCCGTTCCTGTCCCTTGACATCGCGCAGGTCGCGCGTTGCCGGATCTGTCGTCACCTCGCCCGGGCGGGCCGGTTCAAGCACGTTGTCGCCGGAAAAGTGGCGCACGATTTCCAGCAGGTTCCCGGCGCCGATCACCGTGCAGGCATCGACCCAGGCGGCCTCTGCCCCCGAGGCGCGGGGGCAGAGCAGGATGCGGTCCTCCTCGGCGGCGGCCATCGCGGCGGGCAGGGCGCCGACCACCGGCAACAGGTCGCCGTCCAGCGACAGTTCGCCCAGGGCGACGGTCTGTGCCACCGCGTCCCGGGGCAGGATGTCGAGCGCCGCCAGCAGCCCCAGGGCAATGGGCAAGTCGAAGTGAGAGCCGACCTTGGGCAGGTCGGCAGGGGCGAGGTTTATGGTGATCTTTTTCGACGGCAGCGCGATGGCCAGCGCGCTCAGGGCCGTGCGCACACGGTCGCGCGCCTCTGACACGGCCTTGTCCGGCAGGCCGACGATGGAAAAGGCGGGAAGACCCGGAGTGACGGCGCATTGCACCTCGACCGGGCGCGCATTGACCCCCTCGAAAGCGACCGTATGGGCGCGCGCAACCATGAAACTCCCCACGTCAGACCGGGGCTAGCCTGCCCCGGACGTGGTTAGCAACTGGTTAACGCGTGGCGGGCGGGGTTAAGAATTTCCGCCGAAAGGGTCAGTTGGTGCCGTCGCGCATCGCCACGAATTTCGGCCAGGCGTCCGGATCGTTCACCGTCTTGTCTCGGCAGAAGGCGTTGCAGAAGCCAAAGATGCGCCCCTCGCTTTCCATCAGGTGCGTCACCGGATCCCCGGAATAGGGACAGGTGGTGTTTTCGGCCTCGCCCTTGTCGATGGCGCGGGCGGGACGCGGTGTCGGGCCGGGCCAGGGCAGTTGCGCATAGTCGCGGTCGTACCAGGGCAGGGTCGCACCGCGCGCCAGGCCCATAGCGCGCCAGCGGCGGAAGGCCGGGTCTGCCAGGTGCGCGGCGACGTAGCTGCGCGCCTGGTCGCCCACTGGCAGGGCATAGCCTGCAATCCGGGCCGCGACCGGCGCAAAGAAGGCATCGGCGACCGAGTAATCGCCGCAAAGCCAGGGCCCGCGCGAACGATCCAGTGCAAAGCCCCAGATCGTCTCGATGCGGGCCAGGTCGGCCTGCAGCGCCTCGGACACGGGCGTGTCGGAATAGGCGGCGCGCAGGTTCATCGGGCAAAGCTCGCGCAGGGTGCCGAAGCTGGAGTGCATCTCGGCCGCGAGGCTGCGGGCGGTGGCGCGCATCGCGGGATCGCTGGGCCAGTGGCCCGCGTCTGGGTGGCGGCTGGCCAGTTCCTCGGCCAGGGCGAGGCTGTCCCAGATCACGGTGCCGTCAGACAGGACCAGAGTCGGCACCGTGCGGGCCGGGGAAAAGCGCGACATCTGTTCCGCCACGCCGGCCTTCATGAAATCGACGATCTCGATCGTCGCGGGAATGCCGAAGCGGTGGAACAGCAGCCAGGCCCGCAAGGACCAGCTGGAATAACTGTAATCGCCAAGAAAAAGCTTGTCGGACATGGAACCTCTCCAATCGATTGTGCGTTGCACTACAGCACGTGTGGCGCGGCTGGAAATCAGGATTCGTGGCGATCGGGATCACGCCGGCAGATGGATGCGTGCAGATTGATCGAAAACCCACAGACACAAAAGTGATCTGCGTGTCCGCCACGCGCGTATTACGATCAGGAGGCCCGGAAAATCGGGGGCCCGAGATCACCAGGGGAGCGGAAATGGCACTTGATTCATTCAATGACCAGAGCTTGTCGCGCCGGGCCATGAAGGCCGAACTGCTGGACGCGGAAACCGAGTTGAAACTGGCTTACGCGTGGCGGGACGACCGTGACGAGGAGGCGCTGCACCGGCTGATCCAGGCCTACATGCGGCTGGCCATCTCGATGGCCGCAAAATTCAAACGCTACGGCGCGCCGATGAACGACCTGATCCAGGAGGCGGGGCTGGGCCTGATGAAGGCCGCCGACAAGTTCGACCCGGACCGTGGCGTGCGGTTTTCGACCTACGCGGTCTGGTGGATCAAGGCCTCGATCCAGGATTACGTGATGCGCAACTGGTCGATGGTGCGCACCGGCTCGACCTCTTCGCAGAAATCGCTGTTCTTCAACATGCGCCGAGTTCAGGCCCGGATCGAACGTGAGGCGGCGGCCTCGGGGGAGGAACTGGACGGGCATCAGCTGCGCCACAAGATCGCCACCGAAATCGGCGTGCCGCTGCGGGATGTCGAGATGATGGAAGGACGGTTGTCCGGGTCGGATTACTCGCTGAACGCCACGCAGTCGGTCGAGGACGAGGGCCGGGAGTGGATCGACACGATCGAGGATGACGGTGCGCAGGCCTCGGAGATTGTCGAGAATGAACACGACCGCGAACAATTGCGCGACTGGCTGGTTCAGGCGATGGGCGCGCTGAATGAACGCGAGCGGTTCATCGTGCGCGAACGCAAGCTGCGCGAGGAGACCCGGACGCTTGAATCGCTGGGCACCGAACTGGGGCTGAGCAAGGAGCGCGTGCGCCAGCTGGAGGCGGCGGCCTTCGGAAAGATGCGCAAGGCGCTTGAGGCGCAAAGCGGGGAAGTGCATCACTTCCTGGCATGAGACATGTGATCCTCGGCCTGTTGCTGTGCGCCGGGTCTGCTGTGGCGGACACGCTTTCTGACGCCGACGTACTTTTTCTTGGCGAGGTGCACGACAACCCTGCCCATCACGCGCGTCAGGCCGAGATCGTGTCTGAGGTTCAGCCCCGCGCCATCGTCTGGGAGATGCTGGACCCCGAGGCCACGCCCCGGATCACACCCGACCTGATTGCCGACGAGGCCGCGCTTGGCGCGGCGCTGAACTGGGCCGACAGCGGTTGGCCCGCGTTTTCCATGTACTACCCGATTTTTGTGGCGGCCCCCGAGGCCGCGCATTTCGGGGCGCAGGTGCCGCGCGATGCCGCACGGGCGGCAATGTCGCAAACCCTGGTCGAGGCTTTTGGCGAAAACGCCGCACGGTTCGGGCTGGACCGGCCGCTGCCGGTCGGGCAGCAGGAAAGGCGCGAGGCCCTGCAGATGGCGGCGCATTGCGATGCTTTGCCCGCCGATATCCTGCCCATGATGGTGGACATCCAACGCCTGCGCGACGCGCGCCTGGCCGCTGCCGCGCTGGAGGCGCTTGAGGCCACCGGTGGCCCCGTGGCGGTCATCACCGGCAACGGGCACGCTCGCAAGGACTGGGGCGCCCCGGCCCTGCTGGCGCTGGCGGCGCCCGATGTTTCGATCCTGGCCCTGGGGCAGGGCGAAAACGAGGGGGCGGCGCCGGACGGTGGGTTCGACCTGATCGAAAGCGCGCCGCCCGTGGATCGCCCGGACCCCTGCGAGGCATTTCGCGCGCGGTGACATCCGGACGACGCGCGATTGCCGCCGGCGTGCCCGGCCATTGTCTCGGCTCGCGGCTGGGCCTACAACCGCATCAAAGCGAGTGGGGCGGGGCCATGCTGAACGGGAAACGCATTCTTCTGATCATCGGGGGCGGGATCGCGGCTTACAAATGCCTCGACCTGATCCGGCGCCTGCGCGAGCGTGGCGCGGCGGTCACGCCGGTGATGACCCGTGCCGCCGAGCAGTTCGTGACGCCGCTGTCGGTCTCGGCGCTTGCGGGCGAAGAGGTGCACCGCGATCTCTTTGACTTGACGAAAGAGGCCGAGATGGGCCATATCCAGCTGAGCCGCGTGGCGGACCTCTTGGTGGTGGCGCCCGGGACCGCCGACCTGATGGCGAAGATGGCGGGCGGCCACGCGGATGACCTGGCCACGACATTGCTGATGGCGACGGACACGCCGGTGATGATTGCCCCGGCCATGAACCTGCGGATGTGGGAACATCCCGCGACGCAGCGCAACCTGGAGGTTCTGCGCGGCGACGGAGTGCGGGTCGTCGGCCCCAACGCGGGCGACATGGCCTGCGGCGAACATGGGCCGGGCCGCATGGCCGAACCGATGGAAATCGTCGCTGCGGTCGAGGATTTCCTTTCCGACGGTCCTCTGGCCGGGCGGCGTATCCTGATCACCTCCGGCCCCACCCATGAACCCATCGACCCGGTGCGCTATATCGCCAACCGCTCGTCCGGGGCACAGGGCACGGCGATCGCCGAGGCCCTGCGCGACATGGGCGCCGAGGTGGTCTTTGTCACCGGACCCGCCGAGGCGCCCCGCCCGGCGGGCGTCGAGGTGATCGAGGTCGAAAGCGCGCGTGAGATGCGCGCGGCGGTCATGGGCGCGCTGCCGGTCGAGGCGGGGATATTCGCGGCGGCGGTGGCGGATTGGCGCGTGGCCAGCGCCTCGGGGTCGAAGATCAAGAAGCAGGGGGGCAAGTTGCCGGTGCTGGAGTTCGCCGAGAACCCCGACATTCTGGCCGAGGTGTCGCAGCTTGCCGAAGGGCGCCCCCGGCTTGTGGTGGGCTTTGCGGCAGAGACGGATGACGTGGTCGCCAATGCCACGGCGAAACGCGCGCGCAAGGGCTGTGACTGGATCGTGGCGAACGATGTCTCGCCGGCGACCGGGATCATGGGCGGGGCGGAGAACGCGGTTGTCCTGATTTCGGAGGGGGGCGCCGAGACCTGGCCGCGCGCGTCGAAACGCGAGGTGGGCGCGCGGCTGGCGGGGCGGATCGCCGAGGCGCTGGGTGTCTCCCCGCGCGCGCCGGGGCCCTGGGACGGTGCGCGTGGCACGGGCGGAGTTTAGGTATTTGAACCAAGAAGAAGCACAGATCGCGATTGCCTTCGATTGGGTTGCGGGGGCGGACAAGGGACTGGGACTGCCGCGCTATGCCACGGCGGGCGCGGCGGGGGCGGACCTGCGTGCCAACCTGCCTGATCGCGGGGAAATCGTTTTGGCACCGGGGGCGCGGGTGTTGGTGCCGACCGGGTTGCGGATCGCGATTCCGGACGGGTTCGAGGTGCAGGTGCGGCCGCGCTCGGGGCTGGCGCTGAAACACGGGATTACCCTGCCCAATGCGCCGGGGACCATCGACAGCGATTATCGCGGTCCCCTGGGCGTGATCGTGATGAATGCGGGTGAGGCGGAATTCGTGATCGCCCATGGCGACAGGATCGCGCAGATGGTTGTGGCGCCGGTGGTGCGGGCGGTGTTCCGGGAAGGGCCGCTGGACGAGACCGCGCGTGGCGCGGGCGGTTTCGGGTCGACGGGGCGCGGCTGATGGTATTCGTGCTGGCACTGGCTGCGGTGATCTGGGGCATCGGGCACCTGATGAAGGTGCCGAAAGTGGCGCGCTTTTACATGCTGGGCCTGCTCTATGTCGTTGTTCTGATGGTGCAGGTGGTGCTGCCCCCAGGCCATCCCCTGCGCGAGGCGACGGGTAGCAGCGCGGCGCTCTGGCTGATCCTGGGCGGCTTCGTGGTGCTGGGATTTGCCTATGCATTGGGCCTCCGCCGGTTGAAGGCGCGGGCAGTGGAAAAGGCGACCGCGGACGCGCCGGTGCCCGATCCGTCGAAATTCCGCGAAGGGGAGCTGGAACGCTATGCCCGGCATATCGTGCTGCGCGAGCTGGGTGGTCCGGGGCAGAAACGGCTGAAAGAGGCGAAGGTGCTGGTGGTCGGTGCGGGGGGGCTTGGCTCTCCGGCGCTGTTGTACCTGGCGGCGGCGGGTGTGGGCACCATCGGCGTGATCGACGATGACGAGGTCGACAGCGGCAACCTGCAGCGGCAGGTGATCCACACCGATGCGCGGATCGGCATGGCCAAGGTCTTTTCCGCGCAGGCGGCGATGGAGGCTCTGAACCCCTATATCGCGGTGCGCCCCTACAGGCGGCGCCTGGACGACGAGAGCGCGGCGGCGCTGTTGGAAGGGTATGACGTGGTGCTGGACGGGACCGACAATTTCGACACCCGTTACCTGGTGAACCGGGCCTGCGTGGCGGCGGGCAAACCGCTGATTTCCGGCGCGCTGAGCCAGTGGGAAGGGCAGGTGTCGGTCTTTGATCCCACCCATTCCGGGCCCTGTTACCAATGCATCTTCCCCGAGGCCCCGGCGCCGGGGCTGGCGCCGAGCTGTGCGGTGGCGGGGGTGCTGGGGCCCTTGCCGGGCGTCGTCGGCAGCATGATGGCGGTCGAATGTATCAAGCTGATCTCCGGCGCGGGGGCCGTGTTGCGGGGCGAGATGCTGATTTACGACGCGCTCTGGAGCGAGACCCGCAAGATCACATTGAAGCGCCGCGAGGATTGCCCGGTCTGTGGCGGGACGGCGGGGTGAACCCCGCCCTACGCGGGTTCACGTCCGGAGAAACCCTTGTTGCGATTGAAGCGGGCGGCGCGGGCGCCTAGCTTTGCTGTATCGAGACAGGAGAGAGCCTCATGACCAACCCCTTGCTTGTCGACTGGGACACGCCCTTTGGCATCGCGCCCTTCGCCGATATCTCGGACGAGGATTTTGCCCCGGCGCTGGACGAGGCGCTGGCCGCGCACCTGGCCGAGATCGAGGCGATCGCCGACAATCCCGAGGCACCGACATTCGACAACACCATCCTGGCGATGGAAGGATCGGGCGCAGCGCTGGACAAGGTGCTGGGCACCTTCTTCAACTTGGCAGGGGCAGACAGCAACGACAAGCGGCAGGAATTGCAGCGCGATTTCAGCCCCAGGCTGTCGGCGCATTCCTCGGCGATCTATTCCAACGCGGCGCTCTTTGCCCGCATCCGGGATCTTTGGGACCAGCGTGAGGCGCTGGACCTCTCCGAGGAAGAGGCGCGGGTGCTGTACCTGACGCACCGCGATTTCGTCCGTGCGGGTGCGGCGCTGGAAGGCGATGCGGCGGAGCGGATGAAAGAGGTCAAGTCGCGGCTGGCGGTTCTGGGGACGCAGTTCACCCAGAACCTGCTGAAGGACGAATCCGCCTGGTCGATGGATCTTGCCGAGGATGATCTTGAAGGCCTGCCGGAGTTTGTCGTGGATTCGGCGCGTTCCGCCGGTGAGGCGGCAGGCACGGGCGGCCCGGTGGTGACCCTGTCGCGGTCGCTGATTGTGCCCTTCCTGCAATTCTCGCCGCGCCGCGCCTTGCGCGAAAAGGCCTGGCGGGCCTGGGTGATGCGCGGAGAGAACGGCGGCGAGACGGACAACCGCGGGACCGCGGGCGAGGTGCTGAAGCTGCGCGAGGAGCGGGCCAAGCTGCTGGGCTATGCCGATTTCGCGGGGTTCAAGCTGGAGACCGAGATGGCGGGCACGCCCGACAAGGTGCGTGAGCTGTTGATGGCGGTCTGGGAGCCGGCCAAGGCGGCGGCGCTGAAGGATGCCGCCGAGATGGAGCAGATGCTGCACGCCGATGGCATACCGGGGCCGCTGGAACCCTGGGACTGGCGTTACTACGCGGAAAAGCGGCGCAAGGCGCAACATGATCTCGACGAGGCCGAGCTGAAGCCCTACCTGCAGCTTGACCGGATGATCGAGGCGGCCTTTGCCTGCGCCAACCGCCTGTTCGGGCTGGAGTTCGCGCCGCTGGAGGTGCCTATGTACCATCCCGATTGCCGCGCTTTCGAGGTGACACGGGACGGGAAACACGTTGCGGTCTTTATCGGGGACTATTTCGCGCGGTCCTCGAAACGCTCCGGCGCCTGGTGTTCGGCCTTTCGGATGCAGGCGAAACGGCCCCAGGAAAAGACGCCGATCGTGGTCAATGTCTGCAACTTCGCCAAGCCGTCGGCGGGCAAACCCGCGCTTTTGTCCTATGATGATGCGCGCACCTTGTTCCATGAGTTCGGCCACGCGCTGCACCAGATGCTGTCGGATGTGGAATTCGGATCTGTTGCCGGGACGTCCGTTGCGCGCGATTTCGTCGAATTGCCGTCGCAGCTGTACGAGCATTGGCTGGAGGTGCCGGAGGTTCTGGCGGAATTCGCCACCCATGCCGAGACCGGAGAGCCGATGCCCAAGGCGCTGCTGGACAAGGTGCTGAAGGCGGCGAATTTCGACATGGGGTTCCAGACGGTCGAATACGTCGCATCGGCGCTGGTGGACCTGGAGTTCCATTCCGGCGCGGCGCCTGCCGATCCGATGCAGAAACAGGCGGAGGTGCTGGAAAGCATCGGCATGCCGCGCGCCATCGTGATGCGCCACGCGACGCCGCATTTCGCCCATGTCTTTGCCGGGGACGGCTATTCCTCTGGCTATTACAGCTACATGTGGTCCGAGGTCATGGATGCGGACGCCTTCGAGGCTTTCGAGGAAGCAGGCAGCGCCTTCGATCCGGAAACCGCGCAAAAGCTGGAACGGTTCATCCTGTCCCGTGGTGGATCGGTGGAGGCCGAAGACCTTTACATGCAGTTCCGGGGCCGGATGCCGGGGGTCGAGGCGCTGCTGAAAGGGCGCGGGCTGGCGGCCTGATCATGGCAGGGGCGCGGCGACGCGCGGCGCCCTGTTCATTTCTCGGGCGGGTCGGTCAGAAGGTTGATCACGGTTGCTCCGACGATCCAGATGGCCAGCATCAGGAAAGTGGCCAGCCCGTAGGAATACAGGTTCCCGATGTAGCCGCCCAACCCGGCGACCAGCCCGAGAGCGCCGTTCACACCCTGCAATTCCTTTCGTTTCGCCCTGAGGTTCATTGCCGACTCCTTTTTTCGGATCGGCGGCAGGGTAAACGGCGCTGAGGACGGATGTCCTTGATCTGGGTTCTATCAGGTCAGAACGGCACCCGCTCCAGCGCAAAGCCCTCGTTCTCGAGCAGTTTCAGCACGCCTTGCTCACCGGCGAGGTGCGCGGCGCCGAAGGCGGCGACGACATAGCCCTCGCTGTTTTCCAGTGCCTCTGTCAGGACCGGAATCCAGGCGCGGTTGCGGCCGGAAATCAGCGCATCGTCCAGCACTTCGAAGACCTGGGCGTTTTCCGCGGGCGTCAGCGGCGTCAGCCGGGGCGACAGCACCTCCAGCACGATCTGGCTGGCGGCGTGGGCCTCGCCGAAATAGGCGGTCAGCATGGTCTCGAACAGGTTCTCGCCATCCTCGGGGGTGCTGAGGGCGGACCGGACCATCAAGAGCTGCGTGTCCAGGGGCATGTCAGAGAAGGCTGCGAACCCGGTTTCATAGGGTTCCAGCGACTCTGTCGGCACGCCGGCGGCCAGCGCCGCGCGTTCCAGACGGGCGTCCAGCCCGTTGGCCTCGGCCAGTTGCGCGGTCATGCAGGGCGGGATCGCCAGCAGGATCGAAACATACCAGGGCCGCATCCGGGCGGCCATGAAGGGCGGCATCCCGCGCAGGCGCATGGCCTGGGACAGGCGGTTCCATTCGTCTTCAGGCAGGAGTTCGGGCAGGGTGCTGTCGGGCAGCAGCAACATGTCCATCCGGGTTTTCAGCGCGGTTTCCAGCGCCTCTTTTTCCGGCGCCGCCATTTCCAGCAACAAGAGGTCCGCGCCTTCGACCAGCGGGGCAAGCCGCTCTGCCGGGGCGTCCATGCGCGGGTCGCCCAGGTGCAGCGTGCCGACCAGGTGCAGGGTCTGGTCGCCGCGCGTGGCGCGCCAGTGGTTGCCTTGGGCATAGGGCGTCGCGGCAAGCTGAACCTCGAAGCGTGCCCTTTCGCTGTCGGTCAGCGTACCCATCAGGTCGCGCCCCTGGCAACTGGCGTAGAGCGGGGCGGTACAGAGGCCCAGAAGGGTCAGGGCGATCAGGATCAGGCGCATGGGTTCGCTTTCCGGTTTGGGCCCCTTGTGCATAGTCCGGCGGGCAGGTTCTGGACAAGGGGAAGCCCCGCGCAGAGACTGCAGGGATGGAACGGGAGAGCGATTTATATGCGCCGGTCAAGGCCTTGCTGGAAACGCAAGGCTATACGGTCAAGGGAGAGGTCGGCGCGGCGGACCTTGTCGCCCTGCGCGGCGACGAGCCGCCCGTCATCGTCGAGCTGAAACTGCGGATCACCCTGTCGCTGTATCACCAGGCCTGTGCGCGGCTGTCGGTCAGCGATCATGTCTATATCGCCGTGCCGCGCCCGACCGGGCCCAGCACGCGAAGGGCGTTGAAGGACAACCTTGCCATGTGCCGCCGTCTTGGCCTGGGTTTCATCACCGTGCGCGCGGATGGCACGGTCGAGGTGCAATGCGATCCCGGCCCCTATGTACCGCGGCGCAACAAGGCCAAGGCGGCCAAGCTGCTGCGCGCCTTCGAGCGGCTGCGCGGCGATCCGAACGAGGGCGGGGCGACGCGGCACGGCATCGTGACCGGCTATCGTCAGGATTCGCTGGCCTGTGCGGCGCATCTGGCCGAACACGGGGCTTGTCGCGGGCGCGACGTGGCCAGCGCCACCGGTGTTGCGATGGCCACGCGGATCATGCGGGACAACCACTATGGCTGGTTCGAACGTCAGGGCAAAGGCGTCTACGCCCTGACCGAGACCGGCCGCGAGGGGTTGAAACACTGGGCCTACAGCTGGGAGGTCGGACGTTAGTCCGTGCCGCGCTTGGCCGCCAGCCGTTCCCGGTGCAGCGTATACAGCCCCGAGGCGACGATGATCCCGCAGCCCAGCAGCGTCCAGCCGTCGGGCAGATCCGAAAAGACGACGTAGCCATAAAACGTGCCCCAGATGATCAGCGAGTAATGCATCGGCGCGACGACAACCGCCTGCGCGATGTCGAGGGCACGGATCACCAGGATTTCGCCCAGGGCGGCGGTGACGGCGAGGCCCGCCACGATGAGCCAGAGGCCGAACCCGTCCGGCGTGCGCCAGACGAAGGGCAAGGTCAGGCTGACCACGGTGATCGCGGTGAGCGAGGTATAGGCGACCGTGGTCATCACCGAATCCGTGCCGCTGAGGCTGCGGGACAGCACCTGGCGCAGCGAAAAGAAGCCGGCGGCGGCCACGGCAAAGCCGATGGCGGGATGGAAAACGCCCATCCCAGGGCGGATCACGATCAGCATACCGACAAACCCGATGCCCACAGCGACCCAGCGCCGGACGCCCACGGGTTCGCGCAGAACGACCGCGCCAAGGACGGTGACGACGAAGGGCGCGATGAACGTCACGGCCACGACGTCCGCCAGTGGCACGAAGCTGACCGCAAGGACGAAACAGAGGGCAGAGCAGACCGCCGTCAGCCCGCGCATGATCTGAAGGCCCGGCAGCCGCGAGCGCAGGATATGCGGACCACGCAGTGCGATCAGGACCAGCACCCCGAGCGCCAGCCCGATCTGGCGGAACCAGACCACTTGAGCCGGATGCAGGCTGTCGGTCAGGAACTTGGCCTGCACGTCGCAGGCGGCAAAGCAAAAAAAGCCTGACAGCATGAGGACGATACCGCGTAGGTTGTCGGATCGCGACGGCGGCGGGGCACTGCGCAAGGGCGCGACGGTGGGCGCTGGCATGGGGAGCTCTTGGCTGGGGACTGCGCGGCTTGCGCATTGCCTGACAGCCTAGACCTCTTGGCGGCGACATGAAAGGGGGGCTCAGACCGGCACGGCGGCAGCGGTATCGCGCAACACCTCGGCCGAGGCGCGCAGGGCGTCGGCCTCGGCTGGCGAAAGGTCGGGCACCAGGTCCTCTGTCACGCCCTGCGCGCCCACCACCCGGGGCACCGAACAGGCGACGTCCTGCACGCCCATGACGTCTCCCAGCGTCGAGACGGTCAGCACCGCGCCCTCGTCCTGCGCGATGGCGGACACGATCCGGGCCAGACCGGCGCCGATGCCGTACCAGGTCGCGCCCTTGCCCTCGATGATGGTATAGGCGGCGCGGCGCACGCCATTGTCGATCCGGTCGCGGACCTCGGGCGTCAGCGGCGCGCCGACCTGTTCGGCGAACCCCTGTACGGAGACGGACCCGGCACGGGCGGCGGACCAGGCCAGCACCTCGCTGTCGCCATGTTCTCCCAGGACGTAGGCATGGACGGACCGGGGCGCAATCCCGAGGTGACGGCCCAAGAGCCAGCGAAAGCGCGCGGTATCGAGGATCGTGCCCGAGGCGATGACGCGCCCCGGTGGCAGGCCCGAGAGCACCTGCGTGATCTGGCCCATGATGTCGACCGGGTTCGATGCGACCAGCAGGATCGCGTCGGGGCAGACGCGCATCACCTCACCGACCACCGAACGGAACACGGCGGCGTTGCGGCTCAGCAGTTCCAGCCGGGTTTCGCCCGGTTTCTGCCCGACACCGCAGGCCAGGATCACGATGCCGGAACCGGCCAGGTCGTCGTAGTCGCCCGCGTCGATCTGGGTGGCCCCGGCGAAAGGGGCGGCATGGGCGATGTCCTCTGCCTCGGCCCGGGCGCGGGCCGTGTCGATGTCGACCAGCACGATGCGCGAGGCGGCCCCGCGCAGGGTGCAGGCATAGGCGGCGGCGGCGCCGACCATGCCGCTGCCGATGATTCCCAGTTTCATGGCGCGATTCCCCCGTGTTGACCTGTTGCCAGCCTAGGGACGCGCCCGCCCAAAGGGCAAACGCTGCGACGGAAACTGCGCGCGGCGGCGTGTCACTGCTGCGTCAGGCGGCAGGTTGGGGTTAGGCTGTGGGCAATCATGCAGGAGGCGGGGAATGCGACGGTTGTGGCGCGAGGCGCCCTTTCTGACGGCGGGATTGACCGTTGCGCTGCTGGTAGCGGCGGTCTTTGCCGTTCGCCTGGTCTCGGGGATGCTGTACTGGGCAGACCCCCGTCATCAGGACATGCCCATCGCGGCCTGGATGTCGCCCCGCTTTGTCGCAATGAGCTGGGACGTCCCGCGCGAGGTGGTGATCGAGGCCCTTCAGATGGTGCCGGACGGCGAAGGGCCGAGGCCGTTGGAGCGCATGGCGGCGGAGCGCGGCGTTCCGGTACAGGTGCTGATCGACGACCTGGAAGCGGCCATTGCCGCCTGGCGCATGGCGCATCCGGATGAGTGACTGGGCCTTCGAACTGGTGTCCGCCTGGGGGCTCTGGGTGGTGGCGGGCTCTGCTTTCGTGTCCTGCCTGGCGGTGCCGGTGCCGACCTCGCTGGTGATGCTGGCAGCGGGGGCCTTTGCCGCGGCGGGAGACCTTGTGCTGTGGCAGGTCTGGCTGTCGGGCTGGCTGGCCGCGCTGGCCGGCGACAACACCGGGTTCCAGGTCGGGCGCTGGGGCGGTCGGCCTTTCCTGGGATGGATGGCACGTCGCACCGGGCGGCACAGGCTGATCGCCCGGGGCGAGGCGGTGGTCGAAGCGCGGGGTGGCGTCGGTGTCTTTCTGTCGACCTGGTTGCTGGCGCCGCTTGGTCCCTGGGTCAACCTCGTTGCCGGGTCTCTGGGTCTGTCGCGCTGGCGGTTCGCCCTCTGGGACACGGCGGGAGAGACGATCTGGGTGACGGCCTATGTCGGCCTGGGCTTTGCCTTCGGGACCCAGATCGACCGCGTGGCCGAGGTGGTCAGCGACTGGGGCGGGCTGGTTTCGGCGCTGGCTGTGGCGGCGGCATTTGCGCTGGCGCTGGGGATCAAGTTGCGCCGCCGGAGGGCCGGTTCCCGTCCGGCCAGGGCCGATTGACGATAATTTTCTCTCACGCTCTTGTTGACTCGCGCCATGCCATTCCTTACCTCAGCGCCGTTAGCACTCGCCTGGTGTGAGTGATAACGGGGTCTGCCCACGACGGGGGACCTCACGGGAGTAACTTTGAGCTAGGAGACTCGAAGATGGCATTCAAACCGCTTCATGACCGCGTGCTGGTCCGTCGCGTCGAGAGCGACGAAAAGACTGCTGGTGGGCTGATCATTCCCGACAGCGCCAAGGAAAAGCCGGCAGAAGGCGTGGTTGTCGCGTGTGGCGAAGGTGCACGCAAGGACAGCGGCGAGCTGATCGAGATGGCCGTGAAAGAGGGCGACAAGGTCCTGTTCGGCAAGTGGTCCGGCACCGAAGTCAGCGTCGGTGGCGAAGAGCTGCTGATCATGAAGGAAAGCGACATTCTGGGCATCATCACGGACGACGCAGCCGCAGCCGCGGCCTGAACGCCTGTCGTGATCGAGGGCGGCCCGACGGCCCCCTGATATGACCCCATCTGTCTACTGGAGAAGATAAATGTCCGCAAAAGACGTGAAATTCGATACCGACGCCCGCACGAAGATGCTGAAGGGTGTCAACATCCTGGCCGACGCGGTCAAGGTGACCCTGGGCCCCAAGGGCCGCAACGTGGTTCTGGACAAGTCGTTCGGCGCCCCGCGCATCACCAAGGACGGTGTGTCTGTCGCCAAGGAAATCGAACTGGAAGACAAGTTCGAGAACATGGGCGCGCAGATGGTGAAGGAAGTCGCTTCCCGCACCAACGACGAAGCCGGTGACGGCACCACCACCGCGACCGTTCTGGCCCAGGCCATCGTCAAGGAAGGCATGAAGGCGGTTGCCGCCGGCATGAACCCGATGGACCTCAAGCGCGGCATCGACCTGGCCACCGCCAAGGTCGTGGACGCGATCAAGAACGCTGCCCGCACCGTCGAGAACTCGGACGAAGTTGCGCAGGTCGGCACCATCTCGGCCAACGGCGAAGCCGAAATCGGCCGCCAGATCGCTGACGCGATGCAGAAGGTCGGCAACGAAGGTGTCATCACCGTCGAAGAGAACAAGGGCCTCGAGACCGAGACCGACGTCGTCGAAGGCATGCAGTTCGACCGTGGCTACCTGTCGCCCTACTTCGTCACCAACCCCGACAAGATGATCGCAGATCTCGAAGACTGCATGATCCTGCTGCACGAGAAGAAACTCTCGTCGCTGCAGCCGATGGTTCCGCTGCTGGAATCGGTGATCCAGTCGCAGAAGCCGCTGCTGATCATCGCGGAAGACGTCGAAGGCGAAGCGCTGGCGACCCTCGTGGTCAACAAGCTGCGCGGCGGCCTGAAAATCGCAGCCGTCAAGGCACCGGGCTTCGGCGACCGCCGCAAGGCCATGCTGCAGGACATCGCGATCCTGACCGGCGGCCAGGTCATCTCCGAGGACCTCGGCATGAAGCTGGAAAACGTCACGATGGACATGCTTGGCACCGCCAAGAAGGTCACGATCACCAAGGACGAGACCACCATCGTCGACGGTGCTGGCGAGAAGGCCGAGATCGAAGCGCGCGTTTCGCAGATCCGCACCCAGATCGAAGAAACCACCAGCGACTACGACCGTGAAAAGCTGCAGGAACGCGTGGCCAAGCTGGCCGGCGGTGTGGCCGTCATCCGCGTTGGCGGCATGACCGAAGTCGAAGTGAAAGAGCGCAAGGACCGCGTGGACGACGCTCTGAACGCGACCCGCGCAGCCGTGCAGGAAGGCATCGTCGTCGGCGGCGGCGTGGCCCTGGTTCAGGGTGGCAAGGTGCTCGACGGTCTGACCGGCGCGAACAGCGACCAGAACGCAGGCATCTCGATCGTGCGCAAGGCGCTGGAAGCTCCGCTGCGCCAGATCGCAGAGAACGCCGGTGTCGACGGTTCGGTCGTGGCTGGCAAGGTCCGCGAATCCGACGACCTCAAGTTCGGCTACAACGCGCAGACCGATGAATATGGCGACATGTTCAAGTTCGGCGTCATCGACCCGGCCAAGGTTGTCCGCACCGCTCTGGAAGACGCAGCCTCGGTTGCCGGCCTGCTGATCACCACCGAAGCGATGGTGGCCGACAAGCCGCAGAAAGAAGGCGCAGGCGCCGGCGGCGGCATGCCCGACATGGGCGGCATGGGCGGCATGATGTAGTACGGCTGCTTTCCCTTCGGGGAGGCCAGCCGGGCGGCAGGCGGGTATACGCCATCTGCCGCACCGCCATCAGATCACGCAGGGGCGCCTTCGGGCGCCCCTGTTCGTTTCCGGGGTGGACTGGACCGGGACAGGGGGACCTGTCACTCTGGCCTGACAGCGACCGTCAGCCGGGGAGATGCGCCATGAGCGGGATTGCAGCGCCGCCCAAGACCGAGAAGAAGACCCGGACCGAGCGGCCCAGGCTCTACAAGGTCATCCTGCTGAACGATGATTTCACCCCGCGCGATTTCGTGGTGGCGGTGCTGAAGGGTATCTTTCGCATGACCGAGTCCGAGGCGCTGGGCGTCATGCTGACCGCGCATCGGCGGGGTGCCAGCGTGGTGGCCGTCTTTACCCGTGAAGTGGCCGAAACCAAGGCGCAGCAGGGCAATGATGCAGGCCAGTCGGCGGGCTATCCGCTGACCTTCACCACCGAGCGAGAAGAATAGAAAAGCCGCAACACCCCTGTTCCCTGCCGTCGCTTTGCCGTATTCGGGAACGGGTCCGGCGCGTTCCGACTTGCCGCCGCAGGCCGGGCGCGCATACAACTTTCACGAGATCGGGGCTCGTCGCGGGCCTGCAATCTGTTAGACTCTCTCAATACGATAACGAGGAAGCCATGAGTCGGCGCGATGCGAGAAAAGCCCTTGTCCTGGGGCTGCCGGAGCCCCTGCGCAAGGCGCTTGTCCGCCAGTCCGTGGCGCATGTCCCCTTGGCTTATCTAGTGCGCCAGACCCTGCGCCGTGCCCTGGATGCCGGGATCGGCTGGGAGAAAACCGTTTCTTCGGGTGACCGTCGTCCGATCCTTGTCCAGCTCAGCTGCGAGGAACGCGCGCGGCTGGAAATGTGGATCTCGTCGCGCAAGGTGTCCGAGGAAGAAGCTGTGTTGTCCCTGATCTCGGCCCTGCTGGACGAAGAAGCCACCGCAACCGATACCAAAAAGGGTTGAGCCTGCTCCCTGACCCGCGCTTTAAGGCAGCGCAGGGTGTCTGTGGTGATGCGTCGCCCGGAAGATGCCCGATGCGGCAGGGAGTTTGCGCATGTTGAAGAATCTGCTGGTGATCCTGAGCCTGATGCTGGCCGTTCCGGCCCTGGCGCAGGACGAAGAGGCCGTGCTGGGCAACGACGTCTACAAGGCGGGCCAGTCCGTTCGCATGGGGGAGGACGGCCGTGACGATGCCTTCCTGGCGGGCGAAGGGGTCCGACTGGCCGCGCCGATCACCGGCAACGCGCATATGGCGGGACGCTGGGTCGATATCGCGGCCGACCTGGGCGGAAGCCTCTATGCGGCGGGTCAGCGTGTCCGGATCGAGGGCGCGGTGGCCGGTGATGCCGCGGTGGCGGGCTACACGATCACGGTCGATGCCCCGGTTGGGGGCGACCTGCGGGCCTTCGGTTCGGAGGTGTCGGTGACGGCCCCGATCGGCGAAAGCATGATCCTGAACAGCGAGATCGTTGAACTGGACGCCCCGGTGGCGGGCGACGCGGTGATTTCGACCCGCGAACTGACCTTCGGGCCCGGCGCCCGGATCGACGGCACCTTGACTCTGTACGAGGAAGAGGTGGGCACGCTGCTGGTGCCCGAGGAGGTGGTGCCGGCGGAACGGATCACCCGTGTCAAGCTGCGGTTCAAGCGCGTCAGCGGCGCCTTCCAGCATCCCGGCGGCGGCGACAAGCGCAGCTTTGCCGATGAAGCCGCCGACTACCTGACCTGGGGCGTCATCATCGGCCTGATCGCCGCGCTGGCGGCGCTGATCGCGCCCAGGGCAATGGGGGGCTTTGCCGATGACCTGGCTGCGCGCCCCTTCCGCAATGTGCTGTCGGGGTTCCTTGGGCTTTCAGTCTTGCTGGGCGGTGGCGTGCTGGTGGCACTGACCCTGATCGGCGCCCTGCTGACGCCGTTTTTTTGGCTGGCGGCGCTGGCGCTGGGGCTGGCGGGCCTCGTGGTGGGCGCCTACGGCTTGGGCGCCACAGTAATTGGTGCCGCATTCTCTCTGCCCAAGTCCTGGATCTTTCGGGTCCTGGCGGGGTTTGTCGGGGCCATGCTGACGGCGGTAATCGGACTCGTGCCCTTCTTGGGCTGGATCGTCGTGATGGCCATCCTGACGGCAGGCGCCGGGGTCTTGTCGAAACGCCTGCCGATCCTGTCGCGGCTGGCGGACTGATCCCGGGCTTGCCTCGGGGCGGGCCTTCGGGTTCAACCGGGACATGGGACTGACGATGGAACTGGAAGAGTCGCTCTGGGCGCGTGGATGTACCTGCGTGGCCGGGGTCGACGAGGTGGGACGCGGACCGCTGGCAGGGCCTGTGGTGGCCGCAGCGGTCGTCCTGAACCGCGCCTCGATCCCCGAGGGGCTGAACGACTCCAAGAAACTGACGGCGAAGCGGCGGGACCTGCTGACGCCCCTGTTGCGCCAAAGCGCGCAGGTGGGGCTTGGCGTGGCCAGCGTCGAGGAAATCGACGCGCTCAACATCCTTCAGGCCAGCCTGCTGGCGATGCGGCGCGCGGTGGCGGATCTGCCGGTCGTGCCCGACCATCTCTTGATCGACGGCAATCGCCTTCCGGTGGATCTGCCCTGCCCGGCGACCCCGGTCGTGGGCGGGGACGGGCGCTCTCCATCCATTGCGGCGGCCTCAATTGTGGCGAAAACTTGGCGCGATAATGTCATGAAGGAGGCCGCGACACAGTTTCCCGGATACGGCTGGGAAACAAACGCAGGCTACCCGACGAAGTGTCACAAATCTGCACTCCGAGATTTGGGGGTGACCCCATATCATAGACGTTCCTTCGCCCCCGTGCGCGATATCTTGTGGCAAGCGAAAAACACAAGTGACTGATTCAAAAATAGAATTGACCGCGAATCACCTTTGACTCATCTTTTGCCCAACCAATGAGCGCACAAGCGCCGCGGGACAGAGGCAGAGAATGACGACGATGACCAAGGTAACGGGCGCAGATGCGCTCCCTATCAACACGATCCTGTCCGGGGACTGCATCGAGGTGATGCAGAGCCTTCCGGAGTCTTCGGTGGACCTGATCTTTGCCGATCCGCCCTACAACTTGCAGCTGAAGGGCGCGCTGCATCGACCGGATAACTCCCAGGTGGACGCGGTAGATGACCACTGGGACCAGTTTTCGAGTTTTGCCGCCTACGACAAGTTTACCCAAGACTGGCTCGCAGCGGCGCGCCGATTGCTCAAGCCCGACGGGGCGATCTGGGTGATCGGCTCCTATCACAACATCTTCCGGGTCGGGGCCGCGTTGCAGGACGCCGGATTCTGGATTCTCAACGATGTTGTCTGGCGCAAGTCCAACCCGATGCCGAACTTCCGTGGCAAGCGGTTCACCAACGCGCATGAGACGATGATCTGGGCGTCCAAGGGCGAAGGCGCGAAATACACCTTCAACTATGAGGCGCTGAAGGCGCTGAACGAAGGCATCCAGATGCGCAGCGACTGGGTTTTGCCGATCTGCAACGGCGGGGAACGTATCAAGGACGCCAACGGCGACAAGGCGCATCCGACGCAGAAACCGACCTCCCTGTTGCACCGTGTGCTGATCGGCTCGACCAACCCGGGTGACGTGGTGCTTGACCCGTTCTTTGGCACCGGCACGACCGGCGCCGTGGCCAAGATGCTGGGACGCGACTGGATCGGGATCGAACGCGAGGCCGCCTATCGCGACGTCGCGGAAAAGCGCATCGCCAGCGTGCGGGCCTTTGACAAGGTCGCGCTGGAGGTCAGCGCCTCGAAACGCGCCGAGCCGCGCGTGCCCTTTGGCCAGGTGGTCGAACGCGGCATGCTGCGCCCGGGCGAGGAACTGTGGAGCATGAACGGCCGCCACAGGGCCAAGGTGCGCGCCGATGGAACCTTGGTGGGCAATGACGTCAAGGGTTCGATCCACCAGGTGGGGGCCAAGCTCGAAGGTGCGCCCTCGTGCAACGGCTGGACCTACTGGTGCTTCAAGCGTGACGGCAAGACCGTGCCGATCGACGTCCTGCGCCAGCAGATCCGGTCTGAAATGGCCGAACGGTAGGACTGACCCTTACCCGAAATCACCATGAACACCGCCGATGCCGCGCATAGCCCGCGGCACGAACTGGCCCCGCTTGCCCTTTGGCAGGCGGGGCATTTTTCTGTCCTGGCCTCAGCCGAAATCCGATGCGGTCAGCCGGTTTTCCCGCAGGTGGTGTTGCAGGACATAGGTCACCGACAGCGCGTCATCCAAGGCATCGTGGCCGCGCAGCGGCGGGTGATCCAGCTTGTAGTAATCGGCCAGCCGGTCGCTGCGGGTCTGCCGCAGATCCTCGTAGGGCATCCCGGCCTTCAGCAGCAGGTCGCAGGCATTGCCGAACCGCGAGGCGGGCAGGGGCGCGGGGATGCCTTCGACGTAGCAGCTGATGGCGACCATGTTGAATTCGTCCTTGCCCCAGGACCACAGCCGCTTGTCCTCTGCAAAGTCCCGCGTCCGGGCTAGGGCTTCGGCCAGGGGAAGGCCCTCTGTGTCGATCTGTTCCTGGGTGATCCCGGTCAGGCGGGTAAAGAAAGAGTCCAGTTGCCAGGGCGCGCCCTGCCGGTCACGGGGGGTCACATACAGCCGCAGCGTGTCGAGCAGCGGGAAGTCCCCGTCCAGACCCAACTTGGCCACGCCGATCTGGGCGACGACGGGGTCGGGATCGTAGGGCCCGCACCAGAAACGCGAGGGGGACCCCTCGACCGTCAGGAACTCACAATCGAAAATCAGGGCGAAACTCATCCAATCCATTCCACCTAAACGAAACTGGCGCCACGCTAGTCCCGGAGCGGGCGGGTCTCAACGGGATTTGCGCGCCAAGGCTGGTCAGCAGGGGTGGACAGGCTAGACTGGGATGCACAGGGTCTGCACGGGGATCAGCCGCAGGAGGCGCGAGATGGAACTGAATGCCGATTTCTCGAAACGGGTGGTGATCCGGCCCGAGGATTACCAGTGGCGTCCTTCGCCGGCCAACGGGGTAGAGCGGATGATGCTGGACCGGATCGGCGACGAGGTGGCCCGCGCCACGACCATCGTCCGTTTCGCGCCGAACAGCCAGTTCGACGCGCATACGCATGGCGGCGGCGAGGAATTCCTGGTGCTGCAGGGTGTGTTCTCTGACGAACACGCGGACTACCCGGTCGGCAGCTATGTTCGTAACCCGATCGGCACCGCGCACACGCCTCATATCGGCCCAGACGGCGCGACCATCCTGGTCAAGCTGTGCCAGTTCGATCCCGCCGATACCGAACAGAAGGCCGTCGCCACGCGGGCTGCGGCGTTCGAGGACGTGGCGCCGGGCCTGAGTCAGCTGCTGGTCCATGACGTCCCCGGGGAACGCGTGCGGATCGTCCGCTTTGCGCCGGGCACGCGGCTGGGGCCCCATGCGCACCGCGGCGGGGAAGAGGTCTATGTGATCGAGGGGCGGTTGCAGGACGAACACGGCAGCTATCCGGCTGGCAGTTGGATCCGCAGCCCTGACGGTTCCGGCCACACGCCTTTTTCGGACGACGGTTGCCTCCTCTATATCAAGACCGGCCACCTGCCTGCCGTCGCGGACGGGAGCCGGGCGGCAGAGTAGCGCGGGCACGCGCAGAGCGGCCTTTCGGTCGCCCGCGAAAGCGCCTAATGCTTTGGCATGGATATTCGCGCGATCTTGATGGGCCTCGCCTTCGCGGTGATGTGGTCCTCGGCCTTCACCTCTGCCCGTATCATCGTCGCGGCGGCCCCGCCGCTCTCGGCGCTGGCCCTGCGCTTCCTGATCTCGGGCCTGTTGGCGGTGGCGATCGCCTGGGCGATGGGGCAGAGCTGGCGGCTGACCCGGGGCCAATGGCGTGCGACGATCGTCTTTGGGGTCTGCCAGAACGCGCTCTACCTGGGGCTGAACTTCGTCGCCATGCAGACGGTCGAGGCCTCTCTGGCGGCCATCATCGCCTCGACAATGCCGCTGCTGGTGGCGCTGGCCGGGTGGCTGTTCCTGGGAGAGACCCTGCGTCCGCAGGCGCTGTTCGGGCTGGTCGCCGGCATGGCCGGCGTGGCCATCATCATGGGCGCGCGGTTCGGCGGCGGGCTGGACATGGTGGGTGTGCTGTTCTGTGTTCTTGGCGTCATCGCGCTGACCGTTGCCACCCTGTCGCTGCGCGGGGCGACCTCGGGCGGGAACTTCATGATGGTGGTTGGCCTGCAGATGCTGATCGGCAGTGCCGTGCTCTGGGTGCCGGCCCTGACGCTGGAGACCGTGCAGATCGACTGGTCTGCCTCGCTGATCGCGGCCTTTGTCTATACCACGCTGGTGCCTGGCCTGGCGGCGACCTTTGTCTGGGTGCTGCTGGTCAACCGCATCGGCGCGGTACGTTCCGCGACCTTCCACTTTCTCAACCCGTTCCTGGGCGTGGCCATCGCCGCAGCCTTCCTGGGAGAGGCGTTGCGACCGCTCGACCTGTTGGGCGTGGCGGTGATCGCAGCCGGCATCCTGGCGGTGCAATTGGCCAAGATCCCCGCCACCGGCCGCGAAACTGCCAAGAATTGAATGTGAAATTCCGCCGCTGCGGAAAGTTTTGTTTACCGGCTCCCCGCTACACCCGCTCTGACGCGTGGGCAATTTGCCCGCAAAACAGATGTGAGGGCGATTCATGGGAAGGTTTTCGATCCGAATTCAGGTGATGCTGCTGGCATCGGCCTTTATCGCGACACTGCTGGTACTCTCGGTCATTTCCTGGACGGTGAAATCCGAACTCACGGCCAAGCTCTACCACACTTCCGACATGTTCTCTCAAAGCCGGCTTCTGGGCGACCTAACGAACAGGATGCAGAGCGCGGAACTGGCGATGATGCTGTTCGTTGCCGGCGATGACGCCAAGATGGCGGACATGCGGGCCGAGTTGACGGCCATGTCCGACCGTTTTGCAGAGGTGCGGACAAGCTTTGCCGACACCCGCGTGTCCGGGGCGCAGCGCCCCGAAATGGCGACCCGCCTGGCTGAAATGGCCGAACGGCTGGCCGCCCTGGACGGTGAAGTCGAGACGCTGGCCGGGCTGACCCTGTTCGACCGCAAGGCCTTTGCCTACAGGACCATTCTGCCCTCGCTGGAGGAAACCCGCAGCGAGCTGTTGGCGATGACCGACGCCTTGGCCGCCGATGTGACGCAGCTGGAATCCGAGGCGGCTGCCGTGGCTGCGGCCTCCGACATCAAGCAGCTGCTCGGGAACGGGCTGGTGGTGGCGGTTGCGCTGATCCTGGCTTTCATCTTTGGCAGATCCTTGTCCCTGCCGATCCAGCGCGCCCGCGATGCTGTCCGGCGCCTTGCCCAGCACGACTACGAGTTCGAGCTTTCCGATACCTCCCGGGCCGACGAGGTGGGGATGATCTCGCGCAACCTCGAGGATCTGAGGGCCAAGCTGCTGGCTGCGGACGCCGCCGAAAAGCGAATGGTCGCAGAGAATGGCCGACGGGTGGACCTGTTCCAGGCCTTCAGCGCCGCGATGAGCCAATTGCGCGGCGGCGATCTGCAGAATCGTATCGACGAGGGTGAATGGCACGATCTCGGGGACAGCTACGTGCAGCTTTGCGCCGATTTCAACAGCCTGGCCGACACGCTTGACGATCTGGTCGGCTCGCTGCGGCAAAGCGCCGACGCGGTTGCGAGCAACGCCAACGAATTGTCCAGCATGTCCGACGAGATGTCGCGCCGCTCCGAGGTTCAGGCGGCAACGCTGGAGGAATCGGCCGCTGCGCTCGACGAATTGTCAGCCAGCGTGCAGTCGGCCTCGGCCCGGGCCCAGGAGGTCGATACCAAGGTGGTCGAAGGCCGTCGCCGGGCGGAACAAGGCGGCGAGGTCATGGCAAGGGCGCTTGAGGCGATGGGGTCGATCGCAAAGTCCTCTGACCAGATTTCGCAGATCATCACCGTCATCGACGACATCGCCTTTCAGACCAACCTGCTGGCCCTGAACGCGGGGGTCGAGGCCGCGCGCGCCGGCGAGAGCGGCAAGGGCTTTTCCGTGGTTGCCTCCGAGGTGCGGGGGCTGGCGCAGCGCGCCTCGGAATCCGCTAGCGAGATCAAGGAACTGGTGACGAACAGCAGCAAGCAGGTGGAAGACGGTGAAAAGCTGGTCCAGGAGACCAGCGAAACCCTGACCCATATCGTGCAAAGCGTGACCGAAGTGTCCGAGATGGTCTCTGGTATCGCGACCTCGGCCCGTGACCAGGCCAGCGGCGTGCAGGAAATCAATGTCGGCGTGGGTGAACTGGACAAGGTGACACAGCAGAACGCCGCGATGGTCAGCCAGACCAATGCCGCCAGCCAGCAACTGCGTGTCGAGGCCACGCGCCTGTCCGATGTCCTGGCGCGGTTCTCTGTCCGGGATCTGCCCGTTGCCGCGAACACCTGGGAAGAACCGGCAGATGAGCCATACACGGTGGACAGCGGCGAGCCGGAGGCGCCTGTCCTGGAACAGGACCAAGACCCCGCGCCCTACGATGCGGACGATGCCTATGGTGACATGATCCCGGACACGGAAACCCTGGTGCATGGCAGCTGGGCTGCTGAAGACCTGGAGCCGTCACCCGTCGAAGTGGAGGTCGAGGAGATCGACAATTTCGAGCAAACCGCGCCGGAGCCGGCACCGGCCTACAAGAAGGCCGTTGGTGACGATGCCCTGTGGAAGGATTTCTGAGGGGGCTTAGCCCCCGATGCGTCCGCCCGCGTCCCCCACCTGGCCGCGATGCAGCAGCAAGTGATCGAGCAGAACGCAGGCCATCATAGCCTCTCCAACCGGGACGGCGCGGATGCCCACGCAGGGATCGTGCCGCCCCTTGGTGACGATCTCGGTCTCTTCGCCGCTCAGGGTGATGGTCTTGCGCGGGGTCAGGATGGACGAGGTCGGCTTGACCGCGAAACGCACGACGATTTCCTGTCCGGTCGAAATGCCGCCCAGGATGCCGCCGGCGTGGTTGGAGCTGTAGACCGGGCCGTTCTCACCCATGAAGATCTCGTCGGCATTCTGGCTGCCGGTCAGCGCCGCCGAGGCCATGCCCTCGCCGATCTCGACGCCCTTGACCGCGTTGATCGACATCATCGCGGCCGCAAGGTCGGTGTCGAGCTTGCCATAGACGGGGGCGCCCAGGCCGGCAGGCGCATTGCGGGCGACGACCTCGATCACCGCGCCCACGCTCTCGCCCGACTTGCGCAGCCCATCCAGGTAGTCGGCCCAGGTCTCGGCGGCCTGGGGGTCCGGGCACCAGAAGGGGTTGGCATCGATCTGGGCATCGTCGAAACGCGCCCGGTCGATGCCGTGGCTGCCCATCTGCACCATGTAGCCGCGGATCTCGATCCCCGGCACCAGCGCCGTCAGCGCCGCGCGCGCCAGCCCGCCGGCGGCCACACGCGCCGCGGTTTCCCGCGCCGAAGAGCGCCCGCCGCCACGATAGTCGCGCAGCCCGTATTTCTGGAAATAGGTGATGTCGGCGTGGCCGGGGCGGAACTTCTGCGCGATCTCGGAATAATCCTTGGACCGCTGATCGGTGTTCTCGATCATCAGCTGAACCGAGGTTCCGGTGGTCCGGCCCTCGAAGACGCCGGACAGGATGCGCACGGCATCCGGTTCGCGGCGTTGTGTCGTGAACTTGTTCTGCCCCGGTTTGCGCCTGTCCAGCCAGTGCTGCAACTGCGCCTCGTCGATCTCGATTCCCGGCGGGCAGCCATCGACCGTGGCCCCCAGAGCCGGCCCGTGGCTTTCGCCCCAGGTGGTCACACGGAAGAGATGTCCGAATGTGTTCAGGCTCATGGCTGCGTCCCCTTCGTTTCCGCGCGGGATACGCAAGCCGGGGCACAATGCCAAGACTATTCGAGGCCGTCGCGCCGCCTCTGGGCCAAATCGCCCACGGCGTCCGTCGCCCGGTCCACGGCAATCACGATGAAGGTGGAGAGCCAGAGCGGCATTTCAAAGGCCGCGATCCAGCCGAAAATAAGATAGATGAGCCAGATAACCCCCAGCTCGAGACACAGAATGATCAAACGCGTTTCCCCAAGGGCGCCTCCTTTCTCCTGAATTTTCGGGATACGCATTCCTTACCATAATACACGGAAAATATCACGGTTTTTCTTGATGTTCCGTGACGTCGCGACTAGGGTCCGGCCTACCTCGGGGTGGCGGCGCATGAGCCGTCTGAGATTTCCGTACCACGGATCAACCCGTTGAACCTGAACCGGTTAACACCGGCGGAGGGAAGGTATGGGCCCGATGACGGGACTCCAATCTTGCCCTTGCGCCGCAATATTGGAGGACTCAATGAAGTCACTTGCCTTCACTGTTGCCGCGGGATGTCTGAGCGCCGGCCTTGCCTTGGCCGAAACGCCTGTCCTGACGGTCTATGCGCCCGACTACTTCGTTTCCGAATGGGGGCCGGGGCCAAGGATCGAAGAGCTGTTCGAGGCGCGCTGCGACTGCGATCTGCAATTCAAGCCCGGCGACCTCTTGCCCCGTATCCTGCTGGAAGGCGACCGGACCGAGGCCGACGTCGTGATCGGCCTGAACACCGACGTGACGAAGAAGGCCCGTGAATCGGGCTTGTTCGCCGAACACGGGGTGGACCTGTCGCCGCTGACCCTGCCGATCGACTGGACGGACGAGGTGTTCCTGCCGTTCAACTACGGGCACACTGCCTTTGTCTATGACAGCACCCGCGTGGATGCGCCGCCTGCCAGTTTCGACGCGCTGCTGGAGGCGCCAGACGACCTGCGGCTGGTGATCCAGGATCCGCGCACCTCGATCTCGGGGCTGGCGCTGGTGCTTTGGGTGCAATCGGTCTACGGCGACGAGGCGCAGGCCGCCTGGGAGAAACTGGCGCCCAAGATCGTCACCGTGACCAAGGGCTGGTCCGAATCCTACGGCCTCTTCACCGATGGCGAGGCGGACATGGTGCTGAGCTACACGACCTCGCCCGCCTATCACATCATCGCCGAAGAAGATGAGACGAAGAAGGCCGCGATCTTCCCCGAGGGGCATTATTTCATGGTCGAACTTGCCGCCCGGCTGGCCACCAGCGACCAGCCCGAACTGTCCGGCGCCTTCATGGAGTTCATCTTGAGCGAGGACTTTCAGGGCATGATCGCCACGGGCAACTGGTCGATCCCGGCGGCGCTGGACAGAGACAAGTGGCCGGATGGCTTCCAGAAGCTCGACCTGCCGGAGAATGTGCTTTTCTATTCCGAGGATGAGGCGGCGGCCCTGCGTGGCGAGGCGATCGAGGCATGGCGCCGCGCGCTCTCGCAATAGCGGCGGCCCTGGCCCTGGCGGTCCTGACGCTGGGGCCGGTGGGCGTTGTTCTGGCCCGGGCCGGGGGCTTTGGCGCCTTCGGCCCGGGGGATTGGCAGGCATTGCGGTTCACGCTCTGGCAGGCCTTCCTGTCGGCCACGTTCAGCGTTGTCCTGGCTGTGCCCGTGGCCAAGGCCTTGGCGCGCCGCCGCTTCGCCGGGCGCGGGGTCTTGGTGACGCTGTTGGGGGCGCCCTTCATCCTGCCGGTGATCGTGGCGGTCATGGGGTTGATCGCCGTTTTTGGCCAGGCGGGGCTGGTGAACAGGCTGTTGGGGGCGCTGGGCGGACCGAACCTCGACATCTACGGGCTGCACGGGGTCGTACTGGCGCATGTCTTTTTCAACCTGCCGCTGGCGGTCAGGATGCTGTTTTCCGCCTGGGCGGCGGTCCCGGCCGAGCATTTCCGGCTGTCGGCCTCCCTTGGCCTGTCGCCGCGGGCGCAATGGCGCGTGATTGACGCGCCGCTGATCCTGCGGGTGCTGCCGGGGGCGTTTACGGTGATTTTCGTGATCTGCCTCACGAGCTTTGCGGTGGCGCTGACGCTGGGGGGCGGGCCACGGGCGACGACGGTGGAACTGGCGATCTACCAGGCGATGCGGTTCGATTTCGATCTTGGACGCGCGGCGGCGCTGGCGGTGATGCAGCTGGTCCTGGCGCTGGCGGCTGGTCTGGTGGCGCTACGCGTTGCGGGACAGGCCGGATTTGGTGCCGGGCGTGATCGCATCCTGCCGCGCTGGGACGGGCAGGGTGGCCTGGCGCGTGGTTGGGATGGCATGTGGATCGTCGCGGCGGCGCTGTTCCTGCTGGTGCCACTGGCGGCGGTCGTCCTGCGCGGTCTGCCGGGCCTTCTGCTGATCACGCCGGACACGCTGCGGGCAGCGGGGCATTCGCTGATGGTTGCGCTGGGGTCCACGGCCCTTTGCATGGCCTGGGCCTTGCCGCTGGCAACGCGGCGGGGCGAGTTTCTGGCCCTGCCCGCCATCGCGATTTCGCCGCTGGTGCTGGGGACGGGGCTGTTCCTGATCCTGCGCAACTTCGTCAATCCCTTCGACATGGCGCTGCCGGTCACGGGGCTGGTCAACGCGCTGATGGCGCTGCCCTTTGCCCTGCGCATCCTGCGGCCCGAGGCCGAGGCGGTCACGCGCGACTATGGGAGGCTGCGGGCAAGCCTGCGGATGACGTCACTGGCCTGGCTGCGACTGGTTTGGCTGCCCCGCTTGCGGCGCCCGATGGGCTTTGCCGCCGGGTTGACGGCTGCGCTGGCGATGGGAGATCTGGGCGTGATCGCATTGTTTGCGGACCCGGACCGGGCGACCCTGCCTTTGCAGGTCTATCGGCTGATGGGCTCCTACCAGATGGAGGCGGCGGCCGGTGCGGCGCTGCTGTTGTTGTGTACCAGCCTGGGATTGTTCTGGCTGTTCGACAGAGGAGGACGCCTGGGTGCTGAAGCTTGAAGACCTGCAAGTGACGATGGACAGCGGGACGCTGCGCGCGGACATGGCGCTGGTGCCGGGACGCCGGGTGGCGCTTGTCGGGCCATCCGGAGCCGGGAAATCCACCCTGCTGGATGCCATCGCCGGTTTCAGGGAGGTCGCGGGCGGTCGTGTCACCTGGCAGGGGCGCGACCTGACCCATGTGCCGCCGCAGGCGCGGCCTGTGTCGATCCTGTTCCAGGACAGCAACCTGTTCCCGCACCTGAGGCTGGAGCGAAACCTGGGCCTTGCCCTGCATCCCGACGGGCGCCGCCCGGATGCCGAGGCGCGGGCGCGTATCGAGGGCGCGTTGCGGCGCGTGGGGCTGGACGGCATGGCCGGGCGCAAGCCGGGCACCCTGTCCGGTGGCCAGCAGGGGCGCGCAGCCCTGGCCAGGGTTCTCTTGATGGCGCGTCCGGTGATCCTGCTGGACGAACCCTTTGCGGCCCTGGGTCCAGCCCTGAAACGCGAGATGCTGGACCTTGTGCGCGAGGTTGCAGACAGCTTGGCGGCATTGGTGGTCATGGTGACACACGATCCGCGCGACGCAGAGGGGTTTGCCCATGAGGTCGTGCTGGTGGCCGAGGGCAAGGCGCAGGCGCCCGTGGCGGTGGATGCATTCTTTGCCGATCCCCCGCGGGCCTTCCGCGACTATGTCGGCGTGGCAGGGTAGGCCCGGCCACCGCACCCGCCGAGACCAAAAGGAAAAGCCCCGCCGGATCGGCGGGGCTTTGTCTTGTTCGGCTTGGCCGGATCAGGCGGTCGGCTTGCGCTTGATCGGGGCCCAGAGGCGCTTGTTCACGAGGTACAGCAGCACCGAGAGCACCACCAGGAAGAACACCCCGACAAAGCCCGCCTGCTGGCGCTGCATCATCTTGGGTTCCGCGGTCCACATCAGGAAGGCCGCCACGTCAGCCGAGATATGGTGCAGCGAGTTGCTGTGACCATCGTCGAACTCGGTGTCTTCGCCGTAGAGCGGCGGCGCCATCGAGATCCAGCCGCCCGGGAAAGCGTGGTTCTCATAGAGAGTCGCGCCTGCCTCGGTCTTTTCCTCGCCGGTGTAGCCGGTCAGGAGCGAGGCGATGTATTCCGCGCCGCCCATGCCCTTGAACATCTGGTTGATGCCCAGGCCGTAGGGGCCGTGGAACCCGGCGCGCGCCTTGGCCATCAGCGAAAGGTCCGGTGCCCCGGCCGCAGTGTTGGCCGGGAAATGGTCGGTCGGCTTGGCCGTGCGGAAGTCGTCAAGCTCGGGGTCGAAGACCTCGAAGTTGGCGGCGTATGCGATGACCTGCTCTTCGCTGTAGCCCAGCTTTTCGAGGTCACGCAGCGGGACGTACTGCAGGCCGTGGCAGGCCGAGCAGATCTCGGTGTAGACCTTCAGGCCGCGCTGCAGCTGGTTCTGGTCCCAGGTGCCGAAAGGCCCCTCGAACGAGAACTTGAAGTCCTCGACATGGGCCTCGCCGCCGGCGGCATGAGCGCCACCGGCCAGACCGAAGGCCACGAGGGCCGCGAGGGTGAGTTTCTTGAACATCTCTTACGGTCCTTCTTGTCTTATTCCGCCGGGGTCGCAGCGCCTGCGCCCTTGGCCTCATCCTTCGGCGGGTAGTGCGCGTCGAAATCGGCCTCGATGGTGTCGGGCTGGGCCAGCGGCTTTTCGATGACACCCAGCAGCGGCAGGATCACCAGGAAGTAGGCGAACCAGTAGGCCGAGGCGATCAGCGAGAAGCTGGCGTAGGGCTCTTCGGCAGGCATGGCACCCAGCCACATCAGCGCGAAGAAGTCGATGACCAGCAGCCAGAACCACCACTTGAACATCGGGCGGTAACGGCCCGAACGCACCGAAGAGGTGTCCAGCCAGGGCGCCAGCGCCATCACGATGATCGCGCCGAACATCGCCAGCACGCCAAAGAACTTGGCGTCGATGATGCCGCCGGTCACGAAGGAAGCCAGTTGCACCAGCCAGACGTCCGAAGTGAAGGCGCGCAGGATCGCGTAGAAGGGCAGGAAGTACCATTCCGGGACGATGTGCGCGGGCGTCGCCAGCGGGTTCGCCTCGATGTAGTTGTCCGGGTGGCCCAGGTAGTTCGGCATGAAGCCGACGATGGCGAAGAAGATCGCCAGGATCACGGCCAGCGCCAGCAGGTCCTTGATCACGTAGTAGGGCCAGAACGGAACGGTGTCCTTCTCGGCTTCGGCCTTGGACCCGCGACGCACCTCGACACCTGTCGGGTTGTTGTTGCCGGTGGTGTGGAAGGCCCAGATGTGCAGCGCAACCAGGGCGGCGATGACCATCGGCAGCAGGTAGTGCAGCGAGAAGAAGCGGTTCAGCGTGGCGTTGTCCACCGCCGGTCCGCCCAGCAACCAGGTCTGGATCGGCTCACCGATGAAGGGAATGGCGCCGAAGAGGCCGGTGATGACCGTCGCACCCCAGAAGGACATCTGACCCCAGGGCAGAACGTAGCCCATGAAGGCGGTGCCCATCATGCAGAGGTAGATCAGCATGCCGATGATCCAGGTCACCTCGCGCGGGGCCTTGTACGAGCCGTAGTAGAGGCCGCGGAAGATGTGCGCGTAGACGGCGACAAAGAACAGCGAGGCGCCGTTCATGTGCAGGTAGCGGATGAAGTGACCGCCGTTCACGTTGCGCATGATGTGTTCGATCGAGGCAAAGGCCAGGTCGACATGCGGCGTGTAGTGCATCACCAGGACGACCCCGGTGGCAATCTGCAAAACGAGGCAGAACGTCAGGATGATCCCCCAGACCCACATCCAGTTCAGGTTCTTGGGGGTGGGGATCATGATCGTGTCATAGAGCAGGCCGACGATCGGAAGGCGGCTATGCAGCCACTTTTCGCCGCCGGTCTTCGGCTCGTAATGGTCGTGCGGGATTCCAGCCATGTCTTGTGCTCCTTAACCCAGCAGGATGGTGCTGTCGTCGACCCACTCGGCGGGCGGGACAGGCAGGTTTTCGGGGGCGGGACCTTTGCGGATGCGGCCCGCGAGGTCGTAGTGCGACCCGTGGCAGGGGCAGAACCAGCCGCCAAAGTCACCGGCGTTGCCCAGCGGCACGCAGCCCAGGTGGGTGCAGACACCCATCTGAACCAGCCAGGCCTGCGCGGGCTGACCCTCGGGCGAGGGCAGGGTACGGTTGGCATCGGTGGCCGGTGCCGCCGAATCGGCGAGGTTGGCGTTGCGCGCATTGGTGTCGACCACGTTCTGGCCGGCGGCAAATGCCTCTTCCTGTTGCTGCGCCTCGGCGATCTCGTCCTCGGTCCGGTGACGGATGAAGACCGGCTTGCCCAGCCACTTGACCGTGAGCTGAGTGCCAGGCGCGACGCCCGAGACGTCGACCCGGATCGTGGACAGTGCACGCACGTCCGCCGAGGGGTTCATCTGGTTGACCATCGGCCAGACGGCAGCGCCGGTCGTGACGACCCCGGCGCCGGCGGCGGCGTAGTAGAGGAAATCCCTTCGGGTGCCTTCGTGGTCTTCTGCGTGGGACACGAGGTTCGCTCCATTGCTGTAGGGGCCGTCGGCCCGCGGTAAAACCCATGGTTTCCGGAGCCTCGAAAGACTCCGGACCCCGCTCAGGGTCGGTATCTAGCCGGGAGGCGGTAAGGGGTAAAGGATGCAAAAGGCTCACACTCCACGCTCGCGCGAATCTGTCGCGGTTGAAACCACCCTTCTGCAGTGATTATCTCGCCCGCGAGCAAAGTTAGGGGCAGCACGATGCGGCGACTGATTCTTTCCCTCGGCATTCTGATCGGTCTGGCGGCCCCGGCGGCGGCAGAGATGGAACTGTCGATCTACACCGGCTGGCAGACGCTGCCTCACAGCCGCATCTCGGGGGACCTGCCCAATGGTGGCGGCAGCTATGACCAGCTTGTCGGCTGGGAGGGCAAACCCTTTGTGATGCCTCCCTATTATGGCGCCCGCGCCACCTGGTGGCGGAGCGAGTCGCTGGGCTTTGGCGTGGAATATACACATACCAAGGCCTATGCCGACGACGGCACGCTCAAGGCGCTGGGCTTTTCCCAACTGGAATTCACCGACGGGCACAACGTGCTGACCGCAAACGTGATGCGGCGCTGGAAAAACCAGTGGGGCCAGTTCACGCCCTATGTCGGGGGTGGCCTGGGCATCGCCTTTCCGCATGTGGACGCGGATCACGCCAGCGGATCGCGGACCTACGGGTTCCAGCTGACCGGCCCCGCGATGCGCCTGACGGCTGGCACCAGCTACCAGATCAACGACCGATTCTCTGTCTTCGGCGAGTATCAGTTCACCTATTCGGTGAACGAGGGCACATTCGAGAACGGCGGCACCTTCAAGACCGACATCAAGACCAATGCGCTGAACGTCGGGCTTTCGATGCACTTCTAAGTCAGGTGCCGGATCGCAAGCCCGGCCTTTGGACATGCGTGAGGGCGGACCGGGGTCCGCCCTTTTTCATGTTCAGCCGCTGGGCGTGGTGGCGATCATGGCAGGGCGCTGGGAAAACTCGGCGTACCAGGCGGCCAGCGTATCGCGGCCGGTGCGCCAGGACCGGGCCTCGTGGCGGAAATCCAGGTAGCCAAGCGCGCAGCCGATCGCGATATGGCCCATGTCCATGCGGCCGTGCAGGTGGCTCATCCAACGGGTGCCAAGCGCATCCAGCGCGCGGGACACCTTGGCCCATTGGCCTTCGATCCAGTCCATCGACACCTTTTCGGGCGGGCGAAAGCGTTCCTCGTAGACGATCAGGACGGCCGCCTCCATGATCGCATCGCCCGTTGCCTCCAGCGTCAGCGTGTCCCAGACCCGGCTGTCCGGATAGAGGCCCGCCTGCGCGCGGGCATCCAGGAACCGGCAGATCACCCGGCTGTCATAGAGCGTGGGACCGTCCGAACGCATCAGGGCGGGGATCTTGCCCAGCGGGTTGGCCGAGATCAGCGCCGGATCGGGCGTGATGGGCGTGGTGGCGATGTCCGCCATCTCGACATCGTCCAGCTGCCCGGTTTCGTGAAGCGTGACCAGCACCTTGCGGACAAAGGGCGAGGCCGGCGATTGAAGTAGCTGCATGACGGGTATCCGGATGTGGTTGATCGTGTTGCGCACAGCAAAGCACTTGCGGGCGTGGGTGTCACGCCTTGGGGTGCGTTGCCGCGTAGACCTTCATCAGGTGCACCTCGTCGACGGCGGTATAGGCCTGGGTCGTCGACAGCGAGGCATGGCCCAGCAATTCCTGGATCGCGCGCAGGTCGCCGCCGGCAGCCAGCAGATGGGTGGCAAAGCTGTGGCGCATGGCGTGGGGCGTCGCGCTGGCGGGCAGGCCCAGCTGCATCCGCGCCTTTTCCGTGACCTTGGTGACGATGCGCGGGTTCAACGGCCCGCCCCGTGCCCCCCGGAACAATGCCTGGTCCGGTTCGACGGGATAGGGGCACAATGCCAGGTAGCTGTCGACGGCCTTGATCGCCACTGGCAGCACCGGAACCAACCGTTCCTTGCCACCCTTTCCGAGGATTCGCAGGGTGCTGCCCAACGGAAGGTCGCGCCCCTTCAGCCCCAGCGCCTCGGAAATCCGCAGGCCGCAGCCATAGAGCAGCGTGACCACCGCGGCATCGCGGGCACCCTGCCAGCTGTCGGTGCTTTGCATCTCGACCGTGTCGATCATGGCGCGCGCGGCGTCTTCGGTCAGGGGGCGGGGCAGTTTCTTCTGGAACTTGGGGGCACGGGCCGACAGCACGGCGGTGGCTTCGAACCCTTCGCGACGGGCCAGCCAGCGGTAAAAGCTCTTGACCGCGGACAGCTTGCGCGCGACCGAGCGTGCGCCGACCTCGCGCCGTCGCAGATGGGCCATCCAGGACCGCATGTCGGTGGTGGTGACAGCCGACAAGGGGGCCAGCCCCTGCGGTTCCGCGTGATGCGCCGTCAGGAAGGCGATGAAATCCAGCACATCCGCGCGGTAGGCGTTCAGCGTGTTTTCCGCCGCCCCGTCCAGCGCCTTGCATGCCTCCAGCCAGTTGGCCAGGGCGTCGCGCGCGGCGGGTGAGATGTCCAGGCTCATGCCGGGCCTCAGGCCAGCCATCTCCGCATCGCGCGTTCGAAGACGCCGCCGAAGAAGGACAAAAGGTCGGTGCCCTGTTGCGGTGTGAACTGGTGCGGGTCCTCGGACCCCATGACCAGCAGGCCGGGCAGGCGACCCGGGCCGAAATCCAGCCGCAGGCAGGCCTCGGAGCGGATCCATTCGGCGCGTTCGCCAAAGATCGCCTCATTGCCGCGCTGAAGCTGGCGCAGGACCACTTGGCGCAGCGGTGCTTCGCGGCCCTCGCCGACATAGGTTTCCACGAAACCCGGCTCCGCCACCGAAAGCACGTCGCCCAGGCGGCTGACCACCGGATCGTCGTCCTCCTGCGCGGTTTCCAGGACAAGGCGGATGTGATCGACGCGCAGGATCTGCGCGACCTCGCCACCCAGGTCGTGGAGGAAAGGCTCAAACTCTACCGGGTCCAGCATGCGCAGGACGGCGCGGTGAATCTGGTTGGTTCCGGCAAGGTTTTCATAGGCCGCGGCAATGACGCTGCGGTGGGTGTCCTCGAGCCGGTCAAGCCGCGCCTCGAGCCGTTCCATCGCGATGCCGCGCAGGTCGATGATATTGCCGCCCATCGCACGTTCGTTCGCGGCGATCAGGGCCTGCATCAGGTCCTTGTCGTCGAGGATGATGTCGGGACGCGAGATGATCGAATCGCGGATGGATTCCTCGATACGCTGGGTGCTGCTCATGGGCCTATTGTCCTGCTCGTGCTGCGCTTGGGCGCTTGTTTTTTCGCGCGATTGGCACTGTGTCGCCCGTCGCGCCCTTTGCTGTCAAGGAAATCCGCCCCGCGCAAAACCTGTCTTTCCCTGATCGCGCGGGTTTGGCCACGCCCGCGATCCGTGCCAAACTCGGACCACAAGGAGGAGCGCCCATGCCCAAGATTTCCGTGACCTCTGACGCCCAGACCGTCATCACCACCTTCGAGACCAGCCCGGGCCAATGCCAGGACCTGCTGGATGCGCTGCAGGCCGCTTATGCCGAGTTCATCTCGAAACAGCCGGGGTTCATCGCCGCGGGCCTGCACGTCAACGACGCCCAGACCCGGATTGCCAACTACTCGCAATGGGAAAGCCGGGATGATTTCCTGGCCATGTTGCGGTCATCCGAGATGCGCGCGCGCAACAAGGAGTTGAACGCGCTCTGCCGGAGCTTCGAGCCGGTGCTCTACGAGGTGGCCGCCACCTATTGATCGACGGTCAGGCGGCGATGGCCCCGTCGAGACAGGCCGCGGTGAAACGATAACCCGACCCGCGTACTGTCTCGATGTCCACGGCGCCGTCCGAGGCTTCGAGGCAGGCGCGCAGGTTGCAGACGTAAACGTCGAACACCCGCGGGTCCGGTTCATCCTCGAGCCCGTAGATATGGCCCAGCAGGGCCGCGCGGCTGACCAGCCGGCGCGGTCTCAACGCGATGTACTCCAGAAGTTCGTAAAGTTTCGGGCTCAGCTTGACCGGGCAATCCTGCAGGTAGGCCTTGCGGCGCAACAGGTCGACGGCAAGCGGGCCATAGCTCAGCATCGGTTGCGCAAGACCATGTGCGCGTCGCGCGATGGCAGAGAGGATCATGACCGCCTCCTCGGGCGGGGCGGATGCGTCCAGGACCGTGTCGGCCCCTGCTTCCAGCCAGCGGACGATCTGCCCGTGCGAAGCGTCCCGCGCCATCAGTGCAATGGGCAGGTCGGGATGGCTGCGGCGCAGGTGAGGCAGGGACAGGCCGGTGAGGGCTAGTTCCTCGGCGTCGAGGATCAGCAGGTCTGCCTCTGTCATCCGCAGGTAGTGTGGAATGTCTTCGGGCCGGTCCGTCCGGGTCAGCAACACCCCGGTGTTGGTCAGTTCCTTGGCAAGCGCAATGAGGGACCAACTGGTTTCGGCGATCAGGTAACGCACGTCGCAAACTCCTTGCCATACGAGACGGGCGGGCCACCCTCGGCTCCGCCAAACTTGGCACTCCGGTCCTGCCTGACCGTTCTGGCAACGGCAAAAGGACCTGTCTGCGGCGCGTTCTGACACCGGCTTATGGTTGTATGGGGGGATTGTGGTGGGATTATGACCGAGCGATGTCCGCCGTTTGGCACATGACCTGTATCAAGGAAATCGGCGCCCTGTGGTCCCATGTTTGGCGACACGGGAGGAGACACATCATGTACAAGAACATCCTGGTTCCCATCGCCTTCGACGAGGAAAGCGACACGCGGATCGGCGCGGCGACCTCGGTGGCCCGGCGGCTCGCGGCAGAGGGCGCGCGGATCACCTTTCTGCACGTGCTTGAACAGGTGCCGGGCTATGTCGCCAGCTACCTGCCCGCCGACTATGCCGCGCAGGCGCGCAAGGTGGTCGAGGACGAGTTGAACGACATGGCCGCAACGGTTCCGGGCGGTGTCGGCCTGGTGGTCTCGGGCCATTCCGGGCGGACCATCCTGGACTGGGCGTCGGACAACGACACTGACCTGATCGTCATCGCCTCGCACCGACCGGGGATGCAGGACCTGTTGCTTGGGTCCACCGCGGCCAAGGTTGTGCGCCACGCGCAATGTGCTGTGCACGTGCTGCGTTGACTTTGTACTGGCCCGCATCAATCTGCGGGCCATGACCAGTGAAATCGACCTCTCCCGCCGTGACCGCCTGCCGGACGCCTTGTATGCCCTGCGCGAGGACTACCCGCGCGAGGCGTGGCAAAGCCATGACAACTTTGGTGGGCTGGTGGCCTTCTGGATGGACCGCCATGTGATGTTCCGGCGCCTTTGCGAGGCGCTGCGGCAGGATGCCGAGGCCGCGTCGGACGGCAGCATGGACCCGCGCCAGATGCAGCAGCGGCTTGTCCGCTATGGCAGCATGTTGTTGCAGCAGCTGCATGGCCACCACCAGATCGAGGACATGCACTATTTCCCCAAGCTGATCGACCGCGAGGCGTCGCTTGCCCGCGGGTTCGAGATCCTGGATCGGGATCATCACGCGATGGACGGGTTGTTGCAGCAGTTCAGCGATGCTGCGAACGGCGTTCTTCAGGGCAAGGTGGAGGCGGGGACCTTCCAGAGCCATGTCGCGGGGTTCGAGGCGCTTTTGCTGCGTCACCTGGACGACGAGGAAGACCTGATCGTGCCGATCCTGCTCAAACACGGCGCGCAGGGGCTGGAATAGCGATTGCGGCGCCTAGCCCCGTTGCGACCGGGCTGGGGCAAGATCGCTGGCGGTCAGGTGATAGGCCTTGCCGAACCCGCCATTCATCAGCGCGTCCGTCACGCGAAAGCGCAGCAGGTGGAAGTCGCCGAAATCGATGTAGAGCTTGGCCTTGGGCCGCTGCGACAGGTAGTGATCGCGCAAGGCCGCATGTCCGGGCGCGTCGCGGGGTACCAGTTCGGCGGTCACATGCAGGGTCAGGCGCGGGTGAGTCAGGGGATCGCCCCTGTCCTCCGGCTCTCCGACCAGCAACGCACAGGCCGGGTTGGCGACAAGCGCAGCCGTATGGGCCGAGAGGGTCGAGACCAGCGACAGCGGCGCACCATCGGGATCGGTGGTCAGGGCAATGCGGGTGACAGAGGGCGTGCCAGTGTCCGGCTGGGTGACGGCCAGCGCGGCAAAACTGGCCTCTTCGATCAGGCGCCGCGCCAGCGCGCGTGCCTCCGCATCCACCGGACGGAACGGGTTGGTTTCGGTCATGGCGACCCTCTAATCCTCTCTCTTCCTTCGGGTGCGGATTTTTGCATCAGGACGCTTGATGCGGGCAATGCCTGATCACATATAAAAATACGAATGTGAAATGGAGGATCTCCGATGCCGGGCAAGAAACTGACCTGTCTGGACTGTGGCCAGGTGAACCGCGTTCCGGCCGAGAAACTGGGTGCCGGGCCGAAATGTGGGACCTGTGGTGCCGCGCTCATGCCGGGCAAGGCGGTCGAGGTGGATGCCGCGACCCTGGCCAAGGCCGCCCGCACCGACGAGGTGCCGCTGGTGGTGGATTTCTGGGCCCCCTGGTGCGGCCCATGCCGGATGATGGCCCCGGAATTCGGCAAGGCGGCCACAGCCCTGAACGGCGAGGCGCGGCTGGTCAAGCTGAACACGGAGGATTTCCCGCAGGCCGGTTCCCAACATGGCATCCGGGGAATCCCGACGATGGTGAGCTTTGCCGGGGGCCGCGAGCGCAAGCGCCAGTCCGGCGCCATGCCTGCCGGTCAGATCGTCGGCTGGGTGCGCGGCTGAGAACAAGATGGCAGGCGCTTTCCCGTTGGGAGGCGCCTGTTATTCGGGTGTCTTGCTCAATCGGTCAGAACGGATCCTGCGATCCGACGATCGTGTCCCAGCATTCAAACAGCGCGTCGATGGCGCGCGACGACCCGCTGAGCGAGAAGGTCGCCTGTCGCTGCTGTTTATCGTTGTAGACGTAGACAGAATTTCCGCGCTTGAGCTGGACAAGGAACTTGGCCGCCTTCTCGGCGTCGGTCATGCTCAGCGCGATGCCGGTTCCCTCTCCGCTGCCGTCCATGTTCCAGCGGTTCCGGTCGACATCGACGACAAAACTCACCGGGCGCGCCTCGAGATTCCAGCGCGGATCGAAGATGAAGAGAGCGAAAGCCTCATTCTGGTAGGCGACCAGGTTGAATTTCTGCGTGCTGCCGTTCTCGACCCCGGCCGTGCACCAGTAGCTGTCGCTGCTCTGGCTGTAGGTCACGTCGACCTGCCATTGCCGGTGCTGCATCAGGGTACGCGTGTCGTAATCCTGCGCCGCGACGGCGGCGGGCAGAAAAGGTACGAGAAAGGCCAAGATCAATCCGAAGCGTGCCATGAATTATCCCTGTCTTATGCGATTGCCCGCATCATAGCGCGGTTTTCCCGTGACCGGAACGTTTCCGGTCGGTTGTTGCGGTGCGGCCAAGGGCGCCGGAGCGTGGCCGCGCCCCCTGCGGCGGCGGTGTTCTTTACTGGATATCGTCTCATCCCGGCATCGTCAGGTCGGGAAATCCGCAGGATCGTCCCGGTGAAATCCTGCCGCGCGGCCCCTATCTGGATATGAACCTGCAGCAGAGGAGAGCGCCCATGAAATGCCCGATCGACGGAAACGAGTTGGTCATCACGGATCGCGCCGGGGTCGAGATCGACTATTGTCCCAAGTGCCGGGGTGTCTGGCTGGACCGTGGAGAGCTGGACAAGATCATCGACCGGAGCGCCGAACAGATGGCCCCGCCGCCACAACAGGCTCGGAGCGCCGAGTCCGCCCGCCACGAGGATGACGGGCGTTATCGCAAGAAGAAACGCCGGGGCTTTCTCGACGAGTTGTTCGATTTCGACTGACGGCCCCCGGGGCGGGCGCTAGGCTCTGCGTGGTTCCAATGTTGCCTCGGGAGGAGTTCATGAAACACCTGGTATCGTCCGTATTCGCCTTGGCCCTGGCCGTGCCGGCCGGCGCCGATGAGGTCGCCATCTCGCGCGGGATGGCCTCTGTCACCGTGCCGACACCCTCTGGCGGCGAGGTCACGATTTCCCGCGTGCAGGACCCGGACGCGGTGATCGAGGGCGGTTTCGCCCGCATCGCCCGCCCCTGTCCCAGTTTCTGCATCCAGCCCGTTTCGCCTGCCGAGGGTGTCACCACCGTGGGCGAGCTGGAGTTGCTGGCCGCGCTGCAGGACCCGGACGTCATGGTGATCGACAGCCGCGTGCGTCCCGACTGGGAAACAGGCACCATCCCCGGCTCGGTCTCGATCCCCTACACCGAGATGGTGGACCGCCTCGGCGAGCTCGGCTGCGAGATCGACTTTGAGGGATTCGTCTGCGAGCCGGAGTCGGTGCGCGAGGTGGTCCTGTTCTGCAACGGCCCCTGGTGCGGACAATCCCCCACCGCCATCCGCCGCATGATCGAGGCAGGCTATCCCGCCGACAAGATCAGCTATTACCGCTGGGGGATGCAGGGCTGGCGGATGCTGGGGCTGACCGTGGCGGGTGGTGAGAGCTGAGCCTACCTAGGTCGGCAGCTCGGCCTTGTCGAAATCGACATGGATGTGGTTGCCGTCCGGGTCGCGGAAATTGACCTGGACGATGGGGAATTCCGGCACCTCGTCGAGGCTGTAGGGAACGTGCCACTCGTCCAGGCGGGCCAGGAAGCCCGCCATGCCGGTGGCGCGAAAGGCGAAATGTTCCAGCGTGTTGTCGCGGACCGCTTCACGCTGACCCGGGATGTCCACCAGGTGAACATAGGGCCTGTCGCCCAGGTAGAGCCAGGCCCCGCCGACCGTGAACGGCGGGCGCGGACCGGGATGAAGGTCCAGAACCTCTCCGTACCAGCGGATCATGGCATCGAGGTTCGCAGTACGGACATTGACGTGATCGAAGGCGGTGAGGGGCATTGTCTGGCTCCGGCCTGGTTCCGGTCTGATAGCGCCAACATGGCATGGCTTGCCTGATCGGGAAAGAGGCGAAGCCCCGCCGGTTCGTCACGAAATCCTTGCCAGAGCGTCCGAGATCTGCGATTGAGACTTTGCTAAGTCCTTCTCTTCGATACCTGTCTTCCTTCACCGGCACGCAGTCACTCGATCAAGACGCGCCTTCGCCGGGCCGCTGCATGCTGCGAGCGGCATAAATACAAGGAATAGACGGATGGCCAATGGCACCGTGAAATGGTTCAACTCCACCAAAGGCTTCGGCTTCATTCAGCCGGATGCAGGCGGCAAGGACGTGTTCGTGCACATCTCTGCAGTCGAGCGTTCGGGCCTGACCGGCCTCGCCGACAACCAGAAAGTGACCTACGACCTCGAATCCGGCCGTGACGGTCGCGAGAGCGCAGTGAACCTGGAACTCGTCTGAAGCCAATCGGCTTTGGTATGATGTGACGCGGTCCCGGTCGGGGCCGCGTTTTTTTTGGAGGGTTTGGTCGGGTTAGGCGAGGTCTCGGGTCAAGCCCGGGACGGGTGATTTCAAGCGATGTGCCGGGCGCACGCCGGACCGGCGGGGAGGTGCCGCGCCGGTGGATCGGGTGCGGTTTATGGATGTCACGTCCGGACGACCTTCGAGGTTTGCGCGGGCGTTGCCAAAGCGCCTGCCCGGTGGGGCCGGTTAGGCGCTCGCCCAGCGGGCCTACGGCCCTTGTTCCGGGCTGAGGTGAGGGGGTTGCAGGTCCATTTCAGGCTTTTGTCTCGGGTTCTAAGATCTCGAACTGAACGACCTCGTCCATAGTTTTCGAATGGCTCTAGGCTCAGGACTCGTTCTCCCTCAAAGCCAGAAGATGACGGTCGCGGCGAGAGCTATCGCCGAGAAGAAGGTCTGCGGGCATCGGTCGTAGCGTGTCGCAACGCGCCGCCAGTCCTTGAGCCTGCCGAACATGATCTCGATGCGATTACGGCGTTTGTATCGCCGTTTGTCATACTTTACCGGCGTCTTCCGTTTCTTCCGGCCCGGGATGCAGGGGCGTATCTTCTTGTCCTGCAAAGCTTCTCTGAACCAGTCGGCATCGTAGCCACGGTCTCCGAGAAGCCATTTCACGTTGGGCAGCCCGCTGACGAGCGCACGCGCCCCGACGTAATCGCTGAC
>NZ_FMZI01000021.1 GCF_900101505.1 Antarctobacter albus
TCCTCACCGTGCTCGGCCGCCAGACCCGCCATGATCCGGGCGAAGACGCCCCGATCGCTCCACCGCTTCCACCGGTTGTAGAGTGTCTTGTGGGGGCCGTACTCCCTTGGGGCGTCGCGCCACCGCAAACCGTTGCGATTGATGAAGATAATCCCGCTCAAGACACGCCGGTCGTCGACGCGGGGCTTGCCGTGCGACTTCGGAAAGTAAGGCTCCAGACGCGCCATCTGTGCGTCGCTCAACCAGAAAAGATCAGACATGATCACCGCTCGTTTTCGAACCGTGAAACATGCCAGTCAGACCAAATCAATGGGTCCTGACCCTAGGTCGCTCATGATTTTCCGTCCATGTCACACAGCGCTATTAATACCATTGAGTACATGGGTGGGCGCACAGGTTTTGCGCTGTCCATCTTGTGGATTGAATTCGCTATATAATTTTGCCTCCTGAGAGCGGCGAAAAATCAGCGATGTCACAGTGGCCATGCCCGATAGGCCCGCATCGCTCAAAGCTGTGCCAATTTGTGCCCCTCGTGTGGGCGCCAAAGGCACGGCTGGTTGGCTGTTCGACCGTGTTTGCCGAAGCGGCCTGGCATGCCACATTCAGGCCGCTGTTTGCCCTCACGGTTGGCCCGAATGCTCTTCGCTGCGGTGCGCCCGAACGGCTGCTACTATTCTTTGCCGCGCCCGTCATGCCGCGCAGTCATCCGGCCGCTCACCGCCCCCCCCTGTGTAGGTCGTGCCACATCAAAGGGCGCGATCCTAGCTGAATGTCCGCTTCCACGTACTGACAAGGTTCGTTCGCGCTTGCGACTAACTTCCGGAAACCGCCCTTTCCGGCAGTGCTTGGAAAGATGCTGCGCTGCGGAAACTTCAGTGCTTCGATACATGCCGGACGATCAGCGAATGTTCGATTTCCGTTCCATCTCAGCGAACGCGACTCCGGTCGAAGTGCTCAGGCCGCCCTTCCGGAAAGTTATTTGGTTACAGTGCCTTGCAAAGAATTCACCAAATCAGCGCAGTCATCGGGTCCGGAGAAAATCCGGCTCAGAGAACGGATTTTGGGTCAACAGACGGCGCGGCAGTGTTTAGCCTGTCCGACAAACCCCTTTGAAAACACGGGAAAATTCGACCGCCGCCGTATCAAGAGAACGCTTTCGCGAGGGCAAGTGGCGGAGACGAAGGGATTCGAACCCTCGAGACGGTTTCCCGCCTACTCCCTTAGCAGGGGAGCGCCTTCGACCACTCGGCCACGTCTCCGCCGCCGTGTCTATGCGCGCGAAACGGTGGAAACAAGTCGAAATTGACAGCCAGACGACAAAACCCGCCGGTCTTCATTCCGGGCGACAGATCTCTCCGCGCGTCATGCCAAGAAGTGTCCGCCCCACGAGGCCCGTCACGATCACCACCAGCAGCACCAGAAGTCCCGCGCCCATCGCTCCATGCAGGCCTGAGCCGGAAAGCTGTGCGTAGCGCAGACAGGAGATCGTCAGGGCCGCAACCGGAAAGCTCAGCGCCCACCACGACAGGGCAAAGGGCGGGCGCATCGCCTGTGCCAGAAGAACCGTCGCAAGGGCACCGAAGGCCAGCCCGCCGTTGAACAGCACGCGCGCAAATCCGTCCAGCTCGCCGCCATTGAGCAGGAGCCAGGACAGGAAGGCCACAGAGGGGGGCGCCACGAGGATCGCCAGCGTCGGTTGCAATCGCCCCGGCAGGGCCGGTTGCGTGACCAGGCGCATCAGCAGGATCGGCAGCAACGCGGCCCAGAAGATCACGCCCGTCGCGAAAAACAGCCAGGACAGGTCCACGAAACCCAGCGGCACACCGGCCACCGGCACCACCACGTTGCCCACCGCCGGGATGAACCAGGCCGGGTTCACCTGGCCCAGACCGAAGGTCCGCGGCCCCATCCAGGCCGCGATCACCGCAAGGGCCAGCCCCGCCTGCAGGGCCGCGCCCGCCCCCCAGAGCCAGAGCGCCGCAGCAGGCAACTCGAACCTCAAGGCTGTGGCCACCAGCATCAAGGATATCGGAATGGCAGGAAAGAAGTTCAGCTTGACCGGGTGCGCCCATTCCTGCGCGATTGCCTCCGGGTGGCGCAGCGCCTTGAGCGCATAAACCAGCGTCACCGCGACAAGATCCGCCGCAGCCACCGCCAAGGCGAACCGTGACAGCCCCTGCCCCAATCCGAAATACCCCGCCGCCGCATGCAGCGCCAGCGCGAGGCCGGACAGGCCCATCACGCTGGCAAAGAGGGTGATCGGGAAATGTGCCAACCACTGCTCGGGCATGGATGCGGCGTGAGGGGTGGATTGATCGGTCATCGCGGGCCTCCGGGAACACATGGCCCTATTGGAATGTCTGATCCGGCTTCGCGTTGACCTGCATCAAATCCGCCCAAGCTCAGCGCCATGACAGCACAAAGGCCCCCTGCCCGGCGGGGCAGAGGGCCTTGGCATCACGTCCAGCCGACCAGGACAGGTCAGGTGTTGAAAAGGAAATGCAGGACGTCGCCGTCCTTGACCTCGTAGGCCTTGCCCTCGGCGCGCATCTTGCCCGAGTCCTTGGCCCCGGCTTCGCCATTGCAGGAAACATAGTCGTCAAAGGCGATGGTTTCAGCCCGGATGAAGCCTTTTTCGAAATCGCCGTGAATCACACCCGCCGCCTGCGGCGCCAGCGTACCGCGCTTGATCGTCCAGGCGCGGGCCTCTTTCGGGCCGACGGTGAAATAGGTCTGCAGGCCCAGCAACTCGTAGCCCGCCTTGATGAGGCGGTCGAGGCCCGCTTCTTCCAGCCCCAGTTCCTGCAGGAACTCGGCGGCTTCCTCGGCGTCCAGCTGGCTGATCTCTTCCTCGATCTTGGCGGAAATCACCACGTGCGAATTGCCCTGGGCCGCCGCCATCTCGCCGACCTTGGCGGACAGGCTGTTGCCCTCGGCCGCGTCGCCCTCGTCAACGTTGCAGACATAAAGCACCGGCTTGGAGGTCAGGAGCTGCAACATCCGCCAGGCCTTGGCGTCCTCGTCGTCCACCTCGACCACGCGGGCGGGCTTGCCCTCTTCCAACGCGGCCAGCGCCAGTTTCATCAGGCGTTCCTGCTGAACCGCCTCCTTGTCGCCGCCGCGCACCTTGCGCACGATGTTCTGCAGGCGCTTCTCGATGCTTTCCATGTCGGCGATGATAAGCTCTGTCTCGATGGTCTCGGCATCGGCGACCGGATCGACACGCCCGTCGACATGGGTCACGTCGTCATCCTCGAAACAGCGCAGGACATGGGCGATGGCGTCGACCTCGCGGATGTTGGCCAGGAATTGGTTGCCCAGGCCTTCGCCCTTGGAGGCGCCTTTGACCAGGCCCGCGATGTCGACAAAGGTCATGCGCGTCGGGATGATCTGGCCCGACTTGGCGATCCCCGCCAGCTGCGTCAGCCGCGGGTCCGGCACCGCCACGTCGCCCACGTTGGGCTCGATGGTGCAGAAGGGGAAGTTCGCCGCCTGCGCCGCGGCCGTCTTGGTCAGCGCATTGAACAGCGTCGACTTGCCCACGTTGGGCAGCCCCACGATTCCCATCCGAAAGCCCATCAGGCACACTCCATCTTGAATGACGGGCCGCTTCTAGTCGGGCAACCCCCTGCGTGCAAGCGGCGAGGCGCCCCCTGAGACGCAAAACCCCTCTTCCCGGGGGAAGAGGGGTGCGTGCGTGCCTTGAACTGACGAGGGGATCAGCCGAAGCGGTTCGGACCCGGGGTTGGCTTCTGGATGAAGAAGTAGATCAGCACGAAGAACCCGATGACCGGGATCAGGCCGATCAGCAGCCACCAGCCGGACTTGTCGATGTCGTGCAGGCGGCGGACGCCGATCGCGATGCCCGGGATCAGGGTCGCCAGCGAAAAGATGGTGCCCAGCACCATGATGCCCAGCATGCCGTCGATAAGGCCCAGAACGAAGGAGATGATGATGATGGCCAGGAAGGCCCACCAGTATTCACCGCGGTTCGAACGCCCTTCGAACTTGATGTAATTGGTAAAGAAAAGCTTGACCGCTTCTCCCATCCCGACCTGGCGGTCATAACCGCCGGCGCCTGCGTCCATTGTATGGGCCATAATCTGTGTCTCCTGAAAACTGTCCGTGGTCCCTGAGTGGCCCGGATGGTGTCCCCGATCCGGTAGGCGCAATTAACCACCGGACATGCACTCCCTCAATGGTGGAATACCCCCAGTCACCCGAAAAGCGTGCCAGATCAGGTGTCTGCCGTTTGCCGCGTCAGAATCGCGGGGCTGTGCATCCAGAACCGCCACATCAGCAGCCCCGCCGCCGCCGCAAGGCCCACGACCAGCCCGAACCAGATGCCCTCGCCGCCCCAGCCCAGGCCAATACCGAAAGCCCAGGCGCAGGGCATCCCGATGCCCCAATAGGCGATCCCCGCCATAATCATCGGCACGCGCGTGTCCTGCAGTCCGCGCAACAGGCCGATGTGGATCACTTGGGTCGCGTCGACGACCTGGAACAGCGCGGCCATCAGCAACAGCCCCCGCCCCGTGGCGATGATCGCGTCCCGCTGGGGATCGTGCGGATCGACAAAGAGGCTCATCAGCGTTTCGGGCAACGCGACAAAGACCGTCACGGTCAGCGCCGCCGCCACCGCGCCCAGCACCGCAACCACCCGCGCCCCGCGCAGCATGTGTTCCAGGTCACCCCGGCCCAGCGCGTTGCCCGCGCGCACCGTGGCGGCATTGGACAGGCCCAGCTGCACCATGAAGGCCGCCGTCGAGATCTGCAGCGCCACGCCATGCGCCGCCAGCGGAATCGTGCCCAGCCACCCCATCAGGACGGCGGTGGCCGCAAACAGCGCGACCTCGGCCAGGGTCGTCAGCCCGATGGGCCAGCCAAGGTGAAAGACCTGGGCGAACATCTCCCAGTCCGGGCGCCAGAAGCGCACCATCAGTTCATGTTCCGGCAGCTTGATCAGCGCATAGGCCGCCACCAGCACCAGCGAGATCACATGCACCGTGACAGAGGCGATGGCCGCCCCGGAAATCCCCAGTTCGGGCGCCCCCCAGTTGCCAAAGATCAGCGCGTAGTTGGCCAGCGCATTGGCGCCCGCGGCGGCCAGCGTGATCCAGAGCACCACGCGCGTATGTTCCAATCCGGCCAGGTAGTTCTTGAACACCATGACGCCAAGCGCCGGCAAAAGCCCGATGGACGCGATGCGCAGGTAGGTCTGCGCCAGCGCCGCCACCTCGGACGTCTGGCCCATGCCGCGCAGGAGCGGTCCCGAGAACCAGAACAACGGCAGAGTGACGAAGAAATAAAGGATCGACAGCCACAACGCCATGCGCGTCGCCCGCCGCACCAGCACCTCGTCCTCCTGCGCGGCATAGCGCGCCACCATCGGCATGATCGCCCAGGCAAAGCCCGACCCGAACAGGAAGACCGTGAAGAAGAACGATCCCGCCAAGGTCAGCGCCGCCAGTTCCGGCACGCCGTACCAGCCGATCATGATCGTGTCGGTCAGGCCGATGGCATATTGCGCCAGGTGCCCGCCGATCAGCGGCAGGCCAAGGCGCAGGATGGCGCGCCTGTGCTCGGTGTAGGACATGGGCTTGGTCATGCTCCGCCCATAGTGCCGGCCTCCGCCGGAGGCAAGGGCGCGGGGTGCGCAACTTGCCGACCTGTGCTAGGCTGTTCACAGGCGCCTTGATGGAGCTTTCCAATGGCCGACCCCGTTGATCTTGACCGGCTTTTGCCGGACGCTCGTGCATTCCTTTCGGAACTTGCGGACAACAATGACCGTGACTGGTTCCGGGACAACAAGGCGCGCTACGACAGCCAGCTCAAGCGTCCGTCGGAAAAATTGCTTGCGCGGATTTCTGCCTGGCTGGGAGAGACCCGGGGCACACCGCCCCGGACCAAGCTGTTCCGCCCGCACCGCGACGTGCGCTTTTCCGAGGACAAGACCCCCTATCACACCCATCTGCACATGATGTGGTCCCTGCCGGACGGGCGGGTCTGGATGCTGGGGATCTCGCCAGACTATGCCACGCTGGGCGCCGGGCTGATGCAATTCGAACCCGCCCAGCTTGACCGCTGGCGCGAGGCGGTGGCCTCGGACCGGGGGACGGACCTGGCCGCGCTGGTGGCGGAGGCAGGATGGCGCGTCGATCCGCCGTCGTTGCAGCGGGTCCCCGCCCCCTACCCCGCCGATCACCCGCGCGAGGACATGCTGCGGTGCAAGGGCTACGTCGCCTGGCGCGACGACCTCGACGAGGCGCTGGCCGCGGATCCCGCCGCCAGCATCAGGGAGGTCATCACCGAGTTCGCCCCGCTGATGGACTGGCTGGGCGAGATCGCCTGAGCCTCAGGTCCGGCGCGTGTCCGGGTGCAGCATCTTGCCAAGGATGTGATCCGACCGATGGATCACATGCCCGGCTCCGCCCACGATCAGCGGATCGGGCGCGCGGACGATCCTGTGATCCTTGTCCGGGTAATCCAGCGTCGACAGGAAATGCCGCATGCAGTTCAGCCGCGCGCGCTTCTTGTCGTCCGACTTGATCACCGTCCAGGGCGCATCGGCGGTATCGGTGTAAAAGAACATCGCCTCCTTGGCCTCGGTGTAATCGTCCCACTTGTCCAGGCTGGCCTTGTCGATGGGCGACAGCTTCCACTGTTTCAGAGGATCGGTCTCGCGGCTCTGGAACCGGGCCAGCTGCTCTTCCTGCGTGACCGAGAACCAGTACTTGTACATCCGGATGCCCGACCGCACCAGCATCTGCTCGAGATCCGGGGTCTGGCGCATGAATTCCAGGTAGTCGTTCGGCTCGCAAAAGCCCATGACCCGCTCGACGCCCGCGCGGTTGTACCAGGACCGGTCATACAGAACGATCTCGCCAGCGGTGGGCAGGTGCTCGATGTAGCGCTGGAAATACCACTGGCCGCGCTCCTGCTCCGTCGGCTTGTTCAGCGCCACGACACGCGCGCTGCGCGGGTTCAGGTGTTCGGTGAACCGCTTGATCGTCCCGCCCTTGCCGGCAGCGTCGCGGCCCTCGAACAGCAGCACGAATTTCTGCCCGGTCTCCTGCGCCCAGAGCTGCACCTTCAGCAATTCGGCCTGCAGACGCGCCTTGTCCCGCTCATAGGCGCGGCGCGACACCTTCTTGTCATAGGGATATTCGCCGGTCTCGAAGGCGCGGCGGATTTCATCCGGGGTCGGATGATGGCGCTCTGCCCGCGCGGGCAGCGGCACGGCGACCGGTTCGGCGGCGGGAACTTCGGCTTCGACGACAGGCTCGGGCTCGGGCGCGGCAACGGCATCGACGGCATCGGCAACAATCTGGTCTTCGGCGGGAGCGGTCTGGGATGGCGGCATGGGGTCTCCTTTACGTCATGGCCCCATCATCGCATGACCCCGACCAACCCGCCTTGCGACACGTCAAGAAACCGTCACGAAAGCTTCACCTTTTTCCATTTTCCGGGCGCCATTGATTTTCCCCCGCACATCCGGCAAGAGGCAAAAGCCTTGCAGGGAGTGAGCCATGACACGCATCGATTCCACCTTCGCCCGGTTGCAAGCCGAGGGACGGAAAGCCTTTGTCGCCTATATCATGGCGGGCGATCCCGACATCGAGACATCGCTGGCGGTGATGAAAGGCCTGCCATCGGCAGGTGTCGACGTGATCGAACTGGGCCTGCCCTTTACCGATCCGATGGCCGATGGCCCGACGATCCAGCTTGCCGGTCAGCGTGCGCTGGAAGGCGGGATGACGCTGGACAAGACCCTGCAGATGGTGCGCGACTTCCGCGCCGGGGACAATGACACCCCGATCGTGCTGATGGGCTATTACAACCCGATCTACTCGCGCGGGGTCGACACCTTCCTGGCGCAGGCCAATGAGGCCGGGATCGACGGGCTGATCATCGTCGACCTGCCGCCCGAGGAAGATGACGAGCTCTGCATTCCCGCGCAGAAGGCCGGGCTGAACTTCATCCGCCTGGCCACGCCCACCACCGATGACCGGCGCCTGCCCAAGGTGCTGCAGAACACCAGTGGCTTTGTCTACTACGTCTCGATCACCGGGATCACCGGCGCGGCGGCAGCCGAGGCCACGGATGTCGGCCCCGAGGTCGCGCGCATCAAGGCCAAGACGGACCTGCCGGTGATCGTCGGCTTCGGCATCCGCACGCCCGAGACCAGCCAGGCCATCGCCTCGGTCGCGGACGGCTGTGTCGTGGGCTCGGCCATCGTGGGCGAACTGGCCTCCGGCAAGCCGGTCGAAGAGGTCCTGTCCTTCGTGTCGGGCCTCGCCGGCGGCGCTCACTCTGCCTGAGCCAGCAACAGCCGGGCCATGACCGCGATCAGCTCTTCGCGGCGGACCGGCTTGGCCACATGGGCATCCACCCCCTGCCGCAGGTAGCTGGACACTTGGTGCGTCATGGCATTGGCGGTCAGGGCGATGATCGGCACGGTGCGCAGCTCGCGCGCCGCCTCGACTTCGCGGATCATGGCCGCCGCCTCCAGCCCGTTCATGACCGGCATGTTCACATCCATCAGGATCAGGTCATAGCCTTCGGCAAAATGTGCCTCGACCGCCTCTGCCCCGTCGTCCACCATGTCGATCCGCAGCGGGTAGCGCCGCAGAAGCAGGCGCAACACGCGCTGGTTGGTTTCGCTGTCCTCGGCCACCAGCACGCGCCAGTCCCGCGCCATCAGCACCGCCTCCGCCGCCGACGACGAGGTATCGACAGAGCGTGACCGCGGCCGCGCGTCGCGCACGGTCACCCGCGCGATGAAACACGCCCCGCCCCCGGGGGCGGGCTCATACAGCAGGTCACCGCCGAGCAGCCGGCAGATGCGCCTCGAAATCGTAAGGCCCAGCCCGGTGCCACCGAACTTGCGCGTGATCGAGGCGTCCGTTTGGGTAAATGCCTCGAACAGGCGGTCGCGCTTTTCGGGCGGCACGCCGGGGCCGGTGTCGCGCACCGCTATCTCAAGCACCTCGCCCTTGCGTCGCAGGTCGATATAGATCCCGCCCGTGGCGGTGAACTTGAGCGCATTGGACACCAGGTTGTTGATCACCTGACGCAGGCGCGTCGGGTCGCTGCTGAACCAGCCCCGCGCCCGCGCATCCTGGCGCACCCGCAATTGCAGATCCTTGGCTTCGGCGCGTGGCTCGTGGACCTGCCGGACCTCGTGGCACAGCGCATCCAGGTCGAAATCGCGCTCTTCCATCTCCATCTTGTCGGCTTCGATCTTGGACAGGTCCAGCAGATCGTTCAGCAGTTCCAGCAATGACAGCCCGCAGGACTGGATGATCTCCGCCATCTCGCGCTGTTCACCCTGCAGTTCCTCGCTTTCCACGAGGGCCGTGGCCATGCCGAGAACGCCGTTCAGGGGGGTTCGGATCTCGTGGCTGATCATGGCCAGGAACCCGCTCTTGGCGGCGCTGGCGCTTTCCGCCGCGGTCTTGGCCTGTTCCAGTTCCCGGGTCCGGTCCTGAACCGCCTCTTCCAGCGCGGCGGCCTGGGCCTGCAGTGCCGCGTTGGCCTCGAACAGGGCGCGGCTCTTGCCTTCCAGCAGGCGCTCGGCCTCCTTGCGCGCGGCGCGTTCGCGGTCATAGCGCCGGCGCAGGACCCTGCCGTCATCCGGCGCGCTGATTGCAGGAGAGCCCATGCCTCATGTCTCCAGCCGCACGTCAAAGACCGCCTCGCGCGGCGAGACGCGTTCCAGCCCGATCTGCGCGCCCTGCCCGAAGTGATCTACGCAGGCCTCTATCAGGCCGTGGCAAAAGGCGACCAGCGGGCGTTCGGACCGATAGGTCATCCGCAGGTGATCCGGGCCGATCCAGGCCGTGTCGAAACGCGGCAGCTCCGCGTCGGAATAAAGCTTGCGCACCTCGACATGCACCTCGCTCTCGATCGCGGCCAGCATGTCCAGCACCGTGGTCTTGTCCGCGAAGAACTGCGGATAGGTCTGCACGAAACGGCCATGCATCCAGGCACCGAACTTGCGTTGCAGGTCGTCTGTGGGGATGCCGGTCAGGTCGCTGACGGCCCCGACGATACGCATCAGTTCCGCGCAGGGGTAGTTCCCGACCGAGGTATAGGCGGCGCCGGAGTCCAGGTCGAGCTGGTCCAGGATGTCATCCACAGCCTCTTCGCCGATGGCCTGTTCCGCCATTTCCAGCAGTTCCGTGAACACGATGCCCTTCATCGGCCTGTCTCCTTGACCTGTTTGATCTTGCGTAGCGCAGGTCGATGAAGAGGGTCTTAAGAGTCGCATTGCATGAATGTCCCGGCATTGGTAATCGCTTCTTACCAATTCCCACGAAAGCGCCCTGCCATGCCCGTCATTACCGAAATCGAGGATCTCAAACGCATCTATCGGCGCCGGGTCCCGAAAATGTTCTATGATTACTGCGAGTCCGGCAGCTGGACCGAGCAGACCTTTCGCGAGAATTCTTCGGATTTCGACGACATCTACCTGCGTCAGCGGGTGGCGGTGGACATGGCGGGCCGGTCGACAAAGACGCAGATGATCGGCCAGGACGTCTCGATGCCCGTGGCCCTGGCGCCGGTCGGCCTGACAGGGATGCAACACGCCGACGGCGAGATCCTCGCCGCCAAGGCGGCCGAGAAGTTCGGCGTGCCCTTCTGCCTGTCCACCATGTCGATCTGCTCGATCGAGGACGTGGCCTCGAACACCTCGGCGCCGTTCTGGATGCAGGTCTACACGCTACGCGACGACGAATTCATGCAGAACCTCTTTGACCGCGCGAAAGAGGCGAAATGTTCCGCCGCCGTGATCACGGTGGACCTGCAGTTGCTGGGACAACGCCACAAGGACCTGAAAAACGGTCTCTCGGCCCCGCCCAAGCTGACGCCGAAATCCGTGGCCAACATGATGACCAAGGTCGGCTGGGGCCTGAACATGCTGCAGACGAAACGGCGGTTCTTCGGCAATATCGTGGGCCATGCCAAGGGCGTGACCGACCCCTCGTCGCTGGTCACCTGGACGGCGGAAAGCTTTGACCAATCGCTGAACTGGGACCGCATCCGCGAGTTCCGCAAGATGTGGGACGGCCCGCTGATCATCAAGGGCATCATCGACCCGCGCGACGCGCTCGAGGCCTGCAATGTCGGTGCGGATGCCATCGTGGTGTCCAACCACGGCGGGCGGCAGCTGGACGGGGCGCTGTCCTCGATCCGCGCGCTGGAACCGATCGTCGAGGCCGTGGGCGACAAGATCGAGGTCCACATGGACAGCGGCGTGCGGTCAGGGCAGGACGTGCTCAAGGCGCGCGCGCTGGGGGCCAAGGGCGCCTGGATCGGCCGCGCCTTCGTCTATGGCCTTGGCGCGATGGGCGAGGCCGGCGTGACCCGCGCGCTGGAGGTCATCCACAAGGAGCTGGATCATTCGATGGCGCTATGCGGACACACCGACATCGAGACGGTGAACCGCGATATCCTGATGGTGCCCCGGGGCTTTTCCGGCGACTGGGCCTGACGGATTAACCCACTGTTAATGAATGAAAATGTTTCGCGCGCGAAACAGGGCCCCGGCGGATCATTCCGCCGGGGTCAATGCGGTTGACGTCGCCCGGCGGACCATCGGCACCAGGACCAGCGGGATCACCAGCATCAGGCCCCCGACCACCGCGAAGGAGGCGCCAAGGCCAAAGCCCTCGGCCAGGCCACCCATCAGCGGCGGGCCGACGAAGAACCCGGCATAGCCCAGCACCGCGACCCGGCTGATCGCCAGCGCCTTGAACTCGGTCGAGACCAACCGCCCGCACCAGGAAAAGGCCATCGGCGCCACCACCGAAACACCCAGCCCCAGCACCGCGAAACCGGCGTAGGCCACGGCCAGCCCCGGCGCAAAGGCCGCCGTCACGGCGCCCGCACAGGTCAGCACGGCCGCCAGCCGGATAACCGCCGCCTCGCTCACGCGCTGCGCCACCACCTGGCCAGAGAAGCGCCCCAGCGCCATCGTCACACCCAGGATCGCCGGCCCCAGCGCACCCTGCGCCGCCCCTGCCCCCAGCGTGCGTTCGAGGTGCAGAGCCGACCAGCCCTCGGTCCCCTGTTCCGCCAGGAAACCCAGCAGGACGATGGCCCCCAGCGGCGCCAGCACCCACCAGGACAGCGGCGCGGCGGGCGGTGCGCCGTCCTCGGGCGGGGTCTCTCGCACCGGGGCCAGCGCCATCTGCAGGCAAAGCGCAACCACCGGCAGCGCCAGCGCGGCGAAGACGGCAAAAGGCGACCAGCCCGCTTCGCGCGCCAGCCCCGTCATCAGGGCCGACACCGCGTAAGAGGCAGAATAGATCCCGTGGTTGAGGTTCATCAGCGACCGCCGGCTTTGCCCCTCCAGCATGGACAGGCGGGCGTTCATCGACACGTCCAGCGTGCCAGAGGCCATCGCCGCCGCCATCATCGCCAGGGCAAAGCCGACCCCGCCGCCGGCCAGCCCCGGCAACAGGAAGGCCAGCGCCATCAGCAGGCCGGAAACCGGCAGATCGCCGCTGCCCAGCCGCCGCTGCGCCAGGGGCGCCAGCCACATGGCCAGCACCGCGCCCGCGGCAGAGACCAGCATGGCCAGGCCGAACCCGCCATCGGACAGGCCCACCTGCGGCTTGAGATCGGGCACCAGCGCCGCGAAGGCGCCCCAATACAGACCCACGGCCACGAAACCCGCCGCTGGCCCCCGGCTGATGATAAGATCGCGCAACATGGGGATCGCCTGCCACGGTCCGCCGCCCTCGTCCAGCGCGAAACAGACCGGGCCAGGGGCGAATCCGCTTGCCAATCGGGACGATCCGGTTTACCGGCACGGCTTCACGCGGGGTGACAGCCTTGGAGGCACCCTGCCTTTTTAGATGGAGATACAATATGGCTGGTGAGATTCCTGATCTCAACGCCCTGGAACGGACGGGGACGGGCAAGGGCGCCGCTCGTCAGGCACGCCGCGATGGCATGGTTCCGGGCATCGTTTTTGGTGGCGACAAAGAACCGCTGCCGATCAATCTGCCGTTCAACGCCCTGCTCAAGCGCCTGAAAGACGGCCGCTTCAAGGCGACGCTTTTCAACCTCAAGGTCGATGGCCACGAGGACGTGCGCGTGATCTGCCGCGACGTGCAGCGCGACGTGGTCAAGGACCTGCCGACCCACGTCGATTTCCTGCGCCTGCGCCGCACCACCAAGATCAATCTGTACATCCCGGTTGAATTCGTGGGCGAAGACGTGGCCCCCGGCATCAAGAAGGGCGGCGTTCTGACCGTCGTTCGCCCGGAAGTCGAACTGATCGTGACCGCGGGTGACATCCCCGAGAAGATCACCGTCGACCTGTCGACCCTGAAAATCGGCGACATCGTCCACATCTCGGACGTGACCCTGCCGGAAGGCACCAAGCCGACGATCGACCGCGACTTCGTGATCGCGAACATCTCGGCACCGTCGGGCCTGGCCGCACAGGAAGCCGAGGAGGCCGAAGAGGCCGCCGCGGCAGCCGCCGAAGAAGCGACCACCGAAGAAGCCTGACAGGCCCTTCGCTGAAACGATTTCGAACCCCCGCCCCTTCGGCGGGGGTTTTGCTTTGCCGGACCGGGGCTCAGGCAGGTTTGCGCGCCGCGTGACAGGCAAAGAGGATCGCACCGTAAAAGCGTCCAGCCTCTACCCGCGCATCGGTTTCGTCGCGAAACCCCTGCGCCAGCGCCTCGGAACAGTCCCCGGCCACCGCGGCCGCGGTGACACCGCGCGCCATCAGCGACTGGATATAGGCGGGCCGCCCGGTCTGAACGAAACCGTAGGCCCGGCTCTCGGGTGCCTCGAAGCCTGCCTCGCGCATCATCCTTGGCAGGTGCCGCATGATATAGGGGTCATGGATCAGGTTCCGTTGCGTCGAGACCATCGCCGCTTGCAGCGGGTCACCCTCGAAGAGCGCCACGGTATTGGTGGCGTAGTCACCGTCGAAGACCGCCAGAATGCCGCCGGGCCGCAACAGGCGCCGGGCCTCGGCCAGGGCAGCCGCCGGATCGGCAAGGTGGGAATAGACCGTGTGGGCCACGACCACGTCGGCCCCCTCTCCCGGCAGTCCCGTCTGGACCGCATTCCCGGACGCAAAGCTCAGCTCGTCGCGCGCTGCGAACCTCTTGCGGGCGCGGGCCAACAGCCCCTCTGCCGGGTCGATCCCGACCAGCCGCCCGGGCCGGAGATGGCGCAGGATCATTTCCGTGCTGGACCCGTTGCCGCAGCCGATTTCGACCACCTCGGCGCCCGGGCCCGGCAATCGCCCCAGGTAATCGGCGCAGATCTCCTGCATGGCCGGATCCGAGATCCTGTCCTCCATCGACGCCGCGATGGCCTCGAGGACGCTGTCGGGCTGGTCGGCAATCTGCAGGTAGAGATCGGGCATCGGATGTCCTTTCCTTGCCCTATCCTACATCAAAACGGCTGTTTCTCCGACGCCGTTCAGGCGGTCAGCACCTGCACCGCCTCGAAGATCTCCAGCTCGGGCGGTTCCAGGTACATATGGGCCGAACTCTTGGCCCCGCCGTGTGCTGCGCGAAACGCCTCTGATCTGGTCCAGTTCGTGAAGCTGGCCTCGTCCTCCCACAAGGTGTGCGAGGCATAGAGGACGTGATCCTCCCGCTCAGGGCCCTTCATCAGGGCAAAGCTGCGAAACCCGGGCACGCTTTTCAGATGGCTGTCGCGGCTCTTCCAGAGAGTTTCAAAGGCCTCGACTTCGGATTTGACCACCTTGAACCGGTTCATGGTCAGGTACATTCCGCTCTCCCGTTGTGATCCATGCCGCCTCTGGCCTACATAGGGCGCAGGCGATCTCGGAGGGCACAGTGCAGATATTCGTTGGTCTCGGCAATCCCGGCACGAAATACGCCGGCAACCGGCACAACATCGGCTTCATGGCGCTGGACCGGATCGCAGAGGATCACGGGTTCGGCCCCTGGAAGGCCAAGTTCCAGGGCCAACTGGCCGAGGGGCGGCTGGGCAGCGAAAAGGTGCTGCTGCTGAAGCCCGAGACCTTCATGAACCTTTCCGGCCAGTCGGTCGGCGAGGCGATGCGCTTTTACAAGCTGGAACCGGGCGACGTGACCGTGTTCCACGACGAGCTGGACCTGGCCCCGGGCAAGTGCAAGGTCAAGACGGGCGGCGGTCACGCGGGCCATAACGGGCTGCGCTCGATCCATGCCCATATCGGCGAGGCCTATCGCCGGGTGCGGCTGGGCATCGGCCATCCGGGCCGCAAGGAGTTGGTCGCAGCCTACGTCCTGCATGATTTCCACAAGGCCGACCAGGACTGGCTGGACGACCTGCTGCGCGGGCTGTCGGACGGCGCGCCGCAGCTTGCGGCGGGCGACACGGCCAAGTTTTCCAATGCTGTCGCGCTGCGAACGACCCCGCCCCGGTCCTCGAAAACACCGGAGAAACCCAAGCCCCCGCCTGCCGCGAAAACCGCCCCGCCCGAGGATACGGTCGGCGGCGAAGAGGCCCGCAACCCGCTGCAACGGCTGGTGGACAAATTCCGATGAAGGGCAAGCGCATAGCCGCCATCGGTCTTGTCGTCCTGATGGGACTGGGCGCTGCGGGCTTTGGGTATCGCGACGAGCTGGGGCGCCTGCGGGCCACCATGACGCTGTTCGACGAGGGCGAAATCGTCGACAACTTCAGCCACATGGACCGGCTGTTCGAGACGGTCCCGATCCCGGTCACGACGCGTGCGGAACCGCTGCCCGAAGGCCCGGCGATGGAGATGCCCGCCGAGTGGCAGGACTGGCTGGACCGGCGTGCCGTCACCGGGGCGATTGTCCTGCGTAATGGAGAGGTTGTTCACGAGAGCTATCACCTGGGCACTGGCTCCGAAGACCTGCGCATCTCGTGGTCTGTGGCCAAATCCTATTTGTCCGCGCTTTTCGGGATCTTGGTGGCGCAGGGTCATGTGGACAGCCTGGACGACCCGGTGGTGAAATACGCCCCCCAACTAAAGGGCAGCGCCTATGAGGGCGCCACGATCCGCAATGTCCTGCAGATGTCCACAGGAGTCGTTTTCGACGAGGACTACCTGGATTTCTGGAGCGACATCAACAAGATGGGTCGCATCCTTGCGCTTGGCGGGTCGATGGACGGTTTCGCCGCAGGACTGACCGAAACCGATCAGCCGCCCGGCGAGCGCTGGCGCTATGTTTCGATCGACACGCATGTCCTGTCGATGGTTGCGCGGGGCGCCACCGGAAAGCAGCTGCCCGACCTCTTGGCCGAGAACCTTCTGGACCCGATGGGGACATATGGGAAACCCTATTACCTGTCAGATGGTTACGACGTGGCCTTCGCACTTGGCGGGCTGAACCTGATGCTGCGCGACTATGCACGGCTGGGCGAGATGTTCCGCGATGGCGGGCGCCTGCAGGGCAAGCAGATCGTGCCCGAGGACTGGGTGATCGAAAGCACGACTCCCTCGGCCCGCACCGCGCCGGGACGGTTGCAATACGGCTATCAATGGTGGATGCCGTCCGACGCGCGCGACGGCGAGTTCATGGCGCGTGGAATCTATGGTCAGTACGTCTATGTCGACCGGCAAAGCGGCACGGTGGTGGCCGTCACGAGCGCAGATCGCCGCTTTCGCGAGGCCGGGGCCTTTGACGACGCGCTGCAAATGTTCCGCCGCCTCGCCGGCTTGTAAGGGAGAGAGGAAATCATGGAGAAAGACCCTTCTTTCAATGTCCTCGGCGGCCCTCTTGAGTCCTGCTCTCAAGACCCGCTGACCGGGTTCTTTCGCGACGGGCACTGCAACACCTGCGTCGAGGACCGGGGAAGTCACACCGTTTGCGCGGTCATGACGGCAGAGTTCCTGGCCTATTCGAAATACGTCGGAAACGACCTGTCGACCCCGCGTCCGGAATTCCATTTTCCGGGTCTGACCCCCGGTGATCACTGGTGTCTCTGTGCCGGGCGTTTCTTGCAGGCCCATGACGAGGGTTGCGCGCCGCTGGTGAACCTGGCCGCGACCCATCGGGGCGCCCTGGACATCGTGCCGCTGCGGATCCTGGAGACCTATAGCTGGACCAACCAGGGCTGAGACGCGCCAGGCCGCGGGCCAACAAATTCTTTGCGCTAGGTTGCGCGCTTAACCCGCCCTTAACCATTGACCGATCACGATGGTTTCAGGGGCTGGTTGCCCGAAATCTCCTGTTTGCTTTCAGGAAAGCGATCTGTCCCCAGACCCCTCCGATCTGGTGGGCAGATCGCGAAACTGCCGCCCCGGCGCGACCGGAGCGGCTTTTCTTTTGGAACGGATCAGTCGCGCAGGCGCGCGATCTCCTGCATGAGGCCCTTGGTGCCGTTGTGCACCGTGAGGTGATCCACCTTGGCGGCAATCGCCTCCAGCGCCTCCAGTTCCTTGAGACGGAGCATCACCGGGTTGTCCTCCATGACCTTGGCGGTGTTCAGAAGCGCACGCATCGCGTTCGTTTCCTCGCGCCGCAGGATCACGTTGGCCTCGGCCTCCTTCTCGGCCTCGACCACGCGGTTCAGGATCTCGCGGATCTCACCCGGCAGGATCACGTCCTTGAGGGCGATCTCCTTCAGCTCGATCCCGATCCCGGCCATTTCGGCCCGCAGGCTGTCCCCCGCCTCGACGTCGATGGCGCCTTTCTCGGCCAGAAGCTGGTCCAGCGTCAGCGCGCCAAGGCGCCGGCGAAAGACCAGCTGCACCGCCCGATGCAGCGTTTCCTCGAAGTCGCTGACCGCGCTTACGGCCCGCTCCGGGTCCGTCACGCGGAAGATCGCGGTCAGGTTGACCCGGATCGTGACCCGGTCCTTGGTCAGGATCTCCTGGCCCGCGACCTCATGGGCCCGGGTGCGCATGTCCACCAGCCGCGCCGTGATGCGGGGGCCGACCGCCCAGAAGCTGTGGACGCCCGGCGGCAGACGGCGGACAAGAACCCCGTCGAAATGCAACATCCCGACATGGCCTTCGGCCACCGTCACCGTGGTCAGCGCCCGGCCAAGGCTGGCACGATCAAGGCGCCGCGCCAGAGCGGCATCGACACCGGGATCGCTGGCCAGGTCGAAACGGTCCACCGTGAAGGGGCCCGCATCGGTCCAGAAGACCTCGCGCTCTTCGGGAAAGAGCACCTGTACGGGCCGCCCGTCGCGCAGGACGACGGCGATCTCCTCGGGGCCGGTCCGCACTTCCGTCAGGTGGCCTTCGGCAAGGTCGGGGCGGCTGCGGAACAGCGCCCGGTCAAAGGCAGTGATGAACCGGAGACGGTCGATGCTGTGGATCTCGCGCACGCAGTTGTCGCGCGGGACAAGGTGTTCGCCCGGGCCGAGCAGCGCGTCGAAGCGCCCGTTGACCAGGACAAGCATCCGCTGGGTCTCTGTCAGGGTGACACGTTCGCGCCCGGTAAGGGCATGTATCATTCGGGTCAGCACATGGGTCATCTTTCGTCTCCTTTTCCTCGTGCCTATCGTCGTCGCAAAGCGATGTTCCTTTGTTTTCAGTGGGCTGGAGGCGAAATGCCCCGCAGGTGTCAAAGGGGTGGATCCGGACCGCCCCCATGCCGCGACCGCGGGCGGGGGCCCGGAGAGAGGGGCGCGGAGTACCGGCGCGCCCAGGGTCGTCAGACCCGTGGCGGACCGGCACCCGGCGGAACCGTCATCCGATGCCCCGGCCCTGGGCCGGAGCAGGCGAAACCTCTGCCGCCCCCATCGCGTTGCCGCGCAGAGTTTGGCGCGGGTCGCCTGCAAGAGACGCCCCGGATCCTGTGAGGTGGACCACTCTCGTGGACCGGCACCCGAAGCCGGTGCCCTCCATCAAGGGCGTTTTGGAGCAAAAGGCAGGAATCGAACCTGCTACACTTCGATTAAAGGTCGAATGCTCTACCCATGAGCTACATTTGCATGGCGACACAGGTGGGATTTGAACCCACGCCGAACGGAAGAAGATCCGCTGCTCTGACCTGGCTGAGCTACAGTGTCCGTTCCAGACCACCCGTCCCCGCCCTGGCATACAGTCTCGGCAGCGCCGCCTGCACCGGGGGAGAGATCACCTCCGCCCGCTAGGGTCAGTTCCGGAATGTCCGGAGGTGTTGAATAGCCGCGCGGGGCCGAGTCGCTCTACAAAAGTTTTTCGGCCCGATTATCGCCGTGGCGTAAGCGCAACATTATTTCAAGGTTGCGCAACTTTTGAAAAGACCGACGAGCAGAGATGCGCAAATCGACCGGCCAAAGCGGTTCGGAATTTGCAGGGAATCACGAGGCTGCGGCGGTCGAGGAAGGTTCGGGCGGGTCCGCTGCGATCAGGTCGTCGATGAAAAGGCTCAGCAGCTGTGGCCGCCCCGTGACCTGGGCCTTGCGGTAGATGGCATTGGTCTGCGCCTTGACCGTACCTTCGGAGGTCTTGCGCACCTCCGCGATCTCGGCGGTGGACAGGCCCTTGATCGCCATCAGCGCCACGTCGCGTTCGGCGGGCGTGAGGCTCCACTCGTCGAAATGTTCGTCCAGCACTTCCATGAAGGCGCCCCGTGCCAGACGCAGGCTGTCCTCGGCCTGGGCCCGGGCGCGCAGGCTGCGCGCCAGCAGGGTGGCGGTGACGCCAAGCCCCAAGATGAGCCCGATGGCGGCGCTGATCTGAATCAGTTCGTAGATCGCCCAGGGAATGGGGACGCTGCGCAGGCCAAGGCGTGTCGACAGGATGTCGTTCAGAAAGAACCCGGCACAGCAGAGCTGGAAGGAAAACAGCATACCGATTCCGATGCGGGTCTTCACGCCAGAAGGCTCCATTGGCGAGACGGCATGACCGCAAGGATCATGCCGGATTGCAGGGTTGGGGATGGTTACGCGTCTCGGGACAAGAATGCACCCGCAGCGACCGGACAGGCAAGCCCGGGAGGTGGCGGGAAACCGCCTAGTTGAGGCCTGGCGCCCCGTCGCGGCCCGGAGGATCTGCCCCGGGCTTGTCGTCGGACCGTCCGGGGGGATCGCCCTTGTCGCCCTGGCCCGGAGGGCCGTCCTTGTCCGCCTGGCCCGGAGGGCCGTCCTTGTCCTGCTGTCCCGGGGCGCCTTCGTTGGGCGGGGCGGTATCGGGTTGGGCATCGGGCGGAGCCGTGGTGCCCGCATCCGCCGCCTCTGGCGGCGTTGAACCGGCAGGCGGTGTACTGCCGCGCGCCAGCGGCGCACTGCCAGAGCGGGGCGTCTCGGAGGTGTAGAGATAGTCGCGCAGGATCGCCCCCGTCGAGGGGTTCAGCACCACCTCGCGCCGGCCATCGGGACCGAGCGCGATGATCTGGTCATAGCCCAGCCAGGTGCGGCGGACGCGGAAATTGGAAAAGCCCTGGTCGGTCAGGCTCTGTATCACGCGGTCGCGGTAGGACTGCGCCATCGCGGGAGGCGTGCAGAGCAGGCTGACGAACAGTCCGATGCAGATGAGGAATAGACGCATGGCGCAGCTACACAGCCACGAACCAGGCACCCGTGCTTGTCTTGCGCGTCGTCTCCATGTCGCTGGTCTGGCGCGGGCGGCGGTGCTTGGTCATGAGCTTGAGCTTGGTTGTGGGCGTGACGAGGGTGGTCATCGTCATCATGAGGGTGGTTGTCGGGGTCATGGCCATGACAGTCTGGGTTCGTGTGATCCGGGTCTTCATCATGACATTCATTCGCTCCGGGGTCATCCCCTGCGGGGAGACAGTGGAAAATGTGTCGGCCACCTGCCGAGGCCTTACACCGATGACCGCGTTCCGTGAGTGTGCCTTGACCCGGTACGGGGAACCGGACGGGGGCGGTCGGGGACCGGTGTGGGACATCAGGCGACGGCAGGTGACCGACGAGTTTGACCGATCAAGTCGGCAACCTCGGACAATCTGCCCGCAGCGCACCGGGGGTGGAACTCAACAGGGGTTTATCAAACACCCCCTAAACCACATGCAGACGCCCATAAACCGAAGTTTATGGGCGCCAAGCCATTGATTCAAAAGGATGTGTCCGGAAGGGCCCCGAAAACGCCGGATCAGCCCGCACTGCGCCCCTCGGTGCCGGACATGTCGACACCCAGATGCTTGGCGACGGTGAAGATGTCCTTGTCGCCCCGTCCGCACATGTTCATGCAGATGATGTGATCGCGGGGCAGCTCGGGCGCGATCTTGGCGACATGGGCCAGGGCGTGGCAGGGTTCCAGCGCCGGGATGATGCCCTCGGTCTCGCAGCAGAGCTTGAAGGCTTCGAGCGCCTCCTTGTCGGTGATCGAGACATATTTCGCGCGGCCCACGTCATGCAGCCAGCTGTGTTCCGGGCCGATGCCGGGATAGTCGAGACCCGCCGAGATCGAGAAGCCTTCGAGGATCTGGCCGTCGTCGTCCTGCAGCAGGTAGGTGCGGTTGCCATGCAGCACGCCCGGGCGCCCACCGGTGAGAGAGGCGCAGTGCTCCATCTTCTCGTCGACACCCTTGCCGCCAGCCTCGACGCCGATGATGTTCACCTCCTTGTCGTCGAGGAAGGGGAAGAACAGGCCCATCGCGTTCGAGCCTCCGCCGATGGCGGCGATGATCGTGTCGGGGTTGCGGCCCTCGGCCTCGTGCATCTGTTCCTTGGCTTCCTTGCCGATGATCGACTGGAAGTCACGGACCATCGCCGGGTACGGGTGCGGGCCCGCGACGGTGCCGATGCAGTAGAAAGTATCGCGCACGTTGGTCACCCAGTCGCGCAGCGCGTCGTTCATCGCGTCCTTGAGCGTGCCGCGTCCGGAAGTGACGGGCACGACCTCGGCGCCCAGCAGTTTCATCCGGAAGACGTTGGGCTGCTGGCGCTCGACGTCGTGGGCGCCCATATAGACGACGCATTTCAGGCCGAACTTGGCGCAGACGGTCGCAGTGGCCACACCGTGCTGGCCGGCGCCGGTTTCGGCGATGATCCGGGTCTTGCCCATGCGGCGGGCCAGGATGATCTGGCCCAGGACGTTGTTGATCTTGTGCGCGCCGGTGTGGTTCAGCTCGTCGCGCTTCATGTAGACCTTGGCGCCGCCCAGGCGTTCGGTCAGCCGTTCCGCGAAATAGAGCGGGCTGGGCCGTCCGACGTAGTGCTTCCAGAGGAAGTCCATCTCGTCCCAGAAGCTCTGGTCGGTCTTGGCCTTTTCGTACTCGGCCTCGAGATCGAGGATCAGCGGCATCAGCGTCTCGGACACGAAGCGCCCGCCATAGATGCCGAAACGGCCCTTTTCATCGGGTCCGGTCATGAAGCTGTTCACGAGATCGTCCATAACACCTCTCCTCTGTCTGGCCGCCTGAATAGGGCATTTGGGGCGGAAAAGGCCAGAGGCAAAAGCAGGTGGCGCGTGGCGGGGGGCCAGCGGCAAGGCGGTTCGAAGCGCCTTGGACAAGCGTGTTCGAACGCGCTTGGGCAAAGCCATTGGAATGGCGTTGTCAAAGGGCCTTCGAAGGCCCCTTCAGCGCACGCGGCGGATCGGCTGTCCGTTGCAGAAAATGACGAAGTAGCGGTGGTTCTCCACCACCTGAAAGCCGCGCCGGGCCGCCGCCGAGACGAAGGCGTCGCGCCCCACCAGCCGTTCGACATCGCGGATCTTGCGCTTGACCACGCCGCCACGCATCGCCACTTGGGAGGCGAAGATCTGTGCCAGCCAGCGGTCGGGCGTGATGTGAGCGGGCAAAATGGCCATGAGTGCCATCTCACCGCATCGCGGTTAGCACCGCGTTAAGCTGCCAGCGTCGCCCGTTCCAGCGCCGGATAGCGCAGCGCAAGGGTGACCGCGCGGGTGACATAGGCAATCATCAGCGAGGCCCAGAGCCCATGCGCACCCCAGAGCGGGATCAGCACTGAAACGGCAATGAAATAGACCACCACGGACACCGCCATCATGTTGCGCATGTCGCGGGTGCGGGTCGCCCCGATGAAGATCCCGTCCAGCATCCAGGCCGGCAGGCCCAGCACCGGCGCCGCCACGATCCAGGGCAAAAAATTGCGCGCCATCTGCTGCACCTCCGGGTCCTTCGTCATCGCGTCGATGATCGTGCCCCCCAACAGGGCAAAGCCCAGCGCGAAGACCAGGTTGGACAGGAAGCCCCAGAGGCTGGTCAGCCGGACCGCCCGGCGCAGCCTGCCCAGCGCGCGTGCGCCAAAGGCCTGGCCCACCAGCGCCTCGGCGGCAAAGGCGAAGCCGTCCAGCGCATAGGCCATGATCTCGATGAAATGCAGCAGCACCTGGCTGGCGGCCAGGGTCACCACGCCGAACCCCGCGCTGTAGTAGAAGATGAAGGAGAGCATGATCGCTTCGAACAGCAGCGAGCGGATCAGGATATCGGTGTTCACGGCCGCCATGTGGCGCAGGCGTTCGCGGTCGAAGACCCGAGGCCAGTCGCGCCAGGCCGGGTTGGCGAAGGTGGACCGGCACAGCCAGAGACCCAGCACGAGCCCGCTCCAGTCGGCGACGAAGGTCGCCCAGGCCACCCCCTCGACCCCCAGGTCCATGCCGACGACGAAGAGCACGTTCAGCCCGACGTTCACCGTCACCAGCCAGAGTTGCAGCACCAGCATCGCACGGGTCCGCTCCTGCGCGCCGAGCCAGCCGTTGATGCCATAGATCGCGATGGCGGCGGGTGCCGACAGGATGCGGATGTCCATGTAACCCTGCGCCAGCGCCTTGACCTCGTCCGTGGCGGGCGACAGGTCAAAACCGAAGGCCGCGATCGGCCCGAAGAGCGGGATCAGCAACAGCCCCCCTGCCCCGCCGACCATCAGAGCCCGGGTCAGCAGGGCCGCGACCTCGGCCCGGTTGCCCACCCCCTGTGCCTGCGCGGTCATGCCCGCCGTTCCCATGCGCAAAAAGCCGAAGATCCAGAGAATGGCGGTGATCAACGCGGCGCCCACGGCGACGGCGGCGATGGGCGTGGCATCGGGGATCTGGCCGATGATGGCAGTGTCCGCGATGCCCTGAAGCGGTACGGTCATGTTGGAAATGACGATCGGCACGGCAATCGTCAGGACACGGGCATGGGTGATGGGCTGGGACGCGGTCATGGCTTGTCGGGGATCGGGGACTGGGAATTCCCCCGGGATATGGGCGCCCCGCGGAAACGGCAAGGGCGGGTCGCCCCTTTACGTTGGGTCAGCCGAGGCGCGCGGCCCGCTCAGCCGTCCTTGCGCGGCATCAGGAAATGCGCATTGGCCTGGGCAAAGGGTCGGTCGCGGTTGTCCTGCCAGGCCTCGGCCTGGACGCTGGCATAGCGTCGCCCGGAACGGGTGACGCGGGCGCGCCCATAGGCGTCGCGCGGCAGGCCCGAGCGCAGGTAGTCGACGGTAAAGTCGATGGTCTTGGGCAGGCGCGGCAGTGCCCCCCGGGTCATGCTGTCGGGGTCCAGCGCGCCGGATTCGATGTCCTGCCAGAGATAGCTCCAGTTCAGGGTGACCATCGCGGTGATTTCCAGGAAGGCCGCCGTCACTCCGCCGTGGATCGCGGGCAGCATCGGGTTGCCGATCAGCTTGTCATCGAAGGGCAAGAGGGCCGTCAGCTCGTCCCCGCGCCGGTCGAAACGGACGTCGAGGTACTGCATGTAGGGCACGCCGGAGACCAGCGCCGACAGAGCCGCGTCACGGCGTTGCTTGATGACCTGGACGGGTTCGGGCGCGGGACGCTGCATCATTCGCTCTCCACGGTGAAGGTGCCGGTGGCGGTGGCGACCGGGCGGTCGGTGTCGTCGTCCATGGCGGTGGCGCGCACGAAGGCAACCGAGCGGGTGATATGGTGGCAGACCGCCCGCGCGGTGATCGCCTGGCCCGGCGTCGCGGGGCGCATGTAGTCGATGCGCAGGTCGATGGTGGCGGTGCCGGCAGGCGACTTCGGATGGCTCATCACCGCTGCCCCGCTGCAGGTATCCATCAGGGCCGAAACGGCGCCGCCGTGGATCACGCCGGTTTCCGGATCGCCGATGAACCGCGCGTCATAGGGCATCCGGATCACCGCGATGCCGTCGCCAAGCTCGGCGATCTCCATGCCCAGCGCCTTGCAGTGCGGGATGGAATCGATGAACTGGCGGGCGATGTCGGCCTTGTCTGCACTCATGCGGGATCTCCTTGGGGCCTTTATGGGCACGGGATCGCGGCGCTGCAAGCGGGGCGTTCCGCCGGCTGGGGCGAGGCGGCTTGTCACCCCGGCGGGCTGGGCTTAGATTTCGCCCCAGGCGGATGGGGAGACAAGCGATGGACGAGACGCGTCTGACCTTCAAGGAAATGTGCGCGAAGTTCGACGTGACGCCGCGGACCCTGCGGTACTACGAATACATCGAGCTGATCTCGCCCCAGCGCGAGGGACGCGCACGCCATTACGGCGCGCGCGAGATCGCCCGCATGACCCTGATCCTGCGCGGTCGCCGGTTCGGATTCCAGCTCGAGGAAATCCGCCAGTGGCTAATGATCTACGAGGAAGAAGGCACCGAGGCCCAGATGCAGGCCTGGCTGGAGATGGCGGACCGGCAACTGAAACAGTTGGCCGAGGAACGCAGGCAGCTGGAAGAGGCGATGACCGAGCTAAAGGCCCTGCGCGACCAGACCGCCGACTCACTGGGGCACTCTGCCTGACGTGAGACGCCCCTGCGTCAAGCAGGGTCCGGAATTCCTTACCCCGGAAATTTTTACCACTTGGTATAAAATTGCGCGGATGGCGGCTTGACCTTGCCTTATCTTACGTCAAGCATAAAGTGACGCAGCGTATGAGTTACGTCACCCGGTTTTCCCATTGTATGAAGGCCCGGAAAGACGCACCTCGGTTGTCGTGACGGAACTGTGACGGTCGGAGACCCGAGGATGCGAGACATGACAGACGAGCAACTTATGACGATCCGGGAGATGTGCGACGCCTTCGAAGTGACCCCGAGGACGCTGCGCTTTTACGAGCAGAAGGAGCTGCTCTTCCCGATCCGCGAAGGCCAGAAGCGGCTGTTCACCCGGCGCGACCGGGCACGGCTGAAACTGATCCTGCGCGGCAAGCGTTTCGGCTTCAGCCTCGAGGAAATCCGGCAACTGCTGGATCTCTACGATGTGGGCGACCAGCAGCGCACGCAGCTGGCGGCGGCCTATGACGTGGCCCAGGACCGCCTGGCGGAGCTGATCCGGCAGCGTGACGAGCTGAACGCGGCGATCGGAGAGTTGCAGGACCAGATGAAATGGGGCGAGCGGATGCTGGCCTCGATGGACCAAAAGCGCGCGGCCGAATAAGCGCGGCCGCGGGCAGGACTTTCAGGGAGAGAGAGACATGCCCATCTACACGGCGCCGACCAAGGACCAGGTGTTCCTCCTGGACGACGTGCTGCAACTCAGCACGCAGGACATTCCCGGCTATGCCGACCTCGACCGCGAGACGCTGGACGCGATCCTGGGCGAGGCGGCGAAGCTGGCGGAAAACGTCCTGGCCCCGCTGAACCCGGTTGGTGACGAAGAGGGCTGTTCCCTTGAAAATGGCGTTGTGCGCACGCCCAAGGGCTTCAAGGACGCTTTCGACCAGATGCGCGAAGGCGGCTGGACGGCGCTGGATTGCGATCCCGAGTATGGCGGCCAGGGCCTGCCCTATGTCGTGGCGACCGCGGTGGGTGAGATGTTCTCTTCGGCCAACATGGCCTTCAACATGTACCAGGGCCTGACGCATGGCGCCTACAATGCCATTCATGCGCATGGTTCGGACGAGCAGAAGGCGATGTACCTGCCCAAGATGGTCAGCTGCGAATGGGGCGGCACCATGAACCTGACCGAGCCGCATTGCGGCACGGACCTGGGTCTCATCCGCACCAAGGCGGTGCCGAATGACGACGGCAGCTATGCCATCACCGGTCAGAAGATCTGGATCAGCGCCGGCGAACACGACATGGTGGACAACATCATCCACCTGGTGCTGGCCAAGCTGCCCGACGCGCCGGAAGGCGTGAAGGGGATCAGCCTCTTCATCGTGCCCAAGTTCATGGTCAACGAGGATGGCAGCCTGGGGGATCGCAACGCGGTCTCCTGCGGCGGGCTGGAATCCAAGATGGGCATTCACGGCAACGCCACCTGCGTCATGAACTACGACGGCGCCAAAGGGTTCCTCGTGGGCGAGCCGCACAAGGGCATGCGCGCCATGTTTACCATGATGAACGAGGCCCGGCTGGGTGTCGGCCTGCAGGGCTATGCCCAGGGCGCGGTTTCCTACCAGAACGCGGTGGCCTTTGCCAAGGACCGCGTTCAGGGCCGCGATGTGACCGGCGTCAAGAACCCCGACGGCCCCGCCGACCCGATCATCGTGCACCCGGACGTGCGCCGCAACCTGATGGACCAGAAGGCCTTTACCGAGGGTGCCCGCGCCTTCGTCCTCTGGGGCGCCTCGATGATCGACCGCGCGCACCGCAACGAGGATGCGCAGGCCGAGGGGCTCATTTCGCTGCTGACGCCGGTCATCAAGGGGTTCCTGACCGACAAGGGCTTCGAGACCACGGTGCTGGCGCAGCAGACGCTGGGCGGATCGGGGTTCACCCGCGAATGGGGGCTGGAACAGTTCGTCCGCGACGCCCGGATCACCATGATCTACGAAGGCACCAATGGCATCCAGTCGTTGGACCTTGTGGGCCGCAAGCTGGGCCAGGACGGCGGCAAACACGTCATGGGCTTCTTCGAGATGGTCAAGGGCTTCATCGCCGACCACAAGGGTCAGGACGAAGCGTTCGACACGCAATTCCTCGACCCGCTCAAGGCGGCCTCCAAGGATTTGCAGGCGGCGGGAATGTACTTCATGCAGCACGGCATGAAGAACCCGAACAACGCGCTCTCCGGGTCTTACGACTTCATGCATCTCTTCGGCCATGTCTGCCTTGGCCTGATGTGGGCGCGCATGGCCTGGACGGCCAAAGGCAAGCTGGCGGCCGGTGACGGCGATGCCGAGTACCTGACCACCAAGATCGCCACCGGGCGCTATTACATGGCAAGACAACTGCCGATGACGGCGACGCACCTGAAACGCATCGAATCCGGCGCCGACCCCGTGATGGCGCTTGAGGCAGAGGCCTTCTGAGACGAAGCTGTGGCGGCGGGGATCCCCCCGCCCTGCGCCCGTGGCGGATCACACCGCCCGGCGCCCCTGACTTCGGAGGACCCATGCCCAAACGCTTTCGCCTGACCCGCCGCTTTCCGGTCGCCATGACCGAGGACGGCTATCGCAAGCTGAAATCCTTTGCCCACGAGGCCGGGCTGGACGAGGGCGAGGCGCTTTCCTTCCTCTTCGAACATTTCGAGAGCGTGACCGACAGCGAGGCGCTGGCCCATCGGCTGCGCCTGTTCAACGCCGACCTCGACGAACGCAAGAAATAGGAACCCCGATGCCGCGCGACTGGATGACAGACGAACATGCCATGCTGGCCGAGATGACCGCGAAGTTCATCGAGGCCGAATGGATGCCGCTCTACGACAAGTGGCGCAAGCAGGGCCAGATGGACCCGGAGACCTGGCAACAGGCCGGGGAGCTGGGCCTGCTCTGCCCCTCTGTCCCCGAAGAATACGGCGGCGCCGGCGGCGATTTCGGGCATGAGGCGGTGATCCTGATGGAAGCCGCCCGCGCCAACCTCGCCTCCTGGGGGCATGGCATCCACTCGGGCATCGTGGCGCACTACATCCTGGCCTACGGCACCGAAGAGCAGAAAAAACGCTGGCTGCCGAAGATGGTTTCCGGCGAGATCGTGGGCGCCCTGGCAATGACCGAACCCTCGGGCGGGTCGGATGTGCAGGGCATCCGCACGCGGGCCATCCGCGACGGCAACGCCTATCGGCTGACCGGGCAAAAGACCTTCATCACCAATGGCCAGCACGCAAACCTGGTGATCGTGGCGGCCAAGACCGACCCGGCCGAGGGTGCGAAAGGCGTCTCTTTGGTGGTGGTCGAAACCGAGGGCGCCGAGGGGTTTTCACGGGGCCGCAATTTGGAAAAGATCGGCTGCCACGCGGCGGACACCTCCGAGCTATTCTTCGACAATGTCGAGATCGCCCCGGAAAACCTGTTGGGCGGGGCAGAAGGCCGCGGCTTCTACCAGATGATGCAACAGCTGCCGCAGGAACGTCTGATCATCGGCTGCGGCGCCGTGGGCGCGATGGAAGGCGCGGTGGCGCGCACGATCGCCTATTGCAAGGAACGCGAGGCCTTCGGCGGCCCACTGATGCAATTCCAGAACACGCGCTTCAAGCTGGCGGAATGCCAGACCAAGACGACCGTGGCCCGCGCCTTTCTCGACGCCTGCATCGCCGAACACCTGGAAGGCAAACTGGCTGTCGAAAAGGCGGCGATGGCAAAGTACTGGCTGAGCGACACGCAGGGCGAGGTCCTGGACGACTGCCTGCAACTGCACGGCGGTTACGGCTTCATGCAGGAATATGCCGTGGCCGAGATGTGGACGGATGCAAGGGTGCAGCGGATCTACGGCGGCACCAACGAGATCATGAAGGAACTGATCGCGCGGTCGCTCTGAACGAGGCGCGAACGGATATGGAGGATTGGGGTATTTTGACCAAGAAGAAACAGGAAGGTCGCACATCGGACCCGCACGTCCGGGCAGCAGTCGACCTTCCTGCAGTGCCCGCGCCTTTGGCTAGGTACGGGGCTTCTCCTTGGGCGGTCAACGGATATGGAGGATTGGGGTATTTTGACCAAGAAGAAACAGGAAGGTCGCACATCGGACCCGCACGTCCGGGCAGCAGTCGACCTTCCTGCAGTGCCCGCGCCTTTGGCTAGGTACGGGGCTTCTCCTTGGGCGGTCATCGGCTCCCCAGCCTGTACCGCAACACGAGATTAGGCGCGTTAACCTTAACGCGCGGTTATCCGGGAAGGGCCTGTGTGCTTCTTCTTGGGAAAAATACTCCCACGGGGGTGCGGGGGTGTGAAACCCCCGCGGCGAAACGGACGACAAAAAGCGCAACGGGAGGCGCGGCGCATGACGATGAAACTCTACTGCTTTGGCGAGTCGGGACATTCCTACAAGGCGGCACTGGCGCTCCAACTCGCCGGGCTGGACTGGCAGCCAGTGCAGGTCGATTTCTTCAACGGTGAAACGCGGAGCGAAACATATCGCGCCGAGGTGAACGAAATGGGCGAATGCCCGGTGCTGGTCGACGGCGAAACCCGGCTGACACAATCCGGCGTCATCCAGCAGTACCTGAGCGAGACCTACGGGCATTTCGGCGGCACGACACCCGAGGAAAGGCGCGAAGTGCTGCGCTGGGTGCTCTGGGACAACCACAAACTCAGCTCGATGGCCGGGATGACCCGCTTCCTGATGAACTTCCTGCCCGAAGACAAGCGGCCGGCCGAGGTGATCGCCTTCAATCAGGGGCGCCTCAAGTCCGCCTACCAGATCCTGGATGCCCACCTGGAGGGGCGCGACTGGATCGTGGGCGATGCCCTGACCAATGCTGATCTGACCTGTTGCGGTTATCTCTTCTACCCGGAACCCTTCGGCTTCGACCGCAGCGCCTGGCCGGCCGTCGACCGCTGGCTGACGAACATCCAGGGCCTTCCCGGTTGGAAGGCCCCTTATGACCTGATGCCCGGCTCCCCCGCGGACCGGGCCTGATGAAGAAGGACCCAAGATGACCGACGCATTTATCTATGACGCCGTCCGCACCCCGCGCGGCAAGGGCCGCAAGGATGGCGCGCTGCACGAAGTGACCTCGCTGCGCTTGTCGGCGCAGGTGCTGAACGCCGTCAAGGACCGCAACGGGCTCGACGGCCACGCGGTCGAGGACGTGATCTGGGGCAATGTCACCCAGGTCGGCGAACAGGGCGGCTGCCTGGCGCGTTCGGCGGTGCTGGCAAGCGATCTTGACGAATCCATCCCCGGTCTGGCGATCAACCGCTTTTGCGCCTCGGGGCTGGAAGCGGTGAACCTGGCCGCCAATCAGGTCCGCGGCGGCGCGGGCATGGGCTATATCGCCGGCGGCGTGGAGATGATGGGCCGCGTCGCCATGGGCAGCGACGGGGCGGCCATTGCCGTCGATCCCAGCCTGGCGATGGAAAGCTATTTCGTCCCGCAGGGCATCAGCGCCGACATCATCGCCACCGAATACGGATTTTCCCGCGATGACGCCGATGCCCTGGCGGTCGAAAGCCAGCGCCGGGCGGCTTTGGCCTGGGAAGACAAGCGGTTCGAGAAATCCATCGTCACCGTGCGCGACGTGAACGGCCTGCCGATCCTCGATCACGACGAGTACATGCGGCCCGGCACCGACATGCAGACACTGGGCGCGCTGAAACCCTCGTTCAAGGACATGGGCGAGGTCATGCCCGGTTTCGACAAGGTCGCGTTGATGAAGTACCCGCACCTGGAACGGATCGAACATGTCCATCACGCGGGCAACAGCTCGGGCATCGTGGACGGCTCTGCCGCGATGCTGATCGGCAACAAGGAATTCGGTGAGAAATACGGGTTGAAACCCCGGGCCCGCATCCGTGCCACGGCCAAGATTGGCACCGACCCCACGATCATGCTGACCGGCCCGGTGCCCGCGACCGAGAAGATCCTGAAGGACAGCGGCATGTCGATTTCCGACATCGACCTCTTCGAGGTGAACGAGGCCTTTGCCTCGGTGGTGCTGCGCTTCATGCAGGCCTTTGACGTGGACGACAGCAAGGTCAACGTCAACGGCGGCTCGATCGCGATGGGCCACCCGCTGGGCGCCACCGGGGCAATCATCCTGGGCACCCTGCTGGACGAGTTGGAACGTACCGGCAAGGGCACCGGCCTGGCCACGCTCTGCATCGCCTCCGGCATGGGCGCCGCCACCATCATCGAGCGGGTCTGAGGCCCGCCCATGAACCTGTCGCCGGATACCGCGCACGACGTGGCCGCCAGCCTTCTGGCGGCCACGGGCGATGCGCTGACCACCGGCGATTTCGAGCTGTTCCGCAGAAATTTCCGACTGCCGCAGGCCATTGCGACAATCGGCGGAACCCGCACCCTGCGCAGCGACGAGGACCTGCGCCGGACCTTCGATCAGATCCAGGCGCATTACGCAGAAATCGGGCTGCACCGTCTGGACCGCTGGATCGAGGTCGCCCTGTTCGACGGCCCGGACGAGATACGCAGCTGCCATGTCACGCATATGCTGTCCAAATCGGGCAAGCTGCTGAACACGCCGATCCTGACCATGTCGCGCCTCCTGCGCGAGGGCGAGCGGTGGCTGATCGGTGGGACGCAATACACGATTTCCGCGGAAAGCGCCCACGGGCAGGCTCTGCTGAGCGGTGGTGGTCCCTATCGGGCGCAGGGCGCCGGTGGCGCGGCCGAAGCGATCTTTCAGAACCACCTGGACCGGGTGACGCGGGCCTACATGGAAGACAGGTTCGACCTGCTGATGGCAGCGGTCCAGTTGCCACTGTTCCTGCAGGCCAGCGAAGGTGCCATGCTGATCTCGGACATCCAGCAGATGCAGGAGGATTTCAGCCGCTCGGTCACGCGGCTGCGGGTGCAATCGGTCAGTGACATCGTGCGCCGCGTCCAGTCCGCCGAGATCATCGGCGAAAAACGGATCCACGGCACCTATCGGACCCATATCCTGAGCGCGGAACAACTGGTCATCCCCGCCTACAAGAGCGCCATGAGCATCGAGATGGGCACCGACCTCAACTGGCGCATGACCTCGGTCATGCATCCGATCGGTCACATGACCCTGCCGGACGGACCGGGGGACGCGAAAGGTTACGGTCCGGGAGAACGGGTATGACGGTGCAAAGTGCTGCGGAAATCTACCAGGCAAACCTGGACGTGGGCAGCCGGATGTTCTTTGCCGGCGACCTCGACAGGATCGGCTGTCTCTTCGCGGAGCCCTGCGCGGTTCACACCCAGGACAGTTCGCAACGTATCGAGCGGTTGGAAGACCTGCTGGTCATGCTGCGCGAACAACCTGACAGTCTCCGGCGGCTGGGAACGACCGAATATCACCGCATCTGCATCAAGGCAGAGTTCACCGACCCGATCGGCCAGCGCATCCGGGGACAACACAGGACCTACCTGCTGCGCGGCGGCTCTTACCTGATGGAGCGCTCCCCCTGCGAGCAGCTGATCGAACTGCAGGGGGACGACTGGATGGCGCTGGACCTGAACTGCCAGATGCGGAACAGCGACCTGACGATGGTCGGCCCGCAGTTGATGGAACATCTGCGGCGCCGCGAGGCCCAGCCCGACAAGGGAGAGAGCTGATGCCGAAAATCGACCTTTTCACCGTGCCTGTGAGGACAGGCTCATCCTACCCGCCTCCGCACGACGCGGCGATGGCGGGCCGCAGCCAGCAAAGGCTGGGCGATGCCGCCGGGCTGACCCAGTTCGGCGCGAACCTGGTGCGGCTGGCGCCCGGGGCCATGTCCTCTCTGCGGCACTGGCACGAACGACAGGATGAATTCCTGGTCGTCACCCAGGGCGCGCTGACGCTGGTGGACGATCACGGTGAGACCCCGCTTGCGCCCGGCGATTGCTGTGCCTTTCCGGCAGGCGATCCGAACGGGCACCACATCGTCAACCGGTCGGAGGCCGATGGCGCCTTCGTGGTGGTGGGCACCCGGACAGAGCGGGAAACCGGCTGGTACCCGGACCACGACCTGAAGGTCGAGGTCGCGGACGGCGACATGCGTTTTCTGCGCCGGGACGGTGGCGAGGTGACAGATCCATGATCTCTGCCCTATTCACCGACAGCGATTTCGCCGAGTTCATTGACGATATCTCTGCGCCCTTCATGAGCGGGCAGATTGCAAGATGGCGGGCGCGCATTCGCCTGCCGTTCAGCATGGTGACCGGCGCTGGCCCGGTCACGCTGAAATCCGACGGCGACATCGTCCGGAACTTTCGCCTCTACCTGGAGGCGGTCAAGGCGATGGGCCTGAATTTCGTCCATCGCGAACCGCTGGGTGTCGAACACTGCGAGGACGGCACCGTCCTTGCAACCTATCGCACGCACCTGATGCGTAACGGCACCCGCATGGTCGATCCCTACACGTCGACGGCGCTTTTGCATCCCGATCCCGAAGGATGGCGCATGTCGGCAATCCTCAACGCCCGTGGCCACCACGACTGGACCGGGCGCCCCCCGAAAGACACTGGAGAGTGAGCATGACTGATTTCACGATGGAAACCGGCGCCGATGGCGTGGCCGTCATCACCTGGGACTGCCCCGGCAAGTCGATGAACGTGATGACGCTGGAGGCCTGGGACGAACTGGACCAGCTGATTGACGCCGCGCTGGCCGACGATGCGGTCAAGGGTGTCGTCATCACCTCGGGCAAGGACAGCTTTGCCGGGGGGATGGACCTCAAGGTCATCGCCAGGATGAAGGACATGGCGGGCGACGATCCGGCCAGGGGCCTGTTCGACGGGATCATGAATGCCCACCGCATCATGCGCAAGATCGAGCGCGCGGGCATGGACCCCAAGACCCTGAAGGGCGGCAAGCCCATTGCCACCGCCCTGCCCGGCACCGCCTTGGGCATCGGACTGGAAATCCCGCTGTCGACGCACCGGATCTTTTGCGCGGACAACCCCAAGGCCAAGATCGGTCTGCCCGAGATCATGGTCGGCATCTTTCCGGGCGCGGGCGGCACAACGCGGCTGGTGCGCAAGATGGGCGCGATGGCGGCCTCTCCGCTGCTGCTGGAGGGCAAGCTGAACGACCCGAAAAAGGCCAAGGCGGCCGGTGTCATCGACGAGGTTGTCGAGGATCCGCTGGCGGCGGCGAAGGAATGGGTGCTTCAGGCCACGGACAAGGACATCGTGAAACCTTGGGACGCCAAGGGCTACAAGATGCCCGGCGGCGCGCCCTACCATCCGGCGGGCTTCATGACCTTTGTTGGCGCCTCCGCGATGGTGAACGGCAAGACCAAGGGCGTGTACCCGGCGGCCAAGGCGCTGTTGTCGGCGGTCTACGAGGGCGCGCTGGTGCCCTTTGACACCGCGCTCAAGATCGAGGCGCGCTGGTTCACCAACGTGCTGATGAACCCCTCTTCGGGGGCCATGATCCGCTCGCTCTTCATCAACAAGGAGGCGCTGGAGAAAGGCGCCGTGCGGCCCGCCGATGTGCCCGACCAGAAGGTCAGGAAACTGGGCGTTCTGGGCGCGGGCATGATGGGCGCAGGGATCGCGCTGGTCAGCGCGCAGGCGGGGATCGAGGTGGTGCTGCTAGACCAGAAGCAGGAGGCCGCCGACAAGGGCAAGGCCTATAGCGCCGACTACGCCGCCAAGGGGGTGCAGAAAAAGAAGATCACCCAGGAGAAGGCCGACGAGATGGTGGGCCGGATCACGGCAACCACCGATTACGACGCGCTCAAGGGCTGCGACCTCGTGATCGAGGCGGTTTTTGAAGATCCCAAGATCAAGGCCGAAGTGACGAGGGCCGTAGACGCGGTGACAGATGCGGACTGCATCTTTGCCACCAATACCTCGACCCTGCCGATTTCCGAGCTGGCCAAGGCATCGAAGAACGCAGAGCAGTTCATCGGCATCCACTTCTTTTCACCCGTCGAAAAGATGATGCTGGTCGAGATCATCAAGGGCAAGGAAACCGGCGACCGCGCGGTGGCCAAGGCGCTGGATTTCGTGCGCCAGATCCGCAAGACACCCATCGTCGTCAACGACGCGCGGTTCTTCTACGCCAACCGCTGCATCATCCCCTACATCAACGAAGGCATCCGCATGGTCAAGGAAGGGGTGTCCCCCGCCCTGATCGAGAATGCCGCCAAGATGGTGGGGATGCCACTGGGGCCACTGCAACTGGTGGATGAGACCTCGATCGACCTAGGCGCCAAGATCGCCCGCGCGACAAAGGCGGGCATGGGTGATGCCTATCCCGACGGCGAGGTCGACGAGGTGATCTTCTGGATGGAAGGCGAGGGCCGGCTGGGTCGCAAGGCCAAGGCCGGGTTCTATGACTACGACGAGAAGGGCAAGCGTACCGGCCTGTCCGAGGTGGTCAAGGCGCGCTATCCGCAAGCCGAAGAGCAGCCCGACCTGATCGAGGTGCAGCACCGCCTGCTTTTCGTGCAGTCTCTGGAGGCGGTGCGCGCGCTGGAGGAAGGCGTGCTGGAGGACATCCGCGAGGGCGACGTGGGCGCGATCCTGGGCTGGGGCTTTGCCCCCTGGTCGGGTGGCCCGCTGAGCTGGCTGGACATGATCGGTGCGCCCTATGCGGCCGAACGCTGTGACCAATTGGCCGAGGCGCATGGACCCCGGTTCACCTGCCCTGCCCTGCTGCGCGAAATGGCCGAAAAGACCCAGAGCTTTTACGGACGGTTCGCCCCGGACAGCGCCGCAGCGGCCTGATCCCAGACCCGGGCCCGGCGCCGCGATGGCGCCGGGCCCCATTCCGCCTCAGGGCTCGTCGATTTCCAGAACATAGGCGCCCGGATCGATCCGGTTGCCGATCGCCTCGACGATCTCGCGCCGCAGCGCCGGGTCGTCGGGATGGAACAGCCCGGTCTGGCGCATGGCCCGGGGCACGCTGATGTCGGTCCCGAGAAATTCCAGCGCCACGCGCGAGGCGCCTGGCTTGCGCCCGCGCCGTGTTGGCCCGCCGGTCTGGATGCCCAGCAGGTAATCCAAACGGCTGCGGTAGCTGGGATAGAGCGTCATCTGCGTGACAGAGTTCATCTCCATCGTCTCGTACTCGAACAACTGGATGCGGTCCGCCAGCTGAAACAGCACGCCCTGATACTTGTTGGTCCGGATCCATCGGCGGCTATCCGGATCGCGCAGGACCTCGACGTTCTTGAAATAGCCGCGCCCGTCGCGGACCACGATCCGCGCCAAAGACCGGATGATGCTGCCCTTGTTCCCGAAGGAATAGAAGTAGCGGAAATAATAGCCTTCGTAGCGATCCACGGGGCTGCTTCGGGCCAACAGCGTTTCCAGGTGAAACATCGGTAATTCCAGCTGCGGCTTGTCCAGTGGCTGGCGGCGCAACCCGATCACCTGGGCAAAGCGGCTTTCGTCCATCAGCATCTCGGATTCCGTCACGCCGATGAAATCGCAGATCCGCCGCATGTTGTGCCGCGACGGGTGAACCTGCCCGTTCAGGTACTTGTTGAATTGCTGCCGGTTGATGCCTATCCGGCGGCAGACCTCGGAAATGGAGCGGTGATAGCTGCAGGCGAGCGTGAGATTGGAGCTGAAGCTGGACATGCCCCTATCGCATACTGACGCAACCACAGTGTCAAGTCGCGTAAGGTAGCGAAATTGCCTTGCGCGGGGCACTCGCTCATCCTTCGCGTCACAAAAGAGTTGCAAAGACCGTCGGAGCATCGCCCGAAACCGCATGCCCGGCGTTGGGACCCCAACAGGAGCGATCATCTTGACACTCAGCAAAACGACGCGACGCACCTTCATGACCTCTGCCGCGGCCCTTGGCGCGGCGGGGATCTTTCCCGGTGGCGTGGGCATGTTGCGCGCCCAGGAAGGGCGCGTGCTGAACCTGCGGCTGGACGGCGACAACTCGATCCTCGACCCCGGCTACATGGTCGGCGGCACCGAGATCGAGGCGCAGAAACAGTGCCTGCCCTTCCTGGCCGAATACGTCCGCGACGGCGACACCTTCAGCTGGCAGCCGACGGCGCATGTGACACGGCTGGAATATGTCGACGACACGCATATCGAGTTCGAGCTGGCACCCGGGCTGGTCTGGTCCGGCGGGCACGGCACGCTCAAGGCCTCGGACGTGGCCTATTCCTATGCCCGCATGAAGGACAGCGAATGGTCGGGCTATTTCGACGCACTGGAAACCGTCGAGGTCACGGGGGAACTGACCGGGACGCTGGTGCTGAACAAGCCTTTTGCGCCCTTCATCATGGTCACGCTGTGCCACGGCCCTGGCGCAATCGTCTGCGAGGCGGCGACAGAGGCGGCGGGCGGGCGTTTCACCACGGAATTCCCGGCGGTCTGCGGCCCCTACACCTACAGCGCGACCCCCGGTCAGCGCGCGGTGTTCGACCGCAACCCGGAATGGACCGGCACGCCCCCGGGCTTTGACCGCGTGGTCTGCCATGTCATCACCGAGGTACAGGCCGCCGAACTGGCCTACGAGGCAGGCGAGATCGACTGCACCGAACTGGGCCCCGATAGCCTGGCGCGGTATTCGCGGGAAATGCCGGACAACACGGCGATCACCACCGCCGGCCAGCTGCAATACATGTGGATGGGCATGAACACCCAGCACCCCAAGCTGCAGGACCTCAAGGTGCGGCAGGCGATCCAGCATGCGGTGGACGTGGACAGCATCCTGGCCGGCGCCTTCGCGGGCACCTCGGCGCCGTCGCACGGCATCGTCTGCCCCGGTCTTCTGGGCGCGCGGTCAGAGCACGGCTACAGCTATGACCCGGCCAGGGCGCGCGAACTTCTGGCAGAGGCCGGTGTTTCCGGCCTGCAACTGACCCTGCGGACGCTGAACTGGCAGGAACGCCTGCTGACCGCGCAGATCATCCAGGCAAACCTGGCCGCGGTCGGTATCACGGTCAAGATTCTGCCTATGGAAAGCGGCCCGTTCTGGGAAATGGGCATGGAAGAGGCCGGAGACACCTGGGAAGAGCTGGAACTCTGGCTGATGCGCTTTGCCACCGTGCCTGACCCGTATGAAGCCACCCAGTGGTTCATCTCGGAACAGGTCGGCGTCTGGAACTGGGAACGCTGGACCAACGAGGAATTCGACCGCCTCTATGACGAAGGCCTGTCCGAGACCGACACCGCAAAGCGCGAGGCGATCTATTTCCGCATGCAGGAAATCATGGACGAAACGGGCGCCTATGTCTGGATCAACCACGAGCCCGAGACCTATGCCCACCGCACCGACATCGAGGTCGTGGCGGCCCCCTCGGGTGAGCTGAACTACCATCGGTTCCGGCAGGTCTGATCCCGCCCCTTCCATCGTCCCGCGCCGCGCCCATGTGCGGCGCGGGACACCCGACCGGCCCCAATACCGGAGCGCCTTTCAGCCGTGTTCACCTATCTTCTCAAGCGTCTGGGCCTTGCGGCACTTGTCGTCATGGCGGTGCTTCTGCTGCTGTTTTCCATGCTGCACATGATCCCGGGCAACCCGGCGATCCTGGCCCTGGGCACCCGCGCCTCGCCAGAGGCTATCGCGGAATACTCGGCGCGGATGCACCTGGACAAACCGGTGCTGACGCAGTTCGTCTATTTCCTCGGCAATGCGGTGCAGGGCGACCTGGGGCAGGACGTCTTCTCCAACCGGGCCGTGACCTCGGTGATCGGGGAACGCATCGGCTTTTCGCTGGCGCTGATCTGCACCGGCATGGGCTGGGCCGTGCTGCTGGGGGTGCCGCTGGGCTGCCTTGCCGCGGTGCGCCCGGGGTCCTGGCTGGACCGGGTGACGGGCGTCTTTTCCGTCGGCATGATCGCCGTGCCCTCTTTCCTGGTGTCGATCTGGGCGCTGCTTCTTTTCTCGCTCGAACTGCGTTGGCTGCCCGCCATCGGTGCCGGAGAGCCGGGTGACCTGGCGGACCAACTGAGCCACCTTGTGCTGCCCGCCTTCGCCATTGGCCTGGGCTGGGTCGGCTACCTGGCCCGGATGGTGCGCGCCTCGATGCTGGAAGTGATGGGAGAGCCCTACATCCGGTCCGCCCGCGCCTTTGGGCTGAAGCCGCGCCGCGTGGTGCTGGGCTATGCGCTGCGGGTGGCGATCCTGCCGACCATCACGCTGATCGGCATGGGCTTTGGCGGGCTGATTTCCTCTGCCGTCTTCGCCGAGATCATCTTTGCCCGGCCCGGCGTCGGCAAGATGATCTTTGACGCGGTCTCTGATCGCAACTTTCCCATCGTGCAGGGGGGCGTGCTGGTGGCCACTGGCTTTTACATCCTCGTCGTCCTGATTTCTGACCTTCTCATTGCCTGGCTTGATCCCCGTGTCCGCTCCTCTCTCTGACCCCGCCGCCCCCGCCGAAACCCGTGAAAGCGCCAGCCGCGAGCGGCGCGAAAAGCTGTGGCGCTTCCTGAGCGACTGGCAGGCGATGGTCGGTCTTGTGCTGGTGGTGCTGTTCTTTGCCAGCGCGCTTTTCGCGCCCTGGCTGGCGCCCTACGATCCCAACGCGATGGACATTCCGGCGCGGATGTCCGGGCCGACCTGGCCGCATATCGCGGGCACCGACCAACTGGGACGCGATACCTTCTCGCGCATCCTGCACGGCGGACGCGTGGCGCTGTACATCTCGGCCATCGGCGTCTCGGCCTCGCTGAGCATCGGCCTGGTTCTGGGCATGATCGCGGGCTACGGACCGCGCTGGCTGGACAACCTGATGCTGCTGATGTTCGACGCGGTGCGCTCCTTTCCGGCGGTGATCCTGGCACTGGCCACCGTGGCGCTGACCGGACCCAGCCTGACCGTCGTGCTGGCCATCGTGATCCTGACCACGATCCCCAGCTATGGCCGCGTCGCCCGCACCGCGACTCTGGCGCTGCGCCATACGGAATTCATCCTGGCGGAACGCTCGCTGGGGGCCTCGACGCCGCGCATCCTGTTCCAGCACATCATGCCCAACGTGATCGGCCCGCTGTTGATCCTGGCGGCGATGGAGGTGCCGGTGGTGGTGTCCATCGAGGCGGGGCTGAGCTTTCTGGGCATCGGCGTCCTGCCACCCCAGGCCAGCTGGGGCACCATCCTGAACGAAGGCTACCTGGTGATCCGCGACGCGCCCTGGATGGTGATCGCCGGGGGCATCCCGCTGATCCTGACGACGCTGGGCTTTACCTTCCTGGGCGAGGCGCTGCGCGACGTCTTTGACCCCCGCATGGGCCGTGGCCGGTGAGGGACCAAGACAGATGACCAACGACATTCTTTTGAACATCGAGGGGCTGACGCTCGACTTCCGCACCAACCGGGGCCGGGTCAAGGCGCTGCGCGACATCAGCTTTCCGGTGCGCAGGGGCCGCATCCTGGGCATCGTCGGCGAAAGCGGATCGGGCAAGAGCACGATCCTGTGGTCCATCCTGGGCCTGTTGGCGGGCAATGCCGAGGTGACGGCGGGCCGTGTCGAATATGGCGCCCGCGACCTGCTGACACTGAATGCCGAGGGGCTGCGCGCCATCCGGGGCGAAGAGATCAGCGTGGTCTTTCAGGATCCGATGACTTCGCAGATCCCCGTGCTGCCCTACGCGCGACAGATGTCCGACATCCTCTATCGCCGGTCCATGTCCGAGGCGGACAAGCGCAAGGCCGCGGTCGACATGCTGCGCCGCGTGGGCATCCCCGATCCGGACAGCCGCGTCGATGCCTACCCGCACCAGTTTTCCGGAGGTATGCGGCAGCGCGCGGGCATCGCCATGTCGATGCTGACCGGGCCGAACCTGCTGCTGGCGGATGAGCCGACCACGGCGCTGGACGTCACGATGGAAGCGCAGATGATCGGGCTGATGCGAGGCCTGCGCGACGATTTCGATACCACCATCGTCGTCGTGTCTCACAACCTCGGGCTCATTGCCGAGATGTGTGACGACGTGGTGGTGATGTACGCGGGCGAAGTGGTCGAGACCGGCGAGGTCCACGACATCTTTCACAACGCGCGTCACCCTTACACGCGGGCGCTGCTGGAATGCGACCCGGCGCGGATCGCCGAGGTCTCGCGCAAGCTGCCTGTGATCCCGGGTGACATTCCCGACCTGACCCGCCCGCTGCCGGGCTGCATCTTTGCCGACCGCTGCCAGAAGGCGATGCCGGATTGCGCCAGGGTCGCCCCGCCGCAGGTGGCGCGTGGCGGTGGCATGGCGCGCTGTCACTTGCTGGAGGGGCCTCTTGCCGATGCCTCCTGGCCACCGCCCGCCGATGTTGTCACGGTCGGCCGCGATCTTGGCGGGCTTGCCCCGGCCAAGGTGCGCAACGACGCGCCACCGCTGTTGGACGTTCATGACCTCAATGTCCGCTTTCGCACGATGGGGCCGCTCAAGGCGCGGATGAACGGTGTTTCCGATCCCTTCGTCGACGCGGTGCTGGACGTCAGCCTGGACCTGCAGCCCGGCGAGACGCTGGCCCTTGTGGGTGAAAGCGGTTCCGGCAAAACGACACTGGGGCGCACGATCCTCAATCTGCAGAGCGCCTCCGGCGGGTCCGTGCGGTTCGACGGGCAAGAGATCGCCGGCATGGCCGAAGCGCGGTTCAAGCCGCTGCGCCGGGACATGGCGATGATGTTCCAGGACCCTGTCGGCTCATTGTCGCCGCGGAAATCCGTGCGGGCGCTGATCACCGAACCGCTGGTGATCCACGGCGCCCAAGGGCGCGACCTGGATGCCGAGGCCGAACGGCTGGCCGATATGGTGCGCCTGCCGCGCAGTTTCCTGTCGCGATACCCGCACGAACTGTCGGGCGGACAGGCCCGGCGGGTGGGCGTGGCCCGCGCGCTGGCGCTGAACCCGCGCCTGATCGTGGCCGACGAACCGACGGCAGGGCTGGACGTCTCGGTGCAGGGCGAAATCCTGAACCTGATGGCCGACCTGCAGGCGGAACACGGGCTGAGTTACCTCATCATCACGCACAACCTGCCGGTGGTGCGCCACATCGCCGACCGCATTGCCATCATGTACCTTGGCCGCATCGTCGAGGACGGCCCGGCGGCCGAGGTTTTTGCCCGGCCCGCGCATCCCTATACCCGCGCCCTGGTCGAGGGTGTCCCGCAACCCGATCCGGACCGCAGGCGCCCGCCCTCGGCCACGATCGAGGGCGAGGTGCCCAGCCTGTTGCGCCGCCCCAAGGGCTGTGATTTCGCCTCCCGCTGCCCGCTGGCGCAGGAGGCCTGCCGCCGGGCGAAACCTGAACACATTCATATCGCGCCGGACCACAGGCATGCCTGCCTGTTTCCCCTGAGCACAACTTCTGACCTGACGGAGACCGCATGAGTTACGGGATCTACATCGGCCGCAACCTGACGGCCGACGGACATGCATGGCTGGCCGGATACGGTGACGAGCCCTCCAGCCACTGGCTGGAAATCGTGGACCGCGCAGACCATGCGCCGGGCAGCAGCATCACCGTGGGGGTCGGCCCGGACAGCGACATGCCGGGCCACCGGACACAGATCCCGCAGGCCCCGCAGACCGCCCGCCACCTGCGCGTCAGCTACAGCTATTACCTGGGCGTACCCGCGCCGATCACCAACGGCGGGCTGAACGAACACGGTGTGGCGGTGCGCGACATCTGGTCGACCTCCTGCGATGCGCTGATCGAGATGACGCCGCAGGACCAGACCGGCCCAAACTATTCCGACCTCGCCCGCATCGTGATCGAACGCGCCCGCACCGCCCGTGAAGGGGTCGAGATCATGGCGGCGCTGATCGCCGAGCACGGCTATTCCTGCTACGGCGGCAATTCGCATATCATCGCCGACCCGGAGGAGGCCTGGGTGGTGATCCAGTTCTCGGGCGGCAAGGGGCTCTGGGTGGCGGAGCGGCTGGGGGCAGACGACATCCGTGCCTCTCGCCCCGGCTATGTCGGCGTGGTGCCATTGCAGCCGGACGAGACATTTCTCTACCCGGATCACTTCATCCGGACTGCTGTCGACCTGGGCTGGTACGATCCGGCCTCCGGCGCACCCTTTGACGTCAACGCCATCTACGGCGACGGCAAGGGTCCGTGGGAGGGCGTGGCCTGGGTCGAGGCCGAGATGCGCAAGCGGGCAGAGGCCGGGCCGATCACCTTCGCGGATGTCTGCTGGGCGATCCAGACAGAAGTCCTGACCGGCGATACGGCGGGCTATGGGCAGGTGGTGCCGCTGGTCCACCCTGCGCATCCGGACTTGCGGATGATGTGGCATGCGCCGGTCGGCCCGGTGACGGCACCGCTGGTGCCGGTCTTCCTTGGCCAGACAGAGGTGCCAGACGAATACGCCCAGCATCGCTACCTGACCACGGGCGAGGCGCACCGCTTTCTCGACCGCCGCAAGGAGGACAAGGACCCCGATACCGTCAGCCATGTGCCGCAGGGGATCGAGGTTGCCGACAGCGCGGTCTACCAGTTCAAGCGCCTGATGCACCTTGCCTTCCAGGACGAAGCATTGCTGCGCGAGGTCTGGGATCACTGGCGCCTGATGGAGGCGCGACTGGCGGAGCAGCTGCCGGAGGTGCTGCGCAGTGCCGAGATCCTGCTGGACGCGGGCGAAGCCGGCCTTGCCCGCCGGGTGCTGACGCGGGAAAGCGCCGCCTGGCTGGCTGCCGGGCTGGAGAATTGCCGCGCGCTTGTCGCTGCTGGCCACGCAAGGCTGCGGATGCGCGACGCCCTGAACCGCAACGGCAAGCCGCTGGCCCCTGCGCAGCTCTGGTAACAATCGGCGTGGGTCAGTCCTCGTGCAGGGACGCGAAGCGTTCCATCCGGTCGATCTGTGGCGCCATCGTGCACCACCTTTCCCCGACCGCGACCCAATGGGCCTCGCGGTCGGTTGCATTGACGACATAACGTCCGGGGCTGCTTTCGATGATCTGCGGGGCAAGCAGGTTGAGGAACAGGGCCAGAGCTTCGGCGGTCAGGCACATGGGAGGACTCCTTCGCATTTGTGCGGTTGGTCTCCTCCCCCTTGGTGGCCCCACACTGCCACAGGCCCGGCGCAGCACGCATCACATCCAAGCTGCATCGCAGCATGGCGGACGCAATTGCCCGCCAAACGGGCAAGGCGCCTGCAAAAAAGCCCTGCCTGGAAACGACGGATCACGACACCGGGCGAGTTTCGCAGATCAAATGCTCTCACGATGCCATAAGACTGCATGGGCGCGGAAAATCCGGCGGTCAACATGAGGATAACCGTTCCCAAGGCATCTCCCCCCGGCAAGGGCCCGCCCGGGCGGCGTGTGATCTCGCCGATCTCTGTCGCCAGCGTGCAGCCCCCCTTTGCAAACATCGTGGGCGTGTAGCTTTCCGTCGAAGCGGTGCCGTCAATCGCCGTCCCCACGGCCAGCGCGGGCGCCAGAAACGGCGGGGTGAAGCGAAAGAACACCCGCAGATGCGACGCTTCAAGATCCAGCGCCGCCTCTTCCAGATCCCGGGTTTCGGATGTCATCGCAAGCCGTTCGGGCTGTATCAAGGCCGCGAAGTTACGGATGGTCAGGCCGGGGGGCTTCCTCGATAGCTGGATGGCTGCTGACCTGCACTGGCGCAGACGCCAGCGACCGGTCCAGCAAGGTCAGCTGCAGCGCCTCAATGAGCCGTCCCACCCAGACGGTCACGACAGGGGCCCAGAGGGGCGTCAGGGCTGGGCCGACGCCGCGCAGCAGGCTTTTCATTCCGCCGCAATCCCGTGTCCGGCGTCAAAGAGTTCTCCCGCCGGCAGGATCAGCGCGGCCGTGGGATCGAAACCGAGGCTGGCACTGCCCCCCATCGGCAAGGCGGTTTCGCCGGGAGTGCTCTGACAGACCGAGAGACATTGACCGCCGGCCTGAAAATGCAGGGTCACGAAAGGGCCTTCGAGGTCCCGGCGAACAAGAACGGCGCTGACCGCGTTGTCATTGCGGTTCAGCTCCATCGCCTCGGGGCGGACAAAGAGGATCCCCCGCGCGCCCGCATCCAGTTGCGAGGGGTTGCGGGCGCGGAACCGGCCCAGCCCGGTCTCGATCGTGGCAAGCCCTGCGGCAGCATCGGTCACGCGGCCCGGCAGCCGGTTTGCCTCGCCCACGAAACTGGCGGCGAAGGCTGTCTTGGGGTTGGAATAGATGGCGTCCGACGATCCCACCTGCTCGATCCGCCCCCGGTTCATCACCGAGATACGATCGGACATAACCAATGCATCGCCCGGGTCACGGGTGGCATAGATGAAGGTGATGCCGGTCCGTTTCTGGGTCTCGCGCAACTCGGCCCGCATGTCGCGGCGCAGCGTGCGATCCAGTCCCGAAAGAGGTTCGTCCAGCAACATCACCGCGGGCTCGACGGCCAGGGCGCGGGCGATGGCGACGCGCAGAGGTTGGCTTCCGGACAATTCGGCAGGTTTCTTGTCCGCCTTGTCATCCAACCCCATCAGGTGCAGCAGATCCTCGGCCCGGGCATGACGCTTGCGGCGCGGCATCCCTCGCGCTTCCAGCCCGAAGGCCACGTTGTCGCGCAGGCTCATTCCTGGAAACAGCGCGAGGGTCTGAAAGATCAGGGCCGTGGGCCGGTCACCGGGGCTTTGCCGTCCCATGTCCTCTCCCCCGATCAGGACACGACCGGCGCCTGGGGCCACGAGCCCGGCGATGGTGCGCAGAATCGTCGTCTTGCCACAGCCCGAGGGGCCGAGAATCGAAAAGAACTCGCCGGCTTCGATGGACATATCGGTAGGCTGCACCGCCGTGATCCCGTTCGGAAAGGTGATTGAGACGCTTTCAAGGTGCACATCCTTGCCGTGCATTCATGGCCTCCTGCTCGCCCTGTAACCCCGGCATAGCGGGGCAATGTGACAACCGCGTGCAAGTTGCATCGCCCACCATTGCAGGCGAAGATTTCGGCAGGGGACGCGGACTTGGCCCCGGCAATGGGGCACAAGCCGCGGCAAGCCCCGCCATTGGAGGACGCTGGATGGCCACGTCACGCAGATCGGATTGTCAACAGCACCCCTCGCTGGAGGAAAGCGCCGCCTGGGCCGGGCATTGGCACGCAACGCAGCAGGACAAGGCCGGCCAGCCCTACGTCGGACACCTCGTCCGGGTGTCGCGCCATCTGCTGCGGCTGTTCCCGGATGCCAGCACCGTCGAGCGCCATGCCGCCTGGCTGCATGATGTGCTTGAGGACACGGAGGTCACCGCGGCGGATCTTGCCGCGCGAGGCTATGCGCCCGAGGTGATCGGCACGGTCCAGGCGGTGACGAAATCGCCGGACCCGGGGATGACCTATGCACAGCGGATCGAGCGATTGGCGCGCGAAGGCACTGTCTCGGCCATCCGGGTCAAACTGGCCGATCTGAGCGATAATTCCGATCCCGACCGGCTGGCACAATTGCCGGGAAACAAGGCCGCCAGCCTGGGTGCGCGCTATCTTGCCGCGAAACAGCGCCTGTTCGAGGAACTGGACCGGCGTTCAGGCGATCAGGATGCCAACGGATCGAGCCAGCCGGAATAGGCGATCAGCCGCGTACCCAGAACCGGCAGCCTGATGTCGATCTCGAACCGATAGAGCCCGCTTTCGGCCCATTCCCGCGCCTGCATCCCCGGCCAGAAGAAGCGCGGCAATCGCAGGCCCAGAAATCGCACCCAAGCGGTTTCCAGGCGCAGCCCCGCACCATCGGGCACCAGCCTGGCCGCCAATGTCACCGGGCCAAGCTGTTCGGCCAATGTGCCATCCGGCATGGCGCGCTGTTGTGACATCATGCACTGAGGCCCGATCCTGCGTGTCCAACAAGCCCCTTTTTCGGTGGGCGCTGTTTCCAGCACCAAAGGGGCATCGGGGGTCGCCGCGGGCAGCCCCATCAGCCGCGCAAGCATACGCAATACCAGAAACGGCCCCGGCTCTACGGTGATCCGCCCTTCGAAACGGCCGAATGCACGGTGCAAAGCCTGGCAGGGCGTTGGCAGACGGTCCAGGTCCGCCCCCAGCACTTGCGCATAGGGCGTCACCCGATCAGCTTTCGGCGCAGGGCCTCGTCCGGCAAGGCACAGACCTGTCCGCGGCCGAAAATGCGATACCGATTGCGGGCAACACGGGCATAGAGCCAATCGCGCAGCGGCGCGGGCAGCAGGCGCAGGGCCTTGAGCGGCGCATAGCCCGCATGAAGCTGCGGGAACAACTGTATCGCCCCGTCCAAACCGGCCCGGGCCCGACCGTCTTGCACCATGAGCCAGCTATCGGGGTTGTCCGGATCAAGGCCGAAATGGCGCATCAGCCCCTGCCCCAGCGTGGTCTGGGTCGTACAGATGCGGACCCGGTCCGCCTTGTCGAGCCGCGCTATGCGCCGCGCGGTCGCCGAGCAGAGCCCGCAGTCCCCGTCCATCACCACAAGGATACGGGTCTCGTCAAAGACCGGAACACGCGGATCGGCGCGCCAGGAATAGGGGGGCAGACTGGCAAGACGCATCTGGGGCCTCCTTTGGACCGTTACAAGGTGCCTCGCGGCGCGGCAAAACAAAAGACCCCGGCGCCCTATACGGGGGCAAGGGCCTGACGCGCTTTGACTGGCCGGGACTACATGGCCGGGCCATGTGCAAAACGGGTCGACGTCGAACAGCGGGCGGATGGCTCGAATTGTCGGCTTTAAGGCGACGCAGGGGATCGGCCACGATCTAGTTGTGGGTGCCAATTTTCTTTTTTCATTTCAATCAGTTGCCTTCCTCATCCATGAAATTGCACGGTCCTGCGTCGCGTCGACCCGATGGTCGCGCGGCCTCCACGGGAGATTGGAACCCTTTGTTAAGGCAGCATCCTTATTCCTGCCGAGTGTCAGATGTGCCGTTTCAAGGCCCACACCCGTGCCACGAAGGATGCATACCCGCGATGTCAGACATCAGTTTCCACGCCCTCGGTCCGGCCCGGGCCCGCTCCGGTGAAGACCCTCTTGTCGCCTTTCTGCTGAACGCCCGGCGCATGCCGGTCACGATATCGGCCCGCGAGGTCAACCGGCTCGACTCTCACCGGCTGCAACTGCTGCTGGTCGCGCGGAAACAATGGGAAACGGACGGCATCCCGTTCGACATCACCGACATGGCGCCAAGCTTTCGCGAGGGACTCGAAAGGCTCGGTCTCTCTCCCGACCATTTCGACAAGGAACCGCTGCAATGACGACCAAAGTCCTGGCAATCGACGACTCGCGAACGATCCGCAATCTTCTGCGCGTCTCTCTCGAAGGCGCGGGGTTCGAGTTTCACTCTGCCTGTGACGGCCAGGAGGGTGTCGACATCTTCCCCGACGTGGATCCGGACGTGGTCATCACGGATATCAACATGCCCAAGATGGACGGGTTCGGCGTGATCGACAGCCTGCGCGGCGGCCCCAACCGGACCAACGTGCCGATCCTGGTCCTGACCACCGAAAGCTCGGACGAGCTGAAGTCCCGCGCCCGCAACGCCGGGGCGACCGGTTGGATCGTGAAACCCTTCGACGACGCCTCTCTGGTGTCCGTCCTGCGGCGCTTGACGGGGCATGTGAGCTGAGATGTCTGGAAATTCGATCAGAGATACATTCTTCGAGGAATGCGAAGAACTGCTGGAGGCCCTTGTCGAAGGGCTGTCCCAGATGGAACAGGCCCCCGACGACATGGAGGTGGTGAACGCCGTTTTCCGGTCCGTGCATTCGATCAAGGGGGGCGCAGGGGCCTTTGCTCTCGACCGGCTGGTGTCATTCGCCCACTCCTTTGAAACGGTGATGGACAAGGTCCGCGACCGCGATCTGGCGGTCGACGAAAAGCTGATGAGCCTGTTTCACCGCGCGGGCGACCATCTTTCCGACCTCGTCGAATCCGCACGTGACGAAACCCATCTGGACGACGAGGCCGAGTCCGGCCTGATCGGAGAGCTCGACAGTTACCTCGGTGACGAGGCTGCGGCCGAAGAGTTCAGCTTTGACGCCGTCACGCTGGATTTCGACGGCCCCGCGATCGAATTGCCCTCCGAGGACGACAGCAGTGCCATGCGGGTCTTCGATATCCGTTTCGAACCAAGCCGCGCGCTCTACGAGAACGGCCATGAACCCCTGCTGATCCTCGACGCCCTGGCCGACCTGGGCGAACTGACGGTCGAGGCCGACATCAGCCGCATCCCCGAGTTCGATGCCTTCGATCCCGCGGACGCTTTCCTATCCTGGCACATGCGGCTGGCCAGCAGCGAACCGGAAACCACGCTGCACGAGGTTTTCGAATTTGTCGAAGGTCTGTGCGATCTGGATATTTCCGTCACGACCGGGCCCGAGGAGGGGCCTTTGACCGCCCCTTTGGATCCGGAGCCGTCGACCGGCACCGAAGAGCCCATAGCTGAAATCGAGGCAGCGGAACCGCAAGACGAGGACCCTCCCTATGAAGGTCCGCCCCGTGAGCGACGCAAGGAACCGCGCGGACCCAAACCCACCCTCAGGGTCGACCTGGACCGGGTCGACCGACTGATCAACACCGTGGGGGAACTGATCATCAACCAGGCGATGATCTCTCAGAGGATCGAGGAACTGGACCTGCCGACAGTCGCGCATCTGACCAACGAACTGGAGGCCTACAAACTGTTGGCCCGCGACATCCAGGAAGGCGTCATGGCCATCCGCGCGCAACCGGTCAAACCACTGTTCCAACGCATGTCGCGCATCGTGCGCGAGGCCTCGGACGCCACCGGCAAGAAAGCCAAGATGGTGACCGTGGGCGACTCGACCGAGGTCGACAAGACCGTGATCGAACGCCTGGCCGATCCACTGACCCACATGGTCCGCAACGCGGTCGACCACGGGCTGGAAAAACCCGATGGCAGGGACTCCGCCGGAAAGGACCCGGTGGGCACAATTCGCCTTTCGGCCTCGCACCGATCAGGCAGCGTCTTAATCGAGATCTCTGACGATGGTGCCGGGCTGAACCGCGAGCGGATCCTGGCCAAGGCCATCGAGAAAGGCCTTGTGCCCCCGGACGTGGAGCTTTCGGACCCGGAAATCGACAACCTTCTGTTCCTGCCCGGGTTTTCCACCGCTGGCGAGGTCTCGGCCCTTTCAGGGCGCGGCGTCGGCATGGACGTGGTCAAGAACGCGGTACATGCGCTTGGCGGGCGGGTTTCGATCACTTCGACCCCGGGCAAAGGCACGACCTTTGCCATCGTCCTGCCGTTGACGCTGGCCGTGATGGACGGTTTCGTGATCTCGGTGGCCGATCAGACGATGGTCATCCCGATTTCCTCGATCCTCGAGACCATAAGGCCAAACCCACGCGACATCCACGTCGTCGGCACTGACAGCCAGGTGGTCAGCGTGCGCGGCTCGTATGTTCCGATCGTGGACGTGGCCGACAACCTCGGCCTCTCACGACATGACGACACCGCCGGCGCCGGTATTCTCCTTCTGGTCAGCACCGAACTGCAGGGATTGACCGCCCTGAGGGTGACCGCGATCCACGACCAGCGCCAGGTGGTGATCAAGAGCCTGGAAAGCAACTATGCCGCCATCCGGGGCGTCTCGGCGGCAACCATCCTGGGCGATGGCAAGATCGCCCTGATCCTCGATCCCGAAGAGCTGATCAATCTCGCACATGCCTCGGGCAACGATCCCTTTGCACAGCACAGCAGAATGGAGCTTCGTCATGGCTGAGACCGCGGAAGCGCATGCGGATACGCAGTTCGAATTCATCACCTTCTCGGCAGGCGGACAAAGCTACTGCCTAGAGATCACGCAGATCCGTGAAATCCGCCGATGGACCCCGGTGACCGCCCTGCCCCACACACCGGCCGATGTGCTGGGCGTGATGAACCTGCGCGGCGCCGTGATCCCGATCTTCGACCTCTCCGCGCGTTTCGGCCTGGGCGCCACACCGGCGAACGAACGCAACGTCGTAATCGTGGCCGCCGTCGACGGCGCGACCATCGGCCTGCAGGTCGAGTCGGTGTCCGAGATCCTGTCGGTCGACAAGAGCGAGATCCAGGAAACCCCGGATATCAAGTCCGAAGCGACGCGCAACAGCATCCAGGGCATGATCTCGGTCGACGATACGATGGTGCGCGTTGTCAACCTTGGCGCGGTTGTCGAAAGCGGCAAGGGACTGCCTGCATGACAAGCTCTCCGCCGGGCGCCTTCACGCGCGACATCCCCTTCAGTGATGCGGATTTCCGCGCCATCGCGCAGCTTGCCCAGCAACGGTTCGGCCTCAGCCTTGCCGAGAGCAAGAAGCCGCTGGTCTACTCGCGGCTGTCGCGGCGCCTCAAGTCCCGGCAAGTCGGGAGCTTCACCGACTACCTGGCGCTGCTCGAACGCAGCGAGGAAGAGGCCGAACGCCTAGAACTGATCTCGGCCCTGACCACCAATGTCACCAGTTTCTTCCGCGAGAAACACCACTTCGATACGCTGACACAGCGGCTGGCAGAGGGTTTGGCAGAGCGCGCAAGCTCCGGTCAAAGGGTGCGGATCTGGTCTGCCGGCTGCTCCTCTGGCCAAGAGCCCTATTCCATCGCCATGACCGTGCTCGAGGCCGTGCCGGAGGCCGCGCGCAAGGATCTGCGTATCCTTGCGACCGATATCGACCCAAAGATCGTGCACAAGGCCCGGGACGGGGTCTACTCGGCCGAGGATGTCGCCGGAATACCCGCGCCGATGCGCGGCAAATGGACAAAGGCAACCGATGCGAGCGGCAAGACATACGGCGTGACGCAGGCTTTGAAAGACCTGATCACCTTCAACGAGTTGAACCTCATGGTGGAGTGGCCCTTCCGTGGCCCATTCGACGCGATCTTCTGCCGCAATGTCGCGATCTATTTCGACCAGGAGACGCAAAGGCGCCTCTGGCAACGCTTCAGCGCCATGCTGAACCCCGATGGGCTCTTGTTCATCGGACATTCCGAACGGGTGACAGGCCAGGCCCTGAAGACCCTCACCGGGTTCGGGATCACGAGTTACCGCAAAGCACGCACCAACGTGCCTCCCGCGCTGCAATAGGAGAGCAAGATGGGAATGAAGGATTCTCTCAGGGTCATGGTCGTCGACGACATGGCGACAAGCCGCGGCCTGATCACCCAGGCCCTCGATGACATCGGGGTAAAAAACTACATCACCGAAAACGACGGGCGTGCTGCCCTCGAACGCATGGCGGCCAGCCCGGTGCACCTGGTGCTGTCGGACTACAACATGCCCGGGTTGGATGGCCTTGGGCTGCTCAAGGCGGTGCGCGGCCATCAGGCGCTGAAGAAGATGGGCTTCATCCTCGTCACCGGCCGCCCGACGCCCGAGATCGTGGCAGAAGCCAAGCGGCTGGGTCTCAACAACATGATCAAGAAACCCTTTACCTCGGCCTCGATGAAACAGTGCATCGAAAGCGTGGTCGGTCGCCTATGAGCAGGGGAAAGGACACCGTGCTGCCCCTGAGACTCGCCACCCGGCGAGCCTCGGACGAATTGGAGGGCCTGCACGCACGCCTGGAACGGCTCGAACACGGGCTGGACGCGGTGATAAGCCATTCCACACACGCGTTCGATACGAAGTCGATCGGCATGCTCCAGGAACTGGACATGTTGCGACAGTCGATCGGCGCGCTTGCGGACTACCTCGACCAGATTTCGACCGCGACCGACGCCAATGGCATGGTAAATGTCAGCGAAGCCCTGACCGCAATCCCCTTGCGCGACATGGCCTGCCGGCTGGGCGGTCAGGTAAATTCCGCCGCAAACGGCGGCCACGCGGAACTGTTCTGATGAAACGGGCCGCGTGTCGCTGGCGGCATTGGCCCCGTATGGACTGGGTCTGAACCATGTCGGTCAAGAGTGTCGTCATCGCCACGCCGGACGCCGCACAGCGCAAGCGGCTGGGCCTTGTCGTGGATCGTATGAGCGAGTTCGAGGTCATCGCCCAAACCGGCGACCTCATGAACACCTATAATGTGGTCGAGGAACGGTTGCCGAAGGCCGTTCTCATCGCGGATGTCCTGGCCGGCCTTGCCGAGTTCGAAGTGATGCGCGCGCTGTTCTCGACGCTGGATATCCGTTGGCTGGTGGTAACGGTGCCCAACCGGAGACTGCGCGGACCCGCCGTGGGCGGCAGTCCTCGATCCGATCTGTTTTCGATCCCGACAGATGCGCCTGACGAGGTTTATGAGCGACAACTCCGTGCCCTGACGCGCACCGGGTTGAACCCCCGACCAGCTGCCAAACCCAATCCGCCTCGTCCGACCGAAACTCCCCACAGCCATCTCGCCTGCGGCGCGCCGACGACCAATGCGACAAGGCCCCTGATCACCACGGTCAAGGTACAAGACCATCTGACGCGCACGTCCAGGGCGCCCCAAGCAGATCCACGCCCCCCCCTGGGTAGCGATCCCATCATCCTGATTGGAGCCAGCACCGGGGGGGTCGATGCACTGCTGGCCGTATTGACCCGCTTTCCCCAGGATTGCCCACCCACGCTGGTCGTCCAGCACACAGGGTCAGGTTTTGGCGAAAGCCTGGCCAGCCTTCTGGACCGCCAGTGCCTGCCGAATGTCCTTCTGGCGAATGGCCCCATGCCCCTGAGGCAGGGACAGATTCTGGTCGGCGCCGGAATACGGGCGCACCTGGTTCTGGATGGGCGCGCCGCGACCCGGGTCACGACCGTCGCCGACGGGCCCGTGGCCGGACATGTTCCCTCTGTCGACCGGCTGTTCCTGTCGGCCCTGCCGGTGGCGCCAAGGGTCTCCGCCGCTTTGCTGACGGGCATGGGCCGCGACGGCGCGGATGGAATGAAGGCCCTTCGACTTGCCGGCGCGCATACGCTCGCACAGGACGAGGCCAGTTGCGTGGTCTACGGTATGCCCCGTGCCGCCGTCGAGCTGGGTGGAGTGGATCGTGTCCTTCCGCTGAAAAAAATCGCCGAGGCGTTGTTGGCCCGTCGCAAGACAAATGTCGGCCCAGGCAGGGAAGCACAGAAATGACGCCACAAACCGAGAAGCTGGTAAATGTCATCCAGGGAGAGTTCGAGATCTCGGACAGCCCCCAGGTTGTCCTGACGACCGTGCTGGGGTCCTGTATCGCGGTCTGCATGTTCGATCCCCAACGCAAGGTCGGCGGGCTCAACCATTTTCTCCTGCCAAAGCGGGACGGGGGCGAAGGCGCGAATGTCCGCTATGGCGCCTATGCGATGGAACTGCTGATCAACGGGCTGTTGCGACGCGGGGCTGACCGTGCCCGGCTACAGGCCAAGGTCTTTGGCGGGGCCAGCATGATGGGCAACCTGCGCGACATCGGCGCGTCCAACGCGGCGTTCGCGCGCGGCTTCCTCAAGGATGAGGGCATCCCCTGCATCGCCGAAAGCGTCGGAGGCACCTCGGCCCGCCGAATTCGCTTCTGGCCCACCACCGGCCGCGTGCGCCAGCTTCTCGTCTCTGCGGATGCCGTGTCGCTGCCGGTGGAGAAACCGGCCCCCATCCCCCGGCCCAAGACGGACGAGATCACGCTTTTCTGACGGGCACTTCGGCGCTATCCCGGCCACGCGGGCATGTGCCCGCAGGCCGGGAGAGACCAGAATGCAAGCATCGTCCCATCCGTTTACCCGCGATCTGGTGCTGGTCGGAGGCGGCCACAGCCACGCGCTGGTCCTGCGGTCCTGGGGCATGAAGCCGCTGCCGGGCGCACGCCTGACGCTGATCAATCCCGGCCCCTCCGCCGCCTACTCCGGCATGCTGCCCGGACATATTGCCGGACACTACACGCGCGACGCGCTGGAGATCGATCTTGTCCGGCTGGCACGATTTGCCGGGGCCCGGCTGATCCTGGGCGCCGCCGAGGGCATCGACCTGTCCCGTGGAGAGGTGCACGTGGCGGCCCGCCCGCCCATCGCCTTTGATCTGGCCAGCATCGACATCGGCATCACAACAGCCATGCCTGAAATTCCCGGGTTTGCCGAATATGCGATCCCGGCCAAGCCCCTGGAACGGTTCGCCGCCGCATGGCAGAACTTCCTTCAGACCAGCGGCCCGGCCAGCGTGGTGATGATCGGCGGCGGGGTCGCCGGCGCCGAATTGATCCTGGCGATGGGTCACGCACTGTCACAGGCCGACCGGCCCGCAAAGTTGCACCTGATCGAACGTGACACGGTCCTGACCGCCCTGCCCGACCGTTCGGCGAAACGCCTGCGCGCGGCATTGGAACGCGCAGGCGTCACGCTGCATGAAGGGGCCGAGGTGCGGGCGATCACGCCGGATGGAGTCACGCTGGATGGGTATGAGATCGAGACTGACTTCGTCTGCGGCGCTGCGGGTGCCCGTCCTCATCCCTGGCTTGCGGAAACCGGACTGGCGCAGCAGCACGGTTATCTGAGCATTGATCCGCAGTTGCGCACATCGGACCCCCGCATCTTTGCAGCGGGGGATTGTGCGCATATGCCATTTGCCCCGCGGCCCAAGGCCGGAGTCTATGCCGTCCGGCAGGCCCCGGTGCTGGCACAGAACCTGTGCGTGGCACTGCGCGAAGCCGGGACGATGAAACGCTATCAGCCGCAGAAGGATTATCTAAAGCTGGTGTCGATGGGCGAGAAAACCGCCCTGGGCGACCGGTTCGGCCTGAGCTTTTCCGGCCCCTGGGTCTGGCGATGGAAAGACCGGATCGACCGGAAATTCATGTCCAAACTCAAGGACCTGCCACAAATGGCATTGCCCGCGCTGCCGGACCCGCGTGCCGCCGGTGCGGCGGACCTGGGCGACAAGGTGCTGTGCGGCGGCTGCGGTGCCAAGCTGGGCCAGGGGGCCTTGATGGCAGCGCTTTGCGAGGGTCCGTCGAACCTGCCCGGGGACGACGCGGCACTGGTCCGCATCGGCGGTGCGGAACTGGTCTTCAGCACCGACCACCTGCGCGAAATCACCGCCGATCCCGTCACCATGACGCGCATCGCCGCGCAGCATGCGCTTGGCGACATCTGGGCAATGGGCGGCCAGCCGCAGGCCGTTCTGACCAGCCTTGTCCTGCCCCGCATGTCGCCACGGCTGGCCAGCCGCACCCTGGACGAGATCATGACAACCGCCCGCGCCATCATGCGTGCATCCGGGGCAGAGATCGTCGGCGGCCACACGTCGCAAGGCGCCGAACTGACCATCGGCTTTACCATCGCCGGCACCTGCGAAGGAACGGCAATCGGCCTTGCCGGCGCGCGCCCCGGCGACGCATTGATCCTGACCAAGCCGCTGGGGTCCGGCGTGCTCATGGCCGGTGAAATGGCGGGTCTTGCGCGCGGCGAAGACGTGGCTGCGGCCCTGCAACGGATGGTCCAGTCGCAGGCGCAGGCCTCGACCTTGCTGAAAGACGCCCATGCCATGACGGATGTGACCGGATTTGGCCTGCTGGGTCACCTGCGCAACATCTGCCTGAATTCGAACGTCGGCGCAGAAATCACGCTGGAGGCGGTGCCTCTCATGCACGGCGCCGTGGAGCTTGCCCGCCAAGGCATCCGGTCAAGCCTCTACCCGGACAATCGCGCGCCCTTCCCCGACCTCGCGGACAGTGCCCTGCACGATCTTCTGATCGACCCCCAGACCTCCGGCGGCCTGCTGGCGGCCGTGCCCGGCGATGGGACAGAGCCCCTGGCGGCGCTGCACGGCGCAGGCTACGAAGCCGCGCGGATCGGCATCGTCACCGAGGGCTCCGGTCAGATCCGGATCGTCTGAAGCCGCGCCGCCAAACGGTCGGCCAGCGCGTCCAAAGCACCGGGGGCCAGCGAAACCGTCTCCTCGCGGTGCAGAACCTGTGGGACATGTGCCCGCATGGAACTGCGATAGGCCGGATCATAGTGATCCTCGGCCAGAGCGCGGCACAGGGCCAGGCGATCCCCCGCGTCGATCATCGCCTCCCACCGATCGACGACCTCGTGCCCACGGTGATAGCGCAGCGGCGCCAGCTTTTCGCGCAGCCGCACCCCGTCGGACAGAATGTCGTCATAGGCCTGTGCAAGGTATTCCGCACGCGCCGCGATCGGGGCAGAGACCTCGACCCAGGGCGCGACTTTCATCGCGTCCCAGAGTGCCGGTGGCAGGTTGATCTGCCCGATCTTGCTGCTTTCCGCCTCAACAACGACGGGCCGCGCGGGATCAAGGGCACATAGCGCCCGAGCAAGATCGGATTCGAAACCCTTCTGGGCAGGTTGTCCCCCCGGCATCTCTCCCAAGAGCGAGCCCCGATGCCGCGCCAGTCCTTCGAGATCCAGAACCTGCACGCCGCGATCCTGCAGGCGTGGCAGCAGCGCGGTCTTGGCCGTCCCGGTATACCCACCCAACTGGACTAGGTGATGCCGCAGCGGCGTGTCGTACAGATAACCCGTCACAAGCCGACGATAGGTCCGGTACCCCCCCGGCACCACCTCGGCCCGCCAGCCGATCTCACGCAGCATCCAGGTGAAAGAGCCGGACCGCTGCCCCCCGCGCCAGCAATAGACCAACGGCCGCCACCCTCCCTCGTGATGCGAGAGATGACGTTCGATATGGTTGGCCGCATTGCGGAAGACCAGTGCCGCCCCCAGCTTACGCGCCTTGAAGGGACTATCCTGCTTGTAGATCGTCCCGACGCGGGCACGTTCCTCGTTGTCGAGCGCGGGGAGATTGATTGCACCCGGGATACGATCTTCTTCGAACTCCGCCGGGCTGCGGACGTCGATCACGGTATCGAAACCGTGCGCGTGAAAGCTCTCCAGGCGGTCTGGTATCAAGGTCATTGAGTGGATTTATCGCGGCGGCTGAGGCTTTGGAAGGGCCGGATTCAGCGAGGTGAAATTCTGTTGCAAAAGCTGCTGGACACCGGGTCGGACCTCGGCTAAACCGCCTCCACCCGAAGCGATCGCTTCACCCGTGCCCGGGTAGCTCAGGGGTAGAGCAGTGGATTGAAAATCCTCGTGTCGGTGGTTCGATTCCGCCCCCGGGCACCATTATTATCCTATCGCCGTGCAAAATCGCCCAGTAAATTAAGGGAATTTGCTATTTTCCGGCCTCGCGGCAATCGGATTTGCTACAGAACTTGCTACAGGAAGCGCTACGGTATGCGAGTGTTTCCACGGCATTGAGATGGCGGGAGAGCAGCTGCCTTTGCAGGGGAGATGTCTGGACAGTCATTGGCAAGGGCACGGGGCGCCGGCGCGTGATGGACTGGTGAACGTCGATGGAAGTGTGACCGGCTGCTCATCATGCCGAGGCATCGGTCGTTCTCATCCGATGTCGAAGGCTTTAGCCAGGCGTCCTGCATGTAGGGCCGGACCCGGCTCTTTGCCCGACGCCCAGTCTTTGACCAGACCGATGTAGTCGAGCGTAAGAAACTCGACTTCGTCGCCGGCTGTCCGGCGGGTGAAATGTTCGCACTCCGATCGATGCGTTGACACGCGGGACGCGTCGACCGGTCGGCCGTCCGGCCAAGCTCGGGGCTCCGCGTAAAGATAAACGAGAACGGACTTGAGGCCCTGAAAAGGGCCGCCTTCGCGGTGCACGGCGGACCGCAGGCCGAAGGCATGTTTCACAAGTTGCGGTGCATCGAGGGACTTGTAGCGCAGGCTGCCGGCCTTCAACTCATCCCGGACGGAACAGAAGGCGGTCATGGCATCGCCCCAGACAGGGCGGTCATAGGCGTCAGAGAAGCCGGGGCCCTTCTTCCGCGGTCTGAAAGGCTCGTAGCGCTTGCTCTCGATCCCGATCAGATGCGTGTCGGTGACGATGACGGCGTCCAGCCAGGGATGCCGGCCGCCGGACCACGGGAAGCGCAACTCGGCTTCGAGTCTCACTTCGCGCGCGGGCCAGGCGGCCGCCAGACGAGGCAGGGGCGGCAGAGCCTCGGGTCGCCTGAGGAACCAGCCGAAGGCATTGACTGCGAGCGCAGACGAGCTTTCAGAGCTTGCGAGCTTGCCGCTCTCGACCTCGTTGCCGGGCGCGGCGTTCAGGGCGTCGAGGATCTCCCGTTCCGGAAGGTCCGGCAGGAAATGCAGCGGTTGGTCGGTCATTGGCGACCTCCTGCCTTTGCACTGCCATCATCGACAACCGGGTAGTAGGGGCGCCCCCAGCCTTCTGCGGGGTTGTCCATCATTAGGTCCACGAAGACGGGGAGCAGAAAGCCCAGGATCTCCGCTCCGTCCGAGACCTGGCCCCGGTTCACGCTGCCGTTCCAAGTGGCGCCGCCATGCACGATCTGGTTCCGCAGGACATAGTGCCGGTCGAAGACGCAGGTCAGCACGGCGGTCGTGTCACGCCGCGTGACGGCGTCACCGAAGAAACGTGCCGAATGTTGAAACCGGGCCTCCCAGTCCTCGTGCCCGGCGATGCCGTTATGGTACGACCAGAACGGATTGAAGACGTAGCGGTTCTGCATCAGGAGGCGGATCGGTCCCGAGAAGCGGGTCCAGATCGCGTTGTAGATGCGATGATCAGCATCGAGGCGGATCAGGCGGGCAAAGAAGCTCTCGAAATCCTCCCGTGCGGTGCCGAAGGACCGTCCGCCTGCATCGCTCTCGTCGGCATAGGCGGCGTTGAAGGCGATCCAGAGAAAGATGAAACGCGCATCGGCGTCCTCTGCTTCCCTCTCTGCCCGGCCGATCCACGATATTGCGCGATGCACTCGAAGGCCCATGTCCTGCTCGAAACCGTCGCGAATGGCGCGTTGTTTCGACTTCAGATCGTCGAAATACAGGTCTGGCATTACATACTCCAATTCCACTGATCACGTCGAAACACGTCAATTTGGCAAATTTGCGGATAACCCCGGTTTTCTCACGGCAGTATTCCGAAGTCGCGCCGGCCCGGGTGAACGAGGTCACGCAACCCGGCGGGTTCGAGCACTTCGACCTCGTCACCCCATTGGTAGAGAAACCAGGCCATCTCGAGCCATCCGCATGCCTTGAAGCGCACGATCAGGCTGCCGTCGGGGAGGGTTTCCTGCTCTTGATCGGGGTGAAAGAGGAATTCCGACGCGGCCTGCGCCGCGCGCGGTGAGAATTTCCATGCGACCGGACCGACCTGAGCGGGATCGTGGTAGGAGCCGAAGGCTTCACTGGCATGGGCGTTGATGTCGAACGCGGGATCGAGCGCGATCCACTCGTCGGTGCTTCCCGCCGCGAGGATGCGGTCCATGCGATAATGGCGGAAGGCGGTGTCCTCGGGCACGCGAGCCACGAGGTAGCTTCGGGGGCCGAGCAGCACGCCCAAGGGTTCGACATCGCGTTCGCGGACGTCGCCGCCCTGCGAACGGTAGCGCATGCGAAGGCGGTAAGGCCCTCTGAGCGCATCGTAGACGGCGTCTGCCACCGCCGGATCAATTCGGCCTCGCGGACCGGGGCGCGCGACACGTCCCACCGATTGCAGGATCGCTTCGGCATCGGTCTCCGCCGCGCGGGCCCTGGCGCCGGGGACCCGCTGCAGGAGATCGTCGCGCAACCGCATGAGTGTCCGGGCATGGCGGTGACGATCGGCGTCCCGGGCCTCGCGGATGGCGAAGTCGAGCGCTTCGATACTTTCATCCACGGGCGGCGACAGGGCCGCCGGGACCGGGTCCGGCAATTTCCAGGCCTTGCGGCGATCGTGCTTGGTCGGGTTCTCGATGCCGGACAATGTCTCCTCGAGTGCCACGGTCATTCTCTGCGCCGTACGGTGCGTCACCTGGAACCGATCGCATATTTCCTCGAGAGTGACACCTCCATGTCGCGCATGCGCCATTTTGGCGAGTTCAATCAGATCTCGGGCTTTCGTGAATGACATCTTTGACCATGACCATTTTTGACGTGCGCCAGAGTTATGCTGGATACGGGGCCGAAAATCGAGCGAATCGTGTGAGAAATGGAGGCCCGGATTCCGTGCAATTGATTGATGGTAAATTCCTGTTCTCTGCATCAGACCTGATGCGTTTCTCCGGCTGCACGCATGCGACATTTCTCGATCTCGCCCGGCTCGAGGGGCATGGCCCGCAGCCACGGGCGGATGACGAGGAGGCGAAGCTTCTGCAGGAGATGGGAGACGCGCACGAGGCGGCGCATCTCGAAGCCCTGAAGGCATCGGGACGGCACGTCGTGGAAGTGCCACGCGAGGGATTTTCGCTGGAGAGCGGGCTGGCGGAAACCAGGAAGGCGCTGGCCTCCGGAGCGGATGTCATTTTCCAGGCTGCGCTCCACGGCGGCTCATGGGGCGGGTGGTCCGACTTCCTCGAACGGGTAGAGCGGCCCTCGGACCTGGGAGTCTGGAGCTACGAGGTCACCGACACGAAGCTCAAGCGAAAACCCGATCCGAAACATCTTCTCCAGCTGGTCCTCTACTCGGACTTGCTCGCCGACCTCCAAGGTGTCACTCCCGACGCCGCTCATGTCGAGCTTGGCAACGGTGAACGGGCGAGTTTCAGGCTGGCCGACTATGCCGCATACGCCCGGCGCGCACGCCTGCGGCTGGAGGAGTTCGCCCGCACCCGGCCGGAAACGCGGCCTCAGAGATGCGCCGCCTGCACCCTCTGTCGGTGGCAGGACCACTGTCAGGCCGTCTGGGACGAGACCGACAGTCTCTACAACGTCGCAGGCATCAGCACCGGCCAGATCGCGAAGCTGGAAGCCGATGACGTCCGCACCATGGAGGCGCTGGCCTCGCGCGACGCCCCCGTGCGGCACGTGGCGGCGGCGATGCTGGACAAGTTGGTCGCGCAGGCACGGCTCCAGCACGCCCGCAAGGAAGGCGCGCCTTCCTTCGAGCTCCGGGCGCCGTCCCCCGGCAAGGGGTTCGACCTTCTGCCGCAGCCGCACTCCGGCGACGTCTTCTACGATATCGAAGGCGACCCCTATGTTGAGGGTGGGCTGGAATACCTCCACGGTCTCTGGGCCGATGGCGTCTTCACCGGTTTCTGGGCCCACGATCACCTGCAGGAAGCGCAGGCGCTTTCGGATCTCTTCAACTGGTTCCGCGACCGACTGGCGGCCTTTCCCCAGGCCCGCATCTATCACTACGCCGCCTACGAGGTGACGGCGCTCAAGCGGCTGACGGCGAAATACGGGATCGGCGAGGCCTTTCTCGACCGACTGCTCCGGGAACACCGGTTCGTGGACCTCTACGCCGTGGTGCGCGGCGGGCTGCTGGCATCGGAGAGGAACTACTCGATCAAGTCTATGGAGGCCTTCTATCGGGGCAAGCGGGAGGGCGACGTCACGACTTCCGGCGGCTCGGTGGTGGCCTACGAGGAGTGGCGCCGGACAGGTGACGACACGATCCTCGAAGAGATCCGGGCCTACAACGAGGTCGATTGTGTCTCGACCGAGGAACTGCGCGATTGGCTGGTCTCGATCCGGCCCGAGGGTCCCTGGCCGTCGCTGACCGACGAGAGCGCCGGCGAGAAGGAGGCGGAGGCCGACGAGCGGACGGAGGCTCTCCGCGCGCAGCTGGCTGCGTCGGACCTGCCGGAGGACCGCCAGCGACTGCTCTTCGACCTGGCGCAATATCACTGGCGCGAGGACAAGCCCGTCTACTGGTCGATCCATGACAGCATCGCGAAGGAGGAGGACGAGCTCGTCGAGAGCGTCGATGCCCTGGGTGGGCTGATCCGGGCGGGCCAGCCCGTGCCGATCAAGCAGTCTGTCGGTCAGCGTTTCACGTTCCCGAAGCAGGAGACGCGGCTGAAGGAGGGTGCCCGGCCGGCGATCGGTTATGACGAAAACGGGTTCATCGCGACGGCGGTTCTCCATGAGTTCGACGCGGCTGCAGGAACCCTGACGCTGAAGATCGGCAAGCCGAAGGCCGGACTTCTGGAAAACGTGACCGCCTTGCACCCGGAAACGCCGCTGAACACGGGGCCGATCCAGGACGCCATCCGCGCGGTGATCGAAGATCAATGCGGCCCAAGGATGTTACGCGCCGCCGACGCCCTTCTGACCCGCGCCACGCCCCGCTTTCGGAGCGGGCCGCGCGCGGTCGTCCTGAACGGCCGCGACCCGGTGGAGGGCACGATCGACGCGGTGATGGACATGGACGGAACGGTCCTGCCAATCCAGGGTCCACCCGGCACCGGCAAGACGTACATAACGGCCCGCGCCATCCTCGCCCTGGTCCGGGCGGGCAGGAAGGTGGCCGTGGCGTCGACCAGTCACGAGGCGGTGAAGAACGTCCTGATGGGCATCCTCGACGCACACGAGTGGGAGGATCCGGACTTCACCATCGTGCACAAGCTGAGCGACGACACCTACACGGAAGACTGCCCGATCCGGCGAACGAACCAGAACGACGAGAATCTGTTCCGTGGGGCGGATGTGGTCGGCGGCACGGCCTGGCTGTTCTCGCGCGAGGGATTGCGGGGGCATTTCGACCACATCTTCGTGGATGAGGCCGGGCAGGTCGGGCTGGCCAACATGCTGGCCATGTCGACCTGCGCCGAGAATGTCGTCCTGGTCGGAGACCCGCGCCAATTGCCTCAGGTGCAGCAGGGCGCGCATCCGGCCCCGGCCGACCTGTCCTGCCTCGACTGGATGCAGGGAGCCGATGCGGCGATCCGGTCCGACCGGGGGATCTTCCTCCCCGTCACGCGGCGGATGCATCCGGACGTCTGCCGGTTCATCTCGAACCAGGTCTACGAAGGACGACTCGAGAGCCACGCGGATACCGGGCGACAACGTGTCGACGGGGTGCCCGAATGGCCCGCCACCGGCGCCCATCTGGTCCCTGTCAAGCACGAGGGAAACTCACAATCCGCGCCGAAGGAGGTGGAAACGATCCGCGCCGCCGCGGCGGCTCTGGTGACCGGCATCTGGACCGACCGGGAGGGCCAGACCCGTCCGATGACCGAGGCCGATATCATCGTGGTTGCGCCCTACAACCTCCAGGTCAACGCCCTGCGCCGGGCCCTGCCGCCGGGGATCCGCGTCGGAACGGTCGACAAGTTCCAGGGACAGGAGGCGCCGGTCTGCCTCGTCTCGATGACCGCCTCTTCCGGCGAGGAGATGCCGCGCGGCATGGAGTTTCTTCTGTCGCGGGAACGGATCAACGTCGCCGTGTCACGAGCGAAGGGTCTGACGCTGGTCTTCGCATCGCCACGCCTGCTGGATACGACATGCACGAGCGTCGAGCAGATGGCTTTGTTGAACCTGCTCTGCGCCTTGGCGGCACAGGCGCCCCGGATAGCGCGCAATGCAATTGTAGAGGAGAGCCGAGATGAAGAAACCACCGGTGCTTGAACGATTGCCCCGGATGTCCGTGAAGCAACGCCGGGACTTGGCGCGGCGTGCGCATGCCGCGGCGAACTCGAACGCAATCTCCTCGGAAGATGCCCGTGCGGTGTTGGCCGGAATAGACGACTATGAGATTGAATTGTTTCGGGACGATCGCACCGTCGTCGGCTCGATCAGTTGGGAGCCTTTTAGATTTCAGTATGCGATGCGCGGTTTCGATGGAGATCGGGAGGTCGCGCGGATCATCTACACGGACACGCACGGTCAATCTCGCAAAGAGGTCTTCAAACTGGTCGTTCTCGGCACTGTCGTCGAAGATCCGATTCACCATGTGCGGGACGCCCGGATCAAAGGCTCCGAAATCTACGCTAAAAGGACCACTCGCGCATGATCCGTTTCCTCCACGCCTCGGACCTTCATCTTGGCAAGCCATTCGGCGGATTCCCCGAGGAGGTGCGGCACCGCCTTCGGCAGGCTCGCCAAGAGTCCATCGGGGCGCTTGCCAAGGCCGCGCGTGACGGGGGCGCGAGCCATGTCCTGCTGGCTGGCGACACCTTCGACGCCGAGACCCCGACCCGTGCCACGCTTCGGCAGGCAATGAACGCGATGGCCGGACATGACGACCTGACCTGGGTGCTGATGCCCGGCAACCACGATCACCTCGGCGCGGAAGAGATCTGGGGTACGCTCGAGCGGGAGCGGCCGGACAACGTGACACTCGCCCTCGCCGCCGAGCCGATAGAACTCTGGGAGGGCGCGATGCTTCTTCCCGCGCCTTGCACGACGCGCAGTCCTGGCCGTGACCTGACTGAATGGATGGACGGCGCCGAAACCGGCGAGGCAATCCGGATCGGTCTTGGGCATGGCTCCATCCGCGATTTTCGGCCGGTGGACGAGATGGGGGGCGAAGGCGGCGTCGTCATCGCACCCGACCGGGCCATGCGGGCGGGGCTCGATTACCTGGGCTTCGGCGACTGGCACGGCCGGATCGAGGTGGCGGCGAGTACCTGGTATTCCGGCACGCCCGAGCCGGACAGTTTCAAGCCCCACAGGCCCGCCGGAGCCTTGCTGGTGTCGCTCGCCGCAGCCGGCGCGGCGCCTGAGGTGAAAGAGGTGGAGACGGGACAGATCGTCTGGACCCGGGTGGCGCTCGATCTTCTCGATACCGAAGACCCGACGGAGCGTCTGTCAGAAGCTCTTCCCGATCTCACAGGGCGCGACCGCACATTGATCGACATTCGCGCCACCGGCCGCACCGGGCTCGCGGGCCATGCGGCGCTGGCGCGGGCGATCGAGGATGTTGCTCCCGACTTCCTCTGGGCGAACAGCGATCTCTCCACGCTCGCTGTCACACACGAGGCGGACGACCTCTCGCGGATCGATAACCGGGGCGCCGTGCGCGACGCCGCCGAGGCGCTCGCCGCGGCCGCCGACGCGGGCGATACCGCCGCGGCCGCGGCGCTTACCCGGCTATTTTCCTACGCCCTGGAGGTGAAATGAAACTGCGCGCCCTGACCCTCGAGAACGTCCGGAAATTCGGCGGAAAACGTGTCGCGATCGACTCCATCGGCGATGGCATCACGGTGATCTGCGAGGCGAACGAGTTCGGCAAGTCGACGTTCTTCGACGCGATCCACGCCGTCGTCTTCGAAAAGCACACCGCCACCGGCAAGAATGTCCAGTCGCTGCGCCCCCGCGCCGGCGGCGGCGTTCGCATCGGCCTGCAGGTGGAAATCGACGGCGCGTGCTATGCGATCGAGAAGAGGTTTCTCGCGCAGAAGGGGGCGAGTGTCACCGACACGGCCCGCGGCACCGTCATTGCCCGCGATGGCGAGGCCGAGGATTGGATCGCGCGGCACATCGGAGCCTCTGATGGGGGACCCACCGGCCTGCTCTGGGTCCGGCAGGGGGTTCTCGGGCTGGAGCCTGCGGATGCCAAACCGGCCGAGAAAGACCGGCTCGCAGAGGCGCGTCGAGACCTGTTGAGTTCGGTGGCGGGGGAGATCGAGCAGGTCACAGGAGGTCGGACCATGGACCGCATCCTCAGGCGCTGCCAGGAGGACCTCGATGCGCTGGCGACCGGCAGTCGGCTGTCCCCCAGGGGCGCGTGGAAGGAAGCGGTGGACGCGGCCAAGGCTCTTGAAGCCGAACTCGAGGTGCTGGAGCGTCAATGCGCGGAACTTTCTGACTCCCTGGAAGAGCGCCGCGCGGCCGACGCCGAACTGCGGCGGCTTGACGAGCCGGAAGCGAAAGCGCGACGCGACACCGACCTTGCTGAAGCGCGGCAGGCCGCCCGCGCTGCTGAAAGTCACGCACAGAAGATTGCCTCGGCGCAGGGAGAGCTGGACCTCGCGCTGATGCAGCGATCCGAGGCCGAGCGTGCACGAGACGCCTTCATTGATGCCTTAGCGGAGGTCGTAAGCGCCTCCAAGGCCCTTGTTGAAGTGGACCAGCTGAACTCCGAACGGCTCGACTCCTTGAAGGACGCGCGTGACGCCGAAGGCGCACTGCGCTCGGAGCTCGAAGAGGCCGAAAGTGCGACCCGGGCCCTGCGCGAGGAGCAGAAGCGGGCCGAACGCGCAGGGCGCATTCAGCGCGCTCGGGAAGAGGTCGAGCGGTTCGGCGACCTGCTCAAGCAGGCACGTGGGCACGCGGCGACTGCCTCGGAATGCCGGGTGCGGATCGCGGGGAACCCTGTCACGGAGCAGGCCTTGGCGGACCTCGAAGATGCGGCGAAGGAGACGGCGCGGCTGCAAAGCCTCTTCGCGGCCAGTTCGGTGCGCATGCATGTGGAGTATGTCGGGGACACGCGGCTTTCCCTCGCCGGTGCGGAGATCATAAGCGGCGATGCCGTCGCACTGAAGGACGGCGCCGAGGTCGAGGTTCCGGGTATCGCCACCCTGCGCTTCGTGCTTCCGGAGGCGGCAGGCGACCACGACGCCGAAACCCTCCATGCCGCGGCGCTGGCGGCCGAAGCCGACCTCCTGACGCGTTGCGAGGTCCGGACCTTGGGCGAGGCACGCGACCGGGCGCGGCAACGGCAGGCCGACGAGAACGTCGCGAAGCTGGCCGAGCAGATGCTCCGCTCGCTGGCACCTTCCGGCGTCGAGGCCTTGGAGCAGGCGCTCGTAGATGCCCGCGAGACGATCAAGGGCGCTTCGGAAATTCCGGTGCGCTCCGCCGAACGGGTGGCGTCTGACCTCGACGCCGCCGAGACCCGAGAGGCAGAGGTGCGCGGTCGCTTGCGCGCCGCGGCCGAGGCGGTGGCCGATGCTCGCGAAAAGGCGGCGACCTCCGCAGCGGCCCTCGCCGCGGCGCGCGACCGGCAGGGGCGGGCCGAGGCACATGCGGGCGCGGCCGATGCGCGCGAGGCGCGGCGGAGCGAGCTTGCCAATGCCGCGCAAGGGGCCGCTGAGGAAGCTGAAGGAAAGGCAAAGGCTCTGGCCTCGTTGAAGGCAGATGCGCCGGACAGCGCCACCGCGGCCGCAAACCTGAAACGGGCCGAGGCCGCCTTCGAGAATGTCCGCAAGCGGCGCGAGCACCTGGTGGAACGACGGGCGGACCTGTCCGCCCGCATCGACACGCGCGCCCACGAAGGTGTGGAAGAGCGCCGCGACGAAGTGGCTGAGCGGTTGCGCAGTATGACCGCTCGTGAAGATCGTTACGCTGCGGAGGTCGCGGCCTTGGTCCGCCTGCGCGACGCGCTGGAGGCGGCTCGGGACGGCGCCCGGGAAGCCTATTTCGAGCCGGTCCAAGAGGAGCTACGCCCATTGCTGCGCATCCTGCACGACGACGCCGGCATCGACTGGGAAACCGACAGCATCACCCCCGGCGCCCTTCGCCGGGGTGGCGAGACCGAAGCCTTCGAGACCCTCTCCGGCGGCACGCAAGAGCAGATCGCCATCCTCACGCGTCTCGCCTTCGCACGCCTTTTCGCCCGTCGTGGCCAACACCTGCCAATCATCCTGGACGACGCGCTGGTCTACTCGGATGACGATCGGATCGTGAAGATGTTCACGGCCTTGAACCGCGTCGCGCTCGAGCAGCAGATCATCGTCTTCTCGTGCCGTCAGTTGGCTTTTTCCGGCCTCGGCGGGGACCGTCCCCGCGTCAAGACGGAGGATGCGGCGTAAACCGCGCCGCTGGTTCAGAGCAAAGTGAAGGAACCGAAGTATGACTGCTGCTGAGCAACGGTCATTATCAGGAACCCCGCTCGAACTGAAACTTAACGGGAAGGCCGATCGACTTGGCGTTAGCCATGATTTGACGAGGCTTCAGATAAGACATCTTCAGTGGTGCTATTGCCCAATATACGAGACCGTCCTTGATGACGAAGAGCTAGGCTCAGGACTCGTTCTCCCTCAAAGCCAGAAGATGACGGTCGCGGCGAGAGCTATCGCCGAGAAGAAGGTCTGCGGGCATCGGTCGTAGCGTGTCGCAACGCGCCGCCAGTCCTTGAGCCTGCCGAACATGATCTCGATGCGATTACGGCGTTTGTATCGCCGTTTGTCATACTTTACCGGCGTCTTCCGTTTCTTCCGGCCCGGGATGCAGGGGCGTATCTTCTTGTCCTGCAAAGCTTCTCTGAACCAGTCGGCATCGTAGCCACGGTCTCCGAGAAGCCATTTCACGTTGGGCAGCCCGCTGACGAGCGCACGCGCCCCGACGTAATCGCTGACGGGACCGG
>NZ_FMZI01000007.1 GCF_900101505.1 Antarctobacter albus
CCGTCGGTTCGGGCGTCGTGTCCAAGATCATCGAGTAAGGCGCCCGCCGCCACTCGGCTGAAAGCATTGGAAGGGCGCCCCGACCGGGGCGCCCTGACACTTCCGGGTTCGACGAAGGTTTGCGGTGGTCGCAGATCCTCCTCTCAACCCCAACATCGTGAACAAGGCTGTTCAATGAACCAGAACATCCGTATCCGGCTCAAGGCGTTCGATTACCGCGTGCTGGACGCCAGCACCCAGGAAATCGTCAACACCGCCAAGCGTACCGGCGCAACGGTCCGCGGTCCCATCCCGCTGCCGAACAAGATCGAGAAATATACCGTTCTGCGCGGTCCGCACGTCAACAAGAAGTCGCGCGACCAGTTCGAGATCCGCACGCACAAGCGTCTGCTGGATATCGTCGATCCGACCCCGCAGACCGTGGACGCCCTGATGAAACTCGACCTCGCCGCCGGCGTGGACGTCGAGATCAAGGTATAAGGGAGGCCGATGAACATGCGCTCTGGAGTGATCGCAAAGAAGATCGGCATGACCCGGCTCTTCATGGAAGACGGCAAGCAGATCCCCGTCACCGTGCTGCAACTCGACAGCCTGCAGGTTGTCGCGCAGCGCACCAATGACCAGCACGGCTACACCGCCGTCCAGCTGGGCGCAGGCACCGCAAAGGTCAAGCGCGTCAGCCAGGCGATGCGCGGCCATTTCGCCGTTGCCAAGGTCGAGCCCAAGCGGAAAGTCGTGGAATTCCGCGTCGACCCCGAGAACCTGATCGAAGTGGGTGAGGAAATCATCGCCGACCACTACTTCGAGGGTCAGTTCGTGGACGTCAGCGGCATCACCATCGGTAAGGGTTTTGCCGGCGGCATGAAGCGCCACAACTTCGGCGGTCTGCGCGCCACGCACGGCGTGTCGATCTCGCACCGTTCGCACGGTTCGACCGGCCAGTGTCAGAACCCCGGCAAGGTGTTCAAGGGCAAGAAGATGGCCGGCCACATGGGTTCTGTCCGCGTGACCACGCAGAACCTGCAGGTTGTCCGCACCGACAGCGACCGCGGCATCATCATGATCAAGGGCGCCGTTCCGGGCCCCAAGGGATCCTGGGTGACTGTCAAAGACGCGGTCAAGAAGCCGACCCCGGAGAACGTCATTCTCCCCGCCGCGCTGATGAGCGCCAAGCGGGAAGCGATGAAAGCCGCCGAGGAAGCCGCAGCCGCCGCAGCCGCCGAAGCCGAAGCCGAAGCCAAGCGTCTTGCCGAAGAGCAGGCCGCCGCCGAAGCCGAAGCGCTGAAGGCCGCCGAGGCTGAAATCGAGGCCGAGAAGAAGGAAGGCGACGAATGAAACTCGACGTGATCAACCTCGACGGCGGTTCCGCTGGCGAAGTCGAGCTGGACGAGGCCCTGTTCGGGCTGGAGCCGCGCGCCGACATTCTCCACCGCGTCGTCCGCTGGCAGCGTAACAAGGCGCAGGCCGGCACGCACAAGGTCAAGACCCGCTCGGAAGTGTCCTACTCGACAAAGAAGATCTATCGCCAGAAGGGCACGGGCGGCGCACGCCACGGCTCGCGCAAGGCGCCGATCTTCCGCAAGGGTGGCATCTACAAGGGTCCGACCCCGCGGTCGCACGGCCACGAGCTGCCCAAGAAGGTCCGCAAGCTGGGCCTGATGCACGCGCTGTCGTCCAAGGTGAAGGACGGTTCGCTGGTGGTGATCGAAGCCGCTGCATGCGACGGCAAGACCAACACCCTTGCCAAGCAGGTCGCGAACCTGGGCTGGAAGCGCGCGCTGATCATCGACGGCGCCGAGGTCAACGAAAACTTCGCCCGTGCAGCGGCCAACATCGAGGGTCTCGATGTGCTGCCGAGCCAGGGCGCAAACGTCTATGACATCCTCAAGCGTGACACGCTGGTTCTGACCAAGGCGGGTGTCGAAGCACTGGAGGCTCGTCTGAAATGAGCGCGAAGGCAGAACACTACGACGTGATCCGCAAGCCGATCATCACCGAGAAATCGACGATGGCGTCTGAGAACGGCGCCGTGGTCTTCGAGGTGGCGATCGACGCGGCCAAGCCGCAGATCAAGGAAGCGGTCGAGGCGCTGTTCGGTGTCAAGGTGAAGGCGGTCAACACCACCATCACCAAGGGCAAGCAAAAGCGTTTCCGCGGCACCCTGGGTCGCCGCAAGGACGTCAAGAAGGCCTATGTCACCCTCGAAGAGGGCAACACGATCGACGTGTCGACCGGGTTGTGAGGTCGGCGGGATGAACCCCGCCCTACGAATTCGGAGAGGCCCTCGCAGAGATGCGGGGGCCTTTTCCTTTGAGGGATATCCGCGCTCGGACGGTCAGCGGTACAGAGAAGTCAGGGGTTTACCGGGGCGCTTAAAACGACTGTTCACGCTTGGGCCAATCCGAGCCAGGGGACGATGTGCTGCATGTGGGGCCGCCTTGCGGTTGGTCGCCAGTATGGCTGCCCTCCGGTCATCCGCATTTGGCCATCGCGAAATCGAAGGCCCTGGAGAACCCGATCGCCGAAAAGGTGTAGAGTGGCTTTCCTTCCTGCGCCAGAAACAGACTAGAGCCGGGCGCGGTTTCCGCGGCTTTCATGGCTGCAACAGCCTTATTCGCATCGGATCGATATTGAATCCAGATTTCTTGCGCGCCGTTTCGGACCATGCTCGTCACCCGAAATGCGTTCTGACCGATCACCAGACGCAGCTTCCTGGCCGGTTGCAGGCGTTTCCCGGGCAGGAGATAGATCTCGGGGCGCGCATCGCCGCGATGTCTCCAAACATATAGCAGTGTGTTGCGGTCCTCCCGCGCAGGTGTAACCGCCCAACATACCCGGCGGCCATCGTGGGTTTCGACGAAAGTGGACCAGTCGCTTTCGGCAGCGCGGCCTGGGCCAGTTCCGCAGATTGCCGATACGCTCAGGGAAAGAAGAAAAACGAGAACCGTTCTGATGACGAGGTGTCTCTGCCTCATGAACCCAGCCTCCGAACCTCATTGCCCGGTATTTCGTGATGCGGACAATCCACGCGAGGCTTGCACGTCTGCCCCGCACCTTGCCAAATGTACCCAAGATTGGGTTCCGCGTCTTTGATGTACCGCAAAGGATCTGATCCGCTTTGTTCGGAAGACAGGACCCGGGGCACTTGACCCCACGCGCTTCCTCCCTTACCAGACCGCATCCGCAGCAGCCCCGGATTCGTCCGGGGCTTTGCTATTGTCTGCGGATGTTGAGATTCGGGCACCTTCGGGGGCCTATACCACCGGGCACCTGCGGACGTAAGTCGAGGGGCCTTTCACATAGCCCCGGACACTTTCCGGGGCGCTAGCTAACGGAAGACAGAAAGCATGGCACTCAAGTCGTACAAGCCGACGACGCCGGGCCAGCGCGGGCTGGTGCTGATCGACCGTTCGGAGCTGTACAAAGGACGCCCCGTCAAGGCCCTCACCGAAGGTCTGACGAAGAAGGGTGGCCGGAACAACACCGGACGGATCACCGCTCGCCGCCGCGGCGGTGGCGCAAAACGCCTCTACCGGATCGTCGATTTCAAGCGCAACAAGTTCGATGTCAACGGCATCGTCGTGCGCATCGAATACGACCCCAACCGTACCGCCTTCATCGCGCTCGTCCAGTATGACGATGGCGAACAGGCCTACATCCTCGCCCCCCAGCGCCTGGGCGTGGGCGATAAGGTCGTCTCCTCGCAGAAAGCGGACATCAAGCCCGGCAACTGCATGCCCTTCAGCGGCATGCCGATCGGTACCATCGTCCACAACATCGAGCTGAAGCCCGGCAAGGGTGGCCAGATCGCACGCGCCGCGGGCACCTATGCCCAGTTCGTCGGCCGTGACGGTGGTTATGCCCAGATCCGCCTCAGCTCGGGCGAGCTGCGCATGGTCCGCCAGGAATGCCTGGCCACGGTTGGCGCGGTCTCGAACCCCGACAACTCGAACCAGAACCTCGGCAAGGCCGGTCGCGTCCGCCACATGGGCAAGCGTCCCTCCGTCCGCGGTGTCGTCATGAACCCGATCGACCACCCGCACGGCGGTGGTGAAGGCCGGACCTCGGGTGGTCGTCACCCGGTGACGCCCTGGGGCAAGCCGACCAAGGGCAAGCGCACCCGCAACACCAACAAGGCGTCGCAGAAGCTGATCATCCGCTCGCGCCACGCCAAGAAGAAGGGGCGGTAATCCATGTCGCGTTCCGTCTGGAAAGGTCCGTTCGTCGATTCCTACGTCCTGAAGAAGGCCGAGAAGTCGCGCGAGTCGGGCAAGAACGAAGTCATCAAGATCTGGTCGCGCCGCTCGACGATCCTGCCCCAGTTCGTGGGCCTGACGTTCGGCGTCTACAACGGCCAGAAGCATATCCCGGTCAACGTGACCGAGGACATGATCGGCCAGAAGTTCGGCGAATATGCACCGACCCGTACCTACTACGGTCACGCAGCCGACAAGAAAGCGAAGAGGAAGTAAGCCATGGGCAAGGATAAGAATCCCCGCCGCGTGGCGGACAACGAAGCGATGGCAAAGCTGCGCATGCTGCGCACCAGCCCGCAGAAACTGAACCTCGTCGCACAGCTGATCCGCGGCAAGAAGGTGGACAAGGCCCTCACGGACCTGACCTTCTCGAAGAAGCGGATCGCTGTTGACGTGAAGAAGTGCCTGCAGTCGGCCATCGCCAACGCCGAGAACAACCACGGTCTGGATGTCGACGAACTGGTCGTCGCCGAGGCCTACGTGGGCAAGAACCTGGTCATGAAGCGCGGACGCCCCCGGGCCCGTGGTCGTTTTGGCCGGATCAACAAGCCGTTCTCGGAACTCACCATCAAGGTGCGCCAGGTTGAGGAGCAAGCCTAATGGGTAACAAGACCAATCCGATCGGCATGCGCCTGCAGGTGAACCGCACCTGGGACAGCCGCTGGTACGCCGACACCAAGGACTATGGTGATCTGCTTCTCGAGGATCTGAAGATCCGCGAGTTCATCTTCAACGAGTACCGCAACCCGCCGAAGCAGGCCGGCATCAGCCGCGTGATCATCGAGCGCCCGCACAAGAAGTGCCGCGTCACGGTGCATACCGCGCGCCCCGGCGTCATCATCGGCAAGAAGGGCGCGGACATCGAGGTGCTGCGCAAGAAGCTCTCGTCGATGACCGACTCGGAACTGCACCTCAATATCGTCGAGGTCCGCAAGCCCGAGCTGGACGCACAGCTGGTCGGCGAGTCGATCGCTCAGCAGCTGGAGCGCCGTGTCTCCTTCCGTCGCGCGATGAAGCGGGCCGTGCAGAACGCCATGCGCATGGGCGCCCTGGGTATCCGGGTGAACGTGGCTGGCCGTCTGGGTGGTGCAGAAATCGCACGGACCGAATGGTACCGTGAAGGCCGCGTGCCGCTGCACACGCTGCGCGCCGACATCGATTATGCCAACGTCGAGGCGACTACGCCTTACGGCATCATCGGCATCAAGGTCTGGATCTTCAAGGGCGAGATCATGGAACATGATCCGCAGGCCCGCGACCGCAAGAACCAGGAACTCCAGGACGGTCCGGCCCCCCGTGGTGCCGGTGGCGGCCGCCGGGATGATCGGAGGTAACCATGCTTCAGCCAAAGCGTACTAAATTCCGCAAGGTTCAGAAGGGCCGGATCAAGGGCCAAGCCAAGGGCGGTTCCGATCTGAACTTCGGCGGTTACGGTCTGAAGGCTCTTGAGCCTGAGCGCGTTACCGCGCGCCAAATCGAAGCAGCCCGTCGTGCCATGACGCGTCACATGAAGCGTCAGGGCCGCGTCTGGATCCGTATCTTCCCGGACACGCCCGTGACCGCCAAGCCCATCGAAGTGCGTATGGGTAAAGGTAAGGGCTCGGTCGACCGCTGGACCTGCAAGGTCAAGCCCGGCCGCGTGATGTTCGAGATCGACGGCGTGAACGAGGAAATCGCTCGCGAGGCCCTGCGTCTGGCCGCGATGAAGCTGCCGATCAAGACCCGCGTCGTGGTCCGCGAGGACTGGTGACGTGATGGGTCGATGACCCATCCTACGGAAATTGGCCCCCGGCGCGAAAGCGGCGGGGGTTTTTCTTTGCTCAGCCGGGAAAGATCGCGGCCATCGCCCCGTCGAACCGTGCCCATGTCATCGTTGCCTTGTTGCCGGCGTAGCCCTCGTAATAGCTTTCGCCCGAGGGCAGGGGCAGCCCGGCCCAGACCTTGGCCAGACGGTACATGAAACTGCGGCGGGTGATCTCTCCACGCTGGAAGGCGAGGAACCCGGCGTCGGCCAGCAGTTGATCGGCCAGGCGATCCTGCAATTCAGGGGTAAAGCGCATCCGCTTGTCGATGTTCAGTTCGGCCACCAGAAAGCGCAGCGTGTCGGGGATGAACTGGTAACGCCCTATGGCATGCGGTTGTCCCGGTGTGGCGGCGATCCAGTCGAGGATTTCCTGAACGGTCAGCTCTGTCGGGCGTTTCGGGGGCTTTACGCGAGCACCGTGAATGATCGCGTCATAGCCGTCAGGCCCTGCCTCGGCCTCGGCGATCAGGCTGCGCAACCGGGCGACCGCGGACTTGTCGGTCAAAGGCCCGGGGGATGGAGCCGGGGCAGGACCCGCGTCCGACATGGGCGCGAGGAATCCCAGACGCCCTTCGTCGGCGAACAGGCTGGCGGGCCGGGCCGGTTTTGGCTGTGCCGCTGTGCGCAGGGCGATCAGCGGGGCGCGCGCGCTGCTTTCGCCGCGCGGAAAGAGCGAGGCGGATTGAGCCGACGCAATTCCGCCAAAGGCGAGCAGCGCCATCAGGATCAGGCAGCGGATCGGGAACATTCTGTTCTCACCTCTCGTTTGGCTGCGACCATGCCGCCGAGAGGTTGAGATTCCATTTCCCCCGGTGTCCGGCTTGGGCTAAAGCGCGGACATGACCAAGATCCGTTCGCTTTTTGCCACCCGTCTTTACCAGGCCCGGCTGTCCGAGCATGGCGCCATCGACACCGATGAACTGGAAGGTTCGTGCTATTCCATCGCCGAGGATGACGAGGCGGGGCAGGACTGGTGCGAGGAACAGGGCTATCCCGGCTACACCTCTTACGCATCGCTGACGGACCTGCCCTGGCGCTTTCCGATCTTTTCCGACCTGGTCAAGGTGCTTGACAAACACGTGGCGGGTTTTGCCGAGGACCTGGAATTCGATTTGGGAGACAAGAGCCTGGTGCTTGAGGATATCTGGATCAACATCCTGCCGGAGGGCGGTACGCATTCCGGCCATATCCATCCGCATTCGGTGATTTCGGGGACGACCTATGTTGCCATGCCCGAAGGCGCCTCGGCGCTGAAGCTGGAGGATCCCCGGCTGGCGATGATGATGGCAGCACCCACCCGCAAGAAGGGCTGCCGCGAGGAACTGAAGTCTTTCGTCTACGTCGCCCCCCAGGTGGGCGATGTGCTGCTTTGGGAAAGCTGGCTGCGGCACGAGGTGCCGCTGAACATGGCCGAGGAAAACCGCGTCTCTGTCAGCTTCAACTACAAGTGGGAATGAGGCCCGGTTCGGGATTGCCTGAAGCTAATGCTGTCCGGAATTTGACTGCCGACCGAAAGGTCGCTGTCAGACCTCGGGGTTGACGGTCCGTCGGCGCGCGGAGGTGGCTGTCTCCAACAGGGTCGTGATCGCGGCGCGCAGCTCCGGGGCGGGCACGGGTTTCGCCAGGACCAGGTCGATCCCTGACCCCTCGCCACCTGTCCCGGGCTTGGCAAGGCCCGTCAGAAGAATCGTCGGTGTCGCCGGGTGCCTGGCCTTGATTTGTGCCGCGATCTCGGCCCCTGTGACGGCGCCGGGAACATGGTTGTCCAGCAGGGCAAGGTCAAAGGTGGCGCCGTCGATGGCCAAAAGAGCCTCTTCGGCATTGGCGGTGGCCGTGACCGTGAAGCCCCAGCTGCGCAGGTTGCGCAGCAATACATTGCGGATCGATGCCTCGTCTTCCAGCAGCAGCAGGTGCAACTTGTCGAATTTCGTGGAGTCGCCGGCCGGCGCGGGGGCCGCGGCCGTGCATTTTCCCCGGTGCAAGGGAAAGAACAGACGCACGCACGTCCCGACATCGGGCTCTGACTCGATGGCGATCTCTCCCCCTAGTTGCCGCATGAAACCCGCCGCCATCGACAGGCCCAGGCCAGACCCCTTGGAGCGCGGCTTGGTCGTGAAGAAGGGTTCGGTGACACGGGCCAGGTTTTGGGCGGCTATGCCCTGACCATCGTCCCGGATCGACAGGCAGGCGTATTCGCCTATGGCGACCATCGGACTGGCCGCCGCTGTTTCCGCCCGGACCCGGATCGTCCCGCCCTCGCGGATGGCATCCAGCGCGTTGATGAGAATGTTCAGGATCACCGATTGCAGGTTGTCCCGATCGGCAAAGATCGGAATGGCCGCCGGGGCGCGGTCGACGATCATGGTGGGCTTCTTGAGGGAGGTCCGCTCGAACATGGCGACGGCGCGGGCCGTTTCTTCGCCAAGGTCCAGCGCCACGGGCCGGATCGTTGCCTTCTGGGCAAAGTTCAGAAGGCTGCGGGTCAGGGTGCCCCCACGCTTGGAGGCGGTGACGATTTCCGTCAGCAGTTGGTCGGTCAGCTCGCCGCCGGCCTCTTGCTGCAACAGTTCGGCGTTGCCCATGACAACGGCAAGGATGTTGTTGACGTCATGCGCGACGCCCGCGGTCAGTTCCCCAAGGGCGGCGAGGCGGTTGGCCTGGGCGCGGCGTTCCTCGGCCCGCCGGGCATCGGTGACGTCCAGGCTGCTGCCGAGGCCGCGCACGATCTCACCGGTTGCGCTGACTTCGGGGGCAACGATCTCGCGGATATAGCCAAGGCTGCGATCAGGGCGGAAAAAGCGGTACTCCATCTCGATGGTCTCACCCTGCAGGAGGCGCTGATAGGCCTCGCGCAGCAGGTTGCGATCCTCGGGGTGAATCATCTCCATCTCGCCTTCCAGGCCGCTGACCGAGGCGATGAATTCCTGCGGTGTCTGGCCAAAGATCGCCGCGTGGCGGACCGAGCAGACCTCGACGATGGATTGCCGTACATTGAAGACGAAATAGCCCAGCTGTGCGATGCGCGCGGCCTGTTCCAGCATCAGGGCATGGGACTGTCCGTCGATCCCGATCCGGCTGTAAAGCGCGTCGTCGCCAGAGGTCGGCCGATCTGACATGCGCTGCATCCCCCTGCTCGTCAGGTGCAAGTATACCGAGGCCGCGAATACCCCTGCAAGCGGTCAGAACGGGGCGCGGGAAGAGGCCGCAGGCGCGGGTTGGGCATCAATCCCTTGTTTGGATCATGAGTCCCACGCAAGCGTTGAGCATTGGTTAATTTTTCCGGGCATTGTCATCTCTAATCGCTGACAGTCTGCATTTCGCCGTAGACCAATGTTTCACCTTTGCCGTCGCATTCTGGCGACAGAGACACTTCGGGGGTTCAGATGGATATTCAAGTTTCCGGGGGCGGGCGGCTGGCCGCGAAGCTGCATCAATGCCAAGCTTATTCGCAGCGGTCAGGTCCTAGCAAGTCAGCCTATTCCGTGGGCCATCGCGCCAAGGCGCTGGTGCAACAGGCCTGCGCAAACGGCGAGAGCTTGCGCCAGGGGCAGGTGGCGTCAGGGATCGCGCGCAGGGCAGAGGAGAGTGCGGTGATCGAGGCCAGTTTCGTCAACCTGACCTACAATGCGACGACGATCATCGCGCATGACGATTCCGATTTGCCTGTCGACCCCGTACCGGCAGCGGCAGAGGGCGTGACCCCGGAGGGGTCGCAAGGCGCTACCGAGGGGGTCTCTGCCTACGATGCATCGGCCATCTTCGTCTCGGCTCAGATCACATATTCCGCCGCAAGCGTGGCCTTGGAATTGTTGCGTTAGCCGGTAGGTGACCGGTGTAATCTTTCCGACAATACCGGTTGGCGGGCGAAGGCAGCAGGGATACGTTGCCGGTCCAGAACTCGTTCGGTGACTGTGCGCCGATGTCCGACAAATGGGGCAAACCAACAAGTGCTCAGGCGGCTCTCCTGCCCGAGCGCTTCAGGGATTTTCGCGCGGGCCTGATGACCGGGGAGAGTTTTGTTTTCGAGCTGACCGATTTTCGCGGATCGCGCTCGAACGCGCGTTTTCCGGAAACCACGCCGGGCGACAGGTTCGGCCATGTCATCGGCGGTCGCGGAGCAAGCTGAGCGCGCGGGTGGGCCTCATCGCAGATAGTCCTTGCATGGACAGGGATTCTGGCCTAATGGGGCCGCTCATCCACGGACTCCACCGGAATCAGGGTGACCCTGCATGCTCGCAGGCAGGGGCCTACCGGTGATGTTGCAACAAAGGAGAGGCGCATGAACGCCCAGGAACTCCGTGACAAGTCCCCGGACGAACTCCGGGACCAGCTTGTCCAGCTGAAAAAGGAGGCTTTCAACCTCCGCTTCCAGGCGGCCACGAGCCAGCTGGAAAACACGGCGCGCATGCGCCAGGTGCGCCGCGACGTCGCGCGCATCAACACCGTTCTGAACGAAAAAGCCGCTGCTGCGGCCTCGACTGCGGAGGCGTAACGAATGCCCAAGCGTATCCTGCAAGGCACCGTCACTTCGACCGCCAACGCCCAGACCGTGACCGTTCAGGTTGTCCGTCGTTTCAAGCACCCCGTGCTTCAGAAGACGATCAAGAAATCCAAGAAGTACCGCGCCCATGACGAGGCCGGTGCTTTCAACGTCGGTGACGCGGTCTCGATCCGTGAATGCGCGCCGAAGTCCAAGACCAAGCGTTGGGAAGTGATGACCGACGCCATGCTGGAAGAGCACAACAAGGCGCGCGCTGAAACCGCCGCAGCCGAACGTGCCCGTTTTGAGGCCCAGAAGGCCGCAGAGGCAGAAACCGCCCAGTAAGGGCAGAGTCGAGCCCCCTTGCGGGGCTCGGTTGCATACGAAACCCCCGGGTCAATGTCTCCTTGACGAGCGGCCCGGGACGTCGGGAGAAAACTTATGATCCAGATGCAGACCAATCTGGATGTTGCTGACAATTCCGGAGCCCGGAAAGTTCAGTGCATCAAGGTTCTGGGCGGTTCGCACCGCCGCTATGCCTCTGTCGGCGACATCATCGTGGTGTCGGTGAAGGAGGCCATTCCGCGTGGCCGCGTGAAAAAGGGTGACGTCCGCAAGGCCGTCGTCGTGCGCACCGCCAAGGAAGTTCGCCGCGAAGACGGCACCTCGATCCGCTTTGACCGCAACGCCGCCGTGATCCTGAACAACGCAGGTGAGCCGGTCGGCACCCGTATCTTCGGACCGGTGGTGCGTGAGTTGCGCGCCAAGAACTTCATGAAGATCATCTCGCTCGCCCCGGAGGTGCTGTAAGATGGCCGCGAAACTGAAAAAAGGTGACACCGTCATCGTCCTGACCGGCAAGGACAAGGGCAAGACCGGTGAGATCGTCAGCGTCGACCCCAAGGCCGGCAAGGCCGTCGTCGACGGGCTGAACATCGCCATCCGCCACACTCGCCAGACCCAGACCAGCCAGGGCGGTCGTATGCCCAAGGCGCTGCCGATGGACCTGTCGAACCTGGCCTTCGTCGACGCCAACGGCAAACCGACCCGCGTCGGCTTCCGCATGGAAGGCGACAAGAAGGTCCGCTACGCCAAGACCACGGGGGACGTGATCGATGCTTGATATGGAAAGCTACACCCCGCGCCTGAAGGCCCAGTATCGTGAGACCATCAAGGCCGCGATGAAGGAGCAGTTCGGCTACACGAACTACATGCAGATCCCGAGCCTGCAGAAGATCGTGCTGAACATCGGCTGCGGCGCCGAGGCGGTCCGCGACTCGAAAAAGGCCAAGTCGGCCGTCGAGGACCTGACCAAGATCGCCGGCCAGCAGGCCGTCGGCACCAAGGCCAAGCACAGCCACGCCCCGTTCCGCCTGCGTGAGGGCATGATCATCGGCGCCAAGGTCACCCTGCGTGACGTGCGCATGTATGAATTCCTCGACCGCCTGGTGACCGTTGCAATGCCGCGTATCCGCGACTTCCGCGGTGTGAAGCCGTCCTTCGACGGTCGTGGCAACTTTGCGATGGGCCTGAAGGAACACATCGTGTTCCCCGAGATCGATTTCGACAAGGTCGACGAGGTCTGGGGCATGGACGTGATCATCACGACCAATGCGAAGGAATATGGCGAGCACTCGGCCGACGCACAGGCCAAGGCCCTGCTGACCCATTTCAACATGCCGTTCACCAAGGCGTAAGAGGAGCGATATCATGGCTAAAAAAGCAATGATCGAGCGCGAGAAGAAGCGCGAGCGCCTGGTGGCCCGGTATGCCGCCAAGCGCACTGAACTGAAAGAAATCGCAAACGACGAATCGAAGCCGATGGAAGAGCGCTTCAAGGCCCGCCTCAAGCTGGCCAAACTGCCGCGCAATTCCTCGCCCACCCGGCTGCACAACCGCTGCCAGCTGACGGGCCGTCCGCACGCCTACTACCGCAAGCTCAAGATCAGCCGTATCGCCCTGCGCGACCTCGGTTCGAACGGCAAGCTGCCCGGCGTCGTGAAGTCGAGCTGGTAAGGAGGGGATGAGATGAACGATCCTATCGGCGATATGCTCACCCGTATCCGCAACGCACAACAGCGTGGCAAGTCCACGACGTCGACACCGGCGTCCAAGCTGCGCGGCTGGGTTCTGGATGTACTGGCTGACGAGGGCTATATCCGCGGCTACGAAAGCAGCACGGACGAGCGCGGCCACCCCGCGTTCGAGATCAGCCTCAAGTACTTCGACGGCACGCCTGTCATTCGCGAAGTGAAGCGGGTCTCCAAACCCGGTCGTCGCGTCTACATGAGTGTCAATGACATCCCGCAGGTCCGCCAGGGGCTGGGTGTGTCGATTGTCTCCACCCCCAAGGGTGTGATGTCGGACGCAAACGCACGCGCAGCCAACGTCGGCGGCGAAGTGCTCTGCACCGTATTCTAAGGAGGCCTGAACACATGTCTCGTATTGGTAAGAAGCCGGTCGAACTGCCCTCGGGCGTGTCGGCCAGCGTCTCCGGCCAGACCATCGAAGTGAAGGGCCCGAAAGGCACCCAGAGCTTTACGGCCACGGATGACGTGACCCTCAAGGTCGAGGAAAATGCAATCTCGGTGGAACCGCGCGGCAAGTCCAAGCGTGCCCGCCAGCAGTGGGGCATGTCCCGCACTGTGGTTGCGAACCTCGTCCACGGCGTCCAGAACACCTTCAAGAAGGAACTGGAAATCCAGGGCGTGGGTTACCGGGCTCAGCTGGCAGGCAAGGTCCTGAAGCTGAACCTGGGCCTGTCGCATGACGTGGATTTCCAGATTCCCGACGGCATCACCATCACCTGCCCCAAGCCCACCGAGATCATCATCGAAGGGCATGACATTCAGCAGGTAGGCCAGGTTGCGGCGAACATCCGCGACTGGCGCCGGCCCGAGCCGTATAAGGGGAAGGGTATTCGCTACAAGGGCGAGTACATCTTCCAGAAGGAAGGCAAGAAGAAGTAAGGACGCAAGGCAATGGCAAACAGCAAACGTGTACTGTTCCAGAAGCGCCGCCTGCGCGTCCGGAACAAACTTCGCAAGGTCAACGCAGGTCGCGTTCGCCTTTCGGTTCATCGTTCGAACAAGAACATTTCTGTCCAGCTCATCGACGATGTGGCGGGCAAGACCCTGGCAGCAGCATCCTCGCTGGAGCCGTCGCTGGGTGTTGTCGGCAAGAACAACGTCGAAGCAGCAGCCAAGGTGGGCGCGGCAATCGCCGAGCGCGCCAAGGCAGCCGGTGTCGAAGAAGCATACTTCGACCGTGGCGGCTTTCTCTTCCACGGCAAGGTGAAGGCCCTGGCCGACGCTGCGCGTGAGGGTGGCCTGAAGATCTGAAGTTTCGGTGCGCAGTCTCTGCGCACCGTTCGCAAGCTGCGCCTCCGGGCGCAGCTTATTTTGCAGGCGGGAACGCCTCGATGATCGAGGGGCCGGACGGCCCACTGCGATTGAACAAACCGGTGCTCTTGGGCACCACGAGAAAAGGAATGCCTTATGGCAGAACGTGAGAACAAGCGTGGCGGCGGCCGCGGTCGTCGTGACCGCGAGGAGCAGGCGCCCGAATTCGCCGATCGCCTGGTGGCGATCAACCGTGTGTCCAAGACCGTCAAGGGTGGTAAGCGCTTCGGCTTCGCCGCGCTCGTCGTCGTGGGCGATCAGAAAGGCCGCGTCGGCTTTGGCAAGGGCAAGGCCAAGGAGGTCCCCGAGGCCATCCGCAAGGCCACCGAGCAAGCCAAGCGCAAGATGATCCGCGTGCCGCTGAAAGAGGGCCGCACCCTGCACCACGACGCCAAGGGCCATCACGGCGCAGGCAAGATCACCATGCGGACCGCCCCCCAGGGTACCGGTATCATCGCAGGTGGTCCGATGCGTGCCGTCTTCGAGATGCTGGGTGTTCAGGACGTCGTTGCCAAGTCGACCGGCTCGCAGAACCCCTACGCGATGATCCACGCCACGCTGGACGCCCTGCGCAACCAGCAGTCGCCGCGCAACGTTGCGCAGCGTCGTGGCAAGAAGGTCGCCGACATCCTGCCCAAGCGTGATGACGCGCCCGCAGCCGAGACCGAGGAGGCCTGATCATGGCTAAGACCATTGTCGTCAAACAGGTCGGTTCGCCGATCCGCCGCCCTGCCATCCAGCGTCAGACCCTGGTCGGCCTGGGCCTGAACAAGATGCACCGCGTGCGCGAGCTGGAAGACACTCCGGCGGTTCGCGGCATGATCCGCAAGATCCCGCACCTGGTGGAAATCGTCGAAGAGCGCGACTGAGCCTCTTTGCCGATGTGAACAAAAAGCGCCCTCCGGTTCGTCCGGGGGGCGTTTTCCGTTTTACGGGGGCTATCTCGGAAAGTTCAATTTGTCGCCGGGCGGGGTCGCACTACCGTCTCCCGGGAACAGAACACTGGGAGCGCTACACATGACCTTCACCCGACGCAATTTTCTTCATACCGCCGCTGCCGCCGGCAGTATCACGGTTCTGCCTTTCGCGGGTCGTGCCGGTGGCCACCTGCCGAACGAGTTCAAGACCTCGGAAGGCACGGTTCTGGTGCATCCCGTGCACCATGCGTCCATCGTGCTGGAGACGCCGGTGGGCACGATCTACGTCGATCCGGTGGGCGAAGTCTCGGAATACGAGGGCTTTCCGGATGCCGATCTTATCCTGATCACGCACCAGCACGGCGATCACTACAATGCCGATGTGTTGGCCGCGCTGAAGGGCGAAAACACCCAGATGCTGACCAATCCAGCGGTTTTCGACATGCTCTCGGACGAATTGAAGGTGAACACCAACGCACTGGCCAATGGCGCCAGCGCCAGCCTGACCGACCTTCAGGTGGACGCCATCCCGGCCTACAACATGACCGAAGGGCGCGAGAACTTTCACCCCAAGGGGCGTGACAATGGCTATGTCCTGACGATGGGCGATTTCCGCATCTACGTCTCGGGTGATACCGAGGACATCCCGGACATGCGCGCATTGGAAGGCATCGACCTCGCCTTTGTCTGCATGAACCTGCCGTTCACCATGACGGCCGAGGCCGCAGCGGACGCGGTCCGCGAATTCGCTCCGACCTATGTCTATCCCTACCATTATCGCGGCCGGGACGGCGGCACGCAGGACCCGGCGATGTTCGCAGAGATGGTCGGTGACGCGGCCACGGTGAAGATGGGTGACTGGTATGCCCCGGGCGAGCTTGGCTGACAGCGCCTCTTGCCGAACCGAATGGCCTTCCGCAAAATCCTTGCGGGAGGCTTTTTCATGGCACTGGATGTTTCGACCTTCGATCTCAACGCGATCGGCCCGGATTTCATCGAAAATCCGCACCCGGTCCTGCACCGGCTGCGGCAGCAAAGCCCGGTCCACCGCAACGCGGACGGCTCTGTCTTTCTGACCCGCTTCGACGATTGCATGGCCGTCTACCGAAGCCGCGACATGCTGTCCGACAAGACAGAGGCCTTTGGCGAGAAATTCGGCCAGTGCCCGCTGCAAAAACACCACACGACCAGCCTGATCTTCAACGATCCGCCTTATCACACGGTGGTGCGCAAGCTGATCTCCGGCGCCTTCACGCCGCGCAAACTCGCCGAGTTCGAACCGCTGATCGACAAGATCGTGGATCGTCTGCTGGACCGGGTCGAAGACCTGGGAGAGCTGGACCTGATCGAGGACTTCGCCAAGGTTCTGCCGACCGAGATCATCAGCTTCATGCTGGGCATCCCTGAGGAATACCGAGCGCGGCTGCGCGGTTACTCGCTGGCGATTCTCGGTGCCCTGGACCCGGTGGTGCCGGAGGAGCGGCTGGCCGAAGGCAACCGCGCGGTCGAGGAGTTCGGAGAGATCCTTGGCGATCTCATCGACCATCGCCGCCGCAACCGCGAGGGCGCGCATGAAGGCGAGGTGCTGGAATCGCTGATCTTTGGCGAACACGAAGGGCGGCGGCTGACGCAGGAAGAGCTGATCCAGAACTGTATCTTCTTGCTGAACGCAGGCCATGAGACGACGACAAGTTTCGTCGGCAATTCTGTCGGCCTGTTGATGGACAACCCTGACCAGCACCGGATGCTGTTGGACGACCCGGACCTGATCGGTTCGGCGGTCGAGGAGTTCCTGCGGGTCGAAAGCCCGCTTCAGATCGGCAATCGGCTGGCTGGCGAGGAAATCGAGCTGTCGAGCGGGGTATTGCCCAAGGGCACATATATCCACACCTCCATCGCTGCGGCCAACCGCGATCCAGATGTCTTTCCCGATCCCGACCGGCTGGACATCACGCGCAAGCCCAACCGGCAGATCGCTTTCATCACCGGAATTCACGTCTGTCTTGGCGCCTCTCTGGCGCGGGTCGAGGGCAAGATCGCCCTTGGGAAATTCGTGCGGCGCTTTCCCAGGCTGGCGGCGAATGGCCCGCGCGCGCGGGTGCCGCTGGCCCGGTTCCGCGGGTATGCGACACTGCCGGTCCGCGTGCGATGAGCGACGCGCCCCGGGTCGACCTGGACCCCGCAGAACTGGTTGCCGATCCCTATCCGTCGCTCGCCCGTCTGCAGACCGAGACGCCCATCGCCTTTGTCCCGCAACTGGGGGCCACACTGATCACCCGGCGGAACGTGATCTTTGAGCAGGAAAAGCGGATCGAGGTGTTTTCCTCGCGCCAGCCGCAGGGGCTGATGACCCGGCTGATGGGCGAGAACATGATGCGCAAGGATGGCGAGGAACACGGGGCCGAACGACGCGCCTGTTTCCCTGCCTATTCGCCCCGTACTGTGCGCGACCGCTGGTCCGACGCCTTTCGCAAAGCGGCACAGGATGCGCTGGAGGACATGGCCGGACAGGGGGCGTGCGATCTCGTGCGCGACTACGCCATGCGCCTGTCGGGAGAGGCCTTGCGGGCAATCACCGGGCTGCACGGGCTGACCTGGCAAGAGATGGATGCCGTCAGCCAGGGGATGATCGACGGGATCGCTAATTACACCGGCGACCCGGAGGTCGAGGCCCGGTGCCACGCTGCGACGGCCCGGATCGATGCGGCCATCGACGCGCAGGCGGGCGATCCGCCGGAAATGTCCCTGTTGGATGTGCAGATGCGCGCCGGGCTGCCGATGGACAGCGTTCGGGCGAATATCAAGCTTGCGATCTCCGGAGGCCAGAACGAACCGCGTGACGCGATTGCGGGCTGTGCCTGGGCGCTCTTGGCCCATCCGGCAGAGCTGGCCCGGGTGCGGGCGGGCGAGGCAAGCTGGCAGGATGCTTTCGAGGAGTTTGCCCGCTGGATCGCCCCCATCGGCATGAGCCCACGTGAGGTTGCGCGGGAAGATGTGGTGGAAGGGGTGCGCTTCGATCCCGGCGACAGGGTGTTCCTGATGTACGGCATCGGAAACCGCGACCCGGAGGTTTTTGAGCGGCCAGAGGTCTTTGACGTGACGCGCGACACCCGGCCGAGCCTGGCGTTCGGCGCTGGTCCGCATTTCTGCGCAGGGGCGGCGGCGTCGCGATCGCTGATCGCCGAGGTCGCGCTGCCGATGCTGCTCGAGAGGTTTCCGGGGATGGAACTGGCCGGGCCGGTGGCGTTCACCGGCTGGGCGTTCCGGGGGCCGAAATCGGTCCCCGTAAGGCTCGGGGGCGCCGTTTAGCGCCCCCGGTCGAACTCAGGCCGCCTTGGAGCGGCGGGTGCGGCTGCGGCGCGGGCGCCCGGGTTTCGCGGCGTTGCCACCGGGGCGATTGCCGGGGCGCCGGTTTCCGCCGCCGCCACCGCGAGAGGGCTTCTTGACCGGCTCCCACGGTTCACCGCCCGCCACTGCGATGTCGCGGCCCATGACCTTGAGGATCGCATGGAACTCACCCATCTCGGTGGGCGCACAATAGGCGATGGCCGTGCCGTCCAGGCCGGCGCGCGCGGTACGCCCGATGCGGTGGACATAGTTGTCGGCAACGTTCGGCAGATCAAAGTTGTAGACGTAGCGCACCGAGGGAATATCGATGCCGCGCGCGGCCACATCCGTAGCGACCAGCACCTTCAGTTCGCCGTCACGGAACGCCTTGAGCGCGCGGTCGCGCTGGCCCTGGCTCTTGTTGCCGTGGATCGACCCGGCGGCAAAGCCCTTGGCTTCGAGGTGCTTCTTCAGCTTCTCGGCGCCATGCTTGGTGCGCGAAAAGACCAGCGCGGCCTCTGTGCGGTGTCCGTCCAGGTGGTTGACCAGCAGGGAGGCCTTGTGCGCCTGTTCGACGAAATGCACGCTCTGCTCGATGCGCTCGACGGGTTTGCCCGGAGGTGTCACCTCGATCCGTACGGGATTGGTCAGGTAGGCGGCCGCGATCTCTGCCATCTGCTTGGGCATGGTGGCCGAAAACAGCATGGTCTGACGTTCTGCGGGCAGATGCCTGGCGATCTGGCGCAGCGCGTGGATGAACCCGAGGTCCAGCATCTGGTCGGCCTCGTCCAGCACCAGGAACTCGGTCCCGTCAAGGCGCACCGACTTGCGTTCCATCAGGTCGATCAGGCGGCCCGGGGTGGCGACCAGCAGGTCGGTGCCCTTGGCCAGCCGCTGTGCCTGCGCGTTCAGCGATGCGCCGCCGGTGACGATGCCGATCTTGACCGGGGTGCCGGCGGCGTAGATGCGCAGGTTGTCAACGATCTGCTTGGCCAGTTCGCGCGTCGGCGCAAGGATCAGCCCGTGCACGGACTTGGCGGCGGGGCGCGCCTGCTTGCGCATCAGGGTCGAGATCAGCGGCAGGCCGAAGGCGGCGGTCTTGCCGGTGCCGGTCTGCGCCAGGCCCATGACATCGCGGCCGTTCATGGCGTGCGGAATGGCCTGGGTCTGGATCGGGGTGGGTTCGGTGATGTTCTGTTCGGCCAGGTTGGCCAGGAGGCGGGGCGGCAGCCCCAGCATGTCGAAATCCAAGAGTACGTCCTTTAGTGCGGGGGATGCCCGCGAAATCATGCGTTTCCCGCCACGACAGGTGTCGCGGCGCGCACGGGTGAGACCGCAGACCTGGGCGCGGGGCATCGTGCCATCGCGCCTGTTGCGGTTCTGGACCCCCGCGTGAAATGGGAACCATGTTGGAAAGAATGTGCCGAGAGGGCGCTTTCGCCCGTCAGCCCCGCTCACGCGGCGGGTGCGGCAACTGGAGCGTACATGCGGTGCTGCGGTGCAGAAGTCAAGGGTTTCGGTGTTCGCTCGGTTGTACGAGCAACTTGTACGCCGGAAGGACGCGACGACTAAGGCCAGTGTCAGGAAGACTCTTGGCCGCCCAAGAAACAATCCTGCAGCGCTTCCGTCAACCAGATCAATGTTAGCGGGGTAGCAATTACGTTGTCGCCGTCCAATCGCACAACTGTGTGTTGCTCTATCCTGCTTTCAAAGTATCTGAATACACTTCCTCCGCTGGAGTGACGGGCCGACAGCCACTCCAAGGCGGGTCTGGCCTCTGGCGCGAAACGACCAATCTCATCATTGCTCCATATCTCCAAACCAATATGAGAAGCTTGTCCTTCCAAGCCAAGGCTTCGGGCTTTTTCAAGCCTTTTGTCTCGTTCTTCCTTGAGTGTCTCTATCCACCTTCTCCTGACAATCTTGGCAAGATCCGCCGCTGAACCTGGAATGTTCCGACATACTTCATCGAAGAGGCTACGTAGGTCATGTCCGAATTTTTCGACTGCGGGTATGGCATGCCCTAGGCGCAAGAGGTGAGACTTCAACGTTAACTCCAAGCCGTGGGCAATCAGCAGGTAGAGAGGGTCAGCGCTCCGCAGAGCCAAGGTTTCCTGAGCCTGCCAGATTGCATGCGCAGATTTCACATAGTCGACGGACCGAATGTGATATGCCAAATCCGTTCTGTCTGCTTTGCCAGCCATCAGTTCTCCTTGCACGCTTGTTCGCGATTTACTATACGCCCCCGGTGGTCCGAGGGGACCCGATTCACAACCAAGAAACGCCGTGGTCTGTCCATCATCGCTTCGCGGGCAGCATCCGGCATAGGAGAAGCGACATGAAACTCAATGAACTGCGCGACAATCCCGGCGCAACCAAGCGCAAGCAGCGCATCGGCCGTGGCCCCGGTTCGGGCCGTGGTAAAATGGGTGGCCGTGGTATCAAGGGTCAGAAATCGCGTTCGGGTGTGGCCATCAACGGTTACGAAGGCGGCCAGATGCCGCTCTACCAGCGTCTGCCCAAGCGTGGCTTCAACAAGCCGAACCGCAAGGCATATGCCGTCGTCAACCTGGGCCTAATCCAGAAATTCGTCGACGCGGGCAAGCTGGACGCCGGCAACATCACCGAAGAAACGCTGGTTTCCTCGGGTCTCGTCCGCCGTTCGCTGGACGGTATCCGCGTCCTCGCCAAGGGCGAAGTGACCGGTGCCCTGACCATCAACGTCACCGGCGCGTCGAAATCGGCCGTCGCCGCCGTTGAAGGCAAGGGCGGTTCGCTGACCGTCACCACCGCGGCAGCGGCGGAATAACGACTTGTGAGCGGCGCGCCCGCCGCTTACATGTCCAACAGTTTTCCATTGCGCGCCGCCCGACGGAAAACCCGTCGTGGCGGCGTTTGACTGAAAAGAGAGATCCGCATGGTATCCGCAGCAGAGCAAATGGCCGCCAACACCAGCTGGGCGGCGCTTGGCAAAGCAACCGACCTGCGCAATCGCATCTTCTTCACCCTCGCCCTTCTGATCGTCTACCGCCTTGGCACCTACATCCCCGTTCCGGGGATCGACGGCGCCGCGCTGCAAGAGTTCGTCGAGCAGGCAGGGCAGGGCGTTGCGGGCATGGTGTCGATGTTCACCGGCGGCGCGCTGGGACGCATGGGGATCTTTGCGCTGGGCATCATGCCCTACATTTCGGCCTCGATCATGGTGCAGCTCCTGACGGCCATGGTGCCGGCACTGGAGCAGCTCAAGAAAGAGGGTGAGCAGGGCCGCAAGAAGATCAACCAGTACACGCGTTACGGCACGGTGGCGCTGGCGGTGATCCAGTCCTATGGCCTTGCGGTCAGCCTGGAGGCCGGGGATCTGGTGACAGATCCGGGCTGGTTCTTCCGCGCGGCCTGCATGATCACTCTGGTCGGCGGCACCATGTTCCTGATGTGGCTGGGTGAGCAGATCACCGCGCGCGGCATCGGCAACGGCATCTCTCTGATCATCTTCGTCGGCATCATCGCCGAGGTTCCCGCCGCGCTGGCACAGTTTTTCAGCCAGGGCCAGTCCGGCGCGATCAGCCCGGCGGTCATCGTGGGCGTGATCCTGATGGTGGTGGGCGTCATCACCTTTGTCGTCTTCATGGAACGCGCGTTGCGCAAGATCACGATCCAGTATCCGCGCCGCCAGGTCGGCATGAAGATGACCGAGGCCCAGCAGAGCCACCTGCCGGTCAAGGTGAACCCCGCGGGCGTCATCCCGGCGATCTTCGCCAGCTCGCTGCTGCTGCTGCCGGTGACGATCTCGACCTTCTCTGGCGGGTCGGACACCGGGCCGATCATGTCGACGATCCTTGCCTATTTTGGCCCCGGACAGCCGCTTTACCTCCTGTTCTTCGGCGGCATGATCGTCTTTTTCGCCTATTTCTACACGTTCAACGTTTCGTTCAAACCCGATGACGTTGCGGACAACCTCAAGAACCAGAACGGTTTCGTTCCGGGCATTCGCCCGGGCAAGAAAACCGCGGAATACCTGGAATACGTCGTGAACCGCGTGCTGGTCCTGGGCTCCATCTACCTGACGGCTGTTTGCCTTCTGCCCGAGATCCTGCGCACCCAATACGCCATCCCGTTCTACTTTGGTGGTACTTCGGTTCTGATCGTGGTCAGCGTGACCATGGACACCATTCAACAGGTCCAGAGCCATCTCTTGGCACATCAGTACGAAGGTCTTATTCAAAAGTCGCAGCTGCGCGGCAAGGGTAAGGGCCGCAAGAAACGGGGGGCACCAGCGCGTCGATGAACATAATTCTTTTGGGACCGCCGGGGGCGGGCAAGGGCACACAGGCACGTATTCTCGAAGAGAACCGTGGCATGGTCCAGCTGTCGACCGGCGACATGCTGCGCGAGGCCAAGGACAGCGGCACCGAGATGGGCAAGATCGTCGCTGACGTCATGGCCCGCGGTGACCTGGTCACGGATGAGATCGTGATCGGCCTGATCCGCGAAAAGCTGGAAACGGTCTCGGCCAACGGGTTCATCTTCGACGGCTTCCCGCGGACGCTGGCCCAGGCGGACGCACTGGGCAAACTGCTGGCCGATGAGGGTCAGACGCTGGACAAGGTGATCGAACTGCGTGTGGACGACGATGTCCTGGTGCAGCGCATCACGGCGCGGTCGACCTGCGGCAGCTGTGGTGAGGTCTACAACGATCTCACCAAGCCGATCCCCGAGGACGGCAAATGCGTGAAATGCGGCGGAACAGAGTTCAAGCGCCGCGCCGATGACAACGAGGACAGCCTGCGGACGCGGCTGATGGCCTACTACAAGCAGACCTCGCCGCTGATCGGCTATTACTACGCGCTGGGCAAGCACAGCAGCGTCGACGGGCTTGGCGAGATCGCCGATATCCAGTCGGCGATTGCCGGACAGCTCGACGCATGAGGATCGGACGGACGGCGGCGGCTCTGCTGATCGGCGGGCTGACTGCCGTCGCCCCCGCCCTCGCCGAAGAGATCCTCGACAATCCGGGCTACTGCGATCTGCCCTACGAGGATCGCGAACTGGCGGATATCGTGACGCTGACGCCCACCGGGATCGAAAGCCACGGCGCGCGCTGTTCTTGGTCCGGCGCGCGGTTTGTTTCGGGCCAGTCCCTGTCGGTCACGGCGACCTGTGACGACGGAGGCAGCCAGTGGCAGACTGGGCTCTGGATCAGCGAGACAAAGGGCGGCTACGTTCGGGTCGTGCCCGACGGAATCTTCCCTTTGCCAGAGATCTATTTCCCCTGTTCGCAATGGTCGCGAAAATAGCCTTGACAGGGGGTTGACCTTCTGGGCCCTGCCCAATAGGTAGCCCCATCCCGCAAGGGAGCCATTGCCCGAATCGTGGATCCAGGATTCGGGAAGATCACCTGAGTTATGACAGACGCCCGGCAGCCGCATGGCCCGGGCTTCCGTTGTGAAAAAAGGGCCTGGAGCTACGGGCTCGCAACGAAAGGAACAGAGACTTGGCACGTATTGCCGGCGTCAACATCCCGACCCACAAGCGCGTCCCGATCGCGCTGACCTATATCCACGGCATTGGCCCCGCCACTGCCAAGGAAATCTGCGCAGCCACCAACATCGACGTGGCACGCCGCGTCAATGAGCTGAGCGACGCAGAAGTCCTGGCCGTCCGTGAATTCATCGACGCCAACCTGACCGTCGAAGGCGACCTGCGCCGCGAAGTTCAGATGAACGTCAAGCGCCTGATGGACCTCGGCTGCTACCGTGGCCTGCGCCATCGCCGCAACCTCCCCGTCCGCGGTCAGCGGACCCACACCAACGCACGCACGCGCAAGGGCCCCGCAAAGCCCATCGCAGGCAAGAAGAAGTAAGGGGAGAACGGAACCATGGCACGCGATACTCGCCGCGGTGGCGGCAAGAAGAAGGTCTCCAAGAACATTGCAGCCGGTGTGGCGCATGTTAACTCGTCCTTCAACAACACCAAGATCCTGATCTCGGACGTGCAGGGCAACGCGATCTCCTGGTCGTCGGCCGGCACGATGGGCTTCAAGGGTTCGCGCAAGTCGACCCCCTACGCCGCTCAGCTTGCTGCGGAAGATGCCGGCAAGAAGGCGCAGGAACACGGCGTGAAGACGCTGGAAGTCGAAGTGCAGGGCCCCGGTTCGGGCCGCGAATCCGCGCTGCGCGCGCTGGCTGCCGTCGGCTTCAACATCACGTCGATCCGCGACGTGACGCCGATCGCACACAACGGTTGCCGCCCGCCGAAGCGCCGCCGCGTCTGATCCATCGGACAGTTTTTCGCGGGGCCGGGCCTTTTGCCCGGCCTCGCGCCGTCGTTTTGAAACCTCGGGCGTCGGTGCCTTCGGACATGGGGCGCTGGCAGGTATGGAGGGAACTGCATGATCCACAAGAACTGGGCTGAACTGATCAAGCCGACGCAGCTTGAGATCAAGCCGGGCGCCGATCCGTCGCGCATGGCCACCGTCGTTGCCGAACCGCTGGAGCGCGGCTTTGGTCTGACTCTGGGCAACGCACTGCGCCGGGTCCTGCTGTCGTCGCTTCAGGGCGCGGCCATCACCAGCGTGCAGATCGACAACGTGCTGCACGAATTCTCCAGCGTGGCCGGTGTGCGCGAAGACGTCACCGACATTATCCTGAACCTCAAGGGTGTGTCGCTGCGCATGGAAGTCGAAGGCCCCAAGCGCCTGTCCGTGACCGGCAAGGGCCCGGGCGTCGTGACCGCTGGCGATATCGCCGAAAGCGCGGGCATCGAGGTGCTGAACCGCGAGCATGTGATCTGCCACGTCGACGAAGGCGCCGAAGTGTACATGGAATTCACCGTGAACACCGGCAAGGGCTATGTCAGCGCGGACAAGAACAAGCCCGAGGATGCGCCGATCGGTCTGATCCCGATCGACGCGATCTATTCGCCGGTCAAGAAGGTCGCCTATGACGTGCAGCCCACCCGTGAGGGCCAGGTGCTGGACTACGACAAGCTGACCATGAAGATCGAAACCGACGGCTCGATCACGCCCGAGGACGCCGTGGCCTTTGCCGCGCGCATCCTGCAGGACCAGCTGTCGATCTTCGTCAACTTCGAGGAACCGGAGTCGGCGGGCCGCCAGGACGAGGACGACGGGCTGGAATTCAACCCGCTGCTTCTCAAGAAGGTGGACGAGCTGGAACTGTCGGTGCGTTCGGCAAATTGCCTGAAGAACGACAACATCGTCTATATCGGCGACCTGATCCAGAAAACCGAAGCCGAGATGCTGCGCACCCCGAACTTTGGCCGCAAGTCCTTGAACGAAATCAAGGAAGTGCTGTCGGGCATGGGGCTGCACCTGGGCATGGACGTCGAGGACTGGCCGCCGGACAACATCGAGGACCTGGCCAAGAAGCTGGAAGACTCGTTCTGAACCAATCGTAGGATGGGTGGTATCACCCATCCTACCGGGCATCCGCCCCAAGGAGAGCCGGTGACACGCATCGCCGGCCGGACAAAGCAAAACCGCCCGTAGAGGGCAAAAATCGGAGTAAAAACAATGCGTCACGCAAAAGGTTACCGCCGCCTGAACCGCACCCACGAGCACCGCAAGGCGCTGTGGGCAAACATGGCCGGCTCGCTCATCGAGCATGAGCAGATCAAGACCACCCTGCCCAAGGCCAAGGAACTCAAGCGCGTCATGGACAAGCTGATCACCCTGGGCAAACGTGGTGACCTTCACGCCCGTCGCCAGGCGCGCGCGCAGCTGAAGGAAGACAAGGACGTCGCCAAGCTGTTCGAGATCCTGGGCCCGCGCTACGCCGAGCGTAACGGCGGCTATACCCGTGTTCTCAAAGCAGGTTTCCGCTACGGTGACATGGCCCCGATGGCCATCATCGAGCTGGTGGACCGCGACGTGGACGCCAAGGGCGCAGCCGACAAGGCGCGCGTGGCAATGGCCGAGGCCGACGAAGAGTAATCCTCTCTTCCACGGAATTCATGAAGGCCCTGCCGGTGACGGCGGGGCCTTTTTCATGCCGTGCTTTTTCATGCCGGCTGGGCGTCCCGGAATTTTGTACAAAACGTACGAAACGTACGGCGATTCCAGCATTTTGTACAAACGGGTAAGATCCGGTTCACCCAGGTAAACCGCTTTCGATTTTCCAAATCCGTGACGGTGCAGCTCCGGGGCCGATCACTTGGCCGTGGGCAGGTCCCGCATGTCGCGGGCCAAGGCCTGCAACTCGCTGCCGAAACCTTCGGTCAGCCTGTCGGCGGCGGCAAGCCGGACCTCTTCGGGTTTGTTCTGGCCCAGCTTGAAGGTGCTCTGGACCTCCGTGATCTCCAGCCGGAAGGGCAGGATCATCCGCAGGAACCGCGCCTTTGTCTCGGCGCTCATCTTGTCCATCGTCCAGGGCGCCTTGTCGGGCAGCCGGGTCTCGAAGGCGGCGCTCTGGGCGGCCAGCAGCGGCTCCAGTTCAGAGACCGGGCGCGGGTGCAGCGTGCCGATGAGGTGGACGGCGGTGTAGTTCCAGGTAGGCACCTGGTCGTCGATCCCGTACCAGTCGGGTGAGACGTAGCCGTCCGGCCCGCTTACGACCAGCGTGACGGGTTGCGGCGTGGCGCAGGACCGCGCGATTGGGTTGGACCGGACAAGGTGCAGGTCGGCCTTTGTCCCGCTCTCAGACAGGAGGAAGGGGACATGCGCAAGCAGCGGCGCGCCCTCGGTCGAGAGAGTGAGCACCCCGAAGGAGCGGGCGCGCACAAGCGTCAATGCGGTGTCCCTGTCGGTCTGCCGGAAGGTCGGGTTGGGATGCATGGCTCAGGCCGTGAGTTGCTGGCCGTCAAAGCCGGTGATCCGCGCCTGCACGATCTGGCCGACGGGCTGCGGGGCGGCAAAACGCACCTCTGTGAATTGTTCGGTCCGGCCCATGTCCGGCGCCTCCATCAGCACCGCGTGGTCGCGGCCGGCCTGGGCGGCAAGATGCGCCTGCACCTGCGATTCTCCGGCGGCACGCAGGCGGGCGGCGCGTTCCTTGATGACGTTGCCGTTGATCTGCTGCGGGATGCGCGCGGCGGGGGTGCCGGGCCGGGCCGAGTAGGGGAAGACGTGCAGCCAGGTCAGGTCGCAGTCCGAGACCAGTTTCAGCGAGTTCTCGAAATGCGCCTCTGACTCGGTCGGGAAACCGGCGATGATGTCGGCGCCAAAGGTCATCTCGGGGCGCAGGCGCCGCGCCTCTTCGCAGAAACGGATCGCATCGTCGCGCAGGTGACGGCGCTTCATGCGCTTCAGGATCAGGTCGTCGCCGTGCTGCAGGCTGAGGTGCAGGTGGGGCATCAGGCGCGGCTCGGAGGCGATGGCCAGCATCAGGTTGTCATCGGCCTCGATCGAATCGATCGAGGAGATGCGCAGGCGCGGCACGTCGGTCAGCCGCAGGATGCGCATGACCAGATCGCCCAGGCGCGGTTCCCCGGGCAGGTCGGCGCCCCAGGAGGTCAGGTCGACCCCGGTCAGCACCACCTCGTTATAGCCTTGGTCCACGAGGCGCCTGATCTGGTCCACGACCACACCGGCGGGGACCGAGCGCGAATTGCCCCGGCCATAGGGAATGATGCAGAAGGTGCAGCGGTGATCACAGCCGTTCTGAACCTGCACATAGGCGCGCGACCGCGATCCGAAGCCGTCGATCAGGTGGCCGGCGGTTTCGGTCACCGACATGATGTCGTTGACCTGCACCTTTTCCGTCTCGCCGATGAAATCGCCCGCGAGGCCCTTCCAGGTGTCGGGGGCCATCTTTTCGGTGTTGCCGATGACGGCGTCGACCTCGTCCATCGCGGCAAAACTCGCCGGGTCGATCTGGGCGGCGCAGCCGGTGACGATGACGCGGGCGTCCGGGTTTTCCCGGCGCAACCGGCGAATTTCCTGACGGGCCTTGCGCACGGCCTCCTGCGTGACGGCGCAGGTGTTGACGACCACGGCGTTGCCCATGCCCGCCGCCTCGGCGAGATCCTTCATCGCCTCGGTTTCATAGGCGTTCAGGCGGCAGCCCAGGGTGGTGAACTTGGGCGCGCTCATGGGTTCGCGTCCAGCCAGTCTGCGGTGAACTGGCCGTCAAAGACATGCGCGGTGCCGCCGGTCATCCAGACGCCATCCTCGCGCCAGTCGACTTGCAGCGTGCCGCCGTCGAGGTCGATGCGGACGCTACGCCCGGTCAGGCCGCGCCGGGCGGCGGCGACGGCGGTGGCGCAGGAGGACGAGCCGGAGGCCAGTGTCACGCCCACGCCACGCTCCCAGACCCGCATTCGCAGGTGGTTTTCGCCCAGCAGGCTGGCCACCTGCACGTTGGTGCGCTGCGGGTACAGCGGGTGGTGTTCGTAGCGCGGGCCGAATTGTTCCAGCGGGATCGCCTCGGCATCCTCGACGAAGAAGGTGCAATGCGGGTTGCCCATGCCGGTGGCGGTCGGTCCGCCCTCGATGGGCAGTTCCAGCGTGTCCATTTCCTCGGCCAGCGGGATCTCGGCCCAGTCCAGTTGCGGCGGTCCCATGTTCACCGAGGTCAGCCCGTTGCCGGCATCGACGGCCTCGAGCGTGCCGCGATCGGTGGTCAGGCTCAGGCGGGTCTCTCCGGTCAGGTCCATCAGGTGCCGGGCGATGCAGCGGGTGGCATTGCCGCAGGCCGCCGAGGTGGAGCCGTCGGAGTTGTAGAAGGTCAGGTGCGGCTGGTTGGCGTTCTGGGTGATGACGGCCAGCTGGTCAAAGCCCACGCCCCGGTGCCGGTCGGCGATGGCCGCGATTCGCGCAGGGGTCAGCGCCGCCTCGCGCTGCCGCGAGTCGATCACCACGAAGTCATTGCCAAGCCCGTGCATTTTCATGAAGGGCAGTGCGCGCGCGTCCTGTGTCATGGCGCGCGATATACGCCTGTCGCGGGGTGGTTTCCAGTGTCCCGGCGAGCGATGAGAAAAAGCCTGCAAGATTCCTGATTTTTTGGCTTGACCCCGACCGGGCATATTCATAGTTAGGCCGCCACAGTGGGCCGTTAGCTCAGTTGGTAGAGCAACTGACTTTTAATCAGTGGGTCGTAGGTTCGAATCCTACACGGCTCACCACTGAATCAAGGGCTTGGTCAGAAATGGCCAAGCCCTTGTTCGTTTCCGGGGCACACTGCGCAGCTTCTTCGTGACCTTGATTGCCCGGGGATTGCCCGGTCTTGCGGGTTTGCACATTTCCACGGCAGCGCGCCGCGCTTTTTCCTTGTGATCGGGCAAGCGCCGCGCGGTTCTTGACGCCGATCAAGGGGCTGCTTTTCCAGACGTGGGATGACGGGGCAGGGATCAGACCCGGGAACAGGAGCGCCGGACGGATGGCGGATCAGGAAGAGGTCGTGACCTTGCTGCAGCAGCCCGCGCTGTACGCCGGCGCCGCGGACGTGGACGTGGTCCGGACGCATGGGGCCTATGTCTTTCTCGGCGGGGACACGGCGCTCAAGATCAAGCGGGCGGTGCGCTACGACTACCTCGACTACTCGACGCCGGAGCTGCGCGCGGCGGCCCTGCGGCGCGAGCTGGAGCTGAACGCGCCCGCCGCGCCGATGATCTATCGCGACATGGTGGCGGTGACGCGGGGGGCGGACGGTGCGCTGGCGCTGGATGGCGCGGGCGAGGTGGTGGAATGGGCGCTGCGGATGTGGCGGTTTCCGGACGAGGATCAGCTGGACCGGGTGGCAGGGCGTGGCGCGCTGGACCGGCCCCTGGCCGAGACGCTGGGCGAGAGCATCGCGCAGTATCACGCGGCGGCCCCGGCGCTGGCCGCGCCCGATGGTGCGCGGCGGATCGGAGACATCCTGGACGAACTGGGGCGCGAATTCGCGGGGATGGAGGGCGCGTTGCCCGCCGAGGGCATCGCGCGTTTTCTGGACCGGGCCAGGGAGGCGCTGGCGCGACAGGCGGCCCTGCTGGACAGCCGGGCAGAGGCGGGCCACGTCCGGCGCTGTCACGGTGACCTGCACCTGCGCAACATCGTCCTGATCGAGGGCCGGCCCGTGCCCTTCGACGCGCTGGAATTCAGCGAGGAGCTGGGCACCTGCGACGTGCTCTACGACCTGGCCTTCCTGCTGATGGACCTGCGCCACCGGGGGCTGGCCTGGGCCGCGAACGAGGTGCTGAACCGTTACCTGTTCGCCGCCGCGACCGATGACCATTATCGCGGGCTGGCCGCCCTGCCGCTGTTCCAGGCGGTGCGCGCGGGCATCAGCGCGATGGTGGCGGTCCAGACGGCGCGGGCGCAGGGCGGCAGCGCGCCCCTGTTGCGGGACGCCGGGCGCTATCTTGACGACGCCATTGCCGTGCTGGAGCCGGCGGCACCGAGGCTGGTGGCCCTGGGCGGGTTGTCCGGCACCGGCAAGACCACGGTGGCGCGCGGGCTGGCGCCGGACCTGGGGGCGCCACCGGGGGCGGTGCATCTGCGTAGCGACATGATCCGCAAGGCTCTGTGCGGGATCGATCCCCTGACGCCGCTGGATGCACGCGGCTATAGGCCGGAGGTCAGCGCGGCGGTCTATGACCGGATGGACGCGCTGGCGCGCGAGGTTCTGCAGGCGGGACAGACGGTGATCGCGGATGCGGTCTTTCTGAACCCGGACGAACGCGCCGCCATCGCGCAGGTCGCCCAAGACCTTGGCGCGGGCTTTGCCGGGCTGTGGCTGGAGGCAGAGGGGGCGGCGCTGGTCGCCCGCGTGTCGGACCGCCGGGGCGATGCCTCGGACGCGGATGCAGAGGTGGTGCGGACCCAATTGGCACGCGATACCGGACCCATCGGCTGGGCCCGTGTCGATGCCTCCGGCGCGGCGGACGAGGTGCTTGTCGCCTGCCGTGCCGCGCTTGGGGGGACTGGGCAGACGCCCGCCTGACGCGCGCTCAGGTCTGCAGAACGTAGCTGCCCGGCGCGGTCATCAGTGGCGGCAACCCGGCCTCTGCCCGGCCCATCGGCGGCGGGGCGCCCCTTTCGCCGGTGCTCTTGGCCTCCAGCCAGTCGAACCAGACCGGCCACCAGGACCCGTCCTGGGGATCGTGGCGGGTCAGCCAGGTGTCCGGGTCCATGTAGTTGCGGCCCGGCGGACGGTGCCCCCGGCGGAAATGGCGGTGGGGCTGTCCCGGCACGCTGAGCACGCCGCCATTGTGCCCGCCCGAGGTCAGGACAAAGGTCAGGTCGCCATCGGTGAACAGGGCCGTCTTGTAGACAGAGCGCCAGGGCGCGATGTGATCCTTTTCCGTGCCCAGCACAAAGAACGGGGCGGAAATGTCCTTGAGCGCGATCACCCGCCCCTCGACCGAGAACCGCCCGGCGGTCAGGCGGTTTTCGAGGAACAGCCCGCGCAGGTATTCCGAATGCATCCGGTAGGGCATCCGCGTGGCGTCCATGTTCCAGGCGGAGAGGTCGAACATCGGGTCCTCTTCGCCCAGCAGGTACCGGCGCAACAGGCGGCTCCAGACCAGGTCGCGCGCGCGCAGGATCTGGAAGGCGCCTGCCATCTGCGGCGCGTCCAGATAGCCCTTGTCCCACATCATGTCCTCGAGAAAGGCGATCTGGCTTTCGTCGACGAAAAGCATCAGCTCGCCCGCCTCGGAGAAATCGGTCTGCCCGGCCAGCAGCGTGACCGAGGCCAGCCGGTCGTCGCCGTCGCGTGCCATTGCCGCCGCCGCGATGGCCAGGATGGTGCCGCCCAGGCAATAGCCGCAGGCATGGACCCGGGGCGCCCTGGTGATCACCTGCACCGCCTCCAGCGCCTCCATCACGCCGCGGCGGCGGTAGTCTTCCAGCGACAGTTCGCTCTGCTCGGCGGTGGGATTGCACCACGAGATCGCGAAAACGGTAAATCCCTGCGCGACCAGCTGCGCGATCAGCGATTTCGGCGGGCTGAGGTCGAGGATGTAGTATTTCATGATCCAGGCCGGGACGATCAGCAGCGGCTCGGCGTGGACGGTTTCGGTCTGCGGGGCGTACTGGATCAGTTCGAACAGGTCGTTGCGATAGACCACCTGACCGGGTGTGACGGCCAGGTCCTTGCCCACGTCGAACCCCTCGGGGCGCGGGGCGGGCTGTTGCGCGATCATCCGGGCGCTGTCTTCGGCGAGGTGCCTTGCGCCCTCGACGAAATTGCGGCCGCCGGTCTTCAGCGCGGCCTCGACCACCTCGGGGTTGGTCAGTGGAAAGTTCGAGGGCGAGACCATGTCGAGCCCCTGTCGCACCATGAAATTCACCCTGTCGGCGCTGATCTTGCGCATGCCGCGAATTTCGGCGGTGGCCTCCGTCCACCAGGCCTCTTGCGCCAGGAAGGCGGTCTTCATCGCGCGGAAGGGGGGCAGGGCCCAGCCCGGGTGGTCGAAGCGATGATCGCCGGGCGCGGGCTGCGGTCCCTCTGAGCGTCCGGCAAGGGCCAGCGCGGTTTCACCCGCGATGCGGGAGGCTTGCTGGGTCAGTGCGGTCATCCGGCCGGGGGCCGCGGCCAGGTGGGACAGCCAGTCCATCCAGGCCGAGGCGGCGGAATGCGGCGAAAGGCCCCCGGTGGCCCGGGCGCTGGTGGCGCGCAATGCGCGGTCCAGCGTGTTGCTGTCGGTGTCGGTCATGGCTGGGTCCTGCGGTCGCTTGCCGGAAAGGTGAGTCGGGGGCACCCTAGGGGAGGTCCTGCAAAACCCCGATGACGTGGATCAAAGTTTCGGCGTGTCGCCGCGCGCGGCGGCTTGACGTGCGTCAAATCGTGCGGATCGCCCATGCCCTAGGTTGCCCGCGAACAGGACGCGCGTGATCCTGAAACCCTGAACAGACGGACGAGGTGCGGCATGATGGCGGACACTGGCGGGGCAGCCTATGGGCTGACCTCCACGCAGGCGGCGGACCGGCTGGCCGAGGTCGGGCCGAACCAGCTGGCGGAACGCAAACCGGTCTCGCGCTGGGTGATCCTGGCGCGTCAGTTCACCAGCCCTCTGATCGTGATGCTGATTGCCGCCGCCGGGATCGCCGCCGCGCTGGGCGAGACGGTGGATGCCGTGGCCATCGTGCTGGTCGTACTGCTGAACGGAGTGCTGGGCTTCGTGCAGGAATGGCGCACGGAAACCGCGCTGGCGGCGCTGCGGAACATGCTGGCGACAGAGGCGCGGGTGGTGCGCGACGGCGCCCAGGTGATGATCGACACGCGCCAGATCGTGCCGGGTGACCTGGTGATCCTGGACAGCGGCGACAAAGTGCCTGCCGACCTGGTGCTGACCTCCGGCATGCGGCTGAAGGTCGACGAGAGCGTGCTGACCGGGGAATCGGTGCCCGTGGACAAGCACCTGGGTGACGAGGACGTGCCCCTGTTCATGGGGTCGAACGTGGTGGCGGGCCGGGCCGAGGGCGTGGTGCGCGCCACCGGGCCGCGCACGGAATTCGGCCATATCGCGGAGCTGACCGCCTCGATCGACGTGGGCGAAACCCATTTGCAGGCGCAACTGGCGCGGCTGGCGCGGCTGCTGGGAGGTCTGGCGCTGGGGCTGGCGGGGCTGGTGCTGGTGGCCGGGCTGCTGTCGGGGCGCGAGTTGCACGAGATGTTCCTGACCGCGATTGCCCTGGCCGTCGCGATGGTGCCCGAGGGGCTGCCGGCGGTGGTTACGATCACGCTGGCTCTGGGCGCCTCGGCGATGCTGCGGCGGCAGTCCTTGGTGCGGCGGTTGCAGGCGGTCGAGACGCTGGGTGCGGCGACGGTGATCTGCACCGACAAGACCGGAACGCTGACCGAAAACGCCATGACCGTGACGCGGATCTGGACGCCCGGGCGCAGCTACGAGGTCACGGGCACGGGCTATGACCCGGCGGGCCATATCGCGGCGGAGGGCGAGCGCCTGCGCGCGGCGGATGATCCCCGTCTGGCGGACCTGATCGACGTGGCCCTGTCCTGCAACCACGCCGAGCTGGGCCACCGCGACGGCGGCTGGCACATGGTCGGCGACCCGACCGAAGGGGCGCTGGTCACGCTGGGGTTCAAGGGTTGGTCCGATTTGCCGAACCCGGCGGACCGGCTGGCCGAGATCCCCTTTGACGCCGAGCGCAAGCGCATGAGCGTGGTGATGCGAAGGGGCACGGGGCTGGTGCAGATGGTCAAGGGCGCGCCGGAATCCGTTCTGGACGTCTGTACGCAGGTGCAGGGGGATGGGGGCGCTGTCGAGCCCCTGACCGCCGACCGCCGGGCCGGGATCGAGGCGGTCGCGGCAGAGATGGCCTCGGACGGGCGGCGGCTGTTGGGGCTGGCGATGCGCCCTGTCGAGGACCCGCTGGCGGGGGAAGAAGGTCTGATCTTCCTGGGACTGGTGGGCATGATCGACCCGCCGCGCGCCGAGGTGAAACAGGCGGTGTCCCTGTGTCGCCGTGCCGGTATCCGCGTGGTCATGATCACCGGGGATGCAGCCCCGACAGGCGCCGCCATCGCGCGCGAGATCGGGTTGCGGGTGGATCGCATGCTGACCGGCGAGGATCTTGACCACCTGTCCGAGGATGAGTTGCACGAGCTGCTGAAGGGCGACGTGCATTTCGCCCGGACGGCCCCGGCGCACAAGATGCGGCTGGTCGGGGCCTTGCAGCAAAGCGGCAACCTGGTTGCGATGACCGGGGACGGCGTCAATGACGCGCCCGCCCTGCGGCAGGCCGATATCGGCATCGCGATGGGCAAGCGCGGCACGGACGTGGCCAAGGATGCCAGCGACCTGGTGCTGCTGGACGACAATTTCGCCACCATCGTCGGCGCCGTCGAAGAGGGGCGCCGCCAGTTTTCCAACATCCAGCGGTTCGTCCGCTACCTGCTGTCCTCGAACGCGGGCGAGGTGCTGGCCATCGTGGCCAACCTCTTCCTGGGCGGGCCGCTGATCTTCCTGGCGACGCAGATCCTGTGGATGAACCTTGTCACCGACGGGGTGACGGCGGTGGCGCTGGGCATGGAGAAACCGGCGCCGGACCAGATGGACCAGCCGCCGGTGCCCGCGGATCATCCGATCCTCGATCTGCCGGGGCTGGCGATGATCGCCTGTTTCGGCCTCTATACCGGGGGCGTCAGCCTGTGGCTGTTCTACGGCCACCTGGGACAGGGAGAGGACCTGGCGCGGACGATGGCCTTCGCGGGGATCGTGGTCTTTGAAAAGGCCAGCGTCTTTGCCTTCCGATCGTTCCGCCTGCCGATGTCGGGGATCGGCTACCTGTCGAACCGGCCCCTGTTGCTGGCCTTTGCGGTGACGATGGCGATGCAGGTGGCGGCGATCTACTGGCCGCCGCTGCAACACCTGCTGCACACCGTGCCGCTGAGCTGGGAGCAGCTGGGCCTGCTGGGGGCGCTGGCGCTGCCGCTGCTGTTGGTGCCGGAACTGGTGAAATACGCCCGCCGGTCGCGGGCGCGGGGGCTGACGGTGGCGGCGCGTTGACCTGAATCAACGAAGCCGGGCGCGTTTCTACTACCCTTCGGTCATTCCGAGGGGAGGGAGGACCCGATGGCTGACATGGACACGGACGACAGGCGCACCCTGATCTGGTTCGAGCATCTTCGGCGCGGGGACGTGGCGCTGGTGGGGGGCAAGAACGCCTCGCTGGGCGAGATGGTGCAATCGCTGGATGCCAGCCGCATCCGGGTGCCGCCGGGGTTTGCGACCACCTCCTCCGCCTATCGTGCCTTCATCGCGGCCAACGGGTTCGGCGCGGTGCTGCGGGAGGAACTGGCGGCGCTGGGCGAGGGGCGCAAGACATTGGCGCAGGCGGGCCGCGCGATCCGCGAGACGCTGGCGACAGGGGCCTTTCCGCCGCAGATCGAGGCTGACATTCTTGGTGCCTACCGCGAGCTGGGGCGGCGCACGGGGCGGGAAAATCCCTCTGTCGCCGTGCGCTCCTCGGCCACGGCCGAGGACCTGCCCGACGCCAGTTTCGCGGGCCAGCAGGAAACCTTTCTGAACGTCGAGGGCGAGCGCGCGCTGCTGATGGCCTGCCGCCGCTGCTATGCCTCGCTGTTCACGGACCGGGCGATCACCTACCGCGAGATCAACGGGTTCGATCACCTCGACGTGGCGCTGTCCATCGGTGTGCAGTTGATGGTGCGATCGGATATCGCCGGGTCGGGGGTTATGTTTTCCATCGACACCGAAAGCGGCTTTGACAGGACGGTGCTGATCAACGCGGCCTGGGGGCTGGGCGAGAACGTGGTGCAGGGCGCGGTCAGCCCGGATGAATACCAGGTCTACAAGCCCTTCCTGGCCCGGCCCGAACTGGTGCCGATCACGCACAAGGCGCTGGGCGCGAAAGAAATCAAGATGATCTACGGCACGGGAGACGGCGCGGCAACGCGCAACGTGCCGACCTCGAAGGCGGAGCGTGAGAGTTTCGTGCTGTCCGACGGCGAGATCCTGGAACTGGCCCGGGCGGCGGTCGAGATCGAGGCGCATTATGGCTGTCCGATGGACATGGAATGGGCGCGCGACGGGATCGACGGGCAGCTGTACATCGTGCAGGCGCGGCCCGAGACGGTGCAGTCGCGCCGGGGCGCGGGCGCGATGAAGACCTACAGCCTGGGCGCGCATGGCGAACGGCTATTGACCGGGCTCAGCGTCGGCGGGGCGGTGTCCTCTGGCGAGGTCATCATCATCGAGAGCGCGGCGGACATCGACCGTTTCGTCGACGGGGCGGTGCTGGTGACATCGACCACGGACCCGGACTGGGTGCCGGTGATGAAACGGGCCGCCGCCATCGTGACGGATCACGGCGGGCGCACCTCTCATGCGGCCATCGTCAGCCGGGAACTGGGCGTTCCGGCGGTGGTCGGCACCGGCAATGCGACCCATGTCCTGCACGATCAACAGCAGGTGACGGTCTCCTGCGCCGAGGGCGAGGAGGGGGTGATCTACGCCGGACGGGCCGAGGTGACGGTGGAGGAACTGGACTTGGCCCATGTCCCTGAGACCTGCACGCAGGTCATGCTGAACCTCGCCAACCCCTCGACCGCGGCGCGCTGGTGGCGGCTGCCGGCGGATGGGGTCGGACTGGCGCGGATGGAATTCGTGGTCTCGAACGAGGTCCGGGTGCATCCGCTGGCACTGACCCGCTACGAGCAGGTGGTGTCCGAGGAAGACCGGGCGGCGATCGACGCGCTGACCAGGGGCCATGCGGACCGGACCGCCTATTTCGTCGAGACGCTGGCGCGGGGATTGGCGCGGATCGCGGCGGTCTGGCATCCGCGCCCGGTCATCGTACGGATGAGCGATTTCAAGACCAACGAATACGCCGACCTGCTGGGCGGGCGGGCCTTTGAACCGCAGGAAGAGAACCCGATGATCGGGTTCCGGGGCGCCTCTCGGTACTACTCGGAAGGGTATCGCGACGGGTTCGAGCTGGAATGCCGGGCGATCCGGCACCTGCGCGAGGGGATGGGCTTTGACAACGTGGTGGTCATGATCCCCTTTTGCCGCACGGTGGGCGAGGCGGACCGGGTGCTGGAGGTCATGGCGGCCCAGGGGCTGGAACGCGGCAAGGCGGGGCTGGAGGTCTACGTCATGTGCGAGATCCCCTCGAACGTGATCGAGGCCGAGCGGTTCGCCGAACGGTTCGACGGGTTTTCCATCGGGTCGAACGACCTGACCCAGCTGACGCTGGGCATCGACCGGGATTCCGAGGCGCTGGCCGAGCTGTTCTCGGAACGGGATCCGGCGGTCTTGTGGATGATCGAGACGGTGATTGCCAAGGCGCGCAAGGCGGGGCGCAAGATCGGGCTGTGCGGTCAGGCGCCCTCGAACGATCCGGGGTTTGCGCGGCTGCTGGTGCAGGCGGGGATCTCATCGATTTCCGTGACGCCGGACAGCTTCCTGGCGGTGAAGCGGAACGTGGCAGAGGCGGAGGCGGGCTGAGCGGCCGGTGGGCGGCGCTTGCGATGCGGCGTCCGCTTGCGGGGGCGACGGGTTTCAGGGGGAAAGGGGGACCTCCGTCCCCTGCTTGATCCGGCGCAGGACAAACATCGTGGCTGTGCCGGCGACGTTTTCATGTTCCAGAACCCGGCGCATCAGGATCGATTCTAGGTCCGCGATGTCGCGCACCACGAGGTGCAGCAGGTAATCCCATTCGCCGGAGATCGAGTAGACCTCGGTGATGGCCGGTTCCGCCTCCATCGCGCGCTGGAATTCGGCGCGGGCGGCGGCGTCCTGGGATTTCATGCGCACCTGCACGAAGGCATCCATGCCGCGCCCCACGGCGGCGGGGTCGACGTGGCGCACCGGCGGGCCGATCACGCCGCGATCCTCCAGCGCGCGCAGGCGGCGCCAGCAGGTCGCCGGAGAGCTGTTCACCGCCTGTGCGAGCTCCTGCATGCTGCCCGAAGCGTCCTTTTGCAGGACGGCCAGGATGCGACGGTCGAGATCCGAGAGTTGAGGCATTTCGTTCGCTTTTTGGCCTGAGAGTGAATGGTTCACTGCAAGATGTGACCCAAGACTGAGAGATTGGAAGGTCTTTTTCAGCAGAACAGGTAAAAATCCCCCGATCCGCGACAGGGAGGATGCCATGACGGACCAGACGCCGATTCTGACCGATTACGCATTGGAAGACCGTTATACCCGCACCGAGGGCCGGGTGTTCCTGACCGGGACGCAGGCGATCCTGCGGATCGCGCTGGACCAGGCGCGGCGCGACCGGGCGCGGGGGCTGGACACGCGGGGCTATATCTCGGGCTATCGCGGCTCTCCGGTGGGCGGGGTCGACCTCGAGGTGTCGGGCCATGCCAAGCTGGTCGAAGAGGCCGGGATCACCTTTCTGCCCGCGATCAACGAGGAACTGGGCGCGACCCAGATGATCGGCACGCAGCAGGTGGAGACCGACCCGGACAAGACCTGCGAGGGGGTCTTTGGCCTGTGGTACGGCAAGGGGCCGGGGGTGGACCGGGCGGCAGATGCGCTGAAACACGGCAATGCCTACGGATCTTCGCCGCATGGTGGCGTGCTGGTGGTGGCGGGGGATGACCACGGCTGTGTCTCTTCGTCGATGCCGCACCAGTCGGACGTGGCCTTCATGAATTTCTTCATGCCGACGCTGAACCCGGCCAACGTGGCCGAGTTCCTGCCATTTGGCGAATGGGGCTATGCGCTGTCGCGGTTCTCGGGCATGTGGGTCGGCTTCAAGGCGATTTCCGAGACGGTGGAATCGGGCATGTCGGTGGAATTGCCCGCCGACCGGGCGTTTGTCGCACCGGACTACACGCCGCCCGAAACCGGGCTGCATTACCGCTGGCCCGACCTGCCGGGGATGCAGATCGAAGAGCGGATGGAGGCCAAGAAAAACGCCGTGCTGGCCTTTGCCCGCGCCAATCCCATCGACCGGGCGGAATGGGGGCACGAGGCCCGGTTCGGCATCGTGACCACCGGCAAGGCGCACTTGGACACCCTGGAGGCGCTGCGCCTGCTGGGGATCGATGAGGATCTGGCGCGCGAACTGGGCATCGACCTTTACAAGGTGGGCATGGTCTGGCCGCTGGAGGATCGCGGCGCGCTGGGCTTTGCGCATGAAAAGCAGGAACTGCTGGTCATCGAGGAAAAGCGCGGGATCATCGAGAGCCAGCTCAAGGAATATTTCTACGATTTCCCCGGGCAAAAGCCCGAACGCATGGTCGGCAAGCGCGACGAGCACGGTGACCGGCTGATCCCCTGGACGCATGAACTGGGCGCCGTGATGCTGGCGCGGATCATCGCGAAACGACTGGACCTGAATCTTGGCACATCACTCACGGAACGTGCCGAGGCGCTGGTGCCGCCCCCGAACCTGATCGAGGTGCCGGGGGCGGCCCGCACGCCCTATTTCTGCTCGGGCTGTCCGCACAATACGTCCACGAAAGTGCCCGAGGGCAGCCAGGCGCTGGCGGGGATCGGCTGTCACTTCATGGCAAGCTGGATGGACCGCAACACGACCTCGCTTATCCAGATGGGGGGCGAGGGCGTCAACTGGGTCGCGCGGTCGAAGTTCAACGGCAACCGGCATGTGTTTCAGAACCTCGGCGAGGGGACGTACTATCACTCGGGCTCGCTGGCGGTGCGGCAGGCGATTGCGGCGGGGACCAACATCACCTTCAAGATCCTGTTCAACGATGCCGTGGCCATGACCGGCGGGCAGGTGGTGGACGGGCCGATTTCCGTGCAGGCGATTGCGCAGACGGTGCTGGCCGAGGGGGCGAAACGGGTGGTCGTCGTTTCGGACCAGCCTGAGAATTTCCGCAAGGGCGACTTCCCGGCGGGGGTCGAGATCGAGCATCGGCGCGAGATGGACCGGGTGCAGCGCGAATTGCGCGAGATTCCCGGGACCACGGTGCTGATCTACCAGCAGACCTGCGCGACAGAGAAACGCCGCCTGCGCAAGCGCGGCAAGATGGAGGACCCCAAGCGGTTCGCCGTCATCAACCCGCTGGTCTGCGAGGGCTGCGGCGATTGCGGGGTGGAATCGAATTGCCTGAGCGTCGAGCCGCTGGAGACGGAATTTGGCCGCAAGCGGCAGATCAACCTGAACTCCTGCAACAAGGATTTCACCTGCCTCAACGGCTTCTGCCCCAGCTTCGTGACCGTCGAGGGGGCGACGCTGAAGAAGGGGCGCGGCGTGTCCGAAGCGCAGTTGAACGAGATGGTGGCCGGGTTGCCGGCGCCGATCGTGCCGTCGCTGGACACGCCCTGGGATATTCTTGTCACCGGCGTTGGCGGGACGGGGGTCGTGACCGTGGGCCAGTTGATCGCGATGGCGGCGAACCTCGAAGGGCGGGGCGCCAGCGTGCTGGACTTCATGGGGTTCGCGCAGAAATTCGGGCCGGTGCTCAGCTACCTGCGGATGTCTTCGCGCCCCGAAGACGTGAACCAGGCGCGGATCGAGCCGTCCTCGGCGGATGCGCTGATCGGCTGTGACCTGGTGGTAAGCTCTTCGCCCAAGGCCTCGATGACCTACCGGGCGGGGCATACGCGGGCGGTGGTGAACACGGCCCTGATGCCGACCGGGGATTTCACGCGCAACCGCGATGCGGACCTGAAGGCGGGCGACCGGCTGGCGCGGATTTCCGGGGCGGTGGATGGCAAGGCGCTGCAATCGCTGGATGCCAATGCCCTGTCAGAGGCGCTGCTGGGCGACACGGTCTTTGCCAACGTCCTGATGCTGGGCGCGGCCTGGCAGGCGGGGCTGGTGCCCCTCACCGAGGCGGCGCTGATGCGGGCGATCGAGCTGAACGGGGTCAAGCCGGAGCTGAACAAACAGGCCTTTGCCTGGGGACGGGTTGCCGTGACCGATCACGAGGGCGTCGAGCGGATCGCCGGGATCGAGGCGCGGCCCGTGCAGACGCTGGAGCAGATGATCGACCGGCGGGCGGATTTCCTGGGTGACTACCAGAGCCGGCGCTGGGCGCGGCGCTATCGCGATGACCTGCAAAAGGTGATCGAGGCCGAGACCCGCGTGGCGGGCGCGCCGGGCGCCCTGTCCGAGGCGGCGGCCAAGGGCCTGTTCAAGCTGATGTCCTACAAGGACGAATACGAGGTCGCGCGGCTGCACGCGCAGACAGGTTTCCTGGACGGGTTGAAGGACCGTTTCGAAGGCGAGTTCACCGTGCGCCACCACCTTGCGCCGCCAATTCTGTCCTCGGGCACGGATGCGCGCGGGCGGCCTCTGAAACGCAGCTTTGGCCCCTGGGTGCAGGTGGCCTTTCGCCAGCTTGCGCGGATGAAGCGGCTGCGGGGCACGGTGTTCGACCCCTTTGGGCGCACCGGGGAGCGGCGGATGGAACGGGCGCTGATCGGGGAATACCGCGCTCTGCTGGATCGGCTGGTCAACGGGCTGACGTCGGACAACCGCGAGGAGGCGGCGCGGATCGCTGGGCTTGTCATGGAAATCCGCGGCTTTGGCCCGGTCAAGGAGGAGGCCACGGAAAAGACCCGCAAGGCGATTGCCGAGGCTATTACGCAGTATGCTGCCTAAAATCCTTTAACCGACCGCGCGTTTGGGTTATCTCCGGTGCAGGACGCCCGTGGCAGGGGCGAGGAGAGGAGCCTTGACCATGACTACCGACAGCCCCGTTACCGTCACCCGCGAAGGCGATCTGGCCTGGGTGACCATCGACAATCCGCCCGTCAACGCCACCAGCACGGCGGTGCGCAAGGGTCTGGCCGAGGCCGTGAACGCGGTACAGGGCGCGCGTGTCGCAATCTTGACCGGCGCGGGGCGGACCTTTGTCGCCGGCGGGGATATGTCGGAGTTCGACGCGCCGCCCGTGGAACCGCATCTGCCCGATGTTGTGCAGATGATCGAGGACAGTGAAACGCCCTTTGTCGCGGTCCTGCACGGCACGGTGCTGGGCGGCGGGTTCGAGATCGCGATGGCCTGCGCCTGGCGGCTTGCGCAGGCGGGAACCCGGTTCGGTCTGCCAGAGGTCAACGTGGGGCTGATCCCCGGCGCCGGCGGTACGCAGCGCGCGCCGCGACTGATCGGGATGGAGGCCTCCATCGACATGGCGGCCTCGGGGCAGATGCTGGATGCCGCGACGCTCAAGGCGCTGGGCGGGCTTGATCTTGTGTTCGAAGGGGACTTGCAGGCGGCGGCGCGGGAGTTTGTGGCGGCTCTGCCGGAGCGGCCCTCCAAAGTGTCGGAACGGGTGACAGAGCCGCTGGCGGTCGACGCGCTGGAGGTCAAGCGCGAGGCGGTGATGAAACGCGCGCGCGGGCAGATGTCGCCGCTGTTGAACATCGACGCGCTGCAATGGGCCTATCTGCCCTTCTCCGAAGGCCAGCCCAAGGAACGCGCCCTGCACCTGGAGTTGCGCCAGAGCGCCGAGAGCCGCGCCCTGCGGCATGCCTTTTTCGCCGAACGCGAGGTGGCCCGCCCCAAGGCGGCAGCGGGCGCCGCGCCGCGCGACTTGCAGCGCATCGCGGTTGTTGGCGGCGGGCTGATGGGCGCGGGCATCGCCACGGCGAGCCTGGGCGGTGGGCTTGAGGTTGTGCTGATCGAGCGTGACGCCGATGCGGCGGCAAGCGCCCGGGACCGCGTGGCCGGGCTGATCGACGGTGCCGTGAAACGCGGCAAGCTGAGCGAGGCCAAGGCGGCAGAGCAGAAGGCACGGTTCACCGCGACGGCGGACTACGCCGATGCGGCGGGTGTCGACCTGGCGGTCGAAGCGGTGTTCGAGGATCTCGAGGTCAAGCGCGCGGTGTTCCGGCAACTGGCCGAGGTGGTCTCGCCGGAGGCGATCCTTGGCACCAACACCTCCTACATCGACCCGCGCGAGATTTTCGAGGGCATCCCGAACCCCGCGCGCTGTATCGGGCTGCACTTCTTTTCGCCCGCGCATGTGATGAAACTGCTGGAGATCGTGGCGCTGCCCGAAACCTCGGCCGAGGTGCTGGCGACGGGGTTTGCCTTTGGCAAGCGGCTGCGCAAGGTCTCGGTCCTGGCGGGGATCTGCGACGGGTTCATCGGGAACCGGATGTTGGCGGAATACCGGCGCGCGGCGGAATACATGCTGGCCGATGGCGCGCTGCCGCAGGAAGTGGACGCCGCCGCGCGCGAGATAGGCTTTCCGATGGGACCGTTCGAGTTGCAGGATCTGACCGGCCTGCAGATCGCCTGGGCCAACCGCAAGCGGCAGGCGGCGACGCGCGACCCGGCGCAGCGTTACGTGACCATCGCCGACCAGCTGTGCGAGATGGACCGGCTGGGCCAGCGCAGCGGAAAGGGCTGGTACGACTACGTCGAAGGAGATCGCAAGCCACGTCCCTCGGCCGAGGTCGAGACGGTGATCCTGGACTATGCGCAGGCCCAGGGGATCACACGCCGTGGTTTTGACCGCGAAGAGATCGTGACGCGTATCCTGTCCGTGCTGGCCAACGAGGGCGCGCGCATCGTCGAAGAGGGTATCGCCGAGAGTGACGCTGCCGTCGACATGGTGCAGATCCACGGCTACGCCTTTCCGCGCTGGCGCGGCGGGCCGATGCAAACGGCGGCCGAACGTGGCTGGACCGAGGTCGGCGACACCATGCGGCGTCTGGCCGGGGAAAGCCCGGACAGCTGGGTGCTGAGCGACCGTGCCACTGGCAGCTGACCGCCCCGGTCAGCCCTTTGGCGCGTCGTGGTGGCCGTGCAGGATGGCCCCATGTTCGCCCCGCACCGACCGGCCCGAGGAGTCCCAGCGGATGTCCCGGCTGGGAATCGTGCCGGGCGCGCTGAGCGAGAGTGGCCTTTGCTGTTGGCCGATGGCGGCGCGCCTTTGCGGGGCGCTCTCGATGAAACGGGACAGCAGGCCGATGTAGTCCGACAGTTCGTCCCGCTTGGCGCGCATGGTCTTGATGCGGGCAGCCAGAACGCGGGAGTCCGCCTCTGTCAGGCCGTTTTCCAGGATGTGGTCGAAGATCTCGAGCGCCGGGTACAGCAGGTCGCACAGCACCGGCAGGGCGATGTCGTCAATGTTTGGCGGGGTCTCGTGTTCGCAGCGCAGTCCCGGCCCAAGGACGTGACAGAGATCCCCTTCGGCACGGACAAAACGCACGCTGGCGGTTCCGCTGCCGGTCGGGTCGATCCGGGTCAGGATGCGCAGGCCATGCAGTGTCAGCTGAGGCAGCTCCAGTTTGAAGCCGGACCGGCTGTTGACCGCGGTGTCCTTGATCGCGGCAAGTTCGGCGTCGAGGATCCTGGCAAGTTCGGGCGCGAAGACATCCGCAAGCGGGCGCGGATCGTCGAGCAGCAAGCGTTGACTATGGTCGTGGTGCCGCAACCGGACGTTCACGACGCACCAGTCCTGCCCGTGGGCGGACTTGCTGAGCCAGGCTTCGATCGTGCTCGGCGACGATGTTGCTTCGGGCACGCACAGCTCCTGCAATTGCACCTAGGGGGTTCCTTGTTCACCTCTTGTAAAGCGTTTAACCCCAGATTTGGTTAACTATGGGTAAAGGAAGGCGCCGCTGAAGCCCTGGTGCCACAAGCCCGGCCTATTTCGGATCGAGTCATGAGCATTTCCAGGGATGTTGAAACGGTTGTTGGCATTGCCGCCTCGGCAGGCGGCTTCGAAGCCATGTCCCTGCTTGCCCAGCATCTGCCGGCGGACGCGGGCTGTGCCTATGTCCTGGCCCAGCACCTGTCCCCCCACCACGAAAGCGTCCTGCCGACCCTGCTGTCGCGCGAGATCCGGCTGTCGGTGAAGGCGGTCGACCAGTCGATGCCGCTGGAGCCGGACACGATCTACGTTCCGATTCCCAAGTTCGACCTGGTGGTCGAGAACGGCGCCGTCCACCTGCGACCGCCCTCTGGCCGCGCGGCAGAGCCGAAACCCTCGGCGGACCGACTTTTTTCTTCGATTGCAGAGCATTACGGAGAGAGGAGCGTCGGGATTGTCCTGTCCGGCACGGGCAGCGACGGGAGCTATGGCGTACAGGCGATCCGCGAGGCGGGCGGTATCACCATCGCCCAGGACGCGGCCTCGTCCCGCTATGACACGATGCCCAATTCGGCGATCGAGACAGGCTGCGTGGACCTGATCCTGTCCCCCGGCGAGATCGGCGATCAGCTGGATGCCATCCTGCGCCGCCCGCGCGACCTGTCGGGGCTGCAGGCGCAGATGGAACAGCCCACGGAATTCGATGATCTTTATCACCTGTTGCAGGTGCGCACCCGGGTGAATTTCCGCAACTACAAGGAAAAGACCGTGGGCCGGCGCATTCAGCGGCGCATGATCGCGCGCGGCTTCGAGGATTACGGAGCATACGTACAGTTTTGTCGCGACAATCCCGAGGAGCTGGATTCGCTGTATCGCGACCTGCTGATTTCAGTCACCCGGTTCTTTCGGGACCGCGATCAGTTCGACGCGCTGGCCGATGCCTTGCGGGCCTATGTCGAACAGACGGATCGCAGGCCGATCCGCATCTGGGTCCCCGGCTGCGCGACGGGCGAAGAGGCCTATTCCATCGCCTTCATCCTGTGTGACCTGCTGGGGTTCCCCAAGCGCGACGAGGCCCGCGCCTTTCAGGTCATCGCGACGGACCTGGATACGCAGGCGCTGGCCCGCGGGCGCGCCGGTGCCTACCCGATCAGCGCCGCGGCCGACATGCCGCAATCCATGACCGAGGCCTACTTCACCCAGCATGACGGTGTCCTTCGGGTGCGGCAGGAAGTGCGCAACCTGATCCTCTTCTCGCAGCACAACGTCTTTCAGGACCCGCCGTTCAGCGACATCGACCTTGTCAGCTTTCGCAACACGCTGATCTATTTCAACACAACCCTGCAGGAAAAGGTGATGTCCCGCCTGCTGTATTCGATGCGTCCGGGCGGGCTGATGTTCATCGGAACCTCCGAACATATCGGCGCGCTGGAACCCTATTTCGAACGGGTCGGCGAGGGCATTCGCCTGTTCCGCAAGCGCCGGGGCGGAACGCTGGACCGAAAGCCGCTGGAACGGTTCGGAATGGCGATCAGGGCTGACACCGGCAAGGGCGGTGACAGGTCGCATGTCGTCCCCAAGCCACTGGAGGACAACGAGGTCTTCGGCACCATCGCGGCATCTGTCGCGCCGATTGGGTTCCTGGCCAACGAACAGAAGGACCTGTTGCGCATCTTTGGCGACATCAGCCCCTTTACCACCGTGACCGACGACGTGCGCGGGCGGCTGACCACCCGGATGCTGAAGTCCGAGATCGCCTCGGAGGCGTCCAGCCTGATCCCGCTTTGCCTGAAGCACGGCAAGCCGCGCAACGGCGTCTGGCGAGAGATGCCGGGCCGTGGCTTCAACCGGGTCCGCCTGCGCGGGTATCCGATCAAGGCGGACCGTCCGGTGACGCAGGGGCGGCTGGTGCTGGTCTCGATCGAGACGGATTTCGTCGAAGAGACGGTGCTGCCGAACCAGGCGGATCGCGAGGCCTCGGACTACCTGGCCTATATCGAGCGGGAGCTGGCAGACGCGCGCGAGGCGCTGCAGATCACGATGGAGGAACTGCAGACCTCTAACGAGGAACTGCAGTCCACGAACGAGGAACTGCAATCGACCAACGAAGAACTGCAGTCGACCAACGAAGAGTTGGAAACCTCGAACGAAGAGCTGCAATCCACCAACGAGGAACTGATCACGGTCAACGAGGAACTGCTGATCAATTCAGAGGAGCTCAACCGTCTCGTGGCCGAACAGGCCGCGATCCAGGCTGCGCTGCCGATGCCCCTTTTGGTGCTGGACACGCGCCTGAACATCAAGAGCGCCTCGCGCAACGCGATCCAGCTGTTCGCCCTGACGGAACACGGAACCCATATCGGTCACATCAGCCAAGTGAACCTGCCGGTCGACGGTTTTCCCCGGCTGGTCGAGATCTGCAACGAGGTGCTGACCCTGCAAAAGACGCGCAGCGAGACCTTTGATTTCGACGGGGTCGTGCAGGAACTGCGGGTGGCGCCCTATTTCCTGAAGGGCGCTGAACTGGCTGGCCTGACGATCACCTTGCAGAGGGCCTGACCGGCGGCCCTTGGTCGGCGGTCAGCCGGGCGACAAGCTCCAGCAGGTGCGCCGGGGGAAAGGGCTTGGCCAGGATCTCTGTCGCGCCAAAGCTCTGCGCCGTGTTCAGCAGGTCCTTGGTCCAGTAGTTGTTCACGGCGCCGGACATGGCGATCGCGGGAATGTCCCTTGGCGTCTTGAAGGGGCGCGACGGCGATTGCTGGCGCAGCCGGGTCAGGAACAGCAACCCGCCGTCCGGCGACAGGGCGCCATCCACCATGATCAGGATGTCGACGATGACCAGGTCGATTCGGCGGTTCATGACGATCTCGAGCGCGGCCTCGCCGGAGGGGGCGATGGTCACGCTATGCCCGGCCTCGGTCAAGCTTTGCCCGACGAGGTCTGCAAAATGCGCATCGTCCTCCATGATGACGATTTCGGCCATGTCACTGAATTCCCTGTCCTGCACGTCTTTTTTGTATCCGAGTTGGTCAAGCATTTGAATGCGAATGTTTATATGTGATCCGGGGTCGCGCCTTCGGCTTGGGGCATGGGGACTCTCGCCAGTGCCGAAATCCGCCGAGACCGCTTGCATCCGCAGCTGGAACCTGTAATTGACTAAAAGAGTAAGGATTTAATTCAAGGGAGAAACGTATGACCCTCAAGACTGGACTCGGCGCCGCAGCGCTTGTTGCCCTGGCCGGGCTGACCCCGACGGCGGGCATCGCTCAAGGCGAGGTGAACATCTACTCGTCGCGCCACTACGACACCGACGAGCGCCTGTATTCGGACTTCGAGGATGCCACCGGCATCACCATCAACCGCATCGAGGGCAATGCCGACGAGCTGATCGCGCGAATGCAGGCCGAGGGCCGCAACTCGCCCGCCGATATCCTGCTGACGGTCGATACCTCGCGCCTGGAACGGGCCAAGGACGCCGGTGTCCTGCAGCCGATCGAAAGCGCCGTGCTGGAAGCACGCGTGCCCGGCTACCTGCAGGATGCGGAAAACGAATGGTTCGGCTTTTCGCAGCGTTCGCGCATCATCTTCTATGACAAGCAGGACGTGACAGAGCCGCCGGCCACCTACCAGGATCTCGCCGATCCCAAGTACAAGGGCCAGGTCTGCATCCGCTCGGGCACCAACGCCTACATGCAGACGCTGCTGGCCGCGCTGGTCGAGCACATGGGAGAAGAGGCCGCGCGTGACTGGGCCGCCGGTGTCGTGGCGAATTTCGCGCGTGATCCGCAAGGGGGCGACACCGACCAGCTGCGCGGCATCGTCTCGGGCGAATGCGACGTGGTTCTGTCGAACACCTACTATTTTGCACGCGCGATCCGGACCGAGGTCGACGGCCTCAGCGACAGCCGTGACATGATCGGCTGGGTTTTCCCGAACCAGGATGGCACCGGTGCCCACATGAACCTGTCGGGTGGCGGCGTGGCCGCGCATGCGCCCAACAAAGAGAACGCGATCAAGTTCCTCGAGTACCTGGCCAGCGACCAGGCACAGAAATATTTCTCGGCGGGCAACGACGAATACCCGGCCGTCCCGGGCGTGGGCCTCAGCCCCTCCGTGGCCGAACTGGGTTTCTTCAAGCCCGATGACGTGAACCTCTCGGCCGTGGCCAAGCAGATCCCCACCGCCCAGAAAATCTTTAACGAGGTTGGCTGGAAGTAATTTCAGCCAGTGTACCGAGTGGAAAAGGCGGGGGAGACCCCGCCTTTTTTTCGCGCGCCCGCCTATTCCAGGGGTGGGCCGGTGAAGATCTGGCCGAACTCCTCTGAGATGCGGTTCAACTCATCCATGTCGTCGGGCAGTTTCAGGTGTTTCGTCGCTTCGAAAAAGCCTTCAAACCCGCCGGGTGCAACGATCACCAGGATCTTGCCACCTTCTTCGCCGGTCAGGCGGAAGGTGTGATCGACCCCCTTCTGGACAAAGGCGGCCTCGCCGGCCTTGACCAGCATCACGTCGCCGTCGGCAAGGAACTGTGCCTCGCCTTCGAGAACGTAGAACGCCTCTCCGGCGTCGTCGTGGATATGGCGCGGCGGACCGCCGGGGCCGACGAAATGCGTGGTGAACATGCCCATGTCGCCACCTGTCATTTCCTTGTCGAGCAGGACGTGCACTGTCGATCCGTTCCATTCGATCGGGTCATGGGCCAGGGCGGGACAGGCCAGGGCCGCGACGGCGGCTGCAAAGAACGGTAATCTCATCTCTTCCTCCAAATCATGTGGCGGCGCGCCCTTGTTTTGCGAAACGAGCCGAATTGACGTAGGGTAAGATTTAGCCAGCCAAGTGATCGAATTACCGAACGAAAACCGGTGAAAATTTACGAATTCGAAACGACGGACTGCACCCTGGACGGTACGGACGGGGCGCTGCGGACGCCAAACGGCGCTCTTGTGGATCTGCGCCCGCAAACACGCGAGGTTCTGCGCCTGCTGGCCATGTCGCCCAATCGGACCATCGAAAAGGCGGAATTTGCCGAGCAGGTCTGGGAGGGGCGGACCGTTGGGACGGACAGCCTCGTGCAATGTATTGCCGAGATCCGCGGCGCGCTGGGCGATACCGATCGCAAGGTGATCCAGACCGTCCCGCGCAAGGGTTATCGCTTTGTCCCGCCCAGTACCGCCGTGACCCCGACCGACACGCCGAAACGCATCCTGCCGCTGTTGCTGGCGGTTGTTTTGCTGTGTGCCGGTGTCCTGGGCATGGCCTTCTACCCCGAGGACAACAGCCACGCGCGGGCGCCGGTTCTGGCCGTCCTGCCACTGGAGGACCTGAGTCCCGAGCCGCTGCAGGGCTACCTGAGCGACGCGCTGGTCGAGGGCATCATCACCGAGCTGGCGCGCTTTCCGCAGTTCAGGGTGGTCGCGCGCAATTCCAGTTTCCAGTTCCGCGAGACGCCGACCGACGTGCGCGAGATCGGGCGGGTGCTGGGCGCGGGCTATGTTCTGGAAGGCAGCCAGCAATACGACGGACAGCGGTTGCGGGTCACCATCCAGTTGATCGAGACGGGCACAGGCGCGCATATCCTGTCGGACCAGTACGAGCGTGACCTTGACGACCTCTTCGTGGTTCAGAACGAGATCGTGCGCCATGTGGCCTCTGTTGTCGGTGAAACGGTGATGATCGACCTGCCCGACCGGACCGGTGCGGGCGGCGTGGATTCGCTGTTGCGGGGGATGCAGGCACGCAAGCTGATGAGCCAGCTCAGCCGCGAGCACTGGGAGCAGGCGATTGCATTGGAGCGCACCTCGATCCGCGAGGAACCGGAGTCCGAATGGGGCTATATCGGCACGTCGCTGATGCTGGGCACGGCCAGCCACATGGGCTGGATGACGCCGATGGACGACGTTCTGGACGAAGCCGAGGAGCTGGCGGAAATCGCCATGCGCAAGAACCCCCGGAACTACATGTCCCACTACACGCTTGCGCGGGTGCTGTCCCGGCGCGGTCATCATGTCGAGGCCATCGAGCACTACAAGCGCGCGGCAGAGCTCAATCCATCGGATTCGCTGGTGCTGATCGCCATGTCCATCCCGCTGGTCTACGAGGGCCGGGCCGATGAGGGGATCGAGGCGCTGGAACGGGCAAAGCGGGTGGACCCGCTGCACGGGGACTGGCTGCGCTGGCAGATGGGCTGGTCCTATTGGCAAAGCGGTGACTGCGAGGCGGGGCTGGAGGCGATGCTGAGCATGTCCTCGCCGCCGCCGCCGTCGAACAAGGCGCTCGCCGCCCTGTTGATCTGCCTGGGCAGGACCGATGAGGCGCGCGACGCGATGGCGCGCTTTCTTGCGGTTGAACCGGGTCACACGCTGAAGGTCGAGGTGACGCGGATCGCCCCCAACTGGAAACCCGAGGGCACCGCGGAGCGCTGGCTGGACGTCATGCGGGAGGCGGGAATGCCCGAGGGCTAGTCTTCCTTGCGCATCCGATGGATCAGCAGGACGACCGGCAAGAGGCCCAGAACGGCGATCACGAGGCTGGGCACGGCGGCGCCTTCCAGCCTTTCGTCGGCGGCCAGCCGGTGCGCCTGTACCGCCAGCGTGTCATAGTTGAATGGGCGCATGATCAGAGTCGCGGGCAGTTCCTTCATCACGTCGACAAAGACGATCAAACCGGCGGTCAGCAGGCTGGGCCTCAGCAGTGGCATGTGGATGCGGCGCACGGTGCCGACGGCGTTCTGGCCAAGCACCCGCGCGGCGGCGTCCATGTTGGGGCTGACGGTGGAAATCCCGCCCTCGTAGGCGCCGATGGCGGCAGCCAGGAAACGGATCATGTAGGCGCCCACCAGGACCCAGATGGAGCCGGTGAACAAAAGGCCGGTGGAGATGTCGAAGGTGTCCCGCATCCAGCTGTCCAGCGCGTTGTCGAAGGCGGCGAAGGGCACCAGCAGGCCAACGGCGATCACCCCGCCGGGCACGGCATAGCCCAGCCGCCCGACATAAAGTGCGATGCCGGTGAGCCGGCCGGGCAGGATACGGCTGATGCTGCCCAGGATCACCGCGGCCCCGACGGTGACAATCGCGGCGACGGTGGCCAGGGTCAGCGAGTTCTCGATGAACCGGATGTAGCGGCGGCTGAGGATGTCCTGTTCCGATCCGATCGCCATCGTCAGCAGGGCCAGTGCCGGGATCAGCGCGCCCAGCAGCACCGGCAGGCTGCAAGCCACCAGCGCGGCGGCGTTCAGCCCGCCCTTGAGGGGGGCACGCGGCACCGGCTCTCTGCGCCGTCCCGAATGGTAGCGCGCCTGCCCCCGGCTCTTGCGTTCCAGCACCGCCAGCAGCAGGGCAAAGGCCAGCAGCCCCAGGGCCAGCTGCGCGGCGCCGGCCCGGTCGGCCAGGGAAAACCAGCTGGTGTAGATCCCGGTCGCAAAGGTCTGAACCCCGAAATAGGACACGGTGCCATAGTCTGCGATGGTCTCCATCGCGGCCAAAAGGACACCTGCGGCAATGGCGGGACGCGCCATCGGCAGTGTCACGGAAAAGAAGGCCCCCAGCGGCGTCCGGCCCAGGGAACGGGCGGCAAAGACCGTGGTTGCGCTCTGGCTGATGAAGGCGGCACGGGCCAGCAGGTAGACGTAGGGGTAAAGCACCAGCATCAGCATCGCCGCCGCGCCGCCGGTCGACCGGATTTCCGGGAACCAGTAGTCGCGCGGCCCCCAGCCGGTGATGTCGCGCAGGGTGGCCTGCACGATGCCGGGATGGTCCAGCAGATGCGTGTAGGCATAGGCGATGACATAGGCCGGAAAGGCGAGTGGCAGCACCAGCGCCACCTCGAGGATGCGGCGTCCGGTGAATTCGGTCATGACCACCAGCCAGGCCGCCCCGGTGCCGATCAGCAGCGTCCCGACAGAGACAAGCGCCAGCAGGATCAGCGTGGTCGCGGTGTAGCGGCCCAGCACGGTTTGCGCGAGATGGGCCAGCGTATCGCTTTCGGCAGAGACCGCGGCCAGCAGGACACCAAGATGGGGCAGGGCGCAGAACGCCGCGATCAGGATTGCGACGGCGTATAGTAGCCGCTCGGTCACTGTGCGGTGCCGTTGCTGCATGGCTGCCTCCTCTGGGCGCGGGTCTTTCACCCGGCCGAGCGTTTTGATCGGGATTGGCGAGGATCGGCAGGAGAGTCAAGCGTCGCGGCCCCTGTCGGGGCGGGGACAGGGGGTGGCAGGCGGTCAGGCGTAAAAGATCATGTCACTGGTGATCTGGCCCAGTTGCTGGTCGTTGAAGACCACGGTCACGCCCTGGTCCTGAAAGATGACGTCATCGCCCTGCTGGCTCATCCGGGCCAGGGCCGCATCCGCATCGGCATAGCCGAAGTCGGACAGGTCCACCCGATCCCAGGGTTCCAGGTCGGTGACAAGATGGGTGCCATCGTCGCTACGGTCAAAGACGAAGGTATCGCTGTATAGCCCGCCCGACAGGATGTTGTCGCCGGTTCCCGCCTCCAGCATATCGTCGGGGCCGAGGCTCAGCATGTAGGCGTGCACCGCCGCGTCGTTGGCCGTGATCGCGGCGGGGCTGCCGACAAGGTCGAGGATCACCTCCGACCGGGCAAGCCCGCCCTCCAGCGCCGCCGTCCAGCTGGCCAGTTCGGCGCCGTTGGGGCTGCGATCGAGGAGGTTGCGGTACAGCTGGGTGACGAACTGGGCATCGCCCACGGCCCCAAGGCCGGACTGGTAGGCGGGCAGGGCCATGAGACCGGCCACCGCATCCTGCATCGTCGCCCCCCCTGTCAGCGCCTGCATCCAGTCCTGGAACGTCGCGGCGTCGGGGTCCGTGTTCAGCATGGCCTGGTAGAGGCGGAACAGGTCATCCGACCAGTTGGACGCATCCCACCGGCCATCGAAAGCGGCCTGCGCATCCTGGGTGCCTGCCCGGTTCTCGGGGCTTTCGGCGAAATGCCGGACCACCATCTGGCGCGACATGCCTCCGTCGAGATAGTCCAGCCATGCGGCCATCCCGGCGGCATCCGGCGCCCGGGACAGCACGTTCTGGTACAGCAGGGTGACGAATTCGGCGTCCGTGGTGGTGCCATAGGTCCGCTGGAACTCGGGCGAGGACATGAAATGTCCCGACACCTCTGCGTGGCTCATGGCCGAGGAGGCAAGCTGTGTCACCCAGTACTGGTGCCCGTTCACGTCCGGTTCACGGCCAAAGACCGCGTTGTAGATGCGAAAGACCTGTTCCGACATCTCTGTCCCGTAGAGCCCGCGCCCCTCGGCGATCAGCAGGTCGTCGCCCGCGCCCCCGATCAGCGTGTCCTGTCCGCCCTGACCCAGCAGGATGTCGCTGCCATCGCCGCCGCTGATGATCTCGCTGTCGGATGTGCCGGTCAGCTGGTCGTCGTTCGCGGTGCCGTAGAGGCCGGTGGGCGCGCCGCCGATCTCGTTGAGGTAGTCTGTGACGGACACGGTCCGGTTGTCGAAGTCCAGCACCTCGACCCCTTGCAGCCGGACATCGGCATCGGCGCTGACCAGCCGCAGGACCCCGTTGCTGAAACTGGCCGAATAGCTGCCGCTGGCTCCGTCCAGCCGCACCGTGTCCTTGCCCGCGCCGCCCTGGATGATCTTGGTGCCGGTGCCGGCGACGATCAGATCGTCCCCGGCGCCGCCAAGCACGGTGTCATTGCCACTGCCCGCGACGATGTAATCGGCCCCCGACCCGGCATCCAGGTGGTCGTCCCCGAAACCGCCCTTGACCGTATCGTCCCCCTCGCCGGTCGTGATCGTGTCATTGCCCTCGCGTCCCAGGACGACATCCTGGCCGAGGCCGCCGGTCAGCCGGTCGCCCGCGGCACTGCCTTCCTGGACCCATTTCTTTTCGATCACGATCTGGACCACGTCGTAGGGCAGCATGGACAGTCCCACGCTGCCCCTGTTCAGGTGATCGCCCGTCACATCCACCAGCATCGGTGCCACATCGACCTCTGTGGCAAAGTAGTAGTCCGAGATGCCCTGCGGATTGGCGACCAGCGCCACGATGCCTGTCGCGGTCGGAAGGTAGGTGCGGTACTGGCCGCCTCCCAGGTCCTGAACATGGTTCTTGTTGGTCTCGTCGAAGAAGGCCAGTTGCGACAGGATCGCCAGTTCATCGGCGTCGATGTATCGGCGCCCGATCCGGTTGAGCCCGTTCTCGTCCGCGAGGTCGCTCAGCCCGTCCGAAGAGGCGGGATCCATCGTCAGCCGCGTCACCGTCACGCCCGTGGCCTCGTCGAGGAAAGGCGCAAGGTCCAGCGTGACCGTCCCGGGATCGAGATCGCGCAGAGAGACATAGATCACGTCGTGGTAGGGGCTGGCGTAATAGTTGATCTCGACCTCGCCGCTGCTGCCGTTCCATTCAGTCTCGATGCTTTCAAAGCGTTCGACATGGCCCGTTTCCGCGCTGGTTTCCGGGCGCAGGCTGTCGGCCATCATCCGGAAGGCGCCGCCGCCGGCGGAAAGGTCCATGTCATCGGCGCTGCGGTTGCCGGCGATGGTGTTCGAGGTGCGGTGCTGCAGCGGCCAGATAAAAGCATCGGCGGTTTCGGTCTGAACGATGAACTCGAACATCTCGACCAGGGTCGAGGCGGCGGCCATGCCCTGCTGGTTCGCGTTGGAATTCAGGACGTTCCATTCGGTGATGTAGACGGGCACATCGCGGCCGAGGTGCATGTTGAAGTTGTCGATGCGCAGGTCGATGCTGCGGCCCGTCTGGTTGCTGTCCTCGAAGACAACCGAGTCATCATGCTGGATGTTGTAGTAGTAATGCGCGACGGCACCGTCGATCGCGTCCAGCGCGCGCTGGTCCAGCCAGGACAGGATCGCCTCGTTCGCCTCGTCCCAGTTGCCGTTGCCCTTGTAGGCGCTGCCTGCGCCGCTGATGTCGCCCAGCTGGATCAGGATCGCCGGGTCGTGGCCCAGCTCGGGGTGATCGCGTTGCAGCCGGTCTATGGCATCCTGAGCTGCATTGATGACCCGGTTCGCGGCGATTCCGTATTCGGTCTCGTTCATGGACGAGACGAAATCGCTGTCTGGGTTGTCCTCCGGGTGGGTGCTGCGGTCAAAGCCGTCGACACGCTTGCCGATGGAATATTCGTTGCCGATCTCCAGGCCCGAGACATGGTCGCCGTATTCCTCCAGCAGGAGGTAGACGAAGGCCTCGATCTGCGCGGCGGGGATGTCCACCTTGGTCGGCAGCACGAAGGTGACCTGGATCATGTGGCCGGGCGAGCTGTTGGCAACCACCCAGTCCATGAAGGCCCGCACCTCTGCCCGCAGCTGGCCGTTGTCCAGGCGGGTGATGTCGATCGTGTTCTCGGCATGGCCGCCGGGATACCGCAGATGCGTCAGGTCCAGAGCGTCGACCGCCGCAACGAAGCCGTCATAGGGCAGCATGTCCCCATCGGTGGCGATGTTGATTTCGTGCAGCGCGTTGGTGCCGAAATGATAGTCCTGAACAAACGTCCCAGTGGCCGTCGCCGATGCCAGGGACATGCTGAATGCCGCCATGACTCACCCCTCTTTCCGGGCGAGACTCGACCTGTTGCGCGCCTTGTCCGGGGCCGGGGTGTGGCAAAAAATTGGACTTAAGGCTCTATTTTAAATGATTTTTATGTGGTCGGATGATCGGCGGGTCGCACGGCCATGAAAAAAGGCCCGCGCAGGTGGCGCGGGCCGAACCGGGCAAAAGATGGGGTCCTCAGCCTGCCTGCCGCACCTGGGCGATATCGGGCCCCATATCCAGCCCGAGGTCGGTCAGGGCGCTTTCCGCGATCAGGACGATCTGGTCCATGTCCGGAGCGTCTTCGGTGGGCAGGGTGGCCAGAACCTCGTCCCCCAGCAGGATTTCGGTCAGTGACGGATTCTCGGCATTGGGGCGCATGTCCAGGTCCGGCTCATCGCCGTGCAGGCTGTCGTTGTAGACGACCATCAACTGGTCTTCATCGTCATCGTAATCGAGGATGTCGGCGCCGCTCTCTGTCATCCATTCGCCAAGGACCAGCACATCTGCCCCGGCGCCCAGCGAGACAACGTCGCCTTCGCCCGCAATCACCGTATCGTCCCCGGTGCCGCCGTTGAGGAAATCGCCCGCGTCGTCATCCTCGCCCGTCTCGTCCAGGTGGACGCCGGACAACAGGTCATTGCCCGCGCCGCCGAACAGCGTGTCCTCTCCCTTGTCCCCCATCAGCGTGTCGTCGCCGTCGCGGCCATGCAGCGCGTCGTCATGCGCGCCGCCGCGCAGATAATCAGCGCCCTCGCCGCCATTCAGCCTGTCCTCGCCATTGCCGCCGGACAGCAGGTCATCGCCGGCGCCACCGTACAGGTCGTCAGGCCCGGCCTGGCCTTCCAGGCTGTCGTCGCCATCACCGCCATCCAGCCGGTCAGCCCCGACGTCGCCGCGCAGGAGATCGTTACCCGCCGTGCCCGTGCGCAGGTCGAAGTCATCGGTTCCCTCGAAGTCAGACAGATCACCAGTTCCGTCCGGCGCGGTGTCTTCGGAAACGGGGCCGGCGGGGGCGGGTCCTTCGGCCGCCTCGGGGGCGGTATCGGCTGGGGCGGTATCGGGTGGAGACGTGTCCGGCAGGGGGAAGTCGTCCAGGGTATCGACAGGGGCGTCCCCGACGGCGTCTTCTTCGGGGACCCTGGCGAAATCGTCGTCTTCGTCGCCGTCGTCACCGGACCCGATGCCGAGGAAGGCCAGCGATCCGATCGCCATCATGCCCAGTAGGCCGGTCAGAAAGATCATGGCTCTGCCTCGTTTCTCTTGTCGTTTTGCGCAAGGAGTGTCGCGACCCTGGCCGTGCAAGGCAAATGTTCTTGTCTCCTGCGGTTAACGCCAGCTTTGAAGCACGGCGCCGCTACGATCATGCGGCGAACCGGCCTGTCGGGAAACCCGCTTGCCGGGAATAATCGCGCCAAACAGCGGCAAAGCGACGCCGAAAGGCTGCCAAAGGCATTTACCGTGGTTCGCTTCCTGCTTTGCCGTTCGGGTGGAAACACTTACATCTTGGAACATGATTCTGCGCAGCCGCAAACAGCCGTCCCAGGAACCGGACCTTCCCCAAGAGCCGCTTCGTCCCGAAACCCCGTTTTTCGCCATTGGCGATGTGCATGGGTGTGACCGACTTCTCGATCGCCTGCTGCATCGCCTGGACAAGCTGGGACATCCGGAGGCGCTGCTGGTCATGGTCGGCGACTACGTCGACCGGGGCGAGGAAACCGCGCGTGTCCTGCGCCGCATGACGGTGCTGAGCGAGGCGGCCGGCGACCTGATGCACTGCATCATGGGCAACCATGAAAAGATGCTGCTGGACACCCTGGATGACCCGGTTGCCAACGGACCGCGCTGGCTGCGCTATGGCGGGTTGCAGACACTGGCCAGCTATCGTGTGCCGCCCGTCCTTGGCGAACGCCCCGAGGCCGAGTGGATCGAGATGCGGGACCGCCTGGCCGAGGCGCTGGGCGAGGCTACGATCGCCTGGCTGCGCGGGCTGCCGCTGACCTGGCAGACCGGCAACGTTGTGGTCGTCCATGCGGGCGCGGACCCGGCCCTGCCGATAGCCGGGCAGGAACGCGGGAATTTCCTTTGGGGGCATCCCGATTTCCGCCGCAAGCCCCGGGCCGACGGCCTCTGGGTGGTGCATGGGCATACGATCACCGAGTCGCCGAAGGTTGAGCAGGGCCGTATCCCGACCGACACCGGTGCCTATGCCACCGGCGTCCTGTCCGCCGCCCTGGTCGAGGCGGATGGCGTGACCTACATCCACGCCTAGTTTCGCGGCGAATCCGAGAGCGATTTCCGCGACGATCCTCCGGGGGTTGCCGGGGCGCTGACCAAGCATCTGACAGGGCTAGAGAAGTCGCGGATCAGGCTGGTTTTTCTGCAGGTGCAAACACCCGGATAGCGGTTGAATTTCCCCCTGAGGTTGAAGATTGCCTGCGCTTTTTCCCGAATAGAATGATCACGAAAGCAGCAGGCCAAAACATGTCAAGCTGTTGAATCTTAGATGTCTTCCTTAGCTTGCTTCAAATTTTGGCGAAAACGTGCCGTTTGGGACTCAGCCCGGGACCTTTAAGGTTTTGTTAATTGACTTTGCGACTGACGCTACCCTACATCAGATATCAATAAGTGTGACTGTGCAGGTGCAGCGTTTAATCTGACATTATACCTCTTGGGGGCGATATGTTTGACGTCAGGACTCTGGATGAGACGGCAATTTCCGCCGGATTGTCCTACCAGGAAGGCGGCTTTGCCAGGGCCAGGGTTTTCCGGGCCACGAAGCGAAGCTTCGACATTTTCATGAGTATCCTCCTTCTGCCGGTTCTTGCCGTGCTTGCGGTGCTCATCCTCATCCTGAACCCGTTCTACAACAAGGGCTCGCTGTTTTTCGTGCAGCCCCGCATGGGCCGCGACTGCAAGCCGTTCCAGGCGATCAAGTTCCGCACCATGCGCGCTGTGCCCAAGGTCGAGCGCGGCGCGGACAGCCCGCTGGAACATGACCGGATCACGACTCTGGGCCGCTTCATGCGCAAGTCGCGCATCGATGAGCTGCCGCAGATCATCAACGTGCTGCGCGGCCAGATGAGCCTGATCGGCCCGCGCCCGGACTATTTCGATCACGCGGTGGAATACCTCGAAAAGATCCCGGGCTACCGCGAACGCCACGCCGTCCGCCCCGGCATCAGCGGTCTGGCGCAGACCGAACTGGGATATATCGAGGGCATGGACGCCACCCGCCGCAAGGTGAAGGCGGACCTCTACTACATCTCGCACATGAGCTTTGCGCTCGAGATGTGGATTTTCTGGCGGACGCTCAGCGTCGTCGCCAGGCGCGGCGGCGCCTGACAGTCGCCCCGATCAGTCGGGCCTGCAACTGCAAAGCGAATGGGCGCACCCACGGGTTGACCGGGGTGCGCCATACTTTTCCACAGGCTGCCGTGGTTTTTCCGATCTTGTTGCAGAATTGCCGCTTTCGGTCCTGATAGCGCATGGCAGATCATGGGCCCAGTCGCATTCAAGGCCCCACCGGGGTACATCATATAGGGATTATTGCGGTTTAGGTTTTTGCCGTCCGCCGCCGGTGCCGGGTGTGGGAACGATACGGCGCAGGGGGGGGACGCACAAAGGGGGCGAACTTGGCTACGGGTTTGAAAATGCATAATAGAATCGGGGGGCTGGCGCGTGTGGCCGTGCTAGCGATGGGCGGTCTCGCCGTCCTGTCCGGGTGCGGCGTCACCTATCACAGCCCGAAGGTGACCGAACGACAGGGCGAGCTGCCCGTTTCTGTCGTCGAACTGACGCCCAAGGCCGTGGCCTATGCCAATGCCTCGCACTACACGCCCCGCGCGCTGCCGGATGTCTTCTACGCCTATGCCGGATCCTACGGCGGGGCGACCGGTGCAGGGGCGCTGCCCGCGGCCCCTTACCTGCCGGATGAGTCGCGTCAGCGCCTGGAATACCGCCCGCTGCCCGACATCAACCCGCAGCCCTACCGCATCGGCGTGGGGGATGTGCTCTTGCTGGCGACCCGTGGCGCCGCCTCGACGGTTGAACAGCTTTCAGGCCTTCTGGCCGCGCAGAGCCAGCGTCAAGGCTATACGGTGCGCGACGATGGCTCTATCGCCATCCCGGACATCGGTGCTGTGCAACTGGCGGGCCTGACCCTGCAACAGGCCGAGGACCAGCTGTTCCAGGCGCTGGTGTCGAACCAGATCGACCCGTCCTTCAGCCTCGAAGTGGCCGAGTTCAACTCGCAGCAGGTTGCCGTCGGGGGCGCCGTGCGCACCGCCAAGCTGGTGCCGATCACGCCCAACAACCTGACCTTGGGCCAGGCGCTGATCACCGCCGGTGGTCTTGCCGTGCGCGACGAGGAATTCGCCTCGATCCGGATCTACCGCGATGGCACCCTGTACCAGATCCCGGTGGAAACCTACCGCGCGCAGCCCGCGATCAAGGACAAGCTCCTGCAGGCGGGCGACGCGGTCTTTGTCGATACGACCTATGACCTCGACCGGGCCTTCGAGTTCTACAAGACCAAGATCGACGTGGTGAACCTGCGGTCCTCGGCCCGCAGTCAGGCATTGCAGGCGCTGAGCACAGAGATCGCAATTCGGCGCAGCGCGCTGGACGAACGCCGCCGCCTTTTCGAATCCCGCACCGAGCTGGACGCCGAAGGGCGCGACTATGTCTACCTCAGCGGCGAAGTCACCAAGCAGAACCGGTTCCCGCTGCCCTATGGCCGCCAGGCGACGCTGGCCGACGTCCTGTACAATGAAGGCGGGTTCGACAACACTACCGGCGACCCGACCGAGATCTACGTCCTGCGTGGCAGCAGCGATCCTGCCAAGGTTGGCGAGATCGTGGCCTATCACCTGAACGCGGGCAATGCGGCCAACATGATCATGGCCACCAAGTTCGAGATGCGCCCCAACGACGTGATCTTCATCGAGGAACAGCCCATCACCAAGTGGGGCCGTGCCCTGCAACAGGCCTTCCCGACGCTGCTGAATGCGGCCGGCCGGGCGGCGCTCTGACCTGAAAACCAGCATCCGGCGCGGCGACTGGTCCCTGACCGCCACCGCGCCGGATCGCGCGTTCCCAAGCGATTTCCAACGTGCTAAGGCGCGGTCGAGACGCCGGTACAGGCGGACCGATGACTGTCATTTGATCCGCCGGCCCGGGCCAGCGGTAAATTTCGAAAGAGATCGAGACGTGACCAGGATTTCCGTCGTCACCGCCGTCTACAACCGTGCGCGTACCCTTGGAGAGGCGCTCGACAGTGTCGCCGCCCAGACCCATCCGGATGTCGAACACGTGATCCAGGACGGCGGGTCGACCGATGGCACGCTTGAACTGATCGAGGCGCGGAGCCAGTCCAACATCTCTCTGGTCAGCGAACCGGACGGCGGCATCTACGATGCGATCAACAAGGGCATCGCCCGCTGCACCGGCGACGTGATCGGGCTGATGCATTCGGATGATTTCTTTGCCAGCGACCGGGTTCTGGAGCAGGTGGCCCGGGCGATGGAAGACCCGGCGATAGAGGGCGTCTACGGCGACCTCGACTATGTTTCCGGCACGGACACCGGACGGATCATCCGCAAGTGGCGCTCTGGCAGCTACACGATGGATTCGCTCAAAAGGGGCTGGATGCCGCCGCACCCCACGCTTTACCTGCGGCGTGAGGTTTTTGATCGCTGGGGCGTCTACGACACCAGTTTTCGCATCGCCGCGGACTACGACGCCATGCTGCGCTACATGGTCAAGGGCTCTGTGCGCCTGGTCCATGTGCCCGAGGTCTTCGTCAAGATGCGGGTCGGCGGCGAAAGCAACAAGTCGATCGGAAAGATCCTGCGCAAGAGCCGCGAGGACTACCGGGCGCTGCGGGCCAACGGGGTCGGTGGCATGGGGGCGCTGGCGATGAAGAACCTCTCCAAGGTCAAGCAGTTCCTCTGACGAGGTCCTCCCGACAATGAAAAGGCGCTGTCCCTTGCCGGGGACAGCGCCTTTTGCGTTTTGTCGGGCCGCTTGGCCCAAGAGTCAGGAGTCGTAATAGCCCTTGGCGTATTTGCCATAGCTGCCGTAGCCATAGCCGTAGCGGCTCATGCCCTTGTGGTTGATCTGCGTCAGGATCAGGCCCGAGGGGCGCAGGTTGACCGTTTCCAGCAGGCGCAGGCCCTCGATCACCGTGGCATTGGGCGTGCGGTTCCATGCAACGCACATCAGCAGGCAATCGGCCAGCTGGCCATAAAGACGCGCGTCAGGAACGATCAGGACCGGCGGCGTGTCGATGATGATGTAGTCGAACTCCTGCCGCAGCATGGCGATCAGGTTGTGGAACTTCTCGGACGAGATGATGTCGGCGGCGTTCTTGGTCGCCTTCTCGGACCGCAGGACGTAGATGCCGTTCTGATCGTCGTAGTAGATGATCTCTTCCAGTGTGGCATCGCCGATGAGCGCGGTCATCAATCCGGGCTGTTCCTGCGGGAAGCCGAAGTAGTCGATGAAGTTGCGGCGCCGCATGTCGCCTTCGATGATCAGGACCTTCTTGTCGAGACCGGCAAAGTTCTGTGCCAGGGCAATGGCGGTCGTGGTCTTGCCTTCGCCGGGCAGGCAGGAGGTTGCCATGATGACCTGTGGCGGCGTGTCGATGTCGGAGAGCAGCACCGAGGTCCGCAGGTTCCGGATCGATTCCGCCCCTTCCGATGTCGGCTTGTCCCTCAGGTAGGGCAACAGCTGGTTGCGGCGCCGGATCGCCATCTTGGGGATCTGGCCCAGGATGGTGTGACCGGTGGCTGCCTCCAGCTCGTTCGTGGTGAGGAAACCCTTGCGGGTGAACTGGCCAATCAGGATCAGCACGGTGCCCGCGACAAAGCCCAGAATGGCCGAAACCAGCACCATCCGGAAACGGCGCGGCTCGACCTGCACACCGGGCACGGCGTTCGACAGCACGCGGCTGTCGGCCTGCTGCAGCCCGCGCTGGACAGAGGTTTCCTTGAGGCGGGTCAGGAACGTCTCATAAAGCGTCCGGGTCGCCTGGGTTTCGCGTTCCAGCTGCTGAAGCTCGATCAGCTTGGCGGATTCGGTTTCGATCTCCTGCTCGATCCGAGCCAGCGAGGCTTCCAGCGCATCGGCCTGGACCTGTGCGCGGTCCCGGTTGGACTGGACCTGCGAGATCAGCTGCTCGAACTGAGAGAGGATCAGGGCGCGTGCATTGGGGTCGTTGTTCTGCTGGAACTGGTTGTAGAGCCGGCGGATCGTGGGGCTGTCGGCCTCATCGACCATCCGGTCGAGATCGCCGCTGTCGCGCAGGGTTTCCAGCTGGCTGATACGGGCCTGGGAGTCCACGACGGTCTGGCGGGTCTCGCTCAACCGCCCGCGCACCTCGCGGGCTTGCTGGTTGATCGCCTCCAGCGCCTCGGGGCTGGCCAGCCCCAGGGCGGCACGCCGGTCCTTCAGCGTCTGTTCGCGTTCTTCCAGCTCGTCCTCGAGCTCGGCCACGCGTTCGGACAGCCAGAGCGAGGCGTTTTCCGTGGCCTGGAATTTGACGTCGATCTGGTCCTGGATATAGGCCTGCGCGATGGCATTGGCGATCCGGGTCGACTTCATCTTGCCTTCGGTGGTGACGCGGATGTTGAACACATAGGTGTCACGCATGTTCGAGGCGTCGATCTTGCGGCGCAGACGGTTGACCGCCTCGATGATGTCCGCCTCTTCCTGGGTCAGATCGCCGGGGCCGCTGGTCGGGTCATCGGGGCGCGTGGGGCGACCGATCAGGCTCTTGGCCGCCGATTTCGCCTTGTTGATGATGGTTCCCACCGAAAACGCCGGTTCGGGACGCAGCGAGCTGTTGAACTCGGGATCCTGGGTCAGGTCGAGGCTTGTCACCACCTTGGACAGGAGGCCCATCGATTCCATCACCTCAAGCTCGGTGTTGATGGTGTAATAGTCGGTTGAGATGCCGGAAAACACGTTCTGGATGTCGACGACCTGCTGTTTCTGCGGGCGCAGGACCAGGGTCGTGGTCGCCGCGTATTTCGGCACGGCCACAAGGAAGGCCTGGTAGCCGCCGATGGCCACGCCGACGACGACGCAAAGCAGGATCAACAGTTTGCGCGACCACATGACCCGCAGCAACTGGCCGATATCGAGACCGTCGGGAATGGAGGCCACGGAAAGCGCGGCGGCGAAACGTGGGTTCATCGAGGAATCTTGTGACGTATCATTCATTTCGGTGAATCCCATTCCGGGCCGGACATGTCAGTGATCCCATATCGCCCTGTGCATAACAATGATGATGATTACGGTTCATAACGGTGTATCAGCCCAGCTTCGCCGGTTTGGCGGGGCTTGCGGGCGGTTGCGGCTGCAACTGGATGCCCAGAACGTCCCGGATGGCGGTTTCCACGTCCGCGCCGGTCCGCTCCATGTGGCGTTTGACCTCAAATAACTTCATGTCGACCAAGTATCGATACCAGAAGCCCTGGAGAAAGTGAAACGCGGCGCCTTCTCGCCCATCGAGAAAGCCAAGCCGCAGGACATAGCGATACAGGAAATAGGCCAGCGCGCGACTGCCCGTGGGCATGTTGGCATAGACCTTCTCCTTGAGCCAGCGTTTGACCCCCGCCTGCTGCCCGCCCTTCAGGTCGGCCACGGTTTCATGCGGCATGAAGCCGTATTCGAGGTTCAACAGGTCCACCACCTCGCGGTTGGAATAGCCGTTGTGCTTTTCCGTCCACCAGGCCAGCGAGTTGTGGTTGTCGTCGATCAGCTCGCCGTCGAAATCGGCGGTCTGGCCGGGGACAAGGATATGTTCGTCCATCCAACGGTTCTCGCAGCGTCCGCGCCCGTTGCGGAACAGGCGCAGCACGCGCACCGGAAAGATGCCGCCAAAGCGGATGCGCTTGCGAAGGAATGTCATCCGGCGCGAGACATAGACGCCGTCGATCTCCTCGCCCAGGCCGCCCAGCTTCTGCACGATCTCCTGCGCCAGCGGTTCGGTGATGTATTCATCCGCGTCCAGCCGCATGACCCAGTCGGCCTCTGCAGGCACCCGGTCGATGCCCCAGTTCATCTGGGTGGCGTAATTGATCCAGGGGTTCTCCAGCACGGTGGCGCCCTTTTCGCGGGCGATCTCCCTGGTGCGGTCGGTCGATCCGCTGTCCACCACCAGGCATTGCGTCGCAAAAGACGCGACGGAGTCGAGGCAGCGCGCGATATGGCGTTCCTCGTTCTTGGTCAGGATGACGACGGTGACGTTCGGCTTGGTCATGCTGTGGCGTCCTCGGTCAGGGTGCGAAGCGGTTTCGCCGGGTTGCCGACGACGATGGTGCGGGGCGGGACATCCTTCATCGCCACGGCACGGGCGCCGACGATGGCGCGCGGGCCGACGGTGACACCGGGGCCGATGAAGGCATCCGCCGCCACCCAGGCATCGGCACCCACCTCGATCGGCGGTTTGACCAGCGGGCGGTCGGGCAGGGCGATGTCATGGCTGCCGGCGCAAAGATGCGCCCCCTGTGAGACGGTCGCGCGGGCGCCGATATGGATCGGGCCAAGCGCATAGAGGATCGCGCCGTCGCCCACGGCGGCATAATCGTCGATGGTCAGGTTCCAGGGCATGGTGATCCGCACGCTGGGATAGACATGCACCTGCTGGCCGATCCGCGCCCCAAAGCTGCGCAGCAGGAACCGCCGCCAGCCCCAGAAGGGGCGCGGCACGATACGGAAGGCTGGCAGCACCAGCGCCCAGAGCACACGGCGGATCTGTTCGGCGCGGCTCCATTTCGTGCCGGCGCGGTTCTTGGCGATGTCCAGTTCGCTCATCTCGGGCCGCTCAATCCTCATATCCCCAGCGCGTCAGATGCGGCGCTAGGGTCTCGTTGATCTCGGCGACAAGCTCGGCGTTATCCAGCTCCTTGCTGCGCTTGCTGCGTCCCTTGTTGAAGGTCAGCGTGCCGCCATAGATGTTTTCCAGCTTCACCTCGCTCAGCGGTTTCACCGGGCGGGTATGGGCGTGCAGCGCGTCCACCATGCCCTGCTGTGCGGCGGCGTCGCCGCCACCCTGCGCGCCGATCAGCTCCTCGAACGACACTTGCAGCACGTCCGGCGCGGTCCGCCAGCCATAGGCCCGGTCCAGCACCGTGGTGAAGGGGTACAGCGTGTAGCCCGTGCCCGGCCCGCCGCGCAGCAGCCGCGCGATGCGGGCGTCGCGGGAGAGGCCCGCGAAGTCCTTGTGCATGTAGAAATCCGGACGCGAGCCGATCCAGTCCGCGAAGGACACCAGGATGTCACGCGGATCGCGCCGGATGCAGATCATCCGCGCGCCGGCCTCGCGCAGCACGCCCTCCAGTTCCTGGGTATGCGCGGCGTGTCCGCCCATGATCTTGCCCGACAGTTTCCCTGCCGATGCGGCGATGTATTTCCGCGATACCAGCGCGTCGGTCTCCAGGCCCACCTGCACCGCGTCCGACTGTCCGCGCGGGCGGCGCAGGATGCGTTTCAGCCACTGGTGTTTGCCGAACAAAAGGTGGGCAGAAATGCCGTTGAAGGGCCCTTCGATGCCCAGCTCGTTCAAGGCGGAATAGACAAGGTGATTGCCCGATTTCCAGATGCCGGTGACAAAGATACAGGCGGTGCCGTCAGGGGCGGTTCGGGTCATTCCGTCATCCTTGTGCAACACGTTCATAGTCCACCTCGATCCGTTCCGCGATCTTGTCCCAGTCGAATTCCTGACGCGCCCAGGCCCGGCCCCTTGCGCCCATTGCGCGCCGCTCTGCCTCGGGCAGCGACATGCCCTCTGCCAGGGCCCCGGCCAGCGCGCTCTCGTCCCTAGGCACCGACCAGCCCGCGCCCTCGGCGGGCAGCATCGACCAGGGCGCACCATCGGTCGAGATCACCGGCAATTCCGCCAGCAGGGCCTCGGGCACGGTCAGGGCAAAGTTCTCGCTGTCCGTGGGCAGGGCAAACAGTTCTGCCGACTGCAGAGCGCGCCACTTGTCGTCGCCAAAGAGCGGGCCGGGGAAAGCAACCCTTTCCAGGCCCAGGTCCCGCGCCAGCGATTGCAGCATCTCCAGGTGACCGTCCTTCGGGTCCGGGCCGATGATCCGCAGGTCCCAGCCGGGGAAATTTGGTTCCAGCTGCGCCCAGGCGCGCAACAGCCGGTCGATGCGTTTTTTCTTGTGCATCCGGCCCAGGGTGACAACGGTCTTTTGACGCAACGGCGGCGTCGCGCGCAGCGCGCCCGGCATGTCGGGCACGCCGATGGGTACCACGGCGACAGGCGCCGTCAGGCCATAGGCGCGGATCTCTGCCTCTTCCTCGGGGACGGTGGCGTGGTACAGCGCGGCGGCGCGGAAACAGCGATCCTGATACAGCGCCGAAACCACGCGTTTGCGCCCCCTGGAATAACTCAGCGCCACGTCGGACAGCATCCCGTGCGGCGAAATCACCAGCGGCTTGCCGGACCTTGTGGCCCAGCCCGCGGCGACGGCCGAACTGGCCATCCATATGCCGTGCAGGTGCAACACGTCCGGATCGAAGGCGCGGATCGCCCCGGCCCAACCCGGCGCATAGCCCAGGCTGCGCGGTCCCAGCGGCGGTTTCACCGTGGCGGGCGCGCCGTGCCAGTTGTCCTTGTCCCCCTTCTGCCATGCCGCGTCTTCGAGGCCGAAGACACGCACGTCATGGCCCCGGCGCGCCAGCGCGGCGGACAGATGTTCAGCCACTTCGCGCACGCCGGAGGCACGGCGCGACAGGTGTCCGGCAAGAAAGGCGATCTTCATGCGGGTCCCCCGGTCTGTTGCGCACCGGCGGTGGCCCGGACCCAGTCGCAGAACCTTGCCGCCATTGCCTGCGTGTTGAACCGTGTCGCGACCGTGTCCAGCGCTGCCCGCGAATAGGCGTTCAGTCTCTCGGGGTCGTCGGTCAGCGCCGCCAGTTGGCGGGCAAGGTCGGTGACGTCCTCTCGGGCGAAGGTGACGCCCGTCGTTCCGGCGGCAAAGGCCGCGATTTCGGGCATGTGGTCGGCGCGGCTGTCATGGACCATGACCGGCAGCCCGTAGGCCATCGCATGGACCAGCGACAGACCCACTGCGCCCGGATAGACGAAGACCCGCGCGTCATTGGCGATGGGGGCGATCTCGGCCTCGGTGAAACGGGGGCCGTGCCACAGGACCCGGTCTGCGCAGCCGAGCGTTTCGGCCCGGGCGCGGATCGCGTCTGGCGCGTCGCCGATCACGCTCAGTTCGACCGATGCCGCCTCGGGGCGGGCAAGCGCCTGCAACAGCAGGTCAAACCGCGATTTTTCGGTCAGGCGGCCGATGAACATGGCGCGGCGCGGGCGCGTCGCGGCATCATAGGGGGTGCGCAGGCCGACGATCTCGCGCGTGTCGATGCCGTTGTTCAGCGCCGAAGCGGGCAGGGTGCCGCCATCGGCGCCGTATTGGCCGGCCTCGTCATCGGTGTAGAACAGAACAGCAGCGCCCAACCGGTACATGATCCGGCGCAAGCCCTTGGCCAGCCCCCGGCTGCCAGCGCTATGGTAATGGCCCCACCAGATCACGGGGATGCCCCGCTTGCGCGCCCGGCGGGCCAGCACAAGGTTCGAGGCGGTGCGGATCGTGGCGCTGAGCACGAGCACGTCGACGCTCGACAGGTCCAGCGCCGTGGCGCCCTCCTGCCAGTCGATGCCCTTGGCGACGCTGCGCGTCTCGCCAAGGCGGCGGAACCAGTCCGGATCGCAGCCATCGGCGCGCGGGGTCACGCGGGCGGCATGGACGTTGAGGTCAATCCCCGGTGTCGCGGCGATCGAGTCGAAAAAGGCGATGCGGTAGTGCGGCACATGGTTCTGCAGAACCGCGACGCGCAGGTCGTTGCTGGTGGGAATGCCGGTTTCGATCATGCCGTCACCCCGTCCCCCGCGGCGGCGGGCGTGCCCCGCTCTGCCGCCTGGTCAAGGACATAGGCCCGCAAGTCGGCCTTTTGGGCGTCCGTCAGGTGATCCTTGCGCCGGGGCGAGGACATGGGCACCTCGTCGAACTGCCCATCGAACCCGGCACGCCGCCCGGCGTTTATCGCGACCCCCAGCCGGTCGAGCGCAGAGACAAGCGCCTGCCCCTTGCTGTCCAGAACCGTGTTCAGATCCAGGATGGCCACGTCATCCGGCGCCTGCGCCGCCATACCGTGCCAGAAGGTGTTGTAGTGGTGGTATTCCTCGAAGATGCGCTGCCGGTCGGCCAGCGCGGTTTCCACGTCGGGCCACCAGCGGCAGAACAGCCCCCAGTTCACGATCGAGACCGCCCAGCCGTCGATCCGCTTCTGCATCACCAGGTGGCGGGTTCCCCCGGGGTAGCCGGCGGTGCGGTTCAACTCGGCCAGTGTCCCGGCGGTCAGCCTGTTGGCAAAGCGCGGTTCCAGCGTGATGCTGGTCTTGTCCGGCTGCCAGCGAAAATGCTTGTGCGTGGGGGCGTTGCGGGCGCCGTCGAACATGTTGACCGGCAGCGTGCCAAGCGCGCGCAGGGACTTCAGGCAGTAGTTGGTGCCGGACCGCTGGATGCCGTGATAGGCAAAGGGGCGCCCGCCGCTGGCGCGCGCCCGCAGGCGCGGCCAGAGGTTGGCGCGCGGCCCCATCCGGGCGAGGATCTTGTCCGTGGTGCGGCCCAGGCTGCTCATCTCAACCGGCCTTTCCGGGCGAGGCGACGCGGGCGCGGCGCAGCTTGGACCGCAGGGTCCTGAGCGGTGCCGCCTTGATTCGCACCGGCCATTCGCCAAAGGCGAGCTTTTCGCGCCGCGAGGCGTGTTTGGCATGGGGGTAAAGCCGTTCGTACCCCAGCGGATCCAGCAGGCTGTTGGCATTGGCCTCGAAGATCTCGATTTCGCGCCCGCTCAGCTCGGTCTTCCAGGCCTCGGTGCGCACGGAGGCGATCCCGGCGCCGACCAGCGAATGCTGGTGTCTCGTGAACTCGGGGACGTCGTAATTGCCCTGGGCATTGATCTCGGCCTCGGTCAGGGTCAGGTCGGGATCGTCGCGCAGGAACCGCATCAACCGTGTCCATTCGGCCAGATCGCCGCTGGCCAGCCGCTCGTAGGTGACGGTGATGCAGGTGTCGGGGAACATCTGGCTGGCGGCCAGCCCGGCGGAGACCTGCGCCCGCCACCACCAGGCGCCCTCGACCGGGTTGTTCGGACCCCAGCTGAGTTTCTGGACCGAGGCATAGACCGCGCGGCCGTCGCGGACGATATGCACGAAACGCGCCAGCGGAAAGCTGTCGCGCAGGATGTTGAACAGGCTGAAGTTGACCGGCGTGTGATCGACCCAGATGCCGGTCGGATGGGTGTCGATCCCCTCGGTAAAGACCAGCCGCGCGAAATAGGGTTCGACCCCTTCGGCAGCGGCGGCGTCCAGCGCCGCCTGGTCGGGGCGGTCGGTCCAGAGCCGGTAGTAAAAGCTCTTGTCGAGGATGCCTTGCAGCTTGTCCGTGCGGCCCTTGGCAAAGGCGGCCAGCAGGTCCCGCTTGAACTGGGACTCCGGGGTGACACGACCGTTCAGCAGCGCGCCAAGGCGTTCGCCCAGAAAGGTCGTGCCGCTGCGCGGGCAGGCGCCGATAAAGACGGGGCGAAGCGGGCAGGCTGTCATGCGCAGACCTTTTCGGATGGGGACCGGTCCAGGGTCGTGGCGATCCATTTCAGCACCTGCATGCTGCGCCCGTCGCCATCGGTGAGGGCCGCCCGGTCTGCCAGCGCCCGGCGCATCCCCGCCAGGCGGTCGCTGTCAGAGGCGAGGTCGTCCAGCGCGGCGGCAATCGCGGCGGGGTCGCGCGGATCGACCAGCACCACGCCCTCCGCGGGCACCTGCCAGCGGATGTCGTCGATGTCGGAACTGACCACCGGCAGCCCGCAGGCCATCGCCTCGGCGATCACGTTGCAGCAGCCCTCGGCCAGTGTCGGCAGGACAAGCACATCCGCCGCGTTCATCCACAGGGGCAGTTGATCGTGACCGACACTGCCCTGAAACACCTTGCCCGCGAAATCCGGCTTCAGCTCTCCGCTGCCCAGGTAGGCGACCTGCACCGGCGTGCGCATCTGCTTGAGCGCCGCGTCGACGCGCAGCACGCCCTTGCGGTCCGAAAACCGCCCGACGTAAAGCGCCAGGAATGCCTCGGGATCGAGCCCCAGCTCTGCCCGGCAGGCGGCGCGGTCGCGCGGGCGAAACAGTGCCGGATCGGGCGCGTTGGGCATCAGTTGCACCTTGTCCGGATCGGCGCCCAGCTCGATGGCCTCGTCCCGCAGGCGCGGCGAAACGCAGACCACGCCCGTCGCGTCGGCCATGACCGCGCGCCGCTCGGCCAGGATGTGTTTCGGCCCGGTCAGCAAGGTCTTGCTCTCGCCCAGGTCGACGAAATACGGCTCTCCGGTGATTTTCGAAACCTTGCGCGCCATCGCCCCGGCCGAGATGAACTTGGCATAGATGAAGGCGCCGCGCTCGGCGCCGGTCATGGCGGCGACGACGCGCCCGTGGTTGTAACGTCGCATCCTGCGGCGGACCCGTTGCGGCAAGACCCCGCCGAACGGCTGCCCAAGGGTCGGGGCCCAGGTGACCTTGATGCCGGGCTGAGAGACATCCTGCGCGGGGCGCAACGCGCGCTTGATCCGAAAGCCAAGGGTTTCCACGCTGAAGACGTCGATCTGGCGGGCCGTCGCGCGCCAGGCGTCGGTCAGGTTGGCCAGGAAACGGCCACGTTCGGGGTGCCGGGGATGCGGGAAAACGGGGGTCACGACCCGTATACGGTCGAAGCCCGATATGCTCTCGAATTGGCTCATCTAATACACTTTCGTTCTGGCGCCCCTATACTGGCGCGGGCATGGGGCATCAACCGGACTGGCGGCGCAGGTAACCGAAAAAACTGAACGTGTTCACGAGCTTCATGGTGGACATGGAGGCGGCGACACCGATCACCGCGTAGATGGGATCGGCCATGACTGCCGCCAACCCGATGGCCAGCACGGCGACCGCGAAACCGGCGAGATTTGCGATCAGGTTCTTCTTTTCGTTGCCGCTCATGGCCAGCATGGCGCCGACCGGCCCGGCAAAGACATGCACCGCGGCCCCGACCATGATGATGGTCGCGAACAGTTCGAACGGCGGGTCCGTCGGAAAGGGCAGCGGCACCAGCGCATAGGCCAGCAGCAGGAAGGCCACACCGGCCAATCCCAGCGCCAGGCTGAACACCAGCATCCGGCGGTAGAGATTGCGCAGCTGGCGTGCGTTCTTGCCCGGCACGATGGGCATGACGTAGACGCGGCCCGGTTCGTTGAGATAGGTCAACAGGCTGCCAAATCGGTTGGCCAAGGCAAAGACGCCGGTGACCGTGGGTCCAAACAGCGCCGCGATGGCCAGTGTCGTGCCGTGCCCGTTGAAGGAGCTCAGCGTCTGGTAACCCAGGACGTGCCACTGGTCGCTGCCCAGCAACAGCCGGTAGCGGAACCCGGGCGCCCGTGCGGCGCGGCACTCGGCCAGGAAGGGGCGCAGCAGCAGGGCAAAGACCACGGACGAGGCCACGTAGCCCAGCGTCAGGAAGGCCAGCGCCGCGAAATGGCCGGTTTCGCCGAACTTGCTTTCGAACAGGACCGAAAGCCCGAAGAGCGCCACGCTGATGCCCACCGGCAGCGCATTGGCAAAAAGCGAGACCTGCACCTGTTTCTTTTGCGCCAGCAGGATACGCGACAGGATCATCGAACAGTTGAAGGCGGTGACAAAACCCAGGAAGATCAGGCTTTCCAGCGGCGGCCAGCTGCGCAGGATCAACACGCCGATCAGCGCCAGCGCCACGCCCCCCGCCAGGACAGAGGTCAACAGCGCCGACAGCAGGTAGTCTAGGAACTTCTCGCGCAGGATCTCGGGGCTGACCTTGTAGTAGCGCACCAGGATATTGTCCGCGGCCAGCCGCGCGATCAGGCAGGTAAAGACCTGCGCGCTGAGATAGGTCGAGACGAGACCGAAGCTGGTGGTGCCCAAGGCCGTTGCCCAGAGCGTCGTCTGGGCCAGCGACAGGGTGATGATGACCAGGCGCAACGACAGGATCCGCGTCGCGAAACCAATCATTTTCTTCATGCGGAATATCCCTGCCCGACGACGCGGGATGGCGCGGGGACGGGTCTGTCCCTCGGGCTGGTCTGCCCCGGCATGACCGCGATCACGAGGAAGATGAAGACGGCCTGCGGAAAGTAGAAGGTACTGCGCAGCAGCAGCAGGACCATCGCCAGGGCAAGGCCCCGGCGGCCCAGCCGCCGCCAGGCGATCAGCGTGATCAGAAACACTGCCAGCGCGCCGGTCAGCCCGCCGTGGAACACCATGTAGAACGCAAAGCCAAGCGACTGGGCATAACCGCAATAGTCGCAGACGTCATGGCGGTTGCCGATGAGCGTATCGACCACATTGCGCCCGGTCACGTCACCGATCAGGCGCCCCTTGGACAGGATGCTGCCGTCCGAGGCGCCCTGCGTGTCCAGCCGGTAGATCAGGTAATCCAGCGTCGGCAGCCCGATCATCGGCCCCACCTGGATCAGCAGGAAAGCGGCGCCGACCAGGGCCAGGACCGAGATGATCAGGTTCTTGGCGTTCAGCCGGTTGGCCAGCAGGATCGAGATGGTCAGGATCATCGCCATCACCACCGAGGTCAGCGACAGCGTGCTGGTCAGCGTGACCACTGTCAGCCAGTGGAACCAGTTGGGCTTGCGGTCGCCCAGCATGGACAGCACCGCCAGCGCGGCGAGATTGGCGGCAAAGTTGCCGGGCTCTGCCTGGTGCCCTGCGTAGCGGGCAAAGCCCCAGGTATAGGTCGTCTCGTCCCGGCCGGCGCCGCCATAGTTGAACACCGTGGGATCGAAGGGCAGACCCAGCTGCCCGGCAAGGATGATCTCGCCATAGTAGAGCCCGACGTTCAAGATCGCCGCGTAATAGGCATATTTTGGCAGGTTTCGGATCAGCGGCTCGATCGGGATGAGCAGGAAGAGTGCCGCGAAAAGGGTAAAGACCACCGCGTATTGCAACCCGTTGATCGACAGGCAGGCAAGGAACACCACGGTGCAGATCACCACGTAGGCGTCCTTCCGCAGCCGCATCCGGCGTGGCGGATCGGCCAGGTTCAGCAGCACCAGGCAGATCAGCGCCAACGGCGTGTAATACAGAAGATACCCGGTGGCGCCGCCCAGGACCGACTGGGTGAAGGTGATGAACAGAAAGGCGGTGCCAAAGATGTCGGCCGCCAGGTTGCGGTTGCGGCCGTCCGGTCGTGGGGCGGGGCCGTCACCGGGGCCGGCTATCGCGGCCGGAGGTCTCATGATTGCGCTGCGGCGGGTTCGGCCCGCGCCGGTTCGGGATCGTCCCAGGGCCAGCGCCGGGTGCGCAGACCGCTTTCGAAGTCATAGCCGAAAAAGGCGATGTCCTCGCCAAAGGCCGCCTCAAAAAGTTCGCGCGCCTCGGCGTCGAAATAATCGCGGTAGTCGCGCCGTTTCTTGTTCATGTTGGTCTTGGGCATTTCCTGCCTGGGCAGGCCAAGATGGTCGAGAAGCGCGGCAAGCCCCTGGTCCAGTTCCTCGTAGAACAGGATGCGGTCCACCGCCAGGCGTCCGTCCTCATGCGCGATCAGGCTGTGCTGCTGACGGACGATATGAACGAAGTCATGCCCCAGCCAGTCACGCCGCTGCGCGGACACGCCCTTGAGCGCCCAGGACAGGTTGCGGGCCCAGCGGCTGCCGAATTCCACAGCATGCGCGCGGCGTGCGGCCATGCTCTGATCCGGCAGAAAGACGTTGCGCAGGCTGATCGTTTCCTGCGGCAGGCAGCGCAGGACATCCTTGATCGGGCGGTGTTTCGAACGCTTGCAGTAAAGCCAGCCGGAAACGAACCGGTCCCAGGGATTCCGCACGATGGTGAACTTGAAATACTCCCGAACCTCGGGCGCGGTGTTCCACTCCTTCGACAGCAGGCCGTCGCTCAGGTAGGAACTGTTCCGGCTGCCCAGCTCGAAGTCCGGGAACACCCGTTTGACCGAGGTCCCGGCGGCCTTTTTCTGGTGGACGAAAATGCAGCGCGCTTCGTGCGAAATCATCTTGGCGAACAAAGCCTCTTGGTTGTCAAAACCCGAAACCGGTGTTGCGGTCGATGCCTGTCCGCCGCCCTGCCGGCCCGGGTCGAATCGTCCCGGCAATTATTTCTTTTCCAGCGTCACTCAACACGGATCGAATGGCCCGGCAAGCTGCCGCAACGTCGCTGGCGCCCCACTCCGCGGCTCGCGGCTCCCGGCGCCCAAGAGTTTGGCAGAGCAGGCCGCCAACCGGCAAGCCCTTGCCGATCTTCAGTTCACCGGCAGCCAGTTCCGCTCGGCCGCGACACGGCCGAAATGCTGTGCGCCTTCGATCGTCCAGTGGCCGTAATCATACATGGTTTTCATGCCCTCAGGTGTCGCGATGGCGCAGGTCTTGGCCGCGTCCTCGCAGATAAGGTCATGACGTGACAGGTAGGTGACACCAAGCGCGCCGGCCAGGTCCCGCAGCCGCGCGTTCCGGTCCCGCACCTGGGTGGCCTGGGCCCCGAAAGCGATCTCGTTGGCCCGGTCGAGGTTGCCCTTGCCGTGGTACTGCAGCATGTACCAGTCAAAGATCGGCTGCTCCCCCGGAGAGATGAACTCGACCGTGTTGCCGACCACGATCACCTCCTTGCCATCGGCCTTCATCCGCTCGATCACCGGCGGCAGCAGGGTCTCGAACTCGGTGTTGTAGCGCGGCGCCAGCAGGATGATGTCGGCGGCCTTGTAGTTCGGCGCATCGGTCAGCTCCTGCATCTGCTCCGCCGGGAACTGACCGTCGAGGCCAAAGCGGGCGAATTCGTACCCAGGGAACAGGGCGCGGTTCAGGTAGAGCGCGTTGAACATGTCCTTGCTGTGAGAGTTCCCGACCACCAGCACGTTGCGCCGCGCGTCGTCGCCGAACCACAGCTGCGTGGCCTCGTTGCGTGACGGTTCATGTGCGTTCCAGGCGCCGATCTCTTCACCGCCGGCAAGCTGTGCAAGCGGCGTCCAGGACACGTCGCGCAGGCGTTCGTTGTCGAAATCGTTGGGCCCGTAGATCTCTGCCAGCTCGGCGGCGCGGCCCTGGGTCAGCAGGGTCGTGCGCTCGCTCAGCCCGTAAAAGCCCGCGACCAGGGCCACCGCGCCGGTCATCGACAGCGCAAAGGCCCGCGATCCCAGCGTCCGGCGAAACGGGGTTTCTACGATGTGATAACCGATCCAGGACAGCGCAAAGGTCAGTGCGATCCACAGGGCCATGTCGGCGGCGCCGGGTGTTTCGACGCTGCTCAGCCGCCCGAAGGCGAAGATCGGGAAATGCCAGAGGTACAAGGAGTAGGACAGGCGTCCAACCCAGACCATCGGTCCGCTGGACAGCAGGCGGGTGACGATCAGGCCGGGCCCCGCGCAGTAGATCAACGCGCAGGTCGCCAGCACCACGGGCACCGTCGGCAGACCCGGATGGGCCAGGCCCGCCAGGTCGAATGTCAGCATGCACCCGACCAGAAAGACCAGCGCCAGCGGTTGCACGATCCGCGCCACGGATCCGCGCCCGTCCTGCTGGCGGGCCGGGATCATGGCCATGATCGCCCCGGCCAGCAGTTCCCAGGCCCGGCTGACCGGAGAAAAGAACGAGAAATCGGCCCGGAGCTGAGTGGTTGCCACGGACAGCGCCAGGCTGACGACGAAAAGCGCGACAAGGACGCTCAACAGCCCCCTGCGCGACATGCGCGGCAGAACCAGCGCCATGAAGGCGGGAAAGAACAGGTAGAACTGCTCCTCGATCGACAGGCTCCAGGTGTGCAGGAAGGGCTGTAGCAGCCCGGATTGCGCGCCGTATTCTTTCAGCTCGAAGAACCAGAAGAAATTGCTGAAGAACAGAAGGGCCGCCATCAGCGACTGGGCAAAGCGCTCGATCTCGCTGGGCAGGAGCAGAAAGAAGGCGACCGGCAGGCTGCAGATCATGACCAGCAGCAGGGGCGGCATGATCCTGCGGACCCGGCGCAGGTAGAACCCGGCCAGAGAGACGCGCCGCTCGCGCTCGAACTCGGCGATCAGGATGCGGGTGATCAGGAACCCGGAGATCACGAAGAAGATGTCCACGCCAAGAAAGCCGCCCTTGAACAGCACCTCGCCGCCCAGCGAAATCTTGAGGTGGTAGACAAGCACGCTCAACACGGCCAGGGCGCGCAGGCCGTCGATCTCGGGGCGGTATCTGATGCTCATACCTGCAGTCCTGTCGTCATGTGCTGGCCCGTGTCAGTCGGCGACCCGGGCGGTCTTTGCGCGAGCCGCATCGGTCAGACCCTGTCGGTAGGCCGCTTCGATCCGGTTGCGCAGCCGGGTTGTGGCAAGATCGGACAGGTGCCGTTCGTCCCGGAACATCTGGTTGCCCTGGGCGTCCAGGAACAGGACCTCGCCGGTTTCGCGGACAAAGGGGCTGGCCACGTCGACATAGGTGACACGCTCGCCGGCCAGGCCCGAGAGATGTGCATTGACCTCGGACCGGCGCAGGCGGTCGGCCTCCGGCTCGGCAAAGGGCGGGCGGGCGCCGTCGCGCATTGCCGCGCGCGTGGCGTCGGGCGGCAGCGCGGGCAACTGTCCCAGGATCACCACATGTCCGGCATGGGGCAGCAGCTTTTGCAGGGCCAGGTCGGCGCGGCCTTCCTGCCCGCCGGACAGCTTGCCCGACCAGTGGTTCGCCAGGATCACGACATCGGGCCGCGTCCGTTCGATGAACCCCAGGCTGTTGCGCCAGAGCGCGGGGTCCTTGCCCTCGGTCACCGGCAGGCTGTTCTTGCCCGCGACGCTCAGAACATGCAGCGTGCAGCCAAGGTCATGGCACATGTCGCGCAGCGTACGGCCAAAGTTCGACCCGATGCTGTCCCCGGCCAGCACCACAATGGGCGCGCCCTGCGGACCCGGGTAAAGCTTGCCACCCTCGGCGGCCTCGGTCACGCTGCTGTTGACGTAGAATTCCTTGCGGATCCACAGCCCGGCAGGCACCGACAGCGCCAGCACCACGGCAAACCCGGCAAAGACCGGCAGCCGCAGGTCCGGCCGGTTCAGGGTCCGCCGCGCAGGCGTTTCCAGCAGCGCGTAGGTCGCCAGTGTCAGGGCCAGCGTAACGACCACTTTCAGCCCGTGGCGCAACAGGTCGCTTTCGGCAAAAAGCGCATAGTCGACAAGGCTGAAGACCGGCCAGTGCCAGAGGTAGAGCGAATAGGAAATCTTGCCGATGGCCACCATTGGGCCCGAGGCCAGCAACCGCTGGCCGGGATAGGCGCCCCGGGTGCCGGCCAGCAGCAGCGCCGCGGTTCCGGCGACCGGCAGCAGGGCAACATAGCCCGGAAAGGCCAAGCCCTCGTGCAGGACCACAAGGCTGGCGGCGACCGCGGCCAGCCCCGCCAGCGCCAGGCCGGGTCGCAGAGCTGGCGGCAGGTGGCCCATCCGCCCGTTGGCGACAAAGGCGGCAAGGCCGCCAAGCCCCAGCTCCCAGGCCCGGAACGGCAGCAGGAAGAAAGCCGCCTTCGCGTTGACGAAGGTCATGGCGATGCAGGCCGCCAGGCTCAGTGCCGTGATCGCCAACAGGACGCGCGCGATGACCCTTGCTCCGAACCGGCCCAGCATCATCAGCATCAGCGGGTAGATCAGGTAGTATTGTTCCTCGACCGAGAGCGACCAGAAATGCAGGAAGGGCTGCGAGTCGGGCGAGATGTCGAAGTAGTTGCCCTGGAAATAGAACTTGATGTTGGCGACGGACAGCAGGGCGGCGGCGGAATTGACCCCGGCCGAGGCGTATTCCTGCGCGATGTAGATGAACCGGGCGGCGATCAGCGTCGCCACGACGACGACGATCATCGCCGGGAACAGGCGCGCGACCCGCCTTTGATAGAACGTGCCCAGGCGGATGCCGTCGCGTTCCAGGTCGTTCATCAGGATGCTGGTGATCAGGAATCCCGAGATCACAAAGAAGATGTCGACCCCGATGAAACCGCCCGGCAACCAATGCGGATCGAGATGGAAGACAAAGACCGATCCGACGGCGATTGCGCGCAGGCCGTCAATGTCACGGCGATAGGAAACCGAAAACCCGCCCGTTCCGGGGCTACTGTCCGTGCTCATGTTGGGCGCCAACCTCACTGACGGTCAATAACTTGCTCTTCGAGTCGATAGGTGGAAGCAAAATCAATTAGTTGCGCAGAAACTTGCGCGGAAACCCACCGCGCTTTCCCTACCAGTTGCCCTTGCAGCGATCAATACCTGCACTGCCGACCCAGGGGAACGGAAACTTGGTCCGCTCAGGGGGGCAGGCGGGCAGTTGCACAAGAAAGGGGCGGATGGAAATCCATCCGCCCCAAGGCCCCGGTCAGCTCCGTCGCCGGATAGGCATCGCCCGGCGCGTTCGGTCAGATCTCGGCCCGCCAGGACAGGGTGACGGGCGTGCTGGCCAGCGGCAGGTCGGCTCCGTCCTTGACCACGACCGTCATGTTTTGCGCGTCAAAGAGCTTGGTCTTGGCGCGGTAGTCGTTGTCGCCGGTGATCTGCGCCGCGGTAAAGTCCGGCTGGCTCAGCAGGCCATGCGCAAAGGTGATCTCGCCATTGGCGTCGGTGCTGGTCTGCAGGGTGCCGCGTCGGTTGATGCCGCCGCGCGGATCGCGGCCCAGGGCCGCCACCGCGTTTGTCCGCAACTCGACCAGGGCCATGATCTCGTCCGGGGACAGCAGCCGATCATAGACCAGCACCTCGTCGATCACCACGGTCGAATTCTGCCCGCCGTTCAGCTTCCAGTCGGTGTATCCGCCAGAGGTCAGGGCCGGGGGCACCGCGCGCGTCACCTCGTTGATCGCCTCGCCATTGGGGGCGTGGAAACGGATCGTCCCGGCGGTGGCATCGTGGCTGATGACGTACCAGACCGGTTGCCGCAGGTAGTTGTCCTGCACGTTGCCCAGGTCGTCGCTCACCCGGCCGCCGCCGTTGTCCTCGGTGCGCACGCGCAGGTAGCCGGGGCGGGGCGACAGGTCCAGCGAGCTGTCCGTGACGCTGTCCTCGATGCTGAAGGCCAGGTGGTTGCCGTTGGTGGTGTTGTAGCACAGAAAGCCCACGGTCCAGTCCGCGGTCCAGTCGATGCTGGTGTCGTTGATGATCACCCCGCCGCCGGATCCGTCACCCGCGACACCATCGCCGTAACGGGTGTGCGTGCCGGTCTTGCTGCCGCCGCCGATCACCTCGGCCCGTGCGCCGCTGATCGGACAGTGGAAATGGTCGTCACCCTCATCGACGAAGGACCAGGCGCGCACCAGCCCGCGCGAGGTGAAGCCGGTGAAATGGATCGAGTAATCCTCGAAGGCGGCGCGGCCCAGCGGGATCAGGCGGCCGCCGTTCTGGATGAAGCCGCCGCTGACGTTGCTGTCCTGCTGGGTGATGTCGCCCGAGACATAGAGCGTCCCGGCATTCAGCACGATGTTGCCGTTGGTGTTGTGTTCGAACCAGGCCTGGCCGTCGATCTGCCACGTCAGGCGTTTGCCGCCGCTGTCGCCATCCACCAGGATTCCGATGTCACAAGCGCCCAGTTCGGCCGCGCGCAGCTCGATCCGGCTGTGGTTCTGCTGTCCGCCGCCCAGGCGGATTCCGGTGCCGCAGCCGTTGATTTCCCGCACCCCCAGGTGCAGCGCCTGGATAAAGGGCGAAACCTGTCCCAGCGGCGTCGGGCATTCGATCTCGACACCTTTGACACAGTCGTAGGCATTCAGGTTGTCGGTGTCGACATAGGCCACGGCCCCGCCTTCTCCGGTAAAGCAGAAGGCCGTCTCCGCCCCTTCGATATAGATGTTGCGAAGGTGCGACTTCCGGAAGTCATACGCCAGGATGCCGACGAAGTTGCGGTAGTTCGGATAGCCCGGCTCCGACACGATCGCCAATCCCTCGACCGCCGCCGACACGCAGGTGACGGCCCCGGTGCCCAGCTGGATCGCCGCGCCCGTGCCGGTGTAGTTCAGCGTCACCGCGTGGTTCGACGTCCCGCCACCACGGGTGCCGCCGGTTCGCGCCGACCCGATCAGAGAGACCGAGGGCGGCACGATCAGCGTCTGTGTCGTCAACCAGCGTTTGGGCGCGACCGGCAGGATCACGCAGCCGCCCCCGTCGACAGAGGCGGCATCCAGCGCCTTCTGGATGGCGGGGCCGTCATCGGCCTCGTTGTCGCCCACTGCGCCAAAGGCACGCACGTCGAACCCGTTTCCGGTCGCGACCACCTTCAGCTTGACCCCGCCTGCGGTGATGACGTCCGGGGCAGATGCGCTGGGCGACAGCACGCGGTAGGTAAAGCCGCACTCGTTGACGGTGATGTTCTCGCCCAGCGACACCCGTCTGCGGCCCAGTGCAACCCCGTAGCCCAGAACCCGGTCCGCAAGCAGTTGCGAGACGGTGTTGAAGGTCTTGGCCGTGCCAAAGGAGAGCGGCGAGGTGACCGAGATGTCATCCTGGCTGAACAGGATCTTGTCCCGGTCGGTCGTGATGACGACCTTGTAGTCGCCGTCGACCAGGAAACACAGCTCGAACTGCCCGTTCTCGTCCGCCACCAACGGGTTGGCCATCATCGTGGTCAGCCCCACGTCGCTGTAGACCGGGCAGGCCTGGTCGGTGCCGGCCCACATGATGTATTTCTTGGCGTGGGCGACCGGGGTGCTGTTGTGGTCAAGGGCGATGCTCGCCGATTCCAGGTTCAGGAGTCCCATTGAATTACCTCGTCTGAGCGTGACTGTTCAAAGTCAGCGTTTCCTAGGGGAAGCCGAGGCCGGACAGGCGCCAGTCACCCGCACTGCGTTCAACAGCGCTTCAGTGGCGTGGCCCGTCCTTCGGTCTTCCCGAGAGCGACAAGGTTATTGGCTGGTCCGGTAAACAGCGGCCTGCGCCACAGTCCGGTGCCCGGGCGTTCCGGCAACGGCTGGCGGCGTGTCACGGCCCGGCCGGTCACGTGACCGGCGCTGGGTCAGAAGTCCTTGAGGTAGTTCTTCCAGCGGTTCGGGACGACCTTGACCAACCCCTTGGGCAGCGCTTTCTGCGCCCATTTTGCCAGCGGCCCGTTGATCGACTTGTTCCGGCGGCGAAAGGCCGATCCCGCGTCGAAGTCAAAGAAGGCGTTGACCGCCTCCGGGTCCGGCGCGTCGATATCCATGATCAAAAGCCGCTCCGCCGGGATCTCGGCGCGGACGGCGGCAAGATGCGTATCCCAGTCACGCTCCCACTTCTCGATCACCTGTTCACGCGTCAGGCCATAGCAGGCGGCATAGCGTTCGGGGTAATTCGCAAAGCCCAGCCGGGACTTGATCCAGTCGTCGCGCTTGCGGATGTTGAGGATGAACTTCATCTCGGGATAGGCGGCGGCGATCTCGCGGAAATGCTTGTAGCCTTCGACGATCCGCTCTTCCGAGGTGTATTCCACGTCCGTGAAGGCGTCGATATCGTCCATTCCGTCCAGCGGCGGCCGTCCTTGTTCCAGGTTGTCGGCGATGGTCAGGGCGATATTCCGCTTCTCGCCGTCGCGCAGGTAGGAATGGTGAACCGCCGTCAGGCCCTGGCGTTCCAGCATGTCGGCAATGGATGTCGTCCCGCAACGGTTGAACCCAACTTGGAAAAATCGCGGCTTCATAGAATGTTCCAGTCTGTTTCCGGGAGGGCGGGCCATGCCTGGCATCGTCCGTTTTTCCGGGTCACGTGCGTCAATTCACGGGCGCCTGTTACCCGACTCGGCGGGATCGGTCCAGCGATCATGACGGCGCGGAAACCGCGCGGAGGGTCATCGCCGGGCGGCTGCCTCTTTGATGGTCGTTTCCACGCCGCGACGCCCGTCACAGGTGGCTGTGCAGGTCATTCCGGGCTCGCCGACATCCCTGCCGGGAGCGCAGGAACGCCTTGCCCGAACAGCGCCCGCGTGCAAATTTTTGGCGCTTTTTCGCCCGTCTTCCGGCCCCCCGGCCAGGTGGCCGCTTTCAAGTTGCGCCTCCGTGGGAAACTACGATATGCGGACGCCGACGCGGACACCGGTCGATTATGCGGCCGCCTCAGCAAAGAATGGTTGATTGATGAAGAAAGCTCTTATCACGGGTGTGACTGGTCAGGATGGCTCTTACCTGGCGGAACTGCTTCTTGAGAAAGGCTACGAAGTGCACGGCATCAAGCGCCGCGCCTCGCTTTTCAACACCGAGCGTGTCGACCATATCTACCACGATCCGCACACCAGCGGTAAGAACTTCACCCTGCATTACGGCGACCTGACCGACACCTCGAACCTGACGCGTATCCTGTCCGAGGTGCGCCCCGACGAGGTCTACAACCTCGGCGCCCAAAGCCATGTGGCGGTCAGCTTCGAGGCCCCGGAATACACCGCCGACGTGGACGCCACCGGCACCCTGCGCCTGCTGGAATCGATCCGCTTCCTGGGCATGGAAAAGACCACCCGGTTCTACCAGGCCTCGACCTCGGAACTCTACGGCCTGGTGCAGGAAATCCCGCAGACCGAAAAGACGCCTTTCCACCCGCGCAGCCCCTACGCGGTGGCCAAGATGTACGCCTACTGGATCACGGTGAACTACCGTGAGGCCTATGGCATGTACGCCTGCAACGGCATCCTGTTTAACCACGAAAGCCCGCGCCGCGGCGAAACCTTCGTGACCCGCAAGATCACCCGCGGCATGGCCAATATCGCACTGGGCCTGCAGGACTGCCTCTACATGGGCAACATCGACGCGCTGCGCGACTGGGGCCATGCCAAGGACTATGTCCGGATGCAGTGGATGATGCTGCAACAGGAGGTGGCCGACGATTTCGTCATCGCCACCGGCGTTCAATACTCCGTGCGCGAGTTCATCCAGTGGACCGCCAAGGAACTGGGGATCGAGCTGGAATTCTCCGGCGAGGGCGTGAACGAGATCGCCACCGTCGCAGCCGTGACCGGTGACCTGGCCCCGGCGGTCAAGCCGGGCGACGTGGTGCTGCGCATCGATCCGCGCTATTTCCGTCCCGCCGAGGTGGAAACCCTGCTGGGCGATCCGACCAAGGCCAAGGAAAAGCTGGGCTGGGTCCCCGAGATCACGGCCCAGGAAATGTGCGCCGAAATGGTCGCCGCCGACCACAAGGTCGCGCGTCGCCATGCACTTCTGAAAGAACACGGTTACGATATTCCCGTCGCGCTGGAAAACGGCTGAGTTCCCTCCCGCGCGATCGCCATTCGAAGTCAGGAGGCACATTATGCCCAAGATCTACGTCGCAGGCCATCGCGGTATGGTGGGCGGGGCCATCACCCGCAAGCTTAAGCAGCGCCAGGAGGCGGGGGAGGACATCACCCTCGTCACCCGCACCCATGCCGAGCTGGAACTGACGAACCAGGCGGCGGTCAAGGCCTTCATGCAAGAGGAAAAGCCCGACATCGTCGTGCTGGCCGCGGCCAAGGTCGGCGGTATCCTGGCCAACAACAGCTACCCGGCAGAGTTCATCTACGACAACCTGATGGTGCAGTGTAACGTCATCCACGCCGCCTGGGAGGCGGGGGTGGAGCGGCTGCTGCAACTGGGGTCGTCCTGCATCTACCCCAAGGCCGTGCCGCAGCCCATGCGCGAGGCCGCGCTGCTGACCGGCCCGCTGGAACCCACCAACGAACCTTATGCCGTCGCCAAGATCGCCGGCATCAAGATCTGCGAAAGCTACAACCGCCAGTACGGCGTGGATTATCGCTCGGTCATGCCGACCAACCTCTATGGGCCCGGGGACAACTTCCACCCGGAAAACAGCCACGTCCTGCCCGCCCTGATCCGACGCTTCCACGAGGCCGCGCAAGAGGGCAAGGACGAGGTGGTGATCTGGGGCAGCGGCAAGCCCCGGCGCGAATTCCTGCACGTCGACGACATGGCAGAGGCCTCGCTTTTCGTGTTGGACCTGGACAAGGCCACTTACGATGCCAACACCCAGCCGCAGCTGAGCCATATCAACGTGGGTTCCGGCGTCGATGTCTCGATCCTGGAACTGGCGCAGATGGTGGCCGAAGTGACGGGTTTCCAGGGCAAGATCGAACTGGACCGGACCAAGCCCGACGGCACCATGCGCAAGCTGATGGATGTCAGCCGCCTGGCCGACATGGGGTGGAAAGCCTCGATCGACCTGGAAAACGGCGTGCGCGAGACCTACCAGTGGTTCCTTGACAACCAGGACAGCTTCCGCCGCTGATCCGCTGACCAATCTGCCGACGCGCCGGGCCGTTGCCCGGCGCGTTTGGGTTTTCGGGGCTCAATCCACCGGCAGCCCCGAGGGCACCCGCTCCGGCCGCCCCATTGGCCGCCGATCCACGCCGGCCCCGGTCAGGGACTCAAGGAAGGCCAGCAGATCCGCGACTTCGGCATCGCTCAGCGCCACCGGCACGATGTCCAGCGCCCGCGCCTGCCGCGCCATCTCGATCCGGTCCTGCCGGATCGCGAAGTCCCCGGCGGCCAGCCAGGGCACCCGGGGCAGGCGGGCCTCGGCCTCCTGCCAGGCCGCCCGGCTGGCGTCCGGGTCCAGGTGGTGCCGCACGATCCCCTCCAGTGTGGCAAAGGCGCCGTTGTGCCCATAGGGCGCGGTCAGCGCCACGTTGCGCAGGGATGGTGTGCGAAAGCGATAGGCGTCCTCCAGCAGGTCGGTCTCTCCCATCCGGCCCACGTCGCGCGGCATCGGATCGAAGACCCGCGTGCGCCCCGGCCCGAAGGCCGGCAGGCCAAGGGCGTGGAACCCCTGATCAGTGAACAGCGGCCCGGAATGACAGGTGCCGCAGCGGGCCTTGCCAAAGAACAACTGGCGCCCCCGTTCGGCCGGGGCGGGCAGGGGCCTGCCGTCGCGCAGCCAGTCGTCCCAGGGGCTGTCGATGCTGATCCACTCGGCGGCGATGAACGCCCCCAGAGCATTGCCGATCTCGACGATCGTGACCTCGCTTGGATGGTCGATGTGATCGAAGGCTTCGACGAACAGCGCGCCATACTCGGGAATCGTCCGTACGCGTTTCGCTAGCACCGGCCAGCCCAGGTCGATCCGGTCATGCACGGCGCCCGTCACCGCGTTCTCGCCCACGTTTCCCGCCATCTCGAACTGTGCCGTCAGCGGGAAAAGCGCCTGTGCGGCCAGTATGTTGTCCAGCCCCTGCGGCAGCCATTCCTCGGCCGGGCTGTCAAACCCGTTGCCGAACTGTTCCGACACTTCCAATCGCCCGTCGTGGAACATCACCCGCACCGACCTGTGCCCGAGGTTCCACAACGCCGGTGCGTTGCGGGGGATGCGCTTGCGGATCATGTCAGCGCCGGTGCCGGGACTGCGCTTTGGCCCCAGCCCCTCGCCGCCCTCGCCGATCCCCAGGCTCAGCCCGTCGCCGCTGGACAGACTGTGATGGTGGCAGGTGCCGCAGGAAATGTTGCGGTTGCCGCTGAGGATGGGATCGTAGAACAGCAACTGGCCCAGCCGGGCTTGCGCGGGGGCCGTGTCGATGAAATCCTCCATCGACACCGGCTCGGCGCGGGCCGCGACAGCAAGCCAGAGGAGGCAGAGCACATGCAGGGCAGGGCGAAAGGCGCGCATGCGGTCATTCTGGCAGGCTTGCTGGGCTTCTCAAACCCCGTTCTTGCCGCCGACCTCGAAGAGGCGCGCGACCTGATGGAGGCGGGCGACTTTCCCGCTGCGATGGACCAGTTTCGCGTTCTTGCCCGGTCGGGCAACGCCGATGCCGAAGAACTGATCGGCGTCATGTATGCGCTTGGTCTCGGGGTGGAAAAAGATCCCGAACGGGCCTTTGAATGGTATCTGCGCGCCTCGCTCAAGGGCCATCCGGGCGCCCAGTCGGGCCTGGGCTGGTATTATGAACTGGGGCAGGGCCTGCCCGCGCCGGATCTTGTCCGGGCCTACCTCTGGTACGCGCTGTCGGCCATCGGCGGCGACGTGGACGCACCGGATTCGCTGGAGGAACTGACCCCGCGCATGACCCGCGAACAGCGCAAGCGGGCCGAGGTCCTGGTCGAGGACTACCGCGTCTGGATGTACCCGTTCAGGTAAGGCCGGTCCCGCTGTCCAGCATCCCGGCAATGCGGCTCACCCCGTCTCCGATCCGCTCCGAGGGAATCGAGCTGTAACCCAGCCGGTAAAACCGTTGCGACGCGCGGTCGCCGGCGAAGAAATGCGCGCCGGGTTCGATCAGCACGCTTTCGGCGCGCAGCCGTTCGGCCAGTTTGCCGCTGTCCACACCTTCGGGCGCCTCCATCCACAGGCTTGACCCGCCATGCGCGCCACGCCCGGCCACCCGCAGCCCATGCCGCGCAACCGCCTCTTCCATGACGGCCCGGCGTGCCGCCAGCGCCTTGCCGATGCGCCGCACCAGCGCATCGTAGTGGCCAAGGCTCAGAAAGTGCGCGGCGGTGCGCTGCACATGTCCGGGCGGATGGCGCAGAACGCTGGCCCTCAGCGCCCGCGCCTCGCGGATAAAGGGCTCGGACCCCACGAGATAGCCCAGCCGCAGCCCCGGAAAGAGCGACTTGGAAAACGAGCCGACGTAAATCACCCGCCCGTCTTCGTCGAGGCTTTTCAAAGCCGGGCTGGGGGGCGTCAGGTAGGACATCTCGAACTCGTAGTCATCCTCCACGATCAGTGCCCCCAGTTCCGCCGCCCGGTCCAGCAGGGCCTTGCGGCGCGGCAGGGGCAGCGTGGCCGAGGTCGGGCACTGGTGGCTGGGCGTGGTGAAAATCACCCGCGTGCCGCGCGGCACCGCCTCGGGCGGCAGCCCCTCCTCGTCCACCGGCACCGGCGACAGGCGGCTGCGTGCCTGCCGCAGGATCTGCCGCAGCGCCGGGTAACAGGGGTTCTCGACCGCGACGTCGCGCCCGGTGGCCAGGATCTGCGCCGCCAGCCACAGCGCGTTCTGCGCGCCCAGCGTGACCAGGATTTCCGACGGGCGGGCCAGGATTCCGCGGCGGGGCAGGGTGTGGCGCGCAATGAAACTGACCAGTTGCGGGTCGTCCGCGTCGAACTGGTCCTGCGTCAGCGCGTCGAAGTTCCGCGCCCCCAGCGCCTGCATCGCACACAGCCGCCAGTTGGCATGATCGAATAGCGTCGGGTCAGCCTGCCCGTAGATGAAGGGGTACTTGTAGCGCGTCCAGTCGGCGGGTTTGCCCATGCCCAGAGGCGGCCCGTCGGCGAATCTCTGCGCCAGTGCCTCGCCCCAGTCGACCCTGTCTGCCCGGTCCGGCGGCGTGCCGAAATCCGGCGGCTCTGGCGCGTTGTCAGAGACGAAATACCCTGATCGCCCGCGCGAGGCGAGATAGTCGTTCGCCAGCAGCTCGGTATAGGCCAGCGTGACCGTGATCCGGCTGACGCCCAGGTGCCGGGCGAGCTTGCGGGTTGAGGGCAGCTTTTCGCCCCGTTGGAACCGTCCGTCCAGGATGCCCTCGGCCACCATTTGTTGAATGCGCGCCTGCAGCGTGCCCTGCGCGCTGGGGGACAGGTGAAAGGTCTCGACCGGGATTGCCATGCGGCGCAGAGTAGGCTGGACCGATGCGGGGTGCAATCTGGACTTAGCCGCGACTTCGGGCGCATGTTGCTCGTTTCCGGACCGGAAACAACAATGGCGCGCACAGTCCCGAAAAGGCCCGGGTTAACAAGACCCTGACGGCTTGTACAAAATGCTGGAAAGCCCGTACGTTTTGTACAGAACGTACAAACTGCCGGTGCCCCGGTTCAGGTCTTGACCCGGTCCCCGAAGATGGCCGAACCGACCCGCACATGGGTCGCCCCCAGCGCGATGGCCTGTTCGAAATCGCTGCTCATCCCCATCGACAAGCCGCTCAGCCCGTTGCGTTCCGCAATCTTCCTCAGCAGCGAGAAATGCAGGCTCGGCGTCTCTTCGACCGGGGGAATGCACATCAGCCCGCGCAGCGGCAGGTCCATCTCGCGGCATTCCGCGATGAACCCATCCGCATCGGCAGGCAGCACCCCGGCCTTCTGCTCCTCTTCGCCGGTGTTCACCTGGATGAACAGCTCGGGACAATGCCCCTCTTCCTGCGCGATGCGCGCGATCGTGCGGGCCAGCTTGGGCCGGTCCACGGAATGAATCGCGTCAAATAATTCAAAGGCTTGACGTGCCTTGTTGGTCTGCAGCGGCCCGATCAGATGGACCGAGACTCCGCCGAAGCGGGCCTTGAAATCCGGCCATTTTCCTGCCGCCTCCTGCACGCGGTTCTCACCGAACAGGCGGTGGCCCTCTTCCAGCACGGCCTCGACCCGGTCCAGCGGCTGAACCTTGGAAACCGCGATCAGCTGGACCTCGCTCGTATCGCGCCCTGCCTCGGTACAGGCCTTGGCGATCCTGTCCTGTATCTCGCTCAATCCCACGGTTCGTCTCCCCAGGCTTCGATGAAGGGCGCCAATTCGCGCTCGTACTTGCGCCACGCCTCGCGCCGCCCGGCGTGAATCGGCTGCCGGACCTGCATCAGGCTCAGCGTCTTCACCCCGGATTTCGAGTTGTGGAAGTTCAGGCAGGCCTCTTCCCAGTCCAGTCCGGCAGCATCCACCAGCGCCCACGCGTTGGGTTCGGGATCAGAGACCAGGTCGTCGTAGCGCACTTCGTGGATTCGATCTGGAATCCTTTGCTTCCAATGCTCTACGGACCGGCGGAACATCTTGATCGCATCGGCGATGTCGGCCAGGTCGGTGGCATAGCGGTGCGTGCCCAGCTTGAAATGATTCTTGTAGATCGACAGCGCGGTGTCCCGCGGATCACGATGCACCACGATGATCCGTGCGCCGGGCAAGCCGCGCGCGATCAGGCCAAAGACCATGTGCGTCTGGATCGACTTGTCGGTCACGACGCCGCCTGTCTGCCCCGTGTCGCGGCGCACCAGCCGCGTGTAGGCCTCGGCCCAGTGGGACAGCTTGGCCTCGGACAGCTTGGCCAGCGGCGACATTTTCTGTGCCGGTCCGAATTGCGCCACCGCCTGTTTCAGGGCATGGCCCATTTCGCCGCCCGCATGGGCCTGGCTGTGGCTGGCGATGATCTGTTCGACAAGGGTTGTCCCCGAACGCGGCATCCCGGTGACAAAGACCGCGCGCGGCGCCTGATCATGGCCCAGCGTCGTGTAGTCGTCGCTTTCCTGGGCGTCCAGGTAGGCGCGCCATTCCGCCTCCCGTTCCGCCGGGTCGTATGGGGCCTGTTGGCGCTGCAACGCATTCGCCCGGTTGAGGTAGACAAAGACCTTTTCGGTCGCGCCGATATCCTCCATTGCCTTGGCCAGGGCGAAGCCCAGGTGCATGCGCGACATCTCGGGCAGTTGGTCATCCTTCCAGAGCGACAGCATCTGCTCCAGCAGCGGGTCGCCCTTGGGCATCTTGCGGCCAGAGCCGAGCACGCGGTAGATTTCGCCGTTTCGGGGGACGCGCTTCACGAGAGAGCGCAGGATCTTTTCTGCCTCGTCAAAGCGGCCGAGATGCTGAAGGTAGACGGCTTTTTCACCGCGCGGTTGATTGGATTTCGGGTCTGCCGAGATCAGGCGGTCATACAGGCCCAGGACCTTGTCCGATTCCTCCAGGCGCGAATAGGCCTCGATCGCGGACTTGAGCAGCGTCTTTTCGTAGGGCTTCTTGGCAAGCGCTCGATCCAGTTCAAGGACCTGCGCCTTGGTGTCTCCCCGCGCCTCCGCGATGCGGGACAGGTGGAAATGCACCTCCGGTGCGCCCTTCGTGGGCAGCAGAAGGGACTTCAGAGTGACCTCTGCGGGGTCGAGTTGCCCCTTGCTGATTTGCGAAAGCGCGCGACCGAACTGCGTCTTGATCTGCTGGGGCGTCATCACATGCTCTCTTGTCCGCTACGAAGGTCGTTCAACCAAAAGAAAAGAGCGGACGCAAGCGCCCGCTCTTCCCTAAGCCAGTTGGCTGGTGTCCTTAGAAGGACATTGCCAGACCCAGCGAGTAGCTGTCGTAGTCGCCAGCCGGCATGCCAGCGAAGCGACCGCCACCGATGCCGAACGCCGACGGGCCGACGTCGATGTCGCTCGAGCCGTAGCCGAACTGAACGACGAGGCCGCCACCCAGGTCATAGTTGGCTGCGAGGCCGAAGCCGCTGTCCTTGGCCGAACCCGGGAAGCTGTACTCACCGTAGTTTGCCGACAGGGTCAGGGCGTTCATGGTGTAGCCCAGGCCCAGGCCCCAGTGGTCAACGTCGGTGCCGGCGATGTCCCACTGCGAGTAGTTCACGATGGCCTGCAGGCCGTTGTCGAAGGTGGTGTCGACCGACAGGCCAACCACGTCGACGTCTGCGCCGAGGTCAACGGTCTGGTAGCCGAGGCCAACGCCGAGGTCCAGGCCGGCCAGCTCGCCGGAGTAACGGAAGCCGATGCCCCAAACCGGGTCAAAGGTGCCGGTGTCGTCGATTTCGGTCGAGATGGCGACCGAGAATGCGTCGAAGGCATAGTCGAAACGAACGACTTGACCGTCAAAGGTTCCGTCCAGGCCGCTGTTGAAGTTGAAGCCGGCGTGGGTGGTGTGGTCGTCAGCGATCGCGCCGCCGATGCCCACTTCGGTCAGGGCCCAGTCGAACGCACCGTCGGTGTCGCCCATGGTCAGGCGTGCGCCGCCGTAGGCGATGAAGACCGACATGTCGGACTCGCCGCACGGACCACCGGTGCTGGTGCCGCCTGCGGTCGGGCTCGAGCAGTAGTTCGGGTCGATTGCTTCGTCCAGGTCGATGGTGGCGCCGAAGGTCAGGCCGTTGTCAGCTTCGCCCGACAGGGTGAAGGTGACGTCGATGTCGCTGTGGAACTGGGCGGTGGACAGGTGGTCACCGTCGACCACACCCATTTCAGCGAAGCCGGTGACGGCAACTTCTGCCGCGGCGACGCCTGCGGTTGCAACCAGTGCGGTGGTCGCGAACAGGATCTTTTTCATTGTTTCCCTCATGTGTTCAAAGGCACGTACCAAGCCGATTGCCCGGCCTTGATGGGGTTTCTATGCGCTTTGGGGGGGCGGCAATGCAAGCCATCGGGAAAGCTACTCGGCAACAAGCAATCCAGTGATGCGATATTGCCACAAGGGTTTTTACCCAGCCCCATCTTTATGCGCTATTGCAGCGTCTTGCGCAGAATGTTGGGCAGAATCCCGCTCATGATCCGTGCTTGCCGCAGGTCCGTACCGCTTGTATGGAGGGCGGCAGTGTTGTTGACGCAAGAGGGACTGCCATGACCACGTCGCGAATCCTTATCGGCTCCTCGCTGTGTGCGGTGATGCTGGCGACGTCCGGTTGCGGATCCCTCGGGGGCAACGGTCAACCGCGCCAGCCGGTCGATACGCCGCCCGCCGAAGAGATCTTTCGGGATCTAGAAGCGGAAAAGGGCCGAGTGCGGTCTGAAAGCTCGGTCTGGGACATCTTCAAGAAGCGTGAGGATCCGGGCCGCGTCGGTGCGGTGAACCGGTACTTGTGGAATGCCTCGCTGGATGTGCTGGATTTCCTGCCGGTGCAGACGGTCGATCCCTTCTCGGGCGTCATCACCACGGGGTATGGCACACCGCCGGGCGGTGGTCGGGCCTACCGGGCAACGATTCTCATCAGCGACCCGGCGCTGGACGCGCGGTCGCTGAACCTGGCGCTGCACACCCGGTCCGGTCCGGTCGATCCGGCCACCGTGCGCGCGATCGAGGATGCGATCCTGACCCGCGCCCGCCAGCTTCGCAGGCAGGACAGCCGGCTCTGATCTTGATGCTCTGACCGCCACCGAATATCGGGCCGGCCCCTCGGGTGCCGGCCTTTTTCTTTGGAATTCTCCGGCGTTGGCCGAGGGCTCGGCGTTCAGTCGCGTGGCGGCCGCGCGGGCAGGTCTCCGAGGTGCCGCACCCAGTCCAGGTGGCGGGGCAGGCAGACGCTGTGCAGGTCGTACTGTTCCCGCACCAGCGCCCGCGCATTCGCCCCAAGGCGCGCTCGCGTGTCGGGGTCGTCCAGCAGGGCGTCGATCCGGTCCACCAGCGCGGCGCGGTCGAAGAAATCCACCATCAGGCCGGTTTCCCCCTCGGTCATGACCTCGCGCACCGGCGCGGTGTCGCTGGCCACGATCGCGGCCTCGGCGCTCATCGCCTCCAGCAGCGACCACGACAGGACGAAGGGGTAGGTCAGGTAGACATGCACGCGGCTGACCTGCATCATCGCCAGGAAGCGGTCGTAGGGGACGCGCCCCAGGAAATGCACGCGGTTCCAGTGCGGCGTGGGGATTCGTCCACGGACCTCGTCGATGAAGATCTGTTTCCAGGTCTTTCCCTGGGGCGGTTTCGACCCGTAGGAGGTGCTGTCGCCGCCCAGCATCACAACATGCGCGTTCTTGCGGCGCTTCAGCAGGTCGGGCAGGGCGCGCATGAAGACGTGGTAGCCGCGATAGGGTTCGAGGTTGCGGTTGATGAAGGTGATGACCTCGTCGTCGCGGGTCAGTGTCGGGCCATTCTCGATCTCCAGCCGTGCACCCGGATTCGGGCGCACCAGGTTGGTGTCGATCCCGTCATGCGCCACGGTCAGCCGGTCCTGCCAGTGATCCGGGAACGTCGCGGCCTGGAAGCGGGTGGGAGAGATTCCGGCGTCCATGACCTCTTCGTGCAGCCGGTTGTTGAGGTTCTTCATCCGGATTCGCAGCTTGTCGCCAGCCGGGTTCTGGCTGGGAAATTCGGGATCGAAGTCCACGAAGGGATGCGTGGTCAGGTGGTAGAGCTCGCAGTAGAGCCCCAGTCGCGCCTTGGGCCAGACGTCCTTGAGGAACATGCTCTCGCCCCATCCGTGGTGGGCGCAGATCACGTCCGGCTCGAATCCCTGTTCCTTCAGTCCCAATGCGCCCCGATAGCAGGAGGTGCCGCGCAGGATCTTGGTCTCGAAGTCCGCCAGCCAGGGGTGGATGCCCTTGGTCGAGGCGCCCTTGATCTCGTAGGGGATGATGCGGACGCCCTGCCAGGTCTGTGCCTCCTTCACCTTGCAGGTCAGCGCAACAACCTGGTGGCCCTGCGCGGCAAGCGCGGGGGCAAGGTGCTTGTACTGGCCCGGAAAGTTCTGGTGAATCAGGAGAATCTTCATCTGCGCGTCCTCTTGCGGCCTCTGGCGGGCAGCCTTCGGGGGCATCCTAGACGGCGGGTGCGTAAAAGGGAATCACTCGCGTTCCGGGCACCGCGGCCCGACCCATCTTGCGCTGGCACTGGACCTTGACCGCTCAGCACCCTATCACGCGGCCCGACAGCCGCCCGCCGGAGAGAGACACATGTCGCGTTACGACCCCGCTACGATCGAGCCGAAATGGCAAGAGGCCTGGGATCAGGCCGAGACCTTCAAGGCGCGCCGCACCGGCGACAAGCCGAAATACTACGTGCTGGAGATGTTCCCCTATCCTTCGGGTCGCATCCACATCGGCCACGTCCGCAACTATACGATGGGCGACGTGATCGCGCGGTACAAACTGTCGACGGGACACAACGTCCTGCATCCGATGGGGTTCGATGCCTTCGGGATGCCGGCGGAAAACGCGGCGATGAAATCCGGCGGTCACCCCAAGACTTGGACCTACGACAACATCGACACGATGGTCGGCCAGATGAAGCCGCTTGGCTTTGGCCTCGACTGGTCGCGCATGTTCGCAACCTGCGATCCGGAATATTACGGTCAGCAGCAGGCGTTGTTTCTCGATTTCCTTGAACAGGGGTTCGTCTATCGCAAGAACGCGGTGGTGAACTGGGACCCGGTCGACATGACGGTTCTGGCCAACGAACAGGTGATTGACGGCAAGGGCTGGCGCTCTGGCGCAGAGGTCGAGCGGCGCGAGCTGACGCAATGGTTCTTCAAGATCTCCGACATGGCCGGAGAGCTGCTGGACGCCATCGACGGGCTGGATGAATGGCCCGCCAAGGTCAAGCTGATGCAGCAGAACTGGATCGGCAAGTCGCGCGGGTTGCAGTTCTCTTGGCAGCTGGGCACGCCCACGCACGGGTTTGACAGCCTCGAGGTCTACACCACCCGCCCCGACACGCTGATGGGCGCGTCCTTCCTTGGCGTGTCTCCGGATCACCCGCTGGTCAAGGCGCTGGAAAAGGACGATCCGAAGCTGGCCGCCGCCGTGGCCGAGATGCGGAAGGGCGGCACCACTGCCGAGGCGTTGGAAAAGGCCGAAAAGCTGGGCTACGACACCGGGCTGACAGTCAAGCACCCGCTTGACCCCAGCTGGGAAATCCCGGTCTGGGTCGCGAATTTCATCCTGATGGACTATGGCACCGGCGCGATCTTTGCCTGCCCGGCACATGATCAGCGTGACCTCGATTTCTGCCGCAAGTACGATCTGCCGGTGATCGACACCTTTGTCGCGCTCGATGATCCCAAGCCCGTCGAGACCGAGGCCTTTGTGCCGCCCAAGACGGAAAAGGTGAAATGGATCAACCATTTCGCGGGCCTCGACGAGGCGACAGGCGAAACCGCCATCGAGGCCACCATCGACTTCATGGAAGGCAAGGGCCTGGGCAAGGGGGTCGAGAAATTCCGCCTGCGCGACTGGGGCCTTTCGCGGCAACGCTACTGGGGCTGCCCGATTCCGGTGGTGCATTGCGACGATTGCGGCGTGGTGCCCGAGAAAAAGGAAAACCTGCCGATCGAATTGCCCGACGATGTCAGCTTTGACATTCCGGGTAACCCGCTCGACCGCCACCTGACGTGGCGCGACTGTGCCTGCCCGTCCTGCGGCAAGCCCGCGAAACGTGAAACCGACACGATGGACACCTTCGTCGATTCGTCCTGGTACTACGCACGCTTCACGGCTCCGCGCGCGACCACGCCGACGGACATGGAGGAAGCCGCCTACTGGATGAACGTCGATCAGTACATCGGCGGCATCGAGCACGCGATCCTGCACCTGCTCTACTCGCGCTTCTTCGCCCGCGCGATGATCGAGTGCGGACATCTGCCGGAGAGCGCCGCCGAGCCTTTCAACGCGCTGTTCACGCAGGGCATGGTCACGCACGCGATTTACCAGACCCGCGATGAAAACGACCGCCCGGTCTACCACTACCCCGAGGACGTGCGGCTGGAAGGTGACAAGGGCTATCTGGCGGACGGCTCGGAGGTCGAGATCATCCCGTCGGCCAAGATGTCGAAGTCCAAGAGCAACGTGGTGGACCCGATGAACATCATCGCCACCTACGGCGCCGATACGGCCCGTTGGTTCGTGCTGTCGGACTCGCCCCCCGAACGGGACGTGGAATGGACCGCCAGCGGGGCCGAGGCGGCCAACAAGCACCTTGGCCGTGTCTTTCGTATCGCCGCCGAGATCGCCGCCAACGAGGCGCCCGAGACCGCCGAGGATGCCGCTCTGCTGAAAGAGACGCACAAGTGCATCCATGATGTCACGATGGGTGTCGAAAGCTTTGGCTTCAACGCGGCCATCGCACGCCTTTACGCCTTTACCAACGCGCTGTCGAAATCGCGTGCCGGCAAGGAGACGCGCACCTTTGCGGCCAGGACGCTGGCGCAGCTCATGTCGCCCATGACGCCGCACCTGTCAGAGGAAATCTGGCAGATGCTGGGCGGCGAGGGGCTGATCGCAGACGCCCCCTGGCCCAAGGCGGACGAGGCGCTGCTGGTCGAGGACACGGTGACCCTGCCGATCCAGGTCAACGGCAAGCGCCGGGGCGAGATCGAGGTGCCCAAGGACCTGCCCAAGGAAGAGGTTGAAAAGCTGGCGCTGGCACACGAAGCTGTGGTGAGGGCCCTCGACGGGGGCCAGCCGAAAAAGCTGATCGTGGTGCCGGGGCGGATCGTGAATGTGGTTGTATGACAGGCGAATGATCCTGCTGGGGGCGACAGCCCTCGGCGCCTGCGGGTTCACCCCGGTCTACGGACCGCAGGGGGGCGGTGGGGCGCTGCTGAACGCGGTGGCGCTGCCGGACCCGAACGATAACAGGGGCTATCACTTCAATAGCCGGTTCGAGGAGCGGTTGGGCCGCGGCGGCCCGTCTGCCCCCTACCGGTTGGATATCCGCATCCAGACGGATGAACAGGACATGGGGTCGACCTCGGCCGGGACAACGACACGATATCGCCTGATCGGTCGCGTCTTTTACACGCTGGTCGAGGCCGGAACCGCCAAGACCTTGCTGCAGGGCCGGACAAATGCCTTTACCGGCTATTCCAGCACCGGCTCGACCGTGGCGACCCGCGCGGCGGAAACCGACGCACTGAAACGCCTGATGTTCCTGCTGGCGGACCAGGTGATCGACGACCTGCTGCTCTCGGACATCACCGCTTCATGAAGCTTTCGCCGCGCGATGCGAATGCGTTTTTCCGCAAGCCCGATCCGGGTGTTGCGGGCTTGCTGATCTATGGCGAGGACGTGATGCGCGTGGCGATGAAACGGCAGGAGGTCGTCGCCGCCATCGTCGGCCCCGAGGGCGAGGCCGAAATGCGCCTGACCCGGCTGGTGGGTGGCGATCTGCGCCGCGATCCGGCGCAACTGCTGGATGCGGTCAAGGCGCAGGGCTTCTTTCCCGGCCCCCGTGCGGTGCTGGTCGAAGAGGCGGCTGACGGTATCAGCGCAGCAATGAAATCGGCGCTTGGCGACTGGCGCGAAGGCGATGCGCAGATCATCGCGACGGCCGGGCAACTGACAGCGCGCTCGTCCTTGCGGAAGCTGTTCGAAGGCGCCAAAAACGCTTATGCGGCGGCCCTTTACAACGATCCGATGGGGCGGGCAGAGATCGAGGCCGAACTGGCCCGCGCCGGTCTCAAGAACATCGACCGCGAGGCGATGGGAGCGCTGGAACATCTTGCGCGCGACCTGACGCCGGGCGATTTCCGCCAGACACTTGAAAAGATCGCGCTCTACAAGTTCGGGGACGAGGCGCCGCTGACCCCGGACGAGGTCACGCTGAATGCGCCCGCCTCGATCGAGGCACAGATGGACGAGATTTTTCATGTCCTTGCCGAAGGGCGTACTGGCGACATTGCCCCGGTCATGCAGCGGCTGACGGCACAGGGCGTGGCGCCGGTGACCCTGCTCATCATGGGGATGCGGCATTTCCGGACGCTGTTCGCCATCGCCTCGGCACCGGGCGGTCCGGCCCAGGGGATCGGAAAACTGCGTCCGCCGATCTTTGGTCCGCGCCGCGACCGGATGCTGCGCCAGGCACAAAGCTGGTCGTCCGCGCGACTGGAAGAGGCGCTGAAACTGCTCATGGATACGGATCTTACGCTGCGGTCTGCCGGTCAGAAGGCGCCGCAGATGGCGCTGGTCGAACGCGCCTTCGTCCGGCTTGCCTATCTTGGCCGGCGCTGATCGAGACAGGGGAGATAAACAGATGACGTATACGGTCTACGGGGCGGTTCGCAGTCGGGCCTTCCGGGTTCTCTGGTTGCTGGAGGAACTTGGCCTCGACTATTCGCATGTGCCCGCCGGTCCCCAATCCGAGGAGATCCGCAAAATCAGCCCGTTGGGCAAGATCCCGGTCCTGGTCGAGGGGGACGCCGTGTTGCGCGATTCCACCGCGATCCTGACCTATCTCGCGGACAAGCACGGCGGGTTCACCCATCCGGCCGGTACGATCGCGCGGGCGCAGCAGGATGCCTGGACCTTCCGCATCCTGGACGAGGTGGAATCACTGCTCTGGACCGCGTCCAAGCACACCTTCGTCCTGCCCGAGGCAGAGCGCGTCCCCGAGGTCAAACCGGCCTGTGCGGCGGAATATGCCCGCAATATCACACGCATCATGGAAGAGGCCGAGGGGCCTTACCTGATGGGTGACTCGCCGTTGGTGCCGGACATCATCCTTGGCCATTGCGGGACCTGGGCGCAGGTGGCGAAATTCCCTGACGGAGGCGCGGCCTTTGCGGACTACCTTGCGCGTTTGCGGGCGCGTCCGGCCTTTCAGGTGGCTGCGGCATCCTAGTGCCGGTCCGTGCAGTCGGTCGTTCCGATCGCGAGGTCTGACCCTCGGCCTAGCCTGCCGCGTGTTGCAGAGGCGCGGGCGCGAAAGTGAAACCGCCGGTTTCCGCAGGCCCCGAAATGCTTTCGACCACCTTGTTGCGGCCACAGTCCTTGGCCGCATACAGCGCCTCGTCCGCCCGATCCAGCAGCGCCTTGATCGCTGTGGGGCCTTCGCCGACGGCAAGCCCAACGGAGGCGGTCACCGGTTGCCCGCCGGCTTCCAGCGTTTCGGAAATTACCGCGCGGACACGTTCGCCCACCCGCCATGCATCCTCTGAATTTGCCTCGGGCAGCCAGATCACGAACTCTTCGCCGCCGAAACGGGCCAGCACGTCGCGCTGGCGTACCTCGCCCGCGATCACGCGAGCGGTTTCCTTCAGCACCGCGTCGCCGGTGGCATGGCCCAGCGTGTCGTTGATCCGCTTGAAATGGTCCAAGTCGATAAAGACGACGGCCCCGGTGCCGGTGTCCGGAACATGCGCGTCAAAGCCACGTCGATTGGCAACCCCTGTAAGCGGATCGGTCAGGATGGCGACCTGGTCCTGTGCCTGACGGCGTTCGATGCTCGCGGCCATCGCGTTGGTGCCCCGCATCAACAGCCCTATCTCGTCCCGGATGTCTTCGCGCAGGGGCGCGCGTGCCTCTCCACGTTCGATGGCGGTCAGGGTGGCGTGAATGCGCCGCGTCGGAGTGAGGAGGGCCCAGAGACCAGCCAGCGTAGCGCCGCATCCAACCAGTGTTGCGGTCAGCAAGAGGCCCAGCACATCCAGATGAGCCGCCAGCCCGCCGGTGCGTGCCAACGCATAGAAGACTGCCGCGATCAGCGGCACATGGGTGCCGATGAAGGCGACGAAAAAGACCTTTGCCGTGAAGCTGTTGGGGAACAGGCGGTTCAGCCACAGATAGAAAAACATGAAACGTCCCTTGTTGGGTTTCAAATAAGTATCCTTAATAGATGTTAACAGCTGGTTACTGCCCCTGGGGGGAAGATCCTGGAAATGGACAGCGGATCGCACGGTCCCGGAATATCAAAAGGGCCGGGCATTGCCTGCCCGGCCCGTGTTCAGGAAAATGCCTGCTCAGTTCAGATCGGCATCATAGGCGGCCTGAAGGTCGGCCTCTGCCTTTTCGACCGCTTCGATAAGCGCATCGAGGATCTTGTCTCCGCCGTCGACGTTCTCGCGGAACCAGTCCTGCACCGGCTTTGCGGCCTCGGCAAAAGCGGCCTTTTCCTCGGGAGAGGGCACGTAGATGTCACCGCCGCCTTCGACGAAATCCGCATAAGCCTGGATGGCGCCGCGTTTCGGTGCGGCAAAGGTGGCCTGTTGCAGCGCATAGAATCCATCAACCACGACGCGCTTCATCGCCGGGTCCATATTCAGGAACTTCTCGTTGTTCATCCACCAAAGGGCGCCCATGTAGGCGTGCCCGTCCAGCGTGATGTACTGCAGGCCAGCATCGGGGAACTTCATGCCCATGATGTCGGTGATGCCGTTCTTGGAGCCGTCCACGACCCCGGTCTGGAACGAGGTGAACAGCTCGGGCCACGGGATCGGAGTCGGCGCGGCCCCCAGTGCCTTGACCAGCTCCTGCGGCAGATCGGCGACCACGGTCCGGATCTTCAGGCCCTCCATGTCGGCGGGCGAGGTGATCCGGCGTTGGGTATTGGCGAAGTTGCGCCAGCCGCCGGTGTTGCCGATGGTCATCAGGCGCACGGTGTTGTCGCTGTCGTCCAGCGCCATGTCCCGCATGGTGCGCACGAAATCGCCCGACAGGACATGTTCGGCCACGCGGTCGTTGGCCATCAGGTAGGGCAGGTCCAGCACCTGGACATAGGGAAAGATCCCCGCCGCGCCGCCGGAGGTCGAGATGTAGATGTCGATCGAGCCTTCGGCCACGCCCTCGATGCATTCCGCCCCGGTCGAGCACAGCTGGGTGCCCATGTAGATTTCGACCTCGATGGCGCCGTTCGACGCGGCCTCGACGAAGTCCTTGAAGACGATCAGGCCGGCATAGTCTTCATCCGCCTCGTTCGAGTTGGCGGTGGCGACCAGCTTGATCGGGTCCTGGGCGAGGGCAGTGCCCCCGGTCAGGGTGACGGCGGCGAAGGCGGCCGCGGAGAATAGGTGTTTCAGCATTTGGTTCCTCCCGTTTGCTGGTGTCTGTCGTTATCGCGGCTCCGGACTGATGCAGGCCAGGTAGCCTGTATCGGGCGGGCAGCGGATGAAATCGGTCAGGTAGGGGACGGTCATCGAGATCTGCGGCACGTAGGTGATCAGGAAGATCACCAGGATCTCCACCGCGAGGAAGGGCAGAATGGCGCGGGCGATGGTTTCCACCCGCTCGCGGCTGACTGTCGAGGCCACGAAAAGCACCAGTCCCATCGGCGGTGTGGCCAGGCCCACGGTCAGGTTGACGCTCATGATGATGGCGAAATGCACCGGGTGCACGCCCAGTTCGACAAAGATAGGGCCCAGGATCGGGCCGAGGATGATGATCGCCGGGCCCGCGTCCAGGAACATACCCACGATGAACAGCAGGATGTTGATGAGAAACAGCAGGATCAGCGGGTTTTCCGACAGGCCGAGGATGATCTCTGTCAGGATCTGCGGCGCGTGGGAGAGCGAGACCACGGTCTTGAAGGCCACCGCCGCGCCGACCAGCAAAAGCACGGCCGAGGTAGACAGGGCCGAGCGGGCCAGCACCTCGTAGAGGTCCTTCAACGTCATGGACCTCAGCACCAGGAAGCTGACCACCAGCGCATAGGCCACGGCGACCGCGCTGGCCTCTGTCGGGGTCATGACGCCGATAAGGATGCCGCCGAGGATGATGATCGGCGTCTGCAGAGGCGCGACGGCCTTCTTGCAGACGATGCGGAAATCATGGCTGACCTGCCGGCGCCAGTACATCAGCAGGAAGTGCGCCGGAACCAGCATGGCAAGGTAGACCGCCCAGCCGCCGGAATTGCCGGGGATCGCGGCCGCCACGGCGTAGAACAGACCCGCAAGATTGATGCGAACGAGGATCAGGCTGACCCAGTATTCCGTTGTGCTGATCGTCTGGCCCTTGACCACGATGCGTTCCGCCTTGGGCAGGTCATAGCGGTCGGCCATGAGGCGAACCATGACCATCAGGCCGACACCCACCAGGATGCCCGGTACGATGCCGGCAAGGAACAATGCGGCCACGCTTTCGCCCATGACATAGGCATAGATGATCATGATCCCCGAGGGCGGGATGATAGGGCCGATGACGGAACTGGCAGCGGTGATCGCGGCTGCGAAGCGGCGGGAATAGCCGTTTTTCTCCATCGCCGGTATCAGGGTCGATCCCAGCGCCGAGGTGTCGGCCACCGCCGACCCGGAAAGCCCGGCAAAGAGGATCGAGGAGAGGATGTTGACCTGCGCCAGCCCGCCGCGCAGGTGGCCCATGATGGCCTGGCTGAACTCGACCAGGCGGATGGTGATGCCGCCGCGGTTCATGATCTCGCCCGCCAGCATGAAGAAGGGCAGCGCCATCAGCGGAAAGCTGTCCATGCCGTTGTAGAGGTTGCGGTACAGGACCGAGAGCTGGCGGCTCTGGTCGTCCATGACCAAGAGGCCAAAGGGCGCGGCGAGCAGGGCAAAGACCACCGGCAGCCCGATCAGAATGAGCACCAGGAAGACGGGCAGGAACCAGATCAGCATCTCAGTCCGCCCCCGCCATCGTGTCGTGGTGCAGCGGTTTCAGCCGGTCGCCGCCGCCCAGAAGCGTAATGACCTGCCGCAGGATCAGCTCGACGTTGACGAGGATCAGCAGGTTCACACCAACCCAGAGCGCGGCATACTGGTACTGGTTGGCGAACTTGGCCTTGCACTTGCCGATCTCGATCCCGAAGGGCCAGCGCAGCGACGAGGAACAGCCGCGCCCGGACAGGCTGTCGACGTGGTTGTTCAGCCCCTTGTCCCAGGCGATCAGCAGCACCCAGAGCGAGAGTCCCAGCAGCAAGAGCGACAGGAGCACGGCGACGATCCGGGGCAGGGCGCGTTCGACGATGTCGATGGCGACGAAACCGCCCTGCCGGTAGGCCAACGGCGCCATCAGGCCCACCAGCCACAGCATCCCGAAGCGGGCGGCCTCTTCTGTCCAGTTGGGAGCGTCATTCAGGACGTAGCGCCAGAAGATCTGGCCGAGGATCAGGCAGACCATCACCGCCAGCGCAAGCACCGCGATGACGCGGCCCACGGCAAGCAGGCCGGAGTTCAGCCGCTCCAGCGGCCAAAGCAGTGTCAGCAGCACCGGCATGGCGCTCCTCCCTATGATGGGGCTTTTTGCCCCTTGTTCTTCAGGCCGGGATCTTGGGCGCCCCGGTCCCTGTGGTCTCAGCCCTTGAGGCTGACGAACCGGCCGCCCTGGAACAGCAGGGGCAGGCCGGGCCGGAAAGCCGCGCTGGTCACGCGGCCAATGATGATGAGGTGATCGCCCGCGTCATGGGTGATCTCTTGCGTACAGTCGTAGCGGGCAAGGCATCCGGCGATCTGCGGCACGCCGTTTGCGTCCTCGGCCCAGTCGCAGGCGTGAAAGGCATTGGCTTCGCGCGTGAAGGCCCGGCATATGTCTTGCTGGTGGCCATCGAGCACGTGGATCGCGTAGTGGCGCGCATCGCGAAACAGTGGAAAGCGGCGCGAGGATTTCTGCGGCGACCACAGCACCAGCGGCGGGTCCAGCGAAACACTGGCAAAGCTGGAGGCGGTAATGCCTACCGGGCCATCGGGCCCCTGCGCCGTCACCACGGTCACGCCGGTGGCAAAGCTGCCAAGCGCCTCGCGAAAGGCGCGGCTGTCCTCGGCCGGGTCGAATGTCTGCATGGAATGGCTCAGGTCCCCGTCCATCAGGGCACCTCGTGGCCCAGTGCGGCGGTGTAAAGCTCGAACCAGAGTTCGCGGCTCATCTCGATGTCGAAGGCTTTGGAAAACGTCTTGATCCGCTCGATCGTGTTGGTGCCCATGACCGGCAGGATGCCCGAAGGGTGCGCCAGCAGCCAGGCCACGGCCACCGCCGCGCGATCGGCCAGGAAATCGTCGGCCACGCGGTCCATGAGCTGCGTCAGGTGCGTGTCCTCTGTCATCAGCGCGCCACCGCCCAGCGGCGACCAGGCCATCGGCGGAATGCCCCGTTCCTGCAGAAAGGCCACGTCGCCGTTGGTAAAGCCCTCGTGCGCCGACAGGCTCAGTTCGATCTGATTGGTCACAAGCGGCGTCTTCATCGCCGATTGCAGCAGGGTCCAGTCATGCAGCTTGAAGTTCGACACACCCACGGCGCGGACCTTGCCCGAGCCGACCAGCTCATCCAGCACCTCGCCCGTTTCACGGTGATCCATCAGCGGATCGGGGCGGTGGATCAGCAGCAGGTCGATCTCGTTGATGCCCATGAGGCTGAGCGAATGATCGACAGAGGCCAGGATATGCGCGCGGCTGGTGTCATAGTATTTCACTCGCGCGTCCGCGTAGCGGCCCACCGGGGCCACGATGTCGCATTTGGTGACGATCTCGACCTGTTTGCGCAGGTCCGGTGTCATCGCGGCCCCAAGGATTTCCTCGGCCATGTAGCCGCCGTAGATGTCGGCCTGGTCCAGCGTGGTGATGCCCTGATCCAGGCAGGCGGCGATCTTGTTGCGAACGTGGTCGGGGGCGGTGTTGGCATCGTCGCCCAGGCGCCACATGCCATAGACGATGCGGCTGAGGCTCAGCCCCTCTTGAAGATCTACGCGGTCCATTACTTGCGCTCTCCCACGCCAAGGGGCGTTGCCGGTGTTTCGTCGGGGACGCGGCCGTATGCATGTGGCAGCGAACAGGTTTTCAGCTCCGGCATGACCAGCTTGCCGAAATGGCGGCATTCGTCAATGTGCGGGTAGCCGGAGAAGATGAAGGCGCGGATGCCCATCTTGCGGTACTCTTCGATCTGGCTCAGGACCTGGTCGGCAGAGCCCACCAGCGCCGCGCCGCAGCCCGAGCGCGCCCGCCCGATCCCGGTCCAGAGATGCGGCTCGACATAGCCGAACTGGTCGGCCAACTCGCGGGCGCGGGACTGGTGAGAGACGCCCAGGGAGCCGCTGTCATGCGCGCGGTCGCGAATCAGGCGCCCATATTCGTCGTCCAGTTTCGACACCAGGCTTTCGGCGTATTCGCGTGCCTCGGCCTCTGTGTCGCGGACGATCATGTGCACCCGCAACCCGTAATCCAGCGTGCGGCCATAGCGTTCGGCCACGGCGTTCACGTCGGTCATGCGCTGGGTCAGCTGGTCCTTGGGTTCCGGCCACATCAGGTAGACGTCGCAGTGTTCGCCGCAAAGCTCCAGCGCGGCAGGGGAATACCCGCCGAAGTACAGCAGCGGTCCGCCGGTCTGGTAGGGTTTCGCAGGATCGGTGGTCAGGCCCGCGAAATCGTAGACCTCGCCGCTGAAATTGATCTCGTCCTGCGTCCAGGCCTGTTTCAGGATCTGCACCACCTCGCGCGAGCGCTGGTAGCGATAGGCGCTGTCGGCCTTTTCGCCGGGGAAGTCCGACGAGATCACGTTCAGCGTCAGCCGTCCCTTCATCATGTGATCCAGCGTGGCGACGGTGCGGGCCAGCATGATCGGATGCATCTCGCCACAGCGGATGGCGGCCAGCATGTTGATCCGGTCTGTCAGCGGCGCCATGCCCGCGACAAAGCTCAGCGTGTCCTGACCCACCTGGTAGGAGGAGGGCGCCAGGATGTTGCGAAAGCCCTGCTTTTCCGCCTCCAGTACGATGTCGCGGCAATGTTCGAAAGAAGAGCGCAGATCGCCTTCGGGCACGCCCAGGTAACGGTAGTCATCCGAACAGAGGGCCGAGAACCAGCTGACCTCGGACGCATCGAGATCGCGGGATGTGACGGGCACGACGGTCATTTCAGGGCCTCCCGGAAGTGCGCCGGATTCGGCGTCGATTTCCCCTTGCGTAGCATTCGGAAATTCATGCATCAATAGTGTATTAATTTTTGCCGCGACAGGAACGGGACCGCGGCGGGAGGAGGCCGACTTGGCGCGGGGAAGAAGCTCGGCGGCGTTGCCCAAGCACGCCCAGATCAGCGAAATGCTGATCCGTGACATCGCGGCCGGCAGGCTGGCGGATGGGGCGCGACTGCCGCCGGAACGTGAGATGGCCGAACAGCTGGGCATTGCCGTGGGCACCCTGCGCAAGGCGCTGGAGGCGCTGGCGACCAAGGGGCTGCTGGACCGGGTGCAGGGCTCTGGCAACTACGTCCGCGCACGGGACGGCGTGGCCTCGATCTATTCCATGCTGCGGCTGGAACTGAAGGCCGGCGGCGGGCTGCCCACGGCGGAGCTGCTGGGGGTGGAGCGGCTGACGAAACCGACGGATGCGCCGGCTTTCGGTCCCTCGCCCGAGGGGTGGCGGTTCCGGCGCCTGCGGTTCCTTGGCGGCGTTCCGGCAGCGATGGAAGAGATCTGGCTGGACGGGGCGCAGGCCGCGCATGTCGCGGCGCAGGACGTGCTTGAATCGCTCTACCTCTTCTATCGCGAGCGGCTGGGGCTGGTGATCCTCTCGGCAGAGGATCGGGTCGGCTTTGCGCCGGTGCCTGCGTGGCGCGACCCCCGGTTTCCGCCGGAGGTGGGCGATACGGCGGGGTATGTCGAACGTATCGCCCGGGACAAGGCAGGCACGCCGGTCGAATACTCGCGGACTTGGTTCGACGCGGAAACCGTCACTTATATCAACAGGATCGGCAGGGGATGAGCGTGGTCAGATACGGCGTGATCGGCTGCGGCATGATGGGCCGCGAGCATATCCAGAACATCAACCTTCTGCCGCAGGGCAGGGTGGTCGCGGTCTTTGATCCGGTCACCGACCTGGCGCAGAGCGCGGCAGAGCTGGCGGGCGGCGCGCAGGTCTGCACCACGCTGGACGATCTGCTGGCGGTCGAGGGGCTGGACGCGTTGGTGGTGGTCAGTCCGAACGATTGCCACGTCCCGCAGCTGCGCCAGATCGCGGCGACCCGTCCGCTGCCCGTGCTGTGCGAAAAGCCGCTTTATACCACGCCGGAAGACGAGGTTTTCCTGGCCGAACTCGCGCGCAGCTATCCGGCGCCGGTCTGGGTGGCGATGGAATATCGCTACATGCCGCCCGTGGCATTGTTGCGGCAGGAAGTGATCGGGGCGACGGGCGGGATTTCCATGTTGTCGATCCGCGAACACCGTTTTCCCTTTCTGCCCAAGGTCGGCGCCTGGAACCGGTTCAACGCGCGCAGCGGTGGCACGCTGGTCGAGAAATGCTGTCATTTCTTCGATCTCATGCGCTTGATCCTGCGGGACGAACCGGTGCGCGTCATGGCCAGCGCCGGGCAGGCGGTGAACCACAAGGACGAAACCTATGACGGGCGCGCGCCGGACATCTGGGACAACGGCTATGTGATCCTGGATTTCGCGGGCGGGGCCCGGGCGATGCTGGAGCTTTGCATGTTCGCCGAGGGGGCGCGCTACCAGGAAGAGATCTGCGCCCTTGGGCCCAGAGGCAAGATCGAGGCGCTGGTGCCTGGACCTGGCCGGTTCTGGCCCGCACACCTGGGCGAGGCGCCGGTGCCGCAGGTGATCGTCTCTCCGCGCGTTCCCAAGGGGCCGCGCGTGATCGAGGTGCCGGTGGAGGCCGAGTTGCTGGCGGCGGGCGATCACAACGGGTCGACCTTTTACCAACATGAGGGGTTCAATGCCGTGGTCCGCGGCGAAGGCACGCCAGAGGTGACGCTGGCCGACGGCATGGCCGCCGTGCGAATCGGGCTGGCGGCGCAGGAAAGCGCGCGGACCGGGCGGGCTGTGCTGCTGTAACAACGCCTATGCGGCAGGCAGCCCGAGACATTCCGCAAGGTTATTTGCCGGACCTTGATACGGATCATGACGCCTGAGACACTTCCCGCGCAGTTTGCGCGGGAAACGCGGAGAGGCTCATGGCGCGACTCGATGACAGGACCCGCGAGGTGGTGTTTCGCACCCAGGGGCTGACCAAGACATATGACACCGGCGAGGTGCAGGTGCATGCGCTGGCGGGTGTCGACCTGGAATTGTTCGGGTCGGAGTTGACCGTGCTGCTGGGCCCGTCCGGGTCCGGCAAGTCGACGCTGCTGAACATCCTGGGCGGTTTGGACCGGCCCAGCGGAGGGCGGTTCTGGTTCCGTGAAACGGAGCTGACCCGCGCCAGCGACCGACAGCTGACGCGCTACCGGCGCGATCACGTCGGCTTTGTCTTCCAGTTCTACAACCTCGTCCCCTCGCTGAACGCGCGCGAGAACGTGCAGCTGGTCACGGACGTGGCGAAACGCCCGATGAAGCCCGCCGAGGCGCTGGAGCTGGTGGGGCTTGGCCACCGGATGGATCATTTTCCGGCGCAGATGTCCGGCGGGGAACAGCAGCGGGTCGCCATCGCGCGGGCCATCGCCAAACGGCCCGACGTGTTGTTGTGCGATGAACCGACCGGCGCGCTGGACAGCCACACCGGCACGCAGGTCCTGTCGACCCTGCAGCGGATCAACGATGAGTTCGGCACCACAACGGCGGTCATCACCCACAATGCCGCCATCCGGCTGATGGCGCATCGGGTGATCCGCTTTCAGGACGGGCGTATCGACCGGATCGAGGAGAACGACAGTCGCCTTGCCGCATCAGAGATCCATTGGTGATCCGATGCATGCGATGGATCTCAAGCTGTTTCGCGACTTTCGCCGGCTCTGGGTACAGGGCGTGGCGATCGCCCTTGTGCTGGCGGCGGGCATCGCGGTCATCATCATGTCGGTGGGGATGAGCCGGGCCCTGAACGAGACCCGCAGCGCCTATTACGACAGCAACCGCTTTGCCCATGTCTTTGCCTCGGCCCGCCGGGCGCCTGACAGCCTGATTTCGCAGTTGCGCGACATCGAGGGGGTGGCGCAGGTGGAAACACAGGTCCGGTCCTATGCGATCCTGGATATTCCCGGGCGGGCCAAACCGGCGACGGGGCTGCTGATCTCTCGTCCTGAACTGGGCGAGCCGCTGTTGAACGTGCCGCTGCTGCGCCGGGGGCGCTGGCCCGAAGGCGCGGGTGAGGCGGTGGTGAACGAACCCTTTGCAGAGGCCAACGGGTTCCTTCCCGGCGACACGATCTCTGTCAACCTGAACGGACGCAAGCGCGCGGTGACGATCACCGGCACGGCCCTGTCACCCGAATTCGTCTATACCATCGGCCCCGGCGCCCTGATGCCGCAGAACGAGACATTCGGCATCCTGTGGATGCAGGCCGAGGTGCTGGACGCGGGGTTCGGCATGGCGGGCGCCTTCAACACGGTGGCCTTGACCGTGCTGCCGCGCACGCCGCTGGAGCCGGTCAAGGACGCGGTCAAGGCCTTGCTGGACCCTTACGGCGCGGCGACGCCGGTGGGGCGCGATGCGCAGCAGTCGAACGCCTTTCTGGATGCCGAGATCCAGTCGCTGGAGGTGATGGCCTGGGTGCTGCCGCCGGTCTTCCTGGGGATCACCGTCTTTCTGGTGAACATGGTCATGGGCCGGATCGTGCAGCTGGAACGGTCCGAGATCGGCCTGATGAAGGCCGTGGGCTACACCAACTGGGAAATCGGGCTGCACTACCTGATGCTGGCCGCGCTGATCGCCTTCCTGGGGGTCGGTATCGGCTGGGGCGTGGGGTCCTGGTTGGCGCAGGCCATGTCAAAGCTCTACGCCAAGTATTTCGACTTTCCCTTCCTCGTTTTCGGCGTGCCGCTCAGCATCTATGCGCTCTCGGCGATGCTGGGGCTGGCGGCGACCAGCGCGGGGGCGTTGAGCAGCGCCATGCGCGCGGCGCGGCTGGCGCCGGCGGTGGCGATGGCCCCGCCGGCCCCGCCGAGTTTCCACGGGTCCACGCTTGACCGGCTGGCGGATCTGCTGCGGTTGGGACAGCCGACACGGATGATCCTGCGCAGCCTGCTGCGCTGGCCGCTGCGCGCCGGAATGACCATGCTGGGCATGGCACTGGCGGTTTCCGTGCTGGTGGCGTCGAACTTCTTTCCCGACGCGATGGACGAGATCATCGATACCGCCTTTTACCAGTCGAACCGGCAAGACATGCTGCTGCTCTTCGATCCGGACGCGCCTGAAACCGCGCTGGAAGAGGTCAGGCGCCTGCCCGGGGTCCTGCAGGTGGAGCCGCAGCAGTACCACGCCGCCCGCCTGATCTATGGCTCCTACGAAAAGCAGGTCCCGGTCTCGACCGTGGCCAATGCGGCGGATCTGGCGCGGGTTGTGGATGGCAACGGGCAGGTGATCGCGCCAGATCCCTTTGGCATCCTGTTGTCGGACCGGCTGGCCGCGGCGCTGCATGTCGAGGTGGGCGATACCCTGACCGTCAGCTTCGAGAGCGGTCGCCGAGAGACCTTTGAGGTGCCCGTGACCGGCATCGTCACCCAGTTCTTTGGCCTGGGCGCCTATTTCGCCCATGACACGCTGAACGCCATGTTCCGGCAAAGCCCGCGCGTATCCAATGTCAACGTGACGCTGGCCGACCCACAGGCGGCAGAGGCCTTTCAGGAGCGGATCAAGGACGTGCCCCGGCTGATGGGCACGATCAACATGACCGAGAACCGCCTCAGCTTTATGGAGACGTTGAGCCAGAACATCCTGATCGCCACCACTGTCTACGGCATTCTTGGCATGATCATCACGGTCGGCGTCGCCTACAATGCCGCACGGGTGCAGCTGTCGGAACGGGCGCGAGAGCTGGCCTGCCTGCGTATCCTGGGCTTTGGCAAGGGCGAGGTCGCCTATATCCTGGCCGGCGAGGTATTGTTGCTGGCGGTCCTGGCGCAGCCGGTGGGCTGGGTGATCGGCTATGGCGTGGCGCGGCTGATGACCGAAGGCTTCACCAGCGATCTCTACGCCATTCCGCTGGTGCTGGAGCCGGCAACCTTTGCCCGGGCCAGCCTGATCGTGCTGGGGGCCGCGGCGGTCTCGGTGGCGCTGGTGGCGCGCCGGCTGGGGCGTCTCGACCTGATTGCCGTCATGAAAACGAGGGAGTGAGGACATGTGGTCCCTGCGTACCATAGGACTTTCGGCTGTCGGCCTCGCCCTGGTGGGCGGGCTGGCGATCACCGCCTTTCGCACCGATCCGATCCCGGTGGATACCGCGCCATTGGTGCGCGGCGCGCTGAGCGTGACGGTGGACGCGGATGGCAAGACACGGATCAGGGAGGTCTACGAGGTCTCCTCTCCCATCGCGGGCACGGTCTTGCGCCTGCCGGTTGCGGTGGGCGATCCGGTCGCCAAGGGGGTGACCGTGGTGGCGCAGGTGCAGCCCGCCGTGCCCACGCTGCTGGATGCGCGCAGCCGGGCGCAGGCGGTCGCGGCCCTGCACGAGGCCGAGGCCAGCGTGAAATTCGCCGAGGCCGAGGTGGCCCGGACAGAGGCGCAGCGCGCCTATGCCCAGTCGCAGTTCGACCGGGCCAAGGCCTTGGCGGATCGGGGCACCGCCTCGTTGACCGCGCTGGAGACGGCGGCCCAGCAGCTGCAACTGGCCGAGGCGGACAAGCTGAGCGCCGAGGCGCGCCTGGCGATGTCGCGGGCGGCGCTGGAAAGCGCGCAGGCGGTGCTGGCGGAACCCGAGCAGGCGCCCGGCGACGGCGATTGTTGCCTGCCGATCCTGGCGCCCGCCGATGGCGTTGTCCTTTCGGTCGAGGGGGAAAGCGCGCGCCCCGTGATGGCCGGTGCGCCGCTGCTCAGCATCGGCGATCCGGACGATTTGGAAATCGTTGTCGATCTTTTGTCCTCTCAGGCGACCCGCCTTGCGCCCGGCGCCTCCGTCGAGGTGGGCCGCTGGGGCGGCGAGGGTACGCTGGCGGCGGAATTGCGGCTGATCGAACCGGCGGCGCGCACGGTGGTCTCTGCCCTGGGGATCGAAGAACAGCGCGTGGACGCGGTGCTGGATTTCACCTCGCCGCCCGAGATGCGCGCAGGGCTGGGTCAGGCCTATGCGGTCTTTGTCCGGATCGAGGAATGGCGCACCGAGGACGCGCTGCTGATCCCCCTGTCGGCGATCTTTCGGCGTGAAGGGCAATGGTTCACCTATGTCCTGGCCGATGGCACCGCGCATGAGATCTCGATCGAGATCGGCCGCCGCGACGGGCGCAGCGCCGAGGTTCTGGCGGGCGTCAAAGCGGGCGACCGGGTGATCCTGCACCCGCCGGACACGGTGGGGGACGGTGTCGAAGTGGTCGAGCGCGACTGGCAATAGGCGCGGCCCTCTCGCGACCAATCCCGAAAACCTCCCGACCGGGGCTTGTGATTTGACGCGCGTCCAACTTAATCTTGACGAATGCGGGCGCGGCACCCAGCTTGATAATATTGCGCGCGTAAAGTTTATCTGCGGGTGCGGCGGGCGTGGCGTCCGATGCCGGAGGGGGAGACAGGGTTCATGACCGGCCGTAAGATCCGGAACATGGAGGAGTTCGCCGAGGTCAGCGGGATCTCGCGTCCGACCGTGTCCAAGTATTTCAACGATCCTGACAGCGTGCGCAAATCGACCCGCGCGCGGATCGAAAGCGCGTTGGAACAATACGACTATCGCCCCAACATCTTTGCCATCAACCAGAACCGCAAGCTGACCAAGAACATCGGCATCGTGGTGCCCTATCTTGCCGACCCCTTCTTTGCCGAGATCGCGCGGAACCTGGAAATGCTGGTGATCGCGGCAGGCTATCATCCGATCCTTCTCAGCTCGCACGGGTCCACCGCGCAGGAGAATGACAACTTCGAGAGCCTGCGCGCGATCAAACCCGCAGGCGCCTTGCTGGCGCCGCTTGGGCGGGCCTCGGACAAGGCGGCTGTCGAGAGGTTCTGCAAGGCCGTGCCTTCGGTTCTTTTTGACAGTCATATCAGTGGGATGGGTGAGGCGTTTGTGGGGCATGACAACATCCAGGCCACCAAGCTGATCTGCGAATACCTCTGTCGCACGGGCCAACCCCCGGCGTTTTTCGAAATGCGCACGCCGACCAACCCGAACGCCTATCGCCGCCGCAACGCCTATTGCGAAGCGATGGAGCGCATGGGCCACCCCGTTCACCTGTTGCAGGCCGAAGGGGGCGGCTGGGACTTCGAGAAGATCGGGCTGGAAGGCGGCACGAAAGTCATCGAGGAGCACAGCCTGCCGACCGACACGATCCTGTGTTCGAACGACCGCCTGGCCATCGGTTTCCTGGCGGCAGCCTATCAGAAAGGGCTGCGAGTCGGGCTGGGCGCCGGCGCCGCCCTGCGGGTTGCCGGGCATGACGACCACCCGTTCTCGCGCTATACCTGCCCGCCGCTGACCACGGTTTCGCAGGACTACACTGCAATCGCAGAACGCAGTGTCGAGCGCCTGTTCAGCCTTGTCGAAAGCGGGGAACGTGCTGAAAACCGCGATGAAATCTTTTTCGAAGGAAAATTGGTGATGCGGCAGTCAGCCTAGAATTTTCTGCGTCGCGGCAATTTTAAATTTTACCCCCGTAAAGTTTTTGATTGACTCGCCTGGAGGTCTTGCGCAGTCTCTGACCGTGCAACGAGCACTCCAAGGGAGGAAATTGGATGACTTTGAAAGGCGCATTCTTTGCGGCTTCTGCACTTGTATCGGTGAGTGCGAGCGCGCTTTCCGCCGAGGTCCTGACCATCGCCACGGTGAACAACGGCGACATGATCCGGATGCAGAAGCTGACCGACGACTTTACCGCCAAGACCGGCCACGAGGTGAACTGGGTCACGCTGGAGGAGAACGTGCTGCGGCAGCGCGTGACCACCGACATCACCACCAAGGGCGGTGCCTTCGACATCATGACCATCGGCATGTACGAAACGCCGATCTGGGCCGCCAACGGCTGGCTGGTGCCGCTGGACGACCTGTCGGCGGACTACGACGCCGACGACATCCTGCCAGCGATGCGCGGCGGCCTGAGCCATGACGGCACGCTTTATGCGGCGCCGTTCTACGGCGAAAGCTCGATGATCATGTACCGGACAGACCTGTTCGAGGCCGCAGGGCTGGAAATGCCCGAGGCGCCGACCTGGGATTTCGTCGCCGACGCGGCCCGGAAGATCACCGACAGGGAAAACGAGATCTACGGTATCTGCCTGCGCGGCAAGGCCGGCTGGGGCGAGAACATGGCCTTCCTGACGGCCACCGCCAACTCCTTTGGTGCGCGTTGGTTCGACGAGAACTGGACCCCGCAGTTCGACAGTGCCGCCTGGGAAGAGACGCTGACCTTCTACCTGGACCTGATGAATGACGCGGGCCCTCCGGGCGCCTCGACCAACGGGTTCAACGAGAACCTGTCGCTGTTCCAGCAGGGCAAGTGCGGCATGTGGATCGACGCCACCGTGGCGGCCTCTTTCGTGACCAACCCCGACGATTCCACCGTGGCCGACAAGGTCGGTTTCGCGCTGGCGCCGGACACCGGCAAGGGCAAGCGCGGCAACTGGCTCTGGGCCTGGGCGCTGGGCATCCCGGCGGGCACCCAGAAAGAGGACGCCGCCAAGGAGTTCATCGAGTGGGCGACCTCGAAGGCCTATATCGAGTTGGTCGCGGCGAACGAGGGCTGGGCCAACGTGCCGCCGGGTGCGCGCACCTCGCTCTACCAGAACGAGACCTACCTGTCCGAGGCGCCTTTTGCCGAAATGACGCTGAAGTCGATCAACTCGGCTGACCCGCTGAACCCGACCGTGGACCCGGTTCCCTATGTCGGCGTGCAGTTCGTGGCGATCCCGGAATTCGCGGGCTTTGCCACCGATGTGGGCCAGGAATTCTCGGCCGCGCTGGCCGGGCAGCAGACCGCGCAGCAGGCCCTTGCCAAGGCGCAGGCGCTGGTCGTCGACGCAATGGAAGCCGCAGGATACTGAGGCCTCCTCCCAGGCCGGAGGGCGGGGGCAACCGCCCTCCGGTTCCTGAATTTCCAACAGACATGAACACGGCGGCCCCGCAGCCGCCAAGGGAGGAGACGCGTCATGGCGACCCAGCATTCGCGATCCGCAGCCCGTCTTATGATGGCCCCCGCGGTTTTCCTGCTTCTGGTCTGGATGCTTGTTCCGCTGTCCATGACCCTCTGGTTTTCCTTCCGCAAGTACCTGCCGCTGCGCGGCGGGGACCTGGGGTGGGCAGGCTTCGACAACTACGTCCGTTTCGTGACCTCCAGTGCCTTCTGGCCCAGCGTGATGACGACGTTGCTGATCGTCGGCGGCGTGCTGGTCGTGACGGTGGTTCTGGGCGTGCTGCTGGCGATCCTCCTGGATCAGCCGATGTGGGGGCAGGGGGTGGTGCGCATCCTTGTCATCGCGCCCTTCTTCGTGATGCCCACCGTGTCGGCGCTGGTCTGGAAGAACATGTTCATGGACCCGGTGAACGGCCTCTTCGCGCATCTATGGAAGTTCTTCGGGGCCGAGCCGATTTCCTGGCTGTCAGAGGCGTCGATGCAGTCGCTGATCATGATCGTCAGCTGGCAATGGCTGCCCTTTGCGACGTTGATCCTTCTGACGGCGATCCAGTCGCTGGACAGCGAACAACTGGAAGCCGCCGAGATGGACGGCGCCCCGCCGCTGGCACGTTTCTTCCACATCATCCTGCCGCACCTGAGCCGGGCCATCACCGTGGTGATCCTGATCCAGACGATCTTCCTGCTGTCGATCTTTGCCGAGATCTTCGTCACCACCCAGGGTTCGTTCGGGACCAAGACGCTGACCTACCTGATCTTCCAGCGCGTGCTGGAAAGCCAGAACGTCGGACTGGGGTCCGCGGGCGGGGTCTATGCGATCATCCTGGCCAATATCGTCGCGCTGTTCCTGATGCGCATCGTCGGGAAGAACCTCGATGCCTGACCTTCATCTCCGCCGCGCCCCGGGCTTGACCCGGGGCCCCATCCCAACCGCAGAGGTTCCGGGGCAAGCCCGGAACGGGAGGCTCTGAACATGGCACGCGCCGTCACGACACAACGCAAGGCGATCAACACCACGCTGGCCTGGGCCGTCGGTCTGCTGATCTTCTTTCCGATCCTCTGGACCATCCTGACCAGCTTCAAGACAGAGGCCCAGGCCATCAGCGATCCGCCGGTCTTCCTGTTCTTCGACTGGACGCTGGAAAACTACGCGGTGGTGCAGGAACGGTCGGACTACATGCGCTTCCTGTGGAACTCGGTGATCATCGCCGGTGGGTCCACGATCCTCGGCACGATCATCGCCATTCCCGCCGCCTGGTCGATGGCCTTCGTACCGTCGCGCCGGACCAAGGACATCCTGCTGTGGATGCTGTCCACCAAGATGCTGCCCGCGGTCGGCGTGCTGTACCCGATCTACCTGCTCTTCATCAAGCTGGGCTGGCTGGACTCGCGGATCGGGCTGGTCATCGTGCTGATGCTCATCAACCTGCCGATCATCGTCTGGATGCTTTACACCTACTTCCGCGAAATTCCCGGAGAAATCCTGGAAGCGGCGCGGATGGACGGCGCCAGCCTGCGTGAGGAAATCCTCTACGTGCTGACCCCGATGGCGGTGCCGGGCATCGCCTCGACCATCCTGCTCAACATCATCCTGGCGTGGAACGAGGCCTTCTGGACGCTCAATCTGACCGCCGCCAAGGCGGCCCCGCTGACCGCGTTCATCGCCAGCTATTCCAGCCCCGAAGGGCTGTTCTACGCGAAACTTTCGGCGGCGTCGGTCATGGCCATCGCGCCGATCCTGATCATGGGCTGGTTCAGCCAGAAACAACTCGTCCGCGGCCTGACCTTCGGCGCGGTGAAATAAGGGGGAGAGACCCGTGGGACGTATTCAACTCAAGCAGGTCAAGAAGTCCTTTGGCGACGTGACCGTGATCCCGCCCTTGGACCTGACCATCGAGGACGGAGAGTTCACCGTCTTCGTCGGCCCCTCGGGCTGCGGCAAGTCCACATTGCTGCGGCTGATCGCAGGGCTGGAGGACACCACCGACGGCGTGATCGAGATCGACGGCAAGGATGCCACAGCGCTGCCGCCGGCCAAGCGCAGCCTGGCGATGGTGTTCCAGTCCTATGCGCTCTACCCTCACATGTCGGTGCGCAAGAACATTGCCTTCCCGATGAAGATGGCGGGCATGGACAAGGCCGAGCAGGAGCGCCGCATCGCCTCTGCCGCGAAAGCCCTGAACCTGACCGACTACCTGGACCGCCGTCCGGGCCAGCTGTCCGGCGGCCAGCGCCAGCGTGTCGCCATCGGGCGGGCCATCGTGCGGGAACCGGCGGCCTTCCTCTTCGACGAGCCGCTGTCCAACCTCGACGCTGCCCTGCGCGTGGGGATGCGGATGGAAATCAGCGAACTGCACAAGAAGCTGGACACGACGATGATCTACGTCACCCACGACCAGGTCGAGGCGATGACGATGGCCGACAAGATCGTGGTCCTGCAGGCGGGCGTGATCGAGCAGGTGGGCAGCCCTCTGGAGCTGTACCGCAGCCCCCGCAACAAGTTCGTCGCTGGTTTCATCGGCTCACCCAAGATGAATTTCATCGAAGGCCCCGAGGCGGCCAAGCACGACGCGCAGACCATCGGCATCCGTCCCGAACATATCGAGGTCTCGACCTCCGAGGGGTTGTGGCAGGGCAAGGTTGGCGTGGCCGAACACCTGGGGTCCGACACTTTCATCCATGTCCACGGCGTACCGGGCTGTGACCCGATGACCGTCCGCGTGGGGGGTGAAATCCCGGTGCATCACGGCGACACGGTCTTTCTGAACCCGAACCTGGATCACCTGCACCGCTTTGATGCCGAGGGGCTGCGCATCCAATGACACGGCTGACGGGAAAGGTGGCGCTGGTCACCGGCGGCGCGCGCGGCATAGGCCGCGCGATCTGCCAGGCCTATGCGCGCGAGGGGGCGCGGGTCGCCGTGGCCGACCTGATGGCAGACGAGGCCCGCGATTGTGCCGCGACGCTGGCCGACACTGGCATGGCGCTGGGCATGGACGTGACTGACCCTGCCTCCATCGCCAAGGGGGTTGCACAGGTCGAGGCCGAATGGGGCGGGATCGACGTGCTGGTGAACAACGCCGGTATCTTCAACATGGCCTCGATCGACCGGATCACCCCAGAGGACTATCGCCGCCAGTTCGCCGTCAATGTCGGCGGCACGCTCTTTGCGATTCAGGCCGTTGTGCCGGGGATGAAGGCACGCGGTGGCGGGGCGATCATCAACTTTTCCTCGCAGGCCGGACGCCGCGGAGAGCCGAACATCGCCGTCTACTGTGCCACCAAGGCGGCGGTGATCTCGGTCACGCAGTCGCTGGCGCTGGAACTGGCCGGGAGCGGCATCCGGGTCAACGCCATCGCGCCCGGCGTCATCGACACCCCCATGTGGGAGGTCGTCGACGGGCTGTTCGCCGAATACGAGAACAAGCCCAGGGGCCAGAAGAAACGCGAAGTGGGCGAGGCGGTGCCGCTGGGCCATATGGGCACACCCGAAGAGGTGGCCGACCCCTGCGTCTTCCTGGCCTCAGACGAGGCCCGCTACATCACCGCGCAATGCCTGAATGTCGATGGCGGGAACTGGATGAGCTGATGACCGGGAGCCTTGTCAAACTGAGCAATGCGGCACTGGTGGACTTGCCTGGGGGCGTGTCCGCGCCCACCTACGACCGTGACGCGCTGACGCCCGGGATCGTGCATATCGGTCTGGGCAACTTTCACCGGGCGCACCAGGCCTGGTATCTGCACCGGTTGATGCAACAGGGCCTGGCGCAAGACTGGGCCATCGTAGGGGCGGGTGTCCGCCCCTACGATGAGGCGCAGCGGTTGAAGATGGCAGAGCAGGATTACCTGACCACGCTGATCGAACTGGACCCCAAGGGGACATCGGCCGAGGTGGTCGGCTCGATGATCGACTATGTGCCCATCGTCGAGGGCAACGGCCCCCTGATCGAGCGCATGGCCGATCCGGCGATCCGGATTGTCGCGCTGACCGTTACCGAAGGCGGGTACTACCTGGATCCGGCGACAAAGGCCTTTGATCCTGCGCACCCCGACATGCGCTATGACGCCGCCAACCTGGATGCGCCGCGCACCGCCTTTGGCGCCATGATTGCCGCATTGAGGCGCCGTCGCGACAGCGGCGCCGGTCCGTTCACTTGCCAGAGCTGCGACAATCTCCCCGGCAACGGGACCAAGCTGGAGGAGGTCATCCTGGGCCTTGCCCGCCTCGCGGATCCGGCGCTGGCCGACTGGATCGCAGCGGAATGCAGCTTTCCCAACTCGATGGTGGATTGCATCGTCCCGGCGACCGGCCCGCGCGAACTGGCGCTGGTGCGGGATTTCGGCATCGACGACGCCGTGCCCGTCACCCATGAGAATTTCCGCCAATGGGTGATCGAGGATCGCTTTTGCGCCGGGCGCCCGCCCTGGGAAGAGGTGGGGGCGACCATTTCGGACGATGTGCACGCCTATGAGGCGATGAAACTGCGCATCCTGAACGGTGGCCACCAGGTGATTGCCGATCCGGCCGAGATCCTGGGGATCGAGACGATCCACGACACGATGGCCCACCCGCTGATCCGGGGCCTGTTCCGCAAGGTAGCGTTGGAGGAAATGGCGCCGCATGTGCATCCGGTTCCGGGAATGACGCCAGAGGCCTATGTCGACCTGATCGATACGCGGTTTTCCAACCCGAAGATCGCCGACACCGTGCGCCGCGTGGCCTTTGATGGCTCGTCGCGTCATACCGGCGCGGTCCTGCCGGTGATCCGCGACGCGGTGGCGGCAGGAACACCGCTGGCCGGGCTGGCCCTGTCGCAGGCGCTTTGGGCCAGGATGTGTGCCGGCACCCGCGAGGACGGGTCGGAGATCGTGCCCAACGATCCGGTTTGGGGCGACCTGGTGCAGGCGGCGCGCGCCGCGAAAGACAGGCCGCAGGCCTGGCTGGACCAGCGACAGTTCTATGGCGCGCTGGCAGATGACGCGGGTTTCGCGGCGGCTTTTGCCGAGGCACTGGCCCGGGTCTGGGCCGAAGGAACAGAGGCAGCGATCCGCGCCTACCTGGACTGATGGCGCAGTGTAGTTCTTGATTTTTGAATTGAAATCAAGGTGGTAAGGCGAGGTTTGGTGATGCCTCATCTCATGAGACCTGGTGCCTGTGCGCCGGGTTTCCTCGTTTTCGGCACCTTTGTCCTACCCCTTGCTTCAACAACATTTCGGGTTTCAGACAAATTATAGGCAAGCAAGAAGAGGGTTTTAGCCTTCTGTTCATCCGCAGCGGTGAGGTTGGCGGCGCACCTGAAGCGGTGGCGCAGACCGATACCAAGGCCTGCATCCGTCAGAACGACGTCAGCAAAGCCGATCGCGGCAAATGAAACCGGCGCCAAAATGCGCTTTCGAACAGCAAGGGCAAGAATATGTCTAGCATCCTGACGAACAATGGCGCGATGGTCGCGCTGCAAACCCTCAAATCCATCAACTCCAACCTTCTGGACACGCAGTCGGAAATCTCGACGGGCAAGCGTGTCGCGACCTCCAAGGACAACTCGGCTGTCTGGGCCATCTCCAAGGTGATGGAAGCGGACGTAAAGGGCTTCAAGGGGATTTCCGACAGCCTCAACCTGGGCCAGTCCACCGTCGCCGTCGCACGCCAGGCGGCGGAAACGACGACTGAACTGCTGACCGAGATCAAGGCCCGCATCGTCGCCGCGCAAGAGGAAAACGTCGACCGCGACAAGATCCAGGCGGACATCGACGCCCTGCGCAACCAGATCGTCGGCGTCGTCGGCGCGGCGCAGTTCAACGGTCTGAACCTGCTGTCGAACACGGACACCACCGCAGGCACCGGGTCGGTCAACATCCTGGCCTCGCTGGATCGGTCGGGCACCGGCGTGACCGCATCGGACATCACGGTGCAGAAACAGGACCTTGGGCTTGGCGCGGCCTCGATCGACGTGGCCTCGGCCGCGGCAACTGCGGCGGCCTCTGACGTTCTGTCGGGTGCGGCCAACACCTCTGCCGTTGCCCTGACCGGCAACGCGACACAGCCGACCACCGCCGCGGTCGTCGGTCAGACCGCGGGTGCGGGCACTGCGACCGTGGCCGCCGGAACCGGCTTCTCGATCGAAATCACGGGCGGCGCGGCGGGTCTGGCGACGTTCAACACCACGGCCACCGCCGGCGCGCAGGAAATCACCTATGTCGCCCGTGACGGCGATACCGAGGCGGATGTCACGGCCGGACTTGTCGCAGCTTTCAACAAGTATGTGGCAGACAATTCCGACATCACCGATGGCCTCGGCATCGCGGCTGCGGTGAACGCCACAAACGCGAACCAGATCGACTTTACCGGTGCCAACAACGCTGGCGACAACTTCTCGGTCCAGGTCCGCAGCTATGACCTGGGCGACGCGACCATCGGTGGCCGTCTCGAGGCCTTGGCGGATATCGACGTGACAACGCAGGAAGGCGCCGATGCCGCCCTGCTGGAGGTCGAGACACTGATCCAGATCGCCATCGACTCGGCATCGGCCTTTGGTTCGGCCCAGGGCCGGATCGAGACCCAGGCGGATTTCGTCTCGCAGCTGACCGATGCGCTGAAATCCGGCATCGGTGCGCTGGTCGATGCCGACATGGAAGAGGCTTCGGCCCGCCTGCAGGCGCTCCAGGTCCAGCAACAGCTGGGTGTCCAGGCGCTGTCGATTGCCAACCAGGCGCCGCAGTCGCTGCTGTCGCTGTTCCAGGGCTGACCCGCCCCTGAGGCCCTTGGGGGCCGCAAAGGCCTTGCTCTCGAAGGGGCGGCGCATCTGCGCCGCCCCTTTGCCGTTTTCGGATGAGCGCAAAAGGTTGCCCAATTTTTGGGCATCATGCCGGGTTGGCGGGCATCCGGGGGCGCCCGCGCTTGCCCTGCGCCGCGCCAGTGGTGAAAAGACCTCATGTCGGATCGGATCACCATCGTCGTCGTCGAGGAAGACCGCGAGCGCGCGATCTCGATCGTCGATGCGCTGCGCGCCTCGGGCCCTTATGACGTGCATGTCATAGGCAATGCGTCCAGCCTGGCGCGCCGGATCGGCGCTCTGGCCCCCGATGTCGTGCTGATCGACATCGACAACCCGACCCGTGACATGCTTGAGGAACTGACGTTGGCCTCCGGCCCGCTGGAACGTCCTGTTGCCATGTTCGTCTCGGGAGCCGCAAGCGGTCTGGCGCGAGAGGCGGTCGAGGCGGGCCTGTCGGCCTATGTCGTCGACGGGATGCAGCCGGATCGGCTCAAACCTGTTCTCGACGCCGCCATCGCCCGGTTCCAGATGATGCGCCAGATGCGCCGGGAACTGGCCGAGACCCGCCGTGCGCTGGAGGAACGCAAGGTTATCGACCGCGCAAAGGGGCTGCTGATGAAGGCCCGCGGCATCGAAGAGGAAGAGGCCTATGCCCTGTTGCGCAAGGCCGCGATGGACCAGGGGCGCCGCGTGGCCGACGTGGCCGAGGCTCTGGTCACGGCATCGGGGCTCTTGTCATGAAGATGGTCAGGCTGCCCACGGCATTTGTGCCGCTGGTTGACGCGGCACCACTGATCGTGGCCGAGGAGATGGGGTTTGCCCGCGAAGAAGGAATCGCGCTGGATCTGATCGCGGCGCCCTCGTGGTCGTCGGTGCGCGACATGCTGGCCTTTGGCCGCGTGGATGCGGCGCAGTTGCTGTCCCCTGTGCCCGTCGCGATGGCTCTGGGGCTGGGCGGGGTGACACAGCCGGTGTCGGCGGTCTCTGTCCTGTCGGTCAATGGCAACGTGATCGGCGTCAGCCGCGCGCTGGAGGATCGGTTGCGCGCCTCGGGGTACGGGTTCGATTTCCATGATGCGGCAGGCGCGGCCCGCGCCCTTGTCGCCGTTGCGGATCGGCCGCTTGTCTTCGGCGTGCCTTTCCCCTTCTCCATGCACGTCGAACTGCTGCACTACTGGCTGGAGTCCTCCGGCCTCGCCGAAAAGGGGTTTGAGGTGCGCACCGTGCCGCCGCCGCTCATGGTGCGCGCCCTCGCCGAGGGGGACGTGGATGCCTTTTGCGTGGGCGAGCCCTGGGGGTCGGCTGCGGTCGAGGCCGGGGCCGGGGCGCTCTTGCTGCCGGGCAAGGCGGTCTGGTCCTTTGCGCCGGAAAAGGTGCTGGCCGTGCGCACCGACTGGGCCGAGACAGAACCTCACCTGCTGGGCAAGCTGATGCGCGCGGTCTGGCGGGCGGGGCGCTGGCTGGATGCGCCGGGGCACCGCACCTCGGCGGCAGAGATCCTGGCTCAGAAACCCTATCTCGACCTGCCGTCCGAGGTGGTCGATCGCGCCCTTTCCGGGCGGCTGACGATTTCGAGCCATGCCGAACAGCGCCTTGTCGATGGTTTCGTCGCCTTCCACGAAGGGGCTGCGAATTTTCCCTGGCGCAGCCAAGCCAAGTGGATCGCGCATCGGCTTGCCGGGCGCCTGGGGCTGGACGAGGCCCAGGCGCGCGCGCGGGCGGCAGAGGTCTTTCGCAGCGATATCTACCGCGCACAGATGGCTTCCACGGGGGCCGATCTGCCCGGTGCGTCCGAGAAACTCGAAGGCGCGATTCGCGAGGAAACCGCCGTCGCTTCGCGGAAAGGTGGTCTGATGCTGCCGCCAGATGCGTTCTTTGATGGGCGCGTTTTTGACCCTGACCGCATATGATGCACAATTATGCGGCAGTGCAGCGTGCCAGTTCGGGTGATTTCCGAATCTGGCGCCGCAGTGCAGCAGAAAAACGTTGCCGCGCCCCGGATCGCTGACGCAGGATAAACCCATCGACGTGCAATGGCGTACGTCGCGCGAAATACCTCCCATAGACCGGGATCATCCGAGCAACGCCGCTCACTCTTTGTCTGTCACCGGACAAAGCGTGTTTGCGGCATTTTGTCTTGCCCGGCGTTTCGTGAAGGACCCGGGCCCCTGGAAAAGGAACCGACCTCATGAAGTCTTTCCTCCTCGGCCTCGCGGCCACCACCGCCCTTGTCAGCCCCGCGCTGGCGCAGATGCTCGAGCTTGAAAAGGACGAGCTGACCTTCGGCTTCATAAAGCTGACCGACATGGCGCCGCTCGCCGTGGCCTATGAACAGGGCTATTTCCTCGACGAGGGTCTTTTCGTCACGCTGGAGGCGCAGGCCAACTGGAAGGTGCTGCTGGACGGCGTGATCGGCGGGCAACTGGATGGCGCGCACATGCTGGCCGGTCAGCCGTTGGCGGCGACCATCGGCTTCGGCACCGAGGCGCATATCATCACCCCGTTCTCGATGGACCTGAACGGAAACGGCATCACCGTCTCGAACGAGATCTGGGACCAGATGAAGCCGAACATTCCCCACGAGGACGGCAAGCCCGTCCACCCGATTTCCGCCGAGGCGCTGGCGCCGGTGGTCGAAAAGTACAAGGCTGAAGGCAAGCCCTTCAACATGGGCATGGTCTTCCCGGTTTCGACACACAACTACGAGCTGCGCTACTGGCTGGCTGCGGGCGGCCTGCACCCTGGCTACTACAGCCCCGAAAACATCACCGGCCAGATCGGCGCTGACGTCCTGCTGTCAGTGACGCCGCCACCGCAGATGCCTGCCACGTTGGAGGCCGGCACAATCTACGGCTACTGCGTCGGTGAGCCGTGGAACCAGCAGGCGGTGTTCAAGGGCATCGGCGTGCCGGTCATCACCGACTACGAGCTGTGGAAGAACAACCCCGAAAAGGTATTCGGCATCACCGCCGAGTTCGCCGAGGAATACCCCAACACCACGCTGGCCGTGACCAAGGCGCTGATCCGTGCCGCCATGTGGCTGGACGAGAACGACAACGCCAACCGTCCCGACGCGGTCGAGATCCTGTCGCGGCCCGAATACGTCGGCGCCGATTATGACGTGATCGCCAACTCGATGACCGGCACCTTCGAATACGAGAAGGGCGACAAGCGCGACGTTCCGGACTTCAACGTCTTTTTCCGCTACAACGCCACCTATCCTTTCTACTCGGACGCGGTCTGGTACCTGACCCAGATGCGCCGCTGGGGTCAGATCGCCGAAGCGAAGCCGGACAGCTGGTACGACGAGGTCGCGCGGTCGGTCTATCGTCCGGACATCTACCTGGAAGCCGCGCGCATTCTGGTCGACGAGGGGCTGGCGAACGAGGCGGATTTCCCTTGGGACAGCGATGGTTACAAGGCGCCGACCCCGGCCGCCGACATCATCGACGGCATCCCCTACGACGGCCGCACGCCCAATGCCTATCTCGACAGCCTGCCCATCGGTCTGAAGGACGGCCAGACCGTCGTCGGAACCGAGGTCAAGGGCTGACGCCCGGGCTTCGGACCTAGCCCGGGGCGCGTCTTTCACTCCCTGTTACGCGCGCTCCGGGCGCAGACCCCCACTCCCTCCCTCCGATCGAGGACCGCAAGACATGACCACCGTCGACCCGAATTTCTCCGACAGCGCCGCCAGAGAGGCCCGGCGCGCCCGCCTCTTCACCCGCATCAACGCCGCCGACAAATGGTTCCAGGTGCTGGGGCTGAGCTGGGTCACGCCCGCGCTCAAGGCTGCCGCAGGCGACAACCCCAGGGCGCAGATGAAGGACCTTTGGCGCCTTCTGGGGGTCCCCTTGCTGGCCATAGCCGGGTTCCTGCTGCTCTGGGGCACACTGGCGCCGCAGGTACAGACCTCGCTGGGCGCCGTGCCCGGCCCGGCGGCGGTCTGGGAGGAGGCCGTGAACCTGCACGCCGATGCCGGGGCCAAGGCCGCCAAGCGCGAAAAGTTCGAGGCCATGGTGGCCAAGCGCAACCAGAAGTTCATCGACGCGGGCCAACCGGAAAAGGTCAAGGACATCGCCTATACCGGCGCGCCCAGCTACTACGAACAGATCTGGACCTCGATCAAGACGGTCTTCTTCGGCTTTTTCGTCGGCACGGTCGTGGCCATTCCGCTGGGCATCATGGCGGGGCTTTCGCCCACCGCAAATGCCGCGCTGAACCCGCTGATCCAGATCTTCAAACCGGTCTCTCCGCTGGCTTGGCTGCCCATCGTCACGATGATCGTCTCGGCGGTCTACGTCACCAATGACGGGCTCTTTGCCAAATCCTTCCTGATCTCGGCGATTACCGTCACACTCTGTTCGATCTGGCCGACGATCATCAACACCGCGCTGGGCGTGGCCTCGATCGACAAGGACCTGGTGAACGTCTCCAAGGTCCTGAAGATGAACACATACACCAAGGTTACCAAGCTGGTGCTGCCCTCGGCGCTGCCGCTGATCTTCACCGGACTGCGGCTAAGCCTCGGCGTCGGCTGGATGGTCCTGATCGCGGCAGAGATGCTGGCGCAGAACCCCGGCCTGGGCAAATTCGTCTGGGACGAGTTCCAGAACGGCTCCAGCCAGTCGCTGGCCAAGATCATGGTCGCCGTCTTCACCATCGGCATCATCGGCTTCCTGCTGGATCGCGTGATGTTCGCGCTGCAGTCCCTCTTCACCTTCTCGAACCAGCGGTGAACGACATGGCAGTGATCGATTTCAACAATGTCTCCAAGAGTTTCGGCGAGGGCACCCATGTCACGCCGGTGCTCAAGGACATCGACCTCAAGGTGCAGGACGGCGAGTTCCTGGTGATCCTGGGCTTTTCCGGCACCGGCAAGACCACGCTCATCAACCTGATGGCCGGGCTGGAAATGCCCACGCAGGGCAGCGTTTCCTTTCAGGGCAAACCCATCAAGGGACCGGGCCGTGAACGCGGGGTGATCTTTCAGAACTACTCGCTGATGCCCTGGCTGACGGTCGAAGGCAATGTACGGCTGGCGGTGGACACGGTTTTCCCGGGAATGCCGCGTGCCGAAAAGGCCGCCAAGGTTGCCCACTACGTCCAGATGGTCGGCCTCAGCCATGCCGCCACGCGCCGCCCGGCGGAATTGTCGGGGGGCATGCGTCAGCGGGTGAACGTGGCCCGCGCGCTGGCCATGTCGCCCGAGGTGCTGTTGCTGGACGAGCCGCTGTCGGCGCTCGACGCGCTGACCCGGGCCAACCTCGCCGAGGAGATCGAGAAGATCTGGGAGGCGGACAAGAAGACCTGCGTGCTGATTACCAATGACGTGGATGAGGCGATCCTGCTGGCCGACCGCATCATCGCGCTGAACCCGGATGGCACGCTGAGCGAAGAGTTCAAGGTCGACATCGCCCGCCCGCGTGACCGCTCTGCCATGAACCACGACGAAGGGTTCAAGGCACTGCGCGCGCAGGTGACGCAATACCTGATGGACGTGGGCATCGAAGCGAAATCCGAAGGCAGCAAGGTGCTGCCGGACGTGACCCCGATCCACGGCGTGCCGCAGGCGGTCAAGGACGCGCAGCAGGGGCTGATCGACGAACGCTTCCTCGATTTCAGCCAATTGCACAAGGTCTACGCCACACCCAAGGGCCCGCTGACCGTGGTCGAGGATTTCAACCTGAAAATGGACCGGGGCGAGTTCATCTCGCTGATCGGCCATTCCGGGTGCGGCAAGTCCACTGTGCTGACGATGGCCGCCGGTCTGAACGAGATTTCCAAGGGCACGATCAAGCTGGACGGGCGCCATGTCGAGGGCGCCGACCCGGAGCGGGCCGTTGTCTTCCAGTCGCCCTCACTGTTTCCCTGGCTGACGGCGCGCGAAAACTGCGCCGTGGGCGTGGACAAGGTCTATCCCAAGGCCAGCCGCGCCGAACGTCAGGACGTGGTGGAATACTACCTTGAACGGGTCGGCCTGGCCGATGCGATGGACAAATCGGCCAGCGAGCTTTCGAACGGCATGAAACAGCGGGTCGGCATCGCGCGGGCCTTTGCGCTCTCGCCCAAGCTGCTGCTGCTGGATGAACCTTTCGGGATGCTCGACAGCCTGACGCGCTGGGAGTTGCAGGAAGTGCTGATGGAGGTCTGGGACCGGACCAAGGTCACCGCGATCTGCGTCACCCATGACGTCGACGAGGCGATCCTGCTGGCCGACCGGGTGGTGATGATGACCAACGGGCCGCAGGCCACGATCGGCAAGATCGTCGACGTCGACCTGCCGCGACCGCGTACCCGCAAGGCGCTGCTGGAACACCCCGACTACTACGATTACCGCGCCCAGGTGCTCGATTTCCTCGAGGAATACGAACACGGCGCCAAACCCAAGCCCAAGGCCCAAGCGCCGCGGGCCATCGCGGCGGAGTAATCCCCATGAAACAGAAACTTGTCGTCATCGGCGCTGGCATGGCCTCTGGCCGAGTGCTGGAACACCTGCGAGAGCAGGCCCCGGACCAATATGACATCACGCTGTTCAACGCCGAACCGCGTGGCAACTACAACCGCATCATGCTCTCGCCCGTGCTGTCCGGCGAAAAGACCTACGAGGAAATCGTCACCCATGACGACGACTGGTATGCGCAGAACGAGATCACTTGCCGCTTTGGCGAGCATGTGGTGGGCATTGACCGCGACAGCAGGACGGTCACGGGCCAGAACGGCGCGGTCAGCTATGACAAGCTGCTGATCGCCACGGGCTCAGCCCCCTTCATCATCCCGGTGCCGGGCAAGGATCTGCCCGGCGTGATCGCCTATCGCGACCTCGACGATACCAACGCGATGGTCGAGGCCTCGGCCAAGGGCGGCAAGGCCGTGGTGATCGGCGGCGGCCTCCTGGGGCTGGAGGCGGCGGCCGGGCTGGCCCTGCGCGGCATGCAGGTCACCGTGTTGCACCTGATGGGCCACCTGATGGAACGCCAGCTGGACGAGGCAGCGGGCTACCTGCTGAAAAAAGACCTGGAGGACCGCGGCATCACGGTGATGACCAAGGCCGCGACCAAGGCGATCCTGGGTGAGGATCGCGTCGAGGCCGTGCTGCTGGAGGACGGCACCGTACTGGACGCCGATCTTGTGGTCATGGCCGTGGGCATCCGCCCGGAAACCCGGCTGGCCACCGATGCCCATCTGGAGGTGGCGCGGGGGATCGAGGTCAACGCACAGATGATGACCTCGGACCCGGACGTGCTGGCCGTGGGCGAATGTGTCGAACTTGACGGGCAGTTGTTTGGCCTCGTCGCGCCGCTTTATGACCAGGCCAAGGTGGTCGCGGCAACCCTGATCGGGGAAGAGGCGGCCTTCGTGCCCAAGGAGCTTTCGACCAAGTTGAAGGTCACGGGCTGCGACCTCTTCAGCGCAGGCGACTTCGCCGAGGGGGAGGGGCGTGAGGACGTGATCTTCCGTGACCCGTCGCGCGGCGTCTACAAGCGGCTGGTGATCGAGGGCGACAGGCTGGTCGGCGCGGTGATGTACGGCGACACCGCCGACAGCAACTGGTTCTTCGGCCTGATCAAGGACGGCACCGACATCTCGGACATGCGCGAGACGCTGATCTTTGGCCCCGCCTATCAGGGAGGCGGTCAAGCGGACCCTCTCTCAGCCGTTGCAGCCTTGCCGCCTGAGGCAGAGATCTGCGGGTGCAACGGCATATGCAAGGGTCAGATCGTCCAGGCCATCGAAGGTGGTGCCACCGATCTCGGCGCGGTCAAGGCCACGACCAAGGCCAGCGCCTCCTGCGGGACCTGTACCGGGCTGGTGGAACAACTGTTGCAGGTGACGCTTGGCGACGGGTTCGAGATGCCCACGGCCCAGCCGGTCTGCGGCTGTACCGATCTCAGCCATGAGGACGTGCGTCGCCTGATCAAGAGCCAGGAGCTGAAATCGCAAGAGGCCGTCTGGCAAGAACTGGGTTGGAAGACGGTCAACGGTTGTCACACCTGCCGCCCGGCGGTGAACTTCTACCTGCTGGCGGACTGGCCGCTGGACTATACAGACGACCCGCAAAGCCGCTTCGTCAACGAGCGCAACCACGCAAACATCCAGAAGGACGGCACCTATAGCGTGATGCCGCGCATGTGGGGTGGCATGACCACGCCGCAGGAACTGGTGGCCATCGCCCAGGCGGCCGAGAAATACGGCGCCACGGTCAAGGTGACAGGTGGCCAGCGGATCGACCTGCTGGGCGTGCGCAAGGAAGACCTGCCCGCGATTTGGGCCGATCTGAACAGGGCCGGCATGGTCTCGGGTCACGCCTATACCAAGGGGCTGCGCACGGTGAAGACTTGCGTCGGTTCGGATTGGTGCCGTTTCGGCACGCAGGATTCCACCGGCCTGGGCATCAAGCTGGAAAAGCGGCTTTGGGGGTCCTGGACACCGCACAAGGTCAAGCTGGGTGTTTCGGGCTGTCCGCGCAACTGCGCCGAGGCCACCTGCAAGGACATCGGCATCGTCTGTGTCGACTCTGGCTACCAGATCGGGGTTGGCGGCGCCGCGGGCATGGACGTCAAGGAGGTCGAACGCCTCGTGGACGTCGCCACCGAGGAAGAGGCGATCGAATGGACCGTCGCCTTTGTCCAGCTTTACCGCGAGAACGGCAAGTATCTCGACCGGGCTTACAAATGGCTCGCCAAGGTCGGGCTGGACTGGGTGCAGGAGGTGCTGACCGACCCTGCGGAACGCGCGGCGCTGGTTGACCGTTTCGACCTCTCGCAAAGCGTCTACCAGACCGATCCCTGGGCCGAACGGGCCCGCCCGGACGTGGCGCAAGGCTTTCAGCCGCTGGCCGATTTCACACTGGAGGCAGCAGAATGAACTGGACCGACATTGGTGCCGTCACGGATGTTCCCCTGCGCGGTGCGCGCCTGGTGAAGACCCAGGCGGGTTGCATCGCGGTGTTCCGCACTGCCGAGGACGAGGTCTTTGCCGCCTCGAACGCCTGCCCGCACAAGCAGGGGCCATTGTCCGAGGGCATCGTGCACGGGCAGAAAGTCACCTGTCCCCTGCATAACTGGGTGTTCGACCTGAACACAGGCGAGGCGCAGGGGGCCGACGAGGGGCGCATCGCGGTCTACCCCGTGCGGATCGAGGCGGGGCGCATCCTGCTGGAGATCAGCGCGCTCCAGAACCGGAGCGCGGCGTGATGGCGGGGGCAGGGCGGAAAACTGTCCGGTCCACCTGCCCCTATTGCGGGGTGGGCTGCGGCGTCTTGCTGACCCCGCAGCCGGACGGAGGTCTGGACGTGCGCGGCGACCCGGACCACCCGGCCAATTTCGGGCGCCTGTGTTCCAAGGGCTCTGCGCTGGGCGAGACGGTCGGGACGGGCCACCGCCTTCTGACGCCGCGGATTGGCGGGCGGGAGGTCAGCTGGGACAGCGCCCTCGACACGGTGGCCGAACGCTTTGCCTCCACCATTGCCGAACACGGGCCGGACAGCGTTGCCTTCTACGTCTCCGGGCAATTGCTGACCGAGGACTACTACGTGGCCAACAAGCTGATGAAAGGTTTCATCGGTTCGGCCAACATCGACACGAACTCTCGTCTTTGCATGGCCTCGACAGTGGCGGGGCACAAGCGCGCCTTCGGCACAGATACGGTCCCCGGCACCTACGAGGACATCGAGGACGCGGACCTGGTGGTCCTTGTCGGCTCGAACCTGGCCTGGTGTCATCCGGTCCTGTACCAGCGTGTTCTTGCGGCGCGAAAGGCGCGCGGCACGCGGATTATCGTCGTGGACCCGCGCCGCACCGCCAGTTGCGACGGCGCCGACATGCACCTGGCGCTGGAGCCGGGATCGGACGTCGCCCTGTTCAACCGGCTCTTGGCGGAAATCGACGCGCGTGGCGCGGTCGACGCGGATTTCCTGGGCAACACCACGGGATTTGACGCCGCGCTGGAACAGGCCCGCGCCGAGGATGGCGCCGCCACCGGCCTGAGCGATGCGCAGATCGCCGCCTTTTGCCATCAGTGGATTGGCACCGAAAAGACCGTCACCATCTTCAGCCAGGGCGTGAACCAGTCCAGCTCTGGCTCGGATAAGGTCAACGCGATCCTCAACTGTCACCTCGCCACGGGCCGCATCGGCAAGCCCGGCTGCGGGCCTCTGTCGGTCACCGGCCAGCCCAACGCGATGGGCGGGCGCGAGGTCGGGGGGCTGGCGAACATGCTGGCTTGTCACCTCGACCTCGAAAAAGCCGATCACCGCGCCGCTGTGCGGGATTTCTGGGCGGCGCCCACTGTTCCCGATGCACCCGGTCTCAAGGCCGTCGACATGTTCAACGCCGTGGGCGAGGGGCGCATCAAGGCGCTCTGGATCATCCACACCAATCCCGCGGTGTCCATGCCCGATGCCGACCGTGTGCGCGACGCCATCACGGGGTGCGATTTCACAGTCGTCAGCGACATCACCGCCGAGACCGATACCGCGCGGCTGGCCGATGTGCTGCTTCCCGCCAGCGCCTGGGCGGAAAAGGACGGCACCGTTACCAATTCCGACCGCACGATCAGCCGCCAGCGCGCAGCCTTGCCAGCGCTCGGGAGCGCACGCCCCGACTGGGAAATCCTCGCCGAGGTTGGCCGTCGCATGGGCTGGCAGGGAGCCTTCGACTACCAGTCCCCGGCAGAGATCTTTCGCGAATACGCCGCACTTTCGGGCATCGCAGGGTCCTTTGGCCGCGATTTCGATATTTCTGGCCTTGTGGGCGAGGACTACGACGCGTTGCAGCCCACCCGCTGGCCGGTCAGTGCAAGGAGCGAAGGCGGGCGTTTCTTTTCCGATGGCCGGTTCTTTCATGCCGACCAGAAGGCCCGCCTGGTCCCGGTGTCATGGCGTCCGCCGGTCGCGAAGACCGCCCCGCGCTACCCGTTCCGCCTCAACACTGGGCGCACACGCGACCAGTGGCACACTATGACGCGGACGGCGCTTTCGGCACGGCTCTCGGCGCATCTGGCAGAGCCCTTCCTGGAAATCCATCCCGCCGATGCCTTCGCCAAGGGCATCGGGTCGGCCGACCTTGTTCGGGTCGACAGCCCGCAGGGCAGTGCCATCCTGCGCGCTCGCATCACCGATGCCGTTCGTCCCGGGCAGGTCTTTGCGCCTATGCACTGGACCGGCGAGACCGCACCCTCGGCGCGGATCGACGCGCTGGTGGCGGCGGTGACCGACCCCGTCTCGGGCCAGCCGGAAAGCAAGGCCAGCGTGGTCAATGTCACGCGGCTCAACGCGGCATGGTACGGTTTCGCGGTGTCCGCCCGGCCGATGACGCCAAAGGCCGCCTATTGGGCGCGCAGCGTCACCCGTTCGGGCCAGCGTGCCGAGCTTGCCGGGCTGGACACGCCGCAGGATTGGGAGGCCGAAGCGCGCGCGCTGTTCGATCTGCCGACAGCCGAACTGACCTCGGTCACGGGGCCGGGGCTGGGGAATGCACGTCTGGCCTTTCGGGAAAACGGGCAACTGGTCGCGGCTCTGTTCGTGTCGCCCACGCCCATCGCCGTGATGCGCGACTACCTGGCCACGCTGCCGGATCAGCCGGACCAGAGCCTGCTCTCGGGCCGGTCGCCCGCCGATGTTCCGGACCCGGGGCCGATCCTCTGTTCCTGTTTCGGGGTTGGCGTAAACACGATCCTGAGCGCCATCGAGGCCGACGGGTTGCTGAGCGTCGAGGCCATCGGCGTGGCCTTGCAAGCGGGCACGAACTGCGGCTCCTGCCGGCCGGAACTGGCCGACCTCCTCGCCTCCGTCCAGCAGAAGGAGGCCGCGGAATGAGCCTGGCCGCCCATGTGCGCACGCTGGGCCGTGGCCCGGGCCGGGCGCGTTCCCTGACAAGGGACGAGGCCGCCGAGGCCATGTCGCTGATGCTGGAAGGCGCCGCGCCCGAGGCGGTCGGTGCGCTTTTGATGCTGCTGAGGATGAAGGGCGAGACGTCCGAGGAAATCGCAGGGTTCGCCCGCGCTGCGCAGGCCCCGCTGGCCGACTGGCCCTGCGCCGATCTGGACTGGCCGTGTTACGCCGCCGGTCGCAGCCGTGGTCTGCCCTGGTTTCTCCTGGCCGCAAGACTGGTCGCGGCCAGCGGCCAGCGTGTTCTCTTGCACGGCTGGAACGGGCCGGATCAGGCGATCCGCGACGGGCTTGTTGCCTTGGGTATCCCGCAGGTCCGCAGCCCGGCGCAGGCCGCCCGGGCGCTGAAGGCGGGCAACATCGCCTATGTGCCGCTGGAAGACGCGCATCCCGCGCTGTTCCAGCTGCTCGACCTGCGCCGGACCCTTGGCCTGCGCTCCTGCATCAACACGGTTTGCCGGATGCTGAACCCGGGTCGCGCATCCGCCAGCGTGCAAGGGGTCTTTCATCCCTCTTACCGGCTGTTGCAGGCCGACGCGGCGCAGCGCCTGGGCTGGCGCAACCTGACCGTCATAAAGGGCGGCGGGGGCGAATTCGAACGCCATCCGGGCATGGAGATCGCCGGTTTCGGCCTGCGAGAAGGCGCAGCATGGCAAGGCAGTTTTCCGGCCCTGACAGGGGATCACCGCCGCCTGTCGGATCTGACCCTGTCCGCCGAGGCGCTCACCGTGCTTTGGGACAGTGACGAGGGCCCCGAGTTCGCCCGCCAGATCGTCCTTGGCACCGCCGAGCTGGCCTTTGCCACGCTGGACCTGGCCCCCGACCTCTCTGCGCTGTGGCAGGCGCGCCCCGTTCTGCAGACCGCCTGACAGGAGACCCGCCATGAAAAGCTTTCCCATGTTCATCCGTACAACGGGCCGGTGCGTCACCATCGTCGGCGGCGGCGAGCAGGCGGCGCAGAAGGCGCGGCTGATCCTCAAGACCGACGCCCAGATCTTTCTGGTCGCGCCTGAACTTGAACCGGAATTGCAGGCGCTGGTTGCCAAGGGCCGCGCCCGTCACCAGCATCGCCTGACCCCCGAGGTGTTCGCGGATGCCGCGATGGGTTTCATCGCCACGGGTTGCCCGGCGCTTGACGCCTCGGCTCATGCGCTGGCCAGGGCCATGCGCTGCCCGGTCAACGTGGTTGACCGCCCCGACCTTTGCGACCTGACCACGCCCGCGCTGGTCGATCGCGATCCGGTCGTCATCGCCATCGGCAGCGAAGGCACCGCCCCGGTCCTGACCCGTGAGATCAAGACCCGCCTCGAAGAAATGCTGTCCCCCTCATTGGGAGGGCTGGCGGCCCTGGCCGGGCGGCTGCGCCCGATGGTCAATGCCCGGGTGCCGCGCAGCCAACGCCGCGCCTTCTGGGCCTGGGTCTTCAAGGGGGCGCCCCGCGCGACATGGGCCCGGGGCGGCGAACGCGAGGCCGCGCAGGCCATCAAGTCCGCCATAGCATCGGGCGGCGCACCCAATGAGGCGGGGCACGGCCATGTCGCCCTTGTCGGCGCCGGGCCGGGGGCGCGTGACCTGCTGACGTTGCGTGCGGTGGAACGGCTGCAAGAGGCCGACGTGATCTTTTACGACCGGCTGGTCGACCCCGAGGTGCTGGAACTGGCGCGGCGCGACGCGGAACGGGTGTTTGTCGGAAAACACGTCGGCGCGCATAGCTGGCCGCAGGATCGCATCAATGCTGTGATCCTGGCCGCCGCGCGTCAGGGCAAGCGGGTGGTGCGGCTGAAATCCGGTGATCCCGGGGTCTTTGGCCGCGCGGGCGAGGAAATCGCCGTATTGCGCGCCGCAGGTATTGCGGTGGAGCTGGTTCCGGGCATCACGGCGGCCTCTGCCGCGGCGGCCGCACTGGGCGAGCCTCTGACTGAACGGGGCATTTCGGACACGCTGATCCTGACCACGGGCATGTCGCGCGAAGGCGCCGCGCTGCCGGACAGCACGCGGCACGCGGCGCCGGGAACCACCTCGGCCTTTTACATGTCGGTGCGGCAGGCGGCCCGCATCCGCGATGACCTGATGGCGCGCGGGATGCCGCCTCAGGCCCCTGTGCGCGTCGCGATCGAGGTATCCAAACCCGGCGAGCACCTATTGACTTGCCCCCTGGTCTCGCTGGAAGAAAGTCTGCAGGAGGTCGGATGCAAGGGATGTGCGGTGATCCTTGTCACCTGGCCCGAGGCGGCGGTGCCTGCCGTTCCGGCGGCAGAGACATGTGCTGCCTGACCCTGTATCAGTCCCGGCGTTCCAGCCCGGAACGGCACTCTGCGATCACTTCCAGCACCCGTTCCGTGCGGCCCAGGTCCTCGGCAAGGGCCAGCGCCAGCTTGGCCAGAAAGACCTCGCCCTGGTCCGGTCCAACGTCGTCGATTGCCACAGCCATCGCCTCGTAGACGCGTTCCAGCTCTGCCTGGGTCATGCGGTTTCCTCCTCGCTGATCGCCATGCGGCCCAAGGCCCCGGCTAGTTTCTTCGCCGTGGCGCCGTGCCAGCGCGCCGCGACATGCAGATCGGGGCGCACCAGGTATGCGCTTCCCTGCACGGCGCCATAGGCCCGGGCCACCGGGCCATCGGCCGGCAGGCGCAGGACAGACAGGCCCGGCGGCACGTCTAAACCCGGGTCGCCGAAGGCCAGCAGGGTCAGGCCCTTGCCCAGCCGCTCGCTCAGGAAACCATCCTCCAGCGCCACGTCCCGGATCATCGCGCCCGGGATCGGCCCGGCGTCAAAGCCCGGATCGTCCGGCGTGGTTGCCGGGCTGTCGGCATAGGTATGCGGCGTCATCTGGCGCGGATTGGCAAGGTGCCCGGCGCTCTCTCGGCTCAGCGCCAGTGACAGCGCCGCATCCCGCATCACCCGCCAGCCATGCGTGGGCGGTGTCATGAACCGCGTGCTCTTGGTGGCATTGGCAAAGACATCCAGCGTCGCCCCGCGCCGCTCGGGCGTGTAGCTGTCCAGCAGGCTCTCACCGGCGGCCCGGTTCAGGACAGCGGCCAGTTTCCAGCCGATGTTGTGCCCGTCCGCGATGCCGTTGTTCAACCCGCGCACGCCGAAGATCGGCACGATATGAGCACTGTCCCCGGCAAAGAACACGTGGCCCTGCCGGTAGTCGTCCAAAAGCAGGGTGTTGGCGGAATAAACGCTCCACCACTCAAGGTCGTAGCCGCCATCGTGGCCGATCTCGGCCAGCACCCCTTCGACCGAGGCGCGCACGTTCTCTTCGCGCATGGCCTCCTCGTTGGTCTCGTCCTCGCGCAACTGGTAGTCGATGCGCCAGATGTTATCGGGCTGGCGGTGGATCAGCACCGTGCCGCCCGGCCGGCAGGCCGGATCGAACAGCGCACGGCGGATGGTGGGATAGTCATGCGCCATCTTCACGTCGGCGATGACGTAGCGGCCCTCGTAGTTCTCTCCCTTCAGGCGCAGCCTGCACATTCCGCGCATCGCGCTGCGCGCGCCGTCGGCGGCGATCACCCAGCGCGCGGGCAGGGCATAGCTGCCGTTCGGATCCTCGACCGTCAGCACCGCGCCCTCCGGGACCTGTTCCAGCCCCGTCACCCGGCTTTGCCAGCGTGTCTCGATCAGGGGGGAGGCGGCGACCGCCTTCCACAGGAAGGACTCGATGTATTGCTGTTGAAGGTTGTACATCGGGCGGAACTTTTCGTCCGCGCTGTCAGGCATGTCGAATTCCAGGATCTGTCGCCCGCGATAGAAGGACCGCCCCTTCGTCCAGCCAAGCGATTTTTCCAGGAAGGGCGCCGCGATGCCCAACTGGTCAAGGATGTGATAGCTGGACCGCGAGATGCAGATGGCCCGGCTGCCGTCGTTGAAGGTGTCCTTGGCGTCCAGCAGGACGCTGCGCACCCCGTGCTGGGCCAGCGTCAGCGCGGCGATCATGCCGACCGGCCCGGCCCCAACCACGGCGACCGGTGCCCGTGGCTCGACCTCCGGTCGCGCCGGCGGGTCGAAATGCGGGTAGTCGAAGTAAAGCGAATCCAGCTCGCCGCGTCCACTGGGGCGCATGTCCCGTCCTCCTCGTCTTGTCCTGTGGGATGTGTACCAGAGCGCGCCGGTGGATTATGTCCTGCAAAATGAAGGACAAGCCGACACCGGGGATGGATGACCTGCTGGCCGGGATCGACACCTGCCTTGCGCTGGCCGGGCGGGATGCCTGGGCAGATGCCTTTGTCCCCAGCGTGGCCGCCACGGGGGCGGCGCAGGTCATGGTGTTTTCCTACCGTGCGGACAGCGCCGCCTGCCTGCTGTCGCGCAACTTTCGCAGCGCGGCCCTGGGGCCGCGCCTGGCCGAGGACTATCTTGGAGGGTGGTTTCGGCAGGATCCGCTGTTTCATCGTGCTCTGGCATTGGAAACCGGCACGCTGGAGGTGGTCGAAAGTGGGGCCGTCATCGGCGGGATGACCGGCGAGTATCGCGCGCGGTTCTATGACCGTCCGGGACTGGATGGAAAGACGGCCGTTCTGGTGCGTGGGCCTGCGCTATGCCTTGCGGTGAACTTCTATTGGCCAGAGGCCGGGGATGGCGGAGCAGAGACAGCCATACGCGTCCTGGCGAGGCTTGCACTCTTGCATTTCGAGGCCCGCGCCGAATGCGGCTATCCCGCCCCGCTGGCCGTCCTGTCCGAGCGCGAGCGGGACGTCTGCCTTGGTATCCTGTCGGGAAAGAAGGCCGAGGTAATCGCCGGGGAGCTTGGCGTCGCCGTGTCGACCATCGCGACCTATCGGACCAGGGCCTATGAGAAACTGGGCATCTCTTCGCGCGGGTCGCTGTTCGCGCTGTGTCGGGCCTGAACGCAAAAAGGGGAGCGCGGCGCGCTCCCCTTTCGGATCGACGGACCCGGTGTCTCACTTCTTCAGGTTGGTCCAGATCTGGTCGTAGACCTCTTGCGTTTGCTGGTCGCAAACCTCGATGAACACGCCCTTGCCGGCGTCGGCCGGCGGATTGGACTCCGGTTGTTTGGCCAGTTCCGGGTCCAGGAAAGGCCCCACGCCATCGACACCGGCGACGTAGCGCGCATAGTTGGTCACCGCGGCGATGTTCTCGGGCTCCAGCAGGAAATCCATGAACTTCAATGCGTTCTCACGGTTGGGCGCATCCTTGAGCAGCACCACGTTGTCCATCCAGACGATGTAGCCCTGTTTCGGGAAGGCGTATTCGATGTTCGCGCCTTCCTGCCGGGCCTTGGCGGCGAAGCCGTCGTAGATCTGCCCGACAGAGGCATCGCCCGAGACCAGCACCTCTTTGGCGGTGTCCGAGTTGAACGAGGCCCAGTGCTGTTTTGCCTCCTGCAGCATGGCGTTCAGCGCCTTGAGCTGTTCGCGGTCGGTGGAACACTGCGGGATGCCCATGTGCAGCGCGGCCATCGCCATGACCTCGCCCTGGCTGTCCAGCATGTTGATCTTGCCCGAAAGCGCGGCGGGCGGGTTGAACAGGATGTCGGTGCTGTCGATGGGGCCATCGAAATCGTCCCGGTTCACGGCAAAGCTGGTCGAACCCCACTGGTAGGGGATCGAATGCGCGCGGCCCGGATCAAAGGAGGGATCGGCCCATTCCGGCTGGATGTTGCCCTTGTTGGCCAGCTCCCCCTCTTCGATGGTGTCCAGCAGGCCCTCACCGGCCATGATCTGCACCATGTAGTCGCCGGGAACGGCCACGTCATAAGTGCCGATGGCGCCCGCCTTGAGCGAGGCCAGCAGCGCCTCGTTGCTGTCGTAGGTGTCCATGACCACCTCGACGTCGTGTTCTTCTGCGAACTTGTCCAGCAGGTCCTGCGGGATGTATTCGAACCAGTGATAGATGACGAGCTTGCCCTCGGCCGAGGCCATGCCTGCGGTCAGGGCCAGTGCGGCGGCTGTGGTGACGAGTTTTTTCATGTGTTTTCCCCTCTGTTGGATCAGGTCTTCCGGTCCTTGCGGCTGATCAGCCATGATAGTGTCACCATGACCACCGAGACGCCAAGCAGCATCGTGGAAATGGCCATGATGTTGGGCTTGATGCCCTGTTTGACCGCGCCGAAGATCGCCGTCGGCAGGGTTTCGACGCCCGCGCCCTTGACGAAATTGGTGATGATGAAATCGTCCAGCGAGACGATGAAGGCCAGGATGAAGCCCGAGACGATGCCCGGCGCCATCAGCGGCAGCAGCACGCGGGTAAAGGCCTGTCGCCTGGTGGCGTAAAGATCCATCGCGGCCTGTTCATAAGTCGCCTCGATCCCCTGCATCCGGGCCGAGATCGGCAGGTAGGCAAAGGGGATGCAGAAGGCGATATGCGCCAGGAGGATCGTCAGCAACCCGCGGTCGAAACCGATGGCGTTGAAAAAGATCAGCGTGGCGACGGCGGTTACGATCTCAGGCACCATCAGCGGCAGGGAGATCAGGCCGAAGGACAGGGTGCGCAGCCGGAACTTGCCGCCGCGCAGGATGGCGGTGGCCGAAAGCGTGGCGATGGTGGTGGCGACCGTGGCGGCGATCAGCGCGATGACGAAACTGTTGCGCGCCGCAGATTTGAACTTGGCGCTTTCCGGGCCGGTGAAGACATCGGCGTACCAGCGCAGCGACAGCCCTTCCCAGTTGGTGATCGAAGGAGAGGCATTGAAGCTGTAGACCATGACCACGATGAGCGGGGAATAGAGGATCACCAGGCAAAGGAGCGTGATCGCGCGAAAGCCGGGGTAGACACGCAGGTCGTATTTTCCCTTTGCCATGATCAGCCCTCCGCCTTGGCTTGCTGGCGGGCAAAGATCAGCAGGATGATCAGAACCATCGTCAGCAGGATCATCGAGGCCGCCGCGCCGAAAGGCCAGTTGCCCGCGTTGCCCTTGAACTGTTCCTCGATCAGAGAGCCGATCATGAAGTTCCTTGCCCCGCCCAGCAGGTCGGGCGCCAGGAAGGACCCCAGCGAGGGCACGAAGACCAGGATGCAGCCCGCCACGATCCCCGGTTTGACCGAGGGCAGGAGGATACGGCGCAGCACCGTCCAGCGCGGGGCGTAGAGGTCCGAGGCCGCCTCGGAGAGAGCGAAGTTGTAGCGCTCGACAGCGGCATAGATCGGCAGCACCATGAAGGGCAGGTAGGAGTAGAACAGGCCCAGTTGCACCGCGAAGTTGGTGTTCACGATGGCCAGCGGTTCGCTCAGCAGCCCGGTGCCGGTCAGGAAATCGTTGAGCGGCCCCTCGTCGCGCAAAAGGAACTTCATCGAGACAGTGCGGATCAGCAGGTTGACCCAGTAGGGGATCGTCACGAGGAAAACCCAGAGCGTGCGCTGGCGTGGGGGGCGCGTGGCGATGAAATAGGCGGTCGGGAACCCGATCGCGAGGCTCAGCAGGGTCGCCGCCCCTGCCTGCCAGATCGAGCGCCAGAAGATCTGGATATAGGTCCATTCGATGGAACAGGGTTCATCCCCGAACAGGCCGCGATTGCAGAAGAACTGGTCATAGGCGCCCAGGCTGAATTCCCAGATCACGCCGCCGCGGAATTCCTTGGTCAGGAAGGAATAGACCAGCATGATCGCCACCGGGGCCAGCACCAGGATGCCCAGCGTCACCCAGGCCGGCAGCAGCAGCCATGTGCGCGCCTCTGCATAGGTGTCGCTGGTCGAGGATCCGCCCGTTGCCGCACCGCCCGCCATCAGTCCACCAGGAGGCGCGCGGCCCCCCGCTCCATGTTGACGAAAACCTCTGTGCCGGGCTCGAAGACGCGGGACGTGCCCCGGCTGGAGTTGGAGGCGCGCACCCGGAACTCGGGCCCGTCGTCGAGGTCGAGGATGGTCGAGATGTCGGTGCCGATGAAGATGTTTTCCCGCACGCGGGCCTTCAGGCTTTCGCTTTCGGTGGGGGCGGACGACAGGAACAGCCGTTCGGGGCGCAGCGACATGTGCACCCTGGCGCCCGCGCCGATCCCGTCCACGGCATCGCAGGTCAGCCGGTGGCCGCCGCCCAGGTGACAGGCCGCGCGGCCCGCGTCGATCTGGTCCACCGTGACTTCCAGCAGGTTGGTCTCGCCGATGAAATCCGCCACGAACATGTTGCGGGGGCGTTCATAGATCTCGCGCGCATCGCCCAATTGCTGCACCTCGCCCGCCGACATGACGGCGACGCGGTCGGACATGGTCAGCGCCTCTTCCTGGTCGTGGGTGACAAAGATGAAGGTGATTCCGGTTTCCTTTTGCAGGTGCTTCAGCTCGATCTGCATGGCCTTGCGCAGCTTGAGGTCCAGCGCGCTCAGCGGTTCGTCCAGCAGCAGCACCTTGGGCCGTGGCGCCAGCGCGCGGGCCAGGGCGACGCGCTGTTGCTGGCCGCCGGACAGCTGCGATGGCTTGCGGGCCGAGAATTGCGACAGCTGCACCATTTCCAGAACCTCGCCGGCGCGCTTGCGGGCCTCTGACTTGCTCTTGCCCAGCATCTCCAGCCCGAAGCCCACGTTGTCGAGAACGGTCATGTGGGGGAACAGCGCGTAGTTCTGGAACACGGTGTTGATCGGGCGCTTGTGCGGCGGCAGGCCCTCGATCTCTTCGCCGAAAAGAAAGATGCCGCCTTCGGTCACGTCCTCGAACCCGGCGATCATCCGCAGAAGCGTGGTCTTGCCACAGCCCGAGGGGCCGAGCAGCGTAAAGAATTCATTGTCCGAAATCGTCAGTGACACCTGTTTGAGTGCCGTGAAGGTGCCGTAACGCTTGACGGCGTTTCGCACCTCGATCGCGTCGTTTGTCTTTCTGGTCACGCCTGTCCCGCCCAAGTGTCCGTTTCCCTGCGGCAGAGCATAGGGATATGCACCCGGATGCCAGAAGAAACGACTGCCTCAGCGCGCCTTAGCTTCAGCCTAATCGGCCAGGAAACAGCGGATTTTGCGTTGTTTTCCCAAGGTGTCGAGGGGGGCGCCCAAAAGATGGGCGCACCCGGGTAAAATCCGGGCGAACTGTAAATTCGAGGATCAGCGCAGCTCGTCCAGCAGCGCGTCCATCATCGAGTCGCAGGCCGTCAGCTGGCCGCGTTCCAGGTATTCGTCGGGCTTGTGCCCCTGGCCTTCCATGCTGCCCGGTCCGCAGACAACGGTGGGGATGCCCAGAGCGTCGAAGAACCCCGCCTCGGTACCAAAGGCGACCTTGGTCAGGTCCTGCGTCCGGGCAAGCCGTTGGGTCAGCCGCGTGACCTCGGCGTCCGGTGCGGTGTCGAGGCCGGGATAGCCCGTGACCTCTTGCAGGTCGATGGCGGTGCCGTGCCGTTCTGTGATCTGGGAGGCCAGCGCCCTGATCCGCGCCACGAGGTCCGCTGGCGCATCGGCGGCGAGGTGGCGGAACTCGAACAGCAGCTCGGCCCGGTCGGGCACGATGTTGAGCACGGTGCCGCCCTTGAGCACACCGGCATGAACGGTGCTGTAGGGCACGGCATAATCTGCGTCCCGCGCGCCGTGCCGGGCCAGATCGTCCTGCAGCCCGCGCAGGCCGGTGACAAGGTCCGCCGCAAGGTGCAGCGCGTTGGTGAACCGTGGCGCCAGCGCGGAATGCCCGGCCTCGCCGTGGCAGATGGCACGCAGCCCCTGCTTGCCCTTGTGGCCCACGGCCACCTGCATCTCTGTGGGTTCGCCCACGATGCAGGCGCGAGGCAGGCCGATGGCTGGTTCCAGCGCGTCGATCATCCGGGCGATCCCGACACAGCCCACCTCTTCGTCATAGGAAATGGCCAGTTTCAGGGGTTCGCGCAGCGGGGCTTGCGATGCCCGGTCCGCCGCCGCCAGCATCGAGGCCAGGAATCCTTTCATGTCGGTGGTGCCGCGCCCGAACAGCCTGTCGCCCTCGCTCGTCAGCCTGAACGGGTCGCGCGTCCACTCCTGCCCCTCGACCGGCACGACATCGGTATGCGCCGACAGCATCACACCGGCGCCCTCAGGCCCGATGCTGGCATAGAGCCCGGCCTTCGGCTCGGACGTGTCCGCCACGCGGGTCACGGCAAAGCCGCGCGACTTCAGGAAGTCCTCGACATAGGCGATCAGATCCAGATTGGACCGGGTGCTGACCGTGTCGAATGAAATGAGCCGGTCGAGGATCTCCAGCGTCTGCGTCATCGGGTGAGCGTCTCCAGGATTGCCAGTACCTCGTCCGCGCGGGTGGCCGGGTTCACGATGCAGAGGCGAAAGACCATCTCGCCCCATGCAATCATCTCTGCCTCGTCCATGTTCTGCGGGCGGAAGAGGATCGCTGTCAACTGCGGGTCAAGCAGCAGGTCGAGCCCCGGCATGGCGTCTATGCCTTTGGCGATGTCCTCTGCGACCTGCCGGGTGGTGGCGATGGCCTTGGCGTAGGCCTCGGTCCTGCGCACCGCCAGAGAGTACCAGAGCGGCAGGCTCCGTGCCCGCCGGGTCAGGTGCAGTGCGTAATCGGACGGGTTCCAGTGGGTCTTGTCCGCCGTGTCGAGGTAGACTGCCTGTTGCCCATGCGCCGCCGCGCCGTGGCCGGCGTCACGATAGAGCAGCGCGCAGTTGTCGTAGGGAGCAAAGAGCCACTTGTGCGGATCGACAATCAGGCTGTCTGCCCGATCGATCCCGTCGAAGGCGGGCCGCATCGCGGGATCGGCCAGGGCCGCGCCGCCATAGGCACCGTCGACATGCAGCCAGAGGCCATGTTCCTGTGCAAGGTCTGCCAGCCCGGCGATGTCGTCCACCGCGCCGCAGTTGGGCGCGCCGCCATTGGCGACGATGGCAAAGACCGCCTCGGAGAGATGCGGGATGGCGTCCTGCGCGGTCATGCGCCCGGTTTCGTCCGCCTCGACCGCAACATTCATGACCCGGGCGACCGCCTGGATCGAGCTGTGCGCCTCGGAGGAACAGAGGATGGCGCCGCGCCCCTCACCGGGGCGGTTGCGCCGGTGCCATTCGCGCGCGGCGTGCAGAGCCGAAAGGTTGCCCAGCGTGCCGCCCGCGACAAAGACGCCGCCCGCGCTGGCCGGCCAGCCGGCAAGGTCCGCGATCCAGCGCAGCGTCTGGTTTCCGCGTGGATGGCGCCCGCATCGCCGTCCCAGTTGCCGGCAAAGATTCCCGCCGCGCCAAGCGCCGCGTCGAAACTCAGCGCCGCGCGGCTGGGGGCCGAGGCGACGAAGGACAGGCTGGTCGGGTGACCGAAAGGCCGGATCGACGGCACGATAGTGTCCGAGAACAGGCCGATCGCCTGTTCCGCGCCGATGCCGTCGGCGGTGATTGATCCGCCCGGCACGGGCTCCAGCGCGGCAAAAGCCTGCGCCGTGTTTCGGGTCCGGCCCCTCGGCAATGCGCCGTTCGGTCCAGTCGAGGATCGCGCGGGTCGCCTCGGGCGCGAAGGGAACGGGGTCGTCGCTCACTCTGCTGCCAACTCCGTGATTTCGCGGCGGAAGGGCAGAGCGTCGCCGATGTCTTCTCCGTCCAGTTCGCGCGCATAGCGGTGTCCCGCGTAGGTTGCCCAGGCGATGGGGCCGGGCGCCTCGGCGTCCCCGATGATCCGGACCGTTTTGATGCCCGCATCCGCCCAATCGGTCTCGCGCGCCTTGAGGTCCGCATAGACCTGATTGTTTTCCAGTTTCGAGGCCACGACAACCACCGCGTCACAGCCCAGTTCTGAGGTGCGGTCGGTGTAAGTGCAGTTGGTCACGACATGGCCCTTGCCGATCCGGGTGACGCCCCGGTTCAGCACGATCTCGACCCCCATTTCGGCCAGCCGCTTGTGGATCGTGTGCTGTTCCAGCGTGTTGACCGTCCAGTCCGACAGATAGGCCGAAGGCGTGACGATGGTCACCTCGCAACCCTCCTGCCGCAGCAGTTCACCCAACACGCCGCCCATGTAATAGTGGTCGTCATCGTAGATCACGACATGGCCCGAGGGGCGCTTGCCATCCATGATGTCATCGGGCGTGTAGATCGACATGCTGTCGTCCATCGGCATCGGCACCACATGCTGGCGGCTGACCCCGTCACGGCGCCACTTGGCGCCGGTGGCCAGGCACACGTGTTCAAAGCCGAATTCGAGGATGCTCTCGGCGTCCAGCGCGCTGTCGAAATAGGTCTGCACGTTGGGTTTCTGGCTGATCTGGTATTCGCGGTAGTCCGCCACCCGCCCCCAGGCCGACAGGCCCGGCAGCAACCTCTCGCGCGCCACGCGCCCGCCCAGGGCGGTGCCCGCCTCGGCCAGCGCCACGTCATAGCCGCGTTCGGCCAGTGCGCGCGTCGCCTCCAGCCCGGCGGGGCCGGAGCCGACCACAAGCACCGACTGGCTGGCCCCCTTGGCGTTCATCCGTTCCGGGTGCCAGCCCTTGCGCCATTCCTCCATGAAGGTCGGGTTCTGGGTGCAGCGGCTGATCGACATGGTCATGTCGCCGGTGATGCAGATGTTGCAGCCGATGCATTCGCGGATGTCGTCGATCCGCCCTTCCTCGACCTTCTTCGGCAGGAAGGGATCGGCAATCGAGGGCCGCGCACACCCGATGGCGTCCAGCGTGCCCTGCCGGATCATCCGCGCCATGACGTCCGGAGAGGTGAACCGCCCGACCCCAACCACCGGTTTCGACGACAACTCGCGGATGCCCTTGACCAGCGCCTCTTGCGCGGCCTCCTCCTTGAACCGGCTTGGGCCGGAACAATCCTCCCAGGTGCCGTGCGCGAGGTCCCACAGGTCCGGCAGGTCCTTGTTCATCTCGACGAAGTCGCGCACCTCGGCATTGGAAAAACCCAGGTCGCCGATGGTTTCGTCCAGCGAGACCCGCAGCGTGATCCCCATGGTGTCGCCCACCGCCTCGCGCATGTCCGCGATCACCTCGCGCGCAAAGCGCGAGCGGTTTTCCAGCGAGCCGCCGTATTCGTCGTCGCGCATGTTGGTGGCGCGGCTGAGGAAGTGCTGAAAGATGCCGAACCCATGCGCGCCGTACAGGCAGATCAGGTCGAACCCGGCCGCCTTGGACCGCTTGGCCGCGTTAACGAACCAGCGGCGCAGGTCCTTGATTTCACCCTTGGACAGGGCGCGCGCCTGTACCGGGTCATTGGTAAAGGTCCGGATCGGCCCCGGCGACACCGCCAAGGGCACCTCCTTGGTATAAAGGTTCGGCCCGTTGATCCCGGAATAGGCCAGCTGGATACCGGCCAGCGCGCCGTGTTCCTTCATCTTGCCTGCCATCTTCGCCAGCATCGGGATGTCCTTGTCCTCCCACAGGCGCAGCTCGATGAAGGGCGTGATTTCCGAGGTGTGGTGCATCTCGCATTGTTCGGTGAACACCACGCCCCAGCCGCCCTCGGACTTGATCCCGCGCATGGCGGCGGCGGCGGAGGGGTCGCGATAGCCGCCCCCGTTGCAATGCGGCACCTGGTAGAACCGGTTTTTCGCGGTCACCGGCCCGATGGCCAGCGGTTCGAAAAGAATGTCGTAACGGGGGTCGCGCAAGGTCTGCTCCATCATCTGTCGGGCGCAGGATACCCATCGGGCAAGGGCCCGAAAGTCCGCCCTGCGAAAGCGTTGCTTAGGAAGGCGCTAAGCCGGGACGATGGGTTCGCCGCCGATGCGGGCCAGCTTGCCCGCGCGCACCAGGTCACTGCCGTATTCGATGAAGGCCCGCACCGCGTTCGACCGGTCCGCGTCCTGCGCCGTGAGGAACCCCATGCGCAGGGGCCGGACGGCGCCCGTGATCGGTACGCAGCGCACCGGGTTGCCGTCCGGCGCGCTGTCGCTCAGCGGGCGGACATTGGCGATGGAGTAGCCGAAATCATTGGCGACAAGGCTGCGCATCACCGCCATGTCGCGGGTGCGTTCGGCGATCACCGGCTTGCCGCCGACGGCGTCGAAGAAGGACAGGAAGTAATCGGCGCTCAGCGGCAGGTCCAGCAGGACCATCGGGTGATCCTTGAGTTCCTCTATCGACACGGCGTCGCGCCCCGCCAACGGGTGCCCGGTGCCCATCAGCGCGATGGGTGGCAGGCGGACGAGGCCGGTAAACTGGAGGTCGGCGGGCACGTCCAGATCATAGGTCAGCGCCAGGTCGATCTCGGATCGGCGCAGGGCGCTGAACAGCTCGACCTGGTTCAATTCAACCTGCCGCAGGCGTACCTCGGGGTACTGCGCCTCGAACCCGCGCCTGAGTCCCGGCAGGACCAGTTGGGCAAAGGTCAGAAGGCAGCCGACCGACAAGGGTCCGCGCACCTTTCCCGCGATGTCCCCGGCGATGTCGTTCATCGCTGCCGCCTCGCGCAGCACCAGCCGCGCCTGTTCCATCATCTGCCGCCCGCCCTGCGTAAGCGACAGGCCCTGCGCGTGTTGGCGTACGAAAAGTGGCAGGCCGAATTCCTGTTCCAGCTGGGCAATGGCGGCGGAAATCGACGGCGAAGAGACGTTGATCCGCTCAGAGGCGCGCGCGATGCTGCCCGCCTCGCCCACGGCGACGAAATATTCCAGTTGCCGGAGGGTGTAGCGCAGCATTCCGCGTCCTTGAACAGTTGGCCTGTTCAAGCTTTGTCCAAGCGTCTCGGGGTTGCAAGCGCGCTGCGCGCGGCTCATTCGTCCCCGGGGACCCCGTAGGAGGGCGCCTCGCGCGGGTCCAGCGCGCGCTGGACGTAGGCGTCCAGTTGCGGCTTGTAGACCTCCCAGGCGGTCGCCACCGCCTCTATCGGACAATCCTCGGTCCAGTCGCAGCGCAGGTCGGCAACGGGCCAGGGCACCTTGTCCACCAGCATCATGCCCGCCGAATGCACCGGTCCGGCCTCGCCGCCCGCCGCCAGGCCTGCGCGCATCGCGGCAATCAGCCTGTCACCCAGGTGGCCCTGGGCCGTCTCGAACCCGGCGACGATGGCCGCCGGCACGCCGTCGTTGTCCAGCAGGTTCCCGCCAGAGGCCACGTCACGCCCCTGCGCCTGCGTCCATATCCCCAGCGAGTTCGGCCCCGAATGGATCGCCGTGCCACCGGAAGAATCCACCGCCAGCACCTGCCGGTACTCGATGAACTTGCCGCGCTTCTGCACCTCGGCCAGGGCCTCTGCCGCGCTCATGCCGCCCGCCATCAGGTCCAGCGCCAGCGGCCCCAGCGTCGGATCGGTCACGTTCTGCGAAGCCACGGCGCCGACGCCGGCCCGAGCATAGGAACAGCGTGCCGCCACCGCCGGGGAAGACGACGAAATCGCCACCCCGAACATGCCCGTGTCGGCGCATCTTGCGACAAGTGAAAAGGTCATTCCCGCCCCCTGTGTTTCTTCTTGGTGAAAATACCCAACTCTTCGGACTCAATCGGGAATGACGGCGGTGGCGTCGATCTCGACCAGCCACTCGGGCCGCGCCAGCGCCTGCACGACAAGACCGGTGCAGACCGGGTGGACGCCCTTGATGTATTCCCCCATGACCCGGTAGATCGCCTCGCGGTGGCGCACGTCGGTGATATAGACAACCAGCTTGACCACATGGCCCATCTCGCCCCCGGCTTCCTCGACAAGCTGGCGGATGTTCTGCATCACCTTGTGGGTCTGCTCTGCCGGATCGTGGCTGTCGATGTTCTTGGCCGTGTCCAGATCCTGCGGGCACTGACCGCGCATCCAGACCGTGCTGCCGCCACGCGTGACGACCGCCTGGCACAGGTCGTTGTCCAGGCTCTGTTCCGGGTATGTGTCGCGCGTGTTGAACGTGCGGATGCGCTTGTGCGCCATGTCGGTCTCCTGTCGATGCATCGCGGCGAACATCCCCTTGCGCAGGGTCCGGCGGAAAGAACCGATAGCCTCATCGTCGCTTAGGGCACCCCTAACCGCGCTTAGCCTGACCCCAAGCAAGGCTTCACGAAAACCGTGTTTCGGTGGGGACAGGCCCGGCCCTAGGGTGCCCGGCAATGATGGATCGGAGGACCGCGGGAATGGAAAGCACGGATACGGTTGTCGTTGGCGGCGGTCAGGCCGGCATCGCGATGAGCGAGCACCTGGGCAAGCTGGGCGTGCCCCATATCGTGCTGGAGCGTGATCGCATCGCCGAACGCTGGCGCACCGGGCGCTGGGACTCGCTGGTGGCCAATGGTCCGGCCTGGCATGACCGTTTCCCGAACATGGAGTTCGCCTGCGACGGCGATGCCTTCCCGGACAAGGAAAGCGTGGCCGATTATTTCGTCGCCTATGCCAAGAAGATCGGCGCGCCGCTACGTACCGGCGTCGAGGTGACCTCCGTCACCCCGCTGGACGGACGACCCGGGTTCCGGGTCGAGACCTCGCAAGGTGTGATCGAGGCGCGGCATGTCGTGGCGGCCACCGGCCCGTTCCAGCGCCCCGCCATCCCGCCGATCCTTCCCGAGGATGCCGGACCGATGCAGATGCACTCCAACGCCTATCGCAATCCCGACCAGCTGCCGGAAGGCGCGGTGCTGGTCGTTGGCGGCGGGTCCTCCGGTGTGCAGATCGCCGAGGAGCTGATGAAGGCGGGGCGCCGCGTCTATCTTTCTATGGGACCGCACGACCGTCCGCCGCGCCGCTATCGTGGGCGCGACAACGTCTGGTGGCTGGGTGTATTGGGCAAGTGGAACGCGGATTCACCCGGCCCGGGGACCGAGCATGTCACCATCGCGGTCAGTGGCGCCGAGGGTGGCAAGACCGTGGATTTCCGCAAGCTGGCGGAACAGGGCATGACCCTGCTGGGCATGACCGCGGGCTATGAGAACGGCAAGCTGCGGTTTGCGCCGGATCTGAAAGAGAACCTCGACAAGGGCGACGCCAATTACCTTTCGGTCCTGGACGAGGCGGATGCCTATATCGCCCGTCATGGACTGGATCTGCCGGAAGAACCGGAGGCCCGCATCATCCCGGACGACCCCGCCTGCGTGCGTGACCCGATCCTTGAGCTGGACCTGGCCGAGGCCGGGATCGGCACGGTGCTCTGGGCGACGGGCTATGCCTTCGACTTCGGCTGGATCAAGGCCGATACCTTCGATGATCGCGGCCGTCCGATCCACCAGCGCGGCGTGTCCGAGGAGCCGGGGCTCTATTTCGTCGGGTTGCCCTGGCAGACGCGGCGCGGGTCCTCCTTTATCTGGGGTGTCTGGCACGATGCCAAGTTCATCGCCGACCAGATCGACATCCAGCGCGGCTACATGGCATATCAGGGCAATGCCCGCCGCGTGACAGAGGATGCCTGACCTGACGCCCATGAAACTGGCCCTGTACCAGGGGGCGCCCACCGATGGCGACATCGAGGGCGCCTTTGACCGCATCGAACGTGCCCTGACTGCGGCCAGCGCGATGGGGGCGCGCATGGCTGTCTTCCCCGAACTGTTCCTGCCCGGCTACAACCGCTCCGACCTGCATTCCGCCCTGTCACAGGAACAGGACGGTGACTGGGAACGCCGCCTTGCCGATCTGTGCCGGGTGGCGGGGGTCGGGCTGACCCTGGGCTGGGCTGAACGCGATGGCGATACGGTCTTCAACGCCGCCAGCTGTTTCGACCCTACCGGCGCGAAACTGGCACATTACCGCAAGGTGCAATTGTTCGGTCCGATGGAGGCGGCGAGTTTCGCGCCGGGCGAGGCCTATTGCACATTCGACCTGGGCGGTTTCCGGGCCGCACTGCTGATCTGTTACGACGTGGAGTTTGCCCATCACGTCACGGCGCTGTCCCGGCGCGGTGTCGACCTGTTGCTGGTTCCGACGGCAAACCCGGCGGGGTTCGAGAATGTCGCCGACGTGCTGGTGCCCGCGCGCGCCTTTGAGAACGCGATGACGGTGGTCTATGCGAATTACCACGGCAGCGAGGCAGGCCTGGAATTTGGCGGTCACTCTGCCATCGTCGGGCCGGACGGCAATGTGCTGGCGCGGGCCGGGGCGGGCGAGGCGCTGTTGATCGCCGATCTTGGGCATCGTGACAGGCTGGATTCCGGTTTTCTCAGCACCCAGAACCGGGATCGGCGCGAGATCGAGTAGGCAGGGGTCTTATTCGCCGTCGCTGACCGCCGCCCAATCCAGTCCGAACCGCGCAAGGTACTTGCGCAGCCGGTCCGCATCATTGGTCGAGGTGCGTTTTGCCCGTGAGGCGGCGAAGAGGCTGCGCCCTGCTGCGCTGAGGCTGGCAGAGTTGCGGCAACAGCGGATCACCTCGGCCAGTTGCACCAGGTCGAAACGGTCGATCTCGGCGGCGGCCTCGCCCAGAATCTCCCGGACAAGCCTTGCATCGCCATCGGCCTCGGCGCTGCGCCAGTCGGCCTGCAGGGTTGCGATCTCATCCTCGACCATCGCCAGTGTGATCCGCCCGCGCGGGGCCAGCACGCACAAGCGCCGGATCGACCCGCCGAAATCGCGGAAATTGCCGGGCCAGGGCGTGCCCGGATCGGAGGCAAACCTCAGGTAACGGTCGCGGGCATCGGTGTTGAAGCCCACGCGGTTGCCCAGGTCCTTTTCCGCCCGGTCCAATTCAAAGCGCAGGTTGGGCTCGATGTCCTCTCGCCGCTCACGCAGGGCGGGCAGGCGGAAACTCCACATGTTCAGGCGCGCCAGCAGGTCGGAACGGAACAGCCCCTCAGCCGTTAAAGCGCGCAGGTCACGGTTCGCGCCCGCGATGACCTGGAACCGGCTTGTCACTTCGCTATCGGACCCCAGCGGATAAAATCGCCCGCTTTCGATGGCGTGCAACAGGATCGACTGCTCCTTGAGGCCCAGTTCGTCCACCTCGTCGAGGAACAGCACCCCTCCGTCCGCCTCGCGCAAGAGCCCGCTGCGTTCGGTCCCTGCCTGCCCGGTAAAGCTGCGTCGCTGGCCGAACAGCGTGGCCCGCGCATCCTGGCCGCGCAGCGTGGCGCAGTTTACATGGACCAGCCGGCCCTTGAGCCGACGCCTGTCCAGTTTCAGCGAATAGATACGCTCGGCCAGCTGCGTCTTGCCGGTGCCGGTCTCCCCCAGCAGCAGGATCGGCTCATTGGAATTGCTGGCCACCAGTTCGATCCGGTCGATCAGCGCGTTGTAGGCGGGGTTCGAGGTCGCGATCCCGCCTTTCAACTGGTCACTGTATTCGCGGGACAGCTGATCGAACCGCTGTTGCAGCGCGTTGTAGCGGCTCAGGTCGAGGTCGATGAGGTCGAACTTGGCCTTGTCCTCTTCCCGGCCTGGTGGGCCGGTCTGGATCAGCCGGGCGGGGATGTGGCGGCTTTCGGTCAGCAGGAACCAGCAGATCTGCGCCACATGCGTGCCTGTGGTCAGGTGAACGTGATACCTCTCGCGGTCCTCGTCGAATCCGTAGCCGCGGGCAAAGTCGAAGAGCTTGCCGTAGACCTCCTGGAAATCCCAGGGGTCGGAGAGGTCGAGGTTGCGCAGCATGACCTCTGTCTGCGGATTGGTTTCCTGCACCTCCTGCCGGACGATGTCGGCAAGGTCCCTGAACCGCATGTCATAGAGGATTTCGAGCCGGTCGACGGGGAAGCCGTCATGCGTGACCAGACTCACCGTGGGCTTCCAGCGCCGCCTGCGCCCCATGTCGAGCTGCGTTCCGAGGAATCCGAGGACGACGTTGCGCAAGTGGTTATCCGGATAGATAGGTTAGTATCTGTCTGTATCGTAACGAGGTGGGAGGATTCCGGCAATACCCAGATTAGCCCTTTGAATTCAGCGCCTTGACTGAATTTTCATTTTTCCTCGGGCGACCGCCTTGCTCATGGCAAAACATCCTCACCAACAACGAAGGAACAGAGCAATGGCAAACAAATCCGTGTTTGCATCGATCCGGGGCCGGTTGCTGCCCAAGGCAACCACCGTGAACGCCGAAGGCGCGCCGGCCTACGCCTATTCCGATGCACATGCCCTGGCGCAGATGGCGGCCACAGGCACATTCGGTGGCCTGTTCTACCAGTCCGCCCAGGATGAACTGACCCGTGTGGTTGCGCTTGCCGAAAAGGTCGAACCGGCCTTCCTGGCGCAGACGGCGATCTATGCCCGCCAGTCGGGCTACATGAAGGACATGCCAGCGGTGCTTCTGGCGGTGCTGGCGCGGCGCGATCCGGCGCTCTTCCGGGCGGTCTTTGGCCGCGTGGTGGATCACGGCAAGATGCTGCGGACCTTCGTGCAGATCGTGCGGTCGGGCCAGACCGGGCGCAAGTCGCTGGGTTCGGCGCCCAAGGCGATGGTGCAGCACTGGCTGAACACGGCCTCGGACCGGGCCATCCTGAACGCCAATATCGGCAATGATCCGTCGCTGAAGGACGTGATCAGGATGGTGCACCCGAAGCCGGAGACGGCAGAGCGCGAGGCGCTGTTCGCCTGGATCGTCGGGCGTCCCTGCGACGTGTCGAAACTGCCGGAGGCTGTGCAGGACTGGATGACCTTCAACGAAGGGGCCGACGGGGACTTGCCCGACGTGCCGTTCCAGATGCTGACGCAACTGCCGCTGACCGCGGACCACTGGGCGCAGATCGCGCGCAAGGGCTCGTGGCAGATGGTGCGCCAGAACCTGAACACCTTCCTGCGCAAGGGCGTCTTCGCCGATGCGCGGATGGTGGAACAGGTCGCAGCAAAGCTTCGAGACCCCAAGGCGGTCTCGAAGGCGCGGGCCTTTCCGTACCAGATGATGGTTGCGGCCAAGCACGCGAGCGACGAGATGCCCCGCGAGATCGTGGATGCCTTGCATGACGCGATGGAGTTGGCGGTGCGCAACGTGCCGAAGGTCTCTGGCGAGGTCGTGGTCTGCCCGGACGTCTCGGCGTCGATGACATGGCCGGTGACCGGCTACCGCAAGGGCGCAAGCTCGGCGGTGCGTCACGTGGACGTGGCCGCATTGGTTGCGGCGTCGTTCATGCGGGTGAACCGCAAGTGCCAGGTTCTGCCATTCGAGGTGACGGTGCGCAACGCACGCCTGAACCCGCGCGACACGATCCTGACCAACGCGGATCGCCTGTCGGCCCTGGCCGGGGGCGGGACCAACTGTTCGGCACCGCTGCGGCAGCTCAACGAGCGTCGTCGCGCACCGGACCTTGTGGTCTTCGTGTCCGACAACCAGTCCTGGGTGGATGCCTGGGGCGGGCGCCAGTCGACGGCGATGATGCACGAGTGGGCGGCGCTGAAACGGCGCAACCCGCAGGCCAAGCTGGTCTGCATCGACATCGCGCCCTACGGCACGACGCAGGCGCAGACTCGTGAGGACGTGCTGAACATCGGCGGGTTCTCGGACGCGGTCTTTGACCGGATCGCGGATTTCGCGAAGGGCCGGCAAGGGTCCGAGCACTGGGTGCAGGAGATCGAGAAGATCGAGCTCTGAGCATCTGACACCAAAGGGTCAGGCGGAATGCCGACGGGACTACATTTTCAGGACATGTACCTGTCTCGTCATTTTCTTGTCCGCCTGACCCATCGGAACATGGACGGAAAGGATTCAATCCCGGCGAATGCCGGCGGAACTACAGCGCTGTTAACGCCCTGGTTGCGGGTTCGAATCCCGTCGCGGCCGCCACACACCATTCACGGGCAGGGTTTTCCCGCCTGTCGGATCGGTGTCCCAACGGGGACTATGGCCGCGTAGCTCAACGGAAGAGCAGGTCATGTTTCGCCACCCCTTTGTCGCCGGGACAAATTACCAGGGATTAGCTCAGTTTGGCAGAGTGCCGCACCCGGACTGCGGAAGCCGAAGGTTCGAGTCCTTCATCCCTGACCATTTCATCCGGGAGGAATGCCTGCGGGGTTACTTGTCTTTCACACACGCCACACCTCGCAACTCCTTGTCCTCCCGGCCAAATTCGAAAGGAAATCCCCGGCGAATGCCGAAGGAACTACATGCCTCCAACCAGACCGGGTCACCAGGCGGTTCGATTCCGCCTTTGGCAATCGCCCAGACGGCAAACGCGCGTCACGCGCGGGGCGGGTCCCGGACATGTTTCTTCACCCTTGTCGCCGGGGGCCATTTCAGGAGATGTTTTCATGACGATGTCGGATGAAGCCACGTTTGACCCGGTCACCGGGCACCACCTCAAGGACTGGGGCCACCGCCCTGGCAAGCATTTCCCCGTTCTGCTGGAAAAGGCGAACGCGATGCGTGCCGAGGGTTACGGCCTTGTGCGCATCCGCCAGGAATTGGATGGAATGGCCCCGCCAGAGCCGGACACGCTGGCGCTGCGCGCGCCCGGCGAATTGGCCTTTTCCGAGAACATCGAGATTTCGCATCCCGACGAGCAGGAGAACGTCGCCAAGGTCCGTGCCACCATGCGCGAACTGATGCGCACGCCCACGATCGAGGCGGGGGCGATCATGCCCGACGCCTGCCCGGCAGGACCGGAAGGGACGATCCCGGTCGGGGGCGTGGCGGCTGCAAGAAACGCGATTCATCCCGGGATGCATTCGGCCGACATCTGTTGTTCGGTCATGATCTCGGACATGGGGATGGCCGATCCCGGGGCGGTGCTGGATGCCGCGCAGTCGGTCACGCATTTCGGACCCGGCGGGCGCCCGCAGGGCAAACGCTATAGCCTGCCAGTCGATCTGCTGGACGAGATTCGCTACAACTCCTTCCTCTGCACGCAGAAGATCCTGGGAATGGCGCAGGCGCACCTGGGGACGCAGGGGGATGGCAATCATTTCCTGTTCGTCGGACGCTCACGCAGGACCGGGCGCACGGCGATGGTCACGCACCACGGCTCTCGCGGTCCGGGGGCGGTGCTCTACAAGGAGGGGATGATCGCGGCGGAACGTTTTCGCCGAGAGCTGTCGCCCGAAACGCTGAAGCAGAACGCCTGGATTCCGGCGGACAGCGAAGAGGGGCAGGACTACTGGGACGCCCTGCAGATCATCCGCCAGTGGACCAAGACCAACCACGCGATGATCCACGACGCGACGGCGGCGGTTGCCGGGGCCGAGGTGGGCGACCGTTTCTGGAACGAGCACAACTTCGTCTTCAAGCGTGGCGATCTCTACTTTCACGGCAAGGGCGCGACCCCGGCCTGGAAGGACTATGCCGATGACGCCAGCGGGTTGACGCTGATCCCGCTGAACATGGCGCAGCCGGTCCTGGTGACGCGCGGGTTGGATGCGGCAAGCGGGCTGGGGTTCAGCCCGCATGGGGCCGGGCGCAACTTTTCCCGTTCCGAGCACCGCCGCCGCATGGGATCGGTCACGCCCGACCAGATGCTGAAGGCCGAGACAGAGGGGCTGGACATCCGGTTTCACGCCGGGGCGGTGGATGCCTCGGAACTGCCGTCCAGCTACAAGGATGCGGACAGCGTCGTGGCGCAGATCAAGTCCTACGGGCTGGCCGAAATCGAGGATTACATCGACCCTTACGGCTGCATCATGGCGGGCGACGTGCCACCGTTCTGGGCCAAGAAAAAGAAGGGTGCCCGGCGCGGTGCCTGACGGGTCCCGAAGGCGGGCCGGCGCGATCAGCCCGGCCCGCTGACAATCCTGCTCATCCGGGGCAATCCGTCCCATTTTCAAGTTTTTCGGAATAGAGTTGTCGGCAACCGCTTGCTGGCCCGGCGCCGGGCGTCAGGCTAGGTTCGGGGGAACCCCAATGTCCCAGAGGCCAATATGACCGCAAGCTACTATGCACAGATGGGGGGGCATCCTCCTCAAGAGCAGATCATGACGGACCGCGCCGTGTTCACCGACGCCTACGCGGTGATCCCCAAGGGCACGATGCGCGACATCGTCACCAGCTTCCTGCCCTTCTGGGAGGACACGCGCCTGTGGGTGCTGTCGCGTCCGCTGAGCGGCTTTGCCGAGACCTTTTCCCAGTACATCATGGAAGTCGCGCCCGGCGGCGGGTCTGACAGGCCGGAAACCGATCCCGGCGCCGAGGCCGTGATTTTCGTTGTCGAGGGCACCGGAACGCTGACCATCGACGGGACGGCCCATGTGCTGGAACCCGGGAGCTTTGCCTTCCTGCCGCCCGCGACCGACTGGACCCTTCGGAACACCGGCGACGCGCTGCTGAAATTCCACTGGATCCGCAAGGCCTACGAGGCGGTCGAGGGACTGCCCGCGCCCGAGGCCTTCGTGACCAATGAAAAGGATATCACGCCCGCCGCCATGCCGGGCACGGACGGCAAATGGGCGACCACGCGGTTCGTCGATCAGACCGACCTGCGCCATGACATGCATGTGACCGTCGTGACGTTTGAACCCGGCGGCGTGATCCCCTTTGCCGAGACCCACGTGATGGAACACGGGCTCTACGTTCTCGAAGGCAAGGCGGTCTACCGGCTGAACACGGATTGGGTCGAGGTCGAGGCCGGGGATTACATGTGGCTGCGCGCCTTCTGCCCGCAGGCCTGCTATGCGGGTGGGCCGGGACGTTTCCGCTACTTGCTCTACAAGGACGTGAACCGGCATATGCCGTTGCGGCTGACGGCCCGCGGCTGACTGGCGCCAAAGCAGGCCATCAAAAAGGCCGGTTTGTTTTCCAAAAGTGCGCAAGCAGATGCGTTGCGTCACCGGCCCCCTGGCACGGCGGGCGTGAACTGATAGTGGTCAAGCGCCTTCGCGGAAAACAGCGAGGGCGCTTTCGTTTCAAGTGTCGGCTGTGCGGGGCTTTGCTGCCGTCCGCCTAGGTGTTCAGACTGTCCAGAACCTCCCGGCTGAACCGATCCAGCGTTTCACCATCGTCCGATTGCGCGACCCAGGCGCGGTCCAGCTCCAGTGTACCAGTCGGGACAAGTCTCTCCGCGATTTCGGTCGGAGTGGTGTCGTCGGTACGACCACTGGCCCAATCATGGAAGGCTGTAGAATATCGCACGGCCGCTCCGCTGGACGAGAGGTCGAATGTGCCCCCTTCCGCAAAGAATGTCAGCCCATCCCCCATCTCTTCCCCGATCAGGACGAGCCGTTCTCCCAGGCGGTGCTTCAGGATGGCGGTGAAGACGATGGCGGCGGAGAAGGTGAATTTGTCGATGAGCAAACCGACCCGCCGGCCTTCCGCACCCTCAGAGATCGCGTCGATCAAAGGCATGGTCTGAAGAAAGTCGCCCCCTGTATTTCCGCGAACGTCAATGATCAGGGGCGTGCCCGGGCGCGATCTTACCAGGTCTGCCGCCTCGGAAACCGCTTCCGGAAGTGCGGTTTCGCCGGGGTCGAAGAAGCTCGGAAGGACCAATAGTACCCCGGGTTGGCCAAAGTCTTTCGTCTTCAGAAAGGATTTGGGCGTCCAGGATGCGTCGGCTTTTCCGTGTTCACCGCGAGGATAGAGCGTGGAGCCGGGCACCAAATTTGCAGGACTCAGAAGTAGTTCGCTGAGCTCCCCCGTCCGGCTTCGTACCCGGTATTCGATTGCGTCGCCGGCCGAAAGAACGCCCAGGTGCCGCAATGCACTTGGCCATGCAAACAGGATTGGCCCGATGACGCGTTTTCGTTGCGGCGTCCCCGCCAGAAGTTTCTCTGCGGCAACCTCGATTTCGCCTGCGGGAACACCATTGATGGATATCAAATCGCCCCCAATCGCATCAGAGAAACCCGACGCGGCGTCGAGCAGGCGCACAGTGGTGCCGATGGTTGCGAACCTTAGAGGGAGAACCAAGATGGCATCGTTTGGGATCAGGCGCGTGTGACCGTTCCCCGGCAAAGCCAGAAGGCGCATCAGGGAAAGCAGGAACGCATCCTTCGAGTTCGCGAGTGCACTTTGCCGGGCTTCGTTGATGTGAAATTCCAACTCCTCGCGTCCGACCAGTCGGAAGCTGGGGTCGGCCGGAAGGACCGAGGTCACTATCTGCTCTAGGTCTTGGATCATCGTCATACGTCACTGTGTAGTCATGTGTGCCGCATTGTCCAAGATGGCCTCGGAACAGACGTTGCGGGGGCTGACAATATATCCGGTCGGGAGCTTTTGGTTGCCGTGGAGACCCCTTCGCATGGGGAGTGCAACGGCAACCGGGAGATGATGCAAAAAGGCCCGCTGGACACCAGCGGGCCTTGGTCGTTTCTCGTGGAGTAAATCAACTCTGCTTGAGCGATCCGTCCCCGTGGCCGGCCATTCCGCCCGAGACTTCTTCGGTGGACTCATCGGCGAGTTCGTGCGGCAGGACCAGGTTCAGCACGATGGCGATCAGGGCCGCGGGCAGGATGCCAGAGGTTGCCAGCACCTTGACCGTTCCGGGCAGGTACTGCAGCGCGTCGGGTTCAAGCTGCAGGCCCAGGCCCAGCGACAGGGCAATGGCAAAGATCACCATGTTGCGGCGGTTCCAGTGCACGTCCGACAGCATCGAGACACCCGCCGCGACCACCATGCCGAACATCACGATCACGCCGCCGCCCAGTACCTCGATCGGGACCGAGGAGATGATGGCGCCGATCTTGGGCACCAGGCCGCAGAGGATCAGGAAAAAGGCGCCGATGGTGACGACGGTCCGGCTCATGACGCCGGTCATGGCGATCAGGCCGACGTTCTGGCTGAAAGACGTGTTGGGCAGGGCACCGAACAGGCCCGAGATCGCCGTGCCGATCCCGTCGGCAAAGGTCGCGCCCTGGATTTCCTTGTCCGTCGCCTCGCGTCCCGCGCCGCCCTTGGTTATACCGGACACGTCGCCTACGGTTTCCACTGCCGAGACGAAGGACATCAGGCAGAAGCCGACAACCGCCGCGACAGAGAACTCAAGGCCGAAATGCAGCGGGTTCGGCAGTGCGAAAGGCGCGGCGCGGCCGACGTTGCCCAGGTTCACCTGACCCAGCGCGAAGGCCAGCGCATAGCCCACGAGCAGGCCCACCAGTACGGCCGAAACCGACAGCATGCCACGGGCAAAGAACTTCAGCCCCAGCGTCACGAAAATCACCGTGCCCGCCATCAGCCAGTTGATGCCCGATCCGTATTCGGGCGTGCCGATGGCCGGAACGCCGCCCGCCGCGTACTGAACCCCGACCTTGACCAGCGCCAGACCGATCATGGTCACCACCAGTCCGGTGACCAGAGGCGGAAGGGCAAAGCGGATCTTGCCGATGAAAAGGCCCAGCGTTGCGTGAAACAACCCGCCGACCAGAATACCGCCCATCAGCACGGCGATGGCATCCACGCCCTTGCCCGCGACGAGCGGGATCATGATCGGGATAAAGGCAAAACTCGTGCCCTGCACGATCGGCAGCCGCGCCCCGATGGGGCCAAGTCCGATGGATTGGAACAGCGTCGCGATGCCGGCAAAGAACATCGACATCTGGATCATGTAGATCATTTGCGGAAAGTCGGGCGAATTCGAGCCAAAGCCAAAGCCCGCCGCGCCGCAGACGATGATGGCCGGGGTCACGTTCGAAACGAACATGGCCAGGACGTGCTGGATCCCCAGTGGCACCGCCTTGGCGATGGGCGGTGTGTAATTCGGGTCGCGGAGCTGCTCCGGTGTCCCGATGGATGTATCGGCCATGTTCTTTCCTCCAATGAATACGGGTGCCGGCTCCTCCTCCGACTGCCCATTCAGGTTTTGATTTCGTAAGGCGCCTCGAACCAGTGTTCTTCCAGGTTCGGACCCTCTCCGATCCGGTCCACCACCGCGAAAAGACCGGGCGCCACCAGCGGCGTCAGGACGCCGTGCCAGGTTCCGCGGTGAAAGTTGACGGCCTGCCCGGGGGCGCTCAGGAAGGCGCGCGGGGTGCCCGGTTTGCCGCCTTCGTCCCCGGCGACGACAACCAGGAAGCCGTCCATGCTCATGGGAATGAAGCATTGGCTGCCGTCGGGATGCCGTTCGACCATGTCCAGTTTCAGGGGCAGGTTGCGCGGCTCTGCCTTGAACAGGCTGACGCCCGCGCGCGCGTCGGCAAAGTCCAGCCGCGCGCGGTCGTGGTAGCGGCCGCAAAGTCCCTGGTTGATGAGCTTGTCTGCCTCGCCCGCCGTGTCGAGCACGTCGCCGAAACCGGCAAAGGCCTCGCGGGTCAGGGGCTCTGCGACGATGCTGCGGCTCATGCGGCGAACTTCTCTTCCAGGCGCAGCTCGGCGATGCGCTCCACCTGGCGACAGGCCTCTGCGAATTCGGTCTCGCGGTCGTTGGCGACCCGGCGTTTGAAGGCCTCCATGATCGTGGCCTTGGTGTTGTCGCGGACCGCGATGATGAAGGGAAAGCCGAACTTGTCCGTGTAGGCGGTGTTCAACTCGGTAAAGGTGGCGCGTTCCTCGTCGGTCAGCGCATCAAGCCCGACAGAGGCCTGTTCTGCCGTCGATTCCGCCGTCAGCCGCTTGGCCTCGGCCAGCTTGCCGGCAAGGTCGGGGTGCGCGGTGAGCACGCCAAGACGCTTGTCCTCGTCCGCGGCGCGGAACACGCGTGCCAGCGCCGAATGCATGCCCGTGGCGGTGTCATGGGTCGGACCCAGTTCCAGCGCAAAGGCGCCCTCGGCAATCCAAGGGCTGTGCTCGAAGATGCCACCGTATTCCGCCACAAAGCTGTCGCGGTCCATCTCGGAGGGGCGTTGTCGGGTCATCGGCGGGTGCTCCTTTGTCCAGTGTTCAGCGATCTGCAGGCGCGTGGCGAACCAGACATCCTCGTGGGATTGCATGTACGCCAGCGCGCGTTTCAGCGCGGCCATCCGGCTGGGCCGGCCGACCAGGCGGCAATGCAGGCCGATCGACATCATCTTGGGGGCGCCCTCTGAGCCCTCGGCGTAGAGAATGTCGAAGGAATCCTTCAGCATCGCCTCGAACGGGTCGCCGTGTGTGAACCCGGCCTGGATCGCAAAGCGCATGTCGTTGCAATCCATAGTGTAGGGCACGATCAGCTGGTCGCGGCCATTCGCCCGGTGCCAATAGGGCAGGTCATCTGCGTAACTGTCTGAAATATAGGCGAACTGACCCTCATCTGCGGCCAGATCGACCGTGTTCATGGAGCAGCGTCCGGTGTACCAGCCGCGCGGCGGTGTGCCGGTGACCTCGGTGTGCAGCGCGATCGCATCGCGAATCTGCGCGCGTTCCTCTGCCTCGGTCATGTCCTTGTGTTCGATCCACTTCAGCCCGTGGCTGGCGATTTCCCAACCGGCGGCTTTCATGGCCTTGACCTGTTCCGGGGCCCGCGCCAGTGCCGTGGCGACGCCGTAGACGGTCACCGGCAGGTCGCGCAGGGCGCGGTGCACCCGCCAGAACCCGGCGCGCGCGCCGTATTCGTAGATCGATTCCATGTTCCAGTGGCGCTGTCCCGGCCAGGGCTGGGCGCCGGTGATCTCGGAGAGGAAGGCCTCGGAGGCGGCATCGCCATGCAGGGTGCAGTTCTCGCCGCCTTCCTCGTAGTTCAGAACGATCTGGACGGCGATCCTTGCGCCGCCGGGCCAGTTTGCGGCGGGTGGCGTCGCGCCATAGCCGGTCATGTCTCTTGGATAACGTGTCACGTCTGCCCTCATCGAATTTGGGCATTTATAAACCAGAATAATCGGGGAGTTTTTCAAAAAGCGTTTGAAGGTGCCTTTAGCCCCGCAGGTTTTGCACCGGGGCGCGAACCCGCCCTATAAGACGTCAAGCAAGGGAGTTTGCAGCAATGGCCGGATACCTGACCACCCATGTTCTCGACACTGCGCGCGGGTGCCCCGCAGAGGGCATCACGATCGCCCTTTACCAGGTATCGGGAAACTCGCACCGCAAGATCGCCGAGACCGTAACCAATGACGACGGCCGCACCGATGCGCCCATTCTTCCGGCCGAGCAATTCGAGACTGGTACCTACGAGCTCGTTTTCTTTGCGGGCGATTACCTGCGCCGCACCGGACAGGCGAATGAAGAGATCCTGTTTCTGGATCAAGTTCCGATCCGCTTCGGCATGTCGGATCCCGACGCCCATTATCATGTCCCACTGCTGCTGTCGCCTTTCGGCATGAGCACCTATCGCGGCAGCTGAACCCGCTTTTCGGCGTCGCGGACGACGGCGCCGATGCGATCTATCACGAATTCCATGAACATCCGGGTCTTGGGGTCCTGCCTGCGCCGATGGGTGAACAGGCAGGCCATCTGGATGGGCTCCGGCGGCGTCTGCGTCGCGACGGGAACCAGCCGGCCCGCTTCGAGGTGGTCTGCGACCTCGAAGATCGGTTTGAGCGCGATTCCATGCCCGCCCAGGGCCCAGTCGGTCAGAACGTCCCCGTCATCGGATTCGTAGCGGCCCGTGATCGGGAATTTCCGCACACCCTCCGGGGTCTTCAACCGCCATTGGAATTCCGTCGCGCCGGGAAAGCGCAGGTTCAGGCACTCGTGTCCCTTTTCCAGGATCTCGTCGCCGGTCATCGGTGTCCCGCGCGCCTCGAGGTAGGACGGCGCGGCGCAAAGCACCCTTTCGACATCTGAAATCTTGCGGATGCGCAGGTTGCTGTCCTCTGGCTGACCAAGAAAGAACGCCAGGTCCAGCCCCTCGGTCGTCAGGTCGACCTTGCGGTCGGTCAGGCGCAGCCGCACATTGACCTCCGGGTAGGTCTCCAGGAAATCCGGCACCTGCGGCGCGATCAACCGCCGCCCGACGCCCAGAGGCGCTGCCACGAACAGCGATCCCTTGGGATTCTCGGTGATGCTGACCACCTGCGCCTCGGCATTCTCGACCGATTCCAGGATCTCGCAGGCGCCGCTGTAGAAGGCCCGGCCATGTTCGGTGGGGGTCAGGCTGCGCGTGGTGCGCTGGAACAGCCGCACGCTGAGGTGTTCCTCAAGCTGGGAGATTCGCGAAGAGGTGACCGCAGGCGAAATCCGCAGGTCCCGACCCGCTGCCGACATGCTGCCAAGTTCATAGACACGCACAAAAGTTCGGATATTGTCGAGATAGGACATTGTTCTGCAATTTTTGATGCTGCTTGGTATTGAGCAGCGATACCAGAACAATTCTCATCCGCATAGTGTGCCGTGGATTCGACCCTTTAGGAGGCTTGCAATGTACGATCTGGCCATCATGTGGGATTGGGCGGCCTTTGCCGTCCGCTGGCTGCATGTCATCACCGCAATCGCCTGGATTGGCTCATCGTTCTACTTCATCGCGCTGGACCTGGGCCTGCGGAAGGTGCCGCATCTGCCGGTAGGCGCGCATGGCGAGGAATGGCAGGTCCACGGCGGCGGTTTCTATCACATCCAGAAATACCTGGTCGCACCGGAACAGATGCCGGACCACCTGACCTGGTTCAAATGGGAAAGCTATGCCACCTGGCTGTCGGGCGCGGGTCTCTTGATGATCGTCTACTGGGTCGGCGGAGAGCTGTTCCTGCTGGATCCGACCAAGGCGGAATTGTCGCTGTGGCAGGGCATCCTGATCTCGGCCGCGACGATCGGTGTGGGCTGGCTGCTGTACGACTTCCTCTGCAAGTCGAAGCTGGGTGACTATCCGACCGCGATGATGCTGGTGCTGTTTGTCATCATCGTGGTGATGAGCTGGGGTCTCAACCAGGTGTTCACGGGCCGCGCCGCCCTGCTGCACCTGGGTGCCTTCACGGCAACGATCATGACGGCCAACGTGTTCTTCATCATCATGCCGAACCAGCGCGTCGTGGTGAAGGACCTGCAAGAGGGCCGGACCCCCGATCCCAAGTATGGCAAGATCGCCAAGCTGCGCTCGACACACAACAACTACCTGACCCTGCCGGTCATCTTCCTGATGCTGTCGAACCACTACCCGCTGGCCTTCGGCACCGACTACGCCTGGATCATCGCCAGTCTCGTGTTCCTGATGGGGGTGACGATCCGGCACTACTTCAACTCGATGCACGCCCGCAAAGGCCAGCCGAACTGGACCTGGGCCGTCACGGTGATCCTCTTCATCGTTATCGCCTGGCTGTCGACCGCGCCGATGCTGGACACCTACGACGAGGCAGAGGCACGCCCGCTGTCGCCCTACGAACAGCAATTCGCCTCGGCCGAGGGGTTCTCGGATGCCTATGACGTGGTGCTGGGCAACTGCTCGATGTGCCATTCGCGCGAACCCGTCTGGGAGGGTGTGCTCTGGCCGCCCAAGGGCGTGGTGCTGGAGACGGAGTCCGACGTGGCCCGCCATGCCAAGCAGATCTTCCTTCAGTCCGGGGTGAGTCACGCGATGCCGCCGCCCAACGCGATCTCGACGATGGATGCGGAAAGCCGGGCCACCATCATTGCATGGTATCGCGACGCGACGCGCTAAGGCGCAAGGAATGACGGCAACACCCCGGGCAGGACCTCCTGCCCGGGGTGTTGCCGTTCATGTGGCGGGGATAAGCGCCAGGTCCTTGAGCGGTACGCCCGTGTCGGCCAGGTCCTTGAGCGGTACGCCCGTGTCGGCCACGGCCTTGGGCAGGGGGGACTTGCCACTCTCGATCAGGCGTTTGCCGGTCATGTAGGCGCGCGGGTCGTTCATCGCGTCCACGGCCAGCAGTTCGGGGCCGCGATAGTACCAGTGACTTTGCGTACCCGGCTTGTCCCCGGGGCGCGTGACGACCCGGTCATAGCCGGTGTTCAACCCGGCGATCTGCAGCTTGGTCGCGTATTGATCCGACCAGAACCAGGGTTTGGCGACGTAAGGGTGCGGCTGTCCCAGCATCGCGGCGGCGACGGCCTCGGCCTGGTCGATGGCATTGGGCACGCTTTCCAGCCGGATGCGGCGGTCCTTCCAGGGGAAGGAACAGCAATCCCCGGCGGCATAGATGCCCTCGGCGCTGGTGCGGCCCATAACATCCACCGCGATCCCTTTGTCGATGGTCAGACCCGCCGCCTCGGCCAGAGCCGTGGCGGGGCGCACGCCGATGCCGCAAATGACGAAATCGACCTCCAGCGTGCTGCCGTTGGACAGCCTGGCGGACAGGGTGTCCCCGCATTGGTTCAGGCCGTCCAGCCCGCAGCCTTCGCGGATATCGACGCCATGCGCGGCATGCAGGGCCTTGATCCAGGTGGCGGTTTCGGCGCAGGCCACGCGCGCAAGGATACGCGGCGCCATTTCCACAAGCGTCACCTGCACGCCCTGCTGCGCCGCGACCGCCGCTGCCTCCAGGCCGACGTAGCCACCGCCGACGATTAGTGCGCGGCGCCCGGCGCGGAATTCATGCGCTGCGGCATCGGCGTCGGCCAGGCTGCGCATGGTGTAGACGCCGGGCAGGTCGCCGCCAATGGCACCGGGCAGGCGCATCGGGTCGGCGCCGGTGGTCAGGGCGATCCTGTCGGCGGTGATCTCGCGGCCATCTGCCAGGCGCAGGCGCCGGGTCTTGGCGTCCAGTGACGCCACTCTGGTATCGGTGAAAAGGTCGATCTCCTGCTCGGCGTAGAAACTCTCGGGCCGCAGAAAGAGCCGGTCGAGTGCCATCTCGCCCAGCATGTATTTCTTGGACAGGGGCGGGCGCTGGTAGGGCGCGACGGGTTCGGCGCCGAACAGCGACAGCCGCCCGTCATAGCCAAGCGCGCGAAGCTTCGCGGCCAGCGCCGCGCCTGCCTGGCCGGCGCCGATGATGGCGATATGGGTCATTGGGGAAGGTCCTGTTGGCGGCGGCGGGCACGGCAAGGCGCGCCCGCCAGCAGGGTCAGTACATCTTGTAGGGCAGGAACTTGCCGTCGAGGATGACCTTCACGCGGTCGCCCTTGGGGTCCTCGGTGCGCGAAATGTCCATCGTGAAGTCGATGGCCGACATGATCCCGTCACCGAATTCCTCTTCGATCAGCGCCTTCATCGTGGTGCCATAGACGGCCACGACCTCGTACAGGCGATAGATCAGCGGGTCGGCGGGGACCTGCGTCGGGATCGAGCCACGGTAGGGCACCATCATCAAGAGCGCCATTTCCTCGTCGGAAAAGTTCAACCCCAGCGCGTTGCCGGCCTTTTCGACCTGCTCCCTGGTCATGGACAGCTGGCCCATAAGCGCGGCGGTCACCCATTCCTTGGACTGGCCGACCTCCTTGGCCACGTCGGCCCATTTCACGCCGGTGAATGTCTTGTGCGCGATGATCTTCTCGGTCAGTTCGGCGCGGGTTGTCATGGTTTCAGTCTCCGTTCTTGTCAGGGGTTGGAAAAACCGGGTCAGGCGGGGAAGGGCAGGCCTTCCTCGATCGGCAGGGCGGGATCGCGGGACCATTCGTTCCAGGACCCGAAGTACAGCGCGACATCCTTCACCCCGGCCTCCTTGAGGGCCAGGAAGGTGTTCGAGGCGCGCGCGCCCTTGAAGCAGTAGAGCTTGACCGGCGTGTCCGGGGTGATCCCCACGGTGGCGCATTCGGCCAGCACCTCGTCACGGGATTTCATCATCGGGCCGTCGGCGCCCGGCTTCATCATGCGGTACCATTCGATCCAGACGGCGCCGGGGATGCGGCCCTTGCGCGGGCAGAAGTCGACGCCGTAGGGCGAAGAGGATGTGCCGATCCATTCGTCGATGTCGCGCACGTCGAGGATCACGGAATCGTCCTCCGCCAGGGCGGCCTTCATGTCGTCGAGATCCATCATGATCCCGGCGGCGGACTCGTCGATTTCGAACCCGCCAGGTGTGGGCGCGACGGTTTCGGTCGAGACGGGCAGGCCGGCGGCGTCCCAGGCGGCATAGCCGCCGTGCAGGACCTTGATCCTGGGGTATCCCAGGTAGGACAGCAGGAAGAACCCGCGGCAGGACTGGCCGAAGCCAGTGTTCATCGAGGCCTCGTAGATGACCGCGGTCTTTGTCCCGTCCAGCCCGGCGGCGCCGAATTCGGCCGCGAACTTGTCGCGCAGCGTGGCCATGCCCTCGGCGTCCGATGTGGCGAGGTAGGTAAAGATGTCGTGCATGTTCACCGCGCCTTCGATGTGGCCCGCGGCAAAGCTTTCGGGGTCGCGGGTGTCGATCAGGACGATGTTGCCGCCCGTCATGAGGGTCTGCAGTTCGGCAGGTGAGATCAGTGCGCTTTCCATGAGATCAGTCCTTTCCAGTTGGCAAAGTGAGTGGGTGCGGCGGCCTGCATCGGGTCGCCGTCGTTCATGGGTCGTCAGCTTGGGTGCGGATCAGGTGTCGAGTGAGGCCAGCATCTTGCGCAGATGTTTGGTGGCCGGTGTCACGATGGCCACGAAATAGGCCTCGCGGAGGCGGCGCTGCGCCTCACCGCCGGAGACATAGCCGCGTGCACCGCTGTGCAGCATGGCGTAATGCGCAGCCTCGACCGCCAGTTCGCCGCCGGTCAGGCGTGCCTGCAACACGCGTTTCCAGAAGGCGTCCGAGAGGTCATAGGGGGTCTTGCAAAGCTCCAGAACCTCGGTGACCAGCGCGTCGTATTCGGCCTCCAGATCGTCCGCACCTTTTTCGAGATACTGGTTCACATGGCCCAGCGGCCCTTCCATCTTGCGGATCAGTTCAATCGAGCTGCGGATCATGCCCGCGGCCATCCCGCATTGCAGCAGGACGAAGCCGCCGCGTATGCGCTTGATGAATGCGGGTGCGGGGTCGCCGATCACCTGTTCGTCGGGGATGAACACGTCGCGGAACATCACCTGGCAGGTGGCGGTCCCGCCCATCGCGACGAAATCGTGGTCCAGCTTCAGCTTCACGCCCTTGGCCTCGTCGGCGTGGGCGATGGCCATGACGGTCTTGTCCTCGCCTTCGACCGAGAACATCACGCCGAACCAGCCATCGGCCGAGAGGTTCGACACCCAGGGCAGCACGCCCTTGACGCGGTAGCCGCCCTCGACACGGACCGCCTTGAGCTTGAGCTTTTCGATCTCGGCGATTGCCTTCATCGGGTTCGACATCCCGGTGCCGCCGAGGATCTCGCCTGTGGCGACCCTGGGAAGGATGTTTTCCTTCAGCCAGGCATTTTCGGATGAGGAGATGTACCACCCCAGCGCGTCCTGGCACCAGATGCAGAACCCGGTTGAGAGGCAGATCTCCGAGGCCCGCGCCATCGCCAGCACCGAGGGGCCCAGGTCGCAGGGTGCGTCGGGCCCGGCAAGGTGGGTGCCATAGGCGCCGGTGCCGCCCATCGCGCGCATGATCGCTTCGGGATAGGTCTTTTCATCGTCGATCGTGCGGACCATCGAGGTGAGGTCGCTGGCGGCGATCTGGTCCACCGCGTTCAGGTCGACGGTCGTAACGGGAGTCGCGATATTCATGGCGGGCTGTCCTTGAAACTGTGGCAATAGGGGCAGGCCCGTCCCGGCCGCGCGTCGCGCGGCGCGCATCCGGGACAGGCGGTGGATCACATGGTTTCGGCGACCATGTTGACCGGGCGCGAGAAGGTGTTGAACACCGGCGACCACTGGATCACGTGCTGGACCAGGGCGTCGATTTCCTCCTGCGGGCAGTCGGCCTCCATGTCGACCTTGATGCGAACGTCGGTGAACCCCACCGGCTTTTCGCTGGTGTCACCGGTGCCCCAGACGGCGGTGATGTTCAGATCACCTTCCAGTTGCAGTTCAAGTTTCTGCACGGTGATGCCACGGGCAACAGCATTGGCATGCAGGCCGACGGCGACACAGGATCCAAGCGCGGCCAGCGAGGCCTCAGAGGGGTTGGGCGCGGTGTCGTCGCCCAGAAGAGCCGGCGGTTCGTCCACGATGTAGGGTTCGAGGTCACGGATATAGTTGGCGTGGCGGAACTTGCCTTCGGCCACTGTTTTGCAGGTCAGTGTCTTGACGGCCTGGGGGTTTTCCTTGCCCTTGGCGATCAGCCCGTCGAGGCCGGTCTTGTCGATGGGGGCCAGGCAGCCTGTCAGGACGGTTGCGGGTTCAGACATGGGGTCTCTCCTCTGGTTGTCTGTCTTGGGGTCAGTGCGCGGTGTCGCGCACCCAGTTGAATTTCTTGATCGCCAGCATGCACAGCCAGTCGAGCGCGAAGCCGATGACGCCGATCACCACGACGACGGCGGCCAGCCGCGAGTAGTCCAGCGTGTCGCGGGCATCGTTGATCGCGTAGCCAAGCCCCGAGGTGACGCCGAGGTATTCCGCCGGCACCAACACCACCCAGGCGACGCCCAAGGCCAGCCGCAGGCCGGTCAGGATGTCGACGGCGATGGCGGGCAGGATCACCACGAACAGCATGTGGAACGGGTTGGCGCCGAGGTTGCGCGCCACCTTGAGCCAGCTGGGGTCGATCCGGCGCACGCCCGCGGCGGTCGAGAACAGGATCGGCCAGATCGCCGCCACCGCGATCAGGAAGACGATGGCGCCGTCCCAGGTGTCGTAGGCCATGACCGCAATGGGCATCCAGGACAGCGGAGAGATCATCCGCAGGAACTGGAACGGGACGTTGGTGATCTCGCGCAGGAAGGGGATGCGCCCGATAGCGATGCCCACGGGCACGCCGATGGCGGCCGCGATCCCCATGCCATAGCCCACGCGATAGAGCGAGGGCCCCGACATCTGCCAGACTTCGCCCGAGGTGACGATGTCCTGCAATGCGGCCAGTGTGGGTGCCGGGGCGAAATCGGCAAAGGCGAACATGTCGGGATCGTTTGCTACCGCCAGGCCGCCGAGCCACCACAGCAGCATCAGCGCAGCGATGCCCAGGGCCGCATTTGCGATGCCCCGCAGCCGGCCCAGCCGGGGCAGGCGGAAACCGCCTGCCGGGGTGTCGGGGATCGCGGTCACAGCTTCAGGACCTCGTCCCGGTTGAACGGGTCGCCCGCGTTGACCGAGGGATCGTTCTGCCATTCCGGGTACTTGTCCAGCGCGGCCTTGACGAATTCGTAGTTCACGAGGTCGTCGGCGACATGCTGCGGGTCCAGATCGGCCAGGAAGGTCGCGTCACCGGAAACGACGGTCTTGTTCATCTCCTCGACGATCAGCTTGGTCGCCGAAGGATAGGGCCAGGGCTGAAAGTCGATGCGGCCGTTCTGCCAGTCGGCGACGTGCTTGTTGGCGCCGATAGTGGTGTAATCCTCGTCGTCGTAATGGGTCATGGCGCGGGTCACGACCGGCGCGGGCGCGGGCAGGTAGCCCCAGCCGTCCTTGGACAGCAGGCCCGCGACTTCGGCCTTGTTCTGGCTGGAATAGATCGCGCCCCGGACCACGGCGTTCATCACCTTCTGGGTCCACTCGCGTTTCTTTTCGGTCACCTCCTCGTGCATGCAGACGACGCAGCAGGGATGGTTCTTCCAGATGTCGCCGGTAAAGCGCAGCATCCGCGCGCCGGCCTTCAGCTCTCCCAGCGCATTGAACGGCTCGGCCACGATGTAGGCGTCGATCTTGCGCGCGGCCAGCGCCGGCGGCATCTCTGGCGGCGGCAGGACCTGCAGGTTGCACTCATTGGCGGCCAGCGGTTCGCCCTGGGCCTTGATGACCGGGGTCACACCCGACTGACGCAGCGCGTATTGCAGCACGACGTTGTGCATCGAATACCAGAAGGGCACCGCCACCTGCTTGCCGCCAAGCTGGCTGAAATCGGTGATGTCCGTATGCCGCCCCACCACCAGGCCAGAGCCGTTGGTATGCGCCCAGGACATGATCTTGACCGGGAAATTGTTGTTGTAGCGCATCCAGACCGGGATCGGCTTGAGGAAGTGCACCAGGTTGAACTTGTTGGCGGCAAAGCCTTCGATCAGGGGCGACCAGCCGCGGATCAGCGTCGGCTTTTCGCTCTCCAGCCCTTCGTCCTCGAAATAGCCCATGCCGTGTGCCACCAGCAGTGCGGTGGCATCGGTGATCGGCAGGTAACCGATGCGCACGACCTCGTCCTCCTGCGCGTAGGACATGTTGGGCATCCCACCCAGCATCGTGGCCAGCGAGGCAAACAGCCCGCCCTTGGCCAGCATGTCCAGCGTTTGGCGCCGGCTGAAGTCGGAGGCGAAGTATTCTTCGTCGTCCCAGGTGTCTTTGGTCATGATCTCAGGTCCTCTCTGGCGGATCTTCGGTCTGTGTCAGGTCAGCGGGGTGGTCGCGTCGCCGTGGGCGACATCGGTGTAAAGCTGCATCATCCGGGCCTGTTCGCGCTGGAACGCCTCCGAGCCCGTGCTGCGCGCCGCGTCCTCCAGCGGTATGGCGACGTCATGGGCAACGCGGCCCGGGTTGGCGTCCAGCACCAGCACGCGGTCGGCCATCAGCACGGCCTCGGACACGTCATGCGTGACCAGCACCATCGTGATGCCCAGCGTCCTGGCGATGTCTCGGACGTCGCGTTGCAGGCTGCGCCGGGTAAAGGCGTCGAGCGCCGAAAACGGTTCGTCCAGCAGCAGCATCTGGGGGCTGGTGGCCAGGCTGCGGGCCAGGGCCACGCGCTGCTGTTGTCCGCCGGACAGGTCCTGCACGTTGCGGCCGGCAAAGCTGGCCAGGTCGACGAGTTCCAGCACGTCGGGGACGCGGGTGGCGATCTCGCGGCTGCGCCGGGCGAATTTCAGTCCCAGGGCGGCGTTCTGCGCGACCGTCATCCAGGGATAGAGCGACGGGGCCTGGAACATCATCACCCATCGGGGGCTGGGGCCGCGCACCTCGTTTCCGTTGATGGCGACCTCGCCCGTGCTGGGGTGCGACAGGCCCGCCAGCATGTGCAGCAGGGTCGACTTTCCGCATCCGGACCGGCCCAGCAGTGCCACGACCTCGCCTTGGCGGATTTCGAAATCGAGGTCCTGTAATACGGGGCCATCGGCGCGCCTGTAGGTATGCGACAGGCCACGGACGGCGACATGGGCGCCACGCACGGGTTTGACCGCAGGTGCCTTGGGCTTTTTGGTGGCGCCGCTCTCCGTCTTGAACCGTGTCACAACCATCGCTTTCTCATTTTCAAGTTTCGAACGAACCGTTCTGTCTGATTTCAGCAGCGCCCGGGCTGAACGGTCAACGCTGCGCAGCGGAAAAACACCGAGATATTCAGATGGGTGAATTTTTGGACGGAAATTCAGGTAGACTGCCCGTATTCGGGCTAAGGCAATTTTAAATTGGATAAAAACGCGGAATTTTTGAGCGGATCGTACGAGTGATGAGGCTGTCGAGGCGGTTTCTCAGGAGCGTTCCTACGGGAATCACCCAGTTGCCGAGAAAAGAACCTCTCTTGCAACGTCAGTGTAGAATCGGACTGATCTGTCTTGTTTTTTGCCTCTGGATGCGGGACACCAATATAGGGCCTGCCCGCGCGACAGGCGTAGGCCACAATGGAAAGGTGCCGCAATGGATGATGGTCTGAACGAGGTCTGCCTGGATGACGGCGGCGGCTGGAGTTTTGCGTCGATGCCGGCAAGGAACGCGCGGGACCGTATCATGAGCGCGGCCTCGCATCTTTTCTGCAACCACGGTTTCGCCGCCACGGGGATCGACGCGATCCTGGATCGGGCGGGCACGGCCAAGGCGACGCTCTATCATCACTTCCGGTCCAAGGAAGAGCTGATCTCGGCGGTGTTGCAGGCCGAGGGCGACACCTGGCGCGACTGGTTCTTCGGGCGGCTGTCCCAGGTCGAAGGACCCGCGCGCAACCGTGTGCTTGCCGTCTTCGACGTGCTGGAGGACTGGTTTGCCGATCCCGGTTTCTATGGCTGCCCGTTCATTAACGCCGTGGCCGAATTCGACACCGGCAACGATGCGGTGCGCCAGGCGGCGGAACGGCACAAGGATCACCTGCTGACCTGGCTCAAGGCCCAGATGATGGAGATGAAGGTTTCGGACGTTGTCGAGACCACGCGCAGCATCGCGATCCTGATCGACGGCGCGATCGTTGCAGCCCAGCATTCCGGTGACCCCAGCTTTGCCCGCACCGCACGGCGGCTGGCGGAATGCCACCTGGATACGGTTCTGGGCCGGGCGGGCTGAAGCCTTTGGCGTGAAGCGGCGGATTTCCCTGCTTGCGGCGCCTTGCCCTTTGGTGCGCGGACTGCATAACATTGCAGCTGAGACGATTGCCGGGGCCGCCCGGCCTTCGCCCATTTGGTGAATTCCAACTGGCGGCGAACCGAATGGGTGCTTAGACCTTGTAATTGACAGCCATGAACGGTGGGCGCGAAAACGGCGCGACCCCCGGCATACCCGCGACGGTCATGCGTAGCGCCGCGGCAACCGACAAAGGGAGGTGACCTTGCGATATCACACACCAACGACATTCGAGGATGCCGCGCAACTGGCCGCACAGGCCAAGGGGCTGACACGGTTCCTGGCCGGGGGCACTGACGTGTTGGTCCAGATGCGGGCCGGCATGGTGCAGCCCGATGACCTGATCGACCTCAAGAAGATCGCGGGCGTTGCCGAGATCACGGCCACGGACGATGGCGGCTGGCGTATCGGCGTGGCGGTTCCCGGCATCGCGCTGGGGGCGCATGAGGGGCTGTGCGCCGACTGGCCCGGCGTGGTCGAGGGGATGGAGCTTGTCGGCTCGACCCAGATCCAGGGCCGCGCGACGCTGACGGGCAACCTCTGCAATGGCTCTCCGGCGGCGGATTCGGTGCCGGGGCTGGTTGCCGCGGGCGCTTCGGTCGAAATCACCGGACCGGATGGCACGCGCAACGTGCCGGTTGAAGAGATCCCCGTCAGCCCCGGCAAGACCGCGCTCAAGGCCGGCGAGCTTATCTCGGCGATCCTGCTGCCGCCGCGTGGCCAGAACGCGGGCGACGCCTACCTTCGGTTCATCCCGCGCACGGAAATGGACATCGCCGTGGTCGGCAGCGCGGTCAGCCTGCGGCTGGATGGCGACACCGTGACCGAGGCCCGCGTGGCGCTGGGCGCTGTTGCTCCCACGGTCAAGCTGGTGCCCGAGGCGGCAGAGGCCATCATCGGCACTACATTGGACGAGGCCGCGCTGGAGGCGCTGGCCAAGGCGGCCAGCGCGGCCTGTTCGCCCATCGACGACAAACGCGGCACGGTCGCCTTCCGGACGGAAGTGGCCGGCGTGCTGACGAAACGGGCGGCGTTGATCGCCAAGGCCCGGGCAAAAGGAGACACCGCATGAGCAAGGTCCATGTCACCACGAGCGTGAACGGAGACGAGGTCGAATTCCTGGCCGATCCGCGCGAAACGCTGTTGGATTGCCTGCGCGATCACATCGGCCTGACCGGGTCGAAAGAAGGCTGCGGCACCGGCGACTGCGGCGCCTGTTCGGTCACGCTGGACGGCACGCTGGTCTGTTCCTGCCTGGTCCTGGGCGTCGAGGCCGACGGCAAGCGCGTCGAGACGATCGAGGGCATGGCGGATGGGGCCGAGCTGCACCCGCTGCAGCGCAAGTTCATCGAACACGCGGCCCTGCAATGCGGCTTCTGTACGCCTGGCATCCTGGTCGCGGCCAAGAAGTTGCTGGAAACCAACCCGAACCCGACAGAGGAAGAGATCCGTTATTGGCTGGCGGGTAACCTCTGCCGCTGCACCGGGTATGACAAGATCATCCGCGCCGTCATGGATGCGGCGGCGGAACTGCGGCAGGAGGCTGCGTGATGGCTAAGGACGAGTTCAAGGAATTCAAGCTGGTCGGCACGCGTCCCGATCGCCCCGACGGGCTGGACAAGGTCACGGGCCGCGCGCGTTACGGCGCCGATATCTCGGCGCCGGGGATGCTTTGGGCGGCGGTGCTGCGCAGCCCGCACGCCCATGCGCGTATCGTCAGGATCGACACGTCGAAGGCCGAGGCGCTGACCGGCGTCAAGGCGGTGATCACGCGGGCCGATTTCCCCACCGGACTGACCGGAGAGGACTGGAACCTGCAGGAAAACACGATGGCGGGCGAGCGCGCGCTTTATGACGGCCATGCCGTCGCCGCCGTCGCCGCCACGTCCAAGCTGCGGGCCGAAGAGGCCGTGCGCCTGATCGAGGTCGAGTACGAGGTCCTGCCCCATGTTATCGACGTGGACGACGCGATCAAGCCCGACGCGCCGGTGATCCGCGAAGGAGCCGCCGATGCCACCGTGCCCGAGGGCATGCCGCCCAACGTCGTGCGGTACATGGAATTCGGTCGCGGCGACGTCGAGGCGGGCTTTGCCGAGGCAGATCTGGTCATGGAAAAGACCTACAAGACCGAGGCCACGCACCAGGGCTATATCGAACCGCATGCCTGCATGGGCCAACTGGGCGCGGACGGCAAAGGCGAGATGTGGGTTTGCACGCAGGGCCAGTGGTTCATCCGCAAGATGTGTACCGCCGTTCTGGGGCTGGAAACCTCGCAACTGCGCGTGACCCCGTCCGAAATCGGCGGCGGCTTTGGCGGCAAGACCACCATCTTCATGGAACCGCTGTCGCTGGCGCTGTCGAAAAAGGCGGGCGGCAAGCCGGTCAAGCTGGTCATGAGCCGGTCGGACGTGCTGCGCGCCACGGGCCCGACCGCCTCGGCCTCGATGGACGTCAAGATCGGCATGAAGAAGGACGGCACGATCACTGGCGCCCGGGCAGAGTTCCGTATGCAGGGCGGCGCCTTCCCCGGCTCGCCTGTCGACATGGCGTTGTACTGCTGCTTTGCCCCCTACAAGCTGAAGAACGTCGAACACGTCGGCTATGACGTGCTGGCCAATCGCCCGAAATGCGCCGCCTACCGCGCGCCGGGCTCGCCGATGGGGGCCTTCGCGGTCGAAAGCCTGCTGGACGAAATGTGCCGCGAACTGGGTGTCGATCCTCTGGACATGCGCCTGAAAAACGCGGTGCGCGAAGGTGATACCGCCAGCTACGGGCCGAAATACGGGTCCATCGGTCTGGTCGAGACGCTGGAGGCCACCAAGGCGCACCCGAACCTGTCGATCCCGCTGGGACCGAACCAGGGGCGCGGAATCGCCGCCGGGTACTGGTTCAACCACAATGGTGAGACCTCGGTCAGCCTTGCGATTTCCGAGGACGGGACCGCGCAGGTGTCGGTCGGCACGCCGGACATCGGCGGCAGCCGCGCCTCGATCGCGCTGATGACGGCGGAAACGCTGGGCATCCCCTACGAGGATGTGCGCGTCAACGTTGTGGAAACCGGTGCTTTGGGTGTGAACGAGCCGACCCACGGCAGCCGCGCGACCTTTGCCAGCGGCAAGGCCGCGGTGGTCGCGGCGGGCCACGCCATCACCGAGATGTGCAGGCGCGCGGCGAACGAATGGGGCATCGACCCCGAGGCCGTGGAATGGGTCGACGGTGCGGCGCAGCCGGCGGGCGACAACGCGGGAAAATTCCCGCCCATGACCATCGCCGAGATCGCCGGCAAGATGGGATCGACCGGCGGGCCGATCTCGGGCCACCATGAATCCGTTCCTGACGGGGTCGGCGCCTCTTTCGGCTGTCACGTCGTCGATGTCGAGGTCGACCCGGAAACCGGCCGCACCACGATCCTGCGCTACCTGGTGGTGCAGGACGCAGGTCGCGCCATCCACCCCGCCTATGTCGAAGGACAGTACCAGGGCGGGGCCGCGCAGGGCATCGGCTGGGCGCTGAACGAGGCCTACATCTATGGCGAGGACGGGCGTCTGCAGAACTCTGTCTTCCTGGACTACCGTGTGCCGGTGGCCTCGGACCTGCCGATGATCGACACGGTCATCGTCGAGGTGCCGAACCCGGGCCATCCCTACGGCGTGCGTGGCGTGGGCGAAACCGGCATCACGCCGCCGCTGCCCGCCATCGCCAACGCGATCCAGGAAGCGACCGGCGCGCGCCTGTGCGAACTGCCGATGTCGCCGCCCAAGGTGCTGGCGGCGATCAAGGCAAAGGGGGGCTGATGGTTGCCATCAACCTCTGGTCCAGCCTGACGCGCTTTACCGAGGGCGCCCGCGTGGTCGAGGTAGAGGCCGAGACGGTCGGCGGAGCGCTGGATGGGCTGGTTGCCGCCCATCCAGGACTTGGCCCGATCATCGAGGCCGGCGTTTCGGTCGTGGTCGACGGTGAGATCGCGCCGAACCGCCACACCAAGGTGCCCCAGGGGGCCGAGGTGGTCCTGATGCAGCGGCTCAAGGGCGGCTGATTCAAACTGCCGGGAAAAAGCCCCCGCCGGAGCGATCCGGCGGGGGCGTTTCGTTTGATGATGGAGACCGAGGCATGAACCCTGCTGAATGGCTGAGCCGCACGGCAACCCGCTGGCCTGGCCGTTCGGCGCTGTTCAAGGGGATGACCTGCGACGCGGATTACGGAACCTTTGCGGCCCGGGCCGCGGGCATCGGGGCGGCTCTTGCCGCGCGCGGAATTGGCCGGGGGGATCAGGTCGCGCTCTTCATGGCGAACCGGACCGAGTACCTTGAGGCGCTCTATGGCACTTGGTGGGCCGGAGCGGCGGCTGTGCCCATCAACGGCAAGCTGCACCCGCGCGAGGCGGCCTGGATCATCGAGGATGCGGAGGTGGCGCTGGTCTTTGCGGACGATAAAGGCGCCAGTGCGCTGGGGGATCTGACCTCCGGGCCACTGATCTCGACCGAGGGAGACGCCTTTCGCGAGATGCGCGAAACGGTTTCCTCTGGTGGTCCTGCATCCCTGGCCCAGGGCGACATGGCCTGGCTGTTCTACACGTCCGGCACAACCGGTCGTCCCAAGGGCGTGATGATTTCCTGCGGCAACATCATCGCCATGACGATGAGCTATTTCGCGGATGTGGACGAGGTACAGGCTGAGGACGCGATCCTCTATGCTGCCCCGATGAGCCACGGTGCAGGGCTGTACAACTTCATGCATGTGCTGCGTGGCGCGCGCCATGTGGTGCCGGACAGCGGCGGGTTCGACGCCGCGGAGATCCTGCGAATCGCACCGGATATTGGCCCGGTTTCCATGTTCGCCGCCCCCACGATGGTGCGGCGGCTTGTGGACGTGGCCAAGGCGGCAGGCCAGACAGGCGAGGGGTTGCGCACCGTGGTCTATGCCGGGGGGCCGATGTACGAGGCGGATATTCTGGAGGCAGTCCAGCAAATGGGGCCGCGTTTCGTGCAGATCTACGGGCAGGGCGAATGCCCGATGGGGATCACCGCCCTGCCGCGCGCGGACGTGGCCGACCGGGACACGCCGGGCTGGCGCGAACGGCTGAACTCTGTCGGGCGGGCGCAAAGCCTCGTCGAGGTCGCGATCCTCGACAGCGAGGGCGCGGACCTGCCCGTGGGCGAGGTGGGGGAAATCGCGGTGCGTGGCGCCACCGTCATGCCCGGCTATTGGCGCAACTCTCAGGCCACAGCCAAGACGCTGCGCGACGGCTGGCTCTGGACCGGCGACATGGGGCGCATGGATGGCGAAGGTTACGTCACCCTGCACGACAGGTCCAAGGACATGATCATCTCTGGCGGGTCGAACATCTACCCGCGCGAGGTCGAGGAGGTGCTGCTGTCGCATCCCCTGGTCAACGAGGTTGCGGTCGTGGGCCAGCAGGATCCGGAATGGGGAGAGGTCGTGGTGGCCTTTGTCGTCTGTCAACCTGGACATGCCCTGGATGCGGTGGAGCTGGACGCGCTCTGTCTCGATCGGATCGCGCGGTTCAAACGGCCCAAAACCTACCACTTTGCCGAGGAGTTGCCCAAGAACAACTATGGCAAGGTCCTCAAGACCGAGCTTCGGGAAAGGCTTGCAAACAAGGAAGGGTGAGATGGGGTCAACCTCCCTGTCCGCCGGGGTCGATGCCACGACGGGGAAGGAGGCGGGAGGCAGGCCGGCCCAAAGCCCGCAGGCGATTGGATGGACAGATCGCCGCGACCGCACAGGGTTCATAGGATTGAAACAAAATCGTCATGTCGGTGAAGCACGGACGGCCTAGGCGCTGTCGAAACGCGAACAACAAGCTGGCAACGCGGTGTCCGACCGAACGATTTTCATTTCCGACGTGCATCTTGGCACCCGGGGCTGCCGGGCCGGGCTGCTTGTCGAATTCCTGAACAGGCACGAGGCCGAAACGCTTTACCTCGTTGGCGACATCTTTGACGGCTGGCGGCTGCAGCGCGGCTGGCATTGGCCGGAAGCACACAATGACGTGGTGCAGGCGGTGCTGGAAAAGGCGCACAAGGGCACCCGCGTCGTTTTCATCCCCGGCAACCATGACGAGGTCATGCGCAATTACTTCGGCGTCCATTTCGGCGGCATCGAGGTCAAGAACCAGGACGATTTCCGCGCCGCCGACGGCAAGCGATACCTGGTCACGCATGGCGACGAATTCGACGCGGTGGTGATGAACGCCAAGTGGCTGGCCCACCTGGGTGACCGCGCCTACGCGCTGCTGATCTGGCTGAACCCCAGGATCAACCGGGTGCGCCGCCTGTGGTCCCGCCGCTACTGGTCGCTGTCGAAATGGAGCAAGCAGCAGGTCAAGCAGGCGGTCAACTACATCTGCAAGTTCGAAGAGGTGCTGGCCCAGGACGCCCGCCAAAAGGGCTTTGACGGGGTGATCTGCGGCCACATCCACCACGCGGCGATCCGAGACGTCGGCGAGATCCGCTACATCAACACCGGAGACTGGGTCGAGAGCTGCACCGCGATCATCGAGAACCACGAAGGCGAGATGCGGCTGATCGACTGGGAAGCCCGGAACAACCGTCAGCACATGCTGAAACAGCGCGCCAAGCGGCGCGCCCGCAGCAGCCAGAAGAAACAGAGCAGACAGGAAGCATGATGAGCGACACGACCAGCGACTTGATCGGCGAAGCGGTCTACCAGAACAGGTCCTTCTCCTTCGCTTCCCTGTCCGACCGGGTCTTTGCGCGGCTGTTCCGGGGGTTGGTCTATCCGCAGATCTGGGAAGACCCGGTTTGCGACATGACCGCCTTGGGCCTTGGTCGCGAGGATCACGTTGTCTGCATCGCCTCGGGCGGCTGCAACATGATGAGCTATCTGACCGCGCGCCCGGCCTCGGTCACGGCGGTGGACCTGTCGCCCTGGCATGTCGAATTGAATCGGCTGAAACTGGAGGCCGCGCAGCGCCTGCCGGATCATGCCAGTTTCTACGCGCTGTTCGGGCGTGCTGACCAAGCGGAAAACGTGGCACTTTTGGACCGTTACGTGCTGCCCTACCTGGACCCTCAAGCGCGGGTCTTCTGGAACGGGCGCGAGCGCTTTCGCCGACGAAAGTCCATGTTCGCGCGCGGGTTTTACCGTTTCGGCGTTCTGGGCACCTTTCTGGGGGCCGTGCACCTCGTGGCGCGGATCGGCGGCGTGGATTTCACCCGGCTCCTGAGCGCCCGGACGCTGGAGGACCAGCGCGCCTTTTTCGAAGATGAGATCAAGCCGCTCTATCGTTCGCGCCTTGTCCGGTTTGCCGCGCGCCGCCGGGCCTCGCTGTTCGGGCTGGGCATTCCCCCGGCGCAATACGACAAGCTGGCCGCCGATGCCGATGGCGATATCGTCAAGGTGCTGGAGGAACGCACGCGCAAGCTGTTCTGCGACTTCCCGATCGGCGAGAACTACTTTGCCTGGCAGGCCGCAAACCGGGCCTACAAGGAGGATGGCACCGGACCGGTGCCGCCCTACCTCGAAAAATGGAACTTCGAGGCGCTGCGCGCCGCGGCCGGCCGCGCGACGGTGCTGAACCGTTCGATCACCGATGTGCTGGCAGAGGCCCCGGCAGCGTCGAAATCGGTCTATGTCCTGCTGGACGCGCAGGACTGGATGACGGACGACCAGCTGGCCGCGCTGTGGCGCGAGATCACCCGGACGGCCATGCCAGGCGCGCGGGTCCTGTTCCGCACCGGCGGGGGGCCGGATATCCTGCCCGGACGCGTTTCCGCAGAGCTGCTGGATCAGTGGACCTACGATGCACCGGCGTCCGAGCGCGCCTTTGCCGAGGACCGCTCGGCGATTTACGGCGGTGTCCATCTCTATCGCCGGAAGGGCTGAGCCGATGAGCGATGTGGCAGATCACGGGCGGTTGATGGACGATGTCTATCGCTACCAGCGCCTCTTTTACGACATCACCCGCAAGTACTACCTGCTGGGGCGCGACCATCTGATCAAAAACATGGCGGTGCACCCCGGCGACCGGGTGTTGGAAGTGGCCTGTGGCACCGGGCGCAACCTGGCTGCGATCCGCAAGCGGCATCCCCGCGCGCTGCTCTTCGGGCTGGATATCTCGGACCAGATGTTGATTTCCGCCCGCCGCAAGCTGGACGGCGCGGCGCGCCTGGCGCAGGCGGATGCCTGTTCCTTCGATCCCGAGGCGCTGTTCGGCGAGGCGCAGTTCGATCACATCGTGTTTTCCTACAGCCTGTCGATGATCCCCGACTGGCAGCGGGCGCTGGACGAGGCCAAGCGCCACTTGGCTCCGGGCGGCTCCCTGCATGTCGTGGATTTCGGCGACCAGGCGCGCCTGCCGGGGTGGTTCAAAGGCGCCTTGCGCGCCTGGCTGGCCCGGTTCCACGTCACGCCCCGCGATACGCTAGGCGCGGCTTTGTATGAGATGGCGGGGGGCGCGGCAGCCCTGAGCGGGCAAGACCTGTACCGGGGCTACGCGGTCTACGGTCGTCTGACGCGCCAGCCGGAGGGTTAGAGCGCCCCGGCCTTCCAGATCACTGCGGTCATCAACAGGACAGAGGACAGCGCGCAGGCTATGGTCCGCACCGTGTTCCAGAAGGTCCACCGGGGCAGGTAGGTCCCGGTCCAGTAGTCCCGCACTGTCGCGGTCGCCGGTTCCATTGCGGCCAGCCGCTCGTTCATCGGCACATTGCGGATCACGGTGACACCGAAGCACCCGGCGAGGTAGACCAGCCCCGCCAGCAGGATCAGCCTGTCGGCAGGGGTCTCCAGGTTCATAGCGGCAAATCCCGACAGCAGCAGCGACACCGGGGCCATGCCCATGAAGAGGATCATGAAGACCCAGCGGAACACTTCTCGGTTGATGACCTGCATCGCCTCGACACCGCCACTGCCGCTGGTCCGCGCAAGTGACCGCATGATGAAATCGGAGAAGGCCAGGAAAACGCCGGCCAGGAGAGCATAGGCAAGAATGGCGCCCTGCAGGAGCGCAAGAAAGATCGTCGTCATGTCGGGAGTCCTTTTGTCATGCGGATGCCGGGGCAGGACGGCTTGCACCGTCCCGCGCGTTGGTTGTCAGGCCGCGGGGGCGTGGCTGCTGTTGCCTTGCGGCGCAGGGGGGCGGGACCCGCGGCGAAAGGCCAGAAGGCAAAGCGCGGCGATCCCGACCTCGAAGGCCAGCGCACCCAGGATGCTGCCGGAGGGCATTCCATCTACGAGCACCCCGACCAGCCGGCCCGCGGGAAAGGCGATGTAGACGGTCAGCGCCGCTGCCAGCGCGACCTGGCGCATGGTGCGGTTCACCATTCCCCACAGCATCAGGCCGCCCAGCACGGCCAGCCCGGCCCCGGGTGCACGCAGCTCGCTCAGCAGGCTGGCGTCATCTGCCAGGCTGATGCCGTAACTGGCGTAGAACTGGTGCGGAACGGCAAGGATGCAGAGGCCGATCACCAGTGCCGTAATGCCCGCGAGCCCGAGCGTGATCTTCTGAAAGAGCGAAAGTGTCATGTCTGGTCCTTTCCTGAAACAGGGGCGGTCAGGCCGCGAGCGGCCATTTGCCGGCCTGGGCTGCCGCGCGCGCAAAGTCGGCGAAGTCGCGGGGCGCCCGGCCAAGGGCACGCTGCACACCGTCCCCGAGGTTGGCGTTGCGTCCGTCCAGGGTTTCCCGCGCGATGGCGGTAAAGACGTCGGCGACGAAATCGCCCCCGGCGCTGGCCACGTTGGCGTGGAACTCCTCGAAGGAAATCGGCAGGTATTGGATCGGGCGGCCGATGGCGGTGGACAATTCCCCGGCCATCTCGGCAAAGCTCATCAGGCGGGGGCCTGTCACCTCGTACAACTCGCCTTCGTGGCCGCCCTCGGTCAGTGCGGCGACCACGACGTCGGCGATGTCGTCCACGTCGATGATCGGTTCCACCACGTCTCCGCCGGGCATCGGCAGGACACCGGCCAGCACCGGATCGCGCAGGTAGCCTTCGCTGAAGTTCTGCGCGAACCAGGCGGCGCGCACGATGGTGAAATCCGGACCGGCATTGCGCACGACCTCTTCACCGAGGCGGGCGTGATGTTCCCCCCGGCCCGACAGCAGGACCAGGTGGCCCACACCGGCGGCGCGGGCGGTGCGGCACAACGCGTCCAGCTTTTCGACGGCGCCGGGAAAGGCGAGGTCGGGGAAATAGGTGATGTAGGCGGCGCGGACACCGGACAGGGCCGCCGCCCAGGTTTCGGGCGCCTCCCAGTCGAAGGGGATCGGGGCATTGCGCGACCCTAGGCGCACGGCATGTCCAAGCGCCTGCAGTTTGCTTGCAACGCGCGAACCTGTCTTTCCGTTGGCGCCGATGACGAGAATGGGGTGCATGGTCTGTCTCCTTGTCTGAACATGATGACAGAGGGATAGACCGTTGGCAGGCGCCGGGTATTGACCGCCATCGCCAGCGTTTTGACAGTTGTTGCCAATGCTGGATCAGCCCGTGCCGTGCACCTTGCGGTAGCTGGCAGGGGTCCGCCCGACCCAACGTTTGAACGCGCGGGTAAAGGAACTCTGCTCGGAAAAGCCGGTCAGGAAGGCGACCTCTGCCAGCGAATACCTCTCGTCGCGCAGTAGCCCTTCGGCCAGTTCGCGACGGGTCTCGGCGGTCAGGGTCTGAAAGCTCAGCCCCTGTTCGGACAGCCGCCGGTGAAAGCTGCGCGCGCTGAGGCCAAGGCCCCGGGCGATATCGGCCATTTTTGGCAGGCCCTCGCTGAGTGCACGGGCGATGGCGGCCTTGGACCGCGTCTCCAGCGTATCCTCCCCGGCAATCTCGGACAGCTCCTCGTCCAGATGCGAGATCAGGAAGCGCGTGATCCCCTCATCCCCCAGGATGTTCGGCTGTCTGGCCGCCTCGTGGGAAATCAGCAGCGCGTCCATGTCATTGCCGAAATGGACGGGGCATCCGAACCAGCTTTCGTGGTGGGACAGGGTACGCGGCGGTGGATGTTGAAACCGCGCCTCGAGCGGCGCAAAGGGCACCGGGCTGACCTGCCGGGCAATCGACACCGCGCTGGCCAGCGACGTCTCGTTCGAGAGCCTGAGACCAAGCCGCCGCGCCCCGGCCCGTTGCAGGACCAGCAGGACGCCACGCGGATCGGGCCGCAATTCGTATTCCACCACGCTGGTCCAGACCCGCGCATAGCGTTCAATCCGCGCCAGCGATCCCATCAGGTCGGGGGCGGCCTTCCAGGCCAGGCCAAGCGCCCCGTATTCGTCACAGCGCATGGAGGCGCCGACCTTCAGCGGCAGGTCGGTCGGGTCGACCGTCTCGGCGATGCGTTCCAGCATGTCGTAATAGACGGTCACGGGCACCATGATCTTGGGGTCCCAGGGGGCGTCGGGGTCCAGGCCCAGCCCGCGCAGCAGGTTTGGGCCGTCGACCACTGGTCCGACCGCCGCGATCACCTTGCGCGGGAAAAGCGATGTCACGTACCCCATGACGCGCAGACTACCCCTTGTCCGGCATCGCGGTCCAATCCTTGCCGTCCCTCTGGCGCACAAGGGGCATCCGCCCGTGCAGCCGTGCCACGCCATGCCGGGCATTCTGGAAATTGGCATGAAAACCCATTTCATCCTGATTTTTCAGCACGCGTCGATTCAAATTCACGCCCCGAGCGGCCGAAAATGCTCGGGAAGTCCGCAAAAGCGGCCTTGGCAAATCATGCCCTTAGCGGGGACCAAAAGATGGAGATAGATTTGCCGGTCGCTGTCATTACCGGCGTGTTGGATTTGAGTTTCCAGGGTGAATCATGAGCGACGGCATTCTTGAAGTCATTGTCGAGACGGGAACCAAGGTCTGGGCCGGGAACGTGGTCGACGACGCCATCGGAGCCTCCATGACGGACGCGGCAAAATCGGAACTGTCCGACATCCTTGGCGATGCCCTCGGTGAGCCGCTCGAAGAAATCGCCGAAATCATCGACGAAAAATTGCCCATCGGAGAGAGCGATCTGTTCGAGGCGGCAGGCGAAGCCTTTTCCAAGACGCTTGAGGTCGTCGATTTCGTCAACGACGTGCGTGCGATCGCGGACAATTCGCAGCTGAACGCGGCTCAGAAAGAAGCGGTGATCCTGTTCAAGATCATCGAGCAGTTTACGCCCTGGATGACCGGCTCTCTGACTGAGCTTGCCGAAAGGATGTTCGAAACCCTCAACGAGGGGCAGGTCCTTCTGGACGCGTTGATCGACCAATACCCGGAACATCTTTCACGCGGACCCGACGGTGGCATCCTGCTGGAGCTTCCGGGGCAGCCTCCGGTTCCGATCGAGGACTTCGCCGACCCCCATGCTCCGCCCGCCGTGCCCGAGGACCTCACCGGACCGGCCGATCCTGACAACCCGTCCGCCCGGACGCCGCTCAGCTCTCCTCCGGCGGCTATCCTGGGGCCGGCGGGATCGACCAACGGCGCCCCGCTGCAGACCTGTCCGCTGATCCTGGACCTTGACGGTGACGGGATCGCGGTCACGGCGCTGGGTCCTACGGCGGCGACCGGGTCCAACCTCTATCTCGACCTCGACAGCGACGGTTTCGCCGAGCGTACGGCCTGGATTCTGCCCGAGGGTCAGACAAACAACACAGGCACCGGCGGGGATGACGCCTTTCTGGTTCGGGACGTGAACGGCAACGGCATCATCGACGACGAGACAGAGATGTTCTGCATCACGGAGGTGTATGAAACGGGCTTTGACAACCTCGCGGCGCTGGACAGCAACGGAGATGGCCGGGTCAATGCCCGCGACGCCGCCTTTTCCGAATTGCAGCTGTGGATCGACTCGAATGGCGACGGGGTCAGCGATGCCGACGAATTGCATACGCTGGACGACTACGACATTTTGGCGATTTCCGTGGTCATGACGGGTCTGCCGGCACGATCACCGACCTTTGGTTCCTGAACGACGATCTGAATACGATCAATCGCGGTGACTACCTGCTTGACGCACGCGTCCTGGCCTTGCCGATCTTGCGCGGATTTGGCGACCTGACAGACCTGCATGTCGCGATGAGCCTGGACGAGGCGTTGCTGGATCTGGTGGCCGCGTTCAAGGTGAACTGGTCCTGGGAGGTGCTCGGAGACCCTGCGGCCCTTGATGCGCTGGCCGAAGAGATCGTCCAGCGCTGGGCCGGGGTGCAGGACGTGGCAGCCGGGTCGCGCGGGCCGCACATCGACGCGCGTGTTCTGGAAACGATGGAAATGCTCAGCGGCAACCTCTTTGGTGTGACCGCCGGGTTGGAGGTCCGCGACCCCGAAGGCTATTGGCAGGCCGATGCGGTCGAGGCAGCCTATGAACAGTTTCTGAACCTTGTGAAGGTGCAGCTGATCCTGCAGGTCGGCGGCCAGTTCCTGTTCGGAGCCTCGGCGGGCCTCTATGAATTCGGCACCGCCACTCTGACCCGCCAAGGCATAGATCAGGCGATGGTTTCGGAATTGGCCAACATTGCCGCCACGCTTGCCGATCCCAATGGCTTCTGGATGGAAGTGGCGCGCATCATCGCATTTGCCGGTCCCGGAGACGGACTTGTCCCCGAACAGACTGCCTGGCTGGCCAGCGCTGTCAGCGCAACTACCACCGGCGTGACATGGCAGGGGTTTGTCCACGCGGTGAAGACCCAGCTTGCCGCGGTCAACTTGCTGGGCACCGATCAGCATGACGCTCAGTTCGGTGGGCCCGGGCATGGTTTCCTGACCGGCCTCGGCGGTCCCGATTGTCAAAGCGGGGGCGGCGGGCGGGATGCCCTGCACGGTGGGGCGGGGGATGATGAACAATACGGCGGCGCCGGGGTCGACTTCCTGCACGGCAACGAGGGGGACGATACCCTTATGGGCGAGGGCGGCAACGATGAGCTGTACCGAGGCGAGGACAACGACACTTACATCTGGAACCCTGGGGACGGGGCCGACCTGATCGACGAGACCGGCGGCACGGACGCGATCCGCTTTGGTCCGGGCATCGCGCCGGGGGATCTGAGTTTCAACCTCGACGGCTACAGCCTCAACGTGCATGTGGGTGGCGAGACATTGACCCTGAGCGGCCAGTTCGACATGGCCGGGTCGGTCGTAGAGCGGGCGGAGGTCGCGAATGGCAGCCACCTGTCGCTGCTGGGACCGTTCGCCATCCAGGGCACGCCGGGGCTGGATTACCTGCAGGGCTTTGCAGGTCTGACCCGCATCCTGAGTGGATTGGAGGGAGACGACGAGCTTTATGGCTCTGACGTCAACGACCTGCTGGACGGCGGACCGGGCGGCGACGCCCTATGACGCCCTGTACGGAGAGCGGGGCCGCGACACGGCGGTCTATGCCGACGCGCCGGGCGGGTTGATCGCGGATCTGGCCAATTCCACGCACGACACCGGCGAGGCGCGCGACGACAGCAACCTGTCGATCGAAAACCTCTTTGGCTGTGCCTTTGGTGACGTGTTGCGGGGGGATGAAGGGGACAACCTGCTGCAGGGGCTGGGGGGGATGATACCCTGATCGGCCGCGGCTGCGATGACACGCTGCTGGGCGGTGCGGGGGATGACGCGTTGCGTGGCGATGCCGGAGCGGATGTGCTGCGCGGCGACGCGGGGCAGGACCGGCGGACCCGGGGCAGATCACCTTACGGGTGGCGCGGATGCCGATACCTTTGCCTTCGCCTCGGTGGCCGAAACCGGCATCGGTGCGCAACGCGACCAGATCCTGGACTTTGAACAGGGACTTGACGTGATCAACCTAGCGGCACTGGTGCCGTCGAGTTTCACGTTCTGCGGAACCAGCTCGTTTTCCGCGGCGCGGGGCCCTGAACTGCGCCTGTTCGAAACGCCCAGCGGCTCGGCCATCGTGCAGTTGGACCGCGATGGCGATGGCACCATAGACGAAGAGATCCGGGTGGCCGCCGTAACCGGGCTGACGGCCGGGGATTTTGTCCTCTAGGAGGGTGCTGGACCCTGGCACCGGGTTGCGGTTCTGCCCGTCCCGGTCGTAAGGATCGACCTGCAAAGCGGGCGCCGGTGCCCGCCGACAGGGGCGGGACATCCCGGCAAGACCGGGTTCCCGACGCAGCGAGGTGCAGGCGAATGACGACGGGCATCGAGGTCAGTGGTATCGGCAAGGACTATGCCGGGAAACCGGCCGTCGCCGAGGTTTCATTCACGGTGGCCGACCGTGAGCTCTTTGTCATCGTTGGGGAATCCGGCTGCGGCAAGAGCACGCTGTTGCGCCTGATCGCGGGGCTTGAAACCCCGGATCGCGGCGAGATCCTGCTGCACGGCGACAGGGTGGCAGGTCAGGGCACGATGGTCCCGCCGGAACAGCGCGGCACGGGGTTCGTCTTTCAGTCCTACGCGCTCTGGCCGCACATGACAGTACGGGACAACGTGGCCTTTCCGCTGGAAGCTGGCGGCATGTCGCGCAAGCAGGCGGCGCGCTCTGTCGAGGCGCATCTTGAAACCGTCTCCTTGCAGGACATGGCAGGGCGCAAACCCGAGGCGCTGTCCGGCGGCCAGCGTCAGCGCGTGGCCCTTGCGCGCTGCCTGGCAGGCGGGGCGCGGACAATCCTCATGGACGAACCGCTGGCCAATCTCGATCCGCACCTGCGCGGATCGATGGAGCGGGAACTGCTGCATTTTCACCGCTCGTCCGGGGCGACCACGCTGTATATCACCCATGACCAGCGCGAAGCGATGGCCCTGGCAGACCGCATGGCGGTGATGAAAGGCGGGCGGTTTCTGCAGGTGGGAACGCCACAGGAGATTTACGAACGGCCCGGATCCGTCGAGGTGGCGGAATTCATCGGTCATGGCAGCGTCGTGGAGGTTTTCTATCGCGACGGTATGGCCGAGCTTGCGGGCTGCCGATTTGACGTCACCACCGCACCCGGACAGCCGGAAGGACCGGCGCAGGCGCTGGTGCGCCCGGAGGCCATTGTGGTCGGCGATGAAGGGCAATTGACTGGTTCGGTGCGCAGTGTCCTCTATCGCGGCGGGATCTGGGAGGCTGTGGTGGCCCTTGATGCCGGGGCCGGTCTGACGGTGGCTCATGACGCGCCGATGCGGGTCGGGGACAGGTTGGCCCTGCGGATCAAGCGGGCCTGGGTCTTGCCGGGATGAAGGCGCCCGAAGACTGGTTTCCAGCCGATGCGCCCCGGCTTGCCCATATCCGTCAAGTCATGCGCGTGGCCCAGGTGGTCGAGGCGCGGCAGGATTTCGGCGGGCGGCTGGTCATCGCGGCGGCCTATCACGACATCGGCTATGCCAGGGCTTTTGCCGAAACGGGATTTCACCCGGTCGACGGGGCCATCCTGGCCCGGGCCGACGGCTGCGATGCCGAGGTTGTGGACGCGGTGCTGCATCACTCCGGGGCCCGTGGTCTTTGCCTGCGGACACGGACCGATCTTGCCGGACACTACGGGCCGGCCTGCCGCATGATGGACACCTCTCTCAGCCGGGCGCTGACCTTTTGCGACAATCGCTCTGGCCCGAACGGAGAAGCCCTGACCCTGGCCGAGCGGATCGCGGACATACGCCAAAGGCACGCGGGCAACCCCGCGCTCTTAGAGACAACCGCAGACTACCTGCCCCTGTTCGAACGGATCGACGCCGAGTTTGCGCCACTCCTGTCCTGAGGCGGGTTACATCCGCCAGGGCACCACGCCGCGCGGCGCCTGTCGCCCCAGCCGGTCCAGCGCGGCCATCAGAAGGACCGTGGCCACCACCGTCACGCTGGCCATCGCGGCGGCAAGGGTGGTGTAACCGCCATCTTCGTAGTTGTAGATCGTCGTTCCGATGGTCTCGTTCCCGCTGGACCACAGCAGGGCGGACACGGTGACCTCGTTGTAGGCGGTCAGGAACACGAGGATCGCGCCCGACGCCGCCGCCGGGGCGATCAGCGGCAGGAAAATCCGCCGCATTCGTAGCCCATAGCACGCGCCCGAGATCCGGGCGGCCTCGTCCAAAGCCGGGTCCAACTGCACGAAGGCGGCGCTGACGGGCTTCAGCGCGATGGAAAAGAATGCGCAGAGATAGGCGATCAGGATGATCCCCAGCGTGTTGTAGAGCGAGACGTTGAACAGCGGCAGGGGTTTGAGAAAGGCGAGGATGAAGGCGATCGAGATCACGAGGCCCGGAATGGCATAGGTCATCTCGCTCAGTGTCGCGATGCCCAGGCCGGTGCTGCGCACGGCGCGCCGGGGTGAGGACATGAAATGCGCGACAAGGATGCTGCCCAGGGCGATGATCCCCGCAGCCGTGGCGGCGGTCAGGGAAGAGTTCAGAAAGGCGCGCGCGGTGACGGATTGCCGGAACAGGATCTCGGCAAAATTGTCCAGCGTGATCGTGTCCGCGTTCAGGGGCAACCCATAGGTGCGCACCAGCGCCGTCGCCACCAGCGCCGCGATGGGCAGGACCAGCGTGCCCAGCACCAGCAGAGCCAGCCCGGTCTCGGTCCAGCCGCGCATTCGCCCCAGGCGGATGTGCAGGGGCGGCTGCGGGGGGCCGATCAGCGTGCTGCGGGCGTTCCGCAACAACAACATCTGCACCAGGATCACCGCCACCGCCAAGAGCGCCAGGATCGAGGCGATCACCGCCACGTCGGTCAGCACAGAGGGGCCGAAGCTGGCCAGCCGCTGCCAGATCAGCACGGGCAGGGTGATGTAGCGCGCGGGGATGCCCAGCAGCGCCTGGATCCCGAAATTCCCCAAGGCCGAGACGAAGGCCAGCGCATAGCCGGCGATCAGCGTCGGCGCCAGCAGTGGCAGGATAATGCGCCGGAGCAACCTGCCGCCGCCGGCCCCGGCGATCCGCGCGGCATCGCTCATTTCGCGTGGCAGGGCGCGGAGAGCGGCAAGCACAACAAGAAAGACCAGCGGCGTGTGCTGGACGCCCAGCAGAAAGATCAGCCCGCCGGGAGAGTACAGGGGGTGCGTGGTGCCCAGTTCCGGGGCGATCCCCAGACTGCGCAGGATCGGAGAGGATGGCCCCATCGCCTGGATCCAGGCAATCGCCGTCACATGCGGCGGGATCATCATCGGGATCAGCAGAAGGAAGGTGAAGACACCCTTCCAGCGAATGTCGGTCAACCCGATGGCCAGCGCGATCCCCGTGCCCGCGACCAGCGAGATAAGCGAGGAGAAAAAGGCGCTTTCCAGCGAATGCGTGAAGGCGCGCCAGACCGAGCGCGAGGACAGCGCATCCGACAGCGGCGCCAGCGAAAAGACGTCGTCCTGTGTCACGCCGACACGCGCCAGCAGGCCCAGCGGAAAGACCAGCAGGGCCAGCGCGAAAAAGATGACAGCGGCAAGGGTCAGGCCCTCGCCGCTGCGCAGGAAGTTCAACAGCCGCAAGAGGTCAGCCGCCGAAGATCTCGGTGAACTTCATCTTGTTGGCCTGGTCGTTCGCCAGCGCCTTGGCGGGGTCGAAATCCAGCAGCTTGATGTCGTTCAGCGCCGGGAACCCCTCGGGCGGGGTGATGGCGGGATGCGCGGGCAGGTATCCCATGTCGGCGGCCAGTTGCTGGCCCTCTTCCGAGATCAGGAAGTCGACAAAGGCCTTGGCGGCGTCCGGGTTCTGCGCAGTCGACAGGATGGCGACCGGCTCTGTCACGGCAGAGACACCTTCCTCTGGGAAGACGAACTCGACCGGGGCGCCGTCCAGCTTGTTGCGGATCGGCAGGAAGTCGACCACGAACCCATAGAGTTTCTCGCCGCCCGCGACGGCCTTGTAGGTGCCACCGTTGCCGCCTTCGGGGATGGCGCCTTGCGCGGCCAGGCCCTCGTAGAAATCCCAGCCCAGGTCGGGATGCGCGGTGATGGCGGCCATGTGGATGGTCGCCGCGCCCGAGGTCAGCGGCGAGGGCATCGCCAGCTTGTCCTTTGCGGCCTCTTTCAGCAGGTCGGCATAGGAGGTCGGGACCATCTCGGCGCCGGTGTTGTAGACGATGCCGGTGGTGATCAGCTTGGTCGAGAAATAGTGCCCTTCAGCATCCATCAGGGATGGGTCATAGGCGCTGGTGTCGGCCTCGGGGTAAGCCATCAGGCGACCTTCGGCCTCCAGCCCTTCCATCGTGACCATGTCGGCGATCAGCAGCACGTCCGGCTGCGGGGCGCCGGCGGCGAATTCGGCGCGCAGCTTGGCCATGACCTTGGTGGTGCCGTCGCGGATCCATTCGACCTCGACCTCCGGGTACTTGGCCTGGAAGGCGTCGACCGTTTGCTGGGCATCGGCATTGGGCTGAGAGGTATACAGCACCAGCTTGCCCGACACCTCGGCCATCGCCGAAGTCGAAAGCAGCGCGACAGCAAGCGCGGAAAGGGCGAAACGCATGAGGGTCTCCATGATTTGGTTACATCGGCGACGGGCTATCAGAGCAATGTGACAGTCTTTCAACGGTCGGATCGGTGCTACAGCGCATCCGACCAGGCGGCCAGCAAAAGGGCGGCGGAGGCCGCCCCGGGGTCCACGTGACCGACGGACCGCTGGCCCAGTTTCTGCGACCGGCCCTTGCCGCTTTGCATCTGTGCGGTGGCATCGGCGCCACGCCGGGCGGCGTCGCGCGCGCGGATCAGCGCGTCCTGCAGCGTGGCGCCCTCGCGGGCCGCGACGCCAGCGGCCTCAGCGGCGGGCATCCAGGCGTCCAGCATGGTCTTGTCGCCGGGCCGTGCACCGCCGCGTCCCGCGATGCCCTGCGCCATGCCATCCAGCCAGGCGGCCAGCGCGCGGGTGTCCAGGGCCCAACGGTCGGACACGGCCCGCCCGGCCGCGCCGAACCCCGAGGCATAGAGCGGCCCGGCAGAGGCGCCGACGGCAGAGAGAAAGCTATCGGCGATCACCCTGCAGAGATCGGTGATCGTCATGTCCCGGTCTGCCGCGTCCATCGCGGTCATCACGGCCTTCCAGCCGATTTCCATTGTCACGCCGTGGTCGCCATCGCCGATTTCGCCGTCGAGCGCGCAAAGCCTGTCCACGGCGCCAAAGATCGCCTCGGCCCCGGCCTGCATCATGGTGCGAAACTCTGCCGGGGTGACTTCGCCATCGGTGCGCAGGTCGGTGCGGTCGCCAGAGTGCGCCACTGGGGCAACCCTGTCCCTATGTCTGCGCGGGCGGGCGGTGCGGGTGACATCGGGTTTGCCGACGCGCAGCGCGGGCGTCTCGCAGGGATGGTCCAGCCATGCCTGCAGGTCCGCATCCAGCCTCATCAGGGTGATCGAGGCGCCCTCCATGTCCAGCGAGGTGCAGTATTCGCCGACCCAGCTGTGGTGGATCGTGATCCGCCGGTCTTCCAGCAATTGCGCGACACGCCAGTGCAGCAGGTAAAGCTCCAGCAGGCTGGTCGAGCCCAACCCGTTGACCAGAACGGCCACCCGGTCGCCCGCCGTGCAGGCCAGTTCCTCGAGGATCGGCGGCAGCAGGCGGTCCACGACCGCGTCTGCGCCCTCGGCAGGGCCGCGTTCGATGCCGGGCTCGCCGTGGATGCCCATGCCGATTTCCATCTCGCCCACGGGCAGGTCGAAATTCGGACGCCCGGTCTGGGGCAGGATGCAGGCAGAGAGCGCCACGCCCATTGTTCGGGTTGCCGCGTTTGCGCGTGCGGCAGCCTGTTCGACCTCGTCGAGGCTCAGGCCCAGATCCGCAGCCGCCCCCGCCACCTTGAAGACAAAGAAATCCCCGGCGATCCCGCGCCGTTCGCTGGCCCGTTCGGGCGGGGCCGAGGCGATGTCATCGGTTACGAGGAAAGAGCGCGCGGTGATCCCCTGTTCGGCCAGCCCCTCTTCGGCCATGCCGAAATTCATCACGTCCCCGGTGTAGTTACCGTAAAGAAACAGCACCCCCGTGCCGCCGTCGGCGGCAAATCCCGCGTCCATGATCTGCGCGGGCGAGGGCGAGGCAAAGATGTTCCCAAGCGGCGCCGCATCGGCCAGCCCCTTGCCGACATAGCCCGCAAAGGCGGGTTCGTGACCCGAGCCGCCGCCAATGACGATGCCGACCTTGCCGTCGCGCGGGCCGTTCAACGCGACGATGGCCCGGCCGGTCTCCCCCTCGACGCAGATCAGGTCGGGATGGGCTGAGACCATGCCGGCCACGAGATCCTCGATCAGGGTGTCGGGATCGTTGATCAGCTTGCGGTGCTTCTGCGACATGATGCGGCCTCCCTTTCGGCGCAGGCTAGCGCAAGTCGAGGTGAACGCCATGCCTTTCGGACAGGAGTTTCGCCAGCTCCGCCAGTTCCCGCTGCTCCCGATCCGGGCCCCAACCTAACGCCCCGCCCGCGATCCGCGCGACAGCGCGGCACAGGGCAGGCGTCAGGCGCCCGCTGATGGCCAGTGACGTGCGGCGCAGCAGGATGTCGGACAGGTGTTGGACCGCCTCGTGCCCGGCGATCCAGTCGATCTCGCGGTCGGTGTGGTCCGGCGCGTCGGGCAGGGGGGTGGCATCATGGCCCTCATGCGCGGCGATGTTGCGCGCGGTGGTCCCGTAGCGGTCCAGCAGGACGGCCACGCGGTCCGGCGCAACGGCGGTCTCAGCCGCGACGTCTTTGATCCACGCCTGCCGCGCCTCGGCTGTTCGGGGCATGTCCCGTCCACCGCCGATGGGCATCTCGTCGGTCTTCTGCTGGCGGGACATGCCAAGCTCGGCCAGCACCCGGTCGCTGACCTCTGCCGAAAAGGCGCGGAAGGTGGTCCATTTGCCGCCGACCAGGGACATGACAGGAAAGGCGCGCTGCGGCGTCGCCGGGTCCAGCGGGGCGGAATGGTCGCGGCTGATGAGCCCGGGCGCCACGCCCTCGGAGTTGGGCAAAGGGCGAATGCCCGCGTAGGCATAGACGATCTGGTCGTGATCAAAGTGCAGTCCGGGCAGCAGATCGCGCAGGCTCTGGATGAAATAGGCGGTCTCGGCCTCGGTGCAGATCACGGCATCGGGGTCTTTCGCCGGGATGTCGGTGGACCCGACCAGCGCCTTGCCGTGAAAGGGAAAGACCAGCAGGATGCGTCCGTCGTCCCCTTCGAAATAGATCATCCGCCCGTCCAGCTGGTCCAGCAACTCGGGGTGATCCAGCAGGATATGCGATCCCTTGGTTCCCCCGATCAGCCGGGTGTCCAGTCCCAGCACTGCATTCACTTTGTCGATCCAGGGGCCGGCGGCATTGACCACGAAACGCGGGCGGATGACACGGCGCTGGCCCTGCGGCCCGCGCAGCGACACGGTGCCGTCCTGTTGTCCCTCGACCGTGGTCCAGTTCAGCGCCTCTGACGCGGGTGACAGGGCGACCCCGTCAGAGGTCAGCTCCATCACCAGCCGTTCCGGAGCGGTCACGGTGGCGTCGTAATAGGTGCCGACGGCGACGATCCGGGGCGTCAGGGCCGGGATCTGGGCCAGGGCGCGCGCCCGGCCCAACATGCCGTGCCTGGGCATCTGGCGCGCCTTCGCGCCGTAGAAATCGTAGATCGCCAGTCCTGCCTTGATCAGCAGCGCCCCACGGCTGCGCGGCGCCGTCTTCGAGCCGAAGAAAGTCCGCAGCGCGGCCCAGACACCCTTTGTCCAGGACTGGATCGGGATCACGGTGGGCAGGGGGTGGACCAGGTGCGCCGCGTTCCTTAGCAGCAGGTTCCGTTCATAGGTGGATTCCGCGACAAGGCGGAATTCCCCGGTTTCGAGGTATTTCAGTCCGCCGTGGATCAGGCGTGACGGTGCCGCGCTGGTGCCCGACCCGAAATCACCCTTGTCGACGATCATGCATTTCAGCCCCTGCGCGCAGAGATCGCGGAACACGCCGGCGCCGTTCACCCCGGCGCCGATGACCAGCACGTCAAGGTCTTCTGCGGCAGGCTCAGTCATTGGCGGTGCCCCGGGCGAGGGTTTCGAGGCTGTTCAGGCGATCCCAGGCCGCGCCCATGCCTTCGGCGATCTCGTGGTAGATGGCGTAGCGCCGGGCGTAATGCGCGGCTCGTTCTGGCGTCGGCAGATAGGTGGTTTCCAGCGCGGCGAGATCGCGCGGATCGGCGTTCCAGCCCGCAAAGGCGCCCACCGCGGCCCCGGCACACAGCGCGGCGCCCCAGGCGGCGGCCTCGTCCGTGTCGGTGACTGTGACGGGCATGTCCAGCACATCGGCAAAAAGTTGTGCCACCGACGGATTGCGTGAGGCCCCGCCGGTCAGCCGGGCCTCGCTGCCGCCGAAACTGCCGCGCAGCGCATCGACGTGATCGCGGTGGTTGAAGGCCACCCCCTCCAGCAGCGCGGCCAGCAAGTCGCCGCGTTCGTGCCAACCCCGCAGACCCAGGAAACCCGCGCTGGGCGCCGCGCCCATAGGAGAACCGAAGAGATAGGGATGATAGAGGATCGAGGAGGGGCGGCTCAGCGCCGCGTCGATTTCGGGGCGTAGAAAGGCGTGGATGTCCTGGCCCTCGGCCCGTGCCTGCGCCCGCTCCACGGCGCAGAAGGTGTCGAGGAACCAGTCATAATTCGTGGTCGACGCGGGCGAGATGGACATGTTGTTCCACTGGCCCGCGTCGATGGCATTGCGGCAGAACCAGCGGGCATCCACGATTGGCCGGGTCGAGACGCTTTCGTTGATCGAATAGGTGCCGGCGACGATCCCCACGACACCGGGCCGATGCGCGCCGATCCCCAACGCCGAGGCGGTCACGTCATGCAGCCCCGCCGCGACGGGCGTTCCCGGGCGCAGGCCGGTCACCTCCGCGGCCGCCTGCGTGACCTCTCCGACCACGCTGGCGGAATGGTCGGCGCGGGGCAGGGCGCCCTGCACATCGCCAAGGCCGAACAGCTCCAGCGCCTCTTGTGACCAGGTTTGCGACTGCACGTCGGTGAAAGAGGTGCTGGCCTCGGTGTGATCGGTGCCGATGCGCCCGCTGAGGCAGAAGCACAGCCAATCCTTGCAGGCAAGAACATGGCCGATTTGCGCGAAACGGTCCGGCTCATGGCGCTGCACCCAGCCAAGCAGCGCGGAATGGGCCGAGACATGCGGCACCTGCCCGGTCAGGGCCAGCGCGCGCTTGTCGGTCCCATTGGTCTGCCAGTCCTCGACGATCTGGAAGGCGCGACTGTCCAGCGACAGGATGCCCGTCCCCAGCGGCTTGCCTACCTTGTCCAGCAGGTAGATCCCGTCGCCATGCGCGGTGGCGGCCACGGCGACGATACGCGCCGGGTCGGTCCCGCTGGTTTCCAGCACGTCCCGGATGGCCGAGGCAGTCTGCCGCCAGAGATCGGTCATGTCCCGCTCGACCCGGCGGGGCGCGGGTTTGAGCTGTGTCACGTTGCGACGCGCGACAGCCAGCTGTGTCCCCTTCAGGTCGAAGATCACCGCCTTTGTCACGGTCAGACCGCTGTCGATGGCCAGGATCCGGTCCATGTCATGCCTCTCGGGATTGTCCGAAAAAAGGTCGGAGCCCGGGGGAGGAAGGCCGGGCTCCGGAGGTGGCGTGAATGACGTGCGCCTGCAGGCGCGCCGCCTTCAGCCCTTGTTGTACTTCGCGTCGACCTCGTTGATCGCGTTCACGTTCCCGGCCGAGCGGCCCTCGGGATCGAAGGAGGTCGAGAGGAAGGCATCGGCGATGTCCTTGGCCAGTTCCGCCCCGATCACGCGCGCGCCCATCGTGATGATCTGCGCGTTGTTCGAGGTCGAGGCCTTGCCCGCCGAATAGGTGTCATGGCACTGGGCCGCGCGGATGCCGGGGATCTTGTTGGCCGACATGGCAACGCCGATGCCGGTGCCGCAGATCAGGATCGCGCGGTCATAGTCCCCGGCCATGACGGCACTGGCCACGCGGTCCGAGAGATTGGCATAGAAGGGGTCCGGCCCTTCGCTGGTGCGCGAGATTTCCGACACCTCGTGCTTGTCCTTGAGGTGGTCGGCGAGGACCTTTGCCAGTTCTTCGCCTGCGCTGTCGCCTGCAACTGCAATTTTCATGGGATCGTGTCCTTTCGTTCAGATGGCGGTGGAGCACTTGGCAAGGATGTCGAGGTAGCCCTCGACCTTCCAGGCAGAGCGCCCGATGAAAAGCCCGTCGATATGCGGGCACTGGATGAGTTCCTCGCAATTGCCGGGGTTGACCGAGCCGCCGTAGAGGCAGGGCACGCGGCGTCCCAGCACCTCTTCGGCAACTGCGATGATCTCACCCTGCCGGTCGTCGGCATAGTCCGAGGTGGCGGGAATGCCGTTCTCGCCAATCGCCCATACCGGTTCATAGGCCAAAAGGATCGGCGCGGATTTCTGGGTGTCGTCCAGCTTGCCCAAGGCGCCGCGCACCTGCGCCGCCAGCACCTCTTGCGCGCGGTCGGCCTCGCGTTCGGCCAGGGTCTCGCCGATGCAGATCAGCGGGATCAGCCCGTGGCGCACGGCGGCCTCGGTCTTGAGGCCGACGGTCTCGTCGGTCTCGCCGAAATGTTCGCGCCGTTCGGAATGGCCCAGCTCGACGATATCCAGCCCGCAATCGGTGAGCATGAGCGGAGAGACTTCACCCGTCCAGGCGCCCTCGTCGGCCCAGTGCATGTTCTGCGCGCCGACCTTGACCGAACTGTCCGCGAGGATCTGCTTGACCTCGCGCACGGCGGTGAAGGGCGGGATCACGAACCGCTGGATGCGCGGATCGCGGTCAGCGTCGGCCCCTGCGAGGGCAGTGGCAAAGGCCCGCGCCTCTGCCAGCGTCTTGTTCATCTTCCAGCTGGTTCCGATCCAGAACTGTGGGTGTGTCATGCCTCGGCCTCTTGGGGGTCTGCGATTGTCAGGGTCAGCCCGGCCTCGTCCAGGGCCGCGCGGGCCTCGGGGGCGGGGGGCTGGTCGGTGATGATGTGGTCGAATTCGGACAGGGCGGCCAGACGGTGCAGGGCGGCGTTGCCAAATCGGCTGTGGTTGACCAGGAGCACACGGCACGCCCCTTGCCGCATCATTGCCTGCTTGGACCGGACCACGGTTTCGTCCATGTGAAACACCTCCAGCCCCGACACGGCGGGAGCGGAGATATAGGCAACGTCGGCGCGCAGATGCGCCAGCGCATCCTCTGTCACCTTGCCGAGATAGGCGTTGAACTTGGCGGAATAGACGCCGCCCAGGGCGATCAGTGTGATCCCTGCCTCCGCCTTCAGGGCATCCATGACCGCCGCGTTGTTGGTGATCACGGTCAACGGTCGGCAGGCGGCAAGCCGCTGGCCCAGGATCGCGGCCATCGAACCATCGTTGATCATGACCGTCATGCCCGGTTCGACAAGGCGCAGCGCGGCTCGGGCCATCGCCATCTTGGCCGTCGTGCCCTGCCGTTCGCGAAAGCGGAAATCGCTTTCGAACTGGGTGCCGGAGCGGATCGTGGCGCCGCCACGGATTTTCCGCAGCAGACCCGCGCCTTCGAGGTCGTCGAGGTCGCGGTGAATGGTCATCCGGGACACGGCAAACCGATCGGCGAGCGCGTCGAGCTCGACCTCTCCATCCGTGACCAGCAGGTCCATGATCGCTTGTTGTCTGTCGTCTCTCTTCACCCCGGTTCCTCCTGAAACGTAACATCTCACATCACACAAATATCGTCAATTGTGTTATTTTGGGATTAATTATTGTGATTTTCCGCGGGATCCCGTAACACCGGGTCAACGCAGGAGGACATGATGCCCAAAGATTCGATGCCGCAGGCGATTGCCGCCAAAGCCGCGCTGGACCCCGGGGGCTTTGCCCTGGCGAACTGTATACGTGCCCTTTCGATCGATGCGGTCGAGGCGGCGAAATCGGGCCATCCCGGTGCGCCGATGGGCATGGCCGATGCGGCCACCGCGCTGTTTCGCGATCACCTGAAATTCGACGCTTCGGCCCCCGACTGGCCGGATCGCGACCGGGTGGTCTTGTCCAACGGCCATGCGTCGATGCTGCTGTACTCGCTTCTGCACCTGACCGGCTATGCCGACATGACCATCGAGGAACTGCGCAACTTCCGCCAGCTTGGCGCCCGCACCGCGGGGCATCCGGAATACGGCCATGCCAAGGGGATCGAGACCACGACCGGGCCGCTGGGTCAGGGCATTGCCAATGCCGTCGGCATGGCGATGGCCGAACGCGCCTTGGGCGCCGAGTTCGGTGCCGACCTTGTCGATCACCACACTTATGTATTCCTCGGTGACGGCTGTTTGCAGGAGGGCATCGGCCAGGAGGCGATCTCGCTGGCCGGTCACCTGGGTCTGGGCAAGCTGATCGTGCTCTACGACGACAACCAGATCACCATCGACGGGCCGACCTCGGTGTCCTTTTCCGAGGATGTGCCGGGGCGCCTTCGGGCCTGTGGCTGGCATGTGTTGGAATGTGACGGTCATGATGTTCCGGCGGTGTCTGCCGCCATCGCAGAGGCCAAGAGGGAAACAGGCAAGCCGACGCTGATCGCCATGAAAACGACGATCGGCTTTGGCGCACCTTCCAAGGCGGGCACAGCCTCGGCGCACGGGTCGCCGCTGGGCGCCGAAGAGGCCGCCGCCGCCAAGGCGGCGCTGGGCTGGGAGGCTGCCCCCTTCGAGGTGCCCGCCGATCTCGCCGCCGAATGGCGGGCCATCGGGGCGCGTGGCGGGGCCGTCCGCAAGGACTGGGAAGCCCGGCTTGCCGCCTCCTCCGACCGCGCGGAGTTCACTCGCCGTATCGCGCGCGAGCTGCCCGGCGGATATGACGCGGCGGTGGCGCAGGCGCGCGCGGCGCTCTTCGCGGAGCCGCAAAAGATCGCCACCCGCAAGGCCAGCCAGGTCGCGCTGGAGGCGCTCGCCCCCGCGCTGCCAGAGCTGATCGGCGGGTCGGCCGACCTCACCGGCTCCAACCTCACCCGGGTTCCGGCGGTGGACAGTCAGTTCTCACGCCAGGAGCCGGGGCGCTACGTCGGCTACGGCGTGCGTGAATTTGGTATGGCGGCGGCCATGAACGGGATGAACACCCACGGCGGGGTGATCCCCTACGGCGGCACCTTCCTTGTCTTTTCGGACTATGCCCGCAACGCGATCCGCCTGTCCGCGCTGATGGGCGTCGGCACGATCTATGTCATGACTCATGACAGCATCGGCCTGGGCGAGGACGGCCCGACGCACCAGCCGGTGGAACATCTTACCTCGCTGCGCGCGATCCCGAACCTCTACACCTTCCGACCCGCCGACGCGGTCGAGACGCTGGAATGCTGGGATATCGCCATCCGGTCGCGCGGGACCCCGTCGCTGCTGGCGCTCAGCCGCCAGGGTGTGCCGCAGCTGCGGCTGGAAGCCGGGGACGAAAACCTGAGCGCGAAGGGCGCCTATGTCCTGCGCAGTTACGGTGAGGGGCGCGACCTGACCCTGTTGGCCACGGGCACCGAAGTCAGCCTTGCGGTCGAGGCTGCCGAGACGTTGGCGGAACGGGGTTTGGGCGTTGCCGTCGTCTCGATGCCGTCGTGGGAGTTGTTCGAGGCGCAACCGGCAGAGTACCGCGCCGAGGTTCTGGGCTCTGCGCCCCGTATCGCCGTCGAGGCGGCCAGCACCTACGGTTGGGCACGCTATGTCGCCTCCGAGGAGGACGTGATCGGGATGCGGGGCTTTGGCGCCTCCGGCCCGGCAGAGGACCTTTACCGCAGCTTCGGCATCACGCGCGAGGCCATCGTCGCCAAGGCAGATGCTCTGCTGAACGGGCAGGCGTAAGCCCATGCAGGCGCCCCTGAAACTGGACGGCGACACGGCCGTCACCGCCCCCACCCTGGCCGCGCATCTGGCGGGTTGGGCGGGCGAAGACCCCGCGCGCCGCGCGCTGGCGGCACTTCTGATCCGTCTCGCGGAGGCCAGCCTGCCGCTGGCCGCGCGGCTGGCACAGGGACACCTGACCGGCGACCCGACACATGTGATCGGCACCAACGATTCCGGCGACAAGCAGAAGGCGCTGGACATGGGCGCGCATGACCATTTCATCCGGGTCCTGCGCGACATGTCGGTGGCACGGGTCCTGTCCGAAGAGGCCGAGGAGGTCGAGACGATCGACCCGGACGGAGCATTCGACCTGGCGATGGATCCGATCGACGGGTCCGGCAGCATCGGCATCGGCGCACCGCTGGGGGCACTCTTCGCGATCTTCCCGGCAGGTGACGGTTTCCTGCGCAAGGGGCGAGAGATGATCGCCGCCTGCTACGTGTCCTTCGGGCATTCGGTCGACTTCGGTTTCAGCACCGGCGCAGGCGTCGACATCGCCACGCTGGACCCGGTGACAGGGGTCTTTCACGTCGACACCACGGCCGTCACGATCAAGCCGGAGACCTCGACCGTGGCCTTCAACGCCTCGAACCGGCGACGCTGGCCCGAAGTGTTGCAACGCTACACAGAGGACCTGCTGCACGGGGCCGAGGGACCGCGCGGGCGCGATTTCAACATGCGCTGGATCGCCGCCGCCGTGGGGGATCTGCACCGCATCCTGCGCCGGGGCGGGCTGTTCATGTACCCCGGCGATACGCGCCCGGGCTACGAGGACGGTTTTCTGCGGCTCGCCTACGAGGCCTTCCCGATTGCCTACCTGATCGAACAGGCGGGCGGCACGGCGACCGATGGACAGACTGCCATTCTGGACCTGTCGCCCGCCCACCTGCATGACCGCGTGCCGCTGATCTTTGGCAGCCGCGACGAGGTCGCGACGCTCTGCGACTACCTTTCCCCTTCCGACTGACTGGAGCCCGAGATGCCCCGTATCACCCTACGCCAGCTGCTCGATCACGCGGCAGAGAACGGCTATGCCGTGCCTGCCTTCAACATGTCCAACATGGAACAGGGGTTGGCGATCATGGCCGCGGCCAATGAAACCGGGTCGCCGGTCATCCTGCAGGCCAGCCGCGGTGCGCGCAGCTATGCCAATGACACGGTGCTGGCCAATCTGATTGACGCGCTGGTGGAAATCTACCCGCATATCCCGGTCTGCATGCACCTGGATCACGGCAACAACCTTGCCACCTGCGTCACCGCCATCCAGCACGGGTTCACCTCTGTCATGATGGATGGTTCGCTGAAGGAAGACGGCACCACGCCCGCCGATTACGCCTATAACGTGGGGATCACCCGCGCCGTGGTCGAGATGGCCCATGCTGCCGGCGTGTCGGTCGAGGGAGAGCTGGGCGTGCTCGGATCTCTGGAAACCGGGCAGGGCGACCAGGAGGACGGGCACGGTGCGATGGGCACCCTGTCGCATGACCAGTTGCTGACCGACCCCGAAGAGGCAGAGCGTTTCGTGGCCGACACCGGCGTCGATGCACTGGCGGTGGCGATGGGCACCAGTCACGGCGCCTACAAGTTCACCCGCCAACCGGATGGGGACGTGCTGGCGATGGACGTGATCGAGGCGATCCACCAGCGCCTGCCCAACACCCACCTGGTCATGCATGGATCCTCCTCGGTGCCCGAGGAGCTGCGCCTGCTGATCAACGAGTACGGCGGCGAGATCAAGCCGACCTGGGGCGTGCCGCTGGAGGAGATCCGGCGCGGCATCCGCCACGGCGTGCGCAAGGTCAACATCGACACCGACCTGCGGCTGGCGGCCACGGCGGCGATCCGCAAGACCCTGATGAGCGCGCCCGCCGAGTTCGACCCCCGCAAGTACCTGAAACCGGCCATGGACGGCATGAAGGCGCAATGCGTCGAGAAATTCGAGGCCTTCGGAACCGCCGGCCAGGCCGAGCGCATCCGCACGCGTTCGCTGGCCGACATGGCCCTGGCCTATTGATCCCCCGAAAGGAGACCGAGCTATGAAATTCTTTGTGGACACTGCCAACATCGACGACATCAAGGAGCTGAACGACTACGGACTGCTGGATGGCGTGACGACGAACCCCTCGCTGATCGCCAAGTCCGGGCGCGACTTCAAGGAGGTCATCGCGGAAATCTGCAAGGTCGTGGCAGGGCCGGTTTCGGCCGAGGTCGCGGCGATGGATTTCGACGGGATGGTCGCCGAGGGCGAGCACCTGGCGAAGATCGCCGACAACGTGGTCATCAAGCTGCCGCTGACGCTGGACGGGCTGAAGGCCTGCCGCCATTTCACGTCCAAGGGCATCAAGACGAATGTCACGCTCTGCTTCGCGGCCAACCAGGCGTTGCTGGCGGCCAAGGCGGGCGCGACCTATATCTCGCCCTTCGTCGGGCGGCTGGATGACCTGAACATCGATGGGATGGAACTGATCCACGAGATCCGCACCATCTTTGACAACTACGGATTCAAGACGGAAATCCTGGCGGCCTCGATCCGCTCGGCCAACCACGTCAAGGAGGCCGCCATCGCGGGCGCCGACGTGGCGACGATCCCGCCGGGCGTCATCAAGGGGCTGGCGGCTCATGCGCTGACCGACAAGGGGCTGGACCAGTTCGCAAAGGACTGGGCCGCGACCGGACAATCGATCCTGTGAGCCATTTGGCGGGTCCGGCGCTGTCGCGGCGGGCCTGCCTATTCCTCCATCAGGGTCTTGGCGGTACGTTCATCGGTGATGAGGCCCGACAATCGCCCGCTTTTCAGGATGGCCCGGATCGCGGCAACCTTTTCGGGTCCGCCTGCCAGGGCGATGATCCGGTCGTCACGGGTTTCATCCAGCGAGACCGCCAGCGTCCGCGAGGTCAGCGGCGTTTCCAGCGCCTTGCCCTCGGGGTCGAAGAAATGGCCCAGCATCTCGCCCACGCCGCCCGCCTCGGAAATCGCCTCGATCTCGGAGGGTTCGATCATGCCGGAGGTGACAAGCTGGGTTTCCGCCTCGACCGTGCCGACGCCGACGATCTTGAGCGGTGCCGTCTCGGCAAGCTGAAAGACCTCGGCCACGCCGCGCTGCGCCAGCAGAACCTCGCGGTCCTCGGTGGTGTTGGCGAAGAAGGGGACCGGCATGACGTATGCCCGCGCGCCGGTCTTTTCGGCCAACAGATGCATCACGTCATGCGGGTTGGCCGCAAAGTTCCGGGTCAGCCCACCCAGGAGAGAGACGAAGCTCAACCCGTTGGTGTGGAAACGGGGCATGGCGCGCACCGCCTCGGCCAGGGTGCGACCGTGGCCGATGCCGATGGTCAGTTCCTCGCCGCTTTCCAGCCAGCGGCGCAGTCGCGATGCGCCGGCGATCCCCAGCGTGCGCAGGGGCAGGCCCTCTTCGTCCAGGTCCGGGGCGACCTCGCAGGTGTCCAGCCCGTAGCGCAGGCATAGCGCCTGTTCCAGTTCGATACACTCGATGATCTCGCCTTCGATGCTGACCTTGACAGCGCCCTCGGCCACCGCGCGGGCGATCAGGCGATGCGCCTTGACCGATTGGACACCCAGCCGCTTGGCGACCTCTGCCTGCCGCAGGCCGCCGACGTAGTGCAGCCACGCGGCGCGGATCGACAAGGAATGCTCGGCATCGCCCGACATCCGATCTTTTGCCATCTCCTGTCCTCCACACTCCGGCGCCTAGCGCGCCCGCTCCATGATCCCGGTCAGCGCCTCGGCGTCCAGGGGGACGGGGTTGGCTTTCATCGACGAAGAGCTGGCCGCCATCCGGGCGGCCTCGGCCCTATGGTCCCCGTTCACACCCTGCGCGTCCAGTCCAGGCAGACCGGCTTGCCGCGACCAATCGGCCAGCGCCGCAAAGGCCCGCGCGGGGTCTGTATCCAGAACCCGGCCCAGGTCATCGCGCATGTCGGCAAGGCGACGGGCGGTGTCGCCTGTCGCCCGAGCCGCGTTTTCCTCAAGCACATGAGGCAGCAGGATGCCGCAGATCGCCCCATGCGCCGCGCCGGACAGGCCGCCCAGCGGACCGGCAAGGCCGTGCACGGCCCCCAATCCCGCATTGGCCAGGGCAAGACCGCCGCACAGGCTGGTCCATGCGATCTGGTCGCGCGCGTCGGGGTCCTCTTGCCTCATCAGTGTCATCAATGCCGCCAGCCCCGAGGCAATCGCGGGGCGGCATAGCGCATCGGTCATCGGGTTGGCGCGGGTGCAGACATAGGGTTCGATCACCTGCGTCACCGCATCCAGCCCCGAGGCCAGCGTCACGCCGCGCGGGCAGTTGTCTGTCAGCGAAGGGTCGACAATCGCCATCCAGGGCAACATGCGCGCGTCCCGCAGGCTGACCTTGCGTTGTGCCTCCGGCACGGCAATCACCGCGTTGCGGGTGACTTCGGCACCGGTGCCGGCGGTGGTCGGAATGGCGGCAAAGGGCAGGGGGGCGGCGTTCAGCGGCAGGCCCTTGCCGACCACCTCCAGGTGATCCAGCAGGGGGCGCGTGGCGGGGACCAGGGCCGCGATGGCCTTGCCCGCGTCAATTACGGCGCCGCCGCCAAGGGCTATGACCACCTGCGCCGCGCTGGCGCGGGCGGCTGTCACGCCCGCCTCGATCATCGCAAGGTCGGGTTCTGCCGCGACGCTGAGACGGTCGACGGAGCAGCCTTCAGCCTCCAGCGCGGCCGACAGCCAGTCGGCCCGCGCCGGGGTGCCGCCCTGGACCAGCAGCACGCGCTGCCCCCGGGCGGCCAGGTCGGGCACTGCCCGCCCGGCCTCGCCCCGGCCAAAGCGGATTTGCGTGGCCGTGGCAAAGGAGAAGGCAGGCAGGGACATGGTTCAGACCTCCAGCTTGGCAATCATCAGGACCGCATCCGCCGCTTCCGCGCCCTTCTTGACGAAATGGTCGCGGTAAAAGCCGACATGTTCCTCGGTCGGCTGGAAGTGATGCGGTGTCAGCGAGACCGAGAAGGTCGGGACGCCGGTTTCCAGTTGCGCCGTCATCAGCCCGTCAACAACCGCCTGGGCGACGAAGTCATGGCGGTATATCCCGCCATCGACCACAAGCGCGGCGCAGACCACGGCGTCATACTTGCCGCTCTGCCCCAGCTTCTTGGCCAAGAGCGGCATCTCGAAGGCGCCGGGCACGTCAAAGGGCGTGACCGTGGCGGGCGCCCCGGCCTCTCCGATACGTTGTTCGAACCCGACCAGCGCATTGTCGACGATATCGGCGTGCCAACGGGCCTTGATGAAGGCGATTTTCAGTGTTTCAGACATGGAACCATCCTTTGCGTTTCACAAATGGTCCCAAGGCGATGCCATCCGCGCAGGCCGGATGGCCCGTCGGCTGGTTCTCTTCCATCCGGACTATTACCGTCGGCCCCGGAATTTCACCGGTGTCTGCTGGACCCTTCCGGATTTCCCCGAAAGGCGCTCGCGGGCTGTCACCGCCGGTGGGGAATTGCACCCCGCCCTGAGAACGCGGCAAGGTTTGGCGGCATGCGGCGGAAAAGGCAAGCATCTTTGCGACAGGTTCGCGATATCGGCGACCCCGGTCAGACATTCAGGTCGTTCACCCCACTGTCGATATGCGGCGCCCAAAAAGCCACGCTTTCGGCGATCTGGGGGATCACCTGGCGGTCGTTCGGCTCGCGCTCCTTGAAGGACAGTTCAAGGCAGATCTCATTGTCGACGGCGCCGCCCTCGGCAAAGGCCTTGAGCAGCGGATCGGGCTGAATCGCGCCCTTGGCGTTGAACTCGGCGGTAAAGGGGCGGTGCCCGGACTTGTCCATCATCGACTGCTTGATGTGAATGATCGGGCTGACCTTCGGCACCGCGCGGGCCCAGGCGTATGGATCGGTGTCATCCGGGTTGGGCGAGGTCACGTCGCCGTGGTCGATATCGGCCATCATCCACATCGGGACGGCCATGTTTGCGGCGGTCAGGCGGTCCTGCAGCTTGATGCATTCGGCGATGGTTTCGCCGAATTCGCGGCCAACGCTCATGGGCTCCCAGAAGACATAGTCGAGCCCGGCGCCCTGGGCGTGTTCGGCGACCTCGGCCCAGCAGTCGATGGCGATCTGCAAAAGGTCCTCGCGCCGGGCGGGGTCGTCGTAGTCCCGATAGGTGAAGATCGCGAATTGCGTGCCGACGGAGGTGCCGCCAAGGTCGCCGATGATATCGGCGAAGGTCTTGAACCAGTCGACGTAATAGCGCCGCACGTCGCGGTCGGGATGGCCAAAGTGGTTGAGCCGCCCGTAAGGCCCGGTCATCCCGCTGGTCACGCGGGCGCCGGTGCGCGTCAGCGCCGCGCCCATCTGCCGGGTCAGACGCCGGATCACGGGGGCGGGCCAGCTGGGGTTGATGAACTCATGCGTCAGCTGGATGTCCCTGATCCGGATGTCGCGCGCGATGGCGTCGATCAGGTCGTCCGGTTCGGCAAAACGGTTCACCAGCGGGTTGGTGTTCAGTGAAAGCGTCAGCGCCATGTCACGCGGCCTCCTGCCGGGCATCGAACCAGGCGGCAAAGGCGGCCTGCTCGGCCTCGGTCAGGTGCAGGCGGTGCTTTGTTCTCCGCCACAGGATGTCCTCGGCGGTCTGCGCCCATTCGTGGTTCACCAGATAGGTTACCTCGGCCTCATAAAGCTGGCCGCCAAAGTGCTGCCCCAACCCCTCCAGCGAGGTCGCATCGCCAGCGATCTGGCGCACCCGGCTGCCGTAGCAGCGCCCGTAGTGGCGGCGCAACTCGCGCGGCATCCAGGGATACTCCTGCTTCATCGTGTTGCGGAACTGTTCGTAGTCGGCGTTTTTCAGGTCGCCGCCGGGCAGGGGGGCATTTTCGGTCCAGTCCCCGCCCATCCTGGGAAAGAACTTTTCGATCTTGTGCATCCCGCGCTCTGCCAGCTCGCGGAAGGTGGTGATCTTGCCGCCAAAGATGTTCAGGAGCGGCGCGCCGCCGGTTTCGTCCACGTCAAAGACGTAGTCGCGTGTCACCGCAGAGGGGTTGCCCTGCCCGTCATCGAACAGGGGTCGCACGCCGGAAAAGGTGGTTTCCACGTCTTCGCGTGTCAGCTCTTCCTTAAAGTAGCGGTTCACGGCGTCGATCAGGTATTGCACCTCGCTCTCGTCGGCGGTCACGTCCTCTGCCCGGCCGTCATAGGCGATGTCGGTGGTGCCGATCAGGGCCTTGTCGCGCTCGTAGGGGTTGATGAAGATCACCCGCTTGTCGTGGTTCTGGACCAGGTAGGCGTTCTCACCCTTCCAGAACTTGGGCACGATGATGTGGCTGCCCTTGACCAGCCGGACGTTGCGTGCGCTGTTCGAACCGGCCACCCGGGTCACCACGTCCGTCACCCAGGGGCCGGCGGCGTTGACCAGCAGCTTGGCCTCGAATTCCCGCGTCTCGCCGGTGACGGAGTTTTTCGTCGTCACCCGCCATGCGCCGTTTTCGCGTCGCGCCGAGATGCAGGGCGAGCGGGTCAGGACCTCGGCCCCGCGTTCCGCCGCGTCGACCGCGTTCAGCACCACGAGCCGCGCATCATCGACCCAGCAGTCCGAGTATTCGAAGCCGCGTGTATAGGTGTCCTTGATTGCCGCGCCCTCGGGGTCGCGGCGCAGGTCCAGCGTTCGGGTGCCCGGCAGTTTCTTGCGCCCGCCCAAGTGATCGTACAGAAACAGGCCCAGCCGCACCAACCAGGCAGGCCGGTCCTGGGGGCTGTGCGGCAGGACAAAGCGCATCGGCCAGATGATGTGCGGCGCGTTCTTCATCAGCACTTCGCGTTCGATCAGCGCCTCGCGCACCAGCCGGAACTCGTAGTATTCAAGGTAGCGCAATCCGCCGTGGACCAGTTTGCCGGACCGGGACGATGTGCCCTCGGCCAGGTCGTCCTTTTCGCAGAGCACGACGCTCAGGCCCCGGCCGGCGGCGTCGCGGGCAATGCCCGCGCCGTTGATGCCGCCGCCGATCACGAAGAGGTCGACCTTGGAAATATCTGTCATCTCTCAAGCTCCTTCAGCCGCACGCGCCGCGGCCAGCCCGTCCCATACGGGGGCAAGGCCGTCGTGTGCCTGGCGATAGGTGGTGAACAGGGTGTCGTAGACGGGCACGAGGCCCGGATCGGGCGCCTCGGACCCGCCCAGCAGGGGCGTTGTCCATTGCGCGATACAGGCGTCCATGTCGGCATAGGCGCCGATCGCCACGGCGGCCATCATGGCGCAGCCCGCGGCACCGGCCTCTTCGCGCGAGGAGACGCGGACGGGGGTGTTCAGCGAGGCGGCGAGGACGCGGCGCAGGGCGCCGGAACGTGCCGCGCCGCCGGTCAGCCGCAGTTCGCTGGGCATCTCGCCCATCGCGGCATAGCAATCCCGCGCCGCCATCCCGAGGCCTTCGACCACGGCGCGGATCACGTCCGGGAACCTGTGCGCGGCGTTCAGTCCGACCAGGCTCGCCCGCGCATCGGCATTGACGAAGGGGCCGCGCTCTCCGGCCTCGGAGATATAGGGGTGATAGACCAGGGCGCCGGGGCGCGACCTGTCCATCCAGCCGTCGATCCGGCCGACAAGATCGGCATGAGACGGCGCTTCGCCGAATTCGCCGATCAACTCTTCGGCCAGGGCCAGGGCCCAGTCGATGTTCAGCGTCGCGGCCATGTTGGTCTGTACCTGGGTCACCATGTCCGGCGCCGGAAGGCAGATCACATAGCCTGTGCCCTCGGCGTTCAGATGCACCTGGTCCGATGTCACGGCGCGCATGTGTACGCCGGTCGACCCGACCGTGGAGCAGGCCGCGCCTGCGTCGCCCGTGTGCACGCCTGCACCAAGAGCGGTCATGACCATGTCGACATACCCCAGCGAAACCGGCGTCCCCGCCAGCAGCCCGGTGGCCTCTGCCGCCTCTGGTGTCAGGGGACGGGTTTCCTGCGCGCCGTCGATGATCTCCGGCAGGAGATGGCGGTGCGCCTGTAGCCCGAGAGCGGAAATCACGGTGTCGCTGTAGCGCCGGTTGCGGAAGTCCCCGAAGGTAAAGCTTGCCTCTGAAGGGTCGGTCGCGCGCACGCCGGTCAGGTTCAGAAACAGCCAGTCCTTGCAGTGCAGGGCGACCTCGGCCTGGTCCAGAAGCTCCGGGCAGGTCGCGGCCATATGGGCAAGCTGGCTGCCCTGCTGGCAGGTGTTCAGCCCGGTTCCCGTTGCCTCGAACCGCGCGCGTTCGCCTGCGCCCGCAGACAGTCGCCGGACCGTGGGCGCCGCCCGCGCGTCAAGCCAGAGCCAGGCGTCGCTGACCGCCGCATTGCCCTTGCCTGCCAGCCAGGTGCCGTCACCCTGGCCCGTCAGGGCGAGCGCGGCGGTCCGCTGGGCGAGCGCGGGTATCTTTTCTGCCAGTCCGCGCAGGGCTCTGGCGCAATCGGCCCATGTCTGCGGCAGGGACTGGGTGGCAGAGCCATCCGCACCCATCACGTACCTGTTGCGGACCGATGACGCGGCCATCTGGCGTCCCGAAAGATCGAAGGCGACGGCCTTGATCACGGAGGTGCCCGCATCGACGCCGATGATCACGTCAGACGAATCGGGCATCACCGCTTCCCTTTTCCTTGTGGGTCACCTCGGCCTCCCCCTTGTGACGCTTGTATTTTCCCGCCCTCGGGGCAGGTCCGCGCGACGCGTGTTCAGGGCGGTCTTTGGCCTGTCCGCACTGCGTCCGGTTGCATTTGGTGTAACACAAAGAATCTCGACGTAGTGATTTTTTTTGCAGACAACGTAATTTTTTTCACTTATGGTTGGCGCAAACGGTCGCAGTGGCACCACGGCGGCGAATCGTCGACCCATCCAGGGAATTGAGGGGTTCCGGGCACGGCGAAAGGGGAGGAATAAAGCAACTTCAGTTGGTTGCCATTCCCGCGACAGACAGGTTCCTGCCGATTGGCAGGAAGAAACGGAACAGCCTGGTCCGCCGGGCAGAATCGCAAGAGGGGGCACGCCCGACATGGCAACCACCGGCACAGTATCTGCCAGCGCCAGCAAGGCTACGCGCAGGAATGTAATCACCGCTATCGCGGGGGTTGTGTTGCTGGGCGCGATCGCGCTCGACACAAAGGTCGTGGCCATCGGCGGCGACGAGGACCTGCGGCAGCAGGCCTTTGACCCTGACCGCTTTGGTGTCGGCGAGTTCCCCCGCATCCGCGACTTCGTCACGGGCCGCGCCCCCGAGGCAGCGGACCTGGCCCGCGAACTGGCCGAGGACAAGTCGGCGGCAACCGCAGCTTACGGCACGATGGCGGGGGCCTTTCCGGTGATGACGGTGAAATTCACCGGCACCGTGGGCGAGGGAAAGTCCGGCATCTTCAACATCGACGTGCCGGACATGCCGGAGGGAACGCGGATCCGCGTTCAGACCGGGCCGGCAATCAACGGGACCGAGTTGCGCGATATCGTCGGTGACATCGAGTTCGGCGCCTTCAAGAACCAGATCGAGTACCAGGACGCGGGCGCGGGCATCAACCGGGCGATGTCTGCCGACGTGCTGACCGATCTCGACCGCGACAACCTGCAGGGCAAGACCATCTCCGTGACCGGCGCCTTTACCATGATCAACCCGAAGAACTGGCTGGTCACGCCCGTCGCGCTCGAGGTGCAGTGATGAAGGTGCCCGTGCATGACGAAACGCCGACCGCCGCGCCGGACAAGGTCGAGGTGGTTCTGGCCGCGCGCGACGTGACCAAGAGCTTTGGCGCGGTTCACGCGCTGAAGGGGGTGAACTTCGACGTCCACCGCGGCCAGGTGACGACGCTCTTTGGCGAAAACGGCGCTGGCAAGTCCACGCTGATGAAGATCCTGTCCGGCGTGCACATGCCCACGACGGGTGAATTGATCCTGGACGGTGCACCGGTCGAAATCCGCTCGACCGTCGAGGCGCGCGAACTGGGGATTTCCATCATCCACCAGGAACTGTCTCTCGCGCCCAACATGAACGTGCGCGACAACATCTTTCTGGGGCGCGAGATCATGGGGCCGCGCGGCGTGAACTTCGCCGAGGAAGAGCGCCAGTGCCGCCTCCTGATGGAAGAGCTGGAAGAGGACATCGATCCCCTGACCCCGGTCGAGGACCTGCGCCTGGGCCAACAGCAGATCGTCGAGATCGCGCGTGCGCTGTCGGTCAATTCCCGCATCCTCATCATGGACGAACCGACCTCGGCCCTTTCGGCGGCCGAAGTCGACGTGCTCTTCAAGGTGATCCATGACCTCAAGGCGCGCGGCGTCTCGATCGTCTACATCTCGCACCACCTCGAAGAGGCGCTGACCATCACCGACCATGCGGTCGTGCTGCGTGACGGGGTGATGACGGCCTATGCCCCCCGTGCGGAAATCGACCTGGAATGGATCGTCCGCAACATGGTGGGCGAGAACTTTGACCTCGGCTCGCCGCCGACGGGATACGAATTTGGCGAAACCGCCCTGTCGATCGAGGCGCTCAGCGTGCCCGCGCCGGGCGGCTCCGGCTATTCGGTCGTGGATCGCCTGTCGCTGAACGTGCGGCAGGGCGAGATCGTCTGCATCTACGGGCTGATGGGCGCCGGGCGCACCGAGTTGATGGAATGTGTCGCGGGCCGCCTGCCGGCCTCGGGCGGCACCATCCGGCTGCACGGGCGCGACCTGGCCGGGATGACCATTGCGCAGCGGATCGAGGCGGGCCTTGTCCTGACGCCCGAAGACCGCCAGCGCGACGGGCTGGTCCAGACCATGACCGTGGGACAGAACCTGTCGCTGGCTTCGATCGGGGCCTTTACCCGGCGCCTGCTGACGTCGAAGGCGGATGAGCAGGAAATCATCGAACGTTCGATCCGTGAGGTGACGATCAAGACCGACGGCGGCGGCGCTGCCATTGGCTCGCTGTCCGGTGGGAACCAGCAGAAGGTCGTGATCGGCAAGATGCTGGCCACCAAGCCGTCGGTCGTGCTGCTGGACGAACCCAGCCGCGGCATCGACATCGGCGCCAAGGCAGAGGTGTTCCGCCTGCTGTCCGAGGGCGCGAAAGAGGGCCTCGCCGTGGTCTATTCGACTTCCGAGGTCAGCGAATGTCTGTCCATCGCGCATCGCATCATCGTCATGCACAAGGGCAAGATCTCGGCCACCTTCGGGCCGGACGCCACCAAGGAACAGATCATGGCCGCCTCGGGCGAGGTGGATCTGCAGCAAAGCCTGACCGCGGCCTTTGGCCTGGATCATTGCGAGGTTGTCACCGACCTGCACCAGGAAGACCTGGCGCTTGGCCCGCTTGGCGCGGCGGGGGGCCGTTTCCTGACCTCGGTCATCGCCGACGGCCAGGCGAATGTCATCGGGGTTGGGCACGGGCGGACCCTGCTGGCCTGCGTCGAGAATCTGGCGCCGCAATCGGCACCGAACCTGAAAGTCGTGTCGCTGATGGGGGCGTTGACCACCGGGGCGGATGTGAACCCGCACGCGGTTGTCACACGCCTGGCCGACAAGACAGGGGCCGAGGCGGCCTCGATGCCCGTGCCTTTCATCGCCAATTCCACCGCCGACCGCGACGTGCTGCTGGGCCAGAAGGCCGCGCAGCAGGCGGCGGAGCTGGCCGGTCAAGCGGATCTGATGATCGTGGGCATCGGCACCACTGGGGCGCAGGCAGAGCTGGTCACGACGGGCATGATCGAGCAGGCGGAAATGGCCGGTATCGCCGAGGCCGGCGGCGTCGGGGAGATGCTGGGTCATTTCTTCGACAAGCGGGGCAAACCCGTGGGCCGCGAGATCACCGACCGCATCCTGACCCAGCCGCTGGAGCGGCTGAAAGGCCGTCGCATCGTCGCCGTGGCCGGGGGCGAAATCAAGACACAGGCGATCAAGGCCGTGCTCGAAAGCGGCCTGCTCAGCGGATTGATCATCGACGAACACACAGCCCGGGCAATTGTCGACATGGACAAGCCCGACACGGCGCAGCACTGAACTGGAGATCGCGGAAATGACCGATGTCACCACCAACAAGAAGCAGGGGTCAGGCGGGCTGATCGCCTCGATTTTTGGCGAGAATGCCAACCTCGTTCAGATCCTGCTGGAAGGCCGTGCCTTCTTTGCCCTGATCGCGATCATCATCATCTTCTCGATCCTGTCGCCGAACTATGCGACCGTGTCGAACTTTCTCATCATGGCCAATCATGTCGCCATTTTCGGGCTGTTGTCCGTCGGCATGATGCTGGTGATCCTGAACGGCGGGATCGACCTGTCGGTCGGCTCTGTCCTGGGCCTGACCGGGGTCTTCGCGGGCTTCCTGATGCAGGGGGTCGAGCTGGAGTCGGCCGGGGTGATCCTGTATCCGCCGGTCTGGGCCGTCGTGGTCCTGACGCTGGGGCTGGGCGCCTTCGTCGGCGCGGTCAACGGCGTGCTGGTTGCCTATTTCCGCGTGCCGGCCTTCGTGGCGACGCTGGGATCGCTCTACGTGGCGCGCGGTGTCGCGCTGCTGATGACCAACGGCCTGACCTTCAACAACCTGTCCGGCAACCAGAGCCTGGGCAACACCGGCTTTGACTGGCTTGGCTTCAACCGTATCGGCGGTGTTCCGATCGGGGTCATCATCCTGGCCGTGGTCGCGATTGCCGCCGGTCTGCTGCTGTCGCGCACTGCCTTTGGCCGCTGGCTCTATTCCTCGGGCGGGAACGAACGCGCCGCCGAACTGTCGGGCGTGCCGGTCAAGAAGGTGCAGATCACCGTCTACGTCCTGTCGGGCATGTGCGCGGCCATCGCGGGCCTCGTCCTCAGCTCGCAGTTGACCTCTGCCGGACCCACGGCGGGCACCACCTACGAACTGACGGCCATCGCTGCGGTCGTGGTGGGCGGCGCGAGCCTGATGGGCGGACGCGGCACCGTGCGCGGCACGCTGCTGGGCGCCTTCGTCATCGGCTTCCTGTCGGACGGCCTCGTGATCATCGGCGTCTCGTCCTACTGGCAGACCGTTTTCACCGGCGCGGTCATCGTCCTCGCCGTGATGCTCAACTCGATCCAATACGGGGGCAAGGCCAAGAAAGGCTAGGCCCGCCCCCACCCAAGTTTCGCGGTTTCCCGGGCAAGAGGAGGCCCGACGCGAAGTCCTGCCGGACCCCGGCAATCACCAACCCAAGGGAGAGAATTCTCATGATCAAGTTCACCAAACGCGCCCTGCTGGCCGCCGCCGCTTCGCTGCCCCTGATGGCAGGCTCGGCCTGGGCCGAGGGCCTGATCTCCATCATCGTGACAGACCCGGCCAACCCCTACTGGTTCACCGAGGGCCAAGTCGCCAAGGCAACCGCAGAAGAGCTGGGTTACGAAGCCACCGTTGCCGCGCACAAGGGCGACACCAACGTGGAATCCAACCTGATCGACGCGGCCATCACCAATGGCGCCAAGGCGATCATCCTTGACCCTGCCAACGCGGACGGGTCCGTCGGCGTGGTGCGCAAGGCGACCGAGGCCGGCATCCCGGTCTTCCTCGTGAACGCCGAGATCAACGAATCCGGCATCGCCATCGCGCAGCTGGTGTCGAATAACGCCCAGGGTGCAGCGCTGGGCGCCGTTGCCTGGCAAGAACTGGTCGGCGACGAGGCCAAATATGTCGAGTTTTTCGGCAACCCGGCCGACAACAACGCTGCCACCCGTTCGAACGGGTACAACACCGTGCTGAGCCAGTATCCGGACCTCGAGAAGGTCGCGCAGGAAGTGGCCAACTGGGACCGGACCCAAGGCTATACCAAGATGCAGTCGATCATCCAGGCCAACCCGGTCATCGATGCCGTCATCTCGGGCAACGACGAAATGGCGCTGGGTGCGATCGTCGCGCTGAAGGAGGCCGGCAAGCTTGAAGGCACCATCGTCGGCGGTTTCGACGGCTCGCCCGACGCGGTCGAGGCCGTGCGCGCAGGCGAGATGGCCTATACCGTGCTGCAGCCGGTTGCCGTCTTCTCGCGTGAGGCCGTGATCCAGGCGGACTACTACATCAAGAACGGCGAACCGAAAGTGGCCCAGGAAAAGCAGCTGTTCGACTGCGCCCTGATCACCCCTGACAACGTCGACAAGTACACTGCGCCCTTCACTCTGTCCGAGTGATCCCGGCACGGATGTTGCAAAGCAGGGCGCGCCTTCGGGCGCGCCCTTTCCTTTGCGGGGTTGCTAAACCGGGGACGCAGGGAGAGTCTGGCAGCAGATGCCCGGCGCGGCGGTCGGGTGCGTACTGGGGGCTGCGGCCGTGTCACACTACCTTCGCTCACTCCGGCCGGTTCAGCTGCGCCTCATCAGCGCGATTGCCGGTCACGGGAAACTGCGGCTCGCGGCGGATGTCTGCGGGATGACCACGCCGGCCGCGTCGCGGATGCTGGCCGACATGGAAGAGAACATCGGCTCTGCCCTGTTCGAACGGACGCCCAAGGGGATGCGCGCGACGCCCGAGGGAACGGTTCTGGTGACCCATGCGCGCAAGCTGGTGCATGACATCGACCGGATGTCGCAGGATTTCTCTGCTCATCTGGGCGGCATGGGCGGGTCGGTGCGTGTGGGGGCCGTGACCGGCGGGGCGCTGGCCGCGATGATCCCTGCGATCCTCGACCTCAAGTCCCTGGCGCCGGGGATCGACGTATCGCTGGATGTCTCGTCGTCGTCGCAGTTGATGTGGGGGCTCGAACGCGGCGATTACGATTTCACGCTGAGCCGGGTCGGCCCGCACGACTATTCGCGGGATTTCGACATCCAGCCCGCCCGAGACGAGGAGGTCCTGCTGATGGTGCGGCGGGGGCACCCAATGGCCGAGGCGGGCCGGGTGTCGCTGGCTGACCTGTCAGACCAACTCTGGACGATGCAGGACCGTGGGGCGCCGATCCGGCACGCGCTTGAAATCGCCTTTCACGAGGAAGGCACGGACCTGCCCGACAATCTGATCAAGACTGCCTCCGTGGTGGCCATCATGGCCCTGCTGCGCGATTCCGACGTCATCGCGGTGGTCACGCAGGAGGTTGCCGACCTGCTGCTGTCGCCGCCCTATTGCGCCGATCTGGTCCTTCTGGACACGATCCGGCCCATCCCGATCGAACCCTACCACATCCTCTGTCCACGGGATCGCCTGATGTCGGCGGCGGCCCGACGGCTGCTTGGGCTTGTCGAAAAGCGGCTGGGCAAGGGGCAATCGGATCCGAACTGTATTACCAATTCTGTCAACGCGATAGACCGAGATGTAAATTGAATGTAAACGCGCGGCGACCCTACTGTGCCCCCAACACGACATTCGCACCTGGGAGGGGACATGAAGGGCCGCGCTTCGATACATCGGGATTTCAGCATCGCGCAGATCGATGACCGTCTATATTCGGCGTTCATCGAACACATGGGGCGGGCCATCTACAGCGGCATCTACGAGCCTGATCATCCCACCGCAAACGCTGACGGGTTCCGCAATGACGTGCTGGACCTGGTGCGCAATCTCAAGATCCCGGCGATCCGATATCCGGGTGGCAATTTCGTCTCGGCATATAAATGGGAAGACGGCGTTGGCCCGAAAGAGGATCGTCCTGTCCGGCTGGACCTGGCCTGGCGGTCCAAGGAAACCAACCAGGTGGGCATCAACGAATTTGCCCGCTGGGCCAAGGATGCCGAGATCGAGATGATGCTGGCGGTGAACCTCGGCACCCGCGGGATCGAGGAGGCGCGCAACTTCGTCGAATACTGCAACCACCCCTCGGGCACCTACTGGAGCGATCTGCGCCGCAGTCACGGCGTCGAAGACCCCTATGGCGTCAACATGTGGTGTCTCGGCAACGAGATGGACGGCCCCTGGCAGATCGGCCACATGGAGGCCAAGGAATACGGGCGCCTTGCCGACGAAACCTCTAAGGCGGTCAAGGCCTTCGGCAAGGGGATCGAGACGGTGGTTTGCGGCTCGTCCAACGACCAGATGCCGACCTACCCGGACTGGGAACGGCAGGTGCTGGAAGAGTGCTATGAGAATGTCGACTACATCTCCCTGCACAAGTATTTCGGCAACAACAGCCGCAACAGCCTGAACTACTTTGCCAAGGTCGAGGAGACAGGGCGCTATATTCAGTCGATCGCCGGGGTGATCGACTATGTGAAGGCCAAGAAACGGGCCAAGAACGACATCTATATCTGCTTTGACGAGTGGAACGTCTGGTATCACAACCGCGAAGAGGACTCGAAGAATTGGCATTCCTGGGACTGGCCCGAGGCGCCGGCGCTGCTGGAAGAGGACTACAACCTCGAGGACGCGATCTTTGTCGGCGGGTTGCTCAACGAGTTCATCCGCCGGTCCGACCGGGTCAAGATCGCCTGTATCGCGCAGCTGGTGAACGTCATCGCCCCGATCCGCACCGAACGCGGCGGCAAGGCCTGGGCGACTTCGATCTACTATCCCTACCAGTTCGCAAGCCTCTATGGCCGCGGTACCGCGCTTAACGTCGCGGTGGACTGCCCACGCTATGACGAGGCGGTGGCGCAAGACGTGAATTACCTGGACGTGGCCGCGGTGCTGGCGCCGGACGGCAAGTCGATCACGGTGTTCGCCATCAACCGCAGCCCGGACGAGGCGATGGAGCTTGACCTGGCGTTGCATGGTTTTGACAGCCTCAAGCTGATCGACCATCAGGTGATGGGCGGGGACAGCAGCCTGGCCCGCGTGGCCAACACCTGTGCCGAACCGAACAAGGTAACCCCGCGCAAGGGCGACAGGCTGGCCGTGGGCGAGGGTGCGCTTAAGGGCGAATTGCCGGCCTTTTCCTACAGCATGATCCGGCTTTCGGTCGGCTGAGGCGGAGATGCCCGGCCAAGGTGAAACGAAAGAAGGGGGAGGCACGATGAAGGACGCGGGCGTTCATCTGAGAGGGATCAAGAAGAGCTTTGGCGCCATCGACGTGATCCGTGGGGTCGACATGGACATCCAGCGCGGGCAATTCGCGGTCTTCGTCGGCCCGTCCGGATGTGGCAAGTCCACGCTCCTGCGGATGATTGCCGGACTGGAAGATACGAGCGATGGCCAGATCGCCATCGGCGACCGCGACGTGACGCACGAGGATCCGGCGGATCGCGGCGTGGCGATGGTCTTTCAGTCCTACGCGCTGTACCCGCACCTGTCCGTCTATGAAAACATGGCGTTCAGCCTGCGCCTGGCCAAGCGGCCAAAGGCCGAGGTGGACGAAAAGGTGCGCGAGGCCGCCGGTATCCTGCAACTGGTGGAGCACTTGGACAAGAAACCCGCGCAACTCTCTGGCGGGCAGCGTCAGCGGGTGGCCATCGGGCGGGCCATCGTGCGCGCGCCGGAGGTGTTCCTGTTCGACGAACCCCTGTCCAACCTGGACGCCGAGCTGCGGGTGCAGATGCGGCTGGAACTGGCGCGGCTGCACAAGGCGCTGGGCGCCACGATGATCTACGTCACGCATGACCAGGTCGAGGCGATGACGCTGGCCGACACGATCTTTGTGCTGCAGGGCGGCTACGTCCAGCAAAGCGGCGCGCCGCTGGATCTGTACGACGATCCGTCAAACCGCTTCGTCGCGGGCTTTATCGGGTCGCCGTCGATGAATTTCCTTGATGCGACGGTGTCCGGGCACGGGGACAACGGCGTGACAGCCACGCTGACCGGCCAGCCGGACATCAGCTTTGACATCCCCCTGGTGGACAAACCCGCGCACGGCGCACGGATCGCGCTGGGGATGCGCCCCGAGCATCTTCAGGTGACAGAGGGACAGGGCCTGCGGGTCACGGTGGACGTGGCCGAGGAACTGGGCGGCGTGTCCTACCAGCACGGCACGCTGGACGGCGGCGAGCCGGTGATCTTTCAACAGACCGGCGCCCGGCACGGGATGCACGGAACGATACAGACGGTGACGCCCGACCCCGGGCGCATCTTCGTCTTCGACGCTGAAGGCGACCGCATTCGATAAGGCAATGACAGTCAGGAGGAGGACTGAAATGACTATGAAGTTTGGCAAGCTGGCCGCGGCAACCGCGGTGGCGCTGGGACTCTCCGGTCCGGCCTGGGCCCAGGTCGAAGTCGAGTGGTGGGACTTTCTGGCTGGCGGTGACGGCGTGCGCATGAAGGCGCTCATCGACCAGTTCAACGAGGAACACCCTGAAATCCAGATCAGCGGGACGACGCTGGAGTGGGGCCTGCCCTTCTACACAAAGGTGCGCACTGCGGTTGCGGTTGGACAGGGTCCCGACATCATGACCTATCACCTGTCGCGCCTGCCGCTGGCGTTGGAAGAGGACGTGCTGTCGCCGATCAGCGATGCAGATCTTGAGGCTGCGGGCCTGTCGAAAGGGGATTTCTTCGAGGCGTCGATCACCGCCGCCTCGACCGATGACGGGCAGTTGATGGCCGTGCCTTTCGACATTCACGCCGTCGTTGTGCACTACAACCGGACGGCGCTGGACGGGACCAAGTGGCTGGACGCGGACGGCAACCTGACCGGCATTTCCTCCATCGCGGAGATGACCGAGCTGCTGACCTGGGCCAAGGGGGAAGGTTTCTCAGACCCGCTGAGCTTTCAGTCCGAAGGCGGAGGCGGCACCTGGCGGATGTTCTACACGCTCCTGCGCCAGCAGGGCGGTGAGATGCTGACCGACGGTGAGGTCCTGGTCGGCGACAACATGGACAAGGCCGTGACAGCGATCCAGACCCTGGCCGACTGGCGCGCCGAGGGACTGATTCCCGAGCAGGCCGCCTACGAGGCCTCGGTGGCGCTTTTCTCGGGCGGCAAATCGGTGCTGCACATCAATGGCGTCTGGGAAGTGCCGACGTTCAAGGACTCGACCGACGACGGCTCACTGGGCTTTGAATGGTTTGCCAATGAAGTGCCTCAGATGATGGACATGCCCGCCACCTGGGCGGATTCCCACGCCTTTGCGATCCCCAATGACCCGGACATGACCGACGAAAAGCGCGAGGCTGTCCTGACAGTGATCGGCTGGATGCAGGAACATTCGCTGGCCTGGGCCGGTGCGGGCCATATCCCCGCCTACAAACCCACGGTCGAAAGCGATGATTATGCGGCGCTGCAGCCCAATGCGACCTATGCCTCGCTGGCGGACAACGCGGCCTTTGATCCGCGTTCGAAAATCGCGGGCGTGGCCTCGCCGGTCTACGATGCCGTGGACAACCTGATCGCCCCGGCGGTGCACGGGTTCCTCAGCGCCGAGGATGCGGCCGAGCAGATGAAAGCGCAGCTGCAAGCGCTGCTGGACTGACGTCGATTTCCCCGGGCCTGCGCGGCAGGCCCAGGGCCACATAGGTGAGCGGAAAGGGAGGCCCTCATGTCGATACCGAAGCGCCGACGCCGCGAGTTGCGGGCGTCATTCCTGATGACCGCGCCATTCCTGTTCATCTTCATTGTCTTTTTCCTCTACCCCACCTTCAGTGTGATTGCGCTCAGCTTTACCGATGCGCCGTTGATCGGAGAGGGGCAGTGGATCGGCCTGGACAACTACGCCAAGCTGCTGAACGACCGGCTGTTCTATACCTCGCTCTGGAACAACCTCTATTTCGTGCTGCTGACAGTTATCCCCACAACGGTGATCGCCCTGCTGATCGCCCTTGCCGTGAGCAGGCTGAAGGGGCGGATGCAGGCGCTGGTGCTGACCCTCTTTTTCCTGCCCTATGTCCTGCCCGTCTCTGTCGTGACCATGATCTGGGCCTGGATGCTGGATTTCCAGTTCGGCATCCTGCAACCGCTGATCGCCGCCATAACGGGCAAGCCTGTGCCGGTGTTCAAGAACCCCTACTGGGTGATGCCCATGATTGCGGTGGTCACGATCTGGTGGACCAACGGGTTCAACGTGCTGCTGCTGATCGCCGGTCTGCGCAATATCCCGCCCGACCTCTACGAGGCGGCGGCCCTGGACGGGGCAACGCCCTGGCAGCGGTTCTGGCGGGTGACCTGGCCGCTGCTCTGGCCGATCACCGCGCTGGTCCTGACACTGCAACTGATCCTGCAACTCAAGCTTTTTGACCAGGTGTACCTGCTGTCGAACGGTGGTCCCTTCAACCAGTCCTACGTCGTCCTGATGCAGATGTACCGAGAGGCGTTCCAGCTGAACAACGGGGGCTATGCCTCGGCCATCGCGATGGTGCTGTTCCTCTTCATCGTGATCGTCTCGGTCCTGCAATTCCAGCTCTTGCGCATCGGAGGCCGCAAATGACCGTCAAACGCGCCAGGGATCTTGCCTTTTCCGGCATCGTGCTGATTGCCGCCGCAATCTGGATCTTTCCGCTCTACTGGGCGCTGACCACGTCCCTTCGCAGCGAAAACCGTATCGTGTCGGATGCCGGTGTGATCATCGACGAGCTGAACTTTTCCGCTTATCTTTCCGTGCTCTCCAACTCGAAACTGCCGATGTGGTATTTCAACTCGGTCGGAACCTCGCTTATCATCACCGTCATCGTACTGGTGACCGGGATGATGTGTGCCTACGCGCTGTCGCAACTGCGCTTTCCCGGGTGCAAGTTGCTGTACCTCGTGGTTGTGGCCAGCTTCATGGTGCCGGTTCCGGCGCTCTACGTCGCGCAATTCGTGCTGATGAGCGACCTGAACCTGGTCAACACCTGGTGGGGGATCATCCTGCCGCAGCTGATCGTTCCGGTGGTCGTGATCGTCTACAAGCAGTTCTTTGACGCCATCCCGCGCGAGATGCGCGAGGCTGTGCTGCTGGATGGGGGCGGAGAGTTCACGCTGCTGTTCAAGCTCTACCTGCCGCTCAACTGGGGCATCACGGCGGCGCTGGCTATCATCACTTTCATCTCGGCCTGGAACAACTTTTTCTGGCCCTTCCTGATCGCCACCAGCGAGAACATGATGACGATCCCCGTCGGCATCACGCAGGTCAACGACAGTTTCGGTGTCGCCTACGCCCGGATGATGGCCCTGGCCCTGCTGGCGGCGGCGCCGGTCATCATCGGCTACCTGGTCTTCCAGAAACGCGTGACCGAAGCGGTGATGATCTCGGCCGGGGTCAAGGGCTAGGCCAGACGGGATCGGGCCGCAGGCATGTCCCGCGGCCCGCCCTGTTTGCAAAAGTACCGGGATCAGAGATCGCCGATCGGGGTCTCGATGATTTCGGGCCACTTGGCAAAGGCGCCGGAGATCACGGTTTCCCGGTCTTCTAGGTACTTGTCGAAGATCGCCTTGTTCACGAAGAGATACAGCTTGCCGTCGACGATGTCGGCATAGCGCACGTCGCCGTCCAGCTTCTTGCCGACATAGACGCCGAAGGCGCAGAACCCGCCGAACTGAGGCAGCATCGCCGCCGGATCGGCGTCGAAGGCGGCCTTGGTCTCGGCATTGGCAAAGTAGTAGTCGACGCCGTCGTGTTCCGAGGTGTATTCCGCGTCACCGATTTCCGGTGCGTCGGCCTTGAACATCGACACCGGGTCAAAGCCGTGCATGCCCAGAGGGTTGCCCGTCAGGGTCAGCCCGTTGGACACGTTGTATTCGTCGGCGGCAAAGGCGGCCGATGCCAGCGCGATCAGCGATGCGGAGACGGCGGCAGCAAAGGTCAGTTTGGTCATGGTCTTGATCCTTGTTTTCAGGGAGTTTTCAGGGGGGAGTGCTGCGCCGCTTACGCGCCGCGAGCGATGCGGGTCACAGCGTCGTCTGTCCACCAGACGCCGTTGGCGACCATTCGGAAATTGATGATGGCGGCGAGGTATCCGTCGCCCTCGGGCACCTTGGCCCCGGCGGTGGCGTCCCGCACCACGGCGACCTCGTAGCCCAGCTCCAGCAGCTCGTAGAGATGCGCCTGGGTGCAGAGGTTGGCCGACATGCCGGCCAGGATGATCTTGTCGATGCCCCGCTTGCGCAGTTGCAGGTTCAGGTCGTTCTGCGCCGGGCCGTAGACCTTGTGGGGCGAACAGACGATGGTTTCACCGTCCTCGATGTATGTCTTGTACTGCGGCATCCAGTCGGCGCCGGAGCCTTCGAACCCGTCCAGAGAAAGCGCGTCGGGACGGTCGAACATGCCGATGGCGTGCATGGTTTTTTCCAGCGTGCCCTCGAACTGCCACTTGTGGTCATGCGGATAGTAGTAGTGGGGCGAGATGAAGACGGGCATGCCCGCGGCCTTGGCGGCGGCAAAGAGGCGCTCGATATTGTCGACGGTGCCCTGTTCGGTCACGCTTTCGCCCACGACGCCCCAGGTCACGCCGTCCTCGGACAGGAAGTCGATCTGCGGGTCGGTCACCACCAGCGCGGTCCGGCCGGGCGTGATTTCCATGTCGATTTGCGGCAGGCCGGGGTCTGCCGGATCGGCATAAAGCGCGCGCGCCTCCGGGGTGGCGGCATGGGCCGCCGAGCCGGCAATGGCAGCGGCCCCGGTGGCGGCGGCACCGGCCAAAAGGCGGCGGCGCGCGGTGTCCACCTGTTCAGGCGTGACGTTGCAGCCGCAGGTGTCGTGGTCGTCGTGTTTCATGGTCTCTCTCCTTCAGGTCAGAGCGGGGTGGGGACAGCGCAATTGCGCTGCCAGGGCCGCGAAAGTGGGTGCGCCGCATGGCGGTGCCGGTCGCGGCGCTTGGCGTGCCGCGTTGGTCTTTTTGTCTTTCGCTGTCCTTGGGGACCGGGGTGCCAGCTAGGGCCGCCCGGGAATGGGGTCAGTCCACTGCGGGCGGCAGGATGCAGGTACAGACCGGCAGGGGCGTCAGGGCCTGCGGTCCGGGCAGCGGGGCGAGGTCGGGGAGATCCTCGGGCAGGATGCGCGCGGCGCGCCAGTCGGCCTCGTCGGTTTCTCGAGGGAGGCGGGCCATGAGTTGCGGACTGCCGAGGGCATGGCCTTCGGCTGTGCCGCTGGCATAGGCCGGGGCGGACATCATGATGAGCGTGGCCAGGACGCCGGTGGCCAGGGCGCCGGCCACCGCCGCGATCAACAGCGAGGCCATCTCGCGCAGGCCGCGTATCCAGGGCGATCCTTGCGACGCGTGTGCGACGGTCGTGCGGCGATAGCTTGGTGTGTCGGATCCCGGGCGGGCCGGGGCGCAGGTCAGTTCCATGTCTTGGGCCTTTCGTGTTCGCGTTGCCCGGGGCGCTGGCCCCGATTGTCCGTGATGAGGAGCAGCGCCTCATCCTTTTGATGAAAAGAGATTAAACCGCCACGGCCCCGACCGTATCGGCCCCGCCTGCCAGCCTTTGGGCACTCCCTGCCATGACGGCGCCCTGGGGCAGGCGCGGCACGTCGCAAGCGCGATTGCGATACTGCGCCGGGGCCTGCCCGACCCAACGTTTGAAGGCGCGGCCAAAGGCGCTTTGCTCGGCGAAGCCGGTGAGAAAGGCGACCTCGGCAATGCTGCATTCGCTGTGTTCCAGCAGGTCGCGTGCAAGTTTGATCTGTACCTCGCGAACCACGTCGCGGTAGGTGGTGCCTTCGTCCGAGAGGCGGCGAAAGAAGGTCCGTTCGCTCATCCCCATGTCACGGGCCAGGCTGGCCGCGCGGGGAATCCCGGTGCTGAGCGCTGTGGACAGGCGGCGGCACAGGTCCGCGCGCAGTGGCGGTTCCGGTTCGGTCGGACCCAACTCCTTGTCCAGGTGGCTGGTCAGGAAATCCGACAGAGCCTTGTCGCCCAGTCGATTGGGCAGGTCCAGCGAATGCGCCGAGAGGGCGATGGAATCGCGGTCGGCGCCAAAGAGGACGGGGCAGCCGAAATGCGCCTCGTAGCGCGCGGGATCATCGGAACATCTGTGTCTGAAGGTGACGAACTCCAGCCGCAGCCCGTCGCGGACGAAGTCCCGCGCGTTGCGGGCAAACCCGGCCAGCGCGCATTCGTTGCGCAGGGTGAGCGCCGGATGATCCGGCGTCCGACCTTCGAGCACCAGCCGCGCAGGCGTTGCGCTGCTGTCCAGCCGGTAGACAGCCGTATCCGTCAGCAGGCGAAAATAGCGTTCCAACCGCACCAGAGAGGCGCGCAGGGTCGGCGCCGTCTTGAGCGCGAGGCCCAGAACGCCGAGGTCATCCATTCGGATCGCCTCGGCATAGGCGGCCATCAGGCTGACGCGGTCGGGATGGCGCCGCGCGATCCAGCAGATGAGATCGAAAAAGCTCTGGTCGTCCAATTGCCCGTCCTTGAGGGGGGCAACCTGATAAACCACGACCCCGCCGGAGAGGATTTCTCCGTCCGGGGTCAGGGCAAGGTTGGCGGCTGCGGTGAGGGCGTGGACAAAGGCTGCAGTGACGGTGGGCATGGCAGGCTCCAATTCTTTGCAGGTAAATGAAAACCGCCCCCGGAAAGCATCCGGGGGCGGTGTCGGGGCCGGGTCAGACCCCGGCGAAACGCTGTTGTTCCAGTTCGGCGATGCGCTTGCGCAACCGGCGGATTTCCTCGCCGTATTCGGCATCGGTGCGACGCACCGGGATGTGTTGCGGGCAGTTCCAGTCAAAGGCGGCCACGCGGATCACGATGGCGCGTTCTGCAACCGGCGCATCCGGACCGTTCAGATGGGAAATCACCGACGGATCCTCGGTGATCTGGGCATTCCCCAGCAGCTTGAGCCGCTTGCGCCGTGCGAAATCTACCGCAAGGATCGAGATGCGATCATTCCGGCGCAGGTTGCCGGTGCTGATGTACTGCTTGTTCCCGCTGTAATCCGCATAGGCGATGGTCTGCGGGTCGATCACCTTGAGAAATCCGGGCGTGCCGCCACGAAACTGGACATAGGGCCATCCGGTCTCGGACACTGTCGCCTGGAACACGCCGTCGCGGGCCTGGATGAAGGCGGCTTCGCGTTCGGTCAGTTCGGCGCCATCGGTCCGCTCGGGCGAGAGGACGCGCGCGTAGATCTCTGCCGATCCGTGCTGGTGCTGTTCGGCGCGCACGGTGGGCGTAAAGGCGATCCGGGCATAGGCATTGGCCATGATTTCTCTCCTTATAGTCCGAGGTCGGTCAGGCCGGGGTGATCCTGCGGGCGCGGGCCCTGCGGCCAGTGCATCAGGCGTTCGTCCTCGCGGATGGGCAGATCATTGATCGAGGCAATGCGGCGCTGCATCCGGCCGTCGGGTGCGAACTCCCAGTTCTCGTTGCCGTAGGCGCGGAACCACGCGCCGCTGTCGTCGCGGTATTCATAGGCAAAGCGCACGGCGATCCGATTGCCCTCATGGGCCCAGAGCTCCTTGATCAGGCGATAGTCATGCTCGCGCGTCCATTTGCGCGTGAGGAAGTCGACGATGTTGTCGCGGCCAGCGAAACGTTCGGCCCGGTTGCGCCATTGGCTGTCAGGCGTATAGGCCAGCGCGACCTTTTCGGGCTGTCGCCTGTTCCAGGCGTCCTCGGCCATGCGGACCTTCTGCGCGGCGGTTTCACTGTCGAAAGGGGGGATCGGCGGTCGGGTCATCTTGGGTTCCTCGGGCAAAGGCGGGCGCCCCGGCGGGGGAGAAGGGACAGGGAGTGTGCCGGGACGCCCTGGGGGGACCTGGGGGATCAGGCGGCGTCAGAGCTTACGACCGGAAAGTCGATCGGGGTTCCGAAGGCCTCGTTGAGGTAGTTGGTCAGCGTGTTCAGCGCGACATGGGCCACGATCTCGACGATCTGGGCGTCGCTGTAGCCGGCCAGTTTGACGGCAGAGACTTCGGCCTCGGTCACGTTGCCGCGTGCCTTGACCAGCGACACGGCAAAGCGGACGGCGGCATCTGCCTTGGGGTCGGTCGAACCGCCGCGCCGGTTGGCCGCGATCTCGGCGTCGTCCAGCTTGGCCATGTTTTTGCCGATGAAGGCATGAGCCGACAGGCAATAGTCGCAGCCGTTCACCTGCGCGACGGCCAGGGCGATGCCTTCGCGCGTTGCGGCGGGCAGGTCGCCCTTCGACAAGGCGCCGCTAAGTTCGAGGTAGCCGCCCAGGGCGGCGGGGCTGTTGGCTGTCAAGCGAAAGAGGTTGGGCACCGAGCCGAGCGAGGTCTTGACCGCCTCGAGCAGCGGACGCGAGGCGATGGGGGCGTCGTCAATGGTGGCCGGAAGGGGAATGCGGGTCATGGGATCTCTCTTGGTGTGGTTCATGTGAACGCGCTTTGTGCGCCCCTTATAAAACAGACAGGTCTGTATATTTGTCAAACCCCTATCACCAGGCTGTGAAAACCTGCGATCACGCTTTCGCATTGAAAGGTCGCTGAAAAAACGGGATAAGTATACAGAACTGTCTGATAACAGGAGGGAAGGTCTTGAAGTCGCGTCGTGACGACCTTGTCGAAACTGCACTGAAACTTTTCTACATCCACGGCTTCAACGCGACCGGTATCGACCGGATCCTGGCCGAATCGGGCGTGGCCAAGATGACCCTCTACAAGCACTTCCGTTCAAAGGACGAACTGATCCTAGCCGCCTTGCAATTGCGCGACGAAAGGTTTCGCAACTGGCTTATGGCCGAGATGGAGAAGTCTTCGACTGATCCCGAAGAACGGCTGCTATCCATGTTCCCGGCGCTGGAAACATGGTTCCTGGGGAAGGCGTTCAAGGGGTTGGGATTTTCGGGGTGCGCCTTCATCAATGCGGCGGGCGAGTTTGGGGACCAGGCCCATCCCGCGCACCGTCTGGCGGCTGAGCACAAGCGGCGGATCGTCGACTACCTGTCAGAGCTGTGCCGCGACGCCGGGCTGCCCGATCCGGAAGATCTGGCCGAACAGCTAGCCCTTCTCAAGGAAGGGGCCATTGCCACGGCGCATGTCCGCAACATGCCCGAGGCGGCCCGCACCGCCGAAAAGATGGCGCGCATCCTGATCGAAGCGGCCAAGGCAAGGGGTGGCCAGCCGAAGGCTTGAGCCGTGCCTCTGGACATTTCCATCGGAATTCTGGATCGAAAGCGTGGTCTGCAATAGGAAAGCGGGATCATGCTCGACAAGTTGGAAATGTTCATCGCCCTTGCCCGTGAGGGCCATTTCGGGCGGGCCGCAGAGCGCATGAACATTGCGCAACCCACATTGTCGGCCGGGATCAAGCAGCTTGAAGAGCAGCTTGGCGTTCAGCTGGTCTATCGCGGTTCCCGATTCGGGGGGCTGACCCCGGAAGGCCAGACCGCGCTGACATGGGCCAAGCGGATCACCGGCGATGCCCGCCAGCTGCGTGACGAGATGCGGATGAGCCGGACGGGACTCGCAGGTGAGGTGCGGCTTGCCGTGATCCCCACGGCCCAGTCCTGGGCAGGGCACCTCTGCACGGTTTTCGCGGCCCGCCATCCCAATGTCCGTTTCCGAATCCTGTCCCGCAACTCGCGCGAGATCCTGCAACTGATGGATGATTTCGAGGCGGACGCCGGGATCTCCTATCTCGACAACGAGCCGCTGGGGCGAGTCGATACAGCCGAACTGTACGAAGAAAGCTACATGCTCGTCTGCGCAAAGTCGTCTGAATTCGCCGGGCGGGACAGCGTCGACTGGTCGGCTCTCAGCGGGGTGCAACTGGCGCTTCTGACTCCCGACATGCAGAACAGGAGGATCATCAATCGCCTGTTCATCAAGAACGGCGTCAGGCCCAGTACCTGCATCGAATCGAACTCGGTCATCGCGCTGGTGGCCAGCGTGATCCAGGCGCAATGCGTCACGGTTCTTCCCGGAGATCTCGCGCGCTTCCTTGCCGCGGGCAAAGAGATTGCATTGGTCCCGCTGCAGGGGGCAGGGCGTTATCACAAGGTCGGTTTGATCCTGCCTCACCGGGATCCGCGCACGCCGGTTCTGGAGGCGCTATTGAAAGAGGCGCGCAAGCTGCCCCCGATTTGATCGAAAATTCCTATCGACTGACGGAACAGCGTTATTGAAGGGACCCCCTCCGAATGTGCCAGTTGGCGCCAATTCAGGAGGACCACGACATGCCTGCCAGCGCCGATTTCGACGCAGCCGAGCTGAAACTCATCATCGACGCACACCGGTCTCTGGAAGGGCCGTTGCTGCCTATGTTGCACGCCATCCAGGACAGCTTTGGTCATATTCCGGCCGAGTCGCACGCGCCGATCTGCGACGCGCTGAACATCACCCGGGCCGAACTGCACGGGGTCATCAGCTTTTACCATGACTTCCGCGAAGCTCCGGCAGGCCGCCATGTGCTGAAGATCTGCCGTGCCGAGGCCTGCCAATCCGTAGGTGGGAGCGAGCTGGCCGAGAGCCTGCTGTCGAAACTGGGACTGAACTGGCATGGGACGACGCCGAACGGCGCTGTCACGATCGAGCCGGTCTACTGCCTGGGCCTGTGTGCCTGTGCGCCGGCGGCAATGGTGGATGACCGTGTGGTCGGCCGCATCGACGCGGCCAGGCTGGACACACTGCTGGCGGAGGCGGGCGCATGAAGATCTATGTTCCGATGGACAGCGCCGCCAAGGCGCTTGGGGCCGAGGATGTGGTTGCGGCCTTGCGCGCGGAAGCACCTGATGCGGACATCATCCGCACTGGCACGCGCGGGATGATCTGGCTGGAACCCCTGGTCGAGGTGGAAATCGACGGGGTACGCCACGGGTTTGGCCCGGCAGAACCGTCCGATGCGGCCGCGATCCTCGACGGCACCAGTGCCAAGGCGCTTGGCCCTGTCGAGGATCTGGAGTGGATGAAGCGCCAGACCCGACTGACCTTTGCCCGCGTCGGCGTGATCGACCCTCTGTCGCTTGACGACTACGAGGCGCACGGCGGGCTGAAGGGGCTGCGCGTCGCGCTTGACCTCTCGGCCCAGCAGATCGTCGACGAGGTCAAGACCTCCGGCCTGCGCGGTCGCGGTGGGGCGGGTTTCCCGACCGGCATCAAGTGGCAGACCGTGCATGACGCCGAAGCGCCGCAGAAATACATCGTCTGCAACGCCGACGAGGGCGACAGCGGCACCTTCGCCGACCGCATGGTGATGGAGGGCGACCCCTTTACTCTGATCGAGGGCATGGCCATCGCGGGGCTGGGTGTCGGTGCGACCAGGGGCTACGTCTACCTGCGGTCCGAGTATCCGGATGCCATCGCCGTCATGACGCGCGCGGTGGAACTGGCCCGCGCCGCTGGCGTATTGGGCAGTGACATCCTGGGGTCCGGCCGTGCCTTCGACATGGAGATCCGCAAGGGCGCGGGCGCCTATGTTTGCGGTGAGGAAACCTCCCTGCTCAACTCGCTCGAAGGCAAGCGCGGCGTGGTGCGGGCCAAGCCGCCCTTGCCGGCGCTGGAGGGCTTCCTGGGGCGTCCGACGGTGGTGAACAACGTCATCAGCCTGGCGACCGTTCCGGTGATTTTCGAGAAGGGCGCACAGCATTACGCGGACTTCGGTCTTGGCCGGTCGCGCGGGACCGTGACCCTGCAGATCGCGGGCAACGTGGCCCGTGGCGGGTTGTTCGAAACCGCCTTTGGCATCTCGCTGGGCGAGGTGGTCAATGACCTTGGCGGCGGCACGGCCTCTGGCCGTCCGGTCAAGGCGGTGCAGGTGGGCGGGCCCCTGGGGGCCTACATGCCGGTGTCGAAATTCGACACGCCGCTGGGCTACGAGGAATTCGACCAGGCGGGCGGGTTGATCGGCCACGCGGGCCTGACCGTCTTCGACGACCGGACCGACATGCTGGGCATGGCGCGCTTCGCGATGGAGTTCTGCGCCGTGGAAAGCTGTGGCAAGTGCACGCCCTGCCGGATCGGCGCCGTCCGCGGTGTCGAAACGCTGGACCGGATCGCAGAGGGCGACGCCGCCGCGCTGCCCCTGTTGACCGACCTCTGCGAGACGATGACGGACGGGTCGCTTTGCGCGCTGGGGGGCTTCACGCCGTTCCCGGTCATGTCCGCCGTCACCCATTTCCCCGATGATTTCGCCCGCCAGAAGGAGGCCGCCGAATGAAGGATTTCATCCTGCCGACCGACGACCGTGACATGGGCACCCCCGCCCGCCAGGGCGCGCCCGTCACCCTGACCATCGACGGCTTCGAAGTCACCGTCCCCGAAGGCACCAGCGTCATGCGCGCCGCCGCCGAGATCGGCATCTCGGTGCCCAAGCTCTGCGCGTCGGACAACCTGGAGGCGTTCGGTTCCTGCCGTCTTTGCGCGGTCGAGATCGAGGGGCGTCGCGGCACCCCCGCTTCCTGCACGACGCCGGTGGCGCCGGGCATGGTCGTGGACACGCAGTCGCAGAAGGTGCGCAAGATCCGCAAGGGCGTGATGGAGCTCTATATTTCGGATCACCCGCTGGACTGCCTGACCTGTGCGGCCAACGGCGATTGCGAGTTGCAGGACATGGCCGGGGCCGTCGGCCTGCGCGACGTGCGTTACAAGGCGCCGGAACAGGGCGGGCTGGCCAACCATTTCGAGGCCCGCAATACGTCCGGCGAGGCCAACCCCGAATGGCTGCCCAAGGACGACAGCAACCCCTATTTCACCTACGACCCTTCAAAGTGCATCGTCTGCAACCGCTGCGTCCGCGCCTGCGAAGAGGTGCAGGGCACCTTTGCGCTGACGATCTCGGGGCGCGGGTTCGACAGCCGCGTGTCGGCGGGCGGCGTCGGGGACGATTTCCTGGCCTCGGACTGCGTGTCCTGCGGCGCCTGCGTGCAGGCCTGCCCCACCGCGACCCTGCAGGAAAAATCCGTGATCGAGATGGGCACGCCGGACCGGTCCGTCGTGACCACCTGCGCCTATTGCGGCGTCGGCTGTTCCTTCAAGGCGGAAATGCAGGGCGATGAACTGGTTCGCATGGTGCCCTACAAGCACGGCAAGGCAAACCGCGGCCACAGCTGCGTCAAGGGACGCTTTGCCTATGGCTATGCCAACCACAAGGACCGCATCCTGAACCCGATGATCCGCGACTCGATCGACGAGCCCTGGCGCGAGGTCAGCTGGGACGAGGCGCTGGTCTTTGCCGCGGGCCGCATGCGCGGCCTGCAGGAAAAGCACGGCAAGAAGAGCATCGGTGTCATCACTTCCAGCCGCTGCACCAACGAGGAAACCTACCTCGTGCAGAAACTGACCCGCGCGGTATTCGGAAACAACAATACCGACACCTGCGCCCGCGTCTGCCATTCGCCCACTGGATATGGCCTTGGCCAGACCTTCGGCACCAGCGCCGGCACGCAGGATTTCGACAGTGTCGAACAGACCGACGTGGTCATCGTCATCGGTGCCAACCCGACCGATGGCCACCCGGTTTTTGCCAGCCGCCTGAAAAAGCGTCTGCGGGCAGGGGCCAAGCTGATCGTCATCGACCCGCGTCGCATCGACCTGGTGAAATCCGCCCATATAGAGGCCGCGCATCATCTGGCGCTGAAGCCCGGCACCAATGTCGCCGTGGTCACGGCGCTGGCACATGTGATCGTGACCGAGGGACTGATGGACGAGGCGTTCATCCGTACCCGCTGCGACTGGGACGAATTCCAGGTCTATGCAGAATTCGTCAGCGATCCGCGCCACTCGCCCGAGGCGACCGCCCTGCTGACCGGCGTCGACGCGCAGGAGCTGCGGGCCGCCGCACGGACCTTTGCCCGGGGCGGCAACGGCGCGATCTACTATGGCCTTGGCGTGACCGAGCACAGCCAGGGGTCGACCACCGTCATGGGGATCGCCAATCTTGCCATGCTGACCGGGAACGTCGGGCGGCCCGGCGTCGGCGTGAACCCGCTGCGCGGCCAGAACAACGTGCAGGGGTCTTGCGACATGGGGTCCTTCCCGCATGAACTGCCGGGCTACCGCCACGTGAAACTGCCTGAGGTGCGGGAAATTTTCGAAACGACCTGGGGTGTCGAGATCGACCCGGAACCGGGTTTGCGCATTCCCAACATGCTGGACGCGGCGGTCGAGGGCACCTTCAAGGGGCTCTACTGTCAGGGCGAGGACATCCTGCAATCGGATCCGGACACGAAACATGTCGCGGCGGGCCTTGCGGCGATGGAATGCGTCATTGTGCATGACCTCTTCCTGAACGAGACCGCGAATTATGCCCATGTCTTCCTGCCCGGGTCGACCTTCCTGGAAAAGGACGGCACATTCACCAATGCCGAACGCCGCATCAACCGCGTGCGCCGCGTCATGGCGCCCAAGAACGGCTATGCCGACTGGGAGGTGACGCAGCTGCTGGCCAATGCGATGGGGGCGGGCTGGTCCTATACCCATCCCAGCCAGATCATGGAGGAAATCGCCGCCACGACACCCTCTTTCGCCGGGGTGGACTATGCCCTGTTGGAGGAAAAGGGATCTGTGCAATGGCCCTGCAACGAGGCGCATCCCGCAGGCACGCCGCTGATGCATGTCGATGAGTTCGTGCGCGGCAAGGGGCGGTTCATCGTCACCGAATACGTCGCCACCGACGAAAAGACCGGCCCGCGTTTCCCGCTCTTGCTGACCACCGGGCGCATCCTGTCCCAATACAACGTGGGCGCGCAGACCCGGCGCACGGAAAACGTGGTCTGGCACCAGGCCGACGTTCTGGAAATCCATCCGCATGACGCCGAGAATCGCGGCCTAAACGATGGCGACTGGGTGCGGCTGGCCTCGCGGTCGGGTGAAACGACGCTGAGGGCGCAGGTGACGGATCGGGTCAGCCCCGGCGTGGTCTACACCACCTTCCACCACCCGGACACCCAGGCCAACGTCATCACCACGGATTACTCCGACTGGGCCACGAACTGCCCGGAATACAAGGTGACGGCGGTGCAGGTCGCGCCCTCGAACGGGCCGACCGACTGGCAGGAGGACTACGCCGCACAGGCCGAACGGTCGCGCCGTATCCTTCCGGCAGCGGAATGAACGCGCGCGCCGCAACCGTCAGCGCCTCGGGCCGGTCGCACCAGTCCGAGGGCACGCTGGCGATCCATCGTACCCTGCCCGAAGAGGTGCCGGTGGCGCTGGTCTTCAATGGCACCACGCAGGCGGTCATGATGGCCAGTCCCGCTGACCTGGCGGATTTCGCCCTCGGCTTTGCCCTGACAGAGGGCATCGTCACCGACCCATCGCAGGTCGACGACTTCGAGATCGTCGAACATGCGCAGGGCATCGAGGCGCGTTTTCTGCTGGAGGACGGTCGTGCCAAGGCCCTGTCCGCGCGTCGGCGCTTCATGGCTGGGCCGGTGGGCTGCGGGCTGTGCGGGATCGACAGCCTGGACCAGGCCTTGCGCCGCGTGCCGCGCGTGACCTCTGACCTGCGGCTGAAGGTGGCCGAGGTCGCCCGCGCCACCGACGCGCTGCGCCGGCACCAGCGCCTGCACGACATGACACGCGCCACCCATGCGGCGGGTTTCATGACCTCGGGGCGCAGCGTTTTCATGGCGCGCGAGGACGTGGGCCGGCACAACGCGCTGGACAAGCTCATCGGCGCGCTGGCGCATGAGGGTCTCGACGCGTCGCAGGGCGCGGCTGTCATGACCTCTCGGCTGTCGATCGAGCTGGTCCAGAAATGTGCCCTGGCCGGTATCCCGGTCCTCGTTGCCGTGTCCGCCCCCACCGGCGCCGCCGTGCGTCTGGCGCAAGAGGCTGGCATCACCCTGGCCGCCTTTGCCCGGAGCGGCGGTTTCGACATCTATTCCCATCCTCACCGCATCACCGACGAGGCACCGCATGTCGCCTGACAAGATGATCCGCATGGCGAACCAGATCGCCACTTTCTTCAAGACCCAGCCAAACGAGGATGCCCCCGCGCGGGTCGCGGCGCATATCTCGGACTTCTGGGAGCCGCGTATGCGCGACCAGTTGCGCAGCCATGTTGCCCAGGGCGGTGACGGGCTGGACGAGGTGGTTGTCCGGGCCGTTGCGCAGATATGACCGCGGTCCGGCCCGGCACGGGCGGGTTTGATCTCTGCACCGCCCTGTCGGACAGTCGCGCCGACGGAAAGGGCGCGGCATGACGGACACCACCCTTCGCGCAGGAGAGCGCGCGCTTGATCTCGGCCCGGCGGGGGATGCCGCGTTGCGCTTCATCGGCACGATCCACACGCCTTGGCCCGATCGCGATGCCTGCCCGCGACAGGGGCAGCTGGACGGGCCGGAGTGTCGCATCCGCCTGGACCCGGAATGGCAGCCCGCGCTTGCCGGGCTCGACGCCTATGCCAGTATCGAGGTTCTCTACTGGTTGGGTTTGGCGCGGCGTGATCTGCTGACCCAGAGCCCGAAGAAGGATGGGCAGGTCTTTGGCACTTTCGCCCTGCGCTCTCCGGTGCGGCCCAATCCCATCGGTACGTCGATGGTGAAACTGTTGCGGATCGAAGGGGCGGACCTCATCGTGCGCGGGCTGGATTGCGTCGATGGCACGCCACTGATCGACCTCAAGCCGGACCGCTGCCTGTTCACGCCCAAGGCGCCGCCAAAGCCGGGCGACATTTGACGATCACGCTCTACCAAGGAGGGCATTTTGCGATTTCTGTTCCTGTTCCTCGCGCTGCTGGCCACCCCGCTTGCCGCGCGCACCATCACCGACAGCGCGGGCCGCGTGGTCGAGGTGCCCGATGATGTGATCACCGTCTTTGCCGCCGGGCCGCCCGCCTCTGTCCTGGTCTACGTGCTGAAACCCGAGGCCCTGGCCGGCTGGCCGCGAGCGCTGCGGGCAGAAGAGCGGGACTATATCGCCGAACCTTACCGCGACCTGCCTGAAACAGGGCGGCTGACCGGGCGCGGCGGCGAAGCCAACCTGGAACGCGTGCTGGAAATCAAGCCGGACCTGATCGTCGATTTCGGCTCTGTCCGCGATACTTACATCGACCTGGCGGACCGGGTGCAGGCGCAGACGGGCATTCCCTATATTCTGACCGACGGCAGGTTCGAGAACACGCCGGAGGCCCTGCGCATCCTGGGCGAGGCGCTGGGGGTGCCTGACCGGGGCAAGGCGCTGGCGGTAGATGCCGAGGCGCGCTTTGCCAGCATCGACGCGCTGCTGGATGAGGTGCCGGAGGAGGCGCGCCCCCGCGTCTACCTGGCGCGTGGGCCGGATGGGCTGGAGACCGGCATGAAAGGTTCGATCAACACCGAGATCATCGAACGCGCGGGCGGGCGCAACGTGGCCGATGACGGCGGTACGACGCGCGGGCTGGTCCGGGCCTCGATGGAGCAGGTCATCGTCGCCAACCCCGACCTGGTAGTGACCTGGGACCGCACCTTCTTTGACCGGGTCTGGGACGATCCCCTGTGGCAGGGGGTCGATGCAGTGCAACAGCGGCGTGTCTACCTGTCGCCCACGGCCCCCTTTGGCTGGATCGACCGCCCGCCTTCGCTGAACCGGATGATGGGGCTCAACTGGATGGCGGGGCTGATGTATCCCGACCGCTGGCAGGGAGACCTGCGCGAGGAGGCGCGGGAGTTCTACGCGCAATGGTATCACGTCGACCTCTCCGATGATGCGCTTGACCGCCTGCTGGAGTGGGCCAAAGAGCGTCCGCCAGAGTGATCCGGCCCGCGCTGCCCCTGCTGCTGGCGCTTGCGTTGGTGCTCATGGCTTTCGGGGCCGTGATGGTGGGGCCTTTCGGCCTGTCACCGGGCGATGTCCTGCGGACGCTTGTCGGGCAGGGCGATCCGCAAGCGACAATCGTGATCTGGAACATCCGCCTGCCGCGCGTCGCCGCCGCCCTGCTGGTGGGCGCGGCGCTGGCCGCCGCCGGGGCCAGCTACCAGGCGCTGTTTCGCAATCCGCTGGTCTCGCCGGACATCCTGGGCGTATCGGCGGGCGCGGGACTGGGGGCCGTGGCGGGGATTTTCCTGTCCCTGCCGGTGGCGGCAATCCAGGCCTCTGCCTTTGTCGGGGGCATGGCCGCAGTGGGTGTGGTGACGCTGGTCGCGGCAGCGGTGAGGGGCGCGGACCGGACGTTGACGCTGGTCCTTGTGGGGGTGGTGATCGGGGCGCTGGCCGGGGCGGCGACCTCGCTGCTCAAGGTGCTGGCCGATCCCTACGATCAGCTCCCGGCGATCACCTTCTGGCTGCTTGGGTCCTTGGCCTCTGTCACCTCTGCCGACATTCTGCCTGCCTTGCCCGCCGTACTTGTCGGGCTTGTACCCCTGGCCCTGTTGCGCTGGCGGATCAACGTGCTGTCGATGGGCGACGAAGAAGCCCGCGCCCTGGGGGTCGAGGCCGGGCGCACCCGGTTCCTGGTGATCGCCGCCGCGACGCTGGTCACCGCCAGCGTGACCGCGCTGGCCGGTGTCGTCGGCTGGGTCGGGCTGGTGATCCCGCATGTGGCGCGGATGCTGGTCGGGCCGGGCTTCGGACGTCTGTTGCCGGTTTCGGCCCTGATCGGGGCGGGCTACCTGTTGGCGGTGGACACGCTGGCGCGAACCATCGCCCCGGTCGAGGTGCCGCTGGGCATCCTGACGGCGGTGATCGGCGCGCCCTTCTTCGTGGTGCTTCTGTCCCGCGGACGCCGGGGATGGGCATGATGCTGGAGGCCCGCAACCTGTCCATCGGCCACGGAAAGACCCTTGTCGGTCGCGGTCTGACGCTCAGCGTGGCGCCGGGCGAGGTTCTGTGCCTGCTGGGCCCGAACGGGTGCGGCAAGACCACGCTGTTCCGGACCCTGATGGGCCTGTTGCCACCGCTTGCCGGGCAGGTTTTCCTAGGAGACCGACCGATCTCGACCCGGACCCGGGCCGAGATCGCCCGCCGTATCGCCTACGTGCCGCAGGCCCACGCACCCCCCTTTCCCTTCGAGGCGCTGGAGGTGGTCCTGATGGGCCGCACCGCGCGGCTGGGCGCCTTTGGCCAACCGGGCCGGACCGACAGGGCGACGGCGCTGGATGCGATGGATCACCTTGGGATTGCCGACCTGGCGGGGCGCAACTATGCGCAACTGTCCGGCGGGCAGCGCCAGTTGGTCCTGATCGCCCGCGCCCTGGCGCAGGAGGCGCCGCTGATCGTCATGGATGAACCCACCGCCAGCCTCGATTTCGGCAACCAGGCGCAGGTCCTGTCGCGGATCGCCGCGCTGGTGTCAGGCGCGGTAGAGGACGGGCGCAGTGTCGTCCTGTCGACTCATGACCCCGACCAGGCCTTTGCGCTGGATGCCCGGGTCGTGCTGATGCACCGGGGTGGTATCCTGGCTCAGGGCGCGGCCTCGGACATTCTGGACGGCCCGCGACTGAGTGCTGTCTACGACATGCCGATCACGGTCGAGACCACGACCAGCGGGCGAAGGGTCTGCCTGCCCGCCGTATCCTAGGGGCACTCAGCGGCGCTGGAACAGGATCACCACCAGCGCCAGCAGCGACGAGCCCAGCATCAGCAGCAGGGACACCGCGTTCAGCAACGGCGTCGATCCCTCTTTCAGGCGGTCGAACATGGCGATGGTCAGTGGCGCGTCAGAGCCGACCAGCATCAGTGTGGTGTTGAAATTCTCGAAGCTCATGAGGAAGGCCACGACCACCGCGCCGATCATTGCCGGCATCAGGAAGGGAATGGTGATCGTCCGCACCGCCACCAGCCGCGTGGCCCCCAGATTCAGCGCCGCCTCTTCCAGAGTGCGGTCGAATTTTTGCAAGCGCGCGGTGATGACCAGCGTGGCGATGGTGGTGATGAAGGAAAACTGCCCAAGGATCACCAGCAACAAGCCGGGCCGCAGCGCCTGGATATCCATCTGTGCCAGGTCCCAGATGCCATTCGCCAGGGTCGACGAAAAGACGAGGATGGAAATGCCCAGCACGATGCCGGGAATGACCAGCGGCAACAGCATCAGAACGTAAAGCAGCCCCTTGCCCCGGAACTCGTACCGATTGAACAGGAAGGCATTCGTGGTGCCGACACAGACCGACAGCAGCGCGACGCAGGCGGCAACAAAGGCCGAGGTGCCCACGGCCCGCAGGATACCGCGTTCGTGGAACACGCCGATCTGTGGGCGGTCCTCGCCAAAGAACCAGTTCCAGGTGAACCCCTCCCAGGGAAGCGAGGGGAACTGGCTGTCGTTGAAGGCGAAGACCGCGACAACGGTCAGCGGCAGCGCGAGGTAGAGGAAGAACAGCAGCACGTAGCCGCCGTAGATCAGGCGAAAGCCGCGGGATTGGGGGATCGTGGGGATCATCGGCTTATCCCATCGTTTCCTGCAGGGTGCGGCCGGTCAGGCGCAGCATCCCCCAGACGATCACCGAGGACAGCACCAGCAGCATAAAGCCGAAGGCGGCGCCCAGCTCCCAGTTCGAGCGGACGATGAACTGGTTGTAGATCATCTCGGTGAACCAGAGGCTGTCCTTGCCGCCCAGCATCGTCGGCGTCAGGTAGTTGCCCAGCGACAGCATGAAGACGACGATACAGCCCGAGACGATGCCTGGCATGGCGTGGGGGACGATGATTTCGCGCAGCACCGACAGCCCGCTGCCGCCAAGGTCATAACCGGCCTCGATCACGCTGTCGTCTAGGCTTTCCAATGTCGTGACCAGCGGCACCACCATGAACAGCATCGAGGTATAGACAAGTCCCACCATCATGGCGGCGTCGTTGTACAGCATCTCGACCGGCTGATCGGCCAGACCCGCCCATTGCAGCAGGTTTGACACCAGCCCGGTTTCGCGCAGCAGGATCATCCAGCCGAATGTCCGCACCAGCTCCGAAACGTAGAAGGGAATGAGGCACAGCATGAACAGCACCTGTTGCAGGCGCCCCTTGGCCATCTTGGCGATGTAGTAGGAGACCGGAAAGGCGATCACCAGCGTGATCGCCGTGGCCAGCACCGACATCACCGCCGTGCGCCAGAAGGTCCGCAGGTAGAGCGGTTCTGTCAGGGCCTTTTCGTATTGCGCAAGGCTGGTTTCGTAGACGCCAAAGCTGATGCGTTCGCGGATCGAGATGAGGAACATGTCGATATGCGGAATGATGATCAGCAGGCCCAGCCACAGCACCAGGGGTGTCAGCAGCAGGATGAAACCGATCCGGGTATGCGCGCGCATCAGGCCGCCCCCTTGAAACAGGTCGCTTGCGCCGCGCCCCAGCCGATATGCACCGCATCCCCCCGTTTCAGCGCGGCGAATTCGCCGGATTGGGGCAGGGTGACTTCCAGAGTTTCGCCCGCGTCGTCCTGCACCAGCACGCGCGAGGCCGCGCCGTTGAACAGGATGCTTGTCACCTTGCCCTGCAGCTGGTTGTCGAAACCGGAGAGCGCCTCGGCGCTGGCGGCCAGGCGAATGGATTCCGGGCGGACAAAGATTTCTGCGGTGTCACCGGCGGCCAAGGGACCCGCAGCCGTTGCCCGCATGGCCAGGCCGCTGTCGGTGCGCATCTGCAGGGCCTCGCCCTCGATGCGGTCGATGCGGCCCTTCCAGCGGTTCGATTCCCCGATGAACCCGGCGACAAAAGGCGTGTCGGGGCGGTAATACAGATCCTGCCCGGTGCCGACCTGCTCGAACCGCCCGGCATTCATGACGGCGATCTGGTCGGACATGACCAGCGCCTCGGACTGGTCGTGGGTGATGTAGACAAAGGTGGTGTCAAAGGCCGCCTGCAGCGCCTTCAGCTCGACCTTCATATGTTCGCGAAGTTTCAGGTCCAGCGCGCCCAGCGGCTCGTCCAGCAACAGAACGTCCGGCTCAAGCACCATGCAGCGGGCGATGGCGACGCGCTGTTTCTGACCGCCCGAAAGCTCATCGACCTTGCGCCCGCCGATCCCCGGCAGGCCGATGCGGTCCAACGCCTCGTCCACCTTGCGGGCGATCTGGTCCCTGGGCATCTTCTGGCGCCGCAGCCCGTAGCCGATGTTTTCGGCGATACTCATCATGGGGAACAGGGCCAGGTGCTGGAACACCATGTTCACCGGACGCTTGTTCGGCGGCGTGTCCAGAACCGATTTGCCCTTGATCCGGATATCCCCGGAGGTCGGGTCGAGAAACCCGGCGATCATCCGCATGATCGTCGTCTTGCCGCAGCCCGACGGCCCCAGGATCGAAAAGAAACTGCCCGGAGGCACCGAGAAGGAGACGTTGTCGACGGCGGTTGTCTCACCGAACCGTTTGACGAGATCGGCGCATTCGAGATCAGGGGTCATGCGGGAAGTCCGTTCATATGGCGGCACCCGGAGAACCGGGTGCCGCCCGTGTCAGATCAGTTGGCGGCCTGGACCCGGTCCAGAACTTCGCCCTCGATGGTTTCCAGGCCGGCGGGAACCGGCGGATACCACTTGATGTTGTCGATGGCTTCCTGCGGGAAGCTGTTCTGGTACTTGGCCTTCAACCCGTCCTCGACGTATTCGTCGGCCCCGGCGGAGGCGGTGAAGTTGCCGGCTGCCGCGGTGATCATGGCCGCGATTTCCGGCTGCATGACAAAGTTGATCCACTCATAGGCGACGTCGTCGGCCTGGCCCTTGGCAGGCAGGACAAAGGTGTCGATCCAGCCCAGTGCGCCCGATGCCGGGGCGACAAAGGTGATGTCGGCGTTGTCGTCGTTCAGCTTCCAGCCGCCGGTGTCCCAGGCCATCGAGGCGGTGACTTCGCCCGAACGGACCAGGTTCATCAACTCGTCGCCGCCACCCCAGTAGGTTTTGACGTTGGCCTTGCACTCGGTCAGCTTGGCTTCGACCTTGCCCATGATCTCCTTGTACTTTTCCTCGTCGCCGTAGGCGGCAAAGGGATCTTCGCCCATTGCGAAGGCAAAGCCGATCAGCGTCGGGCGCTTCAGGCGGTAGGTCACCTTGCCTGCGACGGCCGGGTCGCAGAGGTCGGTGTAATCCTTGACGGTGTCCCCCGCCTCGGCGGTGTTCAGCACCAGGCCCGAGGTGCCCCAGACGTGCGGCACGCCGTAGACTTCGTCGTTCACGGTGGTGTTGGCCATCGTCGCCATCAGCATCGAGGGGATGAAGAGCGACTCGTCGATTTTCGACATGTCGATCGGCTTGTAGATGCCGAATTCCATCTGCGGGCCCATGACGCGGTCCTGGCTGGGCTGGACCAGGTCAAAGCCGCCGCCGCCGGTGGCGCGCAGCTTGGCGATCATTTCCTCGTTGTTGGACTTGGTCACTTCGACGGTGTGGCCGGTCTTCTGCTCGAACAGTTCGATGACCTCATCGGGCGCGTAGCCGCCCCAGGTCAGCAGGCGCAGGGTGTCGGCGGAGGCCGTGGTGGCCATCCCCGCGATCAATGTGGTGGTCAAAAGGATGGTTCTGGACATGGGTCTCTCCTCTGTCGGGTCGTGGTTCTGTCCCGGGCTCTGCCGAAAAAAGGGCAGGGTGTGCCCGGGACGATTTGAGCCTTATGGGCCTCTTGTTTGACGTTTACATGAAATCAGCGTGATTCCAGAAGGTTGCCCCGGCGGAAATCCCGCCGGGACAGGGGGCAGAGCGCAGCCTTGAACAGCGCTGTCAGGTTCTGCTCGGTCAGTTCGATCGGGTTGCCGCCGCAAGACGGGTCGATGATCGCGCCCTTGACCAGCGTCGGGATCGCCTCTGCGGTCACGCCCAGATCGGACAGGGCGCGCGGGATATTCAGGCTGTCGTTGAGATCCTGCACGAAGGCGCGGAACCCGTCAAAGCCGCCGTCGATCCCCAGGTAGGCCGCCGCCGTGTCGAAACGGTCGCGGATGGCGTCCGCGTTGAAGGCCAGCACCGTCGGCATGCAGACCGCGTTGGTCGTGCCGTGGTGGGTGTTGAAATGCGCGCCGATGGGATGGCTCATGGCATGGATCGCGCCAAGGCCCTTCTGAAAGGCGGTTGCCCCCATCATGGCGGCGCTCATCATCTGGGCGCGGGCCTCGATGTCCTGGCCGTTGGCAAAGGCGCGGGGCAGGTACTCCTTGACCAGCCGCATGCCTTCCAGCGCGATGCCTTGGCTCATCGGGTGGTAATGCGGGCTGCTATAGGCCTCGACACAATGGGCAAAGGCATCAAGGCCGGTGCCCGCGGTGATAAAGCCCGGCATCCCCACAGTCAGTTCCGGGTCGCATATCACGACCTGCGGCAAAACCTTGGGGTGAAAGATGATCTTCTTTTCATGTGTGTCGGAATTGGTGATGACGCTGGCGCGCCCCACCTCCGAGCCCGTCCCGGCGGTGGTCGGCACGGCGACGATGGGGGCGATCACATCCGCATCCGCACGGGTCCACCAGTCGCCGATGTCCTCGAAATCCCAGACCGGGCGCGTCTGACCGGCCATGAAGGCGACCATCTTGCCCAGGTCCAGGCCGGAACCGCCGCCAAAGGCGATCACGCCGTCGTGGCCGCCGTCGTTATAGGCCTTCACCCCGGCGGCGAGGTTCTTTTCGTTGGGGTTCGGGTCCACATCGGCGAACAGCGCGCGGCCAAGGCCCGCCTGTTCCAGCACGTCCAATGTCTGCGACGTGATCGGCAGGTCGGCCAGTCCGCGATCCGTGACCAGCAGCGGGCGAGAGATGCCCGCCTGCGCGCAGGCACCCGGAAGTTCAGAGATGCGGCCCGCGCCGAACTTGATGGCGGTGGGGTAGGACCAGTTTCCGGTCAGGCTCATTTCGTCACCTTCTTCAAGTGATAGGATTTGGGGCGTGTGAGGTTGTGATAGCCGATGATCGACAGGCCGCCGCCGCGCCCGGTCTGCTTGCAGCCGGTCCAGCACAGGCCAGGGTCGAGGTAGTCGGCCCGGTTCATGAAAACGGTGCCCGTCTCGATCCGGTCACCGACCCGTTCCGCGCGCGCCAGGTCATTGGTCCAGAGCGAGGCGGTCAGGCCGAAATCGCTGTCGTTCATCAGGGCGATGGCCTCTTCATCGTCCTTGACCTTCATGATGCCCACCACGGGGCCAAAGCTCTCGTCGCGCATCACGCGCATGTCGTGGGTCACATCGGTCAGGATCTGCGGCGTCAGATAGGTGCCGCCGTCATCCTCGGGGAAAGTGTCGATATGGGCGGTGGCGCCGGCCTCGACGGCCTCGCTGATCTGGGCGCGGACCTCGGCGGCGAAACGGGCGTTGGCCATCGGACCGATGGTCGTCTCCGCCTCCAGCGGGTTGCCCAGCTTGTAGCCCCGGACCACGGTCAGCGCCTTTTCAAGGAAGCTGTCGTAGAGCGATTCATGCACGTAGATCCGTTCGATCCCGCAGCAGCACTGGCCGGAATTGAACATCGCGCCGTCGATCAGCGTGTCGACGGCCGCATCCACGTCGGCGTCCTCCATGACATAGCCCGGGTCCTTGCCGCCCAGTTCCAGCCCGATGCCGGTGAAGGTGCCCGCCGCCGCGCGCTCCATCGCCTTGCCGCCACCGACAGAGCCGGTGAAGTTCACGAAGTCAAATGCCTTGGCGGCGATCAGGTCAGAGGTCGTGTCGTGGCTCAGAAAGACGTTCTGGAACACGTCCTCGGGCACGCCCGCCTCGTGGAAGGCCCGGGCCATGCGTTCGCCCACCAGCAGGGTCTGCGTGGCATGTTTCAGCATCACCGTGTTGCCCGCGATCAGCGCCGGGGCCACCGTGTTGATGGCGGTCATGTAGGGATAGTTCCAGGGCGCCACGACCAGCACCAGACCCAGCGGCACGCGCTTGATGTAGCGCTTGAACGTCGCGTCCTCGCCGACCTGGATCGGGGCCAGAGCGGTTTCCGCGATCCCTGCCATGTAGGATGCGCGTTCGTTGAAGCCGCCGAATTCGCCGCCAAAGCGCACCGGGCGGCCCATCATATGCGCCAGTTCCGGCACGATCTCGTCGTTCATTGCGCCCACGGCGGCGACACCGGCCATGACCAGGTCCACCCGTTCCTGCAAGGGGCGGGCGGCCCAGGCCGCCTGCGCGGCACGGCCCCTGGCGGCGGCGGTCTTCGCCTCGTCCAGCGACAGCGTGGGGCGTTCGGCAAAGACCGAGCCGTCGATGGGGGAGATGCATTTCAAAGTATTGCTCATTCTGTCCTCTATGGATCGGGCCGGTCGGCCCCTAGGCAAGCTCGAACCCGCGCGCGATCTCGTAGTCGGTCACGACGCGGTTGAAGTCCTCGATTTCCACCTCTGCCGCGCGGGCGTAGTGGGCCACGACCTCTTCGCCAAAGGCCTCGCGCAGCAGGTCGGATTGCATCAGCGCCTCCCGCGCGGCGGGCAGGGTGGTCGGCAGTTCCTGCGCGTCGCCCGCGTAGGCGTCGCCGGAAAAGGCCGGGGCCAGTTCCAGCCCCTCTTCGATGCCCTTGAGGCCCGCCGCCAGCATGGCCGCCATCGCCAGATAGGGGTTCATGTCCGACCCGCCGACCCGGCATTCGATGCGCACCGCCTTGGACCCGTCGCCGCAGAGGCGGAACCCGGCGGTGCGGTTGTCGATGGACCAGATGATGCGCGTGGGGGCAAAGGTGCCGACTTGGAAGCGTTTGTAGCTGTTGATGTAGGGGGCGAGGAAAACCATGTAGTCCGGCGCGTATTTCAGCAATCCCGCGACATAGGTCTTCATCAGTGCCGACATGCCCAGGGCGTCCTCCTCGTCAAAGAAGACGGGCTTGCCATCTTTCCACAGCGACTGGTGCACATGGCTGGACGAGCCGACCTTGTCCTGGTGCCATTTCGGCAGGAAGCTGGCGGCGTGGCCCTGCTGGTGGGCGATCTCCTTGACCGCGTGCTTGGCAATCGTGTGGTACTCGGCGGTGTCGAGGGCGGGGGCGTACTTGATGTTCAGCTCTTCCTGCCCGGTCTCCGCCTCGCCCTTGGAATTCTCGATCGGCAGGCCGGCGGCGTAGAGATGGTTGCGCACCGGGCGCATCACATGCTCTTCGCGGCTGGTCAGCTGGATGTTGTAATCCTCGTTGTAGCCCGACAGCGTCGCCAGCTCGCGGAACCCGGATTTGCGGATCTCGTCAAAGCTCTTCTCGAAGAGAAAGAACTCCAGTTCCGTCGCCATCATCGGGGTGAATCCCATCGCTTCGGCGCGGGCGACCATCTTTTTCAGCATGGCACGGGGCGAATGCGGCACGTCCTCATGTGTGTGGTGGTCCAGCACGTCGCAAAGCACCATGACCGTGCCTTCGAGCCAGGGCATCGGGCGCAGGGTGCCCAGGTCCGGCTTCATCACGTAGTCGCCATAGCCCTTTTCCCAGGAGGTGGCGGCATAGCCCTCGGGGGTTGCCATCATCAGGTCTGTCGCCAGCAGGTAGTTGCAGCAGTGGGTTTCTTCCCAGGCGCTGTTGACGAAATGGGCGGCGTGAAACCGTTTGCCCATCAGGCGGCCCTGCATGTCCACGATGCAGGCCAGGACGGTGTCCACCTCGCCGGAGGAGACCTGCGCCTTGAGGTCATCGAATGTCATGGGGCCGGGCATCGGGCAGTCCTTTTGTTGTCTCTCAAAGGGGTGACCCCGGCGCAGGTTGGCGCCGGGGCTTTGGCAATGTCCCCGGCTCGGCCCGGGGAGGACGGCGATCAGCCGTAACGGTAGGGGCGGCCGGCCTTGGCCATGTCCGCGTTGTACTGCTTGAAGATCTCGACGACCTTGGCCTTGGTCTCGGACTCTGCCGCGATCTCGTCCCAGAAGGTGCGCGCGGCCTCTTCGACCGTGTCCCATTCGGCATCGGGGATCGAGGTCAGCTGCATTTTCTCGCCGTTGACGCGCAGTCGCGCCTCGCCGCCCCAGTACCACCACTGGCGGTAGTAGTGCGACTGCTCCATGCAGGTGGCCAGCAGCAGTTTCAGATCCTCGGGCAACTCTTCCCAGCGGCCCATGTTGGCAAAGAAATGCCCGATCCAGGCGCCGGAAATGTTGTTGGTCAGGAAGTAGTTGGTCACGTCAGCCCAACCCACCGTGTAGTCCTCGGTGATGCCCGACCATGCGATGCCGTCCAGCTCGCCGGTCTGCACGGCGACCTCGATGTCCTCCCAGGGCAGGGTGACGGGCACGACGCCGAACTGGCTGAGGAAGCGGCCCGCGGTGGGGAAGGTAAAGACGCGCTTGCCCTGCAGGTCGGCCAGGCTGTTGATCGGGTCCTTGGTGGCGAAGTGGCAAGGGTCCCAGCTGCCCGCGCTGATGTGCTTGACCCCGACCTTGGCGTATTCCTCGGCCCAGATCTCGTTCAGGCCGTACTGGTTGAACAGCACCGGCACGTCGAGCGAATAGCGCGAGGCGAAGGGGAAATAACCACCGAAGACCGTTACCTCTGTCGGCGAGGCCATCGAGTCGTCATCCGATTGCACTGCGTCGATGGTGCCCCGCTGCATGGCGCGGAACAGCTCACCCGTGGGCACCAGTTGGTCGGCGTAGAACAGCTCGATCTGCATCCGGTCGCCGGCGATGGCGTTGAAACGGTCGATGGCCGGTTTCACGACGTGTTCCGCAAGCGCGGCGCCCGCGTAGGTCTGCATCCGCCAGGTGATGGTGGACTGCGCCAGGGCCGGAGCGGCCAAGGGTGCGGCGGCAACGCCCACACCGGCGGTTTTCAGAAACTTTCTTCTCGAAGTCGTCATATCCGTTCTCCTTGTTGAAAATCTGTCCTCTTTTCGAGGCTTCTGAGGGGTTATTTTCCGTAAACGAGGTCCGGCAGCCAAAGCGCGATCTGCGGGAAGATCATGACCAGCGACAGGGCCAGAACCATCACCAGCGCAAAGGGGATGATCGAGCGGTAGATGTCCCTGAGGCCGATTTCCGGAGGCGCCATCGCGCGCATCAGGAAGAGGTTATAGCCGAAGGGCGGGGTCATGTAGGCGATCTGCGTGGTGATCGTGTACAGCACACCATACCAGATCAGGTCGAACCCCAGCGCGCCCACCAGCGGCACGTACAGCGGTGCGACGATGACAAGCATGGCGGTGTCATCCAGGAAGGTGCCCATGATGATGAAGGACAGCTGCATCAGGATCAGGATCATCCAGGGGCTGAGCCCCAGCTGCTCGGTGAACAGCGACTCGATGGCCCGCACGGCTCCCAGCCCGTCGAAGATCGCGCCAAAGCCCAGGGCGGCCAGGATGATCCACATGAACATGCAGGAAATGGCCAGCGTCTGGCGCACCGAGGTCTCGAAGACCTCGCGGGTCATGCGGCCCTTCAGGATCGCCGCGACGAAAGCCGCCATCGCGCCGATGGCAGAGCTTTCGACCAGGCTGGTCCAGCCCTTGACGAAAGGCACCATCATCACGGCAAAGATCACAAGCGGCAGGATGCCCGCGCGCAGCAGGCGCAGTTTCTCGGCCCGGCTGACATTGCGTTCCTCCGCGGGCAGGGGCGGGCCAAGCTCGGGCTGCACCCGGCAGCGGATGTAGATGTAGATGATGAACATCGTGGCCATCATCAGGCCGGGGATCACACCTGCCAGCCACAACTGTCCCACGGGCTGCCGCGCGATCATGGCGTACAGGACCAGCACCACGGAGGGCGGCACGAGGATGCCCAGCGACGAGCCCGCCTGGATCACACCCGTGACCATGATCTTGTCATAGCCCCGGCGCAGCAGTTCCGGCAGGGCGATGGTCGCCCCGATGGCCATGCCAGCCACGCTCAGCCCGTTCATGGCGGAAATCAGCACCATCAACCCGATGGTTCCGATGGCCAGGCCGCCGCGCACGGGCCCCATCCAGACATGGAACATCCGGTAGAGATCGTCTGCGATCTTCGATTCCGACAGGACGTAGCCCATGAAGATGAACATCGGCAGCGTCAGCAGCGGATACCATTTCATCAGCTTCATGGCTGCGGCAAAGGGGACGTCGACGCCCCCTGTCCCCCAAAGCAGCAGCCCGGCCAGCGCGCCGACAAAGCCGATGGCGCCGAACACGCGCTGCCCGGTCAGCAGCATCAACATCATGCCCGAGAACATGAGGATGGCGATCATTTCATAGGACATCAGATCTCCACCCCGCGGATGCGGCCGATGTCACGGAACAACTCGGCGAGGGTTTGCAGCAGCATCAGGAAAATGCCGAAGGCCAGCACCAGCTTGACCGGCCAGAGGAAGGGCCGCCATGCGGTCGAGGACCGTTCGAGATAGCCAAGTTTCTCGCCCGCCGCCTCGAAGCCGCCGGTGAAAAGCGCGCCGAAGAACTCGGCGAAATATTCCAGCGGCTGCATCCCGAAATAGCCCATCGCATAGGCGAGCGAGCCAAGCGCGCCGTAGAGCAGGACGACGAGGTAGAACATCAGGAAGAAGACGGTGAAGGCGTCGACCCAGGCCTTGGTCTTGACCGACCAGCCGCCATAGAACAGGTCCATCCGCACGTTCGAGCCCAGCTGGATCGAGTAGGGGCCACCGAGGATGTAATAGGCCACCATGACGAATTGCGCGGTCTCCAGCGTCCAGAGCGAGGGCAGGAAGGCCACCTTTGACACCGAGGACCACAGCAGCACGCCCACCAGCACAAAGATCAGGTACATGGCGATGCGCCCGATGAAGCGGTTCATCGCGTCGACGCCATGCACGAACCCGGTGATGATCCTAGGCATCCGTCACCTCCGCGGGAATGGCGGCCAGCGCAGGACGCAGCATTGCCAGCAGTTCGATGGCGATGGCCTGCACGTCCTCCAGCGTGGTCAGCAGGTCGTTGCGGACCTCGATCATCACGTTGGGCAATCCGCGCGAGATGCCGTGGAGTTTCAACGAATGCGTGACGCCGTCCCCGGGGCCGTAGGGCTTGTTGCGGTCGACCTGCCGGCCGTCTTCGGCGGGCTGGGCCAACATCACGTCGGCCAGCCGGCTGTCGCTGTCGTGCAGGATGCCGATTTCGGTGCTGCGGGTCTCGCCGTGGTAGACCGGGGTAAAGCTGTGCACGGTGACGATGGCCCTGGGCCTGTCGGCAAGCAGCCTGTCGACGGCCTCGCAGAAGGGGCGATAGACGGTCTCGACCCGTTCTGCCCTTTGCGCCGGCGTCAGGTTTGCGTTGCCGGGGATCTCCACCACTTCCGAACGTACGGGCATTGCGGCCTCGGCCTCTGGCGGGCGGTTGATGTCATAGACCAGCCGCGACACGCGTCCGGCCACCAGGGGCGAATCAAGCTCCGTCGACAACATGCGTGCCAGCGCCAGCGCCCCCGGGTCCCAGGCGGCATGGCTTTGCCGCCACTCGGGGCGCAGCCCGAGATCGCCGTAGCGCCCGGGTATATAGGCCGACGCGTGCTCACACAGCAGCAGGGCGGCGCCCGTGCCTTCGGCATTGATCACGCTGACGGCGGTTTCGCTGCCGCCGTGGTCGCTTTCCGACATTCACGTCTCCCCGTTCTGAAAAAAATTTTCCACATCGACGCAGGTTGTGTCAATATTTCTTCACAAGGCGGCGGGCAGATTCATGCGGTTGACACGCATCGAGACGGGTTTCGCCCAAAAAGCAGCGTTGACGATGCAAGGAAGTGAGCCGTGACACAGCCCAGTTCGACCGTCCGGGAATTGATCCGGCAGCACTATTCGGACCTGACGCAGTCAGAGCGCAAGTTTGCCAATGCCCTTCTGGAAAACTACCCGGCGGCGGGGCTTGCCTCGATCACCATCGTTGCGGGGCAGACCGGGGTGTCGACGCCCACGATCGCGCGGATGGTACAGAAACTGGGGTTCAAGGGATTTCCGCAGTTCCACAAGGCGCTGCTGAAGGAATTGCAGGCCAAGGTCTCCGGCCCGACAGAGCGGCGCGCGAACTGGGCGACAGAGGCACCCGAGTCGCACCTGTTGAACCGCTTTGCCAAGGCGGTCACGCAGAACATCCAGACCACCTTCAGCAACGTGCCAAGCGAGGCCTTCGATGCTGCGGCGCACCTGCTGGCGGACACGGATCATACGCTGTTCATCGTCGGCGGGCGGATCACCCATGCGCTGGCGGATTACGCCTTTACCCACCTGCAGGCGGTGCGGCCCCGGGTCATCCACCTGACGTCGTCCTCGGCAACCTGGCCGCATTACCTGCTGGACATGGAAAAGGGCGATACGCTGCTGATGTTCGACATCCGGCGATACGAGTCCAACCTGTTGCGCTTGGCGGAACTGGCGCGGGACCGCGGCGTCGCGGTGGTGCTGATCACCGATCAATGGTCCAGCCCGGTGGCCGAGATCGCGACGCATAGTTTCAACTGCTGGGTGGAAATCCCCTCGGCCTGGGACTCCAATGTCTCGACGCTGATGCTGCTGGAGGCGCTGATTTCCGCAACCCAGGAAGAGGCTTGGCCGAACACCAAGGACAGGTACGAACGTCTGGACAGGTTGTTCGAGCAGACACGGCTGTTCCGCAAGCCGGGCGGGGCCTAGGGCGCGGGCTACGACGCGGGCGCCGCCTTGTCGGACAAGGCGTTGCGATAGCCGTCGTTGATGACCCGGCGCATGGCCTCCTGTGCCTCGATTGGTGCGCCGGAGGCAATGGCCGCCGCGACGGTGCGGTGCCGGTCGACGACAGTCTTGCGCCGCTCGGGAAAGGTGGCGACGCTTTCGGACATGAACAGGGAATAAAGCGCGGTCTGCACGAGGTCGCCCAGAGACTGCAAGAACCGGTTTCCCGAGAGGCGTAGCACCTGCTTGTGGAACTCGTAGTCCGCCAGGGCGAAATCCGCCCGGCTTTCGGCCTTTTCCAGCGCGTCGCAGAGCGAAAAGAGACCGTCGCAGTCGATCTGGTTGACCCGCCCGGCGGCCTGCGCGGCGGCGGCGGGTTCAAAGATCATCCGGATCTCGAACAGTTCCTCGTAATAGCGCGTCGGGTTCTTGACCGAGGCATGCCAGCGCATCACGTCCTGGTCGAACATGTTCCAGCCATCCGCCGGGCGCACCTGGGTGCCGACCTTGGCCTTGGACTGGATCAGCCCCTTGGCGATCAGGGTTTTCTTGGCCTCGCGGACCACGGTCCGGGACACGCCGAACATCTCGCACAGGTCCGGGTCCAGCGGGATCATCGTATCGGGCGGGTATTCCCCGGCAACGATGGCAAGCCCCAGCTGGTCGACCACGAAGCTCGTGTGATTGCTCGCGCGGTCGGCCCCGCCGTGGACAAGCGTCATGAGTGAGCGGCGGAGCCAGTCGTTGTTCGTCGTCTTGCCTGCGTCGCCCAAGTCAGCCCTTTCTGCAGCACGATGAAGGCAAAGAGCAGCCCCCCGATGACGATCTTGGTCCACCAGCTGGACAAAGTCCCGTCAAAGACGATGTAGGTCTGTATCAGTCCCATGATCAATATGCCGAAAAAGGTGCCCGCGACATAGCCGTAGCCGCCCGTCAGCAAGGTGCCCCCGATGACCACGGCCGCGATGGCGTCCAGTTCGACACCCACGGTGGCCAGCGAATAGCCCGCCGAAGTGTAGAGCGAAAAGACGATGCCCGAGAGCCCGGCCAGCCCGCCGGAAATTGCATAGATCCCGATGGTGGTCGAGGCCAGCGGCAGGCCCATCAGCTTGGCGGTCTGACCGCCGCCGCCAAGGGCGTAGACATTCTGTCCGAACCGCGTGCGGTGCGCCACCAGGATGCCGACGAGGAAGGTCAGCACCATGATCCCGCCGATCAGCCGGAACCGCCCGCCCGAGGGATCCTTCCAGTAGAGCCCCTGCAGGACATCGTAGAATTCATGCGTGATCGGCACGCTCTCGGTCGACAGGACATAGGCCGCGCCGCGCGCCAGGAACATGCCCGCAAGGGTGACGATGAAGGGCGGCATTTCAAGGTAGTGGATCAGCGCGCCCATCGCGGCGCCAAAGGCGGTGGTGATCATCAGCGCCAGCGCGAAGGCCAGCAGCGGATGCATCGAGGTATCGCGCAGCACGACGGCCAGGAAAACCCCGGTGAAGGCGATGACCGACCCGATCGACAGGTCGATGCCGCCCGAGAGGATGACGAATGTCATGCCGACCGCGGCAATCCCCAGAAAGGCGTTGTCGGTCAGCAGGTTCGCCACGACCCGCGTCGACAGCATCGACGGGTAGGCAGAGGCGCAAAGCGCATAGGCCAGCACGAAGGTCGCCAGCGTGACCAGCAGCGGCAGGTGGGTGGAGCGGATCATTGCGCCTCTTCCTTCTGCGTCTTGGGCAAGGGGGCCGTGTCGGGTTGCGGCTGCGGCCCCGAGGCGCGCAACATGTAGACCAGGGTGCTGATGCGTGGACTCTGGATCACGAGGATCGCCAGGATCAGCAGGGCCTTGATGACCAGGTTGAACTCGGGCGGCATGCCGGACAGCAGGATCACAGAGTTGACCGACTGGATGATCAGCGCGCCGATCAGCGAGGCGAGGATGGAAAAGCGCCCGCCAAGCAGCGAGTTGCCCCCGATCACGACCGCAAGGATCGCGTCCAGTTCCAGCCAGAGCCCGGCGTTGTTCGCATCGGCGCCCTTGATGTCGGCGGCCACGATCACCCCTGCCAGCGCGGCACAAAGGCCCGAGACGAGGTAGACGCTGATCAACAGCACCCGGCTGTTGATCCCCGCCAGCCGAGACGAGCGTTCGTTGATGCCGATGGCCTCGATCAGCATCCCCAGCGCGGTCCGGCGGACGACGAAGATCACCAGCGCGCCCAAGGCCATCCAGACCAGGATCGGCGTTGGCACACCGGCGACAACGCCAGCGCCAAGGTGGATCAGCCCCTCGTTCGAGAAGGTCAGGATCTTGCCCTCGGTGATCAGCTGCGCAACCCCGCGCCCGGCCACCATCAGCACCAGCGTGGCAACAATAGGCTGGATCTTGAGCACGGCGACAAGGATACCGTTCCAGAGCCCGCAGAGCGCCCCGGCGCCAAGGCCGGCCAGAAGCGCCGTGACCCAGCCGTGCCCCTCGACCACCACCGCCGCCGAGGTGGCCCCAGCGATGGCCATGACCGCGCCCACAGACAGGTCGATGCCGCGAGTGGCAATGACCAGCGTCATGCCGACACAAAGGATCGCCACTGGGGCCGCGCGGTTCAGCACGTCGATCAGGTTGCCAAAGAGCCGCCCGTTGCGAAAGTCGATGTCGAAGAAATCGGGAAAGACGACGAGGTTGATCGCCAGCGCCGCGGCGAGGATCAACAGTTGCGGCAGGATGCGTTTGAAGGTGGAATGCTTGGGGCCGATCATTGGGCGACCTCCTCGGTCGGGGCGTCGTGCTCGGCAATGGCGTGGACGATGTTTTCCGGCGTGATCTCGGCGCCTGCCAGTTCGCGCACCTGCTTGCGGTCGCGCAGGACGATGACGCGCGTGGAATAGGCCACCAGTTCCTCCAGTTCGGAAGAGGCGACCAGCAGCGCCATGCCGTCCGCGCGCAGCTGTTCGATCAGGGCGATGATCTCGGCATGGGCGCCCACGTCGATGCCGCGCGTGGGTTCATCGAGGATCAGGAAATCCGGGTTCGTCGCCAGCCAGCGCGCCAGCAGCGCCTTTTGCTGGTTGCCACCGGACAACAGCCGGATCGGCATGTCGAGGCTGGCCAGCCGGATGTCCAGCGCCTTGACGTACCGCTCGGCGATCGCGTTGACCTCGGCGCGGGGGATCGGGCGCATCCAGCCCTGGCTGGCCTGCCGGGCGAGGATGATGTTGTCGCGCACCGAAAGGTCGCCGACGATGCCTTCTGTCTTGCGGTCCTCGGGGCAGAGGGCAAAGCGGTGCTTCACCGCCTCGCGCGGGGTCGAGACAGAGATTTCCTTGCCACGCAGCAACATCTGGCCCTGATCGGCAGGGACGGCGCCGAACATCAGGTTGGCGGTTTCCGTGCGGCCAGATCCCAGAAGCCCGGCAAGGCCCACGACCTCGCCTTCGCGCAGGGCCAGAGACAGCGGCTCCAGCATCCCGCGTTTGCCAAGACCGTCGACCTCGATCAGCGTGTCACCCGCCTTGGCCGGCTTGCGCTCATGCACCTGGGCCTCCAACTGGCGGCCCAGCATCAGCGTGACAACGTCCTTTTGCGACACGTCCGCCAGCACCCGCGTGCCGACCACGCGACCGTTGCGCAGGATCGTGGCGCGGTCGGAAATCTCAAAGACCTGGTCGAGGAAATGGGTGATGAAGACCACGGCCAGACCGCGTTCCCGCAACTGCCGGATCACCGAAAACAGCAGTTGCACCTCATCCCGGTCAAGGCTGGCGGTCGGTTCGTCGAGGATCAGGACCTTGCCCGACATCTCGACCGCGCGGGCGATGGCGACAACCTGCTGGATCGCCACTGAATAGGCGGTCAGCGGTTCCGCCGGGTCGATGTCCAGCCCGTAGCCCGCCAGTGTCTCGCGCGCCATCGCGTTCATCCGGCGCCGCGCCATCAGGCCCCAGCGCATCGGCTGTCGGCCCAGGTAAAGGTTTTCGGCCACCGTCAGGTTCGGCAACAGGTTCACCTCCTGGTAGACCGTGCCGATGCCCAGCCGCTGGCTGTCGGCGGTGGACTGAGGCGAAACCTCTTGCCCGTCCAGGTGGATGCTGCCGCCGTCGCGCTGGTAGGCGCCGGTCAGGCACTTGATGAGGGTGGATTTTCCGGCGCCGTTCTCGCCCAGCAGGGCGTGCACCTCGCCGGGTTCCAGCCGCAGGTCCACCTCGTCCAGGGCGATGGTGCCGGGGAAAAACTTGGAAATGCCCTTGGCGTGCAGCACAGGGCCCGTGTCATGTGTCATGGCTGACTCTTGTCGGCGAAGAGCGGCATTGCAAGCCCGCGTCCCGGCCTGGTCGAAAATCAGGGGCCGGACGTCAGGAACGCCCGGCCCTGTGTGACCGATGGCTCAGTAGCCCAGGTCTTTCTTCTGCTCGTAGATCGCCTGGTTGTCGTCGGCGGCAGTGAACAGCTTGGACTCTGTCTGGATCCACTTCGGCGGCGTGGTGCCGTCAGCCAGGTAGGCCTCGAGCGCGTCCAGTGCGGGGCCGGCCATGTTCGGCGTCAGCTCGATCGTGGCGTTCATGTCGCCGTTGGCAATGGCCAGGTGCGCGTCCGGAACCGCGTCGATGGCGACGATCAGGATGTCGTCACCCGGGTTCAGGCCCGCGTCCTTGATCGCCTGGATCGCGCCGACGGCCATGTCGTCGTTGTGGGCATACAGCGCGCAGATGTTCTCGCCGCCCTCGGCCTTGAGAAAGCTTTCCATCACGACCTTGCCCTTGGACCGGGTGAAATCGCCGGTCTGCGAGCGCACGATTTCCAGGTTGTCGTGTCCGGCGATGGCCTCTTCAAAGCCGGTCTTGCGGTCGATGGCGGGCGACGACCCGGTGGTGCCCTGCAGCTCGACGATGCGGCAGTCGGCGCCGTCCATCTCGTCGACCAGCCATTGACCGGCAACGCGGCCTTCGTGCACCAGGTCAGAGGTCACGGCGGTCAGGTAAAGGTCGTCGGGGGCGTCAACCGTGCGGTCCAGCAGGACGACGGGAATATCCGCGTCCTTGGCCTCTTCCAGCACTTCGTCCCAGCCGGTGGCGACCACGGGGGCCAGCAGGATCGCGTCGACGCCCTGGGCGACAAAGCTGCGGATCGCCTTGATCTGGTTTTCCTGCTTCTGCTGGGCGTCCGCGAATTTCAGGTTGATGCCGCGGTCCGCGGCCTCCTGCTTGGTCACGGTTGTTTCCGCGGCGCGCCAGCCGGATTCCGAGCCGATCTGCGAAAAGCCAATGGTAAGATCAGCGGCGAATGCGGTGACCGGCGCAAAGGCGATCGCCCCCGCAAGAAGGGTCTGTCTGAGTTTCATGATGTCCTCCCATTCTGTGCGGTCCATGACCGCCACGAGATTATTAAGTATTATTTTATCATTTTTGTAAACCGGCTTTGGTTTGGCTCCTGTCGCGGCCCTGAACAGGCTGGTTTCTGGCCCTGTGGCAGGCATTTGGCGACGCTGGCCGTCAGTGATCCGGACTGTCCAGAAGGCTCAGGAAAGAATTGAGCACAGGCTGATCATGGCCGTCTTTCCAGATCATGCAGACCTCGATTCGGGGCGGGGTCCCCTCCAGATTCAGGTAATGCGCGCCCTTGCGGGACATCTCGGTCATCGAGCGCGGGACGAGGGAAACCCCCAATCCGGCGGCAACAAGACCGATGATGGTCTGCATCTGGATCGCTTTCTGGTGAATCCGCAGCGCTCTCCCGTGTGCGGCGTAGTGATCTGCCACCGCGTCGTGATAGGCGGGTGCCACATGGCGGGGAAAGAAGATCAGCGGTGCATCGGCGATCCGGTCGAAGCTGATGGAACCGGCGGCAATCGCGTCCGGTGGGGCCCAGCGGTCCGGGACCACGGCAATCAGAGGTTCGCTGGGCAGGGGGTGATGGGACAGCGAGGGCCGGAAGGCCTCGCCGGGCCGGATGATGATGCCCGCGTCGATGTCGCCGTGTGCCAGCGCCTCGAACTGCATGTCGCTGGTGGCCTCGCGCAGGTCGACCCGAACGTCGGGAAAGGCATCGCGAAAGCGGCGCACCAGGTTCGGCAGCAGGCCGTAGCTGGCGATGCTGACAAAGGCGAGCCGCAGCTCTCCCAATTCTCCCCGTGCGGCACGCCGGGCAATGGCCGGCAGCCGCTCTGCCTCTGCCAGGACCTGGCGCGCATGGCCCAGCCAGATCGTCCCGGCAGGGGTCAGGGCCACGCTCTTGCGCGTGCGGTTGAACAGCTGAACGCCCAGGGACTCCTCAAGCGCGCGTATCGACATGCTGAGTGGCGGTTGTGTCATGTTGAGCCGTTGCGCGGCCCGTCCAAAGTGCAATTCCTCGGCGACCGCGATGAATTGCCTGATTTGCCGAAGGTCCATTCCACCACCCTTCTGATATGCTGCGCGAATTAGTAGGTCATTTTCTATATATTTTACAGAAATCTTGATCTTGCCTAGCCTGCCGGGGCCAGCGTGACGGAGACGTGACGTGACTGGTGAATGTGGAAAGTGAGGAGGTTTTCATGCAGGGCGTCGTCACGAGAACAGAGGGCAACCCCACGGCCGGGATCGTGCTGATGTGCGTGGGCGTCGCAAGTCTCAGCGCCAATGACGCGCTCGCCAAGTTCCTTGTTTCGGACTATTCGCCCCTGCAAATCCTGTTCCTGCGCAACGTGATCGCCTTGCCCTTTGCCATTCTGCTGACCCTGAAGATGGGGGGCGCAGGGGCCTTGCGTTCGGGGCGGCCGGCGGCGCACCTGGTGCGGGGCGTGCTCTGGATTGGCGCGACACTCCTGTTCTTCACCAGTTTCATCTATCTCGACCTGGCAGAGGCCACGGCGCTGATCTTTGTCGCGCCGCTGTTCATCACCGCCATCTCGGCGGCCTTCCTGAAAGAGCGGGTCGGGCCCAGGCGCTGGTTGGCGGTCTGCGTCGGGTTTGTCGGGGTGCTGATCGTTATCCGCCCCGGGGCCTCGGCGTTTCAGCCTGCGTCCATGTTGCCGGTGCTGACTGCCTTTCTCTACGCCTTGCTGATGCTCAGCGCGCGTTGGGTCGATGCAAGGGAAAGCGTCTGGACAATGCTGCTGTACCTGACCGGGGCCAGCGCCTTTCTGAGCGCTTTCATCGTGCCCTTTGTCTGGGTGCCGGTTCAGCCGGGCGACCTGTGGTACTTTGCGGCGATTGCCCTGTTCGGCACGGCGGGCATGACGATGATGACACAGGCCTTTCGCCTGGCCCCGGCCGCGATTGTCGCCCCGATGGACTACACCGCGATTGTCTGGGCCACCGCCTTTGGCTGGCTGATCTGGGCCGAGGTGCCTGACCGCGCAGCGTTCTACGGTGCGGGCGTGATCATCGCCAGCGGCCTCTATGTGATCTGGCGCGAACGCAGGGTCGACCTATCGCAGGGGTGACGCGGCGCCTCAGTCCTCTGGCCCGATTCCGAAATACAGCAGGTACTTGTCGATGGATTGCGCGATCACGGTTTCCGGATCGTCGGGGCCGGGCATGCCGTAGATATGCGTGCGGATGCCGATGTAGACGATCCCGCCGTGCAGGTTCCAGATATCTTCCATCGTAGGCCGGGTGTCACCTTGTGCCAGGGCCTCTGTTTCGGCCAGCACGGGGCGGAGAATCACATCGCCGAGGTGCATCAGGTAGCGGCGGTTCAGAACCGCGCCCGCCAGGCCCGAGGACATGAAGATCCGCATCCAGTCCCGCTCGAAGATCAGCCCGCTGTACTCGGTGTAGAAGGCCAGCAGCCGGGCACGCAGGGGGACGGTGCGGTCTGTCAGGCGGTCGGGCCAATCCGGGGACAGACGATCCAGGTAGACCTTTTCATAGACCGCTTCCAGCAGCTCGTCCTTGGTCGCGAAGTAGTTGAAAAGAAGGGATTGCGTGACGCCCAGCCGCTTGGCCAACTGGCGCGTGTTCCCCTCCAGCCCGACCTCCGCAAAGAAGCGCACAGCCTCGTTCACGATCTGCGCGCGGCGCTCTTTCGGGGGCAGGCGCCGGCGCGCCGTTCCTGTCTCGGATTCTGCGTTTTCGCTGTCCAACCGACCGTCCATCGTTTTGCCTCTGTGACCCCGTTTAGCAGTTTTTACTTGAACTGTTCATCTTTTTATAGATCATGCGATCAACAAAAGTGAGCAACTGCTCAATTGCGTCAGGGAGAGACGCAAGGACCAGATGGGAGGAGATCGCCATGAAGGCATCGGCGGGCGGATATGCCCGGGCCAGGGACGTGCGGCACGCGCTTGACCTGCTGGCCGCGTCGGACGGCATGGGCCGGATCCTGGCGGGTGGACAAAGCCTGGTGGCCGCGATGAACATGCGCCTGTCCGAGGGGGACATGCTGGTCGATATCTCGCGCATAGACGGGCTGGCCGGCGTCACCGACGAAGGCGCTGTGCTGCGCATCGGTGCCCTGACGCGCCATGCGGATGTCGGGGCCGATCCGCTGGTCCGGGCGCATGCTCCCCTGTTGTCCGCCGCTGTCGATCACATCGCCCATGCGGCCATCCGCAACCGGGGCACCATCGGCGGGGCCTTGGCCCACGCCGATCCCGCGGCCGAGTTCCCCGCCTGCATCCTTGCGCTGGGCGCCACGCTGCACGCCGAAGGCCCGGAGGGAACGCGCGAGATCGCGGCAGAGGACTTTTTCCAGGACGTGTTCACGACGGCCCTGGCAGAGGATGAGATCCTGACCGCCGTCACCATCCCCAAGGCGGAAACGGGCGAGGTGCAGGTTCTCGAAGAGGTCGCGCGCCGGTCCGGCGATTATGCGCTGGCGGGAATGTGCCTAGTCAAACGGTCAGCGGGACACCGGTTGGCAGTGTTTTCCGTCGGGCCGACTCCCCTGCTGGCAACGGATGCGATGGCGGCTTTGGACGCAGGTGACATGGATGGGGCCGTAGCGGCCCTCAAGGATGCACTCGACCCGCCATCGGACACGCAGGCCAGCGCGGCTTATCGCAAACATCTTGCCGGGGTTCTGCTGCGCAGGGCCGTGGCCCGGATCGGAGAGCAACAGGCATGACAAAAGTCTTTTCGGACAAGGTGGACATTGCACTGACCGTGAACGGAGAGCCGGTCGAGGGGCGCGTTCCGGCAGGCCAGCACCTGGTGGACTTCCTGCGGCAGACCCTGGGCCTGACCGGGGCGCATGCCTCTTGCGAACATGGCGTTTGCGGTGCCTGCACCCTGCGTGTCGACGGTCAGGCCGTGCGCGGCTGCCTGATGCTGGCCGCCCAGGCCGACGGGGCAGAGGTCTGGACGGTCGAGGGGCTGACCGAACAGGGCAGCAGCCGCGACCTGCAACAGGCCTTCGTGGCGCGCAACGCCCTTCAATGCGGGTTCTGCACCCCTGGCATGATCGTTGCCGTCGAGGATCTTCTGGCGCGGGGTGGCGTCCCGTCGCGTGCGGAGATCCGCGAGCATCTGTCGGGCAATTACTGCCGCTGCACCGGCTACGAGGCCATCGTGGACGCGGTCGAGGGTGTGGCGCAGGCGCGCGCCGGAAAGGGGGCGGCATGAGTATCGCATTCGGAAATCCTGACCGGCCCAATTCCTACATCGGCAAGACGGTGCCGCGTCCCAACGCGGAGAAACTGGTGCAGGGGCGTGGGCGCTATGTCGACGACATCACCCTGCCGCGCATGGTGCATGTGGCCTTTGTCCGCGCGCCGCTGGCCCACGCCCGGATCATCGGCATCGACGCCGAGGCGGCCAGGGCGGTCAAGGGCGTGCTGCGGGTCTTTACCGGCGCCGACCTGGCCGAGGTTTGCACCCCCTGGGTGGGCGTGCTGGCGCATCTCAAGGGGCTGAAATCCCCACCGCAGCACGCGTTGGCCGTCGACCGCGCCTGCTGGGTCGGAGAGCCGGTGGTGGCCGTCGTTGCCACGACACGCGCCGCGGCCGAAGAGGCCGCAACGCTGGTCGAGGTCGACTATGATCCGCTGCCGGCGGTGACCGACACGATGACGGCGCTGGATGCGGATACGCCGGTGATCCACCCCGACCTGGGCGACAACCTCGCCTTTCGCCGCCTGCACGAAGAGGGCGACGTCGACGCCGCGCTGGCCAATGCGCACAAGGTCGTCTCTGCCCGGTTTCGCACCGCGCGTCATACCGGTGTCACGCTGGAGCCACGGTCGATCCTTGTCGACTGGAACCCGGCCGAAGGGCAGATGACCGCGTACCACGCCACGCAGGCGCCGCACATGATGCAGACGGTGCTGGCAACGCACCTGGGTATCCCCGAAAGCCGCGTGCGCGTGATCTGCGGTGACGTAGGTGGGTCCTACGGGATCAAGGTGCACGTCTACCCCGACGAGGTGGCAACCGCCGCGATTTCACGGGTCATGGCGCGCCCGGTCAAGTTCGTCGCCGACCGGCTGGAGAGTTTCACTTCTGACATCCATGCCCGCGACCACGAGATCGAGGCCAGGATCGCCGTGGCCGAGGATGGCAAGATCCTGGCCATCGACGTGGACGACTGGACCGGCATCGGCCCCTATTCGGTCTATCCGCGGACCTCGGCCATCGAGGGCAACCAGGTGGTGAACCTCTGCGGCGGACCCTACGATTTCGCGAACTACCGCGCGCAGACCACGGTCGTCTTTCAGAACAAGGCGCCGACCTGCCAGTATCGGGCCGTGGGTCACCCCATCGCCGTGGCGATCACCGAGGGGCTGGTGGACATGGCTGCGGCCGCCATCGGCATGGACCCGGTCGAGATCCGGCGCCGCAACATGTATGCCGACGACGCCTACCCGGTCACGTCGCCCGCCAAAATGCGGTTCGAGGGGCTGTCGCACCACGCTTCGATGAACAAGCTCATGGAGATGATCGACTATGACGCGCTGCGTGCCGACCAGGAAGAGGCGCGCAAGCAGGGCAAGCATCGCGGCATCGGGATCGCCAGTTTCATCGAACTGACCAACCCGTCGCCCTTCATGTACGGCATCGGCGGGGCGCGGATCTCGGCCCAGGATGGTTGCACCGTTCGGATGGACCCGGACGGCTCGGTCGTGGCACTGTCCGGCGTGACGGAACAGGGCCAGGGCACCGAGGCGATGCTGAGCCAGGTCGTGGCCGAAGGTGTTGGCGTGACCCCGGACAAGGTGCGCATCATCACCGGCGACACGCAGGTGACACCCTACGGTGGGGGCACCTGGGCCTCGCGCGGGGCGGGAATTGGCGGCGAGGCGGCGCTGCAGGCGGCGCGCGCATTGCGCGGCTCGATCCTCGAGGTGGCGGCGTCCATGCTGCAGGCCGATGCGGCCAAGCTGGACATTCGTGCGGGCCAGGTGGTCGATGCCGACAGCGGCGAAGAGCGCATGCCGCTCGAGGAACTGGGCCGCATCGTCTATTTCCGGGGCGACACCCTGCCCAAGGATCTACCCCGCGAACTGGTGCAGACCCGGCACTTCATCACGATGGACTATCCCTTTGCCTTCACCAACGGTGTGCAGGCCAGCTATCTTGAGGTGGACACAGACACCGGCGTCGTGACCCTGTTGAAACACTGGTGTGTCGAGGATTGCGGGCGCGTCATCAACCCGCAGCTTGTGGATGAACAGATCCGGGGCGGCATCGTCCAGGGGCTGGGCGGCGCGCTCTACGAGGAGATCCACTATGACGAGGACGGCCAGCTGCTGAACGGGTCGATGGCGGATTACCTCGTGCCGATGGCGGGCGAGATGCCGGACATGCAGATCGGCCATGTCGAGACCCCCACCGGCGAAAGCGAACTGGGCGCGAAAGGGGCCGGAGAGGCCGGCACCGCCGGCGCCCCCGCGGCCGTCATGAATGCCATCAACGATGCCCTGCGTCCGCTTGGCGCGCAGGTGACGGAAATGCCCTTCACGCCGGAACGCATCCTGCGTGCCCTGGGCAAGATCGACGACTGAACCAGCAGGCGCGGGAGGCGCCTCGACCAAGGGAGGAAACACATGAAGATCACCGCAATGGCAGCCGCCACCGCGATCCTGATGGGCGGCACGGCCTATGCCCAGCAGACGATCACCGTCAACATCGGCTCGTCGCATCCGGAGGCCAACATCTGGGTCTACGCGATGAAGAACACCTTTCAGCCGGAAGTGAATCGCATCCTGGCCGAGGGCGGCAACGAATACACCGTGAACTGGGTCGAGAGCTACGCGGGCACGCTCTACAAATTCACCGACACGCGCGAGGCCGTCATGGACGGCATCGTCGACGTGGGCATGGTGGGCACGGTCTGGGAAGGGGCCAACATGCCCCTGCAGAACGTGACCTATTTCACCCCCTTCGCCACCGAAGATCACCGCATGATCATCGAGATCTTCGATGACCTGTCCGAGAACCTGCCCGAACTGAAAGACAGCTGGGCGCAGAACGGCATGGTGCACCTGTCGTCGCTGATCACCGACAGCTACGACATCTATGCCACCTTCCCGGTCTCCTCGATGGATGACCTGCAAAACCGCAAGCTGAACGCGCCGGGCACCTCGGCCAACTGGCTGCGCGAAACCGGGGCAACGCCGGTCGATGGCGCGTTGACCACCTATTACACCAACATCCAGACCGGCGTGACCGAGGGCACCCTGTCCTTTGCCTCCGGCATTCTGCCGACCCGCGTCTACGAGGTGGCCCCGGAACTGACCCGCGTCGGCATCGGCTCGATGTATTTCGGCGGGATCGCGGCCAACAAGGACTTCTTCGAAGGGCTGCCCGCCCCGGTGCAAGAGGCCTTCCGCGAGGCGGCCCAGGCGACCTCGATCGCGCATGGCGACTATGTCGCCGACCTGGCCGCGCGCGCGCTTGACGAGATGCAGGAAGCCGGGCTGACCATCCACCAGTTGCCCGATGCAGAAAAGGCCAAGTGGGTCGAGGGCCTGCCGAACATCATCGAACCCTGGCTGGAACAGACCGGGGAGGCGGGCAAGACCGTGCTCAAAGCCTATTTCGCGGCCCTGCGCGAACGCGGGGCAACACCGTTGCGGGACTGGGACGAAGGTCTCTGATCGGAACGTGACAGCACGGCACCCGCCCGGCAATCTGATGCCGGGCGGGTGCACTTTTGAAGGCAGGATCGGGGCATGAGCGAAGACAACACGGCCGAGTTCGACGACGGGTTTGTCCCGTCCTTTTCCGAGGCGCCGCTGGGCGCAGCGCTGGGCGCGGTCGCGGCGGCCATGTCCGCAGTCGGCACGGCGGCCATTGGCGCGCTGATGCTGCTGATCGTGGCCGATGTCATCGGGCGCAACTTCATGAACATGCCGATCACCGGCGTGGCCGAGATCGCAGCGCGGTCCGTGGTGGCCATCGTCTTTCTGCAGGTGCCCGCCGCGATCCTGCAAAAGCGCCTGACACGGGCCGATTTCCTGGTGCGTCGGATCGAACGCGCCTCGCCGTCGGCAGTGTCCGTGCTCGAGGCAGTCTTTTGCATTGCCGGGGCGGTGGTCTTTGCGCTGGTGCTCTGGGCCTCCTGGCCAAAATTCATCCAGAGCTGGCACAGCGCCGAGTTCTTTGGCGTCCAGGGCGTCTGGACCATCCCGACATGGCCTTTCCGCGCGATCACCGTGCTGGGGGCCTTCACCGCCGTCCTGGCCGCGCTGTATCGGGCGGTTGTCGAATTGCGCAGCATGGGGGCCACGAAATGACCACGCTTGCTTTCGGTTTCGTCCTGATCGGCGTCCTTGTCCTGCTGGTTCTGCTGGGAATGCAGATCGCCTATGCGCTGTTCGGCGTCGCCTTTGTCGGGATCTGGCTGATCCGTGACAACATCGGCCTGGCCTTCCGGATGCTGGAGCTGACGGCCTATTCCGGCATCGCCGATTACCTCTTTGCCACGATCCCGCTTTTTGTCCTGATGGGCTTGCTGGTCAGCGTGTCCAACGTCGGGCGCGACACCTTCGAGGTGGCCGAGGAACTGCTGCGGCGCATGGTCTGCGGCCTGGGTGTCGCCACCGTGGCCGCCAACACGATCTTTGCTGCCGTGACCGGCGTGTCCATCGCCTCGGCAGCGGTCTTTACCCGGGTCGCGGTGCCCGAGATGACGCGCCACGGTTATCGCCCGGCCTTTTCTGCAGGCACCGTGGCGGGGTCCTCGGTCCTGGGCATGCTGATCCCGCCCAGCCTGCTGCTGATCATCTACGGCGTGCTGGCTGAGGTGTCCATCGGTGGCATGTTCATCGCGGGCATCATCCCGGGGCTGATGCTGGCGGGCGGGTTCGTGGCCATGCTGATTGGCATCACCATGCTGTTCCCGCGCTTTGTCCTGGAGGATCCCGACAGCGTCCGTGCGCGGCGACTGGACAGCGAGTTCAAGCCGATGCCGCTGGACCGGATGCTGCTCAAGCTGATCCCCATCGTCCTTCTGGTGATCCTTGTCCTGGGCGGGCTGTATACCGGATATTTCACCCCGACCGAGGCCGGCGGCGTCGGGGCCTTCGGGGCGCTGGTGGTGGCCCTGTCGCGGCGCAGCCTGGACCGGCACAAGCTGTGGCAGGTGATGAAGCAGACCGGGGTGATCTCGGTCTCGATCCTGCTGCTCCTGATTGCGGCCTCTTTCTATTCGCGGATGCTGGCCATTGCGGGCCTGCCCAACGCGATTGCCGGACTGGTCACCGAGTCCGGGTTCGGACCGATGGGGTTCCTGTTCTTCTATGCCCTGATCATCCTGCTGATGGGCATGATCCTCGACAGTACCTCCATCCTGCTGATCATGGTGCCGATCGCGGCGCCCATCGCGCAGGGCCTGGGGATCGACCTGATGCATTTCGGGATCGTGACGGTCATCGCGGTCGAGATCGGCCTGCTGACGCCCCCGTTCGGCATATCGGTCTTTACCGTGCACAACACGCTGAACAATCCGGCGGTCTCGGTCGAACAGATTTTCGGCGCCACGCTGCCATTCATCGCGGTGATGCTGCTGGTGCTGGTGATCGTGGCGTTCTTTCCGGCGACCGTGACCCTGTTCCTCTAGGCATCACGCGCCGGGTTCGCCCACCTTGGCGGCCCAGCGTTCCAGGATGTCGGCGGCGTCCTCTGCCGAATGCTGGGCGCTGACCATGCTGCGCGCCGGCGCGGGCAGGCCGCATTGCGCCAGCATGTGGTCCACGTCGATGGGAAAACGGGCGCTTTCCGGCAGCTGACCCAGCGCCTGCCCGGCCTGCGCCATGTCGGCGGCATAGTAAAGCTCGCTCACCCCGGCGATCAGCATGGCGGCCACGCACAGGGGGCAGGGCTCGCAACTGGTATAAAGCGCGGTTCCGCGCAGATCGACGGTGCCAAGATTACGGGCGGCATCGCGGATGGCCTCCGTCTCTCCGTGGCTCGTCGGATCGTGGTTCATCACCGACCGGTTGATGCCTTCGCCAACGATCTTGCCGTCCTTGACCACCACGGCGCCGAACGGTTCGGTTCCGGGGGTCGTCAGGGCCTCGGCGGAAATCTCCAGCGCGCGGCGCATGAATGCGGGATCATACATCGGTTTTTCCTTCTGCGGCTGCAAAGCAGGCGACCCGTCGGTCGTGAACGTCTGGGGTGCGTTTCGGAAGCTCGCGCTTGCATCGGTCAAAGGACAGCGGACAGCGCGGATGGAAGGTGCAGCCCGATGGCGGCGACACGGGCGAGGGAACCTCTCCGCCCATCGGCGCGCGGTCGCGTTTCGGGGCCTCCAGATCCGGGATCGTGTCCAGCAACATCCGCGTGTAGGGGTGCAGCGGGTTTGCGAAGAGGTCCGCGGTCGGCTGGATTTCGACGATCCGGCCCAGGTACATGACGGCGATCACATCGGCCATGTGCCGCACCACGCTGAGATCGTGGCTGATGAAGAGATAGGTCAGCCCCATCTCGCGCTGCAGCCGTTTCATCAGGTTCAGCACCTGCGCCTGGACGGACACGTCCAGCGCGGATGTCGGTTCGTCGCAGACCAGGAACTCGGGCTCTCCCGCCAGCGCCCTGGCGATCGAGATACGCTGCCTTTGGCCGCCCGAAAACTCATGCGGGTACTTGGCGGCATCGGCGGGCGACAGGCCGACGGTCTTCAGCAACTCTCCCACCCGGGCCTCCGCCTGCGCATCGGTGGTGTCGGGAAACAGGGTGCGCAGGGGTTCGGCCACGATCCGTCCCACGCGCCAGCGCGGATTGAGAGAGGCAAAGGGATCCTGAAAGATCATCTGCATCTTGGTCGGATCGCCGTTGAAGCGGATCTTGCCGTCCGAGGGGGCATGCAGCCCGGTGACCAGCTTGGCGATGGTGGACTTGCCACAGCCACTTTCGCCAACCAGCGCCAATGTCTGACCGGGCAGGATGTCGAAATCCACACCGTCGACTGCGCGCAGGGTGCGGCGCGGCTTGCGTTCCAGCAGCCGGTTCAGCCAGGGGGCAGAGACGTCGAAACGCCGTTCCAGCGCGTCGACTTCGAGAATGGGGCGGGTCATGCGGTTGCTCCTTCCAGGGCCAGCCAGCAGGCAGCGCCTTCTCCGTGGATGCGCGGGATGTCCCGGCTGCATTTCGGTCCCGCCTGTGCGCAGCGCGGGTTGAAGGCGCAGCCCGAGGGAATGCTGTTCAGGCGCGGCATGGCGCCAGGGATCATCTGAAGCTCGCTCTCGTCCCGGCGCAGCGAGGGGATCGAGCCCATCAGCCCGACGGTGTAGGGGTGTTGCGGTCGGCGGACCACGTCCTCGACCGTGCCCAGTTCGGCCAGGCGCCCGGCATACATCACCGCCACGCGGTCGGCGGTTTCGGCGATGACGCCCATGTCATGCGTCACCAGCATGACTGCCGTGCCGCGTTCACGGCAGAGCCGTTTCAAAAGGGCCGTGATCTGCGCCTGGATCGACACGTCAAGCGCGGTTGTCGGCTCGTCCGCGATGATCAGTTCCGGTTCCGCACACAGGGCCAGGGCGATGACGATGCGCTGGCGCATTCCGCCGGAAAACTGGTGCGGGTAGTTGTCGATGCGTTCCTCGACGGCGGGAATGCCGACCTCTTGCATCAGTTCGATGGCGCGCCTGCGGGCCTGCGCGCGGGTCATCGGCGTATGCAGGCGGATCGTCTCGACGAGCTGGTCGCCGACCTTGAACAAGGGGTTGAGCGATGTCAGCGGGTCCTGGAAGATTGCCCCGATCCGGCGCCCGCGCACGGCCTGAAGCTGTTGTTCGGTCAGGGTGTCGATCCGGTCGCCCGACAACAGGATCTTGCCGGCAGCGATCCGGCCCGGCGGTTCCAGCAGGCCCAGGATGGCCATGCCGGTCATCGACTTGCCCGCGCCGGATTCTCCGACGACGCCCAGGATTTCGCCCCTGCCGATGGTCAGCGAGATATCGTCGACCGCGGTCAGCGTGCCGTGCCGGGTCGGGAATTCGACGCGCAGGCCCTGCACGTCCAGAACGGGTTGGGTCATCGTGCCCTCCGGTAGCTGGGGGTGAAAATCTCGGTCACGGGCGGGTGGTCCACCGTGCGGTCGGGGTACTTGGCGATCAGGCCATCGAACTGTGCCTGCGCGCGCGCGGTTTCCGCAACCGCGTCGAACCCGGGGATCTCTCCGTCGGTCATGACCTGTCGTCCGTCGATCCAGACGTCCCGCACGTCCCTACCCGCGCTCGAGGTCATCAGGGTCTGGATCGGATCCGGCGTCTGCAAGGTGCCGCGCAGGTCGATCACCGTGATGTCGGCGCAGGCGCCGGGGGCCAGGCGCCCCAGATCGTCCCGGCCAAGCGCCTGCGCCCCGCCAAGGGTTGCCGCGTCGAATAGCGCCTCGGACCGGATCGCGTCCATGCCCTTGGCCAACCGGGCGGTCATCATGCCCAGTTGCATGTTGAGGATCATGTCCGGCGGCCAGGTGTCGGTGCCCAGCCCGATGTTGATGCCCCTGCCGCGACATTCCGGAAAGGACCGCAGCAGGCCGCCATGACGGGCGGCCACGAGCGGGCAATGCACCAGCGTCGCGCCATGTTCGGCCATCAGCGTAAAATCGCGTTCCGTCGCCTGAGTGCCGTGCGGCAGTAGCCAGTTCGGCCCGATGGCACCGATGCGATCCAGCCAGTCGATGGGCGAGGTGCCATGTTGTTCCTGCACCAACCTGATCTCGGTCGGGGACTGGCAGGAATGCAGGCGCACGGGGGCGCCCATTTCCGCGGCAATCGCATGGGTGCGTTGCAGCAGGCTTGCTGTGCAGGTCTCGATCCGGTCGGGGGCGAACATGGCGCGGATGCGCCCGCCCGCGATGCCGTCGATCCTTTGCGCAAAGTCTGCCGCCTTGGCCAGATCCTTGAGGCCACGCGCCTCGTCATAGGTCGCGCGAATGGTGCCGGTCTCGTCGGTGACCTGCCCGCCGGTCCGGTAGGCCGGGCCAAGGTAGGCGCGCAGGCCCAGATCCTCGGCCGCGGCCGCGGCGGCATCGAATTCCGCAACCGTTTCCCCCCACGCGCGGTAGAACAGAGAGGCGATGGGCAGGGCTGTGGTGATCCCGTTGCGGATCAGCTGTGCAAAGGCAAAGCGTTTCTGGAAGGCCAGTTCCTCTGGCGAGTACATCTCGTAGGGGCCGGCATCGACATAGCTTTGCGGCCAGACCCGCCCCTTTTTCCAGGCCGGGCCGTTGTCGTAGCCCAGGATCGTCGTGTCGAGATCGGACAGCGCGTCGAGGTCGATGAAACCGGGCGACAGGATCGCCTCGCCATAGTCGATGTGCGCATCCGCATCGCCGTCGAAGCTGGCGCCGACATGCAGGATGCGTGTGCCCTCGATCACGACACAGCCGTTCTCGAAGACAACATGGGCGCCGTCCCGATGCCCGACGACCCAGCGCGCGGAAAGGCGGGTCCGGCTCACGGTGCCGCCACCACGCAGGCACCGTCCCGCGCCGTGACGGCCCCGGCCTTCAGCACCATTTTGCGGGGGGCACGCAGGGCGACGGCCTCGGCCAGCGTCTCACCCTCGACCAGGACTGCATCGGCGCGGTCGCCAATGCCCAGGCCATAGCCTTCGGTTTCCATGATCGCGGCGCCGCCAAAGGTGCAGATGTCCAGCGCAAGCTCGACCTCGTCATCCCGGCGCAGGTTGTTGCGCTGACCGATGAACATGGCGCGTTCCAGCATGTCCGCATTGCCGTAGGGGCCCCAGGTGTCGCGGATGCCGTCCGAGCCAGACCCGGTCAGGATGCCCGCCGCCTTCAGCTCCTTGACCGCCGGGACCGGGGCAGAGGCGGGGGCGGTGGTGATGATGTGGATGCGGTTTTCGGCCAGTTGCGCCTGCAGGTCGGCCACATAGGCGCGGTCCATCATGCCCAGGCAGAAGGCATGGCTGATCGTGACCTTGCCCTGCATCCCGTGTGCCCTGGTCCGGGCGATGATCTCTTCCATCGAGAAACCGCCCAGGGCGTCTCGTTCGTGCAGGTGGATGTCGACCGGTTTGCCGTGCTTTTCCGCCAGCATGAACACGGCGTCGAGATGCCCCTTGGGGTCACGCTCGATCCCGCAGGGGTCGATCCCGCCGACGATATCGGCCCCCAGGGCCAACGCCTGGTCCATCATCTCGACAGTGCCGGGACGCGGCATCATCGAGGATTGCGGAAAGGCGACGATCTCGATGTCGACGATGTCCTTCAGCTTGTCGCGGGTTTCCATGACGCCTTCGATGCCGGCCAGCCCGTGATGGGTGTCGACGTCGACATGGCTGCGGATCTGTGTCGTGCCGTGGCTGACCGACAGGATCGCCTGCCGTTCCGATTGCACCTGCGGGTCAAGCCCCAGCGAGACCTTCACCTCGCGCTCGTTGGTGATCTTGTCGATCAGGCGCGGGCCGACCTCGTTGCGATACCAGGGCATGCCCAGCAGGGACTTGTCCAAGTGGGTATGGGCCTCGACCAGGCCGGGGATCAGGATGCGTCCGCCGCAATCGATGGTTTCGGCACCATCCGGGGCGGTTTCGACGAAAACGCCGTCGGCGATGTGCAGGTCCGTTGCGGGGCCACCCATCGGGCGGCAGTTCTTGAGGGTCTTCATGGGGTCATCTCAGTTTGGGGTTGAGGGCATCGCGCAGCCAGTCGCCGATCATGTTGACGGATAGCACGATCAGGCACAGCTGCACGGCGGGGAACACGACGATCCACCACAGGCCGGAAAACAGGTACTGGTTGCCGATCCGGATGAGCGTGCCGAGGCTGGGTTGATCCGGCGGCATTCCCACGCCGAGAAAGGACAGCGTTGCCTCCGACAGGATCGCCAGGCCAAAGTTCAGCGTGGCCGCGACCAGGATCGGGGTCAGGCAGTTGGGCAGGATGTGGTGCAGCATGATCCGCCAGGGTTTCACCCGGATCAGCCGTGCGGCCTGCACGTATTCCTTCTTGCGCTCGACCATCGCGCTGGCGCGGACGGTCCGCGCGTACTGGACCCAGCTGGGCACGGCGATGGCAAGGATCAGGATCGGTGCGGCCAGGATGTCCTTCAGCCCCGTCGGCAAAGAGGCGGTGGCAACGGCGGTGATCAGGATGGCGATCAGGATGAAGGGCATCGACAACAGGACATCGCCCAGGCGCATGATCACGTTGTCGATCCAGCCGCCGAAATAGCCCGCGATCAACCCCAGGCTCAGCCCGACGGAGAGCGCCGCGATGACAGAGGCAAAGCCGATGATCAGCGAAATGCGCGAGCCGTAGAGGATCGCCGAGAGGATATCGCGCCCCTGGGTGTCGGTGCCCAGGATGTAGGGCCATTGTCCCGCCTCGTTCCAGATCGGCGGGATCTCGGAGTTCCAGAGTTCCAGCGCGGCCAGGTCATAGGGGTCCTGCGGCGTGATCCAGGGGGCAAAGAGCGCCGTCAGGGTCACCAGCGCCAGCAGGCAGGCAGCGAAGACCGCGCTGGGGTGGGTGCGGAAGGAATACCACAGGTCGCTGTCGCGGATCGCCGCCAGGCGTGCCCGGCGGGCGGGCAGGGGGGGCGTGTCGGTCTTTGTGTCGGTCTCGGTGGTCATGGACAGGTCAGCCATTGGCCCCTCCGGCTTTGGCGGCGTCGTCGCGCAGGCGCGGGTCGACCCAGGCATAGGTCACGTCCACAACCGTGTTGAGGACGACGAAGATGAAGGAGACAAGCATCAGGTAGGCGGCCATCACCGGGATATCGACGAAGGTCACGGCCTGGATGAAGAGCAGGCCCATGCCCGGCCATTGAAAGACCGTCTCGGTGACAAGCGCGAAGGCGATCAGGTTGCCGATCTGCATGCCCGTCAGAGTGATGACCGGCATCAGGCAGTTGCGCAGCGCATGCACCCAGTTGACCCGCCCGACGGGCACGCCGCGCGCGCGGGCAAACTTGACGTAGTCCGTGCGCAGGGTTTCCAGCATCTCCGCCCGGACCAGGCGCATGACAAGGGTGATCTGGAAGGTCGACAATGAAATCGCCGGCAGCACCAGTGCGGCCCGGCCCGAAGGGGTCAACAACCCCGTCGACCACCATCCGATGTCCACCGTCTCTCCGCGTCCGAAGGCAGGCAGCCAGCCAAGAGAGACGGAAAAGGCCAGGATCAACATGATGCCCACCACGAAGGAGGGCAGGGAGACGCCCACGATGGACCCCAGCTGCAAGGCATTGGCCAGTGGCGAGTTTCGGTGCACGGCGGTGATGACACCCAGAGGGATGCCCACGACGAGGGAAATGACGGTGGCCACCAGCACCAGCTCGAAGGTTGCGGGAAACCGCTCTCCGATCAGAACCATCACGTCCTGCTGGTTGCGGTAGGAAATGCCGAAATCCCCCTGCACCGCATTGGTCACGAAGCGGGTGTATTGCGTGATGAACCCGTCGTTCAGGCCCAGGCGTTCACGCAGTTCCGCGCGGTCGGCCTGTGTCGCCTGTTCGTTGACCATCATCTCGACCGGGTCGCCGAAGAACCGGAAGATGGTGAAGGCCAGCAGGGCCACCGCCAGCATGACGAAGGCCGCGTTGGCGGTGCGCTTGATAAGGAAGGCGAGCATGGGAACTCCGGTCTGATGGGGGCTGCGGGGAGACCCCCGCAGCCGGTCCTGTCGGATCAGTCGTCGGTGGCGACGCGGGCGAACCAGAGCCGCGGCTTGTTGTCCGGGAACAGCGGCATCTCGGCCACTTCCCCGGTCACGGCCCAGGCCATCGGCTGCTGGTGCAGCGGGATCATGATCATCTCGTCCTTGACGATCCCCAGGGCCTCGGTTTCCAGCGACAGGCGCTTGTCGAGGTCCAGTTCCATGCCGGCCTGCTGGATCAGCGCGTCAAGTTCGGGGTAGGACCAACCGCCCCAGTTGAACACGCCGGAGTTGCCTTCCTTGGAGTGGAAGATCTGCAGCAGCGGCGAATAGGCGTCCAGCATCGGCAGGGTGGCCCAGCCCAGGGTGTAGATGTCGGTCTTGCCCTGGGTGCGCTTGGGCGTCTGCACCGCGCGCGGCGCCACGTCCAGTTTGGGCGCCAGCCCGATACGCGACCACATCGAGGCGATGGCCTGGCAGAATTGTTCCTCGTTCACCAGCCCGTCGGACAGGCAGTTGAACTCAAAGGTCAGCCCCTCGGGCACACCGGCCTCGGCCAGCAGTTTCTTCGAGGCGTCGGGATCGTATCCGGGAACCGTATCCAGTTCTTCGGCGTAGCCGGGGATCGGCGGCGCGACGGTTGCGCCTGCAATCCGGGATTTGCCGCGCATCACCCGCTGGTGGATCAGGTCGAGGTCGATGGCTTTGTAGAGCGCCTCGCGCACGGCTTTGTCCTTGAACGGGTTGGGTTCGCCCGTCGTCAGTGTGTCGCGGAAGGGGAAACCGATCATCACGGTGCGCAGGTCGACGCCTTCCAGCACGTTCACGTTCGGGGCCGCTTCGAGGCGCGGAAGATCCTGCACCGGCGCGTCATTGGTAAAGTTGATTTCGCCCGAAAGCAGGGCGGCGACGCGGGTCGCGGCCGAGGTCACCGGAGTCAGCTCGATCCGGTCGAGGTTGTGCTGGGGGTCGTCCCACCAGGCGGGATTGACGACGAACACCGTCTTGGCGTCCGGCTGGCGGCTTTCGACGATGAAAGGCCCGGTGCCGTTCGCGTTGTAGGTGGCAAAGCCCTCCTTGCCCGAGCCGATGTCCGTCGGCAGCAGAGAGTCGTTCGCCTCCATCCATTCCTTGTCGAAAATATGGATGTTCGTCAGGTCGTTGAGCAGCAGAGGATAGGTGCCGTTCAGGGTGATGTCGACGGTGTGCGCATCCACCACGGCCGAGGACACATAGGCCGGCAGGTTGCCCTTGAGCGGCGAGGTCTCGTGGCTCACCCGCTCCAGCGAGGCGACGACGTCATCGGCGGTGAAGGGCGCGCCGTCGTGAAAGGTCACGCCTTCGCGCAGCTTGAAGCGCCAAGTCACCTGGTCTTCGAGGATCTCCCAGCTTTCCGCCAGCGCAGGCTCGATCTTGAGGTCGGCATCATAGCGCACGAGGCCCTCGTAGACGTGGTTCAGCACGTTGATCGTAAAGCTGTCACCGTAGGAGTAGGGGTCAAGCGAGCCGATGTCGCGATTGGCACCCCATTTCAGGACATTCTCGGCCTGCACACCGCCCGCGAGAGAGGCAAGTGCTGCAGAAGCAAGCAGGAGTTTTCTGATCGTCATATCGTCTGGTCCCTGTTGTTGGATTGTACTTGGGAATCGGTAGGATTGGATACGATGTGATCTTGATGCGGGATTGAATCTCACTTGGCAAGAAAATTGTATCCAATTGACGTCGATGTTTGGATACGCTATCAGGATTGCACAAAGAACAGACAAGAAGACGAGTCATGAGTGACCAGACCACCCTGACGGATGCCGTTCACACGCTTCTCAAGCGGGCGATCATCGAGCAGGCCCTGAAGCCCGGCATGCGCCTGCCCGAGGACACGGTGGGCGAACAGTTCGGCGTGTCGCGCACGATCGTGCGTCATGCGTTGGTGCGGTTGCAGAACGAAGGGCTGGTTGTCACGCGGCGCAATCGCGGGGCTTTTGTCGCTGAACCTTCGCTGGAAGAGGCCAAGCAGATCTTCGAGGTGCGGCGCGCGCTGGAGCGCGAGGTGATTCGCATCCTGGTTGAGCGTCTGCCGGACAGCGGCTTCGACCAGCTAGAAGCGCATGTCCGCAGCGAGCAGAGCGTCAAGGGCAAGGACGGGCCGGTGTCGATTCGCCTTGCGGGTGAATTCCACACTTTGTTGGCGGAGCTGACCGGCAATGCGGTTCTGTCCCGCTACGTGTCAGAGGTCGTGCTGCGCTGTTCCCTGATCATGGCGATGTATGCCCGGACCCATTCGTCGGACTGTGCCGTCGATGAGCATTCCCAGATCATCGAGGCGATCCGGACGGGGGATGCGGACAGGGCGATGACGCTGATGGATCACCACCTTGGCGCGGTTGCCGGTCGGGCCGAGCTGGAAAAGAAACCGGACAGCGTCTCTTCGATCCTGTCTCACTATGGCAAGGAACTCGCCCAGTGACGGACAGACGGATACACCACGCGCTGAACTTTGCAGAGCTCACCCCGCGCGAGGCCTACAAGGTCATGATCGGGACCATCGTGCCGCGCCCCATCGCCTGGGTAACGACAATCTCCCCCGATGGGTTGGTGAATGCGGCGCCCTATTCCTTCTTCAACTGCCTGTCGGCCGATCCGCCGATCCTCGCGCTGGGCGTCGAGAACAAGCCCGACCGCAGTTTCAAGGACACCGCCTTCAACATCCGCATGACCGAGTGTTTCACCGTCAACATCGTCGACCGCGCCAATGTCGAGGCGATGTCCGTGACGGCGGCGGGCTTTGCGCCCGAGGTGGATGAGCTGGAAATGGCGGGCCTGACGGCGGCACCCGGCGAGATGGTCGCCTGTCCGCGGATCAAGGAAGCGCCCGTCGCATTCGAATGCCGCCGCTACCTGGGGATCGAGATAAGTTCGGCGCGCGAGATCATTCTTGGCCAGATCGTCATGGCCCACGTCCGCGAGGACATCATCGACCTCGACACCTATTATTCGACCCACACCGCGCTGGATGCGCTGGGCCGCATGGGGGGCGACGGATATGCCGGGACGATGGATTATTTCGACCTTCCGACCCCCTCTGCCACCGAGGTCCTGTCCGCACGCAAGGCGCGCCGGGCCTGATCAGGCTGGTGCCGGACCTGTCGAGGCGCGCTCGACCAGCGTGGCTTCGATCCGTTCGGGCGGGGTGCCCGTGGCGTCAGTCTCGGCCTTCGGCGTACCCTGCATCATCGCCACGACCTGCTTGACGGCCGCGCGCCCCATTTCAAGGCGCGGCTGGTGGATGGTCGTCAGAGAGGGCACGAAACGGTCCGCGAAATCGATATCGTCAAAACCCACGACGGACACATCACCGGGCACGTCGCAGCCAAGGCGAATGCACTCGGACACAAAGCCGAGCGCGCATTCGTCCGAGGCGCAGAACACCCCGGTCGGGCGGTTGTCCAGCCCTGCCCACCGCCGGGCGGCCTCTGCCCCGGACTCGAGTGTGAAATCGCCGGGGAACACGGTTGCCTCGGCGCCGTTTCGTGATGCGGCGTCCAGGAAACCCTGCCTGCGGGTGATCGCCAGCACGTTTTCCTCTGGCCCGTTGACGTGCAGGATGCTGCGATGCCCCAGCCCGACCAGGTGATCGACGGCCAGCCCTGCGGCGGCGTGGTTGTCGATGCCCAGGCGCGGGGCGTCATAGGCGTCGTTCCATTCGCTGAGCTGGATCAGGGGCAGGCGCCATCCATTCACCACCTCGGGATCAAGGCCGCCGTCCAGCAGAACGATCCCGTCGGCGCGCCCGTCATACCCCAGTGACAACAGACGGTCGCGCCCGATGCGGCTGTCCGAGATCTGGACGGTCAGGCCGACCGAACTCGCCTCTTCCTGGACCGCTGCGAAGATGCGGCTGAAAAACGTGTTGGACAGGTTCGGGGCAAGGATCAGCAGGGACCGCGCGCGGCGCTGGCGCAGGTCGCGGGCGGCAGAGTTGATCCGGTAGCCGGTGGCCTTGACCGCCTCCATGACCTTCTTGCGCGTGGCCGGCCCGACGGAGTCCGGCGCGGACAGGGCCCGGCTGACGGTGGCCGTGGACACCCCTGCAAGCGTGGCCACGTCCTTGATCTTCACTCTTGCCCGGGCCGTCATCTTGTCTCCTGGATATTGCAGCTTGTTAATCGATTACATTTTTTATTGCAAACGCGGCGTGAATCACGTGTAATCGATTTCACAAGGTGCCGGGGAGGACGGCGCCGTGGGAGGACTCATGAAGACGATCAAGGGCCCGGCCCTTTTCCTGGCGCAATTCGCGTCGGACGATGCCCCGTTCAACGACTGGGGCAATATCACCCGCTGGGCCGCCGATTGCGGGTATGAAGGTGTCCAGGTTCCCAGTTGGGACAAGCGGCTGTTCGACCTCGAAACTGCTGCGGGATCGCGTGACTATTGCGACGACTTCAAGGGCCGGGCGGCTGAAAACGGCATCGCCGTGACGGAGCTTTCGGCCCATCTGCAAGGACAGCTTGTCGCCGTTCACCCGGCCTATGACATCGCCTTTGACGGGTTTGCCGATGCCTCCGTGCGGGGCAATCCGAAGGCCCGGCAGGACTGGGCGGTCCGCCAGGTCCGCATGGCGCTGGAAGCATCGCGCAACCTTGGCCTGAATGCCCTGGGCGCCTTTTCCGGGGCGCTTGCCTGGCCCTATGTCTACCCTTGGCCACAACGCCCCGAGGGGCTGGTCGAGGCGGCATTCGACGAACTGGCGGCCCGCTGGCGTCCGATCCTCGATCACGCCGAGAACATGGGTGTCGACATCTGTTTCGAGATACATCCAGGCGAAGACCTGCATGACGGGGCAACCTTCGAGATGTTCCTTGACCGGGTCGACCAACATGCGCGCGCAAGGATGCTCTACGATCCGTCGCACTACGTGTTGCAATGCCTCGACTACATCGCAAACCTCGACGACTACGCCGAGCGGATCGGCATGTTCCACGTCAAGGATGCCGAATTCAATCCGACCGGCAGGCAGGGCGTCTATGGCGGTTACCAGTCCTGGGCCGACCGCGCGGGCCGCTTCCGCAGCCTTGGCGACGGGCAGGTGGATTTCGGCGCGGTGTTTTCCAAGCTGACGACGATGGGTTTTGACGGCTGGGCGGTTGTCGAATGGGAATGCGCGCTGAAACACCCCGAGGATGGCGCGCGCGAGGGCGCGCAATTCGTGCGTGACCACATCATCCGCGTGACCGAACGCGCCTTTGACGATTTCGCGGATGGCGGCGCGGATGACGCGGCCAACCGGCGGATGCTTGGACTGGAGGGCCGAGATGGCTGAGGCACCGATCAGGCTTGGCATGGTCGGCGGTGGCGGAGACGCCTTTATAGGCGGTGTCCACCGCATCGCGGCGCGGTTGGACGGGCATTATGACCTTGTCGCTGGCGCGTTGAGCGCGACCCCCGAAAAGGCACGGGCCAGCGCGGAGGTGCTGGGCCTGCCGCGCAGCTACGACAGCTATGTCGAGATGGCGCGGGCCGAGGCCGACCGGGACGATGGCATCGAGGCGGTCGCCATCGTGACCCCCAACCATGTACATGCCGATGCCGCCATCGCCTTTCTGCAACGGGGCATCCACGTCATCTGCGACAAGCCGCTGACCTCGACGATGGTGGATGCCGAGCGGCTGACCCAGGTGGCGCGGTCCTCGGACGCGCTGTTCATGCTGACGCATAATTACACCGGCTACCCGATGATCCGGCAGGCGCGCGAGATGATCGCGGCCGGGGATCTCGGCAACTTGCGGCTGGTCAACGTGGAATACGTGCAGGACTGGATGACCGGCCCTGCCGAGGGCAAGCAGGCCGAATGGCGGGTCGATCCCGCGCGCTCTGGCGCGGGCGGATCGATCGGGGACATCGGCACTCATGCATATAATCTGGCGTGCTTCGTCTCGGGGCTGCGGCTGGACCGTCTGGCCGCCGACCTGGATGCCTTTGGCGCCGGGCGCACGCTGGACGACAATGCCCATGTCATGCTGCGCTGGCAGGGCGGCGCCAAGGGGATGCTCTGGTGCAGCCAGGTGGCCCCGGGAAATGAAAACGCCCTGCGCCTGCGGGTCTACGGCGACAGGGGTGGGCTGGACTGGGCACAGGAAGCGCCGAACAAGCTGTGGTTCACGCCTTTCGGCGAACCCAAGCGCCTGCTGACCCGCAACGGGGCGGGGGCGACGACGGGCAACACGGCCATGAGCCGGGTGCCCGGCGGCCATCCCGAAGGTTATCTCGAGGCTTTTGCCAACCTCTACACCGAGGCCGCCCATGCCATCCATTCACACAGGCGCGGTGAGACGGTGCCGGGTGGCCTGCTGTTCCCGACTCTGCAGGACGGCATGGAGGGCATGCGGTTCATCGAGGCCTGTGTGCGTTCTTCGTCGAAGGACAGCGCCTGGGTGTCGCCATGAAACTGGGGATCAACCTGCTGTGCCTCGCGGGGCACATCGACGAAAGTCACCTGCCGTACTTGCAGCGCCTTGCCGAGATCGGTTTTGACCATGTCGAAGTGCCGGTGATGCGGGGCAGCCCGGATCACTATGCCTGGCTGGGGGAACAGCTGTCCGCGCTGGGCCTTGGCCGCGCGCAGACCTCCATCGTGCCGGATGTCGATGCCGACCCGCTGTCGGGGGATGCATCGGTGCGGCAACGCGGGCTGGATCACCTGTCCTGGATACAGGATTGCGCCGAGGCGCTGGGATCGGAAACCGTGGGCGGGCCGTTCCATGCGCCGATTGGCCATTTCACCGGGCAGGGGCCGACAGAGGCCGAAATAGAACGCGGCGTGAGCGCGCATCGAAACATGGCGGAACGTGCCGCGCGAGGCGGCTACAAGCTGGCGTTGGAGCATCTCAACCGGTTCGAAACCTACTTCCTGAACACGATGGACCAGGCACGTGCCTATGCCGACCGGGTCGATCATCCCGCCTTTGGCATCATGTACGACACGTTCCATGCCAATATCGAGGAACGTGATCAGCCCGCGGCCATCGCCCACCTGGGTGACCGGATGCATGTGCTGCATGTTTCGGAAAACGACCGGGGCGTGCCGGGGCGGGGGCAGATCGATTTTGCCGCCGTGTTCCGGGCCGCCAAGGCCGCTGGGTTCGACGGGCATGTGGTGATCGAGGCATTCGGGGCGGGCCTGCCCGAACTGGCCGCCGCAACCCGCGTCTGGCGACCGCTCTTTCCGGACTTCGAAACCCTGTTCACGGAGTCCCATGATTTCATCCGCGGGACGTGGGAGGCCGCATGACCGACCCCGTCATCGAGATGCAGGGCATCACCAAGAGTTTTCCCGGTGTCCGCGCCCTGTCCGGCGTCAGTTTCGGTGTGCGCCCCGGCGAGGTGCAGGCGCTTGTGGGCGAGAACGGCGCAGGGAAATCCACGCTGATCAAGATCCTCTCCGGTGTCTACCAGGCCGACGCCGGCGAGGTGCGCATGAACGGCGAGGCGGTGCATTTCGTCCATCCGGTCGAGTCGCTGCGCGCCGGGATCGCGGTGATCTACCAGGAATTTTCCCTGTTGCCGGAACGCACGGTCGCGCAAAACCTGTTCCTTGGGCGGGAACCCCGGACGCGCTTTGGCCTGATCGACAGCGCGAAGATGCGGGCCGACACGCGCGAGGTTCTGGCGCTCTTCGCTGCGGCGGGCCGGATCGACCCGGACCGGACGGTTGGAGAGCTGGACGTGGCCACGCAGCAGGTGGTCGAGATCGCCAAGGCGGTGTCCACTGGTGCCCGCGTGGTGGTGATGGACGAACCGACCGCGGCGCTGAACGAGGCGGAATGCGAGGAACTTTTTGCAACCGTGGACACGCTGCGCGCGCGCGGCGTCGCCATTATCTACATCACCCACCGGATGCGAGAGATCACGCGGCTGGCGGATCGCGTGACGGTACTGAAAGACGGCGAGGTGGCCGCCCGGTTTGACGAGGTCCCCGCGCCGGATGCCATCGTCCGCGCGATGGTGGGCCGCGACATCGCCGATTTCTACGCGCCGCCCGCAACGCCGGAGGAAATTGGCGATCCGGTCCTGACCGTGCGCGGCGCGGGCAACGCCATGTTGCACCAGATCGACCTTGACGTCCGCGCGGGGGAAATCGTCGGTCTGGCGGGTATCCAGGGCGCCGGGCGCGTTGCGCTGGCGATGGCGCTGTTCGGCGAAACCCCGTTCGAGCATGGCCAGGTGACCCTCAACGGAGAGCGCGTTTCGTTCCAGACCCCGCGCAGCGCCATCCTTGGCGGTATCGGGCTGCTCCCCGGCGACCGGAAAAGCGAGGGGCTGGTGCTGATGCAGTCGGTACGCGACAACGGCATGCTGACTTCGCGCGCCTTTGCGCCGCTCTGGTCCAGTGACCGCCGGAACGCCTTTACCGACAGGGCGCGCATGGACGCCCTGCTGGACCACATGGAAATCCGCGCGGCCTCCTATGATCAGGACATTCGCGCGTTGTCGGGAGGCAACCAGCAAAAGGCCATCGTGGCCCGCTGGCTGTCCATGCGGCCCAAGCTGTTGATCTTCATCGAACCCACGCGCGGCATCGACGTCAATTCCAAGGCCGGCATCTATCACCTGATGCGCGACCTTGCCCGCGAGGGGGCCGGTATCCTGATGATCTCGTCCGACCTGCCAGAGGTGATCGGTGCGGCGGACCGCGTGCTGGTCATGCAGGAAGGCAGGATCGCCGCAGAGTTCCCCCACGGCGCCACGGAACAGGACATCATGCACGCCGCCACCGGCGAGACAGGAGTGGCCGCATGAGCATCGCCGAGGATACGCCCCGCCGAAAGGCCGGTTTCCGTTTCGAACGCTGGGCCCCGCTGATCCTGCTGGGCGGCGCCCTGGCGATTTACGTCGTCGTCGCCCTTGTCACCGGACAGGCGCAGTACCTGACATTCGACAACCTGATCGCCATCCTTGGCCGGTCCATTGCCTTGGGCATCACCGCCATCGGGCAGACCTTTGTCATCCTCGTGGCCTCGATCGACCTTAGCGTTGCCAGCCTGATCTCGGCCACGGCGGTACTGGCCTCTGTGGTGATGGACGGGTCTCCGGCGATGATCCTGCCCGCGATCCTGGCCGCGATTGCGCTGGGTGGGCTTGTCGGGCTGACCAACGGGCTGGTGGTCAGCGGGCTGAAGGTCAATCCCCTGATCGCCACGCTGGGCATGAGCCTGATCATCCAGGGCTGCCTGTCGGCCTTCGTGTCGAATTTTGCGGGCGAGGTGCCGGCCGCCTTCCAGATGTTCGCTTATGGAGAGCTGGGCCCTTTCCCGGTGGCGCTGCTGTTCCTGGGTCTTCTGGCCGTTATGGCCTGGGCGGTGCTGCGGTTCACAAAGTTCGGATCGGACATCTACGCGGTCGGCGGCAATGAAGAGGCGGCGCGCTTTGCCGGGATCAAGACGGGCCGGGTGGTGATCCTGAGCCATGTGATCTGTTCGATCTGCGCGTCCATCGCGGGGCTCTACCTTGCCTCGCGGCTGCGCTCCGGCGCGCCCTGGATCGGGTCCGACGGGGTCTATGACCTTGAAAGCATCGCCGTCGTGGTGATCGGCGGCACGGTGCTGGCGGGCGGGCGCGGCGGTGTCTGGGGGACGATGGCGGGGATGCTGATCTTTTCGCTGATCGACTCCGTCTTCAACATCGCGGGGGTCGACAGTTTCGCCAAGCAGGTTCTGCGCGGCATCATCATCGTGGCCGCCGTCGCCTTCTACGCCATCCGTTCAAAGAGGATCGTGGCATGAGTGACAGCGCCACCGCCCCCAAGCGCCGCCTGCCGCAGATCAACCCGGTCTGGGTGCTGCTGACTGTGCTGGTCGTGGCGATCATCTTCATGAACCCGCGATTCATCGAGCCGACGGGCTACATGAACTTCCTCAAGCGCGCCGCGCCGCTGGCGATCCTGGCCGCGGGGCAGGTTTATGTCATCACCTCGGGTGGGTTCGACCTGTCGGTTGGTTCGCTGATCACGCTGGTCGTCGTCGGTTCCTCGATGCTGACCAACAACGATCCCACGGCGACCTACTGGGTGATCCCCCTGATGTTGGCGATGGGGCTGGGCGTGGGGGCGGTCAACGGGCTGGTCGTGTGCTTCCTGCGCGTGCCCTCGCTGATCGCCACGCTGGGCATGATGATCACGCTGAACGGGCTGGCCTTCCTGTGGTCGGGCGGCGCCCCGCGTGGCTACCTGCCCGACACCTTCCGCTTTTTCGGGAGAGAGTTGATCCGCGATGTGCCCCTGGTCAGGTTCATCCCCGTCTCGGTCATCGTGCTGGTCGTCGTCGTCGGCCTGCTGGCCTGGCTGATGCATCGCACCAACCTTGGCCGACAGGTGCATGCCATCGGTGACAACCCGGTCGCGGCCCGTCTGGCCGGAGTGGCCGTCAACCGCGTGCGCATCACCGCCTTCATGCTGTCGGGCCTGTCCGCGGCCATCGCGGGCATCCTGCTGGGCGGCTTTGCCGGTGTCTCGACCGATGTCGGCTCGGGATATGAACTGCAGGCGATCACTGCCGCCGTTCTGGGCGGCGCGCAACTTCTCGGCGGTCGGGGATCGGTCCCGGCGGCCCTTGGCGGCGCGCTGGCGCTGACCGCCATCTTCACGCTCTTGAACTTCCTCGGCCTGCCGCAACCCGTCCGGCAGGTGGTGCAGGGCCTAATCCTGATCGCGGCCGTCGCGTTCGCCATGCACCGAAGGAGACAGACGGGAACCTGAAAGGGCGCGGGGAACGCACCCTTTCAACCGATAGGGAGAGAGACATGAAACATATCCTGATGGCGGCAGGGGCGCTGGCGTTCAGCCTGACGCCGCTCTACGCCCAGAACTTCGACGATCCCCAGGAATTCGCAAAGCAGCGGGACCAGCTGCAGGCAGAGCCGATGGGCCCCGAAGGCCAGCCCTGGCTGCAGTACATCGGTGGCGACATGGTCGACACCGCCGCGCTGGGATTGGAGGCCCCGGCGACGGTTTGTTTTTCGAACGCCGGTGTGAACAACCCCTGGCGGGTCGTGGGCTATACCAACATGGTCGAAGAGCTGAAGAACCACGCCTCTATCGCCGACTTCATCCATGTCGACGCCGAAGGCTCCGACGACAAGCAGATTGCAGATATCGACGACCTGCTGGCGGGCGGTGACTGCGACGTGATGATCGTCTCGCCCAACACCACGGCGGCGCTGACGCCTGCGGTCGAACGGGCCTGCGAGGCGATGCCTGTCATCGTCTTCGACCGTGGCGTGAACACCGATTGCCCGGTCTCCTTCATCCACCCCGTCGGCGGCTATGGCTTTGGCATCCAGGGCGCAGAGTTCATCACCAGCAAGCTGGACGAAGGCGCCAACGTGCTGATGCTGCGCATCCTGCCGGGGGTCGACGTGTTGGAAACCCGCTATTCCGCCGGGCGCCGCATTCTCGAAGAGGCGGGCATGAACATCGTCGGGGCCGAGTTCACGGACGGCGACAATGCCAAGACAAAATCCATCGTCGAGGATTACCTGATGCGCGGCAGCATCGACGCGGTCTGGATGGACGCGGGCGCCACTGCCGTCGCCGCGATCGAGGCCTTCGAGGATTCCGGCTATGACATCCCCGTCTTCGTGGGCGAGGACCAGCAGGACTTCCTGCGCAAGTGGCAGGACGAGGGGCTGACGGCCATCGCGCCGACCTATCCCACCTACCAGTGGCGTACGGCGGTCATTGCGGCCGCGCGGGTGATCGAGGGAGAGCCGCTGCCGGGGCCGGAATGGGTTCTGCCGCAGCCTGCCATCGTGCAGGAAAACCTGGACGACTACGTCAACCCGGCGATGCCGCCGCTGCACTACGCCATGTGCGGCTGCGAGGAAATGGCCGACTATCCCCAGGCCTGGGGCGGCAACTGATCCTTCGGAAAGGGGCGGCGCGGGCCGCCCCTTTCTCGTTTGCACAACGGCAACCGGACCAGGGAGGACCAAGATGACCGGACCCACGGAAGAACTGTTTTCCAAACCCAACGGACGCGTGCCCAACAGCCGTTTTCCCCTGCTGATCCATCGCGGCGGTATCCCCGGGGGCGGCATGGACGCGGTGCGGGCCCAGTTTCAAAAGACCGGCTGGCTCAACAACTGGAACTACCCGGGGATCTACCTGTACCACCATTTCCACTCCACCACGCATGAATGCCTCGGCGTCGCGACGGGCTGGATGGAGCTGGAGCTGTTCGGCAAGGGCGGCACGCAGGTCCGGGTCGAGGCGGGCGACGTGGTTGTCATGCCGGCAGGCGTGTCACATGCCATGATCGGCAATTCCGACGACGTGATGGTGATCGGCGGCTATCCCGAGGGACGCGACTGGGACAACATCCAGGAGGCGTTCGTCAGCGAGGCCGATTTCCGGGCCGCCGCGAAACTGATCATGTCCCTGCCGATCCCGGCGACGGACCCGGTGACGGGCGGGCCGCTGACCCAATGGCTGGACACGCCTTCATCGGTGGATGCGGGCTGGAACGATTTTCGCGACGGCCTGGACGCGACCAGCTGACAGGGATCACCGCGCGGATGGTCCGCGCGGTGGTTTGCTGCGTCAAGCCGCGATGGCAACGGAGGTCAAGGGCGAGGCGCCGGCAATCCAGGCCCCGCGGTCGTAGCGCCGGCAGAGTCCTGTCTCTCCGTCGATGCTGACAAGGGTCAGCCACCCGTTGTCGAACAGCGCGCGGACATCCGGTTGCCGCTGCAGGACCTGGCCGATCATGGCCTCGGGGGCTTCGACGGCAACGACCAGCCGGCTCGGCACATGGCGCAGCCTGGTGCCGTCGTGCACCGATTGCCAGGGCAGTCCGACACGCAAGGCGCCGCCGTTGCCTTCCAGCACGCCGATCCCGCCGACCACGTTGTGCAACAGCTTGTTGCCGGCGCCGAATGTCTCGGGCGCGACCGCCGAGCCGCTGTATTGCAGCGCGATCCAGCTTGCGACCACCACGGGCGCGCTCAGGATCAGTTCCAGCGTCGTGGCCTCGGGATCCTGGTGCCAGTCGTAGTCATGCAGGAAGGTGGACCCGTCCAGGTCGCGCCCGGCGGTGCGTGCGCGCGGGGCCGCCACGAAAGCCCTGCATCCGGCCAACCCCCATTCGGGGCGCAGTTCCGACCAGTCATGGCCCCGCGTCGCAAGGGTTTCGGCCTTGCCTCGCGGCAACGAGGCCGCGCGCTCTGCCCGCGCCAGGGCAGCGGCGCGTGACAAGGCGACATTCAGCCGGTCCAGGTCTTCTCTGGTGGCGGCGGGGAGTCCGTCTTCGAACAGCCGGACCTCGTCGGATACCGTGTCGTGCAGCCCGGCGACGAACCGGGTGTCCTCCGGGATTTTGATCCCCCGGTCCTGCAGGCCCGCGCGGACGGCGGCATCGTTGAGCAGCGAGGCCACCAGCCGGGCGTTCACGTCACCCGCATGGCCGCCACAGGCACCACATTGCAGGGCGCTGGCGTGGGGCGCATTGGTGATCGTGGCGCCATGCCCGCAGATCAACACCAGCCGCGCAAATCCCGACGTCAGCGACATGGCCTTGAGGGTCTTTTCGGCCATGTCGATACGCTCGGGCAAGGGCAGGTCAAGGTGCGGGGCCGGATCGACCCGGGGCAGGGTTCCGCGACCCAGGCTGTCCCGCAGCAACTTGCCGACATACAGCGGGCCCGCCGCTTCGACGAAGGCAAAGGCAGATACCGCCGCACGCTTGAACCGGCCCCAGGCCCTGACCGCCCGCAAGCGGACGCGGGTGCCGATGTCGTCGCCGCTGGTCGCGCTGGTGACGCCGGGTGACAGCAGGACCGGAGACCGGGCCTCGGCAATGTCGGAGGCATGGGCGTGATGCCTGACGGCAAGGCCAAAGAAGCCCGCAAAGCCGATTGTTCGCAGCCCGGGGTCCGACGCCTCCAGCGCCCTGCGCAGGCGTTCGGACCGCACGTCGATGCAAAAGGCCGCCTGGATCGCGGGCCGTGCTTCGGGCTCTGCCCGGGCTTGCCCCGAAAGCATGTTGCCAAGACGGCGTTCCGCTGCCCGGTCCACGGCCTCTTGCAGGGCAGCGTCCAGCGCCGTGTCATCGTCGATGACAAGAGGCCGGGCATAGTCCTGCAATGCTTGGTCCCAGGCGGTCGCCCGTGTTGCGGAGGCCTGCTCGAGCAAGGCAACCTCCCAGGTGAGGCGGATTGTCAGGAGATCGAAGAGCGTCTCTTCCCGTCCGCCGTCGCGCTCGGCGGTCCAGCCAAGATGACGTGCATATTGCGCCCATCCCCCAAGCGTCACCAGCAGCCTGTGGAAATAGACCGGGGCCGCCTCTTGCGTCAGGTTCAACCCCAGGCAGGTGTCGGCAAAGGCCGCACGTGCATCGGTGGGCATCGCCGCGATACGCGCGGCAAAGCCCGGCAGCCCGGCCAGTTCGGGGGTCAGGTCCCGGCTGGCGAAAGTCCGCCACGATGTCCATGCTCTGCCCTCTGGCGCAGGCCAGAAGGCTTGACCGCGATCGAAATGCGCCGCTGCCCAAAGACCGATCCGATCCTCGACGAAGGCAGGCCAGTCGACCCCGCTGTGGTCCTGCGCCAGGTCCGCCAGAGCAGGAAGAGCGGCGACCTTCGCCGTCGCCTGCCGGGTTGCCCGTTGCAAAGTGCCGGCAGCCATCCCGTGAGCGGCCTCTGCGGCCCGCAGGTCCTCTGCCGTGACCTCACCCGCGTCGATCATCGTGGCCACGGTCTCTCTGGGCAGGAACATCCGGCCGCCGCCGACACGGGCCAGCCTTGCGGCTGCTGTCCTGCGGTCCTCTTTGGCCTGTCCCAGCCAGGGGTTGACGGCCACTGTCGCCTCCAGGGGGAAGGCCGGGGGGATTTGCCGGATTGCCTCTTCTGCGGCGGCAAAGAGTGCGAGGGTCTGGCCGGGCCAGGTGACATGGGCGTTCATTGGGTCGCTCCGGGCTTGGGCGTCCAGCGGCCGGACAGCCGGTCGGACACCGCGTTGAGGTAAAGGCCGTTCATCAGGTGCACGCGCAGTCCCGCCGTGGCCGGATGCCCGGCCCAGAGCGGAAAGGTCGTCTGTGCCACGGCGGCCAGTGCAAAGCTTGCCAGGGCCAGGACGATCGTCGCCCATACCAGGCCGTCGGGGGCGGGTGGGGCGGGCAGGGTGCCGACCGAAAGCCAGGTGGCGCCATGTTGCAGCGCAAAATAGGCGACAGTCGCAGTGACGGACATGGCGGCGGTGCGCCAAGTCAGGGCGCGGGGGGCCAGATCGGCCAGGCCCTGGGCCATCAGGTAGACCACGCCAAAGATCAGGATCGCGCCAAGGGCCACCGTCTGCGGCGGTTTCGACATGATCCCGAAGGCCAGCCCGACCAGGAGGTAGAGCACAAGCGCAAGGCCGAACGCGCGTGTCACGGCGCCAAGACCGGGCACGGCGACCGGGCCGGGGCGGCGGATCGAGGCCACCTCGCGCACGGCACCGCCCGAGGCCAGGAAGGCGTGGGCCTTGTAGAGCGAATGCGCCACGATGTGCAGCAATGCCAGCGGGAAGAGCGCAAGCCCGCATTGCAGCACCATGAATCCCATCTGGGCGCAGGTGGACCAGGCCAGCGCGTTCTTGACGGCGGGTTGGGTCAGGGCGACGGCGGCCCCGATCAGCGCGCTGAAACCACCGACAAGGGCCAGGAAGGCCAGCACCCCGGGCACCGCCAGCAGCACATCTGCAAAACGGATCAAGAGGAACCCGCCCGCATTCACGACACCCGCATGCAGCAGGGCGGACACGGGCGTCGGCGCCTCCATAACCTCTGTCAGCCAGCCGTGTGTCGGCAGCAACGCGGATTTCAGGATGGCCGCGGTGGCCAGGAAAAGGGCCGCCAACCAGAGAGGCCCGGTGCCTTCACCAGCGCGGGCGGCGGCGTTGATCGCCGCAATGTCCGAAGTGCCGAAGCTGATCACGATCAAGGCAGCGGCCGCGATCAGCGCGGCGCTGGAAACCAGGCCGCTGGTCGCCTTCTTGCGGGCGGCGCGCCGGGCGCGCGGGCGATCAGGATAGAACAGCAACAACCGGTGCAGCGTGATCCCGATCGCAACCCAGCCGACGACCAGTTGCACGACGTTGCCCGCGCCAACCAGCAGCAGCACGAAGGCCACGGTCGCGGCCATCCAGCCCATGAAGGCGGGTTGCCGCGCTTCGCCGTCCAGTGCCACGCGCGAGAAGCGCAGGACGATCCATCCGACGAAGGCAACGTTCAGGGTCATCGCCACGCTGACGATGTCGACGCGCGCCGACAGGCCAACACCGCCAAGACCGAGGAGCGGGGTCGTGCCGGGGCCCGACAGCGCAAGGCCAATGGCCGCCAGAACAGCAAGCCCCAGGCTTACCAGGGCGGCAATCTCGGGCAGGCGCAGGTGCCAATGCGCGCGGGCAGGCGGAAAAAGGGCCATCGCAAGCGCGGCGGCCGCCGGCGAAAGTGGCGAGAGTAATAGCAGGTAGCTCATCGTGGACCTCCGAAACTGTGTCGGCGGTCGATCTAGACGGCTGGCGCCGTAATAAAAATTATATTGTTTGGATCAAATCGTTCGATTAATCAGAACGCCATGCGCCTGAACTATCGTCATCTGCACTACTTTCAGGCCGTCGCGCGGGAAGGAAACCTGACCCATGCGGCGGCCCGGTTGAACCTGTCGCAATCCGCCCTGTCCACCCAGATCCGACAGTTGGAGGATCGGTTCGGGCACGCCCTTTTTGAACGCACCAGCCGCGCAATGATCCTGACAGAGGCGGGACGCATCGCACTGGACCATGCCGAGCGCATCTTCGATGTCGGGGAAGACCTCGTCGCGACGATGACCGGGACCGGCCGGGTAAAGGCGCCTTTGCGCGTCGGGGCCTTGTCGACCCTGTCCCGCAATTTCCAGCTGCAGTTCCTGCGCCCGATCCTGTCCGAGACGGGCGCCGACCTGGTCCTGTCGTCCGGCAACAGCCAGGGGCTGTTGCGAGCGCTGGAGGATCTGGCGCTTGATGTCGTCTTGTTGACGGACCCGCCGCCGCGCGACACCTTTCCGGGCCTCGTGGCACATCGCATCGACGAACAGCCCGTGGCGATTCACGGCACCGCGCGGCGGCTTGGTCACGGGACGCTGGCCGGGCTTCTGGCTGCGGAACCGGTGATCTTGCCGACCGAAAGTTCGATCCGGACGGGATTTGACAGCCTGGTTGCTCGGCTTGGGGTCACCCCCCGGATCGCGGCAGTCGTCGATGACATGGCGATGGTCCGGCTGCTGGCCCGCGACGACGTGGGACTGGCCATCACACCCGCCGTTGTCCTGGCTGACGAACTGGCGCAGGGCCTTCTGGTCAGCGCCCCGTTTGAACTCGACATCGTCGAGAGTTTTTACGCGGTCACGGCGCCGCGCACCTTTCCACATCCGCTTGTCGCACGGCTGATCGCGCCGGCCGATGGGGCCGAGAATGGCTCAGCGGTTTGAAGTCCCGTGTTTCAGGGGAGGGGGCGAACGCTTGGCCCCTTTGCCGGCGTAGGGTGCTTGCAACGTAGGGCCATGAAACGTCAGCCGTGCAGGGTTAGCAGGGAAATTCCCCCGACCAGCACAAGGCTGAGGGCCCAGACCTTGTCCAGATTGAACCAGCTTCGCGAAAGCGCCTTCAGGCCAAGCCAGCGATAGACCGCGAAAGCAAAGGCGCCGCCCGCAAGGGACATGGCAACCGTGTGCGACAGGGCAACCAGCACCGCCACGCCAGTATTGCCCGTCATCAGGTCCGCCGCCGCAGCGTGGCCGGTATCGGTTTCGACGCTGCGGCAGATCCCAAGGTAGATTGGCACCAGCATCAGCCCGGCGCCATGCGCCAACGCCGCAAGAAATGACCACAACACCAGCCGCGACGGGGGCACGCGGGCCAGGAAACGCGGATGGCGCGGGCTGATCAGCAGGTAGACCCCCAGCCCAATCACCAGGAGGGCGGCGCCGATCTGGATGTCCCGCTGCCATTCGGCCAGGAAAAGCAGCGCGCCGAAGGGCAACAGGATCGCCACGATGGCCAACAAATGCCCCAGTGCCAAGGCGCCCAATGCCCGCCACAGGCTGCGCCGGCTGCGATCCATCAACGCGGCGGAAACAGCCAGAGGCCACCCCATCCCCGGATTGACCCCGTGGTATAGTCCAGACGCGACAACGGCCCCCCAGAGGGCCGTTGTGGTGGTCGGTCCGTCCATTCTCAGGCGGAGGGATAGCAGAAGCTGTCGGTCGAACAGTCCCCGCCTTCGAGGCGGATCTGGTGACTGCGATAGCCGTCAGGGAAATCCACGTAGAAATCCTCGGCCAGGGTCAGGCCGCCGTTTTCGCCCACATGCGCCATGACCATCTGTCCGCCCTTCGCACCCGGATAGAACTGGTCGTCCCAGGTGGAATAGAGCGAGTTGGTCCAGTAGACGCGCTTGCCGTCGCGGCTGATCTCGACCATCTGCGGCCCGTAGGCAAAGGGTTTGCCGTTGGGATGCGCCGTGCCGCGCGCGATGCCCCCGATCTCGACCTTGCCGGCCAGCGTCGGGTTCATCGGGTCCGAGACATCGTACTGGTGCATCTCGCCTAGGCCCCAGCAGGCGACATAGAGGTACTTGTCGTCCAGGCTCAGGTCGATATCCGTCACCAGGGGCGGCACTGCCTCGAAGCCTTGCAGCAGCGGGGGCAGATTTTCCGCCTTTTCCGGGCGCGGGTCGATGGTGAGGGTCTTTTTCGCCTCGAAGGTGCCATCGTCCTTTTGCCACCAGGTGAAGATCGACCCTTGCAGGTTCGTCGTGTCCACCACCACGCCGCAGAACCCGTAGTCCTTGGCCGGGTCATGGGCGGGCCGGATCTCCAGCGCCATCTGGTGATTTTCGCCCAGGTCGATGGTCTGCACGTTCTTGCGCTGCCGCAGGTTCCAGAAATGGATCTGGTGGCCATACTTGTTCGACAGAAGGTCCTCTGCCACCAGCCCGTTTTCGAACTGCGGCGGCAGGCCCCATTCGCTGCTGACCATGTAGTCGCGTGGCAGGTTCCACCAGAAATCGTAGTGCTTTTCCTGCTTGCCCCGGTCCATTTCGTAGCGGCCCAGGATCTCGAAGGTTTCACAATCCATGATGAAGATGCCCGGAGGGCCGTCGGTGCCGTCCGCGCCACCGCCTCCGAGGGTGCTGACATAGATGCCTTCGGGGCCGCAGTGGATGGTATGGGGCCGCGAATAGCCGGTCTTGGCCAGAACCTCTTCGGGTTCGATGATCTTGTGAATCTTGGCCTTCAACGGCTCTTTCACGTCGATGACGTAGATGCGTGACGACCGGATGCCCGGGATGATCAGGTAGCGTCGTTCAAGGAACGCGTGGCCCGAGAGCGGCGACAGGGACGAGGAACAGGCGTTCCAGCCGAAATGGTGAAATTCGTCGCCCTTGTTCGGCATGATCAGCTTGTGGACGATCTCGCCATAGGTCTTGGACTTCGGGTCTACGTCCACCACCGCCAGGCCATCGGGCTGGCTGCCGTCGGGCGACAGCATCAGGGTGAAGGCCAGCGTCTCGGCCGGCGCCTCCATCGCCAGCCTGGGGGTCGCGTGGAATGTCGGGTCCGGTCTCAGGTTCATGGTCTCTCCTCCCATTGAATTTCTGATCGTTATGCGCGTCCTCTGAATGCAGGCTTCCACTCTGCCATAAATTGCAGAGTCGCCGAAGGAATTTGCCGGGGGCGGTTGTCCGGCCCCGGCGGGAACTTGCCTTGTGCAGGGCGCCATCCGGCGCCCAGCCACCTCATGCCGCTGCCAGCGCCTTTTTCGGGTCGAAGAAGGGGCGTTCCACCACGGTTGCAACACAGGGGCCGGAGGGCAGGACGACTTCGACCTGCATCCCGAGGTGAGCATGTTCGGTGGCGACCATCGCCAGCGCGATATTCCGCTCCAGCCGAGGTGAGTAGACTGCCGAAGTGACCTTACCGATGTCCGCTCCGGCCTTGTTGATCTGCCAGAAGGTGGTGTTCGGTCCCCGCAGCGGGTCGGCGTCGATGACCAGCCCGACCTGCAGTCGCTTGACGCCCTCGTCGCGGATGCGTTTCAGCGCGGCCTTGCCGATGAAATCCGCCTCCATCTCGAGGTCGACAAGCCGGTCGAGGCCCAGCTCGAAGGGGTTGGTGTGGATGTCGGCATCGGCGTGATAGGACAGCATCCCGCCTTCGATCCGGCGGATCGAGGAGGTATGTCCGGGCTTCAGCCCGAATTCGAGGCCGGCCGCCATGATCCGCTCCCACAGGGCATCGCCCTTGCTGCCGTCGCGCAGGTACAGCTCGTAGCCCAGTTCGCTGGACCAGCCGGTGCGCGAGACGATCAGCGGGATGCCGTCCAGGTCCATTTCGCTCAGCCAGTAGTATTTCAGGTCCATGATGCCGTCGCCGAAGAGGGCCCGCATGATCTCGCCCGACTTGGGGCCCTGCAATTGCAGGGGCGAGACATCGGGTTCGCAGATCTGCACATCCAGCCCCGAATGCACCGCGACACCCTGCGCCCACAGCAGGATGTCGCTGTCCGCCAGCGAGATCCAGAAGTGGTTCTCGGCCAGGCGCAGCAGGATCGGATCGTTCAGGATGCCGCCTTGTGCGTTGGTGATCAGGACGTATTTGCACTGGCCCACGGCCATCTTCGACAGGTCGCGCGGGGTCAGCATCTGGACGAATTTCGCGGCATCCGGGCCGGTGATTTCCACCTGCCGTTCCACGGCCACGTCACACAGGATCGCGTCATTCACGAGGTTCCAGAAGTTCTGTTCCGGATCGCCGAAGTCGCGCGGGATATACATGTGGTTGTAGACGGAGAAACCCTTTGCCCCCCAGCGCACCGTAGCGTCGAAATAGGGGGATTTGCGGATCTGCGTGCCAAAGCCGAACTCGTCTGCGTGCATTGCGTGCGCCCTTGTCTGCCTCCGGGCTGGCGGCCCGGAGCATGGTTGATGATGGCGCTTATCTAGGGGCGAAAGCCACCGGCCTGCAGACCAAAAGACGGGGCACCTCCGGTCTGTTCGGGCTTTATTTCCGGCCCGTGTCAGACCGTTCGGTCGCGTGGCTGCGGACGGGTCAGTGCGGCGACATTCGGGCGGCCGGCCTTGACCACGCGGGTCGCGATGTAGGTCATGTAGCGGTCGACGCCCAGTTCGGCGTCCTGCATGTCCTGCATCAGGTCCTGGAAGGCGGCTAGCGTCGTGCAGACGGTCTTCATCACGTAGTCCATGCCGCCGCCGGTCGCGATGCACTCGGTGACTTCGTCGTGGCGGGCGACCCAGGCCTCGAACCGTTCGAAATCGGTCTTGCGATGATGGGTGAGAGAGACTGTCACGATCACCTGCGTGACATCGCACAGCCGGTCGAGCGCGATGTCCGCATGGTAGCCACGGATGTATCCCGCGGCCTTGAGCCGGTCGAGCCGTGCCCAGCAGGGCGTGGGAGAGATGTTCACGATCTCCGACAGACGTGTCTTGCTCAGCTGCCCATGCTGCTGGACGGCGCTCAGGATGCGGATATCCGTGGCATCTAGGCTCAGCTTTTTCACCGATGAGGCACTCTCGCTTTTTCGCAACGGACCATGCGGTTGCGTCCGCATCGACCCTCACAACAGGATATAGCTTGTCCGACCGGCCAGGCCGCAACATTGCGACGCAAACTGTCCCGGTCGCGGCGCAGGCGCCCTGTGAGGTCGGACCAGGGTTGGGAGTGTCGCGTGTGAGGACTGGAGGCTGTCAGCCAAGGTTCTGCAGGCCTGTGCAGCCCCGAAAACTGCGTGCGATTCCGTCCAATTTCAGGGTTTAGGTTCAGGATTCACAACCAGGAGATGACGCCTGCCGCGAGGGCGATGGCCATAAGGAAGAGCCTCGGGCACCGGTCATGGCGGGTTGCCACAGGCCTCCAGTCCGTGAGTTTGCCGAACATGATTTCGATGCGATTGCGCCGCTTGTATCGGCGCGTGTCGCTTCACCGGTGTTTTGCGTTTCTTTCGGCCCGGGATACAGGCGCGTATCCCTTTGTCCTGCAACGCTTCTCTGAACCAGGCAGCGTCATAGCCACGATCATCACGGTCTTCTCTTTGCCGTGTTCATCGCCAACCCGGCCAGCATCCGCGCGAAGATCGCTTTTTCGCTCACCGTCTGTAGAGCGTCTTATGCGGACCATAGGCGGCGTTTGTGCCGGCCTTGAACCGATGGCGGCCCGGCGCTCACCATCTGTCCAGCGCAAGCCTTTGCGATTGTTGAAGATAACTCCGCTCAATCCTCGCCCGTCATCGGCCCGGGTCTTGCCATGAGGCCTGCGAAAGAAAGCGGCCTTATGCGCGCTGACCTTTTCGAAGAACCTTCAGGCGGGGTGCGCCGACTTCGTCATGGAGCGGGGTATCGATGTCGATGCGTTCTTCACGCATGAGTTCCGAACCGACCAGGCCGAAGAGGCTTACCGCCTGTTCGATCAGCAGAAGATCGGCAAAGGCATCCTCCTGGTCGATTGATCCGCAAAATCCTGACAGGTCCCGGAGGAAAACTCGGAATGATGGCCCCACTTCATAGCCTGAGCGCGCCGGTGCAGGCGTTTCTGTCGCGCCAGCCGACGCCGGGGCGATTGGGGTGGTCAATCCTTCAACCGGCACGACGCTGGGTGACCTTGCCTCGGGTGGCGCCGCGGATGTAGACGCTGTCGTAAATGCTGCACGCCGCGCTTTCGAAGGCGAATGGCGAGGATGGTCACCCTACCAGCGGCAAGCTCTGCTCATCCGGGCCTACGATCTTCTGGAGCGGCGCTTCGACGAACTGGCCGAGATCGAGTCGGTCGACATGGGTGCCCCGATCTCCAAGACCCGCGCTACCAAGCAGGGCGCCTTGCGAATGATCCAGTTCTTCGCGGCCTTGGCCCTGAGTATTCGGGGTGAGACGTCGGAGAACGGTCTGCCCGGAGACGTGACCACGATGACGTTGAAGGCACCCGCCGGGGTGAACGGCGGCATTATCCCTTGGAACGGCTCGCTCACCTCGGTCTGGTGGATCGTCGGCGCTGCCACTGCCACGGGGTGCACAACGGTGCTCAAGCCTGCAACCGAAGCCTCTCTCACCGTGCTTTACCTTGCAGAGAAACTGCTCGAGATCGGGCTGCCGCTGGGCGTGCACAGGACCATATCGATATCGTCGGGGCCCAAGCCGTGCGACGCAAGAGCAGCCAGAAAGCTATCGTGGTCCTGGTCATTCCATTCAGGCCGTTGGGGCAGGTGCTTGTGGGCGCCGACGCATGTATCGACGAGGATGTTTTGGGTCGGCGTTTCCACAAGGAAACCCTGAATGGGCATCCGAAGTGTCCAGGCGTCCGGGTCGATTCCGCCGCCCAGCCACTCAAGATGCGGCTCCCACGCCTCTGGCCGTGTATCCCGAAAGAAGTAGTCCACATCGATCTGCAAGACCGACTCCAGCACGCGCCGAAGTCGATGGTTGCCGATCTGGCGGAAGGGGTCGTCGGGAGCTGGACGCTTTGACATCGGCGCGCACATGAGCGGCGATCAGTCGAATTTCAGGGCGTTCGCAATCGGGGCCTTCGTCATGAAGGTCACGTCCGCCCCGGCGGTTGCATGGCGCGCACCCATTGCGATCATCTCCTTGGCCAGCTCCGGGTGATGACCCATGCCGCCGACACCGAAATAGATATTGTTGACCTTGCAGGCGTCAGTCACTCTTTGGAAGCCTGCCTGGACGTCCGGCTGATCGAGCTGGCCGGGCAGACCCAGAGTGTTCGACAGGTCATTGGCACCGACGTGCAGCATGTCGAGGCCATCCACTGCCGCGATCTCCTCCACCGCATCGAGGGCCCTTGGGCCTTCGATCATGGAGATGACCATCGCCGCGGCGTTGACGGCCTTCATTGCGTCGACGGGCGGGGCAGGGCGAAACATGAGCTGGGGCAGGCAGGGCATGATCGAGCGCCGGCCGAGCGGTGGGTACTTTGCCGCTGCAACTGCGCTGCGGGCATCTTCCGCCGTCTCGGTGTCCGGAACGATCCCCCCTTGGGCACCGCAATCCATTGCCTGAGTAATGGCAAAGCTGTCGAGAGTTCCGACCCTCACCAAGGGCGTGATGCCGCCAAGGTTTCAGGCGATGCAGAGCCGGGTGACGGTCTTGGCGATTGCCACGATCTCGACACCGCGCACCAGCCGCGAGATCATGCCGACAGCCAGTTTGCCCGAGACCGGACGGGCGGCATCGGAGGGGCGGATTGACGGTCGTGTTTCGTGTCACCGACCGCCCCGACGCGACGGGTTTCCGCGCACCTGGCGTTCGACATCGTCAAGGACCGATCTCAGATCGACATCGGACCGATCTTTCCCGGCCCCGAAAAGGGTGGCATCGACCGGGCGCAGAACCCTCTCCAAGGCAGTAGGCTCCGTCTCCAGCAGGCGTTGCGCGCGTGTCCGGAAGAGAGCAGTTTCCCCCTTTGCCGCATGGCGCCTCAGCTTGTGCAGATCCGATCGCAGTCGCCACCGGCTGCGCCAGCGCCCAAACAAACCCGAAGCCCCGGCGCGCGCCCGCAACGTCGGGACCAGGACCACAAGAAAAGCTATCACAGCGATCGCAAGATGTGGTTGACCGATGCCCAGGTCCTTGCGCCATCCAGAGGCGGCGTTGGCGGAAAAACTTGCATAGCCGATGGGGGTGGCGGGGAGTGTGACCGTACGTGCTTGCCTGAGCGCCGTATCGAAATAGGGGATCGTGACCTCTGGCAGAACACCGGGTTCGCCGGTGATGGGCCGCAGGCTCCAGGTCCAGACCAGTGTGGTGACCGGGCCTGCCTCTGTCACCTGAAAGTCGCGTTCCGCCGGGGGCGAGAAGGTGATCAGCCAGGGTTCGCGCAGTGGCGGCTGGTGCGGCATCATTTCCGGCGTGGCGCCCAGGGCGCGCAGCACCACGCGGCGTTTCACGCTTTGACCGTCTTCGAGCCGGGCCGCATCCGCGTCCCAGCTGTCCGACAGTTCCAGCGCCCGAACGGGCAGCCAGTCATCGCCCGCCCCGGCGGGTTTCTCGGCCACGTCGATCCGAACCGGCGCTGTCCGGACAAGCACGGTGTCGCGATGCCCCTGCTTGTCGATAAGCTGCAACTCATGCGCGATGGGCAACACTTCGAGCGCGCCCGCCCGCCGGGGGTAGAGCGCGATGCGACGCTCGAACACCTTGGCCACGAGGCCGTCAATGCGCTGATCCGTCCAGCTGTCCTGGCCCAGACGGGTCCAGTCGAAATCGGTCATCGGCCGCAGCTTCAACTCTTCGTTGGTGATGTTCCTGCGATAGACGCCGCGGATCGTGGCCAGGATCATCTCGCCTTGGACGGGGGCCGTCTCACGCGGATCGAGCACCAGTTCCAGACGCAGCGCGTCCTCCTGCGCGGACAGGGGGCAGGCAAGGATCAGCAGCAGGGCCAGCCATCTCACCATCGGTCGGCCTCCTCGCGGTGGGCCTCACCTGCAGCGCGGCGACGATCCATTTCGGCCGCAAGACGTCCCTTCAGGTATTCACCCGGCGCATCGGCCAGCGTGTCGAGCCAGCTGTCGTCGGCTGCCGCCGTCCGGTCGCCGGTCACCGGGCGCTTGAGGCTGGCGCGCGCGGGATCGCGCTCTGCGGCCTGGATGGGCTGCGAGGGATCGTCGGGGTCAAAGGCCGCGGTTTCTATCCCCGCCTCCGAAAGGATGGTTTCGATCCGACCGTGGCCCCTGGCCTCGCCGATGACGGGGTCGACGAGGTCCAGGACGACGCGACGGTTATGCTGTGCGTCGGCGTCGTAGCGGTCGGCAAACAGGACTGCATCGAAATAGGCGACGGACAGGGCGAAATCGCCTGTCGCGGCCAGCGTGAGACCGCGATTGTAGGTGGCACTGCGGCCAATGGCGGCAAAGGCACTGTCGGCGTCCGCGTAGCGGCCCGCATCATAGAGCGCGGCGGCGCGCGCGGCGGGATCCTGGATGAGTGGCACGGCAAGCTGGGGAAACCCGGCCCGCCAGATCAGCTTGGCCCAGGCCTCCGGTCCGGCGGCAGCCGCGCAGGCCAGGGCGACCCCAAGGATGAACAGCGTGAAACGGCTCATGTCCTGCGTCTCCTCCTAAAGAGGGGTGCCAACGGAAATAGCGCCAGCAGGACGAACCAGCGACCCTGATCCGCATAGTGCAGGTTTCGCAACGCGCGATCCGTGGCTGCCGTGCCTTGACGACGGGCCAGCAGGGCTTCCAGCCGCCGGGTGTCCGTCGCGTCAACGGTGATGCCAGCTCCGGCCACGGTCAAGGCCTCCAGCCCGTCCCTTCGTGCCGGGGGCATGCCATAGGGGGACGCCACGGGCGCGACAAAGACCGCCGAAACACGCATCCCGTCCGCCGCCATCTGCCGCGCGAGATCACGGGCTTCCGGGCCGGTGCCGCCGCCATCCGAGACCAGGACAACGTCCGGATGGGCCGCCCCGGCATCTGTCAGAACTTGCCGCGCCATTGCCAGTGCACGGTCGGGCCGGCTGCCTGCCACGGGCATGGTTTGGGCATCGGCAACGGCAACAACCGTTTTCAGCGCGGCGGCGTCCTCGGTCGGCACGCTGACAAGAAAACTCTCGCCCGAATAGACGCCCAACGCGATCGGGCGCGTGCCCTGGGTGTCGATCAGGCGGGACACGGCTGCCTGCGCATCGTCGAACCCACCTCCGCGGGTTACCGATTGCGACAGGTCGAGAAGGATGGTCACCGCGTCCAGGTTGCGCAGGCGCGGCACGTCGGGATCCGGCGTGGCCGGGCCGGCCAGCCCTGCCGCGACAAGAGCCGCCGACAGCGCGAGGCACCAGGGCGCCGGGTCACGCCGTGTTTCGGTCACATGGCCCAACCTGCGCATCGCGGACAGGAGCGCGGGGTCGGTCACGGTTTGCCATCGCCCGAGGCCATGAGACCGCCAGGCGATCACCGCACCGGCAATCAGGGCAGCCGGAACCGCGAACAGCCAGAGCGGACGCAGCCATAGGATGTCCAGCGCACTGCTCATGCCGTCTCGCGCGCCTGAAGGACAAGCGACACACCGAGAAGAGCGAAGCCAGCGGCGGCGCACCAGGGCCAGAATTCGTGCCAGCTACGGATCGGTGGCGCATCCGCAAGGCTGGGTTCCAGGCGGTCGATGGCCTCGGTCACAGCCAGCAGGTCTGCGGTGGTGCGCACGCGGAAGGCCTGCCCTTTTGCGGCTTCGGCGATCCTGCGCAGCGTTTCGCTGTCCACCGCGTCGCGCGCGCGGGGGGCAGTTTCGAGATCCGCCGGGCCAAGGGCGATTGTATAGATACCGATGCCGAGCCGGGACGCGGTTGCCGCCGCGGCAACTGGATCGACGACTCCGGTGGTGTCCTGGCCATCGGACAGCAGGACGATGACCCGGCTTTCCGCATCACGCGACCGTAGCCGCCGGATCGCAAGGCCCAGCCCGTCGGCAATGGCCGTGGCCTTGCCCGAGACACCGATCTGCGCGGTCTCTACCTGATGTGCGACGGCAGACACATCATGTGTGAGCGCGGCGGCCACATAGGCCCGGTCGCCAAAGACGACGAGACCCACGCGATCACCGGCCCGGCCCCGGATGAAGCGGGCACCGACCTCCTGAACCGCCGCGAGGCGTGACACCCTTTGGCCGTCCAGGTCGAAATCCTCCTTTTGCATGGACCCCGACAGGTCCAGCACCAGGACGATGTCGCGGCCCGACGCCGGTATCACGCCCAGGGTGCGCTCTGCCCTTGGCCCGGACAGGGCCAGAACCAGGGCAATCCAGGCCAGGAACAGGATGGTGCCCCGTGCATGGCGCCGTGCCGGGGCGGCATCCACGGGGTGAAAGGCTGCCGCGATGGCCGGCGGCAGGGCCAGCGCGCCATGCTGCCGCGCCTGTCCTGGCAACAGGCGCAACAGGAGCAAGGGCAGGGGTAGCAGGACAAGGACCCAGGGCGCGGCAAGGCTCATCGTCGCTGCCTCCGCCTTGCGGCCGCGATGACCACGGCCTCGAGCGCGGCGGGGTCGACAGGGGCGCGCGGATTGTAAAGCGCTTCCTGCATTTCCTTGGGGAGCGTCCCGCCATTGGCCCGCAAAAGCGCGGCCAGGCCGGCGATGCGGACCTCGGTTTCACAGGATGCCAGTCGGGCGATCGCGGCGCGGGCAGTGTCCCGGGGGCTGAGGCGCCGCGCGGTCAGGCCGCGCAGCAGCGCCGACAATAGCAACCCGGCAAGCAATCCCAAGGCCACGGCCGCCAGCGCATCCTGCCAGCCAAAGCGGGCAAAGCTTTCCGGGATACGGATCCCGGCCAGGCGCGGAACAAGCTCTTCGGGTGTCATGCCATCCCGGCCTCGACCGGATCGGCGGCCCGCAGGATGCGGGCCGGAATGCCGTGACGTGCAAGCAGGGCGGGCGAGGCCGAACGGCCAAACCGTCCACGGGATATGCGTGCGCCGATCCGCGCCGCAAAGCGGCCCCGGGGAGGCGCGATCTCGACCGCGTCCTGCACCAGCAGGACGTCAAGCGGGCATTTCCGCGTCAGGGCCGCCGTTGCCGGCCCGAAATCGGCGCCGGGATCGTCCAGCCCGGTGGCGAGCAGAACGACCGTACCTGGCGCGACCCGGGCGGCGACGCCGTCGAGCATGACCGCAAGGCTGTCATGGGCCTTGCCGGGGGTCTCCAGCGCGGCGGCATGCGCCCGGGCAAAAGCCCCGCTGATGCGCAACATCGCGGCCTCGCGCGGGCGCGGTGGCAGCATTTCGAAGGTGCGGTCGCGCAGGATCGCGGCGCCGACCCGTGCCCCGGACAGGCAGGCACGCCAGCCGTCAAGCGCCAGGGCTTCGGCAGCCGCAACTGAACGGAACCGCCCCCGCGTGCCCCAGAGCATCGGTGCCCGGAAATCGACTACCAATAGCAGGCTGCGTTCCACCTCTTCATGCCGGCTGCGCACCTGTGGCCTCCCGCTGCGGGCGCTGGCCGCCGGGTCGATGCGGCGCAGGTCGTCGCCGTCCTGAAAGGGCCGGAGATCGAAGAGATCCCCGCCATCGCCGCGGCGCGGACCGGACAGGCCGCCGCTCAGCCCCTGCGACAGACCACCTGCGGTGCCGTTCTCGGCGAGAGACGCGAGCGCGATCAGTCGATCAAGAGAAACCTCCGCGCCGGATGCATCGGGCAGCATCACAGCGGCGCCACCGCGGCAAGGATCTCGGCAAAGATCGTCCGCGACGTCTCGCCCGCGGCCTGTGCGCGCCATGTCGGTGCCATCCGATGACAGAGCACATCCGGGGCCAGGGCCATCACATCCTCTGGCACGGCATAGTCACGCCCGTGCAGCCAGGCCCGCGCCCGTGCCGCCGAGGCCAGTGCAAGCGTGCCGCGCGGGCTGACCGCGTGGCGGATGCGGTCGGTCACGTCGATGGCCTCGGTTTGTCGCCGCGTCGCCATGACCAGCGCCACCATGTAGTTGCGCAGCGCCGGCGACAGATGCACCTGAAGGACCTCCTCCTTCATCGTGGCAAGTGCGTCGTGATCGAGCGTGGCGGCCTGCGGCCCGACATGGGCGCGCCGTTCTGCCTCGACGAGATCGAGGATCGCCAGCTCGTCCGCCTCGCCCGGCAAGTCGAGCATCACATGCATCAGAAAACGGTCAAGCTGGGCCTCGGGGAGGGGGAAGGTGCCTTCCTGTTCCAGCGGGTTCTGGGTGGCGACCACCATGAAGGGGTCCGGCAGGCTGCGGGTTTCGCCACCGGCGGTGACCTGCGTCTCGCCCATCGCCTCAAGCAGCGCAGACTGCACCTTGGGCGGTGCCCGGTTTATCTCGTCCACAAGGACGAGGTTGTGAAAGACCGGGCCGGGCAGAAAGGCCATTTGGCCGCTGTCTTGCCGGTAAACCTGTGTCCCGGTTACATCCGATGGCATCAGGTCGGGTGTACACTGGATACGGGCGAAACTGCCTTCGACGCCATCGGCCAGCCGACGGACAGAGCGGGTCTTGGCCAGACCGGGGGCGCCTTCGATCAGAACATGTCCCCCGGTCAGCAGGGCAATCATCAACCGTTCGACCAGTGCTGCATGCCCGACCAGCCCGGCCTCCATCTGCGCCGCCAGCGCCTTGGCCGGCGCGGCTGCAACCGCTGCGATATCCTCCATTCGGACCTCCCTATCCGCCGGGGCCATAGGATCACGGACCGCCCCGTCCTTGAACCCCTCCGTAGGTGTGGCTTTTGCCGGGCCGGGGGCTAAGGGGAGGGCCGGGTCGGCCTCCACGATCCGACGGGCCTCTCGGGCCTCAACGAAAAACGGGCGGCGCAGAGCACCGCCCGCCCTTGGGCCGTCGCAGGGATCAGGGCAGGAACGTCAGTCCCAGGCCAAGCACCACGCCGGTGACCACGAGGACGATCAGGCAGTATCCCATGATGTCCTTGGCGGAGAGGCCCGCGATGGCCAGCGCCGGCAGTGCCCAGAACGGCTGGACCAGGTTGGTCCAGGTATCGCCCCAGGCCACGGCCATTGCCGTGCGGGCCGGCGAGACCCCAAGCGCCGCGCTTGCCTCCAGCATGATCGGGGCCTGTACCGCCCATTGGCCCCCGCCCGAGGGCACGAACATGTTGACGATGCCAGCTGACAAGAAGGTGAAGAAGGGGAGGGTCTCGGCGCTCGAGATCGAGACAAAGGCTTCGGACAGGGTGACCGCCAGCCCGGAGCCGACCATCATCCCCATGATGCCCGCATAGAACGGGAACTGGACGATGATACCGCTGGCGCCGTTCACCGCCTTCTTGACCGAGGTCAGGAACTGCGACGGACGGCCATGCAGCAGGATCCCGGCGAAGATGAGGGTAAAGTTGACGATGTTCAGGTTGAGCCCGCCGTCGGTGCCGAAGATGTAGTAGCCGACATAGAGTATTCCCAGCAGGCCCGAGATCAGCGACAGGATCATGCTGTTTTCAAGCCTTGTCGATGGCGTGTCAGCCACCTCTTCACTGTTCGGTTCTTCATCGATGAGTTTGGCAGGATCGACGGTCACCGCATCCCCGGCCGCCGGCGTGATCAGCCAGTTGACCAGCGGGATCACGATCAGCAGCGCCAGAAGAATGCCCAGGTTCATGACCGAGAAGATGGTCTCGCTGGTGGGGATGATGCCGATCATCTCGGCGGTGAAATGGCCTTCGGTCGCGATGACCAGCGGGATCGAGCCCGAAAGCCCCCCGTGCCAGACCATGAAACCGCTATAGGCGCTGGCGATCGCAAGGCGATAGTCGAGGTTGGGCAGGCAGCGTGCCAGTTCGCGGGCAAAGAGCGCCCCGATCACAAGCCCGAACCCCCAGTTGACCCAGGCCGCGATCAGCGAGACCACCGTGACCAGCACGATCCCCTGGCCCGGGCTGCGGGCCAGTTTGGCCAGTGCCTGGAGGAGGCGTTTAAAGACCGGCGTGCTGGCAACGACGAAGCCGGACACCAGGATGAGCACCATCTGCATGGAAAAGCTCAAGAGGTTCCAGAACCCGTCGCCCCAGAATTCGGCCATCGCAACCGGGCCGTGGCCCTCGACGAGCATACCGGCCCCGAAGACGACCAGCGTCAGGACAAGGACGAGCACGAAAGCATCCGGGAGGTAACGTTCGACCATGTTGACGGATGCGCGTGTGATGCCTTTGATCATTTTGGATCTCCTTTCCGGCGGTCACTTGCGGGGACGGATCGGCATCCGATCCGCGAAACCCAGTTCGGATTCCAGAAGCTGCGCGGCAGACAGAAGGTCGAAGTCGCCCTTCGGCTTGCCGATCAGCTGGAGGCCCACCGGCAGCCCCTCGCGCGTTGTCCCGCAAGGCACCGAGATGGCCGGGCAGCCGGTCAGGGTGATGACGAAGGTCAGGAACATCCAGTCGATGTAGGTCGTCAGCTCCTGGTCCCCGATGTGGGTCGGGAAGCGCTGTTCGACCGGGTAGGGCGGCACGGCGACTGTCGGGCAGGCCAGGATGTCATGGGTTTCGAAGAAGTTCGCAACATTGTGGAAGATGGCGGCGCGGGCGCGCTCGGCCCGCAGCACCTCATCGGCGGTGACGTTCTGGCCCTTCTCAATGTTCCAGATGATCTCCGGCGCGACGCGGTCGCGGTCGGTCTCGAGCAGGTCACCCCGGACGCTGGCCACGAGGATCGCGCGCAGGGTCTGGAATGCCTCCAGTCCGCCCGAGAAATCAGGGCATTCTTCCGTGACCGTGGCGCCGTGGCCCGCAAAGGCCTGGGCGCCCTTGCGGCAGATCTCGGCCACGTCCGGATCGACCAGCGACAGGTTCAGATCGGGTGTGTAGGCGACCCGCTTGGGGGCCTTGGGCGCCTTGACCGCCTCGACAAAGGGCACCGTGGGCGCCGGGACGGACAGGGGATCGTGGCCGTGGCCATGCGCCAGCGAATCCAGCATCAGGGCCACGTCGGCGACGTTCCGCGCCATCGGACCTTCGACCCAGAGCGGATCGAAGGCCGGCAGGCCGGCACCGCGCGGCACCCGGCCTACGCTGGGGCGCAGGCCGACGATTCCGCAATAGCTGGCCGGGATGCGCAGGCTGCCGCCCAGGTCATTGCCGGTGGCCAGCCATGCCTCTCCGGCCGCCAGCGCGGCTGCGGACCCGCCGGACGAGCCGCCGACCGTCATCCGCAGGTCCCAGGGGTTGCGGGTGGCGCCGAAGACGGGGTTGAAGGTATTGGCCCCGGCGATTTCGGGCACGTTCGATTTCGCCATCGGAATGCCGCCGCTCTCTTCGAGCGTCTGCACCGTGTAATCCGACCGCTCCACGCGGTTCTCGGCAAAGATCGGCGATCCATAGGTGGTCACCTGTCCGGCGACATCGTTGTAGTCCTTGACGACCACCGGAAGTCCGGCCAGCCATCCGGGCCTGTCGGCCCTTTCGTGATGCTGCGACGGAAACGCCTTGGCCGCGGCGCGGGCCTCTTCGAAAAAGCGGATCGGCAGTGCGTTCACATCCGGTTCGATCTCTTCGATCCGCGCAATGGCCGCGTCGAGAAAGTCGAGCGGCGTGGCCTCTCCCGATTTCAGCAGTCCGACGGCCTCTGTCGCCGTCATGGCGATGAATTCATCCGTGGATTCCGGTTTCGATGTCATTCCTGGTCCTCCCATGGGTTTTGTTTCTGTCAATGTGGCCAATTCGGCGCCCTCCTCATGAGTCCGTGGCGGTTTCCGAGGGCGCATAGAGATCGGCGAAGCGCTTGCGCAGGTCGTTCTTTTGCACCTTGCCCATGACATTGCGGGGCAGTTCGTCGACCACCATCACCTGTTTGGGTTGCTTGTAGCGGGCCAGCGTGTCCGACAGCGCGGCCAACAACTGCTCTCTGTCGATCGAAGCCCCGGGCTGCGGCACGACAACCGCGGTGACCCCCTCCCCGAAATCCGGGTGCGGCACGCCGATGACGGCGGAATCCGCCACCTCCGGCAGCGCGTCGATCAGTGTTTCGATTTCCTTGGGGTAGACGTTGTAGCCGCCGGTGATCACCAGGTCTTTGTCCCGGCCGACGATGTGCAGATAGCCGTCGGAGTCGATCCGACCCAGGTCTCCAGTGACAAAATAGCCATCGTCACGGAACTCTGCCGCGGTCTTTTCCGGCATCCGCCAATAGCCCTGAAAGACGTTGGGGCCTGCGACCTCGATCGCGCCGGTCTGGCCCCGGGGCAGCGTGTTGCCGCTTTCCCGGTCGGTGATCCGAACCTGAACCTGCGGCAGGGGAAAGCCAACCGCACCTACGCGCCGTTCGCCCTCATAGGGGTTAGAGGCGATCATGCAGGTTTCCGTCATGCCGTACCGCTCGAGGATGGTGTGGCCCGTGCGTTCGGCAAAGCGGGCGTGGACCTCTTCCGGCAGCGGCGCCGATCCGGACACGAACAAACGCATCGAGGCGGTTGTCAGCGGGTCCAGGCGCGGCGATTTCAACAGCCGCGTGTAGAATGTCGGCACACCCATCAGGACCGTGGCATCCGCCATCTCGTCGATGATCTCCTCGGCGTCGAAACGGGTCAGGAAGAGCATCGTTGCCCCAGACGTCAGGGCCATGTTGCAGGCCACGAACAGCCCGTGGGTGTGAAAGATCGGCAAGGCATGGATCAGCTTGTCGTCCTGCGTGAAATGCCAGATGTCGTTCAGGGCTTTCGCGTTGGAGGCCAGGTTGCCATGCGTCAGCACCGCGCCTTTCGAACGCCCGGTCGTCCCGGATGTATAGAGGATCGCCGCCGGGTCATCCTCCTTGCTCGGCACGGCGCTGTCATGCTGGTCGGCACCGGCGGCGCGGTCGATCAGCGTGCCGTCGCCCGCCGCGCCAAGGCTCTCGACCGCCAAGGTCTCCGAGGCGCGCGCTGCGTGGGTTTGCAACGTCGCCGGGGTGCAGACGAAAAGCTGCGGTTCGGCATCGCCAAGGAAATAGTCGATCTCGGCCCCGGTATAAGCGGTGTTGAGCGGAAGAAAGACGGCCCCCACCCGAAGACAGGCCAGGTAGAGCAGCACCGCCTCGGCGGATTTGTCCACCTGGACCGCCACCCGGTCACCCGGGCGCACGCCAGACCCTTCGAGCACAGAGGCGACCCTCAGGACGCGATCCCATGCTTCGGAGAACGTCATGGACGACAGGCCGGGGCGTTCGAACAGGATCTTGCTCCCGTTGTCGCGGCATTGGGTTTCAAACATGTCGTGGATCGTGCACGTCATCTGAGCTGTCTCGCTTTGTCTTCGGTTTCAGGGGGAGATCAGGCGCTTGGAGCGGTGCCCGCCTTCACGGCGCGGCGCATATCCGGTCCGCAGGCTATGGTCCCGTCGTTGGCAAAGGCCTCGTGCCGCGCCTCGATCTGGTCGAGTTCATAGAGGTAATTGATCATCACGCCGTGCGCGCGCTTCAGCGCCCCCTCGGCGAGATCGGCCGGCCAGTTGATGCGATGGGCCGAGGCGCCATTGCCCAGGTGAAACCGCGCGACGGGATCGGCGGGTGCGCCAGAGGGCGTCTTTACCTGGGTAAAATACCGGGCCGCCCATGCCTCGACACGTGGTGCCAGGCGTTCGCATTCCTCGCTGTCGGTCTGCCACAGTCCGGTGGCCAGATCGGCGGCAAGCGCCTGCGCCTCGGCCTCGTCCACGCTGGACAGCCAGCGAGCGAACCCCGGCGCCGGTGACAGTGTCGCGAAATTGCGGATAGGCGGCAATTCCGTGGACAGATCGCTGACGACCTGCTTGATCAGGAAGTTCCCGAAAGAGACGCCCTTCAAACCGGGCTGGCAGTTGCTGATCGAGTAGAAGACGGCGGTGTCCGGCGCCTCATCGCCCGGCTGCGTCCGTTCCGATAGCAGCGGTGCGATCCGGTCCGGGATACCCTGGCACAGTGCCACTTCGACAAAGATCAGCGGTTCGTCCCCGGTGGCCGGATGGAAAAAGGCGTAGCAGCGCCTGTCGGCCGGGTCGAGACGGCGCCGCAGGTCATCCCAGTCCCGGATCTCGTGCACCGCCTCGTAGCTGACGATCTTTTCCAGGATCGCGGCGGGCGAGTTCCAGTCGATCCGGCGCATCACGAGGAACCCGCGATTGAACCAGGACGCGAACAGATGGCTGAAATCGGTGTCCAATGGCGCAAGTCCCGGGTCTTCGCGCAGCAACCGCAACAGGTCTTGGCGCATCCGCACCAGTTGCAGCGTCGCGCCGGGCGCCTGGTTGAGCGCGCGCAGCAAGGCCTGTCGCCGCGGTTCGACCGCCTTGAACAGGTGTTCCAGGTCTTCTTCGGACTGCGTTGACTCCCATGCCGCATAAGCGGCCCTGATGGCAGCCGGGTCAGCACTGTAATCGTTGAGAAGAGATTGAAAGAACCGCAACTTGGCCGGGTCGTCGAGCTCTGCGAAGGCGGCAAGGGCTTGTTCGGCGACGACGACCTGCGAGGCCTCGCCGCCGAGGCGCATCAAGGCGCTGCATCCCTCGGCAAGCCTGTCTTCGGCGGATAGGGCCGAAGATTTCGACACGGCCCCTGGGCGCATGCGCGACCCGATGCTTTGCAGCAGGTCGTTCAGAAAGGCGATGTTCGCGTTGGGCATCAACTCTCCTCCGGGTTGGCTGCCCTGGTTATACATTTCTGCTGGTTTGTTGTATACAACAGAATGAGGATTGGATGTTTCGAAAGCAAGCTTATATGTTTTGGAACAATTCTTGGGGGAGGCTTCACCAATGGCGCGCGTGTCAAACACGGTACGGATCCGCGAGGCGCTGGAAAACGCGATCGTCAATGGCCGATTCGCCCCCGGCGCACGGCTTGACCCGGCGAAACTGGCCGAGGAGTTCGAATGCTCGCGAACCCCGATCCGTGATGCCCTGCAACAGCTTGAAGCCTCGGGGCTTGTCCGCGTCCATTCCAAGCAGGGCACTTTCGTATCGGAATGGAACGTCGAGGAGCTGGCCGAACGGTTCGAGGCTATGGCCGAAATCGAAGCCATCTGCGCCCGTCTGGCCGCCCGCCGGATCACCCGCGAGGAGCTGGCCGAGCTCGAAGCGCGGCACGAGGCGTGCCGACAGCTGGCCGACGAGGAACGGATCGACGACTACTACGCAGAGAATTCGGCCTTTCACGCCTGCATTTACCACGCGACGCACAATGGCTTCATCGCCAAGGAGGCCATGCGTTTACACGCGATGCTGCAACCCTATCGCCGGATCCAATTGCAGGTGCGCAACCGGGTAAAGCGTTCGTTCGATGAGCATCAAGCCGTGGTCACGGCCATTCGCAACGGCGATGACGCGGCAGCGGCAAAGGCCATGCGGGATCACGTTCTGGTCCAGGGGGACCGATTCCACGACCTGCTTGCGGCGCTTCGGTCGGACGCGCCACACGGCCCCGTCTGATCGACAAAACGCGTCATTGCCCCCCCCCCCCCTGGGGTAAACTTGTTCTCTTGCTCGTGATGCATCATCCTGCTCAGGCGCTGCGGCGGTGAACATGGGGCGGTTCAGTGTGGCTTTGAGATTGCCTGTAGGTTCGCGCTTGCAGGAGGGGGCTTGCGCTCTGACCGGGAATACATTTGTATACTAATGAAAAGTGCTGATGATGTGTGTGGGCCGATTGTCTGGACCGGGAAGGGCATCTTCGATGTCGATCTGCGCTTTGTTCCGGAGTTTCTGCGTGCAGGTGGCGCCGAAACCGATTGAATGTTTGATGCTGGCATCGGTATTGCCGGGAAAGTGAGAAGAGCCCAATGGACGATATGAAACACGATCCGAGCAACGACAGCTCGGGGGATGCCATTGAGGCCTACGTTCTGGATGAGCAGATCGGCTATGCCTTGCGAAAGGCAAACCAGCGGCACATGACCATTTTTGGCGAAAAGATGCTGGATGGGCTGACGCCTACGCAGTTCTCAGCCCTGTTTCGCTTGGTCGAGAGCCCTGGCCCACAGTCCCAGAATGCGCTTGGGCGGAGTGTCGCGATGGATGCGGCGACGATCAAGGGGGTCGTCAACCGGTTGGAGGCCCGCGGTCTCGTCATGAGCCGAAAAGACGAGGTCGACCGCCGCCGATACGTGATCGAGGCGACGGCGAAGGGCAGGGAGTTGATCAAGGCAGCGATGCCCGTGATGGCGGAGATCACTGAGGCAACGATGGCGCCGCTAACCATTGCCGAGCGGCGCACGATCCTGCGATTGCTGGCAAAGCTGAGTTGATTGGCGCGTTGTGCGTGCAGCCCGGGGTGCCAGGTTGCGGAAAGGTCAGGGGCGATGAGCGACCACACCACAAAGCCTGCCGGTGATGTTTCCGCGATGATCGAAGCCTACGATCCGCGTAACCATCCGGCGCAGTTGGTGCGCCGTGTCCACCAGCGCGGGGCGCAGCTTTTTACCCAGAACGTGCGACACCCGAACCTTTCGGTGACGCAGTTCGTGGCGCTGGTCACGCTGTTGAAGGCGGGTTCGGTCACTCAAAGCATGCTTGGGCGCCTGACCTCGATGGATCCGTCCACCACGACAGTGGTGGTCCGCAAGCTTGAGCGCGAAAGGCTGATCGAGAAGAGGCGCAGTCTCGAGGATCAGCGTTCGTCGGTTATCGAGTTGACCGAGGCCGGACGCCAATGCGCGATCAATCATATCCCGGTCAGCGTGGAAGCGGGTGAGAAACTGCTCGAACCGCTCACCGTGATCGAGCAGCAACTTTTCATGGAGCTGCTGCGGAAAGTGCTCGCGGCCGAAGACTGAAGTCTCGCTGCCTGCTTCGCTGAATTTGTGCGTACTCGTTGTAAAATTCAGACTGTGGGCGCCCAGATTCATCTGGTCCTTGGAAATTATTCGAGCGGAATCAGGGGAGTACCTGAGATTCTCGGCTGATACAAAAGAATCTGTTGCGCAATTGATCTGAGTCATTTTACTTTGAGTACGTAGCAAATTGGCCCCTGCGGGAGAGCCTGTTTATGAACGCAAGCTCGGGAGTGATAGGATGACGACTCTGGTTCGGAATGCATGGTACGTGGCCGCATGGTCGCGCGAGGTCGACGATGAACTGCGGCGCTTCACCATTCTTGGCGATCACATCCTTCTCTATCGCCGCAAGGACGGCACCGTTGCCGCGCTGGAGGATCGGTGCCCGCACAGGCTGTTGCCGCTGTCGAAGGGCAAGCGCATCGGTGATGCGGTGCAATGTGGCTACCACGGGTTGACCTTCGGTTCTGACGGCAAGTGCACCCGGGTTCCGGGCCAGGACAAGATCCCGCCCTCGGCCTATGTCGAAAGCTACCCGATCGAAGAGCGACACGGGATCGTCTGGATCTGGATGGGGGAGCGGCACCGCGCAGATCCGGATGCGATTTTCGATCTGCCGCAATTCACCGACCCAGGCTGGCATGCCCATCACGGTGACGCGCTGCACTTGGAATCCAACTATCTCAACGTGGCCGAAAACCTGGTGGACCCGGCGCATGTGAGCTTTGTGCACCCGACGACGCTGGGCAATTCGGCATCCGAGAACGTGCCGGTGCATGTCTCGACCGAAGGCGAGACCATCACCGCCTGGCGGTGGATCCGCGATGCGGAGCCGATTGGTTTCTTCAAGGCATTCGGTGGCTTTGAGGGGAACGTCGACCGCTGGCACTACTACCACCTGCATCTGCCGTCGATCGCGGTGATCGACTTCGGCTCGGCGGACGCGGCCGACCAGATTGCCGAGGACGACCGGGATAGCGGGAACCGCGTTCTTGCGCTGCACTTCATGACACCGGTCGACGAGGGATATACAATCGACCGCTGGATGCACCTCCGGAACACCGCGGTCGATACCGAGGAAGCATCGGACAAGATTGATGCAATGTTCCGCATCGCCTTTGCCGAGGACAAGGCGATCCTGGAGGCGGTGCATGCCGAAGAGCAGCGCCCGATGAAACGTCGACCGATCCGTATCGCCATCGACCGGGGGCCGATGGTCTACCGCAAGCGCATCAACGATCTGCTGGAAACCGAGCGGACGCTCGACGCCTCGGCCGAGACCAACGCGTCCTTCGTCTATCATGACTGATGCTGTGCTGACGGGGGGATCTGGCATGCTTGATACGGGACAGACCGCGCCGCTGACGCTAGAGGTGACAGAGCGTGTGCGGGAAAGCCGAAACGTCGTTTCTTTCCGGTTCAAGGTTGTGGGGGGCGAAGCGGCGCCCTTCACCGCAGGCCAGTATCTTCCGATCCGCCTTGGCCTGCCGGAGCGGCCCATATCGACCTATACGATATCCTCCGACCCGCGCGATCGCAGCGGCTACAGGATCAGCGTCAAGCTGGAGCCGGAGGGGAAGGGGGGCTCACGCTACCTGCACGAGGTGGGTGAGGTCGGTGCGCAATTCCGGGCCGAACAGCCGCGGGGCAAGTTCGTTCTGGCGGAGGATGAGCGTCCGGTCCTGTTGCTGACCGGTGGGATAGGGGTGACGCCGGCGCTGGCGATGCTGGCCGAGCTGGCCCGTCAACCGGATCGGCCGACATGGTTTGTGCATGCCTGCCAGAATGCAGAAGAACACTCCTTCGCGGCCGAGGTGAGGGCGCTGGCAGAGGCCGCGCCGAACGTGACGACGCATGTCGCCTATGCCGAAGGGAGCGATGGGGATATTGCCGAAGGGCGTTGCCAGTCTATCGGACTTCTCGACCGCGAGACGCTGCGCATGCTGCTGCCGCAGGACGCCTACCGCGTCTATCTCTGTGGGCCGGACGGATTCATGACGGCGATGCGGGCGGTGCTGGTCAGCCTGGGCGTGCCGGACTGCGAAATTCACCAGGAGTCTTTTGGCGGAGCCGTTGCCGAAGCGTCGCGCCAGCAGCCCCCTGAGAGACCCGTGGCGACGTCTGACGGGGCTGGTCCTGTGGTCAGATTTGCACGGTCGGACCTCGAATTCACCTGGGATGGATCCAGCGAAACCCTCCTTGAATTCGCTGAGGCACAGGGGCTGGAGCCGAACTTTGAATGTCGTGACGGCATCTGCGGCACCTGTGCTTGCCGGAAGCTTGCCGGCGATATTTCTTATGCCGAAGAGCCGCTCGATTCGCCCGAAGAGGGGCATGTCCTCCTGTGTTGCTCGGTCCCGAAAGGGAACGTGACCCTCGACATGTGACATTTTCCGCACATTGTTTCCGCAAAATATGCCTAAAAAATGTGCAATAATGGAGGTCGGACATAGTGTGCACGGAAAAACATACGGCTGGGAAATTTGTTTCTATACAAATGAATTTTTCCACGCTTTTATGTGACGGGACGATGACGCGCGCCGCCTGCCGGCCGCAAGAAAATAAGGAAATTCTGCCCTGGCATGAGGGGCAATCGAGAATGTTGCGGGCTGCAAGGCGCGGGCCGTGAACAGGTGGGCTGTGCCTGCCGAAATCAACAGGGAAAAGACGAAAGGAACGCCATGAAACGCCGTCAACTCTTCGCCACGGTCACGGGTCTGATGACGCTTGCCAGCCTCCCGATGACGTCCGCGCTTGCGCAGGATGCCTACCCCAGCGAACCGATCCACATCACGGTCGTCTGGCCCGCTGGTGGCGGGCATGACCTGGTTGGCCGCTTGATCGGCCATGAGCTGTCCGAGATCATGGATACCGCGGTTGTGGTCGACAACGTGACCGGCGCCGGCGGATCGACCGGCATCCGCCACATCGTCGAGGCCGACCCAGACGGCTACACCATAGGCGTGATGGGGCTGCACGCAGTGTCGCAATCCTTCATGAACCCCGCAGCGCCCAAGCTCGACGGTCTGGACCCGATTGCCTACATCAGCGACGAACCTGGCGCGATTGAGGTGAGCGTCGACATGGGGATCGACACGCTTGACGACTACGTCGCCGCGATGAGGTCCGACCCGATGTCGCTGATGAATGGCAACGACCCGCAGGGCGGCAACTCCTTCATCTTCGCAAGCGTCATCCCGGACGCGCTGGGCGTGAACATGATGAAGCTCCCCTATCCCGGACATGCCCCCACCGTGACCGCATTGCTGACCGGCGAGGTCCAAACCGCGACGTTGCCGATCCCGCCGATCCTCGAGCACGCCAAGGCCGGAAAGGTGAAGGTGCTCGGGGTCGCTTCGGACCAGCGTCATCCGCAACTGCCGGACGTTCCCACGTTCAAGGAGCAGGGCTATGATGTCGTGGTGAATGATTTCGTCATGTTGGTGGCGCCGGTCGGTATTCCGCAGGATGTCCGGGCCAAGCTGGAAGAGGGATTGCTCCAGGCCATCAACAGTGCCGGCTTTACCTCTGCCGCAGCGGACAACGGCATGGTTCTGCGCCCGGGCGGAGCCGACCTGGCGGCGGAAGAGCTCGCGAAACAGGTCGAGCTTGTCTACCCGATCCTGGAGGACGCCGGCCTTGTCGCTGAGGAACTGAAGCGGAAGTGACGCCCGCGAACGGGGCGCAGTCGTCGCCCCGTTTCCAAAATCACGAAACAGGAGCCAGCCATGACCCCGCCCATCGAAGAATCCGCCCGCAAGACCTTTGCAGCCGGTCTTTTCTTTCTCCTCTTGGCGGGTGCGGGTTGGCTTCTGCTCCGTCACAGCATCACGCTGTTTTCGGGAAACCAGATGCCGGGTGACCCCGGCCCCTTTTTCCTGTCCCAGTTGTGCCTGACAATTCTCGCAGGCGCCGGCCTTCTTCTGCTGGTGATCGGTTCCTGGAGTTGGGCGCGTGAGGCGCGTCAACACAGGCACACGGGGGCCATAGTCAACACGGTGCGAGAGTGGTCGCTCTCGGCTGGCTTCGTGCTGACTTTGCTGGTGATGCCTGCAGCGATGCGCCTGCTGGGAACGCCTGCCGCGGTGGCGCTCTTTTCCATCGGCTGGATCTACATACTGCTCGTCTCGATCAGCGGCCACTCATGGCGAAACCTGATCGAAGCGGCAGCCTTCGGCATGGCCACCGCCGCATTCATCCATCTTTTCTTCGTGCGTCTGCTGACGCTTCCGCTGCCCGTCTGAGAGAGGACCGAACCGATGTTGCTTGAGTCGTTCTTCACTGTTCTCGCCGATTTCGCCACGAGCCCTGCCATGTTGGGCCTCGTCGGGCTTGGTGCAATCCTCGGGCTGGTTCTGGGGGCAATACCGGGGATTTCATCGACGATGGCCCTGGCGATCCTCATGCCCGTGACCTTCACGATGGAACCCGGTGTGGCGATCCTCTTCCTGATCTCGGTCTTTATGTCGAGCGTTTATGGCGGTTCCATATCGGCCATCTTGATGAAACTGCCTGGCACACCGGCGTCGATCTTTACCCAGATCGACGGCTATCCGATGGCCCAGAGCGGCCGGGCCGGGCACGCCCTGAACTATGCGTTGGTGGCGTCTACCGTGGGTGGCATGGTCGGGCTGGCCTTGCTTGTCGTGCTGGCGCCCGTGCTGGCGGATTTCGCGACGAATTTCCGCAGCCCCGAGTTTGCCGCAGTGGCGCTGTTCGGCATCGTCATGTTGTCCTTTGCGTCAAACGGCTCGACACTGGTGGCCAGCGTGGTCGGCTTTGTCGGCGTCCTGCTGGGGATGGTGGGTTTCGATGCGCTCACGGATGCGCAGCGGATGACGATGAACCAGCCCATGCTGCAATCGGGTCTGAATCTGATCCCTGTCATCATCGGCCTGTTCGGGTTGGGGGAGATCCTGCAGAACCTTGTGCGTTTCGGTGACTCTCCGACGGCGCGACCGGCCATTGGCAAGGTGATGCTGCCGCTTTCCGAATTGACCCGTCGCTGGAAGGTCATGCTGCGAGGCTCGGTGATCGGCACGTTCATCGGGGCGATCCCCGCGGCGGGATCCGCTGTGGCGGTTTCCATCGCCTATGCCCAGGAGCGGCGGTTGTCGAAAGAGCCCGAGAAATTCGGCAGCGGCCATCCTGACGGCCTTGTTGCGCCCGAGGCTGCCAACTCGGCCTCCGTCGGTGGCTCGCTCATTCCGTTGATCGCGCTGGGGGTTCCGGGGGACACGATCACCGCCGTGCTGATGGGCGCGTTGATGGTGCATGGCCTGACGCCCGGGCCCTTGCTCTTTGCCAACGACCCGACATTCGTGTCCTGGATCTATGTCTCGGTGCTACTGGCACTGGTGGCGACGCTGGTGCTGGGCCTTGGCATGATCCGTGCTGCCGTGCTGGTGACGCGCATTCCTCCGCAACTGATGTATGTCTTCATCGCGGTGTTCTGCGTTATCGGTGCCTTTGCAATCCGCAACGATATGAACGACGTCTACGTGATGATTGCTTTCGGTGTGGTCGGCTTCGTTTTCTCGCGCATCGGCTTGCCGGTGACGCCGCTGGCCTTCGGGCTGATCCTTGGCCCGATACTGGAGGAGAACCTGCGGCGCAGCCTGATGATTAGCCAGGGGTCATGGAAAATCTTCATCGACCGGCCGATCTCGGCAACTTTGCTGGCAATCTGCGTCCTACTGGTGGCCCTGCCGTTGATCACCGCGTTGCTGCATCGCCTGTACGGACCGCTTGCCTGTAAGAGAGGTGGGAAGGTTCCCAGTAATTATCCTGGTGAATAATTTTACTTGAGGATTTGGCACTGCGCCGGTTAGTAGGGGGGGACTCTGAAAACCGGATGGCGCCATGACCTCTTCAAACACACGTCGCAAGCCGGGGCGCCCGAAAGAGGGGCCGGAACTCCGTGAGGTGATCCTGGACAAGGCCGAGTTGCTTTTTGCCGATCATGGGTTCAACGGGGCCAAGGTGCGGGACATCGCGACAGAAGCCGGGGTCAACCAGGCCCTCGTTCGCTACTACTTCGGCTCCAAGCAGGATCTGTTCGACGCGGTGGTCCGCCGGCGTGGCAGTGTGATTTCAGGCGCACGTCATGTGCTGCTGGACGAGCTGTTGTCGCGCGGCGTGGCACCTACTGTTGCGGAATTGGTGCGGTGCTATTTAAGGCCCCAATGGGAAATGAAAAATTCGGGCTCTAACGGCGCGGCATTCGTCCGTCTTCAGGCTCGGTTGCATGCCGAACAGGAAGAACATGCCTTTCGTCTGCGACGCGAAGTCTATGATGCCTCTGTCAAACGCTACATCCAGGCGCTTTCGGAGGTACTGCCAGAGATCCCGAAAGAGGTCATCTCGACCCGTATGGCCTTTGCTGTGGGCACCTACATGTTCATGCTGAACGATCTCGGTCGCATCAACGATCTGACCGACGGGCAGGTCGGCGACCTCGGCGGTGCCGCGCTCCTGGATCAACTTGAAACCTTCATTTCTGCAGGGCTTGCGGCACCGCTGAACAGCTAGGGGCCCAAGCTATCAAATACGTTTGTATACAAATGATTTTGGTTGAAATTATGCAAATGATTAATTATGCGGAGAGGGACGTTGATTTCAGAGGTGAGAATCATGACCCCGATCCGAGTTGGCCAGATCGTGCCGAGTTCGAATGTGACGATGGAGACCGAGATCCCCGCGCTCTTGCGTGCCCGCGAGGCGGTCTTTCCGGAGCGTTTCACGTTTCATTCCTCGCGGATGCGGATGAAACACGTGACCAAGGAAGAACTCGCGGCGATGGATGCGGACAGCGACCGTTGTGCGCTCGAACTCTCGGACGCGAAGGTGGACGTGATGGGCTACGCCTGCCTCGTTGCCATCATGTCGATGGGGCATGGCTATCACTGCACATCGCAGGAACGGCTGCGCGGCGTGACACGGGACAATGACGCGGAAACCCCGGTCGTCACCTCTGCCGGTGCCCTGGTCGAGGGGATCAAGGCGATCGGTGCGCAGAAGGTCGCCGTGGTCGCGCCCTACATGAAGCCGCTGACCGAGATGGTGGTGGAGTACATCCGCAACGAAGGGATCGAGGTGGTGACCTGGCGCGCGCTGGAGATCCAGGACAACCTCGCCGTTGCGGCACATGACCCGATGAACCTGCCCGGGATCGTCGCGGATATGGACACTTCCGGCGTCGATGCGGTGGTGCTCTCGGCCTGTGTCCAGATGCCCTCGTTGCCCGCGGTTTCAACCGTCGAGGCGCAGGTCGGCAAACCGGTGCTGACAGCAGCCATCGCCACAACCTGGCAGATGCTCAAGGCACTCGACCTCGAAACCCGCGTTCCGGGCGGCGGCACGCTGCTCTCTGGCGCCTACTGAGGAGGCTGACATGAGCTTTGGATACAACATCCATGCCAACGGCATCCGCCAGCACCTGATCCGCTGGGACGGGCCGGAAGGCGCACCGCAACTGTTGTTGATCCCGGGCATCACCTCGCCCGCGATCACCTGGGGTTTCGTGGCCGAACGCCTGGCGCAACGCTTCGAGGTGCATGTGCTGGACGTGCGGGGGCGCGGCCTGTCGGAAACCGGCGACCTGGACTACACGCTGGACGCCCTGGCCGATGACGCCATCGCGGTGGCACGGACCCTTCGGCAGCCGACCACGCTTGGTCATTCGATGGGCGCCCGCATTGCCATCCGCGCCAATGCCCGCGATCCCGAACCCTTTGCCGGGCATATCCTGGTCGATCCGCCGATGTCCGGGCCGGGCCGCCGAGCCTATCCTTCGAAATGGCCTTGGTACAGTGACAGCATCCAGATGGCGGCCAGAGGGTGCTCTGTCGAAGAGATGCGCGCCTTCTGTCCCACATGGAGCGACGAGCAAGTCGCCCTGCGCGCGGAATGGCTGCACACCTGCCACTGGGGAGCGATCCGCATTGCCTTCGACGGGTTCCACACCGACGACATCCATCAGGACCTGCCAAAAATCGACAAGCCCGCGCGGCTGGTCATCGCGGGTGGCGCCACCGTGGTCGACGAAGCCGACCAAGCAGAGGTCGCGCAGCTGAACCCGAAGATCGAACAGCGCATCGTACCGGACGCCGGCCACATGATCCCTTGGGACAACCTCGAGGGGTTCCTGGAGGCAGTCATGGATTTCGACGTTCAATAAACCGAGTATAGGGAGGATCCGTCATGGATCATGCAAGCTTTACCGACATCTGCCTGCACCAGTTGAAGATGTCCGGGGTGAAAAAGGATGAGCGTCTGATCGTTCTGACCCAGGGCAATGAACGCCTGGACTATGCCGATGCCTTCATGGCCGCGGGCCGGATCCTGGGCGCCAACATGTATCACATGCGCCTGCCGGCGCCGCCCGTTGTCGGGGCCTGGGCTGTGGGGCAGACCGGCCTCGCGGCGATGCCCGAGGCGGTCGAGGCGCTGAAGAACTGCGATATGCTGATCGACTGCGTGTTCCTGCTGTTCAGCCCGGAACAGTTCGCCATCCAGGACGCCGGCACCCGGATCCTGACCGCGGTGGAACCACCCGAGCTGCTGGCCCGGATGCTGCCCAGCCAGGAGCTGCGCGAGAAGGTCGAGATCGGTGCCGAATATCTGGCAAAGGCCAAGGTGATGCGCATCACCTCGCCGCATGGCACCGATGTCACCTACAAGCTGAACACCTATCCAACCGTGGCCGAATACGCCTGCACCGATGAGCCCGGTCGCTGGGACCATTGGCCCTCAGGCTTTGTCTTTACCGGCGGCGACGACGATGGCGTGGACGGTCAGATCGTGGTGGCGCCGGGGGATGTGCTGCTGCCGCAGAACATGTACGTGCGGGACCCGATCACCTACACGATCGAGAAGGGCTGGATCACCGATATCCGCGGCGGGCTGGATGCGGACCTGGTCAAATCCTACATGGATGGCTTCAACGATCCGCGCGGCATGGGGATGAGCCATGTCGGATGGGGCATGAACCGCGACGCGCACTGGCATGGCATGACCCCGGGCGCCTTCCCGGGTGGCATGGGCATGGAGCCTCGCAGCTTCTACGGCAATGTGATGTTCTCGACCGGCCCCAACAACGAGCTGGGTGGCCCCAACGACACGGCCTGTCATCTCGACATCCCGATGCGCGGGTGCTCGCTGTTCCTCGATGACGAACCGATCGTGATCGACGGCGATCTCGTCGTGAAGGAAATGCAGATCGCGCGCCGCTGAGCGCCCCCCCCCTTACAGCCAGCGCCGTCTCCGTCCGGGCCCGTGGCCCTTCGGGGCAGGCGCGTTCCTCCGGAGTTACACGAGATGTCCCAGCAACAGGTCTATGCCGACGCCGGTTTCGGCCAGAAGGTGCCGCGCGGCACCCGCCCGGCTATCGTAGTGGTGGATTTTTCTTACGGGTTCACTGACACGCAATATCCGACGGCCGCCGATATGAGCGCCGAGATCGCGGCGACCCGCCGACTGACCGAGACTGCGCGGGCCGCCGGTTTCCCGGTGATCTATACCACAATCGCGTACCAGCCCTGGGAAGTCGCGACCCTGCCTTGGCTGCGCAAGGCCACAGGCATGGCCGCGTTGACTGTTGGCTCGCGCCTGGTCGAGATCGACGCCACCACGGGCATCCGCGCGGAAGACCCGGTGATCGTCAAGCATGGCGCCTCGGCCTTTCACGGAACCAACCTGGCCGGGTTGCTGGTCGGCGCCCGTGTCGACACGGTGATCGTGACCGGGGCCACGACCTCTGGCTGCGTCAGGGCGACGGTGGTCGACGCCGTGCAGTCCGGCTTCAACGTGCTGGTTCCCCGGGATTGCTGCGCTGACCGGGCAACTGCCCCACACGAAGCAAACCTTTACGACATGGAGCAAAAATACGCGGACGTCACGGACGCGGACGACATCTTTTCCTGGATGACATCCCTCGCTACCTGAAAGAAACGGTCACCACGAAAATAAGGGGCGCGGTCTGCGCCCCTTTTTTCTTTGTCCGGTATCGGGTCGCCCCGGCGCACAAAGAAGGGCGGCCCCGGTGTCGGGGCCGCCCTGTGGATTTGAAAGGATTACCCGAGAGTGGCTGTCATCGGGTCATAGGCATAGACCCAAGCCGGATCTTCCGGCTCTTTCAGCCAGGTGTTCGCATTCGAGATCGTCTGGACCTTGGTCGCCCTGTCGCGCCGCGTGTTCTCGTAGATGTCGAAGGCGTTGGCGTAGTCGCCGATGCCGGTTTCCGTCAGGCAGCGCGTCAGCACGGCGGCATCTTCGATCGCCATGCAGGCGCCCTGGGCCATGTGCGGGCGCATCGGATGGCAGGCGTCACCCAGCAGGCACATCCGGCCGCGGCTCCAGAGGTTGAGCGGATCGCGGTTCCAGAACGGCCATTTCGTGACGGTTTCGGTGGCGTCGATCAGCGCCTGCACCATCGGATGACCACCGCCAAAGATCGCCTCCATTTCTTCGCGGGAACTGTCGACGAAGCCTTCCTCGTGAGGCCAATTGTCGACCGGAACGCCGGTGACGTAATAGTACTCCGACCCGTCGCGTTTCGTGGCGTAGGCCATGACATGGCGCGACTGTTCCCACCACCATTTGACGCAGGTCTCGAACTCCAGGCCGCTGGCCCGCAGCTTGTCCATGTTGACCAGCGCCCGGTGACCGATCCAGCCGCTGTACCGCGGCCGCTCCTTGCCGAGCAGCTTTTCGCGCAGAAGCGAGTTGATGCCATCCGCGCCAATGACGATACGCGCCGCGATCTGCCGACCATTTGCAAAGGTCATCAGCACATCGTTGTCGCGTTCTTCGATCTCTGTCAGTCGATGATTGAAATGGACCCGGTTCTTTGGCAGGGCATCGATCTGTTCTGCATGCAAGTCACCGCGGTGAATGGTGATATAGGGCGCGCCGTATTCCTTCTTGGCGTGGTCGCCCAGGGGGATGCGCGATAGGTACTCGCCTGTCGTGCCGTCGCGGGAAAACCAGAAATCAGGATGGGCGCCGATGTCCGCGAGGCGGTCTTCGAGCCCGATCTTCCGGAAGATCTTCATCACGTTCGGGCCGATGTGGATCCCGGCGCCGAGGCGGGTGAACTCCGGTGCCTGCTCGAAGCAATGCACGTCGAAACCCGCATCGATCAGGAGAGCGGCTGCGGCAGCGCCACCAAGGCCAGCTCCGATTACGGCAATGTCTACAGTGTCGATGGTGGTCATGGTTTCCTCTGTCCTTTATTCATTTGCATACAAACAAATATCATGCATTGAACGATGCGTGAAGAGACTTCTTGAAAGACGATATAAATGTTCAAAAACAGATGCTTAACTTTTTCTGGTTGATCGTTTAAGGTTTTGGTCGCTTGCGAGTCATTCGAGGAAGGGTGCGCGAATCTGTGCGTGTGGCTATGCCTCGCCGTCATCCTCCAAGGCACCGGCAATGACTGCCTGAGCGGCGGCGGCGACAACGACACGCTGAATGGCAAAGCCGGCGACGACACTCTCTTTGGCGGCGAAGATGTCTTGGAAGACGACGAGGGTAATAACATCTTGCGCGGCCGCGCGGGCTCGGACGAGTTGGCGGGCGGCCCGGGCCGGGATTTCCTGACCGACGGGCAAAATGCCGAAATCCTCGTCTTTCGTGCCTGGGCCGAAGCCGTCGTCGGCGCCGACCATGACCAGATCCTGGACTTCGAACAGGGGCCGGACAGCATTGTGGTCGCGGGCCTCTTGCCCGGAGTCTGCGGATTCAGGGGTACCGCCGCCTTTTCTCCCTCCGGTAACCCGGAACTGCGCCTGAACGAGACGGCAACCCGGAATGACCCCGCGCCAGCTACTTTTCGTATATTTGTACGGACAGGGAAGGGGCTGCAGGGCCCGCGCAATTGCCATTCTGAAAACGTCTGATGCGTAGGGAGTGGCATTGCCGCAGGTGCGGCGACGCTCTGCCCGACCATGTGCGCGCAGATGTCCGCCATTGCCGCACAGCCTGCCGCAAGGCTGCCAGGCGGCAAGGACGTGCTGCGAGGGCCCTTGCGTCACCAGGGCGGAACTGGGGCGGAACTGGCGGCAATCCAGGCGCGGGCAGGGTGGTCGCAAACCGAATTGGTCCGGCAGGTGGGATGTGGGTGCCACCCCGCCGGTCGAGCATGTTCGTCAATCCGGGTCGATGGCCGACCTCTTCAGCACCCTTTTTGAAGGGGCGGTTGCGCGACACTTGAATTGCCGCCAGTACAACGCCCCAGATCTGGAAGAGTACCGCCCGTCCCTGTGTTGTCGGGCAGTACCTTATGTCTTATCCCTTGGGTCGGAAGGGGCGTGCCAGCGAGATAGGGAAATCCAGGGCCATCGCCTGACGGTTGCGGGAGATCAGCACCAATACCGCGATTGTGGCCAGGTATGGCAGCGCGGACAGGAGCTCGGAAGGGACGTTCAATCCGATTGCCTGGCCCTGCAACTGCAGAATGGTCATCCCGCCGAACAGCCAGGCGCCAAGGACAACGCGGATGGGGCGCCAGGCGGCGAAAACCACCAGAGCAAGGGCAATCCAGCCACGGCCCGCGGTCATGTTTTCCACCCAGAGGGGGGTATAGACCAGCGACAGGTAAGCGCCGCCCAGACCCGCCATAGCTCCCCCGAACATCACGGCCATGTAGCGGATCCGGATCACCTCATAGCCAATGGCATGCGCCGAATCCGGGCTTTCCCCGATGGCACGCAGGGCCAGTCCGGCCTTTGTGCGGTAGAGAAACCAGCTGACGATGCCGAACAGCACGAAGGAGAGGTAGACCAGCGGATCGTACTGGAAGAACATTTCCCCGATCACCGGAATGTCGGAGAGGCCGGGCAGGTGTACGGGCTGAATGGCGTCCACCGGCGTGCTGCCGAAGCCGCGACCGATGAAGGCGGACACCCCGGTGCCGAAGATCGCAAGCGCCAGGCCCGCCGCGTATTGGTTGGTCATGAACGTGAGCGCCAGCACGCCGAACAGCAACGAGGAGGCGGCCCCGGCCAGCACCGCGGCGGCAAGCGCCACGGTCATCGGCAGGCCGGCAAAATGTGCCCAGACCCCGAACGCGGCGCCGACCAGCATCATGCCTTCGATGCCGAGGTTCAGCACGCCGGATTTCTCGACCACCAACTCGCCAAGCGCAGCAAAGATGAGAGGGGTTGCCGCGACGATCGTCGCGGCGAACATTGAGACGAACAAATCCATCAGGCGGTCCTCATAGCGAGCTTGCGGATGCGGAAGTTGATCAGGAAGTTGCTGGCGAGCAGGAAGAACAGCAGCATTCCCTGGAAAATCAGCGCGATCGAGGAGGGCAGGCCCAACGACATCTGCACCGTTTCACCACCCAGGTAGAGAAGCGACAGAAGCAGCCCGCCCAGCACGATTCCCAAGGCGTTGAGGCGTCCGACAAAGGCCACGATGATGGCGGCAAAGCCGTAGCCGGGCGAGATTTGTGGCGACAATTGACCCAGGGGGCCGGCGGCTTCCATCATCCCGGCCAGGCCAGCTGCGGCACCGGAGGCCAGCAGCCCGATCCAGATCGAGGCGGAGGCGTTGAAGCCGGCAAACCTGGCCGCGGCCGGAGCGACACCGCCGACCGACATCTTGTACCCCAGGAAACTGCGCTCGGTGAACAGCCAGGTGATGGCGACAACGACCACGGTGAAGAAAATCGAAGTGTTGAGCCGGTAGGAATAGTCGAAGACCTCGAACATGCCGTTGTACGGCAAGAGCGCGGTCTGCGGGAAATTGTATCCATCCGGATCGCGCCACGGGCCGTGGACCAGGTACGACAGGATCAACGTGGCGACATAGGTGAGCATCAAAGTCACCAGGATCTCGTTTGTGTTCATGCGATCCTTGAGAAAGGCGGGGACAGCCGCCCAGGCCATGCCGGCCAACATGCCCGCGATGACCATGGAGGGCAGCAGCAACGGGCTGTCCTGCCAGGGCGCAAAGAGGCCGACGCCGGTGGCGGCAATCGCGCCCATGATCAGCTGCCCTTCGGCGCCGATGTTCCAGACATTCGCGCGAAAGCCGATTGCGAGGCCGCAGGCAATCAGGATCAACGGTGACGCCTTCAGCAACCATTCGGAAATACCGTTCATCGTCGTGAGCGGTTCGATGAAGAAGGTGTAGAGCGTTACCAAGGGGTTGTAGCCGAGCGACAGGAAGAACAGGGAGCTGACGACGATGGTCAGCCCGGTCGCGATCAGCGGGGCGGCGATGGACATTTGGCGCGACGGTTCGGCGCGAGGCTCGATTTTAAACAGCATGTCTGATGCTCTCCATTTGCTCTTCAGACGCGGCGCATGTCGGGCCCGTGCCGGTCATGAGAAGGCCGACTTCCTCGATATTGGTCTCGGCGCGGTAAAGGGGCGGAGAGAGCTCGCCATTGCAGATGACGTAAAGCCGGTCGCAGATTTCGAACAGCTCTTCCAGCTCTTCGGAGATCACGATCACCGCCTTGCCGGAGCGGCTGAGGTCGATAAGGGTCTGCCGCACGAAGGCGGCGGCGCCGACATCCACGCCCCATGTCGGTTGCGATACCAGAAGCACCTTGGGCGCGAGTTCGATCTCCCGGCCCATGATGAATTTCTGCAGGTTGCCGCCGGACAAACCATGCGCTTTTGCGTTGGGCCCGCTGGCCTTGACCTTGTATTTCTCGATCACGGCGGAGGCGAAGTCGCGCGCCTTTCTGCGGTTGGCCATGCCGTGCTTGACCATGCCCAGCCTGTGGGCGGTCAGCAGCGCATTCTCCGACAGCTCATAAGGTGGGACCGCACCACGGCCAAGCCGCTCTTCCGGTACGAATCCCAGACCCAGATCGCGGCGGCGCCCGGCGTTGAGGTGGCCGACCGCGCGTCCCTCCAGAATGATGTCCTCGGCCGCGCTGGTGATCTTTTCGCCACTGATCGCGGCGGCCAGTTCCCCCTGGCCATTGCCCGAAACACCGGCGATGCCAACGATTTCGCCGCCGTATGCCTCGAGGTTCACGGATTTGAGCGAGGTGCCCGTGGCGGTTTCCGACGCCATGCTCAGGTTGTTGACCGCCAGGAGCGGCAGGTGGCTGAGTTCCGAGGGGTCTACCGTCATTTCCGGCAGGTCGCTGCCCACCATCATGCGGGCGAGTTCGGCAGAGGTCGCCTGTCGTGGGTCGGTTTCGCCGGTTACCTTGCCACCGCGCAGAACGGTGGCGCTGTGGCACAGCTCGCGTACTTCGTCCAGCTTGTGACTGATGTATAGGATGCTGCAGCCTTCGGCGGCGAGCTGGCGCAGGGTCTTGAACAGCGTCCGTACCGCCTGCGGTGTCAGCACAGAGGTCGGTTCGTCCAGGATCAACAGCTTGGGCTGACGCAGCAGGCAGCGGACAATCTCCACTCTCTGCCGTTCCCCGACAGAGAGGGAAAGCACCAGGCGGTCGGGATCAATCGGCAGACCGTAGCGTTCTGAAACGTCGCGGATGCGGACCGCCAACCTCTTGAGATCCATCTTGCCGGGCATCGAGAGCGCGATGTTTTCCACGACCGTGATGGATTCGAACAGGGCGAAATGCTGGTAGACCATTTCGATCCCCAGTTCCCGCGAAATCGCGGGGCCATGTTCGGGCAAGATCTTGCCGTCACAGACGATCTGTCCCCTGTCCGCCGGGGTTGCCCCGTAGATGATCTTCATGAGCGTGCTTTTCCCTGCGCCGTTTTCACCCAGCACGGCGTGAATCTCGCCGGGGAGAACGGAGAGCGAGATGTCATCATTGGCAATCACACCGGGGTATGACTTGCTGATGCCACGGAGTTCCAATCGTGGAGTCATTGCGTGTTTCACCTTTGTTCGGGTGGATTGCCCGCCAAGCGGAGCGAGGCAGGCAATCCTTCCTTTTGGGAGTCCCGGGAAGCGGTCAGCCCAGCTTGCCGATCATGCCCTCGACGAACCAGTCGATGCTCCGGATGCCGCCGTCAGACAGGCTCTGTCCGGTTTCGACGCGCAAGGCGCCTGACTGGTCTTTCAGTTCGCCGCCAAAGGGGTGCAGCGTGCCCGCGATGATTTCCGCGCGCGCCTTTTCGGCGGCGGCGGTGGCCTCGGGCGGCAGATCGTCGTTGTAGGGGGACATCTGGATCACGTCATCCGCGAGGCCGAGCCATCTTTCGTTTGATGTCCAGGTGCCATTGGCCGTATCGCGGGCCGCCTGCAAGTAGACCGGCACCCAGTTGAGCGTGAACGCCGTGAGATGCTTGCCATTGCCGAACGGGGCCATGTCGCTGGCGTAGCCGATGGACCAGGCGTCGTTTTCCCCGGCCACCTGGACGCCCGTGGCCGTATCGGTCATCGAGCAGATCACGTCGCAGCCCTGTGCGATCAGCGTCTTGGCCGCTTCCTTTTCCTTGCCCGGGTCGAACCAGGAGTTCAGGAAGATGACGTTGCAGGTGATGTCGGGGTTGACGCTTTGGGCGCCGCGCAACAGCGCGTTGGCCGGGCCGACGATGTCGGGTATCGGGAAACCGCCGATAAAGCCGATCTTGGCGGACTTGGAGACATGGCCCGCCGCCACGCCCGCCACGTAGGTGCCTTCGAAGTACTTGGCTTCAAAGGTGCCCAGGTTCTTGAGGTGCTTGATGCCCGAGCAATGCTCGAACGCGGTCTTGGGAAAGCGCGGTGCCACTTTCTGCATCGGCGTGCCGTGCGAGAAACTGGTCCCGAAGATCAGGTCATTTCCGGCCCCTGCCAATTGACGGAACACGCGCTCGGCGTCCTGGGGGCGGAAAATGCTGTCGATCACCGTTATCTCTGCATCATCGCCGAACTCCGCCCGGATCGCTTCGATGCCGAGGCTGTGCTGTTTCGTCCAACCGATTTCAGAGACGGGCGAGACGTAGACGGCTCCGACCTTGAGCTTGCCCTCTGCCCTGGCCGCACCTGGCAGGTTTGCAAGCCCCGCCGCCAACCCGGTGGCGGCACCGTATTTCAGGATGTCTCTTCTAGTTGCGCGTTTCATTGTTTCCTCCCTGTTTAATTGGACGATTATCTTGGGCGTTCGGTTCTTCCTTGGCCGTTGGCGTTTCTTGGTTTTTTGTGGGGGAACGGCCCTAGTCGGTGTTCTCTTGCGCCACGTAAGGCGCGAGTGCTTCTCGCGCGTCCGTTTTCGGCAGCGTGTCGTCTTCCAACAGGTATCCTCTCACGACGGTGTTATGGTGGACCGCGATCAGTTCCTGTGCCTCTGCGATCTTGCCTTCTTCAAGCAGGTCGATCAGTTGGCTGTGATCGTGCAGCAGTCCGCAGTAATCGAAGCGCGAACTGACCAGCGAACGCAGCAACGCGGTTCTGCGGATCAACTGCGCGTGCATTTGCTGCACGACCGAGTTCCGCGACATCCGCACCAGGGTTTCGTGAAAGCCCGAGCCCAGCTGATCTGCGAGTGCGTCGTTTTTCTCGTCGATGGCCTTGTTCTGAAGCTCGACATGGCGGCGCAGTTCGGCCCAGCCGCGGGTATCCAGCCGGCCCGACAACTGTGCTGCGACACCCTGTTCCAGGATGGTGAGCGCGTCGTAGATCTCGACCGCCTCGCGGTAGGTGGGTTTCGAGACAAAGGCTCCGCGGTTGCGCTCCATTGTCACGAGGCCGTCTTCGCTGAGGTGGATCAGGGCCTGCCGTACCACCGCGCGGCTGACCTTGAAGATGTCAGCCAGCGTTTGTTCACTGAGTTTGCAGCCAGGCAGCAGGCGCTTTTGGATGATCGCCCGGGTGATGATCTTGGAGATCTCGTCTGAACGGCTTCCCATGACGGCTGCGCAACCTTTCTGATCACGTGTCTGGAGGCCAGCGCCTCGTTGTGGATTGGCCCGTTACACAGTGCACCGGGCCTGCGACAAGTAGTACCTCTTTAGGAATTGAAAGACTATCAGTCAAAAATTGAAAGTCTCTATGTTTATAATTGATATGCAATCTTGTCGTGTTTGGATAGCGTTTGCTGGCAGGCGCCTACATGGGTGACGCATCTTTGCCCAACCTGGCGGCCGCTGGACGATGGGCGGCCGGGGTGCCACTTGCAGAAGATTTTTGGGAGGACAGATCGTGCCGGAACTGAAATGCAAAGACCCCGTCGCCGTGAATCTCTGGTATGCGATTGCGCCTCTTGAGGACGTCAAGGACGCCCGGGTGCAGCGGAGTGTCCTGCTGGAGCAGCCGATTGCCTACACCAGGAACGATGCCGGCGATGTCGTCGTCTGGGCATACGAGGGGAGGCCGGGAGACGCGCCGGGTGATCGGGCGCTGCCGGTGAAGGAGCGGTTCGGGTATTTCTGGACAACGCTCGGGATGCCGGAGCGGGACATCTTTCCGATCCCGGAGTACGAAGAAGAGGACCGTCGCAATATTCACGCCGCAAGCTTCGGGGTGAACGCCTCGGCTCCGCGCCTGGTCGAGAACTTTCTCGACATGGGGCATTTTCCGTTTGTCCACACCGATATTCTGGGCGCCGAGCCGCATACCGAGGTGAAGGAGTATTTCGTCGAAGTGTCGGAAGAGCGGGACGAGATCCTGGCCTCCAACTGCAAGTTCTGGCAACCAATGGCGGCGGCCTCTTCCAGCGGCGGTGCCGATGTCGATTACATCTACCGGGTGCCGCACCCGTTCTGCTCGGTGCTCTACAAGTCCAGTCCGCTGGACGATGGCCGCAACGATGTGATTGCCATCTTCATCCAGCCCTTCAATCAAGAGCAGGTCCGGGTTCACATGCTGCTGTCACTGCTGGATGACAACAGTGATGACACTCAGATCCGGTTGTTTCAGCAGACGATCTTTGGCCAGGACAAACCCATCCTGGAAAACCAGTATCCCAAGCGTCTGCCGCTGGATCCACGGGCCGAGACGCCTATTCGCGCAGATAAATCTGCAATCGCCTACCGCAGGTGGCTGTCCGGCAAGGGGGTTGCCTATGGCGTGATCCCCCCGTCTGCATGACTACAACAACAGGGAAACCAGAGTGATGTCCGACCTGCACAGAAAATGGTATCCGATCGCCTCGAGCTCGGATCTGCCGAAACGCCATGTCTATCAGGCACAGCTTTTGGGCCGCGAGTTCGCCGTCTGGCGTGCCGACGACGGATACGTGAACGTCTGGGAAAATCGCTGTCTGCATCGCGGCGTGCGGCTTTCCATCGGGATCAACAACGGGTCCGACCTGAAATGCCAGTACCACGGTTGGCGCTATGCCAACCGCACCGCCGGCTGCACCTATATCCCCGCGCACCCGGCCGATGCGCCAGCACGGACCATCTGCAACAACACCTACCCGGCGCAGGAAGCGCACGGGCTGGTCTGGGCCGGCGAACAGGCCAGCGGCGATCTGCCCCCGCTTGACGGGTTTGAGGCGGCAACAGTGCTGCGCCCGGTTCCGGTCCTGGCTCCGATGGAAATGGTCGTCGAGGCGCTGCTCGCCTATGGCTGGGACGATAGCTGTTCGGGCCGTGCCAACGCCGACGGATCGGTCACCGTGACCGCGGCGGACGGGGCGGAGGTCCGCCTGTTCGTGCAGCCGATGGACAGCAATCGGTCCGCGATCCGCGGGGTCAGCAATCAGCCTGTGAAAGGCGCTGATCGTATCAGGCTGCTCAAGCGCCACAGCTGGCTGATGCAGGAGTTGCGCAGCCAGATCGAGGCCTGTGCGTCATCGCAGGAGGCACCGCCGCCCTATCAGCCGGTGATCGCAAGGGTCTCCGAGGATCTGGTCGATATTCCGGCGATTGGCACCGAAATGCGCAAGGCTGAATTGCGCGTGCAGGTCGCGGGGAAGGAAATGACCGCCGAAGGCATCGTCAGCCTGCGACTGGAGCCGGTCAAGGGCAGCCTGCCGACCTTCCAGCCCGGCGCGCATATCGACGTGCACCTGCCCAACGGTCTAGTGCGGCAGTATTCGATCACGAACGGGCCGGGTGAGACCGACCACTACAGGATCGGCGTCAAGCGCGAGCCGAACAGCAAGGGCGGATCGGCCGCCATCCACGATGCGGTGAAAGCGGGTGACGTGCTGGCGATCTCGGCGCCGCGCAACAACTTCCCGCTGCGCCGCAATGCCGAGCACACGATCTTTGTCGCCGGAGGGATCGGTGTCACACCGCTGATTTCCATGGCGCGGGCCCTGAACGCCCAGGGCCTGAGCTTCGAGTTCCACTACTTCGTGCAGTCCGACGATCACGTGGCCTTCAAACCGCAGATCGGCGAATACGAGCAGGCTCTCATCTTGCACAAGGCGCTGACGCCAGAGGCAACCGGCGCCAGGTTGACAGAAATCCTCGCCGAGCCCGGTTTCGCCCGCCACGTCTACATCTGCGGTCCGGGTCCGATGCTGGAGGCGGCTCGCGCAATCGCCGCCGAGCAGGGATGGTCGGACGAGACGGTGCATTTCGAGTATTTTGCCAATACCGCCGAAGTGGACGACAGCACGGCCTTCGAGGTCGATCTGGCCCGGTCGGCGATGACTCTGAAAGTGCCTGCCGGAAAGACCATCCTGGAAGTGCTGCGCGAAAACGGCATCGACATGCCCAGCTCCTGCGAGCAGGGCGCCTGCGGCACCTGCCGGTGCGGCGTGATCGAAGGGGCGGTCAAACACCAGGACGTCTACCTGAGCGATGCTGAAAAGGCCGAAGGCAAGTCCATCATGACCTGCGTCAGCCGCGCGGTGTCCGATCGTCTCATCCTGGATATTTGAGGTGTCAGCATGTTGAAACTGTACGACTATGAACTCTCCGGAAACTGCTACAAACTGCGTCTTCTGCTATCCTTCCTTGGGGTCCAGTACAGGTCCGAGTTGATCGACTTCTACCCGGGCAACCAGCACAAGTCCCCGGACTTTCGCCAGATCAATCCGCTGGGTCAGTTGCCGGTGATCGACGACAACGGTCTTGTTCTCCGGGATGCCCAGGCGATCCTGGTGTACCTGGCCTCGAAATATGACCCCTCGAATCGGTGGTATCCACGGGAGAGTCCCGAACTGCTGGGGCAGATCTCGCAATGGCTGGCCTTTGCCGATGCAATCACGGCAACCGCCTCGGCGGCCCGCCTGCATGACGGGCTGTTCTACTCGGAGATAGATGTCGAGGCGGCCCGGGCCGGTGCGCATCGTTTGTTCCGGGTTCTGGATGAACATCTCTTCTTTGCCGAGGAGGAGGGGCAGGACTGGATCTGTCCGGGAGAGCATCCCACGATCGCGGACATCGCCTGTTTCCCCTACACCGTGCTCTCCGAGGAAGGAGGCATTTCGCGCATCGATTACCCGGCCATCCGCCGTTGGAGCGACCGTTTCAAGCGCATCCCGGGTTTTGTCGTGATGTCTGGCGTCTTCCCTGCGGGACCGGCCGCAACAGACCGCCGACAGGCAGTCGCCTGAGGGCTGGCTCTCTTCCTTAGCCGGTCGTTCCTCCGGCCGGCTATCCTGGGCGCCCGATGAATGCTGGCTTCCTCCCATCGGGCGCCCGCCAATTCAACTGGTTCAAGGATCGATCACATGATCATAGCGTGCGCCGCTGCGGCAGTAGAGGCAGATCACCGTGAAGGTGACCCTAGGGTCAGGACCCATTGATTTGGTTGGGCGAGCATGATTCACCGTTCGAAAATGAGCGGTGAACATGTCTGATCTTTTCTGGTTGAGCGATGCGCAGATGGCGCGTCTGGAGCCTTACTTCCCTAAGTCGCACGGCAAGCCCAGGGTTGATGACCGGCGTGTCCTGAG
>NZ_FMZI01000006.1 GCF_900101505.1 Antarctobacter albus
GACCTGTTCCTGACTGCCGGACCCGTCAGCGATTACATCGGGGCGCGTGCCCTGGTCAGCGGGTTGCCCAAGGTGAAGTGGCTGCTCGGAGATCGTGGCTATGATGCCGATTGGTTTCGAGAAGCCTTGCAGGACAAGAAGATACATCCTTGCATCCCGGGCCGGAAGAAACGGAAGACGCACGTCCGGTACGACAAGCGCAGATACAAACGTCGCAACCGGATCGAGATCATGTTCGGCAGGCTCAAGGACTGGAGGAGGGTTGCGACCCGTTATGACCGCTGCCCACGAACCTTCTTCTCAGCAATCGCACTTGCTGCGACCGTAATCTTCTGGCTTTGAGAGAGAACGAGTCCTGACCCCAATGGTGAAACGCAAACCGTCAATATTGGCGGACGTGTGAGATGGGCAATCGAGGAACTGCGGAAAGCTGGCCCGGCGGGCCGCACCGGACGCGAAGCATTGGGGCCGCGATGGGCGGCCTATATCTGGCAGGCCAAGCACGTTCACGGCATCCCGATTGCCGATGCCTGGGAAAGCCATGAAGGCGAGCACCCCGGCAGGCACAAGCGCTGGTGGCTGGATAGCGAAATCCTTTCCTGCATACAGGAAAGCGAGGGCCAGTCATGAACCGGCTGCAAATCTTCTATCTCCGCCGCTTGCACGGCCTGACCGAAGCACAGGCGCAGGCCGTCGCCGCCCTGATCTGGGGGGCAGGCAATGACTGACGCACGCGACATGACAAACCGCCTTGGCGGCAAGTGGCTTCGCACCTATGGCACCGCGCCTTGCCCGGTTTGCCAGCCCGAACGCCGGAAGGATCAAAACGCCCTGACGTTGCGTGATGGCGAGGCCGGGCGGTTGCTGGCGAACTGCAAGCGGTTGGACTGCGGTTTTCGCGACATTCTGGCGGCGGCTGGCGTTGTCCCCGGAGAGTATCGCGCGCCGGATCCAGTGAAACTTGCCCGCCGCGAAGCGGAACAGCGAAACGAAACCGCACGCCGCGCGCGTATTGCGCGGCAAAACTGGCAAGAGGCGCAGCCATTGGCCGGAACCGTGGCAGAAAGTTACCTGCGCGGACGCGGCATCACCTGCGATCTGCCCGATAAACTCCGTTATCATCCGGCCTGCTGGCACGGTGCCACAGCGAAACGCTATCCCGCCCTGGTCGCGGTGGTTGAGGGCGGCAACGGTTTTGCGGTCCACAGAACCTACCTTTCCATGGACACCTCGGAAAAAGCGGCAATCGAGCCAAACAAGGCCATGCTGGGGGCAACCGCAGGCGGCGCTGTGCGGCTCGCTGAAGCCCAAGGTTCGTTGGTGGTGGCTGAGGGCATAGAAACCGCCCTGAGCCTTGCCTGTGGCCTTCTGCGCGCACCTGCGACCATCTGGGCGGCGCTCTCCACCTCTGGAATGCGCGGGCTGCGACTTCCGCCCGACGCCGGGCGACTAACCATCGCCCCCGATGGCGACCCGGCGGGCCGCGCGGCTGCGCACGCTCTGGCCGAACGGGCACACGCGACCGGCTGGGCCGTGTCGCTTTTGCCCGCCCTCGATGGCCACGACTGGAATGATATTCTCATGATGAAAGGGACGCGCGCATGACCGCCTTCAATCCCGCCGAACCCATCCCGTTCACACCCGAAGGACCGCAACCGCTGGTGCGCGAGATTGCCCTCGGCGCGCAGTATCCCGTCACCCATCTCGGACCATTGCGCGAGGCGGTGGAAGCGGTGCAGGGCATGGCGCAGGCCCCCGTCGCAATCCCGGCGGCTTCGGCCCTGGCGGTGGCATCGCTGGCGGTGCAGGGTTTTGCGAATGTGGAAACGCTGGGCGGGCCGCGTCCCGTGTCTCTCTACGCCCTGACCATCGCCCGCAGCGGCGAACGTAAATCGAGCTGTGACGGGCCGCTGATGGCCGCCCTGCGCGACCACGATAGGGAACAGGGCAAGGCCCAGCGCGAAGCCTTTACGGCTTGGCAGAATGCGCACGCGCTATGGAAAGGCGAGCGCGACCGCATCCTTGCCGAGGCCAAGAAGAGCAAGGGAGAAAAGCGCACCGCTGCGCAGGCCGACCTTGACGCGCTCGGGGCGGAACCGGCGGCACCGCCCAGCGCCGACCGCACCGTGACCGAACCGACCTTTGAAGGCCTGACCCGGCTTTTCGCCACGGGGCAACCGTCGCTCGGGATTTTCAGCGACGAAGGAGGGCAATTCCTGGGCGGGCACGCCATGAACAGCGACAACCGGCAAAAGACGCTGGCCGCGCTGAATGACCTTTGGCAGGGCAACCCGATACGCCGCACGCGGGCCGGTGACGGGCACGCAACGCTCTACGGGCGCAGGCTGGCGGTGCACCTGATGGTGGAGCCTGCCGTCGCACGCGCCTTCATCGCCGACCGGATGGCGGCGGATACGGGCTTCCTGATTTGCGAACCGACTTCGACCATCGGCACACGGCTTCATGCGAACGCACGGGGCGATTCCGTGACCGTGGCGGACTTCGGGCAACGGCTGCGCACGATACTGGAAACACCCTTGCCGATGGACGACGAAACCCGCGAACTCTTGCCCCGCGTACTGCCGCTCGCCCCCGAGGCCCGCGCGTTGCTGGTCCGCTTAGCCGATGCAATCGAGGCCGCGCAGGCCCCCCAGTGGCGACCTCGCAAACGTCACCGGCTATGCCAGCAAGGCGGCGGAACAAGCCGCGCGCATCGCGGGTGTGCTGACGCTATGGCGCGACTTGGATGCACCTTCCGTCACTGCGCGGGACATGGGCGAGGGCATCGCGCTTGCGCAATTCTACCTGTCCGAGGCGGTGCGATTGGCCGACGCTGCGACGGTATCACAAGAAATCGACCGGGCCGAAGCACTGCGCAAATGGCTGCTGGAAAGCTGGGAACATTCTGACGTCATGGTGCGCGACGTGGTGCGGCTCGGGCCGAACCCGCTTCGCGAAAGCCCGAAGGCCCGTGCCGCTCTGGGCATCCTTGAGCGGCACGGATGGATTGCGCCGCTCGCCCCTGGAACGGTGGTGCGCGGGGCTGCGCGGAATAAAGCGTGGGCAATCGTGAAGGGTGGCGGCGATGTGGTTTGATGTGTCCGCCGCGCTTGCTGAAATCGAAGGCGACACAGAGCCCGCCGCCGAGGCTCGACCCGCTGCGACAATCGCGACACCTGCGACACAAGCCCCGGATCCACGCCCCGTGTCGCGATTGTCGCAAGTGTCGCAACACGCCCGCCCGCGACCCCGGCGCGCCCCGTCCCCCCTTCATGGCTGGACGGAGAACCTTTCCCGCACGGCAAGTCCCCTGGTGGCCGCCCATTGACCTGGACGGGCCGTGTCGTGTCGCTGGACGATTGGCGCACACTGTCGGATTGGGACCGCCACGGGCCGGGTGGGCGGCGGTGGTGCTGCAAGAGGAGGCAGTGGCTTGAATCTTGATCGAAAGGTTTGCAAGATTTGACCTAACCTGCAGTGACCAGATGTGAGGATGATATGGGGCTGGATCGACCGACGAGGGATGAAGCCTGTGGCTATAGGCAGGAAAAACTGGATGTTTGCCGGTTCTAAGGGCGGCGGAGAAGCCATGGCCACCGCCTTCACCGTCATCGAGACCGCCAAGTTGAACGGCATAGATCCCCAAGCCTGGCTGACCTGGGTGCTCGGGCGCATCGCTGACCACAAGACCAACCGTCACGACGAACTGATGCCTTGGAGTTACGCTGCGCAGGCGGCGCAAGCGAGACCGCCGACGCCCTGCCAGAGCACCTTCACCGGGCGGTCACGCTTCAGGCGATCTGAATAGCGCTGATCACAAGCTCTTCGAAGCTGGCTTCGTCGAGCATTTTGCTGTTTTCGATCGATATATGCAGATCGCCAAACTGCAAGAGACCATCGCCCGATGGCTGCACGATGAAGGCGTCGGCAAGCATTAGCAGGGGATCTGCTGCCGCCAACAGTTCATCGAAACCGGCAAGGACTATGATATCGTCCGCGTTCAAATCAATGATGGTGTCGCTGGATCCATCGCTGGTTTCGGCATCGAAGACAAACCAATCGGTCCCAGAGCCGCCCGACAGGCTGTCTGCGCCAAACCCGCCGATCAGGGTATCGTCTCCCGAGGTCCCGATGAGCGTATCGTCTCCGTCGCCACCGCTCATGGAATCATTGCCGCTTTGGCCTTCGAGCAGGTCATTGCCGGCAGATCCGATCAGGGTATCGTTATCCTTGCCGCCAAAGAGGTTGTCTGATCCATCGCCACCGTCGATCAAGTCATTGCCGTTGCCGCCGTAGATCATGTCCACGTCGTCACCGCCATACAGGCTGTCATCGCCTGTGTCTCCGTATAGCCGATCCTCGCCCGCGCCGCCGTCGAGCAGGTCATTGTCCTTGCCACCTTTCAGCAAGTCAGCGCCGTCGCCACCTTGCAAGGTGTCTGCGTCATCGCCACCGGACAATTTGTCCGCGCCGGAACCACCCACCAGAAGGTCCTCGCCAGAGTCGCCGAAAAGGCTGTCATCCGCCGCGTTGCCAAGAACCGTATCATTGCCCGAGTTGCCGAAGACAGGCCCGGATGCGCCACCGGCAAGCAGGATGACCGTGTCGTCCCCGTCCTTGGCATCGCGTTCCGTTTCCGACGGAGACAGAAAGACGAAATCGTCTTCGACAGTGAACAGGCCTCGGTCTTCGGCAAAGCTTATTCCGTCGGGACCGATCGAAACCTGTACAGGTTCCAGATGCATATCAACGGTGCGCAGGAACAGGCCCGAAGGGCTTACCGAAACCGACGCGCCGATCTTGGAAATGCGATCCAGGAAGGATTCCGGAATCTCGTCCAGAGAGGGCAACCACTTACCTTGCCCCTTGTGCCCGGGGTGGGCCGCGTCAAGCGAGCGCGCCCATTTCAGCAAGAGGGCTTCGGTTGGTGGGGCAAGATCGAGGTCGGGAATTGGCCCGCGTGGGACGTTGCCGGGTGTGCCGGCCGACTTCGCAAGAGTCTTGGCGGCTTTGGGTACTGGCATGGTCTTTCACTCCGAATGAATTGTATTGCGCGGCTCCGCCTGTCGGCCCGCAAACTGGTTACCAACCGATGCCTTGGCAGTGCGCGGGTTCGGTCTGTCCGGCAAACAGGCGAGCAACGTCGATGACCGGAACAAACACGTCCTGCGCCGCCTGGCGGTATTCAGGCAGGGCGTGGGTCACGATCACCGCATCCGCGTCATGAAGCGTGTCCGCGATGTCTTCGCTCAGAAGCTGCGGCAACTGCTGGCAGAGGTCTTGCAAACCCGGTTTCGTCGAGGCCGCGTGGCGCGCACTTTCGGCAACATTGTCAGATGTCACGAAGTGGTCATGTGCGCTGACGGCGATGCCTTTCTCCTGAAGCTGGGCGATCACGTCCAGGATCGGGCTTTCGCGCAGGTCGTTGGTGCCGGGCTTGAAGGCAAGGCCAAGTACGGCCACCTTGCGGGGTCGCGCGGCAAGAAGCATGGCAACGGCCCGGTCGATCTGCGCCAGGTTGGACTGGTCAAGGCTGCCGATCAGGGGCAGGTCCACGTTTCGGCTCTGCGCCAAATGGTTCATCGCCCGCACTTCCTTGGGCAGGCAGGACCCGCCGTAGGCGAAGCCCGGCTTTAGGTAATAGGGCGACAAATTCAGCTTGGTGTCCTGGCAAAAGATGTCCATGACGTCTCTTCCGTCGATATTCAGAGCCTTGGACAGGCGACCGATCTCGTTTGCGAAGCAGACCTTGTTCGCGTGCCAGACATTGTCGACGTATTTGACCAGTTCGGCGGTTTCGATTTCGGTCAGGATCGGCTTGGCATCGACGGGCTCGAAGATCCGGGCCACGATTGCGACAGAGCGTTCATCCGACGCGCCGATGACCGTCTTGGGCGGCGTCCGGAAGTCATCTACCGCGACACCTTCGCGCAAGAATTCGGGAACAAAGGCGATGCCGAAGTCGACGCCGGCCGCCTTGCGTGACGCTTGCTCGATCCGGCGTGCCATGACGTTCATCGTGGTTCCCGGCGGAACAGAACACCGCAAAACGACCACGTGAAAGCTCTTCTTGGTTGCGATGGCGGCACCGATCGTATCGGCCACGCTTTCGATGTAACGCAAGTCACAAGAGCCATCGGAGGCGGTCGGCGTGCCGACGGAAACAAAGGTCGCATCCGTACCGGCAACGGCCGCACAGAGGTCGTCGGTGGCAGAGATTGCCCCGCACTTGACGCCGTCGGCCAACAGGTCATCGAGGCCCGCTTCGTGAATCGGGGATTTGCCTTCCATGACGTTCGCGATCTTGAGCGGATCGACGTCCACGCCAACGACCTGGTGGCCGAGCGATGCAAGACATCCAGCGGTCACCGATCCGACGTAGCCGAGACCGACGACGCTGATGCGCGGTTTGTGGTCCGGAACCAGATAGGGCTGGAACCCCCTCGACACATCTGAATGCCAGTTCGCAGAGACAGCGTCCAACATTTGCTCATTACCTCGATTTCTGTTTCTTTAAGTTGGACAATCAACCTTCATTGTGGTCGAAATTGGACGCTATTAAGAATATGTTAGGATTTGCAGGACTCGCCTCAACTTATTGACGGTAAAGCGAAAATTCGGATGCCTCTGGTGTTTGAAACCGGACATCGTCACCAAAAGGGAAGGGGTTTATCCCCTTGACGCAAGTGATTCAAAACTGCCGCAATCTGGCGGCGGCGTGACGCCGCAGGTCTAGCCTTGCGGTCCAGTAGAAACTACCTTGAGAACATGAGCGCAGCAGGCACCCAACTTCCGTACAATCCGCGCGTCCTTGAGTGGGCGCGTGTTCGTACGGGCATGGCTGTCGACGAAGTCGCAAAAAAGATCAATGTTGCAACTCAGAAGATAATTGACTGGGAGTCAGGAAAGTCCACGCCCACTACGCGCCAAGGTCGGATGCTGGCAGCGTCTTATGACAGGCACTTTCTTGAGTTTTTCTCGGACAGCATACCACAACCTTCTGAGGTTGTGCTGGTGCCAGACTACCGAACCTTCAAAGGCAAACAAGCGCCTGGTCCAAAAGAAACCCGCTCAATGATTGCCGTGCAGGAATGGGCGGAGGAGCAAAGGCTAAACGCTCTAGCGATTATTGAAGAACTTGGGGACCGCCCGCCCGTTTTCTCCCAAAACCTTCGATTTAACCTTGACGCGGATATTGAAACGGCTGCTGAAATCAGCCGCGAAGCAATGGGCCTCAGCATCGACGACCAGCTCCAACTCAAAAAAGCGCTTCGATACACATTCCCTGAAATTCTTCGCGACAAGATAGAAGGCATGGGGGTACTTGTACTCAAGCAAAGTGGGATTACAAAGCTTGGCGCGCGTGGGATTTGCCTATTTGCAGAGCCGCTTCCTGTAATTATCTATGGGAATGAGTCACCGGGTGCGCAGGCGTTCACGCTGGCCCACGAATTTGGTCATGTGCTGCTTGGATCAAGTGGTATAAGCGGACAGCCTCGTCTTGGAGGAAAGTCAGGCCACAAGGCAATTGAGGATTGGTGCAACAGATTTGCTTCGGCATTTCTTGCCCCCAAGGCTTCCATAGAGCGGGCGCTGGAAAAGCCTTCTAAACCCCTGGAGCAATTTGACACAATCGCCCTTGGGGATCTTGCCCAGATGTTCGCTATGAGCCGTCATGCGATGCTCATCAGGCTTGTCAATCTAGGTTATGTGCGGCCTGAATTCTATTGGAAAACAATGCGTCCGCTTTTCCTCGAAGAAGAGGAAAACCATAAGTCTTTCGGGCGTCCACCATACTACGGGAAAAGATACGTCAATGCGAAAGGTCGCTTTTATACTGGACTTGTGATGTCGGCTTGGAGTGGTGGGCACGTGACCGCGCACAACGCAGCCGAGTACATGGGCATTAAGAATTTAGAGCACCTAAAAGATATCCGCGAGGATTATGGATTTTGACCCATAAGTATTGCCTCGATACGTCCGGTTTCTCCAATCCTCTGATGGATATGCCAGAGGACATTCACAAAACACTGTGGCCAAGTGTAGTTGCGAAAATTGATGCTCACATTTTCTGCTGGAATGTGGAGATCGCTACTGAGATGAGTTCCATCCAAGGAGCCGTGGGTGCTGCGCTCAAAAATTGCAATGGTTCGTGCTGCTTTGTGGAGGGTGAGGGCAGTTGGAATTGGGGAGTGTACATTGCGACAAACAACACATGGCGGGATCAGTTTAAGCAGTACATCTCCGAATACAACGGGAACCGAAAAAACACAATTGGCCTCAATGACTTGTCCATTGTTGCGCTTGCTCACACACTGGAATTACCAGTCGTCAGCATGGAGGCCCCCAACCTTGGGCAACCTAGCCAAACAAAACTGCGAATACCGGATTTGTGCAAAGTGGTCCAAGTCGAACACTTCAACTTCACGCAGCTATGTCGAAAAGAGGGGATAAGCGGATGAATCTATCCTTGATGCAAGCGTTGAATGAAGATCGCTTGGAAGACTTCATCGCCCAAGAGGAAGCCCGAGGGGTTGGCCCCATCAGCGAGGCAGACTTTGACGCGACCGCCTCTGCCGTTATCAAAACGCCGCAACCAGACGATCAAACATCAGGTTCACCTCGCCGCGATGGTTCGCGCGGAAAGTGAACTCGTCCAGATACTTGCGCATATGCTGCTGGCTGATCGACACGTGAGTGCCACGGATGGAGTGCTTGAAGTGCCGCCAGAAGCTTTCCACGTGGTTCGTGTGATGCATCGTGTCTGTCTCAGCGTCATAGATCGCCCATTGCTTCGCCCCGTGCTTAACCGCAACGTGAGTGTAGCCTTCGCCTTTCAGTAAGCTGTAGCTGTAGAGTTCGTCAGTCGAAACAGTGGCGCCAGCCTCAACAGTCTTGAGCGTTTCAGCGCGTAGGGTTTTCAGCTTCACGTCAGGAATGATTTCCGTGACCAGCCGCCCGCCACGCTGCTTAAAGCCCATGACGATTGTCTTGCCAGCCGCACCGCGGCCACGCTTGCCAGGGCGCTTGCCTCCCACGTAAGCCTCATCAATCTCAACATGGCCTTGCAGCATGGCCTTGAGTTCGTTCTTGTCCATTTGCTCGCGGATTTTGTGGCCCATCCGCCAAGCGGTCTTATAAGTCACGCCAAGTTGGCGTTGCAGTTCCTTGGCGGAAACGCCGTGGCGCGTCGTAACAAACAGATAGATTGCATAGAACCACGATTGCAGCGGTGTGCGCGTGTCCTGGAAGATGGTGCCAGCGGTGGGGTAAACGTGGTCGCCGCAAGCAGCGCAGGCCCAAGCGCGGCGCACTTGCTCTTTGCCGCGTTTCTTGTCGTAGACCGCGCTCACACGGTGAAAAGTGCTTTCAACACCGCAGGACCGGCACACATGCCTGTCGCCAAATCTAACGCGGAAGATGTGCTCAAGGCAGACTTCATCGTCCGGGAAGCGATTAAAGAAATCGCGAACGCTAAAGTCAGGGGATGCTGATTTGCTCTTTTCCATGCATCATAGATAGCAAATCGGCCTACTTGCGTCAAGGGGATACACCCCAAAGGGAAAGGCAGGCCAGGTCTTCCGGCGTCACGTCGGGCCCTCGATCTGAACGGGGTTCAGAACGTCTGGAACAATGCGCCGGAGCCCAAGACCAGTGCCACTACTTGTATGAAGACAAGGGCAACCGTGACGAACTGGAAAAGCGCGACGGCAGACTTGGCCCGGTAGGCAAGGCTGACTTCGTGCTGAGCTCTCTGACCGCCCCGGTTGGCCCAGCGCTGCTTGTGTGGAAAGAAGATCATGAATGACTTCACCGAAGCATTCAAAAGCTGGTTGGCATACAGCAGGAAAGGCCATGTCAGATCCGGCCGCTTGGCATACCGGAAGAGGAACAGGCTGAGCACCAGGCGGGACACCAGGATCCATGACAGGGCGATCCAGACATAGCCCGGGTCAAGGATCAGCGAGAGCAGGATCAATGTCGGGCTAACCAGCATGGTCCAGATCGCAAGACGCTGATCCAGCACGCACCACCAGATGAACCAGCCGACTTTTCCCGGCCCCAGCTGCAACGCGCGTGCGCCATTGCGCAGCATGTTGCCCGACCAGCGGCGCAGGTTCTGGACCATCCGGTCCCGACCGCTGCCCTTGATGACTTCGACGGTATAGACGCAGACGTCCGGCACGTAGAGCATCTTTGCCCCACGTCCGAGCAGGAAGTACCAGGTGCTCTTGTCGTCCCCGGAGAGGAAGCGGAAACGCCCCCAGAGCCAATGATCGAGGAAATCCGCTTCGATGGTCCGGACAAAGGACAAATTGCAGATCTGCCGCGCCCGGAACATGCTCATCCGTCCGGTTAGGGTCAGGACCTTGTCGCTCATGGCGTGGCTCTGCATGGCGAGCCGGCGTTGTGCGAAACGCATGTTCAGCCAGCGGCGCATCCAGGACGGTCCATAAGTGATGGCCTCTTCGTCCGTCGTCAGGGCCTCGAGCTTGGCATCCGCGCCGAACATGGCGCAGCACCGCGCCAGGACACCAGGGCCCAGAATGGCGTCGCCATCCATGAACAGGATCAGGTCATCGTCGTCTGGAGCGGTGCGAATGATGGCGCGCATCACAAGGCCAATTGCCATCCGCTTGCCAGGCTGGTTCTGGCGGATGAACGCTACTTCTGCGTCAAGATCGGCGCCATGTTCCCAGATAACTTCTTCGATGATGCGTTCGTCGTGACGCGCACCACTGCCGACCCAGATGGTCGCAGGTACGCCTATTTCGCGGATCTGATCCAGAAGTGCCTTGATCACGTGGCGCGTGATGGCCTCTTCTTCGTAGTAGGTCGTCATCTGGACATGCAGGTGCCGTGGTCGCCACCCGTCGTTCCAGATCCGGTCACAGTGACTGCGAATGCCCGGGAACTTGTCCCTTTCGTAACGGCGGGCGCGTTGTGCGTGGTTGAACCACCAGCCATACCGCCATATGCCCAGAAGCCCCAGGACCCAGGTGATCTCTTGGTGCTCCACATCGTAGAGGAACCCCGGGATCAAGACGACGCAAAGCAGACCAAGCAGAACCATGCCCGCCAGGGCCAGCATGTCCCGAAGACGCCATTTGTTCCCGGGAATCGGGGCCTGATGGACCCTCATACGTTCGGCGATGTCGCCATAGGGATCCGCGGGAAGCCAGCTGGTTTCGGGCATCAGTTCTTCTGCGTCTCGGCAGAGGCCGGACCGACACTCAGGGCCTGGTAGATGGGGAGAACAACAGGCTTGTATGCGAAGAAGGCAAAAAGCGCGTAGATGGCGACCGCCGTCAGGACCCGCGTCGGGCGTGGCAAGGCACGGCGCGTCTCCGCCGCGACTTCCTTCGGAGTTTGTTCCATCGAGATTTTTTCGACAGGCGCGTCCATCGCAAGGATCATGCGGTCCATCGTCATCGCCCGGCCCGTTGCCAATTGTCGGTAGAAGTTGGCCAAGACTTCGGACTCACGCTGGCCAATGGCCGAAAACCGGAAGCCGTCGATATCGGGGTCATAGGCCAACCTGGCTTGCAATGTAATGCCGAAGCCCTGGAAGGGGATGGTGATCGTGGCTTCGCCGCTAAGTCGGGGGACCGATATCGGACGCGTCACATGCTCAAGCGACCAGGACTCAGCCCAGAAACATCCCGCGCCCTCGAGGTCAACCAGAAGAGGTGCCTGGATGGTGTAGCTCAAATCTGGCAAAGCGGGTTCGAACCGGACTTTCATGTGATTCATCCTTATTTAAATGAATAATGCTAGTCGAATGTGTCTATTGTTTGGCGTAGCGACGACAGTCGGGGACGCTGAGGGGCATTGTTGTGTCAACGGCGCCAAAAGGGCGGCCAGTCTGGGCATGACGGGCGATTTGGCAGCCGCGCTCCCCAAGGAGTTGGGGTTGCCAAGGTGCCTTTGTCTGCAAGGACCAAATTCGAACTTGGTACAGCCGTTCTGGTGAGGATCCGCCCCACCTGAGTGGTCCGCGTTGAGTGTTAGTGCATGGTCGGCCTTTGGTCCATCGGGACGATGGTTTCCGGAGCCGGCGGGCGGTAGCCCAGAGCACTGTGAGGTCGCTTGGTGTTATAGTGTTTTCGCCATTGTTCGATCAGGATTTGCGCCTCGCGCAGGCTGTAGAAGATTTCACCGTCGAGCAGCTCGTCTCGGAAACGTGCGTTGAAGCTCTCGCAGTAGCCATTCTCCCAAGGCGATCCCGGCTCGATGTAGGCCGTCTTGGCGCCGACGGCTGCGATCCAGTCCCGGACAGCCTGGGCGACGAACTCGGGTCCGTAGCACGTCGGGAAGAAGCGTTGTTTTGAGGTTATGGCCGCGCGCTTCTGCCCCCCCCTTTGTCCCCTTCTTGAATGACCGGGGCCTCGGCGTCAGGCAGGTTGGCCAGGCCACACGTTCGCCCACGATCATCCATGTACCCAGGAAGGATACCGCGATCAGAGATACCCCTATCCCAAGATGCGCCCCGAATACCAGAACCCCGAGGGCCGCGTGGCAAAGGAAAAGGAACAGGACGCAATGACCCTTGGCCCCAAGGAAACTGCGACCAAGCCACCTTTCCCGAAATCCCTGCCGGAACATATCGCCACCGTGCGCGAAGCCCTGTCCGACCTGGGCGAAGCAACCCCGGAACAGGTGGCTCGCCAATTCAAACGGGGCCGCGCCGCGACCGTCCAGCCGCTTCTGCAAAGCCTGACTGCCCTCGGGCAGGCGCGCATTGACGACAAGGGCCGCTTTGCGTTGTGACTGCGCAAAAGGTCAAAAAATGCTATCCTTTGATTTCAAGGTGCTGGCCCGGCTTTGGGTGCCCGGAAAATCAAACGGATCAAAATGCCCGGACCCGACCCACACGCCTTCTGGATTGTCGATAGCGACCCAAGCAGCCCCCGCGCCAGCTATCATTCGTATCTTTGGACCGGCAACGGCGGGAACCGAAAAGCCCGTGCGATTGCCATACTGAAACGCCTGATGCGGCGAGACTGGCATTGCCGCTGGTGCGGCGACACTCTGCCCGACTATGTGCGCGCAGACGCCCTCTATTGCCGCGAAGCCTGCCGCAAGGCCGCCGCGCGGCAAAGACGTTCTGTGAGGGCAGGCGCGTGACCGGGGCGGAACTGGCAGCAATCCGCAAGCGTGCCGGGCTGTCGCAAACCGAATTGGCCCGACAGGCCGGATGCGGGCGCCACGCCGTCAGCTATTGGGAATACAAACCCGTGGTGGACTTGCGCGCCTGGGCCGTTGAACGCATGGCCACAGTCCTGGACCTGCCGGATACACCCGCAGTCACCCGCGCACGGGCGGCTAGGGCTGATTTGCTGGCCGCCGCGGACGCGGCGCGTGAGGCCGCGTTTCTTGTGCACGTCCGGCGACTGCAAATGCAATGCGAAACAGTCAGGGCCAAGCGACGGGTTATCTGCGGCGCGCGGACGCGCAAGGGAACACCCTGCCGTGCGAAGTCCGAACCGGGCAGGCGCCGCTGCAAGTTTCACGGCGGTAAATCGACCGGCGCCAGAACCCCGGAAGGCATCGAGCGCATTCGCGAAGCGCAGCGGCAACGCTGGACGCGCTGGCGGCTTTGCCGCAAAGAGGGTGACAAAACGTGAGGTTTCAGGCCGCGCCCTCGCCATGGGCTGTTACTGCCTCGGCGGTTTGAAAAACAATCAAACCCGCTGCGCGGCATGGGGTGTCACTTCGACAGCCCGGCAATCAAACCCGATTTTGTGGATGCTCGCAAAAGCCTGCCCGCGCCGGTCCCTATGCCGAAAGCTGGCAGGATTGAGCATACCCCCCGTGTCGCATCGCTTTGCGTTCAAGCGTTTTCAGCATGGTGGGTATTTAGGTGGGTGAAACCACCAAATCGCCACTTTTCCCAATGTTATCAGGGGTAAGTGGCGGACCGAGGAGGATTCGAACCCCCGACCCCTTGATTCGTAGTCAAGTACTCTATCCAGCTGAGCTATCGGTCCGTGAGGGCTGCATGTACCCCCCACCTCTGCACGATGCAAGGGGCAATCCGCGGATTTTTTCGATCAGCCCAAAGAATTTCCGCGCAGCCCGCCCGGCGCCGGAAACCCCGGTCGTCAGCCCACGTCTCCCATTGGCAGGCGGATCTCGAAGCAGGTGCCGGTCTCGTCGCTGCGCGCCAGCCTCAGGTTGCCACCGTGTCCGCGCACCAGTTCCGCCACGATGGCAAGGCCCAGCCCCGAGCCCCCCTTGCGCACGCCGCCCTGGAAGGGCTGGAACAGGTGATCGCGCGCCTTGGGCGGCAGGCCCGGGCCCGTGTCGGTCACCGTGATGACCCAATCCGCATCCTCGATCCGCGCGGCAATGTTGATCTCTCCCGGTTGCGAGGTCGCAACGATGGCCTGCCGTGCGTTGCGGACCATGTTCGACAGGGCACGGTAGATCTGTTCCGGATCGCCCCGCACCATCAACCCGGCCGGGATATCCTCGCTCAGCGAGACATCCGCCTCGCCGATGGCCAGTCTTTCGGCCTCGAGCACCTCGTTGGTCAATTCGGCCAGGTTGAACAGGGTCATCACCGGCGCCGGTTCCTCGGCACGCCCAAAGGCCAGCGTGCTTTCGCAAAGAGAGACCGCCCGGGTGATCGAGTTAACCAGCTTGGGTGCCATGCGCTTGACCGCCGGATCCTCGGACATCTCGATCCGGTCCGTGAACAACTGCGCACTGGTCAGGATGTTGCGCAAGTCATGACTGACCCGCGCCACGGCGCCGCCCAGCTGCGCAAGCCGGTCCTTCTGGCGCAGGGCCTGGGTCAGCTGGGTCTGCAGGGATTGCAGCGATTCCTCTGCCTCGCGCAGCTCTCGGACCGTGGCAGAGGGCTTTATGATCCGCCGCGCGTCCTCGGGCGCCTCGGCATAGGCGCCGATATGGCCCACGACCCCCTTGATCGGCTTGACCAGCAAGGACCGCACAGCCAGGAACAACAGCCCGGCCGTGATGATCGAGATCGCCGCCGACAGCAGCAGGATGCGCAGCCCGTAGTCGATCATCGCGGTCCGCAGCGGCCCGCCGTCCATCGTGACCTCGATCAATTCGCCTCCATCGCGGAAGGGATCGCCGATCACACGGATCACCGTCCATTCGCTGTCGACCAGGCAGAGGATCGCGTCCCGCATCAGCACCCAGGCCGACGCGTCGCGCAGGTCGAAGGTCTGCGCCACCTCACCCGGGATCGGCGATGACAGCATCAGTTGCCGGATCTCGTCACGCCGCAGCACCACGTTGAAGACGCCCGCGTTGTCCAGCAGTTCCTTTTCCAGCTCCGGTTCGATCATGTCGTCGGCCAGCAAGGCCAGAGAAGCGATCTGCGCCCGTTCCAGCCGGGCCAGCAGGTAGTCCTCGCGGAAGCGCGCCACGGAGGGGACAAAGATCAGCACCTCTGCCACCATCACGAAGATGATGGTGAGGATCAGGAATCGTCCGGAAAGCGAGTTGACCATGTCCTACCGTACTCAGGGCAGCCAGCGCTGGACCAGCCGCACCACTTTCTTGACCGTCTCGTTCTCGAACAGCCTGGGGGAGAAATAGGCCCCCGCGGCCCGTTTGTTAATCTCCCCGATGGTCGGATAGGGCGAAACCATGTTCGAAACCGCGCTCATCTTGAGGCGGTTTGCGATCACCAGCGACCAGAGATTGATCAGCTCCCCGGCCTGATGGCCCACGATCGACACACCGACGGGGCGCCCCTTGACCACCATGACCTTGATGACACCGCGCGTCCTGCGCTCGGCAATGGCCCGGTCATTGTGGTGGTAGTCGAACCGCGCGACCTCCATCCGGTCGCCGTGTGCCTTCCGCGCCGCGCCCTCTGTCAGGCCGACCTGCGCCAGTTCCGGGCTTGTGTAGGTGGCCCAGGGGATGTGATCCGTCTTGGCCGTGGCTGGCAGCCCCAGCAGGGCAGAGCGGATGACGATCCCGGCATGATAGCCGGCCACATGGGTGAACTGCATTCCGCCCGCCACGTCGCCAATGGCGTAAACGCGAGAGTTGGTGCTCTTTAGACTGGCGTCCACCTTGATGCTCGTCTTGGTGGTCTCGATCCCGGCGGCTTCGAGGTTCAGCTTGTCGATGTTGGGTTTGCGCCCAACTGCCACCAGCAGGTGAGAGCCCCGGAACACGCGCCCGTCCTTCACTTCGACCTCGATGGCGCCCGCCTGTCCCCGCACCTCCTGTGCCAGAGCCTCTTCGGCGATCTCGATGCCTTCCTCCCGCAGGGTCTCCAACACGATCCCGGCCAGTTCCGGATCATCCTTGCCCAGCGCCCTTGCGCCTTCGATCACTGTCACCGCACAGCCCAATCGCCGATGCGCCTGCGCCATTTCCATCCCGATGGGCCCGCCTCCGATGATCAGCAGGTGTTCGGGACGCTCACGCAGCTTCCACAGGGTTTCATTGGTCAGGTAGGGCACGCCGTCCATGCCCGGGATCGGCGGCACCAGCGGAGAAGACCCGGTGGCGAGCACGATTCGCCGCGCGGTGATACGGTAATTGCCAGCCTCGACCTCGCGGTCGGACACGAAACGCCCGTATTCGCGGATGACCCGCACGCCAAAGCCCTCGAACCGCTCCTGGCTGTCCACGGGTTCGATCTGGGAAATCACATCGGCGACATGGTCCTGGGCCGCGGCGTAATCGACCTGTGGCACGGCATTGGCCACGCCATAGACGGCTGCATGCTCCATCCCGTGCGCCACCTTGGCACTGGCAATCAGCGCCTTGGACGGCACGCAGCCGTAATTCAGGCAGTCGCCACCCATCTTGTGACCCTCAAGCAGGATCACGTCGGCGCCCATCTGGCTGGCCCCCGCGGCCACCGACAGGCCACCGGACCCGGCGCCGAGGATCAGCAGATCACATGTCAGCTTTTCCATCTCAGATCCCCTTCCGGCCACGCAGGGCCTTGAGCAGGATCGGCAGGGCGGACAGGGCCGCCAGCCCGAGGATGGGCAGAATCACATGCGGGGCAAAGATGATGCCCAGGTCCGGCGTCTCGCCGCGCTCGAACACCTCGCCCAGGCCCGCGCCGACGGAGGTATAGACCACCGCACCCGGGATGATGCCCAGGAAGGTCGAGATGACATAGCGGTGCACTGGCACCTCGAGAAAGGCAGGGACGAGGTTGGCGACGAAGAAGGGCACCGCAGGGACCAACCGGATCAGGAACAGCATCGACCACTGATTCTCGTCGATGCCGTCCTTGATCTTTTTCACCATGCCCTGAGAATGCTCCAGCCTGTCGCCGAGGCGCGCGCCCAAGCCCCAGCGGGCAGCCAGGAAGATTCCCGTGGCGCCCAGCGTGGCGGCGGTCACGTTGTAGAGCGCGCCGGGAAAGGTCGCGAAGAGAAAGCCGCCGGTCAGCGTGGCAATCGTGGCCCCCGGCAGGGAAAACCCGACGATGACGACGTAGACCGCCATGAACAGCCCCAGCGTCAGCAGGTAATGCGCGTCACGGAACCCCAGCAGCGCCTCTCGGTTGTCGGCCAGTGTCTGAAAGCTCAGCAGGTCGCCCAGCGTGAAGTACCCGATGATCGCCACCACGAGGATGGCCAGCAGGGGCAGGTGGCGTCGGAGGCCGGGTTTGGGCGTGTCGGTCATGTCGCTCATCGTTCGGGGCCTTTGGGTTGCGGCAGGGGCACCGCATAGATGCCCCCGACGCCACCGGGAAAACAGCCGTCTCACGCCCGCTTGATCCGGCTTGTTCCCCAGCGTGAGAAATTCACGCCCGAAAAGCCAGAGTGAAACATTTCGCGGGTCAGGCCGCATGCAAGTGTTGCAGTCGGAACCGGAAGGCCACAAAGGTTCAGTGCACCGAGGGTCGGCACGCCTGCCCCGTGTGGTCGGACGCCGCTCCGAACGCCTGTCAGGCACCCGCGCCATTGGCAAAAAAACCATGACACCCATTTGACAGGGGACGCCCGCCCCCCTATAGGCAGGGCTTCGAATTTCCTGCGCCCGAGTCGACTCGGGGGCATTGAACCGGAGTAGCCGCGATGAAACGCACCTTCCAGCCGTCGAACCTCGTCCGCAAGCGTCGCCACGGGTTCCGCGCCCGCATGGCCACCAAGGCAGGTCGCAAGATCCTGAACGCGCGCCGCGCCCGCGGCCGCAAGAGCCTGAGCGCCTGATCCCCACGCCGCCCACAGCGGAGCGGGAGATGAACGCCGACGAAAAAGCCGCCGCGGATCGCTCCGAGGCGGCCTTTTTGCCGTTGACGGTTCTGGCCCGGCGCGCAGATTTCCTGCGCGCGGCTCGTGCCCGTCGCGCTCCGACAGAGGGGTTCCTGCTGCAGGCCCGGCAACGCCAGGACGGCGAGGCAGAGGGTATCCGCGTCGGGTTCACCTGCTCCAAGAAGGTCGGCAACGCCGTCGCCCGCAATCGGGCCAAGCGGCGCCTGCGCGAAATCGCGCGCCTGATCCTGCCCGAGCAGGGCCGGGACGGCTGGGATTATGTTCTGATCGGCCGCGCGGAAAAGACTGCCTGGCGCGATTTCACCGCCCTGCAGGCCGACCTGCGCCATGCCCTGCGCAAGGTGCACGGGGGCAGCAGATGAGTCCGTTCGCCCATATCGTCGCCCTGCCCGTGCGCGCCTATCGCCTCGTGCTCAGCCCCTGGGTCGGCCACGGGTGCCGCTTTCATCCCACCTGTTCCGTCTACGCGCTGGAAGCGCTGGAAAAACATGGCGCGCTCAAGGGCAGCTGGCTGGCCGCGCGGCGCATTGCCCGCTGCCACCCCTGGGGCGGCTCCGGCATCGACAACGTGCCCGATTGACCACAGCCACGGGCACATTCGCCTCGTGCCCAGGCATTTTCCAAAAAACATGTACCATTTTCGACCGGGCTCGGCTAACGACCCCGCAGAGACCACGCATCAACAAGAGGAGGTCCGACATGAACGATCAGACTTTCTCGCGCCGCGCGGCCTCTCTCGAAGCGACCTGGGGCAACGGCTTTCGCCGATCCGTCCAGGACTAACACCGCTTCACTTCCGGCCCTCGCCTGACGCGGGTCGTTTTCCAACCAACCATCGCTGACATTCGCGCCCGGGGTCCCCCGTGCGTCGTCAGTCCATTTCAAACCAGACCAGGAGTCCGGCCCTTTTCGCGCCGGGAAACACTTATGAACAATCCCGCAGTCGCTCGGCATCCGAGCACCGACATCGCCTCCACCATCGCGCAACACGGTGCGCCCAGGGTGCTTGCCGCCGCCCTGGCCGCGCTGTTCAGGGCCCCGAGAATGCGGCCTCCGCCACCGCTTGCAGAGGATCTGACCGATCATCTCAGGCGGGACGTCGGTCTGCCGCCAAAGACCTTGGTGGACAGACGCCTGGCGATCCAACCCTTCGTTCCGGCACCCGGCCCTGGCCCGCGATAACACTTGCCCAAGTCGCGGCGGGGACGTATCCCCGCCGCATGCTGGATCATGCTGACGACATTCACCCCCTGTTCCACGGGGCGCCCAAGACCACCGAGTTCAAGAAGCTCCGCAAACGGATCGTGCAGAACGTGCGCGAGGCCGTGGAGCAATACGGCATGGTCGAAGAAGGGGCCAAATGGCTTGTCTGCCTGTCCGGCGGCAAGGACAGCTATACGCTGCTCGCGGTGCTGCACGAGCTGAAGTGGCGCGGGCTGCTGCCGGTCGAAATCCTGGCCTGCAACCTCGACCAGGGCCAGCCGGGCTTTCCGGCAACCGTTCTGCCGGAGTTCCTGGAAAAGATGCAGGTGCCCCACCGGATCGAGTACCAAGACACCTATTCCATCGTGGTCGACAAGGTGCCCCAGGGCCGGACCTATTGCGCGCTCTGCTCGCGCCTGCGGCGGGGCAATCTGTACCGGATCGCGCGCGAAGAGGGCTGTTCGGCCGTCGTGCTGGGCCATCACCGGGATGACATCCTGGAAACCTTCTTCATGAACCTGTTCCACGGCGGGCGACTGGCGACCATGCCGCCGAAACTTGTCAACGAAGAGGGCGACCTGTTCGTTTACCGTCCGTTGGCACATGTGGCAGAGGCGGACTGCGACCGATTCGCGCGGGCCATGAACTATCCGATCATTCCCTGTGACCTCTGTGGCAGCCAGGACGGCCTGCAGCGTCAGCAGGTCAAGCAAATCCTTGATGGATGGGAGAAAAACTCTCCCGGAAGGCGCCAGGTCATGTTCCGGGCGCTGATGAACGTCCGCCCGTCGCATATGCTGGATCCGGGATTGTTCGACTTTGCCGGCCTCATGCGGGACATGGAATCGCCCAATTCCTTGAAAAACCCGGAGCCGCGTTAAGAACCGAGTTACCAGCGTCGCCTAGTCTCGCCTCATGAGGTACAAGGACACGGGCATGTTGGCGTCACTTCGCGCGCTTCCGACAACGCTGCGCACAGGCGTGCGGCGGGGTCTGCAGGGACCACAGGCTTTGGCATTCCTGCCTGCGGCGGCGCTTGCCGCCTTCTGGCTGGGGGGCGAGGCGCTGTTGCTGGTGGTTGCCCTGGGCACGCCGGGCATCTTTCTTCTGGTCGGCGTCCCCGCGGACCGGGGCGATGGCCGGTCGGGAACCGATCAGGCCGACATCGTCGACAGCATCGCGGCCACGCAATTGGCGCAACAGGCGCTGGACAATGCGCGCGCGGCCAACCTGGCGACGGCCTGCCTGCTGATCGAGGTCGACGGCCTTACCGAAGTGGCCCAGCAGACCGATGAGGCAACGGTCGACGCCCTGCGCGAACTGACCCTGGGCCGCCTGCGCAAGACCCTGCGCCGCGATGACGAGGCCGTGCGCCTGGGCGAAACACGATTCGTGATCTTCCTCGGCCCCTCGCTGCGGCTTGACCTCGAGGCATTGCTGCAACTCTCCGGCCGCCTGCAGAACGCGGTCGAAGAACCTGCATCGGTTGGCGATGCCATGCGCTATCTATCGGGGTCCATCGGGTTCTGCGGCAGCCTGCGGCTGAGCAACGACGCCTCCGGCAAGCAACTGCTGGAAGCGGCGCAGGTCGCACTTGAGGAAGCAACCGCCAATGGCCCCTCGGCGATCCGTGCCTGGTCCGAAAACATGCGCCAGGCCCACATGGAACAGCGTTCCCTGCGCAACGAGGTGGATCGCGCCCTGTCGAACGGTCAAATCCAGCCCTGGTTCCAACCCCAGATCTGCACCTCGACCGGTGCGATCAGCGGGGTCGAGGCGCTGGCGCGCTGGATCCACCCCGAACGCGGCATCGTCCCGCCCGCGCAATTCCTGCGCGTGCTCGAAGACGCCGGGCGCATGGAACAGCTGTCGGAGGTCATCCTGCAGCATTCTCTGACCGCACTGCGCAGCTGGGACCAGGCCGGGCTCGACATTCCACGCGTCAGCGTGAATTTTTCCGACCCCGAACTGCGCGACCCCCGCCTTGTCGACCGCATCCAATGGGAGCTCGACCGCTTCGGCCTGACCGCCGAACGGCTGGGAATCGAGGTTCTTGAAACCGTGATCGCAGGCGCGCCAGAGGGAATCGTGGCCCGCAACATCGTCGAACTGGGCAAGATCGGCTGCCATATCGACCTCGACGATTTCGGCACGGGTCATGCCTCGATCACCTCGCTGCGCCGGTTCCACGTACACCGGCTCAAGATCGACCGCAGCTTTGTCACCCGCGTCGACCGCGACGAGGATCAGCACCGGATGCTGGCCGCGGTCCTGGGCCTGGCAGACCGGCTGGGCCTGGAAACCCTTGCCGAGGGCGTCGAAAGCGTGGGCGAACACGCGCTGCTGGCCCAGCTTGGCTGTGATCACGTCCAGGGCTTTGGCATCGCCCGCCCGATGCCCGTCGACAAGCTGATCGACTGGGCACATGAACATGACGCCCGGATCGCCGACGCCAGGAAACTGGGCGGCACCACCGGCTGAGCCGGAAAGCCCTTTCCGAACACCTGCCATCCCCTTGCTCGGGTTCGGCATCCATGTGCCACACCGCCCCGTCCGGCTGGATTCCGCTTGACCTTTGCACTGCGGGACGTTTGAACCCAGCGATGACTTTCAACGGATAGGTGGCCGGCCTCATGGACGATCAGAACAAGAACCTGCTTCTCGCGACCGCGCTCAGCATGGTCGTGATCCTTGTATGGTTCCTGCTGTTTCCCCCTCCGGAGCCGACTGAGGATCCGAATGCTCCGGTGGCCACCGAAACCGACGCCCCCGCGCCCGACGGCGTGGCAACCGCGCCGCGTGCCGCTGATCCCTTGGGCGGCGGAACACCGGCAGAGGCCCCCGCGGCCAATGCCGACACGACGGAGGCCCCTCGCCTGCCGCTGGACAGCGCCCGCCTGGAAGGGTCGATCTCGCTCACTGGCGGCCGCATCGACGACCTGCGGCTCAAGGACTATCACGTCGAACTGTCGGTGGAATCGCCCATCGTGCAGATGCTTGACCCGGTCGGCAGCTCCAACCCCTACTACGCGCTCTACGGCTGGGCGCCTGGCAACGGATTGGCGCTGTCGGATGTCCCCGGGGCCAATACCTCCTGGACCATCGAAAGCGGCGAGACCCTGACCCCCGACAGCCCTGTGACCCTGCGCTGGGAAAGCCCCGCCGGGTTGATTTTCCGCCGGACCATCTCTGTCGACGAGGATTTCATGTTCTCGGTCACGCAGGCGGTCGAGAACACCGGCGACCAGACCGTGTCCCTGGCCCCCTACGGCGTGCTCGCGCGGCACGGCGAACCGGACGACCTCAAGAACTTCTTCGTGCTGTTCGAAGGCGCGCTGCAGATGTCCGACGGCATCCTGGAGCAGACCAAGTACAAGAACATCCCCGATCTGGACATGCTGCCCGCCGAGGGCACGCAGGCCACGGTCGAGCGTGTGCAGGAAACCGGCTGGGTCGGGTTCACGGATCACTACTGGATGGCGACGCTGATCCCCGACGCGGGGACGCCGTTCAAGTCGGTGGTCAAATACGACGCCCGCCGCGACATCTACCAGACAGAGGCGGTGCTGCCGACCGTCGAACTGGCGCCCGGCGCCAGCCGGGAGGTCAGCAGCAAGCTCTTTGCCGGTGCCAAGGAATGGGAAACCATCCGGGAATACCAAAAGGCCGGCATCGACCGCTTCCTCGACTCGATCGACTGGGGCTGGTTCTTCTTCATCACCAAATACATGTTCGCCGTCCTGCACTGGCTGAACCTGCATATCGGCAACATGGGCCTCGCCATCATCGCTCTGACCTTGCTGCTCAAGGCGCTGCTGTTCCCGCTGGCCTATAAATCCTATGCCTCGATGGCCAAGATGAAGGAACTCCAGCCTGAGATGGAAAAGCTCAAGGAGCGCGCGGGCGACGACCGCGAGAAGCTCCAGAAAGAGATGATGGCGCTCTACAAGAAGGAAAAGGTCAACCCGGCCGCCGGCTGCCTGCCGATCCTTCTGCAGATCCCGATCTTCTTCTCTCTTTACAAGGTGATCTTCGTCACGCTGGAACTGCGGCACGCCAACTTCTTTGGCCCGTTCAACGATCTCTCGGCGCCTGATCCGACCTCGCTCTACAACCTGTTCGGCCTGCTGCCCTGGGGCGCGCCCGATCCGCAGTCGATCCTGGCCCTGGTCTTCATCGGCATCCTGCCGCTGCTTCTGGGTATCTCGATGTGGCTGCAGCAAAAGCTGAACCCGGCGCCCGCCGATCCGACGCAGCAGATGATCTTTGCCTGGATGCCCTGGGTCTTCATGTTCATGCTGGGCGGTTTCGCCAGCGGCCTGGTGGTCTACTGGATCACCAACAACGTGATCACCTTCATGCAGCAGTACATGATCATGCGCAGCCACGGGTACACGCCCGACATCATGGGCAACATCAAGTCCAGCGTGAAAAAGAAGAAGGACAAGGAGCAGGACAGCAAATGACCCGTTCCCTGACCGCGATCTGGCGCTTTCCGATCAAGAGCCACGGCCGGGAAGAGCTGGACGCGGTCACGCTGAGCGCCGGGCAGTGCCTGCCCTGGGATCGCCTTTGGGCTGTCGCACATGACCGGTCCGGTGCCGATGGTTCGGAATGGGTCTCCTGCCGGAACTTCTCGATCGGCAGCAAGGCCCCCGCGCTGGGGGCCATCTCTGCCCGGCTGGACGAGGCATCGGCCACGGTCACGCTCTCACACCCGGACCGGGACGACCTGACCCTGCGGCCCGACGACGAAGGCGACAAGCTGATCGCCTGGGCCGGCGGGTTCATCCCGGAAAACCGCGCGCAATCCGCCCGGGTGGTGCGCGGCAGGACCCGCGGCTTTACCGACAGCGATTTCCCCTCGATCACACTGTGCAACCTGTCCTCGCACCGGGCCGTGGAACAGCGGCTTGGCCATGCCCTGTCGATCCACCGCTGGCGCGGCAATCTCTGGTTCGATGGCGGCGCCCCCTGGGAAGAGTTCGACTGGATCGACCGCGAGGTACAGATCGGCGAGGCGGTTCTGATCCCGCGCGAACGCACGGACCGCTGCCTTGCCACCCACAACAATCCCGACACCGGAAAGCGTGATCATGACGTGCTGGGCACGCTGGATCACTGGGATCACCGCGATTTCTCGGTCCGGGCCGAGGTCGTGCGCAGCGGACGGATCGCGCTTGGCGACCGCGTGGAGGTTCTGTGATGCAACTTGCCTTTCCCGTCGCCGAGGAACCGGACGACGCCGCCCGCGAGGCGGCGCGCAAGCTTTTCGTCGGTCACGAGGTCGATTTCCTCAAGGGCGTCGTCGGCATGGACGGCCTGCCGCCCGATGACCGGGCCGAGGTCTGCTTTGCCGGCCGGTCCAACGTCGGCAAGTCCAGCCTGATCAATGCGCTGACCGGCCGCAAGGGGCTGGCACGCGCGTCGAACACGCCCGGACGGACCCAGGAAATCAACTATTTCACCCTGGGCGCCGATCACTACCTGGTCGACCTGCCCGGTTACGGATTTGCCAACGCGCCCGTGGACGTGGTCGCGCGCTGGCAGGCCCTGCTGAAATCCTATCTTTCGGGCCGGGTCAGCCTGCGCCGTGCTTTCGTGCTGATCGATTTCCGCCACGGGATCAAACCCGTCGACGACGAGATCATGACCCTGCTGGACCGCTCCGCCGTGACCTTCCAGGCGGTTTTGACCAAGGCCGACAAGGTCAAGGACAAGGATAAGGACCGTATCCTGGCGCAAGTGCGCCAGGGGTTGTCGAAGCACCCCGCCGCCTACCCGGAAATCGTCCTGACCAGCAGCGAAAAGGGGGATGGCATCGCCACCCTGCGCGCGATCATTGCCGGGCTCAGCTGATCGCGGTCCTGCCCTCTGGAAATCCCGCCCCGCGCGGGGCATTCTGGGTATAGCCCCCTGCCTGGAAGACCCGAGATGAGACGACAGAACATGAACAGAGACTGGATCGCCACCGCCCGGACCCTCTCCGAGGCCCTGCCCTTCATGCAGCGCTACACCGGCGCCATTGTCGTGGTGAAATTCGGCGGCAACGCGATGGGCGACGACGCGGAAATGGCCGCCTTTGCCCGCGACATCGTTCTGATGCGCCAGGTGGGCGTGAACCCTGTCGTGGTGCATGGCGGCGGGCCGATGATCAACGACATGCTCAAGCGGCTGAACATCGAAAGCAAGTTCGTCCGCGGCAAGCGCGTTACCGACCAAGCCACCGTCGAGGTGGTCGAGATGGTTCTGACCGGCCTCGTGAACAAGCGCATCGTTCAGGCTATCATGGATGAGGGGGGCCGCGCGGTCGGCCTGTCGGGCAAGGACGACGACCTGATGGTCTGCGAACCGGACGATCCCGAACTGGGATTTGTCGGTCGCCCGATCGAGATGAACGTCCAGGTCCTGCGGGATCTCTTTACCGCCGGGATCATCCCGGTCGTGGCCCCGGTCGCCACCGGGACAGAGGTGACGGAAACCTACAACGTCAACGGCGACACCGCCGCCGGCGCCATTGCCGGCGCGCTCAAGGCCGACCGCCTGCTGCTCTTGACCGATGTGCAGGGCGTCAAGGGACCGGACGGCGAGGTCGTGACCGAACTGTCGCCGGACGACGTGCGCAAGCTGACCGCCGAGGGCGTGATCGCGGGCGGCATGATCCCCAAGACGGAAACCGCGCTCAAGGCCATCGAAGAGGGCGTGCGCGCTGTGGTCATCATCGACGGGCGCGTGTCCAATGCCTGCTTGCTGGAGCTGTTCACCGAACATGGGTCGGGGTCAATGATCCGCTCCGACAACCGGCCGCCCCTGCCAAAATGACCCCGAGGGACCTGCAGGACGCCGACATCGCCGCCGCCCGTGCCGGGCTTCGGCTGCGCGGCGCCCTGCACCCGGACAGCGAAGACGGCGCGCCCGAGGGCACCGGCACCCTGTTGCTGCTCGGCCCGGACGAGCCGCATTTCTGGCCTCTCTTCACCGCTGCCCCCGAATACCTGGACGGTGCGCCCGATCCGCTCGACCGCTGGTCGAAACGGGTGCTGTCCGCGGTGGCCGAGGACTGGGGCGGAACGGCGATCTTTCCGTCGGACGGACCACCCTATGCGCCGTTCCTGTCCTGGGCGCTGGGAACGGGCCGCGCATGGTCGTCGCCGGTCGGGATGCTGGTGCATGATGCCGCCGGGCTCTTCATCAGCTACCGTGGCGCCATTGCCCTTCCGGTGCGCCTGCCGCTGACACCCACCGGCACGCAGCCCTGCGGCACCTGTCCGCGCCCCTGCGAAACCGCCTGTCCGGTGGGGGCACTTGGGCCCGGTCAAACCTATGACGTGGCGCGCTGCAAGGCCCATATGCTGACACCCGAGGGCATGACCTGCCGGACCGAGGGCTGCCTGGTCCGCCGCGCCTGCCCCGTCTCTGACGGTTTCTCGCGCAGGGCAGCGCAATCCGCCTTTCACATGCGGGCTTTCCTTGGGGCAGATGCGCCTTGAAACAGCTCATCCTGATCCGCCACGCCAAATCCGATTGGAGCCATGGCCTACCCGATCATGATCGGCCACTGAACAGCCGGGGCCGCCGTGCCGCGCCTGCGATCGGCGATTGGTTACGCGAAAAGGGATTTCTTCCGGACGACATCCTGTGCTCGACGGCAACGCGCACGCGCGAGACGCTGGCCCTGCTGGGGGCCAAAGCCCCCGTTCGCTTCGAACCGGCGCTTTATCACGCGGCCCCGGAAACCATGCTGGAGATCCTGAAAACCGCAGCGGGCAACAGCGTGATGATGCTGGGCCATAACCCGGGCATCGCGGCCCTCGCCGAAGACCTGCTGGAATCGCCCCCGGATCACCCGCGCTTTGCCGCCTATCCGACCTGCGCCACGCTGGTGGCCCGTTTCGACATCGACGACTGGCGCCTCCTGCAACCCGGCACCGGGACCGCCGTGGCCTTCATCGTGCCGCGCGATCTCACCGACTGACGCGCGCGCCCCTGTTTCTTCTCTGCATAAATCCCCGAAAGGCGAGCGAATTCAGCGGAACGGCGGGCTATATAGCAACCCGCCATCGGTCCACTGCAGGTTCAACCCGCGCGACAGGCCGATAGGCGTCGTCTCACCGATGTTGCGGGCAAAGATCTCGCCATAGTTGCCGCCGGCCTTGATCGCCCGCACGGCCCAATCCGCATCCAGGCCCAGCATCTCGCCCATCAGCCCGCTGGTGCCCAGCAGGCGCGCGATTTCCGGGTTGTCCGTGCTCTCGCGCATCTCGTCGATGTTGACCGAGGTCACGCCCAGTTCCTCTGCCGAGATCAGCGCGTTCAGGACCCAGCGCACGACATCCGCCCATTCGTCGTCCCCGTGGCGCACCACCGGACCCAGCGGTTCCTTCGAAATCACGTCGTCCAGCAAAAGGTGATCACCCGGCGCCTTGAAGGCGGCGCGGATCGCCGCCAGTTCCGAGGCGTCGCCGGTGAAGACCTCGCATTCGCCTTCCAGGTAGAAGGTCTGCGCCTGCGCCGTGCTTTCGACAGCGACCGGCTCGTAGGTGATGTTGTTGCGGGCGAAATACTCGTCCAGATTCATCGCCGTCTTGGTATCCGGCTGGACGCAGACGCGCTTGCCGTTCAGCTCCGTCGGAGAAGAGACCCCCAGCGTCTTGGGCACCATGAAGCGCTGCCCGTCATAGTAGTTGATCCCGGCGAAATCGACCTTCACGCCAACGTCGGTGGCAAAGCTCCAGGTCGTATTGCGTGCCAGCACGTCCAGGTCCCCGCCAAGAAGCAGGGTAAAGCGCGTGCGGTTCGTGGTTTCCACGAATTCCACCGCCGAAGGATCGCCTAGCACCGCCGCCGCGATGGCACGGCACAGGTCCACGTCGAACCCCGCCCATTCGTCGCGCGAATCCCGCGAGGCAAAGCCGATCAGGCCGGAGTTGACCCCGCAGTTCAGGACTTCCCTGTCCTTAACGTCCTTCAGCGTGCCGGCCGAGGCGCCGCCGACGGCACAGGCCAATAAGGCCGTCGCGCATAGAAATAACCTCAGCATGCCGTTCTCTAACCCCGGATCTCGCTTGTCACAGACCGGCCACCGCCGGACAAAAAAACGGAGGGGTCCTTGATCCGAGCCCCCCTCGACGCTGGGCCAATTTGGGCGGATTCCCGCCCAAAGGTCAAGCAAGGATGCCACCCGGAAAGGCAAGGTTCCGCCCGTCCCGATCCTGTCTAACCATCTGCGAGCGAATGGAAAACACTCGCATGCAGGAACTCGCCGCGTTTTCTTTGGGCAATTTCGGCGGCTTCTTCATCGACACCCCATTGCTCTTCCTGCCAGGTCTCGTCGATCCGCGACAGCGCCCAGGCCTCTTCGGGTGCACATGCGCCCCGGATCACCGCCAACGCCAGCACCAGCGAACCGGACATCGACACGAGGTCATGGAAAGCGGCCAGGTGGAACGGCGATTGCCCGTGCACCTCTGCGCTCAGCCGGTCCAGCGCCTGCGCGTCCTGCGGCTGGTGGATGACCCCCGCCACGGGCACGAGCCTGGCACCATAGGTCGCCTCGGCCCAGTCCAGCAAGGGGTCCCAGCCCTGGCGCTGACGCTCTGCCAGCCCTTCCGGATCATCGGCACGATAGCACAGCAGATCGCTGTCACCATAAGCGGCCAGCATGTCGGCCACGGCCGCATGCTGCGGCGTCACCTTGTCCAGGGCGGAGTTGGCCATGCGGGTAAAGGGCATCGCGTTCGGATCGACCTTGTCCTCCTGTGCGGCCCATTCGCCCGCGATCTCACGCGCCAGGGCCTCTGTCGGCACCACAAGCGCGGTCTTGGCCGGGGTCTTGACCCCGCGCCCGTCCAGCGTGACGGCAAAGCCGCCCTCGACCGGTGTCACCTCGGCGTTCTGCCAGAAACGTTTGAGCGCCCATTCGCTCATGTCATGCCCTCCAGGACGGTGTCTATGGCGCGTTCCAGCCCGGCGGCATCATCCACGACATGTTCCGCCCCGGTCAGCGCCTCGGGCGGGTGATACCCCCATGTCACGCCGATGCGCGGCATACCCGCAGCCTGCGCCATTTCCATGTCATAGCTCGTGTCGCCGATCATCATCGCCCGCTCGGGGTCCACCCCCGCTTCATCCAGGGCGTTGAACAGCATCGCGGGATGCGGCTTGGACGGGTTGTCATCGGCACATTGCCGGGTGACGAAGCGCTGTGTCAGCCCGTGGCTTTCCAGAAGCGCGGTCAGCCCGCGCCGCGACTTGCCCGTGGCGATCCCCAACAGCACGTCGTCCCGCGCCGACAACCGATCCAGCAAAGCCGGGATGCCGGGATAGAGCGGCGAGGCCTCTGGCCCGCCCTTCATCCGCAACTCGGCATAGGCGTCCTTGTAAGCCTCGACCAGGCGCGTGCGCTGCACCGGGCCAAGCTCGGGCGCGAGATGCGAAAAGGCCTGCGGCAGTGACAGGCCGACGATCGCCAGGATCGCCTCGCGCGTCGGGCGTTCGATCCCCTCGCTGGCAAAGGCGATGCTCATGGCACCCAGGATATCGCCCTGGCTGTCGACAAGCGTCCCGTCGACGTCGAAGATCACGAGGCTCAGGCTCATTGCAGTTCCTCGAAAGGATCGTCGGCGGCGATATCCTCGGTCCAGCCCAGCGTGTCCCAGCTTTGCGCCATGTGATCGGGCAAGGGCGCGGTCAGGGTCAGTGGCTTGCCGGTGAAGGGATGTTCGAACCGCATCGAGCGTGCGTGCAGGTGCAACTTGCGCGAGATCATCCCACCCAGTTGTGCGCCCCAGCCATCGCCAAGGTTTTCCTGCCCCGAACCGCCGTATTTGCCATCCCCGATGATCGGATGTCCGATCTCTGCCATGTGCGCGCGCAGCTGGTGGGTGCGGCCGGTGATCGGCTCCAGCGCCACCCAGGAGGCGCGGCCCGCGACGCGGTAAAGCGTTGCATACAATGTGTGTGCACGTTTTGCACCTTCTGTATGCGCCATGTCGCGCGGGTGGACGCACAGCATCTTTTCACCCTCGCCGTGGTGGCCGTGGCCCGGTGCTTTGACCAGGCCATACCGGATCTCGCCCAGGTAAGGCGTAGGCACACCGGCCACCAGCGCCCAGTATATCTTGCGCGTCAGCTTGTGCCGGATCGCGGCGGTCAGCGCCTTGGCCGCCTCGCGCGTGCGCGCCAGCACAAGGACGCCCGAGGTGTCCTTGTCCAGCCGGTGCACCAGGCGGGGTTTCTCGTCGTAGTCAAACTTGAGCGCCTCGGCCAACCCGTCCACATGGCGGGTCTGCTTGCTGCCGCCCTGTGTCGCCAGCCCGGGGGGCTTGTTGATCGCGATCAGGTGATCGTCCTTGTAGATCACGCAATCGCGGATCATCTGCGCATCCTGGTCCGAAACGGCGGGTTTCGGCGCGCTTTCCACCTGGCCGGGTTCGGGCAAGGGCGGGATGCGGACCTGCTGTCCGACCTCCAGCCGGGTTGAGGCCTTGACGCGCGCGCCGTCGACGCGCAGCTCACCCTTGCGGCACATCTTTTCGATACGGCCCTGCGCCAGTTGCGGGAAATGCCGCTTGAGCCAGCGGTCAAGCCGCTGGTCGCCATCGCCCGGGCCCACGGTCACGGTTTGAACTCGGCTCATGTAACAGCACTCCGTGCAAGGGTGAGACCGGCAAGGAGCGCCGCCAGCGACAGGATCACGGACCCCGCGACATAGACCGCCGCCAACCCGCCCTGTCCCCGTTCATACAGGGTAATCGCATCCAGCGAAAAGGCCGAGAAGGTGGTGAATCCGCCCAGCACACCGGTCATCAGCAAGGGCGCATAGCGGTTCGCGCTGAGGTGCAGCAGGGCCACCACCAGAACGCCCATCAGGAAGGATCCGACGATGTTCACGGTCAGAGTGCCCCAGGGGAATCCCTTGCCCAACAGGCGCGCCGCGGCGATGCCTGTCATGTATCGGGCCGAGGCGCCAAGGGCGCCGCCCAGCGCAACTTGCAGAAGGGGCGTCATGGGCGCGGACATGGCGGCGAGGGGCGCGGATGTCAAGCGCGGCCGGGCCGGGTGTCGCGACGGTCCCGCCAACGCCGCAGCGGCTTGAGCACCCGCAGGTCCAGCAGGGCCGCCCCGGTCGCCGCCAGCACCGTCAGGCAAAGCCCCCATTTCGTCACCGGTTCCATCGCGCCCTGGATCTGGACCGCATGAACCACCGTCGAGACGGCGATCACCAGCGCCAGCACAGCGTGCACCTGCTGCCAGAGGCGGGGCCGCAGCCCGATCCGCCGCCGCAACCCGGCCAGCAGCGCGGTCAGCAGGACGGCCCACATGGCCGCAACGCCATAGACGGAAAACGGCGTCGGCGAGACCAAAAGAAGCGCGTCAAGCGTGTCCGGCGGGCTGGTCACGTACAGACCCGCCACATGCAGCACCACGCCGGCGGTCAACATCCCCCCCAGCCAACGGTGCCAGAGCCGCCCGCGCGGGCCGCCGGCGCCGGGCAGGTAGCCCGCTGCCAGCAGCGGCTGCAAAACCATCAGCGCCAGGCAGAAAATGCCGGCAAAGCCCCCAACGATATAGGCGCCGCCGCGATAGGATAGCAGCGGGCTGGCAGCGGCATAGGCCACCGGCACCGCCATCAGCGCCAGCACGGCGCCCCAGATCAGCAGCCCGCGCATGGGTTTGTGGCTGCCCGACACGCCTCAGGCGGGTTGCAGAACGAAATCCGCCGACACGGCGGTGTCTTTGGCACTTGGCATCACGGGTCGCAGGAAGACGGTCTTGAAGCGGCCGTCGTCATAGGCCAGATGCGCGTGCGGCTGGCCGAAGTTCGGGACGATCTGTTCCATCTCCAGCTCGAAAGAACCATCGGCCCGGGTCAGCACGCTGCCATGATTGCGCGGCTCGCGCTCTCCGCCCAGCACGGTGGCGGCCCAGATCTGGATTCGAAGGTTGTCCAGCGGCGCGCCGTCGCCTGCGCGCAGCACCTTGCCCCGGACAAAGAACCCGCGGCCCAGATTGTCGACCAAGGGTGCGCCGGGCCGATAGTTGTTGCTGCCGCCCCGCATCGACCGGGTCGGCGCCAGTCCGGCGGCCAGCGCCTGCCCCGGCGCATGGACCAGAGCGGCCCCGGCCAGCCCTGCGGAAATCAGAAAGGCGCGGCGGTTGTAGAACGGAACGGTCATGGCGGCGTCTCCTCCTTGGCCGTCGGCACGGCGGTTCGGGAAAGTCGTGAGGGAAAGCCTAGGCCGTTCGGCCCCGCGTTTCACCCGTCCGCCCACCACAATGCCGTGAACGCCGCGCCCTAGCCGCCCTTTCGCTGCGACCGCAGACGCGCGAAATAATCCACCCGCTTGCGCAGGTCGCGTTCGAAGCCGCGTTCCACCGGCTCGTAGAAACTGGCGCGGTCCATCTTGTCGGGGAAATAATCCTGCCCGGAAAACCCGTCCTCGGCATCGTGGTCATAGGCATAGCCCGCGCCATAGCCCTGGTCCTTCATCAACCCGGTGGGCGCGTTCAGGATATGCTTGGGCGGCATCAGGCTGCCGGTCTTTTTCGCCGATGCCCGCGCGGCCTTGTACGCGACATAGGCCGCGTTCGATTTCGGCGCCAGCGCTAGGTAGACCAGCGCCTGCGCAATGGCGAGTTCCCCCTCAGGGCTGCCCAGCCGTTCGTAGGTTTCCCAGCTTTGCAGGCAGACCGCCTGCGCCTGCGGATCGGCCAGGCCGATGTCCTCGACCGCCATGCGAGTGATGCGGCGCGCGAGGTATCGCGGGTCTTCGCCCGCCTCCAGCATCCGCGCGTACCAGTAGAGCGCGGCATCGGGATCGGACCCACGCACCGATTTATGCAGCGCCGAGATCAGGTTGTAATGGCCATCCCCGGACTTGTCGTAGACGGCGGCGCGCTTCATCAGCCGCGTCTTCAACCCATCCGTGTCCAGCGGTTTTGCCAGCCGCCAGGAGGTCACCTGTTCGACCAGGTTCAACAGCGCGCGCCCGTCGCCATCGGCCATGTCCAGCAGCGCGGCACGGGCCGATGCGTCCAGCGGCAGGTCCCGGCCAAGTTCGCCCTCGGCCCGCTTGACCAGGGCCTCGAGATCTTCTTCGCCCAGGCGTTCCAGCACCAGCACCTGCGCCCGGCTGAGCAAAGCGGCGTTCAGTTCAAAGGACGGGTTTTCCGTGGTGGCGCCCACCAGCAGGATCGTCCCGTCCTCCATGTGGGGGAGGAAGCTGTCCTGTTGTGCCTTGTTGAAACGATGGATCTCGTCGACGAAAAGCAGGGTGCCCTGCCCGGCGCGGCGGCGCTGTTTCGCGGCCTCGAAAACCTTGCGCAGCTCCGGCACGCCGGAAAAGATCGCGCTGATCTGGACAAAATGCAGGTCGGTGGCATCCGCCAGCAGCCGCGCGATGGTGGTCTTGCCCACCCCCGGCGGCCCCCAGAAGACGATCGACCCCAGCGTGCCCGCCTCCAGCATCACGCCCAGCGGCGCGTCCGGTCCCAGCACCTGGCGCTGGCCGATCACCTCGTCCAGCCGCCGGGGCCGCAGCCGGTCGGCCAGCGGGCGCGGTGCGCTGTCGGCCACGGCGGGTTCTGCGGCCCCGGTATCAAAGAGATCGGCCATCCGGTCAGGCCCGGAAGCGCAACAGGAGCCGGCGGTTGCCGCGCAGCACCTCGATCTGGACCAGCGGGCCGGGACGGCGCAACAGGCGATCCACGTCGCGCGGCGCCTCGATCCGGCGGCCGTTCACGCCCAGCAGCCGGTCCCCGGTCTGCAGGCCGATCTGGGCGCCGAAGGGGCCGGGATCCAGCACGACGATCCCCTCGGAGTCCACCGGCAGTCCCAGTTCCGAAACCACCGCCGGATTGGCCCGCGCCACCTGCAACCCCGGCAGGACGGTGCGTTCGCCAAGATCGACCATCTCGCGCGGCGGGCTGTCGGGCGGGGCGATCATCGGAACGGTGGCGATCTTTTCCTCGCCCCTGCGGACATAGATCACCTCGGCCGACCGGCCGATCCCGCGCATCGACATGCGGAACAGCATCTCGGCGGGTGTGTTCACCGGCGCGCGGTCGACCTCGGACACCACGTCGCCCACCTGAAGGCCCGCGGCGGCAAAGGGGCTGTCTTCGTGCATCTCGGCGATGACCACACCCCCGGGCAGGTCAAGGCCAAGGCTGTCCGACAGTTCCGCCGTCACCGGCTGTCCAACCATCCCCGCCCAGGGCCGCTGGAACCGGCGATGGCCTTCCTGTGCCTGTTTGACGAATTGCGCCACCAGCCCCGCGGGGATGGCAAAGCCGATACCGTTCGACCCGCCCGACCGCGTCAGGATCGAGGTGTTCACGCCGATCAGCTCACCCTGCACGTCGATCAGCGCCCCGCCGGAATTGCCCGGGTTGATCGGCGCATCGGTCTGGATGAAATACCCACGCGCATTGCCCGTCGCGGTCCCCGACCGCGCCAGCCCGGACACGATGCCGGACGAAACGGTCTGCCCGATGCCGAAGGGATTACCGATAGCCAGCACGAGCTCGCCCACCTCGACCGTGTCACTGTCACGCAGATCCAGGTGCGGCATGTCCTCGGCGCCGGCCAAACGCATGATGGCCAGGTCGGATTCCTCGTCCGCCAGCAGGATTTCCGCGTCGTATTCGCGCCGGTCGTTCAGCACCACGCGGATGTCCGTCGCCTGGCCCACGACATGATAATTCGTCACCGCGATGCCATCGGCGGACAGGATCACGCCGGACCCCAGCGAATTCTGCACCCGTGGCCGCTGTTCGAACTGGCGAAAGAAATCGCCAAAGACCGGGTCGCCGGCAAAGGGGCTGCGCTGTTCGACGACGCGGCGGGCATAGATGTTGACCACAGCCGGGGCCGCCTCTTTCACGAGGGGCGCAAAACTGAGGCTGATCTCACCCGGGCTCTGCGGCACGCGCACGTCCTGCGCCGCCGCCGGGACCGCCAGCATAATTAGACAAACAAAAGCTCTGAGCATGAAAATCCTCCGGCTATCTCGGACCCCTAGCATATGTCCCCCACCCCGGTCCGATGCAAGCGGCGCCCGCGCCCGGCACCAAACGCTTGGGCAATTGCAACCCGTGCACATTTGCTCCATGACGGTTTCATGACGTCACGATTGAAGCCCGAGACCAGTGCGCTCTGCGTTCACCTTCTGACCGCCACCGGGGCGGTCTTTGCCATGCTGGCGATGCTGGCGGCGGTGCAGGAAAATTGGTCGCTCATGTTCCTCTGGCTGGTGGTGGCCTTTGCCGTCGACGGCGTGGACGGACCTCTGGCGCGGAAATACGACGTCAAGACCTTTGCCCCCCGGTTCGACGGCGTCCTGCTGGACCTGATCATCGACTACCTGACCTATGTCTTCATTCCGGCCTTCGCTCTGTTCCAGTCGGGGCTGTTGCCGGGCTGGACGGGCTGGGTGGCGATCATCCTGATCACCTTTTCCAGCGCCATGTATTTCGCCGACAACCGCATGAAGACAGAGGATAATTCCTTTCAGGGCTTTCCCGGCTGCTGGAACATGCTGGTGCTGGTCCTTTTCGCCATCAAGCCCGATTTCTGGGTGATCCTGGCACTTGTCGCCGCGCTGGCGCTGGCCATGTTCCTGCCGTTGAAATTCATTCACCCGGTGCGCACCGCGCGCTGGCGGATGCTGTCGCTGCCCATCGCCCTCGCCTGGACGGTCTTTGCCGGCTGGGCCGCCTGGGTGGATTTCCACCCGCAAAGCTGGGCGCACTGGGGGCTGGTGGTGACCTCTGTCTACCTGTTGTTCGCGGGCATCGCGCAACAGGTGATCCCGGCCCGCAAGGCGGCCTGACCGTCGGCATAGCCCTGCCGGTTTATTCGGCACAGCCCGTTATTTGAGCACCCCAACCAGAGGCTATGGCTTTCGCCCGGCGCCCAATGATGTTTGGGTAAAGGAACTGGCCGGGCGCCACAGGCCCGGGCCGCAACCGGACGAGGGACCATGCGTATCAACCTGGGCTGCCGGATTTCTATCGAGCTTGCCGCGCCCACACCGCTGATCTGCTTGCTGAACGTGCATTATTCCCGCGCCAGCGATCTGGAACGGCCCGACCTGCTGCTGACCGATCCCGGCGTCCCGGTCGAGGCCTATCGCGACGGGTTCGGCAACTGGTGCAACCGGCTGGTCGCGCCCGAAGGCCGGATGACCATGACGACGGACGGCACGCTGTTCGATGCCGGGTTTTCCGACCCCGTGGGGCATGAGGCGCAGCAACATGCCGTCGAACAACTGCCGGTCGAGGCGCTGGGGTTCCTGCTGCCCAGTCGCTACTGCGAAAGCGACGTTCTGTCGGAATTTGCCTGGGACCGGTTCGGCGACACGCCCCTTGGCTGGTCCCGGGTGCAGGCGGTCTGCGACTTCGTGCATACCCACATCCGCTTCGGCTATGAGCACTCGCGTCCCACCCGCACCGCCGCCGAGGCGCTGAACGAGGGCGTCGGCGTCTGCCGCGACTTCACCCATCTGGCGGTGGCGCTGTGCCGCGCGCTGAACATCCCCACGCGTTATTGCACCGGCTATGTCAGCGACATCGGCCAGTCCGCGCCGATCCGCCCGATGGATTTCGCCGCCTGGATGGAGGTCTACCTGGGCGGGCAATGGTGGGTCTTCGATCCGCGCAACAACGACACCCGCTTTGGCCGGGTGCTGATCGCGCGCGGACGTGACGCGGCGGACGTGCCGCTGATCCACAGTTTCGGCCGCCACGACCTGACCGGGTTCGAGGTCTGGATTCACCAGATCGACGACGCCCCCGGGCCAGCCTGAGCGGCCTCCCCTTAGACGAACCGGTTGACCCAGTTTTCCAGCCGTTCCTGCCGGCCGGACCCTGGCTCGGGATTGATCCCCTCCTCCAGCACCCTGCGCTGGATCGCCCCCAGGTCGCTTTGCAACATGGCCTGCGCCCCGGGCGTGTCCCAACCGGCGTACCGCTCGGCCAGGGCCTGCTCCAACCCGCCGTCCTCCAGCATCGCCGCCGCCGCCTTCAGCCCGCGCGCGCAGATGTCCATGCCCCCCACATGGGCGGCCACCAGGTCCACCGGGTCCAGCGACTGCCGCCGCAGCTTGGCGTCGAAATTGGTCCCCCCAGTGGTGAACCCGCCCATCTTCAGCACCTGGTAGTAGGCCAGCGCCACCTCGGGCACGTTGTTGGGAAACTGGTCGGTGTCCCAGCCCGATTGGTAGTCGTTGCGGTTCATGTCGATCGACCCCAGCATCCCCTCGGTGGCCGCCAGCGCCAGCTCATGCTCGAACGAATGCCCGGCCAGGATCGCATGTCCCTGCTCGATGTTCAGCTTGATGTCATCCTGCAGCCCGTACTTGCGCAGGAAGCCGATGCAGGTGGCCACGTCGTAATCATACTGATGCTTCGACGGTTCCTGCGGCTTGGGTTCGACAAGGATCGTGCCCTGGAACCCGATCTTGTGCTTGTAATCCACCACCATCGACAGGAAGCGCGCCATGTTGTCGGCCTCGCGGCCCAGGTCGGTGTTCAGCAGGGTTTCATACCCCTCGCGCCCACCCCACAGAACGTAGTTCTGCCCGCCGAGTTTATGCGTCGCGTCGATGCAGCCCTTCACCGTCGCGGCAGCAAAGGCAAAGACCTCCGGGTCCGGGTTGGTCGCCGCCCCCGACATGAACCGCCGGTGCGAGAACAAGTTGGCCGTCCCCCAGAGCAGCCGGGTCCCCGTGGCCTCCTGCTTTTCGCCCATGTAGTCGGTGATCTCTTCCAGCCCGGCGAGGTTGTCGGCGTAATTGCCCATTTCCGGCCGGATGTCCGCGTCATGCCAGCAATAAAAGGGCTGGCCCAGGATGCCGAACATCTCGAAGGCCACGTCGGCCTTCATCTTCGCGCGCCCCATGTCGTCCTGCGGATGCCAGGGCCGGACAAAGGTCTGACCGCCGAACGGATCGCCCCCCTCCCAGGCAAAGCTGTGCCACCAGGCGACGGCAAAACGCAGGTGATCCTCCATGCGCTTGCCCATGACCATCTCATCGGGGTCGTAGTGGCGATAGGCCAGTTCGCTGGTGCTTTGCGGCCCCTCGTACCGGATGGTGTCGATCCCGTCGAAAAATCCCGTGCTCATGTCAGCCCCCTCACTGCCGGATAAATCTCGCGCCACGCGGCATAGGCGTCGCGGTAGGCGCCGGTCAGCGCCGCATTCGGCGCAATGGTCTCGCGCACGGGCGGGGGCGTCATGATCTCGTCGACCGTGCCCGCCCCGGCCCCCACCATCGCCAGCCGGGCCGCACCCAGCGCCGCGCCGAAATCGCCCTTGTCGGGCAAGGCCAGCGGCACATCCAGGACCGTCGCGATCAGTTGCACCCAATAGCGCGACTGCGCCCCGCCGCCGATGGCCAGAAGGCTGTCCAGCCGTGCGCCGGAGGCCTTGAGCGCCTCGGCGCAATCACACAGGGCAAAGGCAACGCCCTCCATCACCGCGCGCGTCATGTCGCGGCGGCTGCTGCCCACGTCGATGTTCAGGAACCCCGCCCGGATGCGGCTGTCGTTGTGCGGCGTCCGCTCACCCGAAAGGTAGGGCATGAAGCGCAGCGCACCCGGCCCGTCAAAAGTGTCGCCCAGCTCGGTCGCAAGCTCCGCCGGGGAGGCCCCCGTCACCCGCGACAACCAGTTCAGGCTGTCCGTTGCCGCCAGGATCACCCCCATCTGGTACCACTGCCCCGGCACCGCGTGGCAAAAGGTGTGGACCGCGCTTTCCGGCAGCGGCGCATAGCCGTCGCGCCCGGTCAGCACGACACCCGATGTGCCCAGCGAGACAAAACCCGTTCCCTCGCGCATCGCGCCGACGCCACAGGCCGAGGCCGCGTTGTCGCCCGCCCCGCCGACCACGATCACACCCGCAGACATGCCCCAACGGTCCGCGAGGTCGGGGCGCAGGGCGCCCCCCGTCTCACAGCCCTCAACGAGGCGCGGCATCTGGTCGGGGCGCATCCCCGACACCTCCAGCAGGCGCGCGGACCAGTCGCGCGCGCCCACGTCCAGCCAGGCGGTGCCGGCGCTGTCCGACATGTCGGCAAAGCGTTCGCCTGTCAGGTGAAAGTTCATGTAGGCGGCGGGCAGCAGCACCGTCGCGGTGCGGGCAAAAACATCGGGTTCGTTGCGCGCCACCCAGAGCAGTTTCGGCGCGGTGAACCCCGGAAAGACGATATTGCCCGAAAGGTCGCGTACCGCCGCCGCTCCGTCCAGCTCTGCCGCCTCGGCCGCGCTGCGGGTGTCGTTCCACAGGATGCAGGGGCGCAGCACCGCACCGTCGGCATCCAGCAGCGTGGCACCATGCATGTGACCCGACACGCCCATGCCCCGCACAGCGGACATGGCTTGGGGATGTGCGGAGGCCAGTTCGCCCAGCGCGCCGTCCACCGCCGCCACCCAATCCGCCGGATCCTGTTCGGACCAGCCGGGATGCGGATGTTTCGGCGCATAGGCCCGCACGGCGCTGCCCACCGGCGCACCGTTGCCATCCACCAACAGGGCCCGCAGCCCCGAGGTTCCCATATCCAAACCCAGATACATGTCCCGCCTCCTCGTGTTGGCGCTAACGAAAGCCAAGGAGGGGCGGACTGTCAAACCCCTGCGGTCAGAAACCGCGCAAGTTTGCAGGAATGAGAGTCTTGCGCCGGGCCAGGACGGAAATGAGAGGTTTCATCTCATTTCCGCGAAATCCGGCCCGATGCCGTCAGGGCTTCAGCCCTTTTCCAGCGCTTCGATACGCGCCTTCAGCGCTTCGTTTTCCTCGCGCGCCTTCTGCGCCATCGCGCGGACCGCGTCGAATTCCTCGCGGGTGACGAAATCACGATCCGCAAGCCAGCGGTCGATCATCGACTTCATGGCGGTTTCCGCCTCTTCCCGCGCGCCCTGGGCCACGCCCATAGCGTTGGTCATCAGCTGGCTGATATCCTCGAAAACCTTGTTACGCGTCTGCATTGGGTCACTCCGCCGTTGCATTCCCTGCCTATATGGTCGCACAAGGCGGAACCCTCAAGGTTGACTTCGCCGCGCGACAAGAGGCAACAGGACGCATGCAGGCCGCCATTCCCTTTCCCGATCTCTCGTCAGAGGTCTTTTCCATCGCGCTTTTCGGGTTCGAATTCGCGCTGCGCTGGTACGCGCTCGCCTATATCGCGGGCATCCTGATCGGCTGGCGGCTGGCCCTCTGGGCGGTCAAGCGTGCGCACCTGTGGGCCAATGACACGCCGCCCATGACCCCGCGCCAGATCGAGGACCTGCTGACCTGGGTGATCCTGGGCATCATCCTGGGTGGGCGGCTGGGCTTTGTCCTGTTCTACATGCCCGGCTACTACCTGACGCATCCGGCGGAAATCCTGATGATCTGGCAGGGCGGCATGGCCTTTCACGGCGGGCTGATCGGCGTGGTGCTGGCGGTCTGGATCTTCTGCGCGCGCAACAAGGTGCCACTGGCCTCGGCCTCGGACCTGCTGGCGCTGGCGACACCGCCGGGGCTGCTACTGGGCCGGCTGGCGAATTTCATCAACGCCGAGCTCTGGGGCCGCCCCTCGGACGTGCCCTGGGCGGTGATCTTTCCCGGCCAACTGGCACAGGACTGCGGCCAGCCCCTTGGCGAACTCTGTGCGCGTCACCCCTCGCAGCTGTACGAGGCAACGCTCGAAGGACTGGTGCTGCTGATCGTACTGATCTGGATGGTCTCGCGCGGGTGGCTGAAACGGCCCGGCGCGGTCGCGGGCACCTTCTTCATGGGCTATGGCATCGGGCGATTCATTGTCGAGTTCTTTCGCCAGCCCGACGCGCAGTTCCAGTCCGAGGGCAATCCACTGGGTCTTGCCCTGCAGGTGAACGGCTACGGCCTGACGATGGGGCAACTGCTGACCCTGCCGATGATCCTGGGAGGGGCGCTGACAATCTGGTTCGCCCTGAACCGCGCGCGCGGGGCCAGGGCTGACGCGGCCTCTTGACCGCACTGCGCGATATCCTGGTCCGGCAGGTCATGGCCAACGGGCCGATGACGCTGGCCGACTTCATGGCCGCCTGCCTGATGCATCCGCAGCACGGCTATTACAGCACGCGTGACCCTCTGGGTGCGGCGGGCGACTTTACCACCGCGCCTGAAATCAGCCAGATGTTCGGTGAGCTGGTGGGCCTGTGCCTGGCGCAAAGCTGGATGGACCAGGGGGCGCCCGCGTCCTTTGTCCTGGCAGAGCTTGGCCCCGGTCGCGGCACCCTGATGGCCGACATCCTGCGCGCCACCGCCCGCGTGCCCGGCTTTCACGCCGCCGCCCGGCTGCATCTTGTCGAAACCTCGCCCAAGCTGCGCACCGAACAGGCCGGCCGCCTGCCGCAGGCAACATGGCATGACAGCGTCGAGGATCTGCCCGAGGGGCCGATGTTCCTTGTCGCCAACGAGTTCTTTGACGCGCTGCCGGTGCGCCAGTTCCAGCGCGCGGGTGAGGCCTGGCAGGAACGGGTTGTCGGGCTGGACGATGCGGGCACGCTTGCGCTTGGCCTTGCCGCGCCGGCCCCGCAGCCCGGCCTGGCCCACAGGCTGCAGGACACGCGCGACGGCGACATCGTCGAGACCTGTGCCCCGGCGCAGGCGGTCGCCGCCACCCTTGGCGCCCGAATCGCCCGACATGGCGGGCTTGCGCTGATCGTCGACTATGGCGACTGGCGCTCACTTGGCGACACCTTGCAGGCCCTTCAGGGGCACAAGGCCGCCGACCCGCTCGCCACCCCCGGAGAGGCCGATCTCACCACCCATGTCGATTTCGAGGCCCTGGCCACTGCCGCCGCCCCCGCCACCCATACGTTGCTGACCCCGCAGGGAGTTTTCCTGGAACGCCTGGGGATCACCGCGCGGGCCCAGGCGCTGGCACAGCGACTCAGCGGCGAGGCGCTGGACAGCCACATTGCCGCACATCGCCGGTTGACGCATCCGGCGGAAATGGGATCACTGTTCAAGACCATCGCCCTGCTGCCACAGGGCTCCCCGCCCCCGCCCGGACTGGAGCTGCGCGCCACGCCATGACGCTCGAGATCATCACTTCGCTGAGCCTCTCCCCCCTGCGCCACGGTTTTTTCACGCGCCGGGGCGGCGCCTCCTCGGGTATCTTCTCGGGGCTGAACTGCGGCGCGGGCTCCTCGGACCAGGCGGAAATCGTGGCAATCAACCGGTCGCGCGTGGCCAACGCGATGGAAACCGCGCCCGACCGCCTGCTGACCGTGCACCAGGTGCATTCGCCGGATGTCGTCACCGTGGTACAGCCCCAGGATGCCTCGGACAGGAAGGCAGACGCGCTTGTCACCGCGATGCCCGGCGTGGCGCTGGGGGTGCTGACCGCCGATTGCCAGCCGGTGCTGTTCGCCGACCACGGCGCAGGTGTGATCGGCGCGGCCCACGCGGGCTGGCGCGGCGCGCGGGACGGCGTGCTGGAGGCCACGGTCGAGGCGATGCTGGCCCTCGGCGCCACGCGCGAGGGGATTCGCGCCGTGATCGGCCCCTCGATCAGTCAGCGCGCCTACGAGGTCGGGCCCGAGTTCTTCGAGGATTTCGTCATCGAGGACGGGCGCAACAGCCGGTTCTTTGCCGGCGGCACGGGCGACCGCATGATGTTCGACCTGCCCGCCTACGGGCTGCACCGCCTGCGCGAGGCCGGGGTCGAGGCGGAATGGACACGTCATTGCACCTATTCCGACCCGGATCGGTTCTATTCCTACCGCCGCGCCACCCATGCCGGCGAGGCGGACTATGGCCGCCTGATCTCTGCCATCCGTCTCTAGACGCTATGCCCGGCCTCTGCCGGAAACAATCCACCTATTGGCCCGCCATTGTCCCAATGATGCCGCAATTCGCTGCAAATTCTACGGACAGGCACGACCAGAGGCAGAGCAGAGGACACGTCATGAAATCGCAGCGCCGCTTTATCGCATCGATCACGGAAACCGCCCGCAAGGGCGCACCGCGCCTGCCGTTCGAACGCGGCGCCCCGCGTACGGCCATGATCGTCCGCCGCGAACAGGCGCAGGCCCCGCGCCAGCCCAGCGTCAAGAGCGCCTGACCCTTCCGTGGCAGGGCCGGAAACGCCCTGTATCCCTGTATTGTGACCAAGTCCCCGACCGTCGCGGCGATGCCGCGCCGGTCCACTCCCGGCCAGCCTGGATAGCGCCCCGCGCCCGTCCACAGGCCCCTCCCCCAGACATCCGACAGGCCTCGATTCGCCGCGCAGCCGACGGAATGTGGCACCAATATCCCGTCAGGTCCGACAATCCCGGAGAAGCTTCCGCATTGTCGCCCGCCGCAACCCCTCAAGCGCGCCAATTTTGACAGGCCGGGCCGATTGCGGCCAGATCGGCATCAGTCAGTTACTTGTTTCAATATTCCGTCTGTCGTTGTTGGTGGGGGCCAACACGGATGTGACCAACCTCAAGGGGTGTTCACATGACCCGCCTCCATCGCGGCCTTTCGGGCGTTGCCCCGGCGGCTGACCCGGCTCTCTCTCTTCCCGTTTCTCCGGAACGGGAGCTCTCTCCGGACGGGCGACCTCGCCGCGCAGGCTCTCTCATGCGCAAATACGAGGTCGCCGCCCTGCTTCCCGACCTCACGGTCTCCTTCACCCAGCATGTCGCCCCGGCCTCTCCGTTCTTCGAGGAATGCGCCTCGGCCTTTGCGCGCGGCACGCTGATCGAAACGGTGCGCGGCCCGGTGGCCATCGAGGACCTCGTGCCCGGCGACTACATCCTGACCGCCAGCGGGTCGGAGCCAGTCACCTGGATCGGCTCCACGACCTATGTCCCCGGCCACGAGGACGAGGCGACCACGCTCACCCACATGACGCGGATCACCACCGATGCCTTCGGCATGGGGCATCCACCGATGGACCTGCTGCTGGGCCCGGCCGCACGAATGGTGGTGCGTCACCCCCGGCTGGAGGATCTGCTGGGTCAGAACAGCGTGCTGGCCCCGGTCAAGGACTACGCCGACGGCGACCGCTTCCTGGAGGTGACGCCGATGGGCACGGTGCAGCTGTTCCACCTGATGGTGCAACGCCACACGACCATCCGCATCGGCGGCGTCGACCTGGAAACCTATCACCCTGGCAACACGGCGGGGCAGTCCCTGGGCCAGAACATGCGGGCACTCTACCTGACGATGTTCCCCAACATCTCGGCACTGGACGATTTCGGGCAGGTCAGCATGACGCGCACGACGCGGGACGTGGTCGAAAACCTCGTGGGGGTCTGACCGGGCGGCGGGGCAAGCCCCGCCCTACACGACCACCCGACACGACCACAGGGCCGCATCCGCTCAGGCGGTGCGGCTCAACCGTTCTTCCAGTACCTCGAAGGGCACGCCGGGATCGTCCTTGGCGTTGCGGATCACCAGAGAGGTCTTGACGCTGGCGACGTTGGGCGCGGTCAACAGCTCTCCGGTCAGGAAACTCTGAAAGGTCGACAGGTCGGGCGCGACGCATTTCAGGATGAAATCCACCTCGCCGTTCAGCATGTGGCATTCGCGCACAAGCGGCCAGGCGCGGCAGCGTTCCTCGAAGACGCTGAGATCGACCTCGGCCTGGCTTTGCAGGCCGACCATGACAAAGACCTGCACCTCGAAGCCCAGCGCGCGGCTGTCGACCTCGGCGTGGTAGCCGCGGATATAGCCCTGTTCTTCCAGAACGCGCACACGTCTTAGGCAGGGCGGCGCCGAAATACCCACCCTGCGGGCCAATTCGACGTTCGTCATTCGGCCATCCGCTTGCAGTTCTGCCAGAATCTTGCGATCGATCGGATCAAGCCGGTGACCTGCCATAGTCTCCCCCGTGTATTTCGCGATTGTTATAGCAGCCAGTAGGCCCTGCGCAATAATATTTCAACAAGGCGCAAGAATCTTTTCCGGCATGGCACAAAGACGCGGCACCCTGCCGCCCCTCTTTTTTCACCCCATCCTTGTCGTTATATGACCCCGCACGCGCCGCTAAGGAGAAATTCCATGTCCGAGACACGCCACACCAAGGTCCTCATCATCGGCTCCGGCCCCGCAGGCTACACGGCGGGCGTCTATGCCAGCCGGGCGATGCTGGACCCGATCCTCGTGCAGGGGCTGGAACCCGGCGGCCAGCTGACCACCACCACCGAGGTCGAAAACTGGCCCGGCGACACCGAGGTGCAAGGCCCTGACCTGATGGTCAGGATGGAGGCCCACGCCCGCGCGATGGGCACTGAGATCATCGGCGACATCGTCAACTCGCTGGAGCTCGACAAGCGCCCCTTCGTGGCGCATGGCGACAGCGGCACGACCTATACCGCCGACGCGGTCATCCTCGCCACTGGCGCGCGGGCGAAATGGCTGGGCTTGCCGTCCGAAGAATCCTTCAAGGGCTTCGGCGTCTCGGCCTGCGCCACCTGTGATGGCTTTTTCTACCGCGGCAAGGAAATCGTGGTGATCGGCGGCGGCAACACCGCCGTGGAAGAGGCGCTGTTCCTGACCAACTTCGCCTCCAAGGTGACGCTGATCCACCGCCGCGACGAGCTGCGCGCCGAGAAGATCCTGCAGGACCGGCTGATGAAGAACCCCAAGATCGAGCCGCTCTGGTTCCACCAGCTCGAGGAAGTGGTGGGTGACGACATGCCCAAGGGTGTCACCGGGGTAAAGGTCAAGCACGTCGAGACCGGCGAGATCACCGAGATCCCCTGCGCCGGCGTCTTTGTCGCCATCGGCCACGCGCCGGCGAACGAGCTGGTCAAGGACGTGCTGGAAACCCACATGGGCGGCTATGTGGTGACCAAGCCCGACAGCACCGCCACCTCGATCCCCGGCGTCTTTGCCGCCGGCGACCTGACCGACCACAAGTACCGTCAGGCCGTAACCAGTGCCGGTATGGGCTGCATGGCCGCGCTCGAGGCCGAGCGCTGGCTGGCGGAACAGGACGCGGCGGGCGAACCCGCACCGGAAGCCGCCAACGAACCCGAAAGCGCCTGAGGCGACATTCTCTGAAGTCCCCGAACGGCCCCGGCATCACGCCGGGGCCGAATTGTTTCCGGGGTTCGGGTTGCACTATCTCCGGATCGGGTTTCTGCTCTCGGCATTACCGTTTCCAAGCCAGTGTCCCGTTTCGTTGTGCAAGATCCGCTTCCAACCTCCCCCGATACCCCTGTCGCCCTGCTGGTCGATGGTGACAATATCAGCGCCGCACATGCCGCGCAGTTGATCCAAATCGCCTCTCGCAAGGGGCGTGTGACGGTGGCGCGTGTCTACGCCACCACGATGAAGCTGGCCTTGTCTTCGCGTATCGGCACCTTCGTCCTGGCCAAGCGCCCGCATCTCTTCCAGCTTGATCCAAAGGGACCAGAGGAAATGGTTCGCTTTCTGCCCGAAGGCTTTGACAGCCCGTCCTGACCGGCAACTCTACGGCGTTGCGCAAGAGTCACGCCGGCGGAAATCCCCCACGCCCGCGAATTTCGACTTTTCTGCAGGTGCAAACTGTGGGATTCGTTCAGCGATGAACACACTTTGAGTCGCCCGCCATGTCCGCCTCCAAGGCACAGCTCATTTCGGATGAAGAAGGCCTGCTCTTCCGCCTCCTGCGCCAGCTCGACCTGGCGCCGGACGTGTCGTCGCAGCGTGCCATCGCCTCCGCGCTGGGTGTCTCCCTGGGACGGTTGAACGCGCAGCTCCGGGCGGCGGCCGAGGCCGGGTTCATCAAGATCAGCGAACGCGAGGGGCCGGACCGGCGCCAGAGGTTCGCCTATGCGCTGACCTCTCGCGGGGCCGCCGAGAAGAACCGGCTCACGGACCGGTTTCTGGCCCGGAAACTCGCGGAATACGACGCACTCCACGCCGAACTGACAGGCACCTCCAGCAACCTGGTTCCCATTAAGCACAGGACCGAATTGATGCAGAACAACCTTGCCCCCATCCCCGAGCTGTACGTTTCCTACGACAGCGCACAGAAACTGAAGGTCGAAGCAGCCGACCTCGTCAGCCACGACCTGAGCCCGCGCCAGATCTGCGACCTGGAACTGCTGATGAACGGCGGCTTCAACCCGCTCAAGGGCTTCCTGGGTGAGGAAGACTATAATGGCGTCGTGGAAAACATGCGCCTGGCCGACGGCACCCTGTGGCCGATGCCGATCACGCTGGACGTGAAAAAGGACTTTGCCGACAGCATCGAGATCGGCCAGGACATTGCCCTGCGCGACCAGGAAGGCGTGATCCTGGGCACCATGACCGTCACCGACAAATACGTGCCGAACAAGTCGAACGAAGCCGAGAAGGTCTTTGGCGCCGACGACCAGGCGCACCCGGCCGTCTACTACCTGCACAACCAGGCAGGCGAGGTCTACCTGGGCGGTCCCGTGACCGGCATCCAGCAGCCCGTGCACTATGACTTCCGCGCCCGCCGCGACACCCCGAACGAATTGCGCGCCTACTTCCGCAAGCTGGGCTGGCGCCGCGTCGTGGCCTTCCAGACCCGCAACCCGCTGCACCGCGCGCACCAGGAACTGACCTTCCGCGCCGCCAAGGACGCGCAGGCCAACCTGCTGATCCACCCCGTCGTGGGCATGACCAAACCGGGCGACGTCGATCACTTCACCCGCGTGCGCTGCTACGAGGCGGTCCTGGACAAGTACCCGGCATCGACCACCACCATGTCGCTGCTGCCGCTTGCGATGCGCATGGGTGGCCCCCGCGAGGCGGTCTGGCACGGGCTGATCCGCAAGAACTATGGCTGTACCCACCTGATCGTCGGCCGCGACCACGCCGGCCCCGGCAAGAACTCCGCCGGCGAGGATTTCTACGGCCCCTACGACGCGCAGGACCTATTCCGCCAGCACCAGGAAGAGATGGGCATCGAAATGGTCGACTTCAAACACATGGTCTATGTGCAGGAGCGCGCCCAGTACGAGCCCAACGACGAGATCGAGGACAAGGACAACGTCACCATCCTCAACATCTCGGGCACCGAACTGCGCCGCCGCCTGCAAGAGGGTCTGGAAATCCCCGAGTGGTTCTCCTTCCCCGAGGTGGTCGAAGAGCTGCGCAAGACCAAGCCGCCGCGCTCGCAGCAGGGCTTTACCGTCTTCTTCACCGGCCTCAGCGGCTCGGGCAAGTCGACGATCGCCAACGCGCTGATGGTCAAGCTGATGGAAATGGGCGGTCGCCCGGTGACACTGCTGGACGGCGACGTGGTGCGCAAACACCTGTCGTCGGAACTGGGCTTCTCGAAAGAGCACCGCGACCTGAACATCAAGCGCATCGGCTATGTCGCGTCGGAAATCACCAAGAACGGCGGCATCGCGATCTGTGCGCCCATCGCGCCCTATACCGCGACCCGTCGCGCCGTCCGCGAGATGATCGAACAGTACGGCGCCTTTGCCGAGGTCCATGTTGCCACCTCGCTGGAGGAATGCGAACGCCGCGACCGCAAGGGCCTGTACAAGCTCGCCCGCGAAGGCAAGATCAAGGAATTCACCGGGATCTCCGACCCCTATGAAGTCCCCGAGAATGCCGAACTGGTGGTCGAGACCGAAAACGTCGACGTCGACAACTGCGCCCACCAGGTGATCCTCAAGCTGGAAAGCATGGGCCTGATCGCCGCGCAGTAAGGCGCCGCATCCCGAAAGACGACAAAGCCCGGCGCCAACGCGCCGGGCTTTCTTGTGTGTGCCGACTGGTCCGCGTGTGCCGGGACCTACCCCCGCACGCTGCCCCGTCCTGCATGCCCCGGCCGTCCGGCGCCCTTGATCGGGCCGAACCGCATGTCCAGCCCATAGGGTTCCTGCCCGCGGGCGAATTTCACCAGCTTGCCCTGGTCGTGGCGCAGCTCTTCGAAGAGCTCCTCGAAATCGGCCATCTTCATGCCGTAGACCGTCTCGAAGGCGGGTTCCCAGTCGTCCATCTCGCCGGCCACCCGCCAGAAATCCACCATCCGGTCTTCGCCATAGCGCAGGGCCAGCACGGCCACCGCCAGGTTCGAGGCCGAATATTCACCGTCCGAGCGCACCGACTGCTTCTTGCGGATGTAATCCAGCGGCACGGCCTCTTCCTCATCCCGGGCCCGCAGCGCGGCCAGCATGGGCACAGAGACCTCGCGGGTGGGACCGCCGCGCGACTTGATCTGCGCAAGGTAGGCGCTGCCTTCGACCATCCAGAGCGGCCCCATGCGGCGGCGCCCGGTCTCATCATAGGCCACCTTGTCATACAGCATCTCGCGCTGAACATGGTGCATGTATTCGTGCAGCATCACGTACTGGTAGCGCCCGCGCCAGATGTCGTAGCTGGCCACGCTGTCCAGGTGTTCGGGCGGCATGCACAGGGCGATCCGGTTGCGGTAGGCGCTGCCCATCACGCGCTCGACCCCGACACAAAGGTCGTCCGCGGTGTCCCGCGCCGCGCTGACGGACAGATCCGGAATGCCCTCGACCGGCTCCAGCAGCAACTTTTCCAGGTCGTCGCGCCCAAAGGCCACGATCAGCACCGGCTTGGACGCGGTGGTGATGCCGTATTCCTGTGCGAACATCGCGCGCGCGTCATCGTAGGACCGCTGGATATAGCCCCGAACCTCTTCCGGGATATTGGGCGCGGTCAGGATCAGGGGCGGTTCCGACGAGGGCATCAGCGCCGCCGCCTGCGGGGCATATCCGCCGATCTCGCGGCACCAGCCCACCGCCGCGCGTTCCGAGAAATCCGGCAACCCGGCAAAGATCGCCTGCACGTCCTCACCGACCAGCCCGCGCATGAATTCTGCCAGCGCCTGCCGCGTCCCCGCGCCGCTGGTACCATCGTTCTCGCCCGGGTCGATCCCCAGTGTCGCCAGCTGCTTTTGCACGCAGCTGACATGCCGATCCGAAGCCTCTGCCGCGCCGATACTGGCCGCCAGGCAGAGCGTGAGCGAACACATCAGTTTCTTGATCGCCATGATGCCGGTCCCTTGATGCTGTCTGGCATCAACTTAGGAAATCCTGTGGCCGGTCAACAAGTCAGGGGATTCCTACCTTCCCGACAGCCCGTGCTTCCTCGACTTCTGCCGGCGGCAGGCCCAGCAAGGCCCTTTCTTCCGGCGTGTAGGGATAGGCCCCCTGCCCCGTCGCATAGGCGCGGGCGGCGGTCTCGTCGCGGCGCAGGGTTTCAAAGACTCCCTCGAACCCTGTGACCGATTGGCCGTAGACCGTTTCAAAGGCGGACTTCCAGTCACCTTGCGCCGCCACCCTGCGCCAGAACTCCGTCAATCGCGCCTCTCCATAGCGCGCCGACAACAGCACAACGGCCAGTTCCGAGGTCGCGGAAGCCCCGGCCAATCGGGCCGGAATCCGTGAACGCAGTTGCGCCAGCGGCATCGCCCCGTCATCGCGCTGCAATTCGGCCAGCGGCAAGGCCCCGCTTTCGGACGGTCGGCCCCGGGCAAGCCCGCGCGCCGTCCCGATTACCATCCAGGCCGGCCGTAGGCCCGCCGCCCCGTCGGACGTCAGCGGATCCCGCAGGCCGATTTCGGCCAGCAGGTGATGCGCGTGATCATAGGCGATCCGCCGGGACAGCGCCTCTGTCGAGGCCGCGCCGCTGATCAGCCGCGCCGTCATCTCCTCCGGCAGGCACAGCACGATCCGCCCGGGCAAAAGATCGGTGGCAAGCCTGTCGATATCGGCTCCGGCCCCGCAATAGGACCGCGCATGAAGCCCGGCCTCGTTCTCGGACAGGCCCAAAGCGCCGGGATAATCCCGCCGCAGCATCTGTGTCAGCGCATCCGCATCCTGCGCGTAGATCAGCACCGGCGCCGTCGCCGCCCGCAAACCGTAGACCCCGGTCGCCGCATCGCGCGCCTCGCCGTAGAGATCGCGCAGCACCTCGCCCATTGCCTCGGGCACCTCAGCGGCCAGCACGACCTCCGGCGGAGCAGCCGAAGGCAAAAGCTCTGCCGCCTCCGGGGCCATCGCCCCGATCTCGCGGCACCAGGCCACGGCCGACCTGGGCGACAGATCCGGCAGCAGGTCGAAGACCGCGCGCCCCGGGCCATCCTGCCGCTGCACAAAATCCGCCAGCGCCGCGCGGGTGCGCGGCCCCGGCACCCCGTCCGCCGCGCCCGGCGACAGGCCCAGCGCCGCCAACTGGCGTTGCACACAGACCACCTGCGCCCGGCGCTGCGCCGCCATGTTCCCCGGGGCGGGCATCGCAGCGGACCCCGCGATCAGCCCGTCGCCATCCAGATCACGGTTCGCCAGGAACTCCTGCGCGGCATCCGGATCGGCGGTCAGGGTCGGGAAGATGCGCTCGAAATCCTGCATCGCGATGCCAAAGACATCCTCGAAGGCTGTTTCCCAGCGGTCGGTCTCTCCCAGACGCCGCCAGTAGCTGACCAAGGTCTCTTCGCCGAAACGTTCTGTCAGCAGGTGCACCGCGTAGAAGGAGGTGCTATAGGCGTTGGGCTCGCGCACCTCACCCTTGCGGCGGATCCCGTCCAGCGTCAGGCCAGAGCGCGACGCGCCCAGCCGCAGCCATTTGGTGCGCGGCAACGAACTGTCATGAATATCATGGATATAACGGTATTCGATCACCTGGGCGCCGCCCTCGGCCATCCAGGCCGGCCCCATCCGGGGCCGCACGCTCTGTCCCCGCCGGACCCATTGCGGCACCTTGTCATAAGCCAGTTCGCGCTGAAGATGATGGGTGAATTCATGCGCCATGACCCGGCGCAGCCATACACGAAAATCCTCGAACCTTGCGGTATTCCCGGCTTCGAACTCTTCGCGCCAGCAAAACACCATGTGGTGACGGTACATCGAGGCGCCGATCCGCGAGCTCTTGCGGCAGTTTCGCTCGGCGGTCCGGCGGACCTCCGCCGCGCCCACCTCTTGATGGCTGGCCGCCGCCCGCAGAATCCGGCCCAGGCTGTCCGGATCATTGGCCGCAACCAGTTGCACGCGACTGGCCAGCGCCACCCCAAAGCGTTCTTCGAAGTACCGCGCAACCTCGTCAAAGGCGATCTGCAGCTCCAGCCGCATCATCGGGTCAAAGCCCTCGGGCGTCCAGATCTGCGGCCCCTCGCTCGACGGCATCAGCCCCCTTGCCTCGGGGTAGAGACGCGCAATCTCGCGGCACCAGCCCAGCGCCGCCCGTGCCGAAAGGCCGGGCAAAACCTCCAGCGCCTCGCGGGCCTCCGTTTCGGAAACCAACCGGCCCAGAGCGCCGCGTGTCTGCGGCCCGATGGCGCCGTCCGCCGGGCCCGGATCGAAACCAAGGGCATCCAGTTGCCGCTGAACGCACACGACATGCGGATCCTGTGCCACGGCCGGCCCCGCCAAGGCGAACAACCCATAAAAGGCATATAAAATCAATCTCTTCAACTAACCACCACCCTCTGCGCACCCACACCGGACCAAGGATATCGAAATGCCTGCCCCCGGGCCTGTCAAGAATTACCGCCCCAGCTCTGCCTCTGTCAGCGGACGGTGCGCCAGGATGTGATCGCCGTTCATGTCCCGATCGGCGAGGAACTCTCGCTGGGCCATCTCGTCGTCGCGCAGCGTCGGGTAAAGCGTTTCAAAGCTTTCCACCGTCATGCCATAGACCTGCTCGAAGGCGGTGTACCAATTGTCGGTCTCACCCACCGCGCGCCAGAAACGGAACAGGGTTTCCTCGCCAAACCGCTCGACCAGCATCGCCACGGCATAGGCCGAAACGTCATAGGCCTCGACCGTGCGCACCTCTCGCGCCAGCCGGATCTGGCGCGGGGTCAGCTCCGACCCGGCGGCCTGTGCGCGCATCTGGTGCAGAGCGGGCGCCACCCGGCCGAACTTTTCCTCCATGAAGACCTGCTCGATCACCTGCGCGGTGCCCTCTACCATCCAGGCCGGCCCCATGCGCGGGCGCACCGCATCCGGGTTGTGCACCCAGCGGGCAACCTTGTCATAGCTGTACTCGCGCTGTGCGTGGTGGACCACCTCATGCGTCATCGTCACCGACAGGACCATGCGGTACAGCTCTGCCAGCCCCGGCTCCTTCAGGGCCAGGGTGGTGCCGCAAAAGGACAGCCCGTCGCGCGAAGCGCTGGCGCCCAGCCCGAACTCGGTGTCGCAATCCCGCTTGCCGCGCGCACGGATCGCCGCCCAGCTTTGCAACTTCATCGTCCCGGCCTGGCCGATCAGGCGATGCCAGGCCTCGACCTCGGTCGCCACGATGATGCTGACCTGGCTGGCCAGTTTCACGCCATACCGCCGCTCAAGAAAATCTTCGGCCTCTTGGTAGGCCGACAGGACGTGATCGGCGATCTCAGGGTGCACGTCCGGACCGATCAGGATCCTGGGCGGATTGACCGAGGGCATGAGCTTTGCCGCCTCGGGCTCGGCAAGCCCGATCTCACGGCACCAACCCACGGAGGAGCGGTTGTCGAAAGGCGGCAGGGTTTCAAAGACCGCGCGCGCCCCGGCCTCGCGCGTGTCCAGCCAGGCACGCAGCGCGCCGCGCGTGCGCGGGCCGCTTTGGCCGTCGATCGGCCCGGGATCGAACCCCAACGCCTGCAACTGTCCTTGCACGCAGGTCACATGGGCATCGCCCGCCGCCTCTGCGCGCTGCCCGGGCAAGGCAAGGCCCAGCGCCAGAAGCACTGCAAACCTCCATCTGGTCCCCGATCCGGGCATGGGCTACTCCGATCATCGTGACTGACGTCCGATCAGTGACGCCCAGCGGCAGGCAAGCTGTCAAGGCCAAGGCCCCCGCCACCCGCCTCCCTGCCCGGACAAGCGCCTGTCGTTGCGGGATTCTTGTCAGGTGACAAAAACGTGACGCCCAGTGGCGTCAGCCGGCCCAACAGGTGAAGCGCCAAAGTTTCCGTGATAAACTGTTAAGGATTGACCATGCTACACTGATGCCATGATTCCCTTGCGCCTCATTCCACTGGCCGCGCTCCTGATCGGATCCGGCCCCGCCCTGGCCACCACGCTGGACTGTTCCACGGTTCAGGGCGTGGTGCATACCGCCCCGGCCTTTGTCACCGTGAACCTGCAACAGGGTGAGACGCTGAACATCTCGACACCGGACGCCGGCACTCTGGCCGTCTCGATCGAATTCGGCGGACAGGGCGGCACGGATGACGGTATCTGCAACCCCGCCTTCGACGGTACCTCCTGCGACGGGTTCAGCCATACCGCCGCCCTGACCGGAGACTACGGGGTCGAGGCCTTTGCCCAGTCCGGCGATACCTTCACCCTGTCCTGCGGCGGGGGTGGCAACGGTGCGGCAGGACAGGGCGGACGCAAGGCCGCGCAGGGCATGGGTGCCTTCGCCTCGGCCAGCACATCGGTGGGCTTTGTCGGCAGCGCGATCAACAGCACCCTCTCGGGCGGCGCCCCGGCCTCGGTCACGCGAAACGGGCTGTTCCTCTCCACCTACGGCGACCAAACCGGCATGACCGGCTGGGCAGCCTTGCAGGGGCGCGTCTTTGACGGCGACATCGACGGCAGCGCACATGAACTGACCTTCGGCCTCGACTACGAGGTCGGCGCCTCCACGCGCCTGGGCTTCTTCCTGTCGGCGGGCCGGTCCGATCTGGACGTTTCCGGCGTCTCGGTCGACAGCGACGCGCTCAGCATCGGCCCCTATTTCAAGTCCCGCATCGGCGACCGCTACAACGTGACCGGATACGCCCTTTTTGCACGGCCCGATTACGACGTCGGCGGCGTCACCTACCAGGCCGAACGCCGCGCCGCCGGGCTGACCGCCAACGCGGATTACACCTGGGGCAGCGCCGACATCCGTTCCTTCATCGGGGTGTCCGGCTTTGCCGAGGATCATCCCGCCGCCGGAGGCCTGGCCCCGCGAACCGTGACCGGGTTGACCGGATCGCTGGGCACACGCGCCAGTTTCGACATCGGCACGGCCTTGACGCCCTATGTCAGCCTCGGCGCGGAATACAACCGTTTCGACGACGGGCTGGGCCGCGAAACCAGCCATACCGGCCCCCGTATCGGAACAGGGTTTGCCTATGATGCGGGCAAAGGCCGGCTGACGCTCGACCTGGATGGCGGCCGCATCCTGGATGACACGCGCGACATGAAACTGCGGATGAACTACAATCTCAATTTCTGAGCCCAGCCGCACGACCATCACGCTCACCTCGATCCCGCCGCGCTTTGCCGCCCTGGCCGGGGTGCTGGACAGCCTACTGGCGCAGGGCGCCGCGCGGGTCGTGCTGTGCCTGCCGCGCCACTATGCCCGCTTTCCCGGCCCGGTCGCGCCGCCAGCCCTGCCCCCGGGGGTCACCCTGCTCTGGTCCGACACCGACTATGGCCCGGCGACCAAGCTGCTGCCGGCCCTGCGCGCCTTTCCGCAGGACGCCCTTGCCTATTGCGATGACGATTGCCTCTACCAGCCCGGCTGGCTTGCCGAACTCTGCACCGCCGCCAGCCCCACGGAGGCGGTGGCCGCCTCCGGCTGGTCCGTCGACCGGCTGAAACGGCAGGGCGCCGCGCCCCCGCACAGCGATATCGCACAGGGGTTTTCCGGTGTGCTGATCCGGCCCGGAATGATCGACCCGCGCGCCTTTGACATCCCGGCAGAGGCCCGCCCGGTCGATGACATCTGGCTATCGGGCATGCGCGCGCTGACCGGCACCCCCCTGAGGCTGGCGCCCGCGGCGCGCGCCCGCGTCACGCCCCTGGTCCGCCCCGCCCCGCTGCAGGATACGACGGACCGCGCCCGCGCCAATGCCGCCGCCGCGCAATGTCTTTGGGAGAGGTTCGGCCTCTGGCCCCCGCGTCGGTGATCCCCCAACCACCCAGAAACGAAAAGCCCGGCGAAATCCGCCGGGCCCTGCGATACGAGATCAGGGGGAAAACCCCCGCCCGTCAATGCGTCAGTGCACCGTCACCGGCGCCAGGTCGTTCTGCCGCGCCAGCACGAAGGCCAGCGAGCGGTCCTTGACCAGCGCCAGGCGTTCGCCATCGGCGCGGTGCACCGCATACAGCGTGTCACGACCGGCCGCCTGCTTGCGCACGTCGTCGGGCAGGTCCGCGGTTTTCACCGGGCGTACATAGACCGTCCGCCCCTCGACCAGTTTGTCAAAATCGTACTTGGCATGCATGGTACTTACCCCTTCCTGATCTTGATCGTCTGCACGACGGTCTCGGGCCGGCTCATCGTCAGATCGACGTGCAACAGCCCGTTCTCGATCACAGCCTCACCCACCTCGACACCATCCGCCAACACAAATGTGCGCTGGAACTGCCGCGCGGCAATGCCGCGATGAAGGAATATGCGATCCGACCCATCGTCACGCTGCCGACCCCGGATGACCAGCTGGCGGTCCTCGACGGTGATCGACAGGTCATCCTCGCGGAACCCGGCCACGGCCAGGGTGATGCGATAGGAATGATCCGAAGTCTGCTCGATGTTGAAGGGCGGATAGCCCTCCGATGTCTTTGCGGTGCGCTCCAGCAGGCGCTCCAGCTGCTCGAACCCGAGCATATGGGGATAAGATCCCAGCGTCAGTTTGGTCATCGACACGTCCTTTGCACAAGCGACCGTCACGCCACGGCCCCCGAAGGCGACCGTTGCCCCTGAAATATGGGCACAGGGGCTAATCCGCGCAAGGGGCTATGCGCAATGCCACAGAAACGCTATCTTGGGGTCCGGGTATCACTCAAGGGATTAGGCTCATGAACGCGCCCACGGATATCGCCATGAAGAGCGAGGACGTTCTGCGTGTGGAGTTGGAGGTGTTCCGCCGCGAACACCGCGACCTCGACGAGGCAATTCATGCACTGCAGGAGACCGGCACCGCCGATCGCCTGACGCTGCAGCGCCTGAAAAAGAAAAAGCTGCGGCTCAAGGACAAGATCGCCCTGATCGAGGACCGCCTGCTGCCCGACATCATCGCCTGAACGCCGCCCCATTGCGCCCCTGCCCCCATCGCCTATAACAACACCCGCATAACGCGGAGGCAGGCATGGACAGTCCCAGGGTCGGCATCATCATGGGCAGCCAGTCGGACTGGCCCACAATGGTCGAGGCGGCGGATATTCTCGACGAGCTCGGGGTAGAGTACGAGGCGCGCATCGTCTCGGCCCACCGCACGCCGGACCGGCTGTGGGACTACGGCAAGACGGCCGTCACCCGGGGCCTGCAGGTCATCATCGCGGGCGCCGGCGGCGCCGCGCACCTGCCCGGCATGATGGCCTCGAAAACCCGCGTTCCGGTAATCGGCGTGCCGGTCCAGACCCGGGCGCTGAACGGCGTCGACAGTCTCTATTCCATCCTGCAGATGCCGCGCGGCTTCCCGGTTGCCACGATGGCCATCGGTGCGGCGGGGGCGAAGAACGCGGGTCTCATGGCCGCCGGGATTCTCGCCCTTCAGGATGCCGATCTTGCCGCCCGGCTCGACCAGTGGCGGGCCGATCTTTCTGCCTCCATCGCCGATGAACCCCTCCGCGACTGACTTTGTACAAAACGTCGGAAACGCCGTACAAAACGTACAAAACGTACAAACTGCAGGTACCCTCATGACCGCCCCTCTCCCCACCGGCAGCACCATCGGCATCCTCGGCGGAGGCCAGCTTGGCCGGATGCTTTCCGTCGCGGCCAGCCGCCTCGGATTCAAGACCGCGATCTTTGAACCGGGCGGCGATTGCCCCGCCTCGCATGTGGCCAACTTCCATCATCAGGCCGGCTACGATGACATCAAGGCCCTGGAAAAATTCGGAAATTCCGTCGATGTCCTCACCTATGAGTTCGAGAACATCCCGACCGAAGCGCTTGACGCGCTGGACCAGATCCGCCCGATCCGCCCGGGGCGCGAGGCGCTGCGTATCAGCCAGGATCGCCTGACCGAAAAGACCTTCCTGCGCGATCTCGGATTGCAGACCGCCCCCTTCGCAACGGTGGACGACGCGGCCTCCCTGGCTCAAGCCATTGAAACCATTGGGACTCCCTCGATCCTGAAAACCCGCCGCTTCGGCTATGACGGCAAGGGGCAGGCCCGGCTCACCAAACCCGAAGACGCCGCAGAGGCGCTTGCCGCGCTGCAGGGTGCGCCCGCCGTGCTCGAAGGTTTCGTCGATTTCACCTGCGAAATCTCCGTGATCGCGGCGCGCGGCACCGACGGCCGCGTCGCCGCATTCGACCCCGGCCAGAACGTGCATGAGGGCGGCATCCTGCGCACCACCACCGTGCCTGCCAGCCTGCCCAACCGCACCCTCACCGATGCCGTTCTGACAGCGGGCAAGATCCTGAACGCGCTCGATTATATCGGCGTCCTGGGGGTCGAGTTCTTCGTCACCCCCGGCGGGCTGATCGTGAACGAGATCGCCCCCCGCGTGCACAATTCCGGCCACTGGACCCAGAACGGCTGCATGACCGACCAGTTCGAACAGCACATCCGCGCCGTCGCGGGCTGGCCCCTGGGCGACGGCAGCCGCCACAGCGACATCCGCATGGAAAACCTGATCGGCGACGACATGGACCGTGTCCCCGCCCTTGCCGCCGATCCGGCCTGTGCCCTGCATCTTTACGGCAAGGCCGAGACCAAGCCTGGCCGCAAGATGGGTCACGCCAATTTCCTTGTCCCCAAGGACTGACCCGGTTTTCTTTGGTTTTCCAAATACCTCGGGAGGAGTTTGAGGAGGGCAGCGCCCTCCTCAAGGCCTGCGTGGCCTGAACGCAATCCACCCTGTGCGTGCCAGCGCTCCGCTAACTGATAAAGCGTGCCGCCACCGGCCCGCTCATCCAGGCCAGATCGCCGCCCGCAAAGACCGCCGCGATGCGCCGCGTCTCGCGGTCCATCACCACCAGGTCCGCGCGCAGGCCGGTATCCAGTCGCCCCCGATCCGCGAGGCCCAGCACCCGCGCCGGCCCCTCCGAGACCAGCGCCCAGGCCGCCGCCTCGTCCATCAGGCCCAGCTCGACACAACGCCAGGCCGCCCGCGCCGGCGCCGGGTAGTGATAATCCGAGGCCAGCGCATCACAAAGCCCCGCGCCGATCAGGTCCAGCGCCGAGACATTGCCCGCATGGCTGGCCCCGCGCACCACGTTCGGCGCCCCAAGGACCACCGGCTCCCCCGCGTCCCGCGCCGCCTGCGCCGCCTCCAGCGTTTCGGGAAACTCGGACACCGTGACGCCCCGCGCGCGCCACGCGGCCCGACCCGCCGCCGTCCGGTCGTCATGGCTGCCCATGCGGATCCCTTGTGCGGCCAGCCGCGCGCATAGCGCATCCAGGACGCCCGGGACCGCGTCCCCGGCGTCATGCAGGCGCGTCATCAGTGCCAGGTGCGCCTCAGGGTTGCGACCGGATTTCAACGCCTGCCCGGTCAGGCGCGGCGGGCGCCGCCCCTCGGCCAGCCGCGCATGCGGCAGGTGGTCGTTGAAAACGACATAGCCGATCCCCCAGCGCGCCAGCGCCGCCTCGGCCGCTTCGAAACTCTCGGTGAAATGCGTCTCCAGCCGCATCTGCAGCCGCAGGTCCACCGGCACAGTTGGGGCCACGGCACTCACGGCGGCAAAGACCTCTTCGGCGAACTCCGGCCCGCGCATTCCGCCTTCCCAGGACCAGAACTGCGCCAGAACGGCCGTGGTGATCCCGCAGGCCCCCAGTTCGGCGGCGCAGGCCACCATGCCCGCGTCGCGTTCCCGCAGGGCGCCCCGGCGCGGCGCCATGTGCCGCTCGAACCCGTCGCCATGCACGTCGACAATCCCGGGCAGCAGGTCATAGCCGGACAGGTCCACGGCGCGTCCCACCGGTCCGTCGACGATCACCCCGCCCGCCAGCGACAGGGGCCCGTGATCCCAGCCACCGGGCCGCAACACCCGCGCACCCTGAAGGTCCAGTTCAATCGGCATTGCACTCTCCCAGCAGGCAGTCCAGGTCCGCCTCGTCCAGCAGCAGGCGCCAGTCCGCGCCCGGCTGGAAATGCCCCTCTTCCAGGAACCGCACCACCTGCACCATGACCTCGGGCGCCTGCATCATGAAGGTATGGGTGACCGGCAGAACGATGTGGTCAGCCATGCCGTCGACGCGGGTCGACGCAATCGAAACCTTGCCATCGTCCTCCCCGGGGATCACCGAGCTGGTCAGCGCGTTCAGGGTCCGGGACCCGGCAATCACCCCCAAAGGGAAATCCACCGGCGGCAGCCGCGCGGGCAGATCCTGCGGCCCGGTGCCCAGCTGCTGGCCCGCCGGACCATTCATCCACTCGAAAACCTCCCAGCCCCCGGCAAGATCCACGATCTCGCTGCCGCCATTTGGCGGGCCCATCATCACCACCCGGCCCAACCGGGGCGGGCGATGGTCCCGCAGCCAGTGCCGCAAAAGGATGCCGCCCATCGAATGGGTGACGAAATGCACCGTTTTGGGTCCGCAACGGTTCACCGCCTCCGGCAGGGTCTCTTCGGCTAGGTGTTCGACCCGGTAGCGGGTCGAATCGTAGCCGGGGATGATGACGCGATGCCCGCGCGATTCCAGCACCGCGCCCAGCAGCGCCATCGAATACTCGGTCCGCGCCAGCCCGTGCAGCAGGATGACGCAATCCCCGGCCCGCGCAGGCAGAGGGGCAAGCAGGACAAGACAGAGGAGAAACCATTTCATGACGCTGGCATAGCGTCCCGCCAGCGCCTAGAAAAGTCATGAAAGGAGTGCCCCGTTGCCCGCCCCCCGCATCGCCTGCCGCGCCGTGATCCTGCAGGACAACCGCCTGCTGCTGGTCAACGCCTGGCCCGGCAACCTGTCGGACCTGTGGTGCGCCCCCGGCGGCGGGGTCGAGCCGCACTCGAGCCTGCCCGAAAACCTCGCCCGTGAAGTGCTGGAAGAAACCGGCCTGCGCGTGGAGGTCGGCGCCCCCTGCCTCGTCAACGAGTTCCACGACCCCAAGCGCGGTTTTCACCAGGTCGAGATCTTCTTTCGCGCCCGCATCACCGCAGGCACGCTGACCGACGACTGGAAAGACCCGGAGGGCGTGGTGCACAAGCGGCGCTTTTTTGCGCGGGACGAGCTGACGCGCCTGCGCCTGAAACCCTCCAGCCTGCCCGATGTCGCCTGGGGCGAAGGGCCCGGCTATGACCCGCTGGAACCGATCCTGCGTTGATCCACGCGGCTATTTCCGCAGCACCGACAGGGCCACACCGCCCAGGACCACCGCCGCGGCGATGACGAAATCCAGCGACAGTGCCTCGCCCAGAAAGATCATGCCGCCCGCCATCGCGATCACCGGCACGCTCAACTGTGCCACCGCCGCGACGCTGCCCTTGATCTGCGGCAGGACATGATACCACAACGCATAGCCCAGACCCGAGGTCACTGCGCCCGAGATCACCGCCAGCAGGATGCCTGTGGGCTCTGATGACGTCGCCTCGGGGCTGACCGGCAAAACCAGCCCCAGCAGAAAGCCCATTGGCACGGCCAGCAGGAAGTTCGCCCCGGTCGCCAGCAGCGGATCCTCGGCCTTGCGCCCGGCCAGCGAATAGATGCCCCAGCCCAACCCGGCCAGGACCATCGCCGCACCGTGCGTCAGGCTGAGCGCAACGCCACCCCCCGGCCAGAGCAGCCATGCCAGCCCGCCAAAGGCCAGCGCCGCCCCGGCCCAGCGCAGGGCCGGAGGGCGCTCTCCGCCGATCAGGCTGCCGCCGAACATGGTCACCTGGACCGTCCCGAAGAGGATCAGCGCCCCAAGGCCCGCGTCCAGCGCCACATAGGCCACCGAGAACCCATAGATGTAGAGAACCAGCCCAAGCACCCCGGCCACCCGTCCGGCGCCGCCCAGCGCAATTCGTCCGCGCAGCACCAGCCCCAGCAGCACCAGCATCGCCGCACCGGACCACAGGCGGATGGTGCCGAAACTCACCGCGTCGATCCCGCCCGCGGCCAGGGCAGCCCGGTTCAGGACAGAGTTCGCGGCAAAAGCCACCATTGTCAGGGCGATCAGAAGAAACAGGCGCATGGGATACCGTAGCGGAGAACCGGATCAAAGGAACAGCCCGCCCTACATGGCGCAATTGGCCCGTGGCGAAAACCCTTTGACGTGAACGTGACGGCGCCGTGTGCCTGGTTCAGGCCACAAGGCTCTCGGCGCGCTTGAGGTCGACCGAGACAAGCTGGCTGACGCCCTGCTCCTGCATGGTCACGCCGAACAGCCGGTCCATCCGCGCCATCGTCACCGCGTGGTGGGTGATGATCAGGAACCGCGTGTCCGTGCGACGGCACATCTCGTCCAGCATGTCGCAGAACCGGGTCACGTTGGCATCGTCCAGCGGCGCGTCCACCTCGTCCAGCACACAGATCGGCGAGGGGTTGGCCATGAAGACCGCAAAGATCAGCGCCAGGCAGGTCAGGGTCTGTTCACCGCCAGACATCAGCGACAGGGTCGACAGTTTCTTGCCCGGTGGCTGGCACATGATCTCCAGCCCGGCCTCCAGCGGGTCGTCGCTTTCGACCATCATCAGGCTGGCCTCGCCGCCGCCGAAAAGATGGGTAAACAGCATCGAGAAATTGCTGTTCACCTGCTCGAAAGCGGTCAGCAGGCGTTCACGCCCTTCGCGGTTGAGGCTGGCAATGCCCGAGCGCAGCGTCTTGACCGCCTCTTCGAGGTCGGATTTTTCCGCCACCAGCGTGTCATGCTCTTCCTGCACTTCCTTGGCGTCTTCCTCGGCACGCAGGTTGACCGCACCCAAGGCATCGCGTTGGCGTTTCAGGCGCGACACCTCGGCCTCGATCTTGTCCGAGGCGGGCATCTGGTCCGGGTCCACGTCCAATTGCTCCAAGAGCGTCGCCGGCGTGGTTTCCAACTCGTCGGTGATGCGCTCTGCGGCGGCCTCGACGGTTTCGCGGGCGGCCTCGGCCCGTGCCTCGGCCCGCGCCCGCGCCTCTCTCGCCTCACCGGCCTGACGTTCGGCGTCGCGTTCGGCGGTGATCGCCTCGCGCAGGGCGCTTTCAGCCGCCGACAATGCATCGCTGGCCGCCGCCTTGCGGTCTTCGGCCGTTTCCATCGCGCCGGTCAGGTCGTCGCGCTGCGCCTCCAACTCGCCGGGGACCTCCTCGGCCTGGGCCAGTTCCGCTTCGCTCTCGGCCTTGCGCTCGGCCAGTTCGGTGGCGCGTTTCTCGGCGGTTTCCAGGCGATGGCGCCAGCCCGACAGGTCCTTGGTCACCTGCTGGGCGCGCCCCTTGCGGGCCTCGCCGTCGCGGCGCAACTCGTCATGGGCAGAGCGGCGGGCCATCATGGTCATCCGCGCGGCCTCGACCGTCATCTTGATGTCTTCGGCCTGCGCGCGCGCCTCTTCGAGATCGTCCAACCCTTCGAGTGCGCGCTCGGCCTCTTTCAGCTGGCCGCGTGCCGCGCCGGCCTCGTCCTCGTAGCGCTTGACCGACAGGCTCGCGCTTTCCACCTTGCCCTCGGCCATGTCGCGTTCGGCCTCGGCGCGGCTTTGCGCCCGGGCGGCCTCTGTCACGGCCTGATCCGCCGCGCGCCGTGCCGCGCGCGCCGCCTTGTCGGCCTCGGTCAGCGCGCTCAACTGCGCCACCAGCGCCTCATGCGCGGCCTGCGTCCCTTCGAGCTGCGCCGAGGCGCGGGCCATTTCCTGTTTCAACCCTTCCAGCCGGTTAAGCTGTTCCAGCCGCAGCGCCGCCGCCGAGGGCTGATCCTCGGCCCAGGCGCGATAGCCGTCCCAGCGCCAGAGATCGCCCTCCAGCGTCACCAGACGCTGACCGGGTTTCAGCAAGGCCTGCAGGCGCGGGCCATCCTCGGGGTCCACCAAGCCGATCTGGCTCAGCCGCCGTTCCAGCACGTCGGGAACAGAGACATGGCCCGCCAGCGGCGAGGCGCCATCGGGGAGCGGCTGCGTGGTGTCGTAGGCCGCCAACACGACCCAGCCGGTCGGCCCGTCGCCCTCGACCTCGGGGGCGCGCAGGTCGTCCGACAGCGCCGCACCCAGTGCCTTTTCATAGCCCTGTTCCACCTGCAGCCGATCCAGGATCTGCCCGCCCTCGGCGGTGTCGCGGTCCAACAAGCGGGCCAGCGCCGTCACCTCGGCCCGCAGGGCATTCATCTGGCCCTCGGCCTCGGAGCGTTCCCCACGCGCCTCGGCTTCGCGGGCCTGCGTATCGGCACGGGCGGCCTCGGCCTCGGTCAGGGTTACCTCGGCCTGCTCCGCCGCCTCCTGCGCCTCGGCCAGGCGGGCCTGCGCGGCCTCTGCCGCCTCGCGCGACCGGGCCTGTGCCTCCTTGGCGGTGTCGACCGTGGCACGCGCCCGGGCGGCCTCGCTTTCGTTCCGCTCAACCGTCTTGCGGCAATCGGCGAGGTAGCGCTGCGCGGATTGGTGGCGCGCGGACAGACGGGCGACATCCTCTGTCTGCTGTTCCAGCTCCGCCTCGCGGGCCTGCAACACGCCCGAGGCTTCGCGTGCAGCCTCATGCGCCTCGGCCAGCCGGTCCTCGTGCCCTTCCGAGGCCTTGGCAAGCTCTCGGGCCTCCCATTCCAGCCGCTCGATGGTCTCTCCGGCGTCGCGGTTCAGCCCCGCCTCGCGGTCCATGTCACGGACCAGTTGGGCGATCCGGTTGCGCAGGGTCTCGATCCGGGCCAGCGCCTGCTTTTCCTGATCGGACAGCGTGTCACGCTGGACGATCAATCGCTGCAGAACGGCCGCCGCGATTGCCTCTTCCTCGCGGAGGGGCGGCAGGGTTTCTTCGCGCTCGGCCCGGGTCTTTTCGGCGGCACGCGCCGCGGTTTCCGCCTGCGCGGCCCGTGTCACCGTCTCGCGCAATGCAGCCTCTGCCGCGGCACGGGCATCGTCAGCCTCGCGCCAGCGGCGATACAACAACATGCCCTCGGCCTGGCGCAGTTCGGTCCCGATGGCCCGATAGCGCGCCGCCTGCCGGGCCTGTTTGGCCAGCGCGGCCAATTGTCCAGCCAGTTGCTCAACCACATCATCGACCCGCAACAAGTTCGCTTCGGTGTTCTTCAGCTTCAGCTCGGCCTCGTGCCGACGCTGGTACAACCCGCCGATCCCGGCGGCATCCTCCAGCACCTTGCGTCGGTTCTTGGGCTTGGCGTTGATCAACTCGCTGATCTGCCCCTGCCGGACCAGTGCCGGGGAATGCGCCCCGGTCGCCGCGTCCGCGAACAGCATCTGCACGTCGCGCGCCCGCGTGTCCTTGGAGTTGACCTTGTAGGCGCTGCCGACGTCACGGGTGATGCGGCGCACGATTTCCAGATGATCGTGGTCGTTGAACCCCGCCGGGGCCAGACGGTCGGCGTTGTCGATATGCAGGCTGACCTCGGCAAAGTTGCGGGCGGGCCGCGACGAGGCGCCGGCAAAGATCACGTCCTCCATCCCGCCGCCACGCATCGCCTTGGCCCGGGTTTCGCCCATGACCCAGCGCAGCGCCTCCAAAAGGTTGGACTTGCCACAGCCGTTGGGACCGACCACGCCGGTCAGCCCGTCGTTGATGATCAGGTCCGTCGGATCGACGAAGCTCTTGAAGCCGGTGAGTCTGAGTCTGGAAAAGCGCAATGGGCCATGTCCGATTCCGGGATTGGACCTCAGCCTGCGCTTTCGGGGGGTGCCGAGTCAAGGAAAGGACGCCCCATATGGCGGCTTCGCACCACTTCTCCACAAGATATTGCGACCTAACGCCGGCCTGCGCCGCAATCCAAGACCAAACCGCGCCGGGTCGCTCGCGGGGCGGGTTCATCAATGGCACATTGGATGGTGCGGGGCCGTCGGGGCATTTGCGGTGCAGGTTTGCCGTCGCAGGACAATCCGATCCACATCATCGCCGGATCGCCCTCGACCCACTTGGCGCGGCAACCGGTTTCGATCTGCGCCGCGATGCCGGCCTTGCGAGCGATCTCTTCGAACCGGGGCAACCATTCCGGGGAGGTGCGTGTGGCCTCGACCAAGGGGCCGCGGAACCTAAGGCTAAAGCGTGATCCTTCGACCGAGCGCATGTGTTTCTCTGCTCCATAAAAACCCGGCCCCGCCGATGCGCATCCGACGAGGCCGAGCAGAAGAAGAACACAGGGATAACCGCGCATGGCCAATTCTGGCCTGAACCTGGTTACGAAGTGGTTAATCCCGTCATGTGTGGCGTGCATGGCGGGCAATCGACGCCACCCTTTACATTCTTATTTTAGAATGTATATTACATTCCATCTGATGAATGTTTACCTGCATGTCACAGGAGGCCCTCATGGCCAACGCAGCACAAAGACCCGCAGACAGCTATTCCCCGATCTACTTTCTCGCCTCGCTGGGCGCCGGCGGCATCGCGGTCAGTTTCTTCATGTTCCTCATGTTCTGGGTGCCCCACCCCGGCCAGCCCGTCCCGGTGTTCGAAGACATCATGGCCGCCTGGGCCAAAGGCGGCCCCTACATTCAGGCCGCAATCTTGATCGCGATGGCGGGCATTGCCGGCTTTGCCTTTCTCAACATCAAGTCGCTGATCTGGAACCTTGCGTCCTACAGCGCCTTCAAGAAGGGCCCGGCCTACGAAGAGCTGCGCAATTCCAACGCCGAATCCACACTTCTTGCGATGCCGCTGGCGCTGGCAATGTCGGTGAACGTCGGTTTCATCATCGGCCTCGTCTTCGTGCCCCAACTCTGGAACGTGGTGGAATACCTGTTCCCCTTGGCCATGATCGGCTTTGGCCTGATTGCCGTGATCGCCTTCCGTCTGATCGGTGATTTCCTGGGCCGCGTGCTGGCCAAGGGTGGGCTGTTCGACGTGACCGCGCATAACTCCTTCGCGCAGCTCACCCCGGCCTTCGCGCTGTCGATGATCGCGGTCGGCTTTGCCGCCCCCGCCGCCATGAGCACAAGCGCCACGACCGTCGGTGTCGCCCTGGTGATCTCGACCATCCTCGGCACCATCGCGGTTCTCTACGCCGCGTTTGCCAGCATCACGGCCTTCGGCTCGATGTTGCAGCATGGCACCGCGCGCGAAGCCGGCCCGACCCTGATGATCATCGTTCCGATCGTCACCGTGTTGGGAATCATGTTCCTGCGCCAGGATCACGGGCTGCACACCAGCTTTGACGCACATGGCAACGCCGGCGAAACGATGGTCTTCCTTGCCCGCCTGCTGGGCATCCAGCTGGCCTTCCTTGGCCTCGGGGCAGTGGTGCTCAAGGCGCAGGGGTACTTCAGCGACTTCGTGATGGGGTCCAAGACCTCGCCGGGCTCCTACGCCCTGGTATGCCCCTTCGTGGCCCTGGCAGTGATGATCCACTTCTTTGCCAACAAGGGTCTGGTCGCAGCCGGTGTCGTGGACAAGTTCGACCTTGCCTACTGGGGCGTCACCGGGCTGGCCATCGCGTCGCAGGTGGTTGCCATCGCCCTGGTGCTGCGCCTGAACCGCCAGCACTTTGCCAAGGCAACCCCCGCAGCGGTTCCGGCCGAGTAACATCTCCTCCAAATCCTTGGCCGGATTCATGGGCCGGACCTTCGGGTCCGGTCTTTTTTCTTGCCGCCAAGGCGGCGCCGGGGGCTCTGCCCCCGGACCCCCGAAGAATTTCGTGCCCAAAGAAACACGGGACGTTGTGAATCGCGCCCAACGCAGGACGTCTAGAAGTTGACCGTGACGTCCGGGAGTTTCAGCGACTTGACGAGGTCACGCACCTCTTGCCGGGCCGCGATGTTCGAAAGGCTCAGGCTGCGCACGCCGATGTCGCGCAGGTCCAGCAGGGTCAACCCGCGCGGGAACAGCTCTCGGAACACAACCCGTTCCGAGAAGCCGGGCGCAACGCGAAAGCCGATCCGCTTTGACAGGGTTGCGACCGCCTTTTCCATCTTGGCCTTGTTGATCATCTGCTGGGCACCGATCCGGTTGCGCAGCACGATCCAGTCCATCGGCTGCAGCCCGGCCTGTGCCCGGAGCTGACGCGCCGACCAGACCATCTCGGCATAGACCGACGGGCCGGCGATGGTCTCGCCGTCGCCCTCGATCCGGGCAAGAAGGTCGAAATCGACGAAACTGTCGTTCAGGGGCGTCACCAGCGTATCCGCCAGCGAATGCGCCACCTGCGCCAAACGGGTGTAGGCGCCGGGGCAGTCGATGATGATGAAGTCGGACTTGGGCTCCAGCTCTGCGACCGCGCGGCTGAGGCGGTTGTCGGCGGCCTGCTCACCCGCCGCGAGGGCAGCGGGATCGGCCTCGGGCAAGGCCATGTACCCCGGCACGGGCAGGTCGTGTTCCTCTTTCTTCAGCCAGGCACGGCGGTTGGCAAGGTAGCGCCCCAGGCTCTGCTGACGCAGGTCCAGGTCCAGCGTCCAGACCCGATGATCCATGCGCGCAAGCGCCGTCGCGACATGCATCGCGATGGTCGACTTGCCCGCCCCGCCCTTTTCGTTCCCCACGACGATGATATGTGCCACGCCTCAACCCTTGTTCTGGTGCGGCCGCGATGTCTCTCGCGGTCCGGTCTTGCTGCCTGTTCCGGCGATTAGGCCCACCGGGGGCCTGCAACGCGCAAGGCCCGGCACTTTGGCCGGGCCTCGTCACTGTCCCTCGGGACGCGGTCAGTGGAGCTTGGCGCTCACGTCTGCGATCGCGTCGTCGATCAGTTTGCCCGCGCTGTCGGCAGTCATCTGCTCGGCCACCACGTTGCGCGCGGCAGCCACGGCCACGGCAGCGGCACGGTCGCGCACTTCCTTGACCGCTGCGGCCTCGGCCGATGCGATCTGGCCTTCGGCGGCCTGAAGGCGGCGGGCGATCGAGGCCTGGATGTCGGCCTTGGCCTGCTCGGCGGCCAGTTCGGCCTCCTGCTTGGCATGGGCAACGATGCGGTCGGCCTGGCCCTGAACTTCGCGCTGCTTGCGCTCGTAGCTCGCCAGCAACGACTGAGCTTCTTCACGCAGCTTACGTGCCTCGTCCAGCTCGTCCTGAATGCCCTCGGCGCGCTTGTCCAGCAGGCCCATGAGCAGGCCCGGCACCTTGAAGTAGATCAGGACGCCGATGAAGACGATGAAGCCAAGCAGCACCACGAAATCGGTGTTGCCCAGCGAAAAGAAGGGGCCGGATGCGGCGGCAGCCGGGGTCGCGGCCAGCGCTGCGATCACGGGAAGGATGAGTTTCTTCATAACCTTACCCTTTCAGCTGCGCGTCGACCGCAGCGGCGATCTTGGCGTCGTCGGCGGATGCCCCCAGGGCGGCCACGATGGCGCCTGCGGTGTCCTTGGCCACGACTTCGACATTTGCAAGGGCGCTGTCGCGGATCTCGGCGATGGCCTTCTCCGACCCGGCAGCCTTGGCCGCGATTTCCGCGTCGGCCTTTTCCATTGCGACGTCGAGGTCGGCCTTGATGTCGTCACGCGCCTTTTGCGCAATAACCTGGGCCTCGGCCCGGGCATCGGCAAGCGCCTTGTCATAAGCGGCTTCGGCCTCTTCGGCCTTGCGCTTGAGATCTTCGGCGGCGGCGATGTCGTTGGTGATCGTCCCCTGGCGTTCCGCCAGAACGGCCGCGATGCGCGGCAGGGCGATGCGGGCCAGCACAAAGTAGATCACGACCAGCGTGATCACCAGCCAGAAGACCTGGTTGCCGATCCAGTCACCGCAGAGCTGCGGCATCCCGACGGCAGAGCCGTGCGAGTCCACGCAGGTGCTGACGGCTTCGGCTCCGTGAGTTTCGGTCGCCATTTTGTCCTCCGTCGGAACTTGTCTCTACATCGGGCGGTCAGGCGTGCCTGACCGCCCGCGCGTAAGGATCGTTAAGTTCCGTGGATCAGACGGCGAACATCAGCAGCAGCGAAACCAGGAACGAGAAGATGCCCAGTGCTTCCGCGAATGCGATGCCGATGAAGAGGGTGGCGGTCTGCGAAGCAGCTGCCGAGGGGTTGCGCAGGGCGCCGGCCAGGAAGTTGCCGGCAACGTTGCCCACACCGATGGCGGCTGCGCCCGAACCGATTGCTGCGAGACCGGCGCCGATGAAGTTGAGACCTTCCATTGTGTATCTCCTTACGATTGGAAGTTTCTGTATCGAGGTGTTCTGTGCGGTAGGATGGGTCGTCCGACCCATCTGCCTTAGTGATGCGGATGCAGTGCGTCCTTGAGGTAGACGCAGGTCAGGATCGTGAAGACGTAGGCCTGGATGAAGGCCACCAGGATCTCAAGGCCGTACATCGCCGTGATTGCCAGCACCGAAATCGGCGAGATGGCGGCGATTGCGGCAAACCCCGCGAAGACCTTGATCACGGCGTGGCCCGCCATGACGTTACCCGCAAGACGAATGGAATGGCTGACCGGACGCACGAAGTACGAGATCAGTTCGATCAGGGCCAGGACCGGGCGCAGCGCCAAGGGTGCGCTGGAGACCCAGAAAAGGCTCAGGAAACCGGCGCCGTTCTTGACGAAGCCCAGCACGGTCACGGTCAGGAAGACCGAGAGCGCCAGAACCACGGTGACGGCGAAATGCGAGGTCGTGGTGAAGCTCATCGGGATCAGGCCAAGGAAGTTGGCGAAGACGATGAACATGAACAGGGTCATGATGTAGGGGAAGTACTTCAGCCCGTCCTTGCCGGTCACGTCCTCGACCATCTTGTAGACGAAACCGTAGGCCAGTTCGGCCACCGACTGCGACCGCGACGGCACGATGGCGCGCTTGGAGGTGCCCAGAACCATCATCAGGACAACGGCGACGATGGCCAGGAACAGCCAGAGCGTCACGTTGGTGATGGTGAACATGCCCACTTCACCGTGGCCGAACAGCGGCTTGACGATGAACTGGTCCATCGGGTGGAACACCAGGCCGCCGTCTGCCGTTTCTGCGCTTTCAGTCGCCATCTCTTTTCCCCTCATCCGCGCCGGTCAACCGGGCGTTGTCGTTCGTGCCCCCGTCGGGGCGGTCCGCCTTGGCCCGCTCAGGGCCTGTTCCGGACTGCGGTCCGGAACCCTGTCTCGCCTGGACCTCTTTCGCCGTCCGCAGCATCACGTTGATGCCCGCGGCGATGCCCAGCAATGCAAACACCACCATCAGCAACGGCTTGGTGCCCAAGAGAACGTCGAGCCCGTATCCGATCCCGAACCCGATCCCCAGACCGGCAACCATTTCCGTCACCATCCGCCAGGCGATATTGGCCTGCGAGTAGTGTTCTTCCTGATGGGCCTTCTCCACTTTGCGTCCCGCCTTGTAGGCGTTCAGCTTGGCGTCCAGGTCATCCAGCTTTCGCTTGGGGTCAGGGTCGCTCACGGTGCAGATGGCTCCGGTCAGGGTTGGCATGGTGCTAAGCTGGGGGGCGCATCGAGTCAACACGCATGGCGAGCCGAATATGGGCGCCTCAAGATACTGTAATTAAATGACTATTTCAGAGGCGCCAAGGCAGAGGTCATTCCGCCGCAGCCCGTTTGGGCGCCAACCATGCTGCAATTGCAAATTCAACTTAGCGGTTGAGTTTTCCACGGGACCCGCCCAAACCGGCCTAAACCGCTCAGGATCGCCCCATGTTCGCCCGCCCCTTCCATTGCCGCCGACAAACGCCCGCGGCCACCGCTCTCCGCGCCAGGACAAGATGAGCGACCGGCTCGACACCGTCTTTGCCGCGCTCGCCGATCCGACGCGCCGCCGCATCCTGTCGATGCTGCTGGAGGACGACATGGCGGTGACCGATGTCGCCCACCCGTTCGAGATGTCGCTGGCCGCGATATCCAAGCACCTCGTCATCCTGACCCGCGCGGGCCTTATCAGCCAGGAAAAGCGCGGTCGCGTGAAATGGTGCAAGCTGGAACCCGACGCCCTGCGCGAAGCCAGCATCTGGATGCAGGCCTTTGGGCAGTTCGACCAGTTCGACCTCGACGGCTTTGAACGCTTCCTTGAACAGGAACTGGCCCCCGCGCCCGAGGACAAGCCCTGAGGCCGCCACAGCCGGGGCATCTCAGGCCGCAGTCACTTCCTCGGGCTTTTCTTCGTCCTTGAGCAACAGGAGCAGCGACAAGGCAGTCAGCGCGACCCCCGGCAGGACCATCGCCGTCGGCACGCCCCGCCCCAGCACCAGCTCCCACAGGATCACGCAGGACGGCACGATGTAGGTGTAGGCCATGACCTTGGCTGCCGGCAGCCGCAGGGTCGCGTAGCGCAGGATCAGGAAGGTCACGCCCGTCGCCGCCAGCGAGACGTAGAGGATCGTCCACCAGACGATCATCGGCAATGCGGCCCAGTCCATCGCCATCAGGCCCGGCCCCGCCCAGATGCACAGGATCACCGACCCGGCTGTCAGGATACCCGCGTTGAAGGCGATGCCGGATTCCCCGCGGCTCAGCTTGCGCAGCATCGGCGCGTAGAGGGCATGCGCCACGCAGCCCCAGAAATAGATCGCCTCGCCGCGCCCGACCTCGAATCGCATCAAGGCCGCCAGGTCGGCATCGAAGATCACCCAGAGCGCGCCGACCCCGCCCACGACGATGGCCAGCGCCATGCGGGCCGTGGTGACCTGGCGCACGACCATGTAGCCAAAGACCGCCGTCAGCGCCGGGTTCAGGGTAAAGACCGCCGCCATGCTGACCGGGGCCGCCGTCTTGAGCCCCTCGAACATGGTGACGAAATAGATGACGAAGAGTCCGGCTAGGACAAAGTACCGCCAGGGCGCATCAAAGACCGCGCGCGTCACCTTGCCCGTCGCCAGCGCCCAGCCCCAGAGCACCGCCCCCGCCAGCAGGAAACGCACCGCGTTCAGCACCTCGGGTTCGATGAAGGGGGCCGCCATCGCACCCAGCGAAAAAGATCCCGAAACCAGCATGGCAAAGCCCAGCATGGCCAGGTGCCCGCGCCCTGCCTCGCTCATCGGGCCGAACCTTCGCCCGCGAAGGCCTTAAGATGCGACAGGAAGGCCTGGACCTTGGCGGTCCGGTGCAGATCCACATGGGTCACCAGCCAGAGCGGCGAGGCCCAGTCCTCGCGCGGGGGCATGACCTGCACCAGCTCCGGGCGCATCGCGGCCTCCCGCGCGCCCATGAAGCCGATCCCCGCACCCTCGGCCACCGCGGCCTCCAGCACCCGGGAATCGGTACTGCGAAAGACGACGTGGTCCGCCGGCACATGCCCGCGCAGCCAGCGCGCAAAAGGCGCGCGGCTTTCGGGATCGTCGTGGGAGACGAAGAAATGATCCTTAAGGTCGCCTTCGCCCTCGGGCATCCCGTGCTTCGTGATGTAGTCGCGATGCGCATAAAGGGCGATGTCCTGGCGGGCAAAGCTTTGCACCACATTGTCCGGTTCCTGCGGGGCAGGACCGGCGCGCAGCGCCACATGCGCCTCACCGTATTCCAGCCGGAACACCCGGTCGTCTGTCAGAAAACGCACGATCACGTCCGGGTATTGCGCGCGGAAACTGGTCAGCGCCGGGACCAGTAGCGGTGCGAAGGCCACCAGGGACGTGACCAGAAGGTCACCCGCCACCTCGTTGCCGCGCCCCTTTATCCGGCCCTCCAGCTGCTGCAACTGGTCGTCGGTGGTCTGCGCCACGCGCATCAGGTCATGGCCCGCCTCGGTCGCCGTATAGCCACGCGCATGTCGCTGGAACAGCTTGACACCCAGCCTCCCCTCCAGTGCGTCGATATGACGGATCACCGTCGCGTGGTGCACGCCCAGCACCTCTGCGGCGCCGCTGACCGTTCCCAGCCGGGCGACCTGGTAGGCCGTGCGGATCTCATCCCAGTTGTCCATCTGCCCCTCGCTTGGCCACCTGCGCATATGCGCACACCATTTGCGCTTGATGCGATATTGCGTTCAGAAATGCAATGATCAAGTTGTGGTCCATCGAATGCATCATTCCTGGAAAGGACCCGACTGATGACCAACACCGTTCTCCGCATCGACGCCTCTGCCCGTGGCACCGATTCCGTCAGCCGCCAGCTTGCCGACGAGGTGATCTCGCGCCTGAACCCCGCCACCGTCGTTTCGCGCGACCTGGCAGAAACCGTGCCCCAGATCGACACCCGCTGGCTGGAAGCCAACGGCACCCCCGAGGCCGAGCGCACCCCTGATCAGCGCGCCCGCCTGGCCCTGTCCGACGCACTGATCGAGGAACTGCGCGCCGCCGACACGCTGGTGATCGCGCTGCCGATCTACAACTTCGGCGTGCCCTCCGGCTTCAAGGCCTGGTTCGACCAGATTGCCCGCGCCGGCATCGCGTTCCGCTACACCGAAGAAGGCCCCGAGGGCCTGATGAAGGGCAAGCGCGCCATCATCACCGTCGCCTCGGGCGGCACCGAGGTCGACGGCCCGATCGACTTTGCCACCCCCTGGCTGCGTCACGTCCTGGGCTTCATCGGCATCACCGACATCCAGGTGGTGCGGTCGGACCGCCAGATGATCGACGCCGAAGCGTCGAAGGCCCGCGCGGCGGACGACCTGGCGCATCTGGCCGCCTGATCCAACCATCCGGGCGGCCCCCACGGGGCTGCCCGGATTTGACCCGATGCGCCGACCTGCCTAACCTGAAGGCATGGGCGTCATCCAGAACAGCGAAACCCGGTTCGAGGCCAGCATTCGGAGCTGGCTGGCCGGGTTTCTTCTGTCCGTCTTCGGCGTGCTCTTCACGGCGCTCGGCGTCACCGCCCTGGGGGCCGGAGAGGCACAAGGCGGCATCTTAGTGGCCGTGGGCCTGGGCATGATCGGGCTGGGCGTCTGGCTGCTGTCCCGCCGCACGCATATCCTCCTTGATCGCGAAACGGGCACGGCCACAATCCGTTTTGCCAGGCTTTTCGGCAGGCGCGACCTTACCCTACCGCTGGCCTCCATCACCCGGGCACAGGTCCTGCGCCGACGCACATCCGGCAACCGCCTCTACAAGCTGGTCCTGCAGGTGTCAGGGGGCGAACACTCCGGCACCCATTCGCTGACAGGCGGCTACAGCTCCGGCGGATGGCGCAAGGGCCGCATGGCCCGCGCCATCAACGCCTGGCTGGGGGTCGAGGACTGACAAGACCGCGGGCCTTGACTCGCAGCCAACCTCCTCTCTATATGCACCCAACCTCCGGGAGTCCTCTGGCCTTCCGGTCCCTTGGGCTATGCCCGGGATCGCCCTCCGTCAGCGCGTTGCGCCCACGGGGGCTCTCGCGCTTTGACCCATCCGATTGTGATGCACGCCGCGCGCCCTTACCTTGAGTGGCGCAATACGAAGGAAAAGGAGGCCCTGCGCCCCATGTTCGAAAATCTCTCCGAACGCCTCGGCGGCGTCTTCGACCGTCTGACCAAGCAGGGCGCCCTGTCCGAGGATGACGTCCGCACCGCCCTCCGCGAAGTTCGCGTGGCCCTGCTCGAGGCCGACGTTTCGCTGCCCGTGGCACGCCAGTTCATCAAGGCCGTCGAAAAGAAGGCGACCGGCGCTGCTGTCACCAAGTCCGTCACCCCCGGTCAGCAGGTCGTCAAGATCGTCCATGACGAGCTGATCGCCGTCCTGGCCGGCGAAGATGGCGACCCCGGCAAGCTGCGCATCGACAGCCCGCCCGCGCCGATCCTGATGGTCGGCCTGCAGGGCGGCGGCAAGACCACGACCACCGCGAAACTGGCCAAGCGCCTCAAGGAGCGCGACGGCAAGAAGGTCCTGATGGCCTCGCTTGACGTCAACCGCCCGGCGGCGATGGAACAGCTGGCCATCCTCGGCCAGCAGATCGGCGTCGACACCCTGCCCATCGTCAAGGGCGAGGACCCGGTGGCGATTGCCAAACGCGCCAAGACCCAGGCGGGCCTCGGCGGCTACGATGTCTACATGCTGGACACCGCCGGGCGCCTTTCCATCGACGAAGAGCTGATGGCCCAGGTCGAGGCGGTGCGCGACGTCGCCAACCCGCGCGAGACCATCCTTGTCGTCGACGGCCTGACCGGCCAGGACGCTGTGCACACCGCCGAGAATTTCGACAGCCGCATCGGCATCACCGGCGTCGTGCTGACCCGGATGGACGGCGACGGCCGTGGTGGTGCGGCGCTCTCGATGCGCGCCGTGACCGGCAAGCCGATCAAGTTCGTCGGCCTTGGCGAAAAGATGGACGCGCTCGAAACCTTCGAGCCGGACCGCGTCGCGGGCCGCATCCTGGGCATGGGCGACATCGTCGCGCTGGTGGAAAAGGCGCAACAGACGCTCGAGGCCGAACAGGCCGAGCGCATGATGAAGCGCTTCCAGAAAGGTCAGTTCAACATGAACGACCTCAAGATGCAGCTCGACCAGATGATCAAGATGGGCGGCATGGAGGGCATGATGTCCATGATGCCCGGCATGGGCAAGATGGCCAAGCAGATGGACGGCGCGGGCATCGACGACAAGATGCTGCGCCAGCAGATCGCGCTCATCAACTCGATGACGAAAAAGGAACGCGCCAACCCGCAGATCCTGCAGGCCAGCCGCAAGAAACGCATCGCGGCGGGCGCGGGCATGGAGGTCGCCGACCTCAACAAGCTGCTGAAAATGCAGCGCCAGATGTCCGACATGATGAAGAAGATGGGCAAGATGGGCAAAGGCGGCATGCTGAAACAGGCGATGCGCGGCATGTTCGGCGGCAAGGGAGGCCTTCCCCCGGAAATGGCGCAGGGCATGGATCCCAAGGCGCTGGAGGCCGCGGCCAAGCAGATGGGAGCCAAGGGCGGCATGCCCGGCCTCGGCGGCGGCGCCCTGCCCCCCGGCCTCTCCGGTTTCGGCAAGAAGAAGTAACGAAAGGACAGACCGACACGGCGTTTCTTTGGGCTGAAAATACCTCCCGCCGGAGGCACCCGCCCTCGCCACAGGAACCGCCGATCACGTTGACTCGCCCATGCCCGCCCCCACGCTGCATACTCCGCGCCTGACACTGCGCCCCCATGTCGAAAGCGACATGACCCCGTTCTGGGACTTTCACCAGAGCGACCGGGCCGCCTATGTCTGGCGCCCGAAAAGCCTGACGCACCAATGGCTCGGCTTCGCGTCGGAGGTCGGCAGTTGGGATCTTCTGGGGCACGGGGGCTGGGGCGTCGACCTCAAGGATGGCCGGGTCATCGGCCAGGTGGCGATCACCCGCCCCCCGATATTCCCCGAGCGCGAAATCGGCTGGATCTTCTTCGAAGGCTTCGAGGGCAAGGGCTATGCCACCGAGGCCGCCACCGCCGCGTTGCACTGGGCCTGGGCGCAGGGCTGGTCCACGCTGGTCAGCTACATCCACCCCGACAACACCCGGTCCCGTGCCCTGGCCGAACGGCTGGGCGCGGTACACGACCCCGACGCGCAACTGCCCGAGGGCGAGACGGCGCAGGAAACGCTGGTCTATCGCCACAGCCCCGACGCGGACGGCAGCCCGGAGGCCTACGCATGAGCCTCACCAATGCCCCCCGCCTGGAAACCGACCGCCTGATCCTGCGCGGCCCCGAAAAACGCGACGCCGAAGCGGTCATCGCCTTCCTGCAGGATCCGGTGCGCGCCGACGGTTTTGGCCACATCCCGCAACGGGGCGACGCCTGGCGCTGGTTCACCATGAACGTCGGCCACTGGCACTGGCATGGCTTTGGCTACTTCGTGATCGAGGTGAAGGACACCGGCGAGGCCGCCGGCATCTCCGGCATCTGGTTCCCGGAATCCTGGCCGGAACCGGAACTGGGCTGGGTCGTTTTCGACGGGTTCGAAGGCAAGGGCATCGCGCGCGAGGCCGCGGAACGCGCCCGCCGCTGGGCCTATGACGACCTGGGGTTCACCACGCTCACCTCGAACATCGTTCCCGGCAACGACAGGTCCAAGGCGCTGGCGCGCCGCCTTGGTGCCGCCTACGAGCGCACCTATCACAACGAGAACATGGGCGAGGACGAACTCTGGCGCCACCCCGGTCCGGAGGCGCTGGCATGATCCCTCAGATCACCCTGACCAGCGATCGCCTCACCCTGCGTACGCCGCTGGAAGAGGACTATCCTGTCATTTCCGCCTTCATGGCCTCGGACCGCGCGCGTTTTGTCGGCGGGCCGGTGACCGATGAATTCGACCAGTGGCGCGGTTTCCTGTCCGGTTTCGGCCACTGGGCGCTGCGCGGCTACGGCTTTTTCATGGTTCTGCACGACGGGCAAAAGGTCGGACGCGTGGGCATCGTCAACCATGTCATGTGGGACGAGCCCGAACTGGGCTGGCACATCTTCGACGGGTTCGAGGGACAGGGCTTTGCCACCGAGGCAGCGGCCCGCATCCGGGACTGGGCCGGCACGGAACGCGGTCTTGGCCCGCTGATCTCCTACATCCATCCCGACAACGCGCCCTCACGCAGGGTTGCAGAACGGCTGGGCGCGCATTTTGAACGGGATACGGACCTGCTGGGTCATGCCGCCCAGGTCTGGCGCCACACCGGGGGGCAGGCATGACCGCGCCCTGCGAACGTCATATCCCGGGACCCGGCGCCCGCGTCGCCGCCCGGTTGGGTGGCCGGCTGCCGGTGCTCGACACCCGGCGCCTGCAGTTGCGCGGCCCGCGGATCTACGATTTCGACGCCTACGCGACGATCCTCTGTTCCGAGCGCGCGGTCCACATGGGCGGCCCGATGACCCGCGAGGGCGCCTGGGCGGATTTCACCAATTACTGCGCCTGCTGGCTGCTGCACGGCTTCGGGCTCTGGACCATCGATGCCAGCACCACGCCCTCGGCGGGCTTTGCGCTGATCGGCTACGAATACGAAGACCCCGAGCCCGAGCTTGGCATCTTCCTGACCGCCGAGGCCGAAGGGCAGGGCTATGCCACCGAGGCGGTCGAGGCCGTGCGCGCCCATGCCTTCGAGGCGCTGAAGTGGGACAGCATCGTGTCCTATGTCGCCCCCGGGAACGACCGCAGCATCGGCCTGATGACCCGGCTTGGCGCCCGTCGCGACGCCGAGGCAGAGGCCGCGCTGACCGATGGCACCCTTGTCTTCCGCCACTACAAGGAGGCCGCCTGATGGGTCATCGCGACATCCCCGTCCTGGAAACCAGGCGGCTGATCCTGCGTGGGCCGGAGCCCCATGATTACCCCGATTTCAAGGCCACCTTTGCCTCGTACCGGTCGCGTTTCATGGGCGGGCCGCTGAATGCCTACGAAACCTGGATGCTCTACGCCGCCGAGATCGGCCATTGGGAAATCCGCGGGTTCGGCATGTGGATGATCCACCTTCGCGAAACCGGCGAAACCGTGGGCATGGCTGGTGGCTGGTTCCCCGCGAAATGGCCCGAGCGCGAGATCGCCTGGATCATCTGGCCGGACCAGGCCGGCAAGGGCTATGCGCTGGAGGCGACCGACCGGGTGCGGCGGCATTTCTACCATGATCTTGGGTGGGAAAGCGCCGTCAGCTACATCGACCCCAAGAACCTGGACTCGATCCGCCTGGCCGAACGCCTCGGCTGCAAGAAGGACGCAACCGCGCCCTCGATCGACGGCAGCGACGCGGTCTACCGCCATCCCTCGCTCGACGAACTGCGCGGCCAGGTCGGTCATGGGGTCGCGATGGAAATCGCGCATTACCAGGACCCGTTGTTCAAACCGAAAGGCTGGGCCGTTGACTGACATCGCCCGCCCCGTTTCGCCCGAAAGGACCGCACAATGACCGATCCCGTCATCCGCGCCGCGGAACTGTTGAAGGAGCATCGCGAAAGCATCGACCGGCTCGACGCGATCCTTGTCTTCACCCTGGCCGAACGGTTCAAGCACACCCAGGCCGTGGGCGTCCTCAAGGCGCAGCACGAGCTTCCCCCATCCGACCCCGCGCGTGAGGAAAAACAGATCGCGCGGCTCCAGGATCTTGCGACCCAGGCCGACCTCGACCCGGAATTCGCCAAGAAATTCCTGAACTTCGTCATTCAGGAAGTCATACAGCACCACAAGCAACACCAGACGTAAGACGGCCCTGTCCGTCTTCAGCCATTCGACAAAGGAGAAAACAAATGGCAGTCAAGATTCGTCTCGCCCGCGGCGGCTCGAAAAAGCGTCCCTTCTACCGCATCGTGGCCGCCGACTCGCGCATGCCGCGCGACGGTCGCTTCATCGAGAAGCTGGGCACCTACAACCCGCTCCTGCCCAAGGACAGCGAAGAGCGCGTCAAGATGGACGTCGAGCGCATCCAGTACTGGCTGGGCGAAGGCGCACAGGCCACCGACCGCGTGTCGCGCTTCCTCGAAGCCGCTGGCGTGATCGAGAAGAAAGAGCGCAACAACCCCAAGAAGGGCACCCCGGGCAAGAAAGCCCAGGAACGCGCCGAAGAGAAGGCCGAAAAGGCCGCCGCAGCGGCTGGCGCCGACGCGGAATAAGATCCGTACAGCGGGACGGCGGGCCAGCCCCGCCGTCCCGTCCCATTCCCCATGTTTCGCCTGTTGCGCAGTTTCTTCCTGTTGGTGATCGCCTTCACCGCCGGGTTTCTCTATTCCGAATTGACATGGCATGATCGCTGTGAGGACAAGGGAGGCGAGGCCCGTGATGGCGTCTGTTTCGGAATATCCCAATGACTGACACGATCTGCGTTGGCGCGATCGCGGGCGCCTTCGGCGTCCACGGTGAGGTGCGCCTCAAGAGTTTCACATCCGATCCGCTTGCGGTGGCCGACTATTCGCCGCTGAGCACCGAGGACGGCGCGCGCCTCTTCGACATCGAGATCACCCGCGAAATCAAGAACGGCTTTGCCGCCCACCTGTCCGGGGTTCGGACGAAGGAAGAGGCGGATGCGCTCAAGGGCACTCGCCTTTACGCCCCGCGTGACCGGTTGCCCAATCTTCCCGACGACGAATACTACCACGCCGACCTGATCGGCCTGCCGGTCTTCGACGCCGGCGGTGTTGAACTGGGCAAGGTCCGCGCGGTCCAGAACCACGGTGCCACCGACCTGCTGGAGCTTCAGGTTCCGGGCAAGTCCAGCACCGTGCTCCTGCCCTTCACGCTGGCGGCGGTACCCACCGTCGACCTGACCGCGGGCCGGATCGTGGCAGACCCTCCCGAGGGCTTGTTCGACTGAGTGCCCGGCCTACGCCGGTTGCGCAAATCGCGCCATAGTTGATCCCGCACGCGCCACGGCAACCCCTGCCCGTGACTCGTTTTGGTCCCGTTTCGATCTGGACTTTTGCCGCATCCCGGCCGCGCCCTGAGGGATTTCACGCACCCCGAAAACAACCACACAGAACAGCCCGCAATGTCACCACCTGCGAAACGCAGGCCGGGAATTTGGGCCGTTTCGCGCCACGATCAAGCCGCAATTTTCGGCCAATTTTAGCCGCATTCGACGTGGATTTGAGGGGCTACCGTGGACGCATTCGTGTATCGATTGGCACTGGCAGGTGTGGCCATCGGCCCAGCCTTTCTGGCCACGCTGTTGCCGGCTTCTGCCATCGGCGTGCCGATCGGTCTGGCCATCGGCGGGATAGGCAGCCTCTATGCACTCATGACGTCGTTACGCGGACGCAAGGCGCGCCCGCGCCCGGCCGGCCCCGTCCTTTTGCGGCGCGCCTCTCTGCGCCGACCTGACGACACCCTGCCCTCGACCGCGGATCAGCGCCTTGCACTGGCCGATGCCCTGGCCGCCGCCGTGGACCTGCGCGCCGAACCCGAGGCCCCGCCGACCCGGGAAACCGCCATCGCGCGCATTCTGGGACGCATCCTGGACAGCTGGAAGGTCACGGACCTTGCAGAACTGCCGCGCGACATGACGATTGCACTGACCCAGCTGGAACGCCTGCTGAAAGCGGATCCGGGCGAGGCCGGCCGCATCGCCCAGATGTTCCAACGTCCCGACGTGGTGCTGAGCCTGCGCGAAGAGATCGAAAGGATCACCGAGGCGCGCGCCGCCTACGACCGGGCCTTTGCCGCCTTTCAGGCCACCCGCCTGATGTTCGCCGCCAGCCCGCAGCCCGGCACCCTGACCGAGGCGCTGCAAAGCCTAGGCACGGTGGACAGGGACCTGTGGCATCGCATCGTTCTGGAGCACGACCCAGCAGACCCCGCCCAGCGCAGCGCGGCGCTGTGGTGCGTGACCCAGCCCGACTGCGATCGCGCGACGGTTGCCGCCTACCTGGCCCGCCTGACCGATGAGTCCCAGTTGCAGAATGCCGAGATCGACGGCGACCTCGGCTTTCTGGGCCAGGTGCGCCGGATCATCGACAACTGCAACGCCGGGATCTACCGCAGCCAGGAACTGGCCTATGCGCCGGACAGCGACAGTGCCGCCGCCCTGGTACGGGAACTGGACGGGCTTGCGGTGCTGAACCGCGAACCGCGCTGGCCGGACCCGCAGTGCATCCTTGTCCTGCACGAAGGCCGCGAGGCCCGTCCGCGCCCGGCCTGGGACATCGTCCTGGGACGGCTCGTCGCCGCGCCGAACCGGGCCGACTATCTCTGAGATCGGGCACATCCTTGCCCCCTGCCCCCGGCTCGGGCTAAAGGGCGCGTCAAAGCAGGACGCCCTTACCCATGACAGACAAGTCCCCCCCGGCCCGGTCCCACGGGCGCAAGACGATCCGCCCCACGCTCAAGCCCCGCGAGCTGATGGACCCGGAGGCAGAACTGGCCCGCGCCTGGCGCGCTCAGGTCATCACCCTTTTCCCCGAGGCCTTTCCGGGGACGCTTGGCCTGTCCCTGACCGGCAAGGCGCTGAAGGACGGGCTCTGGCAGTTGAATACCGTGCCGCTGCGTGCCTTCGGCGAGGGCAAGCACCGCAACGTCGATGACACGCCCGCCGGCGGCGGCGCGGGAATGGTGCTGCGCCCCGATGTCATGGGCGCGGCGATCGAGACCGCGCGCGCCACCCAGCACGCCGGGGCACCGCTGGTCTACCTGTCGCCACGCGGACGGCCATTCACGCAGGGCATGGCGCGCGATCTTGCCACGCGTCCCGGGATCACCTTGATCTGCGGCCGCTTCGAGGGTCTGGACCAGCGCGTGATCGACCATTTCAACATCGCCGAGGTGTCCATCGGTGACTACGTTCTGACCGGCGGAGAAATCGCCGCGCAGGTCATGCTGGATGCCATTGTACGCCTCTTGCCCGGCGTCCTGGGCAATGCCGAGTCCGCCGAGGAAGAAAGCTTTTCCGACGGACTGTTGGAACATCCGCAATACACCCGTCCCGCCGAATGGCAGGGCCGGGCAATCCCGCCGGTTCTGCTGTCCGGCAATCACGGCGCGGTCGAGACCTGGCGCCGCGCGGAATCCGAGAAGCTGACACAGGAACGCCGACCGGATCTCTGGCAGGCGCATCTTGGCACGGAGGACTGACCCCGTGATCCGCTTTCGCCGCGCCACCGCCGAGGACCTGCCTGCCATCGTCGCCCTGCTGGCCGATGATGACCTTGGCGCGGCGCGCGAGGACGCCTCTCTGCCACTGAACCGGGCCTATATCTCTGCCTTCGCCGGGATCGACGCGGACCCGAACCAGTTGCTTGCCGTATCGGTCCGAAACCAGGAAATCCTTGGCTGCCTGCAGATCACGTTCCTGCCCGGCCTGTCCCGCATGGGCGCCTGGCGGGGCCAGATCGAATCCGTGCGCATCGCCCGCGCGGCGCGGGGCGAGGGGCTTGGCCGGCAGATGTTCGACTGGGCCATCGAGACCTGTCGCGCCCGCGGGTGCACCCTTGTCCAGCTGACCTCGGACACGGCCCGGCCCGAGGCGCATCACTTTTACGAAAGCCTCGGCTTCACCGGCAGCCACACCGGCTTCAAGCTGGCGCTCTGAGCGGCTTTACAGGCCGGATGGCGCGTGCCAGCCTACCCCGGTCCAGCCTTGGAGAACCGTCATGCGCCTTGTCCCCGCCCTTTCCCTTTGCCTTTTGGCCATGCCGGCCCTGGCCTGGGAACACACCGTGGAATGGCGGTTCCAGGGGCCGGAAATCGCCGGATTTCGGGCCATCTCCCCCGATTTCGACGAGGACCCGGAGATGCTCGAGGTCTCGCTGTCCCACCAGCACCACGGCGATACCATCATCACCATCGAGGCCGACAACGGGCTGGGCGAATGTGCCGACACGCTGTCCTATGCCCAGGGCAATCCCTTTGTGACGGTGGTCCTGACCGCGAACCTGAACGCGCAGACCATGAACGGCACAACGCTGGCGCAATGTTCGACACGATGACCCCCTCGCACCCTTGACGCGACGGCACGTCAATTCGGCATTCACTTTCGGGGCCTTCTGGCTATCTTTCTGAAAACTTGATTGTTTCGGGATAGCCATGTCCATCTTTGACCATTGCGGAGGCGTTTTCTGCCCCACACCGTCCGGTCCGGATTTTCCGGGCCGCACTGCCAGCCCCAGACAGCGCACAGCGCGCTCCCCACACATGAGACATGTGTCCCTGACGGTGCTGCAACCGGGCCACTAACGCGCTCTGCGCGTCGGCCCTGAACGACCCGGACGGCCCACCGCACCCCCGCGCGTGCCCTACCACCCCATCCCCTGACAGACCGTCGGCACATCAGACCATCCACCGCGCGAGCCCTCGGTTCGCGCGCCTTGCAACGACATGTGGCGCCCGCTGCGGACGCCCTGTCGAACGGATCAGACAGGCCTGCGCGCCAAAAGATTGTACCAAAAAGGAGTGACCCCAAATGCCAAACTTCCAAGCAACGGACATGCTGTATTTCCGAGGCTCGGACAGCGGTTCGACCCTGACGCCCTCCGGGAACTACGTTCTCTACACCTCGAACACGACCGTGGTGGACGGCAACACTGATGGCCAGGTCAACCTTGGCTTCGACTATCTTCAGTGGGGCAGCAGCACGCTGTCCTTCAGCAGCTTTACCATCACGATCAACGGCAACGAATATGCCATCTTCCAGGACGGCCGGGATTTCTACATCCCCTTCGATTCCAGCATCGACGACCTGTCGACGCTGAACGGCAGCGCCGTCACGCAGCCCATTTCTTCGCCCACCGCATCCGCCAGCACGATCAACTGTTTTGCGGCAGGCACCCGGATCGCGACCGCCCGGGGCGAAGCCGCCGTCGAAACGCTGACAGCGGGCCAGGAGATCCTGCGCGCCGATGGCGGCACCACCCGGGTACGTTGGGTCGGCCACCAGGCGGTGCGTCCCGTCGACGGCCACCTGATCGTGATCCGTGCCGGCGCGCTGGGTGCTGGGCTACCGCTGCGCGACCTGATCGTGACCGGCGATCACGGAATGGTTCTGGACGGGCATGTCGTCAACGCCTCTGTCCTGGTGAACGGGCGCGGGATCACCTGGGCCGACCCGGCGCAGATGCCCCAGACCGTTAACGTCTACCATGTCGAGACCGAGACCCACGAGGCGCTGCTGGCGGAAGGCGCCCCGGCAGAAACCTATGTCGATTACGCCGGGCGTGGCGCCTTTGCCAACTACCAGGAATACCTCGACCTGAACGGCGCAGACCGGCTCATCCACGAGATGGCCCTGCCCCGGATTTCCAGCCGCCGTTTCCTGCCCGATAGCCTCCGCGCCCGGCTGGACGACGATGCCCCGCGGCACGCGGATTTCGCGCAAAGCGCCTGATCGCGACGCACCTTGCGGGCCGTGGGTCTTGGTCCTTGATTTAGCTCCGGCGCGCATGTAAGGACACGCATCTTTCGGTGCCGGGGCGACTCGGCGCCGATTGGTTTTGTTGCCCGGAAACGGGCGACACCCGAACAAAGAACAGCTGGTCATCTTTTTCCCGACAGGGGGAAAGCACTGCCCAGACATCTCCGCGGGAAAACCGCGACGAACATAGGAGAAGGTCAGATGGATCTGATCGCACAGCTCGAGGCAGAACAGATTGCCTCGCTCGGGAAGAGCATTCCCGATTTCAAGCCCGGCGACACCGTGCGCGTCGGCTACAAGGTGACCGAAGGCACCCGCACCCGTGTGCAGAACTACGAAGGCGTCTGCATCAGCCGCAAGAACGGCAAGGGCATCGCGGGTTCGTTCACCGTTCGCAAGATCTCTTTCGGTGAAGGCGTGGAACGTGTGTTCCCGCTGTACTCGACCAACATCGAGTCGATCGAAGTCGTCCGTCGTGGCCGCGTCCGCCGCGCCAAGATGTACTACCTGCGCTCGCGCCGCGGCAAGTCGGCCCGTATCGCAGAGGACACCACCTACAAGCCGCTCAAAGGCAAGAGCGCTGGCGCTGACGCGTAAGGAGCCCGCGATATGAAAAAGAATCTGCACCCCGATTATCACCTGATCACCGTCAAGATGACCGACGGGACCGAGTATCAGACCCGTTCGACCTGGGGCAAAGAGGGCGACACGCTCGTTCTCGACATCGACCCCACCGTGCACCCGGCCTGGACCGGCGGTACGGGCCGCATGCTCGACCAGGGCGGCCGCGTGTCGAAGTTCAAGAAGAAATACGAAGGCCTCGGCTTCTGAGCCTTCCGCCTTTCGAAACAGGACGCCGCCCCTCGGGGCGGCGTTTTTCGTTTGGCAGACCGCGAACGGCCGTTCGAGCGGTCATTTCTTGACGCTCAGCCCCATCCCGGACACGGTCTTGGGGCCGCTGGGGGCATGCAATTCATCCGGCACACAGGTTGTCCATTTCACCTGTCCCGGGCTGACCTTGGGCATGCAGGGCGGGGTGTCCGCCACGGCGACATTGGCCAGGGCAACAAGGGTTGTCATCGAAAGCAAAGCTATACGCATTGTAATCTCCTCAATCAAAATTCGGGGCCTGGAACACCCCGCCGGTCAAAGCTACGCCGGCCGGTCGCGGCGCGTCAGTCTGATTTCCCTCACCCGGACCCGGCTGGTTCTTGCGCATCTCAGGCCCCGTGCCTGCGGCATTCACCATACCGAAGGCGCGTCGCCCCACTGGACAGCCCGTCACGCCCCTGCCAATTTGATCAAAACCTGCAGCCGGAGTCGCCGCCATGAAGGACGAGAACTTTCTCAAGGAAAACAACGCCCGCCAACTCTGGCACCCGATGGGCGCCCCGGGCGACGCACAGGCCAACCCGCCCAAGATCATCAAGGGCGCCGAGGGTAGCAGCATCACCGACATCGACGGGCACTCTGCCGTGGACGCGGTGGGCGGCCTGTGGTGCGTGAACCTTGGCTATTCCAACGACCGGGTGAAACAGGCCATCGCGGATCAGCTGTTCGACCTGCCCTATTACTCGGCCTTCGCCGGCACCTCGAACCCGCCGGCGATCGAGGCCGCCTATGCGGTGCAGGAGTTCTTTGCCCCTGACGGCATGGAGCGGGTGTTCTTCACTTCGGGCGGATCGGACTCGGTGGAAACCTGCCTGCGGCTGGCGCGGCAGTACCACCGCCTGCGGGGCGAAGCGACGCGCACCAAGTTCCTCAGCCTGAAAAAGGGCTATCACGGCACCCATTTCGGCGGCGCGAGCGTCAACGGCAACAACCGCTTCCGCATCAACTATGAACCGCTCCTGCCCGGCTGTTTCCACCTGCCCTCTCCCTACCCCTATCGCAACCCGTTCAACGAGACGGACCCGGCGAAACTGGCCCAACTGATCGCGCAGACGATGGAAGACGAGATCCAGTTCCAGGGCGCAAACACCATCGCGGCCTTCATCATGGAACCGATCCAGGGCGCCGGGGGCGTGATCGTACCGGATGCGACCTTCATGCCGCTGATGCGCGAGATCTGCGACCGGCACGGCATCCTCCTGATCTCGGACGAGGTCATCACCGGCTTTGGCCGCACCGGCGACTGGTCCGGCGCGCGGCACTGGGGCGTGCAGCCCGACATGATGAGCACCGCCAAGGGCATCACATCGGGCTATTTCCCGGTGGGCGCGGCGCTGATGTCGGGCAAGGTGGCCGAGGTCTTCGAAGGTGCGGGCGCCGATGGCGGCATCTACCACGGCTACACCTATTCCGCGCATCCGGTGGGCGCCGCGGCGGTGATCGCCTGCCTCGAAGAGACCCTGCGCCTCGACACGAAAACCAACGCGGCGGCACGCGGCAAGCAGCTGTATGACGGGGTCTGCAAGCTGGCCGAACGCTATGACATCATCGGCGACGTGCGCGGCGGCCACGGACTGATGACCGGGATCGAGATCGTCAGCGACCGCGCGGCCAAGACGCCGATGGACGGTGAAACCATGAAGCGCATCCACCAGACCGCCTACGAGGCTGGCGCGATGGTCCGCCTTGGCATGCACAACATCCTGATGTCGCCGCCGCTGACCATCACCGAGGGCGAGATCGACACCATCCTCACCGCCCTGGACAAGGGGTTTGCCTCCGCCTGACAGCGGGCCGGGGGCCGTGAAACGACACGGCCCCTTCCAGCCCTTTCGGTGCGCGTCACCCGCCGGCGCACCGCACTGTCGCTGCTCCGGCAGTTTGACATTTGGCCCGTGCCGCATCCGTGATAAGCTGAATCCAGCATCAATGACGCGGCGTCGGAGCCAGGTGCATGATCTTGCCCGGCGTCACGCGCAAACCGTTGGGTGCGGACATGCCGACAGACTTGACCTTTGCAGACCGTTACCAGTCGATCCTGGTACCGGTGATCTTCAGGCCCTGGGCAGAAGAGCTCGTCCGCCGCGCTGAACCCGGGGCGGGGGAACATATCCTTGATCTTGCCTGCGGCACGGGCGTGGTCACGAGGCTGGTCTCTTCGCTCGCGTTCCAACCGGGCAGTCTCACTGGCTGCGATCACAGCCCCGACATGCTGCGCGTCGCACGGACCCTCGCCGACAACGCCGCAAGGGATGTCGAATGGGTCGAAGCCGATGCGGCACACCTGCCCTTCCCGGACGACCGCTTCGATCTGGCATTTTGCCAGCAAGCCTTGCAGTTCTTCCCGGACAAGCCCGCCGCGCTGAGCGATCTGCACCGCGTCATGAAACCGGGCGGGCGGGTTGTCTTCTGCGTGCAACGAGAGCTGGACGTCAACCCGATGCTTCGGGCGCAGGCCGCCGCGCTTGACGCCTGTGTCGGCAGCACCGCCGGGGATGCTGTCCGGGCCATCTGCAGCCTGCCGGACGGCAATGAGCTGAGGCAGTTGTTCAAAGAGGCGGGTTTCCGGGACATCGAAGTCGACCCCGTGACCCTGACGCTGCATCACCCTGATGCCCGCGCCTTTGCGATCGGGGCAATGGGCGGCATGCACACGGGGGACAAGCTGTCAGACCTGGCAAGGGATGGCGTTGCGCGCGCCGTGGGGATCTTTCTGGATGGGCTGGAGGACTGTTTCGACGGAACGGCGATGACATTTCCACACGCGTCGCACGTCGTGGTCGCCAAAGCCTGATCCACTGTACCGGGCTTCAAACGCCCTTTGTCCGCAGGCCCCCGGATCGGTCAATGACGGATTTGTGCGGCAGGGGGCCAAACCCGGCCCCCTGCCTGCGCTGTTGCAAGCCTCAGTGCTTGAACTTCTTGATTTCGCCGGATTTCAGGCGGTCGAGGTAGCTGTTCACCTCGCGCTTGACGATCGGCATCAGGAAGTAGAGGCCGATGATGTTGACCACCGCCATCGCAAAGATCGCCGCATCCGAGAAGTCGATCACCGGGCCAAGGCTGGCCGAAGCGCCGATAATCACGAAGATGCAGAAGATCACCTTGAACACCAGTTCCTTGGTCTTTCCCTCGCCGAACAGGAAGGTCCAGGCCTTCAGGCCGTAGTAGGACCAGCTGATCATGGTCGAGAAAGCAAAGAGGATCACGGCAATGGCAAGGATCGTCGGGAACCAGCTGAAGGAGCTGCCGAAGGCCGCCGCCGTCAGGCCCACACCCGAGGTATCGCCAACCGTCCTGATCGCGGTTCCGGCCTCGTTCAGCAGGTAGTTGCCCGTCGCCTCGTCGATCACCAGTTGCTGGGTGATGATGATCACCAGCGCCGTCATGGTGCAGATCACCACCGTGTCGATGAAGGGTTCAAGCAAGGACACGAAGCCTTCGGTGATCGGCTCCTTGGTACGCACGGCAGAGTGTGCGATGGCCGCCGAACCGACGCCCGCCTCGTTCGAGAAGGCCGCCCGCTTGAACCCCTGGATCAGCGCGCCGACCATGCCGCCCGCGACACCCAACCCGGTAAAGGCACCGGCAAAGATCTGGCCGAATGCCCAGCCGATCATGTCGGCGTTCATGATCAGGATGATCAGCGCCGTGCCGACGTAGATCACCGCCATGAAGGGCACGACCTTTTCCGTCACCGAGGCGATGGATTTCAGCCCGCCGATGATGACGACAAAGACGATCGCCGCAAAGATCAGCCCGGTGATGAAGCCGGGATAATCCCCCAGCACCCCGGTCAGCGCCTGGTGTGCCTGGTTGGCCTGGAACATGTTGCCGCCGCCCAGCGACCCCAGGATACAGAAGATCGAGAAGAGCACCGCCAGGATGCCGCCGCCCGGCAGTCCGCGTTCGGCAAAGCCCTTGGTCAGGTAGTACATCGGGCCGCCCGAGACATGGCCGTCCTCGAACTCGTTTCGGTATTTCACGCCCAGCGTACATTCGGTGAATTTCGACGCCATGCCCATGAGACCGGCGAGGATCATCCAGAAGGTCGCCCCCGGCCCGCCGATGCCCACGGCCACCGCGACACCCGCGATATTGCCCAGGCCGACCGTGCCCGACAGCGCCGTGGCCAGCGCCTGGAAGTGGCTGACCTCGCCCGCGTCATCAGGATCGGAATAGTCGCCTTTGACCAGCGCGATGGAATGCGGAAAGGCCCGGAACTGGATGAAGCCGAAGTAGATGGTGAAGACGGTTGCCGCGATCACCAGCCAGGCGACGATCCAGGGAAAGCTGGTGCCGGGAAAGGGGCTGAAGATGAAGCTCACGAACCAGCCGGTTGCGCCGCTGAAGACCGCGTTGATCCTGTCGTCGATGGTCTGCTCCTGCGCGGCGGCAGCGCCCGCAAAAAGCAGAAAAGCCGTGGCGGCAAGCGCCGCACGTTGTGTCAATCTGTTCATGTCGGTTGTCCTGTTCTACGGCGCTTCAGGGGACGATGGTGCAGGGCACCGGGGCGGTCTGGACCAGCGACCCGGCGACAGAGCCGAAGACCCGGCTGCCGAAACGCGAATGCCCGTTCCGCCCGATGAAGATCTGGGCCGCCTCCATCTTGTCGGCGACCTCGCACAGCGTGTCGGCGATATGGCCGTAACGCAGCACCGTCTCGACCGGCACGCCCTTGCCCTCGACCGCGGCCTTGGCGGGCGTGATGATCGATTTCTCGGCCCGGTTCAGCTCTTCCTTGCGGCGCATGTGGCGCTCTTCAAGCTCGGTCGGGGTCAGGAAGGAGTAGGGCGACCATTCCAGCACATGGGCGATCACAACCGTCGCTCCCTGCGCCGCGTCGCGATCCATCGCGAAGTCCAGCGCACGCCGCGCCGCTTCGCTGCCGTCATATCCGACGACAAACTTATCGTTCATCTTGATTGTCCCTGTTCCGTTTATTCGCCTTATGGCTGAGTGAAGAGTAACAACGGTGTGACAGGGGATTTTCCCGAAAACATGTCAAACGCATGCCGGTTCGACCGAATTATCCAATTTTTCGCGCCTGAGGCGAAACATCTCCCGGTTTTTATGCGGTAAGGGGCCGGTTTTGCCCCATCAGCCTGCGACCGTTTCGCCCATGACGCATTCGCAGAAATGAATGTATACTTTCGCATAACCCGATTCCCCGCATGCAGGAGGTGCAGGCCTTGGAATTCCGCAAGATCACCGACGACATCACCGTCTCTCCCCAGATCACCGCAGATCACCTGCAAGAGATCGCCGACGCCGGCTATCGCGCCGTCATCTGCAACCGCCCGGATGGCGAGGGCGCCGATCAGCCGACCTTTGACGAGATCGCAGCGGCGGCCAAGGCCAAGGGGCTGGAGGTCCGCTATCAGCCCGTGACCTCGGGCAAGGTCCGGGACGAGGACGCCGAGGCCTTTGGCAAGCTGCTGCGAGAATTGCCCGGCCCGGTCTTTGCCTACTGCCGCACCGGCACGCGGTCGGCGACGCTCTGGTCGCTGAGCCAGGCCAATGCGCTGGCCCCGGCGACCATCCTCGCCGCGACCAAGGGCGCCGGCTATGACATGGCCGGTGTCGTGCGGCGCATCGTGAACGGCGGCAAGACCCCCACGGACGAGGGCGACGCCAAGTTCGACGTCGTGATCGTGGGCGGCGGCGCGGCGGGGATCGCCGTGGCCTCCAGCCTCAAGGCACGCAAGCCGGGGCTGGGCATCGCCATTCTGGACCCGGCCGACGTGCACTATTACCAGCCCGGCTGGACGATGGTCGGCGGCGGCGTCTTCGAGGCCGCGACCACGGCCCGCACGATGGGCAGCCTGATCCCGCAGGGTGTCCACTGGATCAAATCCGCCGTCGCCGCCTTCGAGCCGCAGAACAATGCCGTGGTGCTCGATGGCTGCCGCGTGGTGAAATACGACCGGCTGATCGTCTGCCCGGGGCTGAAACTGGACTGGCACGGTGTCGAGGGGCTGGTGGACACGCTGGGCAAGAACGGCGTGACCTCGAACTATCGCTATGACCTGGCGCCCTACACCTGGGAACTGGTCAGCAAGATGCGCGAGGGGCGCGCGCTGTTCACCCAGCCGCCGATGCCGATCAAATGCGCCGGCGCACCGCAAAAGGCGATGTACCTGTCGGGCGACCATTGGTTCCGCACCGGTCGACTGAAGGACATCGACATCCAGTTCATGAACGCCGGCGGCCTGCTCTTCGGGGTCAAGGACTATGTCCCAGCGCTGATGGACTACGTCAGGAAATACGACGCCTCGCTGAACTTCTTCCACAACCTGATCGCCGTGGACGGCCCCGGAAAAACGGCGACCTTCAAGGTCTCCAAGCCAGACGAAGAGCCGACCGAGGTCACGGTCGACTTCGACATGATGCATGTCTGCCCGCCGCAGGTGGCACCGGATTTCATCCGCGTGTCACCGCTGGCCGATGCCGCCGGATGGGTCGACGTGGACCAGGCCACGCTGCGGCACAAGACCTATGACAACATCTGGTCGCTCGGGGACGTGATGAACGCGCCCAACGCCAAGACCGCCGCCGCCGCCCGGATGCAGGCGCCCGTGGTGGCCGAGAACGTGGTGGCCGACACACGCGGCCTCAGCCCGCATGCGGTCTACAACGGTTACGGGTCCTGCCCGCTGACGGTGGAGAAGGGCAAGATCGTTCTGGCCGAGTTCGGCTATGGCGGTGCGCTGCTGCCCTCCTTCCCCAAGTGGGTGATCGACGGCACCAAGCCGACGCGCGCCGCCTGGTTGCTCAAGGAACAGATCCTGCCGCCCGTCTACTGGAAGGCCATGCTGCGCGGGAAGGAATGGATGGCCAAGCCGGAAAGCGTCTCGGCCGGATAAACCCAAGGGCACAAGGGGCCGGAGCCAATGGCCCGGCCCCTTTTCGTCTGCCGAAGTCGTCTGGCGAATGCGCACTGCCCCTTTTAAATTCTGATTCCTGAATATATATACGAGTTCCAAACGCGACTCGGGGGATGAACCCGACCCGAAAGCAGGATTCGCCATGCAACTGCCACGCCAACTGACCCGCTACCTGCCCATTCTCGACTGGGCGCGGACTTATGACCGCGAAACCGCCTCTGCCGATGGGCTGGCGGCGGTGATCGTGACGATCATGCTGATCCCGCAATCTCTGGCCTACGCGCTGCTGGCGGGCCTGCCCGCCGAGATGGGCCTTTACGCCTCGATCCTGCCGCTGGTGGCCTATGCGATCTTTGGCACCAGCCGCGCGCTTGCCGTCGGCCCCGTGGCCGTCGTCTCGTTGATGACCGCCGCCGCCATCGGCAACCTGGGCCTGTCGGACCCGGTGGACATTGCGCTGGCCGCCGGAACGCTGGCCTTCATCTCTGGCGTGATCCTGTCCTTGCTGGGGCTGTTCCGGCTGGGCTTTCTGGCCAATTTCCTGTCGCACCCGGTCATCGCAGGGTTCATCACCGCCTCCGGCGTGCTGATCGCCGCCTCGCAGCTGAAACATATCTTCGGCATCGACATGCACGGTCACACCCTGACCGAGTTGATCCGCACCATGTTCGCGCATCTGGGCGAGACCAACGGCTATACCCTCGTCCTGGGCCTGACGGCGCTGGCCTTCCTGTTCTGGGTCCGCAAGGGGCTGAAACCGCTGCTGCTGAAAAAGGGGGTCCCGCCGAAACTGGCCGACGTGCTGACCAAGGCCGGGCCGGTGGCCGCCGTCGTCGTGACCACGCTGGCCACCTGGGTCTTTGGCCTGTCGAATGCCGGGGTCAAGATCGTCGGCGAGATCCCGATGGGCCTGCCGCCGCTGACCGCACCCAGCTTTTCGCCGGCGCTCTGGAATGAGCTCTTCATGTCCGCGCTGCTGATCTCGATCATCGGCTTCGTGGAATCCGTGTCCGTCGCGCAGACGCTGGCCGCCAAGCGGCGCCAGCGCATCTCGCCCGACCAAGAGCTGATCGGCCTGGGCACCTCGAACATCGCCTCGGCGGTCTCGGGCGGCTTTCCGGTGACGGGTGGTTTCTCGCGCTCGGTGGTGAACTTCGACGCCGGCGCCGCAACCCCGGCGGCGGGCGCCTATACCGCCGTGGGCATCGCCGTTGCGACGCTGCTGCTGACGCCCTTGCTGTTCTTCCTGCCCAAGGCGACGCTGGCCGCGACGATCATCGTGGCCGTCCTCAGCCTTGTCGATTTCTCGATCCTCAAGAAGGCCTGGGGCTATTCCAAGGTCGATTTCGCCGCTGTCTTTGCCACCATCGTCCTGACGCTGGGGTTCGGCGTGGAACTGGGCGTTTCGGCGGGTGTGCTGATCTCGATCGGCCTGCATCTCTACAAGACCTCGCGCCCGCATGTGGCAGAGGTCGGGCTGGTGCCGGAGACCCATCATTTCCGCAACATCAAGCGTCACAAGGTCGAAACGCTGCCGCACCTCGTCACGCTGCGGGTGGACGAAAGCCTGTATTTCGCCAACGCGCGTTTCCTCGAGGACTACGTTCTTGGCCGCGTCACCTGTGACGAGCCGATCGAACATGTCGTGCTGATGTTCCCGGCGGTCAACGAGGTCGACATGAGCGCGCTGGAAACGCTGGAAGAACTGAATCGCCGCCTGTCGGAAATGGGCATTCAGTTGCACCTGTCCGAGGTCAAGGGCCCGGTGATGGACCGGCTGAAACGGTCGCATTTCCTGGACGAGCTGACTGGCAAGGTCTTCCTGTCGCAATACGACGCCTGGCAAGCCCTGCAAGAGCCTGCCCCCAGCCCGGAACAGGGTTCACCCGCCAAGGTAGGTGCGGCCTGACGCTTCGAGCGTGAAGATCGCGCCATTGTCCTCAAGAACGGCAACGCCGGGCGGGCGCCCGTAGCCCGCCCCGGTATCCAGGTTCAGGCGGTTGGGTTTCAGCTCGGGCGCCTCCACCGGCGTATGCCCGTGCACGATCAACGCCCCGTGGTCGCGCGGGTCATCGTGGAACTCTTGCCGGATCCACAACAGGTCTTCCTCGTCCTGCTGATCCAGCGGTACGCGGGGGCGGATGCCCGCATGGACAAAGACCTTGCCCGCCTCGCGGTGCATCAGTTTCAGCCCCTGCAAGAAGGCTAGGTGTTCCGGCGGCACGGCGGCCCGGAACTCGGCGGCCAGATCCTTGCGCCGGATCCGAGTGGGCACGTCGACACCGTAGGAGTCCGCCGTGTCCAGCCCGCCGATGCGTTCATGGAACCAGTCGTAGCCCAGCAGCAGGTAAGGGTCCTGGCGCGGTGCGGGCGGCGCGATGAACCATTCGAACAGGCGGTCGTGGTTGCCTTTCAGGCAGACCCAGTTTCGCCCCTCGGCCAGACCCCGGCTCAGCCGTTCGATCACCCCGCGAGAGTTCGGCCCGCGGTCGACGTAATCGCCCAGGAAGATCACGCGCGCATCCGGCCCGCCGTCCTGCTCGATCCGGTCCAGCGCGGTGTTCAGCATGGCCAGCTGGCCGTGTATGTCGCCAATGGCGTAGATCGTGTCACCCATGCCCGCCGCCTAGCATGTTCCCCGGGGCCGGGCCAGAGCGCCCGCACCTCTGGCAGGGGCTGCGGGTTGCGCCTAGGGTGCGGCCAGGAAACAGCCAAGGAAACATCATGCCGACGCCTTCCCTGCCCCTCGACGGGTCCTGCCGCTGCGGCCAGGTCCACATCCGGATCACCAAGCCGCCCCTGATGACCGCCGCCTGCCATTGCCGGGGCTGCCAGAAAATGTCCTCGAGCGCCTTTTCCCTGACCGTCATGGTCCCGGCGGACGGGCTGGACGTGACAAAGGGCGCGCCGGTCGAATGCGGCACCCACGGGCCGAACCAAGACCACATGGGCTGCCCGCATTGCATGAGCTGGATGTTCACCCGCATCACCGGGATCGACGCCTTCGTGAACGTCCGCCCGACGATGTTCGACGACACCAGCTGGTTTTCGCCCTTCATCGAGACCATGACCAGCGCCCGCCTGCCCTGGGCCACCACCCCGGCGCGGCACAGCTACGTGGAATGGCCGCCGATGGACCGGTTCGAAGAGCTGATCGCCGAATACCACGCGCAGGGCTGACACCCGGACAAGAAAAGACCCTCCCCCGGCGCGCGGGAGAGGGTCGTAGCCGTCAGGGCTGACGCCAGGTTCAGGCCACGTCGAATTGCAGCGGCTTGATCTGGTTGAACAGGCCGGTTTCTGCCAACTGCGCGCGGGCCTCGGCCGGGACCGGCTCATCGACGTACAGCAGCGCGATGGCCTCGCCGCCCGCATCCTTGCGCCCCAGGGTAAAGTTCGCGATGTTCACGCCGTTTTTGCCCATCGTATGCCCCAGCGCACCAATGATGCCCGGTTCATCGTTGTTGGTGGTATACAGCATGTGGCGACCGACCTCGGCGTCGATGTTGATGCCCTTGATCTGGATGAAGCGCGGCTTGCCGTCGCTGAACACCGTCCCGGCGATCGAGCGTTCGCGCTTTTCGGTCACGACCGTCACCTTGATGTAGCCCTCGAAGGCGCCCGACTGCTCCTGGTTGGTGGTCGAGATCTTGATGCCACGCTCGCGCGCCACCATCGGCGCCGAAACCATGTTCACCTCGGGATTCACCGATTTCATGATCCCGGCAATCAGCGAACAGTTCAGCGCCTCCAGGTTCATGGTCGCCGCTTCGCCGTCGTAAAGGATGTTGATCGCCTTGATCGCCTCGTCGGTCATCTGGCCGATGAAGCTGCCCAGGTGATCGGCCAGCTTGATCCAGGGCCCCATGACCTTGGCCTCTTCGGCGGTGACACTGGGCATGTTCAGCGCGTTCTGCACCGCGCCGGTCAGCAGGTAATCCGACATCTGTTCCGCCACCTGCAGGGCGACGTTTTCCTGCGCCTCGCTGGTAGAGGCGCCAAGGTGCGGCGTGCAGACCACGTTCGGCAGGTTGAACAGCGGGTTTTCCTTGGCCGGTTCCTCGGCAAAGACGTCAAAGGCCGCGCCGGCCACGTGGCCGGACTTGATCAGCTCTGCCAGCGCCGCCTCGTCGACCAGGCCGCCACGGGCACAGTTGATGATGCGCACGCCTTTCTTGGTCTTGGCCAGGTTCTCCTTCGACAGGATATTGCGGGTCTGGTCGGTCAGCGGAACGTGCAGCGTGATGAAATCGGCGCGCTTCAACAGGTCGTCCAGGTCCTCGACCTTTTCCACCTGCATCTTGCCGGCCTTCTCTTCCGACAGGAAGGGATCATAGGCCACGACCTTCATCTTGAGGCCGCGCGCGCGGTCGCAGACGATGCCGCCGATATTGCCGGCGCCGATCACGCCCAGGGTCTTGCCGGTCAGCTCGACCCCCATGAACTTGGATTTCTCCCACTTGCCTGCATGGGTCGAGGCGCTGGCCTCGGGGATCTGGCGGGCGCAGGCGAACATCATGGCGATGGCATGTTCGGCAGTGGTGATCATGTTGCCGAAGGGCGTGTTCATCACGATCACGCCCTTTTTCGACGCCGCTTCCTTGTCGACGTTGTCGGTGCCGATCCCGGCGCGGCCCACCACCTTCAGTTTGTGGGCATGTTCCAGGATCGAGGGAGTCACCTTGGTGGCCGACCGGATGGCAAGGCCGTCATACTGGCCGATGATCTCGGCCAGCTTTTCCTTGTCCTTGCCCACGTCGGGCAGGAAATCGACATCGATGCCGCGATCGCGAAAGATCTGGACGGCGGTTTCCGAGAGCTTGTCGGAGACGAGAACTTTGGGTGCAGTCATGGGATACACACCCCGGACCTGATCCGGGGCCTCCTGTTGAGAGGATATGGGGGAGAGGCCCCGGGTCAGGCCCGGGGCGCGCGTGTTGTCTCAGGCGGCTTGCGCTTGCGCCGCGATCTCTGCCGCAAAGGCGTGTTCCAGCCAGGGCATCAGGGCCTCGATGTCCGAGGTTTCCACCGTGGCGCCGCACCAGATGCGCAGGCCCGCCGGGGCGTCACGATAGGCGCCGATGTCCAGCGCCACGCCCTCAGCCTCCAGCCGCTTGGCCACGGCCTTGGCAAAGGCGGCCCCGTCCTTGATCCGGTCGTCGGTGAACTTCAGGCAGACACTGGTGTTCGACCGCGTCGCCGGGTCCTCTGCCAGGTTGGCGATCCAGTCGTGCGTATCGCAGAAATCCCAGATCACCTTGGCGTTGGCGTCGGCGCGGGCCATCAGCGCGGTCAGACCGCCGATCTCGCGCGCCCAGTCCAGCGCCACCAGGTAGTCCTCGACCGCCAGCATCGACGGCGTGTTGATCGTCGCGCCGGTAAAGATGCCGTCGATCAGCTTGCCGCCCTTGGTCAGGCGAAAGATCTTGGGCAGCGGCCATGCGGGGGTGTAGCTTTCCAGCCGCTCGACGGCGCGGGGGCTGAGGATCAGCATCCCGTGCGCGGCCTCGCCGCCCATGACCTTTTGCCAGGAAAAGGTCGTCACATCCAGCTTGTCCCAGGGCAGGTCCTGCGCAAAGGCCGCCGAGGTGGCGTCGCAGATGGTCAGGCCCTGGCGGTCCGCCGGGATCACGTCGCCATTGGGGACGCGCACGCCCGAAGTGGTGCCGTTCCAGGTAAAGACGACGTCGGTGTCATAGTCGATCGCGGCCATGTCCACGATCTCGCCGTAGCCGGCCTCTTTCACATCGGCGTCGATCTTGAGTTGCTTGACGACATCGGACACCCAGCCCGAGCCAAAGCTTTCCCAAGCCACCATTGTCGCCTTGCGTGCGCCCAGCATCGACCACATGGCCATCTCGACCGCGCCGGTGTCGGACGCGGGAACGATGCCGATCTTGTAGTCAGCCGGGATGCCCAGGACTTCGCGCGTGCCTTCGATGGCCGCTTTCAGCTTATCCTTGCCCACCGCCGCGCGGTGTGACCGGCCCAGGGCCGCGTCGGACAGCTTGTCCAGGGAGAATGTGGGGATCTTGGCGCAGGGGCCAGAGGAAAAACGCGGATTAGCCGGCCGCGTTGCCGGTGCTTGGGGTGCCATAGCTGAGCTAACCTTCCAGATAGATGCCCCTCGTTGGGGAGGGGTGTCCCACGAACGCATCTACGGCAGGGCCGGAGACTCGGCAAGTCGGTTTTTGCACCTATTGCGTCGGGTTTCAGGCCCGCAAGCGGTGGCCCTGACGCCAATCGGAAACTCGACAAGGCCACTCCAAACGGAAAAAGGCGCCCGCAGGCGCCTTTCAGGGACGGTGGGCGGGGCGACGTCGGGCCGCATGGCCCGGCAAGCGTCGCCCGATGGCCCTCAGGTCTTGGGCCGGTTGTCGACGATCCGCACCGCCTTGCCCTGGCTGCGGGCCACGCCGCCGGGGTCGGCAACCTCGACCTTGACGGTCACGCCGACCACCTGCTTGACCTTGGCCGCCAGTTCGCGTGCGGCCTCGGCGCCGCCTTCGACGGAATGCGGCCAGGGTTCGACGACCACCTTCATGACGTCCTTGTGGTCGACCCGGTCCAGTTCCAGCTGGAAATGCGGTGCAAGCGCCTTGACCGTCATCAGCTGTTCCTCGATCTGGGTCGGGAAGACGTTGACGCCGCGCAGGATGATCATGTCATCCGACCGCCCCGTCACCTTCTCCATCCGCCGCATCGACCGCGCCGTACCGGGCAGCAGGCGCGTCAGGTCACGGGTCCGGTAGCGGATCACCGGGAAGGCCTCCTTGGTCAGCGAGGTGAAGACCAGTTCCCCCAGCTCGCCGTCCGGCAGCACCTCGCCCGTCTCCGGGTCAATGATCTCGGGGTAGAAGTGGTCTTCCCAGATATGCAGGCCGTCCTTGGTCTCGACGCATTCATTCGCCACGCCCGGCCCCATGACCTCGGACAGGCCATAGATGTCGACCGCGTGCATGTCGAAGGCCTCTTCGATCTCCAGCCGCATGGCGTTGGTCCAGGGCTCGGCGCCAAATATCCCGACCTTCAGCGGAGACTTGCGCGGGTCGCGGCCCTGCGCGGCATATTCGTCGATGATCGACAGCGCGTAAGAGGGCGTGACCGTGATTCCCGTGGCCTGGAAATCCTCGATCAGGCGCACTTGGCGCTGGGTCATGCCGCCGGAAATCGGGACCGTGGACAGGCCCAGCTTGTCGGCGCCCAGGTGGATGCCAAGACCGCCGGTGAACAGCCCGTAGCCATAGGCATTGTGCAGCACGTCGCCGGGCTTCAGCCCCGCCGCCCGCAGGCTGCGCGCGACCACCGTCCCCCAGGCATCCAGGTCGTTGTCGGTATAGCCCACGACCGTCGGCTGACCCGTGGTGCCGGACGACGCATGGATGCGCCGCACCTTTTCGCGCGGGACGGCGAACATGCCGAACGGATAGTTGTCGCGCAGGTCGGTCTTGACCGTGAAGGGGAACTTGGCCAGGTCCGCCAGCGAGGTCAGGTCATCCGGGTGCACGCCCGCCGCGTCAAAGCTCTGCTTGTAGAACGGCACGTTGTCATAGGCATGGCGCAGCGACCATTTCATCCGCTGCAACTGCAGGGCGGAAATCTCATCGCGCGAGGCGATCTCGATCGGGTCAAGGCTGTCCTTGGACGGGGTGAGGTCTTCCATCGGGTCTCCTCCGGCAGTGCTGGCGCGTCAGGCGCGATCTTCCTGGGTCAATTCGTCTTCGGGGAAATGCTGGCCCTTCACGGTGCGCGACAGGCCGCGCATCAGCGCCACCTTGCGACCATCCCCGCCGGTCACGGTCACGTCGTAGACGCCGGACCGGCCGGCCAGCGCCTGTTCCTCGGCAGTGGCGGTCAACCGTTCGCCCAGCTGGCCCGGCGCCAGGAAGGTGATCTGGTTTTCCTGCGCGACGGTCAGGGTGTTGTAGCTGTTGCAGGCATAGGCAAAAGCGGTGTCGGCCAGGGTAAAGATGATCCCGCCATGACAGATGCGGTGGCCGTTCAGATGCGCTGGCTGAACCTCCATCGACAGCACGGCCCGACCGGGACCCACCGCCTCGACCTGCATCTTCATCTCCTGCGCGGCGGTATCCTTGGCATACATGGCCTCGGCCGCACGCTCGGCGCGTTGCTGCGGTGTCATCTCGCTCCTCCCTCGGTGGCGCGACACTGCCCAAAACCGACCGCTCGGTCAAGTAATTTCTGAACCTCCATCCACCCCCTTGATTTATTGCCGGAAGGGCGCAACTCTGAGGGTATGAACAGCTTGACGCCCTTCCCCGGCCAAGGGTCCGCGCATGAGGTGGTCGCCTTTCAGCGGCCCGAGCTCAACGTCATCCTATCGCTCTATGGACGCATGGTCGCCGCCGGCGAATGGCGCGACTACGGGATTTCCAGCCTGCGAGAGGTGGCTGTCTTCTCGGTTTTTCGCCGCACCGCCGAACACCCGCTTTACCGGATCGAGAAACGCCCGAAGCTGCGCAATAAACAGGGCGAATACGCGGTCTACGGGATGGAGGGGCAGGTCCTGAAACGTGGCCACGACCTCAAGACCGTGCTGCGGGTGCTGGAACGCAAGCTGATCCGCCCGGTCGACTAGGGACAGGCAGGGCACCGCCCTGCCCCAAGCCGTCACTTGGCCAGCATGGCGCAAAGCAGTTCGAACATGATCGACACGCCCAGGAAGGCGGTTCCGCCGGATTGATCGAAGGGCGGAGAGACCTCGACCAGGTCCGCGCCTACGATGTCCAGCCCTTCCAGTTCTCGGCAAACCTGCAACGCCTGGTAACTGTTGGGGCCGCCCACTTCCGGCGTGCCGGTCCCGGGCGCAAAGGTCGGATCGACAAAGTCGATGTCGTAGCTGACGTAACAGGGCGCGCTGCCCACGGTTGCGCGCGCCTCTTCCATGACCTCGGCCACGCCACGGGCAAAGAACTCCTCGATCGGGACGATGCGGATGCCGTTCGCGGCGGCGAAATCGCGGTCCTCGGAATCGTACATCGTGCCGCGAATGCCGATCTGGATGACCCGTTTCGGATCCAGCAATCCCTCTTCGACGGCCCGGCGGAAGGGCGTGCCATGCGTGTACATCGTGCCCCCGAAATAACTGTGGAAGAGATCCGTGTGGCTGTCGAAATGCACCATGCCCAGCGGACCGTCCTTGGCCAGCGCCCGCAGGACCGGAAGCGAGGTCAGGTGGTCGCCACCCGCCGTCAGCGGCCGAATGCCCGCCTGCCGCAGCTGCGTGTAAAAGGCGGTGATGCGCGCCATGCTGTCGGGGATGTCCGCCGGGTTCGGCCCGACATCGCCAAGATCGGCGCAATTGGCTGCCTCGAAGGGGCGCACGCCGTTCGCCGCGTGCTGGGCCCGGATCATGGTCGAGGCATCGCGCAACTGACGCGGGCCGTGACGCGGCCCGGGACGGTTGGTGGTGCCACTGTCCCAGGGCACGCCGACAAGGCCGATCTGCACATCCTTGAACCGCGGGTGGTCCGGCGTCAGGTGTGGCAGGCGCATGAAGGTCGGCACCCCGGCAAAGCGCGGCAGGTCGAAACCGGAGACGGGGTGAAAGAACGGGTCGGACATTGCAGGCTCCAGTCGTTGCGGGGGCGAGGGGCCAGCCCCTCGCGCTCCCCGGGAGTATTTTCACCAAGAAGAAGACAGGGGCGTACTCAGGCGGTCAAGCGGGCGTGGCGGGTGACGGGGCCATCTCCCTGTTGCCGGATGCGGGATATGGCCTCTTTGATCGGCTCGTAGGCGACGGCCATGTGGTAGGCATTGGCATGGATCAGCGTGTCGGGGTCCGCGACCCAGGCCACATGGCCCTTCCAGAACATCAGGTCGCCGCGTTCGGGAGGCGTGCCGGGGGGCAGGGCCCGGCCCAGTGCCTCTTGCATGTCGCTGTCGCCGGGGCAGTCTTGCCCGCAGGCGTGCAGCGCGATCTGGACGAGGCCTGAACAGTCGATGCCCAAGGCGCTGTTGCCTCCCCAGAGATAGGGGGTGTTGAGGAGCCGTTCGGCCACGGCGACGGGATCGGCCTCTGGATGGTCGACAGGCGCAAGGTGTTGGCCCGGGATGTACAGATCACGCGGGGTGGCCCCCCGAGCCCAGGCGACCCGCGCCCAGCCGTCGATTTCTTCGATAACGGCCAGTCGGGTTCCCAGTGACAGTGGCGTGATTTGCCCCATCTGCTTGAGACCTGGGGTGGTTTTGCCATAGCTCCGAGCGCTGGCGATACGGTGGGTCTCGGGTTCCTTGGGTATCCCGACCAGATCGCTGGCCGCGACCCAGCCCACGTAGCCGTCCCGTTCCGCGAACCCGTAGGCCCAGCCGTCTGCCAGTTCCAGAACCTGAAACGGCGCGCCGCGCAGCAACTGCCGGTCGCGGGCGCCCTTGGGTTTTGTCAGCAGGTCCGCGATGGGGGCAGCGATCCGGTGCCGCTCGCCCTCGACGAAACGGTCCGCCTCGACTTGCCCTGTCAGCGAGACATGGGCCACCCGGCCATTGAAGGGCGTCAGGCGGCGGTCCATCAGAGGTTCAGAACCTGCGGCAGCGCATCGAGGATCGCCCGCGGGCCCTGCATCAGCCCGCCCTTGGCACGGCCCGGTTCGGGCTTGGGCTGCCAGGAATAAATGTCGAAATGCGCGTAGCGTGCGGCCTGCCCGGTGAAGCGGCGCAGGAACAGCGCGGCGGTGATCGAGCCGGCAAAGCCGCCCGACGGCGCGTTGTCGAGGTCGGCGATGCCCGGTTCGATCATTGCCTCGTAGGGCGCGTGGAAGGGCAACCGCCAGACCGGGTCTGCGGCACCGGGGGCAGCACCCGCCAGCGCGCCGGCAAAATCCTCGGCATCGGTGTAGAAAGGCGCCAGGTCCGGCCCCACGGCCACGCGGGCCGCCCCGGTCAGCGTCGCCATCGAGATCATCAGGTCCGGCGTTTCCTCGTCGCCATAGGCCAGTGCATCTGCCAGCACCAACCGCCCCTCGGCGTCGGTATTGTTGATCTCGACCGTCAGCCCCTTGCGTGACTGCAGGATGTCGCCGGGGCGGAAGCTGTGGCCGGATACGCTGTTTTCCACCGCCGGGATCAGCAGCCGCAGCCGCAGCCGCAGGTCCAGCGCCATGATCGCCTGCGCCAGCCCGATGGTATTGGCCGCACCGCCCATGTCCTTTTTCATCAGCCCCATCGAACCGCCGGGTTTCAGGTTCAGCCCCCCGGTGTCGAAACAGACCCCCTTGCCGACCAGCGTCAGCATAGGCCCCGAACGGCCCCAGCGCATGTCGATCAGCCGCGGCACCTGCCCGGCGGCGCGGCCTACCGCGTGGATCATCGGGAAATATGTCTTTTCCGACAGCAGGTCGTCGCCTGCGATGACCGCGACCTCGGCACTGAACCGGCCTGCCAGCGCCCGCACCTCGGCCTCCAGCGCCTCCGGCCCCATGTCCGAGGCCGGCGTGTTCACCAGATCGCGGGTCAGCGTCTCGGCCTCTGCCAGGATCTCGATCCGGCGGGGGTCGATGCCCTCGGGCGCGACAAGCGTCCGTTCGCGCCCCCCCTGTTCGCGGTAGCGACCGTAGGAATACCCCGACAGCAGCCAGCCCAGCGCCTCGGTCGCCGCGCATTCCGGCGGCAGGCCGGAGGCAATCCGGTAACTCCCCGGCGCCAGCCCCGGGATCGCACCGGCCAGCGGGAACCGATGGCGCGCGCGCGCGTCGGAACTGCCGTAGCCCGCAAGCGCCCCCACCGGCGTGCCATCCGGCCCCGGCAGCATCAGCGCCGTGCCCAGCCCGCCGGCAAAGCCGCTGGCCTCGACCCAGGCGCGTGTCGGTGCGTCCTGCCCGTCCAGCCAGGCGGCCAAGGCATCGGCTTCGATCACGTAGAGCGGCAGGGGGGAAGTATCGGGCGTGGCAAAGGACACGGGCATGGAGGCTCCTGTAACAAGGTGCCGCCAGCCTATTGCCTGCGCCGCCCGCCGCAAGCGGATTTCACGACCCGTTCAGACGGTGAACTCGTTGAGATCCCAGAGCTCGGTCAACGAGCGTTCGCCCACCCGCGCCAGCCGGGCCAATGTCGCCGCTTCGGCCACCGCGTCGCCCAGCTCGATACAGGCCATGACATCATGGGCCACCTCGCTCAGCGAACACAGGCCGATCTGGTCGGCAATCGCCGCAAGGGCGCGCAGCCCCTTGTGCATGTCCTCGCGCGGCCCTTTCAGGGCCTGGGTCTGGATAAGGCACATACGCTGTGCCAGTTCCTCCATCGCGCGGCAAACCACGTCTTCGGCCGCCGGTCTGCCCAGATCGGTGCACAGCGTCTCGATCTGCGCCGGATCAACGGCGGGTCGTTCCGCCGGTGCCAGATAGGTAACCTCTTTCACATCTCACCCCATTCAAGTGCCCCACGCAGGGCGCAACATGCCCTCGGCGGGGTTCTCAAAAGGTTATTCCAGAGACGTGTTTTCGCTCGAATTTCCCGTGAATTCATCGTAGTTGGACCGAACCCTTGCGACGACCGGAGGATTTCATGGAATTCGCTCGCCCCCTGCCCGGATTTCTACTGCAGCGCTATCATGGCTGGAAAGCCACCACGCACGCTGAAAACAGTGCCTGGTACCGCCGTCTTGCCGATGAAGGCCAGCGGCCGCGGGCGATGGTGATTTCCTGCTGCGATTCGCGAGTCCACGTGACGTCGATCTTCGGCGCGGATCAGGGCGAGTTCTTCATTCACCGCAACATCGCCAACCTGGTGCCCGTCTACGAACCCGATGGCCAGCACCACGGCACCTCGGCGGCCGTGGAATACGCGGTCATGGCGCTCAAGGTCGCGCATCTGATCGTGCTGGGACATTCCAGCTGTGGCGGTGTGCAGGGATGTCTGGACATGTGCGAAGGCCGCGCCCCCGAACTGGAGGAAACCGGCAGCTTCGTCGGCCGCTGGATGGACATCCTGCGCCCCGGATACGAGGCGGTGAAGGGCGACGCGGACATGCCGCACGCCCTGGAACGCGAGGCCGTTTCCGTGTCGCTGCGCAACCTGATGACCTTCCCCTTCGTGCGCGAGGCGGTCGAGGCGGGCAAGCTGGGTCTTCACGGTCTCTGGGTCGATATCGGCAGCGGCGAGTTGCAGAACCTCGACGGCAAGTCCGGCCAGTTCGTCCCGGTCTGACGCCGGCCTCACACAAACCGTCTTTTGGCCCGGCTGTGTCCGGGCCTTTTCGTTTCCGCCCTTTAGGCGCGGGCCGCACGGGCCGCAGCGCGCGGCAGATCCAGTTCGCCGGTCTGTCCGGTCCGATGCGCGCGAACGCAGGGCCGCCCGATCCGGGCCGAAATGGTGGCCAGGGGGACACCCAGGTCGCTGCCGGTGCAAAGCCCCTCGCCGGTGTCGTTCAGGATGACCATGTGGCCCCGGCGAAAGACCAGCCGGAACCCCTTGGCGCAGAGCTGTTCATGAAGGGCCTGCCAACTGGCGGCGCGTTCCAGGATCGGCGTCAGGAACAATCGCAGCAGCGACAGGGCCTCACTGTCCAGAGGCCTGGGCAGGCCGGATGTCCGGGGGGCATTCGGCCAATTGGCCTGCGGTATGGCAGTGTGAAACATCCTACGTCTCCTTGCCGATCCAGAAAGCGTGGCACCGAATTGCGGCAAAACTTGGGCAACTCCGGCCGCCCGCCCAGAATTCGACACGAAAGGAAAACCGGGCGTTAACCATGCGTGCGGCACGGTAACAGCATGGAAGAGACGGAAATCACCCTGCGCCTGCCGCGTCCCCTGCACGATGCGGCGACCCGCCTGTCGGCCCGGCAGGGCACGACGTTGGATCACCTCCTGCAAAAGGCATTGACCCGCACGGTCCGGGACGCGGCCGCACACAGGGCCGCCCCCGGTCCCGCGTTGGCCGCGTGCCTTCGGGACAGGCTGTCACCGGATTTCGCCAGGGCGCGCAGTTGGCCCGAACTCCAGGGCCGGCTGCTGCTCAAGGGCTACCGCCTGCGCCAATCGGTGGAGGGGCTCGTGCTATACCACCAACCGGGAGGGCAGCGGATCTGTACGCTTGCGGCTCTGGACCAATGCGCCGAGGCACTGGCCAGGAGGTTCGGGCGCGCCTTCCCCGCCCATGCCAACAGCTGGATACCGGACACGGCACACGCCACGGAACGGGACGCTCTGCGGCCCGCGGGATAGCCCCGGATACGAAAGAACCCGCGCACGTGGCGCGGGTTCTGTTGATGCCTATGGCCGGAACGCGGCCCGTGACCTGGGAAACCTCCGCCGGAGGTGCCGCCGCGCCGTCGCGCGGCGCCTCAAATCACCCTTTCTTGAGCGCCTTCTGGCCCAGCACCTCGGCGATCTGCACCGCATTCAGCGCCGCGCCCTTGCGCAGGTTGTCGCTGACGCACCACAGGTTCAGACCGTTGTCGATGGTCGAGTCCTGGCGGATGCGGCTGATGAAGGTGGCGAAATCGCCCACGCATTCGACCGGCGTGACGTAACCACCGTCCTCGCGCTTGTCGATCACCATGATGCCGGGCGCCTCGCGCAGGATGTCGCGCGCCTCGTCCTCGTCGAGGTAGTCCTCGAACTCCAGGTTGATCGACTCGGCGTGGCCGACAAAGACCGGAACGCGCACGCAGGTGGCCGTGACCTTGATCGACGGATCGACGATCTTCTTGGTCTCGGCGACCATCTTCCACTCTTCCTTGGTCGAACCGTCTTCCATGAAGACGTCGATATGCGGAATGACGTTGAAGGCGATCTGCTTCTGGAACTTCTTCGGCGCGACCTCGTCTGTCGGGTTGTAGACCGCCTTGGTCTGGTCCCACAGCTCGTCCATGCCTTCCTTGCCGGCGCCGGAGACCGACTGGTAGGTCGACACGACGACGCGCTTGATCTTGGCGCGGTCATGCAGCGGCTTCAGCGCCACGACCATCTGCGCGGTCGAGCAGTTCGGGTTCGCGATGATGTTCTTCTTGGTATAGCCCATGACCGCGTCGGCATTCACCTCGGGCACGATCAGCGGCACGTCCGGGTCGTAGCGGTAGAGCGACGAGTTGTCGATCACCACGCAGCCCGCGGCCGCGGCCTTGGGGGCGAATTCCTTGGTCGGCCCCGAACCCACGGCGAACAGCGCCATGTCCCAGCCGGTGAAGTCGAAGGTGGCAAGGTCCTGGGTCTTGAGGGTCTTGTCGCCAAAGCTCACCTCGGTGCCCAGCGATTTTCGCGACGCAAGCACGGCAATCTCGTCGACGGGGAACGCCCGTTCGGCGAGGATGTTGAGCATCTCGCGGCCCACGTTGCCCGTGGCGCCTACGACGACAATACGGTAGCCCATCTGGCCCTCCTCTGGATCTGCGCCGCCGGAAGCAGGCGGAATGCCCCGCCGGCGGACTGGCGCGGTACTTATCGCAGGTGCAGCATGGGCGAAAGCCCCCATCGGCGTCACAAACGCTTCAGAAGCGCGCAAAGGGCCACCTGATCCACCGGAACGCGCCCAAAAATTCGGCATGTGGGACAAGTGATAATCCGCCGGTACTCGCAACTGCAGAAATAAGCAGCTTGCCTGTTTGGTGTTCAGTAACCTAAGAGTTGAAAAAACGGAGCACTCGCATCAGGCGAACTGGCCCACTTCGACACACGTCGATTTCGGGTCTGAGCTTGGGTATAAGCTTCGCACGGCCATAAGCGAGGGACAGGGCTGAATGTTCTACAAGATCGTGACGGCATTGTCCCGGGCGCAGAAACAGGCGCTCTTCATCCTGATGGATGCCATTGTCGTCCCGCTTGCCATGTTCGCCGCCCTGGTCCTGGCCGCAACCGTCACCCCCGACAGCACGACCGTCTCAGCCCTCTTGCCATTGGTGCTGATCCTCAACGTCACGGCCGTTGGCCTGGGCTGGTGGCTGGGGCTGACGCGGATCACGCTGAATGCCTATGAAATGCGCGGAGTCATCCGCACCGCCACCTATGCCGGCCTGCTGGCCGCGCTGGGCCTGGCCCTGAACGCGGCGATGGGCACCGGCCTGCCGCTGGGCGCCTTCGTCATCTTCGGCCTGCTGTTGCTGGTCATGTCAGCCACATGGCGCATCGCCCTGCGCCAGTTCACCCTGCATGTCTACCGTCACGGCAAGGACCGGATGCGGGTGCTGATCTACGGCGCCGGGCAGACCGGGCAACAGCTGGTTGCGGCCCTCCGCCATGACGAGGCGATCCTGCCGGTCGCCTTCATCGACGACAACCCGACCCTGCAAAGCCTCATGGTCTCGGGCCTGCGCGTGCACGCGCCCTCCAGCCTCAAGAAACTGGTGCTGGACAAGGACATCGACCGTGTCGTGCTGGCCATGCCCTCGATCAGCCAGCCCGCGATCGCCCGGATTGCGCATAAACTGCGCCACATCGGCTGCGAGGTGCACGCCCTGCCCTCCTTTGCCGCGATGGTCGGCGAGGGCGAGATCCGCAAGCAGGTCAGCCCGGTCTCGATCCAGGACCTTCTGGGGCGCAGCCGCCTGGAAAGCGAGCTGCCCGGCGTCAGCCACGTCTATTCCGGCCGCCGCATCCTCGTCTCCGGCGCGGGCGGGTCCATCGGGTCGGAACTCTGCCGCCAGCTGATCGCCTGCAAACCGGCCTGCGTGGTGCTGGTCGATCACTCGGAACTGGCGCTCTACAACATCGACAAGGAACTGCGTGACATCGGTGACGGGCTGCACATCGTGCCCGTTCTGGCCTCGGTGCTGGACGAACAGCTGATGCGCGACGTCCTGATCGAACACGACATCGACGTCGTTCTGCACGCCGCCGCCTACAAGCATCTGCCGCTGGTGGAAAAGAACGTCATGGCGGGCCTGCGCAACAACGTGCTGGGCACCAAGGTTCTGGCAGAGGCATCGCGCGCCGCCGGGGTCGACCGGTTCATCCTGGTATCGACCGACAAGGCCGTGCGCCCGACCAATGTCATGGGCGCGTCCAAACGCCTGGCCGAACTGGTGATCCAGGATCTCGCCGCCCGCACCCCCGGCACGCGCTTCTCGATGGTGCGCTTCGGCAACGTGCTGGGCTCGTCCGGGTCGGTCATCCCGCTGTTCGAGGAACAGATCGCACGCGGCGGTCCCGTCACGCTGACCGATCCGCAGGTGACGCGCTATTTCATGACGATCTCCGAGGCCGCGCGCCTGGTCCTGCTGGCCGGGTCCTTCGCCCGCGGCGGTGACGTCTTTGTGCTGGACATGGGCGATCCGGTCCCGATCCGCAAACTGGCCCGCCAGATGATCGAGGGCGCGGGGTTCTCTGTCCGCGACAATGACAATCCGGACGGCGACATCGAAATCAAGATCACCGGCCTGCGCCCGGGTGAGAAACTGCACGAAGAACTGCTGATCTCGCCCGACATGCTGACAACGCCGCACACCAAGATCCTGCGCGCCCAGGAAAGCTTTCTCTCGGAATTCGAGATGGCCACCGCGCTCAAGGACCTGCGCCTGGCCATCGAGGCCTACGACGAGTCCGCCGCCCGCGCCGTCATCCTGCGCTGGGTGGAACAGGCAGAGCTGGACGAGGCCGCGCAGTCGGTCTGACCGGTTCGGGACGGGCCGTCAGGCCCGCCCCGTGGACTTTGCCTTAGCGGTCCGGAATGTCCGTCCGCGCGTCCAGCGGTCCCCAGGTCTCGACGATCTCCATCGCTTCGGCCGCATTCTCGACATAGCGGAACAGGTCCAGGTCCTCGCGGCTGATCGTGCCCGCGTCGGCCAGCGCATCCCAGTTGATGATCCGCTCCCAGAACGCGCGCCCGAACAGCAGCATCGGCACCCGCTGCATGCGCCCCGTCTGGATCAGGGTCAGCGTCTCGAACAGCTCGTCCAGCGTGCCGAACCCGCCGGGAAAGACGCAGATCGCCTTGGCCCGCATCAGGAAATGCATCTTGCGGATGGCGAAGTAGTGAAAGTTGAAGGCCAGCTCCGGCGTGACATAGGGGTTCGGCGCCTGCTCGTGCGGCAACACGATGTTCAGGCCGACCGAAACGCCCCCCTCTTCATGCGCGCCCAGGTTGCCCGCCTCCATCACGCCCGGCCCGCCGCCGGTGCAGACGACGTATTCGCGGTTGCCCGTCTCCTTGGACTTGCGCGTCATCAGCCGGGCAAACTCGCGCGCCTCGTCGTAAAAGCGGGACAGGTCGGCCAGTGTCTGCGTCCGCGCATTGTCCTTGTCCGCGGGCGCGGGGATGCGCGCCCCGCCGAACAGCACCACGGTCGAGTCGATCTGGTACTGGTCCATCAGCATCTCGAACTTCAGCAGTTCCAGCTGCAGACGCACCGGGCGCAATTCCTCCTGGCCCATGAAATCCACGTCCGCAAAGGCCAGCCGATAGCTGGGCGATTGCGTCTGCGGGGTCTGCGGGACGTGCTCGGCCGTGCTCCGGTCGAGGTTGGCGTCGCGCAGCGGGCTGCGGCGGTCTTCTTTCATGTCGCGGCTCCTTGTTCGCCTCTTCTCAGGACTATAGCCTGCCGGACCGAAGCGCCAGTTGCCGCGTGCCCCCGCGGCCCGGCGGCGCCCCCTGCCGCAGGAGACCGCACATGGACTGGACATCGGAAATCGAAAACGCCGCCGGCAGGATCGCGGGCTACACGGTCCGGACCCCGGTCATGCACAGCGACGCCCTGTGGGACCGCGACATCGGCCTGAAACTGGAACAGTGCCAGCACACCGGCAGCTTCAAGGCGCGCGGGGCCTTCAACACCCTGCGCGCCTCGGATGTGCCGGCGGGTGGCGTGGTGGCGGCCTCGGGCGGCAACCACGGTGCTGCTGTGGCCTTTGCCGCGCAGCGGCTGGGTCATCGGGCAGGCATCTTCGTCCCGGAAATCGCAGGGCCCGCCAAGATCGCGCTTATCGAACGCACCGGGGCCGAGCTGACCGTGGTGCCGGGCGAATACGCCGACGCGCTGGACATGGCCCGCCGTTACGAGGACGAACAGGGCGCCATGCAGATCCACGCCTATGACGCGCCGCTGACCGTGGCGGGCCAGGGCACCCTGCTGCGCGAGTGGGAGGCGCAGGGGCTGGACGCCGACACGGTTCTGATCGCCGTAGGCGGCGGCGGGCTGATCGCCGGCGCGCTGGCCTGGGCACAAGGCGCGCGCAAGATCGTCGCCGTCGAACCCGTGCCCTGCAACGCGCTGGAGGCCGCGCGGGCGGCGGGCAAGCCCGTGGACGTGGCGGTGTCCGGTGTCGCGGCCAACGCGCTGGGGGCGCGGCGCATCGGCGACATCTGCTTTGGCCTCGCACAGCAGTTCGACACGCCGGTCGTCACCGTCCCCGACGCCGCCATCCTCGACGCGCAAGCCGCGCTCTGGCAGGCGCACCGCCTGCTGGTGGAACCGGCAGGTGCCACGGCCCTCGCCGCCCTGCGCTGCGGCGCCTATGTGCCCGAACCAGGCGAACGGGTGGCAGTGCTGGTCTGCGGCGGCAACATCGCGCCCGACCCGCTGGGCTGACTGCGCCGGAAACCTGCCTGCCCCTGGGGCAGCGGATAGGATTGTCCCACCCGGGCAAGGCCGCTATAGGGCTTCGGAACAATATTTCGTGGGGAGAGGACCGCATGTCCAACGCACAACTTGAAACGGCCATCGAAGCCGCCTGGGAAAACCGCGCCGAGATCACGCCCTCGACCGGCGGCGAAACGCGCGAGGCGATCGAGGACACGCTGAACGCGCTCGACAGCGGCAAGCTCCGCGTAGCCGAACGCCAGGACAACGGCGACTGGCACGTCAACCAGTGGGCCAAGAAGGCCGTGCTGCTGGGCTTCCGCCTCAAGGACATGGAACAGCAGGACGGCGGCCCGCAGGGCGGCCACTGGTGGGACAAGGTCGACAGCAAGTTCAAGGGCTGGGGCGACAATGAATGGAAAGCCGGCGGCTTCCGCGCCGTCCCCAATGCCATCGTCCGCAAATCCGCCTTCATCGCGCCCGGCGTGGTGCTGATGCCCTCTTTCGTGAACCTCGGCGCCTATGTCGACGAGGGCACGATGGTCGACACCTGGGCCACCGTCGGCTCCTGTGCGCAGATCGGCAAGAACGTGCACCTGTCGGGCGGCGTCGGTATCGGCGGCGTGCTGGAACCGATGCAGGCCGGCCCCACCATCATCGAGGACAACTGCTTTATCGGCGCCCGCTCCGAAGTGGTCGAAGGCTGCATCGTCCGCGAAGGCTCGGTCCTGGGCATGGGTGTCTTCATCGGCCAGTCCACCAAGATCGTCGACCGTGAAACCGGTGAGGTCTTCATGGGTGAGGTGCCGCCTTACTCGGTGGTGGTTGCAGGCTCGATGCCGACCAAGAACAACCTGAACCTCTATTGCGCCGTGATCGTGAAGCGCGTCGACGAGCGGACCCGCTCCAAGACCGGCATCAACGAACTTCTCCGCGACTGATCGCGGAACCACTGACAGCCGGGCGGGTTCAAGACGCATGACCGACACGCGCCTCCCCCGCCCGGCATGATCGCCAGCCTCTCTCTCCTGCCGCTGCTGGCGGTCTTTGCCGGTTCGGCGGCGGTCCTCGTGATCACCGCCATCCGCGCCACCGACCTGGCCGACATCCTGGCCGACCGCACCCGCATGGGCGAGGCGCTGGTCGGCGCGGTTCTCCTGGGCGCGGCCACCTCGCTGGCAGGCACCATCGTCTCGATCAACGCCGCGGCCTCCGGCGATGCCTCTTTCGCCTTTTCCAACGCCGTGGGCGGGATCGCCGCCCAGACGCTGTTCCTTGCGCTGGCCGACCTGACCTATCGCAAGGCCAATCTCGAACATGCCGCCGCAGAGCCGGCCAACCTGTTCCAGTCGGTGCTGCTGATCCTGCTGCTCTGCCTGCCGCTGGCCGCAATCGCAGGACCGAATATCAGCTTCTGGGGCATTCACCCGGCCTCGCCCCTGCTGGTCATGGTCTACCTCGGCGGGTTGCACCTGACGGCACGCCTGCGCGATGAACCCATGTGGCAGCCGGTCCAGACCCCCGAAACCCGCACCGATACGCCAGAGGACAGCAGCGAACCGCACCGCTCGGCCCTGAAACCGGCGCTGGGATTCGCCGCGCTGGTGGCGGTCCTGGGCCTCTGCGGCTGGGTCATCAGCCAGGTCGGCGGGACGCTGATCGCGCGCTTCGGTATGGGCTCGACGCTGGTGGGCGCGCTGGTCACCGCTGTCGTCACCTCGATGCCGGAACTGGTGACGACGCTGGCCGCCACCCGGCGCGGGGCGCTGCAACTGGCGCTTGGCGGGATCATCGGCGGCAACACCTTCGACACCCTGTTCCTGGTCTTCGCCGATACCGCCTACCGCGAGGGGTCGCTCTATCACGCGGTGGGGACGCAAGACCTATACTGGCTGGTGACGGGGCAGATGATGACCGCCGTCCTCTTGGCCGGGCTGATCCTGCGGCAACGCCACGGCCCCGCGCAGATCGGGTTGGAGAGCCTTCTGCTGATCCTGATCTACGGCGGGGCTGTGGCCCTCGCGGTGGTCGGCGGCTGAGACGTCATATCCCGGCGAGGCTTTCAGTTCTGGACCCTGGGTGCGGCCAGGTTCCACGATCCAATCTCCAGGGGGGCAAGGGCGCATCCCGCGCCCCTGCCCTTACTCCGCCGCCACGGCCTCGGCCCCGGCCACCAATCCCTCTGCCGATGAGGCCGCCACCGGGTCCTGCGCATGGCTGAGCAGCCAGCCCTGCAATGCCGCCGGTGTCACCCGGCGCGGCCCCAGTGCCTCGGCGAACCGCCTTGCCAGCGCCTCTTCCCCCGGGAAGAACCGGCGGAACAGGTCCGCCGCGACCGATGCCGGAACCGGCCCGAGTTCCAGATGCACATCCGCCCGTCCCGGACGGATCAGCGCCGGGTCCAGCCGCTCGGGGTGGTTGGTGGTCATGACCAGAACCCGCCCCTCCTGCGCCGCCACCCCGTCGATGGCATTGAGCAGACCGGAAAAGCTGATGCCCGACCGGGCCTCTCCCTGACCACGCCCGGCAAAGCTGGCGTCGATGTCCTCCAGCACCAGGAAGGCGCCCTTGGGGGCCGAGGCCAGCCCACTGCGCAGGTCCTCGTCCGTCAGGCCGGGACTCGCCAGGCTGACACTGGCCAGGTCCTTGCCCAGGTCGCTGGCCAGCGCGCGGATCACGCTCGACTTGCCGGTGCCCGGCGGCCCGTACAGCAGGTAGCCCCGCCGCCAGGGCACGCCCCGCGTCCGGTACCAATCCTCGTTGCCGTAGAACCAGGCCATGTCGTCGCGCAGCCGCTCGATCCGGTCGTCCTCGGCCAGGATCGTGTCCAGCGCGCGGCGCGGCATCTCGCAGACATGGTCCCACCAGTCGCCCCGCAGGACGTGCAGGATCGGCGCACGCTCTTCCTCGGCGGCGCAGATCGCGGCGCCATCGTCGACCCAGCTCCGCAGCACCTCGGACCGGCCGAACAGCATGGTCACGGTCAGCACCTCCATCGGGCCGCCGTCGCCGCCGACACGGGTCTTTTCCCGCAGGGACCGCTCAAAGGAACACAGCCGCCCGCCATGCAGGAACCAGTGGCGCCCCTCGGCGGGGGCAAAGATCTCGGCCCGGCCCGCGCGGACACCTGTGGCCTGCACCTGCCGGATGCGCCGAAGCACACCCTTGCGGTCCAGCCAGACATAGAGATGCCGGTAGGCCTCGGACCGGTTGTCGACGGTCAGTGACACCGCCCAGCGGCGCCGCGCCTGCGCGCGGGCCATGCCATAGACCATGCGCAGGATGCCGATCGCGGCCCCGAAGACGCCCAGCGCAAGGCCACCGGCAAAGAAATCGCTGCCCACCGCGCGGGTGAGCATATCTGTCAGGAAACTGTCCATGAAACCATCGGCGCATCACGCGCCGCTCTTGGAAAATCAGCCCCGCACGGGGGCAGTCGGGTCTTAAAGGATGGGGCCCGCGAGGGCGGCTAGCTTTTCGATTGTCATAGGCGCCCTCCTTTCCGTCGAGGTGTTTCGGATGCGCCCTGATACCGCCACCCCGCGATTCGGGCCAAGTGAGGTTTTCCCGACGCCCCGCACTGCCGTGACCGGAATGCCACAGGCCCCGGCTTGACAGCCCGCCCGCAAAGGCACATCCCACGGCGCGTAATGCCACGAAGGAGCGCGGATATGCCGGGCAAGAAACCGCAACAGGTCTACACCCTGCTGGTCGAGGTCGGCCGCAAGTCCGGCGATGGCCTGCCCGACAAGGCAACCGGCGCGGGCCTGATGTGCTACGCCTCCGGCGTGGACGAGGCAGAGGCCGTGCGCGAAACCGTCGCCATCCTGAAACAGGCCGACATGGCGCCTCTGGATGTCACCGGCTACGGCACCCGCGAGGAACGCGAGGCACAGGGCCACGAGATCGACGACGACGAAGCGACCCTGATGGATCGCGCGCTGGCAGAAAATGCGGTGATCGTGGCGCAGGTCTCGCCCTTCTTCGACTGATCGTCAGGCGGCGCGGGTCTCGGCCAGGGTGATCGCCTCGAAGGGCGCCAGCGCTTTCAGCGAACGGCCACCATGTTCCGGCATCAGCCCCGGCGGCACCTCTGCCAGCAGGGTTTCGCGCAGGATCTCGCGGCGGCGCCGCAGTCGTCCGACGTAAAGGCTCTCGATCCCGGCGCCTTCGGACACCAGCGCCTCGTGCCCCGGCAGCAGCAGCTGGTGCCATGTCACCAATGGCCCGGTGTCCTCGAAGACCGCCGCGCGACCGTTCACCAGCGCCGAGGCGGGCACCAGCACCGCCTCGCAGCCGAAAAGATAGGCGACGTCCGTGCCGGAGACGACCAGGCTTTGCCCCGGCGCCACCACCAGGTCCGCGCGCAGCCCGAAATAGGGCGCCCGCAGGCGCACCGGGCGGAACGATCCGCGCGCCGGAACGCGGCGCTCCAGCGGCGCCAGCACCGGCACCACCGCCCCGCTCCGCGTCAATACCGTGTCGCCACAGCGCAGATCGGCCACCGACCGCGCGCCCTGCGGTGTCTCGACCTGCGTTGCCGCGTCCAGCGTCGGCACCGGCCCCAGCGGCTCGACCGCCTCGCTGAGCGCGCACAGCGCCAGCCCCTGTCCGTCCAGCGCCTGTGCATCCGCTGCCAGCAACGGCGGCGGCGCCGCGATGTCTCGGAGCGCCAGCAGCGTGCCATCGGTGCGTTCCGCCGCGACCCGTCCCCGCCGCGCCGGGCTGTCCCAGGCATAGGTGATCCGCAAGCCGCCCTCGCGCCGGTCCAGGTCCAGCGGCAGCACCGCCTGCACCACTTGGGTGCCCTGCGTCACCACCAGCGCAAGTCCCTCGCCCGGCAGGGCCGTCAGGGACAGGCTCCCCGGCCAGGGCGTTTCACGCTCCAGCGTCACCAGCCGCTCGGGCCGGGTGGCCCCGGTGACAGGCACCTCCACCATCAGCGTTCCGCGTGGCAGCAGGCGATCTGCCGGGCTCTCCGCCCAATCCTGCCGCAGCCAGCGACCGCCCTCATCCGCCACTGCAATCCAGCCCATGCCGCCCCACTCTTGCCCCTGTGCAACAGGCCTAGCACGCTCACCCGTCCCGCGCCATTTGCCAAGCGCCGCAGGGCGGGGTAGCCCTGTGCCACGTCACACCAAGGAGCCGCCGATGACCACCGATCCGGTCGATCTTACCGCCCGCCTCGTGCAATGCCCCTCTGTCACGCCGGAAGAGGGCGGCGCCCTTGTCCTGTTGCAGGACCTGCTGGAAGGCGCGGGCTTTGCCTGCACCCGTGTCGATCGCGGCGAGGTGTGCAATCTCTTTGCCCGCTGGGGCGACAAGGGCCACGCCCGCAGCTTCGGCTTCAATGGGCACACGGACGTGGTGCCCATCGGCAACCCCGACGACTGGACCCACGCCCCTTTCGGCGCCGAGATCGAGGACGGGTTCCTCTATGGCCGGGGCGCCACGGACATGAAATCCGGCGTCGCCGCCTTTGCCGCCGCTGCCATCGACTATGTCACCGACACCCCCCCGGACGGCGCCCTGATCCTGGCCATCACCGGCGATGAAGAGGGCGATGCCGTGGACGGCACCACCGCCCTGCTCGACTGGATGTCCGAGAACGACGAACAGATGAGCGTCTGCATCGTCGGCGAACCCACCTGCCCCGACCACATGGGCCAGATGATGAAGATCGGGCGGCGCGGCTCGATGAATGCCCATTTCACCGTCACCGGCAAGCAGGGCCATTCCGCCTATCCCCACCGCGCGGTGAACCCGATGCACGCGATGGCGCGGCTGATGGACAGGCTGGCCTCGCATGAACTGGACCAGGGCACGGAACATTTCGATCCCTCCACCCTGGCCGTCGTCACCATCGACACCGGCAACCCGGCCACCAACGTGATCCCGGCGCAGACGCGCGGCACGGTCAACATCCGCTTCAATGACACCCATACGGGCGCCGCGCTGTCCGACTGGCTGCGCGAAGAGGCCGCAAGGGTGGACGCGGAATTCGACACCACCACCGAGGTCCGGATCAAGATCTCGGGTGAGAGCTTTCTCACACCGCCGGGACCGCTGTCCGACCTCGTGTCGCGCGCGGTCGCGGTGGAAACCAACATCACGCCAGAGATGTCCACCACGGGCGGCACGTCGGATGCGCGGTTCGTCAAGGATCACTGCCCGGTGGTGGAATTCGGCCTCGTGGGCAAGACCATGCACGCGGTCGACGAACGGGTCGAGATCGCCCATGTGCACCAGCTCAAGGCGATCTACACCCGGATGCTGCGCGACTATTTCGCCTGACCGCCACCATGCAACGCACCCTGATCGTCATGGTCAAGGAACCGCGCCCCGGCCGGGTCAAGACCCGGCTGGCGCGGGACATTGGCAGCGTGGCCGCCGCCTGGTGGTTCCGGCACCAATGCGCGCGCCTGTTGCGGCGCCTGCGCGATCCGCGCTGGCGGATCGTGCTGGCGGTCTCGCCTGACCGCGACGGCATGGCCTCGCGCTGCTGGCCCGACGACCTCACCCGCCTGCCGCAGGGCTCCGGCGATCTTGGCGCCCGCATGGCCCGGGCGATGCGATCCGCGCCCCCCGGTCCGGTTTGCGTGATCGGCGCCGATATTCCCGGCATCACCCGTGCCGCGGTCTGGCGTGCCTTCCGCGCCCTGGGCAAGGCTGGGGTGGTCTTTGGCCCGGCCGAGGACGGCGGCTATTGGCTGGTCGGTGTGCGAAACGCCCGACGATTTCCGCAAGGGCTGTTCCGTGACGTGCGCTGGTCCACCGAACACGCGCTGAGCGACACCGAAGCCTCGGTCGCCGGGCACCGGGTCGCGCGGATCGATGTCCTGGCGGATGTGGACCGGGCCACGGACCTCGACAGGGGGACACGCCGCTTCGAAGCGGCTTGAGGCAAGCGTTCCCAAACGCGTTGCCCCTCACCCCGCCGGTTTCGACATGACGCCGCCCCGCGCCCATGCTACGCCAACCTCATGAGCAAGCTGCCCACCAAGGCGGATGTCCTCGACTGGATCTCCGCCAACCCGACCCTCACCTCGAAACGCGACATCGCCAAGGCCTTTGGCATAAAGGGGGCTGACCGGATCGACCTCAAGCGCATCCTGCGCGAGCTGGAGGACGAGGGGCACCTTGAAAAGCGCCACAAGACCTATCGCGACCCGGATCGCCTGCCGCCTGTCAGCGTGCTGCAGGTCAAGGCGCCGGACGACAACGGCGACCTTTTTGCGCGCCCCCTGGAATGGCACGGCGAAGGGGTCGAACCCACCGTGCTGATCATCGCCCGCGCCAATGACCCGGCCCTGGGCGAAGGCGACCGCATCCTGGCCCGCCTGCAGGTGGTCCATCACGCAGATCACAACTACGAGGCCCGCCTGATCCGCCGCATCGGCACCTCACCCCGCAAGGTGGTGGGCATCTTCCGCAAGGGCGCCGAGGGCGGGCGCATCCTGCCCATCGACAAGGGCTCGGACAAGGAATGGACGGTCTCGCCCGATGCCACCGGCGGCGCCCAGGATGGAGAGCTGGTCGAGGCGGAACAGGCCGGGCCCAAGGGCCGCATGGGCCTGCCCAAGGCGCGCATCGTGCTGCGGCTGGGCGATCCCACCGCGCCGCGCGCGGTGTCGCTGATCGCCATCCACCAGCACGGCATTCCCGACGATTTCCCCGAACAGGTTCTGGCCGAGGCCGACAGCATGAAGCCCGCCGGCCTCAAGGGCCGGACCGACCTGCGCGAGCTGCCGCTGATCACCATCGACCCTTCCGATGCCCGCGACCATGACGATGCGGTCTTTGCCGAACCGGACGAGGACCCTCAGAACGAGGGCGGGCATGTCCTCTGGGTCGCCATTGCCGACGTGGCCCATTACGTCACCCCCGGCTCGGCGCTCGACCGCGAGGCCAAGATGCGGGGCAACTCCTCGTACTTTCCCGACCGGGTGGTGCCGATGCTGCCCGACCGGCTGTCCGGCGATCTGTGTTCGCTGCACGAGGGCGTGCCGCGCGCCTGCATCGCGGCGCGCATCCGCATCGACGCCGAGGGCAACAAGCTGGGGCAGAAATTCTACCGCGCCCTGATGCGCTCGCCTGCCTCGCTCAGCTACCAGGAGGTGCAGGCGGCCATCGACGGGCAGCCCAACGACAAGTGCGGACCGCTGCTGGAGCCGGTGCTGAAACCGCTCTACGCCGCCTATGCCGCCCTGCGCGCGGCCCGCGAACGCCGCCAGCCGCTGGACCTCGACCTGCCGGAACGCAAGATCGCGCTGGACGAGGACGGCAAGGTCACATCCGTCAATTTCGCCGACCGGCTGGATGCGCACAAGCTGATCGAGGAATTCATGGTACTGGCCAATGTCGCCGCCGCCGAAACCCTGATCGCCAAGGACACGCCGCTGTTGTTCCGCGTCCACGAGGAACCGCCCGTCGACAAGCTGGAGTCGCTCCGCGACACGGCTCAGGCCGCCGGGCTGACGCTGGCCAAGGGACAGGTGCTCAAAACCCGCCACCTCAACCAGCTGTTGCACCAGGCGGCCAAAACCGGCGAGGCGGAACTGATCAACCTCGCCACCCTCAGGTCGATGACGCAGGCCTATTACAGCCCCAAGAACTTTGGCCACTTCGGGCTGGCGCTGCAAAACTACGCGCATTTCACCTCGCCCATCCGGCGGTATTCCGACCTGATCGTGCACCGCGCCCTGATCACCGCCCACAAGTGGGAGGGCGACGGCCTCAGCCAGGAGGACATCGAGCGGCTGGACGCCACAGCGCAGCACATATCAGACACCGAACGCCGGTCGATGATGGCAGAGCGCGACACCACCGATCGCTACCTGGCCGCCTACCTCTCTGACCGGCTGGGGGCGGAATTCACAGGCCGCGTTTCCGGGATCGCCAAGTTCGGGATCTTCGTGAAACTCGACGAGACCGGCGCCGACGGGCTGGTGCCCATCGGCACGCTGGGCAACGAGTATTTCCATTTCGACCGCGACGCCGGCACGCTGATGGGCGGCGACACGGGCCGGATCATCGGGCTGGGGATGCGCGCGCGGGTGAAACTGGTCGAGGCCGCGCCGGTGACAGGCGGCATCGCGTTTGAACTTCTGGAGCTGGACGACGAGGAATACGAAAGCCGCCAGGGCGGACGGTTTTCGCGCGGCAAGGGCCGCCCCCGTGGCAAATCCGGCCCTTCGCCCCGCCGCAAACAGGCCAAGGCCAAGGCCAAGGATGCCAAGACCAAGCGCAAGGTGACCCGGCAGCGGCGCTCAAAGGGCTAGAGCGTCAGCGGCAACCCCGCGTAGAGCCGCTCCCGCCCCCGCGCGACATAGCCCATCAGGTTGTCGCGCCCCCGCAGGTTCGCGCGCAGCGGCGTCTGTACCGGCAAGTGGTCGATCATGCTCAGCACCGGCAGAGTGCTGGCATCCGCGGCCGTGGGCTGATCCCCGAACAGCCAGTCCTTCTCGCCCAGTTGCACCGTCAAACTGTCCAGGTCTGCGCCCATCTGGGTCAGGCGATCCCCCTCCGAGAAACGCGCAATACCGTGGCTTTTCAGCCCCTTGACCACCCTGCCCCGCATGATCCCCGAGACGATGCCACGGAGAGGCGCGGGGACCGTGGCGAAAAACACCGGCCCCATCACGGCCCAGCAGTCGTCCCGCGCCCAACGGTCATGCACCAGCCCCTGCCGCAGCGTGTCTTCGACCATGCGCATCAGTACATGCGCCCGCGCCCGCTCTTCCAGCCCAAGGCCCGGGAACAGGTCCGCCCCCTGCCCGGTCAGCCAACGCAGGATCAGGGTGCTGTCGGGCACGATCCCGTCGGGCGTGCGCAGCGCGGGCAGCTTGCCCAGCGGCGCCTTGCGCGGGTCCGGATGCCAGTCCGGTTCCCAGTCGACACCCGCCAGTTGCAAGAGAATCATCGCCTTGGCGCAAAAGGGGCTGTGGCTGGGCTCGTCGAGACCGGGCGGGAACGTCATCAATTGCAGCATCGGAAAACCTCTCTTGGGCGGGATACCAACAGAATGGTCCATGCCGCCGGGCATATCCATGTTTCGTGCAACACCCCACCGGGGGCGGCGGGAATCTGCATGCGGTGTCGCGGATGGCTTCGCAATTGCGCCCGGGCACGCTAATCTCTTGTAAAACCAAAGAGCAGCAGGACCCGATCCATGATGTGGCGCGCAACAACCGGGCTGATCGCCCTTGCCCTTTTCGCCCCGCTGGCGGCGGCGGAGGCGGTCGAGGTCTCCTTGCGCCCCGTCGCGCGTGGGGAACTGGAGGCCCGCGTGACCGACCGCGCCATTCCCGCCTCTCCCCGGCCCGTCGGACGCGGCGAGGCGCCCGAGGTCGAGGATCGCCCGCTGATCGTCGACGGCGTGCCGGAGGATGAGCTGGAGCTGGTCAGCCGCGCCGCCACGCTGACGCCCAGCCTGCTGGCGCCTTCTGGCTCGTTGCGCCCCGTCCTGCGCCCTGCCGCGCTGGAAACACTGGCCGCACATTCCGCCCGGATCACCGGCACGCAGGCCGGGTTCCGCGACTGGGTGCGCGCGTTTCGCCCCCGCGCCCTGGAACAGGGGATCGAACCGGCTGTCTTCGATGCCGCCTTCAAGGGGGCAAAGTTCGACCGCAAGGTGGTGGAACGCGACCGTAACCAGTCCGAGTTCACCAAGACGATCTGGGACTACCTCGACAGCGCCGCCTCGGCGACCCGCATCCGCAACGGCAAGGCAGCGCTGAAAAAGCACCGAAAGCTGTTGGACAAGATCGAGGCGGAATACGGCGTGCAGAAAGAGATCGTCGTGGCGATCTGGGGCCTGGAATCCGCCTATGGCACCTTTCGCGGCAGCACCCCGGTGATCGAGGCGATGGCCAGCCTCGCCTATGACGCGCGGCGCGCCGAATTCTTCGAGGGAGAGCTGATCGACGCGCTGAGAATCCTGCAGGACGGGCACACGACACAGGCCAACCTGCGCGGATCCTGGGCCGGGGCGATGGGGCACACCCAGTTCATGCCCGGCTCGTTCCAGCGGCTCTCGGTGGATCACGACGGCGACGGCAAGCGCGACATCTGGGGCGACGACCCCGCCGATGCCCTTGCCTCGACCGCCAATTACCTGAAATCCAACGGCTGGAAGACCGGCGTGCCCTGGGGGGTCGAGGTCCGCGTGCCCAAGGGCTTCGACTACATGCAGGCCAAGCGCGAGGTGACCCGCCTGCCCTCGGAGTGGGCCGACCTGGGCGTGCTGGACATTGATGGCAAGCCGGTCGAGGATTTCGGCCCGGCCTCGGTGCTGCTACCCGCCGGGCATACCGGCGCGGCCTTCCTCGTCTTCGACAATTTCGAGGTGATCGAGACCTACAACACCGCCGATGCCTACGTCATCGGCGTCGGCCACCTGGCGGACCGCATCGCGGGCGGCAAGGCGATCCAGGGCAAATGGCCCCGGGGCGACCGGGCGCTGAGTTTCGAGGAACGCATCGAACTGCAACAGCGCCTGACCGCCGCCGGCTTCGACACCGAGGGCATCGACGCCAAGATCGGCCCGTTGACCGTCGAGGCGGTGCGCCAGTACCAGAGATCCCAGGGGCTGGTGCCGGACGGCTATGCCTCGCTCTCGGTGTTGAAGCGGCTGCGGTAAGGTTTCTGCTTTCGCCCGGCCTGCGGCCAGGCGACCCGCTGGGGGGCCAGCCCCCCAGACCCCCCGGGGGTATTTCCGCCAAGAAGAAGCAGGGGCGTGGGGATCAGAACCCGCGTTCCTCGCAGGGGCCACCGGCAAGACAGCTGTGGACCCGGTCCAGATCATGCCGGTGCGGGTTCGGGTAGAGCCAGCTGCCGCAGGGGTCGGCCTGCAGCACGCGCTTGCCGTTTTCATGCTTGATGAAAGCCAGGTAACGCGTACCGCTTTTCGGATGTGCGCACCAGGGGCCGAAGCAGAGCACCCGCAGGGTCACATTCGCCTGGAACAGGGTGTCAAAGCCGTTCATGTCCAGCGAATGTCCGATGAACTGTGCCCGCAGATCGGTCCGTGGAGGCACCCGGTCCTGGCGGGCCCAGTCGACCCTGGGCAGGCGCCCCTCGTCGAAATCGAGCCGGCCGACGGCGATCCCCCAACGATCGCCGGACGCTTCGGCCGCCTTGAAATCGCGCACCGGGTCCGCCGGGCGACAGGAAAGCGCCAGCGCCGGAGAGGCCGCCAGCAGCGACAGGACAAGGGCCAGCCAGCGTATCACAAATGCCCCCGGAAGGCATCGACGACCTGTTCATAGACCGGACGCTTGAACGGCACGATCTGTTCCACGACCTCATCGGCTGGCAGCCAGCACCATTCCGAGAACTCCTGGTGGTCGTCCGCATCCAGCCGCACCTGGTCGTCCGTGCCGTGAAAGCGCAGCAGGAACCATTTCTGCTCCTGCCCCTTGTAGCGGCCCTTCCAGATCCGGGGCACGATGTCATGCGGCAGGTCGTAGGCGATCCAGCCCTCGGTTTCCGCCTCGACGGTGACGAGGTCGCGGCTCACGCCGGTTTCCTCTTCCAACTCGCGCAGCGCCGCGTCGCGCGGGTCTTCACCCTTGTCGATGCCGCCCTGGGGCATCTGCCAGGCGGGCACCTCGCTGTCGATGCGCTGGCCGACAAAGGCATGGCCCTTGGCGTTGACCAGCATCACGCCGACGTTGCGGCGGTAGGGGAGGGCGGCGATGTCTTCGGGGGTCATCGGGCGGGTCTTGCTCACCTTGGGCCTCTTTGTACGTTTTGCCGGAAATCGCGTACGTTTTGTACAAAACGTACAGGATCCACGGGCACTCCTGCCTTCTCGTGCATACACCCGCCGGACCCGTTTTCAAAGCGGTCGGGCGCGCGGACCATGGCGCATTCTAAACGAAAACCGGCGGCCAGGGGGCCGCCGGTGTAGCTGTTTCGAGACAGGACAGCCTCAGTTCTTGGGGCCCAGCGCCGACAGGCCCTTGAGGATGTCGATGGCATAGGCCAGCTGGTAATCCTCTTCGCGCAGGCGGGCGGCGGCCTCGGCCTTGGCCCGGTCAAGTTCGATCTGCTCGATTTCCTCGGGCGTCAGCGAGTCGTTGTCGAGGCGACCGCGCAGGTCGGCCTCGGAACGGGTGAACGGGTTGGCCGCCGGCTCTTCTGCGGGTTCGGCGTTCGGATCGCGGCGCGGCTGGGCGACCACGATGTCGGGAGAGACACCCAGCGCCTGGATCGACCGGCCCGAGGGCGTGTAGTAGCGCGAGGTGGTCAGTCGCATTGCGCCGTTGCCCCGCAGCGGCATCACGGTCTGGACCGAGCCCTTGCCGAAACTCTTGGTGCCGACTACGATAGCGCGGCGGTGATCCTGCAGCGCACCGGCGACGATTTCGGAGGCCGAGGCCGAGCCGCCGTTGATCAGCACGACCAGCGGCTTGCCCTCGGCCAGGTCGCCGGGCTGGGCGTTGTAGCGGTCGCCATCAGCCGGGTCGCGGCCCCGGGTCGAGACGATCTCGCCCTTGTCGAGGAAGGCATCGGCCACCATGATCGCCTGGTTCAGCAACCCGCCGGGGTTGTTGCGCAGGTCGACGACAAAGCCGTTCACCTTGTCGATGCCACCCGCCTCTTCAACCTGCTTGGCGATGCCGTCGGCGAGGTTCGGGAAGGTCTGATCGTTGAAGGTGGTGATGCGCAGCACGACGGTCTCACCCTCGGTGCGCGAACGCACGGCCGTCAACTTGATGGTGTCGCGGATGATCGAGACGTCAAAGGGCTCGTCGACGCCTTCGCGGACCACGGTGATCACGATTTCCGACCCCACCGGCCCGCGCATCATGTCCACTGCCTCGTCCAGGGTCAGGCCCAGCACGCTTTCGCCATCGACATGGGTGATGAAATCGCCCGCCTCGATGCCGGCCTCCATCGCGGGGGTGCCATCGATGGGAGAGACCACCTTGACGAAGCCGTCTTCCTGCGTGACCTCGATCCCCAGGCCGCCGAATTCGCCGCGCGTCTGCACGCGCATGTCGGCGGCATCGTCGGGGGCAAGGTAGCTGGAATGCGGGTCGAGCGAGGTCAGCATGCCGTTGATGGCGGCCTCGATCAGTTCCTTTTCGTCGACTTCCTCGACGTATTGCGCGCGGATGCGTTCAAAGATGTCACCGAACAGGTCGAGCTGCTCATAAACGCTCTCCGGACGGCTGCCCTCTTGCGCCAGCAACGGCCCGACCAATTGGGTCGTCGCCACGATGGACGCCAGGGTGCCGCCGACGGCGGCCATCACGAATTTCCTCATACCTCAATCATCCCTTGTCGGTTGTGAACCACCGCAGTGGGTCCTCGGGCACGTCGCCCTCTCTGACCTCTATATAGAGCGTTTCCGAACGGTCTCCGCCAGCCCCCTCACCCGAAGGTGACATATTGTTGCCGGCAGGCCCACCCATCAGCCCGACAGGCGCCCCGGCGGCCAGGACCTGCCCCGCCTCGCCAAAGACCGTGTCCAGCCCGGCAAGCACGAACATCAGGTCCGCCTGAGGTTCCAGGATGACCACCAGGCCGTAGTCCAGCAGCGGGCCGGCATAGCGGATCGTCGCGGCAGACGGGGTTGTCACCAGTGCCCCGGGACGGGTGGCGATGACGACGCCGGGGCGCGCGACGCCCGCCGCGTCGCGGTCCCCGGCCCCGTGCAGAACCACCCCGCGCACGGGTAACGGCAGGCTGCCCTTGCGGTCGGTGATCGGCGGCAGCGGCGGGCCGGTCTCGTCCTCGGTGATCTTGGCCAGGCCCGAGGCGAAACCCTGCAATGTCTCGGTCGAGGTGATCAGCAGTTCGGCCCGGATCCGGTCCTCGGTAAAGCGGCGGGGCAGATCGGTGCGGTCGGCGATCGCCTGGCTGAGCGCGGTGCGCGCGGCCTGCACGCCGCTCAGACCCTCCTGCAGGGTGTTCGCGGCATTCTGCTGCAGGGCGCGCAGGGCCGTGACCTCTTCGAGATCGGCGCGCAGTTCTGCCGCCTGCGCGGCAAGACCGGGCGTCAATGCCGCTACCAACATCCCCGAACGCGCGGCATCCAAGGGACCGCCCGGATGCACCAGCGTGCGCGGCGCGGCGCGGTCGCCCACGGCCATGAGAGCGCCCAGCAGGCGCGCCACCTCGGCCTCCTGCGCGGACAGCTTGCGGCTGAGTTCTGTCTCCCGGATCGTCGCCGCGCGCAGCCCCTCGCGCATGGCGGTCAGCCCGTCCTCGTAGGCGCGCACCGTATCGGTCAGGGCCGCCACACGGTCCTGCGCCTCGTCGGCGGTGTCCAGCAGGACAGAGGCCGCCTCCAACGCCTCGGCGGCGGCGCGCGCCTTGTCCCCCGCGTCCTGCGCGGCCAGCGGCGCGGCAACCAGGCAGAGGATCAGGGCCAGCCGTCTCACGCGATCAGGCTTTCCCCGGTCATTTCCTCGGGCTGCGGCAGGTCCATCAGGTGCAGCAGGGTCGGCGCCACGTCAGCCAGCCGCCCATCGCGCAGCTTTTCCACGCCGGGCGCGCCATAGAGGATCACCGGCACCAGGTTCGTCGTATGCGCCGTATGCGGCCCGCCGGTTTCCGGATCGACCATCGTTTCGCAATTGCCGTGGTCGGCGATCACCAGCAGCGCGCCGCCGGTCTGTTCCAGCTTGTCGACCACCTGCCCCAGCCCGGCATCGACCGCCTCGCAGGCCTTCATCGCCGCCTGCAGATCACCGGTATGCCCGACCATGTCGGGGTTGGCGTAGTTCACCACGATCAGGTCATAGCCGTGGTCGATCGCGCCCAGGAATTTCTCCGTCACCTCGCCCGCGGACATCTCGGGCTGCAGGTCATAGGTCGCCACCTTGGGCGACTTGGGCATGAACCGATCCTCGTGCGGTTCCGGCACTTCCTTGCCGCCATTGAGGAAGAACGTCACATGCGGATATTTCTCGGTCTCGGCCAGGCGGAACTGGGTCTTGTCGTGCTTGGCCACCCATTCGCCCAGCGTGTTGACGATCTTCCGCTTGGGGTAAGCCGTCGTCATGTAGGCGTTGTGGCTGTCGGAATATTCCACCATCCCCAGCAGGCCGGACAGGTCCGGTTTCTCGCGGTCGAACCCGTCGAAATCCGGCGCACCGATGGCGGCGAGGATCTCGCGCGCGCGGTCGGCACGGAAATTGACGAAGAAGACACCGTCGCCTTCGGCAATCCCGCCATAGCCCTCGATGACAAAGGGCAGGATGAACTCGTCAGCCTTGTCCGCTGAATAGCTGGCCTTGATGCCGCTCACGGCGTCGGGATGCGCGGGGGCCTCGCCCTCGATCATCGCGCGATAGGCCTTTTCCACCCGGTCCCAGCGATTGTCCCTGTCCATCGCGTAGTAGCGGCCGGTGACGCTGACGATCTCCGCGCCCTCGGGCAGGGATTTTTCGAATCGTGCGACTTGATCCGCGGCGGACGTGGGCGCCACGTCGCGACCATCGGTGATGATATGGACCGCCACCCGCAGCCCCTGGCCGGTCAGGACCCTGGCCGCCGCCAGCATGTGATCGGTATGGGCGTGCACGCCGCCGTCCGAGGTCAACCCCATGACATGCGCCCGGCCACCCGCAGCCTTCAACTTGGCGGCAAACTCCAGAATGGCCGTGTTGTCAAAGAAACTGCCGTCTTCGATGGCCAGGTCGATCTGGCCCAGGTCCATCGCCACCACCCGGCCCGCGCCGATATTGGTATGCCCCACCTCGGAATTGCCCATCTGCCCGGTCGGCAGGCCCACGTCAGGGCCGTGGGTGATCAGCGTGGCATGGGGGCAGCTGGCCATCAGCCTGTCCATCGTCGGGGTATGGGCCAGCTTGGGGGCATTGTTCGCCTCCTCCTCGCGCAGGCCCCAGCCGTCCAGGATCGTGAGAATGACGGGTTTCATCGGCTAAGCCCTCCGAGGATCGTTCAGCAGCGGTTTAACAGGGGCGGAGAGGGATGTGGAGGGGGTATGCCAGCGCGAGAGGCACGCCGCGCCGGAACGGCGGGTGCCCCTAAACAAGGGGTTGCCCATATGCCGCCCGGACCGGCATCCTTTCTGAGCGGGTTGGCGCCGGGTTCGGTCCGAGATCCTGCCGACCTGCCGGAAAATCCGGACCGCGCGCAGCCCCGCATTCCCGTACCCCGAACTCGTGCTAAAAAGCGATGGAATGGACGGGAGGACCCGCCCGCAACGTGCAGCAACCGGGGGAACAGGATGAGTGCCCGCAAACCGATTCCCCTGTTTGTCGCCGGGTTAATAGCGCTTTTGTTTCTCCTGCTTGTCGCGCTGATCTACAGCGCCTCGTCGCGCGCCGCCCGGTTCGAACGTAATGGGGTCGAGACCACGGCAGTCTTCGTCTCCGGCCGCACGCAGCGGACACAAAGCCAGCCCGAAAAGCCGGTGCGCTATCGCCACTATGCCACGGTCCGCTATTTCGTGGACGGTGAGGTCATCACGGCCGAGGCTCAGGTGACCGGAGATTTCCTGCGCGCCCATGACCCCGGCGCGCAGGTGCCGGTGCGCTACCTGCGGGACGAGCCGGACACCGTGCTGGTGGACCCGCTGTTCGAAAGCCGGAGCCTGGCGCTGGCCTGGATGTTCCTGATCTTCTTCGCGGGGTGCCTGATCTGGCCGCTGATACGGCGCTGGCGCGCGCGGCGCGTGGCCGGCGGCGAGGTCCCGGGCAAGGTCCGGAACGGGCGAGCACCCGTCGCGCGCGACCGCCAGAGGGCACCACCGCTGCCGGTTTGGGTCAGGTGGGTCTCTGCGCTGCTTATGCTCTGCGCGCTGGGATCGTTCTTTACCCTCTCGATCTGGCTGCGCTACGCCGTCGAGGCCTGGGCCTTGCCGCACCTAGGCTGGGTGAGCCTGCCGCTGGGCATGGCGGCAATGCTGTTGCCGCCGGTGGGGTTCGGACTGGTGAATTTCGGGCTGATCTGGGGTGTGCAGAGGTGGCGGACGGCGCGGTAAACGCCGCCGTCCGCCGATGTTTCAACGGCTGATATTTCCGCAGGCGGCGCCGCGTCCCGGGGCAGGCCCGGGACGCGGCGGCACGAAACAGAGCGGGTCATTGTTCCCCCAGCTCGCGTCGAAACCGCACCTCACCCCTGAAGCGACTTCACCACCAATTCGCCCTCTTCCCGCGCCTTCATGGCCAGCGCGGCGGCGTGTGCCCCCGCGGCCGTCGTGAAGTAGGGGATCTTGTCATAGAGCGCGACCGAACGAATTTCGCGGCTGTCCTCGACCGCCGCGGACCCCTCGGTGGTGTTCATGACAAGGTGAACCTTGCCGTCCTTCATCAGGTCGACAATGTTAGGGCGGCCTTCGTAGACCTTTTTCACCAGCTCGCAGGCGATGTCATGCGCGGCCAGGAAGGACGCCGTGCCAGAGGTCGCGACGATGGTGAAGCCGAGGTCCACGAGGATGCGCGCGGTCTCGATCAGTTGATGTGTCTTGTCCTCGTCCTTGATCGAAAAGAAGACCGTGCCCTCTGTCGGCAGATGCGTTCCCGCCCCCAGCTGCGCCTTGAGGAAGGCCCGGGCAAAGCTGCGGTCCCAGCCCATGACTTCGCCAGTCGAACGCATTTCCGGGCCCAGGATCGTGTCCACGCCGGGGAAGCGGGCGAAGGGCAGCACCGCTTCCTTGACGCTGAACCAGGGCATGTTCGGATCGGCCAGCGTCATCGGATCAGCCATCGGCACGTCGGTGTCATAGTCGATGCTTGCCTCGTAACCGGCGCGCTTGGGGAAGGCCGTCAGCGGTTCACCGGCCATGACGCGGGCGGCGATGCTGGCGATTGCGCTGTCGGTCGCCTTGGCGACGAAGGGCACCGTGCGACTGGCGCGTGGGTTAACCTCGATCAGGTAGACCTCGTTTTCGCCCGCCGCGTTGGCCTTGATCGCGAACTGCACGTTCATCAGGCCAACCACGTTCAGCGCCTTGGCCAGCGCATGGGTTTGACGTTCGATCTCGGCCAGGATCTCGGCGTCCAGCGAGTAGGGCGGCAACGAACAGGCACTGTCGCCCGAGTGCACGCCGGCCTCTTCGATGTGCTGCATGATGCCGGCGACATGGACGTTTTCGCCATCACAGAGCGCATCGACGTCCAGCTCTGTCGCGCCGGACAGGTAGCTGTCCAGCAGGACGGGGCTGTCACCGGACACGACAACCGCCTCCTTGATGTAGCGGCGCAGGTGATCCATGTCGCGCACGATTTCCATCGCCCGACCACCCAGGACGTAAGAGGGGCGGATCACCAGCGGAAAGCCGATCTCTTCGGCGATGTCCAGCGCCTGCGCGTCGGTCGAGGCGATGCCGTTCCTGGGCTGTTTCAGGCCCAGCTGGTTGACCAGCGCCTGGAACCGCTCGCGGTCCTCGGCCAGGTCGATGGCGTCGGGCGTGGTGCCCAGGATCGGGATGCCCTCGGCCTCGAGCGAGTTGGCAAGCTTCAGCGGGGTCTGGCCGCCGAACTGAACGATGACGCCGTGCAGCGTGCCGTTTTCCTGCTCTTTCGTCAGGATTTCCATGACGTGTTCAAAGGTCAGCGGCTCGAAATAGAGGCGGTCCGAGGTATCGTAGTCGGTCGAGACAGTTTCCGGGTTGCAGTTGACCATGATGGTCTCATAGCCCGCGTCGGTCAGCGCGAAACAGGCATGGCAGCAGCAATAGTCGAACTCGATCCCCTGCCCGATCCGGTTGGGACCGCCGCCCAGAATGACCACTTTCTTGCGGTCGGAGGGGCGCGCCTCGCATTCCACCTCGCCCATGAGGGGCTCTTCGTAGGTGGAATACATGTAGGGGGTCTGCGCCTCGAACTCGGCGGCGCAGGTGTCGATGCGCTTGAAGACGGCGGTGACGCCCAGCGCCTGCCGCCGTGCGCGCACGTCCTTTTCGGCAAAACCGGTCAGCTTGGCCAGGCGGGCATCGGTAAAGCCCATCATCTTGAGCGCGCGCATCGCGTCGGCGTCCTGCGGCAGCCCCTCGGCGCGGACCTCCTGCTCGGCCTCGACGATCTCGCGGATCCGGGCCAGGAACCAAGGGTCGAACATGGTGGTGCCGTGGATCTCGTCGTCCGTCAGCCCGTGGCGCATGGCCTGGGCGATGGTGCGCATCCGGTCCGGGGTCTGTTCGCTGATCGCTTTAATGACGGCAGCCTTTTCCGGGGCGGTCGACCACGGATCGACACTGACGCCGGGGATTTCCACCTCGTCAAAGCCGGTGAGGCCGGATTCCATCGACGCCAGCGCCTTTTGCAGCGATTCGTGGATGGTGCGGCCGATGGACATGGCCTCGCCCACCGATTTCATCGCCGTGGTCAGGTAAGGTTCGGAACCGGGGAATTTCTCGAAGGCGAATTTCGGGATCTTGGTCACGACATAGTCGATGGTCGGCTCAAAGCTGGCGGGCGTGACCTTGGTGATGTCGTTGTCCAGCTCGTCCAGCGTGTAGCCGACCGCCAGCTTGGCCGCGATCTTGGCGATCGGGAAGCCGGTGGCCTTGGACGCCAGCGCGGACGACCGCGACACACGCGGGTTCATTTCGATCACGACCATGCGGCCGTTTTCGGGGTTCACCGCCCATTGCACGTTGGAGCCGCCGGTCTCGACGCCGATCTCGCGCAGCACGGCGATGCTGCCGTTGCGCATGATCTGGTATTCCTTGTCGGTCAGCGTCAGTGCGGGCGCCACGGTGATCGAGTCGCCGGTGTGTACGCCCATCGGATCGACGTTCTCGATGGAACAGACGATGATCGCGTTGTCCGCCTTGTCGCGGACAACCTCCATTTCATACTCTTTCCAGCCCAGCAGGGATTCATCGACAAGGATCTGGCCCACGGGCGAGGCATCCATACCGGTGCGGCAATAGTGGATATAGTCCTCGCGGTTGTAGGCCACGCCGCCGCCGGTACCGCCAAGGGTAAAGGCGGGGCGGATGATCGCCGGCAGGCCGATCTCTTCCAGTTCTTCCAACGCCAGGGCGACGCCGGCCTCCAGATCACGCTTGCCGTTGTCCTTCTTGGGCGCGGTGATGATCGTGGCCTTGGGGTTTTCCAGGCCGATGCGGTCCATCGCCTCGCGGAACAGCTTGCGGTCCTCGGCCATCTCGATGGCCTCGCGCTTGGCGCCGATCATCTCGACGCCGAATTTCTCCAGCACCCCCATCTCTTCCAGCGCCAGCGAGGTGTTCAGGCCCGTCTGCCCGCCCATCGTGGGCAAAAGCGCGTCGGGGCGTTCCTTCTCGATGATCTTGGCGACGACTTCCGGCGTGATCGGCTCGATGTAGGTGGCATCGGCCAGGCCGGGGTCGGTCATGATGGTGGCCGGGTTCGAGTTCACCAGGATCACCCGGTAGCCCTCTTCGCGCAGCGCCTTGCAGGCCTGGGCACCGGAATAGTCGAACTCGCAGGCTTGGCCGATGATGATGGGCCCCGCTCCGATGATCATGATGGACTGAATGTCGGTACGCTTGGGCATCGGGCAGCTCCGTCTGGGCCCCGGCATGGCGCGTTTCCGGGGGACTCTGTTGGCAAATTGTCGGCGTTATACGCAGCGCGGGTTCAAGCGCAAGCCTCGAACGGGGTGGTACGGCGACACAGGGCACCTATCTGACAGCAGGGTACAGGACAAGGATGCGGCGGGTATGGCCATTTTGCCGGAGGACGACAGGGCAGAGACGCGGCGCGCCTGGCTATGGGTAGAGTTCGCCTGTTTCTTTGCGGTGATTCCCGCGGTCATCGCGCTGGCCTTTCCCGCGGGCATGATGTTTCCGCTGCTTTTCGGGTTCACCGCGCTGGGGGTGGTCCTGCTGCACATCACGCCGGGGTTTCAATGGCGCTCGCTGCGGCGCGGCGCCGCGCGGATCGACTGGTGGCTGGTGGCGGGCTTTGCGGCGGTGACGGCCACCACGGGCTACGCGGTGCTGCAATTGACCGCGCCAGAGGCCGCCTTTGCGTTGATCCGTCTAAACCCGGTGCTGATGCTGATGATCGCGGCGCTCTATCCATTCCTGTCGGCCCTGCCGCAGGAACTGGTCTTTCGGCCCTTGTTCTTTCGCCGGTACGGCGGGCTCCTGCCCGGCGGGACATGGCCGCCGCTGGTGCTGAACGCCGCGCTCTTTTCCTTTGCCCACCTGATGTACTGGAGCTGGATCGTCGCCGGGATGACCTTTTTCGGCGGGCTCGCCTTTGCCTGGGCTTATGAACGGCGCGGAAGTTTCGCAGAGGCGGTGGTACTGCATTCCATCGCCGGGGTGATCCTGTTCGCGCTGGGGCTGGGCGTCTTCTTTTACTCGGGCAACGTGGTGCGGCCATTCTGAGACCGCACCACCACTATTCCGCCGCGCGCATCCAGTCCGCCCGCGCCGCCGGGTACAGGTAATCGCGGGTGATCGGCACCGCCGACATGGACTTGGCCAGTTGCCACTGCTGGACATGCAGGTTGCCCTGCCGGAAAGAGACTTCCATCGAGACCAGGTAGAACCGCCACATCCGCAGGAACTGTTCGTCGAACATCTCGACCACCCGATCCCGATTCTCTTCCAGCCGCTCGCGCCAGGCCCGCAGCGTCATGGCGTAATGGATGCGCAGCGCCTCGTCGTCGCACTGGTGCAGCCAGTTGTCCTCGATCGCGCGATAGACCTCGGAGGCGGAGGGGGCGTAGCTGCCGGGAAAGATGTACTTGTCGATCCAGGCGTTGTTGGGACGCGGCGGGCCGTTCTTGACGATGGAGTGGATCAGCGCGACACCGTCGTCGGCCATCAGGTCGCGCACCTTGCCGAAATACTCGCGGTAATGCGGGGCGCCGACATGTTCCAGCATGCCGACACTGACGATCCGATCGAATCGCTCTTCCAGCTTGCGATAGTCCAGAAGCAGGAAGCGCACCCGATCCTCCAGCCCCTCGACATGCGCCCGTGCCTGCGCCGTGGCCAGCTGGTTCTCCGACAGCGTCACGCCCGTCACCTGCGCGCCGTAGTCGCGTGCCAGCGTCAGCGCCATGCCGCCCCAGCCGCTGCCGATGTCCAGCACCCGCATCCCCGGCTTTATCATCAGCTTGTCAGCGATATGCGCCTTCTTGGCCGCCTGCGCCTCTTCCAGGGTCATGTCGGACTTTGACCAGTAGGCACAGGAATACTGCATGTCCGCATCCAGGAAGATCCGGTACAGATCGTCCGAAAGATCGTAGTGATGCGCGACGTTGCGCCGGGCCGTGAACGGCGTGTTGCGCTGCAGGAAACCTCGCATAGCGCTTTGCAATCTGCGCGGCAGTTCGTACCAGGGCGGCAGTTCGGCGATGTTGCCGCTGGGCACGAACAGCCCCAGAAGCCCCGGCAGGTCGTCGCCTTCGACCTGCAGCGTGCCCTCGGCATAGCATTCCCCCAACGCCAGGCCGGGGCGCATCAGTAACCGGCGCACGGTATCCGGTTCGGTCAGGATGATATGGGCCTCGGGGCCACCGCCCGGCCCGTAGGTTTCCGATTGCCCGCCGGGCATGGTCACGGTCAACTGGCCGTGCCGCAGCATCCGGCGCATCATGTTGCGGAACAGAGACTCCCACATGGCAAACCCCCTTGCGACGTTTTGGCGCGTCCTCCCGGCATTGATGATTAGCAGACTCAGGTGATTCTCACCAAATAAAGCCGTCTCCCTTGACTTCCCCCGCCCCTCGGGATGTATCGGCGCCTGACTTTTGCGCATATCAAAGGGGCCCGACATGCACGCCTATCGCAGCCATACCTGTGCCGATCTGACCAAGGACCAGGTGGGTGATACCGTCCGGCTGGCCGGCTGGGTGCACCGCATCCGCGACCACGGCGGCGTGCTGTTCATCGACCTGCGCGACCATTACGGCATGACGCAGGTGCTCTGCGATCCCGACAGCCCGGTGTTTGCCCAGGTCGAGAAGGTGCGCAGCGAATGGTGCATCCGCATCGACGGCACGGTGAAGGCCCGCGCCGAAAGCCTTGTGAACCCCAAGCTGCCCACCGGCGAAATCGAGGTCTATATCCGCGACATCGAGGTGCTGGGTGAGGCGCAGGAACTGCCGCTGATCGTCTTCGGCGACCAGGAATACCCCGAGGAAACGCGCCTGAAATACCGCTATCTCGACCTGCGTCGCGAAGCGATGCAGAAGTCGATGACGCTGCGGTCCGACGTGGTGTCCAGCATCCGCCGCCGCATGTGGGACAAGGGGTTCCGCGAGTACCAGACGCCGATCATCACCGCCTCCTCGCCCGAGGGCGCGCGCGACTTCCTGGTGCCGTCGCGCCTGCATCCGGGCAAGTTCTACGCCCTGCCGCAGGCCCCGCAGCAGTTCAAGCAGCTCATCATGGTCTCGGGCTTCGACAAGTATTTCCAGATCGCGCCCTGTTTCCGCGACGAGGACCCGCGCGCCGACCGCTCGCCCACCGATTTCTACCAGCTGGACATGGAGATGTCCTTTGTCGAACAGCAGGACGTGTTCGACACGGTGGCGCCGGTGATCGCGGGCGTCTTCGAGGAATTCGGCGGCGGCAAGTCCGTGGATGCACCCGAGACATGGCCGCAGATCCCCTATGCCGAGGCGGCGCTGAAATACGGCACCGACAAGCCCGACCTGCGCAACCCGATCGAGATGCAGGTGGTCTCCGAGCATTTCGCCGGTTCCGGCTTTGCCATCTTCGCCAAGCTGCTGGAACAGGAGGGCACCGAGATCCGCGCCATCCCGGCGCCGGGCGGCGGCTCGCGCAAGTTCTGTGACCGGATGAACGCCTGGGCGCAGAAAGAGGGTCTGCCGGGCATGGGCTACATCTTCTGGCGCGACCAGGGCGAGGGCATGGAGGCCGCCGGCCCGCTGGCCAAGAACATCGGCCCCGAGCGCACCGAGGCGATCCGCCAGCAGCTGGGCCTTGGCGTCGGCGACGCGGCCTTCTTCCTGGGTGGCAAGCCCGCCAGCTTCCAGCGGATCGCGGGCAAGGCGCGCGACGTGCTGGGCCAGGAACTGAAGCTGATCGACCCCAACCGCTTTGCCTTTGCCTGGATCGTGGATTTCCCGATCTACGAAAAGGACGAGGAAACCGGCGAGGTCGACTTCGAGCACAACCCGTTTTCCATGCCGCAGGGCGGGATGGAGGCGCTGCAGGGCGATCCGCTCAAGGTGCTGGGCTTCCAGTACGACCTGGCCTGCAACGGTTACGAGCTGGTGTCCGGTGCGATCCGGAACCACAAGCCCGAGGTCATGCTGAAGGCGTTCGAAATCGCGGGTTACGGCGAGGACGAGGTCAAGAACCGCTTTGGCGCGCTCTACAACGCCTTCCACTACGGCGCCCCGCCGCACGGCGGCTGTGCCGCGGGCATCGACCGGATGGTGATGCTGCTGGCCGAAACGGCGAACATTCGCGAGGTCATCATGTTCCCGATGAACCAGCGCGCCGAAGACCTGATGATGAACGCGCCCTCCGATCCATCGTCGGATCAGCTAATGGAACTGTCCCTGCGCGTCATTCCGCAGGACTGACGCCGCAAAAGGCGCCTTTTTGCCGAGGTGCCGGACACAACATCGTGCGGGGCGATGCAAGCACGCCCCGCTTGCGGTATAGGGGCCTTAACAGCGTTGAGGCCCCAAGATGTTCGACCCCGTTCTTGCCGATATCCGCTTTGGCTGTGGCCGGTCCCCCCGGATCTCCGCCCCCGCCTCCATGCAGACGCTGCTGGACGGGCTGACCGCCCCAGACGGAATGGCACAGAGCTTTCCGATCATGGCGTTCGACGCCTTTTCCAGGGACATGGTCGTCAACGCCTACACGCTGGGTCGCATCCGCCGCCTGACGCGCGGCACCGAGGCGGAGGGGCTGGCACTTGAACAAATCCAGCGACTCAAACGCAGTGCCCGCAAGTTGCAGTCGGAGTGGCTGGTGGCCCATGTCGCCCGCCGCGTGAACAGCCCGACGCCTTTGCGCGAACGGCTGGAAAGCTTTTGGGCCGACCATTTCACCGCGCGCGGCAAGGCCAACGTGATGATCCAGGCCGGGTCGCCCTACGTCGAATCTGCCATCCGCCCGCATCTCGCCGGCAGGTTCGAGGACATGTTGATCGCGGTGACGACGCATCCCCTGATGCTGCACTACCTCGACCAGCACGCCTCGGCCGGGCCGAACTCTCCGCAGGCACTGAAATACCCCGGGCAAAAGGGCCTGAACGAGAACCTGGCCCGCGAGGTGCTGGAGCTGCACACGCTGGGCGTGGACGGCCCCTATACGCAGACCGACGTGCGCGAACTGGCAGAACTGCTGACCGGGCTGGCCTTCACCCCCGAAGGCGGCACCGAGTTCCGCCGCCCGCTGGCCGAACCCGGGTCGGAGACCGTGCTGGGCAAAAGCTATGGCGGCGACCAACCCGCCCGGCTGGAGGATATTCACGACGCCCTGCGCGACCTTGCCAGGCATCCGGTGACAGCGCGCCATGTCGCGAGCAAGCTGGCCGTGCATTTCGTGGCGGATGCACCCGACGCGGACCTGGTCAGCGCGATGGAAACCGCCTGGCTGAACACGGACGGCGACCTGATGGCGGTCTACCGGGCCATGCTGGATCACCCGGCCGCCTGGGACCCGCGCCCGGCCAATGCCAAGCAGCCGCTGGATTTCATCGCCTCGGCCTGCCGCGCGCTGGACATCCCGCAGGAAATCCTGGGCAAGCGGGTCGGCATCGCGCTGGTCGAACCGATGCGCCTGATGGGGCAGGTCTGGCAGAAACCACCCGGCCCCGACGGGTTGCCCGAGGCGGATGACGCCTGGCTGACACCGCAGGGGTTGGCCGCCCGTCTGCAATGGGGCTTTACCATGCCGCAGGCCCTGCTGGGGGCCCTGCCGGACCCGCGCGATTTCGTTGAAACCGCGCTGGGGTCGCGCGCCACTGACGAGGTGCGCTTCGCCGCCGGCGCCGCCGAGACCCGAGCCGACGGGATCGGCGTGGTGTTGGCCTCCCCCGCCTTTCAGAGGATGTGAGCGATGGACAGACGCAATTTCCTGGCCCGCAGTGCCGCCCTTGGCTGTTCTCTGGCCGCCAGCCCGCTGGTCACGCCGGTCAGCTTCGCCGCGACGCCGGGCGATGCCCGGCTGGTGGTCATCATCCTGCGCGGCGGCATGGATGGCCTCGACGTGGTGGCGCCCTATGGCGATCCGGATTTTGCCGCCCTGGGCCGGCCGGGACCGGACATGGACGGGGGCGCCTTCGATCTCGACGGGCGGTTCGGGCTGCACGGGGCCCTGGCCCCGTTGCGCCCCCTCTGGCAGGCGGGTGACCTGGGTTTCGCCCATGCGGTCTCGATCCCCTACCGCGACAAGCGCAGCCACTTCGACGGCCAGGACCTGTTGGAGGCCGGCGTGGCCGCCTCGGACGCGCCTTTGCCCGATGATGGCTGGCTGAACCGTCTCGTCCAGAATCTGCCCGGGGCCAGCGCGGAAACCGCCTATGCCATCGGCAGCGAGCCGCTACGCATCCTGTCGGGGCCTGCGCCCGTGAACCGCTGGACGCCGGAGGCGGACCTGCGCCTGTCGCCTCAGGCCATTCTGCTGACCCAACGGGTTATGCAGTCCGATCCTGCGATGGCCGCAGCGCTGGAAAGCGCCTTTGCGCTGGCGGGAGGTGACGGTGACGGGCTGGCCTTTTCGGGCACCCCCGGCGACATGATGGCCGCCATGCGGGACGACATGATGGCGCCGCGCGACCGGCATCGACCGGGCCGTGTGCTTGCGGAATTTGCCGGTGCGCAATTGCGGGATGCGGCGCGGATCGCCTGTTATTCCCTGAACGGCTGGGACACGCATAAGTCGCAGGAGCGCCACTTGGCCCTGTCGCTGGAACAGCTGTCGGACTCGCTTCTGGCCCTGCAAGAGGCCCTGGGACCAGAGGCCTGGGGCAAGACGACGGTGGCTGCGGTGACCGAATTCGGGCGGACCGCGCGCTGGAACGGCACAGAAGGCACGGACCACGGCACCGGTGGGGCGATGGTACTGGCCGGTGGCGCCCTGCGCGGGGGCCGTGTCATCACCGACTGGCCCGGCCTGGGCGACGGAGCGCTTTATGAAGGGCGTGACCTGAGACCCACCCGCGACCTGCGGGCGCATCTGGCCTGGCTTTTGCACGGACAATTCGGCATCGCACGCAGCACGCTGGAAACCACGGTCTTTCCCGGACTCGACATGGGAAGCGACCCGGGCCTGCTGCTGTAGTGCGGGCGGTCAGATCGCCATGCGATCGGCCACGCGGTCCTGAACCAGGGCAGAAACACGGTCCAGACCGGGCTTGACCGGACGGCCAGCCGCACGCGCATCGGCCAGGTCCTCTGCTGCCTGCTGCAACACGCCGTCGCCCGCGCTGCGCGCGACCCCGGCAAGGAACTGCGTCAGGTAGGCCAAGGTCTGTGGGTTGCGCGCGTCGCCCAGCACGTCTGCCGCGTGGGCCATGTCATCGCGGTAGGACAGGGGATCGGGGACCACGGGATCGTCACAGACAAGACGCGGGCCGGTGGGACGCCGTTCGCTGGGCAGGACCGACAGGATGGCGTTCTGGAAGGCGACAACCGAAGAGATCGGCTTGCCCAGGAAACCGTCGGCACCGGCGGCCAGGGCCACTTCTTCGGCGAAGGTGTCGCCGCTGGTGCCCAACAGGACATCTACGCGCGGACAGGTCGTGCTGAGTTCGGCGATCAGGTCTGCACCCGACCCATCCGGCAGGCCCAGGTCGATGATCACCACGCTGGGTCGATAGACCTGCAGGTGCCGTCGCGCCGACTTCAGGCAGTCCGCACGGCGGATACGCGCCCCGGACCGCAGGCACAACAGGCGCATGGCATCACAAGAGTACCGGCTGTCCTCAACCACGAGGATGGTCAGCCCAAGCAGGGGCCGCGTCGCGGTAGGACGCAGGTGCGGGGAGAGTTGATCATAGTCGTCCATGTCGGGGCTCCTCATCGAGTCGCCTGCCAGATTGGCCCCGACAAGGTGAACAAGCGGTTAAGGGTCGCACCGGCTTGTCCGGCCTGTGTCGTCACGCCATAACCTCTGCCAACGCCAGACATGGAGAGACAAATGATCGGACGCCTGAATCACGTTGCCATCGCCGTGCCCGACCTAGAGGCCGCCGCCGCACAGTACCGCACCGCGCTGGGTGCCAAGGTCGGTGAGCCGCAGGACGAGCCCGACCACGGCGTGACCGTGATCTTCATCGAACTCCCGAACACCAAGATCGAGCTGCTGTATCCACTGGGAGAAAACTCTCCGATCCAGGGGTTTCTGGACAAGAACCCCTCGGGCGGCATCCACCACGTCTGCTACGAGGTCGAGGACATCCTTGCGGCGCGCGACCACCTGCAGGAAACCGGCGCCCGCGTGCTGGGCACCGGAGAGCCAAAGATCGGCGCACATGGCAAGCCCGTGCTCTTTCTGCACCCCAAGGACTTCAACGGCTGCCTCGTGGAACTGGAGCAGGTCTGATGGGGATCACCTCGGCTATCGTCCTCTTTGCCGTGATCTGGTTCATGACGTTCCTCTGCGTCATCCCGATCCGGCTGAAGACCCAGGGAGACCTGGGCGACGTTGTGCCCGGCACCCATGCCGGCAGCCCCGAGGTGCATAACCTCAAGCGAAAGGCCTGGATCACGACCGGCATCGCCTTCGTGCTCTGGGCCGTCATCGCCTCGATCATCGTCTTCGAAGTGATCACGGTGCGCGACATCGACGGTTGGATGTTCGACCGGATGGACGGCAGCTCGCACGTCAACTGATTGGGACCGCGCCCCTAGCGGGCGCGGTTCACCCGGTGGAACACATGGGTAAAGGCCGCCGCCCCCAGCACGGGAACCAGCAGGTTCACGATGGGAACGGTCAGCGGCACCGCCATCACCACGCCCGTCACCCAGATCGTCAGCATGTGCCGGCGCCGCAGCTTGCGTGCCTCGATCCGGCCGACACGGCGCATGGCGGCCAGGGTGAAATATTCCCGACCCAGCAGAAACCCGTTCAGCGCCCAGAAGATGAAGGGCGCGAAGGGGATGAAGATCAGGTAGACGATCAGCGCCAGCAGGTTCGCCAGGACCATTGTCCCGAAGAACCCCAGCGCATCCTTCAGGCCATCTGAAAAGCTGACCGGGGTTGCGGCGGGCAAACCGGGATAGTGGCGATCCTCAACCGCCTGCGCGACTTCTTCGAGGAACATCGAGATGATGGCCGAGGCCACCGGCGTCATCAAAAAGACCGACAACAGCAGCATGACCGGCACCGAGGCCCAGCTTGCCGCGTCGTCGAGCCATTGCACCGTGCCGATCCAGGGCAGCGTGACGGCATCTCCGACCATCCAGCCGACCACGTTGAACACCACCACGACGGCGGCGATCAGCGCCCCAAGCGTGATCCCGATCCCGCGCAACAGCACGCCGCGAAAGCGCGGATCCGGCATTTGCGCGATGGCGCGGCTAACGGCATCGAAGATCATTCCGACACCCAGCTGACGATCTGGTCAAGGTCGGGGCGCGGACGTTCCGGCGGCGCCGCGCCTTCGGTTCCGATGTGGATGAACCCGGCGATCTTTTCATCTGCGCCGAGCCCCAGTGCGCCCTCGACAAAGCCGCGATCATGGCTGGCCCAACCCGACAGCCAGTTCGCGCCCCAGCCAGAGGCCAGCGCCGCGTTCAGCAGCGCAAGACAGGCCGCGCCCGCCGAATAGGTCTGTTCCAGCGCCGGGATCTTGGGGCTGTCCTTCTGCACCTCGACGACGGCAACGCAGAGCGGGCTGCGCTCCCATGCGTCGCGTGCCTTGGCGATGTCCTCGTCACTTTTGCCCAGCCGGGTGCCGCACTCTGTCACGGCATCCGCCAGTCGCCGCATCGCGGGCGCCCGCAACACGATGAACCGCCAGGGCTCCAGCTTGCCGTGATCGGGGGTCCGCGCCGCTGCCGTCAACAGGGGCATCAGCGCGGCATCGTCGGGGCCGGGCGCCTTCAACGTCTTGGCCGGGCGCGACCGGCGGCTCAGCAGAAAGTCCATTGCAGCGGGGTTCGGGGTGGGCATGGCGTCTCCTGTCATCGTCCGCCGTTATGTCAGGCCGCAGGCGCCGGGTTTCAACCGGGAATATTGCGCATCACGGCGCAGCCTGTATGCCGGGGGCATGAAACAGCCAGATCTTTCCGACCTCGCGGTGCCGGGCGCCACGCTGGCCGTGCGTGTCACGCCCAGGGCATCGCGCAATGCCGTCGTCCGAGACGGGGACAGCCTACGCGTCACGGTCACGACGGTGCCGGAGGGCGGCAAGGCCAATGCGGCGGTGATCAAGCTACTGGCCAAGGCGCTGGGACTGCCGAAAAGCCGCCTGGAACTGGTGCGCGGCGAGACCACGCGGGACAAGCTGTTTCGAATAGCCGACTGAGCCGGGCTTCAATCCTTGCGCCGATAGACGCCTTCGGGCGTGTTCACCGCCGCCACCAGGTCCTGCATCTGTGAAATCGACAGGGTGATCCGCTGCATCCTGTCGGTGCGCGGGTCGTATTGCTCGACCGTGATGCAATCCTCGAAGCCCGAGATGACCACGTCCTCTTGCAGGGGCGGGCCGCCTTCGTCCACCAGGGTCACGACGGTGGCGTCAAAGTCATGTTCTACGCTGTACATGTCGTCAGCCTAGCCCGCGCGCCCCTTGCCGGAAACCGATTCGGCGCGACGCTGACGCCGCCGGTACAGGGCATATAGCGCCGGGGCCACGAGGTGATCGTAGATCAGGCCCAGAATGCGACTCAGCACCGGCAGGCGCACCAGCCAGGCCAGCCAGCGCAGGCGCGGCATCTCTGCCCAGAGCACGGCAAAGGCGGGCAACCCGCTGTAAAGCGTGCCGTCCTTGACCACATGAAACCTGCGGGCCGCCTGGTCGCGGGACAGTCCGTGATCTTGATGCGTGCCTTCGGAGAGCCCGGCAAAGCCGACATCGACGCCGTCACGTTCCGCCATGCGGCGATAGCCTGCCACCTCGCGCGAACAGATCGGGCAACTGTCGTTGTAGATCACGGTTGGCCTTTCGGTCATGCACCGAAACCTAGATCACCGGCGCAACACTGCCAATTGATCGCGACCGGCTGGAACAGAAGGTCGCGGCAGCTTAGGGTCGCGGTACACTCATCGTTTTCCGGACCCTCCATGACCCGACTGTTGCCGCTCATCGCCCTTGCGTTGCTGTCCGCCTGTGCCGCGCCCCTGCCGGCCCCCGCGCCCAGTGCCCTGGGCGGATCCGAGGCCCAGCAGCGCGCCAACCGCGCCGCGCGGCAATTCGTGCAGGTCGTGCAGACCGTCGAGCCGGTGGCGGAACGCGAATGCCGCGAGCGGACCCGGGGGCTGAACTGCGATTTCCAGATCGTGATCGACGACCGGGCCGAGCTGGCGCCCAATGCCTTCCAGACCGTCGACCGGTTCGGCCGACCGATCCTGGCCTTCAACATCGGCATGATCAACTCGGTCCGGAACGCGGACGAACTGGCCTTTGTCATGGGGCACGAGGCCGCGCATCACATACTCGACCATCTCGCCAAGACCAAGCAGAGCGCCACCATCGGCGCCGTGGTCTTTGCCGGGATTGCCGCCATCAGCGGGGCCGAGGCCGAGGCCGTGCGCAATGCCGAACAATTGGGTGCAGCGGTGGGCGCCCGCACCTATTCCAAGGAGTTCGAGCTGGAAGCGGACCAGCTGGGCACGATCATCACCTATCGCGCCGGCTTCGATCCCTTGCGCGGGGCCGAGTTTTTCGCGCGCATTCCCGATCCCGGCAACAGGTTCCTTGGCAGCCACCCGCCCAATGCCGCCCGCCTCAAGATCGTGGCCGAGACGGAAAAGGCGCTGCGCCAACAGTGACACCTCACCCTGCGTCAACCCTGCGTTGACCTGAGTCAAGGCGACCGCGCGCCCGCTCTGCCATGCTTTGCCTCGACGACAGAGGACAGAGGGGACGGATCAATGCAGAGCAGAGCGACACTGAAACGCCATGCGGCGCTGGTCGATGACATGGCGCAGGCCCGCGGGATAGACCTTGAAGAACAGATCATGCGCGGAAAGCTGACGGTCTCTGAACTGGAGGACGCGGTGTTGCGCTGCACGGCCTGCACGTCGCCAGAGACCTGCGCACGCTGGCTGGGCAATCGCGAAGACACCGAGACGCCCGCGTTCTGCCGCAACTCCGGCCTGTTCCGTTCCCTGGAAGCGGGCTGAGAGATGGACGGAACGCGCCCTGCCCCGACCCGCCCCACCGTCTTGGGGGATGAAACCGAGCACTACTGGCTGGTCCAGCGCATGGCCAAGGCCACCGGCGTCGATCTGGTCGGCGCGATGGACGCCGGGCTGCTCACGCAGGAGGACTGGGCGGGACTCGTCACGCGCTGCCGGGGCTGCACCTGGTCCGAGGGTTGCGGTCAATGGCTGAACAAGCCCGTGGACGACACGCGCAGCTTTCCCGGCACCTGTCTGAACCGCAAACGCCTTGCCGCGCTGCAAGACGCGATGGAAGGCACCACGTCCTAGGAGAAGAAAGATGGGACTGACGCTTGGTGACCCCGCCCGGCATTTTTTCATGACACGCAGCGTTGCGCGGGTCATGGGCCTGAGCCTCAGCGATGCGTTGAACGATGGCAGCCTGGCACCGGGCGCCTATGCCTCGATGGTCACCGCCTGTCGGGGATGCGCCTTGGTCGATGCCTGCGAGCAATGGTTGTCTCGCCAGACCTCGCTGACCGGGACACCGCCCCCGGGGTGCTACAACGGCCCCATACTGGCCGAGCTTCAGCGACGCCAGTGACGGTCACCTGCGGGAAAGAGACACCCGGGCCAGAATGACAACAGGGGGCGTTTCCGCCCCCATTTTTTCTGTCATTGCGACCGCAGGTTCTGGGCCGATTCCTTGATCGCCTCGTATTGGCCCGAAGGCCGGAACCGCCAGAGATAGTCCGGCAGCACCGCCTGAACGGACATCGGCGAGATCCCCAGGTCGGAGAACCCCCGAGCGCCTTCGGCGGTGACGTTGTCCTGGCGCAGGCTGCGGACCTGGTCGGCGGTGATCTGCGCGGGAATCAGGCCCAGCGAGAGGCTTTGCACGAGATCCGAAACCGCCCCGATGACACTTGCGGCAAAAAAGGGAATGTTTGCCACGAAGCGACGGCGGCGGATCACGTCCAACATCACCTGCATCAGCTCGCGGAAGGTCATCACGTCCGGACCGCCCAGTTCATAGATGCCCGGCTCTGCCTGTCCCAGAACGCCCTTGACGGCGGCCTGCGCCACGTCGTCCACATAGACCGGCTGGAATTTCGTTGCGCCGCCGACGATCGGCAGCACAGGACCCATGCGGGTCATCGAGGCGAAGCGGTTGAAAAAGGCGTCCTCGGGGCCGAAAATCACCGACGGGCGCAGGATCACGGCCTGCGGCATGTGCTCAAGGACGGCTTCCTCACCTTTGCCCTTGCTCTTGGCGTAAAGGCTCTTGCCCTTGGGATCGGCACCGATGGCAGAAACATGCACCATCCGCGAAACGCCTTCCTCGGCGGCGATGCGTGAGATACGCTCCGCGCCTTCGTGCTGAACGGCGTCAAAGTTGTTCTTGCCGCCCTTGTCGAAGGTGCCGACGCAATTCACCACCGCATCGGCCCCCTGCATCACGCTGCGGACGCTGTCGTCATCGCGGATGTTGCAGAACACCGGTTCGACCTGGCCGACGACGCCATAGGGCCGGACAAAGATCGCCTCGTTCGGGCGGCGGCAGGCGACACGGACGCGCCAGCCCTCCCTGGCCATGCGACGGGCGATATAGCGTCCGACGAATCCCGAGCCGCCATAGATGGTGACGAGTTTGGACATTGGGGCGCGCCCTCCTGTAGCCAGCTTTCCCGGCAGGAATACCGGCGCGGCGCCTCGCCCGCAAGGCGCCGCATTGCCGCGTGAAGATTTCTTGAAAATGGCCGTTGACACCCCCTCGCACCACCTTTAAACGCCTGCCTCACGCTCCTGATGCCCAGGTGGCGGAATTGGTAGACGCGCTGGTTTCAGGTACCAGTGACTTCGGTCGTGGAGGTTCGAGTCCTCTCCTGGGCACCATTTTCCAAGACATGAAAAACATCGGCTTACCCGCACCGGGACGCCTAAATATCGTGCCGGGAAATCCGCTAGCGCCCAGCACCTTCGCGACGCTTCAAAGTTCAGGAATTCGCTCTGCGCCCCAAGAGTCAGCGCATGCCTTCGGTCAATCGTGACCAAGGACTCGGGGACACCGGCTCAGGCCTTGAGAAAGGCGTTCCGGTCGACGAGGAACTTGTCCGACAGCGGCAGGCTGGCCGCGCCCAGCGCGCGCGCGTCGCGACCGATGCTGCCTTCGCGCAGGTCCGGCACCTCGATTCCCGCGACGCGAATCTCGTTCAGCCGTCGGCGGGTATGATCGACAAGGGAGGTACGGACGGAATCGGGCAGCCAGCCGTCGATCACCACGCATTCAAAGTCGATCAGGCAAGAGGCCGAGAGCGTCGCATAGGCCAGCCCCTCGGCGGCCTTTTCCACCCAGGTGGGCAGTACGTCACCCGGCAGGTTCCATTCGGTCGGATTGTCCCAAATCAGGCGACTGTCGCCCCCTTCGCCGATCACCAGTTGTTCCAACGTGTAAATCGAGGCCACGTCGACCAGTTGCCGGACCTTCGCGCCCTTGATTCCGATGGGGATAGAGGCGAGGGCGGCTGCGTTGCCGCTGCGCCCGGTAAAGACCGTGTTGTCGATCACCAAACCGCCGCCCACAAAAAAACCGACGAAGAAATACAGGAAGTCGCGCGGCTTGTTCTGATCGCCAAAGACCAGTTCCGCCCCGCAGGCGGCAGACCCGTCGTTGCGCAGGTAGACCGGAAACTCCCAGGTGTCCGCGATTTCGGCGGCGATGTCGCGTTCGCGCCAGGCCTCCATTTCGGAACTGGTCAGGCCCAGCGGGCGCGCCCAGTCCCACAGGCGAAACGGTGTTGCGATTCCCAGGCCCGACACCTTCTTGCGGTTCTCCGGCGTCAGCTGGTCCAGTAGCTGGGCAATGGCCGTGTTGGCGAAGGTCACAACGCTTTCGGGAGTCGGATAGCGATGCGACAGGTGTACCCGGCCTTCGACGTGACCGTGGAAATCCGTCAGGATAAGGTCCAGCGAGCGGCGGCCGACCTTCAACCCCAGGAAATAGGCGCCGCCCTGCGCCAGGCCCATCGGCACAGAAGGCTGGCCGACCTTGCCGCGCACAGGTTCTCCCTTTTCCAGCAGGCCTTCCTTTTCCAGCGCGCGCATGATGACCGAAACGGTCTGCGCCGAAAGCCCAGTGCGCCGGGCGATCTCTGCCTTGGCGAGCGGCCCGAACTGACGGACAAGCGACAGGACAAGGCGCTCGTTATGGGCCCGCACCCCGCTCTGGTTAGAGCCTCGAACCCCATCGGCGGGCATTGCCGCCGCCTCTCCCTCTGCCTTTGTGCCGTCCAGTTTCATCGGGTCTGTTCTCGTCTTCTTGGCCAATGTTGGCTGCCTGACAGACTCCATGCCGGACGGCCTCCTGTCAATAATAAATAAAGTGGATTTATTAATGTTGACAGACTCGGTCCGAATCGGCTTTCTAGATGGCATGGGGCCGGCGAACCCTGCCCTCGGGCTCGGTTCACCACGCGAGGGGCCCCGCGATACGTCGAAAGACATTCTGGGAGGATACCATGACAAAGCTTCTGACCGGCACGGCCATTGCCCTGACCGCCGCCGCTCTGGCCAGCGGCGCAAGCGCCGCCAGCCATTCGATCAGCGCCTGCCTGATCACCAAGACCGACACCAACCCCTTCTTCGTCAAGATGAAGGAAGGCGCGACCGCCAAGGCCGAAGAGTTGGGCATCGAGCTGAAATCCTTTGCCGGCAAGATCGACGGCGACCATGAAACCCAGGTTCAGGCGATCGAGACCTGCATCGCCGACGGCGCCAAGGGCATCCTGCTGACCGCATCGGACACCTCGTCCATCGTTCCCGCCGTGCAACAGGCGCGTGACGCCGGCATCCTGGTGATCGCCCTGGATACACCGCTGAGCCCGATCGACGCCGCAGACGCGACCTTTGCCACCGACAACTTCCTGGCCGGTGAACTGATCGGCAAATGGGCCGCCGCCAAACTGGGCGACGATGCAGCCGATGCCAAGATCGGCATGCTGGACCTGGCCGTGTCGCAACCGACCGTGGGCGTTCTGCGTGACCAGGGCTTCCTGACCGGCTTCGGGATCGACGTCATGGACGCGTCCAAGTGGGGCGACGAGACCGACCCGCGCATCGTCGGCAACGACGTGACACAGGGCAACGAGGAAGGCGGTCGCCGCGCGATGGAGAACCTGCTGGCGCAGGATCCCTTCATCAACGTGGTCTACACAATCAACGAACCCGCCGCCGCCGGTGCCTACGAGGCGCTCAAGGCCATCGGGCGTGAAAATGACGTGCTGATCGTTTCTGTCGACGGCGGTTGCCCCGGCGTTCAGAACATCGCGGACGGCGTGATCGGCGCCACCTCGCAGCAGTACCCGCTGATGATGGCCAGCCTGGGCATCGAGGCGATCAAGAAATGGGCCGACGAGGGCGTCAAGCCCGAGCCGACCGAGGGCAAGGACTTCTTCGACACCGGCGTGGCCCTGGTCACCGACGAGCCGGTCGAAGGCGTCGAGTCGATCTCGGTCAAGGAAGGTCTGGACCTCTGCTGGGGCTGATCCCCTCCGCCTGAGACAAGAACAAGGGGGCGCCGTCCGCCCCCTTGCCAATGGACGCGTCGCCACCCGATCGACTAGGCTGGTTGAAAACGCGCATCAGAACGCACCCACATAGACGGGAGGACCCCCATGTCAGAGTCTGCCTCAAAGGGGCAGGACTACGAGTCGTCGTTGTCCGGCGCCAACCAGCAAGTGGCCGAATTCGAAAAGCGCGAGGGGTTTGTCTACAAGCTCCAACACGCATTGCACACGAACCCCGCGCTGGTTCCGCTCATCGTGCTTGTTCTGTCCATCATTGTTTTCGGGCTCTTGCTGGGGTCGAAGTTCTTTTCGCCCTTCGCCCTGACCCTCATCCTGCAACAGGTTCAGATCGTCGGCATCGTGGCCGCCGCGCAATCGCTGGTGATCCTGACTGCGGGGATCGACCTCAGCGTCGGCGCCATCATGGTCATGAGCTCTGTCGTCATGGGCCAGTTCACCTTTCGCTACGGCATTCCCCCGGGAATCGCGGTGGTCTGCGGCCTGGCCGTCGGCACCGGCATCGGCGCCATCAACGGGCTGCTGGTCACGCGGATGAAACTGCCGCCCTTCATCGTGACGCTGGGCATGTGGCAGATCGTGCTGGCCGCCAACTTCCTCTACTCGGCCAACGAAACCATCCGCTCGCAGGAAATCGCGGAAAAGGCACCGATCCTGCAGTTCTTCGGCAACGTGATCCAGATCGGCAGCGCCCGCCTGACCTTTGGCGCGATCTTCATGCTGATCCTCTTTGCGGTGCTGACCTATGCGCTGACACAAACCGCCTGGGGCAGGCACGTCTATGCCGTGGGCGATGACAAGGAAGCCGCCGAACTGTCAGGGATGGAGGCGAACAAGGTTCTCGTCTCGGTCTACGCGCTCTCCGGCCTGATCTGCGCCTTTGCCGGATGGGCCCTGATCGGGCGCATCGGCTCGGTCTCGCCGACCTCGGGCCAGCTGGCCAACATCGAAAGCATCACCGCCGTGGTGATCGGGGGCATCTCGCTCTTTGGCGGTCGCGGCTCTGTGCTCGGCTCGCTCTTCGGGGCGCTCATCGTGGGCGTGTTCACCCTTGGCCTGCGTCTGCTGGGGGCTGACGCGCAATGGACTTACCTGCTCATCGGCGTGCTGATCATCGCTGCCGTCTCTGTCGACCAATGGATCCGGAAGGTGTCGGGATAATGACTGTGCAACCTATCGTTCAAGGCCGCGGAATCGTGAAGCGTTACGGCCACGTCACCGCGATCAACCACTCCGATTTCGATCTTTTCCCCGGCGAGGTGCTGGCGGTGATCGGAGACAACGGCGCCGGCAAATCCTCGATCGTCAAGGCGATCTGCGGCGCCGTCCAGGCCGATGAGGGCGAGATCAGGATCGAGGGCAAACCGGTGCACTTTTCCTCGCCCCTGCAGGCGCGGGAAATGGGGATCGAGATCGTCTACCAGCAGCTTGCCCTGTCCCCGGCGCTGTCCATCGCGGACAATATGTTCGCCGGACGAGAGCTGCGCAAACCCGGCATCATGGGCAGCGTCTTTCGCCAGCTCGACAAGAAGGCGATGGAGAAATTCGCCCGGGACAAGCTGACCGAACTGGGCCTCATGACGGTCCAGTCGATCAACCAGGCGGTCGAAACCCTCTCCGGCGGCCAGCGCCAGGGCGTCGCCGTGGCCCGCGCCGCCGCCTTTGCCAGGAAGTTCATCATCATGGACGAGCCGACCGCCGCACTGGGCGTCAAGGAAAGCCGCCGGGTTCTGGAACTGATCCAGGACGTGCGCGCCAAGGGCATCCCGATCATCCTGATCAGCCACAACATGCCGCATGTCTTCGAGGTGGCGGACCGCGTCCACATCCACCGGCTGGGCAAACGGCACGCGGTGGTCGACCCGGCCAAGATCTCGATGTCCGAAGCGGTGGCCATCATGACCGGTGCGATGGAACCGCCCCCCGTCGAGGAACAGCAGCTTGTGCCCAAGGCCGCGGCATAAACCCGGCATTGCCGCCCCCGAAACAGGCAGGGGGCGGCCCCTTTACTGGGACCTGCTTGCAACAGGGCGTTCACGGGTTCACGCTGCCCCCTGTCGGGTCTGGCCAATGTCGGGAAACTGTCGTTAGCGATAACAGGCGTGGCACGGGTCAGTGGCGCGCGCACCGCCGCCCGAAGGACAGGACCGATCCTATGAAAGACGACATCCTCGCACATCTGCGTTACTCGCTTGGCAAGGACGCCGGGCATGCCGCGATCTACGACTGGCGCATGGCGTTGTCGCTGACGCTGCGGGACCGGATGATGGATTCCTGGTTCCAGAGCACCAAGACCAGCTACGACCGCCATGCCAAGCGCGTCTACTACCTGTCGATGGAATTCCTGATCGGCCGCCTGGTCGAGGACGTGGCCGCCAACCTTGGCCTCGTCGAAGAGGCCCGCGCCGCGGTGGCCGGGCTGGGCCAGGACTATGACCTCCTGGTCAAGGATGAACCGGACGCGGCCCTGGGCAATGGCGGTCTGGGCCGGCTGGCCGCCTGCTTTATGGACAGTCTCGCCACGCTTGGCATTCCCGCGATGGGCTATGGCATCCGCTACGAACACGGGCTCTTCGAACAGGATTTCGTCGAGGGCCAGCAGATCGAAAAACCCGAAACATGGCTGCAACAGCGCCACGCCTGGGAATTCGAACGCCCCGAGGTCAGCTACAAGGTCGGGTTCGGCGGCCATGTCCACCACCACGAGGGCAAGGCGCAATGGCATCCACATGAAACCGTGATCGCCACTGCCTTCGACACGCCCATCGTCGGCTGGCAGGGGCGTTGGGGAAACACGCTGCGCCTTTGGTCGGCCCGGCCGCAAAAGGAATTCGACCTGGCCAGCTTCAACCGGGGCGACTACCTCGCCGCCAGCCGGTCCGAGGCGCTGGCCCGCACGATCTGCCGCGTGCTCTACCCGGACGACACCACCGAAAGCGGCAAGGAACTGCGCCTGAAGCAGGAGTATTTCTTTACGGCCGCGTCCATCAAGGACCTGCTGCGCCGGTTTTTCACCGATCACGACGATATCCGCCAGCTTCCCGATGCTGCCGCGATCCAGCTGAACGACACGCACCCGGCCATCGCGGGGCCGGAACTGGTGCGCATCCTGGCCGACGAACACGGGTTGGAGATGGCAGAAGCCATCGACCTCGCCCGCCGCTGCCTGGGCTACACCAACCACACCCTCTTGCCCGAGGCGCTGGAACGCTGGCCCGAATGGCTGCTGGGCCGCGTTTTGCCCCGCCACCTGGAAATCATCCGCGCCATAGAGTCCGGCCAGCAGGCGCAATATCCCGGCAGCCCGCGCATCCTGGACCACGGCAACGTCAACATGGGCGAATTGGCCTTCATCATGGCGCACAAGGTCAACGGGGTCTCGGCGCTGCACACCGACCTGGTGAAATCGACAGTCTTTGCCGACCTGCACCGCATCCACCCGACCCGCATCGTGAACCAGACCAACGGCATCACGCCGCGCCGCTGGCTGCATGGCTGCAACCCGGCGCTGAGCGGCCTCATCACCCGGGAAATCGGCGAGGGTTGGGCGGCGGACCTGGAGCAACTGGGCGCTCTGCGGACCCGCACCGGCGACCCGGACTTCCTGCGCGCCTTCATGGCTGCCAAGCGGACCAACAAGGAGCGCCTGTCGAACTGGGTGCAGGATCACTGCGGCATCGCCATCGACCCGGATGCGATGTTCGACGTCCAGATCAAGCGTATCCATGAATACAAGCGCCAGTTGATGAACATCCTCGAAACCATCGCGCTCTGGAACGAGATGCACGCCAGTCCGCAGGCGGGCTGGACGCCCCGGGTCAAGATCTTCGGCGGCAAGGCGGCGCCTGGTTATCACGTCGCCAAGGAGATCATCCGCCTGATCAACGACGTGGCCGCCGTGGTGAACAACGATCCGGTCACGAAGGATCTGCTGAAAATCGTCTATCCGCCCAACTACAACGTGACGATGGCCGAACTGCTGATCCCGGCGGCGGACCTGTCTGAGCAGATCTCGACCGCCGGCAAGGAGGCCAGCGGCACCGGCAACATGAAATTCGCCCTGAACGGCGCTCTGACCATCGGCACGCTGGACGGCGCCAACGTGGAAATCCGCGAACATGTGGGGGCGGAGAACTTCTTTCTTTTTGGCCTGACCGCCGAAGAGGTGATCGAACGGCGCAGCCACCACGGCTATGCCCGCGCCGCCATCGAACAAAGCCCGCGGATGCAGAAGGTGCTGGCCCAGATCGCCGAGGGGCGCTTCTCGCCGCAGGAACCGGGCCGCTATCACGGCCTGGTGGGCAACCTCTGGGACCACGACCATTTCCTCGTGTCCTGCGATTTCGACAGCTATTTCGACACCCAGCGCCGCGCCGACGAGGCCTTCAAGCATCAGGCGACCTGGGCGGCAATGGCGCTGAGCAACACCGCCAGCGTCGGCTGGTTTTCCTCCGACAGAACGATCAGGGGTTACGCGCGTGACATCTGGAACGTGCATAGCGCCATTGACGGCCAACTGGAGCAAAGCGCATGACAGCCCCTCTCGACCAACGCACCGCCCGAAACATCGTCGAGGGACGCCACGGCGACCCGTTCTCTGTTCTTGGCCAGCACACCCTGCCCGACGGCAGCCAATGCGTGCGGGTCTTTTACCCGAACGTCGACCGGGTCGAGGTGCTGGCGCGCGACAGCGGCATGTTGCTGGCGGTACTGGAGCCGGTCGAAGGCGCGCCCGGGATGTACGACGGCATCCTGCCGGGGATCGCCGGGCGATATGACTATCGCCTGCGTCTGTCGCGCGGCAACGACAACTGGGAAGAAGAAGACGCCTATGCCTTCGGCACCGTGCTGGGCGAGATCGACGAATACCTGCTGGGCGAGGGCACGCATGGCCAGCTCTGGCGCGCACTGGGGGCGCATCTGACAAGCTACGCCGGCACCTCGGGCGTACATTTCGCCGTCTGGGCGCCCAATGCCGCGCGCGTTTCGGTGGTGGGCAACTTCAACGAATGGGACGGACGCCGCCACGTCATGCGCCGCCGGGGCCCGACCGGTATCTGGGAGATCTTCGTGCCCGGCGTGGCAGAAGGCGCGCTCTACAAGTTCGAGCTGCTGGACGCCAACGGGATGCTCCTGCCGCTCAAGGCCGATCCGGTGGGCTTTGGCGCCGAATTGCCGCCCAACACCGCCTCTGTCGTCCGCGACCTTGGACAGCATTGGTGGATGGACAACGGCTGGATGGCGACACGCTGTCACAAGCACCGCATCGACCAGCCGATCTCGATCTACGAGGTGCACCTGGAAAGTTGGCGCCGCGTGCCCGAAGAGGACGGCCGCCCGCTGACCTACCGCGAACACGCCGAACACCTGGTGCGATACGCGGCAGACATGGGCTTTACCCATATCGAGCTGACGCCGATTTCCGAATATCCCTTCGGCGGCTCCTGGGGCTATCAGCCGGTGGGCCTTTACGCGCCCACCTCGCGCTTTGGCACGCCCGAGGATTTCCGGGCGCTGGTCGAGGCCGCGCATGGTGCGGGCCTTGGCCTGATCATCGACTGGGTGCCGGGCCATTTCCCCACCGACAGCCACGGGCTGGCGCGGTTCGACGGTTCGGCGCTGTATGAACATTCCGACCCCAAGGAAGGCTATCACCCGGACTGGAACACGCTGGTCTACAACTATGGCCGCACCGAGGTGGCGAATTTCCTGATCGCCAACGCCCGTTACTGGCTGGAGGAATTCCACATCGACGGGCTGCGCGTCGATGCGGTGGCCTCGATGCTGTATCGCGACTATTCCCGCAAGGACGGCGAATGGATCCCCAACCAGCACGGCGGACGCGAAAACCTGGAAGCCATCGCCTTTCTGCGGCACATGAACGAACAGGTCTATGCCGCGCATCCGGACATCATGACCTTGGCCGAGGAATCCACCGCCTTTCCGGGCGTCAGCGCGCCCACCGATACCGGCGGGCTGGGTTTTGGCTTCAAGTGGAACATGGGGTGGATGAACGACACCCTGCGCTACATGGGCGAGGACCCGATCAACCGCAAATACCACCACGACAAGATGACCTTCGGGCTGCACTACGCCTTTTCGGAAAACTTCGTGCTGCCGCTCAGCCATGACGAGGTGGTGCATGGCAAGGGTTCGCTGCTGTCGCGGATGCCGGGCGACGACTGGCAGAAATTCGCGAACCTGCGGGCCTATTTCGGCTTCATGTACGGCCATCCCGGCAAGAAGCTGATGTTCATGGGCGGCGAATTCGGCCAGTGGGAGGAATGGAACCACAACCGCAGCCTTGACTGGCACCTGCTGGAACAGGAGCCGCACAAGGGGATGCAGCGGCTGGTCCGCGATCTCAACACGCTCTACCGGGGCACGCCGGCGCTCTACCAGCTGGACAGCAAGGCAGAGGGCTTTCGCTGGATCGACGGCGGCAACGCGGCGGAATCCATCTTTTCCTGGGTCCGCATGGGCGACGAGGGCGAGGGGCCGGTGCTGGTGGTGTCGAACTTCACGCCGGTGACACGGCATGGCTACCGGATCGGCGTGCCGCTTTCAGGCCACTGGGACGAACGCCTGAACACCGACGCGCCGCTTTACGGCGGCAGCGGCCAGGGCAACCCAGGCGGGGTGACCGCAACGGCGGACTCCGCACATGGCTGCGCCTTTTCGATTGAAATCACCGTACCGCCGCTGGCGACGGTATTTTTTCAACTGTCCGGGGGGGAGTGACCGGACGCCAGATAACGGGGGAGGACCACATGGAATACGACAGGTTCAGACTGGCCCAGCAGACGATGGCCTATGTCCTGGCAGGCGGGCGCGGATCGCGCCTGAAGGAGATGACCGACATCCGAGCCAAACCCGCGGTCTATTTCGGCGGCAAGACAAGGATCATCGACTTTGCCCTGTCGAACGCGGTCAATTCCGGCATCCGCCGCATCGGCGTCGCAACCCAGTACAAGGCGCACAGCCTGATCCGCCACCTTCAGCGCGGCTGGTCCTTTTTCCGGGCCGAACGCAACGAGGGATTGGATATTCTCCCGGCCTCACAGCAACTGAACGAGGAAAACTGGTACAAGGGCACCGCCGACGCGGTCACGCAAAACATCTCGATCATCAAGGGATACGAGCCCAAGTACATCCTGATCCTGGCCGGGGATCACATCTACAAGCAGGATTACTCCTACATGATCGAACAGCATGTGGAATCCGGCGCCAAGGTGACGGTCGGCTGTATCGAGGTGCCCCGCGAAGAGGCCAAGGGCTTTGGCGTCATGGCGGTGGACGAGAACGACAAGATCCTGGAGTTTGTCGAGAAACCCGCAGATCCGCCCACCATGCCGAACGATCCGACACGATCGCTGGCCTCGATGGGGATCTATGTCTTCGAGACGGATTTCCTGTGCGAGCTGCTGGAGGCGGACGCACGCGACCCCAACTCCAGCCATGATTTCGGCAAGGACATCATCCCCGGGCTGGTGGCCTCTGGCGATGCCGTCGCCCATCCCTTTGGCCGCTCCTGCGTCATGTCGGGGCTCGAACGCAAACCCTACTGGCGCGATGTCGGCACGCTGGATGCCTACTGGCAGGCCAATATCGACATGACCGACTTTGAACCGGAACTGGACATCTACGCCACCGACTGGCCGATCTGGACCTACTCCGAGCTGACGGCCCCCGCCAAGTTCATCCACAACGAGGAAGGCCGGCGCGGTCAGGCCGTGTCCTCGATGGTCTCGGGCGGCTGCATCATCTCGGGCTCGTCGCTCTATCGCTGCCTGTTGTTCACCGGGGTCAAGACGCATTCCTATTCACAGATGGAAGGCGTCGTCGCCCTGCCCTATTCCGAGGTCGGACGGCGGGCACATATCAAGAACGCGATCATCGACCGTGGCGTGAAAATCCCGCCGGGTTTGGTCGTGGGCGAAGACCCCGAGCTTGACGCCAAGCGATTCCGGCGGACCGAAAACGGCATCTGCCTCATCACCCGCAAGATGATCGAGGAACTGGAGTGATCGCATGAAGGTGCTGATGGTCGCCTCGGAATGTGCGCCCTTCGTCAAGACCGGGGGGCTGGCGGACGTGGCGGGCGCGCTGCCCGGTGCGCTGGCGCCGCTGGGGGTCGAGGTCAAGACCGTCCTGCCCGCCTACCCGGCGCTGTTTCCCCTGCTGGCCAAGGGCAAGGAAGTGGCCAGCTTTGGCGACCTGCCCGGCGGCACCGGACGACTGGTCGAGGTTCAGGCCGAGGGGCTTACACTGCTGCTGCTGGACGCGCCGCAGCTTTTCGACCGGCCCGGCGCTCCCTACACCGGCGCCGATGGCAAGGACTGGCCCGACAATCACCGCCGCTTCGGTGCACTGGCGCAGGCGGCGGCACGGATCAGTTTCGACGGGCTTGACGGCTGGGTGCCGGACGTGCTGCACGCGCATGACTGGCAAGCGGGGCTGGCGCCGGTCTACCTGAAACAGGACGGACGCACGCCGCCCAAATCGGTCATCACGATCCACAACATCGCCTTCCAGGGCCGGTTCGGCCCGCATGTCATGGGCGATCTGCAGTTGCGCAGCGACTGGTTCCACCCCGGCGGGCTGGAATATTACGGCGATGTCAGCTTTCTCAAGGCGGGGCTGGTCTATGCCGATCACATCACCACCGTCAGCCCAACCTACGCGCGCGAGATCCTGACCCCGCAATTCGGCATGGGGCTGGACGGGGTGTTGGCAGGCCGGGCCTCGGACCTGACCGGCATCCTGAACGGCATCGACCTGGAGGCCTGGAACCCCAAGAGCGACCCGGCCCTGACCGCGACCTATGGGTTGAAACGACTGGGCGCCAAGACCAAGAACCGCGCCACCCTGGCCGAGCGGCTGGGGCTGGACCCCGACCATGACGGCCCGCTTTTTTGCGTCATCAGCCGCCTGACCCTGCAAAAGGGACTGGACGCGTTGGCCGGCGCCCTGCCTGCGCTGGTCGCCGGCGGCGGCCAACTGGCGCTGCTCGGCTCGGGCGAGCCAGAGCTGGAGCAGGCCTTTCGCGACGCCGCCGCGCGCTTCCCCGGAAAGGTTGGGGTCGAGATCGGCTATGACGAGGCGCTGTCGCACCTGATGCAAGGGGGATCGGATGCGATCCTGATCCCCTCGCGGTTCGAACCCTGCGGCCTGACCCAGCTGTACGGGCTGCGCTACGGTACCTTGCCGGTGGTGGCGCGGACCGGCGGGCTGGCCGACACGGTGATCGATGCCAACCACGCGGCGCTGGCGGCGGGCGTGGCCACCGGCTTTGTGTTCGACGATGTCTCTGTCGCCGGGATCGAGGGCGTGATTGCCCGCGCCATCGCCGCCCATGCCAACCGGGACCTGTGGAAACAGATGCAGGCGGCGGCCATGCGTCAGCCCGTTGGCTGGGAAAGCTCGGCCCGCGACTATGTCCAGATGTACGAGACGCTCTGCGCATGACCGAACCCGGGGGCGGCACATATGGGATCGGCGCAGGCCGGCCAAACCGGCTGGGCGCCGTCTTTGACGGAGAAGGCACCAATTTCGCGCTCTTCTCGGATCATGCCCAGCGGGTCGACCTGTGCCTCTTCTCGCCCGATGGCAAAACCGAGCAGCAACGCCTTTCGCTGCCCGAACGGCGCGGCGCGGTCTGGCACGGGTATGTCCCGGGGCTGAAGCCCGGAGCGCTTTACGGCTATCGTGTCCACGGTCCCTTTGCCCCCGAGCGCGGCCACCGCTTCAACGCCAACAAGCTGCTGGTCGATCCCTACACCCGCGCCCTGCACGGCGGGTTCAGCACCCATCCCGCGACCTTCGGCTACAGCCCCGGGTCGGCGGATGGCGATCTGTCGTTCAGCTCGTCCGACAGCGCAGCCCATACACCCAAATCCGTGGTCTGGGACCCCGCCGACTATCCCACCGGCACCAGGGGACTGCGGCGCGGATGGTCCAACACGGTCATTTACGAAACCCACGTCCGGGGCAGCACAATGCGCCACCCGGACGTGCCCGAGGCGCTGCGCGGCACGGTCGAGGGGCTGGCCTCGGACGCGATGCTGGACCATCTGACCCGGTTGGGCATCACCACGGTCGAACTGCTGCCGGTGCAGGCGATCCGGTCGGAAAACGCGCTGACCGGGCGCGGGCTGGTCAATTACTGGGGCTACAACACCGCCGGGTTCTTTGTCCCGGAACCGCGCTACCTTGGCCCTGCGGGGGTGGCAGGCTTCCGCCGGATGGTCGACAGGTTCCACGCGGCGGGGATCGAGGTGATCCTTGACGTGGTCTACAACCACTCGGCCGAGGGCGACCACCTTGGCCCGACCTTCTCTTTTCGTGGGCTCGACAATGCCTCCTACTATCGCCTCGTCGAGGGGCAGCCCCGGTTCTACGTCAACGACACCGGCACCGGGAACACGCTGAACACCGACCATCCCTTTGTCCTGCGCATGATCCTCGACAGCCTGCGCTTCTGGGTGGACTGTATGGGCGTCGACGGGTTCCGCTTTGACCTGGCCACCACCTTGGGGCGCGAGCGGCAGGGGTTCGACCGGCACGGCGGCTTCATGGATGCGCTCAGGCAGGACCCGCTGCTGGCCGAGGTCAAGCTGATCGCCGAACCCTGGGATCTGGGACACGGCGGCTATCGGCTGGGCCAGTTCCCGCCCGAGTTCGCTGAATGGAACGACCGCTTTCGCGACACGGTACGGCGCTTCTGGCGCGGCGACGGGCATGCGGCGCAGGATCTTGGCTCGGCACTTTTGGGCACGGCGGACCTGTTCGACACGCGCGGGCGCCGCGCCTGGGCCTCTGTCAACTTTGCCGCAGCCCACGACGGGTTCACGCTGGCCGATGTCACCGCCTATTCGAAACGCCACAACCAGGCCAATGGCGAGGGCAACCGCGACGGCCACCATGCCAACCATTCGGACAACCTGGGCGAGGAAGGCGAGACCAAGGACGCGACGATCCTGTCCGCTCGTCGCCAGCGGGTGCGCAACATGCTGGCCACGGTTCTGTTGTCTCAGGGCACGCCCATGATCCTTGCGGGCGACGAGGGCGGCCATTCGCAAGGCGGCAACAACAACGCCTATTGCCAGGACAATGAAACCAGCTGGCTGGACTGGGCGACGATGGACAAGGACCTGGTCGATTTCACCGCCGCGCTGATCGCTTTCCGCAAGGCGCATGGCGTGCTGCGGCAGGGCCGGTTCCTGCACGGGGTTCAGCGCGCGGACGGCAAGCCGGACGTGGAATGGCGTGGCTTTGACGGCAGCGCGCTCAACTGGCGCGATCCGGGGCTGTCCTCGCTCTGCCTGCTGCTGCGCGGCTGTGCCGAAAGCCCGTCGGGCTGCGCCGACACCGAGGAAATCCTGCTGGCCTTCAACCGCGAGGGCAGCGATCAGGTCCTTGAACTGCCCCCGCCCGCAGGCACATGGCGGCGCGAGATCGACAGCTCGGCGCCGCGCCAGCACCCGCAGGACATCACAGAGGCGACCGTCACCGTCGCCGCATTCAGCGTCGCGGGCTTTGTCCGCCACCCGGAGAAGACGACATGACCGGAGCCGACGAGGCCCTGCGCGACCTGGCAAAGGCCTATGGCGTTAACCTGGGCTTTCACGACCTGCAAGGCCATGAACACGCCGCCGCACCAGAAACGCTGCGCGCGCTCCTGGGGGGTATGGGGGTTGCGTCCGATACGCCCGCCGCGGTGGCCGAGGCGCTGGACCAGTTGCGCGCCCGCCAGGACGAAAGCCCCGTGCCATCCGAGATCCTGGCCCGCGCCGGTGCGCCCCTGTCGCTACCCGTTCCGTCGCCCTGCGACTGGATGCTGCTGGACGAGAGCGGCGCCGAGGTACAGGCGGGACGGGCCGGGGAAAGCATCGACCTCGGGCCGATGGACGTGGGCTATTTCACCCTGCATGTCGCTGCACCGGACCGGCATGCCGAATCGCTGGTGCTGGCGGCCCCGGCCCACGCACCAACCGTTCAGGACCTGACCGGGCGGGCAAAGGGATGGGGCGTCTGCGGCGCGCTTTACGGTCTGCGGTCCGGGCATAACGGCGGGTTGGGCAGCTATGGCGACCTGCCCGCCGCCCTGCGGGCGCTGGCGCAGGCGGGGGCGCAGTTCTTCGGTCTGAACCCGATCCATGCGCTGGGCTGGACGGCGGAGGAAATGACCAGCCCCTATTCGCCCACGCACCGGGGCTTTTTCAGCACCGATCACATCGCACCGCGCGCCGGGCTGGGACCGACACCCCGGGATGAGCTGATCGACTACGCCACCTACCGCCGCCGCCAGCGCGGCGCGCTGCACAGCGAGTACCTGCGCTTCGAGGCCGCCCCCGAAGCCGAGCGCCGCGCCTTTCAGCGTTTCCGGGCCGAGGGTGGCGCCCGGCTGGATACTTTTGCCCAGTTCGAGGCGCTCAGCGGCCTGCACGGCGAGGATTTCCGCAACTGGCCCGATGCCTTGCGACGTCCGGGCCCCGACGCCGCTCGGGCCGCCGCCGAAGACGTGGAATTCCACCAGTGGCTGCAATGGCGGGCCGAGACACAGATCGACGCCGCGCAGGCCGCCGCGCGCGAGGCAGGAATGGATTTCGGGCTGTACCTGGATTTGGCGGTGGGCGCGCGGCCCGGCGGCGCCGAGGTCTGGATGCACCGCGACACCATCGCCCAAGGCGTCACCATCGGCGCCCCGCCCGATCACCTGAACCCCGAGGGCCAGTCGTGGAACCTGGCCGCCCATGCGCCCGCACGCCTGCGCGCCGCGCAGTATCGCCCGCTGCGCGCCATGCTGCGCAAGCTGATGGCCAAGGCGGGCATCCTGCGGGTGGATCACGCGCTGGGGCTTTTGCGCAGCTTCTGGATTCCCGATGACGGCAGCCCGGGCGGCTATGTCTCGCAGCCTTTCGAAAGCCTGCTGGCGGTGATCGCCATCGAGGCGGCGCGGGCGCGCTGTCTTGTGGTGGGGGAGGACCTGGGACTGGTGCCCGACGGCTTTCGCGAAACCCTGAACGGCGCCGGGTTGCTGAGCTATGCCGTCTGGCAATACGAAACGGCGGCGGACGGAACACTCTGTGATCCCAAGGACCTGCGCGCCTTCTCGCTGGCCTGTTTCGGCACCCATGACACGCCGACGCTGCGCGGGTTCTGGTACGGGCAGGACATCGACTGGTGGCAGCGCATGGGCTGGCTGAACAGCGGCCAGACCCGCGCCCGCCACGACGAGCGCGCCCGCCAGCGCGCGGGCCTGCGCGACATGTGCCACCTCCCGCCAGAGGCCGGTCCCGACCGGATCGCCGAAGCGGTGCAGGCCCGGCTTTGCACGGCGCCATCGGCGCTGGTGGCCCTGCAACTGGACGACCTGCTGGGCTGTCTCGAGGCCCAGAACCTGCCCGGCACCGTCACCGAGCATTCCAACTGGCGCCGCCGCCTGCCCGTGGCGGTCGATGGCCTCAAGCAAGCATTGCCCGCCAGCCGCATTCGCGCTTTCATGCCCGTGGACCGCAGCGGGACCGTTTAGAAAGGACCCTTTTCATGACGCCCATCACCCGCCCCCTGACGCCCTTCGACGGCCAGAAACCCGGCACCTCGGGCCTGCGCAAGAAGACGCGGGTCTTCATGCAGGACGGTTATGTCGAGGCCTTTGTCCAATCCATCTTCAACGCCATCGGCGGTGTCTCGGGCAAGACCTTCGTCGTCGGCGGGGACGGGCGTTATTTCAATGCCGAGGCGATCCAGACCATCCTGCGCATGGCCGCCGCGCAGGGCGCGGCGCGCTGCATCGTCGGGCGGGAGGGCCTGTTGTCGACACCCGCCGCCTCGAACCTGATCCGCAAGCGCGGCGCGGATGGCGGGCTGGTCCTGTCGGCCAGTCACAACCCGGGCGGGATCGACGCGGATTTCGGGCTGAAATACAACATCGCCAACGGTGGCCCAGCGCCGGAAAGCGTGACCGCGGCGATCCATGAACAGACGCAGGGCATTTCCGAATACGTCACCTTGGAAACGCCGGACGTGGACCTGGGCCTCCTGGGCGAAACCGCGCTGGGCAAGATGACGGTCGAGATCCTGGATCCGGTGGCCGACTACGCCGCGCTGATGCAGGAACTGTTCGATTTCGACGCTATCCGGGCGCTGATCGCCGGGGGATTCAGCCTGAAATTCGACGCGATGCATGCGGTGACAGGCCCCTATGCCACTGCGATCCTTGAAGGAATGCTGGGCGCGCCAAAGGGCACCGTGCTGAACGGCGTGCCCTCGGTCGACTTCGGCAAGGGACATCCAGACCCGAACCCGATCTGGGCCAAGCCGCTGGTCGACATGGTGATGCGCGACGACGGACCGGATTTTGCCGCCGCCTCGGACGGCGACGGCGACCGCAACATGATCCTGGGCAAGGGCATCTATGTCACGCCCTCTGACAGCCTGGCGGTGCTGGCCGCGAACGCCCATCTGGCGCCGGGGTACGCGCGCGGGCTGGCAGGCGTGGCGCGGTCGATGCCGACCAGTCGCGCCGCCGACCGGGTGGCGGAGAAACTGGGCATCGAAAGTTTCGAGACGCCGACAGGCTGGAAGTTCTTCGGCAACCTGCTGGACGCGGGCCGCACCACGCTCTGCGGCGAGGAAAGCGCCGGCACCGGGAGCGACCACGTCCGCGAAAAGGACGGGCTGTGGGCGGTGCTCTTATGGCTCAACATATTGGCCGCACGCAAGATTTCCGTGGCGGAGATCCTGCAGGACCACTGGCGCAGCTATGGGCGGGACTACTATTCGCGGCACGACTACGAGGCGGTGGACTCTGCCGCCGCCGAAGGGTTGATGGCCGATATGAACGCCCGTCTGGACGATCTGCCGGGGATCGAAGTGGGCAATCCGCCCAAGGTGATCGCCCGCGCCGACCAGTTTGCCTATACCGATCCGGTGGACGGATCGGTCAGCAGGAACCAGGGCTTGCGGATCTTTTTCGCGGACGACAGCCGGGCGGTGATCCGCCTCTCGGGCACCGGAACAGAGGGCGCGACGATCCGCGTCTACCTGGAACGCTATGAACCTGCCGGGGGCGATCTGAACGTCGAGACCCAGGCCGCGCTGCGCGACCTGGCGGCCGCCGTGAATGCCCTGACGGGCCTCTCCGAACGGACCGGGCGCGAGGCACCGGATGTCATGACCTGACCCGCCCAAACCGGGCTTGCACACTCCATGCAAGGCCCTGCGCATGAGATGCGCAGGGCGCGGTGCCGCGGCCAGGTCCGCTGAGAACCCTAGTTCAATTCTGCACGTTCGTTGGGCAGACGTTGACGTAGCGTTCCGTGATATTCACCGTCGATGCCAGCACCCCGGTATAGGTTCCGGACACAGGCCACGACAGTTTCTTTTGATCTCTGTAGACCAGTTCCATCGTACCCTTGTAAGGCAAGTCCAGATTGGCCTCGTAGTAGCTTGGGACAACCAGCACGTTCAAAAGCGGCTCACCGTTCTCATCCACTTCGGTGAAGGAATCGAGACGGCCTGCTGCCTTGAAATCTTCATAGGTCGAGGCCGGGAACTTTTTCGTCATCTCGGCGACCAGGGTTCTTTCGTTATTGTCTTGCCATTCATGGCCCAGCCCGAAGCTCGCTTCGGCAGATACTTCGAATCCGGTTTCGCCTACGGACGGCACGCCAGCCTTGCCCGAGTACTTGAAGCCCAACTTGAGGCCAACCCGCCAATCCCACTTTGAGATATCAACATGCTTTCGCGTTTCTGAAAGCTTTACCGTGGTTTCCTCGTTCCGGCGCACCGGCACACAGACCGGCGTCATGTTCTTCAGTTTGGGTCGCGCGTCTTTGAGTGTGGGATAGGTGTCGACGTTCAAGTTGATCCTTTCCGGTTCGCGGATGAATGCCAAGCCGAAACTGTCGATCTCGGTCCCGGAACGCACCCAGACGCCCACGGGATAGCCAGTGCCTACATTGGCGTCGGCCTTGCCATCCGCGATCCCCGCGGTCACCCCTAGACTTACCTTCCTGTCCATACTGGTCTGGAACACGATCTGCTTAACGCGACGCGGGTTCTGATTTGGATAGACTGTCAGCCCCGTGATCAATTCATTCGGATCGAACAGGATCTGCTGTGTCGCAAAGCCGTTTGTCGAGCCGTAAGACTTTTCTTGTGTTGTATTGAAAACGCCGTCGGCGTCCTGCTTTGACCACCTGACTTTCAAACCCGTCACGTACCCGTGACGCAGCCACAGTTGAATTTCCGAAACGCGGCTACCGTCGCACATCACGTCGAAATGCGGATTTCCGCCGCTGCCGCCCGCGACGGCCTTTTTTTCAAGGAACCATTCATCGCAGGCCTGCGACACGGTTGCTGCAAGACACATGAAACAGGCAAGAAACAGATAGCGGAGATGAAACATCTTGGCGGCTCCTAATCCGGATAATTACCAAGAAATTGTGCTTTCCGCGTATGGCCATTACAACCTTGACACGCAACTATTTCTGTGGAGTATCGCTCGACTGGTGACCTTGGGCATTCAGGACGCCCAACTCTGGCACGACCGCCTTGGCGACATCCCAATTCCTCGCGGTGTTAGAGTGTGCGGATCGTGGTCAGCCTTGACCCTACCGAATCTGCTTGCGTCCGCCCCCATGCTCGCCTATATGCGCCTCAACAGCGGCGCGCCGAGGTTCAGCCCCGGCGCCCATCGTTCTTTCGCAAACGGGCCGCTGGCCCGTTTTTTTGTGCCCGAAAGGCAAGTGACCAATGACCGACCTGATCGCAAAGACCGGCATGGACAAGCGTCTTGCGGAGATCGTGCAGCCCGTGATCGAGGACATGGGATTCGACCTGGTCCGCATCCGCCTGATGGGCGGACAGGTGCCGACGCTGCAGATCATGGCCGAACGCCCCCAGGGCGGGATCGAGGTGGATGAATGCGCCGAGATCTCGACCGCCGTCAGCGCCGTGCTGGACGTCGAGGACCCGATCATCGACACCTACACGCTGGAGGTGTCCAGCCCCGGCATCGACCGCCCGCTGACCCGGCTCAAGGATTTCGATACCTACGAGGGGTACGAAGCCCGGCTTGAGACCTCGGAGATGATCGAGGGCCGCAAGCGATTCCGCGGCGTGCTGGCCGGGGTCGAGGACGGCGAGGTCCTGATCAACCTGGACGAGGGCACCATCGGGCTGCAGTTCGACTGGCTGACCGACGCCAAGCTGGTGATGACGGACGAACTGATCCGCCTCATGCTGAAGGCCCGCAAGAAAGCGGATGCCCAGGGCGCGGGCGATACACTGGACGAGACCAAGTTTGACGAGATCGAGACCGAACAGTCTCGGGACGAGGAGCAATAACAATGGCAATCACCTCTGCAAACCAGCTGGAACTCCTGCAGACCGCCGAGGCGGTGGCGCGCGAAAAGATGATCGACCCCGGTCTGGTCGTCGAAGCGATGGAAGAAAGCCTCGCCCGCGCGGCCAAGTCCCGTTACGGCGCCGAGATGGACATCCGCGTGTCGATCGACCGCCGCACCGGCAAGGCGACCTTTACCCGCGTCCGCACCGTCGTCGAGGACGAGGAGCTGGAGAACTACCAGGCAGAGTTGACCGTCGAGCAGGCCAAGCAGTACATGGCCGACCCGCAGGTGGGTGACGTCTATTCCGAAGAGGTGCCGCCGGTGGAACTGGGCCGGATCGCGGCGCAGTCGGCCAAGCAGGTGATCCTGCAGAAGGTCCGCGAAGCAGAGCGCGACCGCCAGTACGACGAATTCAAGGACCGCGCCGGCACCATCATCAACGGTGTCGTCAAGCGCGAGGAATACGGCAACGTCATCGTCGACGTGGGCCGTGGCGAGGCGATCCTGCGCCGGAACGAAAAGATCGGCCGCGAAAGCTATCGCCCCGGCGACCGCATCCGCTGCTACATCAAGGACGTGCGCCGCGAGACGCGCGGGCCGCAGATCTTCCTCAGCCGCACCGACCCGCAGTTCATGGCCGAGCTGTTCAAGATGGAAGTGCCGGAAATCTACGACGGCATCATCGAGATCAAGGCCGTCGCCCGCGATCCCGGCTCGCGCGCCAAGATCGCCGTGATTTCCTATGACAGCGGCATCGACCCGGTCGGCGCCTGCGTCGGCATGCGCGGCAGCCGCGTGCAGGCCGTCGTGAACGAGCTTCAGGGCGAAAAGATCGACATCATCCCGTGGAACGAGGACGTGCCGACCTTCCTCGTCAACGCGTTGCAGCCCGCCGAGGTGTCCAAGGTGGTCCTCGACGAAGAGGCCGAGCGCATCGAGGTCGTGGTGCCGGACGAGCAGCTGTCGCTTGCGATCGGCCGTCGCGGTCAGAACGTGCGTCTTGCCTCGCAGCTGACCGCGCTCGACATCGACATCATGACCGAAGAGGAAGAATCGAAGCGCCGCCAGGCCGAGTTCGAGGAACGCACCAAGCTGTTCATGGACACGCTGGACCTGGACGAGTTCTTTGCCCAGCTTCTGGTCTCCGAAGGGTTCACCAACCTCGAAGAGGTGGCCTATGTCGAGATCGACGAGCTGCTGGTGATCGACGGCGTCGACGAGGACACCGCCAACGAGTTGCAGGCCCGTGCCCGCGACGTGCTGGAAGAGCAGGCCCGCAAGGCGCTGGAACACGCCCGCGAACTGGGTGTGGACGACAGCCTCGTGAATTTCGAGGGGCTGACCCCGCAGATGGTCGAGGCCCTGGCCGAAGACGGCATCAAGACGCTGGAAGACTTCGCCACCTGCGCCGACTGGGAACTGGCCGGCGGCTGGACCACTGTCGACGGGCAGCGCGTCAAGGACGACGGGCTGCTGGAGAAATTCGAGGTCGATCTCGAAGAGGCGCAGAACATGGTCATGACCGCGCGCGTCCTTCTGGGCTGGGTCGATCCGACCGAGCTGGAAGCCGCGGCCGAGGAAGGTGACGAAGACCTGGCCGACGACGACGGCGAAACCGAAGAGCAGGAGGCGTAAAGCCGGCATGACCAGGGGCGGACGGGCCAAGACCCACGACGACGGACCTGAGCGGAAGTGCATCGCCACCGGCGATGTGCAGCCCCGCGACGGGCTGATCCGGTTCGTCCTGGGCCCGGACGGACGGATCGTGCCGGATCTGGCTGGTAAATTGCCGGGACGCGGCCTATATGTATCGGCCAACCGGGCGGCGATCGACAAGGCAGCCGCAAAGGGGCTTTTCTCACGGGCGATGAAACAGCCGGTGAAACTCCCCGACGGGCTGTCCGATCTGATCGAACAGATGCTGGCGAAGCGGGTCATCGACCTGATCTCGCTGGCGCGGAAGTCGGGACAGGCCATCTCGGGCTACGAGAAGGTCAAGTCCTGGTTGCAGATGGAAGAGGCCTCGGTGCTGATCCAGGCGGAGGACGGCTCGGGTCGGGGCAAGTCGAAACTCTCGACGCCGTATGGCGGTGATTATATCGGCTGGCTCACGGCAGACGAACTGGGCATGGCCTTTGGCCGACAAACTGTGATACATGCCGCGCTTGGCTCTGGCGGACTCGTGCCGCGTATTGTAGAGGAAGCCCAGCGCTTGAAGGGTGTACGCGTCACGTCAGACGCGGATCGCGGTGGCAGGGGCCACCGGAAAGGATGAAGAAGCTTTATGAGCGATAACGACGGCAAAAAGACATTGGGCGTGCGTGGCGGCGGAGCCCGTTCGGGCAGTGTGAAGCAGAGCTTCAGCCACGGACGCACAAAGAACGTCGTGGTGGAGACCAAGCGTAAGCGGGTCGTCGTCCCGAAGCCCGGCGCCGGTAGCGGTGCGGGTGGCGGCAAGGGCGGCCAGGTTGGCGGATCGGGCGGCAAGCGCCCGGCCGGCATCTCGGATGCCGAGATGGAGCGCCGCCTGAAGGCGCTGCAAGCCGCCAAGGCACGCGAGGCAGAGGAAACCGCCAAGCGCGAGGCCGAGGAAAAGGCCCGCGCCGAAGAGCGTGAGCGCCTCCGCGCCGAAAAGGAACAGAAAGAGCGCGAGCAGCGCGAAGCCGAGGAAGCGCTGAAGCGCAAGGCCGAGGAAGAAGAGCGCAAGAAGCGCGAGGCAGAGGACGCGGCCAAGGCCGCCGCCGCTGCCGCCGCCCAGCCTGCGCCCAAGGCCGACGACCAGGCCCGCGCCAAGCCCAAGAAGGAAGAGGCCCCGCGCCGCACCCCCGACCGCGACGACCAGAAGAGCGGTCGCGGCGGACGTGGCCGTGGCGACGGCGGACGCCGTTCCGGCAAGCTGACCCTGAACCAGGCCCTCTCCGGCGGCGAAGGCGGCCGGCAGAAATCCCTGGCCGCGATGAAGCGGAAGCAGGAGCGCGCACGCCAGAAGGCGATGGGCGGCCAGCAGTCCCGCGAGAAGGTGACGCGCGACGTCAAGCTGCCCGAGGCGATCACGGTGGCCGAACTGGCCAACCGCATGGCCGAACGCGTGGGCGACGTCGTCAAGGCGCTGATGAACAACGGCATCATGGCGACTCAGAACCAGTCGATCGACGCCGATACCGCGGAACTGATCATCGAGGAATTCGGCCACCGCGTGCAGCGGGTGTCCGATGCCGATGTCGAGGACGTCATCAAGGAGGTCGAGGACAAGGCCGAAGACCTGCAGCCGCGCCCCCCGGTCATCACGATCATGGGTCACGTCGACCACGGCAAGACTTCGCTTCTGGACGCGATCCGCGATGCCAAGGTGACAGCCGGCGAAGCGGGCGGGATCACGCAGCACATCGGCGCCTACCAGGTGAAGACCGAGAGCGGCGCGGTGCTGAGCTTCCTCGACACGCCGGGCCACGCGGCCTTTACCTCGATGCGTTCGCGCGGGGCCCAGGTGACGGATATCGTCGTCCTGGTGGTTGCCGCCGACGACGCGGTGATGCCGCAGACCGTCGAGGCCATCAACCATGCCAAGGCGGCGAAGGTTCCGATGATCGTGGCGATCAACAAGATCGACAAGCCGTCGGCCAACCCGACCAAGGTGCGCACCGACCTGCTGCAGCACGAGGTGATCGTCGAGGAACTGTCCGGTGACGTTCAGGACGTCGAGGTCTCGGCCCATACCGGCCAGGGCCTGGATGAACTGCTGGAAGCCATCGCGCTGCAGGCCGAGATCCTGGAACTGAAGGCGAACCCGAACCGGGCCGCCGAAGGCGCCGTGATCGAGGCTCAGCTGGACGTGGGCCGTGGCCCCGTGGCCACCGTGCTGGTTCAGCGCGGCACCCTGCGCCAGGGCGACGTCTTTGTCGTCGGCGAGCAGTACGGCAAGGTCCGCGCGCTGATCAACGACAAGGGCGAGCGCGTCAAGGAAGCTGGCCCCTCGGTGCCTGTCGAGGTGCTGGGCCTGAACGGCACACCCGAGGCCGGCGACGTTCTGAACGTCACCGAGACCGAGGCGCAGGCGCGTGAAATCGCCGAGTACCGTGCCAACCTGGCCAAGGAAAAGCGGGCCGCGGCCGGTGCAGCCACCACGCTGGACCAGCTGCTGCAGAAGGCCAAGGAAGACGAGAACGTCAGCGAGCTGCCGGTCATCGTCAAGGCCGACGTGCAAGGTTCGTCCGAGGCCATCGTGCAGGCGCTGGAGAAGGTCGGCAACGACGAGGTCCGCGTGCGGGTCATCCACTATGGCGTGGGTGCCATCACGGAGACCGACGTTGGCCTTGCAGAGGCGTCCGGCTGTCCGGTGATCGGCTTCAACGTGCGGGCCAATGCACCCGCGCGGAACGCCGCCAACCAGAAGGGCGTCGAGATCCGCTACTACTCGGTGATCTACGACCTCGTGGACGACGTGAAGGCGGCGGCCTCGGGCCTGCTGTCGAACGAGATCCGCGAGAACTTCATCGGTTACGCGCAGATCAAGGAGGTCTTCAAGGTCTCGAACGTGGGCAAGGTGGCTGGCTGCCTGGTCACCGAGGGCGTTGCCCGCCGGTCCGCCGGTGTACGCCTGCTGCGCGACGACGTGGTGATCCACGAAGGCACGCTGAAGACGCTCAAGCGCTTCAAGGACGAGGTTGCCGAAGTGCAGTCCGGCCAGGAATGCGGCATGGCCTTCGAGAACTACGACGACATCCGTCCCGGCGACGTGATCGAGATCTTCGAACGCCAGGAGATCGAACGGTCGCTGGACTGATCCGGTCGACAAGGTCAATCGAGAGACACGAAAAGACCCCCGAATCGGGGGTCTTTTTCATTTCAACTGGACGAAAACCGGGGCGGGGTTTCGGTCTGGCCCCGGTGGCAATGTCAGGCGGGGCGGCCGATAAAGATGCGCTGGCCGACACGGACCGAGATCCGCCCGTCGGGAAAGGTCTTTTCCAGCAGACCCTGCACCGACACACAACTGCCGATAACGATTGTCTTGAGCATGACACTCCTCCGGTTGTCACAATTTTGCCAAAATTACACCGGGAGCGTTAACAATACCATAAGCCCTTGGTCTATCTTCCACGAGGGAGCGCCCAAATTACCGGCAAGTGCGCTGAAAGCACAGGCAAAGAGCCGATACCCGTCCCGCAAAGCCGGATAACAGGTCAGCAGGGCTTGCCTATAGCCAGTCCCGAAGAATCGGGATCAGGGGCACATCGGCCGGCGGCATCGGGTAATCGCGCAGCTCTTGCTTGCGCACCCATTTCAGGGCCTGCCCCTCTTTCGACTGCGGAATCCCGCCCCACTTGCGGCAGGCAAAGAGCGGCATCAGCAGGTGGAAATCGTCATAACCATGCGAGGCGAAGGTCAGCGGCGCCAGGCAGCTCGACCAGGTCTCGATCCCCAGTTCCTCGTGCAATTCGCGAATCAGCGCCGCCTCGGGTGTCTCTCCCGGTTCGACCTTGCCGCCCGGAAATTCCCAGAGGCCCGCCATGCTCTTGCCCTCGGGACGCTGGGCCAGCAGGACGCGGCCATCGGCGTCGATCAGGGCAACGGCGGAGACGAGGATGATCTTCATGGCGGGTCCTGCACAGGCTGGAGAAGGCGGGAGCGAGGGGCCAGCCCCTCGCGCTCCCCGGAGGTATTTTAAGCCCAAAGAAACCTAGGGCCGTGACGGAAAGGTCAGGACCGGTAATCCGCGTTGATCTGGATGTAACCGTGGGTCAGGTCGCAGGTCCAGACGGTCGCCTGCCCTGCGCCAAGTCCGATATCGACGTTGATGTCGATGTCCTGCCCCTTGAAATAGGTCGCGCCATCCTCTTCGCGATAGCTTTCAGCGACCCAGCCTTCGCTGGCGACAAGGGTCTCGCCGAAGCGGATCGACAGCTTGTCGCGGTCGGCGGCGGCGCCGCTTTTGCCCACGGCCATGACGATGCGGCCCCAGTTCGGGTCCTCACCGGCGAGCGCGGTCTTGACCAGCGGCGAATTCGCGATGGCCAGCGCATGGGTGCGGGCATCGGCGTCAGAGGCCGCACCGGAGACATGCACGGTGACGAATTTCGTCGCCCCCTCGCCGTCGCGGACCACCTGGTGGGCCAGGTTCAGCATCACGTTGTAGAGCGCCTGGGTGAAGTCGGCATTCCAGGTCACGTCCACACCCGACGCACCGGTCGCCGCCATCAGCAGCGTGTCCGAGGTCGAGGTGTCGCTGTCCACGGTGATGTTGTTGAAGGTCTTGGCGTTGAGTTCCGACACCAGCGCCTGCAGCTCGGCGCGCGGGATACGCGCGTCGGTGAAGATGTAGACCAGCATCGTCGCCATGTCGGGCGCGATCATGCCCGACCCCTTGGCGATGCCGGCGATGCGCACCGGTTTGCCATCGACGTCGATTTCCGCCGTCGCCGCCTTGGGGAAGGTGTCGGTGGTCATGATGGCGCGGGCGGCCTCGGCCATGCCGTCGGGCGACAGGGCGCCGTGCAGCTCGTCGAGCTTGGCGGTGATGCGGTCATGCGGCAGGCGCTCGCCGATCACCCCGGTCGAGGAGGTGAAGACGCGGGACACGGGCAGGCCTGTCTGCGCCGCCACGGCCTGACAGATGGCCGCGACAGAGCCCTCACCGGCCTTGCCGGTGAAGGCGTTGGAATTGCCCGAGTTGACGATGATGGCGGCGCCTTCGGCGCTGTCCGTGCCGATCTTGGACTGGCAGTCCAGCACGTTGGCCGAGCGCGTGGCCGACCGGGTAAAGACCCCGGCCACCACACTGCCCGGGTCGAGCAGCGCCAGCATCACGTCGGGGCGGCCCTTGTAGCGCACCCCGGCCTCGGCGATGGCGAACCTTGCGCCCCCGATGACCGGGAGCGCGGGAAAGTCTGCGGGGGCAAGCGGAGACCGGGGAGGCATGTGCTCTTACTCCGCCAGCAGGCCGAGGTTGTTCAGGATCGACGTGTCGATTTCGGTGAAATCGAGCCGCGTCACCTCACCTGCCTCGGCCTGTTCCGCGATATAGGCCTGGACAGCGTCCTGCTTGAGCTTCTGCTCGATCGCGGGGCGGACCTGTTCCAGCGGCGGGGCATCCATCGTCCGGGTCTCGTTCAGGGTGATGACGTGCCAGCCATAGCGCGTCTGCACCGGGGCGGAGACGGCGCCCGGTTCCATCGCGGCGACCGCGTCTTCGAAGGCCTTGAGCATACGGCCCTTGCCGAACCAGCCCAGAGAACCGCCGTTGGGGCCGGTCGGACCGGTGGAATTGGCGCGTGCCAGTTCCGCGAAATCGGCGCCATCGGCCAGTTCCTGGATCAGTTCCTTGGCCTTTTCCTCGGTCTCGACCAGGATGTGCGAGGCGTTGTATTCGACTCCAAGGTCGGCATCGACATAGTCGGCCTTGTAGGCGGCCTCGACGGCCTCTTCGGTCACGGCACCGTCGGCCACGGCCTGCATCGCCTCGGCGGCCAGAAGTTCACGCTTTTCATTGTCCAGCGCCAGCTGGACACGGTGGGTTTCCTCGCCCTTGTCGGACTGTGCCAGCGTCTCGTACTGGATCAGCCGTTCCAGCAGCCCTTGCCAGAGATCGTCGGTTGGCGCCTGCTGGAACCGTTCCGGCAGCGAGGCGCGCGCCATCAGCATGTGGCCAAAGGTGATGTCCGTGCCATTGACGGTGGCGACAACGGTGTCGATCGTGATCTCGGCCGGCTTGTCGGCGTCGGCGTCCTGCGCCAGGGCCGGCAAAGCCAGGGTCAGCGCGACCGCCGCAGCCGAGAGTTTCATGAGGGTTTTCGACATCGGTTCTTCCTCTTGATTCGGTGCCGCGTCCCTGGGCGGCGTTGACACTCTACAGCCGTCCCCTTACATGCCCGAAAGGCTCTGCGAGGCCGGTCTTTTCGTTCCGTCATATGGCTCATGTGCGAGGCGGGCAAGCAGATGCCGCACTTGACGCTGGAAACAGGTACATCAGACCATGCTTGGAAAAATCGCGCGCAAGGTATTCGGCACGCCGAATGACCGTAAGATCAAGGCCACACGCCCGCTGGTGGAAAAGATCAACGCGCTGGAGCCGGAGTTCGAGAAACTCGACGATGCCGGTCTGATCGCCAAGAGCCAGGAGTTCAAGGAGCGCATCGAAAAGGGCGAGAGCCTCGACTCGCTGCTGCCCGAGGCCTTTGCCAACTGCCGCGAAGCCGCCAAGCGGGCCCTGGGCCTGCGCGCCTTCGACGTTCAGCTGATGGGCGGGATTTTCCTGCACCAGGGCAATATCGCAGAGATGAAGACCGGTGAGGGCAAGACGCTGGTCGCGACCTTCCCCGCTTACCTGAACGCGCTGACGGGCCGGGGCGTGCATATCGTCACCGTCAACGACTATCTCGCCAAGCGGGACGCAGAGTGGATGAGCAACGTCTACGGCGCGCTTGGCCTGTCGACCGGCGTCGTCTACCCGCGCCAGCCCGACGAGGAAAAGAAGCAGGCCTATGCCTGCGACATCACCTACGCCACCAACAACGAGCTGGGCTTCGACTATCTGCGCGATAACATGAAGTCCGAGCTGGACCAGATGTTCCAGCGCGACCACTACTTTGCCGTCGTCGACGAGGTCGACTCGATCCTGATCGATGAGGCGCGGACGCCGCTGATCATCTCGGGGCCCTCCGACGACCGTTCGGAACTGTACCAGGCCATCGACAAGCTGATCCCGGAACTGGCCGAGGATCACTATACCGTCGATGAAAAGACCCGGAACGTCACCTTTACCGACGAGGGCAACGAGTACCTCGAGCAGATGCTGCAGGCGCATGAGCTGCTGGAAGAAGGCCGGAGCCTCTACGACCCGGAAAGCACCACCGTCGTGCACCACGTCAACCAGGCGATCCGGGCGCACAAGCTGTTCACCAAGGACAAGGATTACATCGTCCGCGACGGCGAGGTTGTGCTGATCGACGAGTTCACCGGCCGGATGATGGCCGGGCGGCGCCTGTCGGACGGTCTGCACCAGGCGATCGAGGCCAAGGAAGGCTGTGACATCCAGCCCGAGAACGTGACGCTGGCCAGCGTGACATTCCAGAACTACTTCCGCCTCTACGAGAAACTGTCCGGCATGACCGGGACGGCCTCCACTGAGGCCGAGGAATTCGGCCAGATCTACGGCCTGGGCGTGGTCGAGGTTCCGACCAACCTGCCCATTGCGCGGATCGACGAGGACGACGCCGTCTATCGCACCGGAACCGAAAAATACGCCGCTATCGTCGAGGAAATCCGCAAGGCGCATGAAAAGGGCCAGCCGGTCCTTGTCGGCACGACTTCGATCGAGAAGTCCGAGATGCTGAGCCAGATGCTGACGCAGGCGGGGCTGAAGCACAACGTCCTGAACGCGCGCCAGCACGAGCAGGAGGCGCAGATCGTCGCCGACGCCGGCAAGCTGGGCGCGATCACGATTGCCACGAACATGGCGGGCCGCGGCACCGACATCAAGCTGGGCGGCAACGTGGAATTCCAGATCATGGAAGCCATCGCCGCCAATCCCGATCGTCACCCCGACGAGATCCGCGCCGAGATCGCGGCGCAGCACGAGGCTGACGAACAGGCGGTCAAGGAGGCGGGCGGCCTGTTCGTCCTGGCCACCGAACGCCACGAATCGCGCCGCATCGACAACCAGTTGCGCGGTCGTTCGGGCCGCCAGGGCGACCCGGGGCGGTCCTCCTTCTTCCTCAGCCTCGAAGACGACCTGATGCGCATCTTCGGGTCCGAACGGCTGGAAAAGGTGCTGTCGGGCCTGGGCATGAAAGAAGGCGAGGCCATCGTACACCCTTGGGTGAACAAATCGCTGGAACGCGCGCAGGCCAAGGTCGAGGGGCGCAACTTCGACATCCGCAAGCAGCTGTTGAAATTCGACGACGTGATGAACGACCAGCGGAAGGTGATCTTCAGCCAGCGGCGCGAGATCATGGAATCGCAGGACGTCAGCGAGATCACCACCGACATGCGCCACGAGGTGATCGAGGAGCTGGTGGATGCCTATGCGCCGCCCAAGGCCTATGCCGACCAGTGGGACATGCCGGGTCTCTATGCCGCCGTGCTGGAAAAGCTGGGCATGGACCTGCCGATCATCGGCTGGGCCGACGAGGACGGCGTCGACCAGGAGGTGATCCGCGAGCGGCTGGAAGAAGCCAGCGACGAGATGATGGCCGAGAAGACCGAGGCCTTTGGCCCGGACACCATGCGCCAGATCGAAAAGCAGGTCCTGCTGCAGACCATCGACGGCAAGTGGCGCGAACACCTGCTGACGCTGGAACACCTGCGCTCGGTCGTGGGCTTCCGTGGCTATGCGCAGCGTGACCCGCTGAACGAATACAAGAACGAATCCTTCCAGCTGTTCCAGAACATGCTGGACGGCCTGCGCGAGACGGTGACCGAGCAGCTGAGCAGGGTGCGCCCGATGTCCGAAGAGGAACAGCAGGCAATGATCGCCGAGATGCGCCGCCAGCAGGAAGAGATGCAGCGGCAGATGGACCGCGCCGCGGCCGCGGCCGCCCCGGCCCCCTCTGCCGCCGCCCCGGCGGGCGATGCCCCCTCGCCCGAGGCCGTGGCCGCAGGGTTCGACGAGAACGACCCCGAAACATGGGGCAATCCCGGCCGCAACGACGCCTGCCCCTGCGGGTCGGGCAAGAAGTTCAAGCATTGCCACGGCCGGCTCAGCTGACCCCGCGCGGCGGCCCCAGGCGGGCCGCCCGCCCGATTAAGGCCCCAATGACTCCGCCTGCGTGCCCTATGCGCGCCATGTTTACCTTTCATCCTGCAAGATGAGAACAAAGGACAGGAGTCTTCATCATGGCCCGGCTTACCAGCTATCTCCTCGGCGGCGCGACGCTGGTTTGCGCGCTAGGGACCGGTTACGTGATGCAATACGGCTTTGCCCTGCCCCAGCAGGGCGGCAAGGCACCTGAACCCAGGCTGGAAATTTCCGAGATCAAACAGACCTCGTCAGCCGTTGTCCTGCCGATGATCCCCGTCGACCGCCCGCCCGAGGCACAGCTGCCGGAGGCCCCCGTGGTGGTCAAGGCCGCCGCAGAGGTCGACCTGCCCCAGGCCGACCTGCCCGAGGCGCCCGCCGAAACCGGGTTTTCCTGCGACATGACAATGACCGCGACGCCAACGGCAGGTGCGCTTGTCGACGTGGAACTGATTGCCCCCTGCCGCGCCAGCGAACGGGTGACGATCCACCACCAGGGCATGATGTTCACCGAGGTGATCCAGCCGGACGGCTCGCTCTCCGTCACGGTCCCCGCACTTGCCGAACAGGCCGTCTTCATCGCCAGCTTTGCCAGCGGCGAAGGCACGCTGGCCAGCACGGATGTCAGCTCGCTGCCATTCTATGACCGCGTCGTCGTGCAGTGGAAGGGCGAGGCCGGGCTGCAACTGCATGCCCGCGAATTCGATGCGGGCTATTTCACCGATGGCCACATCTGGGCCGCCCATGCCGGCAACCTGACCGCCGCTGCCAAGGGCGAAGGTGGGTTCCTGACCCGCATGGGCCGCGCCGACACGCCCGAGGCGCTGGCCGCCGAGGTCTATTCCTTTCCCGCCGGCACCGCCAAGCGCGGCGGTGAGATCCTGCTGTCGGTCGAGGCCGAAGTGACGGCAGGCAACTGCGAAACCCAGGTCGAGGCACAGACGCTGGAAATCCGTGACGGCGGCGATCTGCGCACCCGCGACCTGACGCTGCAGATGCCCTCTTGCGAGGTTCTGGGCGACTTTCTGGTGTTGAAAAACCTTGTCGAAGACATGACTATCGCCGCCAGATGAGAGGCGGGTGACGGGGACTTCATGTCGATCAGTCGTGCGGCGGTATTCGCCGCACTTTTCCTTTTCATGCAGGCCGGTTTCGCCCTGGCGCAGGACATCACGCTGAAATCGCGGGATGGCAGCATCGCCTTGTCGGGCAACCTGCTGGGGTTCGACGGCGAGTTCTACCGGATCGAGACCCGCTTTGGCGAATTGACCGTCGACGGCTCGGGCGTGACCTGCACCGGCGTCGGCTGCCCCTCGCTGATCGACTATGTCGCAGAGGTGACGATTTCCGGCTCCGCCAGTGTCGGCCACGGGTTGATGCCTGCCCTTGTCGAGGGTTTTGCCGCCCGCAGCGGGTTGCAGGCGGAACGCATCGGCACCGCCAGCGGGACGGTCTATGCCCTGCGCAAACCGGGTGGGCGTGTACTTGGCAGGTTTACCTTTCGCGTCACGGACACCGACAGCGGCTTTTCCGACCTGCTGGCGGATGAGGCCGATATCGTCATGGCCCTGCGCGAAATCCGTCCCGAGGAGGCCGCCCGCGCCCGCGCGGCGGGACTGGGGGACCTGACGGCGCCCAACCGCTCTCGCGTGCTGGCGCTGGATGCTGCGGTGCCGATCGTCTCGCCGCGCAATCCGGTCGACCGACTGTCGATCGCGCAACTGGTCGATGTTCTTTCCGGTCGGATCACCAACTGGAGCGATCTGGGCGGCCCGGATGCGCCGATCACGTTGCACCTTCGGGGCGAGGGCTCTGGCATGGTGCAGGGCTTGCAGGACCGGCTGTTGCGCCCTGCCCGCCTTGACCTGGTCGATGGCGCCAGACGCCACGACAGCAATACCGCGCTTGTCCGGGCCGTGGCGGTCGATCCTTTCGGGCTGGGGCTGGCCAGTTATGCCGAAACGGGCGTGACCCGGCCGCTGGTTCTGGCCGGGGCCTGCGGCTTTACCCTGCGGGCGGCGCGGCGCAGCATCAAGACCGAGGACTATCCGCTGACCGCGCCGATGTTCCTGTATATCCCGGCGCGGCGCCTGCCCAAGCTGGCCCGCGATTTCCTGGCTTATGCGCATGGGTCATCGGCCCAGATCACGATCCGCGAGGCCGGTTACATCGACCAGGCTCCCGAGGAGGTGGCCCTGGACCTGCAGGGAGACCGCCTGGCCAATGCCGTCGCCGTGGCCGAGGGCGAAGAGGGGTTGGCGGCCTTGCAGGACATGGTGACCGCGCTTGGGCCGATGCGGCGGCTGACGACTACCTTCCGTTTCGAGACCGGGTCGACCAAGCTGGACGCGCAGTCCCGCTCGAACGTCCTGGCGCTTGCCCGCGCGCTGGAGGCAGGAGGGTATGATGGACGCGAGCTGGTCTTTGTCGGGTTCTCGGACGGGGTCGGGCCCGCTGCGGCCAATCTGGACATCGCGCGACGCCGGGCCGAGGCCGTGCGCCGCGCGGTCGAGGATGCGGCGGAAACGGCCGACCTGGACCGGGTGCAGATCAGCGCGCGCGCCTTTGGCGAGGCCCTGCCGATGGCCTGCGACGACAGCGCCTGGGGGCGGCAGGTGAACCGGCGGGTCGAGGTCTGGGTTCGGTGATCCCGCGCAGCGTCAGAGCAACCCTTCGCTGCGGAAACTGAGTTCACGCGATTTCCCGATCACCAGGTGATCGTGCAGCGTGATGCCCAAGGCATCGGCAGCCACCTGGATCTGCGCCGTCATGTCGATATCCGCCTGGCTGGGCGTGGGGTCGCCGGACGGATGATTGTGCACCAGGATCAGCGCCGAGGCGTTGAGTTCGAGCGCCCGTTTCACCACCTCACGCGGGTAGACGGGCACATGATCGACCGTGCCGCGCGCCTGCGGTTCATCGGCGATCAGCACGTTCTTTCGGTCGAGAAACAGGATGCGGAACTGTTCGGTGTCACGGTGGGACATGGTGGTCTGGCAATAGTCGATCAGCGCATCCCAGCTGCTGACCACCTGTTTGCGCAGGACCCGCGACCGCGCAAGGCGGTGCGCCGCCGCCTCGACGATCTTGAGTTCCGTCACGACGGCCTCTCCGACGCCATTGACCTCTTTCAGGCGATGCAGGGGCGCCGAGACGACACCGTTGAAATCCCCGAAGGTTTCCAGCAGTAGGCGCGCCAGCGGCTTGACGTCCCGCCTGGGAATGGCCCGGAACAGGACCAGTTCCATCAGTTCGTAGTCCGGCAGTGCCTCTGCCCCGCCGATCAGGAATCTTTCGCGCAGGCGCGCGCGGTGATCGCGAATGTAGGACGGCAGTTTCTGCGCCCCCGGACCGGGCCGAGCGGGTGCCTCATCATGATCGAAGAGGGCAGCCTGTGAGTCGGAGAAATGCGAGCCTCGGGTCATACTGGCGATGGTGGCGCACCGAGGTGAACAGTTGGTTAACGTTGCAGTTTCTGGGCGAATTTAAAACCAAAGGCAAGACTCAGTACGATCCATCCTGTGAACGTCAAGATATATGCGAACTGTGTACAGGTTGTTATCCACAGGCCAGACTTGACTAAAAATGGAAAGTGAGTCACTTTGACGCAGCATGAGTGGGCATCGACGGGATTCTCTTACCTCCCCCGCCGACGCTCCGTCTCCTGCTAAGCAACCAAGGTCGCCTAAGACTGGATAGACTCCGACAGAAGAATCTATTCTGCCGGACCTGTCAAGGCAGACCTTTCAGAACCGGCAAGGTCCGGAGAAAGGCCAACTATGGCAAAGAAAACACCCTGGCACTCAATCAAGTCGAACGTCTATCATGACGACACAGACTGCAACACTGGCAATAACATCGAGCGCGAGAACCTGCGCTCAGGCACAGGGGGAAAGCCCAAGTGCGCCGAGTGCAAGAGTCTGAACGGCTGAAAGAATGGAGTGGCCTTTAAGGGCCACTCTACCCCTTCATCGAGTCCCAGAAGTTTTTCACCGAAGTGAAGAAACTGTGTGATTCCGGGTTGTTGTCCTCGGCCAGGGATTCGAACTCGCGCAGGAGCTCCTTCTGTTTCGAGGTCAGGTTCACCGGGGTTTCCACCGCCAGTTCGATGAACATGTCGCCCGAGGCGCCGCCGCGCAGGGCTGGCATGCCCTTGCCACGCAGGCGCATCTGGCGGCCGGACTGGCTGCCCGAGGGGATCTTGACGCGCGAGCGGCCGCCGTCGATCGTCGGCACCTCGATGTCGCCGCCCAGCGCCGCAACGGTCATCGCCACCGGCACGCGGCAGTGCAGTTCGGCGCCGTCACGTTCAAAGATCTTGTGGGGCTCGACCTCGATAAAGATGTAGAGATCGCCCGGAGGGCCACCGCGCATCCCGGCCTCGCCTTCGCCCGCAAGGCGAATGCGCGTGCCGGTTTCCACGCCCGCGGGGATGTTCACCGACAGGGCACGTTCCTTCTGCACCCGGCCCGCGCCGCCGCAGTTGTTGCAGGGGTTCTTGATGATCTGGCCCAGGCCCGAACAGGTCGGACAGGTCCGTTCCACGGTAAAGAACCCTTGCGTCGCGCGGACCTTGCCCAGGCCCGAACAGGTCGGACAGGTGGTCGGTTCGGCCCCGCCTTCGGCGCCCGATCCGTGGCATTCGTCACACTGGATCGAAGTCGGCACCTTGATGGTCTTCTGCAGCCCGTTATAGGCCTCTTCCAGCGTCACGCGCAGGTTGTAGCGCAGGTCGGCCCCGCGCGCCGCGCGCTGGCGCCCCCCCTGGCGGCCGCCCATGAAATCGCCGAAAAGATCGTCGAAGACGTCGGAAAAGGCGCTGGCGAAATCAGCGTTGCCGCCGCCCATGCCGCCGCCAGGACGCGGGCCGCCGCCCATCCCGCCTTCGAAGGCCGCGTGGCCAAAGCGGTCGTAGGCCGCCTTCTTGTCGGCGTCCTTCAGGACGTCATAGGCCTCGTTGGCCTCCTTGAACTGCGACTCGGCCTCCGGGTTGTCGGCGTTGCGATCCGGGTGCAGCTCCTTGGCCTTCTTGCGGTAGGCTTTCTTGATCTCGTCTGCCGAGGCACCGCGCTCGAGGCCGAGTACGTCGTAATAGTCTCGTTTGGACATGGTCGTCCTCCTCGTTGCGGAACGTCATGGGGCCGGCCCGGTGTCCGGACCGGCCCCAGATTGGTTCCGAGGGCGCTGGCCTCAGGCCCGCTTGTTGTCGTCGAGATCCTCGAAGTCCGCGTCGACGATGTCGTCGTCGCCCGGACCCGCGGCGTCATCGGCGGCCTCGGGGGCATCGCTGCCCTCATCGGCCTGTGCCTTGTAGATCGCCTCGCCCAGCTTCATCGCGGCTTCGGTGACGTTCTGAATGCCACCCTTCAGTTTGTCCGCGGTGACGTCGTCCTTTTCGAGGTCGTCCTTGAGCGCGGCCACGGCCAGTTCGATCGCCTCGACGGTCGAGGGATCGACCTTGTCGCCATGCTCCTCGATCGACTTCTCGGTCGAATGGATGAGGCTTTCAGCCTGGTTGCGCGCCTCGACCAGTTCCTTGCGGGCCTTGTCGGCGTCGGCGTTCTCTTCCGCTTCCTTGACCATGCGCTCGATGTCGTCATCCGACAGACCGCCAGATGCCTGGATGGTGATCTTCTGCTCCTTGTTGGTGCCCTTGTCCTTGGCACCGACGGAGACGATGCCGTTGGCATCGATGTCGAAGGTCACCTCGATCTGCGGCATCCCACGCGGCGCCGGCGGGATTTCCTCGAGGTTGAACTGGCCCAGCATCTTGTTGTCCGCGGCCATTTCACGCTCCCCCTGGAAGACGCGGATCGTCACGGCCGACTGGTTGTCCTCGGCAGTGGAGAAGATCTGCGACTTCTTGGTCGGGATCGTGGTGTTGCGGTCGATCAGGCGGGTAAAGACACCGCCCAGCGTCTCGATGCCGAGCGACAGCGGGGTCACGTCCAGCAGCACGACGTCCTTGACGTCACCCTGCAGAACGCCGGCCTGGATGGCGGCGCCCATCGCGACGACCTCGTCCGGGTTCACGCCCTTGTGCGGCTCCTTGCCGAAGAACTTGGTCACTTCCTCGAACACCTTGGGCATCCGGGTCTGACCGCCGACCAGAACGACCTCGTCGATCTCGTCCTTGGAGATACCGGCATCCTTGAGCGCGGCCTGGCAAGGCTTGATCGAGTTCTTGATCAGGTCACCGACAAGGCTTTCCAGCTTGGCGCGGGTCAGCTTCATCACCATGTGCAACGGCTGACCGTTGGAACCCATCGAGATGAACGGCTGGTTGATCTCGGTCTGGGTGGCCGAGGACAGTTCGATCTTGGCCTTTTCCGCCGCCTCTTTCAGGCGCTGCAGGGCCATCTTGTCCTTGGTCAGGTCGACCTGGTGCTCTTTCTTGAACTCGTCCGCCAGGTAGTTGACGATCCGCATGTCGAAGTCTTCGCCACCCAGGAAGGTGTCACCGTTGGTCGACTTGACCTCGAACAGGCCGTCGTCGATTTCCAGGATGGTCACGTCGAAGGTACCGCCGCCAAGGTCGTAGACCGCGATGGTTTTCGAATCCTTCTTGTCGAGACCGTAGGCCAGTGCGGCGGCCGTCGGCTCGTTGATGATGCGCAGCACTTCGAGACCGGCAATCTTGCCCGCGTCCTTGGTGGCCTGACGCTGGGCGTCGTTGAAGTAGGCCGGGACGGTGATGACCGCCTGGGTCACTTCCTCACCGAGATACGACTCGGCGGTTTCCTTCATCTTCTGAAGGGTGAAGGCCGAGATCTGCGAGGGCGAGAACTTTTCGCCACGGATATCGACCCAAGCGTCGCCGTTGCCGCCGTCCACGATCTTGTACGGAACGATGTCCTTGTCTTTGGTCACTTCCGGATCCGTGACGCGGCGGCCGATCAGGCGCTTGACGGCGAAGACGGTGTTTTCCGGGTTGGTCACGGCCTGGCGCTTGGCGGCCTGACCAACAAGGCGTTCGTCGTCGGTGAAGGCGACGATGGAGGGGGTGGTGCGTGCACCTTCGGCGTTTTCGATCACGCGCGCCTGGGAACCATCCATGATGGCCACGCAGGAGTTGGTGGTGCCGAGGTCGATACCGATCACTTTACCCATGTTTCGATCCCTTTCATTCTCAAGGCGATGTCACGAGGCGACGGACCCGTTACGGCATCCAGCCCCGTATGGTGGTCGCTGGGCACGCTGTAAGGGGCGTGCCCGGCGTTCGGAGGACATATAAGGAGGGGTATGAGGGCCTGCAAGCATCCTGATGACAGCATTTCACGGCTTTCTCGCTAACATCGGTTGGCATCTAGCCTGCATTCCTTGACAACCCCCTTATGACCGACGCGATCACGCAAAAAGGCTTTGTCATCCATCCGGGCTTTCTCGACCGCCCGGCGCAGGAGGCCCTGGTGGCCCGGCTGCGCGAGGTTTTGGCGGTGGCGCCGCTCTTCACGCCGCGCACGCGCCGCGGGCCGATGTCGGTGCGGATGAGCGCGGCGGGCACATTTGGCTGGTACAGCGACAGCAGGGGTTATCGCTATGAACGGCGCCACCCGGACGGCATCGACTGGCCGCCGATCCCCGAAGAGGTGCTTGCGATCTGGCGTGGCGTCTCGGGCTGTGAGCGATTGCCGGAATGCTGCCTGATCAACTGGTACGGCGAAGGCGCGCGCATGGGCCTGCACCGGGACGAGGACGAGGCGGATTTCTCCTGCCCGGTGGTTTCCGTCTCATTGGGGGACGACGGGCTGTTCCGCATGGGCAACGTGGACCGCGGTGGCAAGACCTCGTCGATCTGGCTGAAATCCGGGGACGTGGTGGTGATGGGCGGCGACGCGCGGCTGGCTTTCCACGGAGTCGACCGGATCCGCTTTGGTTCATCCACGCTGTTGCCGAAGGGCGGGCGGATCAACCTGACCCTGCGGGTGGTGACCTGAGCCTATGCGGCGCGGCCCTAGTCCGACAGTTCGCAACAGCCGGAATAGACATAGCCATCGGACCCGGTGACGATCAGCGTCGCGTCCAGCCCGAATTCATTGTCGGACATGCCGTTGTCGCAATAGGCCCCGGCCACGACAAGCGCCAGATCGCGGCTGCCGTTCGTCCCTTGCAGGACGTATTTTTCCAGCGGGTTGTAGGCCCTCTGGAACAGGCCAACGGAAAACCTGTCGCCGGCCTCGTAGTTCATTGGTGTCCGGATCGTGGCGTCCTGCCCGGCAAAGACTTCGACATCCCAGAAGGGTTCCGTGCCGCCGCAGGTCACGCGGCGGACATTGGGCAAATCGCCGTCGGCGCGCGGGGACAGATAGCGCAGCGAGGCCCATCCGGGCCCTTCTCCGGCATTCACGAGGCCCCAGTTGCCCTCGGCCCGCACCACCTCGATGCCCCGGGCGTCGAAGGCCAGTTCGCCGACCTTGTCGTGCCCGGCCCCCGGCCCGGCACGCAGGTTCAGCACATCATCCGGGGCCACGCCCACGACGTCATGCAGGCGCGGATAGGTGTCCTGGGCCGCGGCGGCGCCACCGAGGACCAGCAGTGCAAGCAGAATCCTCAGCATCGCCGCCCCCTGCCTCAGTTCATGTCCAGCGAACAGCAGCCGGTGTAGACCTGCGTTTCATAGCCGCCGATCACCACCGCACCGGAATAGCCGAACTTGTAGTCGGACATGCCGTCGGTGCAGATCTCATGGGTCATGACCAGGGTCACATGTTCGCCCATCTTGGCGCCCAGCAGGGCAAAGGGATGGTCGCGGCTGGCGGCGGTCGTCAGGCCCGAGGCGCTGAACACCTTGTCGTCGTCGTCGGGGCGGGTGAAGGTCAGCTTATCGTCCTGCACCACGGTCGCGCTCCAGAACGGTTCGGTGCCGAAACACTTGAACTGGTAGCCGGCGGGCAGCTCGGTGCCCTCGAGACGCTCCATCGATTCCAGCGGAACCCAGCCGGACAGTCCCTCGACGTTGACGCGGCCCCAACCGTCGTCTTCCTCGATCACCTCGACCAGCCGCGCGTCATGATCCAGCGCGCCGATCACGGTGCCGTTCTCCGTCGGGCGGGTGCGCATGTTCAGCACGTCGCCATCATCCAGCCCGGTGACGTTGTAGAGCGCCGGGAAATCCTGCGCCGAAGCTGCCCCTGCGAGGCAGATGAAAATGGCTGCAAATCTATTCATTACTCTCTCGTCCTTATGTCCGCGCCCAGGACCGGAAGAGCGAGACCGTCAGCGGCGCGCGCTCCACGAGGCCGAGGCGTGTTTGCGGGTGTAGAACTCACCCATGAGACCAATCATTACGAGGATGATACTCAGGTACAAAGCATATTCCCAGTCGGAATTCCGGGGGTTGTAATCCACGAAAGCGTACCCACGCGACTGGTCGATGGTGTGAAACAGGGGATTCCAGTCGAACATCACCAACATGTAGCTGGGCAGCGTATTGGCCACGAACATCTTGCCGCTCGCGATCATGTTGGCGCGCTGGTACACGGTCGAGATGATGCTGACCGGGGTCGGGAACCAGGGTTTCGCCGCCAGGAAGACCAGCCCGATCGCCCCGCCCGAGAACCAGGACAGCAGGATCATCGCCAGGCAACCGATCGGATCGTGGATCTCCTGCATGACCTCGGGGTTGAAGGCCACGTCGTAGACGAAGAGAATCACCATCAGCGACAGGATCTGGATGTAGAGCGTCGAGATCATCGCCGAAACGATGGCGATGGCCGTGTTCATCGGCGCGTGCTGCATCATCGGGCTGGCCGGCCCCTCGGACCCGGCGACGGCACCCAGCGTCTTGGTATGCGTCATGAAGAGAAAGACGCCGGTCATGATGTAGACAAGGAAATCGCCGCGCAGCGCCGCGCTGCGCATCCCGAGGATCTGGAACATGAAATAGAACGCCAGGACGAAGATGATCGTCTGCAGCATGTTCATGAAGATCGCGATGAAGGCATTGCCATGCGTCTTGCGCACCGCGCGCACGGAATTGTGGTAGATCAATTCAAGGATGTAGATGATGGAACCCAGCCGGGAGCGGGGTCTTGAAGCCTGAAACATCTTGCCTGCTCCGGGTGCGCCCTTGCCATCGACCGCACACTTGCCGTTTTTGATTGCGGGCAGCATAAGGCCCGCGAGCTTTCAAATCAATAAATCCGCGTGGGTCCCGCGCGGTCTGGAGCCTTGTCATGAACTATTCAGAACTGACCACCGTGATGCGCCGACTGGCCCTGCAGGCGGGCGAAAAGATCATGGAGATCTACAACTCCGACGATTTCGAGGTCATGGTGAAGTCCGACAACAGCCCCGTCACTGTCGCGGACGAAGCCGCCGACGCGTTGATCTCCGAGGGCCTGCGCGCGGCCTTCCCGAACGTGGCGCTGGTGACCGAGGAACAGGCCGACAGCCACGACATTTCGGCCATGACCTTCTTGATCGTCGATCCGCTGGACGGCACCAAGGAATTCATCAAGAGGCGCGGCGATTTCACCGTGAACATTGCGCTGGTCGAGGATGGCGTGCCGACGCGCGGCGTCGTCTATGCCCCCGCCAAGGGCCGCATGTTCTACACCGACAGCGTCGGAAAATCGGTCGAGGAAACAGGCCCCTTCGACCTGGAAACCACCGGGGAAACCACGCCGATCAACGTCACCGACCCCGACAATTCCAAGCTGATGGTGGTGGCGTCGAAATCGCACCGCGACCAGGCCACCGACGACTACATCGCCAAGTATGACGTCAAGGACATGACCAGCGCAGGCTCCTCGCTGAAATTCTGCCTTGTCGCCACCGGCGAGGCAGATCTCTACCCGCGCCTGGGCCGCACGATGGAATGGGACACTGCCGCCGGTCATGCCGTCCTGCACGGCGCGGGCGGCCGCGTGGTGCGCTTCGACGATCACACCCCGCTGGCCTATGGCAAGGAAGGTTTCGCCAACCCCTTCTTCATCGCCTACGCTCCGGGCGTGGATCTGAAAGAGGCCTGAGCCAAGGTGACCCCGCCGGTCAGCATCGTCATCGTCAGCCGGGACCGCCCGGCGGCCTTGGCGCGCTGCCTGACCGGCGTGGCGCAACTGGACTACGCCCCGTTTGAGGTGATCGTGGTCACCTGCCCTGCCGGGGCAAAAGTGGTGACCAGCCGCCCCGATGCACCTCAGATCAAACTGATCTCCTACGACGCGGCGAATATTTCCGCTGCCCGGAATCTAGGCATCGGCGCCGCGAGCGGTGAAATTGTCGCCTTTGTCGATGATGACGCAGTGCCCGAACCGCTCTGGCTGCGGCACCTCGTGGCGCCCTTTTCGGAGCCCCGCGTGGCCTGCGCCGGCGGCTATGTGATCGGGCGCAACGGCATCTCGTTCCAGTGGCAGGCCCGCACGGTCGATGTGACCGGCACCGCCCATGACTTGGATCTGCCCGGTGACGCCCCCGTGGTCCCTACCCCGCCCGAAGGCCAGGTCATCAAGACCGAGGGCACCAACATGGCGGTGCGCCGGTCGGTGCTGGCCGAGATGGGCGGCTTTGACCCCGCCTTTCGGTTCTACCTGGACGAAACCGACCTGAACCTGCGCCTTGCCGCCCTGGGGCATCTGACCGCGCTGGTGCCACTGGCGCAGGTGCATCACGGCTTTGCCGAAAGTCCCCGCCGCGCCCGCGACCGCAGCCCGCGAGACCTGAGCCAGATCGGCGCCTCGCAGATGGTCTTTCTGCGCAAGCACTGCCCGCAAAAGGCACGCAAACCGGCCTGGAGAGCCTTTGTTCGCGCCCAGCGCCACCGGCTTTTGCGCTTCATGCAGCGCGGGCCGCTGGACCCGGCAGACGTGATGCGGCTGATGCGGGGGCTGCGCCAAGGCGGCAAGGCGGGTGAGACCCGCGGCTTTGGCGAAACCCCGCCGCTGCCCCCGGCGGATCAGCCCTTCCTGCCCTTTCCCGGCCGCCCGGACGCGCCACGCATCCACCTGTCCGGTCGTCCTTGGCAGGCCCGCCGACTGCGGACCGAGGCCGCGAAAGCGGTGGAAAACGGTGCCATCGTCAGCCTGTTTCTCTTTTCTCCGACAGCCCGGCGCCACCGCGTCCGCTTTGCCCCCGACGGCGTCTGGCTGCAGTCCGGCGGCCTATTCGGGCAAAGCCTGAGAGAGGGGCGCGCGATCCGTCCGTGGCTCTTTTCTTCTCGCCTCTCGTCCGAGATTGTGCGAGTGCAGAAACTGCGAGGTTAATACGCCATCGTGGGTCCGAAGGGCCCTTCATGACATATTGGGAACACAACTTTACCAAGGTTTTTGCCCTGCCTTAGGATATTCAGGTCGCAAGGCCAGGCCCCTACCGGCCCGAAGGCAAGGACATATGGAGACTGTAATGAACACGAAAGTCACCAAGGCGATCTTTCCCGTGGCAGGGCTTGGCACCCGTTTCCTCCCGGCCACCAAATCCGTTCCGAAGGAAATCATGACACTGGTGGACCGGCCCCTGGTCCAATACGCCATCGACGAGGCGCGCGCCGCCGGGATCGAGGAATTCATTTTTGTCACCTCGCGCGGCAAAGGCGCGCTCGAGGATTATTTCGACGTCGCCCCGCAGCTGGAAGAAGAGCTGCGTCGCAAGGGCAAGGACGCTCTGCTGGACATCCTGCTGTCGACCAACATGGACTCGGGCGAGATCGCCTATATCCGCCAGCACAAGGCGCTTGGCCTGGGACACGCCATCTGGTGCGCACGCCGGCTGGTCGGGAACGAGCCCTTTGCCGTCATGCTGCCCGACGACGTGATCGCCGCCGACAAGCCCTGCCTGCAGCAGATGGTCGAGGCCTACCAGGACACCGGCGGCTGCATGGTCGCCGCGATGGAAGTGCCGCGCGACAAGGTCAGCGCCTACGGCGTGCTCGACTGTTCCGAGGATATGGGCCACATGGTCAAGGTGCGGGGCATGGTCGAGAAACCCAAGGCCGAAGACGCGCCGTCGAACCTGGCGGTGATCGGGCGCTACATCCTGTCCCCCGACGTGTTCAAGCACCTGGAAAACCCGGAAACCGGCGCCGGCGGAGAGATCCAGCTGACCGATGCCATCGCCAAGGAAATCGACTCCAGCGGCGTCTACGGTTACCGCTTCAACGGCCAGCGCTTCGACTGCGGATCGAAGGCCGGGTTCCTGCAGGCGACCGTGGCCTTTGGCCTGGCGCGCGACGATCTCAAGGATGACCTGGGCGCCTATCTCGACGAACTGGCGGTGACCCGCAAGGCGGCGGAATAAGTCCCGTGTCGAACGTATTGGTGACAGGCGGGGCGGGCTATATTGGCAGTCACGCCTGCAAGGCATTAAGAGCGGCGGGCTACACGCCCGTCACCTACGACAACCTCGTGACCGGCTGGAAGGACGCGGTGAAATTCGGCCCCTTCGAAGAGGGCGCGCTGTCTGATCGCGCACGCCTGGACGAGGTCTTTGCCAAGTGGCAGCCGATCGCCGTCATGCATTTCGCCGCCCTGAGCCAGGTCGGCGAGGCGATGGCCAAGCCCGGCCTTTACTGGCGCAACAACGTCGAAGGCTCGCTGACCCTGATCGAGGCCGCCTGCGCCGCGGGCTGCCTGGATTTCGTCTTTTCCTCGACCTGCGCCACCTACGGCGAGCATGACAATGTCGTGCTGGACGAACACACCCCGCAAGAGCCGCTGAACGCCTATGGCGCGTCGAAACGCGCAGTGGAAAACATCCTGCGGGATTTCGAGGCGTCGCACGGGCTGAAATCTGTGATCTTCCGCTATTTCAACGTGGCGGGCGCCGACCCCGAAGGCGAGGTGGGCGAGCATCACCGCCCAGAGACACACCTGATCCCGGTCATGCTGGAGGCGGTGGACGGCAAGCGCCCCGGCCTGACCGTGCATGGCACGGACTACGACACGCCGGACGGCACTTGCATCCGCGACTACGTCCACGTCATGGACCTGGTCGAGGCGCATGTGCTGGGCCTGCGCTGGCTGCGCGACGGCAAAGGCAGCCGCATCTTCAACCTTGGCACTGGGCGCGGCTTTTCCGTGCGCGAGGTGATCGAGGCGGCGGGTCAGGTGACGAACCTGCCCGTGCCCTGCACCGACGGCCCACGCCGCGCGGGCGATGCCACAAAACTGGTCTCGGGCTCGACCCGCGCCAGCGAGGACCTGGGATGGGAGCCGTACCGTTCGACCATGCCGCAGATGATCGCCGACGCCTGGCGCTGGCACAAAGATGGCCATTACTCCGCGTGACCGCCTGCTGGACCTGACCCGGCTGGTCAGCCGGGCGGGCCGCCCCATGACCGGCGTAGACCGAGTCGAATTCGCCTATCTCACTCACCTGTTGCAGCATGGCCGCCTCTGGGGTCTGGTGCGCTCATCGCTGGGCTATGTTCTGCTGGATGCCACAGGCTGTGCCGCCCTGCGCGACCGGATCGCGGCGGGCAACTGGGGCGAGGCCGACCGCCTGTCACGGATCAAGCGCGGGCTGGACCCGATGCGCGCGCGGGCGGAATCAGACCTGCGCCGGATCTGCGTGGCACGTTGCCTGCCCTTGCGCCTGTCCGCCATGCTGCGCCGCCATCTGCCGTGCGGCCTCACCTATGTGAACACCGGCCACACCAACCTGACGGATCGTGTCCTGTCGGCGCTGCGGGGCATCGACGCCCGGGTGACCGTGTTCATCCATGACACCATCCCGCTGGACGTGCCGCAGTACCAGCGCCCCGGCACGGTCGGCCGCTTTCGCCATTTCCTGAACCGCGCCGCGCGGGCCGATCTGCTGGTCTGCAACTCGCGCCAGACAGAGCGTGACTTGGCCAGGCACCTCGCCGCGCAACGCCTGCCGCAGACGATCTCGGCCCCGCTGGGGCTGGATCTGACGGAGCCGGCGCAGGCACCTGATGGTCCCTGGACCGCGCCCTATTTCGTCACCCTCGGCACCATCGAGCCGCGCAAGAACCACGCCCTGCTGCTGGACCTCTGGGACGACATCCCCGACGCCCACCTGCTGATCTGCGGCAGCCGGGGTTGGGAAAACCACGCGGTTTTTGAACGCCTCGACGCACATCCGGCGCGCGTGCACGAACTGCCCGGGCTGGATGACGGGCAGGTGGCCGCGCTGCTGGCAGGCAGCGCCGGGATGCTCTTTCCCAGCGTTGCCGAAGGCTATGGTCTGCCCCCGGTCGAGGCGGCGGCGCTAGGCGTACCGTTGCTGCTGAACAACCTCCCGATCTACAGGGAGGTTCTGGGCGACATTCCCGTTTACGCAGATGTTGCGGACACGTATCTTTGGCGCAAAGAGATAAGCCGGATGGCAGCGGATCATCGGGCAGGACGGACCCGCGCGGAACAGGCACCGCGCTTTGCGCCCCCGACCTGGGAGGCGCATTTCAAAACGGTCTTAACCCTGACCTGATAGCAGCCCGAGACAGGGCGCCCGTCCGGCGCGATTCAAGAGGCACGCATTTTGAGCGCATTGCAGGCATACCGGCTGAGGCTGCAGCGGAAACGCTGGCGTATCCGCGCCTTCCGCAAGCGCCGTGAACTGCGCCCGGTGTCCAATCGTACCGACCAGATCCGGCCCTCGGACATCCTGCTGTTCTCGACCCAGCGGAACGAGGGTATCCGCCTGCCCTATTTCCTGCGCTACTACCGCGAAATGGGGGTGGGTCATTTCTTTTTCGTCGACAACGACTCGACCGATGGATCGGCGGATTACCTTGCCGAACAGCCCGATGTCTCTGTCTGGACCACGCGGGCCAGCTACAAGCGCGCCCGTTTCGGCATGGACTGGCTCAACTGGCTTCTGCTCAAACACGCGCACGGACACTGGGCGCTGACTGTCGACCCGGATGAGTTCTTTCTCTACCCGTTCTGCGACACGCGACCCTTACGCGCGCTGACCGACTGGCTGGATGCCTCCTCGATCAAGTCGTTCTCGGCCATGTTGCTGGACATGTACCCCAAGGGGCGCATCGACCTGCAGCCCTACCAGTCCGGGCAGGACCCGATGGAAATCGCCAACTGGTTCGATGCCGGCAATTACGCGATCCAGAAGAACCCGAAATTCGGCAATCTCTGGATCCAGGGCGGGCCCCGGGCGCGGATGTTCTTTGCCGACAAGCCCGCGCTGGCCCCCGCGCTGAACAAGATCCCGCTGGTGAAATGGGACCGGCGCTATGCCTATGTTTCCTCCACCCACAACCTGCTGCCGCGCGGGTTGAACCAGGTCTACGACGAATGGGGCGGGGAAAAGGCCAGCGGCATCCTGCTGCACACCAAATTCCTGTCCACCTTCGGCGCCAAGGCCGAAGAGGAACTGACACGCGGCCAGCATTACGGCGCCAGCCGCGAGTACATCGCCTATGCCGAAGGGGTGCGGGACAATCCGGACCTCTGGTGCAAGTGGTCGGAACGCTACATCAACTGGCGCCAGCTTGAGATCCTCGGCCTCATGTCCAAGGGCAACTGGGCATGAGCGTCGGTGTCGCCATGCTGGTCCACACCGCCTTTGACCGGGCCGAGCAGGTGGCGCGGCACTGGGCGGCGGGCGGCTGCCCGGTGGTGATCCACGTCGATGCCAAGGTCGACAAACAGGTGTTCGAGGCATTCCGCAAGGCGCTGGCAGATCGACCCGATGTGCGGTTCTGCAAACGCCACCGCTGTGAATGGGGCACCTGGGGCCTTGTCGCCGCCAGCCAGGACGCCGCCCAGCTGATGCTGGACAGCTTTCCCGAGGTCCGGCACGTCTACCTGTCGTCCGGGTCCTGCCTGCCGCTGCGTCCGGTGGCGGAATTGCAGGCCTACCTGGCCGACCGCCCGCGCACCGATTTCATCGAGAGCGCCACAACCGCGGATGTGCCCTGGACAGTCGGCGGGCTGGACCACGAGCGTTTTACCCTGCAATTCCCGTTTTCCTGGCGCAACAACCGCTATCTCTTTGACAAGTTCGTCGATCTGCAGCGGGCCATGGGCTATGCCCGCCGCATCCCAGAGGGGCTGGTGCCGCATATGGGCAGCCAGTGGTGGTGCCTGACCCGCCAGACCCTGACCGCCATCCTGCAGGACCCGCAGCGCCCCCGTCATGACCGCTATTTCCGCCGCGTCTGGATTCCGGACGAAAGCTATTTCCAGACGCTGGCACGGCTCTATTCCACCCAGATCGAAAGCCGCTCGCTGACCCTGTCCAAGTTCGATTTCCAGGGCAAGCCGCACATCTTCTACGACGACCACCTGCAGCTATTGCGGCGGTCGGACTGTTTCGTCGCGCGCAAGATCTGGCCCCACGCGGACCGCCTGTACCAGGCGTTCCTGACCCACCCGAACAGCGACCAGCAGCGGCAGGAACCGAACCCGGGCAAAATCGACCGCATCTTTGCCAAGGCGGTCGATCGAAGGACCCGGGGCCGCCCCGGGCTCTACATGCAAAGCCGGTTCCCGAACCGGGGCTGGGAGAACGGCGTGACGGCCGGGAAATACTCGGTCTTCCAAGGATTTTCGGACCTGTTCCAGGGGTTCGAGGCCTGGTTGACCAAGGCCACCGGCGCGCAGGTGCACGGCCATCTTTTCGCGCCGGAACGGGCGGAATTCGCCGGCGGGGAAACCGTCATCGCCGGGGCCCTGTCGGACAATGCGAAACTGCGGGATGCCAACCCCAAGGCCTTTCTGACCAACCTGCTGTGGAACACGCGCGGCGAACGCCAGTGCTTTCAGTACGGGCCGCGCGACACCTCCAAGGTCCTCTGGCACATGGCGCGTGACCCCAATGCCCAGATCAGCGTCATCTCGGGCGCCTGGGCGGTGCCGCTGTTCCAGTCCGGCGGCGATTTCGCCGAGATCCGGGCCGAGGCCGCGCGCCTGCAAAGGATCGAGGCAAAGATGCTGGACCAGTTGCGCCAGCCGGACGTCAAGGCCCGCATCCGCACCTGGACGATGGCCGATTTCATCGAGGCCCCGATGGAGCCGCTGCAGACGCTGATCGACGAGATCGGGCAAAAGAACAACCGCCGCCTGGCCGAGGCCCCCCGCCTGGTCGAACTCAATGGCTTTGGCCAGTTCCTGCAAGACCTCAAGAACCAGGGGATGCACCCCTATCTCATGGGCGATTTTCCGGTTGATCCGCTGCCCCGCGCGCATCCCGGCAAGGCCCGCAAACCTTATCTCGTCCGGAAATAGTGCCCAATGTCCCAGCGTTTCGACTGTTTCGTGATCTTCGCCGAGATGCGGACAGGGTCGAATTTCCTAGAGGCGAACCTGAATGCCTTTGACGGGCTGACCTGCCACGGAGAGGCCTTCAACCCGCATTTCATCGGCTATCCGAACGCGCAGGACATACTGGACATCACGCAAGAGGACCGCGACCGCGATCCCCTTGGCCTGGTCGACCGTATCCGCACCGGCAGCGACGGACTGGGCGGCTTTCGCTATTTCCACGATCACGACCCCCGCGTGCTGGAGCCGCTGCTGACCGATCCGCGCGTGGCCAAGATCGTGCTGACGCGCAACCCCGCCGACAGCTACATCTCCAAGAAGATCGCCCAGGCCACCGGCCAATGGAAACTGACCAACGTCAAGAAACGCAAGGATGCCCTGGCGCATTTCGACGCCGAGGAGTTCGAGGCCCACCTGGCCGAGCTGCAGGATTTCCAGGTCAGGCTGCTGAATGGTCTGCAGACCACCGGGCAGACGGCCTTCTACGTCGCCTACGAGGATCTGCAGGACGTCGCCGTGATGAACGGGCTGGCGCAATGGCTGGGGGTGGCGGCGCGACTGGACAGCCTCAACACCGCGCTGAAACGGCAGAACCCGCAACCCATCGCCGAGAAGGTCCAGAACTACGAGGAGATGGCCGACAGCCTGGCCCGGCTCGACCGTTTCAACCTGGCCCGGACCCCCAATTTCGAACCACGGCGCGGGCCGGTTGTCCCCAGCTATGTCGCCGCCGCCGAGACGCCGCTGCTGTACATGCCGATCCGCTCCGGCCCGGAACGCGCGGTCAAGGACTGGCTGGCGGCGCTGGACGGTGTCGGCACGGGCAAACTGGTGGAAAAATTCAACCAGGGCTCCTTGCGGGCCTGGAAACGAGACCGCCCGGGCCACCGCAGTTTTAGCGTGATCCGGCATCCGCTGGCACGCGCGCACGACGCCTTTTGCTCAAGGATTCTGACCACCGGTAAAGGCGGCTTTCAGGGCATCCGCAAGGTGCTGCGCCGGGCGCATAACTTTCCCATCCCCGAGGGGGAGCCGGGGCCGGACTATGACGTGAACGCCCACCGCGAGGCCTTCACCGCCTGGCTGGCCTGGGTCAAGGCCAACCTCAACGGCCAGACGGCGGTGCGGGTGGACGGCCATTGGGCCACGCAGGCGCAATGCCTGCAGGGCATGGCCGAGTTCACCCTGCCCGACATGATCGTGCGCGAGGACGAGATGCAGGCCTACCTGCCCGCGCTTGCCCTGCAGGTGGGCCACGACAACCCGCCCGATCCGCAGCAAGTACCCAACCGCGCGCCCTTTTCCCTGGCCCAGATCTACGACGACCAGATCGAGGCACTGGGCCGCGAGGCTTACCAGCGCGACTATACCATGTTCGGCTTCGACGACTGGGCGTGAAGGGGGGCGCTGCCCCCTCGGCCTTCGGCCTCACCCCCGAGGTATTTGGAAAACCAAAGAAGGGGGGCCTTGCGTCACCGTTCGCGGAACTGCGGCCCTTCGAACGTGCGGGCGGGATCGCCGCGCTGCAACTGATGGTGCAGCCAATGCGCCTGCCCCTCCCGCGCCGCCCGCGCCTCGGCGGTATCAGCATCGGCCAGCGCCTGCAGTCGCTCCAGCGCCAACCGCCGGTTTTGATGCTGCGAGCGTTGATCACGCACTACGACCGCATATGCGCCCCAGCGCGCGCGGATCGCGCTGGAAGTCTTGTTCTGGTGCTGGCCACCGGGTCCGCCGGCGCGGATCGCGGTCATCTCCACCTCGCGCGGGTCGATATGCGCCCCGCGCGCCGTTCTGGGCAGACGAAAGACCTGCACGAACCAGTTCTTGCGCTTGTGACGCGGGCGCAGGGTGCTGGGACAGCGCCAGAGCAATACACCCTCCCAGCGCGCCGCCAGCGCCTGGGCCCCCGGCCCGCTGAGCACGGCAATGGCCGAAACCGGGCCAGTGCGCCCCGCACGTTCGGTCAGGTCCAGCGTGACGCCCTGCGCCTCGGCCTCTTCCGCCAGGCGGGTCAGCACATGACCCACCGCCTGCTGACATTCACCCGGCCCGTTGCCGCTGGAAATTAAGAGGGTCACCATCAGCGGCCTCCCTTGCTGGTCTTGAAGGTGATGAGCGGGGCCAGCGACGCCGCCTCCCGCGCCAGTCCGAAACCTTCGAGATCACGCAGAACCGCGCCCGCGTCCTTGTAGGCGCTGCCCGCCTCCTCGATCAGCAGGTCACGGTCGGCACAGATGACGCGTCCGCCGAACCGGGTCTGGCGCATCGCCTCCAGTTCCGATTTCACCCGGCGGATACGGCCGTGCATGGCGGCACGGTCATAGCGCCGCCCCGCCCCGTGCGAGACAGACCCCAGCGCCTCTGCCGGCCCCTCGGGCACCACCATGAGGTAACTCAGGCTCTCGCGCGACCCGGCCAGGGGCGCCAGCCTGCGATCCGGTGCGGCGGCGCCCTTGCGATGCAGCCAGCCGTCGGGCCGGCCCTCAAGGTGGTTGTGCGGCGCATCGCAGATCAGCTCTGCCGAACAGCGCAAGGCTTCTGAGGCCGCCTGCGCCAGCAGCGCGCGGTTGATCCGCGCCCAGGCCTGCGCGGCGCCATGCAGGGCGGCATAGCTGTCCGCCGCCTCGCTGCCGGGCAGGAAGCCGTCCTTCCAGCTGTCCTCGACCCCGGTGAAAACCCCGGCGCCATGCCCGCGAGAGCCGGTGTGCACCAGCAGGCACAGGTCACCCGGCGCAAGGCCCGGCGCCGTATCGGCCACCTCCTGGACCACCTGAAGTTCGCAGAAATGGTTGCCGCCGCCGAGGGTGCCCAGCCCCTGGGGCCCCAGCAGCTCGGCCTCCGTGCCCGCCAGCGCCGCGCGCGCCTCCTCGGCCGCCGTCCCGTCTTCCAGCACCTCCAGCCGCCGCGCGGCCTTGTCCAGCTTCAGCTTGCGGCGCGGCAGGTCGAGCCGGTACAGCGCCATGCCACAGCCGATGTCCGGACCGATCAGTTGCGGATAGATGCGGTCGGCCAGGAAGGCGCCCCCGACCGGGCCATGACGGCCCGGGTGCAGGTCGGGAAACCCGGCAACGGCGCCCATGCCGGGCCAGCCGGCAACCTCGTTCAGTTGATCGACGGCGCGTCCTTCGATCCAGGCGCCGTCAGAGTAGAATTCGCAGACACGCGCAGGTGCCGCGATGGGGGAATTGCCCATAGGTCCGTCTTTCTCAAATCATGAGAGGCGGCCCGGAAAAGGGCCGCAAAGGCGGATCGTCCAAGGGGGGATGGGGCGCGCCCGCAGGCGCGGAAAATCAGCGACCCGAACGATCCAGGGAGGAAGCGGTGACGATAGATCCGGTCATGTGCGGCCCTCCTCTGTTGTCGGGGTGATGAATGCAACTGAGATACCCCGCCGGCGCATCAACGCCAACGGGGGAATTCCTGACCTCGCGCCTTTGTCGCGCAAATGCCTCAGGCGGCCTTGGAGGCCTCGGTCTCTGTCAGGATGGTGTAAAGCGTGGTCGGCACCGGGTTGGCGCGCAGCTTGGCGCAAAGCCCCTGGTCCCGCAGGCTGCGCGAAACCAGCGCCAGCGCCTTGAGATGTTCGACCCCGGCCTCTTCGGGGGCGAAGATCGCAAAGACGATGTCCACGGGTTGGCGGTCGACCGCGTCGAAGTCGACGGGTTTTTCCAGCAGGATAAAGGCGCCCGCCACCTCGTCGATGCCGGGAATCCGCGCATGGGGCAGCGCGACCCCGTGGCCGACACCCGTCGGCCCCAGGGCTTCGCGTTCCATCAGCGCCTCGAGGATGCGAGGCGCGTTGACGCCATAAGCGCCCTCCGCGAGGTCCGAGATGTCATGCATCAGTCGCTTTTTGCTGGAGGTCGAGGAAACGACTTTGACAGCAGTCGGCGAGATGAGATCGACAAACTTCATGAGCCCTGCCTGTAACTAGGGTGCGAACACTGCACGGGTCCGGTCTGGTGGCGGGGGACGGACCCTTACGGATCGATCCAGCCGATGTTGCCATCATCCCGGCGATACACGACGTTCACGCCATCCTTCTTTTCGTTGCGAAACACCAGAACAGGCGCTCCGGCCAGTTCCATCTGCATCACGGCCTCCCCAACCGACAGAGACGGGATCTTGGTTTGCATCTCCGCCACGATGATCGGCTGCAGCGTTTCGGGTTCTTCCTCCCCCGAATCCGCTTCGGTGGCGAGGATATACGAGGCTGCCCCGAAATGTTCAACAGGTTCGGACCGGTCCTTGTGATGGTCTTTCAACCGGCGCTTGTAGCGACGGAGCTGTTTGTCCATTTTTTCCGCGCAGGCCTCGAAGGCTGCATAGATTTCCGTCGCATGTCCCTTGGCGGCAGCGTTCAGCCCGCTCGACAGATGAACGATCGCTTCGCAGACATATTCATGGGCCGCCTTTGAGAAAACCACGGTCGCGTCGGTCGGACGCTGGCCGTACTTGTCCAGCACACCGCCCAGCTCGTTCGTGACATGAACCTGGAGCGCATCGCCGATATCGATGTGTTTTCCCGTGATCTGATAGCGCATGATTTGTCCTTTTCTTATGCACCCGTACGCCACACGGAGGACAAGCCCCCGTCGCGGCGTCACAAGGTTCAGGGAAGGTAGTACCGGATCGCGGAATGCACGCGGACAGCCTCGGAACCGAGGAGCCCGCCAACACGCAATGCCGTGATCGATAGCACCATACTCATATTTGATGAGGAAACCGGCAGGTCTGTCAATGGAAACCGAAAGCGGATCACGCGCGATCCAGCGACAATGTGTCCCCGGAGAGTGTCAAGGGCACAGGGTCCGATTTTCAACCAAAGCGAAAGTTCTCGCCCAGGTAGACACGCCTGACATTTTCGTTCTGCACCACTTCCTGCGGCGTTCCCGACATCAGGACCTTGCCGTCATGCAAGATATAGGCGCGATCCACGATCTCCAGGGTCTCGCGCACGTTGTGGTCGGTGATCAGCACGCCGATGCCCCGGGTCTTGAGATCCGCGACAAGGTGGCGGATGTCGCCGACGCTGATCGGGTCAACCCCGGCAAAGGGTTCGTCCAGCAGCAGGTACTTGGGATTCGCCGCCAGGCAGCGCGCGATTTCCACCCGCCGCCGTTCGCCCCCAGACAGGGCCAGCGCGGGGGCGCGGCGCAGGTGTTCGATCGAAAACTCGCCCAGAAGCTCCTCCAGCCGCTCGCGGCGGCGGTGGGCGTTGCGTTCGGAGATGTCCAGCACCGCGCCGATGTTGTCCTCGACGCTCATGCCGCGAAAGATCGACATTTCCTGCGGCAGATAGCCGATGCCCAGCCGCGCGCGGCGGTACATCGGCAGATAGGTCGCGTCATACCCGTCGATCAGAACCTGCCCGCCCTCGGGATTCACCAGCCCGGCGATGGCATAGAACGACGTCGTCTTGCCCGACCCGTTCGGCCCCAGTAGCGCCGCAACCTCTCCCCGGTCCACCCGCAGGCTGACGTCGCGGATGACGACGCGTTTGCGATAGCTCTTGCGCAGGTGTTCGACGCGAAGACCACTGTCGCCTTCGGTCACGCTCAGGTCCGGGCGGGCCATCTCAGGGCTGCCCCTCGCCGTCGGGTGCCTGCTGCAACACGGTGCGCACCCGGCCCGACAGCTGCGCGGTGCCGTCGCTGAGGTTGACGACCATGCGTTCGGCCGTCAGCGCACTTGGGCCCTGGGTCAGCAGGACGTTGCCGGTCATGACGACCTGCCCGGCCTCGATGTCGTAATCCGCGCGCTGCGCCTCTGCCGCCTCGGAGCCGCTGACCAGGGTCACGCCGCGCGTGGCCTCCATCCGCCGGATCCGCCCGGCCTCGTTCGAGTAGACGACCAGCACCCGAGGTGCCGCAAGCCGCATCTGCCCCTGCGCGATCACCACGTTGCCGGTATAAAGGGCGGTTCCGTCGGCCTGGTTCACCTGGAGCGTGTCGGCCGTCACCTCGACCGGGGCGCGGGTGTCCTGCTGCATTCCGCCAAAGGCCACCTGGGCCCCTTGCGCAGCCGCGCCCAGAGGCGCGAGGAAAAGCATGACGGCAAGCAGGTGACGGATCATTCGGCAGCACTTTCTTCTTTCGGCGGTTGATATACCAGTTTCACGCCGCCGGAAAACACCATTTGCACCGCCCCCTCTTCTCCGCTGGGCGCGATCTTGAGATGGCCGGCCTCGAAACGGCCCACCGGACCCTCGCCGCTGACCGGGCCGATGCTTTCTGCCGCGATTTCGTCCAGCCGTGACATCAGCCCCTCTGTGCGCAGGACATAGCCCTGCGAGCTTTCGATGCGCACGCCGCCTTGCAGGTGCGCCAACTGGTTCCTGTCGCGCAGCGTCGCCTCGACGGCGTCCAGCCGCAACTCGCTGCCGTCGGTCAGGCGCATCCGCGCCTCCAGCTCATCGGCGATGATCTGGCCGTCCCCCTCGGGCCGCACGCTGCGCGCGGTCATGGTCAACACGTCGCCCTTGGTGGTGGTTCCCGCGTAGTACGGCGCGCTCACCTGCTCGCGCGCGACATTCCTTTGCAAAGCCTCGACAAAGGGCACGTCCTGCAACGGCTCGGTCGAGCGGGACAGGAAGAACAACGTCGACAGCATGGCCAGTGCCACCAGGGGAAGAAGGATCTTCAGCCAGGCGATCACCCGCGAGTAAAGCCCGTCTCCCCGGCGCATGTTCATCCCCTCTTACGCATGGGCAAAGATATCGGTGTCCGGCCAGCCTTCCAGGTCAAGGATCGCCCGGGTCGGCAGGAAATCGAAACAGGACTGGGCAATCTCCGTGCGCCCTTCGCGGTCCAGCATCTCGTTCAGCGCGTCGCGCAGCCGGTGCAGGTGCAGCACGTCCGATGCCGCATAGTCCTTTTGCGCCTCGGTCAGCTCCACGGCGCCCCAGTCACTGGATTGCTGCTGCTTCGAGATGTCGACGGACAGCAGTTCCTGGGTCAGGGCCTTGAGGCCGTGGCGATCAGTATAGGTGCGCACAAGCCGGCTGGCGATCTTGGTACAATAGACGGGCGCTGCCAGCGCGCCAAAGGCATTGTACATCGCGGCGATGTCGAACCGACCATAGTGAAACAGCTTCAGCACCTGCGGATCGGTCAGAAGGCGCGCAAGGTTGGGCGCCTCTGTCTGTCCCTTGGCGATCTGAACGAGGTGGGCATTCCCGTCCCCGCCCGACAACTGCACGACACACAACCGGTCGCGGTGCGGGTTCAGTCCCATCGTCTCGCAGTCGATGGCCACGACCGGGCCAAGGTCCAGATCATCCGGCAGATCGCCCTTGTAGAGATGGTTGGTCACAGTGCGCCCTTTCGTCCCGATCCGCTTGCCGGCTCGACATATCCGCGCCCATGCGGGCTTTCAACACTGGCCTCCCTGCCGCGGCTCTCGCCAAATGTGTTGTCGCGCCACATTTCTCCCGCAAGAGGCGAAAATCCGGCAAGTTTGTGGCAGATCCGGGCGAATCAATGGCGGCGCCAAGGTGTGATTCGGGCAGGATCAAGGCCGAGCCCTCTCGATTTTCTTATATTTGTAACAATCCGTGAGCTTGGCAACTCCCCCTATAATTGTCGAATATATCCGTCGCCCCTAAAGCCGCATCAGAATCCACCGAGCGGCGCATTCCGTTACGGCACGTCGCCGCCATTGTTTCCGCCGGGATGAATTTACAGGCACCCGCAAGATTTCCAAGAGACCATTGCCTCAGCGCCCCAGGCCTGTTTCCCTTATTTCCAGAGACTGTTCCCGATCTGGAAACATCTGCCCGCCAAAATCCTCGAAATTGTTTCAAAGCCCTCGATTAACCAACGGGAAACAAAGCTGCCTGGGGACGCTGAAAACACCCCCGAATTTCGCGTCATTATTGAGCGTTCAACCGAAATTTCCCCCGCATTTCAATCGCCTCCACAAGCGCACTTTTCACCTTTTGGTTGCGCTCTCCGGTGCAGATTGACGGAACGGCGGCGTGAAGCCATAAGAAATCTGTCGAACGATTGGGACAAACTTTCGTCGCAATTTAAATAAACTGCACTTGGGGGTTGGTGCTTCCACAATGGGAGTATCTCGGTAGGTCTGCTGCGCCTTTCGCGCATCGCCATTCGAAGACATGGCCAGGGCAATTTGCCCTGACGTCCGGGGGGACACGCATTTGCGTGTCATGGCGGAGCTATGCCTGAAACAGCGATAAACTCGGATCCATTTCCCGTGCTCTCGTCAACGCATGACTCAGGAGGTCATCTTGACACTACAACTGCGCCAGCCGCTGCCAACGGCCAGAATTGAGAAGCTGATCGACGAGGCGCTGCGCGCCGAAACCGGTCCCGCCCTTTACCGCGACGTCTTCAAACGGGGGCTCGACGTGACGCTCGTCCTGCTCGGTGCCCTTCCGATCCTGATGATCGTCGGCATCTTTGCGCTGCTCGTCGCACGCGACGGTCACTCGCCCTTCTACTCGCAGAAACGGATCGGCCGGAATGGACGGATATTCAATATCTGGAAGCTGCGCAGCATGGTGCCCGATGCCGACGCCCGGCTGAGCGACTATCTCGATCAGAATCCCGCCGCACGCGCGGAATGGGACCGCACGCAGAAACTGCGCCACGATCCGCGCGTCACGACCATCGGTTCGCTGATCCGCAAGACCTCGATCGACGAACTGCCGCAGTTGTTCAACGTGCTGCGCGGGGACATGTCGCTGGTCGGTCCGCGCCCGATGATGCCCTGCCAGCAGGAGATCTATCCCGGCACCGCCTATTACGCGCTGCGCCCGGGGATCACCGGCTACTGGCAGGTCTCGGTGCGCAACGAAAGCTCCTTTGCCCAGCGCGCCGGTTTCGACACCGCCTACCTGGCGCAATTGTCGCTGGCCAATGACCTGCGGGTGCTGGTCAAGACGGTGCGCGTGGTCGTGCACGGCACCGGCTGCTGAGCACATTCGGCCGGGGCGACGCCCCGGCGCCACACATCAGTAATCCACCGTCGCCTGCATGCACTGGCGCCCGTCCGGGCCGCGCACCCAGAGGTCGTTGCCGTTTTGGCACAGGGTGGCGCGCTCGTCATGCATCAGGGGCGCCGTCGCCCGAAAACTGAAACCGCGCACCGGCGCCTTGTCCTGCGCGAACAGCAAAAGCCCCTGCGCCAGCAGCGGGCCATGCACCACCAGCCCGTCATAGCCCTCGACCGCCCGCGCGTATTCCACGTCATAGTGGATGCGGTGGCCGTTGAAGGTCAGCGCAGAGTAGCGGAACAGCAGCGTCTCGGAAAAACCCATCTCGCGGCTGGCCTCTTCGCCTGTCGGGGCCTCTGGCGGCACCGGGCGCGGCGCGGACGGGTCCGGGTCTTGGCGATAGACGAGGTCCTGCCGCTCTGTCACGCACAGCTGGCCGCCCTGCCAGATCTCATGCGCCAGCGTGACGAAACCCAGCGGTCCGCTGCGCCCCTCCTTGCGGGTCACGTCCACCACCCGAGAGACCTTTTCCGCCATCTGCCCCGCTCGCAGTGCCGCGTGGAACTGCAACGCGCCGCCCGCCCACATCCGGCGCGGCAGCCCCAGGTCGGGGATCAGGCCGGTGCCGACGCGCGGATGCCCGTCGCGCCCCAGCACGCCGGGCGGCTGCGCGTCCCAGAAATAGATCTGGTGAAAGAAGACCGGCAGGGGCGTGCCCGCGTCGATGGTCACGGGCAGGTCCAGCGCCGCCTGCAGGGCGCGGGCGCGGTCCGGATCCATCACGTCGGTTTGACGGCGCTCGGCCGCTGGGCCAGTCTGCATGGGTCACGCTCCTTGATTTTTGCCGGGTTATTCCAGCCATGCCACCTGCCGTCCAGTCGCTCGATCACCTGGTGCTGACCGTCGCCGATCCCGCCGCCACGCGGCAATTCTACGAAACCGTCCTGGGGATGCAGGCAGAGCGGTTCATCCCCGCCGATGGCAGCACCCGATGGGCGCTGAAATTCGGGCGGCAAAAGATCAACCTGCACACCGCCGGGCAGGAGTTCGACCCCAAGGCACGCAGGCCCGGCCCCGGAACGGCAGACCTGTGTTTTCTCAGCGAAACACCCCTGGCAGAGTGGCAGGCGCATCTGGCCGCCTTGGGCGTGACGATCGAGGAGGGACCGCTGCCGCGCACCGGCGCAACCGGCCCGATCCGGTCGATCTATATCCGCGATCCGGACGGCAACCTGATCGAGATTTCCAACCCGGCCTGAGGGCTTCAGCCGCGCATCCGTTCCACCTCGCGGCGCAGTTCCTGCATCTGGTCGCCCAGCAGCTTCAGCGCGCGTTCGTCGGTCAGGCGCCCGTCCTCGTCGAACTGCTTGCGGCTTTGTGCCAGCATGACTTCCGGACCGGTCAGCAGGCGTGGACGAAAAGGGTTGAGGCAAAGCCGCGCCATATTCTGCGCCCGCTCGCCCCCGGCGCGGCCCGCCGCCGCCGACATCAGCGCCACAGGCTTGTCCCGCCAGGGCGCGCCCTCGGTCCGGCTGATCCAGTCCAGCGCGTTCTTGAGCAGCCCGGAAAGGCCCTTGTTGTATTCCGGCGTCACCACCAGAACCGCATCCGCACCCGCGATGGCATCTGCGGCGGCCTGCACGGCGGCGGGAATGCCGTCGCCGTTCTGGATGTCCTCGTCGAACAGCGGGAAACGCAGGTCGAGTTCGCTGAACCTGTCGGGGGCAAAGAGACGGGCGGCCTCGAACATCAGTTTGCGGTTACTGCTGTCGGCGCGCAGGGCGCCGCAAAGGCCGACGAGGGTGGGGTCCGGCATTGTGATCTCCTGTCTGTTTCGTCCTGACCTACATGGAAAAAGCGCCGCGGCAAGGCGCGGCGCTTTGATCTATCGGATAAACCGGGGCACAGCCCCTGTCAGGATCGCCCGGCCTTAGCCGTTGGGCAGGATCACGATCTCGACCCGGCGGTTCTGGGCCTTTCCCTCGGGCGTCAGGTTCGACGCCACCGGCTGATCCTCACCCCGGCCGATGACCGAGATCCGCGACGAGGGCACGCCCTCGGAGATCAGCACGTTGGCGACCGAGCGCGCGCGGCGCTGGGACAGGTCCAGGTTATAGGCGGCGTCGCCGTCGCTGTCGGTGTGGCCAATCACCTGGGCGGTGGTGTTCGGGTAGGCCAGCAGCGACTGGCCCACGTCGCGCAGGTCCGACACCAGGGTCGGGCGCAGGTTGGCGCTGTCGGTGGGGAACAGGATGTCCTGCGGCATGGTCACGATCAGCCGGTCGCCGGTGTTGCGGATGGTGACGTTGTCGCCCATCTGCTGACGCAGTTCCGCTTCCTGCTTGTCCAGCTGGTTGCCGATGGCGGCCCCCGCAGCGGCCCCCACCAGGGCGCCCGCGACGGTCGCCCGGTTACGCTCGCCCCTGTCGCCGCCGCCCAGAAGGCGGCCTGCAACCGCACCCACGCCGGCGCCCACGAGGGCACCCTGCTTGGTCTGGCGGTTGGGATCGTTCGGGTTGCCCGTGGTACAGGCCGACAGGCCGATGACAGCCACGGCGGAGATGAGAATCGCGGATTTCGCCCGGATCATGTGTAGCCTCTTTTCAGGTTTGCCCCGCTGGAATGGGGTCTTTCACTGCCGATATGCAATAACATCCGGCAAAACCCCAGCCCTGTCACCGGGAAAATCGGCAAGGCTCCGCGCATGATCCAGAGGCACGCGTGTTTCGCGCGCGAAACATCTTTTCTTTACAGGTTGTTAAGACCTCAAGCCTCCAATCTTGCCGCCTCCCAGGCAAGGATGGCGCGCTTGACCGGCAGCCCCCAATGATAACCGCCCAGACCCCCGGATTTGCGCAGGGCGCGGTGGCAGGGGATCAGGTAGCTGATCGGGTTGCGCCCCACCGCCGTGCCGACCGCGCGCACCGCTTTCGGATGCTCGATGGCCTCGGCGATTTCGGAATAGGTCGTGACATGACCCGAGGGGATCTGCAGCAGCGCCTCCCAGACCTTGATCTGGAACGGCGCGCCGATCAGGTACAAGGGCACCGGCCCGTCCGCCTTGACGCCGAAAGCCGCCAGCGCCCAGGGGCGCAGGCGCATCGGGTCCTCGACGAAGTCTGCCCGCGGCCAGCGCGCCAGCATGTCCTCCATCGCCTCGGCCTCTGTCGTCTCGGCGGAAAAGGCGATACCGCAGATGCCCTTGTCGGTGCCCATGACCAGTGCCGGGCCAAAGGGGCTTTCGAACCAGCCCCAGTAGATTGTCAGCCCCGCGCCCGCGCGCGCGAAATCGCCGGGGCTCATCGCCTCCCACCGCAGGAACAGATCGTGCAGGCGCCCGCCCCCCGACAGCCCGGTGGCATGGGCCGTCTCCAGCGTGGTAAAGCGATCCGCCAGCAGTGCCTTGGCATGGCCCAGCGTCAGGTATTGCTGGTAGCGCTTTGGCGAGACACCGGCCCATTGGCTGAACAACCGCTGGAAATGCGCCGGGCTCATGCCGACCTCGCGCGCGATCTGGTCCAGCGTGGCCTGCGGGCCCAGCCGGTCGACCGCCTCGATGGCGCGTCGCATGACGTTGTAGTGATAGCTCTGGTCGTCGTCCTTGGGCATCGGCTGTCTCCTTGGCCCCGGTTTTACCGCGCCCGCGCAAGACGCACGATCCGAATATTGCGCAAAGGCAATCCGGCAACACCTTGGGCAGGGCGGCAGCGGCGCGGCCCGAAAAAATTGACTGCGGGGCGGAATTCCTTACTTCCGATAGTGATTGACAAAACAATGACGGGGGCGAGGCTCATGCCTTTCAGCATCACCAAAGGTATCGAGTATGACGTTTTTGACGGTGGCCCGGGCAACTTCAACTTTCAGCCCAGCCCCGGAACAGCGACCGATCTTGGCGCCCTGGGGCCGTTCGGCGGCGAAGGCGTCGACGATAGCCAGTTCACGGTCGGCGAGGACATCTCGGGTTCCGGGACCATCTACATCGGCGACATCGAGATCGAGGGCAACCTGTACCCGGTGATAACAGCCGCGGGGGATTACCCCATCGCGGACGGCAGCAACGTGTTCATCCTGGTGCCGGACTACCTGCCGGAACCCTCCGCCTTTCCCGCCTCTTTCGATTTCAACCCGGACGTGGTCGAGGAAACCTACTCCTATTGTTTCGCAGCAGGCACCCGCATCGCCACCGAAGCGGGCGAGACCGAGGTGCAGGACCTGGCCCCCGGTGACCTGGTGCGCACCGCCGACGGACGGCTGGAACCCGTCCGCTGGGTCGGTCGTCAGACCATCGACCGTCATTTCAACGCCGGTTTCGCGCTGGTCCGGATCAACGCCGGCGCCCTGGGCGAAGGCCTGCCGAAACGTGACCTGGTGCTGACCGGCGATCACGCGATGGTGCTGGACGGCAGCCTGGTGAACGCCAGCGCCCTGGTCAACGGTGAGACGATCACCTTTGTTCCCGTTGCCCAGATGGCGGCCCGGACCACCGTCTACCACGTCGAAACCGCCCGCCACGAGGTGCTGCTGGCCGAAGGCGCGGGGTCGGAAAGCTTTTGCGATTACGCCGGGCGCCACAAGCTGGACAACCACGCCGAGTACCTGGCCGCCTGCGGCGCCGAGCACATCATTCCCGAGATGGACATGCCGCGCATTTCCTCGGCCCGGATGTTGCCCGCCGCCCTGCGCGCACGCCTGGGCCTGCGCGACGCGGCCTGAGCCGCCACGGCGGACGCCGGACAGATGACAATCATCCTGAACGGCCCGGAGTTCTGCAAGAATTCCGGGCCGTTTTCCGTGAAAGGCGGCAAGCGCCCGGTGCGGCAGGACCCCGGGTCTTGCGGCGCAATGGCGTTGCGGGCATAGGGGAACGCATGGCCAAGCAGCTTGATTACCACACGATCCGCGAGATCTTTACCCGGTTCCAGGCCTCGGAACCCGAACCCAAGGGTGAGCTGAACCACGTCAACGCCTATACGCTGGTGGTGGCGGTGGCGTTGTCGGCACAGGCGACGGACGCGGGCGTCAACAAGGCCACGGAAAAGCTGTTCCAGATCGCCGATACGCCGGAAAAGATGCTGGCCCTCGGCGAAGAGGGTGTGACCGAGCACATCAAGACCATCGGCCTGTATCGCAACAAGGCCAAGAACGTCATCAAGATGGCGAAGATCCTGGTCGAGGACTATGGCGGCGAGGTGCCCAACAGCCGCGCCGCGCTGGAAAGCCTGCCGGGCGTCGGCCGCAAGACCGCCAACGTGGTGCTGAACATGTGGTGGCACTACCCGGCGCAGGCCGTGGACACGCATATCTTTCGCGTCGGCAACCGGACGGGCATCTGTCCGGGCAAGGACGTGGTCGCCGTGGAACGCGCGATCGAAGACAACACCCCGGTCGATTTCCAGCAACACGCCCATCACTGGCTGATCCTGCACGGGCGGTACATCTGCGTCGCGCGCAAGCCCAAGTGCAAGGCCTGCCTCATCAACGACCTCTGTCCATTCGAGGAAAAGACGACATGAAGAAATACCAGGTCGTCGGCATCGGCAACGCCGTCGTCGACGTGATCGCCCGCACCGACGACGCCTTTCTGGCCGACATGGGAATCGAGAAGGGCATCATGCAGTTGATCGAGCGTGACCGCGCCGAACAACTTTACGAGGCGATGGGCAACCGGGTGCAGACGCCGGGCGGATCGGTGGCCAACACGATCGCCGGCCTGGGAAACCTGGACGCGCGCACCGCCTTCATCGGACGCGTCGCGGATGACGATCTTGGCGAATTCTATGCCTCGGCGATGAAGAACGAGGGCATCGGCTTCGTCAACGAGCCAGTCAAGGGCGGCGAACTGCCCTCATCCCGGTCGATGATCTTTGTCTCGCCCGATGGCGAACGCTCGATGAACACCTACCTCGGGATCTCCGCCGAACTGGGCCCCGACGACGTGTCCGAGGACGTGGCGGGCGAGGCCGAGATCCTGTTCCTGGAGGGCTACCTTTTCGACAAGGACAAGGGGAAGGAGGCTTTCCTTAAGGCCGCGCGCGCCTGCAAGGCGGCGGGCGGCAAGCCGGGCATCGCGATTTCCGACCCCTTCTGCGTCGAACGCCACCGCGCGGACTTCCTGAAGCTGATTGAACACGACATGGACTTCGTCATCGGCAACGAGGACGAGATCCGCTCGCTTTACCAAAACGACGACCTCGACGCCGACCTGCGCGCCGTGGGCGCGATCTGTCCGCTGGTGGTCTGCACCCGGTCGGGCGACGGCGTCTCGATCCTGCACGAGGGCACCCGCACCGACGTGAGCGTTGAAAAGATCGTGCCCGTGGACGCAACCGGCGCTGGCGACCAGTTCGCCGCCGGCTTCCTGTTCGGCCTGGCCACCGGCGCGGACATGGAAAAGGCGGCCCGCATGGGCAGCGTTGCCGCGCGCGAGGTCATCAGCCACATGGGGCCGCGCCCGGAAACCAGCCTGCTGGACCTTTTCCGCCAACAGGGCCTGATCTGACCCTTCGGGCGCCTGCCGGGTCGATTACGGCTGGCGCCCGTCTGATTTCATGGTGATTTCACGCGGCATTCACGCAAGTGCCGTTCCGCCGCGCATCCCGGACCGCTAGCCTTTTCCACAGGGGTTGAGTTGTCCGGGACGCGATGAATGACGCGATACATCCTTTTGCGGGACAGAACCCGAAACTGGCGCAGGCCGCGCGTGCCGCTTGGTGCCGGCATTGCGCCGGAGGATGCCGATGCCCCCGCCGACCCGCAGATCGAGGTGGCCGAGCTGACCCCGGACGACCTGCGCGAGACCGCCGGCGACCGAGACCTGCTGACCATCCAACCCGCCATGCCGACCCGCCTGCTGACCCCCGAACCGATGGACGAACTGCGCGCCTGCGACATGGTCCCCGGCTGGGGTTTGCGGGCCACCGGGGCGGACTGGACCCCGATGTCGGGCGCCGGCGTGCGGGTGGCGCTGTTGGACACGGGGATCGACGCCGGGCATCCCTGCTTTGCCGGGGTCGAGGTGACGGCACGGGATTTCGCCGGAACCGGTATCGCGGATGCCAACGGCCACGGCACCCATGTGGCTGGCACCGTGCTTGGGCGCGATCAGGGCGGCACACGGATCGGCGTGGCGCGCGGGATCACCGACTTGCTGGTGGGCAAGGTGCTGGCCGACAACGGGCGAGGCCGGTCCGAGGATTTCCTGAACGCGCTGCTCTGGACCTTGCAGGAAAAGGCGCAGATCGTCGGCTTTGCCCTGGCCTTCGATACCTCGGCCCAGATCGAAACCCTGGTCGAAGAGGGCTATCCCGCGCCGCTGGCCACCGCGGCGGCGGTCCATGCCTATCGCGGCAACCTGCGCATCTGCGAAATGCTGCTGATGATGATCGGCGGCGGACATGTGCCGCTGATGCTGGGCGCCGTCGGCAACGACTCTCTGCGGACCATCGCGCCCGAGTTCGAAACCGGCCCCGTCGCCCCGGCGGCGGCGGCGGGCGTGCTGGCCGTGGGTGCCTGCGGACCGGGCGAAGAGGGGTTCTGCCCCGCGCCCTTTACCAACGCCGGCGCGGCGGTGGTTGCGCCGGGCGTGGGCATCATCTCGGCGGGTCCGGGCGAAGGGCTGCGTCCGCTCAACGGCACCTCGATGGCGCTGGCGCATGCGGTGGGGATCGCGGCGCTCTGGGTCGAGAGGATGCGCGCCGAGAAAGAGCGGGTGACGGCACCGATGCTGGCCACCCGTCTGATCCGCTCTGCCACTTATGAACCGCTGTGTCCCGAGGCCTCTTACATCGACTGCGGCAGGGGGCTGATCCAGGCCCCCGAGGGCTCGCTGGACTGATTGGCGCCACGGCATCGGTAACGTGTTAGACTGTCGCCGAAAGAGGAGGCACAGCCATGATCGCAGGCGCTTTCGCCGTCTTGTGGGTCCGTCAGGACGGACCGGGAAATGACGCATGCCGTTTCGCAGAGGCCGAAGGCGGCTTTCTGATCGACGGGTCGTCAACGGATGCGGACTGGACCGCGTTGCGGTACCGCATTCGGGCGCGCGGCGACGGGACGACGCGCCGTGTCCGGATCGGTGCCCGGTCCCGCATCTTCATCCAGCGCAATGCAGAGGATGACTGGCTGCTGAACGGGGCACCTGCCCCGGAGGTCGCGGGCGCCAAGGACATCCATCTTGGCTTTACCCCAGCCGCGCTGACCCTGCCGATCCGGCGTCTCGTGCTTGGCATCGGGGAGGAAGCCACGGTCGATCTTGCCAGTCTCGACCTGGACCAGCCGCGCCTGACCCCTCTGCGCCTGACCATCCGGCGGACGGCAAAGGACAAATACCAGACCGCCGATACAGACAGTGGGAGCACGTCCAACCTGACGGTGGATGCGCAGGGGATCGTGCGGGCCGTCGAGGGGCGCTGGATCGCGCAGAAGTAACGCGCGACGCGCGTGGGCCTTAGTGCGCCTCGGCCCAGTTGGCGCCTTGCCCCGCGTCCACCACCAGCGGCACGTCCAGTTTCACCACCGGGTCGCAGGCACTTTCCATGACCTCTTTGGCAACGCCGATCAACTCGTCTACCGCGCCCTTCTCGACCTCGAACAACAGTTCGTCGTGTACCTGCAACAGCATCCGCGCGGGCAGGCCCGCGATAGCATCCGGCATCCGCACCATCGCGCGCCGGATGATGTCGGCGGCTGTGCCCTGGATCGGCGCGTTGATCGCGGCGCGCTTGGCAAAGCCCGCGCGCGGCCCCTTGGCGCCGATCTCGGGCGTGTGGATCTGGCGGCCGAACAGCGTCTCGACCCGCTTGTGTTCCTTGGCGAATTCCACCGTGTCGTCCATGTAGGTCTTGATGCCTGGAAAGCGTTCAAAGTAGCGGTCGATGAAGCCCTGCGCCTCGGATCTCGGAATCCGCAGGTTCCGCGCCAGACCAAAGCCCGAGATCCCGTAGATCACGCCAAAGTTGATCGCCTTGGCCTGCCGGCGAATGTCCGGTGTCATTTCGTCCAGCGGCACGTTGAACATCTCGGACGCGGTCATGGCGTGAATGTCCTTGCCCTCGCGGAAGGCCTGTTTCAGCGCGTCGATCCCGGCCATGTGGGCCAGAATGCGCAGCTCGATCTGGGAATAGTCGAGGCTGACCAGCACCTGCCCCTCGGGCGCGATGAAGGCGGTGCGGATACGCCGCCCTTCCTCTGACCTCACGGGGATGTTCTGCAGGTTCGGATCGTTCGAGGCCAGCCGCCCGGTGTTCGCGCCCGCGATTGAATAAGAGGTGTGCACCCGGCCCGTATCGGCGTTGATGTGTTCCTGCAACGCGTCGGTATAGGTCGATTTCAGCTTGCTGACCTGGCGCCAGTCCAGCACGCGGCGGGGAAGTTCATGTTCCGTTGCCAGGTCTTCGAGGATGTCGGCCCCGGTGGAATACTTGCCGGTCTTGCCGCGCTTGCCGCCCTCCAGCCCCATCTTGTCAAAGAGGATCTCGCCCAGCTGCGCAGGGCTGCCGACGTTGAACTTCTCGCCTGCCAGTTCGTGGATCTCTTCTTCCAACTGCGCCATCTTCTGGGCAAAGGCGCTGGACATATTGCGCAGCACCTCGCGGTCGACCTTGATGCCGGTCATTTCCATCTGCGCCAGCACCGGCACCATCGGCCGTTCCAGCCCCTCGTAGACGCGGGTGACCTTGGCGCGGTGCAACTGCGGCTTGAAGGTCCGGGCGAGGCGCAGGGTGATGTCCGCGTCCTCGGCGGCATAGCGCGTGGCCTTGTCGATGGGCACCTGGTCGAATGTGATCTGGCTCTTGCCGCTGCCGATGATCTCCTTGATCGGGATCGGGGTGTGCGACAGGTAGCGCTCGGCCAGCGCGTCCATGCCATGCGTGTGCAGGCCCGCGTTCATCGCGTAGGACATCAGCATGGTGTCGTCGATGGGCGCGATCTGCACGCCATAGCGCGCCATGACCTTGGCGTCGTATTTCATGTTCTGGCCGATCTTCATCACCGCCGGATCCTCCAGCAGCGGCTTCAGCGCCTCCAGCGCCTGCTCCAGCGGGATCTGCCCCTCTGTCAGCTCCTTCGACTCGAACAGCCCCTCGCCGCTTTCGCCGCGATGGGTCAGCGGGATGTAGCAGGCTTGGCCGGGATCGACGCAAAGCGAGATGCCGACAAGGTCGCAGGTCATCTCGTTCAGGCCGGTGGTTTCCGTGTCAAAGGCAACCGTGCCGCGCTCATTCGCGCGATCGATCCATTTTTGCAGCGCCTCCATGTCGGCCACGGTCTCATAGCGCTCGGGGTCGATGGCGGGCCAGTCCGGGTCCTCGTCGCGCGGGTTGGCGCCCTCGGGGGTGGTGTCGAGGATCGCCGGCGCCTCGACACCAAGGCCGTCGGCGATACGCTTGGTCAGGGTGCGGAATTCCATCTGGGTGAGAAAGCCCAGCAGCACTTCGGGGTCCGGGTCGCGCACCTCGAGATCATCCAGCGTGAAGGGCAGCTCCATGCCCTCGTCCAGCTGTACCAGCTTCTTTGACAGCTCGATCTGCTCGCGCTTTTCGATCAAGGTCTGGCGCCGCTTGGGTTGCGTGATCTCCTCGGCCCGGTCCAGCAGTTCTTCAAGGCTGCCGTATTCGTTGATCAGCAGGGCCGCCGTCTTGATCCCGATGCCCGGCGCGCCCGGCACATTGTCGACGGAATCCCCGGCCAGCGCCTGCACGTCCACGACCCGTTCGGGCGGAACGCCGAATTTTTCCATCACGCCTTCGCGGTCGATGAGCTTGTTCTTCATCGGGTCCAGCATCTCGACTCCGTCCCCGACCAGCTGCATCAGGTCCTTGTCCGACGACAGGATCGTGACCCGCCCGCCCGCCTCGCGCGCGCGGCAGGCCAGCGTCGCCATGATGTCGTCGGCCTCGAAACCCTCGATCTCCTTGCAGGCGATGTTGAAGGCCTCGGTCGCCTGCCGGGTCAGCGGGATCTGCGGGCGCAGGTCCTCGGGCATGGCCTCGCGGTTGGCCTTGTACTGGTCGTAAAGGTCGTTGCGGAACGTATGGCTGCCCTTGTCGAAGACGACCGCCACATGGGTCGGCGCATCGGGGCCGGTGTTCCCCTCGACGTAGCGGTGCAGCATGTTGCAGAACCCGCTGACCGCGCCGATGGGCAACCCGTCACTCTTGCGGGTCAGGGGCGGCAGGGCGTGGAAAGCCCGAAAGATATAGGCCGAACCGTCGATCAGATGCAGGTGGCATCCCTTGCCGAAAGTGCTGGCCATGTCTCGTCTCCCGCTCAGGTCATGTCACGCATGATGTGCCATGAACAGCGGCGGGGTGCCAGCGGCGGATTTCAGCTTTAGCGCACCGCCACCACGGGATGCGGCACGGCGGCAGCCAGGAAAACGGCCACGAAAAAGACGATGGAGGCCGCAACCACCAGTCCATGCCAGATCGTATTGTGGAACCGCAGGCGCGAGGCCATCAGGAAGGGCGTCCCGACGGAATACAGCACGCCGCCCACCACCATCAGCACGCAGACCGACAGCGGAAGCGCCGCCAGCATGTCCCAGCCGCCGATCACCACGGCCCAGCCGGTGGCCAGGCACATAAGCACCGCCAGCCCGGCGGGCAGGCGCCGTTTGAACAGCGTCACGGCCGCCGCCCCTGCCGCCGCGCTCCAGACCGCAGCCAAAAGGCCCGACCCGGTGCCCGAGAGCAGCGCGAAAGGCGTGTAGGTGCCCGCGATTTTCAGATGGATTGCGGACATGTCGAGGCGCCGGAACAGCGCCGTCAGGTGCGGACGTCCGACGTGGTTGTAGAGCAGCGAGGCCGTCAACATGACGATCAGCGTGCCGCCATAGATCGAGACACCGACGATTCCCGCCGCATCACCGCGCCAGACAACCGTCAGGGTGATCAGAACCGGCACGGCCGCAAGAGCCATGACAAGCGCAGCCAGGTGCACGGCCATGTCGCTGGCGAGTTCCGCCCGGCTGTAAGCCCGCTCTTCCCGGTCGGGCAGGGCGATGGGAATGTCCCGGTTTGCCGTCATGGGATCAGGGTATCCGCAGCGTGGTTGAATGCAAACACCCTGGCACGAAAGGGTAAGCAACTCGTGACCCGGGGTGAGGGCAGCCTGGCCCTCCCCCCGGGTTCGATCAATGCGCGGGCTTGATGAAGGTGCCGTTGTGCAGATCCTGCATGGCCTTGCGCAACTCGCCTTGCGTGTTCATCACGATGGGCCCGTGCCAAGCCACCGGCTCCTGGATCGGTTTGCCCGCGACCAGCAGGAAACGCACCCCCTCGGGCCCCGCGCTGACCTTGACCTCATCGCCGTTGCCAAAGCGCACCAGCGTGCGGTTGCCCGACATATCGCGGATGTTCACCTCCTGCCCGCCAAACTCCTTCTCGACGCGCACGCCGACGGGATCGGCGGCATCGGCAAAACGCCCGGCCCCGGCAAAGACATAGGCAAAGGCATTGGCCCGAGTGTCGATGGGCAAAACCTTTGTCACGTTCGGCGGCACCGAGACATCGAGGTACAGCGGATCGGCGGCGATCCCGTCAACCGGCCCGCGCTTGCCCCAGAAGGCGCCGGTGACGACCTTTACCCGGGTGCCGTCATCGTCGATGATCTCGGGGATGTCCGCGCCCTGGATGTCCTGGTAACGCGGCGCCGTCATCTTCAGCGAGGACGGCAGGTTCGCCCAGAGCTGAAAGCCATGCATCTGCCCCTTGGCATTCCCGCGCGGCATCTCCTGGTGCAGGATGCCCGACCCGGCGGTCATCCACTGCACCGACCCGGCGCCAAGCACGCCCTCGTTGCCCAGCGAATCGCCATGCGTCACCTCGCCCTCGAGGACATAGGTGATGGTTTCGATCCCCCGGTGCGGATGCCAGGGAAAGCCTTTCAGGTAATGCGCCGGGTCCTCGTTGCGGAAATCATCGAGCAACAGGAAGGGATCGCTCTCGGTGGTATCGCCAAAGCCGAAAACGCGGTGGAGGTGCACGCCGGCGCCCTCCAGCGTGGGCTGCGCGGCGGATTGAGAGGTGACAGGTCGGAAAGTCATGGCAAACTCCTCATCGGTTTGCCACAACATAGTGCGCGCAACGCGACGCCCCAATCACCACCCGCGCACAGATCCTGTGACGCGGATCACAGAATGGCTCAGGCCTTGCCCTCGAAATCCTTGTGGACGTATTTCGCGTCGCAATAGGGGCATTCGACAAATCCGGTCTCGACCGGGATCTGCAACCAGACCCGGGGATGGCCCAGGGCCCCTTCGCCGCCGTCACAGGCGATGCGATAGCTCTCGACAATCTTGGTCTCGGGCGCTTGGGTCGTCATCTGGTTCCCTTTCGCGATGCTCTGGCCTATTTGCCTTATGACCAAAGCGGAGAAGGGGAGCAAGCCGTTGGACAAGGGGCAGAATGACGCCGCAATCCGCATCGAGGGCCTGACCAAGACCTATGCGGGCGGCAAACAGGCGCTGAAAGGCGTCGACCTGAGCGTGCCGGCTGGCTCGGTCTTTGGCCTGCTAGGGCCGAACGGCGCGGGCAAATCGACGCTGATCAACATCCTCGCCGGGCTGGTCATCAAGACCGCGGGCCAGGTGCAGATCTGGGGCTGGGACCAGGACCGCAACCCGCGCCAGAGCCGCGCCGCCATCGGCGTCATGCCGCAGGAACTCAACCTCGACCCGTTCTTTACCCCGCGCGGCGCGCTGGAGGTGCAGGCGGGGCTTTACGGCGTGCCGAAATCGCAGCGCCGCACCGACGAGATCCTGGAAATGGTCGGCCTGAGCGACAAGGCAGAGGCCTATGCCCGCACGCTCAGCGGTGGCATGCGCCGCCGCCTGCTGCTGGCCAAGGCACTGGTGCATTCGCCGCAGGTGCTGGTGCTGGACGAACCCACGGCCGGCGTCGACATCGAGCTGCGCCAGATGCTCTGGAACAACGTCCGCAAGCTCAACCGTGAGCGCGGCATGACCATCATCCTGACAACCCACTACCTCGAAGAAGCCGAGGAGATGTGCGATGAAATCGCCATCATCAACCACGGCCAGCTGGTGGCACAGGACAGCACCTCGAACCTGCTGGGGCGGCTTGACGCGCGCACGATGGTGATCCAGCCCGAAGAAACGCCGAAGCAACTGCCGCAGGCCGAGGGGATCGAGGCAGAGACCCGCCCCGATGGCAGCCTCGCCCTCACCTACCGTTCGACCCAGACCCGCGCCGAAGAGGTGCTGGCCGCGGTGCAATCCGCCGGCATTCGCATCCGCGAGCTGAGAACCGAGGAACCGGACCTCGAGGATGTCTTCCTCGCCCTGACCAGCAGCACCGCGGCCTGAGCCCGCCCACACCCGGGCTTCTTCTTGGCAAAAATACCCCCGCCCCGCCGGGTCAGGCGAGGCTCCGCCGGGCAGGGGCGTTCACTCCCCCCACACCCCGAGCCCGCAGGCCAAAGGCCGCAGGGCGAGACACCCTGTGCGCCCGCAGGGCGCGCCTCTGGATCAGTCCTTGGCCAGCATCCGGCCCAGCGGGCGGCCGGCCAGGATGTGAACGTGCAGATGCGGCACTTCCTGTACGCCGTCGCGGCCCGCGTTGGAAATCACCCGGTAGCCTCCGGCCTCCAGTCCCTCCATCCGGCAGACCTCGCCGATCACCCGGTTGAAGTCCAGGATCTCGGCGTCCGATGCCTCTTGCGCGAAATGGTCGTAGCAGACGTAGGCGCCCTTGGGGATTACCAGAACATGCACCGGCGCCTGCGGGTAGATGTCGCGAAAGGCCAGCGAGTGCTCTGTCTCCAGCACCGTCTTGTTGGGGATCTCGCCGGTCAGGATCTTGGCGAAGATGTTTTTCGGGTCGTAGGTATAGGCCATGCCGCGCGTCCTGTTGCTGCTGGGGCTGTGTTAGGTGGATGTCCGGCCCCAAGGTCAGGGGCGCGGACCTTGCCCTTGGCATAGCCGCTGCGGCTGGGAACGCCACCGCTTTCTTGGCACGCGGGCGGCTCAATCCGCGAAAAGTTGATCCAGCGCCACGATCTCCTGCGCGACACTTGCGGGCACCGAAAGGAAGCCGGCCAGGGCCTGGGCATGGACCTCTCGCGGGTCGATCTCGCGCAGGCGCAGGTGATTATCGAACTTGGCGTCGCGGATGCGGTCGCTTTCGTGCAGCAGGTCGTTGCGCACGGTGGGCAACAGCCGCGCCAGCGTCTCGGGCGGGGTGCGTTCCCCGGCCAGCCCCGAGCGCATGGCATGGCCGGCCAGGTAATCGTCCGAGAAGTGGCACTCGATCTCCAGCATGCGGGTCTGCGCCCGGTCGCGACCGAAATCCTCCAGCAGGTCGAGGTTGGCCGGATCCATGCAGATCACCAGCCGGTCGGTCTCGTAGTAGTCGTACAGCATCCGCATCAGGGCCCGACGGTGGCGATGCCGCTTGGACATGGTGGACTGGATGCCGCCGAGGTCCGGCAAGGGGCAGTTGTCTTCGTTGAACAGGTACTCGATGCAGGGAATGTTCGTCATCTGGCGGATACGGTCGGTCAGCCGCTTGGCGACGTGCCATTTCTTGCAGATCACGATCAGCAGTTCGCGTTCGCGCCCCAGGCTGCTTTCGGTCTCCCAGAAACGGGGCGCGAACCGACGTCCCGTCCGGCCCCGTTCGGTCAGGAAGCGATACAGCGACCGCCCCTCGTTCGAGACCTGGAACCGCGCCGTTTCGGCGGCATAGAGCACGCCCAGTCGGCGGCGCAGTTCTGTCGCCTCGGGGCTGATCTTGCGCGCGAACAGGTAGTCCTGGCTCAGCAGCAGATCATAGTGATCGTTGTAGAAATTCACCGGCATCCCGTAGTCGGTGAACAGCAGGAAGGTCAGCGTGCGGCTCTCGATCTCCTGCTCGGGCACGAGATGGCGCACGAGGGTCTGAAAGAAGGTTTCATCCGGGATCCAGGTGCTGGCGAAAAAGCGCACCACGTCGCGGCGCGTCTTCACGAAATCAAAGATCCATTCGATCGTGCGGCGGCGCAGGCACCACCACTGGCTGCCGATCATGACCTCGATGTCGTCCGGGATCTTTCGCGTCAGGCCCAATCGCTTCTGCGCCTCGAACATCGCGTAGAACCGGCGTTTCTGGGTGCGTTCGTTGAACCAGTGACGGTAGATCAGGCGCTCTTCCTTCCAGCCGGTCTTGATCCAGTCCGACTGGAAGTAATCAAAGCTCTCGATGTAGTCGCATTCGCGGCGGTCCAGAAAGGCATGGGCGTATTCGGCGGACTTGATCGCCAAGCAATCGCCCGAGACCATGTAGAAATGCGTCGCACGCGGAAATGCGTCCACCGCAGCTTCGACCGCGTTCAGCGTGGCGCGCACCAGGCTCCATTCCCCCCAGCCGCATTTGATCCGCCGGGCGAAGGCCACGTTGGGATTGTCCTTGAGCGCGGTCTTGATGCGGGCAAAGTCCTGCGCCCCGGCGCGGGCATCGAAATGGATGGAAATGTAATCGCCCACGGCGGTCAGGCTCTGCGCCTGCTTGATGATGGCGTCAGGATCCTTGTGACACAAAAGGATGAAGGCAATTTTCGCCATCCAGAGAACCAATCGCCCCAATTTCGCCCGATTGTTTATGTTGATAGAGGTGAATTTCTGTTGAATAAACCTGCTTTGCGCGGATTTTCCGCAGCCGACCGCCACAGCAGGCGACAAAGGGACAAGACTGATGGGGTTTCCCGGCACCTGGATGACCGAGAGCGAAAGCGTCCTGTACCGCGTCGTGCCCAAGTGCGCCTGCTCGACGATCGGGCAGATCCTCTACTATTCGGACCACGGCACATTCTTCGACGGTGACATCCACGACGCCAAGCAGGGCCTGCACAAATGGGCGCAGGACCACAGCCAGCCGATCATCAGTGCCAACGTGAAGACGCGCAATTCCTACGCTTTCACCTGCGTGCGGAACCCCTATACCCGCGTCCTGTCCAGCTTTTTCGACAAGATCTGCGGCATCCAGCGCAACGGCAAGCGCTATCGCGGCAACATGGTCCCGCTGTTGATGCAGAAATACGGGGTCGAGGTGGGCGACCCGGAAAACGGGTTCGACTTCGACCAGGTGCGCAGTTTCCGCCGTTTCCTGCTGTTCGCGCGCGACACGATCCGCTGGCGCCGCCCGATGGAACCGGACATTCACTGGTCGGCCATGTCAGGCCATGTCGGCACCTTCATCGTGAACGGCGGGCGCTATGACCGCATCATCTGGACGGAAAAGTTCAACGAGGGGATGCAGGACGTGCTGGACCATATCCGGACGCCCCACACGGTCGACCTGACCGCGATCCCCCGATTCAACGAATCCGAGGGCCACGGTCCGAAACGTGCGCATCCGGTCGAGGACTACTTCGACGATCTGTCGATGCACCTGGTCAAGGAGATCTATGGCCGGGACTTCGACCTGTTCAAATACGATTTCGACAACCCGGGCAACAAGATGCCCATCGGCGAAATCGACCTGGACGAGGTGCACGCCAAGCTGGGCGACTGAGCGCCCAGCGCTGCATTTCAGGCCTCGAGCGCCTTGATCATGTCGACGCGGGTGCCGTGGCGGCCGCCCTCGAATTCCGTTTCAAGGAAGGCGTCGACGATCTCCAGCGCCAGCCCTTCACCCACGATGCGGGCGCCCAGCGACAGGATCTGCGCGTCATTGTGGGCACGGATCATGCGGGCGGAAAACGGATCGGCGCAGACGCCGCAGCGGATGCCCGGCACCTTGTTCGCGGCCATCATGATGCCCTGCCCGGTCCCGCACAGGATGATGCCCAGGGCGCAGTCGCCCGAGGCCACCTTGCGCGCCGCGGCGACACCATGTTCGGGATAGTGGGTGCTTTCGGGCGTTGTCGGGCCGATGTCCACCGCCTCCCAGCCCTTCGCCTCGATGTGCCGGGCGATGGCCTGCCGCAGGTCGATGGCGGCGTGGTCGCTGGAAAGGACGATGCGTTTGGTGTCGGTCATGGCGTCTGTGTTCCGTTTCCGGGGAATATCCTAGGTTCGCGGCAGCCTCTAGCATGACCCTCGCCCGCTGTCCCGCCGAAAGACGCCGGTCTCAGCCCAGTTCCTCGGACGGAATGATCGGAAAGAACTGACCCGAGGACCAGACCCCGAACCAGCCGTCGTGATGTGCGCCCAGGTCCACCAGCCGGTAAAAGCTCTTGCGGTCGATCAGCGCCTCGAGGTTGGCCCGGACCAGGACGTAGGGCGATGGCTCGCCCGTCTCGGGATCGCGTTCCACCCGGATCGGGTGATCCGGACCGGCGGCGGCATGATCGCCCACATGGGTTTCGAAGGTCAGGACCTGCGACTCGCCCTCACCCTCCGCCTCGAAATCGACGGCCACGAAAGGCGCGTCATCGACGGTGATCCCCACTTTCTCGACCGGAGTGACCAGAAAATAATCATCCCCATCCTTGCGCAGGATCGAGGAAAACAGGCGCACCAGCTCGAATCTGCCGATGGGCGTGCCAAGGTAGAACCAGGTCCCGTCCCGCGCGATACGCATGTCGAGATCGCCGCAAAAGGGCGGATTCCACTTGTGCACGGGCGGCAGGCCCTTGCCTTTTCGGGCCTCTCTGGCCGAGGCGGCAAGGCCGTCGGCAGACGGGGTCACGAGATTTTGTCCGCTCATAGTTTTTGCCATTCCCTTCCCAGTCGATACATACTTACCCAAAGAGATAGTATGCAATGGAGAGATGACATGTCCGATCACGCAGGCGCGGCCGAGGATCTGGTCGCCGAGATCGAGGCGCTCGAAGACAAGCTGGCCGAGGCCAAGCGGTCGATCACGGCGCGCTTCATCGGGCAGGAACGGGTCGTCGACCTGACCCTGTCGTCGCTCCTGTGCGGGGGGCATGCGCTGCTGATCGGCCTGCCGGGCCTTGGCAAGACCCGGCTGGTGGAAACCCTGTCGACGGTCATGGGGCTCAATGGCAACCGCGTGCAGTTCACGCCCGACCTGATGCCCGCCGACATCCTCGGCTCCGAAGTGCTGGAGACCGGCGCCAACGGCGAGCGGACCTTCAAGTTCATCGAAGGCCCGATCTTCTGCCAGCTGCTGATGGCCGACGAGATCAACCGCGCCTCGCCCCGGACGCAGTCGGCGCTGTTGCAGGCGATGCAGGAAAAGCAGGTGACGGTCGCCGGGCAGACCCGCTCGCTCGAGGCACCGTTCCACGTCCTCGCCACGCAGAACCCGATCGAACAGGAAGGCACCTATCCGCTGCCCGAGGCGCAGCTTGACCGGTTCCTTGTCCAGATCGACGTGGCCTACCCGGATCGCGGCACGGAAAAGGACATCCTGTTGGCGACAACCGGCACCGAAGAGGCACAGTCGCACCAGGTCTTCACCGGCGAGGAGCTGATCGCCGCACAGACACTTCTGCGCCGGATGCCCGTGGGCGATGCGGTGGTCGAGATGATCCTGGACCTCGTGCGCGCCTTCCGCCCCTCTGATCCCTCCTCGCCCGAGCGGGTCAGGGACATCGTCGCCTGGGGCCCCGGCCCGCGTGCCGCGCAGGCGCTGATGCTGACGGTGCGCGCCCGTGCCCTGCTGCAGGGCCGCCTGGCGCCTTCGCCCGAGGATGTGCTGGACATGGCCAAGCCGGTTCTGGTGCACCGCATGGCGCTGACCTTCTCGGCGCGTGCGCGCGGTGAGGACCTTGGCGCGTTGATCGACGAAGTCGCTGCAGGGTTGCGCCGGACCGAGGCCGCGGCGTGACAGCCACCGTTGCCCATCTGCGCACCCGCGCCCAGGAAGAGGCCGGGCGTTTCCCGGCCCTGCTGGCGCGCGCCGAACATCTTGCCGGCACCGTCTTGCTGGGCGACCACGGCCGGCGGCGCGCCGGGCTTGGCGATGATTTCTGGCAATATCGCACGCTGCAACCCGGGGACAGCTATCGGTCCATCGACTGGCGCCGGTCGGCGCGCGGGGACGAGCAATTCGTGCGCGAGCGCGAATGGCAGATCGCGCAAAGCGTGCAGGTCTGGGTCGATCCCGGCGCCTCGATGCGCTTTTCCAGCCACAAGAACCTACCGACCAAGGCGGATCGCGCACGACTGGTGGCACTGGCTGCCTCTATCCTGCTGATCCGGGGCGGTGAACGCGTCGGCCTGACCGGCTGGCGCCTGCCGCCGCGCCGGGGCGACATGCAGACCCTGCGCCTGGCCGAGATGTTTTCCGAGGACGGCGAGGACGACTACGCCGAACCAGAGGCACGCGGCATGCTGCCGAATGCCAAGGCGCTGTTCGTGTCGGATTTCCTGGGCGACGTCGAACCGGTCGAGGCGGCGCTGACCAAGGCCGCGGACCGCGGCGTCCGCGGTGTCCTGTTGCAGGTGCTGGACCCGACGGAAGAGGCCTTTCCCTTTGACGGCCGCACGATCTTTGAAAGCATGAACCAGACCATGCGGCATGAAACGCTCAAGGCCGGCGACCTGCGCGAGACCTATCTGCAGCGGCTGGCCGAGCGCAAGGCGCGGCTGGACGCGATCTGTCGGCTGACCGGCTGGCAGCACTTTACCCATCACACGGACCAGACCGCGCAATCGGCCCTTCTCTGGGTCTATCGCGCGCTGGACGGGAGCCACGGATGACGCTTTTCGGCCTGATCGGTTTCACGACGCCCTGGCTCTTGCTGGGGCTGCTTGCCCTGCCCATCCTCTGGATCATCCTGCGGGCGGTGCCGCCTGCGCCGATCCGGCGGATGTTCCCGGGTGTTGTCCTGCTCCTGGGTCTCAAGGATGAGGAACAGGTGACGGACCGCACCCCCTGGTGGCTGTTGCTGCTGCGGATGCTGGCGGTGGCGGCGGTGATCGTGGGACTGTCCGGGCCGGTGCTGAACCCCGACAACGACACCGAGGCAGCGGGCGACGGGCCCTTGCTGGTGGTGATGGATGCCAGCTGGGCCTCTGCCGCCGACTGGCGCGGGCGGATGATCGCGCTGGATGGCTTGCTGGCCGAGGCGGGGCGCGATGCGCGGCCCGTGGCGGTGATGCGCCTGACCGATCCCGAACAGGTCCAATTCCTCAGCGCCGACGTGCTGCGCACGCGGCTGTCCGGCATCCTGCCCGAACCCTGGCAGCCCAGCGGTGACAACATCGCCCGCGCCATCGAACTGCTGCCCGAGGACGGCTTCGACACTTACTGGATGTCCGATGCCCTGGCCCGCGAAGGCCGCGAGGATCTGCTGGCCACGCTGGAAGCGCGTGGCCGCGTGACCGTCTTCGAGGCACCCCGCACGTTGTATGCGCTGGAACCGGCCCAGATCTCCGAGGGCAACCTGCTGATCACCGCGCGCCGCCTGCGCGAAGGCCCCGAGGCCGAGGTGGTGCTGGCGGGGCATGGCAAGGACCCGGCGGGCAACCCCGCCGTGCTGACCCGCAACACGCTGACCTTCGAGGCCGGGATGATGGAATCGATCACCGAGATCGCCCTGCCCGCCGAGTTGCGCGCCCGCATCGAACGGTTCGAGATCGAGGGCGCCCGCAGCGCCGGGGCCGTCACCCTGCCGGACGACAGCCTGCGCCGCCGCGAGGTCGCCCTGATCGCGGGCGCGACCGACCGCGAGGGGCTGGAGCTGCTGTCGCCGCTGCACTACCTGGAAAAGGCGCTGGAGCCGACCGCCGACCTGCTGGACGGCGCCCTGCTGGACATCCTGCCCGCCAACCCGGACGTCATCATCCTGGCCGACGTGGCCACCCTGTCGCCCGCCGAGGAAGAAGCCGTGCTGGAGTGGCTGGAGAAGGGCGGGATGCTGCTGCGCTTTGCCGGGCCAAAGCTGGCCGCCTCGGACATCAGCCGCGACCTTGAAGATCCCCTGATGCCCGTGCGCCTGCGCGCCGGGGGCCGTACCGTGGGCGGCGCGATGAGCTGGGGGGAACCCAAGGCGCTGGCGCCCTTCACCGAGGAAAGCCCGTTTTTCGGCTTGGAGATCCCCGACGATGTGACCGTGAACAGCCAGGTCATGGCGCAGCCAGATCCGACGCTGGCGGCGCGCGTGGTCGCGCAGCTGTCCGATGGCACGCCGCTGGTGACGCGCAAATCCGTGGGACAGGGCCAGGTGGTGCTGTTCCATGTCACCGCCAATGCCGAATGGTCATCGCTGCCGCTCTCCGGCCTCTTCGTGCAGATGCTGGAACGGCTGGCCGTGTCCTCTGCCGCAGCCCAGCCCGAGATCGAGGACATGGAGGGCACCGTCTGGCAGCCGATCCGCGTTCTGGATGCCTTTGGCCGCCCGCGCGAGGCCAGCACCCTGCCCGGCGTCGATGGCCCGGATCTTGTCGCCGCGCCCCTGGGGCCGGACCTGCGCCCCGGCGTCTACCAGGGCGAGGACCGCAGCCTGGCGCGCAACGTCGTCACCATCGACATGGAGCTGACCCCGATGATCTGGCCCGAACGCATCCCGGTCGAGGGCATCGTTCAACCGCAGGAGAAACCTCTGGCGGGCTGGCTGCTGGCCACCGCCATCGCGCTGCTGCTGGCGGATGTGATCGCCTCTCTGGCGCTTTCGGGGCGGCTGCGGGGCACGGTGTCCGCCGGGATCGTGCTGGGCGCGCTGATGCTGGCTCCGCAGCACGGGCAGGCTCAGACGGCAGAGGATCGCGCGGCCATCGCCGCCGCAACGGAAGTCGTTCTGGCCTATGTCCTGACCGGCGACAGCCGCATCGACGACCTGTCAGAGGCCGGGCTGCGCGGATTGTCCGACACGCTGTACTTTCGCACCTCGGTCGAACCGAACCCGCCGGTGGGCGTCGACCTGGAGTCCGACGAACTGGCCTTTTACCCGATGCTCTACTGGCCGATCACCGCCGATCAGCCGACCCCCTCGCGTGAGGCCTATGCCAAGCTGAACACCTACCTGCGCACCGGTGGCATGATCGTCTTTGACACTCGCGACGCGGATATCGCCGGCTTCGGCGCCGCGACTCCGCAGGGCCGCAAGCTGCAGCAACTGGCCGCGCCGTTGGACATTCCCCCACTGGAACCGGTGCCCGAGGACCACGTCCTGACCCGCACATTCTACCTGCTGCAGGATTTCCCCGGCCGTTACGCCGGCCGCGAGGTCTGGGTCGAGGCCGCTCCGCCGGACGCGGAACTGATCGAGGGCATGCCCTTTCGCGACCTCAACGACAACGTGACCCCGGTGGTCATTGGCGGCAACGACTGGGCCGCCGCCTGGGCGATGGATGGCAACGGCAACCCCCTGGTGCCGATCGGCAGCGGCTTTACCGGGGAACGCCAGCGCGAGATCGCCTATCGGTTCGGCGTGAACCTCGTGATGCACGTCCTGACCGGCAACTACAAATCCGACCAGGTCCATGTCCCCGCCCTGCTGGACCGCCTGGGCCAATAAGCGAGAGCAGAGATGAACGGACAGATTGTATTCGACCCGCTGCTCCCCTGGGCGGCGATTGCCATACTGGCGGCGCTGGCGCTGCTGGGCACGGGCCTGGCGCTGTGGCGCGGTCTGTCGGGCTGGGCGCTGCGTTTCCTTGCCGGTGTGATCCTCGTGGGCGCACTGGCGCAACCCTCCTACCAGGTCGAGGACCGCGCGCCGCTCTCGGACATCGTGCTGATGCTGGTGGACGAAACCGCCTCGCAGCAACTGGCCGAACGCGCGGACATCACCACCGAGGCCGCCGCGCGGCTGGAGGCCCAGCTTGACGCGCGCCCCAACACCGAGGTGCGCCGCATTCCGGTCCCGGATGGCGAAGGCGACGCCGGCACGCTGTTGATGACGGCCCTGTCCAATGCGCTGGCCGAGGAACCGCGCGGGCGCATCGCCGGTATCCTGCTGCTATCGGATGGCCGCCTGCACGACCTTGAACGCGCGCCTGACCTGCCCGCGCCCATGCACCTGCTGATGACCGGCAAGGAAAACGACTGGGACCGGCGCCTGGTCGTGCGCAACGCGCCGTCCTTTGCCATCCTGGGCGAGGAGGTCGAACTGACCTTGCGGATCGAGGACAACGGCGCCGCGCCCGGCGACACCCGCACCGATATCCTGATCTCGGTCGACGGCGACGAGGCGGACCGCTTTACCGTGCCGATCGGCGAGGACCTGACCCTGCCGATCACTCTGCCCCACGGCGGGCTGAACGTGATCGAGTTCACCGTGCCCGAGGCGGATGGAGAGCTGACCGACCGCAACAACAAGGCGCTGATCCAGATCAATGGCGTGCGCGACCGGCTGCGCGTGCTGCTGGTTTCGGGCGAACCGCACGCGGGCGGGCGCACCTGGCGCAACCTGCTGAAATCTGACTCCTCCGTCGACCTGGTGCATTTCACCATCCTGCGGCCGCCGGAAAAGCAGGACGGCGTGCCGGTCAACGAACTGTCGCTGATCGCCTTCCCGACGCGAGAGCTGTTCCTCGACAAGATCGACGATTTCGACCTGATCATCTTCGACCGCTACAAGAGGCGCGGCATCCTGCCCGCCATCTACCTCGACAACGTGCGCAACTACGTCGAAAAGGGCGGCGCCGTGCTGGTCGCCGCGGGGCCGGATTTCGCCTCGGCGGATTCGATCTACCGCTCGCCGCTGGCGGACATCCTGCCGGCGGAACCGACCGCGCGGGTGGTCGACCAGGGCTACAAGCCCGCCGTGACCGACCTGGGCCAGCGTCACCCGGTGACATCGGGCCTGTCCGGCGCGGATGACTGGGGCCGCTGGCTGCGCCAGATCGAGGTGCAGCCGATCAAGGGCGACGTGGTCATGTCCGGCGTGGACGACCGCCCCCTGCTGGTGCTGGACCGCGTGGGCGAGGGGCGCGTGGCGCTGCTGGCCTCGGACCAGGCCTGGCTGTGGAGCCGGGGCTACGAGGGCGGCGGGCCGCAACTGGACCTGCTGCGGCGGCTGGCGCACTGGATGATGAAGGAACCCGAACTGGAGGAAGAGGCGCTCTGGGCCGAACCTGCCGGGCAAAGCATGCGCATCGTGCGCCGCACCCTTAACGAGTTCGTGGGCGACGTGACCGTGACAACGCCCGATGGCGACGAGGTGCAGGTGCCGCTGGAAGAGGTCAGCCCGGGCCGTTACGAGGCGATCTACGACGGGCCTCAGATCGGTCTCTACCGGCTGGAGGAAAACGCGCTGTCGGCGGTGGTGGGGCTTGGCCCCTCGGCGCCACGCGAGTTTGTCCAGACCATCACATCCGGCGCAGCGCTGGCGCCGATCATCGACGAGATGCGCGGCGGCATCATGCGGCTGGAAGAGGGGCTGCCTTCGATCCGCGAGGTGCGTGCCGGGCGGCCTGCCGCCGGACGCGGCTGGATCGGGCTGACCCCGCGCGAGGCCTACGAGACGCTGGATGTCCGCCAGACCCCGCTGGCGCCGGAGTGGCTGGTTCTGCTGCTGGCTGCCGGGCTGATCGTCGGCGCCTGGATGCGCGAAGGGCGGAGTTGAAGCCGCTGGCAGGGCGGCGGGGTGACCCCCGCCCTACGGCAGCGAAAAGGGCACGGCTTCGGCAGACCAGCCGTCCACCGAACATTTCGCCCGGATCATGACTCGGGCCGCACCCTCGGGGAGAACGATGCCGGACTGCGAGCGCGTAAAGGGCTGTTCGTTCACATGCGGATGCAACAACTCCCGAGTCCCCAGGACCGTGCCGTCCGGCAGTTCCACGCGCCAGCCGTCGGCATAGTGATCCCAGCCGGTGTCCGGGTGAGAGAGCGTGACGGAAAACCGCCAGTTGTCGCCGCTGCGCCCTGCTTCGACGCGGTCAATCTGCGGCGGGTCGGCAAGCGCGGGGGCGGCGAAGAAAAGGAAGGCTGCGAGGTGTCTCATGCGTTCAGCCTAGCAGCCCTGCACCGCCCTGTGGATCACGAAGCGCGGAGGGCGGTCCCGGATCGGGGCCGGGATCGGGTCATTCCATGTTGTCGCTGTCTTCCAGCAGGACCTCGCGCGAGCCGGAGGCAAACTCGCGCCGCAGGATGACCGCAAGCGTGATCAGCGTGGCCAGGATCAGGGCCGCCGCCCCGATCAGCCAGGCCGCCGAGGCAATCCCGAAATAGACCGAGCGCAGCCCGCGATTGTAGCTGCGCGCGCCGGTGACATTGATTTCTCCCGCCTTGCGGGCGCGTGGATAGGCCGCCGGATGATCGGCCTCGTTCGGGACCGCCGCCATGAGGATCGAGGCATAGCCGAACAGCCGGTGTGACCAGACGAATTTCAGAAAGGCATTGGCGGCAAAGAACATCATCAGCATCAGCTTGATTTCCAGCACCACCACCGGATCGACCGAAGGCGCCAGGTCCTGCGCCACCCCGCGCAGCCGGTCGGCATTGCCGATCAGGGCGAACCCACCACCGATGGCGATCATGCTGGCCGAGGCGAAAAATGCCGTGCCCTGGCGCAGGCTGCCGACGATCTGCGAATCGAAGATGCGCGGATCGCGGGTGACAAAGACCTCCATCCAGGCCCGGCGATAGCCGGCCATCAGGACAGAGGTGGAGGGCCGCCCCCGTGGCGGATGCTCGATGAACCAGGTCGCGCCAGCCCAGGCCAGGACCAGCAGCGCCAGCGCGCCAGCATCCCAGAGGGTGAACCCGGCGCGCAGCGTCTCCCAGGTCATCAGAAGGGCTGCGCCACGACGACCCAGAGGATCGCGATGGTGCCGATCACGCTGACCTCGTTGAAGATGCGCAGGTACATGTCGCTTTCGGTGAAGATGCCCCGCTGTGCCCTACGCACCAGCCGCCCGGTCCAGAGGTAATGCGCCGCCAGCAGCACGACCAGCGTGGCCTTGAGGTGCAGCCAGGCGGGCCAGCCCAGCCAGGTCCCGTACCAGACGCCGGTGATGATGGCGATCACGCCCAGGCCAAAGGAAAACCGATAGAGCCGGAACGTCAGGTCGCCCAGCGGTCCGTTTTCGCCCAGCCGCGCGTGCTCACGCTTCCAGTAGATGATCGCGCGCGGCACGGCAAAGATGGAGGTCATCCAGCCCATGACGCAAAGAATATGAATGATCTTGACCCAACTCATGCGCGCACCTGACCCTGTGGCAGCGAAAATGGCAAGATGCCGCGCTGCCGACCCGTGATTCCCTGTGGCGCGCAGGGGTTTTTGGTTATATCTTCTTACCAATTGCCCCGATGCCGCTGTGCCCGAGGAGACCCGAAATGCAGATGCCAGAGCCGAACCCCGCCATCCTGGCCAAGAAGGCGCGGATCGTCGAGCGGTTGCGCAGCGTATTGCCCGCCGACGCGGTGATCGAGGACGAGATGGAGACGCGCGCCTATGAATGCGACGCGCTGACCGCCTACCGCTGTCCGCCGCTGGCCGCTGTGCTCCCCTCCTCGACCGAAGAGGTCGCCGCCGTGCTGAAGATCTGCCACGAGGAAGGCGTGCCCGTGGTGCCGCGGGGTTCGGGCACCTCGCTGGCGGGGGGCGCGCTGCCGACGGCGGATTCGGTGATCCTGGGCGTGGCGCGGATGAACGAGGTGCTGGAGGTGGATTACGCCGACCGCATCATCCGGGTGCAGACCGGGCGCACCAACCTGAGCGTGACCAGCGCGGTGGAGGAAGAGGATTTCTTTTACGCCCCCGACCCCTCGTCGCAGTTGGCCTGCGCGATTGCCGGGAATATCGCCATGAACTCGGGCGGGGCGCATTGCCTGAAATACGGCGTGACGACGAACAACCTGCTGGGCGTGACCCTGGTGCAGATGGACGGCACGGTGGTCGAGATCGGCGGGGCGCATCTGGATGCGGGCGGGCTGGACCTGCTGGGGCTGATCTGCGGCAGCGAGGGGCAGCTTGGCGTCGTGACCGAGGCGACTCTGCGCATCCTGCGCAAGCCCGAGGGCGCGCGGCCGGTGCTGATGGGATTCGACTCGAACGAGGTGGCGGGCGAATGCGTCAGTGACATCATCAAGGCGGGCGTCCTGCCGGTGGCGATCGAGTTCATGGACCGCCCCTGCATCCGTGCAACCGAGGATTTCGCCAAGGCGGGCTACCCGGACTGCGAGGCCCTGCTGATCGTCGAGGTCGAGGGCAGCGCGGCCGAGATCGACGAGCAGCTTGGCCTGATCCTGCAAATCGCCCGGCGCCACAACCCGGTGGAATTGCGCGAGGCGCAGAGCGCCGACGAGGCGGCCCGGATCTGGCTGGGCCGGAAATCCGCCTTTGGCGCGATGGGCAACATCAACGACTACATGTGCCTGGACGGCACGATTCCGGTCAATGAACTGCCCTACGTCCTGCGCCGCATCGGCGAGATGTCCAGGGAATTCGGCCTGGACGTCGCCAACGTGTTTCACGCCGGCGACGGCAACATGCACCCGCTGATCCTGTTCAACGCCAATGAACCGGGGCAGCTGGAGACCTGCGAGGCCTTCGGGGCGGAGATCCTGAAACTGTGTGTCGAGGTCGGCGGCTGCCTGACCGGCGAACATGGCGTGGGCATCGAGAAGCGCGACCTGATGGTGGACCAATACGATCCGATCGACCTGGAAGCGCAGATGGCGGTCAAGGACGTCTTTGACCCGGCCTGGCTGTTGAACCCGGCCAAGGTGTTTCCGCTGACCGCGTCGGAAAGACGGCGGAGCGTCGCGCTGGCGGCGGAGTGAGGGAGTGGGGCCAGCCCCACACCCCGGAGTATTTTTACCAAGAAGAAGCCAGGAGCGTGGCGCATGAGACCAGAGAGCGAAGCAGACCTGGCCGAGGTGATCGGAAGCGCCAGCGACCCCTTTCACATTCGCGGCGGCGGGACGCGGGCCGTGGGCGTGACCAGCGCGGCGGCGGTTCTGGAGACGGGTGGCCTGTCGGGTGTCTCGCTTTACGAGCCGGGCGCGCTGACGCTGGTGGCGCGCGCAGGCACGCCGCTGGCCGAGATCGAAGGCGCGCTGGCGGCGGAGGGGCAGCGCCTGGCCTTTGAGCCGATGGATCATCGCGGGCTGCTGGGGACGTCCGGCGAGCCGACGATTGGCGGCGTGGTGGCGGCCAATGTCAGCGGACCGCGCCGGGTGCAGGCGGGTGCGGCGCGGGATTTCCTGCTGGGTGTGCGGTTCGTCGATGGCGCCGGGCAGGTGGTCAAGAACGGCGGCCGCGTTATGAAGAATGTCACCGGCTATGATCTGGTCAAATTGATGTGCGGCAGCTGGGGCACCCTTGGAGTGCTGACCGAGGTCAGCCTCAAGGTGCTGCCGGTGCCGGAAACCGCCGCCTGCCTTATGATCGACGGGCTGGACGAGGCAGGCGCGCAGGAGGTGATGAGCCGGGCACTGACCTCGCCTTACGAGGTGACGGGCGCGGCCCATGCGCCGGGCGGGCCGGGCGAGCAGCCTTTGACCCTGTTGCGGTTGGAGGGATTTGCCGGGTCGGTCGCCTATCGCACCGGGCGGTTGCAGGAGATGCTCACGAACCTTTCCGTCCGGGTCGAGACGGACCCGGAGCGGGTTGCCGCGCTCTGGCGCTGGGTGCGGGACGTGGAGATCATGCAGGGCACCGGCGGCGATGTCTGGAAGTTCTCCGTCCGGCCCAGCGAGGCGCCGGGGCTGGTGGCCCGCTTGCGCGCGTCGCATCCGGTCGAACGCGTGCTGTACGACTGGGGTGGCGGGTTGATCTGGGTGGAAAGCGCACCCGGCACCGACCTGCGGCCCAAGGGGCTTCAAGGGCATGCGACGCTGATCCGCGCCTCGGAACAGACGCGGCTGGAGCTGCCGGTGTTCCAGCCGGAACCGACCGCCGTGGCGGCGCTGAGCGCGGGCATCCGTGCCCGGTTCGATCCGCGCGGCATGCTGAACCCGGGGATCATGGCCTGATGGCCAATCCGGCCCTGGTCCTCTTTGTCATGGGCTTTGTCGCGGCGCCCTTGCTGGGCGCGGTGCTGTTTCAACTGCCCAACACCCTGGGCGCGCTGATCGGGCTGGCGCTGGCGGTCTTCCTGGCCTCGGCACTGGCGCTGTACCTGCGGGAAAGGTCGGCCCTGGCCTCGCTGGCCGCGCTCTGGACCGGCTGGGTGCTGGCGGTGGTCATGGTGGCGCAGGCCCTGAGGCGACGGCTGCCCGGTGCGGCGAACAGCCGATGGACGAAACGCGGCGCGCTGCTGGCCTGCGCGCTCCCCTGGTTTGGCCTTGCCCTGGCCCAGATGATGGACTGACATGCAGACGAATTTCACCGAAGAGCAACTGAAGGACGCGGGCACCGCGCGCGCCAACCAGATCCTGCGCAGCTGCGTGCATTGCGGGTTCTGCACCGCGACTTGTCCCACCTACCAGGTGCTGGGCGACGAGTTGGACAGCCCGCGTGGCCGCATCTACCTGATCAAGGACATGCTGGAAAACGAGCGTGTACCGGACAAGAAGACCGTCAAGCACATCGACCGCTGCCTGTCCTGTCTGGCCTGCATGACGACCTGCCCGTCGGGTGTGCATTACATGCACCTGGTCGACCACGCGCGCGATTATATCGAGAAACACTATGACCGGCCCTGGCACGACAAGGCGCTGCGCTGGCTGCTGGCGCGCATCCTGCCCTACCCGGGCCGGTTCCGGCTGGCGCTGCTGGCGGCGAAGATCGGCAAGCCCCTGCGCGGGATTCTACCTGACGCGCGGCTGCGCGCCATGCTGGACATGGCGCCCGACAGGATCCCGCCAGTCAGCCGCAACGATGATCCGCAGAGTTTCGCGCCCAAGGCGGAAAGGCGGATGCGCGTGGCGCTGATGACCGGCTGCGCCCAGAAGGCGCTGAACACGGACATCAACGATGCCACAATCCGCCTGCTGACCCGGCTGGGCTGCGAGGTGGTAGTGGCGAAAGGTGCCGGCTGTTGCGGGGCGTTGACGCATCACATGGGAAAGACCGGCGAAAGCCACGCGACGGCGGCGAAGAACATCCGCGCCTGGACGGACGAGATGGACGGAGAGGGGCTGGACGCCATCGTCATCAACACCTCTGGCTGCGGCACAACGGTCAAGGATTACGGCCACATGTTCGCGCAGGATGCGCTGGCCGATGACGCGGCGCGGGTGGCGGGGATCGCCCTGGACATCAGCGAGCTGCTGACCCGGCTGGAAATCCCCGAGGGTGAGACAAAGGGCCTGCGGGTGGCCTATCACGCCGCCTGTTCTCTGCAGCATGGGCAAAAGGTCAAGACAGCGCCCAAGGACCTGCTGAAACGCGCGGGTTTCGAGGTGGTGGAACCGGCCGACAGCCACCTGTGCTGTGGCAGCGCGGGCACCTACAACCTGATGCAGCCCGAAATCTCGGCCAAGCTGAAAGACCGCAAGGTGCGCACGCTGGAGGCCAAGAAGCCGGAGGTCATCGCCGCCGGGAACATCGGCTGCATGATGCAGATCGGCAGCGGCACCGAGGTGCCCGTGGTGCATACTGTCGAACTGCTGGACTGGGCGACCGGGGGGCCGAAACCGCGATCGTTGACCTGACAAGAACAGTCTGTAATTGCGGCGTCTTTGCCTCAATTTTGCCCAGATGCCGTGCAAATTTATGTCCAAAAGTATAGGACGGTTCAGTGCGGCTCTTTTTGGTTTTCTCTCTCTGGCTGCTGGGCACCTCTGCGGGGGCCCAGGGTCTTTTCAGCATGGAAACGGCCGAGGACGGCCGCGGATGGGAGGCGGTCGGACGGATCGAGATCGCCGGCAGCGCCTTTTGCACAGGTGCGTTGATTGCGCCCCGGCTGGTGCTGACGGCGGCGCATTGCCTTTATGATCCCGATACCGGCAACCGCGTCTCGGTCGAGGATATGCAGTTCCTGGCCGGATGGCGCAACGGGCGAGCGGCGGCCTACCGGCTGGTGCGCAAGGCGGTGCCGCATCCGGATTTCGTCTATGGCGCACAGGCCAGCACGGACCGTGTTCGCCACGACCTTGCGCTGATCGAGTTGCAGCACCCGATCCGCAACACCACGATCACGCCCTTTGCCGTCGGCCCCGGCCCGTCCAAGGGCGAAGAGGTGGGCGTCGTTTCCTATGCCCGCGACCGGTCCGAGGCGCCGTCCTTGCAGGAAACCTGCGAGGTTCTGGCGCGGCAGGACGGGATGCTGGTGCTCTCCTGCGTGGTGGATTTCGGCGCCTCCGGTTCTCCGGTCTTCCGGTTGCAGGACGGGGTGGCACAGATCGTTTCCGTGGTCTCGTCCAAGGCGCAGGCCAACGGCAAACCCGTGGCCCTGGCCAGCGGGCTGGGCGCGCCGCTGGACGCGCTGAAGAGCGCGCTGGCCGCCAACCGCGACCCCGGCGCGGGGCTGGACCGTCTGGCAGCCGGGGACCGGCGCGAAACTGGGGCGCGGTTCGTCCGGCCCTGAGGGTCTTGAAACCGCTCCGAACGCTCCCCAATTTCAATGTCACCGGGACGCCTATGACAGGGTTCCGGTGCTTTCGACGCCTGTCCCATGAGGGAAGGCGCACCACAGACAGGTATCGCTCAAACGGAGGATTCCATGCGACATTTCGATTTTGCCCCGCTCTACCGTGCCACTGTCGGGTTCGACCAGATTGCCGACCTGATGGACCGCGTTCTGGCCAGCGACACCGCGCAGCCGGGCTATCCCCCCTACAACATCGAAAAGACCGCCGATGACGCTTACCGCATCTCGATTGCCGTGGCCGGTTTCGCCGACGAGGACCTGTCGGTCGAGGTGAAGGAACAGGCGCTGGTGGTCTCGGCCCGCAAGGCCGACAACGATGAAGGCAAGTCCTACCTGCATCGCGGCATCGCGACCCGTGCCTTTGAACGCCGGTTCCACTTGGCCGATCACGTCCGGGTTCAGGGTGCGACGCATGAAAACGGCATGCTGCACATCGACCTGAAACGCGAAATTCCCGAGGCCCTGAAACCGCGGCGCATTGCAATCGCCCGGCCGGACGCCCAAATGGTAGAGAAGGACGTCGTTGACGCAGAAGCCGTCAACTGATCCCAAGACCCTCGTGTGAGTAGTGCGCGCCCCGGACAATTCGTCCGGGGCGTTTTTCTGCGGGATCACTGCGCTATTGACAAGCGGGCCGCCATCGCCATGCATTCCTGCATGGATTGGCGCTCTGTCACCTTCGACTGGAACCGCGCACGGGCCTTTCTCGTCACCGCCGAGGAGGGCTCGCTTTCTGCTGCCGCACGGGCGCTAGGGATGACCCAGCCGACGCTGGGCCGGCAGGTGACGGCGCTGGAGGAAGAGCTGGGGCTGGTGCTGTTCGAACGGGTCGGGCGCGGCCTTGTGCTGACCCAGGCAGGCACGCAGCTGATGGGCCACGTCCGCGCGATGGGCGAGGCGGCGGTCGGCGTGTCGCTGGCCGCCTCTGGCCAGGCGCAGGCGGCTTCGGGTCATGTGGCCGTCACCGCGTCAGAGGTCTACTCCAGTTGGCTGATGCCGCGCATCGCGCGGCGGTTGCGCGACGTGGCGCCGGGGATCACGCTGGAGGTTGTCGCCTCGAACGAGATCCGCGACCTGCGCCGCCGCGAGGCCGATATCGCCATCCGCAACGCCCGCCCCGAGGAGCCGGACCTGATCGCCAAGCGGGTGGGCGAGGACGAGGGCACGTTCTACGGTTCCATCGACTACCTGGAGCGGCTGGGCCCGATCACCGATCCCGCCGACCTCGCCCGCGCGGAGTTCATCGGCTTTGCCGACAACACCCAGTTCATGGAAGCGCTGCAGAAACGCGGCATCCCGGTGACACCGGCACAGTTCCCGGTCCTGACCTCTTCGCACACGGTGCATTGGGAAATGGCGCGCATGGGCGTGGGGCTGGGCACCGTCCCCTGCGGGTTGGGCGACGCCGCGCCGGAGATGCGTCGCGTCCTGCCTGACGTGACCTTTCGCTTTCCGATCTGGCTGGTCGCGCACCGCGAGTTGCGGACCAGCCCGCGCGTGCGCATCGTCTGGGACCTGCTGGCAGAAGCCCTGCCGGAGTTGCTGTCCCATCCGGAGTGAGGGGGCGTTGCCCCCCGTCCCTTCGGTCCTCCCCCCAGGGGTATTTTTGCCAAGAAGAAACAGGGGCGGGGTGGGTTGCCCCGGCGCTCAGTCCAGCAGGATGTCGGCGGCGCGTTCGCCGATGATGACCGTGGGCGCCATGGTGTTGCCGGTGGTCACGCGTGGCATGATCGAGGCATCGGCGATGCTCAGCCCCTCGACCCCGTAGACAGACAGGTTGGCGTCGACCAAGGACATCTCGTCGGTGCCCATCTTGCAGGTGCAGCTTTTGTGGAAACAGGTGCCGGCGGCATTTTTCGCGAAGTCCTGCATCTCGGCGGGTGAAAGCGCGCCGGGCATGACCTCGCGTTTGACAAACTCTCTCATCGTATCGGAATTGCCGATCTCGCGGCAGAGCTCGATGCAGCGGACCACCGCCGTGAGATCGTCGGGATGCGACAGGAACTGCGCGTCCTCCCTGGCCTGGGCCATCGGGTCGTTCGACGTGAGGTAGACGCGGCCCCGGCTTTTGGGGGGACAAGGCCGGGCGACAGGGTCCATGCCTTGGCGGGGGGCATAGGACGGGCCTGTGACCTCGGTGGCGTAGGGCACCTCGATCTGGAAGGGCTGCATGTCCGGGCTGTCGAGCGCGCTGTCGCTCTTCCAGAAGAAGGTGGCCCCGGCCAGAGAGTTCCGGGGCGGCAGCGGCTCGTTGTATTCCCAGATGCAGCCCGCCAGCAGGACGTGATCCTGGAAGTTTTGGCCGACGCCGGGCAGGTCGACCGTGACCGGCACGCCGATCCGGTCGAGTTCTGCCTTGGGGCCGATGCCCGAAAGCACCAGCATCTTGGGCGTGTTGATCGCACCCGCAGCAAGGATCACGCGGGGCGCGCGGGCCGATTTCATCTGTACGTCCTGGACGAAGTTCACACCCTTGCAGGTCGTGCCCTCCATGATCAATGTCGTCGCCTCGGTCCCGGTCAGCAGCGTGACATTGCCCTGTTTCAGCACCGGGTAGAGATAGCTTTGCGGGATATTCACCCGCCGGCCCGCGACGGTGGCGCCGCCGGAACCGGAACCGACGACGATGTAGGCATAGCTGTCTCGCAGGTTCTGCGCGTTGTAAAGCTGGGTGATCGCGGCATCGCCGCCCTCTTGCGCCATCGCGCACACCGCGCTCAGCGAGGCCCCGGTGGCAAGGGCCAGTTGCATGAAACGGCGGCGGCCGATCCGGCCACGATAGAGCGTGGCTTCGAGCGCGTTCAAGATGTTACCCGCTGCGACCGGGTTGGACCCCTATGGAACATGTGCTTCCCTCCCGAAGATGCCGGTTTCCGGCGCTCAGATGCATTATCTTGCGTCATTGCCCTTGGGTTTGCGGGAGAGGTGGCAAAAGCCAAGGCTTCTCTGAACCCATATGCGCCAAAATTCTGCACGGAGTTTCGAACTGGAAGACCGGCAGGGAAACCCCGCCCTACGCATGTGAAAACGCCCCGCGGTCTCCCGCAGGGCGTTCGTGTTCCGGAAAGCCGGTGCCCTCAGAGCTTGAACATCCAGAAGAAGGTTTCGCCCGAGCTGTCGTCCACGCCGTCGTTGTCCGTCGAGACCCAGACCGTGCCGTCCGGGAAAATCGCCAGCCCCTCGACCTTGTCCACGATATAGCCGCCGTAGCTGGCGAGATCGGGGATCAGGTCGCGGACTTCTTCCTTGGTCACGACGGGCAAGTCGCCGCCCAGCGCGGCGGGTTGCATGTCGGCCATCGGGATGCGGTAGATCTTTTTCGTGACGGCATTGGCACCGATCTGGTTGTCACGCTCGATGACATACATGAAGTCGCCATGCGCCACGATCTCGGACAGGCCGACCCAGCCCTTGGCCGGCTCGGCCTTGGGGTAGAGCACGGCGCCCCATTCCTGGGTCTCGATGTTGTAGGAGACCAGTTTGACGTGGTTCTTGGGATCGTCCTTCCATTCACGCTGAACCGCCATCCAGAGCGTGTCGCCGACGCGGGTGATGCCCTCGAAGCCAAAGCGCTTTTCGACGGCGGTCAGCGCGGCGGGGATCATGATCTCGGCCGAGTTGGTCTTGATCAGACCGTCGGCGGTGACGTGGTAAATCGCATGCGGGATGCCGCGTTCGGTCCGGCCTTCGGAGGCAACCCAGAAACCGCCATGGCCATCCAGCGTGATACCTTCAAGGTCCAGCTTTTGCGCGGCGTCGCCATTGGCGCGATGCACGCGGATCACGTCAACGATGCGCGCCGGGGTCTGCGTGGTGTCGATCTTGAAGATCGAGGGCTGGAAGCCGTAGAAGCTGTCGTTCACCGCCCAGACGATGCCGTCCGCATCCGCCACCATGCCCGAGATCGCGCCCCAGCCGATCAGCTGCTCTGCGCCTTCGGAAGTCAGCGTCGGGTACATCGCTTCGGCGTCCTGGTACTGGAAGATCATGACATGCGCACGCACGCCGCCGTCTTCGATCAGGTCTTCCTCGTTGGCCGAGATCAGCAGGTTGCGGGACGGGATGGCGACATAACCCTCCGGGCCGATGCCCGAAGGCAGGATCTGTTTCAGAACCGGGTTGGCGAGGTCGGTGACGTCGTAGACACCCACGGCAGAGCCGCGCTCGGAACCGACAAAGACCATCGGCGTGCCGTCGAAAACGGCGGTTTCGATCGACTCGGGCTCGACGCCCTTGGCGTCGGACCGCTTGTCCGGGTAGTGGCCGATCTGAATCAGCGCGTGTTCGAAAGAAACACCGGATTCATAGACCACGTCGCCGGTTTTCGAGAAGATGGTCCAGCCGCGCGACCCGCCATCCATGTCGCCTTCGTTGGCGATCGCGAAATGATCGCTGTCGATCCACTTGACGGCGTCGGGCTCACGCTTGCGGCGCTTCTGCGACTTGTCGAAGTCGAGCGAGCCGCGCTCGTCCAGCGTGTCGATCCTGTCCAGATCGACGGCACCGGCGGAGAAATGGTTGATGATGGACCCATCGGCGCCCACGATCACGAGATAGTTGTTTTCCTGCAGCGTGACGATGGTCTCGCCGAGGTCATTGATGTCGACAAACTCGGGCTCGGGGTCTTCGGGGGCAATGTCGGCAAGGCCCGTCATCTCGACCCTGACCAGGTCATCACAGGAGAGTGCAGCGCCCTTGATCTCGCCAATCACCAGGAAACCGGCAGGCAGCTGGCCGACGCGGCCATCGCCCAGGTCCTCGTCCCGCTCGTTCTCGATCGCGATGGAGATGCGGGTGCCATCCTTGGACACCGCAACGGAATCCGGCTGGCCGCCGAGGTCGCAGGTGGCGGTGATGTCACCGGAGATGACGTCGATGATCGCCAGGTGACCCGAGGGATCGGTGAAGCTGGCCGAGGTGTTCACGCCGACGAAGGCCGTGCTGCCCACGATGCCGACGGCGGTCGGCTCACCGTCCAGCGCCACGTTGCCCAGCGGAGCCGGGTTGGCGGGATCGGTGATATCGACGCGACCGATCACGCCCAGCGGGCTGTCGGTATAGACCAGCGTCATGCCATCTGCGGTGGCGGCGATGATCTCTGCCGAAGACGTGCGGGCAAGGTCTTCGCCATCGGCCATGTTCAGGTAGGTGCCGAACGAGGCGATGCGGTTGAAATTCATGTCTGCCGTGGCGGCGCTGGCGGCAAGGGCCAGAACGCTCGTCAGGCAAAGGGCGCGGAAATGCATGGAGTCCCCCTGTTGATTGGTACCGGGGGCATAGGCGCCAAGAGGTAACAGGTGCGTGACGGTTTGGTGACGGAAAGATCATATGTCACCGGAGCAGGGATACCCCCGCGACAGGCACGGGGGCACGGAGGTCCCGGCGCAGGGCCGGGACGGGTTTCACTGTTGCAGGCTTTGCGCCAGGCGCATCAGCGTGATCGCCCCTTGCCGGTAGCCAAAGGCATCCTCGCCACGCGCGCCCTGCGCCAGCGCGATGGCGTCGCCCATGCTCCAGTCACCGATCAGGTCGGATCCGCGGAGGATCTGGCCGAACCCGGCGATGGCAAGCGCCCAGTCCGCCTCTGCCAGCGGCGCGGCATCGGCCATGATCGGTGTTTCGATCAGCTTGCTGGTGTCCTCGCCGGGCGCCTTGTAGCGCAGACGCAGGAAGCCCAGTTCGCCCGTATCATCCGCGACAGGCGCCGCATCCCCCGCCGCGTAGCGCAGCGGATCGGTCATGCGTGCCGGCGACCCGACCGGGGTGATCGCATAAAGCGCCGTCACCTGGTGGCCGGCGCCGATTTCGCCCGCGTCCACCTTGTCGTTGTTGAAATCTTCGCGTTTCAGTGCACGGGTCTCGTAGCCGATCAGGCGGTACTCGGCGACCAGCGCCGGGTTCCATTCGACCTGGATCTTGACGTCATCGGCGATCGGCACCAGCGCGCCGGTCAGCTGGTCCACCAGCACTTTCTGCGCCTCGGCCAGCGTATCGATATAGGAGGCGATGCCGTTGCCGGTCTGCGCCAGCGCCTGCATCGTCGCATCGTCCAGGTTGCCGCGGCCAAAGCCCAGCACCGATAGGTAGGTGCCCTCGTCGCGCTTGTCGGCGATGAAGTCCTTGAGGTCATCGGGATCGCTGATGCCGACGTTGAAATCGCCATCCGTGGCCAGGATCACCCGGCTGATCGCATCCTCATCGCCATCACGTGCCATCTGCGCGGCGGTGGCATAGGCCTGTTGCAGCCCCGCCTGCCCGGCGGTGCTGCCGCCCGCGTGCAGCGTGTCCAGCGCGGCCAGGATCGTCTCGCGCTCTGTCGCCTTGGTGGGTTCCAGCGCAAGGCCGGCACTGCCCGCGTAGGTGACGATGGCGATGGTGTCATTCTCGCCCAACTGGCCCAGCATCAGGCGAAAGCTCTGCTTGAGCAGCGGCAGCTTGTCGGCGCTGTTCATCGAACCGGAGGTGTCCACCAGGAACACCAGGTTCATCGGCGGCCGCGCCTCGGGCAGGATGCCTTGCAACCCGATGTGGACGATCTGCGTACCTTCGACCCAGGGACTGTTGCTGACACCCACATGGGTCGCAAAGGGCGCATCCCCCTCGGGGGCCGGGTAATCGTAGGAGAAATAGTTGACCATCTCCTCGATCCGCACCGCGTCCTTCGGCGGCAGCTGCCCCCGGTTCAGCGCATTTCGAATGAAGGCCCAAGAGGCCGTGTCGACGTCGATCGAGAAGGTCGAGACCGGCGATTCCGCCGTGACCTTGATCGGGTTGTCATCGGCCTCGGGGAAGGCCTCGGTATTCGGCTCGGGCTGTACGATCACCGGGTCCGGCAGCGGCGCGGGCGCGCTGTGCTTGAGGTTGAGCACCCCGGTTTCCAGGCTGATCCCACCCCCCGCCCCGGGCGAGGCAGGGGCGACGGTCCGGTTTCGCGCGGCGCCTGCGGGCGGTGCCGGAGGTTGCGGCGACGGGTCCGCCATCGGGCGGCCTTGGTTGACCGGACCGGACTGACGCACCGAGGGATCGAACTTTCGGCTGGTCGAGACGACCGGCGCATCGCGGGTCAAGACGTCCGCGGCCTCCGGAACCTCCTCGACCACCGGGGCAGGATCGGCCACGGGGGCGCTCTCGAGCACGGTCCGCGCACCCTCGCCCGGAATGAAGATATCCGGTTCCGGCGGCTGGCTGTCGCGCAGGACGGGGATCAGGGCCACCATCGCAACGGCGGCAATGGCGGTGGTGGCGGTCAGAAATCCACGGTTCGAAATATTGGCAAGCATCTGTCTGGCTCCTCTGAAAACGCCCCCCTCTCGGGTGGGTTCAGAGGTCTGACGCGCCAGCGCATCGCTTTCTTGGACACGGTCGAAGTTTTTCATCGCCAGGGCAATCGCCTCGGCACGCTTGTCGGGGTCGGCCCTGGGCAGGGCCGCGTCGAATGCGCGTTTCAGATCGTCCAGATCGTCGCTCATGCCTCGGCCTCCTGCATCGCCTTCAGTTTCTTCTTGGCCTCCGAGACCCGCCAACTGACGGTGCCCTCGGAAACCTCGAGGATCTGCGCCGCTTCCTTGTGGGTCACCCCGTCCAGAACCAGCGCAAGGGTTTCGCGCAGATCGACCGCAAGGCCCGACATGGCCTGCATCAGCCAATCCACGCGCTCTGCCGTCTCGGCCATCTCGGCCTGGCGCGCCAGTTCCCAGTCGCCCCAGCCATCGGCGGCCCGGGCGCGTGTGGCAGCGCGTCGGAACCTGTCCCGGGCGGCGTTCACCGTGATGCGATAAAGCCAGGTCGTCAGCTTCGCCTCGCCCCGAAAACTCTGCAGCTTGGTGGGCAGGGCCGCGCAGAGATCCTGCGCCAGGTCCTCGGCCTCGGTCCGGCTGCCGGAGAGTTTCACCGCGTAGCCATAGACCCGGTCGTAGACCCGTTCGACCAGCAGCGCAAAGGCCTGCCGGTCACCATCTGCCGCCGCTCGGGCAAGGGATTCGTCGCTGACATCCATGCGCATCACATGAGTGAGACGCAGGACGCGGCGCAATCCTTGGATACCTTACCCAAAATTTTTTAGCGTCGCACCCGGCGGGGATCCAGACAAGGGGGCGCTGCCCCCTCGCCTTTCAGGCTCACCCCCGGAGGTATTTGGACCAAGAAGAAACACAGGCGAGTCCTGCGCGCTTCTTCTTGGTCCAAATACCCCAAAACCCGCATATCAGCTGGCGCTACTGGTCGAGCAGCCGGACCACCATTCCGCTCTCGGGATCAGCCAGCGCGTCGATCACGTCGAAATGATGCCTGCCCTCGTCGATCACCAGGCCGCAGTCCCAGACCTGCGACAGTTTCCGTGCCTGGTCGAGAAAGGCGGGCCGTTCGTCTCCGCCCACCCAGACGGTAACCGGCATGGGCGGCGGCGGGGCGTAGATCGGGCTTTCGGCGCGGGCTTCGGCGTCGTCGATCTTGAGATCCGCGTTCATCGAGGTCCGCATCAGCGGACGCAGGTCCGAAAGCGGCGAGATCGGCATGACATGCGCCACCCGCGCCAGCAGCTCGGGCGCCAGCACCGCCCCCATGCGCGCCACCAGGTGCCCGCCCGCGGAATGCCCCGTCAGCCGGATCGGCCCCGGAACTTCGGCGGCGGCCACGGCAATCGCCTGTGCCACCTGCCGGGTGATGTCGGAAATCCGCACCCTGGGACAGAGATCGTAGGAGGGCATGGCGACCGCCCAGCCGCGCGTCCGCGCGCCTTCGGCGAGATGCGACCAGCTGGAGCGGTCGAAGCGCAGCCAGTAGCCGCCGTGGACAAAGACCACCAGGCCTTCGGGCGGCCGGTCCGGCAGGAAGAGGTCCAGCGCCTGGCGCGGCCCATGCCCGTACATCAGCCCCAGCCGCGCCTTGCCCGCAACCGCCAGCCGCTTGCGATAGGTCTCGGCCTCGGCAGCCCAGCGCGGCGGATAGGCCTCTGCCCCCGGGATATGAGCGGCGTTGGCATATGCGTCGTCGAGGTCCATGTCTTTCTCCATTTTGGGCCTATACTTCCCGCGCACAGGGTGGTCAGCCTGTGCCAGACCTGAACGGAGGATACTGAGAATGCGCGACGATGCCACCAATCTGAAGAGCCTTCTGTCCGATCCCGGCCTTCTGGAGGCCCGCGCCTATGTGAACGGCAGCTGGATCGAAGGGGATGCCACTTTCGACGTCACCAACCCGGCGCGCGGCGACGTGATCGCCGAGGTCGCCGACCTGAGCCGTGCGCAGGTGGGCGAGGCCATCGAGGCCGCTCATGCCGCGCAGAAGGACTGGGCGAAATGGACCGGCAAGGAACGCGCCGCCGTACTGCGCAAGTGGTTCGACCTGCTCATGGAAAACCAGCACGACCTTGGCCTGATCATGACCGCCGAACAAGGCAAGCCCCTGGCCGAGGCCAAGGGAGAGATCGCCTATGGCGCCGGGTTCATCGAGTTCTTTGGCGAAGAGGCCAAGCGCATCTACGGCGAGACCATCCCCGGCCACCAGCGCGACAAGCGCATCACCGTCCTGAAACAGCCCATCGGCGTCGCCGCTTCGATCACGCCGTGGAATTTCCCCAACGCGATGATCACCCGCAAGGCCGCGCCCGCCCTGGCCGCCGGCTGTGCCTTTGTCGGGCGGCCCGCCGCCGAAACGCCGCTGTCGGCCACTGCGCTGGCGGTGCTGGCGGATCGTGCGGGCATCCCGGCGGGCGTGTTCAACATCGTCACCTCGTCGCGGTCGTCCGACGTGGGCAAGGAGTTCTGCGAGAACCCTCGGGTCCGCAAGCTGACCTTTACCGGGTCGACCGAGGTGGGGCGCATCCTGATGAAACAGGCCGCCGACCAGGTTCTGAAATGCTCGATGGAGCTTGGCGGGAACGCGCCCTTCATCGTCTTCGACGATGCCGACTTGGACGCGGCGGTCGAGGGCGCGATCCTCTGCAAGTTCCGCAACAACGGCCAGACCTGCGTCTGCGCCAACCGGATCTACGTTCAGGACGGGGTCTATGACGCCTTTGCCGAGAAGCTGGCGGCAGCGGTTGCCAAACTGAAGGTCGGCGACGGTCTGGAGGAGGGCACCGACCTGGGTCCGCTGATCAACCAGGCCGCCGTCGACAAGGTGCGCGAACATATCGCCGATGTCACCAGCCACGGCGGCACCCTGTTGCAGGGCGGCGAGGTGCAGGACGGCACCTTCATCACCCCGGCGATCCTGACCGGCGTCACGCAGGACATGAAGGTCGCGCAGGAGGAAACATTCGGTCCGATGGCACCGCTGTTCCGGTTCAGGGACGAGGACGAGGTGATCGGGATGGCCAATGACACCATCTTTGGCCTCGCCTCCTATTTCTACGCCAAGGATCTCAGCCGCGTTTACAAGGTGGCCGAGGCGCTGGAATACGGCATCGTCGGCGTCAACACGGGCATCATCTCGACCGAGGTCGCGCCCTTTGGCGGGGTCAAGCAATCCGGCTTGGGCCGCGAGGGCAGCCACCACGGAATCGAGGATTACCTTGAGTTGAAATACATCTGCATGAGCGTGTGAGACACGCCGTCCATATCGCGCTTGCCGCGGTCACGGTGCTGGCGCTGGCGGGCGGGGGGCTGATGCTCTTTGCCCCGCAGGTGCCAACGCTCTGGCAAGAGGGATTTCCCCCGCCGGTCTGGACCGGCGAGGGCACCTTTGCCCTGGTGGACGGCCCCGACACTCCCCTGCCCAAGGGCGCGCCCCTGCCAGCACCGGCGGCGCAGCGTTTCGCCGACAGCGAAGGCCGGGCCTTGCTGGTGATGCGGGACGGGCAGCTTGTGCACGAGGTCTATGGCCCCGGCATCGGGCCCGAGACCCGCCTGAACTCCTACTCCCTGGTCAAGTCGCTGGTCGGCGCCCTGGTGCTGCGTGCCCATGCCGAAGGCCGGATCGACAGCCTGGATACCCCGCTGGCCGAGTTGATCGGGCCGGAGGCGCCCGCCGTCACCCTGCGAGAGGTTCTGGACATGACCTCTGGATTGTCGCTGGGGTACGAGCCGCCCAAGGCGGACAAGGAGGCGCCGCTGGACGACGCCGATTTCTCGCCCTTCGGACCGGTTGCGCGGCTGCATGGCTTCGGAATCGAGACGCTTTTGCCCCGACTGAGCCCGGGCCCGGACCTGCGCGGGAGCTTTCATTACCAGAGCGCCAATACCGCGCTGCTGGGATTGGTGGTCGAAAAGGTCCATGGTGCCCTGCTGCCGCAGGTGCTCAGCACCCAGATCTGGCAACCCTCAGGCGCGGCCCCGGCAGAATGGCGCAAAAACCCGAACAGCGGGCGCGTCTCGGCCTATTGCTGTCTTTATGCCACCCCGCGCGACTGGGCGAAGGTTGCACACTACCTGTTGCAGAACGGCACAGGGGCGCACCCGTTCCTGCCCGACACCTTGTGGCGCGACTGGATCCTGCCGGACCTCGCCCCCGCTGTGCGCCATGCCGGGGCCTATGACGGACACCTGCGCCACGACGTGCTGGACCGTCCCGACGAGGCCCTGCAAGGTCCCTTTGCCTACATGGCCGGACACGGCGGCCAGGTGGTCTATCTCCTGCCCGGCCGGGACGCGGTGGTAGTGCGGTTCGGCGCCCGCCCACAGCTGTTGCACACCACCCTCTACGAGTTGTTTCCCGAATGATCGGACCGCGTGATCCAAGGGTCTTTGCCCCCGATTTCCTCTCTCCGTCCGGTGGCCCCTCGGAGGCAGAGCTGAAGACATGGCGCCGGGCCGCGCAATCGGGCAAGGGCACGCCCTGGCTGGACGCCGCACGCGCCGATGCGCTGGCCCGCTACGCGCTGAAATTCGGCGAAGGCGTGCAGATGATGGAGGCCGTGGCGACCCGGTTCCGCGAACCGGTGCGCGAGGTCGGCTGGGAAATCATCGGCGCCGATGCCGACGGCGAGAACTGGCAGGATCACCGCGACCCGCAGCGCGCCTATGCCCTTATGCGGGCCAAGCTGCGCGCGGCCCGCGATGCCGGCGCGGTTCTGGAATACAAGCTCTGGCTGAAACCCGCCGGAACCTGACCCCCGCCTTCGCTGTTCCCAAGGGGACGGATTCCGGGCACTCTTTGCCCGGACACTCCGGGAGGACAGAGCATGACCGACAGACCCACACCCCCCTTCCGCGCCGATCACGTCGGCAGCCTCCTGCGCCCGCAGGCGGTGGCCGAGGCGCGCGCCCAAGGCCTCACCGGCGCCGAGCTGAAGGCCATCGAGGACGCGGAAATCCCCGCGCTGATCGCCATGCAGGAAGAGGTCGGCCTGAAGGCGGTGACCGACGGCGAGGCGCGGCGCGCCTTCTGGCACTATGATTTCATGGGAATGCTGACCAACTACGAGATCGAGGAAGACGAGGGCGAAGGCTTCAGCTTTCAAGGGGTCAAGACTCCCGGTGTCTTTCCGGCCGTGAACGGCCCGCTGGATTTCCCCGAGGATCACCCGATGCTGGACCATTTCCGCTTTGTCGCGGAGCACAGCACGGTCTGCCCCAAGATCTCGATCCCCGGGCCATCCTGCCTGCATTTCCGGCTGGACCCGGCGCGCGTGCGGCACAAACCCTACGAGGATCTCGAGGTGCTCTTCGCCGACATCACCCGCACCTACCAGAAGGCAGTCACGGCCTTTCACGCCGCCGGTTGCCGTTACCTGCAGATGGACGATATCTTTTTCGCCTATCTCTGCGATCCGAAACACCGGGCCGAAAAGGAAAAGGCCGGTCTGGACCCGGACTGGCTGATCGGGAAATACGCCGAGATGATGCGCAACGCGATCGCCGACCGGCCCACGGACATGGTGATCGGGATGCACATGTGCCGGGGCAACTTCCAGTCGACCCATGCCGCGACGGGCGCCTATGACCTCGCCGCCGAGGCGATCTTTTCCACCGGCGTCGACATCTTCTTCATGGAATACGACACCGACCGCGCCGGCGGACTGGAACCGCTGCGCCTGCTTCCCAGGGGCAAGCAGCGCGTCATGCCCGGGTTCATCACCACCAAGTCCGCCGAGCTGGAAACGGTGGACTGGGTGAAATCCAAGATCGAGGAAGCCTCGAAATACGCCGACATCGACCAGCTGGGGATCGCGCCGCAATGCGGATTTGCCTCGACCGAACACGGCAACGCGATCACCCCCGACGACCAGCGCCGCAAGCTGGAGCTGGTGGTGCGCTGTGCCGAGGAGATCTGGGGAGAGGTCTGACGCCCCCGAGGCAGGCCGCCTGTGTTTCTTTGGGCCACAAATACCTCCGGGGAGCGCGAGGGGCTGGCCCCTCGCATCCCACGGCAACCAGGTCGCCGGAGGCCTCTCATCCGAAAACGACATGGCTTTTGTCGCCGAGACACTTGAACATCCTGCCGCAACGCAGCATCCTGTCGACGGGCAGGCGATGGCGTCGCCACTTTTCAGCCCCTCAACCGTCCTGAACGCCGGGACCTTGCTTTGCCAGCGCGGTAGAGGAAGGCCCCGCCGCGCCTCAGGAGGGTTTCATGGAACGTCCCCAACACTATCGATTTCACCAGGGGCAGAAGTGCCTGCCGTTCGCGCCGGAGGAATACGAGGCCCGGCTTGCCGGTCTGCGCGCCGCACTGGCCGAGGCCGGGCTCGATGCCGCCATCTTCACCTCGATGCACAACATCGCCTACTACTCGGGCTTTCTCTACTGCAGCTTCGGGCGCCCCTACGGCCTTGTCGTGACGCAAACCGAAAGCGTGACGATCAGCGCCGGGATCGACGCCGCCCAGCCCTGGCGGCGCTGCCACGGCGACAACATCACCTATACCGACTGGGAGAGGAACAACTACTGGCGCGCCATCGCCTCGGTCACCGGCACCGGCAAGGCGCTGGGTTATGAAGGCGATCACATGACCCTGGCGCAAAAGGCGCTGATGGACAGCTTCCTTGCCCCCGCCAGCACCAGCGACATCGCCCCCGCCACCATGCGCCAGCGCATGCACAAATCACCGGCCGAAATCGCCCTGATCCGCCACGGCGCCCAGGTGGCCGATGTCGGCGGCTACGCCATCCGGGACGCGATCAGGCCGGGCACAAGAGAGATCGACGTGGCCATGGCGGGCCGCGATGCGATGGAGCTGGAGATCGCCAGGCGGTTCCCCGAGGCCGAGTACCGCGATACATGGGTCTGGTTCCAGTCCGGGATCAACACCGACGGGGCGCACAACCCGGTCACGGGTCGGGTGCTGGAACGCGGCGATATCCTCTCGCTCAACACCTTCCCGATGATCTCGGGCTATTACACCGCGCTGGAACGCACGCTTTTCGTGGGCGAGGTCGACACCGCCAGCCTCGAGGTCTGGGAGGCCAATGTCGGCGCGCATGAATACGGCATGAGCCTGCTCAAGCCGGGTGTCTCCTGCGCCGAGGTGACCCGCAAGATCAACGCCTTCTTCGCCGAGCGCGACCTTCTGCAGTACCGGACCTTCGGCTACGGCCACTCCTTCGGGGTGCTGTCGCACTACTACGGGCGCGAGGCGGGTCTGGAACTGCGCGAGGACATCGACACGGTGCTGGAACCGGGCATGGTCATCTCGATGGAACCGATGCTGACGATCCCCGAGGGTCAGCCCGGCGCCGGCGGATACCGCGAGCATGACATCCTGGTCGTCACCGAGGGCGGCGCCGAGAACATCACAGGCTACCCCTACGGACCCGGCTTCAACGTGGTGGGCTGAACCGCCCGCCATGCGCCCCCGTCCCGGGCTTGCCCCGGGACCTCACCGGGCCGGAAACCCGCGACAGATCAGGGGAGAGGCGGGGCGTCGCCCCGCCTTACCGCAGGCCGGATCAAAGGCCGGATCACAAACCGAACTGCGCCATCTCGTTGAAATCCATCATGTCCAGCAGCGGGCGGGTCTTGTCCGGGTCGCCGTCAGTCTGGACAAGGATTCGATTGGCGATCAGCGCCATCATCTGCCGGTCCTGGATGGCGAATTTCTGGCGCTGGATCCGCTCTGTCTTCATGCCCATCATCGCGGCATTGGCAATCATGCCCGACATGCTCATGACCATCGGGTTGTCGGCCATCAGCGTGATCTTGATCCGCTCGCCACCGGGATCGGTATAGGTCGCCTCGGCGCCGACGCCGCCGCCCATCATGGCCAGACCCTGGTTCATCTCGGTATTGACCTCGCGGGTCCAGCCATCCGGCGCATCGGGCAGGAAACTGCCCAGGCTGGCGGTCTTCATTTCCAACAGCTTGGCACGCGCCATGTCCAGTTCGTCGAGGGCATATTGAATGTCGCCATCCTCGTAGGCCTTGAGCGCCGATTCCATCAGGTCCGAAACATCGTCGGCCTGCGCGGGCAGGGCAAAGGCGGTCAGCATCAAAACGGCAAAAGTGCGGGTCACGGAAATACTCCCTGTCAATTCCTGGACACACCCTGACGCCCGACGCGCATTCCGGCAAGGTCGGGAATAACCTGCCCGTTGAATGCGCGGCGCTCCGCCCCCATCCTTGTCCACATGATCCTTCAACTTCTCCTGCCCGTTCTGGGCCTCATGCTTGTCACCGTGCTGGTCACCCGCGGGGTCGAGGCGATCCTACCCGAGAGCCTGGGCGCCCTGGCCGCGACAACCGTGATCTCGGCCTTGCTGGTCTGGCTGCTGACCTCGGCGGGATTTGCATTGCTCTACACCATCGAGGACGCGCGGGTCTGGGACCTGCTGGGGCAGGCCCCCAGCGCATCTCTGGGGTATTTTCTGCGGCTGGGCGCCAGCGCGGTGTTGATCTGGGGGCCCGTCCTGTTGCTTGTCGTCAGCACCGCACCGCGCCGCTGGAAAACGGCGGTCTGGTGACAGCCCGGGTCTTTTCCTGCTCTGACATCGCGTTTGCCCGCATTCACCGTTGATTTTTAACGCCACCCGTATCACCTCAATATCAGGAGGTTGGGTATGTTCGCACTGGCGCGGTTCCTGATCATGGCGGCGGTCGTGCTCACGGTGGTCTACGGGTCGCTGTGGTTCTACCTGCGCGCCCGGCGCCGCGAGTTGCTGGAAACCGACTGGGCCGCCGACCCGGCCGAGACCCGATCGCAAGAGGACTACGTGCGCGAGGCGCTGGAGGAATTCGACCGCAAGCGCCATCGGACCCTTGTGCTCCTGGTCTATGCCGTGCCCCTTTGCCTCGTGACCCTGATCGTGTATCTGACGAATTTCCACTGAAAGGCGCCGCGCGCATGAAATATGTGAAATGGACCCTGATCGTTCTGTTCTGGCTGCTCGTGGCGGGTTTCCTGCACTACACGCTGCCCCAGCATGACGTGGCGCGGATCACCGACACCTACGAAAAGCGCGAGAACCCCAGCGACAACCCCTGGTTCTGGTCGCAGGCCAATACCGGCAGCGCGCCGGGCGGGCCGCGCGACGTGTTTTTCATCCAGACGCGGCGGGCCAACAACGACATCATGGTCTACCGCAACGAGGACACCGGCTGGGGCTGGCCGCCCTATTTCAAGTTCGACACCTCGAACCTGCAGGCCGAGGCGGCGGACCTGCGGTCGACCGCCGAGAACCCGACATGGGTGGCGATCCGGCATTACGGCTGGCGCAACGAGTTCATCTCGATCTTTCCCAACGCCGTCTCGATCCGCGAGGTCGAAGGCCCCGACGTGCGCATCATTCCCTGGCTGAACATCATCATCCTGGTGACGCTGGCTGCGCTCTACTGGGCGCTGCGCGTGCGCTGGCTGCGGTTCTGGGAAAACCGGGTGGACCCGGTACTGGGCGCGGCCGGGGACAAGCTGGACGAGGGTGGCGATCGGGTGCGCGGCCTCTTCGGCCGATCAAAGTAGGCCCCGGGTCAGCGCTTGCCGTAATAGAGGCCGACAACGTGTTCCGCCTCGGCAAAGAACAACCAGCGCGAGACCAGCACGCCCGCCACATGGGCTAGAACCGCGACAGCCGCCAGCCAATGCCCGAAGGGCAGCAGAAGCAGGAGCGCGGGCAGGACCGCCATCAACCCCAGCGCAATCAGGCGCAGTTTTTGCGCGTGTTTGCGTGCCACGACAAAGACCATCTCGCGCAGCAGGTAGTTGCTGCCGGTGTGCGGCGGCTCGAAGGCGCGGACGCGGCCGATATGGCCCAACCCGGTCGCGCTTTCGATGGTGGTGCCCGAGGCGGCGAGCCTTTGGTCCCCGCCAAGCCACCAGCCCGCTTGCGCCAGAGCCGCCAGCCCGATCAGCACAAGGCCGGTGATCACCCGGCCCGACAGCAGGGCGCCGCCGCCCAGGGCGTAAAGCTGGAACAGAACCGGCGTCGACCAGTGATGCCAACGCGGCACGGTCTTGAGCTGGGTATAGATCATCGAGGTGGTAAAGACGGTGGCGAGGCACAGAAGCGCCCCCAGCCAGCCAAGCACATGGACCTGCACCCCGAAGAACACCAGAAGAGCCGCGTAGAGCCCCATGACGATCAGCGCCGCGCAGGCCGTCCATGCCTCACGCGAGAGCCAGCTTGACCGCCATTGCGTGAAAGCCTTGAGCGCCCGTTCCGGGCGGCCAAGGTGCAGCGTGGAGACCATCAGCCCGCCCCCCGCCAGCAGGTAGCCGATCAGGAAGAAGGCGAATCCGATCCAGCCGGTCGGCGCCTCCGGATCGACACCCAGCCAGAACAACAGGCCGAGGCCGAGGCCGGAAAAGGTCGTGAAGGCGATGATCGAGGGCGCCGGGTGCATTCAGAGTTTCTCCAGCGTCTTGTCGATCCAGGCGAGAAGGCCGCGCGGCTCCTCGGCCACCGGTTCGAGGAAGGGGGCCAACACGTCGACCTCGCCCTGCCAGCTGTCACGCGGACGCGGCGGCAGGTACTTGTTGACGGGCCTGGTGCCCTGTTCCGGCATCAGGTCCATGCCGCCGCGTTCCGCCACCAAGCGCGAGACATCGCTGTCCGGGTCGGAAAGATCGCCGAAGTGCCGCGCCCCCGCCGGGCAGGTGCGCACGCAGGCGGGGGTGCGGTCCTCCTCGGGGAGGTTTTCATTGTAGATGCGGTCCACGCAGAGCGTGCATTTCTTCATCACGCCCTCGGCGAGGTCCAATTCCCGCGCGCCATAGGGGCAGGCCCAGGCGCAGAGGCCGCAGCCGATGCAGTCGGATTCGTTGACCAGCACGATGCCGTCCTCGGTGCGCTTGTAACTGGCGCCGGTGGGGCAGACCGTGACGCAGGGCGCGTCCTGGCAGTGCAGGCAGGACTTGGGGAAATGTACCAGTTGCGCCGGGGCATTGTCGGGCTGGACCTCGTAGCTGTGCACGCGGTTGAGGAAGGTGCCAGAGGGATCGGCGCCGTAGGGGTCCTGGTCCGAGAGCGGCGCGCCGTAGTTCTCGGTGTTCCAGCCCTTGCAGGAGATCACGCAGGCATGACAGCCGACGCAGGTGTCGAGATCGATGACAAGCCCGAGGCTGCGGGTAGTCTGTTCCGGAAGGCAAGTCATCCGTGTCCCCCGTGATCCAGCGGCGCCGCTGACGCGGCACAGGTTTGTTGCGTGGGGGCTCTGCCCCCAGTCGCGCTGCGCGCGACTCCCCCGAGGTATTTTTGAAACCAAAGAAGCATCAGGTCTTGCTCTGCCAGGTCAGTTGGTCCGGCCCTTGGCCGACAGGAGAGGTGACCGCGTCGAAGGCGGGCCGGCTTTCTTCGGGGGGAGCCTCGGCCTTTTCGAGGCGCACGCGCAGGTCGAACCATGCGGCCTGGCCCGTGACCGGATCGGAGTTGGACCAGCGCAGCCCGTCGCCCTTGGGGGGCAGCAGCTCGTGGATCAGGTGGTTGAGCAGGAAGCCTTTCGTCGCCTCGGGAGCGCCGGGTTTCAGCGCCCACGCCCCCTTTCGCTTGCCGATGGCGTTCCAGGTCCAGATCGTGTTCGGGTTGAGCGCGGCCATTTCCATCACCGGAACGGTGATTTCCCCTTGCGGCGAGGTGACCCGCGCCCAGTCGCCATCCTGCAGCCCGTGTTCCTGCATCAGCCGGGAGGGCAGGTACATCGGATTGTGCCCGTGCACCTGCCGCAGCCACGCGTTCTGGCTGCCCCAGCTGTGGTACATGGCCATCGGGCGCTGGGTCAGGGCATGGACCGGGTATGTGTCGGGACTGCCCGCGTCGGGCGCATACCAGAGCGGCAGCGGGGTGAGTTTGCCCTTGATCTGGTCGCGCAGGTGGTCCGGCGGCTGCTGGTCGCCGTGGCCTTCGGCAGCGCGCTGGAAGCGGCGCAGGGGTTCGACGTAGAGCTGGAAGAGGTAGGGCGCGGCTGTATCGCAGAGTCCGGTCGTGACCGCCCAGTCCTGGTAGGCACGGTTCCAGGGTTTGAAATACTGCGCCTCTTCGGGGATGTGCAGCGTACAGAAGCCGCCGTTGGCGATGTAGCTGTCGATCTGCGCGGCGTTGGGGCTGCCGCGCCCGTGGGTCAGCCCGGTGTCGGACATGCGCCAGCCCGCCAGCGGGCCGACGCCCGGGCGCCGCTCGTGGTTCTGGATGTAATCCGCGTAGTCGGCGTATGTCGGGGCGCCGCCCTCGTCGATCATGCCCGGCAAGCCCAGCCGCGCGCCGAGGTCCAGGAGCACCGACTGAAAGCCGCGCACGTCCCGGTCCGGCTCCACCACCGGCCAGCGGATGGCATCCGCCGCGGCCTCCGGTTCCGAGATCGGGCGATCGAGCAGCGAGATGCAGTCGTGCCTTTCCAGGTAAGTCGTGTCGGGCAGGATCAGGTCGGCATAGGCGACCATCTCGGATGAGTATGCATCCGAGTAGATGATGCGCGGGATCTTGTAGTCGCCGTTTTCATCCGTGTCGGTCAGCATCTCCATGACACCGGCGGTGTTCATCGAGGAGTTCCACGCCATGTTCGCCATGTAGAGGAACAGCGTGTCGATCCGGTAGGGATCGCCTGCGTGGGCGTTGGAGATCACCATGTGCATCAGCCCATGCGCCGACAGCGGGTTTTCCCAGGTAAAGGCCTTGTCGATCCTCAGCGGCAAACCGTCATCCGACAGCGCCAGGTCCTCCGGCCCCTGCGGATAGCCGAGGTGGGGGCCGTTCAGCGGCTGGCCGGGCCTGGCCCGTGCGTGCGGGCGCGGGTGGGCCTCTGCGGGTTTCGGGTAGGGCGGTTTGAACCGCATCCCGCCGGGGGTCTCCACCGCACCCAGAAGGATTTGCAGGATGTGCAGGGCGCGGCAGGTCTGGAAGCCGTTGGCATGGGCCGAGATGCCGCGCATGGCGTGGATCGCCACCGGGCGGCCCACCATGCGGTCATGCCTGTCGCCCCGGAAATCCGTCCAGGGCCGGTCGATCACCACCGGATCGTCGAAGGCCGCGCGGGCCAGTTCGGCGGCCAGCGCGCGGATACGCTCGGGAGTCAGGCCGCAGCGGTCGGCCACCGCTTCGGGCGCATATTGCGGATCGAGGTAGTGTTCCGCGATGTGGTGCATGACCGAGGTATGGGTGACCCCCGCGCGCCGGACATGGCCGGTCAGGTCCGGCATGATGCCGGGCGTGTCCCAGGCCACCTGTTTGCCGGTGGCGCGGTCGATCACTTGCGGCTTGCCGTCCGCGTCGCGCAGGAACAGGCCGTGATCGGGCGACTTCGGATTGCACTCCAGCAGGACCGGCGCATTGGTGAACCGCGCCAGGTAGTCGAGGTCGATCCGCCCGGCCTTGAGCAAGCAATGCACCAGTGAGAGGATCAAGAGCCCGTCGGTGCCGGGCGTGATCCCGATCCAGTCGTCGGCGACGGCGTTGTAGCCCGAGCGGATCGGGTTCACCCCGATGACCTTGGCGCCGCGTTCCTTGAGCCGGCCAATCCCCATCTTGATCGGGTTGCTGTCGTGGTCTTCGGCCACGCCGAACAGCAGGAAAAGCTTGGCATGCTCCCAATCGGGTGCGCCGAACTCCCAGAAGGCGCCGCCCATCGTGTAGATGCCTGCCGTCGCCATGTTGACGGAACAGAAACCGCCATGCGCGGCGAAATTGGGCGTGCCATAGGCCTGCGCCCACCAGCCGGTAAAGCTCTGGCTCTGGTCGCGCCCGGTGAAGAAGGCCAGCTTTTCGGGCGCGGTTTCGCGCAGGGGTTTCAACCAGCCGACCGCGGTGTCCAGCGCCTCGTCCCAGCTGATTTCCTCGAACCGGCCCGAGCCACGCGGGCCGACACGCTTCAGCGGCGCGCGCAGGCGGGAAGGCGCGTTGTGCTGCATGATCCCGGCGCTACCCTTGGCACAGAGCACACCCTTGTTGACCGGGTGATCGCGGTTGCCTTCGATATAGGCAACCTTGCCGTCCTTCATGTGCACGTTGATGCCGCAGCGGCAGGCGCACATGTAGCAGGTGGTCTTGCGGACTTCGTCCGAGACCCTCGGCGATGTCTCAACCCGAGGCTGTGCCATGTCCCCTCCCTCTGACGCCGTCTGACGGGCGCGCAAGTTGATGCATCATTCGTATATCAATTCTGCCGCTCTGCAAGCACGCGCAACCGGGTTCTATATTTTCTCGCCTAAGCGGATGATTTTCCCGAAATCCGCCGCCTGCCAAGGCCTGCATTCCCTCCGAGACGCGTTGATCTTTGCCCTTGCCGCACGCCAAACTCACCAAGGCAAACGGGCGGAGGACAACCGGCATGACATTCCTGGAACGGGCCTTTGACCGGGCGCGGGAGCGGCGGGTGCGTGTCGTCTTTCCCGAGCTCGAGGAACCGCGCGTGGCAGCGGCCTGTGACAGGCTGCGCGCCGAGGGGCTGGCGGACCCCATCGGCCTGATCCCGACGAGTGACGCCATGATCGCCACGCTGGTCGAGGCGCGCGGCATGAAGGAAAGCCTGGCTCGCCGGATGCTGGACCGCCCACTGTACCGCGCCGCCGCGATGGTCGCCGCCGGTGAGGCCGAGGCGATGGTGGCAGGCGCCGATGCGCCGACGCGGCGGGTGATCGAGGCGGCCTCGATCGCCATCGGCCTGGCCGAAGGCGTCAGCCTGCCGTCTTCCTTCTTTGCCATGCTGATGCCGGACGGGCGTACCCTGATCTTTGCCGATTGCGCGGTGAACCTGTCGCCGGATGCCGAAGGGCTGGCCGCCATCGCACGGGCGTCCGAACGCACCGCACAGGCGCTGCTGGGAGAGGCGCGGGTGGCGCTCTTGTCCTTTTCCACCGGCGCCAGCGGCGCGGGTGACAGCGTGGACAAGGTGCGTGCGGCGGCAGAGATGACGGGTTTCGCGGGGCCGGTGCAGGCGGATGCGGCGCTGAACCCCCGGATCGCAACGAAGAAGGGCATGGGGACAGGGGATGCCAACGTACTGGTCTTTCCCGATCTCGACTCTGGCAACATCGGGTACAAGCTGGTGCAGGAACTGGCGGGCGCGCAGGCGCTGGGGCCGATCCTGCAGGGCTTTCGCAAACCGGTCTGCGACCTGTCGCGCGGCGCCACGGCAGAGGACATCGTGGCGGCTACGGCGGTGACGCTGGCGCTGGACTGACCCCTCATGCCTGCACCAGGTCCAGCGCCGCGCGCGCGATGACCCGTTCCTCTTCGGCGGGCAGTACCCAAGCGGTGACGGCTGACCCATCGCCATGCAGGCGCGGGGCCTTGCGCGCGTTCTTGTCCGCCTCATAGGAAACCCCCGCCCAGCCCAGACCGTCGAGGATCTCGGCCCGGATCCGTGCGGAATTCTCGCCGATGCCGCCGGTAAAGACGACGGCGTCCAGCCCCTGCATCGCCGCGATCAGGCTGCCGCCGTGGCGCCGCGCCCAGTAAGTGAAATGCGCGATGGCAAAGGCGGCGTCGGAGGCATCGCTTTCCTCCAGCGCGCGCATGTCCGAGGTCCCGCCCGACAGTCCCGCCAGCCCGGCCCGGTTGTTCAGCAGGTCGCGCGCGCCCTCCACCCCGCGTTCCCCGGCCAGCCGCAGGACGGCGTTCGGGTCGATGCTGCCGGACCGCGTGCCCATCGTCAGCCCATCGGTGGGGGAATAGCCCATCGTCGTTGCCACACTGCGCCCGCGCAGGATCGCACAGGCCGAGGCACCGTTGCCCAGGTGAAAGGCCAGCACACGTTCCGGCAGGACGCCGGCCAGCGCCTCCAGCCGCGTGACGATCCCCGCGTAGCTGAGACCGTGGAACCCGTAGCGCCGGATACCGGCCTCGGCACAGTCGGGCGGCAGCGCATAGCGCTGCGCGACCTCGGGGCAGCTGGCGTGAAAGCCGGTGTCGAAACAGGCCACCTGCGGCAGGTCGGGCGCCTGCGCGGCCAGGGCCTCTATCGCCGCAAGGTTATGCGGGTTGTGCAGGGGCGCCAGCGGTGCGCAACGGTCAATCTCTGCGCGCACCTCGGGAGTCACAAGCAGGGGGTCGGCCAGGTTCGGCCCGCCATGCACGACGCGGTGCCCGGTCACCCGCAAAGAGGTCAGCGCAACGCCCTGCGCCTCCAGCGCGTCCAGCACCACCGACAAAGCGGCGCCGTGATCCGGCGCCGTCACCGGCTGGCGCAGGACGCCCATGCGCAGCACCGCCTGCTGGCCGATCCCGTCCACACCGCCGCGCAGCACCTCGTGCAGCGCCGCGTCGAAGACCACGCATTTGATCGAGGACGACCCGACGTTCAGGACAAGAACGTCCCCTCGCGCCGGGTCACCCATCATTCCGCCGCTTTGGCCGGGGTCTGCGGGCGCATGTCGGCGGGGTCGATCCCCGCCACCACCACCGGTTTCTTCATCGCGTCGCGGCGGAAGGGCTCGCCCAGTTCCTGGTTGATCATCGCCTCGATCAGCGTGGTCACACCGTTTTCCATCTGGTCGGTGATCGCCTGGTTCAGCGCGGCGGTCAGCTCGTCCATCGTGCGGGCGATGACGCCTTTCAGACCGCAAGCCGAGGCGATGCCGGCATAGCTGACGCCCTCGTCCAGTTCGGTGCCGACGAAATTGTCGTCGTACCACAGGGTCGAGTTCCGCTTTTCCGCGCCCCACTGATAGTTGCGGAACACGACCTGCGTGATCGCCGGCCATTCGCCGCGCCCTATGGCCGTCAACTCGGTGACCGAGATGCCAAAGGCGCCATCGCCCGCAAAACCCACCACAGGCACGTCCGGGCAGCCGATCTTGGCGCCGATGATCGAGGGCAGGCCATAGCCGCAGGGGCCGAACAGCCCCGGCGCAAGGTACTTCCGCCCCTCGTCGAAGGACGGGTAAGCGTTGCCGATGGCGCAGTTGTTGCCGATGTCCGAGGAAATGATCGCCTCGCGCGGCAAGGCGCTCTGGATCGCGCGCCAGGCCATGCGGGGGCTCATCCAGTCGGGTTTGTCGTCGCGGGCGCGCTGGTTCCAACTGGTGCCCGGATCGTCGTCCTCGTGGGTCATCTCGGTCAGTTGCTGCGCCCAGCGCGATTTCGTCTCGGCGATCTTGGCGCGACGCTCTGCCCGGCCTTCGTCACCCGCCGTATCGGCCAGCTTGTCCAGAATGCCGCGCGCCACCTTGGCCGCGTCGCCAATGATCCCCACGCTGACCTTCTTGGTCAGGCCGATGCGGTCGGGGTTGATGTCGACCTGGATCACCTTGGCGTCCTTGGGCCAATAGTCCATGCCGTAGCCCGGCAGGGTCGAGAACGGGTTCAGCCGCGTGCCCAGCGCCAGCACCACGTCCGCCTCCTTGATCAGTTCCATCCCTGCCTTGGAGCCATTGTAGCCCAGCGGCCCGGCGAACAGCGGATGCCCGCCCGGGAAGGCGTCATTATGCTGGTAGCCGACGCAGACCGGCGCCTCCAGCCGCTCGGCCAGCGCCATGCTGGCGGCGATACCGCCCTCGGACAGGACCACGCCGGCGCCGTTCAGGATCACCGGGTTCTTTGCCTCCGACAGCAACGCGGCGGCGGCGGCGACCGAGTTTTCGCCCCCCGAGGAGCGTTCAAAGAGGATCGGCTCGGGGATCTCGATGTCGACGACCTGCGTCCAGTAGTCACGCGGCACGTTGATCTGCGCCGGCGCGCTGGCCAGCTTGGCCTTGGCGATGACGCGGGTCAGCACCTCGGCGATGCGGGACGGGTCGCGGACCTCTTCCTGGTAGGCGACCATGTCCTCGAACAGTTTCATCTGTTCGACTTCCTGGAACCCGCCCTGCCCGATGGTCTTGTTCGCGGCCTGGGGTGTCACCAGCAACAGCGGCGTATGGTTCCAGTAGGCGGTTTTCACGGCGGTGACGAAATTGGTGATGCCCGGCCCGTTCTGAGCGATCATCATGCTCATCTTGCCGGAGGCGCGGGTATAGCCGTCGGCCATGAACCCGCCAGAGCCTTCGTGCGCGCAGTCCCAGAACATGATGCCCGCGCGGGGAAAGAGGTCGGAAATCGGCATGAAGGCCGAGCCGATGATCCCGAAGGCATGTTCGATCCCGTGACGCTGAAGCACCTTCACGAAGGCTTCTTCGGTGGTCATTTTCATAGGCCGCGCTCCCAAGGCAAAGGCGCCGGCAGAAGGTGCCGGCGTTTGCGGGCCAATCTACTGGCGGGATGGAGCGCCGAATAGGGCCAGTTAGAGGGGCGGATTAAGTCCAGACTGCGCTGGCCGTGGGGGTGATACGAGGTCCGTGATGGATGTGTCGGCAACGACCGGCTTGCGGACGAAGCGGACCTGTCTCCCTGTCCCGGTCAGTGCTCCGAGGATTGGTCATTGCTCACAGACAGAAAATGGGTGAGCGCGCCACCCACTCCAACGAATGTCGCCAAGGCGGCACTGATGGTGAACAGCTTTGCGTATGCCTCTGTAAAAGCCGACATGACCGTCTCCGGCCCTGTCTTAGCCTGTACCCACATGTAAATGGCAATGGCCCAAAGCGGCACAAGAACCGAGGATGATAGGGACACGAACAGAAAAATGTTGGGATTGGACCGGTTGATGGCACAAAATGCGAATACCAAAGCCGACGGTCCAAGAATCAAGAGCGGTGCGAGCAGAAGCATTCGTTCCTCATCCAACACTTGCTGGATGTTCTCACCGCGATCGCGTCTTGGCTTTGATGCCGATCAATGCTTGTGGCTGTGCAGAAATGAATGAGTATCTGTGATGTCGGCGAAGCCCTGGAAGCGGACTTCGCGGCACCTTTCCTCACAACCGCGACAGCAACTCCGCCTTCTTCGCGGCAAATTCGTCCTCGCTGAGGATGCCCATGTCGCGCAGGCTGCCCAGCTTTTCCAGCGCGGCAAAGATCTGGTCGGAATCACCGCCCTGCTGAACCGGCGCGGGGGCCGGATCGGGCTGGGAAACAGGCTCTGGCTGCATGCGCGCCGGCTCTGGCTGGGCAAAGGACGGCTCGGGCGCCGAACCGGTCCCCGAAACCACCGGAAGCTGGTTCAGGTAGACCGTCCCGTACTGGCTGGTGAAGGTCCAGCTGGCATCGCCTGACTGCTGCTGCCCGACGCCGCCGATCAGGTGGTCGCCGGTGTCATAGACCGTCACCTGCCCGTTCAGGTTCACCGCCAGCCGCCGCGACTGCGGAAAGATCGCGTAGCTGAGGTTGTTCTGCGAGCCCTGCGACGAGGGCTGGCCCAGGTCCGACGGCCACCAGGAGCCGAAACTGCCGCCCGAGAATGTCATCGAGGCACCGCCCTGCTGCTGGCCCTGCCAGCTGCCCTGCGGCTGCGGCGCGGGCTGGTAGAAGGCGCCCTGGTAATAGGCATTGGCGATCTCGCCGCAGAGATTGTTCACCGTGTTCTGCAACCCGGTGTTGAACATGTCACCGACCATCGTCATGCCGCCGGACTGCCATTGGCCCATGCCGCCCAGCTCCGGCACGTTGAACTGCGCCTGCATCCCGCCGCCACGGCTGACCGCATCCATCATCGACAGGACGGCGTCGGGACTTAGCCCATAGGCCTGGCTGAGGCGGGATTGCACGGCCAAGCCGTGATCTGTGAGGGGGGACATGATGTGCTCCGGCCGCATCGGGCTTTGGGAAAGACTCGGGGTGTGAGGTAGCACATGCCGCGCCGCAGCACCAGCGGCGGCCCAGAGTGTCAGGCGCTCCGGGCCGCGCGGGCATCGCGTTTGCGGGCCACCGCCTCGTGCAACAGCGTCGCGGTCCGACGCCCCCAGGCATCCCAGTTGAGCCGCGCCTCGTACTCGGCCCGCGCCGCGCGGCTGAGCCGGGCATAGCTGTCGGGCGCATCCAGATAGGACAGGATGTTGCCCGCGAAATCCGCGGCCTCTGCCCCCGGCGGCAAGGCATGGCCGGTGATCCCGTCACGAACCGGCACGCCCCCGACCCGCAGGCAGAGGGCTGGCAGGCCGTGGGCTGCGGCCTCGCAAAAGGCAAACCCGTAGGATTCAAAGGACGGCATGACCATGAAATGCGCCTCTGCCAGCGCGCGGTCAAAGATCGCCTGTTCCTCGGGCACCGCCTTGTTCAGCTGAGGGTGCACGGTGACGAAATGGTTGGAATTGTTCTCTGGCGGGACGCAGCCGATCACGATCAGTTGCGCGTCCACACCCGCATCCCGCAGCGCCATCATCGTGTCAAAGGCCACCGGCCCACCCTTAGCCACCCAGTCACGCCCGATCACCAGCAGGCGCACGGGCTCTCCCCGGCGCAGGCTGCGCGGGGCGGGCGGCGGCGGGTCGGCTATATTGCCGCCCCAGGGCACCAGGCGGCTGCGGTCCGGCGCGATGCCATAGCGGGTTTCCACTGCCTTCTGCAGCCATTCCGACGGCCACAGCAGAAGGTCGGCCCGCGCCAGCGCCGCGCGTTCCTGCCGTTCGACCCAGTCATCCAGGAAGCGGCCCAGCTTGAAGACCCGTTCATGCGCCTGCCCGACCTCGGATTCGCGGTAGACCGTCTGCGTCGCGTCCGAGGTGAAGGCCGCGACCATGTCCGAAGGCACCCGTACCCCCGCCAGCGCGTGCAGTGCATAGGCCCCGAAGAGCACGTCATAGCCCCCCCGACGCAGCTCCGCCTCGATCGGGCGCGCGATCACATGGCGCAAGGCATAATGTGCGCGCCAGCGCGCGCGCAGGTTCACCCGTTCCGGCATGGCATGGATCAGGCGGCGCAGGGGTTCTGCCCCCGCCCAGGTCTGCGGCAACACCGTGACCTCGCCCGCATGGGTCCGCAACGCATCGAAAATACGCGCATTTCCGCCGGAATACAGGTTCCGGTCCAATGGGGACATATCGCACAGGTAGGCGATGCGGAGGGTGTCGCGGGCCATGAGCTCCTTCCTGGCGCGGGCGTTGACAAGACAATGATAGAAGAAACTGGCGTTTTTACGACCGTTCCGCGCCAATTTGGGTACAGGGCCCGAATTGTGTCGGATTTCACTGTTTTGCTGCATTGCAGCCGCGACTTTGCCCCAGCCCACCGCTAGGTCACAATGAGACCCAGCGCATCCCGCGCCCAAACGCAAAGCGACCATGCCCAACCAGATCGCCTTCCTTGCACTGGCGGCAAGCCCGATCTTCGTGGCCGTGATGATGTCGCGGCTGCGCCTCGATCGTGCGATCATCTGGTCGCTGATGCTGTGTTACCTGTTCCTGCCGGAACCGCCCGCGGTCTTCGACTTTCCGATGATGCCGCCCCTGGACAAGCACAATATCCCGGCGCTGATGGCTTTTGCCCTGACCCTGTGGCGCAAGGACACGGGCGGCCCCCTGTTGCCGCGGTCGGGTCTTGGCAAGGTGCTTTTGCTGACCTTCGTCTTCTCACCCGTGATGACGGTGCTCAACAACGGAGAGCCGGTCTATTTCGGCATCATCGGCCTGCCCGCGCTGGGGCTCAAGGATGCGGCGGCACTGGTGCTGGAACAATTCCTGATGGTGCTGCCCTTCCTTCTGGGCCGCCAGCACCTGGCCTCTGGCGGGGCGATGCGGGAACTCTTGCGCGCGCTGGTCGTGGGCGGTCTGATCTACACGCCGCTGATGCTGCTGGAAATGCGCGTCTCGCCCCAGCTCAACAACTGGGTATATGGCTATTTCCAACATTTCTTTGCCCAGACCATCCGCTTTGGCGGCTATCGCCCCATCGTGTTCCTCTACCACGGCATCTGGGTCGCCTTCTTCCTGATGACCTCTGTCGTCTCGGCCTGGGCGCTGTGGCGCTGGCACGAGGGCGCGGGAAAGATCAAGGCGCTGGCCGTTGCGGGCTACCTGACCCTGGTCCTGGTCATGGCCAAGTCGCTGGGGGCACTGATCTTCATGGTTCTGCTGGTGCCGCTTGTGGTCCTGCTGACGCCCCGGACGCAACTGCGCATCGCGCTGCTGATCGGCGCGGTCGCCCTGGCCTACCCGATCCTGAAGGGCGCCGACCTGGTGCCGCAGGAACAGATGCTGGCCCAGGCGGAAAAGATCGACCCGGACCGGGCCGGATCGCTGCGCTTCCGTTTCCAGAACGAGGACACGCTGCTGGAACGCGCCTATATAAAGCCGGTCTTCGGCTGGGGCAGCTGGGGGCGCAATCACATCCTGGATCCATTCAGCGGCGCCATCCTGACCGTGACCGACGGGTTCTGGATCGTCTCGATCGGCACCTATGGCTGGGTCGGGTTCCTGGCGCAATTCGGCCTGTTGCTCTGGCCACTGGTGCTGATCTGGCGCGCGATGTCCAGGCAGCGTGCGGATGCCGTATCCCCCTTTGTCGGGCCGCTTTCGCTGATGCTGGCGATCAACGTGGCCGACATGATCCCCAATGCAACGCTCACGCCGCTGACCTGGCTGATCGCCGGCGCGCTGACCGGCTACGCCGAGCGCCTGCGTGAAGCCACCCCAAGGCGGCACCAGGCCGCCAGCGCCGCCCCCCTGCGGCGCCGCACGGCGATGTAGAAAGGTCCAAAATGCCCCAAAGACCCCGCGTCCTGCTGGTCGCCGACGAATGCAACCCGGAATGGCCGTCGCTGCCCATCGTCGGCTACAAGTACGCGCTGGAGATCGGAAAGCTGGCGGATGTGACCGTGGCCACCCATGTCCGCAACCGCGAGAACATCGAGAAGGACGGGCCGCCCGTGCCCGTGGTCTATATCGACAACGAGTGGATCGCCTCTCCCATGTACCGGCTGGCCAGGCTGATCCGCGGCGGCGAAGAGGTCGGCTGGTCGACCTCGATGATCTTCAACTACCTGCCTTACCTCGCCTTCGAACGGGGCGTCTGGAAACACTTCCGCGATGACCTGAAGGCCGGACGTTTCGACATCGTGCACCGCATCACGCCGATGTCGCCCACCCTGCCCAGCTGGCTGGCGCACAAGGTGCGACAGCCTTTCGTGATCGGGCCCCTGAACGGCAACCTCGACTGGCCGCGCGCCTTCGCGGCCGAACAGGCGCGCGAAAAGGAGGGCCTGCGCAAGCTGCGGAATTTCTACAAGTACCTGCCCTACGCGCGCAGCACCTACGACGATGCCGCCGCCGTGCTCTGCGCCTTCTCCCATACCCGTGCCGACCTGCCCCGGGTCGAGGATGCGCGCATCGTCTCCTTCCCCGAGATCGGCTTTGACCCTGCCATCTTTCACGCCAATGGCGCCGCGCCTGCGGGCAGCCGTGGCGATGGGCGGCTGGACTTTCTCTATGCGGGCCGCCTTGTTCCCTACAAGTTGCCCGAACTGCCGATCCGCGCCTTTGTCGCCTCCGAAGCGCTGCGCCGCCATCACTTGCATGTGGTCGGCGACGGGCCGGAACGCGCGAGGATGGAGGCGCTGATTGCTGAGCACGGGCTGCAGGACTGCATCACGATGCATGGCCGCAAGAGCCAGGGAGAGGTGGCCGAGATGATGCGCCAGTCCGACGCCTTCGTCTTTCCCTCGATCCGAGAGCTGGGTGCAGGTGTGGTGATCGAGGCGATGGCCTGCGGCTGCCAGGTGATCGTGGCGAATTACGGCGCCCCCGGCGACCTGGCCGATCATGGCCGGGGCGCCCGAGTCGAAATGGGCAGCTTCGACCGCATGGTCGAGGGATTCCGCCTGGAAATGGAAGCCTGCGCCGAGGTGCCGGGCAACATGGCCGTCACCGCAGCCCGCGCGAAATCCTACGCCGACGGCTATTTCCCCTGGGCGAAGAAGGGCGAAAAGACCATCGACGTCTACTGCGCCCTGCTCGACGGGCGCCCGCTCGACGGGCTGGGCTATTGACCGGGTTCGCCACCGAGCGGTTGCGTGTCACGCCCTGGGAGGCGGCGCTCAACGACCCGGCCAGCCGCCCGGCGCTTGAAAAACGCCTCGCCCAGATCCTCACACGGCCCGTCCTGCGGCCTCTGCCGCCTTCGGTTCAACTGGACGAGACAGAAGAGCGGATCGCCAACTGGATCGCAGCGCGCCGTGCCGTGTCGGACGTCTGGTTGGTCGAGACCGACGGGATCCTGATCGGCCTGCTCATGCTGTTTTCCGATCCCGAAGGCGACGAGGACTGCGCGCACCTCGGCTATCTCTTCGCCGAAGAGGCCTGGGGCAAAGGCTATGCAACCGAACTGGTACAGGGCCTCGCGGCACATCTCGACGGAACCGCCCGGATCACGCTTCTCGCCGGCGTCGACCGTGCTAACCCCGCATCCGCCCGCGTGTTGGAAAAATCCGGCTTTCGGCCGGATCCCGAGACGACCAGCGCCGACACCCTGCGCTTTCGCCGTTCGCCCCCCTGACCTCGTCCGCTCAATCCGGCCCGGAGATCACCTTTGCCGGAACCCCCGCCACGGTTGCCCCGGCGGGCACATCCCGTGTTACCACCGCGTTGGCACCGATCACCGCGTGATCGCCCACGGTCAGAGGCCCGATCAGCTTGGCCCCCGCACCCACGTCGACGTGACCCCCCAGAACCACCGGCCCCGCCAGCGTCACCTGGTGAAAGATCATGCAGTTCACGCCGATCCGCGCCTCCGGGTGCACGATGATCCCCGTCGGATGGGTCAGGCGCAGCCCGCCGCCGATCTCGGTCGTCAGGTGCAGCTCGCTCTGGCACATCAGCGACCAGAACCAGTGGTTGAGCACCCAGTATCGCGCCACCACCCGTCCCAGCGGGCCGCGTCCGCGCCAGGCCTGGTAACGGCGGACCGCGCGGATCATCTTCTTGCCCGGCTCCCAGAACCGCTCGATCCGCTCGCGCGACCAGTCCGGCACCTGGGCCGAGATCAGATTTTCCGCCATTCCGGTATCCAACACCCGCTATCCGCCATATTCCTGCCCTGAAATGCGGTATCCTAAGGGGTATGGCAACACTCTGACCGCAGAGTGCGCAAAACCCGGAGAATCCGGAAGGACGAAGATGACGCTCCCGCCCCTTGGCCGAGGACACCCGCAGCCATGAGCGCGCCTGCGCATATGCCTCTCCCTTACCGGGGGGACATCGACGGGCTGCGCGCTCTCGCCGTGCTGGCCGTGGTGCTCTACCACTTCGGCCTGCCGCTCTCGGGCGGCTTCGTGGGCGTCGATATCTTCTTTGTCATCTCGGGGTTTCTGATCGGCGGCATCCTCTGGCGCGAATACGATTCGACGGGCCGCATCAGCCTGCCGAGTTTCTACATCCGCCGTTTCCGCCGCCTTGCCCCCGCCTTTTTCGCCATGCTGCTGGTCACCACCGCGCTGGGCTGGATCCTGCTGCTGCCGTTCGAGTTCCGCGAATACGGCAAGGCGGTGATCGCCTCCACGGTCTACCTGTCGAACGTCCTGTTCTTCAGACAGGCAGGCTATTTCGACACCGCGTCAGAGGACAAGCCGCTCCTGCACACATGGTCGCTCGCGGTCGAGGAGCAATTCTACATCTTTCTGCCGCTGACCATTGTCCTTCTGGCGCGCTGGCGCTGGGGGGTGATCGGCGTGCTGATGGCCTGCTGGGCTGTGTCGCTGGCCGCCTGCGTGCTGGTCACGCCGCTGTCGCACACGGCCACCTTCTACCTCTTCCCGTTCCGCGCCTGGGAGCTGCTGTCCGGCGTCCTGCTGGCGATCTGGGGGCATGAAACCCGCGCGACTTGGCGTGGGCACCCGGCGCTGCCCTCGGTCGGGCTGGTCATGGTGCTGGCCTCGATCTGCTTCATTCCGGCGGGGCCGCTATTTCCCGGCGTGCTGGCAATTCCGCCGGTGCTGGGAACCGTGCTGCTTTTGTCGTCAGGCACCGGGGCCTGTGCGGTCAATCGGCTGCTGACCCATCCCTGGATGCGGATGATCGGGCTGATTTCCTATTCGCTCTACCTCTGGCACTGGCCGGTCTACACGCTGGCCACGTCGCTGCGGGGGGATATGGGCCTGCCGGAATCGCTGGCGTGGATGGCGCTGTCCTTCGGTCTCGCCTGGCTGTCCTGGCGCTTTGTCGAACAGCCCGTGCGCCATGCCCGCGCGCTGTCCGGGCGCGCTGTCTTCGGGGGCGTTGCGCTGGCCTCCACCGCCGCGCTGGCGCTGGGGGCCATGCTGTTCAAAGGCGACGGGTTGCCTGCCCGGTTCGGGCCAGAGGCACGGGTGCATATCGCCGCCTCGGGCGACTTCCTCCAGGACTGGAGCCGCTGCTCCATACCCGATGACGGCCCGCTCGACGGGCTGGAGGTCTGCCCGATCGGGCCGGCGGGCGCGCCACGCCTGCTGGTCTGGGGCGACAGCCACGTACGCGCCATGAAAGAGGGGCTGGACGTCGCCGCGCATGAGGCAGAGGTGCCCGGTATCCTCCTCTGGCGCGCCGGCTGCGCGCCCCTGTTCGGGCTGCGCAAGGTCGAAAGCGCCGCCACCGCCGCGCAGGACATGGCCTGCACCCAGGCCAACACCCAGATCCGCCAGGCCCTGCCCGCCCTCGACAACCTTGACTCCGTCCTGCTCATCGGACGGTGGGCCTATTATGCCACCGGACAGGGCGTCGGCCTGAACGCGCATGACAGGATCGCGCTGCACCCCACGGACCGGCCCGTCTCTACCAAGGTGACACAGCCGCAGCTGCTGGCAGAGGCCGCGCGCGACACGGTGGCAGAGCTGCGCCGCCATGTGTCCCGCGTCCATGTCCTGCGCCAGCCGCCGGAAATCCCGCTTTACAACAGCCGTCTCGCGGCGCGTGAGGCCGCCCATGCGGGTCTGCCCCTGGCCGCGCCCGCGCGGACAGAGACCAGCGTTCCGGCGGCGGCCATCGTCCTGCGGGCCACCCTGTCCGATGCCCCTTGGCTGCCGCTGGCAGAGCAGAGAGTGATTACCTTCCTCGACACCTGGCCACAGTTCTGCACGGATGGCACCTGTTCCGCCGTGCAAGGCGGGCAGGGCCAGTATTTCGACAACAACCACCTGACCAATTCCGCCGCGATCCGGATCCGCACGGTCCTGCAGCCGGTCTTTCGGCCGCTGATCCCCGAGGTCTCGATGCAAGGGGCCTCGGACGGATGACCTCTCTGTTCGAGACCGACTGGGATGCCATCGTCATCGGCGCGGGCATGGGCGGCGGCACGCTGGGCCGTGCCCTGGCAGAGGCCGGGCAAAAGGTGCTGTTCGTCGAGAAGGGCGCGGAGGGCCTGCGCAGCGAGCGCAACGGCCTGACAGAGGTCTTTGTCCCCGAGGCCCGCGCCGCGCGCGGTCTGTGGCCCGATCCCCTGCATGTCTCGCTGGACGGGGTGGAAACGCAGTTCTTTGCCCCTCTGGGCAGCGGTCCCGGCGGCAGCTCGGTCTTTTACGCAGCCACGCTGGAACGGCCTGAACGGCACGATCTGGACGACCTTCCGGGACAGCCCCATCCCACCGGCGGCTGGCCGGTGGGTTTTGACGAAATGGCCCCCTGGTACGACCGCGCCGCGCGGCAATTCCGGGTGCACGGCACACCCGACCCGCTGTCGCCCGAGACGCCGATGCCGCTGGACGCCCCGCCGTCCCTGCACGCGGCAGAGGCCGCCTTGACAGACAGCCTGCGCGCCGCGGGACTGCATCCCTACCGCACCCATACCGGCATCGCCCGGGTCGAGGGCTGTGAGAACTGCCTGGGCAAAAAGTGCCCGAAGCTGTGCAAGATGGACGGACGCTCTGCCGGGGTGGAACCTGCGCTGGCGACAGGGAATGCGCATCTGTTGTCCGGCGTCGCGGTCACGCACCTGATGAGTGATGGCACGAGGATCACCGGCGCCGAGATCCACATCGACGGCGAGACGCGGACGCTCAGCGCCAGGCGCTATATCCTTGCCGCCGGCGCCCTGCATTCGCCCCGGCTGCTGCTGGCTTCGGCCTCTGAGGCCGCGCCAAGGGGCCTTGCCAATTCCTCGGGCCTTGTCGGGTGTAACCTGATGCTGCATGTCGACGAACGCTTTGCGCTCTGGCCGAAACGCGGGGTGCCGGACAGCGGCGCGACCAAGTCGATTTCGTTCCGCGACTTCTATCACCGCGAGGACATGCGGCTGGGCGCGGTCCAGGCGATGGGCATCCGCGCCTCCTATGGCGAGATGGTGCATTTCCTCAACCGGATGTTCGACCTGCGCGGCCAGCCGCGCCTGCGCGCCCTGTCGCGTCCCCTGGCCGCCGTCGCCAAGACCATGCTGGGCCATGCGCATCTCTTTGTCGGGCTGATGGAGGATTTTCCCTACGCCCATAACCGGGTGCTTTTCGATCCGGCGAGCCCCGACAAACTGGCCGTGACCTATACGCTGTCGGATGAGTTGCGCAGCCGCCGCCGCGCCTTTCGCAAGGCGCTGCGCAGGGGCTTGCGCGGGCACCGGCACCTGTTCCTGTCGATGACGCCAGAACTGAACTGGGGCCACCCCTGCGGCACCCTGCGCTTCGGGCATGATCCGGCCAGCTCCGTCACCCGCGCCGATGGCCGTGCGCATGACCTGCAAAACCTCTGGGTTGCGGATGCCGGTTTCATGCCCACCTCGATGGGAGTGAACCCCAGCCTGACCATCGCCGCCAACGCGTTGCGCGTGGCTAGCCACATCCTGGAGGATCAGCGATGACCCGGATCACGCCGGCAGACGGGTTTGCCATTGTCACCGGCGCGGGGTCCGGTCTGGGCCGGGCCCTGGCCCGCCAGCTTTGCGACACGGGCTTTACCGTGGTCGGCACCGGGCGCCGGGCCGCGGCGCTGGAGGAAACCGGCGCCACCTGCGCAGGCCGGTTCACAGCGCTGCCGATGGACGTGTCGAATTTTTCGGCGGTTCGGCAGGGCTTTGCCGAGGTCACAGCCCGCTACGGGGCGCTGGCCCTGCTGATCAACAACGCCGCCGTCTACCCCAGGCGCGATGTTTTCGACGAAACGCCAGAGCTGTTCTGGCAAAGCTTGGCGATCAATCTAGGCGGGGTCTACGCCTGCTCCTGGGCCGCCTTGCAGGACATGGCGCCGCGCGGGACAGGGCGCATCCTGAACGTTGCCAGCTATGCCGACATCGCGCCCCTGCCCGCCTCGGCGGCCTATTCCGTGTCGAAGGGCGCGCAAAGGGTGCTGACCCGCGCCCTGATCGCCGATCTGTTCGACCGCTTTCCCGGTATCGTCCTCACCGACTGGTTGCCCGGGGCGCTGGCCACCGGCATGGGCATCCCCGATGGGCTACCGCCGGAGACAGCCGCGCAATGGGGGGTGAAACTGGCACTGATGCGGGATGAAGCCTTGAACGGCGCCGTGTTTGAGCGAGACATGGAACTGCTGCCGCCGCGCGGACTCAAGACGAAATTGAAAGACACGCTGATGATGCGACGCCCACGGCCCCGCAGGCTCTGACGCCGTAGGGTGGGTGATTGCACCCACCGCCCCCGGTCATGCCTTGCGGTCGCGGAACCGCAACAGCATGGAGCGCACCGCCAGACCCGGCAGCACCAGGGCACATTTCGCATAGCGTCCGGCCAGCCGCCCGGGGCTGAGCATCATCCGCCACAGCCATTCCATCGCGATCCGGCGCACCCATTTCGGCGCCCGCTGCTGGGTGCCGGCAAAGAAATCCAGCCCTGCCCCGATCGAGGCAAAGCCCACCTCCGGCGCCACCCGGCGCCCGGTGGCGGCAAAGCTTTCCTGTTTGGGCGCTCCCAGCGCGATGAAACACAGCCGCGCGCCGGACTCAGCGATCCGGTGCAACATCTCCTCGGCCTCCGGGCCCGCCGGGTCGAATCCCATCGGCGGCGCGATCCGGCATACGACCTCGAGGTCGCGCACCTCGCGTTCGAGGTATTCCGCCGCCGCCGCCAACACGGGTTCGGACGACCCGAACAGCGCCACGGTTACCCCCTGCGCCGCCGCGATCTGGGCCAGCGGCAGAATCGCCTCGGAGCCGGGGATCAGCGACACGGGCCGCCCCGCCAGCCGCGACAGCCAGACGATCGGATACCCGTCGGCCACGACGAAATCCTGTGCCGCGTAGATGGTGCGGAAACTGTCCGAACCGCGCAACTTGACGATGTGATCGAGGTTGATCGTGGCCAGCGCAAAACCGGCGCGGCGGGCAAACCGCTCGCGCACCCGCGCCTCGAGCACGGCCCATGTCGGCACGTTCACGACAACCGTGTCATCGCCAAATCGGAATTCCATAACGGCACCCTGTTCCCCCGACCGCAGCAATAGCCTGTTCCCGTGACAGGCGCAGTGACCTTTCCACAATACATTCCCTTTTTTCGACATCACTGGTGCCGCACTGCCGCAATTTCCCGGTGCACGTCGAAATATGGCCATGTTTAGGTGTTTTATCTTCGCACCAACACAGGCGGGCCAAGGGTGGCACAGTGAAGTCGAGCAGGGCAGAGTCGGGCGCCGGTCAGGGCGCGCAGGCCGGGCAGGTCGTTCTGCTGGGCTGTGGCTTTGTCGCCGATCTCTACATGCGCTCGCTGGCCGCGATGCCGGAGATAACCGTCGCCGGGGTCTGGGATCAGGATGCCGACCGCCTGCGCGCCTTCTGTGATTTCTGGGGATTGCCGGCCCGCGCCAGCCTGGCGGACCTTCTGGACCGTGCGCCCGGGGCGCTGGTCCTGAACCTCACCAATCCCCATGCCCATTTCGACACCTCGCGCGCCTGCCTTCAGGCGGGACGCCATGTCTATTCCGAAAAACCGCTGGCCATGACGCTGGAACAGGCCAAGGAACTGCACGCGCTGGCCGGGGAAAACGGGCTGATGCTGGCCTCTGCGCCCTGTTCCGCGCTGGGAGAGGCGGCCCAGACCCTGGGACATGCCCTGCGCACCGGCATCGCTGGCACGCCCCGCGCCATCTACGCCGAACTCGACGACGGGTTCATCCCGCAAGCCGCCTATCGCAAGTGGCTGTCGGACTCCGGCGCCCCCTGGCCCTATGAGGATGAATTCCGCACCGGCTGCACTATGGAGCACGCAGGTTATTACCTGACCTGGCTGATTTCCTGGTTCGGGCCGGTGCGCACCGTGGTCGCCGCCTCTGCCGAGACCATCCCTGACAAGGAAGGCACAGGCCCCTTCGCGCCGGACCTCTCGGTGGCGATGCTGTTCTTTGACAAGGGGCCCGTCACGCGGTTGACCTGTTCCATCACTGCGCCGCACGATCACCGTATCCGCATCGTCGGCGACAAGGGCGTGCTGTCATGCGCCGCCGCCTGGGACAACGCGGCCAAGGTGACATTCGCGCGTCGGCTGACCCTGCGACGGCGGTTGATGGAACATCCCTTTCCCCGCACCCTGCGCCTGCCGCAGCCGACCCATCCCAAGGTCAAGCGATGGGGGGCCGCGGCGATGAACTTCATGCTGGGTCCGGCCGAGGTGCTGGAGGCACTTCATCAGGGGCGCCCCTGCCGCATGTCGAACGATTTTGCCCTGCACCTGACAGAGGTCACGCTGGCGATCCAGAACGCCGGAGAGACGAGCGGTGCCCAGTCCATGACAACCACCTGCACAGCGATGGAGCCGATGCCTTGGGCCAGTTGACGATAGCCATCACCGGGGCGGGCGGTTTTCTGGGCCGCGCCTGCGTGGCCGAGGCCCGGCGCCGGGGCCTGCCGGTCCTTGCGCTCTATCGCAACAGCCTGCCCGGGGATTGGGCCGGGGACGCGGGGATCACACCACTGCAACTGGACCTGACCGCCCCCGATGCCGCAGACCGCCTGCGCGCAGCCCTACCCGAGGACTGCGCCATCATCCACGCGGCGGCCCATCTGGGCGATAATCTGGCGGCAGTCGCCCGCGACACGCTGAGCGCCACCCGCACCCTGCGCGACGCATGGCGCGACAGTGACGCACGCCTCGTGCTGATCTCATCCCTTGCCGTCTATGATACCGACGCGCTGGCGCCCGGTGACGCGGTCAGCGAATCCACGCCGCTGATCCCCCTGCCCGATACGCCGGAACAGGCCCGCGACGCCTATGCCGGCTCCAAGCGCCTGCAAGAGGCACTGTTCCTCGACGATCTTCAGGACGGCTGGATCCTGCGGCCCGGCGCGCTTTGGGGACCGGGGCGGACCTGGCACGCGCTGCAGGGGTTCCGGGCCTCCAAGCTCTTTGTCACCATCGGGTCGCATGGCGAGCTGCCTTTGGCCCATGTGGACCTCTGCGCGCAAATCGCCGTCGAGGCTGCGCGCACGCCCACCCCCGGCCCCGGCATCGTCAATGTCTTTGACGACGATCGCCCCACCCGCGCGCGGTTCCTGCGCGCGCACAGGCGCTGTTTCGGCTGGCCACGCCTGAACGTGACGGTTCCCTACGGGGCCTGGCTTGCACTGGTGCGCCTGTTGAAACCAATCTCAGGCAACCTGCCCGGCCTCTTTCGCGAGAACATCCTGCGGGCACGGCTCATGCCGCTGCGCTATCCCAACACGCGGATGCGCAGCGCCTTTCCGGGTGAGGATATCGACACCTTCGAGGGCCTGATGACCCGCGCGGCGGAGGATCGTGGATGAGCCTGCCGAAACTGGCCTACCTGACCGGTGAATACCCCCGCGCGTCCGATACCTTCATCCAGCGCGAGGTCGCCGCCCTGCGCGCACTTGGCCATGAGGTCGAGACCTGTTCGATCCGCACCACCGGGGCCGAACACCTCGTCGGCCCGGAACAGCGCGCGGAACACGCCCGGACCTACAAGGTGCTGGACGCGGCAAGAAACCCGCTGACCCTGCTGCGCGCCCATCTGCGCTGGATGCGCCAACCGGGCCGTTACCTGGGCGCGCTGAAGCTGGCCTGGCGGACGGCGCCCAAGGGTGTGAAAGGCCGGCTCTACAACCTGATCTATTTCCTCGAGGCGGGGGTGCTGGCCGCACATCTGGCCGATCAGGGTGTCGACCACCTGCACAATCATATCGCCAAGGCCTCCTGCACGGTGGCCATGCTCGCCTCGGAAATGTCGGGCATTCCCTACAGTTTCACCATCCACGGGCCGGACATCTTCTTCGAGCCGCACCACTGGCGCATCGACGAAAAGGCGGCCCGCGCCACCTTTGTCGCCTGCATCTCGGAATACTGCCGGTCACAGCTGATGTGCTTTGCCGACCAGGCGCATTGGGACCGCTTTCACATCGTGCATTGCGGTGTCGATCCCGACCGGTATTCCCCTGCACCCCACGCGGGCGAGGGCACGCATCTGCTGTTCGTCGGCCGGCTGGCCGGGGTCAAGGGCGTTCCGATCCTGGTCGAGGCGCTGCGCCGGCTTGCCCCCGACACGCCCGGACTGCGTGTGACGATCATCGGAGACGGCCCCGACCGCGCCGCGCTGGAAGCGCAAGCGCAGGGGCTGCCCGTCACTTTCACCGGCTACCAGTCGCAATCCGAGGTCGCGGAAGCACTGTCGACGGCGGATCTCTTTGTCCTGCCCAGTTTCGCCGAAGGCGTGCCTGTGGTCCTGATGGAGGCGATGGCCTCTCACGTTCCGGTCATCACCACCCGCATCGCCGGGGTGCCGGAACTGGTGGCGCAGGGCACCTCTGGCCTGCTGGTGGCGCCCGGTGACGTCGAGGGCCTGCGGGACGCCATCAAGGCCCTGACCCAGGACCCCCTGCGGCGCCGGCGGATGGGTCTGGAAGGCCGCGCCAAGGTCGAGACCGAATTCAACATCACGCGCGAGGCGGGCTGGCTGTCGACGCTGTTCAGCGGCTATGCCACCGGAACGCCGCCACGGGGGAAACGTCCGTGACCCCCGTCGATGTCGTCCTGATCGGCCGGAACGAGGGCGCGCGGCTGGTCGTTGCGCTGGCCTCTGTCCAGGGGCAGGCGCGCGAGATCGTCTATGTCGATTCCGGCTCTACCGACGACAGCCTTGCCGAGGCGCGCGCCGCCGGCGCAAAGGTCGTCGAACTGGACATGTCCACGCCCTTTACCGCCGCCCGCGCCCGGAACGCCGGGTTCGACGCGCTGACCGCGCCGCGCATTGTCATGTTCATCGACGGCGATTGCACCTTGCACCCCGGGTTTCTCGACGCCGCGCGTACGCATCTCGAGACGTGCCCGCAGCTTGGTCTCGTCACTGGCTGGCGGTCGGAAATCCATCCGGATACCTCGATCTACAACGCGATCTGCGACTGGGAATGGCACCGCCCCGCCGGGCCGATCCAGGCCTGTGGCGGCGACATGATGGTGCGGGCAGAGGCCTGGGCGGGCGTGGGCGGCATGAACCCCTCGGTGATCGCCGCAGAGGACGATGAATTCTGCACCCGGTTGCGCAAGGCCGGCTGGCAGCTGGAACGCCTGCCGCTGGAAATGACGCGCCACGATGCCGCCATGCTGAACTTTGGCCAGTGGTGGCGCCGTGCGGTCCGCACGGGCCACGGGTTTGCCCAGGTGGGCCATCTGCACCCAGAGTATTTCCGGACCGAACGCCGCCGCGTCCTGACCTTTGCCCTGGTCCTGCCGCTGCTCTTCCTGGCCGGGTTTTTCACCACGTCCTGGATCAGCGCACTTGTCCTGTTGCTCTATGGCTACAGCCATGTCCGCTCGATCCGCGGACTGCGCGCCGACGGATTGCCGCCCGGACAGGCGCACCGGCTGGCCCTGTTGCTGACCCTGTCGAAATTCCCGAACCTGATCGGCATGGCGCGGTTTCACGCGCGGCGGCTCTCTGGCGTTGAAATGCGGATTATTGAATACAAATGAGGATTTAACCCATGTCCACCCCCATCCGCGTCGGCCTGATCGGGGCCGGTTACATCGCAGACTGGCACGCCGACGCCCTGCGCGCGACCCCGGGCGTCGAGGTCACGGCGGTCTGCGACATGCGCGAAAGCGCCGCCCGCGCGCTGGCCGAGCCGCTTGGCGCGAGGGTGTTCACAACTGTCACCGAGCTGATCGATTCGAAGGCCTGCGACGCCGTCCACATCTTGACGCCGCCAAATATACATAAGGATATCGCGACTCAGTGCCTCACCGGCGGGCTGCACGTGCTTGTGGAAAAACCTGTGGCTGAATCCGGCGACGAGACCGATTCCATCCACAGGGCAGCGGTGGAGGCGAACCGCAAATTCCACCCCGGGCACAACTTTCTTGGCCTGCCATCCTATGTCCGCATGAAAGAGGCACTGGCGGCGGGCGACTATGGCCGTGTCTCTTCGGCAGAGATCACCTGGGCACTGCCGCTGGCGCCGCTGCGGTCGGGTCCGTTCAACCTGTGGCTCTTGCGGCAGCCGAAAAACCTGCTGCTGGAACTGGGGCCGCACCTGGTGGCCTTTGCGCAGGACCTTTTCGGTGACATGGAAATCCTGCACGCCCATGCGACCCATCCCGTGATGCTGCCGGGAGAGGACCCGCGCCCGCAGGGGTTCCGCATCCTGGCCCGCGCCGGACAGGTCGAGATCACCTTTACGCTGGCGATGGTGGAAACCATCGACGACCGCTCCGTCACCCTGCGCGGCTCATCCGCCCGGGCGCGGCTGGACTTTGCGCAGGACGTGCTGGTGGTGGAGCGGGAAAACGCCGCCGATCTGGTGGCCAACCCGCTGAAGAAACAGTTGGAACTGTCCCGCCAGCATCGGCGCGAAGGGCTGTCGAACGCCTGGACACAGCTCCGCTCGCTGAACACCCGAAATCCCTATGGCCTGTCCTTTCGGGGCATGAACGCCGCGATCTATGGCGCTCTGGCCGAGGGCAAGCCGCAGGATGCACGCTTTTCCGGCGAAAGCGCGGTCAAGGTCATGCGCACCATCGACGCGATGATCGCGAAACTGCCGCCCGAGACCCTGAAGACCACCGCCCCAGCCGTGCAGACCCGGCACCCGAAACCGACGGCGATGGTCATCGGCGGCACGGGTTTCATCGGCCGCGCCCTGACCCGGCGCCTTGTGGCCGACGGGCGTGACGTGCGGGTGCTGTCGCGCGGGACATCCGGCCCCTTCCCCGACCTGCCCGACAACGTCGAAACCGTCTCTGCCTCGCTCCATGATCTCGACGCGCTGACAGAGGCGATGCAGGGGATCGAGGTGGTCTTCAACCTGGCCAAGTCGCTGGACGACACCTGGGCCGATTGCCTGAAAAACGATGTCGGCGTGGCTCTGCGCATCGCGATGGCCAGCGAAAAGGCCGGTGTCAAACGGCTGATCTACACCGGGACCATCGCCAGCTACGACATGTCCGATCCGAACGTGCAGATCACCGAGGACACCGGCTTTGCCGAGGACATGACAGACCGCAACCTGTATGCCCGGTCCAAGGCAGAATGCGAACGCAAGCTGCTGGAACTGCACCGGGAACGGGGTCTGCCGCTGGTCATCGCGCGGCCCGGGATCGTCGTTGGCCACGGCGGACCGCTGCAACATTGGGGCATCGGGCGCTGGCACGGGGCGGGCGCGGTGCGCATCTGGGGTCACGGGCGTAACATCCTGCCCTTTGTCCTGATCGACGACGTGGCCGACGGGCTGGTGCGGATGATCGACGCGCCCGTCGAAGGGCAGAGTTTTAACCTGATCGGAGAGCCGATGCTCTCGGCCCGAGGCTATTTCAACGCCATCCACGAAACGCTGGGCGCAAAAATCCGCGTGGTGCCGGGCAACCTGAACGCCTTTTATGCCTCTGACGCGATGAAATACCTGCTCAAGAAATACGCCCTGCGGCGCCAGGGCGTGATCCGCCCCTCGCTGGCCGACTGGAAAAGCCGGGCGCATTTCTCACCCTTCGTGAACACGCGGCCAAAGGACGTGCTGGGCTGGCAGCCCGAGACCGACAAGGCCCGTTTCGTCGAAGAGGCGATCACGCGGGCCAACCTCTTTGGCTTTTGACCCCGCTGGATTGGCTGTGCTGGTCAACAATCCCGGCGTTTCCACCTTATTCTGGCCAGATTTGGCTGGTTTAACGAAAATCGACCGGGTGTCCTTGTGGCGATCCCGAACACGGAAAACTGAATCGCGCCCTGCAGATTGGCGGGGCACAAGGGTATCATGGGCCGCACGGGCGACACGCGCGGCCCGGAAGGCCGCGGAGCAAGGGGCATGAACATGATGGACAGCCCGAAATTCCGGCGCAAACGCACATCCGCCACGGGATCGGCACGCCCCGTGTCCGAACCGCCTGACCCCGTGCGCCCGCTGGACGAGACCGCGCGCGAGGCCGCCCGCAAACGCGACGCGGCCGCAGAACAGGCCCGGTCAGAGGCAGAGGCCCACCGCATTGCCGAGGCCGCAGACAAGGCGAAGGCCCGCGAAAAGGCGCAGGAAAAACTCCGCCGCCGCGCAGAACTCGAAGAACTTGCGCGCGCCGAGGCGCTGCGCCGCGTCATGGCCGCCCGCGCCCGGCGCGAAGCCGAGGCCCGCGAAGCCGCCGAACGCGCAGAGGCCGAGGCCGCATTGCAGGCCGAGAAACAGGCCGAAGAACGCCGCATCGAGGCCGAGCGCGCGGACGAGGAACGCGCCGCAGAGGCCCGGCGGAAAGCCGCGGAAGAAAAGGCCGAGGCCGAACGCCTTGCCGAAGAGGAAAAACGAGCCGAACAGGTGCGCCTGGCCGAGGCCAGGACCGCCGAAGACGCCGCGCGCCGCGCTGAGGAAGAGCGCCTTGCACGGGAGCGCGCCGAAGCAACCGAGACCGTACCCCCGCTGGCACTGACGGGCATGGTCCCGGTGACGGAGCAACCGGCCAGCACGCCCGCCTCTGCCCGGGCGCCACAAGAACCGGACCCGGTAGACAGTGCCTGGGCCAGACTGTCGGAAATGACCGTCGACAAGGGGCATCTGGACCGGAACCGCATCATCACCGCCAGCCGCGATGATCCCGCCCATGCGGCCTTTGACGTGCTGCGCACCCGGCTTTTGCAGGCCCTGCACGAGAACGGCTGGCGCCGCGTCGCGATCACCTCTCCGGGCAAGGAATGCGGCAAGACCTTCACCGCCGCCAACCTGGCCATCAGCCTGTCACGACAGGAAAACTGCCGGACCTTGCTGCTGGACCTCGACATGCGCCGGCCCAGCCTGCACAGGATCCTGGGCGTCTCGGACCCCGGCTCTCTGGGTGACATGCTGCGCGGCATGACAGCGCCGGGCGATCACCTGTTGCGGATGGGGCGCAACCCGGTCAACGCCGGGCGCAACATCGCCTTCGGTCTCAACGGCCGGCCCGAAGCCTATGCCTCGGAACTGCTGCAGGACCCGCGTGCCGAGAGCTGCCTGCAGCGGATCGAGGACGAATTCGACCCCGACGTCGTGTTGATCGACCTGCCCCCGGCCCTTTCCTACGACGACGTGATCGCGGCGCGGCCCCTGTTCGATGGTGTTCTGCTGGTGATCGGCGGCGGAATGACGACGGAAAAGGAAATCGCCGAGGTCGAACGGCGCCTGGGCGATGGCACTCCGATCCTGGGGATGATCCTCAACAAGGCCGAAGGCACCGAACTCGACCGTTACAGTTATTGAGGCCGGGCGCCCCCGTGCCCGGCCCACAAGCACGCTCTCCAGCTGCAGGGCAAGCGCACCCGTACCTCTGTTATGTCTCGCGACTAGCCTCGGATCGCCCGTGGCAGGAACCGTTCGGTGAACTCTGCCAGCACCGGTGACCGATCCCAGAGCAGTTTCAGGCCCAGGCCGAGGATCGCGAAGATCGCCAGCAGTTTGCCAAGCAGTTTCAACCCGCCGCTTCGGCGGTCCTGCCGGGTCGTCACCACCGGGATCGCGACCACCGGCTGAATGCCCAGCGCCCGCTCCATCTGGGCCGCGCTGCGGATCACCGGGTTCATCGTCTCGATCAGGAAGGCCAGGCCAAGCGCCGCTATCAGGCTGGCCACACCGCCCATCATGGCCAGCTTCTTACGGCTGCGCGACACCGGGTATTCCGGGACAAGCGCGGTTTCCAGGACCTCGAAACGGTCCGTGGCCTTGCGATCCTCCAGCAATTGCCCTAGCTCGGCCTCGGCCTTGCGCCGGGTGATCACGCCGTATTGTTCCTGCAGGCGGGTCATCTCGCGGTCCAACCGGTTCAGCTCGCGCTCGACCTCGGGCGCGCCCTCGATCTGGGCCTCGATCTGGGTGATCCGCGCCGCGATCAGGGCCTTCTGTTCCTGCAGGGCGGCGATCTGGCGTTCACGCACCTCGTCCCGGGTCCGGTCGCTGGAGGTCTGCATCGTCAGGATCTGCTGATCCAGTTCCAGGTCCGTGTCCCGCAGGCTGCCCAACTGCGACCGCAGGTCGACAACACCCGTGGGCAGTTGCTCGGCATTCAAGCGCTTGAACTCGGCGATCTCCGCTTCCAGCACGTCGATCTCGGCGCCCACGCGCGTCTCTTCGGCGACGAAGAAATCCAGCGTGTCGCGGGCGCGGCTTGCGCTTCGGTCGCGCGACTGGTCGATCACCGACTGCATCAGCTCGTTCGCCACGTCCGCCGCCTTTTGCGCGTCATCCATCTGGACGGAAATCATCAGCCCCGAGGGCGCGTTGCCACCGGGCGCAAAACTTTGCGCCTGGCCGAGAAGCTGTTGAATACGCACCGAATCCCGCAGTCGACCAACACGTTCGCTCATGGTCATGGTGGGGTCGGCACTGAAAAGGGCGTGTTTTTCCATGATCCGCACCAGGTTGTCCCGTGCCATCAGGCGCTGTTCGATCAGTCGGACCCGACGAGCGGCGTCATTGGTCGCGGCCAGCGCCCCGGCCAGCTGATCGGGCACCTGGGCATCCTCGATCTGGACAACCGCCGTCGCCTCGAACACCTTGGTCTGCCCCATCGCGTAATACAACGAGGCAAGGCAGCCCAGGAACGTGACCACCAGGATCAACAGGGCGCGACGTTTGAGGGCGGCGAAAACTTCGCCGATGGACTGGAACTGACTCATTTCAACACTCCCGCAAAACCGCCCCCGGTGCGGAGACGACACGGACCGGGCGTGCCCCGAACGCGCCATCTTCAGGTCCCAATCTAGCAAATCTGCCTAAATTTCGCCACGACTTGGCTAAGGAAAAGCCGGAAACAATGCGTGTCGCGTCTGCGAACCAGCGCCATGTTTCCGCCTTATTTCCAGCTGGATACAGGTAAACAGCGGGTAATTGCGGCAACTTTGTGTTCTGGGTTCAGGAAATGTCCGCCGGGACGGCGCTCAGAGACAGGATCAAACCGTTCCCGACCACCTGGCGCAGGGGCAGATCCCACCGCGATTCGGGCGGAATTGAGGCAACTTCGGGATGATCGGTAAACCGGGCGCAGCCCTGCCCCAGGTCAACCTGAAGCCCGTGAAAGCCAAAGACCTGCCCCGCCAGCGGGTAATGCGCCTTGTAGGCGGCCTCCTTGGCGGAAAACAGGCGCTTGGCACGGGCAGCCCGGGCCCCTGCGGGCAAAAGCCCAAGCTCTTCGGGCAGACAGATCTCGGGGATCAGGTCCTCGGCCAGCGGGTCATCCCCTTCGACGTCGATGCCAAGGCTTCGATAGTCTGCATCCCGCGCGACCACGCCCAGACAAACCCCCTCGGCATGGCTGATACTGCCGACCAGCCCCTTGGGCCAAACCGGCGCGCGGTCGGCGCCCATCGGGATCGCCGCATCTGCCAAACCCAACTGCGCCATCGCGCGGCGGGCGGCAAGGCGACCGGCGGCAAACTCTGCGCGCCGCTCCGGGCGGGCGCGGGCGATGGCCGCCGCCTCTGCCGGATAAAGTTCCCCCTCTCCGGGGACCGCCACACCCCAGCCCACACCCCGCAAAGAGCCGATCTGGCGAACCAGGTCTTCCAGATGGGCTGCCGGCACGGTTTTCAGGCCCGGCGCCGGGCGCGCATCTCACGCCGCCGCGCCATCGCCTCGCTTCGGGATTGCGCCCGGTCGGGGGTGGCAGCGGGTGCCGGGTCAGGTTTGGGCGCAACAGGCGCCGCAGGCGCGCGCACCATCCCGTCGGCCAACCCGGCCACCCGCGCCGCAAGATCCGCCAGAACCGGAAAGCGGAAGATGTCGGTGATCGACAGTTTCGCGGCCCCCAGTTCCTCGCGGATCGCCCGATGCGCCTGCACTGCCAGCAATGAATGCCCGCCGAGGTCAAAGAAATTGTCCCGGCCAGAGGCCACAACCCCCAGCGTGCGCTGCCATATGGCGGCAATCGCGGCCTCGACCTGGGCGGCATCGCCCCCGGTCGCGGGGACCACCGGGGCAACCGGCGCGGGCGCCGGTTTCGCCGCGACGGCCTGCGGCTTGGGCAGCGCCTTGCGGTCGACCTTTTTGTTGGGGGTCAGCGGGAAGGCATCGAGATGCACGAAGCGCCCCGGCACCATGATGGCGGGCAGGTCGCGCGCCATCGCGGCCTTGACCGCGGCCTCGTCCTTGGCCGCGCCGGTGTAATAGCCCACCAGTCGCACGTCGCCCGGCACATCCTCGCGCGCAAGGACCGCGCCCTGCGTGACCCCGGCGATGGCCTCGAGGCAGGCCTCGATCTCGCCCAGCTCGATCCGGTGGCCGCGCAGTTTGACCTGGTGATCCACCCGACCGACAAAGTCGATCCGTCCATCCGCACGCCGCCGCACCAGATCACCGGTGCGGTACATGCGCCCGCCGTGAAACGGGTTCTCGACAAACCGCTCTGCCGTTAGGTCGGCACGGTTCCAATAGCCGCGCGTCACACCCTCTCCACCGATCCACAGCTCGCCTTCCTGCCCGACGCCCACCGGGGCGCGGTCCTCGTCGAGGACGTAAAGCTGTTGATTGGCCAGCGGCAGGCCGATGTTGACCACCGCCTCTCCCGGTTCGGCGCGCGTGCAGGAGGACCAGATCGTCGTTTCCGTTGGCCCGTACATATTTGTAACGGTCGCCTGCGTGATCTGGGCAAACTCCTGCACAAGAGCACCGGGCAGAGGCTCTCCACCGAGGTATACATGTTGTACACTCTTGAGGGCAAAGCGCGCCTCGTCGTTCATCGCGATCATCCGGGCCATCGAAGGCGTGCATTGCAGATGCGTCACCCCGTGCCGCACGATCTGCGCGGCGATCGAGAAATCGTCCGGCGCCAGGTCCGTCGCACCGCCGCTTTGCGCAACGACCTGCGCCAGCGGCTTCAGCCCTTCCAGCACCGTCTCACGGTCGATGCCATAATCGATCAGGCAGGCGATTTCCGTGACGCCGATGGCCTGCACTTCCTCGGTGCGCTTCAGGGCGTCCTCGACCGTGCCGAACAGCCCGCTGTCGTTGAAATACCGCTCAAAGGCAAAGTCCAGGATCGCGTCCAGTTCCTCGGGCTCCAGCCCGTCCAGTTGCAGGTCAAAGGCGTTAGACACGCCCTCGGGCCGCTTGAAGGCCGGGAAGGCCCAGGCGTATTGCTTGATGAGACCGGCGGCGGAGCGCAGGTAATCCTTCATCGGTTCGCGCGCGATCTCGCGGGCATGGTCGCGGCTGTCGCTGAGAAAGCTGTGCAGCATCAGCGTGACCTTGAAGTCCGCCGGATCGTGCCCCGCCGCGCGCAGCGCCGCGTGGTACAGCTTGATCTTTTCACCGACCTCTTCGACCGACTGGCCCAGAAGATGCGTCAGCACGTTGCAGCCCGCCGCCCCGGCCTCTTGCCAGGTTTTCGGATTGCCGGCGGTCGTTACCCAGACCGGCAGTTCCTTCGACACCGGGCGCGGCTGGGTCACGACCTCGTGGATCGAACCATCCTTGCGCGGAAACCCCACGGCCTCGCCGCGCCACAGCTTTCGCACGGTCTCAAGGTCGCGCATCATGGCGGGCTTGTTTTCGGGCGGGGTATTCTCGGGGCGCAGCACAAAATCGTCGGGCTGCCAGCCAGAGGCAATCGCCATCCCCGCGCGCCCGTTGGTGAGGTTGTCGATCACCGCCCATTCCTCGGCGATCCGCGCGGGATGGTGCAGGGGCGCCACGACCGATCCGGCGCGCACGCCGATGTTTCTGGTCACACCGGCAACGGCGGCGCCGGTCACGCTGGGGTTCGGGTAGGGGCCGCCGAAGGCATGGAAATGCCGTTCCGGCGTCCAGACGGCGACAAAGCCGTTCTCATCGGCAAACTTCGCGCCGTCGAGCAGGAGCGCATATTTGTCCCGCCCGGCGCCATCGTCGTTGCCCCAGTAGTACAGGGAGAACTCCATGCCCTTGCCACGCGGCATCGGTCCCTTGGAAATCAGCGCCCGGTCCTCGTCGCCCGTCAGCACAACGGTCAGGCCGCGCGCGGTGGTCCAGAACAGCTCCAGCACGGATATGTCGAAGGACAGCGAAGTGACGGCAAGCCATGTCCCGTTGTCCTGCGGGATATGGGCGTCCATCCCTGTATAAAAGTTGCATACATTGCGATGCTCGACCATCACCCCCTTGGGCTTGCCGGTCGATCCGCTGGTGTAGATCAGGTAGGCAAGATCCTCTGGCCCGCTGGTGTCGGGCAGGTTTTCGACCGGCTGCGCGGCCAGGCGTGGCTCGGCGTCCAGTACCAGAAGCTGCGCATCATGACGCGGCAGGCAGGGGTCCACCGCGGCCTGCGTGACGATCACCTGCGCGCCGCTGTCCTCAACGAAATGTTGCAGGCGGTCCGCCGGATAGGACGGGTCCATCGGCAGGTAGGCGCCACCGGCCTTGAGGATCGCCAGCGCGCCCACCATCAGGTCGATCGAGCGGCGGCAGCAGAGGCCGACGATCTGACCCGGCACCACGCCCATCTCGCGCAGCAGGTGCGCGGCCCGGTTGGCGTGGGCGTTCAGATCGGCATAGGTGAGTTTCTGGTCCTCGAAGATCAACGCGACGGCATCGGGCGTTTTCGCTGCCTGATCCTCGAAGGCGCGGTGCATGGTCAGGTTGCGGGCATGGTTGGTTGCCGTGGCGTTCCATTGGTTCAGCACCAGGTCGCGTTCCGCCCCGGGCAGGCCCACGCCGGAGAATTCCAGCCGCGCCGCCAGCAGGTCCGCCTGTGCGGGCGGCAGGCGCCCGGAATCGTAGGACAGCACCGGCGCCTCGCCCAGGATCACGGTCATTACCGTGCCCGGCACATGGCCCGCGCCATCGACCGCAAGGCCGATCTGCGGCACATCGGGCCAGTTGAGGTCCGGCGCGCGGGCGGGCAGGTCCGTCGCCCAAGGGGTGGGTTTGGACACCGATCCCGCGCGCAATGGTGCCCAGGGAGCGACCAGACCGCTGGCGGCCAATGCCTCCAGCGCACCATCGGCCCATGCCAGGTCCACGGTCTCGCGCCCGCAAAGCACCTGCGCCCAGCGCATGACCTGCGCCACTGCCGCGTCCGGGGCCAAGGTAAGGGCGCGGGTGTCCAGTGCGCTTTCGCCCTCGGTCAGCCCGCCCAGCTCTGCCGGTTGCAGGTCGGCCAGAACACGGCGCATCACGCCGTCAACGCGCACAACTGGCGTCATGTCGACCGTTGGCACGGTATCCAGCACCTCACCGACACCCGCGATCTCTGCCACATCGACCGGCCTGCCGCAGATGCGCGTCAGCCCGGAAAGCACCAGCGCATGTTCGCCGCAGGCCACGGTCAACCGGTCGTCCGAAACGTCCAGCACCGTGCCCGGCGCGCCGTGCCCCTCTGTCAGCCGCGCATGACCGATCAGCCAGAGCGCCCCGCGCGCCCGGATCTTGGCCGCGCAGAGCGGGTTCCAGTAGGGGCCGTGATCCAGCGCCCGCACCAGCCGTTCCAGCTCTACCGCCGGGCGGGTGAAATCCAGCACGCCGTAGCCCTCGGGCCGGTCGGCCAGGGCGTGATAGCTGCGCTGTGCCAGGTCCTGCGGCACGCGGGTCAGCGCGCCGCTTTCAAGCTGGTCCAGCAGCGCCGGAAACGATCCCATCGCCGCTTCGTAGGCCTTGGTGTTCAGGGTCAGCGCCGTATCGCCGGGCCGGATGTCGAATTCCGCCTGCACCAGGATGTCGCCCTCGTCCACGCCGCCCTCGATCAGGTGCCAGGTGACACCGTGGCGGGTCTCGCCCTCGATCAGCGCCCAGACCGGCGCGTTCAGCCCGGCATGGCGCGGCAGGGGGCCATCGTGGAAATTGACCGCGCCCCGGGCGGGCAGGGCCAGAACATCATCGGGAATGATCGAGAGATTGGCGATGGAGAGCAGCCAGTCGAACCCACCGCCCAGCCGTGCCGCGAGACCCGCGCCCGGCGCCTCGACCCGCAGGCCACGCCCTTCGGCCCAGCCCCGCACGTCCGCGTTGTCCGTCACGACCGCCGCGATGGCGTTGCCCCGGTCCAGCGCCATTTCGGCACATTGCACCAGGAGCGATTCATTGCCCCAAAGAACGCAGGTCATAGCCATCTCGGTCACTCCGCTTGTGCTTTGGCCGCAACCCCGACCGGGGGCCGCACGGCCTCGCGCCGCTCCGGCAGGGGCCGGACCAGTGCCTTGGTGTCATGCAGGATCAGGTCGCGCAGGAAATGCGCCGGATCGGCGGGCGGTTTGCCTTGCACCAGCACCCGCAACCGCCAGAAAGCGCCGCCCAGCGCGTGCATCAGCGTCGCCAGCGCCGCATAGCCGCGCCCGTGGTTCTTGGAAAAATAGTGCCAGCGGCTGTCCAGCCAGAAGCCGGGGATACGTTGCCATTTCTTCATGCCGGTCGAGACAGAACCGATATGCGCCACCTCGCTGTCGCGCACGTAATGCGTTTCATACCCGGCGCGGGCGGCGCGCAGGCACAGGTCGGTTTCCTCGAAATACAGGAAAAACGTCTCGTCAAAGAGTCCGATTTCGTCCAGCACGCCTTGGCGCATCATGATCGACGCCCCGGCCAGCCAGTCCACGCGCCGCGTGGCCCCAGGCACACCGATGGGCACGGATTTCTGCCGCAAGGCACGGGACACCGGGCCAAAACGCATCGCGCCTTCCAGTTCCGACCAGATCGAAGGAAAACGGAAGGCGGTCACATGCGGCGCGCCGTCCTCGCCGTGGATATAGCTGCCCGCGAAACCGGCCTCGGGATGGGTTTCGAGGTGGTCGTAGAGGCGGCGGATCGCGTCCGGCGCCGGGAAGGCATCGGAGTTCAGCAGATAGACGTAATCCGGCGTGCTGCCGTCTCGCATCCCGGCACGGATGCCCAGGTTGTTGCCTGCGCCGAAGCCGCCGTTCACACCCGATTGCAGCAGCCGGACCGGCGCACCCTGCGCCCAGTCCTCTGTCGCCAACGCCTGTTCGATCCGTTCGAACGATCCGTCGCCGGAGTCGTTGTCCACGACGACCAGTTCCGCATCCATCCCCTGCATGGCCTGCAGGGCCGCACGGACAGAGCGCAGGGTCATCTCTGCCGTGCGATAGTTCAGCGATACCACCAGGACCCGTGCCATGCCGCTCACTCCGCCGCGTGGCCGGGAAAGGCCACCACTTCGCCGTGACCAATGCTCTCCGCCTCGGCGCTCTCGATCGCCTCGCGCATCAGCCCGGCCAGCACCCGCACGTTGGGTTCCAGCACCATGCTGTCATGGTCGCCCGGCACCTCGTGCACCTCGACCCCCGGCACCATCAGGCCCCAGTCGTTGTCAGGCGTCACATAGGTGCGTTCGCTGTTGACCAGCGCCCCGCCCGAAACCGTCCACTTGCCCGACAGCGGCGGACGGTACAGCACCACGCGTCCATCCCAGGGCCGGACCTGGTAGGCCGCGATGGCCCGGTAGAAGGCCGCCTCGATCTCGGCGTTGTGGAAGGCGTGTTCGGCGCCGGTGTCCTGCGTCTGGCGACGCTTGGCAAACTCCCAGGCGATGCGGTTCCTGCCCCAGATGAACGGATAGAGCGGGCCCTTTTCCCTGGCCTGCTGCCACTGGATCATCATCCGATCCCGGCGCGACAGGGGGCGCCGCTGCGGCAAAGGCGTGTCCAGCATCACAACCAGCGACACCTCTTCGCCGGCAACCTCCAGCTGGCGGGCAACCTCGTAGGCGCTGATCCCCCCGCCCGAGAATCCGCCAACCATGTAGGGGCCGTGCGGCTGGACCTGCCGCATCTCGGCGATGTAGTCGCGCGCGGCTTCCTCGATGCTGTCATGCGGCGCCGCGCCGCCATAGAGCCCGCGCGCCTGCACGCCATAGAACGGCCGGTCGCTGCCCAAGAGATGCGCGAGGTGGCGCAGGTTCAGCACGTTGCCGAACATGCCCGCGATCAGGAAGAAGGGCTGCCGTGCGCCGCCGTCGCCGTCATGCATGGGCACAAGATGGGTGAACCGGCGCTGCGGCGCCTTCGGCGCGGCGTAGGGATCGCCTTCGACCGGGCCGATCTGGTCCTCGATCAGCGCGGCACAGGCGCGGATCGTCGGCGCCTCGAACAGGATGGAAATCGGGAAATCGACGCGGAAGGCCTTTTTGACCATCGCAAACAGCCGCACCGCGATCAGCGAATGCCCGCCCAGGTCAAAGAAGCTGTCCTCGACACCCACATCGGTGACGCCCAGCAGATCCTCCCAGAAGCCGGCCAGCCGGGTCTCGATCTCGCCCTCGGGGGCAACGTAATCGCTTTCCAGCTGCGGGCGTTCGAAGGTCTGGCCAGAGGTCGCCTCGGCGACCGAGGCCCCCGTCTGCGCGGTCAGCGCATCCAGATCCATCGACGAGACCACGACCTGCTTTGCCCCCAGCGCCAGCGCCCGGTGGAAGGCCTCGACCCCCTCGGCGGGCAGGATGCCCTGGCTCAGGTTGTGCGCCAGCCGTTCCTCGGCGGGAGACAGGGGCTGCGTGGCGTCGCCGTCCTCGACCTCCAGTTCCGCCGCGGTCAGGCGCGGCGCGCTTTTCAGGATGTCGGCACTGGCCAGCTTGCGGATGGTAAAGCCGGAGATTTCCACCAGCACCGCGCCTTTGGGATCACACAGCGTGACGTCAAAGCTGGCCGTTTCGCCATCGGCCCGGTTGTCGGCGGCGTTTCGCACCCAGCTGACCACCCGTTTCCCCAGCGGTGCATGAACCCGCATGCGGCCATAGCGCACCGGCACCCAAAGGTGCGTCGGCTGATAGCCCGCGATCAGGTCCATCGCCCAGCCGGTGGCAATGTCCATCAGCGCCGGATGCAATGGCATGTCGGGCGCCGCGGCACCTGCGGGCAAAGACAGATCGGCGATCCCCTCTCCCTTGCCCAGCGCGCGGGCATCGAGCACCTTCCAGCTTGGACCGAAGGCCAGATGCACCTCCTGCGCCGAGGTCAGCTTGGCGCCATTGCCATCGACGCGCGCCGGGCAGCGCGCCCGGATCGCGCCCAGGTCCAGCGGTGCGGGCCGGGCCAGGGGCATCAGCGACAGCGCGCCCTGCGCGGTCAGCGCAAAACCCTGCCGCCCGTTCAGCGTGGCATCGGCCAGCACGTCAAACCCATAGCCATCGTCGGCGCGCGTCAGGCGCAGGCGCATGTCACGCGAGCCCCCGGGGGCCACCCGCAAGGGCCGCAGAAAGGCAAGGTCGCGGATTTCGAACCCGCCACTTTCGCCATGCGCCTGAAGCGCTTGCGCTGCCATCGACAGGTAGCCGGTACCGGGCAGCAGGGCGTCTCCCGCCCGCGTCCTGTGCTGGTCGATGAACCAATCCGTCTCCGCGTACTGCGCGGTGAACAACCGGTTGCCGTGGCTGTCGAAAGTCGCCTCGGCCAACATCTCTTGCGTGACGGGCGTGACGGGCGGTTTCGGCAGGTCGCCGGTCCGGGCCGCGACCGCCTCTGCCGCCATGCCGACCTCGTTCCAGATGCCCCAGTTGATCGCCACAACCCGCGTCTTGCCGCTGCGTGCACGGGCAAAGGCATTGAGGAACTCGTTTGCGGCGACATAGTCGACCTGCCCGGCGGGTGCCGTGACGGTCGAAGAAGACGAAAACAGCGCCATCCAGTCCAGGCTGCCGTCCGGAAAAACCTCTCCCAGCACCTCCGTGCCGTGGATCTTCGGTGTGAACACATCCTCGACGCTGGAGGGCGATTTGGCCAGCAGGGGCGCGTCGTCGATCACCCCCGCGCCGTGGATGACCCCGGTGATCGCGCCAAAGCACTCCTCGACCGCGCGCCGGGCCGCCTGAACCTGGCCCAGGTTGCAGACATCCGCCGCCACCACCATGACCTCGGCGCCCGCCTCTTCGAGCGCGGTGACGGCGCGGATGCGCCGGGCCACCCGGTCCTGCGGCGCATGGCGGCGCAGGTAATCGTCCCACTCCGCCCGGTCGGGCAGGGGCTTGCGCGCCATCAGCGCCAGTTTTGCCCCGCGCGATGCAAAATCCCGCGCCAGGGTCAGGCCGATCCCGCCAAATCCGCCGGTGATCAGGTAGGTTCCGCCCGGCTTCACCTCGGGCGCCTCATCCAGTGCAACGGGTTTCATCGCGCATTCAAACCGGCGACCCCCGCGCAGCGCCGCAATCCGGTCGCCCGGCTCGCTCACCAGCTCCTCCAGCACGCGGGCCGTCAACGCCGCCATCGCGCTCTCATGCGCCGCCTGGGCCCTGGCCCGGCCCCAGAAAGGCGCCTCGACTAGGGCGGGCAAAGTCACGTCCAGCGTGGCAACGCTCATGCCCGGCAATTCGCGCGGGATCACCCGCGCCGGCCCGGCAATGGTCGCCTTTTCAGGGTAGGGCAGCGCCTCATCCCGCAGTTGCGCAGCCCCATTGGTCACGATGGTGACTTGCCGGGGGCGCGGCAGGCCCTCGCCCTCGATCGCCTGCGCCAGGAACATCAGCGCGTAAAAGCCCTGTTCCTGAACCCTATGAAAAAAGCTCGACCCGGGGCGGTGGGTCTCACCCTCTGTCAGCAGCCAGAAATGCCCGATGCGCGTCGGCACCACCCCGCGCGCCGCCAGGTCCTGCACCAGCAGGTCATAGCCCTCGCGCCCACGCTCGGGCGCCAGCACATAGCCCTCGCCCACACGGGCAAAGGCATCACCGGGGCGCACCTCGACAACGGTATTCCCCGCCATGCGCAGCCGGTCCGCCAACCGCGCGGCCACTCCGGCCTCGTCCATGAACATCAGCCAGACCTGCGGCGCGGCATCGGACAGTCCATCGACCACGTCCACCTCGACCGGGGCAGAGCGTGGCCGCCAGACCGGCTGCCATCCCCATTCCCCGATCTCGTCATTGCGCATCAAATAACTGGGCGCCTTCTCCGCCGCCTCCCCCGGCTCGATGAAATACCGGCTGCGCTGAAAGGCATAGCTGGGCAGGACCACGCGATTGCGCCGTGCCTCGCCCCAAACCTGGGTCCAGTCGATCCCGACGCCCAGCGCCGCCAACCGTCCCAGCACCTCGAACATGTGCTTGTCGTCGGCAATCGGCTCGTCCGGGTGCCGCAGAGAGGACAGGACCCGGTTGCCCCCCACCTGCTGCCGCGCCAGCGAGGTCAGCGCCTTGCCCGGCCCGACCTCAAGGAAAACCCGGTTGTCCGCGTCCAGCGTGCCGATGCAATCGGCAAACAGCACCGTACCGCGCAGATGCGCGACCCAATACTCCGGATCGGTGGCCTGCTCCGCCGTCATCAGCGCGCCGGTCCGGTTCGAGGTCAGCGGCAACTCGGGCGCGCGCAACTCGATCCCCCGGAGGTAGGCGCCGAACTCCGCAAGGATCGGCTCCAGCATCCGGCTGTGCGCCGCGATGTCGATGCCGATGCGGGTGCATTGCACCTCGCGCCGCTCCAGCTCCGCCTGCAAGGCTTCCAGCGCCGCCTGCGGCCCCGAGGCCACCGAGAGCTCCGGCCCGTTCACCGCGCCAAGGTCCAGATCGTCGCCCAGCAGGGGCCGCAACATCTCGGCGGGCAACCCGACGGACAACATGCCCCCCGCAGGCACCGTATCGAACAGCCGCCCGCGCAGGTGCACCAGCCCGATGCAATCCTCGAAGCCCATGACGCCCGCGACACAAGCCGCCGTGTTTTCCCCCATTGAGTGACCAGTCAGCGCGCCGGGCGTCACGCCCCAGCTTATCCACAACTGCGCCAGCGCATATTCGGTGATCATGATCAGCGGCAGTTGCAGAGAGGGCTGCAACAGGGCCCGGTCCGCCTCGGCCTCTGCCCCGCGCGCGGGCAGCCACAGATCACGCACCCCTGGCTTCTTCTTGGCGGAAATACCCCCATCGACATCTCCGCCAGAAATTCGCTCGAGGTGATCCAGCCCCCGGTCCATCCACTCGGCAAAGACCGGCTCCGTCTCGTAGAGATCGCGCGCCATGCCCGCGTATTGCGCGCCGCCTCCGGGGAACATGAAGACGACCTCGGGCCGGTCCAGCGCGTCATGGGTAAAGACCCGGCGCGCATCACCGCCCTCCAGCAGGCGCGCCGCCTCCTCGTGGCTTTCGGCCACCACCACGCGGCGCTTCTCGAACGCGCGACGCCCTTCCTTCAGGGTAAAGGCCACATCGGCCAGGTCCTGTTCGGGATGGGCGCGCAGATGCGCGGCCACCCGCGCGGCATTCTCGTCCAGCGCCGTTTTGCTCCGCCCCGAGACGGTCAGGATCTGGAACGGCCAGTCGCTTTCGTCGCTCGGCCCGCGCTCCGGCGCCTCTTCCAGCACCACATGGGCGTTGGTGCCGCCCACGCCCAGCGAGTTCACGCCCGCCCGGCGCGGATGTCCCGCGCGCGGCCAGTCGGTCAGCCGGTCGTTCACGCGGAACGGCGAGTGTTCGAAATCAATGGCAGGGTTCGGCGCCTCGAAGCCCAGCGAGGGCGGCATCTGCCGATTGTGCAGCGCCAGCGCGGCCTTGATGAGGCTCGCCACGCCGGCAGCCGTGTCCAGGTGGCCGATGTTGGTCTTGACCGACCCGATGCGGCAGTGGCCCACGGCATTCGACGTTTCGGAAAAGGCCTCGGTCAGGGCGGCGACCTCGATGGGATCGCCCAGGTAGGTGCCGGTGCCGTGGCATTCGACATAGTCCACGGTATCGGCGCTGATCCCGGCAAAGGCCTGCGCCTCGGCCACGGCGCTCGCCTGTCCCTCGACACTGGGGGCCAGGTATCCGGCCTTTTGCGCGCCGTCGTTGTTGACGGCCGACCCCTTGATGACCGCGTAGATGTGATCGCCATCTGCCACCGCATCCGCCAGTCGCCGCAGCACCACGACGCCCGCACCGGAGCCAAAGACCGTGCCCTTGGCACGATGGTCGAAGGCGTGGCACTGCCCGTCGGGCGAGAGGATCTCGTTTTCCTTGTAGAGATAGCCGCGCCCCTGCGGCAGCTCGATGGTCACGCCGCCCGCGATGGCCATGTCGCATTCGTCGTTGAGCAGCGCCTGCACCGCGTAATGCGTCGCCACCAGCGAGGTGCTGCAGGCCGTCTGCAGGTTGATCGACGGCCCGTGCAGGTCCAGCACGTGGCTGAGGCGCGTTGTCATGAAATCCTTGTCGTTCCCGGTATGGCGCAACAGGAACATGCCGGTGTTGTCCACCAGATCCGGGTTGGAACAGACGTTGAAATAGAAATACGACCCCATCCCGCAGCCGGCAAAGACACCCACCTGGCCGTCAAAGCTGTCCGGCACGTGGCCCGCGTTTTCCAGCGCCTCCCAGGCGGTCTCCAGGAACTGGCGATGCTGAGGATCCATGATCGCCGCCTCCTTTGGACTGAATCCAAAGAACTCGGCGTCGAAATGCGCAAAGTCCTGCAGCGGGGCGGCAAAGGGCACGTAGTCTCGGTGACGCATCAGCCCGGGGTCTTCACCCGCCTCGCGCAACTCGTCCTCGGACAGGCGCCGGATCGAGGAAACGCCGTCACGCAGGTTGCGCCAGTATTCGGAGATATCGGCGGCCCCCGGCAGGTGGGCTGCCATGCCGACGATGGCGATATCGGTCTCACCGTACTGCTGCGCCGTCTCACCCGTCATGCCGGACCTCGAAAAAACATGCGCCGCCACCCGGTGTCACAGGTGACGGGGAATTGCGGCGATTTTTAGGAAAACGCACCCATGTCCGCCCGATTCCGGGCCGGACTGGCGGATAGCCTGAACTGGGTCTGGACAATGAACCAATCCTTTCGAAATTGTCGCCTTTCGGGACACCGGCCTTATCCACCCTGCTGTGACAGGTGCAGAATCGGACCCCAGTTCAACCAAATGGCGAGCCCTGCCAGAAACAGCCCGGCACAGGCAAAAACGACGTCGTGCAGCGCGTCCCAGGCGCCCATGCGGCGCGCCAGCCAGACCACCACCGGATAGGCCAGCGTAAAGGCCGCCGCCTGCCCGACAAGCGCCCCGATCAGCCCAGCCGCCTGCAGCCCGATCAGGATACAGCCCACCATCAGCACCGCACGGGCCAGCGCCAGGTAGAAGTACCGGCGCGAGTCCCCCGCCGCGAGCGCCGCCTGATCGTAGGTCATGACGATCAGCATCGGGATCTGCGCACAGGCCAGGACCACCGCTACCGCCCCCGCGGCGGCGTAACGCGCATCATACAACGTTTGTACCAGCCAAACGCCCATCAGGGCAAAGATTCCGACAAAGCCGATCAAGCCGATGGACACGGCAAAGCGCATCTTACGCAGTTTCAGGAAGTTCTCGCGGCTTTCCGTCGGTGGGGTTTCCCGGTAGACCGGGATCAGGATCTTGTGAGTCAGAAGATTTCCCAGCATCAGCGGGAAGGAGGCCCAGAAGAACCCGATGTTGTAGACACCGAAGGCATCCAGCGCGATGAACTTGCCGATCAGCATCTTGTCGGCCTGGGTAAAGAAAAAGCCGCAGACCGTGGCCAGGAACACCCATTTCCCGAAGGAAATCAGCTCGCGCGCAGCCGTGCCTTCCCAGCGCAGGCGGTTGGCCGGGCCGGGCAGGTAGCGCCAGTTCAGCACCACCTCGATCAGGGCGCCGATCACGCCCGAGATCACCAGCGCCCAGACCGAGCCCCACCACCAGGCCAGGGCCACGGCAACGGCGACGCCCGCCAGTTGCGTGGCCATGTCCAGGACAGTGACCCGGCCCATCAACAGGTGTCGGTTCGCGGTGATCATCCGCGTTGGCCTGAACCCGGTGATCAGCAGGGTCAGCGCCGAAACGGGCAGGACGTATGTCAGCAAAGGCTGGTCATAGACCCAGGCCATCGGCCAGGCCAATCCGCAGGCCACAAGCCACAGGCCGATGCCCCGTGCCACCTGTATCGTCCAGGCGGTGTCCAGAAAGTCCTGATCGTCACCGCGTTTCGACTGCATGATCGCCGGCGTCACGCCGACGTCCGAAAACTGGCCCAGCCCCATGAGAAAGACCATGACCAGCGCCATCAGGCCAAAGGCCTCGGGGAACAGCAACCGGGTCAGGATCAGGTTCGATCCCAGCCGCACCACCTGGCCAAAGCCAAAACTGCCCAGCGTGAACAGCGACGACCGCATCGCTCGCGCGGTGACGGACCCGCTTCGGAAGGCGTCCATCGCGCTCATCGTCCACGGCTCCAGTCCTGCCTGGCACGCGGAGTCAACCTTACCGCCAGCGCGACGCCCCCGTAGACCGCGAAGCCCAGCGGATCGCGCAGCGCGAGACCCAGCTTTTCCGACAGGGGAAAGCCTGGCTTGTCCTCGTTCCGGGTCAAGCCCGGGTAAAGCGCGGCAATCTCGTCCACGCCGGCGTTCTGCCGCCTGCGCACCTTGACCAGGTTGCGCCAACCCTCGGCGATGGGCCAGCGATAGGGGGCCGGCACGCCCTGGCGTTCACCCGGGCGGAATTGCAGCCGGACATAGATGTCGTCCGAGATGATCTCGGGGAAGGCGCCCCAGCGGGCCCGGCCCGCCGCATTCACCGCGAATAGGCCGCAACCCGGGACCACGTCCCGCATGAAGGGGACACGCCGCCAGATCCGCGCATAGGCCCGGCTGATCGCGCCCTCTGCGGCGATTTCGACCCGGCCGCTGGCATAACGCGGGGCATCCACGTCCAGCGCCGTGACCAACTGGGTCAACAGGTCCGGCGTCACGGTCACATCCGCGTCCAGGTAGATCCGGATCGCCCCGCTGGCCGCCGCGTCCCCGGCATTCAGCGCACCGGGCTTGCCGCCCGCCGGACGTTCGATCACCTCCAGATTCCAGCCCCGCGCCGCCATGCGCGCGGCGAATGCCCGGGCGAGTCCGGCCGTGTCGTCGCGGCAGCCATTGGCCACGACGATGACCTCGACCCCGTGATCGCCGGGCCCGTCAGAGGCCAGCAATGCTTCGAGGCAGCCGCCGATCAGCGCTGCCTCGTTGCTTGCCGGAAGAATGATCGAAACGCCCGCGTTCCGCCTCTGCATGGTTGTATCCATATCCCGCACTCACACCCGTACCACTGGGGCCACACATGAAAAAAATACACCTCGCCTTGCTCTGGAAACTGCTGCGGAACTGTGGCCAAAGCATGGAATCGATTAGGTTTGATAACGACGAACGCCCCACAAGAGGCGCGGCTGCCATCCATAGGATTATCAGGTGACGCAAGGCTTGCGTATAGGGTACATCGTCCCGCAATTCCCGGGACAGACGCACATCTTTTTCTGGCGCGAAATCCGCGCGCTGGAGGCGATGGGCCATGAGGTTCATGTATTCTCGACCCGCAAGCCGCCGCGCCGCCTGATTTCGCACGACTGGTCCGACCGGGCGATCGCGCGCACCACCTACCTGGGCCATGTCGATCCCCTGCCCGCCGCCGTGGCGCTGGCCAAGCTGAGCACAAGGGGCCTGCCCCTGTGGATACTGCGCGAGGGACCGGGATTCGCCCGGGACGCGCTGATCACAATGGCCGCCGCCGAACGGCTGCGGCGCGAGGCGGCGGCGCGCGGGCTGGATCACATCCATGCCCATTCCTGCGGGCGTGTCGCCCTGATCGCCTGTTTCGCGCACCTGATGGGCGGGCCTCGCTATTCACTGACCCTGCACGGGCCGCTGTCGGATTACGGCCCCGGCCAGCGGGTGAAATGGCGGCACGCCAGCTTTGCCACCATCATCACCCGCAAGATCCTGGCCGAGATCGAAGAGACCCTGGCCGGATCGCTGCCGGAGCGCCGGATCATCCGTCCGATGGGTGTGGACACCGAGAAACTGCAGCGCCGCACGCCCTACCAGCCACCCGAACACGGCCGCCCGATCCGCATATTCGCCTGCGGGCGCCTGAACGTGGTCAAGGGGCACCAGGACCTGATGGCCGCCACTCGCCAGCTACTGGACCAGGGCGTCGACGTGCGTGTCGAGATCGCCGGAGAGGATGACGACGGTGGCACCGGCTACCGGATCGAGCTGGAAGAGACGCTGAAGCGGCTGCGCCTGCAGGATCACGTCAAGCTTTTGGGGGCCATCGACGCGGGCGAGGTCAAGGACAAGCTGGAAGAGTCGCACCTGTTCGTCCTGGCCAGTTGGCACGAACCCCTGGGCGTCGCCTACATGGAGGCCATGTCGATGGGTGTTCCGACCATCGGCACCGACGCGGGCGGGGTGCCCGAACTGATCACCGACGGCTCCACCGGCTACCTGGTGGAGCCGAAGAACCCCGGGATGCTGGCCCGCACGATCCGCAGCCTGGTCGGCGATCCGGACGCGCTGATGCGCCTGTCAGAGGCCGGACGCCTGCACATCGTCGAGAATTTCCGCGCGTCGCTGGGCGCCGAGGTTCTGGTCGAAGAGATCGAGCGCCTGCGGACCCCGGCCACGGGCCCCGAGGCGTAAGGCGGGTTTCATCCACCCGCCCGTTTGCCCGGTTCAGGCCACAAGACGCTTGCGCAGCCTCTCCGGCACCTGCCGCCGCGACGAGATCCGCGCGCAGGCCATTTCCGGGATCACCCGCTCTGTCCCGTAGCGCTCCATGTAATCGGCAAAGTTGTCAAAGCTTCGCCGCCCCGCGTAATCGACATAGCTCTCGGCAGGCGCCCCCTCTGCCAGCAGGACCTCATGCGCCTCGGTCTCGACATGGTAGACGGTGTACCGCTCTCCCATCCGAGACAGGGGCACCTGCGCGATGCCCGCGCCATCCACCAGCGCCCCGGCGTTCACCAGCATTCCATCCAGATAAAGCGCGTGGTCCGCGGTCAACAGCAAGTCGCGCAACGGCAGGCCATTGCCCAGCGCACCGGCCCGGATGCGCACCGGCATCAACCGCTCGGCCGGTCCGAAGCGGGTCGAAACGGTGGTCCTGCCGACCCAGCGCACCGGCACATCGCGCCCGTCCAGGGTTCGCAACAGGTCACCCGGTGCCAGGTCCTCGACCGCGCGCGCGCCATCGGGGGTCGCCATCCCGGTCCCGGCCAGGAAACAGGTGATGCCGGCGTCCTGCGTGGCAAAGGTGGTGCCGCTGATATTCGGCGCCGCATAGTCCTGGTTCACGTCCGTGTGGACCCAGAAAGCCGGGTCGTCGATATCGGCGATGTCCGTACCGGCAAACAGCGCGTTCTCGTCATCCCCACTGTCGGCGGTGATATTGTCGATCACCGGGCTGGGATCGTCATTGGCAATGGCGATGTCGATATTCGTCCGGCTCAGCCCGGTTTCGGCAAAGTTCACGTCCCAGGCGCCACGGTTGGAAATCGCGGCAATCGCCTGACCGTTGGAAGAGGCGATGATATTGTCCGCCCCCGTGATCGACCACAGGTCGCCCGCCGCCGGGGTAACGGATCCGCCGGATGGATCCTCCAGCAGCGCAGTCGCCCCCTGGGCCCCTCCTACCCCTTCGGCGATCGTGACCCGGTCCAGCGGCGCCAGCCCGGCCGGGCCGACGGTAAAGGTGATCGTCGAATCCGATCCCGCCTCCGGCGCGTGCAGCACGATGACCTCACCTGCCGGGATCGGATGGACCGCGATGAAGGAAATCAGCTCGTGCGGATTGCTCGTTCCGTCGCCGTTCGGTCCCGTGAAATTTCCCGTGAAAAGAATGGCCCCCGTCGAAACCGCCATGTGATCTACCCCTTAACCTGTGCCGGATTGTCGAAATGTCGTCGGGCCGAGTGTGCCCCTTCAAAGGCGTTTTGACAATCGCGGCGCGGGCGATGGCTGTCAGCGGAGCAGGTCTGCCAGCGGGATCACGGTGTCGGGGGCGGCGTCAAAGACCACCTCTTCAATCCCTGCCATGCGAACGGGGCCGCTGTCGGCACGCGCAAGAACAGTGCCGTTTTCCCGTGTGAACTCATAGCCTGCACGCGTTCCAGTCAAGATCGCGCGATCCTGCCCAGGCCCCCCGTTCAACACGTCCGCGCCACCACCCGAGACCAGAACATCGTCCCCCGGCCCGCCGGTCAGATAGTCTTCCTGCGCGGTGCCCTGGATACGGCCCTCGGCGCCCAGCAGCCTGACACCGTTCAGAAAGGCGGCCTCGTCCCGCGCTTCCCAGCCGTTGGGGCCAGAGGCGTTGTAGGCCATCAGCATGTCCCAGCGCGGGTTCTCGTCCTCGAGATAACGCAGGGCGCCCCAGCTGCCCCACATGGACGAGGGCGCCACGTCCACGAATGCGTTGAACAGCACGCCACCGGCATCGACCCATCCGGCCAGGAGGATCTCGTACAGGCGCGCCATTTCGGGTGTATAGCTGAACACCTCGAAGAAGGCGGTCAGCCTTTCGTCATTGACCCGCGCGCCATGTCCCACCAGGTGCGTGCCGCCCTCGTACATGATCAGCCGCAGGTCATGCTTGCGGGCCACCCCGGCGTGATAGGGAAAGATCTCCTCGACCAGCTGCCGCAACGACCCTTTCTCCAGCGCCTCGGCCACGGGGGCGATGGCGGCCTCGAACTGGCGATCCTTGACGAATTCCCGCAGGGCGACCCGCTGCAGGCCCTCGGCCGCGCCCGCGTCCTGGGCAAGATCGGCGGCCGCATCCAGCCAGCCGTCCATGCGCTGCGCCATTTCCTCGCCGCCCATCTCGTAGCCGAAATAGCCGGTCACCGCGTAGGCGTCGAAACTGTCGACCGGCATGTGCCCCAGCCGCAGAAAGGCCAGGGGCGCCTGCAGGATCTCCTGTTCCAGCCCGGGCCAGCCGGTATGCGTCGCCACCACCCGCACCAGGCGATCAGTTTTTTCGCCGAAAACCTCGGTCCAGATGTCCATGACCTGCGCTGCCCGCAGCCCGTAGAATTGCGCCCATCCCTGGTCCGTCGCGCCCCAGAGCGCCTCTGCCTGGCCGCGCGCCCAGGCCGCCTGCGGGAAACCGGGGTTCCAGACCTCGTTGGACAGTTCGACATAAGCCCTCAGGCGGGGATCAAGGTCACGTTCGACGATCTCGGCAAAGCGGCGGACGTAATCGTCATCGGCCAGGTGGGGCATGTTGAACCAGGCATCCGCACCCACAAGATTGGCCAGCCGCACCATGACCTCGACCGGCACCCCCCATTCCGACCAGCTGGCCGTTGCCATCGTCGGCCGCGTGTCCCATCCCGTCACCGGAGAGCCGTTGGTGATCATCCAGTCCATGAAGCGCAACACGCGCACGTCCTCGATCCGGGCCAGGAAATCCGGGTTGAACAACGCCCCGGCGCGGTACAGCGCCTCGTGCTCTTCGCGCAGGATGACGATGTTGCGGATCGGGTCGGCGGGGTCGATCGCGGTGATCGACAGCGCCACCAGCCCCTCGCCCGGTTCATAACTGAAGGTCATGCGGCCCGGCTCGTTCCGAACGCGCCGGGCCCGGCCGACCAGCTTGAACTCGGCCTTGCCGTCATAGGTCAGGACATAGTCACCGCGCAGGGACACCGCGTCCCTGGGCTGGTTCGTCAGGATCACGGTTTCGATGGCGTCGACCCCTTCGGGCATCCGCAAGGGCCAGTCGTCCTCGTCCAGATGACCGCCGGCGCGCAACTCCTCGGTGCTGACGGCGCCCCATCGGTCACCGATGTTGCCGACCCAGCCGCGCGAGGATTTCATCAGGTCGAGAAAGGGATGCTGGGTCGACCAGTCGGAAATGCCGTTCAGGCCAATCCCCAGCGCCGGGGCACCCTGGGGCCTGACACCACGCGGCGGCAGCGAAATCGGCTGGCGTTCGGGCAGGTCCGGCGCACGGGCCTCCTCTGTCGGCGGATCGCCGGGCGCGGGGGCCGTGGCCTCGCGCTGCGGCACCTGTTGCCAGATCGCCTCTGCCAGTTGGGCATAGTTGGCCACCACGTCCGGATGCAGCGTCGCGGGGGGCAAGAACCCCTCCGGCGGCGGCGCGTCGTAGATCCAGGCATAGGTGACCATCGCCGCCAGCATGTAGAGCGTCGGCGTCCCGTGCGGCGCGTTATCGGTATAAAGCGCCTCTGCCGGCAGCCCCTCCAGCAGGCCGCCCCGCTGAAAGAACCCGGCCAGGATCGAGGCCACCGGGATCACCTCGACCTGCGTGTCGGGACGGGTGACGGACATCACGTTCAGCAGGTCGCGATACCACTGGTGGTATTCGCCCGCGTTGAAATCGTGATACCGGCGCAACTGCCGGTTCGAGGGCGGGAAGTTGCGCGAGAAACTGGCCATGTCCGACCAGCCCTCGTAGACAAACAGCCGCGTGCCCGGGCTGTTGACCTCGACCCAGTCAAAGATCCGCTGCAAGGCGCCCAGCGGGCTTTCCCCATCCGGATTGTCGCCGTCATAGGGCACGTCGGGCAACTGGTACTGGATAAAGTTCGCGGGCGTCGCGATTACCGCGTCGTAGCGCCCGTCGCGGAACGGCCCCTGCCCCGGCGACCAGGCGCCCTGCACCCCCGGAAAGGACCAGTTCGCCGTTGGCGGCAGGCTGTCGGCAAAGTTCCTGAGAAACCCCCATTGCCCGTCCAGAGCCAGCGACCGCCCATCCGCCCTCGCCATCTGGTTCATCCAGTGGGGAACGTTGGTATGGTCCGATGTCTCGCTCTGGTGATGGACCAGCGAGTTGCCAAAGACGTAGACGCGCGCCGAGTCCCGGCCCTGCGCCGATGCGGCCCCTGCATACAGCACCAGCAGTGCCGCCAGAATTCTTATCATGGCTCTGCCCCGATTATCTTGCCTCGGGGCAAGTATGCCTGATGTGTGCCACAAGGCAAACGCAGCATTGCAGGCGAACGGGGCGCCCAAGGGCGCCCCGTGGTTTCAGGCGGGAACGCGTGGCATCACTCTGCCGCAGCGTCTTCGTAGGTGCAGACCGTGCACAGTTCGTCCGCGCAATATCCGGGGATGCAGGCCGGACCCACGTAGTCCCCGGGCGCGTCACCGACACAGAGATATTCCGCCGTGAAGGTCGCCCCGTCACAGGTTCCGGATTCCAGGCATGTCTCGCCGGTCCCGGTCGAGAATTGCCACAACGCGCGGCTGGAATATTCCCCGCTGGGATCGCAGGTCGCGGTGTAGTTCTGCGTCACCGATTTCGACAGCGCCGAGGTGAAGGCGAACGAGGCCGCGTAGGACTGCGAGATCGAGGCCGAGGCCTTGACCCCGGTGCCCAGGATGGTCAGCCCCGCTTCCATCGATTCCGTGACCGTGATCCCCCATTGCTGGGTCGTGGTCCAGCTGTTGGTCTTGGTTGTCCCGACCGAAATTTCATGGCTGATCGGGCAGTTCTTGCCATCGCAGGAAATCACCTTTTCCCAGCGCCCGACGGTGTTCACCGACAAGGGCTTTTGCGCCTGGTAGTAGCAGCGCTTGCCGGTGTGGATCGGGTCGACCCCGAAAAAGTTGTTCTCGCAGGGGAAGGCATTTCCGGTGTGGTGGACGAACCGGATGTCATAGCGATCCTCGGCCCCGTAACGGACCATGACGACGTCACCCACGTTCATCTGGCATTCGCGGTCCTCGGTGGCGCATTCGATCACGTCGCCGTAGCCCAGGGTATAGGCATCACCCATCTGGCAGACCTTGTCGCTGCCCTTAACCGGATCGAACCCGAAATAATCGTTGGTGCAGGCGATCTTCTGGCTGTTTGATCCGCCAATCAGCGTGTAGGCCCACTTGCCCCCGGTGCCGTAGCGGACCCAGCGGAATTCCCCGTTCGGATTGCTGAAATCCTTTCCTTCGTCCGCGACCTTGGCAAAGGTTTCATCCGGCGGCACACCAAACAGGTTCTCGCGGATGTAGGCGCATTCCTTGTCTGTCCCGCGCGACGGGTCGCCCCAGAAGTTCTTGCAGGGAACCTTTTCCAGACCCTTGGTGATGAAAAAGGTGAAATCCTCGCTGATGCCGTAACGAGTGATGACCAGGTCGCTGGTCCCGGGTTCGCATTCCTTGCCCTCCTTGGCGCAATTCACCCATTGCTGGGACTGAACGCTGGCGTATTGCGTCACGCCATCGCTGTAGATCGGTTGCGCCGCGGCTGGCGACGACAGGCATAGCGCTGACAACAATAGAAAAATTCTGTTCATAACGAGGGCCTCCAAACCCGGGGAATCAACTTTTGAGGGTGCAGTGTTGAAGAAAATCCCCCTCAAGTGAATTCTTGACTTCTATTTTAAATAGCGAAACTTATAGACGAATCGTCTTTAGGTTGTTTTTCAGAGTGTCGAATTTTCCCGTCGAAACCGGGTTTTCATTTGGAATTTGCTCCGTATATTGGCCGTCATGATCACGACCCGCCATAACGCCCCTCAGACCCGCCTTTCGGCGGTCTTTGCGCTTGGCGCCGGTCTACTGCTAACTCGCCTCTGAGCGTGGCCCCCTCGGCGCGCGTGCTCAGAGGAGATGTGTGACGCGCCGGGACCTGCACGCACACGAGTTGGGACCTTTCCGATGACAGACACATCAGGCCAGAACCGGGGCCGTCATCCTTCCGCTTTCGCGGACCCGGCGCGCGTGCCCGCAGGTCACCCCCCAAGACAGTCCGGACCGCCCCGGCGGCCCGCCCGCATAGCTGAGGAAAGACCATGAGCACCGAAAAAGACCGCGTCGTCATCTTCGACACCACCCTTCGCGACGGCGAACAATCGCCCGGCGCCACCATGACCCATGACGAAAAGCTCGAGATCGCAGAGCTGCTCGATGACATGGGCGTCGACATCATCGAGGCCGGTTTTCCGATCGCCTCCGAAGGCGACTTTCGCGCCGTTTCCGAAATCGCCCAACGGTCCAAACAGGCCGTGATCTGCGGCCTTGCCCGCGCGCAGCTGCCCGACATCGACCGCTGCTGGGAGGCCGTCAAGAAATCCGCACGGCCGCGCATCCACACCTTCATCGGCACCTCGCCGCTGCACCGCGCCATTCCGAACCTCACGATGGACGAGATGGCCGAGCGCATCCACGAGACCGTGACCCACGCCCGCAACCTCTGCGACAACGTGCAATGGTCGCCGATGGATGCGACCCGGACGGAATGGGATTACCTCTGCCGCGTGGTCGAGATCGCCATCAAGGCGGGCGCCACCACGATCAACATTCCCGACACGGTGGGCTATACCGCCCCGGTCGAAAGCGCCGACCTGATCCGCAAGCTGATCGAAACCGTGCCCGGCGGTGACGAGGTGGTCTTTGCCACCCATTGCCACAACGACCTTGGCATGGCGACGGCGAACGCCCTTGCCGCCGTCGCGGGTGGCGCACGCCAGATCGAATGCACCATCAACGGCCTTGGCGAAAGAGCGGGCAACACGGCCCTCGAAGAGGTGGTCATGGCGCTCAAGGTGCGGGGCGACATCATGCCCTACTACACCGAGATCGACACCAAGAAGATCATGCATATCTCGCGCCGCGTCTCGACGGTGTCGGGCTTCCCGGTACAGTTCAACAAGGCCATCGTCGGCAAGAACGCCTTTGCCCACGAAAGCGGCATCCACCAGGACGGGATGCTGAAGAACGCCGAGACCTTCGAGATCATGCGCCCCGAGGACGTGGGCATCGCGGGCACCTCCTTGCCGCTGGGCAAGCATTCGGGCCGCGCCGCGCTGCGGGCCAAGCTCAAGGACCTTGGTGTCGAGGTCGGGGACAACCAGCTCAAGGACATCTTCGTGCGGTTCAAGGATCTTGCCGACCGCAAGAAAGAGGTCTTTGACGACGACATTCTGGCGCTTGTCACCGCAACCACCGACGGCGATTCGAACCGCCTTGAACTGGTGAACCTGCGGGTGGTCTGCGGCACCGGCGGTCCGGCCGAGGCGCAGCTTGAAATGGAAGTCGATGGCCAGGACCAGAGCGCAACCTGCCACGGCGACGGCCCCGTGGATGCCTGTTTCAAGGCCGTGCGCGAACTGCACCCCAACAAGGCGCGGCTGCAGCTCTATCAGGTGCACGCCGTGACCGAGGGCACCGACGCCCAGGCCACCGTTTCCGTGCGGCTTGAAGAGGACGGCATCATCGCCACCGGCCAGTCTGCGGACACCGATACAGTCGTCGCCTCCGTGCGTGCCTATATCCAGGCGCTGAACCGGCTCATGGTGCGCCGCTCCAAGATGGGACCGGGCGCCGACACGCGCGAAATATCCTACAAGGAAATGGGCTGACCCAGGCCCCGTGCTCCGTCGACGTCCCATTCGCCGGCGGAGCCCCCCCCAAATGAGCGAGTTGACGAGTCCGTGAGCGCGTGAACCCAGGTTAAAGATTTACTGCATTTTAACCTTTTTGATGTTCTGTTAACCGAGTTTATTCGTTTGCTGGAGGCCCCGATGGCCCCGACGCCCCCGAAGTCCGACATCGACGACCTCAATCCCAAGGGTTTCTTCGCGGATATCGTCGGGGCCTTGTCCGGCACCCTTCAGGAAGTCGTGGGCATGGATGAGGCTTCGGCCTTTGTCGCGCGTGTCGGCGACGACATGGGCCGCAGCATTGCCGACCGCTACCGTGATGATGACGGCGCACTGCCTGGTGAACCGGTCGAAATCGGCCGCATCCTGTGTGATCTCAAGCAAAAGATCGGCGGGCATTTCGAACTGGTCGAGGCAGGGCCGGACAAACTGGTATTCACCGCCTCCAGTTGCCCCTTTGGCAAGCGGGTCGAGGGCAGGCCCTCGTTGTGCATGATGACCACCAACGTTTTTGGCCGCATCGCTGCCGAAGCGAATGGCTATGCCTCGGTCGAGATCGACGAGGCACTGTCGATGGGACATTCCCGTTGCCATGTCACGGTCCACCTGGTCCGGAGCGAGGATGGCGACATCTACGAGTTTTTCGCATGAAGGGTCTTTTGCGCGCAAACAGCCAGGACCGGGGTCAGGGCTTCACCCTGTCCCGGAGCCGGGCAGCGGGATGACCGTGACCGACGCCGTGCTGGACGCGGCCCTGGGTGCTATCGGCCAGGCAATCGAGCGTGCTCCTCGCGCGATGATGCTGCTGGATGACCAGTGGACCGTCCTTCTGGCCAACCGCCACGCGCGCGACCTTCCCGGGCTGCAGGTCGGCCTGCAACTGGCCAGCCTGGCCCGCGAAGATGCCGGCACCATGACAAAGGGGCTGAAACAGGCGATTTCCACCTCGCGCGGGATTCCGCTGCGTCTGACCTTTACCGAGGAACCGATGACATTCCAGGCCTGGCGGATCGATCCCCTGCCCGGCATGGAAAATCCCTTGGTAATGCTGAAATCCGACCCATCCAACCTTTTTGCCGCACGGCTCACTTCGCTGGAACGCCAGCAGGACAGCACGCGCCGCCGGTTGAGTCAGACGGAAGAGGAACGCGACAGGCTGCGCCATACGGCGCGGCGGCTGTCCAGCCTTGCCATGACCGATCCGCTGACCGGCCTGATGAACGCCCGCAGTTTCCGTGAAGAAGGACAGCGGCTGCTGGCCAGTCCTCAGGGCACTGTCGGGCTGATCTACATCGACCTCAACGGATTCAAGCCGATCAACGACCAGTACGGCCATTGCGCCGGCGATGAGGTCCTGAGCCGGGTCGCCCGACGGCTGCGCGAAACCCTGCGCAACGACGCCAGCGCCGCCCGGCTGGGCGGCGATGAATTCGGCATCTGGCGCCCGGACACAACCCAGCGGGCGATGCTGACCTGTGTCAACGACCTGCGCGCGGCATTGGCCCGGCCGATGACATTGGAACGGCCGGGCGGTACGGATATCGTCCTGCCCGGCATCGACGCCGCCTTTGGCCGGGCCACGGCCCCGCATGACGGCAGCGACGTGGACATGCTGCTGAAAAGGGCGGATGCGCGGATGTACGCAGACAAGTCCCGCCACCGGGGGGCTTGCCTGCGCCTGTCCGGCTGAGCGGCGTCACTCGCCCAGCGCGATCCCCTCGCGGCGCGGATCAGCGCCACCCTGCAGACCCTCCGCCCCGATGGCGATGGCATGCAGGCCGGAATTCAAATCACGCACATCGGTGTTGAACCCCATCTCTGCCAGGGCGGTCGCCATGTCGGCCATCGGCGTTCCGGCCTCCAGGTCGAAGGTGCCGAAACGGTTGACGCCATGCGGCATGGCCACCGCCTGCTGCACATCCATGCCCCAGTCCACATGCGCGATGATCGCCTGCGCGACATAGCCAATGATCCGCGACCCGCCGGGTGATCCGATCACCAGCACCGGCTTGCCCTCTTCGCGCACGATGGTGGGCGACATCGACGACCGCGGCCGTTTGCCCGGCGCCACCGCGTTGGCGATGGGCACCCCGTCCTGGTGCGAGCGGAACGAGAAATCCGTCAGCTCGTTGTTCAGCAGGAAGCCGTTGGTCATCAGGCGCGAGCCAAAGCCGTTCTCGATGGTCGTCGTCATCGACAGCGCGTTGCCGTACTGATCGACGATCGAGATATGCGAGGTCGAGGGGAACTCGATACTCTCGTCATCGGCCCAGAGCATCGCGTGATCCCAGGCCGGCATCCCCGGCGCCACTTCCGGAAGGGCATCGTCGCCTTCCAGCAGGCGCGCGCGTTCGCCCAGGTAAGCCGGATCGACCAGCCCGTCGGTCGGCATCGGGACAAAATCGCTGTCCGCCATGTAGCGGCCCCGATCGGCAAAGGCGAGACGCGAGGCATCGCCGATCTTGCGCCAGGTCTGCGGATCATCCGCGGCACCTGGATCAGAGGCATCCAGCATCCCCAGGATCTGCCCCACGGTCAGCGCACCGGACGAGGGCGGGCCCATACCGCAGACTTCCAGCCCCCGGAACGGCGCACAGACCGCCGGGCGTTCCTTGACCTCGTAGGCGGCGAGGTCGGCAAGGCTCATCACGCCGGGGTTGGGCTCGAACCCGCGCACCGTGTCGACGATGTCCTGCGCGATCTCGCCCTGATAGATCACCTGCGCGCCTTCGCTGGCCATGCGCCGCATGACATTGGCATAATCCGGGTTCTTCAGCACGGTCCCGGCCACGGGCGGCATGCCGTCCGGCAGGAAGTAGTTGGCGGAAGGCTCGTAGCGGGTCAGCGCGGGGACATTGGCCAGCACCAGCTGGCTGAGACGGGGAGAGACCTCGAACCCCTCGTCCGCCAGCCGCGTGGCCGCATCGAACAGCCCGGCCCAGTCGGACTTGCCCCATTTCTCATGCGCGGCCTGCATCAGCGCGGGCGTGCCCGGCACGCCGACAGAACGGCCCCCGATCACCGCGTTCCAGAATCCCATCGGCTCGCCATCCGCCGTCTGGAACAGGGTGGGTGTGGCCGCGAAAGGTGCGGTTTCGCGCCCGTCCAGCGTGGTGATCTCGCCCGTTTCGCCGTCGTGCCAGACGAGAAAGGCCCCGCCGCCGATGCCCGAGCTTTGCGGCTCGACCAGCCCCAGCACGGTCTGCACGGCGATCATGGCATCCGCCGCCGTGCCGCCGGCGCGCAGCACCTCGGCCCCGGCCTGCACCGCATGCGGGTTGGCTGCCGCCACCATCCATGTCTGCGCCTTGACCGGTTGACCGGCCTCCTTGGCCTCCAGCGCTGCGGCGACCTCTGGCGACAAGGCGGCAAAGCCGCCGCCATCCACCGTGGCCGCCTCGGGGGCGACGGTATCCGTGCTTTGCTGTGCCAGCCCCGCGCCCGCCGTCAGCATCAACAGCGTGGCTATCTGCGCAATCCTCATCATACACACTCCCTGGTTGCGTCTACTAACCGGCAGTCAATCAGCAGAAACGAGTCGGGGATAGGCCTGATGTGCGGGTGAGCAATCTTAGGCCTTCTTGACGTACTTCGTCAGGATCACGATCCGCTGTCCTTCGACCCGGCCCGAGATATGGTCTGCGTTGTCCGGCTCCAGCGAGATCTTGCGCACCGCCGTCCCCTGCTTGGCGGTGAACCCGGCGCCCTTGACCGGCAGCGCCTTGATCAGCGTCACCGTGTCCCCGTCCGACAGGACCGCACCGTTGCAGTCGCGGTGAACGACACTCTCGGCAGGCGCGGCCTCGGCCTGCGCCCAGTCCAGCACATCGGGTTCAAGGTAGGCGATGTCCAGCAGGTCCCGCGCCCAGGCCGCGTTCAGCCGGTTCAGCAGCCGCCAGGCCAGGACCTGTTCGGCGGGTTCCGTGCTCCAGATCGCCTCGTTCAGGCATTGCCAGTGCGGGCCGTCCTCGGGCCCGTTTTCCACACCCGCGCGGCAGGTCGCACAAAGGGCCACCTCATCGGGTCGCGGGGCCACCGCAAAGGGCGTGGCCTCCTCGGCCTTGCAAAGCGCGCATTGGGTCATGGCGGGGGCCTTTCCGATTGGTATCCGCCCCCGCCTGATGCGCGGCGGGCCGCCCCAAGTCCATGCGGCGGATGGGCGCCCTACAGCATCGCGGGCACGACCTGGTCCGGCGGACGGTGACCATCGTCGAAGGTCTTGATGTTGATGATGACCTTTTCGCCCATCTCGATCCGCCCTTCTTCGGTGGCCGATCCCATATGCGGCAGCATCATCACGTTGGGCATGTTGCGCAGCTCGGGGTTGCCCTGGATACCATGTTCGTAGACGTCCAGCCCCGCACCGGCCAGTTGCCCGGTCTTGAGCATCCGGGTCAGCGCGTTCTCGTCGATGACCTCCCCGCGCGAGGTGTTCACGATCACCGCGCTGGGTTTCATCAGTTGCAGGCGCCGGGCGTTCAGCAGGTGGTAGGTGCTGGGCGTCGACGGACAGTTCACGCTGATCATGTCCATCCGCGCCACCATCTGGTCGAGGCTTTCCCAATAGGTGGCCTCCAGCGCCTCTTCGGTCTCGGGGCGCAGGCGGTGGCGGTTGTGGTAATGCACCTGCATCCCGAAGGCGGCGGCGCGCCGCGCGACCGCCTGGCCGATGCGGCCCATGCCCAGGATGCCCAGGCGGCGCCCGCCCAGGCGCTGGCCCAGCAAAGCGGTGGGCGCCCAGCCAGCCCAGTCGCCGCCCTGCATGACGGTCAGACCCTCCTGGATGCGCCGGGTCACACCCAGCATCAGCGCCATGACCATGTCGGCGGTGTCCTCCGTCACCACACCCGGCGTGTTCGACACGAGGATGCCGCGCGACCGCGCGGTGGAGACGTCGATGTGATCGAAGCCCGCACCGAAATTGGCGATCAGTTTCAGCCGTTCACCGGCCTGGCCGATCAGCCCGGCGTCGATCCGGTCGGTCAGCGTGGGCACCAGCACGTCGGCCTCCTGCACCGCGTCGATCAGTTCGCCACGGGTCATCGGCGTGTCATCGGCACGCAGTTTCGCGTTGAACAACTCGGTGAGCCGTGTCTCGACCACTTCGGGCAAGCGTCGCGTCACGACAACACTCAGACGTTTTGATGGCATTCAGCCTCTCCCCAAACTTCCCCTGCGGGTCCCACGGGCGGTAGACTGCGACAGGAAAGGACGGGGCACAAGAACCCCGCCGGAAAAACTGAGCAGGACCTGAAAACCATGTTCAAACAAGCGATCGCCGCCGCGGTGGCGCTGCTGATTCTGGCCGGTCCCGGCACGGCGGGGCAAGACCGGGGGCCGGTGACGAACCTGCCGCTGCCGCGTTTCGTCTCGCTCAAGGCGTCCGAGGGCAATGTCCGTCGGGGGCCTTCGCTGACGCACCGGATCGACTGGGTCTACAAGCGGCGCGGAATGCCGCTGGAAATCACCGCCGAACACGGCCACTGGCGCCGGGTCCGCGACCGGGACGGCGCCGGCGGCTGGGTGCATTACTCTTTGTTGTCGGGCGCCCGCACGGTGATCGTGGAACAGGACATGCTGAGCCTCTACCGCCGTCCCGACCCGGACAGCGTGGTGGTGGCCCGGCTGGAACTGGGGGTGATCGCGCGGCTGGGCGATTGCGGGCCGGACTGGTGCCGCCTGACCGCCGACGGCTATCGCGGCTGGGTCGACAAGACCGCGCTTTGGGGCGTGGGACTGGAAGAGATCCGCGAGTGAGCGCGCCAGGGCAACGGGCGTAGCCTAGCGGCCCGAGGTCCCGGGCCAAGCCCGGTACGGGGTCACGCGGACCGTCTCAGGCCGCCTCGTGCATCAGGATCGCCGCCTCGGAGGCCGAGAGGTTGCGCCGCGCATAGGCGCCATAGCCCTGCGGGTTCGAAGCCACGCCCGGCAGGGTCCGCAACAGGCGCTTGCGGTCCTCGGCATCCAACGAGGTGAGCGCCGTGTTCGCCGGGTGAAAGCTCTCGGTCTCGACCCCATCGGCAAAGAGCACCTCGTGCCGGGGCAGGAGAAGGTGGACATAGGTCACCTCCTTGACGGTGCTGTCCTGCACCACACCCTTGCAATCGACCAAGTCCCGCGCCGTTACCAGCACCTCGGGCGTGTTGAACAGCGCCTGCGCGGGCGCACCGCGCACCACCATGCGGTGATCCGGAGAGACCAGGATATCGCTGTTGGGCTGACCCAGCCCCAGCGCGCCGGTCCGCAACCGGATCGGGCGCAGCGCAGGCATGGCAAAAAGACGGGCACCGGACATCCGGCGGCTGCCGATCCAGCAGATCGGCTGGGCACCGCTGTCCTTGGTCTGCACCAGGTCGCCTTCGCACAGCAGGCCGACCGGCACAGGCCCGCGCGGCGTCAGGATGCGTGTCCTGGGCGTGAAACAGATCACGCCGCCCGGGTCGGACCTGGCGGCCAGCGTCTGCGCCGACCGGACATGGTGCACCACCCAGAGATCGACACCGGCGGGCGGCAGTTCATCCAGGCACATCAACAAGGGCGGCACATGTGGCCCCACCGGGATCAGCGTCACGGTATAGCCCTTGCGCCCGTCCGTGACGACAAAGGTCGAGTCGCCGCCGCGCGCCTCTTGCCCGGCCTCGCGCAGGTCGGCCCTTCGGGGACGTTCCGCCGCCAGGGCTGCGCCCACCAGCCGACGCACCATGCGCGCCGCGCGTGGCCTGATGTCTTCGCCCTGGTCCGCCCTCTCGCCCAGCGGAAGGAGGGACGCCGGACCGTCCACCCGGACCGGCTCTCCGGACCAGGACCATGCGGCCCCGACCTGCAATGCCGGTTCGGGCGCATCCCGCACCCCGTCGATTTCCGTCTGCGCCCAGGAGATGACGAACGTGCCGCGATAGCCCGTTCCCATGCCTGCTCTGCCTCTTGTCATTTTTTCGGAAAGTGTAGTCGACGGGCGGGGTTGCGCAAAGCCATGCACAGTGTGAGCAGCTCTACCCGGCCCGCCTTGGCGCCGCGCCTGTGGCCGACAAGCAACAAGTGCCAGGCGCCAAACAACCGCGACGTGCATAAAGAAACGCCACCCCGGGACAGGGCGGCGTTTCAGGATCAATCGAAAGGATCAGCCAGCGTAGCCAGCTCGCCCTATGCTCTCATATCCGGTGAAACCGGCGGCCTCTGCGTCGGCAGGGGCATAGATGTTGCGCAGATCGGCCATGCGGGCCTGCGCCATGCTGCCTGCGATGCGCGACAGGTCCAGCGCGCGGAACTCGTTCCACTCGGTCAGGATCACCAGCAGGTCGGCGCCTTCGGCGGCGGCATAGGGGTCATCCATCCAGCTGACGCCGGGCAGCAGCTGTTCGCCTTCGCGCTTGCCCTGCGGATCGACCACCCGGACCTTGGCGCCGCCGCCCACAAGGGCAGGCACGATGGTCAGCGAGGGCGCATCGCGCATGTCGTCGGTGTTGGGCTTGAAGGTCACGCCCAGCACGGCGACCGTCTTGCCGTTGAACCGGCCATCGCAAAGGTCGCTCAGCTTGTCGAGCATGCGGCGCTTGACGTCCTCGTTGACCTTGATGACCGTCTCGACGATCGAGATGGGCGAGGCGTGTTCCTGCCCGATGCGGGCCAGTGCCTTGGTATCCTTGGGGAAACAGCTACCGCCGTAACCCGGACCGGCGTGCAGGAACTTGTTGCCGATGCGGCCGTCCATGCCCATGCCCTTGGACACCGATTTCACGTCGGCGCCGACCTTTTCGCACAGTGCCGCGATCTCGTTGATGAAGGTGATCTTGGTCGCGAGGAAGGCATTGGCCGCGTATTTGATCATCTCCGCCGATTCCAGGTCGGTGGTGACGATGGGGAAATCACGCAGGTAGAGCGGGCGGTAGATCTCGGCCATCACGGCGGCGGCGCGGTCGGTTTCCACGCCCACGACCACGCGGTCGGGCTTCATGAAATCGTCGATCGCGGCGCCTTCACGCAGGAACTCGGGGTTCGAGGCGACGTCGAAATCAAGCGCCGGGTTGGCGGCGGCGACCGTTTCCTTGACCTTGCGGTTGGTGCCAACGGGCACGGTCGACTTGGTCACGATCACCACGTAGTCCTTGGCAGCCTTCGCGATTTCCTCGGCCGCGGCCATGACGTAGGTCAGATCGGCGTGGCCATCGCCCCGGCGCGTCGGGGTGCCCACGGCGATAAAGACCGCGTCGGCGCCATCAATTGCGCTGGCCAGGTCCAGGGTAAAGCTGAGCCGCCCGGCCTCGACGTTCTTGTGCATCAGCACGTCCAGCCCCGGCTCGTAAATCGGGACCTCTCCGCGCTCCAGCATCTCGATCTTGCGGGGGTCCTTGTCGACACAAACAACTTCGTGACCGAAATCCGAAAAGCAAACTCCGGAGACGAGGCCGACGTAGCCCGTTCCGATCATGGCAATCTTCATTTTGGCGATCCCTAGCCTGGTATCCAATGCCGCCGTCATGCGGGCGAGTCCGGGGAAATGTCAACGCGGACCCCTTGCAGAGCGGCAAACTGTTGCGCGATTGGACAAGCTTTCGCAGAGCCGCTAAGGCAGGCGGCAGAATGTTACCCGAGCAGAGCCGCATGACAGACAGCCCCTCCGCGGTCGCCCGCACCGTCCTTGCCACCGAAAGCGCGGCGCTGGCGCGCCTGGGCGATGAACTGCCAGAGAGTTTCGATGCCGTCGTGGCGCGGCTGTTGCAGGTGCAGGGGCGCGTGATCGTCTCTGGCATGGGCAAGTCCGGCCATGTCGCCAACAAGATCGCCGCCACCTTCGCCTCGACCGGCACGCCCGCGCAGGGCGTCCATCCGGGCGAGGCCAGCCACGGCGACCTGGGCATGATCACGCCGGCCGACGCGGTGATCCTGATTTCCAATTCCGGCGAGACCAGGGAACTGGCCGACATGATCGCCCATTGCGCGCGCTTCTCGGTGCCGCTGGTGGCCATGACGAAGGGGGCGGACAGCACCCTGGCCCGCGCCGCCGATCACGTCCTGCTGATGCCCGACGCGCCCGAGGCCTGCGCCATCGGCATGGCGCCCACCACGTCCACGACGATGGCGATGGCCCTGGGCGATGCGCTTGCGGTGGCGATGATGCAGCATCGCGGCTTCGACCGGACCAGCTTTGCCGCCTTTCATCCGGGCGGCACGCTGGGGGCGCAACTGCTGCGGGTCTCCGCCGTGATGCACCGGGGCGAGGAGCTGCCCGTCGTTGGCGCCGATACGCCGATGTCCGAGACGCTGCTGGTCATGAGCCAGAAGGGATTCGGCGTCGCGGCCCTGGTCGAGCACGAACGCCTGACCGGCATCATCACCGACGGCGACCTGCGCCGCAACATGGAGGGGCTGATGGAGCGCCGTGCCGGCGAGGTCGCGACGCGCGGACCGCTGGTCACCGCCCCCGACACGCTCCTGATCGAGGCATTGGGCATCATGAACACGACGAAACGCACCGTGCTTCTGGTCACCGAGGGCGAAACCCTGGTCGGTCTCCTGCACATCCATGACGCGCTGCGGGCAGGTGTCGCATGAGCGCGGTCATCTTCATCCCCGCCCGCTATGCCTCGACCCGCTACCCCGGCAAGCCGCTGGTCGAACTCAAGGGCGCGACGGGCCAGGCAAAATCGCTGATCCAGCGCAGCTGGGAAGCGGCGCAGTCGGTCAAGGGCGCCGATGCGGTCTATGTGCTGACCGATGACGCCCGCATCGCCGAGGCCGCGCGCGGGTTCGGCGCCGAGGTGCTGATGACCTCTGAAACCGCCCGCAACGGCACCGAACGCTGTGCCGAGGGCCTGGCGCAACTGTCGCAAGCCCCTGACTGCGTGGTGAACCTGCAGGGCGATGCACCGCTCACCCCGCCCTGGTTCGTCGATGCGCTGATCGACCGCATGCAGGACTCTGCCGTGCAGATGGCAACGCCGATCCTGCGCTGCGATGCCGAGACACTGGCCAACTTCGTCACCGACCGCCAAAACGGCCGCGTCGGCGGCACAACTGCCGTGGCGCGCGCCGATGGCACCGCGCTCTACTTCTCGAAAGAAGTGCTGCCCTTCGTGGCCTCGCTGGAGCGCCCGCCCGAGGTCTGGCACCATGTCGGCGTCTACGCCTATCGCCCCGCGGCGCTCTCCGCTTACATGGGGTGGCAGGAGGGCCCGCTGGAAAAGGCCGAGGGCCTGGAACAGCTGAGGTTTCTCGAAAACGGCGTGCCTGTGACCTGTGTCCCGGTCGAGGCGCGTGGCCGGGTGTTCTGGGAACTCAACAACCCCGTGGACGTGGCCCGGATCGAGGGCGTCCTTGCAAAGGAAGGCATCGCATGACGGATGTGTCCATCGGCACCTACACGGTGTCCAACGCCGCCCCCTTCACCCTGATCGCGGGCCCCTGCCAGATCGAGAGCCTGGACCACGCCCGGATGCTGGCGGAACGCATCGCCGAGGCAGCAGAAACGGCGGGCGTGAACTGGATCTTCAAGGCCAGCTACGACAAGGCCAACCGTTCGTCCCTGTCCGGCAAGCGCGGGATCGGCATGGAAGAGGGGCTGCGCGTCCTGTCCACCATCCGCAAGGAGTTCGGCGTGCCGGTGCTGACCGACGTGCACGGCCCGGAGCAATGTTCGGTGGTGGCCTCGGCGGTGGACGTGCTGCAGATCCCCGCCTTCCTGTCGCGCCAGACCGACCTGCTGCTGGCCGCCGGCGAAACCGGCGCCGCGATCAACGTCAAGAAGGGCCAGTTCCTTGCCCCCTGGGACATGGCGAACGTCGCGGCCAAGATCGCGTCGACCGGGAACGAGAATATCCTGCTCTGCGAGCGCGGCGCCAGCTTTGGCTACAACATGCTGGTCTCGGACATGCGGTCGCTGCCGATCATGGCCGAAACCGGCTACCCCGTGGTCTTCGACGCCACCCATTCCGTGCAGTTGCCGGGCGGGCAAGGCACCTCTTCGGGCGGCCAGCGCCAATTCGTCGAACCACTGGCCCGCGCCGCAGTCGCCGTGGGCTGCGCGGCGGTCTTCATCGAAACGCATGAAGACCCCGACAATGCCCCCAGCGACGGGCCGAACATGGTCCCGGTCGACGACCTCACCCGCCTGCTCAAGGGGCTGGCAGCCGTCGATGCCCTGACCAAGGGGGCTTGAGGTCCCGGCCGCGCAAAGGCGTCACGGTCGGATTGGGTATTTGAGACCAAGAAGAAACACCGGATCATGCTTCTTCTTGGCAAAAATACCCCTGCGACGGTCCGGTCCGGGCGGTCGCTCAGGCAGAGAGCGTCTCGCCCAGTTTCGCCAGGTAGCTCTCCACCAGCGCCGAGGCAGTCTCGCGTGTGCTCGCCTCGGCATAGCAGCGGAATTCGGGCGCGTTGCCGGAGGGGCGCAGGTGGACCACGTCTCCAGTGGCAAAGGTGACACGCAACCCGTCTGTTTCGTCCACCTCCGCAATCTCACCTGTGTCCGCAAAGAAAGCGGCGCGCGCGGCGGCATCGCCTGAAAGCGACGCGATAAAGGCCTTCGAGATTTCCGATTCGATCCCCTGAATACGGTCGGCGGCGGTGAAGCGCGGCGGCAAGGCGTCCAGCAGGGCGGACAGCGGTTTGTCCGCGGCGCGGGCGGCGCCCAGCGGGGCCAGGATCGGCAGCAGGCAATCGCGGGTCATCAGCGGGGCCAGCCTGCCCGCAGGGCCATCCGCCTCGAACCCCAGCAGGAAGCCGCCGTTGGCCTCGTAACCCACGACGCGGGCGGCGGGGTTGTCCCGCAGCGCCTCTTCCATCGCGGCGATGACGAAGGGCGAGCCGATCTTCGTGCGGTGGATGGCGTCGAAGGCAAAGCCGCCCTCCGCCTCGATCATCGTGTTCGACGAGACCGGCGTGCAGATCACCCGGGCGCCCAGCGCGCGGGCGGTCATGGCGCCCAGCACATCGCCCGGCACCACCTGTTGCGCGTCATCCACCAGCATCGGCCGGTCGGCATCGCCATCGGTGGAGATGAGGACATCCAGGCGATGATCTGCGAACCAGCCAGCGAAGAGTTTCCTGGTCTCCGGGTCCAGTGCCTCGGTGTCGACGGGAATGAACGTGTCCGAGCGCGCGATGGGAAGCGCGGTGGCGCCCAGCGCCTCGACCACCTCGACCATGATGTCGCGGGCGACCGAACTGTGCTGGTAGACGCCGACGCGCAGGCCCGCCAGCGCCTCGCGGCCAAAGGCCTGGGTGTAGCGGGCGACATAGGCGGCGCGGGCGTCGGCCCTGGTCGCCATGCCTTTTTCCGCCACCTTGGCCCCCTGGCCAAGCGCCGCGTTGATACGGACCTCGTCCTCCTTCGAGATTTCCCCGGTGGGGACGTAGAACTTCAGCCCGTTGCGGTCGGCGGGGATGTGGCTGCCGGTGACCATGACGGCGCCGGCCCCGGCCTCCAGCGATGACAACGCCAGCGCGGGCGTCGGCACCACGCCGCAGTCGACCGCATCGACGCCCGCATCGCGCACGGCGGCGATAACCCATTCCGCGATCTGCGGCGAGGAGGGGCGCAGGTCACGACCGACGTGCACGGCGTCCCCGTAGGGGCAGGCGCAGAGAAAAGCGGTGACGTAATCGCGCACCAGCTCCTCTGTCAGCTCCACCACCAGGCCGCGCAGGCCGCTTGTGCCGAATTTGGGGGCCATCTTCACTATCCTTGCCTTGTCAAATGCCTGTGCACGCCGGGGCGCGCGGCTGTTTTCCCGTCTCGGGACGCGGATGGCAAGGGCGGGTTTCGCAGCGGCGGCGACCGGCCTATCCTGTCACCATGAAACGCCTGTTTTTCCTGCTGGCCCTGATCTGCGCAGCCCCCCTTGCCGCCGCCCCTTACGCCGAACATCAGGCCCGCCGGCCCGAGCTGTTCGATCCGGAAACCGGCTATCGCATCGGCCGCCAGCGAGCGCCGACGCCGGATGACATTCCCGCGCCCGCCGTGCTGGTCACGCCTCAGGAGGCGCGGGCATTGCTGGCGGAGGGTGCGCTGGCGCTGGATGTCTTTGCCGCACAGCAGTCACGCTTTGACGAGCTGGAAGGGACCTGGCTGGTATCGGAACAGCGGCTGTCGCTGCCCGGCGCGGTCTGGCTGCCCGAAGTGGGGCGCGGGCGGCTGTCCGACATCATGCAGCGCTACCTGGAGGACAACCTCACACGGATGACGGCGGGCGACCGGGCGCGGGCGCTGCTGGTCTATTGCGTGGCGGATTGCTGGATGAGCTGGAACGCAGCGCAGCGGATCGCGGCGATGGGGTACTCCCGCGTCTACTGGTTCCGACTGGGGACCGATGGCTGGCTGGACATCGGCGGCACTCTGGAGCCTGTCGACCCGGTGGCCGTGGATGTCGACTGAGCGCGGCGATGGGTTTGGAAAACCCATCCTACACCGTCCGATCAGTTGCCGCGCGGCAGTTCCTCGCGCTCGATCCCGGGAAAGAGATGCGCGACCGACCGCTGGTATTCCTGCGGCTGCGCGCCCATCCCGGCAAAGCGGTCTGGCAGGGGCGTTTCCATCAGCTCCACCATGTCCAAGCCCGCGCGGGCACCTTCCCGCAGGGTGCGGTCCAGCCAAGAGAGGTAGTCGCGGGTCTGGGTGATCGAGTCCCCGGTCGGGTCCGCCGGGCCATGACCGGGAATGACCAGCGCGGGCTTTGCCGCCTGCAACGCGTCCAGCGCCTGTTGCCAGCGCGGCAGATCGGCGCTGGGCGTCGTGGGCGCGCGGTTGTAAAAGACAAGATCCCCGGCCACCAACGTGCCGCTGCGGCGATCCATCAGGGCCAGATCCGCACTGGTGTGCCCGCCCAGCGGCAGGGCCAGGAAATCGCGCCCGTCCAGCGTCAGATCGCCACCCGCGATCACGTCGCTGGGCGGCACCACTTCGGTCCCGCGCATCCAGTCCCCCAGAAGCCGGTACATGTTGTCCGCAAAGGCGTCGCCCTCGTCCAGGGCCGCCTGCCGGGTGCCGCCCAGCGCATGAATTGGCCTGTCGGCAAAGACCTGGTTGCCAAAGAAATGGTCCGGGTGGTGATGGGTGTTCACCACGGTGGAAATACCGCGAATATCCAGGCTGCGCGCCAGCGTGTTCAGCGCCTCGCCATAGCGGCGGGATGACCCGGTATCGACAAGGATCAGCCCGCTATCGCCCTTCATCAGGGTGATGTTGACGATGGCACCGCCGTTTTCCATCGAGAAGTAATCGGTCGCCCCTTCGACCATCCATATTCCATCGGCCAGCGGCTTGGCGGTCAGGTCATAGCTGAGACGGGGCTGGGCAAAGGCACGCGGGGCCAGCGGCAGACTTGCCAGCAGGCCAAGGGCGGAACGGCGGGTCAGCATCAGTTCAGTTCGCCCTCGCTCAGGACACCGCGAATGCGGTTGCCGTTGTTGTCGCGGCCCATGACCTTGACCGAGGCGGGCAACGCACCAGCGTCGAAATAGAAGGTAAAGGCAGGGTCCTCGTTCACCGGCTCGTGCAGTTCCAGCCGCGCCAGCGGGGTGCCGTCCTCATCCTGCAGGGACAGGTCCTCGATGATGAAGACGGGGATGCCATCGGCCAGCCCGGTGTCCATCGGGTGATCCACCACCAGCCGGGCGCGCCCCGAGGCGGACCAGAGCCGCCCGTGCACCTCTCCCAGCTTTTCCTCCCAGTCGTCGCTGGCATAGGCATGGGCGGGTGCGGTACAGCCGCCCCCCGCCGCGTCGATATAGGTCGACCCGATGTGCCAGCTGCCGGAATGAGTCTCGACGCTGGCGCGGATGGCCGTGGCCTGGTCGATCTTGAACCGCAGGGCCAGCTTGGCTTCGGCCTGTTCGGGGTAATAGGTCAGGATGTGGGGGATGGGGCCATAGTCGGCGCTGACCACGATACGTTTCACGTCGGGGATCGCCGTGGCATCGACCAGAAGGGGGACGTTCAGGCTGTCCTCGGCAGAGGCCGGCGCGCGCAGCACCACCCGGTCGTCGAAACGGATGTCGGCGGGATCGCCCAACAGCCCTTTCTGGTGGTAGTTCCACATGCCCGATCCCATCGGATCCTGCAGCACGGTCTGCGGGTCGTCCAAAGCGGCGGCAGCACCGCCCGCAACGGCGATCAGCGCGGCAAGCGCGGTTCGGATGAGCATGGCGGACCCTCCCTGTCGTACCATGACACAAAGGCTAGCATGACGGGCGCGGGCGGATCACTGCGCCTAAGGTCGTAGATGGATCACCATTGCGTCAGGCGCGCCCCATTGGACCAAGGTCGCATAGGGGCGCGCCCGGGCCGGGCCTAGGGTCTCGCCCATGCGCGCGATCCTCTGCATCCTGGCCTGTCTCTGCCTGCTCACCGGCACCGCCCGGGCAGAGATGCTGAGCCGCGAGGCGCTGGCGGAGCGGGTCATACCGCCCTTCCTGCTGGGCGAGCCCGTCAACGACAAGGGTGTCTGGACGCTGGAAAACGCCGGCGGCCAGACCGCCGGTTACATCTTCGAGACCGAGCCCCTGGCCCCCCTGCCCGGCTTTTCCGGGGCGGCGATCAACGTCCTTGTGATGCTGGACCTCGAAGGCCGGTTCGTCGACGTGCAGCTGATCGACCACAACGAGCCGATTTTCGTCTCTGGCCTCGGTCAGGCTGCCTTTGAACAGTTCTTTACCCAGTACCGGGGGCATTCGATCTCTGCCCCGATGGTCGTGGGCACCCCCTATGGCGAAACGCAGGGCAGCAGCGCGCTGGTCTACCTGGACGGGGTGACAAAGGCGACGGCCAGCGTGCGGATCGCACATGAATCCATCCTGGCCGCCACCCTGCAGGTGGCGCGGGAAAAGATGCAGGGCGTGTCCAGCGGCCCGCCCGCCTACCCCGATCCCGCGGTGGACGAGGCCCTGACATGGGACGACCTGGTGGCGCAGGGGCTGGCGACCCGCCACCGCGTGAGCAATGCCGAGGTGAACGCGGCCTTTGCCGGAACACTCTGGGAGGATGACGATCCAGAGGCGCAGGACGACCCCGAGGGCGCCTACCTGGACCTCTGGATCGTGGATATCGGCCCGCCCTCGATCGCACGGGCGGTTCTGGACGCGGAGTCTCTGGCCGAATTGCAGGCCTTCCTGACGATCTCGGACCATGCGGAACCGATCCTGCTGGTCGAAACCGGGCGGCACGGGCTGATCACCGAAGAATTCGTGCGCAACACCGCGCCCGACCTCGTCAGCGCGGAACAGTTCGGCCTGCCCGTCGCCCTGCGCGACAGCGACCTCTTGTTTTCCCTGCGCGCCGACCTGCCGGACACCCTGCAAGAGGGCACCGCGATGATCCTGCGCACCGACCGGCGGCTGGGCTTTGATCCGACAGAACCCTGGACCCTGTATGTCGAGGCAGTGCGCGCGCACGGGTCCTTCATGCCGCAGGTGGGCAGCGTGACGCTGTCCTCGACCCAGTCGACCGACGCCCGCTTTTTTGCCCGCGCCGAGGCGCCCCGGTCGCTGCCCCCCTGGCGGGCGGCACTGCGAGAGCGGCAGGCGGACCTGATCGCCCTGGCGCTGGGGCTGGCGGTGCTAATGCCGGTGCTGTTCTGGCGTCAGTCGGCTTTGGCGGGGCTGGCCGGGTTCACGCCGGTCCGGCTGGGCATCCTTGCGGTCATGACCGGCTTTGTCGGCTGGTGGGGGCAGGGACAACTGTCCATCGTGACGGTGATCGGGGTGATCCGCACCGCCTGGGAGGGCGGCAGTTATGCCTTCCTGCTCTACGATCCCTTTTCGCTGCTGGTCTGGGCGGCGGCGATCCTGGGCTTTGTCCTCTGGGGGCGCGCGCTGTTCTGTGGCTGGCTCTGTCCCTTTGGCGCGATGCAGGAATTTGCCCATCACCTTGGCCGCTTGCTACGCCTCCCCGAGGTGACGGTGTCGGCACGCTGGGACAGCCGGCTGAAACGGGTGAAATACCTGGTGCTGGCCGGGCTGGTGGCGCTGATCTTCGTGGCGCCGGACGCACTGGACACGGCGGCAGAGGTGGAACCCTTCAAGACCGCCGTGACCACCTATTTCATCCGCGAATGGTACTATGTCGCCTATGCGGTGGGGCTACTGGTGCTGTCGGCGGTTCTGTTCAAGGGGTTCTGCCGCTATCTTTGTCCGCTGGGCGCGCTGATGGCGCTGGGCGGGCTGCTGCGGGGGCGCGACTGGATCGCGCGCCGCGCGGAATGCGGCAGCCCCTGCCAGCTGTGTTCCGTCCGATGCAAGTACCAGGCGATCCCCAGGTCGGGCCAGATCGACTATGCCGAATGCTTTGGCTGCCTCGATTGCGTGAAGATCCACGACGATGCAGCGCAATGTGTGCCACTGGTGCTGAAGGCGCGCGAAAGAAAGAGGGCGGCATGAAACGGCGGCGATTTCTAACCATCAGCGCGGCGATGGCGCTTGTTCCCCGGGGGGTGGCCGCCGAAGGGCGCCGCTGGACCGGGCAGGCGCTGGGCGCCGAGGTGTCGATCACGCTGTTTGGCCCGGTTGCGCAGACCGAGGCCGCGCTGACCACCTGCACCGCCCTGCTGCAAGAGATCGAGGCGGAGTTCAGCCTGTACGATCCCGCATCGGCCCTGTCGCGGCTGAACCGCGACGGCGAGCTGCCCTGGCCCTCGCCAAACATGCATTTTCTCATGGGACTGGTGGGAGAGATGCACCGGATGACGCGGGGCCGGTTCGACCCGACGGTGCAACCGCTCTGGCAGGCGCTGGCCGGTGGCGGTGACGTCACGGCGGCGCGGCGTGCCATCGGCTGGCAGCGCGTTCGCGCCTCGGTGGACCGGATCGCACTGGCGCCGGGCCAGTCCCTGACCCTGAACGGGATCGCGCAGGGCTTTGCCACCGACCTGGTGACCCGGGTGCTGGAAGTGCATGGCTTTGAACGCGCCCTGGTACAGGTCGGAGAGATGCGTGGGCTGGGCGGGCCGTGGAGGGTCGGCATTTCCGATCCGGACGCGGGCCTCGTCACGACACGGGACCTGAGGAACCGGGCCATCGCAACCTCCAGCCCCTCGGCTCTGATGCTGGGCGACATGGGCCATATCCTGGACCCGCTGGGTGAGGCCGCGCCGCACTGGTCGACGGTGAGCGTCGAGGCAGGCTCCGCCGCGCTGGCTGACGGGCTGTCCACGGCGCTGGTCTTGGCCGACCTGGACGAAGTGCGACGGGTCAAGGCAGAGACGCCCGGGGAAATCCGCGTGCTGCTGGTCGATGCCGAGGGCAACCTGCGGACAGTGTAGAGGGGGCTCTGCCCCCGTCTCCCTTCGGTCGCCTCCCCCGGAGGTATTTTTGGCCCAAAGAAACATCTGGCATGAAAAAACCCCCGGCCAGGGACCGGGGGTTCGAAGCTCTTGCAGCTGGATCAGCTGGCCGCGGCAACCGCGCGCTTGGTCATCACGCCAACCAGGTGGGCACGATAGGCCCCCGTGCCGTGCAGGTCCGAGATCATGCCATCGGCGGGCACCGACAGGCCGGCCACCGCGTCGGGCGAGAAGTTGGACGACAGCGCCTGTTCCGCCTCGGTCCAGCGGAAGACGCCGTTTTCCGACGCCCCCGTGACCGCGACGCGCACACCGTCGGCGTATTTGGCCACGTAGACAGCCGTCAGCGCAAAACGCGAGGCGGGCTGTTCGAACTTGGCGTAGCCCGCCGCCTCCGGCACCGGGAACCGGACCGAGGTGATGATCTCGCCTTCTTCGAGGGCGGTGGTGAACATGCCCTGGAAATAGTCGTCCGCCGCGATCTCGCGGGTGTTGGTCACGATGGTCGCGCCCGACCCCAGAGCCGCCGCCGGATAGCAGGCGGACGGGTCGTTGTTGGCCAGCGACCCGCCGATGGTGCCGCGGTTGCGGACCGCGGGATCGCCGATGCCACCGGCCAGCTTGGCCAGCCCCGGGTAATGCGCCGCCGCCTCTGCCGCGACGGTGGCATGGGTGGTGCCGCCGCCGATGGTCAGGTCGCCGTTGTCCTCGCGGCAGACGCCCTTCATCTCTTCGATGCCGGACAGGCTGACCAGCACGGACGGCATCGCCAGGCGCTGTTTCAGGGTCGGGATCAGGGTCTGGCCGCCACCGAGGGCCTGCGCCTCGTCCTGGCCCAGGGCCGAAACCGCATCGGCCACGCTGGTGGGCCGTACCATGTCGAATGAATACATCTCATATCCTCCTGTTGATCTCCCCCGGCCCTGCATCCAGGGCCGGGGGCGGGGATTATCCGTTCATCGCCGCCCAGACGCGCGAGGGCGACACGGGCATGTCGATGTGCTCGACCTTGTGACCGCCGGACTGCAGCGCGTCGATCACCGCGTTGACGACCGTCGGCGGCGAGCCGATGGCCCCGGCCTCGCCGCAGCCCTTCACACCCAACGGGTTGTGCGTGCAGGGCGTCTGGCAGGAGTGGTCCACCGTGTAGTTCGCCATGTGCGGCAGGTCGTCGGCGCGCGGCATCGCGTAGTCCATGTAGGACGCGCTCAGCAGCTGGCCGTTCTCGTCGTAGGCGCAATTTTCCAGCAGCGCCTGGCCGATGCCCTGGGCGATGCCGCCATGCACCTGGCCTTCGACGATCATCGGGTTGATGACATTGCCGAAATCATCCGCCGACACGAACTTCTCGATGGTCACTTCGCCGGTCTCGGGGTCAAGCTCGACCTCGCAGGCATAGGCGCCCGCCGGGTAGGTGAAGTTCGAGGGGTCGTAAAAGGCGGTTTCCTCGAGGCCCGGTTCGATGTCCTCGAGCGGGTAGTTGTGCGGCACGTAGGCGGCGAGCGTCACATCCCCCCAGGCCACGGATTTATCCGTGCCCGCGACCGAGAACTGACCGTCCTTCAGCTCGATGTCCGTTTCCGCGGCTTCGAGCAGGTGGGCGGCGATCTTCTTGGCCTTGTTGATGATCTTCTCCGTGGCGCGGACCATTGCCGAGCCGCAGACCGCGATGGAACGGGACCCGTAGGTGCCCATGCCGAAGGGGATCTTGCTGGTGTCGCCATGCACGATGTCGATCATCGATTCGTCGATGCCCAGCATTTCCGCGACCACCTGCGGGAAGGCGGTTTCATGGCCCTGGCCGTGGCTGTGTGCACCGACCATGACGCTGATCGAACCGGTGGCATTCACCCGCACGGTCGCCGCGTCATACAGACCCGCACGCGCGCCCAGCTGGCCCACGAGGTTCGACGGCGCGATGCCGCAGGCCTCGATGAAGCAGTTGACGCCCAGGCCGCGCAACTTGCCTTTGGCCTCCGATGCCTTGCGGCGCTCGGGGAAGCCGGGGATGTCCATCAGCTCTTCCATCTTGGCCATCGTGGCCTCGTAGTCCCCGGTGTCATAGGCCACCGCAACGGGGGTCTCGTAGGGGAACTGGGTGATGAAGTTCTGGCGGCGCAGAGCGATGGGATCGACGCCCAGCTCACGCGCGGCCTTGTCGATGACACGCTCCAGCTGGAAGGTCGCCTCGGGGCGGCCGGCGCCGCGGTAGGCATCGACCGGAACCGTGGTGGTGAAGACCGCCTTGACGTTCACCTGAACCGCGGGCGTCTTGTAGTTGCCGGCCATCAGCGTCCCGTGCAGCCAGGTCGGCACGGAGGACGAGAAGGTCGACAGGTAGGCGCCCATGTTGGCGTAGGTGTCGGTGCGCACGGCGGTAAAGTTGTTGTCCGCATCCAGCGCCAGCTCGATCTTGGTGACGTGGTCGCGGCCATGCGCGTCCGACATGAAGGCCTCGGAGCGCGACGAGGTCCACTTGACCGGGCGGTTCACCTGCCGCGCCGCGAAGGTGCAGAAGGCCTCTTCCGCGTAGTGGAAGATCTTGGTGCCGAAGCCGCCGCCCACGTCGGGCGCCACGACGCGCAGCTTGTGTTCCGGGATGCCAAGGACGAAGGCGCCCATCAGCAGGCGGATCACATGCGGGTTCTGCGAGGTGGTGTAGAGCGTGGATTCATCGTTGGCGCGGGAATAGTCGCCCACGGCCACGCGCGGCTCCATCGGGTTGGCCACCAGGCGGTTGTTGACCAGCTCCAGCGTGGTCACATGCGCCGCCTCGGCAAAGGCCTTGTCGGTGGTTTCCGTGTCGGTGCCGAACTGCCAGTCATAGCAGAGGTTGTCCGACAGATCGTCGTGCACCTTGGCGGCGCCATCGGCCAGCGCGGCCTTCATGTCGACGACGGCGGGCAGTTCCTCGATGTCCAGCTCGATGGCCTCGGCGGCGGTGCGCGCCTCTTCGAGGCTCTCGGCCACGACGGCGGCGATTGGGTCGCCGACGTGACGAACCTTGCCCTGGGCCAGGACCGGGTGGGCCGGTTCCTTCATCGGGTCGCCGTTCTTGTCGGTCACCTGCCAGCCGCAGGGCAGACCGCCGATGCCTTCGAAATCGGCGCCGGTAAAGATGCGCACGACGCCGGGCATCTTCGATGCCTCTTCGGTATCGACCTTGTTGATCTTGCCATGCGCCATGTCGGAACGCAGGAAGTAGACATAGGCCTGTCCGTGCAGGTTGATGTCGTCGGTGTAATTGCCGGCGCCGGTCAGAAAGCGGACGTCTTCGCGCCGTTTCTGGCTTGCTCCAATGCCATGATCCTTGGGCATGTGGATTCCTCCCTAAAGTCGATGGGCCGATGACCCACCTTGCGGAAATCGGTTGCGCGGCAGGTCATCCTGCCACGGGGTCAATTCACTCGGCGGCGATGCCCGAGACATCCTGCCCGGACGCGGCCAGGATCGCCTTGACGATGTTGTGGTAGCCGGTGCAGCGGCAGATGTTGCCTTCGAGATAGTCGCGCACCTCGGCCTCGGTCGGCTTGGCATTCTGCTTGAGCAGCGAGGCCGCCGCCATGACCATGCCCGGGGTGCAGAATCCGCACTGCAGGCCGTGATGGTCCTGGAAGGCCTGCTGGATCACGTTCAGCGAGCCGTCCGCGTTGGCCTGGCCCTCGATGGTCGAAACCTCGGCGCCGTCGGCTTCGCCGGCGAACATGGTGCAGGCCTTCACGAGGTTGCCGTTGACGTGGATGTTGCACGCGCCGCACTGCGAGGTGTCACAGCCCACGTGGGTGCCGGTCAACCGCAGTTCGTCGCGCAGGAATTCGGTCATCAGCGTGTTGCCCTTGACCGACTTGGTGACGGATTTCCCGTTCACCGTCATCGTTACTTCTGCCATCGCTATCCTCCCTGGATAAAATGTCTTGTCTGGGTATCTCGATGTCGCTGGGTCAGCCCTTCACGAGCCGCTTGAACCAGCCTTTCTTGTGGGTTTCGTCGCCGTCCGCGCCGGGCTCGGCGGCGTCCGGGTCGGCCGGGCCTTCGACCGCGTCCTGGAAGTTCTGAAAGAACTGGTCGGCCATCTTCTTGGCGAAACCGTCGATGATCCGGCTGCCCAGCTGCGCCAGCTTGCCGCCGACCTTGGCCTCGACCTCGTAGCTGAGCAGGGTGCCGCCGTCGGCGGTCTCTGCCAGGTCGACCTTGGCGCCGCCTTTGGCGAACCCCGCGGCGCCGCCCTTGCCTTCGCCGTTCAGCGTGACCGAGTTCGGCTTGTCCATGTCGGCCAGCGTGACCTGGCCCTTGAAGGTCGCCTTCACCGGGCCGACCTTCTGCACCACCGTCGCCTCGAAACCCTCTTCGGCCGATCCGGTCATCTCGGTGCAGCCGGGCACGCAGGCCTTCAGCACCTCTGGATCGAGGATCGCCTGCCACACCACGTCGCGCGGGGCCGCGATCTCGCGGCTGTCACTCATCTGCATCTCTCAACCCTCTTCCTTCTGACGGGCGCCCACGGGCAGCCCCGTTCCTGTGCTCGCTATGGATCACTCAACGCTCAGGTGGCGTGAAACTCAACCCGTAGCTTTCGAAAATCGCCGCGATACGCCCATCGTCGAGCGCCGCATAGATCGCATCGTCCACCGCGTAACCCAGCGGACGATAACGGAAATTAACCCCCAGCCCGATGGTCCACTTGCCCACCGCGAAGCCGGGCAAGGGCGGCTGGTGCACGGCCAGGTCATCCGTCAGGCCGTATTCCAGCTGGGCCATCGGGCCCATCGCCGCCTTCACCTCGCCCGCCGCCAGCGCCGCCATCGCCTGCGCGGTGGTCGGGAATCGCCGAATATTGGCGTTCAACTGCCCGCCCGCCAGCGAGGTCAGGTAGAAATCGGCAATCGAGTCGTTTTCCACCGCCACGGTATCAAAGCGGAAATAGGCCGGAACAGGTTTTTCCTCGGGATAGGCCGCCTTGTCATAGGCAATGGCGATCCCCTCCGTCTGGTACTGGCCGGTAAAGGCCACCTGTTCGACCCGGCAGGTAAAGGCGCTGTCATAGGGCACGCGCAACATCACGTTGGACACGGCGCCGCCCACCACGGGCCCCTTCCAGAGATAGTTACGCAGGTCGGCATCCAGGTTTTCACCCGCCGACACGAACTTGAAGCGCGGCGCGACACCGAGATCCTCGGCGATCAGGCGCCCGATCTCGATGTCGACGCCGCGCGGCTTGCCGTTTTCTTCGAAGGAATAGGGCGGGTAATCCTCGTAGACGGCAAATTCGATCCAGCCGCGCTCCATGATCTGGTCGATGTCCTGACCGACGATGTCGCGGCTGGCGTTCTGGGGTTTCGGTTGCGGCACCCAGTCCTCGCAGCGCGCCTCGACGGCGCCCGCGATGCCGGCCCAGAGGCCAGCCACCAGGCACAGTTTCAGCAGGGGGCGCGCTGCAATCATGTCAGTGCGCCGCCGACAGGCCGATGGTCAGCGCCTCGGCAGCCAGCCGATAGCCATCGGTCGTGCCGTCGATCAGCGCCGAGGCCCGGTAGGCCGCGCTGTCGGCAACGGGCGCGCCGCTCAGCGTCTCGATCCCGGCGGCGATCTCATCCAGCTTGGCCTTCATCCCGTCCGGGTCGGCACCCGAGGCATCCTCGGACCAGGCCGCCAGCTGGTCGCGCAGGCCCTTCAGTTCGGGCGTCAGCTCTGCCATCTGTTCATCGTCGGGCCGCGCCTCGATGTAGGTGCGGATTGCCCAGGCCGCCTTCTGGCCCAGGAGTTCGCCAAAGGCCGGCATCTTGGTGGTGCCGTTCTGGGTATAGCCGTGGATGAACCGTTCCATGTACCATTCGTCGCCGTATTCCTCGGCTTCGAGAAAGCGCAGGTCGGGCGCCAACCCGCCCGAGATCACCTCGAGCCCGTGGCAGCGCGCGCAGTTCTGGTTGTAGCCGGATGCGCCGATCTCGACGGCGGTCCAGTAAACGTCGTCTCCCTGGTCGCGGTAGGGGTTTTCGGTCAGCCATTCCTCGCCCACTTCGGGCAGGGCATCGGTGTTGACGGGCTGGGGGGCAACGTCCCCATGCGACAGCGCCATCGTGGCGCCGAACATCAAGGCCAGGCTCAGTGCAGTGGTCTTGCGGGTCATGTGCGTGTTTCCTCCTCGGTGCGATTGCCCTTTTCTTAGGGGGCCGTCTCGCACCGAAGCTATTGGACCTAAGTCCCAAGCCGCGCGGAACCTCGACCATGGTCCTATTCCGCTGGCAGATACGCTGCCTACTCTCCTGTCAAAGGGAGGATTTCACGATGGTGCTGCGCCTGGCTCTGGCCCTGTGTCTTGGCGCGTCGGCCGCTGTTGCCGACGTATCCGTTACGATTCACTACCTCCGGCAAGAGGTCGAACAGCCCCCCGTCCTGTCCAACCTCGATCCGATTCCCGAGGACCTCGGCCTGAAGGGGGCCGAGCTGGGCCTCGCCGACAATGCCACGACCGGCCGGTTCATGGGCCAGACCTGGACGCTGGAGGTGACAGAGGTGCCCATCGGCGGCGATCTGGCCGCGGCGGCGCGCGCCGCACTGGCGACCACCGATCTGATCGTGCTCGACGCCCCCGCCGATGCGGCGCTGGCGCTGGCGGACCTGCCCGAAGCGGCGGGCGCGCTGATCTTCAACAGCGCCGCCCCCGATGACCGCCTGCGCGGCGCGGACTGCCGGGCAAACCTGCTGCACACCCTGCCCAGCAATGCCATGCGCACGGATGCCCTGGCGCAGTTCCTCCTGAACCGCCGCTGGGACGACCTCGCTTTGATCACCGGCACCCACCCGGATGACAACGCCTTCGCCACGTCCCTGCGCGCCAGCCTGACCAAGTTCGGAATGCGCCTGACCTCGGAAAAGACCTGGGCTTTCGACGCCGACATGCGCCGCAATGCCAGCCAGGAGGTGCCGCTCTTCACCCAGGACCTCAAGGCACATGACGTGCTGCTGATCGCCGACGAGATCCATGATTTTGGTCGCTACATCGCCTACAACACCTGGATACCCCGCCCCGTTGCCGGCTCGGAGGGGCTGGTACCCGTGGCCTGGGCGCAGGTCGTGGAACAATGGGGCGCGGCACAGCTGCAATCGCGGTTCACCGACCTGGCCGCGCGCCCGATGCAATCGCGCGACTACGCCGCCTGGGCCGCCGTGCGCGCCATGGGCGAGGCCGTCACCCGCACCGGTGCCGCCGACACCGCGACTCTGCGCGCTTACCTGCTGGGCCCCGACTTCGAACTGGCCGGCTTCAAGGGCCGCCCGCTGTCGTTCCGCGACTGGAACGGCCAGCTGCGCCAGCCGATTCCGCTGGTCACGCAACGCGCCGTGGTGGCACAGGCCCCGCTCGAGGGTTTCCTGCACCAGGTCAACGAACTCGACACGCTGGGCCGCGACGCCCCCGAATCCGATTGCACGGCATTCGGCAATTGAGGACCGACATGATGTTTCTTCTTGGTAAAAATACCCACAAGACCCTCACCGCTTGCCTTGCCGCCTGCCTGCTGGGCGCGCCTGTCACCGGCGAGGAAATCTGGGTCACCAACGAAAAGGACGACACGATCAGCGTGATCGACGTCGCCACGCTCGAGGTGGTGCGCACCATTCCCACCGGCGACCGCCCGCGCGGCATCACCTTCAGCCACGATCACAAGGTGGTCTATATCTGCGCCTCGGACAGCGACACGGTGCAGGTCATGGACCCCGATACCGGCGAGATCCTGTTCGACCTGCCCTCGGGCGAGGACCCGGAGCAATTCGTCCTGCACCCGGACAACCGGCACCTCTACATCGCCAACGAGGATGACGCGATCACCACCGTCGTCGACGTGGTCAGCCGCACCGTCGTGGCCCAGATCGACGTGGGGATCGAGCCAGAGGGCATGGCCGTCTCGCCCGATGGCAAGCTGGCAATCACCACCTCGGAAACCACCAACATGGCGCACTGGATCGACACCGAGACCCGCGAACTGGTCGCCAATACGCTGGTTGATTCGCGCCCCCGCCATGCCGAGTTCGCCGCCGGGGGGACGCAGCTCTGGGTGTCTGCGGAGATCGGCGGCACGGTCAGCGTCTTCGACGTCGAAACCAAGGCAGAGCTGGCCAAGATCGACTTTGCCGTCAAGGGCGTGCACCCCGACCGCGTGCAGCCCGTGGGATTCGAGTTCGACGGCGAGGAAAAGACCGCCTTTGTCGCCTTGGGGCCGTCCAACCACGTCGCCGTGGTCAACGCCGAGACCTTCGAGGTCGAGCAATACATCCTGGTCGGGCGCCGTGTCTGGCACATGGCCTTCAACAGCGACAAGTCGCTGCTGTTCACCACCAACGGTGTCTCCGGCGACGTGACGGTGATCGACGTGGCCAAGCGCGAGGCGATCAAGACCATCAAGGTGGGCCGTTTCCCCTGGGGCGCGGCGCTGCGGCCCTGATCGCAGAATGTCGAGCGGGTGATGGCCACGCCGCTCCGACACGCTAGGTCAAATCACATCGCGGCGGAGCAGACCGCCGCGATCCCTTGAAAGGAGGATGCGATGCGCATCACCATCCTGGCGATCTGCACCGTGATCGCCACCCCCGCCTGGGCCGAGGAAGACCTGGGCACCCTCAACCCGCCCGAGATGGGCGTGGACCGGGTGATCGACAACATCCGGCGCGGACAGGCCGACATGACCACCTGCGCCTCGGGCTATCACTTCACCAAGAAAGGCGATCACGCCGACGCGCGAAAGATCTTTCGCCTGTGCGCCGAAAAGGGCGGCTACACGGCGGCGATGACATGGATGGGCCAGTTGCAGAACAACGGCCTGGGCGGCGACTATGATCCCGATGCCGCCGCCGAATGGGACCGGCGCGCCGCCGAGGCGGGCGATCCGGTGGGCCAGTTCAACTACGGGCTGGCGCTGATCCGGGGGCATGGTGTCGCCCGGGACGAGGCCGCGGGCCGCGCGATGGTGGACCGCGCCGCCAAGGCGGGCCTGCCGGTGGCCCGGCGGCTGCAGGGCGCGGGCTATGACCTGGATGAGGTCACGCCCGACGCCGACAATTGGAAATACGCCCCGCTCTTCTGAACCTGCCGGAACCGGCGGACAGATCTGCCTTTCGGGAAAGGACCGACGCAGAGCAAGGGTCTGCGCCGGCCATCCCGCAAAGCTCCGAATTAAGGGAGGATCCTTGCCGCATCGGGCAACGATCCCTTGGGGAGTCCGGGCGCCTTGCCGGGAATCCGAAAGGCAACAAGCCGTGGTCCCACATGGTCGGGGACGGCCTGATGTCTTGTCCTTGATCATGATCAATCCGCGCACACACAGGAATACGACCAAAGCAGCGGATGGCTTTTGCCCGTGATCGGCAGAGGATCGCGCCAGGACCAGGGAATCGCGCACCTCACTGGAGACCAGACATGAAGACCGCCCTCATTCTCGCCGCCGCGCTCATCGCCGGTCCGGCCTGCGCAGACACATTCGACGAGATCAAGATTTCCGCCGGAAAGGCCCTGTTCGACAGTGAATGCCGCCGTTGCCACGCGGTCGATGCCGACCATGCCTCTTACGGGCCGCCGCTGGAAAATGTCATCGGCCGCGCGGCGGGCAGCTATCCCGACTACGATTATTCCATCGCGCTCGAAGCCTCTGGCATCGTATGGACGCCCGCCGCCCTGCGCGCCTGGATGGAAGACAACGACGGCTTCATGCCCGGCACCAAGATGCGCCACGTCGGGATCGAGGACCGCACCGTGCAGGAGTTCATCCTGTCCTACCTGGGCAGCATCACCACCCAGGATAACGGCGCGATTTCCGACTGATCGCCCGGCTGGCCGCAACGCAAAGGGCAGCCCCCGAGGCTGCCCCACCCGAAAATCGGACAGTGAAGTAAGCTACGACCTAACTGGGTCAGGACCCATTGATTTGGTTGGACGAGCATGATTCACCGTTCGAAAATGAGCGGTGAACATGTCTGATCTTTTCTGGTTGAGCGATGCGCAGATGGCGCGTCTGGAGCCTTACTTCCCTAAGTCGCACGGCAAGCCCAGGGTTGATGACCGGCGTGTCCTGAGCGGGATTATCTTCATCAATCGCAATGGTTTGCGGTGGCGAGATGCGCCAAAGGAATACGGCCCGCACAAGACGCTCTACAACCGCTGGAAGCGTTGGAGCGACAGGGGTGTCTTCGCCCGGATCATGGCGGGGTTGGCGGCCGAGCACGGTGAGGAGACGACCGTGGCGATCGACGCAACTCATCTGAAGGCCCATC
>NZ_FMZI01000033.1 GCF_900101505.1 Antarctobacter albus
CGTAAGAACATCACGTTCGGGCAAGTCTGATCCGGGGCTGCACAAGTCAATACGGCCGGCGAAGGCAGACAGGCCGTCCGGGTCTCTCTGCCTTCTGAGCAGATGAAAAAGGCCGGGGCTGGATGATCCATCCCCGGCCTTTTCGTTCCCGATCCGGGGTCAGACGACCGGCAGGTCGCTGTCCCAGACAAAACTGCGGCTCTCGACATTGCCGGCGGCGTCATAGGTGACGTCGATCCGGTGCCAGTCATAGGCATCGTTCACGTCCTCGACCACGCGCGACGTGATCACGCCATCGGCGTAGGAATTCGTCGAGACGCGGCCGTCGTCGTAGGTGGTGACACGTTCCGTCAACTGGCCCGAGGCATCGTAGCTGTTGGCATGTTGCGTCCACTCGAAGCTGTCCGCGCTGTCCTCGACGATCCGCGACGTCTTGACCCCTCCGGCATAGTTTGTCGTCACGGTCATGCCATCGTCCAGCGCAGAGACGAGCGAGGTGATGTTGCCCGATCCGTCAAAGCTGAAGGTCTGTTCGGTCCAGATGAAATCGTCGCCCGTGTCTTCGACCACCCGCTCGGTGATGACGCCGCCGGAATAGGTGTTGGTCGCCGTGCGTCCGTCGTCGAAGACGGTGACGCGCGACACGACGTTGCCGGAGGCATCGTAGGTGTTGACGAAGCTGTCCCACTTGTTCGCATCCGCAAGGTCGTGGCCTTCGCGCGTCTGCAGAACCCCGCCGACAAAGATGTCGGTGGCCTGGCTGCCGTCATCGTAGGAGATCTCGCGCCCGATGCGCGATCCGTCAACGCCGCTGTAGGTGTAGACATAGCTGTCCCAGACACCGATGTCGCCGGTATCGGACACGACCGTACCCTCGTAGTCCAGCGCCAGCCCGACCAGGATCGGGTCGTGGTCGGAGGTGCGGAAAGGCACGGAGCCGTCGAAGATCGACCCGTCCTTGCCGAAGTCGAGGTTATAGTCTAGCGCGTCCGGCTCATCGGCGTTGATCGCCCATTCCGAGGTGCCGGTGATCTGCGCCGTCAGGGGCTCGTTGGCAAAGGCATAGTCCAGCGTGCCCGTCAGGCCGTCGAAGACATAGGAATAGGCGTCCGGCCCCTGGAACAGCTCGACCAGGTCGGTATAGCCTTCGCCTTCCAGGTAGGTGATCGGATCTTCCATCGCGTAGGCGTTCAGATCGCCCAGCACCAGGATGTCCTTGTCGCCTGAACCGGTGGGATCCGTGTCCAGCCAGGCGTTCAGCGCGGTCACGCCGTTCAGGCGGGTGCCGTTCGAGAAGCCCTGGCCATCGCCGGTGTCGGCATCACCAGCATCCGGTCCGGCCGAGCCCTTGGACTTCATGTGCGTGACGACGACGTTGACCGTTGCCCCGTTCGACAGTTGTTCGAAGGTCACAGCCAGCGGCGCGCGGTTGGTGCCCGCCCCGTCAAAGACCGCCGGCATGCCACCCAGGCCAAGGCCGGGAAGATCGGCGTCGGTCAGCACCTCGACCGTGGTGCCGGGGGCGATCCGCACGGTGTCGGTCTTGTAGATCACGCCCACGGCGATCGCGTCGCTGCCGACATGGCGGGTGCCCGGATCGACCCAGGCATAGGTGCCGGCGCCGGCCTGCGCGTTCAGATACTCGACCAGTTGTTCGATGGCGTTGCCCGGCGCGCCGGCGAGAAAGTCGTTTTCCAGCTCGACCAGCCCCAGGATGTCGGCGTCCATTTCCAGGATGGCCTGACCCAGCTTTTCCAGCTGGCGGTTGTATTCGTCCACGCTGTCCGCGCCGCGCGGATCAAAGCCAAGGGCCGTGCTGCCGCCATCGTCCACCGTGGCAAAGAAATTCAGCACGTTCAGGCTGGTGACCTTCAGGGTGCCGCCCACGGACTCGGGTGTCACCGGGCGCACGCTTTCCTTGTCAAAGCTGTTCTCGCCGTCGACCGTCGAGATCACGCGCCAGGTGGCGCCGGAGCTGCTGTTGCCCGCCCACTGGTAATTCAGAACGCCCGAGAGGCCGGTGATCGTGTCGCCCATCCGGATGTCCGAACCGGTCGAGAAGGTGGGGCCAAAGCCGTCGAGATTGCCGATCAGGGCGTTTTGCTGCTGCAACCCGTCGTCATAAGTGATGGTGCGCGCACCGACATCCTGCAGGAAGGCATTGTAGGCCAGGGCGTCCGGTGCGTTGGTCTGGGTGAATTGCTGGACGCGTCCGCCCTGCATCAGCTTGATCTCGTTGAACCGGTCCAGCTGGTACATCTCGGAGATGGTCAGTTCGTCCGGGAAGGTGACACGCATGCCTTCGTAGGCTTCGAGGTCGGGCTGGAAATCGCCGTCCTGGTTGGTGGTGACACCGGCTGCAGGCAGCGAGATTTCGGCCGCGGTCGGCAGTGGTGCGCCGCTACTGATGACGGTCACGCTGGTCACGTTGGAGATCTGGGTTTCCCCGAAATACTCTCCGACTGTCCCGGTGACCTGAACCACGTCTCCGATGTTCACGTCGACGGCGGGCAGACTGCCGTCGAAGACGAAGATGCCTTCGGAGGTCATCACGTTGCCGTCGGCGTCGCCATCCTCTTCCTGCAGGTAGAAGCCGCGCAGGTTGCGCGCGGCATCGGCGTCTCCGTCCTGGAAATCCCCGACGACCACGGCCTCGACAGTGACCGTCTGACCGACCAGCGGGCTGGTATCGGTTGCCCCCTGGATGTCGTGTATGGCGGTGATGCCGATGTCATCGGTCCGGATCGTGCCGGTCGCCGTCGCGGTCGAGATCGTGGCCGCGCCGCTGGCGTTCGACAGGGTGACGGTGAACCCCTCGTCCGTTTCGATGTCGGTATCGCCCGTGACCTGTACCGTGATGGTCTTGCTGGTTTCGCCCGCCGCAAAGCTGACTGTGCCCGAGGGCAGGCTGCCGCCGAAGTCGGCCGCATCCGCCCCGCCGCCGCTGACCGCGTAGTCGACGGTGGTGGCCGCGGTCGTGTCGCCAGAACGGGTGACGGTGAAAGTAAAGCCGGTGCTGCCGCTGTCGCCCTCGAGCTTGTCCGCATCGGTCGCGGCGATGGCCAGCTCCGGCGTCGTGACGGCGCCCGCGCGGTCGATCACGATGTCACGCATGGCAAAGGCTTCGCCTCCGCCGTTGTTGACTCCGGCGGTCAGTGTCACGGTCAGTGTCGAGCCGCTCATGCCGTTCAGCGCAGAAGAGGCATAGGTGGTGAAATCGTTGGTCAGCGTGCCGTCGTAGCCAGCGAGGTCGGCGGCATCCCCGTCGATGTCGATCTTGAGCGGATCGTTCAGCGTCACGGTCGTGCCGCTTTCCAGCGTGTAGGTCAGGCTGGCGCTGTCGTCGCTGTCGATCTGGAACAGGGTGACGGGGGGCAGGCCGTCCAACTGGACGGTGATTGTATAGCTGTTGTCGCCGGATTCGAAATCGCCCATCGCGGCAAAGTCGATCGAGATGTCGCCGATCGTCCCGCCCGAGACATCGAAGGTCCAGGTCGCCGTCCCGGTCCCGCCCGGGTTGTCGGCATTGTCGAGGTCCTGGATGCCGAAGAAGGGCGCGGTATCGCCGGTCTTGGCAATGCCAAAGGTATCGGCGGCAAAGCTGCCGGCGGTGTCATCGGCAAAGTCGAAGTTCACGGTCCGGTCAGTGATGCCGAAGACGTCGAAAAAGCTGGAAACGAAGGCGCCGTTGGTGGCGCTGTTGTCCGGCGTGGCGGCAAAGCTGGTCAGGTTGCTGCTGGTGCCGTTCACGAGGTCGAAGGCCAGCGGGCCGGTCGGCGCTGCCGTGACCACGATATTGTCCAGCCCGATCTCGTCGCGCGATCCGCTGCCGGAAACATCGTCGGTCTGCCACTGCAGGTAGATCGACTCTCCGTCCTGCAGGGTAAAGCCGGTCAGGGTCGTGCTGCGGGGCACTGTCTGAAAGCCCAGGGCATCGGCCGCCTCGGCGCTGGTGTAATCCAGCAAGGCCACCGGTGTGTAGGTCGCGTCGTCCAGCGACCAGGCAAAGTTGAGCGTGTTCGCGCGGGCCTGGTCATTGTTGACCATGATGTCATAGGCAAGGTCGAGAGAGCTGATCGGTGCGCCGGTGGTATTGGTGATCTTCAACGTGATCGTGCCGGGCGTCATGTCGCTGCCGGTCGGCTGAAACCCCAGGAATATATTGCCGCCGACCTCGAAGGCATAGGCCCCTCCGGTCGATACACCGCCATCCGCGTCGGTGCCGCGGGCAAAGTCACCCGAGGCAAAGCTGCCGCCAAAGCTTGTGGCGCCCTCGGACAGGCCCGAAACGCGCCAGATGTCCGAATCCAGCTGTCCTGCGCCGGGTGTCGGTGCGAAACCCGCGCCTCCGAAACCGTCGAAATTCTCGTTGAAATTGACCATCACGCGCCCCCACGTCTGTCTGTCGCTCATGGCGACCAAAAAAAGCTATTGCCCGGACGGAGCAGGGGGCTCCGGTCCCGGAAAATCGCTGTGTTCATGCTGCCATCTACAGCGACTTCGCGGCACAGAAAAAGTTAACGTTTTGTAAAAAGGAGCGGCGTTGTTCGATGAAAGGAGGGGACCCGGATATAATTGCGCAAAAACTCAACAATGGCAGGCCCTTGTCCGTGACGCGCCGATGGGTGTTGGCATCCAAGACAGCCATTCCGATCCGGAATCAGTCGGGTGACGCGGGGAAAGAGTGCGGGCGATTCCATTCTTTCCACATCGAAAACTGAAGCGCAGAGCGGTGGAGAATCCGCTTGCGCGTTAAGGGCGAGTTGAAGGATGCTGACCTAGGGTCAGGACGCATTGATTTGGTTGGGCGAGCATGATTCACCGTTCGAAAACGAGCGGTGAACATGTCTGATCTTTTCTGGTTGAGCGATGCGCAGA
>NZ_FMZI01000013.1 GCF_900101505.1 Antarctobacter albus
ATAACGGTCGTTTCCTCACCGTGCTCGGCCGCCAGACCCGCCATGATCCGGGCGAAGACGCCCCGATCGCTCCACCGCTTCCACCGGTTGTAGAGTGTCTTGTGGGGGCCGTACTCCCTTGGGGCGTCGCGCCACCGCAAACCGTTGCGATTGATGAAGATAATCCCGCTCAAGACACGCCGGTCGTCGACGCGGGGCTTGCCGTGCGACTTCGGAAAGTAAGGCTCCAGACGCGCCATCTGTGCGTCGCTCAACCAGAAAAGATCAGACATGATCACCGCTCGTTTTCGAACCGTGAAACATGCCAGTCAGACCAAATCAATGGGTCCTGACCCTAGGGCACGATGCGCCAGACAATTGCCTTGGCACGTGAAGATCTGGATTGGCTCATCGCACCGGAGGCGGATAGGCCGCTAAAAAAAGCGGGATATGCTTGGTGTCGCGGCACAGCGTCTGGAGGCAGGGTTTCCGAAGCGCTGGATTGGAAGGCCCCGGACGGCCCCGGGTTTCTGTCTTGCGTTTACGCCTTGGTGGCTACGATGTGCCAGGAATCCAAATCACCCAAAACTGTCCCAATGGCGCTGACGTCAGACAGCGCGTGCGCTGCCATCGTCACTTACACGACCGGCTCTTGGTCCGAGAAGCAATTCAAACATTGAGCCCGCTGCCGCTGATGGATCGGCGCCATCTTGAACTGAAACACCAGCCAGCGGGACGTCAGACCTGGTCTGCGGGCAGTGGCCAGCCCAGTTTGGCCGTTCCATTTCAGCGAGACAGATCCCGGGCAATACTTTCTGTGAGGGATGTTAGAGCCGCTGCTTGTGCCGCGGCGATGGCGGCCGGTCCCTTGTTCGCAAGCGGGATGGCAATGTCGAAAAGCCGCGCCTTGGATGGGAGCGGCGGAGGCACTTGGCGCGGCGGCTTGTCGAAATCCGGGTCGTCGATGGGGTCTGGCGTTTCGGACCCCATGAAGTACTGCCCCGACATGCGGAACACGTTCTCATTTGTGGCAATGAAGGTCTCGAACCTGATGTCCAGCACCCCCTGCGGCGGCTCAGGGAGCGGCCAGGGCTCGGGTGCCACCTTGGCAGAGGTCATCTGGTTCAACTGCCGGCTCACCTGAAGCGTCGTCGCGCGTTCCGGCTCATCCGCCCAAAGGCCGAACTCGGCCTCCCGCACGACGCCTTTCTCGTCCTGGATCGCGATCTTTTCGTCCGCCGCATAGGTCGGCAGGCTGACCGTCCGGACCAGCAGCGTCGAGACGCTGGCCCGCACATGCAGGTCGGAAGGTTTGCTTTCCACGAGGTACTGTGGGCCACCAGTGCCGCAAGCGGTCAGGCTAAATATGGCAAGGGCCGCAGCCAGTGTCTTGAAGGTCATGTCACCGTCCCATCAGCAGCGAGTTCGGGTTTCTTTGGAGCGTCCGCGCCAAGGTGCGCAAGGCGTCTGCGGCCTCGCTGATATCGCGCAACGTCGACAGGGCATTGGTGATCAGGCGCGAGCTGTCGTCATAGGCACTGAGCACGTTTTCGGTCCGGGCGGCAAGCGTATTGAGCCGTGCCGTGAGCTTGGGCAGTTCCGCCACCGCAATTTCCACCGCGTCAGCCGCGGCGGCGGCCGAGGAAAACACCTTGTTCACGTTCTCGGTCGCCCCGCTTTCGCGCAGGCCAGCCGTGATCTTGCGGGCCTCTTCCAGTGTCGCCTCGGTCTTGGCAAGCGTTGCCTTCAGATCCGGGACCAGGGTCTGCAATTCCGCCATCGTGGCATTGATGCCGGGCACAAGCGCGCGCGTTTCATCGGCCGCCACGATGGTATTCGCCGAGTCGATCAACGATTGCAGGGACGCAAGAAGCTCCTCGACGGGCAGGTTGTTGATCCGCTGGAACACGCCTTCGGCCGTTGCGTTCAGATCGGCGACGTCGGCCTCGACCGTGGGCAGTTGCGGCAGCTTGTCCTCTGTCATCGTGACTTCCGCGGCCTCTGCCTCCGGCAATTCCACGAGGTCGACGACCAACTGGCCCGACAGCAGGCTTGCCGTCGCCAGCCGGACGCGCAGACCCTGGGCGACGTAGTCGCGCAGGAAATTCAGCCCGTCCTCCGGTCCGGCCCCTTCGCCAAGGCCCAGCCGCGCCGGGTTGATGGCCAGGGTCGCATGCAGTTGCACGACCTTGCGGCCGCTTTGGTCCGAGGCGATCATGGCGACGTTTTCGACCGCGCCCACCTGCACGCCGCGAAACCGGACGATCGCCCCTTCCGACAGGCCGCCAATGGATCCGTCGAACACGGCCAGCACCTTGAGGCTGTCGAGGCTCGGGTCGTCCAGCAGGCTGGCCCGCGCCGCGGCCTGATTGGCGTAGAGCGGAAAGACCTGCCCCTGTTCCACTGCCTCGCCGCCGGCGACCATCGTGTCAAAGCTGATCCCACCCTGCACCAGCGAGGCCACGGACGAGAAATCCAGCGACACGCCGCCCGGCCCCAGAGAGACCGAAACGCCCGAGATGTCCCAGAAGCGCGTGTTGGTCGAGAGGTTGCGGTCATGTGGGGCCTCGACGAAACCGCGTATGATGACGCCGTCGCCGGTATCGGTCAGTTCAGGTGCCTCCACCGCCCCCACGGGGATGCCGCGATAGAGGATCGGCGCGCCCGCCACGATCGAATTTCCATCGCGCGCGGACAGCTGTATCGCCGTGCCCTTGCGCGTCGGATCGGCCAATGGCGCGCGTGCCAGCCCCGCAAAGGCAGTCTGCGCGGTTCCGGCCTCGGAATCCCAGCTGCCCTCGATGTAGACGCCCGACAGCACGGTGTTCAGGCCGCTGATGCCCTGCGCGGACACTTCGGGCCGGACGACCCAGAAACGCGCATCCTCGTCCATGTAAGGCGCAAGCTTGCGATCCACCCGCACCGCGACGATGACCTCGGACAGGTCGTCGGAAAAGCTGACTGTTTCGACGAGCCCTACAGAAACCTCGCGGTATTTCAGCTCGGTCTTCTCTGCGGCCACGCCAGAGGCGCTTGGAAAGGCGATCTCGATCAGCACGCCTCTTTCAGCGTAGCTTTGCCAGGCGATGCCCAGAGACACCGCAAGTGCAAGGATCGGCACCAGCCAGACAGGCGACAGCCGCGACATCGGCCCGCGCCGAGCCGGGCGCACGATAGGGTCTGCCGGGGAAGGTTCGGTCATCGGTCCTCCTCGTCTGCGTCCCAGATCAGCCTCGGGTCGAGGCTTTGCGCAGACAACATCGTAAAGGCTACCGAAAGCGCGAAACTGACTGCCGCAATCCCAGGGTTAACGTTAGCGACCGAACCCAGATGGACAAGGGCAGAGAGGATCGCAACCACGAAAACATCGATCATGGACCAGCGGCCGATGAATTCGACCACTTCGAAAAGCATGTGCCGATGATGGACCGACATCCGCGAGCGGCGTCCCAGGCTCATGGCCAGGTAGCCGATGGCAAGGAATTTTCCGATCGGGATCAGGATGCTGGCGACGAAGACGATGGCGGCCACCGCATAGGCGCCGTGGTGGAAAAGCTCGATCGCGCCGCCGACAATCGTGCTTTCCGAGCTATCGAGCAGCGTGTTTGTCCTCAGCATAGGGTAGATGTTGGCGGGGAGGTAGACAAGGATCCCCGCTGCAAGCCAGGCCCAGACGCCCTGCAGGGACTTGCGCCCGTCCGGGTCCAGTCCCGAGCCGCAGCGGCCACAGCTCTCCGTTCCCGGGGGATAGACCCGGCCACAATGGCTGCAGGCGACCAGGCCCGCGCGTTGCGCCGAGATCAGCGCCGCGTCGTTTCCAGGGATTTCCATATTGTATACCGGCACATCGTGTTGTCCTGAAGGACGTTGACGACAACGAGAACTGCAAAAGCCCAGAACGCGGGACCAAGGCTGACCGTGGCCAGCCCGGCGACCTTGACCAGCGCCACGGCGACACCAAGAACAAATATCTCTGCCATCGACCAGGGGCGCAAGCGTTCGGCCAGCCTGAAGGCATGTGCTGCGAACCGGTAGGGCTGCCGCTTCTGGACCAGGGGGAGGAGGGTGTAGATGATCGCGACCAGGCGGGCGGTTGGAATCAGGATGATGAGAAAGGCCACGGCAATGGCGAGCGGCGCCATGATCCCCTGCGAAAAAGCCATTGCGGCGTCCAGCACGGAAGCGCGGTTGTGCAGGCCCGCCGCCTGCAATTCGATGAACGGAAAGAAGACTGCGCCGGTCATCAGGATGGTCGACGTCACTGCCAAGGCAAGAACATTGCGCACTGCGTTCTCTCGGGGAGCGGCCAGAACCCGACCGCAACGCCGGCAGCATGCGGCATGATTTGTCGGAACACTCGGCTCGACATGCAAGGTGTCGCAAGTCGGACAGGCGATGAGCGGTTTGCCGGCGAAATCGGCTGGCAGTTCTGTTGTCACGCACCTTCCTCCTTTGCCTCGCGTTGGGCAGGGACGATGATCGGCCCCGCCTGATTGGTCCGCGTCGAGTGTTAGTGCATGGTAGGTCGTTGGTCCATCGGGGCGATGGTTTTCACGGCTGACGGGCATTGGCCTGACAGGTTGATTGCGCCAGCAAACTTCAAGCCCCTTGCGCGTCTTTAACTTTGACAGCAGGGGCATCGGGAAGCGCGCGGTCTTCTACCGCGCTTACCCGATCGCCTGAACCATCATTGCGACATCGTGGAAATCGGCAACAAGAGCAGCCGCTCCAAGGCCCGCTTGTATCGAGACCGCCGCTGGCCCGATGCGGCTGCGCTGTGTGGAGGTCACACCGCATAGGGCCAGTTTCCGTGGCGCCGGAAGGGGGCATCTTTGGACGCCGATAAGGGGACCATAGTCTGTGCCGATTGACACGCAGTCCTTGGTCCTGCCTTGGGATATCGTCTCGCACCGTCTGCTCTCATTCCATTAGCGCCTGTTTGCGGTGCGGCTGGCAAACTCCATCAGGCGTTTGAACTTCGGACAGTCCATGTGGGTCTCGGCCGGGCAATCGGCGACATGGCGCAAGGCATCCCTCAGCCGTGTCAGCCCCTTGATCTGCTGATCGAGCATGTCTGCGCGCTGGTGCAGCTCGGGGCGCGGCAATTGCGGAGACCCATCCCCGGCGAACATCCCCTTGATGTCGTCAAGCGAGAACCCGGCCAGTTTCCCCAACGAGATCAAAGCGAGTTGCGTCAGCACCGGGGTATCGAACTGCCGACGCAGCCCGTGCCGGCCGACCGATTGGATCAGGCCGATTTCCTCGTAGTACCGAAGCGTCGAGGGCGGGATGCCGCTGTGTCTGGACACCGCGCCGATGTCGAGAAGATTCATGGTTGACCTCAAGTTGACTTGAAGTGGCAGGGTAGCTGTCCACTGGCACTCAAGGCAAGAGGACCCCCGCCATGAACACCGCATCGCAGAACCGCACCGCCATACCTGTCTTGATCGCTTTGGCAGGGGCGACCTTATCCGCATCGCTTGGGATCAGCGTTGCCTCGGTCCTGTTGCCCACGTTGACCCGCAGCTTTGCCGTGTCGGTGACCGAGGTACAGTGGGTCGTTTTGGCCTATCTCGTCTCGGTGACCATCGCCATCGTCTCGGCCGGCCGCATTGGCGACCTCTTCGGTCATCGCCGCGTGCTGATCGGCGGGCTCATTCTTTTCGCTGTCGCTTCGGTCATTTGCGCAACCGCACCGGGTCTTGGTGTTCTGGTTGCGGGGCGCGCCGCGCAGGGACTGGGTGGGGCGATCCTGATCGCGCTGCCGATGTCCCTAGCCCGTGACCTGGTTCCGGAAGGGCGGCTTGGCATGGCGATGGGCCTTTTGGGGACCACATCTGCCTTTGGAACGGCGCTCGGGCCGTCGCTGGGTGGTTTGCTCCTGGCCTGGAGCGACTGGCGCCTGGCCTTCTGGCTGCTCGCCGGGTTTGCCTGTGCGGCGCTGGTCCTGGTTGCCTGGTCGATCAGGTCAGACCACCGGCGAAATGCGGTTTCCGTCCGCGAACTGGATCTGCCGGGAACGCTTGTGCTGGTAGTGGCCCTCGCGGCATATGCCCTCGCGACGAGCGGGGGCGTTTCTGGCGTACCGGTGTCGCCACCTGTGCTGATGTCCGGTGCACTGATCGCGATTCTTCTGTTTGTTTTCTTGGAATGCCGCGTGGCGGCGCCGCTTGTGCCGATGGGCCTGTTGCGGGACCGGGCCGTGGGCATCGGTTTTGCCATGAACCTCGCCATAGGCACGGTCATGATGTCCACCCTGGTGGTCGGCCCATTCTTCCTGGCCTTTTCATTGGGGTTGAGCGAAGCGCAAGTCGGTCTTGTTCTCGCCGTGGGGCCTGCGGTTGCCGCGGTGTCCGGGATCCCGTCGGGCTGGTTGACCGACCGACTGGGCGCAGGCCGGGTGATGGTCCTGGGGCTGGGTCAGATCATCATTGGACTGCTTTGCCTGGCCTACCTGCCGCGTCTCTTCGGGGTCGGGGGATATGTCGCCGCGCTGATGGCCTTGACCCCGGCATTCCAGATGTTCCTTGCGGCAAACAATACTGCGGTCATGTCTGGTGCCGCGCAGGCGCAACGCGGTCGGCTGTCCGGGCTTCTGGGGCTTTCCCGAAACCTTGGGCTGATGACCGGCGCATCCGCGATGTCGACCGTCTTTGTCATCTTCCTGGGCACCGGGGATGCCACGCAAGCGACGGCCGAGGAGGTCGGAAGGGCCTTTTCGATGACCTTCGCGGGCACCGCGGTGCTGGCCTTGGTCACATTGGCCCTGGCCCTGTGGAGCCTGGCCAGTGGTCGATACAGGACACTGTCACTCCGGCGGAGTGTATGAGCCGATCTGGCCTCTCCGAAGCGGTCTTTCGCAAGAGGGACCGCATGTCCCGCAGCGAAGTGCGGATGGGTGGGGCTGGCGATCGCGTGACAGAGCCTGCGGCGGCTGTGGTCAGGCACCAAAAAACATGGGAGTTTCCCCGATTTCAAAGGCTTGGTGACAATAACTTGCCTGCGGCAACCTGCGGAATCTGCTTGAAACGGGTATGGATTTTTCTGTTCTTCAGTTTGCCGCGCTGGCGGCCTCGGCGCTTGTGATAGGGGGGCTCATGGGGGCGACCTCGGTCGGGGGTGTGCTGCTTGTTCCGATGATTGCCCTGATCTGCGAGGTTCCGATTGCGCAGGCGATCCCTGTGGGCATGACGGTCGCTCTCTGCTCGGGCCTTGCGGGGTCCTGTGTCTTTGCCCGACATGGCCGGGTCGACAGGCGGGCGGCGCTGGCGTCTTTCGTGCCAGCGGGGCTGGGGGCCATGATCGGGGCGGTCCTGCTGCCCGTCGTGCCGCCCGGGGTCATCACATGTGGCGTAGTGACGATCTGTGCGCTGGGTTTCGTCGGCAGTCTCCGGAACCGGGATGCCGGACCAACCAAGTCCGAAGGCATGTCCGGCTCGGTGTTTGGCGCGCTGTTCGGCATGGTGGGGTTGGGCTCTTCCCTGTCGGGAACAAGCGGCCCGCTGCTGTTGGTTCCACCGCTGCTCTGGCTGGGGAAGGACCCGCGCGAAGTGACCGGTATGGCGCAGGTGATCCAGCTGCCGGTGACTGGCTGTGCCTGTATCGGTTTTGCGGTCCTGAACGTGATTGACGTGCAGCTTGTGGCACTGCTTGTCTTGCCGGTTGTGGTCGGCGTCATTGCCGGGGCCCGTTGGGCGCAGGCCCTGGCGCCGGGGCGGTTGCAGCCTCTGTTGTCTATGGTGCTCTTGCTGGCCGGGCTGCTCACCGTCCTGCGTTGAGCGGGAAATCAGGCCCAGAGCCAGACACCCAGCGCGGCAACCGCCAGCAACCAGATCGACAGGCCGGCCATCAGGGCAAAGGCCCCGCCGCTGGCGCGCAGCAGTTTGCGGGGCGCACTGCCCAGGCCCAAGGCGGCGACGGCGGTGACCAACAGCGCGCCGGACAACGTCCTGCTGCCGTCCATGACAGCGGCGGGCAGGGCGACCACCTGGTTGAGCATCATCAGGACGACGAAGGCGACAACGAACCAGGGCAGGCGGAAACCGCCACGTGCCTGTCCTGTCCCGGTCGTCACCAGCAAGAGCAGGACCGGCAGCATCGCGACCCGCGTCATCTTGGCCAGCGTGGCGGTCTCTCCGGTGGTTTCCGACACGGAGAACCCGGCCCCGATCACTTGCGCGACATCGTGGATGGAGGCGCCCAGGATGATGCCCTCTTGCAAAAAGTCGAACCCGGCCAGCCCGAGGAGAACCGGGTAGAAGATCATCGCAACCGTCGACATGGCCGTCGCGGTCATGATGACCAGCAGGGTGTGATCATCCTTGCCCTGGAACCCACGGGTGACAGAGGCCAGCGCCAGAGCCGCCGAGGCGCCACAGATCGCAACGGCTCCGGAGGCGATCAGAGAGGCAGGCCCGGACCAGCCCATCGCCCGTCCGATGGCCAGTCCCAGCAGGATCGTGCTTGCGCTGCCCAGGAGGATGAGCAGGAAGACCGCGGGGCCGAGGTCAAACAACTGCTCGAACGAGATACGCAGCCCCATCAGGGCGACCCCCAGTTTCAGCCCGGTCGAGGCCACCAGCCGGATCCCGGTTGCGGTGCGTTCATCTTCGGCCAGGAAGGACATGGCCATGCCCAGCAACAGCGCAAACAGCATGACCGGCGCGTCATAGCGTGCGGCGATGGCAAAGGCGGCGATGCTGATGACCACGGCCACCGCGACGCCGGGCAGGTGCTCTTCGGCGCGGGCGCGGAGGATCGACAGCGGCGGCGAGACGCGCGTTAGGTTCATTCTTCCAGGCTTTCGAGGTTGTGGATGATGATCTCGCTGCGCGTTATCTCGAGAACGCCGGCGGATTTCAATTTGTCCAGCGATTGCGTGACCCACTGTCGGGTGGCGCCCACGATGGCGGCGATCTGTTCATAGGTCAGGGTGCGATCCACGACGATGGTCTGGCCTTCCTCGCGCCCATGCGCATCGGCGAGGATGACAAGCAGCTGTCGCAGCCTCTCGGACACGGTGCGCGTGCCCAGCATCTGGATCAGTGCGGAATAGCTCTTGCCCTTCGCCACCAGCCCGTCGATCACGGCGATTGCCACTTCGGGTACTTCCCGGACCAGGTGGTGCAGGCTGGTGCCGGAGAGGAACAGCAGCTGGCAATCCTCAAGCGAATCCGCCGACCAGACGTGGCGGCCGCGGCCAAAGACCTCTGGCCCGCCGACGAAATGGCCCGGGCTCCAGTAGGCGAGCGTGATCTCGCGCCCCGAAGGGCCGGTGTAGAAGGTCCGCACGCGGCCTTCCTCGATCACCCAGACGCCGGTATGGGCCGCGCCCTGGTGAAAGATGCCTTCTCCCTTGGAAAAGCTGCAGCGTGTGCCAAGCTTGCGGACTTTCTTGCGCTGATCCGGGGACAGGCTGGCCAGGAAACCGGCGCCCTCGTTGAGTTCCAGGAAATACTCCGACAGGTAGATCGCGCCGGGGCCGGTATTGTCGATGTCGGTCTCTTCGCTCATGGGCGCGGCACCGAGGCAAGGTAGGCGGCGATGGCCGCGATCTCGCTGTCGTCGGCTGGCATCATCGGCCCGTGGGGAAGGCACCCCAGGTGCGTGCCGCGCGTGCCATCGCGGAAGTCGCGCATCTGTTTGACCAGGTAATCCGCGTGCTGCGCGGTAAGGTGGGGCACGCCCAGATACGGGGTCTCGGCGTCATGGCAGGTGCCGCAGTTCCGCGCCTCGTAGAGGGCGCGGCCCTCGGCATTCCCCTGAGGCGCCGGGGCGGGCGGATCCTGGGTCGAGAACCACTCGACCACCACCGCGATCTCCTCGGGTTTCAGCTCGGTCACGATGCTGGTCATCTGCCCCCCGTCGTTGTGGCGATCACCCGACAGGAAGGCGCGGACCTGGTTTTCGATGTAGACCGGCTCTTGTCCCGCGAGGTTGGGAAAGCGGGCATTGGCTGACACCCCGAACAGTCCGTGGCAGAGCGCGCAGCGTTCGTAGGGCGGAAAGGCCTCGGCGTCGAAATCGGCGCTGGCTGGTGTAGCCATTGCCAGCGCAATGGCGATGAACGTGGCTTTAGGACCCATGCCGCACCCGTGTGACCGGAACCTGCACCGGCAGGGTTTCCCCGTTCGCAAACGTCAGGGTGAGCAAGACCGTGTCGCCCTCTGCCTGCTTCGCGGCAGGATGCATCAGCATGACGTGCAGCCCGCCGGGGGTGAAGACGATGCGCTGGCCGGGGGCAATGTCGATGGCATCCACCGCCGACATCGTCGCCACGTCCCCCATCTCCACGGAGCGGTGCAGATGCGCCATCGCGTATCCCTCGGCCCGGACGCCGATCAGGCGGCGCGTTTCCGGGCTGTCGTTGGTCAGCTTGAAATAGGCGGCATGGGCCATGACGCCCGGCGGGGCCATCGGCACGAAAGCGTCCGAAACGGTCAGGCCGCCGGCGGAGGCGGCGAGGGGCATCATCAGTGAGAGGGCAAGGACAGCAAGGCGTTTCATTGGTTCAGGCTCCTGCGGTAGGCGATTTGCAGACGGGCGAGGAACTCGGCGGTGGCGCCGGGATCGAACGGGGGCTGCAGCTTGGCCCGCAGAGTTCCGTCCGGGGCGATCACCGAGACCGCGGAACTGTGCTGCACCTCGTAGTAGCCCGAGGCATCCGGTTTCATCAGGCGATAGAAACTGTCTGTCGCCTCGATCAGGGTGTCGATCTGGTCGCGCGTGCCGGTGAAGCCGCGAAAATCCGGGTGAAAATAGCGCGCGTAGTCACTGACCGTGCCGGCGTCCCGCGCCGGATCGACCGAGACAAAGACCACCTGCGGGACATTGTCCGGCCGCACCCGCATCGAGGTCTCGGATACCGCGGCCTCGAGGTTGCCCAGGGTGAAGGGGCAGACATCGGGGCAGGAGAGAAAGCCGAACATCACCAGAGTCCAGTGTCCGTTTAGGGCGTCCTTGTCCAAGGTCTCGCCCAGATCGTTTTCCAGGTGAAAGGCGGGCAGGGCCACGGGCTCGTCCAGTTCGACGCCCTGGACCTGCGCCATCAGCGGCGCGGCGATCAGCGACAGTAGAATGGCAAGGCGTCTCATGCGTTCTGGCTTTCGAAGGATTTGCGGCTTTCGGCCTTGATCGTGGCCAGGCAGTGCTGGCGCGCCTGCATGTAGGCCGGTTCGGTGGCCATGTCGGTCGAGCGCGGGCGGGGCAGGTCGATGCGCACGTCCTCGATGATACGCCCAGGGGCCGCGCTCATGATCAGGACGCGGTCGGCCAGGAACACCGCTTCGTCGACGTCATGGGTGACAAAGACAACCGTCGTGCCGAACTTGCGCCAGATATCCAGCAGGCTTTCCTGCATCATCAGGCGTGTTTGCGCGTCGAGCGCGCCAAAAGGTTCGTCCATCAGCAGGACCGAGGGGTAATTCGCCAGCGCCCGCGCGATGCCGACCCGTTGCTGCATCCCGCCCGACAGTTCCGCCGGGTAGCGGTCACCGAATTTCTTCAGCCCCACGAGTTCGAGGAAGGTATTGGCGGTCGATCCGGACTCGGTCCGGGAATGACCGGCCATCCGGGGGCCGAAAGCCACGTTTTCATAGACCGTCTTCCAGGGCAGCAGCGAATACTGCTGAAACACCATGCCCCGGTCCGGCCCGGGTTTGCGCACCTCCTTGCCATCGACCAGGACCGCGCCTGTCGAAGGCTCGACATAGCCGGCGATGGCATTCAGGAGCGTGGACTTGCCGCAGCCGGACGGGCCGAGGATGCAGACGAATTCGCCCGCCTCGATGGTGATGTCGGTGGTCTCGGTCGCGCGGTAGGCCGATTTGCCCTTGCCGAAGGTGATCGAGACGTCCTTGACCTCGATGCGGCCCTTGCCGATGTCATCGCGTTGCTGAGGGGCCTTGAATTTGAGGATATCAAGCATGGGCCGGGACTCCCTTTGACTGTTGAGCGGGGCGCGATTTGCGCCACGCGAGGTAGAGGATCAGCGCCGTCAGCAGGCCGAAGCCCAGGACCGACAGCAGCGGGCCGGAACGTTCCAGCGCCAATGAGGTCGAAGTGCCGAGGCCGAGCATCGCCAGGCCGACAACCCACGATGGCGTGGCGCAGCAGACAACCCAGCTCATCGTGACGTTGGTCAGCGCCACGAGAAAGGCGCCCAGCCCGGCAGTCGCCCTGAGGCTATTGCGGGCCGGAGCGGCGCAGGCCGTCCGGTGCAAGAGCGAGACGGCCAGCCCCACCATCGCGCCCAGCAGGCACAGCACCAGCAGGCGCGAGGGCATGATGTTCAGGCTCCACTCGGAAATGCCGGTGCCGTAGTCGTAGTTCATGCGCCCGATCTCGATCAGCCACTCTTCGCGGATGATCCCGACCATGTCGCGCACCGATGGCGTGGACCGGATGATGTGCAGCACGTTGCCCGGCCAGTCGTAGAAGGTGACGTAATTGGGCCAGGCGCGGAACCGCAGCAGGAGCGCGGCGAACATGGCGACCTGGTGCAGCAGGGCGAAGAGGACGCCCCAGAGCAGCAGGTGTCGCCAGCGCTGGCGGATCTCGCCCGCGATGATGGTGAGCGGGGCCATCACCGCGTCCTTTTCTGCCAGGCCAGCATCGGCGCGGTCAGCAGCTTGACCGCCGCGGTCGAGCCGGTGCCGAGGAACCCGATCACCAGCATGCCGACGACGATGTCCTGGTAGTTGATCAGGCTGTAGGCGTTCCAGGTGAAATAGCCGATGCCGTATTGCCCCGAGATGATCTCTCCGGCCAAAAGCGAGAACCAGCTGACCCCCATGCCGATGGCCAGACCCGCCGCGATCGAGGGCAGGGCGGCCGGGATGACCACATGCCGGAAAACGTCCCAGCGCGAGGCACCCAGCGACTGCGTGGCCCGCACCAGCACCTCAGGCGTCTGTTCGACCCCGTGCAGGGTGTTCAGCACGATGGGAAAGAGCGCGCCAAGGAAGGTGATGTAGATGATCGAGCTTTCCTCGGTCGGCCACATCAGGATCGCCAGCGGTATCCAGGCCACGGCGGGAATGGGGCGTACAACTTCGATGTAGGGCATGATCAGCGCCCGGGCGAGGCGCGATCGTCCCATCACCAGGCCGATCCCGATGCCAAGGGCGCAGGCCAGCGAATAGCTGATGAGGATACGGCGCATCGAGACGCCGATATGGGTCCAGAAGATCCCGGTCTGCACATGCGTCACGAAGGCGTCAAAGACGCGCCAGGGCGAGGGGACATTCTGGAAGTTGATGTAGAAATCCACGTTGTTGGCGGTCAGCAGGTGCCAGGCCAGCACGCCCAGCGTCAGCGAAAGCGCGACCAGCCCCAGATTGCCCAGTTGCGCGGCGCTGATCCGTGGCAGGCGAAGGGTTGGCCCGGCCGGTGGCGGCGCTGGGCTGGCCACAACTGCCGGTTCCGGCGTGGCGTTTACGGGCGGGGTTTCGGTCGTCTTCAGCGCTTGGGACATGGCTTGCCTCCGGTGGAGCTTGCTGCGTACCCGGGGCGGAACGTCCGCCCCGGGCCTTTTCTGGAGGGGAAGGGGTCAGCCCTCGGAGGTGAAATCCGCGATGGCGGCGTCGAAGGTGATGACCTCGCCCGAATGGCTTGCGGCATATGTCTCGGCCTCGCCCTTGCGCAGGAAGGTGGCGTAATCCTCGCCGGCCTTGACCCAGAAGGCGGTCTTGCCAAAGAGCTTCAGCCCGGTTTCGCTGTCGTAGACATAGGTGGCATTCAGCTTGGCCCCGGTACCCTGCATCGCGGCAACGGCGGCAAGGAACTCAGGCATGGTCTCATAGGTCGAGACGCCGTCACGCGCATGCCAGATCTCGGCTGGCAGGCCGGCGTTGGCCTCTTTCGGATCGACCGTCGCGGCCTTGTCGGCCTCGTAGTCCAGCCCCATGTCGGCGTAGGCGGCCTTGATGTAGTCCTCGGTGATCCAGGCGTCGAAATCCAGCGGCGGGATCGCCTTTTCGCGCACCAGGACACCGTGGTCGAATTTCAGCGCATCGACCCATTCGGCCTTGATCGTCGGATCCAGCGTCAGGTGCCCGCCCTTGGAGAAGTAGAGGTACAGAACCTCTTTCTCGACCCCGGTCCAGGTTTCCATCTCGGTCACGGCGCGCATCGGATCCTCGCGGATCCACTCGCCCGCCTCGATCACGGCCTTCAGGAAGGCCTCGACGACCTCGGGATACTCTTCGGCAAAATCCTCGCGGACGACGACGCCGTGCAGGTAGGGCACGCCAGCCTCGGAGCCGTCATAGATCTTGCGGCCCGTGCCCCGGAATTCCATGATCTCGGACCAGGGGCAGAAATCGCTGTGCGCGTCGATCTTGCCAGCCGCGATATTGGCCGCGCCCACGGCGGGGCTCTGGTTCTTCAGGACGTATTCGCCCGCGGGCATGTCGTTGTCCTGCATCGCCTTCAGCAACATGCCCCAGGCGGCGGAGCCGACCGGCGTCGAGACGGATTTGCCGCGCAGCTGGTCGATGGAATAGATGTCGCTCTCGACCGGGACGACGATGGCATTGCCCGACCCCTTGAGGTTATAGCCGGTGCCCGCGACATAGATCGACCGCAGGCTGTCGGTTTCCTGGAACTTGGCGCCGTTCACGATCAGGGGATAGTCGCCCATGACGCCGATGTTCAGCTTGTTGGCCAGCATCTGGTTGGTGATCGGCCCGCCAGAGCTATAGTCGGACCAGGTGATGTTCCATTCCGCGTCGGCATATTCGCCATCCGTGGGTAGGTATTTTTCCAGCAGGCCGAGTTCCTTGACGACGATGCCCGCCGTATAGGTGTCTGTGCACATCGACTGGTGCCCGATCGCAATCGTGATCTCTTCGGCCCATGCCGCGAATGCGAGGGGGACCAAGGCTGTACTCGTAAGGGTGGTCTTGAGGAAGGTCTTCATCACGTCTCTCCTGTGAGTTTCCGAGAAGTCGTCGATCGTTCCTCCAGCAGTATCCGGCCCTTCGATGCGCCCTGTAAAAGGTCGAGGGGGTGCTTTCTGACCGGATTTCCGGATTGCCCTCTTTTTGTGCTTGATTTGCGGCCGATGACCGCTAAGGCGCCGCAATTCGGACCGCCGATCTGCGAATCGCATATAAAAATATCGTTTTATATCAGTAACTTGGTTTGAAGTTCGGATGCGCGAATACCCCCCGGGGAGCGATGCCCGGGAGGATTAAAAATGCAGCGATTTCAGTGGGAACGTGCCTGTTCAGGCGGCCATGCGCTCCAGCGCCCAACGCACGTTCTTGCGCACATCCGGGTCGTTGTCGTCGGCATATTTCTTCAGGTACGAGGCCGTCGCCGGCACAGCGAGTTCGCCCAGAACTGCGGCGCATTCCTTGCGCAGGTTGGGCACGGGCAGGTCCATCATCGGGGCGATTTCCATCGCCGCCTCGGTCGCGCCCAGCTTGCCCAGCGACCGCACGGCCTTCAGCCGCACCTGCCAGTAGTCGTCGGCCAGGGCGCCGCGCAGGGCAGGGATGCAGGACGGACCGCCGGACTTCGCCAGCGTTTCCGCCGCTGCCTCGCGCACGATCCATTCCGGGTCTGTCAGGGCCGCGATCAGGGCCGATTGCGCGGCCTCGGACTGCGAGAACCCCATTGCCGCCAGCGCCGTGCGCCGCACGTTGACATCCGTATCATGCGCGGCCTCCTGCAGCGCGGGCAGGGAGGTTTCGTCCTGCAGCCAGCCGATCACGCCAACCGCCTGCGCCCGCACACCGGGGGCAGCGTGTTTCAGCGCGGCGACGGCGGGCGTCATGGCCTCTGGCCGACGCAACTCCTTGATCCCGGCGAGGCAGGCGGTCAGCTTGACCTCGTTCGCGTCCCCCAGGTGCGGCAGGATCGCATCCCCGGACGTCGGATCCTTGAGTTCGGTCAGGGATACAGAGGCCGCGGCCACGACTGCTGGGTCAGGATCGGTCAGGGCCGAAACCAGGGCCGCGGCCACCTCTGGCCCGTCGAAATCGGTCAACCCCTGGGCGGCCTGCTTGCGGACGCCGGCGTCTTCGTCGGCGATGGCGCGGGCAAGGTGGGGAATGGCCGCCGGATCGGCGCTGTCGGTCAGGTCGATCACCGCCATGATCCGCGCGCCGGGCACCGGGTCGTCCAGCCCCTCGGCGAGGTCCGCGATGTCGTCGAAATCTTCGAAAAGTCCGCTCATCTCTGTCCTCACTTCAGCAGGTAGGGAAGGTTCACGGTGACGGCGCCGGTTGGGCAGTCGGCCTCGCAGGGCATGCAGTACCAGCATTCGTCGTATTTCATGTAGGCCGTCTTGGATCCGTCCTCGGTCTCGGCGATGCGCAGCACGTCGAGCGGGCAGACATCCACGCAGACGGTGCAGCCCTTGTCGGCGATGCAGAGATCGGCATTCACGGTGACGGGAACGGTGGTCGCGGTCTGGGCGAGAGGCATCTGTCTGTCTCCTTCTGTTCGTTATTCGGCCGCGACCGAGGCACCGACGCGCTGGTTGTTGTAGGCGTCCTTCTCGTCCTCGGCGATTTCGACGATGTAGGGTTTCACCTCCTGCTTGCGGTGCGCCGGCTTGCCGTCGTCGCCCTTGGTCAGGATCGTGTGGCAGAACCAGTTCTCGTCATCGCGGTCGTATTCCACGCGGTTGTGGTAAAGACCCCAGCGGCTTTCGGTGCGGTAGAGCGAGGCGCTGGCCGCCATGTCGGCGCAATCCAGGATCGAGGAGGCCTCGAGCGCGCGCATCAGCTCGTGAGAGTCGCGGACGTACATGCCCTGTTCCATGTCCTCGCGGACCTCTTCGAAACGCTCTTGGGCCAGTTCCATCTTGGCCGTCACCTTGGGTGGTTGCAGGTAGTCGTTCACCAGGCGGCGGGTCTTGTATTCGATCTGGTTGGGCGGGATGCCATCGTCGCGCTTGGTGGGCGCCAGGACGCGGGTGCGCTCTGCTTCCACCTCGGCCTCGTCGAAGGCGGCGAAATCCACATCGGCGATGAAGTCAGCGGCATCGAGACCGGCGAACGCCCCGTTGGTAAAGGCCCCCAGCATGTAGTTGTGGGGCACGTTCGCCATGTCACCCGCCGCGTAGAGGCCGGGGATCGTCGTCCGTGCGTGTTCGTCGACAAAGACGCCGGAGGCGGAATGCCCCGAGCAGAAGCCGATTTCCGAGATGTGCATCTCGATCATCTGCTTGCGGTAATCGGTGCCACGGCCCTTGTGGAAATGCCCGCGGGTCGGGCGTTCGACGATGTGCAGCACGCGCTCGATCTCGCTGATGGTTTCCTCCGCCAGGTGGTTGAGCTTGAGATAGACCGGCCCCTTGCCGCCCTGCAGTTCGTCGTAGAACTCCTGCATCATCTGGCCCGACCAGTAGTCGCACTCGATAAAGCGTTCGCCCTGCGCGTTGGCGGTGTAGCCGCCCATCGGACCGGCGACATAGGCGCATGCCGGACCGTTGTAATCCTTGATCAGCGGGTTGATCTGGTAACACTCCAGGTTCGCCAGGCCGGCGCCCGCGTGGTAGGCCATCGCATAGCCCTCGCCAGAGTTCGACGCGTTCTCATAGGTGCCATAGAGATAGCCCGAGGTCGGCAGGCCCAGCCGCCCGGCGGCGCCCAGCCCCATGATGACGGCCTTGGCCCGCACCACGAGGAATTCCGCCGTGCGCGTGTTGACGCAGACCGCGCCCGCGATGCGGCCCTCGCCGGTCAGCAGGCGGGTGGCCATGTAGCGGTTGACGATGTTGATGCGCGCCTTGCGCAACTGGCGATAGAGCGCCTTCTTGACCGTGTCGCCGTTCGGCATCGGCAAGACGTAGGTGCCGATATGGTGCACCTTCTTGACGTCGTATTCGCCGTTCTGGTCCTTTTGGAACCGAATGCCGAAGTCATCCAGTTCCTGGATGATGCCGTAACACTCCTGCGCGTAGCGATAGACCGCCGCCTGATCGCATATGCCGTCATTGGCGACGGTGATTTCCTTGGTGTACTGCTCTGGCGTGGCATAGCCCGGGATGACCGAGTTGTTCAGCCCGTCCATGCCCATCGAGATCGCGCCCGAGCGTTTCACGTTGGCCTTGTCCAGCAGCACTACGTTGGCCTTGGGGTTCTTCTTCTTGGCCTTGAGCGCGGCCATCGGTCCGGCGGTGCCGCCGCCGATCACCAGGATGTCGCAGTCGATCTGGGTCAGACCGTCGAGAATCTCGTCCATGCCAGGGGCTCCTTGAATTCTGTGTCGGGATCAGCCTGCGCCGCAGTGCAGCGCGGGTTATGTCAATTAGTTGTCGTGGGTGTCGGAAAGTTCGCGAAGGTAGACGAAAGGGAAGATCGCCTTGTCATGCCCGTCAGAGAACCAGAGGTTCACGCCATAGCCGCCTACCGGGTGAATGCCGGTGATCGTCAGTCCGGGCGCCAAGGTGACGGTGCCGGTGTCGATTATTTCCCGTTTTGTCCATGCATCCCGGGCGTTTACGCGCAGCGTCTCGGCCGAGAGATGGCTTTGCCCGCCATCTTCCCAGGTCACCGTCAGGCGTGTACCGCCGGCATCCGTCATCATCTGTTCGATCATTTTTTCACTCCTGTCGTGCTGTGGACAGGCTGCCGAAATGGGGGGGGCGGGAAATAGCAATTAGTTGACGGACGGGTGCGCTGCGTTGCGGCAATCCAGAGGGGCAACAGAGAGGAACGCCCCCAATGACCTATGTCGTCACAGACAATTGCATCGCCTGCAAATACACCGATTGCGTCGAGGTCTGCCCCGTGGACTGCTTTTACGAAGGCGAGAACATGCTGGTGATCGACCCCGAGGAATGCATCGACTGCGGTGTCTGCGAACCCGAGTGTCCCGCCGATGCGATTCGCGCCGATACCGAAGGCGACATGGAGAAATGGGTGGCTTTCAACGCCAAGTACGCGGCGCTCTGGCCCGTGATCCTTGAGGCGAAGGAGCCGCTGCCGAGCGCGGATGAGATGGACGGCAAGCCCGACAAGCTGGCCAGCCAGTTTTCCGAAAACCCCGCCACCGAAGACGCCTGAGGAGACGCGCCATGAACATCGCAACCCCCGCAAAGATCCTGCCCGATGCACAGATGGTGACGACGGTCACGCATTGGAGTGACACGCTGTTTTCCTTTCGCGTCACACGCCCGCGCAGCCTGCGCTTTCGCTCGGGTGAGTTTGTCATGATCGGCCTGATGCAGACCGATGCGAAAACCGGTCGGGAAAAGCCGCTCTTGCGCGCCTATTCCATCGCCTCGCCCTCTTGGGATGACGAGCTGGAGTTCTATTCGATCAAGGTGCCCGACGGTCCGCTGACCTCGCGCCTGCAAAAGATCGAGAGCGGCGACCAGATCATCCTGCGGCCGAAGCCCGTGGGGACGCTGGTTCTGGACGCGCTCTTGCCGGGCAAGCGGCTTTGGATGATCTGCACCGGGACGGGGATTGCCCCTTTTGCCTCGCTTTTGCGCGATCCGGAGACCTGGGAAAGCTATGATCAGGTGATTGTTGCCCATACTTGCCGCACGAGGGCCGAGCTGGCCTATGGCGCAGAAATCGTTTCCGCCCTGCCGGACGATCCGCTGATCGGGGAACTGGTTGGCGACAAGTTGCGGTATTATCCCACGACCACCCGCGATCGGTCCGACATCGAGGGCCGGATCAGCGATCACATCCGCGACGGACGCGTCTTTGCGGCGCTGGATCTGCCGGCCTGGACGCCAGAAGAGGATCGCGTGATGATCTGCGGCAACCTCGCCCTCAACAAGGACATCATCGGCCTGTGCGAGATGCATGGGCTGGAGGAAGGCGCCAATTCCGCGCCTCGTCATTTCGTGGTCGAGAAAGCGTTTCTCGACTGAACGAGCGGAACCGGGGCAGGGGGCGGGCAAGCCCTTGCTGTCCCGGTGCGCGTGCCTGCTGCACGCTGTCGATTCGAACTGGGCGCTTTGCGCGGGCCGGTGAAATCAAAAAATGCATCTTGGTGACGCGTTTTCCTGCGGCGCGCGCCTCCTTTTGCCAAAAACTGAACTAAACGGTTTGCTTTTTTCGGTCCTGTCGCCTACCTGCAGGCAGCCTGCCCATCCTTTCGACAGAAAAAAGCACCATGCGCCACCTTGTTTCCGTTCTTGCCTTCGTTGCCCTGATCCTTCCCATCGCCGCTGCGGCCCAGGATCAGGCTGTTCCCGACACGCCGAAACCCGTCAAGCTGATGGAGCTGTCGTCGCGCCCGGTCGTGCAACGCCGCCAGTTCTTTGGCCAGGTGACGGCGCGCCAGACCGTCGATCTTGCCTTTCAGGTGGGGGGGCAGCTCGAGATCCTCGAAGCCGAAGAAGGCACGTCCAAGCCGAAAGGCGAGCTGGTCGCGCAACTGGATATATCCGGCTACGAGCGGGCCGTGGCGCAGGCGCAGGTAAATTACGACAAGGCGCAGCGGGACGCGGAACGCTTTGAGAGCCTGAGCGGGCAGGCGGTGTCCGCCGTCCAGGTCCGCGATGCAGAAACCCAGCTGCGCCTGGCCGAGATCGCGCTGGAAAGCGCTCAGGATGACCTGGAACATGCCACCCTGAAGGCGCCGTTTGACGCGCTTGTCGCGCGGCGGCTGGTGGCGAATTTCCAGACGGTCTCTCCGGGAACGCCTGTGGTCCGGCTGCACGATGTCTCGGAACTGCGCGTCGACATCCAGGTGCCGGAGGTGCTGTTTCGTCAGGCAGGTGACAAGGCGGACGTGACCTTTGTTGCGCAATTCCCCGGGGACAACGCCATGTACCCGCTGGAAATGCGCGAGTTCGAGACGGAAACATCCAGTGTCGGCCAGACTTACCGTATCACCCTTGGCTTTGCCGAAAGCCCCGGCGATTTCGTCTTTCCAGGCGCATCCGTGACCGTCTTTGCAACGCTCGAAGGTGCCGCGCCAGACGGCGTGATCCTGCCCGCCACGGCGCTGGTCTACGATGCGGCCGGCAAGGCCTCTGTCATGGTCTTTCGGGATGGCACGGTGCGGCGCACCCCGGTCAGGATCGAACTGCATGACGACGGCAAGCTCTACATGATGGACGGACCCGCCGACGGGACGAAGATCGTCATGACCGGCGCGTCGCAGTTGCGCGACGGCCAGTCCGTGCGCCCCTTCACCCGGATCGGAGAGTAAGCCCATGTCCATCGCGCGCGCCTCCATCGACAAGGCGCTGATCACCTGGATCCTCATGCTGGGCTGTCTACTGGGCGGCATCTGGGGCTTCTCCACGATCGGCCGTCTCGAAGATCCCGCCTTCACGATCAAGAACGCCATCATCATCACGCAATACCCCGGCGCTTCCGCCGAGCAGGTGGCGCGCGAGGTCTCGGAACCCATCGAGTCCGAGATCCAGAAGATGGGCGAGATCGACTTCATCACCTCGTCCAACAAGCCGGGTGTCAGCCGGATCTCGGTCAATATCGAATCCACCTACGACGGCACCGAACTGCCCGCCATCTGGACCAAGCTGCGCAACCGGGTCGAGGATGCCCGGCGCAGCCTGCCGCCCGAAGCGGGGCAGCCTATCGTCAACGACACTTTCGGCGACGTGTTCGGCGTGTTCTACGCGGTGACGGCGCCGGGGTTCACCGATGCCGAAGTGCATGAGATCTCGGAATACCTGCGCCGCGAACTGCTGGCGGTGGACGGGGTGGCCGACGTGGCCGTGGCCGGATTGCCGTCCGAGGCGATCTACGTCGATGCGCGCACCTCCATCGTCACCAACCTGGGGATCGCGCCGGACAGCATCGGCGCGGCATTGTCCAGCACCGACACCCGCACCCCGGCGGGCAGCGTGTCCTACCCGGCGCAGGAGGTCCGCCTGCAGGCGCCCGGCGGCAGCGACACGGTCCTGGACATCGCCAACCTGACCATCGGCGTCGGCGGCGACGTGATCGACCTTCTGGACATCGCGACGGTCACGCGGTCGCGCGTCACCGACCCCAACGAGATCATCCGCTTCCAGGGACAGGAAGCCTTTACGCTGGGTGTTGCGGGCAAGGCCGCTCTGAACATCGTCGAAGTCGGCAAAAGCGTGGACGCGCGGCTGGCCGAGATCATGCGCGACGTGCCCGCCGGGGTCGAACTGCACCCGATCTATCAACAGCATGTCGTGGTTGACGAGGCCTCGAACGCCTTTTTGCTGAACCTGGCGATGTCGGTGGCCATCGTGGTCATTGTGCTGGCGCTTTTCATGGGATGGCGGGCGGCCGTGGTCGTCGGCGCGACGCTGCTGTTGACCGTCGTGGGCACGGTGTTCCTGATGGCGATCTTCGGGATCGAGATGGAGCGGATTTCGCTGGGGGCGCTGATCATCGCGATGGGGATGCTGGTGGACAACGCCATCGTCGTGGCCGAGGGCATGCAGGGCGACATGGCCAAGGGCAAATCCGCCCGCGATGCCGCCGAGGACGTTGCCAAGAAAACCCAGACCCCTCTGCTGGGCGCGACCGTGATCGGCATCATGGCCTTTGCCGGGATCGGATTGTCGCCGGACGCGACCGGGGAATTCCTGTTCTCGCTGTTTGCGGTGATCGGGATTTCGCTGCTGCTGTCCTGGATCCTGGCGATCACGGCGACGCCGCTCTTGGCGCATTACTTCTTCAAGGTCGGATCGGGGGACGATGCGGACCACTACGGCGGGCCGCTGTTCCGGGCCTACCGGGCGGTTCTGTCTGCGGCGCTGACCCTGCGCCACCTGGTGATCCTGGCGCTGATCGGTGTGACCGTCCTGTGTTACATCGGCTTTGGCCAGGTCAAGCAACAGTTCTTCCCGGACTCGAACACGCCGCTGTTCTACGTCCATTACAAGCTGCCGCAGGGATCGAGCATCCACCAGGTGTCCGACGACATGACCCTGCTGGAAAACTGGCTGGCGGAACGTGACGATGTCACCTCGGTCGCGACCTTCATCGGCGGTGGCGCGACGCGCTTCATGCTGACTTATGCCCCCGAAGAGGCCCTGCCGACCTACGGCCACCTGATAATCCGGGCCGAGAGCCTTGAGCAGATCCCGCAATTGCGGGCCGATCTGGAAACCTTTGGCCGCAGCACGCTGACCTCGGGCGAGTTCCGCACCGAACGGCTGGCCTTTGGTCCCGGCGGCGGCGCGCCCATCGCGGCGCGCTTTTCGGGGCCGGACCCGGTGGTGCTGCGTCAACTGGCGGAACAGGCAGAGGCCGCGCTGCTTGGGGCATCCGACCAGTTGCAGGATCTGCGGACGGACTGGCGTGAACGGGAACTGGTGATCGTGCCACGCTTTGCCGACGAACGGGCCAAGGCTGCGGGCGTCACCCGCGAAGCCCTGGCACAGGCGCTGACGCTGGGCACCGACGGCCTGCAGGTCGGCCATTACCGCGAGGCGGACCGCCTGATCCCCATCATCATGCGCACCGACACGGCGCAGAGCGAAGGCGCGGGCCACCTTGTCGACCTGCCGGTCTATTCGGCGGCGGCAGGGACCTATATCCCGGTGGCGCAGATCACCGATGGCTTCGCCTGGGAAGCGCAGAACACCTTCCTGGTGCGGCGCGACCGGGTGCCGACGATTTCTGTCCAGGCGGGTGTGCCGGCGGGAGTGAACGCCTCCAGCGTCTTTGCCCAGGTGCGTGGTGCAGTCGAGGCCATCGAACTGCCAGAGGGCTATATCCTGGAGTGGGGCGGGGAATACGAAAGCTCGACCGAGGCACAGTCCTCTCTGGGCAAGCAGTTGCCGCTGTCCCTGATCATCATGGTGCTGATTTCCGTCTTGCTGTTCGGAACGATCCGCCAGCCGGTCATCATCTGGCTGCTGGTCCCGATGAGCGTGAACGGCGTTGCGCTGGGCCTGTTGGGCACCGGTCTGCCGTTCTCCTTCACCGCGCTTCTGGGCCTGCTCAGCCTGTCGGGCATGCTGATCAAGAACGGTATCGTCCTGGTCGAGGAGATCGACCTGGTCCGGGCCGAGGGCGTGCCGTTCCGCAAGGCGGTCCTGGATGCCTCCACCTCGCGTCTGCGGCCGGTGGTCCTGGCCGCCGCGACGACGATCCTGGGCATGATTCCGCTGCTGTCGGACGCCTTCTTTGCCTCGATGGCGGTGACGATCATGGGCGGCCTCGGCTTTGCCTCTGTCCTGACGCTGGTCGCGGCGCCGGTGTTCTACTACAGCTTCTTTCCGCGCGCGCGAAAGGCCGACGCGCGGGCCCGGAAGGAGGCAAAAGCGGCGGCCGCCTGAGGCCGCCGCCCGGCGAGGGCATGGGGGACTCGACCCCGGCCTGAAAAAGCGTGATCCTGTTGCGACCCCCTGCCGGACACGGCAAGGAGGGAAAAACAAGAAACGACAGAGGCCGGAACATGAGCAGACAGAAACTCGCGATATTTGGCGCCCTTTTGCTGGCCGCCAGTTGCAGTGGCGTGACGGGCGGACGCACCGTGGTCAAGGGCGCAGGCCCGGACGAGCTGTTGAAACTGCGCTACGGGCCGGGGTTGGGCTATAAGGTCAAGCTGGGCCTGCCGGACGGAACCGTGCTGGTGCGCCGCGATTGCGTGACCGAACTGGGGCAGCTTTGGTGCCGGGTCTCGCTTGCCGATGCGCCCGCGGTCACGGGCTATGTCTCGGCCGACTACCTCACGGCGCCCTGACCCGGTCCGGCGAAAAACCGCGATCTTGGCCGCGCGCGGCGATCACCCTTGGCGAAGCCCGCGCGCTTGGCTAAGACGGCGTACCGCAGACTTGGAGGACGCACGTGAGCACCACCGCCGACCGCATCGCCCGCACCATCGCCACCGAGATCGCTGCCAGCGCGGCACAGGTCACCGCAGCGGTCGGGCTGCTGGACGAAGGGGCGACGGTGCCCTTCGTCGCCCGCTACCGCAAGGAGGTGACCGGCGGCCTCGACGACACCCAGCTGCGCACCCTGGCCGACCGCCTGACCTATCTGCGCGAGATGGAGGCACGGCGCGCAACGATCCTCGATTCGATCAAGGGGCAGGGCAAGCTGACCGACGACCTGGCCCGCGCCATTGCGCAGGCCGACACGAAGGCGACGCTGGAAGACATCTATCTGCCCTACAAGCCCAAGCGGCGCACCAAGGCGATGATCGCCCGTGAAAACGGGTTGGAGCCGCTGTTGCGCGCGATCGAGGAAAACCGGGACGCGGACCCGGCCAAGCTGGCCGAGGGCTATACCGGCGAGGCGGTCGAGACGGTCAAGGCCGCGCTGGAAGGTGCGCGCGACATCCTGGCCGAAGAGCTGACCGAGAACGCCGACCTGCTGGGGCGGCTGCGCGACTACATGATGCGCGAGGCGGTCATCACGGCGCGGGTGCAGCCGGGCAAGGAAGAGGCCGGCGCCAAGTTCAGCGACTACTTCGACCACCGCGAAAGCTGGGCCAAGATCCCCGGTCACCGGGCGCTGGCCATCCTGCGCGCGGCCAAGGAAGAAGTGGTGACCATCGAGATCGCGCCCGAGGGCGAAGAGGGCGCGACCCGCGCCGTCGGCATCGTCTGCACCGCCATCGGCATTCCCGGCGACGGTCCGGGCGACCAGTGGCTGCGCACGGCTGCTGGCTGGACCTGGCGGGTCAAGCTGTCGCTGTCGATGTATGTCGACCTGCTGACCGACCTGCGCCGTCGCGCGCACGAAGAGGCGATTGGCGTCTTTGCCCGCAACCTCAAGGACCTGCTGCTGGCCGCGCCTGCGGGCAACCGCCCGACGCTGGGCCTGGACCCGGGCATCCGGACGGGGGTCAAGGCGGCCGTGGTCGATGCCACCGGCAAGCTGGTCGAGACGGCGACGCTCTACCCTTTCCAGCCGCGGATGGACCTGCGCGGCGCGCAAGAGGCGATTGCCCGCATGGTCAAGAAGCACGGGGTCGAGCTGATCGCCATCGGCAACGGCACCGCCAGCCGCGAGACCGAGCGCATGGTGGCCGACACGCTGAAACTGATCGAGGGACCGAAGCCCACAAAGGTCGTCGTGTCGGAGGCCGGCGCCTCTGTCTACTCGGCCTCGGAACTGGCCGCGAAAGAGTTTCCCGATCTCGACGTCTCCCTGCGCGGGGCGGTGTCCATCGCCCGGCGCCTGCAGGATCCGCTGGCCGAACTGGTCAAGATCACGCCCGAAAGCATCGGCGTGGGCCAGTATCAGCACGATGTCGACCAGCGCCGCCTGGCGCAGGCGCTGGAGGCGGTGGTCGAGGACGCGGTGAACGCCGTCGGGGTCGATCTGAACATCGCCTCGGCACCCTTGCTGGCGCATGTGGCCGGCCTGGGTCCGCGCCTGGCAGAGGCCATCGTGGCACATCGTGACGCGACAGGGGCATTCCCTTCGCGCAAGGCGCTGCTCAAGGTGTCGGGCCTTGGCCCCAAGGCGTTTGAACAATGTGCGGGCTTCCTGCGCATCCGCGAAGGGGAAGAGCCGCTGGATGCCTCTTCGGTCCACCCCGAGGCCTACGACGTGGCGCGCCGGATCGTGTCGGCCTGCGGGCGGGACATCCGTTCGATCATGGGTCAACCCACCGCCCTGCGTGGCCTGCGAGCCGAGGATTTCGTCGACGACACCTTTGGCCTGCCGACCGTGCGGGACATCCTGTCGGAACTGGAAAAACCGGGCCGCGACCCGCGCCCCGAGTTCAAGACCGCCAGCTTTGCCGACGGGGTCGAGGACATCAAGGACCTCAAGCCGGGCATGATGCTGGAAGGGACGGTGACGAATGTCGCGGCCTTTGGCGCCTTTGTCGACGTGGGTGTGCACCAGGACGGTCTGGTGCATGTCAGCCAACTGGCAGACCGTTTCGTCAAGGACCCGCACGAGGTGGTCAAGGCCGGGGACGTGGTGCGTGTACGCGTGACGGAGGTGGATATTCCGCGCAAGCGGATCGGCTTGTCGATGCGCAAGGACGGGGGGGATCGACAGGCTTCCGGTCGCGACTCCGGGCCAAAGGGCAAGACCGCCGGCGCCGGTGGCAAGGGGCGCCCGCCCAAGCATGGCGGCCGTCAAGGCGGTGGCCAGTCGGGTGGTCAATCCGGGGGCAAGTCCGGGGGACAGGGCGCTCTGGGCGATGCCCTGCTGGCGGCGATGAAGAAGAAATGAGAATAGCGGGGCGGCCAGTGCCGCCCCTTCGTTTGTCCAGGCCGGGTGCAATCCGGGGGCGCTGTCCCAGTCACCCAGGTTTCGCCGCCGCTCCGCTTTCGAACATCCGCGCGATCCTGTCAGCATCAAAGCCCGCCTCGGCCAGCACTTCGGCGGAATGCTCTCCGATGCGCGGGGGGGCGCGGTCGATGGCGGGATTTCCGGCAGACATCAGGAAGGGCGCGACCGGCACCTTGTAGGTTCCCTCGCGTCCCTCGGGGGCGTCCAGCTCGTGCAGAACGCCGCGATGATCCAGCTGCGGATCGGCCAGGGCCTCGTCCAGCCCGCGCACGCGGCCAGCGGGAACGCGATGGTCACGCAGAAATACCTCCCACTCGGCGGCGCTGCGCGTGGCGAGGATGCGCGCCAGCAGCGCCTCTTCGCGGTCGTAGTCGTCAAAGCGTTCGTTGTTCGAGTGCTTGACCATCTCGGGGTGGCCCAATGCCTCCCACAGGCGTTTCTGCTGTCGCAGGTTGGCGGCGCCCAGCATCAGCTTGCCCTCGGCGCAATCATAGGTGCCCAGGCCCGCCACGGCATAGCGGTTGCCCTCGGGGCGGGGCGCCTTGCCGGCGGCGGTCAGGGCGGTGACATGGGTGCTCATCAGCATCAGCGTGGCGTCGAACATGGCCAGGTCGACATGCTGGCCGACCCCGGTCTGGCTGCGCTGGAACAGGGCGGCGGCGATCGCGAAGGCGGTCATGTAGCCGGTCGAATAGTCCACCACCGGCGCCCCGGTCTTGAGCGGTGCGACCTCGGGTGTGCCCGTTGCGGCCATCAGGCCGGAAATCGCCTGGAACACGTTGTCATAGCCGGTTTCCTCGCGCCGTGGGCCATCGTGTCCGAAGGCCGAGACAGAGCAGTAGACCAGCCGCGGATTCAGCGCCGCCATGTCGTTATAGCCCAGCCCCAGGGTCTCCAGCGCGCCGGGCCGGTAGTTCTGCACGAAGACATCCGCCGTCTTCAGAAGGACGCGCAGGGCTGCGCGCCCGTCCTCTGTCTTGAGATCAAGCGCAAGGGACCGCTTGTTGGCGCCTTGTGCCAGGTAGGTTGTGCCCATGCCCGCGTCGTTCAGCGCCCTGTCGGGGCCCTGGATGCGCACCTGGTCTGGGTCGTCCGGGCGATCGATCTTGATGACGTCGGCGCCCAGAACGGCCAGTTGGTACGAGGCGAAGGGGCCGGCAAGCACATGGGTCGCGTCGATGACGCGCAGGCCGTCAAAGGCTCGGGGCATTGGGGTCTCCTTTTCCGGGTCAGCGCCCGGTGTCGCGGCGGGCAGAGGCATCGGCGCGGTTCGAAAGCCGCGCGATCCAGCCCGCGTTGGGCATGATGACGAAGATGCGGGTGAGGTGCATGGCCGTGACCAGCGCCACGTCCTGGGCCAGGATGCCGGCGGTCAGGGCCATTTCGGTCACGCCCCCGGGCGCGATGCCCAGCATGACCGTGGCAAAGGGCGCGCCAAAGACCCGCGACAGCGCCCAGGCGCCCAGGCCGCAGGTCGCCAGCAGCAGGCCCGAGGACAAAAGCGCGGACCCCAGAAGCGGGCCGCCCAGCAGCTCGCGCCGAAAGGCCCCGCCCAGCCAGGTGCCCAGCACGATCTGCGCGGCGGCCAGCAGCGGTCCGGGCATGTCGAAGGCGGGCAGGTCCAGCGAGGAAATCAGTGCCGCCATGAAGAGCGGGCCAAGGAAGTAGGGGTTGGCCAGGCGGATGGCGCGAAAGAGCACTGGTCCCAGCAGGGCGCCCGCCAGCGTCAGCGCGGCGCCGGTCAGGCCGTCCCGGCGCAATGCCTCCGGGGACGGGGCAGGGCCGTCCGTCCCGGCGTACAGCAGGATCGGGATGACCGTGACCACCAGCGCGATGCGCAGGGTTTGCGACAGGATGACGGGGGCGGTCGGCACCCCGTGGTGTTCGGCCATGACCACGGCCTCGACCGGCGAGGTCGGCACGACGGCGAGGAAATTGGCCACCAGGCTGCCTCCAAAGAGCCGCCGTTGCAGCCGGGCGACCAGCATCGCCGCCATTAACACCCAGAGGCTGACGGCAATCAGCAGGGGCGCGGTGGCCAGGAGCGCGTGCAGCGCCTCGGGCGTGAAATGCGCGCCGACGAAAGTGGCGACGGTGATCTGTCCGAAGGGCCGGATCCGGGTCGGCACCCGTTCGGTGAACAGTCCCGATGCCGTTGCAGCCGCCGTCAGGACAAGCGGGCCGATCATCCAGGGGAGCGGCGCGCCGAGCAGGGACATCAGGTAGCCCGCGGCGGTCGCGGCAAGAAAGAGCACCGGCAGCGCCGGGGAGATGCGCATCGCTTTCCTCCAGAGATGGAACGGGGCGCCCGTGGTGGTGGGCGTGATGGGTGTTGTCTTTGGTGGGAGTATAAAGAGCTATAAAAATGATTCAATGGGGGCCGTGTTTGTGTCGAACCTTCATGCAGGCGCGGTGTCTGTGCGATACGTCGGAAGCGTTGAGAATAAGTGGCGTCCGATGGTGATGTGCTGTTGAGTGTGGGGTTATCAAATTGATATTGATGGATTTTTCCTGAAGTGCCACCCAGGCGAGAGCTTCCTTGAAAACGCTATTTGACAAAAAGCTATATTTCTATCTTTATTGGCGGCGTTCAGGATTCGCATGCTCATGTGCAGTCCGGGGCAAACCGCATGCATCGGCCGGAGGGGCGGTCGCCGGGAGGGGAGACAGATGTACAGGATAGATTACACCGATCTGGTCGGGGGGCTATTGCTGGTTGCGCTGGGCGCGGGCGTCAGCCTGGTCGCCATCCAGCACTACCCGCTGGGCACCCTGCAGCGCATGGGGCCGGGCATGTTCCCGGCGATCCTCGGTGTCGTGCTGGGCGGGCTGGGCATCATGCTGGCGCTGCAGGCGCTGCGCCGCACCGGCAAACGCCCGGACATCAGGGTCTTTTCGCCGCTCTTCGTCCTGGCCGGCGTCGCCAGCTTTGCGCTGCTGATCACGCCAGCGGGCCTGATCCCGGCCATCGTCTCGATCGTGGTGATCTCGTCCCTGGCGGAACTGCGCATCCGGCCTGTCAGCCTTGCGCTGCTTTGCCTTGCGCTGTGCCTGATGGCGCCGCTTGTCTTCGTCGTCGGCCTCGGCCTGCCCATTCCTCTGATCCGGTGGCCGCTCTGATGGATTTCTTCAGCAATATCGGGCTGGGCTTCAGCGTCGCACTGAGCCTGACCAACATCTTCTACTGCTTTCTCGGTGCCCTCCTAGGCACGCTGGTGGGGGTGATCCCGGGCCTGGGCGTGCTGGCGGCGATCTCGATGCTGTTCCCGCTGACCTTCCACCTCGAGCCGACCACGGCGCTGATCATGCTGGCCGGCATCTGGTACGGCACCACCTACGGCGGTTCGACCGCCTCGATCCTGCTGAACCTGCCGGGCACGCCCGCCAATGCCGTGACCTGCCTCGACGGCTACCCGATGGCGAAACAGGGGCGGGGCGGCGTTGCCCTGTTCATGACCACCGTGGCCTCGTTCTTTGGCGCGTCCTTCGGGATCATCCTGCTGACGCTGTTCACGCCGATCATCGCCGAATACGCGCTACAGTTCGGATCGGCCGAATATTTCGCCCTGATGCTGATGGGGCTGGTGGCGGCCTCGACCATTTCCGAAGGCTCGGCCATCAAGGGGCTGGCGATGGTCGTTTTGGGCATCATCATCGGCCTGGTCGGCATGGACACGCAAAGCGCCACGGTCCGCTTCAGCTTTGGCATCCTGGGCCTGCTGGAGGGCGTCAGCCTGATTGCGCTGGCGATGGGGGTCTTCGGTGTGGCCGAGATCATCATGTCGGTGCGCCGGGTCAAGACCGCCGACATCGACCCCGAAAGCCTGAAGCTGAAGGCGATCAAGCCCAGCCGGGACGAGATGCGCCGGTCCTGGTTCCCGATGCTGCGCGGGTCCTCGATGGGCTCGTTCTTCGGAACGCTTCCGGGCACCGGTCCGTCGATTGCCGCCTTCCTGTCCTATGCCATCGAAAAGCGGATCTCGCGCACGCCGGAACGTTTTGGCAAGGGCGCGATCGAGGGGATCATGGCGCCCGAGGCCGCAAACAATGCCGCCGACCAGACCGCCTTCATCCCGACGCTGAGCCTGGGCGTGCCCGGCAGTGCCACGATGGCCCTGATGCTGGGGGTGCTGATGATCCACGGCGTCGCGCCGGGGCCGAACCTGATTTCCTCGCAGCCAGAGCTGTTCTGGGGCCTCATCATGAGCTTCTGGGTCGGCAACCTGATCCTGCTTCTGCTCAACATTCCGCTGATCGGGGTTTGGGTGCGGATGCTGACGATCCCCTATCACATCCTCTTTCCCGCCGTGCTGGCCTTCATCTGCATCGGCGCCTTCACCTCGGGCTTTTCGCCGCTGAACGTCTGGATGGTCTTTGCCTTCGGCGTGCTGGGCTACCTGATGCGGATCTTCCACTTTCCGGGTGCGCCGCTGTTGCTGGGCTTTGTCCTGGGGCCGCTGATGGAAGAGCATTTCCGCCGCGCGATGGTGCTGTCGCGGGGGGACTTCATGACCTTCTTCGAACGTCCCATCAGCGCGACGATCATGGCGCTGACCGGCCTCGTGCTGATCTGGGGCGTCGTCAGCGCCGAACGCAGCCGCAAGCGTCAACTGCTGTCCGAGGGCGAGGTGGATCACACCCCCGAGGCAACAGACAGGCCCACTTGACGCAAAGACCCGAACGTATCCAACCAAGGAGGAGACCCCATGAAATCCATTCTGACCGCAGCCGCCGTGGCGCTGGGACTGGCCCAGCCGCTGGCCGCACAGGACTTTCCCACCGGACCGGTGACGATCATCGTTCCCTATTCTCCCTCGGGCAACACCGACGTGTTCACCCGCCACCTTGCCCCCTATCTCGAAGAGAAATGGGGTCAGCCGATCGTCATCGACAACCGCCCCGGCGGCGGGTCGATGGTGGGCACGGCCATCGTCGCCCAGGCAGAGCCGGACGGCCATACGCTGCTGGTGACCACCTCGGCCTTTGTGACCGCTCCTGCAATCCAGACCTCTCTGCCCTTCGATTCCCGTGAGGCATTTGCGCCTGTCGCCAATGTCGGCCACGTCTCCTACGTGCTTGTGACCAACGGAGACTCCGGCTTCGACACGCTTGAGGACTTCATCGCCCAGAGCAAGGACGCGCCGAAATTCGCCGCCACGGCGGGGCTGGGCACGACCACGCATTTCGCCATCGAGAAGTTCATCGCAGACAGTGGCGCCGACGTGGACGTGGTGCACTTCAAGGGCGGCGGCCCCGCAGTCGTGTCGATCCTGTCCAAGGAAACCGACATCTACGGCTCTTCGATCAGCTCGGCCGGTGAGAACCTCAAGACCGGCAAGGTCAAGGCGCTGGCGGTGCTGGGCAACGAGCGCATCGACGCATTGCCGGACGTGCCATCGACCGCGGAACTGGGCTTTCCGGATCTCGAGATCAAGCAGTGGGTGGGCATGTTCGCCCCCGCCGGTACCGATCCGGCCATCGTTGCCAAGATCAACGCCGACGTGAACGAGGCCCTGCAGACCCCCGAGTTCGTCGCCACCGTCACCCCGCTGGACTGGACCCTGTTCCAGAGCACGCCCGAGGGCTTTGCCCAGCAGGTCGACGAGGAGTTGACCAAGTGGAAGGCGCTGGCCGTCTCCCAGGGCATCAGCAAGTGACCCCGCGCGGGCCGGCCCTTGCCGGTCGGCCCGTCCACCCAGAACCCGGAGCGTAGCATGACCGACCTGCCCATCTGTGCCATCCTCGACGACTATCAGGACGCGGCCCTTGCCTGCGCCGACTGGTCCGCGCTGGACGGACGGATCAACCTGCGCCGCTACGATGCCCACCTGGGTGACGAGGACGCGGTGGCGCGGGCATTGGCGGATTGCACGGTGATCGTGGCGATGCGGGAACGGACGCCGTTCCCGGCAAGCCTGCTGCGCCGGCTGCCGAGGCTCAAGCTGCTGGTCACGACGGGCATGCGCAATCGCAGCATCGACCTGCAGGCTGCGGCGGACCTCGGCATCACCGTCTGCGGTACCGGTGCCGCGGGGAACCCTGCGGCGGAACTGGCCTGGGGCGGGTTGTTGGCCTTCATGCGGCAACTGCCCGAGGAAGTCGCGAATTTCCGCGCCGGAGGCCCCTGGCAGACCGGGCTGGGCCGGTCGCTGCAGCACAAGCGGCTGGGCATTGTCGGGCTGGGCAAGCTGGGCCGCCAGATGGCGCGGTTTGGCCAGGCCTTCGGGATGGAGGTCTGCGGCTGGACCCGCAGCGACCTTGAGGCGCGGGCCGAAACGCTGGGGATCGAACCGGTCGACCTGCCCGGGCTCTTTGCCTCCAGCGATGTCATTACGATCCAGCTGTCCCTGGTGGACGGCACCCGGGGGCTGGTGTCCGCGGATCTGCTGGGGCGGATGCGCCCCGACGCGGTTCTGGTGAACACCTCGCGCGGCCCCATCGTGGATGAGGCGGCGCTGATCGCGGCACTGGAGTGCCAACGGATCGGTGGGGCCGTGCTGGATGTCTTCGATCAGGAGCCGCTGCCTGCCGACCACCCCTATCGCCGCCTGACCAACGTGCTGGCCACGCCGCACATCGGCTACGTCACGCAAGAGAATTATCGCGTCTACTACCGCGAGGCGGTGGAAAACGTGGACAACTGGCTGGAGGGCAGGTTGCTGCGCGCGCTGACATGAACGCGCCGCGCCCCCTTGCCACCCCGACCGCCGAGGCCCTGAGCAAGAGCGCGGTATCGCGCTACCTGCAATTGGCGGGCATGTTCCGCCGACGGATCGAACAGGGCGAATGGGCCCTGGACCAGCGCATTCCGACGATCACCGAACTTGCCGCCGATTGCGGCGTGGCCGCCGTGACGGTGCGCCGGGCGCTGGACATTCTCGAAGAGGACGGGCTGATCGAGCGGTTCCGCGCCAAGGGCACCTTTGTGCGACGCCGCCCCGAACGCGACACTTGGTGCGCCGTGAACACGGATTTCTCGGGCCTGCTGATCGCGCGCTACAGCAGCCGGATCGAGGTGCTGGAGGATGTGCCCTCACCGCCTCCCGCTTTCCTGAGCGAGGGCGACTGGCCCGGTGTCAGTGCCCCGAGGTATCGCCGCATCCGCCGCCGTCACTGGCGACAGGGCGCGGCCTTCCTGGTGGCGGATCTCTATGTCGAGGCGGGCGCCTATGCTGCCCTGCCGGAAGGCGCTCTGGCGTCCATGACCGCGATGCAGATGGCCTCGGCGGTGCCGGGGCGGGCGATTGCGGCGGCGGAACAGGAACTGACCGTGACCGGCGCCGACCTCTCGGTGGCAAACGAACTGTCGGTGCGACTGGGAGAGCCTATGGCGCGGGTCGTGCGCGTCGCGGTCGACGAGGCCGGACTGCGGTTCCTTGCGGTCGAGGGCATCTATCGCGGTGACAGCGCGCGCCTGCGCGTGACGCTGAAATGACAGAACGGAAAGGGCAGTGATGACGACGGACGTTCCGGGCCGGATCAAGACGGTTGCGAATGGAGAGGCGCGTATCGCCTACGCGGTCTGCGGCTCTGAAGAGCCGAGTGCGGTGACACTCTGCCTCGTGGCCTCGACAGGGCGCGGGCCAGAGGATTTCGCCCACCTGGCCGCGCATCTGGCGGAGGCCGGTCTGCGCGTTGTCCTGCCCTGGCCGCGCGGCACGGGCGGCAGCACGGGTGCGCTGGACGGTATCGACTTTCACGACCTGGCCGCCGATGCCGGCGCCGCGCTGCAGGCCGAGGCCGGTCCGGGCGGTGCGGTGATCGTCGGTCATGCCTACGGTTGCTGGATCGCGCGGACCCTGGCGCAGGACCGGCCGGACCTGGTTGACGGGATCGTGCTGCTGGCGGCGGGCGGCGGCAAATGGGCGCCGGAACTCTCCCGCGCGATCGAGGTTGCGATGGACCCGGAGGCGCCAGAGGCCGACAGGCTCGCCGCGCTGCAACTGGGGTTCTTCGCCGAGGGGCACGACCCGCGCCCCTGGCTGTCGGGATGGTCCGGTGAGCTGGTGCGCGCGCAGAGGGCCGCCCGTGCAGCGACCGACCGTGACAGTTGGTGGCCCTCGGGCCGCGCGCCGATCCTGGACGTCGTCGGCCTGCAGGACCCGTTTCGCCCGGCAGATGGGCGCGAATTCTACCTGCACGAGTTCGCCCCCCGGGTCGAACTGGTGACCGTGGACGGGGCCAGTCACGCGCTGCCCGACGAAAAGCCCGCCGGAGTGGCGGCAATCATGGTGCCCTGGATTCGCGCCCTGCGCGCCGGGACGCCTGACTGAGACCTACGAAAGGGCAGAAGACGTGAATACGATGGTCACATCCGACCACCCGGCGGCAGCGCGGGGCCGGGTCGCTTTCGTCATGCAGGACGGGATCGCCGTCCTGACGATCGACAATCCGCCGGTAAACGCTGGATCGCTGGGCGTGCGCCTCGGTGTCGTTGCCGGCATCGCGGCGGCGCAAGAGGCGGGCGCCCGGGGCGCGGTCCTGATCGGCGCGGGCCGGACGTTCATCTCGGGCTCGGACCTGCGCGAATTCGGCCGTCCGCTGGAACAGCCGGAACTGCCGGACATGATCGCCAGTATCGAGGCGGCGCCCTTTCCCGTGGTCGCGGCCTTGCACGGCGTGGCGCTGGGCGGCGGGTTGGAACTGGCCCTGGGCTGTGACTGGCGGATCGCGGCGCCGGGCACCAAGGTCGGTTTGCCGGAGGTGTCGCTGGGCTTCATCCCGGGCGCGGGCGGGACGCAGCGCCTGCCGCGCCTTGTCGGCCAGTCCCGCGCCATCGACCTGATCTGTCGTGCCTCCCGCATCCCCACCGAAGAGGCGCAGGAGATCGGGCTGATCGACGCCATCGCCGAGGGGGACCTGCTGCAAGCGGCATTTGCCATCCTGGCCGAGGGGCGCGGCAAGCGCCTTGCCAAGAACCTGACACCGCCAGAGGAAACGCCCGAGGCCATCGATGCCGTGGCCACCAAGATGCTGGCACGCGGCGGCAAGAGGCCCAACGTGGCCGAGGCGATCCGGCTGGTCCGCGCCTCTGGTGGTGATGCCGATGCGGCGCTTGCCGAGGAACGCGCGGTCTTTCATCGGCTGCGGTTGAGCGAGGATGCCTTCGCCCTGCGCCATCTTTTCTTCGCCGAGCGCAAGGCGGCCTCTGTCGATGGTCTGGACATGGCGCAGGCCCGCGACGTGACCCGCGTCGGTGTGGTCGGCGGCGGGACGATGGGGCAGGGGATTGCCCGCGCCTTCCTCGCCGCCGATCTGCCGGTGGTCCTCGTCGAACGGGATCAGGAGGCGCTGTCCAGCGCGCTGGAGCGGACAAGGGCCGGGATCGACCGCCAGGTGGCCTCGGGGCGCCTGTCGCAGGAGGTGGCCGAGGGGCGCAAGGCGGCCCTCGCCGGCACGGTGGACCACGCGGGCCTGGCGGGCTGCGACCTGGTGATCGAGGCGGTCTTTGAAGACATGGCCGTCAAGACGGCGCTGCTGGCGAGCCTGGAACAACATCTGCCAGACAGTGCGATCCTGGCCACCAACACGTCCTATCTGGACATCGACCAGATGGCGCAGGGCCTGTCCCGTCCCGACCGCGTGATCGGCCTGCATTTCTTCAGCCCCGCCGACGTGATGAAACTGCTCGAGGTGGTCCGCGCCGAACTTACCTCGGAGGCCGTTCTGGCAACCGGGCTGAAGCTGGCCCGCAGGCTGGGCAAGCAGCCGGTGGTGGCCCGCGTGGGAGAGGGCTTTGTCGGCAACCGGATCTATGCCGCCTATCGCCGACGCGCCGAACTGCTGGTTCTGGATGGGGCCGCACCCGAGGCGGTGGATGCCGCCGCCAAGGCTTTCGGCTTTGCGATGGGGCCCTTTGCGGTCTCGGACATGTCGGGACTGGATATCGCCTGGGCCATGCGCAAGCGGCAAGCCGCGACACGCGACCCGAAGGCGCGCTATGTCACCATCCCCGACCGCCTCTGCGAGGCCGGGCGGCTGGGCCGCAAGACGGGAAAGGGCTGGTACGATCATTCAGGCGGCAAACCCGTGCCGGACCCGGAGGTTGCCGCCCTGATCGGGGCGGCGCGTGCCGACGCCGGGATTTCCCCGCGCAGCTATGACGCCGAGACGATCCAGCGACAGTTGCTGGCGGCCATCGTGAACGAGGCGGCCTGCCTGCTGGACGAGGGGATCGCGCAGCGGGCCTCGGACATCGACGTGGTGCTGACCAATGGATATGGCTTTCCCCGCTGGCGTGGCGGGCCGCTGTATTGGGCGGCCCGGCAGGACCGCGCGGCGCTGGAGGCCGATCTGGCCGACCTCGCGCAGGCCGTGGGCCATGGTTTCCGCGCCGGGCCGGTTGCCCGGACACTCGACCAGATCGACATCCCGACGGAGGGCCAATGATGCAGCCTGTCTATATCTGCGATTACATCCGAACACCCATCGGCCGCTACGGCGGCAGCCTGTCCGGTATCCGCGCCGATGACCTTGGCGCCGTGCCGTTGAAGGCGCTTCAGGAGCGCCACCCGGCGCTGGACTGGGCAGAGGTGGTGGACGTGATCTATGGCTGCGCCAACCAGGCGGGCGAGGACAACCGTAGCGTTGCGCGCATGTCGCTCTTGCTGGCCGGTTTGCCAGAGACGGTGTCCGGCACCACGATCAACCGGCTCTGCGGCTCCGGCATGGATGCGGTGCTGGCGGCCTGGCGACGGCTGGCCGTGGGCGAGGGTGACCTGGCCATCGCCGGCGGGGTCGAAAGCATGAGCCGTGCGCCCTTTGTCATGCCCAAGGCAACCTCTGCCTTTTCCCGGGCCACCAGCGTCGAGGATACGACAATTGGCTGGCGCTTCATCAACCCGGTGATGCAGCGGCTCTACGGGACGGAGTCGATGCCCGAAACGGCCGAGAACGTGGCCGCCGATTTCGGTATCTCGCGCGTCGACCAGGACGCCTTTGCCCTGCGCTCGCAGGAACGGGCGGCGGCGGCCATCGCCTCGGGCGTGCTGGGCGAAGAGATCGTCCCGGTGCAGGTGCCGCAGCGGCGGGGGGACCCGCTGGTCTTTGACACGGATGAACATCCGCGCGCTTCGACCTTGGAAAAGCTGGGCAAACTGCCGGCCCCCTTCCGTGAAGGCGGGTCGGTCACGGCGGGCAATGCCTCTGGTGTCAACGATGGTGCGGCGGCGCTGATCCTGGCGACCGAGGCGGGGGTGAAACGCCACGGGCTGACGCCCTTGGCGCGGATCACGTGCGGGGCCACCGCCGGGGTCGCGCCACGCATCATGGGCATGGGGCCCGCACCCGCGACGGAAAAACTCTGTGCGCAGCAGGGGCTGACGCCCGCGGATTTTGACCTGGTGGAACTGAACGAGGCCTTCGCCTCGCAGGCGCTGGCGGTGTTGCGGCGGCTGGGCCTGCCGGATGACGCGGATCATGTGAACCCACGCGGCGGGGCCATTGCCCTTGGTCATCCTCTGGGCATGTCTGGCGCCCGGATCACCGGAACCGCCGCCCGCGCACTGGCGCGGGGCGAGGGGAAACGCGCGCTTGCCACCATGTGCATCGGCGTGGGACAGGGAATCGCCATCGGGTTGGAGGCCGCCTGAGATGATGAAACTGCATTGGTCGCCGCGCTCCCCTTTCGTGCGCAAGGTCATGATCGTGTTGGAGGAAACCGGCCTGACGGAACAGGTGGAGCAGGTGCGGTCCGTGGTGGCCATGCCGCTGCCGCCGAACGAGGCGGTCATGGCGGACAACCCTTTGGGCAAGATCCCCACCCTAGTCACCGAGGAGGGCAAGGCGCTGTTCGACAGCCGCGTGATCTGCGAATACCTCGACCTCCGGGCCGGGACCGGCCTGTTTCCTGTGGACCCAACGGCGCGGGTGGACCAGCTGACCTGGCAGGCTCTGGGCGACGGGCTGACCGATATCCTGCTGCTCTGGCGCACCGAACTGACCCGTGAAACCGGCCCTTGGGAAGCGGTGACAGAAGGATGGTTGGCCAAGGTGCGTGCGTCGATGGCCCGGCTGGAGTCCGAGGTTCCGGATCTGAGAGCGTCGGGTTTCGGGATTGGCCATGTGGCGGTGATCTGTGCGCTGGGCCAGCAGGATTTCCGCTGGCCCGATTGCGGCTGGCGCGATCATTTCCCGGCGCTGGCCGCCTGGGAGGCGGAGATGGCCGCGCGCGCCTCCGTCTCCGCGAACCCGGTGGTCAACGACCAGGGCGAGGGGGAAAACGAAATCACCCTGGGCCGCCTGGCATTCTGAACATGGCCCGGGCGCGGGCATGATTCCCGCGCCCGGTGCTTGATCTAAAAACTAGTTTTATTGATTGAAGAAGCGTCCAGCTCCCTCTATCCTTGTGTGACAGTGGCAAAGAGGGCGCGATGGCCGGTATGAAGTCTGAAAATGCGACCGTGAAGGCGCTGCAAAAGAGCAACGTGTCGCGATACATCCAGCTTGCCAGCCTGTTCCGTCAGCGGATCGAAAGCGGCGAGTGGGAAGTGGGGGAAAAGATCCCCACGGTCAAGGAACTGGCCGATCAATGCGGCGTGGCGACGATGACGATCCGGCAATCGCTGGACATCCTCGAAAAGGAAGGCCTGATCGAGCGCTACCGTGCCAAGGGCACCTTTGTCGTCGAACAACCCAAGCGTGATCTCTGGTGCGAGGTCAAGACGGACTGGACCGGCCTGCTGATCGCGCGCGACAACGCGGTGATCGAGATCCTGGGCGATGAACTTGGCGCGCAACTGCCCCGTCATGATGGTGATATCGGCAATGCCGCACCGGCCTACCGGCATCTCAAGCGCAGGCATAGTCGTGACGACCTGGCCTTTCTGCTGGCCGATGTCTACGTCGATGAACGCATCTGCGACCTGATACCGGAAGAGAATTACACCAAGGTCACGGCCATGCGGCTGGTGGCGGATCTGCCCGGGCAGACGGTGGTGAACGCCAACCAGATCGTCACCATCGGCGCGGCAGACCTTGAAACCGCTTCGCAGCTGAACATCTCGATCGGTGATCCGATTGCCCGCGTGCAGCGGACGGTGGTCAACCAGAACGGTGACATCATCATGCTGGCCAACGGGATCTATCGTGGCGACATGATGAAGATAGAGGTCAAGCTGCGGTAGCGGGACTGGTCCGCGCGACCCCGTCAGTTCAAAGAAAATGCGCCCCGAACCGGCAGTCCGGTTCGGGGCGCATCTGTTTCCAGCCGTCTCAGTCGATCACGGGTCCAGGCGGACGGCCCCGTGGCTGGCATTGGCCACCAGCGAGGCATAGGCCTTGAGCGCGCGGCTGACCTTGCGCTTTCGCGGCTTGGCGGGTTTCCAGGCGGCGTCGCCCCTGGCCTCCATCTCGGCGCGGCGCGCTGCCAGGTCTTCGTCGCTGAGCGCCACGTTGATCGTTCGGTTGGGAATGTCGATCTCGATCATGTCGCCTTCGACCAGCAGGCCGATGTTGCCGCCTTCGGCGGCCTCGGGCGAGACGTGACCGATCGAAAGACCGGAGGTGCCGCCGGAGAAACGGCCGTCGGTGATCAGGGCGCAGGCCTTGCCCAGCTTCATGGATTTCAGGTAGCTGGTCGGGTAGAGCATTTCCTGCATCCCCGGCCCGCCACGCGGCCCTTCATAGCGGATGATGACCACGTCACCGGCCTGGATTTCCTTTCCGAGAATCCGGTTCACCGCCTCGTCCTGGCTTTCGCAGACCTTTGCCGGCCCGCTGAATTTCAGGATGCTGTCGTCCACGCCCGCGGTTTTCACCACGCAGCCTTCCTGCGCGATGTTGCCGAACAGCACGGCCAGGCCGCCGTCCTGGCTGAAGGCGTGTTCCTTGGACCGGATGACGCCGTTTTCGCGGTCCGTGTCGAGGCTGCGATAGCGGCTGGCCTGGCTGAAGGCCTCTGTGGTGCGCACGCCGCCCGGCGCGGCGCTGAACAGTTCGTGCACCTTGTTGTCCTTGGTGCGCGCAATGTCCCACTGGTCGATGGCCTCGCCGATGGTCGGCACATGGACGGTCGAAACATCGCGGTTGATCAGCCCGGCATCGTCGAGCTGCCCGAGGATGCCGAAGATGCCGCCGGCGCGGTGCACGTCTTCCATGTGCACGTCGCCCACGGCGGGCGCGACCTTGCACAGGCAGGGCGTGATCCGGCTCAGCTTGTCCATGTCGTCCAGGGTGAAGTCCACCTCGGCCTCGCGGGCGATGGCCAGCAGGTGCAGCACCGTGTTCGTCGAGCCGCCCATCGCGATGTCCAGCGTCATGGCGTTCTGGAATGCGGCATGGGTGGCGATGCCGCGCGGCGTGACCGATTGGTCGCCGCCCTCGTAGTGGCGCTTGGCCAGGTCCACGATCCGGCGCCCGGCCTCCAGGAACAGGGCCTTGCGGTCGGCGTGGGTGGCCAGGGTCGAACCGTTGCCGGGCAGGGCAAGGCCCAGGGCCTCGGCCAGGCAGTTCATCGAGTTCGCGGTGAACATGCCGGAACAGGACCCGCAGGTCGGGCAGGCGTTGACCTCGAAAGCATTGACCTGTTCATCGCTCAGGTCGGGGTTCGCCGCCTGCACCATCGCGTCCACCAGGTCGACCGCGATGTCTTTGCCGTCGACATTGACCTTTCCGGCCTCCATCGGGCCGCCGGAGACGAAGATCGCGGGAATATCGACGCGCATCGCCGCCATCAGCATACCGGGCGTGATCTTGTCGCAGTTGGAAATGCAGATCATGGCATCCGCGCAATGCGCGTTGACCATGTATTCCACGCTGTCCGCGATGATCTCGCGCGACGGCAGCGAGTAGAGCATGCCGTCGTGGCCCATCGCGATGCCATCGTCCACGGCGATCGTGTTGAATTCCTTGGCGACACCGCCTGCCGCCTCGACCTCGCGGGCGACCATCTGGCCCAGATCCTTGAGGTGGACGTGGCCGGGCACGAACTGGGTAAAGGAGTTCACGATGGCGATGATCGGCTTGCCGAAGTCGCCATCCTTCATCCCGGTGGCGCGCCACAGGGCCCGGGCGCCGGCCATGTTGCGTCCAGAAGTCGATGTCTTTGAGCGATAGGGTATCATGCTGTCCTTCCCGCGCGATGAAACTTTGCCGGTTCTCTTATTCCGGAAATCCCGGGAAGGCCATCGCGCAAGAACCGGCTTGGCCGCAAGCCCGAACAAACGGGCTGGCGGATTGGTGTGTCGAACCTGCCGGGCGGCAGCGCCGCGGGCCGCTCAGCCTTTGAAGACCGGCGCGCGCTTTTCGCGGAAGGCCGCCATCGCCTCGGCGGTATCCTCGGAGGTGGACAGCGCCTTGGTCTGGCCCTGTTCGAACCGGTAGCCTTCGTAGATCGACACGCCTTCCGTGACCTGGAACGACTTCTTGGCCGCCCGCACCGCCGAGGGGCTTGCCTTGGCGATGTCAGTGGCGATGCCGCGCGCAGTCTCCAAAAGGTCCTCTGGCGCGACGCAGGCCGAGGCGACGTTCATCCGCAACAGCTCGGGGCCATAGACGCGGCGCGCGGTGTAGATCATCATGCGGGCGTCGCTTTCGCCGAAATGCCGCCGCACATGGGTCACCCCCCCGGCGAGGCCGACCATGACCTCGGTCATCTGCAGGAATCCCTTTTCGGACGTCACGATGATGTCGCAGCACAAGGCGGTCACGCAGCCCGCGCCGATGGCCGCGCCGTTGACGGCGGCGATGATCGGCTTGGGGGATTCCAGCAGGCAGTCAAAGCTGGCTCGCACGCGGCGATTGTGCGCGGTGTAATGACCGGGGTCCTGCGTCGGACGTTCTGACAGGTCGGCGCCCGCGGAAAAGGCCTTGCCCTCGCCGGTGATCACGATGGCGCGCACATCCGAACGGTCGCCAAGCGCATCGACCACCTCGACCAGTTCTTCGCGAAAGCGGTTGTTCTGGGCATTTACCGGCGGGCGGGTGATGGTGATGGTGGCGATATGGTCGCTGACGTCCAGGGTCAGTGTCTCGTGGCTCATTTTCGTCAAGTCCTCGTGCCTGTCTGGTCCACCAGGGGGCGGATCATCTCGAATGTCTCTGTCACTGTGCAGTAGTCGCGGTATCCCAGCCGCGCGAGCGGGCGCAGCAGATCTGTCGCGACCTTGCCGTCGCGCAGGATGCGGTCGGCGATGTGGATGCCGACGACCTCGCCAAAGACCACGCGGTTGTGGCAGGGCACGCCGGTAGAGGTGTCCAGCCCCACGATCTTGTCCAGACGGCATTCGATCGAGATCGGCGCCTCGGCGACGCGGGGGGCGTCGATGTTGGTGCAGGGGGCGGGGGTGACGCCCGCGATGGCGAATTCGTCGACCTCTGGCGGGTAGCTGCCAGAGGTGGCGTTCATCGCCTCTTTCAGGTCGTCGCCGGGGATGTTCACGCAGAATTCCCCGCTCGCCTCGATGTTGGCCAGCGTGTCCTTTGGCCCGTCCGAGGAAAACATCACGAATGGCGGCTTGGAGGCGACGGTGTTGAAGGCGCTGTAGGGGGCAAGGTTGCGCACCCCTTCCGCCGAAACGGTCGATATCCAGGCGATGGGACGGGGGGCGATCAGGGCCATCCAGGGGCCATGCGCCAACCCGTGCGCGTCGTGCCGGGGGTCGTGGAACATGACGCTCAGGCCCCCGCCGGCGCCGGAAGCTCGGCCAGAACGCCCGCCTCGCCCGGAAGAGTGGCGCTGACGCCCTCGGGTAGGGGAATGCGGTGGACGTTGAGCGTCATCGCCACCAGAGAATAGTAGCCGATGACGGCGGTCAGTTCGACCGCGCCGACTTCGCCCCAGCGGGCGACGATGGCGGTATAGGTGTCGGGCGCCACATCCCCGGTCTGCACGATCTGGCGGGCGAAATCATAAATCTCGCGGGCTTCGGCATCGTCGCCGAAGCTGGGCGGCTGGCACAGGCGCACCGACTCTGCGATGGCCGGGTCAAGACCCGCGCGGTCCGCGTCGCGGGCGTGGATCGCCCATTCCAGGCGGCTGTTCCAGCGCCGCGCGGTCACGAGGATCGCCAGTTCCGACAGGCGCGTCGGCAGCGATGTCTCGAACCGCAGCACCTGGCCCATGCGTTGCCAGCGATCGGCCAGCACCGGGTTGTGCAGCGCGGCGCGCAAGGGCCCGACCAACGTCCGGCGCGGGCCGGAAATGATCTGGTCATAGACCTCGCGCTGGGCGGCGGTCATGGTCTCCGGCTCGGGAAAGCTGATGCGTCCCTCGACCTTGGCGGTGTCCTGTCCGGTCTTCATGCCTGCGTCTCCCCCAGTCCGAGTGCCTGCAGCACCTCTTCGGTATGTTCCCCCAACAGCGGCGGCGCCTTGTCGAAACTCAGCGGCGCGTTGAGAAAGTTCATCGGGCTGACCACCTGTTTGACCGTGCCCGACAGAGGATGCGGAATGTCGCGCAGCATCCGGCGGTGCTTGACCTGCGGTTCCTCGAACACCCGGTCGATGGTGTTGATCGGGCCGGAGGGAACACCCGCCGCGGCAAAGGCCTCGCACCACTCGGTGATGGTGCGGTCGGCCAGGGCCGCGATCAGCAGCGCCTCCAGCTCTTCCAGGTTTTCGACCCGAGCGGCATTGGTGGCGAATTTCGGGTCACCGGACAGGGCGGGTTGCCCGATGACCTCACAGAACTTGACGAACTGGCCGTCGTTGCCCACCGCCAGGACGATGAAACCGTCCTTAGCCGGATAGACGTTCTGCGGTTGGATATTGGGGTGGCGGTTGCCGCGCCGCACGGGCTTCTGACCCGAGACGAGGTAGTTCATCGCCTGGTTCGCCAGCATCGCGACGGAGACGTCCAGCATGGCGATGTCGATGTGATCGCCCTTGCCGGTCTGATCGCGGTTGGCCAGCGCCGCAAGGGTGCCGATGGCGGTATACATGCCGGTCATGATGTCGATGATCGGCACACCGACCTTCTGCGGGCCGCCGCCGGGCTCTCCATCCGGGCCGCCGGTGACGCTCATCAGGCCGCCCATGCCCTGGATCATGAAGTCATAGGCCGCGTCGTTCGCCTGTGGCCCGGACAGGCCAAAGCCGGTGACGGAGGCGTAGATCAGGCGCGGGTTCACCTCCTTGAGGTCGTCATAGCCCAGGCCCATGCGGCCTAGGGTGCCGGTCTTGAAGTTCTCCAGCAGGATGTCGGACTCGCGCGCCAGGGCGCGGACGGCATCGCGGCCTTCTTCGGATTTCAGGTCCAGCTCGACCGAGCGTTTGCCCCGGTTGACCGACAGGTAATAACCGGCCTCCTTGGTGGTGTTGCCCTCGCTGTCCTTGAGGAACGGCGGGCCCCAGCGGCGGGTATCGTCCCCGGCGCCCAAGCGTTCGACCTTGATGACGTCAGCCCCCAGGTCGGCCAGGATCTGGCCGCACCAGGGGCCGGCCATGATGCGTGAGAGGTCGAGAACACGGATATGAGAAAGCGGGCCGGGCATCACGAAAGCTCCTGTTGGTCTTGGGCCACGGCGTCCAGGAACGGCGCAAGCGCGGCATTGAAGGCCTCGGGGCATTGGAAGTTGGGCACATGGCCCGCCCCGGGAATGGTATCGAAACGTATGTCGGGCAGGGGGCCGAACTGGGCCCGGATCGCGTCGGGCATGGCGCCATCCTTTTCCCCGGCCAGGCCCAGCACGGGGCAGGTCAGGGACGCCAGCGCGGCGGACTGGTCGTAAGAGGCCAGGGCATGGGTCGCGGCGGCGAAGCCCTCCACCGGGGTGGCGGCGATCATGGCGCTCAGGCCCTGTGCAATCGGGGCATCCGCAGCCACATCGGGCAGCCAGCGCGGCGCGGTCTCTGCGGCGATGCGCGCCATGCCATCGGCACGCGCGGTCTCACGTCGCTCGGTCCAGAAGGCCTCGCGCCCCGCTGCGCTGCGCGAGACGCCATCCACGATGACGAATGCGGCAACGCGGTCCGGCCGGGCCTTGGCGGCGGCGAGGCAGGTGGGCACACCCATCGACAGGCCGACCAGGACGCAGCGGGTGATCCCGCAATGATCCAGCAGCGCTGTCAGGTCCGCGCCGTAGCCGTCAAAGCTCATCGGGCGGTCGGGCAGGCTGGAGGCGCCGTGGCCCCGCTGGTCGTAGCGCAGCACCTGGTAGCGGTCCGCGAGGGCGGTGGCCTGTGCGTCCCAGACCGACAGGTCGGTCATGACCGAGTTGGAAAAGACCACCCAGGGCGCCCCGTCCGGCCCGTCGATACAGGCGTTCAGCTGGCCGCCATCGGGCAGGGGGACAGTGAGGTTGCGGGTCATTCGATCCCTTTCTGGCTGACCGGAGTGGCCGCCATCGCAGGTTTGTTGAGAAGTCCGATGCCCATGACCAGCGCCAGCGCCGACAGCCCGACGAGATCGGTCAGGAGGTCGGGCACCAGCAGGCACAGACCGCCTGCCAGCAGCACCAGCGCCTCCCACCCACGGGCGCCACGGCCGAGGACGTAGATGTAACGCTCGGAAGCGGCCGACAACATCAGGATGGAGAGGATCGCGGTCGAGACCGACAGGGTGATTTCCAGCGGCTCGCCCTGAAGGATCAGGCTGGGGTTCAGAACGAAGAGGAAGGGCAGCACGAAGAGGATCGCCCCCAGCCGCATCGCCACGATGCCGGTCCGCATGGCGGGTGCCTTGGCGATCGAAGAGGCGGCAACGGCGGCCATCGCGACCGGCGGCGTGATGTAAGACAGCATCGCCCAATAGAGGATGAACAGGTGGCTGCCCATCTCGGACAGGCCGCCCTGTACCAGGGCAGGCGCCAGCACCACGGCGAGGAAGATGTAGCAGGCCGAAACCGTCATCCCCATGCCCAGGATGAAGCTGGTCAATGCGCCGAAGGCCAGTAGCAGGTAGACGTTGCCGCCCGCGTATTGCAGCAGCTCGCGGCTGAAGGCATTGCCGACCCCGGTGATCGCCAGCGCACCGACGACCATGCCGACCCCGGCCAGCACGCCCACCAGCATCCCGATGGTGGCTCCGGTCTCGATCAGCAGGGTCAGGATCGGGGTCAGGACTCCGCTTTTGCGGGCGCGCACCAGGGCGGTGATCAGCAGCAGCACGGTGATGTAGAAGGGCGATTTCGCCTCGGCGTTGGTGGCGAGCAGCAGAAAGACCAGCAGGCCGAGGCTCAGCAGGAAGATCCAGCCCGACCGCAGCACGACCCAGATCTTTGGCAGCTGGTCACGCGGCAGGCCTTGCAGGCCGTTGCGCGCCGCGTAGCAATCCGTCTGGATCAGCAGGACAAGGTAGAACAGCAGCGCGGGCACCGTCGCAGCCACCATGATGTCGGCATAGGGCACGTTCATGAACGAGGCCATGACAAAGGCGACCGAGCCCATGACCGGCGGCATCAGCGCGCCACCTGTCGAGGCACAGCTTTCGACCGCGCCGGCATAGGCCGCCGGATAACCGCAGCGTTTCATCGTCGGGATGGTCATCGAACCGGTCGAGATGACGTTGGAAATCACGCTGCCCGAGAGCGAACCGAAAAAGCCCGAGGACAGGATGGCCACCTTGGCGGGGCCGCCGCGGGCATGGCCCATCAGGGCGCTGGCCAAGTCCATGAAGAAGGTGCCCCCGCCGGAGACGGTCAGTGCCACGCCGAAGACGATGAAGCCGATCAGAAGGTCCGCGATCACGCGGATCGGGATGCCGATGATGCTTTCGACCCCCAGGGAATGGCTGAGCACGGTTTCCGACAGCGACATCTGAACGCCCCAGAGGAAACCGGGCATGTGACCGGTATAGAGCGGGAAGGCCGCGAAGACCGCGCAGATCAGGAACAGCGGCAAGCCCGCGCAGCGGCGCACGGCCTCCAGCGACATCAGCACCAGCAGGCCGGCCAGCAGGACCACCGGCAGGGGCGCCTCGAATTCCCAGCCCCGGGTCAGGATGTCGTTGGCGTGAAGGGCGAAATAGAAACAGGTTCCCAGCGCCGCCGCGGCCAGCAGCCAGTCGTACCAGCGGACGCGATCGGCATCGGCGGTGCGGGCGGGGGAATTGAGGAAGGCCACCGGCATGAACAGGCCGACGATGATGTAATAGTAGGCCGTGCTGATCGGGCGGAACCCGAGGAACTGCAGGTTGAAGATCTGGTTGATGATGATCGCCAGGCCCGTCGTCGACAGGATGAGGACGGTGAACCAGGCCGGGCCGGTCAGCCTGCTGCCGGGTTGCGCCCAGGGCTTTGGCTGGTCCTGCGTCTGAGAAAGTGTGTCGGTCTGCATGGCGGTATCCGGAATGCGGGAGGGGAGAGCCGCCGGCACGCGGGCCGGGGCCGGGCGGCGGCGGGCCGGTCGGCCCGCGCCGTGACCGTGCCGTGCCGCCGGGAGTGAGGGCGGCAGGCGCGGTCGGTGGGGGGATCAGTCCAGCGCTTCGGCGCGGTAGGCCTGCCAGAAGTCGGGCCAGTCTGCGTCGGAGACACCGTCTGCCTCGGCCTTTTCACGGGCTGCGGCCCAGGCCGTCTTGACGGCCTCGATCCGTGCGATGCGGGCCTCGTTCCAGGCGTCATCCTCGGCATCCCAGACGCCGATCTCGCGCAGGTACTTGATCGCGCCCGGGTGGAAGGGGGCGCCCGCCGGAGAGGTGCCGGCATCGCCGACGTTCCAGCGACCGATCACCTTGTTGGCGTCCTTGTAGAGATCAAAGCTCTCGTCCAGGGCCTTGACGAAGTTGTAGACCTCGTCATCGTCCGTTGCGGCATAGGTGGTCAGCTGCGGATAGCGGTAGCCCAGCAGTTCCGCCGGGTCCTCTTCCGAGATGCTGACGCCCACGGTCATCGAGACGGGCGAGAACACCGAGGACGAGGCGCGCACGCGCTCCCAGCCCGCAGCGTCCGATCCGGGCATGTCCAGCCAGCGCACGCCGCGACCGCCCTCTGCCTCGCGCAGGGCCGAAACGGTGGGGGTGACGGGGACGGCGTCGATCTCGCCCGAGATGAAGCCCTGGACCATCGCGCCGTAGCCGGGGTAGATCACTTCTTCGACGTCATCGACGGTCAGCCCGCCAAAGGCCAGCGCGGCCTTGGTGTTCATCAGGGTCGAGGGGCTGGCCTGCACGAAACCGACCTTGCGGCCCTTCAGGTCCTGGATCGACTGGATATCGGTGTCTTCGCCGGTGATCAGACCCACGGCGGCGGGACGGCCCAGCAGGACGCGCACGTCCTGCGGTCCCCAGTCGGGTGCGGCGAACTCGAAATCGGCCTCGGAGGCAAAGAAGATTTCATTGCCCATGAAGCCGAAGGTCGCCCGGCCACGAGCCAGCGGCAGCATCCGGCCGATGGCCGTGCCCGAGGGCGTCAGGCGCACGGTGGTGCCGTATTTCTTGTCCAGCGCATCGGCCATTGCCGAGGCTTCGGCATAACCGGTCGAGCCCAGGTCATAGGATGTCCAGACCATTGCGCGCGGCAAGGTCACGTCCTGGGCAAAGGCGGCCTGCGCGGCAAGGCCAAGGGCGGCGATGGCGGCCCCACGGATGATCTTGGAATACAGCAACGTAACTCCTCCTGTTGCTTGGTCGGTCCGAATCCGGGGGTCTCCTCCCCGTTTCAACTCTGGTCGAAACTAGACGTGATGTATTAAAAAGTCAAAACTATAGTTTATAGAGCCTAGTCAGCTTGGAAGCTCCAGCACGGCCTTGGCCAGGACATTGCGCATGATCTCTGTCGAGCCGCCGAAAATCGTCGTCGGGCGGGCCGACAGGTATGTGGCCGCCGCGTGCAACTGGCGGTCGCCCTCGGGGGCATGGCGCAGGCCCGCGTCCTCTGCGGCAACCTGAATCATCAGTTCGGAAATGCGCTGGTACAGTTCGCTCTGGAAGATCTTGAGCATGGCCACGTCGGCACCGATCTCGCGCCCATCGCGCAACCGGTCGACATAGGTCTCGAAGAGGTCGCTGAGATCCAGCACGTCGCATTGCAGCGCCACGTAGCGATCCCGGAAGACGGGGTCGTCCCAGGCCCCGGCACGTTGGGCGATGCGTTTCAGACGCGACAGGGCAGCGGCAGACAGGCGCGGCGCGCCGATGAAGACCCGTTCATGCCCCAGCAGCGCCTTGGCCACCGACCAACCGTCATTGACACGGCCCACGATGTGATCGGCGGGCACGCGCACGTCATTGAAAAAGACCTCGCAGAATTCTGCCTCGAGCTCCAGATTCTCGATGTTGCGGATGGTCACGCCCTGCGCATCCATCGGCACCAGCAGAAAGCTGATACCCGCCTGTTTCTTCACGGTCTTGTCGGTGCGGGCGAGGATGAAGATCCAGTTGGCATCCATGCCCAGCGTGCACCAGGTCTTTTGCCCGTTGATGACCCATTCCTCGCCGTCCAGCACCGCCTCGCAGCGCACCGCCGCCAGGTCGGACCCGGCGCCCGGTTCGGAATAGCCCTGTGCCCAGACGTCCTCACCGGACAGGATCCGGGGCAGGAAATGTGCCTTCTGCGCCTCTGTCCCGTGTTTCAGAAGCAGGGGACCCAGCATGACCGGGCCGATGTCGTTCACGCGCGCGGCGCCAAAGCGTTCGAATTCCTCGATCAGGATCAGGTGCTTGCCCGCGTTCAGGCCCATGCCGCCATGTTCGCGCGGCCAGGTGGGACAGATCCAGCCATGTTCCGACAAGACCATGTACCAGGGTTTCACCTCGTCCCAATGCAGGCGGCTGAGCGAATAGCGCGGGATGTCCGGATAGTTGGTTTCGACAAAGGTGCGCACGGTCCGGCGAAACTCGGCGTCGCTCATGGCGTTGTAATCGGGCAGGGCGGTCATGCGGCCTCCTCCTGGTCGAGCCGGGTGGCAAGCATGCGGCGCTGTTGGCGCGGGCTGCCAAAAAGATTGGCCTCTGTCATGGCCTTGCGGACGAACAGGCCGATGTCGGCCTCGTCGGTGATGCCCATCGCACCATGCATCTGCACCGCCTCGCGAGCGACCAGCATGGCCAGCTCTGCCGCGCGCAGCTTGCAACGGGCGGCGCCGGCGGCGCGGGTGGCGGCGTCCGCCCCGGTGTCGAACCGCCGCGCGGTGGCGGCAATCGCGGCGCGGGTCAGTTCCAGCTGGATTTTCATTTCGGTTGCCCGGTGCTGAAGCGACTGGAAGCTGCCGATGGGGCGGTCGAACTGCTTGCGGACGCGCAGGTAGTCCAGCGTGATCTCCAGCGCGCGGTCTGCGAGGCCCAGCAGGTAGGCCGAATGGGCCAGCGTGGCGTCCTGCAATACGGCTTCGACCCGGGCGCAGGGCAAGAAGTCCGCCGCGACGCCGGTCATGTGCAGGCGGTCCATCGTGCCGCCGTCCAGCGTCTCTGCTGTTTCGATGGTCAGGCCCTCGGCGGAGCGGGGCACAACGGCAAGCCCTGCGTCAGTGACGATGGCAAAGAGATCCGCCTCGACAGCGCCGCGCAGGTTGACCTTGGTGCCGATCAGGAGGTCGCCCTTGGCACCGCCCTGCCAGTCCAGCGCGCCGGTGACGTCCTGCCAGGCAGTCAGGATCACCGCCTCGCCGGTCATGACGGTTTCGGGCAGCGCCTCTTGCAAGAGCGCGCCGGCCATCATCGTGGACAGCACAGGTTCGGGCACCAGCCCGCGGCCCAGCACCTCCATCAGGGCGCAGGTTTCGCGCAGGCCAAGACCCAGGCCGCCGGCCTCTTCACCGATCCACATCAGAGGCCAGCCCAGTTCGGCAGCCTGCTGCATCACAGCGCGGTCAAAACCGGCCCCGTCGAACCGCGCCTTGCGGACCCGGTCGAGCGCGCCATCGGCGGGCACCACGGCGCGCGCGCTTTCGACGATCATGCGCGCGTTTTCCTGCCAGTCCTCGTTCATGCTTCCGTCCATGCCGGTCTCCTTCATTTCACGATGCCTGCAGCCCGCAGGCCCGCGATCTGGTCCGCGTCCAGCCCCAGCCCTGTCAGAACCGCGTCGGTATGTTCGGCAAAGCGCGGCGGCGGCATGTCGGTGCCCGCGTCCAGCCCCGAGAATTTCACCGGGTTGGACACATAGCGGACGAGGCCCGCGCTGCCGTGCTGCATTTCCTGCAGGAGGCCGCGCTCTTGCACCTGTTCCATGCGAAAGACGTCGTCGAAACTGTTGAGCGGCCCGGCGGGAATGCCGATGGCCTCAAGCTCGGCATAGCAGGCGTCGGCCTGTTTCGTGGCCAGCTTGGCGGCGATCTGGGGGATCAGCGTGTCGGCGTTCTGCACCCGGGCAAGGTTGGTGGCATAGCGGTCGTCCTGCGCCAGCTCCGGCAGGCCCAGGTAGTCGGCGAACCGGGAAAACTGTGCGTCGTTGCCGATGGCGATCATGATCGGGCGGTCGGCACAGTCGAAGGCCTGCCAGGGGCAGGTGATCTGCGAGGCAGTGCCGTTGCGCCGGGGCAGGCGGCCCGAGGACAGGTAGTTCATCGCCATGTGCGAGGCCGCGTGGATCTGTGTGTCCAGCAGGGCGATGTCGATGAACTGTCCCTCGCCGGAGACCGCGTCGCGGTGGTTCAGCGCGGCAAGGATGGCGGAGACCGCGTATTGGCCGGCGGTGATGTCCGAAATCGAGTAGCCCACCAGCGCGGGGCCCGCGCCCGGCTGTCCATCGGGGATGCCGGTCATGCTGAGCAGCCCGCTCATCGCCTGGAAGATCGGATCGTAGCCGGGCAGGTGCTTCATCGGGCCGGTCTGGCCGAAGCCGGTGATCGAACAATAGACCAGCCGGGGGTTCAGCTTGGCCACTTCCTGGTAGTCCAGCCCGAAACGCGCCAGCGTGCCGGTTTTGAAGTTCTCGATCAGCACGTCGGCCTCGGCGACGAGGCGGAGTGCGATGTCCTGCCCCTCGGGTTTCGACAGGTCCAGCGCGAGCGAGCGTTTGCCCCGGTTCATCGCCAGGAAAGACGAGGTCTCTCCGGTGGGTTCGCCATCGGCCCCAAGGTGCGGCACGCCCATACGGCGCACGTCATCGCCGCCTTTCACATGTTCGACCTTCACGACATCTGCGCCGAAATCGGCCAGCATCTGCGCGGTCCACGGCCCCGCGAAGATCCGACTGAAATCCAGCACCTTCAGGTGATTCAAAGCCCCGGGCATCCTGTCCCTCCAAAACACGTCAAGTTGCGCCGTATCTTCAAGAGAACCGCCCGCTTGCGCAAGTTAAAAATTATATTTATGATTTAATGATTCATTTGCGGACCGGCAGTTCCGCCAGCCGGGAGGAAAGAGATGCTGATCCTGCAGACCCCTATGGATTTCACGGACCACCAGGGTGCCAGCCTAGGCGCCACGGACTGGGTGGAAATCACGCAGGACAAGCTCGACGCTTTCGCCGAGCTGACCGGCGATGACCATTGGATTCACGTCGACACCGAACGCGCCGCCTCCGAGCAGCCGGACGGGCGTACCATCGCGCACGGGCTGTTCCTGCTGGCGTTGGCGCCGCGACTGCAACGGCAGTTGTTCCGCATCGAACGGCGCGGCGCCGGGCTGAACTATGGTTATGAAAAGGTGCGCTTTACCGCGCCGGTGCCCTGTGGCGCCTTCGTCCGGCTGCGACAGGAGGTGATCGCGGCGGAACCGCGAGACGGTGGCGTCCGTGTCGAACTGAAGTCCACCTTCGAGATACAGGGCCAGGACCGGCCCGCGCTGGTCGCGCATGGTATCCTGCTGATCGCCGGGTCGGGGTGAACACGGCGTTTCGGCCAACATATTGCGCGATTAGAGGTATACAGCCGGCCCGCAAGGGTATAATGGGCTAGGCTTGCCTTTGCCGGTCGGCACGGGCCGACCGCGCATCTGCGCCCCAAATGTCCAGACTGATTTCAAACATGATCCAGGCCCTCGCCGATGCGCTGTCCGAGCGCGGCTACGAAACTTTGACCGCCGTCCAGGAGGCCGTCACCAATCCCGACCTCGAGGACAAGGACCTGCTGGTCTCGGCCCAGACCGGATCGGGCAAGACGGTGGGCTTTGGCCTTGCCATCGCACCGACCCTATTGGGCGAGGCAGAGTCAATGGAACCGGCAGCGGCGCCCCTGGCCCTGATCGTCGCGCCCACGCGTGAACTGGCGTTGCAGGTGATGCGCGAGCTGGGTTGGCTCTATGCCAAGGCGGGCGCGCGGGTGACGACCTGTATCGGCGGCATGGACATGCGTGACGAACGCCGTGCGCTGGAGCGGGGGGCACATATCGTCGTCGGCACGCCCGGGCGTCTGCGCGACCACATCCAGCGCGGTTCGCTGGACCTGGGCAGCCTGCGCGCCATCGTGCTGGACGAGGCGGACGAGATGCTGGACCTCGGGTTCCGCGAGGACCTGGAATTCATGCTGGGCGAGGCGCCCGAGGACAAGCGCACGCTGCTGTTTTCGGCCACCGTGCCGCCGATGATCGCCAAGCTGGCCCAGCAATACCAGCGTGACGCGGTCCGCGTGACCACGCTCACCGGCGAGCGGCAGCACGCCGACATCGCCTACCAGGCGTTGCGCGTGGCCCAACAGGACGCGGAAAACGCCATCATCAACCTGCTGCGCTTTCACGATGCGCAGAATGCAATCGTCTTTGCCAATACCCGTGCGATGGTGAACCGCCTGACCGCGCGACTGACGAACCGGGGCTTTTCCGTCGTGGCCCTGTCGGGCGAGTTGAGCCAGAACGAACGTACCCACGCGCTGCAGGCGATGCGCGACGGGCGCGCGAAGGTCTGCGTGGCGACCGACGTGGCGGCGCGCGGCATCGACCTGCCTGGGCTGGAACTGGTGATTCACGCCGAACTGCCCTCGAACGCCGAAGGGTTGCTGCACCGTTCCGGACGCACGGGCCGGGCTGGGCGCAAGGGGATTTCCGCACTGATCGTGCCGCCCAAGGTGACCAAGAAGGCCGAGCGCCTGCTGAAATTCGCCAAGATTGAGGCCGACTGGATCCTGCCGCCCTCTGCCGACGACATCCTGCGCAAGGACGAGGAACGCCTTCTGGCCGATCCTGTCTGGGAGGCAGAGACCACGCCCGAGCAGGAGGCCTTCGCCGCCCGTCTGCTTGATCTCTACGGACCGGAAAAGATCGCCGCCGCCTACCTGGCGCTGCATCGTGCTCGCCTGTCCGCCCCGGAGGACCTGGCGGACCCCGACGCCCGCCCCGAGCGCAAGGAGCGCAAGCCTTTCGGTCCCAGCACGTGGTTCGCGCTGTCTGTCGGGCGGGGCGACCGGGCAGAACCGCGCTGGCTGTTGCCGCTCTTGTGCCGCGTGGGGAACCTGGACAAGGACGCCATCGGTGCGATCCGCATCCAGCAATCGGAAAGCTATGTCGAACTGGCCGAGGCCAGCGTTCCGGGGTTCCTCTCCGCGATTGGCGAAGGGGCGGAGCTGCAAGAGGGCGTGACGGTCCGCAAACTGGACAGCGCTCCGGAATTCACCTCTGCGCCGCGCAAGCCTGCCCCGGCCGGACGCAAACCTGACCGCCCGCAGGGCCACAAGAAACCGGCCCGGCCGGATGATCGCCCGAAGGGCAAACCGCGCCCGGAGCCGAAGGCCGAGGCGTCCGCTGCGCCGGTTGCCGAGGCGCCCGCATCTACGGCGCCCGATGCTCCGGTCGCGCGCAAGCCGAAACGGCCCGACGGTGAGGCCCACAAGGAGCGGCGGCCGGGCAAGCCCGCCGCCGGCAAGGAAGGCCCCGGCAAGCCCAAGGGAAAATACACGGGAAAACCGGACGGCAGGCCCGCGGGTAAACCCGGCGGCAAGCCCGGGGGCAAGCCCTTCGGCAAACCGGGTGGGGCGGGCCCGAAAGGACGTGGCGCCAAACCCGACGGCGGTCCGCGCAAGCCCGCGGCGCCCAAGGCGCAGGCCTCTGACACGTCCAAGCGGTTCACGCCTCCGGGAGCGGCTGGCAAACCGGGCAGGCCGCGCGCCGGCGGTGCGGGGAAAGGCCCGGGCAAACCGCGTAAGGGGGCAGGCGGCAACGAGCCGCCCCGGCGCGGCTGAGCCTCTAGCCCAGTTCCATCGTTGCGATGGCCTGCAGTGTCGGGCCGGGCGAGGGGGCCGGGCCACGGTACATGCGGGCTGTGGCAAAGCTTTCCTCGAAGCCCATGCCTTGCAGGTTTTGACCCAGGGCGCCGGGAACATCGGGCGTGTCGATGATGACGTCTGTGCACTCCAGCGCCGAGGCGGCCTGCCGGGTCAGGTTCAATGCCTCGTCGACGGTCGGGGCCACGATCGGGCCGATCTTGCAGCCTTTCCGGCAAAGGCGGGCGCTGGCAAAGCCGGTGATGCCCTGCGGCGTCCGCAGCAAGACCGTTTTTCGGCTGTCTGACTGTGTTGTCCATTCTGCAAGGAAAGCGGGCCGGTCATAGCCGTTGGCCGCCCTGTCCAATCGCGTAATGGCATCCAGATCGGCCGCGCCGGCAAGACTCGCGGCGGTATCGCAGCGGTCCAACGTGCCTTCGAACCGCCGGGTGCGGCCGGCCAGCACGAAACCGGACTTGGCATAGTTTGCTTCTTGCGCGGGTACGCCATCCAGCCCCACTGTGCGCGCCCCGGCGTGGGTCAGCGCCTGTGTCCACAGCGCATAGCCGATTCCCCGTCCACGATATTCCGGCAGGCAGAGGTAAAGCCCAAGAAACGCCATCTGCGGCGAATGGTTCACGACGGAAATCGCGGCAACGGTTTTTCCGTCCACCTCTGCCACGAAGAACCCCTCGGGGTCCGCCGCCTGAAAGGTCTGCGCATCAGCCAGCCCGGGGTTCCAGCCCTCGTCGGCGGCCCAGTCTAGCATCAGCTCGATCTCTTCCAGCGTCGCGGTTCGGCAATTCGGCTGTGTCATCTTTTCAGGGCCTCGCGCAGGGAGGTGGGCGGTTGCGTGACGTTGCGCAGATCCAGCGAGGCCACGAGATCCAGAAGGTGGCTTTTCATCAGTTGTTCGGCCAGGTCGCCGTCCCGGTTCGCAAAGGCGTCCAGCAGGGCGTGATGCGCCTGCGTTTCGCACAGTGCCGCCCGCCGCCGCCAATAGAGCGCGATGATGAGCGACGAGCGCGAAATCAGTTCCGAGATGAAGCCCTGGACCGTGGTCTGATCCGCGATGCGCGCGATCTCGACGTGGAATTGCCCCGACAGGAACAGGGCGCGGCCATTCTCTCCGGCGTCGAGCGCCTCGTGCTCGCTGGCGATATTGCTGCGCAAAAGCGCCAGGTCCTCGTCGGTCATCCGCTCCGCCGCCGAATGCGCGGTGCGCGGCTCCAGCAGGGCGCGCGCCTCGAAGACCTCGCGCGCGTCGCGCACGGTGGGCTGCGCGACAAAGGCGCCGCGGTTGCGCTTCAGCTCGACCAGGCGGCGGTGTGACAGCGCCAGCAGGGCGGCGCGGACGATGGTGCGGCTGATGCCATAGGCTTCGGCCAGTTCATCCTCGCCCAGCTTGGTGCCCGGGGGCAGCCTGTGTTCGTGAATCGCGTGTTCGAGGTCCGCGGCTACGGTGTCGCTGGTCCAATGCTTCGTTTCAAACTTGTTCATGTCACTCTGTGCCAACGACCACCTCTGCATTCCGTTATTCCGATTCGGCGGCCCGGGGACAAGCGGGCGCTGGGACGCAGCCTTGCACGCATGATTGTATACGAAATTGAGTTCATTTTTGCGCACAGCGATGCCGCGAATGCTCAATTTTTGCCCGATCCGTGTTTCGCGGGGGTCGGGAGGCTGAAAACGCTCCCCCCATCCCGGCAAGAGCGCAACAAGGTTTCCCTGACAGGCAAACGGGGGCGTCATGCGCACAGGATATGATCTGGAACTGGTTCACTTGACCAAACGCTATGGCGAAACTGTCGCCGTGCGTGATCTGAATCACGTCTTTGCGCCGGGCAGCTATGTTTGCCTGCTGGGGCCTTCGGGTTGCGGGAAATCCTCGACCCTGCGGATGATCGCGGGCCATGAAGAAGTCAGCGACGGGTCGATCCTGCTGGACGGTCATGACGTGGCGCCACTGGCGCCCGCGCAGCGGGGCACCGCGATGATGTTCCAGAACTACGCGTTGTTTCCGCATCTGTCGGTGCGCGACAACGTGGCCTTTTCCCTGCGCATGAAGGGCGTTGACCGGTCCGCCCGGCACAAGCGGGCGGACGAATTGCTGGCCCTCGTGGACATGACCCATCTGGCCGACCGCCTGCCGGCGCAGCTGTCCGGTGGACAACAGCAGCGTGTGGCGCTGGCGCGCGCGCTGGTGACGGAACCCAAGGTGCTGTTGCTGGATGAACCGCTGTCGGCGCTGGACCCGTTCCTGCGCATCAGGATGCGGACAGAGCTGAAAAAGCTGCAGCGCGAGCTGGGGATCACCTTCATCCACGTCACCCACGGTCAGGACGAGGCGCTGGCGCTGGCCGACGAGATCGTGGTGATGAACGACGCGGTGATCGAACAGGCAGGCCCCGCGCGTGAGGTCTGGGCAAAGCCACGTACGGAGTTCGTGGCCCGGTTCATCGGCGGTCACAACGTCATCACGCTGCCCCAGGGCAAGGTCACGGTGCGCGCCGATGCGGTACAACTGGCAGACGAGGGCATGGCCGCCACGGTCATGGCGATCGAGTACCAGGGCGCCTCTGTCGCCGTGTCCACGACCACGGAAGGCGGTGACGAGGTGTTGGCGCTCTTGCCCGAGGACCAGTTCTTTGCCGCCCCCAAGAATCCCGGCGATGCCGTCCGGCTCAGCTGGGACGAGGCGCGGCTGCATCGCCTGACCGCCTGAAAGCTGCGGTCCGGCAAGCGCCGTTTTCGAGATCACGCATCAACCACCAAGACAAGACGACTGAACAGAGAGGACAAGACTATGGCTAAACCCAAGGTTGGATATACCCGCCGTTCGCTGCTGAAGGCAGGCGGCGCGGCCGTCGCGGCGACAACCCTGCCCGCGCCGATGCTCTGGGCGCAGGACACGAAGGACATCGTGCTGCGCCAGTTCGGCACCGGCGTGTCGAACCTCAACGACGTGGCCAAGAAGGTGAAAGAGGACCTGGGCTTCACGCTGGAAATGACGGCGCTCGATTCCGACAGCGTCACCCAGCGCGCGGCCACCCAGCCCGACAGCTTTGACATTGCCGACATCGAATACTGGATCTGCAAGAAGGTCTGGCCGACCGGCAACCTGCAGGCGATGGATACCTCGAAGATCGCCAACTACGACAAGATCGTGGGCATCTTCCGTTCGGGCAAGCTGACACCCGACAGCGAGATCGCGCAGGGCACCGCACCGCATACAGTGGGCTTTGTCGACGGCCCCGGCGGCACCAGCTTTGCCGACGAGGAAACCGGTTGGATGACCCTGATCCCCACGATCTACAACGCCGACACGCTGGGCATCCGCCCCGACCTGATCGGCCGCCCCATCGAAAGCTGGACCGAGCTGCTGAACCCCGAGTTCAAGGGCAAGGCCTCGATCCTCGACATTTCCTCGATCGGCATCATGGACATGGCGATGGTCTGCGAGGCGATGGGCGAGATCCAGTACGGCGACAAGGGCAACATGACCCGCGACGAGATCGACAAGACGATGGCGATCTTCACCGAGGCCAAGCAGAACGGCCAGTTCCGCGCCTTCTGGAAAACCTTCGACGAAAGCGTGAACCTGATGGCCTCGGGAGAGGTCGTGATCCAGTCGATGTGGTCGCCAGCGATCACTGCGGTCAAGTCGCGCGGCATCCCCTGCGTCTACCAACCCCTGAAAGAGGGCTATCGCAGCTGGGGCGGCGGTATCGGCCTGTCGTCCTCTCTGTCGGGCATGGAGTTGGACGCCGCCTATGACTACATCAACTGGTATCTCTCCGGCTGGGTCGGCGGCTATCTGATGCGCCAGGGTTATTACTCGGCCGTGCCGGAGACCTCCAAGGACTTCATGACCGAAAACGAGTGGGGCTACTGGTTCGAGGGCAAGGAAGCCACCGACGTCATCACCTCGCCCACCGGCGACAAGCTGGCCGAGGCCGGAGAGATCCGCGACGGCGGTTCCTTCTACGACCGCATGGGCAGCGTGGCCTGCTGGAACGCCGTCATGGACGAAAACCAGTACATGGTCCGCAAGTGGAACGAATTCATCGCGGCATGACGCGGTGAATGGCCGGGTCCGTTATCCCCCCGGTCCCCTTCAGATCCCCGGGCCGTACGCGGTCCGGGGGTCATCCTGACCAAATCCCGATCCGGGCAGACCCCTGCGGAGGCCAGATGGCTGCGATCCCCTTGAAAAACCGACATGTCCTGGGCTGGCTGATGGCCTTGCCCCTGTCCGTCGTGCTTTTGGCCTTTCTGATCGCGCCCATCGCGATGATCGCCGTCGTCAGCTTCTGGGGCGCGACGGAATTCTCGATCTACCCGGCGTTCCAGTTCGACAACTATGAATTCCTGTTCGGATCGCCCGTGACCTACAAGGTCTTCGGCGCGACGCTGAAATACGCGCTGATCACCTGGGCGCTGACCTTGGCCATCGGCTTTACCGTGGCCTATTTCCTGGCCTTCCATGTCCGCAGCCTGACCATGCAGATCGCGCTGTTCCTGGTCTGCACGATCCCCTTCTGGACCTCGAACATCATCCGCATGATTTCGTGGATCCCCTTCCTGGGGCGGAACGGAATCGCCAACCAGACGCTGATTTCCTGGGGCGTGATCGACGAGCCGCTGGAATGGCTGCTCTATTCCGACTTCTCGGTCATTCTGGCCTTTGTTCACCTCTATACGCTGTTCATGGTGGTGCCGATCTTCAACACCATGATGCGCATCGACAAATCCCTGCTGGAGGCGGCGCGTGACAATGGCGCCAGCGGCTTTCAGACGCTGGTGCACGTGATCCTGCCGCTGACCAAGCCGGGCATCATGATCGGAACCATCTTTGTCGTCACGCTGGTGATGGGCGATTTCATCACCGTGCGTTTCATGTCCGGCTCGCAGCGCGCCAACGTCGGGCGGCTTATCTCGAACGACATCGCGCTGCTGCAATACCCTTCGGCGGCGGCGACAGCGGTGGTTCTTCTGTGCACGGTCCTGATCGTGATCGCGATTCTGCTGCGCTTCGTCAACATCCGCAAGGAGCTGTGATCCAATGGAAAAACGTCCCCGCAGCTTTTACGTCCTCGCCGCCTTCTTCGGCCTTTTCGTGCTGTTCCTCTACGGGCCGATCCTGACCATCGGTGTCCTCAGCTTTCAGGGCCCGAGGGGCGGCCTGACCTTCCCGATGAACGGGGTCTCGACCCACTGGTTCCGCGACCTGTTCCAGGAACAGGCGGTGGGTGACATCTGGGGTGCCTTCCGGCGCAGTTTCGGCCTCGGGCTGATGGTCATGGTGACGACGGTCGTCGTCTCGGTCATGGCCGGTCTGGCCTTCCGCAAGCGCTTTGTCGGCTCCGCCCTGGTGTTCTACGCGGCCATCACCTCTCTGGTGATCCCGTCGATCCTGATTTCGCTGGGCGTCGGGCTGATCTTCAACCAGCTGGGGCTGAAGGTGCACTGGGCCACCAGCGGTTTCGGGTCACAACTGACATGGACGCTGCCCTTTGGCCTGCTGATCATGTTCGCCGTCTTCAACCGCTTCGACCAGAGCTATGAAGAGGCGGCGCGCGACCAGGGGGCAAGCGCATGGCAGACGATCCGCTTTGTCGTGCTGCCGATCATCGCGCCCTCGCTGATCGGGGTGGCGCTCTTCGGATTTACGCTGAGCTACGACGAATTCGCGCGCACGCTGCTGACGGCGGGCAGCTACAACACGCTGCCGCTGGAGATCTTCGGCATGACGACCAACGTCACGACCCCGGTGATCTATGCGCTGGGCACGCTGACCACGGTATTCTCCTTTGCCATCATCGGGCTGTTCCTGCTGACCGTCTGGGTCATGGGCAAGCGCCGCGCGCGGCTGGGATCGGACGCGGGCAAGGGCGTATGAAGATCGCCTACATCAATCCCAATGCCACCGCTGCCATGACGGATGGCATCGTCGAGGCGGCGCGGCTCGCCCTGCCCGAGGCAGAGATCTTCGGCATGACCAACAGCGACGGGCCTGCCGCCATCGAGGGTCCCGAGGACGGCGCTGCCGCCGTTCCGGGCCTTCTGGCCCGGCTGGGGCCGGCGCGGGATCAAGGCGCGGATGCCATCGTGATCGCCTGTTTCGACGACACGGGACTGGCAGAGGCGCAGGCACAGGCCGGCTGCCCGGTGCTGGGGATCGGACAGGCCTCCTATGTCATGGCACAGTTGCTGGGGTTGCGGTTTTCCGTCGTCACCTCCTTGCCGGTCTCGATCCCCGTGATCGACGAGAACATCGACACATCGGGCTTTCGCGGTCTTTGTGCCTCTGTCCGGGCCAGCGGCCTGCCAGTGCTGACCATCGAGAAGGGCGCGCCCGAGACCGTCGCCCGCATCGCGGCCGAGATAGAGGCCGCGCGCGCAGAGGACGGGGCCGCCTGTGCCATCCTGGGCTGCGCTGGCATGGCGCCGTTGACCCCTGAACTGGCGCAACGGACCACGATCCCGTTGATCGACGGGGTGGCCGCCTCGGCCCTGCTGGCGCAGGCGGCGGCGGGGTTTCTCGGCAGAGGCGGGTAGCCGGCAGGCGCCTGCCGGCGGTCTGGCACGGGTGGAATTGTGCCCGGATGGTGAGGCGGGTAGGCTGGCGCGGAACGACCGTGGCAGGTGCCGGGACGGGCCTGCCTGTCGCGGTGCCCGACAAAGCCGGAGGCCCCGCAGATGCCCGAAGACCAGACACTCATCATAGGCCTTTTCGCGGTGATCTTCGTGCTTCTGGTCTGGGGGCGTGTGCGCTACGACCTCGTGGCCTTCGGCGCGCTGACCCTGGGCGCCATCCTTGGGCTGGTGCCCTCGGACGATGTATTCTCGGGCTTCGGCCATTCTGCGGTGGCCATCATCGCGCTGGTCCTGATCGTCAGCCGGGGGTTGTCCTCGTCGGGGGCGGTGGAACTGATCGCCAGCCGGGTGATCGACCCGGAACGCCCCTTGCCCCTGCATATCGCCATCATCGGCAGCGCGGGCGCGGTGCTGTCAGCGGTCATCAACAACGTGGCGGCGCTGGCGCTCTTGATGCCGCTGGACGTCGAGGCCGCGGAAAAGGCCAAGCGCGCGGCGGGGCAAAGCCTGATGCCGCTGTCCTTTGCGACCATCCTGGGCGGCATGGTCACGCTGATCGGGACACCGCCGAACATCGTTATCTCCGAGTATCGGCAGGACGTCCTTGGCCAGTCCTTCTCGATGTTCGATTTTGCGCCGGTGGGGCTGACGGTGGCAATCGCGGGCATCGTCTTTGTCGCGCTCATCGGGTGGCGGCTCCTGCCGTCGCGCACCTCGATCGCCGAACAGGGGCAGGCCTTTCGCAAGGGGCGCTATGTCGCCGAACTCAAGGTCGCCGAGTCCGCCGGGGAAAAGGACATCACGGTCCTGTCCCTGTACCCCACCGCCGAGGATACGGACATCCACATCCTGGGCCTGATCCGCCACGGCAAGCGCCGCCCCGGGCTGGCCAGCCGCGAAACTTTGCAGCCCGGCGATTTCCTGGTGGTCGAGGGCGAGCCCAAGTCCATCGAGGCCTTCATGGGCAAGGCATCGCTGGAGTTCGCAGGCTCCGAACAGCACGAGGGCGGGGTGCTTGCGCCGGGTCTGGCCCTGCGCGAGGCCATCGTGCCCGACGATGCGCGCATCAATGGCCACACGGCCCGCAGCCTCGGCCTGCTGCATCGGCACGCGGTCACACTGCTGGGCGTCTCGCGCGAGGGGCGGCGGTTTCAGGATCGTGTCCGCCTGTTGCGGGTCAGGGCGGGGGACGTGCTGCTGTTGCTGGGCACGCCCCGCAACGTCGAAAGCAGCATGGAATGGTTGGGCGTCCTGCCCATCGAAGGCCGCCACACCGAGGTGATCCAGCGCCGCAAGGCCGGCCTGTCGATTGCGGTTTTCGTGGGGGCCGTCGGGCTGGCCGTGGCCGGCCTGTTGCCGCTGGCCGTGTCGCTGGCAGCGGCGGTCATTGCCTTCCTCCTGCTGGGCCTTGTCACCGGGCGCGAGGTCTACAATTCGATCGAGTGGAAGGTGATCGTGCTTCTGGCCAGCCTCATCCCGCTGGCCGAAGCCTTCGAAAGGACCGGAGGCGCGGAATTGCTGGCCGGTCAGATCCTGGTCCTGACGGCGGACAGCGCGCCCTGGGTCAGCCTTGCAGTTCTGATGCTGGTCACGATGACCATGTCCGATTTCCTGAACAATGTCGCGACGACACTGATTGCCGCGCCCATCGGCCTGTCGATTGCCAGAACGCTGGACGCCAACCCGGACACCTTCCTGATGGCGGTTGCGGTTGCGGCCTCCTGCGCCTTTCTCACGCCCATCGGGCACAAGAACAACACCATCATCCTTGGCCCCGGCGGCTATCGGTTTTCCGACTACTGGCGCATGGGTCTGCCGCTGGAGGTTCTGGTGATCGCGGTGTCGATCCCGGCCCTGTTGCTGTTCTGGCCGATCTGAGGGGCAGGCCCCCTCAGGCCTGCCGTTGCTGCGCGTCGCGGACTAGGGCCGCGAACCGGTAGAACCCATGCGCCATCTTCGAATAGGGCGTGGTCAGGAACAATGTCAGCACCGCGCCCAGGTGCAGGGCCAGCATGGCGGGCACCGCGCCGGTGCCGCTGACCGCATAGAGGATCAGCCCGGTCAGGCCGGTCAGCCCCAGCAGCAGCACAAAGGCCATTTCGCCGCCCCAGGCCTTTTGCGCCCCAAGCTGCGGATCGGCCTTCAGCTTCAGCCCCGCCAGGCCGAAGGCGCCCAGCGTCAGGAGCAGCCCACCCGGGACGCCCAGCAGCTTTGGCAGGCTGAGCAGGCCATAAGGTGCCTCGAGCCCCAGCAGGTAATGCATTAGCGTGCCCGAAGAGGTGGAGGCGAAACACAGCAGGAAGCCCCAGAAGGTCGCCTGGTGGGCATGGCGCCGGGCCTGGCTGTAGCGGTCGCCCTTTTCGAAGTTGCAGCCCTGTCCTTGGCCGCCGTCGAGGTTCTTCAACTGTCCGGCGCGCAGAGCGGCGCGATGCAGGTGTGTCCAGCGGACCGGCGCCCCGCCGACGTCGCGCCAATAGGCCCGCAGGCCCAGGGCAAGGACCACCATTGGAAAGAGGAAGGCGGGCAGAAAGATCGCCACCATGACCGTGTGTGACAGCACCGCGTAGAATCCGTCGCCGCTTGCCGGGGTCAGCATGGCCTGTGCCAGGAACAGCAGCGCGATCCCCGCAACCAGCGCGGTCGACAGCGCGACCCCGCGCCTTTGGAACAATGCCCCAAGCCCGCCGGGCCAGCCGTAGCGATCCCAGCTGTCGACCCGCACATCGGCCAGAGCCTGTGGCAGGTTCAGCGCGAATTCATGCGGTTCGGTGTATTGGCACGAGTAGTAGCAGCCCCGGCAATTGTGGCAGAGGTTCGCGATCTGCACGATGTCCCCGTCGCCAAAGGCCCGCTCCGCGAACATGGCCGGGAAAGCGTCGCAGAACCCTTCGCAATAGCGGCAGGCATTGCAGATCTCGACCTGGCGGCGGGCCTCCGCGATCGTGTCGGTCGAGGGGGATTGCGTGGCGGCGTCAAACGACATGGGCGGCGGCCTCCTGTCCTGCGATACGTCCGAAGACGGTTCCGATGGTCATGCCGAACCCGGCAAGATAGCCCTGTCCCAGGATCGAACCGGCCATCATCTCTCCGGCGGCCCAGATGTTGGCATAGCGGCCATCCGGCCCGCTGACGCGGGCGGTTTCGTCCACCTTCAGCCCCAGGTAGGTAAAGGTCACGCCGGGGCGCAGGGAATAGCCGTAGAAGGGCGGCTCGGCGATGGGGCGGGCCCAGTTCGTCTTGGGTGGCTCCACCCCTTCGGTCGCCAGCCCGTCCAGTTCCTGGGGCGAAAACGTCCCCTCGCCGCAAGCGGCGTTGAAGACCTCGACCGTCTGGGTCAGCTTGTCGGCAGGCAGGCCCAGCTTGTCTGCCAGTCCGGCGATGGTATCGGCCTTTTCCGGCGGAAAGACCGAGGGCATGAACAGTTCGACCGAGCGCGAGTCGATGATCGAGTAGGCCACCTGGTCGGGCTGCGCGGCCACCAGCCGGCCCCAGATCGCGTAGCGTTTCGGCCAGACGTCCTCACCCTCGTCATAGAACCTGTCGCCGTCGCGGTTGACGACGATGGAAAAGGGCACACAGTCCAGCCGGGTGACGATCCCGCCATCGTATTTCGGCGCCCGCCCGTCGATGGCCACGGCGTGACATTGCGTCGGATCGCCGACGCTTTCGGCGCCCTGTTCCAGCATGTCAGCCAGCACCACGCCGCGATTGTAGCGCGTGCCCCGGATCAGGAAGTTGCGCGCCGAGGGGCCCCATGCCCGTGCCAGCCAGTCGATATCCGACTGGAACCCGCCCGACGCCAGCACCAGCGCCCGGCCTAGGATGCGCAGGCTCTCGCCGTCCAGCGTGACGTCCAGCGCCTCGAACTGGCCGTTCTCGATGTGCACATGGGTCACTTGGGCCTCGTATCGGACGGTCACGCCCAGATCCTCCAGCGTGTTGTAGTAGGCATTCACCAGTGCCTTGCCGCCGCCCAGGAAAAAGGCATTGGTCCGGCTCAGCGACAGGGTGCCCGACAGGGAGGGCTGAAAGCGCACGCCGTGGCGTTCCATCCAGGGCAGGCAATCCTCGGATTGCCGGATCGCGAGGCGGGCCAGCCCTTCGTCCGTCTCTCCCTTGGTGACGCGGATGAGGTCGTCGAAATACTCGTCTTCGCCGTAGCTGTCGGTCAGGACAGACAAGGGACCGCGATGCATGCAGCGAAAGTTGCGGGTGTGGCGAGAGTTGCCGCCGCGATAATCCTTTGGTGCGCCTTCCAGGACCAGCACGCGCGCGCCGGCCTCGGCGGCCTCGATCGCGGCGCAAAGCGCGGCATTGCCGCCGCCTGCCACGATCACGTCCCAGCCGGCTGTTTCGATCCCGCTCATTCCGTCACCTCCCGTCGGTATTGCCGCAGGCGGACCTGCAGCGCCGCCTCGATGTGATCCCGCATCAGCCGCTCGGCCCCGTCCTCGTCCCGCGCGCGCAAGGCCTGCAGGATCGCCTCGTGTTCGGCCACGGCCTTTTCGAACCGGGTGTCCTCGGCCAGGGTTGAACGACCGAGGATCAGCAGGGTCTTCTGCACCGCCTCGACCGCGCGGATCAGGAACCGGTTGCGGGCGGCATTCAGGACAACGCGGTGAAACTGGGCGTTGGCCTCGTAGGCGGCGCCGATCTGGTCGGCGTCGCGCATCTCTTCGTTGATGGTGGCCAGTTCTGCCATCTCGACCTCCGAGACGGAGCGCGCGGCAAAGCGCGCCGCCGTACCTTCAAGGACCGCGCGCATGGCGTAAAGCTCTGTGATCTCCGCGTAATCCAGCTGGCGCACCACCAGTCCGCTGCGCGGGACATGTGTCACCAGGCCATCGGCCTCCAGCCTGTGCACGGCTTCCCGGACCGGGGTCCGAGAGACCCCGTATTTCGCCGCCAGCTCGGTTTCGATCAGCCTGTCGCCCGGACGGATCGAGCCCTTTCGGATTTCGGCCACGATCCGGCTGTAGGGGTCGGCGGCCTGCCTGGCCTTGTTGTCCGTATGCTCCATGTGCCTGTCCATGATCGTGATGTGCGCATATGTATACGCTTGTATCCACGCGGGTTCAACCCGCGCCCGGGACTGCCTTGGCCAAAAACAAAAGGGCCCCGGTCGATGCCGGGGCCCAGGGGATTTAGCACTTTCGGGTCGAGACGTGGGCGGCCCTCAGGCTGGTGGTTTCACCCCCGCCGGGATCGGCGCGACAGCGGGCGCAGCGCTTGGACGATTGGCGCGTTGCCCGGCCCAGACAGAGCCCAGGACGATCACGGCGCCGACCGCCTGCACTGGGGTCAGGGCCTGTCCCAGCCAGGCCCAGCCCAGGATCACGGCGGTCAGGGGACTCATCAGCGACAGCATCGAGATGGCCCCGGGTTCGATCCGCGCAACGCCCCGGAACCAGATCACATAGGTTGCGGCGGCCCCGACCAGGCCCAGCCAGGTCAACCCGGCAAGGTTGGTGGCGGTCAGCGGGGGCAGCGGCGGCTCGGCGATCAGTGCGAGCGGCAGCAGGATCAGCCCGCCCGCCGTCAGTTGCCAGGCGGTAAAGCTGAGCGCGGAAACAGGCGGCTGCCACTTGCGGCTCAGCACGGTGCCCGCCGCCATCGAGGCCGCGCCGCCAAGACCTGCGGCCACGCCGACCGGGTCCAGCCGGGCCTCGGGGCCGATCAGCAGCAGGGCCACGCCCAGGACCCCCGCCGCCGAAGCGGCGACCGCCCCGGCCCGGATGGGCGTACCCAGCCAGCCCCGTGCCATCAAAATGACAATCATGGTCTGAACAGCGCCCAGCGTCGCGGCGACTCCGCCGGGAAGACGGTAGGCCGCCACGAAGAGCAGCACCCAGAACAGGGCAAAGTTGAAACTGCCCAGCAAAAAGGTCCGGCCCAGCCAGGCGCGTGGCGGCAGGCAACGCGTGACTGCCAGCAGAAGCAGACCGGCGGGCAGGGCGCGCAGCGCGGCAAGCGTGACGGGATACCCGTCCGGCAGGGCCTCGGTCGTGACAAGATAGGTGCTGCCCCAGATCGCCGGGGCAAGCGCGGTCAGGAAAATATCGGTGGTACGTGACATGTTGGGTTTCCTTGTAGGCGGCTCACCAGGGCCGGTCAAAGGGATGCGGCGGGCGAAACGGGCAGGGCGGCAGCCCGATGTCGCGCAAGAGGTGGGGAGGAAGATCGCGCAACTCCGGCGACCGGGGATTGCGGCGGAAAAGGTGGAAACGCATGGGCGGCTCCCTTCAGGCCATGATCTGCTGCGCGGCGCGGATCTGCGCGGCCAGGTCCTCTGTCGGGCCATTGACCAGGCGGGCGCCCGTGTCGCGGATGATGAGCGCGGGGATGCAGCGGACTTGCAGCGTGCGGGCGACCTGGCGGTCGGCCTCGACGGCGCTTGCGGTGTCGGGGTCGGCGAGGTGCCGGGCGAAACCCGCCGCCTCGAATCCGGCGTCACGCGCGACCTGCAGGACCATTTCGGGATCAGAGATGTCTCGGGCTTCTGACAGATGGGCGCGTTGCAGGTGGTCGAACATCCGCCAGTGCCCCTCCTGTCCGCCCAGCCGTTCCGCCGCCTTGCATCCCAGCGCGGCGGTCAGGCCGTGGGGATAGTCGAAAGAGGCGGCGCGCATTGCCTCGATGTCGATCTGTCCGGGTTGGTCGCTGACCTGCTGACAGGCCGTCCAATGGCCCAGGATCGTGTCCCGCGCCGCCTGTGGCGTGCCCCAGCGAGCGGCCATTTCGGCACGGCTGTCCTGCAGGACAAAGCTGCGGTGCCGGATCGTCAGGTCGAACTCTTCGGCAATCGTGCGCATCCGCGACGAGATGTTGAAGCACCAGCAGCAGACGACGTCATGGAAGAAATCGATAGTCAGGGTGGACATCACGCGGCCTCCCCTTGCCGGTCGGCACCGGCCAGGCGCGCGGCGATCCGGGCCACGTGGGCCCCTTGGAACCGCGCCCCGGAGAGGTCGGTTTCCGTGGGCGTGCGCGATCCGTCGGCCCCGGCGATGGTCCCGGCGCCGTAGGGGGCACCGCCGATGATGTGATCGGCGGTGGTTTGACCGGTAAAGGTATAGGGCATCCCGGCGATCAGCATTCCGAAGTGCTGCAGCGGGATCTGGAAGGACAGCAATGTCGCCTCGTGGCCGCCGTGCTGCGAGCCGGTGGAGGCAAAGACACCCGCGACCTTGCCGACCAGCGCATTGCGCGCCCAGAGGCCGCCCGCCTGGTCCAGAAAGCTCTTCATCTGACCGGCCATCATGCCGAACAGGGTCGGCGTGCCGAACAGGATGGCGTCGTAGGCCTCAAGGTCGGCGGGCGTGGCCAGGGGTGTGTCATCCTCGACGAACCCGGCCTTGCGTCGGATCTCCTCGGGGACGGTTTCGGGCACCCGGCGCAGGTCGACATGGCTGCCGGGCACGCTGCGGGCGCCGTCTGCCTCGGCCTGTGCCAGGGCGCGGACATGGCCATAGCTGGAATAGTAGAGAACAAGAACACGGGTCATGGGGATCCTCTTGGGCTTGGAATGGTGATGCCCTCGAAGATCGTGGAAAGCGGGCGCCGGAATAACCGGCCCGCGCGCAAATCATTCTTTACGCTGGTTGAAGAATGTCAGCCCCGCAGCGCCGCGCCCAGGTGGTCGAGAAAGGCCGTTACCCGCGCGTCCATCCCAAGCCGAGAGGCGGTGACCGCGAAAATATCCGGCGCGGGCAGTTCCCAGTCGGGCAGAATACGTACCAGTTCCCCGTGTGCTTCCGGTGCGTCTGATACGAAATCGGGCAGGGTGCCGATGCCGTGGCCCGCGATCAGCAGGTCTCGCAGGACCAGGCTGTTGCCGACACGCACCGGCGGGTCCAGGTCGACGGTCCGGGTGCCGCCCGCGCCGTGCAGGGTCCAACTGTGCAGGTGATTGGCCAGCAGGAAACCTACGACCCGGTGACCTGGGATCTCTTCGGGGGCCTTTGGCGTCCCGGCCCGTTCCAGGTAGGCGGGCGCGGCAAAGATCCTTTGCCGGATCGTGCCCAGCTTGCGCGCGACAAGGGCGGAATCCGGCATGGCCGAGCGAATGCGGATCGAAACGTCGAACCCGCCCTCGACCATATCGACCACGCGGTCGTCCAGCGACAGGGTCAGCTTGAGATCGGGATAGGTGTTCAGGAAATCGGGCAGGAAAGGCGCGATGACCGCTTGCCCGAAAGACGACGAGGCATTCACCCTGAGATGCCCGCGCACTGCTCCGGCTCCGTCGCGGATGCGGGTTTCGACACGGGTCACGGCATCCAGGATGCCGCTGGTTTCATCGTAGTAAAGGCGCCCGGCATCGGTCAGCGACATCGACCGTGTGGTCCGTGTCAGAAGCGTGCTGCCCAGACTTTCCTCCAGCAGCTTGATCTCCCGGCTGAGCAGCGCGGGTGAGACGCCAAGGTCCTCGGCGGCACGGGCAAAACTGCCGCGCTCGACGATGCGGCGAAAGGCTTGCATGACGGAAAGCTTGTCCATCGTGGCGCGCTCCCGCTGTCAGGCGGCCCGCGAAGGCCGTTTGCCTCAGCCCTGGCTGCCGACCCGCGAGAAGCTGCAGTTCACGTTGGCGCCGCTCTCGATGGTCAAGGTGGTGTAGGAAATTTCTCCGGACACCTGCGCGCCCGCGCTCAGCTTGACGTCGCCGCCCAGGATCTGGCCCTCGAACTTGCCGGTCACGACGATCGTGTCGGCGCGCAGCTCTCCGACGGCAGAGCCGCCGGCCTCGATGGTGATTCCATCCGCCCGGATGCGCCCGTCGGCATGGCCGACCAGCTCGAAGTGGCCCGGGATCGTCAGGTCCCCGACCAGCTTGGCCCCTGCTGCCAGGTGAGAGCGTGCTTTGGTGGCGGAGGTGGTCTGTGACATGTTTCAACTTTCAAAGGCTATGATGCATTCGGGCCAAAGCATCGGCGGCCAAGGACCCCTGCCGGGACCATAGTCAGCTTTGCCCGTCCCAGTTAACCAAAAAAAGGCCCGGTGCAGACCAAAATGAACGGGTGATGATGCGCGGTCGCAGATTCCCGCCGGGGGACCCTTGGCGGCACAGGGGTCAGCGGTCCAGTTTCGTGAAACGATAGGTCAGGGCCGGGCCGCCCGGCTGGCCATAGGCCAGGACGGCTGTGACCATCGCGAAGGGCTCGGCATAGCGCCCGGTGCGTAGCCCTCCGGCGTCCAGCGGCTCGAACCCGGCATCGCGGATCAACTGGCCCGCCTGTCGTTTCGCCTGTGGATCGTCGCCATAGGTCAGCAGGTGCGGGGCGGGGCCCTGTCCCTTGCGTGCAAGGACCGGCGCGAAGCTTTCCGACGGTGCCGTGTTGAAACAGCTGACCCAACGGACCTGCGGGCGCATCCGCGCCAGTTCCTCGGCACCAGAGGTGTCGGGCCCAAGAACAAGGGTCTCGTTGGCCTCGTCCAGCGGCACGCAGCAATTCAGCACCAGCTTGCCCGCCAGATCGCCAGCCTGTGACAGCACATCGTCGATGCGCGACCAGTGCACGGACAGCAGGATCGCCTCCGCCTGTTGCACCGCCTGGGACACCGGCGCATGGGCGCCGCCGGTCTCGTCGGCAAGGCGCGCCAGCTTGTCCGCGCTGCGGGTATGGCGGAACGTCACCGCGTGCCCCGCCCGTGCCCAGACAGGGCCCAATACTGCCCCCATCAGGCCGGATCCCAGAATCGCGATCTTTATCTTGTGGCTCCTTGGTTGGGCGGGCCTTCAGGCCCGCCCGTTGCGGATCAGTCTGCGCGATTTTTGAATACCTCCTTGGCCACCGGCATGGCCGAGAAGACACGGGGCCAGCCCGCGTAGAAGGCCAGGTGCGCCAGGACGCCCCCTGCCTCTTCCTGCGTCAGCCCGTTGTCCATCGCGCGGTTGAGGTGAAAGCTCATCTTGTCGGGCTGGCCTGCCGTGATCAGCGCGGCGACGGTCACCATGCTGCGGTCGCGCGGTGCCAGGTCCGGGCGCAGCCAGAGGTCGAGGAAAAGCAGTTGCTCCGTGTAGTCGACCACGCCCTTGCTGGTTTCGCCATAGGTGCCCTGCACAAAGCTCTGGTGCGCGGCTGCGGCTTCTTCGTTCAGGGGCAACAGGTCCGGATCGGCGACGGGTACGTCTTCGGCGGCAACGCCCCTGGTCTAGAAAACAGGGGCCAATGCGCGCGCGGCGGCGGTGGCATTGCCCCAGCCAATGTAAAAGGCAAGATGCGTGATCGTCTAGGACAGTTCCGCCGGGGTCACGCCCGCGTCCAGGGCAAGGGCCGCGAACGCGCCTAGGTCTTCGGTTTCGTGCCGGGTCATGAGCGCCGCAAACGTCACCAGCGCGCGGTCCCGCTGGCCCAGTTCCTCGCCCGCCCAGACCGTGCCGAACAGGTCGTCGTTGCTGTAGGCGTTCAGCGCGGGGCGACAAGGCGCACGGCGTCGGGCAGCGTCGTCGCCAGGTCCTGGGCGGTGGCGGCGGTGCTCATCAGCGCAAGGGCAGAGGCGGCAAGGGTCGTCTTCATGGAACAACCTTCCTGTTCAGCGTTACCCCGAACAGGTGGTGCCATTGCCTGCGATCTTAATGCCGCATTGAATCACTGCACTCATGACTGCGCCTCATCAATCCTCAGGCCTTTTCGCGCAGCGCCTCCAGCACGACCTCGAAGGCCGAGGAAGAGCGCTGGCGGCTGGGATAATAGAGGTGGAAGCCTGGGAAAGAGGGGCAGAACGCGTCAAGGCAGGTTTGCAGGCCGCCCGCGTTCAGGTGGGGGCGGGCCAGCCGTTCCGGAACCAGCGCCAGACCATGCCCGTCGCAGGCTGCGCGCAGGACCGAGTTGATCGTGTTGAAGGTCGCCTGGCCGGACACCTTGACCCGGATATCCTTGCCTTCGTCGTCCTCGAACTCCCAGGCGTAAAGCGCGCCGTGGTTCGACAGCAGCAGGTTGATGCAGGCGTGTTCGGTCAGCTCTCCGGGCTCGTCCGGCAGGCCACGGGCCTTGAAATAGGGGGCGCGCCGACGCAGATCATGCGCTCATCGGGGCCGATGCGCATCGCGATCATCCCCTCGGCCACCTGGTCGCCATAGCGTACGCCCGCGTCGCAATGCGCCTGGGCGAGGTCGGTGTATTCGTATTCCATCACCAGTTCGACGTTCACCGACGGGTATTTCTTCAGCACTGGTGACAGTTTCGGCCAGAGGATCGACTCGATAGCGTATTCTACCGCGACGATGCGCAGGGTGCCCTTGGGCTCGTCCCGGGTTTCGTTGAGCGCCGATTGCGACACGCTCAGCCGTGCGGCGGCGCGGGTGAAACTGCGCTCTTCCGCGACGGCGGCAAAGGCGATCAGGTCGTTGATTTTCTCGCGGATCATGAGGGAGTCCGGTGTTTGTGTGTCGAAGATCACGGGATCTCCCTCATTAGATTCGCACCCTGTTCATGGGGGCGATGGAGAGTGCAGGCCTATTTCGACAGCCGGATCATCCGGTCGTCCGAGGCCCCGTCGCGACGCGGCGAACGGTTGCTGGTGTTGGCAACGACCTCGTCGCCGACCACGACGACATCGCGGAGACGCCGATCGACCGGGTAGGCGCGCGCCGTGCCGTCCTCTGGCGTGATCGCAACGATCCCGCCGGCGCGAAGACCGGCCAGCAGCAGGCGTTCCCCGTCCCAGGTCAGGCCCGATGGAGCCCAGGTGTTGCGCCCGGAATGGACCAGCGGGCCTTGCATTCCCTCGCGGTCTTCGTCGCCCTGGATCACCGGCCAGCCGTAGTTCTGGCCGGCGTCGATCCGGTTGACCTCGTCATGGCAGGATTGCCCGTGTTCGGCGGCATAAATCTGTCCGTCTGCGCCCCAGGCGAGCCCCTGCGGATTGCGATGTCCCAGCGAATAGACCGGCGAGCCGGGAAAGGGATTGTTTGCCGGGATTTCTCCATCCGGCGTCAGGCGCAGGATGTTGCCCGCCAGGCTGTCCATGTCCTGCGGGCGCTGGCGGTTCTCTGTCCAGCCCGTCGTGACATAGAGCATCCCACCGGGCCGAAGGCCACGCGCCCGCCGTTGTACAGCGGATGGCCGGGATATCGTCCAGTAGCACGCGCGTCTCGCGCCAACTGACGCCGTCGCGCACGACCTCGATCACCCGGTTTGACCGCGCCTCCGGCGTGCCGGTGTGGTGATAGAGAAACGCCCGTCCAGTTTCCTCAAAGTCCGGACGCAATACCAGCCCCATCAGGCCACCGCCGCGATCGTCCAGGATCGGCGCGCTGGTGATGATAGGCAGGCGGGCAAAGCGTGTCCCGTCGAACAAGCCCAGCATGCCCGCCTTTTCGGTGATGTAGAATATCCCGCCGTGCGCTTCGATGTCCCAGGGGTAATCGAGCCCCTCCAGCACGGTGTCGGAGACACTGGCGGCCAGCGGAAACAGCGCGGCCCCGATGAGGCCGCGCAGCAGAGAGCGTGTCTTGTTCGCCATTTTCGGCATCCGTCACATGGTCGCCCCAGGGCACGGCCGCGCCATCGTCAACGCCGTGGCGCGGCTGACCGGGCGGCGGATCCGCAGCCTGCCGCTCGCGAACACGATTTCGCCTGATATTCATGAGGGGGCGGGAAACCGCCCCTTTCATTCATGAGCGCGGCTCATGGCCGACAGGAAAATCATGTGCATTCTTTCCTGCGGGCAAGGCGTTATATCCGGAGCATCGAAAGGGAGCACGAACAATGCACCGGATCATCACCGCCGCCTTGTGGGCCTCGCTTCCACTGGACCTCGTGCCGTCGGACTACCACGGCATCGAGAAGGTGGCCGACCTGGGCCGCAGGCTCGACGCGTCCGATGCTCTGCCCAGCTATGAACCCAAGGCTGGCGACATCACCCAATACGCGCCTACGAAGAACCTGGCCATTTTCACCGCACCCTGCTCGGACTCTCGCGGGTTGGTGCGGCTGGGACAGTTCGACGGCCCGTTCGACGCCCTGAAACACCCGGGCGAGATCGCCGTGCGGATCGAAGCCGACGACTGATCCATCCCTGAACATCGAAATTGCCCGAACCGGACGGCCATGCGCCGCGCCGCAAGGGTGCTGTCATGCAAAGGAAACAGACAATGACTGACAAAATCACTGGCAAAGGCCTGGTCATCATCGGCGCCTCCAGTGGCATGGGTGAGGCCACTGCCCGCGTCCTGGCTGCCAAGGGCGCCAAGCTTGTCCTGGGCGCGCGCCGCAAGGACCGCCTCGGCGCAATCGTCGCCGACATCAAGGCCGCGGGTGGCGAGGCCATCGCCGTCAAGACCGACGTGACCCGGCTTGAGGACATGCAGGCGCTGGTCAAGGCGGCGGTCGACAGCTTTGGCCGGATCTACGTGCTGTTCAACAACGCGGGCCTGATGCCGCTGTCGATGATCGAGGCGCAGAAGGTCGACGAGTGGAACCAGATGATCGACGTGAACCTCACGGGTACCCTCTACGGTGTGTCCGCCGCGCTGCCCTACATGGCCTCTGTCCATGGCCATATCACCATGGTGACAGGCGCGGTTTACTGTGCGACGAAACACGCGGTCCGGTCGCTGTCCCAAGGGCTGCGGCAAGAGGTCAAGCCGCACAACATCCGGGTGATGGTGATCCCCCCGGGGCCGTGGCGACGGAGCTTTACGACCACATCTCGATCGACGAGATCAAGCAGGGGCTCGACGCATTCGTGCCAGACATCGCGGTGCTCGCATCGACCATGTCGGACTTGGTGGCCTTTGCCATCTCGCAACCGGCGAACGTGGACGTGAACGAAATCCTGTTCCGCCCCACCGTTCAGCCGCAAAAAGCGGAACAGACCTTTCGGGCAGGCCCGGGGTGCGCAGGCGTGCGCCCCGGGTTCCCTTGTCCGGTCGCGGTTTAACCGAATGACAACGGTCTTCGCGCATCGTCTCTTCCGTCCGCCCCGGACCCGTCCGGGGGCACGTCAGGAAAGGTCGCGACGCATGTCCTACTCGCTTCAATACCAGGTGCTGAACTTCGCCCTGCTGTCCGCGAACTTCTTTTCCGACAACCAGACCCTGCTGCTCAGCGATGTCGGCACCACCTCCAGCCCCGCCACGCTGGAGGACAATGACGGCAAGCTTTACGTGGGCGAGCAGATGACGCTGGATGGCCGCACCGTGGAAATGATGGGGTCGGGCACGGCACAGCCTGGTGTCGATCTGTTGGGGTTGATTGTCCCGACCGGCACATCGGTCGATGTCCTGGTGATGAAGGACACCGAGACCGGGGAAAAACTGCTGGTCTACCCCGAGGGGCCGCCGAACCTGCTGTCGTCAATCGCCGTGGTCCTGTCGGTTGACCAGACCGGCTACGACCTGAACGTAACCGGGACGATCTGCTTTTGCCCCGACACACATATCCTGACACCGCGCGGGCCGGTTCCGGTGCAGGATCTTGGTCCCGGGGCCAAGGTGCTGGACTACAGGGGGGCGGTAGGGACGGTCGCAACGACCCTGCGCTCCCGTCACCTGTCGCCCGCCGCCGGGCAGCAGCCGGTGGTGATCGAACCGGGCGCCTTCGGCGAGGGGCTGCCGCATCGCCGGATCAAGGTCTCACCCCAGCACCGTATCTGCATTCCCGGCACTGATCCGCACGGGCCGGAGCCGTTGCTTGGCCCGGCCAAGGGGTTCACCGGCCTGCCGCAGGTACGTCTTCGACAGGCGGACCGTCCCGTGACCTACATCCACGTGGTAACGGAACAGCACATGTTGCTGGTCGCAGAGGGCATCCCGGCGGAATCCATGCTGATCGGGGAACGCAGCCTGCGCACGCTGGACAAGGCGGACCGGCGCAAGCTGTCGCGCGCGCTGGGGGTCGAGGAAGCGGCGCTGGAACAGCACCCGGCGGCGCAGCCCTGCGGTCGGGCGCTTGGTGTCCGCGAGGCGCGCGCCCTGGTCGAGGCCTGGCGCATTCGGGCCCGCGACACCGGAGAGAGGGCCTGGCCGTGCCACCAGCAGCCGCCGCTGCGTGCTGCAAGCTAGGCTTACAAGTCTCCTATCGCGCCTCTCGTTGGAAGGTTACGCTGGTCTCCTGGGTGGGGTCTGTCCAGGTAAGGCGCGTGGGGCCTTGCAACGACAGGCTATTCCCCTGCCGGTCGCGGAACACGTCCTCGTCCACCCTGCGAAAGGTTACCGGGATCGAGGAATAACTGTGCCTTTGCAGCGTGATGAGGTCCGGCGTGACCATCTGGATGGTCACCACCAGGCGGCGCCCTTCGGGCGATTCCGCCGCATATTGGCCGCTGACCAGAACCTCTTGCGGCTCTTCGAAAGGGGCCGGTGCGACGGGCAGCGGCTCTGCCGGCAAAGCCGTCGGTGCAAGCTGTGACAGGACTGCGCCGATAAGCGCGGCAGTCAGGCATGGACGCATCTGGGGAAACCTCTGCGGCTTTGGGCGATGCCCTTGAAGGGTGCCTGCAGCCTAGACCCCGCCTGCGCGCGTAGGCATGGGGCTAATCCCCCATTCACACGCCCGTCTTGGGGCCTAGCCGCCTTCGGCGCGAAACCCGTCGTCCGCCCGCCGCAGCTCACCCGGGCTGGTCCGCCCGTCGCGATTGGCATCCACCCTGCGAAAGGCAAGGCGATAGGCGCCGAAATTGCGGATCGTAATTGCCGTCGACTGGCCCGAGGCCGCCATGAGACGAACAAAGACGCGGAACTCGGCAAAGCTCAGAAAACCGTCCCTGTCGGCATCGGCCCGGACAAAGGCATCCACCTCGCCCTGGCTGACCGGACCAGCGCCCGGGACCACTGTCTGCGCGCAGACCGGCAGCGCGGACAGGAGAAAGATGGTCAGTAGGGCGGATGCCAGGCCGTGTCTCATGATCGTGCCTCCGGTAGTATGTCCAGCGTAAAGGCCGTGCCCTTGCCGACTCGCGACCGTGCCCGCAGGACAAGCCCGTTCTGCTGCGCCAGCTGGTGGCAGATGGCCAGCCCCAGCCCGTGCCCCTTGCTGTCGGTGCCGCTATGCCAGGCCTTCATGTTTCTTGCCAGCACATCCTCGGTCATGCCCGGACCGGTGTCCAGAACCTGCAGCGCCAGCTTGTCCCCCTGCCGCCGGACCCCGACAAGGATGCGCCCCGTGCGGGTATACTTGACCGCGTTTGACACGAGGTTCGACAGGATGCGCATCAGGTGCAGCGCTGGAACCCGCACTTGGGCCGTGCTGGGCACGATCCGCAGGTCCAGTCCCTTGGCCCGGGCCTCGTCCCGGAACATCTGGCCGACCGCCTCCTGCACCAGTGACAGGGGGTAGGGAGCGGTTTCATCTTCTGCCTCTGCCCGGACCTCGTCGCGGGCCACGTCCAGCTGTCCGCCGGTCAGTGTCTGGATATAGTCAAAGGCCTCGCGCAGGTGATCGCGCGTGTCCTGGGGGGCCTCCCGGGCCATGCGCTCGATCGAGAGGCGCAGTGCGCTCAGCGGTTGGCGAATGTCATGCGACATGCTGGCCATCTGCATCCGGCGGCTGTCCGCAAGGTCCCGCATGCGGGCATAGTTGCGTTCCGCGTCGAGCAGGTCGCGCATGGTCCCGGCCTCTTTGCGGACGGCCTCCATTTCGCGGGCCAGGGCCGCGGCGTGGGCGCGGCGCATGTCGATCAGCCCGGCGGAGAGGCCGGCCATGATCCCCAGCGCCAGCGTCGCGTAGGTGCCCTTGATCGTCCAGGGGATCGACAGCCCCCCGGCCTGGCTGCGCGCCAGGGCTAGGGCAGTGACACCGCCGAGTCCGATCAGCGCGATCAGAGGGATCAGCCGCAGGATCGGGCGCATCCTGTCGCCTGCGCCCTCCCATTGGAAGACGGCAAAGACCTGCGCGACCAGCATCGCGGCCAACAGCACGTAGGCCAGCGGCGCCATGATCTCGGGCGGTACGAAGGGAACGGCGAGGATTGCGGCCAGCGCGGCCAGGGCGCCGGACCCCAGCCCCCACAGGACGGCGGGCCCCGAACCGGGCAGACGCAGGGACAGGAGGGCGGCCAGGAACCCCAGCGCGGTGATCCCCAGCAGCAGGACCAGTCCGACAGGCAGATGCAGGTCCGGGCGCGCGGGGTAGAGCCAGCGAAACAGGAAGCTGTCGAGATAGGCGACAAAGACCAGACCCAGCAGCAGAAGTCCGGCGTAGGCAAGTCCCGTCCCCGCCCGCATCATGGCGCTGAACACCGCGAAAATGGCGAGGCAGGACAGGAGAAAGGCATAGAACCCGGCCAGCGACAGCCCGCTGGCAAATCCATTGGCTCTTGCATAGGCGCCCCGTTCCAGACTGAGGTCCAGCGCCTCTACCGTGCCGTGGACCATGCGTACCAGCAGCAGCGCGCGCTCTTGCGGGCGCAGCTCGAAGGGGCGGCTGACAACCCGGGTGACGGTGTAATCCCCGGGGGCAAAGGGCTTGCGGATGTCATGCGCCAGCAGTTGGTCCGTCTCGGCCCCCAGCCGCACCAGAACAACGTCCAGCGCGATCAATCCGTATATGTCCGAGGCCAGCACCCAGTCGTCCGGCGGCCGCCCGTCCGCGGGGGCGCCGTTCTGGACTTCGACGACGGCCCAGAGTGGTTGGTAGGGCCGCAGCTTTGCGACGGTCTCGTCAAAGGAGGACGACAGGCGGCCCGCCGCATGGCGATCCGCAAGGCTGGCCAGCGTGTCGCCCGTCCCGGGGGCAAAGCGCATCTTGTCGCCGATCTCGACGCCGGGTGTCTCCGGGTCCAGGACCAGCGTCGGCGGCGCCTCTGCGCACAGGGGCGGGGCCAGGATCAAAAGCATCGAACAGGCCAGGAAAAGTGCTAAGACTGACCGCACGTTGTCCTCTCCCTGCGCCCCAAGCGGAGCATACGAATGTCAGAGCCCCGTTTCCAAGCCGTTGTAGCGGACGATCACGCGATTGTCCGGTCCGGCCTGCGCGCCGCACTGGAAAGCCCCGGCCTTGTCGAGCCGGCAGGCGTCAAGGTGGTGGCCGAGGCCGCCGACGGGCTCAGCGCCATCGCCGCGATCCGGCAGCACCGGCCGTCGTTGTTGCTGCTGGACGTGCAGATGCCGCTGGCGGGTGGGCTGGAGGTCCTGATCGAGGCGCGGCGCTGGTCGCCTGAAACACGCGTCGTCGTGCTGAGTGGGGTCACGTCGCCGGGCAAGATCGGGGAACTGGTCTCTTGCGGCGTCGACGGGCTGTTTTCCAAGGGCGAGGACAACGATGAACTCTTTGGCGCCTTGCCCGGCATCCTGAGGGGCAGGCGTCACGTCTCCGAGGTGTTCCGCAGAATGCTGGAAGAGGCGCCGGAGGTTCCGGACTTGTCGGAACGCGAGCGGCAGGTGCTGAACCTGGTCGTGACCGGACGATCGAACAAGGAAATCGCCCAGATCCTGGGGATCAGCGTCAAGACCGTCGACCGCCACCGGACCAACCTGATGCAGAAACTGGACGTGCATTCGGTCGCCCAGTTGATCGCCTACGCGTTGCGCGAAGGGCTGATCGCGCCGACGTCGGGGCTTTAGGCGGCGTCATTGTCTTGCGGTGTGCACCGGGCCGGTGTTCCATCGGTGCGGATGGATTGGGGGATCTACCCCATCCTGCGTGGGCACGCATCGATTTAGCCTGACCGCAACACCGGCAAGACCGGCCCTTGATTTGACGGAGAGATTCGATGCCTGGCCAAGTTTCCCAACTGGACGACAATGTGCAGGACACGCGGCTCGCCGCGCAGACGGCCCTGGATGCGGTCAACGGCGCAATCGACGCGCTGACGCTGGTCAAGGATGTCTTCGAGGTCCTCGAGGACATCGACGAGGACGCGGAAAAGCTGGAGAGCATTGCCAAGGGGCTGAAGAACGCGCTTGCGCTGATCTCCAAGGTCGGGCCGCCGCTGTCGAGCGTGACCCCCTTCCTCAAGCGGGTGATCGAAAGCGTCGAGGAGCGCGCCAATGACGTTGCCAACGGCATCGACGTGGAAAGCAAGTTCGGCGACTTCAAGAACAACGTCGAGGCACTGATCAACGGGCTGGAAGGTGCAAGGGACGCGCTGGAAATCACTGTGGCCGAGCTTTCGGCCATCGAGAACGGGATCGCCGATGCCGCCGACGGGATCGAGAACGCCTATTCCATTCCGACCGAGCTGCAGAACGCGATCGACCAGGCAGAGATCACGGCTGGCACCATCAACGGGGCGACCAGCGGCATCGCGGATATCGCAGAGGACATCAACGCGCTGAAGGTGCGGATCGACGGCATCCTGGGGGATTTCCCGTCCACGGCTGCCACGCTGATCGGCGTTGCCCGGGATTTCATCGACCTGATCGGCAAGGTCGATTTCCTGCAGACACCGATGGATGTGCTCAACGACGCGCTGGAGCCGGTGCAATGGGCGCTGGATGCCGCAGAGGCGGTGATCGACGCGGTCATCAACCCGGTCCTGGACCCGATCCTGGACAGCCTCGGCGTCACCGACCTCTTCGAACAGATGTCGGATGCGATCAACGACCTGATCCCCGAGCTCAGCCTCTTTGAGGGGATCGACCTGGACCTGGGCAATTTCGAGGTGGAATTCGGTGACCTCGTGGTGGAAGCGCCCAACCTGGACGTGGCGCTGGAACCCGATGTCATGGCGCGGATGCGCGACGACGTCGACCGTCTGGCCGTCGAGGTGCGCAAGCTGATCACGCCTTTCGATCCGGTCAACCTGCTGCTGGACGACAACGCCAACCTTGCAATCGGCTATGACGGCTTCGAGGGGCGCGATCCCAACGGGATCATCGCCGGGGGCACGAACATCTTTGCGCAGGACGGCGATGACCTGATCTCGGGCGGGCTGGGCGATGACGTCCTGCACGGCGGGGCGGGCAACGACGTGCTGATCGGGGGCGCTGGCGACGATATCATCGACGGCGGCACCGGCACCGACGGTGTCATCCTTCAGGGCAACCTGAGCGAATTCAGCATCAAGCGCGACACGGTCACCGGCGACATCCTCGTCAGCCACACCCACGGCGCCTCCGATGCGCCGGATCTGGGCACCGACGTCATCAGCAACGTCGAGTATTTCATTTTCGAGGATCGCACGCTTCACATCGACGATTTCGACTATTTCTACGATGCCGCGAACGGCGAGACCGATGGCGACGGGATTTCCCTGCCCGGAGTGCCGACCGGGCCGTCGCGCGATTTCATGTTCGGGACCGACGGCGCCGAAAGCATCGCCGGGTACGAGCTGATGGATTACATCGCCGCACGGGGCGGCAACGACTCTCTCTACGGTGGCAATGGTAGCGACTTCCTGGAAGGCGGGGCCGGGTTCGACAGGATCGACGGCGGAGCGGACAGCGATGTCGGCTCTTACCTGGGCGAATCCGACCGGCCGCATTTCGTGTCGCTGCTGGCGCCGGGCGATCCCCGGCAGCCCTTCGTCTCCGAGGATTTCTACGTAGCGGTCGAGAACCTGACCGGCAGCGACAACGAGGACTGGCTGTGGGGGGACGATGGCGCCAACCGGTTGGACGGGCGCGGTGACGACGACGTGCTGCGCGGGCTGGGTGGCAACGATTCCCTGCTGAGTGGCAAGGGCACCGACCTGATGATCGGCGGTGCGGGCAACGACACCGTGATCGCCACGGCGGTGGATTATGAGCCGACCGATCCCTCGACCATAGGGCGCAAGCTGATCGTGGCCGGCACGGGCAATGACAGCTACATCAACGAACGCGGCAACTTCAGCAGCATTTGGTACGGCGGCGTCGACTACGCGGCCAACTTCCCGATGTTCCCGGCACTGGCCGCGGTCGGCCTCAGCCCGGCAGAGATCGACGCGATGCTGCCCCACCACCTGCGGGTCGACGGGGCGCAGAACCTGATCCGCAAGTACGACGGCACGGGCAACCTGATCGGCACCGACCGGATCGAGGGGTCGTTCCAGGTCTTTGGCGCCGAAGGCAACGACACCTTCATCGGCTCTGACCGGCAGGATGTCTATTTCGGGGGCGAGGGCGATGACCTCTTCGAGGGCGGTGCGCGCAACTTTCGCCCGATCTGGGACACGGCGGACCCTCAGAACAGCTTTACCGTCCACGATTTCTACGATGGCGGCGCGGGCGATGACCGGTTCCGGCCCGCGCAGGGGCGCACCAACCTGGAAGGCGGCAGCGGCGATGACACGGTCGAGATCACCCGCCAGGGCTGGTTGCTGGTCGACGGCAGCGACGACGCCGAGCCAGCCGGCAGCGCCGAGGTCGACACGCTGGACTTTTCGGGCAGCGACCTTGGCTGGGCGATCGACCTGAGCGGCGAGTACATCGGTGACCCGCTCAAACTGGGCTACAAGGGTGTGGCCGAAGGACATGAACCCGGCACCATGCAGCTGCCGGGGGCGGCGGATTATGCCGCCTTCGACAGCCTGCAGCGGCAGCTGGGCGCACCGGGCGGCAGTTTCGATCTGTTGCTGGGAGAGTCCTATATCGAGATCAAGGGGTTCGAGGCCGTCATCGGCAGTGACCAGAACGATTTCATCGCCGGAAACGACCGGGCGAACCACCTGCGGGGCGGGCTGGGAAATGACGTGATCCTTGGCCATTCGGGCAGCGGCCTGGACGTGCTGGCCGGCGAGGACGGTGACGATACACTGATCGGCAGCAGCAGCGACGACCGTATCCTTGGCGGTGACGGCAACGACGACCTGCGCAATGCCGAAGGCGGCATTGATGTCGGCGGCAACGACCTGATGTCCGGCGGTCGCGGGGACGACATCCTGCGCCTGTTCAGCGGTCCTGGGCAGATCACCCTGTCCGGCGGGCCGGGTACGGACGTGGCGGATTTCAGCGGTTTCGACGGGCCGGTGACGCTGGACCTGTCGCAGGGAGGCAATGCCACTATCCAGACCAGCGGCGTCGAGAACCTGCGCGGCAGCCAGCATGGCGACAATTTGACGGGCAACCACCTGGGCAACAATCTCAACGGACAGGCGGGAAATGACCTGATCGACGGCGGGCTGGGCAACGACGTGCTCTTTGCGGGCGAGGGGCTGGATTCCCTGCGCGGCGGCAGTGGCAACGACCTGCTGGTGGTCGGCATGGGCGGCGGCGACATGCAGGGCGGCGCCGGGATCGACACCGCCAGCTTTGGCCCCAACCAGACCGGCGAATTGTCGGACGGAACGCCCGACTGGCAGCCCGTCCAGACGCCTGGCCAGGCCGCGATCCATCTGCGTGACGGGATCGGAGGTTTTCGCGACCTGTCGACCGGGGTCGCCTACAGCTATACCTTCGGCGGGATCGAGAATGTCTCGGGGTCGCTTTCGGACGACCGTCTGACCGGCGATGACGCCCGCAACCAGCTGAGCGGCGATGCGGGTGACGACCTGCTGGTGGGTCTTGGCGGCAACGACACACTGTCGGGCGGCGACGGTAATGACCACCTGGTCGACGGGATCGACACGCCGGCCTTTGCCATGAACGCCGATGGAACGCGCGACCAGATGCTGCGGCTGCAGGGGTATGACGTCATGCCCGGCGGCTCCTTCACCGTGGACATGATGTTCCGCGCGACAGAGGCGCCCGGGAGCATGCAGACCTCGTTCCTGTCCTACGCCGTGCCGGGCAGCACCAATGAACTGCTGCTTATCGGAACACCCACAGGCGGGATGGAGCTTTGGATCAATGGCCGGCACTACGTGACAAATGTTCCGCTGACCGGTCTCTTCGACGGCCAGGCGCATCGCATCACCCTGTCCGTCACCCCGGACTCCGGCGGCAATGCCTCCTTCAGCCTCTACTATGATGGCGAAAGCGTCTATTCCAACGTGATCGTCGGATCGACCATCGGCGGGCTGACTGCCGGGGGTACGCTGATCATCGGGCAGGAACAGGACCAGGTGAACGGCGCCTTCGACAGCAACCAGGTGCTGCGGGGCGAAGTCGGCGAAGTCCGGGTCTGGAACCGGGCGTTGGGCGCGACGGAAGTGGCGCAAAAGGCACTGTCGCCGGTGGATCCCGCGACGGAGCCGGGGCTGGTGACGCTTTGGGTGCCCGATCCCGCAACCGGACGGATGGAGGATGCGATGGGCGGCGATCCCCTGTTGGCGGAAACCATCAGCGGCGCCGGTCCCGTCCCCGTGATCGTGGCGCAGGAAGGCGGCGGCAACGACGTGATGAACGGCGGCGCGGGCAATGACACGCTCGAGGGCGGCGCGGGCGACGATGACCTGACCGGCGGCGCGGGGGACGACAGCCTGGTCGGCGGCATGGGCGAGGACACGGCGAGCTTTGCCGGAGATGACGCGGTCACGGTCGACCTGCGCATCTCGGGGCCGCAGGACACCGGGCGCGGAATGGATGTTCTTCTGGGTATCGAACACCTGACCAGTGCGGGCGGCAATGACCGGCTGTTCGGGAACGCGCTGGGCAACGGCCTGAATGCAGGTGACGGCAACGACATCCTGAACGGGATGGAGGGCGACGACACATTGAACGGCGGGTCCGGGGCCGATTGGCTAGTGGGCAATACGGGGATGGACATGGCCTCTTACGACGGGGCGGCGGCCGGGCTGATTGCCGATCTTGCCAATGCCGCGCTGAACACGGGTGAGGCGCGTGGCGATACCTACATCGGGATCGAGAGCCTCGAAGGCTCTGCCCATTCCGACAGCCTGCGCGGCGACGCCGGCGCCAACCTGTTGTCGGGTCTGGCCGGGAACGACACGCTGGTGGGCCGGGGTGGCAACGACACGCTGATGGGCGGGCAGGGCGCCGACTGGTTGATCGGCAGCACCGGGACAGACGCGGCCAGCTACGCCAATGCCGCCGGGTCCGTGATCGCCGACCTTGGCAATGCCGGGCTGAACACCGGCGCGGCCGCGGGGGACAGCTATCTCGACGTGGAAGACCTGATCGGTAGCGCCTACGGCGACAGCCTGCGCGGCGATGGCGCGTCGAACCTGCTGTCCGGCTTGGCCGGGGCCGATACGCTGATCGGCTATGATGGCGACGACTCCCTTGCCGGGGACGCGGGGGAGGACCGGCTGATCGGCGGAGCGGGGTCCGATACGGCGGTCTACGCATCGGCGGGCGGAGGCCTGATCGCAGACCTCGTCGATCCGACGCTGAACACGGGCGACGCGCGTGGCGATACCTACCTGTCGGTCGAGAACCTGCTGGGGTCTGCCTTTGGGGACGTGCTGCGGGGCAACCACCTGGGCAATGTCATCGAGGGCGGCGCGGGCGGTGACGTACTGATCGGGCGTCAGGGCGCCGACACGATGTCCGGCGGCGACGGTGACGACGTCCTGCGCGGTGACGGCGGGGCCGATGTGCTGGACGGGGGCGCGGGCGAAGACCTGCTGATCGGCGGCCCGGGCACCGATCTCCTGACCGGGGGCGCGGATGCGGATGTCTTCTTGTTCGCCTCTGCCACCGAGGCCGGGCTGGGCGCCGCTCGGGACCAGATCCTGGATTTCGAACAGGGGCTGGACGTGATCAACCTGGCCGGCGTTGTGCCGGGTGCCTTCAGCTTTCGCGGGACGGATGGTTTCACCGGCACCGGCGCGCCGGAACTGCAGCTGATCGAGACGGCAGGCGGCGGAACCGTGGTTCAGTTCGATACCGATGGCGATGGCAGCGCCGACGGCGGTATCCGGGTGGTCGGCGTCAGCGGCCTGACCGCCGACGACTTTATCCTGTAGGGATCGGGGTGATGCGCCGGGCCAGCCACGGGCGGCCCGGCGCCGTTTCCGTTCACCGCAGCATCAGGTCCGGCAGGAACAGCGTAACCTGCGGAAAGCACAGTAGCAGGATCAGGACAACGATCTCCATCGCCAGGAAAGGCAGGATGCCGCGAAAGATCGTTCCCAGCGGAACGCGGGTCTGCGAGGCGGCGACATAGGCATTCAGCCCCAAGGGCGGCGTCAGCAGGCCGATCTCGACCGTCTTGGTCACGACGATCCCGAACCAGACCGGGTCATAGCCAAGCGCCATGGCCGTGGGAAAGGCCAGGGGCATCGCCAGCGACAGGATCGCCAGCTGGTCCATGAACATGCCCATCACCAGCAGCACGAGGATGATGATCCCCATGATCACCTCGCGCGGCATCTCGGTGACGGCCACGAACTCCAGCATGCTGTGGGTAATGCGGGTAAAGGCGAGGTAGTTGGAGAAGATCGCCGAACAGGCGACGATGGCCACGATCATCACCGTCGCGCGGATCGAACTGCTGATCGACTTGTTGAACTGGACAAAGCTCAGCGTGCGTTGCGCCAGCACGATCAGCAGCGATCCCATGACCCCCAGCGCCGCCGCCTCGGAGGGCGAGGCGATGCCGCCGTAGATCGCGCCGATCACCGCCACCATGAGCAGAACCATCGGGATCACATGACGGCTTTCCTTGACCGCGGTTTTCAGGACGAAGGGATCGCCCTTCGGTGCCTGGTCGGTCGTTTCGGCAATGATCTTGATGACCACGGCCAGGCCGGTGGCGGTCAGAAGCCCCGGAATGATCCCGGCAATGAACAGCTTGCCGATCGAGGTCTCGGTCAACACGCCGTAGACCACCAGCACGATCGAGGGCGGCACCACCACGGCGAGCGTACCGCCGACGCTGACCACCGCGGCCGCAAGCCGGTCCGAGTATCTGTGCGCCCGCATCTGCGGAAAGGCCGAGGCGGACATCGCCGCGGTCGAGGCAGTGGAGCTGCCGACAAGGGCGGCGAGGATGACAGATGCGGCCACGGTGGCCATGGCCAGCCCACCCTTGACGTGGCCGATCCAGGCCTGACAGGCGATGATGGCCCGCCGGGTGACATCCCCCGCCGTCAGCAGTTCGGCCATGAGAATGAACAGCGGGATGGCGACCAGGATGAAAGAGGCGGAGGTATCGAAGAATGTCCGCTCCAGCACCGCAAGGGCCGGGCGCGGTCCCAGTTGGGCCGCAAGGCCAATGGTCCCGGAAATCCCCATGGCAAAAGCGATGGGAACGCGAAACGTCATCAAGACAGCCAAAACGACAAGTATGGCAAGAAAGGTCAGCATAAGTGGCCTGTGCGCGTTAGAGTGAAAGACAGCCGCCGCGGGCGGCTGTCTTCATGTCCGTTTGGATGTCGGATTACTGGCTGGTCTGGGCCGCGTAGGCATCGAGAACGGCCTGAGCATTGTCGCTCTTGATCCGCTCGACCCAGTCCAGGCTGACCGCACTCAGCGCATCTTTCACGGCGGTCAGTTCCTCGTCCGTGAACTCGTAGGTGTCGATGCCTTCGGCCTTCCACTCTTCGATCAACTCGGACACCGAGGCATCCTGTGCCTGCGCCACGTGCAGGGCGCTCTCATCGCCAAGACGCAGCAGCTCGGCCTGTGTCTCTTCGGGCAGCCCGTCGAACAGGTCGCTGCGGATCACCATGACGAAGCTGTAGCCGCCGAACGACCCGTTGGTCGAAATATGGCTGACGACCTCGTTCAGCTTGTAGCCGGGCACCGAGGCCAGCGGGAAGAGAACGGCATCAAGACGGCCACGTTCCACGGCGGTATAGACTTCCGGTCCTGGGATCGAGATTCCGACGCCACCCAGCGCGCGGGCGGTCATCGCCTGCGTCGACCCCGAGGTGCGGATATCCTGCGCGTCCCAGTCGGCGGGTTGACCCAGGCGCGCCTTGGCCAGAACCTGGTAGGGCGGCAGCACAAAACCGAAGATCGGCGTCACACCCGCGGCAAGGATTTCTTCGCGCAGCGGTCCGTCCTTGAGCATGGCCTGCAGGGCCTTGGTGCCCTGTTCGGCGGTGGTGTAGAATCCCGGCAGAGCGACGACAGAGTTCAGCGGCAGAACATCGGCGTGGTACGGCGTGCCCAGCAGCGCAGCATCGAGGATGCCGTTGTTCACCGCATCGAGCTGTGCCTTGGACTTGGCGGCCTGCTGCGAGGGAAAGTGCTGGAAGGTGATCGCGCCGTCGGTGGCCTCTTCGACCGCGGCCATCCACTTGGTCGTGCCCTCGACGGACACGATGTGACTGGTCGACTGGAAATCGCCAAGGCGCAGCGTTTCCGCCTGGCCAGCCGTGGCAAAGGTCAAAGCGGCGGTCACGGCCGCAAGGCAAGTGGTCATCAATTTCATCGGTTTCTCCTCCCGTTTGAACTGAATTCAGGTCACTGCAAGATCGCGCTTCAACAGCGCGTCATGCAGCAGCCGCAGGGCCAGAACGCCACATCCCAGGGGGATGGAGGCATAGGCCCACCCAAGCGGCCAATCGACCACCCCGTATTCCACGTCCCCGTGGACGATGGCTTCGAGGGCGAATTTTCCGGACATTGCCGTCACCGCGACGAAGAACGCCGCGGGCAACAACAAGCGAAGTTTGGAAATCACCACGCCGATCGGGCCGGGAAGGCGTTCGGGGGTGAATTCCAGTGCCAGATGGCCGCCATCGCGGAAAACCCGCGACAGCGACAGGGTTGCAAGCGCCGGCATCAGGTACAGTTCGGTCAGTTCAAACTGGATCTGGACCGGGCGGTTCGCGAACAAGCGTAAGAGGATGTCCGCGTTGATCAGACCCGCGACGGCGACAAGGCTCAGACAGCCCGCCAGGTGCAGGACGTCTTCTATCTTGCTCAGAACTTTATCAAGCATCGGCCATGCCTCCCTTGCCGTTGCGGTATTCCGATCTTAGCGCTTGGGCAGTTCGACGATGGCCGAACCCATGGCCGACAGTTCGCCATCCTGCTGTTCCGCGCGTTGCTGAATTTCCAGCAGGTAACGGCCGTTTTCCTCGAATTTCCGGATCACGGTGCCGTGGATCAGGATGATGTCACCCTCGGGGTTGTGCCGGCGGACCTGGCACTTGGCCTGGCGCAGGAAACCGTCGTCGCCCATCCAGTTGGTGACCTGGTGGGTCAGCCAGGAGGTGCGCTCGGGGCCGTAGTCATAGGCACCGGGGGCGCCGACCTCCAGGGCGAATTCCTCTTCCCAGTGAACACGCTCGGGGCAGTCCGGAATGCCGAACTTGTTCTTGGGTCCGGCGCTGGGGTGCTTCTGCTGTAGCTGCCATGCCAGCTTGTTGGCGCGGATGTACAGGCCGCCCCAGCCTTGGGCGTAGGCGATGAAGCCGGTGGCCGTCATCGGACCCTTGACCATGGTGGGCAGCTCTTCACCCTCGGCCACGTCGTCCCAGTAGCGGGTTTCGGCGCCGCGGACCGTCTCCTGCTCGTAGTACTTGTAGTATTCCTGCAGCTCTTCCTCGGTCCAGACACGACGGCCCTTGGCCTTGGCCTCGGTGTACTTTGTGCCGTTCTCGCGGGCCTGGTCGCGGTCGGTGCGGAAACACCAGCTGTCGGCATCGGCCACAAGGTCGCCGGTCGCGGCGTCGTAGAAATCGACGTGATAGATCTGCTGCACGGCGCGGCCCGCGAACCGGGTGTCATGCTCGACCAGGTCCTTGAGCACCGCCTCGGTGCGGAATTCCATGTTGCGGGTGATCGTCTTGTGCCAGTTCCAGTTGGCGCCCGACCACATGGCATGCACGCCCGGCAGGCCGCCGACATAGCCCGAGATGATCCGGTTGGTCGCGAAGAGGAAAGAGGGCAGGGCGATCACGTCGCCGTATTTCGTGCTCTTGGCATATTCGGGATCGCACCACAGCGGGTTGTCGTCGCCGATGCCGTGGGCGTAGTGGCGGATGTTGTCGCGGGTCGCCTCGTAGCACCAGGGCTCGACCGTCTTCTCGATCTTCACGCCGATGCGCTGGCGCAGGTCGTCCAGGCCCTCCTGCGTGATCTTCGGGAATTTCTTGTGGGTCATGTCGTTCATGTTTCTCTCCTCAGAACGTCTGTCGGGTCGCGCGCGGGTTATTCCGCGGCTTCGAATTTCTTGGCTTCCTGATCGCGCAGGATCTTGCGGTTGACCTTGCCCGCCGGGGTTTTCGGCAGTTCGCTGACGAACTCGATCTGGCGGGGGTATTCGTGACGGGCGAGGCGGGCGCGGACGTGGTTCTGGATGTCCTCGACGAGGCCGTCGGTCTCTTCCGCCTTGAGAATGATGTAGGCCTTGACCACGAGGCCCCGCACCGCGTCCGGTGCGCCGATTACGCCACATTCGGCCACCGCCGGGTGGCTGAGCACCGCATCCTCGACCTCGACCGCGCCGATGGTCCAGCCGGCCGAGATGATGACGTCGTCCGCGCGGCCGCCGTGGTAGAAATAGCCATCCTCGTCCACGCGGCCGAGGTCCTTTGTCGGGAACCATTCGCCGCGCTTCCTGACCATCAGCTCGCCGGTTTCTCCGGGGTCCGCCGGGCTGCCGTCGGCGCGTTGCACTTCGACCTCGACGCCGGGAACGGCCTTGCCCATCGCGCCATCGCGCACTTCCAGGTCGTCGGCGCCGGGATAGTTGGCAATGATGACACCGATCTCGGTCGTGCCGTACATCGACCGCACCTTGGTCCCGAAGACCCGTTCGACGTAATGCGCGGTTTCCGAGTCGATGGGCTCTCCGGTGAAGGACAGCTTGTCGAAACTGTATGTGTAATTCTCGGCCTCGCCGGAGTTGCGCATCATCCGGTAATGCGTGGCCGCAGCGGTCAGGTTGGTGATCCTGAAATCCTGCAATGCCTTGAGCAGGCGAACGGGATCGAACTTGCCGCTGAAGGTGCCGGTGGAGACACCTATTGCCAGCGGTGCCAGCGTGCCGTGCCACAACCCGTGGCCCCATGCGGGTGACGACGGGCAGAAGAACCGGTCGCCGGGGCGGATGCCGGTGGCATAAAGCGCGGCCACCATCAGCGTGACGATGGACTGGTGATTGTGCTGCACCGCCGCCGGCAGGGCACGGGTCGTGCCCGAGGTGTATTGCAGAACCGCCAGGTCGCGGCCCGTTGTGTCCCAGTCAAAGGTTGCGGGCAGATCATTCAGCCCGTCAAGAAAGTCCTGATCGACGACGATGACATTCTTGGCGCCGCCTTCAACCGCTTCCGGGGCTTTCTCGGCATTGGTGAAAAAGACCTCGGGCTTGCAGTCCCCGACGCGCAGGCGAATGCCGTCCGGCCCGAAAAGCGAGAACATCGGCACCGCGACCGCCCCGGCCTTGATGATGCCGAAGAGCGCGCAATAGAAGCTCAGCGACGGGTCGATCATCACCGCGACGCGGTCGCCCTTGCCAATGCCCTTTGCCGTCAGGAAATGCGCGATCTGCGACGACCGGCGCGAGATCTCCTCGAAGCTGATGACCTCGTCGCGGCCATCCGCATGGGCCACCCGCAGCGCCGCGTTGTCCCCGTCGACATGGCGGTCGATGCACTCGTGGGCGATGTTGAACCGCTCCCGTGTGCCGTCGAACAGCTCCCACAGGCGGTCCTTCGAATAGTGTTTCTTGGCGTCTTCGTAAGACGTGAATTCCGTCAGGCGGGTCATTCCTGTCTGCCTCCCAAGGTCTCGTGTGCGGATCGACACGAGGTGTCCGTCCGGTTCGTTGACAACGGTAGGGATTGCAGTCATCTATTGTCAATACGCTGATATTATTGTATATGGGCAATGAAAATCAGTAGTTCGGAGAGGTAGGCATGACCAGTGAACAGGCGGGATCGACGGCGAAACGGCAGGTGCCGGCAGTCACCAGGGCCCTTGCAATATTGAGGTTTCTGGCCCGGTCGCCGGAACCGGTGGGGGTCAACCCGATGGCGCGCGAGCTGGACCTGGTGCCCAGCACCTGCCTGCACATCCTGCGTGTCCTGCAAGACGAGGGGATGGTGGATTTCGATTCGCAGACCAAGCGCTACACGATCGGAATCGGCATCCTGCCGCTGGCCCGCTCGGCGCTTCAGCGCAACAGTTTCTCGACCCTGATCCAGCCGCAGCTGTCCGAGCTGTCGCAGAAGTTCGGCGTGACCAGCATCGCCACGCAGCTCTCGGAACCCAACCAGATGATCGTCGTGGCCCTGTCGCAATCCAGCATGCCGTTCCGGCTGCAGGTGGACCTGGGCAGCCGCTTTCCCGCGCTCATCAGCGCCACGGGGCGCCTGTTCGCTGCCTTCAACGTAGAGGATGAGCAGACCCTCAGGCAGGAGTTCGACCGTCTGGTCTGGGATCATCCCCCCGCATTCGAGGATTGGGTGCAGGAGATCCGCGAGGCGCGCGAGCGCGGCTATGCCGTGGACCAGGGCACCTATATCTCGGGCGTGACCGTCGTGGCGGTGCCCGTCTTCGGCAACAGCGGACGCATGACGCGGTCCATCGTCGCCATCGGCATCTCCGAGCGGCTCAAGGACAAGCAGGTGCCGAAACTGACCCGGGCCATGCAGGGCATCCGGGACCACATCCAGGAATTGCAGATCGACGCGGGGAGTTGAGGCGTGACTGACACGGACACCGGGGAATGGAGGCCGCTGGACATCAAGGGGTTCATGGCACTGATGGGGCCCTTGCTGCGCGCGACGGATGCCGGGGACAGGGGGACATACGGCTTCCAGACCGATGACCGCCACGGCAATCACATCGGGCTGGTGCATGGCGGCGTGCTGACCAGTTTGCTGGACCAGGCGATCGCCATCCGTGCCTGGAAGGCCGCCGAGCGTCAGCCCACGGTCACGGTCCAGATGGACAGCCGGTTCCTGGGCGCGGCGCGGGTCGGCGACTTCCTGAAGATCAGGCCCGAGATCCGCCATGCCACCCGGTCCTTGATCTTCGTCGATGCAGAGATCCACAGCGGAACCGGGCCCGTGGCCACCGCCTCGGCCATCATGAAAATTACCTCGAAAACAGGACGCAGCACATGACCGACACCCAGTCTTCCCCTTCCAGCGGACCGCTTGCCGGCATCAAGGTCCTGGATTTTTCGCGCATCCTGTCCGGTCCCTATGCCAGCATGGTGCTGGCCGACCTCGGCGCAGAGGTGATCAAGATCGAGCCGGTCGGAAAGGGCGACGAGACCCGCAACTTTCCTCCGTTCCACGGCGAGCTGAGCCATTATTACATCGCCCTGAACCGCAGCAAGAAAAGCGTCGCGCTGAACCTGAAGTCAGAGGAAGGCGTGCAGATCGCGCGCGACCTCGCCCGGCAAAGCGACATCGTGCTGGAGAATTTCCGCCCCGGCGTGATGGACCGCCTGGGCCTGGGGTACGAGCAGTTGCGCCAGGACAACGCGGGCCTGATCTATTGTTCGATCTCGGGCTTCGGCGAGAACAGCCCGCTGGGTGACAAGCCCGCCTTCGACATCGTGGCGCAGGCCCTCTCCGGCGTCATGAGCGTCAACCGCGAGCCGGGACAGGCCCCGAACAAGCTGGGTGTGCCTCTGGGCGACATGGCGGGCAGCATCTTTTCGCTGTTCGGTCTGCTGGCGGCGCTGCACGAGCGCAGCGTGACTGGCAAGGGGCGGCGCGTCGAGGTGGCCATGCTGGACAGCCTGATCGCCTTGCAGGGGTACCTGTCGCAGATCTATTTCGTCACCGGGCAAAGCCCGCAGCCTGTCGGTACGCAGCATCCCAGCATCGTACCCTACGGGTCCTTCCCGACTTCGGACGGCCATGTGATCGTGGCCTGCCTGACGGAACGGTTCTGGCACAATTTCGCACGCTGCCTGGGCGAGGACGGGTTGATCGAGGATCCCCGGTTCGCGCTCTACGACGCGCGACTGGCCAACCGCGACGCCCTGCATGAGATCATTCACCGGCGGATGACCCAGGAGACGACGGACTACTGGCTGGCCCGCCTCGGCGAATACGACGTCCCCAGCGCGCCGATCCTGTCCATCGGCGACGCACTGGAACAGGCGCATGTACAGGACCGGGCTCTGGTGGAAACCGTCCGTCACCCCAGCCAGGGAGAGATGCGCCTGGTGCGTGGCCCGATAAGGTTTGACGGGGAAGGTCCCGCCGCGGCCCGCGCGCCCAGCCTGCTGGGCGAGAACACGCCGCAGGTACTGGCGGATGTGCTGGGATACGGCCCCGAGGACATTGCCGCGCTTGCGGCGCGCGGCGTCGTCGGGTCGTGATGCCTGTCTGCTAGGGGCCGGTGGCGCGGCGAAAGGCATCGTCCCAGATGGCGAAGAGCGCCGCGCGCCGGTTGCGGTCCATTGCCACCAGCAGGGCCGGCGACAGCGGAATGAACCGCCGTGCGCTGGGGGGCAGCCCATTTTCCGCGTCGTCGATGGGGCTGACCAGCCCGGCATCGGCGAGTTGTGCCTGCACTGGCGTGGACAGCAGGAAGTCCAGCAGGCGCTCGGCGGCCTCGGGCTGGCGGGCCTGCCGCGGGATCATGTAGGCGCGCGACAGGAGCAAGGTGTAATCCTCGGGCAGGATGAACCCGATCTCGGCGCTCTGATCGCCCAGAACGTAAGACCCCAGCACGTTGTAGGCCATGAGATACCGGCCCTCGGCGACGCCCCGGATGATCTCGGCGGAACAGCAGGTCGCCACCGCCTCGATCCGCGCGAACCCTTCGAGCAGAGAACCGAAACTGGTCGCCTCGAGGCTGTCGGCATAGGCAAAGAGGAACCCCAGCCCCGAGGCCCCGATGTCATAGGTGGCAATGCGCCCGCGAAAGAACTCTGGCCGAGTGCGCATGGCGTCAAGCAGGGCAAAACGCGTGCGGGGCACCTCGGCCCCCGAAATCGCCGCCTTGTTGTAGACGATGACCGCCGGTTCCGTGGTGATGCCCCACAGCTCGTTGCGCCAGCGGCGGGCCGGGGGCAGGGCGCTGGCCAGCGGTGACTGGACCTGCCGCGCGCAGGCGGCATTGACCAGCCAGACCATGTGTTGCACCGCCGAGGAAAAGACCGCATCGGCGGGCTCGCTTTCTTCACGACAACCCGCACGGCTGAGCGCGAAGAGATCGTTCGACCCCCATTGTTCATACACGATGGTCAGGTCAGGGTTCTGGTCGGCAAAGAGCCGGATCACCGGGCGCAGGATGGCGATATCGGTGGTCGAGCGCAGCAGCAGCCGGGTCTCGCCCGACCCGAATTCTGCCCTGTCCTCCATCTCTTGCGCCGCAGCCCCCGTGACGAGAAATGCAAGCGCCATAAGCCAGGGAAGAAGTGTCCTGAGGACGATCATTCCTCTGCCTCCCCCGGGGCCGCCGGCAGCACCAGTGCCGCGCGAAAGCCCTTGTCGTCGCGGCCCATCTCGACCGAACCGCCAAAGGCTGCGGCGACAGAGGTCACGATGGACAGGCCCAACCCCGTGCTGGCCTCGCCAGAGGCGCGGTCGCGGTTGAACCTGTCGCCCAGCCGTTGTGCAATTTCCGGACCGGGGCCAGGCCCGCTGTCCCGCACCCAGATCGCGGCGCTCTTGCCGGATTGGTCTGCGCCAATGGTCACCGGGGCCTTGCCATGACGCAGGGCGTTGGCCAGCAGGTTCTTGGCGGCCTCGCCCAGCGAAAAGGCATCGGCCAGGACCATGACCGGCGCATTGCTGATGTCCAGCCGCACCTCGGCGCCGGGGGCCAGGGCCTGGTGCTCGTCCCGCTCGATGATCTCCAGCGCGATCTCGCGCAGGTCGACGGGGCGGCGGGGGGCGCTGTCGGTGCGGTGGATGACCATTGCGCGGGACAAGAGCTGATCCAGCAGCTTGCTCAACGACCGGCTGCGTGCCAGCAGCCGGCCCAGCGCCCTGTCTGCTCCCTCGTTCCCGGTCTCGGCCTGCGCCGCCTCGGCCTGGACGCGGATCGCGGCGACCGGGGTGCGCAACTGGTGGGCGGTGTCCGAGATCAGGTTGCGCATCGCGTCGACCTGCCGGTCGAGCCGCCCCATGAAACGATTCATCGCCCCCAGCATGACCTGCAATTCGCGGGGCAGGCGGTCGACGGGGATCGGCGTCAGGTCGTTCGGGTCGCGCAGGGCCAGATCGGCCGAGATCGCCTCGAGCGGGCGCAGGGCAGAGCGGATCACGAACCAGGACATGACCAGCAACACAACGCCGGCCACGCCCATCGGCCAGAGCGCATCCCGCACCAGCCGCGCCGTCATGTCCTGCCGCGCGCGCAGGGTCTGGCCCACGATGACCTCGACCGATCCCGAATATTCCCGCTCGGCAAAGCGCCGTGTGACCTGGACAAACCGCGCCGGTTCCCCCTGCAGGGGCGCATCGAAATAGCCCGGTGCTATGCCGGTTCGATCCGGGGCCGCTATGGCCGAGGTCTCGTCCAGCCCGGTGATGAAGGTGCCGTCGGGGCCGCGCACGGCATAATAGATGCGGTCCTCGGGGGCCTGCGCCAGAAGTTCGAAGGCCGAGACGGGGAGATCGACAAAAGGTGCGCCGCTCTGGATGCGGATCGATTCCGCGATGTCGCTGGCGGCGCCCAGCAGGATGCGGTCATAGGACTGGCGCGCGGCCTGTCTGCCGTTCCACCAGGTCGAGACCGTCACCAGCAATCCGCCCAGCAGCAGGATCAGCAGCACCGCGCCCAGCACGCGGGCGACAAGGCTGCGCTGGATTCGTGCCTCAGCCATCCAGCCCGATCCGGTAGCCGACACCGCGCTGGGTCGCGATGCTGACGGGACTGTCGGCGAATTTCTTGCGCAGCCGCGCGATATACAGCTCGATCGCGTTCACGCCGACGTCGGCATCGTCGAACCCGTAGAGGGAATCGTACAGTCGGGCCTTGGACAGGTACTGCCCCTGGTGCCGGATCAGCGCGTCCAGCAGGGCCGCCTCGCGCCGGGTCAGGTCCAGGCGTTTTCCGTCCAGCGTGGCGCTGCGGTCGTTGGGCGCGTAGACCAGCGGGCCCAGCGTGATCTGCTGTGACTTGCGGTCCGCCTCGCGCCGGACCAGCGCGCGCAGTCGGGCCTCCAGCTCGCGCTGATCGAAGGGTTTGCTGAGGTAGTCATCTGCGCCCGCGTCCAGCGCCGTCACCCGGTCGTCCACGTCGGCCAGCGCGGTCAGCATCAGGACCGGAGTGCGGTTGCCGCCTTGCCGGATGTCACGCAGGTAGCCGAGGCCGGAGCCGTCAGGCAGGTTGATGTCCACGATCAGCGCATCGTAATCCTGCACTGCGCGATAGTCGCGGGCGGCCTCGATCGTGGGGGCCAGGTCGCAGACCATGCCGGACCGGGCCAGTTGCCGGATCACGCCCTCGGCCAGATCCTCGGCGTCTTCGATCATGAGCACGCGCATCGCCGCGGCCTCCCTCTCCTGTCATTCTGTCCTTTGGCTGACAGGTTCATGACAGGATCATTGGTTACACATCCACAACCCGCGGAAAAGGGCGCAGAGTCGTTCATGGCGCGGGGACCGGACCGGATGCAGAGGAGTGCGTCCGGCCAGAGTGTTGGAGGACCACATGAAATTTTCCGCAACCCGTGGCGCACTGGCCGCCTTTGTCCTGTCGTTTTCCGCCGTCGCGGCGCAGGCGCAGGAAAACCCCGAATGCATCGCCCCGGCCAACCCGGGCGGCGGCTGGGACTTTACCTGCCGCCAGGTCGGCAAGTCGATGCAGGACCTTGGCCTGATCGACAAGACCATGCAGGTCGTCAACCTCGCCGGTGGCGGCGGCGGCGTGGCCTTTGCAGAAGTGGTGAACAAGCGCAACGACGAGGATGACCTGATCGTGGCGGCCTCGACAGCGACCGCGACCCGCCTCGCGCAAGGCGCCTACCCGGGCAACACCATGGACCAGGTGCGCTGGCTGGCCACCATCGGCGCCGACTACGGCGTGATCGCCGTTTCCGCCGATAGCGAAGTCGACAGCCTGCCGGCGCTGCTGGACCAGATCAAGGCGGACCCGACCTCGGTTTCCGTGGCGGGCGGCTCGGCCGTGGGTGGCTGGGACCACCTGAAGGTCCTGATCGCGGCCAATGCCTATGGCATCACCGACGTGCGTTCGGTCAAGTACATCGCCTTTGACGGCGGCGGCGAGGCCGTGACCCAGCTGCTGGCCGGTTCGGTTCAGGCTTTCACCGGGGACATCTCCGAAGCCAAGGGCTTTGTCGACAGCGGTGACATCAAGGTGATCGCGGTCCTGTCGCCCGAGCGTCTACCCGGCGAATTCGCCGAGTTCCCGACCGCGCGCGAGCAGGGCATCGACGCCATCGGCGCCAACTGGCGCGGCTTCTACGCCCCCGGCGACATGAGTGACGAGGCCTATGACGCATGGGTGTCCAAGATCGCCGATCTCTACGCTTCGGACGCGTGGAAAGACGTGATGGCTGCAAACGGCCTGGCCCCGCTGGACCTGCAGGGCGCCGAGTTCCAGAGCTTCGTGGCCGACTCGGTTGCGCAGATCCAGGCGATTTCCAGGGAAATCGGCATCATCAAGTAAGCGCCCGCCGCTTGCCTGATGCAGGGCGCCGCGCGGATGTGCGGCGCCCGACCTTCTACCTGACACCCGGAAAAGGAGACCGCCATGAGCGATCGTATTTTCGGGGTCGTCGGCATTCTCCTCGCCATCGGCTATGTCTTTGCCGCGCTTGCGATCGAGGAAAGCTTTCTCTCGGATGCCGTCGGCCCAAAGGCCTTCCCCCTGATCATTGCCGCCATCCTGGGCCTGTCCAGCCTGGTGATCGTGCTGCGCCCGGATGCCGAGCCGCACTGGCCCGCGCTTGGCCGCCTGGTCGAGGTCTTTGCCTCGGTCGTGGTGCTGATCCTCTATGCCGAGATGCTGCCCGTCGCGGGCTTTGTCGTGGCCACCGCCTTTGCCGCCGCCTACCTGGCATGGCGCCTGGGGTCCGCCCCGCTTGAGGCAGTGCTTGTCGGTGTCGGCACCTCTGTCGGCATCTACGTCATCTTTCACCTTGTTCTGGGTCTGTCGCTGGCGCGCGGACCGTGGGGGTTCTGAAAAATGGAGATGTTTGGAAATCTCGCCGATGGCTTTGCCATCGCGCTGACCTGGCAGAACCTGCTGCTGGCGCTGCTGGGCTGCTTTCTGGGCACGATCATGGGCGCGTTGCCGGGCCTTGGCCCGTCGAACGGCGTGGCCATCCTGATCCCGCTGGCCTTCACGATGGGGTTGGGCGCGACGCCTTCCCTGATCCTGCTGACCTCGGTCTACTACGGGGCGATGTACGGCGGGCGGATCTCGTCGATCCTGCTCAACATCCCCGGCGATGAACCGGCGATGATGACCTGCCTCGACGGGCACCCGATGGCCAAGAAGGGCCTCGCGGGCGAGGCGCTGTCGCTCTCGGGCATCGCCTCTTTCGTCGGCGCCTTCTTTGCCACCTGGGGCCTGATCCTGCTGGCGCCGCAGCTGGTCAAGATCGCGCTGCTGTTCGGCCCGGCGGAATATTTTGCCCTCTTCGCGCTGGCCTTCATGACGCTGGGCGGCGTGTCCTCGACCAACCAGGCGAAATCGGCCTTTGCCGCGGCGCTGGGCCTGGGCCTGGCCACCATTGGTGTCGACACCCAGACCGGCGTGCCGCGCTTCACCTTTGGCGAGGTGCACCTCTATGACGGGCTCGATTTCCTCGTGGCCATCGTCGGTCTGTTTGCCTTGTCCGAGGTCTTTATCTTCCTTGAAAACCGTCACGGCGGTTCTGACGCCGAAGGCAAGAAGATCACCGTCGGCAAGCTCTATCCGCCGATGTCGATGATCAAGCAGACCGCTCCCACCATGCTGCGCACTTCTTTCCTGGGCTTCCTCGCCGGGGTGCTGCCGGGGGCAGGGGCCTCGCTGGGGTCTTTCATCTCCTACTCGATGGAAAAGCGGCTGGTCGACAAGGAAGGCACCTTTGGCACTGGCGACCCGCGCGGCGTGGCCGCGCCGGAGGCAGGCAACAACGCTGCCGCCGGGGGCGCGCTGGTGCCGATGCTGGCGCTGGGCGTGCCCGGGTCGGGCACCACGGCGGTTCTGCTGGCGGTTCTCCTGGCACTGAACATCACGCCGGGGCCGCTGCTGTTCACCCAGAACCCGGACGTGGTCTGGGGTCTGATCGCGGCGCTGTTCATCGCCAACTTCATGCTGCTGGCGATGAACATCCCGATGGTGGGCCTGTTCACCCGGGTGTTGATGATCCCCAGCCGCATCCTGATGCCCATCGTGGCGATGGTCAGCTTTGTCGGGATCTACGGCATCTCGGGCTCGACCTTCGACCTGCTGGTGATGATCGGCTTTGGTGTCATGGGCTGGGTGCTGCGCAAGCTGGACGTTCCGTTGGTGCCGATCATCCTGGGCACGCTGTTGGGCAACGCGATGGAAAACAACCTGCGCCGCGCCGTGACCATCGACAACGGCGACTGGTGGACCCTGGTCGACAGCCCGCTGTCCATCGGCCTCTGGGCCATCGCGATCATCGGCTTTGTCCTGCCGTTGATCATTGGCGCCCGGGTCAAGGCCAAGATGCACGCACGCCGCGACGAGGAAGGCTCGATCAGCGACTGATCCTTGCGCTTCCTGAGACTGGAGACCGCCCGGCAACCTTTCGGGCGGTTTTTCTTTGCCTAGTTGCCCAGCAGGCGCGAAATCCGGGCCGCTGTGTCCTCCAGCGCGCGTCTGACCTCCGCGGGTACGGCCTGCCGACCCTCTGTCGCACTGGTGGCATTGATCGCGGCGACGGTCTTGCCCGACATGTCGCGCAGGGGGGCTGCGACCGATGTGATCCCCGCCTCGAAACTGCCGACCTGTGTCACCGTTTCGCTGCTGCGGTCGGCCCGCCACTGGGCCAGCAGTTCGGTCATGCCGGGCGCGGTGTTCCGGGTCGTGCGCTGTGCGTTTGCGTCGCGGTACAGCGCGATCAGCGTTTCCTCGTCCAGGTCCGCCAGCAGAACCCGCCCCATCGTTGTATTGGCGGCGGGCAGGCGGCTGCCGACATGGACGATGCTGCCAAGACCCAGCCTGCTGGGCACCCGCAACATGTACAGAACCAGCGTCCCGTCCCGCACCCCCAGGTGCGTGGACCAGTCGGTTTCGTCGCGCAGGCGTTCCAGCTCGGGCAGCGCGATCTCAACCAGTTCGCGCGTGGCAAGATAGCCAAAGCCAAGCCGCATCACCGCAGGGCCAAGCGCATAGGTCTTTCGCGCCTCGTCGTGCAACAGGTATCCCATCTGCGCCAGCGTGTAGACGGACCGGAAGGCGGCGGACCGGCTTTGCCCGATCTCGCGCGCGATCTCGGACAGGGACATTTCCCGGCGTTCGGGAGTGAAGGCGGTCAGGACCTGAAGGCCCCGTATGAGGCCGGGAACAAGATAGCGATCCTCGGCGGGATCAAGGTTGGTTCGAGGCAAGCGCGTTTTGTCCATGAAACGGCGTATAGGATGTAAAACGCGGTTTTGCTACCCGTATCGCATCGAATTTGAAGCGCGACACGACAAGAGGAAACACCCGATGAACATCAAGACCGATGCGGTTTCGACCCTGGCCGCCGAGCTGTCCGCCCATACCGGCCGTTTCACCGACAAGCAGTTCGACTGGAACGCCTTTCCGTCCAACGCCGGCTTCCCCGACCTGGCCCGCGCGCAGATGCGCTATATCGGCTCTGGCGGCTCGCCCAAGGTCGGTGACACCAGCACGATGAAGCCGGACAATTTCACCCTGTCGCTGATCTACAAGGAACACGGTAAATACGCCGCCTGCCACAGCCACGAGATCGAAGAGAGCTTTCTGATCATCGACGGTGCGCTGATCGTCGGCTGGGAGCGTGACGGCGAGGTGGTCGAGGTCAACCTTGGCCCCAAGGACATGATCCTGAACGCGCGTGAGGTCGGCCACGGCTTTCGCGTCGATGGCCCCGAGCCGGTGCTGATGTCGATCTCGGTCGACGTGGGCAAGCCGCTGCCGCCGAAATACCACTACCACCCCAAGGAGCACGCCCCCGAACTGGCGCGCAGCTTTGGCGCCGAGCCGGGCAAGACCATGCCGTTCGACCCGAACGGCACGCATGAACTGCAGCAACTGATGGGCAAATTCGTCATCCGTCACGCAGAGGCGCCGACGATCTGGGAAGAGGCCGGGTTCACCCGCAAGGTCTATGTGGGCGAGGGCGGCATCGCCAACGACACCTGCCGCAAGGAAATGTGGGGCGTGCCCAGCCGCACCGGCGTGCAGGCCTTCACCCGTCCCGTCGAGGACGCGATGATGGTGATCGAGGGCTCGCTGACCGTGGGCTGGGAAGAAAACGGCGAAACCGTCGAGGTCGAACTGGGTCCGCGCGACCTGGTCAAGACGCCGGCAGGCCGCAAGCACTGGTTCCGCAACAACTCGGCCGGTCATGCGACCGTCTGGACGGTGATCGGAACCTCGTCGGAAGACGGCGTGGCCTACAAGGCGGCCTGAGCCTTCCATCACTCCCTGTTTGGACTTCGGGGCGCCTTCGGGTGCCCCGCTTTTCGTTTTTCGGAGTGCTGGCCAAGGGCTGAGTGCGACTGGTGGCCCTGAGGAAACAGTCCTTCGATTGCGGGTTGGAGGCCATTGTTAACAGATCAAGCGAGGGTGTATTGAACCGGAAGCAGTGCTTTTGATCTGATGGAGACGTAAAGCAATGACAGGTCTGAGGTATTTTTTGGGTGGTTTTACGCAAGATATCTTGAACGCAAGTCCATGAATAAATTGGTATCTATCCTGCAATCGCTCGCCTTATTTGCACTGTTTTGTTTGGGTCTTTTCGTAGCATATTTGAGGTTCACGCGCACATTTTGATAGCGGGGTGCTCGAAGCAAATAGACCCTCGCCGGACTACGTTGTTCGTGGCAAGATCATTGGTGCAAGGCTTGCAAATGGTGCGTATTCGACCCAAAGGAGGCTTGCCAGCGGCGCCCTAGAGGTCATTGAAATTGCTGACAAGATTCTGTCAGTCAAGTCACAGCGAACGCTAACGAGAAAGATTGTAAAGCAGATGGTCGACGCTTCGGTTTCGACCTGACTTAGGGTTCAGGCGATGGTGGCAGCAGCAACAATTGAGGGTATCGAGACTGCTGAAATCTCACAATCCACGTCGTTCCTCTGCAGTAATCGCGATGGTTTGAAGAACCGCACGTCCCTGGCGGTTTCGGGTGATGGCGTTCTGTTTTTGATGCTGATGGCGACGGGCGATCAACGAGGCGCTGAACTGGCGCAGTCCGAACAACGGTCCTTCAACACGCGGATGGGATCGGGTAGGCGCCCAAGGGAATTCGTAAGGTGTTGATGGGAGAGCGGAAGTGAGACAAGCTGTAATATTGGTCGCGAGTTTTGTCGTTGTGCTGTTTTTTTTGGTTTACGCCATTATAGACGGGCTAATGTACCACTCGCGTGTTAGTGCCTACGCTGAGTTTTTTGGGGGCGTTGTCACGCGCTCCATTCAAGTCGATCGTCTGGGTGAGATGGGTTTGTCAGATACGCACGGCGCAGTCTTTCAACATTCTGATTATCCGCAGGATTGGCTTGACGCCTTTGAGAGGTTGTCGAGAAACCAATTGACCAGGAGGGATTTGGATTGCAGCTTGGGCTTTGCGCTTTCTGAATTGGACTTGACGATAAACGACCCTGTCATTTCTGTCTTTATTTCTGATAGACCACTTCTTTATGTAGTGTTTTTTTACGGAGATGTTCCCCCGATAGAGTCAACGTTTGGCAACGATCTTAGTCAAAACTTGAATGCTGTCCCATACTATAGACCGCCAAAAAGAGGGGATCTAAGGCTGGATTCAAGGCACTCGAGCTTGGAGGGGGCCAGAGCGATCGTTTTCCAAGCGCATCGGCGGGGTATCACCTGGTCATCCAATAGGTGTCAGGGTTACTCGTATATTGTTTTTGAGGAAAAGAAGTATGGCTGGTTTCGGTAAGTGCCGCCGAGGCGTTCAAGTGAGTGACTAAGGTCCTCTTGGAGGCGCCTTTGCTCTGAAAGCGGCCAACTTGGAAAAGCCCGCTCCTCGCGCATGGTCAATCTTGGAAGTGTCCAGTGTCGTGGTTGAAGCAAAAGTCAGCTTCATCCCGCTTATCTGCCATTTGAAATGCAACAATAGCGGCCACGTCGGCTCGAAAGCCGTGGCTAGAGAATGGACTTCGTTGGGCCACTGTCAGGATTGTCGCAACAGGGGCGCTGACATCAGCGCCCCTGTTGATTTCGCGTCGCGCCGCCCGTCACACGGGCGCCGGTTCGCCCAGCGGTGCCGTCCAGGCGTGATAGCCATAGACCCAGTCGGCGTTCCCGCCTTCCTTGAGCCATTCGTTCGCCAGCGAGCCGCGCTGGATCGCCGCCGTGCGGTCGCGGCGGGCGTCCTCGTAGGCCTTCAGCGCCTCGGGCACAGTCTCCGGACCGTCGCAGAGTGCACGGGCCAGAACGACCGCGTCTTCGATCGCCATGCAGGCGCCCTGGGCCATGAACGGCACCATCGGGTGCGCCGCGTCGCCCAGAAGGGCGGCATGGTCCTGTGACCAGCGCGGCATCGGTTCGCGGACGTGCAGGGCCGAGCGCGTGACCTCTGTGCAGGCCTCCAGCAGGGTGCGGGCCTCGGGGTGGAAATCGGCGTAGGCGGCGCGCAGCTCCGCGATGTCGCCGGGCAGGGTCCAGCCTTCCTCGCTCCAGTCCGTTTGCGGCGTGGTGGCAAAGACAAAGATCTCCTTGCCGCCGGTCAGCGGGAAGGTGACGATCTGGCGGTCCGACTCCGGCCCCCACCACTTGGTGAAACTGTCGAGGTTGGGCAACTCGGCCACCGCCGCGCGCGGAACAACCGCGCGCCAGGAAACCAGCCCGGTAAAGCGCGGCGCATCGGGGCCGAACATCGCCGTGCGCAGGGCGGAATGGATGCCGTCGCCGCCGATCAGCACGTCCGCCACGTGGAGGCTTCCGTCCTTCAGCAGCAGGGTGGCACCTGCGTCCCCTTGTTCCAGCCCGGCGACCGCCGCGCCAAAGCGGATGGTGCCGGGCGCCAGGGCATCCTGCAGGGCGCTCAGCAGGTCCGCGCGGTGGATGGTCAGCTGCGGGGCACCGTATTTCTCCTCGGCCGCCGCGCTCATCGGCAGGCGCGAGGTCTCGCGGCCATCGTCCCACATCCGGCTGATGCGGTATTCCGGGCGGGCCGCGGTTTCGCGCAGCCGATCACCGATTCCCACGCCCAGTCCGTCCAGCGCATGAACGGCATTCGGCGTCAGGTTCACGTCGGCGCCGATTCGTCCAAAGGCCGAAGTCTGTTCGTAGATCGCGACCTGGTGGCCGTGTGACTGCAGCGCGATGGCCGCCGCCATCCCGCCTACACCCCCGCCGGCAATAGCAATTTTCAAGGCATTCATAAGGCGTCTCCCTCTCCGCAAGTGTTCATAAAATAACATCTTGTTCAGATATAATCAGTGTCGGATCTGCGGGCATCTGTCAATGCGGGTGCCTTTGGCTGGCGCGATCCGCGGAAATTCGTTGACAGAACGCAGGGCGGTCAGGCAGTCTATATTTGAACATCATGTTAAAATATGAACACATCGCAAAGACGCGACGCGATAAAGCAAGCCACGATGGATAAGGGAGACCGGCACATGAGTGGACATGACGCATTCAAGGACAGGCTCACGGAGCGCGCGCAGGACACCAGCCGCCCGGCACTGGCGAACCAGTGCCGCGGGCGCGACCTGGAACCGGCGGAAATGGCCCTGGCCGAGGCCCTGATGAATATCTACGGCACCGGCGAGCACGATTTTGCCAAGGTCGCCGCCGCGCTGGCGGACCAGGGCGTGACCGCCCCCAAGTCGGGCCGCACCGACTGGACCGAGGCGCTGCTGGGCGAAGAGCTGAAGGCGATCAACGCCGACCTGGACGCAGCGTACGAGGCCCAGGGTTATGGCGCTTGAGTTCCGTTCCGTCACCAAGCGCTTCCCGACCAATTCCGGCGAGGAACTGACCGCCGTCAAGGACGTGAACTTTCGCGTCGAAGAGGGCGAATTCGTCTCGGCGGTCGGCCCCTCGGGCTGCGGGAAGTCCACGATCCTGTCGATGACCGCGGGCCTTTACCAGCCCACCGAGGGCCAGGTGCTGGTTAGCGACGAGCCGGTCACGGGCCCCAATACACATGTCGGGTTCATGCTGCAGAAGGACCTGCTGCTGCCCTGGCGCAACATCATCTCGAACATCGAATTCGGGCTGGAATCGCGCGGCGTCGGCAAGGAAGCCCGCCGCGAACGCGCCATGAAAGAACTCAAGCACTGCCACCTCGAAGGGTTCGACCAGCAGTATCCCTATCAACTGTCAGGGGGCATGCGGCAGCGCGCGGCACTGGCCCGCACCCTCGCCATCGACCCCGAGATCATCCTGCTGGACGAGCCGTTCTCGGCGCTGGACGCGCAGACCAAGCTGCTGCTGCAGAACTCCTTTGCCAAGACCATCGCAGAGGCGGGCAAGACCACGCTGCTGATCACCCATGACCTGGCAGAGGCCGTTTTGATGTCCGACCGCATCCTGGTCCTCAGCGAACGTCCCGGCACGGTGATCGCGGACATCAAGGTGGATCTGCCGCACCGCGACGAACCGATCAAGCGGCGCACGCTGCCCGAAGTGGCCGACTATGCCGCGCAGCTCTTCAAACTACTGAAGCTCGAAGAAAAAGCAGCCTGACTGCAGGGAGTCAAAAGACATGAAACACACGTTCATCAACACGATCGCCGCCGCTGCAATGGCCGTTTCGGCCTCTTTCGCAAGCGCGGCAGAGCAGGTGACCTACCTGTTCCCGGCCCCGGATTTCCTGCCGGCCTTCGCGCCGTTCCAACTTGCCAAGGGCAAGGGGTACTTCGAAGAGGCCGGCCTTGACGTGACCTTTCGCGTCGGCAAGGGCGGCGCGGATGTGGCGACGCAGGTTGCTCTGGGCAATGCCGACCTTGGCGGCGGCATCGGCGACACCTCGATCATCGTGCGGGCCAATGGTCTGGACATCCGCGGCGTGGCCCTGCTGGGCGGCCGTGGCCTGACCCAGCTGGCATGGCGCGCCGACAGCGGCATCGAAAGCCCGGCGGATCTCAAGGGCAAGTCGGTCGGCGTGCTCTCGTTCCAGGACACCACCTATTACAACCTGCTGGGCGTGCTCGCCTCCGTCGGGCTGACCAAGAATGACGTCGACATCCAGGCCGTTGGCCCGGGTGGCATCATCCAGCTGTCCATTGCCGGCAACCTCGATGCATTTTCAGGCGTGCCGGAGTGGATCGCCGCCGTCGAGGGCGCGGGTGTCGAGATGAAGCAGATGCCGGTCGACGCCGTCTTCCCGGCGATGGCGCAGGCCATTATCGCCTCTGACAAGACCATCGCGGAACGCCCCGAGATCGTCAGCGGTTTCGTGAATGCGGTCCTGAAGGGCATCCGCGACATCCAGGACGATCCCGAGCAGGCCGCCAAGGACTATGTCAGCTTTGTTCCGCAGCACAGTGGCAAGGAAAAGATGGTCGAGGGCGTGATGCGCGCCTACGCCGCGCTGATCTATCCCGAAGGCGAAAACCAGCCCCTGGGCACCTTCGACGCCGAGCGGATCAAGGCCGTCCAGACCTTCTACGTCGATCGCGGCATCGTGCGCACCGCCGTGCCGATCGAAGACCTCTACACCAATGATTTCGTGAAATGACCGACGCAACCCAGATCCAGGCCGGGGCGAACGCCCCGGCCCAAGGGACCCGCCCGACCAAACACAAATCTGCAACCGGGAGACCAAGCATGGCGCAGCGTCACATGACAACGATCGTCAGCCTGACATTGCTGGCCCTCGTGCTGCTGGCCTGGGAATTCCTGCCGCCGGCGCTGGATGTCCCGCGCTTCATCATCCCCACGCTGAGCGACTGCCTGGCCGAATTCCAGCGCATGTGGGCCTTCGAAGGGCTCTGGGCACATGTCCTGTCGACCGCGCTCTACACGGCACTGGGCTTTGCCATTGGCAGCCTTCTGGGCGCGGTGCTGGGCTACCTGCTGGGCATGTCCGCCTTCTGGGAAAAGGTCCTGTCGCCCTACATCCTGGCGCTGCAGATCGCACCCAAGGTCGCCTTTGCGCCCCTCTTCATCATGTGGTTCGGCTACAACTCGATGCCCAAGCTGCTGGTGACGGTGCTGATCGTGTTCTTTCCGGTCCTCGTCAACGTGCTGCAGGCCATGCGCACCGTCGACCGCGACCTGATCAACCTGGCCCGTGCCTACAATCTGTCGCGCTTCGGCATCTTCTGGAAGATCGAGATGCCCTCAACCGTGCCGAACCTGATGGCCGGCCTGCGCATCGCCTCCACACTGGCCGTGATCGGCGTGACGGTGGGCGAACTGGTGGGCGGCAACACCGGCCTCGGGTTCCTGATTTCCTACGGTGGCGGACAGGCGAATGCCGCGATGGTCTTCAACGCCATCATCCTGCTGACCGTGATCGGCTTCGTGCTCTACTCGGCCCTCGTGCGCATCGAAGAGCGTGTTCTCCATTACCTGCCCAAGGCCCACGGCTGAGCGGCGGATGCATTCCCAAGGGAGTATGACAATGACTGCCATCGACAAGAAAGCCCTGATCGAAAAGCGCGTGAACGAAGGTCTGCGCGGCCAATGGTACCCGGTCTGCAAATCGGTCGAGGTGAAGGCCTCGCGCCCCTACGGCACCAAGCTGCTGGGTGACAAGATCGTGCTGTGGCGCGACGGTTCGGGCAAGCTGCGCTGCATCGAGGACTTCTGCCCCCACCGCGGCGCGCCGCTGTCTTACGGCGAGGTCCACGAGGGCCATGTCGCCTGCCGCTATCACGGCGTGGTCGTGGACGGCGACGGCGTGGTGGTCCAGGTGCCAGCGATGCCCGAATGCGCGCTGGAAGGCCGTAAGGCGGTCAAGTCCTTCCAGGTGACAGAGGCCAACGACGCGGTCTTTGTCTATGTCCCCTCCATCGACCGGCCGGAGGCGCCGGAGCTGGTGATGCCCGACGTCATGAGCGACGACGCCTGGGCCGGGTTCCTCTGCACCTCGGTCTGGGAGTCGAACTATCGCTACGCGCTCGACAACCTCGCCGATCCGATGCACGGCTGCTACCTGCACGCCGAGAGCTTTACCCTTGCCTACGGGTCCAAGCAGGACTTGATGAAGCTGGACAAGACCGACAACGGCTTCCGGATCGAGCGCGTCGGCCAGACCGGCGAGAATTTCGACTGGACCGAGTTCGAGGTCTACCCGGGAGACATGTTTTGCTTTCTCGAAATCCCCTATCCGCCGGCGGCGGGGCCGGGGGGCGTGTTCCGCATCATCGGCTTTGTCACCCCGATGGACGAGACCACAACCAAGGTCTTTTTCTGGCGGATGCGCCAGGTCGAGGGGATGGCGCGCGAAAGCTGGCGCTTCCTCTACCGTGCCAAGATGGAAAAGACCCATTGGGACGTGCTGGAACAGGACCGCGTGATGCTGGAAGGCATGCCCGACGACGCCCGCAAGCGCGAGATGCTCTATCAGCATGACCTGGGCGTCAGCCGTATCCGCCAGATCCTGACCCGTGCCGCCAAGGCGCAGGTCGAGGCGGAGCTGAAGCAGGACAGCGTGGCGGCAGAGTGATGATGCTGCAAGGACGTCATATCTTGCTGACCGGCGCGGCGCGGGGGCTGGGGGCGGAAATCGCCCGCTGCCTCGCGGGCCACGGCGCGGAGCTGATCCTGGCGGACATCGCCGAGGACGAGGGCCGCGCCACCGCCAAGGAGGTCGGCGCGCAGTTCCTGCCTGTCGACCTGGGCGATCCCGCGTCGATCACCGCACTTGCGGGTTCGGTTTCCATGGCCACGGGAGGCAAGCTGCACGGGCTGGTCAACAACGGAGCCATTGCCACCGGCATCGGCGGCATCGGCTTCGAGGAAATCGAGATCGACAGCTGGGACCTGGTGCAACGCGTGAACGTGCGCGGCACCTGGCTGATGACCCGCGCCGCCGCGCCGATGCTGCGCGCGTCCGGTTCGGGCCGGGTGGTCAACGTGGCCTCGGACACTGCGCTCTGGGGCGCGCCCAATCTCATGTCCTATGTCGCCAGCAAGGGGGCGGTCATGTCGATGACCCGCTCGCTGGCCCGCGAACTGGGCAAGGACCGGGTGGGTGTCAGTGCCGTGGCGCCGGGCATCCTGACCACCGAGTCGACCGATTACGTCCCCGAGGCACGCCACCGCCAGTATTCCGACGGCCGCGCCGTCCCCGGGCCGCAGGCGCCGGGAGAGATCACCGATGTTGTGGCCTTTCTGCTGAGCGAAGGGGCACTGACGCTCACCGGGCAGGTTTTGCCCGTCAACAACGGGTTCGTGTTCAAATGACCGGCTGGGAAACGAAAACCGCCGCCGGGATCGAGTATCTCGAGCGCGCGGGCGAGGGTGAGGCGCTGGTTCTGCTGCATGGCATCGGATCGCAGGCGGCTTCCTTTACCCCGCTCCTGGATCATATCGATGCGACGCGCCGGGTGATCGCCTGGAACGCGCCGGGCTATGGAGCCTCTGCGCCGCTTGGGATGGACTGGCCGCTGGCCAGCGACTACGCCCGCGCGCTGGAGGCTTTCTGCGACGCGCTGGGTCTGCGCCGGGTCATGTTGGCCGGGCACTCGCTGGGCACGCTGATGGGCGCGAGTTTTGCCGCCGCGCACCGCGACCGGGTCAGCCGCCTTGTCCTGGCCTCACCTGCTTTGGGGCATGGCGTGCCGCGGGGTGGTGGCCTGAGTTCCGCCGCCCAGGCGCGGATCGACGACCTTCAGCGTCTTGGCGCCGCAAAGTTCGCCGCCCTGCGCGCCGCGCGGCTGGTGCATGACCCTGACGCGAACCGGGGCCATGTCGCCCAGGTGCAGGCGGCCATGTCGCAGGTCACGCTGCCCGGCTACGGGCAGGCCGCGCGGATGCTGGCCTCGGGCCGGCTGTTGGATGATGCCGAACGGCTGATGGTGCCGACCGACGTGATCGTCGGCGCCGGAGACGTGGTTACGCCCCCCGATGGCGCCCGCCGCGCCTTTGCCGCGCTGCATCGCGCCGCGCAGGGGCGCCTGACCATCGTGCCCGACGCGGGGCACGCGCTTTACCTGCAGGCCCCGGTGGCATTCGCCGCCGCGCTGGCCGCGCACACCGAGACAGCCGGTTGACCGGCGGAACGAAGGAGGAAACCCGATGAGCGAGACCCCGATCCGCACCGGCAGCCTGCGCGGCATCATGATGCGCGGCCCGGGCTTGGCGGAAACGCTGCCCTTCTACGAGGACATGTGGGGCCTGAAACTGGCCCATAGCGACGATGGCACCGCGCTCTTGCGCGGCACCGGGAGCGAGCCCTTTCTCTACGGGCTGACCGAGGGCGATGTCTTTGGCATCGAATATGTGCATTTCGCCATGCCCGACCGCACACAAACGGACGCGCTGCACGCGCAATGCGTGGCAAAAGGCGCGCAGGTACTGGGCGCCCCGGCAGAGTTCGACGACTGGGCCGGTGGCTATGGCTTCGAGGTTCTCGACCCGGACATGCGCCGCCTGCGGTTCCGCACCGAGGCCCGGCAACTGCCCGAGGAACCGGACTGGTCCAAGCCGAAGAAGGTCAGCCACGTGGTGCTGAACACGCCGGACATGGAAGGCGTGCAAGCCTGGTACGAGGATGTTCTGGGCTTCCGCACCTCGGATTACTCGGCCGACCAGATGGTTTTCCTGCGCTGCAACACCGATCACCACTCGATCGCCCTGGTCCGCGCGCATTATGCAAGCGTCAACCACGTTGCCTTTGAATTGCCGACCATCGACGAATTCATGCGTGCCATCGGCCGGATGAAGCAGAAGGGACATGTCCCCACCTGGGGGCCGGGCCGTCACGGGCCGGGCAACAATCCCTTCGCCTATTTCGTCTCGCCCTCGGGCTTTGTGATCGAGTTCACCTCGGAACTGCAGCAGATCGACGAGACCACGCATGAGGCGCAGGTCTGGCCGCGCGACAATCCCGAACTGATGGACCGCTGGATGACCGCCGGCCCGCCGACTCCGGCGCAACGCGCGGTGATGCAGGGGCGGCCCGATCCGGGCTGGCCGGAACTGGCACAACGCAACCGGGGGGCAGCGGAATGAATTTCGGATACGATGGATCGGTGGCGGTCGTCACCGGCGGATCCTCGGGCATCGGCCTTGCCACCGTGCGGGTCCTGTTGGGATCGGGCGCCAGGGTCGCGCTTTGTGCGCGCAACGCCTCGCGGCTGGAGGACGTGGCCAGCGTGCTGCGCCGGGACTACGGCGAGGATCGCGTTCTGTCCCGCGCCTTCTCTGTGCTGGACGCGGATGAGGTGAACGGCTTTGCCGACGAGGTGAAACAGACCTTTGGCCGCTGCGACCTGCTGGTGAACAACGCGGGGCAGGGGCGTCTGTCGACCTTCGCCGAAACCAGCGACCAGGACTGGCGCGACGAATACGAGCTGAAGATCTTCAGCCAGGTGCTGCCGGTCCGGGCCTTCCTGCCGATGCTGCGTGAGGCGCAAGGCGCCATCGTCGCGGTCAACTCGCTGCTGGCCTACCAGCCGGAACCGCACATGGTCTGCACCTCTTCGGCCCGCGCGGGGGTTCAGAACATGCTGAAATCGCTCAGCGTCGAACTGGCCCCCGACGTGCGCGTCAATTCGGTCCTCATGGGGTTGATCGAATCCGGCCAATGGACCCGCCGCTTTGCCGCGCGCGAGGACCAGAGCGTCAGCCGCGCCGACTGGTACGGCGCGCTGGCCGAAAAGAAAGGCATTCCGATGGGCCGCCTCGGCGACCCCGAAGAGGCCGCCAACGCGATTGCCTTCCTCGGCTCGCGCGCGGCCAGTTACATCACCGGCGCCCAGCTTGACGTTTCGGGCGGCCTGGCACGGCACATCTAGGGAGATGGGTATGAAACACGAAGCCATTCAGCAGACCGAGACGGTCGGCGACTTTATTGCCCGTTACCTGGCGGACGTGGGCGTCACCACCATGTTCGGCGTGATCTCGATCCACAACATGCCGATACTCGACGCGGTGGCGCGCCAGGGCCGCATCCGCTTTGTCCCCGCGAGGGGCGAAGCGGGCGCGATGAACATGGCCGACGCCTATGCACGGGTGTCTGGTGGCATGGGCGTCTGCCTGACCTCGACCGGCACGGCGGCGGGCAATGCCGCCGGCGCGCAGGCCGAGGCGCTGACCGCCGGCAGCCGTGTTCTGCACATCACCAGCCAGGTCGACCTGGCCTATGCCGACCGTGACCGCGCGGCGATCCACGACGTGCCGCGCCAGCCAGAGATGCTGCGCGGGGTGTCCAAGGCGGTCTTCCGCATGTGGGACGCGAATGGCGCCATCGGCGCGCTGACCGCGGCTGTTTCGGCGGTGCTTTCAGCGCCCAGCGGCCCGGTGTCGCTGGAGATCCCGGTGGACGTGCAGCGCAGCCTTGCGGCGTCGCAGGGGGTGCAGCACGCGCCGGTGCCGGTCGTGCCCCGCGTGTGCGACGCGGTGATCGAGGACATCGCCAACCACCTGAAGCAGGCCAAGCGTCCGCTGATCTGGCTGGGTGGCGGCGCGCGTGGCGCCGTGGCAGAGGCGACGGAACTGATGCGGCGCGGTGTCGGGGTCGTCTCCTCGACCAACGGGCGCGGCGTGGTCTCCGAGGAAGAGCCGGGCACGCTGGGCGCCTTCAACATGGGGCCGGAAGCGGTCGACCTCTACCAGAGCAGTGACCTGATGATCGTCATCGGGTCGCGCCTGCGCGGCAACGAGACCCGCAACAATGAGATGCCGCTGCCCAAGCCGCTGATCCAGATCGACGCGGATGCCTCGCAGGGCGGGCGCAACTACGCGGTGGACCTGTTCGCCCACGGCGACGCGGCGGACACGCTGGCGCGCGTGCTGGAGCTTTTGCCCGCGAAACTCGACACCGACCCGAACCTTGGCTTCGATATTGCCAAGGCGCGGGCCAAGGCCGAAGGCGCCCTGCGCGACCGGCTTGGCCACTATTCCTCCGTGGCCGACACGCTCAGCGCCAAGGTGGTCGAGGGCGGCCACGCCTGGGTGCGTGACGTGACGATTTCCAACTCGACCTTCGGCAACCGGTATGTCCGGCTCAGCGAGCCGACCCAGGGCGTGCATGCGCTGGGTGGGGGCATCGGTCAGGGGGTCTCGATGGGGATCGGCGCTGCGCTGGCCTGTGACGAAGGGCGCAAGGCGATCACCCTGCTGGGCGATGGCGGTACGATGCTGGGCCTGGCCGAGGCGATCACCGCCGTCGATGAGAACGCCCCGCTGGTCTATGTCCTGATGAACGACCAGGCCTATGGCGTGATCCAGAACATCCAGGATGCGCAATACGACAGCCGCCGGCACTATTCGGCGATCCGCGTGCCTGAGTTCGGAACCTTCTGCGCCTCCATCGGCCTGCCGCATCGCAAGGTCAGCGCGCTTGACGCCTTCGAGGCGGCGCTGGACGACGCGCTGGCCGCCGAAGGTCCGCAGCTGATCGAGGTGGACATGATCGCCATCGGTCCCTTTGCCGAAGCCTTTGCAGGCCCGCCCGCCGGTGCCGCGCAGAAAGAGGACTGACGCCATGCGGCTGGGACTGATCGGCTTTGGCAACATCGGGGCCACGCTGCTGGACCTGATGCAGAAGGCCGGGCTTGCCCCGGCGCACCTGGCGGTTCTGGTGCGTCCGGGCCGCGAAGCCAGCGTGCCAGCGACCGCCGGGGCCGTGGTAGTGACCAGTGCCGAAGCGCTGCTGGCCGAAACGCCCGATCTGATCGTGGAATGCGCGGGCCATGCGGCGGTATCCGAACACGGGCCTGTGGTGCTGCGCGCGGGGGTAGACATGGTGCAGGTTTCTGTCGGCGCCATGTCGGATCCCGCGCTGGAGGCCCAGTTGCGTGCAGCCGCCAAAGAGGGCGGGGCGCGGATTGTGCTGCCCGCAGGCGCGGTCGGCGGCCTGGACCTGTTGTCGGCGCTCTCGGCAACAGGCGAACTGCAAGTCACCTATCGCGGGATCAAGCCGCCCAAGGCCTGGGCGGGGACGCCTGCAGGGGAAACGCTTGACCTCGATACCCTGACCACGCGCGAGGTCTTTTTCCGTGGATCGGCGCGGGATGCCGCGCGTGCCTTCCCCAAGAATGCCAATGTCGCGGCGGCGCTGGCCCTGGCCGGAGCCGGTTTCGAGGAGACGCAGGTCGAATTGATCGCGGACCCAGAGGCGCCCGGCAACGTGCATTCCTACGACGTGCGCTCGCCCGTGGCCAACTACACGATGGAAATCGAGAACCTGCCCTCGGCAGGCAACGTGAAAACCAGCGTTTCGACGGTCTACTCGGTCCTGCGAGAGATCCGGAACCGCATGAACCCAGTGGTGATCTGATGAACATGATGGACACGACACTGCCGGACGGGCGGCTTTACCTTGGCGGCACCTGGCGCGAGGGGCAGGGGGCCGAGATCACATCGGTCTTTCCGGCGGACGGCACGGTGAACCGTGTGCTGCGCGGTGCCTCGACCGCCGATGGCGAAGAGGCGATTGCCCTGGCCAAGGCGGCGCAGCCCGCCTGGGGCGCGCTGAAACCCTGTGAGCGGGCGCGGGTCCTGTACCGCATCGCCGACGGGATCGAGGCGAACACCGGACGGATTTCGCGCATCCAATCCCGCGACACCGGCAAGACGCTGACCGAAACAGCCGCGCTGGCGGACTCGGCGGCGGGGACCTTCCGCTATTTCGCCGCCGTGGCCGAGACGATGGACGACGATCTGACGGCGCGGCGCGGAACGGCGATGACCCTGTCGGTGCATGAGCCGCTGGGTGTCGTCGCCGCCATCACGCCGTGGAATTCGCCCATCGCCTCGGACGCGCAGAAGGTGGCGCCGGCACTGGCGGCGGGCAATGCCGTGATCCTCAAACCCGCCTCCTGGTCGCCTCTGACGGCTCTGGAACTGGCGCGGATCGTGGATGAGGCCGGATTGCCCAAGGGCCTGTTTTCCGTCCTGCCCGGGTCGGGGCGCGAGATCGGCAACCTGCTGGTGGAACATCCCGACATCGCCAAGGTCAGCTTTACCGGCGGCACCTCGACGGGGCGTACTCTGGCGCGCAAGGCGGCAGAGAAACTGATGCCGGTCAGCCTGGAGCTTGGCGGCAAGTCGCCCACCATCGTCTTTGCAGATGCGGACATGGATCTGGCGATTGCCGGGATCCTGTTCGGGATCTTCTCGTCCTCGGGGCAAAGCTGCATCGCCGGATCGCGCCTTTTCGTGGAGCGGTCGATCTATGACGGCTTTGTCGAACGGCTGGTCGCGGCGACCCGCGCGCTAAAGGTGGGCCACCCCTTCGAGGCGGGAACGCAGGTGGCGCCGCTGATCCACATGGACCACCGGGCCGAGGTGGCGGACCACGTTGCCCGTGCCCTGGACGAGGGGGCGGACCTGCTCTGCGGTGGTGCAGCGCCCGAAGGCGCAGACTATGCAGCGGGCAGCTATTACCTGCCCACCATCCTTGCCGGGGTCGACAACACGGCACGGATCTGCCGTGAAGAGGTCTTTGGACCGGTGCTGGTCGTCATGCCATTCGACGACGAGGCCGATGTCATCGCCTTGTCGAACGACAATGATTATGGACTGGCCTGCGGAATCTGGACGCGGGACTTTCCGCGCGCCTGGCGCATCGGCAGCGCAATCAAGGCGGGGACCGTCTGGCACAACACCTACAAGCAGTTCTCGATCTCGACACCCTTCGGCGGCGACGGGGACAGCGGCATCGGACGCGAAAAGGGCCGCCAGGGCCTGCGCGCCTACATGACGCAAAAGAGCTTTTACACCGATCTGAGCGGTGCGCCCCATCCCTGGGCCGGTGCCGCGCTGGAGGCGTCATGAGCGGCAAGATCGCAATCGTGGGCGCCGGGCCTTCGGGCTGCTACCTGGCGCAGGCGCTGCTGAAGAAGGCGCCTGACCTGCAGGTCGACCTGATCGACCAACTGCCGGTGCCCTACGGGCTGGTCCGCTATGGCGTCGCTGCCGATCACCAGGGCACCAAGGGTGTCGCGCGTCAGTTTGCGCGGGTCTTCGAACGCCAGGGGGCGCGGTTCTTCGGCAACGTGGCGATCGGGCGGGATGTGACGCTGGACGATCTCCGCGCGGCCTATGATGCCGTGGTGCTGGCGGCAGGTCTCTCGACGGACCGCAGGCTGGCTGTGCCCGGTGACGATTTGCCGGGTGTCTATGGCGCCGGTCGGCTGACCCGGGCGCTGTTCGAACATCCGGACGCCGAGGAACTGCCTGACCTGGGCGCGCATCCCGTCATCGTCGGCAATGGTAACGTGGCCATCGACCTGCTGCGGTTGCTTGCCAAGGCGCCGGAGGAGCTGGACGGCTCCGACCTGGGAGAGGGGCCGAGCCGCTGGCTGGCCCAAAGCGGGATCAAGACGATCACCATCACCGGGCGGTCGCCTGCGGCGCGGGCCAAGTTCGACGCCGTCATGGTCAAGGAGCTGGCCAAGCTTTCGGATGTACGGATCGAGGTGGTCGGTGCCGGTGACAGCGACGACCCGGCCGAACTGAAGACACTGGAGGCGCTGACGGCGATCCACGGACATGGGGATGGGGCCAAGCGGATCATCTTTCGCTTTGGCCTGACGCCGAAGGCGGTGGAAGGCGAAGGGCAGGTGCAGGCGGTACGGTTCGACACGGAAAGTGGCGAAGAGGTCATCCCCTGCACATCCGTCCTGACCGCCATCGGTTTCGAGGCGGCGCCGGGCCTTCCGCGCGATGCGCTGGTCGCCGAGGCCGCCGATGCCGAAGAAGGGCGCCTGGCGCCCGGGCTGTTCGCTGCCGGATGGTTCCGGCGCGGTCCGCGCGGCACGATCCCCGAGAACCGCGCCGACGCGCAGGCATTGGCATCTGTCATCCTCGATGACTTCTCGGCCGATCCGACGCGCATGGGCGGCCAGGTGTTCGACGGATTGGACAATATCGTCGATTACTCTGGCTGGAGCCGCATCGACGCCGCCGAAACAGGGGCCGCGCCCGAGGGGCGCTGCCGCACCAAACTCGCCACCCGGGAGACAATGCTCGGGGTTGCAGGAGCAAGGGAGACGACGAAATGAAGATCACCATCCTTTACGGCACCGAAACCGGCAACGCAGAAATGCTGGCCGAGGACATCCAGTCCGAGATCGAGGGAGACCACGAGGTCGAAATCTCCAACCTCGAGGATTTCGCGCCTGCGGATTTCGACGCGGACTGTTTTTATCTGTTGGTCTGTTCGACCTATGGAGACGGCGACCTGCCGGCCTCGGCCCAGCCTTTTGCGGATGCGATGGCGGCGGAAAAGCCGGACCTGGCGGCGATCCATTTCGCGATTTTCGGCCTGGGTGACAGCGAATACGACGAGACCTTCAACCACGGCCCCAAGAAACTGGCGGAACTGATGATTGCGCACGGCGCCCACCAGGTGGGTGAACGCGTGGCGCATGATGCCTCCGGCAGCGACATGGCCGAAGACCTGGCCTTTCCCTGGGCCGAAACGGTCATCGCCGAGGTATCGGAAAAGCTGGGCGAGGCAGCCTGATGACCCCCGCAGAACTGCGCGAAAGGCTCGTCGCTCCTTGGCGGCACGGTGAACACGCCGACCTGCGCGGGGTGACCTGCGAGGGGCGGCTGGACCTGTCTGGCTGCGAGGTCGCGGGCTTCGACCTTTCCGGAGCCAGGTTCCCCGAAGGCATCGACGCCCGGGGCGCACGCTTCCTGGGGCTCAGCTGGTTGCGGGACGTGCGGTTTGGCGGGCGTGCGGATTTTGGCGGCGCGGTCTTCCTGAATGACGCCCGTTTCGAAGGCGCCCGGTTTGACGGTGCCGCCCGTTTTTCGGGGATCGAGTTTAGAGGCATCGGTCGCTTCGATGGCGCGCGCTTTGAGGCAGAGGCCGATTTCTCGGGCGCGGTGGGCTATGGCAACTGCTCGCTGGCGCAGGTGTCCATGCAGGGGCCGACCAGCTTTCGCGACAGCGAATGGCTGGGCGGTCTGTGGTGCCAGGATGCCGCGCTGCCAGCCGATGCCGACCTGGCCGAAACCCAGGTGCACGGGCGCCTTTGGCTGCGCGGGGCACGGCAGGGGAACGGCGCACTGAAACCGGCTGCCTTCGGAATGTCCTTCGGCTATACCTATCTCTGACAGGGCGCGCGCGTTACCGGCGCGCCCTTAGATCTGTTCCGAGGCCCAGCCGCGATAGCCAAGCGCCTCGGAAATCTCTCGTGCCGCGGATTTCAAGTCTGCCTCGATCTGGCCGGCCTGCGGGCTGTCCGGCGCAAAGGCACTGACGTGACCGGTCACGTTGATGGCCGCGATGGCGCGCCCCTGGTGGTCATAAACGGCCACGGCGGCCGATCCGATTTCGCGTTCGAAGTTCGCGACACTCCACGACATGCCACGCGCCCGGTCCTCGGCCAGCTGGTTCTCGAGTTCCTCGAGGCTGGTGCGGGTCTTGTTCGTGTAGGCCTCCAGCGGATGGGCACTGTAGAGTGTCCGCAGATCCGCCGACGACAGTTCGGCCAACAGGATGCGCCCGATCGTCGTGGCATGGGCGGGCAGATGAGTGCCCTCGCGTACGGTGCTGGCAAGGTGCGAATTCGGGGTCTCGCGCGCGAGGTAGATGATCTCATGCCCTTCGCGTATCCCCAGGTGTGCAGAGAGGCTGAGCCGGTCGACCAGCTTGGCCAGGATCGGCCGGGCCGTGGGGATCAGCCCGCGTTCGTTCAGCGCCTCTGTCGCAAGGGCGATCAAGCCGGTCCCGAGACGATAGCCGCCGTCATCCGGCAAGGTCTCGATGATGCGCTCGGCTTCGAGCGTGGCCAGAAGACGGATCAGCGTCGTGCGGTTGATGCCGATGTCCTTGGCCGTCTTGCTCATGTTGCGGCAACGATTGCCGGCCGCGATATGGCGCAGAACCGCAAGGGCCCGCACAACGGGCGGAACAGAGTAGTCAGGATGGGGCTTGGCGTCGATGTCGTCCGGCATGAAATCGTCCCTGGCGCGGTTGTCCATATTTGAACGCGTAGCGCAAAATATGAGCAGATGTCGACCGGGGAATTGGTCGGAGATCGTCTTGTCCGGCCAGCGGGCCGGCCCCATCGAGCCTTGTTCGAGCGCACCGGTCGCTCTGTTGGACAGGTCACACATGCACGGAGGGCCGGTGAAGGAAGGAAGCCGGGGTGGGCATGCCTCACTGATCGGAGCCAGCCCCCCTTGCCGGGCCGGATTCGTCCCGGAGCGATACGGGGTTCGGTCTGGAAAGGTGGGGGAGGGCGCCCTTTCGGAGGCGTGGCTGCTCAAGTGAGCCATTTAAGTGATTGTCTTCAATAGGTTTTGTAGGATTTCCCGAAAAAATCCGAATTTCTCCAAAAAACTGCTTGCGGGTTTTGATGTGTAACCGTAAAAGCCCCTTCACCGGCGGCGCTGAGGCGCTGATCGGGAGGCCGGACGGGACGGCGGGGCGATGCTCCGGGGACTGCGAGGCAACAATCTGAGGCAATGACGGGCGGGCGCGCCGAGCAAGTTAGGGCGCACCGGTTCGGTTTTTGTCTCTACGCTATTTGACATTGATGGTATCTGAAGAGATATGCGGGCGGCTCTGGTTCATTTCGATGGATCAAGCTTCTGTATATCGCGCTTCTAGGGCTTCGGTCCGATGATGAAGTGTCAGCTTCACTGTTTGTATGGACTTCGTTCCCTTGGAACGATGTACATCAAACAGATGACTCTTTGTTTGGG
>NZ_FMZI01000016.1 GCF_900101505.1 Antarctobacter albus
TCGCGGAACCACTCGATCTTGACCTGGCCGAGGGTGAAATCGGTGTTCTTGATCTCACTCGGCTGCTTCATCCAGTCCAGCCGCTGCGCCTGCTCCGCCCAGAAGGCCGCCGGATCGCTGACCGAGGCCGCGTACATCTGATCATACCGCGAAAGGTCGACGTGGGCCTTGGCCGCCAGTTCGGCCGAGGGCGGATAGACGGGGGTGGCTGTCTCGGGTGTGGTCTGTTCGGTCATGAAGGAGCTCCCTCTCCGTTTTGATCCGGCGGCACGCCATTCCCTAGCGTCACCGCGTTCAAGTGGGATAATACCCGAAACGGAAAAGAAATAAATATTGTTAGCGTTATGAATGATTTAGCTGTAAATAGTTTTCACAGATAGCCTGCAAATCGTAAACAAATTTGCCCGCGAGCCGCTAAGCCCCTTGTTTTAATGACGCCTCGGTCAGCACTTTGTAGGGGCGTCTGACCGCCAATTGTGCATCTTGTGGTTGTCGCGCTTGGCGGAGCAGGTGTGACAAAAGGATGCGGTATGCCGATGTATACCGATTGTTAGCGCTCGCCAATGCGAATCCCCTTTTGGCCCAAGGCCCTTGAACCGCGGGGGCATTCGACTAACCTCCCGGCGAGGCGGAGAATACCGCTGGACACATAGGGGAGGATCATATGTCCAACATCACTGCAAAACTGCTGGCGACGACCATTGCCGCGACCCTGGCCACACAGGCCGCCGCGACGGAATGGAACGTCTCGACCTGGGGCTCGCGTCGCGCCTTTACCGAGCACCTGCACAAGATCGCCGAACTGGTCTCGGAAAAGACCGGTGGTGCCTTCACCATGAACATTTCCTACGGTGGCCTGTCCAAGAACACCGAGAACCTCGACGGAATTTCCATCGGCGCTTTCGAGATGGCCCAGTTCTGCGCCGGCTACCATCCCGACAAGAACCGCGCGATCACCGTGCTGGAACTGCCTTTCCTGGGCGTGTCCACGCTGGAAGAGGAAGTGGCCGTCAGCCATGCCATCTATGACCATCCGGCGGTGGCCGAGGAAATGGCGCAGTGGAACGCCCGAATGCTGATGACCTCGCCCATGCCGCAATACAACCTCGTGGGCACCGGAGAGCCGCGCGACGAGCTGACCGAGTTCGACGGCATGCGGGTGCGCGCCACCGGCGGCCTTGGCAAGGCGTTCAGCGCAGTGGGGGGTGTGCCGACCAGCGTGACCTCGTCCGAAGCCTACCAGGCGATGGACTCGGGCGTCGTGGACACGGTGGCCTTTGCCCAGCATGCGCACCTCTCCTTCGGCACGATCAACCAGGCGGACTGGTGGACGGCCAACCTGAACCCGGGCACCGTCAACTGCCCCATCGTGGTCAACATCGACGCCTATGACTCGCTGCCTGACGACCAGCGCCAGGCGCTGGACGAATCCGTGGACGAGGCGATCGCTTATTACCTCGAGAACTACGGCAAGCTGCTGCAGCGCTGGGACGAGGTGCTGGAGGAAAAGGGCGTTGAGAAGGTCATGATCACCGACGACGAGCTGGCCAAGTTCCGCCAGGTCGCCGGTCAGCCGCTGCACGATGCCTGGATCCAGGACATGAATGCGCGTGGCCTGCCCGCAAAGGAACTCTATGATCTGGTGTTCTCGACCCTCGAAAAGGCGCGCGCCTCCAACTGAGGCGGGCCCATCGCGCCCCGGCCTTGCGCCGGGGCCTCCCGCCGGGTCTTCGTGATCCGGCCGGAGGTTCCGACATGGGGCTGGGGCCTGCGTTTCTCCGGACATGAGAGGTGAGCGATGGCGGGACATGCCTCCGTCCTCGAAGATGACAGCCTGCTGTCGCGGCTGGACCGTGCGCTTGCGCGGGTCGAATGGGGCATGGCGCTGGTTTCCGGCGTCGGGGCCTTTGCGCTGATGTGCCTGGCGGTGATTTCCGTCTCGGGCCGCAATTTCTTCAACGAGCCGCTTCGGGGGTACGTCGACTGGATCGAGGCGGCGATGCCTTTCATCGCCATTTTCGGCATTTCCTACGTTCAACGCGTTGGCGGGCATATCCGGATGGACATCGTCATCGGCGTCCTCAGGGGCCGTGCGCTCTGGATCGCCGAGTTCATCACGACGCTGCTGATCCTCGTGCTGATGGTGCTGCTGGTCTGGGGCACCTGGGCCCATTTCGACCGCAGTTTCGATTTCAGCGCCCCGAACTGGAGCCGTGACAGTTCGATCGACATCGGCTTGCCGATCTGGCCTGCGAAACTGGTGGTGCCGGTGGCCTTTGCCGTGATCTCGCTGCGGTTGGTGGTGCAACTGGTGGCCTATGGGCGGGCGATCGTCCTGGGGCAGAGCGAGCCGGTGGCGGTGCCGTTGGTGATGTCCGCGGCGGAACAGGCGGCGGCCGAGGCCGACCAGGTACAGGGGCACGATACATGACGTCGATTGAAATTGGCCTCTGGGTCACCGGCGGCTTGCTGGTCATGGTGGTCCTCGGGATGCGTGTGGCCTTTGCCGCGGCCCTGGCCGGACTGGCCGGGCTGATCTGGATCTTCTGGTCGAAAAAGGGCTACGACCCGGAGGAATTCGGCTGGGCCCTGACCGTTGCGGTCAAGACCGCCGGGCAGGTGCCGCATGGCAAGGTGGCGTCACAGGCGCTGAGCCTTATTCCCACCTTCATCCTGATCGGCTACCTGGCCTATTACGCGGGACTGACGCGCGCCCTGTTCGAGGCCGCGAAACGCTGGATCGCCTGGGTGCCGGGCGGGCTGGCGGTCTCCACCGTCTTTGCCACTGCGGGCTTTGCCGCCGTGTCGGGGGCCAGCGTCGCGACCGCGGCGGTCTTTGCCCGTATCGCCATCCCCGAGATGCTGAAGGTGGGGTATGACAAACGCTTTGCGGCGGGCGTCGTGGCGGCGGGGGGAACGCTGGCATCGCTGATCCCGCCCTCGGCGATCCTGGTGATTTACGCGATCATCGTCGAACAGGACGTGGGGCGCCTGCTGCTGGCCGGGTTCATTCCGGGCATGTTCTCGGCCCTGGTCTACGCATTGCTGATCATCGGGCTGGCGCTGACCATCAAGGGCTTTGGTCCCCCGGTCGGCGGCTTTACCTGGCGCGAGAGGCTGGTCAGCCTGCCGCCCGCGCTGCCCATCGTGGCGGTGGTCGTCATCATTATCTTCTTCGTCTACAATCCGTTCGGCGGGGACAGCTGGGGCACGCCGACCGAGGGCGGCGCCATCGGTGCCTTCATCGTCTTCCTGATGGCGCTCTGGCGTGGCATGCGCCTGCGCGAGCTGAAGGACGCGCTGGTCGAGACGGCGAAACTGTCGATCATGATCTTCACCATCATCTGGGGCGTGCTGATCTACGTGCGCTTCCTGGGGTTCGCCGATCTGCCCTCGGCGTTTTCCGACTGGCTGACCGCCTTGCCCTATTCGCCGATGCTGATCCTGATCTGCATCCTGCTGGCCTACGCGGTGCTTGGGATGTTCATGGATGCCATCGGGATGCTGCTCTTGACGCTGCCGGTTGTCTACCCGGCGGTCATGGCGTTGAATGGCGGAATGTTCGTCAGCGCCGAAGAGGCGGCCTTTGGAATGTCGGGGCCGATGTGCGCGGTCTGGTTCGGCATCCTGGTGGTCAAGATGGCCGAGTTCTGCCTGATTACACCGCCCATTGGATTGAACTGTTTCGTGGTGGCTGGCGTGCGGCCAGAGCTGTCGGTGCAGGACGTGTTCCGCGGCGTGACGCCGTTCTTCGTGGCCGACGCGGTGACCATCGCGCTCTTGGTGGCCTTTCCGGGGATCGTGCTCTGGCTGCCCTCACTGGCCTGATAAAGAAGCCGTAAATGCAAGACCCGCGCCTGGTGGCGCGGGTCCCTTTCAGTTCTCGGCAGGTCAACGGCGTCCTTTGCCGTTTCCGCCTCCGGTATCTCCTCCAGCCCGACCGGAGGCGACGCCAGCCACTCCGCCGCCGCCCCGTGGGTCGTCCAGCTTGCCATGTGCCCGGCGGTTCATCATGCCGCGCATCTCGTCCTCACCCGGCGTCCCGATGCTGCGCGCCTGGTTGGTGTCGTGGTTCTTGGCCAGAACCGTGTCATCCTCATCCGCCCAGGGGTTGGCGTGTTCGGCCTGAACCGGCGCCGACATCAGTGCAATTCCGATGGCCGCGGCAAGCGTCGTCTTGGCTGTCAATTCACTGCTCCTTCTCATACAGGCTTGGGCGTTGGTGCGCCCAAGTGATATGCAAAAAGATTTATATTTAATAAATGGAATTCGTTAGGGTGTGATTGACACAAGCAGCAATCCGCCGCCTCGAAGGCGGCGGGCGCAAAAGCGGTTTCGGTGCCAGGGGGAGAGTCAGGCGGCCCGTCTCAATTCTGTTCGTGTCGCTCTTGCCAGGCGGCGGATTCCCTCGGCCAGGACGTCGGGCGGGTTGAGCGTAAAATTCACCCGGATCGCACGCCGGTCCTGTCCCATCGGGTCAAAGACGCTGGAGGGCGAGATGCAGACACCGTGCTCCAGCCCGGTTTTCATGAGCCGGTCGGTGTCCAGAGCCGGGTCGCGCGCCACGGCCCAGACGAACATGCCGCCCTCGGGGACTTGCCAGGTGAAAAGGTCCGACAGTTCTGCCTGCATCGCCTCGCATAGCGCATCGCGCCGGGTGCGGTAGAGATCCAGGATACCGGGGAGCAACTGTTCCGGAAGGCCACGTTCCATCGCCTCCAGCGCAACGCGCTGGCACAGCCCGCTGGTGAACATGTCCGAGCCCTGCTTGGCCGTGGTCATGGCCACGATGATCTCTGGCGCGGCGATGACCCAGCCGACACGCAGGCCCGGAGCCAGTTGTTTCGAGAATGTGCCAAGGTAGACGACTGGCCCGTTATAGACCTCGGCCCCGTTGGCGGAGAGCTCGAGCATCGGGGGCAGGGGGGCGCCGTCGTAGTAGAGGTGTCCATAGGGATCATCCTCGACCAGCCAGCAGCCCGTCGCCTCTGCCGCCGCCACCAGAGCGCGGCGCTGATCCTCTGGCACCAGCCGTCCGGAAGGATTCGAGAAATTGGGGACTGTGTAGGCGAACTGGGCCCCGGTCATGGCGGCCTCTGCGTCGAAGTCATTGGCCTCCATCACCATCGCACGATACTGCGGCGCGCGCGGCTTCCAGGCGTCGATGGCGCCCAGGTAGGCCGGGGACTGCGCCGCGATGGTCTGACCGGGGTCGAGAAAGACCTTGCCCAGCAGGTCCAGCCCCTGCATCCCGCCGGTGGTGATCAGCACGTTGTCCCGGGTCAGGTTCAGGTCGCCGTGGCTGAACTCTGCCGCGATGCGGTCGCGCAGGTCGGGCAGCCCGTCAATGGGCGAATAGCCCAGCACCTCGGCGGTGTGTTCGGTCACGACGCGGCCTGCGAAATCCGACAGGTCAGAAACCGGCCAGGTCGACGGATCGGGCAACCCGCCCGCCAGGTTCACGAGGTCGGGAATCTGTCCGGCGGCCAGAAAGGTCTGGGTCACATCGTTGGTGTCGTTCAGCCAGCGGGCAAGGGGCGCGCGTCCGGGCATGGGCTTTCTCCGGTCAGACAAGAGGCGAATATGCGGGTCCCCTAACATGCTTTGGTTAACGGGCGCCAACCGTCTGTCAAAATGGTCCACCCGCCTATTTCCGGAAAATCGGAAATAGGGCTTGTCGCAAGGTCTGTATTTCCGTATTTCCGGAAATATGAAATCTGAATCGCTCAACGCCCTTGCCGCTCTTGCCCACGGCCGTCGTCTGGACGTGTTTCGCCTGGTGATGCGGCGTTTTCCGGATGCCGTTCCCGCCGGAGAGATCGCCTTGGCGCTGGACCTGGCGCCCTCGACGCTTTCGGCGGCTTTGTCACAATTGCGTAGCGCGGGTCTTGTAACTCAGTCCCGGCACGGGACCTCGCTGATGTACGCCGCCGATACCGAGGGCGCGGGGCGGCTGTTGACCTATCTCTGGGCGGATTGCTGCCGTGGCCGCCCGGATCTTTGCCTGCCAACATCCCTGACGGAGCGCGAAATGGCTGATCGCACCTACAACGTCCTGTTCATCTGCACCGGCAACTCTACCCGGTCGATCTTTGCCGAAACCCTGCTGCGTGACCTCGCCGGAGGACGTTTTCGCGCCTTCTCGGCAGGGACCAATCCTTATAGTGAGTTGAACCCCCAGGCGCTGCAGGTCTTGCAGGACAAGGGGCATGACGTGTCCGACCTGCGGGCCAAGAACGTGTCCGAATTCCAGGGCGAGGGCGCGCCGCAACTGGATTTCGTCTTTACCGTCTGTGACCGGGCGGCGAACGAGGAATGCCCGCCCTGGCCGGGCCAGCCGATGACCGGCCACTGGGGTCAGCCCGACCCGGTCAAGGCGACCGGCACCGAGGCGGAAAGACATCTGGCCTTTCAACAGGTCTACGGCGCCCTGAAAAACCGCATCCAGGCCTTCACGGCCCTGCCCATCGGCACACTGGATCGCGAGAGCCTGCAGGCCCGGATCGACGACATCGCAAGAACGGAAGACTTCGCATGACCACCTACGCCATCAACGGGCTTGGCCGCATCGGCAAGCTGATCGTGAAACCCATGCTGGAGGCGGGGGACACGATCGCCTTTCTCAACGACGCGGTGGGCGATCCGGCCATGCATGCTCATCTGCTGGAATTCGACACCGTGCATGGCCGCTGGGACGCAGCGTTCAGCGCGGATGGCGACAGCATCACCATCGACGGCACCCGCATCCCGGTGTTCGGCACGCGTGACCTGGCGGACCTGCCGCTGGAAGGGGTGGATGTGGTCATCGACTGCACCGGCTATTTCAAGACGGCAGAGCGGATTGCGCCCTATTTCGAACGGGGCGTGAAAAAGGTGGTCGTGTCGGCCCCGGTCAAGGACGGCGGCGCCGTGAACATTGTCTACGGCGTCAATGATGACATCTATGACGCGGAACAGCACCGGATCGTCACGGCGGCCTCCTGCACGACCAACTGCCTCGCCCCGGTGGTCAAGGTGATCCACGAGAACCTGGGCATCAGGCACGGCTCGATCACCACGATCCATGACGTCACCAATACCCAGACCATCGTGGACCGCCCTGCCAAGGACCTGCGCCGCGCGCGGTCTGCGCTGAACTCGCTGATCCCCACCACGACCGGCAGCGCCACGGCTATCACGCTGATCTATCCCGAACTCAAGGGCCGCCTCAATGGCCACGCGGTGCGGGTGCCGCTGCTGAACGCCTCGCTGACCGACTGCGTTTTCGAGGTGGAGCGCGAGACGACGGCAGAGGAGGTCAACGCCCTCTTCAAGGCCGCGTCCGAAGGCGGACTGAAGGACATCCTGGGCTACGAGGAGCGTCCGCTGGTTTCGACCGACTACACCAACGACCCGCGCAGTTCGATCGTGGATGCGCCCTCGACGATGGTGGTCAACGGCACACAGGTGAAAATCTATGCCTGGTATGATAATGAATGGGGCTATGCGCACCGGCTTGTGGACGTGGCCCATATGGTCGGTGCCTCGCTCTAACCGCGGAGAAGGTCGGATGCGCGTTGCAGCCAGCCTGGTCATGGCATTCCTGGGCACATCGGCCTGCGCCGAGGGGCTTTCCTACACGGTAGGCCAGAGCGTAGCGACGGTCGTTGGCGGGGGCTTTCTGCGTTTCGGGTCCGAATGGGTGAACGGCAGGATGGCGGATAGGGGCCACTACCTGTTCCGGGCACAGGCGGATGGCGCGGCGTCATTGGGCAAGCGCACCATTGCCGGAATGATCGAAACCTGCGGCGCCGATCCCGACCTGAACGTGGCCGTCTGCACAATCCTGTCCGGGGGCACCCGCTACGTGATCGCGGATGATGGCACTGGCGATCCGGACCTGCTGTTGGCCCTCTTGATGGAGCCGGAATGGACCTCTGTCCTGGCGACGGTCGAGGTACTGGATGAGACCGGGACATCGGCGCGGGCGACCTTGCTGGATCTGGAGGTGCGGGCGCAGGATGAATACACCCGGATGGTTGAGGTGCTTGCCGGCTCCTGGCGGGATGTTGCGCGACCCGGGTCCGGGCTGATCTTCGACGACACGCGCCTTGCCGAGACCCTGCAGGATGTTCCGATCAGAAGCGGGCCTTTCGACATCCTGTCCGAATGCCGGGATCTGCCGGGCCCGCACCTGAGCGTTGCCTTCGACGACGGCGAACACCTGTGCTGGGTGATCCTTGACCAAAGCCCTGACCGTCTGCGCCTGCGCAGTGCACGCGACGGGACGGAATTCACATACGAGAAACGCTGACGCCATGAGTGACGCCACCCAAGCCCGGCCGCAGGGGTTCGCGGCCTATATCGCCGTGACCGCCGCCTACTGGGCCTTCATGCTTACCGACGGGGCGCTGCGGATGCTGGTGCTTTTGCATTTCCACACGCTGGGCTTTTCGCCGGTGCAGCTGGCCTACCTGTTCCTGCTGTATGAATTCGCAGGCATCGTCACCAACCTCTCGGCGGGCTGGATCGCGGCGCGGTTCGGGCTGACCTCGACGCTTTACGCGGGCCTGTCGCTGCAGGTCATCGCCCTGCTGGCGCTGGCCCAGCTGGACCCGGCGTGGAGCCTGACTGCCTCGGTGGTCTTCGTCATGGCGGTGCAGGGCCTGTCCGGCGTGGCCAAGGACCTGTCCAAGATGTCGGCGAAATCGGCGGTCAAGCTGCTGGCGCCAAGCGGGCAGGGCGGGCTGTTTCGCTGGGTCGCGATTCTGACCGGGTCCAAGAACGCGATCAAGGGGCTGGGCTTTTTGACCGGCGCGGCGCTGCTGGCGCTGTTCGGCTTTGTCCCGGCGGTGCTGGGCATGGCGGCGGTGTTGGGTGCGGTGCTGCTGGCGGTGGCCTTGCGGATGCCCTCGGGCCTGCCCACCGGCAAGAAGGGCGCCAAGTTCAAGGAGGTCTTTTCCAAGGACCGCAGCGTAAATTGGCTGTCGGCGGCGCGGGTGTTCCTGTTCGGCGCGCGCGATGTCTGGTTCGTCGTCGGCATCCCGGTCTATTTCTACGCGGTGCTGTCGGACGGCAGCGAAGAGGGCAACCGCATCGCCTTTTTCACCATCGGCAGCTTCATGGCGGTCTGGACGATCCTCTACGGCGCGGTCCAGGCCTATGCGCCGAAGGCCCTGCGCGCCGCCACGCGTCCGGCGGCAGAGATCGTGGGCGCGGCCCGGGGCTGGGCCTTGTCGCTGACGGTGATTCCGGCGGTGCTGGCGGTCCTGGTGCTGGCGGCGGGCGACCCGGCGCCCTGGCTGACGGCGACGATCATTGCCGGGCTGCTGGTCTTCGGCGCGCTATTCGCGGTCAACAGTTCGCTGCACTCCTACCTGATCCTGGCCTTTTCCAGGGGCGAGCGGGTGACGATGGACGTCGGTTTCTACTACATGGCCAATGCAACGGGGCGCCTGCTGGGTACGCTCTTGTCGGGGCTCAGCTACCAGGTCGGCGGGTTGCCTTTGTGCCTGGCAACGGCGGCTGTCATGGTGGCCCTCAGCGCGTTGGGCGCGGCGCGGTTGCGCGCCCTGTGAGGGTTGGTCAGGCGACCTGGACCGGTGACAGCTGGCGCCGCGACGAGATCCGGGGCAGGGGCATCTCGCGGATCAGCCGGTCACAGCCGTTCAGCGCCAGGTATTCGTCGTAGTTGTCGAACCCGTCGCGGCGGGCATAGTCGACAAAGCTCTCGGTCGGGATGCCGTTGGCAAGGATGATCTCATGGGCATCCAGTTCCACGTGCCAGTACGTAAAGCTTGCCGGCGCTTCCGAGGCGCGCATCATCCTGATGTCCGAATGGTTGATCAGGGCCGAGGCGTTGACCAGCATCCCGTCGAGCACCAGCGCGTGATCGGGCGAGACATAGAGGTCGCGCTTGGGCAAGCCACTGCCGAGGGCGCCAGCGGCAATACGGATCGGCAGCCGCCCGATGGGTTTGTTCACCGCCTGGGGGCGGACCTCCATCCGGGCCAGCCAGCGCAGGGGCAATGCGCGGCCATCGGCGGCAAGGACCAGGTCGCCATGCGCCAGCGTCTCGATCCGGCGAGGGCCGTCCGGCGTTGCGATGCGGGTTCTGGTCAGGAAGCAGTTGTAGACATTGGCATCATCGCCGGTCTGGGTGATGGCCTGGGTCACGGCAGAGAGGGTCAGCGCCGACAGATCCTCCTGCGAGGAATCGAAGGGGATATAGTATTCCCCCAACCCGTTGGTGAAGATCGCGTAGTAATTGCCACCGATGTTGATCGTGTAGCCGGAATAGCCGGTGGTGATCAGCCCGTAGTAATCCAAGGAATCGATGTTGTCGTCGTTGTTGGAGTCGTTCACCGTCGCCAGTGAGGGCGTGTAGACATAGCCCGTCAGCGGCGACAGGGTCGTGCCCGTATCGGTTGCCGTGAAGGTCAAGACGCCGTCTGCTGCAAGATCTGCCATGTGCGGTCCCTTTCATTCAGGGACAGGCTAGGTCACTACAAATTCGTAGCCTAGAAAATTACCCCAATGAATTAAGGGGCTTATGTCACAATTTTAACGAAATAGAATTTGACTGCGCAACAGTGCGCGCCGTAGTGGCCGCGGAACAGGGGCGGCGGCATCACAGGTCGGGGGGCAGCGTGTCCAGAAGTCGATCCAACCCGGCCTCGAAATCGGCCAGCGTGTCGCCCAGGCGGCGTTCCAGTTCCGCCTGGTAGGTTTTGGCCAGCGGCAGCAGCTCTGCCATGAGCGCGTGCCCCTTGCCGGTTAGGGCAAGACGCACCAAACGCCTGTCACCCGCATCGGCGGCCTTTTCGATATAGCCCGCGGCCTCCAGCCGGCTGGCCGCGCGGCTGACCTTGCTTTTCTCCATCGCCACGCGGGCTTCGATGTCGCGGACAGAGACGGTGCCGCGCCCGTCCAGCGGCTGGGCCAGGTGGACCAGCACCCGCCATTCGGGGATCGAGATGCCAAAGCGCTCGCGGTATTGGCGGGCCAGCGCCTCTGATGTCTTTTCGGCCGCAACCGCCAGCCGGTAGGGGGTAAAGCCTGAAAGGTCGAACTCTGGCAAGGGTTTGGTCATCGCGGGGTCCCGTATCAGTCTGGGCGCAGTGTAGCCCTGTCCTCGTTGCAGTTGCAATGAGGGCGCAGGCGCAATTACCAGGCCTGACAGACCTGCCCAGATTTCGAGCACCCGACCGGGTCTAGAGCACGGCGGCCAGAACCAGCCAGCCCGCTGTCTCGCTGGACAGTTGTGCCGCCCCCAGCACGTCGCCGGTCTGTCCTCCCAGCAGCTTGCGGGCCCGCCAGGCGACCCAGGCAGCGGCCAGCATCATTGCAATCAGCACAGGCAGGGCGGCCATGCCGGTGGCAAGCGCCGCGCAGAGCGTCAAAAGACCGCCCGGCAGCCACATGCGCCAGGGCGCGGCGACCCGGTCTGTGGCGGCCATTTGTCCCAACCCGTCGTGCCGGGCGGGCGGCATGAGGTCCAGCAGGATCAGCATCGCCAGGCGGCTGGCCGTGCTGACCAGCAACATGCCTGCCCATGCGGTCGCGGGCAAGGCGCTCAGCGCAGAGGCTCCAAGCCCGGTGGCAAGGATCAGTGCGATCACACCGTAGCTGCCGACCCGGCTGTCGCGCATGATCTCCAGCCGGTGCGCCCGGTCACGCCCCCCCATGCCGTCGGCGAAATCGGCAAAGCCGTCATGGTGCAGCCCGCCCGTCAGTGCGGCCAGCACCGCCAGCACGGCAAAGCCCGTGGCCAGCGGAGGCAGGTTCAGCGCCTGAAGACCGGCCAGGATCGCCCAGGCCCCAAGCCCCAGCGGCAGACCGGCCAGTGGAAAGCTCCACCGCGCCTGTGCCAGTGTCGGCGCCGGATCATCCAGCCGTCCCATCGGCAGGCGGGTCAGCATCATCATCCCCAGCCGCAGCTCGTCGATGCGGCGGCGCAGGCTCATGCGTCCGAGACACCCGCTTCGGCGAAGGTGGCCATGCCGTTGTGGCAGGCCAGCGCGCCCTTCACGATCGCGAGCGCCAGCGCCGCGCCAGAACCTTCGCCAAGTGCCATGCCAAGATCCAGCAACGGGGGTTTCTCCATCGCATCGGCCAGGCGCCGGTGCCCGGGTTCGCGGCTCATGTGGGCGATCAGGCAGTGGGCCAGAAGGTCGGGTGCGGCGGAATACAGCGGCGTGACCGCAGCGGTGCAGATGAAGCCATCCAGCAGCACCGGGATGCGGGCCATGCGCGCCGCAAGGACCGCGCCGCAAAGCGCCGCCTGCTCGCGCCCGCCAAGGGCGGCAAGGCGCATCATGGGCGCCAGCGCAGCGTGTTTCTCGACCGCCTTCGTCACGACGCGCGCCTTGAGGCTCATGCCATCGGCGTCCGATCCCGTGCCCGGGCCGACCCAGTCCGGTGCGGTGCCACCAAAGGCCGCAAGGGCCAGCGCCGCCGCAACGGTCGAATTGCCGATCCCCATTTCGCCCAAAAGCAGGATATCGGCGCCGGTATCCACCGCCGCCGCGCCCCGGTGCAGCGCGTCAAGGCATTCCTCTTCGCTCATCGCCGGTTGATCGGTGAAATCCCGCGTCGGCCGGTCGAGGTCCAGCGCGATTACGTCCAGCTCGGCGCCCGTGGTCCGGCACAGCTGGTTGATCGCGGCGCCCCCGGCGGCAAAATTCGCCACCATCTGCGCCGTCACTTCCTGCGGAAACGGGTTCACACCCTGCGCGCAGACGCCGTGGTTTCCGGCAAAGACCAGTGCCTGCGCGCGTTCGATCACCGGGCGATCGGTGCCGCGCCATCCGGCCATGAAAGCGGCCAGATCCTCCAGCCGCCCCAGCGAGCCGGGCGGTTTCGTCAGTTGCATCTGGCGCGCTGTCGCCGCCTCGGCCGCGGCCGTGTCGTAACCGGGAAGATCGAGAGAGGTCACCGCGTCCAGCGACGCAAGGGGCAGGGTGCTCATGCGGGTTTGACTTTCAGTGGGTGGCCCGCGACGCAGAACCAGAGTTCGTCGCAGGCTTTGGCGATACGTTGATTGACCAGCCCCGCCGCATCGCGAAAGGCGCGGGCCAGGGCATTTTCCGGGACGATCCCTGCGCCGACCTCGTTGGTGACGAAGATCACCGGCGCGGATTGCGCGGGCAGGGCCTCTGCCAGCGCCTCGACCGCCGCCTGCCAGTCCTCTTCGGCCAGCATGAGGTTGGTCAGCCAGAGCGTCAGACAGTCGACCAGCCGGGGCGCCGAACCATCGGTGTCCCGAAGGGCGGCCAGCAGGTCGCGCGGGGCCTCGACGGTCCGCCAGTCCGCGTCGCGGCGGGCCTGGTGCAGGGCGATGCGGTCGGCCATTTCGGCGTCATGGGCCTGCGCGGTGGCGATGTAGATCGCGGGCCGCCCGAGGTCGAGCGTCATGCGCTCTGCAAGGCTGCTCTTGCCAGAGCGTGCGCCACCCGTGATGAGGATCGACTTTCCCATGCGGTCGTGACAAAGCATGTTCCGATCTGGTTGAAAAGCCCCGAAATGACGCCGCCCGACGCCTCTGAACTGCTGTTGATTCGACACGCGCCCGCGCTGCATGACGGGCGTTTGTGCGGACGCATGGACGTGCCCGCAGAGCTGGGCGAGGCGGCGGTGTGGGCACCTCTGCAGGCCCTCGTGTCAGAGGTCGCGCACCGCGTGGTCAGCCCGGCGCTGCGTTGTCGGCAGACGGCGCAGGCGCTTTGGCCCGGGGCGGAACTGGAACAGGACGCGCGCCTCTGGGAACAGGATTTCGGCGCCCATGACGGGCTGCGGTTCGACGAGATCCCCGACATCGGTGCGCTGACCTCAGGGGAGTTGGCCGAACACCGTCCGCCCGGGGGCGAAAGCTTTGCCGACATGGTCGCGCGGGTACGGCCCGCTCTGAAAGAACTGGCGGAGAAGGCGCGGCAGGATGGGCCGGTCGCCGTCGTGGCCCATGCCGGTACGGTGCGCGGGGGAATTGCGCTGGCCCTGGGCGTTGTGCCGCCTGCGCTGGGGTTCGAAGTGGCGCCCTGGTCTGTGACACGCCTGCGCGCCTATCCCGGCGGTCTTTCCGTGATCTCCACCAACTGGCGCCCGATCTAGCCCAATGGTCTTTGTCGCGGGGCATTTCGGGGAATGGCTGCAGGGGCGGCTGGGGCCTGACGGGCCGGTGGCCCTGGTGACGCTGGTCTGCCCGGATTGGGGTGTCCGGGTGACGCGGCACGGGGATGGGCCGTTGCGGGTTTCGGGCACGCCCGAGGTACTGGCGCCGGACATGGTGCAGGGCTTTCTGACGGCTCTTGGCGTGACGCTTGAGGGGCAGGTCACGATCACACCCGATTTCCCGCCCGGGGGCGGCGCGGGCATGTCGACCGCCGCGCTTGTGGCGCTGGGCCGGCTTGCCGGGAAGGATGGCGCTGAAGTGGCGCGGGCCTGCCTGCAGATCGAGGGCGCGAGCGATCCGCTGATGTGGCCGGGGTCCGACCGACTGCTCTGGGCCTCGCGACGCGCAGAGGTGCTGGACGCACTCGGCCCGGTGCCGCACTGCGAGATCCTTGGCGGGTTCCTTGGCGCGCCGGAACGGACGGACCCCAACGACATGCGGTTTCCCGACGTGGCTGACCTGGTCGCCGACTGGCCGGGGGCCGGATTGGCGGGCAAGGCCGCGCTGGCCAGCGAATCCGCCCGGCGCTGCACGGCGTTGCGCGGCCCTGCCGATGACCCGACCGAGTCCCTGGCAAGGGACCTGGGCGCGCTGGGCCATTCCCGTGCCCATACCGGCCCCGCCCGCGCCTTGATCTATGCCCCGGGAACCTTGCCGGATGAGGCCGAGGCGCAGATGCGGGCGGCGGGCTATGCCGGGGTCTTTCGCTTCATGACGGGAGAGCCGGAATGATCTTTGCACAGGTCATGCTGATCGGCTTGCTGCTGGACGTGGCACTGGGCTGGCCCTCGGCGCTGTTCCGGCGGCTGTCACACCCGGTGGTCTGGATCGGCTCGCTGATTTCAGCGCTTGAGGCGCGGTTGAACAAGGGGGGTGCACGGCGGCGGTTTGCCACGGGCTTGCTGACCGTGATGTTGGTCCTGCTGGTCTCTGTCTGTCCTGCCGTTCTGGTGACGGTTGTGCTGGGCAAGGGCTGGGCGGCGGTCCTGGTGCTGGGCGTATTGGCCTGGCCGCTGATTGCGGTGCGCTCGATGTACGAACACGTCGCTGCCGTCCGCGATCCGCTTTTGGCCGGGGATCTGCCCGCCGCGCGCCATGCCCTGTCGATGATCGTGGGCCGTGACCCCAGTGCGCTGGACGGTGCCGGGATCAGCCGCGCGGCCCTGGAAAGCCTTGCCGAGAACACGTCGGACGGCATCGTCGCGCCGCTGTTCTGGGGCGTGGTGGGGGGGCTGCCCGGCATCGTGGCCTACAAGGCGATCAACACGATGGACTCCATGATCGGCCATCGCAATGAACGATACGAGCATTTCGGAAAGGTGGCCGCACGTCTGGACGACCTGGTGAACCTTGTTCCGGCGCGTTTGACCTCGCTTGTTTTTGCATTGGCTGCCAATGGGTTTTGGAGGTCTCTTCGAGTTGTGTCTCAAGACGCCGCGCGCCACCGCTCGCCCAATGCGGGCTGGCCCGAGGCCGCCTTGGCGGGTGGGCTGGGCGTGCGTCTGTCCGGGCCGCGCGTCTACGGTGACCGCGTTGCCCAGGAACCCTGGGTCAATGAAGGTGCCGCCGATCCGGCGGCGCGTGACATCGCCCGGGGCCTTGCGCTTTATGTCCGGGCGATGTTTCTCTGCGGCGCGGTCCTTACCGGGCTGGCGATACTCTAGGGGAAAAGATGCGCGATCACGGCGGCGATCTGGACCGGGCCAAGGCCCGCTTTGGCGATGGCGACTGGCTGGACCTGTCGACGGGGATCAATGCCGTGCCCTATCCGTTGCCAGACCTGCTGGCCCGGGCATGGGCAGCCTTGCCCACGCGGGCAGAGCTCGCTGCCTTGGAGACTGTGGCGCGGACAACCTACCGGGCCGGAGAGGACACCGAATGCGTCGCGCTCGCCGGTGCGCAGGCCGCGATCCAGCTGGTGCCGCGTCTGGGCATCGGGGGCGAGGCCCGCGTCGTCGGTCCCACCTACAACGAACACGCAGGAGCGCTGACGGCGCAGGGCTGGACCGTGACCCAGGTCGGGGATGCGGATGGCCTGAAGGGCGCGCGGCTTGGGGTCGTGGTCAACCCGAACAACCCGGATGGGCGGTTCTGGACGCCGGAAGAGCTGATCGGCCTGGCGCGGGACGTGGGCCTTCTCGTGGTCGACGAAAGCTTTGCCGACCCGGCGCCGGAATATTCGATCATTCCCTTTCTCGACAGTTTGCCCGAGGGTGTCCTGATCCTCGTCCTGCGATCCTTCGGCAAGTTCTACGGGCTGGCCGGTCTGCGGTTGGGATTTGCGCTTGGCCCGTCCGCGTTGGTGGGCGAAATGCGACGGCTGGCCGGTCCCTGGGCGGTCAACGGGCCGGCAATCGCAACCGGATGCACTGCGCTGGCGGATACGGACTGGCAAGTCCAGACGATCGCGCGGCTGTCGCGTGACGCGGTGCGCATGGATGCGCTGGCCGAGGCGGCGGGCTGGTCCCCGGTGGGGGGCACGGTCTTGTTCCGAACCTATGAGACGGGCGATGCCCTGGTCGCGCAGGAGCGGTTGGCCGAGGCGCGGATCTGGACCCGCGTCTTCCCCTACTCGGCGGGCTGGCTGCGGTTGGGCCTGCCGGGGTCCGAACCCGATTGGGCGCGTCTGGAGGGGGTGCTACAAGGCTGACGGCGCTCAGCGCGCAGCGGCAAGAATTCCCTCGACGTCCAGATGTGCCTCCAGGTGATCGGCGAGCGCCTCCAGCGTCTGTTCAACCGTCGCATCATACGAGGCGCTGGCCGCGACCCCGAAACCCTCCAGCCAGGCGGCGCGAAACCGGTCGTCGCGGAACATGCCGTGCAGGTAGCTGCCCATGACCCGGCCATCGGCGCTGATCGCACCTTCGGGATTGTCCCCGACAAAAGCGAAAGGGCGGGCGCGGTCCGGGCCGTCGCTGCGACCGATGTGGATTTCGTAGCCGTGGAACGTGGTGCCCGTGGCCGCATGGCGGGCGTTGACCTCTGTCAGGCTCTTGTCAGCGGTCATGACGGTGTCGATCTCCAGCAGGCCAAGGCCGGGATCGCGGCCCGCCGGCCCCTCGATGCCCTGCGGGTCATCGACCACCCGGCCAAGCATCTGATAGCCGCCACAGATCCCCAGCACGCGACCGCCACGGCGGTGATGCGCCATCAGGTCCACGTCCCAGCCTTGTTCACGAAGAAAGGCAAGGTCGCCGCGGGTGGACTTGCTGCCGGGCAGGATCACGAGGTCGGCGTCGCCGGGGATCGCCTCGCCGCGCCGGAGCATGGTCAGGCGCACGTCCGGTTCCTGGGCGAGCGGGTCGAGATCATCGAAATTGGCCATGCGCGAGAGGCAGAGGCACACCACATGCAAGCCTTCGGCACGGGTTTGCGCACGGATGTCCAATGCATCCTCTGCCGGCAGGCGCCAGGCCTCGGGGAACCAGGGGGCAACGCCATAGCCGCGCCAGCCCGTGCGCTCTTCGATCAGCTTGTAACCCTCGTCAAAAAGACGAGGATCGCCCCGAAACTTGTTGATAAGAAAACCGGAAATGCGGTTGGCGTCATCGGTCGGCAGGATTGCCTGGGTCCCAACGATCTGGGCGATCACACCGCCCCGGTCAATGTCTCCGGCGAGGATGACCGGCACGCCTGCGGTCTCGGCAAAGCCCATGTTGGCGATGTCGCCCTTGCGCAGGTTCACCTCTGCCGGGCTGCCCGCACCCTCGACGATCACCAGGTCATGCGCGGACCTGAGACGATTGAAGCTTTCGATAACGGAACCAAGAAGTTGCGGTTTCAACTTCGCGTAGTCCCGGGCCTTGGCGGTGGTCAGGCGCTTGCCCTGCACGACGACCTGGGCCCCCACATCCGTTTCCGGTTTCAGCAGCACCGGGTTCATGTCGGTGTGCAGCGGAAGGCCGCAGGCCAGCGCCTGAAGCGCCTGCGCCCGTCCGATTTCTCCGCCGTCAGAGGTCACGGCGGCATTGTTCGACATGTTCTGGGGTTTGAACGGGGCCACGGACAGCCCGCGCCGCCGCGCCGCACGGCAGAGGCCCGCCACCAGCATGGACTTGCCCACGTTGGACCCGGTGCCCTGGATCATCACCGCGCGGCTCAAGGCGCGATCCCCAGCCGCTTGGGCAGGTCATTGCGGTTGCGCGCGTCGAAATGAAAGGTCTGCCAGCCGCGTCGGGCGGCGGAGGCCAGGTTCTGGCGGTTGTCGTCGATCAGAAGCAGGTCTTGCGGCATCAGCCCCGACCAGCGTTCGATCTGGCCGAAGAACCCCGGATCGGGCTTGGCCACGCCCATCGGGCCGGAGGCGAAGATCGTCTCGACATGTGCCGACAAGCCCATGACATCCATGATGTAATCCGCCCGAGGAGCCGGGTTGTTGGTGCCGATCACGGCACGTCCGGGACTGCGTGCCAGCCAGTCGATCACCTGCGCATCGGGCCGGTCCTCGGCCCGCAACCAATGGTCCAGCAGGGTTTCGGCGCGGACATCCGTGTCCTGCGTCGCCAGCCAGTCGGCCAGCGCCCGTTCCAGCGGCAGCGTGCCGCGCAGCACCCGCGCCGCCTGTCCGGGCTGGTTCAGAAAGGCGCGAAAGGCGCGCGGTGACAGGCCCAGCGTCCTGTCGAGGTCGGCCACCCAACCGAAGGGGTGGCCGGGCGGTTCGGCGTTCAGGACACCGTCGAAATCCCAGACGACAAGCTCAGCCGTCATTGCGGGTAGATCAGGGCAGTTGCGACATAGCCCGCGGGCAAGGGCACGGTCGGCGGTGTTTCCAACCCCTGCGCGACGTGATCCGGCAAGAGGTGCGTGTGCGGCCCTTCAGGAGAGGCGCCGTCTGGCGGCGGGATCTCGGCGTCGATTTCCAGCCGCAGGCAGGGCGTCTCGATCACGCGCACCGGGGCGGCGTCCCTAAGCGCCAGGCCGCTGCGCGACAGGTGATCCGGCCAAGCCGTGCCTTGGCTCCGGGCCAGCTTTGTGGCCAGCGCCTTGTCGCACCGCACGGTGAACCGCGCGGCGCGGCTGCCCAGCCCCAGGTCGAAGCGCGTGCCACCGGCATCGCGCGACAAGAGCGCATCATCGTCCGGGCCCAGCGCGGTCAAGGATCGGGCGGGATCGCGCAGGGCGCGGCCCAGGGGCACAGCAAGGGCGATCAGTGTCGGCGCCTCCGGGCGGTCGATCTCGAAGGCGGTGAGATAGCGCGCGGCCTCCAGCCGCAGCGCGGCCTTTTCCAGCCGCAGGATCAGCACGCCGTCGCCGATCTGCCCCGTACATTCGGTTCCCGACAGGCGCGACAGCTCGCCCGATGCGCCCCAGATCCCCGCCACGAGGCGCGCGCCTTCCTCGCCGATGCGCCGCGCCGTTTCCGTCAACAGCGTATCCCCCTGCCAGGACAGGCGGCGCGTCTTCAGCCCCATGTTCGCGGCGCGGGCGGGCAAGGCGGCCCAGACGCCGGCGCGAAAATCGTCCGAGGCGCCGCCCCAGCAGGCGATCTCGTCAAGGCTCCGGGCGCATCCCGTGCACAGTTGCGACGCCTCGTCGATCACGCAGCGGGCGACGCAGGGGCTGGCCGGGGGCAGGCGGGTCATGCGGCTCATGGGCCTAGAACTCCACGCCTTTCTGCGCCTTCACGCCGTCGCGGAAGGGATGTTTGAGCAGCTCCATCTCGGTCACCAGGTCGGCGGCCTCGATTAACTCTGGCTTGGCGTTGCGGCCCGTCAGGCAGACATGGGTCATGGCCGGTTTCTGGTGCAGCAGGAACTCGACCACCTCGTCGATGTCGATGTAATCATAGCGCAGGGCGATGTTGATCTCGTCCAACAGGACGAACTGGATTTCGGGGTCGAGGATCTGCTCCTTGGCGATCTTCCAGCCGTTCTGCGCAGCGGCAATGTCTCGCTCGCGGTCCTGGGTTTCCCAGGTAAACCCCTCACCGGACACGAAGAACCGGCATTCATCGGCAAAGCGTTCACGGAGAAAGGTCTTTTCGCCGGTGTCCCAGTTGCCCTTGATGAACTGGACCACCGCGCAGGGCATGCCATGCGCGATGCAGCGCATGATCATCCCGAACCCGGCCGAACTCTTGCCCTTGCCCTTGCCGGTGTGGACCATGATCAGACCTTTTTCCTCGGTCTTGGTCTTCATCATCTCGTCGCGGGCGGCCTTGATGCGGCGCATCTTTTCGTTGTGGCGGGTTGTGATCTCGTCCATTGCGCGCTCCGTTGATCGATTCTGGCAGGAATTGCATCCGTGTCGCGCCCCGTCAACGTGCTTCGCGATTGACATGTCCGCCCGTCTGTCGCACCACCGCCCACACGATGGTTCCCCGGAGCACCCGGGGAGGACAACAGGGAACGCGGTGAAACCCCGCGGCTGCCCCCGCAACTGTAAGCGGTGAGCGCCCTCGCAACGTGCCACTGGCCAGACCGGCCGGGAAGGCGCGGGGGTGCCGCGACCCGCGAGCCAGGAGACCTGCCATCCCAGGTGCAACTTTAATCCCGGGCGGGGTGCCCCGGAGGAGGTCGGGAATGGATCACGATACGCAACAGGGGGCGGGCCATGCGCCGGTCGAACTGCTGGTCTGCGTCAAGTGTCGGCGCGGCGAAGAGGTGCCAGAGGGCGGCGTACGCCCGGGCCAGCGCCTGCACGATGCGCTGGCGGCGCGCGAGATGCCCGAGGGGGTCACGCTGACGCCGGTGGAATGCCTTCAGAACTGCGACTACGGCTGTTCCGTCGCCATGCGCGGCGGGGCGGAACGCTGGACCTACGTCTACGGAAACCTTCACGAAGCGTCGCATCCGGACCTGCTGGCCGAGGGCGTGGCGCTGTATCATGCGGCCCGTGACGGGGTGATCCCCTGGCGCGCGCGGCCCGAACATTTCAAACGCAATTGCATCGCGCGCATCCCGCCCGAACAGGCCAAAGCGCCGGAAAAGGACAAGACATGACCGATCTCGCCAAGCTTCCCGTCACCGTGATCACCGGCTTTCTGGGCTCGGGCAAGACGACGCTGATCACCCACCTGATGCAGAACCCGGGCGGCAAGCGTCTGGCCGTGGTGGTCAATGAATTCGGCGACGTGGGCGTCGATGGCGAGATCCTCAAGGGCTGTGCCATCCCCGATTGTCCGGCGGAAAACATCATGGAACTCGCCAACGGCTGTATCTGCTGCACCGTGGCCGATGATTTCATCCCGACCATCGAGGCGCTGATGGCGCTGGACCCGCGCCCGGAACATATCCTGATCGAGACCTCGGGCCTGGCGCTGCCGAAACCACTGCTCAAGGCCTTTGACTGGCCCGATATTCGGTCGAAGATCACCGTAGATGGCGTGATCGCCCTGGCCGATGCCGAGGCGGTGGCCTCGGGGCGGTTCGCGCCAGACGTGGCAAAGGTGGATGCGCAGCGGCTGGCGGACGATTCGCTGGATCACGAGACGCCGCTGTCGGAGGTCTTCGAGGACCAGATTTCCTGCGCCGACATCATCCTGCTGACCAAGCCGGATCTGGCGGGGCCCGAGGGCGTGGCCAAGGCCAAGGAGATCATCGCCGCCGAGGCGCCGCGTCCGCTACCGGTGATCGAGGTGGCCGAGGGCGCCGTCGACCCGCGCGTGATCCTGGGGCTGGAAGCGGCGGCAGAAGACGACATGGACGCCCGTCCCAGCCACCACGACGACCACGATGACCACGAGCACGACGATTTCGAATCCATTGTCGTGGACATTCCCGAGGTGTCCGCCCCCGCCGACCTGGTGGCGCGGATCGAGGACCTGGCCAAGAGCCAGAACATCCTGCGGGTCAAGGGCTATGCCAGCGTTGCCGGCAAGCCGATGCGCCTGCTGGTGCAGGCGGTGGGCGCACGGGTGCGGCACCAGTACGACCGTCCCTGGAAAGCGGACGAGGCCCGCCAGGGTCGGCTTGTCGTGATCGCCGAACATGACGACATCCACCCCGAGGCGATCCGTGCCGTGCTGGGCGTGGCCACGGAGGCGGCAGAGTAGGGCGGGGGTCTCCCCGCCGCGCCGGAGCGGTGCCATGCACGTCATCTTTCGCGAAAGCCACGGACTCGAAGAGAGCGAGACCCCGACCGACCTGGCGCAAAGCCCGGCGGACCTGGTGGTGCTGTCCTTCTCGGATTCTGACCTCGGCGCCTTTGCCGCGGGATGGGAGCGCGGCGGCGGGCGCGAGGGGCGGATGCCCTCCCTGCGTCTGGCGAATATCGCGGCGCTGAAGCATCCGCTATCGGTCGACACCTATGTTGAACAGACGCTGGAGGGCGCCAAGGGCATCTTGATCCGCCTGATCGGCGGCGTGCCCTATTGGTCCTACGGCATCCAGCAGATCGCTGCCCTGGCGCAGGCGAAGGGGATCGCTTTGGCCGTTTTGCCCGGTGACGGGCGGGTCGATACGCGGCTGGACGAGGTTTCGACTCTGCCGGTCTCCACCCTGCGGCGGTTGGCCCATCTCTGCGACGCGGGCGGCGCGGTGGCGGCCCAGGCGGCGCTGGCGCAGATGGCGCTGGCGGCGGGGCTTTATGCCGGGCCGGTGCGTGGCGCCAAGGGGCTGCCCCAGGTGGGCGCCTGGCTGCCGGAGCACGGGGTCTGTTGCCCGGTCCTGGCCGCTGTGCGGGATGGCGAAGGCGGAGGGGGGCCGTCTGCCCCCCGCTTGCCGGAGGCAAGCCCCCCCGAGGGTATTTTCGCCAAGAAGAAGCCCGGGCCGCTGGTCTGTTTGGTCTTCTATCGCTCGTATCTCGTCTCGGCGGATATGGCGCCGATGGAGGCGCTGTGCGCGGCCTTGCGGGACCGCGGCTTTGACGTGATTGGGCTCTTTGCCCCGTCCTTGAAGACGCCGGGCGCCTCGGGTTGGCTGGCGCGGCAGGTGGCGCATCTGGCCCCCGTCGCCATCGTCAATGCCACCGCCTTTTCCGGGCGCGGGGCCGAGGGGGCCTCGCCGCTGGATGCGGGCGATGTGCCCGTTTTCCAGGTTGCTCTGGCCACCTCCTCGCGTGCGGCCTGGGCCGAGGCGGAGCGTGGGTTGTCGCCAGCCGACCTTGCGATGCACGTGGTGTTGCCGGAGGTTGACGGGCGGTTGTTCGCCGGGGCCGTGTCCTTCAAGGAGCCTCTGGCGCGCGATCCGGATCTGCAATTCGCCCGTGTCGCCCATGCGGTGGATGCGGTTCAGGTGGCGGCCCTGGCTGATCGTGTCGCGCGGTGGACCGGCCTGGCAGCCATGCCCGCGCGCGACCGGCGGCTGGCGCTTGTGCTTTCGACCTATCCCGGGCGCGACTGGAACCTGGCCCATGCTGTGGGGCTGGATGCACTTGCGTCGGCGGAGGCGATCCTGGAGGACCTGCGCACGGCGGGACACGGTGTCGAGGCGGGGGTGTCCGCCGATGACCTGAGGGCCGCGCGCGTGACCTGGCCGCTGCAGGATTATCGGGCTGCGCTGGCTTGCCTGCCCGAGGTGTTGCAGCAGGATCTGGCCGATGCCTGGGGGGCGCCCGAGACGGACGTGGATTGCGTTGACGGTTTCTTTTCCTTCCGCGTGTTGGAACGGGGCGGGGCTTTGGTGGCGCTGCAGCCGGAACGCGGCACGCCCGAGACGCGCGATGACGACTACCACGACCTGTCCCGCGTGCCGCGCCATGCCTATGTCGCCTTTTACCTGTGGTTGCAGGGGCAGGCAGATGCGCTGATCCACATCGGGGCGCATGGCACGCTGGAATGGCTGCCGGGCAAGGCGGTTGCGCTGTCCGGGGCTTGCTGGCCCGAGGCGCTGACAGGCGGTATGCCGGTGATCTATCCCTTCATCGTCAACGACCCCGGTGAGGCGGCGCAGGCAAAGCGCCGCATCGGCGCGGTGACGCTTGGCCATGTGCCGCCGCCCTTGCGCGAGGCCGCGGTTCCGGAACGGCTGGCCCGGCTTGAATCCCTTCTGGACGAGTTTTCCAATGCTGACGGGCTGGACCCGAAGCGGCGCGACCGGCTGATGCAGGACATCCGGGCAGAGGCGCAGGCGGTTGGTGTGGAAGGCGACCTTGGCCTCGAGATCGGCGCCAGCACCGCCGAGGCGATCACCCGGATTGACCGGTTCGTCTGCGACGTCAAGGAAAGCCAGTTCGGCGACGGGCTGCACGTCTGGGGCCGTATGCCCGTGGCGGGCGGCGGGTTCGATGCGGCGGACTCCGTTGCGTCGGAACGCAGGGCGCTGATCGACGCGCTGGATGGCAAGCGGATCGCTTCCGGTCCGTCGGGGTCACCTTACCGGGGGCGGACCGATGTGCTGCCGACCGGGCGCAACCTGTTTACCACCGATCCACGCTCGGTTCCGACACGCAGTGCCTATGCGCAGGGCGTCAAGCTGGGCGAGGAACTGGTGCGGCGGCATCTGCAGGACGAGGGCGACTGGCCGCGCGGGCTGATCGTCGATCTCTGGGGATCGGCCACCATGCGGACGGCGGGCGAGGAATTTGCGATGGCGCTGCACCTGCTGGGGGTGCGCCCGGTCTGGGACCAGGGCAGCGAGCGGGTGAGCGGGGTCGAGATCATCCCCATCGCCGAGCTGGAGCGGCCCCGGATCGACGTCACGCTGCGGGTGTCCGGCCTGTTCCGCGATGTCTTTCCGACGCTTTCGGTGTTGTTTGGCCAGGCGGTCAAGGCGCTCTCCGAACGGGACGAGGCGCGCGACTGGAACCCCTTTGTCGGGCGGGCCGGGGCGCGGGTCTTTGGCCCGGCGCCGGGGTCCTTCGGGCTCGGGATCGGGGCGCAGATCGGGGACTATTCGGACGGGTCGCGGCAGGCCGCGGGCGAGGCATGGCTTGCGGCCTCGGCCTGGGCCTACGACCGGGGGGAGGGCGAAAGGGATGCCGAGGGCCTGCGGGACCGGGTGCGCGCGGCAGAGGCATTTGTCCACTTGCAGGATCTGCCGGAAACCGACCTTCTGCTGGCCGAGGATTACGCCAGCCACGAGGCGGGCTTTGCCGCGGCGCAGGGTGTGACCGGGGGCAAGGCCGCGCTGTATCACATGGACAACACCGACCCCTCGCGGCCCCGCGCACGCGGTCTGACCGAAGAGATCGCCCGAGTGGTGCAGGCGCGGGCGGCGAACCCGGCCTGGCTGGCGGGGATGCAACGCCACGGGTTCCGGGGGGCGGCAGAGATCGCGGCGACGCTGGAAAACATGGCCGCCTTCGCGCAACTGGCGGACGTCGTGCCGGGGCATCTCTTTGACCTCTTTTACAACGCGACGCTGGGCGACGATGCGGTGACGGCGTTCCTGCAGGACGCCAACCCCGAGGCACTGGCGGCCATGCGGGCGCGGTTTGCAGCCCTACACGCGGCGGGGCTCTGGCAGACGCGGCGCAACTCGATCCTCGCCGCGCTGGAGGCGGCGGAATGAGCGCCCCCGAGATCAAGGGCTGGTGCCCTGGGGCCTGGCGCCCGATGCTGTCGGGCGACGAGCTGGTGGTGCGGGTGCGCCCGCATCTTGCGCGGCTGGACGCCGATCAGGCGCGGGGGCTGGCGGAGATTGCCGAGAGCCTTGGCAGCGGCGTGGTCGAGGTCACGGCCCGGGCCAACCTGCAACTGCGCGGGGTCACGGAGGCGGGCTATCCGCAGGTGATCGCCCGGCTGGATGCGCTGGGCCTCTTGCCCGGCGATGCCGAGAGCGAGGCGCGCCGCAACGTGATCCTCGATCCCTTTGACGATGGCCGGGCCGAACGCCTTGCCGAGGCGTTGTACCTTGGGCTGGAGGCGGCGCGCTTTGCGGCTTTGCCGGGGAAGTTCGGCTTCGTGGTCGATCCGGGGCCCAAGCGGCGGCTGGACGGGATCAGTGGGGACATCCGGATCGAAGCGGCGAAGGACGGGTTGATTGTCCGCGCCGATGGCTGCGCCACAGGGCGTCTTGTGACCGAAGCGCAGGCGGCGCCGCTGGCGCTGGACCTGGCGGCATGGTTCCTCGACAGCGGTGGCGTCGGGGGTGACGGGCGCGGGCGCATGGCGCGACACATCGCGGCGGGTGCGGATCTGCCTGACCCTTTGCGCGGCAATGCCATCCCGAATGACCCCGTCCCGGCCCCCGCGCCGGGACCTCTGGCCTCTGGATTTTGCGTGGCCGCCCCCTTTGGCCTCTTCACTGCACATGCCCTGCGCCACCTCGCCGAAACTGCCACTCAGCTTCGCGTGACGCCTTTCCGGATGCTCTACCTGCCCGGCATACCCACGCTGGACGCGCACGAGGATCTCGTCACAGCGCCGCGCGACCCGATCCGCCGGATCGAGGCCTGCACCGGCGCGCCCGGCTGCCCGCAGGCCAGCGTCGCCACCCGCGACCTGGCCCGCGCCCTTGCCCCGCATGTGCCCGAGGGCCAGCGCTGGCACGTCTCGGGCTGCGCCAAGGGCTGTGCCTTTCCGCGCGATGCCGACCGCACCCTGGTGGGGCGCGGCGGCGCATTCGATCTTGTCATGCCGGGGGCGCCGTGGGATGAGCCGCACCGCCGCGGGCTGACCCCTTCGGACATCAACGAACTCATCAGGCCCTGAACTCAATGCCCTATACATACGAAAAAGACGGCGCGGCCATCTACAAGGAGAGCTTTGCCACAATCCGAGCCGAGGCAGAGCTGGACCGCTTTGCCCGCGACGAGGAACAGGTGGTGGTGCGCATGATCCATGCCGCCGGACTGGTGGGGCTGGAACGCGACGTGAAGGTCTCGCCCGGCATGGTCGCGGCGGCGCGGACGGCGCTGGAGGCGGGCGCGCCGATCTTTTGCGATGCCTTCATGGTGTCCGAGGGGGTGACGCGCAAACGTCTGCCTGCGGGCAATGACGTGATCTGCACCCTGCGCGAGCCTGAAGTGCCGCAACTGGCGGCGCAACTGGGCACGACGCGCTCGGCGGCGGCGCTGGAACTGTGGCGCCCCCGGCTGGAAGGGGCGCTGGTGGCCATCGGCAACGCGCCAACGGCGCTGTTTCACCTGCTGGAAATGCTCGAGGACCCGGAGTGCCCGCGCCCGGCGGCGATCATCGGCTGCCCGGTCGGTTTTGTCGGCGCGCGCGAAAGCAAGGATGCCTTGTGGGAGGCACAGCCGGTGCCCTCGCTGATCGTCGAGGGGCGGCTGGGTGGCAGCGCCATCACCGTCGCGGCGATCAACGCCATCGCGAGCCGCGCGGAATGAGGGGCGGGACGGTTTTCGGCGTCGGGCTGGGCCCCGGCGACCCCGAGCTGATGAGCGTGCGCGCCGATCGTCTGGTCCGCAACGCGCGGCACGTGGCCTTTTTCCGCAAGGCGGGGCGGTCAGGCCGCGCACGCGGGATCGTCGACGGAATGCTGCGCGAGGATGCGGTGGAATTCCCGATGGAATACCCGGTCACGACCGAGATTCCGCTGTCCGACCCGCGCTACAACCAGATCCTCGCGGCCTTCTACGCCGATTGCGTCGCGCATCTGAAGGCGCTGGTCGCGGCGGGTGAGGACGTGGTGGTGCTCTGTGAAGGAGACCCCTTCTTCTACGGTTCTTTCATGCATCTCTATACCCGGCTCAAGGACGACGTGCCGGTGCATGTGGTGCCCGCGATTACCGGCATGTCGGCGGCCTGGACGGCGACCGGCGCGCCGGTCACCTGGGGCGATGACATCCTGTCCGTGCTGATGGGGACGCTGCCCCTGGCGGAACTGACGCGCGGGGCGCTGGATGCGGATGCGCTGGTGGTGATGAAGATCGGGCGCAACCTGCCCAAGATCCGCGAGGCGCTGCAGGCGGCGGGCAAGATGGACCGCGCCTGGTTGGTGGAATACGCCAGCATGGAGGGCCAGACCGTCATGCCGCTGGTCGAGGCGGATGACCGCGTGTCGCCCTATTTTTCCATCGTCATCGTGCATGGTCAGGGGCGGCGGCCATGAGCGGCTGGGTCGTGATTGCCGGGCTTGGCCCGGGGGACGAAGCGTTGGTGACCCCCGAAGTGTCGGCGGCCGTGCAGGAGGCGACCGATATCGTCGGCTATATTCCCTACGTGCGCCGCATCGCGCCGCGCGACGGGCTGCGCCTGCACGAAAGCGACAACCGCGTGGAACTGGACCGCGCGCGCCATGCACTGGAAATGGCGGCAGAGGGGCGACGGGTGGTCGTGGTGTCCTCTGGCGATCCGGGAGTCTTTGCCATGGCCTCGGCGGTGTTCGAGGCGGTGGAGGCCGGGCCGGACGCCTGGCGCGCGCTGGAGATCCGCGTGCTGCCCGGCATCACCGCGATGCTTGCGGCGGCGGCCAAGGCGGGTGCGCCCCTGGGCCATGATTTCTGCGCCATCAACCTTAGCGACAACCTCAAACCCTGGGCGTTGATCGAGAAACGCCTGCGGCTGGCGGCAGAGGCGGATTTTGCGATGGGGTTTTACAATCCCCGGTCCAAGTCCCGTCCCGAGGGCTTTGGCCGTGCCTTGGACGTGTTGCGCGAAGCCTGCGAACCGGAGCGGGTGATCATCTTTGCCCGCGCCGTGTCGACGCCCGAGGAAGAGCTGCGGGTGGTCCGCCTGAGCGATGCCACGCCCGAAATGGCCGACATGCGCACCGTCGTCCTTGTCGGCTCGTCCCTGACGCGGGTGATCGAGCGGGACGGCGCGCCTTGGGTCTACACTCCCAGGTCCGTCCCGGCATGAGCCAACCAGTCGAGCACCTCTGTCGGCGTCGCGACCTCGTGCCTGTCCGGCAGGGCGGGGCGGTCGATCATCACGACGGGGATGTTCAAGGCGCGCGCGGCGTCGAGCTTTGCCGAGGCGCCGCTGCCGCCCGCGTTCTTCGACACCACCAGGTCAATTCCGTGTTCCTGCATCAGCGCGCGGTCGCCATCGGGGGTGAACGGCCCACGATCCACGATGACATGGTATTCGGCAAAGGGCGGCGAGGTTTTCGGCGGATCGACCAGCCGCAGCAGGTAGAAATGCTGCGGGTTGGGGGCAAACTCGTCCAGGTGCATCCGGCCCACGGCCAGCATGACGCGGCGGGGCGTCGTGTCCAGCGCGGCGACCGCCCCGGCAATGTCCGGCACGTGGCGCCAGCGGTCGCCGGCCTGCGGCTGCCAGGCGGGCCGGGTCAGGGCCAGCATGGGGATACCCGCCTGTTGGGCCGCGTGCACCGCGTTCGCGCTCATCTGCGCGGCAAAGGGGTGGGTGGCGTCGACCAGGTGCGTGATGCCGGTGTCGCGGATGTACCTTGCAAGCCCCTCGATGCCGCCGAATCCGCCGACCCGCTGCGGCAAGGGCTGGCGGCGCGGGCGGTCGACCCGTCCCGCAAAGCTGACGGTGCCCCGAAGCCCGCGTTCCGCCATCAGGTTGGCCAGCGCCGTGGCCTCTGTCGTGCCGCCCAGGATCAGGAGGTTCGGGGTCATGTCTGAGGGCGCTCCCTGGCTGGTGATCATCGGTCTGGGCGAAGATGGACCGGAGGGGCTGTCCCCTGCAAGCCGTGCCGCACTGGAACGGGCCGAAATCATCATGGGGCCACCGCGTCACCTGGCCTTGCTGCCGGACATGGGCGCGGAGCGCGTGGAATGGCCGGTGCCTTTTGCCGATGGGCTGGATCTGTTGGAAGGGTACAGGGGCCGTCAGGTGGCGGTGCTGGCCTCGGGGGATCCCTTCTGGTTCGGCGCGGGCAGCGTGATCGCGCGGCGGTTCGAGCCCGGGGAGTGGCAGGCCTTGCCGGGGGTGTCCTGTTTCTCGCTTGTGGCGGCGCGGCTGGGCTGGGCCATGGACAAGGTGCTGTGCCTCGGGCACCACGCGGCGCCCTTGACGCGGTTGCGATCTTACCTGGCCCCTGGCGTGCGGATGATCCTCACCCTGCGCGATGGCGACGCCGTGGCGGACCTGGGCGGATACCTTGCCGGGCTTGGATTCGGCGCCTCGCGGCTTTGGGTGATGGAGGCGCTGGGAGGTCCGCGGGAACGCGTGACCGAGATGCTGGCAGGTGCGGCGTCCGGGGTGTTCTCGCACCCCGTTGTCGTGGCGGTCGAGATCGCGGGCGAAGGGGCCGTGCTGCCCTGTACCTCGGGCATCGACGACGGTTTTTTCGACAGCGACGGCGTGATGACCAAGCGCCCGATGCGGGCGCTGACCCTGTCGGCGCTGGCGCCCAAACCGGGGGAACGGCTTTGGGACATCGGCGGAGGCTCTGGCAGCATCGGGATCGAGTGGCTGCTGAGCCATCCGACGACCCAAGCCGTCGCCATCGAGCCGCGCGCGGACCGGATTGCGCTGATCCGCGCCAATGCGGCAGCGCTGGGCGTGGACCGCTTGCAGGTGGTCGAAGGCCGCGCGCCGGAGGCCCTGGCGGGGTTGGACGCGCCGGACGTGGTCTTTGTCGGCGGGGGATTGAGCGGGGACCTGCTGGACTGGTTGTTTTCGCACCTGCCCGGCGGAACGCGATTGGTGGCCAACGCGGTGACGCTGGAAAGCGAGGCGCAGTTGATCGCGGCCCATGCGGCGCGGGGCGGCGACCTGTTGCGGATCGAACTGGCGCAGGCGGCGGCCCTTGGCCCGCGCCGGGGATGGAAAGCCGCCTACCCGGTGGTGCAATGGAGCGTGACGTTGTGATCGTCGCGGGGTTCGGATTTCGTGGCGCGGTCTCGGTGCAGGGCCTGGCCGATGCATTGGACGGGGCTGGATCGGGGCAGACGGTCTCGGCGCTTGCCACCGCTGCGGACAAGGCGGAAACGCCAGTATTCATGGCCTTCGCACGCCAGATGGGGCTGCCGGTGATCGGGATTGACGCCGCCACGCTCTCGGCGCAGGAGGTGAGAACGCAATCGGTGGCCAGCACGGCGGCGCGCCAGACCGGCAGCCTTGCCGAGGCGGCGGCACTGGCGGCGGCGGGGCCGGGGGCGCGGCTGATCGTGACACGGGTCGTGTCAGAGGACCGAATGGCGACCTGCGCGCTGGCAGAAGGAGAGGGCGCATGACAGTTCATTTCATCGGGGCAGGACCGGGGGCAGCGGACCTTTTGACCCTGCGCGGGCGCGACCTGATCGCCGCCTGTCCGGTCTGTCTTTACGCCGGATCTTTGGTGCCCGAGGCGGTGCTGGCGCATTGCCCGCCGGATGCGAAGATCGTGAACACGGCGCCGATGGATCTTGACGCCATCGTCGCGGAAATCGCCGCGGCCCATGCCGAGGGCATGGACGTGGCGCGGCTGCACTCCGGCGACCTGTCGGTCTGGTCGGCGATGGGTGAACAGCTGCGGCGGCTGGACGCTCTGGGCATTCCCTATGACGTGACGCCGGGCGTGCCTTCTTTCTCGGCGGCGGCGGCAGCTCTGGCGGTGGAGCTGACGGTGCCGGAACTGGCGCAATCCGTTGTCTTGACGCGCACGCAAGGCCGCGCCTCGCCCATGCCCGAGGGCGAGAGCCTCGCGAATTTCGCCCGCACGGGTGCGACGCTGGCGCTGCACCTGTCGGTGGGGCAACTGGAAAAGGTTCAGGCCGACCTGCTGCCCGGCTATGGCGCCGATTGTCCCGTGGCCGTGGTCTATCGCGCCAGCTGGCCCGACCAGCGGGTGATCCGCTGCACGCTGGGCACGCTGACAGAGGCGGTGGACGACGGGATCTCGCGCACGGCGCTGATCCTTGTAGGCGCAGCGCTGGGCGAGGGGCCGCGTGCGGAAAGCCGGCTCTATGCGGCGGATTATGACAGGCGCTACCGGCCGCAGAGCGCCGATAGCCCCTGGGCGGAGTGGCAACATGGCGATGACTGATCTTCCCCCCGGCCTGATGATCTCGGCCCCCGCCTCGGGCACCGGCAAGACCACCGTCATGCTGGGACTGCTGCGGGCCTTGCGCGACGAGGGGCTGTCTGTGCAGCCCTTCAAGTCCGGCCCCGATTACATCGACCCGGCCTTTCACCTCGCGGCCAGCGGGCGGGCGTCGTTCAACCTGGATACCTGGGCGATGGACGGTGGCTTGCTGGATGCGGTCGCGGCGCAGGCGGGTGGCGCGGATATCTGCATCGGCGAAGGGTCGATGGGGCTTTATGACGGTGTGGCGACGCGCGGGCAGTCGGGCTTCGGCTCTTCGGCGGAGACGGCGCGGCGCATGGGCTGGCCCGTCGTGTTGGTCGTCGATGTGGGTGGACAGGCGCAATCGGCAGCGGCCACGGCGATGGGATTCCGTGATTACATGCCCGACCTGCCCTTTGCGGGGGTGATCCTGAACCGCTGCGCCTCGCCCCGGCATGAACGGCTGACGCGGCTGGGCATGGAGAAGGCGGGAATCAAGGTCCTGGGCGTGCTGCCCCGGCGCGGTGACCTGACCCTGCCGGAACGCCACCTGGGCCTGATCCAGGCGGTCGAGCACCCCGACCTTGAGGCGGCGATCGCGGGCTATGCCGATTTCCTGCGTGATCACGTGGACCTTGCCGCGATCCGGGCGGTGGCGGATGGGCGGTCGGACGCCCCGGCCACCGGGCTGCGCCCGGCAGCGGCCCGCCCGCCAGCCGCATCCGACTTGCCCCGCCCCCCGGCGCAGCGGATCGCGCTGGCCCGGGACGCGGCGTTTTCCTTTACCTATCCGCATTTGCTGGAAGGATGGCGCGCGGCAGGAGCCGAGATCCTGCCGTTTTCGCCGCTCGCGGACGAGGCGCCCGATGACAGCGCCGACATGGTCTGGTTGCCCGGCGGCTACCCCGAATTGCACGCCGGGCGGCTGGCCGCGGCGGAGCGTTTCCGAGCGGGATTGCGGAGTTTTGCCGAGACGCGGCCCGTGCATGGCGAATGCGGTGGATACATGGCGCTTGGCGCAGCATTGGTGGACAAAGAGGGCGTTTCGCACCGGATGGCGGGCCTTTTGGGGCTGGTCACCTCGTATGAAAAGCGCAAGTTCCACCTGGGATATCGCCGCGCGGTGCTGGAGGCGGAGATGACGGGCTTTGCGCCGGGGACAGCCCTGCGCGGGCATGAATTCCACTATTCCACTATCCTCGACCAACCCGACGCGCCGCTGGCGGCGGTCGCGGATGCGGATGGCAACCCGGTGCCAGAGACCGGCTCTCGCAAGGGGCATGTCACCGGCACCTTCTTTCACCTGATCACGGCGGAGGTTCCGGCATGAGCGGTTTCGTCAGTTTCGTGGGCAGCGGGCCGGGCGATCCCGAGCTTCTGACGCTCAAGGCCGTGGACCGGCTGAAGCGCGCCGATGCGGTGCTCTTCGATGACCTGTCCTCTGGGCCGATCCTGACCCATGTTCGCCCAGGTGCTGACCTGATCGGCGTGGGCAAACGGGCCGGGCGGCCCTCGCCCAAGCAGAACCATGTCAGCCAGTTGCTGGTGGAGTACGCGCAGGAGGGCGGGCGGATTGTCCGTTTGAAATCAGGGGATTCCGGGCTGTTCGGGCGGCTTGAGGAAGAACAGGTGGCGCTGCGCGCGGCGGGCATCGACTATGAGATCATCCCCGGCATTCCCTCTGCCGTGGCGGCGGCGGCGGCCTGTGGCATTCCCCTGACCCGGCGGCTGACGGCGCGGCGGGTGCAATTCGTCACCGGGCATGATGCCAGCGGCGCGTTGCCCCCGGACCTGGACCTCAAGGCGCTGGCCGATCCGGGCGCCATGACCGTGGTCTTCATGGGCAAGCGGACCTTTCCGAAACTGGCAGAAGCCTTGATTTCCAATGGCTTGCCAGGGACGACCCCGGCCATCCTGGCCGAGGCGGTCTGTACCTCCGAGCAGAGCCTGCACAGGGACACGGTGGCGGGTCTGTCGGCGCGACTGGCGGGCGAGATCGGGACCAAACCGGCGCTGATCCTGTACGGGCCGATGGCCGAATTGGGGGTGGGGTTTGACTGAGCTCTGGCTGGTCGGGATCGGGACAGGCAACCCGGACCATCTGACCTTGCAGGGCCAGCGCGCATTGCGCGAGGCCGCGACGGTCCTGATCCCGCGCAAGGGCGTGGCCAAGGAGGACCTGGCCGAGGTGCGCCACGAGATATTGCGGCGCGCGGGCGCGGTGGCACAGGTTGTGCCCTTTGACATGCCGGTTCGGGATGAGAACCTGCCCTACCAGGAGCGGGTGGCGCGCTGGCACGACGCCATTGCCGACCGCTGGATTGCGGCGCTGGACGGCGCGCCCGAAGGGCCCGTGGCGCTGCTGGTCTGGGGCGATCCGGGGTTGTACGACAGCACGTTGCGGATTGCGGAACGGCTGAGCGGCGAGGTGAAAGTCAAGGTTTTTCCGGGGGTTACGGCGCTTCAGGCGCTGACGGCCGCCCATGCGATCCCGTTCAACACGGTCAATGGGGCGGTCATGGTCACGACCGGACGACGTCTGCGTGATCACGGCTGGCCCGCGGGGGCAGAGACCGTGGTGGTCATGCTGGATGGTGAGTGTTCCTTTCAACAGATTGATCCAAAAAGGATTTCGATCTGGTGGGGCGGCTTTCTGGGGATGCCGGAACAGGTGCTGGAGGCCGGTCCTCTGGCGGAAACATCCGCCCGGATCGTGGCCACGCGAGCCGAGGCGCGGGCGCGGCACGGCTGGATCATGGACACCTACCTGATGCGGAAAGACGAGCGGGGCTGAGGCCCCGGATCTTGTACGTTTTGTACAAAACGTACGTCGAAATCAGCATTTTGTACAAAGCGGCAAGGGATCGTTAACCCATTGCCGTGACCGTCGCGGACCGCTCCGGGAAATCCGGACTCGGTTGCCGGGAAAGTCCTGTTAGACTGCAGGCGGATTTTCCCCTGCCGAAGGACGTTCGTCCGTGTCTATTGCCCGCCTTGCCGCTGCTGTTTCGTTCATCTCAATTGCCGGCGCGGCCCCGGCGCAGGACCTGATGCTGTTCCCGCCCGAGACCTTCGGGCAGGTGGTGGCACCGCGCAACGAGTCGATGCTGGACGTCCAGCTTGAGGCGCAGGTGGGGTCCTACAACAACGAGTTCGTGTCCAGCTATGGCGACAGGTCGATCTTTGCGCGCACGGGCCGCGCGGTGGGGATGTTGCAGATCCTGACCAATGTCGGCCATGCGCCCTGCACCGCCTTTCTTGTCGAGGGCAACAAGCTGGTGACCAATCACCATTGCGTGCCGGGTATCCTGAAACATCCCAGGATGGTGGAGAAGGGCGCAACCAGTATCGCGGCGGTGCAGTTCCACGCCGGTTTCCTGCGCGACGGGATCGAGGCGGGGGTCAAGAGCTTTCACGTCAACCCGGTGCCGCTGGAGACCAGCGAGGCGCTGGACTACACGGTGCTGCAGGTGCTGGGCGATGCCAATGCCGAGTTCGGCGCGCTGGAGCTTTCGGCGGCGGTTCCCAATGACCGCGATCCCTTCTGGGTGATCGGGCACCCGATGGGCGAGGCGCAGCGGATCAGCCGCGAGAAATGCCAGGCGGACAGTCCGGCCCTGGCCGGACATAGGCTGCGGCACACCTGCGATACGCTGCCGGGGAATTCCGGTTCTCCGGTGATCGACGCAGGGTCGCAGAAGGTGATCGGGCTGCATCACGCCGGGAGCCGTGCGGGGGATGTGAATTTCGCCGTGCCGATGGCGGAGATATTGGCTCAGTCGAAGGTGTTGAAGGCGGTCGCCAAGGCGCCGCCAGCCAAGGCGGACGCCGAAAGGGACGCTGAACGGGCGTTGGAAGCGGCGCTGGCCGAGCTGGCGAAGCTGCGCGCGGAAAAGGCGGAACAAGCCGTTGCGGTGCAGGCGAAACCGGTTGAGCCCGCCGACCCGGCGCCGGTTGCAGAGCCGGTGGACGCGCGCGACATCCTGCGCCAGACGCAATCGCATCTGAACAGGCTGGGCTGTGATGCGGGCACGCCGGACGGGATCACGGGGCCACGGACCCGCGAGGCATTCCGCCGGTTTCTTGTCGCGACGGATGTTGCGCTCGAGGCTGGCGATCTTGGGACGGCGCAGGCGCTGGAGGCCATCAAGGTGCGGTCGGGCACCGTCTGCAAACAGGTGGTCGCGGCCCCTGCACCGGAGGCGGACACACCTCGGGAACCGGGGCAGTCCGCGCCTCCTGCACCGGTTTATTCGATGGTCGGGACATGGAGCTGGTCTGCAACCTGTCCGCTGGGTGTGGCCTCCGGGACCACCACCTATCGGTCGGCGGGGGGCAATGCCTTTACCGGGACGATCAGCGGCACATCGGGCAGCGGGACAACGCGAGGCAGTCTGAACGGGCGCAGCTACTCGGCCACGGAGACCTTTGGTTGGGTCACCAATACCGCCAGTGGCACCTTGTCCAAGGATGGCCGGTCACTGAGTATCAGCGTTTCGAATGGCTGTCGCGTCACGGTCCGCAAGAATTAGCGCGGCGGGGTGGACCGTGCCTAGACCCCCACCAGCCGCCCCTCCCGCAACTCCAGCGCGCAGGGCGCGATCCTCTCCCGAAACGCCGGGTCGTGTGACACCAGCAGGATCGGCAGCGGCAGGGCGTCGATGATCTCGGTCAGGCGGGCCTGGTTTTCCGGGTCGAGCGCGTTGGTCGGTTCGTCCAGCAGCAGCACCTCGGGCGACATGGCGAGGACCGTGGCGAGGGTCACGAGGCGCTTCTCGCCGCCCGACAGCTTGTGCGTGACACGGTCGCGCAGGTGCAGCAGGTCGAGCACCATGAGGGTCTGTTCGACCACGGCCAGCGCCTCGTCCCGGCTCTTGCCCAGGTTCAGGGGGCCAAAGGCCACGTCCTCGGCCACGGTGGGACAGAACAGCTGATCGTCGGGGTCCTGGAACACCAGCCCGATGCGGCGGCGGACCTCGTGGAAGTCCTTTTCGCGGCTGCGGGCCTGGTCGAAGATGGTCACGGTGCCTGAGGTGGGCCGTTGCAGCCCGAGGATCATCCGCAGAAGCGTCGACTTGCCGGCGCCGTTGGGGCCGGTCAAGGACAGCCGCTCGCCGGGGCCAAGGCGCATCGAGGCGCCGTTCAGCACCGGGGGCTGGCCGGGATAGGCAAAGTGCAGATCGTCCAGTTCGATCATCGCAGCGTCAATTCCAGTGTCAGCAGCAGGGCGAAGGCGCCGAAGAGAACCAGCGCAAAGAGCGCGTCGGCACGGGTACAGCGGAACTCTTGCAAAAGCACGATCCGGCCCGAGAATCCACGGCATTTCATGGCGCCCAACAGGCGTTCGGAACGCTCGATGGCGCGCACCATCATCATCCCGACCAGGTAGCCGAAGCTGCGGTAGCTGTGCCAGTTGGTGCCGGGACGAAAGCCGCGCACCTTCATCGCGGCGCGCAGGCGCAGGTATTCCTGGCGCAGCACCTCGACGTAGCGGATGGTGAACATCATCAGGTGCACCAGGGTTTCCGGCGTCTTCAGGCGGTAGAGCGCGTGGCCCAGCGTGACCGGCTCCATCGTGCCGACGAGGGTGATGAGGGCGAGGACCACGGCATTGGCGGTCAGGCCGATCTGGATGGCGCGGGCAAACCCCTGCCAGGAGGCAGGATAGCCCCAGAGGGTGAAGATCGGGTCGCCGGGCACGGTGAAGGGCAGGAGCAGCAGCATGAAGAGGATGAAGCCGTCGACCATCGCGACACGTTTCAGCGTCCTTGCCGGGGGCAGGCGCGATAGCGCCAGAAGGGTCAGGGACAGCGCCAGCGCGGCGGTCAGCGCGACCAGGTTGTCCAGCGCCACCACGAAGACGCCATAGGCGATGGCGGACAGGATGCGCACGCGCGGGTCCAGTGCGGCGATGGGGCCGGGGCCGCGCCGGGGGCCGTCACCGGGCAGGGCGGCGCTGGTGTTCGACAGGATATGCGTCACGCCCCGGCCTGCGATTTGAGCTGGCGCCGGGCGGCGATGTAGAAGCCCAGCCCGAAGAGCCCGAGGATATAGCCCATGCCGCCGAGGATGGTCTGCAGGTCGTTCTTTTCGCGGTAGGCGGCGATCTCGCGGCGCAGGGGGCGCATCTCGTCTCGGACGATGCGGGCAATCTCGGCCCGGTCGGCATCCGACAGCGCGAGGCCGGGGGCCGCGGGCGCCGTCGTGGGGGCGGGCGCTGCGGGTTCGGGCGCGGCGACACCCAGGATGCGGGCGACCTCTTCGGCGGGCATGGTGACATTGGCCAGGTGCCCGGCGCCGAGGTCCGAGCGGAAGGTATGGGCGACGGGTTCGGTCGGCGTGTAGATGAAAAACCCGTCGGCGTCGGTCACGGTCTCGCCCAGCAGCGTGCCGTCGGGGCCATAGACCTCGACCGGCTGGTCGGTGGCCATGTCGCCGTTGGAAAAGCCGATTTCGCCCTCGATGGCGCTGCCCGAGGGGAAGACCGCGGCGATGACCTTGTGTGCCAGTGCCGGGACGGGCAGGGCCAGCAGGCACAGGAGCAGCGCCAGCCGGATCATGCCTCGGCCTCCTTCATCGACAGGAAGAGATCGGGTTTGACCTTGCGCGCCAGCAGGACCGCAAAGCCGGTGAGTAGCCCTTCGATGACCATGATCGGCAGGTGGGCGACAAAGACAAGGTGCGCGACGGCGAGGAATTCGTCGCCCGAGAACATCAGCGAGAGGGCGACGAAGAGCGTCGTCAGGGCGGTGGCGCAGGCGCCGCCGATGCCGCCCCAGATCGCCGCCCCGACAGGACCGCCGCGCAGGATCAGCGGGCGGAAGACCAGCCCGACGAGGACCGCCGCAAGGGCGATATTGACGGTGTTCACCCCCAGCACGGTCAGCCCGCCAAAGCCGAAAAAGACCGCCTGCAGCACCAGGCCGACGAAAAGCGCCGGGAAGGCGGCCCAGCCGAGGATCAACCCGGCCAGACCGTTGAGGATGAGATGCACCGACGACGGACCCACGGGCACATGGATCAGCGAGGTCACGAAGAAACTGGCCGAGAGCACGCCTGCCGCCGGGATACGGTCCAGCGGCAGGGCGCGCAGACCCAGGGCAATGCCGCCCGCCGCCGCCACGGCGCCGCCGATGACGACCGGGTTCGAGAGGGCTCCGTCGACGATGTGCATCTTGGGTTACTCCAGTTCCCAGGCGCGGATCCAGAGGACTGCGTCCTGGCTCAGCTCCTTGCCCTCATGCTCGGTCGCCGGACCGGACCCGAGGGCGGCAAAGCCCCAGTACCCGGCCTTGGGGATGCCGAAGGTGAAATAGCCGTTGGCGTCCGAGATCGCCACGACGGCCCCTCCGGGCGGCGGGCTGGCCACGGGGGCGGTGGCGGCGGATCCGTCCATGTCCGGTTCGGCCGCCATGTACTCGATCTCGATTTCCGCGCCGGCGACGGGTTCACCATTGGCCAGCACCTGCCCGGTGAAGGTGGACCCGGCGATGATGTTGTAGGGCTTGTTCAGGGGCAGGATCTCGGTGGGCAGGCCCACGGGCGCCATCCAGTCGGTCGGCAGCGTGTTGCGGTTCAGCACGGACTTGGTGAACTGCTGGATGTACTTGTCCTCGGATTCCTCGAAATAGGGCTGTGGCACCGTCACCAGCACATAGTCGCCAGAGCGTTTCACCGGGACCGAACCCAGGAAGGCGGCGGCGGAATTGCTGGCGCCGGTAAAGGTGATCGGTTGCAGCGTGTCCATCAGGTCGGTCTTTTCGCCGCGATGAATGACATAGAACTCCTGCGGGCGCTCCAGGTCCATGACATGGCCGTTTTCGAAGGGGTGCCAGAACACCAGCTTGACCGGCACCTCACCGGGACGGTCGATCATCGCGTCGGTGGTGTATTCCAGCAGGAAATGCGCGGGTGCCGCCGTGGGCAACGCCAGGAGCGCGCCAACAAGGGCCTGTTTTCCGGGGGCAAAAAAAGTCACTGATATCGTCCTTGTCCAGTCTGCGCCATCCCCGGCGCAATGCGGTGGAGACGTGGGACAAGGCGGCCGGGGTCCGGACAGGACACAGGCCAGACGCTCACCCCGACGTCCGGTGGAGCCGTGGCCATCTGGGCCGCGGGTGTCCGGCAGGTCTCCTGACTCGCGGGTCTTTGCCTGGGCCTGCCTTCCCGGATTGCTCCAGTGGCGTCTTGGCCCGGCTCTCCGCTTACAGTTGCGGGGGCAGTTGCCGGATTGGCGCGGATGCGCCGCACGGCATTCCCTCTTTCCCCCGGAAAGTCGCCTTTCCGGGACCGGTCACGGTTCTGTGTGTGACAGGTTCGCCAATGCGGGGCAATGGTCAAAGTGACAGGCCGGGGGGCTGTTTCGGTTTGACGGTTGACGGGGCGCGGCCGGAGGCGGATAGCTGTGGAAGACCGCTATCGCTAACGGAGGGCAGGGCATGAAACGCTCGCGCATAAACGCCATCATGACGGAGGCGGACGAGATGATCCGTCGCCACGGGTTCACCCTGCCGCCCTTTGCGCAATGGTCGCCAGAGGCCTTCGTGGCGCAGGCGGGCGCGGCGCGGCATGTCATCGACTCTCGTTGTGGTTGGGACATCACCGACTATGGCGCCGGGCGCTATGACGAGATGGGGCTGTTCCTGTTCACCCTGCGCAACGGGCTGCTGTCGGACCTGACCTCGGGGCGGGGGATGTGCTACGCGGAAAAGCTGCTGATCTCGAAACAGGACCAGCTTTCGCCGATGCACACCCATGTCATCAAGGCCGAGGACATCATCAACCGGGGTGGCGCGACGCTGGTGGTGGAGCTGTACGGATCTGACGACCAGGGCAATTTTGCCGAGGATCGCGGCGGCACCGTGATGTGTGACGGGATCGTGCACGACTATGTGGCGGGCGAAAAGCTGCAACTGGCGCCGGGCGAAAGCGTGACCCTGCGGCCCGGCGACTGGCACGCCTTCTGGGGCGAGGGCGGCGACGTGCTGATCGGCGAGGTCAGCACCGTGAACGACGACGAGACCGACAACATCTTTCGCGAACCGATCGGGCGCTTTTCCGACATCGAGGAGGACGAGGCGCCGCTGCACCTGCTGGTCAGCGACTACAAGGCCTGGCTGGGGGCCTGAGGCCGGGACTTGCCAATGCGGGAGGCGGGCGCCACTCTGCGCCCGTCGGCAAGAGGGGGCAGGACATGCTGAGACGGGCACTAGGACAGGGTGGGCCGGAGGTATCGGCGCTGGGCATCGGGGCGATGTCCTTTGCGGGTTTTTACGGCGCGGTGAGCGAGGACGAGAGCCACGCGGTGCTGGATGCGGCGCTGGACGCCGGGGTCGATCACATCGACACCTCGAACGTCTATGGCATGGGCAAATCCGAAGAGATCATCGGCAGCTTCCTGAAACGCTACGCGGGCAAGGGCGGCACCCCGTTCCGCATCGCCACCAAGGCCGGGATCACCCGCGACCCGGACACGGGCGCGCGCATTTTCGACAATACCGCCGCCCACCTTGAGGCGGAGCTGGACAAGAGCCTGCAACGGCTGGGGCTGGAGCGGGTCGACCTGTTTTACGTCCATCGCCGCGATCCCCGGATCGAGATCGAGGAGGTGACGGAGTCGCTGGCGGCGCTGATCCGCAAGGGCAAGATCGCCTCTTTCGGCTATTCCGAGATCGCCCCCACCAGCCTGCGCCGCGCCGCCGCCGTGCATCCGGTGGCCGCCGTGCAATCGGAGTATTCACTGCAGACGCGCCTGCCCGAGATGGGCCTGTTGCAGGCCTGCGAAGAGCTGGGCACCGCGCTGGTTGCCTTTTCGCCGGTGGGCCGGGCGCTCTTGTCCGATACGCCGCCGACGCCGGAACGGGTGGCGGCGGCGGGGTTCCTCAAGGTCAATCCGCGCTTCATCGGCGGCAACCTGGAACGCAACATCGCCGCCAGCCAAGGCTTGCGCGACCTGGCCGCAGAGGCGGGTTACGCCACGGCGACGCTGGCCATCGCCTGGGTGTTGTCGCAGGGGCGGACGGTGCACGCGATCCCCGGCACCCGCAGCCCGGGGCACCTGCACGAACTGGTGCGCGGGGCCTCGATGATGCTGGGCGACGACCTCAAGGCCGAAATCGAGCGCCGCCTGCCGCTGGGCTGGGCGCATGGGTCGCGCTATTCGGCAGAGCAGTGGATCGGCCCGGAATCCTATGGCTGAGCCCGGCCTTCCCAAACACGAGGACAGTTGACATGGATTACGTTTTCCCGCCCGCACCGCAGGCCGGTGCCGCCGTCGCAGGCAGCGCGGCGCGTTTCCCGGTGCGCCGGATCTTTTGCGTCGGGCGCAACTATGCCGCCCATGTGCGCGAGATGGGCAAGGACCCGGACCGCGATCCGCCGTTCTTCTTCACCAAGCACGCGGGCGCATTGGTCGACAGCGGCGCGACCGTGCCCTATCCGCCCGAGACCGGCGATTTTCACCACGAGGCGGAAATGGTGGTGGCCATCGGCACGGGCGGGCGCGACATCGCCGAGGCGGACGCGCTGTCCCATGTCTGGGGCTATGCCGTGGGCAACGACCTGACCCGGCGCGACCTGCAGGCCGAGGCCAAGAAACAGGGGCGGCCCTGGGACTGGGCCAAGGATTTCGATGCCTCCGCCGTGGTCGGCCCGGTGCATCCGGTGGCCTCGGTCGGCCATCCGGACAAGGGGGCGATCCGGCTGACCGTCAACGGCGAGACGCGCCAGGACGGCGACCTGGCCGAGATGATCTGGACCGTGCCCGAGGTGATCTCGATCCTGTCGCACTCGATGAAACTGGCCCCCGGCGACCTGATCATGACCGGGACGCCCGCGGGCGTGGGCGCGCTGGCGCCCGGGGACATCTGCGTGGTCGAAATCGCGGGGCTGGGCCGGATCGAAACGTTGATCGGCCCGCGCGGCTGAGGCGGCGCCCGGTTTCCGGGCCATCCGGGTGACGCAACGACACCCTGCGTCAAAAAACTTGCCAGCCCGGATATTCGGGCGCACGCTCGTCGGAATTTCCCGTGTCCGGATTTTCTGATGAGTGTTTCTGTTCGCGCCCCCCTGGGGCGCCCGCACGCCCGACCCGCAAGGGCCTCAAGACCTGAAATCGCAACGGGCCGCGCCACGGCAAGGCCCAAACGAGGCGCCAAGTAGTGCGGCCCCCCGCCGTTGGCAGGGGGAGGTCCGGCGTCGTGTCCGACACCGGGCGATACCGCAATTTCGACACTCTGCGCCTGTGGGCGGCGGTGGCGGTGGTGCTGTCGCACAGTTTCCTGATCGCCACCGGGACCGAGGACGGAGACCTGTTCAAAGTGCTGACCGGCGAGGTCGCAGGCTTCTACGCGGTGCAGGTGTTCTTTGTGCTCAGCGGTTTCCTGGTCACGCGCAGCCGGTTCGCCTGTGACAGCTCGTGGGATTATGCGCGCAGGCGTTTCCTGCGGGTCTACCCGGCCTACGCGGTCAGCGTGTTGCTTGTCTTTCTCCTGGTGCCGTTCCTGATTGACGGGGCCGGCGCGCATCTGGCGGATGAGCGAACCTGGCGGAACCTGCTGAGGACGCTGGCCGCGGATTCCACCCGGGCGAAAGTGCCGGAGTTCACCTATTACGATGCCCCGGTGGGGGAGAGCCTCAACCCGGTCTACTGGACCATCGAGGCCGAGGTGCTGCTGTACCTGCTGGTTGGCCTGCTGTATGCGCTGCGGCTGCTGACGCTGCCGGGCTGCCTGTTTTTCCTGGTGCTTGCCATCTGGGTGCGGCTGTTTGCGCCTTTCGCCGACGACCTGCACCGCTGGGCCTTGCAGTACGGTGCGCCCGGGTTCTTTTCCGGGGCCGTGATGTGGTTCGTCTTTCGCCACCACAGGCCACGGGCGTGGGTCGCCGCTCTGCTGGCGGTGGTGACGCTGGCGGGGATCTTCCTGTCGGATGCCACCCGTGTCCTGTTCCCGGTCTTCGCGGCCTATCCGCTTCTCTGGCTGGGCAGTCGCGGGGCGCCGGATCTTGGAAACTGGACGCGCGCGGGTGACCTGTCCTACGGCATCTACCTGTTCGGCTGGCCGGTCCAGCAGGTGATCCGTTCGATCACCGGGCCGATGGAGGGCTGGAGTTTCTTCTTCCTTTGTCTCGGCCCGGTCCTGCTGGCGGGCTGGCTGTCCTGGCACCTGATCGAACGTCCCGCCCTGCGGCTGAAGGCAGGTGCGGGCGTCACGCCTCCTGGCCGTCGGGCAGGGGAAACAGCAGGTCGTAGGCCCAGTTGAACGCGAAGGCATAGACCAGGAAGAAGGCGGCAAAGGACAGGTCCATCACCAGCGCCTGCCAAAGCGAGATGTCCAGATACCAGGCCATGAAAGGCATGAGCAGCGCCAGCAGCCCGGCCTCGAACAGCACCGCGTGCAGCAGCCGCAGGCGCAGAGTCTTGGCCGTGGTGCCGCGCCGGTGGTGCAGCACCCGGTCGAACCCGGAATTGTAGAGAATGTTCCACAGCGTCGCGATCGCGGACCCGACAAGACTGACCGCGCCGATGTCATGGGCGGGCATGTGAAAGGCGATCGTGCTAAGGGGGACGATCAGGACAAGAGCAAGGATTTCAAAGCAAAGCGCGTGGCGCAGACGGTCAAGCGGGGGGCGCATGGCAACCTCCTGGAAATTGCCGGGCCGTCCCGGGACTGTTCCATCGCTGGAGGTCGTCCTCTTCCGTCTAGATGGGACAGACTGACTTGGGGTTCAAGCCTGCCGTCAGAGGTTTTTTTCTACTCCCGGCGGCCCTGTCGCGGGCCGCCGGGGGCCTGTGTCAGGAGGCCTGGCTGTAACGCGCGCCGTCTGGCGTGTAGCCGTCGAACAGGCGCGCCACCATCCGCGTCAGGGCGCGGCCCTCGGGGGGGATGGCCAGGGTGTCGTCGCCAAGCGTGACGAGGTCGCCGAACCTTTCGGCGGCCCGGGTCATTTCCCCCCGCAGGCCGTCGGCTTCGGGGCCGAACTCTGCCCGCAGCGCGTCCAGGTCCAGCCGGAAATCGCACATGATCATCTCGATCGCGCGGGCGCGCAGCAGGTCGTCGCCGGTCATCACATGGCCGCGCGCGCCCGCCAGGTCCCCGGCCTCGATCCGCTGGACATAGGCGGGTGTCGCCGGGGCGTTCTGGACAAAGCCCGTCGGCAGGCGCGAGATCGACGAGGCGCCAAGCCCGATCAACGTGGCACAGCGGTCGTCGACATAGCCCTGGAAGTTGCGGCGGAGGTGCCCGGTGCGGGCGGCCAGGGCCAGCCCGTCGTCGGGGCGGGCGAAATGGTCGATGCCGATGCTGTCGAACCCGGCCTCGGCAAAGCGGCGCGCGGCCAGTTCCGCCAGCTGGTAGCGTTCCACCTCATGCGGCAGCGTGGCCTCGTCGATCAGTTTCTGCCGCTTGGACATCCAGGGGACATGGGCATAGCCGAACAGCGCGATGCGGTCCGGTGCCAGCTCCAGCACCTTGGCCACGGTGTCGTTCAGCCGCGCCGCGTCCTGGTGCGGCAGGCCATAAACCAGGTCGGCGTTCAGCGAGCGAATGCCCGCCGCGCGCAGATCCTCGACGCAGGCGCGGGTCACGTCGAAGGGCTGCAGCCGCCCGATGGCCTCTTGCACCACCGGGTCGAAATCCTGGATGCCGATGCTGGCGCGGTTCATGCCCTCGGCGGCCAGTGCGGCAATCTTGGCCCGGTCCACCATCGTCGGGTCGATCTCGACCGAGAACTCGCAATCCTCGGTGGGCGGGATCACCGCCTTGACCGCCTGTGCCAGCCGGTGGATCAGCGCCGGCGGCAGGATCGTGGGCGTGCCGCCGCCCCAGTGCATCCGGCCCATGCGCAGGCCCGGTGGCAGGGTGTCCTTCAGCAGGGCCAGTTCCTGTTCCAGCGTGCCGATGTAGCTTTCGACCGGGGCCAGCGTCTGCGTGCCCTGGGTGCGGCAGGCGCAGAACCAGCACAGGCGTTCGCAAAAGGGGATGTGGATATAGACCGAGACCGGCACATCCGGGTCCAGCGCGGCCAGCGCTTGCGCCTGGTCCGTGGCGCCGACCTGCGGGGTAAAGACCGGGGCGGTCGGGTAAGAGGTATAGCGGGGCACCCGGGCGTCGAAGAGGCCGAGGGATCTGAGGCGGTCGATCTGTTTCATGTCTTCCCCATGCGCCTTTCGCGGGCCGCGCACTTTGCGCCTGATCAACTTCGCTTGCGAAAATGCCGGGGCCGCGCGGGCCTGTCGTTCCGATCTGGCCCAGACGGGCGCGACAGGGTACCCCGTCCGGACCGTGGATTCGCGCGTCCGGTTGGGGCTGAAAAGCCTTTCGGAAGCTGCTAGGGAATGGCGGTCATCGCGCGTGGCACCAGGATGCACAGGGCCAGAGGAGCAGGTGGAGACATGAGAGCAGAGGTAGTTTCGGCCGCCCGCCTGTCCGTGGCACCCATGATGGACTGGACCGACAGGCATTGCCGCTATTTCCACCGGCTGATCTCGGGCCGTGCGCTGCTTTACACAGAGATGGTGACGGCTCCCGCGCTGGTGCGCGGTGGGGCGCTGCACCTGCTGGACTTCGATCCTTCGGAACATCCCGTGGCGCTGCAGCTGGGCGGGTCGGACCCGCGCGAACTGGCGCAGGCCGCGAAACTGGGCCATGCGGCGGGCTATGACGAGATCAACCTGAACTGCGGCTGCCCGTCCGACCGGGTGCAATCGGGCACCTTCGGCGCGGTGCTGATGAAACACCCGCAGACCGTCGTCGACTGTGTCAGTGCGATGCAGGATGCGGTGGATGTCGAGGTGACGGTGAAATGCCGCATCGGCGTCGACGACCAGAACCCCGAGGAGGTCCTGCCCGAGTTCCTCGCCCGGCTGGGCGCCGTGGGCTGTTCGCGCATCATCATTCACGCGCGCAAGGCTTGGCTGCAGGGGCTGAGCCCCAAGGAAAACCGTGACATTCCCCCGCTGGACTATGACCTGGTGCAACGGATGCGGGGCCTGTTCCCGCACCTGCATCTGTCGGTCAACGGCGGCATCACCGATCTCGACCAGGCGGCGGCCTTCCTTGAACAGGGCCTGGACGGCGTCATGGTGGGCCGCGCCGCCTATCAGCAGCCCTGGGACATCCTCGGCGAGGCGGATGCGTGGATCTGGGGCGACGCCCGGGACCAGACCGCCGAGGGCGTGGCCCGCGCCATGCTGCCCTACATCGAGGCGCATCTGGCGGCAGGCGGCAAGCTGCACCAGGTCACGCGGCACATGCTTGGCCTCTTTTCGGGCCGCCCGGGCGCACGGCGCTGGCGGCAGGTACTCTCGACCGGGGCCACGCGCGAGGGCGCGGGGCCGGAGCTTGTCGAAGAGGCGCTTTCACATATCGGACCAGCAAAGGCGGCCTGAACAACATGGATCTTTCGGTACTTCTGCCCCTCGTGGGCATCCTGGTGGTGGCGGCGGGTTTCGCCGGTATCCTGGCAGGTCTTTTCGGCGTGGGGGGCGGGATCATCCTGGTCCCGGCCTATTTCTACGTCTTCTCAGCAACGGGGTTTGACGGGCCGCAGCTGATGCAGATCTGCCTGGCGACCTCGCTGGCCTCGATCATCGTGACCTCGACCCGCTCGGTCATGGCGCACAACAAACGCGGCGCGGTGGACTGGGACATCCTGAAATCCTGGGCGCCGGGGATCGCGCTGGGCGCGGTGGTGGGCGTGCTGATCGCCGCCGGGCTGCGCTCGGACGCGCTGGCGGTGATCTTTGCCGTGCTGGCGACGATCGTGGGGATCTACCTGGCCTTCGGGCGCAAGGACTGGCGCATCGCGCCGCAGATGCCGGGGACGGTGACGCGGTCCATCCTGTCGCCGGTGCTCGGGTTCCTCTCGGTGCTGATGGGGATCGGCGGTGGCAGTTTCGGCGTGCCGCTGATGACGCTCTACAGCGTGCCGATGCACCGGGCGGTGGCGACGGCGGCGGGCTTTGGCCTGCTGATCGCGGTGCCCTCGGTGCTGGGGTTCCTCTTCGTGCAGGTCGATGGCGCACCGCCCTGGACCCTGGGCGCGGTCAATGGCCCGGCCTTCCTGATCACCATCTGCATGACGGTGCTGACGGCGCCCCTTGGTGCAAAGCTGGCGCATGCGCTGGACGCGATGGTGCTGCGGCGGATCTTTGCGGTCTTCATCCTGATCGTCGCGGCCAACATGATGCGCGAGGCGCTGTGGGGCTGAACGACCTGGAGACGCAGGGCTGGACCCGCTTCGACGCCGACCCCGAGACGCTGAAATGGGCCGCGGCGGCGCATGAGGCGGGCCGCGCCGTGCTGGCCGATCCGGCGATGCGGGCGCAATGGCTGCAATGCGAGGGCACCTGGTTCGTGGGCGTCGATGCCCTGCCCACGGCACCCGACGGCAGCATCGGCGGCGTGCCTTTGGCGGGCGCCGCGCCCGCCGCGCTGGCGCCGCTGCCCGCGCTGCACCCGGCGCAGCTCTCGATCACCTTTCCCGGCTACCCGCGCCCCCGCGCGGGCGAAAGCGAGGCCGGGTTTCGCTACCGCCTGAACCGCGACGCGGCCCATGTGGACGGGGTGCTGGCCGAAGGCGCGGCGCGCCGCCGCCATATCCGCGAACCCCATGCCTGGATCCTCGGCCTGCCGCTGACAGAGGCCGATCCCGGCGCCAGCCCTCTGGTCGCCTGGGAGGGCAGCCACCACGTCATGCGCGACGCCCTGCGCGCCGCGCTGGCAGGGAAGCCGCCCGAGACCTGGGCCGATGTGGACGTGACCGAGGCCTACCAGGCCGCGCGCCGCACCTGTTTCGAAACCTGCCGGAGGGTGGTACTGCCCGCCGCGCCGGGCGAGGCGCTTTTGCTGCATCGGCTGACCCTGCACGGGATCGCGCCCTGGGCCGAGGGCGCCCAGGCGCCACCGGAAGGCCGCATGGTGGCCTATTTCCGCCCCCAGGTCATGGGCGGCGCGGAGGCGTGGCTCGCCGGGTGAGTTCCGCGCCAGGCCCCAGGGTTTCTTCTTGGCAAAAATACTCCGGGGGAATCGACCGCAGGGAGATGGGGGCGGCGCCCCCTTTTGCCCGCCCCGGATCTTCGTCGGAGCGGTCGGCCAATGGCATTAGTTCCGGGATTTCATCCGCGCGGCGCGCCCGCCGCGCCGTTTGCGCAGCCGCCCGGCACGGTCAGGCAGGTCATCCATCACTTCGCGGCGTTCTTCTGTGCTCATGCTGGACCACATCGAGATTTCCCGCGCGGTGCGCAGGCAGCCGGTGCAGAGCCGTTCCTGCGGATGGATGACGCAGACCTTGATGCAGGGGCTTTGGACCTCGTTGCGGGACCAGATATCGTCTTTCATACCCACTTGCTCCGGCCTATTCGGGCGCGTCCGCCGCGCCCGGTTGCGCGTTCAGGTACCGCATCCGGTCCAGCGCTCCTTGCAGGATATAGGCGGCGGCGACATGGTCGATGACCTCGGAGCGACGTTTTCGGGTCGTATCCGCCTCGAGCAGGGCTTTTTCCGCCGCCACGGTCGACAGGCGTTCGTCCCAGAAGGTGATCGGCCCCTCCCAGAGGGCGGTGAAATTGCGGGCGAAGGCGCGCGTCGACTGGCAGCGCGGCCCCTCGCTGCCATCCATGTTGCGCGGCAGGCCCAGAACCACCCCGCCGATGTTGCGGGCCTCGAGGATCTTGACCAGTGCCGCCGCATCGACGCCGAATTTCTTGCGCTTGATGGTTTCCAGCGGTGTCGCGACAGAGCGGAAGCTGTCGCTGACGGCCACCCCGATGGTCCGCGTCCCGAGGTCGAGCCCGGCCAGGGCCACCATCGGCGGCAGGTCGGCGGTGAATGTGTCGATGCTGTCGTGGATCATCGTTGCGGCGCTCCGTGGATGGCGGCAATCCGGATGGGCGCCTTGCGGCGCGCAGGTCGTCTCGCCTGCGGCCTTCGGCCTCCGGCTCGGGGCAGGGGGCGCTGCCCCCGTCGCGCGCGGCGCGACTCCCCCGGAGGTATTTGCAGGCCCAAAGAAGGCCAGCGCGCGCAGGGGGCCGGCATGCAGGTCAATCGGCAACCCCGGCGCGTTGGGCGGCGCCTTTCAACAGCTCCAGCGCCTCTGGGCTTTGGGCAAAGACCGTCCGGGCCTCCGTGTAGATCGCGCCGGCGCGCTCCGTCTCGCCGATCACGCCCAGCGAGGAGATCAGCCGCGCCCAGTCCTCGACCGGGCCGCCTTCCTCTGCGAGGCGGCTGGAGAGCTGGCTGACCATGCCGCGGATCATTTCCTGCCGCTCTTCCGGCGTCATGTCGCGGGCGGCGTCGATGTCGGCGGCGCTGGGCCCGCGCGGCGTGGCACCGGCGAGTTGCGGCATCTGGAAGTTCTGCACCCCGGCCATGAAGGCGAGGTCCTCGATCTGGTCGCTGATCGGCTGCACCCAGGGGTCCTGCGCGCTGCTTTCGCGCAGCAGCTTGTTCCACATGCGGAACCCGACGTCGGGGCGGCCCACCTGGGCCATCATCAAGCCGCCGTAGTAGCGCGCCACGCCGTTGTCCGGATCGCGCGACAGGGCCTGTTCCAGCACCGCCTGCGCCTCGGGCGAGACATAGCCGCCGGCGGCCAGGATCATCATGTCGGCAAGATCGGTGAAGTCCTTGGCGGTGGCCGCGTCGCCCTTGAGCCGGATGACCTGCGCCTGGGCATTGTAGGCGGCGGAGAAATTCCCCAGCGCCGCCTCGGACCGGGTCAGCAGGACGTGGCCCTGGATGTCGTCGGGGCGGGCCTTGACCGCCTCGCGCAGCCGTTCGACCAGCGCCAGGTATTGCGGGGTGGCGTCCGGCGCGGCCTGGGGCGGAATGCGCGCCTCCATCGTGGCCTGCGAGGGACGGCTTTTCAGCGCCTCCTCGGCACGGGCCAGCCGCGCCTTGAGCGGCACGTCACCATAGCCCGCCGCGCCGATCCGGGCGTAGAGCCCGAAGGCACCGCCCACCACCACCAACGCGATGACCGCCGACAGGGCAAATCCCAGCGCACGGGGTTGTTCGGCCCGCTCGCCGCGCGCCTGCAGCTTGGCGTCCGCCGCCAGCAACCGGCGCGAGATCTCGACCCGCAGGCGCTCTGCCTCCTCGGCGGGGATCTTGCCGCGTGCCGCGTCCGCCTCGATCTCTTTCAGCTGATCGCGGTAGACCTCGAGGTCATAGGCCTCTGCCGGGCCCGTGGCGCGCCGTCCGCGCAAGAGGGCCAGAACCAGGGCCCCTGCGCTCAGCAGGGCCAGGGCGGTGGTCACTATCCAGAATACGGTCATCGGCCTCCCTTTCTGCTACCTCACTTAAGGCGCTGGCGGGTCGGAAAAAAGGACAAAATCCCACTGTGACGCGCCATGTCGCAACCACACGAGATAGTGACGGTTGCATGCGCCTGAGCTATGACTTTTGTGTGCATCACACCCGAAACGGACCGACCGGATTCGAGCCCATGAAACGTTATTCCGCCTTTGCCATTGCCCGAGAAGCCCTTTCCGGCCACAAGAACTGGGAACGCGCCTGGCGCAATGCCCAACCCAAAAGCCGCTATGACGTGGTTATCGTGGGCGCCGGGGGACACGGGCTGGCGACCGCCTATTACCTGGGCAAGAACTTTGGCATCACCAATGTCGCGGTGATCGAAAAGGGCTGGCTGGGCGGCGGCAACACCGGGCGCAACACCACGATCATCCGCTCGAACTATCTTCAGGATCCCTCTGCCGCGATCTATGAAAAGGCGCGCAGCCTCTACGAGACGCTGAGCCAGGAGTTGAACTATAACGTCATGTTCAGCCCGCGCGGCGTCATGATGCTGGCCCAGACAGAGCACGAGGTGCGTGGCTATTTGCGCACCGCCCATGCCAATGCCCTGCAGGGGGTCGAGACGCGCTTCATCACCCCGCGCGAGGTCAAGGAGATCGTGCCGATCATCAACCTCGACGGGCCGCGCTACCCCGTGCTGGGGGCGCTCTGGCAGGAACGCGCCGGCACCGCGCGCCACGACGCCGTGGCCTGGGGCTATGCCCGCGCCTGTTCCGCAATGGGCATGGACATCATCCAGAAATGCGAGGTGACGGGCGTGCGCCAGGAGGGCGGGCGCGTCGCCGGGGTGCAGACCACCAAGGGCGACATTTCCTGTGAAAAGCTGGGCATCGTCGTGGCCGGACACTCGGGCGACATGGCCGCCAGGGCGGGGTTCCGGCTGCCGATCGAATCCGTGCCGCTGCAGGCGCTGGTGTCAGAGCCGATCAAGCCGGTCATGGATTGCGTCGTCATGGCCAACACCGTGCACGGCTACATGAGCCAATCCGACAAGGGCGAGATGGTCATCGGCGGCGGCACCGACGGGCACAACGCCTATACCCAGCGCGGCAGTTTCCACCACATCGAGGAAACCGTGCGCGCCCTGGTCGAGACCTTCCCGATGGTCTCGCGGCTGAAAATGCTGCGGCAATGGGGCGGCATCGTGGATGTCACCGGCGACCGCTCTCCGATCCTGTCCAAGACCCCGCTGGAGGGATGTTTCATCAACGCCGGCTGGGGCACGGGCGGGTTCAAGGCGATCCCGGGCTCGGGCTGGGGCTTTGCCGAACTGATGGCGCGGGGAGAGTCGCCGCTCTGCGAGGAGTTCTCCATGTGGCGCTTCGGTGAGGGGAAATTCATTGATGAGTCGGTCGCGGCGGGGGTGGCGCATTGAGTTTTTGGAAGCTCGAAACAGAGGCCCATACGAAATTTGCAGCTTTGGTTCTGTGGACGATTGCTCTGTCGTGTTGGGGCCTGGGTGTTTGGTTGGAAAAATATGTACCTGGCGCATTTTCGGCATCTGGGGGCGTTTCAATAGCTCTTACGTTACCGTTTTTGTCCCTCTTTTTAGGTCGGATGATCGACCATACGATTGGATGCCGAGTTGTGCTGTTTCACTACCGCGTGGAACGTAGTTTGGCTGAGGATGCCTTGAAAACCGATCCAAGCCATCTCAATCGCGCCTCGTTCAGGGATGCCTCTCGGGAAGTTGAGGGCAAGATTACTGAGTTCGAAGGAATAAAATTCTCTCTCGTGCGTGGTTTAAAAAGACTAACTACCGCCGAAGTTGTTATTGGAAGCGTAGGGTCTGCCATTTGGGCATTGGGGAACTGGGGAGCTTGTTTGGCAAAAACCGGAGAAATAACATGCTGACCCTCAAATGCCCCTATTGCGGCGTCCAGGCCGATGAAACCGAACTGCACGCGGGCGGCGAGGCGCATCTGACGCGGCACGGCCCCGGCTCCTCGGACGCGGACTTCGAATCCTACCTCTTCATGCGGGAAAACCCCAAGGGCGTGCATTTCGAGCGCTGGCGCCACGTCAACGGCTGCGGCAAGTGGTTCCACGCCGCGCGCTGCACAATGACGCTGGAGGTCTTCGGCACCTATCCCGCCCAGACCACCGAGCCGCCGAAAAAGATCCGCGACGCGATCACCGTCAAACGCCCCGGCTGGACGTGGAGAGAGCTGTCCTGATGTTTCTTCTTGGCAAAAATACCCCAAAATTTATCGTCCTCACAGCGTGGAGGCCTGAGACATGAGCACCCGTCTCACCACAGGCGGCCGCCTGGTCGACCGCAGCAGCGACATCCGGTTCACCTTCAACGGCAAGACCTTCCGGGGCCACGAGGGCGACACGCTGGCCTCGGCGCTCCTGGCCAATGACCAGATGCTGGTGGGGCGCAGCTTCAAGTATCACCGTCCGCGCGGCGTGGTTGCCTCCGGTGCCGAGGAACCCAACGCGCTGATGAACCTCGGGCGGGACAATACCCATGAGCCCAACCAGCGCGCCACCACGACTGAACTCTTCAACGGGCTGCAGGCCACATCGCAGAACCACTGGCCTTCGCTCGACTACGACATCGGCGCGCTGAACGGGCTGTTCGGGCGCTTCCTGACGGCGGGTTTCTACTACAAGATGTTCATCCACCCGCGCCCCTTCTGGAAGCACCTGTACGAGCCCTTCATCCGCCAGTCGGCGGGGCTGGGCCGCGCGCCGGACCCGGAAACCCGCGACCCCGACACCTACGAGCATTTCCATGCCTTCGTCGATGTCGTCGTGATCGGCGGCGGCGTGGCCGGGCTGCAGGCGGCCAAGGCGGCGGCGGACTCCGGCGCCAAGGTGCTGGTCCTGGAACAGACGGCCCATTGGGGTGGGCGTGCGCCGGTGGATGGCGGTTCGATCGACGGCATGACGCCCGGGGAGTGGGTGAGAAAGACCGTCGAAGCCCTTGAAGGCATGGAGAATGTCACCCTGCGGACCCGCAGCATGGGGGCAGGGGTCTATGACCACGGCTACCTGCTGGGCTACGAGCGTCTGACCGATCACGCGCCTTTCATGAAAGGCCCGCGCCACCGGTTGTGGCGCATTCGTGCCAAACAGATCGTGACCGCGACCGGCGCCATCGAGCGGCCGCTGAGCTTTGCCGGAAACGACATTCCCGGCGTCATGCTGGCCTCTGCCATGCGCGATTACCTCGTGAACTACGGCGTCGTGGCAGGCCAGAAGACCGTCGTCGTCACCAATAACGACGACGCCTACCGCACGGCCATCGCCCTGAAACAGGCGGGGGTGCAGGTGCCGGCAGTGATCGACGCGCGCCAGATGGGCGGCGGCGCGCTGATGGAACAGGCGAAATCGCTGGGCATCCGCGTCGAAACCGGCCGGGCCATCGCCAAGGTCAAGGGCGGCAAGCGTGTCACTGGCGTGGCGATTTGCGCGATGGCCGGCGGCGGCGCCATGCTGGAAGAGATCAAGTGCGATACCGTGGCCATGTCGGGTGGCTGGTCGCCGGTGGTGCACCTCTGGTCCCATTGCGGTGGCAAACTGACATGGGACGAGGAACACGCCTTTTTCCGCCCCGATCCCGAGCGTGCACCAACCAGCCACGACGGTCTGCCTTTCGTCACCGTGACGGGCAGCGCCAATGGCGAAATGGACCTCAAGAGTGTTCTGGAAGGTGCTGACAGGGCAGGGAAAACATCCGGGAAGGCCGCCGGCGGCAAACCCCGCCGCTTTGCCCCTCCCAAGGGCGAGAGCGCAGAGGAAATGCCGCTGCGTCCCGTCTGGCTGATGCCGGAAAACGCCTGGGACGATCTGCGCATGAAATCCTGGCTGGACTACCAGAACGACGTCAAGGTCTCGGACGTGCAGCTGGCCGCCCGAGAGGGCTATGAAAGCGTCGAACATACCAAGCGCTATACCACCCTGGGCATGGCCACGGATCAGGGGAAACTTAGCAACATCAACGGACTGGCGACCCTTGCTGCGTCACTGGGTGAAGAGATCCCGCAGGTGGGCACCACAACCTTTCGCCCGCCCTATACGCCCATCAGCATGGGGGCCATCGCGGGCGAGGCGCGCGGCGAGATATTCCAGCCGATCCGCAAGACGCCGATGCACGCCTGGCACGAGAAACACGGCGCCGCATGGGAGCCGGTCGGCCACTGGCGCCGTCCCTACTGCTATCCGCAACAGGGGGAGAGCAAGCACGACGCGGTCCACCGCGAGGTGCTGGCCACCCGCGAGAGCCTCGGCCTGCTGGACGCCTCGACGCTGGGCAAAATCATCGTGAAAGGGCCGGATGCGGGGCGCTTTCTCGACATGCTTTACACCAACATGATGAGCACGCTGAAACCGGGCCGCTGCCGCTATGGGCTGATGTGCACGGAAAACGGCTTTCTGACCGACGACGGCGTGGTGGCGCGGATCGACGAGGACACCTTCCTCTGCCACACCACCACCGGCGGCGCGGACCGCATCCATGCCCACATGGAGGAATGGCTGCAGACCGAATGGTGGGACTGGAAAGTCTATACCGCCAACGTCACCGAGCAGTATGCGCAGGTTGCCGTGGTCGGTCCCAATGCGCGCAACCTGCTGGAAAAGCTGGGCGGCATGGATGTCGGCAAGGACATGCTGCCCTTCATGGCCTGGGCCGACGGCACGCTGGCGGGGTTCCCCGTGCGGGTCTACCGGATCTCCTTCTCGGGCGAACTCAGTTACGAGATCGCGGTGCCCGCCAACCTTGGCCGCGCCTTCTGGGACAGGGTTGTCGAGGCTGGCAAGGAATGGAACATCACGCCTTACGGCACAGAGGCGCTGCACGTCATGCGGGCCGAGAAGGGATTCATCATGATCGGGGACGAGACCGACGGCACGGTGATCCCGCAGGACCTGGGCCTGCACTGGGCGATCTCGAAAAAGAAAGAAGACTATCTGGGCAAGCGCGCGCAGGAACGCAGCCACATGGCCGATCCGAACCGCTGGCAGCTGGTCGGGCTGGAAACCGTTGACGGCTCTGTCCTGCCGGATGGCGCCTATTCGGTGGCGCCGGGCAGGAACGCCAACGGCCAGCGCAACACCCAAGGTAGGGTGACCTCGACCTATCACTCGCCGACGCTGGGCAAGGGGATCGCGATGGGCCTTGTCCACAATGGCCCCGACCGGATGGGAGAGATCATCCCCTTCATCAGGGACGATGGCGAGACCGTGGTCGAGGCCAGGATCGTCAGCCCGGTGTTCTTTGACCCCGAAGGAGAGAAGCAGAATGTCTGATCCGGTTCTGCCGCTCGGCGGCACACAATACGAGGGCTTGGTGGACGTTCGCGAGGCCGGGCCGCAGGGCATGATCGCCCTGCGCGGGAACCTGGCGGATGCATCCCTGCAAGAGGCCGTTACCAGCCTGACCGGGCTGCCCATGCCCGACATGCGCGGCGCGCAGGTTCTGGGCGAAAGCGGGGTGCTCTGGATGTCGCCGGACGAACTGCTGCTGCTGGTGCCCTACCGACAGGCCGCGCGCGTCTGCGCGCAACTGTCCGAGGCCCTGCAGGGGCAGCTCGCGCTGGTCGAGAATGTCTCGGACATGCGGGCGATGTTCCGGCTGCGCGGCACGCAGCTGCGCGACGTACTGGCCAAGCTGGCCCCGGTGGACTTTGCCCGTGACGCCCTGCCGGTGGGCGAATTGCGCCGCACCCGGTTCGCGCAGGTGGCTGCGGGTGTCTGGTTCAGCGATGACACCACGGCGCAGGTCTTCTGCTTCCGCTCGGTTGCGGAGTACATGTTCAACCTGCTCTGCACCGCCGCCGATCCCGACGCCTTCGTGGGGTTTCACGCCGGCTGACCGGGCAGGGCGGTTGCCTTGGAGGGCGGCTCTGCCGATAGTGGCCGGGCCCACCCCGAAACGGAGCCGCCATGCGCCGCCTCATCCTGTCCGCTTTCTTCCTGGCCGCCCTCTCCGGGGGCGCGGCGGCGGAAAAGATGGCCTATCATTGCCGGATCGACGGCACGTCAGAACGCCAGTGGATTCAGCCGATGATCTTCATCGCGCTGGACCGGGCCATCGATCGCGTGGTGGTCTCTGACGCTTCGATCCTGGTTTTCAACGACGGCGTTCCGGTCGAAGGGCAGCTGGTCCGGGACAACCGCTCGCGGGTGACCGTCTCGTGGGAGCTGGAAGTGCGCGCCTCGGGGAACCGGCGGTTGCTGCTGGATTATCGCGCGACATTCCTCAAGGCCAGCGGAAAGGTCAACGTGACGGCGCAACCCCGTGGGAAGGGGCCGCTTTTCAACAGGGCGGGAAACTGTTTGCCGACAAAACTTTCTCCTTGAAGTCACCTTTGGGGACCGAGGCAGGGTTGACCTTCGGCGGGAAGGGGGACACCTATTGGGGCAATGAACCGCCACATCACGAAGGGGTGAACCATGTCTTTCGAACTTCCCGATCTTCCCTATGCGCACGACGCACTGGCCAGCCAGGGCATGAGCCAGGAGACGCTGGAATACCACCACGACATCCACCACAAGGCCTATGTCGACAACGGCAACAAGCTGATCTCCGGCACCGAGTGGGAAGGCAAGAGCCTCGAAGAGATCGTCAAGGGCACCTATGACGCGGGCGCCGTGGCGCAGTCGGGCATCTTCAACAATGCCTCGCAGCACTGGAACCACATGCAGTTCTGGGAAATGATGGGCCCCGGCCCGAACGCCATGCCGTCCGAGCTGGAAGCGGCCATCAAGGACAGCTTCGGCACCGTCGACGAGTTCAAGTCGCAGTTCTCCGCCGCGGGCGCGGGCCAGTTCGGCTCGGGCTGGTGCTGGCTGGTCAAGGACACCGACGGCGGCCTGAAGGTCACCAAGACCGAGAACGGCGTGAACCCGCTGTGCTTTGGCCAGACCGCGCTCTTGGGTTGCGACGTGTGGGAGCATTCCTACTACATCGACTTCCGCAACAAGCGTCCGGCCTACCTGACCAACTTCCTCGACAACCTGGTGAACTGGGAAAACGTGGCTTCGCGCCTGTAATCCCATGTGCGGGGCCGTGCGCGCCCCGACCGGATGAGAAAGACGCCCTCGCAGATTGCTGCGGGGGCGTTTTTCGTGTGATCCTAGGCAAGCCGGTCCACCAGCACGGCGTTCAGCGACGATCCACTGCGCCGCAGCCGGGCAAGCTCCTGGAACTCGGCGGAATTCCAGAATGCCCTGGCATGGTCACGGTCCGGAAAGGCGAGGATGAAGGCCGCGTCGGGCAGGGGATTGTCCCCCTCCAGGTGTTCCGGTGCGCCATCCCGGACAAGGAATTCGCCCGAGTGGGCGGCCACAACCGCCGGGATCTTGGCGAAATAGGCCTCCATCCAGTCCCGACTGTGAATCTGCATCTGGCCGATGACAAATGCCCCCATATCGCTGGTCTCCCGCTGTCTTGCCCTGACAGGCTATGCGGATATGGACCGTGCGACAATCCTCATGCCGGACGCCGCCAAAGCCGGAACCCCACGATTCACAAGGGCGCAAGGACGCCCTATGGTAAGGTTATCCCGGGTCCATCCGGGCCGTCGGCAGCATTTCGGGAAGGTTATTTTTGCATGGATACGACAGGGGCTTTCGTGGATCGCCCGGACGGCAGTCCGGCACGGTCGGGGACAGGTCAGACAGGGGGGGCACGATGCTGCGCAACCTGATCGTCCAGATGAACCAGACCCAGCAATTCCTGTGGCGGACGCATCCGGACGGGCGGCGGCAGGTGTCCTGGCGGGTCTGGCTGCTGATCTTCGTGACGCCGGTGCTGTTCCTGGCGACGGCGGCGCTGCTGGCCTATGACAGCGTCAGTTTCGTGTCGCGCGCGGACCGCACCACCGGCGAGGTGGTGCGCGTCTACGAGTGGGAGGACTGGACCCCCTGGGCGGGCAACCATACGGTCTACGGCCCGGTCTTCCGCTATGAATTCCGCGACGGCGAGATGACCGAGGCCAGCCTGGGACAGTCCTCGGCCAACTGGGGGTTCGAGATCGGATCGCGGCACGATATCCTGTTCAATCCCGAGACCAGGGGCAATGTCAGGCTGCCCCTGTTCGAACACCTCTGGGCGCTGCCGCTGACGATTCTCTGCATCGGGCTGATCACCCTGGTCCCGGCGCTGTTCGGGGCATGGCGGGTGCGGCGCTGGTTGCGCGGCGGGGCAGGTGGCTGAGCAGCCGTCGCGTCGGCTTGCAGTGGTCGGCGCGGCTCTGTAGGGCAGGGGCACTGACCGGAGACGACCATGCCCCCCCAGACCCAAGGCATCCTCCTGATGATCGGCGCCTGTTCGATCTGGGGGCTTTCGCCGATCTACTACAAGCTGCTGCTGCACGTCCCGCCGCTGGAACTCCTGGCGCATCGCACCTTCTGGTCGCTGATCGTCTTTGCCGGGCTGCTGGCGGTGCAGGGCCGACTGCGAGAGCTGCGCGGCGCGGTCGGTCGGCCAAGGGCGGCGCTGATCACCGCTATCGCGGCGCTGATGATCACCGCCAACTGGTTCCTCTTTATCCTCTCGGTGCAGATCGGCCAGGTGCGTGAAACCTCGCTGGGCTATTACACCTTCCCGCTGGTCGCTGTCCTGCTTGGGGTCGTCGTCCTGCGCGAACGGCTGTCGGCGCTGCAATGGGTCGCCGTGGGGCTGGCCACGCTGGCGGTGGCGCAGCTGACCTGGGGGTTGGGGGCGGCCCCCTGGATCGCGCTGGTCCTGGCCACGACATTCGGCATCTACGGCATTGTGAAGAAACGGCTTTCCGTCGGTCCGGTCGTGTCTGTCACGGGGGAGGTGCTGTTGCTGGCGCCCTTTGCCCTGGGCTGGCTTGCGGTGCTGGAACTGCAGGACAAGGCGATCTTTGGCGATGACCTTTATACCTCGGGCCTGCTGGTCTTTTCCGGCTTGCTGACGGCGCTGCCGCTGGTGCTCTTCTCGGCCGCGGCGCAGCGGGTCAACATGACCACGCTGGGCGTGCTGCAATACCTCAACCCGACGCTGCAATTCATTTGCGCCGTGGTCATCTTCAAAGAGCCGCTGACTCCTTTCCACCTCATCGCCTTCGGCCTGATCTGGGCCGCGCTGGCGATCTACTCGGCCTCGGGCTTTGCTCAGGACAGGGCGCGCCGCAAAAGCGCCATGACTTCCTCTGCCGAACCGCCGCTCTGAACGAATTCCAGCAACGAGGGATCGGCAAAGCCGGTGTCCACGACATGCTGCATCAGTGCCTTCAGCGGTTCCCAGTAGCCGGCCACGTCCAGCAGGATGATGGGTTTCGCATGCAGGCCCAGCTGGCGCCATGTCAGTACCTCGAAGAACTCGTCCAGCGACCCCGCGCCGCCGGGCATGACCACCACCGCGTCGGCGTTCATCAGCATGACCTTCTTGCGCTCGTGCATGGTCTCGGTGACGACGAAACTGGTCAGATCGGTCTTGCCGACCTCCAGCTGCAGGAGATGGGTGGGGATCACGCCGAATGTCTCTCCGCCGGCCGCCTGCGTGGCACGCGCGATCAGCCCCATCAGGCCCACGTCGCCCGCGCCGTAGACCAGCCGCCAGCCTTCCTGCGCCAGCGCCTCGCCCAGGGCGGTGGCCTCTGCCGCATAGTCGGGATTTCCCCCCTTGCGGGAACCGCAGTAGACGCAGATGGACATGGTGGACATTTCAGGCTCCAAGGCTTGCAGAAAAAACGACTTTTGACGCTTCGTAGCCTGTGGTTTATAAACGCTCAACCATCCTGTGGCCCCGCTGGGGGGCCGAGGCCGCAGGCGCTGTCATTCGGAAGGCTGCCATGAGCAAGATCGCACTCTACTTGGCCCTCGCCGGCGCCGGCACTGCCGGGGCGGTGACTGTCATGGTCGCCACCGGCATGATCGACCCGCCCTGGGGCGCAACGCCCGATGGACCGGCTCCCGATCCGGTGGTCGCCGCGCCGGATGCGCCGCCGGTTCCCAGCGTCGACGCGCCCGACACGCCGCTGGCGGCCTCGACAGTTGTCAAGCCGTCCGCAGACCCGGTCAAGAGCGACGATCCCGTGCCTGCGCCCTCGGCCACGGTGGACAAGCCCGATCCCGCAACCCGTCCGGTCGAAACCGCGGATGGCCCGGATCCGGCTGACCCGGCAGAGGCGACCGATCCGGTGGCGCCGCCGCTGGATACCGCCGATGCTCCTGTCCCGGCAGAGGCACCGGACGCGCCGGCCCCGACCCCTGCCGAAGGGGCAGAGGCCGCGGCGCCGGATGTCTCGATCGCCGCGGTCGATCCCGATGGCCCCGCGCCGGACCAGACCGTGCCCGGTCCGGCCCCGGATGATGCCCCCGACGAAACCGTCGCCGCAGCCGCCCCCGTGGCAGAGGCCCCCGATCCCGACAGGCCCGATCCCGACAGGCCCGAGGCCGAGTCCCCCGACCCCGAGGCACCGGAGGCGGCAGGTGCGCTCCTGCCGCTCTTCGATCCCGACGCGGCGCCGGTGCAGGAACTGCTGCTGGATGGCGACGAGGCAGTGATCCGCCCCAGCTTTGACGTGGTCCGCGCCGAAACCGACGGCTTTTCGCTGATCGCGGGCGGCGGTGAACCGGGCGCCCTGCTCGAGGTGATCGTGAACGGCGAGCCGGTCGAAAAGCTCAAGATCGGTGGCGACGGAAAATTCACGACCTTCCTCAACCTGCCGCCGGACCAAGGCGCCGTGATCACCCTGCGCCAGACCGCCAAGGAACGCACCGTCCTGTCCGAGGGCGAGGTCATCGTCGCGCCGCGACAGGTGGCCGCCGCCGACCTGACGCCTGAACGCCAGCCGAAAACGCCCGTGGCCACCGGCCCGATCCTGGAACAGGAACCGGACGTGGATGCGCCTGCCGGTGATGCCCCGCTGGCCACCGCCGGTCCCGATGCCGGTCCCGTCGATCCCGAGGGCGCGCCGCCCGCGCCGGGCGATCAGCTGGCCCGGGTCGATCCGCAGCCCGAGGTCGGCGCCGGTCCCGACCCACTGGGTGCGCCCAAGTGGAACGGCGCCCCCCAGCGCGGCCCTCTGCCGGGCACCGATCCGGGGCCTGCCATCGCCGGCGCCCCGCCGCGTCCCGGCGGCCTTCCGGGCACGCAGGCGCCGGTGGACAGCCAGGACCCGACCGCGCCCCGCGCCAGCACGCGCGACCCGGCCAGCCCCGATGGCGCGGTGCCCGTTGCCGGAACCGCCGCTCCGCGCGCCGGGGATGACCCTGTGATCACCGCGCGGGCTGAACCGGACGTGGGCGATGCCCCGCCGACCGCGCTGCCCCCCGCCGTCCTGCTGTCCTCGCCGCGCGGGATCGAGGCGCTGTCGACCGCGCCCATCGCGCCGGGCGACGTGGCGCTCGACTCGATCAGCTATGACGACGAAGGCGACGTGCTGCTCTCGGGCCGGGGCAAGACCGCGGCCTTCGTGCGGATCTACCTGGACAACACCCCCGTCACCACCTCGCGCATCCGCGAGGATGGCCGCTGGCGGGTGCAACTGCCCGAGGTCGACCAGGGCACCTACGTGTTGCGCGTCGACCAGATCAACGAACGCGGCCAGGTCATCGCCCGAGTCGAAAGCCCGTTTCTGCGCGAGAGCGCCACGGTGCTGGAACGGGTGGTCTCCGAGGGGGCAGGCCCGGTGCGCAGCGTGACGATCCAGCCGGGCAACACGCTCTGGGGGATCTCTCGCCAGCGCTACGGCGACGGGATGCAATATGTCCGCATCTACGAGGCCAACCGCGACCGCATCCGCGACCCAGACCTGATCTACCCCGGCCAGATCTTCGACCTGCCGCAGACTGTGACTGATTGATTTCCACCCGGGCTCGGCGCCCGACTGCAACCGGAAATAGGGGGCTCTGCCCCCGTCTCCCTGCGGTCGACTCCCCCGAGGTATTGGTCAAACCAAAGAAGATTGGTGCCTCATCCTGTTTTCTTTGGTTTAAAAAATACCTCGGGGGTGAATGCGCCCCCGGCGCAGAGGGGGCAGCGCCCCCCCTGTTCGGCACCTGATCGGCGGGCGGCTTGCAGAACAGCGCGCCGCGGCCTAGGTGATAGGGCCAAACAGGAAAGCCTTTTATGCCCCCCGACACCTCTACCGATGCCCAGATCGCCCGCGACGAACGCCGTTCGGGGTGGCGCACGATCCGTCGTGTCGGCCCCTATCTCTGGCCCGAGGGGCAGACCTGGGCCAAGCGTCGCGTCGTCATCGCGCTGGGCTTCCTGATCCTGGCCAAGCTTATCGCCGTGGCCACCCCGATCCTCTACAAGCAGGCGGTCGACACGCTGTCGGGGGATGTCTCGGACCTGATGCTGGGGGCGGTCGGGCTGACGCTGGCCTATGGCATGGCGCGGCTGATGACCGTCGGGTTCCAGCAGTTGCGCGACGCGGTCTTTGCCAAGGTCGGCCAGCGCGCCCTGCGGCGGCTGGCGCTGGAAACCTTCACCCATATCCACCGCCTCTCGATGCGCTATCACATCACGCGCAAGACCGGCGGACTGAGCCGCATCATCGAGCGCGGCGTGAAAGGCGTGGAATTCCTGCTGCGCTTCCTGCTGTTCTCCATCGGGCCGCTGATGCTGGAGCTGATCCTGGTCGCGGCGGTGCTCTTCTATCTTTTTGACGTCTGGTACCTGGTCGTCGTGGTGGGTGTGATCGCGCTCTATGTCGCCTTCACCTTCAAGGTGACGGAATGGCGGGTGAAGCTGCGGCGCGAGATGAACAAGCAGGACACCGATGCCAACCAGAAGGCGATCGACAGCCTGCTGAACTTCGAGACGGTCAAGTATTTCGGCGCCGAGGCGCGCGAGGCGGCACGCTATGACCGTGCCATGCAGGGCTACGAACAGGCGGCGATCAAGACGGCCACCTCGTTGGCCATGCTGAACGTGGGCCAGTCGCTGATCATCACCTCGGGCCTGGTGGCCGTCATGGTCATGGCGGCTGTGGGGGTGCAGAACGGCGCGCTGACGGTGGGCGATTTCGTCATGGTCAATGCCTACATGATCCAGATCACCATGCCGCTGAACTTTCTCGGGACGGTCTACCGCGAGATCCGCCAGGCGCTGGTGGACATGGGCGAGATGTTCGACCTGCTGGAACAGCCGCGCGAGGTGTCCGACAAGCCCGGCGCACCGGACCTGGCGGTCTCCGGCGGAGTGGTGGACTTCGCCGGGGTGCGCTTTGGCTATGATCCGGCGCGCCCGATCCTCAAGGGCATCGACGTCGCCGTGGGCGCGGGAGAGAACGTGGCGCTGGTCGGGCCTTCCGGGTCCGGCAAATCCACCATCGGGCGGCTTCTGTTCCGCTTCTACGACGTGGACGGAGGCGCCGTGCGCATCGACGGACAGGATCTGCGCGACGTGACCCAGGACAGCCTGCACGCGGCCATCGGCGTGGTGCCGCAGGACACCGTCCTGTTCAACGACACGATCCGTTACAACATCGCCTACGGTCGCGACGGCGCCAGCGACGCCGAGATCGTGGAGGCCGCGAAAGCCGCGCAGATCCATAGCTTCATCGAAAGTCTGCCCGAGGGCTACGACACCCAGGTCGGCGAACGGGGGCTGAAGCTCTCGGGGGGCGAGAAACAGCGGGTGGGCATCGCGCGCACCCTGCTCAAGGACCCACCGATCCTGCTTCTGGACGAGGCGACCAGCGCGCTGGACACCGAGACAGAGGCCAGCATCCAGGACGCGCTGCGCCGCGCGGGCGAGGGGCGGACGGTCATCACCATCGCGCACCGCCTGTCCACCATCGCCGACGCGGACCGGATCGTGGTGTTGCAAGAGGGCGAGGTGGTCGAACAGGGCACGCATGACGCGCTCCTGGCGCAGGGCGGGCGCTATGCCGCGCTCTGGGCGCGGCAGCAGGCCAGCGAGGAAGAGGCGGCCTGAAACGGGCGCGGCGGCAAGCGGCTTCGAAGCCGCTTGCAACGCCTTTTCAAAGGCGTTGCCTCACCCCGCGTCCAGCGCGGTCTGCACCCCCTCGAAGAACCCGCCCAGGTGTTCGCCGTCCACCAGCGCATGATGCACCTGGATGCCCATCGCCATGCGCCAGCCGGTGCCCTCGGGCACGATCTTGCCCCAGGCCACCCGGGGGATGCAGTCATCTGCATGCGGCAGGGCATTGTCCAGCGCCGTGAAATCCAGCCAGGGCAGGCAGGACATATAGGCCACGCCGTCCATCCCCTCGGCATTGCCGGCCAGCGTCGCGCGGTTGCGGGCTTCGTCTATGGCCGCCTCTGCGCCCGCGTCGAAACGCGCAAAATCGGGGTCGAAGGGAACGTAGGAAAAGTTGAACCCGCCGTCCGGCCGCGGCACCGGGGTCGACAGCATCACCCTGTCATGCCGCACCACGCTGTCGCCGCGAAACCGCATGTTCAGTTCCGGCACGCCGTGCAGCCCGCAGCCGATGGCATGCAGGCTGGCGCGGAACAGCGAGTGCCCCGCCGCCTTGCGCACCTTCATCAGATGTGTCGCATCCATCCGCACGGTCACCGCGTAATGCGGCTTTTCAAAGCTGCGGAACCAGCGGAACTGCGGCGTGCGTGGCCATGTCTCCAGGTCGACGGGGTGTTCGGCCATTTGGGCATCTCCGGAAAGGCCCCGTCCGGATGCCGGTTTCAAACGCACCTTGAAACTGTTTAAGGCCGCGCAGGGGCAATCCGGAGGGTGTCAAATGTTGCCTATCGGAAACAGGATGCTAGGGTCTGCGTCAAGCCATCACGAGAGGTATACTATGGTCGACCGAGTGGAACGCGCCGGGTTGAACGTCGACGAAGGACTGGCCAGCTTCATCGAAGAGCAGGCCCTTCCGGGCACCGGTATCGGGGCCGAGGGGTTCTGGCAGGCGCTGTCGGAGCTGGCGCATGACATTGGTCCGCGCAACCGCGCCCTGCTGGACAAGCGCGAGGCGCTGCAGAAACAGATCGACGACTGGCACAAGGCGCGCGCCAACCAGCCGCATGACCACGAAGCCTACAAGGCCTTCCTGACGGAAATCGGCTACCTTCTGCCTGAAGGCGGCGATTTCGAGATCGAGACCGCCAATACCGACCCCGAGATCGCCACCGTGCCCGGCCCGCAACTGGTGGTGCCGATCACCAATGCCCGTTACGCGCTCAATGCCGCCAATGCCCGCTGGGGCAGCCTTTACGACGGGCTGTACGGCACCGACGCGATGGGCTCGCTGCCACCGAAAGGCGGGTATGAGAACGGCCGTGGCGCCCGGGTGATCGCCCGCGCCCGCGTCTTCCTGGACGAGGCATTTCCTGTCGAGGGTGTCAGCCATGCCGACGCCCGCCGCTACCACGTTCAGGGCGGCGCGCTGCTGGTGGACGATCAACCGCTGATCGACCCGTCGAAATTCCGCGGTTACCGCGGCCACCCCAAGGCGCCCGATGCGGTGCTGCTGTGCAACAACGGTTTGCATGTCGAGCTGGTCTTTGACCGTACCCATTTCATCGGCGCCCGCGACCAGGCGGGGCTGGCGGACGTGCGGCTGGAATCGGCCGTCTCGGCGATCATGGACTGCGAGGATTCCGTGGCCTGCGTCGATGGCGAGGACAAGACCCTGGCCTATGCCAACTGGCTGGGCCTGATGCAGGGCACCCTGTCGGAAACCTTCGAGAAGGGCGGCAAGAGCGTCACCCGCAAGCTGACCCCGGATCACGAGTTCCTGGGCGCCGACGGCGCGCCTTTCACCGTCAAGGGCCGCGCGCTGATGCTGGTGCGCAACGTCGGCCACCTGATGACCAACCCGGCGATCCTCTTGCGCGACGGCTCGGAGATCTTCGAGGGGCTGATGGATGCGCTGATCACCGTGCTGATCGCCCGCCATGACCTGCAACGCACCGAAGGCGGCTTGCGCAATTCGCACACCGGCTCGGTCTACGTGGTCAAACCCAAGATGCACGGACCCGAGGAAGTGGCCTTCGCCGACGAGGTATTCACCTTCGTCGAGAAGGCGCTGAACCTGCCGCAATACACCGTCAAGCTGGGCATCATGGACGAGGAGCGCCGCACCTCGGTCAACCTCAAGGAATGCATCCGCGCCGCGAAACACCGGGTCGCCTTCATCAACACGGGCTTCCTTGATCGCACCGGCGACGAGATCCACACCTCAATGGAGGCCGGCCCCTTCAGCCGCAAGGATTTCATCAAGCGCAAGGGCTGGATCGGCGCCTACGAGGCGCGCAACGTGGACATCGGGCTGGAGTGCGGCCTGTCCGGCAAGGCGCAGATCGGCAAGGGCATGTGGGCCATGCCCGACAAGATGGCCGCCATGCTGGAGGCCAAGATCGAACATCCCAAGGCAGGCGCCAACTGCGCCTGGGTGCCGTCGCCCACCGCCGCCACGCTGCACGCGCTGCATTACCACAAGGTCGACGTCTTCGCCGTACAGAAGGCCCTGCGCGCCGGTGGCCGCCGCGCCCATGTGGACGCGGTGCTGGAGATCCCGCTGGCCTCCTTCCGCAAGTGGCGCCCCGAACAGGTCCGCCGCGAGGTTGAGAACAACGCCCAGGGCATTCTCGGCTACGTCGTGCGCTGGATCGACGCCGGGGTCGGCTGTTCCAAGGTGCCCGACATCAACGATGTCGGCCTGATGGAAGACCGCGCCACCTGCCGCATCTCGGCCCAGCATATCGCCAACTGGCTGCACCACGGCGTCGTGTCGCGTGACGAGGTCATGGAGATCATGAAGCGTATGGCCGAGGTCGTGGATGGCCAGAACGCGGATGACCCGTCCTACCAGCCGATGGCGCCGGGCTTTGACGGCATCGCCTTCCAGGCGGCCTGTGACCTGGTCTTCGAAGGCCGGGTGCAACCCTCTGGCTATACAGAGCCGGTGCTGCACAAGCGTCGGCTGGAGCTGAAGGCGGCGGGCTGACCCTCCGACCGTGGAACCTGCCCCCGTCCGGCGGGGCCGGTTGCCCGGGATTGCAACACTTTTGGGCCGGAAAACCTTGATCTTGTATTAATGATTTGATTGCCATTGGCAAAGAAACCAGACTGCTGCCCGAAAGCGCGCCAGTCGGATCTTGTGCGCAGTTCATTTGACATCATGAAACGTGGGGTAATCAGTCGTGGCCATTACATATACAACCGAAGGATATATCGGCCTGTCCGGCGTCACCATTACAGGCGGGCAGGGGCAACCGGGCAGCACGCTGTCGTGGACAGGGTTGTACAACTTCGCTGATGAAGACGACAACTACCCGATAACCGACGTTGACGAAGACGGGTTGCTCGATGCAGGAACCGACTGGTTCGTCGGCGATAGCGTCGATTTCACGGGGTACACGATCACCATTGGCGGTGTCGAGTATCCCGTTTTTCTGGGCGTTGGTGGTTATGGTGTTCCCCTGCCGCAGAACGGGTCCACCCAGACCCTGATCCCCTCCAGCGGCACGACAAACGCCTACCAGGCCGAGGCCCAGACCTATCTCTGCTTTGCCGCCGGGACAGAGATCGCCGGACCCGAGGGCGCGCGTCCTGTCGAAGACGTGCGGATCGGTGACATGATACTGACGGCGGATGGCCGGGCGGTGCCGGTGAAATGGATCGGGCGCCAAACCCTGCACAAGCGGTTCACCCCGGCAGAGCGCTTTGCGCCCGTGCGGGTGCGGGCCGGGGCGCTGGGGCAGGGTGTTCCGCACAGCGACTTGGTGCTGACCGCCGACCACGCGCTGATCCTCGACGGGCTGGCTGTCAACGCGGGCGCTCTGGTGAACGGCACCACGATCACGCGTGACCCGCTGGCGGATCTGCCCGAACGCGTAACCTATTACCACGTCGAAACCGAAGACCACGAGATCATCCTGGCCAATGGCGCAGCGGCGGAAACCTTTGTCGACTACCTTGGGCGCCGGGCATTCGACAATTTCGCGGAATACCTCGCCCTCTACGGAGAAGACCGCACCATTTTGGAAATGAACCGCCCTCGCGTCAGGTCCGCCCGGCATCTGCCCGCCGCGCTCAGTGCAAGGTTGGCCGGGGGGGCCGCTGCCTGAGGATGCCCGACTGACAGGCAATTCCGCGCCCTGTGTGCCGCCGCAGGTCCGTCTGTGCGGGCGGACACTTTTCGGGCGCGCCCATGTGGTCTACATATTCGCTGTTCACAAGGAGCAGGAACATGGCGCGCCCCATCGTCGGCATCATTGGCAACCAGTACCTGATCAACGATCAGTACCCGACCCACGCGGGCGGCACGATGAACTCCGAGGCGGTCTCGGAGGTGTCGCACTGCCTGCCTGTCGTGATCCCCTCGGACCCGCGGCTGGTCAGTGTCGACGAACTGCTCGAAGCCTTTGACGGCTTCGTGCTGACCGGCGGGCGCCCCAACGTCCACCCCGAGGAATACGGCGAGGAATGGACAGAGGCGCACGGCCAGCCCGACCGCAACCGCGATGCCATCACGCTGCCGCTGGTGCGGGCCTGCGTTCAGCGCGGTCAGCCCTTTCTGGGCATCTGCCGTGGCTTCCAGGAGGTCAACGTGGCGATGGGCGGGTCGCTTTACCCGGAAATCCGCGAATTGCCGGGCCGGATGAACCACCGGATGCCCCCCGACGGCACGCTGGAAGAGAAATTCGCCTTGCGCCACAAGGTCTCGCTGACCGAGGGGGGACCGTTCCACAAGCTGTTCGGCTCTGCCGAGGTGATGACCAACACGTTGCACGGGCAAGGGATCAAGACCGCCGGGTCGCGCATCGTGATCGACGGCTTTGCCCCCGATGGCACGCCAGAGGCGATCTACGTCAAGGATGCGCCGGGCTTTACCCTTTCGGTGCAATGGCACCCGGAATGGAATGCCGCCAACGACCCGGTATCGCGTCCGCTTTTCGAGGCATTCGGCGCCGCCGTACATGCCTGGGCGAAAAAGGGTGCCGAGGGGCTGCGCGTCGCGGGCTGAGATCCGGTCATTCATCGAGTGGGAACGAAAAAGCCCCTGCCGTGATGGCAAGGGGCGGGTAATCGTTAAACAAATGCCCGAGAACAATGATACGGGTCTGGCCTATACTTTAGGGTATATTTCCCGCTTTGCCTAGGGAATGTGGACGAAAGATGGCCCTCTTTACGCGACGTCTGCTTTCCGCCCCTTGATGCAGCGCGTAGGACGATCTGATGCTGCGCCGCAGCTTCGCCAGTGCGGCCATTCGTGCATCGTGCAGCATGTTCTTGGGTCAAATGACCGCAACGCGGTACATTATGAACTTTCGCTGCGGCTGCGCTGATGGCAGCAATCCGTTGCGCCCGATTAGTCGCCGGAACCAGTTCATGGAACACTAGCTGCGCGCATTTAGCTTCGCTCTTGCAAACTTGCCTTGCGCTTGTTGCAGATCTTGTAAGCCCTTGTCTGGAAGCTTGTTGCGTCGAAGAAAATTAAGCGCATGCCCAGATACGATATGCGCGTGCCCTATGCGCTCTTGAATCGTCAATAACTTAGAAGCTGTGCGGTCTTCCAAGAGCATCAGTGAACCGATAACAGCCTCGTCCAATGACATTACTACAATGTAGTCCGCGATCTGCCTTTCAGACAAGGCTCCGGTTCTTTCGGAAATATAGTCAGATAAAGGAATTCGGTTGATTTTCGACTCCACGTGGCTGCCTCGCTTTGCTCCGAAAGATTGATAGCAGGCATTCGTCGATGTCGCAGCATCGATCAACAGGGCTCGAACCCGTCATGCGGCGGGGCTGCGATCAGGGCCGACAGCCTTGCCAGGCGCACCGTCGCTTTCTGCATGTCGGGGGCAAGGCGCCCGGCCGAGGACCGGGCAGACCTCCGGGTAACGGGCCTCAGGTGTAAAAGTCGAAGGCCTTGTTCAGCGGCAGTTCGCGCACCCGCTTGCCGGTCAGGTCGAACAACGCATTGGCCAGTGCCGGGGCGGCGGGCGGCGTGCCGACCTCTCCGATCCCGTTCAGACGCTCCTGGTTTTCCAGGATCGTGACCTGCGTTCGCGGCATCTGGGCCATGCGCAGCGGCTCGTAATCGGGAAAGTTCTTCTGGTCCACGACACCGCCCGCGAATGTGATCTCTTCGCCGATGGCGGCTGACAGGCCATAGGCCATCGCCCCGGTCAGCTGCGCCTCGATGATCGACGGGTCCAGCGCCACGCCGGGGTCGGCGGCGATCCAGGCATCGGTCAGGCGCACCGCGCCGTCCACGTCGCGCACCTCGATCACCATCGCCGTGGGGGTGCCGAAACTGTAGACCATCGCAAGGCCCCGCCCGACGCCCTCCTCGGTCTTGCCGGTCCAGCCGGACATGTCGCGCACCGCCTCCAGCGCGTAGAAGGCGGGCAGCCATTCGTCGCGCGTCAGTTTCAGCCGCATCTCCAGCGGATCGGCCCCGGCGGCATGCGCGAGTTCATCCATGAAACATTCGTGGAAGAAGCCGTTGAAGCTGGCACCCACCGATCGCCAGAAGCCCAGCGGCGGCACGACATCCGCCTTGTGGCCCGCGATGCGGTAGTTCGGAATGCCGTAGGGCTGGTTGTAGATGCCGTCGACGATCCCCTTGTCCGGCCCGCCGGGGGCGAAACCGACCCAGCGTTTCAGCGCCTGCGCGGCGATCGAGGGCGAGGCGACCCTGGCGTCGAAGGCCACCGGTGCGCCGTCCGCCACGGCCCCCGTGATCCGCGCGATGGCGGGTGGGCGGTAGTAGTCGTGGGTCATGTCCTCTTCGCGCGACCAGGTGACATTGACCGGCGTGCCGGGCATGGCCTTGGCGACCTTGGTCGCCACCACGGCATAGTCGAACTCGCCCCGGCGGCCAAAGCCGCCGCCCATCAGCGTCACGTTCACCTCGACCTCTGACGGGTCGACGCCGGCCTCGGCGGCGCAGGCGTCGCGCAGGAAGGTCGGCCCCTGGTTGCCGCACCACAGCCTCAGGTGCTGGCCGTCGAACCAGGCGGTGGCATTCATCGGCTCCATCGTGGCATGGGCCAGGAAGGGCACGCGGTATTCCGCCTCGACCGCCGTCGCGCCTGCGGGCAGGCGGTCTGGATTGCCGTCGTCGCGCAGCACGGAGTCCGGTTCGGTGTCAAAAGCCGCCTCGACCGCGGCCACCATCGCCTCGGTGCTTTCGGGGTAGGGGGCGGGGTCCCACTCGACCTCTATGGCGTCTACGGCCTGCTGGGCCAGCCAGGTGTTGGTGGCGATCACCGCCAGACCGTCGCCCAGGTCCACCACCTTTTCGACGCCGGGCATGCGGCCTGCCTCGAAGGCATCATAGCGTTTCATGCCGCCGCGCGTGGGCGAGCGGCGCACAGCCGCAAAGCGCATCCCCGGCAGGCGCGTGTCGATGCCGAATTGCGCGGTGCCCGTGGACTTGCCCAGCATGTCGACGCGCGGCAGCGACGTGCCCAAGAGCCGCCATTCGCTGCGCTCGCGCAGTTCGATCCGGGGCGGTTCGACCTCTGCCGCCTCGGCGGCCAGGTCCGTGTAGGGAATGCTGGTGCCATCGGGGGCGATCACGGCACCGTTTTCCGTGCGCAGTTCGACCACGCCGACATTCAGCCGCTTGGCGGCGGCGGTCTTCAGCATCTCGCGCGCAGCGGCGCCGGTGACGCGCATCCGCTCATAGCCGTCCTTCATGGCGGTGGACCCGCCCGTGACCTGCATCGAAAAGACCTTGCCCATGACGCCCATCATTTCGCCCAGCGAATGTTGGAAGGCAGAGGCGTCATAACCCTTGTGCGTCTGTCCCTCGCCCATCAGGGCGCTGTTGTAATAGGCCTGTGCGGGCGGGCCGTGGATGACACGCACGTCCTCCCAGGCGAGGTCCATCTCCTCGGCGATCAGCGCGGCCCAGGTGGTCATCGTGCCTTGGCCCATCTCGGCGCGCGGAGCAACGAGGGTCACGCCCTCGCCGTCGATCAGGACAAAGGCGTTCAGGCTGGCCTCGCCCTCGCCGGGTTTCAGCGGGTTGGGGGCGGGGCGGGTGACGTACCAGGCGCCGAAGGCGGCGCCACCGGCGACGGCGACGGCCCCGAAAAGGAATGTGCGGCGGGCGATCTTTCCGAAGCGGGACATGGCTCAGGCTCCTTGCGCGGCGGATTTGATGGCGGCGCGGATGCGCGGGTAGGTGCCGCAGCGGCAGAGGTTGCCGTTCATGGCCGAGTCGATGTCATCGTCCGTGGGGTTCGGGGTTTCGGCCAGCAAGGCGGCGGCCTGCATGATCTGGCCGGACTGGCAATAGCCGCATTGCGCCACCTGGTGATCGACCCAGGCCTGTTGCAGCCGGTGCAGCGCGTCCGGCGTGCCCAGCCCCTCGATTGTCGTCACCTCGCCCCAGACGTCGCCGACCGGCACCTGGCAGCTGCGCACTGCCTCGCCGTCGATATGCACCGTGCAGGCGCCGCAGGCCGCGACGCCGCAGCCGAACTTGGTTCCGGTGAGGTTCAGCGCATCGCGCAGAGCCCAGAGCAGCGGAACCTCGTCGGGCAGGTCCACCTCGTGCGAGGTGCCGTTGACGGTGAGCGTGGTGGCCATGTCGTCCTCCTGGTCGGTTTCTGACAAAATGGGTGAAATGTGTCAGGGTGTCAATTGACAGTTTTGCGTATTTTTGTCAGGACTGATGCCATGATGGATGCACCCCCAGCCGACCAGGTCAAGCAAGAGGCCATACTCACAGCCGCCCTGGCGGTGATGTGCCAGTATGGCTATCGCCGCACCTCGATGGGGGACATAGCGCAGGCCGCGGGCATGTCCCGTCCGGCGCTCTACCAGCATTTCCAGGGCAAGGAGGACATCGCCCGCCGCATGGTCGAAGTCTATTTCGACACCGCCGCGCGCGCGGTTTCCCAGGCACTGGCGGGCACGGGCAGCGTCGAGGACCTGCTGGCGCGGGGGCTTGCCGCCAAGACCGGGCCGATGGTCCGCGACATGCTGGACAGTCCGCACGGGGCCGAACTGCTGGACGTCAAGGACAGCCACGCGCGCGAGGTCGTCGCGGCCGGGACCGCCCGGCTGACCGGCGTCTTCGCCGACTGGCTGGCGCGCGAAGCGGCGGCAGGCCGCGTGCGGCTGGACGGTACGGCCGAAGAGGTGGCCGTGCTGATCCTCGGCGCGCTCGACGGGATAAAGCGCCCGCCCTACGCGCAATTCGTCGAGGCCCGCGAAAGGCTGGCGTATGTGCTGGGGCGGGGGCTGGCGACGGGAAGCTGACGGCGCTGGCCCCAAGGGAACACCGTCGTGTAATACTGCGTGCACGCTTTCTACCGGCCCGGTCCGGTCAGGGCCGCCACGCAAAGGAGATGCACACATGCGTCCAATCCGCCGCCCTCTGGCCTGCCTTGTCCTTCTCGGCGTTGCACTTGCGCAGCCCGCACTTGCTCAAGCGCCATTGTCGGCGCAGATGGATGACGTTGAAAGACTCGAACAGGCACTGGAGGACAGGATTGGCCCCGACGCGGCTCTTGACGTGATGGCGCGGGCCCTGTCCGCGACAGAGGTCACCGAAGGCCATGTCCAGGCCTGGGCGAACGGGCTGACCGCGGTGTATTTCCGTTTCGACGATCTCTACGAGGACGCGGGGATCGCGCTCCGTGCATGGCGCCGGGCGGTCTGGGACGACCGTTATACAGAGCGCGAGGCGCGGCAGCACGTCGACGCCGGGCTGCATGATCTTCGGCTGGCCCATGATGAGATCGTCGCAAGCTTGCCGGACTATCTGTTTCATGTCGCCCGGTCGCAGACGTGGAGCGATCGGGCCCGTCGGATCGCGCGTACCACGTCGATCGCAGGGAAGGGATGCCGCCCGTACTACCGGGCCCTGAACATGGCCGATATGGAACGGTCAATGGCCCGGGCCTCCTTGCCCTATCATCTCTTGGACAGGTCCCTGTTGCCGCTGCCAGAGGAGGAACCGCGCGGGGACGACCTGTTGCGGATCTTCGCGGCAGTCCTGCCCAGGGACCCGGTTCCCCCCGCGGTCCTGCGCCGCCGGTATGATCGTCTGCTGTCGGAACTGGAATCAGCCGGGCTGCCAGCGGAGGATCCGCTGGTGTTTTCTGTCAGGATGGCTGCAGCGCAGACCGGGCAATGGCAGACGACTTTGCCAGTCCTGGTGGGCGGGCTCGGCAAGGTCGACGGACAAGCCCGCGACCGGATCGCAGCCGAAACGGCGGGGATCCTCGCGACCCGGATTTCAGAGCTTTTGCCTTTGCTTGCCTTGATCGAGCCCGGGGAAGGGTGGCTCGACAGGGCACATGATCTGGTCGACGTCGCCCAGCGGCTTGTGCTCTTGCATGACGACCTTGAACGGCGCGGGGTCGATGCCAGCCCGCTTTTGCGCGGGCTTTCGGCGGTGCGGTCGGCCCTTCTGGTCCTGCGGACGCCCGGCAGCGGCGAAGAGGCCCGGCGTCTCAACGCGGCCATTGCCGACCTTGGCCGCTTTGCAAGCCGCGACATTCCTCCGACGGCGCCGATTGCCGTGCCGGCCGCAATAGCCGCCGGGGTGATCGACGTGGCCGGGGAGGGTTTCGACCAAAGCGCCCAAACCCTTGACCACTTGGCGCGCTACCTGGAAACGGGCGATCCGGCGGACTACCAGCGTATTCTCGAAGCGGCCCGGGGCGTGCAGGACGTGCTCAGCCCCCGCAATTTCCTGCGACATGCGGTCGTCGGCGGGATCGAGGGCGTGGTTTCCAACGTACCGGGCCTGCGGAGTTTCCTCGGTCGTCATATCGAGGATCTTGCCGAATGGGCCCTCGACTCGGAGCCTTATGACTGGGAGGCGTCATACGATCCCGGCCTGTTTGGTCCGCGAGGGCAGGGTGTGTGCCCTCGGTCGTGACAGCCCCACCTGCCGGGGCCGGCAGGGGCCGTCCCCGAGCTTTTGTACAAAACGCTGATTTCCGTGTACGTTTTGTACAAAACGTACAGGCCTCAGATCTCGCCGCCCGCGATCTGGATGGCCTGTCCGTTCACGCTGCCAGAGGCCGCGTGGCACAGCCAGACCGCCGCCTGCGCCACTTCCTCGGGGGCGATCAACCGCCCGTGTGGGTTGACGTCGACCATCGCCGCGCGCGCCTCTGCCTCGGACCAGCCGGTGCGCTTCATGATGTTGTCGACGTTCATGGTCACGATGTCCGTGTCCACGTAGGCCGGGCACAGGGCGTTGAAGGTAAAGGGTTTTCTTGCGTAATCCGCAGCCAGTGCCCGGATCAGCCCCATGAGCGCGTGTTTCGAGGCCGTATAGGTCGGCGCGCCCTTCAGCCCCTTGATCCCCGCGATCGAGGACACGGCGATCACCCGGCCCCAGTCGGTCTCGACCATGCTTTTCAAGCATTCGCGAATGGTCAGAAAGGCGCCGTCGACATTTGTCGCCATCATGGTCCGCCAGAATTCCATATCCGTCTTGAGGATCGCCCGCCCCTCCGCGATCCCGGCATTGGGCACGCAGATCTGAACCGGGCCGCGTGCGTCCACCGCCTCTTTAACCCCATGAATTACCGAGGTTTCATCCCTCACGTCCATCGAGATCGGAAAGATCCGCTCGCCCCGCGCCGCCTCCAGCCGCGCGGCATTGCGCCCGGTGATGGTGACCAGTGCGCCTTCGGCCGCCAGCGCCTGTGCAATCGCCAGTCCGATGCCGCTGCCGCCGCCCGTCACAAGCGCGTGTTTGCCTTCGATCATGTCTGCCTCCCTGTCGTGGCCCGAACCCTACCGCGCCCCGACGCTGTGACAAGAGGTCCGCGAGAGGTTGCTTGGCAATACTATTCACGCATGCGAATATGTTGGAGATTTTCGGGAGGATCTCATGAACACACGTTTTGCCCTGACCTCGGCGTTGGTACTGGCGGCGGTCACCGCACAGGCCAGCGAGGACATCGCCGACAAGTACCCGCAGTCCGAGCTGTACGACAAGCCGGTCGAAGTCATCCCGCATGTCTTCTCGGCCATCGGCGCGACGGCGCCGCCGACCTATGAAAATTCCGGCCATAACAACAACTTGTCTTTTGTCATTACCGGCGACGGCGTGGTGGTCATCAACGGCGGTGCCTCTGCGCGGCTGGCCAGGGCCCTGCATGACGAGATCAAGGCGATCACCGATCAGCCGGTGAAACTGGTCATCAACGAGAACGGGCAGGGCCATGCCGTGCTCGGCAATTCCTACTGGGCCGACCAAGGCGTCGACATCCTTGCCCATGCCGAGGCCATCGAGGAGGTCGAGGAGAACGGTGATTTCATCCTGCAGGGGATGCAGCGCTACAACCGGGACAAGGCCGAGGGCACCCGCGTCGTGGTGCCGAACATGTCGTTCGACGATGAATACGCCTTTACACTGGGTGAGGTCGAATTCCATGTCCTGCACCTTGGCCCCGCCCACGGCCCCGGCGACACCCAGGTCTGGATCCCGCAATGGGGAATCGTGATCGCTGGCGACATCGCCTTTCACGAACGCATGCCGCCGATCTTTGCCGATACCTGCACCAGCTGCTGGATCGAGACCTTCGACGGCCCCTTCACCGGACTTGGCGCGACCTATGTCATTCCCGGTCACGGGCACCCGACGAACATGGCGCAGGTGACGCGGTATACCACCGACTATCTCAAGGACCTGCGGGCCAAGATCGGCGACCACATCGACGAGGGCGGCGAGCTGGCGGATGCCTATTACATCGACCAGTCCAACTGGGCGCATCTGGATACCTTCGAGGAACTGGCCACCAAGAACGCCGGGCGGGTCTTTGAAGAGATGGAGTGGGAATAACCGGTTTCGGGTATAGGATAAGGGACGCGGCGCCGGGCGATTGTCCGGCCCGCCTCTTGCCTTTGGCGAAACGACAAGGGGACCTGCCATGCATTCCAGTCTCAAAGCGGTCGCCTGCGCGGTCGGCCTCGCGGCGGTTGCGCCCTTTGCCCCGGCTCTTCCCGGAGAGCTGGAGGATGAAATCATCGGCTACATGGACTTTGCCACCGAGACCGCGGGGATCATCCTGCCGCAGCAGCTGACGCGTGAGGTCTGGGAGGGCATCCATTTCATCGACACCCGCAGCCTGGCGGATTTCGAGGCCGGCACGATCCCCGGTGCGCGTCACATCGAGTGGAGCGAGGTGCCGGGCCGGCTGGACGAGATCCCGGAGGAAGGCATGGTCATCCTGTTCTGCAACACTGGTGTCCGGTCGTCGCAGGCCACTTTCGCCGCGCGGGTGATGGGACGGGAAAACGTGCTTGTCATGCAGTCGGGGTATGAGGGATGGCTGAGGGACGGTGCCTATCATCCCGAATAGGCTTCGCCGGTCCGGAGCAACAGTTGCAGGAGAGTGCTTGGTGATGAAATGGATCGACATGCCGCCGGTCTGGCTGCTGGGGGCCTTGTGTCTGGCCTGGGTGCAAAAGACCCATTTCGGCTATGGTCTGGGGTTTGGCCCTGTCGTCGCCGATCTTCTTGGCGGGCTGCTGGTCGGGGGCGGGATAGTCCTGATGGCGCTGGCGTTCTACGAGATGCGGCGCCATCGGACCACCGTCATCCCGCACCAGGAGGCGGACAGGCTGGTGACAAGCGGCATCTTCAAACGATCGCGCAACCCGATCTACCTTGGCGATTCAATGATCCTCCTGGGGATGATCTTTTACTGGGACGCGGTCCTGGCGCTGCCACTTGTGCCGATCTTCGTCTGGGTGATCGAACGGCGTTTCATCACGCCCGAAGAGGATCGACTGCGCCGGAAATTCCGCGCCGCCTTTGCCCGCTACGAAAGGGATGTGCGGCGGTGGGTCTGATCGCCGAATGACTGCGGATTAAGCACTAATCCTTTGGTAGAAGTGACCTGTGGTCGCATGGTGCCCGTAGCATGCCGACCAAGGTTGTTCCCGGGCCGGGGGTTCGGCACATCTTGCACCGGGCAAGTTACCGAAACCACTAGGAATATTCCGCCGATGTGCCAGGCTGGTATACGATCGTGCGCAATATTGTTTCGATATTGCTGCATGTTGCGCAATAATAGTTGTCTGGCTTTAACTTTGGGTCATGGTGTGTTTTACAACCCGCGCTGCCTGTCGCTGCAGAGCCGCATGATTGCGCTGAAATGCGAATTAACGCCTCATCAGGGGCGTAGGAGTACCTGAGAACAAAGGGGAATACCGTGAAGATAGGGACGCCAAGAGAGGTCGAAGCAGGAGAGAATCGCGTTGCGATGACCCCGGATTCGGCCCGCCAGCTGCAAAAGCTGGGCTATGAATGTTTGATTGAATCCGGCGCGGGGTCGCGGGCAGAGTTCTCCGATGCGGATTACGAGGCTGCGGGCGTCAAGGTTGTCGGCAGTGCCGCCGATCTCTGGGGTGAGGCAGACATCATTGCCAAGGTGCGCATTCCGACGCTGGACGAGCTGGAGCACCTGACACCAGAGAAGACGCTGATCACCTTCTTCAATCCGGGCGGCAACCAGGAAGGTCTGGACATCGCCAAGGCGAAGGGCGCCAACGTCATCGCGATGGAAATGGTGCCGCGGATCAGCCGCGCCCAGAAGATGGACGCGCTGTCCTCGATGGCCAATATCGCCGGCTACCGCGCCGTGATCGAGGCCAGCAACAACTTTGGCCGGTTCTTCACCGGGCAGATCACCGCCGCGGGCAAGGTGCCCCCGGCCAAGGTTCTGGTCGTGGGCGCCGGTGTTGCCGGCCTGGCCGCCATCGGCACCTCGACCGCGCTGGGTGCAGTCACCTACGCCTTTGACGTGCGGCCCGAAGTGGCCGAGCAGGTCGAATCGATGGGCGCCGAGTTCGTCTATCTCGACTTCGAGGAAGAGCAGCAGGACGGCGCGGCAACCGGCGGCTATGCCTCGGTCTCGTCCCCAGAGTTCCGCGAGGCGCAGCTGGCCAAGTTCCGCGAGCTGGCCCCCGAGGTGGACATCGTCATCACCACCGCCCTGATCCCCAACCGCGAGGCGCCCAAGCTGTGGCTCGAGGACATGGTCAAGGCCATGAAGCCGGGGTCGGTCATCATCGACCTGGCCGCCGAAAAGGGCGGCAACGTCGAAGGCACCGTCAAGGACGAGAAGGTCGTCACCGACAACGGCGTGACCATCGTCGGCTACACCGACTTCCCCTCGCGCATGGCGACGCAGTCCTCTACGCTTTACGCCACCAACATCCGTCACATGATGACCGATCTGACGCCCGACAAGGACGGCAAGATCAATCACAACATGGACGATGACGTGATCCGTGGTGCTACCGTCACCCACCAGGGCGAGATCACCTTCCCGCCGCCGCCGCCCAAGGTACAGGCGATCGCGGCCAAGAAGCAGGAAAAGCCCAAGGAGCTGACGCCCGAGGAGAAGCGCGCCCAGGAAGTCGCGGCCTTCAAGGCGCAGACCAGGCAGCAGTTCACGCTGCTGGGGATCGGCGGTGTGCTGATGCTGCTGGTGGGCCTCGTCGCCCCGGCCAGCTTCCTGCAGCACTTCATCGTCTTCGTCCTGTCGGTCTTTATCGGCTTCCAGGTGATCTGGAACGTCAGCCATTCGCTGCACACCCCGCTGATGGCGGTCACGAACGCGATTTCGTCGATCATCATCCTTGGCGCCCTGATGCAGATCGGAACCAGCGGAACGCTTGTTCTCATCCTTGCCGCCATCTCGGTCTTCTTTGCCGGGATCAACATCTTCGGCGGCTTCCTCGTGACCCGGCGCATGCTCGCCATGTTCCAGAAATCGTAAAGAGGACAAGGACTCATGGAATACGGATTTACCACGGCGGCCTATGTGGTCGCGGCTGTCCTCTTCATCCTGTCGCTGGGCGGCCTGTCGGGCCAGGAAAGCGCCAAGCGCGCGGTCTGGTACGGCATCGTCGGCATGGCGCTGGCGGTCTTCGCCACGCTGATCGGACCTGGTTCGGGCCTCTGGATCCTGTCGGTCATCCTGATCGCCGCAGGCGGCATCATCGGCTACTTCCTGGCCTCCAGGGTCGAGATGACCCAGATGCCGGAACTGGTTGCCGGGATGCACGCACTGGTCGGCCTGGCGGCCGTCTTTGTCGGCTACAACGCCGAACTGGTCATGAACACCGTTGCCGCGCTGCAGGCCGAGGGCGCCACCGAGGCGCTGGAGGCGCTCAAGGGCTTCTCGGCCAAGGTCGCGCACAAGACCCCGGCAGAGATCAACATCCTCAAGATCGAGGTCTTCCTGGGCGTGTTCATCGGTGCCGTGACCTTTACCGGGTCGGTCATCGCCTATGGCAAGCTTTCGGGCAAGGTGACCTCGGCGGCGAAAAAGCTGCCCGGCGGCCACATGCTGAACGCCGGCGCGGCGCTGATCTCGATCCTGCTGCTGATGATCTACATGGGCAGCTCGGGCGGCTGGACGCTGCTGTTGATGTCGGTTGCGGCCTTCTTCATCGGCTATCACCTGATCATGGGCATCGGCGGCGCCGACATGCCGGTCGTGGTCTCGATGCTCAACAGCTACTCTGGCTGGGCGGCGGCGGCGATCGGCTTCAGCCTCGGCAACGACCTCTTGATCGTGGTTGGCGCGCTGGTCGGCTCGTCGGGTGCGATCCTGTCCTACATCATGTGCAAGGCGATGAACCGGTCCTTCGTCAGCGTCATCCTGGGCGGCTTCGGCGGCACGGGTGGCCCGGCGATGGAGGTCGAGGGTGAACAGGTTGCCATCGACGCGGACGGTGTGGCGCAGGCCCTGGAAGAGGCCGACAGCATCATCATCATCCCCGGCTACGGCATGGCGGTGGCTCAGGCCCAGCAGAATGTGGCTGAACTGACCCGTCGGCTGCGCGCCCAGGGCAAGGAAGTGCGTTTCGCCATCCACCCGGTCGCGGGCCGTCTGCCCGGGCACATGAACGTGCTGCTCGCAGAGGCCAAGGTGCCTTACGACATCGTTCTGGAGATGGACGAGATCAACGAGGACTTCCCGGACACGGACGTGGCCATCGTCATCGGCTCGAACGACATCGTGAACCCGGCGGCCCAGGAAGACCCGAACTCTCCCATCGCGGGGATGCCGGTTCTGGAATGCTGGAAGGCCAAGCAGGTCTTCGTTTCCAAGCGGGGGCAGGGCACGGGCTACTCGGGCATCGAGAACCCGCTGTTCTACAAGGAGAACACGCGGATGTATTACGGCGACGCGAAACAGTCGCTGGGCGAGTTGCTCAACCGGATCAGCTGAGGCTCGACCGAAATGTTCCAGCGGCCCCGCCTTGTGCGGGGCCGTTTTTCTTTTGCAGGCCTTGATCTGGGGCAACGACGCGCAACGGGCGTTGTTTCAGCCTTCGTCCCATGTCTGTCTTTCGCCTCTCGCCAATGCTGACCGCAAAGTTTGATCATGGCGGGCTTCCGCGCCTGGCGGCGATTGCCGGAGCGATGGTGGGCGGCGCAGTCTGCGGCGTCATCCTTGATCTGGTGTTCCTGCAAGCGGCGACCCGGACCGAGGGCGCCTTCGCGCATGACAACGCGCAGGCAGTTGGGTTGTTCATCGGGATCGAAGTGGCTGGTCTGATGTTTCTGGCACCGGTCGGTCTGATTGGCATTTTCGCTTTGCTGCAATGGGCAGCGCGTCACGGCTTCATGACGCCGGCGAGTTTCATGCTTGGGGGCTTTGGCATCACCGCATTTCTGGTGCTCGTGGTCCTGCTGGTGCTCATCCTCGCCAATCTTGCCCTCGCGACCGGCAGCGTGACAAATTTCAGCGTCGTGTTCCTTCTGCTGTGGCCCGTGCATATTGGTGTATTTTACGGGCTGCCCGCTGGTATTTCCCTCTGGACGATCCTTGCACATGCGCATTCGCAGCTGCGCCCGATGGGCGGCGGAGGCGCGGTGCTGCTTGTCGGGGCGGTCCTGATCCTCCTTTGGGGCAGCATCGTCGTTCGCATCTTTCAGGGTGCCGGCTGAATGCCGGAATTCCTTGCCTTGACGCGCGCCAATGGCGCTGCGCCGGGGCTGAGTTGAGAGCAGGACGCGGCGGGTTTCCGCCATTGCCACATCTCGACAAGATCATGGGGGTCGCCGTTTCGGCGGCCCCATTTTAGTCTGACGCGAAAAGAGGGGACACTATGGAACTGGCACTGCAGATCAATTCGGTGTTTCGCGTGGCTGGCTGGCAGATCGTCAAGCCTCTGGAGCCGCTGACACCGGATCACTTGATCGAGGATCTCGCGCAGTATTCAAAGCGCGCCGTGGTGGTCGACCTGGGGTACTACCCCGAGAACGACGCCGAGAACGGGGCCTTTCGGATTCATGCCGTGCGCGACCAGGACTGGGAGCATCCCCTGGTCGATATCAAGGTGCGGGACGCGAATATGGCGCTGGACCTGTTGCGCCAGATGCCGGGTTTGCTGGGGCGGCTGGGTCCGCTTTGAGTCCCGGCTTTGCAACCTGTTTCCCTAAATTTTGCAAATGGCTGGGTTGGCAGGGTTTGCACATCTGCTCGATGCTCCCTTGCGGCGACGCAGCAAGTCGAGCAACAACATGAGTGAAATATTCATGGCGAGGGGGAGCGCCATGAACCTGACGATGAACCGCAATGTCCTGGCCGAAGCCTTCGGCGCCAACGAGGGCGCTGCGCTGCGCCTCAAGCAGGTGGCGCTGGTGGTGCTGGGCATCGCCGTGCCGGCCGCTGCGGCCAAGATCAAGGTGCCGATGTGGCCCGTCCCGATCACGATGGGCACCTTTGCCTTCCTGACCGTCGGCGCCGCCTACGGTCCGCGCCTGGGTCTGGTGACGATCCTTGGCTACATGATCATCGGCGCGCTGGGTTTCGATGTCTTCGCGGGTTCCTCGGCCGAGGCCTTCGGCATCGAATACATGATGGGCGGCACCGGTGGCTACCTCGTAGGCTACGTCCTGGCGACCGTCGCGCTGGGTGTCCTTGCCCGCGCGGGCTGGGACCGCTCGGCCCCGAAGATGGCTGGCGCCATGCTGTTGGGCAACGTCATCATCTACGTTCCGGGCCTGATCTGGCTGGGCATGCTCTACGGCTGGGACAAGCCGATCCTGGAATGGGGCCTGACGCCCTTCCTCGTCGGTGACGCGATCAAGGTGGCGCTGGCTGCCGTGATCCTGCCGCTGGCCTGGAAACTGGTGGGCCGCGCGCGCGGCTGATCCCCAACGATCCGATTGACCGAAAGGCCGGGCGCATCGCCCGGCCTTTTTCGTTTCAGCCCCTGCGATCGGCGGCGAAGGCCGAGAGATCGGCGTTCACCGGTTCGCCCGCCATCATCTGCGCCAGCCAGCGCCCGGTGCGCGGGCCACCTGTCAGGCCGATATGCTGATGTCCGTAGCCCAGATAGACATTGGCCAGCCGGGGACTGGGGCCGATTACGGGCAGGGAATCCGACGTGGCGGGCCGGTGGCCCATCCATTCGCTGGTGTGGCTGTAGGTCAGATCGGGAAAGATGCGCGCCACGCTGCGCCGCATCAGTTCGAAAGGCGCGCGGGAAGCCGGGGCTTTCAAGCCGCCGAACTCCACGATGCCCGCGGCCCGCAGGCGCCCACGCATCGAGGTGGCGACGAATTTGCCCGAGGCCACCATCACCGGCGCGCGCAATTCGATGTTGGGGGAATGGAATTCGACGTGATAGCCGCGTTCGCTTTCCAGTGGCACCGTGACGCCAAGGGCGCCTGCAATCCCGCCCGACCAGGCGCCAAGCGTCACGGCAAAGCCCTCTGCCGCGATCTCGCCCTTGTCGGTCAGCGCGGCCACGGCGCGTCCGTCTTCCTCGCGAAAACCGGTCACGCTGGCCTGTACGATCTGCCCGCCACCTGCCTCGAAGGCGGCAGCCAGCGCGCGGACATAGGCGCCGGGGTCGGTGATCGTGCCGTGCCGGGGGCTGTCGACGCCATAGCCAAAGCGGCCCGCCAGCGCCGGGTCGAAGGCGGCCATGTCCCCGGGCGTCATCTCGCGTACCGTGTAGCCATTGCGCCGCCGCAGGTCCCAGCCATAGGCATCTGCCTCGAAGGCCTGCTTGCTGGCATAGCCGTGCAGGTAGCTGCCGGGCTGGATGAATTGGACGGCCTCCGTTCCCTCTGCCAGGGCCTGGTGCTGGTCGGCGCTGTCCTGCAGCAGCAGGGTCAGCGCGCGGGTGATCTGCTCGACCTTGGCCTGTCGCGCGTGCCCCATGTAGCGCAACAGGAAGGGCAGGAGGCGCGGCAGGTAGCCCCATTTCAGGAACAGTGGCTGTCGGGGATCGAACAGCATCCCCGGCGCCTTCCAGATCAGGCCGGGGACGGGCAGGGGCACCACGGCCCCCGCCGCGATGATGCCCGCGTTGCCGGTCGAGGCACCGGCCGCCGGGCCTTCGCGGTCGATCAGCGTGACCTCGCATCCCATGCGCTGCAGCCAGAGCGCGGTGGAGACCCCCACCATGCCCGCACCGATCACGGCCACCTGACGATATGCCTTCATGCTGCCCCCCATGTTGCGGCGCGACAGTGGCGCGGATCAGGGACCGGAGGCAAGAGGGCTTCAGGCCAGTTCCGTCTCGATTTCGGCGCCCTGTTCCAGCGTCTTGTGGACCGGGCACTTGTCCGCGATTTCCAGCAGCCGGGCGCGTTGGTCGGCATCGAGGTCGCCTTCCAGCGTGATCCGGCGCACAAAGCGGTCCACCCGTGTCGTCGCGCTTGTTCCCGCGTCCTGGGCATGAACCTTGTCATGGGTCACGTCCACGCTGATCCCGGTCAGCGGCCACCCCTTGCGCCGGGCGTACATGCGGATGGTCATCGAGGTACAGGCGCCCAGCCCCGCCGAGAGGAACCCGTACGGCGACATGCCCCGGTTGCTTCCGCCATAGGCCTCGGGCTCGTCCGCAAGCGCATGGTGGTGCGGCCCGTTCTGGATGTCCTGCAGAAAGCCGTCAGCGGCGGCCTCTGTCACCCGCACCACGCCCTCTGGCGCGCCGATGGGCGGGGCAGGTGCGGGCAGGTCGAGGTAGCGGTCGGCCCAGGCCGTGATAACCTCGGCGACATATTCCGCATCCTCGGGGGACGAGACGAGGTGGTCGGCATTGTCCAGCGTGACAAAGCTCTTGGGGTGTTTGGCGGCGGTGAAGATCCGCGTGGCGTTGGAAATATCCACCACGGCGTCGCGCGGCGCGTGCAGCACCAGCAGCGCCTTTTTCAGAGACCCGATGACCGGTTCCAGTTCCTGCGCCTTCACGTCCCGCACGAATTCGCGCCCGATGGTGACGGGCCGCCCACCCAGATCCACCTGTGCCTGGCCCTCTTCCTCGATCCGGTCCAGCGCATCGGCAAAATTGTGCGTGACGTGATCGGGATCGAAGGGCGCACCGATGGTCGCCACGGCCCGGGCCGAGCCAATGTCGGGCGCCGCCCGCAGGACCGCCGCTCCCCCAAGCGAATGGCCTATCAGCAGGCTGGGCGCCATGCCGCGTCCCTCGAGGTAGTCGGCGGCGGCCTTCAGGTCGCCCACGTTGCTGTGAAAGGTCGTATTGGCGAACTCGCCACAGGAATGGCCCAGCCCGGTGAAATCAAAGCGCAGCACCGCGATCCCCATCGCGGAAAGCCGCTGGGCGATGCGCCGCGCGGCGGCGATGTCCTTGCCGCAGGTAAAACAATGGGCGAAGAGGGCAGTGGCGAGCGGTGTGTCCTCGGGCAGGTCCAGCCGTGCGGCCAGCCTGTCTCCGGCATGACCGGGGAATGTGATGCGTTCGGTGGGCATTGGGTCGTCCTGACGTTTTGTGGTTGGGTCAGAGAATGGGTCGGGCCGGGGCGGCTCACAAGCAAACTGTCAGGAGCGTCACGGCATGGTGAGTTTGATGCGCGCGCTGGTGAGCATTGTTGCAGGGGTCTTGGTGTTGGTCGCGCTGGCCACCTGGGGCGGGGCGCTGCACCCGGCAGGAGACTCCCTGGCTGTTGCGCGCCTGCCGCTTGTGGCGCTGGCGGGTTTGGCGGTGATCTGGACGGGGTGGCCGCGCTGGCTGCGCTGGGGGCTTGCCGGCGCGGCACTGGTGGTGTTGGGGCAGGCGGTTGTCATGAAGCTGGCCGCGCCGTCACCGGGCGGATTTGCCGTTTACCAGAAAAACCTTCTGTACCGGAACGCGCAGATCCCCGAACTGGCGGCGGACATGCTGGCCCAGGCGCCGGACGTCATCACCCTGCAGGAACTGACCAGCCGCAACGGCGACATCCTTGATCGACTGGCACCGGTCTATCCACATCGCGCCACCTGTCCCTTCTACAGCTGGAGCCGCAATGCCGTGCTCTCGCGCCACCCGGTGCTGCCCGGCGGGATGCTTTGCCTGCCGGGGCAGGGAGTGGCGGGCCTGCACCTGGACACGCCACAGGGGCCGGTCTGGGTTCTGTCGGTGCACCTGCGCTGGCCCTGGCCGCATCCCCAGGCGTCCCAGGCAGAGGCGCTGGAAGAGGTGCTGGCCGGGCTGGAGGGGCCAGTGGTCCTGTCCGGCGATTTCAACATGATGCCCTGGGGGCATTCGGTGCGGCGACTGACGTGGGCTGCGGGTGTGCGGCGCGCCGGGCCATTGCAACCGACCTACTGGCTGGCGCCACATGGCTGGCCCGCCGGGCAGGCGTTGCCGATCCCGCTGCCCTTGGATCAGGTCTGGGCGCCCGGCGGCGGACAGGTTGAGACGCGACCGCTCTGGGGATCGGATCATGCCGGAGTTCTGGCACGGGTGCATCTGGATGCAGATTGACGGTATCGGGCGTTTCGTGCCGCGTGACGCGCGGGACGGGGAAGAATGGGACCGATTGAGGGACTTCTGCGCGCGGTGGGGGCTGGCGGCCTTTTCGCGCGACCCATTCATCGGCGGTCATGTCACCGGCTCTGCCTTTGTGCTGTCGCCGGACGGGCGGTCCGTCCTGCTGACCCATCACGCCAAGCTGGATCGCTGGTTGCAGCTGGGGGGCCATTGCGACGGTATCGCGGATGCGCGCTTCGTGGCCATGAAAGAGGCCTACGAGGAAAGCGGGCTGGCGCGGATCGCGCTGCTGTCCCCGGATGTCTTCGACGTCGATATCCACGAGATCCCGCCGCGCGGGACAGAACCGGCGCACCTGCATTACGACGTCCGGTTCCTGATGCGTGCCGAAGCGGGCGAACTCAGCGCCTCGGCAGAGTCGAAGGCGTTGGCCTGGGTGCCGCTGGATCGTTTGCCGCGCTACACGCAGGCGGAGTCGGTCCTGCGCATGGCACACCGGGTAAAGGTCGGGGCGTGACGCCCTAGGTGCCCATCAGCATCGGGTCGAAAGGATAGGAAATCAGGTTCTCGTAGCCGTCCTCGGTGATCAGCACCTGTTCCTCCAGCTTGATCGAGAAATCGCCGCCGTCCGGCGAAACCAGCACCTCGACACAAAGCGTCATGCCCGGCTCCAGCTCATAGTCGAAGGCGCCGTCCACCATCTGGTCCGGGTAGGCCACCAGGGGCCATTCATCGCAAAGCCCCACACCATGCATGAGGCAGCCGTATTTCAGCCGCTGGAACTCGGGCCTCAGGACGTGGGTGTTGCGGGACAGATCCTGGATGTTCACACCGGGGCGCAGCATCTCCATGTTGGTCATGACGTGTTCATGCCCGTGGCGCATGGCATCGATCATGTCGGGCCGGGGCGCCCGGTCACCCACCCACCAGGTACGCGAGATGTCCACGCAGATGCCGTAGCTGCCGACAAGATCCGTATCGAAGGCGACGATTTCATTGTTCTGCACGATCCTCGGGCCACATTCCTGGAACCAGGGATTGGTGCGGGGGCCGGACGTCAGCAGGCGCGTCTCGATCCATTCGCCGCCGCGGCGGATGTTCTCGGCGTGCAGGACGGCCCAGATGTCGTTCTCGGACACGTCGCCACGCGGGACGTTCAGACGGGTAAACCGCTCCATCTCGTGCATCGCGGCCTCGCAGGCGTTGACGGCGCAGCGCATGGCCTTGATCTCGTCCGGGCCCTTCACGGACCGGGCCTTTTCGGTGACTTCTTCGCCGGGGAAGACGGTCAGGCCCTGCGCCTCGAGCGCGCGCAGCCCGTGGATCATGGGTTTGTCCACCGCCAGCCGCGTGTTGCCGGGCGCGTGCCGTGCCAGCAGGTCGGCGACCTCGGCGGCAAAGCGGTCGGCGGCCACGTCGACGCGATCCCCCCGGTCGAAATAGAACAGGTCCGCGCCCGAGCGCGCCTCGCGCACCAGCGGGTTGAACGAGGACAGGAAAGGTGCGTTCTTGTAGTCCCAGATCACCATGTACCCATCGGCACAGACCAGCACCGCCCGGAACGGGTTGTGGGTGTTCCAAAGCTGCATGTTCGTGCTGTCGGTCGCGTAGCGGATGTTGAGCGGGTCGAAAACCAGCAGCCCGGCAAGATCACGCGCCACGACATGATCGGTCAGCCGCTGCCATCGATAGCGCCGCATTTCCTGCAGGTCGGGCAGTTCCAGCCCCGCCGCGGCCCATTCGCCCAGTGCAAGGCGCGTGGGGCCGATCTCGATCCGGTCCATGTCGTTGGGGGTATTGTCGCCGGTCACGGCGCCGCGTGTCGGGTCGATTTTGCGGGTATCGCGGAAATGGGTGTTCATGGCGTCTTCCGAAGGCTGGTTGCATCAGCCTGCCGGGGCGCCCAGGGGCTGGCGCGCGAAATTGCGACCGTACAGCGGGTCGTTTTTCGACCGCTTTCGTTCAGGTGACGTGGGGTCGCGCGGCTGGCGGAGGCCGCGTCGCGGGCCTAGCCTGCGCGCATGATCCTGCAAGACCGAATCCCGTATGATGTCACAGCGCCGCGCCCCTTGCCGGGGATTGCGCCGCTGGATCCGTCGGAATGGTTGATCGTGGACGAGGCCTATGCCGGGCAGATGGCAGAGCGCCGCCGCCTGCTAGCCGACCGCTGCAACGAGGTGCTGGCCTTGTCGTCCGGGGCCGTCCCGGCGGCGGAAGAGTTGCTGGAAACGGTGCTTGCGGCGTTGCCTGACGGGTTTTCGCGGGCCGAAGACAGTGTTCTTTGCCCCGATGGCGCGCGTGTCGCGCTGGACAGGATCGATCCGCTGGGGACGCTGGGGCGGATCGTGCAGGAAGACCTGTGCCTGATGGAAAAGCATGGCGATCAGCATGTGTTGACAGGGGCCGTTCTGTGTTTCCCGGCCAGCTGGCGCCTGGACGAGAAATTCATGCGTCCGATGACGGATATCCACGCGCCGGTCGACAGTTTCGACGACAACATCGCGCGCCGGGTGCAAAGACTGTTCGATGGGGTGCAGGCGGGGCGTCCGCTGTGGCGGTTCAATGCCCTGCGATACGCCGAGTCAGAACTGTTTCATCCACGCTCGATGCACAACCCGCGCGCGCCGGTCGATCCCGCCGCCGCACCCTTCTGGCGGTCAGAGCGGCAGTGCATCCTGCGCCTGCCACGGACCCGCGCGGTGGTCTTTTCAATACACACCTACTTGGTGCGCAGCGAAGCGGTCACTGCAGCAACTGCCTGAGGAAATAGTCCATCTGACCGGTCGTGCTGAGCACGGCGATCAGGCTGGTCACGGCCATCATCTGGCTGGCACGCCGCAGGCCGAACCTGGACGGGCGCCGTTGCATCGCGGATTGCGCCACCACGGCGGGCAGGTTGGGGATTTCGGCCGGTTTCGAGCGTTTGGGGTAGAGCGTGCCGCAGATACCCTGCGCGGCGGCGGCGCTTTCGAACAGTGCGTCCTCGATTTCCGTGTCGACCCGGCCGATGCGGCGCGGCGAGACGAAGTTGCGCAGCCGGATGAAATCGTCCCGGTCGATCAGTGTATCGGGGGCGAACCATTCCAGGATGTCCGCCGAGGAGTGATCCAGCGCGGCCCGCACCGTATCCGACAACAGGCGCGCAGCGTCGGTTTCGTCGGGCGGTGTCCCGTCGGCGGTCACCACCTCCAGCACCACCCGGGGGCCGTAGTCGCTAAGTTCTTCGGACAGCACCGAGATGCCCAGATGGTGGCCCATCACGCGGCCCGGTTGTCGCCGTGTCGGAGACTTGGCGTCCGGGCGTGGATCAAGACGGGCCAGCACCTTGGCGGCGCTTTCGAGATAGGGCTCGGGGTGCAGATCCCGCACGTCCGGCAGGATCATCCCCGCGTAGGGGTATTCGAAGGTCATTCTGCTCTCCTGTGGCGGCATTCTTGTCCGCACAGGGAAAGACTGACCCCGAAACATGTTAACAATCGGGCGATTCGGGGAAAATTACGCGGTTTTGCGCTCTTTGTTTCCGGATCGGGCTCAGCGGCCGATCCTCTCGGCCGCGGCCGCGATGGCCTGCTGATAGACGGTGGCGGCGTTCCATTCGTTCAGGACGCGGAAGTTGTGCGTGCCAGGTCCGAAGGGCTGCCCCCGCTTCCATCCCTTCTGGCGCAGGAAATTGGCGGTCGAGGCCAGTGCATCGGCCTGGTTGTAGAAATCGACCCGTCCGTCACCAGTGGCATCGACGCCGTAGCGCATGGCATTGCCGGGCAGGAACTGGGTGTGGCCCAATTCGCCGTGAAAGGCGCCCTTCTGGCTCGGGGACAGCATCCCGCGATCCACCATTTTCAGCGCCGCGATGGCATGGGGCCGGAACAGTTGCGGGCGGCGGCAGTCATAGGCGACCGTCAGGATCGAATTGATCACAGGTTCTGTGCCCATCGTGCGGCCATAGCCGGTTTCCATGCCGTGAATGGCGACGATGATGCCTGCCGGAACGCCAAAGTGCTTTTCGAGGCTGTCGTAAAAGGCCTTGTTTTGGTTGATCCGGTTACGGGCACCGTTGGCGAAACTGTCGAGCGACCCAAGGCGGATCTGCACGAACCGTTCGAAGCTGTATTTCACGCCCTTCTGGTTGCGGTCCGCGCCGATCGTCTTGGTGGAATAGCGCGCGTTCATCAGGGCGTTGATGCCCCGGTCGCCGACCCCGGCGCGGCGCGCCTCGGTGGCGAATTCACCTTTCCAGGCGTCAAAGCCCGAGGCGGTGTTCCCGCAGCCCGCGGCAAAGGCGGGGACAGCGGTAAGGATGGCAAGGGCAAGGGCAGGGGCGAGGCGGCGCATGGCAGGGCTCCGGTTCGGACAGGTTTCCTGGAAGGTTAGCCGCGACTGGAGGAGGCGCCAAGAGGGTAGAGCGTGGGGTGGCGGGCTGCCGCTTCGCGCGGGGAGGGGGGCGGAAATGAAAACGGGCGCCTCAGGGGCGCCCGTTTCGCTGTGGATCGCGTGGCGATCAGCAGCTGTAGTACATGCCGAACTCGACCGGGTGCGGCGTGTGTTCGAACAGTTCGATCTCTTCCATCTTCAGTTCGATGTAGCCGTCGATCTGGTCCTTGGTGAAGACGTCGCCGGCGAGCAGGAACTCGTGGTCGGCCTTCAGGCAGTCGATGGCTTCACGCAGCGAGCCGCAGACGGTGGGGATGCCTTCCAGCTCTTCGGCCGGCAGGTCGTAGAGGTTCTTGTCCATCGCCTCGCCGGGATCGATCTTGTTGGTGATGCCGTCCAGGCCGGCCATCAGCAGCGCTGCGAAGCACAGGTAGGGGTTCGCCGACGGATCGGGGAAACGGGCCTCGACGCGCTTGGCCTTGGGGCTTTCGGTCCACGGAATACGGACGCAGCCGGACCGGTTGCGGGCCGAGTAGGCGCGCAGAACCGGCGCTTCGAAGCCGGGGATCAGGCGCTTGTACGAGTTGGTCGACGGGTTGGTGAAGGCGTTCAGCGTCTTGGCGTGCTTGAGGATGCCGCCGATGAAGTACAGCGCCTCCTGGCTGAGGTCCGCGTATTTGTCACCCGCGAACAGCGGCTTGCCGTCCTTCCAGATCGACATGTTGCAGTGCATGCCGGTGCCGTTGTCGCCGTAGATCGGCTTGGGCATGAAGGTGGCCGACTTGCCATAGGCATGTGCCACGTTGTGGATGATGTACTTGTACTTCTGCAGCTCGTCCGCCTGCTTGGTCAGCGAACCGAAGATCAGGCCCAGCTCGTGCTGGCAGGACGCCACCTCGTGGTGGTGTTTGTCGACCTTCATGCCGATGCGCTTCATGGTCGAGAGCATTTCCGAGCGCAGGTCCTGCGCGTCGTCAGTCGGGTTGACCGGGAAATAGCCGCCCTTGACGCCCGGACGATGACCCATGTTGCCGGTCTCGTACTCGGTGTCGGTGTTCCACGATGCGTCGACCGCGTCGACCTCGTAGGAGACCTTGTTGATCTTGTTCGAGAAGCGCACGTCGTCGAACAGGAAGAACTCGGCTTCCGGGCCCCAGTACGAGATGTCGCCGATGCCGGAGGACTTCAGGTAGGCTTCTGCCTTTTCGGCGGTGCCGCGCGGGTCACGCTCGTACGGTTCGCCGGTGTCGGGCTCGACGACCGAGCAATGCAGGCAGAGCGTCTTTTCGGCGTAGAACGGGTCGATATAGGCGCTTTCCAGGTCGGGCATGAGTTTCATGTCCGAGGCTTCGATCGACTTCCAGCCGGCGATCGAGGAGCCGTCAAACATGAAGCCCTCTTCGAGGAAATCCTCGTCGACCTCATCCGCGATCACGGTCACGTGCTGCAGCTTGCCGCGCGGGTCTGTGAACCGGATGTCGACGTAGGCGACGTCCTCTTCCTTCATCATGTCGAGAACAGCGTTGCTCATAACTGTTGAGTCCCTTTCTGTCATACTTTGGGGATGCCTGCGGCCCAGCAGTGCCGCGGTCAATTTCTGGAATTACAGCGCGTCCGAGCCGGTTTCGCCGGTGCGGATACGGATGGCCTGTTCGACGTGGCTGACAAAGATCTTGCCGTCGCCGATCTTGTCGGTCTTGGCGGCCTCGACGATGGCCTCGATGGCGGCATCGACCTGGTCGTCGTCAAGAACGATCTCTATCTTCACCTTGGGCAGGAAGTCGACGACGTACTCGGCGCCACGGTAGAGCTCGGTATGGCCCTTCTGACGGCCAAAGCCCTTCACCTCGACGACGGACAGACCCTGGATGCCCGCTTCTTGCAGCGCCTCCTTCACCTCATCAAGCTTGAATGGCTTGATGATCGCTTCGATCTTTTTCATGAGACCTCGCTCTCCCTTGCGCTCTTCGTGGACTTGGCAGATCACTTCTGGATGATCGCCACAATCCGATAGGCCCTGCGAGGGCCGGAAGCGGAGAGCGAATTTTTGGGCGAGGTCAAATTTTGTGCGAGTTGCGCAAAAATAGTGCAGAATTGAATCGCGGGGCAAAATGACAGAGCTTTTGACCTCGGCGCAGATGCGCCAGATCGAGCAGGCGGCCATCGACAGCGGCGCCGTGACGGGTCTTGAGTTGATGGAGCGGGCAGGTGCCGGCGTGGTCGAAGCGATCTTGGCGGAATGGCCGGAACTGGGGCAGGGCGCGCATCGGGCGGTCGTTCTCTGCGGGCCGGGGAACAATGGTGGCGACGGGTTTGTCGTGGCGCGATTGTTGCAGGAGCGCGGGTGGGACGTAGGGGTGTTCCTTTACGGCGATGCCGAAAAGCTGCCACCGGATGCGAGAGCGAATTATGAGCTGTGGCGGAAGATGGGCGCCGTCTCGTCTTGGGAAGACTTGAACGCTGAGCAAACCACCGCGGACCTGTTCATCGACGCGGTCTTTGGGACCGGCCTTACACGGCCCTTGCCCGAAGAGGTCGGGCGCGAACTGATCATGACCGCAACGCACGACAAGACGACAACAAAGGTTGTGGCCGTGGACATGCCATCGGGACTTTGCGCGGACAGCGGCAAAATGCTTGGCGGCGGCGGGGATTTCAGCGACCTCGTGGTATCGTTCCACTCGGCAAAGGTTGGGCACTATCTGGATCGTTCGTATCAGCGCTGCAATTCGTTGGTCGTCAAGGATATCGGCTTGGACCACGTGTTTGATGAAAGCCAGGTGCATTTGGTGGACCAAGCCCGCCTTTCGGACGACTCGTTCCCAGGGATTTCGAAACGGAAGTTCGACCACAAGTACACCCACGGCCACGCGCTGATCCTGTCCGGCGGTTTCGGCAAAACCGGCGCAGCGCGTCTGGCGGCGCGCGGCGCCCTCAGGATCGGGGCCGGGCTGGTGACTATGGGTGTGCCGGGTGCGGCGCAGATGGAGGTGGCAAGCCGGATCACCGCACTGATGCTGACCCGGGTCGAGGATGCCGGTAACCTGGCCGAGGTTCTGGAGGACAGGCGCCTCAACGCGCTATGTCTAGGGCCCGGCATGGGGGTTGAGCGGGCACGCGATCTGGTGCCTGTGGCGTTGGCTGCAAGGCACGGGCCTCGCGTGGTGCTCGATGCCGATGCCTTGACCGCCTATGCGGATTGTCCCGAGACGCTTTTTGCGATGCTGCACGCGAATTGCGTTCTGACACCGCATGGCGGCGAGTTCGCGCGGCTCTTCCCCGACATCGCGGAAAGGTTGAACAAGGAACCAACACGCGGCCCGGCCTATTCCAAGGTGGACGCAACGCGGGACGCTGCCGCCCGCGCGGGCTGCGTCGTGTTGTTCAAGGGGCCCGACACGGTGATCGCCGACCCGAACGGGGCCTGTTCGGTCAACGCGGCAGTCTACGACAGGGAGGCGCCCTGGCTGGCGACCGCAGGATCAGGCGATGTACTTGCCGGTTTCATTACCGGGTTGCTGGCCCGTGGCCTGACGCCAATGCGGGCCGCAGAAACCGGCGCCTGGCTGCATGTCAAGGCGGCGCGCAGTTTCGGCCCCGGCCTGGTCGCCGAGGACCTGCCCGAGGAACTGCCCAAGGTGTTTCGCAGGCTGGGGCTGTGACGCCTGTCAGGCGGTGACGTCGCTTGTGGCAGAGGCCAGTTCCAACCCGTCCGCATAAAGGATGTGCGGCGCGTCGAAGGCCAGTGCGACCAGTTGCATGTCGATTGTGCCCGCGCTGCGGATGAATTTGCCGTCGATCAGCCGTGACAGCGGCACCAGCGCCCGGTCCTTGCCGAACAGCGCCCTGGCCCGCCAGTCGCGCAACAGCACCTCTTGCGCGGCGGGCAGGACCAGCGTCAGGTCGGGCCGCATGTGCCCGAGGCTGCCAGGTGCCACGAAAACCGCTGGCAGGCGGCGGCGCAGGGGCCGCAGGGCTGCAAGCCGCGCCGTCCCGCTGTCGCGCGTGATGATCCTGTCCCCTGAGGAGAGATATTCCACCGGCAGCGCGCCATCGAGCGTCAGCACGAGAGTGCCGAGAGGGAGTGCATTGCAGGGGGCATTGGCGGATGCTTGGCACACGGACTCCACACCGTTGCCACGCCGGACCATGTCATGGGCCATCGTTTCTTGTTCCTGTATGTTACTGCCGGTCTTTTCTTGTTTTGCGGCAGGATAGGCCAAGATCCGGTTTATGTCGCCTGCAATTGCATAGGCTTTTCCAGGAATTTTCCGCTCGCCTCGGTCACGGCGCTTTGCTATTCAGCGCGACGTTGCGGGTGTGGCGAAATTGGTAGACGCACCAGATTTAGGTTCTGGCGCCGCAAGGCGTGGGGGTTCAAGTCCCTCCACCCGCACCAGATCAAGCCGAGGCAAGGGCCAAGACCCCAATTAGGTCAAGGCGTTGTTCCCCTCTTTTGCAATAGCTTGCGGCGCGGGCTGTCGCGAAGGGTTGCGGGCAAGTGGTCACGCCCGCTGGGCGCTGGATGTCTCTTCCCGGTGTCGCGCTTCAGGCCATGATGGTTTCAAGCGACCAAGGTCCTGTTTCCGGATTCATTGACCCGCTTGTCCAGGCGTGTGGCACGCTTGGTCTGCAGGGGGCCTTTCGGCAGCCCGTCAGGATGGGGCCGGTTTCCTGGCGCTGATCGCATAGCGGTGTTCCGACCGGCGAAGCAGGGCCTTTTGCCAGCCGAACTGCCTTGCCTGCGCGCGGTGGACCGGCCCGAGGTTCGTGTCGACCCGCAGATCTGTGAATCCCGCCGCTTCAAGCATGTCCGCCACCTGATCTGCGCGGGCGCCTCCCGAGAAATGGACCTGGCTCAGGATCCTCTGGTGTCGTGTGCGCTGGCCGTTGACCGGCGCGCGGCGAAGCCCGCCCAGCAGGCGCGCAGCCCAGGACTTGGTGACAAAGTCACCGTCCACCACCAGAAGTCGCCCGCCGGGAGCAAGGATGCGCAGCCATTCGGCGAAGGCCGCCGCCGGATCGACCAGCGTCCAGACCAGGTGCCGTGTCACGATCACATCGGTGCTGGCCTCGGGCTGCATTGTCCGTTCCGCATCGGCCTGCAGAAAGGTGACTTCGGGCAGTTTGCTGCGGGCCCGCTCCAGCATCGGTTCCGACCAGTCCAGCCCGGTGACCACAAATCCCATCCCCTGGCAGAGCCGCGCGATTTCTCCGGTGCCGGAGGCCAGGTCGAGCAGGCGGCGCCCTTCTGGCGGGCCGAGGTGGCGGCGGAACAGCGCCGCCCAGGCGGACATCTCGGCCCCGTCGGAAATCCTGTGCCCGGGATCGTCGTCGAAGGTGGCGGCGCGGTCGGACCAGTAGTCGCGGATCTCGTCGCGCAGGTTTCGGTTGCTGAGGGGGGCTGTCTGCATCTGCGGGCCTCTTGGTCGGTTTCGCGGGATGTCGCAGATGTTGACTGAATAAGTCAACTTAGTTGTTGACTGAAACAATCGGAATTAATAGCGGTGCACCATCCGATACCAAGAGGATTCCAAATGACCCTTCGCAGCCTACTCGGCGCCTCGGCGCTGAGCCTCATCGCAGCCAGCCTCGTGCAAGCCGACCCCATCACCCTCACCGACATCGCCGGTCGCGAGGTCACGGTCGACGGGCCGGTCGACCGCGTGATCCTGGGCGAAGGGCGGCAGATCTTCTTTGCCGCGGTGCTGGACCCTGAAAACCCGTTCGAGCGCGTGGTCGGATGGCGTGACGATTTCCGCCAGGCCTCGCCCGAAAGCTATGAGATCTACGCCGAGACATTCCCGGCGCTGACAGAGATCCCGGTTTTTGGCGGGTTCAAGGACGGCACTTTCGACATCGAACAGGCGGTCTCGTTGAACCCGGACGTGATGATCATGAACCTCGAGGCCAAGGCCGCGACAGACGAGGCCGGCTACGAGGACAAGCTGGCCAAGGTCGGCATCCCGATCGTCTATGTCGATTTCCGTGAAAAACCCTTCGAGAACACGGCGAAGTCTATGCAGATCATCGGCAAGCTCTATGGCGAAGATGCCAAGGCGGCCGAGTTCAACGATTTCTACCAGGCGCAGATCGCCCGCGTTACCGACGTGATCGAGGCGCAGACGGACCTGGACCGTCCGCTGGTCTTTGTCGAACGGGCCGGCGGTTATTCCGAAGATTGCTGCATGTCTTTCGGCGACGGCAACTTCGGTCGTTTCGTGGCGCTTGCGGGTGGCACGAACTTGGGCAGCGAGTTCATTCCCGGCACCTTCGGCACGGTGAACGCCGAACAGGTCATCGCCTCGGACCCCGATCAGATCGTGGTCACGGGCGGCAACTGGGAGGCCTATGTGCCCGGCGGCGACTGGGTCGGCATGGGGCCGGGGTCCGACGTGGAAGAGGCCGGGCGCAAACTGGCCGCGCTGATGGAGCGCCCCGCCTTTACCGGCGCGAAGGCGGTCGAGACCGGGCAGGTGCACGGCATCTGGCACCAGTTCTACAATTCGCCCTACAGCTTTGTCGCGGTTCAACGCCTGGCGACCTGGCTGCACCCCGAGTTGTTCCCCGACATGAATCCCGAGGCGACCTTGCAGGAACTGCACGAGCGCTTTCTGCCGGTGGATTATCGTCCGGGCTACTGGGTGTCGTTGCAAGCTGCCGAAACCAACTGATCCGATGAAAGTGCAGGGTGGCCCGGGTTGGGCCACCCTTTCCTGACGGAGCGTCCATGACCACAGTCACGACAGAGATTTCCACGCATGCCGGTGCCTATCGCGGATTGGTTGCCCGGCGTATCGCGATCCTGGCCGGGCTTTCCGCGCTCCTTGTCGTGTCCGTTGCGGTGGATGTGTCGCTGGGACCCGCGCGGTACGCGGTCTGGGATGTACTGAAGACGATTCTTGCTCCCGGCGCGGCGGAGCTGCAGATGCGGGTGGTTGTCTGGGACATCCGGATGCCGATGGCCGTTCTTGCCGTGACCGTGGGCGCGAGCCTGTCACTGGCGGGCGCCCAGATGCAGACCATCCTTGCCAACCCTTTGGCCAGTCCCTTTACCCTTGGCCTCTCCGCGGCCGCCAGTTTCGGCGCGGCGCTGGCTATGGTTCTGGGGGTGGCGCTTTTCCCGGCGGCGCTGTCGCTGATGGTGCCGATCAATGCCTTTGTCATGGCGATGGCGGCCTCGCTGCTGATTTTCGGCCTCAGCACCCTGCGTGGCGTGACCGTGGAGACCATCGTTCTCCTCGGTATCGCCCTGGTGTTCTCCTTCAACGCGGCGCTGGCGTTGCTGCAGTATTTCGCCTCGGAACAGGCGCTTTCGGCGGTGGTGTTCTGGACAATGGGCAGCCTGACCAAGGCGACCTGGGGCAAGGTCGCGGTCACCGCCGTCATCCTGGCAATCTGCACGCCGCTCTTTGCCCGCCGCGCCTGGGCGCTGACCGCGATCCGCCTGGGCGAGACCCGCGCGGCGGCAATGGGCGTGCCGGTCAAGCGTCTGCGGCTGGAGGCGCTGGTGCTGGTCTCGCTGTTGGCGGCGGTGCCGGTCAGTTTCGTCGGAACAATCGGGTTTATCGGCATCGTCGGCCCGCATGTGGCGCGCCTGCTGCTGGGAGAGGACCAGCGGTTCTTCCTGCCCGGAGCGATGCTGTCTGGGGCGGTGATCCTCTCGGCGACCTCGGTCCTGTCCAAGGCGATCCTGCCGGGCGCGGTCCTGCCCATCGGGATCATCACCGCGCTGGTCGGCGTGCCGTTCTTTGCGGCCCTCATTCTGACGAAAGGACGCAAGTCATGGTGAGCCTGACGCTTGAGCGTGTCGGTGCCGGTTACGGGCGCCGTAAGATCCTGACCGAGGCGAGCACGCCGCCGATCGCGGGTGGCATGTTGACCGCGCTGGTGGGCGCGAATGCCGCCGGCAAGTCGACACTCTTCCGCCGGATCGCGGGGCAGTTGCGCGGGGCAGGGGCCGTGCGGCTGAACGGCGCCGCGCAGGCGGACCTGCGGTACATGCCGCAGGACACGGGCATGAACGCGGCGCTGACGGTCTACGAATCCATCATTCTCGCGCTCAAGCAGGGGGAAGGGGGATGGCGCCTGTCGTCGGGTGAACTGGCAGCCGTGGACGAGGTTCTGGGCCGGTTCGGCATCGCACACCTCGCGGATCACCAACTGCCGGAATTGTCCGGCGGCCAGCGTCAGGCGGTGTCCGTTGCGCAGACGCTGGTGGCGCGCCCCCGCGTGGTGCTGATGGACGAGCCGACCTCGGCGCTTGACCTCTATCGCCAGTTCGAAGTTCTGGAGGCGCTGCGCGCATATGCCGAGGAAACCGGCGCGGTGATGATCCTTGCGTTGCATGATCTCAATCAGGTGATGCGCTGCTGCACGACGACGATCGCCCTCGCCGAGGGGCGGCTGCTGGCCTGTGGCGATACGCCGGAGGTTCTGACACCGGAGCTGATCCGCCGTCTTTATGGCATCGACAGCCGGGTCGAACGCTGCTCGCGCGGGTGCCCGATGATGATCGTGGATGGGCCGGCTGCGGCCTAGGAAAGAGGGCAGGCCAGGCCTGCGTGAACAGGGCGCACTGGTGATTGTCCTGCGCTCGAGTTTATTCAACCGGGAACGATTGACTGCCGGTCCTTGTCCTCGGTTGTGACGGAGTGCAATAGCGGCAGCGGTGCGAACTGAGTCATCGCAGACTTTTCTTAACTTTTGAAACACGTTAGCCCTGTGTCCGCTGCGAACAGTAACGGCACAGGATCAATGTCATGAGTAACGGGCGTGTATCGCCGATCGAGCTTTATCTCGGGAACGGCCGGGCACATAACGTCGTCCAGCGGCAGGCCGGAACCGTCGAGATGACCTGGCAAAGACACCCCGGCACGGACGGCAGTGGTGTCAGTTGGAGCCTGTCGCGATTCCGGACCTCCGGACCGGACAGCGTCGAGGTTGCGAGTTCGCGCAACTCGGGTTTCGTGTTCACCCAGGTCGTGCTCAAGGGCGGTTTCCAGGCAGAGCTTGCCTGTGGCCGGCGCTACCAGGACAGTGCGCCGGGCTTGATCCGGCCCAGTGTCTCCGGGGCGCTGTATCGCTTCGGAGCGGGCGACAACGCCATCTTCGGTGCGCTTGTCTCGCTTGAGACGGTCAAGGATTGGTTCGGCGGCCCGGTTCCCAAGGGCATCCGCCCCTTGCTCGAGGGCGGAAGCAACACCTACCACCGCGCAAGGGCGTTGCCGGTACACCTGCGACAGGCATTGATGACTGCCCTGTCGAACAACTCGCCGCTGGGGCGCCTCATGGTGAGCGCCGCGGCCCAGCAGATCCTGGGATTTCACCTGCAAAGCCTGTGCGAGGATGGCGTGCCGAATGTGACGCCCCTGGCTGGTAGCCTTGCCCGCGACGCACATGCGCTCTTGCAGGAGTGCCTAGTGGATCCGCCCTCGCTTGCCGAAATCGCCAACCAGTTCGGGGTCTCGCCCCGCCGCCTGGATCGGGCGTACCGTGTCGAGTTCGGGATCAGCTTCAATCGGTCTCTGCAACAGGTCCGCTTGGCGGCGATCTGTGCCGCGTTGCAAGAGGGCATGCCCATCAAGGTTGTGGCGCACAGGTTCGGCTATTCCAGTGTCAGCAATTTTTCTTCGGCCTTCCGCCGCTGGACCGGGCTGCCGCCGCGCCAGTGGTTGGAACGACAGGCAGCCTCCCGCACCTGACCCTGTCGAATGCAGGGGTGCTGTGGTCGTTCGCAAACAAACTCTACCGGAAATCAACAAAGACGCGGCTGGGGGGCCGTTTCGCTCCCCCGTAGGGTCCCGCGTGCGGAGCTTCTCCGCGCCGGGCGTGGCCACCGGATCAGCCCCCCGTTGTCGGGAGGCCGCGCCCGGCTGATCCAAACCCCTGCAGTGGAGAAAATGATTCTATGCCCACATCTTTTACGTTCGGAAGTTCCGTCGGCTCGGACGGGTTAGCCGCTACTTGGCAAGACGACGAAGGAACGATCACCGCTGTCCTGGATGATGGCAGCATCCTGCCCGGTGACGAGGTCGCCATCACAGGGTTCGACGTCAACACCATGTCCTTTGGCGGGGTATCGGGGGGAACCGGTTTCTACCTCGGGAGCGGGATGTTCAACGGAACCAAGGGATATGTCTTCGGCAGTGCCGATACCGTGGCCGGCAACACGGCTTTCTTCGTGGTCTTCGATGCCCCCGATGGCGCCCAGTTCGGCACAGCCATCGGGGTCAACGTATACGCGGATGATCCGTCGTCCCAGGTTCTGAGCAGCGATGCGGCCTGTTTTGCCTCCGGAACGCTGATTGCCACGCCGGACGGCGAGCGCGCGGTCGAGGCGCTGAAGATCGGCGATTTTGTCACGACGGCGGACGGTCGGACTGTTCCGGTCCGGTGGATGGGTCGCCAGACCGTGCACAAGGCCTTTGCTTCGGCGCGCGTGCAGCCTGTCCGGATCACCGCCGGGGCATTCGGCGACAGGGCGCCCTACCGTGATCTGGTGCTGACCTCCGACCATGCGGTCATCCTCGACGGTGTGGCGATCAATGCCGGGGCACTGGTGAACGGGACGAGCATTCAAACCGTGCCGATGGAACAGCAACCGGACCTCGTTACCTATCACCATGTGGAAACGGATTCGCATGACATCATCCTGGCAAACGGGCTGCCGGCGGAAACCTACGTGGATTTTGTCCGTCGTCAGGCCTTCGACAACTATCAGGACTACCTGTCTTTGTACGGCGAAGAGCGGAGCATCGCGGCGATGCCGGTGCCAAGGGCATCTTCGGCGCGATTGATTCCCGCGGCGGTGCGCATGCATTTGGGCCTGGGCGCCTAGCCGGGAAGGGGGGCTGACTGTCGGGGCGCGGCGGTGCGTGTAGCGTGCGTGCCTTATACGCCCGCGCCCTGAGGCGGCCTTGCGCACAGAACGGAGCATTGAATCACCGGGGGCGTGATTCAACGCCGGGGCAGGGGGCATCTAGGGTCAGGACCCATTGATTTGGTCTGACTGGCATGTTTCACGGTTCGAAAACGAGCGGTGATCATGTCTGATCTTTTCTGGTTGAGCGACGCACAGATGGCGCGTCTGGAGCCTTACTTTCCGAAGTCGCACGGCAAGCCCCGCGTCGACGACCGGCGTGTCTTGAGCGGGATTATCTTCATCAATCGCAACGGTTTGCGGTGGCGCGACGCCCCAAGGGAGTACGGCCCCCACAAGACACTCTACAACCGGTGGAAGCGGTGGAGCGATCGGGGCGTCTTCGCCCGGATCATGGCGGGTCTGGCGGCCGAGCACGGTGAGGAAACGA
>NZ_FMZI01000023.1 GCF_900101505.1 Antarctobacter albus
GGTAGCTCGTCAGGCTCATAACCTGAAGGTCGTAGGTTCAAATCCTACCCCCGCAACCAAAATACCAAAAAGCCCGCCCATAAGGCGGGCTTTCGTATGTCTAATCCGACAATTCCACCACCAAGCGCTCAACCATCCAGCATCCAGCCGCTTTACCGTTGCCCCGATCTTCGGGAAAAGGCGCACCGTTCCGCACCCTAGAAAAGCACGAAATCTCCGACCATCAGGTTGCGGGCCATCCAGGGGGTTTGGCTCAGGCGGTCTATTGGCGGAACGTCCTCTTGCGCGTCCTGGACACGTGAAGACACAAGCCTCTTCGTTCCTTCGAACAGTTCGCTGAGTTCAGTCAAACCGTTTTCATTCCGATCGAAGGCACCATCCTGGATCACCTCCGCCAGGGCCTGAGCAAAGAATCCCTGTTCCGTTTCCGGATCTTCCAGCGAAAATTCACGTCCTTTCGCCGCGGCGAACACCACCAGGCCGGACGGTATCTGGTCCAGCGCTCCGCCAACGACCTGATCGTTGGTCGAAAAGAGGCCCTCACCCGCACGTCCGCTATGACAGGCGTCTATGAACAATGCGATCCGAATGTCCGTCCCCTCCAGAAGCGCGGAAACGGAAGAGAAGGGTAGAGCGGTGCCAGCGATGTCGTCGAGGCTGGTTCCCGATGCGCCGAGGTAATACCCGCCATCCAGGTCCAACCCATGCCCGGCAAAATAGAGAGCCAGCGTGTCGCCGGGCCGCGCCCTCGCGATAATCGAAGACAGTTCGGACAGGATCCGGTCTGGAGTCGCCTCTCCGTCCAACAGAACAGTTTCGGAAGCAATCCCGACTGTTGATCCGGCGCGTCCGGCCAGCGCCGATGCAACCAGACGCGCATCCGGAACCGCTGCCGTTAGATCCAATGCCGGATCCCCATAGTCGTTGACGCCAATTGACAGAATATGCAGTTGCCGCTGAGCCTCGGGCATATTGATTTCGACGCTGAATGGCACGCTGGCCACATCGTTTTCATCGGTCGCAACCAGAGTGACCCAGCGCGTGCCGGGAAACAGCTCAAAGTCGTCTTGCCAATGGTGGTCTTGACCGTCCCCCTGCAAGACATGTGTCCGCAGGCCGTCTTGAAACAAGCTCAATGTCTTGATCGGCACCGAAGCCTGAGCCTGCGCATCAAGCCGCGCCTTGGTTCCGCTGACAGTGACCGAGGCTTGCAGAACCGGCGGGGGAGTGATCCGGACCGGGTCAGGCGCTGGCAGGCCGGCCAGAACTTGTTGGGCGAGCCCGGGGACCTTTAGAAAGCCTTCGAATTGCTGGGCGGTATACTCACCGAGATGGCCGGGAAAGGTGTAGGCCACGAAGTAAGCACCTTCGGAGGTCGCATCGTAATGGCCGTTTTCTGTCCAGACGACGACCTCGTCATCCGCGTAGAGACCGGACAGAACCGTTTCCGAGTCCGACAGGCGGTTGACGAAAAAGCTACCATCCTCCTGGACCGTGACCAGGTGCCGCCCGTCTTCGGTGATCATCACGTTGTCAAAGAGATCGCCGCGCGGCAGGTCGAACTGCTTGGCGATCACCTTGCCGGTCCGCAGGTCGACCACTGCATAGCCGAGCGCCTCTTGCGAGTGCAGGATCGCCAGATCTCCAAACACTTTTAGCCGAAAGGAACAGGCGTCAATCGCATAAGGACAGATGGTCGCCGTGTTCGTACCGTCGTTGCGAAGGTCTAGGCCGGCCTCGATCCCCCAGGGTTGTTCAAATTGCGAAACGCCCCCCGAGAGGTTGGACGAAAAGAGGTAGGTTGTCGGATAGGCGAAAGCAGCCGAGCCTTCGTGGCACTGGAAGGTGGTCAGCCTGTGTTCGGCGCCTCCGGAGGACCAGCGCCAAAGAGTGTGGAAATCCCCGAGCAATTTGTCGTTGGCGGCGCTGCAGGACGTCAGGCTCATGCGCCGCCCAAAGCGAGTGACATCGACACCCGTTGCCGCGGCGATCTCGGTCCAGAATTTACGAAAAGCGTCGGTTACTCTGAGGTCGTGTAGATCCTGCGCGGCGAGACGTTCTGCAGGAGTGGCGTATTGCTTGCGGGCATCGTAGCTGGGCAGCCGCTCCTCGACGTCAATCCGTTCGACGACTTCACCTGCCACCACAGGCAGGCCAAACTCCCGAAGCCGCTTGAACATACGGTCAGCGGCCCCTGGCGCGTCTGCCCCGAAAGACCGCCACGCCAACGCGCTGCTGGACAGGCTTCGTGGAGCAATACCATCCCCGGCCACCGCTTCAAGCTTTCGCGGCGTGACAAGGTAGGGCGCCAGTGCCTCTGAGATGATCTGGTTTTCTTTCGACTGGTAGGACTGCGAGAAATGCGTCGGAAAGGCCTGCGCAATGGCCACCTCCGTGGAATAGCGCAGACCAATCCCGATAGCCGGTTCCACAACGGCTTGTTGCCGACCGATCTCTTGCAGGGCGGCGTTGCGATGCGACAGTTGAACCCGGGCACCGTCACCAAGTTCGGGCCGGAACCGGTAGGTCTCATCGCCGTCGCTCAGCCGAAAAACGGCCATTTCGTTGTAGCCTTCCGCGACAAAGGCGTTGTTTTCCAGCTCCAGCAGATAGCGGTTCTTGTTCCCGCCGCAGATACGGCAGCCATTGGTCGTGGCCTGAACCGTGCGACCCGCTGCAAAGTTGTGGAATTGCGAAAAGCCATAACCCGATAGAATCTGAAGGGCAAAGCTGTCGTCATGCGACCAGATCAGCGCGCTCCAGTCGGAGTTCACCTGGAAGCCGTCCTGGGCATCGACCACACGTTTGCCATCGACCGCGTCGTAGATCCCGGCTTCGTCCCCGCCAGGCAGAACGACGTAGCGCCCGGCGGGCGAGAAATGCGGCGCGCCGACCTTTTCCATGATCTCGGCGCCCGTGGCGGCATCGGTCAGGCGAAAGCGACCGTCGAACACTTGCAGGTGACGGGTCCCGTCGCGGTTGACCAGCGTGCTGGACGGGGCCGCCCCTGTGACCCTGTCGCGGACAACGATCACGGGCCGGCCCGCGGTTGCGATCGTGACGGTGGCGTTTCCCTGGCCGGGCGTTTCGACATGTTCGTCACAACCGCTGTGACCCAGCACCGCCCAGTCCACCTGAAGCGGCCCGGATTGCAGCGGTTCGACCGCGATGCGACCAGACTTCGCCATACCGCGCCCGTAATAGGGAATGATCGCGCGGGTTCGATCACGGTTCCATGAAATATCGAATGGTGCCTTGGCCTCCGGCAGAAGGGCATACATGCCGTCGCCCGACAGCCGCACCGGACGGTCAAACGAGACCATCAGGAAGATCGGTTCACGTTCCGGAAAGCCGGGGCGCGCCCAGTCAATGGACAGGCGCTCGCCCACGTCCAGGCCGTTGCCCGAAAGGCTGACGCGGGTTTCCCCGGCCAGGCGGTTGGTGACCTCGACACGGGCCTCGCAACTGAGGTCGGAGCGCAGGCCGTAGGCCGCGGCCTGCGCGGAAAGTGCGGGCAGGAACAAGGCCAGCGTGGCGGCCAGCATGGTCGGGGAAAAACGCGACATGGAATGTCCTCAGCTGTCCAGCAGGATGATCTGCACCCGGCGATTCACTTCGCTCTCTGGGCGCGCTGGATCCTTCAGGTCGGTCTCTCCCCGACCAGCAGAGATAAAGCGATCAGCGGAGAGGCCCGAAAGGCTTTGCAGCCGCTGCCGGACACTTTCGGCGCGGCGCTCGGACAGGTCGAGATTGTAGCTGTCAGAGCCGCGCGCATCGGTATGGCCCAAGATGACAAAGCGCTTGGTGGCGAATCGCTCATCGGTGATCGCCGTGGCTAGCGTCTGGATGTCGGGAAGCGACGTCTTCGCCGGGGTCGCGCTGTTGTAGTCAAAGAAGATTTCCACATCGACGCTGACCAGCGGGCCGGGCTTGGCGGCACCGGGCCGATCCTCTGTCCGGTCCTTGATCAACAGGCGGGGCTTCAGCCCGTTGGTGGCGGCGGGTTTGGTTCCCGGCACGCTGCCGGGGTCGATGCTGCGCCGGGTCAACTGTACGCGCGGGCCGCATTTTTCCGCGATGCCGGCCAGGCAGTCGCTCATGTCGCGGGCGCGTTCATCGGGTTCCGGGGGCAGGCGAAAGCCCTTGAGTTCGACCGATTGGGCGGCCAGCGGCGCGCCAAGGCCAATCAAAAGGGGCAGGGCAAGGTAAAGGGATTTCCGGGTCAATACGTCAGCCTCCTCACGCGCCGGAGGCCGAAACGGCCCCCGGCCCGCGTCACGTGTCAATAATCATGCCGAAAGTGTCTGACGTGACAGGAGAGTTGGCAAGTCCGCAATTCCTCAGGACTTCAGACGCGTCCCCCGGCGGAACAGCACCCATGCGGCCAGACAGGCGAACAGAGTCGCGGCCAGGGCGATGACAAAGCCCAGCGCGGGGGCCGTGTCCGACACGCCGATCACGCCCCAACGAGCGCCGTCGATCAGGTAGAAGACCGGGTTCAGATGCGTGACCTGGTACAGCCCCTTGGGCAGCGCCTCGACCGAGTAGAACGTGCCCGAGAGGAAGGCCAGCGGCGTGATGATGAAATTGGTGATCGCCGCCATCTGGTCGAACTTCTGCGAGAAGATCCCGGCAATCAGCCCCAGCGCAGACAGAAAGGCCGCGCCCAGCGTGACAAAGGCCAGCGTCACCAGCGGTGCCTGCGGCACGATGCCCAGCACGGCCCAGAACATCGCCAGCAGGGCCACCGCCACGAACAGCCCCCGCGCCGTGCCGCCGATGACATAGCCCAGCACCACTTCGCCTGCCGAAAGGGGCGGCATCAGCGTGTCGACGATATTGCCCTGCACCTTGGACACCATCAGCGAGCTGGAGGTATTGGCAAAGGCGTTCTGGATCACGGTCATCATCAGGATGCCGGGCGCGATGAAGGTGGTAAAGGCCACGCCCATGACATCACCCCGCTGGGGGCCGATGGCGATGGTGAAGACCATCAGGAACAGCCCCGCCGTGACCAGCGGCGCAAGCAGTGTCTGGGTCCAGACATTGGTGAATCGCAGGATCTCTCGCTTGCACAGGGTCCAGAACCCCAGCCAGTTCACCCGGCCGAAACGGCGGTCGCCGGGGGCGAATGTCTGTGTGTCGCTCATGGTGCCTCCAATTCTGCTCGGCGCCTTGTAACTCGGGCCGTTATGATTAGTATAGGTGCGTCACTCAATCTCTCGGCGGCCCCTTGCGTGTGGCCGCTTTTTTCGCTGGGGGAACCCGATGTCGTGGACCGATGAACGCGTTGAACTGCTCAAAAAGATGTGGTCGGAGGGCCAGTCGGCCAGCCAGATTGCCAAGGAACTGGGCGGGGTGACGCGCAACGCGGTAATCGGCAAGGTTCACCGGCTGGGCCTGTCGAACCGTGCGGGCGCCGCCCCCGCTGCCGCCGCAGAGGCCAAGCCGGAACCCAAGGCGCAGCCTGCAGCCGCCAAGGCCAAGCCGCAGCCCAAGCCGGCCCCCGCGAACAAGCCCGAACCGGCCCCCGAGGCCAAGCCGCAGCCCGCCGCCACGACCCCGGCGATCAGCCCGGCGCGCAAGCAGATCATCCCGGCCGGTCAGCCGCTGCCGCCGCAGCCCTCGACCAATGAAATCAGCCCCGAAGCCCTGGCAAAGGTGAGCGAGATCGAAAAGAAGGCCAAAAAACTGACCCTGATGGAGCTGACTGAACGGACCTGCAAATGGCCGGTCGGCGACCCGGCGACCGAGGATTTCTGGTTCTGTGGTCTGCCCGTCCAGCAAGGCAAACCCTATTGCGAGGCCCATGTGGGCGTTGCCTTTCAACCGATGAGCGCGCGCCGCGACCGTCGTAGGTGACCGGCACGGGGTCTTGTTGCCCTCACAACTCAGCCTTTGACGCCGCGTAGCCGCAAGGCCCGCGCGGCGTCGTTGCGACAGGGGGTCTTCCACCCGTAGATCCCCGAGATTTCCTCGACGGACCAGACCCCGTCACCCAGGGCGCCTTCGTCCTCGGGTGCGGCGTCGATCCAGCCCGAGAGGACATATCGGTAATGTCCGGCCGCATCGGTCTGCATCTCGACCCTTGCCCGCCTGTCGGCGCTTTCCTGCTGTTCAAGCTGTCGCCAATCCATCATCTGCCGCCTTTCCCAGTTGGCCAAGCCACGCTATGACGCGCCATGACCCAGAATCCTCCTGACCTGCGCCCCGACCTTGCCCGGGCGCGCGTGACCGAAACCGCCCGCCCCGGCCAGCCGACCATCGGCATGGTCAGCCTTGGCTGCCCCAAGGCGCTGGTCGACAGTGAACGCATCCTGACGCGGCTGCGGGCCGAGGGCTATGGCATCTCCCCCGATTATTCGGGTGCCGATGCGGTGATCGTCAACACCTGTGGGTTCCTCGACAGTGCCAAGGCCGAAAGCCTGGATGCGATTGGCGAGGCGCTGAGCGAAAACGGTCGCGTGATCGTCACCGGCTGCCTGGGGGCAGAGCCAGAATATATCACCGGCGCGCATCCCAAGGTGCTGGCCGTCACCGGCCCGCACCAGTACGAACAGGTTCTGGATGCCGTCCATGCCGCTGTGCCACCCGATCCCGACCCCTTTGTCGATCTGCTGCCCGCTTCCGGCGTCAGCCTGACGCCGCGCCATTTCAGCTATCTCAAGATTTCCGAGGGCTGCAATCACGCCTGCAAGTTCTGCGTGATCCCGGACATGCGTGGCAAGCTGGTCAGCCGCCCGGCCCGCGCGGTGCTGCGCGAGGCGGAAAAGCTGGTCGAGGCAGGGGTTCAGGAGCTGCTGGTCATCAGCCAGGACACATCCGCCTATGGCACCGACTGGAAAGACCGCGACACCAAGTTCCCGCTGCTGGACCTCGCGCGCGATCTGGGCAGCCTCGGCGCCTGGGTGCGGATGCATTACGTCTACCCGTATCCCTATGTGCGTGAGCTGATCCCGCTCATGGCCGAGGGAAAGGTGCTGCCTTACCTGGATATTCCCTTCCAGCACGCGCATCCGGACACGTTGCGCCGCATGGCGCGGCCCGCCGCCGCCACCCGAACGCTGGACGAAATTGCCGCCTGGCGCGCGATCTGCCCGGACATCACCCTGCGCTCGACCTTCATTGTCGGCTATCCCGGCGAAACCGAGGAAGAGTTCCAGACGTTGCTGGACTGGATGGACGAGGCGCAGCTGGATCGCGTGGGCTGTTTCCAGTACGAGAATGTCGCCGGCGCGCGCGCCAATGCGCTGCCCGATCACGTCCCCGAAGAGGTCAAGGCCGAGCGTTGGGCGCGTTTCATGGAAAAGGCTCAGGCGATCTCCGAAGCGAAACTCGCCGCGAAACTGGGGAGCCGGCAAGAGGTGATCGTCGACGAGGTGGACGAGGATGGCATTGCCACCTGCCGGACCAAGGCGGATGCCCCCGAGATTGACGGCAACCTGTTCATCGACGAGGGCGCGGCACATCTGCAACCGGGCCAGATCGTCACCGTCGAGGTGGATGAGACCGGCGAATACGACCTGTGGGGCCGTTTGGTCTGACTGCGCTCCGTGGTCTTGGCCGGTCCGGGCTTTCCCGGGCCGGCCAAGACGCAGATCTCAGACGGTTTCGTCTTCGAGGTGCAGTTTCATGTCGATCAGCACCTTCTGCAGCGCCAGGGTCTCCTTGAGCAGGCGCTTGGCCTCGTTGGCCGAGATCACCCCGTCCTCGATCGACTGGTTGTATTCGGCCATCAGCATGGCGAACCGCTGCGACAGGGCGATCACGTCGGAATTGACCCCGCCCGACGACTTGGCATTGCGTCGGCTTTCGTCGAATTGTAGCTGGATGCCCTTGAGCTCGGCCAGCGCGGCGGTGACATGGGGGTAAGACGCGGCTTCTTCCAGTGCGGCCACCGCATCCACCGGCATGTATCTGTCGGCATGTTCGGGATAGTCGGAATAATAGCGGCCGAGGGTTGCCTTGGATTTGCCGGTCAGCTCGCAGGCTGCCTCGATCCCGACGTCCTTGACCAGCGCCTCGATGTGTTTTTTCAGATACCGTCCGACTACTGACATTTCTCTCCTTCGCCCCGGCAAATGCTCCGGGGACAATCCAATATCCATTTCCATTATTATCCCCGTTTTGTCATGTCATGCGCAAACGCGTCGGGCGTCAAGGCAACAAGACGGGTTGACCTGACGTAATGACGTTATCCGCAGGGTTGAAACTCCGTCGGGCCGCGCTTGCCATGCCCGCGGGGCTGGGGCATGACGCCCGACATGGCCAAGCTGCACTTTCACTACTCGACGATGAACGCCGGCAAGTCGACATTGCTGTTGCAGGCGGCGCACAATTACAACGAACGCGGGATGGAAACCTATCTGCTGACTGCGGCGGTGGACGATCGTGCCGGCGCGGGCCAGATCGGATCGCGCATCGGCCTGGCACGCCCGGCGGATACTTTCGGGCAAGTGACGGATCTCTTTGCACGGATTGCGGCCCGTCTGGACAAGGGACCGGTGGCCTGCGTCTTCATCGACGAGGCCCAGTTCCTGACCCGCGAACAGGTCTGGCAACTGGCGCGAGTGGTGGATGACTTGGGCGTGCCGATCATGGCCTATGGCCTGCGGGTGGATTTCCGCGGAGAGCTCTTTCCAGGGTCGGCGGCCCTGCTGGCCCTGGCGGATGTCATGCGCGAGGTGCGCACGATCTGCCATTGCGGGCGCAAGGCGACAATGGTGATCCGGCAGGGGCCAGAGGGTGAGGTTCTGCGCGACGGCGCCCAGGTGCAGATCGGCGGCAACGAGACCTACGTCAGCCTGTGCCGGAGGCACTGGCGCGCCGCGATGGGGGATGAGGCGAGGTAGGCGTCACTCCCACTCCATCTGCTCAAAGACGGTCTGTGCATTGCGCCGGGCGAGCGCGTCGAACTGATCGAGATAGGCAAAGTCGGACTGGTCGACATCGACGGCCCCCAGGATGTCACCACCCGCGTCGATATGATCCCGGATGCCTGCCCGCAGGTTCGCCAGGTAATCCCGGGTGTCGCGCTGCGCGGTTGCCAGATCGGTCGCGGGGCCGTGCCCGGGGATCAGATGAACCGGCTCCAGCGCCTCGATTTCGGAGAAGGCGTCCAGCCAGTGGGCGCTGTCGGAAAAGGACATCACCCCCAGGACCCGCCCGACATAGACCACGTCTCCGGTAAAGACAGTACGCGTTTCGGGCAGCCAGACAAGGCTGTCGCCCGGGGTATGGGCGGGGCCGACATGCCGGATCTCGATCCGGGTGCCGCCAAGGGTCAACTCATGCGAGGCGGCAAAGATCACATCCGGTTGCGACGGTTCCGTCCCGGCCAGGCCATCGCTGCCGATCAGGGCGTCCAGCATGGTCAACTGCAGCGAGGCACGATCCTTTTGGTCGGCAAAGGCGGCGGCAGAGGTGATGACCTGCGCCCCCTGCGATTGCCAGTAGCCATTGCCGAGCCAGCGGTGGTCCTGTCCGCCGGTGTTGATGACATGTGTCACGGGCTGATCCGTCAAATTGCGCACCACGTCATGCAACGCGCTTGCCCCCTTCCAACTGCCGCCGGGATCGACCAGCACCGCCCCTTCAGAGGTCTCTATCAGACCGAAGGTGGCGTTGTTGCCCAGGTTCTGCGGGTCGCGCTGGGCTGCGGGGCCTTCGATGGACCAGACACCGGGGGCGACCTGTTGCGGTTCAAGGATCTGGGCCATCAGGCCAAGCGGCCAAAGAGCCAGGGTGGCAGCGGCTAGGGCGAGGCGGCGCATGGGGTATCCTTGGGTCGTGAACGATGGCAAATCCTAGGCGGTGCCGGGCGCGGTTGAAAAGACCACGGGCCGCGGCGCATCGTCCGGGCTGTGAGCGCCCATCTCGCCCGCCTTGGATCTTGCAGCCTGAGCTTGATTGACTAACCTGCCGCCATGTTCCGCCAGCTTCTTCCCGTCAGTGCGCTTTTGCTTGGTTCCGGCCTGTTGCTCTTTGCAGGGGGGATGCATGGTCTGATCCTGCCGGTGCGGGGGGCCGCCGAGGGGTTCGGCGCCACCGAGCTGGGCCTTCTGGGCACCGGTTGGGCCGTGGGCTATGTCGCGGGCTGTTTCTATGTGCCCCGCATCGTCGGCTCCGTGGGCCATATCCGCGCCTTCGGCGTCATGTGTGCCTTTGCGGCCATCGCGATCCTGCTGCAGGCGTTGCTGGTCACGCCCGAGTTCTGGATCCCGGTGCGGGCAGTCTCGGGGTTCTGCTTTGCCGGGGCGGCGATGATCGTGGAAAGCTGGCTGTCCGACCGGGCCTCGCCGCAGTCACGGGGGACGATCTTCGGCGTCTACACGATGGTGAACCTGGGCGCGACGACCGCCGGGCAGCTGGCCATCGCCACGGGGGATGCCAGTGGGTTCCTGTTCTTTGCCGTGGCGGCCATCGTCTACAGCCTTGCGCTGGTGCCGACGGCGCTGTCGACGTCAGAGTCCCCGGCGCCGCTGACCTCGGTGCGGCTGAACCTGCCGCTCTTGTGGCGCAACTCGCCCGTGGCGGTGGTGGCGGTGTTCCTGGTCGGGATTTCCAACGGCTCTTTCGGGACGCTGTCGGCGGTCTATGCCGACCGTGTTGGGCTGACGCTGGGGGCGCTTGCGCTTTTCGCCTCGATCCCGGTGCTGGCGGGGGCACTGTCGCAGGTGCCCATCGGTTTTGCCTCGGACCGGATGGACCGGCGCAAGGTCCTGCTGGTGGTGGCCGTGCTGGCGGTGGCGGCGGACCTGGGATTCATCCTGCTGGCGCCGCAGGACCAGATGATGAACCTGGTCCTTGTGTCCATTTTCGGCGCGGCGATCTTTGCCATGTACCCGATCATCGTGGCCCACGCGAATGACCATGCGCCCGAGGGCACCTCGATCCAGGTTTCGGGCGGGCTGTTGATGGTCTACGGGCTGGGCAATATCGCCGGGCCGCTGATCGCCGGTGTCGCCATGTCGGCGGCGGGTGCCTCGGGGCTGTTCCTGACCACGATCGTGGCGCATGTGCTGATGATCCTCTACACCGCGCTGCGCATCGTCCAGCGGGCGGCCGTGGCGGAAGAGGACAAGGGCGCGTTCCAGATGTCGGCGCCGGCCCGCGGCCTGACCCCCGAAACGGCGGCCTTGGCCGGCGGCGAGGAGGAGGCGGAAACGCTGGAAGAGGCGATGGAAGCGGAAGAAGCCGATCAGGCCCGTTCGACCAGCACCGATCCGACGGAATAGCCCGCGCCAAAGGAACAGATCACGCCCCGGTCGCCCTTGGCCATGTCCTCGGAATGCTTGGAAAAGGCGATGATCGACCCGGCGGATGAGGTATTGGCGTAATCCTGCAGGATATTGGGCTGTTCGCCCGCCTCCGGCACGCGGCCCAACACCTTTTTCCCGATGAAGTCATTCATGGTCTTGTTGGCCTGGTGCAGCCAGAGCCGCCGCAGGTCATCGGCCTGCCAGCCGTGATCGGACAGGTGGCCAAGGATGTGCGAGGACACCAGCGGCAGCACTTCCTTGAAGACCTTGCGCCCGTTCTGCATGAACTGCATGTCGCGCCGATCCTCCATCTGGTCATGGGCGCGGCGCAGGAACCCGGCGTTGTTGCGAATGTTGTTGGAAAACTGCGTGGCGCAGCGTGTGGAATGGATCAGCCAGTGATCGCCCTGCGCCTCCTCCGCCGGTTCGATCACCACCGCGGTGCAGACATCGCCAAATATGAAATGGCAGTCGCGGTCGCGCCATTCGAGGTGGCCCGAGCAGATTTCCGGGTTCACGACCAGCGCGCGGCGCGCACTGCCCGCGCGGATCATGTCGGCAGCGGCCTGGATGCCGAAGGTGGCCGAGGAACAAGCCACGTTCATGTCAAAAGCGAACCCGCCGCAATCCAGTAGCCGCTGGATCTCGATCGCAATTGCCGGGTAGGCGCGTTCGTGGTTCGAGGCGGCGCAGATCACCAGGTCGATCTCTGCCCCCTCGCGGCCCGCCATTTCCAGCGCCTTGGTGCAGGCGTCCACCGCCATTTCGGCCATGATTCCGGGAGACTCGTCCGGCCGGGCGGGCAGGCGCGGGCACATGCGGTCCGGGTCCAGCACGCCTTCCTTGTCCAGAACAAAGCGGCTTTCGATGCCCGAGGCCGAAAAGATGAAATCGGAACTGGAATGGGTCAGCGGCTCGACCTCGCCGGCGGCGATACGGCTCGCGTGATCGGCGTTCCATCGGTCGGCATAGGCGTTGAAGGCGGCGACAAGCTCGTCGTTGGATATGCTCTGATCCGGGGTGAATACCCCGTGGCCGGTGATCGCTGGCTGTGTCATGGGCGCGTCCTCCTGCCTTCGACAGGACCGCAAGCGTGGGACGAGGTCAAGGGAACCCGTGGGGGCAGGCGCGCGTTGCCTTGGTGAAAGGAGGACCGAAATGGACCGACTTGCGCTTTACCTTACCCTCATGAGCGGCAGCGGCATCGCCGGGACGCTGCTCATCGTCTTCTTCGCCTTCAACTGGTACAGCTGGACAGCGATTGCCGTCGCCGCCGGGATCGGGCTTGTGACCGCATGGCCCAGCGCGCGGATGGTGTCCAAATACATCAAGGACAACGACCCGCTGTTCCATCGGCGAGAGCCCAAGGGCATCCTGCCCGATCCAAGCGGACCCGAGCTTTAGTGCATTCTGGACCCGTTCGGCGCGGCCTGATCCGGAGCGATCAGCACGATGGCGCCGTCCGGGTCCGATACACCCAGCACCAGCACCTCGGACCGCATCGGCCCGATCTGGCGGGGCGGGAAATTGACCACCGCCATGACCTGTTTGCCGACAAGGCGTTCGGGGTCGTAATGCACGGTGATCTGGGCCGAGCTCTTCTTTTCCCCGATTTCCGGCCCGAAATCGATCCATAGCTTGATTGCCGGTTTGCGGGCCTCGGGGAACGGTTCGGCGCGGATCACGGTGCCGAGGCGAATGTCGACCTTCAGGAAATCGTCGAATGTGATCTCGTCAGCCATTGGCCAATTCCTTCGACCGCCGCGCAGCCGCCGCCACGGTGGCGCGCATGAGCGGCGGCAGGCCATCGTCCTCGTTCATCAGCACCTCCAGCCCCGCCTGCGTGGTGCCGTTGGGCGAGGTCACGTTGCGGCGCAGTTGTGCCGGATCCTCGCCCGTTTCCTGCGCAAGGGCGCCCGCGCCTGCCACGGTGGCCCGCGCCAGGGCCATCGCCAGTTCGGGGGCCAGTCCCTCGGCCTCTCCGGCCTTGGCGAGGCATTCGATCATGTGAAAGACATAGGCCGGGCCGGAGCCGCTGACGCCGGTGACGGCATCCATCTGGTCTTCGCTGTCCAGCCGTACGACCTCTCCCACCGCCGACAGAAGGTCCTCGGCGGTCTTCAGGTGTGCGTCCGTGGTCCGCGCATTGCCGATGATGGCGGTGATGCCCTTGCCCACGGCGGCGGGCGTGTTGGGCATGGCGCGCACGATGGGGACATCCCCCAGGTGCGCCTCGTAGGTGGTGATCGGTGTGCCTGCGGCGACGGAGACGAACAGCGTGTCGCCTTTGGGCAGGGTTTGCAGCGCGGGCAGCGCCTCGCCCATCATCTGCGGCTTGACGGCGATCAGCACGACGGCGGGGCTGTCGCCAAAGCCTTCGTTGATGTGGACGCCCTGTGCCTGCAGCCAGTCCGAAGGGATCGGGTCCTGGACCCGCACCGATCCGGCGGGCAATCCGCGTGCCAGCCAGCCGGCGAGCATCGCCGATCCCATCTTGCCGCATCCCAAGAGTGCCAGCCCGCGCCGGGCGAGGTCTGTATCCTGCATCACGTCCCCCTGTCTTTTTTCCCGGCGGACCCTAGGCCCGCCGGGAAAAAGGGGCAAGGTCACTTGGCCATGACCGGGATGGGTGGTGTGTGGTGCTATCGCCAATCTCTGTTTGTCTGCCTCAGGGCGATGCCAGACGCATCACGGGCGCAATGCAAAAGGGGCGTCGCCAGTGCGCCGCCCCTGGTTGTTCTGCCGGAATTCCGGTTTTCGGGGTGCCTTACGCCCGCCCGTAAGCCTCTGCAATGGCGACCTGCATGGATTCTTTTGCGCTCTTGTCGGTCCAGACCATCAACTGGAAGGCCGGGTAATAACGTTCCGAACTCATGACGGCGGCGCCGATCATCGTGTCGATCTGCTCGGCGCTGGCGACATTGCCACCGGCCAGCACCAGCCCGTACTTGTAGACCATCAGCTTGTTCTCAGGCCAGTAGCTGAAGGCGCCGGCCCAGCACTGATCGTTGATCAGGTTCAGACCTTCGTACAGTTCCGGCAACCGCGCCTCTGGCGGCTCCATCTCGAAGGTGCAGATCATCCGCAGGGTTTCATCGAAAGCGGACCAGGCCAGGGTGATCGAGTAGGTGCGCCACTGACCTTCGACCGCCATCGCGATCTGGTCGTCCGCGATGCGGTCGAAATCCCAATCGTTGAACTCGGCGATATGCTCGACAAGGTCGATCGGATGCAATTCGTCGTTGAGATACTGCTCGGACAGGGCCATAAGGACACCCCTTTGATTATAGCGCCGTGACTGGTGATTCACCCCCAGCGCTTGCTGCCTGCTCAAGGGTCTGCGGGCTATCCCCGCGCCCTTACCAGATATGGTGCCTGCCCAAATAGGGGTGTGTAAAGCGATATTTTGATGAAGACCGCATTAAGTTGTGGACGAGTTCGATTCGGCGTCAACTTGTGGGTAAAGACTCTGCTTCGTGTCTGAGTGCGCGTTCGAACAATTGGCGAGAGCGCGAGGCGGCGCTGTCGGGCCGCGTCATCAGACCTACCGGACCGGCGGTCAATCCCAGGTCCAGGGGCAGTGCGGCCAGGGCGCCATCGTCGATTTCCGGGGCCACGACGCCTTCGGAAATGAACCAGAGCATGTCCGATTGCCGAAGGAACCGCCGCCCGAAGGCACCGGAGACGCAGTCGATCCGATCATGGAAGGGCCCCAACCCCTGCGCCAGGCACCAGCGATCCACCAGAGGGCGGATCGCGGCGCCTTCGGGCGGGTAGAGCACGGGCCAGTCCACCAGGTCCTGGGGCGCCAGAACGGGCCGGGCCAGCAAGGGGTGCTGGCTGCGCACGACACAAACGACGCCCTCTTGGTATAGCTGCGTGAAACTGACCCCGGCCATGCTGTCCGGCGCCCCCATGCGCCCGATCACAAGGTCGAGCGCGCCGGATTGCAGATCGCGCGTCAGCGCCCCGTGTGCCCCGTCGCGCAGCACCAGCCGAGTTGCGGGCGACAGTTCGCGGAACCGGGCCACGACGCGCGGCATCAGGCGCACCGCGACCGAGGGCAGGGCACCCACGCGCAGCACCTCGGCGCCGCCTTCGCGCAGTTCGGCCACCCCGGATACCCCGCGCCTCAGCGCGGCGAGGCTTTGCCCGGCGAACTCCAGGAACACCTCGCCCTCGGGGGTCAGCCGCACGCCACCGCGGTCTCGCGTCATCAGCGCGGCGCCCAGGATCTCTTCGAGTTCCTTCAGCGTCTTCGACAGGGCGGGCTGGGTCAGGTTCAGCTCGGCACAGGCACCCTTGAGACTGCCTTGGCGGGCAATGGCGGTGACAGTCTCGAGGTGGCGCAGTTTGATCCGTCGGTCCAGCAAGTTACTTTCCCTTTTTGACAATTGTAGCGCTGAAAACGTCATTTTACATGGCCTATCCGTTCATTCTAGTCTTGTCGCAAAGGGGAGGACATCATGCGTACCCAAGTCTGCATTATTGGCGGCGGCCCGTCGGGCCTGCTGCTCAGTCAGTTGCTGCACAAGAAGGGCATCGACAGCGTCGTTCTGGAACGCAAGACCAAGGACTATGTCCTGGGCCGCATCCGTGCGGGCATCCTGGAAACCGGGATGGTCGAGCTGATGCGCGAGGCCGGTGTGGGCGAACGGATGGACCGTGAGTGCATTGTCCACGACGGCACCGTGATTTCCTACGGCGACGAGGAGTTCCGCATCGATTTCACCGAGCTGACCGGCAGCCATGTGGTTGTCTACGGCCAGACCGAGGTGACGCGCGACCTGTACGAAGCGCGCGAAAAGGCGGAGGGCAAGATCGTCTTCAACGTCGAGAACGTGCAGATCAAGGATGCCGACAGCGACGCACCCTATGTCACCTACGAGGTGGACGGCACGGAGGCCCGCATCGACTGCGATTTCGTGGCCGGTTGTGACGGGTTCCACGGCGTTAGCCGCCAGACCATGCCGCTGAGTGTCCGCAAGGAGTACGAAAAACTGTATCCCTTCGGCTGGCTGGGCATCCTGTCGGAAACGCCGCCGGTGCATGACGAACTGATCTATGCCAGCTCGGAGCGCGGCTTCGCTCTCTGCTCGCAGCGTAACGCCAACCTCAGCCGCTACTACATCCAGTGTTCGCTGTCGGACAGTCCGGATGACTGGACCGATGCGGCTTTCTGGGAAGAGCTCAAGCGCCGCATTCCGACAGAGGCGGCAGAGCGCCTTGTCACTGGCCCGTCGATCGAGAAGAGCATCGCGCCGCTGCGGTCCTTCGTGACCGAACCGATGCGCTGGGGGCGGTTGTTCCTCTGTGGCGATGCCGCCCATATCGTGCCGCCGACCGGGGCCAAGGGGCTGAACACCGCGGCCAGCGACATCCATTATCTCTACAACGGGCTGGTGCAATACTATCAGACCGGCGACAGCGAGGGCATCGACACCTACTCGGAAAAGGCGCTGGCCCGGATCTGGAAGGCGGAACGCTTCAGCTGGTGGATGACCACGCTGCTGCACAGGTTCCCCGACCAGAACGAATTCGATCTGAAGATCCAGCTTGCCGACATCGAGTTCCTGCGCTCCAATCGCGACGCGCAATCGGTCTTGGCGCAGAACTACATCGGGCTGCCCTACTGATTGCCCGGGTTTCGTCACGAACCCGGGTCCGGCCCGAAGGGAGGACCGCATGACCAACCGATACGAAACCGGCATGAAGGTGCGCCGCTCTGTGCTTGGCGATGCCCATGTCGACCGCGCCGAGGCGGCCAAGACACCCTTTGACGAGGCGTTCCAGACCCTCATCACCGAAGGCGCCTGGGGCACTGTCTGGGCCTCTGACGGGATCAGTGACCGCGAGCGTTCCATGCTGACGCTGGCGCTGCTGGCGGCGCTGGGCAATTTCGAAGAGATCCCCATGCACATCCGCGCCACCGCGCGGACGGGGGCCAGCAAGGCGGATGTGCTGGAAGCGTTTCAGCACGTCGCAATCTATGCCGGTGTGCCGCGCGCCAACCACGCGCTGAAGCTGGCCAAGCAGACCTATGCCGAGATGGACGGCCCTGAAACAGGGCAGGCAAACGCGCAGTCCGGGGACAAGTGAGGAGAGACCGACATGCCCGATCAAGGCGAATTCTACCAGCGGGACCGGGACTGGCACCCGCCCGCCTACGTCAAGGAATACAAGACGAGCGTCGCGCGGTCGCCGCAATATTCGCTCATCAGTCTGCAGAACTCGGTTGGTGAGATCACCGGCCCGGTCTTCGGTCATAACGACATCGACCCGATGGACCGCGACCTGATCCACAACTACGCCACGGCCGGTGAAAGCGCGATTGGCGAACGGATCATTCTGCATGGGCGGGTGCTGGACGAGAACGCGCGGCCCGTGCCCAACACGCTGGTCGAGATCTGGCAGGCCAACGCGGGCGGGCGCTATCGTCACAAGAAGGACACCTACCTCGCGCCCATCGACCCCAATTTCGGTGGCTGCGGGCGCACGATCACGGACGAGAACGGCTATTACTATTTCCGCACCGTGAAACCCGGCGCCTATCCCTGGCGCAACTACGTCAACAGCTGGCGCCCGGCGCATATCCACGTCTCGGTCTTCGGCTCGGGCTTTGTCCAGCGGCTGATTTCACAGATCTACTTTGAGGGCGACCCGCTGATCCCGCTCTGTCCCATCGTCAAGAGCATCCCCAACCAAGAGGCGATCAACAGCCTGGTGGCGGCGCTGGACATGAATTCGACCATTCCGCTGGACACCATCGCCTACAAGTTCGACATCGTCCTGCGCGGGCGTCGCTCGACGCTGTTCGAAAACCGTCTGGAGGGGAATTGATGCATCTTCGGGAAAACTGGGAACTGGTTTTCCTCCCGGAAGATGCGTAAGGAGAATGACAATGGTACAACCGCTCAACTACCTCAAGGAAACGCCCTCGCAGACCGCCGGTCCCTATGTCCACATCGGGCTGGCGCCGGGCGCCGCAGGCTTCGACATCTACGAACGCGAACTAGGCTGGGACATCGCTGGACCGAATGCCGAGGGCGAACGCATCCGGGTAGAAGGCCTTGTGATCGACGGCACCGGATCGCCGATCAAGGATGTGCTGCTGGAGGCCTGGCAGGCCAATGCCAAGGGCATCTACGCCCATCCCGAAGGCGGCGGCGAGGTCGAGGAGGGCTTTCGCGGCTGGGGCCGGGTCATCACCGATTTCGACACCGGCGAATGGGGCTTTGACACCATCAAGCCGGGCAAGACGCCGGGCCGCAATGGCCGCATCCAGGCGCCGCACATCAACCTGTGGGTGGTGGCGCGCGGGATCAACCTGGGCCTCAACACCCGGATCTACTTCGAGGACGAGGCAGAGGCCAACGCCGAGGACCCGGTGATGAACATCATCGAATGGGAACGCCGCCGGGCCACGCTGCTGGCGAAACGGAGCGAAAAGGACGGCAAAGTCGTCTACCGCTTCGACATCCAGCTGCAAGGCCAGGACGAAACCGTCTTCTTCGACGTATGACGTGATACCCGGGCCGGGGCGGGTTTGTGCCCGGCCCGGCTTTTTCCTGTCCGAAACACTGACTATCCTGCCGTCACCACGAAAGACGCCAGCGAGGGGAGCGCCCGACATGACCAAACCCTGTATCATCTGCGTGGCCATCACCGGCTCTGTCCCGCGAAAGAAGGACAATCCGGCGGTGCCGATCTCGATCGAGGAGCAGGTCGAAAGCACGCAAGAAGCCTTCGAGGCCGGGGCCAGCATCTGCCACGCCCATGTGCGGATGGAGGACGAGACGCCGACTTCGGACCCCGAACGCTTTGGGCGACTGGTCGAGGGGCTGAAGAAACACTGCCCCGGCATGATCATCCAACTGTCGACCGGAGGACGCTCCGGTGCGGGGCAGGCGCGGGGCGGGATGCTTTCGCTGGCCCCTGACATGGCCTCGCTCTCGGTGGGGTCGAACAATTTTCCGACCCGCGTCTACGAGAACCCGCCGGACCTGGTGGATTGGCTGGCCAGTGAGATGCGCACCTACGAGATCAAGCCCGAGATCGAGGCTTTCGACCTCAGCCATATCTTCAAGGCCGCAGAGATGAACCGCGACGGGCGCATCCCGGGCAAGCTGTACGTGCAGTTCGTCATGGGCGTGAAGAACGCGATGCCCTGTGACCGCAATGTGTTCGATTACTACATCGAGACGGTCAAGCGGCTGGCACCCGACGCGGAATGGTGCGCGGCTGGCATTGGGCGGCACCAGGTCGAGGTCAACGAATGGTCCATCGCGGCGGGTGGTCACACGCGCACGGGACTGGAGGACAACGTGCGCTGGGACAAGGAAACGCTTGCGCCGTCGAACGCGGCGCTGGTCACGCGGGCCGCGGACCTTTGTGAGAAATACGAGCGCCCGGTGGCCAGCTGGCAGCAGGCGCGCGAAATCCTTGGCCTTCGAGCGGCCTGAGGGGCAAAGGGCGTGGCGGGGTAAACCCCGCCCTACGCCTGTAGGCAGGGGTCAGGAGACGACCTCGGCGGCGAAACAGGCCTGTTGAACCGCAGGAATCGTGCCCGGGGCCGTGACCTCGAAGGGCTGTTGCAGCAGCACCTTGCCGTCCCGTTCTACCTGGAACATCCACGGCCCTTCGACCAGTTCATAGTCCCGTTCGAAGGTGAAGAGGTTCAGCGAGACATCGCCGAAATTCATCGGCGTCACCCAGCGTTCGACGGTGCGCCCCTCCGGGCCCATCGGCGGATGTGTGACCACAATCGTCACCTCGGGGACGGAAGACCCGGCGGTCAGGCTGGCGCGGATGCCAAAGCTGAGCCCCATTTCCGCCGGCACCTGTACCGTCTCGACGTCGATGGGGCGGTCCTGGTCGACAAGGTTCAGAAGGCCCGACAGAGTGTCCGGCGCGGGCCGCGTGCCCTGAAGCTCGACCTCGCAGATGACGCCGAAGGCCTCCAGCGTCAGGGGCGGTTCGACAAAGGCCCCGACATCGGCAAGGGCAGGCGCCCCGACCAGCGTGGCGGCAATCAGGGGGGCAAGCGGTTTGGCGTGCATGTCGTCTTCTCCCGGGAACTGAAACCACAGTCTAACATGGGCCGAGGTTAGGCGCAGGGGCAGGATTTGCCTACCCGCACCGCCACTTGATACCGGAAAACCGCCGACGGGTGCCGGTCACGGTCGTGTGCCACGCCATTTGGCCCCGCGCCGGGTTGTCCCCCGGGACATCCTCGGCGCGGCTAGGGCCCGCCGTCCGGCAGTCGCCTGTTTCACCGCGTGGCGGAACCGTGGCGGCTTTCGGACCCGTGATGAGCCGAACCGTTTTCTTGCCGGACCGGCGCGGTTTCCGTCCGCAACGGGAATGTATTACGTTATCCGGGCCACTGGTAAGTTCGTGGACGTGATCGCCTGTGCGCGGACGCCGAGCGATGCCCCCGCCCTCAGGCGGAAAGACGGGTGTCACCGCGGCAGCGCACAGCCGCATGACGGGCTGGGCAACTTGACGGGACACGAAAGCGCATGACCTTCGACTACAGTATCGCCTGCGGTGTCATCGCGACGGGGGGCTGCTTTCGGCGGCGTTGTGCCTGCCGGCGCCCTTGCCGGGGCTGACCACGGCGCGGCCCGTTCTGATCGCGCTTGGCGAGATCTTGTTCGCGCTTTTGACGCTGGTGCTCGCGACCGTGTTGAGCGCGGCCTGCGTCCGGCTGTCCGGGGACCGGGATGCCGCCATGTGGATCGCCGCGATCCCCCTGATTCTCTGGCCGGTCTACCTGCCTCTTGCGTTGGGCTGGGCCTGGTTGCGCTATCGCCTTGCGCGGCGTTTCCGTGGGTGAGGGTGGCGACCGGATCGCGGCGTTTCCCGCGCCTGCCGGGGCCGCGCGGACATGAAAAAGGCCCACCCTAACAGGGAGGGCCGGCTTCCGTCGGTCCGGCGGTGTCAGCCGATTGCGACAGCTTTCACATCGTCGTCGATGTAGGGGACGTACTGTTCAAAGTTGTCGGCGAACATCTGCACCAGCTTTTCCGCCTGCGCATCATAGGCCGCCTTGTCGTCCCAGGTCTTGCGCGGATCCAGCAGCAGTTCCGGCACACCCTCGACCGAGACCGGCACCTCGAAGCCGAAGTTCGGGTCTTTGCGGAATTCGGCCTGCGCCAGCTTGCCCTCCAGCGCGGCGTGCAGCAGACCCCGGGTCGCCTTGATCGGCATGCGCGAGCCGGTGCCATAGGCGCCGCCGGTCCAGCCGGTGTTGACCAGCCAGCAGGTTGCACCGTGCTTGGCGATCTTGTCACGCAGCAGGTTGCCATAGGCCTCGGGGCGGCGCGGCATGAAGGGGGCGCCGAAGCAGGTCGAGAAGGTGGGTTCCGGCTCGGTCACGCCGCGTTCGGTCCCGGCCACCTTCGAGGTGAAACCGGACAGGAAGTGGTACATGGCCTGCGCCGGGGTCAGTCGCGCGATCGGGGGCAGAACACCAAAGGCATCGCAGGTCAGCATGATGATGTTCTTGGGGTGACCGCCCAGGGCGGTTTTCGACGCGTTCGAGATATAGTGCAGCGGGTAGGCGCAGCGCATGTTCGCCGTCAGGCTGTCATCCTCGAAATCCAGGTCGAAGGTCTCCGGGTCGAAGACCATATTCTCGATCACCGTGCCGAATTTCTCGGTCGTGGCGTAGATCTCGGGCTCAGCCTCGGCGCTCAGATTGATGGTCTTGGCATAGCAGCCGCCTTCGAAGTTGAAGGTGCCGCGATCCGACCAGCCGTGCTCATCGTCGCCGATCAGCACGCGCGACGGATCGGCCGACAGCGTGGTCTTGCCGGTGCCGGACAGGCCAAAGAAGACGGCGGTATCGACCGGGTTGCCCGGCGCGTGGTTGGCCGAGCAATGCATCGCCATTATGCCCTTTCCGGGCAGGATGTAGTTCAGCAGCGTAAAGACCGACTTCTTGTTTTCACCGGCATATTCGGTGTTGCCGATCAGGATGAGCTTCTTTTCGAAGTTGAGCGCGATCACTGTTTCCGTGCGGCAGCCGTGCTTTTCCGGGTCGGCCTTGAAGGTCGGGCAGTTGATGATCGTGAAATCCGCGGTGAAGCTGTCCAGGTCCTCGCGGTCGGGACGGCGCAGCATGTGGCGGATGAAGAGGTTGTGCCATGCCAGTTCCGAGATCACCCGGACGTCGATGGCATTGGCCGGATCGGCGCCACCGACCAGGTCCTGCACATAGTAGTCGCCGCCTTTCATATGCTCCAGCATGTCGGCGTGCAGCCGGTCAAAGGCCGCGGCCTCCATCGGCTGGTTGTTTTCCCACCAGATGCTGTCCTCGACCGAAGGTGTGCGGACGACGAACTTGTCCTTGGGCGAACGGCCCGTGTATTTGCCGGTGGTCACAAGGAAGGACCCGCCCTTGCCCAGCGTACCTTCGCCTCGTTTCAGCGCCGCTTCGATCAGCGCTGGCTCCATGAGGTTGTAATAGACATTTCCGAGCCCTTCGATGCCCTGGTCTTCAAGCCGGAACTGAGGGTTCACCCGTCCAAATGTCATCTGCCTTGCTCCTGTGGATCGCGCTGATCAAGAATAGTTGTATGCGGCGACATACTGCGCCGATGCCGGACCTCTTAACATGCCGCTTTTCGACATGAACAGGACGCAAAGGCGCAGTTTGCGCTACCAAGCGCGGGTTTAGCGATACCACGGCGGGCAGCTGCCGAACTGCGATCAATGCAACGCAAACCGGTGAGGCATTTTAGCCATTCCTTTGCCAAATTCGCGTCTGTTGGAGCCAGGCGGCGTGGCCGATTCGCAGTTAATGATTGCTGTAAAGCGGAAAATCGCCGATAGTGCAGAAAAAAATAAGGCAACCAGAGCAGTATAAGGACAGCAAAATGTCTAAGATCGCCCTTGTGGACGACGACAGGAATATCCTGACGTCCGTTTCGATGACGCTTGAGGCAGAAGGGTTCGAGGTCGAGACCTACAACGATGGCCAAGCGGCGCTTGACGCGTTCAACAAGAAGATGCCGGACATGGCCGTGTTCGACATCAAGATGCCGCGCATGGATGGTATGGACCTGCTACAGCGCGTGCGCCAGAAATCCAGGATGCCCGTGATCTTCCTGACCTCCAAGGACGACGAGATCGACGAGGTGCTGGGCTTGCGCATGGGTGCCGACGACTACGTCAAAAAACCTTTCAGCCAGCGCCTGCTGGTCGAACGCATTCGCGCCCTGCTGCGCCGTCAGGAAGCCGTGGCCGGTGATGTCGTGGGTGACACCGAAGAGACCAAGCTGATGACCCGCGGCAGCCTGACGATGGACCCGCTGCGCCATGCCGTCAGCTGGAAAGGCCAGGACGTGTCGCTGACCGTGACGGAATTTCTGCTGCTGCAGGCCCTGGCGCAGCGCCCCGGTTTCGTGAAGTCTCGGGATCAGCTGATGGACGTGGCCTATGACGATCAGGTCTATGTCGACGACCGCACCATCGACAGCCACATCAAGCGTCTGCGCAAGAAGATGCGCACGGTCGACACCGATTTCTCGGCCATCGAAACGCTTTACGGTATCGGATACCGCTACAACGAAGAGTAAGGGATGGCCCTGGCCGAACAGCTCCCGATGCAGGACGATCGTCAAGGCGGACGGCGTGATGCGGACGTCGTGCTGGGCGACGACTGGGTCGCGCCCGACAGCACGGTTGAAAAGGAACTGCGCGACAGCCGCGCGCGGCGCGGGCTGTTCACGCTCAACCGTTCGCCGCTGACGCGCAAGATCATCACCTTCAACTTGATCGCGCTCAACGTGCTGGTCGCGGGGATTCTCTGGCTGAACTCATCGCGCGACACGATGGCGGTGCAGCGCGTCAATGCGCTGCAGGCCGAGGTCGAACTCGTTGCCGACGTGTTCGAGGCACAGTTGCCACGCGGTGCGCCGGTCAGCCTGGGCACCGGCGACGGTATCGACGTCGCCCGCACGGTCGAGGGCATCGACCTGCGCGATGGCGTGCGCCTGATGGTCTTTGACAGCGCCAGTTTCCTGGTCGGTGAGACGCGCGGCCGCGTGCCGCCGATCATCCCCCCGGTCGAAGAGGACAAGCCGACGCTGATCTCGGACTTCCTGAACACGATCTGGGACGGCGTCGCGGGCCTGTTCAGCTATTTCGAGACCGAACCCGATCTCGACCTCGAAGATCGTCTGCGGCGTGCCATCGAATCCGGTGATCCGGCCCTGACCCGTGTCGAATCCGGCGGTGGCGACGGGGCCACCGTCTTCTTTGCACTGACCCCGATCCGGCAGGGCGACGCGCTGGTCGGGACGATTGCGCTGGTCTCCCCGGCGACAGAGATCGACGCCGCCGTCAGCGCCGAACGTGAGCGCGTGCTGCAGATGTTCGTGATCGCCACGCTGGTTTCCATTGGTCTCAGCCTCGTGCTGGCCTCGACCATTTCCAACCCGATTTCGGACCTCGCCGACGCGGCAGAGATCGGGCGCGACCGCAACCGCAAGGCGCGCACGCCGGGCCGTATCCGCATTCCCGACCTGACCGCCCGTCCCGACGAGATCGGGCGCCTGTCAGGCGCGCTGCGCGGCATGGTCGGTGCGCTCTACGACCGGATCGACCAGAACGAACAATTCGCCGCCGACGTGGCACATGAGATCAAGAACCCGCTGGCCTCGTTGCGCTCTGCCGTGGGCAGCCTGCGCATGGTCAAGAAGGAGGACCATCGGGCCAAGCTCCTGGACGTGATTGAACATGACGTGCGCCGGCTGGACCGACTGGTCAGCGACATCTCCAACGCCTCGCGACTGGACAGCGAGCTGGTCAAGGAAGAGGAGCAGGAGTTCAACCTGCTGGAAATGCTTGGCAACCTGACCGAGTTCCTGGGTGAGGATGCGCGCAAGAAGGGCATCGAATTCATCACCGACCTGCCGAAAAAGCCGGTCACGATCACCGGGTTGGAACCACGCCTGGCGCAGGTCTTCGTCAACCTCATCACCAATGCGATTTCCTTTTGCGAGGATGGCGATGCGATCCGTGTCTGGGCGCGACGCCGCGACAACCGCGTGCTGGTCGTGGTCGAGGATACCGGCCCGGGCATCCCAGAGGAATCGCTGCAGAAGATCTTCAAGCGCTTCTACACCTCGCGCCCGCAACAGGATTTCGGCAACAACTCGGGCCTTGGCCTTGCCATCTCCAAGCAGATCATCGAGGCGCATGGCGGCGTCATCTGGGCCGAGAACATCCGCCCGACCGAGGCCGATGTGACCTCGGAGCCGCTGGGCGCACGCTTCGTCGTCGGCCTGCCGGTCTGATCCCGCCCCATGCGGGAGGTTCTGCATGCCACCTCGGTTGCCGTGGCGGGCCGGGGCCTGATGATCCGAGGTGCCTCCGGCAGCGGCAAATCGGGCCTTGCGCTGGAACTGATGGCGCGGGGCGCGCAGCTGATTGCCGATGATCGCACGATCGTCACACGGGAGGGCGCACTGCTGAACCTGAGCGTGCCCGCCGCGATAGAGGGCATAATCGAGGCGCGCGCCATCGGTCTTTTGCACGCACCACATGTGACCGGCATCCCGCTGGTCGCCGTGTTGGACATGGATGTGGCCGAAAGGCATCGCTTGCCGCCTAACCGGTCCACCCGGCTGCTGGGGGTGGATGTGCCATTGCTTCACAATTCCGCGTCTGAATATTTCCCCGCAGGACTCGTTCACTATCTCAAGTCGGGACGGCGAGAGTAGAAATGGACCAAAAGGAAACAGGCAGCGCGCGCATCGTCTTTGTCACCGGCCCTTCGGGCGCCGGGCGGTCAAGCGCGATCAATGTGCTCGAGGATCTGGGCTTTGAGAGCATCGACAACATCCCGCTGAGCCTGGTGCCGCGCCTCGTCGACCGCGACACGCCCCCGGCCCGGCCCCTTGCTCTGGGCATCGACGTGCGCAACCGTGATTTCAGCGCCGAGGGGCTGTTGCAGCTCTACGAGATCCTGACCGACCAGATGCCGGCGCCTGTCGACCTGCTTTATGTCGATTGCACCGACGAGGTGCTGGTGCGGCGTTACTCGGAAACCCGCCGCCGCCACCCTATGGCCCCGGACGAGATGCCGGTGGACGGGGTGGTGCGCGAAAAGGCCCTGCTGACCGACGTGCGGTCGCGGGCGGATATCCTGATCGACACATCGGAACTGTCGGTGCACGATCTGCGGGCCGAACTGGAAGGCTGGTTTGGCGAGGTGACGGGGCAGGGCACCGCCGTCTCCGTCCAGAGCTTTTCCTACAAGCGCGGGCTGCCCCAGGGGCTGGATGTCGTGTTCGATTGCCGCTTTCTGCGCAATCCCCATTGGGAACCGGATTTGCGCGCTTTTACCGGGCTGGACCCCGAGGTAGCGGCCTTTGTTGCCGATGATCCCCGCTACGAGGATTTCCTGGATCGGCTGACCGGCCTGATCCTGTTGATGTTGCCGGCGGTGGTGGCCGAGGGCAAGGCGCATTTCGCCATCGGCTTCGGCTGTACCGGCGGGCAGCACCGGTCGGTTGCCGTCACGGAAAACGTCGCGGCCGCTCTTGCGCAGGAAGGCTGGCGGGTGTCAATTAGGCACCGCGAACTGGAACGGCGCGGCGGAACGCCCGTTTCCGAACGCGTCGTCGGCATGGTTGGAAAGGTGTCCGGGTGATCGGTATCGTGATCGTCGCGCATGGCGGACTGGCCCGCGAGTATCTCGCGGCGGTCGAGCATGTGGTCGGGCCGCAGCCCGGGATGCAGGCGATTTCCATCGAGGCAGATGCCAACCGCGCCGACAAGCAGGCCGAAATCTGTGCCGCGGCCGATGCCGTCGACAGCGGCGGCGGTGTCGTCATCGTCACCGACATGTTCGGCGGCTCTCCTTCGAATCTGTCGCTGAATGCCTGCCGTCCCGACAATCGCCGCATTCTGTACGGCGCGAATCTGCCGATGCTGATCAAGCTGACCAAAAGCCGTCACCTGACCGTGCCAGAAGCGGTACGCCAGGCCCTGGAGGCCGGGCGGAAGTATATTGACAGCCAGAACATTCCGGCCGATCCAACTTGAACGTCTTGATCTGCCACGAGAAAGCCGGGTTCCCATGACCAACTCCATTCACCGCGCGCTGAAGATCGTCAACGAGAAGGGGTTGCATGCCCGCGCCTCTGCCAAACTGGTCGAGGTGGTCGAGGGATTCGACGCAATGGCCGAGGTCAGCCGCGACGGGATGTCCGCCAGCGGAGACAGTATCATGGGGCTTTTGATGTTGGCAGCCGCGAAAGGAAGCACTATTGAAGTCCAAACCTCGGGGCCGGACGCCGAGGCGCTGGCCGATGCGGTCGAGGCCTTGGTGGCCGACCGCTTTGGGGAAGACTGTTAGCGCCGGTGCCAGGCGCTGACGTGCAATACGGGACTGTAGCAGGCGTATGGTCGAAAGCACCCAATCGACATCCCTGAGGGGGCGGAGCGTGTCCAGGAATCCTGCACCCTATGACAAGCGACAGGTCAGTTACGCCAACACGTTCAGCAATCCGTGGAAGGCAAACACGATCCGGACGCTGGAATGGCTGACCGGCAAGATCCCCCTGCTGCGCATGGTGCGGCGGTTTGAACGCATGGGCCCGGTCGAAGGTCAGGCCTTCTGGAGCCAGGCGCTGGGCATCATGGGCATCGACCTGATGACTCCTGCCGAACAGATCGCGCGCATCCCCAAGGAGGGCCCCGTGATCATCGTGGCCAACCATCCTCACGGGCTGGTCGACGGGATGGTTCTGGCGGAACTCATTGGCCGCGTGCGCACCGATTACAAGATCCTGACCCGGTCCCTGCTGACCGGCGTCAAGGAGGTCGAGCCCTTCATGATTCCGGTGCCCTTTCCGCATGAGGAAGACGCGCGCGAGCAGAGCCTGGAAATGCGGGCGCGGGCGATGGATCACCTGAAGTCCGGCGGCGTGATCGTCCTGTTTCCCTCCGGCGTCGTGGCTTCGTCCGAAACCTGGTTCGGGACGGCGCAAGAGGCGGGCTGGAACCCCTTTACCGCCAAGATGGTCCAGCGATCCGGCGCGACCGTGGTTCCGATCTTCTTTCCGGGACAGAACAGCCGCGCCTACCAGATCGCCAACAAGCTGTCCGCCACGATCCGCCAGGGGCTCTTGATCCACGAGGTCGTGCACGCCTGCAAGCGGCCGCAGAAGCCGGTTGTCGGAGAGCCGATCACCCCGGAGCAAGTCAAGGCCTTTTCGGGCGGTCAACGAGAGTTCGTGGCCTGGCTGCGCGAACAGACGCTGGGCCTGCGCGAGGGCTGACGCCCCGAACCGGATTGGCCGCGGCCCCGACGGGCCCGCGCCTATGCGCAAGGGGCGGTCTGGCTCAGCGCGTCGGGACCGGCTCATCCCCCCGGTAATCGTAGAAACCGCGTCCGGTCTTGCGGCCCAGCCAGCCGGCCTCGACGTATTTGGTCAGCAGCGGGCAGGGGCGATACTTGGTATCCGCCAGGCCGTCGTGCAGCACGTTCATGATCGCAAGGCAGGTGTCCAATCCAATGAAATCGGCCAGTTCCAGCGGCCCCATCGGGTGGTTGGCGCCCAGCTTCATCGCCATGTCGATCGAGCGCACGTTGCCCACGCCCTCGTACAGCGTATAGCAGGCCTCGTTGATCATCGGGATCAGGATGCGGTTGACGATGAAGGCGGGGAAATCCTCGGCGCTGGCGGCGGTCTTGTCGAGTTTCTCGACCACCGCAAGGCAGCTTTCATAGGTTTCATGGTCGGTGGCGATGCCCCGGATCAGCTCAACCAGCTTCATCACCGGCACCGGGTTCATGAAATGGAACCCCAGGAACTTCTCGGGCCGGTCGGTCCGGCTGGCCAGTCGCGTGATCGAGATCGACGAGGTGTTCGAGGTCAAGATCGTCTCGGGCTTGAGGTGGGGCAGCAGGGCGGCAAAGATCTTGTCCTTGACCTCTTCGCGCTCGGTCGCGGCCTCTATCACCAGGTCGGTCTGGGCGATCTCGGGCAGGTGCAGCGTGGTGCGGATCCGCGCCATCGTCCGGTCGCGTTCCTCGGAGGAGATCTTGTCGCGGGTGACCTGGCGGTCCAGGTTCTTGCCGATGGTGGCGACGGCCTTGTCCAGCGCTTCCTGGCTGATGTCGTTGAGACGCACCTCGTAGCCTGCCAGTGCCATGACATGGGCAATCCCGTTGCCCATCTGCCCCGCGCCAACGACCCCGATAGACTTGATTTCCATGTCCCGATCCCCTTTTGCCGCGGCCACCATGACCCGGCTTTGGCGGGGCTGCAAGAGTGTCGGATTCGTCTCGCATTGTCGCATTAGCAAAATGGCAAGGGCTTTGCCCGATTCTCTCCTGTGGGTGAAAAATGAGGTGGGTAAAATGTCTGCACATGGCGGGGGCCATGCGACCCTGGAATACTATCCGTGCCGGTACGGCACATCACGCGTCCTGTTCCGCGGGCCGCGCCGACAGCTCGACGGTTTGTACTTTGCCTTTCTTGGGGGGACGGAAACCTACGGGCGGTTCATCGAACAGCCCTTTCCGGCGCTGCTGGAACAGCGGGTCAGGCTGGCCTGTGCGAACTTCGGCGTGGTCAATGCCGGGGTGGACCTTTACCTGAACGATCCCGGCGTGCTGGACCTGGCCGCCGGAGCGGCGGTCAAGGTTGTGCAGGTGATGGGGGCACAGAACCTGTCGAACCGATTCTACACCGTGCATCCGCGCCGCAATGATCGGTTCCTGCGTGCCTCGGAAAAGCTGCAGGGGCTCTATCCTGAGATCGATTTTACCGAGTTTCACTTTGTCCGGCACATGCTTGGGCGGTTGTCCGATGTCTCCAGCGACCGGTTCGCGGAGGTTCAGGACGAGCTTCGGATGGCCTGGACATCGCGCATGAAACAACTGCTTGCGCACCTGCGCGGGGATACAGTGCTGCTGTGGTTCGCGGATCATCCGGTGCCGTCTGAACTGCCCTGGCGGCTGGATGGCGACCCGCTGTTCGTGAACCGTGAAATGATCGAGACGCTGCGCCCCAGGGTCAACGAGGTTGTCGAGGTCGTGGCCTCTGGCGCGGCCCTGACCGAGGGCACGCGTGGCATGGTCTTCGGGGATTTCGAGGCCTGCGCTGCGGCCGAGCTGATGGGGCCGCGTGCCCATCAAGAGGCGGGGGAGGCGCTGGCCCCGGTCTTGGGCGCAATGGTACGGCGCTGACATGAAAAAGGCCCGCCACGGGGCGGGCCTTCAGAGGTGATGGGTGCTCTGCGCACCCATCGCTCCTTCAGAGCTTTTCGGTCAGGGCCGGGACGGCCTCGAACAGGTCGGCGACAAGGCCGTAGTCCGCGACCTGGAAGATCGGGGCCTCTTCGTCCTTGTTGATCGCGACGATGACCTTCGAGTCCTTCATGCCGGCCAGGTGCTGGATCGCACCCGAGATGCCGACGGCAACATACAGGTCCGGAGCGACGACCTTGCCGGTCTGGCCAACCTGCCAGTCGTTCGGGGCAAAGCCCGAGTCGACGGCGGCACGGGATGCGCCCACGGCGGCCCCAAGCTTGTCGGCCAGCTTTTCGATGATGGCAAAGTCTTCCTGGCTGCCGACGCCACGGCCGCCGGAGACCACGACACCGGCCGAGGTCAGCTCGGGGCGGTCGCTCTCGGCCACCTTGTCTTCGACCCATTCGGACAGGCCGGGGTTGTCACCCGCGGCGATTGCCTCGACAGCCGCCGAACCGCCGGTGGCAGCCGCGTCGAAGGTCGATGTCCGGAAGGTGATGACCTTGGTCGCGTCCTTGGACTTCACCGTCTGCATCGCGTTGCCCGCGTAGATCGGACGCACGAAAGTGTCCGCATCCACGACCTCGGTCACGTCGGTCAGCACCATGACGTCCAGCAGCGCGGCCACGCGCGGCAGGATGTTCTTGGCGTCGGTGGTGGCGGGCGCGACAACGTGGCTGTAGTCGCTGGCCAGCCCGGCGATCAGCGCGGCAACCGGCTCTGCCAGGCGGTGACCATAAAGGGCATCTTCGGCGACCAGCACCTTGGACACGCCCTCGATGGTGGCGGCCTCGTCGGCGGCGGCCTTGGCAGAGGCGCCGGCGGCCAGGACGGTCACGTCACCCAGCGCCTTGGCGGCACTGACGGCCTTCGCGGTGGCGTCCATCGCCAGCGCGCCGTCGTTGATTTCGGCAATCAGCAGAACGGCCATCACACGATCCCCTTTTCTTTCAGCTTGGCGACAAGCGTATCGACATCGGGCACGATCTCGCCGGCCGCGCGGGCCGCCGGTTCGCCGGTCGAGACGATCTCGAGGCGCGGGCTGACGTCGACGCCGTAGTCCTCGGCGGTCTTCTCATCCAGCGGCTTCTTCTTCGCCTTCATGATGTTCGGCAGCGAGGCGTAGCGCGGCTCGTTCAGGCGCAGGTCGGTCGAGATGATGGTCGGCATCTTGACCTTGACGGTCTGCAACCCGCCGTCGACCTCGCGGGTGACGACGGCGCTGTCGCCCTCAACGTCAACCTTGTTGGCGTACATCGCCTGGCTCCAGCCCAGCAGGGCCGACAGCATCTGGCCGGTGGCGCCCAGGTCGTTGTCGATGGCCTGCTTGCCGCAGAGCACGAGGCCCGGCTCTTCTTCCTTGACGATGGCGGCCAGGATCTTGGCCACGGCCAGCGGCTCGATGTCGGTGTGGACGTCATCGGCAGCCACGACCAGGATGGCGCGGTCCGCACCCATTGCCAGCGCGGTGCGCAGGGTTTCCTGGCTCTGCTTGACACCGATCGAAACGGCGATGACCTCATCGACCTTGCCGGCTTCCTTCAGCCGGATCGCCTCTTCCACGGCGATCTCGTCGAAGGGGTTCATCGACATCTTCACGTTCGCCAGATCGACACCCGATCCGTCCGCTTTCACGCGGACCTTCACGTTGTAGTCGATCACGCGCTTGACGGGCACAAGGACCTTCATCTGCGTGTCTCTCCTCAGGTCTACCATTGCCGCGGGCGGGCCCGCGAGACTTCCTCGCCGCGTGGTGTAGCCTGCCGGGACACAGGGAAACAGCGAAAAATCGTCGCGTTACCGTTTATACGCGTCGCCATGACGGGACGTTTTCCGGTATACCATCGAATCCATTGACATCCGGGCGCTTCCCGAGGTGCCGTTACGACAACTTTGACCGGATCGCGATCGGGGTGCGGAGAAGATTCGCCCCTTTAAAGGGAGTTTTTGGGATCTCAGGTTCCGGAAATTCTAATCATTGTTACTTTTTTTGCCCGGAATGGCGAGAAATTGAGGCGCGACTCTGAGAGGTCCCGGAAATCGGTTTCCGGGTGCCGAAGTCCACGTCGTCGCACCCCGTTCCACGCCCTACCGGCAGATGTTTTGCAGCGCGCGCCACTCGGCATCGCTGAGGATCGGGCGGGTGCCGCTCTGTTCCCGTGCGAAATCGCGGGCTTGGTCGGCGCGGTCCGCCGTGATCGGGTGGGTCGACAGGTAGGCGGGGATTTCAATGCCCTGAAGGTCGTCCAGCTCGTCGAAGAAGCGGGCAAAACCGTCGGCGCTCACGTCCGCCTGTTGCAGCATGTCCAGCGCAAAGAGATCGGCGGCGGCCTCGGCCTCGCGGGAATAGGCGGCGGTCATCAGCTTTTCACCGACCAGCGCGATGGCCGCCCCGCCGGAGAAATCGCCGATGATCATGGTCAGCAGGCCGGCGGACCCGGCGGTGCGCAGCGCGTGCCGGGTGGCATCGCGCGATTCGACGTGTCCGATCTCATGCGCCAGCACGCCGGCGACCTCCTCCGGGCTTTCAGCCGCCTCCAGCAGCCCGCGCAGGACGACCACCTGTCCGCCGGGAGCAGCGAAGGCGTTGACCATGCCGTGGTCAAAGACCTGGCTGCTGATCTGGTACTGCATCTCGCGGGTTTCGGTCAGCCGCGTCACCATCTTGTCCAGCGCGGCAATGCCCGCCGGGTCCGTACAGCGCAGCGATCCGCTGCCGCTGCCCAGGACCCGTTCCATCTGGCGGACCACGACCTTGCCAAAGGCGATCTCGCGTTCGATCGGGATGATCTGGGCCAGCGTATTCGCCATCGCGGGCAGGATCACGAAGAGCATCAGCCCGGCGGCGGCCACCGCCCCGCCGGTGTAGATGCCGATCTTGCGCCAGGTGCCCTTGTGCATGTCGGCGCGGAACAGGCCGGGACGGGTGCGGTGCATCCAGGCGATCAGCTCGGGGTCCAGCAGGACCAGCCGGGCGGGATCGCGTGGCGCCTCGTCGTCGGTCTCCGCGTGGCGCGTCAGGGTCAACCGGTCGGTGTGGCCGGTATCGCTGAGCGCGCGCAGGTCCATCAGGGTCCAGCGCAGCGGTTCGGGCAGGGTGTCGCCGGTGATGATCATGGCCTGCCGGTCGTCGGAAAGGGCGACATGAACATCATGCCGCCCGGCCGTGAGGCCATCGAAGAACTGCGCTTCGGTCTTTTGCATCAGATCGCGCCACCCACGTCGAGCGCATCTGCAAAGCCTTCGGCGTCGACACCGGTTTCGGCCTCGCGCTGGGCGATGCGGTTGAGCGCGCCGGCGTTGCGGATCTTGAGCGTTTCGACATAGTGGCCCAGGATCGGCTGGGTGATCAGGATCATGCTGAGCGCCTGCACCACGACCAGCGCCACGATATAGCCGATCGCCATGACCACGCCGAACATGGCAATGGCCACGCCGGAGCCGTCCTGCATCAACGGGATGAACCCGGTCGCCAGGGCGCCGACGATCCCGAAGGCCACCGAGGCCAGGAGGCTGAGCAGCAGGCCGCCGAGGATGTAGGTCTTGATGACAAATCCGGTGCGCGGCTGGGCGTCAAAGCGGATCTCGTCCCCCAGGACCTTGTTGCGGCTGAGGTAGCCAAAGCTCTGAACGCTGTAGTGGACCGAGCCGAAGAAGAACCAGATGTAACCGACAAAGATGCCGATCCCGCCGAGAACGGCCAGTCCGACGGTCTCGCTGGCGGCGGCGCCGGCCATAGCGATGGCGCTGACGACGACAATGCCGATGGCGATCAGGATATGCGTCATGGCCTTGTAAAGGTCGCTCCACTTGCCTTCCTGGGTAAACCGTGCGCTGCCGTAATAGCTGCGGTCGGCCATGTATTTTTCCAGCTTGAAGGTCTGCAGCGGCAGCAGGATGCCCAGCGTGATCGCGGCCAGCAGGCCATAGCCGATGGCACGCAGGACGTAGCCCCAGGCGCCTTTTTCCATGCCGAAACGGATGCCGCGCCAGCGGGTGCGGGCCATCTTGTAGCGGCGTGCGCGGTACATCGCATACAGGATGAAGGGCAGCACCGCGAAGAAGGTGATGTAGATCGCCGCAACCTGCGCGATGGCCTCTTGCGTCGTGGCGGTTTCCGGGTCGACCATGATGTTCAGCCCGGCATAGAAAAGGACCATCTGGATGATGCCGACGTAGATCGCCAGAAAGACGATGGCGACGAGGAAGCCAAGGAATTTCTCGATCCCGGTGCCGGTGTATTCGAAGGTGTCGCCGCCGGCGTCGACCGAGGACCAGATATACTTGCGGATGCGGGTCTTTTGCCAGAACCGGTAGATGCCAAGCGTCACGATGGTCAGAAGGCCGGTTTTCAGGGCGAGGCCGAACAACGGGCCTTTTTCGCCGGTATAGCGGATGTCCATTAAATCTTGATCGGTATGCATTGTACCTGTCTTTCTTTGGCGGAAACGGGCGCAGGAGCGGGTGCGCGGAACATGGCGCTAGGATGCTGCCACTGCAAAGTCGCGTAAAGTCGGGAATGCCTGCCCTTTGGGGCTGTTGCTGATTGGCGTCAGAACGCGGCGTCGACGTCGCATATCCCCTGCAGTGCCCGCCATTCCACCGGGTTCAGCAAGGGAATGGGACGGAATCCATCGGGCACCGCGTTGCGTGCGGCGGCGATGCGGTCGCCCAGCCGGGGGTGCGACAGGAAATGCCCGACAAACCCCTCGGCATCGCCTCCCGCCAGGGTGCGGAAGCGTTCGAACATCACCGCCAGCGCGGCCGGAGACAGATCGGCGCGCAACATCAGGTCATGCGCAAAGACGTCTGCCTCGGCCTCGGCCCCCTGGCTGTATTGCGCCTCGATCAGCTGCTCGGTGATCAAGAGCACGATGGCCCCGCCCGCGAAATCGCCGAAGATCAGCCCCAGAACCCCGATGGATCCGGCAGAGCGCAGCGCGTGCCGTGTCGGATCGCGGCTGATGACGTGACCGATCTCATGCGCCATGACGGCGGCGATCTCGTCGGGAGAGCCGGCCTCGTCGATGAGCCCGCGGAAAAAGACCAGATGCCCGCCGGGCAGGGCAAAGGCGTTGACCATGTCATGATTCAGCACATGCACCGTCAGCTCGGGCGCCGGGTCCATCTGCGCGGTCAGCCGCGTTTCGATCCGGCGCAGGGCCCGTTCGCCCTCGGGGGCGGTGCAAAAGGCGATGGGCTGCAAGCCGCTGTCGTCCAGCGCCTCGCGGATCTGGCGCAACGTGACTTCGCCCAGGGCCTTTTCGCCTTCGGGCGGGAGGTATTCCGCCAGTTGGTCGGCCATCAATGGCACCAGAACGAAGAGGATCAGCGCGACAGAGGCCAGCGCCCCCAGCGCCCAGGCCGCCAGGCGCCCGCGCCGCGCGATGGGGGCGGACCGGTCCTTGTCCGGCAGGCGGGCCAGCAGTGTCTTGTCCGTCAGGATCAACCGGGCGGCGGGATCGTCGCGGTGGCGCAGGATCACAAGGTCCTTGCCCGCCACGTCGTGAACCTGCCGGATCTTGTCCAGTGGCCAGTCAACGCCCTCGCCCAGCAGGACGCCGCGTTGTTCGTTGATCGACAGGTCGATGGGGCGGGCCTCGGCGTTCTGGCCATCGTAGAACAGTCCCTCGCCGTGAAAGACCGGGGGATGCGCGCCCACCTTGAGAACCGTGCTCATAGCGAGGCCCCCACGTCCAGCGCCTCGGCAAAGCCCTCGGCCTCGATATGTTCGTCGCGCGGGCGCTGGCGGATGGCGGGCAAGGCCTGGGCCCCCTCGACGGTCAGGCCGCGCGCGTAAAGCCGCGTGATCGGCAGCGTCACCCAGGCCTGTGTCAGCGCGGACCACAGCAGGAAGACGGCGAAATAGCTCATCACGGTCAGGCCGACCAGCGCCCAGCGGTCGGCGCCCGCCAGTATTTGCGACATCTCGTCCATGCCGATCTCTGTCAGGGTCTCCGCCGATTGCAGGCGAAAGAACAGCACCAGCAGAAAGCCGGTCGGGATCGCCGCCACCAGCAGCGACAGCGCGTAGCCCGACACCAGAATCCAGAAGACCCGCAGGGGGTTGACCTTCAGGTGCAGGCGGATCGACCCCAGGCGCTTTTCGCCGGTCAGCCGCTTGCGCGTTTCCACCCGGTAATAGACCGCACCGAAGACCAGCAGCAGACCGGACAGGCAGAAGCCGAAGATGGCCAGCGGCACCAGCCCCGCGCCGAGGATCGGCAGGCAGACAAGGGCCACGCCCAGGGCCGCAAGGTGCCATTTGATCGTCCAGAACAGCATGGTCCATGAGCCGCCCTGTTCCATGCGGTGATCGCCGAACCAGGTGCGGTCGGTGCGGTATTTTTCCAGCTTGAAGGTCATACGCGGCCAGAGCAGGCCCAAGGTGATCAGCGTCAGAAACCAGTGCCAGAGCGCGCGTAAAGCATAGCCCCAGGCGCCGGGCGCCAGTCCGAACCGCAAGCCCATCCAGCGCGTGCGCGCCAGCACGTAGCGCCGCGCGCGGTAACGGGCATAGAACCAGATTGGCACGACGCCGACGAAACTCAGCGCGTAGGCCGCGACATTGCCCTGGAACAGGGAAAAACTGGCGAACATCAACAGCAGGTTCACGACGCCGATGTAGAAGGCCAGGATGACGACGGCGATCAGGAAACCCAGCAGTTTCTCGTAAGGGTCGCCGACATATTCCAGCGGGTGCCCGCCCGGCCGGATCGCCGACCAGTACCAGCGCCGGACGCGGGTCTTCTGCCAGAAACGATACAGCCCGAGAGTGAGGACCGTCAGAACCCCGGTGACGAAGGTCAGCTTGAAGATCGGCCAGCGGCGACCGGTGAACAGGGTCGACAGCCGCGTGCCGCGCTGTTCCTGTGCCGTGATCTCGGCCTGGGCCAGGGCGCCAGGCGATGTGTCCATAGCGTCCAAAGCGGTGCCCGGCCTGTCATCTTTCCCGGGGGAAAGAGTGGCGGTTTCGACGCCGGGGCGCAACCGTGGCTTTTGTCGGGGTCGAAGAGGCCCCGGATCAGGTCCGGGGCTGGGTCACGGTGCGGTGCGCGGGTGCCCCCGGAAAATCCCGTCCCGGGCTTGACCCGGGACCTCGTGGCGACCTGAAGGAGGCCTGGGGGATGTTTAACCTGTTGTTAACGCGAAATGTTTCGCGCGCGAAACAGGTCAGGTGAACTTGTTGTCCCGCGGGAAGCCGCGCGGTGCCATGCGGCCTGTTCCGGCGCGTTTGCCGGTCCATTCCTCCAGCGCCGTTTCGGTTCGGGTCCGCCCCGCCGGATCTTGCCAGCTCAGCCCCTCGGCCAGGGTAAATGTCCGCGCGTCCGACAACCCGCCGTCCTTGTACTTTTGCAGGCGCACGCCCTTGCCGCGTCCCATCTCTGGCAATTCGTCCAGCGCAAAGACCAGCACCTTGCGGTTCTCGCCCACCACGGCGACGTGATCGCCGTCGACCGTCTTGCAGACCAGGGCCCGCGACGGCGCGCGCACGTTCAGCACCTGTTTGCCGCTGCGCGTCTGGGCGATCACCTCGTCCTCGGGGACGATGAACCCGTCACCGGCAGAGGAGGCCACCAACAGTTTCCGCCCCGGCTTGTGGATGAAGATGTCGATGATCTCGGCCTCGTTGGGCAGGTCGACCATCAGGCGCAGCGGTTCGCCCATGCCGCGCCCGCCGGGCAGGCTGGCCGCCGACACGGTGTAGAACCGCCCCGTCGAGGCAAAGACCAGCAGGCGATCGGTGGTTTCCGCGTGGAAGATGAAGCGTGGGCCGTCGCCGTCCTTGAACTTCAATTCGCGGTCCAGCGCGATATGGCCCGTCATGGCGCGAATCCAGCCCATCTGCGAACAGACAACGGTGATCGGCTCGCGCTCGATCATCGCCTCTAGCGGGACCTCCTCGGCCTCGGCCGCCTCGGCCAGAGAGGTCAGGCGCGCACCGCGATCCAGCCCCTTGCCGAATTTCTTCTTCACCTCTTTCAGCTCTTCGCCGATGCGGGACCACTGCAGATCCTCGCTGTCCAGCAGGTCCTCCAGCCCCGCGCGCTCTTCCATCAGGGCGTCGCGTTCCTTGACCAGCTCCAGCTCTTCGAGGCGGCGCAAGCTGCGCAGGCGCATGTTGAGGATCGCCTCGGCCTGCACGTCCGACAGCCCCTCGGACCGGCCGACGAAACGTGCGGGCACCTTGGCGTCGGTGCCGTCATCGGCCAGCACGCCACGCGCGATGGCCTCGGGGTCTTCGCGCAGTTCCAGCGATTTGACGTCGATGCCCGCCAGCGGCGAAACATAGTCGCGCTCATCCGTGGCGCGCACGACCGTGTCCTGGTGCGGCTTCGACCAGTCCTCGTACATCAGGGCGGCCTTGGGGTCATCGTCGTAACGGATGATGTCGATCACCCGGTCGAGGTTCAGGAAGGCGACGATCAGTCCCTCCAGCACCTCCAGCCGGTTGTCGATCTTGGCCATCCGGTGTTTCGCCCGCCGGATCAGCACCTCCCGCCGGAAGTCGAGGAAGGCGCGCAGCACTTCCTTGAGCGAGCAGACCTTGGGCGTCACCCCGTCGATGAGCACGTTCATGTTCAGCGAGAACCGGATTTCCAGGTCCGAGTTGCGGAACAGCATGTTCATCAGGACATCCGGGTCCACGTTCTTGGACTTCGGTTCCAGGATCATGCGGATGTCCTCGGCGGACTCATCCCGCACATCGGCGAGGATCGGCACCTTCTTGGTCTGGATCAGTTCCGCGATGCGTTCGACCAGCTTGGACTTCTGCACCTGGTAGGGGATTTCCGTCACCACGACCTGCCATGTGCCGCGGCCCAGGTCCTCGGTGTGCCAGCGGGCGCGCAGCCGGATGCTGCCGCGGCCGGTACGATAGGCGGTGGCGATGTTCTCGGGCGGTTCCACGATGACGCCGCCGGTGGGGAAGTCCGGGCCGGGGACATATTGCAGCAGCGTGTCGTCCACCGCGTTCGGAGACTTGATCAGGTGCAGGCAGGCATTGATCAGCTCGACGATGTTGTGCGGCGGAATGTTGGTCGCCATGCCGACGGCGATCCCGGAAGAGCCATTGGCCAGCAGGTTCGGATAGGAGGCCGGCAGAACCGAGGGTTCCATCAGGCGGCCATCGTAGTTGGGCCGGAAGTCGACGGAGTTCTCGTCCAGCCCTTCGAGCAGCGCCTCTGACATGATCGTCATGCGCGCCTCGGTGTAGCGTGAGGCGGCGGGGTTGTCGCCGTCGATGTTGCCAAAGTTGCCCTGGCCGTCGACCAGCGGGTAGCGGATCGTGAAGTCCTGCGCGAGGCGGGCCATCGCGTCATAGATCGCCGCGTCGCCGTGGGGGTGGAAATCCCCCATCGTGTCGCCGCTGATCTTGGCGGATTTCAGAAACCCGCCCGAGGAACTCAACCGCAGCCTGCGCATTGCATAGAGGATACGCCGGTGCACCGGCTTCAGCCCGTCACGCGCATCGGGCAGGGCCCTGTGCATGATCGTGCTGAGCGCATAGGTCAGGTAACGGTCGCCGATGGCGCGCCGCAATGGCTCTGCTTGATCGCGTTCGGGCATGTTGGGGATATCGGCGTCCTCGTCCATAGATGTGGTGATACCTGCGCCACATCGCAGCGGCAAGCCGCCGGATGGGAAAAAACAGCGCCCAAGACCCTACGAGAGGCCTGCGAAATCGGCTATCAACGGGCGACGCCGCCCCGGGGTGGTGGGGGCGGTGACTGAACGGAGACCTGGGGAATGATTGTCCGCGGCACGATGCTGATGACCTTTCTGCTGTTGGGCGTGGCCTGGTGGCAGCTTTCGGGGGGCAGCGATTTCGAACCCGGAGAGCATGGCGTGACCATCCTGGCGGAGGTGAAGCCGAGCGCGCCGCAGGTCCGTCTGCCGGGCAGTACCCTGACCGTGCGCCGCCCCGATCCCGCGCCGGAACCCGCCGCCGAGCCGCGGGTCAGCTCGCTTGCGCCGCGTGACCCGTTGCCCTCGAAGACCGTGCGCGTGCCCGATCCCGCACCCGAACCGGTCGCTCCCGAACCGGAGGTGGTGGCCCCCGCGCCAGAGCCTTCGGTCCCCGATCCCGAGGATGAGATCGCCGCGGCATTGGCCGATGCGATCGTCAAGGACAACACGCCGCCCCCGGCGCCCGATGCGGCGGAACCGGCGGATGAGATCGCGCGCTCGCTGGCGGATGCGCTGGGCCCGGGGGTGATCCCCGAATCCGTGGGGCCGGACGACCCGATCCCGCAGATCGCAGGCTTGGGCGACGGCGCGCCGCTGGGCTCGCGGGTGGGCGAGGGCGCGGCGCCGGTGGTGGCGCCCGACGCGCGGGACCTGCGCATCGTGACCGGAACGCGGGTGAACCTGCGCGGAGGACCCGCGACCAGCTATGATGTCATCACCCAGCTGTTCGAGGGGGATGAGGTCGAGGTGCTGGACGACACCGGCGACGGCTGGGTCAGGCTGCGGGTGCTGACCGGGCTGGACGAGGCGATCGGCTGGATGTCCGACGATTTCCTGCAGGCGGCAGACTAGGGCGCGGTTGCGACTGGACGCGCTTTCAATTGCCTTCTGCCTGTCCTAAATCGCGGCCATGACGACACGCAGCATTCTCATCTCTGGCTGTTCCTCGGGTATCGGACACGACGCGGCGCATGGATTGAAGGCGCGCGGCTGGCGCGTCTTTGCCGCCTGCCGGCAAGAATCGGATTGCGAAAGACTGCGCGCCGAAGGGTTCGACAGCCCGCGGCTGGACTATAGCGATCCCGCCAGCATTGAGGCTGCGCTGGACGAGGTGCTGACCGCGACGGGGGGCACTCTGGATGCGCTGTTCAACAACGGCGCCTATGCCATGCCGGGCGCCTCCGAGGACCTGCCGGTGCAGGCGCTGCGCGAGATCTTCGAGGCGAACGTCTTTGGCTGGCATGACCTGACGCGGCGGGTGATCCCCGTGATGCGGGCGCAGGGGCATGGGCGGATCATCAACCACGGGTCGGTTCTGGGGCTTGTCGTGGCGCCCTGGCGATCGGCCTACAATGCCACCAAGCACGCCACCGAAGCCCTGACCGACACCCTGCGGATCGAGATGCGCGACACGCCGATCCATGTCGTGACGCTGAACACCGGGCCGGTGACCTCCAGGATCCGGGTCAACGCGATCCCGCATTTCGAACGCTGGATCGACTGGAAGGCCAGCCCGCGCAAGGCCCAGTACGAGGCGAAGCTGCTGAAACGGCTCTACGAGGATCGCGGGCCGGATACCTTCGAGCTGCCGCCCTCTGCCGTGACCGCGAAACTGGTTCATGCGCTGGAAAGCCCGCGCCCGCGCCCACGCTACTACATCACCACGGCGACCTGGCTGATGGGGGGCTTGCGGCGCCTGCTGCCGACCCGGGCGATGGACTGGCTGGTGGCCAAGGGGTGACTCTACGCCCCGTCGCCTTTTCGAACATGTCCGCTATGTGAGGGACAAAGCCCGGGAGTTATCATGGCCAAGGATCCATTGTTCATCGTTGTCGGTGTCGCCGTTCTGGTGGTGCTCGGCATTCTGCTTTTTGGCATCGGGACCTTTGCCAAGGGTGGAGAATTCAACAGGAAACACGCAAACAAGGTGATGCGCTGGCGGATCGCGGCGCAGTTCATCGCAGTGATTCTGATCCTGGCGTTCGTCTGGATCCGGGGGAAATGACATGGTTGTTCTGAGCAAGATCTACACAAAGACCGGCGATGCTGGCGAAACCGCGCTGGGCAATGGCGCGCGCGTGGCCAAGTTTTCCACGCGGGTGACGGCCTATGGTACCGTGGATGAGCTGAACTCGGTCGTCGGGCTGGCACGTCTGCAGGCCGAAGGTGACCTGGAGGGGCAGCTGAGCCGCATCCAGAACGACCTGTTCGACCTGGGCGCCGACCTGTGCACGCCGGACATGGAAAAGGACGCCGAGCGGGACTACCCGCCGCTGCGCATGGATGCCAGCCAGGTGACACGGCTGGAGGCCGAGATCGACGTGATGAACGGACGGCTCGAGCCGCTGCGCAGTTTCATCCTGCCCGGAGGAACGGCCCTGGCGGCACATCTCCATCATTGCCGGACGGTGGCGCGCCGGGCCGAGCGTTTCGTGGTGGAACTGGCAACGATGGAGACGGTGAACCCGGAAGCGGTGAAATACCTCAACCGCCTGTCTGACTGGTTCTTTGTCGCAGCACGGATCGCCAATGACGACGGTCGCGCGGATGTCTTGTGGGTTCCGGGCGCGAACCGGTCGTAAGACCGGCGAGCCTTCTAGTGGAAGGCTCGGTGCCCGGAAAGGCGGAGCCCCGGTCCGAAGGGTGCGCGGACCGGTCGTGAGACCCTTGTCCTTGGCGGTCTTGGTGGAGCGCGTCTAGCGAACCCGCTCCGCCTCCAGCCAGACACCGCCTTCGGGCCGCAGGGTCAGGATCATCACGGGTTTCGGATCGCGCCCCTTCACGGGCGTGAACCGGAAATTGGCCAGCAGCGTCGACAGGATGATCACGGCCTCCTGCAGGGCGAAACTTGCCCCGATGCAGATGCGCGGGCCGTCTCCGAAGGGTAGATAGGCGTAGCGGTCCGGCCTCTCCCCGGCCCAGCGGTCGGGACGAAAGGCCTGCGGGTCCTCCCAAAGCGCTTCGTGCCGATGTAGCGCGTAGATTGGCAGCATCACCGTGTCGCCCGGCAGGATGCCTGTGCCGCAGAGCCTGTCCCCTGCCAGTGCCGTGCGCGAGACCAGTCCGCCGGGCGGGTAAAGTCGCAGCGCCTCGTCCACCACTTGTCGAGTAAAGACCAGCTGCGGGACATCTTCGCCCCGTGCCAGGCCATCCGAGAGCACGGATTGCGCCTCGGCCCGGGCGCGGTCCTGCGCCTTTTGGTCGAAGGCCATGAGGTAAAGCGCCCAGGACAGGGCAAGCGCCGTCGTCTCGTGCCCGGCCACGATGAAGGTCAGAAGGTTGTCGCGCAGTTCCGGCAGGCTCATCCTGCGCCCGCTCTCCGGGTCCTCGCCGGCCAGCAGCAGGTCCAGCAGGTCGGGCACATCGTCGGGGCCTTCGTCGATGCGGCGCTGGATGGCGCGATCGGCGACCTGGCGCATCTCGGGGACACCACCGGCCCGCAGGCGACCCGGGCGCGGCACCCAGTCGGGAAAGCCCAGGACGTCGAAGAGCGAGACCTTGCCAGCTTCCGAGATATAGGCGTCGATGGCCCGGTGGACGGTATCGCGCTGGAACCCCTCGCCTGACGAAAACGTGACATCCGAGATCACGTCGAAAGTGGTTGTGACCATCTCCTGCATCATCTCGACGGCGCGGGGCCCGGCCCCGGCGATCCGCGCGACGGAGCGTTCCGCCGCGCGGGTCATCACCGGGGCAAGGTTGAGCGCGTTGCGATGCGAAAAGGCGGGTGCCGCCGTGCGCCGCTGCCAGCGCCAGTGCGCGCCCTCGGCGATGAACAGAGATTCGCCGACGGCCGGGCGCAGAAGGTTCTTTGTCACCAGGGACTTGGGGTAGTTGTCGAGGTTCTCCAGCAGTACACGCCGGATCGCCTCGGGGTCCATCACCATGTGCCATCGTTTGCCCGTGCGGCCCGACACGATGGGGCGGCGCAGCGCCACCTCGGGTATGATCGACAGCACGTTGTCGCGCGTGGCCTGCAGGCTGTCCCACAAGCCCAGGGGGCGGGTGACAAGCGGCACACGGACAGGCAGGCGGGCCGAATCCGGTGTGGGGGACGTTCGGGTCATCTGTGGCTCCACGGTCGCTGTTGCAAAGATAGGGGCCGCACGGGGGTCGACAAAACCCCCGCCCGATTGCACGCAGACGGGTGGCGCGTTATCGCAGGCGCCGACAAGGAGGGATGTCTATGATCCGGATCGCTGCCGTATTGCTGCTGGCCCTTGGGCTGGCCGCCTGCACGGATGCCACGCAGGACCTCGCCGGGCCGACAGAGCCTTTGGGGGATTTCTCGCTGGGGTATGTCGCCGTCGTGACCGAAAAGCCGGAGCCGGCCAAGCTTTTGGTGTCGCGCGACGCGACCCCCGAGGAATGGATCGAAACCGTGGATGGCGCGATGCAACAGCGCTTCACCCGGTTCGAGGGCGAGCGGCTCTATCACCTGGGAATCAAGGTGATCGCCTATTCGCTGCCGCCGCCGGTGGTGCCGGGCAAATCGGCCCTGCATGTTGCGGTGACGGTCTTCGACGACGGCAACTGCATCAAGATGAACAACAAGGCGCATGACATCATGGTCATCCAGGTTTTCGAATCGCGCCTGCAGCTGACCCGCGAAGAGCAGATGCAGAAGCTGGCCGAAGCTGCCGCGCTGGACATGGAGAAATGGCTGCGCGAGATGCAGGAAAGCGACGACTGGTTCACCGATGACTATACGCCGCCCTCCAATGCAAAGCGCGTGCAGGGAGCCTGCTGAGACAGGTTCCGGCCCGGGCCCGACACGGGCCGGGGCCGACTAGGTGCTTGATTTTCGCTGCCCGACTCAATAAACGGCGCGCGATGAAACTCGGGGCGCGTCGGCGGCCCCCTCTAACGTGAGGCGTCTGAGAGATGGCAAAGGAAAAGTTTGAACGCGGCAAGCCGCACTGCAACATCGGCACGATCGGGCACGTTGACCACGGCAAGACGACGCTGACTGCGGCGATCACGAAGTACTTCGGCGACTTCAAGGCGTATGACCAGATCGACGGCGCGCCCGAAGAGAAGGCCCGCGGGATCACCATCTCGACCGCGCACGTGGAATACGAGACCGACAACCGCCACTACGCGCACGTCGACTGCCCCGGCCACGCCGACTACGTCAAGAACATGATCACCGGTGCCGCGCAGATGGACGGCGCGATCCTGGTGGTGAACGCCGCTGACGGCCCGATGCCGCAGACGCGCGAGCACATCCTGCTGGGCC
>NZ_FMZI01000005.1 GCF_900101505.1 Antarctobacter albus
CATGCCAGTCAGACCAAATCAATGGGTCCTGACCCTAGCCACCTGACAGCACCCGTTGCGCCGGTGACGCGCGGTCTCGAAAACTCTTCTTAAATCTCTGCTTGCTACCGTTCCCTGCATGAACGGTTTGCGAACATATCTCGCGGCGCTTCTCCTGGCTTTCGGATCGGCGCTGCACGCGGCGAACACCGCCTCCCCCTCGGAAGAGGCACTGACGCTGGCCGCTTGCCAGGCACGCTATACCGCCGTTCTGGAACATGCCTGGCTGATGCATGGCGACACCGAGGCTGCCGCCATGCGGCGCGATCTCTTTGCCGCAATGCTGGCGGCGGCGTTGCATGACGCGCCGGATCAAAATCAGATAAAGCGGCAATTGATCAGCTTTCGCATCGCCCGGAAACACGCCGCCAGCGGGCTGCTCGACACCGCGCGGTTCGGCACCGATCCGCGCCGCAGCCGGATCGCCCTGGGCGTGATCTCTCAACAACTCTCTGCCTGTGATCGCCTGGTGATCGGGCGGATACCGCTTGGTGCGTGACTGGCCCGGGTCGCCCGCGCCACGTCGGCACGAAAAGTTTTCATTTCGCCTTATTTTTGAGCGAAAATCCTGCTACGAATCTCAAATTATGGTCGCTTTGAAAACTTTTATCGGCCTCTTTGGCCTCCTCTCCCTCCTCGCCATGCCCCTGGCGGCACTGACTGACGCGCCGCGGGAAAGAACCCAGGTCTTTGCCGTCTGTCTCGGCCGCGCCTCGGCAGAGATGGAACACCGCTGGCTGATCGGTGGTGGCGCAGAGGCCGAACAGGACCGCCGCGCGATGTTCGAAATGCTGCTGGACACGGTCGCGCCCAATTCGGGCCTGGCGGGCCCGCAGATCCTGGACATGCGCATCCGTGCCAAGATGGCGCAGGCACAATTGCTGCAGATCGCGACGTTCCACACCGACCCCGACCGCAAGCGCCGCGCCGCTGCGGCGGCACGGCAGGCCATGCGGCCCTGCTCTGCCCTGCTGCTGAGCTGACCCCGGTCAGAAGAAATCAGGACAAAAACCGCCGGAGGCCTCCATCATCCGCGCGATGAAGGCGCGCCGGTCAGGATCGCTGAACTGGGCGACCCGCGCCTCGGCGGAGGCGCGCAGGACCTCCCGGAGCCGCTTGCGCTCGGCCTCGTCCGTGGCACTTCGCAACTGGCCGCTCAGCCGGTCAGTGACCATCGCATCGCCCACGGACGCACGCACGAAATGCTCAAGCGATGGCAAGCCGCCCTCTCCCAGCGCGTCGAACAGGGGCCCCTGCCCCTCGGTGATCTGGTGGGCGAGGCAATCCATGTAGCGGGCCTGCCTCAACTCGAAGGTCAGAACCGTGGCCAGCGCCAGCTCTGCCGCCTCCGGCGCGATGCGGGTATAGGTGCGTTTGTAGGCACCCGGATCACGCGTGGTTGGATCGCGCAGCGCACCTTCCAGCACCAGCACATCGCCTGACCTCCCCAGCGAAAACGGCAATTCGAAATGGTTGAGCTGCGCCTTCACCAGCAGGTCGTAGGATCGCGGATCCTCGAGGCGCAGCGTCCCGTAGCGAAGCGACTCACCGAAACCGGCCACCTTGAACCGGCCATCGCCATCACGTTCCAGCGTGGCCTCGGCGGCGACACCCGCATACTGCCCTTCATCGGACCAGAGCGGCGAATGTGGCAAGGTCAGCGCCCGCATCCAGTATTGCGTCACCCTGACCGTGTCCGGCTCGTCACCCGGGGCAAAGACAAGCACCTCTTGCCCTGGTACGGTGATGCCCAGCAGGTAAGGCAGCACCAGGTCACCCAGCCAGGCCCCGTGCAGCTGCGACAGGTCCGTCACCGGCGCCGCCTCGGCCACCGCCACCGTGTTCAGCACGAACATCTCCAGCGCCTTGCGACTGCAACCAAGCGGGCCGTCCGGGTCCTCGGACACGGCGCCCACGGGCTGCGGCACATGCAGCGCAGCCTGCATTTCGGCACAGGTGACATCGGCCCGCCCGGCGGCGGGCAACAGGCAGACCAGAAGGGCAAGAAACCAGCGCGGCATGATCAAAATCCTCTTGGGTCGGGAATGGGTCCGGGAATGCGTCGATCCTACCCCACGAAGCCGCCCGGACCAAGCCCGCGCCCCCTTGCGGGCGGCGCCCAAAGGACGGATAACAAGCGCCATGAACAAGCCCAGCGACAACCCCGCCGATCCGTTCAAGAAGGCCCTCGCCGAAGCCACCAAGGTGATGGCCGACGACCCGGATCTTTCGGTCAGCTACACTGTCGATCCCGCCGGTGTCTCCGGCGAGGCGATGCGCCTGCCGCAGGTCTCGCGCCGGATGACGCGGGACGAGGTGATGCTGGCGCGTGGCACCGCGGATGCTCTGGCGCTGTACCACCGTTACCACGATGCGGGCACCCATGCGCGCTACCTGCCGCAGGGCGACATGGCGCGTGAGCTCTACGAGGCGATGGAAACCGCCCGCTGCGAGGCGATGGGCGCGCGCGACATGCCCGGCACGGCCGGCAACATCGACGCCAAGATCGCCTCCGAGGCGACGCGGCGCGGCTATGGCCAGATCCGCGAGGCGGCCGAGGCGCCCCTGCCCCAGGCCGCCAACTACCTGATCCGCCACCTTGCCACCGGCCGCGACCTGCCGCCCGACGCCGCCAACGTCATGGAACTGTGGCGCGGTTTCATGGAGGATCACGCCGGCGAGACACTGGACCGACTCGACGAGACGCTGGCCGATCAGTCGGCTTTTGCCAGGTTCGCCCGCCAGATGATCACCGACCTGGGCTATGGCGACCAGCTGGGCGATGACCCCGACCTCGACGACCAGTCCGAGGAAGAGGGCGTCGACGACCAGCAGGACGATCAGCAGGAACCCGATTCGACCGGCGAAGACGACGAGGACGGCGAAGAATCCGAAGCCTCGCCCGAACAATCCCAGGAAGAGACGCAGGACCCCAGCCAGGCCCAGGTCACGATGGATGACATGGCCGACCAGGAGCTGGGTGAAGAGGCCGAGATGCCCGAGGGCGAGGCCCCGCTGGAGCCGCCCGCCCCGCAGCCCATCTCGGAGGCGGACCCGGACTACCGCGTCTATTCCACCGACCACGACGAGGAAATCTCGGCCGAGGAACTGGCCGAACCGATCGAGCTGGAGCGCCTGCGTGCCTATCTCGACCAGCAGCTTGAACCGCTCAAGGGCGCGGTGTCGCGGCTGGCCAACAAGTTGCAGCGCCGGCTTCAGGCCCAGCAGAACCGCAGCTGGGAATTCGACCGCGAGGAAGGCATCCTCGACGCCGGGCGGCTGGCCCGCGTGGTGGCCAACCCGACGACGCCGCTCTCGTTCAAGGTCGAAAAGGACATGGAGTTCCGCGACACGGTCGTGACGCTTCTGCTCGACAACTCCGGGTCGATGCGCGGGCGCCCAATCTCGATTGCGGCGATCTGCGCCGACGTCCTGGCCCGCACCTTGGAACGCTGCAGCGTCAAGGTCGAGATCCTGGGCTTTACCACCCGCGCCTGGAAAGGCGGGCTGGCGCGCGAGGACTGGCTGAACGCGGGCCGGGAACAGCAGCCCGGGCGCCTGAACGACCTGCGCCACATCATCTACAAGCACGCCGACGCGCCCTGGCGGCGCACCCGCGACAACCTTGGCCTGATGATGAAAGAGGGCCTGCTCAAGGAAAACATCGACGGCGAGGCGCTGGAATGGGCGCACCGCCGGATGTCGGGCCGGCCCGAGGCGCGCAAGATCCTGATGGTGATTTCTGACGGCGCGCCGGTGGACGACTCGACCCTTTCGGTGAACCCGGCCAACTACCTGGAAAAGCACCTGCGCGACGTGATCGCGATGGTCGAGCGCAAGCGCCAGGTGGAATTGCTGGCCATCGGCATCGGCCACGACGTGACGCGATACTACGAACGCGCCGTGACCATCACCGATGTCGAACAGCTGGCGGGCGCGATGACCGAACAGCTTGCCGCGCTCTTTGACAGCGACCCGCGTGCACGGGCCCGTTTTGCCGGGATCAAACGCGCCGGCTGATCGGACTGTCGCTGGACCCGGGCACCCGCTGGATCGCGCTATTCAACGGGTTTCGTCCCGCGACCGTGAACTGGGCATGGTGGACCTTCCAGCAGTCCGGGTAACGGTGCAGAATCGACAGGCCGACGTGCGGCGCTTCGGACAGGACCGTTCCGTGATGGATGTAGCGTGTCTCATGCGTGGCCCGGATCGTGTCCGCATCGCGAAACTCGGCATGGGTGACCTTGCGGATCATATGCGTGATGCTCAGCTCTCGCTGGCGCGCCATGATAGTACGGAACAGGTCCCGGGTTTCTTCCACCGTGCCCAGCACCCGGCGCCCCTCGAAACTTTCGACCGTGTTGGGGATCGTGAACCAGCGCAGAACACCCGCCATGTCCCCCGCCAGCATGGCCTCCCCACAGCGATCCAGCATGTCCTGAAAGATGCGCCGGGCTTCCGCGTCGTCCTGCACTGCTCGTTTCCCCCTGTCGTGTTTTCAGCGACTTAGCACATGAATTGCGCGGGCGGTGCGAAAAAGCCCGAACAGGGTCAATTCGCCGACCCTTGTCACCGCCGCCGCGCCCGCTAACCTGCGCCGCAAAGGAGTCACCCATGTTCCAGACCTTCACCGAGACGGCCTCGCCCGACCAGGGGCCGCCCCGCCTTGCGGCCCTGCGCGACAAGCTGGCCGAGGCAGGCCTAGACGGTTTTCTCGTGCCGCGTGCGGATGCCCACCAGGGCGAATACGTCGCCCCTCGGGACGACCGCCTGGCCTGGCTGACAGGCTTTACCGGTTCGGCGGGCTGGTGCGTGGCTCTGGGCGACCGCGCCGCCGTCTTTGTCGACAGCCGTTATCGCGTGCAGGTCAAGGCCCAGGTGGCAGCGGATTTCGAAAAGGTCGACTGGCCCGAGACCTCGCTGGCCGACTGGATCGGCGCGGCCCTGCCCAAGGGCAGGCTGGGGTTCGATCCCTGGTTGCTGAGCGTCGAGCAGCATCGCACCCTGTCGGCCAAGCTGCCCGATGTGACGCTGGCCCCGGTCGGAAACCTCGTCGATGCCATCTGGCCCGACCAGCCCGACCCGCCGCAGGGCGCGGTCTTTGCCCAACCGCTGGAACTGGCCGGCGAGGCGCATGAGGACAAGATCGCCCGCCTGGCCAAAGACCTGACCGCGGGCGCCGCCGTCATCACCCTGCCCGACAGCATCGCCTGGCTGCTGAACATTCGCGGCAGCGACATCCCCCGCAACCCGGTCCCGCATGGTTTTGCCGTGCTGCACGGTGACGGGCGTGTGACGCTCTACATGGATGCGGCCAAGCTGGCCGACCTGGGCGACCACCTGGGCGACAAGGTGACGCTGCGCGCGCCCGGCGACTTTCTTGGCGATCTGGCGGCCCTCGAAGGCAAGGTCCAGATCGACCCCGCCACCTGTCCCGTCGCCGTGGCCGAGGCGCTGAACGACCCGGAAGAGGCGCCGGATCCCTGCCTGTTGCCCAAGGCCCGCAAGAATGCCGCCGAGCTGGAAGGCACCCGCGCCGCCCACCTGCGCGACGCGCTGGCGATGGTGCGTTTCCTGGCCTGGCTCGACATGCAACCGCCGGGCAGCCTGACCGAAATCGCCGTCGTGCAAAAGCTGGAGGAGGAACGCCGCGCCACCAATGCCCTGCGCGACATCTCTTTCGAGACGATCTCGGGCGCCGGTCCCAATGGCGCCATCGTACACTACCGCGTCACCGAAAACACGAACCGCGAGGTAAAGGACGGGGAGCTGCTGCTGGTCGACAGCGGCGGGCAATATGTCGACGGCACCACCGACATCACCCGCACCATCGCCATCGGCGACCCCGGTGCCGAGGAAACAGAGGCCTTTACCCGCGTGCTAAAGGGCATGATCGCCGTTTCTCGCCTGCGATTCCCCAAGGGACTGGCGGGCCGCGACATAGATCCCTTTGCCCGCGTGGCGCTCTGGGAGGCGGGGCTGGATTACGGCCACGGCACCGGCCACGGCGTCGGTGCCTACCTGTCTGTCCACGAAGGCCCGCAGCGCATCGCCCGCACCGGCACCGTGCCGCTGGAACCGGGCATGATCCTGTCGAACGAGCCGGGGTTCTACCGCGAAGGCGCCTATGGCATCCGGATCGAGAACCTGATCGCGGTGGAGATGGCGCCCAAGCTCTATGGTCAGACCGTGGCAGAGATGCTGCAGTTCGAAACCCTCACCTGGGTGCCCATAGACAGGCGGCTGATCGACCCTAACCTGCTCACCGCGGATGAGCGAAACTGGCTCAACGACTACCACCGGCGCGTACATGAGCTGCTGACCCCGCACCTGGATGCGGCAACGGGGCAGTGGCTCTCGGACGCATGTTCTGTCATCTGACATGACAACGTTACAAAGCCCGTGTCTGTGATGCGGGGAAAAGACATGGGGGATAAGACATGAGCAACATCACCATCACGCCGGCCACCGGCACCTGGGTTGTCCGCGCTGGCGGTGCCGTGCTGGGTGAAACCGGCAATGCGCTGGAACTGCACGAGGACGGCCATGCTCCGGTCATCTACTTCCCGCGCGCGGACATCGCGATGGCCTTTCTCGACCGGACCGATCACAGCACGCATTGCCCGCACAAGGGCGATGCCAGCTATTTCTCGATCGTGTCCAAGTCGAAGACCTATGAAAACGCCGCCTGGTCCTACGAGGAGCCCAAGGGCGACGTCGCCCAGATCAAGGATCACCTGGCCTTCTACGGTCAGGACGGCGTGACGGTCGAACACGTCTGAAGACGCCGTTTCGGCAGATTTCCGGCCCCGTGCGCACCGGCGCGCGGGGCCTTTTTCATCGGATCAGGTGCGCCGTTTCAGCAGATCGTTGGAATAGACCAGCCGCCGGTTGGTGCGCATACAAAGCGCCGACAGCACAGCCGAGGCCAGCGGATAATCATCCGAGACCATCCAGCTGCCGTCATAGCGGATCGACGCCGCCAGACGGCGCGTCCGGATGCTGCTGTTGCCGGTGATGATATGGCTGCCGGTATTGCCAAAGGGGGTCAGCATCTCCTCGTCAAAGGGCACTCCCAGCCAGTCGCAGATCATCCCCAGAACCTCGCGCGGGCGCAGGGCCAGCTCTTCGTAGCCCAGCCGGAAGCGCGGCAAACCGCTGTCGGTCAGCGCCGAGTCGATCCCGACCACGTTGCGCAACCAGGTCACATGGGCCGAAACAAGGTTGTCCCCCTTGCGGCGCCGGCGCGAGGCCACCCAGGATCGCACGTCGCGGGTGATCTGCAGGACCCGCACGTCAAACGCCTCCAGCGCGTCGAGATAGTCCAGCGCGTTCGGTGAACTGTCGAGGACAAGACGCACCTCGGGCGACAATCCGCGCGCCGCGGCAGCGACCAGCGGAAAATGCGAGGCAACGCTGACACCCGATCCCAGGTGCGGCAAGACACCGGACCACAACGGGCAGTCCCCTGCCCGCGTCCCGCAGGTACAGATCCGTTCCGATGCGCCGCCGTCGAGATGCCCGGGGTTGGCCCCGGCGGTCAGACGCAACGCCTCGCCGACACCCACCACATGCGGCGAGACGCCCAGCGCGGCATCGAGAATCGTCGTGCCGCTGTGCGGAGGGCCGACGACCAGGACAAGCGGGCTTCGGGACACGGGCGGATCTTTCGGCTACACAGGGGGTCGATGCGGCATAGCCCAGTCGCCGCCCCTGGGCCAAGCCGGAATCCACGGTCACAGGGTGCCCCAAACGTCGAATAAGCGGAAATCGGCAAATCGGGGAGAATGCCGGAAGCCTCTGAAATCATTGCATGCTATCTACTAACAAGCGCCCGTAATTGCCTGATTGCAGCGAAATGGCCCAGGTGTGGGTCATCGCTTCCGGCAACAAAGGACGAACCCATGCTCAGATTGCTCACATTTCTTTCGGCCCTTTTCTTCGCCAGCGCGGCGGCGGCCACGACCCTCTGGGTCGATGCGCCTCGCGACGGCTTTCTCAACCTGCGCACCGGCCCCTCGACCCACTACCAGGTGATCGGCAAGATGCCCCACGCCAGCAAGGTGGAAGTGCTGCGCGCTCCTGGCAAATGGGTCAAGGTCCGACATGTCTCCGGCCGCGTCGGCTGGGCGCACAGCCGCTTTCTGTCCGATCACCGCCCGCGCGGCCACGGTCATGGCGGCCATTATGGCGGCAACGACCGCGGGCAGCCCTACTGGGTCGACGCGCCGCGCCACGGCCACCTCAACCTGCGCAGCGGCCCGTCGGGCAAGCACCACGTCATCGACAAGATGGCGCATGGCGACGCGCTCCGGGTGCTGGACAAGGACGGCAAGTGGTACAAGGTCTTCTATCGCGGCAAGGTCGGCTATGCGCACCGCCGGTTCCTGTCCGCTCACAAGGTCGACGCCGGACATGGCAAGGGTCCGGGCAAGGGCCACGGTCACTGGCATGACCGCGACCACGCCGGACAGACCTACTATGTCTACGCACCGGGCTACGCCGGGCTGAACCTCCGCAACGGCCCCGGCACCGACTACCCCGTGGTCATGACCATGCACCAGCGCGACCGCGTGACCGAGCTTGGCCGCCAGGGCAAGTGGATCCTCCTGCGCCATGCCTCCGGCAAGACCGGCTGGGCCCACGGCGACTACCTGGTCAACGGTGACCCGGGCTATGTGGCGCCGCCGAACGCCGGGCGCCATGACGGCCACAGGGACAACCACAAGGGCGGCGGCTGGGACCGCGACGACCGCTACGGCCACGGCGGCGGACGCAGGAACGGCAAGACCTATGACAACTTCGCCGATGCCGTCACCGCCTGCGTGGGCCGCAGCGGCCAGGACATGCAGCTCTGCGTCCTGAGAAACCTCGGCAAGATCGACTGATCCGCCCAGTCGATACCAGGACAGGCCGGCACGGCGGACCCTTCGGGGTCCGCCTTTGCGCTGTCCGACCGGAGGTTCCGGATTCACGGACCTTTCCCTCTGCCGAAGCTTGGCTAGGATTGCCCGCACACAGCCCGAGGACGACATGGATTCGACAGGACACCGCCTTTGCCTTGCCGCTGTCAGCGCGCTGGCGCTGGCCGCAACGGCCCTGCCCGCCACTGCCGGCGTGGAAGAGGCCTGTCACCGGCTTGCGGGCAGCAACCTGGACAGCGGCCTGCCCGCGGCCTTTCCGGGCGTCCCCTTCGAGGAGCTGGACGCGGCACGCGCCATCCCCGCCTGTCGCGCCGCCCTCGCCGCCGAACCGGGCAACCCGCGCCTCATCTACCAGCTGGCCCGCGCGCTGGACGCCTCGGACGACCAGTTTGCAGAGGCCGCCCGCCTCTACGACCGCGCCGCCCAGTCGGGGTTTCCTTTGGCGATCAACAATCTCGCCGCGCTCTATGCCGATGGCCGGGGTGTCGAAAAGGACATGCAGCGCGCCATAGACCTGTTCCGTGACGCGGCAGAGGCCGGGCTGCCGATGGCCATGACGAATCTCGCCTTCCTGCATTGGGACGGCGAGGGCCTGCCGCAGGACGACGCACGGGCCGTCGCGCTCTTTCGCCAGGCCGCCGAGGCCGGGGACGGCCAGGCTATGTTCTGGCTGGGCCGCGCGCGTGAAAATGGCCGTGGCGCCGCCCGCGACCTGGACAAGGCGCTGGAATGGTACCGGGCCGCCCTGCGCGCCGGTGACACGGTAGCGGGACTGGATGCTGCGCGTCTGCTGCTGCGGGACGGGGACGGGCACAGCCCCGACCACGAGGCCGCCGCCGTCGAATACCGCCTGGCCGCCGCCGGGGGCGATCCCCGCGCTGCAGGCTGGCTGGCCGGGGACATCCGCGCGGGACGTGTCGCCCCTGCCGATCCGGACGAGCTGCTGCGTCTCTTGACCCTGGCCGCCAGCACCGGCGATGCGCAGGCCCTGCTGGACCTCTGGCAAGCCCTTCATGACGCCGAAAACCACGCACAGGCGTTGACTGTTGCCTATCGGGCCTATGATCGCGCCGCAGAGGCCGCGCCGTCAGAGGACAGCGGCTGGCCCGTGCACCGACTGATGGCCGCCCGCGCCGTGCAACAGTCGCTGACCGCCTCGGGCCAGGCGCCCCGGTCGGAGGATGAGTTGCGCATGTTCCAGACCGATTACCCCGTCGCCACGATCCGCAGGTTCACGCTCGGCTTTGACTGTTCGGGCGAGACGGCCCAGTACGGAATCTACGTCTGGGACTGGTCGCGCGGCCACGGCATGGCCGATGCGCAATTCGACTGGATCGAACAGACCCGCGGCTGCACCGTGCCGCCGGAGGTGCGCCGCTCCTTTGCCGAGGTCTGGGACATGGCCCAGGCCGCCGGGGCCAGCTACACCGACCTGACCGGGCAGGAAATCGGCGACGACGGCCTGCGCTACATCCAGAAGTAGGGGCGCCGCCTCAACTGTGCTCTTCCTCGGCCGTGGCCGCCAAGGCCCGGTTGTAGGCCTTCAGCGCGTCGACGTGGAACAGCGCCCCCTGGAGAACCGGCTCGCCCGCGTCCATCGTCACCACCGGCAGGAAGGGTTCCCCGGTGCGGTCCAGCATCGGCAAGGCCGTCTTCAGCGTTGCCCCCGCCTGGACGTATAGCCCGTCCTCGATCATCTGCGCGCAGGTTGCCTCGTCCGCCGCACCCTCATCCGTGGGTTTGCGCATCACGCCCTGCACCCGGAACATCGCCAGCAGGTAGGCCTGCGGCCCCGCCGCCAGCTGCACGTTGCGCCGTTCCAGCTGTGTCAGGAAGAAGGACCGGTCCACCAGCCGTGACGCCACTGCCGTCGACATCGAGACCGAGACCATGACCGCCAGCCCCGTCTGCCAGTCCCCGGTCAGCTCAAAGACGATCAGCGTGGTCGAGATCGGCGCCCCCAGGACGGCGGCCGCCACCGCCCCCATCCCTGCCAGCGCATAAAGCGTGAAGGCCGAGGACACCTCGGGGAAAATGCCGGTCGCAATATGGCCGAAGGTCAGCCCGGTCAGTGCCCCCACCATCAGCGAGGGCGAAAAGATCCCCCCGCCCATGCGCCCCGCCATCGTGATCGAGACCGCGGCCACCTTGACCACCGCAAAGACCAGTGCCTCGTGCATCAAAAGACCGCCGGTCAGGGCGCGGCTCGTCGTCTCGTACCCGACCCCGATGATATGCGGGAAAAAGATCGCGATCCCGCCCAGCAACAACCCCGCCACTGCCGGGCGCAGCCAATAGGGAAGACCCAGCTTCTTCTGCAGTTGCGTTTCCATGTCATCGGCAAAGAACACCGACTGCATCATGATGACCGCCACCAGACCGCAGACGAGGCCTAGGATGAAGAAGGCCGGAAGCTCGAGGTAGAATTCCACCGTGGTCGTGCCCGGCAGCACGAATTCGGTCACGTCGCCATAAACCAGCCGGTTGATCACCGTGCCTGCCGCGCTGGCCACCACGATGGGAGCGAACGCGTGCAAGGCGAAATGACGCAGGATGACCTCCAGCGCGAAAAGCGCCCCGGCAATGGGCGCGTTGAAACTGGCCGAAACCGCCGCCGCCACGGCGCAGCCCAGGAGGTCGCGTCCGGTGATCCCGTCCACCTTCAGCGTGTTGGCGACCCAGCTGGAGCACATCGCCGCGATATGCACGACCGGCCCTTCCCGGCCCGTGCTGCCCCCGGTCGACAGGGTGATCCAGGAACACAGTGCCGAAGCGATGCCGGCCTTTTTCTCGACCCGCCCGTCGTTCAGCGCCGCGCCCTCGATCACGTCGGCCACGGCGCGCACCCGCCCGTCCGGCGTGGCAACATGCAGGATGATCCCCACCACGATGCCCCCGAAGACCGGGATCAGCAGCACCCAGACCCAGGGCAGGCCTTCGGCAAAGGAATGCAGAGTCTGCGTGTCCGGTGTGCCATAGACCAGCGTCTGCAGGCTCTCGATCGCGAAGCGAAAGGCGATCGCCGCCAGGCCAGAGGCCACGCCCAGCCCCAAGGCGATGAACCAGAACTGGATCTGGCCCGGCCCGCGATGGCGCAACATGTCCCAGCCTCGGCCAAAGCCGGAGCGGATCCTGTGCATTTGCTGTTGCAGCAGGCTCGGCAATCCGGCCTCCCTCAATCCGGTGACTTTCCCGCGCCGCAGGCACTGGTTAAGGTGACCCGAGCAGTTTTCCGGAGTCCCCCATGCCCATCGCCCAGGCGATCGATGATCTGACAACCCTCCTAGGCGAACGCGTGAGCCTGTCCAAGCCCGATCTCGAAGCGCATGGCGCCTCGGAATCCTATTTCCCCAACACGCCGCCCCAGGCCGTCACCTATCCGCGCACCAGCGAAGAGGTGCGCCGCATCGTCGAGATCTGCGCCCGCGAAAGCGTGCCCGTGATCGGCTGGGGCGCGGGCACTTCTCTCGAAGGCCACGGGCAGGCCCTGCAAGGCGGTGTCAGCGTCGATTTCCGCCTGATGAACAAGGTCCTGGAAATCCGCCCCGCCGACATGGACGTGACCGTGCAGCCCGGCGTCACGCGTGAGGCCCTGAACGAGGAACTGCGCGCCACGGGCCTCTTCTTTCCGGTCGATCCCGGCGCCAATGCCTCGCTCGGCGGCATGACGATGACGCGGGCCTCCGGCACCACCACCGTGCGCTATGGCTCCATGCGCGACAACGTGCTGGGGATGGAGGTGGTTCTGGCCGATGGCCGCATGATCCGCACCGGCACCCGCGCGCGCAAATCCGCCGCCGGCTATGACCTCACCGCGCTCATGGTGGGGTCCGAGGGTACGCTGGGTCTTGCCACCGAACTGACCCTGCGGCTGCACGGCGTGCCAGAGGCGATCAGCGCCGGCATCTGTGCCTTTCCCGACATGGGGGCCGCCACAGCCTGCGTCATGGAGACGATCCAGATGGGCATCCCGATGGCCCGGATCGAATTTGCCTGCGACCAGACCGCGCGCGCCTTCAACGCCTATGCCGGGACCGACATGGCGGAGGCACCGCATCTCATGGTCGAATTCCACGGCAGCCCCGAAAGCACCGCACAGGACGCCGAACGCTTTGCCGAGATCGTGGCCGATCACGGCGGCAGTGCCTTCCGCTGGTCGGGCCGCGAAGAGGAACGCCGCGCGCTCTGGGCCATGCGCCACAACGGCTATTACGCCATCCTCGCCTCGCGTCCCGGCGCGCGCGGCGTCGTCACCGACATCTGCGTGCCGATCTCGCGCCTGGCCGAGGCCGTCGAAGCCACCCAGGCCGACATCGCCACCAGCGGCATTCCCGGTCCGATCCTGGGCCATGTCGGGGACGGCAACTTTCACGCCATCCTGCTGGTCGACCCCGACCAGCCCGCCGAACTGCAAACCGCCAAGGACCTTGCCGCACGCATGGCGAAACGCGCCCTGCAACTGGGCGGCACCTGCACCGGGGAACATGGCGTGGGCTATGGCAAGCTGCCCTTCATGGCTGCGGAACACGGCCAGGGCTGGCAGGTCATGGGCGCGATCAAGCGCGCGCTCGATCCTCAGAACATCATGAACCCCGGCAAGCTGGTGCCGGGAAACTGACGGCAGAGACCAGAAAAACGGGCCGTGGCCGGAGGGTGGGCCGCTGACGGGCGCAGGCCCGGCAGCCGGGGCGCCCGAAGGACCGGCCACACAGGGCATCACTCCCCCGTGACAGCCCCCGCGGCGGCCTTGCCCCGGGGCGCCAAACCGGCTTTCCCTGCGGCAGCAACCGCCAAGAGACCGCCCCCATGCCCCCGACCATCCGCTTTGTCCGCCTGCCCCAGATCGACCCCGGCCTGATCCAGGCCCATATGTCCGACCCGCGCGTCGCGGAACACATGCCGTTGCTCACCGGCGCATGGGATGCCGATACGGTGGCGCAATTCGTCGCCACCAAGGAAGCCTGCTGGCAGCGCGACGGCCTTGGCCACTGGGCCATCCTTGCCGATGGGGACTATGTCGGCTGGGGCGGCTTCCAGAAGGAAGGCGAGGACTGGGATTTCGGCCTCGTGCTGCACCCGGACCGGTTCGGCCTCGGTCTCCGGATCGCACGGCAGGCGCTGGAAATCGCGCGGGATGACCCGCGCATTCCCTATGTGACCTTCCTCTTGCCGCCTTCGCGCAAGAACCTCGGCGCCCTGCGGCGCATGGGCGCCGACTACATCGGTGACACGAGCTATGGTCCGGAAACCTTCCGCAAGTACCGGCTCGACACCGCCTGAGCCTCAGATCAGCACCCCGTCCGCCGCCCGCCGCACCCGCGCCGCGCGGGCATCGGCATCGGGCATCCGCATCGCCCCGGTGACAAGCCGCACCTGCCAGTCCCCGACCAGCAGATCGACCCAAAGCGCCGCCGTCTCCTCGGGCGGCCCGCCCACCTCGCCGGCGGCGCAAAGCCGCTCGAAAACCGCCAGCAGGCGGGGAAAGACCGTCCCACGGCCGGCCTCTGCCAGCACCACGCCCAGCGTATCGCTGGCATCCGCCGCCGCCGCGCGGTTCAGCGCCACGGCGCGTTCGCTCAACAGCATGTCCAGCAACGCCGCCCCCAGCGCCTCCAGCGCCGCGCGCCCCGCGCCCCCGTCCGGCAGCGCCTCCAGCCGCCTTGTCACCTGCTCGGCATTGCGCAGGATCAGCGCACGGAACAGCCCGGTCTTGTCACCGTACCAGCGGTACAGCGTTTCGTTCGACGCCTTGGCGCGCTTCGCGACCGCCAGCATCGACAACCCGGCAAAGCCCTTTTCCGCAAGGACCGCATAGGCCGCCTCGGCGATCTGCGCCTCTCGTTCCGCCTTGTTCTCTGGTCGCATGGCATCTCTCCCTTGACGCAATCCGTACCCGTGTGTACGGATATTGACAAGGCGTACACATTAGTACGCTTTTAATCCTGGAGACCGCCAATGACCCATCCCTATTTCGACTATTGCGACGATCACGATCGCCGCAAACTGGACTTGCAGACCCGGCAACAGCCCCGGCGCGTCTCGATCCTCTCTGCAATCGCGTTTCACCTGCGCCAGACCATTGCCCGCATCGCGGCGCGCAGACTGCCGGTGTGATGTGATGCCCGATCAATCCGCTCGCCGCGCCGCCCTGGCCACGCTCTTTATCCTGCAAGCCGTCATGCTGGGTGCGCTCTACGCCGGGGTGCCGCCGCACCCGCCACAGGCGATCCCCCTCTTCGCGATGGCGCCATTCCTGGGCGCGGCCCTGGGACTATGCGCGGCCGCCTACCTGCTGGCCGACCAGTCCCGCACGGGAGGCGTGCTGGCGGCTCTGGCCGCGCTCGCGGCGCTGGTCTCCTTTGGGCCGCAAAAATACGTCGACCCGGCATTTCCGATGATCTGGCCCGCCGTGGTCACGGCGCAGGCCGCCTGCGCCGTGCTGCTGACCGGGATCCTGCGGCGCGCCCGGCCCCTGCCCGTGAGCTGAGGCCTAGGCCTTCAGCAGGGCTCGCGCCGCCGCGCGGGCCTCTTTCGTGACGGTGTCACCCGACAGCATCCGCGCGATCTCGTCCTCGCGCTCGTCCTCGGCCAGCGGCACGACCTCGGACAGGGTCACCTCCCCGTCCACCCGCTTGGCCACGCGCCAGTGATGCCTGCCAAGCGCCGCAACCTGCGGCGAATGGGTAACGACCAGAACCTGACCGCCTTCCGACAGCGCCTTGAGCCGCCGCCCCACCGCATCCGCCGTGGCGCCGCCGACGCCCCGGTCGATCTCGTCAAAGATCATCGTGGCCCCGCGCCCCTGCGCCTCGGTCAGGCAGACCTTCAGCGCCAGCAGGAACCGCGACAGTTCGCCGCCAGAGGCGATCTTGTTCAGCGGCCCCGCCGGGGCGCCCGGGTTGGTCGCCACGGTAAAGGCCACCATGTCGCGCCCCTCCGGCCCGGCGGCCGCCTCGGTCACGGCGGTCTGGAACACCGCGCGCTCCATCTTGAGCGGCGCCAGTTCCCCCGCAACTGCCTTGTCGAGTGCCCCGGCCGCCGTCCGGCGCATCTCGGTCAGTGCCGAGGCCACCGCGTCATATTCCGCCTCGGCCTTGTCCACCGCCTTGCGCAGGTCGCCGATGCGCGCCTCACCCGCGTCCAGCGCGGCCAGCTTTTCCGACAGGTCCGCAGCCAGCCCGGGCAGGTCGTCCGGCATCACCTGGTGCTTGCGCGCAAGGCCCCGGATCGCGAACAGGCGTTCCTCGGCTTCTTCCAGCTCCAGTGGATTGAACTCCAGTGCTTCAAGGCAATCGGCCACGCCGGTCGCGGCCTCGTCCAGTTCCGCCATCGCGCGGGCCAGCGCCGCGATCGGTGCCTCGAGGCGGCCCTCAGCCTTGTCCGCGGCCCCTTCGAGCCAGCGCAACGCATTGGCCATCGCCCCCTCTGCCCCGTCATATCCCAGCGCGCTGGAGGCCTGGGCGATGTCGTCGCGGATCTTCTCGGCCGATTGCATCATCCGGCGGCGGGCATCCAGCTCGGTTTCCTCGCCCGGCTGCGGGTCCAGCTTGTCCAGTTCATCGACCGCGTGGCGCAGGAATTCCTCTTCGGCCTGCACGGCCTCCAGCGCCGCCTGCGCCGTCTCCAGTTCCTTGCGGGCCGTGCCCACGGCGCGCCAGCGGCGGCGCACCTCGGCCTGCGCCTCACCCGCACCCGCGTAAAGATCCAGGATCGAACGGTGCCCCCTGGGGTCCAGCAACCCCCGGTCGTCGTGCTGGCCATGCAGTTCGACCAGCGTCTCGGACAGGCGCCGCAGCACCTCGCCCGACACCCGCCGGTCGTTGACCCAGCCGGTCTTGCGGCCGTCCCTGGTGTTCACCCGCCGCAGGATCAGCTCATCCGAGGCCGGCAGACCAGCCTCTTCGAGAACCGCCCAGGCCGCATGGCCCTCCGGCAACTCGAACTCGGCCACGACCTCGCCCTGCTCGGCACCGGTTCGCACCAACTCTGCCCGTCCGCGCCAGCCCAGCACGAACCCCAGCGAATCCAGCAGGATGGATTTCCCGGCACCGGTTTCCCCGGTCAACACGTTGAGACCCGGCTGGAACTCGAGCTCCAGCCGTTCGATGATCAACATGTCCCTGATTTCAAGCGCGCGCAGCATGGTCAGCCATTGGTCCGGGCACGGGCCCGATGCTTCTTACAACCACTCGCCCTTGATCATCTGGCGATAGATGGCCGACAGCCAGTTGTCGCCAAGAGCCGTGGGCTTCAGCCCCTGCTTCTGCAACAGCTTGTAACCATCCTCGTACCACTCGGTCGACTGGTAGTTGTAGCCGAGGATCGCCCCGGCGGTCTGCGCCTCGTTCAACAGGCCCAGCGACAGGTAGCTTTCGATCAGACGGAACAGCGCTTCGGGCGTATGCGTCGTGGTCTGGAAATCCTCAACCACCACGCGGAACCGGCTGATCGCCGCGCCATAATGCTGACGTTTGAGGTAGTACCGGCCGACCTCCATTTCCTTCGCCGCGAGATGGTCGAAGGCAAGGTCGAATTTCAGGATCGAAGACCGCGCGTATTCGCTGTCGGGATAGCGTTCGATCACCGTCCGCAGCGCCTGCAAGGCCTGAAAGGTCAGCCCCTGGTCGCGGCCCACCAGTTCGATCTGGTCATAGTAGGACAGCGCCAGCAGGTACTGCGCATAGGCCGCATCGTCATCGGCGGGGTAAAAGTCGATGAACCGCTGCGCCGCAGAGCGCGCGTTCTCGTAATCCTTGTTCTCGTGGTAGGCATAGGCCTGCATGATCAGCGCGCGCTTGGCCCAGTCCGAATAGGGATACAGCCGCTCGACCTCGCCAAAGTAGAAGGCAGCGTCCTTCGCGTCTTTGCGCGACAGTTCGTATTCACCACGCTCGAAGATCTGCTTGGCGGTATAGGTCTCAAGCGGGACATTCCCCGGCCCGACCTCGCGCCGCCGCAGCGAATCGCACCCGGGCAGGGCCAGAGCCACCGCCAATGCCACGATCACCAGTTTTCGCGATCTGCCCCCAGACATGCCCGAACACCCTCTACCTCGTTCGACGTCCCCTTGACGGGCCGTCCATTGCGAGGGGTCTAGCACAGAAAATTCCGGTGCAAAATGTCTTACGGCCCGATTAATGCGCGCCTTGCTGCCCATGCGTGCGGCTCAGGCCACAGCCGGAATTTCGTGGCGCCCGACGCCGGCACCCGGAAGACGCGCCGCCTGCCCGCTGTCGCACAGCACGACACGGTAGGCATCCGGCGCAGCAAAGAGCGCGCGCAGCAGTGCGTTGGTCATGGCATGGCCTGCCTTGTGACCCTCGTAATGGCCCAGGATCGGCGCACCGGCCAGGGCCAGGTCACCCAGCGCGTCCAGCATCTTGTGGCGCACGGCCTCGTCGGAATGGCGCAATCCGCCCGGGCTCAGCACCCGGTCTCCATCTACCACGACGGCGTTTTCATAGGTCCCGCCCAGGGCCTTGCCCGCGGCGCGCATCGCTTCGACATCGGAGGCACGGCAGAAGGTGCGGCTGTCACACAGCTCGCGCACGAAGGCGCCGTTGGCCAGGTTCATCGTCTTGGTCTGTTCCCCGATGGCCGCATCCGCGAAGGCGATGTGGAACTGCATCGACAGCCCCTGCCCCGGGTGGCCCGGCGACAGGCGGGCCCAGCCCATGTCCGTCTTGACCTCGACCGGGGCCAGCACCTCGATGGCGCGCACCGGGGCCGCCAGTTCGCGCAGGCCGCGGGCAAGGATACCGCGCACAAAAGGCACCGAGGACCCGTCGAGAATGGGGGCCTCGGGTCCGTCGATTTCGATCAGGGCATTGTGCACACCGCAGCCGGCCAGTGCCGCCATGACATGTTCCACCGTGGACACCGAGGTGCCCGCACGGTTGACGATCTGCGTGCAGAGCGGAGAGGCCTCGACCGCATCCCACCGGGCGGCAATCATCGTGTCGCCCAGACGGATGTCCGTGCGTTTGAACCAGATACCGTAGTCGGCACTGGCCGGCCGGATTGTCAGTCGCGCAGGTTGGCCAGAGTGAAGGCCGACACCTGCGAATGTGATCGAAGACCGAAGCGTTGTTTGCACGAAGCTGCCCCTGTGTTGCGCACGTCCCCCCAACCTGGACGCGGCTTTGGTGATGGGGGTAACCAAGCTGTCGCGGTGCCTCAAATCAAAGATTGTAACCGTGTGAAACATGGTGCGGATACGGTCGGCAAAACCCCGCCAAGAGCATGAAATATCCATTACAAGATACTGTCTTTAAATCAAAAAAATGCCCGAACATCCGACGCGAAATCGCCCGCGAATCCCCCCGGAAAACCCGGTTTCTTGCGAGAGTGTTGCCGATTGTGAACACATTGAAACACGCCTCCCGACATGAAACCGCCCCCTGCAGAGGCAGAGGGCGATCTCACGAGGTGTGGAAATTTCAGCAGGCAGACGGACGTCCTGCTGAAATTCCGGGCTTGGTTCAGTTGGCCTGGCGGCGCAGGAAAGCCGGGATTTCGATCCGGTCGTCCTCGGCCTCGGGCTCGTGATCGTGGACCGGAGCCGGACGATGCGCCTGCACCGGCGGCTGGGCGCGGCGCGGCTGCTGCGGCGCGGCGTGCTCGCCGTGGCCAGTCATGCGCCCGATCAGCGAGTTGACGCTGAAGCGCGACTTTTCCTCGGCCGGGGCGGGGGCCGGCTGCGGCGCGGGCGCCTGTTGCACCTCTTCGCGGGTCCGGGCGGCGGCGGCCTTGAGCCGGTCAAGCGTTGCCGGGCTGGGCGTGCCGGGAGCTGCGGGACGCGGTGCCACGAAATCCTGCGGGTCGGCCTCGATCGTATCGGGCGCCGGGCGGAACTCGGCCACTTGCGGACGGTAGGCCGGCGGCGGCAGACCATCGTCGGCGGCCTGCTCCTCGATCACCTCGTCATAGTCGCGCGACTGCACGGGCTCCGCCTGGTCATGGCTGTCCATCTGACCGAACAGCGAGGGTTCCGGCTCGGGCGCACGCTCGGCGGCCACGGGCTGCGGTTCCTGCTGCGGTGCGGGTTCGGGCGTTGCATTGCCCAGCGGCTGCGACAGCTTGCGGCGCGGCACCGGGACATCGTGCACGTTCTCGGTGGCGTCGATGCCGGTGGCAACGACCGACACGCGCATCTGGCCGGCCATGCTGTCGTCCAGCGTCGAACCGACGATGATGTTGGCGTCCGCGTCCACTTCCTCGCGGATGCGGTTGGCCGCCTCGTCCAGTTCGAACAGGGTCAGGTCGTGGCCGCCGGTGATGTTGATCAGCACGCCCTTGGCGCCTTTGAGGCTGATCTCGTCCAGCAGCGGGTTCGCTATCGCCTTCTCGGCCGCCTGGACCGCGCGATCCTCGCCCTCGCCTTCGCCGGTGCCCATCATGGCCTTGCCCATCTCGTCCATCACCGCGCGGACGTCGGCAAAGTCGAGGTTGATGAGGCCCGGACGGACCATCAGGTCGGTCACACCCTTCACGCCCTGGTACAGGACGTCATCGGCCATCGAGAAGGCCTCGGTAAAGGTCGTCTTCTCGTTCGCCAGGCGGAACAGGTTCTGGTTCGGAATGATGATCAGCGTGTCGACGACCTTCTGCAGGCTATCGACGCCCGCCTCGGCCTGTTTCATCCGCTTGGCGCCTTCGAACTGGAAGGGTTTGGTCACGACGCCGACGGTCAGCACGCCCAGTTCACGCGCCGCCTGCGCGATGATCGGCGCGGCGCCCGTCCCGGTGCCGCCGCCCATGCCGGCGGTGATGAAACACATATGCGCGCCGGCCAGGTGGTCGACGATCTGCTCGATGCTCTCCTCGGCGGCGGCTGCACCGACGCTGGCGCGCGCCCCGGCGCCCAGCCCCTCGGTCACCTTCACACCCAACTGCACGCGGCTTTGCGACATACTCTGCGCAAGCGCCTGGGCATCGGTGTTCGCGACGACGAAATCGACGCCTTCGAGCTGTTTCTCGATCATGTTGTTGACGGCATTGCCGCCTGCCCCGCCGACGCCAAAGACCGTAATACGGGGCTTCAGCTCGTCATGCCCGGGCATCGAAAGGTTCAGTGCCATGATATGTCCGCCTGTCTTTTTATTCCGGTTTCAGGCCTGTGCACGGCCTGTTCCCTTGAATCCTACCTTTTGAGGTTCCGCCCGTCACGCGAAAAACGCAAAAAAGCCACAAAATATGGCCAATTTTACGGCTCAATTCCGCCGATATCGGAGATATCCACATATCTGGTGTGGCCCACCAACTCCGGCGCAAAATACGACACCGGGCACAGGGGCAACCCCTGCGCGGATTCACGTCTCTACAATGTCCGGAGTGCCTGCCCGACCCTCCTGGCGCCTCTTATCCACGGGCACCTGTGCATAACCTAACGCGCCCCGAAAGCACTGTCACCCGCGAAAACGCGCCCGGCCCGGAGAAATCCTGCCCCCCGAACCGTCGCTCAGCCTGCTCCTGGCGACCACGCAAGAAAACGACGGGCACAGCCTGTCAAAAGGGTCGGCGGGCGGGCGTCTTTGCGGCGCCAGCCGCAAACAGTCCCGCCCCGCCGACCGAATTCACCAGTTGTCGCGGAACCACTGCACCGCCCGCTTGAGCGAGCGCGCCGGCAGCCGGTCCACCGGGATCTCGAAATCCCACCATTCGTCCTGCGGATGCGCCGCGAACAGGCACAGGCCTACCGCCGTCGCAAAGCCCGGCCCGGTTGCCGCCTGTGGCAAGCCGTGCACGCGCAGGGGCCGCCCCAGCCGCACCTGCTGCCCCAGGATCTTCGAGGCCAGCCCGTCCAGCCCCGGGATCTGGCTTGCCCCGCCAGTCAGCACGATCTGCTGCGACGGCAGATGATCGAACCCCGCAGCGTCCAGCTGCACCCGCACCTCTTCCAGGATCTCCTCGACCCTTGGCCGCATGATGCCGATCAGCTCGGCGCGGCTCACCGTCCGCCGGTCGTGTTCCCAGTCGCCGGTGTCGCCACCGATCTCGATCATCTCGCGGTCGTCCATGCCGGTTGCCACCAGCCCGCCGTAAAAGGTCTTGATCCGCTCCGCTGTCGCCATCGAGACCTTCAGCCCCTGGCTGATGTCGCGGGTGACGTGGTCGCCGCCCATACGGACGGAATCCGCGTAGATCATGTGTTTCTTGATGAAGATCGACACGCCAGTCGCGCCGCCGCCCATGTCGATGCAGGCCGCGCCCAGCTCCTGTTCGTCCTCGACCAGCGCCGAGATGCCCGAGACGTAGGCAGAGGAGGCGAGCCCCGCCAGTTCCAGGTCGCAGCGTTTCACGCAATGGGCCAGGTTCTGGATCGCCTGCGCCTCGACCGTCAGCATGTGCATGTCGCAGCCCAGCTCGTTGCCGATCTGTCCGCGCGGGTCGATCAGGCCCGAGCGGTGATCCAGCACGAAGTTCACCGGCTGCGCGTGCAGCACCTCGCGCCCCGGTCCGAAATCCGGCACATCGCAGGCCGACAGCACCCGCGCCACGTCCTGTTCGTCCACCGTGGTGCCCAGCACGTCCGACTTGCCCGCAAGACCATAAGAGCGCGGCTCGGCGCCCGAGAAGGCGGCGATGACGTGATCCACCCGGATGCCGGCCATCTTCTGCGCCGCCTGCACGGCGGTGCGAATGGCGCGCTCGGTGGCGCCCATGTCCTGCACCTCGCCGAAACAGACACCGCGCGACCGTGTCGTCGCCGCGCCGATCACGCGAAAGCCAGACTGCCCCGCCAACGAGCCGATGCCATCGTCCGAGGGATCGGTTCCGTCAAAGCGCAACACGAGGCAGGCCACCTTGGACGACCCCACGTCCAGGATGGCCACCACGCCGCGCTGCATCGCCGCGCGCCGCATGTTCCGCATTGCCCTCTGGGACTCGTACAGCTCGATCATTGTTTGACTTCCCTACCCGCCTCGATCGCCTTGATGCGCCGCATCTCCTGCGTGGCTGCATCGGTCATTCGTATCGTCGGCCGCCTTGGCAGCCGCAGGTCCACCGCCACCAGGTCGCGCGCCAGAAGGTCGACGCCCTCCGTCACCGCCATCGCGATCACCTGTTCCAGAACCCGTTCCGCCCCCTGTTCGGGCAGCATGATGCGCTGGCCACGGTCCAGCACCACGTCCCAGCGCCGCGCGCCGATCCGTTCGAACCCGCGCAGCCGGTCGCGGATCGGTCCGGTCAGCGCGTCCATGCGCAGGGCCTCCTCGACGACCAGCGCCATGCGCGCCTGCGCCGCCTCGGCCAGCTTGGCCTCTGCCTCGGAGCGGTCCGCCGCGGGCTTTTTCAGCGCCGCCGCCGCCTCGGGCCGCAGGATGTCTCCCGCAATCACCGGCAAGTCGGCGAAATCGGCGCGATGCTCGGCCTGCGCGACAAAGATCCCGCCCTCGTCCAGCAGGTCCACCCCGGCCGAGGTCCGCCACAGGACCACCGGCTGACGCTGCACCACGTCCACCTGCAGCACCCCGCCCTGGCGCACGCGCAGCTCGGCGGATTTCACCTCGTCCAGCGCGACCACCCGGCGTTGCAGCCGGTCCAGGTCCATGTCGAACGAGCTGATCGGAAAATCGATCGGCAATTCGGCCCGGATCATGTCGATCAGTGCCTCGTCAGCCCCATCGACCACCATCATGCGCACCTGGAACTCGGGGCGGTTCTCGACCGCGGCCCGCACCTCCGAGATCATCAGGTTGAAATCCTCGCGGTTCTCCTCGACCGAGAACCAGGCCGCCCCGGCACCCAGGCACAGGGCGAACGGCAGCAGCACCCGCAGCGAAAAGCGAAAGAACGGCGTCAGCATCAGCCGTTCGATGCGGTATTTCAGCCGCGATGCCCCCGGGTCCAGCCGCGCCATCTGCGGATCGTCGCCCTCGCGGAACTCTAGCGATCGCATGAGGCATCCTCCACCATCCAGGCGCAGAACTGGCCGAAGGTCAGGCCGATCAGCCCGGCGTGCTCGGGCGACAGAGAGGTCGGCGTCATGCCCGGCTGCGTGTTGGTTTCCAGCAGGATCAACCCATCGAGGCCCCGCGCCTCGTCCCAGCGGAAATCGGTCCGCGTCACGCCCCGGCAGCCCAGCGCCCGGTGCGCGCGCAGCGCGTAGTCCAGGCAGGCCTCGGTGATCTCCTGCGGGATCTCCGCCGGACAGACATGGCGCGATCCGCCCGCCTTGTATTTCGCGTCGTAATCGTACCAGCCGTCGGTCACGATATCGGTCACGCCCAGCGCCCGGTCGCCCATGACGCTGGTCGTCAGCTCGCGCCCGGGCACAAAGGCCTCGACCATGACCACCTCGGGCATGGACGCGTCCAGCACCGGCGGGCCGTTGGCCTCTTCGTGAACAAGGTAGACCCCGACCGAAGAGCCCTCGTTGTAGGGTTTGACGACATAGGGCGGTGGCATGACGTGGCGCGCCTGCACTTCGTCCCGGCCCGCCAGCAGGCTGTCCGCCACCGGCAGCCCGGCGCTGCGGTAGACCTCCTTGGTCTTTTCCTTGTCCATCGCCAGCGCCGAGGCCAGCACGCCGGAATGCGTGTAGGGGATGCGCAACCATTCCAGCAGACCCTGGACACAGCCGTCCTCGCCCCAACGCCCGTGCAGGGCGTTGAACACCACGTCCGGCGCGGTCTCCTGCAAGCGCGCGGCCACGTCCGGCCCCGCGTCCAGTTCGATCACCTGATAGCCTTCGCCCCTCAAAGCGGCGGCGCATTCCCGTCCGGAAACCAGCGAAACCTCGCGCTCTGCCGAGGGTCCGCCCTTTAGCACCACCACTTTCGGGAGTGTCCTGCTCGACATCCCCAAAACGCCTCAACTGCCCTGGGGGCCTTGCCCCCAAATTATGAACGAGGGGCATTGCCCACGTTCCACCGCGCGGGGTTCACCCCCGTCGCCTTTTTCTGCCGCGGGTCATCCCGCAAAAACTGGTGCAACCTGCCTGTGGTCGCCGGGCCCTGCTCTTGATCTTGTCGTTTAACGGAGGCCCAAATCAGCGCGCCGGCTCACCGACCCGCATGATTTCCCAGTGTAACTCTATTCCAGAGTGTTGGAAAACCTTTTTTCGCACTTCCTCCCCCAGCCCTTCCAGCTCTGCCGCCGTGGCGCCGCCAGTGTTGACGAGGAAGTTGGAATGCTTGGGCGACATCTGCGCCCCGCCCATCGTGGCCCCGCGCATCCCGGCCTCGTCGATCACCTTCCAGGCCTTCAGGTCATGGGTATCGTCCGCTCGGCCCGTCGAGGAAAACCCCGCCGGGTTTCGAAAGGTGCTGCCGGCGGTGCGGTCCTTGGTGGGCTGGGTCTCATCACGCTTTTTCAACTGCGCGTCCATGCGCGCGGCCAATTCCTCGGGATCGCCCTGCGCCCCCTCGAACACCGCCTCGACCAGCACCCAGCCCTCGGGCAATTCGCTCTGCCGGTAGGCCAGGTTCAACTCGCCCGCCGGGATCGTCACCAGTTCGCCCGCGCGCGTGACCGCCCGCACCTCGACCAGGTGATCGGCGACATAGGTCCCATAGCAACCCGCGTTCATCCTGACCGCGCCGCCGATGCTGCCGGGGATCGTGCGCAGAAAGGTCAGGTCCACCCCCGCCTCTGCCGCGCGCCGCGCCACATGCGCATCCAGCGCCGCCGTCCCCGCCGTCACGCGGGTGCCATCGACCGAAATCCCGTTGAACCCGCGCCCCAGCCGGATCACCACCGCCCGCAGCCCGCCATCCCGGACGATCAGGTTGGACCCCACGCCCATCGGAAAGACCGGCACCTCTGCCGGAAGATCCGCCAGGAAGGCCTGCAGGTCGTCCAGGTCGGCGGGTTGAAACAGCCAGTCCGCCGGGCCGCCCACGCGCAGCCAGGTCAGTTCACTCAAGGGGCGGCCCGGGGTCAGCCGTCCGCGCGGTTCGGGAAGCTCTGTCATGGCAAAGGTGCTAGGCCGCGCCGCGCCGTTCCGCAAGGGGTCAGCTGCGCTCGGCCGCCGCCTCGGCCTTGTGCCGCCGGGCCAGACCGATCAGCGCACCAACCCCCAGCCCCACGAGGGCCGGCAGGACCCCCAGCATCAGCCCGATGCCATAGCCCAGCGCGTCCCAGCCCTCGCTCGCCATCTGCATGCGGTAGATCTGCCAGCCGCCAGCACCGGTCAGGGCCAAGGCCAGCACCGCCGCCGCGGCCCCCATCCCGAACCGCAAAAGCGCCCAGCCAAGGCCAAGCGCACCCAGCGCCACGAGGGCGGGTATCAGGTAGATCATCGGTCAGCTCCTCCGGTATGGCGACAGTCTCGCCGTACGCGGCCCCGCAGACCAGTCAGAAGCGCCCTACCTTGCGGTCTGCCGCACCCAGCGGAACAGGTAGCGCAGCGGCCAGCGCAGAATGCTCATGCCCGCGAAGAGGACAAAGAGCCCGACCCAGGGTCCGTTCTGGTAGGTGACATAGCCGACCAGCGGGATCCCCAGCGCGATCAGCACATAAGCGCGCGTCCAGTGATTGTCGCGCGACGGTATCATCGCAAGCACATTGGCCAGCACGGCCCAGGCACAGGCGAGGATCAGCGATAATGACATTGTCTGCCCTCCGTGCCCCCCAGAGGTGCCTATAGAATGCGCCAGCCGCACGATCCGCACAACCCCTGCGATAGATGCAATTGCAGAAAAAGGGGGGCAAAAGGCCTCGTCCACAGTCGGGTCAACTCCATAAACTCGACAACCAATCAACGATCTCGACCAGTTTCTTCCAGCGCCCGTGGTTCTTGATCGCGCCATCCACCGCCTTGGTGGTGCCCTGCGCCACCGGCGCCATGCGTTCCGTCAGCCGTTTGACCGTCGCCGCACTGGCCGCATAGTTCCGCGCAAATCGCCGTCTCAGGTAGGACCGCCGCTCTTCCGATTGCGCCTCGGTCAGTTGCGATTTCAGGTCTTCCAATCCTTCGACCAGCTCCCGCAGTGCCGTCTCGGCGTCAGGCGACAGGGGTTTCAGTCCCTGCACCTGCGCCGTGGCAAGAGCATTGACGGTCCCGCTCAGGACCTTCACGAGTTCCACGGGATCACTGTCTCCCAGTTCGAACCGATCCAGCGGATCCAACCGTCGCAGGACCGGCCCCAGATGCTTGCGACAGACTGAACGAAACGTCTCCAAGGCATCGTCCAGCATCCGCGCGTTGGTCTCACCGACAACGCTGCGGTCCACCTCCACCGCTGCATGCAGTTCCGCATATTGCCCCAATTGAACGAACCGCCGCGCGCGCAGCCTTTCCGCCCCCTCCGCACGTTGGACCTCTTTCAACAGCTTGTCGGCAGACCGCACCATTGGCACAGGGCGGTTGCGGCCTTCTGCCATGTCCCCCGCAAAATCGATGAAGTCCTGCAACTGGTCCCGCAGGTCCTCACAATCTTCGTGAAACGCCCGGATAACCTCGGGATCTCGCAGGTGCGACAGGTCGTCGTCGAAATCCGCCAGCACCATCCACTGGTGCACCGTGTCGAAACGGAAATCGCTGAAGGCCGCGTCTGACAATGGAGGCACGAACGCCATTTCGATCTTGGCAATCGCCTCAGCCACCTTGTCCGGGTCTTTCCAGGTCTCCTCGTCGATCCCCTTGACGATGGTCAGCTGCAGGCCCGGGTCCAGGGGCTGTCCACGCTTGGCGCCTTCCCACCAGCGCCGCCAGAATTCCCAGCGTTCGGGGGGGTCCTCATCCCAGATCGCCAACGTCACCCTCTCTTTGGCAAGGAAACGCTCCGGGGGATGGTTTGGCCAAAGGTCCAGGTTGATTGGATCGCCCCCATCCTCGAGCAGCGTGACATCCGAGATGTTGGTGGAGGCATCGTAAACAAGGTTGGCTTGATCGGCAGCTCGGACCGCGCCAGAGACTGCAATGGATGCGTAAGTGGTAATCGCTGCATTAGCGGCTGCAATAGCGGCCGCGTCTGCATTTGCTGCGGTCATAGAAATCGCCCCATCGGCGTTGGCGCCGGCTGCGTCCGCGGCGAGCGCGGCAGCGCGAGCTTCCTTGTTGATTTCTACAGACGACCTTGCAGCTACGACCGCCGATATCAAACCACAGCGCAGAAGCGGCAAGGCTGTCAAACCACTTTCCCGCGCCCAATCCTCCCCCATCGCCGCGCCCCAGACCGGCAGCACCCGCAGCGCCGCGCGATGCGCGACCACGATAGAATCCCGCCGCGGCCTTCCCCTTAGCCAAGCCTCCAGCGTTTCCCGGTCCTTGATGTCCTCGGCCTTCATGCCACCAGCTTCATCACCCCGGCGCTGAACCGCAACGGCAAATCCCCACCCCCAGCTTCTTTGGGCAGAAAATACCTCTGGGGGAGTCTCGCCTCGCGAGACGGGGGCATGCTCAAAGCATGCCTCTGGCATGAGGCCTCCCCCAAAAAACAAAAACAGCCCCCGAAAGGGGCCATTTTCAATACCGCGTAGGGCGGGGATTACCCCGCCGCCAACCGCTTCGGCAACCCGTTCGCCCAGGCAGAAATCGTGCCCGCGCCGAGGCAGACCACCATGTCGCCCGGCATCGCCTGTTCGCGCACCAGGCGTTCGAGGTCGTCCTCGTCGCGGATCGCGCGGGCGTGGCGGTGGCCGTGGCGCACCAGACCGGCGACAAGATCGTCGCGCGTAGCGCCCTCGATGGGGTCCTCACCGGCGGCAAAGACCTCGGCGATGGCCACCACGTCCGCCTCGTTGAAACACGAACAGAACTCCTCGAAGTGATGGTGCAGGCGGGTGTAGCGGTGCGGCTGGTGCACGGCGATCACCCGGCCCTCGCAGGCCTGCCGCGCGGCCTTCAGCACGGCGGCGATTTCCACTGGGTGATGGCCGTAGTCGTCGATGATGGTCACGCCGTTCACCTCGCCCACGCGGGTAAAGCGGCGGTTCACGCCGCCGAAACCGGCCAGCGCCTCGCGGATCTCGTCCCCGCTCATCCCGAGGTGCCGCGCCACGGCCACCGCCGAGAGGGCATTCGACACGTTGTGATCGCCCGGCATCGGCAGGGTGCAGCCCTCGATCTTGTCACCGGTCTGCTGAAAGACCACGTCGAAATGCGCCACGCCGGCCTTGTAGGTCAGCCCCACGGCGCGCACGTCCGCCTGCGCGTTGAACCCGTAGGTCATCACGCGGCGGTCGGTCACGCGACCAACCAGCGCCTGCACCTCCGGGTGATCGGTGCAGCAGACCGCCAACCCGTAGAAGGGAATGTTCGACACGAAGTCGTAAAAGCCCTGCCGCAGGTTCTCTATCGTGCCCCAGTGTTCCATGTGCTCGGGGTCGATGTTGGTCACGATGGCGATGGTCGCGGGCAGGCGGTTGAAAGTGCCGTCGCTCTCGTCGGCCTCGACCACCATCCATTCGCCCTGCCCCATGCGCGCGTTGGACCCATAGGCATGGATGATCCCGCCGTTGACCACGGTCGGGTCGAACTTGCCCGCGTCCAGCAGCGTGGCGACCATGGTGGTCGTCGTCGTCTTGCCATGCGTCCCGGCCACGGCGACGTTGGATTTCAGCCGCATCAGCTCGGCCAGCATCTCGGCCCGGCGCACGACGGGCAGGCCCCGGCGGCGCGCCTCGTCCAGTTCGGGGTTGCCCGGCTTGATCGCCGAGGAAATCACCACCACCTCGGCCTTGTCCAGGTTCTCGGCGCGCTGGCCTTCAAAGACATGCGCGCCCAGCTCTTCCAGCCGCCTGGTGATCTTGGAGGCCTTCAGGTCGGACCCCTGCACCTTGTAGCCGTGGTTCAGCAGCACCTCGGCGATGCCCGACATGCCGATGCCGCCGATGCCCACGAAGTGAATCGCACCCACGTCTCCGGGCAGTTTCGTCGCACCCGTCATGCAGGCCCCCCGCTCAAGCTCCAGATCCTTCATGTCCCGCCTCTCCTTTTTCGAGGTTATTCTTGTCTTGTCCCCGTAGCGCTGCCGCCATCGTTCTTGTCACCCGGCCTGTCGTGCCGGCCCCGCTCATTCTGTCGTCATCCGTCCCGCGGCCAGTTCCTCGACCAGCCAGGCCAGGTGCTCCGCCGCTTCGGGTTTCGCCACTGACAGTGCCCCGCGCACCATCTGGATCGCCCCGGATTCATTCGACAGGATCGCGTGGATCGACTCCGTCAGGCTTTCGATGGTCAGCTTGCTTTCCGGGATCCGGATCGCCGCGCCCGCATCCACCAGCGCCTGCGCATTGGCCACCTGATGATCGCCCGTCGCATGCGGATAGGGGATCAGGATCGAGGGCCGCCCGATCACCGCGATGTCTGCCACACTCGACGCCCCCGAGCGCGAGATCACAAGCTGCGCCTCGCTCATCCGGGCGGGAACGTCGTGAAAGAAGGGCTGCACATCCGCCGTGAGCCCGTGTTCGGCATAGTAGGTCGCCACGCGCTCCTCGTCCTCGTCGCGGGCCTGGTGGCTGACGCGCAGGTTGCCCACCATGTCCAACGGCAGCGCGGCAATCGCCGGCGGCACTACGTCAGACAGCGTTCGCGCCCCCTGCGATCCGCCGATCACCAGGATCGACATCGGATAGGGCCCGGGCGCGATGTATCCCGCCCCGGCCCGTTCGGCCACGGCGCGGCGCACCGGGTTGCCTGTGTGGATGCCCTCGACGCCCTCGGGCAGATCCGTGGGCCAGGTGCCGCAGGCCATGACGTTGACGCGCGTCGCAAACCAGGTGTTCACCTTGCCCAGCACGCCGTTCTGTTCGTGGATCATGCGCGGCAGCTTCAGCAGCCAGGCAGCGGTCAGGGCCGGCACGCTGGGATACCCGCCAAAGCCCACGACCACGTCGGGCCGGTCGCGCCGCATTCCGAATATCGCCGACACCACGCCAGAGGCCAGGCGGAAGGGCACCGCCAGCTTGGCCAGCGGCCCGCCCCGGTCGAAGGTCGCGGCCGAGACCTGCTCGATCTCGACCCCCTCGGGGAAGGCGCCCGTATACCGGGCGCCGCGCGCGTCGGTCGACAGCTTGACCCGCCACCCGCGCGCCAGCATGATTTCCGCCAGCGCCTGGGCGGGGAACATATGGCCTCCGGTCCCGCCGGCGGCCATCACCAGCAAAGGCTTGCGCTCGCCCATATTCCTGTCTCCGTCATCGATCCACGCGCCGATATAGCATCCGCGCGCGATCGTCCATGACAAGGGGAATACCGGCAGTTTCCTGCCAATGCCGCCCTCATCCGCGCGCCCGTCCCCGCAGGATGTCGCGGATCTCGCCTTGGGGGCGCGTCCGGGTAAAGGCCAGCAGCATCCCCACCGCGATGCCCCCCGCGATCAGCGACGAGCCGCCGTAGCTGACGAAAGGCAGCGTCATCCCCTTGGCCGGCAACAGGCGCACCGCCACGCCCATGTTGATCATCGCCTGCACGCCGAACATGGCTGCAAGGCCGGTGCCCGCCAGCCGGATAAAGGGATCGCGTTCCCGCATCAGCCGGATCAGGCTGCGCATGACGATGGCGGAATAAAGCGTCAGGATCGCCAGTACCAGGATCAGCCCGTATTCCTCCGCCGCCACTGCGATGATGAAATCCGTATGCGCGTCCGGCAGGCTCCATTTCACCTGGCCCTCGCCGACACCGACACCAAAGAAACCGCCCTCGCGGATCGCGTTCTCGGCATAGCCCAGCTGCGAGGTCGGATCGACCTCGGGGTTCAGGAACCCGTCAAAGCGGCGCTGAAAGTGCTCGGAGTAATTGTAGGACACCATGCCCGCCAGCACCACCAACCCGGCCAGCCCGACCAGCAGCAGCATCGGCGCGCCGCCGACGAACCACATCACGCCCCAGCCAAAGAGGATCAGGGCCGCCTGGCCGAAATCCGGCTGCATCGCCAGCATCAGCACGATGCTGACCATGATGACAAAGGAATAGCTCCGCCCCGGGGGACCGCCCAGCTCCTGCCCCGCGGCCATCAGCCAGGCGGTGACGATCACGAACAGGGGTTTCAGGAATTCGGAGGGCTGGAGACTGGCAAAGCCAAGGCTGTACCAGCGCACCGCCCCCTTGCCGAAATCCGTCCCCAGGAGCGGCAGAAAGGCCAGCGCGATGAAGGCCGCGAAGAACCCCAGCACCGCAAAACGCCGCACCATGACCGGCCCCATCATCGAGACCAGAACCATGGCCACCAGGGCAAGACCGCCGAAAAAAGCCTGTCGCTGCACGTAGTAGAAAGGCGGCAGCCCGATCCGTTCGGCCAGCGGCGGCGAGGCCGCAAGCCCCAGCAAAAGGCCGATCCCGAACAGCATGAAAATGCAGGACAAGGTCCACTTGTCCACAGTGCGCCACCACTTCGGCAACACAGGCTCGCCACCCTTCACGGGCACCGTGCCGTAAACCATCTCTGTCATCTGAACACCGCTACTGCCTCGAACCGCCCGGTTTGTCCCGGGTCTGACGGCCAGTATAGCGCAGATTTTCCGATCAGGCCAAAGGAATCCGGCGGCTCCTAGGACGATGTGCCCCGGTCGCCACGCGTAGGGCGGGGTTTACCCCGCCGTCCCGCTCAGAACCGCGGGCGCCATTCCACGTCCTCGCCGCGCCGCGCCTTTTCGCGGGCCTCTTCCAGCCAGGTCAGGTGGTTGCTGCGTTCGCGCAAGCGGCGCTCGCGCTCTTCCCGGTCGCGCTGGTCGATTTCTTCCAGCGCCTGCACGTCCCAAGGAGAAACCAGCCCCGCCACCACCTGCCCGCTGCGGGTGATCAGGAAACGGTCGCCTATCATCTCCAGCTTGCGCAGGTAGAGCGCCATCTCGGCGCGGAACACCCCGGCGGGCAATTCGGTGGCCCGGAACATCATGATCGGTTTGCGTGTCATGCCGTGACCCTGCCCCGAAGGTGATTAACGCGCCCCTTTCTCACCGCGCGCTGCTCGGTTAAGAGCGCGTTACCGCTTTGTACAAAATGCGGAAATCGACGTACAAAACGTACAAAACGTACAAACTCCGGACCCCCATGCACGTCACCACTTTGATCCTTGGCGCCGGCGCCGCCGGCATGATGGCCGCCGCCTTTGCCGGGCCGGATGTGCTGGTCGTGGACCATGCGAAAAACCCCGGCGAAAAGATCCGCATCTCCGGCGGCGGGCGTTGCAATTTCACGAATATGTATTGTGATTCCAATGCCTTCCTTTCGGAGAACCCTCATTTCTGCAAATCCGCCCTGGCCCGCTACACGCAGTGGGATTTCCTCGACCTCGTCGGGCAGTATGACATCGCCTGGCACGAAAAGACGCTGGGACAACTCTTTTGCGACGGAAAATCCACGCAGATCGTGGACATGCTATTGAAAGAAATGGAGAAATCCGGCGCACAGCTCTGGCTTCGGACCCAGATCAAGGACGTCCGCCATGCCGACGGCCGCTTTGTCACCTCGCTTGAGCGCGACGGAAAACCCATTGAAATCACGTCAAAAAACCTGATCCTGGCCACGGGCGGCAAGTCCATCCCCAAGATGGGCGCCACGGGGATTGCCTATGACATCGCCCGCCAGTTCGGCCACGCCATCACCGAAACCCGCCCCGCACTGGTCCCCCTGACCTTCGGAGACCGCTTTGCACCGCTTTCTGGCGTTTCCACCAATGCCTTGGTTTCAAATAATAAAACCAGCTTCGAAGAGGCGCTTCTTTTCACCCATCGCGGGTTGTCCGGCCCCGCCATCCTGCAAATTTCAAGCTATTGGCACGAGGGCGAAGAGATCACCGTCAACCTCTTGCCCGGTCGGGATTTTCCCGAAATCCTGAAGGCCTGCCGCCAGACCGAGGGCCGCCGCGCCGTGACGACGGAGCTGGCCACGCATCTGCCTGCACGCCTCGTCGAGTTTCTGGGTCAGGACATTGATCTGAAAGGGAATATCGCCGATCTCTCCGACGCCCGCATCGACGCGCTTTCCGACAGTCTCACCGCATGGCGCCTGAAACCCACCGGCTCCGAAGGCTATCGCACCGCCGAGGTCACGCTGGGCGGGGTCTCGACCGAGGGGGTCGACTCCAAGTCCATGATGTCAAAGCATCTTCCCGGCCTCTACGTGATCGGAGAGGCAATCGACGTGACCGGCTGGCTGGGCGGCTACAACTTCCAGTGGGCCTGGGCCTCCGGCGTGGCGGCAGGCCGCCACATTGCCGCATAAGCCCCTTTATTCCTTGGCCAATTCCGCTTCTACACAGGCGATGAAATCCTCGCCGCGCTTCTCGAAATTGTCGTACTGATCGAAACTCGCGGCAGCCGGCGCCAGAAGCACCACCTCGCCCGGTTCTGCATCCGCCGCTGCACGGGCCACGGCCGTCGCCATGTCACCGCAGATTTCGACATCCGTATCAACCAGTTGCAACGCAAAGCTCTCGGGCTCGCGCCCGATCACATAGGCCCGGGACACATGCGCCAGCCCCGGCTGCAATGCCTCCAACCCGCCTTCCTTCATCAACCCGCCACAGACCCAGCGTACCTTTGGGAAGGCCAGCAGCGCTTTCAGGGCAGAGTCCACGTTTGTGGCTTTGGAATCATTGACATAGGTGACGCCCTTCGCCTCGCCCACCCGCTGAGAACGGTGCGGCAACCCGGTGAAGGTACGCAAAGCCGCCTCGATTTCGCGCGGGCCAAGACCCAGGCTCCGGCAAGCGGCAAAGGCAGCGCAGGCGTTCTGGTGATTGTGCGCCCCAGGCAAACCGGCGATGTCACGCAGGTCGATCGAAGCCACCTGCCGCCCTTTCCGCCATTCGGACAGAAATCCTTTGCGCGCAAAGACATACCAGCCCGGACCCGAGAGTTTCTGACCGCTGGCCACCCGGATCACCCGGTCATCTGCGCGCCCCTCGGAGAGCTGCCCTGCCAGGTAGGCACCTTCGATCTCGTCAACACCGATCACGGCCCGGTCCGGCCCGCCCTCGGCAAAGAGCCGGCGCTTAGCCGCGAAATAGCCGCCCAGCCCCGCGTGACGATCCAGGTGATCGGCGGAAAAATTCGTGAAAACAGCGACATCCGGCGTCAGGCTGCGGGCAAGATCGGTCTGGTAACTGCTGAGTTCCAGCACCACGACTCCGCCATCCCCCGGCGGGTCGATGTCCAGCACGCCCCGCCCGATGTTGCCCGCCAACTGGCTGTCCCGCCCGGAGGCGCTCAGGATATGGTGGATAAGCGCCGAGGTCGTCGATTTTCCGTTCGACCCGGTGACCGCCACCACCTTTGGCGGCTGGTCATAGCTGTCCCAGCCATGCCCCAGGCTCCTGAAAAACAACCCGATATCGTTGTCGACCGGCACACCGGCCCGCAGCGCCGCAGCAATCGCCGTGTTGGGCTGTGGGTACAGATGCGGGATACCAGGCGAAGTCACCAGGCAGGCCACGTCGTCAAAGGCCTCCTCGCGGTCCAGCCGCCGCGCCTCGAATCCTTCGGCCTCTGCCCGCTCTCGAGCCGCCGTCGTGTCATCCCAGACCACCACGCGCGCGCCACCTTCGCGCAACGCCCGCGCTGCAGACAGGCCGGATCGGCCCAGTCCGAGCACCGCGACAATAGCACCGTCAAACCCGCGTACCGGGATCATGCGACCACTCCCGTCACTTCAATTGAACCAGCCAAATAGCTGGAGTCCCTCAACGAACCTTTAGCGTCGCCAGGCCGATGATGGCCAGGATCAGCGAGATGATCCAAAAGCGGATCACGATGGTCGGCTCGGCCCAGCCCTTCTTCTCGTAGTGGTGATGGATCGGCGCCATGAGGAAGACACGCTTGCCCGTGCGCTTGAAGTAAAGCACCTGGATGATCACCGACAGCGCCTCGACCACGAAAAGCCCGCCCACGATGGCCAGCACAACCTCGTGCTTCGTCGCCACGGCAATGGCCCCCAGAGCCCCTCCCAAAGCCAGCGAACCGGTGTCGCCCATGAAGACAGCCGCCGGTGGCGCGTTATACCACAGGAATCCCAGCCCCCCGCCGACAACTCCCGCAGCGAACACGAGAATTTCCCCGGTCCCGGGCACATAGTGTACATCCAGATATTCGGTGAAATCGACCCGGCCCACCGCGTAGGCGATCACGCCCAGGGTCGAGGCAGCGATCATCACCGGCATGATGGCCAGCCCGTCAAGACCGTCGGTCAGGTTGACCGCGTTGGCCGCACCCACGATCACGATCATGGCGAAAGGGATAAACATGTAGCTGAGATACAGCAGCGTGTCCTTGAAGATCGGGAAGGCGACGCTGTAGGTCAGTTCCTGGGGATGATAAGCCGAGGCCCAGAAGCCCGCGATCCCCGCGATGATAAAGCCCAGCAAAAGGCGCAACTTGCCCGACAGGCCGGCTGTGTTCTGCTTGCTGACCTTGGCGTAGTCATCTGCGAACCCAATGGCCGCATAGGCCACGGTCACGAAAAGAACCATCCAGACAAATGCATTGTCCAGCCGCGCCCAAAGCAGGGTCGAGGTCACCAGTGCGCCGATGATCAGCAACCCGCCCATCGTCGGGGTGCCCGCCTTGACGATATGCCCCTCGGGACCGTCATCGCGGATCGGCTGGCCTTTGCCCTGCCGCTTGCGCAGCACGTTGATCAAGGGGCGCCCAAAGAGAAAGCCAAAGATCAGCGCGGTCAGAAAAGCCCCGCCGGCGCGAAAGGTGATATAGCGGAAAAGGTTGAAGGCGTCCCCGCCGTCACTGAACTCTGTCAGCCAGAAAAGCATGGCCTGTCCCCTTACCCGTCCAAGTCCGGTGTCGCTTGGCGCAATTTGCGAATGGCGTCAACTACGCGCCCCACCCCCATCGAGAGCGAGCCCTTTGCCAGAACCACGTCCCCGGCATCCAGATCGCGCGCGACCCGTTCCGCCATCTTGTCGCTGGTCTCGGTCCAGTGGCCACGCTTGTCCGCCGGCAGTTCACGCCAGAGGTGCTGCATCAGCGGCCCGATGCAATGCACCAAGTCGATCCGTTGCAACGCCGGGTTGCCGGCAACGGCGCGATGCAACTCTACCTCGCCGGAGCCCAGCTCCTTCATGTCGCCCAGATAGGCGATGCGGCGCCCTCTTGCGACACGCCCGACATCATGACGTGGCTGGGCCGCTGCCAGCACCTCGAGCGAGGCCGCAAGCGAAGCCGGGTTCGCATTATAGGCATCGTCGATCAACTCGACACTGATCCGCGCATCGACCGGATCCAGCATGATCTTTTCGCGCTGGCCGCGTCCCGCCCCGGGATGCCATTGCCCCAGCCCCATGACCGTCACCGCCGGGTCCAGACCCAGCGCATCGGCCACGGCCAAAACGCCCAGGGCGTTGACCGCAAAGTGCCGCCCAGGGGCCATGACCTTGAAAAGACGCGGTTCCGTACCCGCACGCCCGATGGCCACGGTACAGGCGTCGCGCACAGTGACGCGGTACAGACGGTACTGGTTGCAGGCGCGCTCACCAAAGCTCACCGACCAGCGGCGCCCCTCCTCGGCCTTTGCCCGCAGGATCGGGCTGACCGGCAGATCGCCGTTGAAGATCGCGGTTCCGTAGGGCTCCAACCCGTCGAAGATCGAGGCCTTTTCATGCGCGATGCCCTCGATGTTCTCGAAGGCGGCCAGGTGCGCGGGGGCGACCGTGGTGATCAGCGCCACGTGCGGGCGCGCCATCCGCGCCAGGGGGGCAATCTCGCCCGGGTGGTTCATGCCGATCTCGATCACGGCAAAATCCGCGTCACGCGGCATCCGTGCCAGCGTCAGTGGCACGCCCCAATGGTTGTTATAGCTCTTCTCGGCCGCGTGGACGCTGCCATGCGCATCCAGCGTGGCGCGCAACATCTCCTTGGTCGAGGTCTTGCCCACGGACCCGGTGACCGCCACGACCTGCGCCCTTGTCCGTGCACGGGAGGCTTTGCCCAAAGCTTCAAGTCCTGCCTGCACGTCATTGACAAGCAAGAGTGGCGCGGAACTGTCCACACCCTCGGGAACGCGGCTGACCAGGGCCGCCGCCGCACCCTTGTCCAGCGCCTGTTGCACGAAGTCATGCCCGTCCCGGGCGGCCTTGAGCGCCACAAAGAGGTCGCCGGGTTGCAGCGTTCGCGTGTCGATGGACACGCCCGTCGCCGTCCAGTCACAGGGCGTGTCCCCCCCCGTCGCGGCAACCGCCTCGGCAGAGGTCCAGAGGGCTTCGCTCACAGGCCCCTCCCGTCCAGCGCAGCCACCGCGACACTGGCCTGTTCGACATCGTCAAAGGGATAAACCGTATCGCCGATCGTCTGGCCGGTCTCATGCCCCTTGCCACAGATCAGCAGCGCGTCGCCCGGTCCGAGGCCGTCGACACCGCGCAGGATTGCTTCGGCCCGGTCGGGCACCTCGAAAGCGTCGGGCGCACCGGCCAGAACCTCGGAACGGATCGTCGCCGGGTCCTCGGTGCGCGGGTTGTCGTCGGTCACGATCACCGTGTCGGCGTGTTCCGTGGCCGCCATGCCCATCAGCGGGCGCTTGCCCTTGTCGCGGTCGCCCCCGGCGCCGACGATGGCCACCAGTCGCCCCATGACATGCGGGCGCAGGGCCTGGCAGGCGGTCGCCACCGCGTCGGGCGTGTGCGCGTAGTCGACAAAGATCGCCGCGCCGTTGTCGCGCTTGGCCGCCAGTTGCATCCGGCCACGCACGGTGCCGAGCAGGGGCAGCACGTCAAAGACATCCTCGGGATCACCGCCACAGGCAATCACAAGCCCCGCCGCCACAAGGATATTCTCTGCCTGGAAACCACCGATCAGCGACAGCCTCTCCTGGCGGACGGTTCCTTCAAAGCTGAGCCGGATTTCCTGTCCAGTCGCATCGAAACGCTGCGCCTCCAGGCAGAGGTCGGCGGCCTCACGGCCCACGGTGATGACCTCCTGCCCGCGCGCCCGCGCAATCGCCAGCATGTCGACGCCGCGCGGGTCGTCGATGTTGATGACGGCCACGCCGTCCTCTGGCAGGACGCGGGCAAAAAGCCCCGCCTTTGCGGCAAAGTACTCGTCAAAGCTCGCGTGGTAATCCAGATGGTCCTGGGTGAAATTCGTGAACCCGGCGGCAGCCAGGGTCACGCCGTCCAGCCGCCGCTGCGCCAGTCCGTGCGATGAAGCCTCCATCGCGGCATGCGTAACACCGGATTGCGCCGCCCCCGCCAAAACGCGGTGCAGGGTGATCGGCTCTGGCGTCGTGTGTTTCAGCGGCGTCTGCCAGTCCCCCTCGACGCCGGTTGTGCCCACGTTGACAGCGCGCAGCCCCAATTCCTGCCAGATCTGGCGGGTAAAGCTGGCCACGCTCGTCTTGCCGTTGGTCCCGGTGACGGCAACCATCGTGGCGGGCTGCGCGCCGAACCACAGGGCCGAGGTATAGGCCAAGGCCTGACGCGGGTCCTCTGCGATGACCAGCGCTGCGTCCGAGGCGGCCAGTTCCGCGGCGGCAATCCTTGCACCCTCGGCATCGGTCAGAATCGCGCTGGCCCCCATGCGCAGGGCATACTGGATGAATTCGCCCCCGTGCACCCGCGTGCCGGGCAGCGCCGCAAACAGGAAACCTTCCTGCACTTCGCGGCTGTCCACGGCCAGCCCCGTCACGGTAACGTCACGCCCGCCACGGGCATGAAGCCCAAGTTCCGACAGGCTTTTTGACAGGATCTTGCGTTCCGACGCCATCTCTCGTTTGCCCCCAAGGTCGTTTGCTTGCCCGCCGGCCCCGGCCTGGCGGCACGCGGCGGACGACCTCAGTCCGAGGCCGTCGTCAACGTCTTCACTTGCCCCTTATCATACTCTGGAGGCAAGCCAAGAAGCGGCGCGATCCGCGCGATCATTTCGGCGGCCACCGGCACGGCGGTCCAGCCCGCGGTGCGCCGCGGCTTGGAGCCGGTGGTTTCCACCGGCTCGTCCAGCATCACCACAAGGGCATAACGCGGCGCGTCGGTGGGGAAAAGGGCCGCGAAGGTGGCGATGACCTTGTCCTTGTGATAACCGCCTGTCTTCTTGGGCTTTTCCGCTGTCCCCGTCTTGCCGCCGACACGGTATCCGGGCACCTCGGCAAAGGTGGCCGTGCCCTTTTCGCCGATCACCACCTTGCGCAGCATCCTCAGCGAGGCCTCTGCCACGTCGTCCCGCAGCAGTTTGTCCCCCACACGCGGGCGGTCGCGTTTCAGCAGAGTCGGTTCCACGATGTGCCCGCCATTGCCGATCATCGCGTAGGCCGCCGCCAGGTGCAGCGGCGAGACAGAGATTCCGTGGCCATAGGAAATCGTCACCGCCGACAGATCCGTCCAGCGCGATGGCACCAGCGGCTTGGCGCCCTTGGCCTCGACGATTTCAAGTTGAGGCGGTTCGAACATGCCAAGATTGCGATAGAACTCCTGCTGACGCCCGCGCCCGATCATCATGACGATCTTGGCCGTGCCCCGGTTAGAGCTTTGCGCAATCACGTCCGTCACCGAAATCGTGCCGTAGTTCTTGCCGTTGAACTCGCCCACCTTGAAGCCCAGCACCTCGTATGGCGGCGACGTGTCGATCATGGTTTCGGGGTGGACCAGTCCCATCTGCAGCGCCTGAGCCACCGTCAGGATCTTGAAGGTCGAGCCAAGTTCGTACAGGCCCTGCACCGCGCGGTTGAAAAGCGGGCTGTCGTCCGGCTGCCCCTCGACCGGCGGGCGGGGCCGGTCGTTGGGATCGAAATCAGGCAGAGAGGCGATGGCGATCACCTCGCCCGTGTGCACATCCATCAGCACACTGGCCGCGCCACGCGCGTTGAGCATCTTCATGCCCGCGTCCAGCACCTCTTCGGTCGCTGCCTGAACCGACAGGTCGATCGACAGCGCCAGGGGGGCGCCCTCACGCGCGGGATCCCGCAGTTCCTCGTCCAGGTATTTCTCGATCCCCGCGGTGCCAACGACCTCGGCCGAGGCAACCCCCTGCCGACCGAAACGCGCACCGCCAAGCACATGGGACGCGATGGCACCGTTGGGGTACAGGCGCATCTCGCGCGGGCCAAACAACAGCCCCGGTTCGCCGATGTCGTGCACGGCCTGCATCTGCTCGGGGCTGAGTTTCTGTTTCACCCACAGGAACTTGCGCTTGGGGTCGGTGAACCGGCGCGCAAGGGCCTCGGCCTCCATCTCGGGGAAGATCCTGGCCAGTTCCTCGGCAGCCCGCAGCGGGTCGATCATCTGCTGCGGATGCGCATAAAGGCTATGGGTCGACATGTTGGTGGCCAACACGCGGCCGTGCCGGTCGACGATGTCCGCCCTGCTGGCAATGATCGAGGCACCGCTGGCCTGGGCGCGCGGCTCTTCGGGCTCCGAGGCCGACAACATCCCCATCCGGGCCCCCACCACGCCGTAGGCGCAGAGGAACATCATCGCCAGCACCAGCAGGCGGCCTTCGGCGCGCAGGCGCATCCGGTCTCGCATTTCCTCGTGGCGCAACCGGCGATTCTCGCGCTCGATGGCATCGGGGTTTTCGCCGTTCTGGCGGGCCTCGAGGATACGGGCAAGCGGGCGAAGCGGGATACGGGTCATGGGTTCGTCGCCCCGGCAGAGGTCACGTCGATGGGCTGCGTCAGGTCAAGGATCTGAAGCTGGGGAAAGGCGACTTGGTCGACCTTGGCGAAATGGTTCGGCGTCAACGGCAGCAGGCCCAGCCTGTCAAAGTTCAGCTCGGCAAGGTCGCGCAGACGGTCGGGCCGGTTCAGGTAAGCCCATTCCGCCCGCAAGATCGCCAACCGCTCGCGCGCGGCCCCGATATCGCGTCGGAGGTCGTCGACATGGTCCAATTCCGCCTTGGTGCGGTAGTTCTCATGATAAGCCCAATAGCCGGAGGCGATGACGGCCGCGGCCGCGAGCAGGAACAGAAGGCTGCGCATTTCATCTTCTCCTTGTGGTGGTCGGTTTCATCTGCGGCATGGACAATTCCGCCGCCTCGACGGGCCGCGCGGGGACAGTCGTTCGCCGCCCCACCCGCAGCTTGGCGGATCGGGCACGCGGATTAGTTGCAAGCTCTTCCGCGTCCGGGCCGATGGCCTTGCGGGTCAGCACCTCGAAAGGCTCCGTGGCTTCGGGCACCTCCGTGGCATAGCGGTTCACATGTTCCTTCTTGCCGCCGTGCAGTTGGAAAAAGCGTTTGACCATCCGGTCCTCGACCGAATGAAACGTCACGACCGCCAGCCGCCCGCCCGGTTTCAGCACCCGCTCGGCGGCCATCAACCCCTGCCACAAGGCATCGTATTCGCCGTTCACCGCGATCCGAAGAGCCTGGAAACTGCGGGTGGCCGCATGGGCCTGGCCCGGCTTGGTACGGCCAATAACGCGCTCGATCAGCTCGGCCAGCGGCAAGGTCCGGTCAAAGGGACGGTCCTGCACGATGGCGCGCGCGATGCGGCGCGATTGCCGCTCTTCACCGTAGATATAGAGGATGTCGGCGATGTCCGCCTCGTCCGCCGTGTTGACGATGTCCGCGGCAGTGCGGCCCGCCTGCCCCATGCGCATGTCCAGCGGCCCGTCCTTCATGAAGGAGAAACCGCGTTCGGCCCGGTCAAGCTGCATCGACGAGACGCCCAGATCCAGCACCACGCCGTCCACGGCCTCTGCCGCCTCGTCCATCTGCGCGAAATTGCTTTCGACCAGTTCCAGCCGGTCGCCATAGGCCGCGCCCCAGTCACGCGCCATTTCATGCGCCAGCGGGTCACGGTCAATCCCGATCACCTTGTCGGCGCCAGCCTCCAGCAGGCCACGGGTGTATCCGCCAGCGCCAAGCGTGCCGTCGATCCAGATACCCTCGACCGGCGCAACCGCCTCCAGCAAGGGGCGCAGCAGCACCGGAACATGAGGTGCGCCGCCGTTATGCGCCGCGGGATCACTCACTCAGACCTCCTCGACCTCGTCCAGCCACTCCATCGGATCCTCGGGCAGATCTTCCATCAGGTCGTCTTCTTCGATCGCATCTGTCGGCTGATAGCGGTCCGCCGCCCAGATCTGGAACTTGTTCAGGCTGGCCACCGCGTAGGTTTCGCCATCGATGTCATAGCGCGCCCGCAGCTTGGCCGGGATCACGATGCGCCCGGTGTCGTCGACCGAGGCATTCACCGACCCCGAGGAATAGATCTTGGACAGCACCCGCTTGCGTTCGCCCGATTTCATCGCATCGATCCGATCCTCGATGCGCTCCATCTCTTCGACCGTATAGCATTCCAGGTAGGGCAGACGCGGATTGCCATAGACCATGACAAAGCCCGGGTTGCCGTTGTCCTTGGAATCCTTCTCCCAATCGGGGTCACCGGCCTCGAGGACACGACGAAAGGAGGCGGGAATGCTCATCCGCCCCTTGCCATCGACCTTCAGTCGATGCTCGCCTCTGAACCTCAGCCTGCGGCTCACTGCCCTCGGCCCCTCAATTCCCCCGTTTGAAACGAAATACGGCGGGTTGATCAGCTGCCATTGATCAACCCGCCGCTTGACCCGCTAAGCGGGTGTCTCCGACTGCGCGCGCCACCTGGGGGGATGTCTGCTCGCCCGCGCGCCGGATCCTTGTTGTCACGATGAGAGCGGATGCCTGTATGAAACCTGCTCTTGTTGTTTTTGTGAGTTCGGTGCCGGGCCTTGGGTGCCCTTGCTTCCGTGTCCCATCGTGTGAGTTAGTGATGCCATGCCACTTCATGGTAATCAATCCCTTTTTGGGGGAAATCGCGGAATGCGAGTGTAGTCAGAGCCTTGAAAATAGGGCGCCACCGATCACACAGGACACAATCTGCGCAAACCTAGCGAACCACAACACACCCAACACAAGATATAGACAAACCTGATGGCGAGAAAAATTTCCCCTGCGGTCCCACGAAATCCACGTCAATCGGGCTTTCCGCACCGAGTGACCGCAGGAAGCAAGCGCTTGATGCCTTATTCCCAACGGCGAATCACCCTGAATCGCACCGTAACCATGAATTTCGGCAGGGTCTTGCCCGCCTGGGCCAGGTTTTCCCATGCCGAGTGCCATCAATTCCCAAACCGGGGTCCAATACGGTTTCTTGCAGGATGCCTGTAGCGTGACTGTAGCGTGACGCTTGTAGCGTGACTGTAGCGTGACGCTAACATTTGCAGTGAATTACACTAGGATTTACAGCAACGGCGCTTCAGCCCGATGCACCTAGCTTGCAGCGCGGCAAGCTTCGAGGCGTACCACGTCTCCGACCAAGAATACTCTTCGTCCAGAGGTCACTTCCCCACCGGATCATCGCCAGGATGCGATTTCTCTTTGAGCCGTCGCACATACTCAGGCGAGCGGTCATCAAGCGCTGCGTCATATTTGGCCATCTGCAACTGAGACAGAGAGTTGGGCAAGGTGAAGGATGCGAGGAAAACAAAAATAGCCACACCCACGAAGGCGCGCTCAAACCAGACGATCAACGTCACATAGGTTGAAGGGATCAAGAACATGGCTAACGCAAGGCCCAGTGTGACCAGATACAAATAGAACAACCAACGGTGCCGGCGAAGCTTGGCCTTTACCTCACGTCGTCCCAGTTGGAGATCCCTCCACTCACTGGGGCCCGGGTCGCCGATGAAGGTTATCACCGCGATTAAGAACCCCGCCAGGATCGAGAATACTGTCACGACAGTGTTCACGGCATCCTTGTTGCCAGAGATGAGTGGTTGCAGGAAGTATGCGCCTAACGCGGAGGCGCCAAGCAGCACGACACCACCCAGTAGACGCGACCACGCATATTTGGATGTACCCTTTTCTGCCTGGCGTTGCTTGGTCATTCTAAGAGACCACCTTCGCGGAGCTCCTCAGCATAGACCAGCATGTGGTCTTCGGCTTGGTTCACATCCACAGAATTTGCAAAGCGATCCAAGCGAACGCGTTTTTTCAGCGAAATTTCGCTCGGTTTAATGGTGTCGCCGTTCCTGAGCTTGATGACATAATCATCTGCATCCTCGTCTTCGACTAGAAGCTGAGCGGTGCCGTCCATACCGTTGCGCGCCAAGATTGCATCGCCCGCCGGAACCGATATTTCAAGTTTTACAGTTCCTTTAGTGCTGCTCGCGAGACCACTTGCAGGCTCGTAATTTTTGATAAGGTCGCCTATGGCCTCGCTGACCGGTGCCAGTAGCTGCCGAACCCCCCAGCCCAAAGAAGGGTTGGCGGGCTCGGGCACGTGGTCGGTAAGCGCTATGTGGACGGCCTCGTCTATTGCAAGATCGAGTTTCAAGGATGAAACACCACCAGAACTCCGGATCTTGGCCAACTTGTTCACATCGGCGATGCGAACCAGATCGAACTTCGTACAGTCTTCGTTCATCTCGGCCAAACCGAACAAACCTCGAAGGTAGTTCCCTAGTGAAGCGCCGTTAATGCCCGCGTTCAAAGTGATGACGTGGTTCCCGAAGAGCAGGCCTAAGAAATCTGAGTTCAGGAAGTTCTCAGCATTACCTGGTCGCCGTGAATTGACTTGTGTTTGCCGCTGTTCATTCATCGGAATGACCCCAGTGGCTTGATCATCCACATACCGTCCACAGTGCACGAACACTCCGCGCTGCCCCACGTCTCGCATCCGAAGACCCATGACGTTGGTTCCGTCGGCGCGCGTCACGACCCGTTCGGTGGTTAGCGGCAGCGAGTTGAACGCTTGTCGACATTGGTCCTCCAGCGACAGAGGGCCTCCTTCCAACCAGATAACTCGCCGATACTCCAAAAACCGATAGACGGGCATTAGAAAATCCTTCTCGCAAACACGGAGAGGTTTTCATTTGGCAACTGATTCTTCCAGTCTTTCGAAGCACTGGTGGCCTGTAGCTGGAAAGACTAGAAGAACTCGTTGCCAATTCGCTGATGCCCCCCCCTTCACCCCCCGATGGTGATGCCCTTCACGCCGGCGGCGAAGGCGGCGAGCCCTGCGGCGTAGTTGGCGAGGTCCGCGTCGCTGAGCGCGACGTTGTGGGCCGAGAGGAAGGCGAACTCGCCATAGGGCGAGAAGGTTTCGCTGTTGCGCCCGAAGATCGTGACGTTGGTCGTGGCGGGCGTGGCCGCGTAGTCGGCCCAGTTGACCGCCTGGATGGCGCCGCCGTTGTGCACCAGGCGCAGCCCGGTATCGTCCTCGGTCACGATCACGCTGTTCCAAACATTGGCTGTGACCGAACCGACGTCCACGTTCTGGTTGGCGCCGTCGTTGAAGTTCAGCGTCAGGCTGTCGCTCGACAACAGGTTGAACCCGTTCGAGACCCCGAAGAGGGTCTGCGACCGGCTGGTGTCCGGCACCCGGTAGATCACCGCCAGCGTGCGGTTCAGCGAGGCATAGTCGTTGGTCATCTGGAACCGGTGGTACTCACCCGTGCCGGAGAGATCCGGCAGCGTGGCGATGCCGTCGGCCCAGGTCGCGACGTTGCCGCCGGTGGCGGTGGACTGGTCGGTCATGGCAGCGCCGCCCGCGACGCTGTTCGCGGTGATGTCGGCCGTCATCTTGATGCTGTCGATCAGGCCGGTCTGCGGCTGACTGCCGTAGTCGGCCAGGCTCGGCAGGGTCTCGTTGTCGGTGGTGACGCCGGAAAGGCGGATCAGGGTGGCCATGTCAGGCTCCTTTCTCGTAGGGGATCGGCTTGTTGAAGATCACGCCCCAGTTCCACAGCCTCGCGCCGTTGGGGCCTGTGGTGGGGTCGCTGTCGCGCAGGTTGCCGCGACAGCCCGTGGCGGGGCCGCCGCCGTTGCCGGCGGGGCCGTAGTAGGCATAGGAAAGGCGCGGGTTGGCGCCGATGTCGGCCGAGGTGGTGATCACCACCGTGTCGCGCAGGATGCGCAGCTCCGAGATCGCCACCGTGCCGCTGTCGTCCTCGACCACGAAGCCGTAGTCGCCCGGGTCGGTGACGGTCGCGGTGTCGAAGACCAGGGGCGGCTCGGGAACGTGGAACCGGCACGAAACGACCCGCGCGCTGTGCTGCGTGATCCGGCGCGGCTCCACCGGGTGCCAGTCCTCGCCGCGCCAGAGCCGCTTGAACATGACCTTGCCGAACTGCAGGCCGAAGTCGCGCCCGCCGGCCCCGTCCAGGTGGACCGCGTCCGCGTGGGGCACCGGGTAGGTCGGCCCGGCGATCACGATGTCCGGGTCGGTCTCGGCCGCCTCATTCGCCCCTATTCCGCCTTCACTGTAAGAATGAATGTCATCCAACAGGGGCACAGCAACACTCGCCCCAGGCGCTATTTCATGAGAACACTGTCACAGGCCCCGATCGTCGCTCCAGAAAGACCCGACCATGATGAACAGCCTGAACACATTCACCCAGGTCCTCGACCGCGGCGGCCCGGCGCTCTGGGCCATTGCGGTCCTCTCGGTGCTGACGCTGACGCTCATCCTTTGGAAACTGTGGCAACTCCTGCGCCTGGGCACCTGGAAACGCGCCGGGGCCGAAACCGCCCTGCGCTTCTGGGGCCAGGGGCAGACCACGCTGGCGATGAGCCATATCTCCTTTGATCCGGCGCCGCGGTCCCGCGTGGCACAGGCCGCGATGCAGGCGCGCCTTTCGATCCCCGAGGAAGACGCCCGCGAAGAGGCGGCCCGCCAGGCCCGAGCCGTGCTGACCGAAACGCGTCTTGGCCTGCGGATGCTCGACCTCGTGGTGACAATCGCGCCGCTGATCGGCTTGCTGGGAACGGTGCTGGGCATGATCGACGCCTTCCAGGCGCTGCAGGACAGCGGACAGCAGGCCGACCCGGCGGCATTGGCCGGCGGCATCTGGGAGGCTCTTCTGACCACCGCCGCCGGCATGGCCGTCGCCATCCCCGCCAGCGTCATGCTCTCGGTCTTCGACGGCATGGCGGATCGACTGGCCCATGATCTCGAGGACATCGTGACCCGCGTCTTTACCACCCCCTGGGCCTATGCCGGGGAAGAAGAGGACACCCCGGAGACCGCCTGACCCATGTTGAACCTTCCCACCTCCCCGCGCCGCCGCCGCCCCAGCCTGACGCCGATGATCGACGTGGTCTTCCTGCTGCTGGTCTTCTTCATGCTGGTGGCGCGGTTCGGCGGGACGGAGGGGCTGTCGTTGCTATTGTCCAGCACAGAGGGCGGCAGCGCCTACAGCGGCCCGCCCCGGCTGATCAGCGTGTTGCCACAAGGCGTCACGCTCAACGGACAGCCGGTCACAGACCTGCCCGGCGCGCTGGCCCCGTTGATGGCCTCACCACAGGATATCGTCGTGGTCCGCCCAGCCCCCGGCACCGGCGTCGCGCGCCTGATCGAGGTGCTGGAGACCTTGCGCAAGGCCGGGCTGACCGGGCTGACCGTGGTAGAATAGATCTATGTTCCGATCCCGTCTCAGCACCTCCCGCCGGTTCTGGCCCGGCACGGCCAGGCCCAGCCGCGAACCGGTGGTGCCGATGATCAACGTGGTCTTCCTGCTGCTGATCTTCTTTCTGTTGGCGGCGCATTTTGCCGATCCCGGCAGTGCCAGGCGCAGCCAGTTGGCGGTCGACAGACCCGCAGAGATGCAGCGCGTTCTGATCCTCGCGCCGTCGGGCATGGTCACCTTCGGCACGTTGCGCGGGGAAGAGGCAATTCGCTCGGCCGCCTCTGGCGGTTTGGTGCGCCTGCAGACCGGGCAAGAGACCCAGGCCGCCTTGCTGGCCCGCCTCCTGTCCCGCCTCGCCGAGGCCGGGGCGGGCCGTGTCGATCTGGTAACGATCGGGGAGGCCAAGGAATGACGGGGCGGCGCATATTCGAGGGCCTGGTCTGCCTGGGTCTGGCGCTGGTCATCCATGCCGTAGCACTCGCGCTGATCGCGCTGCCGGACGAAGAGTCTTCTGATCCGGCCCTGAAGCTGATTCCGGTCTCTGCGGAACTGGGCGAGCTTGTCGCCGCCTGGGATCGACCGCCGGAAACGGACGTTCCGGAAACGCCCGATGCCCCACCTGACGAGACCGCCCCGGTTGCGCCCGCAAAGGGGCCGCTGACACCGACGCGCACGCCGGTGCCCCGGTCCCCCGGCATGCCGGCCGTGCCCACCGCACCGCCCGAGGCCGACCCGATACCGCGTCCGCGGCCTGTGTCCAGCGGCCCGGCCCCAGAGGCACCGCGATTGCCCGCCCCCTTTTCCGCCACCGAGTTGCAAACCTCGCGCGCGGCCCTGCGAAGCTCGCCCGCCGCCCCGCGCGCGCCCGGTATCGGGATCGTGGCGCCAAAGACCGGCGCCCTGCCCCGGATCGACACTCAACCTGCGGCTCCACCTCCGGCAGGGCCGGTCCGCGAGGCGACGCCTGCCGTCACGCCCGATCCGCAACCCGCGCCAGAGCCGACGCCCGATCCGGTCACGCCGCCTTCGCCAGGGCTGGAACCGGAACGACGCCCCGAGCCGCGACCAGATCCGGTGCCTGAACCGCCTGCGCCACCCCTCAGCCGCCCGGAGCCGGACGTGCCGGACCCTGAACTTGGCCCACCCACGGCACAGGCGCCCGTGACCACCCTACGCCCGATTGCACGCCCCTTCGTGCGGCCCACCCCCTTCCTGCCGCGCCCGGTCGCGCGGCCCTCGGGATTGGCCGCCCCCTGACCGGCGCCCCCACCTTGACCCTCCCGGCGGCATCCTAGATACCACCGTCAACCAAGGAGCCGTCATGACCGTTCCCGCCATTACCGACAGCCATTGCCACCTCGATTTCCCCGACTTCGACCAGGAGCGCCCCGAGGTGATCGACCGCGCCCTGCGCGCGGGCGTGCATCGCATGGTCACCATCTGCACCCGCCTGCGCAACGAACCCCAGGTCCGGGCCATCGCCGAGGCGCATGCGCCGGTTTTCTATGCCGCCGGAACCCACCCGATGTCCGCCGCCGAAGAGCCCCTGGCCACGGTGGACGAATTGGTGGCGCTTGCGAAACATCCGAAATTCGTCGGTATCGGCGAAACCGGGCTGGACTATCACTACACCGCCGAAAGCGCCGAGGTGCAGAAGACCAGCCTGCGCATCCACATCGAGGCGGCGCAGGAAACCGGCCTGCCGCTGATCATCCATGCCCGCGACGCGGACGACGACATGGCCCGTATCCTGACAGAGGGGTACAAGGCGCAGGAGTACACCTGTGTCATGCATTGTTTCTCGTCCAGTGCCGCGCTCGGCAAGGCCGCGCTGGACCTGGGGTTCTACCTGTCCATGTCCGGCATCGCCGCCTTTCCCAAGTCGCAGGACCTGCGCGACATCTTTGCCAGTGCGCCGCTGGATCGGATCCTGGTGGAAACCGACAGTCCGTATCTTGCGCCACCGCCCCATCGCGGCAAGCGCAACGAACCGGCCTATGTCGCCCATACCGCGCAGAAGGGCGCCGAGGTCTTTGGCCTGCCCTACGAGGAATTCGCCCGCCGGACAGAGGCGAATTTCGACACGCTCTTTGCCAAGGCCGCCCTCTGGGAGCGCGCTGCATGACAGGAGAACTGCGTTTCACGATCCTTGGCTGCGGGTCTTCCGGCGGCGTGCCCCGGCTGGGCGGAAACTGGGGGGCCTGCGATCCACAGAACCCCAAGAACCGCCGTCGGCGCTGTTCCATGCTGGTCGAGCGCGAAACTCCGGACGGCACGACCTCCGTTCTGATCGACACCACGCCCGACATGCGCGACCAGCTGCTGGACGCCGGCATCGGAAGGCTGGATGCCGTGGTCTACACCCATGCCCATGCGGACCACACCCACGGCCTCGACGATCTGCGCCAGATCGTCTTCAACACCCGCGAACGGCTGAACGTCTGGGCCGATGGCGACACGCAGGACGACCTGCTGTCCCGGTTCGCCTATGCCTTTGTCCAGCCCGAGGGTTCGCCCTATCCGCCGATCCTGAACCTGCACACGATCAACGGCCCCGTCACGATCGAGGGCGCCGGTGGCCCCGTCACCCTGACCCCCTTCGAGGTCAACCACGGCAGCATCGACGCGCTTGGCTTTCGCATCGGCGACCTAGCCTACCTGCCGGACGTGGCGACGATACCGGACGCGGCCTGGCCGCATCTGGAAAACCTGGACTGCTGGGTGCTGGACGCGCTGCGCCGCACGCCGCACCCGACACATGCGCATCTTGACCTGGCCTTGGAGTGGATCGCCCGTGCGGCCCCCCGCCGCGCGGTTCTGACCAACATGCACATCGACCTCGACTATGCCGAGGTGGAGGCCGAGACCCCGGACCACATCACCCCGGCCTATGACGGCAAGGTGATCCGCTACGCGCTGTAGCCTCTTCCTGCTGCTCGGCGGTCTCGACGGGCAAGCCCCGGACAATGAGCCGCTGTCCTGTTCAGAACCCACGCAGCGGCGCGTCCCGCGACCGGCAGTTGCACCTCGGGGCAAGCTATGTGAGGTTGCCCACGCGCATTCCGCGCCTCTGACGCATTCATTCCCCAAGGCTTCCCGACATGCAGGCGCTGCTCGACGTGATCCTGCCGGTCTTTCTGGTGATCGGCGCCGGCTATGCCGCGGTCTGGAAAGGCTGGTTTTCCGACAGCGGCGTCGACGGGTTGATGAGCTTTACCCAGACCATCGCCATCCCCTGCCTGTTGTTCCGCGCCATCTGGACGCTGGAACTGGGCCCGGACTTCAATCCCTGGCTGCTGGTCAGTTTCTACACCGGGTCGGCCACGGGATTTGTCGCGGGGCTGCTGGGTGCGCGCTATTTCTTCAAGCGCGACTGGGAAGATGCGGTGGCCATCGGGTTCTGCTGTCTCTTCGCCAATTCGCTGATGATGGGTCTTGCGATCACCGAACGCGCCTATGGCAGCGATGCCCTGCAGGCCAACTATGTCATCGTCGCGATGCACTCGCCCTTTTGCTACGGCATAGGCATCACCGCGATGGAGATCGCCCGTGCAAGGGCAGCCGGGATTTCGAACCGCGCCCTTCCGGCCAAGGTGGGCCGGGCGATGTTCCGCAACGCGCTGGTGATCGGCATCGGTCTGGGGCTCATCGCGAACCTCCTGAACCTCTCGCTGCCCACAGTGGCCACCGATGCGCTGGACATGCTGATCCGCACTGCCCTTCCCGCAGCCCTCTTCGGCATGGGCGGCGTGCTTTGCCGTTACAAGCCGCAGGGCGACGGACGGGTGATCGCCTATATCTGCGCGATCTCGCTGGTGCTGCATCCGGCGATCACCTGGACCTTGGGCACGCTCACCGGCCTGTCGACCCCGGCCTTCCGGTCCGCCGTTCTGACCGCGGCGATGGCGCCGGGGATCAACTCATACGTCTTCGCAAACCTCTACGGGCGCGCACGGCGCGTGGCGGCCTCGGCAGTCCTGATCGCCACCACCCTGTCCGTGCTGACCGCGTGGATCTGGCTGTCGATCCTGCCATGACCGTGCACCACACACCTTGCCCGGCCGCAATCGCCCGCCCCCGTCGCATTTCGACAAGACCCGATTACAAGGCGCGCCGATCCTTGCGCCGGTTCAGCGAGGCCCCATGACCACCCAAGCCCAACAAAGCGTCGACCGGACCACAATCGGCATTCTCTTCATGCTGGCCTTCTGCACCTTTGCGCCGATGATGGACGCATTGGCCAAGGCGACACCGGCAGAGGTGCCCGTACCGCAGATCCTGGCCTTTCGCTTTGCGATCCAGGTGGCGATCCTGATGCCGCTGGCCGCCATTCTCGGCCACAGCCAAAGGGTCACCCTGGGCGATCTTGTCCGCCATGTCGCCCGCGCCGCCGCGCTGCTGGCGGCCACGGGCTGTTTCTTTACCGCGCTGCGCTACATGCCCATCGCCGACGCGATCTCGATCTTCTTCGTCGAGCCTTTCGTGCTGATCCTCATGGGCGCTATCTTCCTCGGGGAACCGGTTGGCTGGCGGCGGCTGAGCGCCTGTGCCGTGGGCTTTGGCGGCGCGTTGCTGGTGATCCGGCCCAGCTTTTCCGACCTGGGACTGGTGGCCTTTCTGCCGCTGGTGACGGCGGCACTGTTCGCAATCTACATGCTGATGACCCGCGCGATGGCGCGGCGCCTGCATCCACTTGTCCTGCAAGGGCACACCGCACTGGCCGCGACCGTTCTGATCGTACCGCCCCTGCTGCTGATGGAGGGGACGGGCAACGCGCTTTTCGATCCCATCCGGCCGCAGGGCCTTGCGATCTGGACGCTAGTCGGGGTCGGCGTGGTCGCGACGATCTCGCACCTGTTCCTGACCTATGCGCTGCGACTGGCCCCCGCCGGGACCATCGCACCGCTGCAATACCTGGAAATCGTTGGCGCCACGGTGATCGGCTATTTCGCCTTTGGCGATTTCCCGACACCGCTGACCTGGGTCGGCATCGCGGTGATCGTCGCCTCCGGGCTTTATGTCTTTGAAAGGGAACGGCGGCTGGAACTGCGTGCCAAGACACCGCCGCCGCCGGTCTGAGGGCCTAGCGCGCCGGGGTGATGACCTCGGCCTCGGTCACGATCAGGTCCAACGGCTGGTCGGTTTCCTCCAGCGGCAGATCCACGTCCTCCTGCGCGCCAAAGGCGAACCCGATTGCCAGCGTCGGCCGCCGCGACCGCAACAGTTCCAGCGTGCGATCGTAGAACCCGCCCCCATAGCCCAACCGCCCGCCATCGCGGGAAAAGGCGACCAGCGGCACGATCAGCACCTCCGGTTCGAAATAGACCTGGTGTTCCGGGATCTGTGCCCCGAACGGCCCGTCGACCAGGGTGCAATCCGGCTCCCACCGGGCGAATTTCAGTGGCTGCCCCTTGGCCTCGATCACCGGCACGCCGACGGGGCCGTGCGCCGAAGCTTCGGCCATGGCGGGCACCGGGTCGATTTCCGTGCGGATCGGCAGAAATCCGGACAGAGGCGCCCCGCGATACCCCGCAAGCACCTCGCTCAACTTGCCGGCGGCGCCGGGCGCCTGGGTTTCAAACGCCGGTTTCCGGCGGGCAAAGGCCGCCTTGCGCGCTGCCGCCTTGCGGTCTTCCAAAGTCGTCATAGCAACACCACCACTGCCAGTCCCAGAAAGGCGAAAAAGCCGACCACATCCGTCACCGTGGTCACGAAGGCGCCCGAGGCCAGGGCCGGGTCCACCCCTGCCTTGTCCAAGATAACCGGGATCACGATCCCCGCCAGTCCGGCAATCACCAGGTTGATCACCATCGCGGTGGCAATCACCCCGCCAAGCTGGAACGAGCCGAACCAGAGGATGCCCACGATTCCCATTATGACGGCAAAGGCCAGCCCGTTGATGAGCCCCACCGCCACCTCGCGACGGATCACCCGCCAGATGTTGGCGCCGGTAAGGTCCTTGGTGGCCAGCGCGCGCACCGCCACCGTCAGCGACTGCGTGCCGGCGTTGCCGCCCATCGAGGCCACGATGGGCATCAGCACCGCCAGCGCCACCACCTGCGCGATGGCCGCCTCGAACTGGGCAATCACCAGCGAGGCCAGCACCGCCGTGACAAGATTGACCGCCAGCCAGGGGAAGCGCCGCTTCGTCGTTTCGATCACCCGGTCGGACAGCCGGCTTTCACCGTCGACGCCCGCAAGGCGCAGGATGTCTTCCTCGTTTTCCTCATCCAGAACCGCCATCGCGTCGTCAATCGTGATGACACCGACCAGTCGTTCGTTGTCGTCCACGACCGGCGCCGAGATCAGGTGGTACTGGTTGAAGGCATAGGCCACCTCGCCCTCGTCCCGCGTGACGGGGATGGTGTGAAAGGTCTCTTCGACGATGGATTTCAGCAACACGTCGCGGCGCGACGACATGATCTTGCCCAGCGTCACGTTGCCCACGGGCCGCAACCGGGGGTCCACCAGCACGACATGGTAGAACTGTTCCGGCAGCCGGTCGGAACTGCGCATGTAGTCGATGGCGTCGCCCACGCTCCAGTGTTCGGGCGCCATGACGACCTCGCGCTGCATCAGGCGCCCGGCAGAGAATTCGGGATAGCTCAGCGACTGGCGGACCGCAGCCGCGTCGCCGGCTTCCAGCGCATCCAGAATCGCGTCCTGCTGATCGCTTTCCAGGTCCTCGACCAGGTCGACGACGTCGTCGGTGTCCAACTCGCGCACCGCGTCCGCCAGAACCGAGGGCGTCAGCGCGGCAAAGACCTCTTCGCGCAGCGCCTCGTCCAGTTCCGACAGGATCTCGCCGTCGAACTCCTTGTCGTAGAGCCGGATCAGCCGGCCGCGATCATAGGCGTTGATCTGTTCCAGAAGGTCGGCGATGTCGGCCGCGTGCAGCGGCTCCATCAGCTCGACCAGCTGTTCCCTGTCCTCGACATCCACCGCATAGAGAATCGCCGCAACGGCCTTGCGGTCGAGCGCATAGGCGTCGTCGCGCTCTGCTGTCTCGGTGGTTTCTGCCTCCAGCTCTTCGGCCATGCCCTGCCCTCCACCTGTCGTCGCCCGACACTATGACAAGCTGTCGGCGGGCGACAGGGGGACTATGGCGATTTACCTTTCTTCGCGACCTGCCTAGGATTTTCTGCATGAGCAAACGCCACCTGCACCTGGGACAGACCCTGACCTTCACCGCCGATCCCCTTGTCGAGGGGCCGGGCGCGGCCCGGCACGACAGGCATGGCGCACTGGTGATCGAGGATGGCGTGATCACTGAGGTCGGCGGCGCCGAGGCGCTGCGGCGGGGTGACTTTTCCAGCACCACGGACCACGGGCAGGCCCTGCTGCTGCCCGGGTTCATCGACTCCCATGCGCACTACCCGCAGACGGCCATGATCGCCAGCTGGGGCAAGCGGCTGATCGACTGGCTGAACACCTATACCTTCCCCGAGGAAATGCGCTTTGGCGACCCGGGCTATGCCGCGGAAATCGCGGGCCGTTACCTCGATCTGCTGCTGGAACAAGGCACGACCACGGTTTGCAGTTACTGCACGATCCATCCGGCCTCTGTGGATGCCTTCTTTGAGGCCGCCGCGGCGCGCGGCATGCGGGTACTGGCAGGCAAGACCTGCATGGATCGCAACGCCCCCGAGGGCCTGCGGGACACCGCGCAATCCGCCTATGACGACAGCAAGGCGTTGCTGACGCACTGGCACGGGAAAGGCCGCGCCTCTTATGTCATCACGCCCCGCTTTTCGCCCACCTCCACGCCCGAGCAGCTCTCGGCCCTGGGTTCTCTCTGGGCCGAACACCCGGACTGCCTGATGCAGACACACCTCAGCGAGCAGACGGATGAAATAGCCTGGGTCAAATCGCTCTTTCCGCAAGCGCGCGACTATCTCGATACCTACGAGGCGCATGGCCTCCTGGGCGCAAACGGCCTTTATGGCCATGCCATCCACCTGGAGCCGCGTGAGAAGGACCGCCTGCGCGAGACCGGCGCCGCGCTGATCCATTGCCCGACGTCGAACACCTTCATCGGCTCCGGCCTCTTCGACATGGATGGGCTGACGCGTGCGGGCCACCGCGTGGGCCTTGCCACCGACACCGGCGGCGGATCGTCCTTTTCCATGTTGCGCAGCATGGCCGCCGCCTACGAGGTCGCACAACTGCGCGGGCGCGCCCTGCACCCGGCGGAACTGATCTGGCTGGCCACCACCGGCTCGGCCCGGGCGCTGCGCCTCGACAACCGCATCGGCAGCCTCGCCCCAGGGATGGAGGCGGATTTCATCTCGCTCGACCTCGCCTCGACCCCGGCCATCGCGCAGCGCAGCGCGCGGGCGAAAGACCTCTGGGAGGCGCTGTTTCCGACGATCATGATGGGGGACGATCGCGCCATCGCGGCGACCTACGTTGCAGGGCGGCGCGTGGTCTGAGGCTCAGGCGATCCGAACCGGTTCTCCGTGTGGCGTTGTCAGGTAGGCATTCTCCCAGGCATCCCGCAGCGCACTGAGGTCCTTGGCCCCGGCGATCCCCCTCTCGGTGCAGATCCGCTCCAGCGCCGCGACCCAGGCGATGAAATAATCATCGCCACCGTCCAGTTCTTTCGACAAACCATGTTCCGCAAGCACCGCGCCGAAAACCTGCGTCCATTCGGGCCATGTGAAGGCCCCGCCCGCTTCCAGAGACACGGCCAGCGCAAAGGCCTGCGCGTGCCAGGGCGCCCCGAAGACGGGCTCTGTCATGTCTCTGGTTCCAGGTAGCTTTCCCAGAGATCGCAACTGACCGTATCCCCGGGCGCCTCCGCGGCGCCCCAGACCTCGGCTGCATCGAAAACCACGGTATAAAGCGGCTCGGCCTGTTCGCCCAATCCATGCGCGTTGGTGTCGGGAAAGACGTGGCACCCATGCGCGCGCTCCACGACCCCGGTCAACCCGGCGGCATACCCTGGCAGGCGCGTATGTCCACCCGTCACGGCCAGATTGCGTGCAGGACGACGCGTGCGCACCCGGTCGCCGGGACCAAAGCGCGGCGCGGGACCCTCGCGCAAAACCGGCCCGCCGCGCGCCAATGCCCCGGCAACCGACTCGGCCCTCAGCCGGCGCTCGGCCAAGGGCGACGGCGCAGCCTCCGCTCCCGCCAATTCATCCCGGGTGACCACCCCTTGTGCCACCAGCAAGTCCGCCAGCCCGGCCAGCCACTTCTCGTAGTAGGAAAACGCCAGGTAGTCGGCAGGGGCGAGGCATTCACGGGCAAAGCGCGACCGGTCCAGCGTCCATTGCCCCAGCGCCCCAGCCGCCAGCGTCACCGCCAGAGCCCGCCCGTGCCACTCTTCGGCAAAGACGGGCGCGTCCCCGGCCGCAGGCTGCACCGGACCGTCACCGAACCGCCCGCCCATGTCATGAACCCGGGTCATGCAGGCGCCTCCACCAGTGCCGTGCCGATCATCGCGTCGCGGCTGACCAGAGCCGCCAACGCGCTTTCGTCCAGCCCGTCCGTCCCGACGGGGCGCATCGGCAGCACGAGATAGCGCACCTCGGCGGTCGAATCCCAGACCCGCACGCGCTGCGCCTCGGGCAGGGTCACGCCGAATTCGGCCAGCACCTTGCGCGGTTCGCGCACCGCCCGCGCCCGGTAGGCATCGGATTTGTACCACCCCGGCGGAATGCCCAAAAGCGGCCACGGGTAGCAACTGCACAGGGTGCAGACGACCATGTTGTGCTGTTCCGGCGTGTTCTCGACGGCAACCACATGTTCGCCCTGCCGCCCGGTGAACCCCATCTCGGCCACCGCCTCCGTCGCATCCTCCAAGAGGCGCTTGCGAAAGTCCGGATCGGTCCAGGCCCGCGCCACAACCGCCGCGCCGTTCCTCGGCCCGACCTTGTGGGCATAGATCTCGATGATCTCGTCCAGCGCAGCGGGGTCGATCAGACCCTTTCGGGTCAAGAGCGATTCCAGCGCCTTGACCCGCAACGCCGGGTCAGGCGGCAAGAGACTGTGCGGCGGGGCGTCGTCGGCGTGATCGTGGGGCATTGGCAAAGCCTGCCCCGACCGGAGCCACCGCGCAAGCCCCCCTAGAGGGACGCAACCAAGGGTGACAGCCGCCAGGTCCTGTGTCACGGTCCCAGAAACTCAAACCCATCGGAAGGGAAAACACTTTTCATGATCAAGGCATTTTTCGCGTCGGGCCTCCTCTTTGTGATGACACTTGGCGCCGGCCCGGCCGCTGCGATCGTCACATTCGATCTGACGGACGCGCGGGCCGCAGAGCTGATTGCACAGTGCAAGGCCGAGAAAGGCGCCCCGTGGAAACATTCCACCAGCCCATCCGTAGTGAACTGCTGCATACCCGGCGAGGACTGGTGCGTTGTCTGCACGGCGGGCACCCCGAAGGCCCCGACCAGTTGCATCTCGCTTGGCGTCCCGCCGGCGAAACCCGCGGAGTGACCGACCGGGGGCCGGGCGGCTTTCGGTTTCATTGCTTGCACCGGGGCAACGCTTCGCCTACATGACCCCGAAACCGACCCAACAGGCGCAGGCCCCATGGAAAACGTCATCCTCATCGTCCACCTTCTTCTGGCTCTCGGCCTGATCGGCGTCGTGCTGCTTCAGCGCAGCGAAGGCGGCGGCCTGGGGATCGGCGGCGGCGGCGGCGCCATGAGCCAGCGGGCCCCGTTGACGGCACTGGGCAAGCTGACCTGGATTCTTGCCGTGGGCTTCATCATCACCTCGATCACGCTGACGATCATCGCCGCCCAGAATGCTTCGGGCAGCTCGATCCTGGATCGGCTTGGCACGCAGGAACCCGCAACCGATGCGCCGGCACCGGCCCCCGGCCTTGACGGGATCGACCCGAACGCGCTGGTCCCGCCGCCCTCGGCAGACGGCGGAGACGCGGATGCGCCGCTGGTTCCGCGCGCCGACTGAGACCACTCGATTTCAGAAAAGGCGGCCTTGGGGGCCGCCTTTTTCATTGCGCGGCGGTCAGAACAGACCGTCATCCCACGACAGGCCCAAATCCGTGTCGCTGTCCTCGAAGAACCGGCGGACTGGCACATAGCGCCATTCGGGATCGGACCCTGCCGCCGTATGCCCCGGATCGCCATCGTTCGGGTTGGTCCATTCCGGAGAGTGTTCCGTGCCGTCCCGATACTCGGCCACGGTCACCTCTGCCCCCAGACCGGAGACGTCGGAGAACCCGCCCGAAGGCGCCGTCCCGTCAGTGGCAAAGACAAAAGCATCCGTCTCGGGCGTATCAACGACCGCCTGCACCAGCTCGCCATCGGATCGCAGACCGCGACCGTTCTGACTGGCCTCTCGCTCGGCAAGGACCTCACCGTTCAGTGTTCCTTCAAGGTAGATTTCCAGGGCCATGATCCTGTCTCCTGCTTGTCGGCGCGCGTTGCTGTCGGGGGCCAAGGACAAGGCCGCCAGCGGTACCACGCCGGTTCCTGATTTCCCTGCCGAGACTAGCAGTTGCCCCAGGCAGGCCAGCAGTCAGGAATACCCCGACAAGGCGACAGACCGCCTACAATCCCTTGCAGATCGCCCATGCAGCGCAACAGCATCTAGCGGTCATCTGGACAAATCCGCGCGAATCCACTATGTCTCAAATCCCGTGTTGCAGCTGGTGCCACATCCGGTACAAGCCGCGTCTGAACTTGCAGGAACGCAGGCGATTGCCTGCAAAAATCACGGGGTTACCCAGATGGCGCGCTTCATCTTCATCACCGGCGGTGTGGTCTCTTCGCTTGGCAAGGGGCTGGCCTCCGCCGCCCTTGGCGCACTTCTCCAGGCACGCGGCTTTTCGGTCCGCCTGCGCAAGCTGGACCCCTATCTGAACGTCGATCCCGGCACCATGTCGCCCTTTGAACATGGTGAGGTCTTCGTCACCGACGACGGTGCCGAGACCGACCTCGACCTGGGCCACTACGAACGCTTTACCGGCGTGCCCGCGCGCAAGACCGATTCCATTTCCTCGGGCCGCGTCTATACCAACGTGCTGGAGAAAGAGCGCCGCGGCGATTACCTCGGCAAGACGATCCAGGTCATTCCGCACGTCACCGACGAGATCAAGGACTTCATCTCCATCGGAGAGGACGAGGTCGATTTCATGCTATGTGAAATCGGCGGCACCGTTGGAGACATCGAGGGCCTGCCCTTCTTCGAGGCGATCCGCCAGTTTTCGCAGGACAAGCCGCGCGGCCAGTGCATCTTCATGCATCTGACGCTCCTGCCCTGGATCAAGGCCAGCGGAGAGCTGAAGACCAAGCCGACCCAGCACTCGGTCAAGGAACTGCGCTCCATCGGCATCGCGCCCGACATCCTCGTCTGCCGGTCCGAGGGGCCGATCCCGCAGAAGGAGCGCGAAAAGCTGGCGCTGTTCTGCAACGTCCGCCCCGACAGCGTGATCGCCGCGCAGGACCTGTCGTCGATCTACGACGCGCCGCTGGCCTATCACCGTGAGGGCATGGACCAGGCGGTTCTGGACGCCTTCCAGATCAGCCCGGCGCCCAAGCCCGACCTATCGAAATGGGAGGATGTCAGCGACCGCATCCACAACCCCGAGGGCGAGGTCAATGTCGCCATCGTCGGCAAATATGTCCAGCTGGAGGACGCCTATAAATCCATCGCCGAGGCGCTGACCCACGGCGGCATGGCCAACCGCGTCAAGGTACGGGTCGAATGGGTCGACGCCGAGATCTTTGACCGAGAGGACCCGGCACCGCACCTCGAGAAATTCGATGCCATCCTCGTCCCCGGCGGCTTTGGTGAGCGCGGGACCGAGGGCAAGATCAAGGCGGCGCAATTCGCCCGCGAACACAAGGTGCCTTACCTGGGCATCTGCCTGGGGATGCAGATGGCGGTGATCGAGGCGGCGCGCAACGTCGCTGGTGTGAAAAAGGCGGGATCGGAGGAGTTCGACCACGAGGCCGGGGAAAAGCGTTTCGAACCCGTGGTTTATCACCTCAAGGAATGGGTGCAGGGCAACGAGAAGGTCAACCGCCGCCCGGACGATGCCAAGGGCGGCACCATGCGGCTGGGGGCCTATGACGCGGTGCTGACCGAAGGCTCGAAGGTGGCCAAGGTCTATGGCAAGACGGCCATCGACGAACGCCACCGCCACCGCTACGAGGTCGACATCAAGTACCGCGAGCAGTTGGAAACCAGCGGTCTGTGCTTCTCGGGCATGTCACCCGATGGCAAACTGCCCGAGATCGTGGAATGGCCGGACCACCCCTGGTTCATCGGCGTGCAGTTCCACCCGGAGCTGAAGTCGAAACCTTTTGACCCGCACCCGCTGTTCAGGGATTTTGTGCGGGCGGCGAAAGAGGTTAGCAGGTTGGTGTGAGATGAACGTATCTGATCTGAACGGAATATACGCGGGATTTTTCTCAGGGAGCGCAGCCGAGGCAATCGCAATTTTTGCCTTCATTGATGGCAAAATTACAGGCGGCGACCTAGAGGGAACAAAATTTGATGGCCGAATTTCCACTCAAGACAATGAAAGTTATAGCGCTGAAGTGCGTGTATTTCTCCCTGCTGGCGGGCAAGCAATTCAAGGCGTAAATACTGGAAAAGACGGGCTTGAATACGACACCTCATTTAAGCTCGAAAGTGATTTTTTGGAAAAAGACTTTATCCCCCTCACCACCCCTCTTGGGAAAGTAAATATGCGCCTGCAAAAAATAAGGGATCTTTAAGCATCGATGCTTGGCTTGACTCCTGACCTACTCGCAGCAATTGCAGCTGCCTTAAGCGCATTTGCGACTATTGCAGCAGCATATGCAGCTTGGCGTGTTCCCAAGTCCGCAGCGATTCTTTCAGAAACGCTCCGACGAGAGGCTGAGCAAGACAGTGAGCAGAAGCGGCTGAAGCTTTTCGTTTTCACAACAATAATGCAAGAGCGGGCCTCGGTATTCTCCGCTGAATCTGTTCGTGCACTTAACCTGATTGACGTAGTCTTCAATGACTCGGAACCTGTGCGCGAAGCTTGGGCGGAGCTTTATAATGCCTTCAACGCAAGAAACGCATCACCTTTTGATCATGACAGCAAGTTGCGCGCATTGCTAAAGGTTATGTCTGAAGATATTGGGCTAGGATCCAAGTTAAAGACAGATGACTTGGGCAGAGTGTACTTCCCAAATTCTCTTGCCGAGGAGCATGAGGTTCAACATTTGGAAAGAAAAGCAGCACTACAAAGATTAAAAGGGCCTCCAAGCGGGCAACACAAGCCGCTTTCGCTTTTTCCTCCCAAGCCTGAAGAATGAAAAGCGAATAGTGCTACGCGTGCTTGCTGTCACAATCGAGTCCCATAGATTTCCTTAGCCGCGCGAGCGCCGACTCGTGGGGTGGCGCTGCGCTGCAAGGTCTGACCGCGTGCGCTTTTTCGTGCCACGTCCGTAGGACATCAGTGGGTCAGACCAGCCCCAACCAAAGCGCCGCCCGTCCCACCAGAGGCGGGATGTCCATCAATGGCGCACCTTTGGTGCGACGGGGCGGGTCATGCCGGAGGCATGCTTCCAGCATAACGCTGGCGCGGCGCCCTTCGGGCTTGCTTCCGCGCTCGGAGTTTCGCGCACGGATCGCAACACCATAGGAGCGCCCCCCTTCCCGCCCCCCACAATCCGCCCTACCCTTTCGCGATGATCCGCCGCGTCCTGCCCTCTGTCCTGCTGGTCCTCTTGGTCCTGATGGTGCTGCCCTTCGCCTGGCACGCGCTCACCCGGCCCGTGCTGGCGCTGCAAAGCGTGCCTGAGGCGCTCGACCGGCTGTTTCATCCCGGCGCGCCGCTCTCGAACCTGGCCATCTATGCCCACATGATCACCGGCGCCGTCATCACCGCGACCGTGCCGCTGCAACTCCTCCCGGTGATCCGCCGGCGGGCGCCGGGTTTGCACCGGCTCTCGGGCTATACGCTGGCCACGACCGCCGTGTTCACCGGCCTCGCCGGGCTGCTTTACATCGCGCTGCAAGGCACCGTTGGCGGCGCCTGGATGTCGGGCTGGTTCGCGCTGTATGGCGCGCTGATGATCCTCGCGGCGTCCAACACCGTCTACTACGCCATCGACAAGGACGTGACGCGCCACCGCCGCTGGGCGCTGCGCCTGATGGTGCTGGCGGTGGGCTCTTACCTCTATCGCCTGCACTACGGGCTGTGGTTCGCCACGACAGGGGGCATCGGGGTGGACGATTTCCACGGCCCCTTTGACCGCGCGATGGTCTGGGCCTTTTACCTGCCCTACCTTGCGCTGCTCGAACTCTGGTTCCTGGGCGAAAGGCGGCTCAGCCGAAAACCAGCGTGAGGATACAGTCCCAGCCGCCCTCTGCCGTGCCCGCCGTGCAGAAGCCCGTCCCGATGCGGCCCACCATCATGTAGAGCATCCCGCCAAAGGCTGCCCCATGCGTGACCCAGACCAGCCGGGGGCGGTTGTCCTGCGCGGTGCGGATCAGCGCGCCGTTGATGTCCGGGAAGGACCGGTTCAGGCGCCGGAACTCGCGGCTCATGGTGATGGCGATGTCATAGTGTTGCCGCAGGGCTTGCCCGTTCACATAGGTGAAAAAGGCGATGGCCAGCACGAACATTCCGGCGAAACTGCCCCCCAGGTCGCCCTGGTAGAAATGCAGGAAACCGAAAAGCGGGATATAGGAGGTCAGGAACATGCCCCAGATAAAGTCGATCTTTTGCCAGATCATGACGTAGACACGCAGGTATTCCAGAAGTTCCTTTTCCCGCGCCTCGCGGTCGATCACGCCCTGCACGCCGCTCTGTGCCATCCATCCGCCTCGCCAAGTCCCATGGGGTCTGCACTACCGCATGTGATACCGGCTTGCGGGCGATGCGCAAGCGGTCTGCCCCGTAGGCCCTTGCCAGCCCCGCCGCAAACTCTTAGGCCGCTCATATGCTGTCCTATCAACACGCCTATCATGCCGGGAACCTTGCCGACGTGCACAAGCACGCGGCCCTGGCATGGATGCTGGACTACCTGACCCGCAAACCAAAGCCGCTCAGCTATATCGAGACGCACGCCGGGCGCGGGCTCTATGATCTTGCCGGCGCCGAGGCGGTCAAGACCGGCGAGGCGGCACAGGGGATCGCCCGGGCCGAAGGCTGGTTCGGCGCTGATCACCCGTATGCCAGGGCGCTGAAGAAGGTGCGGGCGGAAAGGGGGCCGACGGCCTATCCCGGCTCACCGCTGATCGCGCAGAGCCTGTTGCGCGCGGACGACCGGCTGCACCTGGCCGAACTGCATCCGCAAGAGCACGAGGCGCTGTCCCGGGCGGTGCGGGCGCACAATACGCGGGTCTACAGGCAGGACGGCTACGAGATGGCGCAAAGCCTCTGCCCCCCCGATCCGCGCCGCGGGCTGATGCTGATCGACCCCAGCTGGGAGGTGAAGGCCGATTACGTCAGCGTGCCCCGGACCATGCAGGCCCTTGCCCGCAAGTGGAACGTGGGCATCCTGGCGCTGTGGTATCCGCTGCTGCGCGACGGGGCACATGCGCCCATGCTGCGCCAGCTGGAGGCCGAATTTCCCGAGGCCCTGCGCCACGAGGTCCGCTTTCCGCCTGCCCGGGACGGTCACCGCATGATCGGCTCGGGCCTCTTTGTCGTAAACCCGCCCTGGGGGCTGGACGCGGCACTGAAACCACTCTCGGACCAATTCGCAAGGACCGGCTCGACAGGCAGGTGACGCCACCTCCGGCGTCATGCTAGGCCTTTGGCGAACCATCAGGAGGCCGGCCATGTTCGAGCGGTTGAAAGCCTTTTTCCACCACGGTCCGCGCCAGCCCGCACCGCTGCCGGAACCGGATGCCAAGTTGGCGCTTGGCACGCTTCTGGTCCGCGTGGCGCGGGCGGACGACACCTATCTCTTCGAGGAAATCAGCCAGATTGACCGGACCCTGTCCGCGGCCTTCGGGTTGAACCCGGTCGAGGCTGCCAAGATGCGCGCCACCTGCGAAAGGCTGGCCCGCGAGATCAAGGACGACGCCAGGATGACCGCGCTGATCCGCGAGAACGTGGATTATGCCCACCGCGTCGAAACCGTACAGGCGCTTTGGCAGGTGGCCTGGGCGGACGGGATCACCGATGCCCGCGAGGCCGCACTGGTGAACCTGGTCGAAGAGGCGCTTGGCGTCGCCCCGCATGACAACGAAGCGGCGCGCAGCGCGGCCGTGATCCCCTGAGTAATTGTGCCGGCCCGAAACCGGGCTTATATCCCAGAGCATGTTCGCAGATTTCCTCAAGCGCCTGACGGCGACCGACCCCGCCCCTCTGCCCGACGAAGACGCCCGACTTGCGCTGACCGCGCTGCTGGTCCGGGTCGCCCGGTCCGACGGCGCCTTCGACGACAGCGAGCGGGACCGCATAGATCGGATTATCGCCACCCGGTACGGCCTGTCGCCCTTCGAAGCAGCGCGTCTGCGGGCCGAGGGCGAGGGGCTGGAGGCAGAGGCACCGGACACCGTGCGCTTTACCCGCGCGATCAAGGATGCCGTGCCCTACGAGGACCGCATCGCGGTGATCGAGGCGCTCTGGCAGGTGGTACTGGCCGATGGCGTGCGCGAGGCCGAAGAGGACGCGCTGCTCAGGCTGGTGTCGAACCTTCTGGGGATCAACGACCGTGACAGCGCCCTGGCACGGCAGCGGGTCGAGAAAAAGCAATGATCGCCAGCCTGCCGATGTATTGGCGGGAAGAGAACGCGCGGTCCTGGTGCGACTTCTGGTCGTGCGTGCAATCGGCAGGCCGCCGCCACGGGTTGGACTTGCCGGACCTGACACCGCCGGACGCGATCCCCGAACCGTGGAGCGATCACTGGTTGCGGGACGATCTGGCCTTGTCGATGACCTGTGGCTTGCCTTTTCGGACGGTGCTGAAGGACAGGGTGACCTACGTGGGAACGCTCGGCTTCGGCCTGAACTGCAAGCCGGGACACTATTACTCGCGCGTCCTGAGGCGCCTTGTTCGCAATAATCCGCACGACGTTACAGGTATAGACGGCCTGCGGCTCGCCTACAATTCCTCCGACAGTCAGTCCGGTTGGGCGGCTTCGCAAGGGGGCACGCCCTTTTTCAGAGTGCCAACCTACAGTGCATTTGTCAAAACCGGCTCCCATGCCGGTTCGCTCGATGCGGTGGCTCAGGGACACGCGGATATCGCCTTTGTCGATGCGGTGACCTGGCGTCTTCTCAAGCGTTTCGAGCCAGCCTCTGCCAAGGTCCATGTTGCCGACCATACAGCGGCCACACCGGGATTGCCCTTGATAGCCACCCGAGGCACTAATCCTGCGCCGCTTCGGGCGGCACTGCTTGACGCGGTCGTTGACTTTGTTCCGCAAGGCGACCCTTTCGAGATGGGCGGCCCGCTTTCTTTCCACGTCTTAGACCCCCAACGCTATTTCGACCTGCCTATCCCGGCGCCTGCGCCCGCCTGACCCAAGGTCAGAACCGGACTTTTTGCCCTTGGCCCCCTTGCCAAGTGCGCAGGATTGCGCGTTGATACCGGCCATCCTGCGATCTGCCCGAGGCTCCGCTTGTCCGACACGCCCGTCATTGAAATCCGCAACCTGCACAAGGCCTATGGCTCTCTCGAAGTTCTCAAGGGAGTCGACATCACGGCCCGCAAGGGTGACGTGGTCTCGCTGATCGGGTCGTCCGGCTCCGGAAAGTCGACGCTGCTGCGCTGCTGCAACCTGCTCGAAGACAGCCAGCAGGGCGAGATCCTCTTCAAGGGGGAACCGGTCCACTGGAAGGGTGACGGCCACAACCGCCGCCCGGCGGATGCCAAGCAGGTTCTGCGCATTCGGACGAACCTGTCGATGGTATTCCAGCAGTTCAACCTGTGGGCCCATATGACCATCCTGCAAAACGTCATGGAGGCGCCGGTCACTGTGCTGGGCCGCGATCGTGCTCAGGTCGAAGAGGCCGCGCGCGGCTACCTGGACAAGGTGGGCATCGGCGACAAATGCGAGGCCTACCCGGCCCAGCTGTCCGGGGGACAGCAACAGCGGGCCGCCATCGCGCGCGCGCTCTGCATGGAGCCCGAGGCGTTGCTTTTTGACGAGCCGACCAGCGCGCTGGATCCGGAGCTGGAACAGGAAGTGGTGCGGGTGATCAAGTCGCTGGCCCAAGAGGGGCGCACGATGCTGATCGTGACCCATGACATGAAGATGGCCTCGGACGTCAGCGACCACGTCGTGTTCCTGCACCAGGGGCTGATCGAGGAACAAGGCCCGCCGGAGACGCTCTTCGGCGCGCCGAAATCGGAACGGCTGAGGGGGTTCCTGAAGTCGACCGTCCATGCCTAGGCCCAAAGGGCCGGCATCCGAAAAACGGCGGGACAGCCGCCGGAAGTCCAACAGGGAGTAACGATATGAAAAACCTTCTGATCGGAACAGCCGCACTGGCGATGTTCGCCGGCGCGGCCTTCGCGGAAAGCCACTCGGTTGTGCGCCTGGGTACCGAGGGCGCCTACCCTCCGTACAACTACATCGACGATGACGGCGAAGTGGCCGGTTTTGAACGCGAGCTGGGCGACGAGCTGTGCAGCCGCGCCGAGCTGACCTGCGAATGGGTCACCAACGAATGGGATTCGATCATCCCGAACCTCGTTTCGGGCAACTACGACACCATCATCGCGGGCATGTCGATCACGGATGAACGCGACGAGGTCATCGACTTCACCCAGAACTACACCCAGCCCGATCCTTCGGCCTTCCTGGCGATGGAAGGCATGGAACTGGACATGGAAGGCGGCATCTTCGCCGCGCAGGCGGGCACCATCCAGGCCTCCTACATCGCCGAGATGGGCGCCACGCTGGTCGAATTTGCCACCCCTGACGAAACCATCGCCGCCGTGCGCAACGGCGAGGCGGACGCGGTCCTGGCGGACAAGGCTTACCTCGCCCCCATCGCGGACGAAAACGCCGACCTGGCCTTTGTCGGTGACGACATCCTGATCGGCGGCGGCATCGGCATGGGCCTGCGCGAAAGCGACGGCGAGCTGCGCGCCAAGTTCGACGCGGCCATCCAGTCGATGAAGGACGACGGCTCGCTGAACGCGCTGATCGAGAAATGGGAAGTCGGCGAGACCTTCTGAGGTTTCTGGCTGAGGTACCTGGCCGAGGTGCAGGCCGCGCGGGAAACACTCCGCGCGGCCAATCGCCTAGCCCAGCAGCGGGTCGTCGAAGGCCGGCGGCATGAAGCCCTCATCGGTAAAGGACTCGCCCGCGATGTCGGGAATCTTGAGATAGGCGTAGGGGTTGAACGCGCCATCCTGAAAAACCGGCGGCCCCGATTTGCCCAGAAGCGGATCGTCGAATGCGTCGATCGCGGGCGGCTGGAACATGCCCGATCCGTTGTCCACGACGGCGGCAATGGGTTTTTTGAACACGAATTCGTCCTGCATTTTGGCCTCCTGAAAGAAACAAGTTGAATGGGGACAGGGTGCCGGGGGACGCTGGCCTGGTCAACGAAAAAGGCGCGGCAGCGGCTTTGACCCGGAATGAGACGCAAAAGAAGGTGGCTATGAAGACAGGGTGCGATGTTCGGCTTCTGCGCTGATCCCGACACGTTGGGCAACGTGGCCTGGATGGCCTGTTACCTGACCACGGGCAAGCACATGGCCATCTACCTTTCGGTGGGGACCGTTCTGCTGCTGCTGGCGATCACCGCCCCGGCGGCGCTGGCCTTCGGCTTTGCAGGGGCTTCGGCGGCGCGGTCACGCATCCTGCCTCTCAGCTGGCTGGGCCGCGGCTATATCGCCGTGGTCCGCGGCGTGCCGGACATCGCCTTTTTCCTGTTTTTTGTCATTGCGTTGGACCAGTTCTTTGAGTGGATCCGGCACGAGGTGAAATGCCCGGACTGGGATCAGCCGATCCGGCAGGGCAATGATTTCGTGGTCTGCGCCGAGGCCAAGCTGCCCCTTGGCAATGCGGCGCAATGGGTGCACGAGACCTATGGCTTTTTCCTGGCGGTTCTGACTTTTGCCATTGTTTTCGGGGCCTTCGCCGCAAACGTCCTGTATGGCGCCATGCGGGCCGTCCCCCGCGCCCAGATGGAAACCGCCGAGGCCTATGGCATGAGCCCGCGCCAGTGCTACTGGCGCATCCTGGTGCCGCAGATGTGGGTCTATGCCCTGCCCGGCCTGTCGAACCTCTGGATGGTGCTGATCAAGGCGACGCCACTGTTGTTCCTGTTGGGGGTCGAGGACATCGTCTACTGGGCGCGCGAGCTGGGCGGTGCCAAGACGGCGCGGTTCACCGATTACCCGCACGGCGACTGGCGCATGTGGTACTTCCTGGCGCTGCTGGTGTTCTACCTGCTGTTCACGCGGGTGTCCGAAATCGTGCTGGACCGGATCATGAAGCGGCTCACGCATGGACAGGCGACCTCCGGCGGCGAAGCACAGAGGAAAGCGGCATGAGCTGTTTGCAGACCATCGCCGACTACGGGTTGCGCTCCATCGGGATCGGCGAACGGCTGTTGCCGCGCGAGGATTTCACGCTGTGCCAGCAATTCACCCTGATCGGTTCAGGGATGATCTGGAACGTCTACTTCGGTCTGATCGCCCTTTTGACCGGGTTCTTCCTGGCCACGGCGGTCGCCCTGGGCAAGGCATCGTCGAACCCGCTGGCGCGTAAGCCCTCGGAATGGTTCATCTTTGTCTTTCGCGGCAGCCCGTTGTTCATCCAGTTCTTCTTTGCCTATTTCGCCTTTCTCAGCCTGAAATCCGTCTCGCCGATCTTCGATCCCTTCACCTCGGCCTGGCTGGGGGCGGCGATTGTCCTGTTCCTGAACACCGCCGCCTATTCCGGAGAGATCTTCTACGGCGCGCTCTTGTCGATCCCCAAGGGCGACACCGAGGCGGCGGATGCCTACGGGTTTTCCGGGCTGACCAAGTTCCGCAAGATCACCTGGCCCACCATGCTGCGGCTGGCCTGGCCTGCCTACACGAACGAGGCGATTTTTCTCTTTCATGCCACGACGCTGGTCTATTTCTCGGGCTTTCCGGCCTGGCGGCAAAAGGGCGATGCGCTGTATTACGCCAACTACTTTGCCGACAAGACCTTCAACCCCTTCGTGCCCTACCCGATCCTGGCCGGGTATTTCATCCTGGTCACGCTGGTCATCATCACGGTCTTCGGGCTGGTGAACCGGCGGCTGAACCGGCACCTGCCGCAAGAGTCCCGGGGCCGGTTGAAGATGCGGATGAACCTGATCCGCTGAGGCCCCGGCCATGTACGTTTTGTACAAAACGTACGTCGATTCCGGCAAAACGTACAAACCGGCAAGGAACGGTTAACCCGGCCCGAAAGCTGCCCGCAAAGCGGGCGCGCGGCGCCGTCCCGCGATGCGACGCGAAGGCCCCCCTTGCCCAATGGCCCGGGCTCGCCTATGAATTTGATCAAATTCTGAAAGCACGAGATCACCATGCCCGCCCCCAGCGCCGACTGGCTGCACGACCGCCCGCAAATCCGCACCATCCGAGCCGCCGCCTGTGACGTGAACGGCGTTGCCCGGGGCAAACGCATGCCCATTCCCAGCGCCGTCAAGATGCTCAAGGACGGCACGCGCTTTCCCTTTTCGGCGCTGAACGTCGACATCTGGGGCGAGGACATCGCCGACAGCCCGCTGGTCTTTGACAGCGGCGACCGCGACGCGATCCTGTTTCCGACAGAGCGCGGCTTTGTGCCCATGCCCTGGCTGGAGGCGCCCACCGCCCTGCTGCCGATCTGGATGTTCCACGAGGATGGCCGCCCCTTCGAGGGCGACCCGCGCCATGCGCTGTCCTTCGTACAGAAACGCTTTGCCGAAAAGGGGCTGACGCCGGTGGTGGCGGTCGAGCTGGAGTTCTACCTGATCGACGACAGCACCCGGCGCCTGCAGGTGCCGATCAGCCCCCGCTCGGGCAAGCGGCGCGACGCGGCAGAGGTCTTGTCGATCCGGGCGCTGGATGCCTTCGACATCTTCTTTACCGACCTCTACGAGGCCTGCGAGGTCATGGACATTCCCGCCGACACGCTGATTTCCGAGGCGGGGATCGGCCAGTTCGAGGTCAACCTGATGCACCAGGCGGACCCGTTGAAGGCCGCTGACGACGCCTGGCTGTTCAAACAGCTGGTCAAGGGGCTGGCCCGGAAACACGGCTTTGCCGCCAGCTTCATGGCCAAGCCCTACGAGGACTATTCCGGCAACGGCATGCATGCGCATTTCAGCGTGCTGGACGCGGACGGCAAGAACATCTTTGACAACGGCGGGCCGGAGGGCACGGATGCCCTGCGCCATGCCATCGGCGGATGCCTTGCGGCGCTGTCGGACAGCGCGCTGGTCTATGCGCCGCACCTGAACAGCTATGAACGCATCGTGCCCGGCTCTCACGCGCCCTCGGCGATCTGCTGGGCCTATGACAACCGCACGGCGGCGGTGCGCGTGCCGTCGGGTCCGCCTGCCGCGCGCCGCATCGAACATCGCGTGGCCGGGGGCGACGTGAACCCCTACCTGGCACTGGCGGCAATCCTGGGCGCGGCGCTGATGGGGATGGAGGACGCCACCGAGCCGCCCGCGCGCATCACCGGCAACGCCTACGACCAGGACCTGCCGCATATTCCCCGCGATTGGGGCAGCGCGATCGAGGCCTTTGCCGACAGCCCGCTGATGCCCCGCATCTTTCCGAAGGAACTGATCCGCAACCTTGTCCTGACCAAGCGGCAGGAATTGCGGGACATGGACGAGCTGACCAAGCACGAACAGATGGACCTTTACCTGGATACGGTCTGATCTTGCAGGGCGCGCGGCGCGCGCCTAGCTTTTGGACCAGGAACATGGGTGTTTCATGAAAATCGGTATCTTGCAGACGGGCATCGTGGTGCCGGAACTGGCGCAGGAGCATGGCCAGTACCCGGAGATGTTCATGGATCGCCTGTCCCACGCCGGGTTCACCTTCGAAACCTGGTCCGTGGTCAATGGAGAGTTCCCGCCGGGACCGGAGGCCGCCGACGGCTGGCTGATCACCGGATCGCGGCACGGGGTCTACGAGGATCATGCCTGGCTGCCGCCGCTCGAAGAATTCATCCGGCAGATCGTCGCGGCGGGCAAGCCGCTGGTGGGAATCTGCTTTGGCCACCAGGTGATCGCGCAGGCGCTGGGGGGCACGGCGGTCAAGTATCCCGGCGGCTGGGCGGTGGGGCCACAGACCTACGAATTTGAGGGGCGCGGGCCGAAAACCGTGATGGCCTGGCACCAGGACCAGGTGACGGACCCGCCGGAGGGCAGCGTGACACTGGCCAGCAATGACTTCTGCCGTCATGCCGCCCTCTTGTACCCCGGCAAGGCCTATACCGTGCAGCCCCACCCCGAGTTCGACTGCGCCTTTACCAAGGGCCTGATCGACAAACGCGGTCGCGGGGTTGTGCCCGAGCAGATCCTGCAGGAGGCCGAGGCCGGGCTGGATGCTCCGCTGGACAGTGCCGAACTGATCGACGACCTGATTTACTTCCTGAAACACAAGCGGCTGCCGCAGCGCGCCGCCTGAAACGCAAAGGACAGCCCGTGGACACGAGCGCCCCGAAAGACTGGACCGAAACCCTGCCCGAACCGGCCCGCGCCTACCTGGAGGGGCGCCGCCTGGACGAGGTCGAATGCATCGTCTCGGACCTGCCCGGCATCGCGCGGGGCAAGGCGGTGCCGGCGTCGAAATTCGCCCGGATGGGGTATTTCCACCTGCCGGATTCGATCTTCTTCCAGACCATCACCGGCGACTGGGGCGAGGCCGCGGGCGACGACGGGTTCATCGAGCGGGACATGATCCTGAAACCCGACATGAGCACGGCCACCGCCGCGCCCTGGACCGGCGACTGGACCCTGCAGGTGATCCATGATGCCTATGACCGGCACGACGTGCCGGTGCCCTTTTCCCCGCGCAACATCCTGAAACGGGTCGTCAAGCTCTACGAGGAACAGGGGTGGAAGCCGGTGGTGGCGCCGGAGATGGAATTTTACCTGGTGGCGCGCAATGTCGACCCGGCCAAGGACATCCAGCCGATGATGGGCCGCTCGGGCCGCCCTGCCGCCGCGCGCCAGGCCTATTCGATGACCGCCGTGGACGAGTTCGGCCCGGTGATCGACGACATCTACGATTTCGCCGAGGCACAAGGGTTCGAGATCGACGGCATCACCCAGGAAGGCGGCGCCGGCCAGCTGGAAATCAACCTGCGGCATGGCAGCCCGGTCAAGCTGGCGGACGAGGTGTTCTACTTCAAGCGGCTGATCCGCGAGGCGGCGCTGCGGCACGACTGTTTCGCGACCTTCATGGCCAAGCCGATCGCCGACGAGCCGGGCAGCGCCATGCACATCCACCACTCGGTACTTGACCTGGAAACCGGCAAGAACCTGTTTTCCGGTCCCCAGGGCGGCGAGACGGATGCGTTTTTCCATTTCATCGGCGGGCTGCAGGCGCATCTGCCCTCGGCCATCGCGGTGCTGGCGCCCTATGTGAACAGCTATCGCCGCTACGTGAAGGACCACGCGGCGCCGATCAACCTGGAATGGGGGCGCGACAACCGCACCACGGGCATCCGCATTCCCCTGTCGGGGCCGGAGGCGCGCCGGGTGGAGAACCGGCTGGCCGGCATGGACTGCAACCCCTACCTGGGCATCGCCGCCTCGCTGGCCTGCGGCTACCTGGGACTGATGGAAGAGCGGCGCCCGTCGAAACAGTTCCGCGGCGATGCCTACGAGGGCGAAGGCGACATTCCCCGCGTCCTGGGCCAGGCGCTGGACATTTTCGACCAGGCCGAGGCCCTGCACGAAGTGCTGGGACCGGAGTTCGCGCGGGTCTATTCCATCGTGAAGCGCACGGAATACGAGGAATTCCTGCAGGTGATCTCTCCCTGGGAGCGCGAGCACCTGCTGTTGAACGTGTGATCCGGCGGTGCGCGCTGACGCGCGCACAGGTTGGTAGGATGGGGGCTCTGCCCCCATACCCCCGAGGTATTTCCACCAAGAAGAAGCCAAGAGGTGTCTCTTGAACCTGCTGTTTTCCAACGACCGGCGCGGGGAATACCCTGAGAGCTGGTATGCCGCCGTGACTCCGGAGTTGCCGCCTTACCCGGTGCTGAAGGGCGAGGTGCGGGCGGATGTCTGCGTGGTGGGGGGCGGCTTCACCGGCCTGTCGGCGGCACTGCACATGGCGGAGGCCGGGCTGGACGTGGTGCTGGTCGAGGCGCACCGGGTGGGCTTTGGCGCCTCGGGGCGCAACGGCGGGCAGCTGGGCAGCGGTCAGCGGCAGGACCAGGTCAAGCTGGAGAAGATGGTGGGGCGCGATGAGGCGCGCCGGTTCTGGGAGCTGGGCGAGGAGGCCAAGGCGCTGGTGCGGGACCTGGCGGTGCGGCACGGGATCGACTGCGACCTGCGCGACGGCATCGCCTGGGCCGGGTCCTCGGACGGGTCGGTGCGCGAATTGCACGATTACGCGGACCACATGGCACGGCATTATGGCTATGGGCTGGAGGTGCTGGACCGGGACGACTTTGCCGCGCTCTGCCCCTCTCCCGCCTATCGCGGCGGGGTTCTGGACCGGGGGGCGGCGCATCTGAACCCGCTGAAACTGGCGCTGGGGTTGGCGCGGGCCGCAGAGGGCGCCGGAGCGCGGATCTTCGAACGCAGCCACGTGCATCACATCCAGCGGGGCAAGAGCGTGACCGTGCAGACCGAGGCCGGGCGCGTGGTGGCCGATCACCTGGTGCTGGGCTGCAACGGCTACCTGGGCGGGCTGGACCGGCAGGTGGCGGCGCGGGTCATGCCGATCAACAATTTCGTGGTGGCGACGGAGCCCCTGGGGACAGACACCGCGCGGGTGCTGGCCGAGGAGATCGCCGTGTCGGACGATCGCTTTGTCGTCAATTATTTCCGGCTGTCGCCGGACGGGCGGCTGCTGTTCGGCGGCGGCGAAAGCTATGGGTACAGGTTTCCTTCGGACATCCGCGCGACCGTGCGCAAGCCGATGCTGGAGATCTTTCCGCATCTGCGGGACGTGGAGCTGACCCATGCCTGGGGCGGGACGCTGGCGATCACCATGAAACGCCTGCCCCACCTGGCGCGGCTGGCCCCCAACGTGCTGACGGCCTCGGGCTATTCCGGGCACGGGGTGGGCAACGCGGTGCAGGCGGGCAAGTTGATGGCCGAAGCGGTGCGCGGGCAATCGGCGGGGTTCGATACCTTCGCCGCCCTGCCCAGCCCGGCCTTTCCGGGCGGGCCGGCATTCCGCTCGCCGCTGCTGGTGCTGGCGATGACCTGGTACGCGATGCGCGACCGGCTGGGCCTTTAGCCCGGCCTTCACACCGGCAAATTGGATGGGCGTTTCGGATCCTTTGACAGGAACCGATGCGTTTTCCGTGCCGGAAAACGCCGCGTCGCGGGGCGCCAGCCCGGCGGCGTGCGACGCTTTGGGGCTTTCCTCACACCCTTAACTGATTTACATTTTCGAAAACCGAACTTCAGGATTTTGAAAACATGCTTCCGAACATGCACGACGCCGAGCCGATCCCCGCCGAGGCCCGCACCGAGATCGACCGGCTTTTGCAGTCCGGCGACCTGTTCCGCTACACCGCCCCCGAGGATGCGCCCGTCGCCCTGCTGGAACGCGAGTTCGCAGAGTTCATGGGGGTGAAATACGCGCTTGCGGTGTCGAGCTGCTCGGCGGCTCTGTTCCTCTCGCTGGAAGCACTGGACCTGCCGAAGGACGCCCGCGTGATGATCCCCGGCTTCACCTTTGCTGCAGTGCCCTCGTCGATCGTGCACGCGGGACTGGTGCCGGTGCTCTGCGAGGTGGGCGAGGACTATCGCATCGACATGACGGATTTCGCCGCCCGTCTGCCCGGCGTGCAGGCGGTCATCGTCAGCCACATGCGCGGCCATACCTCGGACATGGACGCGATCCTGGCGCTCTGCGCCGAGGCCGGCGTGCCGGTGATCGAGGATGCGGCGCACAGCCTGGGCACCACCTGGCACGGGCGCAAGATCGGCACGCTGGGGCGGGTCGGCTGTTTCAGTTTCCAGAGCTACAAGCTGGTGAACGCGGGCGAAGGCGGCATCCTGGTGACCGACGACGCCGATCTTGTGGCGCGGGCCGTGATCCTGTCGGGCGCCTATGAGCACGCCTGGAAAAAGCACCTGCGCCCCGGTGACAATACCGCCGAGCTGGAACAGGGTTTTGCCCGCTGGCAGAACCAGTTGCCGCTGTACAATCTGCGCATGTCGAACCTTTCGGCAGCGGTGATCCGGCCCCAGCTGCCCCACATCGACCGCCGGGTGACGGACGGGCGCCGCAACCACGACCATGTCGCGGCGCAGATCGACCGCAGCCCCTGGATCACGGTGCCCGCGAAACTGGCCGCCGAGGAACGCGCGCCGGATTCGCTGCAGTTCAACCTGTGCGGCATGAGCGACGCCGAGGTCCGTGCCTTTGTCGCGGCCGCCGAGGCGGAAGGCGTCAAGGTGCAGGTCTTTGGCCTGAGCCGCGACAACGCCCGCGCCTACTGGAACTGGCAGTTCCTGCCCGAGATGCCCGACTTGCCGCGGACCCGCGCGATGCTGATGCGCGCCTGCGACACCCGCTTGCCCGCCCGCCTCTCACTCACGGACTGCGATGCAGTGGCCGCCGTGCTGACCCGCGCGGCAGACACGGCCACGGCGCCGCAACGCGCCTACGGCACCTGAGGCGGGAGAGCCGGTGTCCCGGTCGCCCTCTTGCCATGCAGGACGGTGGCCGGGCGCTCTCTGACCTGCGGTTTACTTGTCGAGCTTTGACAGCTTGGCCTGAAGATCGGACAGCTGTTTCTTGATGGTCTCGAGGTCTTCCTTGCTTTCCTTGGACGGCTTTTGCTCGTCCTCGCCCGGAAGCTGACCGCCCATCGCCTTGAGGAACGCCTCTTGCTGGGCCTGCATGGCCTCGAACCCCTTGGCCATCGGGTTCATCGAATTGACGTTCTCGAACCACTTGGACTGGCTGTCGCGGAACATCTCGAAGCTGGCGGCCAGGAACTGCGGCACCGCGCTGGTGGCCTGGGTGGTATAGCTGCGCACGAGGTCGGTCAGCACGTTGATCGGCAGGACACTCTGGCCCTTGCTTTCATGCTCGGCCACGATCTGCAGCAGGTACTGCCGGGTCAGGTCGTCGCCCGATTTCAGGTCGACGATCTTGACGTCGCGCCCGTCGCGGATGAACCCGGCAATGTCCTCGAGCGTGACATAGTCGGAGGTCTCGGTGTTGTAGAGCCGCCGGCTGGCGTAACGCTTGATCAGAAGCGGTTTTTCACTCTCGGCCACTGGTGCCCTCCCCGGCATTGGTGCGATGCAGCGAATCCTATGCGAGTGCAGAAGAAAAGGAAAGCCTGCGGGCGGTTGTGACGCAGAATGAAGGTTCGGCGCTAGAACAGGCTGCCCTGTTCCGGCGGTTCCGGCTTGGCGGATTTGCGAGGTGAGGAACGCCCGCCAAGCTTTAGCGTGCCATCGGCAAATTCGATTTCCAGCCCGGTGGCGCACTCGGCGGCGGCCTTGGTCGTCACCAGGTGGCCATCGCCACGCACCACGGCATAGCCGCGCCGCAGCGTCTCGCGGTAGCCCAGTGTCTCGTGCAGGCGCATGAGCGCGTCCAGCTTGCGGCGCTTTTCGCCCTGGCGGGCGGTCATGGCCTCGTCCAGCCGGCGGGTCAGGCCGGCCAGCCGTTCCTGCCCCACGGCGATCTCGCGGGTGATCTGACGCGGGCTGAGCCGGTCGGCGCGGCGGCCCAGCGCCTCGCGCCGGGCATTCACCAGCCGGGCCAGCGCCGGGCCAAGCCGTGCGGCGCGATCCTCCAGCCGCCGCTGTTCCACCGCGATGGCGCGGGTCAGGACGCCGGGGCGCAGGCTGCCCGCGGTCTCGGACAGGTGCAACCTGCGCCGTTCGACAGAGCGCGACAGCGCTTGCGGCAGGCGGTCTCCCTGCAGGTCCAGCCTCTGGCGCGGACCGTCCAGCAATTCCTCGGGGCGTGGCAGGGCGCGCGAAAGATCGCGCAGCCGCTGGCCGCGCACCTCCAGCCGCTGCGACATGGCGCGTTCCATGCGGCCGCCGAAGTCGCGAACCGCCCCGATCAGCTCCATGCGCACGGGCACCGCCAGTTCCGCCGCCGCCGTCGGCGTCGGCGCGCGCCGGTCGGACACGAAGTCGATCAGCGTGGTATCCGTCTCGTGCCCCACGGCCGAGATCAGCGGAATCTCCGAGGCGGCAGCAGCACGCGCCACCACCTCTTCGTTGAAGCCCCAGAGATCCTCGACCGAGCCGCCGCCGCGCGCCACGATCAACAGGTCCGGGCGCGGCAGGGCGCCGCCGGGGGTCAGCCGGTTGAACCCCTCGATGGCGCGGGCCACTTCGGGGGCGCATTTGGCCCCCTGCACCGCCACCGGCCAGATCAGCACCTTGCGCGGGAAACGCTCGCGCAGGCGGTGCAGGATGTCACGGATCACCGCCCCACTGGGCGAGGTCACGACGCCGATGATCTCTGGCAGGTAGGGCAGGCGTTTCTTGCGCTCGGGGGCAAACAGCCCCTCGGCCTGCAACATCGCCTTGCGCTTTTCCAGCATCGCCATGAGCGCGCCCGCCCCCGCCGGGCGGATGTCCTCGATGACGATCTGGTATTTCGACTGTCCGGGAAAGGTGGTCAGGCGCCCGGTGGCGATCACCTCCATCCCCTCTTCGGGCTGGGTCTGCAGGCGGGCGGCGACGCCTTTCCACATCACGCCCGAAATCACCGAGCGGTCGTCCTTGAGATCCAGGTAGACATGCCCCGAGCGTGGCCGCGACACCCGCCCGACCTCGCCGCGCACGCGGACGAAACCGAACTCGCCCTCGATCACGCGCTTTACCGCGCCCGAGAGTTCGCTGACGCTGAATTCCGGCGTGTTGCCCTCCGGTCCGTCGTCGATCAGGTCCATGCCGCCTCGCTTGCTCTTGCCTGCCGCTGACCTTAAACGACGGTCAACCGCCGGAAAAGCCCGCCCCCCGGCTTCTTTGGTTTTGAAAATACCTCGGGGGAGTCGCGCCCCGCGCGACGGGGGCAGAGCCCCCGCCCCGGCCAGCAAAGGAGTGCGCCCGTGAATATCCTCATCCTCGGCAGCGGCGGCCGCGAACACAGTTTTGCCTGGGCCACCCTGCAGAACCCCAAGTGCGACAAGCTGATCGTGGCCCCGGGCAACGCGGGCATCGCCCTGATCGCCGAATGCGCGCGACTGAACATCGAGGACCCCGGCGCGGTGACGGAATTCGCCGGCGAAAACGCCATCGACCTCGTCATCATCGGCCCCGAGGCGCCGCTGGCCGCCGGCGTGGCCGACCGCCTGCGCGAGGCGGGCATCCTGGTCTTCGGCCCCTCTGCCGCCGCCGCCCGGCTGGAAGCCTCGAAGAGCTTTACCAAGGAAATCTGCGCCGCCGTAAATGCCCCAACCGCAGGATATGGCCATTTCACGGAGGCCGAAGCGGCCAAGGCCCATATCCGCGCCCAGGGCGCGCCCATCGTGGTCAAGGCGGACGGGCTGGCCGCCGGCAAGGGGGTGATCATCGCCGAGACCGTCGAGGCGGCCTGCGCGGCGGTCGACGACATGTTCGGCGGCGCCTTTGGTGGCGCGGGCGCCGAGGTGGTGATCGAGGAATTCATGACCGGCGAAGAGGCGAGTTTCTTCGTGCTGGTCGATGGCGAGACCTGCCTGCCCATCGGCACCGCGCAGGATCACAAGCGCATCGGCGACGGCGACACCGGCCCCAACACCGGCGGCATGGGGGCCTATTCCCCCGCCCCGATCATGGACGAGGCCGTGACGCAAAAGGCGCTGGACGAGATCGTGCGCCCGACGATGGCCGAGATGGTGCGGCGGGGGATGCCCTACCAGGGCGTGCTCTATGTCGGGCTGATGATCGAGAACGGGCAACCCCGGCTGGTGGAATACAACGTGCGGTTCGGCGATCCGGAATGCCAGGTGCTGATGCTGCGGCTGGGGGCGCAGGCGCTGGACCTGATGCATGCCTGCGCCGATGGGCGGCTGACCGAGGCGCAGGTCACATGGGCCGAGGATCACGCCATGACCGTGGTCATGGCCGCTTCGGGCTATCCCGGGGACTATGCGAAGGGCACGGAAATCCGCGGGCTGGACAGCCTGCCCGAGGACAGTTTCCACATGATGTTCCACGCCGGGACAAAGGCCGAGGGCGGCAAGGTGCTGGCCAATGGCGGGCGGGTTCTGAACGCGACGGCGCGCGGCACCACCCTGCAAGAGGCCCGCGACCGTGCCTATGCGCTGGTGGATGCCGTGGACTGGCCTGATGGCGTGCATCGCCGCGACATCGGCTGGCGGGCGCTTGACTGAGGCCTACAGCTTTCGCCCCGCGCCCCTGCGCGGGCCGCAAGACTGGCAGCTGGACGGCGACACGCTGACCGGGCCGCAGGGGGCCCTTGATTTGTCGACGGTCGATCAGGCCACCCTTGTCGACTCGAAGGTCCAGCTGATGCGGATGCGGCGGCTGGACCTGACAACACCATCGGGCCTGATCCGGATTGCAATCAACAGCCGCCTCGGCCTGTCCGGCGACCACCCGGATCGGGCCGCCCACCGCACGCTCTGCAGCGCCGTGGCCGAGCGGCTGGCCCGTCATACCCCGGATCTGCCGGTGCGGATCGGCGAAACCGGCAGGCTGCGCATGGTCTGGTTCGGGATCGGGGTGCTGGCGCTGGTGATGGGGCCGGGCCTTGGCATCGCGGCTCTGGCCACCGGCGTCGATGCCGACCGGCTGGTGGGCATGGTGGTGCCGGTTGCCGCCTTGGCTCTTTTTGGGGCCGTTATCATGCACGGGCACGCCCCCTGGCGCCGCAGGCCGGAGGTCCCCGTCTCTACCCTGCCCGCGCTGCTGGAGCGCCTGGACCGCCCCGGCGGCAGCTAGGCATTTTTGCCGTTTCGCCCCCGTGGCCCCGGCGCTAGGGTCCGCGCATGAGCAGCACCGATCTTGACCGTCCCATGCTGGGCATCGCCCTGATGCTGGCTTTCTGCCTGCTGGCGCCCTTTGGCGATGCGCTGGCAAAGCTGCTGGGTCCCGAGATGGCGGTGGGCCAGTTGGTGACCCTGCGCTTTGCCTTTCAGGCGGCAATCCTTGTGCCGCTGACCGTGGCGACGCGCCGGGTCTGGCGGATGGACGGGCGCATCCTGTTCTATGTCACCCTGCGCACGCTCTTGCATATCGCGGGGATCTCGCTGGTCTTCACCTCGCTTCTGTACCTGCCGCTGGCCGATGCCATTGCCATCGCCTATGTCATGCCCTTCATCCTGCTATTGCTGGGCTTCTGGTTCCTGGGAGAGGAAGTGGGCTGGCGCCGGCTGGCGGCCAGTGCGGTGGGGTTTGTCGGCACGCTCATGGTGGTGCAGCCCGCCTTTTCCGAGGTCGGCTGGCCCGCGCTGCTGCCCTTGGGTGTCGCGGTGGTCTTTGCCCTGTTCATGCTGGTGACCCGGCGCATCGCAGGTGAAACCGATCCCATCGCCATGCAGGCGGTCTCTGCCGTGATTGCCCTGGCGATCATGGTGCCGGTCATGGCGCTGACGCCGCGCGACGCGGTCGAGGCGCTGGCATGGGTCGCGCCCTCGGCGCGCGGTTGGTGGCTGATCACGGCGATGGGGGTGGCGGGGACGCTGGCGCACCTGTTGATGACATGGTCGCTGCGCTATGCGCCTGCCTCGACCCTGGCGCCGATGCAGTACCTGGAAATCCCCTTTGCCACCGCCGTGGGCTACGTGATCTTCGGCGACCTGCCGGGGCCGCTGGCGACGCTGGGGATCGGTGTGACCATCGCCGCCGGGCTGTATATCGTCATGCGCGAGCGGGCCATCCACCGGGCGCGGCCGCCAGTCCCGAAAGCAGTGCATTCAGGCATTCCGCCGGCAGGATGAGCAGCATCGCGGGCCCATCCATCGACAGTCGCACCGGCCCCGTCACCTCGTTCGAGGTGCCCACTGGGCCGCTGGGCGCAAAGTTCAGCCCGTCGATGGGCCAACGCAGCCCCTCTGACCGGCCGGTGACCGGCGCCATCGGGAACAGCGACAGCCGCGTGCCCGGGGCCAGCTCCATCGACAGGTCCGGCGGACACAGCAGGACCACGTCCTCGGCCCCGATCAGGATGCAGCGCACATCGGCACGCCCGGTCAGAACCGTCATCGCTGCCAGTTGATGATCCAACCGCTTGCCCAGGAACCCGTAGCCAAAGACCAGCGGCGCCGAGATATGCCGCAGGCACTTGTCGAAATCGGTGCTGTCCTGTTCCGCGATGGGCCGCAGCACGCCGGGATCCAGCCGGGCCTGCACCTCTGGCGCCAGCGAATCCATGTCTCCGTAGACCGCGTCGGGCATCCGCCCCTGCGCCAGCACCGCCTCTGCGCCGCTGTCGGCCGCAACGACCACTTCCGCCGCCTGCACCGCCCGGGCCAGCACCGCGTTGTCGACTTCGCCACCACCCACGAGGAGGACTGGCGCGTCGCTATGAACAATTTTAGACTTCATGGCGAATTAATGGCGCTTTGCGAAACAGACCACAATCCGGTCACGAAATGATACCCTTCAGGGCACAGATTCGATCAGCTTTCGTCCCGGTCAGCGTGGTAAACACACTGTTGCAGAACGAATGAAAGTGAGCAGCACGATGGTGAGTTCGAGCAAGATCCTGACCGTGTCCTACGGCACCTTCTCCTGCACCGCCGAGGGATTCGACGATCCGTTGGAGGTCGTCAAGGAGGCCACGCAATTCTTCCGCGGCGTCGTGGGAGAGGACCGGTTCTTTGGCGCCGAACCGCCGCAGTTCGACCCCGAGCTGGCCTCGGAATACCTGCGCGACCGCCTGGCCGAACCGGGCAGCGGCACGCTGTCCCTTGGCAGCCCGCCACGCGTCATGGCCGCCGCCGCCTCTGCCGGGGCAATGGCCGCCGCGATGTCGGGCCGCACCGAAGAGGTCGCCGCCGATGACCTGCTGCCCGATGACGACACCATCGAGGCCACTGCCGTTCTGACCGAAAGACCGGAGCCCGCGACCGCCGACCTCGTGCCCGAGGTTGCGCTGGACGACGTGGCCCCCGACGGGACGGAGGCTGCGCCTGCTCCGCAGCCCTCCGCACCGGACGATATCACGGCCAAGCTGGACCGGATCCGCGCCGTCGTCGCCTCTGTCGAGGACGAGGACGAGGACGAGGACGACGCCATTCAGGGTACACTGGAAGAGGCGCCCGAGGAGGCCCCCGAAAGTGACGCGCTGGAGACGCTGCTGGACGAACTGGTCGTCGAAAGCGGCGATACCGAGGCCGCCGAGCTGGACGTTGCCCTCTTTGACGACGAGGACGCCGAGGCTGATTCGGACCTCTCCGACGACCTGGACGTGCCGGAAGCGGATCACGACAGCGCGCTGGACGCCGCCGTGGCCAGCCTGATGGCCGAGGACGACGACGAGGAAGACGCACCGGACTCTGGCGCCCTGCCCCTGGTCGCTACGACCGCCGCCGCTGCCGCGCTGGCCACCGGCCCGATGCGCCCGGATGCCGAACCGGACGAGATCGACGATCTGGACGAGGCGCCCGAGGATGACCCCGAGGCCGCGCTGGACCGGGCCTGGGCGGCAGAGGCCGCGCCGGCCCCGGAGGCAGAGACAGCCGCGCCCGTCGACGACCTGTCCCCCGAGGATCGGCCCGAGCCGGCCCCGGTGCGCGCGCGCATCGTCAAGGTCAAGCGCGCCGCCTTTGAACAGGCCATCGACGAAGGCACGCTGGAAGAGGTACTGGACGAGCCCGCGCCCGACGGCTTCACCCCGGATGACACCAGCAGCCTCAGCCCCGAGGAAGAAGAGGAACTGGCCCGCGAACTGGCCGCTGTGAAGGCGGAACTGGCCAGCGATTTCGGCGCCTGGGACGAGGATGACGACGCAGCCCTGGCAGATACCACGGACACCGCCGCGGACGAGGACGAGGACGAAGACGACGCCCTGATGACAGCCGCCGCACCGCTGCGTCTGGACAACCCGATCACCGAGCCCGAGGAAGACCTCGCGCCCGACTGGGACGAAGAGGTGGCCGAAGTGGTCCAGGACAGCGCGCGCAAGGCCGTCAAGCTGGCCAGCCCGGCCCGCGCCATGCTGACCGAAGGTGAGGTCGGCGACGGAGATACCTCGCGCCTGCTGGACCAGACCAACACCGAGATGGACGAACCCGAGGGCAACCGCCGGCGCAGCGCCATCGCCCACCTGCGCGCCGCCGTGGCCGCGACCAAGGCCGACCGTCTGCTGGGCCAAAAGGTCGATGCGGCCGAGGAACAGGAACCCTACCGCGAAGACCTGGCCAGCGTGGTGCGCCCGCGCCGCCCACAGAGCGTCAGCCACCCCAGCCCGCGCCCCGCGGCCCATAACGACGCACCGACGCCGCTGAAGCTGGTGGCCGAACAGCGTGTCGCCCCGGCCCCCGACGCATCCGAGGCCGGTCCGGTCCGCCCGCGCCGCGTGCGCCGCACGGTTCCCGCGCCCGAAACCCAGGCCCCAGAGGCCGGCATGGCCTCGGGCTTTGCCGCCTATGCGCAGGATGTGGGCGCCGCCGAGCTGCCCGAACTGCTGGAGGCCGCCGCCGCCTACATGTCCTACGTCGAGGGCCGCGATCAGTTCTCGCGCCCGCAGTTGATGACAACGCTGCGCCAGGCCGAGGTCACCGACAGCTCACGCGAGGACCGGCTGCGCAGCTTTGGCCAGCTGCTGCGCGAGGGCAAGATCCGCAAGACCTCGGGCGGACGCTTTACCGCCGCCGAAACGATCAGCTTCAAGCCCGCCGCCAACGGCTGATCCCGCCGCCGGAACGACAAAGCCCCCGTGCCAGGCACGGGGGCTTTTTTGTGCAAGCCTCAAGGGACGGTGGGCGGGACGCGGTTGCCGCAGGCAACAAGCATCCGTCCTGCCGTCACTCTCCGGCGTCGGGGTCGGCCTGGCCGACCCCCTTGAAGATCGGCTTCAGCGGCAGGATCCAGGCCACGCCGAAAAAGACGTAGATCACGAATTCCACCGCCACCGGCAGGTGCCACAGGTCCAGGCGGCTCAGCACACCCCAGGCCACCACGATATAGAGCGGGAACCCCACCAGAAGCACGAAAAGGGACCAGCGCCTGCGCGCCTTGTAGCTGAGTGCCATTGTCTTGCTCCTTTCCGATCCTGCCGATGCAGTTAGTCCGCGAAGGGGTCCGTGACCAGAATCGTGTCGTCACGCTCGGGCGAGGTGGACAACAGGGCCACCGGACAACCGATCAGTTCCTCGACGCGGCGGACGTACTTGATCGCCGCTGCCGGCAGATCGGCCCAGCTGCGCGCGCCTTCGGTCGATTCGCTCCAGCCTTCCATTTCCTCGTAGACCGGCACGCAGCGCGCCTGCTCCTCGGAGGCGAAGGGCAGGTAGTCCAGCACCTTGCCATCCAGCTCGTAGCCGACACAGATCTTGAGCGTCTCGAACCCGTCCAGCACGTCCAGCTTGGTCAGAGAAATGCCATTGACGCCCGATGTGGCGCAGGTCTGGCGCACCAGCACCGCGTCGAACCAGCCGCAGCGACGCTTGCGGCCCGTTGTGGTGCCGAACTCATGGCCCCGCTCGCCCAGGCGCTGACCGTCCTCGTCGTGCAGTTCTGTCGGGAAGGGCCCCTCACCCACGCGGGTGGTGTAGGCCTTGACGATGCCCAGCACGAAATCGATGGCGCCCGGGCCGATGCCGGTGCCGGTGGCTGCCTGCCCGGCGATCACGTTCGAGGAGGTGACAAAGGGATAGGTGCCGAAATCCACGTCCAGCAGAGCCCCCTGTGCGCCTTCAAAGAGGATACGCTGGCCGGAGCGGCGGCGCTCGTTCAGCACTTTCCAGACCGGGGCCGCGTATTCAAGGATCTGCCCCGCGATCTCGTGCAGCTGCGCGATCAGCGCGTCGCGGTCCACCGGCTCGATCCCCAGGCCACGGCGCAGCGGGTCGTGATGCGCCAGCGCCCGGTCCACCCGGGCCTGCAGCGTGGCCTCATCGGCGAGGTCGGCAACGCGCACCGCGCGGCGGCCCACCTTGTCCTCGTAGGCCGGGCCGATGCCGCGGCCGGTGGTGCCGATCTTGGCTCCCGGACGTGCGGCGGCCTCGCGGGCGCGGTCCAGCTCGCCGTGGATCGGCAGGATCAGCGGCGTGTTCTCGGCGATCATCAGCGTCTCGGGCGTGATCTCGACGCCCTGCGCGCGGATCGTCTCGATTTCGGACAACAGGTGCCAGGGGTCCAGCACCACGCCATTGCCGATGACCGACAGCTTGCCCCGGCGCACCACGCCAGACGGCAGAGCGTGCAGCTTGTAGACCTTGCCATCGACGACCAGCGTGTGCCCGGCGTTGTGGCCACCCTGGAAACGGCAGATCACATCGGCCCGGCTCGACAGCCAGTCGACGATCTTGCCCTTGCCTTCGTCACCCCATTGCGCGCCAACCACGACGACATTTGCCATCACATTCCCCTTTACGGCGTTGCAAACCCGCGCGTGTATACGCGCGCAATGCCGACTGCGAAACCGCAAAATCGCCGCAAGAGACTGGACAGGCGCGCGCCGTCAGGGCAGCAAGGCGGCAAACCTCTGGAGGTGCCCCTATGAGTTTCCTGCTGCGCTGGCTCTTTGCCTTCGTCCTGCTGGCCGCGACCTACAACCCGAGCCAGGTCAACTATATCCGCTGGGCCATGAACAACACGGACGGCAACCTGCCGCTGGTGGTGCTCTTCGGGATCGTCCTGCTGATCGGCTACATCATCTACCTGCGGGCCACGCTGCGTTCGATCGGGGTCTTCGGCATGGCGCTGGTGCTGGGGCTGGTGGCCGCGATTCTCTGGGCGCTGGTCTATTACGGGCTGCTCGACCTGTCGGACCCCAAGCTGTCGACCTGGATCGGCATCTTTGCCCTGTCGCTGGTGCTGGGGGTGGGCCTCAGCTGGTCGATCATCCGGCGCAAGCTGTCGGGCCAGGTCGACATGGACGACGTCGAGGAATAAGGCCCGCGGCGGCTCAGCAGCCGTCGCGCCCCACGACCATGACCCAGCTGTCATTGGAACTGCGCACCAGCCCGTATTCCGTGGCCCCCTGCGACAGCATGGTGCGCCGGTGGCCGGGCGACCCGGCCCAGTCCGACATCACCTCGCCCAGCGACCTTTGCCCCTGGGCGATGTTCTCGGCGATGACGCAGGGCCGGTAGCCGGCCTTTTGCACGCGGCTCATCGGGTTGCTGCCGTCCGGGCCAACATGGTCGAAGAAGCCCTTGCGGTCCATGTCCTGCGCATGGAAACGCGCGGCCTCTTCCAGCCGGGCAGAGCGCGTCAGCGGCGGCAATCCGTTTTCGGCCCGAAAGGCGTTCAGCGCCGCGCCCCCCTGCCCCTCGGCAAAGCCGCCAAAGCCACGCGAGGCCGGTTCGGCACGCATGCCGCCCTGTCCGGAGAACCGCCCCTGCGGCACCCAACCGCAAGAGGCCACCGCCGCGCAGAGTGCCATCATCCAGACCAGCCGCATGTCATTTCCCCCTAAAGCGCCTCGGCCAGCTTGCGCGCCAGCGCGTTCTGCCGCGCCACCGCCGCGTCGATGTCAAAGCTGACGATCCGCCCGTCCTCGACCACCAACCGGCCCTCGACCAGAAGATACCGGACGCGCTGCGGTCCGGCCAGAAGCAGCGCCGCCGGATCCCAGCTACCGGCGCTTTCCAGCCCACCGACATCCCAGAGCGCGATATCCGCGCGTTTGCCCACCGCGATCTGGCCGCAATCGTCGCGGCCCAGCACCTGTGCCCCGCCGCGCGTGGCGATCCACAACGCCTCGCGCGCGCTCATGGCGTCGGCGCCGCGCGCCACTCGCTGCAACAGCATCGCCTGCCGCGCCTCGGCTGCGAGGTTGCCTGCGTCGTTGCTGGCCGATCCATCCACGCCCAGACCCACGCGCACCCCCGCGTCGCGCATCGCGCGCACCGGGGCAATCCCGCTGCCAAGGCGACAGTTGGAACAGGGACAATGGGCGACGCCGGTTTTGGAACGCGCGAAAAGGTCGATCTCCTGCCCGTCCAGTTTCACGCAATGGGCGTGCCAGACATCCTCGCCGGTCCATCCAAGTTCCTCGGCGTATTGGCCGGGGCGACAGCCGAACTGCGCCTGGGAATAGGCGATATCCTCGTCGTTTTCAGCCAGGTGCGTGTGCAGGCGCACGCCCTTGTCCCGGGCCAGGATCGCCGCGTCGCGCATCAGCTCTCGGCTGACCGAAAAGGGCGAACAGGGGGCGACGCCGACGCGCACCATCGCGCCCTCGGATGCGTCGTGAAAGGCGTCGATCACCCGGATGCAATCGTCGAGGATCGCCGCCTCACGTTCCACCAGAGAATCGGGCGGCAAACCACCATCGCTTTCGCCGATGCTCATGGCGCCGCGCGTAGGGTGAAACCGCAGCCCCACCTCGCGCGCCGCGGCGATGGTATCGTCCAGCCGCGCGCCATTGGGATAGAGATACAGGTGGTCCGAGGACATGGTGCAGCCCGAAAGGGCCAGTTCCGCCAGCCCCACCTGGGCCGAGACAAACATCTCTTCGGGACCGAACCGCGCCCAGATCGGGTAGAGCGTCTGCAGCCAGCCAAACAGCAGTGCGTCCTGCCCGCCCGGTACCGCGCGGGTCAGCGTCTGGTACAGGTGGTGGTGTGTGTTGACGAGGCCGGGCGTGGCCACGCAGGTGCCCGCCTCGACGATGCGCCCTGAGGTGGTCAGCCCCTGCCCGATCTGCGCGATCACGCCGTCGCGGATCAGGATATCGGCGCCGGTCAGTTCCCGCTTGTCGTCGTCCATGCACAGGACGGTCCGCGCGTTGCGGATCAGGATTTCGGTTTGTGCATTTGTGGATTGTGCCATGTCAGCCCCTCACGAAAGCCCTTTTCGATGAGAGACAGGGTGAGGCACGCCAGAAAAGGGAAGGACGCGTGACCGCCCGCGCCATTTTTAGCCCGCGGTGCGCAGCAGGTCCAGCGCCGCGGCGTGCAGCTCCGGCGTCGCGGCGGCAAGCGCACGGCCACCGTCATGCACCGGACCGCCTTCCCAATTGGTGACGATCCCGCCCGCCGCCTCGATCACGGCGATGGGCGCCTGGATGTCATAGGCTTGCAGCCCCGCCTCGATCACCAGGTCGATCTGGCCCGCTGCCAGCAGCGCGTAGGCGTAGCAATCCATGCCATAGCGCACCAGTCGCGCCCGTGCGGCCACGCGTTCGAACCCGGCGCGATCCTCGGGCGTGCCGACCTCGGGGAAGGTGGTGAAAAGGATCGCCTGGTCAATGGACTGCGTGCCGCGCACGGCCAGCGGACCTGCGTCGTGCGGCCCCGTGAAATCCGCGCGCGACAGGCCGCCGCGGAACCGCTCTTGCGTATAGGGCTGGGCGATGATGCCGTAGACCGGGCCGGTATCGTCGCGGACAGAGATCAGCACCCCCCATGTCGGGGTTCCCGCCAGGAAAGCGCGTGTGCCGTCGATCGGGTCAAGTACCCAAGTGAGACCGGTCGTGCCGGTCTGTGTGCCGTATTCCTCGCCCAGGATCGCATCGCCGGGGCGCCTGTCGGCAAGGACCGCGCGCATGGCCTGTTCGGCGGCGCGGTCGGCTGCGGTCACCGGGTCGAACCCGGTGCCCGCGTCCTTGTTTTCGGCTGTCAGGCCGCGCTGGCGGAAAAAGGGCAGGATCGCCTTGCCTGCCGCGTCGGCCAAGGCCTCCGCCGTGTCGATCAGTTCCTTGGCAAGCTCCGACGGGATCCGGTCCATACGCCCCTCCTGTAACCCGGTTCCGGGCTACAGCAGCGGCGCGCAGGGCTCAAGCCACGTCGGACAGGACGCGCGCCAGTTCGAAGAGGCGGCGGCGCTGGTTTTCCGGGATCGCGTAATACGAGCGGACCAGGTCCAGGGCTTCCTTGTCGCCCATGATGTCTGCGGGCACGGACTCCGCAGCGCCCTCTTCGGCAGCGTTCTCGTTTTCGATGCCCTCGAAGAAGAAGCTGACCGGGACGTCCAGAGCCTCGGCGATGTCCCAGAGCCGCGAGGCGCTGACGCGGTTCGCGCCGGTCTCGTACTTCTGGATCTGCTGGAACTTGATGCCAACGCGTTCGGCCAGCTGCTGCTGCGTCATGCCGACGAGCCAGCGACGGTGCCTAATGCGTTTGCCGACGTGAACGTCAACGGGGTGCGCCATCTGTGTCTTCCTGTTCTATGGGTGTGAACAGATGAGCCGGGACCGTACCCCAAATCCCCCAGAACCAGCATCATCCTACACGTCTATGGCCTAATGTGCTACATCATAACGGTCCTCAAAATCAAGTCGCGCAACCACCTATTGATGGTGCACAGCGGGGAAAAACACGACAAAGTTGAACTTGACCGGAAAGCATTCGGTTACACTTCATTTTGCCGCAGGCCCCGGCGCGGGTGCTTTGCCTGAGGGGCAATCTCGGCTAGGCAATTGAAAAACCATATGCAGAGGATGGAATGCGCGCCTTTTTCCTGACCGATCACGACACGCCCGCCCGCCTGAGCGATGTTGCAATACCCGAACCGGCAGAGGGTGAAATCCGCCTGAGGATCGCCGCCTGCGGACTGAATTTTGCGGATCTCCTGATGCAGAAAGGCACCTATCAGGACACGCCGGCCCTGCCTTTCGTGCTGGGAATGGAGGTTTCGGGAATCGTTGACGCAACGGCACCTGACGTCAAAGGCTTTGCGCCGGGTGACCGAGTCGCGGTCTTTGGCGGCCAGGGCGGGCTTGCGGACTACGGCTGTTTCTCGGCGGCGCGCGCGGTCAAGCTGCCCGACACGATGGGATGGACCGATGCCGCCGGATTCCAGATCGCCTATGGCACCAGCCACCTTGCGCTGGATCATCGGGCACGCCTGCAGCCCGGCGAGACGCTGCTGGTGCTGGGCGCCGCGGGTGGCGTCGGGCTGACCGCCGTCGAGATCGGCAAGCTGATGGGCGCGCGTGTCGTGGCCTGCGCGCGCGGCGCCGACAAGCTGGAGGCGGCGAAACAGGCAGGCGCCGACCACCTGATCGACGCCGAATCCGGCGACATCCGCGCCGAGATGAAGGCGCTTGGCGGGGCGGACGTGGTCTATGACCCGGTGGGCGGCGACCAGTTCACCGCCGCTTTCCGGTCGTGCAACCCCGAGGGGCGCCTGCTGAGCATCGGCTTTGCAAGCGGCGACGTGCCGCAAATCAAGGCCAATCACCTGATGGTCAAGAACCTTTCGGTCATGGGCCTGTACTGGGGCGGCTACCTGGCCTTCCGGCCCGATGTGCTGACCGGATCGCTGGCGCAGCTGATGGCCTGGCATGGCGAGGGACGGTTGAAACCGCATATCAGCCACGTCCTGCCGCTGGAGCAGGCCGCCGAAGGGATGGAATTGCTGCGCAGCCGAAAATCGACCGGCAAGGTGGTCATCACCATCGCCGATCTCTGACCCTCAGCGACAGGCCTTTTCTGAAAACCAGAGGGCGGCCCTGCTTATCGGCCGCCCTCTCCGCCTCAGAACCGCAGGTTTGCGGTGAGGGAAATCGTCCGGCCCGGCTCGTTCAGGGGGACGACGTTGCCAAGGCCAAGGTCGTCAGCGCTGCGGCTGGCATAGGTCTGGTCAAAAAGGTTCTCGACGCCCAGCCGCACCTCCAGCCCCTCGGCAAAGACGCTGGGCGGCCCGACCACCTCGGGACGGGCTGAGAGAATCCCGCCGGGACCGGCCTGGGCTGACCGACTGCCGGTGTCCTGGGTGTCCTGGGTGTCAGAGGTGAAGGAGAACTTGAGCACATAGGCCGACAGGTCCGCCTCCGTGCCCGCCACGGTCTTGCCGTCGCCATCCTTGTAATCGTCGCCGGTCTGGCGGGTGCCGCTGAGTAGCCACTCAAACCGCTCTTCCTGTCCGAACAGGGTGAGCAAGCGCCGGAAGCCCTGCCCGTTGCTGCCGCCGCGCAGCGAGGTCAGCCCGCCAAGACGTTCGCCCGGTTCCAGGAAATCGCGTGCGTCCTTGGTGGTATCGGCCAGGCCCCCGGCCAGGGCGTTCGGCCCGGCGTCGGCGGGGCCGATGCCCTCGCTGCCCTCGACCGATTTCAGCAGCGCCGGGTCAAAGAGGATATTGCCGGTGTGGTGAAAGGCGGACTTGTTCTTCCGCGCAGCGTCGATGGTGACAGAGAGCAGGCTTTCCTCGATCCCGTTGACGACGACCTTTTGCGCGATGGCCGCGCCACCATTGACGGCAACCGAGGATTCGCCCCGGAAGACATCGGCCACCGAGACCGGATTGCGCTGCTCCAGCTGCTCCTCGTCGATCCTTTGGTTGCACAGCAGCGTCTGGGCTGGCTCGGGAATGATGCGAAGCGTGCCCAGGAACACCGGGTCGGTGCCCAGCAGAAAGGCCCGCGCCCAGTCGGTCCGGTCATATTGTCCCCTCGCATCGTGATGTCCGAGCAGCTGGATGACCTTCAGGGACAGGCTGTCTGGCGTGCTATTTTGTTTTCCGGGCAATTAGTTGACAAAAAGAATCAATTCAAGAAATCCCGAGACACGGGCCGCGCTGACCAATGCCCCGGGCGGGTTGGCAGGTCCGATCAACCCCGTTCCTTGGCCCAGACCATGTCGATCATCGCCTGGGTGCCGCGCGAGAACTCCAGCGGACAGGGGTAATGCGCCTTGTCCAGGACGCTGGTGTTGAAGGCCTCGACCTGGTGGACATAGTGGTTGTCCGCCGGAAAGCGGTGCACCGTCTCGACCAGGTCCTTAGATTGTACCGTGACCCGCGCCTCGCCGTAGACGCCGGCGTTGAAGGGCGCGGTCAGCTTCATCACACCCTCTTCGCCGTGAAAGACCACCTCTTGCCAGGGCGCCATCCGCATCGAGACCACGCCGGTATAGTGGAACGAGGGGAAACGCGCGGTGATATGCGTCCAGACGTCCACGTCGTTTTCGCGCTCGACCACGGCCGAGAGGATCTCGTCCGGCTCTTCCCCGGTCACGAAACGCGTCGCGCCGTAGATGTAGACGCCGATGTCCGGCACCGCGCCGCCGCCGGTGTCGGGCCGGTTGCGGATGTTCTGACCATCGGCGCGGTTGTCGTAGGAAAAGGCCGCCGAGACCCGCACCAGCTTGCCGATGGCGCCCTCCTGGTACAACTGGCTGGCCTTGTGCCACTGCGGATGGTGCACGATCATGTAGGCCTCTGCCGCAAGCAGCCCGGTTTCGTCGCGTTTGGCGATCACCGGGTCGAACTCTGCCGCCGTCATCGCCAGTGGTTTCTCGACCAGCACATGTTTGCCCGCCTCCAGCGCCTTGAGCGCCCATTCGACATGCAGGTGGTTGGGCAGAGGAATGTAGACCGCGTCGATCCCGGGGTCCGCCAGCAGGGCGTCATAGCTGTCGTGCACGGTCAGCCCCGGCGCTAGCGCGGCAAAGGGCGCGGCCTTGTCGGGCGAGGAGGTCGCCAGCGCCGCCAGCCGACCGCGCCGCCCCATGTGAATGGCCGGCCCCATGTGTTCGCGCGCGAATTTCGCCGCGCCCAGAATGCCCCAGCGAACGTGATCGGTCATGTCTCTCTCCCAGATTTGTTAGCGCCAACCCTACCCCAAGCGGAGGGGCCTGAAAACGCCGCATTGACCTCTGGCGATGGCCACGGCATCCGCTCTGAAGATCATTGGTTGATGGGTGCCGATCCATGCTGCGCAGAGTTTTCATTGCACTTTCCATTGTTGCAGGAAGCGTCGCCGGAACCGCCTTGGCGCAGGACTGCCTGCCCATTGGCAACAGTTGCATTTCACCAGAGGACAGAAGGATCGTTCTTGGCCCCGCGGAACTGGACGAGCTGTCAAAACTTGCCGCGGCCACATGGGTGCAGTCGCTGGAACTGGCCGGCAACGGCGATCCCGCCCTCGTCGTCGATCTGGCCGCGCTGAACGTGCTGACGGACCTTGGCGCCCTACGGGTCCAGGACCTTCCCGGCGCGCGCTGGGACGGGTTGGACCTGCCCACGCTGCAGGCCCTTCGCCTGCAGGACAATGAGATCAGCAATTTCGCCTTTCTCGACGGACTGCCAGCGCTTCGGGGGCTATGGATCAAGGACTCCCTCGGCCTGTCGGATCTGCCCCGGGCGACGCTGGGCCGGATCGAGAACTTGCGCCTGAACGGCCCGGACCTGTACGACATCAAGGCCGACGGCGCGATGATCAACCTCAAGATCCTGGGGTTCAACGGCGTTTCCCTGCCCGACCTCGCGGGCCTTGGCCCGACCCCCGCCCTGGAACTGCTCAACATCGACGGCGAGGATATCATCAGTCTCGACGGGCTGATCCTGGGACCCGCTTTCCGCGAGCTATGGGCGGAAGGCGCCAGCCTGACGGATATTTCAGCCCTGGCTCCGGCGGATAACCTGGAGGTGCTCAGGGGCAAGAACAGCCAGATCGGGGATATTTCCGCCCTCGCGGGCAAGAACAAGCTGCAGACCCTGTTCCTGACCGGCAGCCAGGTCAGTGACCTCTCGCCTCTCGCGGGCCTTCAATCGCTGCAATTGCTCAGCTTTTCGGATACGCCGGTGACAGATATTTCCGCCCTATCCAACCTGCCCGAGCTGGTGGCGATCTACATGAACATCACGCGGGTCACGGATTTCACGCCGCTGCTGGACACGCCCACCGACATCATGCTGCGGATCAACAGCGACCGCATCCTGATGAGCAGCCAGTTGCCCGGTTTCATCGCCGAGGAAGGCTGGAAGCGCGGCCCGCTCTACCAGAAATGATCCCCCGCACAGGGCGGCGGAGATGAAAAAGGCGGGGCATTGCCCCGCCTTTCGCGTTCAACGGAGGGAGAAACCGTCTCAGACAGCCGACAGCATCCCCTGTTCCCTGGCAAGGTCGCGCATCCGCTTTTGCAGCTTCTCGAAGGCGCGGACCTCGATCTGGCGGATACGTTCGCGCGAGACGTCGTACTGGCCGGACAGTTCTTCCAGCGTGACCGCCGATTCCGCCAGCCGGCGCTGGGTCAGGATGTCCTTTTCCCGGTCGTTCAGGACATCCATCGCCTCGGCCAGCAGGGCGCGGCGCGCCTCAAGCTCGTCACGCTCGGCGTAATCCTCGGCCTGATCGGCATCCTCGTCTTCCAGCCAGTCCTGCCACTGCATCGTGCCTTCGCCTTCGGAGCCGACGGTGGCGTTCAGCGAGGCATCGCCGCCGGACAGGCGCCGGTTCATCGAGATCACCTCATCCTCGGTCACACCAAGGTCGGTGGCGATCTTCTCGACATGTTCGGGCCGCAGGTCGCCGTCTTCCAGCGCGCCGATGCGGCTCTTGGCCTTGCGCAGGTTGAAGAACAGCTTTTTCTGCGCGCTGGTCGTGCCCAGTTTGACAAGGCTCCAGGACCGCAGGATGTATTCCTGGATCGAGGCGCGGATCCACCACATCGCGTAGGTGGCCAGCCGGAAGCCCTTTTCCGGATCAAAGCGTTTCACCGCCTGCATCAGGCCCACGTTGGCCTCGGAGATCACCTCGGCCTGGGGCAGGCCATAACCGCGGTAGCCCATCGCGATCTTGGCCGCCAGGCGCAGGTGCGAGGTGACCATCTTGTGTGCGGCCTCGGTGTCCTCGTTCTCGACCCAGCGCTTGGCCAGCATGTATTCCTCTTCCGGCTCCAGAAGCGGGAACTTCCGGATTTCCTGGAGGTAGCGGCTCAGACCCGCTTCCGGCGAGGGCGCCGGGAGATTTGCATAGTTCGACATCTTGTCTGTTCCCTCCGTTCGGACCCGCATGTTACGGGCTTTAACATCAGGTAGGAACCTGAACCGAATAGTTCAAGTCCCGCATCCGTTAGCGTTAGCGCAGTTAAGCTCGATAGGTGACGACGTCATCCATTATGTCATAGCGTCACAGAGACGTGCTCGGTTCCTGATGAGTTGAAACATATACGTTTACGCATGATTATAGTGCAAAATACGCGGATAATCAAATCTATTCGCATGGGATAGCAGGGCACATCCGTCCATCTGCAAGAAAGACGCCACCATGCAAGCCCTCGCTCCCTCGCCTGTTCATGTCCGCACAGCCGGTGCGCTCTACCTCGTGATCATCCTTAGTGGCCTGACCGCAGAGATCGCCCTGCGTGGCCCCCTGCTTGCCGGCTCACCGCAAGAAATCGCAGCGGCCATCGGCGCAAACCTGCCGCAGTTCCGGCTGAGCCTTCTGGCGGACGTCGTCATGCTGCTCGCGGATATCGCTTTGGCGCTGCTGTTCTTCGCCATGCTGCGTGACAGGGCCGAGGGGCTGGCCCGCGCGGCGATGGTCTTTCGGCTGGGACAGGCGGTGCTGATCGGCGCCAGCCTGATCGTCCTGGCCAGCGCCCCTGCCCTGCTGGCGGACTTGCCGCGCATGGCCGTCCACATGACAGAGATGCACGCCCTGGGCTATGACATCGGGCTGATCCTCTTCGGCGTGAACAGCCTTTTGATGGCGCGCCTGCTGTCGCTGGGCGCCACGCCTCGGATCATCGCGCTCGGCATCGCGGCGGCGGGCCTCGTCTACCTCACCGGCAGCCTGCTGCGCCTGACCGCCCCGCTGCTGTCAGAGGCCTTCCAGCCCGCCTACCTGGTCTGCATCCTGGCCGAAAGCGCGCTTTGCCTCTGGCTCTTGATCACGGGCAGGACCTGAGCCTCAGTCGAACTGCACTATTACGCATTCGAACGCGCCCGTGCCGGTCACGCATGTGTGGTGCCCCTTGCCGGATGTATCCTCCATCCGCCAGCAATCGCCCGGCCCGAAATCCCGCGCCTCACCGTCACTGGCGGTGACTCGGATCCCGCCCGAAAGACAGATCAACAATTGGCGTTTGGGCGTTGAATGGATGGGCTCGTTCCAACCGGCTTCCAGCCGCAGCCAGATCATGGCCTGCGCCGCATCAGGCGCAGAGACCAGGATATCCTGCGCCGGCGGCGCAAAGACCTGTTCGGATAGAGGCACGTCGACCTTGCGCCAATGGCTTTCGCCCGCCTCGTCGCAATAAAGTAGCTGGTAATGCATCGGCGTCTCCTCCACGGCCCGATGCAATGATGACAGCGGCGCTCCGGTCCGCCAAGTGTCTCAGAGGGCGCGCAGCGCGGCCAGCAGGCCCGCCATGTCCTCTGGCAGATCGCTGTGGAACATCAGCGCCTCGCCCGTCACCGGGTGGTCGAACCCCAGTTCCGCCGCGTGCAGCGCCTGCCGGTCAAAGCCCCTTGCCAGATCATAGGCCGCGCCCAGCGCCTTTTCCGACAGTTTCCGCCGCCCGCCATAAACCGGGTCGCCGATCAGCGCATGGCCCGCATGGGCCATGTGGACGCGGATCTGGTGCGTGCGCCCGGTCTCCAGCCGGCATTCCACCAGGCTGACGCTGGGCGGAGAGCCAAACCGCTCAAGCAGTTTCACATGGGTGATCGCGTGCCGCCCCTGCCCATCGAAATAGACCGCCTGCCGCTGGCGGTCGGTCTTGTGCCGCGCCAGCCCGCTGGTGATGGTCACGCCGCCCTCGCCCCCGACGGAGACGCCCCGCGTGTTCAACAGCCGCGGATCGGCCAGATCTGGCACACCGTGGGCCAGGGCCAGGTAGGCCCGCCGCACGGTATGTTTCTCGAATTGCGCGGCCAGACCGTGATGCGCCCGATCGGATTTCGCCACCACCAGCAAGCCGCTGGTGTCCTTGTCGATCCGGTGAACGATGCCCGGCCGCTTTTCGCCCCCCACCCCGGACAGCGCACCGCCAAAGTGATGCAGAAGCGCATTCACAAGCGTCCCGTCCGGTGATCCGGGTGCAGGGTGCACCACCATCCCGGCGGGCTTGTCGACGACGATCAGATCCTCGTCTTCCCAAAGCACCGTCAGCGGGATGTCCTGGGCGACAACGTCATACTCCTGCGCCTCGGGCACGACGATCTCAATCTCGTCCCCTTCCGCGACCCGCGCCTTGGGATCGGTCACGGGGACACCGCCGCGGCTGACGGAACCTTCGACGATCAGCCGGCCCAAGCGCGTGCGCGACAAGGCCGCCGCCTCTGGCACATCGCGCGCCAGCGCCTTATCAAGACGCACCGGCGGATCCGCCGAAATCACGATACGAAGGATGGTCATGGCCTCTCCCGATCCCGAAGACGATCTGCCCGAGCCGCCCTCGCTGCGCTTTCTGCGCATTCTGGTCACGGTTCTGACGGCGGTGATGATTGCCGGGATCATCGGGATCCTCGGCCTGATCTGGCACCGCTATAGCAATGCACGCGCCCCGCTGCCAGAGGTCATCACCCTGCCCGACGGCACCACCGCCAGCGCCTACACGCAAGGCACCGACTGGTACGCGGTGATCACGGCGGACGACCGCATCCTGATCTTCGACCGCGCCACCGGCAAACTGCGCCAGGAAATGCGGATCGAACCGGCAGAGTGACGGACCGCCTGCGGCGGACCGGCACGCAGCTTGGCGTCTGGCGTCTCCGGAAACGCAAGACACGCGCAGGCTGTCCAAAGGGTCGGCGGGCGGGCGTCTTTGCGGCAAAGCCGCAAACAGTCCCGTCCCGCCGGCCCGGCTACACCTCACTCGAAACTGATCGACACCATCCCGAAGTCGCCGAAATCGGCCTCTACCATGCAGCCGGGCGGGCATTCCACGGGCCGGATGAAGGAGCCGGACAGGACCACCTGCCCGGCCTCGATCCCCTGGCCATAGCCCGCCAGCCGTTCCGCCAGCCAGACGATCCCCATGACCGGATCGTTCAGCACCCCGGCGCCCAGCCCCGTCTCCTCGACCGCGCCGTCGCGGGTCACGATGGCCCCGGTCCAGCGCAGGTCCACAAGCCGGGGGTTCACCTTCGTCTCTCCCAGGACGATGCCCGCGTTGGCCGCGTTGTCCGCGATGGTGTCGCAGACGCTGCGCGTCCGGCCCGTCTGCGGATCCATGCGCAATATGCGCGTATCGAGGATTTCCAGCGAGGCGCAGACATGGTCCGTGGCCGCGACCACCTCTTCCCGTGTCACCGCGCCCTGCAACGGCGCCTTCATGACAAAGGCGATCTCCGCCTCCACCCGGGGCTGGATGAACCGCCCCTTGGGCACGACACCGCCGCTCTCGAAGACCATGTCGTCCAGCAAGACGCCGCTGTCCGGCGTGTCGATCCCCAGGGCATCCTGCATCGCGCGCGAGGTCAGGCCGATCTTCCAGCCCACCTGCCGGCGCCCCTCTGCCAGGCGCGCGGTGACATAGGCGGCCTGAACGGCATAGGCCTCGTCCATCGTCATGCCGGGATGCGCCAGCGACAAGAGCCCGATCTGTTCGCCCGAGGCCTCTGCCCGCACCAGGGCTCGCGCCGCGGCGTGGATCTCGTCCTCGGTCACGCTTCGTCCTCCACCCCGTTGCGCAACACGCCGATGCCCTCGGCCTCGACCTCGATCACGTCGCCCGGTTTCAGCCAGACCGGCGGGTCCAGCCGCGCACCCGCCCCGGTGGGCGTGCCGCAGACCAGCACATCGCCCGGCACCAGGGTGCAGAAGGTCGAGACGTAATTGATGATGTAGCGGAAATCATAGATCATCCGCGAAGTCCGGTCCTGCTGCCGAACCTCGCCGTTCACGCGGCACTCCAGCGCGATGTCGTCCAGCTGCGCCGCATTGGTGAAGGGCACCAGCCAGGGGCCGATCGCGCCCGAGCGGTCCCAGTTCTTGCCCTGCGTGACGTTGAACTTGGCGTGGCGCACCCAGTCCCGGATCGTCCCCTCGTTGCACAGCGTCAGCGCGGCGACATGGTCATAAGCCTCATCGCGCGGAATCCGCCGCCCGCCCTTGCCGATGACCAGAACGATCTCGCCTTCGTAGTCCAGCTGTTCGCTCTCGGGCGGCCGCACCAGGTTGGCCCCGTGCCCCACGAAGGACCCCGGGAAACGGATGAACAAGGAGGGCTTCGATGGCGCCGCCTGGCCGTCCTTGTACTCGGCATTGCGGTCCGGGTAGTTGACGCCGACGCAGATGATCTTGTCCGGCGCCGGGATCGGCGGCTCCAGCACCACCGCCTCCAGCGGCAGATCCGCCGCGCGTCCTGCCGCCTGCATGAAGATCTCCTTCAGCGCGTCCGCCGCGATCACCTCGCGCAGGGTCGGGTATTGCGGGTTGGCCGAGGAAAGGTCGATCACCCCCTCCTCCGTATGCAAGCCGTAGCCCGGTTTGCCCGCGTGGCTGTAACTCACGAAATGCGGTGTCATCATGATCTGTCCCCTGCCAGTTCCCGGATGACCGTGCCGGCCATCATCACGTCATCCCGGGTGCAGTCGAACTGCCCCACCTGAAAGCGGATCACCTTGCGGCCCGCGTGCATGCCTTGCGTGACATAGATCCGCCCGTCGGCGTTGATCGCATCCACCAGCGCCTGCTGGGCGGCATCATCGCCCGGCCCCCGGAAGGTGAACAGCGACAGGATCGGCTCGGTCACGATCTCGAACCCGTCCCGCCGCAGCTCCTCGCAAAGCGCCCCGGCCCAGGCCACATGGTTGCGGAGGCGCGCCCGCAGGCCCTCCAGCCCGTAGTACCGGATCAGGAACCACAGCTTGAGCGCCCGGAACCGCCGGCCCAGGGGGATTGTCCACTCCGAGTAGTTGACCACCTCCGCATGGGAGGTCTTGAGGTACTCGGGCTCGATCTTGAGCGTGTCGATCTGCTGTTTCGGATCGCGCAGGAACTGCACCGAACAATCGAACTGCGCGCCCAGCCACTTGTGCGGATTGAAGACGATGCTGTCACAGCCCTCCACAGCTTCCCAGAACTGCGCCCGGAACTCCGGGCAGATCATCGCCGACCCGGCCCAGGCCGCATCCAGATGCAGGTACAGCCCCTCGTCCCGCGCGATCTCCACCAGTTCCGGCAGATGATCCCAGGCCCCCACGCCGGTGGCCCCGGTCACGGCAATGATCCCGGCGGGCACATGGCCGGCGGCCCTGTCCTCGGCGATGCGCGCGCGCAGAGCCTCGGCATCCACGGAAAACGCGGGCGCGCCCCGTGTCGGCAGCTTGACCAGGTTCTCCTGCCCGACCCCCGCCACCCAGCAGGCCCGGTCGATCGAACTGTGCACCTGGTCCGAACAATAGATCCGCAACTGCCCCTTGCCCGACAGCCCCTCGCGGTTGCCGGTCCAGCCGGTCGCCCTCTCGCGCATGGTCAGCACAGCCGACAGGGTCGCCGACGAGGCGGAATCCTGAATCACGCCGGAAAACCCCTCGGGCAGTCCCAGCGCCTGGCGCAGCCAGTCGATCATCACCCCTTCCATCTCGGTCGCCACCGGAGAGGTCTGCCAAAGCATGCATTGCGGGGCGAGCACGCTCACCAGCATCTCGGCCAGCATGGACACCGGCGCCGCATTGGCCGGGAAATAGGCAAAGAACCGCGGGTGCTGCCAGTGAGTCAGCCCTTCGGGCACGATGCGCTCGAAATCCTCCCAGATCGCGCCCATCTCCTCGCCCGCCTCGGGCGGGACAGGCGCCAGCCGGTCGGCAAAACTCCCGGGCGCCACGGCCGGCCGCACCGGCCGCTCCCGCACCCCCTTGTGATACTCGGCGCCGAATTCCGCCGCCTTCGCCCCCCAGGCCGCAAACTCATCCCAGTCCATCACTCTCTCCACTCATCCTCGACCCGTGTTTCTTTGGGCAAAAAATACCTCCGGGGACGCCCGCAGGGCGGGGGCAGAGCCCCCAACGGCGCGCGCCAGCGCGCTTGACCTGCCGCGCCGCAGGCGCGTCCGCCAGGCAACGGCTCAAGGCGCCACGATCGGCGTCGCCTTCAGCACAGCCTCGACCGGCTCCACGCCTTCGAAAACCGATCCTTCCTCGAACCAACTCCTGGGTGCCGGTGCCCCCCAAAGGGTCTGGCGCTGCGGGTCCTTCAGGTCCCAGCGGATCGGCTCCAGGTCTGGATCGACCGTCTGGTAATCGGAACAATAGATCTCGATCCGGTGCCCGTCCGGGTCACGGATATACAGGAAGAAGGCATTGGAAATCCCGTGCCGCCCCGGCCCGCGTTCGATATTGTCGAGATAGCCAGTGGTCGACATCAGGTCCAGCAGGTCGATGATGTTCAAGGGCGTCGGCACCCAGAAGGCGGTGTGATGCAGGCGCGGCCCGGTGCCATTGGTAAAGGCCACGTCATGCACGCCCCCCTTGCGGTGCATCCAGGCCGCCCAGAGCTTCTTGCTGACGTCGTCCTCGGTATATTCCGTCACCCGGAATCCCAGCCGCCCGTAGAAAGCAACCGCCTTGTCCACGTCCGGCGCGAAACAGTTGAAATGGTCGATCCTGAGCGGCTTGACCCCATTGTAAAGCCGGTACTGCTGGTGGATCGGCGGCAGCCGGTCCATGCGGAAGTAGAATTCCATCGGCGCACCGAAACAATCATGCGTGCGCAGCGTCCGCCCCTGGTGCGACCGTTCCACCCATGCCACCGAATGCCCCTCGGAGACAAACCAGTCATGGGCGCGGTCCAGGTCCTCTTCCGAATAGACCTTGTAGGACAGGTACCGCACCGAGGCCTCGTCCGCCTTGCGCAGCACCATGCAATGATGGCCGCGCTCCTCCATCGCGCGCAGGCACAGGGTCTCCGGCGTCTCCTCCGTCACTTGCAGGCCCAGCGTGTCGACGTAGAACGCCCGGCTGGCGGCAAGATCCGTCACGCCGTATTCGACATGGCTCAGCCGTACGATGTTGAACGGCGGGTAGAGGTTCGGTTCGGGGATCGGCATCACGCGCCCTCCAGGTCAAAGACAACATTGGCCTGCCCCGTTCCGGAGCTGGGAAAATATTCGCCGATCAGCTCACCGCGACCGCGATAGGCATCCCAGCCCAGCGCCGCCATCAGCATCACGGTGTCGTGCATGTTGCCCTCGCCGTCGCAGTGTTCGGCGTAGTCGGGCAGGATCTTCAGAAAGGTCTCGATGTCGCCGCGCTTCCACATGTCCAGCACCATCAGGTCCACCTGCCGGTTGAACTCCTTCGAGATGGTGAAAGTGCCATTGTTCTCGGCATAGATCTCGGTCGGCCAGATGTGATGCGAGAGCGAGCCGGAGGCGATCAGCGCCACCTTTGAATCGCTCGCCTCGATGGCCTTGCGGATGCCCACCCCCACCTTTCGAGAGCTCTCGTGCGAATGCACCTGGCACATGGCGGAGACCGAGACCACCTTCAGCGCGCGGTCCGCATTCATGAACCGCATCGGCACCAGCGTGCCATATTCCAGGTCCAGGCTCTCGACCTGGTGGCTCAGCGTATGCGTCCCCTCCGCCGTCGCGTAGTCCGCGATCAGGTCGCCAAGGGCCGGGTTGCCATCATATTCATAGTCCATGTCGCGGATGAACTGCGGGAACTCGTGGCTGGCATAACAGCCCTTGAAATGCGGCAGCGCGTTGACGTGATAGCCCGCGTTCACCATCCAGTGCGTGTCCAGCACCACGAAGGTGTCCGCCCCGGCCTCGCGGGCGCGGCGGCCGATCTCGCGGTGCCCGTCGATGGCCTGCTGGCGGCAGCCTTTCAGCGCACCTTCCTGCTCGGACATCAACATGGTCGGCACGTGGGTCGCCTTTGCGGCCAGTACCAGCTCTCCCATCTCTTCCTCCTCCGGCCGCGCGCGCTCTGGCCCGCGCAGCCCCCCATGCTTCTTCTTGGTCGAAATACCCCAGACGGCCCCAAGGGCCGCCTCAGCCCCCCAGTTTCGGGATCTTGTGCGCCTCGGTTGCAAAGCTGACGTTGACCGTCTCCATGTAGAAATCAAAGGACCAGTCGCCGCCGTCGCGGCCGATGCCGGATGCCTTGACCCCACCGAAGGGTGTCGGCAGGTGGCGGATGTTCTCCGAGTTTACCCACATCATGCCCGCTTCCAGCCTCTGCGTCATCCGCAGCGCGCGCGACAGGTCCGAGGTCCAGAGGTATGCCGTCAGGCCATACTCCGTGTCATTGGCGATCTGCATCGCCTCTGCCTCGTCCTTGAAAGGGATCGCGGTCAGGACCGGGCCGAAAATCTCCTCGCGCGCCACGGCCATGTCGTTGTTGGCATTGGTGAACAGGGTCGGCGCGACGTAACAGCCCTCATCCCCCACCTTGACGCCACCGGCGGCGACCGTGGCCCCGTCCTCGCGGGCCTTGTCGAAGTAGCTCAGCACCTTCTTCTCGTGCACCGGGTGGATCAACGGGCCGACCACGGTTTCGGGGTCCAGCGGGTGGCCCACCTTGATCTTCGAGGCGCGCTCGGCCACTCGGGCGCAGACCTCGTCATAGATCGTGTCCTGCACCAGCAGGCGCGAGGACGAGGTGCAGCGTTCGCCGTTCAGCGAGTAGATCATGAAGACCGCCGCATCCACGGCGCGTTCGATATCCGCATCGTCGAAGACGATCACCGGGTTCTTGCCGCCCAGTTCGAAATGCACGCGCTTCAGCGTCTCCGAGCCCTGCCGCATGATCATCGAGCCGGTCCGGCTTTCGCCGACAAAGGCAATCGCCTTGATGCCGGGATGTTCGGTCAGCGCCCTGCCCGCATCCTCGCCCATGCCGTTCACCACGTTCAGCACGCCCGGCGGCAGCCCCGCCTCCTCGGCGATCTCGACCAGCAGTTTCGCCGACATGGGCGAAAACTCGGCCGGTTTCTGAACCACGGTACAACCCGCCGCCAGCGCCGGGGCGATCTTCCAGGTGGACAGCATGAAGGGCGTGTTCCACGGCGTGATCACACCCACCGGGCCAATCGACCGGCGCGAGGTGACGTTCATCTGGCCCGGCGCATAAAGCGTCTGCCCGTCGCGCGCCTCGGGCGCCTTGTCGGCGAAAAAGCGAAAGTTCTCGGCTCCGCGGATCGCGGCCTTGGACATGAAGCGGATCGCCTGCCCGGTGTCCATACTCTCGACCAGGGCGATTTCCTCGGCCCGGGAGACGATGCCGTCGGCAACATTGTGCAGGATCTCGCGCCGGGCCTTGCCGGGCATATCGCGCCATTCATCAAACGCCGTGGTCGCGGCGCGCACCGCGGCATCCACGTCTTCCGCCCCACCCTTGGCGACCGGTGCCAGCGTGCCACCGTCGACAGGAGAAATCGTTTCGAAAGTCGCGCCGGAGGCAGCCATGCGCTGTTCGCCCCCGATATGGTTCAGAACACCCTCGCGCTTGAACCGCGACAGCGCCGCTTCGGCCTTGGCCAGGTTTTGGGTCAGGTCACTCATGACGTCCTCTCAGCTTTCCGCCTTCAGGCGGGCGTGTATGGGATTGGCTTTCCAGCTCAGATCCGGGTCGATCTCCCGGATTTCCAGCGACAAGGCGAAATGCGGACTGTCCAGCAAGTCCGCCAGCGTATCTCGGGCGACGGCAAAGACAGCCTCCCCGGCCTCTGCCAGGACCGGCTTGCTGCGCCCGGCACCAACCGACAGCTCCATCGCCAGGAAATGATTGTCCGGGTGGCGGTCCGCCACGGATGCCGCGTCGCAACGATGCGCCCGCACCCGGATCCCCGCCAGCGGAAAGACGCCTGCGGCCGACATCGCCGCGTGCAGGACATCACAGAGCGCCTGTATGTTGGCCAGCGCCTCAAGACCCGGCGAATATTCAAGCTTCAGATGCGGCATGCTGCGACTCCCCCTTTGACACTTAACATGTTAAATAATAATCTGCCTGTCAACAGGAGACTTCGATGACCCGATCCAGAGACGATTTTCCGCTGTCAGCAACGCAACGCACGTTGCCCATCGCGCTCTTGCGGGCCCGCGAGGCGGTGATGGAGAGATTCCGCCCGATGCTGCGCGACATCGACGTGACAGAGCAGCAATGGCGCGTGCTGCGCGTCGTGCAGGAAGCCGAGGAGATCGACGCCACACAGCTGGCCCGCGCCGCCTGTGTCCTGGCACCATCGCTGACGCGCATCCTGAAATCGCTGGAGTCACGCGGCCTGATCACCCAGGGGCGGGACAAGAACGACAGGCGCCGAACACTGGTCCGCCTGACCGAAGCGGGCGACGCACTGCTGCACGAGGCCGGGCTGGTCAGCGCCAAGATCTACGCAGAGATCGAGGCAAAGCTGAGCGCGGAACGGATTGCAGACCTGCTCGATGCGCTGGAGCGCATGACCGACGACCTGACAAGGCAGGACGACGCCGGGAACGGCGACTGACCCCCTCACCGCCCGCTCAAGCCCCACCACCCTGCGCCGGACCGACAGCGCAGGTCAGGACAGCGTCGCGCAGAAACGAATACGTTTGCAAAAATCATCGACACCCTTAAAATGCACCCGCATAGACCATGCTCCTGAACATGAAAGGACAGACTGTGCCCACCTCGCAACCTCCGGTCGATGGCGTCACCTTGCTCCGTGCGCCAAGGCTTTCATCCGAAAGCGGAACATCGGACATTCAAAACACTGTTTCCGACGTATTATCAGACGTTAAAGCGCGCGGCGACGCCGCTGTCGCCGACTTCGCCGCCCGGTTCGACAAGAGCGATCTGACCGCCTTCGAAGTCACCGAGGCAGAGCGGGAAGAGGCGCTGAAGACCCTCGATTCGCAGACCCGCGCGGATACGGAATTTGCGATTGCAAACGTAACCAAATTTGCCGAGGCACAGCTTGCCACGATGCTGCCGCTCGAGGTCGAGATCCGCGACGGCGTACACCTGGGCCACCGGATCATTCCGCTGGAACGGGTGGGGTGTTACGTGCCCGGCGGGCGCTACCCGCTGCTTTCGGCGCCGGTGATGACCATCGTCCCGGCCAAGGTGGCCGGCGTGGACGAGATCATCGCCTGCCTGCCGCCCAACGCCCATCCCGCCATGATCGCAGGATGCCACCTGTCCGGAGCGGACCGGATCTTTCGCATCGGCGGCGCGCAGGCGATCGCGGCGATGGCGTATGGCACCGAGACGGTCCCGGCGGTGAACAAGATCGTCGGCCCCGGCAATGCCTTCGTCAACGAAGCCAAGCGCCAGGTCTTTGGCCCCATCGGCATCGACCAGCTGGCCGGCCCGTCCGAGATCTACACGCTGGCCGACAGCACTGGCGACGCGGCGATGATCGCCACCGATCTGCTGGCGCAGGCCGAACATGACGTGCGCACGCGCGTCGGCCTGATCACCACCGATGCGGCTCTGGCCGAGAGGGTCGAGGCCGAAGTGGCCCGACAGCTGGAAGAGCTGGCAACCGCAGACACCGCCCGGCAGGCCTGGGACGACTATGGTGAGATCGCGGTCTGCGCGGACGAGGCCGCGATGATCGCCTATTCGGATTACATCGCCGCCGAGCACCTGCAGGTCCATACCGCCGATCCAAAGGCGTTTGCCCTGAAACTGCGCAACTACGGCTCTCTTTTCATTGGCGAAATGGCCAGCGTGGTCTATTCGGACAAATGCTGCGGCACCAACCACACGCTGCCGACGATGGCCGCGGGGCGCTACACCGGCGGGCTATGGGTGGGCGCCTATGTCAAGGTAGCGACGCATCAATGGATGGAGCCCGAGGGCGTCCGCCAGGTGGCCCCGCCCGCCGTCCGCCAGAGCGCAAGCGAGGGCCTGGACGGCCACCGCCGCGCCGCGCAGCTGCGGCTTGACCGACTTCAGGCCAGCAGCGGCTGAAGAACAGAGTGATCGGTCGCCGCCTCGAAGGCGGCGCCGATCCGCAGGATGGTGGCCTCGCCGCCTTTCGGCCCGACGATCTGCAGGCCCAGCGGCAAGTCATCGGCAAAGCCCATCGGCACCGACAGCGCCGGATGGCCGGTCATGTTGAAAGGGATCGTGCGCATCGCTGTCCAGACGGCTTGGCCCGCCGCGAAGGCGGAAAAGGGCGGCGCGGGGGCCAGCGTGGTGGGCAGGATCAGCGCGGCGTGTTGTGCGAAGACGGCATCCAGCGCCTCGGTCAGCGGCGCCACACTGGCGCGCGCCTTGGCAAGCCTCTCCGGGGGCACCAGTTTGCCGCCGCACAGGCTGGCGCGGGCCATGTCGCCGATGGCCTCGGGGTTGGCCTCGACCGTCGCACCATGCGCCGCCCAGCCTTCGGCAAGCAGGATATCCGAACCCGCCGACTCGACCGGGGCATAGTCTGGCAAAACAACCGGAGTGATCCTTGCGCCGCAAAGGCTGAGCACCGAGGCCGCGTCATCAAGAAGCGGCAGCAACGCAGGATGCGCCGCATCGTCGATGGCCCAGCCACGGCCATAGGCCAGCGACAGCCCGTCGATGCCCCCTGCCTGCCAGTCGCCGCCGGTCAGCGCAGCGAAGGCCAGCGCAGCGTCGCCGACGCAGCGCGCAAGCGGACCGACACAGTCGAGCGAGGGGGAGAGCGGCATCACGCCCTTGCGCGAAACCGCGTCATAGGTGGGTTTCAACCCGACCACGCCGCAATAGGCCGAAGGGCTGCGCACCGATCCGCCGGTGTCCGTCCCCAGCGCGATACGCACCAGTCCCGCCGCCACAGCCGCCGCAGAGCCTGACGACGAGCCACCGGTGATGTGGTCCCTGCTCCAGGGGTTGACCGGCGGGCGGCCCAAGGCGGAGCCATCCGGGCCGACGGTCGCCATTTCATAGGTGCCCACGACCCCCAGTGGCACCGCGCCCGCCGCCATTAGCGCCGCGACCGCCGGGGCGGTTTCGGTGGCGATCCGACCCGCCTGCGCCCGCGATCCCCATCGGATCGGCCAGCCCGCCACGTCGATGATGTCCTTGACCGCAAAGGGAATGCCATGCATCGGCCCCCGGTCCCTGCCTTCGGCCAGATCCCTGTCCGCCAGTTCTGCCGCCGCCAGCGCCTCGGCCCCGGCGACATGCACAAAGGCGCCAATCGCGCCGTCGCGCGCGGTGATGCGGTCCAGATGCGCACAGGTCAGCGCCACCGAGGTCAGGCCACCATTGCGCAGTGCGGCGCCGGCCTCGGCAATGCTCAGGTCACAGGGACTCGACGCAGGCACGTCAGGTCCGCGCTTTCTCGAAGGCGGCCCAGGCCGCCTCGAACTTGGCGAAATCGAACCCCTCTTCGCGCGCGGGGCCAAGAACAAGATGTTCCGTATTCTGCATCTTTTCAATCGCCGCGCCGATCCGGGTGACGATATCCGCAGGGATCACCAGCGCACCGTGCCGGTCCGCATGGACCAGATCGCCGGGGTTCACCGTCAGGCCGAAGATCTCGACCGGGGTATCCAGCTCGGTCACATGCACGAATCCGTGGCTTGGCCCGACAGAGCCCGCCACCACCGGGAAACCCGGCGCCAGGTCGCCCAGGTCGCGCATCACCCCGTTGGTCAGCGCCCCGGACATGCCAAAGCCCTTGTGAACCGTCGTGTTGACCTCGCCCCAATAGGCCCCGATGCAGTTCGGGAAATCCACGTCCTCGACCACCGCGACAGAGGGCTTCGGTCCCTCGGCCATCGCCTTGTAATAGGCCATCCGGCGCGCGCGGATCACGTCCGCCGGTTCCTCTGGCGGGGCGAGGGCGGAAATCTTTGCGGTCACCGCGTAGCCCACCATCGCGCCGCCCTCTGGGTCCGAGCACAGCATCGTGCCACGCGTGAACCCGTTGAAGCCGCGCTTACCCTGGGCCACCTCGATGGCGTTGCAGACGGTGGGGGTGTCGACGCTGCGCAGAAGCGCCAGAAGGGTGTCATCCATCACATTTCTCCAGCCAGGCCGCCAGGGCGGCATTGGTTTCATCGGGTCTTTCCAGGGTGGGCAGGTGCCCGGCATTCTCGATCACGCGCAGGGTGCTGCCGGGGATCAATTCCTGCATCAACTCGTGCCGCGCCACGGGGCACAGCGCATCGTCGCGTCCACAGAGCACCAGAGCCGGGCCAATGTAGGCGCGCAGCACCTCCTGTTGGTCCGGACGATCCGCCAAGGCCCGCGACTGGTTGAGAAAGACCTCGGGCCCCAGTGACAGCGCCATCTCCATGCAGAGATCGAGGATCTCGGGCCGGCGTGGGCCTTCGGTCAAGTAATTCGGTTTCATCTCGTCGCGCATCACCGCGTCGAGGTGCCCGGCCCGCACCTTGTCCATCTGCGGAACGCGACGGGCGCGCACCTCGTCCAGCTCCGCCTTGGGATTGGTGTCGAGCAGAGCAAGGCCCGCCACACGGTCGGGCGCCTGCCGCAGCACCTCCATCGCAACGATGCCCCCCATGCTGAGCCCCGCCAGCGCAAAGCGCGGCGGGGCATGGGTCAGCACCTCTGCCGCCAGTGCCTGCATCGTGTCATGCGCGCCGATCGGCGCACAATGAACCGCTCGGTTGCCGGACAACGCGGCGATCTGCGGCGCAAAGAGCCGTGCATCACACATCATGCCCGGCAGCAGGACAAGCGGGGTCATGAGACGCGCTTTGCCCCCTCGGCCAGCGCCGAGAGCTTGGCATAGGCGATGTCGGGATCCACCGCGCCGAAGCCAGCGAAGGTGCCAAAGCCGCAATCGGACCCGGCGATCACACGGTCGGCGCCGACGATATCGACAAATCGCTGGATGCGCTGCGCCACCAGGTCGGGGTGCTCGACGAAGTTGGTGGTCGTATCCACCACCCCGGGCACAAGAACCTTGCCTTCGGGAATGTCGCCCTTGCGGTCGCGGAACACGGTCCATTCATGGCCGTGGCGTGGGTTCGAGGTCTCGAACAGGACGTATCGCGCCTTGGCCGACATCAGCGTGTCGAACATCTGCGCCATCGGAATGTCGCAGACATGCGGCCCCTCGTAGTTGCCCCAGCAGATATGGATGCGCACCTTCTCCTCGGGCACATCGGCCAGCGCGTGGTTCAGCGCCTCGACATGGGCGGCAGCCACCTTGACGAATTCCGCATCGCTGAGATCGGTGAACAGCATGTGCCGCGACAGGGCCAGGTCCGGGCAATCCAGTTGCAGGTCGAGGCCCGAGGCGACAATCGTCTCGTATTCCGCCTTCATCGCATCGGCGAGCGCGGCCAGGTAGGCCTCGCGCGACTTGTAATAGTCGTTCTGAAGGAACAAGGAGATCACCCCGGGCGAGGCCGCGTTCATGAACCCCCGCTCGACCCCATGCGCAGCCATCGCGGCCTGAAGGTTGGCGATGTCCTTTTCCAGCTCGCCCTGGCCTTTCGATTTCACCTCTCCGACGCACATCGGGCGGGCGTATTGCGGTGTGCCGCCGTCGTCGGCGATGCGCTTGAGGAATGAGGGAAACAGTTTCAGGTCGGCGGGCGCGTTGCGCGGGCTGTCGCCGTCAAAGCCGGTGTAGCGGTCCTTGACGTAGGTCGCGTAGCTGATCTTCGACGTCTCGCCGTCCGAGACGATGTCGATCCCTGCCTCGGCCTGCTTGCGCACGGTGTCCAGAACCGCCTCGGTCATGGCGGCATCGAAGGCCCCGGCGTCGTAGTCCTGCCCGTTTTCCCTGGCAAAGATGTAATCCACGACCTTTTGAGTGCGCGGCAGTGACCCGACATGCGTGGTAAGAATGCTCATGGTTTCAGTTCCTTGTTCAAAGGCACGGCTTGCAGCACCGGCCAGCTTTCCCGGGTCATGCCACCGTCGACGCGCACGCGCTGCGGCAGACCGTCGGCACCCAGCCAGACCCAACCCCGGCGCAGGACGCCGTACATGTCCATGTCCTCGCGCCGCGGCGCCCGATCGAGCGAGACGGACCAGGCAGCCCGCCGGTAGGTATCGATCTGGGCATAGGTGCCCGGCGGTCCGATCCCATCACCCGGTTCAAAGGTGAAAGTGATCCTTGCCTGCTCTCCGCCCTTGCGCGATTTTTCCGGGTCGCGCAGATCGCGCCAGAGAAGCCCGCCGCTGACCAGGGCGATGGCCAGCCCGAGAAGCGCATCCCGGACACGACCGGACAGAATGTCCGACACCGCCCAGGACAGCCCCACAAACAGGACAAAGGCAAAGACCACCCGCATCGACGGTCAGCCCTGCCAGGTCTGGCCCGCAGGATCGTCGGTGGCGATCACATGGTACATCGCGGCCTCTCCGGTCATCGAGGGCACCGCCGAATGGGCCAGGTTTTCCGGTACGCTCATGGTGTCACCGGGTGCCAGGATCGCGCTGCCGCCCTCCCAGTCGACCCGCCAGTGCCCCTTGACCGGCATCAGGACGGAAGGCTTGTCATGGGCGTGTTTTTCCTCTGTCGCGTTGGCGCGGGTCAGGAAATCGACCTCGAACCCCGGCTTGTCGCGGATGATGCCGGTTTCGCCGATGACCTTGACCGCACCGTCATTGGCCAGCGCCACCATGTCGAGATAACGCCGGACGTAGCCGCCGATCACATCCGACGTCGTCGGACAATCGACCTTGGCCAGTTCTTCCTTGGTCAGCAGCGGCATGGGGTTCACGCCCTCGGGCAGGCTCTCGCCCTTCTTGCTGTCGTACAGCTTGCCGTTCTCGCCCAGGATCAGCCCGTGATCCTTGGCGTCCTCGATCACATGCGGCGCCCAGATCACGCCACCACCGGCATCGTCGCCGCCGAGGATCGCCATGATCATCCCGTAATCGGTACCGATGTTCTCGAACCCGCGGAAGATGTTGGTCGGAATGTTGAAGATATCCCCCTCTTCGAGGATCACCTCGCCCGCGTCGCCCTTTTCGCCCCAGAAGAAGCGCCAGCGCCCGGAGAGGATGAAGAACACCTCTGCCGTGCGGTGGTTGTGCATCGAGTTGCGGCACTTCGGCGGCTGCCCCGCCGCACCGATGTTGAACCCGTGCGGAATGGTGATGTGCACGTGCTGATCCGGCGACTCGGACACGCCGCCGCCGATGATGGTAAAGTTCTCCTTCTGGTTCGAACCCGGTGTATGGGCGTCGATGAAGGCGGTCTTGCAGGGCTGCAACTCGCCGTAGCGGACGATGCGGGCGTTCATGTCTTGCGGTGTCATGTGGGTCTTTCTCTGGTTGCCACGCGCTGTCCGGCGGGGCGGGTTGAACAAATCTAGTGAGACATGTTCAGCGCCCCGGGCGGGCGATTGTTCAGCCGCCGCGCACGACGGCTGGCGAGGAACCCGTGCAGGGGCCGCAATTGTCGCGCAAGTGCGATCATCAGACCTGCCCCTGATGCAGCAGGATCTGTTTCCAGATGGCGACCTCGTCGATCAGGGTGAATTCCCGGCGCAGGCCCCATTCGCCCCATTCGGCATGGGTGACGCCCATCACGTGCACCTCGGCCCCGGTGGGCGCCCCGAAAAATCCGTTTCCAGAATGCTTGCCGGTCAGCGACCAGCGCACCGCGGCGCGGTTGGGCGTTCCGGGGTCCGACCGGCCGATCTGGTGATGGATCTCGAATGTCGCGGTCGGAAAGGACGACCGCAGGCGCATCCAGTCCGTCTCGGCAAAGTCATAGGACCAGCCTCCGCGCGCGCCCCAATGTTCGGTGCGCACCGCACGGTCGTATTCCTGCCGGATGACGGTGAAATCCTTGTCCATCATCCGTGTCAGGATATCGGACAGCCGGGCGCCCCATTCGTTGTCATTGCCACGCCCGGTATAGGGGCCCTGGACATCGTGGCCGGGATGAAAGGGACGCTGGCAGGCATCGGGTCCGCCCTCGGCCTGGATCTGGTGGCGCGCGTAGTCCGCCGGCTCCCAGCCAAGCTGGCGCGCTATGCCGCCCACGTCGCGGATCAGCCATTCATCGTCGATCACGTCCCCCTTGGCGGCACAATCGGCAATAGCGCGGATGGTAAAGCTGCGCCCCGTGGGCGCGCCAAAGGCCCCGTGGCCGGTATGTGTGCCCGAGGTCACCAGCCGGTGCGAGGACAGGTAACGCCCCTCTTCCGGCCCTTCGGACCAGATCACGTCCTCGCCCAGCAACTGCCGGTCGGGGAACTCGGCCAGGGTCGCCAGCGTGCCGTCGATCACGCCAGCATTGCCCGTCACAAGGCCCGAGGGAAAGCGCATGGGGATGTCGCGGCCATAGTAATGGTGCAGCGTGGCCAGCCCGCGGTCTTCCCAGATCTCCTTGGTGATTTTCAGGATGTAATCGGGAAGGTCGCTGAACTTGTCGGAAAACCCCTTCATTCATGTGCTCCGGTCTGCAAGAGGATCTGTTTCCAGATCGCGGTTTCGTCAATCAGGGTGAATTCGCGGCGGATCGTCGGTTCGCCCCATGTGCCGCTGCCCGCGTAGGGCCCGAAGTCCGCGTGACTGATGCCCATGATGTAGACCTCGGCCCCCGTGGGCCGGCCAAAGCGGCCCCAGCCGGAGTGTCTGCCGTGCAGGCTCCACCTGACGGCGGCGCGCGGCGGCATCAGCGGGTCTTGGCGGCCCACCACATGTTCGATCTTGAACGTGGCCGTCGGAAAAGCGGCCCGCAGCCCCATCCAGAACCGATCCGCATCGGCCCAGCCCAGGCCGTCCTGGCCGCCGGGGTAGTGCAGGTTCACGCCACGATCGTAGGCGCGCGGGATCACGTTCATGTCCGCAGCCATGATCGCCGAGATCACGTCGGCGTAGCGTTGGCCCCATTCATTCTGGTTGCCCTTCCGGTCATAGGGGCCGGCCACATCCGTCGCCGGGGTCATCGGCGGAACGCAGGTCTCCGGGCCGCCCTCTCGCGCGATCAGGTCTCGGGTCCAGTCGACCACGTCGAACCCCACCTGGGCCACGATGGCGGATTGGTCCCGCACCAGCCATTCGTCATAGACCGCGTCGTCGCGGATCGCGCAATCGGCCAGGATGCGATAGGTCACCCGCCGCCCCGTGGGCGTGCCGTACATGCCGGGATGGCTGTGGGTGGCGGTGCAGATCAGCCGGTGAGACGACAGGAAGGCATCCGATGTTTCCGTCGCCCCCTCGGAATCCTCGCACCAGATCACATCCTCACCCAGCAATTCCCGGTCGGGGAATTCAGCCAGCGTCGCCATTGTCGCCGCAATGACGTTGGAATTGTCCACAACGACAGAGGCCGGAGAACGAACGATCAACCCCGGCGCATAGCGATGCCGCAGCGAGCCGATCTCTCGATCCTCCCAGATTTCCTTGGTGATGCCGATGATGAAATGCGGTACATCCTGCCACTTGGGATCAAATCCGCGCATTCAGGTTGCTCCAATGTTCCTTGTCGAGCCGCGCAACTTCAACTCTCCGTCCAGCGTGATGCGCTCGGGCGGGGTTTCGCGGTCCTCGATCCTGCGCAGAAGGATCTTCACCGTCTGCGCGATCATGCGATTGATGGGCTGGCGAAAGCTGGTCAGGTCATAGGCGGGCCAGGCGGCGATGGGCACGTCGTCGAAACCCGCCACCGCCACGTCCTCGGGGACCCGCAGGCCCAGCTTGAAACGGATCACGTCCATCGCGGCAAAGGCCATGTGGTCGTTACAGACGAAAACCGCGTCCGGGTAGTCGCGCCCCGCGAACATCTCCAGCGCCGCGGCCCGGGTCTGAGCGTATTCGAAGTTGCCCAGTTCGCGCGCCGTCAACGTCAACCCGGCTTCTTCCAGCCCGTCGCGGAATCCCGCCTCGCGGTCGCGCTGTGTCGTGGCTTCTTCGAGGCCAGCGATATAGCCGATCTTCTGATGTCCGGCGGCCGCGAAATGGGCGGCAATCGCCCGCCCTCCCTGGTAGTTGTCCGTGGTGACCGACGACATCCCGGATTCATCCTGTTCGCGGTTGAACAGCACCACCGGAATTCCATGATCCCGGCACCGGGCAGCCAGGACCGACGACATCGAGACGGAGGCCAGGACGATGCCGTCGACCTGATAATCCAGGATTTCGCGCATCACGTCCTGCACGTCGCCCACCGTGGGCGAGGACATGAAGACAAGGACGTGGTAGCCCTCTTTCTGAAGCGCAACGGAGAGGCGTTCGACGACCTCGGGGTAGAACTGGTTCTCAAGGTAGGCAACGACCAGGCCGATGATACGCGACCGGCCGGTGATCATCGCACGCGCCAGGACGTTGGGCCGATAGCCCAGCTCCTCCGCCGCCTGCAACACCTTTTCCCGCGTCGCCTTGGACACGCTGGCCCCGGGCGTGAAGACCCTGCTTACCGCCGACTGGCTTACCCCGGCGCGGCGCGCCACCTGTATCGATGTCACCCGTTCATTCGTCATCAGTCCGCCGTCCAGCCTCCGTCAATCAACATGGAGGTGCCGGTTACCAGAGCCGAGGCATCGGAGGCCAGATAAAGCACCGCCCCCATGATGTCCTCGACCTCGCCGACGCGGCCCAGCTTGATCTTTTCCTCGATCCAGGCGGCGCGCTCGGGGTTGTCGAAGGTCTGGGCGGTCAGCGGCGTACGGATGAAGGTGGGGCAGATCGAGTTGATGCGGATGCGGCGCTTGCCCCACTCGATCGCCATCGCCTTGATCATGCCTTCTAGCCCGTGTTTCGACGCGCAATAGACCGCCCGGTCGATGCCGCCCACATGGCCCATCTGGCTGCTGATATGGATGATCGAGCCGCCGGTCTCGGGCATGGCCTTGGCCGCCGCCACTGACAGGAAGTAGGCCGCGCGCAGGTTGACGCCCATGACGGCATCGTAGTCCTCGGGCGTGGTCTCCATCGCCGGGCCGTGGCGGGCGAGACCGGCGGAGTTGACCATCACGTCGAGCCGCTGCCCAGACAGCGCGTCCCGCATCACATCCAGATCGGCAATGTCCAACGGCAAGGCCGCGGCGCTCCAGCCCTCGGCCTGCATCTCGGCCACGGTCTCGTTCAGGCGGTCCGCCCCGCGCGCCGTGCAAATGACATGCGCGCCGGCCTCGGCCAGCGCCACGGCGCAGGCTTGACCGATGCCCGAAGAGGCACCAGTCACCAGCGCGCGCTTGCCGTCGAGGCGCAGGGAAGGTGTGCGCGGCAGGGTCATTCCGCCGCTTCCGCCAGTTGCGCGGGCGCCCCGTAGGGCACGTTCACCCCACCGTAGCGGCGCACACGTACGTTGCATTGTTCCGCGTGACCGACAAACCCCTCAAGCAGGCAGAGCCGCGAACCATAGGCGCCGATGCGGGCCGCGGCCTCATCGGTCAGGACCTTCTGATAGCTGTGGGTTTTCAGGTACTTGCCCACCCATAGCCCACCGGTATAGCGGCCCGCCTTCTTGGTCGGCAGGGTGTGGTTGGTGCCGATCACCTTGTCGCCGTTGGCCACGTTCGTTCGCGGACCAAGGAAAAGCGCGCCGTAACAGGTCATGTTGTCGAGGAACCAGTCGTCGCGGTCGGTCATCACCTGGACGTGCTCGCTGGCGATCTCGTCAGCCACCTGCAGCATCTCGTCATAGGTGTCGCAGACGATGACCTCGCCGTAATCCTCCCAAGACACTTTCGCGGTGCCGGCGGTGGGCAGGATCTCGAGGATGCGGTCGATCTCGGTCAAGGTGTCCCGTGCCAGCTTTTCGGAGTTGGTGATCAGGACACAGGGGCTGTTGTAGCCATGTTCGGCCTGGCCCAGCAGGTCCGTCGCACAGAGTTCCGCGTCGGCGGCGCTCTCGTCGGCGATCACCATCGTCTCTGTCGGGCCAGCGAAGAGGTCGATGCCGACGCGCCCGAACAGCTGGCGCTTGGCCTCGGCGACAAAGGCGTTGCCGGGGCCGACCAACAGGTGCACCGGCGCGATGCTCTCGGTGCCCAGCGCCATCGCGCCGACCGCCTGGATCCCGCCCAGCACATAGATCTCATCCGCTCCGCCCAGGTGCATGGCGGCGATCACGCCGGGGTTCGGCTCGCCGTTGAAGGGCGGGGTGCAGGCGACGATGCGCGGCACGCCGGCCACCTTGGCCGTCGCCACCGACATATGCGCCGAGGCGACCATCGGGAACTTGCCGCCGGGCACGTAGCAGCCCACCGATTGCACCGGGATGTTCTTGTGGCCCAGGATCACGCCGGGCAGCGTCTCGACCTCGATGTCGAGCATCGAGTCGCGCTGTGCCTGGGCAAAGTTTTTCACCTGCTCCTGGGCGAACTTGATGTCTTCGAGATCCTGAGGGCTGACCTTGGCAATGATCGCCTCGATCTCGGCCTCGCTCAGGCGATAGCTCTCACGGTCGTACTTGTCGAATTTCACCGCCAGTTCGCGCACTGCCGCGTCGCCGCGCGTCTCGATATCCTTGAGCGTCGAGGCCACCACAGCCGCGGTTTTTGCGTCGTCTTCGGCGCGGTCGGCCTCGGGTTTGCCGCGCTTGAGATAGGTGATGGTCATGTCGTTTCCTTCTCTGCACTGGGCGGCGTGAGCGTACCGTCGTCAAAATGCTCCCAGCCCTGCCCGTCGAATACATCCCGGCCCAGCTGGGCCAGGACAGCGGCGAAATCGACCGACACCCAGTTGTCGGCGATACGCCCCTCGGTCACTTTCCAGAAATCCATGTAGGGGATCGTCACCCGCTTGCCGGTGGGCGCGATACCCATGAAGGTCCCGGAATGGGTCGCCTCGATATGGCCAAAGCAAGACGCCCAGTCGCCTTCACAGATGAATTTCTCGGTCTTGTACTCCCGCTCGGTAAAGGCAGCGCGCAGCGGCAGCTGCCAGTTGCGGCGAAAGGCATCCAGCCCCGGTTTCGTGCCGCAACCCTGGTTGCCCATCCAGCGGAAGTCCTCGTGGAAATGGCTGCCCATGTCGTTGGAATTGGCGCCCAGCGCCTCTTCCATGCGGATGATGACCTGGCGGGTCGCCTCGGCCTGTTCCTCGGGGGTCATTATTGTGCGATCCTTTCTCCGCTCGCGGTGTCGAAAAGGTGGCAGATCCCGGCGGGAATGCGGGCGTTCACCGTATCGCCGATCTCGGCCCGGTATTCCTTGTTGGTCTTGATCGAGACAAGCGATCCGCCCAGCCGCCAGGTGATCATCGACGCCTCGCCCAGGAGTTCGATGGAATACATCGGTGCCGAAATCTCGCCCGCGCCGTCCACGATTTCCGCGTCCTCGGCCCGGAACCCCAGGGTGACATTGCCGGACGAACCGGCGGGCAGGCCCTCGACCCGGATGCCATCCCCCTGGAAGACGCCGTTTTCCAGCCGGCCTTCCACCAGGTTCATCGCCGGGGATCCGATAAAGCTGGCGACGAAGGTATTGGCCGGGTTGTCGTAGATGTCCGTGGGCGTGCCGACCTGCTGGATCTTGCCCTTGTTCATGACGACCACGCGGTCGGCCAGCGTCATGGCCTCGATCTGGTCATGGGTGACGTAGACTGTCGTCGTCTTCAGTTTGGACTGCAGGTTCTTGATCTGCGCCCGCGTGCTGACCCGCAGCTTGGCGTCCAGGTTCGACAGCGGCTCATCCATCAGGAAGACCGTGGGTTTGCGAACGATCGCCCGGCCCAGAGCCACGCGCTGACGCTGACCACCCGACAGTTCGGCGGGACGGCGGTCCATGAAATCGTTGAGTTCGACCATGTCGATGGCCTTCATGACCATCTCGTGATGCTGTTCCTTGGGCACTTTGCGGACGCGCAGCGGAAAACGGATGTTCTCGTAGACGCTGAGGTTCGGGTAAAGCCCGTAGGACTGGAACACCATCGAGATGTCGCGATCCTTGGGTTCGAGGTTGTTCACCACCCGGTCGCCCAGCCAGATCTCGCCGTCGGTCACATCCTCCAGCCCGGCGATCATCCGCATGGTGGTGGACTTGCCGCAGCCCGAAGGCCCCAGCAGAACAAGAAATTCCTGGTCCGCGATGTCGAGGTCGAAATTGTCCACGCCGACGAAGGACCCCCAGCGCTTGTTCACGTTCTTGAGTTGCAGTCTGGCCATTTGAAAAGCCCCTTATCCCTTGACGGCGCCGGCGGTCAGGCCGCTGACGATCTGGCGTTGGAAGAACAGGATGAGCACGAAGAGCGGCACGATGGCCGAGACGACGGCGGCGACGGCGTACATCACCTTGCCCTCTTCCTGGGTGGACCCCAGGAACGAGTTGATCTTGGGGATCATCGTCGCGTTTTCCTGCGTGAGCAGCATCGAGGTGACGGTGAAGTCATTGTAGGCCAGCAGGAAGCTGAACAGCCCCGTCGTCACCACGCCCGGCCACATGACCGGGATGATCGCCAGGCGGAACGCCTGGAAGCGCGTGCAGCCATCGACCATCGCCGCCTCGTCCAGATCCTTGGGGATCGAGAGGAAGAAACTGTGCAGCATCCACAGGGTGAAGGGCTGATTGATCGCCACCAGCACGATGATCGTTGTGGGCAGGTAACCCCAGATGTTCATTTGGAAGAAGGGCAGCAGGTAGCCCGACACCAGCGTCACATGCGGCATCGCCCGGAACACCAGCGCGGCCATCAAGAGCCAGAAGGTGTACTTGAACCCCGACCGTGCAAGCGCATAGCCGCCCAGCGTGCCCAGCGTCAGCGAGATCACCACGGTGAAGAAGACGACGATGCCGGTGTTGAGCACCGCGCGCCAGAATTCCTGTTCGATCCAGGCGCCGCGATACCCGTCCAGCGTGAAGGGCCCGCCATGCTGGCGTTCCGTCACCGGCCCCGTGATCGCGTTCATCCAGTCGGCGCGGGAAAAGAAGTCGCCCTCGACCTTGAAGGAACCCCACATCGTCCAGAGGAAGGGAAAGGCGGCAACCACCAGCCAGAACAGTACGAAGACCGTCGACAGGGCCACCAGAGATGGCGGTTTCTTGTTGGCAAGATTGGACATGTCCGGCCCTCCCTCAGGTCTTGCGGTTGAATTCGCGCCAGTTGCGGCGCAGCACCGGCAACAGCAGGATGATCACGCCGACGATGGTCAGCATCGAGGTCGCCGCGGCCGAGCCGAAGAGCGGCGATTCAGCGGCGCGAAGGTCGTTGTAGATCAGGTAGCTGAGCGAGGTGGCACTGGCCGCGGCCGAGAAACCGATGATCGGCTCGAAGATGCGGAAATTGTCCATCAACTGCATCAGCGCGATGAAGGTCGCCAGCGGCATCAGGTATGGAATGGTCACGAAACGCACCCGCTCCCACCGGCTGGCCCCGTCCACCATGGCCGATTCCAGCGTATCCTGAGGCACCGTCTGCAAACCGGCGTAGAAGACGACAAAGGCAAAGGGCGCCGAATGCCAGACACCGTAGACGAACAGCGTGATCCAGGTCAGCGTCGGAGAGGCCTTGAGCGACAGGGTGGGATCGCCGAACAGTGCCTGCAACCCCGCCCCGATGATGCCCCGGCTGTCGATCATCCAGAACAGCACCAGCGAGCCGACCAGCGGCGTCACCAGCATCGGCAGCAGCGAGAAGAAGATCACCGGCCCTTTGAGCAGCTTGGGGATGGAGTTGACCACCACCGCGATGATGAAGCCCAGGATGATCACCAGCGGCGTCACGATGAAGGTATAGGCCAGGGTAAAGATCAGCGCCTTGTAGAACGGCAGGTTCATGATCCGGTTGCGGATCTCGCCGAAATTCTCGCTGGTGGCAAAGATCTCGCCGATCTCGTCGAAGGCAAGGTGGCTGGCGTTGGTATAGGTGCCCAGCCCGTTGAACCGGCCAGCCGGTTGTTCGGCCCGCAGGTCGGCCATCGCCTCGACGTCGACGGTGACTTCCTTGTTGCAGCCGAACGGCCCGCAGGTCTCGGCCTCGATCAGGATCTGTTTGTGCTCGATGAAAAGCGACTGGTAGCCCACCGAAAGGATCGGCAGCGCGATGAACAACACCATCGCCAGGAGTGACGGCCAGATAAAGGCCATGAACGTCTTGTGAGGCATGACTTCCCCCTTGTCGCGCCCGCCAGGGGCACGAGGTCATCCGTTCCGCTGATTGGGGTGAGTGGGGCCGCCCTGCGGCGACCCCGGCCGGACCGCCCCTAGTTCAGGAAGCCGGCTTCGGTGGCGGCGGTGGTATAGGCCGCTGTCACATCGGCCAGCGCCTGTTCGGCACTTTCCTTGCCCTGCAGGAACTCTGCCAGGTTGTCACCCAATGCGGTGTGCAGCAGGCCCATGTAGGGCAACATTGGGTAGGGCCGCGCGCCGGCCTGCAGGTCGGCGATCACGCCAGTGGCGGCCGGTGTCGGCTCATAGCCGTCGATCAGCCAGACCGCCGCATCCATGTTGGCCGCCAGCATGTCCTGCGACAGGCCGTTCATCATCGCACGGAACGACGCCTCGGCATCCTCGTCCGAGATGTTCTTGGCGATGGTGAACCCGTCCCACCAGAGCGCCGCCGAGGGAATACTGTACTCCCCGATCGTGGGCGCCGCAGCAAAGGCGGTATTGGCCGCGATTTCCGGCGCCGGGTTGTCATTGGCGATGTAGGCCCCGGCACGCGACCCCCAGGAGATCGACAGCGCCGCCTCGCCCGCTTCCCACAGCGGCTTCTGCGCGTTGCTGTCGAAGGTGGCCCAGTCCTGGCTCATGTAGTCCAGCATCTTCTTCATGTTGTTGAGAACGAGAAGACCATCCTCGTTGTCGATCGCCAGTTCGGCGCTGCCGGGCACGAAGAAGTCATTGCCGGTGGCAAGGTAGTTGTTCACGAACTCGGCTGCGATGTTCCAGCCGGGCATGTAGTTCGAGGAAATCGGCGTCTCCATGACGCCCGCTTCGCGCAGCTTTTCGGCGGCGGCGAACATCTCGGCGTAGCTGGTGGGCACGGGGATGCCGTGTTCCTTCAGCAGGTCTTCGCGGTAGAACATGTGCTGGGCATTGGCCATGAAGGCGATTGCCATGATCTTGCCGTCGACGACGATCTTCTGGCTGTCCTGCAGCTGGCCGCCCCATTTCTCGACGTATTCGTCCAGGGGTCGGATCAGACCGTCGCTGAGCAGCGGCACGATGGAGTTTGTGGCGACAACGGCGACGGTGTAGCTGGCCGGATTGGTCGTCAGCGCCGGCACCTGGATGTTCTTGTGTTCCTCGGTGTGGTTCTTCGTCACCTCGACCTTGTCGTTGGCACATTTCGCGGCCCAGTCGGCCACCGCGTGCAGCGCGTCGAAGTCATTCGACAGAATGCGGACCGATCCGCTCTCGATGCCGCAGTCGGCCCAGGCGCCACCCGCCGATGCAATCAGTGCACCCGCGGCGACCGTTGCCCTAACATTGAACTTCATTCCGATCTCTCCCGTTGGAACTGCGCGCGCCCTCCGGCCACCCGGACAGCCTCCCGATTTCTACCCCGGCCTCTTTTCCGCCCGGGGTTGCGCGCTTGTCATGGTCATTTGCCTTGCGTCGCCCCGGACAATGGCCCGGAACCACCTTACCGTAGCAATTCATGAATACGATTGCAATAATTTCCTGCAAACGCCAGAATGCCCACAAAGGGAGACCAGGATGACCACTGACATCACCGCACTGAAACGCAGCCTGCACAAGGATCTGTCCGCACTTTGCGAAAGCGGACAGGCCGATCTGGGCGCCCGGCTAGCCGCGCTCTACCACCCCGAGGTCGAGGTGCGCGCCGCCCATCCGATAAACGAGGGCGTGGGGTTGGACTTCCTAACCGATTCGCTCTGGCGGCCCCTGATGGCCGCCCTGCCCGACCTGGAACGGCGGGACCTCATCGTAATGGGCGGAGAGTACGAGGGGCGCACCTATGTCGCCATGATGGGCCATTACTGTGGCACCTTCCGGAAAGACTGGCTGACCATTCCCGCCACCGGGCGCCCCATCTACCTACGCTACGGCGAGGTGCACGAGGTGCGTGACGGCAAGATCGTCCAGACAAACTGCCTGTGGGACGTGCTGGACGTGATCCGGCAAGCCGGGTTCTGGCCATTGGCGCCCAGCCTGGGAACAGAGGGCATGTGGCCCGGACCGATCACCGGGGACGGCCTGATATTCACCCCGCAGGACCCGGAAGAAGGCGCGTCCAGCATCGCGCAAACCCTTGCCATGCAAGGCACTTTGGCGGCCTACGACGACTTTGGGAAACGCGGGCGCGAGGGCCTGCTGACCATGCCGCAAAAGGACCACTGGCACCCCATGATGATGTGGTACGGGCCGTCGGGCATCGGCACGACGCGCGGCCTGCAGGGTTTTGTGGATTATCATCAGCTGCCGTTCCGCCGCGCCTTTCCCGGTCGCAAGGGCGGTGGGCAATGGGATGAAATCGCCGAACTGAAGGCCCGGCACAAGGGTGGCCACTATATCCGCGTGGGCGACGGCCCCTACTCGGTGACCGGCGGCTGGCCCAGCGTCTTCGCCACGCATGACGGCCCGGATTTCCTCGGTCTCGCGGCCACGGGACGCCCGGTGATGATGCGGGTGATGGATTTCTACCTGCACCACCAGGGCCTGATTCGCGAAAACTGGGTACCGCTCGATATCCTGGACCTGCTGATGCAGATGGGCGTGGACGTCCTGGACCGCCTGCAGAGCCATTTCCGCCGGGGCGCCGGGCTGGAGTGACGTGAGACTTGCAATCGTATGCATTGCATGCTTCATTCCGCGCAAGTGAAACCGCAACGTCAGGACAGAGACATGGCCACGAAGGACCAGCCCGCAAGCGAAACGGCACCCAGGGGCAAGGACACGCCCCCGGGCAAGACCAACCCGGCATCCGTGCTGCAGGTCGAGCGGCGCGACTTTGTCGACATCGTCCCCGAAGGCCGCGACCGCGCGCAACCGATGCGGGGTTTCGACCCGATCTATACCGACATCGTGGATTACATCGTCCGCTGCACGCACCGCATCTGGGACGAGCGCGACGTGGGGCTGATCTATACCCACTACACGCATAACTGCGTCGTCTACCACGCCACCGGCACGATCTATAACCGCGAGGATGTGGTCCATGACACCATCAAGCGGATGTTCATGCTGCCCGAACGCCGCGGCATGGCCACCCAGGTGATCTGGAACGGCAACGAGGACGATGGCTTTTACACCTCGCACCTCGTCACCGGCACCGGGCGGCACACCCAGCCCGGCATCTACGGCAAGCCCACGGGCCGCACATTTGTCGCGCGCACCATCGCCGACTGCATGATCTACGAGAACATGATCTACCGCGAATGGCTGGTGGTCGACAGCATGGCGCAGGTGAAACAGATCGGGCTGGACGCCCAGGCCTACGCCGAAAACCTCGCCCGGCCCTACTTTGAAAAGGGGCTGCTGGCCGTCGACATGGGCGAAAACCGCCGCCTGATCGGCCAGTACCCGCCCGAGACCGCCCCTGACACCGAGATCGCCAATACCGACCTCGAACGCGAGGTACTGGAGTGGCTGCACGAGATCCACAACAAGCGCATGTTCGGCAAGATCCGCGAGGTCTATGCCCCCACGGTCCAGTACCACGGCCCCCTGATGAAGGAACTCTACGGCCACGGCGCCGTCACGCACCAGACGGTCGGCCTCTATGCCACCGTGCCGGACGGGTTCTACATGCCGCAGCACATCTGTTCGGTCCCCTGCGAGGAAGGCGGAACCAAGGTTGCCGTGCGCTGGCTGATCGAGGGGCATCACCTCGGCTGGGGCGTGATGGAAGAGATCGGCGCGCCCACCGGCAAGCGGGTGCAGATCATGGGCATGAGCCATTTCCATATCAAGAACGGCCGCATCGTCGATGAATGGACGAACTACGACGAAATGTCGGTACTGATGCAGATCAAGCTGGCCCAGATGGCCGACCGCGACAGCGCGGTCCTGGACGAAGGCGACGCCTGAGGCCGCCTGCCCTGACGGCTTGGCGGGGCCGTCCCGACAGCCCCGCCAAGCACGTTCTCAAAAACGCATCGTGGCCTCGACTGCGCGTTGCCAGGCCGCGTATTTGTCCTGGCGCGTGGCCTCGTCCATCGCCGGGACAAAGCTCTTCTCCAGCGCCCAGCCCGCCGCGAACTCGGCCTGTTCCGGGTAGATCCCGGCGCGTTGACCGGCCAGCCATGCCGCCCCCAGCGCCGTTGTTTCCAGCACCTTGGGCCGGTCGACCCGCGCGCCGATGATGTCCGACAGGAACTGCATGGCAAAGTCCGAGGCGCTCATACCCCCGTCCACCCTGAGGACGGCATCGCTGACCCCGCCCATGTCCGCCTGCATGGCAGCCAGCAGGTCACGGGTCTGGTACCCGACGCTTTCCAGCGCGGCGCGGGCAAGCTCTGCCGGGCCGGAATTCCGGGTCAGGCCAAAGACCGCGCCCCGGCATTCGGCATTCCAATAGGGCGCGCCCAGCCCGGTAAAGGCCGGCACCAGGACCACGTTCTGCGCATCATCTGCGCCTTCGGCCAGCGGCTGCGTCTCTTTCGCCTCGCGGATGATCTTCAGCCCGTCCCGCAGCCATTGCACCACCGCCCCGGCGATAAAGATCGAGCCTTCGAGGGCGTAGGTCGGCTTGCCGTCCAGCTGGTAGGCGATGGTCGTCAGCAGGCGATTTTGCGAACGGACCGGCGTATCGCCGGTGTTGATCAGGGCAAAACAGCCCGTGCCATATGTGGATTTCAACATGCCCGGCGCGAAACAGGCCTGCCCCACCGTGGCCGCCTGCTGATCGCCGGCGATGCCCAGGATCGGGATCGGGCGACCAAACAGGTCCGGTCGGGTCTGACCGAAATCGGCGGCGCTATCACGGACCTCTGGCAGCATCGACATGGGGATCCCCAGCCGGTCACAGATCGTCTGTGACCAGCTGCCCTTGCGGATGTCATAGAGCATGGTGCGCGCGGCATTAGTGGCGTCGGTCACATGCACCGCGCCGCCGGTCAGGTTCCAGACCAGCCAGGTATCGACGGTGCCGAACAAAAGGTCTCCGGCCTCGGCACGGGCGCGGGCGCCATCCACGTTTTCCAGCAGCCAGGCCAGCTTGGTGCCGCTGAAATAGGGATCGAGCAAGAGCCCCGTTCGGTCCGTCACCGCGTCCTCGAACCCTTCATCCTTCAGGCGACGGCACAGGTCGGCGGTGCGCCGGTCCTGCCAGACAATCGCATTGTGGATGGGCTTGCCGGTCTTGCGGTCCCAGACCAGCGTGGTTTCGCGCTGGTTGGTGATGCCGATGGCGGCGATCGCTGCCCCGCCCGCCTTTTCGATCGCAGCGCGGCAGGTGGCCGCAGTGGTGGCCCAGAGATCCGCCGGATCATGTTCCACCCAGCCGGAGGCCGGATAATGCTGGGGGAATTCCTCTTGCGCCGAGGCGACGACAGACATGGAAGGATCGAAGACGATGGCGCGGGTGGATGTCGTGCCCTGATCGATGGCCAGAATATGGGTCATGACCGCCTCTCCTCAAAGCGATTTCAGGTTGCGCTGTCGCAGCGCCGAGTATGGGGGGAAAACAAGGGGTGGTCGAGGCCCCGAAGGGCCCCGACCGGGGAGGAAGGCTTATTGCCAGGACTTGATCAGCTCGTCGTAGCTGACGGTCTTGGGCTCTTCGTCTTCGTCGTCCAGCTTGGCGAAGGGCGCGCCGGGCTGGTCGAACCAGTATTCGGCGTCACGCTCGTCGTTCAGCTTGGGACCGATGTCACCCTGGATACCGGCACGTTCCAGACGCTCAAGCACGCGTTCCTGGTCGGCGCACAGGGCGTCCAGCGCCTCTTGCGGCGTCTTGGCACCGGACATGGCGTCACCGATGTTCTGCCACCACAGCTGTGCCAGCTTGGGGTAGTCCGGCACGTTGGTGCCGGTCGGCGACCAAGCCACGCGCGCGGGCGAGCGGTAGAACTCCACCAGGCCGCCCAGCTTGTCGGCACGATCTGTAAAGCTGTCGTGCTGCACGGTGGACTCGCGGATGAAGGTCAGGCCGACGTGGGACTTCTTGACGTCCACAGTCTTGGAGGTGACGAACTGGGCATAGAGCCAGGCCGCCTTGGCACGGTCGACCGGGGTCGACTTCATGAGCGTCCAGGAACCGGCGTCCTGGTAACCAACCTTCTGGCCTTCTTTCCAGTAGACACCATGCGGCGAGGGCGCCATGCGCCACTTGGGCGTGCCATCCTCGTTCATCACCGGCAGGCCGGGCTTGACCGTGTCGGCGGTGAAGGCGGTGTACCAGAACATCTGCTGGGCGATATTGCCCTGCGCCGGGATCGGGCCGGCCTCGGAGAAGGTCATGCCAGCGGCGGCGGGCGGCGTGTATTTCTCCAGCCACTCGATCGCCTTGGTCACGGCATAGACCGCCGCCGGGGCATTGGTGGCACCACCGCGCGCAACGCAGGAGCCGACAGGCTGGCTCTGGTCGTTGACGCGAATGCCCCATTCGTCGACCGGCAGGCCGTTGGGTTCACCGACGTCTCCCATGCCAGCCATGGACATCCACGCATCGGTGTAGCGCCAGCCAAGGCTGGGGTCCTTCTTGCCGTAGTCCATGTTGCCGAAGATCTCGCCATCGACACCCATGTGCGACAGGTCGCGGCCGGTAAAGAACTCGGCGATGTCCTCATAGGCCGACCAGTTGACCGGAACACCGAGGTCGTAGCCATAGGCGGCCTTGAAGTCTTCCTGGTTCTTGGGATCGTTGAACCAGTCGTAGCGGAACCAGTAGAGGTTCGCGAACTGCTGGGTCGGCAGCTGGTAGACCTTGCCATCCGGCCCGGTGGTGAAGCTGAGGCCGATGAAATCGTCCAGGTCCAGCGTGGGCGAGGTCACATCGGCGCCTTCGCCCGACATCCAGTCGGTCAGGTTGCGCACCTGCTGATAGCGCCAGTGGGTGCCGATCAGGTCCGAGTCGTTGATGTAGCCGTCGTAGATGTTCTGGCCCGACTGCATCTGCGTCTGCAGCTTTTCGACCACGTCGCCTTCGCCGATCAGGTCATGCGTGACCTTGATGCCGGTGATGGCGGTAAACGCCGGGGCCAGCACCTGCGCTTCGTATTCATGCGTGGTGATGGTTTCCGAGACGACCTTGATCTCCATCCCCGAGAAGGGTGCTGCGGCGTCGATGAACCATTGCATCTCCGCCTCCTGGGCGTCGCGCGGCAGGGCAGAGAGATCGCCGATCTCGCTGTCCAGGAACGCGCGCGCGGCGTCCATGTCGGCAAAGGCCGGACCCGCGAGGATCAGCAGCGCTGCCGTGGTTGTCTTGAGGTTGAGGTTCATTTGTTGGTTTCCTCCCATTTTGAACCATTGACTGAGGAACAAGCAGATCGCGGCCGGGTCTCCTCTGGTCCCGGCCCCGCGCCCGTCGCTACACCCAGCGGAAGACCGCTGCGGCGTAGATCAGGCAGACAATCAGCGCGTAAGGTTGGTTCGCGCCGACCAATCCAAGCCAGGCCAGGTTGATGAAGGCCGAGCCGAGAAGCGTGATGAAGAGCCGGTCACCGCGCGTTGTCTCGATCCGCAGAATGCCCGTGCGGGGCGTTTCCGGGAACTTGATCGCCAGCACCGTGAAGGTGATCAGCAGCGTGGCGATGACCATGAAGAAGATCGCGGTCGGCCAGGTCCATGCCATCCAGTCCATTGAAATTCCTCCCTTTCCCGGGTCACACGCGGCCCAGGGCAAAACCCTTGGCGATGTAGTTGCGGACGAAGTAGATCACCAGCGCGCCCGGCACGATGGTCAGGATGCCCGCCGCGGCCAGCACGCCCCAGTCGATGCCCGAGGCGCCCTGCGTCCGGGTCATGATCGCGGCGATGGGTTTCGCGTCCACCGTGGTCAGGGTGCGCGACAGCAGCAGTTCCACCCAGGAGAACATGAAGCAGAAGAAGGCCGCGACCCCGATGCCGCTGGCGATCAGCGGGGTGAAAATCTTCACGAAGAAGCTGCCAAAGCTGTAGCCATCGATATAGGCGGTTTCGTCGATTTCCTTGGGCACACCGCGCATGAAGCCTTCGAGAATCCAGACCGCCAGCGGCACGTTGAACAGGCAGTGCGCCAGCGCCACGGCGATATGTGTGTCGAACAGCCCGACCGAGGAATACAGCTGAAAGAACGGCAGCGCAAAGACGGCCGGCGGCGCCATCCGGTTGGTCAGCAACCAGAAGAACAGGTGCTTGTCACCCATGAAGTGATAGCGCGAAAAGGCATAGGCCGCCGGCAGCGCCACCGCGAGGCTGATCACCGTGTTCATCACCACGTAGATCAGCGAGTTGACGTAGCCCATGTACCAGGCCGGATCGGTCAGGATCGTGGCGTAGTTGGCAAAGGTCAGGTTGCGCGGCCAAAGCGTGAATTCGTTCAGGATCTCCGTGTTCGTCTTCAGGCTCATGTTCAAGAGCCAGTAGATCGGCAGCAGCAGGAACAGCAGGTACAGCGTCATCACCACGGCCCGGCTGTTGATCCGGGGCAGCGACAGCCCGCGAGAAGTCGATTGGTTTGCACTCAGGTCGGCCATCACTCAGCCCTCCCGTTTGTCGAGGTTGACCATCACCGTGTAGAACACCCAGCTGATCAGCAGGATCACGAGGAAATACATCAGCGAGAACGCCGCCGCGGGTCCAAGGTCGAACTGCCCCAGGGCCATCTTGACCAGGTCGATGGACAGCAGCGTCGTTGCATTTCCCGGGCCACCGCCGGTGACGACGAACGGCTCGGTGTAGATCATGAAGCTGTCCATGAAGCGCAGAAGGATCGCGATCATCAGAACGCCCATCATCTTGGGCAGCTCGATGAAGCGGAACACCTTCCAGCGGCTCGCCTGGTCGATTTTGGCCGCCTGGTAATAGGCATCGGGGATCGACTTCAGCCCGGCATAGGCCAGAAGCGCCACCAACGAGGTCCAGTGCCAGACATCCATCACGACGATGGTGATCCAGGCCGCCACGGTGTCCTGAGTGTAGTTGTAGTTCACGCCCAGCGCGTCCAGCGTGTAGCCCAGCAGGCCAATGTCCACGCGGCCGAAGATCTGCCAGATGGTCCCCACCACGTTCCAGGGGATCAGCAACGGCAGCGACATCAGCACCAGGCAAAGCGAGGCCCAGAACCCGCCCTTGGGCATGTTCAGCGCCACGAAGATGCCAAGCGGGATCTCTATCGCAAGGATGATACCCGAGAACATCAGCTGGCGGCCCAGCGCGTCCCACATGCGTTCGGACTCGAGCATTTCCTTGAACCATTCGAGACCAGCCCAGAAGAACTGGTTGTTCCCGAAGGTGTCCTGAACGGAATAGTTGACCACCGTCATAAGCGGGATCACCGCCGAAAAGGCGACCAGCAGCAGAACCGGCAGAACAAGAAACCAGGCTTTTTGATTGACTGTCTTTTCCATCACGCCGCACTCCCCTGCACACGCCAGTCATTGGCATAGACGTTGACGTGAGCCGCATCGAAGGTGACGCGGTTCATGTCGGCGCTGATCCGGTCATCCTCGCCCGCAATGATATTGATGTCGGTGCCAAAGAACTCGGCCCGGATGATCTTGTGGCGGCCCACGTCCTCGACGCGGCGCACCTTGACAGGCAGACCCTCGGACTGGCTCAGGCGGGCGAATTCGGGCCGCACGCCGATCTCGACCTTGCCGTCGAGCGGCTTGTACCCCTGCGACAGCTCCACGAAGGACCCGTTGATATAGGCCTTGTTGCCATCGATCTTGGCCGGGATGACGTTCATGCCCGGCGAGCCGATGAAATAGCCCACAAAGGTATGCTCGGGCCGTTCGAACAGCTCTTCGGGTGTGCCGATCTGCACGACCCGACCGTCATACATGACCACGACCTTGTCGGCGAAGGTGAGCGCCTCTGTCTGGTCATGGGTGACGTAGATCATCGTGTGGCCGAAATCGTGGTGCAGCTTTTTCAGCTGGGTGCGCAGTTCCCATTTCATGTGTGGGTCGATCACGGTCAGCGGCTCGTCGAAGAGCAGCGCGTTCACGTCCTTGCGCACCATGCCCCGCCCCAGCGAGATCTTCTGCTTGGCGTCCGCCGTCAGGCCGCGCGCCTTTTTCCGCAGCATGTCCTCCATGCCGATCATGCGGGCGATTTCCTGCACGCGCTCGGCCACATAGGCCTCGTCCCGCCCCCGGTTGCGCAGCGGAAAGGCAAGGTTGTCATGCACGGTCATGGTGTCGTAGACGACCGGGAACTGGAACACCTGCGCGATGTTGCGTTCCGCGGTGGGCGCCCCGGTGACGTCCTTGCCGTCGAACAGGATGCGCCCCTGGCTGGGATGCAACAGCCCCGAGATGATGTTGAGCAGCGTGGATTTCCCGCAGCCCGAGGACCCCAGAAGCGCATAGGCGGCCCCGTCCTCCCAGTCGTGGTTCAGCTCCTTCAGCGCGAAATCATCCTCGCTGGCCGGGTTCGGCAGGTAGGAATGCGCCAGGTTGTCTAGCGTGATCTTGGCCATTGTGTCCCCCCTCAGGCCGCAAGCGCATAGGCGGCGGGCGCGACCAGTTGGCCGTCCTCGCCGAAGATGTAGACATGGCGCGGGTCCAGCCAGACGCTCAGCTCATCGCCCAGCGTCAGGTCATGCACGCCGTGGATCAGGCCGACCCAGCGTTCGCCGTGGTGATCGAGGTGCACGAAGGTTTCGGACCCGGTCAGCTCTGTCACGTTCAGCCTGGTCTTGAACTCCATCGCGTCCGTGGCATGTTTGCCGATCTCCAGGTGGTTGGGACGGAACCCTGCGGTGTAGCGGCCATCCCCAAGTTCGGCGATCTTGCCCGTCGCCTGCGCGCTTTGCCCGTCGCCGAACATGATCCGGTCGCCGGTCTTGGAAATCTGCAGGAAGTTCATCGGCGGGTCGCTGAACACGCGCGCCGTCGTGGCGTCGACCGGCTGTCGGTAGACCTCCGGCGTGGGGCCGAACTGCGTGATCCGCCCCTCCCAGAGCGTTGCGACATTGCCGCCCAGCAGAAGCGCCTCTTCCGGTTCGGTCGTGGCATAGACAAAGATGCTGCCCGAGGCCTCGAAGATCTTGGGGATCTCCACCCGCAGCTCCTCGCGCAGCTTGTAATCCAGGTTGGCCAGCGGTTCGTCCAGCAGCACCAGCCCGGCGTTCTTGACCAGGGCCCGCGCCAGGGCGCAACGCTGCTGTTGCCCGCCCGACAGTTCCAGCGGCTTGCGGTCCAGCATCGGGGTGAGTTTCATCAGGTCGGCGGTCTCGCGCACGCGGCGGTCGATCTCGGCCCGGTCCGCGCCCATCAGCTTCATCGGAGAGGCGATGTTGTCGTAGACGCTCATCGACGGGTAGTTGATGAACTGCTGGTAGACCATCGCCACCTTGCGGTCCTGCACGCGCTGGCCGGTCACGTCCTCGCCATTCCAGACCACCTGCCCCGTCGCCGGAACGTCCAGCCCCGCCATCAGGCGCATCAGCGATGTCTTTCCGGACAGGGTCGGCCCAAGCAGCACGTTCATCGTGCCCTTTTCAAGCGTCAGGTCGGTGGGGTGGATATGCACCTGCCCGTCCACGGTCTTCGATACGCCTTTCAGTTCCAGCGTCATCGGGTCCTCCTCCTCATTCCGCTGCTGCGGGCGTGCTGTGACGGTTGCGGGCCATCCAGGCATCCAGGGCCTCGATCTGCCCGGCGTCCAGCCGGAGCCCCAGCTTGTTCCTGCGCCAGACCACGTCCTCGGCGGTGCGCGCGTATTCATGTGTCATCAGCCAGGTCACCTCGGCTTCGGTCAGGGTCGCGCCGAAATCGCGCCCCAGGTCGGCGGCCTCCTTCGCATCCCCCAGCACCTTGGCGGCCTCGGTTCCGTAGGCCCGCACCAGCCGCCTGGCCCAGAACTCGGTCAGGAAGGGATAGCCCCCCCTGAGATCAGAGATCAGTGTCCCCACGCCGCGCACGCGGAAATCGCCACCGGGCAGGGGCACACCGGCGGTCCATGCGCCCTTCGTGACCTCGATCTGTGTGCCGATCTTCTCCAGCGCGCTTTCGGCCAGCCGGCGATAGGTGGTGATCTTGCCGCCAAAGACGTTCAGCATCGGCGCACCGGCACTGGTATCGACCTTCAGCGTGTAGTCCCGTGTGGCGGCGGTCGCACTGCTGGCGCCATCGTCATAGAGCGGGCGAACGCCCGAATAGGTCCAGACGACGTCCTCTGCCGTCAGGTCGCGCTTGAAATAGCGGTTGGCGAAATCCAACAGGTAGTCGCGTTCCTGCGGGGTGCATTCCGGTTTCGTGGACGGATCGTCATGGTCGGCATCCGTGGTGCCGATCAGCGTGAAATCCGTCTCGTAGGGAATGGCAAAGATGATCCGCCCGTCCGTGCCCTGGAAGAAATAGCACTTGTCGTGGTCGTACAGCCTCTTGGTGACGATGTGGCTGCCGCGGACAAGGCGCACCCCCTCGCGTGAGTTCAGCCGCGCCTTGGTCTGGATGATGTCGCCGACCCAGGGGCCGCCGGCATTGACCAGCATCCGCGCATAGAAAGTGCGAGTTGCGTTGCTTTCGGAATTGCGCGTTTCGATGCGCCACAGACCATCTTCGCAGGTCGCGCTGAGCACCTTGGTGCGGGTCATCACGTGCGCGCCCCGGGCCTCTGCATCGCGCGCATTCAGGACCACAAGGCGCGAATCCTCGATCCAGCAATCGGAGTATTCGTAAGCCTTCTCGAACCTGTCCTCCAGCGGCGCGCCTTCCGGCCCGTTCACAAGGTCCACGGTTCGCGTCCCCGGCAGGATCTTGCGCCCGCCAAGGTTGTCATAGAGGAACAACCCCAGCCGGATCAGCCAGGCCGGGCGCCGCCCCTTCATCCAGGGCATGAAGACCCCAAGCAGCTTCGACGTCGGCGTTTCCGAATCGAACCGCATATCCTTATGATATGGAAGCACAAAGCGCATCGGCCAGCTGATGTGGGGCATCGCCCTCAACAGCACTTCACGCTCGATCAGCGCCTCGCGCACCAGCCGGAACTCGAAATACTCGAGATAGCGCAATCCTCCGTGAAACAGCTTGGTCGAGGCAGAAGAGGTCGCCGAGGCAAGGTCATTCATCTCGGCCAGGGTGACCGACAACCCGCGCCCGACCGCATCCCGTGCGATACCACATCCATTGATGCCGCCGCCGATGATGAACAGGTCAGTAACCGTCTTGTCTGTCGGTCGTCCCACGCGAATCCCCCCATGCGCGTCTCTGCGACAGTTATGACCAAGAAATTTGCGTGAAGCAATGGATTCCTTTTCGTTTGTGTTCGATTTTCCGATTTATCGCGAAACATCGCGCTTTCTTCGGTTTCGCTTCCGCAGAAAACGAACCCACACACCCTTCGAACCGATCCTACCGGTTGCCATTTCGCGCGTTTCGGGGAAGGCTGGGCCGCATCACTCTAGAAACGCCCAGACCCGAAAGCCCCGAACGTGTCCCAATCCTTCCGGCAGCCAGAGATCCTCGACATCGCGCGCCGCGAAGGCAAGGTCACGGTCGAAGGGCTCGCCGCGCATTTCGGCGTCACCCTGCAGACCATACGCCGCGACCTGACCGACCTGGCAGAGGCCGGGCGGTTGGAGCGGGTGCATGGCGGCGCGGTCCTGCCCTCGGGGACGACGAATATCGAATACGGCGAACGCCGGTCGCTCAACCAGGAGGCCAAGCGCGCCATCGCCCGCGCCTGCGCCGACCAGATCCCCAACGGCATTTCGTTGTTCCTGAACATTGGCACCTCGACCGAGGCCGTCGCCGAAGAGCTGAAACACCATGAGAACCTCATGGTGGTCACGAACAACATGAACGTGGCCAACATCCTTGCAGGCAATCCCGGCTGCGAGATCATCGTGACGGGGGGACAGTTGCGCCGGTCGGACGGCGGCCTGATCGGCAATCTCGCTGCCGAGACGATCCGCAAGTTCAAGTTCGACCTCGCGGTGATCGGCTGTTCGGCGCTGGACCGCGATGGTGACCTGCTCGATTTCGACATCCAGGAAGTCAGCGTCAGCCAGGCGATTCTGCGGCAGTCGCGCAAGACATTCCTCGTCTCGGACCACACCAAGTTCTCGCGCAGCGCCCCTGCCCGCATCGCCTCGCTGGCCGATCTGGACGCCTTCTTTACCGATGCACCGCTGCCCCCCGGTCTTGCCACGGCCTGCCAGTCCTGGGGAACGCGGGTCGTGACCTCGGTTCGGCCAGACACCTGACGGATACAGACCGCGCAGCGGTCAGCAGGATAGCTGCCAGCCGGAGAATTCCATTGGTGTCCGAGAATTGATGGTACCGCCTTCCCGGTTCGAACGGGAGACCTCTTGATCCACAATCAAGCGCTCTAACCTACTGAGCTAAGGCGGCACATCAGGCCTTGCAGGGCTAACCTGCCAGAAACCGTGCGGCTTACTAACAGCACGCCCCGAACAGCGCAAGCCCTCTGTGACACAGAATTCCGCGCTGTTCGGAGGCTCATTTTACCGCACCTTTAGGATCAGCGCCATTGCGGAATCGCCGGCCGCGCAGCCCTGGAAAAGACCGTGCCCACCGCCCCGCATTTCCAGCTCTTCGATCATCTCGATGATGGCCCGCAGACCGGTCGGCCCCTGCGGATGCCCCCAGATCAGCGAGCTGCCAAAATTGTTCATGTCGCGCCAGTCGATGCCAAAGGCGCGGGCAAAGGCGATGTCGTTGACCGCAAATGGGTTGTGTGACTTGACCACCTCCATGTCATTGATCGACAGCCCCGCCAGGTCCAGCGCGCGGCGCGCGGCGTCGATGGGGGCGGCGGGCATATGGGCCTTGTCCTCGCGCGCCTGCGCCGCCGCCACCAGCTCGACCAGCGGCGCATCCCCCCGCGTGGCCAGTTCACGCGCCCGGCCCGGATCGGACACCATGACCAGCCCCGCGTTGCCATCCGCCGGATGGGTCTGGGCCGCAAAAGTGACCGTGCCGCCCTCGCGCACCGGTTTCAGCGCCGCCATCTTCTCGGGCGAGGCCGGATAGACGCCGCAATCGCCTGAAATCGTCCCCACCGTCTTGCGAAAGCGCGGATCGGGCACCGCGAATTCCGCCGCCATGTAGCGTTTCTGAAAGGCCCGGTCGTCTTTCAGCGCCTCCTGGTACTGGCCCTGACGGTACAGGGTCAGCTCATGCTGTTCGGCGGTCTCGATCCCCACGCGGCGCGCCACGTTGTCCGCCGTGTCGATCATCGCGCAACGGGCAAAGGGATCCTTGTTGAAACTCTCCAGCACGATGTCTTCGCTCTGTCCCGTGCCGCCGGGCGCGCCCGGTGCGGGATAGTAGACATGCGGGCTGTTCGAGGTCCGGTCCCCCGAGACGAGCAACGCGGCAGAGGCCGCCCCGATGGCAAACTCGCCGGCCGCGGTGGCCAGCAGACGCGCCCCCGTCGCGCAGGCCTGGTTGACGGTCGGCCCCGGCAGGCGTTCGGCCCCGATCATGCCCGTGAACCAGGGCAGGCCATAGAAACTGCGGTATTGCGGCACCGTCAGACCGTAGGCCGCGAAATCGAAGGTCTCGACGGGAATGTCTCGCTGAGCCAGCGCCTCGCGCGTCACATGCGCCGCGAATTCCATCGCGTGCAGTTCCGCGAACTCGCCCTGCCAACGGGCAAAAGGTGTGCTCCAGTAAGCGCCGTAAGGGATATAGGCCTGCATGGCCGCCTCCGTGTTGAGTGGGAATGGAAGGTTCGGCCCTCAGTCCGAGGAAGACCAATCATCGAGAAACGGGAAGGCCGGCCGCCATACCGCCAGAGCGGCCCTCATCAGCCCCTTTGAAGCCATGACAAATCCCCCTCCCGAATTTGTTATGTTTCATCCTAATTTGTATACTTAACAAATTTCATCCCCGAAAACAATCATCTTCCTTCAGCCGTGTTGACAGAGGTCAATGTCCAGGCGCCGATCCTGCGGCATGCTCCGCTCAAAGACAGGATTGCATTTGCAAGGAATACCCCGATGTTCATGAGAAAGATGGCGCAAAGCACCGAACTGACCCACGGAATGGCCCAGCGCCTCGGCTACGATCTGGCAGAGACGACCCAACGCAACCCCGAAGGTCAGGCCATCGCCTTTCGCGCGGCGGTGATGCGCTGCACCCAGTGCCGCCAGCAGGAAGACTGCAAGCAGCTGCAGGCCTGCAACGACCGGCTGGAGCGGGCACCCGACTACTGCCGCAACACCTGGCTCTGACCCGCGCAAAGGCGGCGCATCTAGCTGCCCTGCCCTGCCAGCAGGCCCTGCGCCGCGATCAGCCCGCGCAGGTCCTGCAAGGACTGCTCCACCGAGCGGCCGCTGGTGTCTAGGTGATGTTCGGCCTTTCGGTAACTCACTTCCCGCGCCTTCAGGATCTCGCGTAACTGCAACATTGCCTGCGGATTGCCTGCCATCGGCCGGGTATCCCCCTGCGCCCGGACCCGGTCCATGTGATCCCCCGGCGCGGCCTTGACCCAGATCGTGTGAAAGCCCGCCAGCGTCCGTTCAAAGGTCCGCGGTTCCTCGACGATGCCGCCGCTGGCGGCAAGGACGATCCGGCTTTGCGTCGCCAAGAGACGGTCCAGCGCCTCCGCCTCGATCTGGCGATAGCCCTCCGCCCCGTACAGCGCGATAATCTCGGACACCGCCATGCCGGCGCTGCGCTCGATCTCGGCGTTCATCTCGACAAAGGGCAGACCCAGGTCGGCGCCGATGCGCGCACCCAGCGTGGATTTGCCCGCGCCGCGCAGACCGACAAGGCAGATGCGTTCCGCCTTTTGCGCCCGCAGGCGCCCCGGGTCCAGCACCCGAAAGACCTGTTCTCGCGTCGCGCCGCAGGCATTGCGGTACAGCAGCGAAAGCTGCGCAAGATCCGGCGCCAGCGGATCCTCCTCGGCCAAAAGCTCTGCCATCGGACGGCCCAGGACCAGCGCCACCCGTTTCAGAAGGCCGATCGAGATATTGCCGTCACCGCCTTCCAGCTTGGCCAGGTAGCGCGGCGAGACGCCCGACAGCTCCGCCAGGTCCTGCCGTGTCAGGCCCGAGGACTTGCGGGCCGCGCGCACGCGATCTCCGACCAACCGGTAAAGCGCAGCTGGATCCGCCTCTTCCGCCCCGCGCGCCGGTCCGGTCATGGCACCCGCGCCCCGGTCTAGGCCGCAGGCAGCCGCGCTTCGATCGCGGCGCGCATGTCATCGGGCGGCGTGCGCTTGGAAAAGGCATCCGCCTCGATGAAGACACTGACCGTCCGCGAGGAAAAGCACAGCTTGCCGTCCTGCTCGCCATCGACCCGGAAGGTGATCGAGGTCTCGCCAAGTCGCACCGGCCAGACGTGGCAGACCAGTTCGTGGCGGGGCGTGATCGGGCTGCGGAAATCCATTTCCAGCCGCACAAAGGGCGTGCCCACGTTGCGGTCGATCTCCATCTGGAACCAGCCGTCGCCGCCCAGGTTCTCGACCCACCAACCGTTGATGGCATCCAGCGCGAACCAGGGGATGCGCGCCGTGTAGACGATCTTTGCCGGGTCGCAGTCGCCCCAGGTCACGCGGATCACATGCCGGTGGGCATTGTCGGGACGGTCTTCCATCTCAATAGGTCTCGACGTGATAGCGGCCTTCCTCGCGAAGGACATCGCGCAGGTTGCGCCACTGCTGGCCGATGCTTTCGGCGATATTGGTGAACGAGCGTTCGACGCCCTCCTCCATCTCCTTCAGCCCGCAGATGTAGATATGCGTGTTGGGGTCCTGCAGCATGTCGGCCACGATGTCCTCTTCGACGCGCATCCGATCCTGGACGTATTCCTTGTCCTGGCCGGGCATCCGGCTGAACACCAGGTGCTTTTGCAGCAGGCTGGAAGGCACCTTGTTGAGCGGTCCGAAATAGGGCAGCGAGTCCGGCGTGCGTGCGCCAAAGAACATCACCATGCCGCCGGATTTCTTGCCCACGGTGCGCTGACGCGCCATCGTGAAGGACCGCATCGGCGCCGAGCCGGTGCCGGTGCAGATCATCAACAGGCGGGCATCGGGATCGTTCGGCATCAGGAAGGTCGCCCCGAAAGGCCCCGTCACCTGCACTTTGTCACCCTTTTTCAGGTCACAGACGTAGTTCGAACAGACGCCGCCTTCCTCGCGCTTCACCGTCAGAGAGACGTTGTGATAGCCCGCGCGTTCACCGTCACGTGGTGAAGAGACAGAGTAGAGCCGCGGCAGGTGCGCCTTGCCCTCGGCATCTGTGCCCGGCGCGATGATGCCCAGCGACTGCCCCTCAAGAGCGGGAAAGGGCTTGCCCTGGAAATCCAGGATGATGTGACGAACATCCGTGTCCGCGCCTTCGGCGGTCAGGCGATAGTTGCCCTGGACTACGGCCTCGACCGGGTTGGCGAGGTTGTAGAGGTTGACCGTCGGCTTGGCCGCGCTGGCGGGCGCCTTTGCCTTGCCGCCAGCGCCCTTGTGCGCCTCGGCCAGCAGGGCCGCCACCGGGTCCTCACCGCTTTCGGTGCCGTCCTCGGCGCTTTCGGCCACGGAAACCTCGCCCTGTTCGGGCAGTTCCATCCACTCGTATTGCTCTTCGAGCGAATAGGGTTTCTCGACCACGCGCCATTCGTCGATGGACCCGGTCGGACAGACCGGGATGCAGTCCATGCAGAAATCGCAGGCATCCGCGTTCACGACGACGTTGTTCTCGTCATGCTCGATCGCGCCCACGGGGCAGGTCATCTCGCAGGTATAGCAGCGGATGCAGATTTCCGGGTCGATCAGGTGCTGTTTCAGCGGCTTGTTCATTGCGTCCCCCGGTGCAAAACGGCCTCTGGGACAGCTATGGCCTCGATCACGGCCTGGCACAAGCCGCGGCAATTCTCGCATCCGATGCAGCAGCCGATCTCGCCCAGTTCCTTCGCGACCTCGGTCACGCGCGGCGCATGGCCGACGTTCCGTTTGGTAATCATCGCGTTTCCTCCTCCTGCTGGTCGGTCCGGCGCGGGGCCATGCCCCGCGCCGCCCTTTGGTTCGGGATGGACGGAGGTGATCCCCCGTCCCCGGCGCATCAGGCCATGTGCAGCTTGACGTATTCGAAGTCGCCCGGCTTGTTGTCGATGCCCACCTTCGGCGGGGCGATCCAGCTGGCGTATTTGCCCGGCTCGTAGACCGGCTTCATCAGCGACTGGATATAGTCACCGTCCGCATGGGTCGGCAGCCACTTGGTGATGCCCTTGTCGTATTCCTCGCCCGAGACATGGTTGCCGTCCGGGTCGAAGTTGTGGCCCGCGAAGATGCCGATCTTGCGATTGAAGGCCTGATGCGGCAGCTTCAGCTCGAACTCGATCCCGGCCTTTTCGATGATCTTGTTCCAGCGCTTCACGCCGCCCGCCGCGTCGCGGATATAGTCGTCGCGCAGGCGCATGTTGATCGCGGTCAGCGCGGGCACGTCCTTTTCGACAATCTTGCCATCCTCGAGGTCCAGCACCTTGTAGGTGTCGTTTTTGAGCATGTGGTCGTCGTCGATCCGGTTCTCCATGTACCGGCCCTTGATGCCCGCGTTGAAGGCATTGGCCGCGTTGGTGGAGACTTCCTGCCCGAAGAGGTCCAGCGAAAGCGTGTAGTGCAGGTTGAGCTTCTTCTGGATGGTCGGCAGGTCGATCACGTTCAGGTCGCGGATCTTGCCCACATCGTAGGGATCGGTGATGCCGGCCTTGTTCATCGCCTCGACGGTCGCCTGGATGGTGCGGCCGACACCGGTCTCGCCCACGAACATGTGGTGCGCTTCCTCGGTCAGCATGAACCGGCAGGTGCGCGACAGAGGGTCGAAGCCCGACTGCGCCAAGCTCTCCAGCTGCATCTTGCCGTCACGGTCGGTGAAGTAGGTGAACATGAAGAAGGAGAGCCAGTCCGGCGTTTCCTCGTTGAAGGCGCCCAGCATCCGCGGCGCTTCTTCGCTGCCCGACGAGCGGATCAGCAGGTCATCCGCCTCTTCGCGCCCGTCCTTGCCGAAATACTTCTGCAGCAGGTAGACCATCGCCCAGAGGTGGCGGCCCTCTTCGACGTTGACCTGGAACAGGTTGCGCATGTCGTAAAGCGACGGCGCGGTCAAGCCCAGGAAACGCTGCTGTTCGACCGAACCCGGCTCGGTGTCGCCCTGGATGACGATCAGGCGCTTCATCAGGTTGCGGTATTCCCCCGGCACTTCCTGCCAGGCCGGCTGGCCGGCGTGTTCGCCACAGGGAATGGTGCGGCCTTCGACCTGCGGCGCCAGCAACACGCCCCAGCGGTATTCCGGCATCTTGACGTAGTCGAACTTGGCCCAGCCCTTGGGGTCCACGCTGACGGCGGTGCGCAGGTAGACCATCGATTCCTGGAAGTTCTGCGGGATCAGCTTGTTCCACCAGTCCAGGTAGCCGGGGTGCCATTTCGACAGCGCCTTCAGCACTTTCTTGTCGGACGACAGACCCACGTTGTTCGGGATCTGGGTGTCGTAGCTCACGTTGATCAGATCGAGCATCTCTCTCTCTCCCTTTGGGTGTGGTGTCACGGGAACGGCCTTCGCCGGGGCCCGCAGGGCGGGGTTCACCCCGCCATGCCGAACGCGTCAGACGCGCTCCATGTTGTAATCGCCGCGTACGCCGGTGCCATAACGCTGCAACGCGCCGTCCTTGCCGACGGCATTCGGGCGGTTGAAGATCCAGTTCTGCCAGGCGGTCAGTCGGCCAAAGATCCGGGTTTCCATCGTTTCCGGCCCGGCAAAGCGCAGGTTCGCCTCCATGCCGGTCATCGCATCGGGGCTGAAGCTGGCGCGCTCTTCCATGAAGATCCGCACCTCGTCTTCCCAGTCGATGTCATCCAGGATCATGGTGACAAGGCCCTGCTCGTCCGCCTCTTCGGCCTCCAGCGCCTCGCCGATCTTGCCTTTCAGCTCGTCCACATGCTCCGGCTCGCCCAGGAAACGGGTTTCCAGCCGGGTCAGACCGTTGCCCATCGGATAGGGGCCAAAGTTGTCCTTGGTCAGGGTGATGGTCGCCATGTGGCGGTTGTCGCCCTCGAACTCGTCTTCCATCATATAGCTGCGGTCGACCGCGAACAGGATCTCAGCCAGCACGCCGACATAGCACGAGCCATGTTCGACAAAGGCCGCCAGAGAGCGCGAGGTCACGTCGATCCGCTTGAGCGTGCGCTTCCAGTAGTGGCGCACTTCGTTGGCCAGCCAGTGATCCGCGTTCTCGGCCAACAGCGCTTCATGCGCGGCCAGTTTTTCCGGGTCGCCCTGCGTGCGGAAGATCCACAGGCCGATTTCCATCTCGTTCAGGCGCAGGTGCAGGATCGCATCCTCAAGCTCACGGCAGAGCTTCAGCATGTAGGCCTGGTCGCCCTGTGCGGCAAAGGCGTCCATGTCGGCGGGCGCATCCTCTTCGGGGCCTTTCAGCGTGATGGTGGCCTTGCGCCCCTTGCGGTCGATCTCGACCTCGACCAGCGAATAGCTGACCGCGTCCTCGGTGATGGTCCGCGACAGCGGGCCCAGCTGGATGCCCTGCGCCACATCCGCCTTGTCCGAGGCGGCGGCGAATTCCTTCGCCCGCTCCATCACCGTGTCGTCGAATTTCGAGTTCGGGATGACCTCGTCCACCAGGCGCCAGTCCTTGGCGCGCTTGCCCTTCACGCCTTCCTCGATCGAGCAGAAGATATCGGCCAGGTCGCGGCGCACCTTGCGCTTGTCGGTGACGCGGGTCAGGCCCCCGGTGCCCGGCAGAACCGCCAGCAGCGGCACCTCGGGCAGGCCGACGGACGAGGTGCTGTCATCGGTCAGCATGATGTGGTTGCAGGCCAGCGCGAGTTCGTACCCGCCCCCGGCGCAGGCGCCCTTGACGGCGGCGATGTACTTCTGGCCGCTCTCCTCTTCGGCGGCCTCGAAACCGTTGCGGGTCTCGTTGGTGAACTTGCAGAAGTTCACCTTGTGGCTATGCGCGGCACCGCCCAGCATCCGGATGTTGGCACCGGCGCAGAACACGCCCGCCTTGCCCGACTTCATGACCACGGTCTTGACCTCGGGATGTTCGAACCGCATCCGCTGCACGATATCGCTCAGCTCGATGTCGACACCCAGGTCGTAGGAATTCAGCTTGAGCTTGTAGCCCTCGAAGAGGCCCGCATCCTCGTCGACGTCCATGATGAGCGTGGCTACGGGGCCATCATACTCAACACGCCAATGGCGGTACTTTGACGGGTCGGTCTGAAAGTCGATCATCTTGGTCATCGGGTCCTCCCTGGTCGCGAAGCTGCAGCCAACTTACATCAAAGCCAAAAGTAAGTAAACTTATGTGTGCACAATAGAGCACAAAATAAATCCTGCAAACTCAATAATCTCGCCAATAAAAAATGTCCCATCGGCAATAAGGTGCATTATAATGCAGGTTTCAGATCTGCCTCCAGAGAATCGAGCATTGCGTGGATGCGTTCTGCGCCAATGCCCATGACCCAAGCCTCGCGCGATGCCGGCAGCAGGTCGCGCGCGATCCCGCACAGCCGCCGCGCCGCACCGGGACGCATCATCTCGCGTTTCAGAAGGGCATTGGCGGTCTGGATCAGCGCCTGGAGGAACCGCCGGTCCTGCCCTTCGGGCAAGGCCATCCAGATCGGCTCCAGCACTTCGTGCGCTTCCCAGTAGAAACCGCTGTCGATGTAGAAAAGACCGTGGCGGAAAGCATCGCTTTCCGCCAGGTCCGCCGGGGTCATGCCCGGTTGGGCCGAGGCCCTGATATGGTCGAAAGCACCTTCCATGTGCCGGGCATTCTGCCCCGGCACATGGGCGTGGGTCGGCCTGTGCCAGGCCGACATGGTCACGCGACCTCGGGTTCGGCGGCTTCGATCCGCTCCAGCCGGGCGCAGAACTCTGCGATGCCCGCGACCACCTTTTCCGGCTGGTCCAGGTGTGGCGCGTGGCGGCAGTCGTCCAGGATCAGAGTGTCCACCGGCGCGTAACTGCGGCTCTCGACTTCCTCGATCTGCGCCAGCGTGCCGTACTGGTCGTCCTTCCCCTGCACCGCCAGCACCGGGATGCGCAGGTAGTCGATCACGTCACCCACGTTCCAGGCCTTGAATTCCGGGTGCAGCCAGCTGTCGTTCCAACCCCGGAAGGTATTGTCCGGGTCGCGGTGATAGCGCGCCATCTTCTCACGCAGGTCAGTGGTGTCATAAGCCGTCTTCGCCTTGGCAATCTCGGCCAGCCCCATCTCCTCGGTAAAGAAATGCGGCGCCATCAGCACCAGCCCCCGCACCCGCAGGTCCGACACGCTGCCCGCGTAGATCGCCGCGATGGTCGCGCCGTCGCTGTGACCCACCAGCACCCCGCGCTGAAAGCCGATCGCCTCCAGCACCTCGGGCAGCACGTCCACCGCCTCGCGCGTCATGTAATCCAGCGGGCGCGGCAGGTCCGCCGGGTCCGACTGGCCATAACCCGCGCGCGAAAAGGCAAAGACGCCAAAGCCCGTCGCCTCGGCCAGCGCCTTGGGGAAATCCCGCCACAGTGCCACGCACCCCAGCCCCTCGTGCAACAGGACCAACGTCGGCGCCTTGTCCGGCGCGGACCCGTAGCAGGCGTATTCCAATTCCTTGCCGCCGGCGCTCAACCGGCCGCTTTCCGTCCATTCCGCAGTCATGCCGCCCCTCTCAGCTTGAAACGTTGAATCTTGCCCGTCGCGGTCTTGGGCAGGTCCTCGACCACCTCGATCCATCGCGGGTATTTCCACATGCCGATCTTTTCCTTCACGAACTCCTTGAGCCCGTCGACAGCAGCGGCCTCCTGACCCTCCTTGAGCACGATAAAGGCCTTGGGCTTGTCCAATCCCTTTTCGTCGGCACAGGCGACCACCGCGGCCTCCAAAACCGCGGGATGCTCGATCAGCGCCTGTTCCACCTCGAAGGGGCTGACCCAGATGCCGGAAACCTTGAACATGTCGTCGGTGCGCCCGCAGTAGACATACCGCCCCTCGGCGGTGCATTCGTACTTGTCACCCGTGCGGGTCCAGTGTCCCTCGAAGGTCGACCGCGATTTGTGCCGCCGGTTCCAGTAGCCATCCGCCGCCGAGGGCCCACGCACCAACAGCTCGCCCACCTCGCCCTCTGGCACGTCCTCGTCGTGTTCATCCACCAGCCGCACCTCGTAGCCCGGCACCGGGGTGCCAGAGGTGCCATAGACGATCTCTCCGGGCCGGTTGCTGAGGAAGATGTGCAGCATCTCGGTCGAACCGACACCGTCGACGATCTCGGCCCCGGTCATCCTGAACCAGCGTTCACCCACCTCCTTGGGCAGCGCCTCACCGGCAGAGGTGCACAGCCGCATGGCATGGGCCGGCACGCCCGACTTGTCCATCGCCGCATTCATCGCGGCATAGAGCGTCGGCACCCCGCAGAACAGCGTCGGGCGCTCGGCCTCCAGGATGGCAAAGACCACGTCGGGCGTGGGCCGTCCGGACAGCAGCACCGTCGTCGCGCCCACCGCCATCGGAAAGGACATGGCATTGCCCAGTCCGTAGGCGAAAAAGATCTTGGCAACGGAATAGACGGTGTCCTCTTCGCGGATGCCCAGCACCTGCGCACCGAATGTATCGGCGGTGGCCTTCAGACTGGAATGGACGTGACGCACCCCCTTGGGCTGCCCCGTCGACCCCGAGGAATAGAGCCAGAAGGCCATTTCGTCGTCAAAGGCCTCGACAGGGTCCTCGACCGGTGCGCCGGCGATGAAATCCTGGTAGCTCTCGGTGCCTTCCGGCGCCTCTCCGATCACCACCACCGCGCGCAGAAAACGGTTGTCCTGGATCGCCGGCTTCACCGTCTCCCACAGTTTTTCCGACACCACCAGGATCGAGGCGCGGCTGTCGCCGAGGATCGACTCGTAGACCGAGGCCGACAGAAGCGTGTTCAGGGGCACCGGGATCGCACCCGCCTTGAGCGCCCCCCAGAAGATCACCGGAAACTCCACCTGGTCCTGCACGATCATCGCGATCCGCTCTTCGCGCCGCACACCGTGACGGTAGAGCGCGCCGGCAAAGCGACCGGTCTGCTCGGCCAGTGCGCCATAGGTCAGGCTGCGCTTGCGGCCATCCGCTTCGCGAAAGGCCACCTTGTCGGCGCGCCCCTCGTCCACGTGGCGGTCCACGAAATATATCGCTGCGTTTCCATTCATGACTTGGCCTCCTCCTGCCGGTCATCCCGTCCCTTACCCGGTGCCGCGATCCTCCCCGATCGAACCGCACCCAAGACGCGCCGCGACGATCCTGCCTGCGGACAGAACGGAATCGTCATTTTGATAAGCGTACACCTTATCTGAGCGATATGCAATTTGATGCATCAAATCAGTTTCCTAGTTTGAAATCTGCATTATAGTGCGAAAATTGAGCGGAAACCGGGCTCAATCACCCTGCAACGCGGTCTCCACCGCGCCCCCGGCATTCGACTCGATCAGGTGCAAAGCGGCATTCAGCGCCTCGACCTCGGCCAGGGACAAGCCCTGCACCAGCCGCCGATCCGCGGCCTGCACCGCTTCGAAAGCGCGCCGATGCAGCAGCTTGCCCGCCTCGGTCGGGTGCAGCGCATAGGCCCGCCGATCCCCTTCGGCCTGGCGCCGCTGGATCAGGCCCGCCGCCTCCACTTCATCCACGATCTTGACGAGGTTGGGCCGCTCGATCGCCAGCGCATCGGCCAGCTGCGTCTGCCGCAACCCCGGTTGGTCCACCACCACGGACAGCGCCGAAAAGGTCGTCCGACGCAGGCCAAAAGGCGCCAGCTCCTGCGAAATGGTCGACAGCATCTGCACCGTGGCGCGACGCAGCCGGTAGACGGTCAACTGCCTCAGACCCGCATCCGGTCGTTCCATCCCCGGCCCTTTCCCAATCCCATCGCCCCGCCAGACCTCGCACACCGGGCCAGCCTTGTCACGGCTGGCGGCACGGCGCCTCGGGGCAATAGGCAGTACCATGACAATATGCGTACTTGTCACTTTCCCCGGCCTGTCCGATCATGGCACCATGAAAGCCATCTACACAATGCCCGGCCACCTGATCCGCCGGCTGCAACAGCTCTCGGCCTCGATCTTTGCCGAACGCATGCGCGAGGCGGGGGTCGACCTGACCTCGCCGCAATTCGCGGCCCTTGCCATGCTGCAGGAACATCCCGGCATCGACCAGGCGACGCTGGCCGGGATGATCGCGCATGACCGCGCCACCATCGGGGGGGTGATCGAACGGCTCTGCGCCAAGGGGCTGATCGAACGCCGGACCAACCCGAAGGATCGCCGCGCAAAGGTGCTGGCCCTGACGCCCGAGGGCGCCGAGCGCATCGCCCATATCCGCCCCATCGTCGAAGAGATGCAGCGCAACCTGCTTGTGGGACTGGACGAGGACGAAAAGCGCGAGTTCATCCGCCTGGCCACCAAGGTCGCCATCGCGGGCAACGACCGCACCCGGGCGCCGCTGCGGATGCCGCCGGAGAAGCCCGCGGACAAGACCGGGACGGATTGATCCCGCCGCAGGCCCGTGCCATCCACCGCGACAATCGCCTTGAGGAGGGGAACATGTCGGACACCATTCTTGTCACCGATCACGGCAACTGGCTGGAAATCACGCTGAACCGGCCCGAGCGGCTGAACAGTTTCACGCCCGAGATGCACCTGGCCCTGCGGGCCGCCCTGACCCGGGCTGCGGATGAGGCCAAGCGCGCCGTGCTGCTGACCGGCGCCGGGCGCGGCTTTTGTGCCGGGCAGGACCTCGGCGACCGCGACCCGCGCAAGATGGACGGCCCGCCCGACCTGGGCGAGACAGTGCGCAGCTACTGGGCGCCGCTGGTCCGCCAGATCCGCGCTCTGGACATGCCGGTGATCTGCGCCGTCAACGGTGTCGCTGCCGGGGCCGGCTCCTCCGTGGCGCTGGCCTGCGACATGGTGCTGGCCGCCGAAAGCGCCAAGTTCATCCAGTCCTTCTCCAAGGTCGGGCTGATCCCCGATACCGGCGGCAGCTGGCACCTGACGCAATTCCTGGGCCGCGCCCGCGCGATGGGCCTGGCCCTGACCGCCGAACCGCTGCCCGCCGTCAAAGCAGCCGACTGGGGCCTGATCTGGAAGGCGCTGCCCGACGACACGCTGATGGAAGAGGCGCGCAAGCTGGCCGCGCAGTTCTCCGAAGGCCCGACCTTCGGCTATGCCCGCACCAAAGAGGCGATCACCGCCGCCGCGACCAACACGCTGGACGCGCATCTGGATCTCGAGGCAGAACTGATGAAGGCCTGCGGCGAACACCCGGACTATGCCGAGGGCGTGGCCTCTTTCCTGGACAAGCGCGCGCCCAAATTCACCGGCGAACGCTAGGTTACAGGTCCACCTCGTACCCCTGTTCCACGACCTCCGTGCCGAAGCTCACCTTCGGCTCGGAGCGGACCAGCCGCCAGCCCGACTTTTCGTACAGCGCGCAGGCGGCGCGGTGGCTTTGATGCGTCCAGAGCGCCATCCGGCGATAGCCCTTGTCCCGCGCGAAGCCCATGCAGGCCTCCAGCAAGGTCCGGCCCAGACCCCTGCCCCGCGCCTCCGGCACCAGCAGGAAGAGGCGCAGCTTGGCGGTCTCGTCATCCTCGCGCACGCAAAAGATGCTGCCCAGCCGCTGATCCCCGTCCCAGGCGATAAAGGATCTTTCGCACGCAGGGTCATGGTCCCGCGCGAATTCCTCGAGGATCTGCCGCACGAGCACCGGAAAGCTGTCGTCAAAGCCTTCGTCGCGGGCGTAAAGCCACGCGTGCTGATCGACAAGCCAGTCGATGTCGCCGGGGCCAAGGCCTTTCAGGTCGACTGTCATGAGGGCAAGAAACCCCCGCACGGCTTGCAAATCAAGCCTTTCGCCGCTAGGTCACGACGATCTTTCGCGGGTCTCAGAGAAGGCAGAGGCAGATGGGCATCAACGACGAACGCGACATCGAGGCCAACCTCCAGATTGGCCCCACCGACGCCGGCATGGTCCGGCTGTTCATCCTCGCCGACGGGATCGAGATCCCGATGGACTTCGACCCCGTGGAGGCCGAGGAAATCGCCGAGGAACTGCGCGCCGCCGCCGCCACCGCGCGCAAGGCAAAACCGAAGAAACGCTAGGGTTTCGGCACATGCTGGTCCAGAAAGACCCGGTTTCCGTCCGGGTCGACCAGCGTCATGCAGGCAGGCCCGGCCCCCTCTTCATCCGTCCCCTTTTCCGGCTCGATCCCCTGTGCCCTCAGGCGCGCCTGGATCTCGCGGATATCGGTGAACTCCGACAGCGCCTCGTCCTCGGATTGCCATCCGGGATTGAAGGTCAGCATGTTGCCTTCGAACATGTCCTGGAACAGGCCGATCACGCTGTCGCCGTTGCGCAGGATCAGCCAGCCCTCTTCAGCCACGCCGCCGACCGCCTTGAACCCCAGCGCCTCGTAGAATGCCCGTGAAGCGACCAGGTCACGGACCGAGAGACTGACCGAAAACGCACCAAGCTGCATGGCAAATCCTTTCCGTTGGCAAAGGGGCCTTTTCGGACATGGTGGGACGGATCGGTCCCGCCCGGCAACCCCCGTCCGGCCCCGCCCGCGTGATTTCCTGCAAGCCCCGTCAGCCCAGGTGTTCCAGCCCCGCGCCCGGATCGCGCAGCCCGTGCAGCCGCCGCGCCGCGTGGACGGCGAACTTGCGGATCAGCTTGTTACGCCGCGCCGCCGCCAGCTTGTCCTCGGGGGCCATGCGCAGGATCTCGGCGTCATAGCCGTCGGCGATGATCAACCCCGTCCCCTCGGGCAGCAGCTCGGTCGGGAAATCCTGGTCCACCGCCCAGAAATAGCGGTCGCACCAGTCCAGATACCCCTGCCACTTGCCGTCGCTCATGTAATCCGCGCGGCTCGACTTGCACTCGACCACCCAAAGTTCTCCCTTGGGGCCAAGCGCCATTACGTCGACGCGCAGCCCCCGGTCGGGCACGAATTCCTCGATCACGGCAAAGCCATGCCCCGCCAGGTGGCGGCACACGCCCCGCGCCAGGAGCTGGCCGGGCATCAGGTCGGAGGTGACAGGCAAGTCCATGCCCAAATTCTTGAACATTTCGTGAACAAATGCAACCCCACCCCGGGCCGCCTTCCCTCTGCCGGGGAAAGGACTAGGCTCGCCCGGAACCTCAGAGATGACCCAAGGCCCCGTATGTCCCAGGACCAGACCGACACCCGCCTGACCCGCGCCGAAGCCCGTGGCGTGCGCGCCGCGCGCGAACTCGAAGGCCACCTGACGTGGCTCGACAGCTTCTCCGGCACGGCGCTTGGCGTGCTCTCGGTCGCCTCGGGGATCTATACCTACCTCGGCGTGTCCTCGCTGCTCGATGAAAACGGCGCCATGTCGGTCTTTGCCGCCATCGCCTATTCCACCGCCGTTTCGGTGGGCATCTTCGTGTTCTGGTCCTACATGCTGCGGCTCTTTCCCGCTGTCCGCACCACCCGCGCCCGCACCGGGCTGATGGCGGCGATGGGGCTGGGCAGTCTCGCCATCGTCGCCATGTCCTCCTGGCTGAACGCCGCCGCCCTGGCCGGTTCGGCCGCTGTCGAACAGCATCTCGCCGAAACCGTTCAGGACTATCAGGCCGCGCTGGAACGCGCGCATGAGATCGCCCTCACCGGCCAGGCACTGGAACGCGACGTCGCCCGCGTCCGCCAATCGTTCGAGGATCTTTCCGACCTCGAGGCCGAGGGCGCGCTTTCGGGCCTTGCCGGGCGCGGCGCCGTTTTCCGGGTCCTGCGCCAGAAGGCCGCCGAACTGACCGCGCTCGAGGCGCAGATCGCCGAACAGACGCCGCTGGTCGACACCGCCTTTACCGAGGGCAACACCATCCTCAGCCGGATGCGCGCCCTGACCGTCGAACCCGGCAGCGTCGAGGCCCGCAGCGTCGAGTTTTCCGAGGCCGCCGTGCGCCTGCAGGGCCTCATCACCCAGCTGCGCCAGCTGTCGGTAGCCCCGCTGGTTGAACGCGCGGCACAGGACCTTGCCGCCTCCGTGGTGCTGCCAGAACTGGACAGCACCACGGCGCAGGGCCGGGCCGACCAGTCCGCCACCATCACCTCGGTGCTGGAGGTGCTGGCGCAACGGGCGGCAACGCTGGAGCGCGCGGCGCAGAACGTCCAGTCTCTGCAACCGCCGACCGACGTCACCTACACGCCGCTGTCCGCCGCCGACGCGGTGATCCTCTACGCGCGCAACTTCGTACCCTCCTGGGCCGGGGCCATCGCCATCGACCTGCTTCCGATGGTGCTGGTCTTCATCCTTGCCATCACCCATGCCGCCATCCGCCAGGGCCGCGAGGGCGCCGGCGTCGAAGATACTCTGACGCTGGCCGAACTGCGCGCCGCCGTCACCGCCCTGCGCGAGGTCGAGGCCGTCGCCGGCCCGCCCACGGCACCGCCTGCACACACCGCCCAGCCCGCCGCCACCCCGCGCCCCGAGGGCGAGGAGGTCACGCCGCTCAAGGGAAAGTCCGCATGACCCGGGCCATGCAGGGACACCGGCCATGAACCGCTCCGTCGCCCGCACCCTGTCGGCTGTCCTGGTCTTCCAGGTCGGCATCGGCGTCCTGCTGGTCCTCGGTGACATGCGTCAGGGGCCGATCTCGCTGCCCGGCTTCAAGCCAGACGCCCCGCGCCTGTCAGAGCCCGTCCGCCCCGGCGACCAGCGCCGCGTCTTCGACCCGCGCCGCGACCGCCCTGCCGTGGCGCCCGAACGCGATCCCGGCGAACTGCCCAACCGGCTGACCCTGACCTTCGACCAGGGAATATGGCGGCTCGAAGGGGCCATCGCCGAGGGCGACGCCGAACGCCTGATCCCCCAGATCGACCGCGCCGACCCGCCGATCGAAACCCTTCTGCTGCAGTCCGAAGGCGGCTCGGTGCGTGACGCGCTCGACCTTGGCCGCCACCTGCGCGCCTCGGGCATCGCCACGCAGGTCCTGCCGGGCGAATTCTGCTATTCCGCCTGCCCCTACCTCTTTGCCGGCGGGCAGACCCGCAGCGCCGCCGCCTCCGCCTCCATCGGGGTGCACCAGCACTACTTTGGCGAAAACACCCTGCTGCCCGCCTTCACCGCCGTCGAGGACATCCAGCGCGGCCAGGCAGAGGTCATGGGCTATCTCGACGACATGGGCGTCGACACCCGCGTCATGCGCCATGCGCTCGCCACGCCGCCCGATGAAATCTACATCCTGCTGCCCGAGGAACTGGCACGCTACGCGCTTGTCACCGAAACACCCTGAGGCCGGCGACACAATTTCTTCGCAGGCCCTTGTCTCGGCGCCCCGCGCAACTTAGGTCTGCGCGTGGCGGGTTCTGCCCTTCTCGTGAGACGGGTACATTCCGGTGGCCTTAAGCAAATCCGAGGGAGCTGGCTCTGGCGGGATCGTGGTCTCGTTACCTGGCGCCCACCTGTATATACAGGTCCTCGGGAATGCGTTACCCACACGGTTGGCGCGGTTCCCGCCGCTTCCCCATCATGACCGAACCGGCAAGCAGGCTGGAGGGCGGGCCGCTGAGCCGCATGGCTCAGCCGGGGCGTCCGAAAGGCGGCTTACCCCCGATGCCGGACCGCCGGCCTGTGACCTCGACAGACAGCGGACGTCGCGGCCCGCTTGGCGGTGGCGGCGCAGGGGTCTCCCGCTCGCCCAGACGCATGACCGAAATCGCGATTTGCGCCGCCGCAAAGACCGCCGCGCAATGCACCCAAAGCAGCAACACCGCAAAGGGCCCGATGGCTGTACGGGTCGCCAGGTGCCACAGGTTGCCCACGTCCAGCACCAGCAGGCCCGCCACGAAAACCGTGGCAAGTCCGACACCGACAAGGCTCTGCGTGATGTAAAGCCGGATGATCCGTGGCATCTGCGCCTCCCTTTCCACGTGAAAGGGTATGGCGCGCGTCGCCCGCGGCAAGGCCGGGCGCGACGTGCCGTCAACACCTCAGCGGCGCAGCAGGCCGCGCAATGCCCGGTTCCGCGGGGCCTCTGCCGCCACCCGCACAGGGGCCGGTTCCTGCGACCGCACATGCTGACGCTTGCCGCCCGAGGTGTCGTCCCCTTCCCCCATGCGCATGATCGAGATGGCGAACTGCACCCCGGCAAAGACGATGCCGTTGAACATGAACAGCATCAGCACCGCCACGACCCCCATGTCGCTGCCAGAGATCAGGTGCCAAAGGTTGGCCACGTTGAACCACAAGAGCGCGCCGACAAAGACCGCCGACAGGCCGAAACCGGCCAGGACCTGCAGGATGTAGAGACGGATGAGCTTGGGCATGGGGCGACTCCTTCGCATTCCGGGTTCAGAATACAACTTGGGGTGCAGAAGGCAACCGTACAAGGGTTAAGCCTTCGTGACCTCGTTGTACGTTTTGCCGGAATCCGCGTACGAAACGTACAAAACGTACAAAGGTCTCGCCCGGACTGGCCGCCCGGCGGGCCGGGCTCAGAAGGCCTCGGGGCGCGCCTCGCGGGCCATGTGGTCCAGCACCGCGTTCACGAAACGCGCCTCCTTGCCCTCCGGAAAGAAAGCGCTCGCCACGTCCATGTATTCGACAATGGCCACCTTCGGCGGCGTGTCGAACTCCAGCAGCTCGGCCCCCGCAACGCGGAACAGCGCCCGCAATGTCGGGTCGATCCGCGCGATGGGCCATTTCGCCACCAGCGCCCGGTCGGTCATCTGGTCGATCTTCACCTGCCAGTTGACCGCCTGTTCCAACAGCCGGGCAAAGAAATCGACATCCCCGTCGATCATCTCTTCGCCGTCGATCTGTTCGGCACCGAACCGGAACTCCAGAAACTCGCGCCGCACCTTGTCCAGCCCGGCATCCGACTGTTCCATCTGGAACAGGGCCTGAACCGCGTAGAGCCGCGAGGCGCTGCGCATCTTGCGTTTCTGGTTGCCCGAAAGCTTGGTCATGCGATGCCGGGGTCCTTGCTGGTGCCTGCGATCTGGATTTCATCGCCGAAGGGGACGAATCCCACTCCCTTGCGAGAGCCGCCCCACTTACGTTCCAGCGCCAGGAGATGCAAGGCCGCAGCCGCCGCGCCGCCGCCCTTGTTCTGACCTTTTGCCTCGGCCCGCACGCGGGCCTGTTCGTAGTTTTCCACCGTCAGGATACCGTTGCCGATGCACAGCCCCTGCAGGCCCAACAGGGTCAGCGCGCGCGAGCTGTCGTTGCACACGGTCTCGTAATGGGTGGTCTCCCCCCGGATCACGCAGCCCAGCGCGACATAGGCATCGAAATTCGACAACCGCCCGGCAATGCCGATGGCACTGGGCACTTCCAGCGCGCCTGGCACCTCGATGGTCTCATGCCAGCCACCCGCGGCCTCGATCTCGGCCTCGGCCCCGGCGACCAGCTGATCGGCGATGTCCTTGTAGTAGGGCGCCACGACGATCAACACCTTGACCGGCTTGTCGAACGACGGCCGGTCCAGCGTGTGGTGGGTCTCGTTCGATGCCATCAGCCCAGCTCCGAGATCTTGCGGGTGCCCGTGATTTCAAGACCATAGGCATCGAGGCCGACCACCTTGGGAGTGGGCGAATTGGTCAGCAGGGTCAGCTTGGACAAGCCCAACGAGGACAGGATCTGCGCCCCCAGCCCGTATTGCCGCAGCGTCTTGGGAGAGACCTCGTCGCTGGCGTCCAGGTGCTGCGAGGTATCGCGCAATAACACGACGACGCCGCGCCCTTCGCGCGCGACTTCTTCCATCGCGTGCTGGAATTCATGCGCGCGGCCCTTGGGCCCTGTACCGACCACGTCCAGCAGCGGGTCCATCGCATGCATCCGCACCAGCACCGGATCAGGGGTCGAGATATCGCCTTTCACTAGAACGATATGCTCGTCGCCGTGGGTCTCGTCGGTATAGACCCGCATCGTCCACTCGCCGCCGAACTCCGAGGTGATCGGCGCCTCCGAACGGACCTTGACCAGGTTGTCGTTACGGCGGCGGTAGGCAATCAGGTCGCTGATGGTGCCGATCTTCAGCCCGTGGCGCTGCGCAAAGGCGACCAGCTCGGGCAGGCGCGCCATCGTGCCGTCCTCGTTCATGATCTCGCAGATCACACCCGCCGGGTTCAGGCCGGCAAGACGGGAGATGTCGACCGCCGCCTCGGTGTGGCCCGCGCGGACCAGCACCCCGCCCTTGCGGGCGCGCAGCGGAAAGACATGGCCCGGCGTGGCGATGTCCGCCGCGCCCTTCGAAGCATCGACGGCCACCGCGATGGTCCGTGCGCGGTCCGCGGCGGAAATGCCCGTCGTGACCCCTTCGCGCGCCTCGATCGAAGTGGTGAAGGCGGTTTCATGCCGGGACGAATTGTTCGTCGACATCAGCGACAGGCCCAGTTCCTCGATCCGGTCCGAGGTCATGGACAGGCAGATCAGCCCGCGGCCATAAAGCGCCATGAAGTTGACCGCATCGGGCGTCGCCCATTGCGCGGGAATCACCAGGTCGCCTTCGTTCTCACGGTCTTCATGGTCGACCAGGACGAACATGCGCCCGTTGCGGGCATCGTCGATGATTTCCTCGATCGAGGAGATTGCGTTGGACCAGTCCTGTTCCACCGGTCCGGGATTTTCGAAATCGGGCATAGGGCCTCCCTCCTGCCAGTCTCAGGCGGGATACTTGAGACCCGGGCCAAATGCCAGAGGCAAGCGGACTTGAACGGAACGCCGGTTTCAAAATACACTCGGGCATTCCGGGGGGTCCCGGTCGCGCGCCCTCAGTCGAAGATGTCCTCGATCAGGTCGAAGGCCTCGCTCAACAGCTTGTAGGCCGGGCTCTTGCGCCGCTTTTTCTTCTTTTTCTTCGGCTTCTTCAGCGGCGGTTCCCAGGTTTCCCGGCGCGTGGCATGGACCTCGGGCGCGCGCTTGCGCTTGCCCTTGCGGGGCGGGCGGTGCGCCTCGGGGTCGACGGCATCGACGCGCAGGGATTTCAGGTTGTGCAGCGGCGCCCCGCAGCCGGAACAGGCCAGTTCGTGACGCCGCTCTCCTTCCAGGCGCAGCGCGGCACGGGTGCCGCAGTAACAACAGGTGGCAATCTTGGTGGTCGGCATTCAGCGCAGTTAGGCACGCGCCGCGTAAAGCGCAACCGCCGCCGCGTTCGAGACGTTCAGAGAGCCGAAGTCGCGCGCGAAATCGATCCGCACCAGCGCATCGACCGTCTCCTTGGTCTTGGGCCGCAGCCCCGGCCCCTCTGCCCCCAGCACCAGCCCGACAGGCACATCCCGCCGGCCCTCCAGCGCCTCTTCGATGGTCTGTTCCGCCTCGCCGTCCAGGCCCAGCACCAGGTATCCCATCTTCTGCAACGCGACGATCGTATCCGCCAGGTTGCGCTCGCGCAGGTAGGGCTGGCGTTCCAGCGCCCCGCTTGCGGTCTTGGCCAGGGCGCCGGTTTCCGGCGCCGCATGGTGACGGGTGCCGATCACCGCCTGCGCCCCGAAGACCTCGGCCGAGCGCAGAATCGCCCCCACGTTGTGCGGATCGGTGACGCGGTCCAGGAGGACCAGCCGCAAAGCTCCCTCGCCCGAAAGCGCCACGTCCTCCAGTCGCCCCCAGTCCAGCGGCTTGACCTCAAGCGCCGCGCCCTGGTGCACGGACCCGGGATCCAGCGGCGCGCCGAACTTGCGCGGATCGTGGATTTCGGGCGTCATGCCAGAGGCTTCGACCGCATCGGTCAGTTTCTCGGCGGCATTGGGCGTCAGGATCAGCCGCAGCTTGTCGCGCCGGGGGTTCATCAGCGCGTCGCGCACCGCGTGCAGCCCGAAAAGCCAGACGGTTTCCGCCGCCGAAGCGCGTTTCGCCTGCTCCTTCTCGATCACCCATTTCGGTTTCTTCGCCATCGCCGATGCCCCCATGTCCTGAGGTGACAGGCTTTGCATCCAAGAAGGGCCTTTGCCAAGGGAATTTCCTGTTGACGCGGATTTTGGGCGGTTGTAATCAGCCCCCCACGCCGGCAGCGACCGGCGCTCGGTGGGCGACAGGCCGCAAGGTGTGGCAGGGGACTGTAACTCCCTCGCGGAGACGCACGCTTGGTTCGATTCCAAGGTCGCCCACCAAACTCCCAAATTAAACAATGATTTCAATGCAGATGTGTCCCGCACATTTCCCGTTTTGCGTCAATGAAAATCAATGGCTTACAGGGCAAGTGTCCCGCAGATGTCGGGCTTTCTCAATCTGTCCGCGTCCCCCCACATTGCGTCGGCCCCAGGATCGTAAAATCTGTGCCTGTCAGAGGCGCCGACGTGGCGGCAACGGCGACACTGCCTGCGACGCAAGATCTGAACATGCAGCAGGCCGTTGCTCTCATGCAGGGCGGAGTTGACGCCAGCGACATTCGCACTTGCCCACTGCCACCATCACAGCGTAACGAAACTACCGGCAACCCGATTATCGGTTAAGTTGTCTTTCAGACTTGAACACCGAGGTAGTTTCATGCCGCAACAAATTGACAATATCTCCGTCTTTATCGCTTCACCTGGAGGCCTCGATGAAGAACGACAAGCGGCGTACCGCATTGTACAAGATATCAACCGCGCAAATGCCAAACACTGGGGCTGCCAACTAGAGTTGGTAGGCTGGGAAGAAACCCTCCCCGGGCATGGGCGACCTCAATCCATTATTAATCGCGATCTAGACAGATGCGAGTACTTTATTGGTTTAATTTATGACCACTGGGGCTCACCACCATCATCAGAGGATACCAAGTTTTCCTCAGGGTTCGAAGAAGAATTTGAACGTGCTCGCGGTCACGTCGCCAATGGCAAAATGAAGAATATGGTCGTATACTTTAAGGAGATTCCCCCAGAACGCTTGCGCGACCCCGGCAAATCCCTGGAAAAAGTTATCAATTTCAAAAATAAATGCTTCACCGAAAAAACAGCACTCTACAAAGAGTACACAAGCACCTCAGATTTTGAGAATGCAGCAAGAGGGATACTGACTGAGATTGGCTGGGAGGAATCAAAATTAATAAAGCCACAGCCAGAACCCGCGGCTAGCTCTGAGGAAGAAAGCACGAAACAACTCAGTGATGGCAATAGTAAAAATTCAAGAACAGAGACTTCGAAAGCCACTGGCGGCGTGATCGCAACAAGTGCAAGCGCATTTGTGTCGCAGCTTTTGAGCAGCGCAGAAGAAAATAACAAACCCACAAATACAGATATTGCAAGATTTCGTTTGATTGGCTGCTCCATGAAGTCGCCCGGAAATGACGAAGAATACTTAGGGAACCACGACGCGAACCTCCTTTTCAACTCGAGAGAACAGCATTCATGGTCCGACCAAGAAGTCATAGAACTGATAAAGTGCGGAGTTGCCGGCTACCGCGACCAAAATGTTCCACTTTGGTACTGGGTTGAACTCCTAAAGAAAAGGCTCCCCAAGTATGACTACTTAGATATTATGTCAGTCATCGGAAGCGAACAAGTGAAGCCGAACGCGATCCGTTTGTCTCAATTACTTGGGCGGACGACACCAGAAATTAGCGACGTTCTCACTCGCGAAGACACAATAAAAAATTGGTTGTCGCATGAAAATCCGAGCAGCGTCTTTGATGCCGCTATAAGTTTTTTAAGCACCAACGGAACGCTAGACGATCTACCCTTTCTTGAAGCTTCACTCGCTGATTTTGAAGGCAATGAGAAAGAAGGCATTCAGAAGGCAATTGTTTTCGTTCAATTGAAGGAGGGTGAAGCCAAAGCTCTTGATAGGGTCTTAGATTTTGAAATTTCCGATGTCGGTGCAGAACTATTGGATACTCTTTTCTCACAGCCTTCGTCATTGACCTCTGAATTGCTTCGAAAGTGTCTGGCCGCAAACGACGGCAAGGTGAGAGCGAAGGCACTTGCATTGCTCAATTCTAGAAAAGCAACTTCAAAAGAAGAGGCTGAAAGTATGCTTGGCGACAGTAACTTTGCGGCGAGACTGCAAGCGGTCGAGGCGTTGCATTCACTTGGGAATCCCCTAGACGAAGATTTGACTAAGACAACTTTGACCAAAACAAAAGCCCGTAGCAGGTTTGGTGTTACATCACCTCTCTTCTCACTTTCCGATCAAACGGACCGCTCCTACTATGACGAATTTTGTTTAAACAGATGGTCTGAATTAAGTTTCAGCCAACTTAAGTCACTGGTAGATAAAGCCGGGCCATTCTTGGGGGGAGAAATTTCAATTCTTTACCAAAAATTTGCCGGGAAAATTGCAGGCGAACTCCGATGCAATCTTGCAGATGGATTTGAAACATTCTTCAAAAATCGAGAAGAAGAGTTTGCTGCGCAGATAGGCGGAAAAGAAACAGACATGTATCGCCGCCTGGAGAAACTTTTACCGATCACAAAACGAATTGTCGTTACCGATGCCCTGAAAGGGCTTTGTGGATTAAGAAAAAGAGATGATCTGCCACTCGTTCGCGATGTAATCGACAATTGCAACGTAGATGCGTCCGATGAAGTCTTGAGATTTCTAGGATCGTTCGGAGATTGGAGTGATTTTGGGAGAATAACCTCATTGTCGGGCTACCCATTAACAAACGCTGGAATCCTGTCCGTCTACAAATCTGGATTTGAGAAGGAAAGAGCATCTGCACTTCTCGGAATTTCCAGAAAACAGATAGCCGACCTCTTATCGGAGAACATCGAACATTCCATCAGAAAGGAGATTCTGCTGGCTCTAACCTCTACACACCTTACCGAGATGAGCGACGAAATACTTCTGTCTGAGCTAAACCGCGAGGGAGATACCTGCCGAATAATATTGGCGCTGCAATGCTGCATTCATTTACCGAAGCGCAGGATTTCAAAATTGATGGATAGACATGTTTCCCGCGATGGCCATCGTTTTTATAACACTGTCCATTGCCTGGATATCGGCGCCAGCCTTCCCGGCAAGGTTGCAAAGTCTCTCGCTCGGAAAAATCTGCGTCTTCTGGGGAATGGTTGAGCCTCACTTTCTTCGCATTCCGCTCTCTGAGTAACTCGGCTTTCTCCAAGAAACGTCGCATCGAAGTGGCATGGGACTGTCTGGGTGAATGAAAATAGATCGCACACCGCGATTTGGGAAACCAGGTCGCGCGCGAAACACCCATTCGGTCAGAGCGCAGCGCAAGGCTGCTATCCGCCCTCCTGCGTGAGGCAACGCTAACCCAATCGCCCCTGTCCCGTCTTCCAAAGATGTCCCGTCGAACGTCCGCTCTTCAGCCGTATTTTGCGTAGCTGAGTTTCGTTCGACCAATCTGTGGCACCTATGGGAGGTCAGAGCATCGTTCAATTGGTTTCGAAAAGTCTGAAGGACTATGTTTCGGATAGTTTGAGACGACGGATTATGACCTGCCCCCTGCTGGTCCCTCATTCATGAAGAGAGTCTGCAGGTTGGATTCGGGTATTGGGCTTCGCCCTCGGGCGCAAACGCGCCGGGCGCGGAGCCCTCAAATTGCTCAAGCGCTCGCGCGCCTGCTGTGGGGGCTGGTTGGCCAAAGATGAGTGGGGTCTGACCGTGTTGTAATCGTAGCGCCAGAGCGCCAGCTTTCGCCGCGCTTATCAACGCGACGTGCAGTACCCCGGCACCTCACCACGGAACGGCCCAGCCGCCACCTGCACCTCTACATACCCACCCTGCGGATCGAACCGCGCACAGCGCGCACAGACCCCCTGCCCGATCAGCACTGCGCCGATGTCGCGGCCATCGTCCAGCACGCAGCGGCCGACCTCTCGATCGTATGTCCGGTCACCGTTCAGCCTGCAGGTTAGGTGCCGCCCCTCGACCAGGTCGCGCATGGCAGCGGTCGCGAGCTTCCCGAAGTCAGAGCCGCTTTCCTCGCAGTTCAACCCGTTGAGGCGGATAGGGATGCCGGAGACCTCGATCGTGTCGCCGTCGCGGATGTGGGTGACGCGGCCCGTGACCAGGTTGGGATCTGCGGGCAGATCGCCGGCACGATCCAAGGCCCAGCCACCGGCAACGACGACGAGGAGGGCCGGAAGGATACCCCGTCGAAGGCCACGTCGCATTCTCTGACCGATCCGAAACATCTCACCTCCAAAAACAACACGCAGACGTTGCCTCTACCTCGATCCCGCAAGTCGATCAACGCGCAACCCGACATTTTGGTGTATATATTTACACAAAATTATTTACGGCTTCTGCGAAATGGTGTATCTATATACACATGAAAGGAGGGGCGATGGAGCTGGAACGAAACTCAAGAAAGCTCCTGAAAGTTCTGAAAGGCCAAGGTTTTGAACTCGTCTCGATCAAGGGAGACCATCACAAACTTCGGAAAGGCGACACGACAGTGATCGTACCCCACCCGAAGAAAGACCTGCCAATCGGAACCGTCAGAGCGATATACAAACAGGCCGGGCTTCTTTAGCCCGGCCAGCCATCGCCCTTCCGACCACCACAGCACCCACAGGAACCGACACATGCGCTACTATATTGCCCTCGTTCACCACGACGAAGACAGCGCCTATGGCCTGACCTTCCCGGATCTGCCCGGCGCCTTCGCGGCTGCGGACACTTGGGACGGCATCCCCCAGGCCGCCGCCGAGGCGCTGGACCTCTGGTTCGAGGATCAGCCGGACGTCGAGGAATCGTCGCTGGAAGAGATCCGCCAGCGACCGGACGTCGCCGAGGAACTGGAGGCCGGGGCCGTCCTGATGCCGGTCCCCTACATCCCTGCAGACACGGCCGCCGCGCGGGTCAACATCACGCTGGAACGCGGGCTGCTGCGCGCGATCGACGAAACCGCCAAGGCCCGCAAGATGACCAGGTCGTCGTTCCTGGCATCAGCAGCGCGGCGAGAGCTGGTGGGGGCAGCGTGAAACTCATCAATCCGTGCTAGAACGCAGGGACCGAGCCGAGGTGACCGAGAGCGGCCCCCTGCGGACATTCGGACTTGGTGGGGGACATGACCGGTCCCAGCACTTTGGGGATAGTCCATCTGGACGCAGGTCAGGCCTGCTATAAGCAAAAGACTAGCGCGTGCCGCAGTCGACGGCTACCAAGGAATGTGCTTCTGACGCATCTTCCCATTTGAAAGTAACGGAGTAAACTTCTTGAAGATCAATAGCGTGAGCGTGAAAGGGTATCGCACCATCAAGGAGGAATTGGCCTTCAATATGGATAGGTCCATCACCTTTGTTGGGCCAAACAATTCCGGAAAGACAAATACGCTCAAGGCAATTAAGTATTTTTTCACTGGGTATGAGAATAAATTCTCCTATGACTTTGAGGCGGATATTTGCAAGGGTGAAAAATCACTCAGAACCAGCATTCAATTGACCGTCGGAGAAATAAACCCGCTAGAAGACTCTGATATTATTGAAACTGTAGATGCCATCAGGGCGGCTCTCTTGATCATGCCAGGTCCTGTTGAAGAGATTACCCTTTACCTCACCTTCTCACCCAATTCAAACCCTGTATATCGCGTATACCCGAATAGCAAGAGCCCCAAAGGTAGTGAAGGGGTCGCATACTCAAGGCTTGTTAGACGACTTTTCGACCTTGTATTAGATCGAGTTTCGATCCATTACATCCCCTCCGAGAAAAGTGTAGTAGAATTATACAAGGGGCTTGTTGAACCATTTCTGTTCAGAGAGCTTTACGACGTTATTCTTCCTCACCTGGGAGAACTTGATCAAAAACTCACAAGCATTGCCGGCGAGATAAACGACATACTTGCAGACGGAGGCTTGAGCGCTATTTCCTCGTCCTTTTCACTACCTAAGAATCCGGAGAGCTTTTTTAGGGATGTGAATTTCAACCTCAGAGATATAAATGAAACAAGCGTATTTGAGAAGGGGATGGGCATCCAGTCAGCGACACTAATGAGTGGTTTTTGCTGGATTGCTAAGCAGGAACGCCAAGCGGGTAAGCTTTCTGTTTGGCTTCTGGAGGAGCCGGAATCGTTCCTGCATCCAGAGATGGTTGGGCAATGCCTGCGCCTCCTGTCGAAGTTGGCGGAAGATGCTCAGGTAATTACAACAACTCACTCTTTAGGCTTCGTACCCCAAGATCCGAGCAAAGTAATCGGCGTTCAATTGAATGCAGGCTGGACTGAGACTGAGAAATTCAAAACATACCATGAGGCCACAAAAAAAATCCGATCTTCTCTTGGAGTGCGCTTCTCCGACTACTACAATCTTTCATCCTTTAATGTTTTTGTTGAAGGTCAAACCGACCGCCTCTACCTCAAAACTGTCCTGAAAGGGATTTCGAAGAATCCAAGCCTGTGCGACGAATATCCAACACTTATGTCAGAAGACTTGAGCGTCCAAGATTTTGGAGGGACATCAGGACTTGAAGGTTTCTTAAAGGCGACCTTTGAGTTCATCAAAGGGGAGCGAGCAACGATCACGCTTTTCGATGGAGACGATGCTGGCGATAGGGCGAGAAAAGCTCTCCAAGGATACCTCGGCAATAAGAATATCGGATTCGAACACAATCGTGACTTTGTGATTCTTCGAGATCGGTTCGCTGTTGAGGGCTTACTGCCGGACTCGTGGATCAAAGAGATATATAATGATCACCCAGGCTGGTTTGCGGATTATGCAGAAGATTCCGGAGGAGCAATCCTCCCTTTTAAAGTCAAAGATGCAAATAAAGATAGCTACCTGAAAGCCTTCGAGCACATGGTTTCTGAGCGGGAAACAGACGAGTGGATGGGGCGATGGAAGCCTGTATTGGATGCTTGCGAAAAATCACTTTCGGATCAGCATGCCCGGCTTATGTGACGCTTAAATAGAAAAGGTCGACCTGTTGCAAAGCTACAGCTAACTGCGCTGTTCTGCGCGACCACGGCAGCGCAGTTAGCGATCTCTGCCGTTCTTGCGATCCTTAGCGAAGGTCCGCTCTCCGCCCCTCCCGGACGATTACGAACCGGGCAACTCCTCCTGCCCCGCGGCTTTCGCCTGCGTGTGAACCGCACAGCCCCCCAAAACTCAGACGCTGGGCAAGGCATCAACTAACTTTGACAGCTTGCCCCGTGATCGAGTATCAGCGCCCTGCGGCGAGGCCGGATCAGCCTGAAAGGACGGCTGGACGGAAGCGGAATTAGACCGTGGATGGTTCGCACCGCCTCCCGCTCCACTCACATCCCACCCAACAGTTCCCGCGTCCAGCCGGACATCGACCTCATCCGCGCGCGATACTCCGGGGCCAGGGCCTGCCAGGCGGGCCGGAAGGTCTCGCAGGCCTTCCACGGCTGGCGCCCTTCGTCCCAGTAGTGCGGGCGGTCATCCATAGGCACGCCGCACAGGACGACCCGGTCGAATCCCATGTCGATCAGCGCGACCTTGGCCGCGAACAGGCCGGATGATCCGGACCTGGTCTGCCCCGGGAACTTGTAGGGGATGAACTCCGTTCCCTCGGGCAGATCCTTGCCCGCGTGACAGCGCCCCGCCGCACCGTGGCCCAGGTGGCGCCGCGCGGGCGGATAGCCGCGATCGGCGCGCCCCCGCACCCAGCCCTTGCCGATCCAGTGCGTCGCGTGCAGCGACACCCAGGCGTCCAGCTCTCCCGGCCAGACCATGCCCGCATCGTTCGCCGCGATCGCGCCGTCGACCGGGCCGCCATAGGCGGAAATGTCGTCCTGCAGCGTGCCACCGCCGCCCAGGACAAGGCAGGTTCTCATCTAAGCAACTCCGGAACGATGGCGCGGACGTCATGGTGCGCCTCGACCCAGGCGCGCGCGGGCGCGGCACCGCGGGCCGCCGCGACGACCTCGGACAAGTCGGGCGTGATCCCGCCCCTGCCCGAATAGCTGTTGTGCATCTGGCGGGTCAGGTCGCCGTCCAGCATGGTCGACGGTTGACCCGAATCCAGTTTCTGGCAACCATGACCTGCAATCGACAAATAGCCGGTAAGATCGCAAGACGAGGCAGATCCGGCTGACCAAAATACCATTTTTTAAGGTTGAATATGAAGCACTTGTTTCTCGCCGTTGTCCTTCTGTTCCCCAACGCGGTATTCGCAAACTATTACATAGGGGTAAGAGTTTCAGATACATCCAAGAAATGCAGTGTTCAGGTTAATGAGGTAACATCCGACAGGGCCCGAAACGCGGGCATCGTGAGCGGCGATGTCGTCAAGAAAGTCGATACGCTCAAGGTCTGCACCAATGAAGCGCTCATTGCGGCGGTTCAGAAGGCCGGCATCGATGGCAACCAAAAGGTAACTGTAACACTTACTTCAAAAAACGGCTCCACCAAGACCATAGACGTACCGATCAAAAGCAGGGAACGCCCGTCCGCTGCATACCGCGCATACTCGATCAAGGAGGAGCCGTTTTATGCCCTTCCACTCCTCGTTGGTATCCATCCCCGGCAAGTGGATTGCGCACTTTCTCATGCACCAACCTGGTTTTCCGGAAGCCTGCGGGACCTGGCCGAAGAAGCCGTTTTCATTGCTTTCAGTCTCGGCGGGAACGAGGATCGTCTTCAGAGCGCTATGATGAAGCTGCCCCTAAGCTATCCCGGGACTATGGCTTGGATCTTGACCCAAGACAAAGAGAAGATGGAGCGGGAGTTCAGAGCTTTCGGAGACATCATGGAATCGAAAGATCCCTGCAATTTTTCGAACATCTCCGATCCAGCAAAGATCTACGAAACCTCAGGCCCTTTCCAATCGGTTATCGGCATAACTTACAGCACAAACAGCGAAGCTGTGATTGCAGACCTTTACCCTGACATGGTCCTCAACTCGATTGGCAAACAAGCCGGTTTCGGGCCTGGCCAGGATTCTACATCCGTCGGTGTCTACGTATCGGGCATTAAAGATGGAATGGCCGCGCAGAACGTGGGGCTTGAAGCCGGCGACATCATTACCTCGATCAACGGCATCCCCGTAAATGCAGAGAACCTCAAGGAGGTCGTCCGCAAGTTTCCGCCCGGTCAAACTGTTTTTGCGGTCGTACTGAAGAAGGGAGCGCTGAAAGTCCAACAGGTCGGACTGCTCCTGTCGGAGCGACCTGAGCCCGAAGACTGACGGCTTCCGCAGCTTTTCGACCGCGCGTGCAGGATCTCACTACCCGGGAACTGCGATGAGGGCATCGACTCCGGCTTGGCGTAGATAATGCCTTTGCAAGCATAGGGCGATCTTCACTGCGCAAGCTCCGCCCGCCTCTTCGCGCTCGCCGGCGTGTGATCGGCACAGCGGGCGCGGGTCCAGACACCGGCCGCACAGCCGCGCGCAACGGTTTCGTCGATGCGCTCCTGGTCCTCGATCGTCAGGCCCTGCGCGCCGGGCAGCGCGTCACCGAGGGTCGCTGACAGGCCCGGCACACTCTCCGGCTGCGAAATCCCACAGCCCCCCAGAAGCAACACAGTCGCGGCGGCCCAGCTCCGCCCAGATCGCGGCTTTCGTGGCATCGTCATTCTCCTGTTGGATGTCCCGGGCATGGTCGCGCCTCCCCAGCGCGTAGATCCCGGCGGCAAGGCTGGCGGCCAGCGCCAGCGCGATGGCAAGGCGGGTCACGCCTCGATCTCCGGCAGGTCGATGGTCTGCCCCGCAAGCTGGTGCGTGCTGTCCGGCAGGAACCGGATGCGGCCATTCTCGACAAAGCTGTGGCATCGCTGGGTCTTCCTCTCCGGGCCCCACTCTCTCCACGCATTGATCGACGGGCTGATCGTCGGCCGGTCGACGTCACCGTTGAACGACCAGACCGGGCGCTGCGCAGAGTCGGTGTTCAGAACATGCGTCCAGCCGCAGCCGGGGCAGTCGAAGGAAACGGATTGGCCCCGCCGAGTAACCCGGCTCACTTCCACACCGCCTTCAAGACGCGCACGAGGACCAGCAGGCCGAGAGCAGCGGCCAGGAACAGGCCCAGCCCCCATGCCGCATCCAGCGCCCAGGGTGGCGCGCTGTCGATCACGCGGGCGCCGCCATAGCCCGTCCCTGCCCCGCCCAGCACCTTGGTCGCCTCCTTCAGCGAGGTGTCGATGCGCGAGGTGACGGGGTCCTTGGGGTCCGGCTGCGGCGCGGCGCGGATCTGGCGCAGGGCGGTCATGACTTCGTCGATGCTGGCGTGCGCCTTGTTGAGCCCGTCACCCGCGTAGTAGCTCTGCCCGGCCCGCACGGTGCGCCCCTTGACCTGGACATCATGCGGCACCGGCAGGCTCGCCCACTCTTTCGCCAGCGACAGGGCGAAGGCCTCGGGCGCCATGCGGCCGGCCAGGAAATCGTCCAGGCCGCGACGCCGCAGCAGCCCCAGCGCCAGCCGGTCCTGCGTGGCCCGGTCGTACCGGGCGGTCAGGGGCACGCCCGCCTCGCGGTAGAGCCCGCGCAGCGTGTCCTCCAGGATCTGGTAGGCCCCCGCCGCCTCGCTGTTGTACCGGCGGTCGATGCTGTCCTGCCAGTCCAGCACCTGCCCCACGGTCATCTCGACCAGCGGGCGCGGCGGGTGATCCTGCGATTTGATCCCGCCCCAGACGGCGCCGTAATCGTCGGCGCTTTCGTGCAGGCGCAGAACCGCCAGCAGCGGTTCGACCGCCGCGATGGTCTTGTCGGTCATGCCGAGTCCTTTCGATTGTCGGATGTGTCGTCGCGCACCAGCGCGCGCGGCAGCAGCGGCCCCCGGCGCCAGAGGCCCCAGAGGTTCAGCGCCAGGCAGCGCTTCACTTGAGGCCCAGGGCCTGGGCCAGCTTGTCCCAGAACAGCGCCACGCCCCCGGCAGCCATCGACCCGAGACAGCCCAGAACGATCCCCGCGCCGGTCATGCGGGCCTTCCAGCTGGTGACGGATCGCGTGACCGGCTCGACCTCGTCCAGCCGCGCCTCGATCCCGCTGATGCGCAACTCGCGCAGGTTGTCCTCCTGCCTCTGGCGGACAAGTTCCTCGCGCAGACCCTCGGTCGCCGCCCGCTGGGTCTCTGCCTCGTGCAGCATGCGTTCCATCGTCCCGGCGAGGCGCCCCAGTTCGGCGGCCAGTCGTTCCTCTGTCATGCGAAGGTGACCGCCCCGGCGGCGCTGACCACCTCCCAGATCCCCGCCTCCAGGCATTCGACGGTGATGCAGCCGGGCACGGCGATGGTGGCCGTACTGGCGCTACCGTGAAAGCTGTCCCCGCTGGTGACGACATAGCCGACCGCATTGCCGCCGGTGTTGCGGTTGGCCAGGGTGAATGTCGCGCCCACCACGGCGGGCGGCAGCGTCCAGTTCGCCGCCGTGCCGCCGGTGTAGATGCAGTTCTGCCCGACCATGTCATAGGTCAGGGTCTGGGCCGTGGTGCGCTTGAAGATGCCGCGGAAGACGTTGTTGGCGATCCGGATCGTGCCCGCCAGGGTCACGCCGCTGGCGATGTCGAATTCGTTGCCCGTGGCGGCCTTGACCTGGTTCATGGCGACCAGCAGGTCCTGCACCGTCTCGGACCCGCCGATGGCAATGCCGAAGTTGGACCCGGCGTTCGACACGTCGACGATGTTCTCGATGATGCTGATCCGCTCGAAGGTCGATCCGTCGTTTTCCGTGTTGATCCGGATGCCGTAGACGATCGAGGCCGCCGTCGCCGCATCGACGGAGATCACGTTGCCGGTGCAGGAATACTGTTTCGGGCCGGTGGTGGCCGTCTCCAGCATGATGATCGAACAGGTCTGGGAATCGGCGCCAAGGTATTCGGTGATCACGTTGCCGCGGATCGCCACATCGTTGGTGTCCAGCCAGGTGAAGATCACGCTGACCGCCTTCGACTTGGCGCTGACATTGTCCGAGACGTTGACCCCGTGGCCGTCGCGGGCCGAGACGGCGATGTCGTACTGGGTGCAGCCCTCGGTGTAATTGCCGGTGCAGCTGACGTTTTCCGCCTGGATGTAGATGCCGGTCTGGTTGGCAGAGGTGCCATCGCACTTGATGACGTTGTCCGACACGACGCAGGCATAGCCATAGGGCGCATCCAGCGGCGAGGCCTCGCGCGACAGGCCCTTGACCGCGATCGCGCCGTTGTTCGCGCGCCCGCCGTTCTCGATCACGTTGTCGCTGACGTTGGAAAACCGGCACTTGGTATAGATCGCCTCGGCATCCTGCGTGCCGGCGTTGTAGAGATCGAAGACGATGTTGCCGCTGATGACCGCCCGCTTGCCGAAACAGATCGCGGCGTGGGTTTCCGCATCGGACACGCTGGACACGATGTTCTCAAAGACATTGCCCTCGATCACGTAATCGCCGCGGTTGTCCATTTCGTCGGTGTCGTTCCCGCCGAACTGGATGCAGAAGATCGTCCCGGCGCGGGTGATGTCGAGGAAGTAGTTGCCCGTCGCGCGCCCGGTGCCGATCTGGTCCGCCTGCACGATGAAGCCGGATCCGCAGTCATGAACATAGTTGTCGGTCAGCCGGATGCGGTCGATCGTGATGGTCTGCGTCGTGGTGTCGATGCACTTGTCCCAGCCGGTCAGCACCGTGTCGTGGAACTGCAGGAAGCCCACGCCGTGGGCCAGGTCAAAGATCCGCTGCGAGGCATCGCAGGACAGGGTGACCTGCCGCGCCCGGAAATCGTCAATCGCCGCCGACGCGGTGAAGGCGGCGCCCGACCCGGTGTAATTCAGCGTGCCCCGGCCCGAGAAATGCACCCCACCCGACGGCAGGGTGATCGCCGTCGAGAAGTTGATCGTGGTGCCGCGCTTGGTGACGATCTCGGCCCCCGCCGCCCGCGTCACCGCCGCCTGTAGCGCCGCGCCGGTCGTGCCGAAGGCTGCCAGGTGATAGCGGCCCCGGCTGTCCGGCAGGACCTCGAACGCGACCCCGCCGGCGTTGGTGAAATCTCCGCCAGAGGCCACGACCTGCACGGCCAGCCCCTCGGACCGCGTCCGCACGATCGTGCCATTGGCGAACCCCGTGTGGCTGGCGCTGGCCAGCGCCGCCCGGTCATCGTAGACGATGTCGCCCAGCCACCCCAGCAGCACGCCCGCGCCGCTGACGTTCTGGTAGACGCGCATGCCCGGCGCCGTCGACACAAGGAAGATGTCGTCGCTGACCGTGGCCGCCTCGCCCGCCGCCAGGCTGGCATAGATCGGATTCCCCGCCGCCTGCGCGGCCAGTTCGGCCACGCCCTGCGCCGCCTCCGCCGCCGTCTGCGCGGCCTCGGACCCGGTCTCTGCCAGCTCTGCCGCGGTCTGCGCGGCCTCTGCCGCCGCCTGTGCCGCCTGTGCGCCCGACAGCGTGGCCGCCGCGCTGGAGGTCGAGGTCAGCCGGTACTGCGTGCCGTCGTAGCGGAAGTCGATGACCATGTCCTCGACCAGGAACCCGGCCGCCAGGGCGCTGCCGTCCGCGTCGACCAGCGCCAGCGCGCTGCCCCCGTCCACAGCAACGGTGACGGCGCCGGTATTGTCCGCTGCCACCTGCATGGTGAAGGTCTCGGCAAAGGCGCCCGACTGCCAGGACCGGTTCGCGGTGGCCGCGATCGCATCCGCCGTCCCGCCCGCCGTCAGGATCACCGGGTCCGACGAGGTGAACCCCTCGGGCAGGTCGGCGACCTTGACCCAGGCGTCGGACTGTTCCTGGTAGACACCGCGGTTCGAGGCCGTGGCATCGTTCAGCACCATCGCGAAGCTGCCACTGGTCACGCCCGAGGCCGTGGGCAGATCGGCAAGATCGTCCTCGTAATAGCCGATGGCCGAGCCCAGCAGGCTCTCGAAATACGCCAGCAGCGTCGCCAGCTCGGTCGAAACGACCTGGTGGTCCGCACGATTGGGAAGGCCCAGCACCACGGTGCGGGCGGGAAGAGCAACAGCCATGCTCGCCTCTCTGTCAGGTGATTTCGATGGTTTCCGGGCCGGTCTCGTCGCCCTCGATGCCAGAGGCATTGATCGGCGCGACCCAGTAGGCGTAGACGCCCGCCGCCAAAGAGGCGTCGAGCCATTCGTCGTCTGCGTCCGGCAGACCGTATTCCGTGCGCACAAGCACCGCATCGCCCAGGTCGAAGGGACCGGAATACGCGGCGGCATAATCCGCCCGGTAGATCCGGGTGGCGTAGTAGGCCGCGTCATCGGGCGAGGTGAAAGCCACGGTCACGTCGCTGCCGGACTTGGACACCGACAGGTTGCCGGACCCATGCGCCGCCGGCGCCGTGGTATTGGCCACTGCCACCACCGACAGCGGCGTGTCCGGCTTCCATTCGCTGACGTCATAACCCGAGGTGCGCGCGCGGATCTGCGCCTCGTAGGTGGCGCCGTCCACCAATCCGGTCTGGACGTATTCGCTGGCGCCTTCCTGCAGCTCGACCTCGACCCATTCGTCGCCGTCGCGGCGCAGCCGCAGGACCGGGAACAGGTCATCCGGCGCCGTCCAGGTCCACATGATCTGCGCCACCCCGCCCGTGCCCTCGACCACGGAACCGGCAAGGTCGGCGATCGGGTCGACCGGGTCGGACCCGGACACGTCGTCGTTGTTGTAGCTGGGGGGCGCCGGTTCTTCGGTCGCGGCAGTGAAGGTCCAGTCCTCCTCGACGCTTTCGGCCAGCTCGATCTGAAAGCTGGTGCCGTCGGCGTTCATCTCGATCATTGAGACCTCGCAGGTCACGTCCCGCAACAGGATCGGGTGCTGCACCGTGACGAAGCGGTGCGCCAACTGTTTCGCGCCGCTGCTGGCCTCGGACCATTCCCGCCCGCCGATCACCTCGAACCCCGCAAGGCGCAGGGTGCCGGACAGCTTGATCGGCGCCCGTTCCGACCGGGCCAGCGGTTTCAGCACGCGCAGCGCCTGGTTGTGGTTGTCGATGCCGTAGATCGCCAGCGGGCGCGCGATGCGAGGCGCCACCGCGTCCACGATGAACGGCGCGGACGGCGTCTCTCGGTAGGCATTGCCGGGTTCGCGGTACTCGGCGACGTACTCGGTCGGCGGGTTCATCCCGAAGTTGCCCTCGACCATCGACAGCGACTCGAAATCGCTGGCGGTCAGGGTCAGGGTCGGTTCGATCCAGCGCCCGGCGTAGAAATCCACCTTGCCGTCCGGGCGTTGCCAGATGAACCCGTTGGCCGCGGCGACGAACTGGGCCCGGACCTGTTCGAAGTTCTGGTCGTCGGTGAAAGTATGGTTGAAGGTGTAGCGCGACTGCGATCCGCCGTCGCGGTTGGTCACGCTTTCGTCGCAGACATCCGCCTCGATCGCGACCCGGTCCCAGTCGACCTCGAAGCCCCAGACGGTGACCAGCTCATGCGCAAAGCACAGCGCCCAGTTGTTGCTGTAGCCGGTGCTGTCGTCGCGCGGGTCGTAGATCTCGTTCCAGAACTCCCAGACCGGGGCGTAGTCCGGTTCGCGCCCCTGGGTGTAGACCTTCAGCGCCTGTTCGGCGGCGGCGCGGCGGTACTGGATGGCCGCGTAGCTGTGCCCGGCAAAGTCATGGTTGGCGGTGATCTCGGCAAACTCGGCATCCAGGATCGCATCCACCGCCTGCGACGGCCCACCGGTGTGGGTGCGAATGTTGACGTAGGACCCGCGTTCCGCGTCGGTCGCGGAATAGGCACTACGCCGGTAGCGGTCCGACACGACGTTCCCGACCTCGTTGACCGTCACCTCTTCGAAGTCGAGGAAATGCGCCACCGGCCCATTGGTGGGATGCGCGGCCAGGGTCACCGTCATGTGCCGCCGGTTGTCTACCAGCCCGGAGCGGAAGCCGACCGGACCGCCCTTGCGCAGCTTGCCATAGGCGCGCTCCATCAGCGCGGCGGACTGGATGTAATTCGACAGGCGCTCCGACGGTTTGGGCAGTTCCGGCTGCGGCGTCAGGGCCGAGACAAGCGCCGAGGTTCCAAGGGCCAGCAGGGCGCGCCCCGCCAGCGTACCGAAGAACCCCGTGACGTAGGTCGATGCCAGGACACCCGTCACAAACCCGGGCGCCAAAGCCGATACGCCCAGCGACAGCCCAGTGATCCCCTGGACAAGGCCAGCCACGAACCCCACCACCGGCCCGGCATGAGCCGGCACAGGCGCCGACAGCGCCGTTGTCACCAGCAGCGCCCCCAGCAGCCTTCTACGCCCCGTCATATCCCACCTCCCATGCGCGCATGATCCTTTCCGGCCGCACCGAATGCATGGGCGCCTGCCCGCCAGGTTCCCCCCGACAGGCAAACAGCCCCGGAGCGATGCAGATGCCGCCCACCGGCATCACCTGCCCCCGCCCCGGGTGAAACAGCTTGAACACGGCCACGTCCCCGCGCACCGCCTCGCGCGCCGGGGACAGGCCCGCCCTGCCCTCCAGGATCTCGGAGGCCAGCCGCAAGGGCTGGGTGAAAAACCGCGTGACGCGCTGCGCCTGGGCCGCGTCCTCGTAGGTCAGGCGCAGGTCCTCGGTCAGGTCGAGGCCGCGCACCTGCCCGGCCCAGTCCAGCGCCGACAGGCAGCAATCGGACACACCCCATCGGGCGGGCTCGGCAAGCCAGCCTTGGATGAACAGTTGCAGCCGGGTCATCCGATGATGCTCTTTTCCTGGCGGGGTTCGGTCGGGATGAACTCGTAGCTGGGGTTGTCCTCGCCCAGTTGCCGGGAATGGTCGGCAGTGTTGTAGACCAGCCGCCGCGCGCCGTTGCGCACCCGGAACGGGCTTTCCATGTGCAGGCGGATCACCCGGACCACGTCATCGGGCGCGTCGATGGTGATATGATCCATCGTCAGCTGTGTGACCTGGCGCGGCGCATGCACGGGCGCATACATCTGTTCCACGCTGTCGAAGACCTGCAGGTAGCGGGTAAAGGCCCGCCCCTTGACGTAGGCAGACCCCAGCTCGGTGATCTGCGTCACCAGGTCGGATGGATCGACCGGGTCCTCGAAAAAGGACAGCGACACGCTGGAGGCCTTGGCCGTTCCATTCAGCCCGAACCCCAGCGCATCCGCCTGCACCAGGCGCGACCCCCACCATGTCTTGCCGTCGATGTCGGTGAACTTGCCATCGGCGCCCAGGATGAACCCGTAGTCGCCGTCGGGCGTGTTGACATTGGCCAGGTGCAGCAACCGCTGCGACTGCGCCCGGAAATCGTATCCGCTGGGGAAAAAACTCATCGCGTCACCACCTCGCGCAGCGCGATCTCTGGCCGGGCGCGGTGATCGCGCGCGTAATGCGGCGCGGCCCCGGTCGGATTGACCAGTTCGAACAGCCCGTGCGCCTCGAAATGGACGATGTCGCCATCGCTCACCGCGCTGCGCAGGCAGGGTTCCACCTGCAGGGTCTGTTCCGTGCCGCTGGTGTCCAGCACGCCGACCACTTCGAAGGGCCAGTCGTCGTGGCTCAGCCGCTGGCCCATCTGGACCGGCGTGCCCGTGGGCGCGTAATCGACGGTGATCTGCGTGGCCCCGATCGCATGGGCGCCGACCGCCAGGCCGAAGGGCGTATAGGCGAACCCCAGCCCGTTCGAGAAATACTGGCCTTCGGAAAACGGCACGCCCTGCGCGGCATGACTGCCCGCCATCGCCGCCCAGTCCGTCCCCAGCGGGTCGATCATCGGCAGGCGGATCACCCGTTCGCGCCCGCGCGCCATGCTGACCACGGCCCGCCAATGCAGGATCGCAGCGCGGTGCAGGTGCAGCTTCGGCTGCCCCGTCCAATGCGGAAAGGCCGAGGTGAACATCTGGTTGATGTTGTTCGTTGTCGGCCCCGCGTCCTGGCCGCGATGGTCGAGGGTCCAGTTAATGCCACTGGACCGGACAAGGCTGCGTGGCACGGTCAGGATCTCGCGCGCCATCAGAGTGTTCCCCTGCCCTGCAGCTCGCCAATCATGGCGCCGAAGTTCTGGCGCTGGAACTGCGCGTAGCCGCCAAGCTGTTGCAGGCTGCGGGCCTCTGCCGCGCGCATCCACTGCACCTGCACGCCGTCACCGATGCCGATGAACGGGATATCCTGCTGACGGCCACCCGACCCGCGCCGATAGTCGCCCGCCGCGTCCGAGGACCAGCGTTCGCGCGGGTGCACGACGGCCATCATCCCGCCCTTGCCATCGACCCCGCCAGAGCGCGGCCCGTTGCCGGTATAGCCGCGCGTGTCGAAGCTGGGCAGGAGGCCCCCGACCACCGATTTGACCAGCCCCATGATGCCACCCGTCACCGGCTGGCCCGCGATGGTGCGATAGAGCGCGTATTCGATGGCGGCGCGGGCAATGGCCTGCTTGAGCTGATCAAAGGCGTTTTTCTGGCCCATGATCGTGTTGATCACCGCATCCCGGCCCTGCTGGACGTAGCGGGTGAACTGCTGTTGTCCCTCGCTGGCCTTGCGGTAGGCCTCTTTCGTGGCCTCGACATGGCGGTTGTAGACCTCCTGGCTGATCCGGCCCGTTTCCAGCAGCTCCTGCGCCAGCCGCATCTTGGCGTTGTATTTCTCCAGTGCCGTTGTGGTGGCCCGGCGGATGCGCAGCGCCTCCTGATCCAGCCGGTTGGCCTCTCGCGAGGCAGCACCGCCGCCACCGCCGGCGACGTCCGGCAGCTTGAATTGCAAGCTCTTGGCAAGCTGGGCCCGCGGATCGTTCGTCTGCCAGTCCTTGATGGACCCCCCGAAGTTGCGGGGATCGCCCCCACGCCCGCGCCCGACCCGGTTTGCATAGACGGCATTGTCCGCAAGCGCCTGAGCGACACCGGCAGCGTAGACAAAGGCTTGCCGTAGTTGATCGACCAACCCCTCGGCACTTTTCTTTGCGCCGTCGAAGCTAATCCCTTCTGCTGCGTCTCCGACATCCCGCGCCAGTGCGGCGGCAGCGTCTGTCGCGTTCGACAATTCGATCATGCGGTCCACTGCCGCGCGGAACTCTGGCGGAAGATTGTTGGCTTCCACACCCGCCCTTTCGAGAAACGCGACCATTTCCTCCAGCGCTCTCTGCTGTTCGGGAAAGGTGGACGCCGTGAACATGTCCTGCAGGATTTGTTCGAGTGCGATTGCCTCGGTACGACTGGTCCCAAACGCAGTCGAAATTCGGTCGATGGTCCTTTCAAAAGCGTAGCCGCTTTCCGTCGAAATGATGAACTGCGTCAGGAGATCGTCCAGCACACTCGTTTGGGCCTGCAGAGCCTCTCGCGCATCGCTGACCCGGATCTGGGCCTGGAACTGGGCGAACTCTCTAACCCTGTCCGCAGCAGCACCGTACTTGTTGGTCAACTCCACAAGATCCATCGCGAGCAAGTCGGACGAATCCCCAAGGTCCGACATGATCAGATCCAAATCGGCGAGGGAGTCCTCAAATTCCTTTCCACCGTCCGCAGCATCGAAGAACGACATGGCGAGCGGACCCATGACGGCGGTCACACCGCCAGCAAGAACACCCCAAAGACCAAAAACAGCCAACATGTCTGCCGCCTGAATGGAAAGTGCGTTCATGTAGTTGCCCGTCACAGCGCCCTGTTGTGCCACTTGGTTCAGCTGGTAGGCGAACATCTTGGCATTGTTTTGAGCCGCAGGACTAAGACCCCTATTTACCCCGACACTGGCCGTGTCGACCAATTCCATCGCCGTGGCCGCGCTGCGCGAGCGCGTCTCGAGGCCGCGAAGAACCTCGGCGGCCTCCTGCTGAGAAGTGACCCCAAGCTTCACCGCCCGGTTGACCTGGGCCTGCGCCCTCTCGAACCGCATCTGGGCGGCATAGGCCGGGTCGATGCTGGCCTTGAGCGCCTTGAACTGCCGTTCCTCCGCATCCAGCATCCGCTCGAACGCCTTGGCCGACTTCTCCGCCGACTTCTGCCCGCGGTCGATCTTTTCATAGGCCTGCCGGCCCGAGTCGCCGATCTTCTTGAACCCGCCCTCGACCTGTTGGCCGCCGGCGAGTTCAGCCCGGTATGTGACCTTCCGCTGCACCATGTCCTGCGCTTTCGATTTCCTGGTCTGCCGCTTCGTTGATCGCGGCCACCGCCGCCTGCTCGATCCGTGGCATCAGCTCCGCCACGGCGATGCGCGGGATGCCCAGGGCATCCCCGACCGCCAGCACGGCGGTCATGTCGTATCCGATGACCCGGCCAGGCAGGGCGCGGATCTGTCCGCCGCAGCGCAGGGCCAGGTCCCAGACCTGCCGCCCCTCGATGCTCTGCGGTGCGTTCACCTTCATCGGGCAGGCGTCACAGACGCCCGCGCAACTGCTGCAATAGCCGTCCGAGCCGAAATGCCATTCGGCCCGACGGCTCAGCCGTTTCCCTCTTCGTCCACCGCCAGCGCGGGCAGGACGTACTTGTCCATGAACGCCCGGTAGATCATCCCGTCCTCAAGCATCGCGTTGATGTAGTCGCGCGAGGGTTCGATCGGGTTGCCGTTTTCGTCGCCGACGCCCTCCCAGGCGACGATCACCGCCCGCGCCAGCCCCTTGGCAAAGGGCACCATCCCGGCGGGCTGGGGCGCAGCATCTTCGGGATCTGCGTCAGGGTCCGCGCCCTGGCGCATGTCCAGGCGGACTTGCTCGACGATCGTGCTGCCAGCAGGCAGGACCTGCACCTGCACGCCGCGCGGCAGGTCGATCCAGTAGGGTTCGGGTTTCAGGTTCAGGTTCAGCATCAGTAGCTCTCCACCGTGTTCAAAAGGGTTGCGGTCAGCATCGCGCTGTCGTCGGTGGCGCGCGCCGCCATGAAGCTGAAGTTGGCCTCGATCCCGCCGGGCCCCTCGACCGGGCGGCCGGGGACGGACAGGAAGACGCGCGGCATGGCCAGGGTCAGCTTTTCCGTGGACGATTTCGTCAGCACGAAGGACAGCGCGATCGGCGTGCCCGCCTTGGCGGTGGCGAACAGGCTTTCGCTGGCGAAACGCAACCGCAGGTTCCCGGTCATGGCGGCACGCATCGGGTCCAGCCCGCCGATGAACTCATCGCCGGTCACCGTGTCCACCTGGTCCAGGTTGTTGCTGAACGTGAAATCCGCCGAGACCACGTTCGCCTGCGCCGAGGCGTCGATCTCGACGCTAGCCTGCCGCTGCATGAAGCGCGACAGCGCGTAGCTGGACGGCGTCCCGGCGGCGGTGCTGGAGGCCGGGGCCGTCACCGCCTGCCCGATCACGCCCACCGTTCCATTGACCCGCCCACCCCGTTGTAGCGTCAGGCGCAGGGTGTCGGCGCGACAGCCGCGGAACATCTCGTAGCTGGGAACGTCCGGCACCTGCTTTTCCAGGCTGAAGCTGGGCAGCGACCAGGCACCGGATTCGAACGTGTGGATGTAGTAGCCAGAGTTACCCGAGTTGTCGCCGCTAGTCGGCGCGCCCATCAGCGCCTTGAGCCAGAAGCCCAGGGCCTCCAGGTCAATCGGGATGCCGATGTCGCCCGCGACATTCGCCACGTCAAGGTCCGCATCGCCCGGGTCGCGGGTGCCGACAAGGTCATCCTCGATCAGCCCCCGGTCCAGCGCCAGCCCGTTGGACATGTGCGGCAGGAAATAGAACCCGCTGCCCGGTGCCGTCTTTTCGGTGCTTTCGAATGCCGCGGCGGCCAGTGACCGCTCGCCCCTTCCTCGTGCCATGTCAGGCCTCCTTCAGGTCAAAGGGTTTGTGGTGGCGTAGGACAGGGTGACCCGCACCACGTCCACACGCATGCTTTTGCCGCCCTGGACGCGCTGATCGTCGCTCTCGACCGGCTGCGCCTCGACCCAGTCGCAGAGACCGCCCAGCGTCCGGTCCGCCTCGATCGCGGCGCCCAGCTCCTGACGGCGGGCGTCTGTCACGGCCTCGCGGCCCGTGGCGCCCTGGGCGTAGAACTCGAACTCGACATCGTGGTCGAGGTGATAGGTGCGCGGCAGGGTCACGCTTTCGACCACCGGGCGGCCGTCACGCATGATCACCAGACCGGCGGCGGGAATAGCCTCCGGAACGACAAGGTTGCGCTCGACACCGCCTGTCACCGCGCCGTTCGCCAGTGTGTGCAACGCCGACAGGCGCGCCTCGACATCACTCGGCATCCCTGCCCCTCATTCTTCAAAGCCCACGGAATCGAGGATGCGCGCCGCCCAGCCGTCCGACTTCGCGAGGAAATCCAGCTTCTTGCGCAGCTTGACCTGTTTCACGAGGTAGAAGACGACCGAGGTCTGTTCCCCGGTCAGTATTCCGTCCTTCCGGCGGCGCCCGCGCTTTTGGCGGACAAACCCGCTCTTGTTGATCCGGGTGCCATCGGCCACCAGGAAACTGACGCGGCTGTCGCGGTAGACGAACCGCAGCTTCAGCCCGGTCTTCTGCTCGAAGGCGGCGGGCGTCATCTTGCGCCCGAACCGCTGCTTGCCGGCCCCCGGCGCCGGGATCGCAAGGTACAACCCGTTGGGCGACCGGATCAGCGATCCTTCGAGATGCGACAGGATGATCTTGGGCGAGTTGGCCCAGACCAGCGCCGCCGCGTTCATGCTGTTCTGCCCCTGCGGATAGGTCTGGTGCCTGACCGAATTGGCCAGCCGCCCGCCCAGCCCGCTTTCGCGGATCTCGTCGCGCCAGGCATCCTGCAGGAACTGGCCCGCCCGCCGCATCGCCGCCGTGTGGCTGCGCTCCAGCTGCTCAAAGTCCCGGCGGGTGATGTCGCGCAGGTCGCCGTCCTGTGTCACGCGCAGGCTCATGCCGGGCGCGCCTCGATCCGCCATTTCAGGCGGCGCTCATCCCGAACCGGCTCGCCCTGAACAGTGTAGGTTGCACCGTCGACGGTGATCGTGTCGCCCGCCACTGGCGCGGCCACATCCGAGACCAGCACCCAGAAGCCCGCCGAGGCGGACACGAACGTGCCCGCCCCGAACCCGTCCTGACTGTCGGACAGGTCAGGCATCACGCGGATCGCCAAGTCCTCCGGCTCAGGGTCCGGCGGCCCTGCCCAGGCCGGTGTGTAGGTGGCATCCACCCCCAGCGGCCCGTCGAAGATGGCAGAGGCGTCGGCGGCGAATGTCACGCGGGCGGCCCCGCCTGGGGATCACCGCCCGCGCTGTCATCCTGTTCGGTGGTGGGTGCGTCCGGAGGTTGCTGGACTGAACCGGTGGCCGGATCGGGAACTGTCGCCGGTTCCGTCCCGGTCTCAGCCCCGGGCTCCGGATTGACCTCTTCGAACAAGGCCGGGCTGAGCCGCCCCTTGAAATCCGCCACCTCGATGACCTCGCCCCGCTTGAACATCAGCCTTTGACCGCCGTCGAGGTCGACCGCCTTCAGGCGTTTGGGCACCGGACCCAGGACAGAGACACGCCGTTCCCACTGTTCCTTGGTCAGCTTGACCTTGCAGGGGCCGCGCAGCGCGGCCCCCTCGGGCTTGATTACGCGAACCTTGATCATGATCAGGTCGCCGTCGCCATGCAGGCATGCTGCCAGAAGCCGGGACCGCAGTTCGCCCAGTAGTCGAGACCAAAGGTCCAGCGGTCGTTGTCGAACTCTTCTTCCGAGCCCTCCGCCTTGGCCTTCATCTGCGGTTCGGTTTCCTGCTGCCAGATCACCGGGGCCGCCTGCCCATCCGAACGGAACACGCACAGCTTGTCGGTCCAAGACAGGCCGGAATCGTCTGCGAGCGTGATGTTGTAGTTCGGCATGTTCGGCAAGAAGTTGGTGTCACCGCCACCGAGGATCGGGTTGTAGATCGCCGCCATTGCAGCATCCAGGTATCCGTTGGGAACCACGACAGTGAAATTCCGCGCCGAGCGGTTCATCGGGCGGCCCCGATCATCCTTGAAGCCCTTGATGGCCTTGATGCAGGCCGTGACCATGCCACGCACTTCCTCCGCCGACGGTGATGTGGTCGATCCGTGGACGGAAGCCGGAAGCGCGCTGATGTCGACCGACAGGTCGTTCGACTGCGTTCCGCTTTCGCCTTCGGAATGGTCCGTATCGAAGAAATACTGGCCATCGTAGCAAACCAGGGCCTCGGCGCCGTCCAGCATGTCAACGATCAGTTCGTGTTTGTGGTTCGCCGCCGACACCGCCAGGTCGTCAATCTGGCGCATGATCTGCCCGGTCTTGTCGCGGCGGATCCAGCTGATCGGGATTCCGATCCCGTTTGCCCAGTGGATGTTCTCGATGGTGATGCCGTTCTCGCGCAACCCGTCGATGATCCGGCTGCCCTTCCATTCCGTCATCAGCGGAGCGGCGCCCAGCCACTTGTACGTCTCAGAGTCCTGGTCGGACTCGAACGTGGCCGAGATATCATTGATCCAGCCCTCCGACATGATCTCTTCGAGCCGCTGGTAGAAGGTCCCGATGATGGCCCGGGAAGAAAGGCCCTTGTTCTTGCTCATCTGTCTGTCTCCTGTGATCAGGCCGCCGCGCCGACAAGCGCTGCGTCGAACTCGACGATCGCCACGCCAGAGGACACGAAGCGTTCGACATAGCCGATGTGGGAATTGCCGCTGGCAACCAGCGTGAAGGTGTCGTCGTCGCTGGCGTAGACCGCCGGACGATCGTTGTCGGTGATCGCAACGGACGCGACCGCCAGCTTGATTTTGCCCTTGGTGCGCACCGTCACGTCGATGTCACCGGCGGACCCGGCCGAGTTGTCGGCGGTCTCGATGTTGAAGCCCAGGAACCGGTCCCCGGCCTGGAGCGGGCGGGCATAGCCCGACCCGTTTTCACCGACGGCGGCGCCCTCGTAGATCACGTCGGACGCGATCACCGGATAGGCGCTCTGGTCGCCCGGCAGGTACTGCCGCGGGCTGTCTGCGGGAAGAGTCGTCATCTTTCTGTTTCCTTTCGATCAGCGGGCGATCAGCCAGCCCGGTTGAGGATACGAACGCGGCCCGAAGCCTGGGCCTCCTGGAACTTCAGGTAAGCGTCCTTGTTACCGCCGAACTCGGCGCGCAGGTCGGCGTCGCGGTCCCAGGCGGCCTCGGCCTGTTCCTCGGGCGTGCCACCCGCGCCTTCGGTCAGGGTCGGGCGTTTCGGCACCACCGCCGCCGCATCGTCCTGCGCAGCCAGGTCCGCGACGTAGCCGGCGCCCTTGGCCTTGTCCGCCTTGACCATTTCCAGCGCCAGCGTCTCGGCGGTCCAGCCTTCGGCCTTGGCCTTGGCGACCATGTCCTCGGCCCCCGGGCGGGCGATGTCGTCGATGGCTGCCACACGGGACCGCTCTTTCTCCAACGCTGCGGCGACGGCGGTTTCAGTGTCCGAGGCCGCGCCGGACTTGGCCGCGCTCTCGATCTCGGTCACCAGGTCGGCCCGATGCTCGCGCAGCCCGGCCAGGGTCAGATCTTCCCAGTTCATGGAAGTCTCCTTTGCTGCGGTGGCGGGGGCCGCGGTTTCATTGGTCCGGGCCGCCAGCCCCGAACCGGTTTCCATGTCTCGCGCACCAGACAGTGCGCCGATCACGCCGGACATCGTCCCGCGCGCATCGACCATCCCGCGGCGCTGCGCCTCGGCCCCGTCAAAGACGAGGCCCTGCCCGAAGCGGTCCAGCACCTCGGCTGAGGTGACACCCCGCATTTCGGCCACGGTGTCGACGAACTCCTGCCCGGCTGCATCGACCAGCGCCTGCAGTTCGGCCTTGCCCTCAGGGCTCTCGGGATCCAGCCGCTTGTTCGGGCTCTGCTCTGCGACCACGCGGACGATCCTTGCGCCCATCGCCTCGAACAGCGGTTCCATGTCGATGTATTCGATGACGGCCCCGACAGATCCGACCATCGCGCCCGACCCGACGGTGATGCGGCTGGCCGCGCTGGCCAGGTAGTAGGCCGCAGAGGCAGCCGTGCCGCCGACAAACGCCTCGACCGGCTTGTCGCCGCTCTCGCGCAGGAACCGGGTGCAGTCGTCGCAGCCGGCCACCATGCCGCCGCCGCTGTCGATGTCCAGGACAATGGCGCGCACCGCGGGGTCCGCCTGTGCCCGGGCCACGTCCCGCGCGATCTCTTCATAGGACCAGAAGTAGAAAGAGAACTGACGCAGCAGCAGACCGCGAACGGGCACCACGGCCACGCCATCGACCACGCGGGCAAAATCGGACCCGTCGAGGATTTCACCATCGGCCAGAGCCGCGACCTCCTCGGTCGACTGCGCACTGCGCGCGGCTTCACGCTGACGCACGGCCTGCGCGATCATCATTTCATCCGGCCGCATCGCCCAGATGCGGCCCGAGCGGTCAACCTGCATCGTGCTTTCAAATGGCATGGCGTGCCCCCGGTGCTGTTTCAGTGTCCGACGTGTCGTCGTCGTCTTCCTCGTCCGGACCTTCGGCGGCTAATCCGGAGGCGCCGACAGCATCGCTGCCGTCCTCCTGCCGCCGCTTGCGGACGTCGCGGTGATCCAGGCCAAAGCGCGCCGCGGTGATCGCGGTCAGCGAGGTGGCGCCCATGTCCAGGTATTCCCGGTCCGCCTTTGCGTCCTTGACCGGGTCGATCGAGATCCGCGCCGGTCCCATCCAGGTCGCGCGCAGGTAGGCCTGCCGCATCAGCGGGTTGTCGAAGAACCCGGGCGCCGCGATCAACCCGCGCGCCACCGCCTCCGAGATCACGGCCTCGTAGACAGGACGGCAGAACTGGGCGACATGCTGCGCCCGGTCCACGCGAAAGAACTGCCAGGCCATTTCAAGCGCGGCGCGGCTGGCGGAATAGCTGGCCTGGAACTTCTTCAGCAGCAGCTCGTAGGGCAGATCGGTCCCTGCCCCCACCTCCTGCGCCACCGCCTCGATGAACGGCGTGAACTGCGGCGACGGGCGCCCGGGCGCGAAGCTTTGCACGGACTCGCCGGGCAGCAGGTCGAACACCATCCCCGGATCAGTCAGCCGGATGTCCTGTTTCGCGTCCGACCCACCTGAACCGGAGGTTTTCAGCCCCTCCGACAGGTCGCCCCCCTCCGAGGTCATCCCGATCGCGAAACAGGCGCTGACCACAGCGGCCTGCAACTCTGCCTCGGTGTATTCCGACCGCTGTTTCAGCGAGGTGATGACCGGCGCCAGCATCGGGGCATAGCGGCTCATGTCCGGGCGCCAGCGCGTGTTGTGCACGTGCAGGACCTGCCATTCACCGCGCGCGCCGTAGGCCGGGATGCGCTGCCAGGTCGTGCTGCCCTTCAACCCACGATCGAGGACGTAACGGTCCGCAACGTGGTAGGCCACGGCGGCACCGTCCTCGTCGAACTCGATCCCGCCGGCGATGTCGTCGCTGTCGGTCCGCCAGTGCGGGTTGCTGATCCGGTCCGCCTCGACCACCTGCACCGCCGTCGCCAGCAGGCGCCCTGCCCGGCGCTTGAACCGCCGAACGACAAAGACATCCCCAGACAGCAGCCGCGACCGAAAGACAAGGTCCTCCAACTCGCCGAAGGTCTGGACGCGCGTAATGTCGCAATCCCGGCACCCGGCCCAGTCGGTCCAGATGTCCAGCGCCTCGCGCTCCCAGGCGCGGGCCTGGTCTGGCGTCATCCGCAACCGCTCCGCGTCGATCTCCGGGCGGACCATGTGCCCGGCCCCGATCACGTTGGTGACCTTGGTCGCGATCGACGACTGCCCGATCGGATCGTTGCGGACCAGGTCGCGGGACCGCCCGCGCAGTTCGTCGAGATCGGGCAAGGTGTCCGCATCCGCCGAGGCAGCAGCACCACGCCAGTTGACGGTCACGTTCCGATCACGCCGCGCACCAGCATAGCCCGACGCGGTGGAGAGGGCGCTGCGATAGCGCAGACGGTCAAGACCTGTCTTCGGGCTGATCCAGCCGATCAGGCGGTCCGCCAGGTTCTGCTTGGCAACCTTCACGACATGACCCCGCGCTTGAAGGCGCTGCGCGTGCCAGCCGCGCGGTTCTTGAGCGTGATCAGCCGCTGTTCCTCGGCCCGAAGGGCGGGCATGTCCAGGTAGGTCACCCGCTGCCCTTCCAGCTCGTAGGACTTCATCTTGCCGGCCAGAATCGCGTTGATCGCCGCCTGCACCAGGGCAAGCCGCGCCGCGTAGTCGATGTCGCTCATGTGATCCTTACCTTGCCCGCCCGCGCAGCCTGCGCTGGCGTGTCTGTACCGTTGCGACCCCATCCTCGACCGGGGCCACCTGGACGGCAGCCTGTGTCTCGAACAGGTCCGGTTGATCTTCCGGGGCCTCGACCCCGCGTTCCGCCTCGAGGGCGGCCCATTGTTCCCTGGTCATCGAGGTCCAACCCAGCTCGCGCGCCGCCGCGTCCGAGTAGATCATCGTGTCCAGTCCCTCGTTTCGCCGTGTCGGTTCGACCAGCTGCCAGTTGCTGACCATCACGCCGACCCGGTCGCGTTTCAGCACCCGCACCTCCGATGTGATCTGGCGGAAATACTCATCCCCCAGGCCCTTCGCGAAATGCACGTACCCGCGCGCCAGCGGATCGTCCTTGCCCAGCCAGGTGTAGAAATCCGCCTTGAGCTGCGAGACGTTCAGGATCCGCCCCTGACGCCGCGCGGCGCGGGCCCGGGCATCCTTGCGGTCGCCCATGACCATCCGCTTCATGATCGGCCCGGTCTGGCCGGACCCGCCCTTGACCACGATCAGGCGCTTGGCCTGCCACCGCTTGGCGAAGGCCCAGACATCCTCTGTGTAGGTGCCGCCGTCGATGGCCATGCGGTCCAACGGCAGGCGGTGCCCCTTCTCGGTCCGCCAGGTCGTTTTCAGCAACGCATCCAGCGCCGCCCGCCCCTCTTCGCTGCCGACGTGATGCGGGATCACCCGGTACTCGATCACCCAGCGCTGGTAGTTCGCGCCATAGGCCACCACCTGCACCTCTGTCCGATCGAGCTGACAGTCCACGCCCGCCGTCAGGATCACGCCCCGCGCCGGCACGATGCCGACCCCGCGGCCCTCACCGTCCGGCACGTTCTCGACCCGGTCGCGCAGTTTTTCCCAGTCCGGCCCCTTGCTCGCCTGTTCGTAGGGCAGGCCCAGGACATCGTTCCAGAATGTCTGTTCCGTCTCTGCTTCGACCTTGTCGCGCAGCGCCTGTTCTGTTTCGCCGCTGACCTTGGCCGTGGTCCAGCCCATGACCTGCGCGTATTCGTATGCGATCGAGGCCCAGTCCCGCTGCGGCCCGTAGGCCCGCCACAGGTGAAACCCCGGGTGATCGCCGCGGGGGTTCGTCGCCACCCACTTGCCGTTCGCGATCAGCGCCGGCTTGTCCGAATGCCGGATTTCGCAGCCGCAGGCTTCGCAGGTGAAATGCGCATCGGCCAGGTTTTGCGGGTCGATCCGCTTCTTGAAGTTCTCCCAGGTCAGCGGCGCCATGTTGCCGCAATGCGGGCATGGCACGTTGTAGTACCGCTGGTCCGACCGCGCAAAGGCGGCACTGATCCGGCAGGCCCCCAGGATCTGCGGGGTCGAGGCGCGCAGGATCTTCGCATCCTCGAAAGCGGCGGCCCGGCTGACCGCCATCGCCTCGGGGTCGCCCTTGGCATGCATCTCGAACTTCGACAGGTCGTCCATAACAACCAGCCGGTGCGAGGTCTGCGCCAGGTCATCCGGCGACCCGGCGCTGGTCACCTTCAGGATGCCGGACCGGTCCAGAGTTTCCTGCCGAAACTTGGCGTCGCTGTTCTTGTCGGCCCCGCCGCCGCGCCCGAACATGCGCCGCAGCGACGGCGCCGCCCGGCGGATCGGATACCACTTCTGGTCGATCCAGTCGGTGGCCGCCTTGTTCGTCGGGTGCACCACCAGCGAATTGAGCGGCATGTATTCATGCCAGGCCGCCACGGTCGGGTTGATCACCGATTCCGTCTTGGCGATCTGGGCCGATCCCCGCAGCGTCACTTCCCGGCAGGGATGCTCCGGGCTCAATACCGCGTGGATCTCCGCCAGGAACTGCACCGGACGGATCGAGAACGGGCCGGGAAACGGCGACCGCTCGTCGAAGACGATGTTCTCCCGGCACCAGCGCGTGATGTCGGGTGGCGGCGGCGGGCGCATGGCATCGGCCATCGCCGAGGCGATGACGGCCCGCGCCGAGGTCAGGAAACCCATCTCAGAAATCGGCGTCCTGTTCTTCCGGCGCCATCTCTGCCGCCTCGGCCTCCTGGTCGAGCTGCTGCGCCCGGGCGCTGCGATGCTCGCGCCAGACGTCGATCATGATCTGCCGGGCCGTCTTGAAGTCGACCCCCATCTTGTCGGCCACCGCCCGCGCCGCATTCCGCAACACGTTCTCGAACTGGGCCAGTTCCGCCGCCAGCGCGCGCCGGGCTTCACGCCCCGCCTGTTCCGCCAGGACCAGCGTCCCGTCATCTTGCGCATTGAGGCGGCGCAGCTTCCGGGCCTCTTCCTCGGCCTTGAGCGTCCGGGCCATTTCATAGCGGGCTTGGTCGGTGGTCCGCAGCGGCGCCGAGTCCCGCTCGGGCACATCCTGCGAAGCCTCCGTCGGCGAATCGGTTTCCTCGATCTCGCGCAGCGCCTGCCTGGTCCGGGCGCCGTTCCCCATCAACTGGCCCGGGTCCAGCTTCCTGTTCAGCGCGTTTGCGCAGGCCGCCAGGTCAAACCGGCGCGACCGCCCGTCCCCCTTGTAGCACCCGTCGAGCTTTCCCTCGGTCACCAGTTGGCTGATGCGGCCTTTGCTCAGGTCCAGCTTTGTCGCCAGTTGTGTCGCCGTCAGTCCGCTCATGCCTTTCCTGCCCGCCTAAACCGTGTCCCGGCTTCTAAACATCCGTTATGTTTAGGCTTTCCATTTAGTTTACCGCCGCGAAACCCACGCGCTTAGCGCCCCCGTATAAGTTTATTTCGCCGGAAGGACCCGCTTTCGCTTGACATCTCGCCGGGGGATGTGGCGCCGCCCAGCCGCTGCAGCGCCCCGGCTCTGCTCGCGCCTGTCGGCTGGCGCGCTCGGGGTGTCCCGAAACGAGAAGCGCCCGGTGGCATCTCTGCCCCGGGCGCACTTCTGTTCAACGGCACTATGTCAACAGAGTGACTTTTCAGTCAAGCCCTTTCTCCACGGCTGCTGCGGCGGCATCCGCTCATCCACGACGAACCCGGTCAGATCCCGTCGTGTCCGAAAGGTTGTCTGCAACTCCAGCAGGGCGCCCCACCAAGCCAGCCAACTCCGTCGCTGCGCCGCCGTAGCACGCGCGTCACCGGTGAACCGCACGGGGCACCAATAACCCATGTCACCCCCCAGCCCCGGCACCAGCAGCTCGCGCCGCGCACGCATGCCATGCTTGCACCTCCGCCAAGTCACCGGTTCGCATACCGGGTCGACCTCAGGCGGAACCGGCCACCTGTCCGCCCTTGCCAACTCGGCAATCCAGATACCCATCCTGCGCCCGCCGCACCCCTCGGGCAAAGCCGCCACGGCCGAGGCCACAAGGTCAGCGTCGGGATGTGGTTCGCTTCGCCCGCCCCCGTCGATCTGACAACCGAGATCCTTCCGCTGCATCAACAGCCATTCTGTCCCGATCCCCGGTCTCTCCCCCGACACCGAGGCCAGTTCATCGAAATCAAGAGAGACCTTCTCATCCCGAAACGCCCAGACCAGCAGATGCCAGATCGACACCTCACGCTTGCTCCCCCGCCCCGGCCTCACTGACCCAGAGGCCACCACTCGCCCTTGCATCATGCCGCCGCCCCGCGCTTGCCCGCCTCGACCAGGGCACGCGCCCGCGCCTCCAGCCCCTCGTACCAGGTCAGCCACTCGGCATCGTCCATGAACGGCGCACGTCCGGCCTCCCGATCCGCCCGCGCCCGGCGCAGCCGCGCGGCCATCTCGCGCGCATCCTCGGTCACCCGCAGCTTGTCGCCCTTGGACTGCGGCGGGCGCTTCATCCGCTCCCAGAACAGGAACTCGGACACCAGCCGGTCCTCCGCCAGCGCCTCGCGCCCGGCGGCACTGGCAAACCACGACGCCACGCCCGGGGTATCCTCCAGCGCCCGGGGCTGGGCGATCTCGGCAAAGGCGAGGAAGGTCGCGCGATCAGGCCAGAAACACTTGGCCGTGCCCTCGCCCTTGGTCCGCAGGGCGCCGATCACCCGCCGCAGGTTCTCGGGCGAGAGATAGACCAGGTCATCGCAGATCCGGTCCAGCTTGCGCTTGGCATCCTCGGGCTTCACGCCCTTGGGAAACCGGAACCCCAGCCCCGCGACCAGCGCATCCCGCACCCGCCCGCGCTTCGTCTCGATCGTGTCACTGCCCGTCATCGCCTTTCCCCTTTTCTCAGCCAAGTCCCGCCGCCTGCCGCTCTTGATCGGTCAGGAGGTTCGCCGAAACGATGTGCGCCAGCACCCAGGGCTGCAGGTCGGCAAAAGCCTCCGTCCGCCCCCGCCGCCAATCGGCCACCGCCCGCTCCGCCGATTTCGCCACCATCGGGTTGAAATCCGCCGCCTCGCGCGCGCCCGCGCTGGTTATTTCCTGGTTACTTACAGGTTCCTCTCCAGTGGGCTGGAGACGGGTCGCCCCCGAAATTGGAGTCGGGTCGGCCCGCAGATTGGAGTCGGCTCCGACTCCACATTCTGGAGCCGGCTTGCCCGGTTTCCGGGGCTTTTTCGCCGCCGATCCGCCGCCCGATTTGCCCCCGTTTCCGCCTCCAGTTTCTGGAGTCGGCTCTTGCGGTTTGCCCATTTCGAACCCCAAGATGTAGCGGGTCGGGCATTGCCGTTTCGTCCGCCCGTCCCGGCTCTGGTGGCGCTGGATCAGCCCCTTGGTCTCCAGGCTGTTGAGCACGTTGTTGACCGTGCCGTTCGACACGGCGGCCCGCTCGCGCAAGTAGACCTGCGAGGGGAAGCACCCCGCACTCGCATTGTGGCAATCACAGAGATAGAAAAGCACCCGGAATTCCGAGGCCGACAACAGCGCCGGGTCGAGGTCGGACAGCCAGTTGGTCGCCTTGTGACTCACGCCGCCACCTCGCGCACCTTCAAGGCCCAGTAGGCCGCCAGCCGCAGCTGCAGCGCATCCTTGGCCTGACCGTAGGCAAAAGCATCCCCGCCCAGACGCGCCGCCAGCAGGGCCTCACAGGCCCCGCGCACCGGCCCCAGGGCGTCACCCGCAGGCAAGCCCGGCAGCGCCTCGCAGGCAGAGGACAGCGGCGACAGCAGGTGCGAATCCCAAGACATCCCGCCCCGGTTGGCCGCCAGCGCGGCGGCGCAGATGACGAACCGCGCCCGCGGGGTCATGCGTCCACCTTCTCTGGCAACGTGGCCAGCCAGGCGTTGACTTCGCTGGCAGGGAGGACGCAATGAACAGCTTCACGCCGCCGTTGTGGCGTGGCACGCCCCGGCCACGATCCTCGGCATTCTTCTTCCCGATACTTTTCGCGAGCCTCTTCGATCAGAGCCCGGCACCCAGCATTTGTACCGGGGTAAACTGTCCACTCTCCCTCAGATCGTCCGGCATTGCCACCGTACTTGCGAGGCATGTCGTCGATGATCCCGTGAAGAACATCCTTCCGTGCACCGCGCAACGGCATAAGCCTCCAGTAAGTGTCCGCCTCTCCACTCACGCCGCATCCTCCGCCATCGCCTTCTCGAAAACCGCCACCTGCACCGCCAGCTCGAACAGCCCGGCAGAGGTCAGCCCATCGTCCCCGCCCACCATGCCGCTCAGCAGCACCTTGTCCGGCGCGGGACTGTCGGGCGCCGCAAAGACGCCAAACGTCCCCTGCCCGCCCTCCAGCACCAGCTTCACCCGCAGATGCGCCAGAGGCACCACGAGCCGCATGACACCCGGCGCGCTCATGACGCACCCACGAAGTCGATGAGGTTTTGGCGAAACTCGACCCGGGCAGACCCCTGCGCGCTCACATCGAAGACCGAAGGCGCGGACGACCGGATCACGCACCCCATGATCGTCACGGCGCGCACCGGCCCGGACACCGCAAACCCCTCGGTGATGCGCAGATGGCTGTCGCGGATGGCAACACGCCCCCCATCGGTCCAGATCCCGCGCTGCGCCGCAGGGGACGCGAAATCGACCGGCGCACCGGACAACAGCGCCCTCAACGCCGGGCTGTCGTCGCGCAGCCCATCGGCAAAGATCACCGGACGGCTGGACGCCGGCACGGGCGGCAGGGCGACGGCCAGCGCCGCCGCCCCACCCAGCCGCAGCACGCCGCGCCGCGTGACCTGCCCCATGTGCCCCGCCCCGCTCATGCCGCCCGCACCCGGTGCCAGATCCCCTCGACCGACTTCACCGGCAGGGAATGCGTCGCCGCCACCTCGGACAGGCGCCGGTAACTGCCCTTGCGCCCGATCCCGGCCAGCGCCTGGACAACCTCCGCCCCGAACCGATCCCGCAGGCGATCCAGCGGGTCGGGCTCCGCCTTGGCGACAGGCTTGGGCGGCACCGCCGCCACCCGCGGCACATCAGGCACCGCCGCCACCCGCGGCACATCAGGCACCGCCGCGACCGGCGTCGCGTCAAGCGCTGGCAGAACGCCGCGCTTGCGCAGCCGAACCTGCCATTTGCGCACCGTCGTCACCGCAATCCCCATCGCCTCGGCGATTTCGGACTGCGTACAGCCCGACCGCGTCTTGGCGGCAATCGCCTCCGCACGGCACCGGATTTCCTCGCGCCGCCCTGCGCCGAACGTGATGCCCTCCCGACGCGCGGCAGAGGCCACGGCAGGTTTCGTCACCCCCAATTCACCCGCGACGGAGGCGGCAGTGAACCCTTCCCCGGCCCGCTTGCGGATCAGGTCGACATCCTCCGGGCTCAAACGGTTCGAAGGCGTATTCGCGTCCAGCTTCATCGCCCGGCGGTGGCGCCAGACCGTGTTCACGGCCACCCCCAGCGTATCGGCGATCTCGCGATCGCTGAGCCCGCGCGCGTGCAACACGCACAGCCGGTCCCTGTTCACAAAGGCCTGTCCCATCATTCCCTCCTGTTCAATCGGGGCGTCACAGCGGATCACCCTCTGGCGGGCGGTCATCGACGGCAAAGAACACCTCGCCAAAGTCGATCACGCAGGCCAGGCCATCCGGCCCGACCCGCAGCGCCGTCCATTCGCCCAGCTCGGGGTGCGCGTAGATCTCGACGACAGACCCCTGCGACAGCATCACGGCGACCCGGCGCTGGCCGAACCCTTCCGCCAGGTCGACCATGATCCGGTCACGCTCCGCGCAGCCCTGTACCGCCTGCGCCGCCACGCCGGTGGCCAGCAACAGAAAGGCCCCAGCGGCCATGAGGAACCGCCGGGGCAGGTGCCGCGCGCCCATCACGACAGAGGCGCGCAGGGAAGTGACTTTGCGCCGGGTCTGCGGCCCACCGGACCCTGCACCGGCGGTGGCCTCCCACCACGCGCCAGCAACCACAGCACGCGACGGGATCTGATTGCGCAGGCCGGAGACCGCCCGGGGGGACGTCTGCACGCCCCCGGCCTGCTGACCGGCGCCATGCCCGAGCGCCGGTTTTCCGTGAGTGATGGGCGGGCAGATCATGGGCACCCCGCCAGCTTGGATCGCGCCGCCGTCAGCGCCTCGATCGCCTCGTCGACCTCGACAATGGCCTGCCCCGTGTCGCGGGCCGTGTCCGACTGCTGGGCCGCAAGAATGGCCGCCACGGCCTCGCCGGATTCCTTGCTGATGACCCCGGCATGTTCGAACAGATGGCCCGAGGCACGGTTCCCGTCCGGGCTCAGCCGCCGGGCCATCATCCGCGTGACCGGGTAGCGCCCGGCGGCATCCTCCAGCGCCCAGACATAAGCCAGCGGCCACTGCAACTGCCCGCTGAGATACTTGGACAGGGTGCCCTTGCCGACCTGCCCGCCAAGCCGCGCATTGATCGTCTCGGCGGCAGCGTCGAGACAGCCGAACGTGCCGTCGATCAGCGCCGACATGGCCGCATTGATGGTGCGCGCGTCACTCATCCGGAAACCTCGTTTCCTGTGCATCCCCGCGAGAGACAGGCAGGCTGTGGGCATGGGACAGACAGACCGACATCACGGCCGCCACCGGACACGAATGTCATCGCCGATGGCGATCACGGGGACGCGGCGCGGCACCCTCGCGGGCTTCGGCGGTGGCGGGGTTTGCGGCACCGCCGCCACGATCCTTCCGCAAGGCGCCTGGTCACGCCCCTGCCGGATCGCCCAAGCCGCAAGACAGCCCGCGCCGAACCCGGCAAGCGCGCCGACCAGGGCGGCGAGGAAGAGGAAGGCGGTGAAGGCGGCGGCGGTCATGCGGCGTCTCCGGTCTGCGTGGACCCACGACAGAGGTCACCGCACGCTTTTTCGACCGCTTCGAGGTTTCGGAGATTGGGATAGTGCGCTCCGGATTTCCAACGCTGCCAGGTCGATTGCGCGATACTTGCCTCCCGGCAAAGGGCCGCAACAGAAATGCCCGCCTCACCCAATCGGCCCTCAATCTTCGCAAGCTGCTCGACAACGGACATGCTACGCCTTTCGGTTTACGTGCCCTCTGTTGTGCGTTTTTGCTCCACTTCGGTCAAGAGCGTTTTTGCTTGATGCGCGTTTGCGCTCATAATCGCATGATCGCCACATGACGAATTGGACCGGCGAATACCTGACCCACGTTCTTGACGCGAAAGAATGGTCGATGAACCGACTGGCCGAGGAGATTGGCGTCGCGGCATCGACCATCAACAGGCCGCTGCGACTGAAAGAGCCCCTATCAGCCAAGACTGTCGCCGCGATTTACCAAGCGACCGGGATAGACCCGGCGGACTTTGTCCCGAAAGACTTCCAAGAACCCATTTCCGTCTACCGCAACGCCCCAAGCCAGCCGCGCCCCCGGACCGTCGCAGACGAGACCCTTGCAAAATTGGACTCTGAACCGGCAGCGCCAAACGCTCAGGCCATCAACGAGATCAAGGTTGCGGTGGTAGGTCCAATCGCCCAGATCGTCGCGACCGTTGACCGCGATGGCATTGCCAAATTACGCGCGAAACTCGACGCCATTGAGTCTATGTTGGACTAAGGCACTGCCGAGGTTGCGCGCGGCCGCCCATTGGCAGGCAAGACCATAAGCCCATGAAAGGTTTATTAGAATGAGTTTCCACTACGCTGTGATTTCAGCCACCCTTCTTGCAGTCACCCTGCCCGCATGCTCCCCCGTACCCGTAGGCGGTAGCGGCTCAACCCAACGCGGCGAAGCCATCGCAGGCGAGATCCTAGTCGACCCGCTCGGTGCAGCCCATGAGCTCTTCATCAGAAGTCCCAAAGGGTGGCAGTGCCGGTCCGTCTTTGCCTCAAGCAAAGGGATCGCAAAGTCCGCCAACAAGACGATCCCCCTGGAATGCAACAACGGCGCGACAGGTACCGCGCTGCTGAGTTCAAACCGGTTCGGGAATCAAATCTCAGTCGCGTTCTCCCTATCAAACGGGGAAAACGGCAGCATTGTCATCGGGGTCGCCTAACCCGAAGCCCGGTCGTCTTCGCGCTGCGAGACACGAATCAAAACACCTAAGCCGAGCGCCCGCGCGTTGAGCGTGTGCGTTTTTGCTTGACTAATGTTGAGCATTTTTGCTCTACATGCTTCATCCCACCCCGGCCACATCCCCCGCGATGCACCCGCCGGGACACCCCGCCCGCCGTCAGGCAGGCACTTGGATGGAGGCCCTATGACTGACAAGTTGCTGGAAACCTTGAGCGCCGGAAACTTCGAGCGCGACGAGATGGACGCCGAGGCCTGCATCGACGTCCTGTCGCGCGAACTTTCGGAGCTTGCCGAAGAAAACCGCCGCCTGCGCGCGCTGCTGGCAGGATATCGTTGCAATGGCACGGCGCAGTGCGAGTGCATCCGCATCAACGGCAGCCCACACAAACTTCTGATCTTTCGTGGCTTCGACGGTCACATTCACCGAATTGTCGAAATCCCCGTCAGAACGGATGCGTAAGATGCCGGGGCGGTTCCTTGACATGCCTGCGCTCACCCTCGGGCAACGCCTCATAGGCCTCGACGAACTCGACCCGGGCGCGGTCGTAGTCCGCCAGGGCGCCCCGCAGCTCATCGCGATCAGGAAGGCGCGCCGGCCAGTCATTGATCCCAGGCTTGAAAGCTGGGTTCAGGGTCAGCGCGTTGAGCGGGCTTTGCCCAGGGCTTGCTGCGGAACCAACGACCAACCTGCAAACTTCGACAATTCGTTTGTGTATATCCAGCAAGGCGCTGTGCGCCTTTTCAAAGCCTACCCTTGCAGCCCTGTACCGGGCGTGCAGTGCATCAATGTCACTCATCTGAACATGTCTCCTGTGAAGTCTCGTTTCATTGGGGATGTGGCGAGGCGCGTGCCGGAATCGCGCGCCTCGCGCCTGACGCTATCACGCATCAATCCAACCCGGAAACAGGCCGCCCGTCCGAATGGCACGGCCCCGCATCCCGATGGAGGTCCCATGCCCAAACGCATCCCTCGCGATTTCACCGCCGACCTGGTCGTACCGCCCTCGGGCGCGGTTGACCGGATCACCAGTCTGGACGCCTGGCTGCGGCTGAAAGCCCGCCAGCAGCTCGAAGACGGCACCAGCGCCGCCATCGACCCTCAGCGCCTCTCGCGCCTCCTGCGCCTGCCCACCCCCGTCAACGAAATCGACGCCGCCCTTGCCCGCGCCCTGCCCGCCACCCGCGCAGCCATCGCGCGGCACCGGTCGGAAGGCGGTGCGGCATGACTCCGCATGACCAATGGGGCGGTCAGCAGATCGCCGAACACACCTACGGCACCAGTGATGCCGGAATGGAGGACATCGGCATGGGTGAGGCACCGCGCGTGGACACACGGCCCATCCACAAGGTCCCCCAGCGCCTGCACCTCTCGGCCCAGGCCGCCGAGGTCGCAGAGCGAGAGGCCGCCCGGCGCAGGCGCCGCCGCTGGGCCTTTGCCCTACCCATCCTCGCGATCCTCGCGCTGACCGCCGCGCGCCTGACACTTGGGGCGCCGTGATGAAGACGATCCTCAGCATCGTCGCGGGCGTCCTGCTGATCGCCACCGTCGTCATGGCGCTGATGCTGGGCCGCGAATGGCCCGTCATGCGCCGCGGCGAACGCCAGGCCGCGGTCTGCCTGGTGGCCCTCTTCGCTGCCGTCACGGCGGGCCTGACCCTCTACGCACGAGGCCTGCAATGACCCCCGCCGAGGCCCGCGCAATCCTCGCCCTGCCCGCCGATCACGACGACGCCACGATCCGCGACGCCGCCCGCCTGCTGATCGAGGTGGGCAGCTCCGACGAAATCAAGGACGCCCGCAGGTTCCTCAGCTTCGGCCTGCGCCACACAGGAAAGGACACCCATGGCACGCGATGAACTGAACTTCCTCGAACTTCTCCAGACCTTCCGTCGCGGCGAACTGCTGCGCGAGATGGACACCCGCCTGGCCGAGGTGCTGGAGGCAATCCAGGAGACCGGGAACAGCGGCGAGATCACGCTGAAACTGCCACTCAAGGTGAACAAGGCCGGACAGATCGAATGCGTCCCGCAAGTCACCGCCAAGAAGCCGCGCCGCGAGCTGGGCGCTGGAATCTACTTCCTCAGCGACGACGCACGCCTGTCGCGCCGCGACCCCAACCAGGGCGACTGGCTGGACGAGGTCGAAAGCCGCCGCGACGCGGCGGAATGAATCCCAACCCGAAAGGACCTGAAATGACCGACACCACACTGACCGACCCGCGCGCCGCGCTGGACGTGACCCTGACCGCCGCCCGGCTCGCCGAACCGGTGATCGAGGGCGCAAACGGCAAGCGCTTCACCTTTGGCCCGACCGATTTCAAGCTGACGGAGATCCCGGATCCGCACGCCCTGCCGCCGCACATCATGGCACAGCCGGTGGTGGACGATGCTCAGTCGCTGATCACCTACGCCAACCGGTTCAGCACCGAGGACTCGCTGCTGATCGCGGACATCGACAGCCTGCGCGTCATGGCCTGCCTCGACTATCACGCCAGCAACCTGGACGAGGAACCGCTGGCCCCCAGCCCGCGCAAGCACACGGCCACCCTGCAGCTGCGCGAAAGCGAAGAGTTCAAGCGATGGAACGACATCCAGGGTGAGCTGATCGACCAGATGGCCTTTGCCGAGTTCCTGGACGAGAACGCCAACGACATCATCGCCCCGGAACCTACCGTCATGATCGAGATCGCGCGCGACCTCGAAGCGACACAGGGCGTCAACTTCAAGTCCTCGACCCGGCTGCAAACCGGCGAACGGTCCATCGTCTACGAGACCGAGACCCACACCAAGGGCGAGATGAAGGTGCCAACCCAGTTCACCCTGCAGATCCCGCTTTTCGCGGGCGAGGCGCCTGTCGACATCACCGCCAGCTTCCGGTTCCGCCCCTCCGCCGGCGGCCTGAAACTCGGCTTCGTCTGGCGCCGGGTCGAGTACCGCCGCCAGGCAGAGTTCCAGCAGGTGGCAACGCGCATCGCCGAAGGCACCGGCCTGCCGGTGGTCTTTGGCCGCCCGGCGTAAACCGGACTGCCCGCGCCGCCAGAGGCGCGGGTCCTCAATGGGAGCCGCCACATGAAAAACAAGCTCACCGACCTCAACAACCACCTCTTCGCCCAGCTCGAACGCCTCAGTGACGAGAAACTGGACGCGGACATGATCGAGACCGAGTGCAAGCGCGCGGAGTCCATCGTCCAGGTCGCAGATCAGATCACCAGCAACGCCGAGTTGCAGCTCAAGGCGGCAAAACTCTTTGCTGAGCATGGTCAGGCGGTGCTGCCGATGCTGCCCCAGATCGGGAGCAAGAGCGAATGAAGGGCCGGGCGATCAGCTATTCCGACGCCGAGCTCTTCTGGATCGGCGACAACTGCCACCTGCCCCGCCGTGAGCTGCACCGCGAATTTGTCGACATCTGGGACCGCCCGGACGTTAGCCAGGCCAATCTGACCGCCCTGTGCAAGCGCAAGGGTTGGCTCACCGGTCGCACGGGGCGCTTCCAGAAAGGTCAGGCACCGCACAACAAGGGCAAACCTTTCAACCCGCCTGGCAGCGAACAAGGCCGGTTCAAGAAAGGGGAGCGCCGTGGTGTAGCGGTCGACCTCTACAAGCCGATCGGCACAGAACGCCTGAGCAAGGATGGCTACCTGGAACGCAAGATCCACGACGGGATGCCGCTGCAGTCTCGCTGGCGCGCCGTCCACCTGATCCGCTGGGAAGAAGCAAACGGCCCCGTGCCGGAGGGCCACGCCCTGAAATGCCTGGACGGAGACCGGACCAATACCGACCCGGCCAACTGGAAATGCATCCCCCGGTCGATGCTCCCCCGTCTCTCGGGCCGCTGGACCACGGGATACGACGACGCGCCAGCGCAGTTGAAACCAACGATCATGGCAACGGCAGAATTGGAACAGGCCGTGCGGGTGGCCCGCAAAGGAGGAGCAGCATGACCGTCTATGTCGATGACATGCACCGCACACCGCTGGGCCAGTACGGTCGGATGAAGATGTGCCACATGATCGCGGACTCGACCGACGAACTGCTGGCGATGGCCGACAAGATCGGCGTGGCCCGGCGCTGGATCCAGAAGCGCGGCACGGCCAACGAGCATTTCGACATAGCCACCAGAAAGCGCGCCCTCGCGGTCCAGCACGGCGCCGTCGAAATCACCATGCGCCAACTGGCGATGAAGTGCAGGGACAAGAAGAAGGCATGACCTATCACTTCCTCCCAAGGCTGATGCAGGCCAAGGCGGCGGCGCATTACCTGGGCGTCTCGCTCAGCAAGCTGCGCCAGCTCGACCTGCCCTGCAAGCGCGACGGGGGGAACGTGCTCTATGACCGGCGCGATCTTGACGCCTGGGCCGATGGCCTGCCCTATGATGGGCAGGCCCCGCTACAGGTGGTCCCGGCACCGGCAAAACCGAAACAATGGCGGACAGGATAGATGCGCGTCAGACTTCCAGGCCTCCTGCGCGAGACACACCGGAACGGCTCACCGCGGTGGCGGGTCCGGGTTGAGGGTGACACGTCGCGCCGGATCGCCCTGCCTGTCGGGCCGGATCACGCCGACTTCCTGGACCACTACTATGCCGCGCGTGCCGGCCAGATCTATCAGCCCGACACGCCTGTTGCGGTGGAACGGTCACTGGACTGGCTCTGCACCCGATACCTCGATTACCTGCGCAAGATGGTGGAGGCCGGGCAGATGTCCCCCGACACGCTCCGCCAGCGCCGGAGTGTCCTGACACGGCTCTGCGACCACGCGGAAACACAAGGCGACCGCTACGGCGACTATGACATGGACGCCCCGCCCGCCGCCTTCGTCGCGATCCGGGACGCCTGGGCAGATCGGCCCGGTGCCGCCGACAACCTGATCAAGACCGGTCGCGCAGTCTATCAATGGGCGATCGAGCGCGGAGAAATTGGACACAACCCCGCTGCTGGAATCACGGCCATCAACCGCCGCCCGGCTGGCGGTGCAACGCCCTGGACAGCAGAGGATCTGCGCAAGTTCAAGGACCGCCACCCGAAAGGCAGCACCCCACACCTCTGGCTAACCCTGCAGGCTTTCACGGCTTGCCGGATCGGGGATGCAATCTGGCTGGGTCGGGGAAATGAGCGGATCCGGGACGGCCAGATCTTCCTGGAATGGCAACCGCGCAAGCGTGGGTCCGCCTTCGTCAGCATCCCGATGGCCCGCCCGCTCTTCGAGGCGACCCGTGCCGTGACCGTTGTGGGCCCCGCCTACATCCTGGGAAAACGCGGGCGTCCGTTCACCAGCGCGGAAAGCCTGCGCAACCAGGTCCGCCGCTGGTGCGACGACGCGGGCCTGCCCGACAAGTCATCTCACGGCATCCGCAAGGCCGTTGCCGAGCTGATGGCCGAGTCGGGATGCACGCAGCACCAGATCATGGCGGTCATGTCGCACACCCAGGCAAAGACCTCCGAGGTCTACACGAAGGGCGTCCAGCGCCGGATTCTGGCCGCCGATGGCGTGGCCGCGCTGGAGGCTCGGGACTGGTAATGTGTCCCGCATGGTTTTTTTGCGGGACAGGTGAGCCTTAAAATAATGGCTCAACTTCTCATTCTGCGATTCCAAGGTCGCCCACCATCATTCTTCCTAATTCGATGGTGTTGTTTGGTGGGCGCGGCTGGGACCAAGTGACGATTTCCCCGATAATCGCTTGGCCTCCTCCGGCATGGCAACTACCGATGAGACAGGGCCGGGCCGCCGGCGCCCGGCGTGTTCAATCGGAAGTGCTACAGCTTGACCCAGATCGCCCCTGTCAGACCCATCGTCGCGACGATCGCGACGGTGTTCAAGCATGACCATGTGCTCCTGGTCCGGCGCCGAAACCCGCCGGATGCCGGGCGGTGGGGCTTTCCGGGGGGCAAGATGGAGCCCGGCGAATCCATCCACGCCGCCGCGCTGCGTGAGCTTGCGGAAGAAACGGGGATACGCGCCAAGGCACAACAGGTCTTTACTGCGGTCGATGCCTTCGATCATGGCGACGACGGCACGTTGCGGTATCACTACGTCCTGGTGGCCGTGCTCTGCGAATGGCTGGACGGTGATCCGGTCGCCGGAGACGACGCGCTCGAGGCGCGCTGGTTCCCGATGGACGCCCTGCACTCTGGCGCGCTTGCTCTCAGCCGGGACGTTGCAGAGGTCGCCGCGCAAGCCGCCTTAATCGCACCAAGGTCTGACGGGCCGGATCAGCCGAAGACCAGGGCGTAGATCACCACCCAGACGGACAACAGCGCCCCGACAATGGCGACAAAGGCCCCGTTCCAACGGGTCCCTACGTGCAGGGCGCTGACGCCTCCAAAGGACCCGATCAGCAAGGTGGTCGCAGTGAAAGGCGAACAGATGCCGCTGATGGCCCAGCCCGCGGCAATGGCCGCCACCACCGCCGCGGGCGTGACCCCCAGAACCTCGGGCGCCGGAATGATCGAGGCAAAGAGCGTCACCGCGAGGATCGGGTTCATGCCCAGTTGTCCCAGGAACGGCACCAGCCAGACCAGCAGCACCAGCACCGCCCAGGTCGGCAGCGCGGCCAGGTCGATGCCCGCCCCGGCCACCACGGGGCCCAGCAGCGGGCCACCCACGGTCCCGATATAGCCCGCCATCATCAACAGCGTGACCTCGCCCCGGGTGCCCGGCAGCTCTTGCGTGACATAGCGCACCAGCCTGTCACGCATCCCGTAATCCAGCGCTCCGCCCCGATGCTGGACCAGCGCCCAGCCCAGCGACAAGAGCGGCACCACCAGCATAACGATCCCAACGATCCGGAACCCGGTCTGGGTGTGCAGCACGGATACCGTCACGCCAAGCAGAAGCAAAAGCAGCAGGAGCGGGCGCATCAGCCCCCAGGACCCGTCGACCGGCCCGCGCGGCGGCGGCGGAACCGACAATTTCGGCTTGAAGATCCGGTCCAGCGCCCAGCCCGTCACGATGATGATGCCCGCACTGACGAACCCGGCGGGCACCGATGCCGCCCAGCGGGCACCGGGGATCAGCGCATTGGTGATCGCCATCGAGAACCCCAGCGGCGACCAGGGAAGCGACGAGATAAAGCCGCGCTGGATCGCCAGCAGCATCCGGCGCGTGCGGTGGCGCCGGATCTCGGCATTGGGTTCCTGCGCGGCGCTTGTCGTCGCCAGGTTCCCCAGCAACGAGATCGCCCCGTAGTTCAGCAACAGGGCGAACAGGTGGCTGCCCACCGTCAGCGCGGCATAGCGGCGCCCGGGCGGCTGCTCGGCCAGGAACATGCCTGCGGCGCGGATGGAGGGAGAGCTTTCGGCCACGTTGCGCAGCGTGGTCAGCGCGGCGAAAAAGGCGGCGATGAAACCGGCAGACCCCAGTGCGCGCAGCACGGTCTGCTGCCAGTCGGACAGAACCGCCATCGCGATGCCGGTCAACACCAAAGCCGCCAGCACAAACGCCTGGCGTGACCGCGCGACCCTGACTGCCAGAAGGACCACCAGCGCCACCACCAGGAAGGGAATCAGCACATTGGCGCCGTGCAAGGCCCATTCGTCCAGGGTGACAACGATGGCGACCAGCACCAGCAACACGCCGGTGGCCGCATCAACCTTGTCTGTTCCCCGCGCAGGAATCGCCGCTCTCCCGGTTATCAGGCCCTCGCTTGGGTCTTTCCTACCCGCTGTGCCCCCGGGGGGACAGCCGCAATTCGGTCCGATGCAGGATCAGCCGCCGTGCCCGCCGAGCAGACGTCCGCCAAGAGCGCTTATGCCAAAGGTGATGGCAGCGGCGCAGACGATGCTCGGTCCCGCAGGCGTGTCAAGGCTCCACGCTGCCCAGAGCCCGCCCAGCGCGGCGATCACGCCCACCGTGGCCGCGCCCGCCAGCATTCCCTCGGGCGTGCGGGACAGGGGACGTGCCGCCGCCGCCGGGATGATCAGCAGGGCCGCGATCAGCAGCGCGCCCACGACCTTCAGCGCCACCGCCACCACAAGTGCCAGCGCCAGCATCAGCGTCACCCGTTCACGTTCCGGGTTCACACCTGAGGCAGCCGCCAGGTCGGGAGAGAGGGTCGACAAGAGCAGCGCCTGCCAGCGCCAGCCGATCAGCGCCGCCACCGCGGCGCCCCCGCCCCAGATCACCGCCAGGTCCATCTTGCTGACCGCAAGGATGTCTCCGAACAGATAGGCCTCGAGGTTCAGGCGCGGGCCCGACAGAAAGCTCGCGGCCACCAGCCCCGTCGCCAGCGCCGCGTGGGCGGCCACGCCCAGGACCATGTCCGCAGCATAGCCACGCCCGGTCAGGCGGGCGACGCCAAAGGCCACCAACAGCGCCACAACCAGCGTCCCGGCAAAGACAGGCACCGACAGGGCCAGCGCCAGCGCCACCCCCAGGATCGCCGCGTGCGAGGTCGCGTCGCCAAAATAGGCCATGCGCCGCCAGACCACGAAGACCCCCAGAGGGGCCGCCGCCAGCGCCGCGCCCACTGCCGCCAGCACCGCGCGGACCAGGAAATCATCCAGCATTGCAGGTCTCTCCCGGCGCGTGATCGTGACTGTGCGTGTGTTCGTGACGGTAGAGCGCCAGCGCGCCTTGCGTGCCGGTGCCGAACAAAGCGCGGTATTCCTCGGCCTGGGCGACGACCTCGGGGTGGCCTTCACAGCAGACATGCCCGTTGAGACAGATCACCCGGTCGCTTGCGCTCATGACGACGTGCAATTCATGGCTGACCATCAGGACGGCACAGCCCATGCGGTTCCGCAGCGCCTCGATCTGGCGATAGAAACTGGCCTGTCCGGGCTGGTCCAGACCGGTTGTCGGCTCGTCCAGGATCAGGATCTGCGGGTCGTTCAGCAGCGCTCGCGCCAACAGGACCCGCTGGAACTGACCGCCCGACAGGTCCGACATCTGCCGCCCCGCCAGGTCGCCTGCCCCGGCATCGTCCAGGACCTTGGCACAGTCCGCCGCGCTGACCCGCGACGGCAGGTTCAGGAACCGCGCCACAGTCATCGGCATCGACCCGTCCAGCCGCAGCCCCTGCGGGACATAGCCCAGCCGCAGCGCAGGTTGACGCGTCACCTTGCCCCGCGAAGGTCTGAGCGCCCCGATCAGCGCCCGCAGCAACGTCGATTTGCCCGACCCGTTCGGCCCCACCACGGTGACGATCTCCCCAGGTGCGATCGAAAAATCCACGTCGCGCAGGACCTCGCGCGTGCCGTGCCGCAGGGTCAGGCCCCGCGCCTCGATCAAGCCGCTCACGCGTCGGCCTCCACGCAGGCGGGGCACAGGCCCTCGGCCTCGATTGCCACGCGTTCGACCTTGAACCCCAGCTCCCCGGCAGCGGCCCGCAGCGCGTCAGAGGCGCGCCGCCCCGGCGTTTCCGCCACCGCCGAACAGGCCCGGCAGATCAGGAAACAGGGCGCATGCCGTTCCCCCGGCGCCGCGCAGGCGACAAAGGCATTCAGCCGCTCGATGCGATGCGCAAACCCGTTGGCCACAAGGAAATCCAGCGCCCGGTAGGCCACCGGCGGCTGTGAACCCAGCCCCTCCTTGCGCAGCACATCCAGCACGTCGTAGGCGCCCATCGCCCGGTGCTCGTCCAGCAGGATCTCCAGCACCCGGCGACGCACCGGCGTGAACTGCAGCCCCTGCGCCTTGCAGGCCTCTTCGGCCGTGCGCAGCGACGTGGCGATGCAGTGGTGGTGATCGTGATGTTCGAACCCCTTGGTTTCCATGTCGCGACTCTCCTTCGGGTTTGGGGTTGATATGGTATAACGTTTTGCCGTACAAGCCCGCGAACGTTATATCATAACACACACGATCCGAGGTTCCATGCTCCGCCCCCTTCTCCTGTCCGCCTGCATCGCCCTGCCCCAAACCACCCTGGCAGAGGTGCCCCGCGTCGTCACCGACATCGGCCCGGTCGAAAGCCTCGTCGCCACGGTCCTGGGCGATCTCGGCACGCCGGAACGGCTTTTGGCCCCCGGTGACTCGCCGCACCACATGGCCCTGCGCCCCAGCCAGGGACGCGCCCTGTCCGATGCCGACGTGGTGGTCTGGGTCGGGCCGGACCTGACACCGCAACTGCAAGAGCAGATCGACGCGCTGGCCGGATCTGCCCTCTCGCTGCCCCTTGGAGAGGCGCCCGGCACGCATCTTTTGCCCTTCCGTGACACCGGTCTCTTTCCGCATGAACATGACGAGCATGAAGAGCATCGCGACGAACACGACGAACATGAAGATGACCACGACGATGACCATCATGACGACCACGCCGAAGAGCATCATGCCCACGACGGCCACGGCGCCCATGACCCGCACGTCTGGCTGTCCCCGGAAAACGCGACGCTCTGGCTGAGCCTGATCGCCGAGGCCCTGTCACAGGCGGACCCCGAGAACGCCGCTACGTATGTCGCCAATGCCGAGGCCGGCGCCCGGACCATCGCAGAAACCGTGGAGCAGGCACGCGCGGCCCTGGATCCGGTCGCTGACCGCCCGCTCGCCCTCGCCCATGATGCCTACCAGTACTACGAAGAGTTCTTTGGCCTCAGCGTCATCGGCGCCATCTCGGATGCGGATGCGAACACGCCCGGACCGTCCCGGCTGGCCGCCCTGCGCGACGGGCTGGCCGAACAGGGGGCGGCCTGCGTCCTGACCGAAGCCACCACGGACCCGCGCCTGCTGGAGGCGGTCAAGGCCAGCGGCCTGCCCTCGGTGCAGCTCGACCCGCTGGGAACGGACCTGCCGCAGGGCACCGCGCTTTATCCGGCGTTGATCCTGGAAACCGCGACCCGGATCGCAGGCTGCGCCGGCATCTGACCCGCGCCGGGGCCCTACGGGGCCCCGCGCCGCCCTTCGAAGGCCTTGACCTCGATCCCCGCCGCCTCCAGCGCACCACGCACGGCGCGCGCCATCGGCAGGGCCGTCGCCCCATCCCCATGCAGGCAGATCGTGTCGATCCCCGCCGGGATCGGATCGCCCGTCTCGGGCAGGATCGCGCCCGCCTGCACCATCTTCACAATCCGCGGCGCCGCCTCTGCGGGATCATGCAGCACCGCCCCGGGCAGGCTGCGATCCACCAGCGTCGCATCCGCGTTATAGGCCCGGTCGGCGAAAATCTCACCCGCCCAGAGACAGCCCAGCCGTTCCACCACCCGCTGCTGCGCCGTCGCGGCCAGAACCATCACGATGATCTCGGGCGCCACTTCCAAGGCGGCGCCATAACAGGCCTCGGCCAGCCCCTCGTCCTCTGAGGTCATGTTGGACAGCGCACCGTGCAGTTTCAGGTGCCGCACTTCGGCGCCCACCGCCCGCGCCATGCCCAACGCCGCCCCCAGCTGGTACTGCACCATGTGCCGCAGGGATCGCTCGGGCAGGTGCATCCGCCGCCGCCCGAACCCCTGCAGGTCGGCGAACCCGGGATGCGCGCCGATGCCCACCCCCCGCGCCTTGGCCGTCGTCATCGTCTCGGCCATCACGTCCCAGTCCCCGGCGTGAAAGCCGCAGGCGACATTGGCGCTGGTGACGACCTCCAGCAGGGCGGCGTCCTGCCCCATCACCCAGGGGCCAAAACTCTCGCCCATGTCGGCGTTCAGATCCACGGATGTCATGACAGTTCCTCCCCGGCGGTCACGCCGTCGATCAATTCATAAGACAGCAGGTCCGGCATGTCCGCCGGATCGCGCACCAGCGGGCGCACCGGGATACTTTCCAGCCCGCGCCGGAACGCCGCCTCTGCCTCCAGCGCCTCGTCGCGCGACACGAAGCGGAACCGCAGCTCCGCCCCCGGCGCCGCCTGCGCCACGCGCGGCAGGTCCGCCGGGATCACCGTGCCGATGCGCGGATAGCCCCCGGTGGTCTGGCATTCATAGAGCAGGACATAGGGCGCCCCATCGCCGGGGATCTGGATGTCCCCGGGCGTGATGACCTCGGACACGATGCTCTGCCCCTCGGTCAGGCCATAGCCTTGGCCCTCGGGTTTCAGGCGGATTCCCATGCGGTTGCCCCGGCTGTCGCGCGTGAATCGCTCTTCGACGAACCGCGCCCGCGTTTCCTCGGGGAACATGCCCGTCTGCAAGGACGGCAGCACCCGCAGCACACCGCCGCCGAACCGGTCCACCGGGTCCAGCGTCAGCCCCGTCTCGCGCCCGGTGTCGGGGCCAAGCGGCAGGCGGTCGCCCGCCTCCAGCAGCCTCCCCAACCCGGCGTTCAGATGCGCTGACCGCGCGCCGAGGTCCTCGGGCAGATCAAACCCGCCGCCCACGGTCAGGTAGCCGTAGACCCCCGCGAGGGCGCCGCCGATCTCCAGCACCGCCCCGGCAGGCAGGGCGTGGCTCGCGTTCCAGGCGAGCGGCGCGCCCGCCAGCGTGGCGCGCATCGGCGCCCCGGTCAGCGCGATGCGACAAGGCGCATCGACCCGGAACCGCCCGCCGTAGCCCGCCAGTTCCAAAGCCGTCCCCACGGGCTGGCGCAACAGCGCCGCCCCCTCGGCCAGCGCTTGCCGATCCGCCGCCCCGCCCCGCGACAGGCCCAGCGCCATGTACCCCGGTCGCCCGTCATCCTGCACCGTCACGCCCGGCCCGGCCTGCAGGATCTCCAGCACGCTCATGCCAAAGGCTCCACCGTCACGCCGCCCTTGGGATCGCCCGACAAACGGTCCCAGGCGTCCGCCGGAACCGCGTCAAAGACCACCTCGTCCCCGGGCCGCAACAGGAAGGGCGTCTCGCTCTCGGGCCGGAACAGGGGCGCCGCCGTGCGCCCCACCTGCCGCCACCCCGTCGGCGCCGAGACCGAGAACAGCACGAATTGCCGGATCGCCACCACCAGCGCCCCCTCGGGCACGCGCGGCGTCAGCCCGGCCTGGCGCGGGATGTCCCAGGCCTCGGGCAGCGTGCCCAGATAGGGCTGGCCCGGCGCAAAACCGATGGCGTTCACCCGCACCCGCGCCTGCGACAACTCAAGCTGCGCCGCCTCCGCGTTCATGCCTGCCGCCGACGCCGCCTCATCCAGTTGCGGGCCGAAATCACCACCATAGACCGTGGGAATACGCAACAGCCGCCGTCCCTCGGGCAGGGGCGCCGCGTACCAGTCATCATGCGCCAGCCGCGCCTCCAGATCGGCACTCAGGGCCTCAAGCGACAGGAACAGCGGATCGAACCGCAGGTAGGTGGAGACAAGCGAAGTCGAAATCTCCTCGACCCCGTCCGGCGGATCGCGTTCGACCGCTGCCCGAAAGGCCAGCGCCGCCCTGTTCGCCGGTTCCGACAGCGCCGGACCGAACTGCACGATCACGCCATCCAGCCCGATGGGCGCAATCCGGGGAAAGTCAGTGCAAGGCTCTTTGGTCACGTCGCGATGCTCCTCCTCCCAGAGACCACCACGCGGCAGGCGGCTTGTCCACTGCGCTGCAGCTTCTTTGGTTTTGAAAATACCTCGGGGGAGTCGACCGAAGGGAGACGGGGGTCATGCCGGAGGCGTGCCTTCGGCATGACGCCCCCCCACGCCACGCCCGGCGACCGGCACCACCTTCAACCGAGAATGCCCCGCATCGCCGTCAGGAAAGCCCGCACTTCCCCCATCGAGTTGTAGTGCGCCAGCGACACCCGGATGCAATCGGCCTGCCCCAGGGGGTCCAGCACGTTGCCCGAGTAGTGATCCGCCTTGCGGGTATGCGTGCGGATGCCGGCCTCGTTCAGCGCCGCGACGATCTCGGCTGAAGGGCGCCCTTCGGCCCAGAAGCTCACCAGCCCTTCGCGGCCGGCGTTGTCGGTGCCGCCGATGACGGTCACGCCCGGCAGGTTCGCCAGCCCGGCCAGGTTGCCGGTACCGTGGATCATCGCCTGGCACAGCGCCGCCTCGTGGGCATGGATCGCCCGTCGTGCCTCCGCCAGCCGCTCGGTCCGCGTCGCCGCATCCGACACCTGCGCGCCCAGCCAGTCGAAATAGCTCACGACGTCCGAGAAGGTCGCATAGGCGCCGGTATCCCGCGTGCCCAGTTCCCAGTTGCCCTCCGGCCCGCCGATCAGCGCATCATGCGCCAACGCTGTCAGCCGGTCCGAGGCCCAGGCCACGCCGTAGCCATGCCGCGAAAAGACCTTGTACGGAGAGATCACGTAGCCGTCGACACCCGCACCCGCCACGTCGATATGGCCGTGGCAAGCGTGCTGGATGCCGTCGACGATGATGAAACACTCGGGCGCAACGGCGCGGATCGCATCGGCGATCCCCGGCAGGTCCATCCCGATCCCCGTCACCGGCGACGTGTGCAGGATCGTGGCCACCGCCGTGTCCGGCGTCACATGCGCCGCATAGGCATCGGGCGTCACCCGCCCCGTGGCGTCGTCATGCGGGATCAGGACATGCCGCCGCGAGGATACCCCGGCCCAGCGCGCCATCGCGCTGCGCGATGCAGGGTGTTCCACGGTCGACCCCAGCGCTCTCCCCGGCCCCGCGCCCAGGCAGGCATCCCGGATCAGCCGGAACAGCAGTTCGGTGCCGCTTTCGCCAAAGATCACCGCACCGCCCTCGGCGCCCAGGAATTCGCGCACATCCGCCCGCGCCCTGTCGATCACCTCGACCAGCGCCCTGGAGGCCGGGTTGTCGCGCCCCTGGTTGTCGGGGATCGCCGCGAACCGCGTCGATGTCTCGACCACCGCATTCAGGGTCAGTGCCCCGCCCGCGTTCTCGAAGAACACGCGCTTGCCGGTAAAGGGGCAGTCCTCGACATGGGCAAAACGCCCGCGAATCTCGCTCAACAAGGCATCTTCGAACATCAGTGTGGTTTCCGTTCTTCCCGTTCCACGGCCTGCGCCGCCTCTTCCATGTCCTCGGGATCCTCCGAGGGGATCGCGTAACTGCCGCCCAGCCACTTCGCCAGGTCCACATCGGCGCAGCGTTTCGAGCAGAAGGGCCGGTACTCGGGGTCAGTGGTCTTCGAACAGATCGGACAGCTCATATCACCTCTCTCAACGCCACGCGGTCGCGCTTGCGCTGCAGTTCCAGCAAGCCCAGCGTCGTCCATCCCGCCACCACGGTCTCCGTGGTCTCGGCCTTCAGCGCCGCCTTCAGCACGCTTTCGACCTGGCGGCGGTCCTTTTTCACCATCGGCGCCGGGTCGACCACGATCTGCCCCCCCAGACCGCGCAGCCGCAGCTGGCGCGGCAGGTCCCGCATGGCGGCGATATTCGCCTTCAGCCCCGCCGCCGGAGAAGTATCGCCGCCGGTGTTGATGTCCACCGCCACCAGCGCCGAGGTCGGTTCGATCAGCATCGACCCGCCAGAGGGCAGCGCCACACGCGCCTTGCCCAGCGCCTCGATGGTCTCCCCCAGTTCGTGTCGGTCGAATGCCCCCTCGGCGTCGTCCAGATCCGCCGGGCCAACCCATTCGCGCCAGGCCAGCGCATGCGGGCCGTCGCCCTCGACCAGCAGTTCCGCATCGCCGATGGTATCCGCCAGAACCGCGCGGGCCAGGTCCGACATGGCCAGCAGGTCATCCATGACCTCATCCGCCAGGTCCGGATGCGCCGAGGAGCGCAGGATGACCCCCGCCCCCTCTGGCAAAGGGTTTTCAGAGATGACGTCATGCGCGATCTCCAGCAGGGCATCGCGGGTCTCGTCGTCGCGGATCTGGCGCGAGACGTTGATCCCCGGCGCCCCCGGCGTGACGATGGCATAGCGCGACTTGAACAGGATGCGATTGGTGACCGGGATCGCCTTGCCCGGCTCGGCATAGCCGGTCACCTGCACCAACAGCCGGTCGCCGGGGCTCAGCCCCTTGACCTGCCGCAGAAAGGCATTGCCGTCCGGGGTGCGCAGGAAAAGCCCGCCCTGCCCTTTCATCGGCCGTTCCACGACGCCGCGATAGATCGACCCGGGACGCGGCAGGTCCGCGTCGATCAACAGGTCTTCCAACTGTCCATCCACCAGCAGAGCAGCCGCCTCGCGGCCTTTCCAATGGTCCAATACGATTGTGCTGCCCTTCATGATGCGTCCCTGTAAAGCGGATAGCCCGCTGCTTGAAGCAGATTTGCCGTCTCGGCCAGCGGCAAGCCCACCACGGCGGTGAATGACCCGCTGATCCAGGGGATCAGCGCCCCTGCCGGTCCCTGGATGCCGTAGCCGCCCGCCTTGCCGCGCCAGTCGCCGCTGTGCAGGTAGGCATTCAGCTCTTCGTTGGACAGCATCTTCATCTTGACCTGCGTGACCACGTCCCGCTCCCAGACCTTTTCACCCCGGCGCACGGCGACAGCGGTGATGACCCGGTGGCGCCGTCCTGACAGCAAGGTCAGGAACTGCGCCGCCTCCTTTTCATCCTCGGGCTTGCCCAGGATGCGGCGGCCCATTGCCACAGTGGTATCCGCCGACAACACGATCTCGTCCGGGTCCGAGGGAATCGCCTTGGCCTTTTCCCGGGCCAGCCGCACGCAATAGGGACGCGGCTGTTCCCCCTTTTTCGGGTCCTCGTCGATATCCGGCGGACGGATGTCATCGGCCGTGACACCAAGCTGTGCCAGCAGCTCGCGCCGGCGGGGGCTGCCGGAGCCCAGGATCAGGCGGGGCTTTGGGGACATGGACGATTTCCTTGCAACGGGGACAGGTCAGGCTTCACCAGAGGCGCCGCGCGGATGCAAGGGTGCGACAGGCGCTGCCACGCGAAAAAGCGGCTTGAAAGCCGCTTTCAACGCGCTTCGCAAGCGCGTTCCCCGCATAACCCGGCGAACACCGCAACCGGAAAGGCTGCGCGCCGCCGGTCTTGCAACTTACTTGAAGCGATAGTTGATCCGACCCTTGGTCAGGTCGTAGGGGGTCATTTCCACCTGGACCCGGTCTCCCGCGAGGACACGGATGCGGTTCTTGCGCATCTTGCCTGCCGTATGCGCGATGATCTCATGGCCGTTGTCAAGCTCGACCCGGAACGTCGCGTTCGGCAGGAGTTCCTTCACGACACCGGGAAATTCGAGCGTATCTTCCTTGGCCATGTTCTCTCCTGAATCGAAAACCGCGCTCTAGGCGCGGCGCGCCATAATATGCGCCTGCAGCGCGGGGAATTCAAGTCACATCTCAGCGCAGGGCAACCACCTCCGGCGCGCCGTCCCGGCCCACCTGATCGTCCCAATGCAGCCGGTTCAGAACCACGCCCTCACGCCGCACCCGCGCCACCGCGCCCGGGTCGATCTCGGCATAGGTCCAGCCGGGCCGGTTCAGCACGCCATCGGCCAGGATGCCGGTTTCGGGAAAGCCGATGTCCGGCGGGCCGAAGACCGCGCCGCGCCCGACGCTGACATCGATCGACTCGCTCCAGTCCGCCTCCCCCACGACCGAGGACATGACCGCGACACATTGCGCCTCCAGCGCCCGAGCCATAGCGCCGATGCGCACCCGGCTGTGCCCGGACAGCGCCTCTGTCACCGAGGGCACCAACAGGATTTCCGCCTCCTGCAGGGCCCGCCCCAGCAACGGATATTCGCTGTCATAGCAGATCAGGATACCGATCTTGCCCAGCACCGTGTCGAACAGCCGCAGCGGCCCGCCCGGCACGACGTCCCAGTCCTCGCGCTCGAACCGGGTCATGATTTGCTTGTCCTGCACGCCCATCTCGCCCGAAGGCGCAAAGAAGCGCGCCCGGTTCACCGGACGCGGCCCGATCGCGGGATCGAAGACCGGTGCCGAGGCGGCCAGGATATGCACCCCGAACCGCCGCGCCAGCGAGGCGTGCAACGCATCGGCGGCGGGCACCCGCTCGGACACCGCGTGCAGGCTGGCTTCTAGGTCCAGGGCGACTTCGCGGCCTGCCAGTGTCGCCAGTTCCATCGCGCCGTATTCGGGAAAGACCAGCAGGTCGGCCCCCTCGCCCACAGCCTCACTCACCCATCGGGTCAACTTGGCCTCGTATGCCTGCCAACTGTCCAGAAATTCCGCCGGGTACGCCGCCGCTGCAACCTTCATCTCACTGCCTCACAATGCCCGAATCCAGAACTGGAGCGGCTTTTCCGTCTCCACCTCCTGGTCGATGTCCTTCCAGCGGAACCGCGCCACCGCGCCGTCCAGCGGTTCATAGCCCCGCTTGCGCCAGAACGGATCAAGCGGCGCGTAACCTGCAGGCCGCAGCGGGTGATCCTTGGGACGCACCACCCCGCAAAAGACGCAGTACCGCCGCCCAAGCTCCCGCGCATGCGCTTCGCGCAGATCAAAGAACCGGTGCCCGATGCCGTGCCCGCGATACTCGGGCAAGAGCACCGACTCGGCACAGTAAAAGATCTGGGACAGGTCAAAGCCTTTGCCCTCGAAGGCCCCGGCGAAATCCTCGGCGTGATCCTCCAGCGGGGTGCCCGTGGACGCCCCGACAAGCCTGTCGCCGTCAAACGCTCCGACCAGCACCGCGTTTTCGCTCTCGCGGTAGGTCTGCAGATAGCCGCGCTCATAGGCGAAGTCCCCGTCATAAAGATAGGGAAAGGCACGGAAAACCGCGATCCGCAGTCGCGCCACGTCATCCAGCGCCGCCTCCAGCGCGGCGCCTGTCAGCACCTCGACCCGCATCACGAGACCTGCGCGGTCCAGTCTGCGAGGTTGTAATAGGTGACAACCCGGCTGATCTTGCCGCCGTCCAGCGAAAAGAACGACCCCGCCGGCAGGCGATAGGTCTGTCCGCGTGCCTCCGGCAGCCCCTCGTCCGTTTCCAGGTAGGTCCCGTTGACGGTGAATTCCGCCGCAGCCCGGCTGCCATCCTCGCTCTCGAAGACCACCATATCGGTCAGATTTTCACGGTAGCAGCGGCTCATGTGGGCGCAGAACGCCTCGAACAGCTCTTTGCCGCGCCGCACTTGTCCCTCGTTGACGTGATGTGCCACGTCATCCGACAGGCACTCCAGCATTCCCGCCGTGTCGCCCGCATTGAAGGCCGCGAAATACTTCGCCACCACGTCCCGCGCCTGACCCATTGCGCAACTCCCTGTTTCTTCTCTCTGAAAATACTCGAAAAAGCGGTGCAGCCGCTTACTCCGCACTCCATTGATCGCCCAGCCGCTTGACCAGCTGGTCCCGCGTCTGGCGATAGGCGTTCAGCTTCTGCTCGCGCGTCTCGCCGATGCCTGTCGGATCCATGATCGGCCAGTATTCCACCGTCAGGTGGTAATAGCGTGTCAGGTCCAGCGCCCGCCGCTGCGAGGCCGGCGACAGGGTGACGATCAGGTCGAATCCCGACAACATCTCGCCCATCTGCTCCATTTCCTCGAAACTGCGCGATCGGTGCCGTTCCAGCTCTACCCCGATCTCCGCGCAGACCGAAATCGCGAAACCGTCGATCTCGAGATCGTTCACGACACCGACCGACTGCACATAGGTCTCTGTCCCGTACAGCTTTTTCATGATGCCCTCGGCCATCGGGGACCGAACGGCATTGTGGTCGCAGGCAAAGAGGATCGACTGCGGCAGCTCCGGCACCTCAGCCCCCGAAATGCAGGACGCAGACCAGGGTGAACAGCCGTCGCGCCGTGGCGTCGTCGACCTCCACCTTGCCCTCCAGCCGCTCCTGCAGGATGCGCGCGCCTTCGTTGTGAATGCCCCGCCGGGCCATGTCGATGGTCTCGATCTGGCTGGGCGGCAGGGTCCGCACGGCATCGAAGTAGCTCTTGCAGATCTGGAAGTAGTCCTTGACCACCTGCCGGAAGGGCGACAGCGACAGGTGGAATTCCGCCGCCTTTTCATGATCTTGTGTGCTGACGTCAAAGACCAGCCGCTTGTCCCGGATCGACAGCCCCACGTTGTAGGGCCCGGGCGGCACGGCGCGATCCTCGCGCGCGGGCAGGACAAAGGAATTCTCTTCCATCAGGTCGAACATGGCCACGCGCCGCTCCTGCTCGATCTCCGGCGTCGGCGGAGGCAGGTTGGCATCATCCAGTTCGATATGCGCGATGCGGGTCATGGGTAGCATCCTGAAAACTCGCATTGGCTTAGCGCGACCCGCCCCCGGGGGCAATGGCACCAAAGGGTCAAATCTTGTGCCCGGACCGGCCCCGCCTCAACCCTACAGCAAGTCCGCCACCAATTCGGGCGGACGGCACAGCCGCACGCCTTTCGGAGAACAGACGATGGGCCGTTCGACCAGTTCGGGATGCGCCACCATCGCCTCCAGGAGAGCCGCCTCGTCAACCCCCTCCTCCAGCAGTCCCAGGTCCTTCGCCCGACCACGCGCGGTGCGCAGCGCCTCGCGCGCCGTCAGCCCCGCCACGGCAAACAGTGCCTGCAACTGCGGCGCGGTCCAGCCCGTCTTCATGTAGGGCACGACAACAGGCTCCTCGCCCGCCTGCCGGATCAGCTCCAGCGCCGCGCGCGACTTGGAACAGTTCGGGTTGTGAAAAATGACGACCGTCATGCGAAGCCCCTTCAGCGATTGAGTTTTTCAAGCCGCGCCGTCACGCTCAGCCCATGTGCCTCCAGGCTTTCGGACCGCGCCAGCACCTCGGCTGCCGGGCCGATGGCGCGCAGACTGTCCGGCGTCATCCGCGCCAGGGTCGTCCGCTTGAGGAAATCCATCACCGACAGGCCGGACGAGAACCGGGCAGAGCGCGCCGTCGGCAGAACGTGGTTCGGCCCGCCGACATAGTCTCCGATGGCCTCGGGCGTCCACTGGCCCAGGAAGATCGCCCCGGCGTGTTGGCATTTCCCGGCCAGCGCCTCTGGGTCGGCCACGCAAAGCTCGAGGTGCTCGGGCGCGATCCGGTTCGACAGCGCCGCCGCCTCGTCCAGGTCGGCCACCGTGATCACCGCCCCGAAATCGCGCCAGGAGGCCCCCGCGATGGCCCGCCGCTCCAGCGTCTGCAAGCGCGCCTCGACGGCCTCCGCCACCTGGCGGCCAAATGCCTCGTCGGTGCAGATCAGCAGCGACTGCGCGCTCTCGTCGTGCTCTGCCTGGCTCATCAGGTCCAGCGCGATCCAGTCCGGATCGGTGCCTCCATCGGAAATGACCAGTATCTCGGACGGGCCGGCGATCATGTCGATGCCGACCTTGCCAAAGACCCGGCGCTTGGCCGCCGCGACAAAGGCATTGCCCGGCCCGGTGATCTTGTCGACCGGCGCGATGCTCTCGGTGCCATAGGCCAGCGCGGCAATCGCCTGCGCGCCGCCGATGCGATAGATCTCGTCCACCCCGGCAATCCGCGCCGCCAGCAGGACCGCCGGGTTCACGACCCCGTCCGGCGTCGGCACGCAGATCGCCAGCCGCTCAACACCCGCCACCTTGGCGGGAATGGCGTTCATCAGCACCGACGAGGGATAAGAGGCCAGCCCCCCGGGCACATAAAGCCCCGCCGCAGACACCGCCCCCCAGCGCCAGCCCAGCGTGGCGCCTTCCGGGTCGGTCCAGCTCTGGTCCTGCGGCATCTGTCGGACGTGGTAGGCGCGGATGCGCTCGGCCGCCGTTTCCAGCGCCTGGCGCTCGGCCTCGGGCACGCGCGCGCACTCCGCCTCGATCTCGGCCTCGGAAAACCGCAGACCGGCGGCGTCCAGCTCCAGCCGATCGAATTTCGCGGTCAGCTCCAACACCGCCGCATCGCCGCGCGCACGCACGTCCGCGATGATCTCCGCCACCACGGAATCCACGTCCGGGCTGTCCTCCCGCTTGGCCCCCAGAAGGGCCTGAAAGGCGGTTTCGAAATCGTCCTGGCGGCTATCGAGAAAGACGGGCATGGGCACCTCCGCTGTATCCAGCGCCTCTTAGCCCGCCCGTCCGCCGGCCTCAAGCGCCACGACCGGCGCGCTCCGCGTCTCAAAGTATCTGCTTATTCGCTTGCCACCCTCGGCGGACCGGTACTCAGCCTGTTCCCCGGAGCCCTCCGTCGCTTGAGGCCAATCAGGGCCGGAACGTGGGAGGGCTCAGGGGAACTGGCGATGCTTGTTTCCCAGTGACTCCAGAAACAAGAAACGGCGCCGACAGGCGCCGTCCAAAGGGGGGGCGGGCGGGCGCCTTTGCGGCAAAGCCGCAAACAGTCCCGTCCCGACGACAGCCCGCCACAGGCCTACGCCCCGTGGTCCGGGAGTTTCCCCGAGGGCGCCAGGTAAGGCCGCGTCACGTCCCGCAACGCCACTTCCAGCGCCTCGACCTTGGCACGCAAGGCCCCGTCCCCGGCCAGCGTCAGCACGACAAAACCCTCCGCGTCCTCGCCCGGCTCGAATGTCACCGACATCAGCTGCAGGATCATGTCGCGGTCCGACCGGTCCACCCCCTGGCTCGCCATTCCCAGCACGTTGTCGATCACCAGAAGTGACTGCACCCGCTCTACGGGACGGCCCCGCGCACGGGCCGCGTCGACATCTTCCCATCGGATGCGGTTGACCAACAGGCCGACCCGCCGTTTCGAAGCCTGCCAGCGGATTTCGGTCACGGGCAGAACCGCGTCCTGCACCAGGCTCGAAATTACCTCCAGGTCCCCGGCATCCAGCGCGCCAAGGTTCAGCGGGCGTTCGCCGCCATCTTCGAAACGCGCGTCCTCGGTCATGTCTCCGCCACCCTCTCGATCCGGGCGCCCACCGCCGACAGCTTGTCCTCGACGTTTTCATAGCCGCGGTCCAAGTGGTAGACCCGGTTGACCACCGTCTCCCCCTCGGCCGCCAGCCCGGCCAGGATCAGCGAAACGCTGGCCCGCAGGTCCGTCGCCATCACCGGCGCGCCGCGCAACCGCTCGACCCCGATCACGGTCGCCGTGCCACCGTGCACGTCGATCTGCGCGCCCATGCGCATCAGTTCCGGCGCGTGCATGAAACGGTTCTCGAAGATCTTCTCTTCCAGCACCGACACGCCCTCGGCGGTACACAACAGCGCCATCATCTGCGCCTGCAGGTCGGTCGGGAACCCGGGGAAAGGCTCGGTCGTCACGTCCACCGCCGAGACCCGGCCATTGCGGCGCGCGACCTTCAGGCCGGCCTCGGTTTCCTCCACGGCGATCCCCGCCGCGTCGAGTTTCTCGCAAAAGGCCTCGACCAGCTCGATCTTGCCACCCAGGCAGGTCACTTCGCCGCCGCAGATCGCAGGCGCCAGCATGTAGGTCCCCAGTTCGATCCGGTCGGTCACGACCGCATGCGTCGCCCCGCCCAGCCGGTCAACCCCCTGGATGGTGATCTCGGGCGATCCTTCGCCCTCGATCTGGGCGCCCATCGCCCGCAGGCAACGCGCCAGGTCGACGATCTCCGGCTCGCGCGCGGCGTTCTTCAGCACGGTGGTACCCTTGGCCAGGGTTGCCGCCATCAGCGCGTTTTCCGTGGCACCGACCGAGACGAAGGGAAACTCGACGATCCCGCCGCGCAGCCCGCCCGCCGGCGCCTTGGCATGCACATAGCCGTCGCGCAGGTCCATCTCGGCCCCCATCGCCTCCAGCGCCTTGAGATGCAGATCCACGGGCCGCGCGCCGATGGCACAGCCCCCGGGCAGGGACACCTCGGCATAGCCTTCGCGCGCCAGCAGCGGCCCCAGCACCAGGATCGAGGCGCGCATCTTGCGCACGATGTCATATTCCGCCCGCTGGGTGATCTTCCCGTGCGAGGACATGGCCAGCACCCGGCCATCGGCCAGGGTCGACACCTCGGCGCCCAGCGACTGCAACAGCAGCGTCATGGTGCGGATGTCCGACAGGCGCGGCGCATTGGTGAGTGTCAGCGGCTCGTCGCTGAGCAGCGTCGCCGGCATCAGCGTCAGGCAGGCGTTCTTGGCGCCCGCGATGGGAATCTCTCCGGCCAGCGGGCCGTTCCCCGTCACAACAATCGAATCCATGCCTGTCCTATTCCTCGCCCGGCGTGTCGCCATTGTCCTGTGCAGCGGGCTCTGCGGCGTCCTGCCGCGCCCGGGCCTGGGCCTTGCGGCGCGCAAGGTTGGCTTTCAGCGCCGCTTTCAGCCGCGCATCCCTGCCGTCATTGCCACTTTGGCCCCGCCGTTTGTCATCCTGCTTCATGGCGCGGGTGTACCCCAGCCGGGAAAGCTGGTCCAGCCTGCGGCAAGGCGTTGGGCAAAGCTTTGTCGGTTTTTTCAATTCGACCTCTTGCGCGGTCAGAATTTCCGGTCTAAGAGGCCCGCCACACGCTGCTGTAGCTCAGAGGTAGAGCACTCCCTTGGTAAGGGAGAGGTCGAGAGTTCAATTCTCTCCAGCAGCACCATTTTCCCAGTTCTCCCCTCCGTTTTCGCGCCCCTTCCTGGGCCTCGGAATCCTGGCTAACGGGCAGCGGGTACACTGCGGAAAAAGATGCGCCTCGTTTCGCATTCAACGCCCCGGCCCGACGCCATCGCCGAAGACCGCCCAAGGCACCTCTCCCGGATCAAGACCGAGCGCGGCCCCGGGGTGAGAAACGACCTACAACCACTTGTTTCGAAATTGGAAAAGTGGTTTTCGGGCCCGCACCTTGACGGTATTGCTTACAAGCCGATTTTGAGGCCTTTCCGACCCGAATTCCTTTCACAGGAACCTGGGGCGGCAACCTGCTGATTCAGCGATGCGATCAGTAGTTATCCCCATATCGGAACAAGAAACTTGGTGACGGTCACCGCAGCGGCGAAGCCACTTGCCCAACTCGGTCCCGGCCTTCTGTTAAAAGATCGTGTAATGACAATTTTTCTGGCCGCGCCCAGGGAAATTAACGAAAAAATGCTCCTTTTGGTAAAGTGCCAGCCCGCCAGCCCAAGCTCACCCGAATCCTACTGCCAGCTCTAACCCACTGAAAACCCAAGCAGGCGAAAATGGTCACTCTCGTCGCGCAAACCGGGATCTGCAGCCATATCGCCCACCCTTGCCAAAGCCCCGCTACAGGGCCTATCCGCAAGTTCGGGCAGTTGGCCCGCGCAACGACCGGATCGACCGTGTTTCTCTATCGTCTGCTCCTCAGCCTTTTTGCCGCCGGCACCCTGGGACGCGCCCTGCGTCGGGGCGGGATCGCCGCGGCCCGGTCCCGGCTGACGCCAGGCACGCCCGTGCCCGGCGCGCATGTCTGGCTGCACGGTGCCTCGAATGGAGAGCTTGCCTCCGTCCGGCCGCTTCTCGAACGGTTGATCGCCGCCCGCCCGGACCTGCACTGGCTGGTCACCGCCAACACGGACACCGGCGTGGCACTGGCCAAACGCTGGGACCTGCCCCGCGTCACCGCACGGCCGGCGCCACTGGACCTGCGCGGCCCGACACGCCGGATCATGCTGGGCTGGCAGGTGCGCGCCCATATCGCGCTGGAGGCCGAGCTCTGGCCAAACCGGTTCATCACCTGCCCCGGCCCCGTCCTGCTGCTGGGCGCACGGATGAGCGCGGGCACGGCGCGCAGCTGGGCGCGGCTGCCGAAACTGGCGAGGCGGACACTGAACCGCGTGGGCTTTGCCTCGGCGCAGGACGCCGCAAGCGCAGAGCGGCTGGCCGATCTCGGCCTGCCCGCCAGCGCACGGGGGCCGGTCGTCGACCTCAAGGCCTTTTACACGCCCCCCGCCCCGGTGCCCGATCCCGGGCTGGACGCCGCCTTGCCCCGTCACCTGACCTGGCTCGCCGCCTCCACCCATGAAGGCGATGACCAGATCGCCCTGACGGCGCACAAGGCCTGCCTGCGGGATACTCCGGACCTGAAGCTCATCCTCGCCCCGCGCCATCCCCGCCGCGCCGACGAAATCGCCGAGGACGCCCGCGCCCAGGGCCTGACCGTCGCCCGCCGCAGCCGGGGCGAGGACCCCGCCAAGGCGCAGGTCTACCTGGCCGACACGCTGGGAGAGATGCCGCTCTGGTACGCCCGCGCGGGCCGGGTCTTCATCGGCGGCACGCTCAGCGACCGGGGCGGGCACACCCCCTACGAGCCCGCCGCCTTTGGCGCCGCCTTGATCCACGGGCCGGACACGCGCAATTTCACCGCCGCCTTTTCACGCCTGCGGGGCATCGCGCTGGAAATCACCGATGCCGACACGCTCGCCCGCGCACTGACTGCCCTGCAAGACCCTGCCGAACAAGAGAAATCCGGCAGCGCGGCCTGCGCCGCCCTGCGCCAGGACAGCAACCTCGACGCGCTGGCAAAGAGCCTCCTGGCGCATCTGCCGCCGCCAGAGCGAACTTGATCCGCCGCGCGTTATCCTTATCTTTCGTTCAATCGCCATCCGGAGCCGGGAGATGATCCAGTACAGCCTCAAATGCGCCGACGGGCACCAGTTCGACAGCTGGTTCCAATCCGCATCTGCCTTTGACAAGCTGCAGGCTGCGGGCCACGTCGCCTGTGCCGTCTGCGGGTCGGAAAAGGTGGAAAAGGCGCTGATGGCGCCGCGCGTCGGACATGGGGACAAGCCGGAACCTGCCCCGGAAAAACCGCTGTCCAAACCCGCGAATCCCGCCGAACAGGCTCTGGCCGCGCTCAAGGCCCATGTCGAGGCGAACTCTGACTATGTCGGCACGCGTTTCGCGCAAGAGGCCCGCGCCATGCACGCCGGGGACGCCCCCGAACGCCCGATCTGGGGCGAGGCCAAGGGACACGAGGCAAAGGCGCTGATCGAAGACGGCATCAAGGTCGCCCCCCTGCCCTTTACCCCCACGCGCAAGAGCAACTGACCCCTGTTCCGGCCCCCGCCATTGCGCTAGGCAAAGCGGGCAGACATCAGGGAGCCCGCCCATGCAGATCCTCATCACCGGCGCCAACCGCGGCATCGGCGCGGCGCTGGACAGCGCCCTGACGGCGCGCGGCGACAAGGTGCTTGGCACCGCGCGCAATCACCCTGAATACCTGCCGCTGGAGGTCACGGACCCGGCCTCGCACCGCACCCTCTCCGCAAGGCTGGAAGGCCAGGCCATCGACACGCTGATCTGCAACGCCGGCGTCTACCTCGACAAGGGAGAGAACCTCGCCGATGGCTACCCGCCCGAGATGTGGGCCGAGAGTTTCGCCGTGAATGTCACCGGCGTTTTCCTCACAGTGCAGTCGCTTCTGCCCAACCTGCAACTCTCCGACATGCCGCGCATCGCGATCATCTCGTCTCAGATGGCCTCGCACAGCCGCGCGCCGGGCGGCAGCTATATCTACCGCGCCTCCAAGGCGGCGGCGCTGAACCTGGGCCGCAACCTCGCTACCGATCTGAAACCGCTGGGCATCGCCGTGGGCATCTACCATCCCGGCTGGGTCCGCACCGACATGGGCGGCGCCTCGGCCGAGATCGACGTCGAGGAGGCCGCGCGCGGGCTGGTGGACAGGATCGACGCGCTTTCCCCCGAAACCACCGGCTGCTTCGAGACCTGGGATGGCCGCGCCCATCCGTTCTGAGCCCCTCGCGCGGCCAGAGGATTTTCCCGCCGCCTTCATCGCCGCCTGGGAAACACGGCGCGGCGAGGCCATCGCCGCGCTCTTCACCGAGGACGCGGATTTCGTGAATGTCACCGGCCTCTGGTGGCACGGGCGCGCGGCCATCGCCAAACCGCATGACTACGCGCTGAAAAGCTTTTTCAGGGAGACGAGCCTACGCGCGGGCCGGACAGAGATCCGGCGCCTTGGCGAAGACGTGGCCGTGGTGCGCTGCCGCCTGACCCTTTCTGGCCAGACCGCGCCCGACGGCGGCACCGCAGGGGACCGCCAGACCATCCTCACCGCCGTCCTGCAGCGCGGCCCCGGTGGCTGGCTGGCGGTCTCGGCCCAGAACACCGACGTCGTGCCGGGCAAGGAAACCCATGTGAACTCCGGCGCCCTTGCCGCGGTCGATTACCGTCAGCGCTGACCCTGCGGCTTCTTCTTGGTCCAAATACCCCCGGGGTGAATTGGTCCCGGACCTGGTCCGGGATCAAGAGGGGCAGCGCCCCTCCTTCGCCCCCCAACCCTGCGGCCAATGCGCCCTTGCGCGCGGCCTCAACGCGGCGTAAACGCCCTGCGATCTGAAGGGGGACCTCCATGTCCGTGCTCGTGATGAAATTCGGCGGCACTTCCGTCGCCACGCTGGACCGCATCCGCCGCGCCGCCAAGCGCGTCGGCGTCGAGGTCGCCAAGGGCCATGACGTGATCGTCATCGTCTCGGCCATGTCCGGCGAGACCAACAAGCTGGTGGGCCTGGTCGAGGACACCTCGCCGCTGTTCGACGCGCGTGAATACGATGCCGTCGTGTCCTCGGGCGAGAATGTCACCGCCGGGCTGATGGCGCTGACATTGCAGGAAATGGATATTCCCGCCCGCAGCTGGCAGGGCTGGCAGGTGCCGGTGAAAACCACCTCGGCCCATGCCTCCGCCCGGATCGAGGACATTCCCCCGGCCAATATCACCGCGAAATTCGCCGAGGGCATGAAGGTCGCCGTCGTGGCCGGTTTCCAGGGCATCTCGCCCGAGGGCCGTATCACCACGCTGGGCCGGGGCGGTTCGGACACCACCGCCGTGGCCTTTGCCGCCGCCTTCGGCGCGGTGCGCTGTGACATCTACACCGACGTGGACGGGGTCTATACCACCGATCCGCGGATCTGCGAAAAGGCGCGCAAGCTGGACCGCATCGCCTTCGAGGAAATGCTGGAAATGGCCAGCCTCGGCGCCAAGGTACTGCAAACGCGCTCTGTCGAGCTGGCGATGCGCTACAAGGTGCCGCTGCGGGTACTGTCGAGCTTCGAGGAAATGGACGACGCGGCGGGAACGCTGGTCTGCGACGAGGAAGAGATCATGGAAAGCAATATCGTGGCCGGTGTGGCCCACTCCCGCGACGAAGCCAAGATGACCCTGGTCTCGGTCGCCGACCGACCCGGCATCGCCGCCGCGATCTTCACCCCCCTGGCCGAGGCCGGGGTCAACGTGGACATGATCGTGCAGAACATCTCGGAAGATGGCCGCACCGACATGACCTTCTCCTGCCCCACCAACCAGGTGGCGCGCGCCGAGAAGGCGATGGAAGACGCCAAGGCCAAGGGCGAGATCAACTTTCACGGCATCGTCGCCGATACCAACGTGGCCAAGGTTTCGGTCGTGGGGATCGGCATGCGCTCGGCCGCCGGCGTCGCGGCCAAGTTCTTCCGCGTGCTGGCCGACGAAGGCATCAACATCCAGGTCATCACCACGTCGGAGATCAAGATTTCCGTCCTGATCGAACGCAAGTACATGGAACTGGCCGTGCAGGCGCTGCACGATGCCTTCGAACTGGACAAGGCAAGCTGAACCCGGCGCCCCCAAGGCCCTGGACGGGTCTTGAGGGCACACTCCGGGCGCGGCCCGCGCCCACGCCGATTGAGTGTTTTCTCATCAAGTTGGCGCCACTCGTCACACGCATAGCGGGTATATTCTCGCCCCGTCCGCGAAAAGCGGTTTCCAATGGGGCGCGCAATGCTCTATTGCTCCGGATCGCATCCACCGGAGAGGCGCGGGAAGACATCCATGCCGACAAATACCGAATCGGAAAGCCGCAAGCTGCTTGGCCGGCTTCGCGACACGATGGCAGAGGATGCCGCCGGGCAGGCGCGCCTGGACAAGATCACCCATCTGACCGCCGACAGCATGGGGACAGAGGTCTGCTCGATCTACCTGTTTCGCGACAATGAAACGCTGGAGCTCTGCGCCACCCAGGGCCTCAAGGCCGAGGCGGTGCACCAGACCCGCATGAAACTGGGCGAGGGCCTGGTGGGCCGCGTCGCCGCCACCGGCAAGACGATCAATGCCGCAGACGCGCCTTCGGCCCGCGGCTTCCGCTACATGCCGGAAACCGGGGAAGAGATCTATTCCAGTTTCCTCGGCGTGCCGATCCAGCGCCTCGGCTCCAAGCTGGGCGTGCTGGTCGTTCAGTCCAAGCAGGCGCGCGAATTCACCTCGGACGAGGTCTACGCACTCGAGGTCGTGGCGATGGTCCTGGCCGAGATGACGGAACTGGGCGCCTTCGTCGGCGAGGGCGCGGCGCTCAAGGCGCGCCACACCCAGTCGCTGCTGTTCCGCGGCGGCACCGGTCAGGAAGGCAGCGCGATGGGCAATGCCTGGCTGCACGAACCGCGCGTGGTCGTCACCAACCCGGTGGCCGACGACCCCGACACCGAACTGCAGCGCCTGCATGACGCGGTGGACCAGCTGCGTGTCTCGGTGGACGAGATGCTGGCCGGCGCCGGCGGCGAAGGCGAGCACGCCCAGGTGCTCGAAGCCTACCGCATGTTCGCCAATTCCAAGGGTTGGATGCGCCGCATGGAAGAGGACATCGCCCGCGGCCTTTCGGCCGAGGCGGCGGTGGAAAAGGAACAGTCCACGGCCCGCGCCCGCATGGCGCAGGTCAACGACACCTACCTGCGCGACCGTCTGCACGATCTCGACGACCTGTCGAACCGCCTGCTGCGCATCCTCACCGGCCAGGGCGCCCAGACCGGCGCCGAGCTGCCCGACAACCCGATCCTGATCGCCCGCAACATCGGCCCCGGCGAACTGCTGGAATACAACCGCAAGCTCAAGGGCGTGGTGCTGGAAGAAGGCTCTGTCGGCAGCCATGCCGCCATCGTCGCCCGCGCGCTGGCAATCCCGCTGGTGATCCATGTCGACCGCATCACCAACGAGGCCCTGAACGGCGACCAGATCCTTGTCGACGGCGACCAGGGCATCGTGCACCTGCGCCCCGACGACACCGTGGTCAGCGCCTTCCGCGACAAGATGGCGATGCAGGCCAAGGCCCAGGAACGCTATTCCTCGATCCGCGACACCGATTGCGTCTCTGCCGACGGGGTGCGCGTGCACCTGCACATGAACGCCGGGCTGATGGCCGACCTGCCTTCGCTCGAAGGCTCTGGCGCCGAGGGTGTGGGCCTGTTCCGCACCGAGCTGCAGTTCCTCGTCCGCAACAAGATGCCCAAGCGCACCGAGCTGGTCGAGATCTACGCCCAAGTGCTGGATGCCGCGCAGGGCAAGCGCGTGATCTTCCGCACCCTCGACATCGGCTCGGACAAGGTGCTGCCCTACATGAAATCGCTGGACGAGCCCAACCCGGCGCTTGGCTGGCGGGCGATCCGGGTGGCGCTGGACCGTCCCGGCGTGATGCGGATGCAGCTTCAGGCGCTGGTGCGCGCTGCCAATGGCCGCCCGCTGACGATCATGTTTCCCTTTATCGCCCAGTACGAGGAATACGCCCGCGCCCGCGACGAGGTGGACAAGGTGCTGGCCCGCGAACGTCGCCTGGGTCACCCGGTGCCAGAGCCCATGGAGGTGGGCGCCATGCTGGAAACGCCCAGCCTCGCCTATGCCTCGCGCCGTTTCTTCGAAGAGGTGGAATTTCTCTCCATCGGCGGCAACGACCTCAAGCAGTTCTTCTTTGCCGCCGACCGCGAAAACGAGTTGGTCCGCCGCCGCTACGACACGCTCAACATCTCCTTCCTCAGTTTCATCGAGAACATAGTCGAACGCTGCGAAAGCACCGGCACACCGCTGAGTTTCTGCGGCGAGGATGCCGGCCGCCCGATCGAAGCGCTGGTGCTGGCCGCCATCGGGCTGCGCTCGCTCTCGATGCGGCCCGCCTCGGTCGGACCGGTGAAATCGCTCTTGATGCGCTATTCGCTGAAAGAGGTGCGCGACGTGATCGAGGAATCCAAGATGCGCGGTGAACAATCGGTACGGCAGGCCGTCATGGAGTACCTGCGCGACAATTCCTGATCGCGGCGCCTCACGCCAAGTTGCCCTGCACCGCCTTGACAGGTGCCGCCCCTGCTTCAACTCTGCCCCGACACGACAGACTTGGGGACAGACATGCACAAACCGATCCTGACCGGCCTTTTCATCCTGGCCGGGGCCGCCGCCCTTGCCCATTCCGGGGTTCAGAACCAGGCCGTTCTGGCGCGCATGGAGGCGATGAAATCCATCGGCGACGCGATGAAGGTGCTGGGCCGCATGGCCAAGGGACAGGCGAGTTTCGACGCCAGCGCCGCGCAAGACGCCGCCGCGGGCATCGCGCGCCATTCCGCGGACACCCCTGCGCTGTTCACCGCCCGGGAAACCGACCCGAAGTCCGAGGCCAAACCCGCGATCTGGACCGATTTCGCCGATTTCACGGCCAAGGCCCGGGCGCTGGAAACCGCCGCCCTGGACGTGTCGAAATCGCTCACGTCGCCGGACGACCTGGTGCCTGCCGTGCAACGGCTGGGCCAGGCCTGCAAATCCTGCCACAGCCTCTACCGGGAATGACCATGTCGCTGAACCGCCGCCAGTTCCTTGCCTCGACGCTTGCCGTCACGGCCCTGCCCCGCTTGGCCCTGGCTGCCCCGCACCCGCTGCGGGCCGAACCCGTGGTCTCGCAGATCCTCGATGCCGGAGAGGGGCAGACGGCGGGCTTTGGCTTCAACGGCTCGACCCCCGGTCCGGAACTGCGCCTGCGCGCGGGTGAGCGCCTTTCGGTCGCCTTTGAAAACAATCTGCCCGATCCCACCGCCGTGCACTGGCACGGCATCCGCATTGCCAACGCGATGGACGGCGTGCCCGGCCTGACGCAGGAGGCGGTCGCTCCCGGCGGCACGTTCGACTATGATTTCGTCGCGCCGGACGCGGGCACCTACTGGTTTCACTCGCATCACCAGAGCTGGGAACAGGTGGCGCGCGGTCTCTACGGCCCGCTCATCGTCGAAGAGGCCACGCCCCCGGATGTCGACCACGACATCACCGTGATCCTCGACGACTGGCGGCTGGAGCCTTCCGGCAAGATGGCGGGCGATTTCGGCAACATGCATGATTTCGCCCATGCCGGCCGGCTGGGCAATTTCGCCAAGGCGATCCTCCCGGAGATCACGGTGAACCGGGGCCAGCGCCTGCGCCTGCGCATCATCAACACCGCCACCGCGCGGGTCTTTCCGCTGGCGCTCGACGGGATCGCGGGACGTGTCGTGGCGCTGGATGGCCGCCCCCTGCCGGAACCGCGCGGCCTGTCCCAGGTCTCGCTTTCCCCCGCGCAACGGATCGACGTGATCGGGGACGTGACCGACACGGTCCGCTTTCTCTTTCCCACCCCGGAAGAGGCCTTTGTCATGGGCACGCTGGAACCCGGCCAGGACCCGGTGACGCCGCGCGAGGCACCCGTTGCCGCCCTGCCCGACAGCCCCCGCCCGACACCCTCGGACAATCCCCGCGCCCTGACCCTGCGGATGCAGGGCGGCGCGATGGGCGGGCAGCACGCGGGCGATGACATCTGGTCCTTCAACGGCGTCTCGGGCCTGCCCGACAGCCCCTGGGCCAGCTTCGACCGGGGGGAGACCGCGCGCCTGCGCCTCGTCAACGACACCGCCTTTCCGCATGGCATCCACCTGCACGGCCACCATTTCCACGAGGTGAACGAGGACGGCAGCCCCGGCGACCTGCGCGACACTACCCTGCTGATGCGGGGCGAGACGCGCGAAATCCTCGTGGTCTTCGACAATCCGGGCAAGTGGCTCCTGCATTGTCACATGCTGGGGCATCAGGCCTCGGGCATGAAAACCTGGGTCGAGGTGGCGTGATGCGCGCGATTCTGGCCTTTGTCCTCTTGCCCCTGCCCGCCCTCGCGGCACATGAACTCGACGGGCGCGACATTGACGCCGGGCGGGCGATCTATGCCGAAAATTGTGCAAGCTGCCACGGAGTCAACCTGCAGGGCCAGCCCGACTGGCAGACCCCGGACGATCAGGGCATCTACCCCGCCCCGCCGCATGACGAGACCGGTCACACCTGGCACCATGCCAACGCCGATCTCTTCGATTACACGAAACGCGGCGGACAGGCGGTTGTGACAGACCTCGGGCTCAAGAATTTCACCAGCGGCATGCCCAGTTTCGCCGACACGCTTTCGGACGAGGAAATCTGGCAGGTGCTGGCCTATATCCGCTCGACCTGGCCGGACCGCATCCGCGAGATCCACGCCGGCCGCAATCCGCCGCACGACTGACCGGGACGCCCGTCCAGGCAACAGCCCATGAAAAAACCCGGTCACAGCCTTCGGCATGTGACCGGGTTCCAGGACTGTCTACACGAGTTCGCCCCTACCGTTCTGGCCAGAGCGCCGCCCGCGCATTCTGCGCGGATGGAGACCCTATCCCCTGTGCTTTTGGCGCGGCCTTCGGCGAAGCCGGGCCTTTCGTGGGACGGGCGCTTCGTTCCGGGGCTTTCCGCCCCGGTACGACTCACATACCGCGGTTAAGCCTAATTCCGCGTTAACCGCGGTTCCGCCATCTGGGCTTTCAGCTCGGCCACCAGTTCGTCCCGCGGCAGGCCGGATCGCTCGGACAGGGCCAGCAGGCCGAAATGCACATGCGCCATCTGCTGGTAGTAACTGGTATAGGCGTAATTCGTCGCCGCCCCCGCCACGGCCCCCAGTACCGGCACCGTCTGCGCCGCCAGTTTCTGGCCCATCGCGACAGAGAGTTTCGGCGCGATCCGGGCAATCAGACTGTGCACCGCCGCGCCCGTAACCGTCACCCGTGCCGCGAGAAAGCCCATATCGGCGCCGTCGTCCGCTTCCAGCGGTCCCGCCACGGCAAAGACCGTCAGGCATTCCCGCGCCACTGCCGGGTCATCGGGATCGAACCCGTATTCCGCCGCAATCCCCTGGATCGCCCGCAACAGTACCGTCACCGTGACCGGCAATTCCGCCAGCGCCGTGGGCAAGCCGCCCGATCCGCCCGCAGCCCCCATCGCCGTGGCCAGCGCCGTGTTCAGCCAGCCCTTCTGGTCCGGCACCACGCCGCGCGACTGCTGCGCCGCCTGAAGGGCGACGGTCAGCGCCCGCCGAGTCCCCTCTTCCAGCCGGTCCTTGGCATGGTCGGGCAGTCGTTCCAGCAGATTGCCCGCCTGTCCGCCGATCAGCGACAACACCTGCATTCCGATCGACCCGGCCTCGTGATAACGTTTGGCCAGGGCGGCAATTTCCGCCTTGTGGTGCAGTACCGGCAATGTCGTGTCAGTCACGTCTGGGCCCTCCTCGATCCTCACAAAGATGGGATCTGAGCGGCCCGCGATCAAGCCGCGCGCGTCACCGGACCCGTGACACCGGCCCAGGCACCGGGCACCAGCTCCAGCCCCAGCACCCGGTCCGGGTTGGTCGGCGGCGGCATCTCGACCCCTTCAAGACGCTGGAAACCGAAGCGGGCGTAATACGGCGCATCCCCCACCAGCAGCACCCGCGCAAAGCCCTGTTCCTCTGCCCGCGCCACCGTGTCCCGGATCAGCGCCGCGCCCAGCCCCTCGCCCTGGGCGATGGGGTGCACCGCGACCGGCCCCAGGAGAAGCGCGTCGTGATCGCCCACGCGCACCGGCCAATAGCGAATCGCCCCGCCGATGGTCCCGTTCTCGTCCCGGGCCACCCGGCACAGGGGCGCCACAGGCGCCACATCCTCGCGCAGGCGGTAGGACGACAGCGCCGTGCGTCCCGGCGCAAAGGCCAGGTCGAAGAGGGCCTCGACCTCCCACCAGTCATCCGCTGTTTCCTGTGCAAGCGTGAACACCAGTCCTGCCCCCTGCCCCCGTGCATTCCGGCGCAAGGCCGCGTATCACGCGACAAACTCACGCGCAAACAGGAGCGACACCCTTGTTCTATCGTCCCGAGGACGGCCACGGCCTGCCGCACAACCCGTTCAACGCCATCGTGACACCCCGCCCCATCGGCTGGATTTCGACCCGGGGGGCCGACGGGCACGACAATCTGGCCCCCTATTCCTTTTTCAACGCGGTCGCCTATGTCCCGCCGCAGGTCATGTTCGCCTCGACCTCGGCCAAGGAGGACCGCGGCGACACCAAGGACAGCGTCGCCCAGATCCGCGACACCGGCGTCTTCTGCGTCAACATCGTGGAATACGAGATGCGCGACGCGATGAACGCCACCTCCGCCTTCTTCGGCAAGGAGGTCGACGAATTCGCCGAGGCGGGCCTCGAGAAAGCGGAATGCGAGACCATCGCCTGTGCGCGCGTGGCCGCGGCCCCCGCCAACCTGGAATGCAAGCTGACGCAGATCGTGCAACTGCCCGGCAAGTCGAATTTCGCCGTCTTCGGAGAGGTGACAGGCGTGCATATCCGCGACAATTGCCTGGTCGACGGCATCTTCGACGTGCTGACCTTCAACCCGCTCAGCCGCATGGGCTATCGCGACTACACCGTCGTGCGCGAGAAATTTCCGCTGAAGCGCCCGGGAGAGTGACGACGCAGCGCCACGCTGACGCCCTGTAGAGCGGCTTCGGACAACGGGCGACAGCGCCGGGCGATCAACGGCTGTATACGGGGAGCGGACTGTTCAACGTAATGTCCGCTCCCCGACATCGGTCATCCGCCTGAGGTGCGGCGAAAGCTGGCTAAGAGCCCAGCTTTCCAAAATTAGGCAACGCATCTAATGTCGGGTCTCGGGAGTGGAGGCATGATGAACATTTTAGCGAGGTTTTGGGATTTGCTACGTGTCGCATTCTTAGAAGGCATGTTGCATCGGACTGAAGATGGTCAAAGGTTGGGCGTCTTCTCGAGAAGAGGCTCGGGGGCCAACCTAATGTTTGTGGGAATAACCGGTTGCATGGTTGGGTTGGTTTGGATCGTTCAAAGAGCACATTTTGAGTTAGACGCGCTCACTGCAACTTCAGAAGTTTTGGAGGTGCAGGAGGGCGAAACATCGGATGGTGATGCAGTCTATCAACTGACGCTTAAATGGACACACGAAAATGGAACCACCCACGTCACGACCCCTCGCGTCAGGGCCAGCTACTACAATGTGCCGGTCGGAACTGAGTTGGATATCAAGTACGACCCCGATGACCCCAAGGACGTTCGTGTCGAAACTCAAGATGGGCCTTGGTATTTCCCTCGGCGGATCCTGATCGGAAGCTTGATGAGTTTTGTTATGGGACGATTGTTGAGGGGGAATCCAGAAGCTTGACCAACAGTGTTTTCGGCGGATGCAGACCTTCATATCTACGATGTCAACGGCAGCAAGGTCCCGCAAACCCGTCACTCATACAACCACCCCCGAAGGTCCGCTTCAACGGGCCGGCTCCTGACCTGCAATCTCCGCTTCGGACTGCAACCCTCCACCCCGCATGCCCTCCATGCGGATCCGCATGGCCCCGCACTCTCGCATTCCGGTGCCGGGCGTGCTACCACTGCCCTGCAACGATGGAGGCAGTGATGGACCAGACCCTTTGAACCCCTGACATTTTCCCAGAGTTCAAAGGAGGCATCATGCCTGATCCATCCAAGCCGGGTCCTTCCCTGCCCGCGCCCGACGCGGCTTTTCCCATCATCCTGCCCGACGGCACCCCGCATCGCGGCACGGTTTTCCTGAAAAACGTGATCGACCATCCGCGCTTCGAGGTCGGCGACTACACCTACGCCTCGGACTTCGACCCGCCTGAGGACTGGGCGGCGCGGCTGGCCCCCTACCTGTTCCCCTTCAGCCAGGAAAAGCTGCGCATCGGCAAATACTGCCAGATCGCCCACGGGGTCCGGTTCATCGGCAGTTCGGCCAACCACGCGACGGACGGGCTGACCACCTTTCCCTTTGCGGTCTTCGACCCGTCGACCATGCTGGGTTACCAGCCCGACAGCCGCGACACGGTGATCGGCCATGACGTCTGGCTGGGCTATGGCGCCCTGGTCCTGCCCGGCGCGCGGATCGGCAATGGCGTCATCGTCGGCGCAGGCGCCGTGGTGCGCGGCACGGTGCCGGATTACGCTGTCGTCACCGGCAACCCGGCGCAGGTGGTCAAGATGCGGTTTGCCCCGCAAGAGATCGAGACGCTCAACGCGCTGGCCTGGTGGGACTGGCCCCCCGAGCTTGTCGCCCGGGCCCGTCCGGCGCTGGAGGCTGGCGACGTTGCCGCGCTGCAGCAAATCGCACCGGCAGATCCCGGCTGAGCGCGAAAAAGGGCGCCCTTTCACGGGCGCCCTTAAAGAAACCTTGCCGGTTTGTACAAAATGCTGAAAACGGCGTACGTTTTGTACAAAACGTACAAAACGCCGCCCGCCCTCAGTGCCCGCCCAGGATGCCCGTGCGAACGTTGTAATCGACCGCCAGTTCGTAATCCGGGTCGTCGTCACTATCGACCATCAGGTGGCCCGCCTTGGTCAACAGCTTGTGGCAATCCCGGCTCAGGTGACGCAGCTTGATCTGCTTTCCGGCGTCCTGGTACTTGCCCGCGACGGCCTCGATCGCCTGCAGGGCCGACTGATCGACCACCCGGCTTTCGTTGAAATCCACGATCACCACGTCCGGGTCGTTCTCGACGTCAAACAGTTCCATGAACCCGTCGCTGGAGCCAAAGAACAGCGGCCCCTGGATCTCGTAGACCTTGGCACCCAGATCGGTGTGGGACTCGCGCGTCTTTGCATGGATGCGCCGGGCGTTGTTCCAGGCATAGGCCAGAGCCGAGACGATGACACCGACGACAACCGCGACGGCCAGGTCTTCCATCACCGTGACGACCGTCACCAGCAGGATGACAAAGGCATCCATCGCCGGAACCTTTGTCAGGATTTTCAACGAGTTCCAGGCAAATGTCCCGATCACCACCATGAACATCACACCCACCAGCGCGGCCAGCGGGATCAGTTCGATCAGCGGCGCGGCAAAGAGGATGAAGGTCAGCAGGAACAGCGCGGCCGCGATGCCCGCGATCCGCGTGCGCGCGCCGGATTTGACGTTGATCATCGACTGGCCGATCATCGCACAGCCGCCCATGCCGCCGAAAAAGCCGGTCAGGATGTTCGAGGCCCCCTGCGCGATACATTCCTGGCTGGCGCCGCCGCGCTTGCCGGTGATTTCTCCCACCAGGTTCAGGGTCAGCAGCGATTCAATCAGCCCGATGGCCGCCAGGATCACGGCATAAGGCAGAATGATTTCAAGCGTTTCCAGGTTCAGAGGCACCGCCGGGATGTGGAAGGGCGGCAAGCCCCCCTGGATCGAGGCCAGGTCGCCCACGCGCGGCACGTCCAGCCCGAAGCCGATCACCAGCGCGGCCACGACAAAGATCCCGGCCAGCGGCGCGGGCACAACCTTGCTGACCTTCGGCATGACCCAGATGATCGCCATCGTCAGCGCCGTCAGTCCCAGCATCAGGTACAGCGGCATCCCCGACAGCCATTCGCCCCCGCCCATGCCGTGCCCGGTATTTTCCATTGTTCCCGGGACCTTGAACTGACCCAGCTGGGCCAGAAAGATCACGATGGCCAGCCCGTTCACAAAGCCCAGCATGACCGGATGCGGCACCAGGCGGATGAACTTGCCCCATTGCAGCGCCCCGGCGATCACCTGCAGAATGCCCATCAGGACGACGGTCGCGAACAGGTATTCGACCCCATGCTGCGCCACCAGCGCCACCATGACCACCGCCAGCGCCCCCGTCGCGCCAGAGATCATGCCAGGCCGCCCGCCGATCAGCGCCGTCACCAGCCCCACGAGGAAGGCCGCGTAAAGCCCCACCAGCGGGTGCACCCCGGCGACAAAGGCAAAGGCCACCGCCTCGGGCACCAGCGCCAGCGCCACGGTCAGACCCGCCAAAAGCTCGATCCGCCACCGGCTGGGCGTCAGTTTCTCGTCCGGCATCAGGGACAGGTCGGGCAATTCCACACGGTTGGCGAAACGCGCCAAGAGGGCTTTTTTCATCGGGGATCCTTTCCTGGGCGCAGCATCGGACAGCCTGTGGCCGCTAACGCCGCATCGCAGCATGTTCGCGATTCAGGGCCTCATAGCGGAACCTGGCCAAAGATGCACGGAATTCTTCCGTATGCGACCGGACCACAGCCAGTGGGTATCCCACAGAGGCAACACCGGCGGGATTGTATCACGAAACCCCGCTCGGGCGCTTGCCCTTGGACACGCATCCGGCACACTTCGGGCAAAGCGAAACACCGGGCGCCGCGACGCCACGCAAGGACGGGGTACAGACATGACGGATACGATGATCGCCGTGATCGGCGGGTCGGGCATCTACGACATCGAGGGGCTGGAAGGCGCGGCGTGGCAGGCCGTGGACAGCCCCTGGGGCACGCCCTCTGACGAGATCCTGACCGGCACGCTGGACGGCGTGAAGATGGCCTTCCTCCCGCGCCACGGCCGGGGCCACGTCCACGGGCCGACGACGGTCCCCTATCGCGCCAATATCGACGCGCTGAAACGCATCGGCGTGACCGACGTGATCTCCGTCTCTGCCTGCGGCTCCTTCCGCGAGGAAATGGCGCCGGGCGATTTCGTCGTCGTCGACCAGTTCATCGACCGCACCTTCGGGCGTGAAAAATCCTTCTTCGGCACCGGTTGCGTCGCCCATGTCTCGGTCGCCCATCCCACCTGCCCGCGCCTGGGCGATGCCTGTTTCACCGCCGCCAGGGACGCCGGGATCACCGTACACAAGGGCGGCACCTACCTTGCGATGGAAGGGCCGCAATTCTCGACCCTGGCGGAGTCGAAGATGTACCGTGAAAGCTGGGGCTGCGACGTGATCGGCATGACCAACATGCCCGAGGCCAAGCTCGCCCGCGAGGCCGAGCTTTGCTACGCCTCCATCGCGATGGTCACCGACTATGACAGCTGGCACCCCGACCACGGCGAAGTCGACATCATGGACATCATCAAGACCCTGTCAGGCAACGCCGACAAGGGGCGCGAGATGGTGCGCCGCCTGCCCGCCCTCCTGGGGGCCGACCGTGCCCCCTGCCCGCACGGCTGCGACCGGGCGCTGGAATATGCCCTGCTCACCGCGCCCGAGAAGCGCGATCCCGCGCTACTGGCCAAGCTCGATGCGGTCGCGGGCCGGATGCTGGGTGGCAACTGACGCGCGGCCATGCTGAGACCTGCCCTGTTCTGCCTGGCACTCGCCCTGCCCTGCGCCGCCTCGGGGGCGGTGGACTATGTCGAAACCGATGGTCTGCTCAGCGACGAGGATTTCTACCGGCTGGTCGCCTGCGCCGCCCCCCCGGGCCAGTCCTGCCGCAAGGACATGGTGCGCTGGCCCACAGACCGCCCCCTGCGGGTGCAGTTTGCCCGGATCGACCGCGCCTTTCTGGGCGGGCGGCAGAAACGCGCGCGCGCCGCGCTGGAACGGGCCATCCAGTACATCAACCGTGCCGGGGCCGGCATATCGCTCCGCGAAGTCGCGCCGGAGGCAGAGGCCGACATCCGCATCTACCTCGTCGATACGGACGGCTCCACGCCGATCAGCGGCACAGGGATCAAGGGCGTAGACGGCATGAGCGTCACCGGCGCGCGCGTCATCGTCTGGTCGCGCAGCGACACCCATGTGATCCAGCGCGCGCGGATCATCTTTGGCACCCGGCTGGACATCCGCCACTACGAATCCGCCATGATCGAGGAACTGACCCAGGCCCTGGGCCTGTTGACCGACATCCGGAATCCCGCTTACCTCGGCAGGTCAATCTTTTCGCAGGATGACAATCAATCCAAGGACCTCGGCCCGCAGGATATCAAGGCCCTGCGCCGCCACTATCCGCCACGGGAGTAGCCTAATGGACCTGAATCTCTGGCTGGCCTTCGTCGCCGCCTCGACCGCCCTCCTGCTGATCCCGGGCCCCACCGTTCTGCTGGTCCTGTCCTATGCGCTCAGCAAGGGCCGGTCTGTGGCCATTGCCTCTGCCGCCGGCGTGGCCACCGGCGATTTCATCGCAATGAGCCTGTCTCTCGCGGGCCTCGGCGCGCTGGTCGCTGCCTCGGCGACGCTCTTCACGGTGCTGAAATGGGTCGGCGCCGCCTATCTGGTCTGGCTGGGGGTCAAGCTGATCCGCTCGGCCCCGCGTGAGGGGCTGGCCCTGCCCGACAGCGACGTGACCGCGCACGGCGTCTTTGGCCACAATCTCGCCGTGACCGCGCTGAACCCCAAGAGCATCGCCTTCTTCATCGCCTTCGTACCGCAATTCGTCACCCCCCAGGCGCCGCTCCTGCCGCAGTTCGCTATCCTCGTGAGCACCTTTGTCACCCTGGCGGCGCTCAACGCCCTCGCCTATGCGCTGGCTGCCGACCGGCTGCGGCGCATGATCCAGCGACCCTCGATCCTGGCCTGGCTGACCCGCGCGGGCGGCGCCACGCTGATCGGGATGGGCGTGCTGACGGCAACACTGCGCCGCGCCTGACAGGGGCCCTGCGGGCAGAAGACTTGCACAGCCCGCCACCGCCGCGCTACCGCGGTCGGGCGTTTCAACCGGGGACCCTTCCATGCCGCGCAAGACAGAGATCAAGGACTACATCCGGACAATCGTCGACTTCCCGCACGAGGGAATCATGTTCCGGGATGTCACCACGCTGTTCGCCGACCCGCGCGGCTTTCGCATGGCCATCGACCAGCTCCTGCACCCCTACGCCGGGGTACGTTTCGACAAGGTGGTGGGGCTGGAGGCCCGCGGCTTCATCCTGGGCGGCGCCGTGGCGCACCAGCTCTCCGCCGGTTTCGTGCCGATCCGAAAGAAGGGCAAGCTGCCCGGCGCGGTCATCTCCGAAGACTACCAGCTGGAATACGGCGACGCGGTGGTCGAGATCCACGACGACGCCATAGAGGCGGGCGAAAAAGTGCTGCTGGTCGATGACCTTCTGGCCACGGGCGGCACCGCCGAGGCCGGCATCAAGCTGGTCGAACGCCTGGGCGGCGAGATCATCGGCTGCGCCTTCGTGATCGACCTGCCGGACCTGGGCGGCCGCAAAAGGCTCGAAGCAATGGACATGGACGTCCATACACTCTGCACCTTCGACGGTCTCTGACACCCGCTCCGAGCTTCTTTGGTTTCAAAAATACCTCGGGGGAGCGCCAAAGGCGCGGGGGCAGAGCCCCCTGCCGGAGGACGGCGCGCTTGCCGCGCAAGGACGACAGGCAAAGCGCGCGCCCGCAGGCGCGCACAATTGGATCACCGATCGGTCAGCGGTGATCGGCCAGGTTCACCGGAACGGCCGCAGGGCCCTTGGGCAGGTCCGAATTGGCGTCGATGAAGTCCAGCACCAGCGGGCGGATGTTGTTGCGCCAGCTCTTGCCGGCGAAGATGCCGTAGTGGCCCGCCCCCGGCTCCAGGTGGCTGGCCTTCTTCTCGTCCGGCAAGCCGGTACACAGATCCAGCGCCGCCACGCATTGCCCGGGCGCCGAGATATCGTCCTTCGCGCCTTCGACGGTTTTCACCGCGACCTTGGTGATCTTGCCGATGTCCACCCGATGGCCGTCCACGATGAATTCGTTTTTGGCGATCTCGCGATTCTTGAAGACCCGCTCGACGGTCGACAGGTAGAACTCCGCCGGCATGTCCATGACCGCCAGGTATTCGTCGTAGAAACGGTTGTGCGCGTCGTGGTCCGAGGCCTCTCCGCGTGCGACGCGGATGATCTGGTCGCGGAAGGCAGCAGAGTGGCGATCCGCGTTCATCGACATGAACGAGGCCAGCTGCAACAGGCCCGGGTAGACCATGCGGCCGACGCCCTTGTACTTGAAGCCAACGCGCTGGATCATCGTCTCTTCCAGCTGCCCCATCGTCACGCGGCGGCCAAAGTCGGTCACGTCGGTGGGGGTGGCGTCCGGGTCGATCGGCCCGCCGATCAAGGTCAGGGTGCGCGGCTGCGCCTCCGGGTCCAGCTCTGCCAGGTAGGCGGTCGCGGCCAAGGTCAGCGGCGCCGGCTGGCACACGGCGATCACATGGGTATCCGGCCCCATGTGCCGCATGAACTCCATCAGGTAGAGCGTGTAATCCTCGATATCGAACTTGCCCGCGCTCACCGGAATGTCGCGCGCATTGTGCCAGTCCGTGACGTAGACCTCGCAGTTCACGATAAGCGACTTGACGGTCGAGCGGAGTAGTGTGGCATAGTGGCCCGACATGGGCGCGACCAGCAGGATCTTCCGTGGCTGTTCCTCGCGCCCGGAGACGTTGAAATGGATCAGGTTGCCAAAGGGTTTTTCCACCACGGTGGCGACGTCGACGAGGTGATCCTTGCCGTCCTCGCAGGTGAACGTGCGGATCCCCCAATCGGGCTTGACCACCATGCGTTCGAAGGTACGTTCCGTAACGGCACCCCATGCCGCCATCCACTCCAGCCCGGGGTTGGGAAAGGCCGAGAACACCGGGTAAGAGGCCATCGTCCGCGCCGTCGCGCCCATCCAGGCGTTGGTGTTGCGGATGCTCTCCATCAGATCATAGGTCGCCATGTAGCGCACGACAGCACTCCTTTTGTTTCGCGGGGTCAGCGGCTTGCCGCGCACCCAGGCCCGAGCCAATTCGTCGCTTTGCCCCCCGAAACCCACGACGGTATTTCTGCACTTGCGAAGGATAGGGGGATTTGTTTCCAATGACAACAAACGAGGTTGCCGCAGGCGAAAGCCGGGCGCGGCTGGAGGAGAACCTTGAGCGGGTCGAGGAACTGAGCAAGCGGCTCGTTTCGGCCCTGACCCGACGCCATCCAACGCCGCAGGCGCTGAACGGCCCCGACCACGCGCTGTATACCAAGGCCGCACAGGCCTACATGCAGGAATGGATGACCAACCCGGCCAAGCTGATCGAGCAGCAGGTCAGTTTCTGGGGCAAGACCGTCACCACCTTTGTCGAGGCGCAGCAACAACTGGCGCGCGGCAAGCTGACCGCGCCGGAGAACCCGGGCCCCAGCGACAAACGGTTCAAGAACCCGCTCTGGGACAGTCATCCCTATTTCAACTACGTCAAGCAACAGTATCTCATCAACGCCAACGCCATCCGCGATGCGATCGACGCGATCGAGGACATGGACGAGAAGGAAAAGCGGCGTCTGCGCTATTTCAGCCAGCAGATCGTCGACATGTTCGCGCCGACCAACTTCCTGGCCACGAATCCCGACGCGCTGATGAAGGCGGTCGAGACCGAGGGCGAAAGCCTGGTGCGCGGGCTGGAAAACCTTGTCGGCGACCTTGAAGCGAACAACGGCGAGCTTGTTGTGCGGCTGGCCGATGACAGCGCCTTCGAGATCGGCGAGAACATCGCCACCGCCCAGGGCGAGGTGATCTATCGCAACCGCATGATGGAGATCATCCAGTACAGCCCGACAACCGAACAGGTCTACGAGACCCCCATCGTGCTGTTCCCGCCCTGGATCAACAAGTTCTACATCCTCGACCTGAAACCGCAGAACAGCCTGATCCGCTGGGTCGTGGACCAAGGCTATACCCTGTTCGTGGTCAGCTGGATCAACCCGGACGGCAAGTACCGCGACGTCGGCCTCGAGGAATATGTCGACGAGGGTTTCCTCAAGGCGATCGAGGTCGCCAAGGACATCTGCGGGACCGACAAGATCAACGCGGTCGGCTATTGCATCGCCGGCACGACGCTCAGCCTGACCCTGTCGCTGATGAAAAAGCGTGGCGACAAGTCGGTGAAATCGGCCACTTTCTTTACCGCGCTGACCGATTTCAGCGACCAGGGAGAATTCACGCCCTTCCTGCAGGACGATTTCGCGGACGGGATCGAACAGGAGATCGACCAGGAAGGCATCCTGCCCTCCTTCATCATGGCGCGCACCTTTTCCTTTTTGCGGTCGAACGACCTGATCTACGGTCCTGCGATCCGCTCTTACATGATGGGGGAAACCCCGCCCGCCTTCGACCTGCTGTACTGGAACGGCGACGGGGCGAACCTACCGGGGCGGATGTTCAGCCAGTACCTGCGCGGGCTTTGCCAGCGCAATGAGTTTGCCGAAGGCACGTTCGAGCTTTTCGGGGAAAAGCTCAGCGTCAAGGACGTGGATGTGCCGCTGATGTCCATCGCGGCAGAGACAGATCACATTGCCGCCGCGCGTGACGTCTATCGTGGCGTGCAGATGATGGGATCGCGGTCCAAGCATTTCGTGATGGGCCAGTCCGGCCATATCGCGGGGATCGTCAATCCGCCCTCCAAGGGCAAGTACGGCCATTTCGTCAACGACGACCTGTCCGGTGACTTCGATGCCTGGAAAGAGACCGCCGAGTTCCAGGAAGGCTCTTGGTGGCCGCACTGGGAAGGCTGGCTGCGCAAACGCTCGGGCAAGAAGGTCCCCGCGCGTGAACCGGGCGATTCGGCTTATGCGCCGCTTGCGCCCGCCCCCGGCACCTACGTTAAGCTGAAAGCGGCCCAGCAAAACCAGTGACTTGTCAGCCATATGCTGCGGCGCAGAAATTTTTCTTGAAATGCCGCGTCGCAGCATGCATATTCTAGTCAGTTGCTGAACGACGGGGCGGGCCCGGGGCAGCAAGACACAAGGATTGACTGAGATGGCACAGACCCAGGACATCACCGCGATGATGAAAGAGATGATGGGCGCATTCCCCGTGGACACCAAGGCCATGGAAGACGCGTTCAAAACCACCGCGACCATGAACGAAAAGCTGTCGGCGGTTGCTCTGGAAGCCGCTGAGAAGTCGACCGAGCTGTCGGCAACCTGGACCAAGGACACCCTGTCCAAGCTGGCCGACATGTCGAAAGCCAAGGCAGAGCCGGCCGACTACGCCAAGGCGATGACCGATTTCGCATCCGGTCAGGCCGAAGTGGCAGCCGAGAACATGGCCGCCTTCGCCGAGATCGCCAAGAAAGTCCAGATGGACACCGTCGAGCTGCTGATGGCAGCCGGCAAGGATTTCTCCGAGGACGCGACCGCGGCCATGAAGAAGGCCACCGACGAGATGACCGCGACCGCCAAGAAGGCAACCGCCGCGGCCAAGTAATCGGTCTCGACCGAAAGATTTTGCGCCCTCTCCTCCCAAACTTGGCGCAATATCCTGGGGCAGGATCTTCGGATCCTGCCCCTTTTTCTTTGCCTGGCAGGAACTTGTCCATCGCTACGTTGCCCCTGCGACAAGGGGTGCGACATAATTTTCGCTGCAGCGCAGCAGAAAAATCTTGAAATGCTGCGACGCAGCATCCATCTTTGGGTCAGTGGAACGCAGCACGCCGGAGACGGCGCAACATTGGAAAAAGGATCAAGACAGATGGCAAAGACCGACGACATCACCGCCATGATGAAAGAAATGATGGGCGCATTCCCCGTCGACACCAAGGCGATGGACGACGCCTTCAAGACCACCGCGACCCTGAGCGAGAAGCTGTCCGGCGTCGCGCTGGAAGCGGCCAAGAAATCGACCGAACTGTCGGCAACCTGGACCAAAGACACCCTGTCCAAGATGACCGAGATGTCGAAGGCCAAGGCAGAGCCCGCCGACTACGCCAAGGCAATGACCGACTTCGCCTCGGCACAGGCAGAGATCGCGGCGGAAAACACCGCCGCCTTCGCCGAAATCGCCAAGAAGGTCCAGATGGACACCGTCGAACTGCTGATGGCGGCCGGCAAGGATTACTCCGAGGACGCGACCGCGGCGGTCAAGAAGGCCACCGACGAGATGACCGCGACGGCCACCAAGGCGACGACCACCGCCAAGAAAGCCGCGCCGGCCAAGTAATCCGGTCTAGACCGGACGGAAATTGCGCCTCTCCTCCCAACCTTGGCGCAAGGACCTGGGGCAGGATCTTCGGATCCTGCCCTTTTTCATTTGCTCAATGCACCAACGAAAAAGGGCGCGCCCCTCGCGGGCGCGCCCTTGGGTCCGGAAAGTGTCCCGGGATCAGACGATGGTCGCCTCGGTCGCAGCGCGCAGTTCGTCCTCGGTCACGCCCTCGGCGCATTCGACGATCCTGAGGCCGCCCTCGACCACGTCCAGAACGCCCAGGTTGGTGATGATCCGGTCGACCACGCCCTTGCCCGTCAGCGGCAGCGTGCATTCCTTCAGAAGCTTCGAGTCACCGTGCTTGTTGGTGTGATCCATCACCACCACGACCTTCTCGACACCGGCCACGAGGTCCATCGCCCCGCCCATGCCCTTGACCAGCTTGCCCGGGATCATCCAGTTCGCCAGGTCTCCGTTCTCGGCCACTTCCATCGCGCCCAGGATCGCCGCCGCGATCTTGCCGCCCCGGATCATGCCAAAGCTCATCGCACTGTCGAAATACGACGTCCGCGCCAGTTCCGTGATCGTCTGCTTGCCGGCGTTGATCAGGTCCGGGTCCTCTTCGCCCTCGAAGGGGAAAGGCCCCATGCCCAGCATGCCGTTTTCCGACTGCAGCGTGATGTCCTTGTCGCCGACGTAGTTGGCGACAAGCGTCGGGATGCCGATCCCGAGGTTCACGTACATGCCGTCTTCGAGTTCCTGCGCCGCGCGCGCGGCCATCTGGTTGCGATCCCAGGGCATCAGGCTTCCTCCCGCTTGCGGACGGTCCGCTGTTCGATCCGTTTCTCGTGCTCTCCCTGGATGATCCGGTGCACGTAGATCCCCGGCAGGTGGATGTGATCCGGATCCAGTGAGCCGCGCGGCACGATTTCCTCGACCTCGGCCACGCAGACCTTACCGCACATGGCCGCCGGCGGGTTGAAGTTCCGCGCCGTCTTGCGGAACACTAGGTTCCCGGTGTCGTCCGCCTTCCACGCCTTCACGATGGAAAGGTCGGCAAAGATGCCTTCCTCGAGGATGTAGTGTTCCCCGTTGAAGACCTTGACCTCCTTGCCTTCACCGATCTGCGTGCCGTAGCCGGTCTTGGTGTAGAACCCCGGGATCCCGCAGCCACCGGCCCGCATCCGCTCGGCCAGGGTGCCCTGGGGGTTGAATTCCAGCTCCAGCTCGCCGGAGAGGTACTGGCGCATGAACTCGGCGTTTTCACCCACGTAAGAGGACATCATCTTCTTGATCTGGCGGGTGTCGAGCAATTTGCCCAGACCGAACCCGTCAACGCCCGCGTTGTTCGACGCGACCGTCAGATCCTTGACCCCGCTCTCGACGATCGCGTCGATCAGCAGTTCGGGAATGCCACAGAGGCCAAAGCCCCCAGCGGCAATCAGCATGCCGTCTTCTAGAAGACCGTCCAGCGCTTCTGCCGCCGAACCGTAGACCTTTTTCATGGGACTCCCCCTGTTCACCTGGATTGGCGCAAGTTGTCGCCGCTCTGCAGCAAAGAGTCAACGCGGGCGGGCCGATGTCGACCCGCCCGCGGGATATCGCACCTGACCCAGAGGGTATCAGATCAGGCGCACCTGCGTGCCGATCGGCGTGATCTGGTACAGCTCTGCGATCTTTTCGTTGTAAAGACCGATGCAGCCATCGGACGACGGTCGCCCGATCTTGCGCGTGTCGTGCGTCCCGTGGATCAGGTAGGCCGGCCAGTCAAAGTACATCGCGTGCGTGCCCAGGGGATTGTCCGGCGCGCCCCCTTCGACCGGTCGCCAATCCGGAAAGCGTTCCATCTGCGACGCGGTCGGCGTCCAGGAGGGAGCCTCCTTCTTGCGCACGATCCTGGTGTATCCGCGTTTCGTCAGCTCGTCGGTCTTGGGCACCGAGGTCGGATAGACGCGATAGTCGCTGCCGTCCGCGTTCCAGTAATGCAGTGCGCGGCTGGCGGTATCGCAAACGATGCAACCCACGCCCAGTTCGTCAAAATGGTCACGCCAGTCCTGGCTCGAAAAGCTCGAGATGTTGCGCCGCACGACTGTCGCCTCTTCGCGCACCTCGGCCCGGACCCGGGCCGGCACGACCAGCGCCGCGCCGCCCGCGATCAGCAGGCCACGGCGGGACATTCCCTTGTTCATGATGCACTCCTTGCCTGTAGTATTCCACGGCAAGCCTTACTCCGCGCCGCGATGCGGCACCAATCACATCCAGTTGACGAAATGTGTTTTCAACCCTCGTCGCCGGCCGCTTTCTTCGTAGCGGTTTTCTTGGCCGTGGCCTTTTTCGCGGTGCTCTTTTTGGCGGCCGGTTTCTTGGCCGCTGCCTTCTTGGGAGCAGCCTTCTTCTTGCCGCTCTTGGCCGCCTTTTCGTTCACCAGCGCGACCGCGGCCTCCAGCGTGATCTCCTTGGGATCGGCATCCTTGGGCAAAGTCGCATTGACCTTCTCCCACTTGACGTAAGGCCCGTAGCGCCCTTCGTAGACGCTCAGCGCGCCGCCGTCCGGATGGTCCCCCAGTTCCCGCAGCGGCTTGGCCGCCGCGCCACGACCGCGTCCCGGGTTAGCCCGTTTCTCGGCCAGCATTTCCACCGCACGGTTCATGCCGATCTCAAAAACCTCCTGGAATTCCTTGAGGTTGACGTAGACAGGTTTTTCCTCGTCCGGCTTCTGGTGCATGATGAATGGACCAAAGCGGCCCAGGTTCGATTTGACCACGCCGCCCTCGGGGTGCATCCCGATTTCTCGCGGCAATGTCAGAAGGGTCAGCGCCTTTTCCAGGGTCATGCCATCCGGCTCCCACCCCGGCAGGAACTGGCCGCGCGCCTTGGGCAGCGAGGCCCGCGGCGGCTTCTTGTTCTCGGGCGTGGGTTCGCCGCGCTGGACATAGGGCCCAAAGCGCCCGGCCTTCAGCCAGATCTCGTCTCCGCCGTCCTCGCCAAGCAGGCGCTCCTCGCCCTCGGCGCCTTCACCCGCGATCGGGCGGGTATAGGTGCATTCCGGGTAGTTGCCGCAGCCGACAAAACCGCCGGTGCGCGAGGTCTTCAGGTGCAACTGCCCCTGCCCGCACTTCGGACAGATGCGCGGATCGCTGCCATCCTCACGCGGCGGATATAGCTGCGGCGCCAAAGCCTCGTCCAGCACGTCCAGAACCTCGGAAATCCGCAACTCGGAAGTCTCGGCAATCGCGGCACTGAAGTCGCGCCAGAACTTGGCCAGAAGGTCCTTGTAGTCCTCGTTGCCCGCAGACACGCTGTCCAGCTCATCCTCGAGAGCGGCGGTGAAATCGTACTCGACATAGCGCTTGAAGAAGTTGAGCAGGAAGATCGTGACGATGCGCCCCTTGTCCTCGGGGATCAGGCGGTTCTGTTCCTTGCGAACGTATTCCCGTTCCTGGATCGTGGTCACGATCGAGGCATAGGTCGACGGGCGACCGATGCCCAACTCTTCCATCTTCTTGACAAGCGTCGCTTCGGTGTAGCGCGGCGGCGGGTTGGTGAAGCTCTGCGTCGCCAGCGTGGCCCCGTCATTCGACATGACGGCGTTGCGCGCATCACCCACCGCCTTTTCGACCGCCTTGGCGTGTTCGCCTTTCAGGGCGTCGGCGTCGAACTTGGCCGCCTCTCCCTGCATGATCTGCGGCAGCCGCTTGTCGTCATCCTCGACCGGCTCGTCGCGGCCCTCTTCGTAGATCTTGAGGAAGCCGTCGAACAGGACCACCTGACCCGTCGCGCGCAGGCCCACCTGGCCGTCGTCGCTGCCGATCTCGACCGTGGTCCGTTCCAGCCGTGCCGCTTCCATCTGACAGGCCAGCGTCCGCTTCCAGATCAGGTCGTAAAGCTTGCGCTGATCGGGTTCGGACAGGCGCAGGCTCTCGGCGTCCTTGGTCATGTCCGTGGGCCGGATGCACTCGTGTGCTTCCTGTGCGTTCTTGGCCTTGTTCTTGTACATGCGCGGGCTGTCGGGAACGTAATTCGCACCGTAGCGATCCTTGATCGCGTCACGCGCGGCCATGACCGCCTCCGGCGCCATGTCGATGCCGTCGGTCCGCATGTAGGTGATGTGCCCGGCCTCGTACAGGCGCTGCGCCGCGTTCATCGTCTGGCGTGCGCCCATGCCGAACTTGCGACTGGCCTCCTGCTGCAGGGTGGAGGTCATGAAAGGCGCAGAGGGGTTCCGCGAGGTCGGCTTGGCTTCGACCGACAATACCTTCAATGCGCGCTTTTCGATGGCACTGACGGCCATCTCGGCATCGGTCAGGTTGGCGAGGTCGTAGCGGTCGAGCTTCTTGCCCGCGAGATTGGTCAGCCGGGCCTCGTAGCTCTGACCCCGCGGCGTGGTCAGCTGCGCCTTCACCTGCCAGTATTCCCGAGGTTTGAAGGCCTCGATCTCCATCTCGCGCTCGACGATCAGGCGCAGGCAAACCGACTGCACCCGACCCGCCGAGCGTGCGCCCGGCAGCTTGCGCCAGAGCACCGGCGAGAGGTTGAAGCCCACGAGGTAGTCCAGCGCCCGGCGCGCCAGGTAAGCCTCGACCAGCGGCGCGTCGATGTCGCGCGGGTTCTTCATCGCCTCGCTGACCGCCTGCTTGGTGATCGCGTTGAAGGTGACGCGTTCGACCTTGGTGGACTTCTTGATGGAGCGGCGCTTGGTCAGCGCCTCTTTCAGGTGCCAGGAAATCGCCTCCCCCTCGCGGTCGGGGTCGGTGGCGAGGATCAGTTCGTCGTCGGATTTGAGCGCCTCGGCGATCGCCGCGACGTGTTTGCGCGAATCGTTGGCGATCTCCCATTTCATCGCGAAATCATCATCGGTATCGACCGAACCGTCCTTCGGCGGCAGGTCACGGACGTGGCCGTAGGACGCCAGAACAGTGTAGTCGGACCCCAGATACTTGTTGATTGTCTTGGCCTTGGCAGGGGATTCGACGACGACGACGGGCATGGGGTTCTGCTACCTCGTTAAATTTCTTTGGGGCCCTGTGAGGGCCTTGTCTTGAGCCGCGTATGGCGGCGCAAGATGTGGTGCGCAAGGAGGATTTGTCAATCCGGGGCGCCATGACGCTGGCGATGCCGCTTTCCGCGCCGCTCCGGTTTCGGCTAGGTTCCCCGCATGTAACGGAGCTAGAACAATGACCCGATTTACCGCTTTTCTGGCCGCCATCTCGTTGGCCGTCACGCCCTTGTCGGCCAGCGCCTGGCAGGAACCCGCACGCGGAACCGCTCTGCGAACCGACCTGATGGACGCGATCCGGCCGCACGCGGAATGGGTGCTTGGGGCGCCCGTGATCTTCGTCGTCTCGGACCTGCGGGTCAGCGGCGACGTGGGATTTGCCAGCCTGCATCCCGTCCGCCCCGGCGGACGCGAGATTACGCGGGACGAGATCCCCGTCCGGCCCGGCTGGGACAATCCCTTTGACTGGGGCGGGCCGGACATCCAGGTCCTGTACCAGCGGTCCGGATCGACCTGGGTCGCCGTCCAGCACGCCATCGGCGCCACCGATGTCTGGTGGTCGGACCCCACCTTCTGCCCCACCTGGGGGCCGGTGATCCCGGAGTTCTGCTGATCCCGGGATCAGTGCCGCACCACCAAGGACAGTAATCCGCCCGGCTGGCGCCGGATGCGTCCGTCCAGTTCGAGGTCGGTGAGCACCGGCGATACCTTGCCGGCGGGTGCGCCCAGATCGCGGATCAACTGGTCTTCGGCCAAGGGCGAAGGACCAAGCCGGTCCAGAATCTGCTGGTGCAGTGCCGCGGCCTTGCGAAGGGCCGGGTGCCGGTCCTGCGCCCGCTGCGGACGGGACGGTGCCCGCACTACACGTTCCGCACCTTGTGACGAATCCTGTAGGTCCAGTTCGGGTTGGGCTTTGGCGTTCGGTGTATCCAGCGGAGGCAGCGCCTCGATGATGTCCTCGACGTTGCGCACAAGGCGCGCGCCGTCGCGGATCAGGATGTTGCAGCCGCTGGCGCGGGCATCCATCGGGTGACCGGGAACCGCCAGCACCTCGCGCCCCTGGTCAAGCGCGGTGCGCGCGGTGATCAGCGACCCGGACTTGGCCGCCGCTTCGACAACGACGACTCCGCGAGACAGGCCGGAAACGATCCGGTTGCGTGTCGGGAAATGCCGGGCCACGGGCTGCAGGCCCATCGGCTGTTCGCTCAGCCGGCAGCCACCACTCTGACATATCTCGTCCGCCAGACGCGTATTCTCGGACGGGTAAAGCACATCGACACCACCGGCCATGACGGCCACGGTGCCGCTGCGCAGGGCGCCGACATGGGCCACGGTATCGATTCCCCGGGCCAGCCCGGAAACCACCACGAACCCGACTTCTCCCAGTCCTTCGGCCAGGCGCCGCGCCATGCGCGTACCCAGGGACGAGGCGCTGCGTGCGCCGACCAGGGCAATCATGGGGCGCCGCAACACGGCCCTGTCGCCGATGCCCCAAAGCAGCGGTGGCGCGTCTGGAAGTTCCGCCAGGTCCGGGGGATACCCCGGCTCGCCACGGCAGAGCAGCCAGGCCCCGGCGCGGTGCCCGGCGGCCAGTTCCGCCTCAGCCACGCCACGCGGGCAGGCCTCGTACTTCTCGACCCCGGCGGCGCGGGCGACATCCGGCAAGACGTCTATCGCGGCGGCGGCGCTGCCGTGTTCGTTCATCAATCTCCAGAAAGTCGTCGGCCCCACGCGACGAGAGCGCAAGAGACGGAGCCAATCCACGCGATGATCTTCCGTGGTGGGTGGGAGTGGGGGGTGAGTGGAAGAGTAGCTTTCGTCGCGCATCCTGACCCCGTCTTCTTGCAGGACCAGTGATAGCGCCAGAGTGGTTAATCATAGGTGAATCGCGCAGGATCACCCGCAGGATTTCGCGTAATGCACTGTTTTTCCGCAACTCTTGATCTCTGCCCGGCGCCAGCTAGGCAAGCCCCTCCGGCTCCGGTGGAGGGGCAGCGTCACCTGCAGGCCGAAACACGGATGCCATCCAGCGCAACGCGACAAGATGGATCAGGGCAAGGAACGGCCCCAGAATCACCGCCAGAATGCCGCCGATCAAAGCCGACAGGAGGGTGCCGATCACCAATCCGCCCGCAAGCGCCACGGCCCAGCCGCCCCACCCGTTGACCAAGGCTAGATGGAGGACCACCGCCCCAGGCAGATGACCCGCCCAGCTGAACAGGGCCGAGAACGCCAGGACGATCCCGATGGCGCCGAAAACACCGGCGATTTCGGAGGAAACCCCCGCCAGGAGCGAGGCATTCATGCCCAGGATGACCCCGAAGACCACCGTGCCGGTGACGGCGATGCCCACGGCCAATAGATGCACCCAGATACTCAATCCTTCCGCAAGACCGGGATCGCTGCGGAACGGGTGCCACCAGGGGTCAGGCCTGGGCGCCGCCAACCGTAAGCCCCCCGATCATCACGGTCGGCTGTCCCACGCCCACCGGCACCCATTGGCCCTGCTTGCCGCAATTGCCCATGCCCGGGTCCAGCTCCATGTCGTTGCCAAGCGCCAGGATACGGTTCAGCGCATTCGCACCGTCACCGATCAGCGTCGCGCCCTTGACCGGGGCGCCCACCTTGCCGTTCTTCACGCGGTAGGCCTCGGTACAGGAAAAGACGAACTTGCCATTGGTGATGTCCACCTGTCCGCCGCCAAAGCCAACGGCCCAGATGCCATCCTTGAGATCGGCAACGATGTCCGCGGGATCCGAATCGCCGCCCAGCATGTAGGTGTTGGTCATGCGCGGCATCGGGATATGGGCATAGCTCTGCCGCCGCCCGTTGCCCGTCGGGTCGACCCCCATCAGGCGCGCGTTCTGCCGATCCTGCATGAAACCGACCAGCTTGCCGTCCTCGATCAGCACGTTCTTCCCCGAGGGCGTGCCCTCGTCATCCACGGTGATCGAGCCGCGACGGTCCGGAATCGTGCCATCGTCCAGCACCGTCACGCCCTTTGCGGCGACCTGCTGGCCCATCAGGCCGGCAAATGCGGACGAGCCTTTGCGGTTGAAATCCCCTTCCAGCCCGTGACCCACAGCCTCATGCAGCAGGATGCCCGGCCATCCGGGGCCCAATACGATGTCCATGACACCCGCCGGGGCCGGTTCCGCCTCGAGGTTGACCAGCGCGACGCGTAGCGCCTCTCGCGCCTTGGACTGCCAGTCTTGCGGCGCCAGCAGCCCGTCCAGGGCCACACGCCCGCCACCACCCGCGGTGCCGGATTCGCGGCGACCGTTCTCCTCGACGATGACCGAGACATTGACCCGTGTCATCGGCCGCACGTCCGAAACCAGCGTTCCGTCGGCGCGCAGGATCGAGACCTCCTGCAAGGAGGCGGCGATTGTCGCTGTCACCTGCACGACGCGACGATCGAGATCACGGGTAAAGGCGTCGATCTCGCGCAGGGTTTCCAGCTTGACCGGGAAACTGGCTCCCTCGATGGGATCGGCGTCCGTATAAAGGTGCCGGTTGGTGCCCGCGGGGGGCGGCGCCATGATCCCGCCGCCATCTCCGATGGCCAGCCGCGCCGTGTCCACCGCCCGCTTCAGCGCCGCTTCGCTGATCTCGGAAGCATGGGCATAGCCCGCCACTTCGCCGCGCACCGCACGCAGGCCAAAACCTTCGGAAGAATCATAGCTGGCGGTCTTGACCCGTCCGTCATCGAGAACGAGCGCTTCGGAACGGGCGCGCTCGATGAAAAGCTCGCCATCCTCGGCACCGGCCAGCGCGTCGCGGACAAGCGCTGTGGTGGCATCGAGGTCCAGATGGGTCTCGAACGGGCGAAAGGGAGCGTTGGACATGTGAAACTCCGGGATCGGTCAGGGCGTCTGTTGCCCCAAGACCTAGACCATCGGCATCGGCTTGACCACGGCAGAGGTCGGGCGCGTTTGGGAAAGGAGGCACGTCGTGTTAGGTTGAAACGTCATTCGGGAGGACGATCCATGCGCAAGACTTTGACTGCACTGCTCCTTGCCCTCAGCGCTGGCGGTGCCTCGGCCCAGTACATCGACGTGATCGAAATGCTGCAGGCCCCGCCAAGCGGGGGCGGGGTGACGCTGGACCGGAACACCAGCACGCTGACCATCGAAAAGCCCGGATCCCTGCCCCCCATGTCGGAAAACGTCCCTCACAAGGTGGACGGCGCAGGCATCGGCATAGATACAGGGCCAGACACCAGAGGCACGCCCATCGGCAAGTAACAGCTCACGACCGGGCTCAGACGCTTTGAAACCGGCCAAACGGGCACGCCTGTGCCTGCCCGAATTACCCTCGCAGGACATGGCCTGCGACATCGCCGCTTGATCTGGATCAAAAAAAGCGGCGGTTTGCCGCAAGAACCGTGCTTTCCTGGCATTCCAGAATATGATTTTAAGCAGACAGAACGCAATGGGAGGTGCGTGAACTGCCGTGTCTACTGCGGTGTTCCTCCCGTCCGACCACACTCGCAACCGATCAGGGTGAGACATGCAAAGCAAACCGATGCTTTTGGGCCTTCTGAGCGCCTTCATCGCCGCGCCGGCACTGGCGCAGGACCTTCCCGTCGTGGGCAAACCCCACGACGGTGGCATGGGCTTCCAGCCCGCCGCCACCGAACTGGCGGCCGATCTGCAGTGGCTGGACGGCATGATCCTTGTGATCATCACCGCCATCTGCCTGCTGGTCGTCGCCCTGATGGCCTTCATCTACGTGCGGTTCAACCGCAAGGCGAACCCGAACCCCAGCTCCTTCACGCACAACTCTCCGCTCGAGGTGGCCTGGACCATCGGCCCGATCGTCATCCTCGTCTTCATCGGCGCCTTCTCGCTGCCGGTGCTGTTCAAGCAGCAGGAGATCCCCGAGGGCGACATCACCATCAAGGTGACCGGCTACCAGTGGTACTGGGGCTACGAATACGTCGGAACCGACCTGGTCTACGACGCCTACATGATCGGTTCGCCCGCCACCGGTGGCGACAACCGCATGACCCCGGCCGTCGAGGAACAGCTGGTCGATGCCGGCTATGAGAAGAGCGACTTCCTTCTGGCCACCGACACCGCCATCGTCCTGCCCGTGGGCAAGACCGTCGTGATGCAGGTGACCGGTGCCGACGTGATCCACTCGTGGACCATTCCCGCCTTTGGCGTGAAGCAGGACGCTGTCCCCGGCCGCCTGGCCGAACTGTGGTTCACCCCCGAGAAAGAGGGCGTCTACTACGGCCAGTGCTCGGAACTCTGCGGTATCGCGCACGCCTACATGCCGATCACCGTCAAGGTCGTCAGCGAAGAGGCCTACGAGGCCTGGCTGCAGCGGTCTATCGACGAAGGTGGCTACACCGACGTTCGCGAAGTTCTGACCAACTGAGACCGGATGGGTCTCAGGACCCATCCCATGCCCAACCTGCAAGGTGCGCCCGTCCGGCGCATCTTTTGACCACAGGGACCAAAGATGAGCGACGCCAGCCTGCACGCCAGCCCTTACGAGAACGAGGCCCAGTTCGGCGACTACTTCGCCCTGCTGAAGCCGCGGGTGATGACGCTTGTCGTCTTCACCGCCTTTGTCGGCTTGCTGGCCGCGCCGGTCGGTGTGCATCCCTTCGTGGGCTTCTGCGCGGTGCTGTTCATTGCCGTGGGCGGCGGTGCCTCGGGCGCCCTGAACATGTGGTACGATTCGGATATCGACGCGGTGATGAAACGCACCGCCAAGCGCCCGATTCCCGCCGGCAAGGTCACCCGGGACGAAGCGCTGGCCATCGGCCTGACCCTGTCGGTCTTTGCCGTGGTCTTCCTGGGCCTCGCCACCAACTGGGTGGCGGCGGGCCTGCTGGCCTTCACCATCTTCTTCTACGTCGTGATCTACACGATGTGGCTCAAGCGGCTGACGCCGCAGAACATCGTGATCGGCGGTGCCGCCGGGGCCTTCCCCCCGATGATCGGCTGGGCCGCCGCAACCGGCGACATATCGACCGCCTCGGTGCTGATGTTCTGCCTCACCTTCCTCTGGACGCCGCCGCACTTCTGGGCGCTCGCCCTCTTTGTGCGCATGGACTATGACAATGCCACCGTGCCGATGCTGACCGTGACCCACGGTCGCCGCGCGACCCGCCGCCATATCCTGGGTTACACCGTGCTGCTGGCCATCTTCGCCATCGGGCTGGGCTTTACCCAGGTCGGCGGCCCGGTCTACCTGGCCACCTCCCTGCTGCTGAACGCCCTGTTCCTGAAAGGCGCCGTGCAGATTGCGCGCCGCGACGAGGCGCAGGCCGAGGCGGACAGCTACAAGGTGGAAAAGAAATTCTTCAAGCTCTCGCTGCTGTACCTCTTCGCGCATTTCGGCGCGATCCTGGTGGACGCGGGTCTGGATCGCATGGGGGTCTGGGCATGAGCCTGGTCAAGGAACACGAGCTGCACAAGCGCCGCCGCGGTCGCAACATCGGCGTCGGACTGGTGCTGGCGGCATTCATAGCGATAATATTCGGGCTGACCGTCGTGAAAGTCACCCGGGGGGACTTCCAGATGCAACCGCAACAGGGAGTAACTGATGGCAACTGATGGCAAGCTGAAGACGGTCTACCAGACGGTCGGTGTCGTCGTCCTGATGGGGGGCCTCGCCTGGGCCTCTGTACCGTTCTACGATTGGTTCTGCCGGGTGACCGGTTTTGGCGGTACGCCCAACGTGGCCGTGGCGGCCGGCGACGTGCTGGACCAAACGATCAAGGTGCGTTTCGATGCCTCGAAGGAACGCGGGATGCCGTGGGAGTTCAAACCCATGCAGACCGAGATGACCATTCGCATCGGAGAAGAAGGCCTGGCCTTCTACGAGGCTTACAACCCTACCGACCGTCCCATCGCCGGGCAGGCCTCCTACAACGTGGCCCCCTACGAGGCCGGCGCCTTCTTTTCCAAGATCGAATGCTTCTGCTTTACCGAACAGGTGCTGATGCCCGGTGAACGCGTGCAGATGCCGGTGAGCTTCTTTGTCGACCCCGAGATCGTCACCGATCGGGACGCCAAGCACACCAACCACATCACGCTGTCCTATACCTTCTACGAGATCGACCTGCCCGAAGAGACGCAGGCCGCGCTCGACGCCCAAAAAGACGCGAAAGCGTCCGTGAACTAACGCCTAACGAGGGAACCGCAATGGCGCATGCAAAGAACCACGACTACCACATCCTGAACCCCTCTATCTGGCCCTTCCTCGGGGCGGTTGCCGGCTTCGTCATGCTGTTCGGCGCGGTTTTGATGTTCCATGACAACGGCCCCTGGATGTTCCTGATCGGCTTTGTCGGCGTGCTTTACACCATGTTCGGCTGGTGGTCGGACACTGTGGCGGAGAACCAGGTCGGCGATCACACGCCGGTCGTGCTGATCGGCCTGCGCTATGGCTTCATCCTGTTCATCATGTCCGAGGTGATGTTCTTCTTCGCCTGGTTCTGGTCGTTCTTCAAACACGCCATGTACCCGATGGATCCCGACGGCAACTCGCCCGCCGTCGACGGCGTCTGGCCGCCCGCGGGCATCGAGACCTTCGATCCCTGGCACCTGCCGCTGATCAACACGCTGATTCTGCTCTGCTCGGGCGCGGCGGCGACCTGGGCGCACCACGCGCTGGTGCACGAGGACAACCGCCAGGACGTCAAGTCGGGCCTGATCATTGCCGTGCTGCTGGGCCTGATCTTCACCGTCTTCCAGGCCTATGAATACAGCCACGCGGCCTTCGGTTTCGGTGGCAACATCTACGGCGCCAACTTCTTCATGGCGACGGGCTTCCACGGCGCGCACGTGATCATCGGCACGATCTTCCTGTTCATCTGCCTGATCCGCGTCTACCGCGGCCATTTCACCGCCACCAACCACCTCGGGTTCGAAGCGGCGGCATGGTACTGGCACTTCGTCGACGTGGTCTGGCTGTTCCTCTTTGCAGCGGTCTACATCTGGGGCGGCTGAAGATGCGGCGGGGCGCCCCCCGCCTTACATCAGGCCTTGAACCTCACGGCCCACAAGGTACACCAAGGCGCGCCCCACCCGGGCGCGCCTTTTTCGTTTCCGGAGCTCCGCTTGAGACGCTACATCGCCCCCCTGCTGATTGGCCTGACAGGCATCGCCATCCTGCTTTGGCTGGGCACCTGGCAATTGCAGCGGCTGGAATGGAAACGGGGCATCCTTGACGAGATCGAGACCACCATCGCAAGTGCCCCACAGCCCCTGCCCCGGCTGATCGATCCCGAGGCGCAACGCTACCAGCCCACGACCCTGACCGGAGAGATCGGCGCCGAGACCCTGGCCGTGCTTGTCTCTGTCAAACAACGTGGTGCGGGCTGGCGACTCATCTCGGCCTTTCAGACGGCGGAGGGACGGCGCGTGCTGGTTGATCGCGGCTTTGTCCCCGTCGACCGGAAGGAAGCCACCCGCTACGCCGGACCGGCAGAGGTGACGGGCAACCTGCACTGGCCGGATGACCGCAATTCCTCGACCCCTGACAACGATCCGGCGGACAACACATGGTTTGCACGCGATCTGGCACAGATGGCGGACAGGCTGGATACCGAACCCTTGCTGGTCGTGACACGGACAATGTCGCCCGCCGACGAGGGTGTGTCGCCCCTGCCCGTCGACACCAGCGGCATTCCCAACGATCACTTGCAATACGCCATAACGTGGTATTCGCTCGCCGCGGTCTGGCTCATCATGACAGGCGTCTGGATCAGGCGGCTGAAAACAGGCAGGGAGGCCTGACATGCGTTACATCTCCACCCGCGGACAGGCGCCTGCGCTGACATTCGAAGAGGCGATGCTGTCCGGTCTCGCGCGTGACGGCGGCCTCTATGTCCCTGAAACCATCCCTCAGATGAGCGCGGACGACATCCGCGCCCTGCACGGCCTCAGCTACGAGGAAACGGCGTTCCGCGTGATGCGCCCCTTCGTCGGCGACGGCTTTACCGACGAAGTGTTCGCTGACCTGATCGCCAAGGCCTATGCCGGGTTCGGCCACGGCGCGCGGGCGCCGCTGGTGCAACTGGCACCGGGCCATTTCCTGCTCGAGCTGTTCCACGGCCCCACGCTGGCCTTCAAGGACTTTGCCATGCAGCTCATTGGTCAGCTCTTCCAGGAGGCCTTGGAGCGCCGGGGCGAGCGTGTGACCATCGTCGGCGCGACCTCGGGCGATACCGGATCGGCGGCCATCGAGGCCTTCAAGGGGCTGGACAACGTCGACGTCTTCATCCTGTTTCCGCATGGCCGGGTCAGCGAGGTGCAGCGCCGCCAGATGACCACCCCGGCCGAAGCCAACGTGCACGCCTTGGCACTGGACGGCCACTTTGACGACTGCCAGGCGCGGCTCAAGGACATGTTCAACCACTTCGAGTTCCGCGATGGCGTACGGCTGGCCGGTGTGAACTCGATCAACTGGGCGCGCGTGCTGGCGCAAGTCGTCTACTATTTCTCCGCCGCCGTCAGCCTGGGTGCGCCGGATCGCAAGGTCAGCTTTACCGTGCCCACCGGCAACTTCGGCGATATCTTTGCCGGCTACATCGCCAAGAAGATGGGCCTGCCCATAGACCGGCTGGTAGTCGCCACCAACCAGAACGACATCCTGCACCGCTGCCTGTCCTCGGGCGACTACCAGACCTCCGAGGTGCATCCCTCGATCAGCCCGTCGATGGACATCCAGGTCAGCAGCAACTTCGAACGCGCGCTCTTTGATGCCTATGGCCGCGACGGGGCCGCCGTGGCGCAACTGATGGACGAGCTGAAAGCCGGTGGTTTCAAGGTCAGCCAGGGCGCACTGGAGGCCCTGCGCGAGCATTTCGATTCGGGCCGCGTGTCCGAAGAAGACACGCTGGAAACGATCCGCACCGCCCATGCCACGATGGGAGAGCTGCTTTGCCCGCATTCCGCCGTGGGTGTCCGCGTGGCTGAGGCACAGCGCGACCCGGCAACGCCGATGATCACGCTGGCCACCGCGCATCCGGCCAAGTTCCCCGATGCCGTGGAAAAGGCCAGCGGCATTCGCCCCCCTCTTCCAAATCGCATGGTCGATCTGTATGAGCGTCCGGAACGTGTGACGCGGGTGCAGAACGACCTCGCCGCCCTCGAATCCCTCATCCAGGAGCGTATTGCCAAGTGAGTGTTCAGATCGCCACCCTTTCCAACGGACTGCGCGTCGTGACCGAAAACATGCCCGGCCTGCAAAGTGCCGCGGTCGGGCTATGGGTCACGGCCGGTGGGCGGCACGAACGCGAAGAACAGAACGGCATCGCGCATTTCCTGGAACACATGGCCTTCAAGGGCACCAAGACCCGCAGCGCCCTGCAGATCGCTGAGGCGATCGAGGACGTGGGCGGCTATATCAACGCCTATACCTCGCGCGAGGTCACGGCCTACTACGCCCGCGTTCTGGAACCGGACGTGGCGCTGGCCGTGGACGTGATCGCCGACATCCTGCGGGACCCGGTGTTCGACCCCAGGGAAATCGAGGTCGAACGCCATGTCATCCTGCAGGAAATCGGCCAGGCGCATGACACGCCCGACGACGTGATCTTTGACTGGTTGCAGGAACAGGCCTATCCCGATCAGCCCATCGGCCGCACCATCCTCGGCGAGGCCGCGCGCGTGCAGGGGTTCGATCGTGGCGACCTGGCAGGCTTCGTGAACGAACATTACGGGCCGGACCAGATGATCCTGTCGGCCGCGGGCGCGGTGGATCATGACTCGCTGGTCAAACAGGCCGAGGCACTTTTTGGCGACATGGTTCCACGCAGCGCCCTGTCTGCCGATCCTGCCCGGTTCCACGGCGGCGAAACGCGGCGGACCAAGGATCTTGAACAGGCGCACCTGGCTCTGGCCTTCGAGGCACCGGGGTATCGCGATCCGGCATTCTACACCGCCCAGATCTACTCCGTGGCCCTGGGCGGCGGCATGTCATCGCGGCTGTTCCAGGAAATCCGCGAGAAACGCGGCCTCTGCTACACCATTTTTGCCCAGAACGGCGCCTACGCCGACACGGGCATGACGACGATCTACGCCGGCACCTCCGGCGCCGAGATGCCGGAATTGATCACGCTGACCGTGGACGAGATGAAACGCAGCGCCGAGGACATGAGCCCCGCCGAGATCGAGCGTGCCCGCGCCCAGATGAAGGCCGGCCTGCTGATGGGCCTCGAAAGCCCCTCGTCCCGCGCCGAACGCAGCGCGCGCATGGTCCAGATCTGGGGAGAAGTGCCCGACATCGAGCGCACAGTCGCCAAGATCGACGCGGTCACGCGCGAGGACGTGTTGCGCTTTGCCGAGGCGCAGGCCGCAGAGGCCGCCGCCGCGATGGCGCTTTACGGTCCCGTCGCAGAGGCCCCCACGCTCTCCGAGCTGCAGGCACGCCGGGCGGCATGATGCTAGCGTTCCGGCGCAAGGTACAGCTCGAGACAGAGCGCCTGACGCTGCGCCCGCCCGTGCATTCCGATTTCACGCCCTGGTCGAACCTGCGCCGCGAAAGCCGCGAGTTCCTGACCCCCTGGGAGCCATCCTGGTCCACCGACCACCTGACGCGAAAGGCCTTTACCAACCGTGTCTACTGGGCCTCACGCTCGATCGGGACCGGCTCGGCCCTGCCGCTGTTCCTGATCCGCCGCGAGGACCAGGCGCTGCTGGGCGCGATCACGCTGGACAACATCCGGCGCGGCCCGGCACAGGCAGGCACGCTGGGCTACTGGATCGGCGAACGCTACACCCGGCGCGGCTACATGTCCGAGGCCATCGCCATGATGGTTCACCAGGCCTTCGAGAAGATGGGGTTGAGCCGGATGGAGGCCGCCTGCCTGCCGGAAAACGTCGCCTCGCGCGGGTTGCTGGAACAGTCGGGCTTCAAATACGAGGGCGTGGCGCAAAGCTACCTACAGATCAATGGCCGTTGGCGGACCCACGTGCTCTATGCCTCGTTGCGGTCGGACAGGCGTGGCCGGACCGAGGTCGGCTAGACGCCTCTGGGCCTCATCCTGATGCACAGAAAAGCATCCCCATACACTGACCGGCCGTTCCCGGCGAAATTGTGAATTTGGCCGGGGGCGCAGCCGCGCTACCCTTTCCCGGACGTCACCCGACAGGAGCGCCCGATGATCCGCCTTGCCGCCGCCCTTCTTTTCCTGACCGCCACGCTGGTACAGGCCCAGGAACAGCGCCGACCTTCGCACTGCATCGCCATAGCGGATGCGGCCCCGGGGATCGAATACCTGCACAAGGCCAGCTGGACCGCGCCGATCCCCGAATACACGGTTCGCATCCACTACATCGCCCATGCCTCCTTCCTGATCCAGACGCGCGGCGGGCTCGAGGCCGTGACCGATTACAACGGAAATATCGGCACCACGCGGATGATCCCCGACATCGTCACCATGAACCACGCCCACACAACGCATTGGACCCATGCCGTCGATCCCGCCATCCCTCACGTCCTGCGCGGATGGGGAGAGGTCTTTGGCGAAGGCGTCGATCATTACCTGGACCTTGGTGAAATGCTGATCCGCAATGTCTCGACCGACATCCGCTCTGCCTATGGCGGGGACGAGCCGAACGGCAATTCCATCTTCATCTTCGAGGTCGAGGGCCTCTGCATCGCCCATCTTGGCCACTTGCACCACGAACCGACCGGCCGGCAATACGCCGCGCTTGGGCGGGCGGATGTGCTGATGGTGCCGGTGGACGGCGGCATGACGATGCCGCTGTCGACAGTCAAACGGATCGTCGACCGGCTGAAAAGCTCGGTCGTGATCCCGATGCACTGGTTCTCCGGCTACGCCCTGGAACGGTTCCTGGCCGACGTCAGCGACACCTTCCAGATCGACCGGCGCAGCGATGCGACGCTCGAGATCTCATTGCGCGACCTGCCGCGCCGACCCACCGTCATCGTGCTGCAGCCTCGCTACCTGACCGACCCGGACTGACCCGGCCTTCCTTGGGCCGCAAACACCTCGGGGAGCGCGAGGGGCTGGCCCCCCGCTGACCCGCGTGCCACAAGTGCGGGCATCCGAAGAAAGAGGATGCCATGCCGCTTGCCCCCGCCGATCACGCCTTTGTCCAGCGCCTCTCGGCGCTGCTACCCGATGACACCCTGCGTCCCGCAGAGGCCCGCCACCGCGAGGAACCGCGTGGACGCTGGACCAGCACGGCGGAATGGATCGCCCTGCCCCGGTCCACGGAAGAGGTTTCCACGATCGTGCGGACCTGTGCCGAAACAGGCGTCGGCATCATCCCCCTTGGCGGCGGAACCGGCCTTGTCGGCGGCCAGCTGAAACCGGACGGCCCTGCGCCTCTGATCGTCTCGCTGGAACGCATGTCGGCCATCCGTTCGGTCCACCCGGAGGAAAATGCGGTCGTGGTCCAAGCCGGCGCAATCCTGGCCGATGTCCAGAGCGCCGCTGCCGACGTGGACCGTTTGTTCCCATTGTCGCTGGCTTCCGAAGGGTCTGCCCGGATCGGCGGCTTGCTGGGGACCAATGCGGGCGGCATCAACACGCTGCGCTACGGCAATGCCCGCGACCAGGTTCTGGGACTGGAGGCAGTCCTGCCCGACGGGTCGGTCTGGCACGGGCTGAAACGGCTGCGCAAGGACAACACCGGCTATGACCTGCGCCACCTGCTGATCGGGGCCGAAGGCACATTGGGCATCATCACGGCAGCCAGCCTGAAACTGGCGCCCCGGCCCGCGGCCACCGGCACGGCCCTGCTGACGGTCCCCTCGCCCGAGGCAGCGCTGACCCTCCTGGCACTTGCGCGCGGCCAGCTGGGCGAGACGATCAGCGCCTTCGAGCTGATGCACCGCACCGGGTTCGACTTCCTGGCAGAGAAATTGCCCGACCTGCGCCAACCCTGGGAAACGCCGCCAGAGTGGAGCGTGCTGATGGACATCGGCCTGGGGCGTGGCGCCGATCCTGCCGAGGCGCTGGAAACCCTCTTTGCCGCAGCGCATGAGGCCGACCTGGTCACGGACGGCATCGTGGCACAGTCGCTGGCCCAGTCCGAGGCGCTCTGGACCCTGCGAGAGCACATGTCCGAGGCAAACCGCCTTGTGGGGGCCGTCTCCAGCCACGACATTTCCGTCCCGCTTGGCGCCATCCCCGAGTTCATCTCGCGGGCCGGTCCGGCGCTGGCCCGGCTGGGGGACTGGCGCATCAACTGTTTCGGCCACGCAGGCGATGGCAACCTGCACTACAATGTGTTCCCGGTCCCGGGCCGGACCAAGGCCGACCATGTCGATCAGCGCGACGCGATCAAGACCTGCGTGCACGACCTTGTGCATGAACTGGGCGGTTCCGTCAGTGCAGAGCACGGCATCGGGCGGCTGAAGGTCGACGACCTCGAACGCTATGGCGACCCGGCCAAGCTCGCCGCGATGCGGGCGATCAAATCGGCACTGGACCCGAAGGGCATCATGAACCCGGGCGCGGTCCTGCGGGGCTGATCCCGGCGGGGTCCCGGTGCAGGCCCGGGACAGGGCCGCCTTACTGCGACATCACCCGGAACACGCAGCCGTCAGAGATCAATTCGGGCGGCGTCATGCACAGCCCCTTGGCGACCTGAAAGGCGGCCAGCACCTTGGGGACGTAATCCCGCGTCTCGGCGTAAGGCGGCACGCCCCCGTGCTGACCGATGGAGTTCTCGCCTGCGTTGTAGCCGGCGAGCACGAGGATCGGATCACCCTCGAATTTCTCCATCAGGAAGTCCAGAAAGGCGACCCCGCCCCGGATGTTCTGAACCGGGTCGAAGGAATCCTTGACCCCGAAGCGCTCGGCGGTGGCCGGCATCAGTTGCATCAGCCCTTGTGCGCCCGCCTTGCTTTGCGCCCTGGGCGCGCCGGCGGATTCCACGGCGATCACCGCCAGGGCAAAGGCCGGCGAAACGCGGGTGCCCACTGTCTCTCGCAGAAGGTCGACGCCGTGGACCTGCGCGATGTCCTGCAGCGCCTGCAGGCGCGGGCCGCCGACGCTCTGCCCCTCGGGGCCCTTGGTCAGCGTGGCCAGCGCGGGGGCCAATCGTCCCGGCCCGGTGGCCGTAGCCTCGGGCGACACGGCGGTCCAGAACCAGGAGTAGCTGCCCAGCGGGACTGAAGGCACAGCAGCCAAGGCGGCGGTTGCCTGCGGTGCCGCGGTCGGCGCCTTTGCGGGAGCAGAGGGCAGCGGCGGCGCCACAGCCGGGTTGGCACGCGGCGCGATCTGGACGGTGATGCGTTTCTTGACCCCGGCCTTGGGGGGCGTCACCCGCTTGAAAGTGAAATCCTGAGCCGGTGCCCCGGCCCCATCCTGTGCCTGGGCGCCCTGCGCACAGGCCAAACTGGCCGCAATTGCGGCGCAAATCAGCATTCTGACGACCATGGGCCTGCTCGATCCCCGTTTTTCGGTCTGACTTTTCCACAGTCTCGCACAATCCGCGGAATTTATCCATCAGTGTTGCGAAAGGCCGAACCGGCGCCTTCGAAAGCGGGCATTCCGGGGCCGAAATTAACGGTCCGGACATCCAGAAAACAGAATTTTTCGCAACCAGTACAGGCACCTATATGGATTCTCTCAAAAATCCGACCCGGCTGCAAAATCAATCCATTCGAGCCACACTCTCGCCCCAAACCAACTGCTTAATAAGTTCATACCGACGAGGGACAGGGCAAGGTGAGAGAGGCCCGCAACGCCCAAGACGGTCGCTGAAAGCAAAGCAAGATATCTACGGAGAGAGACCAATGATCAACTTCATCAAGAACTTCCGCAAAGACGAAAACGGCGCCGTGACTGTCGACTGGGTTGTCCTGACCGCAGCCGTCGTGGGCCTGGCCGTCGCCGCCTACACCACCATCGAGACCAACTCGCAGACGCTGATCGACAACGCCGCCGCACGCGTCGCTCTCGAAAACGACTTCTAAGTCGGGCGCGGCCTGAGCGCCGCGTATCCCTCATGGCCCGGCCGCCTGGCGGCTGGCCCTCCCTACCGCACATGACATGACCGACCGAGAGGTCGACCGGAGAAAACCAATGATCAACTTCATCAAGAACTTCCACAAAGACGAAAACGGCGCCGTGACTGTCGACTGGGTTGTCCTGACCGCAGCCGTCGTGGGCCTGGCCGTCGCCGCCTACACCACCATCGAGACCAACTCGCAGACGCTGATCGACAACGCCGCCGCACGCGTCGCTCTCGAAAACGACTTCTAAGTCGGGCGCGGCCTGAGCGCCGCGTATCCCCCAGGGCCCGGCCGCCTGGCGGCTGGCCCTCCCCACCGCACATGACATGACCGACCGAGAGGTCGACCGGAGAAAACCAATGATCAACTTCATCAAGAACTTCCACAAAGACGAAAACGGCGCCGTGACTGTCGACTGGGTCGTCCTGACCGCAGCCGTCGTGGGCCTGGCCGTCGCCGCCTACACCACCATCGAGACCAACTCGCAGACGCTGATCGACAACGCCGCCGCACGCGTCGCTCTCGAAAACGACTTCTGAGTTGCCTGATCGCCCGATGGCGATCACCTGAAGACCCAGGCGCGCGCCCGCCGCGGCGCGCGCCTTTTTCACAACCGCATTTCTGCTTGTGCGGTCCAGCCCGGAGTAACACCATGCGTGATCTGATGAGAGCCTTTGCGGCCGAGGAAGATGGTGCCGTGACCGTGGACTGGGTCATTCTGACCGCCGCAATCGTCGGTTTCTGCATCGCGGCCTATACCGCGGCGGAAAACTCGACGCTCGGCCTGCGCGACGGCCTTGCCGCCGAACTTGTCCGCCAGAACGACTTCTGACCCCCTGCTGCCACGACATTCGCAAGGGCGGCCCGTTGCGCGGGCCGCCCGTCGCCGCGTTCTGCCACAGGAGAGCAGAGGCGTCGCCAAACCGCCCAGCGAGTGTCCCGTTCTTGCCGTATTCCCCCGCCAGGATGATCCGGGCCGGGAGACCGGCGAATCCAAGTTTGTCCAAGTGAGGTGACATATGCGACTCGTATTCGGACTTGTGCTGATCGCCGGCCTCGCCCTGGCGGGCTTTGCCGTCTACATGGCGCAGAATTACATCGGGGCCTACGAGAGCGCCCTGGCAGAAGAGCGTGCCAAAGCAGGCGCCTCTGTTCCGGTGGCCAAGGTCTTCATCACGAAACGCGCCATCAACTACGGCGAAGAGATCAAGCCCGAGGACGTCGTACTGACCCACTGGCCCAGGCAGGCCCTCCCCGAGGACTATTTCGACGAGGAAAATCCCTTCTTCGTCGACGGCCAGGAACCCCGCCTCGCCATGCGCCCGATCGAGAAGGCCGAAGTGCTGATGAAGGTGAAGGTGTCCGAACCCGGCGGCGACGCAGGCCTGACCTCGCGCCTCGATCGTGGGCAGCGCGCCTTTGCGATCAAGGTCGACGTGGCTTCGGGCGTGTCCGGTTTCCTGCGTCCGGGCGACCGGGTCGATGTCTACTGGACAGGCCGCCTGCCCGGCGAGATCGGTGAACGCTCGTCCGGCGAGGTGACCAAGCTGATCCAGACCGGTATCCGCCTGATCGCCATCGACCAGACCGCCGACACTGAATACAACACCGCAACCATTGCCCGCACCGTGACCGTTGCCGCCAGTCCGCAACAGGTCGCCGCCCTTGCGCAGGCCCAGTCGACCGGAAAGCTGTCTCTGTCGCTGATGTCCCAGCTGGACGATACCGTTGCCGAGGCGATCGAGGTGGACCAGCGGTCACTTCTGGGGATCGTGGCCGAGGAACGCGCCGAGAAGAAAGCCGACAAGACCTGCACCACCCGGGTGCGTCGCGGCGCCGAGGTGGTCGAGATCCCGATCCCCTGCACCAACTGACGCGCAAATTCGAACGGCGAATTCAACCGCTTGAAAAGATCAGGCCCCTGCCTTGGCGGGGGCCTCTTGTGGCGAAAATACCCGGCGTGTTGCGGGTTGTCCACATAAGCCGCAACACTGAAGCCATTGATTCTTGCAAAAAAACACGAAATGCCGCATGTTCGGGAAAAATGCAGGCGTCAGACCTGCGTCCGAGCAGTGATCGAGAGGCAGGTCACATGACCATTGACAGATTCCTGAAGACGGCCCTCCTGGGCCTGTCGCTTGCGGTCGCCCCGCTGGCGGTGCAGTACGCACAGGCGGACAACCTGCGCATCCTGCGCAATGGCACGCAACCTGTGCTCAACGTCCCGATGAACCGCGCACTGGTGGTCGAAAGCGATATTCCCTTTGCGGAATTGTCCATCGCCAATCCTGCGATCGCGGACATCTCGTCGTTGAACGACCGCAATATCTACGTGCTCGGCAAGGCGCCTGGGACGACGACGCTCACGATCCTGGACGCGGCGGGTGAGCTGATTTCCAACGTCGATATCCGTGTCTCGCCCGATGTGTCCGAGTTCAAGGAACGGCTGCGCCAGATCCTTCCCCAGGAAAAGATCGAGGTGCGCACCGCCAATGACGGCATCGTGCTGTCGGGGACCGTGTCGTCGACGGCCAGGATGCAACGCGCCCTGGACCTTGCACAGCGCTATGCGCCCGACCGCGTGTCGAACCTGATGTCCGTGGGCGGCGTGCAGCAAGTCATGCTGAAAGTCCGTTTCGCCGAGATGGAACGCACAGCGGCCAAGATGCTGCGAACCTCGCTGGCCACCGGCGGATCGGTTGCAGGCGGCGATCTCGGCCTTGAACTGGGGACCTTGAGCGCCGCTTCGGATGCGGCGGTCGACGCCGTTGCCGACAAGCTGGCACCGCAGGGACTGGACGTCGAGGGCGCAGTTCTCTTTGGTTTCAACGCCGGCGGGCTCGAAGTGGGCATCATGCTGGAGGCACTGGAACGCAAGGGCATCGTGCGCACCCTGGCCGAACCGAACCTGACCGCACTGTCGGGCCAGGAGGCAAAGTTCCTGGCAGGTGGCGAATACCCCGTCCCGGTCAGCCAGCAGAACAATACCATCACCATCGAGTACAAGCCCTTCGGCGTAGAGCTGAACTTCATCCCCCGGGTGGTCGATGGCGACCTGATCAACCTCGAGCTCGAGGCCGCGGTCTCGTCGATCGACACCAACAACTCGATCGTTCTTTCGGACATCTCGATCAACGGTTTCAAGCGGCGCGAAACCTCGACCACTGTCGAACTGCGTGACGGCGAAAGCTTTGCCATTGCGGGCCTGCTGATGGACGATTTCACCGACCGCAACTCGCAGCTGCCCTGGCTGGGCGACGTGCCGGTGCTGGGCGCGCTCTTCCGCAGCGCGGAATACCAGCGCTCGCAGTCGGAACTGGTGATCATCGTGACCCCGCACCTTGTGACGCCGACGCGAGGCGAATACCTGGCCCTTCCGACCGACCGCGTTGTTCCCCCGACCGAACGTGACCTCTTCCTGCGTGGTAAGGTCGCCGGCAAGCCGGGGCAGAAGGCGCCGAATTCCGGGGCCGCGGGTGAAGTGGCCAAGCAGGACTTCACCGGCTCCTACGGATATGTGATGGATTGATGCAGAGGCGAATGATGATCAGGCTTCCCTTTTCCGCCGCGCTGACCGCGGGCCTCTTGATCGCCGGATGCAGCCAGGCGCCTGTCGGGTTTGACCGCGAGGCGGGCGCGCTGATCGACACCGGTCACTTCGGCAATGCCACTATGAACAATCACCAGCTGATGACCGGCGAAAAGCAGATCATCTACGACATGTCGCAACGCTTTGCCTCCGAAGTGATGACGACGGTGAATTTTGCCTTCAACAGCGCCGTTCTGGACCACGGCGCGCGCGACACGCTGCGCGAACAGGCCCAGTGGATCCGCCAGTTCCCGGAAATCCGGTTCCGCGTCTACGGTCACACCGACAAGGTCGGCAGCAACGGCTACAACAAGAGCCTGGGCCTGCGGCGGGCCAATGCGGTCGTGAACTACCTCGTCAGCCAGGGCATCAGCCGTTCGCGCCTCGAAGCCGTCGTTTCCTACGGCGAGACGCAGCCACTGATTGTGACCGAGGGCCGCGAACGCCGCAACCGCCGCACCGTGACCGAGGTGTCGGGCTTTGTGTCCAGCCACCCCACGGTGCTGGATGGCAAATATGCCGAGGTGATCTATCGCGAGTATATCAACAGCGCCGAACCCAAGACGGGGCTGACCGGACAGCAGGGACAGGATCTCGCGATCACCGAGTGATCCTGACAAGGAACCGGCAAGGAAAGGGGCCAAACGGCCCCTTTTTTCATGTCCGCGCACGGGAGGGTCATTCATGCGCATGCAGCATACTCGTTTGAATTGATCAAATGATCCTATTGACCACTGGAGGGATGCGAGGGCGTACCAAGGCCCGCCGTCAGTCCCCGTTCACCGTACAATTTCGGTTTTTTGGCCCAAATGTTGCCTCGATTATGGGGGACTGTCGCCTTGGAGAACCAGTGCGTGCGCAAATCCCGAGTCGCGCACCGCGGGTCCGGGGGACTTCTCTTAGCCACGTCCACCCGGTCCGGCAAAAGTAAAGGACGACAGGCATGACCAACGCGACACAACAGCAAACGGAGCCGGCGCCGATCGTCGCCTGCACCATCAGCCGCGACGTCCAGAACTTCGACCTGCTCATCGACGACATGGAAGCCCTGCTTGGAGAAGGATGGGGGGACCTCGGCTTCGACGAGGCCACGGCCTTCCTGAACCAGCCTGACGGGCGGTCGCTGGAATTCGTGGCAATGGCCATCGACGCCATCGACGAGCCGGACCTGCCGATGTTGTCCCAGGTCATTCACGCCGCCAAGGAAAATGGCGTCAAGGTCATCCTGATCGCCGAAGACGTGACGCCCGCCTCGTTGCACCATCTCTTGCGCGACGGGGCCGATGAATTCGTGCCCTACCCCCTGCCCGAGGGTGAGCTGGCCGGGGCCTTGGAACGCTTGCGCCAGCCTGCACCCGCCGCCGTTCATTCCGAACCCGCGCCCGCCACCAATGCCGAAGGCGTCCGCCTTTCCGGTGGCGGTGACGGCGTGTTGATCGCCGTTCACGGCCTTGCCGGCGGCGTCGGCGCCACGACCCTGGCGGTGAACCTGGCCTATGAGCTGGCCACCGGCGGAAAGGAAAAACAACCCAAGGTCTGCCTGATCGACCTTGGACTGCAGTTCGGCTCTGTCTCGACCTATCTCGACCTGCCCCGCCGCGAAGCCGTCTACGAAACCCTGTCCGACATCGAGGCGATGGACGGTGACAGTTTCGGCCAGGCACTGGTCAGCTTCGAGGACAAGATGCAGGTCTTCACCGCGCCTTCGGACATCCTGCCGCTGGACATCATCGGCCCCGCCGAGATCAAGCGCCTGCTGGACATCACGCGCGAGCATTTCGACTACGTCATCGTCGACATGCCGTCCACCGTCGTGCAGTGGACGGAAACCGTGCTGACAGAGGCGCAGCTGTATTTCGCGCTGATCGAACTGGACATGCGCTCTGCCCAGAACACGCTGCGATTGAAACGGGCGCTGCAATCCGAGGATCTGCCCTTCGAGAAGATCCGCTTTGCGCTGAACCGCGCACCGAAATTCACCGATCTGCAGGGCAAGAGCCGCGTCAAGCGTCTGGCCGACAGCCTTGCGATCTCGCTGGACGTGCAGCTCCCGGATGGCGGCCGAACCGTCATGCAGGCATGCGACCACGGGCTGCCGCTGGCCAGCCACGCGGCCAAGAACCCGCTGCGCCGCGAAATCGTCAAGCTTGCCCAGCAGCTCAACGCCATCGGCGACAGCGACGCCGAAGCCGCCTGATCCAGGGGATATACATGTTCTCGCGTTACAAGAAAAACTCCGCTACCGGCGCCCAGCCGGTCAAGGCCCCGGCCCCGGCGGCTCCCGCCACTGCAGCTCAGCCTGCCGCCCAGCCCACAGCCGTGCGCCGCAAGGCGAAACCCGCCGCGCAGGCGGCCCCCGTGGACAAGGAAAAGAAACGCAAGGAACGGCTTGGCGAGATCAAGCTGGAACTGCACCGGGCGCTTCTTGAGAACCTGAACCTGGCCGCGCTGGACAAGGCCTCGGAAGGGGAGCTGCGCGAGGAAATCAGCGCGATCGCCAACGAGACGTTGCAGGAGAAGGGCGTCGTTCTGAACCGCGACGAACGCCGCGCGATGATGGCCGATCTCTACGACGAGGTGAAGGGGCTCGGCCCTCTGGAACCACTGCTCAAGGACGAGACGATCTCGGACATCCTGGTCAACGGTCCCCAGCAGATCTTCATCGAACAGAACGGCAAGCTGACACTGTCGGACGTGACCTTCAAGGATGAACGCCACCTGATGCGGATCATCGACAAGATCGTCTCGGCCGTGGGCCGGCGCGTCGATGAATCGAACCCCTACGTCGACGCCCGTCTGGCGGATGGGTCGCGTTTCAACGCGATGGTGCCGCCGGTGGCCATCGACGGCAGCCTGGTGTCGATCCGGAAGTTCAAGAAGGACAAGCTGGGCATTGACGACCTGGTGAACTTCGGCGCCTTCACCGAAGAAATGGCCGTCTACCTGCAGGCCGCCGTGGCCACCCGGCTCAACATCATCGTCTCGGGCGGGACGGGCTCGGGCAAGACCACGACGCTCAACGCGCTGTCCAGTTTCATCGACGACAGCGAACGCATCCTGACCATCGAGGACACCGCTGAACTCCAGTTGCAGCAGAGCCACGTCGGCCGCATGGAAAGTCGCCCGCCCAACGTCGAGGGCAAGGGCGCCGTCACCCCGCGCGACTGCCTGAAAAACGCCCTGCGAATGCGCCCCGACCGCATCATCGTCGGCGAGACTCGCGGCGAGGAAGTGATCGACATGCTGCAGGCCATGAACACCGGCCACGACGGATCGATGACCACGATCCACGCCAACAGCGCCCGCGATGGTGTTGCGCGTCTGGAGAACATGATCGCGATGGCGGGGATCGAGATGCCGCTCAAGGCCATGCGCAGCCAGATCGCAAGCGCGGTCAACCTGATCGTGCAGGCCAGCCGCCTGCAGGACGGCTCGCGCCGCATGACCTCGATCACCGAGATCACCGGCATGGAAGGCGATGTGATTTCAATGCAAGAAATCTTTCGCTTCCAGCGCGTCGGCCTGACCCCCGATAACAAGATCATCGGCCATTTCACGGCCACCGGCGTTCGCAGCGCCTTTGCCGAACGGTTCCGGATGTGGGGCTACGACGTGCCCGCCTCGATCTACGAACCCTTCAGACCGGAGTAACGCATATGCTCAGCGCAGAACCGATCATCTACGGCGGGATCTTCCTGGGCGTGCTGATCCTGGTCAACGGCGTCTACCTCGTCGCCTTCGGCAAGTCGATCAGCCTCACCAACCGGGTCAACCGCCGGCTGGAGATGCTCGACAAGGGCGAACGCCGAGAGGACGTCCTGGCCAAGCTCCGCAAGGAGATGGACCAGCACATGCAAAGCCGCTCTCTGCCCATCTACTCGATGCTGGCGAGCAAGGCCCAGAAAGCGGCGCTTGCCTTCACGCCGCAACAGCTGATCCTTGTCATGGTCGCAGCCTCCGTCTTTGCCTTCGTCGGTCTCAGCATCGGGACAGAGGCGGGCGCCGCCGTGCGCGCTGTCATGTCCGTCTTCATGGGCGTCGGCGGTGTCTATTTCTGGGTCAATCACCGCGCCAAGAAACGCCTCAGCATGATCGAGGAACAGCTACCCGACGCGGTGGAACTGATGGTCCGTTCCTTGCGCGTGGGGCACCCGTTCAGCTCGGCCATTTCGATCGTCGCCAAGGAACTCAAGGACCCGCTGGCCACGGAATTCGGCATCATCGCGGATGAATCGACCTATGGCCGCGACGTGGGCGAGGCACTGAAGCACATGGCCGAACGGCTGGACATGCAGGACTTGCGCTTTCTGGCCGTGGCCGTGGCGATCCAGCAGCAGGCCGGCGGCAACCTGGCCGAGATCCTCGAAGGCCTGGCCAAGGTGATCCGGGCCCGTTTCCGCCTCTTCCGCCGGGTCAAGGCGATCACCGCCGAGGCGCAATGGTCGGGCAAGTTCCTGTCAGGTTTCCCGGTCGCTGCGCTGATCTTCATCCAGGTCGCCAAGCCCGACTACTATGACGAGGTGCTCGATCACCCCTGGTTCATTCCCGCCTGCTTCATTGTCGGCATCATGCTGGTCGCGAACATGATCGTCATGCGCTGGCTGGTGAATATCAAGGTCTGAGAAAGGCTGCCCCAATGCTCGACACGCTCAACACGATGATCACCGATACGCTGGGTCCCGCCGGTCCGCTTATCGTGGTCGCGGGACTGGCGGCGCTCCTGATCGTCGCCACCATCCCGATGTTCCTCAACTCCCGCCCCGACCCGCTGGACAAGCTCAAGCAGGACGGCAAGAAACGCATGGACGCGGAGACCCGCGCCGTGTTGCGGGAAAAGAGCAAGAACGAAAAGCTCAACAAGTATGCGCAGTTCCTGGAACCGCAGGACGCCAAGGAATACTCCGAGATCCGCACCAAGCTGATGCAGGCCGGCTACCGGTCCAAGGACGCGGTGCAGATCTACTACTTCCTGCAATTCGCGCTGGGGATCGCCCTGCTCTGCGCAGGGGTCGTGTACTACATCTTCTTCATCGACCCAGAGACGGCAACGATGCAGACCAAGCTGATGTATATCCTCGGCCCCGGCTGCCTTGGCTACATGGCGCCCAAGTACTGGGTCAACAAGCGGGTCGCCAGCCGCCAGGAACAGATCCAGCAGGGCTTTCCCGACAGCCTGGACATGATGCTGGTCTGCGTCGAGGCGGGCCAGTCGATGGACCAGTCCATCGTCCGCGTCGCCCGCGAGTTGCGCAGTTCCTTCCCTCCGCTGGCCGAGGAATACGAGATCATCAGCTACGAGATGAAGGCCGGCAAGGACAAGAGCCAGGTCCTGAACGACATGGCCGACCGCTGCGGCCTGCCTGACATCTCGTCCTTCGTCACCGTGCTGAACCAGGCGGCGACCTTCGGCACCTCGATCTCCGATGCGCTGCGGGTCTACGCCGGCGAAATGCGTGACAAAAGAGTCATGCGTGCCGAGGAAGCTGCGAACAAACTGCCGACAAAGATGACGCTGACCACTATGATGCTCACGGTGCCGCCGCTGCTGATCATTCTCGTGGGCCCGTCCGCGGTTGGCATTTCCGAAATGGGCTCGATGGCTGTGGGCAACTGACCGCATGAAACAGGCTCTTTGGGCCGCCCTGATGACGCTGCCGCTGGCCGCCTGCACCGCAGGCGGCCCGTTCGCGCATAACGAACCCGCCTCACCCTACGCACCCGGCCTCGACCCCAGGGGCGAAGCGGTGGATGGGTTGACCGTGGGCCACCGCCTGATGGCCGCCGGCCAGCACGAACTCGCGCTCGAGGCCTTTACCCGCGCCGCCGCCGACCAGGGACTGACCGCCGAGGTCCTGATGGCCCTGGGGTCCGCCAACCTGGCGCTGGGGCGGTTGCACCAGGCCGAACCGCTGCTGCGCCGCGCCGTAAAGGCGGAACCGGACTGGGCCGAAGCCTGGAACAACCTCGGCATCGTGCTGATCGAAAAGGGTGAGACCGCCGAGGCCTCCGAAGTCTTCCGCCGGGCCTTTGCGCTGGACAATGGCCAAAGTGACTCAATTCGCGACAATCTTCGCTTGGCGCTCGCAAAAATGGAAAATTCCGTTTATGGTGATGAGTTAGAGCAAGAATACAAGATCGTACGCCGCGGGCACGGGGACTACCTGATCCGGCGCACTGGCGGCTGACGATCGATCGTCCCGGACAACGGGGCAAAAGAACAACCGCCGAAAAGGCGGGCGAGAGGCAGAGCAGCACAAGGACGCAGGCAAAATGCGCCATCCCATCATCGTTTCCCTCTGCGCGGCGGGCGTCGTCGCGCTGTCGGCCTGTGACAAGGGCATCGACACCGCCGAAATGGACCGCAAGTTCCAGGGCGTGAACGTGGTCGACGAAAGCGACCTGAACGAGGTCATGCTGACCGTGGGCGACCCGAACGAGGCCGTGGCCTATTTCCAGCGCACGCTCAAGGAAAACCCCGACCGGATCGACATTCGTCGCGGCCTTGCCCAGTCTCTGGTCCGGGCCAAGCGCATCCCCGAGGCCAAGGTGGCCTGGGCCAAGGTCGTCGAGCACGAGGACTCGACCGATGACGACCGGGTGCAACTGGCCGATGTCCTGATCCGCGCGGGCGAATGGGACCAGGCGGAAAAGGTGCTGGACGCGATCCCGCCCACCGTCGAAACCTACAAGCGTTACCGGTTGGAGGCGATGATCGCTGATAGCAACAAGGAATGGAAAAAGGCCGACAGTTTTTACGAGGTCGCGGTGGGCCTGACGACCAAACCCGCCTCGGTGCTGAACAACTGGGGGTATTCCAAGCTGACGCGTGGCGATCTGCCCGAGGCCGAAAAGCTCTTCCTCGAGGCCATCCGCCACGACGACAAGCTGTATACCGCCAAGAACAACCTGGTCATGGCGCGCGGCGCGCAGGGCAAGTACATCCTGCCCGTCATCCCCATGACCCAGGTCGAAAAGGCGGAACTGCTGCACACGCTGGGCCTGGCCGCGATCAAGAGTGGTGACGTCAAGACCGGCAAGGCCCTGCTGCGCGAAGCGATGGAGACGCACCCGCAGCACTTCGAGGCCGCGGCCCGGGCGCTGGCGGCGCTTGACGAGGCCTGAGATCCATGTCGCTGAGTGCCGCCGCGGCCCTGTGGTTCCTGCCCTTCGTCCTGCCGATCTGTGTCTATATCTGCTACACTGACATGAAGGGAATGCGCATCCCCAACCATGCGGTTGTGGCGCTGTTCCTGGTTTACCTCTTCGTGGGCGTGGTCGCCTTGCCGCTGGATGTCTATTTCTGGCGCTACCTGCATCTTGTCGTGGTGCTGGTGGCGGGCATCGCGCTGAATGCGGGCGGGGCGATGGGGGCCGGCGACGCGAAATTCGCCGCCGCCGCCGCCCCCTTCATCCACATCGGGGACCTGCGGTTCCTTATGGCGCTCTTTGCCGCCAACCTGCTGGCGGCCTTCGTGGCGCACCGCCTGGCCAAGCGCACGCCGCTGCGCCACCTGGCGCCCCACTGGCACAGCTGGGAGGCCGGGTCGAAATTCCCGATGGGGCTTGCCCTGGGCGGCACACTGGCGATCTACCTCGGGTTGGGGTTGTTCTACGGGGCGTGACACCGGCACGCCCTGCCCCGGCGGGCGGTTCGGAATTTCCGCAGTCGCTCCCTCATCCTGCCACAATCCCCTGCCAGTCTGCTTGCTAAAGCAGTTGAGGGCAGATCCGACATGAACATGGAAACCGGCGCCGTCCTGGCCCCGCCGCAGCCGCGGCGGATCGAGGAAATGCAGCTTCCGCTGGTGATGATGCGTGACATCGTGCTCAAGACGATGTTCCGCAAGAACACCAACATCGTGACGGATCTCGCCCGCACCGTCTGCCTACCGGTGACGGTGGCACAGGAACTGATCGACATGTGCCGGGGCCAGGGCCTGATGGAGGCGATGGGCACGCTTGGTCCCTCGGGCGAAGTCTCCTCCGAGATGCCTTACCAGCTGACCGACAGCGGCAAGGCGCGCGCGCTGGATGCCTTGGCCCAGTCAGAGTATTTCGGCGCCATGCCGATCCCTCTGGACGTCTACGCCGAACAGGTCAAGCGCCAGTCGATCCGCAACGTCCAGATCACCCGGGACCAGCTGACCGGCGCGATGGGCCACCTGGTCCTGCCCGAAGGCCTGATCTCGAACCTCGGGCCCGCTGTCTCTTCGGGCCGGTCGATCCTCATGTACGGCCCACCGGGCAACGGCAAAAGCTCGATTTCCAACGGGATCCGGGACGCGATGGGCGACAAGATCTACGTCCCCCGCGCAATCGAGTATTCGGGCCAGGTGATCACGGTTTACGACCCGATCGTGCATTCCAAGGCCGAAGACGACAGCGAAGACCCCAACGCGCTGCGGCGCCGCGCCCGCTTTGACCGGCGTTACGTCCTGTGCCAACGGCCGACGGTCATTACCGGGGGCGAACTGTCGCTGAACATGCTCGACCTTGTCTACAATCCCACCGCGCGCACTTACCAGGCGCCGCTACAGCTGAAATCCACGGGCGGCATCTTTATCGTCGACGATCTCGGTCGCCAGGCGGAACCGCCGCAGAAACTGGTCAACCGCTGGATCGTGCCGCTGGAGGAATCCAAGGACATCCTTGCCCTGCAATCGGGCGAAAAGTTCGAGGTGCCTTTCGACACGCTGGTGATCTTCTCGACCAACTTCCACCCGAACGAGATCTTCGATCAGGCCGCGCTGCGCCGGATCTTCTTCAAGATCAAGATCGACGGACCGAACCAGCAGGACTTCCTCAAGATCTTCAGCCTGGTCGCGCGCAAGAAGAAGATGCAACTGGACGAGGCCAGCCTCGTGCACCTGCTCAAGAACAAGTACCCGACGATCAAGAACGTCTATGCGAACTACCAGCCGGTGTTCCTGATCGACCAGATGATTTCCGTCTGTGATTTTGAGGGCATCCCTTACAAGATGACCCCCGACCTGATCGACCGCGCCTGGAGCAACATGTTCGTGAAGGACGAAAAAATCGTGAAGTGAGGGTGACTTGCCCGGTCCCCTCTGTGCGCGAGGGGGCTAACCCTCCCTGATCCGCGCCATCCAGATCGGCAACAGAAGGCTGAGGATCAACAATCGCATCACATGGTGTGCCGCCACATAGGCCGGGTCCAACCCAAGGGTCACGGCGATGGCGGCCATCGCCTCGACCCCGCCGGGGGCATAGGCCACGATCAGGACGGCGGGCGGCACGCCCATCAGGACCAGAGCAACCGTCACCGCCATCAAGGTGGTGATCACGTTGACCAGTGTAAGCCAGGCACCGGCCACGACCGAGTTGCGCAACACGGCGCCGCTTTGTCCCGCGAAACGAGAGCCGATCATCGTCCCCATCACCAGAAAAGCCGCGTCGCCCAGCCCCGCCGAGAGGCGCCCGGGCGTCAGGTCTGTCACATGGCCCAGCGCACTGACCGTCATGCCCGCCATCAGGAAAGCCGCCGGCACACGCAGCTTCTGGTAGCCATAGCCCACAATCAGACCCGCAAGCCCCAGCAGGCCCAGCGAGATCAGCGTCATGTCGGCCACCGGAAGGAGGGTCGCCCCGCTGGCGCCAAAGACGACGCTGACCAGAAGCGGCACGCAGAGCGTCAGGAACAGGACCCGGATGCTCTGGATCACCGCGATCTGTGCCGTGGGGCCGCCCTGTTCCAACGACATGCTGAGCACGTAACTCAGGTGTCCCGGCGCCGAGGCAAGGATCGCATCACGTTGGCTGAAGCCCATCCAGCGCACCATGCCGGCTTTCGCGATCGCCAACCCCAAGGGCAGGCTGGCACCGAGGACCGCGATGCTGAGCGGCCAGGAAGCCGCCGCTTGCAGTGTCTCCGGCGTGACACCGGTTCCGATGTTGACGCCCAGCAGGATAAAGGCCGCTGTCCGCATCCAGACCGGCAGATCGAACCGCAGGCCTGCCAACCCGACCAGCGTGACGCCCACGGCGGAACCGGTCAGCGCCGCGGCCGGAAAGCCGATCAGCCCGAAGACCAGCGCGCCCAGCGCACCGGCGCAAAAGGCCAGGAGAGTTCCGGTAAGGTGGGACATGCCGGACCGGTTTATCCATCCGGATTGACCTGCGCCAGCCCCCGGGACAGCCTTCGACACGGTGCCATGCGGAATGGTTTTGCGCCGGTGCGATTTTGCGCTTGACGGCGGCGCGCGGCTTCCGTATCCGACCCCCCACACTGCTTGGCGCGGTAGCTCAGTTGGTTAGAGCGAACGACTCATAATCGTTAGGTCGGGGGTTCGAGTCCCCCCCACGCCACCATTCCTCCCCTTCATTTTCGAAATCACGCCCGGGTCGGGTCCGATGTCTTGTCGCGGATGACCTGTCCCCGGAAAAGGGAGGCGCTGCCCCCCTTTCCCAACCCTTTTTCGGACCTTTCAGGCAGAAAGGTCCATACCATCGACCTCGGCCCAGATATCGCCCCAGACCGCCCTGGCCTTGCCCCGGTGGCGCGCAGCCTTTGCGGCTTCGAGATTGTCCATCATGCCGTCGCCCCTGACCACGATCAGGCCAACCATGCCGACGGCGTAATGCGGCTGACACTGGTAGCCATAGAACCCGGGAGTGTCGAAGGTCACTTCGATCTCCTCGTTGATCCGGCCCCGGAACGGTTCCGCACCGTCGGGGATCATGTCGTCGGCGGACTGGGCGTTGTGGCCCTTGTCGGTGGCCAGGAACTTGACGCTGTCGCCGGGTTCGATCACCGCGATGCGCGGAAAGAACACCTGCCGCAGCTTGCGATCCTCGGGGTGCTGGTTCAGCATCTGGATTTCATGTGTCGTCGCCGCAAGCACCCGACCGGGCAGGGTCAGGGCCAGCGAGGCCGAAGCCGCAGCAGAAAGAAGCGCGGTGCGTCGTGTGATGAAACGGGTCAAGTCTTCCTCCATCGGGATTGCACACCGGTCCCCTTGGGAAGGCCAGCGCAGGATGCCGGCACGTTGCGGCAATCCCCGGAACCTTGTCCAGCGTGGCGCAGCCCCATAGGCCGGTTTCCGCGTTGTGAATTAGACCCCAGAGCTCGTCTGACATCCGGAAACGGGCGTGATGCGGCGCTTTGTCCGCAGCCCAGGCAGAGGCACGGACCGACCACCGGGATCGGCCCGCCGCAAAGGCCAGAAACAGACCGGACACCGCCACAATGACCACAACCACGACCGCCGCCAGAACCGCCAACGGGCCGCCTGGGACGGCCAGTTCCAGCGGCTCACCCGGCGGCAGGTGCACATGGCGGTCCCGAAGTGGCCCACCAAAGCCATGATCCTGCACCATCAGGTCCAATCCCTCGGGGTTGGGCAGGCGCAGAGTGATTGGTGCGCCGGGGTCATCCGGGTAGGCCACGAAACCGGCGTAGAGATAGAGATCCCGCAGGCCTCGCGGGGCCTCCGGCGCGGGGACACCGCAGACGGAAATTGCCGTCAGCCCGTCCAGCGGTGTGACAAACGGCAGGGGCTGGTTCAGCGGATGCACCATCAGGGACATGCCTTCGAACGTTGCCGTCTGCCCGGCGATACGCGCCTCGACCCGCTCCCACAGCGCATCCGCGATCTGCCAGGTTCCCTCCTGCAGGCTCTCGAAACGCACACGCCCGTCCGGCCCTATCAGCATTCCGGCATCCAGGCCAAAGGTGTCGACCGCCGTCAGGACGGGCATGCCCATGAATATCTCGACAGAGCGGTCATCGCGGGCAACGATCAACTCGACCCGATCGGCCAGAACCGGCGAGCAGGTCAGACCGCCGGCAACCACAAGGGCTGCCCGTGCCAAGATCCTTTGCACCCCCTGCATCCTATCCCCTTCGTCCCTTGGCCGGAGTATCTACCTCTGCCGCCCCGACAGAACAAAGCGCAACATGGACGCGGGCGGCAGGTCGGTCATTCGTATCCCGTCATCTCAAGATAGCCGCGTCCCGCGTGGCTGCCACCGACGCGCACCGGCCCTTCCCAGTAGGGGATCGAAACCGCCATCCATGCTTCAGGGTTCAGCGCCTCGACCGTCACGTCGATGTCCCGGTCCGGAAGCGTCACGCGCCAGGTCACCGGGATCTCTCGCCCGGCGACCTCTGCGTCCTGCAGCGGTTCTGCGATCAGCGCGCCATCGCCGTAAGCCTGTGTCGCTCCGTCCGCACCGATCCAGGTGGCCGAGGTATAGGCGCTGCCATCTGTCTGGCGCAGGCGAAATCCCATCAGCTTGTCCCCCGTATCGAAGGACAGCGAAAACCAGTCCCAGCCCGATTGCGTGCTGCTCAGTGGTTGCGAGGAATATTCGCGATCCAGCCAGGCCTCTCCGGTCACGGGCACCGGGCCGTCAGGCAGATCCAGGACACCCTCGACGCGGTAGAAGGGCTGCGAATAGTAATAGCTGGCCTGCCCCTCCGCCGATTTGGCCGAAAACCCCCGGTCACCGTGAAAGACCAGCGGCCCCTGCGCCGCCAGCCGCAGATCATAGCGGAACTCCGTCCCGCTGGCCGTCAGGGTCACCTTGTCCAGCGTCTCGCCAGTCATCTGCCAGTCGTCGATCCAGGCATCGAAAGGCTGCGCCGTCACACCCGCCTGACCGATGCCGCCACGGGCAAAGCGCTCGGCAACATGGTGCGCCCCGGGCGTGGTCACCGCCGCATGGGCGAACCAGACCTGCGGCGAGGTCCAGCCCTCGCCCTCTCCCGGTGCCAAGGCCGAGCGGAACAGCGTCCACTGCACCCCGTAGTCGGTGCCATCCGGACCGGCCAGGTTGGCGGTCACGTACCACCATTCGATGCGATAATCGGGGTGCGGGCCGTGATCGGCGGGGAAGTCAAAGACCGGATCCGGGGCGGGTATGGCAAAGCCCGTCGCATCCGTACCCAGCCCGGCAAAACCCTGCCCCAGCGCCGCCATCGGCCACAGCAGCAGGAAAGCGATCAGCCTAGCGTTCATTGGCAAAGACCCTCAGCAATTGCGACACCGGCGTGCGCGCCATGCGCAACGCGGGCCAGAGCGCGGCCAGCGCCGCCGCCAACAGGGTCAGCAGCCCCAGCCGTGCATAGTCCAGCGGAAAGAGATACATCGGCAGGCGCCAGCCAAAGGCCTGCACATTGACCATCGCCAACAGGACCCAGGCCAGCGCCAGCCCCAGCGGCAGGGCCAGCAGAGCCGTCAGCGCCGCCAACACCAACGCCCGGATCAGCTCGACCCGGGCAAGCGTGCCGCGCGTCAGCCCCATCGCCCAGACCGGCGCAAGCTGCGGCAGGCGTATGGCGGACAGGGTCAGCAGGCTCATCAGGATGGCAAAGCCCGCCACCGCCAGCGTCAGCACGTTGAGCGCCGCCGTGACGGTAAAGGTCCGCTCGAAGACAGCCAGCGAAAAGGCCTTGACCGACGACTGGTCCACCACACTGCCCGGCGGCAGGTCGAATGCGTCGCCCAGCACGCTGCGCAGGTCTTCGGGGTCAAGGCCCAGCACACCGAACTGGCGCGGCGTCTCGTCGGGGAAAACCCCGGCGAACCGCGCCTCGGAGATGACCGCCTGGCCCAGAGGGTTGCCGTAATCGCCGTAGACACCGGCGACCGGCAGGCGCAGACCTCCGCCAAGGTCCAGTCTGTCGTCCAACCACAGCCCGGCCCGGCGCGCCAGTTGTTCGTTGACGATCACCGCCTCGCCCGCCGCGACCTGGGCCCAGGCATCCGGCCGCGCATCGACAAAGACCCAATTGTCCTCGTAGGCGGGCCCGATCCGCGCGCCCATAAGCTCTGCCGGGACCCCGGCAAGGCGGCTGTCGACCCGCAAAAGGGGCAGCACTGTCGCCCCCCGTTCCTGCAGGAACGCCTGTATCCCGGCCATCCGTTCGCTGTCGATGCCACGGACATAGGTATCCGCAAACAGGCGCTGATCTAGGAAGTCGATGAATGTCAGGCGAAAGCTGGACACCATCGTTGACACGCCCAGGTTCGCCGCCATCGCCAGCAGAAGCGCCATGAGCGCAAGGCTGAGGCCAGGCAATTGCTGGCGCGTGTCGGCCCAGAACCAGCCGCCGATCACACCTTTGGCGCGCGACTGGCCCAGCGCAAGGACGGCGCCAAGGATCAGGGGCAGCGCCAGCGCGCCCCCGATCAACAGGCAGCCCAACAGCGCGAAGGTGGCGATCAGACCGGCATCGGCCAGGGCAATCCCCGCCGCCACGGCCAAAAGCAGCACCGCCGCCCCGCCCTGCAACCAGCGCCCCCGGCCCGCGGCCATTGCCCAGGCACGCGGGCGGGCGCTGGCCAGGATGGGCATCCGCGCGATCCGCCAGAGCGACCCGGCCCCCGCCATCCCGGCCCCCAGCACGGCAATCGCCAGCCCGGACAACCACCACACCGGGCGCAGTTGCAGACCACCGGACACCTGCGCGCCATAAAGCCCCTCCAGCGTCGCGGCCACGTCCGGCAACAACAGGGCGGCAACAAAATACCCAAGCACGACGCCGATCCCGCCCGCCAGCAGTGACAGCAACAGCAGCTCGACCGTCATCAGCACGATCAGGCGCCGCAAGGGCACGCCCAGGGTGCGCAGGGTGCGCACCATGCCCCGGCGCTGTTCAAAGACCAGGCCGATGGTGCCATGCACGATAAAGATGCCGACGGCAAAACTCAGCAGGCCGAAGGCCGTCAGGTTGAGATGGAAACTGCCGGTCAGTTGCCCCACGTCACTGCCCGATTGCGCCGCGACGCGCGTCAGTCCCGGCGCCACCTCGTCAAGCGGCGGCAGGCCCAGTGGCTGATCTGGTGCGACGATCAACCGGCTGAGCCTTCCCTGCCGGTCCAGCAGGCGTTGCGCCACACCCACATCCGTCAGGGCCGTGTCCGGCGCCACGGAAGGATCCCTGACAACCTCTTGCGGAAGGCCCGCCAGCCGATCCGCCGTCGCGGCATCCGCAAACAGCACCCCCACCGTCAGGAAGCTGTTCAGGTCGATATCTCTGGCACCACCGACCGGGCTGAGTGCGCCGGGCGTGGTCAAGGGATCCAGCCCGACAATCCGGACCCGCCCGGTATCGGTGCGCAAGCTCCCTTCGACCACCGGCGACACCTGCCACCCCGCCCGTCGCAGCGTGACATATGTATCTTGCGGGAAACTGTCCCCGGCCCTTGGCACAAGCTGGTCAAAGCGCCCCTCACCCAGTGTCGCGGCGGCGGCGTCATAGCTGGCCCGCGCCTCGGCATTGATCGCCTGCACGCCGGACCACAGCGCCGTCGCCAGGGCGAGACCGGCAAGAAAGGTAAAGAACTGCAAGGGATTGCGCCGCCAATGCGCGGCCAGCGCCTGCAGCACCGCGCGCGTCATGCCAGTTTTCCGGCACGCAGGTGCAATTGCCGGTCCATGCGTGCTGCCACGGCAGGCGAATGGGTCACCACCATCAGCGCCGCGCCGGTATCGCCCACCAGCGCCAGCATCTGGTCCAACACCTCTGCCGCCGTCGTTTCGTCAAGGTTGCCAGTGGGTTCATCCGCCAGGATCAACCGGGGCCGGGCCGCAAGCGCGCGCGCAATCGCGACACGCTGCTGCTGTCCCCCGGACAACTGTTCAGGATACTTGTGCCGGTGATCGCCCAGGCCAAGCGTTTCGATCAGGCGCGCCACCTGCGCGGCATCCTCTCGCCCTGCCAGCCGCGCCTGGAACCGGATGTTGTCCGACACGTCCAGCGAAGGGATCAGGTTGAACTGCTGAAAGATCACCGCCACGTCCGAACGCCGCAAGGCTGCCCGCCCGGCCTCGTCCAACGCGGCGACGTCGCGCCCGTCGAACAGGACCTGTCCGCCGTCGACCGTATCCAACCCGCCGACGATGTGCAGAAGCGTGCTCTTGCCGGAACCGGACTCGCCCTGCAGCGACATGGTCTGGCCAAGGTCCAGCGAAAGGTCGACGCCGGACAGGACGGGAACCGGCCCCTCTGCCCCGGCAAAGCTCTTGGTGACGCCTGAAACCTGCAGCAACATGACCTACCCTCCGAGAGGGCGACATAGCCCCCTGCCGGGCTTAGCAAACCCGTTCATCACGCAACAGGCACAGACGAAAAAGGCGCCCCGGTTCCGGGGGCGCCCTGTGGTCGCAGGTCCGCGTCCGCCTGCGCGGGAGCGATGCCGGTCGGGGTCAGCCCAGAACCTCCCTGACCGCCTCTGCCGTCTTGCCGGCGACCTCTTCGGCCTCTTCGCAGGTCAGGCAGAAGGGCGGCGCAAAGCCCAGGATGTCACCCTGCGGCATCGCGCGCCCGATCACGCCGCGCGACAGCAGCGCGGCGGCCACGCTTGGCCCGACCTTCTTCGACGGATCGAAGAACGTGCGGCTGTCACGGTCCGCGACGAATTCCACCGCCGCCATCATGCCTTCGCCGCGCACCTCGCCGACGTTCGGGTGCGCATCCAGCGCGTCGTGCAGCGCCTTCTGGAAATGCGCGCCCACCTCACCCGCGTTCTGCACCAGGTTCAGCTCGTCCAGAAGTTTCAGGTTGGCGACCCCCGCCGCCGCGCCGATCGGATGCGCGGAATAGGTCCAGCCGTGGCCGATGGGGCCGTTCTCATCCGTGCCCTGTTCAAGCACCTTCCACATCTTGTCGCCGACGATGGAGCCCGACAGCGGCGCATAGGCCGAGGTCAGGCCCTTGGCGATGGTGATCAGGTCTGGTTTCAGCCCATAGTGATCGGACCCCATCATGGTGCCCAGACGGCCAAAGCCGGTCACGACCTCGTCGGCGATCAGCAGGATGTCATGCTTGTTCAGCACGGCCTGGATCGCCTCCCAGTAGCCCGGCGGCGGCGGCACGATACCGCCCGTGCCCAGCACCGGCTCGCCGATGAAGGCGGCGATGGTGTCGGCGCCCTCGCGCTCGATCAGCGCTTCCAGCTCTGCCGCGCAATGAGCGGTGAACTGTTCCGGCGTCAGGTCCAGGTTGTCGCGGCGGTAGTAATAGGGCGCCTCGGTGTGGATCACCTGGGTCAGCGGCAGGTCGAACTTCTTGTGGAACAGCTCGAGGCCCGTCAGCGAGCCGGTCATCAGGCCCGAGCCGTGATAGCCGCGCCAGCGCGAGATGATCTTCTTTTTCTCCGGGCGGCCCAGGATGTTGTTGTAGTACCAGACCAGCTTGATGTTGGTCTCGTTCGCGTCGCTGCCCGACAGGCCGAAATAGACCTTGGACATGCCCTTGGGCGCGCGGTCGAGGATCATCTTGGCGAGCGTGATGCTGGCCTCGGTGCCGTGCCCGACATAGGCGTGGTAATAGGCCAGTTCCTTGGCCTGATCGGCGATTGCCTCGGCAATGTCCTGGCGGCCATAGCCCACGTTCACGCAATAGAGCCCGGCAAAGGCATCCAGCAACTTGTTGCCTTCGCGGTCCTCGATGTGGCAACCCTGACCGCCGGTCACGATGCGGTTGGGCACGTTGCCCCGGGCGAATTCGGCCAGGTGGGTCGACGGGTGGAAAAAGTTGTCGCGGTCCCACTGGTCCAGTTGATCGTTTCTAAGCATCTCGGTCCTTTCCTCGCCTCACGCCCAATCGCGGCAGACGTATTTGATGTCCATGAATTCTTCCATCCCCCGGCGGGCGCCTTCGCGGCCCAGGCCGGATTGTTTCGTGCCACCGAAGGGGATCGGCGCGCCCGTCACCTTGGTGCGGTTCACCGCCACCATGCCGAACTGCAGCGCGCGGCTCAGCCGGTAGATGCGGCGCGGGTCGAGCGAGTGGACATAGGCGACCAAACCGTATTCGCCCGCATTGGCGCGCGTCACCACCTCGTCCTCGGTATCGAAGGGCGTGATCGGGGCGACCGGGCCAAAGGTTTCCTCGCTCATGATCCGTGCGTCGTCCGGCACGTCGGTCAGCACCGTCGGATCGTAGAACAGCGGGCCCAGTGCATTGCGTTTGCCACCGCAGGCCAGCTTGGCGCCCTTGTCCAGCGCATCGGCGACATGCTCTTCCTGTTTCTTCACCGCCACCTCGTTCATCAGCGGCCCGATGTCGGGATCGCTCATGCCGGCACCGATGCTCAGCGCCTGGGTGGCGGCAACGAATTTCTCGCAGAAGGCGTCATAGATGGGCCGTTCGACGTAGATGCGGTTGGCGCCAAGGCAGTCCTGGCCGGAGGTGGCAAATTTCGCCTTGATCGTCTCGGCCACCGCCTCGTCGAGGTCCGCGCCCTTGAAGACGATCACCGGCGCGTGGCCACCCAGTTCCATGACCAATTTCTTGATCGTCTCGGCAGAGGAGCGGTACAGCAGCCGTCCCACCTCGGTCGAGCCGGTGAAGGACAGTGCGCGCACGCGCTTGTCATCGGTCCAGGGCGGCACCACGGTCGAGGCGCGGCCTGTCACCACGTTGAAGACACCCGCCGGAAAGCCCGCGCGCTCTGCCAGCTCGGCCAGGGCAAGCGCGCTGAAGGGGGTTTCATGGCTGGGATGGGCGACCACGGTGCAGCCCGCCGCCAGCGCCGCCGCCGCCTTGCGGGTCAGCATGGCCGAGGGGAAGTTCCACGGCGTGATCAGCGCTGCCACGCCAACCGGTTCCAGCCAAAGCTCCACCTCGGCATCGGGCAGGTGGCTGGTGACGCCCTCGATGTTCGGGCGCTTGGATTCCTCGGCGTAGTATTCGACGAAACTGGCGGCATAGTCGATCTCGCCGCGCGCCTCGGAGATCGGCTTGCCCTGTTCCAGCACCATGATCCGGGCGAGGTCTTCCTTGTGCTTGACCATCAGGTCGAACCAGCGCCGCAACAGGGCGGACCGCTCCTGCGGCAAGGTCACCGACCAGGCGCCAAAGGCGCGCTGCGCCGCGTCCACGGCGCTGGCGCTGTCTTCGGCGGTCAGGCTGGCAACCTCTCCGACCACGGCGCCGCTGGCCGGGTCCGTCACCTGCAGCACCGCGTTGTCCCGCGCCGCGATCCACTTGCCACCGACATAGGAAAAGCTGCGGACCAGCGACTTGTCAGAGACTTCCTCACGCGCGGAAAGAACCGTCTGGGTCATGTCACACCTCCATTTTCTGAGGTGCAGAATGTCCTGAATCCGGCACGGTCTGGGACCAAATCCAACCAACAGATCAGAAGAATCCTCTCCAATCCGGCCATGAGACAGTCCAAATCGTTTGTTTCAGCCGCCCAGCAGCGCATCCAGCGGAGGCATGGCCGAAGATTTCACCGGTTTGGTAACGATATAGGTGAAATAGCGCGCCAGCCCGATCCGGGCCTCCAGCATGGCGTCGATAAGGCGCTGGTAGGCGTCGATGTCCCGCGCGACGATCTGCAACAGGTAGTCGAACCCGCCGCCCAGTGCCCAGCAGTTCACCACCTCGTCATACCCCTGCATCGCGCGTTCAAAGCCCTGCATGCTGGCGGCCGTGTGATCCGCCAGTTCGGCGGCGACGAAGACCGTGACATGGGGCGCGATCCGCTTGAGATCAATCTCGGCCCGATAGCCTGTGATCAGGCCGGCCTGCTCCAGTCGCTTCAGCCGTTCCCAGCAGGGCGTCGCAGACAGACCCACCTTGTCGGCAAGCGCCGCCTTCGTGATGCGGCCCTCTTTCGCGAGGACCGAGAGGATCTTGAGGTCGCGTGCGTCCAGACGGGTCATGTGGCAATCGTCGTCCCGGCAGTCCCACGGACCTGCATCACATGGGTGGCGATGGCCGTATCCTGCGCGCCGGTGCCGGTCAGGTCACAGAGGGTGATGTCCTCCGGCGCGCGGCGCCCGGGCGCCTTGCCCGCGATCACCTCGCCCAGTTCCACCGGGGACGGCCTCAGGCCCGCCGCCAGCGCGGCTTCCAGTTCTCCGCTGGTCTCGCACTGGCTGATCCGGTCACAGACATAGCGATCCGCGCGCGCCAGCGCCGCCGGATCGATCTCGTTCTTGCCCGCCTGGTCCGAGCCCATCGCCGTGATGTGCAGCCCAGGATGCAGCCAGTCCGCCATCAGGACAGGTGCGCGCGCCGGTGTCGTGGTGATGACCAGCTGGCTTTGCGCCACCAGGTCGCGGGCGTCGGTCATGACCTCGGCTTCGACGCCAAGCGCCTGCGCGATGTCCGCCGCACAGGCCGCAGCCTTGACCGGGTCGCGCCCCCAGACCAGCGCCCGTTTGAAGGGCCGCACAAGATGCGCCGCCTGCATCTGCAAACGCGCCTGCACGCCGGTGCCGATCACCCCAGCGGTTGTGACCCCGGTCGGGGCAAGGTGGCGCGCGGCAACCGCCCCTGCCGCCGCCGTGCGCACATCGGTCAGGTAACCGTTGTCCAATAGCAGCGCCTCGACCAGCCCGGTTTGCGCCGCAAAGAGGATCATCAGCCCGTTGAGACTGGGCAGGCCCAACTTTGGATTGTCAAAGAACCCCGGGCTGACCTTGATCGCAAAGCCGTCAAAGCCGGGGATATAGGCCGTCTTGACGTCGACCTCTCCGTTCACCTGCGGCAGGTCCATCGACAGGATCGGCGGCATCACCACGTCACCGCTGGCCAGCGCGGCAAAAGCGCGTTCGACCACGTCCACCGCGGTAAGGTCCAGGGCGACGGCAGCGCGCAAATCGGCCTCTGTCAGGATGGTCACATCATGGCTCATAGCGCGTCCCCTTGATGGTCAGCTCCCCCAGCGTCACGTCCTGCCCGGCCATGATCGCCGCGTGCAGGCGCATATCGAGATTGCGCCCGGTGATGATCGTGGCCGTGGGTCCGCGCAGGGCGACCTTGCCCGCCTGAACGGCCGCGATTCCGACGACACAGGCCCCTTCGCAGACGATGCGATCCTCGTAGTAGATCGTCTGCAGCGCATGATAGATCTCGTCCTCGGTGACCAGCACCACGTCGTCCAGGTAGTCCCGGCACAGCGGAAAGGACAGGCGGTTCTGCAAACCGATCCCACCGCCCAGGCTGTCGGCAAGACTGGCGACCTCTGTCACCTCGACCGGGTGCCCGGCCTGCAACGAGGCATACATGGCCGCACCCCGATCCATCGTGATACCGATCACCCGAACCTTAGGATTGATCGTCTTGGCGGCAAAGGCGACGCCCGCCGCCAGCCCGCCACCGGAAAGCGGCACAAGGATCGTGTCGAGGTCGGGCCGGGCTTCCAGCAGTTCCAGCCCGATGGTCCCCTGCCCCGCGATCACCAGGGGGTCGTCGAAGGGCGAGATTTCCGTCAGCCCCTCTTCCCGCACAAGCCGCTCTGCCTCGGCCTGGGCCTCGTCCTGGCTTTGCCCCACGATCCGCGCCTCGGCACCCAGCGCGCGCACGCCCGCCACCTTGGCCTGGGGGGCGAGATGGGACATGCAGACCACCGCCCGCAGCCCCCGCGCCCGCGCCGCATAGGCCACGCCGCGCCCGTGATTTCCGGTGGAACAGCAGGTCACACCGGCCACATCCGCATCCAGCCCGAAAATCGCGTTCACGGCCCCGCGCAGCTTGAAGGCCCCCACCGGCTGGACGATCTCCAGTTTCAGCAGGAACTCTTGACCAAAGCGCGCGTTGAGCGACGAAGGAACCAGCGGCGTCCGGTCTGCAATTCCTGCGATGCGGGCGCGTGCGGCGAAGACGCGGTCCAGCGCGAAGTCGGTCATTGTGCCCCCTGCCGGTCGTTTTCGAACCAAGTGGTGTCGGTCCCCCTTCTTGCACAATGACCAATCGCCACCTAGGACTTCAAGCTGTCCCATAAGGTTTTTCCTTGCAGTTCCTCCGTTTCGCCAAACCATGGCGGAACGGACAATGATAAGAGGTGCAATAGATGTCGGCCCCGAACCTTCCCTTCTCGCAGACCGAATATGACCGGCGCCTGCGCCTGGTCGAGGCGCGCATGGAAACCCTGGGGCTGGATGCGCTTTTCGTCGAGGACCCGTCGAACATGGCCTGGCTGACCGGTTATGACGGCTGGTCCTTCTACGTTCACCAGGGCGTTCTGGTCATCCCCGGAGAGGCGCCGCTGTGGTGGGGCCGGTCGATGGACGGCTACGGCGCGCTGCGCACCGTCTGGATGGACCCCGACCGCATCCTTGGCTATGCCGACGATTACGTGCAGGCCACGGACATTCACCCGATGCAGGATCTGGCCGCGCATATCCGTGCGCGCGGTCTGGACACGGGCCGGATCGGCGTCGAGATGGAGAACTACTATTACTCGGCCCGGGCACATGCGACGCTGGTCGAGGAACTGCCGGATGCGCAGTTGATCGACGCCACCGCTCTGGTCAACTGGCAACGGGCCGTGAAATCCAACGAGGAAATCGCCTTTATTCGCCGTGCCGCCAAGATCTCGGAGAAGATGGTCGATGGCATTCTCGAGCGGGTCGAACCGGGCCTGCCCAAGAACGAACTGGTCGCCGAAATCTACGCCGATGCGATCCGCGGCGCCGACGGTCACTGGGGCGACTACGCCGCCATCGTGCCGCTGCTGCCCTCGGGCCTCGATGCCTCTGCCGCGCACCTGACATGGGACGGGCGCCCCTTTGCCGAGGGCGAAGCGACCTTTTTCGAACTGGCGGGATGTTATCGGCGCTACCACGCGCCTTTCTGCCGGACCGTTTTCCTGGGCAAGCCGCCGCAACACATGCTGGACGCGGAAAAGGCGCTGGTCGAGGGGTTGGAAATGGGGCTGGAGGCAGCGCGAGCGGGCAATACCGCTGGCGACATCGCCCGCGCCCTTTACGCGGCGCTGGCCAAGGGCGGCATCCAGCGCACCGGGCGCTGCGGCTATCCCATCGGCCTCAGCTATCCCCCGGACTGGGGCGAGCGCACGATCTCGATCCGCACCAGCGACGAAACCGTGCTGCAACCTGGCATGACCTTCCACTTCATGCCCGGCCTCTGGATGGAAGACTGGGGCCTCGAAATCACCGAATCCATCCTGATCCGCGAGGACGGGCCGGCGGAATGCCTCTGCGACCGTCCGCGCCAGCTTTTCGTCAAGGACTGATATGGACCTGCTCTACCGCACAGAGGAACTGCTGGGCGAGCTGATCGCCTTTCCCACCGTCTCCGCGGACGGCAACCTCGACCTGATCGCCTGGGCCGCGAACTATCTCAAGGATCTGGGCGCGATCTGCGACGTGACGCTGGACGAGACCGGGCACAAGGCCAACCTCTTTGCCACATTCGGCCCGGAGGGCGACGGCGGGCTGGTCCTGTCGGGCCATTCCGACGTGGTGCCGGTCGAGGACCAGGAATGGTCTTCGGACCCCTTTGTCATGGACGACCGCGAAGGGCGGCTCTACGGGCGCGGCGCCTGCGACATGAAGGGGTTCATCGCCTGTGTGCTGGCGGTGGCCCCGCGCATCGCCGAATGGCCGCTGACCCGCCCGGTCCACATCGCGCTGACCTATGACGAGGAGGTGGGCTGTTTCGGCGCCCGCGCGCTGGTCGAGGACCTGCGTGCCCGCGAAATCCGCCCGGCGATGGCGATCCTGGGTGAACCGACGATGATGCGCGTCATCAATGGTCACAAGGGCTGTTACGAATACACCACCCATATCACCGGCTGCGCCGGGCATGGGTCGGCCCCCGATCACGGGGTCAATGCCGCCGTCTGCGCCGCGCGCTATGCCGGGCGCCTGATGGAACTGGAAGGCGAACTGCGGACCCGCGCGCCCGAGGGCAGCCCGTTTTCGCCGGCCTGGACCACCCTGAACATCGGCCGCATTCATTCGGGTCACGCGCATAACGTCATCCCCGATCATGCCGAGATCGACTGGGAAATGCGCCCGGTGCAGCGTTCCGACGCCGAACATGTGCTGGCCGAGATCGACCGCTTTGCCGAGGAGATGCTGCCCGCGATGCTGTCCGTGCATTCCGAGGTCGCGATCACCCGCGAGGTCATCGCCGAAACCCAAGGCCTCCACCCGGTCAAGGACAGCGAAGTGGCGGACATCGTTTCGGCCCTGACCGGCGCCAACGGGCTGGACGTGGTGGCCTTTGGCACCGAGGCGGGGCTGTTTCAATCGCTGGGCATGGATTGCGTCGTCTGCGGCCCCGGGTCCATCGAACAGGCGCACAAGCCGGACGAATACGTCAGCCGCGACCAGCTCTCGGCCTGCCTGCACATGCTGCAAGGGCTGGAAAAGCACCTGACCTGAACGCCCCTCGACAAGCCCCGGCCCCGTCCCCATCATGGCCCGGAACAGGGGAGGAGCCAGCATGAAGACCATCGTTGCCCACGGCGCGCATGACCTCAGGATCGAGGACCGCGAGATGCCAGTTCCGGGATCGGGGCAGGTGCTTGTCCGGCTGGAAACCGGCGGCATCTGCGGCTCCGACCTGCATTATTACCACCAGGGCGGCTTTGGCACGGTAAGGCTGAAAGAGCCGATGATCCTGGGCCACGAAGTTGCGGGCCGGATCGAAGCCCTAGGCGCCGGGGTCAGCGGGCTGGCAGAGGGGCTGCGGATCGCCGTTTCGCCCTCTCGCCCCTGCCATGCCTGCCGGTTTTGCCACGCGGGCCAGCCGAACCACTGCCTGAACATGCGGTTCTACGGCTCTGCCATGCCCTTCCCCCACATCCAGGGCGCGTTCCGAGAGTACCTGGTGGCGGATGTCGCACAATGTGCGCCCGCCGGAGACCTGAGCGCCGGCGAGGCTGCGATGGCAGAGCCGCTTTCGGTGGTGCTGCACGCGGCCCGGCGCGCAGGCGACCTGCTGGGAAAACGCGTGCTGGTGACCGGCTGCGGACCGATCGGAATGCTGGCGGTGCTGGTGGCCCGTGCAGCGGGCGCGGTCGAGATCGTGGCCACGGATCTCACAGATTTCACCCTGGACATGGCGGCGAAACTGGGCGCCGACCGGGTTGTGAACATGGGCAAACACCCTGACGGGCTGGCGCCCCTGACCGCTGAGAAAGGCCAGATCGACGTGCTGTTCGAATGCTCGGGCGCGGCGCCTGCTCTGGTCTCGGCAATCCCGGCAATGCGGCCCGGGGGCGTTATCCTCCAGCTTGGGCTTGGGGGCGACATGACCCTGCCGGTGCAGGCGATCACCGCCAAGGAGCTGGAGTTGCGCGGGTCCTTCCGCTTTCACGAGGAATTCTTTGCCGCCGTGGAACTGATGCGCAAGGGCCGCATCGACGTGAAGCCCCTGATCACCCATGAAGTCGCGCTGGATGAGGCCGAGGAGGGGTTCAAGCTGGCCTCGGACCGGAGCCGGGCGATGAAGGCACAGATCCGGTTTTCGTGACCGGCAACAAACCGGTCAATCGCTTACTGCCGCGCACCCTCCAAAGGTGTCGGCAGTGAGCTTGGTCAGCCGCCGAACCGCGTGCGGTCTCCCGCCGTCTTGCCAAACCCGCCACGGGAGATCGCGGTGGCGCGGGACATGGGCTTGGCGCCGATGGTCGAGGCCGGGCGCGCAAACTGCGAGGTCCCGAGCTTGGTCGCACCCCGGTTGCCCGAAAAGACGCTGGTGCCCGCCGCATTGGTAAAGCGTCCGTCCTGCGTCTTGTAAAGCGGCTGCGCGGCGGACATGCCGGACCGTCCGCCCATCATGTTCCCGATCAGGTAGCCGGCCAACAGCGGCATGAAGATGCTGCCGGAACCACCTTCCGTCACCGCAGCCTCGGTGCCGCAGGCGCCCGGGCCGTGCAACTCCTCGCAGACCTCGCGGCTATCATAGCGCGGCGCGGCCTCGACGTGCAGCTTCTGCGCTTCGGCAAACTGGATCTCGCAATCCTGCGCCGAGAACATGCCGCCACGCAGCGCCTCGTCCTTGCAGGTCTGCAGGTCGGGAAAGGCGGCGGCGTCCACCTGTTCTTCCTTGCAGCCCGCAAGGGTAAAGGCAGCGGCGCCGACGATCGCGATGGCAACCCGTTTCGAACGTTTGGACATGACACTCTTTCCTTCTGCCCGGAGGGCGGTCAGTTGGTTGCGCGGCTTATGCCTGAATATAGTGAGGTTTGAACCGCGACAAATCCTGCGTGATGCGAGAGCGGTCTTCGCGGATGCCGATCCCGGCGCAGGACTGCCCGACGATCCATGCGCCGACAACGGGCCGGAAACCGTCGAACTGCGGCAAGGGGGCGTAGGCCTGTACGATCCGGGGGTGTTCGGAATACTCGGTGTTCTGGGCCTCTTCGAGGATCTTGCCCGCCTTCAGGATCGACACCGATGCGCCTTCGCGCGACAGGATCGGCTTGCGCACATGGCCTGCGGCCAGGTCGACTTCGGCCCGGGAGAATGCCTGTGCGGCCCCGGCGGAGGGACTGCCCGTGCCCTCCAGTGCATCGGCGATGTCCGCCTCGAAGAAGGCGGGCAACAGGTTGGGGTGGCCTTCGAACATCTGCCAGAGAACCGGCAACAACCCCTTGTTAGACAGGAGCGCCTTCCACGCGGGTTCAAGGAATAGACAGCCCGACCCGTCGATGTGATCGGCATAGTCGTCAAGGAAGAGGTCTTCCCAGGGGTAGAGCTTGAACAGGACGGCAATGCGGCGATCCTCGTCATCGAGGAACTGGCCGTCCTCGCTCAACCCGATCTTGTCGAGGTCGCAGTAATGCGCACCCAGGCCCGCTTCGCGCGCGGCCCATCCCATCGCCTCGACCGTGCCGTAGTCTTCGGGGTTGCCCCCGACCGCCGTGAAATGCAGATCGCTGTTGGCCTCGAAAACCTCATCGAAGCGCGCGACCAGCGCCTCGTGGATACCGTTGAACTGGTCGGTGCCCTCGGGCAACACACCGGCGGCAAGCTGATCCTCCAGCCACTGCCACTGGAACGCCGCGCTTTCGTAAAGCGAGGTCGGCGTGTCGGCATTGTATTCCAACAGCTTCGCCGGCCCCTTGCCGTCATAGGCAAAATCGAACCGGCCATAGATTTCCGGGTCGCCCTGCTTCCAGCTGTTGGCGACAAGGTCGCGGCGGTTTTCCGGGATCGCAAGCTGCGTCATCAGGCGCTCGGAGGCGATGATTTCCGCAACAGCCTCGCGGCACATGGAATGCAGCTCTGTCGCCGGGTCCTCAAGATCGTTTTCGATCTGGTCGAGCGTGAAGGCATAGGCCGAACTTTCGTCCCAGTAGGGCTCGCCATGCATGTCGGCGAAGGTAAAGCCGACCTCCTTGGCATGATCACGCCAATGCGGCCGCTCGGGCAAATGGGTCTTCTGCACGTCCCTGCTCTCCTGTTGCCTTGCGGCGGGTCTTTGATGGTGATTTCGGGTGCCGGGCGCAGCCCTGCAAGGGCGGGCCTTCGCTAGCTTGCGGGGAAAATACCGTCACCGGACACAAGACCGGCGTGTCTGCCGTCAGATCTTGAGTTTCTTGAAGACCGGTTCGGGGATGTTGCGGATGATCGCCATGACCAGCCACCAGATACCGCGCACATAGATCACGTTGCGCCCCTTCTGCACCGCCTTCAGCACGGCGGCGCCCACCTCCTGCGGTTCGGCGGTCAGTTTTTCGGGCAGGTCCATGCCCTCGGTCATCGCGGTGTTGACGAAGCCCGGCAGCACGGTGACCACATGCACGCCCTTCTTGGCCAGTCGGTTGCGTAGGCCCGACAGAAAGGCAGTGAACCCGGCCTTGGCGGAACCGTAGACATAGTTGGTGGCCCGCCCCCGGTCGCCGGCGACAGAGCTGACGCCGACCAGCGTGCCCGAGCCCCGCGCCTCGAACCGGTTAGCAAGGAGGGCGAGGATGCCTGCGGGGCCCTCGAAGTTGCTGCGCAGGACCAGCGATGCCTTGTCCAGTTCCTGTTCGTTTTCCGCCTGGTCCCCCATATAGCCCACGACGCTGACCGCGACCTGCGGCAGCGCAGGCAGGCCATCGAGGAATGGCGCGAAACCGTCGCTGTCCAGCACGTCGAAGTCGTTCAATGTCACCTCGACTCCGTGGCGCAGGGCCAGGTCGGCGCGCACCGCGTCAAGGCTGGCGGCGTTGCGCGCGGCCAGCTGGATCGGGTGGCCCTGCGCGGCAAAGGCATGGGCGATGGCCTGACCCATGTCGGAGCGGGCGCCAAGGATCAGGACGGGCAGATGGGTCACAGGGAAAGCCTTTCGGATTGGGCAGAGGCGAAATGCGCCTTGAGACCAAGGGTTTTGCGCATCTCCTGGAACTCGGACACGCGGTCATCGGCCTGCCGCAGGGTCTCGGCCCGCATCCGGCTGTCCTTGGCCAGGTAGAACCGCCCGCCGTGGGCGACCGCGATGGCGTCGAGCCGCTCCAGCAGGTCGAGCGTGTGCGCTTTCATCGGGAAGTCCAGCGCCAGGGTGTAGCCCTCCATCGGGAAGGAAAAAGCGCTGTCCTGCGGACCAAACCGTTTCAGCACCGCAAGGAAGGACCCGGCGCCCGCGTCCGCGATCGCCTGTAGCAATTCGGTCAATCCGTCGCGGGCCGAGGCCAGCGGGATCACGCATTGGAACTGGGCAAAGCCGCGGCGGCCATAGATGCGATTCCATTTCAGCACCGAGTCGAGCGGGTAGAAATAGCTGTCCCAGTCGACCAGCGACATGCCCGCATTCCATGCGCCCATGCGGTAGTAAAGCTCGTTGAAGGCGCGCACCGTCCAGCGGTTCAGGGCGAAGCCTGGAAAATCCAGCGGCACGGACAGCTTGCCCTTGTGGCCCGCGTCCAGCGGGTTGGCGGCCTTCTTCGGGTCCAGTTCGGCCCGCGTCGCATGTTCCCCCAGCATGACCAGTGAACGGCCAAGATGCCGCCCCTGCCCCATGCAGTCGATCCAGGCGACGGAATAGGTGTCATGGCCATGCGCCTCGAAGAGGTCCATCGCCGTGGCGAGGTCGGGCGCGGGGTGGATCGTCTGCCTGATCCAGGCCGTTTCCACGGGCCGCAGGCGGATGGCGGCGCGCAGCATCACGCCGGTCAGGCCCATGCCGCCGATGGTCCACCAGAACAGGTCATCCTCGTCCTTGCGGGTGGCGCGGCGCACCTCTCCATCCGGGCCCATGATCTCGACCCAGTCGACGCAGGCGCCAAAGCTGCCCTCGACATGGTGGTTCTTGCCGTGCACATCCGCCGCGATGGCGCCACCCAGGGTGATGAGTTTCGTCCCCGGCGTCACCAGGGGGAACCAGCCGCGCGGCAGGAAGGCGTCGATCACATCTCCCAGCAGGACACCTGCCTCGGCCACCAGCCGCCCGGTTTCCGCGTCGAATTCCAGCATGTGGTTGAAGTGGCGCATGTCCAGCGTCAGGCCGGCGCCCACCGCGCTGTCGCCGTAGGACCGCCCGTTGCCGCGCGCGATGACCGGCCTGTCGCCGGTGACAAGCGCCCTTAGCGCCGCCTCGTCACGCGGGGCGTGCACCTCTGTTTCGACCTGCGGAAAACGGCCCCATCCGGAAAGTTTCATGACATTGCTCCCAGCCGCGCATCGGTAAAGACAAAGCGCCGGTCGAGATTGTACTTGATGACGTAGCCGATGGTGAGGCCGAGGACTGCGCCCAATTCGCGCATCACATCGGTTTTCCAGAATATCCAGAAGGCGGTTTCGGTTCCCCAGAAGACCGCCGTGGTGACGATCCCCATCACTGTATACAGCGTGAACTTGCGCCCATGTGCGCGCAGGCCGGTGGCGTCGTCGTAGAAGATCCAGCGCTTGTCGAGCAGGTACTTCACCACCAAGCCCACCAGCGTACCCGCCCCCACCGCAATGGCAAAGGCGGTCCCACCGTCCCCCGCCAGCAGGACCAGCCGCTGGGTGGCAAGATTGGCGAGCGTGGCCAGAACCGCAAAGCCCGCGTAGCGCAGCAGGAGCATCCGGCGCGTCATCTCACAAGGCACCGATCACGGCGAACCCGAGGCACAGCAGCACGCAGAGCTGGCTGACGCGGTCACGGGCGGCAAAGACCAGCGGGTCGTCGTGCATCTGGCCCCGATGGGCGATCATGATGGTCCGCGTGATCCAGAACAGCAGAACCGCGCCGATCCCCCAAAGCATGTAGGGCGCATTGTAAAGATCGCTGACATCCGGCGAATCCACATAGAGCACAAGCACCAGCACCGAGACATATCCCGCCGCGATGGCAATCATGGTGATGATCGGCAGGTCTCCGACGTTGTAGCCGCGCCCGCGCGCATGCAGCGTCCCACGCCGGGCGCTGTCGACCAGTTCCGCCTGCCGTTTGACCGCGGCAAGGGCGAGGAAAAAGAAGATCGCGAAGGCCAGCAGCCAGACCGACAGGGGAATGCCCGTGGCCACCGCGCCCGCCACGATGCGCATGCTGTAAAGCCCCGCCAGTGTGCAGATGTCGATCACCATCTTGCGCTTGAGGTTCAGCGAATAGGCCGTAGTCAGCACGAAATAGCCGCAAACCACCGCCAGAAAGACCGGGCTCACCGCCAATGACACTGCCGCGCCGGCCAGGAACAGCGCGGGCGCCATGATCATCCCGTGCGAAAGCGGCACCGCGCCCGAGGCGAAGGGGCGCCGTTTCTTGCGCGGGTGGGCGCGGTCGGCGTTCAGGTCGGTCATGTCGTTGACGACATAGACGCTGGAGGCCACCAGGCTGTAGGCGACGAAGGCCGACATGGCCAAGAACACCGTCACCGGATCGAACTGGTGCCCGGCCAGCATCGGCAGGAAGACCAGGATGTTCTTCAGCCATTGGTGCGGACGCAGCGCCTTGACGTAGGGCCGCAGTGTCACGGGCTTGGTTGTCAGGTGCTCGACCTCGGGCGCGATGGCCTCTGCCTCGGACCGCAGCCGTTGCGAGGCGTTCACGGTCACCGCCCGGGCGGCCTGTTCCCAGACCGGCAGGTCGGCGGAGCTGTCGCCCATGTAGACATACTGCGCCGCCCCGAAACGATCCGCGAGAAAGGCAGCCTTGGCCTTTCCCTTGAGGTTTCGCGTTCCGTCAGAGCCATGCACCTCGTCGAAGACGCCCAGGTGGCCGGCAATGGCGTCGGCCAGGCTCTGGTCCGAGGCCGTCACAAGCGCGGTGCGCCCGCCCTTTTCGCGCCACGCCCGAATATAGGCCAACACCTCCCGGTCGAAAGGCAGGGTCGCTGTTTCCAGCCGGGCGGTTTCGGCCAGCCGCTGTTTCAGCGCCGCGCGCCCCTGGGTCAGCGCCCGCATGGCGGTCAGCGCCACGGTCCAATCACGGCCGAACGCGGTCCAGAAGCTTTCGTACAGCATGTCGCTGCGCAACAGCGTCCCGTCGAGATCGACGACCAGCGTCAGCCCGGTCCGGTCACGCTGCGGATCCTCCGCTGCACCGCCGGACTGTCCATCCTGACCGCGTGCTGGCTCTGCGTACATTATCCTGTCCATTCAGGTGTTTGGATCAGCCGTTACCCTAGGCGGGCCGGCCTGTCACGTCGAGCGCGGAAAACCTGTAGCGCGGATTGTGTCCGGCGGGCCACAGGCCCGGCCTTGCGAGACCGCCAATCCGTATTCACCCTGTGCCCGTCGAGCTGGCTTGACCTTGCGGCACCCTCTCCGCGGGCGGCGTTCACCTTGACGCCGCAACCACCTGCCCGCCAAACTCCGCCCAAAGCCAGACAGCCGAGACGCGGGAGGAATGCGGCATGATCAGCCAGGAGCTCAATGATCGATTGACAAGGGTGGGCCGGGACCAGCCTGCGGGCCAGGTCCTGCGCCGGTACTGGCAGCCTGCCGCCCTCAGCGACGAGCTGAAAGGCCCCCGCCCCGTCGTGCCGGTCACCCTGCTGGGCGAAAAGCTTGTTCTGTTCAGGGACAACGAGGGGGAACTGGGCCTGATCGCGCGGCATTGCCCGCACCGGGGGGCCGACCTGTGTTACGGGCGTCGCGAGGACAACGGGCTGCGCTGCCCCTTCCACGGCTGGCACTTCGACCGGACCGGGCAATGCGTCGAACAACCCGGAGAGCCCGAGGGTTCGAAGATGCATGAACAGATCCGCACGCCCGCCTACCCGGTGGTGGAACGCAACGGCATCGTCTTTGCCTACCTCGGGCCCGGAGCCCCCCCGCCCCTGCCGAACTTTGACTGTTTCCGGGCGCCGGATACGCATGTCTTTGCCTTCAAGGGGTTGTGGGAATGCAACTGGCTGCAAGCGCTGGAGGTCGGCATCGACCCGGCGCACGCCTCGTTCCTGCACCGTTTTCTGGAAGACGAGGACCCCAAGGACAGCTACGGCAAGCAGTTCCGCGACAGCGCGGCGGATACCAACATCCCCATGACCAAGCTGTTGCGCGACTACCCGCGCCCCGAGATCCGTGTCGAGGAAACCGACTTCGGGCTGAAACTGACGGCGCTGCGGCACATGGAAAACGGGCTGACCCATGTGCGTGTGACCAACCAGATCTTCCCCGAGGCGATCTGCATCCCGATGAGCCGCGAGATGACGATCACCCAGTGGCACGTCCCCATCGATGATGAGAATTGCTATTGGTTTTCGATGTTTACCAGCTTCGACAAGCCGGTGAACAAGGAGCTGATGCGCGAGCAACGGCTGAAGGAACACCGCCTGCCGGATTACGCGCCGCTCAAGAACAAGCGCAACGACTACGGCTATGACCCCGAGGAACAGGCACGCGAGACCTATACCGGCATGGGGCTGGACATCAACGTGCATGACCAGTGGGCGGTCGAGAGCATGGGTCCGATCCAGGACCGCACCGACGAACACCTGGGCAAGACCGACGTCGGCATCATCCGCTATCGCCGCATGCTGCGCGCCGCGATGGATGCGCTGGAAAAAGGCGAGGAAGAGGCCCTGCCGATGCGGGGCACGGTTGATCCGTCGACCCTCAAGGGACCGCTGTCAAACGATGCCATTGCCGACAGCGCCGATTGGGACGCGGCCAGCCTGCGGGCCGATGCCGAACGGCGCGACGCCTGTCCGTGGGACGCGGGCCTCTGATGCGGGACCACCTGGCGCAGGGCCGCCTGTGTCGCGACGGGCTGTTGCAGCCCGAAGCGGCGGCAGACCTGATGGCGCGGGTCGAGGCCGAGGGGATCGAAACCCTGCGCATGCTGTTTGCCGATGCCCACGGCATCCTGCGCGGCAAGACCGTCACGCGGCGCGGGCTGGAGGGCGCGTTGAAGTCCGGCTTGCGAGTGCCCTCCACGCTCCTGCTCAAGGACCTGTCGCACCGGACGGTTTTTCCGATCTGGTCCGAAGCGGGTGATACGCCGATGGCGGGCGCCAGTGACGTGCTGCTGGTGCCCCGGGTCGAGACCTTCTGCCCGCTGCCCCATGCGCCGCATTCGGCCATGATCCTATGCCGTGTGTTGCGCACCGACGGCAGCGCGATCCCCTTCGTACCGGAGACGCTGCTGCAAGGGGCCATCGACAGGCTGGCGACGCGCGGCATGCGGGCTGTCATGGGGCTGGAAGTGGAGTTCCAGGTCTTCGAACCGGTTGAGGCCGCGCTGGACCATGCCGACGCCACCATGCCACCGCGCCCGCCGCTGACGCGCGGCGTGAACCAGGGCTGGCAGTATCTCACCGAGACCCGCTATGACGCCGCCGAACCGCTCCTCGACATCCTGCGACGCAGCGCCGAGGCGATGGGCCTGCCGGTCCTCTCTGTCGAGGTCGAGATGGGGCCGAGCCAGTTCGAGTTCACCTTTGCCGCCGATGACCCGCTGACGATTGCCGACCGCGCGGTGCTGTTTCGCACGATGGTCAAGGAGATCTGCGCGCGCGAGGGCTATCTGGCATCTTTCATGGCCAAGCCCCGGCTGGAAAACGCCGCGGCCAATGGTTGGCACATCCACCAGAGCGTGACCGACATGGACGGGCGCAACCTGCTGATCCCGGATGAGGGCGGTGTGCTGACAGATGTGGCCTCGGGCTGGATTGGCGGCCTGCTGGCCCATGCGCGCGCCTCCTGTATCGCGACGACGCCCACGGTGAACGGGTACAAGCGCTACGCGCCCTACCAGCTTGCGCCAAACCGGATCGGCTGGGGCGCAGACAACCGGGGCGCCATGCTGCGCGCCTTGATGGCCCCCGGGGATGGGGCCAGCCGGGTCGAGAACCGCGTGGCCGACAGCGCCGCGAATCCCTATTTCGCGCTGGCCTTCCAGATCCTGTCGGGGCTCGACGGGATCGAGGCCGGAGACCCTGCCCCCGCCCCGCTTGAGAACCCCTACGACGACGCGGCAGAGCAACTGCCCGCCACCCTGGGCGAGGCGATCGCCGCCTTTGAGGCATCACCGATGTACCGCGAGGCACTGGGGGAAGAGAGCGTGTCCTACCTCGCCCGGCTGAAGCGGGCCGAATGGGAGCGTTACCTGTCAGCGATCTCGGAATGGGAGCAGGCGGAGTATTTCACCGCCTTCTGACTCACATACCCAGTTCTGCGGCCAGCGCCTCCGGCGTCATGGCGCCCGCCGCCGCGCCACCACGCGCAAGTCGGGCGGCAAGCGAGGTTATGGCCGCATTGAGGGGCGCCTGCCCACCGTTGCGCCGGGCGATCAGTGCCACCTCGCCGTTGAGGTAATCCGTCTCGACCGACCCCGCCCCCCGCAGAAAGCTCTGCGTGGTGGAATTGCCGGCCCGGTCGATCCCCTCGATGGGCGCAATCTCCAACAGCGTGCCACGACGCGGGTCGCCATCCCCCATGTCCTGCCAGGACACGCCCGCAGCCCGGAATACGGTTTCAGCCTCCTGGCGCAGGGCGGATGTGATCTCGGGCGCCTTCACGCCACGTCCCAGGGCCGCCTCGACGATATTGCCGAGGTTGACGATCAGCTTGCCGAACTTGTTTTCCATCACGGCGTCCGTCACGAATGACCGGATGCCGGCCCCCGTCAGCGCCTCGGCCAACGCTTCATCCGCCGCGTCGAAACCTCCGGGATAGCGGCCGATGTCGAAGACACCGTAATTGGGGCGCCCGAAACAGATCGCCTCGTCCGCCGCGATATATTCGGCGGGCAGCATCACGTTGATCCCATGCACGTTGTCGAAGAACCGAAGCGCGAGGTCCTCGTTGGCGACACCGTTCTGCATGCAGAAGACAGGTTGCGAGACATAGCCAGCGGCACGCAGGTCGCCCAGCGCTGCCGCGCTGTCCTGGCTCTTGGTCGCAAGCAAGATCATGTCGTCGTCGCGCGCTGCCAGCTCTGTCGCCCGTTCAACCAGGTCAAGCGGGACGCGCTTTTCGCCCTGGTGGCCGCGCAGCAAAAGACCCTTGTCGCGCACCGCTGCCAGCCGCCGCCCGCGCGCGACGCCGATCACCTCGTGCCCGGCCTGGGCGAGCGCTGCCCCGACGACCCCGCCAACGGCACCAACGCCGAAAATCACCACCCTCATGTCCGTCTCTCCCATCCGCATTTTGGGCGCGAGCATGGGGGGCCGACAGGGGCGGTGCAAGCCTGGTCCAGGGTGGCAGCCTCCACGCCGATCAATTGTTTCCAATCCGGCAATGCAGAGTTTCCACCTGGAACAATACCCGTTGCACAACCCATGCGAGAAACTGCTAACATGGACCTGTTTTTCAGTCCGATTGACGGCCCCCGGCCGAAGTATTCCAGAAATCCATAACCTCCGAACGGTGGACTTCCGTGCGGGCCAAGGGAGAAAGGCCATGCCACCTCTGGGAATTTCAGGGCCGCTTGACGACTTCGAGGATGTGACCGGCGCCTTCGAGATCGAAGTGGTCGCGCGTTTCGACGACCTCGACGCAGGCTATTGGCAGCGCGTCTTCGACTTTGGCGACGGGCCGGACAGCAACAACCTGCTGCTGACACAATACGAGAACACCAACACCCTGATGTTCGTCCTCTACCAGGATGGACAGGCCTACCGCGTCACCGCACCAGAGGCGATCGTCGAAGGCGAAACCGCCACCTGGAACGTTGGCATCGCGGCTGATGGCACCATGTGGATCAACAAGAACGGTGTCCGACTGGCCGAAGCGGCCGGCGTGGTCCCCACCGACACGGTGCGGCTCAACGAACTGCTGGGAGAGTCGAACTGGGCGGATGACACGCCGCTGGACGGTGCCGTCCTGGGATTAGACGTGACCAACATCGGCGACACCGTTGATGGTGGACGCCTGAATATGCCCGAACAGATCGGCGGCGCCTTTCAACTGGACCTTGTCGCCCGGTTCGACGATCTTGACGCCGCGCAGGACCAGACCCTCTTCGACTTTGGCGGGGACGGCCCCGAGGGCGCGATCCGGTTGCAACAAGTGGGGACTTCGGATGCCCTGCGCTTTTCCATTCAGCAGGACGGGACCACCCACGAGATCATCGCCGAAGGTGCCCTGATCGAAGGGGAATACGCGATCTGGTCCGTCGGCATAGACCCGGACGGGCGCATGTGGCTGGAAAAGGACGGCACCTTGCTGGCAGAGGGCGCCGGGGTGGTGCCTGCGGACGTGGATCGGGGTCCGCTGTCGGTCGGGAGCCCCGCAGGGTCCGACGGAGAACCACTTGATGGCGTCGTGCTGGACCTGACGGTGACACAGGGGCCGAGCGATCCTGTGGACCCAGTTGACCCGGTGGACCCAACGGACCCGGTTGATCCGGTAGATCCGACCGACCCGGTTGATCCCGTTGATCCGGTGGAGCCTGTCGATGGCCCGCAACAGATCGACGGGGCCTTCCGGATCGACGCGACCGTGCGTTTCGATGACATCGAGGGCGGATACTGGCAGCGGGTCATCGACTTTGGCGACGGCCCGGCCACGAACAACATCCTTTTCACCCAGATCGAGAACACCTCTGGCATCATGCTGGAACTCTGGCAGGACGGCGAGGTCTATCGCGTCGTGGCCGAGGCCGCCATCGTGGAGGGAGAGACCGCTGACTGGAGTTTCGGCATCGACGAAACCGGGCTGATGTGGATCGACAAGGATGGCGTGCGGCTGACAGAGGAACAAGGCGTGGTTCCGGCGGACGTGGATCGTGCCAACTTGCTGATAGGCAGCTCCAACTGGGACGGGGACTCACCGCTGATCGGCGAAGTCGCGGTCCTGACCGTCACCAATGGCACAGATCCTGCAGACCCGGGCGATCCGACCGACCCCACGGACCCAACGGACCCCACCGATCCGGTGGACCCGACCGATCCCGTCGATCCCGGACCGCCCATCGCCGGCAGCGGCGACATGGTGATCGTGGCTCACCAGGACGACGACCTGCTGTTCATGAACCCGACGCTGGACACGCTGATCGACGGCGACACGCCCGTGACCACCATCTACCTGACCGCCGGTGATGCAGGGCGCGGCGAAGACTACTGGGCCGGACGCGAGGCCGGGGAAAAGGCGGCCTATGGCTACATGGCTGGGTCCGATGAGTGGGTGGATGAAACCGTCAGCGTGACGGTCGGAGACACGACCTACGAAGTGGCCAGTTCCTACCTGGCCGATGATCCCGACGTGCGCCTGTATTTCCTACGCCTGCCGGACGGGTTCGGGGATGGCAGCGGCTCTCCCACCTACGGCTACCAGAGCCTCGAGCAACTGGCCGAGGGAGAGATCGACAGCGTGACGGCAGTGGATGGCAGCGCCACCTATACTTCCGAAGAGCTGACCGGCCTGCTGACCGCGCTGATGGAACGGCACACGCCGGACCATATCCATATCCAGGACCACACCAGCGACCTGGCCGACATCGAGCATTCCGACCACCTGACCACGGCGGCCTTTGCGACCGATGCCGTGGCCGGTTACAACGCGGATCTCACGGTCACGAGCTATGTCGGTTATGCCTCCTGGGGGCTGGAAGAAAACCTGACGCCCGAAGAACAGACCGTGGTGGAAACCACCTTTGACACCTATGCCGCCCATGATCCGCTGGTCTTTGGCAGCGATGGCGCGCTTATCGGCTCTTACGTGGACTGGGTTCAGCGCGAATACGTCGCCGACGAATACCAGCTGACCGCGACCGATCCGGCTACCCTGTACGAAGCACTGATGCAGCCGTCAGAGGCCGCCGAGCCGCCCCCGGAAGACCCCGCGCCGGAAGAAATCGACCTGGTGATCTGAACCGCGCCGCGACTCCGCAAAGGGATGACCCCGCAGGCGGAATCGGCGTAGCCTCGGGCCGAAGACCGGAGGCCCCATGTCATACACATTGCTCTACTGGCCAATCCCCTTCCGGGGCCATGTGCCTCGGTTCATCCTGGCCCAGGCGGGTGCAGAGTGGGACGAACCGGGCTTTGACGCCGTCCTGGCCGCCAAGACCGCCCGCCCCGAAGAGCAGCCGACGCCCTTCATCGGCCCGCCCGTGCTGATCGACCATGACACCGGGCGGGCCCTGTCGCAGATGCCCGCCATCTGCATGTACCTGGGGCGCAAACACGGCCTGTCGCACGATCCGGACCTGGAATTGCGCCTGCTCTGCGATGCCTCGGACATCCTGCTCGAGATCACCTGCCATCATGGTGCCACCATGTGGACGCGGGACAGCTGGACCGCCTTCCGGGAGGATCGCCTGCCACGCTGGATGCGGGGCCACGAACGCTTGGTGATGGAGACGAGGGGCACGGCAACGGATGGGTTCGTCTCCGGCGCAGAGGCGCCGGGCCTCGCCGACCTCACGCTGGCCGCGCTGTGGCACACGATGGTCGATCGCCTGCCGCCACTTCGGCCCCTGCTGCATGAGCACGCGCCGGTGCTGACCGCATTGGTGGACCGCGTGGCCGCCTTGCCCGCCTTGGTGCGTCTGCGCAACGACTGGGCCGATCGCGCGGATGTCTATTGCGCGGGGCAGATAGAGGCCTCGCTGCTGGAGATGCTGAACGAGGATATGGGCAGATGAGCACATCGACGAAGACCTGTTCCTGAAAGGGTTGGATCAACGCCGGGCAACGCTGGGCGCAGACTATGTTGACCGGAACCAGGCCGAGGCCGATGACTTCACCCGCCCGTTTCAGGAGGCTACGATCGCCTGGTGCTGGGGGTTCCGCTGGGGCGACGACGTGATCGACGCCAAGACACGCAGCATGATGAACCTTGCCATGATCGGCGCGCTGGGAAAGATGCAGGCATGGGAAACCCATTGCCGCGGCACCCGGACAAACGGCGTCTCCTGGGAGGAAATCCGCGCCATCATTCACGTCGTCGGGATCTATTGCGGCGTGCCACAAGTACTGGAATGCGTTCGCGTGGCGCGCCGCGTGAAGGAGGCCGAGTGACCCTCAGGGCTCGCAGGTCTGGGCGGTGGTGACCGTCACCCCTTCCGAAGCCAGATAGTCCGCAAGGTCCGCCGATGGCAGGGCGAAATCGGTTTTCACCTTGGGTGATGCCCCCTCGCCCGAGGGATTGGCCCAGATGATGAAGGTGTTCATGCCGATGACCTGCCCGCAGGCGTTGATCAGCGGGCCACCACTGTTGCCCTGCAGGACCTCGGCGGAATGGGCAAAGACCTCGCGCCCGTCCGCCTGCGGCAGGGCGTCGATGAATTCGCCCGCGCGAAAGATCATGCGCGGCAGTCCGGTCTGCTGGAAGGATTGGAACAGGCCCGGAAATCCGACGGAAACCACCGGGTCCAGTTCGGTCACTCTGTTCATGAACTGCAATGGTTGCACACCCTGGCCGCCCTCCACCTCGACGATGGCATAGTCGCGTTCGGCCAGCCCCTCGCCCCGCTTGACGGTGCGGGCGGTGACACGACCCCGGACCGGGGTCGGGAACAGCGTTTCGGAATAGACCAGCACATCGACCTCCGCCCCCACGACGTGGGCATTGGTGGCGACATGCCGTGGCGTGACGAAGAATCCCGTGCCTGATCCCTCGCCCGCCTGGATGAAGACCACGGCCCCATCGGCGACCGCTCGCAGGCGCGACATGTCGGGGCGACCGGCAAAGACGGTCGGCGCAGGGCCCGTGTTCGGGCTGACCTGGTCGATGGTGCACTGGAACCCGGAGAGGCGCTGCTCCGCCTCGGCCACCCGGGATTGCAGGCGCTGGCCCACACCCTGTTCAAAGGCCAGGAGCGACGACAGCACCGAGGGGTCCGAGCTTTGCCGGGGCAGGTCGGGCGGCTGTGACAGAAAGCGGGGCGCGATCATCACGGCGATCAGCAGCCCGCTGGCAAAGATCACCGCCGCACGCAGTATGGTCCACCAGGCGGGGGCTTGGGGGTTGGGTTTCGCGGTCATTGGAGGCGCCTCAACTCTGTCTTGACGCTGGCATCATCCCCGGCATCGCGGGGCGTCAGCGTACAGTCCGCGGTCCGGTCCTGGGCGATTTCACAGGTCACGGCATAGGGCACGACAAACAGCCCCTCGCCGCAATCGGCGCGTTCTCCCTCGACCATCTGCAGACGGTTCTCAGCATCGAAAGAGGCGGTCACGGTGCCCGTGCAGATGGTCCCGTCCTCCAGCAGAACCCGGCGCGTGCCCTCGCCGGAGGCATCGATGTCATATTCGACAACGATCTTCAGGTCCGGGCGTTCGCTGTCCGAGAAGGTCAGGAAAAGCTGTTCGGCGACGGAGCGCCAGGTGCCTTCGAGGAAGGACAGGTCGTCGACATCCTCGGCCCCGTCCGGCACCACAAGCGGATCGCCCTCGGGGTCAGGGTCCGCAGGCGGGTCGTCAGCGGGCGGATCATCTGCCGGAGGCTCGTCGGCCGGAGGTTCGTCCACGGGCGGGTTATCAACCGGCGGCTCATCTGCAGGCGGATCGTCAGGCGGAGGCGCATCGGCCGGAGGCTCGTCCAGCGGCGGATCACCGGCGGGCGGCTCGTCAGCAGGCGGCTCGCCTGGGGCCGGGTCCACGATCGGCGGCTCATCCGGCGGCGGATCATCGGCGGGCGGTTCGTCTGCCGGGGGTGACGCGGGCGGATCAACCGGCGTACCCTGAGGCGGACTTTCCGGGTTCGGGCCGGGGGGCGGTGTCGGGTCCACCGGCACAGGCGGCGCGGTGCATTGCCCAAGACAGGCCAGGGCACGATCCAGCAGATCCTCCTGCAGCCCGTCCACGTCCCGGCGCAAAGCCTCGTTCGCGGCCTGCAGGCGCCGCAATTCGGCCAGTTCGGCGGGATCGCTGCCGTCAGGCTCTGCCGCGGCAACCAGAGGCGCATCGAATAGCCCCGCCGACTTTCCGAACAGGGTCAATGCCACAAGACAAAGCGCCCCAATCATACACAGCGTCAGGACGCTGCCCCCCAGCAGGCGGCGCTCTGTCCCGGCTGTTTCCGGGTCCTTGGGCGGTTCCGACTGCAGTGGCGCGCGGCGCTCTGTCCCGGGATAGGTCAGCGGCACGAAATCGCGCGGCGGCTCGAACCCCCAGTTCACCACCACCGGTCTGCCGCCCGTGACAAAGACGTCATCCTCGGATGGGTCGGTCAGAGCCAGCGACAGGATCTTGTGTATCTGTCCCGCGTTTTCCGCCGGGGCCGCTTCGGCGAAGGCGCGCATTTCGCGGCGCCACTCGGCCAGCTGGGCCAGAGCCTCGCGCCGTTCCGGCCCGCGCAGGGCAGAAAGCGGTTGCGGGTCGCCCGCCGCATCGGTGAACCAATCGGTAAAGCCGCTTTCGGCCTCACGGACGGGTTCGGCGAAATAGCCGGCCGTTTCCCCGCCCAGGTACTCGGCGACATAGGCGCGCAGCTGCGGGAAATAGGCGGTTATGGGGCGGCCAAAGGCCCCCTGCGGCGCCTGCTGACTTTCATCCGTCCGGATCAGGAAGCTGGAGGCCATCAGGGCGTTCCGCACTCTTCGCGCACCACCATGCGGGCCGCTTGCAGGATCTCGGAGGGCAACCGCGATTGAGCTGGGGCATCCAGCAACTCTCGGTAGTTGCGGGTTTCATCCGGAGGCCAGACCATGCGCTGATACAGGTCCGCCCACTGCGGCTTGGGCTCTGTCAGGGTGATCAGCGTGTGTTCGATCGGCACGCGGGACGTCTGGAAGGCTGCCTCGAACTGAGCAAGGAAATCCTCGGGGTTGTCCTGGGCATCGGTGATCGTGACCACGGTGATCAACGAGAAATCGGTTCCCGCCTTCTGGATCTCCTGGCGCAGCCACTCGATATAGGCGGCAAACCGGGGCGTCGGGCGCCCGTTGGCCGTGGGATCGGACAAAAAGGCCGCGCCGTCAGTGCGCAGGTCGACCGGGAACTCCCCCCGCATGAGCTCGAGCGTGGCGAAGGTTTCTGCCGGGAGGCGTGTACGCAGCTCTTCCAGCGCGTCCAGCATACGGCTGAAGTTGTGCGGCGGCTGCTGGCGGTTTTGGTCCATGCTGGACGACCAGTCGGCCCCGATCAGCAGGCGGACCGGCAGGTTGGTGGTGAAGGGCGTGCAACGGTTGGCCTCGCGCGCGACCTCGACGGGCACGGTCAGGGTCAACCCGTCATCGCTCTGGACGCGGCAGTCGAATGTCTCGCTCTGGACGGTGTCATCGGGGTTGCGCGGATAGGTGACACGGCCATTTTCCACCACGCCAGGCGCATCACAGCCGACCACCTGCCAGACCCGGTTGCCGCCGTTCACAACGCCCGACAGGACATCCACCGAGACGCTTGGCTCACCCGGGGGCAGGATGGCCGACACCGTGCGCGCCGACGGCGCCGTGCCCGATACGCCCCCACCCGTTCCGGCCCCGGCGCCGCCCTGACCGCCAACGGCAATCACGACATCCGCCGCATCGGTCAGGCCAGACGGATCCTGCACCGTGCAGCTGAACCGCACCTCGCCCGAGGATTGCGCCGGATCGCGGGCAAAGCGCACGGTCTGGTCATCCCGCACGATGCCCGGCGCGTCGCAACCGGCGATGGTGATCGGGTCGCCATCGGGATCACTGTCATTGGCGACGACGTTCACATCGACAAAAACCACGCCGTCCGGCAGCACGCCCCGGTCTTCCTGTGCGATCGGCGCGTTGCAGGCCCGCAGGCCGAAGTCGCACAAAAGCGCAGGACCGAAAAGTAAAGCCAGAAGCCCAAGCAAGAGCAGCAACAGCGCGAGCCCGCCGAACAACAGCCGCTTGCGGTTGCGGCCCGCGTCATCCGGCCCCCCCGCGACGGGCTTGTCCTTTTTCGGGATCTTGATGCTGCGCAGATCCAGAGACGCGCCATCGGACTGGAACCCCCACAGCGTGACCACAGGCGCGCCATCGACAATCCAGATCGCATCCCGGCTGGGCACGCGAAAGGCCTTTTCCAACGCCAGCGCGATGTTGCGATTGTTGCTGTCGCCACTGTCGGCAAGCCCCTGGCGAAATGCCTCGATCTCGTTGACGATGGCTTCGATCCGGCCGTCGATCTCCTTGCGGGTGTCGGGCCGCTGGTCGGCGTATTTCACCGCCGTCTTGTAATCCTCGGTGTAGAAATCGATCCGGTCGTCGCCGACGGCCTCGGGCATGGCGAAAAAGGTCTGCGCATCTTTGGACAGGCGCATCTTGAAGGCGGTCTCGAACTGCTGGAACAGCTGCATGACATTGCGTTCGGACCATCCGATCCCTGAAACGCGCGACCTTGGCTCGGATGTCAGCAGTTTCATCGGGTCTAATCCTTACTTGTCCAAATCCGGGGTCGGCGCCGGAGGGGCACCGGAAATGCGGCCGTCTGTGGTGATCCGGGCAGTCCCGCCGCCCGGCGCCCTGTCCGGTGCACTGTCGTCCAGCGCCGCGTCTCCGGGCACCAGGATCACCGAGACCGGCGCCTGCGCGGTCAGCCCGTCGCCGTCGCTGATGACACAACTGAGGCGCAGGCCAAAGGTAGACGTGCGAGGCACCTGTGCGTCGGTCAGAACGATCCGCGTTCCATCCCCGGACACCGCGACCGTCAGGTCGCCGCGCTGCGCCGGTTCGCAAGAGGCGATCCGCAGCCCGGCACGTCCCGCATCGTCGAGATCGTTGCGCAAGGGCGCCAGCCGATGTTGACCGCTGGGGTCGCCACGCAGCAGGAACCGGTCGGCGCAGGCGATGGGCGGGTTCGTCCCATCCCCAAGCGGCGTCTCGGGGTAGCGCCCGGACTGGCAAGCCTCGGCGTCCGTCTGGCGTGGTCCTGAGGGTGGCGTATCGGGATCCGGGTCGGCCAACGTGCGCGGCACCTCCGGTTTTTCCCGCGGCGTCACATCGATGGGCGGCTTCTGAGCCTTCGGCGGTTGATCCCCCTCGGGCGGCTCAACGGGAACCTGAGGCTCCGGCTCTTCCTTGGGCGTTTCAGGATCGGCACTGACGGTCAGCAGGCTGGTCTGGACGGCACGCCCATCCCCCGGGTCGATCCGGCAGGTCCAGACGGTCGGGGCACCATCGGGCAGCGCGCTGCGCAGGACCGTCACCCTGCCATCCGTCGCGCCGGGCAGCGCCGACACACCGTCGCACCCCGCAAGGCGGGCGCTGGCGGGCAGGTCGTCATTGGCGAAAAGTGCAACCTCGCCTTGTGTTTCGCCCGCGGCCAGGTGCAATCGGTCGTCGCGCAGCACGATCGGCTCTGGCCCTTCGTCACGAAAGAAAAGGAAATAGACCAGAACCGCCAGCAAGAGGAGCAAAAGCAACGCCAGCCACCACGGCCAGCGACGGCTCGCAGGGTCGGTCTCCGGGTCGCCGACGCGCTCTGTCTCCGGTCCCGGCCCTCCTGCAGGCTCTGCCGGGTCCTCGTCCTCGGGTCCCTTGGCCCCGGCACCGTCCAACCGCAGTTCGGACTCCACGACATCGGTACTGGCCGGATCCGGCGCCAGCCCGGCGGCCTCTGCCCCGCCCCACATTGCGTGGCTGGTAGAGACCGGCAGGCTGAATGAAACCTCTCCCCCCTGCGCCGTCCGCAGGTTCAGAGTGACCGGGACCCCCGGTTCCAGGTTCATCGCCATTTCCGGCGGGATCAGGACACCGACAGATCCCTTTTCCAGCTGCTCCGCCGGGCGGAACACCTCTTCGTGGCGTTCCGAGGTCCAGTCATCGTCCTTGGCATAAAGCCGGGTGTCCTGAGAGCCGGTGCGGGTGATCGACCACGCCGCCACCTCGCCCTCGGGAGCCTCGACCACCGCGAAGAGGCCCAGGCCATCATCCGTCTCTATGTCGAAAAGCCTGGTCACGCGGTCAGGCCTTGCTGTCCGTCATGGCCTGGATCAGCCCCCCCAGTTCCGCGTTGGCCGCCAGATCCACTCCGGACAGGCCATCATCGGTCCGCGCATTGCTCTCGGACAGGTTCTTGAAGGCCCAGGCCCAGTGCTGCGCCATCTTGACGGCGCGCGGTTCGGCCGTCTTGGGCAGGTCGGGAACACCGCCGTCGGGCGTGACGGGGCGGTCGAAAAGCGGGGTCCGCGCCTTGTCCTTGAGCGTCAGTTCGCCCGCCTCGTAGCCCAGCTGGTTGACGAAGTGGTTCACCGTCAGCGAGGCCATGCGCGCCTTGTGCGGGATCAACCGTTCGGAGGAGCGCGGGAACTGCGAGGCATCGCGCGAGGTCTGGGCCACCTTGTCGGCCAGACCGGCGCGCTGCGCACCCTCGCGCATCTCGTTGAACATGGTTTCCAGGTTCTCGGGCGAGATGTTCAGGTAGCGCGACACGCGCGGGTTCTCCAGCACGGCCTGCAACTGATCGGACCATGTGCTGAGGACGCGATCGGCAAAGACATCGTGCCGTTCCTTGGGCATCTCGGGCGCCTCGTCCTCGGCAATGTCCTCGTCGTCGTCGTCAAAGATGGCGTCCCAACCATCGTCTTCCTTGCGCACGACGGCGGGGCCGGTATCGGGATCCTCGCGCTCCAACTGGCGCAGGATGCCTTTCAGGCTGCGCTCCGACATGTAGCACATCAGGAGGAATTCGCCGAATTTCTGTTGCAGGGCACAGGCGCGCACGTCCTGCAGTGCCGCGCGCACCGCCCTGGAGCGTTCCTTGAACACCCGTTCCGCATCGCCGTCGGCATGGAACTCTCTCAACAGCCGCTCCAGCCGCTGCTGGAACTCCGCGAACTCGCGTTGGAGCTGATCGCGTTTGAAGCCTTCATGGCAGACGCTTTGGAGGTTCGAGATCAGGTAGGTGCGGCCGCCGTCGTTCAGCTCCAGCATCTCGTTCCAGGCCCTGTCGGGCTCGCGGAAATGCTGGCTGACCTTGGCCGATGTCGTGACCGCCTCGCGCAGGGCCTTGAAGACCTCTGTGTGATGCGTGTCAAAGCCGGTCTCTTCGAACTCTGGCGTGTTCTTTTCGCCCCGGCTGAGGATGCCCGTGGAAGGCTGGCTGGTGTTTCGCAGCCAGTACATGTTGCGGAACTGGCTGCCCGGTTGCCATTCGCGCACCCAGGACATCGACGCCGCACCGGATTCCGCCTCGTCGCCGCTGCGCGCGCCGCCGAACCGTTCCAGCATGGAATGCATCCGGTCCTCGAGCATGTTGACCGCATCGCGCGAGGCGATGTTGAAGGTCAGGTCCGCCTTGGTGGCAACGAAAAACAGTGCGCAGGGCTGATCCGCGCGGGCCTGTGGGGTCTTGCCGTGGGTCACGGTGATCCAGCGTTCGATCATCCCGGCCAGCGGGCCGACCTCTTGCGGACCGTCCCCGACACAGAGCAGCATCGCCGTCAGCTCTCGGTTATCCAGGTAGCGGTCGAAGAGATAGGCCACCTTGCCGCGCACCAACGCCTTGCCCACCACGGTCTCGTCGATGGCCTTTTCCTCGCTCCGAGTACGGGCGCCGGGGAAATCCAGCAGGTCGGTTGTGCCGAAGAAATCCGCTGGCGGTTCCTTGATGACCACCTTCAGCTCGGTCACCAGGGCCGACAGCGTGGCGTGATCCACCTTGCGGATTTCGCCGCTGTTGGTCCGGATGTTCGCCTCCAGCCCGCTGCCGTTCCAGATCTGCTGCAGGGCCGACACCAGGATCACGTTGGCCTGCGGGTCAAAAACCTCGGGCGTGGCCCAGCAACGATCCGCGTGGCCCAATTCCTCAAGCGCCGAGATCATCTTTTCGAAGACTTCGGTGAAATATCTGTTGCGCCCCCAGAACAGGCTGTAGGCGCGCACCCGGTCCGCCACTGCCCCGTGTTCGAGGATTTCCGAGATACGGCCCCAGTGCGGTTTGAACTGCGCGAAATTCGCGCGGTAGACATCCGGGTGCAACTGGCGTTCCAGGTAGGCCGAAAGATCATAGGCCCTGTCGCTGCGCGCCGCATCCACCGCCAGGGCGACCTCGCCCAGTGTCGCCTCGATCTCGTCGCCAGAAACCCGTTTCAGGGCATCGCTCTCGAAGTCCGAAAAATAGGAGTTGCTGAGGATCTTGGCGATGTCCATTTCCGACAGCAGCGACAGCTCGATCGGGTAGTTCGGATCTTCCAGCGTTTCGGTGCTGGTGAACCGTGTCACCACGCCCGTGGTTTCCTTGCCGCTGACTGCCGGGTTGATGTCCCCGATGAATTTCAGCGTGCGGTCGCCCGCCTTGGCCAGCAGCTGTTCACCAGGTTTGCTCGCCAAAGAGGAGATCAGGTAGGACTTGCCCGCCTGGCTGGCACCGAACACGCCGACGCACATGCGCCGCTGCGCCGCCCGTTCCAGGCGGCCCAGTTCGGTTTCCATCAGCACGCATTCACGTTCGACCGGGTCGTGGCGCAGGCCGACGATTTCCGCATGTTTGCGCACCCAGGACTTGTACTTGCCCGCGATGGCGCGATGCGCCGAGATCGCGCCAACCAATGCCTCCTGAGCCCCCGACATCACATCATCCCCCCAAGGTTGAAGCTGCCCGACTCGGCCCAGTGCACATCCGTCGTCACCATCGTCTGAAGGTTCATCCGCACAAGGCCACGCGGCAGGTCTTCCTTGTTGCCATCGACGATGGCCTCGATCTCGAACAGTTTTTCCAACGGGTCATCCTCTGGCCGCAGCCGCGTCAGAGTCACGTCCATCACAGAGGGCGGGTCTCGTTCCAGGTTCGACTTGGACAGGGTCACGTTGTACAGCATCGTTGCCGGCCAGCGATCCAGGTCCAGCTGACGAAAGCCCAGCGCGACCGGCGGGTGACAGCGGAACACCGCGTCCTCGATTGACTGGTCGTCCTGCTCCATGTCCACGTTGCGGAACAACAGCTGATCCTCGCGGATGCGGCCCTGGTTCATCTGGCCGATGTAACGCGCGGTCGACCGCATGGTCAGCTCGCTGGTGCGCATGTGGAAATCGTTCAGCTGCCCCTCGGACAGGGCGCAGATCATCGCGCCGACGGCGGCACAGGTCTTGGGGTCGCCGATCTCGTCGTTGAAGTTGCGGAACGGATACCAGGCGCCGACCTCGTAGTCATGCATGGTCACGATCCGTTCGGGCATGACCGGCATCCGCTGGGCGATCATCGCCCGCAGGGCCGGGAACCGCGAAGGCCGCCCGGCAAGCAGCATGAAATCGCAGTCGAAATAATAGGTCGCCTCGGCCAGGCAGTCGATGAAGGGCTCCATGACCTTGTAGACCGTGTGTGTCAGTTGCGCCGAGGTGACGGAGAAAGAAAAGCCCGAAAGGTCGACCGGCTCCGCCAGCCCGTCGATCTCGCAGATGTGGTCCAGCACTTCGCGCGTGGGCTGGGTCTCGCCAAAGACGCGGTCCCAGGATGCGCTCAGCTGCAGGTCCTCGCCGAACCTGTCACTGCCCTCGTGCGCCTCCAGCAGCCAGTAGGCGAAGGGCGTCAACACCTGTTGCGAGAACTGCTGGCGCCGGATCAGGCGTTTCGCGCTTTCTCCTGCCCTGACCGCGCCCAGGCGCGAGACGACAAAGTTCTTGGCCCCCGGAACATCCTGTTTCGCCAGGTATTCCGTCAGCGCCGGAATCACGTGGTTCTCGATCACCGCCTTGACGATGTCGTCACCGGCACATTGAAAGCCTTCGCGGAATTCCTGCCTGGGCGTGAGGGAGCGTTCATCGTTCCGGTAGGAACTGATGATCAGGTCCGAGGTCCCGCCACCGATGTCCAGACTGACGATCCGCAAGGGACGGTCGCGGGCCTCGGGGCGCGACGAGGCATACATGAACGACGCCGTGTCCCCAAAGAACCGCTCCACCACCTCGTTGTAGACAAAGACCGCCTGCGTGGCAGAGGCCTCGTCCCACTGCATCTGCAGCTTGGGTTGCGTGTCGGGCGCAAAGTTCAGCCCCTGCCAGACTTCCTTGATCGCGGTTTCGACGCGGCGACGCAGGATAGAGCGTTCCGGACGCGTCATCGCCGTCGGCATGGTCAGCACGATGCGGCGCAGGCGCCGGGCCTGCAACTGCTGCCCCTGCTTTTCACGACGTGACGGACTGTTGATCTCGCGCAGGACCTGCAACAGCAGTTCCATCAGGAAGAAGGTCATGACCGAAGAGCGCGAAAAACTCGCCGTCACCGCCGGCAGCGCGTCTGGCACATCGGCCAGGTATTCACCGTCCGCGGCGAAGTTGCGGAAATAGCCGCCGGTGTCCAGAGCGCTGTCCTCGGATTCGCGCCCGCCCGAATTGAACCGCCATTCGACGGAAACCGGCGTTCGGCTCCAGAGATAGCGTTTCGGGCTGGACATGCCGGTAACGCCATTGACGCTGCTGTATTCATGCGACAGGCGCACGGCCTCGTCGCCGATCCGCACCGCCGAGGGCCACTGGAACGCCGACCGACGCCCGGTCAGCCGCGACAGGTTGGCAGGCCCGAAGAAGGGTTTGCAGAATTCCACCCGGCTTTCGAAGGGACGATTGTGCACCTGGTCGGGTTGCGAGATGTCGCGGAATTCCAGCGGATAGCTGCGGGTCAGGTCGACATGCGGTTCGCGCTCGTCATCCTCGATCAGCAGGCCGAAGGTCCGCGAGTTGCCGATGTCCAGCACCAGGTCCACGTCGATCGGGCGGTGGGTGGAGTCGGCTGTATTGTCGATGAAGCGGCAGCGCGGGAAATCGACCGTCTCGGATGAGCCGAAGGAATAGAGCAGCGCCAGGTAGTTGGCCAGCGCCTTGCGATTGCGGATCTCTTCCGCCTCGGGGTTGATCCGTTCGGGGCGCACCCAGCTTTTCTTGATCCAGTCCCCGACCCAGCGTTGTTCAAAGAAGGTGCGGATGCCCTCGTGGTCCTTCGGCACCCCAAAGGTCGTCTCGCCCGCCACCACGTCGCTTTCGACCGGCATGAGCGAGGCGATACGGTTGAGCTCGTCCCCTTCCAGCGCGCGTCCGGATTCGTGCTCGCCCAGTGTGGTATCGAAAACCAGCACGATCTTGACGTCCGCGGACCGCTGCTTGCGCGGGAAATAGGCCCGCGCCCAGTTCAATGGTCCTGTCCTGTCATTGCGAAAGAACGGCAAGGGCAGCCATTGCCCGGCAAAGTCCCGCAACGCGGCCTCGACGCTGCCGGACACCTGGTCATCGTCTGCGACGGGACGCCCGGACTCGTCGATGTAGCTTTCCCCGTCCTCGTGCAATTGCAGGCGGGAAAACCGCAGGGTCCGTTCCTCGCGCACGACGGAAAACCGGATGCTGCGAAAGTCTTTTACATTAAACTCAAAATCGAAAAACTGAATTCCGGAATTTGGCACAAGCCTAAACATGCAAACCGAATCTCCTGTTTTCGCAACACGCTCACGATCCTAGGTGACACCCTTGTAGGTCACAAGGGCGCTTGCCTAGGGTAGCAGCCGCAGCCCCTGCCCCTGATTTGCCTCGAAAAAGGGCAGCGGGAAGAAGCCGGAGAGTGCGGCGAACGCCCCAGATACGGCCTTTGGGCGACGACGATTTCCAAGCGCGCACCAATCGCCCAACACAGGCAGGAATTGTTTACCGATCAGGGACCCGGAACCCTGGGTCCGTTAACCATGATCCACTTTCACCTTTTCCTGACTTGCTGGCGACAAATGGACCGGCTTGGCCCTCAAGAACCGCGACCCGGGCGCGACATACCCTGCGCAAGCGACTGCTCCACGGCATATTTTCTTGCCACGCCTCCAACAGGCCTCACCCCGAAGACCTGCCGCAAAGCAGCGCAAGGCGGTCAGGAATCCCGTTGCTCTTTGGATTGGCCAGACCTAATTTGCCTACTGTTTGATGTAATACATAAACGCATGGCGACCGGAGGCGATTTTGACAGCGGGTGACGATTGGGTCCTGAAAGCCGAGCGGCTTGGCTGTGTCTATGCCGACAATGGCTCTGGAAACCAACCGTCCAGCGGTGTCTATGCCGACAAGTTCACCCTGCCCCGCGGCCAGGTGACCGCCATCATCGGTGAGTCCGGGTCCGGCAAGTCGACCCTGCTCAGCATCCTGGCCGGGCTGCGCAAGCCCAACCGCCTCAACGACCAGAGCCGCCTGCTGTACCGGGGCAAGGACGGGCGTGTCTGGGACCAGTTGCGCGAGAACCGGCCGCCCCCGGGCGAGATCGCCTTCGTTTTCCAGGAAGCGCAGCTGATCAAGGCGATCCCCGCGCGCGCCAATGCTAAGATGGCGGGCCATATCTCGAACAAGGGCAATGCCGGGGAACTGGCCCGCGACCTGGCCCAGGACTTCGAATTGGGACCGCAGTGGGACAAGCTGTCCGAAACGCTGTCGGGCGGTCAGGCCCAGCGCATCGCCATCATCCGCGCGCTCTGTGTCGAGCCGAACCTGATCGTCTGCGACGAGCCGACCAGCAGCCTCGACAAGACCATGAGCCAGAACGTTATCGAGGCGCTGCGCTGGTGGACCCATGAAACCGGTTGCGCGGTGCTCTGGGTGACGCATGAGCTGGACCTGGCAGCACATTACGCGGACCGGGTGGCACTGGTCTCGTCTGGCCGGGTCTATTGTGATGCGGAAACCGGCCAGCCCTGGACGCTGGACGCGCCCTACGAGGAACGCCTGGACATCCTGCATGACCTGATCGAACAGGGCCGCAAGCAGCCCGCCCTGACGGTCGAGGCGCTCGACCGGATGATCGACCGTCCGGGCGATGCGGCACCGGACGAGATGGAGCTGGCGCGGGCGCCCCGCTGGCGCCCCGGCTCTCTGCGGTCCTACGGCTTTGTCGTGAACTGCGCTGTCGACGAGGTGTCGCTGGGGATGCGCCGGGCCGTCGCCGCCGGGTCAAACCGGATCTGGGCGCATCTGCGCGGTCTCTACCAGGCGATGACGCGCTCCTTGACCCTGATCCTTTTCCTCGGGCTGACGGTCTTTTACTTCGTGGCGCTTGGCCGCCACGTGACAGAGGCCGCGTTGAACGCGCAACTGTCGCAACCCAGCATGTCGCATTTCACCATGCGCACGGTCTACAACGGCGGGCAAACGCTGGACATCGCCTCTCTGGGGGTGCTGGACAAGACGTTGTTCGATGCCGCCCCCATCGCCGCCGAGGCCAGCGACAAAGCGCGCCGCGTCTTTGGCCGCCGCGTCCACGAACAGCAGTACCTCTGGTTCCCCGATGAATCCAAGGACGGCACCTGCAACACGCGCCCCCTGGACGGGATCGAACCCTATATCCGCACCATGCAGGTCTTTGACGCGCGCGAACCGCTGTTCGAGGATCTTTCCTTTCCGGCCTGGAACGGGGTGGAGGCCGACCCCGAATGGCGCACCAGGCCCGGCATCCTTGCGACGCAGGGATTCATGGAAACATTCCGGATCGAAGCCGGTCAGGAGATCTGCCTGGAACTGTTCAACCGCACCATCGGCCTGCCGGTTCTTGGCGTGGCCGAGGAATTCCCCGGCGGCGGGGAACGCAAGTACCCGCTGGCGGTGACCGAACTGGTCTATCATGACCTTTTCCTGGAGGCCCCGCCGGACAATTTCGTGCAGAACGGCAAGATCACCCTGCCCACCTACCGCGAGGCGGCGGTCTATTTCGACAAGACCAGCTTTGAAAACGTGGTCTGCAAGTTTCCCGACATGCCCGAGTGTACGCCGGATGAAACGCCAGTCCTGTTCGGGTTCAAGCTGGACCAGGACATCCTGAACCAGGTACGGGGGATGCTGCGGGCAATGGACGGGGCCAGCGTGTCCTTCGCTGTACTGTCCTGGACCTTTGCCGCGACAATCGTGATCTCGACTGCGCTGGCCACCGCCGCCTTTGTCCAGCGCAACGAAAAGTCGATCGCGGTGATGAAGGCCTTTGGCTACACCGTCGCCCACATGGCGATGATGATCCAGACGCAGATTGCCGTGTTGCTGTGTCTTGCGATCTTCTGGTTCCTGGGGCTGCACTGGATCTTTCAAACCTACGCGGCGCCCTATGCCGCCAATGCCTTTGACCTGCCGGTGGAATGGCTGGCGATGAAACAGGGGCTTTTCTGGCGCGCATTCATCGCGGTTTTCCTGCTATCACTCTTGGTAACCGTCGTCGTTATCGGGACATGGTGGCGCAAGAACCGCTACTTGAGTGAAACGCTACAAACGATCTGAGGGAAAGCATTGGGTAGAATATCCACCGTCCTGGCCGCCACGGCGTCCGTCCTTTGCCTGACGGCCACCGCCGGATACCCGGAGTCCCATGAAGCCGCCGGGCCGGATGTCTCGGAAGAGGTACAGGGCCGCCTGGTCACGCCGGACGGAACACCGGACGCCGATGATCCCGCCGCCGCCCCGGCAACCGAGGACACCGACCCGCCCGCCGCGCCAGACGAAGGCGCGGGGCCGGCGGATGCCCCTCCCGATCCGGCACCGGTTCCCGATCCGGCCCCCGAGGCGCCGGAGCCGCCGGCGGCAGACAGTGGTATCGATGTCGACCTGCTGATGGACACGCTGCTGTCCGCGCTGGAGGACATGCAGGAGCTTCGCCCAAGGATCGACGCGCTGGAAGGACAGGTCGCGGCGCATGAAAAGCTGCTCCGCCAGGTCTGCACCAACGAAGGCTACGAGGCCGATCCACCCGATTGCCTGCACCTGCATCCGGATCCGCCGGATCTTGACCCGCTGCAGGCCCAGATCGACGAGCTGAACCGCACCATCCTTACCTTGCAGGGCGAGCTTGCCGAGCTGCGCGCGCGTCCTGCCGCGCCGACGGCGGAACCTCCGGTGATTGCCGAAGATCCGGACCCCGCGCCGACGCCACGCGAAGACACCGGCCCGGTTGTGGCCGAAGGTGATCCCTTTGTTCTGCGCCAGACGCCGGACGGCCTGCCCCTGTTCCCGGCCCAACGGGAATTCGGGCTGGACCAGGGGCCGCTGGCCGCCATGATCCCCGACCTGCCGGATGCCGCCTTGTGCCAGGAGGCAGGGCAATGGCTGGTCGACAGCGCGGCCAACCGGATTGCCGATGCATTTTACGTCACCAGGGAGGGCGAAATCGCCATGTGCAAGCTGGTCGGAGACCAATGGTCGGTCGTCTCTGCCGGCCGCCTGGACAAAGCCCACATCGTCGTTGAGGGAGGAAAGCAATGAGACGTCACAGGCTTTTCACGGGCCTCCTGCTGGCCACCATATCCGCCGCCGTGCCTGCCCTTGCCGAAACCTGCCTTGAGGACCTGCGCATCATGCGCGATCAGCCCGACCGCCTGCTGGGCGGTCCGGCAGGGCTGGCCTCCAAGGTGCGTGACCAGATGATTGCGCGGAACGCGATCCCGCTGGCGCGGTCCAACGAGGCACTGGAAAAGGTCAAATGGGCGGGCGGTGAAAGACGCACCGTCGCCACGGACGACCCGCATTGCCTGATCACCGAGGGGCTCGTGCTGGACTACCCTTTGCCCGGCCGCGACGCCAATTCAGAGGGTTTCCTGCGCTTTCCCTTGCGCCTTATCGCCTACAACGACGTCCCCATGCCCGAGGACGCGGGCGATCTGCCGGGCGTCGGACTGCAATTCTACAAGCCGGTCACTGACACGACAGAACCGAATTTCGGCCTGGCCATTCGCCAGTTCTGGCCCAACCTTGACGGCAAGGAGTCGAACCCCGCCGGGTCCGGGGAGTTTACGAGCGAAAGGCTTGCCAAGTATTATCGCATCATCGCCCGTGACGCCGACGACCTGTCACAGGGGGTCATCATGCTGCTGTGCATCAACGATTGCGCAGCGGACCTTGCGGACCTGCCGGAAGCGGCGGACGCGCCGCTGCCCGTCACGCCGCCAAAACCGGTCGAACCGGACGCACCTGTGACGGTTCAGACCGCGAAACCGGACAAAGACCCGGCGACCGATCCCGCGCCCGTCGACCGCCCCGAGGTGACGGCCACGCCCCTTCCCCCGGCGGAACCGGGCATTCCCTATTCCAAGCTCTGGGCGAGCAGCCTCCTGGATCTGGTCGAGCCGGTCTTCCTGTTCGAGGGGCAGGAAGTCACTGTCCCGCCCTACCAGATCGCCTGCCGGGACGCGGCGCCGGCCTGGGACGCCAACCTGGCGCGGCTGGCCACGCAGCTTTATGGCCCCGAATGCCTGCAGTTCGACGAGGAATACGAAGCGGCGTCCGCCCGCCTAGTCGAGGCCAGCGTCACCACCGAACGCCTGGTCGTGAACGTCGCGCTGGCCCGCAAGCGGTCGGCCTTCCTCAAGCGCCTGGTCGTCGGGTTCGAGATCCCCGAGACGCTCTACCTCGACTGCACGCTCAGCGTTCGTTTCGCCGAAACCCCGGGAACGGATGCCGATCCGGTCTTTGCCGGCAAATCGACCCGGCTCTTTACCGGGCGTGACATTTCGGCGGGCTGGTTCCTGCGGGAGCAGGAAGTTCAGGCACTGTTCCCCGACAAGGCCCGGCTGGACGAGATCGCGATCGAGATCACCGCGCCGCAGGATGCCGACAACCAGGCCTGCCGCCTGGCCGAACCCGTGATCCTGTCGCTGCGCGACGCGGACAGCGACCCGCGTGTCTCGATCGACCTGGATGGCGTGGTGACGATTTCCGAGGTCCGGCTGCTGCCCAATGCCGCCACCGAGTATTTCTTTCTGAACACCTACCTGGGCGCCTCGCTGGTGGGCACCGCCGAACAGGGCGAAGGTGTCTATGCCTTCACCAACCAAAGGAGCGACCTGCTGCATTACCTGGCAGCATATGTCGATTTCGCCGTCGAGGATGCGCTGGAAGAGAGCCGTTCGGCCGAGTTCGTCTTTTTCGCGCCCGACGAAAACGGCCTGCACCGCGAGGTCGCCCGCCTGACACCGCTGGAGATGCGGCAGAAACCCGACTGGCTGCGCGAGCTACTGGGGCGTTTTGCCCGGGTCGAACCGAACGCGGATTATGCCGATGTTCGCGTCACCGCCGTTCTGGACGAGTTGCGCGCGGCGGGCGCCCTGTCCGCGGATGTCCCGACCGGCGTTCACGTCGTGGGCCGCACCGGCTTTGCCGACCGCAACGACTATTGCGATCCCTCCGCCTTTCTGGGCTACGAGGGGTCCACGGTCAGCATCGTCGAGTTCGCCTCCGGCAACTATTTCCCCGACCTTGCCAGCAGCCTCGGCGAGGAAAACACCGTTCGGGACGCCGACGTGCGCACCCTGCGGTGCCGTGACCAGCTGAACAGGCATATCATCATCTTCCCCGACAGCGTGTTCATCAGACCGACACCGGATGAGCTCTCCGTCAGCTTCCAGGGCCTCAAAGGAGGAAACGCGACCCATGCGGACTAAGACCGACCAATGGCGCCGGGTGATCGGTGTCGCCGGTTTCACGGCCACACTGACGCTTGCGTCCCTGGCCCATGCCCAGGGGACGCCGCCGCAGGATTTCTACATCGAAGAGGGTCTGTGCAGCATCCAGCAGCTGGATTCGCTGCCCGACCCGCAGGGCACGGGCGGCGCGGTGCTGACCGTGGCCGACACCCAGATCTTCCAGACGCGCGGCGGCAACCCGATCCCGACGCCGACCAAGGTGCCGCCTCTGACGCGGCTGACCTGCCATTTCGAAGCCGGCGACAAGGTGCTGGTGTCCAGCACCGGCGAAACCCCCTACTGCGGCTGGATCGACGGTGACGACGTGCTGGCCGGCAAGATGTCCGCGACCCTGCGCACCATCGTCGGGGGCGAATACTGCGGCGACATCCTGCCGATGCGGGTGTCGGAATTCTGTTCGCGGCTCAAGGACATGGGCGAGGAAACCGCCGAGTGCAAGGACGCCTCGATCGCGCGGTCGGTCTTTGACGCCAAGTTCATCGTCGACAACACCGGCCTGTCCGGGGATGCCAGCGTCCGCGACCTCAGCCCGGTGGAAATCCCCGTCTACGCCCTGCCAGATGACCGCGAACGCTCGGGCACGATCAACATCTTCAACGTGCTGCTGATCCGCGAGATCGCGCGGGGCCCGGATGGCCAGCTGCGCTATCTGCTGCTTTCGGGCGAACAGCCCATCGGCTGGGTGGACGCGCAGGCGGGACAGGTCTGGTATTCGCGCCTGACCACCTTCTTCAAGACCGGCGGCGACGGACAGGTGCTGTCGGACTTTCCGCACAGCCCCTACGCCAAGCCCATCGCCGGCGTCCCGGGCAATCTGGACCGCGTCGCCACCGAGGGACCGGAGTTCCAGCGCTACCCGGTCTTGCAGGACAACCGGCAGGCCAGCTCGGACAACAACAACTTCCTGCCCAACCTGCGGGTCGCCTTCATCGGGGCCTATTGCGACAGCGGCGGTGCGGGCGTCTGTTCCCGGATCGACGACACGCCCCCGCCCGAGGTCTTTGACGCGCTGAACAAGACCGACGTGCTGTTCCTGATCGACGGCACCAAGTCCATGCGCAGCTATTTCGACATCGTGTCGCGCGCGGTGCGCGGGCTGGCGCGTGACTATGTGGGCAATGCCTCGTTCCGCTTTGGCGTGGCGATGTACGGTGACTACCTGTCGCCCTCGGCCACCCGGCTGCGCGATCCGATGCAGTTCCGCTATCCCATCGCCCTGCAACCCATCCTGCGCGGCGACGAGTTCTCGGAGCTCAGCGGCGTCGATCTCTACATCGAGGATGCGCTCAAGGACAAACCCGAGGCTTCGAATGCGGCATTGCTGCGCGCTGCCGAGGAAACGGACTGGCGCAGCGATGCGCCCAAGTGGATCATCCACATCGCCGACCACGGCGACCGCCAGCCCCCCAGCCCCGAGTTGATCGAGGCCCTGCAAGAGGCCAACATCTTTTACGCGCCGATCCCGGTGCGCGGCGAGGCCGTTCTGGCGGCCAGCCAGGCCTTCCTGCAGCATTCCAACGCGATCCGGAACCAGCACGTCTCGCCCTCGGGCAAGGCGCTGTCGGTCGAGGTGAAAAAGACCTACACCACCGGCGCCAAGGACGAGATCGCCGAGTTCGAGGCCATCGGCCTGGCCATTCGCGGCGCCCTCCTCTACGGCGAACAGCTGCGGCAGGAAGCCATCCGGCGCGCCTACAACCAGACGCCAAGCACTGGAACCGCGGACCGCAGCGCGGCCTTCCCGGCCGGCTACTCCGAGGTGCTGGAAGCCGGTTACGAGATCTTCCTGAAGGATTTCGAACGGTCCATCGGCACCAATGACATCACCCAGCGCACCATCGCCGCGGTCGGATATGTCGAGACGGCGCCGGTGGAAGAGGAGGAAGAGGACTGGAGTTACTATGCCTCGCTGCCTCTGGGAGTCGCGGTCAAGCTGTCGGGCGCGCTCAACACCGCCTGCCGGGGCTTCGGCGACGGCGGATCGGGCGAATTGGTCTCGCAGGCCGCGGTCGAGATGCTGTCCGTCCTGACCGGTGACCCGATCCAGGAGGGCCAGGACTTCGAGGATTATTTCCGCAACCGGGGCAGCCTGCCACTGGCGACGCGCACCCTGTTCCGCGCCGACGATCTGCGGCAGATGAACCTGGACATCCTGAACCAGAGCAAGCCGCGCCAGATCGACGCCCACCGGCGCGAACTGTGCCGCAGCGCGGTCCTCGTCAGCCGCATGGTCAATGGCGGCCGCCTCGACCAGCCTTACGAGTTCGACGAGAACGGCAACCGGGGCGACCTTGTCTGGCGGCGCGACCAGGGGTCCTATACCTTCCGCAACCTGCGGGAATATGACTGGATCTACACCGACAAGTTCGGGCGCAAGGTCTATTTCATGCCGCTGGAATTCCTGCCCCAGTACCGCAAGGTCGCGGACTGACGATGCCTTGACGGCGGCCCCTCCATCACCGGGAGGGCCGCTGTACGATTGCAGACCGGCATGGGGTCAGGCCTATTGCCCGGCCGCGAACCCTGCGAAGCGATCGAACAGATCGGGCTGCCCCATCTGCCCCCCCTTCAACATGATCCGCATTCCGTCACGGCGCGCGTCCTGGTGGCTGGCGACGCAGATGCAGACACCGGCCCCCATCGCCCGGTCATAGGCCAGGGCATCCAGACCGAGGCGTGCGCAGATGCGGCTGGATGTATCGCCCCCCGCAAGTCCAAGGCAGGCCACCGGGCAGCGATCCAGCAATTGCGCGACGAAACCCGCCGAGGCATCGGCCAGCCCGCCCGGCGAGAGCCCGTAGTCGGCCCCCTGTTCCAGATGCACCAGCAAAGGCGACCCGGCCTCAAGTAGGCCGGCGGCCTGCACCAGGGCAGAGCCATCGCGCAGGGCACCGGGAGTCAAGGCCAGGCGTGTTCCGGAAAACTGTTCGACCTGGGCACGGGTGTTGGCGGATCGGCTGCCTGCGAACATCAAAACGCCCCCCGACGGCGCGGCCGGCAGTGCCGATGGCGGAGAGGATCGCTCACTGGACCCGGCAAGGATCTCGGCCACGGAACTGGCGCCGATCAGCAGTTGGCGCCCCCCGGCCTGCCGCAGCGCCCGCGCGATGGCAAGCCCGTCCGCTTCGCTGGCCATGTCAAAGAGCACGGGACCAGCCTTCAGGGTTTCGACCACCGCTTCCGTCTCATCCAGTTGCGTGAAGGGCACCAGGGTCAGCCCCTCCAAACCCTGCGCCGCCAGGTGACGGCGCAGGTCGGCTTCTTCCATCGGCGTCACCGGGTGGCAAGCCATGACCGGGTGGCGGTCGATCCGGTGCACATTGCCGTCGGGACCGCGCGCAAATAGATGCCCAAAGAGGCAATAGCGCCCAAGGCTGGGCTGACCGCCGATCACCGCAACTACATCGGGCTGGAACCGGTCGATCAAGGCGCCCGTGACCGCCCCGATGGACCCTACGGAAGGCGCGGAATCGAAGGTCGAGCAGACCTTGAAATGCAGGACTTGCGGTGAGGTCGCGGCAATCGCCGGCCAGAGGCGGTCAAGCTCTGCGAGCGCGCGCTCCGGCGCCAGCGAGCGCAGGTCGGTCGGCAGGCCAAGTGCGTCCAGATCCCCCGGCGCTGCCTCGGGGCGCAGCACCAAACGTGACGTCACCCCGAGGCGAGCATATGTGGCCAGGCTGTCCGACGCGCCGGTGAAATCGTCCCCCAGGAAGACGAGGCCCGCCATCAGCGCGCCCCGAAGAACCGGAAGGCGGCAGCCAGTGCCGGGCGGCTCTGCGCCGCCTGTTCCAGGTCCTCACCGGCAGACAGGGCCTCCCACGCCTCGCGCAGCGAGGCGATGCCCTGGGCCGGTCCATCCGGGTGGGCCAGGATGCCGCCGCCACACATGAACATGAAATCCGGGCCCTGCGCCGCCTCATAGGCCGAGGGCATGGTTCCCGCCCATTGGCCCGAGGAAAAGGCCGGCATGACCCGGTCATCGGCGCCGTCGGTCAGCGGGGCAAGACAGGCACGCGCGGCCTCTGTCACCTCGTCGGCATGGTCTACGAACTTGCCGCCGATGCCGTGGACATGCATGTGATCGACTCCCGCCAGCCGGTAAAGTGACTGGTAGGCGGGGAACCCCATGCCCAACAGCGGGTGGCGGCTCATCGCGCCGAACCCGTTGCGGTGGCCGTGGATTGCCAGCGGCGTCGCCGCGCGCAGCGTCTCCATCCCCGCCAGGCCGCACCAGTTGAGGCTGGCCATGACGCAGGTGCCGCCCTCGGCCGCCACAAGATCGGCGTGGCGGCGCATGGCATCACTCTCGTCGGTGATGTTGAAGGCCATCATGACGTTGCGGCCCTTGTCCTGCCATTTTCGCAGCACCTTCATCACCGCCGGAACGCGGGTCACCAGCGGCGCCACGTCGGGATTGGCGCAGACCTCGTCATCCTTGATGAAATCGACCCCCGCCGCGCACAGACGGTCGACCAGCGCGGCGATGTCCTCGGAGGTCATGCCAACATTGGGCTTGATGATCGTGCCGAATAGGGGCCGGTCGGTGACACCCAGTGTTGCGCGCGTTCCGGCGATACCCTGCGCGGGCATCGGATAGCGGGCACGGTAATCCGCGGGCAGCTCCACCGACAGCAGTTTCAGGCCGGTGATCTCGCCGATGTCGTAGAGATTGCCAGAGACCGTGGCCGCCAGTGTCGGCAGGTTGCGCCCGATATTGCCGGGCGGAAATGCGATGCGGACGCGGGCGCGGGTGAAAGGCCCCGCCTTTCCCTTGCGCTCGACATAGGCCGAGGTCAGCGACGGGCTGTCCACCTGCCCCAGCACCTCGACCGAAAGCACCTGCGCGGCAGCGCGCGCGCGCAATTCGTCGGTTTCGCCCGCGACGCGCACGAAAGTGCCGGAAGACTGCTCGCCCGCCATCATGGCGGCAACCTCTTCAACCGGAAAGGGCGTTTCCAGCAGGTATTCCGCGACGATCAGGTCCATCACAGCGCCGACAGGTCCGGGAAGGGGCGCACGGGATCAGATCCGTCCCAATCGACCGAGGCCGCGCGGATCATATCGAACATCTTGCCCTTGGGTCCCAGCACTTCGGAGAGTTCAATGCAGGTGCCGGGGTGATGTTCCTCGGCGAAATAGCAGAAGCGCCCGTTCTGACCGACGCAGCCGGACATCTTGACGGTAAAGCCACGGTCCAGCATCCGGGCCAGATCGGCATCATAGTCGGTCGTCCAGAAGGCGACGTGTTGCAAACCGCGCAGGCCCTTTTCACGAAAGTCGCGATACATCGAGGGCACGTCGTTGCGGCACTGGATCAGTTCAACCTGCATCGGGCCGGAGTTGGCCAGGGCAACGGAGTTTTCCGGCTGATAGCTTTGCCCGTCGTAGTGGTAATCCTCGATCGGGACGCGCGGGTTGTAGAACCAGGGGCCCACGCCCATGACCTCTGACCAGTGCTTCATGCCGGCCTCGATATCGTCGACGACATAGCCAAGCTGTCGGATCGGGCCCAAAAGGGTGCTCATGTCGAACCTCAGTTCATCAGTGTTTCGGGAAGCCAGGTGGACAGCGCCGGCACGGCAGAGACCACCAGGAGCGAGAGAAGAAGCGGGATGAAGAAGGGCAGCACCCCGGCAATGACGCGGTTGATCGGCATCTTGGTGATGATGGTGATCATGTAGAGGCTCATGCCCACCGGCGGCGTCAGCAGACCAATCATCAGGTTCAGGACAAAGACGATCCCCAGTTGCAGCGGATCCACCCCGGCAGCGGTCAGCGCGGGCGCCACGATGGGCGCGATGATCAGGATGGCGGCGATGCTTTCCAGCACCATGCCGACGATCAGCAGAAAGACGTTGACGATCAGCAGCAGCACCAGCGGGTTTTCCGACAGGCCCAGAAGGAAACCGGAGACCTTCATTGGCACCTGGTCCAGCGTCAGCACCCAGGCGAACAGCGCCGCCGTGGCCACGACAAAAAGGATATTGGCGGTGGACTCCACGGTTTCGCGCAGGGCCGCGCCCATCTTGCGCAGGGTGAGCGAGCGATAGACGACGATCCCGATCAGCGTGGCATAGGCGACGGTGACGCCCGCGACCTCTGTCGGGCCGAACCATCCGCTCATCAGCCCGCCGATCAGCAGGACCGGTGCCAGCAGCGCGGGAATGGAGATCACCGCCTGGCGCGCAATCGCCTTGGGCTCGGCCCGGACGGTGTCGCGCGGCAGGCCCTTGACGCGGGCGATGATCGCGATCTGCGCCATCAACAGGCCCGTAAGCAACAGCGCCGGAATGATCCCCGCCAGCAGCAGCTTGACCGCCGAGACATTTGCGACCGAGGCATAGATGATGATCGGGATCGAGGGCGGAAAGATCGGTCCGATGGTGGCGGCGGCGACGGTGACACCGGCGGCAAATTCCTCGCGGTAGCCCTGCGCCTTCATCTGGTTGATCTGGATTGCGCCAAGCGCGCCGATGTCGGCTAGGGCCGCGCCGGAAATGCCCGAGAAGATCAGCGAGACAAAGACGCTGACCTGCGCGACGGCGCCCCGAATACGGCCAAAGATCATCCGCACGAGGTCAAAGAGATGCGTCGTCACCCCGGTCGCGTTCAGCAGGTTGGCGGCAAGGATGAAGAGCGGCACCGCCAGCAGGGGCGAGCTGTCCAGAGCATTCAGGCTGCGCTGCGACAGGACCGCAACTGGCAGCCCCTGCATCACGATGACAACGGCCGAGGACAGGCCTAGGCAAACCGCGATCGGCACGCCGACGGCCAGCAGCGCGAGAAAGAGGGCGACAAGAATGAGGCTCATGTGGGTAGTCCGCTATCGTCCCTGGGATCATGGTAGGGCTCGGTTGGGGCGCGCCCTGTCAGGGTGCGGGCAACACGGTGCAGCGCGACGGCAAAGAGGAACAGGCTGCCGGTCAGCGCGAGGCTGTAGTAGACCCAGTTGGGCACGCGCATCGCGGGCGTCAGGAACTTGCCAGCGCGCGGCAGGAACTCGGCAAAGCTCCAGAGCATCAGCGCGGCGAAAGCCAGCGTGGCGATGTCCCCGATCAGGTGCATGACCTTGCGTGCCGCCGGGGGCGAGGCATCGGGCAGCATCGAGACCGAGACCAGCACATGCCGTCCGGCGAGGCAGGGCACGGAAAGAAACACCAGCCCGATGCCGGAAAACCGCGCCAGTTCATCCGCCCAGGGAAGCCCCAGGTCGTAGAAATTGCGCGCGGCCACCTGCGTCACGACCAGTCCGGCCATCAACACCAGCAGGCCCATACCCAGGATGACCCCGAAACGGGCGAGCCGCGCGAGGATCGCGCGGCCCGGTTCGCTACGCTTCATCAGGCGACCGCCGCGATCTTTGCGTAGAGGTCGCCGTATTCGGCGCCAAAGCGTTCGTCGACCAGCTTGCTGACCGAGGCGCGGAAGGCGTCCAGCTGCAGACCGTCCTCGGCGCCGATCACGGTCATGCCCAGGTCGCGCAGCTTTTGCGTCTCGGCTTCCTCGTTGTCGAGGATCGCCTTGGTCGCCTTCTGGCGCGTCTGCTCCGAGGCTTCGCGCACCGCATCCTTCTGCTTGGCGTCGAGGCCCTGCCAGGCATCCTCGTTCATCACGACAACCTCGGCGTTGGACATGTGGCCGGTCAGCATCAGGTGCGACTGCACCTCGTAGAGCTTGACGTTCAGCACCACGTTGACCGGGTTTTCCTGCCCCTGCACGACGCCGGTGGCCAGCGCGGTCGGCACCTCGGACCAGTCAACCGGCACCGCGACGGCGCCCATGCCCTCGACCGCGGTGGTGTAGATCGGGAAGGGCACGGCTCGGATCTTGGTCCCGGCCAGGTCTTCGGGCGACATGACCGCCTTGTTGCAGGTCAGGTTCCGGCGGCCGAAGTAATGGGCATAAATCACGCGCACGTTGGCGGCGGCGATCAGGCCCTCGTTCAGCTCCTGCATGACCGGGCTTTCGACATCCGTCACCTTCATCAGGTGATCGACGTCACGGTACAGGTACGGCGTGTCCAGCGCCGCGAAGGGCTGGTAAAGCGAGCCCAGCGCGCCGGCGGTGTTGTGCGAAAAGGCGATGGTGCCCAGCGACACGGCCTCGGCCAATTCCTGCAGCTTGCCCAGCTGGCTGTTGGGGAAGACCTGCACGTTGATGTCGCCACCCGACGTCTGGCCCAGCGCCTCGGCGAACCAGTCGGCCTGGGCGCCCGCGACAGAGGCGACCTCGTTGTTGTGACCATAGCGCAGGGTCGTGGCGGCAAGGCCGGGACGCGCCAGGAAGGGTGCGGCCAGGGCGCCGGCGCCGGTGGCCAGCAGGGTACGGCGGGTCAATCCTTGAGACTTCAGCATCGGGTCTCCTCCCAGATTATGATGCGTTTTGATGTTTCATCATGCCTTGGCTTGGCCCCAATTCATGATTTCAACAGGCTTGACCAAGGTTATGGTTTTGAGCCACGCTTCGTCAAAGGAAATGAAATGACGGTTTTTGAGGTCCGTCAAAAGAGCGCAGAATGACGGACAGCACAAAACCACAACTTTCCGATATTGCCGCACGCGCAGGCGTTTCGCTGGCCACGGTCGACCGGGTCATCAACCGACGCAAGGGCGTCAAGGAACGCACGCGCGGGCGGGTCCTGGAAATAGCCCGCGAGATCGGGTTCCTCTCGACCGAGGACGCCGAACGCTATGGCACGGAACGCCCCCTGAACATGGTCATGCTGCTGCCTGCGGGATCGAACCCCTACCTGCGCCTGCTGGGTGAACGGGTAAAGGCGCGGATCGGACGATCGGGTATAAACGACCCGTTCCTGCGCTGTTTCTTTATTGAAAGTTTCGATGCCACCGCACTGGCCGAGGCGCTGCGCAAAAATGCTGCCTGGGCCGATGCCATCGCCTTTTTCGCCATCGAGCATCCCGAGGTGCGCGAAGCCGCGCTGGAAGTGGCCGCAGGCGGCACCCGGCTGGTCACCATCGTTTCGGACCTGGGAACCCTGCCGGATGTCGCCCACGTCGGGTTGGACAACCGAGCCGTCGGGCGGACGGCAGGGTTGTTGATAGGGCGGCTGGCGCATTCGGATACCGGGGCCGTGGCGCTGGTTGCCGGATCGCGCCACTACCGCGCCCATTCGGAACGCGAGGCCGGCTTTCTCAGCATCCAGGAAGAGATGTTCCCGCACCTGCGCGTGATCGGTATGCGCGAGGGGCATGATGACGCGGGCGAGAACTATCGTCGCACGCTGGCCCTGCTGGATCAGGCGCCGGATCTTGTCGGCATCTACAACGTGGGCGGATCATCCAACGGGATCAGCCGCGCCCTGCGCGAGCGCGACAGGACGACTGTCACCTTCATCGGTCACGGCCTGACACCGGACACGCGCCGCGCCCTGCTGGAAGGCAGCATGGACGCCGTCTTCGACCAGGACCCGGACCTGTTGATCGAGGCCGCGATCCGGGCGCTGTCGCAGCCCGAACCGCGCCCACGCCCCCTGCGGCTTGAAATCTACTTCCGCGAGAACCTGCCCTGACACCACCTAGCCTGCCAGGTCGGCACCGCCATGCCGCGCCTCGAAACGCGCCAGGTCGCGCGCATCTGGGGCCTGCCCGGTAAAGGTCTTCACGTAGTTGGGGATCCGCGCCAGGCGCAGGCCGACATCTTCCTGCACCTGCATCGAGATATAGCCGATCTGCACCAGGTACATCGTGCGCGCCCGCACGTCGGCTTCATCCGGATCAAAGCCGAACCGCTCGAACATCGCCCGGATGGCCGAAAGGCGCAGTTCGTCCGTGGAATTCACCTTGGCGGCGATGGCGTCGGACTGGTGCGCCCAGCCCCGCACCGCCAGGTCCAGCCGGGGTTCGAACCCGCCCCCGGGCAGGAACACCCCGATCACCGAAAGCACCGCCTCGGTGATGGTCTCGGCAAAGCCCTCGGTCGCCTGGACAAGGCATCGGGTGTTGATCTCTTCCCAATCGTCCAGCAGCGCCTGCAGCAGGGCCTCCCGGTCGTCGAAGAACCAGTAGAAACTGGTTCGCGACAGGCCAAGCCTGCTGGCCAGCGGCTGGATCTTCACCGCGTCGATGCCCGAAGCGATGAAAGCCTCGCGCGCCGCGTCGAGCCAAAGCTCTCGCGATCCCCGCCACCCTTTCGTTTTTTCGTCCGTATCCTGCGTCATGACGGATCTTCTAGCAGCAGGACCGAGCTGCCACAAGAAAACTCGACACACATGAACACAAACTTGACATAGATGAACATTCAGTGCATCGCTGGCCCGTCAACACGCGGAGGCCCCATGTCCAACGATCCTCTTCTGCAGCCCTACCAGCTCAAGCACCTGACGCTGCGCAACCGCATCATGACCACCAGCCACGAACCGGCCTACCCCGAGGACGGGATGCCCAAGGAGCGCTACGCCGCCTATCACGCGGAACGGGCGAAAGCGGGCGTGGCGCTGACGATGACAGCCGGTTCGGCCGCCGTATCCAAGGACAGCCCCCCTGTCTTCAACAATATCCTCGCCTACAAGGACGAGGTCGTGCCGTGGATCCGCAACCTGACCGATGCCTGCCACGAACACGGCAGCGCGGTGATGATCCAGCTGACGCACCTGGGCCGCCGCACCGCCTGGAACAAGGGCGACTGGCTGCCCTCGGTTTCCTCTTCGAAACACCGCGAGCCGGCACACCGGGCGTTCCCGAAACTGGCCGAGGACTGGGACATCGAGCGCATCATCGCGGATTTCGCCGATGCCACCGAACGGATGCAGGCCGGCGGTATGGACGGGGTCGAGCTGCAGGTCTATGGCCACCTGCTGGACCAGTTCTGGTCTCCGCTCACGAATGATCTTGATGGCCCATATGGCGGTCGGACGCTTGAGTCGCGGATGCAATTGCTGAACGACGTTCTGGACGGCATTCGCAAACGGGTGGGCACCGAGTTCATCGTCGGCCTGCGCTATACCGCAGACGAGGCCGAAGCAGGCGGCATCACCTCCGAAGAGGGGATCGAGATTTCGAAACGCCTCGCCGCCGGGGGAAAGGTCGATTTCCTGAACGTCATTCGTGGCCGCATCCATACCGATCCCGCCATGACGGACGTGATCCCGGTGCAGGGCATGAAGAACGCGCCGCACCTGGATTTTGCCGGCGCGGTCAAGAAGGCCACGGGCATGCCCACCTTCCACGCCGCCAAAATCCCCGACGTGGCCACGGCGCGCCACGCCGTCGCGGCGGGTCTGCTGGACATGGTCGGCATGACCCGTGCCCACATGGCCGACCCGCATGTGGTGAAAAAGATCATCGAGGGGCGCGAGGATGACATTCGTCCCTGCGTCGGCGCCACCTATTGCCTCGACAGGATCTACGCCGCGGGTGAGGCACTGTGCATCCACAACGCCGCCACAGGGCGCGAGCTGACCATGCCGCATACGATCGCGCCTGCCGCCGACCGCAGGAAGGTGGTGATCGTCGGCGCAGGCCCCGCCGGTCTTGAGGCCGCCCGCGTCGCCGCCGAGCGCGGCCATGACGTGACGGTGTTCGAGGCGCAGCCCGACCCCGGCGGACAGGTCCGCCTGGCCGCGCAGAACCCGCGCCGGCGCGAGATGATCTCGATCATCGACTGGCGCATGGCGCAATGTGCCGCGCGCGATGTCGAGTTCCGTTTCAACACCTGGGCCGAGGTCGAGGACGTGACCGCGCTCGACCCCGACGTGGTGATCGTCGCCACCGGCGGCATGCCCAACACCGAACTCTTCGAGAGCGGCAAGGAGCAGGACCTGGTCGTCACCGCCTGGGACATGATCGCGGGCGACGTGAAACCCGGCCAGAACGTGCTGATCTACGACGAAAGCGGCGATCACCCCGGCCTCATGGCCGCCGAGGTCGCGGCCAACGCCGGCGCCACGGTCGAGGTGATGACCCCGGACCGGACCTTTGCGCCGGACATCATGGCGATGAACCTGGTGCCCTACATGCGCGCATTGCAGGACAAGGACGTGACCTTTACCGTCACCCGCCGCCTCCTGGACGTGGCCCGCGACGGCAACGAGTTGAAGGCAACGATCGGCACGGATTACAGCGATCTCAAGACCGAGAAACGCTATGATCAGGTGGTGGTGAACTATGGCACGCTGCCGATGGATGACCTGTATTTCGACCTGAAACCGCTGTCGTCGAACGGCGGGGCCGTCGACTACGACGCGCTGATCGGCGGCCAACCGCAGACCGTGACACGCGGCCCGGCGGAGGGGTTCCAACTGTTCCGCATCGGAGATGCTGTCAGCGCCCGCAATACCCATGCGGCGATCTATGACGCGCTGCGACTGGTCAAGGACATCTGAAACCGGCGAGGTTCACGCGGGTATCCCATGAAAAGAAGGGCGGCACCGGGGCCGCCCTTTCCTGTTTCCTCGCACGCTGGTTGGCGCGGCTCAGGCCGCTTCGGCGGCCAGCTCTGCCACGCCGGTCCCCAGCAAGTGCAGCAGATGTGGCGCAAAGCTGTGCCAGACGTCCATGCGGAACGCGGTTTCGCCATCGCGCCACAGCAGGACCGTCACGCCGTCGAAGTTGATCCGGCGCCCCTCGCCCACGGCGATGCTGTCGGGGTTGCGCGGCATGCCCAGCGTCAGAAGATCCACGGCACGGGGACCGTCCAGCACGAAGGTGACCTCGCGACCCGACACGTCGACCAGGCTGTGGGGCAGCGTGCCATAGACCTCGTCACAGGCCGCCTGCATACCCGCCGCCAGCGTCTCTGGCGCATGCAGCATCCATTCGTCGGGACCAAGGCACAGCGCCTGGGACTCACCCGACTGCGCGCGCTGGCCGATCCGCGTGGGCAGCGTCAAGCCCAGCGCCGCGTTGAGCGGCGCAAGATCACCGCGCGCCCGCAGGGACAGCCGTGCACATGGTGCGGCAAGGCTGACCCGCGCTACCGCGCTTTCCGCGAGGACCGAGGGGGTGAAAGAGGAAATCGGTGCGTTCATGACAGGCTCCTCAGATCTTCAGACGGGCGTTTTCGGGATCGACGAAGATCGTCGAGGTGATCTTTGCCGCGATGGTGCGGTCGGGCATCGGGATATGGACGGTCTCGCCCATCTTGTCGTGTCCGCCCTCGACCAGCGCCAGGGCGATGGGCCGGCCTACAGCGTCCGAGTGATAGGAGGAGGTCACATGCCCCACCATCTTCATCGGCACCGGCTGGTTCGGGTCAAAGACGATCTGCGCGCCTTCTTCCAGCCTGGACTGATCATCGGTCAGCAGGCCGACAAGCTGCTTGCGCCCGGGCGCGACAAGGTCAGGCCGTGCCAGCCCGCGCATGCCGACGAAGTCGGGCTTGTTCTTGCCCACGGCCCAACCCATGCCCGCGTCATAGGGCGTGACGGTGCCATCGGTATCCTGGCCGACGATGATATAGCCCTTTTCGGCCCGCAGGACGTGCATCGTCTCGGTGCCATAGGCGCAGATGCCATACTGCTGACCGGCCTCCCAGAGGGTCTCCCACAGCTTGCGGCCCATCGGTGCGGGCACGTTGACCTCGAACCCGATTTCGCCGGTAAAGCTGATGCGGAACAGCCGCGCGGGCATGCCCGCAACGGTGCATTCCACGCAGGACATGTGCGGGAAGGTCTCATCCGTCAGCTCCACGCCCTCGACCAGCCCGCCAAGCAGCTTGGCGGCGTTGGGACCGTTCAGCGCGACGGTCGACCATTGCTCGGTGGTGGAGGTCAGCCAGACGTTCAGGTCGGGCCATTCCGTCTGGAGATAGTCCTCCATCATGTTCAGCACCCGCGCCGCGCCGCCGGTGGTGGTGGTGACGTGAAAGCAGTCATCGGACAGGCGACCGATAACACCGTCATCGCGGATGAAGCCATCATCGCCGCAGAGCAGGCCATAGCGGCAGCGACCCGGCGCCAGCTTGGTCCAGGGGTTGGTGTACATGCGGTTCATGAACTCGACCGCATCCGGTCCCTTGACCTCGATCTTGCCCAGCGTGGAGGCGTCGAAGATCCCCAAGGACTTGCGCGTGGCGACGCATTCGCGGCGCACGGCAGCGTCCATGTCCTCGCCCGCCTTGGGGAAGTACCAGGCGCGACGCCACTGGCCGACCGGCTCAAACACCGCGCCGTTTTCCTCGGCCCAGCCGTCGATCTGGGTCTTGCGCGTCACCTCGAAGTGTTCGCCCCGGTGGTAACCCGCGAAGGCGCCGAAGGAGGTCGGCGTATAGGGCGGGCGGAAGGTGGTCAGGCCCACCTGCGGCTGCTTCTTGCCCAGCGCGTCGGCGGCGATGTTCAACCCGTTGATGTTGGACATCTTGCCCTGGTCGGTCGCCATGCCGTTGGTGGTGTAGCGCTTGACGTGCTCGATCGAACGCATGCCCTCGCGCACGGCCAAACGCAGGTCCTTGGCGGTCACGTCGTTCTGGTAGTCGACAAAGGCCTTGGCCTTGCCCGGGCTGCGGTCGGTCGGCAGTTCCTTGTGCGTGGTGCCGGTGCCGGGGCGATCCGCCTCGACGGCATAGGCCATCGTCGCAGGCGCCTTGCCCAGCGCCGCGGCCACCTCACGCCCCTTCTCGGCACCGTCGTTCAAAACTGCCTCGATCCCCCAGAGACCACGGCTTGCGCCTGCGATGACGCAATCCTCGGGCGTGTCCTTGGGCAGGAAGGTGGTCAGGTCGTCGTCCCAGGTGAGCGAGCCCTTGGTGTGCGAGAACAGGTGCAGCGAGGGGGTCCAGCCGCCGGACATAAGCACCGCGTCGCAGGCAATGGTATAACCATCGCCGACGGTGCCGCCCTTGACCGGGTTCACCCGCAGGGAATTGACCCGCAGGCGCCCTGTGGTGCCGGTGGCCGTATGCGCCAGCTTGACCTTGATGCCACGGTCCTGTGCGGCGGCCAGCAGATCCTCGCGGACGGTGTCGCGCGTATCGACAATGGCCTGAACACGGGCGCCGGCATCGGCCAGATCAAAAGCCGCGTACCAGGCAGAATCATGCGCAGTCAGGACAACCGGCTTCTTGCCCACCAGGACGCCGTAGCGGTTCAGGTAGGTCTGCGCCGATCCCGCCAGCATGACGCCGGGACGGTCGTTGCCGTGGAAGACCAGCGGCTTTTCCAGCGCGCCCTGCGCCAGCACGACCTGACCGGCCCGCACCCGCCACATCCGTTCGCGCGGCGTGTCGGCGGGCAGCTCCGGCAAGTGGTCGGTCAGCTTCTCGACCATGCCGATCATGTTCTGGTGGTAATAGCCGATGGCGGTGGTGCGGGTCATGATCCGGACGCCAAGACCCTTCAGTGCCTCGACTTCCGCCGCCAGCCAGTCCCAGGCCGGTTTGCCGTCGATCTGCGCCTGCGGCTCGGACAGCAGCGTGCCGCCTGCCTCCGGGTTCTCATCGACCAGGACGACCTTCAGCCCGTCCACGGCTGCCGCGCGGGCGGCGGCAAGCCCCGAGGGACCGGCGCCGACGATCAGCACGTCGCAATGCAGGTAACGCGAGGCGTAGTGGTCCGGGTCTTCCTCGGTCGGGGAGACGCCCAGGCCGGCAGCGGCGCGGATGAACGGCTCATAGACCTTGTGCCAGAAATTCTTGGGCCACATGAAGGTCTTGTAGTAGAAACCCGCAGAGAACAGCATGTAGGCGGCATCGTTGACCGCGCCGATGTCCCACTTGAGGCTCGGGTACTTGTTCTGCGAGGTCGTCTCCAGCCCCTGCCAGATTTCCTGCACCGTGGCGCGGGTGTTCGGCTCGAACCGGCCCTTGCCGCGACGGGTGCCGACCAGGGCGTTCGGTTCTTCCGATCCGGCGGCGACGGCGCCGCGCGGGCGATGGTACTTGAACGACCGGCCCATCAGGTGCACGCCATTCGCCAGCAGCGCCGACGCGACGGTGTCGCCCTGCACGCCCTTGTAGGACTTGCCGTCAAAGGTAAAGGTGACGGGCCGACCGGTGTCGACGCGGCCCTTGCCCGCTACGCGAAACTGGCTCATTTCAGGCCCTCCGTCAGGCTGGAGAGGTCGGGGCGCGGGGCGCCCGCCTTGTAGGTGGTCAGGAACTTGTCCGAAACAGTGTCGCGCACGGCGTTGAAGAACCGCCCGCAACCGTGGAAATGCCGCCAGCGCTCATAGTGCGGACCCTTGGGGTTGGCGCGGATGAACAGGAACTCCTCCCACTGGTCGTCGGTCTGGCCAGAGGGGTTTTCGGGGCGGATGACATGCGCCTGGCCGGCATAGGTGAACTCGGCCTCGGGCAGCGTCTCTTCGCAATAGGGGCAATGGATCAGAAGCATCTCGATATCCTCAGTGAGCCACAGCCGCGGCGGCGGCCTCGTCGATCAGGCGGCCGGTGCGGAACCGTTCCATCGTGAAAGGTGCGTTGATCGGGTGCGGTTCGTTCTTGGCGATGGTCCAGGCAAAGGTATGCGCCGCGCCGGGTGTCGCCTTGAACCCGCCGGTGCCCCAGCCGCAGTTGACATAAAGCCCCTCGACCGGGGTCTTGGAGATGATGGCCGACCGGTCCGGGGTCACGTCCACGATGCCCCCCCATTTCCGCAGCATCCGCATACGGTTGAAGATCGGGAAGACCTCTGTGATCGCGGCCACGGTGTGCTCGATCAGCGGCAGGCCGCCGCGCTGGCTGTAGGACGTGTACTGGTCGGTGCCAGAGCCGATCACCAGTTCGCCCTTGTCGGACTGGCTGATGTAGGCGTGCACCGCGTTCGACATGACCACGCAGGGGAAGATCGGCTTGACCGGCTCAGAGACCAGCGCCTGCAGCGGATAGCTTTCCAGCGGCAGGCGGACGCCGGCGGTTTCCATCACGACCGAGGTATGGCCTGCGGCAGAGACGGCGACCTTCTTGGCCTTGATGAACCCCTTGGCGGTCTCGACGCCGGCCACCGACCCGTCCGCGTTCCGGCGGATCGCCGTGACCGCGCAGTTCTGGATGATATCCACGCCGCGCATGGCGGCGCCACGGGCATAGCCCCAGGCCACGGCATCGTGCCTCGCCGTCCCGGCGCGTTCCTGAAGCGCACCGCCCATGACGGGGTAACGCGCGTTCGGAGAGATGTTCAGCGGCGGGCAGTAATCCTTACACTCCTGCGTCGTCAGCCAGCGGTTGTCGACGCCATTCAGGCGGTTGGCATGGATGTGCCGCTTGAAGCTCTGGACGTCATGCACGTTGTGCGCCAACATCAGCACGCCGCGGCGCGAATACATGACGTTGTAGTTCAGTTCCTGGCTGAGGTTCTCCCACAGGTCGACCGCGTGATCGTAGAGCTTCGCGCTCTCGTCATAGAGATAGTTCGAGCGGATGATGGTGGTGTTGCGGCCGGTGTTGCCGCCGCCCAGCCAGCCCTTGTCGATCACCGCGATATTGGTGATGCCGTGCTGCGTGGCAAGATAATAGGCGGCACCCAAGCCATGACCGCCCGCGCCGACGATGATCACGTCGTACTCTTTCTTGGGCTGGCTGTCGGGCCATTGCTCGGTCCAGGCCTTGTGGCCGGTCAAGGCGTTCTTCAGCAGGCTGAAGGCACTGAAATGGGTCATGGTCGGCACCTCTGGGGAATACTGCCGCGCAGCCCTACTGGCGTCCGGCGCGACTCGCAGGTATGATTGCGCCATCCAACCCGCAGGTTTGCGCCATGGCCAAACGCACCAGTTCAAAACCGCCCGCCCCTGCCCCACGCAAGCGGCTGAGCGTCGCCTTTCTGCTGGCGGACAGCTTTACCCTGTCCGCCTTTGCCAATTTCGTGGACGTTCTGCGGCTGGCCGCGGACGAGGCGGACATGTCGCGGCCCATCCTCTGCGACTGGGCGGTGCTGTCGGACACGATGACCCCGGTTCGGTCCAGTTGCGGCGTGCGCGTCACGCCGGACACCTCGCTGCGCCGGGCGGGCAAGTTCGATTACATCGTGGTGGTCGGCGGCGTGATGGGCGACAAGCCCGCGCTGAGCCGGGCGGAAAGCGCCTTTCTGACGGCGCGCGCCGAGGCCGGAACGCCCGTCGTGGGCCTCTGCACCGGGGTTTTCCTGCTGCACGAGGCGGGGTTGCTGGACGGCTATCGCTGTTGTGTCAGCTGGTTCCACCATCAGGATTTCGTCAACCGTTTCGACTCTGTCCAGCCGGTCTCGGACCAGATCTTTGTCGTCGACCGGGACCGGCTGACCTGTTCCGGCGGGCATGGCTCCGCCCACCTTGCCGCCTTCCTGGTTTCACGCCACGTCGGCCAGTCCGCCGCCATCAAGAGCCTGAACATCATGATGATCGACGAGGCCCTGCGCGGGGACGAGGCACAGCCGGGCCAGCAAACCGCCCGCACGCCAAGGGACGACCTGGTAAAACGCGCGATCCTGCGCATGCAGCAGAACATCGAGGTGCCGCTGTCGATTGCCGCGCTCGCCCGGCAACTGGGGGTTGGCAGGCGGACACTCGAACGGCGCGTGCTGGCCGATCTGGGACAGCCACCCTCGAAACTCTACCTGGATATCCGGCTGGACCGCGCCCTGCAAAAACTGCGCAGCACGAATGATCCCGTGGCCGAAATCGGGCTGGCCACCGGGTTCTGCGACGGCACCCACCTGGCGCGCGTGCTGAAGGCCGAACGCGGCTTTGCCCCGGGCGAATACCGCAAGGCCCAGGCCAGCCCGCAAGAGGACCTGCCCGCCGTCGGCATCCTGCTGAATCCAAGAGGCTGAACGCCACCGGTCGCAAATTCGATATGCAGAGTCGCAATTCTCGACGTGGCGGAAAGCGCCTCGTGCGATTGCGGCGCAAGAGGCACGGGGGCGGTCCGCCGACTCGCCGACCTTATCGACATTGCAACGCGATCAATCTCCCGCCGCAGGGCGGGCACACAGCAGAAAAGGTGCCGAATGCTGCGCGAATCTGATGTTCTTTCGACGTTGATGCGCCGAAAGCCCGATTATTCCCTCGCACAGGAGTTGTATTGCGATCCGGGCGTGTTCCAGGCCGACATGGACCGCATCTGGTACCGTGAATGGCTCTTTGCGATCCCCTCCTGCGAGATCCCCAAGCCCGGCAACTACATCGTGCACGAGATCGGCGCCTACTCCGTCGTCATCGTGCGCGGCAACGACGGCCAAATCCGCGCCTTCCACAACTCATGCCGTCATCGCGGGTCTGTCCTGTGCAAGACAAAGAAGGGCACCGGCCCCAAGCTGGTCTGCCCCTATCACCAGTGGACCTACGAGCTGGATGGGCGCCTGCTGTGGGCGCGCGACATGGGTCCCGATTTCGACGCCTCGAAACACGGGCTCAAGCAGGTACACTGCCGCAACCTGTCGGGCATGGTCTACATCTGCCTGGCCGATAACGCCCCCGCGATCGACGAGCTGGCCGCAGAAACCGCGCGTTACCTGGCGCCGCACGACCTGGAAAATTCCAAGGTTGCCTATGAAAGCTCCATCGTCGAGCTGGGCAACTGGAAGCTGGTCTGGGAAAACAACCGCGAGTGCTATCACTGCTCTGGCAACCATCCCTCGCTCTGCCGCACCTTCCCCGAGGATCCCCGCGCCATCGGCAACGACGAAAGCGGCGAACTGACCGGACTGCAGCAGGAGCACAGCGCGCGCTGCGAGGCGGCGGGTGCCCCCTCGGCCTTCAAGATGTCGGGACTGGGCGACTGGCGTTTCGTGCGCACGCCGCTGCTGGACGCCGGCGAAAGCTATACGATGGACGGCAAGGTCGCGGTGACGAAACCCAATTCCAACCTGCCCTTCCGGAACGCCGGCTCGCTGTTGAAATTCAAGTATCCCGCGACCTGGAACCACTTCCTGTCGGATCACGTCCTGCTGTTCCGTGTCACGCCGATCAGCGCAACGGAAACCGAGGTCTGCACCAAGTGGCTGGTCCACAAGGATGCGGTCGAAGGACAGGACTATGACCTCAAGCGCCTGACCGAGGTCTGGATCGCGACCAACGACGAGGACCGCGAAGTTGTCGAGAACAACCAGCGCGGCATTCTCTCGCCCGCCTACCAGCCCGGCCCCTATTCGCCGACCCACGAAGGCGGCAACATCCAGTTCGTCGACTGGTACGCTAACACGATGATCCGCGCGATCACCGGTGGCGTCACCCCGATCGCGGCGGAGTAAGAACATGGGACTGGACATGGACCTCACCGCTTCGGCGGATGACGGCATCTGGACCGACGCCGAGCCGCTGGTCTGCTGCGCGGTCGTGCCAGAGGCACCGAACACCGCGACCTTCAGCTTTGTATCGCCCTCCGGCGCGCAGTTCAGCTATGACCCGGGGCAGTTCCTGACGCTGGAACTGCCCGTTCCGGGCGGCACGGTCTGGAACACCTACACGATCTCGTCTTCACCCTCGCGGCCGCTGACCATCGCGGTCACGGTCAAGGCGCAGGCGGGCAGTGTCGGCACGCGCTGGATGCTGGGCCACCTGCAACCGGGGATGAAGATCAAGGCAATCGGCCCCGCCGGGATCTTCTCGCTGCCCCGCAAGGAGCAGAAGAAATACCTGTTCATCTCGGCCGGGTCCGGCATCACGCCCTCGCTGTCGATGACCACCTACCTCTACGACCGTGGCACCAACATCGACGTCACCTTCGTGCATTGCGCCCACCGTCCGCAGGACATCATCGCGCGCCAGCGGCTGGAACAGATGGCCTCGCGCGTGCCCTCGCTCAAGCTGTTCTTCATCGTCGAGGAGGATGATCCCTACCGGGTGTGGACCGGGCTGCGCGGGCGGCTCAACCAGCTGATGATCGGCCTGATCGCGGGCGACTACCTCGACCGCGAAGTCTATTGCTGCGGACCCGAGCCTTTCATGAATGCCGTGCGCGAAATGCTGATCGCGCTTGGTTACGACATGGACCGCTACCACCAGGAGAGCTTTACCGCCCCGGTCAAGGAAGAAGAGCAGCTGCCCGAGCATGACGACGTCATCCCGGACGAGGAGGCCAGCGCCAGCATCGCCTTCGCCCGTTCCGAGGTCACGGCGGACTGCACCGAGACGGACACCGTCCTGGCCGTCGCCCGCGGCGCCGGGATCGTCATCCCCTCGGGCTGCACCTTTGGCGTTTGCGGCACCTGCAAGGTCAAGAAGACCTCCGGTGAAGTGCACATGGTCCATAACGGCGGCATCTCCGAGGACGATATCGACGACGGTTACATCCTCGCCTGCTGCTCCAAGCCCATCGGCGCCGTCGAACTCGACGTCTGATACTCTCCGGCCCGCCTTGGCGGGCCGGGGTCGTTTGTCGTTGCGGGCACTTCGGAATCCGGCACGCCAGCGGGGGTGTGGCGGGCGGCATGATCTTCTCGAGCCAGAGGAGATCCCGCGATGACTGAGACCTTGACCCGCACGCTGCGCAGCACGCGGGACCTGCGGATGCTGCCGGGGCTGACCCGGGGCATTCCGCTTTGCGAGGTGACGGACGGGGCCCAGGTCGAGCGGATCGACGCGGCCTCGATGGACATCCTTGAAAATGTCGGCGTGATGTTTCGCGACCCCGTCGCGCTGGCCGACTGGAAGACGGCGGGTGCCAGGGTCGAGGGCGAGATGGTCTACCCGGACCGTGGGTTGATCCGCGACCTGATCGCCACGATCCCCACCGACTTCACCTATTCGGCGCGCAACCCGGCCGACAACCTCCGCCTTGGCGGGCCGCATTCGCTCTTTGTGCCGATGACCGGCGCGCCCTACCTGCGCGACCTGGACGACGTGCGGCGCATCCCCACGCTGGACGACCTGGCCATGTTCCACAAGCTGGCGCACATGGAACCCAGCCAGCATTCCTCGGCCCATCACATCGTCGAACCCTGCGACCACCCGATTTCGTAGCGGCACCTGCGCATCACCTATTCCTCGATGAAACACTCGGACAAGACCTTCATGGGCATGACCACCAGCCCGAAGAACGCCGAGGACGTGATGGAGAGTGCGCGATCCTCTTCGGCGAGGACTTCATGGAGCAGAACCCGGTCACCACCGGCAACTGCAACTCGCCGCTGGTCTGGGACGAGACGATGCTGGGCGCCATGCGCGCCTTCTGCCGCCGCAACCAGCCGGTGCTCTGCTCGTCCTTCGTGCTGGGCGGGGCCAACACACCCGACAGCGTGCCGGCCACGGTCGCGCAGCTGAACGCCGAGGCGCTGAGCGCGCTCGCCTATACCCAGATCATCCGCCGCGGATGCCCTGAACCAGGAGTATTGACTGAGAACTCCCCGTCTGGCCCCGCCCTTGCCGGCTGGTCTTCTTTGCACTCCTCGAAATCGACGATCGGCTCGCAGGGATCGTGGAAAATCTCTTTGAACAAGAGAGCCCCGGCGAGGTCATGGAACCCGAAGGTTGCCGCGCTGGTGGCCTTCCTGGCGGCTGGGGAAAGCGGCTTTGTCGCGGGGCAGGTCTACACGGTGGACTTAGACCGCATGGCCAAACTGAGCCTGCCGCAATAGCGGCAGGCGCGCGGCTCAATCGTCGCGCGCGCGCCATTCCTTGTAGCGCAGCACCGCATTGGCGCCGATCCGCTGGAAGGGCTGCGGTGGCAGGCGCCTGGGCTGTACCTCGGCGGCAAAATGCCGGGTGATGTCGCTGTCGACGCCGCAGGCCAATTCCGCCGCGCCGATCCCGGTCAGCGTGCCGCGCGCGGTGCCCAGCCCGTTCTGCACGCAGCCCGAGAACAGCCCCTCGTCCAGCCGGCGCATGACCGACACGCTGTTGAGCGTCAGGCAGAGGTGCCCGGCCCAGGAATAGTCCATCTTCATACCGCGCAGCTGCGGGAAACGGTCGTCGAACTTGCATTGCATGACCCGCGCGGCCCGTGCCACCTGGCCCGCGCCGATCTGGTGCCCCGGCGCCAAAGTGGCGCAGGTGCGCGTGACGATCCGGTTGCCGCCCTGGCCGCTGTCGTTGCGGCGCACCGTGGTGTCCATCGGGTCCGAGGGCGTGATGCCCCAGCGGCTCTGCCCGCCGAGGGCTTTCAGGGTCTCGGCGTCCAGTTCCGGCGTCATCACCGCGTAGAGAAAGAGCTGCATCAGCCGCTCCTACTCGAAGCCGAAGCTCTCGAGATGGCCGTTGACGGTCAGGGTGCCCGCCCGCAGCGCCCGCGCGCCGCGGATTGACCGCTTGACGTTGGCGGTAAAGATCGAAGCGGCCAGGCCGTACTCCGTGTCATTGGCCAGGGCGATCGCCTCGTCGAAGCCATCCACCGTCAGCACCGACGGCACCGGGCCAAAGATCTCTTCCCGGGCCTGGGACGCGTCCGGAGCGACCTCCAGGATGGTCGGCTCGACAAAGCCGTTCTCGGCCTTGCCGCCCATCACCACCTTGGGCCCCTTCAGGCAGGACCGGTCCTTGTCGAAATGCGCGGCGGATACCAGCGCACCCACCCGGCTCACCGGGCCCAGCGGATCGCCCATCCGCCATTCCCGGGCATGGGCCTTTACCCGTTCCAGCAGGGCCTCCTTGATGCCATTCTGCACGATCAGGCGCGAGGATGCGGAACAGTTCTCGCCCATGTTCCAGAAGGCGCCATTGACCACATGGGCCGCCACCCGGCCCAGGTTCTCGGCATCTTCCAGCACCACGGCCGGGTTCTTGCCGCCCATCTCCAGCGTGACTTCCTTGAGGTTCGATTCAGCCGCGTAGCGCAGGAAGCGCCGCCCGGTTTCCGTGGAACCGGTAAAACTGAGCGCATCCACGTCCATGTGACGGCCCAGCGGTTCGCCCACCTCCGGGCCAGTGTCCGGCAACACGTTGAAGACGCCCGCAGGCACGCCCGCCTCCATCGCCAGTTCGGCGATACGCAGCGCGGTCAGCGAGGTCTCCTCAGCCGGTTTCACGATCACCGAACAGCCCGCCGCCAGCGCCGGGCCGATCTTTCAGGCCAGCATCAGCAGGGGAAAGTTCCAGGGCAGCACGAGGCCGACGACCCCCACGGGTTCGCGGACAACCAGCGCGATGTGATCGTCCGAGGCCGGAGAGACCTGGTCGTAGATCTTGTCGATCAGTTCCGCGTGCCAGGTCAGGCAATGGATCGTCTCGGGCACGTCCACGGTCTCGCAGTCGTAGATCGTCTTGCCGCTGTCGAGGCTTTCAATCACCGCCAGTTCACGCGCGTTGCGCTTCATCAGCTTGGCCAGCCGGATCAGCACTTCCTTGCGCTGACCGGGATGCAGGCGCGACCAGCGGCCATCCTCGAAGGCGTCCCGGGCCTTCTGCACGGCAAAACCGACGTCCTCGACCCCGCAGGCGGCGACCTGCGCCAGAACCGCCCCGGTGGCCGGGTTCACGCTGTCGAAGGTCTTGCCTGATTGCGCGGGCCGAAAGCTGCCGTCGACGAAAGCCTGCACCGGCAGGGTCAGCCCGGCGGCGAAGGCCTTGTATTCCCCACGGGTCAACAGATCGCTCATTCTGCTGCCTCCGCCTGGGGTCCAGCCTCGATCTCGGCCACGGTACGTTTGAGGACGCGCACCACCTGTTCCATCTGCCGCCTGTCGTCCTTGTTGAGCCGGCGCAGCGGCGGTCGCGGCGGGCCGGCGTACTGGCCCATCTTCTCGCAGCCGTGCTTCACGCACTGGATGAACTTGCCGCCCTGCTCCAGCACCCGCATCAGGGGCATCATCGCCGACATGATCCGGCGGCCCTTGTCGAAGTCGCCTTTGACCCGGCAGGCGCGCCAAAGCGAAATATGCTCCCCCGGCAGGAAGTGCGATCCGGCGCAGACCCAGCTGGCCCGCGCCCTCGACATCGCCCTGTTCGATCAGCGCGATGAACTGGTCGTGCTGGTCCGCCGCAACGCTGCGCTGCTCGGCCATCGAGCGGTTGCGCGGGTTGTAGAAGGACATGCCGATCCGCGTGTGGTCGATCAGCAGACGCCACAGGCTGGGCCTCAGGAACTCGTTGTCGACCATCTCGCCGATGATGGCGTGAAAGCGCTGGTTCATCAGCGCACGCCCGGCGGCATCCCCCTCCCGGATCGCCTTGCGAAACAGCTCCTGCGTGTCTTTCAGCTGCATCACCTGTGCCTCGGTCGCGTTCTCCGCCGGAAGCTGGTGCAGCGCCTCGCGCAGCGGCGGACGCGAAATATAATAGGTCTGCGCAAGCTCTGCCTCGTCGAGGTAGCTGCCGGGCTCGAACACCTGAGTCAGAATTCTGCGCCGCACGTCCTCGACGCGCCGCGCCTTCTTGCTAATCGCCTGCTCGCCCATGCCGTCAACTCCGATCCGTTCCGGTCGGGCGCCTGCGCTGGCCAACACCTTTCGTCGTCCGCCCAACCCAGTAATACATTTTGTCTACAATGAAACTTTATGCAGCCTGACAAGCAGTGGATCATCGTCCGAGCACACGGGGCGTCTGCCGACTCCATGCACCAGCCGCCTGCCGGCATTGCGAGAAAGCACCAAGGGGAATGAGACAGGCCCGGCACATCGTCTTAGCCCTGGTCGAAGACATCACGCATATCGCCTTTGCCTGCGCGGTGCATCCGCTGCGGATCGCGAACCTGATTTCAGCTCAATCTCTGTATCGCTGGTCCTACGCCTCGCTTGACGGGAAAAACGCGCGCAGTTCGGACGGAACGCAGATCGCGGTGCACCACGGGTTCGACGCCCTGCCCGATAGTGACCGCATCTTCGTATTGTCTGGCATCGGGATGCAGACCCAGGACCACTCGGTCCTGCTGACCTCTCTGCGTCGCCAGGACCGGCTGACCCGGACACGGATCAGCGCGCTTTGCTCCGGCAGTTGGGTGCTGGCCACGGGCGGCTTCCTGAACGGGTGCGATGCCGCGATCCACCGGGACTACCACGACAGGTTCATGGAGGCTTTCCCCGAGGTGAACCTGATGCGCAATGTCTTTGTCGCGAACGGCAAGTACCCCACGGCCTCTGGCGGAACCGCGACGGCGGACCTGATGCTGCACCTGATCGCGGAAGACCACGGCCAGGACCTGTCCGTCGCATTGGCGGACCAGATAGTCTACAACGCCGTGCGCGAGGCGACCGCCGTGCAGAAAGTGTCGCTCCAGTCGCGCAGCGGCATACGCAATCCACATCTTGCCGCCGCCATCACCCGGACGCGCGATCACCTCGACAGTCCGATTGCCCCCATGATCATCGCGCAAGACCTGGGGATCTCGACCCGTCAACTCGAACGGCTCTTCGGGAAGGACCTGAACGCCTCACCGAAAAAGTACTACATGAAGATGCGGCTGGAACGGGCACGGCACCTGTTGGTTCAGACAGAGATATCGATCCTCGACGTGGCGCTTGCCTGCGGTTTCAAAATCCCCGGCCATTTTGCAAAGGTCTACCGGACGACCTTTGGCGTCACACCCATTATGCAGCGCGGGCGGCTGTCCCGGTCCGCCCCAAGGCCCTATGGCCATGATTCTCTGGCGGGCCGACGAGGACGCAAAGGGCCGCGAAGCGGCCAGCAAACCGGTCGCACAAGCCACGCCGCACAACCAATGGAGGTGGGAAAGCCCGCGTTTCGGGCAGATCGCCCTTGATCCGGGCACCTATGGTGTACCACCCTTGGCCCCTGGCCGGCGGACGTGTTCAAGCCGGCAAATCCCTGATTTCCGGTACATCTTCGGCAACCAGTGGGCCATTCTTCGCTAGACCATGTTGGAGAAAGGAGGGGCTGGCAGCGTTCCGAATGAACCAGCCCCCTCCCCCAATAGACCAATTTTGCGGCAAGCGCCGGCGCTGCTGACGAACTGGGCAAATCCCCGCAAATATCTAAATTGATGACATAAAAACTGAAACCCGCACTCCATGGACCGGCGATTTTTGGCGATGCGCCCACCTTCCGTTAGAAAAATTGTTTCTCTTGGGTGAATGTTTTGTTTGAAAAGTGCCAATTTTCCGTCATCATGACCACAGGTCCATTCGACCGCGAATGTGGTTCAAAATGGTTCCCAGCTCGCTGGCATTGGTCTTCCGTCGTGTTTTTCGGTGTCAGCCAAGTGAGCCGGCCAAGAAAGACCGGAACAAGACAAAGTCCAAGAGGGAAGACGAAATGTCACTCGACGTAAGCGCAATATACGCCGAACAAGTCACACTGAATTCACTGGTCCAGAACGTCCTGTACGCCTCTGGCACCGTGGGGGCGATCCTGGTCGTCGTGGGGCTGTTGCTGATCGATGCGGGCACCGCCCGCCGCAAGAACCTTTTCAACTCGACCATCGAGAAGACCCTGGGGTTCTTCCTTGGGTTCGCCACCTACTACGTCATCGGCTTCGGCTTCTGGGCCGCGCAGTACTACATCATGGTTGACGCCACGCTGATGGACTCTATCAAGGACTGGTGGATCGGCGGTGCCATGACCAACGTGCACGCACATGACGTCGACCCGGCTGTGTTCCCCGGGCTGAACACCTTCCAGATCTTCATCTTCTTCCTGGCGGTCTTCGCGGGGATCATCAACATCCTGCTGCATTTCTCGGTTTCCGAGCGGATGAAGCCGGCGGCCTATTACATCACCTGCGTCGTCGCCACGGTGGTGTCCTCGGCGCTGAGCCTGGCAACCTGGGGGTCGGTCGGTCCGCTGACCAACATGGGCTTCCACGACTTCTTCGGCGTGGGCTTCGTCTACATGTTCCCGGCGGGCATGCTGCTGGTCTTCACTCCGATGCTGGGCAAGCGCCCCGGCATGATGGAGCCGCACCCGCGCGTGTCGGCCTACCTGGCCCCCAGCATCGGCCTCTGTGCCCCCGGCCTGCTGATGATCTTCGCCGGTCTGCCGATGGTCATCCTGTCCTGCATGTTCTTCTTCGATCCCGAAGCCCTGGCGGTCAGCGTGACGATGGCGGAAACCAGCGTCGGCGTGGCCCTGAACAACTACGCTCTGGTCTGGGCGGGTGGCGCCATCACCGGCATGATCCTGGCCTACAAGTCGGGCAACTACGCCTACACCCTGCTGGGTCCGCTTGCAGGCTACGTTGCGGGCGCCTCGGGCTTTGACGTCTACATGCCCTGGCAAGCCTTCATCGTGGGCCTGGTCGCGCCGATCGCCTCCTACATCGTGTACGAGTTCACGCTCAAGCGCGGCATCGACGAGCACAAGCTGTTCCCGCTCTTCATCGGCGCCGGCTCGCTTGGCATGATCTGCGTGGGCATCTTCAAGGCAGGTACACCGCGCGGCGGCTACCTGGGTATCGAGGAAGGCGCCTATGCCTTCCAGCACGGTGAGATCTCGCTGGTGATGCAGCTTGTCGGTATCGTGACTTGCCTGGGCACCGGCGCAGTGACCGCCCTGGTCCTGTCGGTGATCCTCAAGGCCACCGTCGGTCTGCGGATCGACGACGACGACCAGATCGACGGGCTGGACAAGCTCTACTGGGATCTGGAACCGGATGTCGTCACCCACGCGGACAACGTCCCGCGCAGCTGACGCCAAGCCCCCAAGGAAAGGCCCCGGACGTCACGCCGGGGCCTTTTTGCTTTCGACGCAGCTTGTGGCGGGTTGAACCCATGTCCTACCATGCTGCACAAGCACAGCCGGACAGCCCTGACGGACAAGCAGATGCCGAACACCAGAAATGCCGAAGTCGCGCCCGATCACACCATCGGGGAAACCGTGCGCATCGTGGTCGACAAGCTTTTGGTACGCATCCAGTCAGGGGAGTACCCGCCCGACTCGCGCCTGCCCAGCGAACGCGCCCTTGCCGCGGAACTGGGCGTGTCACGCAACACCGTGCGCGAGGCATTGGATGTCCTGGAAAGCCGTGAACTGATCCGCCGCCGGCAGGGCAGCGGCAGCTTTGTCACCTACCAATCGCACCGCGCGGAGGCACCGATGCCCGGATCCGTCGGCGAACGCACCAGCCCGCTGGACCACCTCATCGTCCGGTCGATCATCGAACCTGAGATGACACGCATGGCGGTGATGAACATGACGCCCAAGGACCTCGACGGGCTGGCCCAGGTCGTGGCCCAGATCGAGACCGTGCGCACCGATCTGAATGAATTCATCCGCTGCGAGGAAGAGTTCTATCGCTCGATCGCACGGGCCACCCGCAACCCCCTGCTGGAGGCCTGCTACGAGCTGACAATCGAGGTTTGCCGTCAAAGCTTCCGGACCGCGCTGATGCGCAAGCACCTCACACCCGGCCGCATTCAAAGCTACCAGGCGCGGTTCAACTCTCTGTTCAATGCAATTGCCACGCGCGACGTCGAGGCCGCTGTCGAGATCACCAAGCTGCACCTGGTGGAAGAACAAAAGCTGTTCCTGCACGAGGGTTGACCGTCGCGACGCCCCCGCCCCGTCAGTCGATGATCTCGCGCGCCGTCAGTCCGGTCTGAATTTCGCCCATCTCGACCCGCTGCTGCCAGAGCTGGCCAACCCGGCCCATGTGGTCGCGAAGCAGCTCTTCGTGGCGTTCCAGCCAGTCGGGGACGGACAGGAACTCGGCGATCCGGGCCCGGCCTTCGCGCAGACGTACCACCGGCCAGTCCCCGATCAGGGCATTGTTGATGCCGAACATATGTTCGCCCCACCAGCGCGCGGGGCCAAAGGCATGAGTGACCGGCTCCATCTGTTTCATCGTGGTCAGGACAGAGACCGGGTGAACCGAGGCCACCTTTTCCACTGCCGCGTGCCAGATTTCCAGGATGGCAACATATTCCCAACTCACCGCGCTCCAGGTCCCCGGGTAGCGGCTGTTGTATTCCTTGAAGAAGGCACTCGGCTTGTTGAAGAAGAACGCCTTGCGCGCCAGTTTCGGGTCGTCGAAATCCGGGAACTGGAACAGCGATCCTTCCATGAAACTCTCGGAGGTCCGGGCCACGATGCGTTCGTAGTTGTCCAGAGTGCAGGACAGGATGCGCCCCTTGAACCCCTTCTCATAGGCGTATTCCGTCATCGCGTGCACCATTGGCGTGTAGCTGGTGCACCAGCACAGGACGTCCGGTTCCGCCTCCAGCATCGGCCCGACGATTTCGGCCACGTCGGTCTGTTCGGGATCGTACTGGATGTCCTTGACCACTGGCAGGCCCTCGGCCTCGAAGGCTGCGCGATAGGTCGCGGTCGACGGCAGGCCCAGCGCGTCCTTCTGGCTGCAAATCGCAATGCGCCGCAGATGCGGTTCGTTCTTGGCCAGCCACTCCACCCCGGTCACGTTGTAAACCGGGTGCACCTCTGACGGCGCGATCAGATAGCGCGTGTCCGGTGACAGGTCGCTGGGCAAAAGGGTCGATGTCAGGACTCGATTTTCCGTCAGGAAGTTGCGCAGCGGGGTGAAGGTATCCCCGCCCAGCATCATCAGCAGCTTGACCTGCTCGCTCAGCACCAGATGACGCGCGCCCTCCATCGCCCGTTCAGGCTCGTACCCGCAATCGAAGGGGACGATTCGCAACGGGTACCTGCGGCCGCCGATCAGGATGCCGCCGGCCTTGTTCAACCATTCCGCCCAAAGCCGCACGCCATTGAGCCCCGGCAAGCCCCAGGAACTGACGGGACCGCTCAATGGGGCCAGGAAACCGATGCTGACAGGCTCGTTCATGCCCACCCGGTCGGAGGGAAACATGGATGTCACGGCGATACGGTGAGCGAAGCTGGAGTTGAGCATACCAATTGCTACCACTCAAACCGCCTATCTCAAAACATGATTTTCTTTATCTGACGGGAAATTTGTTGCCTGATGTGAAAAATTATTGACAGGACCCCTGATCAATGGCCAGATTTGGTTCAACCAAAAAGAACCAATTGATGCCTGTCAGACATGGGAGACAGATATGACCAAGAAACGCGTCGCGATCATCGGAGCGGGCCCGTCCGGACTGGCCCAACTTCGCGCATTCCAGTCCGCCGCGGACAAGGGCGAAGAGATCCCCGAGATCGTTTGCTTTGACAAACAGGACAACTGGGGCGGCCTGTGGAACTACACGTGGCGGACCGGGCTGGACGAAAACGGCGAGCCGGTCCACTGCTCGATGTATCGCTATCTCTGGTCCAACGGCCCCAAGGAAGGTCTTGAATTCGCGGATTATTCCTTTGAGGAGCACTTCGGCAAGCAGATCGCGTCCTATCCGCCGCGCGCCGTTCTCTTCGACTATATCGAAGGCCGGGTGAAGAAGGCCGGCGTGCGTGACTGGATCCGCTTCAATTCCGCCGTGCGCTGGGTCAACTACAACGCCGACACCGGCATGTTCACGGTCACGGTCCATGACCACGCCAAGGACCACGTCTACTCCGAGGACTTCGATCACGTGATCTGCGCCTCTGGCCACTTCTCGACCCCGAACGTGCCCTACTACGAGGGTTTCGAATCGTTCAACGGCCGACTGGTCCATGCGCATGACTTCCGCGACGCGCGCGAATTCTCGGGCAAGGACATCCTCGTCGTCGGTTCCTCCTACTCGGCCGAGGACATCGGGTCGCAGTGCTGGAAATATGGCGCCAAGTCGATCACCTCCTGCTATCGCAGCGCGCCGATGGGCTTCAAATGGCCCGACAACTGGGAAGAAAAGCCGGCGATGGAAAAGGTGGACGGCAACACAGTCTACTTCTCGGACGGCACCACGCGCGACGTGGACGCAATCATCCTCTGCACCGGCTACAAGCACTACTTCAACTTCCTGCCGGACGACCTGCGCCTGAAAACCGCGAACCGCCTGGCCAGCGCGGACCTCTACAAGGGCGTGGTCTATGTTCACAACCCCAAGATGTTCTACCTGGGGATGCAGGACCAGTGGTTCACCTTCAACATGTTCGACGCACAGGCATGGTGGGTGCGTGACGCGATCCTCGGCAAGATCGACCTGTCCAAGGTCTCGAAGGACGAGATGATGGCAGACGTGAAGGAACGCGAGACCCGCGAAGAGGCGGATGACGACGTGAAATACGCGATCCGCTATCAGGCCGACTACATCGAGGAACTGGTGGCCGAAACCGACTATCCCAGCTTCGACATCGACGGTGCCTGCCAGGCCTTCTACGAGTGGAAGAAGCACAAGGCAGAGGACATCATGGGCTTCCGCAACAACCGCTACAAGTCGGTGATGACGGGAACGATGGCGCCCGTGCACCACACGCCCTGGAAAGACGCGCTGGACGACAGCATGGAAGTCTACCTGCGCAACTGATGCGAATGGCCTCCGGGGCTCCGAGCCCCGGACCGACCTGCGGCACGCGGCGCATTTCGCTCCCGTCGCGACGAACCGCAGCCCCTGCGCCGGGATCACAACGGGCCATGCCCTGCGTGTTCCCGGCATTTTCATGTCCGATATACCGCCCCTCCCCTGTCAGGAACGCCCGTGACACCTCCGCAGGGCGCCGGATGCACATTTCAAAAGCTCTTTTGGCCCAAAATGCACCTTGGGGAAAATTATTTTCCCAACAAGGATTGCGTCTTATGCAACCATCGGCGACAGATTTGATGCCCCATGTCCGATTTGTGCCCATTTTCGTCTGATCGGGGCAGCGACTCCCAGCTAACTATGACGGAAGATGGACCAAAGGAGTCCGAATCTATGCACTACTCAGGGTTCAAGGTCATCAAGGAAGCGCTCACCGGCCATCGCGGCTGGGGTCCGGCCTGGCGCGATGCCACGCCAAAGGCGCAATATGACTACGTCATCATCGGCGGCGGCGGGCATGGCCTCGCCACGGCCTACTATCTCGCCAAGGAGTTCAAACAGGCCCGTATCGCGGTGCTTGAAAAGGGCTGGATCGGCGGTGGCAACGTGGGCCGAAACACCACGATCATCCGCTCCAACTACCTGCTCGACGGCAACGAGCCCTTCTACGAATTCTCTCTGAAGCTTTGGGAAGGGCTGGAGCAGGACCTGAACTACAACGCCATGGTCAGCCAGCGCGGCATCCTGAACCTGATCCATTCGGACGCCCAGCGCGATGCCTTCATCCGGCGCGGCAACGCGATGATCCTGAACGGCGCGGACGCCGAACTGCTGAGCACAGCCCAGATCGTCGAGCGTTACCCCTTCCTGAACGTGAACAACGCCCGTTTCCCGATCAAGGGCGGGCTGGCCCAGCATCGCGGCGGCACGGTCCGCCACGACGCGGTGGCCTGGGGCTATGCCCGCGCTGCCGACCGGCGCGGCGTCGACATCATCCAGAACTGTGAAGTCACCGGCTTCCGGATCGAGAATGGCACCTGCAAGGGTGTCGAGACCTCGCGCGGTTTCATCGGCGCGGGCAAGGTCGCTTCCTGTGTCGCGGGCTCCTCCTCGCGGCTGATGGAGAAGGCCGGGATGCGGCTTCCGATCGAGAGCCACGTCCTGCAGGCCTTTGTGTCCGAAGGTTTGAAACCCCTCCTCCCTGGGGTAATCACCTTCGGCGCCGGCCACTTCTATTGCAGCCAGTCCGACAAGGGCGGCCTGGTCTTCGGCGGCGACCTCGACGGATACAATTCCTACGCGCAGCGCGGCAACCTGCCGGTGGTCGAGGATGTCTGCGAAGGCGGCATGGCGATCTTCCCCAACCTGGGCCGTGCGCGCCTGTTGCGGATGTGGGGCGGGATCATGGACATGTCGATGGATGGCTCGCCCATCATCGACCGCACCCATATCGACGGGCTCTATTTCAACGGCGGTTGGTGTTACGGCGGCTTCAAGGCCACCCCGGCCTCGGGCTATGCCTATGCGCATCTGCTGGCCACCGACACCCCGCACAAGACTGCCACCGCCTATCGCTTCGATCGTTTCGCCACCGGCCACATGATCGACGAAAAGGGCATGGGCAACCAGCCCAACCTGCACTGAGCGAGGACCGGACATGCTGATAAACCACCCAATCCTTGGCCCCCGCGACGCTGCCGAATTCGTCTACAAGGGCGACGCGAGGCTGATCCACCGCCCCGACTGGCAGGCGGACGACGCAGTCGCACAGTTCACCGACTACGGCTATTTGCGCGACAACCCGGCGGGCCTGCACCGCGAATTGTGGTTCCACGAACAGGGCGACCGGTCCTGGCTGGTCGTGACCCGCGACACCACCACACATGAAATCACCAAGGTAGAGCTGGCGCGCGATGTCGCGCGGGCCGAGGGGCGCTCCAGATGAGTGACAAGAACCGACTGAACGGCGGCCTGATCGAACGCAACAGGCCCATGTCCTTCACCTTCGACGGCAAGCGCTACGGCGGCTATGCCGGGGATACGCTGGCCTCGGCACTCTTGGCAAACGGCGTGCGCCTGATGGGCCGGTCCTTCAAGTACCACCGCCCGCGCGGCGTCCTGACCGCCGGTTCTGAAGAGCCGAATGCCATTGTCGAGTTGCGCAGCGGCGCCCGGAAAGAGCCGAACACCCGCGCCACCACGGCGGAACTCTTCGACGGGTTGACCGCCAATTCGCAGAACCGCTGGCCGTCGTTGAAGTTTGACGCGATGGCGATCAACGACCGGCTGTCGACCTTCTTTGCCGCCGGGTTCTACTACAAGACCTTCATGTGGCCCGCCGCCTTCTGGGAAAAGCTCTACGAGCCGATGATCCGCCGCGCCGCGGGCCTTGGCACGCTGGCGCATGAACCGGACCCGGACTGCTATGACAAGGGTTTCCTGCATTGTGACGTGTTGATCATAGGCGCGGGTCCTGCCGGTCTTGCAGCCGCGCTGACAGCCGGGGAATCCGGCGCCCGCGTGATCCTCGCCGACGAGGATTTCCTGCTGGGCGGCCGGCTGAACGCGGAAAACGGCCTGCTGGCGGACGAGGACGGCGTGACCTGGGCCGCGCAGACGGTGGCCCGCCTGCAAGCCATGCCCAACGTGCGGGTCATGCCGCGCAGCACCGTGATCGGCGCCTTCGATCACGGTATCTATGGCATGGTCGAGCGGGTCAGCGATCACCTGGCGGAACCCGCCGCCGGAAAACCCCGGCAGATCCTGTGGCGCATCTATTCCAAGCGCACGATCCTCTCTGCCGGGGCCACGGAACGGCCCATCGTCTTTGAAAACAACGACCGGCCCGGCATCATGCTGGCCTCGGCCATGCGCAGCTATGCCAACCGCTGGGCGGCGACACCGGGCAAGGCCGTGGCCGTCTTCACCAACAACGACGACGGCCACCGTACTGCCGCCGACCTGCACGCCAAGGGCGTCAAGGTCACGGTGATCGACACCCGCCCCGACGCCGGAGTGACCCCGGACTACGAGATCCTCTCCGGTGCCCAGGTGATCGACACCAAAGGGCGGCTCGGGCTGAAATCCGTTGATGTGAAGCTGTCGAACGGCGGCACGCGGACGCTCTTTGTCGATGGCCTGGGTGTTTCCGGTGGATGGAATCCCAACGTTCACATGACCTGTCATCAGCGCGGACGCCCGCAATGGGACGAGACGCTTTGCGCCTTTGTGCCCGGCGGCACAATGCCGACCGGCCTGATCCCCGCGGGCGCCGCCAATGGGGCCTTCAGCACCCATGCGGCGCTCAGCTCGGGCCAGGACGCGGCGGCCACTGCCCTTGGCGACCTTGGCCTGACCGTCACCCGCCCCGACCTGCCGGGCGCCGAGGACGCGCCGGTGCGCGTCGCCCCCTTCTGGCACGTCAAAGGCGCCAAGCGCGCCTGGGTCGACCAGCAGAACGACGTGACCGCAAAGGACGTGAAACTGGCGCATCAGGAGAACTTTACCTCGGTCGAGCACCTCAAGCGTTACACGACGCTGGGCATGGCCACGGACCAGGGCAAGACCTCGAACATCGCCGGTCTGGCCATCATGGCAGAGGTCGCGGGCAAGCAGATCCCGGAGGTCGGCACCACCATGTTCCGCCCGCCCTACACCCCCACCGCCATCGGCGTGCTGGCCGGTCGGTCGCGGGACAAGGACTTTCGCCCGGTCCGCAAGACCCCCAGCCACTACTGGGCCGAGGAACAGGGCGCCGTCTTTGTCGAGGTCGGCATGTGGCTGCGTGCGCAATGGTTCCCGAAACCCGGTGAAACCCATTGGCGCGAAAGCGTCGACCGCGAGGTCCTGCAGACCCGGAAATCGGTCGGAGTCTGCGACTGTACCACGCTGGGCAAGATCGACGTCCAGGGCGCCGACGCGGCCGAGTTCCTGAACAAGATCTATGCCAACGGCTTTGCCAAGCTGGCCGTGGGCAAGACACGCTATGGCCTGATGCTGCGCGAAGACGGCATCGCGATGGACGACGGCACCGCCGGTCGCCTGGCCGAGGATCACTTTGTCGTCACGACCACCACGGCCAATGCCGTTCCGGTCTTCCGGCACATGGAATTCGTGCGCCAGTGCCTGTACCCGGACATGGACGTGCAGCTGATCTCGACCACCGAGGCCTGGGCGCAATACGCCGTCGCCGGCCCCAACTCGCGCAAGCTGCTGCAAAAGATCGTCGACCCCGAATTTGACATCTCGAACGAGGGCTTCCCCTTCATGGCTTGTGGCGAGATCACGGTCTGTGGCGGGTTGCGGGCGCGGCTGTTCCGGATCTCCTTCTCGGGCGAACTGGCCTTCGAGATCGCGGTGCCGACCCGCTATGGCGACGCGCTGATGCGCCGGCTGATGAAGGAGGGCAAGGAGTTCGACGTGACTCCCTACGGCACCGAGGCGCTGTCCGTCATGCGGATCGAAAAGGGCCACGCTGCGGGCAATGAGCTGAACGGAACCACCTCCGCTTTCAACCTCGGCATGGGCCGCATGGTGTCCAAGAAGAAGGACTCGATTGGGTCGACCCTGTCGGAACGCCCCGGCCTGAACGAGGAGGACGCGCTGAAGCTGGTCGGTTTCAAGCCGGTCAACGCGGAACACAAGGTTCCTGCCGGTGCGCACCTGATGACGAAGGGCACGCCCGTCGATGCGGCGCACGACCAAGGCTATATCACGTCGGCCTGCTACTCGCCCAACCTGGGCTGTCACATCGGCATCGGCTACCTGAAATCCGGCGACACCCGCCTGGGCGAGGTCGTGCGCCTTGTCAGTCCGCTGACCGGGGTCGACCACGATGTCGAAGTCGTCAGCGCCCATTTCGTCGACCCAGAGGGGGAACGTCTCCGTGCATGATCTGAAACCCATCACCCCGCTTGGCGCCGTCGACCCGCGCGTCGACAATATCGGCCCGCTCACCCTGACCGAGATCACTTCAGTCGCCCTGGCCTCGGTCGCCGCAAGGCTGGGGTCCGAGGAGGCCACTCGCAAGACGCTGGGCGAGCTGATCGGGGCCGAGGCCCCCGCCCCGTCACGCCATGCAGGCGACATGTTGACCGCCTTCTGGACAGGCCCGGATCAATGGATGGTCGAGGCGCCCATCAGCACCCACGAGGATCTGGCCCATCGGCTGGTCGCGGCCTTTGGCACCGATGCCAGCGTGACCGAACAGACCGACGCCTGGTGCCGCTTTGACCTGAAGGGAGAAGACCACCCGGCAGTGATGGAACGGCTTTGCGCCGTCGACCTGGCCAACTGGCAAGGCGGCGAGGTGCAGCGCACCACCATCGACCACCTAGGCTGTTTCGTACTTGCGCGCGATGCCCGCACCCTGTCGGTGATCGGCCCGCGCAGTTCTGCCGGATCTCTGCATCATGCGTTGATCACCGCCTGCCGGTCGGTATTCTGAACGGATCAGACCGAGGGCACCGGACGGTTGCCCTCGGTTCTGTAAAGGTTGATCCGCTTGCGATCTTCCTGCGGGCTCAGCCCGTATTCGGCCCGGTAGTGACGGGTAAAATGCTTGGCGCTGGCATAGCCCACCGCCGCCGCTACATCGGCCACCGCATCGTTGGTATACATGACGATCTGCCGGGCCGCTTGCATCCTGAGCCAGCGAAAATAGGTGGTCGGGTTCTGCCCCGTCGCCTGTTTGAAGCTGCGTTCAAGGTGACGGGGCGAAATATCAAGCCTTTCCGCCAGCTCGGCGACCGAGACAGGCGTCGTCATGTCGGCGGCAAAGACCTCGATCGCGCGGGACACGATGGGCGAAAGGTCATCTTGGATGCTGCCGGTCAGATGCACCGGCACCGATTGCTTGACCCCGATCTTGCGCATCATCGGATGCTGGAACCAGCAGGCCACCTCTGTCGCCACATGACCGCCCAATGCCGCGTCGATGAAGCCCAGCGCCAAGTCAAAGGCCGCGGCCGCGCCAGAGGCCGTGACGCAACGTCGTGACACCTCGATGACCTCGTCGCTGTGGGGAATGTCCGGAAACTCGGTGGCAAAAGCCGCCTCATAGCACCAATGCACGGACAGTCTTTCGCCCGGGACCGCACCACTTCGGACCAGCGGAAAGACCCCCCCGCTGATCGCGCCCAGCGTGCAGCCGTGCCGCCCAAGCCGTCGCAGATGTGCCGCGCTGCGCGGGTCGGCAAACTTGACTGCCGGCGCTGAAAGCAACAGCAGGTAATCCACCTCATCTACGTCTTCCAGCAATGTCTGTGGCTCAAACGGGATGCCCGCGCTGGACTGCACCGCCTGGGGCGCTTCGGCCACCAGTGTCCATTCAAAGGCGGTGGTGCGCGAAATCTCGTTCGCGGCGCGCAGGGGTTCGATCACCGATGTCAGGCAGGCCATCGGGAATCCCGGGAACAGGAGGAAGCCGATCTTCTTCGTCATCAGAACCAATCTCCGACCAATCCGACCAATTTTTAACCACAGGAATATTTTTTTGCAATGGAGTGAATTTTCGCTACACTAAGACCATATACAAGTGACCGGAATTTGAGGCTAAATCCAGAGAGACCGCATGAATGTAGAGTCGTCGAAAACCATGACCAAGCTCATCCAGGATCCGCACAGCCTGCGCGAGGAACGAGAGAAGGTACTGGAGGTCGCCATCGGTCGTGAAGTCCGGGCCTATCGCAAGCAACAGGGGATCACGGTCGCGGAATTGTCCCGGCTGACCGACCTGTCCATCGGGATGCTGTCCAAAATCGAGAATGGCAACACCTCGCCCTCTCTGACAACCCTGCAGACACTGGCCAATGCCCTCTCGGTCCCGTTGACCGCCTTTTTCAAGGGCTACGAGGAACGCCGCGAAGCCGTGCATACCAAGGCTGGCGAGGGTCTGGAAATCGAACGGGCCGGCACCCGCGCAGGCCATCAGTACAACCTCCTTGGTCATATCGGGTCGAACTCCAGCGGCGTGATCGTCGAACCCTACCTCATCACGCTGAACACCGAATCCGACACCTTCAAGACCTTCCAGCACGACGGGATCGAGATGATCTACATGCTGGAGGGCAAGCTGGGCTACCTGCACGGCAACCAGCACTACCCGCTGGAACCGGGCGATACGCTGTTCTTTGACGCCGACGCACCGCATGGTCCCGAGGTGCTGATTGAACTTCCGGCGCGCTATCTCTCGATCATCTGCTATCCGCAAAAGACCTGATCACCGGGCCCGGTGACGCAAAAAGCCCCCGCAGTGCGGGGGCTTTTCCGTTCCCTGTCACTTTTGCAGTGGCGGTTCGGTGTCGAGATCAGGCCAGACACCGGGCGAGGTCGGCAGGCCGTCATCATACTGGCTGAGATAGTCCAGCATCATCGGACGGTTGTCGATGAACCCCTTATAGGTCGCCAGTTCCTCGGGCAGGTCGCGGATCACCCGGTGCAGGCGGCGCCCCCATTTCGGAATACTCACGATGTCCTGGAAGGCGATCAGGTAGCAGCGGATCGGGAACAGCAGCGCGTTCGAGCGCGGCAGCCGGTAGAAGGTCTGCAGTTCGACACGCAAGTGCTGCTTGGACCCGATGTTTTCCGGTGTCAGGGTCGTCTTCTGCACACCCCATTTGTGATAGTTCTCGGGGCTGGTATCCAGCAGCGGGTTGACCGTCATGGTCCAGTTCAGCCGCCGCGCCGGGGCGCCCTGCTGGATGTTGAGCAGGAATTTCAGCGCCCGCTTGAAGATCCCCATCTCATGCGCCAGCGGCACGGGTGCGTGCCACTCGAAGAAATCCATGCCGATGTCGAAATCCAGGCTCCAGTCCGCCTGGGTCGTGATCATGCCCGCGTCCATGTAGAGCATGTCGTTACGCTGATCGAGCACCGCGTAATCGCCCTGCGCCTGCCGCGTGATGTACTCCAAAGGCCCGCAGGGCAGTGTCGTCTCGTCGAGGAAGGTAAAGGTATGGTCGATGCCCATCGGCTTGTTGATCCAGCGCCAGCGATTGCCGTCGCGGTGCAGCTCGAACAGGTCCGGGTAGTCCTCGGACTTGGACACCATGATCAGTTCCAGCGTGTCCCAGCCGGCCAGCGTCATATGCGGCAGAGACTGGCAACGCAGCGGATCGTCGGCCAGGACGATGGCCCGGTCCCGCATTTCCGAAACGTAATGCTCGTCGACGTCGAACCGCTTTTCGTAGACCGACCCCTCTGGCCCGCCCCGGTGCTGCTCCATGTTCACCGAATACATGTAGCTGTCTTCGTGGAACGGGAACGGAAAGCGCTTGATGGCCCAGTCCGAATTCCGGAACGAATAATCGTCGCGGAAGGTCTCTTCGTTGAATTGAATCGTCATGGTCGCTCCCCCTATCGGTCCAGAACCAGCGTCTTGCCGACAAAGCGGCTGACGCAGGGCATGATCTTCTTGCCGCTGGCATGTTCGTCATCATCCAGCCAGTGATCGCGGTGGATGAACTCGCCATCCGCCTCGACGACATCGGTCTCGCACTGACCGCAGGCACCGCCGCGACAGAGGAAGGGCGCCTCGACGCCGCAGCGTTCGATTGCTTCCAGCAGGCTTTCGTGTTCGCCTACCTGGATGACGATGTCGGACTTGCACAGGCGCACCTCGAAGGGTTTGCCGGGCTGCGGGGCCAGGAATTCCTCGGAATGCACGTTCTCATCCGGCCATCCATGCGCGGCAGCGGTCTTGTGCACCCACTGGATCATGCCCTGCGGCCCGCAAACGTAAACATGCGTGCCCAGCGGCTGACCATCCAGCAGATCCTCCAGCGCGATGGCCTGTTTCTTGTCGTCGTAGTAGACATGCACCTTGTTCGGATGGCGCGACGTCAGCTCGTCCACATAGGTGCCCAAGGCCTCGCTGCGGCAGGCGTAATGCAGCTCCCAGGCGCCACCCATCCGTTCCAGGTGCGCGATCATAGCCATGAAAGGCGTGATGCCGATGCCGCCGGCAAGAAAGACATGCTTGCGCCCGCGCAGGTCCAGCGGGAACAGGTTCACCGGATAGGTGATCGTCATCGCGTCGCCGACCTTGACCTTCCGGTGCATGAAGAGCGAGCCGCCACGGCCCTCATCATCGCGCCGGACGGAGATGGCGTATTTGGAGGAATCCGCCGGATCGGACATCAGCGAATAGGGATTGAGCCGCGTGCGGCCGTCGTCGTTCATCTCGACCACGGTATGCGCGCCCGCCGAGAACGGCGGGAAGGGCAAACCGTCACGGCGCGTGAATTCGAACCGGGTGACCAGATCGTTCAGGGGGACAATGGCGCTGACCTCGACCTCGATCTTCTCGGCGCCTGCCTTGGCTTTCTGGGGGGCAGCACTCATTTGTATAGCTCCACGGGTTCGGGCACGTTTCCGGGATCCTCGGCGTCCACCCGGACGCCCTGGAAGGCAGCCAGCCGGCGCGAATAGTGATCGCGCACGAACAGGTTCAGCCCGCAATGCGAACAGACGAAGGGATCGGTCATCACGTCCTCGGTGATTCCCTTGCAGTGCACGCACTGCATTCGACGCGCGACCGATCCGCGATGTTCGGTCTGAATCGCGGAATGCGGGATGCCGGCGGTCATCGCCTCGTTCTGGGCCTGTCCCATCAGCCCCTCGGTCCCGGTCAGGTAGACCTGCAGACCCATGTGGGCGTCCGAGAGCACCCGGCGGATGCGCTGGACAGAGGCCTCGTAGGTCGGGCCGACATAGAACTGCGCCGGTTCCAGAGCCTTCAGGCGATCGACATAGGTCTCACCCGTGGCCTTGGGGATATAGATGATATGCGCCGCGCGAAAGATCGACGCGTCCTGCGCCGCGAGGTCCAGCAGGGCCTCGGCGCCCTCGGCATCCGCGATCATCAGATGCGCCTTGCCCGGTCGCGGTTCAAGCGTGCCATAGACAGGCCGGCTCCGGATGCTTTCGGGGAATTGGAACTTCGACATGCTGCCGTGTCTCCCTTGGGATTCTTGGTGGCAAAAAGGCGCGGCCCGGGGGTCGCGCCTTCTGCATGGCCGGGCGTCAGCCCTTGGCGGTGCGGATTTTCTTGTCCTTGTCGTAGAAGGGCATTTCTTCGGCGACGCAGGGGATTTCGGTGCCATCCGCGTTGCGCACCGTCATCTTGGTTCCGGGAACCGCACAGTCGACCGGCATCCGCGCGATCCCGACCGTGTGGTCGAAAAGGTCCGACCGCATGCCGTAGGTCACGACACCGACCGGCTTGCCGTCCTTGAGCAGTTCGGCGCCCTCGTCCGCGGCAGTGGTGCCTTCGAGGCGGACACCGTAGATCTTGAACCGCTCCTTGCCTTCCAGCGCATAGTGGTTCTCGGCGCCGCGGAAGCCCTTCTTGCCAGGGGAGACGGTGAATTCCAGCCCCAGTTCCCAAAGCGAGTCGCCGCAGGCGCTGCCATCGGCAAAGGGATAGGTTTCCGAGTTGTCGCCCGGGTAGAACAGCAGGTAACTTTCGGTCCGCAACAGGTCGAGCGTCGAGAACTGGACCGGGCGGATACCCATGTCCTTGCCGTCTTCGAGGATGGCATCCCACAGCTCGATCGCGTGGCGGCCCTCGCAGAAGATTTCATAGCCGCGCTCGCCGGTGTAGCCGGTGCGCGAAATCATGACCGGCTTGCCGAACAGCTTGGTCTGGATGATCCCGAAATATGCGAGGTCGCGGATGCCCGCGACGTGTTTTTCCAGGAAGTCCACGGCCACCGGCCCCTGCAGCGACATGTCGTGCAGGTCATCATCGAAGATCATCGAGACGTTCTTGCCGTAGGCGGCCATTGCCAGGCTTTCGTGGCCGGTCCCGGTGCCGTGCACCAGCAGCCAGTAGTTGACCGAGACGCGGTAGATCACGCAGTCGTCGATGAACAGGCCGCGGTCGTCCAGCATCGCGGCATAGACCGCGCGGCCCGGCATCAGCTTGTCCACGTTGCGGGTGGTGGCGCGGTCGATCACGGCCGCCGCGTGCGGACCGCTGAGGTGAACCTTCTTGAGGCCCGACACATCCATAAGGCCGGCCTTGGTGCGCACCGCCTCGTAGTCTGCCTTGGCGCGTTCGTCGGAGTGGTCATAGAACCAGGCGGTTCCCATGCCGTTCCAATCTTCCAGTTCACCACCGATTTCCGCATGACGCTGAGCCAGCGCCGACGTCCTGTAGATGATCGCCATTCCTTGTCTCCCTGACTCTTAGGTTTGGAGATATTGAGACCGATCCTCCGGAAAAAATCAATACCTGTGTTAAGATTATTTTCCTGACGGGAAACGCATCACAAGCATGATAGCCGGAACGACCATAGGGTAAGACTGACACAAATCTACCCTGCGAGTGAAATAAATTTGACATGATGAATGAGATTCGCTTCCCATTGGTAAAATAAGTTGCACCAAAATCAAAATCCAACACACAGGGAGATAAATAATGGATGGCAACCTGAACGCCCTGACCACGGTGTTCACCGAGTTCTACTACTGGGTGACCGTGGTCTTCATGTTCCTGATTCACGTCGGGTTCTGCATGTACGAGGTCGGCGCGAGCCGCCGGCGCAACCATATGCACACGCTCATGAAAAACGTGATGGTGATCCCGCTGGTTACAGTCACGTTCTTCTTTTTCGGCTGGTGGATCTACTGGGCCTTCCCGATGTTCCCCTTCTTCGGCGGGCTCAACCACGAGATGGGCTCTGGCAACCTGCCCTGGGCACAGACGATGGGCCCGAACGCCGCAGACCGAATCACCGGTGTGTTCTGGGCAGCCTTCCTGCTGTTCTCCTGGACGGCAGCCTCGATCGTGTCGGGTGCCGTGATCGAACGCATCCGCTCCTCGGCCCTTTGGGTGCATGCGGTGCTGATCGGCTCTGTCTGGTGGATCATCGATGCGGCCTGGGGCTGGCACTATGATGGCTGGATGGTGAAATTCCTCGGCTATCACGATGCCTATGCATCCGGGGTGATTCACGCGATTGCGGGCGGATACGCACTGGGCGTGATCGCTGTTCTGGGTCCGCGCATCGGCAAGTTCGCCAAGGACGGCACGCCGCGCGACATTCCCCCGCACAATCCCTGGATGCTCACCATCGGGATCTTCCTGATCTACACCGGCTTCTGGGGTTTCTACGCGGCCTGCAACGTGCCCGTGATTTCTCCTGAAGGTATCGGCGGCCAGATCACCGGCACCACCTGGACGGCCACCAACATCTACCTGGCGCCGACGTCCTTGTCCGGCATCACCTTCAACTTCCTGATGTCCCTCTCTGGCGGCCTGATGGCGGCTTACGTGGTGTCCAAGGGCGATGCCTTCTGGACCTTCTCCGGCGGTCTTGCCGGGGTGATCACCGCCTCCGCGGGCAACGACCTCTATCACCCGGTACAGGCGATGCTGATCGCCGCCGTTGGCGTGGTCATCGTCTATCGCCTGCACTTCTGGGTCGAACGCCGGTTCAAGCTGGACGATGCCGTCGGCGCCGTCGCAGTACATGGCTATGCCGGTTTCGTGGGCCTGATCATCGCGGGCTTTGTCCTCTGGGGCGCGCCGTCTTCGCCTTATGAAGGCTACGCCACCGTCAACCCGCTGGGGCAGTTCATCGGCGCCATGATCATGTTCTTCGGTCTCGGGTTCCTGCCCGCCTTCGCCGTGTCCAAAATTCAGGCAGCGATGGGCGTGTTGCGCATTCCCGAGGAGGTCGAGCTTGAAGGTCTCGATTACGCCGAACACCATGCCTACGAGGAGGCCAAGGAGGCCATCATCGAGGCCGACAAGGCCCACCTGGCCACCAAACTCACCCCCGCAGAATAAGGAGCGTCCACTATGTCCTCGATTGGTTACGAAAGCTGGGCCGTAGACCTGGCGGATGTTGGTCCGATCTACCCCTTCCAGGGGTCGGAAATGCTGATGGTCGCGCTTGGCGTGATCTTCTGGCTGGGCTGGCACCGCATCCAGTTCGTGCGGGAAAGCGAACACCTGGAACGCGCCAAGAAACGCGCCCTGGACCATGAAAAGGTCCAGCAAAGCGTCGAACGGTACTGATCACGAGTCCGGCAAGGGCGGGCACATCGCCCGCCCTTGCCTCTCAGGAAAAATTTTTTCATCTTAGTTGCGGCATCGCTTTTCCGGTGCTAGCCTGAACCGGTCAGCCCGAACCGGGTAGAATCAAGAAAGTGGAGCGACACCAGAATGTGCGGAATTGTCGGACTGTTCCTGAAGGACAAGGCGCTAGAGCCCCAGCTGGGTGCCTTGCTCACCGATATGCTGATCACCATGACCGACCGCGGCCCCGACAGCGCCGGGATCGCGATCTATGGCGCCGAGGACACCTCGGCCTCGAAACTCACCGTCCAGGCCGAAGACCCGGACACCGCCTTTGACGGCCTCGCAGACAAGATGGCCGCAGCCCTGGGTGGCAAGGTCACACTGACCCGCAACGACACCCACGCGGTTCTGCAGGTCCCCGCCGGCAAAGCGGAGGAGGCCCGTACCGCCCTGCGCGAAATCGCTCCGGAGGTCCGCGCGATGTCCTTTGGCGACACGCTGGAAATCTACAAGGAAGTCGGCCTGCCCAAGGACGTGGCAGCGCGTTTCGACATCGCCAAGATGTCGGGCACCCACGGCATCGGCCACACCCGCATGGCCACCGAATCCGCGGTGACGACACTGGGCGCGCACCCGTTCAACACCGGCTCGGACCAGTGCCTGGTCCACAACGGCTCGCTCTCGAACCACAACTCGCTGCGCCGCAAGCTGCAGCGCGAGGGTATCCATATCGAGACCCAGAACGACACCGAAGTCGGCGCGGCCTACCTGACATGGAAGATGCAGAACGGCGCGACGCTGGGCGAAGCTCTCGAGGCCTCGCTCGAGGATCTCGACGGTTTCTTCAACTTTGTCGTCGGCACCAAGGACGGCTTTGGCGTCGTCCGTGACCCGATTGCCTGCAAACCCGCCGTCATGGCGGAAACCGACCAATACGTGGCCTTCGGCTCTGAATACCGGGCGCTGGTGAACCTGCCGGGCATCGAAACCGCCCGCGTCTGGGAACCTGAACCCGCGACCGTTTACTTCTGGACCCACGACCAGGCCCCCAACCCGAAAAAGAAGGCGGCATGATGCAGACCTACGATCTTCAAGCCAACAGCCTGCGCGAGCTGAACGCCGCGCTGCATGCCCAGGCGAATGACACCAACCAGACCAGCTGGGAAATCGTGAACCCGCGCGGCAGCCACGCCGTCGCTGTGGGCCTCGACGCGCCGATCGAGGTCAGCGTCAAGGGCTCGACCGGCTACTACACCGCCGGCATGAACAAGCAGGCGACCGTGCATGTGCACGGTTCTGCCGGCCCCGGTGTCGCCGAGAACATGATGTCCGGCACCGTGGTCATCGAAGGCGACGCCAGCCAGTACGCCGGCGCCACCGGCCACGGTGGTCTGCTGGTCATCAAGGGCAACGCCTCGTCGCGCTGCGGCATCTCCATGAAGGGGATCAACATCGTGGTGCACGGCAACGTCGGCCACATGTCCGCCTTCATGGCACAATCGGGCAACCTGGTGGTCTGCGGCGACGCGGGCGACGCCCTGGGTGACTCGATCTACGAGGCGCGCCTCTTCGTGCGCGGCTCTGTGAAATCGCTGGGCGCGGACTGCATCGAGAAAGAGATGCGCCCCGAACACATCGAAATCCTGCGCGACCTGCTGAACCGTGCCGGAAGCGATGCCAAGCCTGAAGAGTTCAAGCGGTACGGCTCGGCCCGTCAGCTGTACAACTTCAAAGTCGACAACGCGTATTGAGGGAGACATGAGCGTGAAAGACATCAAGGACAAGACGCCCCCTCGGACGATGCCCATCCAGTCGGCGACCTTCTCGAACCCGATCAACGCCGAAATCCGCCGCGCGGCGGCCACCGGCATCTATGACATCCGCGGCGGCGGCGCCAAGCGCCGGGTCCCGCACTTCGACGACCTGCTGTTCCTCGGCGCCTCGGTCTCGCGTTATCCGCTCGAAGGCTACCGCGAGAAATGCGACACCAAGGTGACTCTGGGCACGCGCTTTGCCAAGAAGCCGATCGAGCTGGACATTCCGATCACCATCGCGGGCATGTCCTTCGGCGCGCTTTCGGGCCCGGCGAAAGAGGCCCTGGGCCGCGGCGCTTCGGCGGCGGGCACCTCGACCACGACCGGTGACGGCGGCATGACCCCAGAAGAACGCGGGCATTCCTCCAAGCTGGTCTACCAGTACCTGCCCTCGCGCTACGGGATGAACCCCGACGATCTGCGCAAGGCGGATGCGATCGAGGTCGTGGTCGGTCAGGGCGCCAAGCCCGGCGGCGGTGGCATGTTGCTGGGCCAGAAGATCTCGGACCGCGTGGCCGAGATGCGCAACCTGCCCAAGGGCATCGACCAGCGGTCCGCCTGCCGTCACCCCGACTGGACCGGCCCGGACGACCTGGAAATCAAGATCCTCGAACTGCGCGAGATCACGGCCTGGGAAAAACCGATCTACGTCAAGGTCGGCGGCACCCGCCCCTACTATGACACCGCCCTGGCGGTGAAAGCGGGCGCCGACGTGGTCGTTCTGGACGGCATGCAGGGCGGCACCGCCGCCACCCAGGACGTGTTCATCGAACATGTCGGCCTGCCGACACTGGCCTGCATCCGCCCTGCGGTTCAGGCCCTGCAGGACCTGGGTGTGCACCGTGAGGTCCAGCTGATCGTCTCCGGCGGTATCCGCACCGGCGCCGACGTGGCCAAGGCCATGGCCCTGGGCGCCGACGCGGTGGCCATCGGCACCGCCGCTCTGATCGCTCTTGGCGACAACGACCCGCGCTGGGAATCCGAATACCAGAAGCTTGGCACCACTTCCGGCGCCTACGACGACTGGCACGAGGGCCAGGACCCGGCGGGGATCACCACCCAGGACGCCGAGCTGCAAAAGCGCCTCGACCCGATCGAGGCCGGACGGCACCTGCGCAACTACCTCAGCGTCATGACGCTGGAGGCGCAGACCATCGCCCGTGCCTGTGGTCACAACAACCTGCACAACCTCGAACCCGAGGACCTGTGCGCGCTGACGATGGAAGCGGCTGCAATGGCCCGCGTTCCACTCGCCGGCACTGAATGGTACCCCGGCAAACCCGGCTTCTGAACCAACACGGCGCGGCCTCTTGTAAGAGGCTGCGCCGCTTCACAAGATGGCGCGCAAACAAGATGACGCCCATCGCGAGACAATAGGACAGAGAGGATGACAAAAATGGCAAAAGATCAGGCCGCGCCGGACGCAAAGATCGACCTCGCCACCTACGCCGCTGAACGCGGCGTCAAGTATTTCATGATCTCCTTCACCGACCTGTTCGGTGGACAACGGGCCAAGCTGGTTCCTGCGGCGGCCATTGCCGACATGCAGGAAGACGGGGCCGGTTTCGCCGGTTTCGCGACCTGGCTGGACCTGACACCGGCACACCCCGACATGCTGGCCGTTCCGGATCCGTCTTCCGTCATCCAGCTGCCCTGGCAGCCCGACGTCGCCTGGGTGGCCGCCGACTGCGTGATGGAAGGCAAGCCCGTCGAACAGGCCCCGCGCAACGTGCTGAAGCGCCTGATTGCCGAAGCCGCCGAAGAGGGTCTGCACGTCAAGACCGGTATCGAGGCCGAATTCTTCCTGTTGACGCCGGAAGGCGACAAGATCTCGGACCCCTTCGATACCGCCGCCAAGCCCTGCTACGATCAGCAGGCAGTGATGCGCCGCTACGACGTGGTGCGCGAGGTTGGCGACTACATGCTCGATCTCGGCTGGAAGCCCTATCAGACCGACCACGAAGACGCCAATGGCCAGTTTGAGATGAACTGGGAGTTCGACGACGTCCTCAAGATCGCCGACCAGCACTCCTTCTTCAAGTTCATGGTCAAGTCCGTCGCCGAAAAGCACGGCTACCGCGCGACCTTCATGCCCAAGCCCATCGAGGGTCTGACCGGCAACGGATGCCATGCGCATATCTCGGTCTGGGATGCGCCCGGTGACGCGGCCAAGGTCAATGTCTTCGCAGGCGAAGGCGAAGGCCAGACCGGTGAAGTCGGCCTGTCCGAACGCGGCAAGCACTTCCTTGGCGGAATCATGAAACACGCCAGCGCGCTGGCGGCGATCACCAACCCGACGGTCAACAGCTACAAGCGCATCAACGCACCGCGCACCATGTCCGGCGCCACCTGGGCGCCCAACACCGTGACCTGGACCGGCAACAACCGTACGCACATGGTCCGCGTCCCCGGCCCCGGCCGGTTCGAACTGCGCCTGCCCGATGGCGCCGTGAACCCCTACCTGCTGCAGGCGGTGATCATCGCGGCGGGCCTGTCGGGGATCCACTCCAAGGCCGATCCGGGCAAGCGCCACGACATCGACATGTACGCCGAAGGCCACAAAGTCCGGGGCGCACCCAAGCTGCCGCTGAACATGCTCGACGCGATCCGCGAGTATGACAAGGACAAGGAACTGAAGAAGATGATGGGGGAGGATTTCTCCTCGTCCTACATCAAGATGAAGAAGCAGGAGTGGAACTCTTTCGTGACCCACTTCAGCCGCTGGGAGCGCGAGCACACGCTCGACATCTGAGGCGTCCCCCCTCGCCCCAGACCGGAAAGGCCGTTGTGTTTCGCAGCGGCCTTTCTCTTTTTTCTTCATCAGAGAAATGTGGCGGGGACAAAAAAAGGCGGATCACGATACCATCGTGATCCGCCATCTCCGGGCTTAGAGGAAGGAAGGGGGGCCTCAGAGCTCGGGATAGATCGGGAACCGTTTGCAGAGGGCGTCGACCTCAGCCTTGACCTTTTCCTCGACCGCGGCGTTGTTGTCCTCGCCGTTGGCGGCCAGGCCGTCGACGACCTCGATGATCCAGTCCGCGATCTGGCGGAACTCGGCCTCGCCGAAGCCGCGGGTGGTGCCCGC
>NZ_FMZI01000002.1 GCF_900101505.1 Antarctobacter albus
CAGCGCCCGATCGGCCCGGTCGCGGTCTTCGGCGCCTCGAACTTCCCGCTCGCCTTTTCCACCGCCGGCGGCGACACCGCCAGCGCCCTGGCGGCGGGCTGCCCGGTCGTGGTCAAGGGCCATTCGGCCCATCCCGGCACCGGCGAGATCGTCGCCGAGGCCATCCATGCGGCCATCACGAAGACCGGCGTCCACCCCGGCACCTTCAGCCTGATCCAGGGCGGCAAGCGCGACGTGGGCCAGGCGCTGGTCCAGCACCCGCTGATCCGCGCCGTGGGCTTCACCGGCTCGCTGGGCGGGGGCCGGGCGCTTTTCGACCTCTGCGCGCAGCGCCCCGAACCGATCCCCTTCTTCGGCGAGCTGGGCAGCGTCAACCCGATGTTCCTGTTGCCCGAGGCCGTGAAGGCCCGCGGCGCGGCGATCGGCGAAGGCTGGGCCGCCTCGCTGACGATGGGCGCCGGGCAGTTCTGTACCAACCCCGGCATCGCCGTGGTCGAGATGGGAGAGGCCGGCGACGCCTTTGTCAGCGCCGCCGCCGAGGCGCTGAAGGGCGTCACGACCCAGTGCATGCTCACCGAGGGTATCGCCGATGCGTATAAGAACGGTAAACAGCGCTTCGACACCCGCAACCCGGTGCGCCCGGTGCTGACGACGGAGAGCGAGGGGCGCAATGCCTCGCCCAATCTCTACGAGACGGACGCCGAGACTTACCTGCAGGATCATGCGCTTGGCGAAGAGGTCTTTGGCCCGCTGGGCCTTGTCGTGCGGGTGTCCGGCCCCGACGAGATGGCGCAGCTGGCGCGCGGTTTCGAGGGCCAGCTGACCTGCACCCTGCACATGGACGAGGGCGACACGGGGCTTGCGCAACGCCTGATGCCGGTGCTGGAGCGCAAGGCCGGGCGGCTGCTGGTGAACGGTTTCCCGACCGGTGTCGAGGTGGCCGACGCGATGGTCCACGGCGGGCCTTACCCGGCCTCGACCAACTTCGGCGCGACCTCGGTCGGCACCCTGGCCATCCGCCGCTTCCTGCGCCCGGTCTGCTACCAGAACCTCCCCGACGCCCTCCTGCCGGAGGACTTGCGGTAAGTCATCGCGAAAAACCGTCAAAAGGCCCGGCACATGTGCCGGGCCTTTTTCCTGTGCCCCTCTGGTTGCGCGCCTGCGGAAACTCCCGTCACATTGGGCCGGTATTGACTTGCGTCATGTCGCGGGGCGCCACCTCCTCTAGGTCTGGGCCGGTCCGTGGGCGGTTCGAGGAAAGGGATTGCAGGCCATGAAGATTGAAAACAGGACATTCGACGAGTTGCAGCCGGGGGACACGGCCTCGTTGCGGCGCCTGTGTACGCAGGACGACCTGATCGTCTTTGCCAATGTCTCCGGCAATCACAACCCGATGCATGTGTTCAACGTGGACGGCGATGGCGACGGTGCGCCCGAGGCCGTGGCGCCCGGCATGTTCGTCGGCGCGCTGGTCTCGGCGGTGTTGGGCAACATGCTGCCGGGGGCCGGGACGCTGTACCACGCGCAAAGCCTTGTCTTTCACAACCGCGCCCATGCCGGGGACGAACTGGAAAGCCGCGTCATTGTCACCGACCGCAATGAACAGACCGGCATCGTGACCCTTGCGACAGAGGTCACGCGTCCGGCGGATGGCGCGCTGATCCTCTCCGGTGTGGCAGAGGTCGAGGCGCCGCGCCGCAAGATCAGCTATTCCAGCCACGATCTGCCGGGGCTGATCGTCCAGCGTCATCGGCATTTTGAGAAACTGCTGGCCCGTGCCGCGCCCTTGCCGCCGCTGGTGACGGCGGTGATCGCACCCGAAGAGCCGAACTCGCTGGGCGGGGCGCTGCTGGCGCGCGATCAGACGCTGATCACGCCGATCCTTGTCGGCTGCCCGGACAAGATCGGGGCCACGGCGGCAGAGCTGGGGCAGAGCCTTGACGGGGTCGAAATCGTGGCCGAACCGGACCACGCCACTGCCGCCCGCCGCGCCGTGGCGCTGGTGGCAGAGGGCCGGGCGGGGGCGCTGATGAAGGGTCACCTGCACACCGATGACCTGCTGCGCGCGGCCCTGGACAAGCAGACCGGCCTGCGCGCCGGGCGGCGCTTTACCCATGTCTTCGTGATGGACGTGCCCGGGCTGGCGCATCCGCTGCTGGTGACGGATGCGGCGATCAACATCGCGCCCGACCTGAAGGCCAAGAAGGACATCGTCCAGAACGCCATCGACCTGGCCATCAGCATCGGCATCGAGGAACCCAAGGTCGGCGTGCTGTCGGCGGTGGAAACGGTGAATCCCGATATTCCATCCTCGGTGGACGCGGCTCTGTTGTCCAAGATGGCCGAGCGCAAGCAGATCACCGGCGGGCTAGTGGACGGCCCCCTGGCGATGGACAACGCGGTCGACATCGCCGCCGCGCGGACCAAGGGGATTTCCTCGCCGGTTGCGGGCCGGGCCGAGGTGCTGGTGGTGCCGGATATCGACGCGGGCAACATGCTGGCCAAGCAACTGACCTACATCAGCCATGCCGAGGGGGCAGGGCTGGTGCTGGGCGCGCGCGTCCCGATCATCCTCAACAGCCGCGCCGACGATGACATGTCCCGGCTGGCCTCCTGCGCGGTGGCGGCGCTGCACCATGCCCGCATCACGGGGACGCGGTGATGGCGCATGCGCTGGTCCTGAACGCCGGGTCGTCCTCGCTGAAATTCGGGCTGTTCCGCGGACGCCACCCGGAACTGGTGACGCGCGGCCAGGTCGAACGTATCGGCGGCGCGGCGCAGTTGCATCTGCGGGATGCCGATGGCACCGCACTGGCGGATACGGCCCTTCCGGGCCATGCCGCCGCCGATCACGCCGGGGCGCTGTCCGCTGTCCTGCACGAGGTCAAGGGGCGCTTTCCCGAGGCCGAAATCGGTGTCGTTGGGCATCGCGTCGTGCATGGCGGCATGGAGTTTGCCGCGCCGACCCGCATCACGCCCGAGGTCCTGCGCGCGCTGGAGCGACTGGAACCTTTTGCGCCCTTGCATCAGCCGCACAACCTTGCCGGCATTCGGGCCGCGCTCAGGGCCTTTCCCGAGGCGCGGCAGGTGGCCTGTTTCGACACCGGTTTTCACCGCAACCATCCCTTCGTGAACGACACTTTCGCCCTGCCGCGCGCCTATTACGAAAAGGGCGTGCGGCGCTACGGCTTTCACGGGTTGAGCTATGACTACATCTCTGGCGCGCTGGCCGAGATGGCGCCGACGCTGCACGCGGGCCGGGTAGTGGTCGCGCACCTGGGCAATGGCGCCTCGATGTGCGGGCTGCTTGGCGGTCGGTCCATCGCCTCGTCGATGGGGTTTTCGGCGCTGGACGGCTTGCCGATGGGGACGCGGTCGGGGCAACTCGACCCCGGTGTCGTGCTCTACCTGATGGACAGCGAGGGGATGAACGCGGCGGAGATATCCGAGCTGCTTTACCGACGCTCTGGCCTGCTGGGCCTTTCGGGCATCAGCAGCGACATGCGAACGCTTCTGGCCTCGGATGATCCGCGTGCCAGCGAGGCGGTGGACTATTTCTGCTTTCGCATCCGGCGGGAACTGGGCGGGCTGGCCGCCGCGCTGGAAGGGCTGGATGCGGTGGTCTTTACCGGCGGGATCGGAGAGAACGCCGCGCCGGTGCGGGCGCAGGTCTGCCGGGGGCTGCGCTGGATCGGGATCGAGCTGGACGAGGCGCGCAATGTGGCCAAAGAGACGGTCATCAGCTCTGACATGTCGCGGGTGCGGGTACTGGTGATCCCCACCAACGAGGAACTGGTGATCGCCCGCGCCGCGATGGATCTTGGGACCGGCTGACCGCTCTCAGATCGGGACCAGGTGGTTGTCCCAATGCAGGTCGTGGGTGACATGGGTTTCGCCCCGCACCTCTCCGGTGCCGGAGGTCAGCAAAAAGCCCGTGCCGCTCGCGGCCACACCGCAGACATCCACCATGTCGATGGTCCGTTTCAACGCGCCGCTGCCAAGGTCAAAAACCTGCGCCAGCCCGCCGCGCGGAGAGGTGATGGCAACCTCTCGGGCATCGGCCAACAGCGCCACGCTGCCCGCGTAGCCCTGCATCCGCGCGGCCTGTTCGGGCGGGGCGGTGAAAAGGCGCGGGGTGCCGCCCCGTCTGGTGACACCGATCAGCGGCGGGTCCTCGGACAGATCACCTTGCCATTGCATCGCGAAGGCCACGGTGCCATCCGGTCCGACCGCCAGGTGACGGATCGAGTTCTTGTGCAAGGACCGCTCCAGCCGCTGTTGGTCCAACAACGCGCCCTCCAGCGTGAGGAAAGCGAGCGAAGGCTCCATCAGCGGGATGTTCAGCTTGGTCCGGCCCGCGTCGGGATGGGTCTCGATCCCGCCGTTTGCCACCACAAGCGTCTGGCCGTCCGGCATCAGGCGGATGTCATGCGGGCCGGTGCCGTGACTGTCGAACTCACCCAGCCGCTTGCCGTCCAGCGACCAGACCCCGATCACGCCGCGCGCAGAGGCATAGTCGTTTTCCGCCGTATAGAGCCGCGAGCCATCGGGTGAAAAGGCGCCGTGGCCGTAGAAATGCCGCCCCTTGGGGGCGTCGAACCGGGCGATTTCGTTGCCGGTCACGCAGTCCAGTACCACCGCAAAGCGCCCCGGACGGCGGGCGAACCCCACCGCAAGGGGCTGTTCCGGATGTGCGGCGGCGGCATGGCCCCGGTCGGGCAGGGGGCAGGCAAAGGTGATCTGACCTGCGGCGCTCAGCCCGCACAGCTGGTAGCGCCCGTCGCGCGTCATCGCGGCAGAGAGAAAGGCGGGCGAACCCGCCTCGGCCCATGTCGGGCGCGGGCAGGCGGTTGCGGCCAGCAACCCGGCCAGAAAGTGGCGTCGGCTGTTCATCTCAGTCCCCGTCCATCGAATTGAACCCGGCCGCGATGCCCAGCCGGGGGCCAAGATCCTGCGCAACGATCTCGCGGATCTCGGAAATGCGCTGTTGCAGGGCCTCGATGCGGATGCGGCCTTGCGGATCGCTGACCCCGGCAAAAATCGGATCGTCCAGCTGGTTCGCACGCGTCAGGGCCCGGGCAAAGGCGGTGTCGAGCGCTTTGTCCCCACCGGACAGCCGCGCGCCCAGGTCGCGCAGCGCCGCCAGCGACAGCACGACATGGCGCAGCGACCGGCCAGAGCGGCGGGCCTCGGCGCGCATCGGGCGAGGGCGGTCATAGCTGCCCATCGGGCGCCCGATCCGCGTATCGCCGGTGAATTCCAGCCCCGTGGCCAGCGCGGTGAACAGCTGTTTCGCCGCTTCTTCCGCCGTCCGGTAGGTGTCGTTGCCGGGCTGGCGCATCAGGTCGGCATAACCGGTTTCCCAGTCCGCGAGGATCGCCGCCGAGGTGGCTGCGATGTCCGCGCTCATGGCCTGGACCAGCGCACAGCGATAGGCCTCGCTGCCCGCGGCGCTGAACTGGTCGTCGTAGAGCAGGAACTCCATCGCGTAAAAGCCGCGCGCCGCGATCGAGACGTTCTGGAAACTGTCGAGGCTTTGAACCACCGGGTCCTCGTCCCGGATCAACTGTCCCAGCGCCTTGGGCGTGGCGCCCCGGCTATCGGGCCAGAAGGCCAGCGCAAAGGCCCGGTCGCCCTGTTCCGAGGGGCCGAACCGCAAATGGCTGACCGCGATCCAGGCGTCGAACCCCGCGCCATAGGCCTCTTGCAGCTTGGGATCGTTTGTCGCGCAGTGCTGCTCTGCCGTGGTGGCCAGCGCGGCGGTGCTCTCGGCCAGCGCCTGGTAGCCGGGCAGGATATGAGCATCGACGATGGCGCCCACGTCGGGGGCCTGGGCCAGCGCCGGCGAGGCGGCAAACACGAGGGCGAAAAGGCTGTTGCGCATGTCAGAGGCTTTCCAGAAAGGCGATCAGGGCGTTGCGGTCGGGCGGCGGCATCCGGGTGACGGCGTCGCGCTGCGGCTGCGCCTCGCCCCCGTGCCAGAGGATCGCCTCCAGCAGGGACCGCGCGCGGCCATCGTGCAGGAATGTCGTATGCCCCGAGACCTGTTCCGTCAAACCGATCCCCCAGAGCGGCGCGGTCCGCCATTCGCGGCCCGTGGCCCGCGCCTCTGGCCGACCGTCCGCCAGACCGGCGCCCATGTCGTGCAAGAGCATGTCGGTATAGGGCCAGATCAGCTGGAAACTGTGTTCCGGCCGGTCGGGCAGGCGGTGGGTCACGAATTTCGGCCTGTGGCAGGCGGCGCAACCCGTGTCATAAAAGACCTGTTTGCCGCGCAGCACTTGGCTGTCATCCATGTTACGGCGCGCGGGCACGCCCAGGTTGCGGCTGTAGAAGGCGGTCAGTTCCAGCCCCTCGGCGTCCACCTCGAAACCGCGCGCGTCGCCGCCGCCATGCGGCGCGGCCTGACAGTCGGCCTGAAGGTCGGTGCATTCGCCCGCGCCCGCCGGGAACAGGGGGCTGGAAATGCCGATATCGCCGACAAAGGCCGCCGCCGTCTGTTCCAGGATCGTCGGATTGCCCGCCTTGTGGCCGAACCGGCCCAGCATCGGCATGTCGAATTCGACCGACCAGACGATATTCGCCCGCCCCGAAATGCCGTCGCCATTGGCATCACCGGGATCGGCCCCGGCCAGGATCTCCGCTGCCGGCACCGCCTCCAACAGGCCCAGTCCGATCATCTGCGGTGCGACGCGGGGCGAGAGCATGGCTTTTGGGTGCAGCGGGCCATAGCCCAGGTCGGCGGCGGTATAGGTCGGTTTGCGCAGGGTGGCGGTATCGCCCCCCGACAATGGCACGGTGATCTCTTTGTAATCCACCTGCAGGCGGTATTCGGCAGCATGGCCCGGCAGGCTGAAGTCCTGCAGTTGCGTGCCGTAAGTCGGCTCTGGCGCGCTAGGGATATAACCCTCGATCTCGGGGATCATGTCGTCGGGACCGCCGGGCACCGAGACCCGCAGGAACATCGACACTGCGTTGTCGTCATGGCTTTCGGGGGGATGACCGCGCCCGTCCTTGATGTGGCAGCGCTGGCAGGAGCGCGCGTTATACAGCGGCCCCAACCCGTCCGAGGCCAGCGTGGACGAGGGCGAAGACACCCAGATCTTGCGGAACAGACCGTTGCCGACCTTGAAGGTCAGCGCATCCTCGAAATCGAGGCTGGCGGAAGGCAGGGAAAAGGCATTGGCATCCGGCGTCACCCGCACCGTCGCGGCGCCGGCGGGCTTGTCCTCGAACCGTTCCGGCGCGTCGAAACCCGGGGGCGGCGCCAGCACCTTGGCGATGCGCGCGGCCTCGGCCGGGGTGCGCGGCGTGAAGTTCAGATGCGGTTCATCAAGCGGGCCCGCCATTGCGGCGGGCCCGATGAGGACAGCAAGACAGGCCAGCTTACTCGGCTTCATCCATCTTCGATGCGTTGAGGTGGGCATAATTCTCGGCGCCGACACGGTCGTGCAGGTCAAGCTGGGTTTCGAGAAAGTCGATATGACCTTCTTCATCGGCCAGCAGCTGGTCGAACAGCTCCTTGGTGACGTGGTCGCCGGCCTCGTGACAGTATTCGCGGGCCTCCTTGTAGAGCGCGCGCGCCTCCTGTTCGGCCGCCAGGTCACATTCCAGCGTTTCCTTGGGCGTCTGGCCGATGCGCAGCGGGTCCAGCTTTTGCAGGTTGGGGTGGCCTTCCAGAAAGACGATCCGTTCCATCAGCTTGTCCGCGTGGTTCATCTCTTCGATGCTTTCCTCGCGGCTCTTCTTGGCCATGTGGCCCAGGCCCCAGTCCTCTTGCAGCTTGTAATGCAGCCAGTACTGGCTGATCGCCGTCAACTCGCTGCGCAGAGCGCGGTTCAGGTAGTCGATGACTTTCGGGTCGCCTTGCATGGTCGGGTTTCCTGTGTTGCTCCATCCCTGAGGGTACGGAGGTGCATGGGGACTTCCAAGTTTTGATTCTTGCGCATGGTGCCAAGGAAAAGCGGCATGCAACCGCCGCAATCCGCGGCCTTTCCCAATGCGTGATAGATCTTGCCTGGTGTGATGAGGGTTTCAGGGTCCGCCGCCCGCATCCAATCGATGGCGGAATGAATGTCGTGATCGGTGATGTTCTGGCAATGACAGATGATCATGGCGGCGGATCCGGTTGGTTTTACTGGAAGACGGCGTCGGGGTCGTCGAGACTGTCCGAGCCTTCGATGGCGGTGCCCTCGGCGCCCAGCAGGGCAACGATGCGTTCGATGCTGCGGGTCTGGTCGATCAACCCGTTGACGCCGCCCATGACCAGCGCTTCACCGGCGTCCGAGCCGCGTTCCAGCATCATGTCATAGCTGAACCCGGCCTCGGCGGCGGACTTGATCCGGCCAAGTGCCATCATCGTATGCGCCAGCTTGCCCTGCATTTCGGCGTCCAGCGCGGCATCGGTTTCGGCGACGAGGTCGGCCAGGGACGGGCCGCTGATCAGCGTGCCGTCGATGCGGACATATTCGCCAAGATAGACGTTCTGGATGCCCAATCCGTCATAGTAGTGGCTGTTGTGCGTGTTGTCCGAGAAACAGTCGTGCTCTTCCTCGGGGTCGTTCAGCATCAGGCCCAGGCGCATCCGTTCGCCCGCCTGTTCCCCGTAAGAGAGCGAGCCCATGCCGGTCAGCATCGCCGTGATCCCGGCGGCCTCGTCCGCCATCAGGGTACTGCGGGCCTCGCCGCCCTCTGCCCACTGCGCGGTGATCCATTCGAGGTCCGAGACCAGCAGGTCGGTCGCGGCCTTGAGGTAGTCTCCGCGGCGGTCGCAGTTGTCGTTGGTGCAGGCCTCGCCCCGGGCATAGTCGGTCCAGGGGCGGTTGCCGGCGCCATGTGCATGGCCGTTCAGGTCCTGGCCCCAGAGCAGGAACTCGATGGCGTGATAGCCAGTGGCCACGTTGGCCTCGACGCCGTCGGCCTCGTGCAGGGTGTCGGACAGCAGGGCAGGGGTGATCTCGGCCGCATCCACGGTCTCGCCCGAGATGGTCAGCGAGGGCGAGGCGACGACATTCAGCGCGGCCAGCGCGTTTTCATCGGTCGGGCCGCCATAGGTCACGTCAACGTAGTCGATCAGGCCCTCGTCCAGCGGCCAGGCGTTCACCTTGCCTTCCCAGTCGTCGACGATGGCATTGCCGAAACGGTAGACCTCGCTCTGCTGGTAGGGGACGCGGGCGGCCAGCCAGGCGGATTTCGCCGCCTGCAAGGTTTCCGCCGAAGGGTCCGCGATCAGCGCGTCGACAGCCGTTTGCAGGCGCTGGGCTGCGATCAGGCTGTCGCCGTAGATGGCTTCGGCGATGTCGGCGTAATTGTCCAGAACCTCGGCCCTGGAAACCTCGGCAAGGGCGGAACCGGCGGCGAGGGTCAGCGCCAGTGCGCTGGTCGCAAGGGTCCGGGTGGTCTTGATCTTCACTGTCTTTGTCCTCTTGACGTTTGCTAGTGCAGTGTCTGCGGAGCGTTCGGGCCCGCTTTGCGCGGTGTCCCGGCGGGGGTTCGGCTGGTCATGCGGCGCAGCGCCAGGCCGAAATCCTCGGCCAGCGCGGCCAGGATCGGGGCGATGTCGGGCCGCACCAGCGTCATCGCCAGCAACAGCGCATCCTCGCGCTGGCCTTCGCTGGCGTATCCGATGAAGGTGGCAAAGCAGGACTCGTCGGCGCCCAGGCATTTGCAGGTGACGTGGTGGCGCATCAGCGGGCGCCGGCAATGGCGCGCGCAAAGCGCACAGAGTTCCTCGAAGGCGCCCAGGGCATGGCGACCCTCGGTGCTGCCCAGGTGTCGGGCGAAATCGCTCCAGACCTCGGTGCGGGCGGCATCGCCGTCGTTCCACAGCCGCAGGTACAGGACCGCGCCTGCCTCGACCGGGCCAAGCTCTGACAGGTAACCGACCGGCGCGCCGCCTCTTTCGACCATGCCGCTCATTTCGTCAGGATCAGTTTGCCGGCGCGGGTGATGCGCAGGACGTACAATTGATCGGCCAGGCGGATGCGGGCCAGGTCGCCGCCCTCGGTCAGGTCGCGGGCGTCATAGACGGGCAGGGGATCCGCCTGCCCGCTGTCGGTTGCTGTGCTCAGGCCCATGTCCGTCCCTCCGGTTTGCCTTCGATCCGGTCGAACAGGCGTCCGAGGGAAAACAGGGTGGAAAAGCCAAGTGTCACGCGCCGCCGGTCGCCCTCGCCGGGCGTCCGGGGATCTGCGGCAATGTCGCTGGCATTCAGCATCATGGGTCTCCGCGTGCCGGAATACATCGTTGGCTTGGCCCGGATTCGAGGGGCTGGCTGGGATGACTTAAAGCTGACTATTTCTATATGTTTTGTCAATCCGACAATTTTGGTCGGATAAAAATCCGCGGGCAACCCCACGGAATCAGTGCGGTTTCAACCGGGGTGCCCCGGCAGCGGCGTTCAGAGGAAACGGTTGAGAAACCGGCGCGCGGGGCGTTCGATCAGGTGGTAGCTGAGCGCCGATCCGGCGATCACGATCACGCCCACCAGCGGCCAGCCGGGGGTCGCAAGCCCCAGCTTGGGCGCGTAGTCATAGCAGGCTTTGATCACCAGGACGTGGATCATGTAGGTCGAGTAGGAAATCTCTCCGAGGTAGACCATGACCCGGCTGTTTGTGGGCAGCCAGGGTGCCTCGGACAGACGCGCGCCCGCCACGATCAGCAGGCAGAAGGGCAGGAGCAACTCATATCCAGGGTCGCGCTGGCCGGCCAGCAGGGGCAGCGTCAGCAGCCCGACCGCTCCGGCGACAAGCCCAAGCCGCATCGACACCTGCGGCGCGATGCGGCGCAACACCATGCCCAGGATGAACAGGGGCAGGATGCGCAGGGCGCCGAAATCCCAGGTCAGGTGCAGGAAAGCCGTCTTGCCCAGGCTGAGCGCAAAGAGATGCACCCCGACGGCGCTGAGCGCCAGGGCGATCAGCAGCGCCCATGTCGGGTAGCGGCGCACCGCCAGCAGCCCGAAAAGCAGATAGGCGAACATCTCGGCCGAGATCGTCCAGCTGGGCCCGTTCAGCACCAGCCCCTCTGTCAGCGCCCAGCTGTGCAGCATCAGCACGGAGGCGATCACCCCGTCATGCCGGTTGTTGCCCAGCACCGCCAGGGCCAGGAAGATCAGCAGCATCGCCAGGTGCAGCGGATAGATGCGCGCAAAGCGTTTCCACAGGAACCGCCGCAAAGAGAACCGCCCCGAGGTGATCTGCCCTTCGTAGACATGGGCGATGATGAACCCCGACAGGATAAAGAAGAAATCCACCCCCCGGGCACCGTTCTCGACGATGTCCCAGCCCAGCCCCGTGCCCGGTTCGATCCGCACGCGAACATGGAACAGAAAGACCCAGAAGGCGGCGAAAAAGCGAAAGGCGGTCAGGGTGCGCAGGTCGGCGGCCAGCGCCCCGGCGGGGCTGGTCGCACCCGGCAGGGTGCCCTGGGGAAGGCTGGCCTGTCCTGTCATCCCGCGATCCTTGCGCATATCCTGGCCCCGTCATGGCGCGGGAAAGTGGCGGGTACAGGGCCGCAAAGGGCCGCTTTGGTGAAATGCGCGGGGCTCATGCCGCGGGCAGCCAGACCCGGAACAGGGCGCCGCCCTCGGGGGCATTGGTTGCCGTGATCAGCCCGCCCGCCCGCTGCACCAGTGTCTGAGAAATCGACAGGCCCAGCCCGGTGCCTTCTCCCTGCTTGGTGGTGAAGAACGGGTCAAAGACCGCTTCCATCGCGCCTTCGGACAGGCCCGGGCCGCTGTCCTGCACGCTCAGGCAGGCGCCCGGCCTGCCCTCTCTGTCTTCGGCGCTCAGGGTCAGGGTCAGCGTGCCGTCTTGGCCCATCGCCTGCGTGGCGTTCATGACGAGGTTGATGATGACCTGCTGCATCTCGCCGGGATCGACATGCACCTCGGGCGCTTCGTGAAAATCGGTCTCGACCCGGATGGCGCTTTTGGACAGGACATGTTCGACCAGCAGCAGGCAATCCTCGACCAGCGGGCCAAGCGAGACAGAGTCCTCGTAGGCGTGGAACTCTCCGGGGCGGGCGAATTGCAGCAGCTTGCCCACCATCGCGTCGATGCGGGCGACTTGCCGGTCGACCAGGTCCAGCTCCGTCTTGACCGGTTGCGCCTTGTCGCCCAGCGTCTCGCGGATCACGTCGACATTGCCCTGGATCACCGCGACGGGGTTGTTGATCTCATGCGCGACGCCAGCGGTGATTTCCCCGATCGAGGCGAGTTTCTCGTTCATGACCAGTTGCCGGTAGGTCTCTTCCAGCTTGGCGTTGGCCTCGCGCAACTCGGCGGTGCGTTCCTCGACGCGCTGGTTCAGCTCATCCGCCCAGGCGCGCAGGCGCTTGTCGCGGTCCTGGACCTGGCCCAGCAGGTCGTCCAGATGCGCCGCCACCTGGCCGATCTCGTCGCGCGCGCCCACATCGCCGTAGCGGGCCGAGAGGTCGCCGCGGCCCACGCGCTGCATGGTGCGGGTGATCCGTTCCAGCGGGGCAAAGATGCCCCGCGCCAGGGTCAGGAACAGCGGCACCGACAGGACCAGAACGCCGACGAAGGCCGCCAGCATCCACAGGATCGCGTCGCGTTTTTCCGCCGCGAAGGGCGCCTCCAGAAAGCCGACATAGAGCATTCCCACGCGCTCGCCGAAACTGTCGGTCAGCGGCAGGTAGCCCGAGATGTACCAGTCGTTGACCACGAAGGCGCGGTCCAGCCAGGTCTTGCCCTCGCCAAGAACCTGTTGCCGCACCACCGCCGACACCCGCGTTCCCAGCGCGCGCACGTCCTCGAACAGCCGCACGTTGGTCGAGACACGCACATCGTCCAGGAACAGCGTCGCCGTGCCCTGGCGTTCGCCGCCGGTCACGGCATTCAGGTAGACCAGCGCGTTGATCGTGTCGATGAACTGAAGGTTGCGGTTCAAGAGGATGCCCCCCACCAGCACGCCGTGATGACCGTCCAGCAGGACCGGCGCCGCGGAATGCACCACCATGCCGCGATCCTCGACCTCGCGTTCGGTGGGGACGGCGGCCTCCGTCTCGATCAGCGGGATACGGGCGCGGGCATCCAGCAGACCGGGCAGGGCGGCCAGGTCCGCGCCCGAGAGGATGTCGATCTCCGTCGCGGGGCGGCCATCCAGCGCCGCCACGATCACCGGCCAGCGCGAGGCATCGCCCAGCGTCGCCTCCTCTGACAGGTAATAGAGGAAATCCAGTTCCAGCGCCTCGCGCTTTTCGGCAAGGTAGCTGTCGAGCGCCGGGCCGCTGGCCGCCAGAACGCGCCCGAACTCGGCGCTTTCGGCGACGCCGGTCAGCTCATCGCCGGTCGTCTCCATGATGCGGGCCAGGTATTGCTCGGCGATGCGCAGGTCGGATTCGACGTTGGCGATCAGCAGTTCGTCGTAGTCACTGGTCCAGCGCGTCATGCCCAGCACCAGCAACAGCGGCATCAGCACCGTCAGCGGTGCCAGCGCCAGCACCAGGAGGCGCAGACGCACCGACAGCGCGGGCACGCGCCCGCGCCTTGGCTGATTACTCGTCGAGCGATCCATGAATCGCGAATTGTTCCAGCCCGGCGGCCTGCGCCTCGATCACGCGGTAGGCCTCGCGCACGCCGGAGTCGGTCAGTTCACGGGCGACGGTCAGCAGGGTATTGGCCGGGTGGTCCTCGCAGAGATCGGCCATGTGGGCGATCTCGTCCTGTGCGACGGGTCGTGCCGCCTCGACGGAGGGCGCGCCGTAGTAGGCCACGAAATGCTGTGCCAGCAGGTCCGTCAAGGCATTGACCTCTGCCGGTTCGGCTTCGGTCACGGCGACGAATGTCACCCGCCCGCCGGTTTCCAGCCCGAACCAGCCGTTGGCAAAGGCCTGCCGTGCCTTGCCGGCAAGGTCGCCCTCGGTCCAGTTGGAAAACTCGAACCCGCCGGAGATGCACCACTCGCCTGTGCGCGCGGGGCTGGCAAAGACATGCTGGTCGCTTTCGTCGAAATGGATGGCACGGGCCAGTTTCATGGGGCCTCCTCCAGAAGGGTCGTCAAGGGGATCAGGTGGGTGGTCTCGCTGTCGCGCAGGAGCATCCCGAACGCCTCGTCCACGCCCAGGAAGGTGCCGGGCCAGCCGTCCTGCACCACGGTTTCCCCCAATCCATGCGCCAGGCCCCGCCATTCCGAATGCAGCGCCTTGGCGCCTTCGTCTTCCCAGCGGGCAATCCAGTTCAGCGTGTGCCGCGCCCAGGCCTCGACCAGCCGTTCGGGCGCGACCTCGGCGCAGCCTTCCTCGAACAGGGCCGTCTGGTCGGGCACTTCGCCCGGAATGGCGGCCAGGGTCAGGGGCAGTTCGAACCCGACCACCAGCCAGTCGGGGATTTCCTCGGGGTCCTGGGTCGAGGCACAGGCGCGGAAGGCACCGCAGGCGGCGCCGTTGACAAGGATGCCGCCCGCCCAGGCCAGGTGCACCGCCACCTCGGGCGGGGCCAGCGCGCCAAGCGCGTTCTGGAACCCCACGCCGCAAAGCGGCAGCATGACCATCGCCTGTTGCAGCGGCACCTCGGGCGTCATGACCAGCGCGGCGCCCATGCGGTCCGCGGCGATGCGGTAGCAGACAAGGCCCGCGTCGCAGCCCCGGATCGCCCGCATCACCGCGCCGTCAAAGGGATCGCCGCCGACCTCCTCGCCGCTCATCGCGGGCGGGAAGGTCAGCGGCTCGGTGATCCCGCTCATGCGACGCCCTCTGCCACCAGCGCGCTGGCGATGGCGTGGAAGGCCTGCGCCTGGGCGCTGTCGGGCTTTGAGGTCACGATCGGCGCGCCGCCGTCGCTTGCCAGCCGGATCTGCAGGTCCAGCGGCACCTCGGCCAAGAGGGGCACGCCCAGCTTCTGGGCCTCTGCCGCCACGCCGCCGTGGCCAAAGACATGTTCCTCATGTCCGCAGTTGGAACAGATATGCGTGCTCATGTTCTCGATCATACCAAGGATCGGGACATTAAGCTGCCGGAACATGTCGATGCCCTTGCGCGCGTCCAGCAGCGCCACGTCCTGCGGCGTGCTGACGATGATCGCGCCATCGACCTGCGCCTTCTGGCTGAGCGTCATCTGCACGTCGCCGGTGCCCGGCGGCAGATCCACCAGCAGCACGTCCAGCGCGCCCCATTGCACCTGCATCATCATCTGTTGCAGTGCGCCCATCAGCATCGGCCCGCGCCAGACCACGGCCTGGTCCTCGTTGGTCATCAGGCCAATCGACATCATGGTGACGCCGTGATTGCGCAGGGGCAGGATGGTCTTGCCGTCAGGCGAGGCAGGCCGCCCCGAGACGCCCAGCATCCGCGGCTGCGACGGCCCGTAGACATCCGCATCCAGCAGGCCGACGCGCCGCCCCTGCGCGGCCAGCGCACAGGCGAGATTCGACGATACGGTGGATTTGCCCACGCCGCCCTTGCCGCTGGCAATGGCGATGATGTGGTCCACCCCGGGGATCTTCTGCGGGCCCTGCGGTTCGGCCTTTTTCTTCATGCCAAGGTCCGGCGGCGCCTTTTCGGAGTGGCCGGTCAGCACGATGGCGACCTTTTCGACCCCGTCCAACGCGCCCAGCCGGGCCTCTGCCTCGGCCTTGACCTTGCCATAGGCCTCGGCGTGTTGCGGCGCGATTTCCATGACGAAGCGGACATTGCCATCCTCGACATTCAGAGCTCGCATGACGCCACTGGCCACGATGTCGCCGCCCGCAACCGGGTCGGCGACGGTTTTCAGCACTTCCAGGACGGCGTCGCGTCCAAGCGTCGTCCGGGTCATTCCTGACCCTTGATCTCGCCGGTGACCTCATGGCTCAGGCCCAGTTCGGGGATCGTCACGACGGCCTTGACGGCATAGGTCTTGCCGGCGGTATCGGTATTGCGCATCGCTTCCTCGATGGCCTGCTGCGAGGTCACGCCGACCTGCTTCAGAAACTTGCGCATCGACATGTTGAAGTCTTCGCTCATGGTCTGGTCCCTTTCATTTGACGCATGGCAGGGCGGGGGCCTAGCATGACCCGATGACCCTGCGTCTTTCTTTCATTTCCAGCGCACTCGCGCTTGGCCTGTCGCTTGTTCCCCTCGCGCTTGTCGCCCAGGACGACCCGCGCCCCGTCCGCCTGCATGCGCCCGCGGCGCTTGTCGACAGCGGTCTTGTCCAACATATCCTTCCGCGCTTCACGCTCAAGACGCGGGTGCGGGTGGAACTGGTCGAGGACCCGGAAAAGGCCGATATCGCGCTGGGCGCAACGGGGGATCCGCTGTTCGCGGGGCCGGAACAGGTCTGGCACCTTGAGGTGAGCTCTGCGGATCACGCGGGCACCGGGCGTTTCGCGGACTGGCTGACATCCGAGGTCGGCCTCAACACGGTGGCAAGTTTCGCACCCGACGGTGCGCCGCTGTTCGGCCCGCCGCCGGAAGAGACCGAAGATGTCGAGACCGTGGTGATCGACGGCGACGCGAAACTGGGTCACAGGGTCAGCCGCGCCAAATGCGTCCGCTGCCATGTGATCGACGAAAAGACGCGCGGCTTCGGCATCGGCTCGACCCCCAGTTTCATGGTGCTGCGGGCGCTGCCGGACTGGGAGGATCGGTTCTATGCCTTCTACGCGCTGAATCCGCACCCGGCCTTCACCGTGGTCGAGGGGGTGACACTGCCCTTTCCCGACAACCGGCCCTCGCCCATCGCGCCGGTCCGCATGACGCTGGACGAGGTCGAGGCCATCGTCGCCTATGTCGCCGCGATTCAGGCCGCGGACCTGGGCGCGCCGCTGGAGTTCCAGTAGCGTCCGGGGCAGGGCGGGGTCCGTCACGGTCAGTGATCCCGGCGCTTGGACAGGTAATCCTCGGTCGTGCGGACCTTGGGCCGCTCTCCCATCGCAAAGGGATTGTCCGAAACGCCCATCTGCGCCTTGACCCGGCAATCGTCGCACATCTGGATCATCCGCAGCTTCTCCGGATCCTGGAACATGGCGTGCCCCGAGAGTTTCTCGGTGATCCGGTCGATGGCGGATTTCGACCCGAAGAGCGTGCCGCAGTCGACGCAGGCAAAGGGCTCTTCCTCGTTCAGCACCTCTTGCCGCAGGGCCGTCTCGGTCAGGTCCAGGCGGGGTTCCAGCGTGATGGCCTGTTCCGGGCAGATCGTGGCGCAGATCCCGCATTGCAGGCAGGCGTCCTCCTGAAAGCGCAGCTGCGGCAGGTCCGGGTTGTCGCCAAGCGCACCAGAGGGGCAGAGCGAAACACAGGACAGGCAGAGCGTACAGGCATCCGTATCCACCAGCACGGCGCCATAGGGGGCGCCCTGGGGCAGGGGCAGCTGCGCCTCATCCCCGTGCAGTGCGCGGGCGGCCTGCCGTGTCACCTGCCGCCGGGTGCCAAGGGGGCGCACCGGCTCTGCCACCGGGGCAGGGGCGGTTTCGTCATAAAGTGCATCGCTCATCGCGTCGGGGTCGGGCGTGTCCAGCAGGCGCACCCGGTTCCCGCCCGCGATTGCCTGGGCCAGCGCCAGCTGCGCCGCCAGGGCATCGCGGTCCACCCCCGGTCCGGGCAGCAAGGTGACTGACGCAAAGCCCGCCGCCAGCGCGGCCACGGCCTCGGCATGTCCGAAGGCGCCCACGACGGGCAGTTCCATCGGGATCACGTCGCGCGGCAGTCCGCGCCCGTGCCGGGCGGAGAGGCGGATCATCTCTGCCCCATGCGCGTCATGCACCATGAGGCGCGGCGCGCTGCCGCCCGCATCCAGGTAGGCCTTGGCCAGTGTCTGCACCCGGCGAAAGGTCAGGTCGACCGGCGGCGCGTCATAGCTGATGGCGCCCGAGGGGCAGACCGCCGAACAGGCGCCGCAGCCGGCACAGATCATCGGGTCGACCGTCACGTGATCGCCCTCGGGCGAGATCGCGCCGGTGGGGCACAGGTCGAGACAGCGAGTGCAGCCGGTCTGCCCGGCCCGCGAATGGGCGCAAAGCAACGCCTCTGTCCGGACGTAAAGCGGCTTTTCGAAGGTGCCGACAAGATGCGAGGCCGCCATGACCGCCGCTGCGACAGAGGGCGCGTGTGCGGGATCGGCGCGCAGGTAGCCCTCGCGCTTTTCATGCGCGGAGAACAGCGGCGTGTCGCCCCGCAGGTCGAGGATCACGTCGCAGTCCGAGGCGCCGCCGTCTTGCGGATCGGTCAGGACAAAGGCACCGCGCCCGCCCGGTTCGACCTGCCGCAGGGCGTCGATCACCACGCGGAATTGCCCCAGCGCGCCCTGTGCCTGCCGCAGGCGGCCCGTCACCACGTCATAGGCGCGGCTGTCCGGAACTTCCGATCCCTCGGGCAAGAGCACCGTCACCCCCAGATGCGGCGCCAGCTGTTCGGCGGCAGGCAGGGCGACATCCGGCGCCCCGAGGACCAGGCACAGCCCTTCTGAAATCACGTCGAGCGTCTTTTCCGGTGCGGCGGGCAGCAATGCCTCGGCGATCAGGGCGGACATTTTGGGTACTGCAGAGGCGGACTCCGCGCTCCACCCGGCCCGGTCGCGCAGGTCCAGCACCGGCGGCGCCGGCAGGTCCATTTCCTCTGCCAGGGCCTCGAAAATCCGGGACTCCTGTGTACAGCAAAAAATCGTGTCCCCCCCCTGCAGGGCGGCGGCGGCCCGGTCGATCTGGCTGGTGCAGAGGGCCGAACAGGGTGGGGATACCTCCAGCCCGGTGGTCCGTGACAGGGCCTGGGAATCGACTTGCTGCGTCCCCAAGCAGTCGCATGTTATCAATGACTTGACCATTGTCTTGCCCTCCCCTCAAAGCACGCTTGACGGTGCCTGTTTCGTACTGCGCCGGTGGAGCCTAGCCATGATTCGCGGCCCTCCACAACCGTTTATCCCGGTCAGCCAAACCGCCGAAACGGACGCATTCGGGATGCTGCGCTGCGGCTGATTCGAGCATTCTCAAAACGCCGCTTTTCCGAGCAAAAATGTCAGGTTGGACAAAACGTCCGTGGCCCGGTGGCGCCCCTGTCGCGGCTGCCCAAATTGACCGTTTCGGGCGCGGAATACCGCGGTACGCCGTTTTTCGCTTTCGTTCGGCAAGGTTGCCGGATCAAACTCCTGTCAAGGGAGGACCACCGTGATCCACAATCCGAAGGCGTACCGGACCATGCCGCTGGGCATCGTGCTGAGACGCGCCCCTGGCGTGACTCGATGGGCGAAGTGGGTCTGGACCGCATCCGCCGTCATGCCCGGTGCCGGCGACGCCGACTGGCGCGTCCTGCGCACCGAGGGCGAGGTGACCGAGTACCATGCCGCGACCGTGCCGCTGGAACTGCACGGCGCCGATACGGACGCCTACCTGCACGAACTCTCGGCCAAGCAGCCCAGCGTCTACGTCATCCTGCGCGAGGCGACAGAGGGAGAGGCCCCGCTGGAGGTGTTGACCGTGACCGCCTCGCCCTACGAGGCGCAGGACTATTCCGACAGCGGCGAGGAAATCATCGAGAAGGTCCCGATGCCGCCCGCGCTTTACGCGCTGGTGGCCAACTTCGTCGAGGAGTTCCACGAGGAAGAGGTCTTCATCAAGCGCAAGCGGGACAAGAAGCGCATCGACCTTGTCGAGGATGGCGTGGGCGATCCGCGTATCGGCAAGCTGGAGGATGTCTATGCCTCGCCCGCGCAACAGCGGAGACGCATGAATTGAGCCGGTCGCCCGCAGATTTCTGGTCGCGCCGCCGCGCAGCCGTTGCCGCCGAGGACAGGGCCGAGACCCGGGCCGAACAGCAGGCCGCCGAGGCCGAGCAGCAGCGCGCGCTGGAGGACCGCCCGGACGAGGAGATCCTTGCCGAGCTGAACCTGCCCGCTCCCGAAGAGATGGAGGATCCCGCCCAGGTGCAAGCGCTGCTCAAGGCGGTGGCGCCGCAACGGCTCAAGACCCGCGCCCTGCGGCGGCTGTGGCGGTTGAACCCGGTGCTGGCCAATGTCGATGGGCTGGTCGATTACGGCGATGACTTCACCGATGCCGCCCGCGTGGTCGAGAACCTGCAATCGCTCTACCAGGTCGGCAAGGGCATGTTCGACAAGGCGGTGGAACAGGCCGAGGCAGAGGCCCGCGCCGCCAATGCCGAAAGGGATGCGATCGACGAGGCCCCGGATCAGGTCCGGGACGCGGTCGCCACAGACGCCGACGACACAGATGCCAACGTGGCACCACCGGCCCCGGCCTCCGAACCGGCGCCTCTGGACCATTCCGAACCGAAAGTCGAACCAGAGACCTATGCCGCCGCCCCGCGCCGGATGCGCTTTCGCTTCGAGACCAGCACATGACGACCGACAAGGACCAGATGACAAACACCGCCGAAACCCGCCAGATCGCCGAAGAAGACCGGCTGCGCGCCGATCTTTACAATTTCCTCGGGCTGCTACTGGCCGGGCCGCCGGACGAAATGCTTCTGGCACAGACCGCCGGCCTGTCCGGCGACGCGACAGAGATGGGGCAGGCCATCGGCACCCTGGCGAAACTGGCCAAGGTCACAAAGCCCAAGACCGCGACCAGCGAATACAACAAGCTGTTCATCGGCCTGGGCCGGGGCGAACTGCTGCCCTACGCCTCTTATTACCTGACCGGTTTCCTGAACGAGAAACCGCTGGCTCTGCTTCGGCAGGACATGGTGCGGCAGGGGCTGGAACGCGCCGACAACGTGTTCGAACCCGAGGACAACATCGCCTCGCTGATGGAGATGATGGGCGCGATGATCGTGGGGCGCTTTGGCGCGCCGGCCAGCCTGGATGCGCAGCGCCAGTTCTTCAACAAGCACATCGGCCCCTGGGCGGGGCATTTCTACGCCGACCTCGAAGGCGCCAAGAACTCTGTCTTCTACGCCCCCGTGGGTACCGTCGGACGGCTCTTCATGGAGATCGAGTCCGAGGGGTTCCGCATGAGCGGCGAGTGAGGATTTCGCCGGGTGCGTTCGGACACGCACCCATCCCGGGGCGGGTGACCGTCCCTCAACCCGTGAAAGGAGCAACTTTCATGACCCAGGAAACCAAGGCCTCGCGCCGGAATTTCCTCAAGCTGGCAAGCGTCTCGGCCCCCGCGGCCGCGGTTGCGATCGCCAGCGGCCAGGCGGCCGAAGCCGGTCCCGCCGAGCCTGACCTGACATCGGAAAAGATGCAGGACACGGCGCATACCCGCGCCTTCTACGACAGCGCCCGCTTCTGAGGCGGCGCCCGCTCTGTCCGGCAGCGTCCGGTCAAAGCATGTAACGGCCCAAGGCGACTGGTTGCGTGACGCCCGACTGCCTCAGGCCATCGTCAGAGTCCCGCGCCCCTCAAAAGGCGCGCAAGGGAGAGAAAACCATGTTGAGGAAAAAGACCAACGGGGTTGCGCGACGCCCCCAGCGGACAAGTATCCTTTCCGAGGCCGCCAACGCCTCGGTTGACCGCCGCGCCTTTCTGCGCGGCTCGGGTCTGGCCATCGGCGGGATTGCCGCCATTGCCGCCACCGGCGGCACCGTGAAACAGGCCAGCGCCGCCTCTGCCGCCGCCCTCGGCGCGGTGGAGCTCAAGAAATCCGTATGCACCCACTGTTCCGTGGGCTGCACCGTCATCGCCGAAGTCAGCGACGGCGTCTGGGTCGGGCAGGAGCCCGGCTGGGACAGCCCCTTCAACCTGGGCGCCCATTGCGCTAAGGGGGCCTCTGTGCGCGAACACGCCCACGGCGAGCGCCGCCTGAAGTACCCGATGAAGAAAGAGAACGGCGAATGGGTCCGCATCTCGTGGGAGCAGGCCATCGACGAGATCGGCGACGGCATGATGAAGATCCGCGAGGAAAGCGGACCTGACTCTGTCTACTGGTTGGGCTCGGCCAAGCATTCCAACGAACAGGCCTACCTGTTCCGCAAATTCGCTGGCTACTGGGGCACGAACAACGTCGACCACCAGGCGCGGATCTGCCATTCGACCACGGTTGCGGGTGTTGCGAACACATGGGGCTACGGCGCCATGACCAACTCCTACAACGACATCCACAACAGCCAGGCGATCTTCATCATCGGTGGCAACCCCGCCGAGGCGCACCCCGTGTCCTTGCTGCACGTGTTGCGCGCCAAGGAGATGAACAATGCGCCGCTGATCGTCTGCGACCCGCGGTTCACCCGCACGGCGGCCCATGCGGATGAATACGTCCGCTTCCGTCCCGGTTCCGACGTGGCGCTGGTCTGGGGGATCCTCTGGCACATCTTCGAGAACGGCTGGGAGGACAAGGAGTTCATCCGCACCCGTGTCTGGGGCATGGACCAGATCCGCGAGGAAGTGGCCAAGTGGACCCCCGAAGAGGTCGAACGCGTCACCGGAACGCCCGGTTCGCAGCTGCGCCGCGTGGCCCGGACGCTGGCCAACAACCGTCCCGGCACCGTGATCTGGTGCATGGGCGGCACCCAGCACACCAATGGCAACAACAACACCCGCGCCTACTGCATCCTGCAGCTCGCGCTGGGCAACATGGGCACCTCCGGTGGCGGCACCAACATCTTCCGTGGCCATGACAACGTGCAGGGCGCGACCGATCTCGGCGTTCTGTCGCACACGCTGCCCGGCTACTATGGCCTGGCCAAGGGATCGTGGCAGCACTGGGCGCGCGTCTGGGAGGAAGACTTCGACTGGCTTTCGGCCCAGTTCGACACGCTCAAGGGCGCGGACGGCAAGGACAAGAACCTGATGTTCGAGACCGGCATCCCGGTCAGCCGCTGGATCGACGGTGTCCTTGAAGACCCGGAGAACATGGACCAGCCGAACACGGTCCGGGCCATGGTGCTCTGGGGCCATGCGCCGAACTCTCAGACCCGCATGGTCGAGATGAAGAAGGCGATGGAGATGCTGGACATGCTGGTCGTCGTCGACCCGTATCCCACCGTTTCCGCCGTGCTGCATGACCGTGAGGATGGTGTCTACCTGCTGCCCGCAGCCACGCAGTTCGAGACCTACGGGTCGGTGACCGCCTCCAACCGCTCGCTGCAGTGGCGTCAGAAGGTTGTCGATCCGCTCTTCGAGTCGAAGCCCGACCAGGAGATCATCGGTCTCTTCGCCAAGAAGTTCGGCTTTCATGATCGCATGTTCCGCAACATCGCGCTGGAGGACGACGGCATCACGCCGAATGTCGAGGATACGCTGCGCGAGATCAACAAGGGCATGTGGACCATCGGCTATACCGGCCAGTCTCCGGAGCGGCTGAAGCTGCACATGGAGAACCAGCACACCTTTGACCGCACCACCCTTCAGGCGGTGGGTGGCCCGGCCGACGGCGACTATTACGGTCTGCCCTGGCCAAGCTGGGGCACAGCCGACATGAAGCACCCGGGCACGCCCAATCTCTACGACATGTCCAAGCCTGTCGCAGAGGGCGGTTTGACCTTCCGGGCGCGTTTCGGTGTCGAGCGTAACGGTGACAACCTGCTGGCCGATGGCGTTTACTCGGTGGGATCCGAAATCCAGGACGGCTATCCCGAGTTCACCATGCAGATGCTCATGGATCTTGGCTGGGACGGTGACCTGACCGAGGAAGAGCGCGCGGTGATCGACGGCATCGCCGGGCCCAAGACCAACTGGAAAACCGACCTTTCGGGCGGCATCCAGCGGGTCGCGATCAAGCACGGCTGCGCCCCCTTCGGAAACGCAAAGGCCCGTGCGGTCGTCTGGACCTTCCCGGATCCGATCCCGGTGCACCGCGAACCGCTATACACCAACCGCCGCGACCTCGTGGCCGACTACCCGACCTACGAGGACCGCAAGTTCTACCGTCTGCCGACCATGTATGCGTCGATCCAGAAGCAGGACTTCAGCCAGGACTACCCGATCATCCTCACCTCCGGTCGACTGGTCGAGTACGAGGGCGGCGGGGACGAGACCCGGTCGAACCCCTGGCTGGCCGAACTGCAGCAGAACATGTTCGTCGAGGTGAACCCGCGGGACGCCAACAACCTGGGTATCCGCGACGGTTCGGATGTCTGGGTCGAAGGCCCCGAGGGCGGCAAGGTCAAGGTCATGGCGATGGTCACCCAGCGGGTGGGCGAAGGTGTTGCCTTCATGCCCTTCCACTTCGGCGGCCACTTCCAGGGCGAAGACCTGAGGTCCAAGTACCCGGACGGCGCGGATCCCTATGTGCTTGGGGAATCCACCAACGTCGCCCAGACCTACGGCTACGACTCGGTGACCCAGATGCAGGAAACCAAATGTACCCTGTGCAAGATCACCGCAGCGTAAGGAGAAACAGACATGGCACGATCCAAATTCCTCTGTGACGCCGAGCGCTGTATCGAGTGCAACGCCTGCGTGACCGCGTGCAAGAACGAACACGAGGTGCCCTGGGGGATCAACCGCCGCCGCGTGGTGACGATCCAGGATGGGACGCCGGGCGAACGCTCGATCTCGGTGGCCTGCATGCACTGTTCCGACGCGCCCTGCATGGCCGTCTGTCCGGTGGATTGCTTCTACCAGACCGAAGAAGGTGTGGTCCTGCACTCCAAGGACCTCTGCATCGGCTGCGGCTACTGCTTCTACGCGTGCCCCTTCGGCGCGCCGCAGTTCCCGCAGGCGGGTAACTTCGGCTCGCGCGGCAAGATGGACAAATGCACCTTCTGTGCCGGCGGCCCTGAGGAAACCCACTCGACCGCGGAGTTCGCCAAGTACGGGCGCAACCGGATCGCAGAGGGCAAGCTGCCCATCTGCGCCGAGATGTGTTCCACCAAGGCCCTGCTTGCCGGTGACGGCGACGTGGTCTCGGGCATCTACCGCGAGCGCGTGGTCGCCCGTGGCTTCGGCTCGGGCGCCTGGGGCTGGGGTACCGCCTACGACCAGAAAGGCGGCTGACGCCTCCTTTTGGGCGGGGCCCTGTCCCGCCCTGTCATTCCATCTCTGGCAGGGGCCCGTGATCCACGGGCCTCTGGCCAATGGCAGAATATGACGCCTCGGGCCTCCGGCACCGCCAACTCGGCTGCCGCGTCCACGGCGTGTCTTTTCGACGGGGACAGTCATGTCACAACGCTCCAGCGGTTTCGGATGGTTCATTCTATTGGTGGCCGGCCTTGCCGTGCTGACCTTCATTTTCCGGCCGCCCGCGCCGGCAGAGACGGGCACCGACCCGGCGGCCCTGGCCGAGGCGCGCAAGGCCACCGGCGGCGCCCAGACGCTGGAGGACATCCTGGCCCGGCAACGGGGCGAAGAGGTCGATCTCAGCTTTCGGCGCGAGTTCGGCCAGCCGGGCGCCGATCCGGATGCACCGCTGGCGCTGGCCCCGCTTGGCGGCGCCTCGGACCCCGACCTGTGGCGCGCGCTGCGCTATGACGCGGCGGATGTGAACGTCTCCGCCGGCGGGGACGTGGCCAAGGTGTTGGTGCAGGATGGCGGCATGGCCTGGTACGAATTCCGCAAGGGGCCGCTGGCCACCTATGGCGGCTGGCTGCTGATCGGCACCATCGCCGCGCTGGCCGTCTTCTACCTGTTGCGCGGCCGGATCGGCATCGACGAGCCGATGACCGGGCGCACCGTGACCCGGTTCCAGGCGATCGAGCGTTTTGCGCACTGGCTGCTGGCGGGGTCCTTCGTCCTCTTGGGCCTGTCCGGCCTGCTGACGCTATTCGGGCGCTTCTTCATCCTGCCGACCTTTGGCCCCGAGCTGAACTCGCAGCTGCTGATCGCGTCGAAATTCGTGCACAACAACCTGGCCTGGCCCTTCATGCTGGGGCTGGTCATGGTCTTTGTCATGTGGGTCTGGCACAACATCCCCGACCGCACCGACATCACATGGTTCGCCCAGGCAGGCGGCATCATCGGCAAGAACCACCCGCCGGCCAAGAAGTTCAACGGCGGGCAGAAGATCATCTTCTGGTCGGTGATCCTGCTGGGCGCCTCGATCTCTCTGTCGGGCCTCTCGCTGCTCTTTCCGTTCGAATTGCCGCTCTTTGCCAAGACCTTTGGCATCGTCAACCAGACCGGCATCCCCCAGTGGTTGGGCTATGGCGCCCTGCCGACCGACCTGGCCCCGCAGGAAGAAATGCAGCTGGCACAGCTCTGGCACGCGATCGTGGCCTTTGTCCTGATGGCGATCATCATCGCGCATATCTACATCGGCTCCATCGGAATGAAGGGCGCCTTTGACGCGATGGGCTCGGGCGAGGTCGACGAGGCCTGGGCGCATCAACACCACTCGCTCTGGCTCGATGAGGTCAAGGCGCGCCAGGCGAAGGACGGCAAGACCCCGGAGTCCGGGGCCACCCCGGCGGAATGATGCGGGCCGCGCTGCTCGCCCTCGCGCTCGCGGCCCTGCCCGCGGGCGCGGAGGAATTCACCACGCTCAAGGGGCATGGCGGCCCCGTCATGGCCCTGGCGATCTCGCCTGGCGGTGAGGTGACAAGCGCCAGCTTCGACAACTCGGTCGGGCTGTGGTCGGGGCGCGCACCCACCTGGCTGGAAGGGCACACGGCCGCGGTTACAGCGCTGACTTGGGGGGCGGGGGGCGCACTGGTCTCTGGCAGCGACGATTTCGCGGTGCGCCAATGGCGCCCGGTCGACCGCCTGCTGGGCAAACACAAGGGCAAGGTGACGTCGCTTTCCGTCGCGCCGGACGGCAACCATGCCGCCAGTGGCAGCTGGGACGGCAGTATCAGGCTCTGGCCACTGACAGAGGCGGGCAGGGCGGGCGAACTGCCCTATCCCGGCGCGGGCGTGAACGCCGTGGCGCATTCGCTGGATGGGCGTTTCCTCTATGCGGCGACCTCCAAGGGTGTGCTGCTGCAATATAACCTCGACACGGGCGGATCGCCCCTGCCGCTGGTCGAACATGGTTTTGGCATCAACCGGCTGGTCATTGGCCCCGGCTGGATCGCCTATGGTGCCGTGGACGGCGGCACCCGCGTGATCGACGCCGCGACTGGCGAGCAGATCGCCGATTTCACGCTCGACCGCCGCCCGATCCTCGCCCTCTCCTGGCACGCCGAAACGGCGCAACTGGCGGTCGGGGACGGGCATGGCTACATCATGATGGTCGACACGGAGCAATGGCGCATCACCCGCGATTTCCGCGCCATGCGGCATGGGCCGGTCTGGGCGCTGGCCTTTGCCCCGGACGGGCAGGTGATCTACGCGGGGGGGCTGGACGACGTCGTCTATGCCTGGCCCGTGGCCCTGCTGGACGAACTCGACGCGCCCGAAGGCTCGGGCCAGCGCAGCTTTCTGCGCGACCCCGAAACCATGTCCAACGGCGAACGGCAATTCATGCGCAAATGCTCGATCTGCCACGCACTGACCCCGGGGCCGTCGCGCAAGGCGGGGCCGTCGCTGCATGGCGTCTTTGGCCGCCAGGCCGGGACATTGCCGGGCTACAGCTATTCCGACACGCTGACAGAAGCCGGCTTCGCATGGACGGAAGAGACCATAGACGCCCTGTTCGACGAAGGCCCGGACCACTACATTCCCGGCTCCAAGATGCCCATGCAGGTGATCGCCAAAGGCTCGGACCGGGCCGACCTGATCGCCTTTCTCAAATCCGCAAGTGAAGGAAACAGCAAATGAAAGCCATGCTCTCGGGGTTCGCCGCGATGATCCTGCTGGCCGTCGGCGCCTGGTACGGGCTGAACGAGATGAAATTCTCGAGCGCCGACAAGCAGACCGGCGTCAACGTGCGGCTCGACTGATCCGGCGGGCGGGTTAGACTGTCAGCCATGAGCCCACTGGATGATTATGGACAGGCCCTCAGCGGTGCCTCGGTGCTGGTCGTCGACGACGAACCGGGCATGCGCAACTTCCTGGCCAAGACGCTGGGCCCCCGGGTCAAGACCGTGGCCGAGGCGGGATCGGCGCGCGAGGCGACAGAGCGGCTGGACGAGGCGCAGTTCGACGTCATCGTGGTCGACAACAAGATGCCCGGCGGGTCGGGCATTGACTGGGTCAGGGAACAGCGGCGCAAGGGGCTTTATGCCGAAACCGTGCTGATCACCGCCTATGCCGACCTCGAAACCGCCATCGCCGCGCTGCGCGCCGGGGTCAGCGATTTCGTCCTGAAACCTTTTCGGGCCAACCAGTTGATCGGCGCTGTGGCGCGGACGCTGGATCGCGGCGCGCTGCGCCGTGACAACCGGCTGTTGCGCCATGCCCTTCAGGCCGAGGGGGAAACCCGCCTGCTGGGCCGCTCGGCGCCGATGCAGGCGGTGCGCGCCATGCTGGAAAAGCTGGCGCCGCTGCCAACGCCGGTGCTGTTCACCGGCGCGACCGGCACGGGCAAGGAACTGGCCGCGCGCACGCTGCACCAGATGGGCGGCCGGGCGGAACGGCCCTTCGTGGCGGTGAACTGCGCCGCCATCGCGCCGGACCGCATCGCGGCCGAACTGTTTGGCGAGGTCGAGGGGGACCGCCTGCGCCCGGGGCTCTTCCTGCTGGCGGATGGCGGCACCCTGTTCCTCGACGAGGTCGCACAGATGTCGGAAACCCTGCAGGCGGCCCTGTTGCGGGTGATCGAGGATCAGCGCATCCGCCCCCTGCGCGCCGAACGCGAGATCCCGCTGGATCTGCGCCTGACCTTTGCCACCAATACCGATCTCGACAAGGCGGTTGACGACGGGCGGTTCCGCGCGGACCTCTATCACCGCATCAACGTGCTGCGGATCGAGATGCCGCCCTTGAGCGACCGATCCGAGGACATCGTCGAGCTTGCCGCGCTGTTCATCCAGCATTTCTCCCGCGCGCTTGGCCTGCCGGAACTGAAACTGGACGACGAGACGCTCTTGAAACTCAGCCGCTATCCCTGGCCCGGCAACGTGCGTGAACTGCGCAACCTCGTGGAACGCTCGGTCATCCTGGGCAGTTTTCCCGAGGATTTCGCCGGCAGCGGGTCTGTCACCGGCGTGCAGGCCATCGAGAACCTCGATCTGGTGATGCAGCGGCACATCATGCATGTCCTGGAACTGTCCGGCGGCAACCGGGCCGAAGCCGCAAGGCGGCTGGGCGTTTCGCGCAAGACCGTGGATCGCAAGGTCGCAACCTGGGGCGAGTGAACCCTCGGGAACACGCCCTCTGATGGTTGCAAAATTTAGCATAATTTACATCCGGGCTGGCGGGTCAATCTGACCTGCCAGCCCCCTTGTTTTCTTGGGGCTATGGCCAATATGTCTCGCTTTTCTCCTTGCGGGTGGGGCTTGTCTTTTCATACCTTCTGAACAGAACGGGGCGTGCACCCCGGAAATTTTGCAGGAGATGACATGCAGGACATGGGAGAGGCCCTCGCCGTCGCGATGACGCTTGTCCTCTCGGGCGATGGCGACCTGGTCGAGATCGTCGGCCTGTCGCTGCGTGTCAGCCTGACCGCCACGGTCGCCGCCTGTGCCATCGGCCTGCCGATCGGCGCGCTGGTCGCCACCAACCGCTTTCCGGGGCGGGGGGCGGTCCTGGTGGTGATGAACGCGCTGATGGGCCTGCCGCCCGTGGTCGTGGGGCTGATCGTCTACCTGCACCTGTCGCGGGCCGGGCCGCTGGGGTTCCTGGGGCTGCTCTATACGCCCGCCGCCATGATCATTGCCCAGACCATCCTGATCGCCCCCATCGTGGCCGCGCTGTCGCGCCAGGTGATCGAGGACATGCATGCGGAATATGCCGACCACTTCCGCTCTCTCTGCCTGAACACCCGCCAGACCGTGCAGGCGCTGCTCTGGGATGCGCGTTACGCGCTGCTGACCGTGGCGCTGGCCGGCTTTGGTCGCGCCGTGGCCGAGGTGGGAGCCGTCATGATCGTCGGTGGCAACATCGACCACATGACCCGTGTCATGACAACCGCCATCGCGCTGGAGACCTCCAAGGGGGACCTGCCGCTGGCCCTGGGGCTGGGCATCGTGCTGATGATCCTCGCACTGGGGGTCAACGCCCTGGTCCACAGCCTGCGCCTGACCGCCGTGAGACAAGCCTATGCGTGAAGCCATCATCCACGGACCCGAGGCCCTGACAGCGGGCGCTGTCCCGGCCTCCAACCTGCTTCCCCTGCGGGTGCGGGGCCTGTGCCTGACCCTGGGCGGGCGCCGTATCCTGAACAGCCTGGACCTGGACCTGGGACCGGCGGGCTGCACCGTCCTTCTGGGGCCGAACGGGGCGGGAAAAACGCAGCTCCTCAAGGTTTTGCATGGTCTTCTTGAACCCGACGCGGGAGAGGTCGACTGGAATGGCGCCGCGCCCGGGCAGGTCACCTCGCGACAGGCGCTGGTGTTCCAGAAACCCGTTCTGCTGCGCCGGTCGGTCGCCGCGAACGTCGATTTCGTGCTGAAGTCGCGCAACCTGCCGCGTGCCCGCCGCCATGCCCTGCTGGATCACGTCGGCCTGGGCGACAAGGCGCGACAGCCCGCGCGCCTGCTGTCCGGTGGCGAGGCGCAGCGCCTGGCGCTGGCCCGTGCGCTGGCAACGGAGCCCGAGGTTCTGTTCCTGGACGAACCCACCGCCAGCCTCGACCCGGCCTCCGTCAACCGAATCGAGGAGATCGTGCTGAAGGCCGTGCGCAACGGCACCCGCGTGATTCTCGTGACTCATGACATCGGACAGGCCCGCCGGCTGGCCGATGAGATCGTCTTTCTGCATGGCGGGCGGGTGGCCGAACAGGCCGCCGCCGACCGCTTTTTCGCAGGCCCCCGAACGCCGGCGGCCCGGGCCCATGTCTCGGGCGGCCTCGTGCTCTGACCTCACTCAATACCCTACGGAGGAGATATTCCATGAAACCGCTTCATCTTGCGGCGCTGCTCTGCGCCGTGTCGCTGCCCTCTGCGGCGCTGGCCGATGACATCCTTGTGCAGTCGACCACCTCGACCGCGAACTCGGGGCTCTACGATCACCTGCTGCCGATCTTTGCCAAGGCGACGGGCATCCAGGTCAACGTGGTGGCCGTGGGGACTGGCCAGGCGATCCGCAACGCCCGCAACTGCGACGGTGACGTGCTGTTGGTCCATGCCAAGCCGGCGGAAGAGAAATTCGTCGCCGATGGGTTCGGTGCGTCGCGTACCGACCTGATGTACAACGATTTTGTCATCGTCGGCCCCGCGGCAGATCCGGCCGCCGTGGCCGGCATGGACGATGTCCAGCCGGCGCTGGAAAAGATCGCCGCGGCGCAGGCGCTGTTCGCCTCGCGCGGCGATGATTCCGGCACCCACAAGAAAGAGGTTTCTCTCTGGGGCGCCACCTCGGTCGATCCGGCCAATGCCTCGGGCGACTGGTATCGTGAAACCGGCTCGGGCATGGGCGCGACGCTGAACGCGGGCATCGGCATGGGGGCCTATGTCATGACCGACCGCGCCACCTGGATCAGCTTCAAGAACAAGCAGGATTACAAGATCCTGGTCGAAGGCGATGCGGACCTGTTCAACCAGTACGGCGTCATCCCGGTTTCCGCCGAGAAATGCCCGTCCGTGAACATCGAAGGCGCGCAGGCCTTTGCCGACTGGTTGCTGTCGGATGACGGCCAGGCCGCCATCGCCGATTATGAGGTCGACGGGCAACAACTCTTCTTCCCGAACGCCCCGGATTGATCTAGGACAATTCGCCAGGCGGCCCGCATACACTAGGTCTTTGGGCCAGGAGGCCCGATGTCCAGCGTCAATACGCCTGAATATTTTACTGTTGCAGAGCTGGCAGAGCTGCTGCGACTGAAAGAACGCAAGATCTACGACCTCGCCGCCTCAGGCGGGGTTCCCTGTTCGCGCGCCACCGGCAAGCTGCTGTTTCCCGCGCGCGACGTCTATGCCTGGATCGCCTCGCATACCACCGGCCCGCAAGAGACCGAGGCCCGCCCGCCGATCCTGTTGGGTAGCCACGATCCACTGCTGGACTGGGCCGTCCGCGAAAGCCGCTGCGGCCTTGCCACCTATTTCGACGGGTCTCTTGATGGGCTGGACAGGTTCAAGGCCCGCGAAGGCGTGGCCTGCGGGCTGCATGTCTATCATTCCGAGACCAGCGACTGGAACGTGCCCAGCGTCGACAAGACTCGCGATGCCGTGTTGGTGGGGTTTGCCCGCCGCCGTCGCGGGCTGGTGGTGCGCCCGGACGAGACGGGTATCACCGGGCTGGAGGATCTCGCCGGACGCCGTTTTGCGCCACGCCAGCCGCTCTCGGGCACGGCCAAGCTGTTCGGAGACCTGGCAGAAGAGGCCGGGCTGGACCACGCGGCGCTTGATCTTGCGCCGGTGTCCCGGACCGAGACCGAGGCCGTGCAGGCCGTGGCCCGGGGCGAAGCCGACGCGACCTTCGGGCTGGAGACGCTGGCCCGCGATTTCGGCCTGCAATTCCTGCCCCTCATCGAAGAGTTCTTTGACCTGCTGATCGACCGGCGGCAGTATTTCGAGGCACCGGTCCAGGCGCTTCTGAACTTCTGCACCGGTGATGCCCTGCGCGAACAGGCTGCCCGGTTGGGCGGCTATGACATCGCGGAGCTTGGCAAGATCCGCTGGAACGCCTGACACTCTGCCTGAGCTTTGCCGGATTGGTCTCTGGAAACACTGGAAATTCCGCAATGGGCGTCTGCGGGGCAGGGCGTCTCGGTCAGATATATGCCAATTTCTAACGGGCCCGCAGCCCTGCAATTCTTGCGTTTCAGCGGGAATCTGTATCTAATTCGAGATACGGGATAGTTTCCCGGGGGGATAGAAATGAAGAGCGATCTGACGGTCCGCCTCGCCGGGCGCCTGTCGGCGCTACGGGCTGCCCGTGGCTGGACGCTGGATCAACTCGCCGCTGCCAGCGGTGTCAGCCGCGCGGCGCTGTCGCGGCTCGAGAATGCCGAGGTCAGTCCGTCGGCGGATGTCCTTTCGCGCCTGGCGGCGGCGCATGAAATGTCCCTGTCCCGCCTCTTTGCCATGATCGAGGACGGGTTCTCCGCCCATGTCACGCGCGAGGAACAGGCCGTCTGGCGCGACGGCGAGACCGGGCTGGCCAAACGCTTCGTCTCTCCGGCGGCATCGGCCCTGGCGGGCGAGGTCGTGGAATGCAAGATGACGCCCAATTCCGAGATGGTGCAGGAGTCGCCCGAGGTCGTCGGGCAGGAGCATCATATCGTGCTGCTGAGCGGTTATCTGCACGTCAGCCTGGACGGATCGGGCTATAACCTCGGCGCGGGGGACTCGCTGCGCTATCGCGAACACGGCGAGGTGCGGCTGGTCACGGATCGCGGGCAGGGGGCGAAATTCATGCTGGTGAGTGTCACCAGCTGAGCGTGACGCCCCTTTTCCGGGTCAGCAATTCGGCACGTTGACGGCCAGCCCGCCCAGCGAGGTTTCCTTGTACTTTTCGCTCATGTCGTGGCCGGTCTGGCGCATGGTCTCGATGCAGGCATCAAGCGGCACCAGGTGCGTGCCATCGCCCCGCAGGGAAAGCGAGGCCGCCGAAACCGCTTTGATCGCGCCCAATCCGTTGCGTTCGATACAGGGCACCTGGACCAGCCCCTTGACCGGGTCGCAGGTCATGCCAAGGTGATGCTCCAGCGCGATTTCCGCTGCGTTTTCAACCTGCTCCGGCGTCCCGCCCATGACCGCGCACAGACCTGCCGCCGCCATAGCGCTGGCGCTGCCGACCTCTGCCTGGCAGCCGGCCTCGGCGCCCGAGATCGAGGCATTGTATTTCACAAGCCCGCCGATCGCCGCCGCCGTCAGCAGGAATTCGGGGATGCGGGCGCGCGTTGCCCCGGGCACATGGTCCAGCCAGTAGCGGATCACCGCGGGAACGACACCGGCCGCGCCATTGGTGGGGGCCGTGACCACCTGGCCCCCGGCGGCGTTTTCTTCGTTCACCGCCATCGCGTAGACGCTCATCCAGTCGTTGATCGTGTGCGGGGCGCTTTGGTTCATGCCCCGCTCGGCCTGCAACTGGTCGTGGATGTTCTTGGCGCGGCGTTTCACGTTCAGCCCGCCGGGCAGCACCCCGTCCGAGGTCAGGCCCCGGTCGATGCAATCCTCCATCACCTGCCAGATCCGTGCCACGCCCTTTTCCAGGCTGTCGGCACAGCCGCGCGACACCTCGTTTGCGCGTTTCATATCAGCGATGCTGCGCCCGGATTTCTTTGCCATCTCAAGCATTTCCGCGGCACTCTTGAAGGGGTGGGGGACGGGGGCGCCCTCATCCGTGTCCTTGCCGGCGGCCAGTTCCGCCTCTGTCAGGACAAAACCGCCGCCGACCGAGTAATAGACCTCTTGCAGGATCACGTCGCCCTGCGCATCCGTGGCACGCAGGATCATCCCGTTGGCATGGCCAGGCAGCGTCTCGTCGTAGTCGAAGACAAGGTCCTTGGACGGGTCGAACTGCAGCGCGGGCAAGCCGTCGGGTGTGACTCTGTGGGTCTTCGCGATCTCGGCCAGCGCCGCCTCGGCCTTTTCGTGGTCGTAGGTTTCCGGCACGAAACCGGCCAGCCCCAGCACCGTGGCGCGGTCGGTGGCATGGCCGACGCCGGTAAAGGCCAGCGAGCCATGCAGCGAGGCGCGCAGCCCGTGCACCGCAAAGGGCGCCGCACGCAGCTTGTCCAGAAAGCGGGCCGCCGCGACCATCGGGCCCATCGTGTGCGAGGACGACGGGCCGATCCCCACCTTGAACATCTCGAAGACCGAAAGAAACATCTGCGCTCCCTTTATTCTTGTGCCTCATGTAGCGCAGCGCCCGCGCGATGCCGACGCCGAAAACGACATGACGTCTGCCAAAGGCGCGCTTGACCCTTGGGCGCTCACGACTCCGTGAACGGCTTGTGACTGTCCGGGGCGAAACTTTCGACGGCCTGTCGCGTGACTCCGGTCAGCCGCACCAAAGAGGTGCAGCCTGAACCGACAGACAAACAGGAAGGACCACCAAATGAAACCCCTCAAGACTTTCGCAGCCGTTGCCCTCGTGACCGTGTCCGGCGCCGCCTTCGCGGCCAGCCATTCCGACACCGGCAACCCGATGGTCGGTGGCGCCGCGATGTTCCCGGACAAGACCATTGTCGAAAACGCCGTGAACTCGGCCGACCACGAAACCCTCGTGACCGCGGTCAAGGCTGCCGGCCTCGTCGACACCCTGTCCAGTGAAGGTCCCTTCACCGTCTTCGCCCCGACCGACGATGCATTCGGCATGATCAAGCCCGAGAGCCTGAACGCGCTGCTGCAGCCCGAGGCCAAGGATCAGCTGACCACGATCCTGACCTGTCACGTCGTGGCGGCCAATGCCATGTCCGACGCCATTGCCGGGATGATCGCCGATGACGGCGGCATGCACCCCGTGCCGACCGTGGGCGGCTGCACCCTGCAGGCCAAGATGGACGGGGACGAGATTACCCTGACCGACGAGAACGGGCGCACCGCGACCGTCACCATCGCGGACGTCAAACAGTCGAACGGCGTCATCCACGTCATCGACCGCGTCCTGCTGCCCAAGCAGTAATGTGATCGGTTGCGCGAGGTAAAGTAACCCCCAGTTCGAGCCTCGCGCAATCGTGCGCACCCTGTGCTTGCCCCCGCAGGCCTGGGTGCGCATCCTTTCCCCGAGATAAGAGGAGGCCCCGATGAAACGACGCAACTTTATCGCCGCCGGGGCTGTGCTGCCGTTCTTCACGCGCAGCGCCCTGGCCGCCGGTGGCAATTTTGAGATCACCCGCAGCAAGGCGGAATGGCGCGCCATGCTGAGCGACGCGGAATACCGCGTCATGCGCGAAGAGGGCACCGAACGCGCCTTTACCTCGCCGCTGAACGACGAAAAGCGGAAAGGCACGTTCCTGTGCAAGGGCTGCGACCTGCCGCTCTACGCTTCGGAGACCAAGTTCGACAGCGGCACCGGCTGGCCCTCGTTCTACCAGGCCCTGCCGAACGCCATCGAGACCAAGCCCGACCGCAAGCTCTTCGTGACCCGGACGGAATGCCATTGCCGCCGCTGCGGTTCGCACCTGGGTCACATCTTTGACGATGGGCCGCCGCCCACGGGCAAGCGCCATTGCATCAACGGTGTCAGCCTGACATTCCGCCCGGCCTGACGGGCGGGAAACACAAAGAAAAACGGGCGTGTGGCTGGACTAGGGCCACGCGCCCGTTTCCTTTGGTGGGTCGAACGGGCCGAAAAATGGCCCGAAATTGACGGTAGGTCGCGTCGGATTGTCTGTCCAGAGGGTTTCGCAACCTTACGGACGTGTCCGGCCAAGGCCGCTCAATTCAGCGTGGAAACCCGTGTCATCGTTCGGGTAAAGCCCTGCAGCGAAAACCGCAGCGTCACGGGGGTATCCAGGTCCGCCACCGAGCTGATCTCGACCGGGTCCGGGTTGACCGAGTAGATGCGCGTGTTCTCCGACACGCCGTTCTCGACGTAACCGGCGACGAAATTCACCGCCTGCACGCCGCCGCCGGAGACCTGCTTGTTCGTCAGCACTACCTTGCCGAAATCCGACCGCGGCCCCAATGGCAACTCCTGCGCCGACAGGGGCAGGGCAAGGGAACAGGCGGCAAGGACGGCAAGGGTCAAACGGCGGGTGGCAAACATGCGAATCGAACTCCTGGCGGTTTGACCGAACCCACCACCGGAACCGGGACAAAAATGGGTCCGGAATACCCGGACCCAGCCATTCATTCGTGAACATGTCCGGCCTGTTACCCGGCCCCGCGCTGTCTACTTAAAGCTGCGGCTGTCCTTGATCTGATCCCAGGCCCAGACGACCTGCTGCAGCTGTTCTTCCTGGCTGCGGTCGCCGCCGTTCATGTCCGGGTGAAGCACCTTGATGAGCGACTTGTAGACCTTGCGGATCTCGGCCTTGGACATGTGATCCTCGGCCTCGAGAATATCCAGCGCCTTGCGCTCGGTCGGGGGCAGCTTGCGCCCGCCGCCCTGCTTGCGCCCGGGATTGCGCGTGGCCTTGTCGCCCAGCACCTGGTGCGGGTCCTCGATGCCCAGCCGCGCCCAGGCCTTGGCCTCGGGGTCGCGCCAGTCCTTGGTCTTGCGCTCCCAGACCTTGTCCGAGGATTCCTGGGCGTTCATCTCCGCCTCGGTCTTGCCGTCGAAGAAGGACCACTTGGCATTGTATTCCCGGACGTGGTCCTTGCAGAACCAGAAAAAATCATCCAGCACGTCAGGCGCCTTGGGCGCGCGGAATTTGCCCGGTTCCTCGCAACCGTCATGGTCGCAGATGCGCGTGGATGTCTCCTGTGCGCCAGTCATGCCCTTCCGTCCGCGCGGGTTTTTCTTTTTCGCGGACTTAACGGACATGTCGAAACCGAAGGGGTCAGGTTTGCTCATCTCGCACCTCTTCTCGACTCGGACACCGGAGCATAGACTATCGCGGAACGAGATACAGGGGGTCCTGCGAAAAATGTCGCGAGCCGATGAAATCCAGATGAAACTAGAGGCGGCCTTCGAGCCCAGCCTGATCGAGGTGCGCAACGACAGCGCGCGCCATGCCGGCCATGCGGGCGACGATGGCAGCGGGGAAAGCCATTTCCACGTAATGCTGCGCGCGCCCGCCTTCGAGGGCCAAAGCCGCATCGCCCGGCATCGGGCCGTTCACGCGGCCCTGGGGCCGGACCTTGTGGCGGAAATCCACGCATTGTCGCTTGATGTGCAGGCGTAACATTGCCGGGCTCGGATGTCGGCGGGAAATGACCGTCGGCATCCGGCCCAACCGGCGGGTTTGGACCGGATTCTGATTCCCCTTTAAGGTGATGTTGTAAGTTTCGGCTCAACTTTGGACATGAGGTGCACGGGCATCGTGCCCGGTTCAAAGGAGGCGAACTTATGTCACTATCCAGACTCACCTGTACCGTCGCGGCGGTCATCCTTGCGGCAACTGCCGTGCAGGCGGACGATCCGTTTCCGGTTGTACAGGGGGCGCACAAAGGCAAGGGCCTTGGCTTTGGCGGTTTCGTATCCGGCGCCGCGCCGGGCAAGGGCGCTCCGTCCGGAAACCAGGTGCCAGAGCCGCCGCGTTCCACCGTGGCAAGCGGCGTCCTGTCCCAGATTTTTTCAACGAGTTCGACCAGCGGTACCAACTGACGCCCTTTGGCAGAAAAAGGGGCGTGGTCCATGCGGACCGCGCCCCGACTTTCTGTGAACAAACGGATGAAAGCCCCCGTTTCAATCTTTTGCGTGTCGCGCCGATCAATCCTGACGCTCTGGAGATCTAGCAACCCCCGGTAACAGAACGTTAACAAATTGCGCTGACGCTGCGGCAGTCAGGGATTCCTTACCTTGGGTCAGGGCAGGAAACGGCTCGGGTCAAATCTTCGGTCGGACTCGCGCGCAGACAGACGAAACGCGGCCCTTGGGGGCCGCGTCGCATGTTTTGTACAAAATGCTGGAAACGCCGTACAAAACGTACGTTTTGTACAAGACCCCGAGGAGGCGGAAGGCCCCTTAGAGGCCCAGCTTGGCGCTGACGATCTCGTTCACCGCCTTGGGATTTGCCTTGCCGCCGGTGGCCTTCATGACCTGGCCCACGAACCAGCCCGCAAGTTTCGGGTTCTGCTTGGCCTTTTCCACCTGTGCCGGGTTGGCGGCGATGATCTCGTCCACCGCCGTCTCGATGGCGCCTGTGTCCGTCACCTGCTTCATGCCGCGTTCTTCGACGATCTTTTCCGGGTCTCCGCCCTCGGTATAGACGATCTCGAAGAGGTCCTTGGCGATCTTTCCGCTGATGGCATCGGACTTGATTAGTTTAATAATCGCAGCCAGTTGGCTCGGGTTCACCGGGCTGTCCGTGATCTCCGTGTCGTCCTTCTTGAGGCGACCGAACAGCTCGTTGATGACCCAGTTGGCCGAAAGCTTGCCGTCGCCCGAGGCGGTCACGACCTCCTCGAAATAGGCGGCGTTCACCACCTCGGCGGTCAGCACGCTGGCATCGTATTCCGACAGGCCAAAGTCCTTGACGAAGCGCGCCTTCTTCTCGTCCGGCAGTTCCGGCAGGCTGGCGGCGATGTCATCGACCCAGCCCTGTTCGATTTCCAGCGGCATCAGGTCGGGGCAGGGGAAGTACCTGTAATCATGGGCTTCCTCCTTGGACCGCATCGACCGTGTTTCGCCCTTGTCCGGATCGTACAGCCGGGTCTCCTGGTCGATCTTGCCGCCGGCCTCGAGGATGCCGATCTGGCGCTTGGCCTCGTAGTCGATGGCCTGCTGGATGAATCGCATGGAGTTCATGTTCTTGATCTCGCAGCGCGTGCCGAGATGCGAAAAGTCCTGCGTTTCCTGGTATTTCTCGTACTGTCCGGGCAGGCAGACCGAGACGTTGACGTCGGCGCGCAGGTTGCCGTTCTGCATGTTCCCGTCGCAGGTGCCCAGGTAGCGCAGGATCTGGCGCAGCTTTGCGATATAGGCGGCGGCCTCTTCGGGGCCACGGATGTCGGGGCGGGAGACGATCTCCATCAGGGCGACGCCGGTGCGGTTGAGGTCGACGAAGGACATGTGCGGATCCATGTCGTGGATCGACTTGCCCGCGTCCTGTTCGACGTGGATACGTTCGACGCGCACGCGGCGGGCAATCCCCGGCTCCATGTCGACGATGATCTCACCTTCACCCACAAGCGGATGATAAAGCTGGGAAATCTGGTAGCCCTGCGGCAGGTCGGGATAAAAATAGTTCTTGCGGTCGAAGGCGCTGACAAGGTTGATTTCCGCCTTCAGGCCCAGCCCGGTACGCACTGCCTGCTCGATGCAGTATTCGTTGATGACGGGCAGCATGCCGGGCATCGCCGCATCCACGAATGACACGTTCGAGTTCGGCTCGGCGCCGAATTTCGTCGAGGCGCCCGAGAACAGCTTGGCCTGGCTGGCCACCTGCGCGTGCACCTCCATCCCGATGACCAGCTCCCAGTCGTGCTTGGCCCCGGCGATCACCTTGGGTTTGGGCGCTTCATAGGTCAGATCCAGCATGGCGGTCCTCATCGGAAAACGGGTTGCCGAGCGGTCTAGAACAGCGCGGGGCAGGGGGCAAGGCCCGCCCGTCAGTCGCCCTTGATCATCCGCATTCCATCGGGACCGAAGTGCAGCCGGCGACCGGCCTCCAGCGCGGGGGCATAGAACTCTGCCAGGCAGTCCAGCGCCCGCACGTCGCCCGGTTTGGCCGCGCGGCAATCCAGCCTTGCGCCAGGGCGGCGCTCGGGCGCTTCGGCCCAGACCTGCGGGTGCAATTCGCGCAGGTGGTCCTGGGCGATCCAGCCCAGGCAATCGGCCACCCGGCGGCGCGTGCTGCCCGCCCTGGTCGGCCCGCCCAGCGTGTGCCCGACCAGGGCGGCCATCCGGTTCGCCATGTCCTGCGTGGGGTGGCGTGTCAGGATATCGTGCAGCCCCTCCACGAAAAGCTCGGCATCCAGCCGGGCAAAGGCGCCCGCCTCTTCACAGAGCGCGCCAAGGTAGATCCAGGCATAGCCGCCGCTGCCCCAGAGATCGCCGGTCCGGGCAGCCGTGCGCCGCGCCTGTGCGTCCAGCTGTTCCCAACTGCCGAAACGCGCCGGACGCAGGGCCTTGCCGAACTGCCACATGTGCCAGGGGTTGCCGGGGTCGAGGTCGATGAGGTCTTCGAAATCGTCGGCCACACGGTCCTGTGGTGCCGGGTCCGCCTCCAGCACCGAACACCTGACGACCGCCCAGAGCGGTGACTGATGTTCGAACGGGTCGAACCGGTCGTTCAGCCGGGTCGCGGCGGCCATGTGCCGGGCAAAGGCGGCCTGACGGTCCGCAGCGGGGAGGCCTGTGTCCGGGGCCGCGCGCCAGGCGCGGGCCGTCTCGACATGGACCATCGCGATGATCTGGGCGATCACCGGGCAGGCGGGCATTTCGGCCAGCAGCGGTTCCAGCGCCGCGACGGCGGCCTGCACCTCGCGCGGTCTTCCCCGGGCGACGGCCTCGGCGATCGCCGTTGTCATGTCGCGTCGGGCGCCCTCGGCCAGCATCGACGCGGCCGAGTGCAGGCCCGGCGTCTGTTGCCGCGCGGCCTCGGCCGTGGCGATTTCCTTGGCCAGCTGTTCCCAGTCGTCCTGCCGCGCCAGGAACTGCCCACGAGCGCGCAGCGTCTCACAGGCCAGGGCATCCGGGCCGGGGTCGCAGATGGGGATGTCGACCGGTGCGTGCCGGGGGGCCGGTGGCGGCGCGACAGGGGGCCCGACGGGAACCGCCGGGCGAGAGGACAAACGTGCGCTGACGGAGCGCATCGAGGGAAACAGGTTACGTATCGTCATGGCCTCAATCTGCCCGCGATTCGGGGCCAAAATCCGGCGGCTTGCGGGAATTGCGCTGTCTTTCTCCCGGCGAAGGTCCGGCTTTGATGCCGCGCGGGGGACAACATGTTGCGGGCGGTCGAACAATGCATCGCCAAGACTGGGGTGATTGGCAGAGTTCCGCCTTGTCATTGGCGGTTCATGGCCCTGCGGCGGCAGCGACGCTTGCATCGTTCGGGGTCACGGGCGAAATTTCAGGACAAATGAAAAAAGCTGCCGCCCTTCTTTGCGGTCTCGCCCTCGCGGGCCAGGCCGCTTTCGCCAATCCCGATCCCGCCGGGGCCGTTGCCCTGCATCCGCCGGTCAGCCCGCCCGCGGCAGAGATCTCGCGCCTCGCGGTGCCGGTGTCCCTGCGGCCCAAGGCCCGCAAGAAAATCGTCGTGCCCAAGGCGCGCTGGGACAATATCGAAGGCAGCCGCAGCTGGAGCATCGCGGCCCTGCGCGGTTTGCGTGCGCAGGCCAACCACCTGCCGGACCTCGTGCCGCGCGACATCGCCGATTATTGCCCCGCCTATCCCAGTGCGGGCCGTGTCCAGCGAGAGGCCTTCTGGGTGGGCTTGATCTCGTCCCTTGCCTGGCATGAAAGCACCCATCGCCCCTGGGCCGTGGGCGGGGGCGGGCGCTGGTTCGGGCTGGTGCAGATCTATCCGCCGACCGCGCGCTTCTACAAGTGCAAGGCGCGCAGTGGCGCGGCGCTGAAGGATCCCGAGGACAACCTGTCCTGCGCGCTGCGGATCATGGCGGTCACGGTGCCGCGCGACAAGGTCATCAGCCGCGGAATGCGGGGCGTGGCCGCGGACTGGGGACCGTTCCATTCCCGCCGCAAGCGCGAGGACATCATGGCCTGGACCCGGTCGCAGCCCTATTGCACGGGCCTTGCGCGGTCTCTGCGCCCGGTCTTGCGCCCCGAGGGGCTGGGCCCCGCCCAGGACGTCGCGGACGCCCCGGCGCCGACAGAGGACTGAGCCTCAGGCCTTCAGCCAGCTGGGGCGGCGCGTTGCATCCAGCAGCGACACCGCCGGTGCCTTGGGGCCGCCCAGGGCCAGGGTCGCCCGGCGCAGCATCTCGATACCGTCCTCGGACTTGGCCGGCAGCGCCTTGGGCGAGATCGCCTCGCCCACCGTGATGCGGTAGGGCTGGCGGGCCTTGTTCAGCGTCTCGTAGAACAGGGTGATGTCGCGCAGCGTCGGGTGCAGCAGGTCGAACAGGTAGAACAGGACCGAGTTGCGCGCCCGGATGTTCACCGGGATCACCGGCAGGTCGAACTTGCGCGCGATCATCGCCGCGCTGGCCATCCAGGGACGTTCATGCAGCGACAGGCCACGGCGTTTCGCCAGCCGGCCCGACGGAAAGATCACGCCCAGCCGACCCTCGTCCACCGCCTTGCGGGTATAGGCCATCGTCTCACGTGTCTTGCCGTGACTGCGCTTTTCCTTGCGCCATTCGACGGGGGCAATCATCTCGGCGTATTGCGGCAGGACACGCATGATGTCGTGGTTGGCAAAGTAATAGGTGTCGCGCCGGATCTGCCCGATGACGTGATGCAGCATGATCCCGTCGGCGATGCCGGTCGGGTGGTTCGACACGATCAGCGCCGGCCCCTGCCGTGGCAGATGTTCCAGGCCCGTGACCTCCAGGTCCTTGGCCAGCATTTCCGCCATGACCTGCATGATCTGGTCAGCGCTCATGTCCTTGACCAGCGTCCCGATCTCGATGGTCTTTTCATATCCCAGCATGCGGTTCAGCACGGCCCGGGCAGGCCGGACAACCGGGGAACTGGAAAACAACCAGGGCGCGCGTTCGGCGATCAGCGGGTCGATGCGGTCTTTCATTCTAGCCCCAAGATCATAATTTCGTGACACTTCCATGACGGGCGCGCCTCTTCCATAGGCAGTTTACACCACCGGCGCGGCGGGTGCACGCCTCTGACGTAGGCTTTCGGCGATGGCTTGCCATTCGCGGGACAAAACGGGTTTCTGGCCGGGGCCGTTTCGGGCGGTTCTACCGTGACAAAAGGCATGTCAAGGTACTGCCTCGGCGGTCATTTTCACTTGAAATGTGTTTTTGAACAGCGGGTTATATGGCGCGCGCGCCTGATCTCAGATCAGGCCGAAATGATGTCGCTCTGTCTTGATGTCCCGCGCCTGCAGGGCCTCTTGCAGGCGGGGATGCGGCGGCAGGCTGTCCTGCGGCAGAGTGATGCGGCGCCCGTCATCCAGCACCAGCCGCACCCGGATCGAGAAATCGAGTCGCGTTTCGAAGCGGGCCAGCGCGATCCGAGTCAAGGCAACCTCGCCCGTCGCGCCGCCCGATCCCCAGCGCAGCATCCTGTCGTCCAGCCGCAACCAGGCGCTGCGCCCGGTGCTGAAATCGATCAGCGCGGGCAGGCTGACCAGAAGCAGCGCGCCGACGATCCAGACAGAAGCCTGCAGCGCGAACCACAGCGTCATGGCCGCCAGCCAGACCAGCATCAGAACCAGGAAGGCCCGCAGCGACCGGCCCGAGGAGGCATGTTCGAGCGGCGCGCTCACCGCCCCCCCGACACGTCTAGGATCGAGCGCGTGACATAGGAGGCGCGTTCCGACAGCAGCCAGAGGATCGCCTCGGCGCATTCCTCGGTCGTGCCCGCGCGGCCCATCGGCGTGGTCGGCGCCAGCCGTTCAAGCCGGTCGGGCTGGCCGCCCTTGGCGTGGATTTCCGTCTCGATCAGGCCGGGGCGGATGGCGTTCACGCGGATACCTTCGGGCGCCAGTTCATCGGCAAGCCCCAGGGTGAACGTGTCGATAGCCCCCTTGCTGGCGGCATAATCGATGTACTGGTGGGCCGATCCCAGTCGTGCAGCCGCAGACGAGACATTGACGATGCCACCGCCCTGGCCCCAGTCACGCATCAGGCCGACCGCCTGTCGTGCCACCTCGATCGCGCCGAAGACATTGACGGAAAAGACCTTTTGCACCCTTTCCGGGGTCAGGTCCCCTATGCTGCCGTGGGGAGAGACGATGCCCGCATTGTTGACCAGCCCGACCGGGCCGGGTTTCAGCTCGCGCAGCTTGGCGAACATCTTTTCGATTGCCTTGGGCTTGGAGACATCGGCCTGCAGCAGGTAGGCCTGCGCGCCCATGCTTTCGACCATTGCCGCCGTCGTTTCGGCCCCGGCCTTGTCCTGGCCGTAGTGAATGACAATCCGCTGCCATCCGGAAAAGGCCGCCATGCGCGCGGTGGCCGCGCCGATCCCGGCGCTTGCGCCGGTGATGATCAGCACGCCGTTCATGCGCAGAGGGCCCATGCGCAAAGGGACAGGCACGGCCAGCGGCCGGCGAAGGATAGGTCAGGGCGCATCGCGGTCTCCGGAGTGGTTCGGCCTCAGGCTATCGCGGTTTCGGCGCGGGCCACAAGATTGCTTGCGTGCCCGGCGCCGTTCTTGCAGGCGTTTGCCGTTTCAGCCGCCGCTCAGGGTCAGGCGCCCAGGATACGGGCCACCATTTCGCCGGTGTCCCGGCTCAGCTTGGGTTTCGCTTGCAGCCGCTCCAGTTCCGCACGCATCAGCGCCTGGCGCTCGGCGTCGTAGCGTTTCCAGGTCTGGAAGGCCGAGGTCATGCGCGCCGTCGTCTGCGGGTTCAGGTCGTCCAGCTTGATCAGCCAGTCCGTCAGCAGGCGGTAGCCCGAGCCGTCCTTGCGATGGAATCCTGCGTGGTTCATCGCCAGCGCGCCCATCACCGCGCGGAAGCGGTTGGGGTTCTTCCAGTCGAAATCGGCATGCCGGGTCAGGGCCTCGGCCCGGGGCACCACGTTTTCCGGTGCCGTTGCCCCGACCTGCAGGCCGAACCACTTGTCCATGACCAGACGGTCATGCCGCCACTGGTCCTCGAAGGCGGCCAGTGCCTCGGCATCCTCGCCCAGGCGGATGATCTGTGCCAGGGCCGAGAGTTGCAGCGTCATGTTGTCGGCGCTGGCAAACTGCGCCCGCGCCGCCTTGCCGCCATCCAGCCGCGAGGTCAGGGCCAGAACCGCCGCGCCAAGCGCGCGCTTGCCCGATTGTTCCGCGTCCGGCGCAAAGGGCGCGTCCACAGTTCCCTCGGCGGCCAGCCCGGGCAGCAGGTCGGCCCAGCGTTCGGCCTTGACCTGGGCCAGCACCTCCTTGGCTGCATGGATCGCGTCCGGGTCCGGCGTCTCCCCGCGTTCGAAAAGAACCTGCGCCAGTTCCGACTCCGTCGGCGTGCCCATCATCATCGCGCGATAGGCCGGGTCCAGGTCGCGGTCACGCAAGAGCCGTTCCAGCCCGTCAAGCCAGGCCTCGTCCGGGCCGGCATCCTCGCAGACCATCGCGATCAGGCTTTCGCGGGCCAGCAGGCGCGACGCCTCCCAGCGGTTGAACGGGTCGGTGTCATGGGCCAGCAAAAAGGCGCGCTCCTCGCGGCTCGACTCGCGGTCCAGCACCACCGGCGCCGAGAATCCGCGGTTGATCGAGGGCACGGGGCGCGAGGCCAGACCGTCAAAGGTGAAGGTCTGCTCAGCCTCGGTGATCTCCAGCACGCGGGTCGGCACCACCTCGTCGCCGTTCGGGTTGAGCAGCCCCACCGCCATCGGGATCACCTGAGGTTCCTTCTGTTCCTGCCCGGGCGTGGGCGGCGTGTGCTGCTTGAAGGTCAGCGCATAGGTGCCGTCGGCCCAGTCCTCCGTTACCTCGACGCGCGGTGTACCGGCCTGCGAATACCAGCGCTTGAACTGCGTCAGGTCGCGGCCCGTCGCATCCTCGAACACCTTGAGCCAGTCCTCGATCGTCGCCGCATCGCCGTCGTGACGGTCAAAGTAGAGGTCCAGCGCCTTGGCATAGGCCTCATCCCCGACCAGCGTCTTGAGCATGCCGATCACCTCGGCGCCCTTTTCATAGACCGTGGCGGTGTAGAAGTTGTTGATCTCCTGGAAACTTTCGGGCCGGACGGGGTGCGAAAGGGGCCCCTGGTCCTCGGGGAACTGGCGGGCGCGCAACTGCGCCACGTTCTCGATCCGCGCCACCGGGGCCGAGCGTACATCCGCCGTGAACTGCTGGTCGCGGAAGACGGTCAGACCTTCCTTGAGGCAGAGCTGGAACCAGTCGCGGCAGGTGATGCGGTTGCCGGTCCAGTTGTGGAAATACTCATGCGCGATGATCGCTTCGATGCGTTCGAAATTGCCGTCGGTCGAGGTTTCCGGAGAGGCCAGGACGCAGGAGGAGTTGAAGATGTTCAGACCCTTGTTCTCCATCGCGCCCATGTTGAAATCGTCCACGGCGACGATGTTGAAGACGTCCAGGTCGTATTCGCGGCCATAGACATCCTCGTCCCATTTCATCGAGGTCTTCAGCGCCTCCATGCCGAAGGCGCATTTGCCCTCGTCGCCCGGACGCACCCAGATGTTCAGCTTGACCTCCTTGCCGGACCGGGTGGTGAAGCGATCCGGAAAATTCACCAGGTCGCCCGCCACCAGCGCGAAGAGGTACGCCGGCTTGGGCCAGGGATCGTGCCATTCGGCCCAGCCCTCACCCCGGTCGACCGAGTTGCCGTTCGACAAAAGCACCGGCAGATCGCCCTCGATCCGCACGGAAAACACGCTCATGACGTCGGGGCGGTCGGGATAATAGGTGATCTTGCGAAAGCCCTCGGCCTCGCACTGGGTGCAATACATGCCGCTGGACATGTAAAGGCCCTCCAGCGCGGTATTGTCCTCGGGCGCGATTTCCACCTCCGCCTCCCACAGGAAGGGGCCGTCCGGCACGGCACAGCGCAAACCCTCGGGCGTGACCTCCGGCGTCACCTCGACCCCGTCTATGGTGGCGCGGATCAGCTTCAGGTCCTCACCGTGCAGAAAGAATTCCTGCGCGGGGGCCTCGGGGTTGGGAGCGAAATGGATCTTCGAGATCACCCGCGTCGACTTGGGCGCAAGGCGAAAGGTCAGGTGCACGTCGCTGACCTGCCAGCCGAAGGGGGTGTAGTCCTTGAGATAGATGGTCTCGGGGGCGGCGTCTTTCATCGGGTCCTCGCGGGGCTGGAAGCTCTTGCCCGTGACCCTAGGTCGGAGCCGAGGGGGCTGCAATGGCAGCGCAGCGGAAAGGAGAGCCGATGCCCGTGATCCTCTGGTTCAAGCGCGATCTGCGCGTGACCGACAACGCGGCGCTGTTGCGCGCCTGCGAACTCGGGGATGTCCTGCCGCTCTACATCGTCGAACCGGGGCTCTGGGCGCAGCCCGACGTCTCTGCCCGGCAGTACGCCTTTCTTTGCGAAACGCTGCAAGGGCTGCGCGCGGACCTGCGTGCCCTGGGCAGCGACCTGGTGATCCGGGTCGGCGCGGCGGTCGAGGTGCTCGAGGCGCTGCGCCGGGAAACCGGGGCAAACCGGCTGGTCAGCACCGAGGAAACCGGCAACGCCTGGAGTTTTGCCCGCGACAGGGCCGTGGCCGCCTGGGCCGCGGGGCAGGGGGTACGCTGGCAGGAACTACCGCAGTCGGCGGTGCGGCGCGGGCGGCATGACCGCGATGGCTGGGCCGCCCATCGCAACCGGCTGATGTCGCAGGATCCGTTGCCGGCGCCCCCCGCGCTGCCGCCGGTCCCCCTGTGCTCCGATCCCCTGCCGGATGCCGCCGCCCTTGGGCTGGGGGCCGATCCCTGCCCGGGGCGCCAGCATGGCGGCCGCGCCGAGGCCGAGGCCCTGCTGAACAGCTTCCTGACAGAGCGTGGCCAGACCTATCGCAAGGCCATGTCGACCCCGCTGGAGGGCGCAAGCGCCTGTTCGCGGCTGTCGCCTCACCTGGCCCTCGGGGCACTCAGCCCGCGCGAGGCGGTGCGCGCCACCGCCGCCCGCCAACGCGCGGTCAAGGGCACGCGGACGGGTTGGTCCGGCAGCCTGAAAAGCTTTCAGTCCCGCCTCGCCTGGCGCGACCATTTCATCCAGAAAATGGAGGACGAGCCGGACCTGGAATGGCGCGCCCTGCATCGCGCCTACGAGGGCCTGCGCCCCGCCGAACCGGATGCCGCCCGTCTTGCCGCCTGGGAAAAGGGTGAAACCGGGCTGCCCTTCGTCGACGCCTGCATGCGCTCGCTCATTGCCACCGGCTGGCTCAATTTCCGGATGCGCTCGATGCTGATGAGCGTCGCCTCCTACCATCTCTGGCTGCCCTGGCAGCGCACGGGTCAGCACCTGGCCCGGCTTTTTACCGATTACGAACCAGGCATCCACTGGAGCCAGGTCCAGATGCAGTCCGGCACCACGGGGATCAACAGCCTGCGCATCTACAATCCCGTCAAACAGGGCCACGATCAGGATCCGACCGGCGTCTTCACCCGCCGCTGGTGCCCGGACCTGGCGGGTGTGCCGGACCAATACCTGCAGGAACCCTGGCGCTGGGACGGGCAGGCCGATTATCCGCCGCCAATCGTCGATGTGAAACAGGCGGCGAAGGCGGCCCGCGAGGCCATCTGGTCGGTCCGCAAGGAGGAGGGGTTCCGCGACGAGGCCGCCCGGGTCCTGCACAAGCACGCCTCGCGCAAGGATCCACAACGCCATTTCGTCAACGACCGCGCGCCGCGCAAACGGCGCCCCGCCAACGACAGCCGCCAGCAGAGCTTTGATTTCTGATGCCGCGCGGCATCCGCAAGGGCGACCTGCCGGTCAAGACCTGCGCCACCTGCGGTCGCCCGTTCACCTGGCGCAAGAAATGGGAAAGGGTCTGGGATCAGGTGCGCTATTGCTCCGATCGCTGCCGCCGTACCCGCAAATCCGCCAAGGAGGAGGCAGGCCGGCCCTGACCGGCACAGTGTTTCTTTGGTTTGCAAATACCTCGGGGGAGTCGCGCTTTGCGCGACGGGGGCAGCGCCCCCGCATGCGCGCCGCAAGGCGCGCGGATCGGCCCGCGTCAGCGGGCCGACACCATGTCACGTCACTCCGCCGCGCGCAGGTCCGGTGTCAGCTCCATCGTGGTCGCGGGCGCATCTTCCCAGATGATCTCGGGCGATTTCACCTGGCGTGCCGCACGGTTCAGCGCCCAGTCGCGCGCCGCCCGACTGCCACGACCAAAGCTCAACCTTGCCAGGAGGCGCGCGAACCACAGCACGTAGGTCGTGAACCAGACCCGGATCGCCAGCATCGCGGGGGTAAAGACCAGCGTCAGCACGGTCGCGATCCCCAGGCCGAACACCACGGCTGTTGCCAGGTTCTTCCACCACAGCGCAGTCGGGCTGTCGATCGAATAGCCGCCGTTGAAGAAATCCAGGCTGAGCCCCAGCATCATCGGCGCAAGGCCCGCCATCGTGGTGATCGTGGTCAGAAGGACGGGGCGAATGCGATCCTGCGCGGTGCGCACGATGGCCTCGATCCGCGGCATGAAGCGCGAATACTCCTGGTAGGTGTCGATCAGCACGATGTTGTTGTTCACGACGATCCCCGCCAGCGCCACGATCCCCGTTCCGGTCATGATGATCGAGAAATACTGATCCATCACCAGCATGCCGATCAGCACGCCCGTCGTCGACAGGATCACCGCCAGCAGCACCAGCACCGAGTTGTAGAAGCTGTTGAACTGCGCCAGCAGGATGATGAACATCAGGAACAGCGCGCCGCCAAAGGCCGATTGCAGGAAGGCCTGGCTTTCCTCCTGGTCCTCCTGGTCGCCGGTCCATTCCCATTCGATGCCCGCGGGCAGCGGATCGGTCTGCAGCCATTCGGTCAGCACCTCGATCCGTTCCGTCCCCGTCACCGGCACGACCTTCAGCCGCGACATCTCGCCGGCGCCCGCCTGGGCGGCGACCTCCTCGGGCGACATGTCGGTCAGCCAGCGCACGTCGCCGAAGTGGCGGAGATTTTCCCCCATCAGCCATTCGAAGAACCCCGACGAACGGCCAAAGTCATGGCTCCAGTCCGCGGCCGAGATGTCGGAGGTTTCCGGATCCAGCTCGACGCCGGTCATCAGCGGCACGAACTCGGTCTTGTCCGTACCGTCCGGGCCGGTCGTCGTCACATCCCAGCCGATCTCCATCAGGCTTTCGCGGACACCCGCCTTGACGTCGAAAAAGCGCGTCTGGTCGATGCGCTCGATCTCTGCCAGCTTGGCCACCGGCTCGCGGGTGATGAAATTCACCAGCGGCACCAGCCCGTCCGGGGTGCGGACCTTGAGGCTGTCCAGCGTGGAGAGCACGCGGTTTTCCTCGGGCAGGCGCACGCGGATGTCGATTTCCTCGTCCGAGGTGCCGGGGGTATAGCTGCCGATGGCCAAACCGCGCGTCACCAGCTGCACCATCGCGCCCACGGTGGCCACGTCGGCGCCGTAGCGGCCCGCCTTTTCCACGTCCACGTCGATCTGCCAGTCGATGCCGGGCAGGGGGCGCGTGTCCTCGACCAGGGTCAGGCCCGGGGTGCTGTCGAACTTGGCCCGCACGACGCCAGCCGCCTCCAGCAGCGCGGTCCAGTCATCGCCGCGCAGTTGCAGGTGCACCGGCTTGGCGCTGGCCGGGCCGCGCGCCTGGGCCAGGATCTCGATCTCGACGCCGGGAATGCGCTCCAGCTTTTCGGTCAGGTCGTCGAGGATCACGTCGCCGTCCAGCTGTGCCAGCGGGATGCCGTTGGCACGGGCATAGGCGGGGCGGTCGTCCCAGGAAATCGTCTCGAACTGGACCTGGCCGATGGTGTCCTTGGGCGCCGCGGCGCCGCCGGTGTTGTTGTCCAGCCCGCCTTCACCGGCAAAGGAGAAGGCATTGAGGATGCCGGGATGGGTCAGGACGATCTGTTCGGCCCGCTTCACCAGCGCGTCCTTTTCCGCAAGGCTCAGGTTGCCGCGTGCGCGGACGTAAACGATGGCCTGCTCCGGTTCGCTTTCGACGAAGAAGTCCACGCCGTTGTTGTTCTCGCCGTAATAGGCGAAGACGCTGATGACAAAGCCGACGACGGCAAAGACCGTCACCAGCGGCATGATCGGGTTGCCGGCGATCAGCTTGGTGAAACTGCCGAAGAAGGTCCGGCGGCTGCGGGCGTCGACGCGCTTGGGCTTGCGCCGGATTTCGGCGGCGTCCATCACCACCGAAGAGATCACCGCAAAGAGCACGAAGACCACGACGCCCGGCATGTGCGCGCTCCAGCCCGTCGCCTCTGTCGGGCCCAGGTAGCTGGGGTTGAGGACCATCATGGCGCCGGTGAACAGCCCCAGGATCGCGACGGGCACCAGCAGGATGCGCAGGCTCCAGTGCAGGCGCGCGCGCAGCCAGTCGCCCGCACGGTGCACGTTGCGCGAGAACCGCCCCGAGACGCCGCCCATGACCGGCAGGTAGATCAGCGCCACCACCAGCGAGGCGGTCAGCACGAAGATGATGGTGATCGGCAACATGCCCATGAACTCGCCCGCGACACCGGGCCAGAACAGCATCGGCAGGAAGGCGCAAAGCGTCGTCGCGGTGGACGAAACCACGGGCCAGAACATCCGGTGCGCGGCCTCGACATAGGCGTGCATCGGGCCGGTGCCCTCGGCGATGCGCTTGTCGGCGTATTCCACCACCACGATGGCGCCGTCGACAAGGATGCCCACGGCCAGGATCAGCCCGAACATCACGATGTTCGAGATCGTCACCCCCATCATCGCCAGCAGCACGAAACACAAGAGGAAAGAGGTCGGAATGGCAAAGCCTACCAGCAGCGCGGGCCGCAGGCCCAGGCTTGCCAGCACCACGATCATCACCAGCGCGATGGCCGTCAGAACGGACCCTTCGAGCTGGCTGACCATGCTGGCCACCTGCCGGCTCTGGTCGTTCGAGGTGCCCACGTCCAGCACCGCGCGCAGCTCGTCGGGCCAGGTCTCCTGCGCTGTGGCCAGTTCGGCCTTCACCTGCGCCACGGTGTCGATGATGTTGAAGCCCTTGCGCTTGACCACCTGCAGGGCCACGGTCTGCGCGCCGTTGAAGCGCGCCGTGCCCTTGCGGTCCTCGAAGGTCAGGTTGATCGAGGCCAGGTCGCCCAGCGTCACCACGCGGTCGCCGTTCACCTTGACCGGCAGGTCATAGACATCGCGCGCATCGTCAAAGCTGGACGGGATCTTGACCGAAAAGGCGCCGTTTTCCGTTTCAACCTCGCCCGCGGCGATCAGCTGATTGTTGTTCTGGACAACGCGGATCAGCTCGTCGGCGGTGACGTTGTAGCTTTCGAGCCTGAGCGGGTCGATCACCACTTCCAGCATCTCGTCGCGGTTGCCCGCGATCCCGGCCTCCAGCACGGAATCGAGTCCTTCGAGCCGGTCCTGCAGGTCCTTGGCCACCTTGTTCAGGGTGCGTTCCGGCACCGGGCCGGACAGGTTGACGATCAGGATCGGGAATTCCGAGAAGTTGATCTCGTTGATCGAGTATTTCTCGGCGCCCTCGGGGAACTCGGCCTCGGCGTTGTTCATGCCATCGCGCACGTCGGCGATGATCTTGGTCTTGTCCCAGCCGAACTCGAACTCCAGCGCCAGGCCAGCATAGCCCTCGGCGGCGGTGGCGGTCATCTTTTTCAGCCCGTCGAGGTCCGACAGCTCTGTCTCCATCGGCTTGACCAGCAGCTTTTCGGAGTCGGCGGCCGAAATGCCGGGGAAGGGGACCGAGACAAACAGCGCCGGGATCTCGATGTCCGGTTCGCCCTCCTTGGGCAGCGAGACATAGGCATAGGCCCCGACCACGAGGCTGAGCACGATGAAGGCGATGATCATTCGGGCCCGTGCGGCGGCCCAGTCGATGATGCCGGTCATTGTATGATATCCTCGTAACTCGGAACCACGGTCACGCCGTTGGTGACATACTCCTGGCCGACGGTGATCACGTTGATCTCATCCGGCAGGCCGGTGATCCAGACCCCGTCGCGGGTGTCGCGCAGGATCGAGACATCCATCCACTGCACGCTGTCGTCCGGCTTGACCGTGCGCACGCCCAGCTTGCCCTGGTCGTTCAGGGTCAGGGTGGATTGCGGCAGGAGATGCGCCTTGGCGCCCTCGGCCTCTATGGCGACCTCGGCGGTCTCGCCGTCGCGGATCGACAGATCGGCGTTGTCGACGGTCAGTTCCACCAGGAAGGTCCGGGTGGTCGGATCGGCACTGCGCGACACGAAAGTGACCTCACCCTGCACGATACGCCCGTTGGTCAGCCGGGCGCCCGCCTTGGCGCCCACCATCACGCGCGCGACGGTGGTTTCGGGCACGTAGCCGACAATCTTGATCGGGTTCAGCTGGATCACGGTGGCGCAGGCCGATCCGGGCTGCAGCAAGGCGCCCAGTTCCGCCGTGTCGGTCTCCAGCAGCCCGGCAAAGGGGGCGTGCACCTTCAGGCGGTCGATCTCGCGCCGGGCCGAGGCCACGGCGGCCTCGGCGGACTGGATCGCGCTCAAGGCGCTTTCTTCGCCGGTCCTGGCGGACTGGATGCCCGCCGTCGCGGTTTCAAGCTGGGCGCGGGCGGCGATGACCGCCGCCTTGGCGCCTTCGACGCCGGACAGGGCCGAGGCCACGGCGGCCTTGGCCCCCTGAAGCTGGCTTTGCGCGGATTGCACGCCGGCCAGGGCGTTCTGGATCTGCGCCTTGGCCGAGATCACCCCGGCACTGGCATTGCGGATGCCGCTTTGGGCCGCCTGCACGGCGGCCTTTGCCGTCTCGACCTGGCTCTTGGCGGTCTGGACGGCGGCCAGCGCTCCCTGGAGTTGAGACTTGGCCGCCTCGATGCCGGAGGCGGCGGATTTCAGCCCCAGTTGCGCGGTCTGCACGGCGGTCAGCGCGGTTTCATAGGCGGCTTCGGCCCCGGCCAGCCGGGTCTGCGCGGCAAAACCGTCGCGGGCCAGTTCCTGCGAGGCGCGCAGGTTGATTTCCGCCTCGCGCACCTGTGCCTGGGCCTGTTTCAACCGCGCCTCGGCCTCGGGCACGCGGGCCTCCGCCTCGGCCAGAAGGGCCTTTGCGGCGGGGACACCGGCCTCGGCTTCTTTCAGGCGGGCCTCGGCAGCGGGCACAGCAGCCTTCGCCTCTGCCAGCCGGGCCTCGGCCTCGGGGACGCGGGCCTCTGCCTCTTCCAGCCGGGCCTCGAACTCTGGCACCCGTGCCCTGGCCTCTGCCAGCCGGGCCTCGGCGGCGGGTATGTTGGCGCGGGCCTCGGCCAGCTGTGCCTCGGCGGCGGGCACGGCAGCCTCGGCCTCTAGGATGCGCGCCTGGGCAGAGGGAAGCTGTGCCTGCGCTTCGGCCAGCCGGGCCTTGGCCTCGGGCAGGCGCGCCTTGGATTCGGCCAGGCGGGCCAGCGCCTCTTGCAGGGAAACCTGGCTGGTGCCCGGGTCGATCTCGCACAGCAATTGCCCGGCCTCGACCAGCGATCCCTTGCGCAGCGGTTCGGACACGATCTTGCCCGAGGTTTCGGCCCGCACCTCGACCTGGCGAACGGCCTGCGTTTCGCCGCGCAGGATCACCTCGCTGTCGACAACCTGCGCCACCGACCGCTTGGCCATCACGCGCACCGCGCCTTCGGGCAGGGCATCGGGGGCACCGGCCTCCAGCGCCGGGTCCGCGCCATCGGCAGGATCAGGCCCGCCATCCGCAACGTCCCCCTGCGCTGTCGGGGCCACCTCGCGGGAGAATTCCAGCAGTCGGTCCCGTTCGAACACAACCCCGTATAGGACCGCGGCCACAAGGCAGGCGGTCAGGATAGACATGATGCGCATCGTCTTCGTCCCTTCGGCGCCGAGCCACGTGGCCCGCCGCACATCCTGTTAATCGTTACGTTGCCGAGCCGACCCGAACCCCGCGACCCGGGCGACTCCGGGCTGAACTGTTCCGTTCAGTTTTAGGGTGCCGCGACGGAGGCTTCAAGCACGGGGCCGGTTTTTGCGCTGCAAAGCGGCGGTTTTTCGACAATTCTGCGAGAGTTTCGCGATTAACGGGCATCTACGCGACAATTCGCTGGTCCGGTTTGGGGCCTGCAAACGCCCCTTGCCGGTATGCCTTCTCGCCTTGGCACTGCGCGGCGGGACATGTAAGAGGGAGAAAACCAACCGGAGGGGGCCCGTTTGAGCGACGCCGACAGTTTTATCGACGAGGTGACCGAAGAGGTCAAACGCGACCGTCTTTTCGCCACTTTGCGCAAGTGGGGCTGGGTTGGCGTGGTCATCGTGCTTCTTATCGTCGGCGGCACCGCCTGGCGTGAATGGAGCATCGCCTCGGCCGAATCCCGGGCTCAGGCCTTTGGCGACAGCGTGCTTGACGCGCTGGATGCAGAGGAACCGGCGCAGCGTATCGACGCCCTGGCCGCAATCGACGCGCCCACGACCGGCGCCGCGGCGATTCTGTCGATGCTGACCGCTGCCGAGGAAGGCACCGCAGGCGATGACGCCGAGGCGGTCGCCCGCCTGCAGGCGGTGGCCGACAATACCGAGATCCCGGCCATCTATCGCCAGATCGCCAGCTACAAGGCCCTGACCCGCGGCGCATCCGTCCTGCCGGTCGACGAACGCCGCGCGGGCTTCGAGGCGCTGGCCGTGCCGGGGCAACCGCTGCGCCTGCTGGCCGAAGAGCAACTGGCCCTGATCGAGATCGAAACCGGCGAGCGTGACGCCGCGATTGCACGGCTGGAACGCCTGGCAGAAGATGCCGAGGCGACGCAGGGCTTGCAGCGCCGGGCCGGGCAACTGATTGTGGCACTGGGCGGCGACGCGCCCGGAAACTGAGCCCGCGCAGGCGGGGCGCACGGCGGGGGGCAGGGCCCCGGGTAGTGACGAAAAGGGGCATGGTGATGCTGCGCAAGACCTCTCTGCTGATTTCGCTGGCCGCGCTGGCGCTGACGGCCTGTGCCAAGAGCGAGCAGATCCTTCCGGGGGAACGTCTGAACGTCCGGGATGTGCTGACAGGCGGTTACGATGACGGCGCCGCCCCGGCATCGACCGGCCCGCAGGCCCGCGCCTTTTCCACACCTGCCAGCGTGACCAACACCGACTGGGCGCAAAGCCCCGTGTCGCCGATGGTCCGGGTCACCAACCCGGCCCTGGGACAGGTTCTGAAGCCGCTGTTTTCGGTCGGGATCGGCGCGGGCGACGGGCGCAAGACGCGGCTGAATGCCGATCCGATCGTCGCGGGCGGTCGCATCTTCACGATGGACGCCAACCACCAGGTCCGGGCGACCGCGACCTCGGGTCAGCAACTGTGGTCCGCGACCCTTGTCCCGCAGCGCGACAAGGCGCCCGAAGGACAGGGCGGCGGGCTGGCCTACGGCGAGGGCAAGCTGTTCGTCTCGTCCGGTTTCGGCATGCTGACCGCGCTGGACCCGGCCACGGGGCGCAAGCTCTGGGAGCAGGACCTCAAGAACACCGCCACCGGCGCGCCCAGCTATCGCGACGGGCTGGTCTACGTCGTCTCGGGTGACAGCACCGCATGGGCGATCGAAAGCGACGATGGCCGCGTCCGCTGGCAGTTCGACGGCACCAAGGATTTCAACAACATCGCCGGAGCGCCCGCCCCCGCGATTGACGACAAGTACGTTGTCTTTGCCTTCGGATCGGGTGCCGTGTCTGCGGCTTTCCGGCAGGGCGGGCTGCAGGTCTGGAACGCCGAGCTGCTGGGCCGCCGGACCGGCGTCACCATCGCCGGCATCAACGATATCACCGGGGATCCGGTGATCGCGGGCGACCGCGTCTTTGCCGGCAACCACTCGGGGCGCGCGGTGGCGTTGTCGGTCTACAACGGAGAGCGCATCTGGACTGCCAAGAACGGTGCTCTGGGTCCGATGTGGCCCGCCGGCGATTCGGTGTTCTTCGTCTCGGATCTCAACCAGCTTGTGCGGCTGGACGCGGGCACGGGCCAGGAAATCTGGAGCCGTGACCTGCCGGGCTATCGCCCGACGCGCAACCCGAACCGCCGCCGCGACGGCGCCTATGCCAACCACGGACCGGTGCTGGCGGGGGGGCGCCTGATCGTGGCCAGTTCGGATGGCAAGATCAGGGCCTTCAACCCGGTCGACGGCAAGTTGTTGCAGGAAATCGCGATCCCCGGTGGCGCCACGACGCGCCCCGTGGTGGCGGGCGGCACGCTGTACGTCGTGTCCCGCAAGGGCGTTCTGCACGCCTACCGCTAGGATCCCGCCGTCCGATCCCTACGCCAGCGGACCGGGCACAATGGCCCCCGGTGTGAACCGGGGCGCCGGGATGCCCCTTTCCCCCTGCTTTGAAATGCGTTAAGCGGCGCCCTTGATCCTTGGAGCCGGGCCATGAGTTTCTCTCTTGCCATCGTCGGCCGCCCAAACGTGGGCAAGTCGACCCTGTTCAACCGTCTCGTCGGGCGGCGCCTGGCGCTGGTCGACGACCAGCCGGGCGTGACCCGTGACCTGCGCGAAGGCGAGGCCAAACTGGGCGACCTGCGGTTTACTGTCGTCGACACTGCCGGGCTTGAGAACGAGACCGACGAGTCTCTGCCCGCCCGGATGCGGCGGCTGACCGAACGGGCCGTGGACGAGGCGGACATCTGCCTGTTCCTGATCGACGCGCGCGCCGGCATCCTGCCCGATGACGAGGTGTTTGCAGAGATCCTGCGCAAGCGGGCGAAACACGTCATCCTTGCAGCCAACAAGGCCGAGGGATCCGCGGCGGATGCGGGCGTGATCGAGGCCTATTCGCTGGGCCTGGACGAGCCGATCCGCCTGTCGGCCGAGCATGGCGAGGGCATGAACGAGCTTTATGCCGCCCTTCTGCCCCTGTCCGAAGGGTTCGAGGCGCGGGCCGCCGCAGAAGCGCCGGAAGTCGAGGTCACGCTGAGCGAGGAAGAGGCCGAGGCGGGCGAGGGCGACATGCGCCTGCCGACGCGGGACAAGCCCCTTCAGATCGCCGTGGTCGGGCGCCCGAACGCGGGCAAGTCGACGCTGGTGAACGCGATCCTGGGCGAGGAACGGTTGCTGACCGGGCCTGAGGCAGGGATCACGCGCGACGCGATCTCGGTCCAGATGGACTGGGGCGGCGTGCCGATGCGGATTTTTGACACGGCAGGGATGCGGCGCCGGGCCAAGGTCCAGGACAAGCTGGAAAAGCTGTCGGTCTCGGATGGCATCCGGGCGGTGAAATTCGCAGAGGTGGTCGTGGTGCTGCTGGATGCGGCCATCCCCTTCGAGACCCAGGACCTGAAGATTGCCGACCTTGCCGAGCGCGAGGGGCGGGCCGTGGTCGTGGCGGTCAACAAGTGGGACGTTGAGAACGAGAAACAGGACAAGCTGAAATGGCTGCGCGAGCAGTTCGAGCATGTCCTGCCGCAGCTGCGCGGCGCGCCGCTGGTGACAATTTCCGCCCGGACGGGCAAGGGGCTGGACCGGCTGCAGGCCGCGATCATGCAGGCCTATGATGTCTGGAACCGCCGCGTGCCCACGGCGCAGCTGAACCGCTGGCTGGAAGGCATGGTGAGCCGCCATCCGCCCCCCGCGCCGCAGGGCCGCCGCATCAAGCTGCGCTACATGACCCAGGCCAAGACCCGGCCGCCGGGGTTTGTCGTGATGTGTTCGCATCCCGACAAGCTGCCCGAGAGCTATTCGCGCTACCTTGTGAACGGGCTGCGCGAGGATTTCGACATGCCGGGCACGCCGATCCGCCTGACCATGCGCGGGCAGGGCGACCGCAACCCTTACAAGGGGCGCAAGAAGAAGAACGCGGGCGCGCTGAAGAAGCACCTGGGCAAGCTGCAGTCGAAGAAGGACTGAGGCGGGGGCGCCGGAACGGGACTGTTTGCGGCTTGCGCCGCAAAGGCGCCCGCCCGCCGACCCCTTGGACAGGCTGCGCCTGTTTTTTGCTTCATGAGTCACCAGGGAACACGCATCGCCTGCGCCCCTGAGCCCTCCCTCGCTTTTTGAGGGCCTGAGCCAGCCGTCCCCGAGTCGCAAGGGCAAGCCGCGCAAAGCGCGGGGCTGCGCCCCCTTGCGACTCGGCGTCGTCCGACTCTGATCGGCCTCAAGCGAGTGAGGGCTCCGGGGAACAGGCTGGGGCGAGGGACGATTCTGGTGGGGGCGGTGCCGGGGGCTAGCGGAGCGGTTCGAGGCGGTCGAGCGCGAGGCCGTCGGCCCAGGTGCCGTGCAGGGCGCCGTCGGGCATCAGGACATAGACCACCGGGTTGCTGTCGCCCTGCCAGTCAACCGTCAGGATACGGCCCTCCAGCCGTCCGGTGCCACGAAAGACCTGGCCGGCGATGGTCCAGGCCAGTTGGTACTGGGCGCCGTTGGCCGTCATCTCCAGTGTGCCGGTATAGGCGGAGCCATCCGGGTTGCGGCCCGCGACGCGGTAGGCGCCGGTGATGTCGGCCCCCGCTTCGAGGTGCAGGCTTTCCTGGGCGGTGAGCGGTCCGGGGAGAAACGGCAGCGAGAGAAGGCAGGCGGAGAGAAGCAGGGCACGCATTGTGGAAACCTCTTGAAACGAATGCGCGGAGCCTAGGCCCGGGGCGGCCCCCTGTCCAGAACGGAGAGGCCCGCCGCGGTCTACTCGGTGTCGGTGCCGCGCACGCCGAGGATGGCGATCATGCCCACCAGGGCCAGCCCGGTCACGGCGGCGTTGAAGGGTTGGCCATTGGCCACCACCACGCCGACCAGGGCCCAGATCACCGTCATGCCGTATTCCGGTGCCCGGTGCAGTCGGTACTGGATGGTCACCGAGAGCGCCATGCAGACCGAGAGCGACAGCAGCGCCGCCGGGGTGGGCGGCATCCAGCCGTAGCCGCCGATCACCACGCCGGTGCCGACGCAGGCCGCCGCCGAAAGCCAGCCGGCATAGACCGCCACCGGACCCTGTTGCAGCCAACGGTCCGTGTCGCCCGCCCGCCAGAGCGCAACCAGCGCGGTGCCCAGCATGACCCAGATCAGCAGGGTGGCCAGCACCGGGGACCATTGCGCCACCGGCAACCAGATCGCCCCCACCGCGAGGCTGGCGAAAAGCGGCGGGCGCATCGGCGCCCAATCCACGTCATCGCTGCGCCGCAACAGGCCAAAGCCCGTGCCGACCACCAGCCAGGCATAGATCAACCCCCAGATCGCAAAGGCATAGCCCGCCGGCTGAACCGGGGGATCTTCCAGGACGACGGGGAATTGCGACGGCTCATATCCGTTGAACCCGGGCACCAGCCAGGGCGCGGCCGCGAAACAGAGCGCGGCCAGGAAACAGAGAAGGGCCCAGAGGCGGGTCAAGAGACCGCCTCCGGACAGGGGGGCGTCCGGCTCATGCCAGCGTACCCTCGGCAGTCAGCCGGGTCTTGCCCCCCAGGTAGGGATGCAGCGCCTCGGGCAGGTCGACCGAGCCGTCCGCCTGTTGGCCGTTTTCCAGCACCGCGATCAGGCAGCGCCCCACCGCGAGGCCCGAGCCGTTCAGCGTGTGCAGGAACTCCGGCTTGCCGCCGGCAGAGGGGCGGAAACGGGCGTTCATGCGCCGGGCCTGGAAATCCCCGCAGGTCGAGACCGAGCTGATCTCGCGGTAGGTGTCCTGACCCGGCAGCCAGACCTCGATGTCATGGGTTTTCTGCGCGCCGAACCCCATGTCTCCGGTGCAGAGCACAACCGTGCGATAGGGCAGGCCCAGCTTTTCCAGGATGCCTTCGGCGCAGGCCGTCATGCGGTCGTGTTCCTCCAGCGACTTGTCCGGATGGGTGACCGAAACCATCTCGACCTTCTCGAACTGGTGCTGGCGCAACATGCCCGAGGTGTCCTTGCCCGCCGAGCCGGCCTCGGAGCGGAAGCACTGCGAATGCGCCGTGTAGCGGCGGGGCAGGTAATCCTCGTCCACGATCAGACCGTTGACGATATTGGTCAGCGTGACCTCGGAAGTGGGGATCAGCCACCAGCCATTCGTGGTCTTGTAGCTGTCCTCGCCGAACTTGGGCAGCTGGCCGGTGCCATACATCATCTCCTCGCGCACCAGCACGGGGGCCCAGGTCTCTGTCAGGCCGTTCTCGTCGACATGGGTGTTGATCATGAACTGCGCCAGCGCCCGGTGAATGCGCGCGACGGCGCCCGAGAGCACGACGAAGCGGCTGCCCGAAAGTTTCGCGGCCACCTCGAAATCCATGCCCGGTTTCACGCCGTCGAGGTCGAAATGCTCTTTCGGGGTGAAATCGAAGCTGCGGGGCGTGCCCCAGCGTTTGATCTCGACGTTGTCGTTCTCGTCGGCGCCTTCGGGGACGCTGTCGAGCGGCAGGTTAGGGATGCCGGCCAGCAGGGTGTCCAGCTCGGCGTCCAGGCCCTTGGCCTTTTCCTGCATCTCGCCGACCTCGGCTTTTTTGGCGGCGACAAGTGCACGCAACCGCTCGAACTCGGCCTCGTCGCCGCTGGCCTTTGCCTTGCCGACTTCCTTGGAGGCGCGGTTCTGTTCGGCCTGCGCCTCTTCGGCGGCGGTGATGGCGGCGCGGCGCGCGCGGTCCAGGTCGAGGACCTGCGACGACATCGCATCAACCCCGCGACGGGAAAGTGCCGCATCCCAGGCGGCGGGGTTTTCGCGGATGGCGCGGATGTCGTGCATCGTATCCTCCAGAAGGTAGTGTGAGTCGCGGGGGTTATGCCCCATCTTGGGTAAGGAAGGTAGAGGGGCTGCGGGGCTTGTGTGTCAATCCCGGCCCGCTGCCGCGAATTCCCGCCGCAGCCAGCCGTCGACGGGCACTGCCAGCGCCTCTTCGTCGCGGGTGACGGCGACGATCACCGCGACGATGCGCCGTGCCGCGCCTTCGCCCGCCATGACCGGCCCGCCGCTTTGTCCCGGCTCCACCCGACAGCCGATCCGCCAGATGCCGCGATAGGCGTCCCCGTAGCAGAGCGGTGTCACCGTCAGCCTGTGCGGCCGTGAGCGGCGATAGCCCATCAGCGTCAGGGGGCCGGGCAGGGCCACGTTGCCCAGGGCCAGCGGCGGCGGGGTCAGCCTGTCTTCCAGTTCGACCACGGCAATGTCATGACGCAGGTCGAACCGGCCTTCGGCAAAGGCCTCGGGGTGGACGCGGACCTCGCGGATGCGGGCGGCGCCGGTGTGTTCCTCGCCGTCCCAGCCAGCGACAAAGACCATGTCCGTGATCCGCTTGAGATAGCCGTCCTCTGGCCGGGTGACGCAATGGGCGGCAGTCAGGGCCAGGTCGGGGGCGATCAGCGTGGCGGTGCACATCTCGGTCATGCGGTAACCGGCGGTGTTCAACCGCCCGATCGAGGGCTCCCCGGCCGGAAGGGGCAGGGGGAGCAAAATCAGGGTCAGAGCCATGCGCAGCATGAGCGGGCCTTTCGCTTTGGCCCTGTTCGCAAGGCGCACGGTAGGCGTTGCGCAGCGCCTGGGCAAGGCAGGTTGCACCCGTCGGGCCCTGTACGGGCGGACCTCTGCGACCGGCGCCGCGGTGAAACGAAACAAATGGGGCAGATGAACAAATCAACGCAGGGTGCCCGGCCTTCTTGCATCTGGCCAGTACCGCGCATAGGTTCCGGCCAAATTTCGCGGGGGATGCCCCGCCGTATTCCAACAGGAGCATCCCCAATGGACGCAAGCGCAATCGGCCAGTTTCTTCCGCTCATCCTGATCTTCGCGATCATGTATTTCCTGCTGATCCGTCCGCAGCAGAAAAAGATGAAGGAACATCAGAAGATGGTGGGCGCCCTGCGCCGTGGCGACCAGGTTGTTACGCAGGGCGGCCTGATCGGCAAGGTTGCCAAGGTCAAGGACGACAAGGAAATCGAGGTCGAACTGGCAGAAGGCGTCAAGGTGCGCGTGGTCAAGCAGACCATCGCGCAGGTCCTGTCCAAGACCGAACCCGCCGAAAGCTGATCGGGCATGCTGCAGGTCGATCTCTGGAAGCGCGTGCTGATCTGGGCCACCGTCGTGGTCGGCCTGCTGCTCGCCATGCCCAACGCATTCTATTCGCGGGTCGAAACCCACAACGATGCCGTCAAGGCCATCGAGGCGGGGTTCGACACCTCTGAAAACCGTGACCTTGCCGCCGGTTGGCCCTCTTACCTGCCTTCGGGGCTGGTGAACCTGGGGTTGGACCTGCGCGGTGGCGCGCACCTGCTGGCAGAGGTCCAGGTACAGGACGTCTACGAGGCGCGGATGGAATCGCTCTGGCCCGAGGTCCGCGATCTGCTGCGCGATGCGCGGGACGAGGTCGGCACCATCCGCCTGCAGCCAAACGCCCCCCTGGGCGAACTGCGCATCAAGATTTCGGAACCCGCTGGCATGAACCGGGCCATCGAACTGGTGCGCACCCTGGCACAGCCGGTGGTCTCTCTCACCGGGGCCGGATCAACGGACCTGGAAGTGCGGGGCGAGGATGACGTGCTGGTCATCACCCTGTCCGAGGCCGAGCGCCAGGCGCTTGACGACCGCACCATGCAGCAGAGCCTCGAGATCATCCGGCGCCGCATCGACGAGGTCGGCACCCGCGAACCGACGATCCAGCGCCAGGGTTTTGACCGCATCCTTATCCAGGTGCCGGGCATCGGCTCTGCCGCCGAACTGAAAGAGATCATCGGCACCACCGCGCAGCTGACCTTTCAGCCCGTGGTCAGCCGGACCTCCGACAGCAGCGAACGCCCCGGCGTCGGCAACGAACTGGTGCCCGCGCTGGACCAGGAGGGTGTCTACTACATCCTCGAACAGGCGCCCGTCGTCACCGGCGAGGACCTGACCAACGCCCAGCCCGCCTTTGACCAGAACGGCCGCCCGGCGGTGAACTTCAGCTTCAACCCCTCGGGCGCGCGGCGTTTTGGCGATTATACCGCGCAGAACATCGGCTCTCCCTTTGCTATCGTGCTGGACGACGAGGTGATTTCCGCCCCCGTCATCCAGGCCCATATCGCGGGCGGCTCGGGCATCATCACCGGCAATTTCACGGTCGAGGAATCGACCCAGTTGGCGGTGCTCCTGCGCGCGGGCGCCCTGCCGGCGGAACTGGTCTTCCTCGAGGAACGGACCATCGGGCCGGAACTGGGGCAGGACAGCATCGACGCGGGCAAGATCGCCACGATGGTGGCCTTTGTCGCGGTGCTGGTCTTCATGGCGCTCAGCTATGGTCTCTTCGGTCTTTTCGCCAACGTCGCGCTGATCCTGAACATCGCGCTGATCTTTGGCCTCTTGTCGATGATCGGGGCCACGCTGACCCTGCCGGGTATCGCGGGCATCGTGCTGACCGTGGGTATGGCCGTGGACGCCAATGTGCTGGTGTTCGAACGGATCCGCGAGGAATTGCGCACTGCACGCGGGCCGGCGCGGGCGATCGAACTGGGCTATGAAAAGGCCCTGTCGGCGATCGTCGATGCGAACATCACCACCTTCATCACGGCGGTGATCCTCTATGTCATGGGCTCGGGCCCGGTGCGCGGCTTTGCCGTGACCCTGGGTTTCGGCATCCTGACCTCCGTCTTCACTGCGATCTTTGTCACGCGGCTGCTGATCGTCATCTGGTTCGAACGCCGCCGTCCGAAAACGATCGAGGTCTGACATGCGCCTGAGACTGGTACCCCAACAGACCAACTTCGATTTCTTTTCACGTCCGGTGCTCTGGCTGGGCATCTCGGCGGTCCTGATCCTGCTGGCGCTTGGCAGCTTCGGGCTGCGCGGGCTGAACTACGGCATCGACTTTCGCGGCGGCACCACGATCCGGACCGAAAGCGCGCAGCCGGTGGACGTGGGCGCCTACCGCGATGCGCTGGCGGCGCTGGAACTGGGCGACGTGGTGATCTCCGAGGTCTTCGACCCGAACTTTGGCCCCGAACAGAACGTCGCCATGATCCGTATCGGCGCGCAGGACGGCGAGGAGGCGGTCAGCACCGAGGTGATCGAAATCGCCGAGGCCGCGCTGCTGGAAATCTCACCGGACATCAAGTTCGTCTCGGTCGAATCCGTCGGGCCCAAGGTCTCGGGAGAGTTGATCCGGACCGCAGCCATTGCCGTGGCGCTGGCGATTGGTGCGGTGCTGATCTACATCTGGCTGCGCTTCGAATGGCAGTTCGCCCTCGGCGCCGTTGTGGCGCTGGTGCATGACGTGATCCTGACAATCGGCATCTTCTCTGAGCTTCAGATCCGGTTTGACCTGGCGATCATCGCGGCGCTGCTGACCATCGTCGGCTATTCGCTGAACGACACGGTCGTCGTCTTTGACCGCGTGCGCGAGAACCTGATCAAGTACAAGTCCAAGGACCTCAAGGAAGTCCTGAACCTCTCGATCAACGAGACGCTGAGCCGGACCTTCATGACCTCGGCCACCACCCTGCTTGCGCTGATCGCGCTGCTGGTGCTGGGCGGCGACGTGATCCGGGGCTTTGTCTTTGCGATGACCTGGGGCGTGATCGTCGGCACGTATTCCTCGATCTTCGTGGCCTCGGTCATGTTGCTGCGCCTTGGCGTGAAACGCGACTGGTCCAAGCCGACGGACACCACCGGCAACCAGTTCGGCGACATCGATGCCTGATGCCTGGTTCAGCCTGTCTCCGATGGAGACGGGCTGGATCGTCCTGGCGGCTTTTTTCGCCGGGTTGGTGCGTGGTTTTACGGGCTTTGGCTCTGGGCTGGTCTTTCTGCCGGTTGCGGCCCAGGTCCTGCCGCCCTTCGGTGCAATCCTCACGATGACGCTGATGGACCTGTTCGGTCCCTTGCCGATCCTGCGCCGCGCCTGGAGCGACGTTGATCGCGGCGACCTGGGGCGGTTGGTGCTTGGCTGCATCTTGTGTCTGCCGCTGGGACTTTGGGCGCTGACCCGCATCCCGCCCGAGGTGTTTCAGCTTGCCGTGGGTCTGCTGGCACTTGCGATGCTGGGCATCCTGTCGCTTGGGCTGCGGTATCGCGGCACGGTCAGTCGGCGTATGGTGACGGGGATCGGCGGTGCGGCCGGCGCATTGGGCGGCGTGGCCGGCCTGCCGGGGCCGCCGGTGATCCTGTTCTACATGTCGCGGCCGCTGCCGGTCCGGATCATCCGCGCGACGATCCTGCTGTTTCTCCTCTCCTATGACGTGCTGCTGGTGGGCTATATGGGGGCCTTCGGGCGGCTGGAGCCGGGCTTTGCCCTTCTGGGGCTGCTCATGGCGCTGCCGAACATGGCGGGCAACATGGTGGGGGGATGGCTGTTCCGACCGGAGCAGGAGCATTTCTACCGCGGCATCGCCTATGTCCTGATCGCACTGGCGGCCTTGTCCGGCCTGCCCATTTGGGAGTAGGTAGCAGCCATGCGACTGAACGAGATCACATTCACCGATGCGCTGCCGGTCGACGGCTATGGCCCCGGCTTTTTCCGTGTCGGCGGCGAGGTTCACGAGGGCGCGCTGCTGATCTGGGACCGGGGCCGCGCCGACTGGGGCGGGCTGGAGGATCACGAGACGCTGCTGAGCATGATCGGCTTTGTCGACGTGATCTTTGTCGGCACGGGGGCCGAAACCGCCCATCTGCCCAAGGACCTGCGTGACCGGCTGGAAGAGGCGGGACTTGGCGTCGAGGCGATGAACTCGCCCTCGGCCTGCCGCACCTATAATGTTCTGCTCAGCGAAGGCCGCCGCGTGGCGCTGGCCGCACTGCCGGTCTGAGCGGCGAATGCCGAAAGGGGGCGCTGCCCCCTCTGATCCCGGATCAAGTCCGGGACCATTCACCCCCGAGGTATTTTTCAAACCAAAGAAGCAGCGGTGCCGCACCGCCGGGGGCATCGCGTCGCGGCGGGCGCTTGGGGCTTTTGCGGGCGCGCGCGCTGGGGTAAGCCGCAAGGCATGGAACTGACGGCAAGCGATCTGACGGTGGCCCGGGGCGGCGTGCCGGTACTGGACGGGGTGAGCTTTGCGCTGGCGCCGGGCCGGGCGCTGGTGCTGCGCGGCCCCAATGGCGCGGGCAAGACCACGCTCTTGCGCACCGTGGCGGGATTGCAGCCCGCGATGGCCGGAGAGGTCAGTGGCGCCGGTGAACGCATCGCCTATGCCGGGCACGCGGACGGGTTGAAATCCATGCTCAGCGTGGCGGAGAACCTGCAGTTCTGGGCGCGGGTCTTTGGCACCGAGGGGATTGGATCGGCGCTGTCCGCCTTCAATCTCGACGCGCTGGAGGACCGGCTGGCAGGGACGCTGTCTGCCGGGCAGAAACGCCGGCTGGGACTGGCGCGGCTGATGGTGACGGGGCGCCCCGTCTGGGTGCTGGACGAACCGACCGTCTCGTTGGACACGGCCTCGGTTGCGCTCTTTGCCGAGGCGGTGCGCGCGCACCTGGGGCAGGGGGGATCGGCGCTGATGGCCACCCATATCGACCTTGGCATTCCGGAGGCGGATGATTTCGACGTGACGCCCTATCGCGCGACACCACGCGCGGCGCTTCGGGACGAGGCCTTTCTGTGATCGCGCTTTTGACACGGGATCTGCGGCTGGCGGTGCGCGCCGGGGGTGGGTTCGGCCTTGGCCTGGCCTTCTTCCTGATCGTGACGGTGCTGGTGCCCTTTGGGGTCGGCCCGCAGACCGGCCTTTTGACTCGGATCGCGCCGGGCATCCTCTGGATCGGCGCGCTTCTGGCCTGCCTGCTCTCGCTCGACCGGATCTTTGCGCTGGATTGGGAGGACGGCAGCCTCGACCTGCTGGCGACCGCGCCCCTGCCGATGGAGGGCATCGTCAGCGTCAAGGCGCTGGCGCATTGGATCACCACCGGGTTGCCGCTGGTGTTGGCGGCACCGGCGCTGGGGGTGCTGCTGAACCTGGCCGGGCCGGGATACCTGTGGCTGTTCGTCAGCCTTGCGCTGGGGACGCCCGCGCTGTCGGTGATCGGCACCTTTGGCGCGGCGCTGACCGTGGGGCTGAAACGCGGCGGCCTGCTGATGTCGTTGCTGGTGCTGCCGCTTTATGTCCCCACGCTGATCTTCGGCGCCGAGGTGGCGCGGCGGGGGGCCGAAGGGCTGGCGGTGCAGACGCCTCTCTTGATGTTGGCGGGGATCAGTTTCGGGGTGGCGGCGCTGCTGCCCTTTGCCAGCGCGGCGGTCCTGCGGATCAACCTCCGGTGAGCGCGCGCCCGTGACGTATTGCGCCCGCACGATATTTGCGCTGTAACCCTGCGAAAGGGAGGCCAAGGACCATGTCGATCTGGGAATATGCCAATCCGGTCAAGTTCATCCGCACCGCGGATGTGCTCTTGCCCTGGGTGACGGTGGCTGCGGTGATCTGTTTGGTCACCGGGCTGGTCTGGGGGTTCTTCTTCACGCCCGAGGATTTCCGGCAAGGCTCGACCGTCAAGATCATCTACCTGCATGTGCCGGCGGCGATGATGGCGATCAACGCCTGGCTGATGATGCTGATCGCCTCGCTGATCTGGATCGTGCGGCGCCACCATGTCAGTGCGCTGGCCGCCCGTGCCGCCGCGCCCATCGGCGCCACCATGACGGTGATCGGCCTTGTCACCGGCGCGATCTGGGGCCAGCCCATGTGGGGCACCTGGTGGGCCTGGGACCCGCGCCTGACGGTCTTTTTGATCCTCTTCCTCTTCTACCTGGGATACATGGCGCTCTGGGAGGCGATCGAGGATGATGACACCGCCGCCGACCTGACCTCGATCCTCTGCCTTGTCGGATCGGTCTTTGCGCTGCTCAGCCGCTATGCCGTGCAGTTCTGGAACCAGGGGTTGCACCAGGGATCGTCGGTGCTGCGCGCGGGGGCGGTGACCGGGGTGGACACCACCGAGAAGGTCTCGAACGTCTATTTCATGCCGCTGCTGGTCTCCGGGATCGGGTTCGTCCTGCTGTTCCTGGCGCTGGTCCTGCTGCGGACGCAGACGGAAATCCGGGCACGCCGGTCGCGCGCTCTGCTGGCACGGGAGCGCAGCGCATGATGCCGGAACTGGGCAAATACGCGGGCACGGTGCTGTCCTCTTACGCGGTCTCGCTGGTCCTGATTGTCCTATTGATCGTGGTCAGCGTCCTGCGGTCCCGCCGGATCAAGGCCGAGTTGCAGCGCATCGAGGAGCGTCAGAAGAAGAATGGCTAAGGTTTCTCCCCTCATGGTGGCGCCGCCGCTGATCTTTGCGGCACTTGGCGCGCTGTTCTACTTCGGCCTTGGGCGCGAGGACCCGGACAAGCTGGAATCCATGTTCGAGGGCAAACCCGCCCCGGAGATGACCGAGGCCGCACTGCCGGGCTATGCGGCCATCACGCCAGAGATGCTGGCCGGCGGAGAGGTGACGGTGGTCAACTTCTGGGCCAGCTGGTGCCCGCCTTGCCGCGCCGAACACCCCGTCCTGCTGCAAATGCGCGAGGAGGGCATCCGCCTTGTCGGCGTCAACATCAAGGACCAGGCGGGCAATGCCACCAAGTACCTGGCCGACGATGGCAATCCCTTCATGGCGGTGGCCTTCGATCCCGCCGGGCGCACGGCGATCGACTGGGGCGTGACCGGCCCACCGGAGACCTTTATCCTGGACGGCGAGGGCACCGTCCTGTTCAAGTTCGTCGGCCCCCTGGTGGGGTCGGATTACGAACAGCGGTTCCTGCCCGAACTGAACGAGGCCCTGGGCCGCTGAAAGATTTCCCTGAGGAACTTCTTTGGAAGGCGCTACACTCGCCCCTGCGTGCGAGTCGAATGTCTACAAAAAGAAGCGATTTTTCAGGGAGAGGGACATGTTTCCACGACTGACAGGGCTATGCCTGGGGCTGGCAATGGCCGGCGCCACGGCGTATGCGGAACCGAGCCTTGACCGCGGACGCTACCTGGTCGAAGGACCGGCGGGCTGCGGCAATTGCCATACACCGATGGGGCCGCAGGGTCCGGTAATGGACCAGAACCTGGCCGGACGGCTGGTGGACAAGAACCCTGCCTTTACCGCCATTGCCCCCAACATCACGCCCGCCGGGGCTGTTGCGGGCTGGTCCGATGCCGAACTGGCGCGAGCCATCCGCGAAGGACTGCGCCCCGACGGCACGATCATCGGTCCGCCGATGCCATTCCCCATGTACCGCGGTCTGTCGGATGACGACGTGATGAGCATTGTCATGTATTTGCGCACCTTGCCCGCGGTCGAGAACGACCCGGGCAAAAGCACTTACAACATCCCGCTGCCGCCAGCCTATGGCCCGCCCATCGACAGCGTGCCCCATCCCGAGCAGGCGGTGAGCGTCGAATACGGCGCCTACCTGGCCGGGCCGGTGGCGCATTGCATGGAATGCCATACCCCGATGGGAGAGAAGGGGCCGATGCTGGACAGCCGCCTGGGCGCCGGCGGGTTCGAGTTCCACGGCCCCTGGGGGACGTCTGTCGCCGCCAACCTGACCTCGCACGAGGATGGTCTGGCGGGATATACCGACGCCGAACTGGCTGACATGATCACGAAGGGGATGCGGCCCGACGGCAGCCCGATGATGCCGCCGATGCCCTACGGATACCTGTCGCAGATGACGGGGGATGACCTCTCGGCCATCATCCTCTACCTGCGCAGCCTGCCGCCGCTGCCCGACGCGGGCTGAACGGGGCCGTCAAACCGGTGAAAGGGGCCTGTCGGTCAGAGATCGCAGGCCTCTGCCGGTGCGGTGAGTTGCTGGGGGGCGGCACAGGGCTGTGCGGCGTCGTCCTGCCCGGCATAGGCGCCGATCACTGCCAGCATCAGCAAGGCCGCGGCCTGCAGAATGGTCAGGGTTTTCATGGGTCTGCCTCTTTTGTCTTTCTGTCCAAGACATGGGATCTCGAGGCTGATTTACAGGGGGAATTGGACGCCGCGCAGGTCAGGAAATCCGCCAGTGCGCGTGATTTGCGCGGAAACCTGCAACCATGTCCGGGAAATGAGCATCCTTTGGCCTATCTCCCGGGGGGGCGCACCTGCCGGAGCATCGGGCCAGCTGCAGGTTCTGGCATTCGGCTACGATGAAAGAGAAGCGGGCCCTGCGAAAATCGCAGGGCCCGTCCAGAGTGCCTGTTGTACGAAACGCGCCTCGGAAGACTAGGGCGTTCTGGGGATCAGGCGCTCTTGCGGAACTGGGGGACGGGGGTAGTCATGCCCAGTTGCGCGCGCAGGTGTGCAGGCAGCATGCGGCTTGACGAAACGCGCGGCTTCGTCATTTCCGGGATCAGGCGTTCCACACCATCGTAAAGCGCCACATAGTCGTCGTAGTTGTCGAAGTTCTTGCGCGCGGCGTAATCGACGAAGGTTTCCGCCGCCGCGCCGTTGGCGATGATCTCTTCATGGCTCTCGGTCTCGACATGGTAGACCTTGAAACGGCCACCCAGTTCCGTGGCCGACACGAAGTCGATGGTCGAACCGTTGACCAGGGCCGATGCATTCACGACCAGCCCGTCCAGGATCATGCCGTGATCCGCGGTGACAGTCAGGTCGCTGTGGGGCAGACCGTCGCCAAGCGCGCCCGCGCTGATGCGCACCATCTGCTTGCCGGTTTCGCTGAAGAGGCTGCTCAGGGTCTGGACGCCCAGCCATTTCACCGTGGTCTCGGATCCGTCTGCCGTCCGGATCGTGTCGCCGATGGCCAGTTCCTCGACCGGGCGCTCACCCTGTGCGGTGTCGATCAGGGTGCCTTCTGCAAAGCAGTAGGCGTAAGGTGCGTCGCTGGTCAGGTTGATGGTCGAGGTCAGAATCCCCGCGAGCGGCTCGCCTTCGGGGTACCAAAGGTATGTCGTCCCACCCTGCGAGAAGGCCACCACGGGTTTCGAGTCGAGCTCGATACCGCCAATGCCGATTGTCGCTGCGGTGCCTTGACCGATGTAGGAAAAGCCGCTGCCATTGAACGTGGCGGTATCGGCGGTTTCGAATGTGTCGTCATCGTCGACGAATGTGGCCGTGCCCAGTTCAGGACCGTAAGGCAGCAGACCGACGTCCAGGACGCCGCCGACGGAAAGAGCTACGGCGCCCGTATACTCGTGCACGTTGTTAAGGTCGATTGTGGACATGAAATTCTCCTATACGTCACACCAGAAAGCGCAGGGCTCCGAAGAGACCTGTCCCGCAGACACGCCGATACACATCCCGAAGATTGTGCTGGCACCTTCGGAGTGGCAAAGATTCGCTCCCGCATAAGAAGAATTACCCAGTGGTCTTCACGCGGTCAATCTTATAGGTGTATCTTAGTTTGATAGTTTATTGGTACTAAGGTCTGTGTTCACTAAAGAGGCAGTTGGGTCTATTGATGTTTAATGTTGCAAAATATTCATAATTTTTTTGCTTCAGTTGGAGTATGTGGAAATTTGACACGCCGTCTAAGGTGGCCACATCTCACGCCTTGTTGGCTGTGCCGGAGCGTGACCTTGACCGTTGAAAACCCAGTGGCAATCAGGGATTGTATTTGATTTTTTGAATCTTATCGGGTATACGTGGCTTCTTGTGAATGGGGTGAATGAAAAAAGGGCATAGTGTCCTGGCCGCATTCGCAGTGCGAACCCCGGGTTCGGGCGGGGAGAGGAGATTTCAGATGGATAGGTCGGTTTAGACACCGGCTCATGAGCCAACGCCTACAAGAACATCCCAGGGTGCCCCTTCGGACAGACGTCTCGACGAGGGACATCATCGACCGCGTCAAGATCGGGCGCCCGCCGCATCATCCGGCCAAGGGGACGATTACTTGCCATTCGAAGTGTGGGTCTTACGCTGAGCCAGTCGCCATGCCTGACTTGGGCTCATTAGCGACAACGTGCCGAGGCTGGCAGATCTCTTGCAAAGCGGGTCTGTCTCCGGAGGCCCAGGCGCGACGCGATGTCCGCTGGCAGGTGGCGTCCGCTAGAGATCCGAGGCGCCGGCATCTCGGGGATGATCCGTTCGCAGCCATAGAGCGCCAGGTATTCGTCGAAATTGTCGAACCGCCGCCGGTCACGGTAGTTGATGTAGCTCTCCGAGGGCGCGCCGTTGGCCAGGATCGCCTCATGGGCCTCCGTCTCGACATGGTAGACGGTCAGGCTGTCCGGCAGGTCCCGCAACGGCACCCAGTCGATCGTTCCCCCGTTCACCAGCGCCGAGGCATTGATGATCCGCCCGTCGATCATCATGCCGTGGTCGGCGGTCACGGTGAGGTCCGCCAAAGGCAGCCCGGCGCCAAGGGCGCCTGCACCAATGCGCACCAGCCACTGCCCCCTGTGAGGGGCGGCCAGCCTTTGCCGACCGATCCAGTGCACCCGCGCAATCCCGCCCGTGGCGGTCGGCAAACGGGCGCCGATCTGCAGGGTCTCGACCGCGACGGGGCCGTCTGTGGTAGTGATCATGGTGCCGGGCGCGAAACAGTCGGGGTAGTCGCTGGTATCCAGCGTGTCGAGGTTCAGCGGGCTGGGAAAGGTGTAGTCGGCGATATTGTCGGTCAGCGGAATCGGAATGAAACTGAACCCGTTGCTCAGCGCAAAGACCGGCAGGTTCACCGTGCCGCCCCCGGCCTTGGCCACGTCGACATTGCCAAGATAGGTGCAATTGCTGTTGTTGACGCCATTGACCCGGTAGATCAGCGTATCCCCGGTCTCAAAGCTGTCATCGACCTCCAGCTCGACCACTTCCAGCAGGCTGGGTTCCGTGCCCGATCCGCCCAAGGTGACGGTCCCGGAGGTGCCCGCGTAAAACCCCGAGCTTTGAAACTGGAAGGTTCCCATGACCTTTACGTCCTCTCGTTACCCAAGGTTCGGGGGACATTGGCAGGCCCTACCGCCAATCGCACAGTTCTGTCAGGCGCGCCGTGTTTCTCTGTCATCCCTTTGCGCCGCGATGCCCTGGTCAAGCCGTTCGCGGATCGCGGCGGGCAACTGACGGCGGGACGAGATCCGTGGGCGAGGCATCTCGGGGATGATCCGCTCACAGCCGTAGAGGTCGAGGTATTCGTCGTAGTTGTCGAAGGACTGGCGGTCACGATAGTCGATAAAGGTCTCCGAGGGCGCGCCATTGGCCAGGATCACGTCATGGGCCTCTGTCTCGACATGGTAAAAGGTCAGTTGTTCCGGCAGCTCCGAGGCAGGGAGCCAGTCGATCGTCGACCCGTTTACCAGCGCCGAGGCGTTGACGACCAGCCCGTCGATCACCATGCCGTGGTCGGCAGTGACGGTCAGGTCTTGTTCCGGCAGCCCGCCTCCCAGGCACCCTGCGCGCAGGCGGACAGGTTGCATCCGTGCGCCAGCGGTTGCCACCGAAACGGCCTGTCTCCCGATCCACCGGACCGGCACAGGGCGACCGTCCTGCGTCAGGATGGTGTCACCGATCCCCAAGGTCTCGACCGCGCGACTGCCGTCCGGCGTCGCGATCATGCTGCCGGGTGCAAAGCACAGGAAGGCGCTGGCACTGTCCTGCTGGGCGTTCGAACTGCCGGAGGTGGGGATTGTGGTCTGCGTCGTGCCGTCTTCGTCGAGGGGGACATAGTAATTCGTCCCATCGGTGAAGACGCCATATTCCGTTCCGCCCGAGGAGATCGTGTATCCCGAGTAGATGAGGCCAAGGGCGAAGTTGCCGAAGTAATCCGGGGTAAACGAGTTGGACGGCATCCCGACATTGACCGAACCGTTGTCATCCTGGTCGGTGATCGACAGGTTGATGTCGCTCTGGCCGGTCAGCCCGGTCCAGTTCAACGTCGACCCCGGTGCGCCTTCGGTTCCCGTGAAGGAAACCCCGCTGAGAATGACATAGCCTTCGGTTCCATAGGCTGTTGGCATTGATCCCTCCAAGCTCCGGTGTCAGCGGGGCTGACAAAAGTTGATGTGAAATTGCATCTTAATTGAACCGGAGTTTGCCCGGAAAAGGCGATCCGGGCAAGATTGCTCTCGGCAGGCCGGTGTCCGCGTCTGAGGGAACAAGGGACAGGCCGCCATTGGTGCAGCGGCAAACCCCCACTGGAAAACGGTTTTCCGGCCGGGCCGCGATCCTTGTCAGGCGCTCAGACGGTGGTCCATGACCCGCAGGCCCAACTGCCGCTGCAGCTCTGCGGGGATCATCCGGGCCGAGGAGATCCGCGGGTGGGGCATCTCGGGGACGATCCGCTCGACCCCGTAGAGGTCCAGGTATTCGTCGAAGTTGTCAAAGCCCCGCCGGTCACGATAGTCGATGAAGGTCTCCGAGGGGGCGCCATTGGCCAGGATCACGTCATGGGCCTCGGTCTCGACATGGTAAACGGTCAGGCGTGCGGACAGGTCTGCGACGGGCAGACGCTGGATCGTGTCCCCGTTCACCAGGACCCCGGCATTGATGACCCGGCCATTCAGCACCATGCCATGATCGGCGGTCACCGTCAGGTCACTGTGGGGCAGGCCGGGCCCCAGGGCGCCGGCACGAATGCAGACCAGGCGCGCCGCCGTGGCGCGCAGGCTTTGCCGACCGATCCAACGGATCGGGACAGCCGCACCCGCCGCCGTCAGCACGGGGGCGCCGATGGCCAGCGTTTCGACCGCGACCTCTCCTTCCGGGGTGGCGATGCGGGTGCCGGCTGCAAAGCAATAGGTATAGGTCGTGTCCGAAGAGGCCGTCACCACGCCCGGCCCCAGGCTGGGGTTGTTCGAGGCGACATAGGCCGCGGAACCGTCGAACAGGACCGGGTCGCCGTCGGCGGTCAATCCGACCAGCTCATAGGCGCCGCTGGTCAACACGCTGGACACGGTCCATGTGACGTCGTCGCCAACGGCGGTGCTGCTGTCATTGTTGCCATCGGCGCCGTCGCTCACCACCGAGGAGATCGCGTTCGGCCCCTGCAACAGGTAATCGCCGTTTCCATCGGTCCCGCCGACGGAATAGATATGGGTAAAGCTCTGCGACACGGGGGATAATCCTCTGGAACCAAAAGTAACATGCGGGCGATTGGCCGCAGGTTAGGCATTGTTCCCGGTCGCAATCAAGGGGGGCGCGCCGCGAAAGGCCGGCGGCGCCCCGGTCACGGGTGGGGTCAGTCGGCCCGAGTCGTCAGGGCGACCTCGCTTGCGATCCGCGCACGTTTGGCTGCGGCGTCCTGCGCGATGATCGGGCCGATGCGGAAGGCGTCGACGATCCACCAGATCACGAAGGCCAGCAGCATCGGGATACCGATGATGAAATAGGCCAGCAGAATACCGCCCCAGAGCAGGATCAACTGGGTGATGGCGGTGCCGACGCGGCCCAGGTAAAACCTGTGGGCCGAAAACCCGCTGAGGAAGAACCACAGCAGATAGGCCGTGGTCGAGGACTTCTTTTCGTTGGTCAACTTCTGTTCGACCAGCATTTGCTGTTGCGTGGAAAGTTCCAATCCGGGTCTCCTGGGAATCACAAACTCATATGCACGTCAGGGTGAAAGCGGAATACGGCACAAATATGGGGACAATCGGGAAGGGCCCCCTATAGGGGCCCCGGATTTCGCGCTTCGATCCGGCTGCAACTCAGGCGCAAATCGCGCCCTTGCAGGGGGACAGCTCGAGCGCAAGACGCGCGCGGAGCTCCGCCGGCAGTTGCCGCGCGCTGGAAATGCGGGGTTGGGCCATCTCGGGGATGATCCGTTCGCAGCCGTAGAGGTCGAGGTATTCGCCGAAATTGTCGAAGGCGCGGCGGTCGCGGTAGTCGATGAAGGTCTCCGTGGGCGCGCCATTGGCCAGGATCACGTCGTGGTCTTCGGTTTCGACGTGGTAGACGGTGAATGTCTCCGGGAGTTCGGAAGAAGGCACCCAGTCGATGCTGACATGGTTCACCAGCGCCGAGGCGTTGATGACAAGCCCGTCCAGCACCATGCCGTGATCGCCAGTGACCGTGAGGTCGGCATGGGGCAGGCCATCGCCCAGGGCGCCCGCACGGATACGGACCAATTGATTCACTGTGCTGGCAATCAGGCTGTGCTTCGTTTGATTGCCAATCCATTTGACCGGGACCGCCGCGCCTTCGGCCGTCAGGACCAGGTCGCCGATTGACAGTGCCTCAACCGGGACCTCGCCGCCGGGCACGGCAATCCCGGTTCCGGCCGCGAAACACATCGTGTAGGTGCCGGCGGTAAAGCCCATCGGCGTGCCGCCAGGCGGAAAAGGGGAATTGCTGAGAACAAAGTAAGACCCGGCACCAACGGCGAGGACCACCGGGTCACCGCTGGCGGTGGTACCGACAACCTGCACATCGCCGCCCGAGGCCGACCAGTCAATCAATTGCCCCGGCGCGATATCGCCATCGTCGGTTCCATCCTCGGTATCGGACAAGGTGGACGAGGTGACGGTCGGGGCATCGTTTGTATAGGTGGTCGACGCATTCGGGGCAGAAGCGCCGATATATAGGTATTGGGAATAGGTTGCGGTAAACGGCATCGCGTTTGCTTTCCTTCATCAACGGGGCGCACCATCATCGCGACGCGCCTTCAACACTGATCACATAACGACGGTTATCAAAGAACGGGCTTGCATACCAGTGAACAGTCCGACCCGGTCAGGCACTGCGTGCAGTAGCCGAAAGCCCGGCCGCGTGGTCGATCCCGAGTCGGCGCCGGATGTCCTCCGGGAGCAACCGCGCGCAGGAAATGCGCGGACGGTGCATCTCGGGGATGATCCGCTCACAACCATAGAGGTCCATGTATTCGTCGAAATTGTCGAAGGCGCGGCGGTCACGGTAGTCGATGAAGGTCTCGGACGGCGCGCCATTGGCGAGGATCACATCGTGGTCTTCGGTTTCAACGTGGTAGACGGTGAATGTCTCCGGTAGCTCGGCCATCGGGACAAAATCGATGCTTGATCCATTTACCAGCGCTGAGGCGTTGATCACCAGACGATCAAGGATCATGCCATGGTCTGCCGTCACGGTCAGGTCGTGGTGCGGCAGTCCGTTGCCCAAAGCGCCGGCTTTGATGCGCACAGGTGCGGCGGCGGCACCCGAGAAGAACGGCAAACGGGTCTGTCGTCCGATCCACTTGACCGGCACCGCGCGGCCCTCTGCCGTGGTCACAAGGTCGCCGGCGCGCAGCGCTTCTACCGCGGTTTCTCCGTCAGGGGTGGCGATCAGCGTGCCCTCGGCAAAGCAGGTGGGAAAATCGTCCGTGGAGCGCGAGGCGTAGACGATCGGTTGCGGGAAATTGAAGTCCGAGACAGAGAGGTAGTCCGGAACAACGATCAGCACCTGAATGATGTTCGGATCCGTGAAACTGGCCGCACCTTGTACCAGGGCCAGTTCCATCGTGCCGCCTCCGACCATGTCCACGTTTATGGTGCCCAAATAGGGCAGTTGCTCGCCCACGACCGTGGCGACGATTTCGTTCTCCGAAAAGACCATGTCGCCCGCACCATTCCCGTCGTCGAAGGTGAAGTTTTGCACCGTGGTCCCCTCGAAGAACGTGACGGTGTTCGTGGTATTCACCTGGTAAGACGCGTAGCCTGAAATCTCATAAGTTGCCATGTGGCACCTTTTTCTTGCCTGGGGTCATCGCAATAGTTTCGCGGAGACCGGTTGAAATGGAATGCTTGCAAAGCTGATCGGCCAATGTCGACCGGCTAGCCAAATATCTGTGGAGAGGTGTGACTTATGCAACTGACGATGCTGAGTCATGGGCAAAGCCAGGTGGTCCATTCGCCCGAAAAGACACGTCCAAGTGGGGCATCCCAACGGTGTCCCGCCAAGCTTGGAGCGGTGGCGGGACCCCTTGCTGCAGAGGTGGCCGTGGCATGATCGTCTGCGCATAGAAAAAGGCCCCCGTATCAAACTTCGGGGGCCTTTTATGAGGTGGTTAGATGTGGACCGGAGGGGGCGTTACTCCGCCGCCACCGGCGCCTGTGCGAGGTTGCGCAGCACGTAGTGCAGCACGCCGCCGTGTTCGATGTATTCCACCTCGATGGCGGTATCGATCCGGCATTTCAGCGTGATCTCCTTGGTCGAGCCATCCGCGTAGGTGATGGTGCAGGGCACTTCCTGCAGCGGCTGCACGGTGTCGAGGCCCGAGATCGAAACGCTCTCGTCGCCCTTCAGGCCCAGCGATTTGCGGGTGTCGCCGCCGGTGAACTCGAAGGGGATGACGCCCATGCCGACCAGGTTCGAGCGGTGGATGCGCTCGAAGCTCTCGGCGATCACCGCCTTCACGCCCAGGAGCGCCGTACCCTTGGCCGCCCAGTCCCGCGACGAGCCGGCGCCGTACTGTTCGCCGCCGAAGATCACCAGCGGGGTGCCGGCGTCCTTGTAGGCCATCGCGGCATCGTAGATCGAGGTCTGGTTGCCGTCGGGGCCCTTGGTATAGCCGCCCTCGACGCCGTCCAGCATCTCGTTCTTGATGCGGATGTTGGCAAAGGTGCCGCGCATCATCACCTCGTGGTTGCCGCGGCGCGACCCGTACGAGTTGAACTCGCGCACCGGCACCTGGCGTTCGACCAGGTACTGACCGGCGGGGGTGGTGTCCTTGAAGGACCCGGCCGGAGAGATGTGGTCGGTGGTGATCATGTCACCCAGAAGGGCCAGAACGCGCGCGTCTTCGATATTGGTGATCGCGCCCTTCTCCTTGCCCATTCCCTGGAAGTAGGGCGGGTTCTGGATGTAGGTCGAGGTCGCCGGCCAGTCATAGGTTTCCTGCTGCGGAACCTCGACGCCCTGCCACTTCTCGTCCCCCTTGAACACGTCGGCGTACTTGGACTGGAACGCCTCGCGGGTCACAGTCTGCTCGACCAGGTCCGCGATTTCCTTTTGCGACGGCCAGATGTCCTTGAGGTAGACGTCCTTGCCGTCCGGCGTCTGGCCGATCGGTTCGCTGGTGATGTCGATGTTCATGTCACCGGCCAGCGCGTAGACGACGACCAGCGGCGGCGAAGCCAGGTAGTTGGCCCGCACGTCGGGGCTGATCCGGCCCTCGAAGTTGCGGTTGCCCGAGAGGACCGAGGTCGCGATCAGGTCATTCTCGTTGATCGCCTTCGAGATCTCGGACTGCAGCGGACCGGAGTTGCCGATGCAGGTGGTGCAGCCGTACCCGACGAGGTTGAAGCCGACCTTGTCCAGGTCTTCCTGCAGGCCGGCGGCCTCCAGGTAGGCGGAGACGACCTGCGAACCCGGCGCCAGAGAGGTTTTGACCCAGGGCTTGCTGGTCAGGCCAAGGGCCGCGGCCTTGCGGGCCACCAGGCCCGCGCCGATCATGACATAGGGGTTCGAGGTGTTGGTGCAGGAGGTGATCGAGGCGATCACGACCGAACCGTCGCGCAGCTCATAGTCCTCACCCTCGACCTTGGCGGTCTTGTGGATGTTGACCGGCTTGGTCGCGGCGGGGCCTTCGGCGGCCATGTCCTTGGCGTCGCCCGAGATGTCGATGCCGCGGAAATCCGCCACGACCTTTTCAAAGGCCGGCGCGGCAGCTGTCAGGGCAACATAGTCCTGCGGGCGCTTGGGGCCGGAGATGGCCGGCACGATGGTGCCCATGTCCAGTTCCAGCGTGTCGGTGTAGACCGGCGCGTAATCCGCGTCGCGCCACATGCCGTTCGCCTTGGCATAGGCCTCGACCAGCGCGATGCGGTCTTCGTCGCGGCCGGTGTTGCGCAGGTAGCGCAGGGTTTCGCCGTCGATCGGGAAGAAGCCGCAGGTGGCGCCGTATTCGGGCGCCATGTTGGCGATGGTGGCACGGTCCGCCAGCGGCAGCTTGTCCAGGCCTTCGCCGTAGAATTCCACGAACTTGCCGACCACACCCTTGGCGCGCAGCATTTCCACGACCTTCAGGACGAGGTCGGTGCCGGTGGTGCCTTCCATCATCGCGCCGGTCAACTTGAAGCCGACGACCTCGGGGATCAGCATGGAAATCGGCTGACCCAGCATCGCGGCCTCGGCCTCGATGCCGCCCACGCCCCAGCCCAGAACGGCGGCGCCGTTGACCATGGTGGTGTGGCTGTCGGTGCCGACCAGCGTGTCGGGGTAGGCCACGGTTTCGCCGTTCTGGTCCTCGTCGGTCCAGACGGTCTGGCTGAGGTATTCCAGGTTCACCTGGTGGCAGATGCCGGTGCCCGGGGGAACGACGCGGAAGTTGTTGAACGCGGTCTGGCCCCATTTCAGGAACGTGTAGCGTTCCATGTTGCGCTCATACTCGCGGTCCACGTTCATCTGAAAGGCGCGGGGGGTGCCGAATTCGTCGATCATGACCGAGTGGTCGATGACCAGGTCGACGGGGTTCAGCGGGTTGATCTTCTGCGCGTCGCCGCCGAGGGCCTTGATGCCGTCACGCATGGCGGCCAGGTCGACCACGGCGGGAACGCCGGTAAAGTCCTGCATCAGAACGCGCGCCGGGCGGTAGGCCAGTTCACGGTCGCCCTTGCCGCCGTTCGCGGCCCAGTCGCTGAACGCCTTGATGTCGTCCTGGGTGACGGTCTTGCCGTCCTCGAACCGCAGCATGTTCTCCAGCACAACCTTCAGCGCGGCGGGCAGTTTCGAGAAATCGCCAAGGCCCGCGGCCTCGGCCGCCGGGATCGAGTAATAGGCGACGGTCTTGCCGCCGGCTTCGAGCGTCTTGCGCGTGCCCGCGCTGTCATGGCCTACGGTGATGGTCATGGGCAATGCCTCCGATGGGGTGACGAGAATGTTCCTTGCGCCCCTCTTGCCGAAAGCGGGGGACTCAATCAAGGGGGGTGCGTCGTTTTTGTATACCGTTGCACACAATTTTGCCCGGCAGGGTGGCGGAACCGGTGCCGCTCGCTCTTGCCGCCGTGCAAACCGGCACACTGCCTGCCTGCTCATCGCCCCGGGTTCGCGGACGCGCTGTGCGCGATTGGGGCAAAACCTGTCACGCAATCTCCCAAAACCTTGATTGGCGTTCGAGAACGCGCTTGGGTAGACCCGGACGGGGGAACGAGACAAGGGCAAGGCATTCATGCACAGGTTTGCAGGTATGGTGGCGGCGGGCTGGATCGCGCTGGCAGGGGCGGTCAGCGCCCAGGACAATCCGGTCGTGGTCGAGCTTTTCACCTCGCAGGGCTGTTCCTCCTGTCCCCCGGCGGACGCCATCCTGGCAGAGCTGAGCGACCGCGACGACGTGATCCCGCTGGCGCTGCATGTCGACTACTGGGACTACATCGGCTGGAAGGATGCCTTTGCGCAGCACGCCTTTACCCAGCGTCAAAAGGCCTATGCCCGGACCGGCGGCTGGAAGATGATCTATACCCCGCAGATGGTCGTCAACGGCCAGGACGATGTCGTCGGCTCACGCCCGATGAAACTGTCCAAGCTGATCCGCAAACATGCCGAACAGCCGGCCCATGCGCGCCTCACGGTCACCCGTGACGGCGATGCCATCGTCATTCACGCCGAGGCGCTGCAAGCGATGCGGCCCTGTGACGTGCACGTCGTGCGTTATGATCCGGCCAAGGAAATCACCATCACCCGGGGCGAGAACGCGGGCCATACGCTGACCTATACCAACATCGCCCGCCGTTGGGACGTGGTGGGCCGTTGGGACGGGCAGGGGCCCTACGAAGGGCGCGTGACCGTCGGCGCTGATACGCCCGTAGTCGTGCTGGTGCAGGACCCGAAGGACGGTCACATCGTGGCGGCGGCCCGCTTGCGCTGACGTTTCATCTGGCGCTTGGGTTTCCAGCGCCGGTGCGTCCACATCCATTGTCCCGGATCGTCCTTGATCCGCGCCTCCAGCCGCCGTGTCGCCTCGCGCATCATCTCGACCGGATCGCCATGTTCGATCGGCTCTTCGAGGATGGTGTCAAAGCCGTAGCGATCGGCGCGGCGGATGCCGAAATAGGGGATCAGCAGCGCCCCGGTCTTGAGCGCGATATCCGCCGGGGATGTCACGGTGGGCGCCGGTTGGCCAAGAAAGTCGATGGGCACGCCGGAGCCGTCGAAGACGTCAAAGACCATCGCCAACACGCCGCCGCCGCGCACATGGCGCAACAATGCCTTCAACCCGCCGGGTCCCTGCACGAAAACCGGCTCTGCCACGTCGCGATAATTCTGGATGTAGCGTGCGTTGGAATAGGGGTTCGACATGGCTCGCAACAGCCCGCCCACCTCGTAGCCGCGCGCCACCAGCGCGCAGCGGGCACAGATCGGGTTGCCGTAGTGCCCCGAGAGCAGCAGCACCGGTCGCCCCTCGGCCCTCGCCTGTTCGAAGGCGGCCAGGCCGGGGCCGCCCACCGGGTAGGCGGCGCCCCGTTGCAGCATCTCGGCCGGGTCGTAATTCTCGATGAAGGCGCGGGCGAGGTTGTCGATCGCCGCATCGGCGATGCGGCGCTTTTCCGCGGGCGGCGTTCTGGGCCATACGTGGTCGATATTGGCCTCGACCCGGTCGTAATATCCCAGCGCCGGGGCCACGGCGCGGCGCACGATCCAGCTGGCCAGGTTCAGCCGCTGCCGCACCGGCAAGAGGCGCAGCGCGCCGACAAAGAGGTTCAACCCGATGTCGGACAGGCGGTCCTGCCAGGTGCCGCGCGCGACCTCTGGTTTCGCCTCGGGTTTGCCCGCCTTCCGCGTGTTTGCCGTGTCCTTGCCGCTCACCGGGGCCCCCTCGTACAGATCGCCCTCGTTCTATGCAGGGCGATGCCGGGCGGCAAGGGGCGGGGTCATCACTCTTCGTCGGGGGTCACAAGCTCGATCTCGCCCACCGAGACCAGGTCGCGGATCGCGCTGACCACTGCCGCCATCGCCTTTTCGCCGACCTTGGCCTTGACCTCGCCCAGGCCAGAGGCCTCTTCGCGCAGGTTCTCGCCCAGGCGCTTGGACATGTTGGCATAGAGGAATTCGACCGCCTTCATCTCTTCGGGGGTGCCCTGGTTCGCGGCCGCCAGCGCCAGCGCCATCGTGTCCGGCGGCACGTCGCGGGTGATCTTGGGCACGTCCATCGGGTTCAGCCGCTCCGGGATGTTGGCAAAGGTAAAGATCGCCTTGCGCACCGCCTCGGCAAAGGCCGCGTCCTCCTGTTCGAGGTTCTGCAGCAGTTCCTCGCGCACGGCGGTGTTGGAATAGTTCAGGATGGCGCCCAGCCGTTCGTCGGGCCGGGCCTTGAAGGCCTTGGGCGGTTCAGCGTCGATCTGCGCCGCCAGGCTGAGGCCGATCCGGTCCACCGCGTCGGGTGTCACGCCCGTGGTCATCGACACCGCGTAGGAGATCCGCCGCGCCTTGTCGCCCGGCAGTTTCGCCAGCACCTGCGCCGCCTTGCCGACGGCGATCTTGGACATCATGACGGCGGCGATTTCGATGCTTTCAGACATTACCAGAGTCTTGATCTGGTCCACGTCCAGCGCGTTGATCCGTGCCCAGGGATCGCCGGTCTGGCGGACCCCTGCTTCCTTGCGCAGACGCATGGCGGTATGCGGGTTGATCTTGCCATCCAGCGCGTTCAGCGCACCGGCCATGTCACCCGGAAAGGCGAGACCGACCGATTCGAGTTCGTTCGAGAACTCCTCGACCACGGCATTCAGAGTTTCGCGGTCGACGTAGCGCATATTGCCCAGGAGCATGGTCAATTCCGCCTGGTATTCGTCCGGCAGCGCGGCCAGCGGCACATCGGCGCCTTCGTTCAGCAGGAATTGCACGATGATGGCGGCCTTGGCCTTGCGGCTGAGACGGGGCTTGCCACCGGGGGCGGATGGGGCAGGCAGGGCAGCGAGTGCGGACATCCGGTTCTTTCCGACCATGTTGTTGGGCTTTGGCCAAGGGGTAACGCCACAAGGTTTCCGGCCCGTTAAGCCCGATGCCGGAAATCGCCTCGGGAAACGCCTGCAATTGTTGGTAAATTTCCGGGCCAGTTTAGCGATCATAAAGACGCGGCAGGGCAGAACCGAGGGGGCGAAACGAAACGGGCAGCCCAATGGGCCGCCCGCGAAAGTCCTGTCCGGCACCCTGTGGCGCCTCTGGCCGTCAGCTGGCGATCACCACGCAGCTGTGGCTTTCCTGGTCGTAGGTCATGCCGTCGGCACAGCTCATGGCCTGCTTGGTATGGGCCGGACAAGCCATCGAAAGCGCCGGTGCCACAATAAGGGCCGTCGCGGCGAAGATCATCTTCAGCTTCATCTTCATGGTCCTCCTGTATGCGTGTATCCGAAAGGGTAGCACGCAAGGGGCGGCTGACAAAAACAAACTTGCCCTGCGGGGCCATGCCCGCGCAACATCCCGAAAACCTGCCCGGTTTCGGGGCGCTCAGTGATCGTGTTTCGCGATCCCGCGGCCGATCATGACATAGTTGACCGGCAGCGTGGCCACAAAGCCGACCGGGATGGCAATGCCCATCGACAGCCAGAAGGCCGTGCTCCAGACCGTGCCGGAGGTCATGCCGCCCATGAGATAGTCGACGGCGTTCATCACCGCTTCCATCGTCAGGATCGACACCGTCTCGCCCAGCCAGACCATGCCAAGCGCAGCGCCCACTCCGACCCCCAGCCGCCGCGCCAGCGGAACAGAGGCCAGTGTCAGGCCAAAGAGCAGCGCCAGGGAGGTGGTCAGGGCGATGATCGGCCAGGGACCCAGCCCCAGCGACACACCGATCATCAGCCCCAGAACTTCGCCGCTGACGCAGCCGGTGGCACAATGGACCGTCGCCCAGAAGGCGGCGGGCCATGTGGCGTGGGTGTCATGCGTGTCGTCCTGCGCATCCCCGTGATGCGCAGGGGTATGCTCTTGATGTTCCATACCCCTCAGGTAGGGTCGCCGAACACCCTTTCAAAGATCGTGTCGACATGCTTGGTGTGATAGCCAAGGTCGAATTTCTCGTTGATCTCTTCTTCGGAGAGCGCCGCGCGCACCTCTTCGTCGGCCAGCAACTCCTCGCGGAAGTCGGTCCGGTGATCCCAGACCTTCATCGCGTTGCGCTGCACAAGGCGATAGGCGTCCTCGCGGCTGACACCGGCCTGGGTCAGCGCCAGCAGCACGCGCTGCGACATGACAAGGCCGGGGAACTTGTTCATGTTGTCCAGCATGTTCTGCGGGTAGACCAGCAGCTTGTCGATGACGCCGGTCAGGCGGTGCAGGGCGAAATCCAGCGTGATCGTGGTATCGGGGCCGATGTTCCGCTCAACCGACGAATGCGAGATGTCGCGCTCGTGCCAGAGCGCCACGTTCTCCATCGCAGGGATCACCGCCATGCGCACCAGCCGGGCAAGGCCGGTCAGGTTCTCGGTCAGCACCGGGTTCTTCTTGTGCGGCATCGCGGACGAACCCTTTTGCCCCATCGAGAAGAATTCTGCCGCTTCCAGCACCTCGGTCCGCTGCATGTGGCGGATCTCGATGGCGACGTTCTCGATGCTGCTGGCGATCACGCCCAGCGTGGCGAAAAAGGCCGCGTGGCGGTCGCGCGGAATGACTTGGGTGCTGATCGGCTCGGGGACGAGGCCCATCTGGTCGCAGACATGTTCTTCGACCGCCGGGTCGATGTTGGCAAAGGTGCCGACGGCGCCGGAGATGGCGCCGGTTGCGATCTCGGCCCGCGCGTCGCGCATCCGGCTCTGGTTGCGGTCCATCTCGGCGTAGAAGCGGGCAAAGGTCAGGCCCATCGTTGTCGGTTCGGCGTGGATGCCGTGCGACCGCCCGATGCGCACCGTGTCCTTGTGCTCGTAGGCGCGTTTCTTCAGCGCCGCCAGCAGGCCTTCGAGATCCTTGATCAGGATGTCGCTGGCGCGCACCAGCTGTACGTTGAAACAGGTGTCCAGCACGTCCGACGAGGTCATGCCCTGGTGGACGAAGCGCGCCTCGTCGCTGCCCACGTGCTCGGCCAGGTGGGTCAGGAAAGCGATGACGTCATGCTTGGTCTCGCGCTCGATCTCGTCGATGCGGTCGATGTCGAACGTGACATCCTTGGCCTTCCAGACGGCCTCGGCGTTTTCTTTCGGGATCACGCCAAGGTTGGCCTGTGCGTCGCAGGCATGGGCCTCGATCTCGTACCAGATGCGGAACTTGGTTTCGGGGCTCCAGATGGCGACCATCTCGGGACGGGAATAGCGGGGGATCATGGCGGACCTCTCGGCTGGGACTGCGACGTTGGGGTGCCATACGCCGCCGGGGATGTATCGGCAATAGGGGGGCGGGTGCGCCGCGACGATAGGGAACAGGGCGGCTGTGGCTTTCCCCGGGGCGGTGCCGCGTGTTAGCACTCTGGAATCCGGCGGGGACGGCAAGATGACAGGGCAATCAGGCACGGTGGTGGCGCGGGACCTCGGGGCATTCCTCGGCGTCTGGCAGGTCAGCCGGCAGATCCGGCAGGACGATGGCGCCCGGGGCCGGTTCGAGGGCACGGCCCGCTGGCAGGCCGATGGCACCGGTGCGATCTATTGTGAACGCGGGCAGTTCTGGCTGGGCGGGCAGGGGCCTTATCCGGCAGAGCGCAGCTATCGCTGGGACGCCGACCTGACCGTCTACTTCGAGGATGGCCGCCTGTTCCACCAGGTGCCGGCCCAGGGTGGCGCGGTCGCGCATTGGTGTCCGCCGGATCAATACGATGGGGTCTATGATTTCTCGGAGTGGCCGCGCTGGTCGCTGCGCTGGCGTGTCTCCGGCCCGCGCAAGGCCTACCAGAGCCTGACCCGCTACACGCCGCCAGGGGGATCGGGGTCATGAGAGGCCGTGTCTATGGCACGACCCGCTTGCCGCAACGGCAATGTATACGGTCGCATTCATATAAGGCACTGAAAAGGCGCCGTTTATCATCTTTACTTTGCACCTGCAGCAATTCATGTTGCGCCCGATAACCGGAGTCCACCCCATGCCGCCCATCCAGGACCATCCGCTGCGCTTCAAGCTGGCCAACGAGTTGCACGCGCGCCCTTTTCCCTCGCTCACGGCGCCGTGCCGGGCGATCTACCTGGCGATCAAGCAGCCCAAGGACGCCGCCGCCCGGGACCGGGGCGCGGACCTGGCGCATCTGATCGACCTGCTCGACCGGCACGAGACCCCGCATCCCCAGCCCGGCGCCACGCATTACCAGGGCCGGATCGGGCAATTCATGCTGAAATGGGAACAGCATACGGAATTCGTGACCTACACGGTCTTCATGCCGGGGCTGGGCGATCGCGCCTTCGATCCGGCGGATTTCGATGTCTTCCCGCCGGACTGGCTGGCCCGCGCGCCGGGCGTGCGTGTGACATCTGCCATGCTGCGCATCGACGAACGCCCCGCCGACGACACCGCCATCAGCCGCCAGTTGCACGACTGGCTGGTGCCCGAAAGCGTGGCGGTCAGCGAGGTGATCGACGGCGACGCGGTGATTGCGGGTGATTTCCGAATCGATCCGGCGGGGCACCAGCGCTTTGCCATCTTCGTGCGCGAGGGCATCGGCCAGCGCCGGGTGGGGCGCATCGTGCAACGGCTCTGCGAGATCGAGACCTACAAGGCCATGTCGATGCTGGGCTTTACCCGCGTCCGCGAGATCTCGCCACGGCTGGGCGAGATCGACACCGAGCTGACCCGGCTGATGCAGATCATGACCGACGAGGACGGCCAGGAGGAAGGCACGCTCAAGGCGCTGCTCAAGGTTTCGGCCCAGCTGGAAAGCCTGTCGGCGCGCATGTCCTTCCGGCTGGGCGCGACCGGCGCCTACGAGGCCATCGTGGGCCAGAGGATCGAGGTGCTGCGCGAGGAACGGTTCCAGGGCCGGCAGACCTTTTCCGAGTTCATGATGCGCCGCTATGACCCGGCCATGCGCACGGTGAAAAGCGCCGAGCGCCGGTTGGAAAGCATGACCAATCGGGCCACCCGCGCCGCCGACCTGCTGCGCACCCGGGTCGAGGTGGGACGTTCGGCGCAGAACCAGCAACTGCTGGAAAGCATGGACAAGCGCGCCGAGCTGCAGCTGCAATTGCAGAAGACGGTCGAGGGGCTGTCGGTGGTGGCGATCAGTTACTACGCGGTCTCTTTGGCGGGATACCTGATGTACCCGGTGGCGGACTTGCTGGGGATCAGCAAGGGCATGATGACCGCGATACTGACGCTGCCGGTGGTGGCGGTGGTCTGGCTGATGATCCGCCGTATCCGGCACCACATGGAAGGCGGCGGGCCGGACCTTTAGGCGGGCCGCCGGGACGGGACTGTTTGCGGCCTTGGCGCAAAGGCGCCCGCCCACCGACCCTTGGGACAGGCTGCGCCTGTTGGTTCGCTTCCGGAGTCACCAGGGAACAGGCTGAGCCCCTGTCCATGTGGCTGCTGGCACAAACCAGAACGGCCCCGGAAGTCTCCGGGGCCGTTCTGGTTTGGGTCAAGGAAGGGTTATTCCGCCGGTTGCAGCGCGCCGCGCGGGGCGGCGGAGAGCAGGGCATTGGTCACCAGCCCGCCCACTGTGATTGCGCCCAGGGCAGCCAATGCGGCGACCGAGAGGGTCGGCACGCCCGAGAGGCCCGCGCCCACGGTGCAGCCGCCGGCCAGGACACCACCCACGCCCATCAGCGCGGCACCGGCCAGGTAGCGGCCGGTCTCTGCCGGGGAGGAAAAGCTCTGCCACTGGAAGCGGCGCGCCGCCAGGGCCGAGACGAAGGCGCCCAGGAAGACGCCGCCGATCAGGCCCACGCCGAAGCCCGCCGGGATCGAGGTCGAGGCGACAGTCCAGAACAGCGTGTCCGACCAGGTGGAGGTGAAGGCGAGGCTCTGCATCGCGATCGGGTCGAAATCGTCATAGAGGATGAAACCCGTACCGACCCAGCCCAGAGGCACCAGCAGGCCGATGAGCGCACCGCCCACGAGCGCCTGCCAGCGGTTGCCCGAGCGCAGCCCATAGGCCAGTGCTGCGGCGGCCAGCAGCGCGGTCCAGAGCGCGGCACCACCAGGCAGGGCGGCAAGGCTGGTGGTCTCGCCCAGGGGCAGGGTGGTCTGCGCCAGGGTCGTGCGCACCGGGGCCAGCACGCCCTTGAGCGTCGCATGGGCGACCACGGCGAAAACCGCCAGCACGGTCAGCGCGCGCAGGTTGCCCGAGGCGGTCAGGACCGTCAGCCGCGAAACGCAGCCGCGCGTCAGCACCATGCCCGCGCCGAAGAGCAGACCACCGACGAGGATGGCCGCCACCGGCAGGTCGCTCGCCATGAAGCGGTGGTCGCCGAAGCTGATCCAGTCCATCGCCACGGCGGCCTGGGTGCCCACCAGCGCAAAGGCCAGCGCGGTCAGCCAGACGCCAAGCGCGGCGCGCCGGTCCTCGCCGACAAGGCCACGGCGAAAGCAGAACCGCGTCCGCTCGGCCAGGAGGCCAAAGGCGGCGCCGAGGATCAGCGCGAACCAGACCGCGGCCTGCGGTGCGGTGAGTGTGTCGAAACCCAGCGATTCATACATGGCAGCCTCCGGGGTGCGGGTAGTCGGGAAACAGGAATTTTGTCCCAAATGAGGGGGCGAGCGCCACAAGGCAAGCACATGATCCTTATGGGCCACCTGCGGAACCGGGACAGTTTCCCGGTTCCGCCTGCCAGGTGGGAAATCGTCATCCGGGCGCCCGCGCCGGGGCGGGCGCCTGTTCGGGGCATCGGGCCGCGCGCCGTGGGGTTATTCTTTTTTCGCCCCCGGGTGTTCTGCCAGCATCGTGCGCAGTTTTTGCACCGTGTTGAGGTTGCGCATCGTTCCCGTCCGCATCGCCGGATGGTCCAGTTTCGACCGGCCCATGCCCTGCGGATAATGGATATAGAGCACGCCGGGACCGGGGATGATCTTTTCGGTTGTCAGCCCCTTTGCCTTGGCGGCGGCGTCCTGCGGCACCGGATCGTCGCTCAGCAGAAGGCCCAACTGTTTCGGCTCGGCACCGGGAAAGGGCAGGGCAGAGAGGACCGCGTCAAGCTGGGTCAGGTCGCGGATCATGACGCCGACCGGCTTGCCGGCGTAGGTCTCCAGCACCGCCGCCAGACGCGCCTTGACCTCTGCCGCCGGGGCGTCATGGGCAAAGACCGCGTTGCCGCTGGCGAGCCAGGTTTGCGGATCGGTGCCGCCGATCCCTTCGATCATGGCGCGCAGGTCCGCCATCGGCAGCTTGCCGGTGCCGCCGACATTCACCGCGCGCAGGAAGGCGGCATAGACCGGCATCACGAAAAAGACCGGCGGTTTGCGCCGCCGGTCCCTGTGGGTGTCATCGCGCCAGGGCTCACCGGCCCCGGATGCGCGGGTCCAGCGCGTCGCGCAGCCCGTCGCCCAGGTAGTTGACCGAGAGCACGGTCAGCGAGATGGCGATGCCGGGCAGCAGCACGCGTTCCGGGAATTCCTCCATCCGGACAACGGCGTCGGCCAGCATCTTGCCCCAGGTCGGGAAGTCCGAGGGGAAGCCAACGCCGAGGAAGGACAGGGCCGATTCCGTGATGATCGCCGTGGCCAGACCCAGCGCCGCCGAGACCATGATCGGTGACAGGACGTTGGGCAGCAGGTGGCGCCTGATGATCTTGAACTGGGTTGTCCCGATCGAGCGTGCGGCCAGCACGAACTCGCGTTCCTTGATGGCCAGGATGTCGCCCCGCACGATCCGCGCCGTCGGCATCCACGAGGTGATGGCAATCATCGTGACGATCAGGATGAACATGCCCCCCTCCGGCCCGAAGTTGGCCCTCAGTGGTTGTCGGAACAGCGTCACCGCCAACAGGAGCAGGGGCAGGATCGGCAGCGAGAGGAACAGGTCCGTCATGCGCATCAGGAACCCGTCCAGCCGTTTGAAGAAGCCCGCCGCCACGCCGACGGCGGTGCCGATCACCAGGCTCAGGATCATCGCCGCCCAGCCCACCGCCATCGAGGCGCGGCCTCCGGCGATCATCTGCGCCAGCTGGTCACGGCCCAGCTGGTCGGACCCGAAGGGCTTGTTCCATCCGGTCCGCGCATCGGAATCCCACAGCGCGACATAGATCGGACGGAAGTCCTTGTTGCGGATGTCGATCTTTTGCGGATCGACCTGGTACAGCCAGGGGCCGATCAGCACCGCCAGGGTGATGAAGATCAGGAAGCCCAGGCCGAACATGGCGCCCTTGTGCTTGCGGAACTGGTCCCAGACGTCCTTGGCGCGGGACCGTGGCGGTTTCGACGGTTCCTTGTCCTGCAGGGCCTGGATGGCCTGCAATGGCTCGTCCGCGGGGGTGGTGTTGTCAGTCATAGCGGATCCTCGGGTCGAGCAGGCCGTAGAGGATGTCGGCAACAAGGTTGAAGAGCACGATCAGCACGGCAAAGATGAAGGTCAGGGTCATGACCATCGGCAGGTCGTTGGCGAAAAGCGCGGTGATCAGCAGCTGGCCGATCCCGTTCACCTTGAACACCTGTTCGGTGATGATGGCGCCGCCGAAGATGGCCGGCACCCCCAGCGCGATCACGGTCACGACCGGGATCAGTGAGTTGCGCACGACATGGACATTGACCACGATCGCCTCTGACAGGCCCTTGGCGCGGGCGGTGCGGACGTAATCCTGGTTGAGGTTGTCCAGCATCGAGGCGCGCATGTAGCGGCTCAGCTGGGCGGTGATCTGCAGCGCCAGCACCATGACCGGCATGATCATCTGGCTGAGCTGGACCTTGAAGCTGGCCCAGTCGTTCACGACATGGGTGGTGTCGTAGATCGAGGGGAACCAGCCAAGCTGGACGGAAAAGATCACGATCAGCAGCGGGCCGGTGAAGAAGGGCGGGATCGAGAAACCGATCATGGTCACGAAGGTGCCCGCCTGGTCAAAGACCGAATACTGCCTGTAGGCCGAGTAGACGCCCACCGGGATGGCGATCAGGATGGCGACGACATAGGCCGTGCCGACCACCCAGAGTGTCTGCGGAATGCGCTGGATGATGATGTCCATGACCGGCGACCGTGTCTGCCACGAGATCACGCGTTGCGCGCCCTCTGTCATGTTGGTTCCGAAGGCCCAGTCGATAAAGACCTTGGGTTCGGTCCAGAAGACCTGCACCAGCCATTTCCAATATTGCACGAGCGGGGGTTCCCCCAGCCCGAGCGCCTGTCGCATCTTTTCCTTGACCTCGGCGGGTACGGTGAGCGGCACCTGCGCCATCGGGTCGCCCGGGGCAAGCTGGAGCAGCATGAAGATGACAAAGCTGATGAAGAGAAGCGTCGGGATCGAAAGGACCAGACGTCGCGTCGCGTAGGAGAGCATCAAACGCCTCTGATTTTTGCGGCTTTGGAGCCGGGGGCAGGCCGGGCCGGAGTGGGTCCGGCCTGCGGAAGGAGCGCGCCGGGCGCGCCCCGGTTTTCAGCCGATCAGTCGATCCGGTACCAGTCGGCCACGTTCCACAGCTCACTGTCCCAGACGTTCAGCTTGACGCCGCCGAGGCTGTTGGAATGTGCCGAGAGGCGGCCACGGTGGACCAGCGGGATCATCGCGCCACGCTCGAAGGCCATGCGGCTCAGCTCGCGGCCGATGCGCTGGCGCTCTGCCATGTCGGCGGTCTCGGACAGCTGCTTGTGCAGCGCGTCGTATTCCTCGTCGCAGAAGCGGCTGATGTTCTCGCCCTGCCACTGGGTTTCCGGACGCGGTGCCTTGTCGCACAGACCGTTGCCCAGGTAGGCCTGCGGGTCGGTGCCGTTGAAGGTGTTGGCGTACATTTCGACGTCGGCATAGAACTTCTGGAAGGTGTCGGGCGAACCCGGGTCGCCACCGAAGAAGACCGATGCATCGACCGAGCGCAGTTCGACTTCCATGCCGATCTGTTCCCACCAGTCCTTGATCAGCGCCTGGAAGTCCTGGCGGACAGCGTTGACGGAGGTCTGGTAGACGATCGACAGCGGCACGCCGTCCTTCTCGCGGATGCCGTCACCGTCGGTGTCGACGATGCCCGCATCGTCCAGCATCTTCTTGGCGCCCTCGATGTCCTGCACGTCGCAGCCTTCGATGTCGGCGGCAAAGGCGGCAGGGGCGGGGACCCAGGAACAGGACACGCGGCCGGCCTGGCCATAGCCGATTTCCACCAGCAGGTTGCGGTCGATGGCCATCGACATCGCCTTGTAGACCGCCGGATCACCCAGGAAGGGGTGCGGACGGATCACCGACCGTTCGTCCGGGCCAAGCGCCGGATCGGGGTTGGTGTTGTTCAGCATGATGCGTTCCAGCAGCGGGCCGAAGCCGGCCACCGGCACACCCATGCCGCCCGCTTCCATCTTGGCGATGACATCGGGGGCCAGCTGCAGGTTCCAGGCATAGTCGAACTCGCCGGTTTCCATCACGGCGGTGCCCGCCGCGGCCGCCGAACCGCCGCCCTTGAAGGTCACGGTGGCGAAGGCCGGCTTGGCCGGGTCGCGGTAGTTGTCGTTGGCCTTCATGGTGATCACGTCGTTCGGCTTGAACTCGGTGACGACGAAGGGGCCGGTGCCGATCGGGTTGAAGTTCTGCTCGGTGCAGGTCGAGGCCGCGGCGCCGACACAGTTCTCGAACTGGGCCTTCTGCAGGATCGGGCTTTCACCGCCGACGAAGGGGCCGTAGGGGTTCGGGGTCGGACCTTCGAAGGTGACCACGATGGTCGACTCGTCCGGCGTCTCGACCGAGGTCACGCCCTCGAACTTGGTGACCTGCGCGCAGCCGCCCTCGGGGTGGGTGCAGTATTCATAGGTGAACTTGACGTCTGCGGAGGTCAGCGGCGAGCCGTCCGACCACAGGATGCCCGGGCTCAGTTTCCAGGTGATCTGGGTCAGGTCCTCGGAGACACCGCCATTGGCAACGGTGGGGATCTCGTCGACCAGCCAGGGCACCAGTTCACCCATCTCGTTGTAGCGTGCCAGCGGTTCGATGATCATCGACGAGGATTCGACGTCCTTGGTGCCACCCGAAAGGAACGGGTTCAGGATCGACGGAGCCTGCCAGTAGATGATCTTGACGTCGCCGTCAGACGCACGCTCGGCAAAGGCTGCGGGAGCCAGTGCAACGGCGGCGGCTGCCCCGAGCATCAGGGTCTTGAGTCTCATGATATCACTCCATGTTGGTCGGGACCGGATGTCTTGCCCGGCCCCTTCGTTGTGATGGGATGGTCGGTCAGATGCGCCGGCGATTGCAACCGCCATTTGCACATCGATGAACCGGAAACCCCACCCGTTCCCCATCGAAAGCAGAACATGCGCAAAATGCAAGCATTGCCTAACGTAAAAGCACTGCGGGTCTTTACAGCGGACCTGCGCAGCCCATAGCCTTTGCCTTCAGGACATGGGGAGCACGCAACAATGCTGGACAGCGCACCGAACTCGCAGACCGCAGGACCGATCGCGCGGATCGACAAGCTGCGGGTGGAGTTCCAGACCAAGGACGGGCCGGTCGTCGGTGTCGAGGACGTCAGTTTCGACATCGGTCCGGGGGAAACGGTCTGCGTGGTGGGCGAATCCGGCTCCGGCAAATCGGTGTCCTCGCTTTCGCTGATGCGGCTGGTGGAATACGGCGGCGGCGACATCGCCGGCGGCCGGCTGCTGTTCGACCGCAAGGATGGCGGCGAGGTCGACCTGCGCACTCTCGACCAGAAGCACATGCGCGACATCCGCGGCAACGAGATCGGCATGATCTTCCAGGAGCCGATGACCGCGCTGAACCCCGTGTTCACGGTCAAGAAGCAGCTGACAGAGGGGCTGCGCGTCCACCGCGGGATGAGCGCGAAACAGGCCGAGGAACGGGCGGTCGAGCTCTTGCGCGAGGTGCGCATCCCGGAACCGGAACGGCGCCTGAACCAGTACCCGCACGAACTGTCGGGCGGGATGCGGCAGCGCGTGGTGATCGCGATGGCGATGGCCTGCAAGCCGCGCCTGCTGATCGCGGACGAACCGACCACCGCGCTCGACGTGACGATCCAGGCCGAGATCCTCGCCCTGATGGACCGGCTCAAGCGCGAGACCGGGACCGCCGTGATGTTCATCACCCATGACATGGCCGTGGTCGCCCAGATGGCGGACAAGGTCGTGGTCATGTTCCGCGGCAACAAGGTCGAGGAAGGCACCGTCGAGGAGATCTTCGAGAACCCGAAACATCCCTACACCAGGGCCCTGCTGGCCGCTGTCCCCAAGCTGGGCGAGATGACGGGCAAGGACCTGCCCGAACCGATGAAGCTGGTGGGCCGTACCGACCAGGACCTGAAACCGATCCCCGGCACCAATGAACCGCTGCTGACGGTCGAGGGGCTGACCACGCGCTTTGCGGTCAAGGGCGGTTTCTTCCGCCGCACCGTGGCCAATGTGCACGCGGTCGAGGACCTGTCCTTTACCCTGAACAAGGGCCAGACGCTCAGCCTCGTGGGGGAATCCGGCTGCGGCAAGTCCACTGCCGGACGGTCCATCCTGAGGCTGGTCGAACCGCTGGCGGGCAAGGTCGACCTTGATGGCACCGACGTCATGGCCCTGGGCACCAGCGGGCTGCGCGAGGCGCGGCGCGACATGCAGATGATCTTTCAGGATCCCTTTGCCTCTCTGAACCCGCAGTTGCAGCTGGCCGACCAGGTGGCAGAGCCGATACACAATTACGGCATCGAGACCGGCAGCGCGGTCTCCGATCACGTCGCGCAGCTCTTTGACCGGGTCGAACTGCCGCGCAGCTTCATGCGCCGCTATCCGCACGAACTGTCGGGCGGTCAGCGCCAGCGCATCGCCATCGCCCGCGCCCTGGCCCTGCGGCCCCGCCTGATCGTCGCGGACGAGGCGGTGAGCGCGCTGGACGTCTCGGTGCAGGCGCAGGTCATCAACCTGATGATGGAACTGCAGGCGGACATGGGGCTGGGCTATCTCTTCATCAGCCACGACATGGCCGTGGTCGAACGTGTCAGCCATTATGTCGGCGTCATGTACCTGGGCCGGATCGTCGAGCTGGGGCCGCGCCGCGCCGTCTTCGAAGACCCGCGTCACCCCTATACACAGGCCCTGATGAAGGCGGTCCCAATCGCCGACCCGCGCCGCCGCAAGACGGAAAAGGACCTCAACTTCAAGCCGATCCCCTCGCCGATCCACCCGGTCGACTACGAGCCCGCGCCCTCGGAATACGAGGAGGTCAGCCCGGGCCACAAGGTGTTGATCACGGACAGCGGGTATTGACGGACATGAAGATGTGATAAGGATGCATCTTCCACACGCTTAAGGTGCATTTCTGATCAATTCTTGTTGCTTAGGATTGTTCGACCTGCCAGTGTCGATGTCCTCTGGTACAGGTTGAGGAGTAAAAAACGATGAACCGTATCGCTGCCGTCGCAGTTGCCGCCACCATTGCAGCTTCGGGCGCCGTTTCGGCGCAACAGGCCCCCGAGGCGCAGGACCCGTTCGTGAGCACGCAGGCGATGAGCGACGATGACATCTCGCCCCTGATCGTGTTGTTCGGCCTGGGCGCCATCGTCATGGGTGTGGCCGCCGCGTCCGGCACCAACTGACCGCAGGTCTCCCTGCAGGAAAACGCCGGTCCCGTTCTGCGCGGGGCCGGCTTTTTTCGTTTCGATTCCACCCAGTCCGGTCCTGCGAGGGGGCGGATCGCTGACCGCGGCGGGCTGGATTTTGCCCTCGGCAGAAACGCGGCCTCGGTTTCCGGGACGAGGCTGCCTCGATGCTTGCGGATGTCGCCCCGCCGTGACAGGCATGTGCCATCCGACACATCAAGAACGAGGTGAGAATGGCCGAGGTGCTGTCCCCCCGCGCGCTGCTGGACAAGCTGGTGAGCTTTCCCACCGTCAGCCGCGACACCAACCTGCCGCTGATCGACTGGGTGCAGGAGTACCTTGCCTCGCACGGCATCGAGGCCGGGCGCCATGTCAAGCCGGACGAGCCGGAAAAAGCGGCGCTTTTTGCCCATGTGGGGCCCGAGGAAGAGGGCGGTGTGGTGCTTTCGGGCCATACGGACGTGGTGCCGGTCGACGGGCAGGACTGGTCCACCGATCCTTTCACCGTGATCGAGAAGGACGGCCGCCTCTACGGGCGCGGCACCACCGACATGAAGGGGTTCGACGCGCTGGCGATCTGGTCCCTTGTCGAGGCGAAACGGCGCGGTGTCACGCGCCCGCTGCAGATCGCCCTGTCCTACGACGAGGAAATCGGCTGCGCCGGTGCGCCCCCCCTGATCGAGGCCATGTCCGGCCTGCCGCGCGCCCGCGACGTGATCGTCGGTGAACCCACGATGATGAAGGCGGTGACCGGCCACAAGGGAGGGGTCACCTACTGGGTGCACGTCCACGGCTTCGAGGTGCACAGCTCGCTGCTGCACACCGGCGTCAGCGCGATCATGTGGGGCGCCGAGATGATCACATGGGCCAACCAGCTGAACGCCGCGCTGCAGGCGGCAGAGCCGCGGGACATGGCGGGACTTTTCGACCCGCCCTACACCAATGTCCATGTCGGCCAGGTCCGGGGCGGCACGGCGCATAACATCTCGGCCAAGGACTGCGAGTTCTGCTTCGGCTATCGCGTGGTGCCGGGCGAGACGCTGGACCAATGGCGCCGCCTGACCGAGGACAAGGCTGCCGAGCTCACCGCGCAGATGCAGAAGATCCGCCCCGAGACCGGGATCGAGCTGGAAGAGAAATTCAGCCTGCCGCCCTTTGCCCCGGAAACGGACAACACCGCCGAGGCGCTGGTTCGCCAGATCACCGGCGACAACTCGGAGACCTTCGTCAGCTACGGCACCGAGGCGAGCCATTTCCAGGTCGCGGGCTACAAGGCCGTGGTCTGCGGTCCCGGCAGCATCAACGTCGCGCATCAACCGGACGAGTACATCACCCTGGCGCAGTTCCAGGAAGGCCAGCGGTTCATGGAACGCCTGCTGGAGCACCTGGCATGACCGACGCGCCGGCAGGGGGCGCTGCCCCCTCGGCCTTCGGCCTCACCCCCGGTGGTATTTTCGCCAAGAAGAAACAGGGGCGCGCGCCTTTTGCTTCTTCTTGGTCCAAATACCCCAATACGACGGCGGGTGCAGGCGCCACATCCGGGCATGGGAGGTGCCGATGACGTTCCCCTTTCACGAGATGGGACAGGTCGAATTCTCCGATCCATTGCCCGAGGCCGTCGACCTTGCGGTGATCGGCGGCGGGGTGATCGGGGTGTCCACCGCGCTGTTCGCGGCACGTCGCGGGCTGAAGGTTGTGCTGTTGGAAAAGGGCCGGGTGGCAGGAGAGCAATCCTCGCGCAACTGGGGCTGGATCCGGGTGCAAGGCCGCGACATGGCCGAGATTCCCATCGCGCAAGAGGCGCAGGATCTGTGGCAGGCGCTGGATGCCGACTGTGGCGGGCGCCTGGGCACGCGCACCCTGGGGGTCAGCTATCTTGCCCGTGACGAGGCCGAGATGGTGGCTTTCGAAGGCTGGCTGGACGAGGCTCGGGGGCTTGGGGTCAGTTCGGAATTGCTGGGGCGGACGCAGATGCTGCGGCTGCTGGATTATCCGCGCGGACCCTGGATCGGCGCCCTGCACACGCCCACCGACATGAAGGGCGAACCCTGGGTGGCGGTGCCGGAGCTCGCGCGGCTGGCACGGGCCGAGGGCGCGGCGATTTCCGAGCGCTGCGCGGTGCGTGGGCTGGACCGGCAGGCGGGGCGCGTGGCCGGGGTCATCACGGAACGGGGCCGCATCCGCACGCAGGCGGTGGTGCTGGCCGGGGGCGCCTGGTCCTCGCTGTTCCTGCGCCGGCACGGGGTGGACATTCCGCAGCTTTCGGTGCGTTCGACCGCGCTTGCCACGCAGCCCTTGCCGCCGGTCGTTGGGACGGCGGCGGTGGACGACCGGCTGGCCTTTCGTCCGCGCGCCGATGGCGGGTTCACGCTGGCGCCTGCCGCCTTTGGCGAGTTGTACCTTGGTCCGGATGTTCTGCGGCACCTGCACCATTACCTGCCGCTGGCCATGACCGGCGAATTCGACATCCACCCGCGCGGCCCGCAACCGCGCCATTGGCCCGATGCCTTTTCCACCCCGCGCCACTGGAGCGGGGCCGAGGAAAGCCCGTTCGAGTGGATGCGCATCCTCGATCCCGCACCTAACGGCGGCAAGGTTTCGGAGATCACCCGGCGGTTTGGCCAGCTTTATCCCGATGCGGCGCCGGTCCGGGCAAAGGACACCTGGGCGGGTATGATCGACGTGCTGCCGGACGTGGTGCCGGTGGTGGACACCGTCGCGCAAATTCCCGGGTTGACGGTGGTGACGGGCATGTGCGGGCATGGGTTCGGCATCGGGCCGGGCTTTGGCCGGGTGGCGGTGGACCTCGCCACCGGGCGCGATCCGGGCCATGATCTGGGGCGGTTCCGCATGTCGCGCTTCTTTGACGGGTCGCGGTTGCAACCCGGCCCCAATCTCTGAGGCTTGCAGAGGGGGCCGCATGGGCGCAGGATCACGGGCAAAGGAGAAACCCGATGCCCATGAAAAACCGTATCGCCGACTGGCAGGAGGACCTGACCGAATGGCGCCGCCACCTGCATGCCCATCCCGAACTGCGCTTCGAGGAACATGAGACCGCGCGTTTCGTGGCCGAAAAACTGCGGGGGTTCGGCTGTGACGAGGTGATCCAGGGCGTGGGCCAGACCGGCGTCGTGGCGGTGATCCGTGGCCGGCAGGACGGGTCGGGGCGCACCATCGCCTTTCGGGCCGACATGGACGCGCTGCCGATCCTCGAGCAGACCGGGGCGGATCATGCCTCGACCATACCGGGTAAGATGCATGCCTGCGGCCATGACGGCCACACGACCATGCTGCTGGGCGCTTGCCGCTATCTCGCCGAGACGCGCAATTTCGATGGCACAGTCGTGGCGCTGTTCCAGCCTGCCGAGGAAGGCAGCGGCGGGGCCAAGGCGATGATCGGGGACGGGGTGTTCGACCGCTACGAGGTCGACGAGGTCTATGCCATGCACAACTGGCCGGGGTTGACGCCGGGCCATTTTGCCACGCGGCCCGGACCCTTCCTGGCCTCCGCCGACAAGTTCGAGATCCGCGTGACGGGCAAGGGCGGGCACGGCGCCATGCCGCACCTGGCGGTGGACACCAATCTTGCCGCCGCCCAGATCGTGACCGCGCTGCACTCGATCCCCTCGCGAGACATCAACGCGCAGAACGCGGTGGTGATTTCCGTCTGCGGAATGAAGTCGGAGACCTTCACCTACAATGTGCTGCCCGATGCGGTGACGCTGATCGGCACTGTGCGGCAGTACGATGTCACCGACCGCGAGATGATCCGCACCCGTATCCGCCAGATCGCCGAGGCCACCGCCCTGGCCCACGGGGCGCAGGTGGAGATGGAATACATCGAGGGGGTCGATCCGCTGGTGAATGCCGAGGCGCAGGCGGATTTGGCTGCCGATGCGGGCGAGGCGGTGTCCGGCCATGTGAACCGCGAGGCGCCGCGCGTCATGGGCAGCGAGGATTTCGGCGACATGCTGCGGGTGCGTCCCGGCGCCTTTGTCTTTATCGGCAATGGCGACAGCGCCGACCTGCACAACCCGGGGTATGACTTTGACGACAGCATCGCGCCGGTGGGGGCCAGCTGGTTTGCCACCCTGGCCGAGACGCGGATGCCCTTGGCGTAAGCAGCGCGGGGCCCCGGGGGCGGGGCGACGCGCGGTCGTGGTTGCGCCCCGGACGCCGGTGCATATGTTGGCATCCATAACCGCAGCGGGTCCGAGGGGCCCCCGCGGCTCGACGAACACTCACGACAACAAGGAGGCCAAGATGCCCGTCAAGAACCGCTTTGCCGAACTGCAGGACGAGATCACCGCCTGGCGCCGCGACCTGCACGAACACCCCGAGATCCTGTTCGAAACGCACCGGACCTCGGCCCTGGTTGAGGAAAAGCTGAAGGAATTCGGCTGTGACGAGGTGGTGACCGGCATTGGCCGCACCGGCGTCGTCGGTGTCATCAAGGGGCGCGGCAATGGGTCGGGCAAGGTCATCGGGCTGCGCGCCGACATGGACGCGCTGCCGATCCATGAACAGACCGGCGTCGAATACGCCTCGAAGACCGATGGCGCCATGCATGCCTGCGGCCATGACGGGCACACCGCCATGTTGCTGGGCGCGGCAAAGTACCTGAGCGAGACGCGGAATTTCGACGGGACGGTCGTCGTGATCTTCCAACCTGCCGAAGAAGGCGGCGGCGGCGGCAAGGAAATGTGCGACGACGGCATGATGGAGCGTTGGGGCATCCAGGAGGTCTATGGCATGCACAACTGGCCGGGCCAGCCGGTGGGCAGCTTTGCCATCCGCGAAGGCGCCTTCTTTGCCGCCACCGACCAGTTCGAGATCAACCTCGAGGGCCGTGGCGGTCACGCGGCCAAGCCGCATGAGACCGTGGACACGACGGTGATGGCGTCCCAGCTGGTGCTGGCGATGCAGACCATTGCGGCGCGCAACGCCGACCCGGTCGACCAGGTGGTGGTCTCGGTCACGTCGTTCGAGACATCCTCCAAGGCCTTCAACGTGATCCCGCAGAAGGTCTTTCTGCGCGGCACGGTGCGCACCCAGTCCACCGCGATGCGCGACCTGGCGGAACAGCGGATCAAGGAGATTGCGGCGGGTGTTGCGGCCACCTATGGTGGCACGGCCGAGGTCATCTATCACCGCGGCTACCCGGTCATGGTCAACCACTCCGAGCAGACCGAGTTTGCCCGCGACGTGGCCCGGGCCGTGTCCGGGGGTGTCGACGAGGCGCCCATCGTCATGGGCGGCGAGGATTTCGCCTACATGCTGGAGGAGCGCCCCGGTGCCTATATCCTAGTGGGCAACGGCGACACGGCGATGGTTCACCATCCGGAGTACAACTTCAACGACGAGGCGATCCCGGCGGGTTGTTCCTGGTGGGCGGAGATCGTCGAACGCCGGATGCCGCTGGCGTCGTAAAGGACGGCAGGGCGCCGCTTGTGCCCCCGTTCGGGGGCACGTCGCCCCGCCCGCCGTCCCACTGTTTCAAGTGGGGCGTAAGGGGCCAGCTCGTCACACTGGCGGTGTGCACCGAAGGATGCGAGGGGCCAGCCTCTCGCGCTCGCCGGAGTATTTTGAGAGAGAAGAAGCGGGGGCGCGCGCCCTGGGTGTCACCCGACGCTCAGCAGCAGGCGCACCAGCGCCGTCTGGGCGTTGACCCCGGTCTTTTCATAGAGCCGGGACAGGTGCGTGCGGGCGGTGTTGACACTGATCCCCAGCGCCTCGGCGGCCTCTTTCGGTCCCTTGCCATCGGCGATCTGGCGGGCCAGCCGCACCTGGCCGTCCGACAGCCCGTAGACCGCCTGGGCCACCGTCAGGCGGCGGTCGATCTGGGCGTCGCCGTCGATCCGGACGTAGGTCGTGCCGTTGCGCACCGAGAGATGCACGATCGCCAGCCCGCCGGTGTCAGTCTCTCCCAGGATCGCCGGGTAACCGAAGGGGCCGCCGGTCTCCTGGGTGAAGCGGTGCAATTCGAAATAGCCGTGGTACTGCCCGGCGCGCCTCAGCGCCTCTTGCAGGGCCCTGTCCCAATCGCGCCGGTGGGCGCGCAACCGGCCCGCCGACAAGGTCAGCAGCGGGTGATCCTGCAGCCGGGCCAGCGTCACGGGGCTGGCCCAGAGCAACTGGCCCGTGGCATCGACCGAGATCGCCTCGGCGCCGCCGGGGTCGCCGTGCCGCATCACGAAGGCGGCGTAGACGATCCGCCAATCGCCCGAAATCCGTTCCAGGATCCGCGTTTCGAAGCTCTCGATCCGGGCCGACCCCGGCGGCGCAGCCCATTCGTCGTAGACCACCCAGGCCGTGTCGCCCGAGAGGGTGATGCGGAGGTTTTCCTGTCCGAAGGGCACGTTCGGGCAGCCGATGCCGCTGTCCATAACGTGTTTCATGTAGCGCGAGATCTGGGCCCAGCCGCTGTGCACGGTCAACCCGGTGGCGGGCGAGACATAAACGTCCCGCGTGCGCGGCTCCTGCACCCAGCAGCGGGCCCAGGCCGCGTAGTCGCGCTGTTGAAAGGCCGTGGTCTCGGCGCGGATCACCGCCGCGACGGCGGCGCGGTCGGGATCCTGCGCAAGGGGGACGGGCTGTGGCGGGCGGGTCATGTGCATTGGTCTATCCCTTGTGGCCTTCGGTGCCAAATCCGCCGCAGGGCGCGGGCGAGGGGAGGCAGCAGGGCGGAAAGGCCGGGACGCCAGCCCTGGCCGTGTTCCGCATAGAAGGCCTCGATGACCCGGGGGCTGTCGCTTGGTCCGCGGGGCAGGGGGCGGGTGGCAATGAAAAGGGTCGGGTCCATGATCTGTCTCCGCTGTCGGTGCTGTAAGCATCCTGACCCATGCGGAGCGGCAAGCATGTCATGCGGAACGACCACGGGAGCGCAAAAAAAAGCGCGGGCAGGGGGCCTGCCCGCGCCTGGTGTCATGGGGCGCCGGGATCGTGGCGGCGCTTCTTGCTGGTCGAAATCTCGCGCACCATCTTGCCGAAGGCCTTGCCGCGCGCCCGTGCCTCGGCCACGGTTTCGCTGTTGTAGCGGTCCTCGCGCCGCAGCTTGTCCCAACGCGCCAACCGGTCGGGATCAAGCGCGCCCGTCTCGATGGCGGCCTGTACCGCGCAGCCCGGTTCCCCGGCATGAGCACAGTCGCGGAAGCGGCATTGGCGGGCGAGATCCTCGATGTCCTCGAAGACCGCGCCGATGCCCTCGTCGGCATCCGCCAGTTGCAGCTCTCGCATCCCCGGCGTGTCGATCAGCCAGCCGCCCGCCTGGGTGGGCACCAGGCTGCGCGCGGTGGTGGTGTGGCGGCCCTTGGCGTCATCCTCGCGGATACCCTGGGTCAGCTCGTGTTCGCCGGTGAGCGTGTTGCGCAGCGTGGTCTTGCCCACGCCCGAAGAGCCGACCAGCGCCAGCGTCTGCCCGTCCTTGCACCAGGGCGCAAGGCGGGCGACTTCCTCCGGGTCGGTGGCGTCCAGCGCGATGGCGGTCACCAGCGGCGAGAGCCGCTGTGCCCGGCGCAGGTAGTCGTCCGCGTCCCGGGCCATGTCGGCCTTGGTCAGCACCACCAGCGGCAGGCAGCCCGCGGTATGGGCCAGTGCCAGGTAGCGTTCCAGCCGCGCGATGTTGAAATCGGCGTTGCAGCTGGTGACGATGCCCAGCGTGTCGACATTCGCCGCGATCCGCTGAAGCTTTGCCTCGCGCCCGGCGGCGCGGCGGGTGAGGTCGCTGGTGGGGTCCAGCCGCCGGACGGCACGGCTGCCGTCACTCAGCACCCAGTCGCCCACGGCATAGGCGCCGGTGGACTCGACGGGCAGAAGGGAGAGGGCACCCCCGGGCGCCAGCGCGCGCAGGCGGTCGCGGTGCACCTCGGAGAGGCGGGCAGGGGCCAGGCCCCGGTCATCGTCGCCCAGCTGGCGCGCGAAATGGGCCGACCATCCCAGGCCGGTCAGATCAAACTCTGTCAATGTTGTAGGTCCCGTTCAGACATGCAGGTAAAGGCCGCGGCAGGCGGCCTGAAATGCGTGCACGGGCGGCGGGCTGAAAGTTAGCGCGCGGCCCGGAGGGTCGATGCAATCTCCATCATGGCCTCCGTCCTGGGTTCGGGTTCACGGCCAATCTAGGCGCGGCACCGGCCCGCCGCAAGCGCTGGTGTTCCGGCGCGGGCGTTGCTATGCCGCGCGGGCAACACCAAGGCGGGGGCGCAGCGTGACGGCCATCAACATCATGTGCATCAAGTGGGGCACGCTGTTCGGCCCCGAGTATGTCAACCGGCTGTATTCCGGCGTGCGGCGCAACCTGTCGCGGCCCGTCCGTTTCATGGTGATGACGGAACACGCCGAGGGGCTGCACCCGGATATCGAGGTGCTGGACCTGCCGGTCGAACCCTATGCCGAACCAATGAACGCGGCGCTGGCGGTGGCCAACCGGCAGGGCGCGATGCGCAAGACTTCGCTGTTTCGTCCCGGGTTGGTGCCGGACCTCGAAGGGCCGGTGCTGGGCTTTGACCTGGACGTGGTGATCACCGGCGGGCTGGACGAGATCCACGACCTGGCGCCCGGCACCGTGGCGATGCGCCATGACTGGACGGAAAAGCGCAAGGGGCGGCCCACGGGGCACGGGTCGGTCTTTCGCTTCGATCCGGCGCAACACGGGTTCCTCTACGAGGACCTGGCCGCCAACCCCTATGAAGAGGTGGAAAAGGCGCGCGGATCGGAGCAGCGCTATACCTCGCACAAGGCGATGGACCGGGGCCTGTTCACCTATATTCCGGAGCCTTGGGTGGTGTCGTTCAAGTACGACTGCAACCCCTTTCCCGGCAACTACCTGCATGCGCCGCGCCTGCCTGCGGAGGCCCGCGTGGTCTGTTTTCACGGGCGCCCCAAGATGACGGATGCCCTGTCGGGGTATACCGGCTCTTTCATCCGCTATTCCAAGCCCTGCGACTGGTTGCAGGACCACTGGATCGACCGGGCCCGCGAAGACCTGGGCGCGGACTGGGCCTGAGGCGCAAGACATCGCCCGCCCGACAGTCCGGATCACGGGGAGCGAAAGACACACCATGACGATCACCCGGCAAGACGAACTCGACGGGATGCAGGCCATCGGCCGCATCGTGGCCAACACCCTGCAGGCGATGATCCGCGCGGCAGAGCCGGGCATGTCCACCCGCGAGTTGGACGACCTCGGGCGCCGCTTGCTGGATCGGTCGGGGGCGGCCTCGGCGCCGGAGACGACCTATGACTTTCCCGGCGCCACCTGCATCAGCGTCAACGAAGAGATCGCCCACGGCATTCCCGGCGACCGCCTGCTGCGCGCCGGGGATCTCGTGAACATCGACGTCTCGGCCAGCAAGGATGGCTTTTTCGCCGACACAGGTGCCAGCTTTCGATTTGCGATGGCGCAGCCTGACCGGCTGTGCAAGGACGGCCACCGCGCGATGCAGATCGGCATCGCGCAGGTCGCCGCGGGCAAGCCGCTTGCGGGTATCGGCGCCTCCATCGGGCGCTTTGCCGAAAAGCGCGGCTACACGCTCATTCGCAACCTCGCAAGCCACGGCGTCGGGCGGAGCCTGCACGAGTATCCGGAGGAAATCGCCACATGGCCCACCCGGGCCGAGCGCCGCCGGATCACCAAAGGCCTTGTCCTGACCGTCGAACCCTTCCTGTCGCGCGGGGGGCGGATGGCGGACGAGGCAGGCGACGGCTGGACCCTGCACAGCGTACCGCCCGCCGAGACCGTGCAATTCGAACATACGGTCGTCGCCACGCCGCGCGGCGCCAGGATCCTGACCCTGCCGGGCTGACATCGGCGGTCCGCCGGCATCCTGGCCAAGGTTCTTTGGTGTGTGGTGCAGCCCGTGGGGCGGCGCGGTGACCCGAGCCTTGGCCAGATCGCAGCCACCGCACGCCGCGCGGGCCTTGTGCGGCGGTCGGTTGTCTGCCGACGGGGGCGGCATCCCCTTGCCCCTGCGGGGCTTCGCGCGGTATGAGCGGAAAAAGAATGTGAGAGAGAGGGCAGGCGCATGGCACGTCGCGTAGTTGTCACCGGGCTGGGGCTGGTCACGCCGCTGGCTTGCGGAGTCGAAGAGACCTGGAGCCGGATCCTGGACGGCCAGTCCGGGGCGGGCACCATCAGCAAGTTCGATGCCAGCCACCTGGCGACCACCTATGCCTGCGAAGTGCCCTATGGCGACGGCAGCGACGGCACCTTCAATCCCGACGACTGGATGGACAAGAAGGAACAGCGCAAGGTCGACGAATTCATCCGCTTCGGCATCGCCGCCGCGGAACAGGCCGTCACAGACGCGGGCTGGAAGCCCGAGGGCGAGGAAGACCGCCTGCGCACCGGCGTCATGATCGGGTCGGGGATCGGCGGGCTGAACGCCATCGCGGAAACCGCGCTCCTGATCCGTGACAAGGGGCCGCGCCGGGTGTCGCCCTTCTTCATCCCCGGCGCGCTGATCAACCTGATCTCGGGCAACGTCTCGATCAAATACGGGTTCAAGGGGCCGAACCACGCGGTCGTGACCGCCTGTTCCACCGGCGCCCATGCCATCGGCGACGCGGCCCGCCTGATCAAGTACGGCGACGCGGACGTGATGATCGCGGGCGGCGCCGAGGCGGCCATCAGCGAAATCGGCATCGCGGGCTTCAACGCCTGCAAGGCGCTCAGCACGAAACGCGGCGACGATCCCAAGGCGGCCAGCCGTCCCTATGACGCCGACCGTGACGGCTTTGTCATGGGCGAAGGCGCCGGTGTCGTCGTGCTGGAAGAATACGAGCACGCCAAGGCGCGCGGCGCAAAGATCTACGCCGAAGTGGCAGGCTACGGCCTGTCGGGCGACGCCTATCACATCACCGCCCCCTCCGAGGACGGCGAAGGCGGCGAACGCTCGATGCGTGCCGCACTGCGGGACGCCGGGATCGAGGCCACGGCGCTGGACTACATCAACGCGCATGGCACCTCGACGATGGCCGACACCATCGAACTGGGCGCGGTGGAACGCCTGCTGGGCGATCACGCCACCAGCGTCACCATGTCCTCGACCAAATCCGCCACCGGGCACCTGCTGGGCGCCGCCGGCGCGATCGAGGCGATCTTCTCGATCCTTGCCATCCGCGACCAGGTGGCCCCGCCGACAATCAACCTCGACAACCCGGCGGTGGACACCCCCATCGACCTGGCCCCCAACGCCAAACGCCCGCGCAAGGTGACCTACGCCCTGTCCAACTCCTTTGGTTTTGGCGGCACCAATGCCAGCGTGGTCTTCGGCAAGGTGGAGTAATCCCGCATGTGGCGCAGCATCGCCTCGAACGCGCTGACCTTCCTGGTCGTCGCGCTGTTTCTCTTCGGCGGCGTCCTGATCTGGGCGCAGCGCGAATACCATGCCCAGGGTCCGCTGACCGCACCGATCTGCCTGGAGGTGCCGCGCGGCACCAACATGCGTGCCGTCTCCGAGGATCTGTCGGACCAGGGCGCGGTCAAGAGCGCGATGATGTTCCGCGTCGGTGCCGATTACGGTGACAAGACCCAGGCGCTGAAGGCGGGCAGCTACCTTGTCCCCGAGGGCGCCTCGATGTCCGAGATCACCGACATCGTCACCCGCGGCGGCGCCTCGACCTGCGGCACCGAGGTGGTCTACCGCATCGGCATCACCCGCGCGACAGTACAGGTCCGTGCCGTGGACCCGGCCACGGGCCGCTACGAGGAACAGGCGAGCTTCGACCCCGGCGAAGGCGACGCACCCGAGATCTATGCGCAGGTCAAGGACACCACCGGCACCCGGTTCCGCGTGGCCCTGGCCGAGGGCGTTACCAGCTGGCAGGTGGTCGAAGAGTTGAAACAGATCGACGTACTGGACGGAGAGGTCGACGTGCCCGAGGAGGGCAGCCTGGCCCCCGACAGCTACGAGATCCTGCCCGGCGACAGCCGCGCCGATGTCATCGCGCGGATGAAGGAACGCCAGGAGGTGATCCTGGCCCAGGCCTGGGCCAACCGCGCCTCGGGCCTGCCGCTGGCAAGCCCCGAAGAGGCGCTGATCCTGGCCTCGATCATCGAAAAGGAAACCGGCGGCCCGCAGGAACGCGGCGAGGTGGCCAGCGTCTTCGTCAACCGCCTCGACAAGGGCATGCGCCTGCAGACGGACCCGACGGTGATCTACGGCATCACCAAGGGCGAGGGGCCGCTGGGCCGGGGTCTGCGCCGGTCGGAACTGGATGCAGAGACCCCCTGGAACACCTACCGGATCGACGGGCTGCCGCCGACCCCCATCGCCAACCCGGGCCGCGCCAGCATCGAGGCGGCGCTGAACCCGGCGGATACGGACTATATCTACTTCGTGGCCAAGACGCTTGACCCGCGCGACGGGCACAATTTTGCCGTCACGCTGGACGAGCACAACCGCAACGTCGCCGCCTACCGCGCGCTGGAGGCGCAGCGCGACCAGTAGCGTACGCTGCCCTCACGGTTTCTAAACCGTGGGGGCGCATCTTCCCTCCCGCTAGCACTGAAAACCGGATCATGACCCCGCTCGGGGGCCTTTCGATCTGCGCGGAACGAAGGGGCGACGCCCCGAAAAGGGCCGGGAGTGACACCCCGGCAAGTCCGATCCGTCCGGCGGCCGCCGTTTTCAGATTTCCATGAGTGACATGTGACGACCCGCCCGGCCATTGCGCCGCCGGCGGGCTTTGCCGCTGGAAAAGCGGTTTGGAACCCGCTTGCAACGCTTTTCGCAAAGCGTTTCCAAGGCGCTTGGAAGCGCCTTGCGCCCGGCCTCAGCCGCCCGCGATGTCCCGCTGTTTCTTCTTCGTCAACCCGCCGAAGACGATACGGTAAGAGGTTTCGATCCGGGCCCGAAGCTCCTCCTCGGGCACCGCCTCCCAGTCCACCCGCACCCAGGAGCGGTGGAAATAGGGGGCCTTGACCGCGCGCGCCATCTCGATCAGCAGGGCCGCATCCTCGACCGAGGGCGTCTTGACCGACACCCCGTCGTTGGCCACGCCGATGCAGGCGAACATCTTGCCGCCCACCTTCCAGGCATCATGCCCGCCACCCCAGGGATCGGATCTTTCCGCCCCGGGCAGCGCCTGGCAGATCTCGTTGACCGTATCGCGTCCCATGCCCGCAGGATGCCCCGGGCGCCGCGCCGGTGCAAGCCGCACAAGGATCTCGAAGAATTCCTCTACAGATATGAAATGAAGCGATATTTTCCTCTTGATCTAAATCTAACTTGAGGAATTACGCTTTGCCCCATATTGCAATGGAAAGGACAGAGCCATGAACGCCCGCCTCGAACACGTCAACATCACCGTTCCCGACGCCCGCGCCACCGCAGATTTCCTGTCCCGCCTCCTGGGCTGGCACATCCGGTGGGAGGGCGCCTCGCTCAACAACGGCTATTCCGTCCATGTCGGCAACGCGGACAGCTACCTTGCCCTCTACACCCCCAAGGCGCCAGTCGCCGAGGCACATCCCCGCTACGGCAACGCCGCAGGGTTGAACCATGTCGGCATCGTGGTCGAGGATCTCGACGCGATCGAGACCCGTGTCCGCGCGCTTGGCATCGAGACTTTCAACCACGCCGATTACGAACCCGGCCGCCGCTTCTATTTCGATGGGCCGGACGCGGTGGAATATGAAATGGTGAGCTACGGCTGACCCCGACCGTTGCAGGGGTATTTGGACCAAGAAGAAGCCCCGAGGCGCGCGCTTGCGGTTTCTTCTTGGCAAAAATACCCCCGCCGCGCTGGAAAGACGCGGCTTGGCAGGGCAGGGGCGCCGTGCTAAGCCACGCCCATGACGACCGCTGCACATACCCTCTGCTGCATTACCTGCTGACACCGGTCGGGACATCCCGGCCATTGGCGGGACGGTCCTCTATTCCATTCGCATCATAGAGTTGCTAGGCCCGCCGCAAGATTTGCGAAGGACGAGGCCATGAACATCCGCTTCACCAACTCCCGGACCCGGAAGAAGGACGACTTCCGCCCCATAGACCCCGACAACGTGCGGATGTATGTCTGCGGACCCACGGTCTATGACCGCGCGCACCTGGGCAATGCGCGCCCGGTCCTCGTGTTCGACGTGCTCTTTCGTCTGCTGCGCCATGTCTATGGCCCGGACCACGTCACCTACGTGCGCAATTTCACCGACGTGGACGACAAGATCAACGCCACCGCGCTCAAGCGCAAGGAGGCGGGGGCATCGGGCACGCTCGAGGAGCTGGTGCGCGAGCGGTCGGACGAGACCATCGGCTGGTATCACGCGGACATGGACGCGCTGGGCGCCCTGCGGCCCACGCAAGAGCCGCGCGCGACCGAGTACATCGACGAGATGATCACCATGATCGAAGGGCTGATCGCCTCCGATCACGCCTACGAGGCCGAGGGGCATGTGCTGTTCGCGGTCGAGAGCTATGCCCAGTATGGCGCCTTGTCTGGCCGGTCGGTCGAAGACATGATCGCGGGCGCCCGGGTCGAGGTGGCGCCCTACAAGAAGAACCCGATGGATTTCGTACTGTGGAAGCCGTCTTCGGACGATCTGCCGGGGTGGGAAAGCCCCTGGGGCCGGGGGCGACCGGGCTGGCACATCGAATGCTCGGCCATGAGCTTCGCGCTCCTGGGAGAGAGTTTTGACATCCACGGCGGTGGCAATGACCTGACCTTCCCGCATCATGAAAACGAGATCGCCCAGTCGAAATGCGCCCATCCCGAGGGGGATTTCGCGCGGGTCTGGCTGCACAACGAGATGCTGCAGGTCGAGGGCAAGAAGATGTCCAAGAGCCTGGGCAACTTCTTTACCGTCCGCGACCTGCTGGATCAGGGGGTGCCGGGCGAGGTGATCCGCTTTGTCATGCTTGGCACGCACTACCGCAGACCAATGGACTGGACGGCGGAAAAGGCGCGAATTGCAGAAAGCAAGTTGCGTAGGTGGCGGAGCATCGTGGAGGGCGTAGAGCCCGGGAAGCCGCTGGAAGAAATTCTTGATCCGCTCGCGGATGACTTGAATACCGTTGTCGCGCGTGACCGCTTGGACGCTATGTCCAAAGCAATTGAACTCAAACGTCGAAATCCAGACCAAGCACGCGAGGCTCCTAGTCCTGCAGATTTTTTGGCGAGTGCAAATCTACTAGGCCTTCTGACCAATGCGCTCTCCGGTTGGGAGACGGTCTCCGTCGATCTTGCAGCGCTTGCGGACCGTCTGGCCGAGGCCCGCGCCCAGGCCATGCAGAGCAAGGATTTCTCCGAGGTAGACCGGATGAAGCAGGCTCTCATCGACGCGGGGGTCGAAGTGCGCATGTCCAAGGCGGGGGTGGACCTGGTGCCGGGCGCCGGGTTCGACGCGGCCAAGCTGGAGGCGTTGGGATGAACTCTACAAAAGGAGCCACCCGGCGCGCATGCGCCATGCCCGACCTCCCCCCCGGGAGGGCATTCGTTGGCAATATCGAAGTGAGAGCGGCTTTGGAGCTTTGGAGTGCAAACGCCGGGACTGCGTCAAGGCCCTCCCGAGGTCGGGCATGGCGCATGCGCGCCTCTTGTCTCGCCCAACTCGGGGGAAGGTCATGACCCGCGAACGCCTTTACCTCTACGACACCACGCTGCGCGACGGGCAGCAGACCCAAGGTGTCCAGTTCTCCACCGCCGAAAAGCTCAAGATCGCCGCGGCGCTCGATGCGCTTGGCGTCGATCATATCGAGGGCGGTTGGCCCGGGGCGAACCCGACCGACAGTGCCTTCTTCGAGGAGGTGGGCCAGACCCGCGCCACCTTGACCGCCTTTGGCATGACCAAGCGCGCGGGCCGCTCGGCGGCCAATGACGAGGTGCTGGCGGCGGTGACCAATGCGGGCACGCCCGCCGTCTGCCTTGTCGGCAAGACCCATGATTTCCACGTCACCACGGCGCTGGGCATCACGCTGGAAGAGAACATCGCCAATATCGCCGCCTCGGTTTCTCACCTCGTGGGGCAGGGGCGCGAGGCGCTGTTCGATGCCGAGCATTTCTTTGACGGCTATAAGGCGAATGCGCCCTATGCGCTGGACTGCCTGCGTGCCGCGCTGGAGGCGGGGGCGCGCTGGATCGTGCTCTGCGATACCAACGGCGGGACCTTGCCGCATGAAATCGGGCAGATCGTGCAGGATGTGATCGAAAAGGGGATCCCCGGCGATCACCTCGGCATCCACACCCACAACGACACGGAAACCGCCGTCGCCGGCTCGCTGGCGGCGGTGATGGCCGGGGCGCGCCAGATCCAGGGCACGCTGAATGGTCTTGGCGAACGCTGTGGCAATGCCAACCTGACGGCGCTGATCCCGACGCTGCTGCTGAAAGCGCCTTACAAGGACCTGTTCGAGACGGGTGTGAGCATGGAGGCGCTGGCCGGGCTGACGCGGACCAGCCGGATGCTGGACGACATCCTGAACCGGGTGCCGCAGAAACAGGTGGCCTACGTGGGCGCCTCGGCCTTTGCGCACAAGGCCGGGCTGCACGCCAGCGCGATCCTCAAGGACCCGACCACTTATGAACACATCGACCCCGGGCTGGTGGGCAACCGCCGCGTGGTGCCGATGTCGAACCAGGCGGGCCAGTCGAACCTGCGCCGCCGCCTGTCGGAAATGGGGCTGGAGGTCGACAAGGGCGATCCGGCGCTGGCCCGCATCCTCGACCGCGTCAAGGCGCGCGAGACCGAGGGCTATTCCTACGACACCGCGCAGGCCAGTTTCGAGCTGTTGGCGCGGGACGAGCTGGGGATGCTGCCCGAGTTCTTCGAGGTCAAGCGCTACCGGGTGACGGTGGAGCGGCGCAAGAACAAGTACGACAGGATGGTCTCGCTGTCCGAGGCCGTTGTCGTGGTCAAGGTCGATGGCGAGAAGAAACTGTCGGTGTCGGAGTCGATGGACGAGGCGGGCAATGACCGCGGCCCGGTGAACGCGCTCTCCAAGGCGCTGGCCAAGGACCTGGGCCGCTACCAGGAGGCGATCGACGACATGCGGCTGGTCGACTTCAAGGTGCGGATCACCCAGGGCGGGACAGAGGCCGTGACCCGGGTCATCATCGACAGCGAGGACGGGCAGGGGCGGCGCTGGGCCACCGTGGGCGTCAGCGCGAACATCGTCGATGCCTCGTTCGAGGCGCTGCTGGACGCGGTACGCTGGAAGCTGGTGCGCGACGGGGGGCAGGGCTGATGGACTGGGAGGCCTTCTTTGCCGTCCACAAGGACCTGCCGCGCGAGGGGCCGGGCAGCGCGGAGGACGTGGCCTGGGCGCTGGAGCTTGCCGCCTTGCCCGAGGGCGCGGCGATCTGTGACGCGGGCGCGGGTGCGGGAGGGGACGTGGCCACATTGGCGCGCGCGGGCCGGGTGCTGGCAGTGGACCTGCAGGAGGGTTTTGTCGCGCAGATGCAGGCACGTTTTGCCGACCTGCCGCAGGTCACGGTGCGCAAGGACGACATGGGGCGGATTGCCGAGTTCGCCGAGGCGCCCTTTGACATGATCTGGTGTGCCGGGGCGCTGTATTTCCTGGGTCTGAAACCGGGGCTGGAGGTGATGCGCGGGGCGTTGAAACCGGGCGGCGCGCTGGCCTTCTCGGAACCCTGTTATTTCACTGAAACGCCAAGCGCGGAGGCGCGCGCCTTCTGGGAGGATTACCCGACCCGCGACCGCGCGGGCATCGCCGCGGCGGTGGCGGCGGCAGGGTTCGAGATCCTGGGCACGCGCGATGTCTCGGACGCGGGCTGGGAGGCCTATTACCAGCCGATGGAGGCGCGGATCGATGCGCTGCGCCCTGGGGCGGACGCAAGGCTGACCGAGATGCTGGACCTCTGCGCGCAGGAGGCGCGGGACTGGCGCGCGGTGCGGCATGAGACCGGCTATCACCTTGTCGTAGCGCGGCGGCTGTCATGAGCTGGGAGGAGGGCGGCGACCTTTACGCCTGTGCGCAGATCGTTGAACGCGGCGACCCCGAGCGGTTCGTGGCGGCAATGGCGGCGCCTCTGCCGGCGCGCGCGGTGCTGATGCCGCTTTATGCCTTCAACGTCGAGGTCAGCCGCGCGCCCTGGGTCACGCAGGAGCCGATGATCGCGCAGATGCGGCTGCAATGGTGGCGGGATGCGCTGGAGGAGATCGGCGCGGGCGGGTTCATCCGGCGGCACGAGGTGGTCACGCCCTTGGCGCAGGCGCTGGCGGGGGTGGATGTGTCCGGTCTGCAAAAGGCCGTGGAGGCCCGCGAGGCGGATCTTGAGCGCGCGCCCTTCGGGAATGAAGCCGCGCTGATGGGCTACCTGGACGCGACGGCGGGGCACTTGGCGCTGGCGGCGCTCTCGGCTCTGGGGGCGCGGGTGGATGAGGCGGCGGTGCTGGCCCATGCGCGGGCAGCGGCGCTGGCGCGGTATCTGCAGGCGGTTCCGGAGCTGGAGGTGCGGGGCAAGCTGCCCCTGCCGGACGGGCGGGCAGAGGCGATCGCCTCCCTGGCCCACGCGCGGCTGGAGGAGATCCGAAAGGTGCCGTCGCTGCGGGCGCTGCGGCGCGGGCACGGGGTGGCTGGCGCGGCACTGCGGGAATTTGCGCAGGGCAAGCCGCTGCTGGCGCTGGCGGCGCGCGATCCGGCGGCGGTGGGCGAGGGGCGGCTGACGCTCAGCGAGTTTTCCCGCCGCTGGCACCTGCTGACCAGCTGAGCGGGAGGCGCCGGGTCAGGCCCGGCACGGGGTCACGCCTCGGCGGTGTCGCGGGGGCGCATCACCAGCCAGATCAGCGCGCCACCCGCCAGCACGAGGAAAGGCGCCATGGCGAGGTTGACCGCCGTCCACCCCTGTTGCGCCGAGCCGCCCGAGCAGTTCATCAGGCCACCGCTCGCCAGCGAGGCGAAGGTCACACCGCCAAAGACGATCAGGTCGTTCAGACCCTGCATCCGGCCCCGCTCATGCGGTTCATGCGCGCCCGCGAGCATGGTCGTGGCGCCGATGAAGCCGAAGTTCCAGCCCAGGCCCAGCAGCACCAGCGCGACGAAGAACTGTTCCAGCTCGACGCCCGACAGACCCACGACGCCCGCGCCGGCAAGGATCACCAGCCCCAGCGCCATGATCTTTTCGACGCCGAAGCGGGCGATCAGGTGGCCGGTGAAGAAACTGGGCGCGAACATGGCCAGGACGTGTGCGGTGACGACATTGGCCGCATCTCCGGTTTCGAACCCGCAGCCCACCACCGCCAGCGGCGTCGAGGTCATCACCAGGTTCATCAGCGCGTAGGACACGGTGGCGCAGATCACCGCCACGGCGATGCGCGGCGTCGTCAGCAGTTCCCAGCGGGAACGGCCCTTGGGCGCGTCCTCGGAGGGGCGCGGGGGGCGCGGGATGTCGAGGAAAAGAAAGAGCACCGCGCCGATGACGTTGATCGCCACCACGGCGGCATAGGCGCCCAGGAAGGGCACCACGAAGGCATCCGAGGTCGCCTTGACCAGCTGCGGGCCGATCACCGCGGACAGCAGGCCGCCCGCCATGACGTAGGAAATCGCCTTGGGGCGGAAGTCATCCGAGGCGGTGTCGGCGGCGGCGAAGCGGTAGAACCCCTGCGCGGACATGTAGGTGCCGGTGATGAGCGACCCCAGGAGGAAGATCGGGAAAGACGCGATGTAGAGCCCGTAGGCGCCGACCATGCCCCCGAGCGCGCCCGCCCCGGCGCCGACAAAGAACCCCGCGCGACGCCCGTAGCGCTGCATCAGCGCCGAAACCGGCGTCGCCGAGAGCATCGAACCCAGCACGATCAGGGAGATCGGCAGGGTGGCGAAACAGGCGTTCGAGGCCAGCGACTGTCCGGCCAGCCCGCCGATGGTGAAGATCATCGGCATCTGCGCGCCGAGGATGGCCTGGGCAAGCACCAGGACGGTCACGTTGCGCTTGGCGCGGCTGTCGGTGGGGGGCACTGTCACGTCACTCATGCGCATGGGTTAGGCGGCGCCGCTCATATGGGCAAGAGGGAATATGTCGCGCGGTGGAACAGCGGGCGCGCCGCGTGGCCGATGACGTAGCGTCATTTCGCCCAGGGATCGCCCGGCATCCTGGGGCGGAGGGGGGCGCAGCCCGCCGTCTCCCCTTGGTCGACTCCCCCGGCGATATTTTGAGAGAGAAGAAACACGGGCAGTGGCCATGCGGGCTCCGCCGCGCCCTGGGAGCGGGACGAGGGCCGGCGCGCGTGTTTCCCTTTCCCGGCGGGCTGTTCTATGGGGAGGCCATGACGGGGATCGTGATCATCGGCGGCGCGGCGGAAGCGCATGAGCTGGCCCGGGCCTTGCCCGGTGCCCATGTGCGGCTGCCTACGCGTGAACGTGTCGCGCGGCGCTGGCCGGGGCCGGTGGGTCTCGGACCGGTGACGGCGGATTGGCTGCGGGACAGCGGCGCCCGCGTGGTGGTCGAGGCCGGGCATCCCTGTGACGTGGAAACCGCCTTTGCCGTGGCGCGGGCCGCGCGCGCCGCCGGTCTGCCGCTGCTGCAGCTGGTGCGCCCGGAGTGGCGGCCCACCCGCCGCGACCGTTGGGTGGCCTTGCGCGATGTCCGCGCGGCGGCGGAGGTGATACCGGCGCGCGCGCGCGTGCTGGTGGCCACGGGGCGGGCCGCCCTGCCGGGGCTGCGGGCGCTGCGGGCCCATGTGCTGATGCGGCGCATCGGCGGCGGGCAGGCGCCTTTCCCGCTGCGCCGGGGACGCTATCTGCCTGCCGACGGGCCATTTACCGTCGCCGAGGAGATCCGCCTCTTGCGGCGCGAGCGGATCGACTGGTTGATGGTGCACAACGCGGGCGGCCCGGGCGGCTGGCCCAAGCTGGAGGCGGCGCGCCGCCTGCATCTGCCGGTGGCCATGATCGCCCGTCCGCGCCGGCCCGGCGGGCCGCGTGTCGCAAGTGTGAAGGAGGCCCTGGCATGGCTGAGGATGCACAATCTGTCGGACGGCTGATCCGCTCGGACGCCTGCGTGGCCGAGGGGGCGGCGTGGCTCGCCACGCGTGAGCCGCGTTTTGCCTTTGCGCTGGACCGGACCGGGCCCTTGCCGCTGCGGCTGCGACCCGACGGATTCGCGCAGCTGCTGAGCGCGATCGTCAGCCAGCAGGTCAGCGTTGCCTCGGCGCGGGCGATCCAGGCCCGGCTGGAGGCGGCGGGCATGGTCACGCCCCAGGCGGTGGCGGAGGTGAGCCATGACGATCTGCGGGCCCTTGGCCTGTCGCGCCAGAAGGCCACCTATGCGCAGGCACTGGCACAGGCCGGGATCGACTTCGACGCCCTGCGTGCCATGCCGACCGAGGCGGTGATCAAGCGGCTGGTGGCGGTCAAGGGGATCGGCGTCTGGACCGCCGAGATCTATGCCATGTTCAGCCTCGGGCGGGCGGATGTCTTTGCCCCCGGCGACCTCGCGCTGCAGGAAGGCGCGCGGGTGCTTTTTGACCTGCCAGAGCGCCCGCGTGAAAAGGCGCTGCGCGAAATGGCCCGCGACTGGGCGCCCTGGCGGTCGGTTGCGGCGCGCGCGCTCTGGGCCTACTACCATGTGGAGAAGAAGCGCGAGGGGATCGCATGAAGCATGTTCTTGTGGCCGTCGGGGTTATGGTGGCGGCGCTGTCCGGCGCCGCAGAGGCGCAAGATGCCGTCCGGGCCAGGGTCGTCAGCACGGGTCCCGGGTTCGAATGCCTGTCGATCTCGGCGCGCGAGGGGTGGCAGCGGCACGAGACACGGCTGACCGGCACGCTCGAGGCGCTGCGGCTTGGGCGCGGCGAGGGTTGGACGGTGGATGCCAATACATATGATCGTGTCGGCCCGGATGGCCACGGCACGGCGGACGAGGCACGTCTTGCCCCCTATGCGACCTACAAGGAACAGTCCTCGCTGCCCTTCGGGCGGCTGCTCTACCGGCTGGACGGGGGCAAGGTGGGACATTTTCCCAGCGGTTGGACGTTCAACACGCAACAGATCCGCCGGGTCATGGAATTTCGCATCAACGACACCGCGCTGCAGGACAATGCGGGCGCGGTCGAGGTCTGCTTTTTCGAGAAGCGCTGACCGCAAGCACATCACAGGAGACAGGGCATGACACGAGTATTGCAGACGGGCCGCAAGGAACCGGTATCGGGAGAGATGCGGTCCTGCGTCGTCTTCCTGCACGGCTATGGGGCCAACGGGGCGGACCTCCTGGGGCTGGCGGATCCGCTGGGCGAACACCTGCCCGACACGCTGTTCGTGGCCCCCGACGCGCCCGAGGCCTGCGCCGGGGCGCCCTTCGGGTTCCAGTGGTTCCCGATCCCCTGGATCGACGGCTCGTCCGAGGAAGAGGCGATGGCTGGCATGGCGCGCGCGGTCGACGACCTGAACGCCTTTCTCGACGCGCTGATGGTGGACGAAGACCTGCTGCCGGAACAGGTGGCCCTGTTCGGCTTCAGCCAGGGCACGATGATGAGCCTGCACGTCGGCCCGCGCCGCGAGGACGAACTGGCGGGGATCGTCGGTTTCTCGGGCCGCCTGCTGGCGCCGGAGCTGCTGGCGGACGAGTGGAAGAGCAAGCCGCCGATCCTGCTGGTGCATGGCGACCAGGACGACGTGGTGCCGCCGCAATCGCTGCCGCAGGCGGCGGAAGCGCTGCAGGAGGCGGGCTTCAAGGAGGTCTTTGCCCATATCATGGAAGGCACCGCGCATGGCATCGCACCGGACGGGCTGGGCGTGTCGCTGGCCTTTCTGCGGGACAAGTGCGGGTTCTGACGGCGCGGCTTGTGAAAAAGGGGGGTCCTCGCACGGACAGAAAGACGACGTAATGTCTTCATTGGGTTGCAGAGGCGATTTTACTGTCCGTTAGGACTTCGGGCCCCGACGGTGGACGGGATTTCCGGACTCCGACAGGGCGGATTTCTTGCTAGACTGCCAGAGCGGGTCCATTGCCCGGAGCCGTTTTGCAAATGTCCTTTGCCCGTCTTTCGCTTGTTGCCATTCTTGCCAGCGCCCTTTCCGGCCCCGCCGCCGCATTGAACGAATGCGATTTCAGTTTCGACCTCGACCGTGAAAGCAGCGCCATGCCGTCGATCCGCCGCAAGGCCGAGGAGCTGAGAGGGTTCTGGCGTCCGATCAAGGAAGCGCCGGACGATGTGCAGCAACTGGCCAAATTCGTCGGACGGTTCGACATCTGTCTTGTGACACCGGACGGCAAACCGCGCACGATCCGGCGGGGCAGGCGTATTTTTCCGACCAGAGGTTTGACGAAGCCTTTGAGAAATACACTCGGGCCGCCGATACCGGCGATCCGGTTGCCCGGAACAACCTGGGTGTGATGTACGAGAATGGTCTTGGCGTGGAACAATCCGACACGCTTGCCGCGCGGTGGTATCGTAAGGCAGCGGACCAGGGGCACGCGTCGGCCCAGAACAGCCTTGGCGTAATGTACATTAGGGCGCGCGGTGTAGCACAATCCGACAAGCTTGCCGCACAGTGGTATCGCAAGTCGGCGGATCAGGGGTATCGGTATGCTCAGTACAACCTTGGCGTGATGTATGAAGAAGGGCGCGGTGTTCCTGCGTCACCTACAGAGGCGGCCCGGCTCTATGTCGAAGGTCTCAAGCTGGGGGATGACTGGGCGGTCGAGCGGGATGTTTCGGACTGGGACCAGGCCACCGCGCGCGCCATGCAGGAGCACCTGAAAAGACTTGGCCTTTATGATGGTCCCATAGACGGGCAGATCGGCCCGGGCAGCCGCGATGCCATGCGGGCCCTGCTGCCAGACTAGCCGCGTCAAACGGCCCCTCCCACCCGATTCATGCTACACTGGGCCCCAGGGGCCGGGCGGCTCCGGTCCCGGCACAGGAAAGGCCCGTCCCATGATCATGCGCATCTTCCAGGTCACCATCCGCCCCGGCAAGGAGGCGGAGTTCGCCAAGTTCTTTCACGAAACGGCCATTCCGCTGATGAAAGGCACCGATGGAATCGTCGACGTCTATCCCGGCGCGGCGCGCGCCGAGAGTCCGCGCGATTTCGCCTTTGTCATGATCTGGCGCGACCTCGACGCCCTCAAGGCCTTTGTCGGCGAGGATTACACCACACCCCATATCGACCCCGCCGAGGCCGAGCTGGTCGAGCATCGGCTGATCCGGCACTATGACCTGGTTGCGGCCTGAGCCGGATTTGCTGTTTCGGCGCGGCGGCGGGACTTGCCAAGGTGGTTGTGATTTCAGCTCGGGAGGATTTCATGGGCCCTCTGTTTGCCCTTGTCCTGATCCTTGCCGCCGGTGAGACCACCGCCCAGGTTCTGCCGGTTTTCGATGGCGCCGGTTTCGGCAAGGTGGTCATCGACAGCAAGCAATCCGCGCCGGGCACGATTCGCAACGAGGCCATGATCGGCGCACAGAACATCGAGTTCATCTCGAACTACAGCGCCAATTCGCCCTTTGCCCGGCTTGGCCGTGCGGTGGGCAAGCTGGATATATTGACGGACAGAAACAAGTTCGTGCCCTGCACCGCCTTCCTGGTGGCGGGCAACAGGGGTGTGACAAACGATCATTGCGTGCCCGGCATTCCAGCTCACCCGAAGACCGGCGGCAATGCCATCGCGGCGGTGCGGTTCCATCTCGGCTTTGTCCGGGGCGGGGTGGACGGCAACATGCAGAGCTTTGACGTCTGCCCGGTGCCGCTGGAAGCCAACGAGGCGCTGGACTACACGGTGCCGAGACTGCTGGGTGACGCCAACACGGAATTCGGGGCGCTGGAACTGGCGGCGGTCTCGCCCCGGGATGCGGACAAGCCGCGCGAGACACCAACGCCGCCCACGGCCGGGAAACCGGTTGCGCCTGCAAGCAGCGGCTGGACTGGCCTGCGGGTTCAAGACCTCGACGCGGATATCGCCAAGGCCTTGGGGGTGTCTGGAACCAGCGGCGTACTGGTGTCCGAAGTGCTCGATGGCCCGGTCAGGGCGGCGGGGATCAAGGCGGGGGACGTGGTGCTGGAAATGGGCGGTGAAACGGTGACCGATACGCGCGGGCTTGTCGCGATGGTTCTTGCGCATCGGGCCGGGGAGAGCATTGTCGTGCGGCTCAACCGCGCGGGTCGGGACCAGTCGGTAAAGGTCACTCTGGCCGAACCTCCCAACACGCGAGCCGAACCGCCATCGGACACCTCGGAGCAGGTCCTGCCGTCTGTGACCCTGGCCCCGATCAACACGGGGCGGCGGCGCGAATTCGGCCTGTCCGAGGACCGGCGGGGCCTCTTGGTAGTCGCCGTGGACGAGAGGTCCGACGCCTGGAACAAGGGCATTCGACCCGGCGACGTGGTCTCGGAACTGGACCAGAAGAGCGTCGGGACGCTCGCAGAGGCCGAGGCGCTCACCGCTGAGCTGCGCAACCGCTGCAAGGTCTTCGTCCTCGTGTGGGGGTTCCGGAACGGGGAGGCCTGGTTCATTACCACGGATCTGTAGGAAAAACTCCGGTGCCGACCAAAGCCGAAGACAAGGGCGCAGCGCGATCCGGGAGCCTGTCCCGCAAGTCTCGCCGGGACGGCAAGGCCGGCGCCCAAAGTGCGCCCCCGGCGTGGTGGCCGCCTGCTGGCAGTGATGCGCCCTTTATGTCGAGGAGCGGGGGCCATCCGCGGACAACGAGGCATGACCGGACCCGCAGCTGACAGGGGAGTGGGCAGGGCGTGCATGCCCATTTCCAACCTGCCATCTGTCACATGCCTTTTACCTAAGCAGGCTACTCCTCGTTACGACCACTCTATCTTGCGGGACTTGCCAGAGGCAAAACGCGAGATATAGTGTTTCTCAGGCTGGGGCGGGTTCCCCGCTCTGGTGCTTACAGGTTGAGCAGGCAGGGCGAGGGAAGAGTCTCTCATGAACAGTGAGTTCAGGACACATTTTGTAAGGGAGCCGGGCGCTCTCAAACACCATCCAGCCTTGGTGCTTAACGCCGATTACCGCCCGCTATCCTACTATCCGCTCAGCCTCTGGCCCTGGCAAGACGCGATCAAGGCGGCCTTTCTCGACCGGGTCGACATCGTCGCCGAATACGACGAGGTGGTGCGCAGTCCGAGTATGACGCTCAGGATTCCCAGCGTGGTGGTCCTGAAAGATTTCGTCAAACCTCAGAAGCGCGTGGCCTTCACGCGCTTCAATCTTTTTCTGAGGGACGAATTCCGCTGCCAGTATTGCGGCACCAAGACGGAACTGACCTTTGACCACGTGATCCCGCGCGCCGCGGGGGGCATCACCAGCTGGGAGAACGTCGTTGCCGCCTGTGCGCCCTGCAACCTGCGCAAGGGGTCCAAGAGCCTGCGGCAGGTGAACATGAGCCTGCGCAAGCCGCCGCGCCAGCCCTCGGCCTCGGAGCTGTTGAACATGGGGCGCCGGTTCCCGCCGAACCACCTGCACGACAGCTGGCTGGATTTCCTCTACTGGGATGCCGAGCTGGAGGCCTGAGGCCTAGCCGTCCCGCGCAAAGCAGAAAACATTCTGCGAAACCTCGTTGCGGTAACAGCGGGGAGGCGCGTCGCCCGGCTGCGCCGCGCCGGGCCAGTACCAGGGGATCGCCGTCGCACCGTTGATCGCCAGCGCGCCGCCTGCCTGTTCCAGCCGGGTTTGCGCGCCCGAGGGCCATTCGAATGTGTCGATCATTCTGCCGTCCGCCGCGGCAAGCCGCTGGCGCAGGCAGGGCTCGTCGTCACTCTTGACTGCCGGCTCTCCGGTGAAGACGTAGCAGCGCCCGGTTGCGCTCTGGTAGTCGGGCACGCGACCGTCGCGGGGCAGGGCGGAGAGCGGCATTTCTCCGGGCCAGGCCATGTAGTTCTGGAAGAAGCCGAAAAAGACCGGCGGTTGCGCGTCGCGGACACCGCCGACAGCCCAGACGGACTGGCGGATCAGCCGCGCGTCGCCCCAGAAGCCCTCGACCAGGCCCGCGTCCGGCCCGGAGGTGGCAGAGCCGCCGGTGCAGGTGCCCGCCGCCTCCATCCCGAAGGCGGTATAGGAAAATCCGGTGTCGGTGCGGCGGACCGCCTCGAAGGGCAGGCCGCCGCGCGACCAGGCGTCGGGATCGCTGGTCATCTGGTCCTGCACCTTCAGGTAGAGATTGTTGCAGCCATTGCGGATCGCCGCGTCGCTGATCCGGGTTGGCGGGGCGATGCCCAGGATGCCGATGTCCCAGCGCGCGGCCTCTTCGACGCGGGTGACATAATGCATGTCGGTGGCAGGGGTGGCGTGCATCCGCGCCGCCAGCGAGGGCGCGAAACGGTAGGTCACGAGGTTGCGAAAGATCAGCTCGCTCACCGCGACGGAAATCTCGTAGGCACGGGCGACGGTCGCGGCGTCATAGCGGCCTTCGGGGACGGTCAGACTGGGCGCGTGAAAGCCAAGCCGCCCGTCGACATGCAGAAAACGGTTTACCGAGACGCCGAAATCCGTTTCCGTCGAATGACTGCCCGCCATGAAGACCAGCGCACAGGCGCTTTCGCAGCGGGCGCCGGCGCGGATGACCGTGCCGAGGGTGCCATGCACCAGCCGGGTCAGCGCCATCGCTTCTGTCAGCGCGCCGCCGGGACTGTCGAGACAGAGGTTCATCGGCTCGTAGATGGCGACGTTGGGCGTGCCACCCGCCGGGTCCTCGTTCACGTAGATCGTATTGGCATAGCGCGGCAGGGACGCGGCCTGTCTGAGCAGCGCCAGCAGCCTATCGCTGTCGCCCTCGGCGATCTGGCCCTCCAGCGCGATGAGGCAGCCATAGTCCGCGTCCTGGGTCAGCGACAGTTGCGCGGCCTGGGATGCGGTGGGCAGGGTCAGAAAGACCAGGGCGATCATCAGCAGGCGGTGCATGGGCGGCTCCTCTCTCCTCGGGTGGCCCTCCCGGGCCGTCCGCCCGGGCAGCAAAGCAAAGCCGCCCCTCAAAGGCGAGGAATTTCGTGGCAGGCCTGCAGGGTGCACTGGTTTTAGACATTCGGGATCTTGCAGTTGACCCTGCGAAAGAGCAGACTCGGGCGCAGATTCCGAACGAGGGGGACTCTCAATGAAACTCAAAGTCGTCGCGGCCACCGCATTGGTCGCCCTGGCCGCTGCCTGCACCCAGCCCGAGCCGGTGCCGGTCTATGTGCCGGTCGAGTTCGACAAGTACGGCAACGTGGTCGGCGGGTCGATCGTGGATGGCAATTACGTGCTGGATGACGGCACCGTGGTCGGCCCGGTCAGCCCGGACGTCAGCGCCGGAAACCGCAATCGCAATCGCAACCGGGAACGGACAGAACAGCAGTACCAGCAGCAGCAGGTCCAGCAGACCCAGACCCAGCAACAGAAGATGGGCGGCTGACCCGCCCGGGTCCGTTCCGGCGGGCCAGGGTGGCGAAAACACCGGCTGCGAAATCAAAAGGCCCCGCCAATGGCGGGGCCTTTTCACGTTGTCAGATGCAAGAGCGTCGCGATCAGTCGTTGCTGGCCGCCGTGGTCGGGGCCGCTGCGGGGGCCTGGGGCGCCGGCTGCTGGCGCTTGCCGCCGTTCAGCGGATCGTCCTGACGCTGCACCGAGCCTTCGAAATGGGCGCCGGATTCGATCGCGATGGTCTTGTGAATGATGTCGCCCTCGACACGGGCGGTGGCGGTCAGGCGCACCTTGAGGCCGCGCACGCGGCCCACGATACGGCCATTCACCACCACGTCGTCGGCGACCACTTCGCCCTTGATGGTGGCGCTTTCGCCGATGGTCAGGACATGGGCGCGGATGTCACCTTCGACCGTGCCTTCGACCTGGATGTCGCCGGTTGTCTTGATGTTGCCCGTCACGTGCAGGTCGGCCGACAGCGACGAGGCCGGCGGCTTTGCCTTGGGCGTGGCTGCGGGCTTGTACTCGCCTGCGGAGGATTTCGAGGGCTCGGGCATGGCCGGTTTCGACGTATCGTCGGCCTTGTGGCCGGGCTCATTGATCTTGCTCTTAGAAAACATCTTTCGCAGCCTTGATATAGATCATCGGATTGACGGGTTTGCCGCCGACTCGGACTTCGTAGTGGAGATGAGTCCCGGTCGACCGACCGGTGTTCCCCATATCACCGATCCGATCCCCGCGCGAGACCCTTTGGCCGACCTTCACGCGGATTTTGGACATATGCGCGTAACGGGTCTCGATGCCGAATTCATGCTGGATCTTGACCAGCCGGCCATAGCCCGACTGCCAGTCCGCGTGGATCACGACGCCGTCGGCGGTGGAATAGATCGGCGTGCCGTGCGGCGCCGCGAAATCCGTGCCCGCGTGCAACCGGCCCCAGCGATAGCCGAACCCGCTGGTAAAGCGGAAGCTGTCCTTGAGCGGCGAGGCGAAAGGCGCCTTCTGGGCGGCGATCCGGTAGAGGTTCAGCCGGTCCATCTGGTTGAGGATGCGGTTGGCGCGCAGCGTCTCGGGGGAGGTGGCGTCGCCCTTGGTCGAAAAGCTGAGCGGCGTCATCGGGCCGCCCTGGCCGGAGTAGCCCTTGCGGACCTCGTTCAGGATGCGGTCCGGGTCCATGCCGGCCTTTTCGAACATCTTGTCCAGCGGCATGACGGAAACGGTCATCGCCTCTTCCAGTTGGCGGAAGATGCGGTCGTTCTTGTCTTCGAGGATCTCGATCTCGGCCTGCATCTCTGCGGCGCGGATCAGCGCGGCCTGGGCATCGGCAATCACCTGGTCGCGTTCCTCTGCGACGCGGGTCAGCGCCTCGTTCAGCAGCTTGACGGTGGCATCGTCGCCGCTGGCGCGGGCCAGGGCCACTTCGCCTTTAAGGTCGCTTTCCAGTTCGGCCAGCCGGGCGGTCGCCTCTTCGCGCGACTTCATCACCTCGCGCAGCGTGGCCTGGATCACGTCGATCCCGGTTTCCAGTTCGCGCCGCTGTGCCTCGGAATTCAGCAGTTCGGTCTGCATGACCGAGATCTGCTTCAGCGCGGAGGCAAAGCGATCCTGCGCGGCCAGCGCCTCGGCGGCGCGGGCGTCGCGCTCGGCCGACAGGGCGTTCAGTCGTTGCTGGTAGGTCAGCTGGTCGCGCTTGGCCTGGTCGCGAAAGTTGCCGGCACCGATCGAATCCATCAGCAGGATCGACGTGGCCACGATGCTCCAGCCCACCAGCAATGTCAGACCGACAAAGCCGACCGCCTGCGTTTCCGATCTCAGCCGGATAAAGCGCGTGTCGCTGTCGGATCTCAGAAAGAGCCTGCGTTCCGGAAAGAAGCGCTCTACGAGCGCATGAAGTCTGATGGTCAGACGTGATCTCACCTGACTGTCCCCTAGTCCCGTCCCAATCAAGGTGCGCACAGTCCCCACTTAACGGCACCCTGTCGTCGGGCTTACCCCAGCCTTTCACGCAACCGCAAGATTTTTGGCCATGCGATTCGGTCGCACCGGCGGGAAGGGGCCAAAATGGCAAAAATCCGCCGATTCAACGGCTTCGGTTCGGGGTCTGATCCGCAAGCGGCCAGTAGAAATCCGGCGGCAATCCGGCCTCGGCGCGTTTTTCCTCGTTGAAAGGCGGTTTCAGCGCGCCTTTGAAGTACTTTCTCACCAGCTCGTGAAACACGCTTTTGGGGTCCGTGTCATGACGGCCACAGAGGAAATGGAACCACTTCGACCCGTAGGCCACATGGCTCACTTCCTCGGCATAGATGGTCTCCAGCGCGGCGACCGCGCTGTCCATCCCGGCCTTGCGGAAGATCGCGATCATGCCCGGCGTCACGTCCAGGCCACGCGCCTCCAGCACCATCGGCACCACCGCCAGCCGCCCCATGAAATCATCGACGGTGTCCTCGGCGGCGCGCCACATGCCCGCATGGGCGGGCAGGGCGCCGTAAAAGCTGCCCAGTTCCTCCAGGCAGTCGCACATCAGGTTGAAATGCTTGCTCTCCTCGTCCGCCGCCTTGACCCAGTCGTCGTAAAACCCGGCGGGCATCGGCGTTTCGGCAAAACGCGGGATGATGTCCCAATGCAGATCGACGGCGTTCAGCTCGATATGGGCGACGGCATGCAACAGCGCGATGCGCCCCTGCGGGCTGCCTGGCTTGCGCTTGGGCACCTCGCGCGGGTCCAGCAGTTGCGGCGCCTCGGGGCGCGCAGGGCGCAGGGGCGCCGCCGCCCGCCCCAGCGGGATCTCCTCGCCGGCGGCGCGCGCCGCGAACCACCGCGCGGCATGGGCCCGCGACTTGGCGGTTTTCCGCCGCCCGTCCGCGGTGGTCAGAACGTCCACCGCCATCTCGCAAAGGCTCATCATCCCGCGCCCGCGTCCCTTTCCGGTCTGTCCAGGTTTCTTCTTGGCAAAAATACTCCCGGGGGTATGGGGGCAGCGCCCCCATGACGCAAGTCCCGGGCGCGGCTGCCGGGACTACAGCGCCCTGGCCGCCTCCAGCACCGCCTCGGCATGGCCGGGGACCTTCACCTTGCGCCATTCCTGCGCGATGCGGCCTTCGGCATCCACAAGGAAGGTCGAGCGTTCGATGCCCATGAAGGTCTTGCCGTACATCTTCTTTTCCTTCCAGACACCGTAGTTTTCGCACATGTCCGACCCTTCGTCCGAGATCAGCGGGACGGTCAGCGCCTTCTTGGCCATGAATTTCTCGTGGCTGGCGATCGAATCCTTGGACACGCCAAAGACCTTCACGCCCAGTTTCTCGAACTCGGGCAGAAGCGCGGTGAAGGCCTCGTTCTCCTTGGTGCAGCCCGAGGTGTCGTCGCGGGGATAGAAGAACAGCACCACCGGCGCGCCCTTCAGGGCCGAGAGGGATACCTCGCCCGAGGTCGAGGGCAGGGTGAAATCGGGGGCGGTTTCCAGCGCGGTGTCGGACATGGGTGTCTCCTTTGGTGCGTTGCGGTATGATGTGCCATAAAGCTGTGCCAGGAGAGTAAGACAATGGGCGCGGGCTTCCAGTGAGCAGTCAGGCCGGAATGCAGGAAAAATCCACACCGCCCCGCCGCCGCAGGCGCGGGCGGCGGGTTCTTTACGTCCTTGTGGCGCTTCTGGCGATGCTGGGGGTGGCGGGCTACGCGATGGTCGGCCGCCCGGTGGACGCGCCCGAATGGGTCCGCGAACGGATCGAGACGCGCATCGCCGAAAGCCTGCCGGGAATCGAGGTCGATTTCGGCCGTATGAGCCTGCTGATCCAGCGCAGCGGCCTGGCACGGGTGATCCTCTGGGACGTCGAGATCCGCAATCTCAACGGCGAAACGGTGGCGCAGCTGTCGGACATCGAGGCGGGCCTGTCGCCCGCTGCGCTGCTGAACGGGCAGGTCGACCTGCGCGAGGCGCAGGTTTCCGGCGCCTTCGTCACCCTGCGGCGCGATGCGGACGGGCGGCTGGGCCTGTCGCTGGGCGATGCCTTTGCCGCCAGTTCCGAGATGCCCGACATCGGCCAGATCATCTCCCGCATCGACACGGTCATGGGCGATCCGCGGCTGGCGGGGCTGACCTCCTTCGAGGCGGACGCGCTGACCCTGCGCTACGAGGACCAGCGCGCGCGGCGAGGCTGGACCGCCGACGGCGGGCGCCTGCGGCTGGCGCGCGAGGACGGGCGGCTGGCTCTGTCCGGCGATGTGGCGCTGCTGGCGGGCGGCGACGGCGTGGCCACGGTCGAGGTCGAGGCGCAAAGCCCCATCGGCAAGCAGAGCCTGGATTTCGGCGTCATCCTGCACGGGCTTGCCTCGCGCGACATCGCCACGCAAAGCCCGGCGCTGGCCTGGCTCGAGGAACTGGACGCACCGATCTCGGGGGCGCTGCGCTCGGGTCTCGATGAAAGCGGCGCGCTGAAACCGCTGGAGGCCTTTCTGCGGATCGGCAAAGGCGCGCTGCAGCCCACCGCCGCCACCCGCGCGCTGCCCTTCGACAGTGCCGAAACCGCCTTTACCTACACGCCCGCCGAGGGGCTGCTGCGGTTCCAGCGGATTCGCCTGGCTTCTCCGCTGGGCAAGGTGACGGCGGCCGGGACAGCCCGGCTGAACGGGATCGAGACGGGCTGGCCGCAGGGGCTGACCGGGCAATTCACGCTGAGCGACATGGCGCTGGCCAAGGGCGCACTGCTGGACCGCGAGGTCAGCCTGTCGGGGGCCGAGGCCGCCTTCAAGGTGCGGCTCGATCCGTTCGAGGTCACGCTGGGAGAGCTGCGCCTGACCGATCCGATCTACCCGTTGCGTGCCACGGGCCAGCTCTCGGCGCAGGCCGAGGGCTGGCGCCTGGCGCTGGACACGCGGATCGCGCAGACCTCGCCGGAACAGGTGCTGAGCTTTTGGCCCGAGGACCTGCACCCGGGCACCCGCCGCTGGGTCGTGAACAACGTCCACAGCGGACGGGTCGAGGACGTGCAATTCGCCCTGCGTGCGGACCCGGGCGCGGATAAGCCCAAGACCTATATCGACTTCGCCTTTGCCGAGGGCGTGGCGACCTTCAACCCGCGCATGCCGGGCCTGACCGGCGCCGCGGGCAGGGTGACGATCTACGACGGGCGGCTTGGGCTGCGGCTGGAGACGGGCACAACCGATGCGGGGCGCGGGCCCATCGACCTCAGCGGGACCGAATTCGTCATCGGCGATCTGCGGGTCAAACCCGCGGTGGGCGAGGTGCGCTTGCAGGCGCGGGGCAGCGTCACCGCCGCGCTGTCCTATCTCAACAACGAGGCCTGGCGCCTGATCGACAAGGCCGACCGGACCGTCGACATGGCCAGCGGGCGGGCGCGCGTCTCGGGTCGGATCGCGCTGCCGCTGGTCAGGGGGCTGACGCTGCAGGACGTGGCGCTGAACCTCGAAGGCACGTTGCGCGACGTGGATGCACCGACGGCCATTCCGGGCAAGCCGCTGACCGCCGACCGGCTGGCCCTGAGCGTCACCAACACGGCGGTGGCCCTCGAAGGGGCGGTGATCGTCGACGGTGTCCCGGCCACGGGCCGCTGGGCGCGGCCCTTCTCCGGCTCCGGCGGTGAGGTCGACGCCGAGGTGACATTGACGCCCGAAAGCATCGCGGCCCTGGGGATCGGCCTGCCGCCGGGCACGGTGCGGGGCAGTGGCAAGGGCATGTTGCGCATCGACATGCCGCGCGGCGCCCCGGCGCGGTTTTCGCTGACCAGCGACCTGGAGGGGATGGGCCTGTCGCTGCCGCAACTGGGCTGGGACATGGCGCCGGGCGAACGCGGCCGCTTTGCCGTCGCGGGCCTGCTGGGAGAGGTGCCGACCATCGAACGGCTTGAACTGCAGGGTGCTGGGCTCGAGGCCGAGGGCCGCGTCCTGCTGACCGCACGGGGCGGGTTCGACCGGCTGGAACTGTCGCGGCTGACGGTGGGCGACTGGCTGGACGTCACCGGGCGTTTGCGCGGGCGCGGCGCCGGGGCGCTGCCGGCGATCGAGGTCGGCTCTGGCAGCGTGGACATGCGGCGCGCGCCCTTCACCTCCAGCTCGGGCACGGGGGGCGGGGATGGCGGGCCTGGGGGCGGCGCGCCGCTGACCCTGACGCTGGACAGCCTGCGCCTGACCGACAGCATCGTCTTCGAGGACTTCCGCGCCGATTTCGACACGACACGCGGGCTGAACGGGCGGTTCGATGCCCAGCTTGGCGGGCGCACGCCGGTCAAGGGGCTGGCCGTGCCGCAGTCCGGGGGCACCGCCTTCCGCATCACCGGAGAAGACGCGGGCGACGTGCTGCGGGCCGCGGGCTTTCTCAAGACCGTGCGCGACGGCAGTTTTCAGCTGGACATCGCGCCGGTCCGGGGCCAGCCGGGCAGCTATGACGGGTTCATGCGGATCGAGGGGACGCGGATGCGCAAGGCCCCCGCCATCGCCGCGCTCTTGGACGCGGTCAGTGTCGTGGGCCTGCTGGACCAGCTCAACGGGCCGGGGATCTTCTTTACCGATGTCGAGGCGCGGTTCCGCCTGACCCCCAGCCGGGTGATCGTCAGCCGGTCCAGCGCGGTGGGACCGTCGATGGGGATTTCACTGGACGGGTATTACGACCTGGCCAGCGGCAGCATGGACATGCAGGGGGTGCTGTCGCCGATCTACCTGATCAACGGCATCGGCCAGATCTTCTCGCGCCGGGGCGAGGGGCTGATCGGCTTCAACTTCAACCTGCGTGGCTCGGTCGAGAGTCCGCGCGTCATGGTCAACCCGCTTTCGGCCTTCACCCCGGGCATGTTCCGTGACATCTTCCGCCGGCCTCCGCCCAAGCTGTCACAGTGATTCCAACGGGTTGCCCCATGAAGCTTAGCGATTTCGATTTCGATCTGCCGGACGGGCTGATCGCCACGCGGCCCGCGCGTCCACGCAGCTCGGCCCGGCTGCTGGTGGCCGAGGGCGACAAGATCACCGACGCGCATGTCACCGATCTTGTGGACTGGCTGCGCCCGGGGGACCGGCTGGTGCTGAACGACACGCGGGTGATCCCGGCGCGGCTGCAAGGTGTCCGGCGGCGCATCTCCGACGCCGGAGAGACCGAGGCCCGGATCGAGGTGACCTTGCTGGAGCCGCGTGCCGGCGGCACCTGGGCGGCCCTGATCAAGCCGTTGAAGAAGGTGCGCGATGGCGAGGAAATCATCTTTTCCAGTGCCTTGAGTGCCACTCTTGAGGCGCGCGAAGAGGGGCAGGGCCTGTTGCGCTTCAACCTTGAAGGCGATGATTTCGACGCCGCGCTGAACGCTGCAGGCGCCATGCCGCTGCCGCCCTACATCGCCGCCAAACGCCCCGCCGACGCGCAGGACCACGAGGATTACCAGACGGTCTGGGCCCGGCATTCCGGCGCCGTCGCCGCGCCCACCGCCTCGTTGCATTTCGACGACGCGCTACTGGCACAATTGCGCGATAGGGGCGTGGAGTTCACCCATGTCACCCTGCATGTGGGCGCGGGCACCTTCCTGCCGGTCAAGGTCGAGGACGTGACCACCCACAGGATGCACGGCGAATGGGGAGAGGTCAGCGAAAAGGCCGCCGGTGAGATCGCCGCCACCCGCGCCGCGGGCGGGCGGATCATCCCCGTCGGCACCACCGCGCTGCGCCTGATCGAGACGGCCGCACGTGGGGGCGAAATCGCGCCGTTTCAGGGGGTGACGGATATCTTCATCTACCCCGGTTTCACCTTCAACGTGACCGACGCGCTGATGACCAATTTCCACCTGCCGAAATCGACCCTGATGATGCTGGTTTCGGCCCTGATGGGGCCTGACCGCATCCGGGCGATCTATGCCCATGCGGTTGCCACCGAATACCGGTTCTTTTCCTACGGCGATGCCTCGCTATTGATCCCGCCTGCGGGCTGAGCAACCGCGCGGAGGTTCCGCATCGGTCACAAGCTGGACGGGGCAGGAAACCGAGTGTCGTGATCCTGCCGAAAAAAGTCGCAGCAATTCGCCAAGCGGTGACGCTTTTGGTTCCACAGCGACACAGAATCGGGCAGGGCGTCGCCAACGGCCATCCTGCAGTGGTGCGCCATTTTGCACTTTGCCGAAAAGAAAGGACAACGCATTGGTCCATGTGCTGAAAAACTCCTGGGCGCTGCTCCTGGGCATGTTGCTCTTGATGATCGGCAACGGTCTGCAGGGGTCGTTGCTGGGCGTGCGCGGCGCGGCGGCGGGGTTTTCCGCCGGCACCATGTCGATCGTCATGGCGGGCTATTTCGCCGGTTTCCTGCTGGCCTCGCGGACCGTGCCGGGGATGATCCGGCGTGTCGGGCACGTGCGGGTCTTTGCGGCGCTGGGGTCCTTTGTCTCGGCGGTGCTGATCCTGTTCCCGGCGGTCCAGGACCCGATCGCCTGGACGTTGGGGCGGCTGGTGCTGGGCTTTTGTTTCTGCGGCGTCTACGTCACCGCCGAAAGCTGGCTGAACAATGCCGCCGACAACGAGACGCGCGGCCAGACGCTCTCGGCCTACATGATTGTGCAAATGGCGGGCATCATCGTCAGCCAGGCTCTGCTGGTGATCCCGGACGTGAGCGGTTTCCTGCTTTTCGTGATCCCCTCGGTGCTGGTTTCGATCTCATTCGCGCCGATCCTGCTGTCGATTTCACCGACTCCGGCCTTTGAGTCCTCCAAGCCGATGACCCTGCGTGAGCTCTACGGCGTGTCGCCGCTGGGCATGGTCGGGATGTTCCTGCTGGGCGGCGTCTTTGCGGCGCAGTTCGGCATGGCGGCGGTCTATGCGACCGAAGTGGGGCTGAAACTGACCCAGATTTCGATCTTCGTGGCCTCCTTCTATGTCGGCGCGCTGGTGCTGCAATATCCGCTGGGCTGGGTGTCCGACCGGGTCGACCGGCGCTGGCTGATCATGCTGGTGGCCGCCTGCGGAGCCGGTGCGGCGGTACTGGCGACCGTTTCGGGCGGGTCCTTCGCGGTGCTGGTCGCGGCGGCCTTTGTCATCGGGGGCTGTTCCAACCCGTTGTATTCGCTGCTGATTGCCTACACCAACGACTTCCTGAACCACGAGGATATGGCAAGTGCATCTGCCGGGCTGCTGTTCGTCAACGGGCTGGGCGCCATCGCCGGCCCGCTGATCATCGGCTGGGTCATGGAACGCGCCGGGCCGCAGGGGTTTTTCCTGCTGATCTTCACCCTGCTGGCGCTGGTCTCGCTCTACGCGCTGTACCGGATGACCCAGCGGGCCGCGCCCTCGGTCGAGGATACCGGCGCCTATGCTCCGGTGATGCCCTCGTCGACTCCGGTCGCCCTGGAAGTGGCGCAGGAATATTTCATCGACCAGCAAGAGGAAGACGAGGCCGATGCGCAATGACTGTCAAAACCTGACAGAATTCGTGATTTGGGTACCGGTGATTCCTCGCGCAATATTATTTCGTGGCGGGAAGAGTACAGGGTGAAAGAGGAGAAACAGATGACCACCCCCGACAGTATATTGGCCTTCTGGCTGGACGAGGTCGGCCCGGAGGGCTGGTATGCAAAGGACGACGCGTTGGATTCGGCGATCACCGAGCGGTTCGGCGCCGCCTGGGAAGGGCTCATGGACGGCCGTTACGGCCTCTGGCTGACCTATCCCTCGGGGGCGCTGGCCTATATCCTTCTGGCCGATCAGTTTCCGCGCAACATGTTCCGGGATGACCGACGCGCCTTTGCCTCGGACGACGTGGGCCGCGCGGCGGCGAAACAGGCGATTCATCGCGGCTGGGATCTCAAGATCGACCCGCCGGCGCGGCAGTTCTTCTACATGCCGCTGATGCATTCGGAAAACCTGTGTGACCAGGACCGCTGCGTGCGCCTGTTCAAGGAGCGCATGCCCGAAGCCGAAGGCAACCTGCTGCACGCCCGCGTGCACCGCGAGGTGATCCGCCGGTTCGGCCGGTTCCCCTATCGGAACGAGGTTCTGTCGCGCAAGACCAACGCGCCCGAGCAGAGCTTTCTCGAGCAGGGCAGTTATGGCGCCGTTCTGCGCGAGTTCCAGGCGGACGTGGCGGCCTGATCGGCGCCTGCTGCCGATTGCCCTTGTCCCGGTGACGGGCTAGCCTCCCCTGCGAAGGCCTGCAGGGGAGGAACGGCATGGGCGCGAAACGCTTTGACATGGTGGTGATCGGCGCCGGCCCGGGTGGCTACGTCGCGGCGATCCGCGGCGCGCAGCTGGGGCTGAGCGTCGCCGTGGTCGAACGCGAACACATGGGCGGCATCTGCCTGAACTGGGGCTGTATCCCGACCAAGGCCATGTTGCGTTCTGCCGAGGTATTCCACCTGATGCACCGCGCGCAGGAATTCGGCCTCAAGGCCGAGGGCCTGTCCTATGACCTGGACGCGGTGGTCAAACGCTCGCGCGGGGTGGCGAAACAGCTGAACTCGGGCGTCGGGCACCTGCTGAAAAAGAACAAGGTCACCACCCTGATGGGCACCGCGCGGCTGGATGGGCCGGGCCGGGTGCATGTCACCACCGACAAGGGCGAAGAGCTGCTGGAGGCGGGCAGCGTGGTGCTGGCCACCGGCGCCCGGGCGCGCGAGCTGCCGGGGCTGGAGGCGGACGGAAAACAGGTCTGGACCTACAAGCACGCGCTTGTCCCGCCGCACATGCCGAAGAAACTGCTGGTGATCGGGTCGGGCGCCATCGGCATCGAGTTCGCCAGTTTCTACCAGACTCTCGGCGCCGAGGTGACGGTGGTCGAGGTCATGGACCGCATCCTGCCGGTCGAGGATGCCGAGATCGCGGCTTTTGCGAAAAAGCAGTTCGAAAAACAGGGCATGACCATCCACGAAGGTGCGAAGGTCGAAAAGCTGGAGCGCGGCGGGGCCTCGGTTGTCGCGCATGTGGATAAAAATGGGGAAAAGTCAAAAATCACCGTGGATACGGTGATTTCGGCTGTGGGTATTGTTGGAAATGTAGAAGGGCTGGGACTCGAGGATCTGGGCGTCCGGGTGGAGAAATCCCATGTTGTGACCGATCCCTTCTGCCGCACCGGGGCCGAGGGGCTCTATGCCATCGGCGACGTGGCGGGCGCGCCCTGGCTGGCGCACAAGGCCAGCCACGAGGGCGTCATGGTGGCCGAACTGATCGCCGGGCAGCATCCACATGCCGTCGACCCCGACAGCATCGCAGGCTGCACTTATTGCCAGCCGCAGGTTGCCAGCGTCGGGCTGACCGAGGCGCAGGCCAAGGACAAGGGGCATGACGTCAAGGTCGGCCGCTTCCCCTTCATCGGCAATGGCAAGGCCATCGCGCTTGGAGAGCCGGAGGGGCTGGTCAAGACAGTGTTCGACGCCACGACGGGCGAACTGCTCGGCGCGCATATGGTCGGCGCCGAGGTGACGGAACTCATCCAGGGCTACGTCGTCGGCCGCCAGCTGGAGACGACAGAGGCGGACCTGATGCAGACGGTCTTCCCTCATCCGACGCTGAGCGAGATGATGCACGAATCCGTTCTGGACGCCTGGGGTCGGGCGATCCACTTCTGAGGTGCGGGCATGGCAGACCGGATGACACAGTCCTCAAAGACCTCGGTCGCGGCCTTCCTTGACACTGTCGAACCGGCGCGCCGCCGCGAGGACGCAGGCGTTCTGGACGCGCTCTTCCGCGAGGTGACGGGCTGGCAGCCGGTGCTTTGGGGGACATCGATCCTGGGCTACGGGCGCTACGACTACACCTACGCCAGCGGGCATTCCGGCCAGAGCCTTGCCACCGGCTTTGCACCGCGCAAGGCCAACATGGTGGTCTACATCATGCCCGGCTACGCGGACTTCCAAGAGATCCTGTCACGGTTGGGGCCGCACCGCCTGGGCAAGTCCTGCCTCTACCTCGGCGCGCTGTCGAAAGTCGACCTGGACGTTCTGTCAGACCTGATCCGCGCCGGGCTTGCCGATCTCGGGACGCGCTGGGTGATCACGCCCAGCTGAGACCTCGCGACTCCGATCCACGGCGACGAACAGGTCGCTGCGCCCCCTGTTTCTTTGGGCCAAAAAATACCTCCGGGGTCCGGGGCAGAGCCCCGGTTCGACAGTACCGCATTCAAGGGGTTGATAACGGCGCGCAAGGTTTTGAATTCAAAACCTTAAGCCGTACCTGGCAATCACAGGTTCTCGTTGTCGGCGCCGGGTGCCAGCGCCTGGGGCGCCGCGTCGCCGCGTTTTTTCGCGTCCAGCGCCCGCTGGACGTGATCGTTCAGAAAATTCCGAGCCCGCCGCTCGGCAAGGCGGATGCGGACCGCGGCGCGAAAGATCTCCTCGGAGGAGGGGGACGAGGCCCCCAGCACCTTGGCGACCTGTTCCGGCAGGTTCTCATCCCCCAGGGCGTCCATCGCCTTGATCGTATCGCGGGCAAGCTTGTCTGCGAGGTCGTCGACGACGGACATGCGGGCCTCCGGTTAGCGGGTGTTCTCGGTCAGGCGGCGTTTCACATAGGTCGAGACACTGTCCATAAGCGTCTCCATATGCGGTTCCTCGAAGAAGTGGCCAGAGCCTTCGACCTCTTCATGGGTGATCTGGATGCCCTTCTGCTCGTGCAGTTTCGACACCAGCGCGCGGGTGTCCGCGGGCGGGGCGACGCGGTCGGCGGCGCCGTTGATGATCAGACCCGAAGAGGGGCAGGGCGCCAGGAACGAGAAATCATACATGTTGGCGGGCGGCGAGACCGAGACAAAGCCGGTGATCTCGGGGCGGCGCATCAGCAGTTGCATCCCGATCCAGGCGCCGAAGGAGAACCCCGCGACCCAGCAGTGTTTCGAGTTCTGGTTCATCGACTGCAGGTAGTCGAGCGCCGAGGCGGCGTCGGAAAGTTCGCCCACGCCCTGGTCGTATTCGCCCTGGGACCGGCCCACGCCGCGGAAATTGAACCGCAGCACGGTAAAGCCCATGTTGTAAAAGGCGTAGTGCAGGTTGTAGACAACCTTGTTGTTCATGGTCCCGCCGAACTGCGGGTGCGGATGCAGCACGATGGCAATCGGCGCATCGCGGTCCTTTTGCGGGTGGTAACGGCCTTCGAGACGGCCTTCGGGTCCGGGAAAGATGACCTCGGGCATGGGGCGGAACAGCTCCTTCACAGTGGCGACGGGCGCGTGACCGCGGCGTGCCTGAAATTCTTGACCAAAACACGCGGCTTCTTTAGAAGAGTTCTAAATCGGTTCGGGCGTGGTCCGGGCTGCGAAGCAGATAGGCAATGTGGCGGTCAAGGTCAATTGCCGCGGTACCTGGGGGCGTAAACGCCGTGAAACTGAGCACAAAGGGACGCTATGCGATGGTCGCCTTGGCGGATATCGCGCTTCAGCCGGCCGGGGACCTGGTGACGCTGGGCGATATCTCGCGCCGGCAGGACGTTTCCTTGCCCTATCTCGAACAGTTGTTCGTCAAGCTGCGGCGGGCGGGCCTGGTCGAGTCGGTGCGTGGCCCGGGCGGCGGCTATCGCCTGTCGCGCCCACCGACCGAGATCCGCGTGGTCGATGTGCTGGCCGCCGTGGATGAAACCGTGGACGCGATGCACAAGGGGGCGGGCGCCTCGGGCGCGCTGTCCGGCAGCCGGGCGCAATCGCTGACCAACCGCCTGTGGCAGAGCCTCTCGGCGCATGTCTACGTCTTCCTGCACCAGACTCGGCTGTCGGACGTGGTGGACAACACGCTGGCCCCCTGTCCGGCGGTGCCCTCGATCTTTTCCGTGGTCGATGATGACAAGGCGTGAGCCAGCGGAGCGCCTGCGGCGCGCAGGTGAAGGCGGCTGCCGCCGCCGGCTGGGGCTCTGCCCCAGACCCCGAGGTATTTCCAAACCAAAGAAGCAGGGGGCTGCCGCCCCGTGGGGAATGTCATGAGCCGGGTCTACCTGGATCATAACGCGACGACGCCACTGCGCCCCGAGGCCCGCGCGGCCATGCTGCGGGCGATGGACGTGGTCGGAAACCCTTCGTCTGTCCATGCTGAAGGACGCGCGGCCAAGGGGGTGGTCGAGGCGGCGCGGGCGCAGGTGGCCCAGCTGGTGGGCTGCATGGCCAGCCAGGTGGTCTTTACCGGCTCGGCGACCGAGGCGGCGGCGCTGGCGGTGGCCCAGAAGGACCGGTACGGCGGGCGCTTTGCCGCGCTACCCACGGAGCATGACTGCCTGCTGGCCTGGAGCGAGGGTGGGGAGGATGCCGGGTTGCTGGCGATCTCTGCCGCCAACAGCGAGACCGGGATCATGCAGCCGGACCGCGCCGTGGTGGCGAACCGTGACGGGCAGGCTGTGGTCTGCGACATCACCCAGGTGGCGGGCAAGATGCCGGTGCGTTACCCCGAGGGCGGCAAGCCGTCCTACATGATCCTGTCGGCGCACAAGATCGGCGGGCCCAAGGGTGTGGGCGCCCTGATCAATTTCACCCGCGACGATCCTCTGCCGATCCTGCGTGGCGGCGGTCAGGAGATGGGGCGGCGCAGCGGCACCGAGAATGTCATCGGCATCGCCGGATTCGGTGCGGCGGCGGAGGCGGCACAGCGTGACGTGGCGTCCGGGGTCTGGGCGCGGGTGGAAAAACTTAGAAACATTCTAGAAGAATCTCTTGAGGCTTCTTCTGACGTAACTATTTTTGTCGGGAAAGATTCGCCCCGTTTGCCGAATACCAGCTGTTTCGCGACCCCCGGGTGGAAGGGCGAAACGCAGGTGATGCAGATGGACCTGGCGGGATTTGCCGTGAGCGCCGGTTCGGCCTGTTCCAGCGGCAAGGTTCGCCGCAGCCGGGTTCTGGAGGCGATGGGATACGACGACGCGACCTCGGGCGGCGCCATCAGGGTGAGCCTGGGTCTGCAGACCACCGAAGAAGACGTGACGCGGTTCTGCGCGGCATGGATCGACAAGTACCAGCGGCACCGGGCACGGGCCGCGTGAAAGGAAGGGAACCCGATGGCGGCTTTTGAAGACGTGACGGTAAAAGAGGGTGTCGACCAGGAGACGGTGGATGCCGTCAAGTCCGTTGGCACCTACAAGCACGGCTGGGAAACCGACATCGAGATGGAATACGCCCCCAAGGGGCTGACGCCGGACATCGTGCGGTTGATCTCGGAAAAGAACGAAGAACCCCAGTGGATGACCGACTGGCGGCTGCAGGCCTATGAACGCTGGCTGCAGAAGAAAGAGCCCGACTGGGCGATGGTCGACTACCCGGAAATCGACTTCCAGGAGCAGTATTACTACGCCCGCCCCAAGTCGATGATGGAAAAGCCCAAGTCGCTGGACGAGGTCGATCCCAAACTTCTGGAAACCTATGAAAAACTGGGCATTCCGCTGAAGGAACAGATGATCCTGGCGGGTGTCGAGGGGGCCGAGGCCATGCCGGCGGACGGGCGCAACAGTGATCGCAAGGTCGCCGTGGACGCGGTGTTCGACTCCGTGTCGGTGGGCACGACCTTCCAGGCAGAGCTGAAGAAGGCCGGCGTCATCTTCTGCTCGATCTCCGAGGCGATCCGCGAGCATCCCGAGCTGGTCAAGAAATACCTGGGCTCGGTCGTGCCGGTCTCGGACAACTTCTACGCGACGCTGAACTCGGCCGTGTTCTCGGACGGGTCCTTTGTCTACGTCCCGCCGGGCGTGCGCTGCCCGATGGAGCTGTCGACCTATTTCCGCATCAACGCGGAAAACACCGGGCAGTTCGAACGGACACTGATCATCGCGGACAAGGGCAGTTATGTCAGCTACCTCGAAGGCTGTACCGCACCTCAGCGCGATACCGCGCAGCTGCACGCGGCCGTGGTGGAAATCATCGTCGAGGAAGACGCCGAGGTGAAATATTCCACGGTGCAGAACTGGTACCCCGGCAACGAAGAGGGCAAGGGCGGCATCTACAACTTTGTCACCAAGCGCGCGGATTGCCGTGGCGACCGGGCCAAGGTCATGTGGACGCAGGTGGAAACCGGCTCTGCCGTGACCTGGAAATACCCGTCCTGCATCCTGCGCGGCAACGAGAGCCAGGGCGAGTTCTATTCCATCGCCATCACCAACAACCATCAGCAGGCCGATACCGGCACCAAGATGATCCACCTCGGGAAAGACACGCGCTCGCGCATCGTGTCCAAGGGGATTTCGGCTGGCGTGGCGCAGAACACCTATCGCGGGCTGGTGTCGATGCACCCCAAGGCAAAGAACTCGCGCAACTATACCCAGTGTGACTCTCTGCTGATCGGGGACAAATGCGGGGCGCACACGGTTCCCTATATCGAGGTCAAGAACAACTCGAGCCGGGTGGAGCACGAGGCGACGACGTCCAAGGTGGATGACGACCAGCTGTTCTATTGCCGCCAGCGCGGCATGGACGAGGAAGAAGCCGTGGCACTGGTGGTCAACGGGTTCTGCCGCGACGTGCTGCAGGCACTGCCGATGGAATTTGCAATGGAAGCGCAACAGCTTGTCGCCATCTCGCTCGAAGGATCGGTGGGGTGAGCCTGCGCGGCGCGGGCAAGGCCGTTCTGCTGCTGGCCGGCATCATGATGCTGGTCAGCGGTGTCGGTTGGCAGGAACCGGCGTTGGCCGCCGGTCCGCGCTTTGACCCGCCGCTTTTGCCCGGGCTGGATGTCTGGAGCGCGCTGGACGTCCGGCGTTGCGTGACACCTCTCTTGCTGCCGCAGAACTGCGGCTGGTGGATGTGGTAAGCGCCCAGGGGGAACGCGAATGCGGGCGTCGACCCGGTCAATGAAATATTCAACAACATGCTGATGGAGCCGGCCAAGGGCACCGCGGTTCAGATCGTCAGATCCTGTGGTGCCAGGTCGAGTGAAAGGAAAGAAAATGCTGGAAATCAAGAACCTGCACGTCAAACTTGAAGAAGAGGACAAGCAAATCCTCAAGGGCGTCGACCTGACCGTCGAGGCGGGCAAGGTGCACGCGATCATGGGACCGAACGGCTCGGGCAAGTCGACCCTGTCCTACGTCCTGTCGGGCCGCGACGGGTACGAGGTGACGGACGGCTCTGCAACGTTGCTGGGCGAGGACTTGCTGGACATGGAAGTCGAGGAACGCGCCGCCGCGGGCCTTTTCCTGGCGTTCCAGTACCCGGTCGAGATCCCCGGGGTGGGCAACATGACCTTCCTGCGCACCGCCGTGAACGCGCAGCGCAAGGCGCGCGGGCAGGAGGAGATGTCCTCGGCCGAGTTCCTCAAGGTGATCCGCGCCCGTGCGAAGGATCTGAAGATCGACGCCGAAATGCTCAAGCGTCCCGTCAATGTCGGCTTCTCGGGCGGCGAGAAAAAGCGCAACGAAATCCTGCAGATGGCCATGCTGGAACCCAAGATGTGCATCCTGGACGAGACCGACTCGGGCCTGGATGTGGACGCCATGAAGCTGGTGGCCGACGGTGTGAACGCGCTGCGTGACGAGGGCCGGGGTTTCCTGGTCATCACGCACTACCAGCGCCTTCTGGACCACATCAAGCCGGACGTGGTGCACATCATGGCCAATGGCCGCATCATCAAGACAGGCGGCCCCGAGCTGGCCCTGGAAGTCGAGCAGAACGGCTATGCGGACATCCTCGAGGAGGTGGCGTAATGGCTTTGCCGCAGGCGAAACAGGACGCAACAGAGGCGCGGATCGCGGCGCTGAGCCTGCCTGAGGGCGGCTGGGCCGAGCCCGCGCGACGTGAGGCGCTGGCGCGGCTGCGGGCGATGGGCCTGCCCAATGCGCGTGACGAATACTGGAAGTTCACCCGGCCCGACACACTGGTCAGCGCAGAGGCACCTGCCGCGCGGGTTCTGGAAACCGACGAGACGCCGCTGTTCGACAGCCGGGACCGGCTGAAACTGGTCTTTGTCGATGGTGTTTTTTCCGCCGAGGAGTCCGATGACCCGAGCCTTGAGGGTGTCACGATCGACCGGCTGGCCGAGGCGAAAGATATTCATTGGGCCAAAGACTTGTACGGCGTTCTTGAGGCGCGCGGGCAGGACCCGGTGGCGCGTCCTCTGGCCGCGCTGAACACCGCTTTCGCCACCGACGGCCTGCTGATCCATGTGACCGGCAAGCCGTCGAAGCCGATCAGCCTGATCTACCGCCACGTCTCGGACACTTCCGACGCGATCCTGCATCATGTCATCAAGGTGGACGCGGGCGCCGAGGCGACGATCCTTGAAAACGGACCCGCCGCCGCGCGCTTCAACAAGTGCATGGAGGTCGACCTGGCCGAGGGCGGGCGCCTGCATCACATCCGTGCGCAGGGCCGCGACCATGAGCGCCGCGCCGCGACCCATGTCTTTGCCCGGCTGGAGAAGGAGAGCGTTTTCAAGAGCTTCACGCTCTCTGTTAACGGCGCCATGACCAGGAACGAGGTGGTCGTGGAATTCACCGGTGACGATGCGGTGGCGCATGTCGCGGGCGCCTGCATGGGCGACGGCGATTTCCACCATGACGACACGGTCTTTGTCACCCACGACGCGGTGAACTGCGAAAGCCGCCAGGTGTTCAAGAAGGTGCTGCGCAACGGCGCAACCGGCGTCTTCCAGGGCAAGATCCTGGTGAAACCCGACGCGCAGAAGACCGACGGCTACCAGATCAGCCAGTCGCTGCTGCTGGACGAGGACAGCCAGTTCCTCGCCAAGCCTGAACTCGAGATCTACGCCGATGACGTGGCCTGTTCGCATGGCTCGACCAGCGGCGCGATCGACGAGGACGGGCTGTTCTACCTGCGGGCGCGCGGCGTGCCGCGCGGCACCGCCGAGGACCTGCTGACCATCGCCTTCATCGCCGAGGCGGTGCAGGAGGTCGAGGACGAGAGCCTTCAGGAAGACCTGGTGGAACGGGTCGCTGGCTGGCTGGCGCGGCGGCGCGGCTGAGCCGTGAGCGTCACGACGGATATCGCGGCCAGCTATCGCGGGCCGGGCAAGGTGCTGCGCGCGCTTCTGGCGCGCGGAGCGCATGAGCCGCGCGCGCTGGCCTACCTGATGGGGGCCTGCGGCGTGATGTTCGTCGCGCAATGGCCGCGCCTCGCCCGCGAGGCGCACCTGGAAGACACCGAACTGCAGCCTGCCCTTGGCGGCGCGCTGCTGGCGACGCTGATCTTTCTGCCGCTGATCTTTTACCTGATCGCGGGGCTGAGCCAGCTGGTCGCGCGTGCCCTTGGCCGTCCGATCGACGGCTACGGCACGCGGCTGGCGCTGTTCTGGGCACTGCTGGCGGCCTCGCCGCTGGCGCTTCTCAATGGCTTGGTGGCCGGGTTCATCGGGCCGGGGGGGGCCTTGACGCTGGTCGGCATCCTGTGGTTCGCCGCCTTCCTGTGGTTCTGGAGCAGCGGGTTGCGCGAGGCGCGGCGCCTGAACGCCGGGGCGGAACCGGCGTGACCTTGGACGGGTTCCTGAAACTGGCGCTGCAAAGCGTCACGAACCCGCGCGAGGTCGCGGCGCTGCTGTTGTCGATCCGCCCCAACCGCGAGGCGCTGTTGACGGGCTTTGCGCTGGTGGTGGTGCTGAACGCGCTGCTCTTTGGCCTGTCGATCCTGCTGGATCCGACAGGTGCGCCGGGATTCATCGGCGGACCGGTCAGTTTCCTGGTCATGCAGGGCCTGGCCCTAGTGGCGACGATCCTGGCCCTGACCTGGATGGGGCGGCTGTTCGGCGGCCGCGCCCGGGTCGAGGAAATCGCGCTGTTGATGATCTGGATGCAGGGTCTGCGGGTGCTGGTGCAGGCCGCGACGCTGCTGGTGGTGCCGGTCTCGCTGGCGCTTGCGGGGCTGGTGACGATGGGCGCAACCGCGCTTGGCGTCTGGATCGCGGTGAATTTCCTGGACGAGGCGCATGAATTGCGCAGCCTCTTGCGTGCTCTGGCCGTCTTGGTATTGGGCATGCTTGCGATGGCCTTTGCGGTCTCGCTGATACTGACCCTGGCCGGGGTCACACCGGAAGGGATGTTGGACAATGTATGATATCGAGGCGATCCGCGCCGATTTTCCGATCCTCGCACGCGAGGTGAACGGCAAGCCGCTGGTCTACCTGGACAACGGCGCCTCGGCGCAGAAGCCGCAGGTGGTGATCGACGCGGTGACGCGCGGCTATGCCGAGGAATACGCCAACGTCCACCGGGGCCTGCATTACCTGTCCAACCTGGCGACCGAGAAATACGAGGGCGTGCGCGAGACCGTGGCGCGTTTCCTGGGCGCCAAGGACCCCGAGGAGATCGTCTATACCACCGGCACGACCATGGGGATCAACCTTGTCGCCTATGGCTGGGCCATGCCGAACCTAGAATCGGGGGATGAAATCGTCCTGTCGGTGATGGAACACCACGCCAATATCGTGCCCTGGCATTTCCTGCGCGAACGGCAGGGCGTCAAGATCAAGTGGGTGGATGTGGACAGCACAGGCTACCTCGATCCGCAGAAGGTGGTGGATGCCATCGGGCCGAAGACAAAACTGGTTGCCGTCACGCATCTGTCGAACGTCCTGGGCACCGTGGTGGATGTGAAGGCGATCTGCGACGGCGCGCGCGAGAAGGGCGTGCCGGTGCTGGTCGACGGCTCTCAGGCGGCGGTGCACATGCCGGTCAACGTCGAGGAGATCGGCTGCGATTTCTACGCCATCACCGGGCACAAGCTGTACGGTCCTTCCGCATCCGGTGCGATCTGGATCAGGCGCGCCCGCATGGATGAGATGCGCCCCTTCCTGGGCGGCGGCGACATGATCCGCGAGGTCCACAAGGACGAAGTCACCTGGAACGACCCGCCGATGAAGTTCGAGGCCGGCACGCCCGGCATCGTCCAGCAGATCGGCTTGGGCGTGGCGCTGGACTACATGATGGGCTTGGGGATGGAGAACATCGCCGCGCATGAGGCCCGCCTGCGCGACTACGCGGTGTCGAAACTGGGCGGGTTGAACTGGCTCAGCGTGCAGGGCACGACACCGGACAAGGCGGCGATCTTCTCTTTCACGATGGAGGGGGCAGGGCATGCGCATGACATCTCCACCATTCTCGACAAGAAGGGCGTGGCGGTGCGCGCGGGCCATCATTGCGCCGGGCCGCTGATGGATCACCTGGGGGTGACGGCCACCTGCCGCGCCTCGATGGGCCTCTACAACACCGAGGGCGAGATCGACGCATTGGTCGACGCGCTGGAACTGGCGCACGAATTGTTCGGCTGAACGCCCCAAAAAGGGGCAGTGCCGCAGCGGAAGGGGTTATTTTCCCGGCAGGCGGTTCAATTCCGGGGCGCATCTTGGCAGGTTGCACGGGACGCAACAACCCGGAGACCCGCATGCCCCTTTTGACCGAAGCCGACGAGATTTCGCAGATCGCATTTGGATTCATGGGCTCGAAGGCGCTTTTCGCCGCGCTCGAGCTCGAGGTCTTTACCCATCTCGCCAAGGGCGCCATGACGGCCGGAGAGCTGGCCAAGGCCGCCGAGATGCACGAGGACCGCGCGATGACGCTGCTCACGGCGCTGGCGGGCATGGGGCTGGTGGCGGTCGAGGAGGGGTGCTTTTCCAACGCGCCCGCCGCCGAGGCCTTTCTGGTCCAGGGGGCGAAATACGATTTCTCGGATTACCTGCGCCTGCAGGTCGGCAAGCAGATGTACCCGCTGATGGAACAGCTGGAGGGCGCGCTGTCGGGCGAAATGAGCGATGAGGACACCGCGTCCTATGCCGACTGGTTCTCGGATCCGGACGAGGCAAAGCTCTATTCCGAAAGCCAGCATGCCGGCTCGCTTGGCCCGGCGCGGCAACTGGCCCGCTCGCTGGACCTGACCGGCAAGACAAAGATGCTGGACGTGGGCGGTGGCACGGCGGCCTTCGACATCACCCTCTGCCAGAAGAACCCCGGGCTGAAAGCCACGGTGCTGGAGTTTCCCAATGTCGCGGCGCTGGGACGGGGCTACGTCGAAAAGGCGGGCCTGTCGGACCGGATCAGCTACCTGGACGGCAACGCGCTGGAAACGCCCTGGCCCGAGGGGCAGGACGTGGTGTTGATGTCATACCTCTTTTCCGGCGTCCCCGGGGAGACCCACGCCGGGCTCATCGCGCAGGCCTTCAAGGTGCTCAACCCCGGCGGTATGGTGCTGATCCATGATTTCATCGTCAACGAGGACCGCACCGGCCCCGGTCTTGCCGCTCTCTGGCAGTTGCAGCACACGGCCTTTACCCCCGAGGCGCGCTCGCTGGATGTGGGCTGGCTGGAAGGGGCGCTGGCCGCGGCGGGCTTCCAGGACGTGAGCGTCGGTGCGATGATCCCGGAGATGACCATGTTGGCGCAGGGCAAAAAGCCCTGACGCTTTTGCGCCCGCACCCCATTGCGGCGGTGCGGGCGAGCGGTTATAGACAGCCGCGAAGCACCCGTAGCTCAGCTGGATAGAGCGCTGCCCTCCGAAGGCAGAGGCCATAGGTTCGAATCCTATCGGGTGCGCCATTAAATCAATAGTTTAGCGTCTCGTGTCCGCTGACGTATGTAATGCGTATGGAAAACGCGGGTGCAGATTTCACGTTTTGGGGGCAAAGATTAATCTCAGCGCCTAGCAACGCAGCGCCGAAATTTTGAACCAAACGCGAACCATTTCCGTAAGTTTGCGGAGGTCCCAAGGCGTGAAGCCGACTTGGCCGTCAGATCCATGCCAAATGATAGCTCTAGTGGATTGAACGCGACGAAGGAGGCCGAATTGGGATTCCATTCTGGCGTTGGCTGTACGAGTCATCCTGATGCACACAGGAATTTCTTTCTCGGTCTCAAGTAGGGATCGATCCCGGCTTGAGGCGGTCTTTTCGCACCCTTCTTCGCCCCAGAAGCATGTCCGGCGCTGCCGCATTGTACTTCTGAGCGCTGACGGTGCCGGAACAACGTCGATCATGGCAACCACGGCAAACTCCAAGACCTGTGTGTGGCGATGGCAAGAACGTTTTTTAGCCGAAGGCTTGGAGGGGCTGCTGCGGGAGAAGACACGACGCGGGGAACTCCTAGGGCGCCGGACGAGAAGGTGGGCGAAGTGATCCGCTTGACCCAGGAACCGCAGCCGCATGAGGCGACGCATTGCACGATCCGGGGGATGGGCAAGGCGCATGGGCTGAGCCCGCACCGCTGGCGTCAGTTCAAGCTGCCGAACGACCGGGCCTTCGCCGGGAAACTGCACGATGTGGTTGGGCTCTACGTCGCGCCACCCGCCCATGCGGTTGTGCTGTCGGTGGATGAAAAGTCGCAAGTACAGGCGCTTGACCGAACCCAGCCCGGCCTGCCACTAAAGAAAGGGCGCGGCCCGACCATGACCCACGATCACGCTCTTCGCGGCGCTCAAAGTGCTAGACGGATCGATCATCGGCCAGAACATGCAGCGCCACCGGCATCAGGAGTTCATCCGGTTCCTGAACCAGATCGAACGGGACGTCACCAAGGGCAAGGCCATCCACGTCGTCCTCGACAACTACTGTACCCACAAACCTTCCAAAGTGCGGGCCTAGCTGGTACGGCATCCGCGCTCGACGTTCCACTTCATCCCGACATCGTCATCCTGGCTGAACGCGGTGGAGGGGTTCTTTGCCAAACTAACCCGGCGCAGACACAAGCACGGCGTGTTCCACTCGGTCATCGACCTGCAGGCCGCAATCAACCGCTTCATCGCCGAATACAGCCGTGGCGATGAAGCAAGCTTTTTCTTCCTCCTGCGATGCCATGCAAAAGGGACAGATGCGGGCATGGGGCTCGCCATCCTTGAATTGCAGGCGCGGCACCATGCGCTTTCCGCACGATACACATTTGACGCGATCGTCTCTTGATCGACGTTCTCTGCGTTCATCCTGCTCCTCTCTGGCTCGCGCAACAGCTGTTTCTACGATCCGAACCTCGGCCGCTGCTTTGCCTCTCTTGGATGGCTTCAATGAGAAAGCTACGATGTCGCCTGGTCGAGGGGTATCGGGTCCAATCACGTCGGTTATATGGAAGAAATAATCTTGGAAATCATCATCGAGCGACTGTGTAATAAATCCGAATCCCTTACTCTCCGAAAACCACTTCACCTTTCCATGCATGCGCATCTATCCTGCCTCAGATTCATTGGGCCTATCGCGCAGTTTCACTAATGAATGCAATCCTTTTGCCATGACAGCTGCGTTTTGTCGGGTCGCGGATTCGTAGGCCGCGAGAATGTGGCGCGGCGTGGTGCCAGAAGCTTCCGCGCAGTCGCACCGTGCATCCGTTCAAGGTTGAATGAAAGAGCTGGGCGCGAGAGTCGCCGCTTCCTGCCAAAAGGGCACCTTGCCGCTCAGGGCCGGTCACGACGCCGAGTGCTTCGCTGCATGTGCAAAACGGGCACCGTCGGCCTCAGTCTAATTGGGCTCGTTGCTGACCTCGGATGCGACGCAGCATCAAGATGATCCGGCCTGCCGTATGAGGCAGAGACGGCCCAAACCGGACACTGATTAAGCTGCTCATTGCTGCATCGCAGCTTCCCTGAACCGGTCGTTGAAGGCAAACCCTCAAGTGTAAAATCCATTCAGATGCCCCGCAGGTGGCGACGTCGGACACTCGCAACTTTGTAGATCTATGCGAACACAGCCCAAGTAAGAACGAACTCTGGTTGAACTCCCCTTTTTTCTTGGTTAGCCAATCCGCGAAAAAGAATAGGGGCACTTGATATGTTTTCAGCCACTTACGTCACGGTGGGCTTCATTTTCATGATGGCGAGCGGCCTTGTTTTCGAGGTCGATAAGAAGTGGTTTCCGGAAGGCCTCAAACGCGCGATAGTGCTTACCGCGGTTCTTTGCGGCATCTATGTGTTTGCTGCAGGAGTTCACCTCTTGGGTGGTTGGGAAGAGCGCGTTGCCGGAATGTCTGAGGCTACTTCTGGCTCTGGCGGGCGTCGAGGAGGCTTCGTTGTCCTCTTCATCCGCTTTCTTCCGTTTGCCCTTATGGGCTTCTCCGCATACGCCCTGTTCTACCTGAGATATCCCGTTATCCGCATGATGAAAGGGGGCAAGGTTTAGGGTATGATCTCGGCCAGTAAACTCTAAGCGATTCCGTTGCTGACGGCCCTGAGCCGACCTCCGCCGTCAGATGCGATGCGGCAATGCAGCTTCACCAAGCCGGCCATTCATGCCATCGTGCAGCATGGTCTGGCAGGCCAAGGTCAGCAGTGCGGACCAATGCGGCCGTTTAGACATTTTTCAAAACCATCAAGGCCGAGCTGATTTGGCAGCGGCCATGGGCAACTAGGCGGCAAGCCGAGATGGCGATCGTCGAATACATCAATGGCTTCTACAATCCACGTCGAAGGCACTCAGCATTGGGTTGGAAAAGCCCGGTCGCCTTCGAACGGAAAGTGGCCTAAACGAGCACTTGGGGCGGCACAACTACGTGACAGGTCCAACATGATATACCTGACTTGCGAAGAAGCTCTTTTTGCGGGAGTATTTGTATTAAGCTCCTTATGCTGAGGCTTTGGCGTGGCGTGGGTTGGATTTAAGTCATTTAGAGTGAGGCGGTTTTGCAGGACGGGGAAGGCGGCGGGTCACAGGGCTTTTGTCGACACAGTGCGGGAAATCGCCGCGCTGGAGGCTTGGAACCACTGGGATGGCGAGCAGAGTGTCGCGCGCGACCTGCTGGCACGGCTCTTTCGCGCCTTGTCCGAAGCCGCAGAGGCGCTGCGGATCAACCGGGTCGATCGTTATGTTGAAAAAGATATCGACACCAGGGTTCAGCAGATCGGCCTCGGATTGGATACCCCCAACGGCCCGTTCTGGCCAGATTTCGACAGCGTTTCGGTCGAAGAAATTTTTGACGCCGCTTTCCTCGCGATGCGGATGCTGGACGAAAAACTGTTTCAGGAACCGTACGTGATCATGCCCGAGCTGCTGGACGAATTCGAAACTAAGTCAGGCTATTTCGTTTTGCCCTGCCGCAAGATCACCGGGGATCCCGAGCATATGACAGGACAGGGGTTGTCCCGGCGGGGGTTGCTCTATCACCGGATAGCTCCGGTGCAGCATGACGGTGTGCGGCTGGCCCTGAATGTGCATCCCGACGTCGGACTCACTCCAGGTCACCTGCCGTCGACACGCAAGGTCGGTGCTGCGGTCTTCTCGGACCTGCAGCTTGAGACGCGGCCAAGCGAGATCAACGCTCCCGGCAACTTTATCGTGACTGGGCTGACCGCCGATCCGCAACAGGAACAGGCGGTGACCGACCAATGCCGGGAAGCAGTCGCGGCTGGGTGTGACACGCTTGTCTGGCCGGAACTGACGATGCCGCCGGACCGGGTCGAGCAGGTGCGCCGCCTGTTGCGAGATAAACCTCTGGATGGTGATCGTCCGGCAGTGGTGGTCGCCGGGTCATGGCATGTGGAGGGCGACAAGCGGTTCCGCAACCGGGGGGAGGTGCTAGATGGCCGGGGCGAACGGATTCTCTGCTTCGACAAATGCCTGGCCTACATGGAACGGGGTACCTCCGAAGGCGGGGCCGAGGACATCGAGCCCGGCGAGACCGTGCAACTGCTGCTGGCCGAGGACGAGTTGATCGTCTTCATGATCTGCCTCGATTTCTGTCATGTGAACCGCCTTGCGCTTTTGGAGGCCTGTGATGCCTCTCTCGTGATCGTGCCGTCGATGGGCGAGGGATCAACCATCCGGGAACATACCGCGCGGGCGGCAGTGCTACAGACCACCAACAACACGCGGACGGTTGTGGTGCAACAGAGATTGAAACAGGCCGGACCGTCCAAAAACGCTTTGATCGGCTATATCTTGCCGGGTGCGGCCAAGCCGCTGAAATTCACGGAAAATGACACATTGACGTCGCGACGCTTTAGTTCATTTTACACTGAAGGCGAAAAACCACAGTAGTGATAAAGAGTTGTAAACAGTTATGAACGTATATAAGCTGTTCTCATCCATTCGGAGGCTTCTTTGACAAATACGCTTGAGAATATCGCGCGTGGAGAGGCAGACGCCTTCGCCGCCCGGTCAGAGATTGATCGCCATATCGAGGCAACCCGAGACTTCGCCAAACCCTATTCGGTGCTGCTGCGCTGGACTTGGCTAGCGTTGTCGGAGCGGCGCGCGGACGACGACCTGCGCCACTGGCACCGGCTGATCCTTGACGTCGCGGCACGGGCAGAACAGGGCAAACGCCCCTCTGTCAGCGCGCAGCCGGGGGTAGAGGAGTCGGGCGCCCATCTGGCCGAACGACTGCGCGCGCTGTCGGACTTGATCCGCGTATCCATCGGCATGCAAATGCGCCCGGACAAGGCGCGGCTGCTGACGCGCGCGCATGTTCCGGCGATTCTGCAGGCGCTGTACGACCGCCAGAACGAGGCGGTGGCCCGCACCGACTTGCTGCAGGCGGTGGAACTGAAAACTGCGAACCTGTCGCGCATACTGACGCTGCTAATCCTCGAAGGGTTGGTCGAACGGCAGGCTGACGGCCGCACCGCACGCTTCCGCATTACCGTCGAGGGCATCAAGCACCTGGTCGACCACAAGGCGCGCAGCGAGGCATCTGTGGAAAAACGCAGATCCACGCCCAGTGTATCAAAGCGACCAACCCGGCGCTTGAAAATGACAAACCTTCCGATGCCAGAACCGGATCTGGTGGAAGCTTTACGGGCCTATTTAGAAGGCGATAAGCAACCGGCGAAGCGACACGAACGGCAGGTCGGTCACACTTATCGGGCGACAGCGAACGTGAAAACGGTGGCTTCAGCGCAAGGCAAGATGCGAGTCAGCGGTGCCGACGCTACGGGGCCGTTGCTGCCTGCCCACAAGTTGCGCGGGCGTCCGGCAACGGGTGACGTTGCCGTTTCGCCGGCTCACGAGGCGTTAAAGAGCGGCGTTCAGATCGGCAAGCCGATCGAGTTGGACACGCTACCGTATCGACAGGATCTCCTGATCTCCGGGAACGAGCCGCATGGCCCCAAAACAGTTGACCCGGAATACACTGCGTTCGAAGCAATGCTGCCCACGCACAGCCCAGCAAAATCCGCCGACGGCTGACGCCCGTGAACAGGAGGGCCCGGAATGGCCGAAGAAGTAGAACAAGAAGCGACCGCCAAGGAGGAAACCCCGGGATTGTCACTGAGCGGCGTGTTGGCCGACCAGCTCTATGTGCTCAGCAGCTCGAGCATCGTGTTGACCACGACATTTGCACAGTCGAGCGAGGGCGGACCGGTCCTGCTGCCGCTGGCGGACTGGCGGATGCTGGGCCACGCGGTGGGCGAGGAACCCGACCAGGAAATCGCCTTTGAAGCGCTTTTGCCGCTGGACAATATTGCGTTCCTGCTGCGGGACATGAGCGGAGAATTCCGCGAAGCGGTGGAAAATCTTGAAGCCATGACATCGGGCGCGCTGAACCTGTCTCAGATCGACACCACGCGCATGCGCGGATGGTTGTGTGACGTCGCGGAACAAGTGGAATCCGCTGTCGCGTCCCTCGACCGGATGGGGCTGGCGAACGATTGAACTGCAGTTCCTGGCGGCTGTCTGTTCAATTGACGCCACGACCAAGCGAATGGTGACAGCACCCGATCACGTAGTGGCTGATTGCGTCGCGTACTCGTTGGAACCAGCAGGCTTTGCTTGACACGAGAAGGCAAGTTTGCGTGCGATATAAGGCTAGAATGTCCGAAAACCGTGAAGTTACTCGCTCTTGGCCCAAAAGTGGACATTCTCTGCGGCAATTATAAACTGCCGCAAATGGCCGGGCACGTCTCGCAGTACGACCATCGTTTGCTCTGCTGAGGGTTGAATGGCCGCTTTTGTAATGCGGGCGCGGAATCTGCGCAGACGCAGCTAAAGTCGGCTCTCCGCCGATTCCGTGGAAAAACACCTGCTCGCGACCGCAGCAATTCCCCGCCTGAGACGGCCGTGAATGCCTTTCCTGTCAGGCTTTCCGCGGTTGCTGCGGTGCGGGAACGATCTTGGCCAGCTTGCGGAGGTTCTGGGCGGTGGCGGCGAGGAGGAATTCGTCATTTGCGCCGCATGGGCAGCGTAGTCGGAGCCGTCCCAGGCCGAGTATTCGCTTGAGGTGCGCAAAGAGCATCTCGACCTTCTTTCGCAGCTTCATCGAGATCAGGTATTGGTCGGTCTTGGAGATGTCGCGGGCAACCTGTCGGGCGTCTTCATGTTCCTCGCGGGTGATCTTGCGAGCATCCGCGTTCGGGCAGCACATGGCCTTGGATGGGCAGGCTTGGCAGACCTCTTTCAGGGCGCGATAGCGGGCGGTCCCCTTGCCGGTCGGTCCACGGGTGGAGTCGGAATAGTTTCGGCGGAACTGCTTTAGCTCGTGCCCCGCGGGGCAGATGTATTTGTCGTTCTCTGCATCCCACTCGAAGTCGGCGCGGGTCCAGATCCCGTCATTGCGCCCCGACTTGTCGATGACGGGGATATGCGGGGCGATCTTGCGATCGACCAGCCAGCCCAGCATCGGCCCGGTGCCGTATGCGGTGTCCGCGATCAGGCGTTCAGGGTGAAGGTCGAAATTGGCCTTCACCCGCCTGAGCATGGTCTTGGTTGATCCCACTTCGGCCTGCCGGATCGACCTTGTCGCCTCCACGTCCACGATGACACCATGGTCCGTGTCGATCAGGTAATTGTCAGAATAGCTGAAGAATGCCGGGCCTTTCCGGGCCGCGGTCCACTGGCTCGCCGGGTCGGAATGCGAGGTGAACTTGGGCTGGACCTCGCTTGCTGCGCCGAATGCGGCGTCGTCCAACACGTCCAGATACTCGCGAACGGCCCGGGGCGCATCAGCGGGATCGATCTGCCCGACGTCCCAGTCCTCCTTCGGCGATGAGTTCTGCTTGTTCGAATCCGCTTCGATAAGGCTGGCATCAACTGCCATGCGCTGGCCGCTAACCAGCCCCTCGTCGATGCACCGGGCCACGGTCGTCTCGAACAGATGCCGCAACAGCTCGCTGTCCCGGAACCGGCCGTGCCGGTTCTTCGAAAAGGTCGAGTGATCCGGGACCCGGTCGCTGAGGTCTAGGCGGCAGAACCACCGGTATGCGAGGTTCAGATGAACCTCCTCGCAGAGCCGCCGTTCCGACCGGATGCCGAAGCAATACCCCACCAACAGCATGCGGATCAGCAACTCTGGATCGACAGACGGGCGACCCGTATGGCTGTAGAAATCGGCAAGGTAAGCGCGGATGCCGGACAGATCCACGAACCGGTCAATCGAGCGCAGAAGGTGATCTGGCGGGACATGATCTTCCAGCGAGAACTCGTAGAACAGCGCCGGCTGCGCCTCCTGCCGCGGTCCCATCATTGCCGATCCTCCAACCCAGTGTGGGAATTGAATCAGCCAGAGGCACCTCGATCAAGCACGAGCTTTTCAACGGAATAAGCCCACCTGCCTATGATCTTCGCGGTCGCAGCGAGGGCCGAGCACCCTTGGAGAATGGCACGAATGTCCGCTTAGCAGCCCTACGCGAGCAGTTCGCATGAGCCGCGAACGACGGTTCGAGTTGTCTGATTCAATCCACTAGAACATCCGAGGCAAACGAGGTTTTCTGTCGGCTCCTTGCATCTGCATGCATTGGCAAAGTAGCGTCAGGCAATATTCCTTTTTGTGAGCAGTTGGGTGTGGCAGATGGACAAGCGGAGTTTGAGCGAGCGCGATATCTGCACGAAGTTCATCACCCCGGCCCTTGTCTCTGCTGGGTGGAACATCACGACCCAGATCCGCGAAGAGGTCAGCTTCACCAAAGGCCGTATCATCGTGCGGGGCAAGATGGTCAGCCGTGGTGAGGGAAAACGGGCTGACTACATCCTCTCTGCCAAGCCCAATATACCAATCGCGATCATCGAAGCGAAGGACAACAAGCAACCCATCGGTGGTGGGATACAGCAGGCCCTGGGCTATGCCGAAACGCTGGATATCCCGTTCGTGTTTTCTTCGAATGGTGACGGCTTCGTTTTCCACGACCGAACGGGCACGTCATCCGAGGTTGAACAGACCTTGGGATTGGATGAGTTTCCCAGCCTTGAGGAGCTTTGGCACCGCTACAAGGTTTGGAAGGGCCTGACCGACGCGGAAGAACAAGTTGCACTTCAGGACTACCACGACGACGGATCGGGCAAGGAGCCGCGCTACTATCAGGTCAAGGCCATCAACAAGACGATGGAGGCGATCGCCAAAGGGCAAGATCGGGTGTTGCTCGTCATGGCGACCGGGACGGGCAAGACCTATACGGCGTTTCAGATCATCTGGCGCTTTCGCAATGCCTTCCCGGGGAAACGTGTGCTGTTCCTGGCCGATCGCAACGTGCTGATCGACCAGACCATGGTCAACGATTTCCGGCCGTTCAGCGGCAAGATGGCGAAACTGTCGACGCAGTCGAAGACCATCGAGCGTCCTGACGGCACCAAGGAAAGCGTGCCCCTCGCGCTGGACAAAAAGCGCCGGATCGACTCGTCTTACGAGATTTACCTTGGGCTGTATCAGGCGATCACCGGGCCGAACGAGAGCCAGAAGATCTACCGGGAATTTTCCAAGGACTTCTTCGACCTGATCATCATTGACGAATGTCACCGGGGCAGCGCATCGGCGGACTCAGCCTGGCGCGAGATCCTCGATCACTTCTCATCCGCCGTGCAGATCGGCCTGACGGCGACGCCGAAAGAAACCGAATACGCCTCGAACATCGATTACTTCGGCGCTCCGGTCTACAGCTACACCTTGAAGCAAGGCATCCGCGACGGTTTCCTCGCGCCCTACAAGGTCATCAAGGTCCATATCGACCGCGACGTGCAGGGGTATCGTCCCGAGAAGGGGCAGTTGGATCGCGACGGCGAGGAGGTCGAGGATCGCATCTACAACGCCAAGGACTTCGATCGAACCGTGGTGCTGGACGACCGGACCAAGCTCGTCGCGAAGAAGGTGACCGAGTTCCTGCGCGAAAGCGGAGATCCCATGGCGAAGACTATTGTGTTCTGCGTGGATCAGGAACACGCGGCACGCATGAGGCAGGCCTTGATCAACGAGAATGCCGACCTCGTCGCGAAAAACGCGCGCTATGTCATGCGCATCACCGGGAACGACAAGGAAGGGATCGATCAACTCGGAAACTTCATCGACCCCGAGGCTTCCTACCCCGTGATCGTCACGACTTCCAAGCTGCTGTCCACCGGTGTCGATGCCCAGACCTGTCGCTTGATCGTCCTCGATCGCGAAGTCGGGTCGATGACCGAATTCAAGCAGATCGTCGGGCGCGGAACGCGCGTGCACGAGGACACCCGTAAACTGTTCTTCACGCTGATGGATTTCCGTGGGGCGTCGAGCCACTTCGCCGATCCCGACTTCGACGGCGAACCGGTCCAGATCTACCAGCCCGGGCCGGACGATCCTGTGACCCCACCGGACGAGACCCCAACCAACAATGATGACACCTCGATCCCGGATGACATCGGTGAGAACGAGACCGTTCTGATCGATCCGCGCAACGTCACCATCACAAGCGACACCAGCACCGGCCCGCGCCCCAAGGCCTACATCGACGGCGTGGGGGCGGATATCGTGGCCGAGCGCGTCGAATACCTCGACGAAAACGGGAAGCTCGTGACAGAGTCCCTACGCGACTACACACGCAAGGCCATGCGCCAGCACTTCACCAGTCTCGACGATTTTCTACGCCGCTGGAAGCAGACCGAGCGCAAGAACGCCCTGATCGAAGAACTGGCCGAAGAAGGGCTGCCCCTCGACGTGATCGCCGACGAACTGGGCCTCGACCTCGATCCCTTCGACCTGATCTGCCACGTCGCCTTCGATGCCAAGCCGCTGACCCGCAAGGAGCGCGCCGAGAACGTCAAGAAACGCGATGTCTTCACCAAATACGGCCCACAGGCACGTGCAGTCCTCGAAGCCCTGCTCGAGAAATACTCCGACGACGGCGTCATCAGCATCGATGACCCCAAGATCCTGAAAATCAATCCCTTCTCAGGTATGGGCACCGAGGTTGAACTGATCCGGGCTTTCGGTAAGAAACCGGACTACATCCGCGCCGTGCATGAAATGCAGGCCGCGCTCTACGAAGAAAGTGCTTAACCAATGTCCGTCCGCAACCTCGTCAAATCCATCCAGGACATCATGCGTAAGGACACCGGCGTCGACGGTGACGCGCAGCGCATGTCGCAGCTGGTCTGGATGTTCTTCCTCAAGATCATGGACGATCAGGACGAGGCGCTGGAAATCACGCTGGACGACTACACCTCGCCCATCCCCGAGGACCTGCAATGGCGCTCTTGGGCGGCCGATCCCGAGGGCATCACCGGCGACAGCCTGCTGGCCTTCGTCAATGACGAGCTCTTCACGCGCCTCAAGATCCTGTCGCCCCAGAAAGGCCCCCGCGCCAAGGTCGTGCGCGACGTCTTCGAGGACGCCTACAACTACATGAAATCCGGCCAGCTCATGCGGCAGGTGATCAACAAGATCAACGAGGTCGACTTCAACAATCTGTCCGAGCGCCAGCACTTCGGCGACATCTACGAACAGCTGCTGAACGACCTCCAGAACGCGGGCAACGCCGGCGAATACTATACGCCCCGCGCCGTCACCGCCTTTATGGTGCAGCAGGTGGACCCGAAGCCCGGCGAAATCCTCATGGACCCGGCCTGCGGCACCGGTGGCTTCCTGACCTGCGCCATGCGCCACATGCGCGATACCCACATCAAGCGCCCCGAGGACGAGACGCTGATGCAGGCCTCCCTGCGCGCCGTCGAGAAGAAACCGCTCCCCCACATGCTCTGCGTCACCAATATGCTGCTGCACGGGGTGGAGGAGCCGTCCTGGGTACGCCATGACAACACGCTCGCCCGCCCACTGGTCAGCTGGGGACAGGCGGACAAGGTCGACATCGTCCTGTCCAACCCGCCCTTCGGCGGCAAGGAGGAGGACGGGATCGAGAACAACTTCCCCACCTTCCGCACCCGCGAAACCGCCGACCTCTTCCTCGCCCTCATCATTCGCCTGCTCAAGGATACGGGCCGCGCCGCCGTGGTCCTGCCCGATGGCTCGCTCTTTGGCGAGGGCATCAAGACCCGGCTCAAGGAACACCTGCTTGAGGAATGCAACCTGCACACCATCGTGCGGCTGCCGAACTCGGTCTTCAAACCCTACGCCTCCATCGGCACCAACCTGCTGTTCTTTGAAAAGGGCACGCCTACGCAGGACATCTGGTATTGGGAACACCGCGTGCCAGAGACGCAGAAGGCCTATTCCATGACCAAGCCAATCCGGCTGGAGCATCTGGACGACTGCGCCGCATGGTGGGGCGGGCCGACCCGCGAGGGGCGGCAGGAAAGCGAGCGCGCCTGGAAGGTGTCGATCAACGAGATCCGCGAACGCGGCTTCAACCTCGACATCAAAAACCCGCATGTCGTCGAAGAGGACTGGGGCGACCCCGAGACCTTGCTGAACGACCTGACCAAGGCCGAGGCCTCGGTCGACAGTCTGCGGGCCGAGCTGAAAGAAATTCTGACGGAGGCATTGGCACGATGACCAAGCCCGCTTTTTCCGATTATGCCATTGGGCGACTCAGGGCTGCAAAAGCTGCCATGTTGGAGGACCGCGAAGTCAGCGAAATCCTCGAGGCAAAAGACAGTGTTCTGGCGCGCTACAGCCCCACGTTCCAGCCAAATCAAATCTCTCATATCGAAGAAGACGTCCTCCGGTCGTTCTTGTATTTCGAGAACAACAGGCACTGGACGGGACTAAACCGGCAAGTGAACCGCATCTGTGGTGACATGGCGACAACGCGCGTGGCGCTGACACATCTTGTGGACGAAAGCCGCCCAATTGCGGACCGCCTGCAGCCGGTTACCGATATCAGGGGCATGGGAAAAGGGATCATCACGGCAATCCTGCACGTTGCCTACCCCGACAGATACGGCGTCTGGAACAACACGTCCCATGCAGGGCTGATGGAACTGGGCTTGATGCCTGACATTCCCCGCGGCGCGCAATTCGGAACGCGGTTTGCCGCTGTAAATGAAGTCTTCGTGGCTTTGAGCCAGGTCCTCGACATTGATCTCTGGACCCTTGATGCCGCGTGGTGGTTCCTCAAGGACGACGACAACACCGATGACGATTATGACGACGAACCGTCTCCGGTGCAGGCACATACGGCAAAGCCCAACGTTGTCCGCGCAAAACGGTTCTCCCTCGAACGGCACCTGCACGACTACATGAGCGACAACTGGGACACGCTTGACCTTGCCCAAGACTGGGAAATCTACGCTCGGGATGGCGAACCGGATGCAGGCTACGAATTCGTCACCCCGGTCGGCCGCATCGACTTGCTGGCAAAGCACAAACGGGAACGGCGCTGGCTGGTGATCGAACTCAAACGCGAAAAATCCTCGGATGCAGTCGTCGGTCAGGTCTTGCGATACATAGGCTGGGTGCAACGCCACCTGATCGACTCTGGCGAAACGGTCGAGGGGCTTGTGGTCGCCACCGAAGGCGACCCACAGCTGCACTATGCGCTCGACGTTGTGCCGAAGGTATCTTTCAAATCCTATGAGGTCGAATTTCGCCTGAAGGATGGCCCGACCTTTGAAGAGTATCAGAAGCCATGAACGCGGAACGGTTGCTGGACGTCTACGAGCAGATCAGTGAGGCGCCGGATGCCATCGCCCGGCTGCGGCGCTTCGTGCTGGATCTGGCGGTGCGTGGGAAGCTGGTGGAGCAGGATGCGGACGATGAGCCGGCATCCACACTGATGAAAGCAGCAAAGGGTCTACAAACCAAGGAAGACGTCAAGATCAAAGCCGACCCATTGCAGCCCAACGAAACGCCCTTTCCGGCTCCGCTCGGGTGGCTCTGGACGCGTGTCGGTCTGATCGCTTTGCAGACAGGGTCCGGCAGCACCCCTCGCGGCGGAAAATCCGCATACGCCGACGAAGGCACGTCGTTTCTGAGGTCCCAGAATATCTACGACGATGGTCTCCGACTGGATGACGTGGTGTTCATTAACGACGAAACCAACCAGAAGATGAAGCGCACGCAGGTCAAGGCAAAGGACCTGCTGCTGAATATCACTGGCGGGTCGATCGGCCGCTGCACGCGCGTTCCCGACGAGTTCGCAGGCGCAAACGTCAGCCAGCACGTCGCGATCATTCGCACTGCCGCCCCTGGGACAGAAGACTACCTGCACCTTCTGGTCAGGTCACCATTTTTTCAGGAGTACGTAGTCGGAGAACAGACCGGCGCAGGGCGTGGTGGGCTACCGAAGAACCGTATGGACCGCATCCCAGTCCCGCTTCCCCCTCTCGCCGAACAGCACCGGATCGTCGCCAAGGTCGATGAGCTCATGGCGCTTTGTGATAGACTGGAGGAGGCCCGCAAGACGCGGGAGGAGGTGCGCGACAAGCTCACCGCCGCCAGCCTCGCCCGCCTGACCGCCTCGGACACCACGGCAGAGGACTTCCCCACCTACGCCGCCTTCGCCCTCGAGGCGCTCCCCGCCCTCACCACGCGCCCCGACCAGATCAAAACCCTCCGCCAAACCATCCTCAACCTCGCCGTCCGCGGCAAACTGGTAGAACAGGACCCGGCGGATGATCGTGACAATCAGGGCCTCTTACGTCCGGACAATGAGGCCGAGAGCTATGATAGCCGTTCATTCAATGACCGAGCCTCTCTTTTCACGCTGCCAGAAGGCTGGACTATCCAACCACTCTCACGCGTCGCCGAACGAATTGTGGATTGTCCGCACACGACGCCGAAGTGGACGGATTCTGGCGTCCTTTGCATCAAAACAAACCAAGTTCGCGCGGGATTGCTTGACTTGAGTGCGCCCAACTTCGTTAGCGAAGAAACCTACAGTATTCGAATTGAGCGCCTCACCCCGAAATCTGACGACATTCTTTACATCAGAGAAGGTGGAATTCTTGGCGTAGGCTGCCGCATTCCGAAAGATACCCGGCTCTGCATGGGGCAGCGCCTTATGCTGATCCGTGCAAACGGATCCGTTGCTCCGGCATTCCTCGAACTGTGCCTGAACTCGCCTTGGATAGCCGATTTTGCGGCCGAAAAGACGACTGGCGGAGCTGCGCCAAGAGTGAATATGGCATTGGTTCGAGGCTATCCGATCCCGGTGCCGCCCCTCGCCGAACAACACCGCATCGTGGCCAAGGTCGACACCCTCATGGCCCTTTGCGACCGGCTGGAGGCCGCCCTGACCACCGCCGACACCACCCGCACCCGTCTCCTCGGAGTCCTCCTCCACGAGGCGCTGGACCCCGCCACCGACACCCTGAAAGCCGCCGAATGAGCTTCCGCGTTCTTGATGCCCTGCCCATCCTCGTCCTGCGCTTCGGCGAAACAATCAACAAGGTGCCCAAAAACCGCAACGGACGCGAGGGTCTGGAAAACAAGAAGGTGATGGGTTTTCGAACGCCATCGGGAAAGGTCCTCGCCCTCGATATGGATGGTGAATTCGAGGAGGTGAAGATCTGGATCGAAGATACTTCTGCGCCACCGAAAATCAGCGGCATCGACATCCTCGCGCCGCGGGAAAGCCACGACCTCCACCGCAAGGAACTCGCACCGCTCAGCCGCAAAGCAGGCATCTATCTGAAGGCCGAGAACAAGGCCGCATTCGAGGCGCTGCTCTCATGGTATTCTTGAATCCTCGTCGTCCTTGTGTGGCCCTCTGCGACCGGCCGGAGGCCGCCCTCACCAACGCCGACACCACCCGCACCCGCCTCCTCGAAGCGCTCCTCCACGAGGCGCTGGACCTCGCCTCCGGCACCCTGAAAGCAGCCGAATGACAGAAGACGGCACCCCCTTCGAGATCGGCGCGGCGAACGTGCGATCCTGGGAAAAGGTGCGGCCCATCTTTCACGAGTATTTCCAATTCTGGCCCGACCATGAGGATCTGATCTGGGCCAAATCCGTTTGGCCTATCCTCGACGATGCCGGTTTCTTTGCAGACTTCGACGAAGAGGCCGATGCATGGGTCCGCAGAAACGTCCTCGCCCTGGCCATCTTGTACGCGGAATCCGCTGTGCGCTTCGGCACGCCGGATTACCAATGGTTGGACAAATTGGAGCGCGGATGGCTGACGGTTTTCTTCGGCTCGCGTGAGAACCTCGACGACACCCTGTGGGAGATCGGGAGCACGTTGTCGCAACACTACGACATCGACCATTGGAGCGAGGGCAACGCCGGCCTGTTCCTTCCCCTCATCCGCAGTTTGGTCACCGGCAGCGGCTTTCATACCGAAGGCCCCGAGCTTGATGCCTATCTCGAACGCGCATGGAAGCACCATCCGGATATGTGCGAGTTTCGGGAGGATGAATTACACCGGATGTGGGTCGGCGGGCATTTTTCCTCAGCACAGATGGCTTGTTTTCCCTGAGTAAACAGGGCCTCTGACATAGTGATTGAATACGTATCTTGTCGCCTGGCGGCTCAAACCTTCCAACAATAGGCTCTTCAAACGATCGCCGCATGTTGACCGGAACAAAAGCGAGGATCGAGGTATTTGGGTCGCGCTACATTTCCCACACTGTAGGACGACCGTTTGGTGCAGCAGCCGGACCGACCCCGCCAGTTCGCGCCGCAATCATGGCGGTTTGGTCTTCAAATCGAACTGTCGACGCTTCTGCAATACCTCGATCCTCGCTTTCAATTCCTCGTCAGACAGAGCGGCCGTTGCCGCGCACTTCGGGCATTCGTTCTTATCTTCACCGCCGCCCCCGCTCGTCGCGCTCCAGTCATGTCGGCGGCGCACTTGCAGCCAATGGATTGCCGCCTTGGTGTCGGGAGGGATCTCTGTCAGGGTCTGGGTGACGACGATCTCGCCTTGTTTGTTTTTCATTGCCCTCTCCGATTTTATGGTCATCCCTGCGGCGCGCTTGTATAGCGCCAAAGAAACTTCGGCGTCGGCGATTTCTTTTCCGCTGTGGACTGCGTCACGAAAACCGGGATTTTCAGCCTTCCAGCGATGGAAGGTGTTGCGGCTGACATCAAAAAATCGGGCCATTTCAGCCTCGGTATGGCCGAGCAGCGATAGCTTGTAGGCCTGCTCATCCATAGCCGGATCGTAACCACATTTGCGGCCAGGGCCGGGTTCCGTACCGTTCAAATAACGGCCTGTCTCATCTCGCTTTTCCATTTTTCCTCAAGAATGTTCTATGTTGATGGGAGGTCACAGATTGGAGAGAGTGAAGGCCAAGTCGAGGCGTGTTCTTACCCGCTCGACATGGTCGATCTTAAGCTGCGGGCTGCGCCGGATCGTGAAGGCTTCTTGCTCATCCTCGGGAAGCGACCGGATGAAGCCCACCACGAAGTCAAACGCGATGCGCGCCTGATCCCGCGTTCGGGCCGCTATCAGGATTTCACGCCGGGGCTGACGATCCCAGACGCACTTGACCGCGCCAAGGGCGATGATCGCCGACGGGGCGGTTTTCGCATTGCCCCTGCCGATGCGCAGACAGGCCACGTTCACCCCGTCCGCTAAGGCACCCTTTACGAATCTCTTTTGGAACGGGGCTAACTTCACCGCCTGACCGGCTTTCGGCCCCTCGGGGATGCTCAGGCTTTCAAGAAAGCGGGTTGTAGACATGGGGGAGGTCATGCAAGCACTCCCCTATGAAAACGAGGATTCTGACAATTCTCGCTGCGGTCACTCTTGGAACTCAATCGGTAGAGGCAGGCCGCTATGGACCAGACGACAGCGAAAAAATCCTTATGGAAGGCGAGGTAATTGCTTACGCGGCTCAAAACGGATTTGGCCTCGTCGTGCGCTACCGCAACGAAATCTTCCTCTGCCGAGTCGGTACGAAAACTGTGGAGAACAAAAGGGTGATGGAGACCTAGTGTATGGATAACGGTAGGGACTGACCTAGCAATCCTGCATAGCGCGAAAGCGCAAGTTAGCCCCCCGATTTCCTGTCCTCCTAAGATCGGAGGCATTGGGATCAGATCAGGACCACCACCAAATTCAGAGCAGCCCCAACGGGCAAGGCAACGCCCAAAGGCGCGCCGCAAAGAAACGGCAGGGTTATCATTGAAAGACCTCGATTGGTTGAAATTGCCCCACCCCACGCCAAACAGGTGATGCACGCCCCACCACCCCCGCCCCCCCCTTTAGGGGCGGGGTGGTGTGGCACCTGTTTTCAGGGGAGTTTGCCCCACCTTGCCACACCATGCTTTCAGGGGTGGGTGTGGCACTCATTGGTTTGCCCATTCGCCTACCTCCAAATAGGGACGTCCCATGCGCTTTGCGTCCGGTATCTTGACCTTTTTCAAAGCCCCGGATTTCAGCCACGCCTCGATCATTTTCTTGATGCGCTTGCGGTCCGCCGTGGCGTCCAGCCCCAGCGTCTCGGCCACGGTCACGCCCGCCCAATCGTCGCCAGCCTGATCCGAGTAGCGACAAGACAGCGTGTCTTTGCCGTCGAGAGCGCGTTGCACCAACAGCAGATCATCGACCGATACGCCGTCGAAAGTGTCGGGGGGCATCCATACTTCGCAGACGCCTACATTGTCGCCGTTGGCAAGGGAGACGGTTGCCATGCGCCGCCATTCCCGCGCCCCCTCTGGTGCGAGGTTTGCCTTGTCCCTGTTGATTCCAAAGAACGTGGCCGGATCATCCATCAGCCCCCACTTCTCTCGCAAAGTTGGGTGCATCTTGTTGAGCACTCGACCCAACCGCGCCGCCGCCAGCAGGGCAGATGCACCGCGCCCGCTTTCGGTCGTTGCTTCCTCGCCATTGGTCTTGCGGGTGTGGTGGACCAGTTCGATTGCGCAGTTGCACCGATCCGCCAGACGCGCCCATTCCTTTGCCACCAGGTCGATTGCGCCGTTGTCGTTTTCGGACGCTTGATGCGATGACACGAAAGGGTCGATCACCAGCACGTCGATTTCCCGCACCTCGATCTCATCGGCCAGCGCATCCAGTTCCGGCTTGATGATCTGAACGCCTTCACGGGTTTGGATCGCCGTGCTCAGGGCACGTTCCCGGCCCGTGTCCACATAGAGCCGCCCCGCGATTTCCTCGGGGCTGACGTGGTGGTGTTGCATCGCCGCGATGATGCGACGATCCATTTCGTCGCGCGGGTCTTCAAGGTTGTAGAGCCAGACCTTGAGGCCCTTGGTCGTCCAGTCGCCTAGCAGTTCCCGCCCGGATGCCATCGCCAGCGCCTCACAGATCGTCAGAGACGATTTCCCAACGCCGCCGGGGGCAACCGTCACCGATACTTGTTTGCGGATCAGGTGACGCCCATAAACCCAAGGGCGAGGGGGAATGCTGGACGGGTCACGCCAGACAAATTCGGTTGGCAGGCGGTCCCCCCGATTACGGGGAAACTCGGCCCGGTGCGCGTGAAGCTGCATCGCCATGTCAGAAAAGTCACGCGCCATCACGCCGCTTGCCTCCCCTGCACATGGTCAAGGAAAGCCGCCTGCCGACCGCGCGGCATGGCGTTGAAGCTGGCAAGGCAATAGGCTTCCAGCTCCTCGGGATCAGCCATATCGGCCCAGAACGCCGCCTGATCCATGAAGCCAAAGAACGGGGCTTGAGGTTGTCCAGCGCCAGCACAAAGCGCCGCCTCAGCCGTCATCGTGGCGTCATCGCGATCCTGTGACTTGAGCGCCATGAAGGCCAGCGCGGCCCGTTCCTCGACCGTGAGACGCGCCATGAGCACTGGCGCAACGCCCAACCATGCTTCCTGGCTTCCCAGTGTCAAAGTATACCTAAGCATCCGCACCACCTTGAGGTGTCGAGATTTCATTTGCGCTGAAAACGAAGGTTGATTTCTCATTCCGAGAACCCCAAGCAGAGTGAGATTATCGGATGACGTGCCACCAGAGATGCGCTATCGGATTCGATGAACTTTTGCGCTTCGTAGGTTCCTTCAGCGCCGTTGCGGGGTCCAAGCCGCAGCGGCGCCTTCCTTTTTGGGAACACTCGGAAGATTTTCGACCGACTGCGCGGTGCCACAAATTTCAGGGCTGGCGAAGAGGTGTTTCATCTACACCTCCTGCACTTCGCGGCTTTCGAGCCACGCGTTGATGTCGCTTTCACGCCATGCGACAAGGCGAGCGCCGAGTTTGAGCGGTTGCGGAAAATCCCCTTTCTTCATCCAGTCGTAAAGGGTGGAGCGCGAAAGACCGGTGCAGGCTTCCACCTCGGGGCGGCGCAGCAGTTTTTGTGCCATGTTGGTTCCTTTCGGTACCTGTTGAACATGACGATAAACCTCGCACTCGCTTGAGCGTGCGTCTGTGGGGGAAACCCTAGGGGTTATCCCCTCACGGAGGCCTCGTTTCGCGGTTTGTTTTGTATCTTGCGCCGGCCGTCCGCAGCGCGCTCGGAAACTTCTCAACTGGGGTGATCGTGAGCCCGCGGAAAATCTCGCCACGATTCTTTTCCCAGTCTCGAACCGTAGAGCGGTCAACTTCAAAAGCTTCCGTAACACTTTTTATGAATGATCTGTCGGATATTCTCGCCGCACGCGCGTGCTCGATATAACTGAGCGCGGTAGCGATATCCCGTCGCTCCGGAGGAGAACGAGACGGATGGCCGCCGGCGTTGATATCCTGCACGATTAGGGGAATGCGCCCGGCAGCAAAATGTTCGGCAAGCCCTGCAGCTCGGCCTATGGCTGCGCCGGGGAAAGGATACAGTGGGACACCCTTCCCCGGCTGCCCGAGCGAACGAAAGTATTCCGTCAAGACCATGGCGAGGGCTTCAAACCACTCCCTTGCAAGTAGCTCGCGTCGCGCCGGTCCAAATTCCTTCGAGTCGTTGGAGGCCTTCTTGAATGCCTCTTCCTCTTTTCTCAACAAATCCGCCCAACGCTTTGAGCGTTCTGTTTCAATCATTTTGCCACTCCCAGTCTAACCAGGTTTGTATCCAACACTTGATACCTGAGCAGGAAACCCACCCATGCCGCCATCATGTCGCGTCGCCGGTCAACGTCAGGAATTCCAGCGCCCGCGCGGCCATTTCATCGCGTTGCCGCAGGTTACGTATGAGAGGGGCATGTGGCATTGCCGCGCGTGCAGTGCAGAGAAGCTCACAGTGTCAAGCTTCCTAAGGCTGACAGAGCCGCGTCGCTAGACAGATGCCCATAATGGCGCTCGATCATCTCCGCGCTGGTGCCTGAGATTTGCGCAATTGTCAGAAGTGGAAGCCCTGCGCTTACGAGGTCGGTAATGGTGCTGTGCCTCAAGGTGTAGGCCGTGGCTCCCTTTGGCAGACCAGCAGCTGCTATTGCAGACGCAATTGGTGATTTCCAACTGTCCTTGTTCCATGCTTTGCCGTTAGCCCGCATGAATAAGGGGGCATTGGGATGCTTGTCCATTGACTTTTCCGCAAGGAGTCTGGCGGCCTCTGTGGGCAACTTGATACGGCGCGGCTTGCCTGTCTTGTCCTTACCGATAGAGAGTTCGGCAGTACGCCCATCGAAGTCGCCGGCGGTCAATGCGGCCATCGCGCCTGGACGCAGAGGCAGGAGGCAAAGCGCCCTCACAAAAGGTGCAGCTTCAGGCGCACAGCACTCCACCAACTTTCGGCGTTGGTCCCGGTCAAGATAGAGAGTTCGCCGACCATTGGCATTTGGAAATGGTTTCAATCCTTCCTGCCAAGCGGCTTCAGAATTGGGCGCTCCTGCAGTCAGCACCTTCGCGAGCGCTGCGCGCAATACGGCCATATCGCGATTTACAGTGGAAAGCGCACGATCACGATAGAGGAGGGCGCCGTCTTGGCCTCGGCTTGCAGCAGAAGGCCTGGCCTTGAGACGCTCCCGCCATTCGCACAGGTGACGGCGACGCAGTTTGGCCAACTTCAGCCTGGCGATTGGATCATTGTAAACGTAGCGACCGAACCTTTGTTCAGCTTCGGGACGGGTCTTTGCGTATTCGCGGCAGGCATCCGCGACCGTTTCTACTTTCGTCTGCTCAATGCCACCAGATTCTACCATTTCAGCATGTGCTTCGGCTGCTCGTTTGGCGGCGCCAAACATCTCATTGCCGGGGAGGCTGCCAAAGTCGCCCAGAGACTTCACGCGATACTTTCCGGCATCCTCATCGTAGGCGCGGGCGGTCCAAGTCCCTTTGCCCCCGCACTTGGACCGGCGGAAGCCGAGAAAGCACCCTGCTCGAAGTCTCTGCCAGTGAGGTTCGCGTTTAACAGGCAGCTGCTCACGGGCGCCGACTTTGCTCAGATCCAATGCCATAGCGTTCGCCTTCCATGCCGGTGTATGTAATGAGTATGAAATACGTCCTGGGAACACCTCGGACAAGGCAGGAAGTTAAGTATTTGTGGTTAAATGGATATGTGTTCCGGTGAGGTCTGGTGGCATCCAAAATTCCTGCCTTCCGAAGGCAGAGGCCATAGGTTCGAATCCTTTCGGGTGCGCCAAAAAACCAAGCACCTGTGTCGAACGTCCTGTCACCGTTTCTGTAACGCGTATCAGTTTCAACGTCTTGGCAAGGGTTCCCGTCGCATCCCGCGCCGACCGGATGAGCGCTGGCAAGCGGTTTTGGCAGACCAGCCTGGCCGTTTTTCCGACTTGCGCGAATCCGGGTTCATTTTCTCTGAGCCTCGTGCCTTGAACTCGACACATGCTCCTATTTCGCCGTCGCCATGATCGTCGGTCTCTGTTCGGTCGGGGCGTGGTCGCGGGGCATCGTTCTGCGACGGATGGGACGGGGCAGCGCGGCGCGCTCACGCGGGCTTGGGGCGGCACTGGTCGTTACAGCCCGACCAGTTGGCCAACTCAAGACCTGGCCATTGGCTATCTGCCTGGACAGTTGGAAGTGGTGGCGATTGTATGGTGTTCTGCCCTGTGTCGGCCTTGTTCGGGTGCCGGCGGATGCTTGGGCGCGGCTCGACGATATGGTCATTCGGCAATTCAAATCTTGATTTGGTTGGTCACTCGTCGAGACCCCGATACGCTTCAAGCGGGATGGGCTTGACCGGCAGATGGGCGTTGAAGCGACCGCATTTCGCGATCGGCATACCTCTCGACGCGGCAATTCGCGCTGCGATGGTGCCTTCGCAATAGCGCCCCTGGCACGGCCCCATCCCGCTGCGGCATTCCAGCTTCACCGGGCTTGCAGAGGACATGAAGGGATTGTCGGCCAGGGCCTTCTCGATCTGACCGCTGGTGATTTCCTCGCAACGGCAGATCACGGTGTCATTCCGGCGCGACAATTCGGCGAGCGCGTTGCGACGTGGGTCGAACATCCGTTGCATGACGCCGGACAACCTCTCGGCGCTCGCGAGGTGCTTGCGGGCGCGGGTCAGATCGGTGGTTTCGAGAGGGCCGGCCAGCGAGACGGCAATGGTCAATCCCGCCATGTGCCCCTCGGCCCGGGCGCGTTCGGCCCCGGCAACGCCTGTCGGCTCGCCTGCGACGTAAATGCCCGGCGCAGTGCAGCGGAAGGTGTCATCATGTTCGACCGTCCAGCCGCCGCCGGCAGAATTCCAGATCAGGTCGCAGCCGGCCTGCCGGGCCAGTTCGGTCGACGGGGTAAAGCCGTACCCAAGGGCAAGCACCTCGGCCGGTCCGGGCAGGTCGCGGGCCAGTGCGATGGCGGCGATTTCGGCCCCGGTCGCCAGCAGCAGGCGCCGCGCGGCGATCTGACGGCCTCCGCCGGGCGTGCTGACCGCCATGCTCAGGGTTGCGGCGTCCGGATCAACGCGATCCCGCAGGACGCCAAAGGCCGTGGAGCGGAAATGCGTCTGGATGCCGGGGTGATCCTCGAACCGTTCGATCAGGTCGCGCGCCCAGCCATAGGGCCGGTAGGTGCCGTGCCGCGTTCCCCATTCCGCGGGCGGGCGGCGAAAGATCTGTCCACCCGCCCGGGCCTGTTCGTCCGCGACCGTGACCGTCAATCCGGCCCCGACGATGACAAGATCGCGCATCACGACCCCTCCTGCGCTCTGACGTCCATTCCCTCACGCACATCCGTCAGGCAAGCGCGGACCAGCGGGTGCCCGTCGACGCGGACGGCACAGTCGAAACGGGTGCCCATGTTGCAGAACGGCAGGCGCGGTTGACCTTGGCGGGTGATCCCGAAGGCCGGGATGCCTGCCGCCAGCAATGCGGCGGCCAGTGTCTCGCCCGTGTGGCCGGTGATCGGTGCGCCGTCGAAGGTGAACCGGACTTCCGGGCCGCGCGGCGTTTCCATGCAAATGGCTTTGACCATCTGTCAGGTCCTCCTGTATCGGGCCGGGTCGAAATTCGACAGGTCCGTTTCCGGTGTCCGGCCCGACACCAGCGCGGCCAGCGCCTCGGCAAAGCTGGGGCCGAGTGTGAAGGCCGATCCGCCGGTGGCGACGAAGGCGCCGGGCATGTCGGGCACCGGGCCGACCAGCGGCAACTGGTCCTCGGTCACGGTTGTCGTGCCGACCCAGCCGCGGATCGCGGGGACCCGGGCGAGTTCGGGCAGGACGCGGATCGCCATATCGGCATTGCCGGCCAGCGAGGCCGGCAGAAGCTCGGGCTTGACCGAGAAATCTGGGTCGCCAACCGCATCACGGATCAGCCGCGCGGGCCAGCCGCCACCGATCAGCACGTTGCCGTCCAGCGCCTGTTTCAGGGACAGCCGTCCGCCGGCGTGCTGGACCAGATGCGGGATCAGCTTCGGGACCTTGCGCGTCACCGTCATCATCAGTGCCAGCGGGATGGTCGGCAGATAGGCGCCATCATCGCGCCGATCCGCGTGGTCCAGACGCCTGCGGGGATTACGATGGTCTGGGTGCTGACCGCTTCGGTCGCGCCGTCCGTCTTCAGGGTCACACGCCAGGCCGTGCCGCTACGGGTCAGGTCGGTGACCTCGGTCCGGGTGCGGATCTCTGCCCCGCACTTCTTCGCGGCGCGGGCGATCGCGGGGCCAGCGGTGCGGGCGTCGGCCTTGCCCTCCAGCGGCAGAGGGCCGCCGCGATCACGCGATCCGAAAGATAGGGCGCGATGCGGTCGATCTCGGCCCGGTCGATGACCCGGTTGTCGAGGCCCCAGGCGCGCTGATCGGCCCCTTCGCCAAGGCAGGGCACCGTCAGGCCAGCACCTCGCCGGGGTTTGCGACCGCCAGCGCCATGTCGCCGGGATGCTGTGGCGCGCCCGTGGCATCGGTGGCGCATTGACCCGACAGGGTCAGGACGCGCGTTGCCCCGGTGACTTCGCGGGCATGGGCGAAACCGAAGCCGTCCTGCCATGTCCACGGGTTTATTTCTCTGGTGTCCATTGGTGTCCTCACTGTTGTCATGACGTTTGGGGCTTGCCGGTCTTGCGCCGGCCCGCTCTTCACCCGGCCTGCGTGCCGTGGGGGGAAGGCTGCGACGACGCCTATTGTTCAGGAGGATAAAGTTGCAATAAATGACCGTATTTCGCGGATCGTGGTGCGATAAACGCAACGAAAAACCATGATTGTCAGTATCCTGATGGGTGCTGTCAAAATCGGCGGCTCCGACGCCTGACAAGGAGACCGACGTGAAGCTGGATGATCGCCGGATAGCCCTTCTTTACGAGGCATGGCGCCACGGCTCCATGCGCGCTGCGGCCGACGTGCTGGACCTGGCCCCGTCTTCCATCAGTCGCCAGATCGCGCGCCTGGAAGAGGAAACCGGTGCCAGCCTGATCGAACCTGGCCGCCGCGAGATCCGTCTGACGGAGGCCGGTCACGCGGTGATGGACTATTTTCGGGCGCGCCGGGCCGGTGTCGATGAACTCGAAGGCCGCCTTCAGGACCTGTCTTCCGGCCGGTCAGGCCATGTCCATCTGGCGCTAGGCGAAGGGTTCCTGGGACCGGCTCTCTACGACACGCTTGACAGTTTCATGGACGGGTTTCCCGGCATGACACTCTCTGTCAGTGTGACCGACACCACGCAGATGGTGCGCCTGCTTCTCGAAGACGAGGTGCATTTCGGACTTGGCTTTCATTCCCTGTCCCATCCGCAGATCGTGTCGCGCTATCGCGCGCCGGTTCCGTTGATGGCGATCATGCGGGCGGATCGCCCCTTGGCCCGCCGCGAGAGTATCGGTTTTGACGCGCTGTGCCGCGAACCGTTGGCCTTGATGGGGCAGTCATTCCGGATCCGCCAGATGCTTGACGCCGCTGCCCTGGACAGCGGGCACAGCATCGCGCCCGGGTTCACCAGCAATTCCATCGCACTGCTGACCCGGACGGCCGTCGCGGGCCGCGCGCTGACGGTGCTGCCGGCTTTCAGCGTCAGCGCGGAAATCGCATCCGGCACTTTGGCAGGCGTGGCCATCGAAGCGCCGCAACTCCAGGCCGTCTACGTTCACCTGCTGGCCCGGCGAAACCGGGTGTTTCCCCCGCATCTCGGCAGCCTGATCGAGCAGATCCGGACCCGGTTGCTTCCATCGGCCCTCAAGGCGTAGGCAGTCAGGGCCGCCTGGCAAAAGGCCCACATCGGTTTGGCAAAATGCTGTTTTGCCTATGGTGCTCGATACCTTCGCGGACCCGTCCATGTCGCGTTGTGGGGCACGCAGTGGCCTGACGACGGCGCAATACCCGCCACCAGGATCGGATCGCCAAGCGATCTTGCCGCCCTTTGTGACGACCGCGCAGCGTGTCATCCGGTCGGTCGGCGGCTTGCCGGCCCTGAAACCTTGTCGGAGAAATACTGCCACCAAAATTCTCCTGTCGAAGTCCCGGGACAGGAGGTTTCGGATGTGTTCGATAGGACGGGCCAGCCTGCCTCGGGCGTGGATTCCGGCAAGAACGGCGAAACGCGTGCCGTGCTGGATCCGGAGGGATTGCGGTTCTATCGCAAGATGCGCGAAACCGTCAGGCGCAGGGCGGATGGTTTGCCGATGGGTTAACGTGCGGCCTTGGTCGGTTTGTGGGGCCGCGCCGAAGCGCGGCACTGTCCACACGGGTCTGAACGGCTCATGGAACCGGGCCGGCACTACGGGTTCCGGATCTGCGCCACGAAAGACTGGAAGGCCCTACGCAACTGGGCTTTGGAGGCCGTCCTCGACCAGTGAAGAGGCCCTTGCTGCCCCGCCCTGCACGAAATCTGCACAACTTGCGCGCAAGCCCTGCACGCAGCCAGGTCCATCCTGATCCCATTCCAAAACACGGGAGAGTGGGACATGGACAGGCAATTGAGTATTCCCGGGCTGCCACACGCATTGGCAAGAGACGGCTGGTGGCTTGACGAGGGCGCAGCCCCGCCAGCGCAGGGCGACGGCGGGTCCGGCCCTGCCGGGGTGCGGTTTCCGCGGCGGGTGGCGGCGGTCCTGACCCTTGTGGCGCTGGCGGACTTTCTGTTCTGGGGCAGGGCGCCGGGCCTTTCGGTGGTGATCTTTGCCGCGGCGATCCTGGCATGGGGTCTGCAGGGGGCCGGTGCATGGTGGCGCCCGGTGGGGCTGTTCCTGGTCGCGGCCCTGCCGGCGGTCGATCATCTGCAGCCGCTCTCGCTGGCCTTCCTGCTGGTCGGGCTGGGAGGCGCGCTGACCTGGGCGCATCACCCGGCGGCGCCGATTGCGGCGCTGTCGTCCGCCACGGGCGCCTTTCTGGGGCGGTTGCCTGTGGCCTGGCTGGCACAGCTTGACCCGCGCCGCCTGTTTGCCTTGCCCGCTGTCCTGGCGGAGGCGCCGGTTCCGTTGGCGCGCAAGGTCTTGCGCGACTGGGCCTTGCCGCTGGGCGGCGCATTGGTGCTCGTGGCGCTCTTGATGCAGGCGAACCCTGTGTTGGCGCAGCTTGTGCAGATCGACCTGGATCTCTGGCAAATGGCACGGCGCCTTGTCTTCTGGGGCGGGATCGCGGTGTTGGTCGGCCCGTTCCTGGCGCCGGTGCCGCCGTGCGACCGGGCGACCCGCGGCCTTGTGATACCGTCGATTGCGCCGGGATGGCTCAACCCCGGATCCGTCCTGCGCGGCCTGGCGGTCTTCAACCTGCTGATCGCGGTACAAAGCCTTACCGATGTCTCGATCCTGCTCGGGGGCGCCGATCTGCCCGAAGGGATGACCCTGGCCGAATACGCGCATCGCGGCGCCTATCCGCTGTTGGCTGCGGCGGTGCTGGCCGGTGCATTCGCCCTGGCGGCGCGGCCTTTCCTGGGCGAACACCGCCTGATCCGGCCGCTGCTGCTGCTTTGGCTGATGCAGAACATGGTGTTGTGCGGGGCGGCAGCGCTGCGTCTGGACCTCTACATCGAGACCTTCGGGCTGACCTACCTGCGGCTGCACGCGCTGATCTGGATGGCGCTGGTGGCGGCGGGGCTGGGACTGGCGCTATGGCAGGTGCTGCGGGCGCGGTCGAATCGCTGGTTGCTGGTGCGGGGCGGTGTTCTGGGGCTGGCGACGCTGTACCTCTGCGCGATGGTGAATTTCGCCCAGGTGATCGCGGCACAGAACGTGACCCGGGCAGAGCCGGACCTGCGGTATCTCTGCGGTCTGGGTCCGATGGCCGCAGGGCCGATCGTCGAAAGCGGCCTGGGCCGGGTCATCGGGCGTTCGGTCCATTTGGGGCCGTGCCGGATCACTCGTCCCGAGGTCGAGGACTGGCGGGGTTGGGGCTTTCGCAGCTGGCGCGCAAGCCGTTATGTTCAAGGCGTGATGGTGGAGCGGCCCTGATGAAGATCCTGATCGTGGACGACGATCCCCGCCTGCGTGAACTGGTGCGGCTGGCGCTGGAACGGGCGGGCCACGCGGTCATCACCGCCGGCGACGGGCAGCAGGCGCTGACCCATGCCGCGCGCGAGGCGCCGGACCTCGTGGTGCTGGACGTGGGTCTGCCCGAGATGGACGGGTTCGAGACCTGCCGCCGCATCCGCGCGCGATCCGAGGTCCCGATCCTCTTTCTGACCGCGCGGGATGACGAGATCGACCGCATTCTCGGCCTGGAACTGGGGGCCGACGACTATGTGACAAAACCCTTCAGCCCGCGCGAACTGGTCGCGCGGGTGGGCGCGATTCTGAAGCGCACCGCGCGCGGGACCGTTCCGGCACGGCTGGAACGGGGGCGCTTGTCGCTCGATTGCCATGCGCGGCTCTGCCGCTTTGGTCCCGCCGAGATCGCTCTGACCGCAACCGAATTCGGCCTCCTCGCGCGGCTGATGCAGGAGCCCGCGCGCCTGACGCCGCGCGCCGACCTTGTCGCCGCGCTTTGGGGGGCGCAAAGCGCGGTGTCGGACCGGACGCTGGACAGCCACCTTCGCAACCTGCGCCGCAAGCTTGCCGAGGCCGGCTGCGCCGAGGCGGTCGAGACGGTGCACGGGCAGGGGATGCGGATGGGGCCGTGTCGATGACCGGGCATTGGCGGCCCTCGCTGAGCTTTGTCCTTGGCGGGGCGCTGGGCGCGACGCTGGTGGTGTCCTTCGCGGGGCTGGTGGCGCTGCGTTACCTGGGGCCGGTGATCGGGTTCCGCAACGCGGCGATCCTGCTGGCCCTGTCGATCACGCTGGTGACGGCGGTCCTGGGCTGGCTGCTGGTGCGGCTCTTGCTGCGCCCGATCCGCGCGCTCGAGGCCTATGCCGAGGCGCAGGAAAGGGGCGACACCCCGGCGCCGCCGCGCCATTTCGGCACCCATGAACTGCATGCCACCGCCCGCCGGGTGATCGCGATGGCCGAGACGCTGCGCGACCGAGAGGCGACGATCCGCGCCTTTACCGACCAGGTGACACATGAGTTGCGTACCCCCGTCACCGCGATCCGCGCGGCCAGTGAGCTGTTGGAGGATGGCGGGGCGCTGGGCCGTGACGACGCGGCGCTGGTGGCGCAGGTCGACGGCGCCTGCACCCAGATCGAGCGCCAGCTTGCCGCGCTGCGCGATGTCGCCCGCGCGCGGGAGACGCGCTACCTCGGCACGTCCAGGCTGGACGATCTGCTGCCGGGCCTGCGCGAGGACCACGCGAATCTGGTCTTGCAGGTCGAGGGCGGCAGCGTGCCCTTGCCGATCGCCGGGGCGGGCATGAAGATCGTTCTAGGCCAGCTGTTGCGCAATGCGGGCGAACATGGCGCAGGCCGGGTTCTGTTGCACGCAGGGACAGGGAACGGCGCGGCCTTCCTGGAGGTGCAGGATGACGGGGCAGGGATTTCGCCGGGCAATGCCGGGCGCGTCTTCGACCCGTTTTTCACCACGCGACGCGGCGCAGGGGGCACCGGCATGGGACTGGCCATCGTCCGCAGCCTGCTGAGCGCCCACGGCGCCGCCATCCGGCTGCTGCCGGCGGAACGGGGCACGCGGCTGCGGATCGTATTCGCACCCAGCGTGCGTTAGCCGTCCGGGCCTAGGCAGGGGCGGGCAGGGGCGTGACCTGCGACAACCGCTGTTCATAGGCGGCATCGTTGCGGTCGAGGACCGGACGGTAGGACGGGGCATAAGGCGCGCCTTCGGCAATCGCCTCTGTCGGGTCGTAGTCCTCGAACATCCGCAGGTCGCCCTGACCCGGTTTGGGCAGCAGGCCCAGGCGGGTCTTGATGCGTTTCTTGGCGACCTCCAGGAACTGCCCGAGGCGAGTCAGCATGATACGGAAAAAGGCCAGGGGCGTCTCGATCATCGCCTTGCCCAGGATCGCACCAGCATCACGCAGGTGCAGGCCGCGCGACAGCCGGATCACCGCGTTGCTGTAGGTCGTGGCCAGGGCCAGCTTGCGGATTTCCCGGCTGATCCTGGGATCTGCCATGAACTTCTCGACCACGGCATTGCCGCCAAGCGACATCGCGTAACGGTTCGAGGACATGTTGCCCGCGTAGATGCGATAGCCGACAAGATACTCGCGCACGACTTCCATCTTGTAGCGCCGCAACAGCCGCAACTGGAAATCCCGGTCCTCGCAGCCGCCGATGCCGTTCTGGGCATAGGAGGGATCGAAACCGCCGACCTCCAGCGCTGCCTCGCGCCGGACAAGCAGGCTGCTGCCGTTGCCGACGTGGTTGACGACCAGGTGACTGGGAAAGATCGCGCCGCGCGCGTCATGCACCAGCCCGTCCCCGCGCACCTCACCGTGGGTGTTGATGGTGCGGAAGAGGGCGTAGCAGGCGACCCAGTCGGGATCGCCCTTGTGCCGTTCCAGCGCGGCGACCTGCCGGGCGATCTTGGTGGGGTGCCACAGGTCGTCCGCGTCGAGATAGGCGACATAGTCGGCGGCAGAGGCGCGGGTGCCGACATTCCGGGCATTGGCGACACCACCGTTGGGAATCGTAATCACGCGCAGGTTGTCCATCCTGGAAGCCAACTCGCGCAGGATGTCGGGCGTGGCATCCGTCGATCCATCATCAACTACAATTATTTCAAGGTTTTCATGCGTTTGCCGTGAGGCCGACAAGATGGTAAGTTCAACGAAAGCAGCGCCGTTGTAGACCGGGATGATCACGCTGACCGAAGGGGTATCCGCTTGCGACATTTCCGTGTCCGTGCTTTCTTGACAAGCTACCATTGATGGCAGAATTCACTGTGGTTTACGCCGGTATGGCGGCTTGGGTCCGGGGCGACAAGCCCATGCGCAGGATTTGGTTTCTCGGTTGATTGAAGTGAGATTTGACAGATGAAAAGACACTCTTCCCCTTCCCGGGGCGCCAGAGTGCTTGTTTCCGGGGGGTGTGGTTTCATCGGCTCCCATTTGTGCGATGCATTGCTGGCGCGGGATGATCTGTCCGCCCTTGTCTGCGTCGACAACCTGTGGACCGGGACGGTCGACAACATCGCGCATGTTCGCGACAGCCGCTTTTCATTTGCCGAATGCGATGTGGAAAAGTTCACCTCGGACAGCCTGTTCGACGAGGTGTATCACTTGGCGTCGCCCGCCTCGCCGCAATGGTACATGAGCGATCCGCAACGCACGATTTCGGCCAATATCGTCGGGGCGATCAACCTGCTGCGCTACCTGAAGGAGGACGGGCGGTTCTGCTATACCTCCACCTCCGAGGTCTACGGCGATCCGGTGGTGACGCCGCAGCCCGAAACCTATCTTGGCGCGGTCAGCTGTACCGGCCCGCGATCCTCTTACGACGAAAGCAAGCGCGTGACCGAGTCCCTGCTGTTCGAGATGCGCCGGACGCGGGGGCTGGATATCCGGGTCGCGCGGCTGTTCAACGTCTATGGCCCGCGCACCCGCGTCGACGATGGGCGGGCGGTGTCCAATTTCATCAGCCAGGCGCTGTCCGGGGCGCCGATGACCATTTACGGCGATGGCACACAGACCCGCAGCTGGGGCTACATCGACGATATCGTCGAGGGGCTGGCGCGGTTCTTCTGGCGGGATGCGATCGACTATCCCGGCCCGCTGAACATTGGCAATAACCGCGAGATCTCGGTGGGCGGCGTCGCGCGCTATATCGGCGACCTGACAGGCCAACCCGAGATCGTGCACATGCCCAGCCCGCCGGACGATCCGACCAACCGTTGCCCGGACCTGACGCTGGCCAACAAAATCCTGCCCGGCTGGAAATGCGAAGTCCCCTACGAAGACGGCGTGCGGCGCACGATGCAGTGGTTCCGGGACGTGATGAAACCCTCGCCGGACGTGCGGCGCGCGAAATAGGGCGGCTTCGCGGATGAAGGCTCTGTTGCGCGACAGGATGCAAACCGCGGAATGGCGGCGGTTCGGGCGCGTGCTCGGTCTGCTCAGGGCCAGCCGGGGGTCGGTTTTCGTGGTTGTCGCACTGGGCCTTGTCTCGTCGCTTTTCGAGGGGATCAGCCTTTATCTCTTTCTGCCGATCCTTGCGCATCTGCCGGGCCAGTCGGGGGCAGAGGGCACGCTGCCGGCGCTGCTGGGCTGGGTCGACGACTGGTTTCCGCCGGACTGGGTCTTTACCGGGCTGCTGACAATGGCGGTGCTTGGCATCGTGCTCAAGAACGCGGTCAACTACCTGAACGTGGCGGTCTTTGCCTTTGTGAACTGCCGTGCGGGCCACCTTTTGCGCAGCAAGCTGAACGGCCAGATCCTCATGGCCAGCAGCAGCCATATCAACCAGACCCAGACCGGTGAGATCGCCAATGCCATGATCTCGGAAACCTGGCGCTCGGTCGAGGTTCTGGGCGACCTGTTCCGCATCCTGGTCAATGCCTGCGCGCTGGTGGTGCTCCTGGGAGTGCTGGCCATCGTGTCCTGGCAGGCGACACTGCTGGCGATGGGTGTCGGCGGGCTGTTCATGCTGGTGTCGCGGGTGATGACCGATGCCACCAACCGCGCCAGCGCCGAGGCGGTGGCCTCGAACACGGATTTCATCGGCCGGTTCTGGGAAACGATGGAAGGTCTGCCGGCCATCCGCCAATACGACCAGGCCGCCGCCGAGGGCGCGCGCTTTGATGCATTGTCGCGCCGGGTGGAAAAGGTCTACCTGCGAATGCAGCTGATCCAGAACGTGATCGGTCCCAGTTTCGAGGTGCTGGTCGCGATCTTCGTCGCGGTATTGCTGTCGCTGATGTTCCATTTCGGCATCGGCGGCCCCAGCGTGGCGGTGTTCCTGCTGATCCTGTTCCGCGCTGCACGGTCGTTGCGCGGGGTCATGGTGGGGGTCAACAAGATGCGCCAACTGTCCTATGCCGTCGAAGAAGTGGGCCGCGTGGGCGAAGCCTGCGCCGCCTCGGCACTGCCCAGCGGAAACCGTCCCTATTCCGGCCTGGCGCAGGGCATCCGCCTGCGCGACGTCAGCTATCGCTATCCCGGTCGCTCAGAGCTCAGCCTGGACGGCATCGACATCGAGATCCCCGCCGGAGGGTCCGTGGCCTTCGTGGGTCATTCGGGGTCCGGAAAGACGACGGTTGCCCGGCTGCTGGGGCGGGAATTCGATCCGACGCAGGGGCATGTGGAGGTCGACGGCATGGACCTGCGCGAGATCGACCTGGGGACCTGGCGGCGGCGGGTGGCGATCGTGCCGCAGGTGACGCATATCTTTGACGGCACCGTCGCCGAGAATATCGCCTACGGCGCCCAGGATGCCAGCGAGGCGCAGATCCGCGAGGTCGCCCACCAGGCCCAGTGCGATACATTCGTCCAGGCCCTGCCCAAAGGGTTCGACACGCGCATCGGGGCCAAGGGCGTGTTGCTCTCCGGCGGCCAGCGCCAGCGGATCGCCTTTGCCCGCGCCCTGTTGACGCGGCCGGATGTGCTGATCCTGGATGAGGCCACCAACGAGCTGGACACCCGCACAGAGACCGCGATCATGGAGAACCTGCGCCGGTCCCAGGCGGGCAAAACGCTGGTCATCATCGCGCACAGGCTGTCGACCGTGACCTGGTGCGACAGTATCGTGGTTCTTTCCGAAGGCAGGCTGGTTGAAACCGGTACTCCGACAGAGCTGATGGGCCGGGCCGGTGGCGCCTTTGCCGGGCTGATCCGCAACCAGCACTAGCCGCGGGCTTCCCGTTTGGCCGCATCCGCGCTAGGAATGAGAGAAGGTTGACAGGGCAACAACCTTGCCGGAGGGGGAAATCATGGCCAAGCCCAGGAACATCCTGTTCATCATGTTCGACCAGCTGCGCTGGGACTACCTGGGCTGCTACGGTCACAGGACGCTGAAAACCCCCAATATCGACCGTCTGGCCACGCGCGGGGTGCGCTTCGACCGGGCCTATATCCAGTCACCGATCTGCGGGTCTTCCCGGATGTCCACCTATACCGGGCGCTACGTCCACAGCCACGGGGCCAGCTGGAACGGCATTCCGCTCAAGGTTGGCGAGTTGACCCTGGGCGATCACCTGCGCAAGCTGGGCATGTCCTGCAACCTTGTAGGCAAGACCCACATGCGCGCCGATGCCGAGGGCATGGCCCGGCTGGGTCTTGAACCCGACAGCCTGATCGGGGCGCGGGTGGCAGAATGCGGTTTCGACGTCTTCGAACGGGATGACGGCATGCTGCCGGAGGGGCCGGATGGGTCCTATGATCCGGACGGGGCCAGAGAGTACAACAAGTACCTGCGCGCCAGGGGCTATGAGAGCGACAACCCCTGGCATGACTTTGCCAATTCGGGGCTGGATGACGCCGGCAACGTCCTGTCGGGCTGGTTCCTGAAGAACGCCCGCGAGGCTGCCAACATCGCCGAGGAGGACAGCGAAACCCCCTACCTGACCGGGCGTGGCATGGCCTTCATGGAGCAGGCGACGGCGCCGTGGTGCTGTCACCTGAGCTTTATCAAGCCGCACTGGCCCTACATCGTGCCCGAACCCTATGCCAGCATGTACGGTCCCGACGACGTGCAGGAGGTCATCCGGTCTGACGGGGAACGGCAGGACACGCACCCGGTGCTGCGCGCCTTCATGGACACCCGTGTGGGCGAGGCGTTCTCGCGCGCGGAGGTGCGAGAGGCGGTCATTCCGGCCTACATGGGGCTTATCAAGCAGGCCGACGACCAGATGGGGCGGCTGTTCGACTGGATGGAGCGCACCGGGCGGATGGAGGACACGCTGATCGTGCTGACCTCGGACCACGGTGATTTCCTGGGCGACCACTGGATGGGGGAAAAGACCTTCTTCCACGACACCTCGACCCGGGTGCCGCTGATCGTCTACGACCCTTCGCCAGAGGCCGACGCCACGCGCGGCACGGTCTGCGACGCGCTGGTGGAAAGCATCGACCTTGCGCCCACCTTCGTCGAGGTCGCGGGCGGTGAGCCGCCCGCGCATATCCTGGAGGGCGAAAGCCTTGTGCCGATCCTGCACGGTGAACGGACCGGCACGCTGCGCGACTACGCGATCTGCGAATACGACTATTCCGGTTCGCCCGTGGCGGCGAAGATACGGGCGCCGGTGCGCGATGCGGTCATGTTCTGCGTGATCGACAGGCGGTACAAGCTGATCCATTGCGAAGGCGGCTATCGGCCCTTGCTTTTCGACCTGCAGGAGGACCCGCAGGAACTGGTCGACCTGGGCGCCAGTGCCGAGCATGCCGGGGTGATCGAGGACATGTACGACAAGCTGTTCGCCTGGACGCGGCGTCCCTCGCAGCGCACCACGCGGTCAGAGGCTCAGTTGATGGAGATGCGGCAGAAATCCGGGCGGCGCGGCGTCGTCCTGGGGGTCTACGACGAGAACGACGTCCCGCTGGAACTGACGGTGCGCTACCGGGGCCGCAAGGCACCGGACATGAAGCGCGGGCCGAAAGGGGGGTAAGGCCGGGCTACCCGGCCATACCTGTCCCGCGGTGACCGGAGATGTCGTTGCCGCGATACAACGCCGTGACCTGGCGGGCAAACGGGTGTCGTGACCGAGACCGCTGGGGAAGTTTGGCCGATGAACCATTGCGTGCAAAAGGCGGGAAAGCCGTCGGGGCAGGGGGCCGTCATCTGCGCTGGCGACTGCGCCGAGGCTCTGCCCGGGGCAGGGACATGAGGCTGGCCCTCGCCCAGGCACCGGGAGAGCTTTCCACGGTCGTGGCGCGGCTGGACCGGCTGCGCGTGGCGCTGCCCGGAATCGCCGCTGACGGGGCCGATCGTGGGCTGCTGCCTGAACTCTTTGCCTGCGGATACAATATCGGCGATGCAGTGCACGAGCGTGCGGAACCGGCCAATGGCAGGATCTTTGGCGCAATGCGGGACCTTTCCCGCGAGGCTGGCGTGGCGATCCACTACGGCTTTGCCGAGGCGGCAGACTGGGGGCCACAACTCGGCGCTTTGTGTCTCTCCGCAAGGAGCGGTGCTGACCCGCCAACGCAAACTGGCGATCCCGCCGGGGTTCGAGAGGCGCTACTACACGCCGGGACAGGGATGCCAGTTTTCCGCTGGAGGGGTGTCACCTGCGCGACGCTGATCTGCTACGACGCCGAGTTTCCCGAAACCCTGCGTCATGTCGCGGCAGAGGGAGCGCAACTGGTGCTTGTGCCCACGGCGCTGGGTGCGCAATGGCTGGTGGTGGCCCAGAACCTGATCCCCGCACGCGTCTTTGAAAACGGGTTCTACGTGGCCTATGCCAACAGCGCGGGGACAGAGAACGGCCTGGCGTTCCTCGGGGCAAGCTGCATCGTCGCTCCGGATGGCACCGCCGCCGCACGGGCCGGCGCGGCGGCAGAGATCCTGATGGCCGATCTCGACATCGGCCGGGTGCATGCCGCGCAATCGCGGCTGCGCTACCTGGACGACCGGCGGTCATTGCGGGTGGGCGGGGATCAGTCGGACTCGATCCGGGGGCGGACGACAAGGGATTGCAACGTGTAGACGAGGATCGCCAGCCCGATCGCCCCGGCCACGGCGATCCCCAGCAACAGGATCACGTCCACCGGCCCGCCGATGTTGGACAGGTGCGAATGGGTCATGCGCAGCACGAACCAGACCGCCGCCACCGCGCCCAGTGGCATCGACAGCTGCGCCAGCAGGAATTTCCGCCAGCTGATGCTACGGTCGCGGATCAGGACGTAGAGATAGGCCAGCGTCACCAGCACGGCCACCACGACCATGCCCCAGAACAGCCCCTTGCCAAAGATTTCTTCGAAGACGGCGAGGATGGTGCCGAATGTCAGGTCTTTCATGGGTCTTTCTCCTCAGGCCCGGCCACGCAGCATGGCGTTGTAGGTGGCCTTGAGCGCGACCTCCTTCATCAGCCAGCTGATCCAGAGCTCTTCCAGCGGCGCGATCACGCCGGGGAAGGAGGGCACCAGGTTGTTGTTGTAGTCGAACTCGACCAGCATGGCGCGGCCGACGCGGGTGATCATCGGGCAGGAGGTGTAGCCGTTGTAGGCCTCGACCGTCTCGCGGTCTTCGATGGCGGCGATCAGCCCGTCCTCGACCACCGGCACCTGCCATTTGACGCTGGCGGCGGTCTTGCCCTTGGGCACGCCGGCGACGTCGCCAAGTGCCCAGATGTTGTCGAAGCGCAGGTGCCGCAGGCTGGCCATGTCGCATTCGACCCAGCCCTGATCCGTCCACTTGTCGGCCCATGACAGGCCCGACTGGCGGATCACCTCCGGCGCGCGCTGCGGCGGGATGACGTGGATATAGTCGTATTCCATCTGCACATCGGCGCCCGTGGCATCGGCAAAGGTGGCCCGCTTTGCGCCGGCATCAATGGATTTCAATGTGTGCTGCATCGCCGTGTCGATGCCCCGGTCGCCGAACAGCATCCGCACCTTTTCCGCCACGATGGGCACGCCGAACAGCGATCCCTGCGGTGCGGCATAGAGGAACTGTGCCTTGCCGCGCGTGCCACTGGTGCGGGCGATGTCGTCGATCAGGAAAGTGTGTTTGAGCGGTGCCCCGGCGCATTTCATCTCTGTCGCCGGGCGGGTGAAGATCCCCAGGCCGCCGGTTTCGGTGAACCGTTGCGCGGCCTTCCAGGTGGCGGCGGCATATTGCGGCCCGGCATATAGCGCGCCGATGCCGTTTTCGCCCACCATGTCCAGCGAGAATCCCTCGATGGCGTCATGATCCAGGACCAACCCGGGTGCCACGACCAGAAAGTCATAGGACAGCGAGGTGCCGCCCGTCGTGGTCACGGTGCGGGTCTCGGGATCGATTCCGGCGGCGGCCTCGGGAACCAGCGTCACGCCGCGCGGCAGCCAGTCGACCGTCTTCGAGACGACGTAGCCCGAGGGTTTGAGACCGGCGGCCACAAGCGACAGGCCGGGCTGGTACAGGTGGTCGGCGCGCGGGTCGACAAGGGTGATCCGGGCACCGTCCAGCCGCCGCACCAGGCGGTTGGCCAGAGCCGTGCCGCCGGCGCCCGCGCCGATGATGACGATCTTTGCTTTGGTGGCGGTCTGGGCCTGCGCCCGCTCGGCGGTGCCCGCCGCGGCCAAGGCACCCGCCCCGGCGGCCAGCGTAAGGAACCCCCGGCGCGAGGGCTTGAAAGGTGATTCTGTCATGTAGCTCCTCCGAGACATGTGCGGGATTTTGAATACAACGGCATGCCGTGACATTGACTCAGGTCAAGAAAGTTGAATGTGTGAGGCTGGTTTTCGCGGGCAATCCGGTCATGAAAACGGGTCCGAACGGCAGGGTCCGGACCCGACCAGTGCAGGGCGCGGGTTCAGTAGCTGGCCACGCGGGCATTGGGCGCCATGATCGCGGCGGCCATCGTGCCGGGGTCGGCCACGGTCACGCCGTCCAGCAGAACCTCGGCGGTTGCGCCCTTGCCGGGCAGGTAGATGGCGCAGACTTCGACCTTGGTGTTCGGCTTGGACATGATCATCTGCATCAGCCCCTGGGGCGACATGCCCTTGGGCGGCTGTGCTGCGGTGGCGCTGTCGGGTGCGTCCTTCAGCGCGATGTCCGCGGCCGGACCGCAGAGCAGGACATGGGCGGATTTGCCCTGACCCAGGGCCTGCATGGTCAGCACCATCGCCATCAGTTGCGTCTGGGGCTCGGGCGCGGTCAGCACGGTGACCAGCGTAACGGGCGCCTCCTGGGCGGCAGCAGGCAAGCCGAGGGTGGCAACGGCCAGCATGGCCGCAGTGAAAAGGGTCTTCATGAGACCTCCTGTCGGGTTTGAGAGAGTGGGGACCGGGGCAGGCCGGGTTGACCCGCCCCGGTGGGGAAATCCGCCGCCGGGACGATTGACGGCGGATGTCTGGATCAGTGGTCGTGGTCACCCACGGGGCAGTCGCCCTCTTCGGTGAAACAGGCGTCGGTGCGCAATTCCAGCCACATCGCGTTCAACACGGCAAAGGCGGCGGCCAAAGGCAGGCCGAGAAGCCAGGCGAAATACCACATGTGTTTTCTCCTTCAGTAGACGGTGTCGGAATTGCCGGTGACGTCATCCTCGGTGACCTTGCCCCAGAGCACCCTGTAGACCCAGGCGGTGTACATGAGGATCAGCGGCATGAAGATTGCGGTGACCACCAGCATGATGAACAGCGTCTGGTGCGAGCTGGAGGCGTCCCAGACCGTCAGCGAACTGTTCGGGTCCACGGTCGACGGCAGGATGAAGGGGAACATGGTCAGCCCGACAGAGGCGATGATCCCGGTGATCCCCAGCTTGGACCAGAGCAGAGTCGTGACCTCGCGGCCCGAGACCAGCCCGCGCAGGGTCAGGGCGATGCCGAGAAAGCCCATGAGTGGGGCAACCGCGATCCAGGGGCGTTCGGCATAGGCGGACAGCCAGCTGCCGCCATGCGTGACCTGTGAATAGAGCGGGTTGGACGGGCCGTTGGGTGTGACCTCGTTTGCAAAGGCAAAGCCGTCGATCCCCAGGGCCAGCCAGAGCCCCGCCAGCGCATAGCCCCCGGCCGCGACCATTCCGGCGATCACGCCGAACCGGCGCGCGCGGGCGGCCACCAGCCCCTGGGTCTTGAGGTTCAGCCAGGCCGCGCCATGCATGAGCAGCATCGAGATCGAGACCACGCCCGCCAGCAGCGCGAAGGGACGCAGGAGGCCCAGGAACTTGACCGCGAAATTGCCGTCATACATCGGCATCAGGTCCTCGGTCAGGTGAAAGGGCACACCCAAGAGCACGTTGCCCACGGCCACGCCGAACAGCAGGGCCGGGACCGCTCCGCCCGCGAAAAGCGCCCAGTCCCAGCGCGCGCGCCAGGCCGCACCGTCGCGCTTGGAGCGGTACTTGAAGGCCACGGGCCGGACGATCAGCGCCGCCAGCACGACGAACATCGCCAGGTAGAAGCCCGAGAAGGAGACCGCGTAGAGCGGTGGCCAGGCGGCAAAGATCGCGCCGCCGCCCAGGATGAACCAGACCTGGTTGCCTTCCCAGACCGGACCCACGGTGTTGATGACAACGCGCCGTTCCACGTCGGTCTTCGCCACGAAGGGCAGCAGCGCGCCAACCCCCATGTCGAAGCCGTCGGTCAGGGCAAAGCCGATCAGCAGAACCCCCAGCAGCGCCCACCAGATCACGCGCAGCGTGTCGAAGTCGATCATCTCGAACAGGATCATGTCTTTCACTCCGCCGGATTTGCAAAGGGACCCTGGCCGTCATGCGTGCGCAGACGGTGGATATGACGTTCCTGCCAGGCCTCGGTTTCGGCCACGTCCTGGAACGGACCCTTGCGGATGTATTTCACCATCAGGCTCATCTCGATCACGAAGAGCACCGTGTAGAAGATCACGAAGCCCGCGAGCGAGATCAGCAGGTCGGCCACGCTCAGGTGACTGACCGAGAGCGCCGTCGGCAGCACCCCGTCCACGGTCCAGGGCTGACGGCCGAACTCGGCCACGAACCAGCCCAGCTCTGCCGCGATCCAGGGTGTCGGGATGATGGCGACCGCGGCATAAAGCGACCAGCGCGGGAACTGCATCCGCCGGAAAGAGGCCCGGTAGAAGAAATACAGCATCACCGCGATAAAGCTGAAGCCAAGCGCCACCATGATCCGGAAGGCCCAGAACAGCGGACCGACGCCCGGGACCGTGTCATTTGCGGCCTGCTTGATCTGCGCCTCCGTCGCCTCTCGGGGATCGTCGACATAGCGTTTCAGGAGAAGGGCAAAGCCCAGGTTCTCGGAATGCGCCTCGAAGGTGGCGCGCAGCTCTGGCGAGGTCGCGTCGCGTTCCGCGCGGATGGTCATCAGCGCGTCATAGGCGATCAGGCCGTCGCGGATGCGCAGCTCGGCCTCGTCCACCAGGTCGTTGATACCGGGGATCTCCTGCGTCAGGCTGCGGGTGCCGATCAGGCCCATGACCCAGGGGATTTCCACGGCGTAATGGGTCTCGCGCGCCTCCTTGTCGGGAAATCCGATGGCGGTGAAGGGGGCGGGCGCCTCATGCGTCTCCCACATCGCCTCGATGGCGGCGAGCTTCATCTTTTGCGTGTGACTGGCCGAGTAGCCGGATTCGTCCCCCAGCACGACGACAGACAGCGCCGATGCGAGGCCAAAGGCCGAGGCCACGGCGATCGACCGGCGGGCGAGGTCCTTGTGCCTCTCCTGCAGCAGGTAGAGCGCCGAGACGCCCATCACGAAGACGCTGGCCGTGACATAGCCCGCGCTGACGGTGTGGACGAACTTGGCCTGTGCCACCTCGTTGAAGACCACGTCGAAGAAGGAGGTCATCTCCATCCGCATGGTCTCGGGGTTGAAGGCGGCACCGACCGGGTTCTGCATCCAACCGTTGGCGATCAGGATCCAGAGCGCGGAGAAATTCGAACCGATGGCCACCAGCCAGGCGACAACCATGTGCTGCACCTTGCTGAGCTTGTCCCAGCCGAAGAAGAACAGCCCGACGAATGTCGCCTCCAGGAAGAAGGCCATGAGCCCCTCGATCGCCAGCGGCGCGCCGAAGATGTCGCCGACGTAGTGGCTGTAGTAGCTCCAGTTCATGCCGAACTGGAATTCCATCGTGATGCCGGTTGCGACGCCGAGGGCAAAGTTGATCCCGAACAGCATGCCCCAGAATTTCGTCATCTGCCGCCAGATGGGGCGGTTCGTCATGACGTAGACGGTCTCCATGATCGCGACGAGGATCGACAGGCCCAGCGTCAGCGGTACGAAGAGAAAGTGATACATGGCCGTCATCGCAAATTGCAGGCGCGACAGCTCGACCAGTCCGATCTCCATGATTGGGCTCCCTTGAGCTTTGCAGGTAATTCCGCATCCATGACACGGATTATCGGCAGTTATATTCCTTATGTGCTATGTGTTGTTGATCTGGATCAAAAGTCGTATCACAAAAGCGGAATAAATTCGAGGGAGCGCCGAGTACAAGAAACTGCCTCAGGTTGTTGCGGTCAGCGGCACAAGGCGGTCTGCCTGATCGGTTTCTTCCGGGCGGTGCGCTGCCATCAGGATCGCCGTCCGGGGCAGGGCCCTGCGCAGGCCGGTCAGGACGGCGCGTGCCGTGGCACTGTCCAGCCCCTCGGTCGGTTCATCCAGCAGCAAGAGCGCGGGGCGCCGCAACAACGCGCGGGCCAGGACCAGCCGTCGGGCCTCGCCCCCGGACAGGCCGGCGCCACGAAAGCCCAGCCTTGTTTTCAGCCCGGCCCGGTCGGCCAGGGTCCGGTCCAGGTGGACTGCCTGCAGGGCCTGCCATAGCGCATCCTCCGTGGCCTCTGGTGCGGCAAGACGCAGGTTCTCTGCCACCGTGCCCGCGATCAGCGCATGGCGCTGTGGCACCATCGCGATATGTTGGTGCAGGGTCTCGTCGGGCAGGTCGGAGACGGGATGCCCGCCATATGTCACGCGGCCCTTGTCGGGGAGCAGTTGCCCGGCGGCCATCAGCAGAAGGGTGCTCTTGCCCCAGCCGCTGGGACCGGTCAGGGCCAGTGATTCGCCGGGGCCAAGCAGCAGATCGAGGGGCGCAAACAGCGGGGTGCCGTCGCCGCGCCGATAGGTAACCTGTTCCAGGCGTAGGATCGGGGTGTCGAGCGTCGCTTCGCGCTTGCCCTCCGGGTGTGCGACAAGGGCCGGGGCGACGCGGCGGGCGGCGGGGATCATGCGCCCGATCTCTGTCAGGGCACGGCGCACCGGGGCGACGGTTTCCCCCAGCGCCAGCGCGACGAAGATGCCGATGGCGGCCTCTGCGGGGGTGATGGTTCCGGTCTGAGCCAGCGAGGCGCCCATCCCCAGTGCCAGCGCGGTGATGCCCGCGCCGGTCAGGTCCAGTCCCAGACCCATGCGCCGTTCCAGCCCGTCCAGCCTGTCCTGTGCCGTGGCATGGCGGGAGATGGCCTCGGCCACATGAGCGCGCGCGGCCTGAAGCTGGCCAAAGATGGTCAGGTCCTCGCGCGCGGTGACAAGGTCGATCATCCGGCTGCGCGTGGCCTGCATCGCGGCCTCGGCCCGGCGTGAGGACCTGCGCGCAAGCCTTTGCCCCACAAGGAAAACCAGGCTGGGCAGGATGGCATAGCCCAACCCGACCACCAGCGCGACCGCAGGATGCACCAGGACCCACAGTGCCAGCGCGGCCAGCGCGATGACCGCCATGCCGGCCAGCCCCGGCAGCAGCAGGCGCAGCGCCACGCCGTCCAGCGCGTCGATATCCGCCGTCACCCGGTTGATAAAGGCATTGGCGCGCAACCGTTCCAGCGCGCGATAGGGGCTGGTCAGTAATCCCTGCAACAGACGGACCCGCAGGCGGGACAGCGCGCGTAGGGTGGCATCATGGGTCGCCAGCCGCTCGCCATAGCGCGCCGCCGTCCGCCCCAGCGCCAGGAAACGCACCATCGCCGAGGGGCCGAAGACGTTGAACACCGCACCGACCCCGGCAAGGCCTGCGGCCGCCGCGGCGGTGATGAACCAACCCGAGAGGCCCAGCAGAGCCACCCCCATCAAGAGCACCGTCACCGCCAGCGCAAAGCCGCGCAGGAAAGCGCGGCGCTCGCCTTGCAGCAGCAGGCGGGTGATGCGGAAGAGTGCCGTCATGTACTGGCCTCCAGCACCAGGTTGCGCGCCATGCGCGAGGAGAGGCGCGGGTCATGGGTGGCCACGATCAGCGTGCCGCCCCGCGCGACAAAGCCCATCAACCCCTCGATCACGTCCCCGGCGGTTTGCGCGTCGAGATCGGCGGTGGGTTCGTCGGCCAGCAGCACGTCCGGCGCCCCGTGCAGCGCCCGGGCCAGCATGACGCGCCGCGCCTCTCCGCCCGAAAGGCCCGCGCCGCGTTCGCCCAGGGGCGTCAGCGTGCCTCGGGGCAGGGCAGCGAGGACGGCGCCCAGCCGGGCACGGTCCAGCGTGTCCGGGTCCAGCGGGGCGCCGAAGGCGATGTTGTGGCGCAATGAGCGGTTGAGGAAATGCGGGGCCTGCGGCATCCAGCCGATGCGCGACCGCCAGGCATCGGCGGTATCGTTTGTCAGCGTGCTCTCGCCAAGGTGGATCGCCCCGGTATCCGGGGCCTCCAACACGGCGAGCAGGCGCAAGAGAGTAGTCTTGCCCACGCCGCTGGGGCCGGTGATGGCGACACTCTCGCCCGGACCTATGGCCATGTCGGGCCAGGACAGCACACGGCCTTCGCGGGTCAGGGACAGGCCCTGCCAGCGCAGCCCGGCAAACCGGGGGGCAGTGTCATGCACCCCGCGCCCCAGCCTCTGCGGCCGGGTTTCCTCGCGCCAGTGGATCAGCTCATCCCTGACGGCATCGGCGGCGGCCTTGTCGTGCCAGGTGGTGGCAAGATCCCGCAAGGGTTGGAAAAACTCGGGCGCCAACAGCAGCAGGTAGAGCCCCGCGAAGGGCGCCAGAGGGGCGCCCCAGGTGCCCCAGGACAGCTCTCCCAGCAGGGAAAAGCCGACCCAGACCGCGATCATGGCGACGCCGAGGGCCGAAAACAGTTCCAGCACGGTAGAGGACAGGAAGGCGATCCGCAGCACCGCCATCGTCCGATGGCGCAGCTCCTCCGAGGCCTCGGCGAACCCATCTACCACGGCGTCGCCCGCTCCGATCAGGCTCAGGTCGGAGAGGGCGGCCAGCCGGTCGGCCAGAAGGTCGCTCAGGGCGCCGATCTCTCCCATCTGGCGGGCGCTGGCCTCTTTCGCGGCCCAGCCGACCAGTGCCATGAAAAGGGGGATCAGCGGACCCGCCATCAGCAACACAAGTGCCACGGCCCAACTGTGCCAGGCGGCGATGCCCAGGATAAGCAGCGGCACGACGGTCGCGCGCAGGCGGGCAGGGCGATAGCGCAGGGCATAGGGGCGCAGTGCCTCCAGCTTTTCGGTGAGCAGGGCAGCAATGGCCCCGGCGCCGCCGCTGCGCGATGGCGCGGCAGCGGCGGTTTCGACCGTCAGGATCTCCGCCCTCAGGGCGTCAATCTGGGCCGAGGCCGCGCCTGACAACATGCCCTGCGCTGCCATGTCCAGCAACCCGCGCAGGCCCGCCAGGGCCAGGAAACCCAGCGCGACCCAGAGCGGCGACAGCCCATCCGACCCGGTCAGCAGGTCGGCGAGCACGCGGGCGATCAGCACGGCCTGAACCGGCCAGACCAGCGCCGCGCCCAGCGAAAGCATTGCGCCGATGCGGCTGGACCGCTCGGCCCTTGTCCTGGAATCCTGAGTCATGCGCACGCATTTCGTACCGTTTCAGCCCGCCCTAGCGCATCAAAGAGGTGGAAGACCTGATCTGGATCAAGGAAATCCACATCACGGGTACGGAATAATGGGAAGGCAAGGACGAGAGACAAGATGCGCCTGACCATACGAACCAATCTTGCCGCGCGCGTGCTGATGTATTGCGCCGTCAACGCCAGCGAGCTGGTGCGGACTTCGGATATTGCGCGTGACTGCAACGCTTCTCTCAACCACGTGGCGCGGGTGGTGCAGCAATTGCAGGCCGAGGGGTTCATCGAGACGCTGCGCGGGCGCGCGGGCGGGCTGCGACTGGCGAAACCGGCGGACCGGATTTCGATCGGGGCTGTGTTCCGCCTGTTCGAGACCGACATCCCCTTTGCCGAGTGTTTCGATCCGGACAACAACACCTGTCCGCTGACCGGCGTCTGCCGGTTGCGCAACTATGTCATCCGCGCGCTCGAGGCGTTCTACCATGAACTGGACATGGTGACGCTGGATGACCTGGTGCGTGGAAACTGCGGGCTTGTCGACCTGCTGTCGGCGGGGCCGCAGCTGCCGGAAAATTGTTCCCGGGCCGGCAGGGCCTGAGGGGGACCGGATCAGGGCCGGGCGTGTAATCGGCCCTCAGTGATCCAGCGTGCGCTTGAGCTCTCCGGTGTCGAGAACGGGCGAGGCGTCGAGATCCTCGGCGTCCAGCATCGCGGCAACCCGTTCCAGGCTGGAAACCAGCATGGATTGCTCCCAGTCCTCCATTGCGTCGAACTTGCGTACGAAGCGCTGTTGCAGTGGGTCGGGCGCCTCGTCCAGTGTCTGGCGGCCCTTGGGGGTGATGTGAATGTTGGTCTGGCGTCGATCCTGTTCGGATTTCTCACGGACGACCATGCCCTGGCGCACCAGCTTGTCCACCAGCGAGGTCACGGTGGCCTGCGACACGCGCATCCGGACAGAGATTTCCTTGGCCGTCGCGTGGCTGCGTTCAGAGATGATCTGAAGGACCCGGAACTGTACCGCCGTGATGCCGGATGTCTGTTTCAACTCGCGCCCGTAAAGCTCGGTCGCGCGCAGGATTCGGCGGATTGCGATCAGGCAGGTATCGACGCGGTCCATCAGTGTTCCATTGATTAGCATGACTAACGATATAGGTCTCTTGCGGGGTATTCAAGGCAATAGTGCTTTGCCATCCTAAGCTAAATAAGGCCGAATCGGGCGGGCATGAGGCCATATTTGGCGGAAATTGGATAAAAATTGCTTTGCCAGTTGAAATGTCAGTGGCGGCACGCTATTTCGACATCCAAAGCAAACGAGGAGACTTCATCCTATGCAACATCCGCGCGATATCGCCCGTTCGTCCCTGCCCAGCCTGCGTGTACCCACCGCAGAAGACGGGGCGGCGATCTGGGAGCTGGTACGCTCGTGCAAGCCGCTCGACGAAAATTCGATGTACTGCAACCTGTTGCAGTGCGATCACTTCGCCGACACCTGCGTCGTTGCCGAACTGGATGGGGAGATCGTGGGCTGGGTTTCGGCCTACGTCCTGCCCAACGAGCCGGACACGCTGTTCGTCTGGCAGGTCGCCGTGTCCGACAAGGCGCGCGGCATGGGTCTTGGCGGGCTGATGCTCCAGACGATCCTGAACCGCGACGTCTGCGAGGACGTGACCCGCATGCAGACCACGATCACGGGTGACAATGACGCCTCCTGGGCGCTGTTCCGCAAGTTCGCGCGCCGCATGGGCCGCGGCCTGGACGTGCAGCCCTACTACACGCAGTCGCTGCACTTCAACAAACGGCACAAGACCGAGAACCTCGTGACCATCAAGGTGGCCGAAGAGATGGCGCAGGCGGCCTGAGCCCCGCGCCCTTCGCCCACATTCCTCACACAGAACGAGAGCACATAATGTCTTCCCAGACCTTTCACCCGACGATCTTCAAACGACGGGAGTCGGAGGCGCGCAGCTATTGCCGCAGCTTCGACACCGTCTTCACCACCGCGCTCGGCTCGGAAATGACCGACGCCGCTGGCCGGACCTACATCGACTTCCTGGCCGGCTGTTCCTCGCTGAACTACGGTCACAACGATCCCGACATGAAATGCGCGCTGATGAACCATCTGTCGCAGAATGGGATTGCGCATGGCCTGGACATGCACACCGGCGAGAAGGCACGTTTCCTTGAGACCTTCGAGGAACTGATCCTCAAGCCGCGCGGCATGGACCACAAGGTCATGATGACAGGCCCGACCGGCACGAACGCGGTCGAGGCCGCGATCAAGCTGGCGCGCAAGGTGACCGGCCGGACCAACGTCATCGCCTTTACCAACGGGTTCCACGGCATGACGATGGGCGCGCTGGCCGCGACCGGCAATGCCGGCAAGCGGAACGGCGGCGGCACACCGCTGTCGGGCACCACGCATATGCCGTTCGAAGGCGCCTTTGGCGATGATGTCGACAGCCTCGACATCATCGAGCAGATGCTGGGCAACCCGTCTTCGGGCGTCGATGCACCGGCGGCCTTCATCATCGAACCCGTGCAGGGCGAGGGCGGCCTGAACGCCGCGTCGAAGGAGTTCATGCAGGGCATTGCACGCCTGGCCAAGGAACACGGCGCGCTGCTGATCGCCGATGACATCCAGGCGGGCTGTGGCCGGACCGGCACCTTCTTCTCCTTCGAGGAGATGGGCATCGAGCCGGACCTGATCCCGCTGGCCAAGTCGCTGAGCGGGATGGGCCTGCCCTTTGCCGCGCTGCTGATCAAGCCCGAGCTGGACATCTGGAAGCCCGCCGAACACAACGGCACCTTCCGCGGCAACACCCATGCCTTCGTGACCGCCCGGGTGGCTCTTGAAAAATTCTGGAGCGACGATGAATTCCAGAAGGACATCAAGCGCCGTGCCCAGACCGTGGAACACGGTCTGGAAACCATCGCCTCGATGATCCCGGACGCCAAGCTGAAGGGCCGCGGCATGATGCGCGGCGTGGACGTCGGGTCTGGTGACCTGGCGGCGGCGATCTGTGCCGAAGCCTTTGAAAACGGGCTGATCATCGAAACCTCGGGTGCCGAGGACGAGGTGGTCAAGGTCCTGGCCCCGCTGACCACACCGGACGAAACCCTCAAGGATGGTCTGAACATCCTGATCGACGCGGCGCGTTCCGTGCTGTCGACCCAGAAGATTGCAGCGGAGTAACAGTCATGATCGTCAGAGATTTCGAAGAGATCAGCAAGAACGAACCCGGGCGCGTCGTCTCCGATGCACAATGGACCAGCGTGCGCATGCTGCTGGCCGATGACGGCATGGGCTTTTCGTTCCATGTCACCATCCTCGAAGCCGGTTCGGAGCATACGTTCCACTACAAGAACCACTTCGAGAGCGTGTATTGCATGCAGGGCAAGGGGTCGATCACCGACCTCAAGACCGGCGAGACCCACCAGATCAAGCCGGGCACCATGTATGCGCTGAACGAGCACGACAAGCACACGCTGCGGGCCGAGGAAGAACTCTGGATGGCCTGCTGCTTCAATCCGCCGGTGACCGGCAAGGAAGTGCACCGCGAAGATGGATCCTATGCCGCCCCCGAGGAGGTGGAGGCCTAAACACATGACCCACACTGTTGAAAAGATCGGCGGGACAAGCATGTCCCGCCTCGCAGACCTGCGCGACACGCTTTTCCTCACGGATGGCGAGGCGCGTTATGGTCGTGTCTTTGTCGTTTCGGCCTTTGGTGGCATCACCAACCTGCTGCTGGAACACAAGAAAACCGGCGAGGACGGCGTCTATGCACGGTTCGCGAATGCCGAGGACGATCACGGCTGGCACGAGGCGCTGAGCCGCGTGAGCGACGCCATGATCGAGGCGCACGAGGCGGTGCTTGACCACCCCGGCGACATCGAGCAGGCGACCAACTTTGTCCAGGAGCGGATCGAGGGGGCACGCAACTGCCTGATCGACCTGCAGCGCCTGTGCTCCTACGGCCATTTCCGCCTGAACGCGCATCTGCTGCACATCCGCGAGCTGCTGTCCGGCCTCGGTGAGGCGCATTCGGCCCATGTGGCGGTTCTGCTGCTGCAACGTGCCGGCGTGAACGCGCGGCTGGTCGACCTGACCGGCTGGCGCGACGATGGCGAGGTGACGCTGCAGGAACGGCTGGACCGTGGCATGGAAGGGATCGACCCGGAAACCGAGATGCCCATCGTGACCGGCTATGCCCAGTGCCGCGAAGGCCTGATGCGAGAGTTCGACCGCGGCTATTCCGAGGTGACCTTTTCCGAGCTTGCCGCCCAGACCGGCGCGCGCGAGGCGATTATCCACAAGGAATTCCACCTGTCGTCCGCCGATCCCAAGATCGTCGGCGAGGACAAGGTGCGCAAGCTGGGCCGGACCAACTACGACGTGGCCGACCAGATGGCGAACCTCGGGATGGAGGCGATCCACCCTTCGGCGGCCAAGACGCTGCGCCAGGCGAATGTGCCGCTGCGCGTCACCAATGCCTTCGATCCGGGCGATCCGGGCACGTTGATCGACGACCAGCCGGCAGAGACGCCGGGGGTCGAGATTGTGACCGGCCTCGACGTGATCGCGCTGGAAGTGTTCGAACAGGACATGGTGGGGGTGAAGGGCTATGACGCCTCGATCCTCGACGCGCTGACCCGCCACAACGTGCGCATCGTGTCGAAGGTTTCGAACGCCAACACGGTGACGCACTACGTCGACACCTCGTTGAAGTCGCTGCGCCGGGTCGAAGCCGACCTGGCCGAGCGGTATCCGCATGCCGAGATCAAAACGCGCAAGCTGTCGCTGGTCTCGGTCGTGGGCCGCGACCTCAGCGGTCTGTCGGTGCTGCAGCGCGGGCTGGAAAGCTTTGCCCAGGCGGGCATCTACTCGGTCGGCGCAAGCCAGGGGCCGCGCAACGTGGACACCCAGTACATCCTGGAACGGGACGATATGGCCAAGGCCATCAAGAGCCTGCACGACGCTTTTTTCGATGAGGAGAAAGCGGCGGGTGATAAGGCGAAGGTCGCGCTGGTCGCCTGAGGCACCAGACCGACCGACAATAGCGGCTGCGGACACGCGGCCCGACTGAAACAAAGGCCCGCCCTGCCAGGGGCGGGCTTTTTTGCTGGCCGTCGCCGAAGGCGGGTTACTCGCCCTGCCAGCCGGGGCGGGTCATGCCGATGAACGCCAGCGTCTCCGGCGCCTCGACGTTGCGCGCGATGATGTCGCGCAGCGATCCGCAGGCCCCGATCTGTTCCCAGCCGTAGCGGGTGAATGTGGGGTGTTCCATCTCCGGGTCATCGTCGAACCCGGGCGGCGGTGGAAAGACGTGTTCCGACAACAACGGGTTGGGCAGGGCCTGCGAAAAGGCATCCAGCGCGACGAAGGACAGGATGGTGCGGGGCAGGGGCGATCCGGGCACCCGGTCTTCGCAGAAGATCCCGGTGAAGAAATCGACCTCGTCGACCGAGCGGTAGGCGCGCGCCAACTGGGCGGCGACCGCGGGATCGCTGCTGATCTCGTCGAACGCCTTTGCCGGGGCCTGCCCGAGGTAGCCGCGGTAGCGGTTGTACGGGGCCAGTTCGCAGATCCGTCCCTGTCGGACCGAATCCCACTCGATGTTCAACAGGGTGTCGTTGGTATTGCGCGGGCCAAGGCGGGCGGCGGGCTGGGCGCTCATGTCCTCGAACCCGCGTTTCAGGCCGGTCTGGATCAGCGGCAGGTTGTTCATGAAATAGCTGCGGCCTACCGGGTGTTCCGTCCCGCCCCAGGTGATCGCATCGGGGATCAGCGCGTGCCAGCGATAGAGCAGGCTGAATTCCGTCGTGATCCAGTTGGCCTTGTTCCAGGGCGCGTGCCAGCAGACCGAGGGATCCGCCATGAGGTGCAGTGCGAAGGGCGCGATATGGTTGATGTAATCCTCGACCACGATCTTGATGAACTGCACGACGACCACGTTGCGCGCGGTCTCGAACACGCGGGTGTCGTCCCAGTCCGGGTGCCGGGCGCCGATCTCGTGCGCCAGGCGGTTGTGTTCGCGCAGGAAAAGCGTGTTCATCATCGACACCTGCGGCACGGAATTGACCCGGTCGCCGCCCACGGCAAACAGCGCGTCGCGAAAGGCGCGGGCGCCCGCGGCGGTGGCCGGATCGTCCGAGGCGCAGGATTTCAGCAGGTCGGTCAGGCCCAGCGGTGGGTCCAGCCCCTCGAATTCCGGCCGGATCTCACCGTCGGCAAAGAGGAACTCGGGGAACTCCTCCCCTCCGATCCTCTGAGACCGCAGCATCCCCCGATGGGCATGGTCCGGGTCGGGAACCCGCAGGAGGCGGGTCTGTTCCGGGGTGCGGCCATAGAGAGGGCAAAGGTCGATTTCATGGTTCGAGGTGTTGCGCTTGCGTCGGTCCGGGTCCGGGGTGTCGCCGCCGATGCTTTCGGGCACCGTGCGCAGGAAACCGTCGGTCAGGTACTGCGCGAAACTGGGAAAGAGGCAGGTGGATTTCGGGCACAGCACCTGTGTCCCGTCCGGGCGTTCGAAGAGCGGTTTCAGACCTGCTTCGCCCTTCCATCCCGGCAGGCTGTCCTGGTCGATTTCGCTGACGCCCAGGTGACGGCCCGCCCAGGTCCTGTCCGTCAGGCTGGACCAGGAGGTATAGGGCGCCATCGTCGAAAAGGGATGTGGACGCGGGCGCGCCTGCATCACGATCCGGTTGATCAGCAGGGCGTTCAGCTTGCGGTGCAGGAACGGCACCGCCTCGACCAGCCGCGCGACCCAGGGGCGTGTCAGCTGCGACAGGGCCAGTTCCGCGATGCGTGCCAGCAGGCCGTTGATCCGCGCCGCCAGCCATTCGGACCGTTTCATTCCGGGGTAGAAGGGCAGGAAGACGGCGGAAAAGACGATATGCGGCAGGACGTGGTGCTGCCAGATGTCCTCGAGAATGAAGATGAACCAATAGCCGACCAGGAAATTCAGCGCCGTGAAGATCCACCAGCCGATGCGCAATTCGCGCCACATCAGCACGATGCCGAACACGCCGCCCATGAAGATCGGCCCCAGCGTCCAGCGTTCCCAGTACTCCGGCACCCGGCAGAGCGCGCCAAGGATCGGGGTGCCCGGAAACAGCGAAACCCAGGGAGAGGGATAGCCAAAGAGGTTCAGCAGCCCGCGATAGAACATCATCGCCCCCACCAGCAGGCAGGTCAGCTGCAGGAAGGTGCGGCGCCAGACCGCCCAGTCGATGCGAAATCCCTTGTGCGGTGCCCCCGCCGAGGCCGTGCCCATAGCCGCGCCCCTTTCAATAAGACCTTCATTAATGACGCCAAGTGTGGCAGCTTTAAGGGGTTATGTTCAAATTTTTTCGCGCCAAAGATGTATCATGAAAAAGCTGCTGCTCATCGTCTTCTTCGTCCTTCTGGGATCCGCGCTGTTCCTGGAATACAAGCGCCTGACCATAAAACCCTGGCCCGCCACGCATTTCGAGGACGTGGTGGAGCATTTCAAATACGGATCCATAGGGGCCGAGGTCGACGGCTTTCCCTATGCCATCTGGCGCGAACTGCCCACGATCTTTGCCGGGGAACTCCCGCTGGGGTACGCCGGGTTCGGCTTTCTCGGCGAAGAGGGCAGGGATCTTCCCATCGGTGTCTCCGTGCGTCGCATCGGGGTTGACCGGGTCGGGTTCAACTGTGCCACCTGCCATGTCTCGACCTACGAAATCGACGGCGCGCGGCACCTGGTTCTGGGTGCGCCCAACAACGCGCTGGATATCCAGGCCTATATCCGGTTCCTGACCGGCGCCGCGCAGGACCCCCGGCTGACCCCCGACGCGGTGATCGAGGCGGCAGAGGCGAACGGGCGGCCGTTGGGCTGGTTTGACAGGCTGGTGCTGCGTCGCGTGGTCTTTCCCCGGCTGGCCGAGGAGGTCGCGACGCTGGAGTCCCGGCTGGCCTGGATGGACGGCCGTCCGCCGCACGGGCCGGGCCGCACGGATGCGGGCAATTTCTGGCGCGAACGCTGGGGGTTGAACCCGTCGGGCGACAGCCGTGTCGGGGTGGTCGATTTCCCCTCGGTCTGGAACCAGCGCTTGCGCACCGACGGCTGGTTTCACTGGGATGGCAACAACCGGTCCCTGGACGAGCGCAACATCTCGGCGGCGCTGGCCGGAGGCGCGGCGGACTGGCTGCTGGAACGTCGGTCGATCGAGCGGGTCTCGGACTGGCTGATGGCGTTTCCGTCGCCGGACTGGCCCTTGCCCCTGGACGCGGACCGGGTGGCGCAGGGCCGCGCGATCTACGAGCGTGAGGGCTGCGACACCTGCCACGATCCGGGCAGCCCCAGCCTGGGGCAGGTGACCTCCCTTGCGATCCTGGGCACGGATCCTCAGCGCACCGACCTGTTCGATGCGGAAATGGTGAGCTATTTCAGCGACGTGGGCGAGAAGTACTCCTGGCGGTTCCACAACTACCGGACCACTGACGGCTACGCCAACATGCCGCTGGACGGGATCTGGATGCGGGCGCCTTACCTGCACAACGGCTCCGTCCCGACGCTGGCAGACCTGTTGTCGCCGCCAGACACGCGGCCCGTCACCTTCTTTCGCGGATGTACGGTGCTGGACACGGACCGGGTCGGCTTCACCTGCGAGACCGGGTTCGAACTGGACACGACACTGACCGGCAACGGCAATGGCGGGCACCTCTGGGGCACGGATTTGCCCGACGCGGAAAAGGCGCTGCTGCTCGATTATCTCAAGTCGCTCTGATGGGGGATGAGCGCATTCCGGCGGGCGAGGCGGCAGAGATCCTGCACCTGACACGCGCAAATCTGCAGACGCTCTGGCGGCGGGATGACGTGGTGAAACGCGGACAGCATGCCAAGCATCACGCATTGTTGCAGGGCCGGTTCCGGGTGCGGCCGGACCTGCCGCCGTCGCTGGCGCAGGGCGTGTTTCAGCCGGGGGCGGACCACGCCTGCCTGGTGCGCTTTTCCAATGGCGGCCAACAGGACGACCGGGCGCGCGATGTGCGCGGCATGGCGATCAAGCTGCTGGATATACCGGGCCTGAAACTGCAGCCGGGGCAGGGACATATGTGCGAACAGGACTTCGTTCTGGTCGATCACCCGGTCTACTTCTGCAAGGACATGGGGGACTACATGCCCTTCAACCGGCATTTCCTGCCGGTGCAGGCGCTGCGCAGCAAGGGGGGCGGCCCGCTGCGGCTGTGGCGTGCCTTGCGCGGGCTGACGATGCTGGGGCTCTTTCAACGGCCCGTTCTGCGGGCGGCGCGTGGCTTTGCCGGACGGCGCGTGGGCTCGTTGCTGGCGCTGACATATCACAGCACCACGCCCTACCGGCTGGGCGACCTGGCAGTAAAATACAAGGTCCAGGGGCAAGGGGCGCCAGCCGATCCGGTGCAGTCCCCGGACGGGTTGGGCAGGCGGCTCTGGCAGGCGCTGGACGCCGAGGAGGCGCGCATGACTTTTGGCGTGGTGATGCAGGACGATCCCACCCGCCAACCGGTCGAGGATGCGCGGGTCGACTGGGAAGCTGCCGGTGCGGCCTTCGTGCCCGTGGCCGAGATCGTGTTGCCCCGGCAAGAAGACAGCGCCGACCGGAGCGCCCGGGCCGAGGCCTTGCGGTTTTCGCCCTGGATGAGCCTGCCCGCGCATCGTCCGCTGGGTGCGATCAACCGTGCGAGGCGCGAGGTCTACCGCGTCATGGCAGAGGCGCGCGGGCCACGCGCCTAGAACACGCCCGCCTCGCGCGCGGCCAGCGCCGCCTGCGTGCGATTGCTCACCTCCAGCTTGCGGTAGAGCGTCTTCATGTGCAGCTTGATCGTCGGTTCCGTCAGGCCCAGGTCGCGGGCGATCTCCTTGTTGGAAAACCCCTGTCCCAACCCCTTGAGCACGTCGAGTTCGCGCGGTGTGAGCTTTTGCGCCAAGGCTGGGCTGTCGCTGTTGTCGACCTGCGTCATGAAGTCGATCGGGGCGTATTTCTCGCCCATCGCCATGAAGCGCACGGCGTTGACCAGTGATTTCGCGGGCAGCGTCTTGGGCACAAATCCTGCCGCGCCCAGTTCCAGCGCCTGTTCCGCGATCTCGCGCGTGGCCTGGCCCGAGATCAGGGCGACGCGCTGGCCGCCTGCCATCTCCATCGCCTCGCGCAGGCTGTCCAGTCCCTGCATTCCGGGCATCTTGTAGTCCAGCAACACGAGGTCATAGGCCTCGTCTTCCCTTATGCGCGTGCAGGCCTCGGGAAAGCTGGCGGCGGTGCCGATCTCGAACCCGTCGCTGGCCCCCAGGAAGGCAACCAGCGTGTCGCGCAGCAGGTCGTGATCGTCGGCAATCAGTATTCGCATGGGCTGAGTCCTCGCAGCGTGGAGGGCCAAGATAGGGTATGCCCGTAAGTGCGAAGTTAAGCGTCGCGTCGCCGGGGCGTGGACCGAAAAGACACGGTCCGGCGCTATGGGGAAAGGGGCGGCTCAGTGGCGCGAGGGCGGGCCAAATGCCTATCCCGACGGATAGGGCGCACATCCCAAATCGCACATGCTCTGTTAAAGGGTCTGTGCCAAGATCCATTTCAAAGCCCGAGGGACCCGATTCATGATGACGTTTCCGAATTTGCATGTCGCCAGCGCCGCCCTTGCCCTGACCATCGCCCTGGCAGGCGCCGCGTCGGCCGAACATCTGCCCGAACCCCACGGCCCCGTCATCCTGACGGTCGAGGGCGCGATTGCCCGCACCAATGGCGAAGGCAGGGCCCGGCTGGATCTGCAGATGTTGCGCGACATCGGCGAAACCACCATCACGACCGACACGATCTGGACGGCCGGCACATCGGAATTCACCGGTGTCGCACTGGATGACCTGCTGGAGTACCTTGGCGCCGAAGGGGAGGAAATCGACGCCCGGGCGATCAACGATTACGCGGTCACCGTACCTGTTGCGGACGCGGTCGAGGGCGGTCCGATCCTGGCCTATGCGATGGACGGCAAGACCATGTCGCGCCGGGACAAGGGGCCGCTCTGGCTGATTTATCCCTATGCCTCGTCCAGCACCTACCGGACAGAGGTCATCTATGCCCGCAGCATCTGGCAGCTTGACCGGATGACCGTCCGGGATTGATCGGGACGGGGATGGACGCGCTGTCGGACAGGGCATGAGCAGGCGCAACCGGTTCCGGCAGGGCGGGCGCGCGATCTTTTTCGGGGTCGCGCTGGTCTGCATGGTCGCCATCGGCTTTCTGGCGGTCGAGATCGTGCGCGAATTGCGGCTGCTGAACTCCGCCAATTCCGACAACGTGCAATGGACACTGTCGCAGGCAGAGGTCGAATTCCTGGAAATGCGCCACGCGCTGGACACCGCCCGGCGCCAGTCAGAGCCCGACCTCGACCGGCTGATCGAGGAATTCGACATCTTCTACAGCCGGATTTCGACGCTGGACTCCGGCGCCTTGTACGAATCGCTGCGGGATATTCCGGAATTCGCAGACCCGATGCAGCGCATCCGGCAGACACTGGACGACCTGGTGCCGCTGATCGACGGACCCCGGGCCGACCTGGCCGCAGGTCTGCCGCGCATCGAATCCGCCCTCGCCGAAAGCCGCGCCGACCTGCGCGATCTCGCGACCTCCGGCCTGTACCATTTCGCGCGTCAGTCCGATTCACAGCGGATCTCGGTCGCCGTCACGTTGTCGCGGCTGGGCCTGCTGACGGCGGTCCTGGTCATGGTGCTGGTCTTTCTGCTGCGCCACGCACAGAACGCCTCGCGCCAGACCGAACGGCGCGGGCATGAGTTGGCCGCCGCCTATACCCGGCTGAACACCATTCTCGACACCTCGCTGGACGCGGTGCTGGTGGCCGACCTGAGGGGCGACATTCAGCAGTTCAACCCCGCAGCCGAGCGGATTTTCAAGTACGACGCGCAGCAGGTCATCGGGCGCAACATCGGTGGGTTGATCGTGCCCGACCACCTGCGCGACGCGCATGAGGCTGGCATGGCGCGGATGCGTGCCGGAGGAGAGCGGCGGGTGATCGGCCGGGGTCGCGTGCGGCTGGACGCGATGCGCAGCACCGGAGAGGTGTTCCCGGCGGAACTGGCGCTGGAGACCGCCCATACCGGCAGCGAAGAGATCATCATCGGGTTCCTGCGCGACATCTCGCACCGGGTCACGTCCGAGAACGAGCTGGTCGAGGCCCGCGACAAGGCGCTGGCCGGGGAAAAGGCCAAGGCGGATTTCCTGGCCATGATGACGCATGAGATCCGCACGCCTTTGAACGGCGTGCTGGGCAACCTGTCGCTGCTGGAGGAAACCACACTGACCCCGGTCCAGTCGCGCTATGTCCACAACATGGCCGTTTCGGGCAAGTTGTTGATGTCGCATGTGGATGCGGTCCTGGACATCGCGCGGTTCGAATCCGGCGCCACCGGCCTGCGGGCCGAGGTCGTCGATCCTGGCCGCCTGGTCCAGGACATCCTCGACAGCCAGACCAGCGCGGCCGAGGCCAATGGCAACCGCCTGCACTGGGCCTGGACGGGACCGGTTGCGGACTGGATCCGCGTCGATGCCTCACGCCTGCAGCAGGTGCTGGTGAATCTGGTCGGCAATGCGATCAAGTTCACCCGAAACGGGGATGTCCAGGTCGAGCTCGAACAGGGTGAGCCTGTCGATCCGACCGGGGGCGAGCCGGGGTTCTGGCTGGACATCCGCATCATCGACACCGGGGTCGGCATTGCCGAGGCAGATCTCGACAGGGTCTTCGAGGACTTCCAGACCAGCGGCTGCACGCAGGACCAGGGCCTGCCGGGCACCGGTCTGGGGCTGGGGATCGCGCGGCGCTTCGTTCAGGCGATGGGGGGTGAAATCGGGGCCGAAAGCACCCCGGGCGAGGGCAGTGTCTTCTGGCTGCGCCTGCCTGTACGGGCCGCGCAACCGCCGCGCAGCAAGGGTCGGGTCGGAACAGGGGCCAGCCCCGCAGGACCACGCAGCATCCTTCTGGTCGAAGACAACGAGATCAACCTGCAACTGGCGCGCGACATGCTGCGCCTGATGGGCCACGGGGTCAGCGTTGCCCGCAACGGCCAGGAGGGGGTCGCCGCCGCCGAGGTTCACCGCTTTGACCTGATCCTGATGGACATCCGGATGCCGGTGATGGATGGGCTGGCCGCGACCCGGGCGATCCGCGAAGGGCAGGGCCCAAACCGTGACGCACCCATCGTGGCACTGTCTGCCAATGTCCTGCCCCAGGCCAAGGACCGTTTTATCGCGGGCGGCATGTCGGATTTCCTGGGCAAGCCGCTGATGAAAGAGGAACTGTCGCAGGTCATTGCGCGCTTCTGTTCCGACGCGGCGCGGGAAGAGGTTCCACCGCCCGCCCTGGCGCTGGACGACCCGCTGGCGGCCCTCAAGGCGCGCTACCTCGAGGAAACCCACGCGCTCTTTGACTGGCTTGCAACGAAGCCCGAGGCCTGGACCGAGATCGCGGATCGCGCACACCGCATCGCGGGCAGCGCGGCGGCCTTCGGGCATCCCGACCTGCGCATGGCGCTGCTGTCGGTCGAAACCGCGGCAGAGGCCGAGGATGCCCAAGCCCTTGCGCTGGCGGTGGATGAGGCCCGCCAAGCCTGGGAGGCCGCGCCGGCCCCCTGCGTCGCCTGATCCGCAACGCTCGACGCGGGCGCCGTTTCGGCGCAGAAAGGCGCGACGAGAAACAGCCAAGACGGGGACAAAAGCCCATGAACATCGCCTGCTGGTCCGGACCGCGCAATCTGTCGACCGCGATGATGTATGCCTTTGGGGCCCGGGACGACTGTGGCGTCTGGGATGAACCCTTTTACGCGGCTTACCTGTCCCGTACCGGGATCGCGCATCCGATGGGGGCAGAGATCATCGCCGCCGGCATCCCCGACCCGGCAGAGGTCGCCCGGCGGTGTGCCGCCCCCGCGCCGGGCGGGCAGGCGCATTTCTATCTCAAGCTGATGACCCATCACCACCTGCAGGGCGACAGCCTCGACTGGGCCAGCGAGGCGGCGCATGTCTTCCTGATCCGTCACCCGGCCCGCGTGTTGGCCAGCTATGCCGCCAAGCGCGAGAATCCGACCCTTGCGGACATCGGCTTTGCCCAGCAATGCGCGATCTTCGACGCGGTCCGCGCCCGCGGCTGGCGCTATGCGGTGATCGACAGCCACGATATTCGGCACGCGCCGGAGGCGGCCCTTGGCACGCTCTGCGCGGCCATCGGGCTGGACTTCGATCCGGCGATGCTGGCCTGGCCCGCGGGCGGCCACGCCGATGACGGCGTCTGGGCAAGCCATTGGTACGACGCGGTGCACCGGTCCACCGGCTTTGCCGGGGCCGAAGGGCCACTGCCCGCCGTGGCCCCGGAGCTGGCGGCCGTGCATGACGCCGCCCTGCCGCATTATCAGCGAATGCAGGCCGAAACCCTGCGCACAAGCGCCTGAAAGCGGCTTGCGCGCGGGCGCCGCGGGCAATAGAAGGTGCCAAATTCGCCGACCAGACGCGCCCCGGTTTCCGGGGCGCTTGAATTCCGAGGGAAGAGACATGCAGGTCACCGAGACGCTGAACGAAGGCCTCAAGCGCGGCTACGCCATCACCGTGACGGCGTCCGAGCTGGACGAGAAAGTCACCGAAAAGCTGAAAGAAGCGCAGCCCGACATCGAGATGAAGGGTTTCCGCAAGGGCAAGGTCCCCATGCCGCTGCTGAAAAAGCAGTTCGGCCAGCGCGTGCTGGGCGAGACCATGCAGGAAGTCATCGACGGTGCGATGAACCAGCACTTCGAGGACTCGGGCGATCGCCCGGCGCTGCAGCCCGAGGTCAAGATGACCAACGAGGACTGGAAAGAAGGCGACGACATCCACGTCGAGATGACCTACGAAGCCCTGCCCGAGGTCCCCGAGTTCGACGCCTCCGGCATCGTGCTGGAGCGGCTGGTGGTCAAGGCCGACGACGCCGCCGTTGACGAGGCGCTGGAATCGCTGGCCTCCTCGGCTCAGGACTTCGAGGACAAGGACGGCGCGGCCGAGGACGGCGACCAGGTGGTCATCGACTTCGTCGGCAAGGTCGACGGCGAGGCCTTCGAAGGCGGCGCCGCCGAGGACTACCCGCTGGCGCTGGGCTCCGGCTCGTTCATTCCCGGCTTCGAAGAGCAGCTGGTCGGTGTCTCCGCCGGTGACGAGAAGGCTGTCGAGGTTAAATTCCCCGAGGAATACGGCGCCGAACACCTGGCCGGCAAGGACGCGGTCTTTGACGTGACCGTCAAGGCCGTCAAGGCGCCCAAGGCCGCCGAGATCAACGACGAGATGGCCCAGAAGTTCGGTGCCGAAGATCTCGACAGCCTGAAGAACCAGATCCGTGAGCGGCTCGAGGCCGAATACGCCGGCGCCGCGCGCCAGGTGATGAAGCGCGCCCTGCTGGACAAGCTGGACGAGCTGGTCTCCTTCGAGCTGCCGCCGACCCTGGTCGAGGCCGAGGCCGGCCAGATCGCGCACCAGCTGTGGCACGAGGAAAACCCCGACGTCCACGACCACAACCATGACAAGATCGAGCCGACCGAAGAGCACACCAAGCTGGCCGAGCGCCGCGTGCGCCTTGGCCTGCTGCTGGCCGAGCTGGGCCAGAAAGCCGAGGTCGAGGTTTCCGAAGCCGAGATGACCCAGGCGATCATGAACCAGGCCCGCCAGTACCCGGGCCAGGAGCGTGAGTTCTTCGAATACGTTCGCCAGAACCCGCAGATGCAACAGCAGCTGCGCGCGCCGATCTTCGAGGACAAGGTTGTCGACCACATCGTCGAACAGGCCCAGGTGTCCGAGAAGGAAATCACCAAGGACGAGCTGCAGAAAGCCGTCGAGGCGCTGGACGACGAGTGATCGTCAGGCCTATGTGAAGTATGGAAAAGCCGCCTCTCGGGGCGGCTTTTTTCTTGGTTGGACCTAATTTGGCGCGGCGGTGAACGCAGACCACTGTTTCCCGGACCGCGTGTTGAAGCGCGGTCAGGGGAGGTCCGTATGCGATCTCTTCCTTCGGAGACTACTGCTGCTCCTGGATCGACTGGAGGTAGTAGACGAGCGAAAGGATGCGACCGCGCGCGACCATTTCCTCGGTCTCTCCGCGCTGGCTGGTTGCAGAGGCCCGGAAACGTTCGCCCCAGATGGGCATTGCGCCGCCATGCGCCCGGACGTCGCGGCCATCGATCAGTTTCAGCGTGTTGTAGAACGGAAAATCCCCGCCGCCCGTTCGCTCGGTGATCGTGGTCAGGCTGGGCGTATGGATTTCGAGAATGCCGGCAAGGGGGCCGTCGCCCTTGCCTGACTCTCCGTGGCAGCCTGCACAAGCCGCCATGTACTCCCGCTCTCCGGCCGCGATATCAGGATCTTGCGCATGCACGGGGGCGGCGACGAGAAAAGCACAAACAGTCGCGTAAAGAACCTTCATTTTGGAACTCCTCTCCCTAGGTGAGGACTCGATCTCGTTGCCCCTCCAACTGGTCCTCACGATCCCGATCATAGCCGGAACGGTCCAAGATCCTGATTGACCTAGGTCAAACCCGCTGAACCACGGGAAAAGGGGGCCCGGAGGCGCTGGACGCCTCCGAAACCTCCCCGAGTCCTGCCATGCGGCAAGCCCACAAGATGTGTGTGGCGTCGCCCGGCCCGGGGGCGGATCAGCTGGCGAGGACGTTCCGGAACAGCCAGGGATCGCTTTCGTCGATGTCCTCGGGGAAATGCTCCCAGCGGTCCTGCAGCGGGGTCCAGTCCGTGTAATGCGCCTCGACCGGGCCGAGGTAGGGGCGCTGGACCTCCAGGCACCGCGCGTGGTCGATCTCGTCGGTTTCGACGATGCCGGCGTTCGGGTTCTCCAGCGCCCAGACCATGCCCGCCAGCACGGCAGAAGTCACCTGCAGGCCGGTGGCGTTCTGGTAAGGGGCAAGGTCGCGTGCCTCGTCGTTGGAGAGGCGCGAGCCGAACCAGAGCGCGTTTTTCTCGTGCCCAAAGAGCAGCACGCCCAGCTCGTCGATGCCCTCGACGATCTCATCCTCGGTCAGGATGTGGTGTTTCACCTGCTGCTGGCCCGATCCGAACATCTCGTGCAGCGACAGCACCGCGTCGTCGCAGGGGTGATAGGCATAGTGGCAGGTCGGACGGAACTCCGGGTGGGCGCCTTCGCCCACGGTGTAATAGTCCGAGATCGAGATTGCCTCGTTATGGGTCACCAGGAACCCGAACTGCGGCCCCGGCGTGGGGCACCAGGTGTGGACGCGGGTGATGGCGCCGGGCCGTTCCAGCCAGATCCCGGCCTGGCAGCCGCTGTCCTGGCGGTGGCCGTTTTCGGGGAACCAGGTCTCATGCGTGCCCCAGCCCAGTTCGGCCGGCTGGAACCCCTCGGCGATGAAGCCCTCGACCGACCAGGTGTTGACGAAGACATTGCGCGGGCGGGGCAGGCGGCGGGCCTGGGTGTCACGCTCGGCGATGTGGACGCCCTTGACGCCCAGAGACATCATGAGCCTGGCCCAGCCCTCGCGGTCCGTCGGCGGGGTCGCGTCGCGGCCCGTGTCCCTGGCCAGCGTCAAAAGCGCCTCCTTGACGAACCAGCTGACCATGCCGGGGTTGGCGCCACAGCAGCTGACCGCCGTGGTGCCGCCGGGGTTGCGGGCCTTTTCGTCCCGCATGGCCTGGCGCAGGGCATAGTTGGTGCGCGCGGCATTGTCCGTAGTGCCAAAATAGTAGCCCGCCCAGGGTTCGACCACGGTGTCGATGTAGGGCACGCCGATCTCGCGGCAGAATTTCATCAGGTCCAGCGAAGATGTGTCGACCGAGAGGTTGACGCAAAAGCCCTTGCCGTCCGGGAACAGCCCGCCCAGCACCTCTTGGTAGTTGTCGGGTGTCAGCGCCACCTGAAGGTGGTTCAGCTTGTGCTGGCGCAGGAAATTGGCCTGGCCGGCGTCCGGTTCGATCACGGTCAGCTTGTCGGCGTCATAGTCGAAATGGCGTTCGATCAGGGGCCAGACGCCCTTGCCGATCGAGCCGAAGCCGATGATGACGATGGGGCCGTCGATGCGGCCGTAGACGGGGTGTTCCTGGGTCACGGGGATCTCCTTGGTCGTTGCCCCATGTTTAGGCGCCCCCCGGTCCCAAGGCAAACCCGGCGGGGCGGCTTGGCACGAAAGTCTCCCCGGCCCGGGGGCAACTTTCCGCGCCAGCCGCGGTGGCCTCAGCCGATGACCCGATGGCCCCGGCCCTGCAGGCAGCGGATCACGACATTGCGCCGCTCTGCGCTCAACTCCTCTTCGGCGGCCGCGACCCCGGCCAGCGCGCCAAAGGCGGCACCCCCGACCGCGCCGCCCAGGCGGTCGTCCTCTTCGTCCAGCGCCCCGATGAGGGCGCCAGCCGCGGCACCTGTCAGGGCGCCGTCCTTGTGTGCGCCGTTGCGGTAGGCATGGGCGGCATCCTTGCACTGCGCCAGGTCGGTGTCGAACATGGCGTTGCGCGGCCCGTCCAGCGTGTAGGCGCGGTCCATCGGGGCAGTGCAGGCAGCCAGGGCCACCAGCGGCAGAATGAGCAGGGTACGATCAATTTTCATCTTCAATGTCCTCGTGTGGGCGCGACTTGGTGCGCGCGGCTCCGAGGAGATAGCCGTAGAGTGATCGCCGGAATATTGCCGGGAACGGCATGGAGATCATGCCTTTTCGCATGTTTCGGAAACGAAAAACCGCGCGGGCCTGGACCGCGCGGTTTCCTGTCACTCAGGGGAGGGCGTTCAGCCGATGGTCGCGCCGTCTTCGCGCCAGACGGCGATGACCGAGGAGCGCGGCTTGCCGGCGCCGTCGGGCCAGGACCCGCCCGGGTGCTGGATGCCGACAAAGGCGACCTTGCGGTCCTCGGACCAGCACAGGCCGGTCACTTCGGCGCCGTAGGGGGCGGTCAGGAAGCGGGCGATTTCACCCGTGTCCGTGTTGCCGACCAGCATCTGGTTGTTGCCCATGCCGGCAAAGTCACCCTCGTTGCTGTAATCGCCGTCGGTCTGGATCCAGAGCAGACCCTTGGTGTCGAAGGCCATGCCGTCGGGCGAGTTGAACATGTTGCCCGGGGTGACATTGGCGGAGCCGCCGTAGGCGTTGTCATAGACCTCGGGGTTGCCCGCCATGACATAGAGATCCCAGGCAAAGGCCTCTGCGCCGTGGTCGTCGCCTTCGGGCGTCCAGCGCACGATCTGACCGTAGTTGTTGGTCTCACGCGGGTTCGGGCCGCCGACCGGGGTTTCGTCGCCACCGGCGTTCGGCTTGATGCCGCGGTTCTTGTTGTTGGTCAGGGCGCAATAGGCCTCGGCCTTCAGCGGGTGGGCGGCGATCCATTCCGGGCGGTCCATCGTGGTGGCGCCGACCTTGGAGCCGGCGATGCGCGCGTGGACGAGGATTTCCTCGATCGGCATGCCGGTGGTTTCCGGGGTCAGTGCCAGCCATTCGCCGGTCTGGTCGTCGTTGAACTTGGCGACATACAGCGTGCCGTCCGACAGCAGGCCGTCGGTGGGCTCACCCTCGGCCCAGGTGCCGTTCGAGACGTATTTGTACATGAATTCGCCGCGCTCGTCGTCGCCCATGTAGACGACGATCCGGCCGTCGGCGGCCTGCACCATTGCCGCGTTCTCGTGCTTGAACCGGCCCAGGGCGGTGTGCTTGACCGGCGTGCTGGTCGGGTCGGCGGGGTCGATTTCCGTCACCCAGCCGTGGCGGTGGGGTTCGTTCGGCTCTTTCGACAGGTCGTAACGCGGGTCGAACTGTTCGTAGGCATAGCGGCCTTCGCCACCGATGCCGTAGCGCTTGAAACCCTCGGTCGCGTCGTACTCGCCGGTCGCACCGAAGTAGCCGTTGAAGTTTTCTTCGCAGGTCAGGTAGGTGTTCCACAGCGTGCGGCCCGAGCCACAGTTGTTCATCGTGCCCAGCGGAGTCATGCCCTCGGGGTCGGCGCTGGTCTTGACCAGGTCGGAGCCGGCGGCGGGACCATCCATGACCATCTGGGTGTCATGGTGAATGCGGCGGTTGAAGGGGCTGTCCTTGACCACGGCAAAACCGTCGCCGCTGTCGGCCACTTCCATCACGGTCACACCCTGCATGTGCTTGAGAAGCTGCACTTCCTCGGCGCTTTTCGGCATGCCTTCGCTGGCGGCGGGCAGGTTGATCTTGGGGTTCACGTATTCCGAGTTCACCGCGATGACCTGCTTGCCGTCGATGGAGAAAAGCTCCATCCCGTCGGTGTTCTCGCCAAAGACCTTGTCGGCCATGTCGGCGGGCACGCCGGTTTCCGGCGAATAAGCGCCATCGGCCTCGGACCACAGGGCATCGCCCCAGCGCACCAGCGGCTTCCACTGGTAGCCGGCGGGCACGTGGATGTCGAAATCGGTGGCGATGTCGATCGGCTCGAAATCGAAGGCGGCGGCCTGTGCGCGGGCCGAGGTGGCCGAGCTCAGGACACCGGCGCCGAAGACGGCAGCGCCCGAACCGAAGGCCAGCGCACCGCCGAGGAAACCGCGGCGCGAGATGGCGCGTTCGACAACGGCATCAAAATCGGTCTGGGCAGGGCGCGGGTCGCGCATCTCGTCGAAATCGTCCCAGGACAGATCGACAATGTCAGATTTCTTCATGGCTGGCCTCATATCAGCTTGCATACTTGGCAAAGCCGCCCGCGTGTTGCGGCGGCTTCCAACAGGCGTAGATGTGATCCGGCAACGTGAAACGGGCGTTACGGTTTTATGAAGTTTATATGTATTGGTGTGGCAAGGTGCTGATAAACATGAAAAAACCGCGCCGGATGGATCCGGCGCGGTTGATTTTTCGTCCTGCGAAAGGTCGCTGGATCAGTCGTCGTCGCCTTCGGCGGCCTCGTCCGAACGGGCGGGGGCTGCATCGCCCTCGTCGTCGTCGGATGCGGCGCTGCCGATGTCGTCGAACAGCTGGCTGACCTCGAATTCGGCCTGTGCCTCTTCCTCGGCGGCCAGGTCCTGGATCGACTTGCCCGATTCCTGCAGTTCGGCCTCTTCGGGCGAACGTGCGACGTTCAGGGTGATGACGACCATGACTTCGGGGTGCAGGTGCACCTCGACTTCGTGCAGGCCCAGTTCCTTGATCGGCTGGCGGATGATCACCTGCTTGCGGTCGATCGAGTAGCCGTTTTCGGTGGCCACGTTCGACGCGTCACGGGTGGTGACCGAGCCGTAGAGGTTGCCGCCGTCCGATGCCGAGCGAATCACGACGAACTTCTGTCCGTCCAGACGCTCGCCCAGGGCTTCGGCCTCTTTGCGGGTCTCGAGGTTGCGTGCCTCGAGTTGGGCTTTCTGCTCTTCGAACTGGGCGATGTTCTCTTTCGAGGCGGTCAGCGCCTTGCCCTGAAGCAGCAGGTAGTTGCGTGCGAAACCGGGCTTGACGTCGACGACGTCGCCCATCTGGCCCAGCTTGGCCACACGTTCGAGAAGGATGACTTGCATGATGCGGACTCCTTACTTCACGGCGTAGGGCAGCAGGGCGAGGAAGCGGGCGCGCTTGATGGCGCGGGCCAGTTCACGCTGCTTCTTGGCCGAGACGGCGGTGATGCGCGAGGGCACGATCTTGCCGCGTTCGCTGATGTAGCGCTGCAGCAGACGGGTGTCCTTGTAGTCGATCTTGGGTGCGTTGTCGCCCGAGAAGGGGCAGACCTTGCGGCGGCGGAAAAACGGTTTTGCAGCCATGAGTTATCTCCTCTTCTTCAGGTTCAGTCGCGGTTCCGGCGCTCACGGCGGCCGTCGCGCTCGTCACGTTTCTGCATCTGGATCGAGGGGCCTTCGTCGTGGCCGTCGACCTTGATGGTGAGAACGCGCATGACGTCGTCGTGCAGGCGCATCAGGCGTTCCATTTCCTGAACGGCCGTCGCGGGTGCGTCGGTCTTGAGGAAGGCGTAGTGGCCCTTGCGGTTCTTGTTGATCTTGTAGGCCATCGTCTTGACGCCCCAGTACTCGCTTTCGACGACCTTGCCGCCGTTGTCCGCGAGGACGGTGCTGAAATGTTCGACAAGGCCTTCGGCCTGCGCGTTGGACAGATCCTGACGCGAGATGAATACATGCTCGTAAAGCGGCATGTGCACTCCATTTCTATCATGGCGCATTTCATAGGGCAGGGGCCTGGTCCCTTCGCGCCCTGCCCACGAGAGACTGCGCGGGTAAACGTCGTTGCGAAGAGAGCGCTCCGTATACACGGATCGGCGCGTGGCGCAAGAGGGCGCGCGGTCCCCGGAATTCCCCCTTGGTGCCGCATTCCGGGCACAATCGCACGGTTAACCTGCCATTAACCAACAACCGGAGCGATACCCATGGCCCTGACAGACTTCAACGCCTCCCATGCGCTTGGGTCCACCTTTTCCCTGCCGCGCCTGCCCGAAGGCCTGCTGCGCCGGATAGGGGGGGCCGTACTGGCGCTGGTCGCCTACCTGATGTGGATCGCGCCGATGGGTCTGGATGCGCCGATCCTGGTGCCGTTCAAGCTGGGCCTGTCCTGCCTCATGTTGAGCGCGGCGCTTGGCATGTCGCTGCGCCTGCGCGGCGAGGACGGCTGATCCCAGCGGCTCAGTCCCGCCCCCTCAGGTGATTGCGCAACCCTCCGCGGGCTAGTAAGGCAGGCGGACGCAATTTCACGGTGAGGAGAGGGGCATGAGCCGCGCATTCATCTTTCCCGGGCAGGGGGCACAGACCATCGGCATGGGCCGCGACCTGGCCGAGGCCTATCCGGCGGCCCGCGCCGTCTTTGACGAGGTCGACGAGGCGCTTGGGGAAAAGCTCTCGGCGCTGATCTGGGACGGCGAGATCGAGACCCTGACCCTCACCCAGAACGCCCAGCCGGCGCTGATGGCCACCTCAATGGCGGCCATGCGCGCGCTCGAGGCCGAAGGCGTGGGCATCGACAAGGCGGCCTTTGTCGCCGGTCACTCGCTGGGGGAGTATTCCGCGCTGACCGCCGCCGGTGCGCTGACCGTCGCCGATGCGGCCCGCCTGCTGCGCAAGCGCGGGCAGGCCATGCAGGCCGCCGTTCCGGTGGGCGAGGGCGCGATGGCGGCTTTGCTGGGGCTGGACCTGGACGCCGTGCGCAAGGTGGCCGAAGAGGCCGCGCAGGGCGATGTCGTCGCCGCTGCCAATGACAACGATCCCGGCCAGGTGGTGATTTCCGGCCAGAAGGCTGCCGTCGAACGTGCCGTCGAGATCGCCAAAGGGGCGGGCGCCAAGCGCGCCGTCATGCTGCCCGTCTCCGCCCCGTTCCACTGCGCCCTGATGCAACCCGCCGCCGAGGAAATGGCAGCGGCACTGGCCGAGGTCACGATCCAGGCGCCCGCCGTTCCGGTGGTTTCGAACGTCGAGGCGGCGCCGGTGAACGATCCCGACCGCATCCGTGCCCTGCTGGAGGCGCAGATCTGTGGCGCGGTCCGCTGGCGCGAATCCGTCGCCCGCATGGTCGAGGACGGGGTCGAGGAGTTCTGGGAAATCGGCGCGGGCAAGGCCTTGTCAGGCATGGTGCGACGCATCCACCGCCCCGCGACGGTGCGCAACATCGGCACGCCGGCGGATGTGACCGCCGCCGTCGAGGCCGCGCAGGGCTGAGGCCCTGACAAAGGAATGACAGAGAGGAAGCAAGCATGTTCGATCTGACGGGAAAATCCGCGCTGATCACCGGGGCCTCGGGCGGCATCGGCGGGGCCATTGCCAAGGCGCTGCACGGCGCTGGCGCCAACGTGGGCCTGTCGGGCACCCGTGTAGAGCCGCTGGAGGCGCTGGCCGCCGAGCTGGGTGAGCGCGCCTTCGTGCTGCCCTGCAAGCTGGATGATGCCGAGGCCGTCGCCGCGCTGCCGAAACAGGCCGCCGAGGCGATGGGCAGCGTCGACATCCTGGTGAACAACGCCGGGATCACCCGTGACAACCTGTTCATGCGCATGTCGGATGACGAATGGCAAAGCGTGCTGGACGTGAACCTGACGGCGACCTTCAAGCTCTGCAAAGGTGTGCTGCGCGGCATGATGAAGTCGCGCTGGGGCCGGATCGTGAACATTTCCTCCGTCGTGGGGGCCACCGGCAACCCCGGGCAGGGCAACTATGCCGCCGCCAAGGCGGGCATGGTGGGCATGTCCAAGTCGCTGGCCTACGAGGTCGCCAGCCGCGGCATCACCGTGAATGCCGTCGCCCCCGGTTTCATCGAGACCGCGATGACCGACAAGCTGACCGATGACCAGAAAAGCGCCATCCTGACCCAGATTCCCACCGGCCGCATGGGCACGCCCGAAGAGATCGCCGCCGGCGTGCTCTACCTGGCCAGCCCCGAGGCGGCTTACGTCACGGGAACCACGTTGCACGTCAACGGCGGCATGGCCATGTTGTAGGCGCCAGAGCCTGTTGCACTGCGGCGTGGGAAAGCGTTTGCCATCCCCGTCGCCTGTGCTATAGGCCGCGCAGATTTCCGGACGGTTGCGTGCCATCGTACGCAGCCGGCCCACCCGGGATGCCGGGGGATCGAGCCGCCCGTCAGGGCAAAAAGACGCCACGCCACGGGCAGGGCAGAATGGGCGACATGCCCGACAGACTTGTGAGGAAGAGACATGAGCGACATCGCAGATCGCGTGAAGAAGATTGTGGTCGAGCACCTGAGCGTCGAAGAAGAGAAAGTGACGGAATCGGCTTCCTTCATCGACGATCTGGGCGCCGACAGCCTGGACACCGTGGAACTGGTGATGGCCTTCGAAGAAGAGTTCGGCATCGAGATCCCCGACGACGCGGCCGAAACCATCCAGACCTTCGGCGACGCGGTCAAGTTCATCTCGGACGCGCAGTAAGCCGCTCTTTTCACCTGTTCGGGTGAGGATGGAACGGCGTGCCTTCGGGGCGCGCCGTTTTTTCTGTTCCCGGTTTCCGTTCCCGTCACGACAGGGGCCGCCCCGTGCTCTTCATCACGATCTGGCCGCTCTTTGCCCTGATCTGCCTGGGCTATGTCCTGGCCCGCAAGGGGTTTCCGGACGCGGGTTTCTGGCCCGCGGCGGAACGGATCAACTATTTCCTGCTGTTCCCGGCGCTGCTGGTCTCCAGCCTCGTCGATGCGCCGCTGGGCGATCCGCAGATCCTGCGGCTGGGAGCGGCGGCGCTGGTGGTGATCCTGCTGGCAGCGGTTGGGCTTGCGCTGGCCCGGAGGCTCTTTCCGGCGCCGGCGGCCCGGTTCGGTCCCGCGTTGCAGGGGACGGTCCGGTTCAATACCTATCTCGGGCTGGCCGTCACGGCGAGCCTTGCCGGTGACGTCGGTATCGAGAGGGCGGCGGTCTACCTGGCGATCTGCGTGCCCGTGGTCAACGTGCTTTCGATCATGGCGCTGAGCGAACGCGAGGTGCTGGGCCGTCCCGGCGCCCTGGTCCGGACGATGCTGAAGAACCCGTTGATTCTGGCCTGTCTTGCCGGGATCACGCTGGCGCTGCTGGGCCTGGGTCTTCCCTATGGTCTCGGCACGTTCATGGAGCTACTGGCGCGGGGCAGCCTGCCGCTGGGCCTGCTCTGCGTCGGCGCCGCGCTGCAGCCCCGTGCCCTGGGGCGGGACGGGCTGGTGGTGGGCGGAAACGCCGCGCTGCGCCTTCTTGGGATGCCGATGCTGGCGGCTGGCGTGGCGCTGGTCTTTGGCCTGGACGGCGTCGAGGCGCTGGTCCTGGTGGTCTTTTCCGCCATCCCCACGGCGCCCACGGCCTATGTGCTGACGCGGCAATTGGGCGGGGACGGAACGCTGATGGCGGGTCTGGTCACGGCGCAGACGCTGGCCGCCATCGTCACGATTCCGCTGGTCCTGCTGGTGCTGGGCTACGGCTGAGCGCTCAGCCCTTCTGCGCCTTTTCCACCGCCTTTGCCGCGTCCCAGAGCGCATCCATTTCTTGCAGGTCGCTGTCCTCGGGCCGGCGCCCCTGTTCTGCCAGGGCGGCCTCGATGGCGCCGAACCGGCGGGTGAACTTGGCATTCGCGGCCCGCAAGGCCGCCTCGGGGTCGATCCCCATGTGCCGCCCGAGGTTGGCCATGACGAACAGCAGATCGCCGAATTCCTCGAAGCGATGCGCCGCGTCCTCGGCCTGCCGCAACTCGTCCATCTCTTCGGCGACCTTGTCCATGACCTCGTCCGTGGTGGGCCAGTCGAACCCCACGCGCGCCGCCCGTTTCTGCAGTTTGACCGCGCGCAACAGCGCCGGCAGACCCAGCGCCACACCGTCCAGAACGCCGCTTTCGGCCTTGGCGGCGCGCTCGGCGGCCTTGATCGTCTCCCAGTCGCGGGTCTGCTGGTCGGCGCTCTTGTCCCGGCTCTCGTCACCAAAGACATGCGGATGCCGCGCCACCATCTTTTCCGACATGCCGTCGGCCACCTCGTCGAAGGTGAAGAGCCCGGCCTCATCGGCCATTTGCGCATGAAAGACCGACTGGAAAAGCAGGTCTCCCAGCTCTCCCTTCAGCTCGTCCCAGGATTCGCGCTCGATCGCGTCCGAAACCTCGTAGGCCTCTTCGATCGTGTAGGGCGCGATTGTGGCGAAGGTCTGCTCCAGGTCCCAGGGACAGCCCGTTTCGGGATCGCGCAGCCGCCGCATGATTTCCAGCAGGCGGGGCATCCCGCCCCTCGGGTCATGGATCAGGTCGTCGCTCATTGCATCCGCTCCGGCTTTGGCCTCTATGTCCCCGACATGCGGGAACACGACAGGGGAGTCCAGTCATGGCGGTGGTGAACAGGATCGCAGGATTTGCCGAGGAAATGACCGGGTGGCGGCGCCATCTGCACATGTTTCCCGAGCTGTGCCTGCAATGCCACGAGACGGCGCGCTTTGTCGTCGCCCGGCTGCGTGACATGGGCATCACCGAGATCCACGAGGGCATTGCGACAAGCGGCGTTGTGGCGGTCATCGAAGGGCAGGGACCGGGACCCGTGACCGGCCTGCGCGCAGACATGGACGCCCTGCCCATGCAGGAAGAGACCGGCGCCCAATGGGCCAGCACCGTGCCGGGCCGGATGCATGCCTGCGGCCATGACGGTCATACGGCCATGTTGCTTGGCGCCGCGAAATACCTGTCTGAAACGCGCCGCTTCGCTGGCCGTGTCGTGCTGATCTTTCAACCGGCCGAGGAAAGCGTTGGCGGCGGGCGGATCATGGTCGAGGAAGGGATCATGGACCGGTTCGGCGTCGAGGAGGTCTACGCCCTGCACACCGACCCCTTTGGTGAGCTGGGAGAGTTCCGGACCTGTCCCGGGCCGATCATGGGATCGGTGGATGATTTCACCCTGCGCATTCGCGGGCAGGGCGGCCACGCCGCCTATCCCCAGACCTGCCGTGACCCGATGCCCGCCGCGCTGGCCATCGGCCAGGCGCTGCAGACCGTGGTTTCGCGCAACACCGATCCGCTGGGGTCGCTTGTGGTCTCGCTGACCATGGTCCATGGCGGCACAGCCTCCAACATCATCCCCGAGGAGGTCACGCTGGGCGGCACCGTCCGAAGCCTCACCCCGCAGGTGCGCGACATGGCCGAAGACCGCATTCGCCGGATCGCGACCCGCGTCGCCGAGGGCTACGATGTCGAGGCGCTGCTGGACTACCGGCGCAGCTACCCGCCGACCATCAACCACGATGAGCAGACACGCTTTGCGGTGGATATCGCGCGCGAGGTCTCTTCGCGCGTCGTCGACGACCTGCCGCCGGAAATGGGGGCAGAGGATTTCTCCTACATGCTCGAGGCGCGGCCGGGCGCCTTTCTCTTCCTCGGACAGGGGATCGGCCCGTCTGCGCATCATCCGGCCTTCGACTTCAACGATGCGGTGGCCCCCATCGGCGCCAGTTTCTTTGCCCGGCTGATCGAGAAACGCCACGCCCTCGGGTAAGCGGTCCGCCATTTTGGGGTATTTTGACCAAGAAGAAGGGGGGCGCGCGCCAATGGTTTCTTCTTGGTCGAAATACCCCGAGGCAACCTCGGCAAGGCGCGTTTCCCTTCGGCCCCTTTTCAATACCGCGCCAAGCAGGCAGTCTGATGCCCAAAGGAGACCCGCCCATGCCCATCGTCAATTCCATCGCCGCGCTCGAACCCGAGATGACCGCCTGGCGGCGTCACCTGCATCAGCACCCGGAACTGGGACTGGACTGTTACAAGACCGCGGAATTCGTGGTGGACAAGCTCAAGGGCTTCGGCATCACCGAGATCCATACCGGTATCGCGCGCACCGGCGTTGTCGCCATCATCGAAGGGCAGGGGCCGGGGCGCACGATCGGGCTGCGCGCCGACATGGATGCCCTGCCGATGGAGGATCTCTCGGGGACGGACCATGCCTCGACGGTGCCGGGCATGGCCCATACCTGTGGCCATGACGGGCATACGACCATGCTGCTGGGCGCGGCGAAATACTTGGCCGAGACGCGCAATTTCTCGGGCAAGGTGGCGCTGATCTTCCAGCCCGCCGAGGAAAACGAGGGCGGCGGGCGCATCATGGTCGAAGAGGGCATGATGGACCGGTTCGGCATCGACGAGGTCTATGGCATCCACAACATGCCCGGAGGAGCGGTGGGGCATATGCACACCAACCGCGGCGCGCTGCTGGCGGGGGTGGACGAGTTCACGATCAAGATCACCGGGCAGGGCGGGCATGGTGCCATGCCCTTCCAGACCCGCGACCCCGTGGTCTGTGCCGCCTCGATGGTTCAGGCGCTGCAGACCATCGTCAGCCGGAACGTCGACGCGCTGGACCGGCTGGTGGTCAGCGTCACCCAGATCCACACCGGCAGCGCCATGAACATCGTGCCGGAAACCGCCCTGCTGAACGGTACCGTCCGCTATTTCGACAAGGACGTGCAGGCGGTGGTCAAGACCCGCATGGGTGAGATCGCCGAGTTCCAGGCCAGGAGCTTCGGCATGAGCGCCGAACTGGACTACGTCGAAGGCTATCCACCGACGATCAACCACCCGGAGCAGGCGGAATTCGCGGCAGGGGTCGCGCGCGAGGTCGTCGGCGCCGAGGCCGTCGACCTGGACTCGCCGCCGATCATGCCGGGCGAGGATTTCTCCTACATGCTGGAGGCCCGGCCCGGGGCCTATCTCTTCCTGGGCCAGGGAGACACGCCGGTCTGCCACCACCCACAGTACGATTTCAACGACCAGATAGCGCCGGTGGGGGCCAGCTTTTTCGCCCGCCTCGTGGAAAAGGCCTTGCCGCTGGGCTGACCCTGCGTGTTTCCTTGGGCCAAAATACCTCCGGGGTGAGTGCGCGCCTGGCGCACAGAGGGGGCTGCGTCCCCTTTCCCCGCCATCAACAGGATCAATCGTATGAGCCTTGAAGACGCCAAGCGCCAGATCGACCACGCCTTTACCCGCGAGGACCTCAAGGGACCGTCCTTCGAGAACGTCTTTGCCGGCGCGCCCTCTTTCCTGCGCCGCAAATATACCAAGGACCTGGCGGGTGTGGACATCGCCGTGACGGGCCTGCCCTTCGACCAGGCGGTGACCAACCGGCCCGGGACGCGGCTGGGGCCGCGCGCGATCCGCGAAGCCTCGCTGCTGCAGCCCTGCGATGCGCCCTACGGCTGGGGCTATGACGTGTTGTCCGAGTTCGCCATCGCGGACTACGGCGACATGGCTTTCGACTATGCCATGCCCTCGGAGGTGCCGGCGAAGATCGCGCAACATGTGGGCGGCATCCTGGACGCGGGGGCGGCCTGTGTCGTGCTGGGCGGCGATCACTCGGTCACGCATGGTTGCCTGCGCGCCCATGCCGAGAAACACGGGCCGCTGAGCGTGATCCAGTTCGATGCCCATACGGACACCTGGGCCGACGACGATGCCACGCGGGTCGATCACGGGACCTTCATGTACAAGGCCGCGAAAGAGGGGGTCGTGGTGCCGGAACGCTCGGTCCAGATCGGCATTCGGACGGACAATCCGGATACCCTGGGCTTCAACATCCTGGACGCGCGGCAGGTGCACCGGGACGGGCCCGAGCGGATCGCCGAGCGGGTACACGAGATCGTGGGCGCCCAGCCCTGTTACATCACCTTCGACATCGACGCCCTGGACCCGGCCTTTGCGCCGGGCACCGGCACGCCGGTCTGGGGAGGGCTCAGCAGCCACCAGGCCGCGGTGATCCTGCGCCACCTGGCGGGCATCGACATGAAAGGCGGCGACGTGGTCGAGGTCTCTCCGCCCTTCGATACCACCGGGGCAACGGCGGTGGCGGCGGCGCATGTCGGCATGGAGCTGCTGTGTCTCTGGGGTTGGACGCGGCGGGCACGGTGACGTGACGGGTTGTTGCGAAACCTTGGCTTTCAGAATCGGGTGGGGGCGTGGCATGCCCCCTGCCAGGGGTTAATCCGGAGATAGAGACAGCAGGTGCGCTTGGTATTCCTCATTCTTTTGCTTGTGATCCTGGGCGGGCTGGCCTGGATCCGCCTGGCTCCTTCGGACCCGGCGGTCTGGCACGTCGATCCCAAGGTGACGGCCGACCAGGACCTGGCCGCGGGGGTGCGCCGGCGCATCGCTGCGGGCGACGACGGTTTTGCCCGTCTGCACGCGATCATCCTTGAAACCCCCCGGACAGAGGTCCTGGCGGGCAGTGTCGCGGAGGGGCAGGTCACCTATATCACGCGCTCCTTGTGGATGGGGTTCCCGGATTACACCACCGTGCGCCAGAACGGCGACGTGCTCGAGCTTTGGGCGCGGGCGCGGTTCGGGCAGTCGGACCTGGGCGTGAACCGGGCGCGGGTGGATGACTGGCTGGGCCGGTTGTAGGCCCGAGTCCGCACGGTTTTCGGCGCAGGTCTGACGGCGCTTGTCCCGGCGGCGCCGGGACCACGCCGCGCCCGCCGTCCCGTCGACGGCGGGTGCCGTGTGGCATTCGCTTGCGGTGTCGCCGGTGAACAGGCCCGGCGCCTGTGCGCGGCGGCTTGACGGCCCGCGCGGGATGGGCAATGCATCCCGGATGATCCCGACAGAGCGACTCCAACAGATCAAGGAACGGCTGGAATACGTCGAGGCCCGCATGTCCGCGGGAGAGGGCGATATTGCCGCGCTGGGCCGTGAATATGCCGAACTGCGCCCCGTGGTCAGCCAGATCGCCGAATGGGAGCGGCTGGTGGCCGAGATCGCCGAGGCGGAGGCGCTGCTGGCCGATCCCGAGATGAAGGCCCTGGCCGAGGAAGAATTGCCGGACCTGCGCGCGCGCCTCCCCGAGGCCGAGCACGCGGTCCAGCTGGCGCTCTTGCCACGCGATGCGGCCGATGCGCGGCCCGCCATGCTGGAGATCCGCCCCGGCACCGGCGGTGACGAGGCGGCGCTGTTCGCGGGTGACCTGGCGCGCATGTACCAGCGCTATGCCGAGGCCAAGGGCTGGCGCTGGGAAGTGGTCGAGGAGCAGCTCTCGGAACTGGGCGGCGTGCGCGAACTGGTGGTGCGGATCGCCGGAGAGGGCGTCTTTGCCCGGCTGAAATACGAAAGCGGCGTGCATCGGGTGCAACGTGTGCCCGAGACGGAATCGGGCGGGCGCATCCATACTTCTGCCGCCACCGTTGCCGTGCTGCCCGAGGCCGAAGAGGTCGACATCCGGATCGACGCGAATGACCTGCGCATCGACACGATGCGCTCGTCCGGGGCGGGCGGCCAGCACGTCAACACCACGGATTCGGCGGTGCGCATCACCCATATCCCCACCGGCATCGTGGTCACGAGCTCGGAGAAAAGCCAGCACCGCAACCGCGAGATCGCCATGCAGGTGCTGCGCGCGCGGTTGTTCGACCAGCAGCGCCAGCAGGCCGACGCGGAACGCTCTGCCGACCGCAAGGCGCAGGTGGGCTCTGGCGACCGGTCCGAACGCATCCGAACCTACAACTTCCCGCAGGGCCGCCTGACCGACCACCGTATCGGGCTGACGCTGTACCGGCTGGAGCAGGTCATGGCCGGCGACCTGGACGAGATCGTCGATGCCTTGACCGCCCATGCCCAGGCCGCGCAACTGGCCGAGATGGAGGGCTGAGGCCTTGGCACGCGGATCCGATCTGCTGGCACGCGCCACCGCGCGACTGGTCGTGGCAGAGGTGCCGGACCCGGGGCGCGATGCCCGGCGGCTGATGGCACATGTGCTCAAGGTGCCGCCCGGGCGCTTGACGCTGTTCCTGCCGGAACCCGTCGACCCTGAACTGGAGGTGGTCTTCCTGACCCTGGTCGAACGCCGCGCCGACCGCGTGCCGGTCAGCCACCTGGTCGGGCGCCGGGCCTTCTACGGGCGCGATTTCCTGGTCACCCCCGAGGCGCTGGATCCGCGCCCCGAGACGGAAACCCTGATCGAGGTGGCCCTGACCGAACCTTTTGCCACGGTGCTGGATCTTGGCACCGGGTCTGGCTGCATCCTGCTGACGTTGCTGGCGGAACGCGAAGGCACGGTGGGCCTGGGCACTGATCTCAGCCCGCCGGCGCTGAACGTGGCCTATTGGAACCGCAACGCCCTGGGGCTGGAGGCGCGGGCGGACCTGCGTGAGGGCAGCTGGTACGAGGCGCTGACACCGGCGGACGGCGAGTTCGACCTCGTGGTGTCGAACCCGCCCTATATCGCGGTGAACGAGATGCCCTTTCTCGCCCCCGAGGTACGCGAACACGAACCGCGCCTGGCCCTCACCGACGAGGGCGACGGGCTGAGCGCCTATCGGGCCATCCTGGCGGGACTGAACGGCGTGCTGGCGCCCGGCGGGCGGCTGATCGTGGAAATCGGCGCGGCCCAGGGCATGGCGGTGTCGAAACTGTTCACGCAGGCCGGTCTGCGCGGCGTGCGGGTGATCCCGGACCTTGCGGGGCGCGACAGGGTGGTGTTGGGGACACGCAGCCCCGGATAACGACATTTTCCTGCCGAATATGACGGTTTTTCGGCATTTTGACTTGTCTCCGCGCGGGCCATATGCATATTCATGGACAGTTGATCAGTCGAATGGCCTTCGGCCAATCCCGATCAACGACAAGCCAACATGAAGGTGACCCTACCGGATTGGCGCAGGATGCGCCGTAACCTGTCACCAAGCCGTCGAAATAAGGCTGGAAACCAGACAACATGCGTTCTTCCAAATCCCGCTCGCGGAACAAGAACAACCGCAACCGCAACTCGCTGGGCAACGTCGTCAACCGTGTGTTCGACAGCAACGGCCCCGAGGGCAAGGTGCGCGGTACGCCGCAGCAGATCATAGACAAATACAATCAATTGGCCCGCGACTCCGCACTTGGCAACGACCGCGTGGCAACCGAAAACTTTCAGCAGCACGCAGAACACTACCTCCGGATGTTGGGAGAGGCGCAGCGCGAACAGGAACAGCGCCGCGAACAGCAGGAACGGGAAAACCGCGACCGCCAGGCGCAGCGCGACCGCGACCGCCAGCAGCGCGACGGGGGCGAGGCCGACAAGAGCGACCGCCCCGAGAAATCCGACAGGCCCGAGCGTACGGACAAGCCTGAAAAGGCCGACAAGCCCGCCCGCAAGGAGCGCGCGCCCCAGCAACAGCCTGAAACCGCCTCTATGGACTCCGACGTGGTCGATTTCGGTGCCGAGGACGACGGGCCCGGCCTGGTCGATACACCCGAGTCGCGTGCCGAGGCACAGCCCGAGGTAAAGACCCCGGCCAGGGAACCCGCCAAGGCGCCCGACCCCGAGAAGGCAGCCGAACCTGCCAAGGCACCGGAAGAGGCCGCCCCCGCCGAGGAGGCGCCCGCCAAGGCCGAGGAAAAGCCCAAGAAGCCGCGCGCTCCGCGCAAACCCCGCAAAAAGCCCGAGCCCAAAGCCGCAGAGGCCGATGACGCCCCCGCCGCGAGCGCCCCGGCCGAGGGCGACAGCTCGACCCCGGACGCCGCCGAGTAAGATCGGCGCCGGGGCGCTCAGCCCGCGGCGAGACTGCGGGCCAGCGCGCAGAAGGCTTCCAGCGGAACACGTTCGGCGCGTTCCGTCGGCGCGATGCCTGCTGCGGCCAGGTGATCCTCGATCTGCGGCGACAGTCCCTTCAGCGCCGCACGCAGCATCTTGCGCCGCTGGTTGAAGGCCGCAGCAACCACCCGTTCCAGCACCTTCGCATCTGCCTCGAACCGCGGCGCGGGCAGGGCGGTCAAATGCACCACGGCCGAGCTGACCTTGGGCGGCGGGGTAAAGGCCCCCGGCGGAAGAGTCAGGGCGATGCGCGCGTCGCAGCGCCATTGCGCCAACAGGGCAAGGCGGCCATAGGCCTTTGAGCCCGGCTCTGCCACGATGCGTTCGGCGACTTCCTTCTGGAACATCAGCGTGAGCGATTTCCAGGCCGGTGGCCAATCGCGCGGCGTCAGCCAGCGCACCAGCAGTTCCGTGCCGACGTTGTAGGGCAGGTTGGCGCAGATCGCATAGGGCGCGACCAGATGCGCCGAGGGGTCGATCTCCAGCGCGTCGCCCTCGATCACCTCCAGGCGCCCGGGATAGGCGGCCGCGATCTCCCCCAGCGCGGGCAGGCAGCGTGCATCCTTTTCCACCGCCAGCACCTTGCGGGCGCCCTCGGCCAGCAGGCCACGGGTCAACCCGCCGGGACCGGGGCCAACCTCCAGCACGTCGGTTTCGCTCAGGTCGCCCGCCACCCGGGCGATCCGCGCCGTCAGGTTCAGGTCTAGCAGAAAGTTCTGCCCCAGCGACTTGCGCGCCGAAAGCTGGTGCTGCGCGATCACCTCGCGCAAGGGGGGAAGGTCGTCGATCCGGCTCATGTCTTCTTTGGTTTTCCAAATACCTCGGGGGAATTGGCCGAAGGCCAAGGGGGCAGAGCCCCAATCGCCGGTCAGGCGGTGCTCAACCGTGCCGCCATGCGCAATGCCGCCAGTGTCGACGAGGGGTTGGCGAGGCCCTTGCCCGCGATGTCGAAGGCGGTGCCATGGTCGGGCGAGGTGCGCACGAAAGGCAGGCCCAGGGTGACGTTCACGCCCTCGTCGAAATCCAGTGTCTTGATCGGGATCAGCGCCTGGTCGTGGTACATGCAGATCGCCGCGTCATAGCCCGCGCGGGCGCGCTCGTGGAACATGGTGTCCCCAGGCAGGGGGCCGCGCAGGTCCATGCCCTCGGCCCGCAGGCGATCCAGGACCGGGGCGATCACTGCGGCGTCCTCCTTGCCCATGCGCCCGCCTTCGCCGGCATGGGGGTTCAGGCCGGCAACGGCGAGCCGTGGCTTGGCGATGCCGAACTGGGACACCAGCGCCGCGTGGGTGATGCGGATGCGCCGTTCCAGCAGCCCGGGCGTCAGGGCGGCGGGCACATCGGCGATGGCGATATGGATCGTCACCGGCACGACGCGCAGCCGGTCCGATGCCAGCATCATGACCACCTCGTCGGCGCCGGCCAGATGGGCCAGGAACTCGGTATGGCCGGGAAAGGCGAACCCGGCGCCCTCGGCCAGGGCCTGCTTGTGAATGGGCAACGTGCAAAGCGCAGAGGCCTTGCCGGACTGCACCAGCCGCACGCCTTCTTCGATGGCATGGATCACGCCGGCGGCATGAGCCGCCTGCGGCGTGCCCGGAACGCGCGGGCCGGGCATTGCGATCGGCCAGACCGGCAGGCCCGCGGCGCAGCGCTCCACCGCCTCGGCTGGGTCCTGCAGCACAACGTGGGGCACCTTGCCCGGCAGGTGGGCGGGGTCCCCGATCCAGAAGAACGGAAGGTCCGTGCCCAGGGCCGTCCAGGCGGCTTCGGCCAGTTCGGGGCCAATACCTGCCGGTTCGCCACAGCTCAGCGCGACGGGGCGGCTCATCTCTCGACGATGAGGGCGTCTGCGCGCAGCTGCGACAGGTAGCCGTCGGCCAGCTTGGCCAGCCGCTGGTTGCGCAGGCCCACGGTGATCTGGGTCCGGTCCACGTCTTCCTGGATCTCTGCCGAACGTCCGCAGAGCATCAGGAAAACCAGCGTCTGCCCGCCCGACCGGGTCAGCGTGGTCGAAACCTCGCCCGGGTCCAGCTTGGACAGTTCCAGGGCGATGTCGGTGGGCAGGTCGGCCACCGGCAGCGTGCCGCGTTCCAGCACCTCGGGCGGCTGTCCCTTGGCGATGCCATAAAGATCGTCGCAGCGGTCGACGCGGCCCTCGATCTCGCGCGCCTTGGCCAGGGTCTCGGCAGACCGTCCGCCGGGCATGTAGTAGGCGGCATATTCCACCGCGCTGACCTTGGCCGGGGTATAGCCGGTTTCCTGCACGTCGCGCATCTGGAACAGCGCGATGGCGCCGTCCAGCGGGATCGGGGCGGTCACTTCGCCCGGGGCAAGGCCCAGCAGCAGCGGTTGCAGCGGCGGCGGCAGCTCGGAGAGGTCACGCCAGGGCAGGCGGCCGCCGTCCTGGCGCGTGGCGGTCGCGGAATACTGGCGGGCCTCGGCGGCAAAGGCGCCAAAGCTCTTGATCTGGGAAATCCGCTCGGCGCGGGCGCGCACCGCGTCTTCCTCGCCGGGGCGGACGGGCATGATGATCTCGGAGAGCAGCACGCGCACGGTGCTGCCGGTGCCCTGCTGCGACAGGGCGCGGTCGATCTCGTCCTCGGAGACGGTGGCGCGGGCGCCGAACCGCGCCTGCACCAACTGCCGCCAGCTGAGGCCGGAGTGGACGAAGTCGCGGAAGGTCTGCTCGGCCACACCCTCGGCGCCAAGCGCGGCGACGAACTGGTCTCGGGTCATGCCGGCGCGGCCGGCGAATTCCGTCATGCCATCGAGGATTTCCTCGTCGGTCGGACGGATGCCGCTGTCGCGGGCGGCCTGCAGGCGCAGGCGGTCATCGACCAGCTGTTCGCGGGCCAGCTTGTCCAGGTCGCCCGGGGCGCTCAGGACCTGCAGCATGCGCTTGCGCTGCTGCAGTTCGTAGTTGGTGATGACGCTGTCGTTTACCTGTATCGCCGGGGCAAAGAGGTTTTGCGCGGCCAGCGGCGCCGGTGCCGTGGCAAGCGTCAGGACCGCGAGAAACGGTGCGAGCAGACGGGTCAGAACGAACATGTGCGGCGGTACTCCTTGCCACTGTTGCCGGCGCCGAACCCTGTCAGCGCGATGGTCAGATCGAAATCGGTGGACGGTTCGACAATGGAGGAAGAGGCGTAGTCCCGCGTCACCTGGAAGTCCACCTGGATGCATTCGTTGCGGTATTGCAGCCCAAGCCCGACCCGGTCAACCCGCTGGTCGGCCAGATCGTAGCGGGCCTCGCTGGAGGTGGACCAGTGACGGTTCAATTGATAGCGACCGTCGAAGGTCCATTCCGACTGTGTCTGGTCGCGATCCTCGTCCGCATCCGGGACCAGCAGCAGGTAGGAGGCCCCCAGGTCCATGCGGGTGGTCGACCAGCCGGCGCGGGCCTCGGCCTTGGAGAAACTGCCGTCATGGTCCAGCAGCCCGCGCGCCGAGAGCGTCAGACCAAGCGGATTGGAAAAGCGCCCGGCGATCAGCAGGTCTGAGGTGGTGCCGGTCAGCCCGGATGAGCGCGAGAAATCCGTATCGGCGGTTTCGCGCCAGATCCTGCCAAAGGTCAGCGCGGCGGACCATCCGTCCGGGGCCTGGTGCAGCCAGCGCACCCCGGCGGCCAGCGTCGCACCGTGTTCGCGCCGGTCGCTGGCGGGAAAGCGCGACAGGGACAGCAGGTTGGCCTCGTCGAACTCGACCCGGGTGCTTTCGTCGTTTGGGTTGCGCAGCCGTTCGCCGCCGACCCAGCCGAACTGCAGCACGGGTTCCAGCAGGGTGCGCCCGCCGGCGGGGTCCTGGCGCTGCATCGGATAGCGGAATTCCGCCGCGATGCCGGGTATGGCGCGGCTGACCTCGGCGTCCGAGGTCACGTCCTGTTCGGTCAGGTAGTGATCCACCCAAAGATGCGTCGACAGGCCGGCGCGGATTCCGCCGGGCAGGGTCCAGCGGTTGCGCCAGCTCATCTCGGCGTTAATGCGCGTCACGTCGCGGCCATCGACCTCGTCGTCGGCATCGGGGCCGTCGGTATCGTTCTTCGACTGCCGCAGGTGGCCGTGGGTTTCGGCGGCCAGGCGGAGCTCTCCGCCGACGAGCCCGGGAAAGAACCGGCGTTCCAGCCGGTAGTCCGCGATAAAGCGCGGCTGGGTCGAATTGCTCTCGAAGTCGCGCAGCGTCTGGTAGTTCCGGACACTGGTCTGCATGAAGCTGTCGTAGGTGATCCGGGACAGCGAAAGGTCGCTGGCCAACCTGTCCTTGTCGTCCAGCCCGTAGTCGTAGAGATAGGAATCGTCCGAGATCGACTTGAGGTTGAACGACAGCTTGTAGTCCCGCGGGAGGCGGAAATTGCCGTTGGCAAAGAGGTATCCGCGCGGACCGTCATCCATCAGAGTGTCGGACGTCAGCCCGCCCAGCAGCGTCAGCTGGCCGCTGCGGTAGGCCCGCCGATAGCGGAATTCCAGCGTCCGCGTCTTGGGCGACAGGTAGGGGGTCAGGGTAAGGTCCTGATGACGCCCGATCGGAATGAAGTAGGGCGTCTTGATGCCAAGGCCGAGGCGCGAGCTGCTGTGGATCGTCGGGATCAGGAAGCCGCGGGCGCGCTCCAGCGTCGGGTCGGGCAGGCGCAGCCGGGGAAAGTAGAAGACCGGCACGTCCAGCACGCGCAACTGCGCGTCGTCAAAGTACATCTGGCGTTCCAGCTGGTCATGCACGACCCGCGAGGCGCGGATCTGCCACAGCGGCACGCGGTTCTTGCCGCAGACCTGGCACGAGGTGACGGCGACGCGGCTCAGCTGGGTGAAACGGCCCTCGACCCGGCGCGCCTCGACAGAGGCCAGTTGCAGCTGCTGGTCCAGGACCATGCGCGCCCCGGACAACAAGCCGTTGCGAAAGCCCTGGTCCATTTCGGCATAGGTGGCGGTGATGACATTGCCGTCGGCGTCGATGATCCGGATCGGTCCGTCGATCACAAGCTGGTCGGTGGACTGGTCATAGACGATGCGCTGTGCCGTCAGCCGCAGCCCGTCATGAAAGGCCTCGACATTGCCGGTGGCCACGAGTCGGCTGTCCGCCTCGACATAGACGTTGTCCGCGACCAGCATCGCCGGGTCCGCCATGTCTTCGCCGTTGTCCTGGGCGCCGGCGGGCAGGGCCAGAAAGGTGAGGGCCGCAAGGAGACGGGCCAGGCATGTCAGCACGCGTGTCATCCGTCCTCCATATGCAAGACCAACCCCATTGCAAGGAGAACGGATGCAACCGGTGGCACCCAGGCAGCAACAAGTGGTGCCAGTTGACCGTTTTCCCCCATGATCTGGGCGAAACTTCGCACATAATACAGACCGAATCCAAGCAGGACCGCCGAGAGGATCGCGATTCCCGTCCGTCCGAGGCGCGTGGGCCGCATGGTGAAGGCCGCGCCGATCAGGGTCATCGCCACCAGAAACAGCGGGCGTGACAGTTCCATGTGCATCCAGACGATGTAGCGGCGCGCGGAAAAGCCCGAGGATTCAAGGCCCTGGATAAAGGCGGGCAGATCCCAGATCGCCACCGCCGAAGGTTTGCCGAACCGGTCGCGGATGCTGTCCTGGGTCAGGGTCGAGGGCAGGCGCAACTCGTCGTGCAGCTTGGCGCCGGACTCGGGGTTCAGGCCCGCGGTCAGCGGCCAGGCCTTGGCATCGTTCAGCACCCAGTAGCCATCCGACAAGTGTGCGCGATCAGCCTGAATGCGGGTCGCAGGACCGCCGCCCGGGGCATAGACCACAATCGAGACGTCAAAGAGCAGGGTCGCCTCGGCATTGGCGCGCGCGGCATGGATCACGGCCTGGCCCTCGTCGCCGCCCTGGCGCAGCCACAGACCCTCGGGGCCGATGGACAGGGCAGAGGCGCTGCCGCTCTCATAGGTCTCGCGCAGCTCCGTATAGCGTTTCGAGGTCGCCGAAACGATAGGGTTCAGCAGGCCCACCACCAGCCCGCCGATCAGCAGGGCCACCACCACCGGCGCCATGAGCGCGGTCACTCCGGACCGTCCGCTGGCCCGCGTTACCACCAGCTCCGACGAACGTGCAAGGCCTAGGAACAGCGCCACGGTCGAGAGTATCATCACCAGCGGCACGATCTCGTAGATGCCGCTGGGCAGTTTCATCAGCGTCACTTGCACCACCTGGCCAAAGCTGACGCTGTCGTCGAAACGGCGCATTTCCTCGATCAGGTCCAGGAGGCCCTGGAACAGGGCGAAGATCCCGAAGACCGTCAGGAACATCCAGAGGTAGCGCCGGGCAAAGTAGAAATGCAGGGTCATGCGGCGGCCTCCTGGCTGGGCGCGCGCCTGCGCCTTGGCCGGTAGGTCCGCGATGCCTGCCATAGCAGGACCCAGACGACGGACAGCCCGATGACACTGGGCAGGTAGACCAGCGGCCAGATCGTGTGATCTGCGCGCACCGGGTCCGTCACCAGGCTTTCGACCAGTTTGACCAGCACCAGAAGGCCGATGGCAAAGACGATCTGCCGGGTCACGCCAAAGCGCGAATACCCACCCACCATCAGCGCCGCGTAGCCGATCAGCGGCGCAACCATGACTAGCAGCGCCAACTGGAACCGCAGGTGGCCTTCCTCGACCGCCTCTCCGGGCGTGTCGCGGGCCTCTTCGGCCGCGGCGATCGGCTGGGTGATCAGCTCCCAGGTGGGCATGTAGTTCAGGCGCCGGCTGTTCGGTCGCCCGGCGATCACCAGTTCCGAGACGTCATAGACCAGGTCGCTGAAATTCGTGGTCGAAAGGCGGCGGCTTTCCAGGTTCATCGTCTGGGCCATGCCCGACAGCATGACCAGCTTTGGCCCTTCCTCGTCGTTGATCAGGTAGGCCTGTTCCGAGGTGTAGGTCACGTCGCGCCCGGGCGTGCGACGGTCGGACAGGACGACATCGCGCAATTCGCCCTGTTCCGTGATGTCGCGGATGTAGAAGGTCACGCCATCCACCGGGTGCAGGAAGACGCCGTCGCGCAGCAGGCGCGCGCTGACCGATCCCGACAGCGCCTTTTCGCGGATGCGCAACTGTTCCAGCGATTTCGGCACCAGAAGATGCGTCAGCACCGACATCATCAGCGCCACGATGATCCCGAAGATCAGCACCGGCCGGGCCAGCCGCCAGGGGGAATAGCCGGTTGCCTGCACCACAGTCAGCTCGCTGTCGGAACTCAGCCGGTTGGTGACATAGACCGCCGCCGCGAAACTGGCCAAGGGCAGAACCTGGGCGATCACCGCCGGCAGCGACAGGGCGGTGAACTCCATCACCACGCGCACCGAATGGCCGTCGGAAATCAACTGGTCAAAGACCGCAACAGCCTTGTTCACCCAGTACACAGCCACAAGGACTAGGGCGAAAAAGCCGAACACCACCATCAGTTGCGACAGGACATATCTGTCGAATCTCTGCAAAGGCTTGGTCCCCCCAGACCCGTCCAATGGCGGCACGCTACCCCATCGCGCGGAATTGGGAAAGGTGGCTCTGGTCAACCGGGGCGGGCGGCGTTACCTCTCGTGGGCGGAACTCAGCTCAGGAGAAAACGACCCATGACCGATCTGCGCGCGATCAGCTTTGCCGAAGTGGCCCTGGACGGGCTTGAGCAGGCGGAGGGCCGTCTTGCCGTCCTCGTCACGCCCGAGGGCACGCTCAGCCCCGGCGCGCGGCGCCTGAACCGCCTGACCAAGGGGGCCCTGGGGCGCGCGGTCGAAAGCGAGGCCTGGGGCAAGCTCTCTGCCGGCGAGGCGTTGAGCCTGGCCTGGCCCGCGGGTCTGTCCGCCGAAGGAGTCGAGATCGTCAAGCTGGCCCGCCGCCCCTCGGTGGCGGAGGCGCGCAAGGCCGGGGCCACGATGGCCAGGGCCGCAGGCAAGTCGGCGCTGACCGTCCTGGTCGAGGTGACGCGCCTGCCCGAAGAAATCGCGCTGGGCCTGGCGCTGCGCGGCTACGCCTTCACCGCGCGCAAATCCGAACCCGCCGAGGTGCCCGCCGCCGCGGTCATCATGGTCAAGGCCCCCGAAGAGGCCGAGGCCGCCCATGCCGCCGCCCGCGCCGTGGCCGAGGGCATCGCCTTTACACGCGACCTGGTCTCGGAACCGGCCAACGTGCTGACCACCATCGAATTCGCCGCCCGGCTGGAGGCCCTGCGCGAGATCGGGCTGGAGGTCGAGGTGCTGGAGGAAGACCAGCTTGAAAAGCTGGGGATGGGGGCACTGCTGGGGGTCGGCATGGGGTCGGCCATGCCCTCCAAGGTCGTGACCATGCGCTGGAAAGGGGCCGAGGGCGCGCCGCTGGCCCTGATCGGCAAGGGTGTCGTCTTCGACACCGGCGGCATCAGCCTCAAGCCCGCGCAGGGCATGGAGGATATGACGATGGACATGGGCGGCGCGGGCACCGTCTCGGGCGTGATGAAAACGCTGGCCCTGCGCAAGGCCAAGGCGCATGTGGTCGGCATGGTCGGCCTGGTCGAGAACATGCCCTCGCACATGGCACAGCGCCCCGGCGACATCGTCACCTCGATGAAGGGAGACACGATCGAGGTCATCAACACCGATGCCGAGGGCCGGCTGGTGCTGGCGGACGTGATGTGGCACGCGCAGGAGGCGGAAAAACCCGCCGCGATGATCGACCTGGCCACGCTGACCGGTGCCTGCATTGTCGCGCTGGGTCACGAGAATGCCGGTGTCTTCTCCAATGACGACGGGCTGGCGGGCGATTTCCTCAAGGCCGCGCAGGCCGAGGGCGAAGGCGCCTGGCGCCTGCCGCTGGGCCAGGCCTATGACGACATGCTGAAAAGCCAGAAGGCCGACATCAAGAACGTCGGCGGCCGTCCGGCGGGCGCGATCACCGCGGCCCAGTTCCTGCAGCGCTTCGTCCAGGAGGGCACGCCCTGGATCCATCTCGACATCGCGGGCGTGGCGCAGGTCAGCAAGGACACCGACCTGTCGCCCAAGGGCGCAACCGGCTGGGGCGTGATGGCGCTGGACCGCCTGGTACGCAACCGTTTCGAGGGCTGAGGATGCGGCGCGCCGGTCGCCGTGTGGCGGGCGTGCCCCTTCTTTGGTTTGACAAATACCTCGGGGGAGTCTGCCCTTGGCAGACGGGGGCGGCGCCCCCATCCCCCGGCCCGCAACCCGGAGCACCCGCATGGGAGAGGCGTTCTTCTACCACCTGACCCGCCGCCCGCTGGAGGCGGTTCTGCCGGACCTGCTGGAGAAATCCCTGGCCCGGGGCTGGCGTGTTTCCGTGCGCGGCACGCAGGCACAAAGGATGGACTGGCTGGATCAGAAGCTCTGGTTGGGTCCGGAAGAGGGGTTCCTGCCGCATGGGCTGGCCGGTGGCCCGCATGACGCGGATCAGCCGGTGCTGCTGACGCTGGATGCAAAATCCGCCAATGACCCCGGCTGCCTGATGTGCATCGATGGCGCCGAGGTGGCGCCGGAGGAGGTCACGGCCCTGGACCGGGTCTGTGTTCTTTTCGACGGCCACGACGGGGCCGCTTTGCAGCGCGCGCGCGACCAGTGGCGCAGCCTGACCGGCGCGGGCTGCAAGGCGCAGTACTGGTCCGAGGAATCCGGCCGTTGGGAAAAGAAGGCCGAGAGCTGAGCGTGATCAGCGCTGCAGGACCAGCTTGCCGCCGGTGATCTGCAGGCTGGCGAAGCGGTCGAGATAGCTCATCCCCAAGAGTGAATTCTGCATCTCGCCGCCGTTCACGTAGGCTGGCACGCGGGTGTCGGTGAAGGGGCCGATGGCAACCTCGTCCAGTGTCACGCGCGCCGTGCGGACCACGCCGTTTGCGGTCATGGCCTCGGTCAGGAAATGCAGGTTCTGGTCGTCGATGCCCGCGCGCCGCGCCGCGTCGCGTGTCAGCACCATCGAGGTGGCGCCGGTATCGACGACGAAACGCACCGGTGCGCCGTTCACCTGCAGGTTGACGTAGTAATGTCCGTCGGGCGCGCGCGGCAGTTCGATCCGCCCCTCGCTGGCAGTGACCATCTGTTGCGGCTGCACGGTCTGGCGAATGTCCTGCCAGAGGCCATAGATCGCAACGACGCCGACAAAGATAAGCGCCCATGCGGCCATGTATTGCAGCGACTTGTTCAGGTTGTTCCGGTTCTGCACAAAGAACCAGCCCGCGATCACGCTGCTCAGCAGCACGAGGTAGATGAGATTGCCGATCTGGTCGCCCGACATGGCTGGCCTCCGATGGTCTGCCCCTGAAAGATAGGCATTCCGCGCCCGAGGTACAGGGTCAGACCGGGGCGAGCCCGAAATTGCGCAGCCCGTCCAGCACGAATTGCACCGACAGCGCGGCCAGAAGCATTCCCAGCAGACGCGTGACCACGTTGATCCCGATCCGGCCGAGCGCGCGCTCTATCATGCCCGCGGTCAGGAACAACAGCAGCACCAACAACAGGACCGCGGCCATGACACCCAGCACACCGGCCATCGCCAGCGCATCCTCTGCCGCGCCGGCCAGCAGGATCATCGAGGCGATGGCCCCCGGACCGGCGATCAGCGGAATGGCGAGGGGAAAGACCGAAGGGTCGGGGAATTCCTCCTCGTCGGCCTTGTCCTCGCGCCGCTTGGTGCGGCGTTCGAACAACATGTCCAGTGCGGTGATGAAAAGCAGGATGCCGCCCGCGATGCGGAAGGCGGGCATGGAAATCCCGATGAAGCCCAGCACCGCCTCGCCGAAGAAGGCAAACAGCGTCAGCAGGCCAAAGGCGATGATGCAGGCCCGGTAGGCCACCGCGCGCCGGTGCCGCGCATCCGCGCCCTGCGTCAGCGCGATGAACATCGGCGTCAGCCCGATCGGGTCGATCACCACGAAGACGGTGAAGAAGGCGCTGATGAGAAAGGCAGTGTCCATGACCTTCGGGCTAGTCGCTCGGGCAGCGCTTGTCTAGCTTCTCCAAAGAGGCGGTCAGGCGCTTTCCGCCGTATCCAGTTTTTCCAGCGCCTTTTCCCAGAGTCCCTCGGCCTTGTGCAGCCCGTCCATGACCTCGGCGTATTTCTTGTTCCAGGTCTCCAGTTCACCCAGGCGACTGTCTTCGTAGAGCGAGGGATCGGCCAGCTTTTTCGCCAGCTTTTCGCGCATGTCCTCCAGCTTGCCGACGCGGTCCTCGCATTTGCGGACCTCGGCGCGCAGGTCGAGGATCTGGTCGCGCGAGGGGCGTTTGGGCTTTTCGACGGGCTTGGCCGGTTTCGCGGGCGCATCGCGCGACAAGAGCATGGCGCGATAGGCGTCGAGATCGTCCTCGTAGGGTTTCACCGTGCCGTCGCCCACCAGCCACAGCCGGTCGGCCACCATCGACAGGAGGTGCATGTCGTGGCTGACCAGGATCACCGCGCCGGAATAGGCGGTCAGCGCCTCGACCAGCGCCTCGCGCGATTCAATGTCGAGGTGGTTGGTCGGTTCGTCCAGGATCAGCAGGTGCGGCGCGTCGAGCGTTGCCAGGAGCAGCGACAGGCGCGCCTTCTGGCCGCCTGACAGCCGCCCGACCACTGTTTCCGCCTGCGCGGCCATCAGGCCGAAGCTGGCCAGTTGGGCGCGGAGTTTCGCCGGCGGCGTGCCGGGACGTTCCCGTTGCAGGTGCTGGATCGGCGTTTCGTCCAGATGCAGTTCATCCACTTGGTGCTGGGCAAAGTACCCGATGCGCAGCTTGGACGAGCGGCTCATGTGGCCGTCCATCAGCGGCAGGCGGTCGGAGAGGAGCTTCGACAGGGTCGATTTGCCCTGGCCGTTCTTGCCCAGGAGCGCGATCCGGTCGTCCTGGTCGATGCGCAGGTTCAGGCGGCTCAGCACCGGCTTGCCGTCATAGCCGGTCACGCCGCCCTCGATGTTGATGATCGGCGGCGAAAGCTCATCGGGCTGGGCAAAGGTGAAGACCCGCTTGGCGGCCTCCTCGGGCGCGGTGATCATGTCCATGCGCTCGATCATCTTGAGGCGGGACTGGGCCTGTTTCGCCTTCGAGGCCTTGGCACGGAAACGGTCGACGAAGCTTTGCAGGTGGGCGCGGCGCTGGTCCTGCTTTTTTGCCATCGCGGCGGCCTGGGCGCGTTTTTCGGCGCGCAGCTTGGCAAAGCCATCGTAGGGCGTGCCATAGTAGGTCAGCTTGCGGTCCTCGAGGTGCAGGATGCTGCCCACGGCGCGGTTCAGCAGACCCCGGTCGTGGGAAATCACGATGACCGTGTGCGGGTATCTTGCGAGGTAGGATTCGAGCCAGAGCGCGCCTTCGAGATCGAGGTAGTTCGTCGGTTCGTCGAGCAGCAGCAGGTCGGGCTGGGCGAACAGAACACCGGCCAGCGCCACGCGCATCCGCCAACCGCCCGAAAAGGCAGAGCAGGGCTGTTTCTGCTGCGCGTCGTCAAAGCCCAACCCGCGCAGGATGGTCGAGGCGCGGGCTTCGGCGCTCCATGCGTCGATGTCGGCCAGCCGGGTCTGCACCTCTGCGATGCGGTGCGCGTCGGTGGCGGTTTCCGCCTCGGCCATCAGGGCGGCGCGTTCTGTATCCGCTTCCAGCACCGTGTCGATCAGCGAGGTCTCGGACGAGGGGACCTCCTGGCTGACGCCGCCGATGCGGGCGCGCGAGGGCAGGGAGATTTCGCCGTTGTCGAGCGTCAGTTCCCCCCGGATCAGGCGAAAGAGCGTGGTCTTGCCCGCACCGTTCGGACCGACGAGGCCGACCTTGTGGCCCTCGGGGATGGTGGCGGAGGCGTCCTCGAAGAGCGGGCGGCCCTCGACGGAATAGGAGATGGAGTCGATCCTGAGCATGGCGGGGCTGTAGCAGAGGCTGCGGGAAGGGGCCAGAGCCCGTCTTGGGGAAGGCTGTGCAAGGCCGCTCTCCGCCTTGGCGACAGATCCATGACAGGGCTTTTCAAGATGCGGGGGGCGTGCTAGGCGCCAGCGCAGAATTCGGCCGGGCGAACCGGCCCCGAACCGCGAGGAAGACAGACATGGCCACCGAACGCACCCTTTCGATCATCAAACCCGACGCCACCAAGCGCAACCTGACCGGCAAGATCAACGCCAAGTTCGAAGATGCCGGCCTGCGCATCATCGCGCAGAAGCGCATCCAGCTGACCAAGGCGCAGGCCGGCCAGTTCTACGCCGTGCACGCCGAGCGTCCCTTCTACGACGAACTGTGCGAATTCATGGCCTCCGAGCCGGTTGTCGTTCAGGTTCTGGAAGGCGAAGGCGCCATCCTGAAGAACCGCGAAGTCATGGGCGCGACCAACCCCGCCGATGCGGCACCGGGCACCATCCGCGCCGAGTTCGCGGAATCCGTGGGTGAAAACTCGGTCCACGGCTCCGACGCGCCGGAAACCGCCAAGGAAGAGATCGCCTTCTTCTTCTCGGGTCTCGAACTGGTCGGCTAAGCCGTCATCGAGCTCTGAAATGCGATGCCGTCTCCGGGGCTCCGGGGGCGGCATTTTTTCGTTCGGATGTCGCGGGCGTTGCGGGATCAGCGGCGTTCGATCACGCCGATCTCGTTCAGGATGCGGTCGAGTGCGGTTTGCGGTGTGGCGGTCGTCTGTGCCTTGAGCGCGTCGAACTGGACGCGCAGGGCGTCCTTTTCCGCGCCCTTGCAGTCGTTCCAGGGGCGGCCCTGAAGGGCCATGTGCAGGACGTAGTAGCCGATGAAATGCGGACGTTCGCCAGAGATCAGCAGCTTGCGGTAGGCCTCATGCGCGCCGAGTGCGCGCAGGGTTTCGGCGTCGGGGATGCCCGCAGCGGTGCAGGCCCTTTCGAAGGCGGGGCCGAGATTGCGGATGGTGCTGATTGCCGTGCCGCTCATGTCAGCATGGGATTGACGGTGGCAAAGGGCAGGGCGTCGGCCAGCGGGTCGAACTGACCCTTGGTGAACATCGCCTGTCCGGCGTCGTGGATCGTGCGCCATGTCGCCCTTGCCAGCGCCGAGCCGAGCGAAAGGCGCGCCACGCCCAGGGCGGCGAACTCTGCGCGGGAGAATTGCGCGAAGGGGCCGGACACCAGCGCGTTGAAGGGCAGGCCGGTGGCCTTGACCAGCCGCCCGAGCGCCTCCATCGAGGGCGGACCGGGGACATAGACGGCGTCAGCGCCCGCGGCCTCGAAAGCCTGGATACGGCGCGTGGCCTCTGCCTCGTCATAGTGGCCGGTCAGGAGGCCGTCGGCGCGGGCCACCAACATGAAATCGCGGGGCAGGGCGCGTGCGGCGGATGCGGCGGCGCGGATGCGCTCTGCTGCAAGCGGCGCGTCATAGGGCGCGTCATCCGGCAGGGCCGTGTCCTCGATGCAGATGCCCGCAAGGCCGGCCTCGGCGGCAAGGCGCACGGTTTCGGCGCAGGTCTCTGGCGCCTCGCCAAAACCGTTCTCGAAATCGCCGGACACGGGGACATTGACAGCGGCCACGAGGTCCTGCGCGTGGGCCAGCGCCTCGTCCCGGGTAAGCGTGCCCATGTCCGGTCGTCCGAGGGTAAAGGCATGGGCGGCAGAGGAGGTGGCGATGGCCTGCGCCCCAAGGGCCACCAGCATCTTGGCCGAGCCCGCGTCCCAGGCATTCGCGAGAATGAAGGGATCTCCGGGGCGGTGCATCTGTCGGAAGCTGTCAGGCATGGGCGCGGGCCTTGGTTTCGGCAAAGCTGCACAGCGTGTGCAGCGCCTCTGCCAGTCGGTCATCGGCCACGGTCAGCGCCACGCGGACATGCCCGGCGGCGGACTTGCCGAAGCTTTCCCCCGGCATGACCGCGATGCGGTGATCGTCGAGCAGAGCCTCGGCAAAGTCGCGGCCCGAGAGACCCGTCGCACGGATGTCGAGCATGAGGTACATGGCGCCCTGCGCGGGGATGGCCTTGACCGTGTTCTGCCCCTCGATCACCGACAGGGCGAGGTCGCGGCGGCGGCGGAAGGGTTCGGCGATCTGTTGTTCGAGTCCGGCGCCCTGTTCCAGCGCAAAGAGCGCGCCGTCCTGGATGTAGCCGGGCACGCCGTAGGTGGTGGCGGTGGCAAGGTCGATCAGCCGGTCGATGGCCTCTGTCGGGCCGACGAGCCAGCCGGCGCGGGACCCCGTCATGGCGTGGCTTTTCGACATGGAGCCGACAATCAGCGTGCGGTCCAGCATGCCCGGAAGGCTGCGCGGGCTGACGTGGGCGCCTTGCCAGACCTGGGTGTCGTAGACCTCGTCCGAGATCAGCCAGAGGTCGTTGTCCGTGCAGGCCTGGGCGATCTCTTTGAGCGTTTCCTGGGGGTAGACCATGCCGGTGGGGTTGTTGGGTGTGTTGACCAGCAGGCTTTTGGCGTTTGTGTCGCGGGCGGCGGCCTGAATGGCTTCGCCGCGCGGCAGGAACGCGTCGGCGGCCCGCGTGGCAACGGGCACCGCGCGGCCCGAGGCGGCGCGGATCGTGCCGGGGTAGGTGGCGTAATAGGGGTCGATGTAGAGCGCGGCATCTCCGGGCGTCAGCACGGCCATGTGCGCCGCGAAGAGCGCCGCCTGCCCGCCGGGGGTGATGAGCACATTGTCGGGCGTGGTGGGCACGCCGGTGCGCTGGGTGATGCGGCTGGCCACCGCCTCGCGCAGGGCGGAGACGCCGGGGACCATCGCGTAACCCGTGTGGCCGCCGCGGGCGGCGTCATGAATCGCCTGCAGGATCGCGGGATCGGTGCCGATGTCATGTTCACCGATGGTCAGTTCGGTCACAGGCTCGCCCGCGGCGACGAGCGCGCGGGCGCGGTAGAACACCTCCCAGCCGTCGGAGCCGCCTTCGTTGAGCGTGGTGATACGGGAAGAGAGCTGGGGCATGTTGTTGTCCTTTCGTGGAAATGTCTTGCCAGAGCCGTCACGGCGCGGCAAGCCGCTTCTCCCGGCGTTAATTCCGGGTTCATAATCGTAAATGAAATCAATTATTTGCGCCCGCTCCCCCGATTGACCCAGCGCGCGGTCGACCGTATGGTTTCAGACATGCTGGACGAGGTACGGCAGGCGGCCCCCGGGGGAACCCCTTGGGGCCGTTTTTCGTGCCCTGCCACCCAGGAGGGGCAACCTACAGGCAAAAAAGGTGTCGAGCATGAGCAGTGCAGAGCAGAAACAAGAAGAACCGCGCATCGTCATCATCGCCAGCGAGCGGTGCGAGCGACTGCGCAGGCAGCGTGACCGGGCAACGGCCACGATCGCGGAGCTCGTCGATCAGATCGGCGAACTGCAGGACAGGGCGAAAAGAGGGGATATCGCGAAGAAGTCCGAGGCGAGCAGCGCCCTGGGCGAGTTGAGGTACTGGCTGCGCGCAGCCCGGGAAACGGAGTTGGAACTTGAAGAGATCATCCGAAAGGAAGAGGGAATCAGCGACGTCTACGGACTCGACCTCGAGGCGGCCCGACTTGCGGTCGGGTGCCGCCTGGATAGCCTCCGGGCCTGCTGTATTGAAGGACAGGTTCCTGGATGAAATGACCGAGGGGGAGCGCATGGCGCTCCCCTACCTGTTCGAGTTCTGGGCCCATGCGCACCAGTTGCCGCCCGAGGGAGACTGGCGCAGCTGGGTGATCCTGGGCGGGCGCGGCGCGGGCAAGACCCGCGCCGGGTCGGAATGGGTGCGGGCGCAGGTCGAGGGGGCCAAGCCGCTGGACAAGGGCCGGTGCAGGCGCATCGCGCTGATCGGCGAGACCTACGACCAGGCGCGCGAGGTGATGATCTATGGCGACAGCGGGATCATGAATTGCACGCCGCCGGACCGGAAACCGAAATACGTCTCGACCCGGCGGACGCTGGTCTGGCCGAACGGCGCCGAGGCGATGGTGTTTTCGGCACAGGACCCGGAGGCGCTGCGCGGGCCGCAGTTCGATGGCGCCTGGGCGGATGAATTCGCCAAGTGGAAGAAGGCACAGGATGTCTGGGACATGTTGCAGTTCGGGTTGCGGCTGGGCGAGGCGCCCCGGGTTTGCGTGACGACGACGCCGCGCAACGTGGGCGTGCTGAAGGCGTTGCTGGAGCTGCCCTCGACCGTATCGACCCACGCCCGGACCGAGGCCAACCAGGCGCACCTGGCCGAGACATTCCTGGAGGAAGTGCGGGCTCGGTACGAGGGGCAGTCGCTGGGCTTGCAGGAGTTGGACGGTGTGTTGCTGGACCAGGTGGATGGCGCGCTCTGGACGCGGGAGATGCTGGATGGCGCGCGCGCCGGGCGGCTGCCCGACATGGACCGGGTCGTGGTGGCGGTGGATCCGCCGGCGGGGGCCGGGGCGCGGGCCGATGCCTGCGGGATCGTCGTGGCCGGGCTGGTCGACAGCGACGACCCGCGCGCGCGGCGGGCCTATGTGCTGGAGGATGCCTCTGTCCAGGGATTGTCACCCGTCGGCTGGGCGACGACGGCCATCGAGGCGGCGGCCCGTTGGCAGGCCGACCGGGTGGTGGCCGAGGTCAACCAGGGCGGCGCGATGGTGGAGGCCACCTTGCGGCAGGTCGATCCCTTTGTCGCTTACAAGGCGGTGCATGCCTCGCAGGGGAAATCGCTGAGGGCCGAGCCGGTGGCGGCGCTGTACGAGCAGGGGCGAGTGAAGCACGCGGTCGGGCTGGCAGAGCTGGAGGCGCAGATGTGCATGATGACGCCGGAAGGCTACCTGGGGTCGGGCAGTCCGGACCGGGTGGATGCACTGGTCTGGGCGCTGAGCGAGCTGATGCTGGGTATTCGTCCGGTGAAACGCGCGCCGCAGGTGCGGGTGTTGTGACCCTGGCGGCGGGGCGAATCCTCCCTGTGGAGTGTGGCATGCGGATGCATTGATCCGCGTCCGGCGGAATTTGGGCCTGTCGGAGCGAGGGGCCAGCCCCTCGCGCTCCCCGGAGGTATTTTCCGCCCAAAGAAACATGGGGGCGGCGCCCATGTTGCGGTGTTGCGCATCGCCCGGACGGTGGTGTGACGCGGCCTTAAGGCGGTTTTCCTAGATTGCCTCAAGAGACGCGGAGGTGGGCAGCCTCCGGGCCAGTTCAGAAGACGGAACAGACCGGTAGCGCGCGGATCGGCGGTTCGCGCGGACGGGACGGGTGCGGGCCGCGGGGCGCGCCGCCCTGGGAAAAGGAGCGACTTGGCATGGTATTCGATTTTCTGCGGCGGGGCGGACAGGGTGACGAGGTGCAGGGCGCGCCCCAGGCCAAGGCCTCGGCGACGGGGCGCCTGGTGGCACATCTGAACGGGGGGCGCGTGGCCTGGAGCCCGCGCGATACCGTGTCGTTGACCAAGCAGGCCTTTACCGGCAACCCGGTGGGGTTTCGCGCGGTCAAGCTGATCGCCGAGGCGGCGGCGGCGCTGCCTCTGGTCCTGCAGGACAATGCGACGCGATTTGCCGAGCATCCGATCCTAAAGCTGGTGGCGGCACCGAATCCGGCCCAGGGGCGGGCCGAGCTGTTCGAGGCGCTCTATGGTCAGCTGCTGCTGTCCGGAGACGGCTATGTCGAGGCGGTGGCGGGCGAAAGCGGGCTGCCCTTTGAGCTGCACGTGTTGCGCAGCGACCGGATGAGCGTGGTGCCCGGTGCCGATGGCTGGCCGGTGGCCTATGAATACGCGGTTGGTGGGCGCAAGCACCGCTTTGGCGTGACGGGGCCGGTCTCACCGATCTGCCATGTGAAGGCCTTTCATCCGCAGGATGATCATTATGGCTTGTCACCCTTGCAGGCGGCGGCGCAGGCGGTGGATGTGCACAATGCGGCCTCGCGCTGGTCGAAGGGATTGCTGGACAATGCGGCGCGGCCCTCGGGTGCGATCGTCTGGACGGGATCGGACGGGCAGGGCCACCTGAGCCCGGAACAGTTCGAGCGCCTGCAATCCGAGATGGAGATGCACCACCAGGGCGCACGCAATGCCGGGCGGCCTATGCTTCTGGAAGGCGGACTGGACTGGAAGCCGATGGGTTTTTCGCCTTCGGACATGGAGTTCCAGAAGACCAAGGAGGCGGCGGCGCGCGAGATCGCCGTGGCCTTTGGCGTGCCGCCCATGATGCTGGGGATCCCAGGCGAGGCGACCTATGCCAACTACGCCGAGGCGCACCGGGCCTTCTATCGACAGACGGTGCTGCCGCTGGCGACCAAGGTTGCGGCAAGTGTCGGGCGCTGGCTGTCGTCCTGGAGCGGCGAGGACGTGGTCCTGGCGCCCGACCTGGACCAGGTGCCGGCGCTGGCGACCGAGCGCGATGCGCAGTGGAACCGGGTGGCGCAGGCCGATTTCCTGACCCGCGCCGAAAAGCGCCGGATGCTGGGCCTGCCCGCCGAGGCGGAGGAGGACATCAGTGACTGACCTGCGTTCGCGACACGAGGCTTTTGCCTGTGCGCCGGGATTGCGCCTGGAGGCGCATGAACGGGTGAGCAAGTTGCAGTTCGATGCGCTGACGGACCGTTTCGAACGGTTGGAGGCCCTGATCGAGCGGTTGGAGCGGCGGCTGTGGCTGACGGTCTACGGGGTAGCGGGGGCGATCCTTGCGGATCTGTTCCAGGGCTTTCTGAACGCGGCGCCCTGAGAGGCCGGACCGCGAACCTAGCAGAGGGATCGAGATGGAACTTGAGCATAAATTCTGCCGCTTCGACGCGGATGTGACCGTCGAGGGGCGTGACATCGAGGGCTATGCCTCATTGTTCGGCGCCTGCGACCAGGGCGGCGACGTGGTGGCCAGGGGGGCCTATGCACGGTCGCTGAAACGGCTGGCGGGCGAAGGGCGCGCGGTCAAGATGTTGTGGCAGCACGACCCGGCCCAGCCCATCGGTATCTGGCAGGAAGTGCGTGAGGATGAGCGCGGTCTCTACGTCAAGGGGCGCCTGCTGGACAGCGTTGAACGTGGCCGCGAGGCGGCGGCGCTGATCGAGGCGGGTGCCATCGACGGGTTGTCGATCGGCTATCGCACGCTGAAGGCCACGAAGAATGACAAGGGCCATCGGGTCCTGACGGAACTGGAGCTTTGGGAAGTGTCGCTGGTGACCTTTCCGATGTTGCCCAGTGCGCGGGTCGCGTCCAAGGGGGAGACCCCCGACGACATCGCCCTGCGCGATCTGGCGGAGGCCCTTGAGGGCATGCGCCGCAACCTGGCGGGCGGCTGACGCGCGTCACTCACGACACTGCCCTCGAGCAGCAGAGCGGCAGGGCAATCACGAAGGAACGAAGGATGAGCGACACCGGGACCAAGTCTCGGACCGGGGAAGATCTGTCTCCGGTCGCCCGGGTGAGTGCCGCGATGGCGGGACTGATCGGGGACTACAAGGCCCTGCAGGCCGACCTTGAAGAGAAGCTTCAGAAACAGGAAGAGCGACTGACCATGCTGGATCACAAGACCGCGAAAGCGAACCGTCCGGCGCTTTCGACCCGTACCGAGGTCGAGGCCCCCCACCTGAAGGCGTTCGACGCCTACCTGCGCACCGGCGACGACGATGCCCTGCGCGGCCTTGAGCTGGAAGGCAAGGCCATGTCCACCGCGATCAATTCGGACGGCGGGTTCCTGGTGGATCCCGACACCGCGCAGACCATCAAGTCCAAGCTGGACTCCAAGGTCTCGATCCGTGCGATTTCCAGCGTGGTGAATGTCGAGGCCTCGTCCTTTGACGTGCTGATCGACCAGAACGATACCGGCGCCGGCTGGGCCAACGAGACCTCGTCGACCGCCGAGACCGGGACCCCCACGATCGAGCGGATCTCGATCCCGCTCTACGAGCTGAACGCGATGCCCAAGGTGTCGCAACGCCTGCTGGACGACAGCGCCTTCGACGTTGAAAGCTGGCTGGCGGCGCGGATCGCAGACAAGTTCGTGCGGGCCGAGGCGGCAGCCTTCGTCAACGGCGACGGTATCGACAAGCCGACCGGCTTTCTGACCCATCCGACGGTCGAGAACGACAGCTGGACCTGGGGCAACCTGGGGTACAAGGCATCGGGGTCGGCGAGCGACCTGGGCAATGGTGATGTGCTGATCGACGTGACCTATGCACTGGATTCGCGCTATCGCGCCAATGCGAGCTTCGTGATGAACTCGAAGACCGCCGCGGCGATCCGCAAGCTCAAGGACAATGACGGGCGTCACCTGTGGAACGACGGGCTTGCTGCCGGTGAACCTGCCCGCCTGCTGGGCTACCCTGTCCTGATCGTCGAGGACATGCCCGATGTCGAGGCCGACGCTTACCCGATCGCCTTTGGTGACTTCGGGTCCGGCTATACCGTTGCCGAGCGTCCGGACCTGCGTGTGTTGCGCGACCCCTTCAGCGCCAAGCCGCACGTCCTGTTCTATGCCACCAAGCGCGTGGGCGGCGATGTGAGCGATTTCGCGGCCATCAAGCTGCTGCGCGTCGCGGTCAGCTGAGCCAGGCCATGAGATGGGGGGCGGGCCCTTGGGCCCGTCTCTCTGGGGCGCGCGCCTGTTCATGTTGTCCAGCTACCCCTCCGCCCGTGCAGCCTGGGCGGCGCGCGCCCAACCGCCTGGCGGACTAGGGATGGTCGAGGATTTCGGAGAAGAAGCATGATGTTGGTGGAAGAAACCCAGGTGCCGGAGGCGGCGCTTCCGATTGGTGCCTTGAAGGACCATCTGCTGCTGGGCAGCGGTTTTACCGAGAGCGATTTGCAGGATCCGGTTCTGGTCTCGTTCCTGCGTGCGGCCTTGGCCGCCATCGAAGGACGGACGAGCAAGGCGCTGATCAGCCGGGGTTTTCTGATGACGCTGGATCGCTGGGCATCCTGTGAGGGACAGCGGTTGCCGGTGGCGCCGGTACAGGCGGTCACGGAGGTGACAGTTGTCGATGCCTACGGTTCGGCAACCACCATCGATCCTGGTGCCTACCGGCTGCAGAAGGATGCCTTTGAGCCGAGGCTTCGGCCCGCCGGGACAAGTCTTCCGGGTGTTCCCACGGGCGGATCGGTGGAGATCCGTTTCGACGCGGGATACGGGGCGACGTTCGACGCAGTTCCGGCGGACCTGAGACAGGCGGTCCTGATGTTGGCAGCGCACTACTACGAGTATCGCAGCGATACGGCGCTGAGCCAGGGATGCATGCCCTTTGGCGTGACGAGCCTGATAGCCCGCTACCGCCCGGTACGCATGGGGCTGGGCGCATGAGCCGCAGGGTAAACAGGCGCTTGGTTCTGGAGGCGCCGCAGCGTGTCGGCGACGGAGCCGGTGGGTTCGAGGAAACCTGGACCGCGCTGGGCACGCTCTGGGCCGAGGTCAAGCCTCGGACCGGGCGGCTGGCCCGAGGCGAGACCGGTGAGATTTCCATCGGCGGGTTCAAGATCACGGTGCGTGGCGCACCGCAGGGGCATTCCGATCGTCCTGGGCCAGGACAACGATTCCGCATGGGCACGCGGCTGTTCCGGATCGAGTCGGTGACCGAGCAGGAGCCTTCGGGTCTCTACCTGATTTGCGAATGCCAGGAGGAGCTTTCGGCATGAGTTACGCGGTTGCGAGCGCCTTGCAGGCCTCTGTCTTTACCCGTCTTCAGGGAGACGCGGCGCTGAGTGCGCTGGTGGGGGCCGACATCTACGATGCGCTGCCCACGGGCAACTTGCCACCGATCTATGTCGCGCTGGGTCCTGAGACGGCGAGGGACGCGGGAGACCAAAGCGGGTCGGGAGCCTGGCACAGGTTCGTGGTGTCGGTGGTGACGTCCAAGTCGGGCTTTCAAACCGCCAAGGATGCAGCGGCAGCGATCAGCGATGCACTGCACGGTGCCGACCTGATGCTAGCCCGGGGCCGCTTGGTCGGCCTGTGGTTCGAGAAGGCAAAGGCCAAGCGCGAGAGCCGTGGCTTGCGGTGCATCGACCTGACCTTTCGCGCTCGGGTCGAGGACGGCGGTGCGCCGTGAAGGCGCTGCCGGGGATGAATGAAAACTTTTTGCAGGAGTGAAAGCAATGGCGGCACAGAACGGGAAAGACCTGCTGATCAAGGTCGACGTGAGCGGCACTTTCGAAACACTGGCGGGACTGCGCGCGACGCGCATCAGTTTCAACGCCGAGCAGGTGGATGTGACCACATTGGAAAGCACCGGGGGCTGGCGGGAACTGCTGGCGGGTGCCGGTGTCAAATCGGCCACTCTGAGCGGGTCGGGCGTGTTCAAGGATGGGGCCACGGACGAACGCGCGCGCCAGATCTTCTTTGACGGTGTAACACCGGCCTTCCAGGTCATCATCCCGGATTTCGGCACGGTCGAAGGCCCCTTCCAGGTGACGTCGATCGAGTATGCCGGGGCACATGACGGCGAGGCGACCTATGAACTGGCGCTGGCCTCGGCGGGCGCGCTCAGCTTCACGGCGGCGTAAGTCATGGGCAATCCATGGCGGGGGGACGTGGTGCTGGTCATCGAAGGCCAGAGCCACGTGATGCGGCTGACGTTGGGTGCGTTGGCGGAACTGGAAGCCGGGCTGGCAAGCGGATCGCTCGTCGACCTAGTGCAGCGTTTCGAAACGGGAGGGTTCAGCACGCGTGACGTGCTGGCGTTGATCGTGGCGGGCTTGCGCGGCGGGGGCTGGACCGGGCAGGCCTCGGATCTTCTGTCCGCAGACATCGAAGGAGGTCCGATGGTTGCGGCGCGCGCGGCGGCCGAGTTGTTGGCACGCGCCTTCATGCTGCCGGAGACCAGTGATGGCGGGGTTTGATTGGCCGACCCTCATGCGCGCGGGGATGAAGGGTCTTGGCCTCAAACCCTGGGAGTTCTGGGCGCTGACGCCCGCAGAGCTGCAACTGATGCTGGGCGAGGGAGACGGCACGAAACCAATGGGACGGACACGGTTGACGGAACTGATGTCGGCCTTTCCCGACGAAATGCGAGGTGACGGAACATGATCGAGGATCTTGAGGACCAGGTCGAAGCGCTGGAGACCTCTTTGGGAGGCGCCATCGGGATGGCGGCGCAATTTGATGCCGAATTGAAACGCATTCATGAGACCTTTTCCGCGACCGGCCGGGGCGCCACGAAGTTGGAAGCGACGTTGAGCCGGGGGGTGGCCAGGGCCATCGACGGGGTCGTTCTGGATGGCATGAAATTGTCCGACGCGCTCCGTACGGTCGCGCAATCCATGATCGACGCAGCCTGGAAGGCGGCCGTGACACCGGTCGCCAACCATGTCGGTGGGCTGTTGTCGTCTGCTGTATCGGGTGTGTTTGGCGGCTTTTCGCCCTTTGCCGACGGCGCAGGATTCTCGCAGGGCCGGGTGATGCCCTTTGCCAATGGCGGCGTTGTCGCCAGCCCGACCTATTTCCCGATGCGCGGCGGCACCGGGCTGATGGGCGAAGCAGGTCCTGAAGCGATCATGCCGCTGACCCGGGGCGCCGATGGCAAGCTAGGTGTGCGTGCCGAGGGTGGCGGCCAAGGGCCGGTGACGGTGGTCATGAATATTTCCACGCCGGATGTGGCGGGATTCCAGCGCAGCCAGAGTCAGATCGCAGCCCGCATGGGGCAGGCGCTGAGCCGTGGCGCGCGCAACCGCTGAGGGGGACGAAATGAGCTTTCACGAGGTGAGATTTCCGACTGACCTGAGCTTTGGCTCGGTCGGGGGACCGGAGCGACGCACGGATATCGTGACGCTGACGTCCGGCTATGAAGAGCGCAACACACCGTGGGCGCATTCCCGCAGACGCTACGACGCGGGGCTTGGCTTGCGGTCACTTGATGATCTGGCCGAACTGATCGCCTTTTTCGAAGCGCGGCAGGGGCAGCTATACGGGTTTCGCTGGAAGGATTGGGCGGATTTCAAATCCTGCGCGCCCTCTGCTGTGCCCGCGTCTTCTGACCAGGTGATCGGAACAGGTGATGGCGCGCGCGTCGGGTTTCAGTTGTCAAAGACGTACGCGTCAGGTGGCGCAAGCTATGTCCGGCCAGTGAACAAGCCCACAGCCGGGTCTGTCCTGGTCGAAGTCGACGGAATCCCGCTGACCGAAGGGACCGGGTTTTCCGTGGACATCGCCACGGGCATCGTGACCCTGCAAAGCGTGCCGGGTGTTGGTCAGGAGGTTCGGGCCGGGTTCGTCTTTGACGTTCCAGTGCGGTTCGATACGGACCGCATTCACGTCAGCGCGGGTTCTTTCAACGCGGGTCAGGTTCCTGATGTGCCTGTGGTGGAGGTTCGGGTCTGATGGGGGCGGAAGAGCTGCATGCACACCTGTCGGGTGGTTTGACGACAGTAGCCCGTGCCTGGTCCGTGACCCGCAAGGATGGCCAGCGTCTAGGGTTCACCGACCATGATCGGGACCTGGCTTTCGACGGGCTGGTGTTCAGGGCCGACAGTGGCATGTCGGCGAGGGCGCTTAGCCAGTCAACCGGACTGTCGGTTGACAATTCCGAGGCAATGGGCGCCTTGAGTGCCAGTGCCATCAGTGAACCGGATATTGCAGCAGGCCGCTATGACGGGGCCGAGGTCGTGGCTTGGCTGGTGAACTGGGCAGATGTCTCTGCGCGGCGGGTCATGTTCCGAGGGACCATCGGTGAAGTACGGCGCGGCGATGGTGCATTTCACGCCGAACTTCGCGGATTGACGGAAATGCTGAATCGTCCGGTTGGACGGGTGTATCAAAAGCCCTGCTCGGCAGTGCTGGGAGATGCCCAGTGTGGCTTTGACCTGTCGTCCGGCGGATACGTTCACTCAGGCCCGCTGATTGCCGTTGAGCAAGGCCGCGTGTTCCTGGCAGCGGACCTGTCCGGCTTTGCCATCGGGTGGTTCCAACGTGGCAAACTGGACGTGCTGACCGGTGAGGCCAAAGGGTTAGGGGGCGCGATCAAACGGGACCATCTGCGCAAGGATGGGTCCCGGGCGATAGAGCTTTGGGAGCCCTTGCGGGCGGTGCCACAGACCGGTGATCAGGTGCGCCTAACGGCGGGATGTGACCGACGCTTTGAAACCTGTCGCCTGAAGTTCGGAAACCACTTGAACTTCAGGGGGTTCCCCGATTTGCCCGAGGAAGACTGGATCACCGTTCATCCCAGCTATGCGAAACGACTGGACGGCGGAAGCCGCAGATGAACCGGGTTGTGGCGGCGGCACGAGGCTGGATCGGCACGCCCTATGTCCATCAGGCCTCTTGCAAGGGGGCGGGGTGCGATTGTCTGGGGTTGTTGCGAGGCGTCTGGCGCGAGGTGATCGGTGAAGAACCCGAAACCGTGCCCGCCTACAGCAAGGACTGGTCTGAACCCGAAGGTGAGGAACGCCTTTGGCGGGCCGGCCTTCGGCACATGGCGGTCAAGCGTCCCGATGATGTGGCCGTGGGCGATGTTCTTTTGTTCCGGATGCGCGACGGGGCGGTGGCCAAGCATCTCGGCCTACAAGCGCAGGTAGGACCGGGGGCAAGTTTCATCCACGCGTACAGCGGACATGGCGTGATTGAGAGCGCCCTGAGCGCGCCCTGGGCGCGGCGGGTCGTGGCCCGCTTTGCCCTTCCTTTGGAGATAGAGTGATGGCGACGATCCTTCTTTCCGCCGCGGGTGCGGCAATCGGCAGTTCCATTGGCGGCTCTGTCCTTGGCCTTTCGATGACAGCGGTTGGTCGATTCATCGGGGCCTCCATCGGTCGTTCCCTGGACCAGCGTCTGCTGGGGACCGGGTCAGAGGCGGTGGAGACTGGCAAGATCGACCGGTTTCGCCTGACCGGCGCCGGAGAGGGGGCGCCCATTGCGCAGGTCTATGGGCGTATGCGTGTTGGCGGACACGTGATCTGGGCGACCGAGTTCAAGGAGCGCGTCCGTGAATCCGGTGGTTCCGGAAAGGGGGCACCTCCCCAGCCCAAAATTCGGGAATTCAGCTACTCTGTGAGCCTGGCCCTGGCGCTCTGCGAAGGTCAGATCACCTCGGTCAACAGGGTCTGGGCGGATGGCGCCGAGATCGCCGTGGATGACCTGAACATGCGGGTTTACGCCGGGACACAGAGTCAGTTGCCTGATCCCAAGATCGAGGCGGTCGAGGGCACAGGGCAGGTGCCCGCTTATCGCGGCACGGCTTACGTGGTCATTGAGGACCTGCGGCTGGAACGCTTTGGCAACCGCGTTCCTCAATTCAGTTTCGAAGTCACGCGCCCGGATTTGTCGACGGGGGAGCTTCCCGATCTGGTTCGGGGCGTCGCCATGATCCCCGGCACTGGTGAATACGCCCTCGCCACCGATCCGATCTATATGCGGCATGCTGCGAGCGCGCAGGACAACCCGTTTGGTATTGGTGCGAAGGGCAAGGCCGTCGCCAATGTCAACTCGCCTTCCGAAGCGCCAGATTTCAACACATCACTCAAACAATTGGGCGACGAGGCACCGAATTGCGGAACGGCCTCACTGATCGTGAGTTGGTTCGGGGATGACTTGCGCTGCGGCAGTTGCACCATTCGCCCTAAGGTCGAGCAGACCGAGCATGAGGCAAAGTCCATGCCCTGGTCAGTCGCGGGGATAGATCGGAGCTTGGCAGAGATTGTGCCCCAAAGCGATGGGCGGCCGGTTTACGGAGGTACGCCGACCGATGCCTCCGTGATTCAGGCAATCCAAAAAATGCAGGCTGAGGGCCTCGGGGTCATGTACTATCCCTTTGTCCTGATGGATCAGATGCCCGGGAATGATCTGCCAGACCCCTGGACAGGGACGGTGGAACAGGCCCCTTTGCCCTGGCGTGGTCGGATCACGTTGAGTGCGGCGCCCGGACAACCTGGGTCTCCGGACGGGACTGCTACGGCCGATGCGGAGATTGCCGCCTTCTTTGGTACGGCTTCTGCCAGCGACTTCTCGGTGACTGGGGGGGCGGTTGCCTATTCCGGTCCGCAGGAATGGGGCTATCGACGCTTTATCCTGCACCAGGCGGCGCTTTGTGCGGCGGCCGGGGGGGTGGAAGCGTTCTGCATTGGCTCCGAGATGCGCGGTCTGACCCAGATCCGTGGCGCTACAGGATTTGCTGCGGTGGCCGCGCTGAAGGATCTTGCGTCCGAGTGCCGGGCCTTGCTGGGCTCTTCCACCATGATCGGCTACGCGGCGGATTGGACAGAGTATTTCGGGTATCAGCCGAATGATGGCTCTGGCGACCTCTACTTTCACCTGGACCCTCTCTGGTCCGATGCCGAGATAGATTTCGTCGGGATCGACAACTACATGCCACTTTCCGACTGGCGTAATGGACAAGAGCACGCGGACGCAGGGTGGGGAAGCATCTACAATCAGGACTATCTGCGCGCCAATATCGAGGGCGGTGAAGGGTACGATTGGTTCTATGCCTCCGAGGCAGACCAGGACGCGCAAGTGCGCACACCGATCAGCGACGAGGCGCATGGCGAACCCTGGGTCTGGCGCTACAAAGACCTTCGCAACTGGTGGAGCAATCCGCACCATGATCGAATTGCCGGCGTAAGGCAGCCCACTGCGACCGCCTGGCAGTCGGAATCCAAACCGATCTGGTTCACGGAACTGGGGTGTGCGGCAATCGACAAGGGGACGAACCAACCCAACAAGTTTTTCGACCCGAAATCCTCGGAATCAAACCTGCCGCATTATTCCAACGGTTTGCGGGACGATGCGATCCAACAGCAATACCTGAAGGCACAACTTGGCTATTGGGGGGAGGCCGGGAACAACCCCGTGTCGTCCGTCTATGGCGGGCAGATGCTGGATCTTGAGCGCTGTTTCGTTTGGGCCTGGGATGCGCGGCCCTATCCCTGGTTTCCGGCGGATGAGAAACTTTGGTCGGACGGGCCGAACTATCGGCGAGGGCATTGGCTGAACGGGCGACTGTCCATTCGCAGCCTTGCCTCAGTCGTGCGCGAAATCTGTTCCCGAGTGGGCTTGACGGATTTGGATACAAGCGACTTGCACGGGGTGGTGCGCGGCTATGTCGTGTCCGAGGTCAGTGATGCAAGACGGGCGCTGCAGCCGTTGATGCTGGCGCATGGGTTCGATGCCATAGAGAGGGACGGGAGGCTTGTCTTTCGGATGCGTCGGGGGCTGGGGCCGGTGGACATTCCGCGCGACGTGCTTGCGGTCAGTGACGAGATCGAGGGCGATCTGGTAGAAACGCGTGCAAGTGAGGCCGAAATGGCCGGGCGCGTGCGCGTCCATTTCGTCCTGGCGGATGCGGACCACCAGGTTGCGGCGGAAGAGGCCGTGCTGCCGGATGAGGCCATGCATGCGGTTTCGGAAACCGACATGCCGCTTGCCCTGACACGCGGCGAGGGGCGGCAGACGGCGGAACGCTGGCTGGCAGAGGCGAGGGTCTCACGAGACACTCTGCGCTTTGCCTTGCCTCCGTCGAAACTTGCGCTGGGCGCGGGTGACATCGTTCGATTGCCCTCAGACCGTGGTCCAACCCTGGCGCGGATCGACAAGGTCGAGATCATGGAGCACCAGATCGTAGATGCCGTCCGGATCGAGCCAGACGTATTCCTGCCGTCGGACATGCCCGAGGAACCGCCCCAGGTCCGACCGTTCACGCCCGCCGTCCCGGTGACGCCGGTGTTCCTGGATTTGCCCCTTATCAGCGGGGATGAAGTGCCGCATGCGCCGCACCTTGCGCTGAGCGCGACACCCTGGCCGGGCAGCGTCGCTGTATATGATGCCGCGCAAGACGCGGATTATGGGCTGAACGGCATCGTGGCCGCGCGGTCGGTAATCGGTCTGACCGAAACTGACCTGCCATCGGCTCGGGCAGGAGTGAGCGACAACGGGGCGCCGCTTGAAGTGCGGTTGGCCAGCGGAGGCTTGCAATCGATCAGTGATGCGGCCCTTCTTGGGGGCGGCAACCTGATGGCCATTGGCGACGGGGCACCCGGAAACTGGGAGTTGTTTCAGTTCCGGGATGCCGAGTTGATCTCCGAAGGGCGTTGGAGCCTGTCACACCGTCTGCGCGGACAGGTGGGGAGTGACGGTGTGATGCCAACGTCTTGGCCCGCAGGTTCCTGGGTAGTCCTTCTCGATGGTACCCCGTCACAGATCGCACTCAAGTCCCTGCACAGGGGGCTGGAACGCCATTACCGGATCGGACCGGCCAGTCAGACCTATGACCATCCGTCCTACGAACATCGTGTGCATGTCTTCGAGGGAAATGGCCTGCGGCCCTACAGACCCGTGCATTTGAACGCGGAACTAGCGAACGGCGACCTGTCTGTCCGCTGGATCCGGCGCACTCGGATCGACGGAGATGGATGGGACCGCGCAGAGGTGCCCTTGGGCGAGGACAGCGAGGCTTACCAGGTGCGGGTGCGCCAGGGAGAGACGGTACTTCGGGACGTGACCGTCAACACCTCGGAATGGGCCTACGCGGCGTCAGAGATGGCCGTGGACGGCGCAAGCGGCACCATCACGTTATGCGTGGCCCAGGTTTCCGAACGGTATGGCGCCGGCCCATTTGCGGAACTGCAGGTGACGGTGTGAAACCGGTTCTGCCAGGGGATGTGATTGCGGCGGCACGGGCCTTGTTGCCCGTGCCTCCCGATATGCGTTCAGAGCTGGCCCGCCGGCTTATAGACGAAGCATGTGCTGCCGACCTGCATTGCCAACGGACGGGGCGTGCGCATGTGCGCTGGGGCAACGGGACGCTCTCGGCGGCTGCACATGGGTGCGAAATGGGGCGGGAGACCTGTTTCGAAGACCCCGACTTTCTGGACTGCCAGGTGAAGATGCTCGACGCCCTGCGCGCCTTCTATCAGCCCGAGGCGCAGGAGATACAGCGCATCGCGGTCGGATCCAGTTCGAGGCGCTTGATGGCGATCTCTTCGCCGCAATCCTCGCAGTAGCCAAAGGCTCCGTCTTCGATGCGTGCCAGTGCCGCGACCAAAGCGCGGCGCTGGGCGTCACGGCGTGCCTGCGTTGCCTTGGCCATCGACTGGTTCAATAGTGCATCCTGACGCGACAGACGTCCTACCGCCTGCTGATCCAGTTCCACCGTCGATTGTCCGTCGCGGCCCAGGGCGTCTTCTTCGTCCAGGGCGGCCAGCCGGTCCCGGATCATGGTCTGGAAACGGCGTGTCGCGGACTCATCCATATCGAAGATTTCCCCTATCACGGAATTGCGTTTCGATCAGGCAAGCCTATCTGATAGGGTCACGGCGTCAAAGGAGGACAGGCATGGCTGAAACGCGCGCACATCTGGCGGAGCTGGACCCGGTCTGGGCCCGCATTCGAAGCGAGGCCGAACAGGCCGTGATCGACGAGCCGCTGCTTGGCGGTTTGGTGCATTACTCAATCCTTCACCATCCCACGCTGGACAGGGCCCTGAGCTACCGGATCTCGCTGAAGCTCGCCAATCCCGAGATGTCCGAACAGATCCTGCGGGAGATCTGTGACGAGGCCTATGGCGAGGCGCCGGAGTTGGCGCTGTCCGCCCGGGCGGATATCGCGGCCACGTATGAACGTGACCCGGCCTGCCACCGATTCCTGCAGCCGCTGCTGTTCTTCAAGGGGTTCCAGGCGGTCCAGGCCTACCGCGTGGCGCATTGGCTCTGGTCCCAGGGACGCCGTGACCTGGCCTATTTCTTCCAGATGCGCAGCTCCGAGGTCTTCGGGATCGATATTCACCCGGCTGCGCGCATCGGCAAGGGCATCATGATCGACCATGCCCACTCCATCGTCATCGGTGAGACGGCTGTGGTGGGCGACAACGTCTCGATGCTGCATTCGGTGACGCTGGGCGGGACCGGCAAGGAAGAAGAGGACCGCCATCCCAAGATTGGCGACGGTGTCCTGATCGGTGCGGGCGCCAAGGTACTGGGCAATATCCGCGTGGGCGACTGCTCGCGGATCGCGGCGGGGTCCGTGGTTCTGAAAGAAGTGCCGCGCTGCTCGACCGTGGCAGGTGTGCCGGCCAAGGTCGTGGGCGAGGCGGGTTGCGATCAGCCCTCGATCAGCATGGACCAGTTGCTGCGCGGCAGCTGAGACCTTTTTTTGGATTCGTACAAAAGAAGCGGCGCGTCCCATCGGGAACGCGCCGCTTTTCGTTCTGGAGAAAGGCTTTGCCCGCGTGTGGCCCGCGCTTTTTTAGGCCAGCAGGGCCAGCGGATTCTCCAGCCCGTCGACAATGGCCCGTAGCAGGTCCGCTCCCAGTGCGCCGTCGATCACCCGGTGATCGACCGAGAGGGTCACGGACATGACCGTGGCGACCTCGACCTGACCGTCGGCCCCGACCACGGCTTTCTTGACGCCCGCACCGACGGCCAGGATGGCACCGTGCGGCGGGTTGATGACGGCGTCGAAATTCTCGATTCCGAACATGCCGAGGTTGGAAATGGCAAAGCTGCCACCCTGGTAGTCCTGGGGAGCAAGTTTGCGGTCGCGGGCGCGTGTGGCAAGGTCCTTCATCTCGGCGGAGAGGGTCGACAGGCTTTTCTGGTGGGCATCCCGCAGGACAGGCGTAAACAGCCCGCCCTCGATGGCGACGGCCACGGCGACGTCGGAAGGCTCCAGTTGCAGGATGCGGTCCCCGGCCCAGACCGCATTGGCGGCGGGCACCTGTTGCAGCGCGTTGGCGCAGGCCTTGATGATGAAATCATTCACCGAGAGCTTGACCCCGCGCGCGGCAAGCTGGTCGTTCAGCTGCTTGCGGAAGGCCATGAGCGCGTCGAGACGAATGTCCCGGCGCAGGTAGAAATGCGGAATGGTTTGTTTCGCCTCCGTCAGGCGGGCGGCAATGGTGCGGCGCATGCCGTCGAGCGGGATCTCCTGGTACGGGCGATCGGCGTAGGTCTTGAGCACCGCGTCGGCGCTGGCCCCGCCTGAGACGGGGGCGGTCGCGGTTGGCGAGGCCGGGGCGGCTGTCGGTTTGGCGGCCGGGGCGGGGGAGGCCGTCGCCGCCTCGACATCGGCCTTGACGATCCGGCCACGCGGGCCGCTGCCACTGATCTGCGCCAGGTCCAGCCCCTTCTGCTCGGCGATCCGGCGCGCCAGCGGCGAGGCGAAGATGCGCGTGCCGTCCGATGTTTGCGGTGATGGAGGGGCGGCTTTCTCGGGGCCCCCTGTGGGGGCCGCCTCGGCAGCCGCGCCGGCCTGCGCCTTCGGCGCCGTGGCCGGCGGGGCGTCGGCGATGTCGCTGGCGGTTTCGCCCTCTTCCAGCAACACGGCGATGGGCGTGTTGACCTTCACCTCGGCGGTGCCCTCGGCCACGAGGATCTTGCCGATCACCCCTTCGTCCACCGCTTCGAATTCCATCGTGGCCTTGTCGGTCTCGATCTCGGCGATCACGTCGCCGGAGCGGACCTCGTCACCTTCCTTGACCAGCCATTTGGCCAGCGTGCCTTCCTCCATCGTGGGGGACAGGGCGGGCATGAGGATTTCCGTGGGCATCTTTGATCCTCCTCTCAGCGCTGTGACAGCCGCTGGACGTGGGTATTTTTGCCAAGAAGAAGCCGCATTTCAGCGAACCTCGATCAGCGTCAGGATATCATAGGGCGGTCGCGGCGCATCGCCGCGTGCCAACCGTTCGACAGCGCGGGCCAGCGCCGCGCGATGGGCGGCGATCCATTCGTAGGCGTCCTGGTGCGAGGGCCGTCCGCCGGGGCGCAGCCCGCCGGCAATCAGGCATTCGGGCACAAAGGCGGCGCCGGCATCGGTTTCGATGCGATAGGCCTCACGCGCGACGTCGCGGCCCCGAACCTGAACCCGCGTGCTCACCGGTAGCAGACCTGTTTCGCCGCTTCGATCACCTCGGGCGTGGTGACAAGCGCGTGGCGTTCGAGGTTGGCGGCATAGGGCATGGGTACGTCCTTGCCGGTGACGTTGATGACCGGCGCGTCGAGCCAGTCGAAGGCCTGCTGCATCAGCGTCGCCGAGATGTAATTGCCGATCGAGGCCACGGGCCAGCCTTCCTCGACGGTCACGCAGCGGTTGGTTTTCTGCACGCTTGCGATGACCGCGGCCGTGTCGATGGGGCGAAGACAGCGCAGGTCGATGACCTCGGCCTCGATGCCCTCTTCGGCGAGTTTCTCGGCCGCTTCCAGCGCGTAGGTCATGCCGATGCCGAAGCTGACGATTGTCAGGTCCGAGCCTTCGCGCCAGATCCGGGCCTTGCCCAGTGGAACGGTGAAATCCTCCATCACGGGGACGTCGAAACTGCGCCCGTAGAGGATCTCGTTTTCGAGGAAGATCACCGGGTTCGGGTCACGGATGGCGCTTTTCAAGAGGCCCTTGGCGTCCGAGGCGCTGTAGGGCATCGCCACCTTGAGGCCGGGAATATGGGCGTACCAGGCGGCGTAATCCTGGCTGTGCTGGGCGCCGACACGGGCGGCGGCGCCGCTGGGGCCACGGAAGACGATGGGACAGCCCATCTGCCCGCCGGACATATACAGTGTCTTGGCCGCCGAGTTGATGATCTGGTCCATCGCCTGCATGGCGAAGTTGAAGGTCATGAACTCGACGATGGGGCGCAACCCGCCAAAGGCGGCACCGACACCGATGCCGGTAAAACCGTGTTCGGTAATCGGCGTGTCGATCACCCGTTTGGAGCCGAACTCGTCCAGCAGGCCCTGGCTGATCTTGTAGGCGCCCTGGTATTCGGCAACCTCCTCACCCATCAGGAAGACATCGCCATCGGCGCGCATTTCCTCGGCCATCGCGTCGCGCAGGGCTTCGCGGACCGTCTGCTTCTTTGTCTTGGTGTCTTCTGGCCAATCCGGCTCGGGGCGGGCGGCTTCGACCCTGGCCGGGGCGGCAGGCTGTGCAGCTGCTGCGGCGGGTTGGGCCGCAGGCTTGGCGGGTTGAGCCGCTGCGCCCGTGCCGCCGACCTGATCCGGGACCTCTTCGCCCTCTTCGACCAGCACCGCGATGGGCGTGTTCACCGCGACGTTCTGCGTGCCCTCGGTGACAAGGATCCTGCCCATCACGCCTTCGTCCACGGCCTCGAATTCCATCGTGGCCTTGTCGGTCTCGATCTCGGCGATCACGTCGCCGGCGGAAACGGTGTCGCCCTCCTTGACCAGCCATTTGGCCAGCGTGCCTTCCTCCATCGTGGGGGAGAGGGCGGGCATGAGGATTTCAGTTGGCATGTCAAACGCTCCTTCAGAACCCGCCCAACGCCAGAACGACGAGGAGCCCGATCGCGATCGCGACGACCAAAATGACGATCTGCGAGATCAACACGTTACCCATCGTCAGGTTGGACCCATCGAGCGGTTCTACGTACTTTGCCACCCAATAGGCCTGCAGGACAAAGACGGCGATGGACAGGATGCCGATCAGCACTGACAGAAGAGTCATTGCCCCCGCTGCGCCAAGGGCAAAGCCCAGGGCAAAAGACAGCGCAAAGAAGCCAAGGAAAACAAGGATGTATACCTTGAAGAGCCCGCCATAGGGGACCCGCTTCTTGAACAGCCAGCGCAGGACCAGCATGACAAGGGCGGCATAGATCAGCTGGCCGATGACGCCACCGATGATGTTGGAGACAAGTGCTCCGGCAATACTTCCGTTCATGATGGATCCTCGGGTCAGGCGTCTGCGTAGATGTCGGTCCAGAGCTCGTCGAGCGCCGGCTCCGGGCTTTCACGGGCGAACTCGGCAGAGGCGTTGACCACCGCCTTGATCTCCTTGTCGATGGCCTTGAGGTCTTCTTCGGAGGCATGGCCCCCCTGCACCAGCATGTCGCGGACGTGGTCGATGGGATCGCGTTCCTCGCGCATCTTCGACACTTCCTCGCGGGTGCGGTACTTGGCCGGGTCCGACATGGAATGGCCGCGATAGCGGTAGGTCTTGATTTCCAGGATGTAGGGGCCCTTGCCTGCGCGGCAGTGTTTCACCGCCTTTTCGCCCGCCGCCTTCACTGCCAGTACATCCATGCCGTCGACCATCTCTCCGGGGATGCCGAAGGCGTTGCCGCGGTGATAGATGTCCGGGGTCGAGGTCGACCGCTTCATCGCCGTGCCCATCGCGTACTGGTTGTTCTCGATCACGAAGACCACGGGCAGGTCCCAAAGGGCGGCCATGTTGAAGGTCTCGTAGACCTGGCCCTGGTTGGCGGCGCCATCCCCGAAATAGGTGAAGGTCACGCGGCCGTTGCCCTTGTACTTGTCGGCAAAGGCAAGGCCCGCGCCCAGTGGCACCTGCGCGCCGACGATGCCGTGCCCGCCGTAGAAATGCTTTTCGCGGCTGAACATGTGCATCGAGCCGCCCTTGCCCTTGGAATAGCCGCCCTCACGGCCGGTCAGTTCCGCCATGACGCCATTCGGGTCCATTCCGCAGGCCAGCATGTGCCCGTGATCGCGGTACGAGGTGATGCGCTTGTCGCCTTCCTCTGCGGCGGCCTCAAGGCCCACGACGACGGCCTCCTGCCCGATGTAGAGGTGACAGAAGCCGCCGATCAGGCCCATGCCGTAGAGCTGGCCGGCCTTTTCCTCGAACCGGCGGATCAACAGCATGTCGCGGTAATACTGCGTCAGCTCCTCGGGCGAGACATTGGGTTTCGCCGTTGTCTTTCGGGCTGCCATGACACTCCTCCCCAGGACTCGTTCAGTACTGAACTACTTCGGGCGAGGATAGGCGGGGTGCGCGACGGCGTAAAGCCTCTACGCGTCCGGTCACGGGAGCGGGCAGAGCGGCGACAAGGGCAAGCGCGTGTCAGTGCACCACGATCTCGTCGCTGCGGATCAGGCCCAGCACGTCACGGGCCTGCTGGTCCAGCAGGTCGAGGTCCAGGAAATCGTCGGACAGGCGGCGTGTGAGGTTTTCCATCCGCGCGACCTCTGCGTGCAGCTCGTCCAGTTCGCGGGCCAGCTTGTCGCCTTCGACGGCGATTTCCGCGCGACGGAACAGGCCGGAATCCCCCTGCACGGCGGCAAAGGTGAAATAGGCCGAAAGGCTCAGCGTCACGGAGAAAAAGACCAAGGCCCCCAGCGAAGGGCGCGATCGACGGGATGTCATGTGTCTGCCTCAAACACGCGCCTCTTTGGGGGCGCATGGTGGGAGAGTGGCACAACCGCGCGGGAAAGGGAATCCCGCGCGGCACCTGATTCGCGGCGCGCTGCAAAAAGTCCTTGCAGCGTTGCATTCATGCACTCAGCGCCGCGGCGACTCGGTTTTCGGGGCGGGCGGGCGCGGGGGCGGGGCGCCGCCCGGAACCGCCTCTGCGAAATCGTCGGGGTCGCCGCTGCGCAGGAACTGGGCGGCGCGCAGGAAGTCCAGCGGACCGAAGGGTGTCATGCGGGCCCCTGGGGATTGCCCCGGTGCATCGACGACAGCGTCTGCAGCAAGCCGCTGTAGTAGGTCATCTCGTCCTTCAGCATCAGCTTGCGCGATTTCAGCGCGCGCAGGCGGCTCATGCTGGGCAGGGGGCGGCGCTGTTCGGCCTCGATGTCCTGTTCCAGCGCGGCGTGGCGGTTGCGAAGCGCCTGAACGCGGGCCTCCAGCGACGGGGTGCCGGTCTTTGCTGTCTTCATCTTCGGGTCCTCCTCTGGCGTTACGGGATCGAGATGGGGGGCTACGGAATGCGATAAAACCCAATGCAATGATGATTTTGCATTGGTTATTCCTATATTTCAGGAAACAGGAGGCCCGTCGTGCCCGAGACCCCAAGCCTGCGCCAGTTGCGCTATTTTCTCCTGCTGGCCGAGACCGGACAATATGGCCGCGCCGCCGCGCGCGCGGGTATCAGCCAGCCTTCGCTCAGCCTGCAGATCGCGGAACTGGAAAAGCGGCTGGGCCTGCACCTGGTGGAACGCCGACGCCGCGGTGTCGTCCTGACTCCCGAGGGCCGCGAGGTGCGCGCCCGCGCCGCCCGCATCGCCGAAGAGGTCGAGGCGCTGGTGGAAACCGCGCAGATGCTGGGAACGGGGAAGGCGGCGCAGTTGCGGCTGGGTTCGACGCCTACCATCGGGCCCTACCTGCTGCCCGGACTGGTCCGCCGTCTGCACGCCGCCGACCCGGATGCCAAGCTGATCCTGCGTGACGGTGCGCCGCGCGACCTGACAGAGGACCTGGTTGCGGGGGTGCATGACGCCATCCTGACGCAACTGCCGGTTCAGGCCCGGGACGTGACCGTGATCCGATTGTTCCGCGAACCCCTGGTGGTGGCAATGGCCCATGATCACCCGCTGGCCGAGGCGGAGGAGGTGCGCGATACCGATCTGGCGGGACAGGACGTCCTTTCCCTTTCCAGCGCCTTTGCCCTGCATGACCAGATTGCCACGCTCTGCCGCGACCTCGGCGCCCATCTTAGGGCCGACTACGAGGGCACCAGCCTCGATGCCTTGCGCCAGATGGTGGCGATGAACATGGGGCTCAGCTTTCTGCCCGCGCTCTACGTGCGCTCGGAAATCAGCTCGCCGCGTGGCGACGTGGCGGTGCGCCCCTTCCGCAAGGGGCGATTCACCCGGTCCGTCGGTCTGGTCTGGCGGCAAAGCTCGGGGCGGGCGGCCAGTCTCGAACGGCTGGCCGATGTGCTGCGCGAGGTCATTCGCGTCGATCACGCAGGTGTTGTCATTCCCGAGGGCTGAGAGCTCTCGACCTTGCGCGCGGTTTCCCCGATTGTGCGGCCATGACTCGTGTGTTTTTCGTCCTGACGATCTGTCTGTCTGTCGCCGCCTGCGGCCCGCGCGGCATGGTGTCCCTTGTCCAGGGCGTGACGCCCGAAGCTTATGACGCGACGGTGCAGCGGGTGTTCATCGCCAGCAATCGTCACCTTGAACAGGGGTCCCCCGAAGAGGCGTTGCACCAGGCCTTTGGCGATAGCCGCGACCCGGTGGTGAGTTATGGCCGTATCGACATTTCGATCCCGCCCAGCCACCAGCCGGGCCAGATCGAATGGCCGGGCAACGACCGCCCGGACCCGGCACAGCATTTCGTGGCGCTGTCGGGCGAGCGCTACGCCAGCCAACTGGCCTTTCTGCGCAACCTGCCGCGCCCGGGTGGGCGCCCCGACGTGGTGCTGTTCGTACACGGGTTCAACGTGAACAACGCCGAGGCGGTCTACCGACTGGCCCAGATCGCGCATGACTACAAGACAGAAGACCCGGTCATCAGCTTTTCCTGGCCTTCGGCCGGTGATCCGCGCGGCTATGTCTATGACCGCGACAGCGTGATCTTCGCACGCGACGATCTCGAATCCCTGCTGCTGGGGTTGGCGCGCGACAAGCGGCGGGTTCTCATCATCGCCCATTCGATGGGCAGCCAGCTGGTGATGGAGACGCTGCGGCAGATTTCGATCTCCGGCAAGGGCAGGGCGCTGACCAGCATCATGGGCGTGGCCCTGATCAGCCCCGATATCGACGAGGATGTCTTTCTCCGGCAAGCGCGCCGGATCGAACCCTTCCCTGAACCTTTCATGATCGTCGTGTCGCGCCGGGACCGGGCCCTGGGCCTGGCGGCCCTCCTGACCGGCACGCCGTCGCGGCTTGGCTCGATCGACGATCCGTCAAGGCTGGCGCAACTGCCGATCGAGATCATCGACCTCAGCACCATTCCCGGCGGTGACAGAGCGGGGCATTCCACAGCCTTTACCGCGCCCGAGGCGATCCGCCTGCTGCGCGACCTGTCCACGCCATAGGGGCGGCGTTGCATCGCTGCACTGCTATTGGCGGTCTGATGCAACAAAGGGCTGGAAACGAATCGCGCGCCAGTTAAATTTTCGTCGCATGACGAAAGGGTTATTCATCATCCTTCTGGCCGGCCTTGTCGCCGCCTGCGCCCCCCGGGGCCAGATCGACCACGTGCCGCGCGCCGTGGCCGGGGCTGCCGACCTGCGGCGCGTCTTTGTCGCCACCAACCGCAACCTCGCCCCCGAGGGCGACCTGGAACTGGTCCGTCAGGCCTTTGGTGCGGCCCGGTCGCAGGAACTGCGCTATGGCTGGGCAGACATCTCGATCCCGCCTACCCACGAGGAGGGAGAAATCGAATGGCCCGGCCGGGCCAGTCCCGATCCCGCCCGCCATTTCGTCACCCGCGACGGCGCGCCCTATGCGGGCAAGCGCCAGTTCCTCGACGGTCTGACCTCCGCGTCGCAGCCGGGGCGCAAGGATGTGGTCCTGTTCGTGCACGGGTTCAACGTCCGTAATGCCGAGGCGGTATACCGGGTTGCGCAGGTGGCGCATGACTTCGACGCCAAGATCCCCATCGTGCTCTATTCCTGGGCCTCTGCGGGGCGGGTGCGCGGCTATGTCTATGACCGTGACAGCGTGATGTTCTCGCGCGACGGGCTGGCCCAGGTTCTGCGCGACCTCGCCAGCGAAGGCTGGCGCGTGACGCTGGTGGCGCATTCGATGGGCGCGCAGCTGACGATGGAGGCGCTGCGCCAGGCGTCGATTGCAGGGGACGAGGCATCGCTCAAGGCGCTGCGCGGCGTGGCGCTGATCAGCCCGGACATCGACGAGGATGTCTTTGTGCAGCAGGCGTTGAAAATCAAGCCCTTCCCGGAACCCTTCCTCGTGCTTGTCTCAAAGATGGATTCGGCGCTCAGCGTCTCTGCCTGGCTGACGGGCAAACCCTGGCGGCTGGGATCGATCCAGGACAAGACGCGGCTGGCGGGCCTGCCGATCCGGATCGTCGATCTCAGCGATTTTCGAGGCGGCGACCGGCGCAAGCATATCACCGCCCTGACGGCGCCCGAGGCGATCAAGGTGCTTTACCGGATGGAACGGGAACTCGCCCGGCAGCGATAGACCGCCGGGCGCAAGGGGCGATCAGGCCTCCAGCGCGGCGACGCCGGGCAGGGTTTTACCTTCCATCCATTCCAGGAAGGCGCCCCCGGCGGTCGAGATATAACTGAACCCGGAGGCCGCACCGGCCTTGTTCAGCGCCGCGACCGTATCGCCACCGCCCGCGACCGAGACCAGCTTGCCCAGTTCGCTGCGTTCCGCCGCGTGTTTCGCGGCGGCATTGGTGGCCGCGTCGAAGGGCGCGATCTCGAAGGCGCCCAGCGGGCCGTTCCAGATAAGTGTTTCGGCCTCGTCGATGGCCGCGATCACGGCGGCCACGGAGTCCGGCCCGGCATCCAGGATCATCGCGTCCGAGGGGCAGGCATCCGCAGGAACGGTCTCGTTCTCGGCGCCTTCCTTGAACTCGCGCGCCACAACCACGTCGGTCGGCAGGATGATCCGGCAGCCCGCCGTCTCGGCCTTGGCCATGATCTCTTTCGCGGTGCCGGTCATCTCGTGTTCGGCCAGCGACTTGCCCACGTCGATGCCCTTGGCGGCAAGGAAAGTATTGGCCATGCCGCCGCCGATCACCAGCATGTCGACTTTTTCGACGAGGTTGCCCAGCAGGTCCAGCTTGGTCGAGACCTTGGCCCCGCCGACCACGGCAAGCACGGGCCGTGCAGGCGTGCCAAGCGCGCCTTCCAGGGCTTCAAGCTCGGCCTGCATCAGGCGACCGGCGCAGGCGGGCAGGGCATGGGCAAGGCCCGTGGTCGAGGCATGGGCCCGGTGCGCCGCTGAAAAGGCGTCCGAGCAATAGACATCCCCCAGCGCGGCCATCCCGGCCACCAGCTCAGGGTCGTTCTTTTCCTCGCCCGCGTGGAAACGGGTGTTCTCCAGCAAGGCGACCTGGTTCTCGCCCAGGCCGTCGATCACCGCAGCCGCTGCCGGGCCGATGCAGTCGCTGGCAAAGACGACCTCGACGCCCAGCACCGCTTCCATCGTCGGGATCAGCGGTTGCAGGCTCATGTCGGCGCGACGTTCGCCCTTGGGGCGGCCGAAATGCGCCAGAAGCACCGGCTTGCCGCCCTTGTCCAGGATGGTCTGCACCGTCGCCGCGATCCGCTCGATCCGCGTGGCATCGGTCACTTCCCCGTCTTCCATCGGCACGTTGATGTCGACCCGGGTCAACACGCGCTTGCCCTCAAGGTCCATGTCGTCAAGGGTGTTCCAGCCCATCTCTCACTCTCCGGTCGCAATTCCCCGGCCCACTAGACCCGATGTGCCGTGCAGGTCAACGCCGTCTTGGCTTTGCCCGCGTCACAGGCTACCTCTCGTCGCAAATGAGAAACGGAGAAAGACCAATGGCCGATATCAAGGACCCGGAAAACACCATCCTGATGGAACTCAAGGGCGGCACCGTCACCATCGAGCTGCTGCCCGACGTGGCCCCCGACCATGCCGCACGCATGAAAGAGCTGGCGCGCGCGGGTGCCTATGACAACGTCTGCTTTCACCGCGTGATCGAGGGGTTCATGGCCCAGACCGGCGACGTGGCGCATGGCAACATGGAAAAGGACTTCAACCTGCGCCGTGCAGGCACCGGTGGGTCCGACCTGCCGGACCTCAAGGCAGAGTTCTCCAAGCTGCCGCATGACCGGGGCACCCTGGGCGCCGCGCGCTCGCAGAACCCCAACAGCGCCAACTCTCAGTTCTTCATCAACTTCAAGGACAACCATTTCCTCAACGGTCAGTACACGGTCTATGGCCGCGTGATCGAGGGCATGGACCATGTCGACGCGATCACCCGGGGCGAGCCGCCCGCGAATCCCGACCGCATGATCTCGGTGAAGGTGGCCGCAGATGTCACCGGTTAAAGGCGGTATTCTAGCGGTCGCCGTGCTGCTGGTCGGCATGGGGGGCTATTCGGTGCTGCGCGGTGGTGCAGGGGCGGTGGATGCCGCCCCCGATCCTGCCGCGCCTGCCGAGGATGGCGTGGCCGCCGCGCCTGCGCCCGTGGCCGAGCCTGTCCTTGAACCGCTGCCCGAAGGCGCGGATATGGGGCTGCAGATCCAGCTTGCGGGCGAGGCGGACGGCACCATCACCATCGACCTCTTCGAGGACGTGGCCCCGGGCCACACCGCCCAGATCGTCGCGCTGGCCAAGGCCGGTGCCTATGACGGGGTGGTCTTTCACCGGGTGATCGATGGCTTCATGGCCCAGACCGGCGACGTTCAGTTCGGCCGCACGGGCGCCGAGGATTTCGACATGCGCCGCGCCGGCATGGGCGGCTCGACCCTTCCGGACCTCGAGGCGGAATTCTCGGAGCTGTCCTTCGAACGCGGTGTCGTCGGCATGGCGCGGTCGCAAAGCCCGGACAGCGCCAATTCGCAGTTCTTCATCATGTTTGCCCCCGGTCCCTTCCTTGACGGTCAGTACACGATCGTCGGCAAGGTGACGGAGGGCATGGACGTGGTCGACGCCATCAAGCGCGGCGACCAGCGCGCCAACGGCGCCGTGACCGGAGAGCCGGACCGCATGGTCAAGGTCACCGTCACCCAGGAGTGACCCGTGCCCACGCGCTGTCAAAAGCGCGTGGGACAGGCTGGGCAGACGCAGATTTTCGCGGCATCCTTCGGGCCACGCCCGGAGGAGAGCCAATGCGACTTTTGCCCAGACTTGCTTTTCTGACGATCTTTGCCGCCATGTCGGCTGCCGCCGATCCCGCCTTCTGGAAACACGAATGGCCGGACACGGATTTCGAAAAGACCACCATCACCAACTGGGTCGAGATCATGTCGGGCGGTCCGCCCAAGGACGGCATCCCGGCGCTGACCGATCCGCAGTTCATCCCGGTCGACCAGGAAAGCCGCATCCCCGATGCCGAGCCGGTCATTACCGTCGTGATCGAGGGCGAGCGCCCGCGCGCCTACCCGATCCGCTATCTCACCTGGCATGAAATCGTGAACGACGTCATCGGAGAGGTCCCGGTGGCGGTCACCTTCTGCCCCTTGTGCAACTCTGCCCTGACCTTCGACCGGCGCGTCGGGGACAGGATGCTGACATTCGGCGTGTCCGGCAAGCTGCGCAACTCGGACATGGTCATGTATGACCGCGAAACCCAAAGCTGGTGGCAGCAGGCCATCGGCACCGGCATCGTCGGTGAGCTGACCGGGGTCGAACTGGTCACGCTGCCCAGTTGGATGGAAAGCCTTGCCCAGTTCCGGGAACGTCACGCGGACGGCGTGGTCATGGCCGAACCGGCCTGGAACCGGCCCTACGGTCAGAACCCCTACCGCAACTACGACTCGTCGAAACGGCCCTTTCTCTATTCCGGAGAGATGCCGCCGCACGGCATCCCGCCGCTGATGCGGGTGGTGCGCGTGGGCGACCGGGCCTGGCCGATGGATCGCCTTGCCGAGGCCGGCGAGCTGCGCGAGGCGGGCGTGGTCATCACCTGGCGCGCCGGTCAGGCCTCGGCGCTGGATGCGGGCCGGATCGCGGCGGGGCGCGACGTGGGCTCGGTCCGGGTGCGGGATGAGGGCGGCGCCGACTTGCCGCATGACGTGATGTTCGCCTTTGCCTTTCACGCCTTCTGGCCAGAGGGAGAGTGGATGCTGGGCGAGTGAACGCGGCGCCCGTAGGATGGGTTGTGTCAACCCATTCTCGCAATGGGACGGTCATGCCGCCATCCGCAGCGGCAGGCGCCGCGCCAGCGGGGCCAGCGCCCCCATGTGCAGCCATGTTCCGCCAAGGCGATGTGCCCGCGCGCCTGTGCCCAGCTTGAAATGGGTCACGCCGGGCGCGTCCTGCGTGTTCAGAATGCCCAGGTCCAGGCAATCGTGCCCGCGTGCCGAAAGCGTCTGCATGGCGCGCCAGAGCAGCAGGTTCATCGCGTGGCATCGCCGTCCCTCCGGCGTGGTCACACCGATTTGCCAGGTGGCCATGCGCCCGTGCCGCAGCATCAGCGCGCCCGCGACGGGCCTGCCCTTGTCCAGTGCCTCGAACACCCGCGCCGCGCCGGGGTTGGCCTGGGCAAAGGCAGCGCTGAACGCCGGGGGAAAGCCCTTATAACCTCTGGTGCGGGCCTGCACACCCTCGGCGGTCAGGATCCAGTGATCCGGGGTTAGGTCCGTCTCGCGCAGCGTCAGCCCGAACCGTTCCGCCCGCTTCAGCCGGTTGCGCCATTTCTGTGCCAATGCCGCCCGCATTCCGGCCTCGGTTCCCAGTGGCAGCAGGGCCAACGTGGCCGGTGTTACCAGCGGCCAGAACCCGGCACCGCGCAGCGCCCCGGCGCTCAGCCCGTCGGCATTCAGCACCAGTGGCCGCCCGTCGTGCCAGCGCGCCCAATCCCGCAGCCAGTTGCCCAGGTCGTCCGGATGTGCCGCGACCGGCCCGCGCGACACCAGGTCCAGCCGTCCCAGAGGGCCGATCCGGCGCGACTGCACCTGCCAGACCAGTCCGCCGTCGTTTCGACAACGGCGCAGGGGCCGGCCAAGCAGATCGCAGCTGCGGGCGAATTCCTTGGACTGGGGCAGTGGCAAGAGCAGGGACATGAGCGACATTAACCGCATGGAAAGTTTCCATGCTGTTAACTGCGCTCATGATGACCAAACACCTGCGGCACGATCCGCCCCGCGCCATTCCCCGTGACATGGCCCGCCCACGCCCGACCGTGGCGGCCGCGCTCTTGCTGGCGGGGGCTTTGTCACTGCCCTTTGCGGCCCTGGCCGTTTTCCAGACGGTTTTCTGACCATCAGGGCAGCGGCGGGTCCATGTAGATGTCGGCGATCGGCACATCGGGCGGCAGGATGCCCATGCAGCCCAGCTCGATATCCACGTCGCAATCGTAGCATTCAACCTGCGATACCAGCGTGACCCGTGCATTGTAGCAGCTGAACCGCAGGCGGGGCATCTGCCCACCGCCGTAGCCATCGGGATAGAGCCAGCTCTGGAATTCCTCCCATTGGCCTGCGTTGATCTCACACTCATAGGGGCGTCCGGTGCGCGCATCGACAAAGGCCCCGGTCGAGCGCATGACCTCGCCGTTCCGCGTCAAAGTCATCGCGCCGGACCCCGGTTGCAGGTCCAGGTGCGCAGGCGCCTGGCTGCGGCTGTTGCGGCAGATCGCGTCAAAGAACTGTTCCTGCGCATAGGGATAGCGCCCATAGTTCAGCACGTTGGGTTCCACGTCGACGCCCCAGCGCACCGCCTGTTCCACGGTGTCCAGCACCAGCGGATCATCTGCGGGATGCGCCAGCATCTCGGCGAACAGGCCCTCTGACATGAATAGTCCGCCGCTGGCGATCATGGCGGCAATGCGCGCGCTGGCCTGCATCCCCACCTCCCAGATCTGGCGCGCCGTCTCGGGGGAATGGCTGTCTTCGGTCAGGTTTATGGCGGGTGCGTGCAGGCTCAGCCGGCCCTTGGGGTGCAGGATGAAATTCGAACGGCCCTCGTAGGCGGGGTTGCCGGAAAACCGGACGAAACGCCCGGCCAGAAAGACCAGCGCGCAGGCGCCGTTGCAGGTATCGTCGCGGGCGATGGCCGTCTGGATGCCGGCGGGACCACCGCTGCGGTCGCTGCTTTGATCCTGGATGTAGCCGACGATGCGCAGCGCCTCGACCAGCGAGCCGCCGGCGCTGTTCAGGCACACCCGGTGGGTAAAGATCGCATCGGGTGCGTAGTCCAGCGCCGGGCTGAACTGTCGAAAGATGACATCGGGCCTGAAATCCGGATCGTCAAATCCCCCTGTCGGCGAGGTTTCGAGAAAGGGGGCGATCCGCTCCCGGTCGCCTGTCTCGATGGGGCCGGACAGGCGCGCGGTACATCCCATCTCTGCCATCTTTGGCGAAATGTCGGTTTCAAGCGTGGCCGCCTGCAGCGGCGTGGCCAGCAGGGCCAGGGAAATCAAGCCGGAAAGAAATCGCATCGGGACAACCTGTTCATGAGACGATAAATCCCTGTCAGATTGCCCGGTTCGGCCCTCCGGATCAATCGGCCCCGCGCAAAAGCAACGGGCCGCCCCTCAGGGGACGGCCCGTATTCCGTTCAGACCGAAAGGCTCAGTCCGCCAGCTTGACCAGCGCGTGCCGCTTCTTGCCCGCCGACAGCTTGACCGGCGAGGCCAGCGCACCCGCGTCCAGCATCATCCCGGCATCGGTCAGCGGCGCATCGTCGATGCGCGCGCCGTTTTCGGCGATCAGGCGCTTGGCCTCCTTGCCGGACTTCGCCAACCCCGACTTGACGATCAGCTGCACGATGGAAATGCCGTCGCCCAGGTCCGCAGGCGACAGTTCCAGCGTTGGCAGGTCGTCCCCGACGCCGCCTTTCTCAAAGACCTCGCGCGCGGTGGCCTCTGCTGCCGCGGCCGCCTCGGCCCCGTGACACAGCGCGGTGACCTCATTGGCCAGCACGATCTTGGCGTCGTTGATCTCGGATCCGGCCAGCGCACCCAGGCGTTCGCATTCGTCCAGCGGCATCTCGGTATAAAGCTTGAGGAACCGGCCCACGTCGGCATCGGTCGTGTTGCGCCAGAACTGCCAGAATTCATAGGGCGACAGCATGTCCGAGTTCAGCCAGATCGCGCCGCCCTGGCTCTTGCCCATCTTGCGCCCGTCCGAGGTGGTCAGCAGCGGCGAGGTCAGGCCATAGATCTCTTCGTCCAGAACACGGCGGGTCAGGTCGATGCCGTTGACGATGTTGCCCCACTGGTCGCTGCCGCCCATCTGCAGGGTACAGTCATAGCGGCGGTACAGTTCGAGGAAGTCATAGGCCTGCAGGATCATGTAGTTGAACTCGAGGAAGCTCAGCGATTGTTCCCGGTCCAGCCGCGATTTCACGGATTCGAACGACAGCATCCGGTTGACGCTGAAATGCCGCCCGATGTCGCGCAGGAATTCCAGGTAGTTGAGCCCGTCCAGCCATTCGGCATTGTTCAGCATCAGCGCGCCGTTGCCGGATTCGCCATAGTCCAGGTACTTGGCGAAGACCTGTTTCATGCCGTCGATGTTGGCGTCGATCTGGTCCGGCGTCAGCAGCGGGCGTTCATCTGCGCGGAACGAGGGATCGCCCACCTTGGTGGTGCCGCCGCCCATCAGCGTGATCGGCTTGTGCCCGGTCTTCTGGAACCAGCGCAGCATCATGATGTTCAGCAGGTGCCCGACATGCAGCGATTTTGCCGTGGCGTCATAGCCGATATAGGCGGTCACCACCCCCTGGCTCAGCGCCTCGTCCAGCGCCTGGTAGTCGGTGCAGTCGGCCAGGTAGCCGCGCTGCATCATGACGGCCATGAAATCCGATTTGGGATGGTAGGTCATGCGGGTGCCTCTGTATACTGCGCGGCGCAGGTATAAGCGCGGGCAGGGCCGAGGGAAAGAGCATGTTGAAGGATGGGGCCGTCTGGGCGCTTGGCGCCATGTCGGGGACCTCGCTGGACGGGGTGGATGCGGCCATGCTGCACACCGACGGGCTGCGGATCCTGGATTTCGGCACCAGCGGATACCGCGCCTATTCCGAGGGGGAGCGCGCGGTGCTGAGGGCTGCCCTGGGGCGCTGGCCCGGCGCGGGGCTGGAGCCGGCGCTGGAGGTGATCCAGTCCGCGCATGTGGAGCTGCTGTCGCAGTTCCCGGGAGCGCAGCTGGTGGGGTTTCACGGTCAGACCCTGGCGCATGAACCGCGCGGCCGGGGCACGCACCAGCTGGGCGATGGCGCCGCGCTGGCGCAGGCCCTGGGAAAGCCGGTGGTCTGGGATTTCCGCTCGGCGGACGTTTCTCTGGGGGGCGAAGGCGCGCCCTTGGCGGCGTTCTTCCACTGGGCCTGCGCGCGCCATATTGGCGCGACCGAGCCACTGTGTTTTCTCAATCTCGGCGGCGTCGGCAACCTCACCTGGGTCGATCCCCGGGCGGAGACACCCGAGGCCGAAGGCGCGCTTCTCGCCTTCGACACCGGCCCGGCCAATGCGCCGATCAACGACCTCGTGGCGGAACGTCTGGGCCTCGATTGCGATCTTGACGGGCGGTTGGCCCGCAAGGGACGGGTCGAGGACGGCGCGCTGGAGCTGTTCCTGGATGAGGGGTTCTTCCGCAAGATGCCGCCCAAGTCGCTGGACCGGGACGATTTTTCGCTGATGCTGGACCTCGTGCGTGAATTGTCGGATGCCGATGCGGCGGCCACCATGACAGGCATGGCGGCGGCGGCGGTCATGCAAGGTATGGAACATTGCCCGAAACCGCCCGCCCGTGTGCTGGTCACAGGGGGCGGGCGCAAGAACCCGGTCATGATGCGGATGTTGGCGGCGGGGCTGGATTGCCCGGTGGAGCCGGTGGAAAAGGCGGGCCTCGATGGCGACATGCTGGAGGCGCAAGCCTTTGCCTATCTCGCCGTGCGCGTGGCCCGTGGCCTGCCCACATCGGCGCCGGGCACAACAGGCGTGGCGGCGCCGGTGGGGGGCGGACAAATCAGCCGACCTGAGAGCGTCCAGGGATGACTCGCGCCTGCGGCGCGTGCCTGCGGCGGAGGTATTTATAGCCCAAAGAAACATGGGGTTCTGCAAAACGCCCGCCCCGTGACGCGCACGAGACGGGCGTGAAGCGGCGCCGGTGTCTGCCGGATGCTTCTTCGGGCACGGTCATCGGCTCCTCAGCCTGTACCGTGCAGACAGGTTGGCGCATTAACCTTAATCAAGGGTGAACGACCCAGTATTTCTTTGGGCCGAAAATACCTCCGGGGAGCGCGAGGGGCAGAGCCCCTCGTCCAAACAGCCTGTGCGGCGCAGCCGCTCCGTCGGATCAGCCTGACGTCAGCCGCCCGTGTGGCTCATGTGCCGGGACACGCGACCGTCCACGCCCTGGCGGGAGTAGTCGAAGTCGTGACCCTTGGGTTTGAGCGCGATGGCCGCGCGGATCGCCGCCTCCAGCGGTTCGTCGCTGTCGGGATGGTTGCGCAGCGCCGCGCGCAGGTCGGCGTTGTCTTCCTGACCCAGGCACATGAACAGCTCACCCGTGCAGGTCAGGCGCACCCGGTTGCAGCTTTCGCAGAAATTATGCGTGAGCGGCGTGATGAAGCCGATCTTCTGGCCCGTTTCTTCCAGACGGACGTAGCGGGCGGGGCCACCGGTGCGCTCGGGAAGGTCGGTCACGGTATACTGTTCCGCCAGCCGCGCGCGCAGGTCGGTCAGTTTCCAGTATTGATCCAGCCGGTCCTCGTTGCCGATGTCGCCCATCGGCATGACCTCGATCCACGTCAGGTCCATGTCGCGTTCGGCGCACCATTCGGTGATCGAAAACAGCTCGTCCTCGTTGAAGCCCTTGAGCGCCACGGCGTTGAGTTTGACCCGGAGACCCGCAGCCTGTGCCGCGTCCAGCCCGCGCAGGACCTGCGGCAGACGGCCCCAGCGTGTGACGTCGGCAAATTTCTTTTCGTCCAGCGTGTCGAGCGAGACATTCACCCGCCGCACGCCCGCCGCGTAGAGATCCCCGGCGAAGCGTTCCAGCTGCGATCCGTTGGTCGTCAGCGTCAACTCCTTGAGCGCGCCGGAGTCGAGATGCCGCGTCATGCGGCGGAAAAACGTCATGATATCCCGGCGCACCAGCGGTTCCCCGCCGGTGATGCGCAGTTTCTCGACCCCCAGTCGCACAAAGGTCGAACACATGCGATCCAGCTCTTCGAGCGTCAGCAGCTCTTTCTTTGGCAGAAAGGTCATGTTCTCCGACATGCAGTAGACGCAGCGGAAATCGCAGCGGTCGGTGACGGAGACCCGAAGATAGGAGATCGGGCGCTGAAAGGGATCGATGAGCGATTGTGTCATGTGCGAGACACTAGTCCTCGGTCGGAAATTCGGCAAGAGTGCCGTGGGAAATGTCATGAAGGGGGAGGGACGCAAATTGCGCGGCATCCTGACGACACTGTTGATTTGCGCCGCTCTGGCGCCCGCAGGCTGCGGCAAACTGCCCTTCCTCAAGGACCGCTCGCAGGCCGAGGTGCCTGCACCACAGCCGCAGACCCCGCCGGAGGGCGCAGCCGCGGTCAGGCCGCCAGAGGGCGCGCGCACGGCGGAACAGTTCGATACGACCACCGCCGATGAGCGCAAGAAGGCAGCCGAGGCGCCAAAACCGGGGGGTGAGAGCCTGCTGGGCGAAACCGTGGCCAGCCTGGGCGATCCGGCGGCGGCCGGGTTCTGGCTGGAAACGCCGCTGGTGACGTCGGTGCGGCAGGGCCGGGTGGAAAACCCGGCAACCGGCAAATCCTCGCAAGTGGAACTGAGGCCGATCGAAGGGCCGAAAACCGGCGGCAGCCGGATCTCGCTGGCGGCCATGCGGCTGATCGGCGCCTCGCTGACGGATCTGCCGACACTCAAGGTCTTTGCCGGCGGCTAGGGCAGGTATTTGCCTGCCTCCTTGCGCGCAAAGGGTTTCATCGCTGCGCCATGCGAGTCGAGGAAACCCTGCGCGGCCCCGGCGTCATGTTTCGACAATTCGCGAATCCACCAGGCCACGGCCTTCTGGATGAACCATTGCGGGTCTGGAACATAGCGGGCGGCCCAATCCAGCACGCGCGCCCGGGCATCGGCCTGCTCGGGCTTGGGAAAATTCAGATGCGCCAGGGGCAGGGTGATGACCAGCGCCGCGCGTTTCGTCCAGAGATGGTCGCTGGTGGTCCAGCTCTCGACCTCGTCCAGCCGAGACAGATCCGCCATGATCCGGCGTTGCCCCGCCATGCAGGCGTGATCGGCCACCGCCCAGGCGTCGAAGGTCGGCACCCAGGAACAGATCAGCCGCCAGGCCTCGTCGTCGGGCCGCAGCCGGGCCTGTGTCAGCAGCTTGGCGGCCAGGATGCGCGCCTCGTGGATGTCACTGGCCCAGAGCGCACTGGCCAGCGCCACGCGGCCCGGCACGTCCATGACCTGCCGCCATTCCTTTGCCAGATCGTTCAGCACCGGGTTGGGCACGCCCAGATAGAGGCGGTCCACCTTGTGATAGCGCGCCGATCCCTCGGCGCGCTCTGCGTCTCCCTGAGCGCGCAGTGTGTCCAGAGCCTGTTCGGGCGTCACTCCACCGTCACCGATTTTGCGAGGTTGCGCGGCTGGTCGACGTCGGTGCCCTTGGCGATGGCCGTGTGATAGGCCAGAAGCTGCGCGGGCAGGGCATAGAGGATGGGCGCCAGCACGTCTGGCACCGTCGGCATCTGAACCACGCGCCAGACGTCCTGGCCTGCGGCGGCGGCGCCTTCGGCATCGGTGACCAGGCAGACCTTGCCACCGCGCGCCATGACCTCCTGCATGTTCGACACGGTCTTTTCGAACAGCGCGTCCTTGGGGGCCATGACCACCACAGGCACATGTTTGTCGATGAGCGCGATGGGGCCGTGTTTTAGCTCTCCAGACGCATAAGCTTCGGCATGGATGTAGCTGATTTCCTTGAGTTTTAACGCACCTTCAAGCGCGAGGGGATACATCAGGCCGCGCCCCAGGAAAAGGATATCGCGCGCCTCTGCCAGCTTGCGCGCCACGCCGGCGATCACCTCGTCGCGGTCCAAGGCGGCGTTGAAGGTGCCGGGCAGCGCGCGCAGGCCCTTGAGGATCTCGTCGCGGGCCTCGGGCGTCAGCCGCCCGCGCGCCTCTGCCGCCTTGAGTGCCAGCAGCAGCAGCACGTTCAACTGGCAGGTAAAGGCCTTGGTCGAGGCAACCCCGATTTCCACGCCAGCGTGGATCGGCAGCGCCAGGTCGCTTTCCCGCGCGATCGAGCTGTTGGGCACGTTGACCACGGAAAAGATCTTGTCGGCCTTGTCCGCGCAATAGCGCAGGGCGGCCAGCGTGTCCGCCGTTTCGCCCGACTGGCTGACGAAAAGCGCCGCGGTTCCGGGCAGGACGGGCGGCTCGCGGTAACGGAACTCGGACGCGATATCGACCTCGACCGGCAGGCCTGCAAGCTGTTCGAACCAGTATTTCGCCGTCAGGCAGGCGTAGTAGGCGGTGCCGCAGGCGACCATCGTCAGCCGGTCGATTTTGGCAAAGTCGATGCCCGGATCGGGCAGGGCGATGCCCTCTTCGGTCAGGTAGGCGTTCAGCGCGTCGGACAGGACCTGCGGCTGTTCCGCGATCTCCTTGGCCATGAAATGCTTGTACCCGGCCTTGTCGACCCGGGCCGCGTCCATCTGGACCTTGCGCATCTCGCGGTTGACCAGGCGGCCCGCCTCGTCGTGGATGGTCACGCCTTCGCGGGACAGGACCGCGCGGTCGCCTTCTTCCAGGTAGGTGATGCGCGGCGTCAGCGGGGCCAGCGCGATGGCGTCGGAGCCGACGTACATCTCGCCCTCGCCATGCCCGATTGCCAGCGGAGAGCCCTTGCGCGCCGCGACCATCAGGTCGTCTTCGCCGTCAAAGAGAAAGGCCAGGGCAAAGGCACCTTCCAGCTTGTCGATGCAGGCCATCGCCGCATCCACCGGCCCCATGCCCTTTTGCATCAGGCTATGGGTCACAAGGGCGATGGTCTCGGTGTCGGTTTCGGTCGTGGGCGCCAGTCCCGAAGATTTAACTTCGGCGCGCAACTCCTTGTAGTTCTCGATGATTCCGTTGTGAACAACGGCCACGGGGCCGGATTTATGCGGGTGGGCATTGTCGGTCGAGGGTTCGCCGTGGGTGGCCCAGCGGGTGTGCCCGATGCCCGATTTTCCCGCCAACGGGTTGTGCACCAGCGCGTCCGAGAGGTTGACCAGCTTGCCCATTGCCCGGCGCCGGTCCAGGTGGCCGTCATGCACGGTTGCGATGCCGGCGCTGTCATAGCCGCGATATTCCAGCCGACGCAGCGCCTCGACCAGTTGCGGGGCCACTTCGTGGGTCCCAAGAATGCCTACGATTCCACACATCTTCTCAAATCCCTCGTCTCAAAATAATCCGCCCGGTCAGGCGTTTGCCTTCTGCTTGGCCTTTTTCGCGCGCAGCATGTTCATCAGCTTTTCCGCCAGGCCCGGCTTGGTTTCCTGCTTGCCCCGCGCAATCGCCAGCGCCCCGGCCGGCACGTCCGAGGTGATGGTCGATCCCGATCCTGTCATGGCGCCGTCACCAATCGTCACCGGGGCCACCAGCATCGTGTCCGACCCGATGAAGGCGCGTTTGCCGATCACGGTGCGGTGCTTGAACACGCCGTCATAGTTGCAGGTGATGGTGCCGGCGCCGATGTTGGTCTTTTCGCCGACCTCGGCGTCGCCGATATAGGTCAGGTGGTTGGCCTTGACGCCTTCGTGCAGCACCGCGTTCTTGACCTCGACAAAGTTGCCGACATGCACGTCCTCGGCCAGTTCGGCACCGGGACGCAGGCGGGCATAGGGGCCGACGATGGCGCCACGGCTGACGTGGCAGCCCTCGAGATGGGAAAAGGCACGGATGCGGGCGCCGGATTCCACGGTGACACCGGGGCCAAAGACCACGTTCGGTTCGATCTCGGCATCGCGGCCCACCACCGTGTCCCAGGCCAGGTGCACCGTTTCGGGAGCCTGCAGCGTGACGCCCAGGTCCAATAGCTCGGCCCGCGCGGCGGCCTGAAAGGCGGCCTCGGCAAAGGCCAGGTCGGTGCGCGAGTTCACGCCCAGGGTTTCCGCCTCGGGGCAGCGGACGACGGTTGCGCTCCTGCCCTCGGCGCGGGCGATGCCCGGCACATCCGTCAGGTAGTATTCGCCACTGGCATTGTCGTTTCCGACCTTGGCCAACATCTCGGCCAGCAGGCCCGCGTCTGCCGCAATTACACCTGAATTGCAGAGAGTTATGCTGCGTTCTTTATCCGTCGCGTCCTTGAACTCGACGATCTTGACCAGGTCGTCGCCCTCCATCACCAGCCGGCCATAGCGGGCCGGGTCAGCGGCCTCGAACCCTAGCACCACGACGTCATGCGTGGCCCGCGCGGCGCGCATCGCCTCCAGCGTGTCGGGCGAGATGAAGGGGGTATCGCCATAAAGCACCACCACGTCGCCCTCGAACCCCTCCAGCGCGGGCAGCGCGATACGCACCGCATGGCCGGTGCCCAGCTGTTCGGCCTGTTCGACCACGGAGAGGTCGGGGTCATAGTCGCGGGCCGCCTCGGCCACCGCGTCGAACCCGTGGCCACCCACGACCACCGTCCGCTCGGGCGCCAGCGCGGCGCCGGCGCGCAGCGCGTGCCAGAGCATCGGCGCCCCCGCGATCCGGTGCAGGACCTTGGGTTGGTCCGAGTTCATGCGAGTGCCCTTGCCGGCGGCAAGTACGATCAGGGCGGTGCTCATCAGGCTGCTCCGGAATTGCCTCTTTTTCCTGCCCGTTTTATCGGAGTGTTCGAGTGGTGCAAGGTGGCGTGGTTCACGGCAGGTTGCGGCATGTGACAGCAGGGGGCAGGCAAATGAAGAAATGCGTCATCTTTGATCTGGACGGCACCTTGGCCGACACCAGCGGCGACCTGATCGCCGCCGCCAATGCCTGTTTCGAAGGCATGGGAGAGGCGGTGCGCCTGGACCCGGCCACGGATGCGGGCGTGGCCCTGCGTGGCGGCCGGCGGATGCTGACCGAGGGGCTGACGCGCGCGGGCCGCATGGACGAGGATGTGGTGGACGCCTGGTATCCGCACCTGCTGGAGCATTACGGCGCGGCGATCGACACGCACACGCGGCTCTATGACGGTGCGGTCGAGGCGGTCGAGGCCCTGCGCGGAGCGGATTACGCCGTCGGGATCTGCACCAACAAGCCCGAGGCGCTGGCCCAGGTCCTGCTGGAACGGCTGGGGGTGCGCGGGTTGTTCGGCTCGCTGATCGGCGCCGACACCGGGCCGACACGCAAGCCGGATGTCGCGCCATACTGGGCGGCGGTCGAAGGCTGCGGCGGTCTGCGCGAGGCTTCGCTGCTGGTGGGGGACAGCGACACGGACCGCAAGACCGCCGCCGCGGCGGGCGTGCCCTCGGTTCTGGTCACCTTCGCGCCCGAGGGGCAGGCGGTCAGGGCGCTGAACCCGGAAGGTGTGATCGACCATTTCGACGAGTTGTCAGGGGTCGTCCGGCGTCTGATCGGGTAGCGGCAAGGCCCTTGGACCGCGCTTTCAAGCGCGTTTCTCCACCTATGGCGCCCGATACAGAAGATCGGTCAGCGCAGTCAGCGGCCCGGTTTCAAGTTGAGCTATGGCCCTGTCGATGGCTTGGGCACGGTCCGGTCCCAGGACCGGGTCGGCCAGGGCGCGGTATTTCCCGGCCAGTTCCTCTTCTGTCGGCGGCGCCTCGGCGTCCCATCGCGGCTGAACCCAGTCGCCCTGGACCACGCGCCCGTCACGCAGGTGCAGCCGCACCCGCGCCAGCCGCGTTCCCGGAAAGACCGCGTTGGCATGGGCGTCTTCGGACATGGTCAGCCCTTCGGACAGGCGCAGGATCTCGGGGTCGCGCAGGCTGTCGCCGTCGAGATCCTCTGGCCCAAGAGCGCCGCGCACCAGCGCCACGGCACAGGGGAACGACGTCGAATACTGCGCCTCTTCGGTGGTCCGGGGGCGCGCCGTGGCCAGGCGGATCGACTCGTGAAAGCTCTCGACCTCGATGCGGTCGACATCGCCCGAGGTCAGCCCATGCGCCCGCCGCAGCGCCAGCACGCCTTCCACCGGCGCCTGGGCCCAGCGGCAGACCGGGTAGGGTTTGAAGTACTGCCGCAGGATACGCCAGTCTTCGCCCAGACCGGTCCAGACCTGCGGCGCCTGTTCAACCGTGATCGCGGGCGCACCGGTAAAGCCGCGCCGCGCCAGCTGGACCGCCGAGACGCCGCACATGGCGCCCCAGCCGGACCCGTCCTTGACCATCGTCGGCCAGTCGATGCAGCGCATCATCTGGCTGCGCGGGCCGTGGTATTCCGCGATTCCCAGGGCCTGCCGCGTCTGCTCCGCCGAAAGTTCCAGAAGGCGGGCGCCCCCCGCCGCCGCCGTCACCGCGCCCCAGCTGCCCGAGGTGTGGTAGTCGGGGCAGGTGGCGTGCTGGGCCTCGGCCGCGCGTGCGCCAAATTCATACCCCATGACCAGAGCGGTCAGGAACGCTTGCCCCGAGACCTGTGCCTGGTGACCGAAGCCCAGCAGCGCGGGCAAGAGCGGGCAACCGATATGTCCCTTGGAAGGGTTATAGCCGTCGTGACCATCGAGGCTGTCGATGGTCATGCCCGCGGCCATTGCCGCCGCCGCAGGGGCCGCAGCGCGATTGTCGAACAGCATCGGTGCCGTGCCGGGCAGATCCTCGGCGGCGTGATCGCGGATGATCCGCGACAGGTCGGTGCCAAGACCACCCGCCGCGACGCCGATCAGGTCACGCAGGCAGCGCTTGGCCTGGGCCTGAACTCTCCGGGGCAGGTCGTCCCATCGCAGGGTGTGGATAAAGGTCAGGGCATCGCTCATGCCCCAAGTCTTTGACCGGGGCGCCCCGGATTCTGCGCGGATCGCGACAGGATTCCCCCCGGAGTGTCGGAAACGAAGACTGTGCGCCGGAACAGGTCCGATGTGAACCGGCGTGCGTGCCCTTGGTCGGCAGGAGTGATAACGACGCGCCGTAGTTCCGAGAAAGGCCGTGCCCGATGATTCCCGCCAGATACGCCCATGTCCTGTTCAGCCTGCTCTTGTCCGGGCTGATGTCCCTGCTGGTGTCGTTGATCGCGACACTCAAGAACGCGGGGCTGAAGGCCGATATCCTCTCTCTCTGGATGGGGGCCTGGTTGTCCAGCTGGCTGCTGGCCTTTCCTGCCGTCCTGGTCATCGCACCGATGGTGCGCCGCCTGGTGGCGCGGCTGACCGTGGCCGAGGATCACGCGGCCTGACGCGCGGAGGGGAATTGACCGCATCCGATCAAGGCGGCATCAAAGACGGATGACAGAGCGTTTCACCGGCACTTTCACCCAGCAGGAACCGATCCCCGAGGAGGCCATCGCCGCCGCGGTCGAGGTCATGCGGGGCGGACGGCTGCACCGATACAACACCCTTCCCGGAGAGACCGCAGAGGCGGCCCTGCTGGAACAGGAATTCGCCGCCCTTACCGGGGCGCGCTACTGCCTGGCGGTGGCCTCGGGGGGCTATGCGCTTGGCTGTGCCTTGCGGGCGGTCGGCGTGCAACCGGGCGAGCCGGTGCTGACCAATGCCTTTACCCTGGCCCCCGTGCCGGGGGCGATTGCCGGGGCGGGGGCGGTGCCGGTCTATGTCGGCGTGACAGAGGATCTCGTGATCGACCTCGACGACCTTGAAGCAAAGGCGGATCGCGCGCGTATCCTGATGCTCAGCCACATGCGCGGGCATCTTTGCGACATGGACCGCCTGATGGCGATCTGCGGCGCGGCGGGGATCACCGTGATCGAGGATTGCGCGCATACGATGGGCGCGGCCTGGAACGGCGTTCCCTCGGGGCGCCACGGCGCCTTGGGCTGTTACTCGATGCAGACCTACAAGCATGTGAACTCGGGCGAGGGCGGGTTGCTTGTCACCGACGACGAGGAGATCGCGGCGCGCGCCGTGATGCTGTCGGGGTCCTACATGCTCTATGACCGGCACCTGGCCGCGCCGGGGCCGGAGGTCTTCGAGCGGGTGAAATACACGACACCCAATGTCTCGGGGCGGATGGACAACCTGCGCGCGGCGATCCTGCGTCCGCAACTGCGGGCGCTGGACACCCAGGTGGACCGCTGGAACGACCGTTACGCGGTGGTCGAGGAGGGCTTGCGCGGGACACCCGGTCTGCACCTGCCGCGGCGTCCGCAATCGGAACGCTATGTCGGCTCTTCGATCCAGTTCCTGCTGCCGGGATGGACCGGCGAGGCGGTGCAGGAAGTGCTGTCACGCTGCGCCGCGCGGGGTGTCGAACTCAAGTGGTTCGGCGGGGCCGAGCCCAGCGGCTTTACCTCGCGCTATGACAGCTGGCGCTATGCCCCGTCCGAGCCGATGCCGCAGACCGACCGTATCCTGCGCGGCCTTCTGGACATGCGCCTGCCGCTGACCTTCAGCCTCGAGGATTGCGCACTGATCGCCCGGATCATCCGGGCCGAGGTCGGCGCGGTCTTCCAGGCGCGGGGCTGAGAGCCGCCTAGTCGATCACCGGGTCCAGCCCCATCAGCCGGCTGACAGGCGCGTGGTCGTCGGTTAGGATCATCGGGTCCTTGGCGCTCAGCACGCTGTCGATGAACTCCGGTCCCAGCGCGGCAAAGCGGATCTCTTGCGGGGCACGCGTGGTGATGGTGGACACCTGGCTGTCCCCGGCGCCCGCCAGCAGGACGAAAATCCTCCGCTCTCCGGGTTGCGGCGGGCGCGCCTCGGTCCAGACCTCGACGCTGGGAAAGACCGCGCGCAGGGTTTCCACGATTGCGGCCAGCGCATCCAGCCGGTCGGTGCTGTCGATCAGGTTCATCGCAAAGACGCCATCCGGGGCAAGCCGGTCACGGACCAGCTGAAAAAACTCGCGCGTGACCAGGTGTTCGGGCACGGCGATGTCGGTAAAGGCATCGCCGATGATCACGTCGTAGGGCGCGGCGCTGTCGCGCAAGGCGGTGCGCGCGTCGCGGTGCAGGACGGTGACGGTATCGGTGTCGAACCAGAAATCGGCCACGGCCCGCGCGGTCACCTCGGGGTCGATCTCGGCCACGGTGATGCCGGTGATGCCGCGATCCGCCCAGGCGCGCGGGACCGAGTAAGAGCCGCCGCCGATGTGGAACGAGGTGAAGTCGCGATCCCCCATGCGCATCCGGGGCAGGGCGTCCAGCATGGCGGTGTGGTCGGTGAACATGACGCGCGGGTCTTCGCGCGCGCTGATGCCGTGAGCCAGGTGGTCGAGCACCATGAGGCGGACCGGCGCCTCGGTGTCCTCGGACAGGTCCACGGTGCGGATGCAGAAATAGCTGCTTTCCCGGTCGCAGATGGCGGGCAGGCGCAGCGCCGACACCCCCAGCAGCAGCGCCAGCGCCAGCGTGCCGCCCGCGGTGGCCCACTGGCCGCGTGACCCGCCCGCAAGGCCAAGGCAAACCAGGGCCGAGACCGCATAGACCGCCGCGATCACCGTCAGCGAGGCGACCGAGCCGAGCCAGGCCACGAAGAGGAACCCGGCCAGCAGCGTGCCGGCGATGGCCCCAACGGCGCCCGCGGCGAACATCGCCCCCAGCGCCTGTTCCGATTTCTCGCGCCCGCGCATTGCCGCAACGCTGAGGATGGGCGCTGGCACCCCGGCAAAGAGCGACGGCAGGAAGAAGGCCAGCGAGGAAATCGCCGTGATCGCCGCCAGCGGATGGGTCAGCGCGCCCAGCACCGGCCCCGCCGTGGAGCGCAGCAGCAGAGAGGCGCCGGCAGTGGCCACTGCCGCCGCCACCATGCACCAGGCCGCCCGGCGGAGCGCGCGGCCCGTCTCCAGCGCGGCGATCCGTCCGCCCCACCAGTGGCCGACCGACAGGCCCGCCAGGACGACGGCGATGATGGCGGTCCAGGTGTAAAGGCTCATGCCGACATAGGGGGCGATCATGCGTCCGGCGACGATCTCGACCACCATGCTGGCGGCGGACACCGTGGCCTGCAACAGGATCATAAGCCAGAGCGGGGCGTGCGGGGATGTGGGTCCGGTCATGGCGCCATTAGGACAGCCGGGAAATCCCGGTCAAGCCGGAAGCGCGGGACGGCATTAGCCGGACCGGCGCCCTGCGGCTTGACCGGTCCGGTTGCGTCAGGCGCTGCGCCGTGTCGCGTTGGTGCCCGCTGCCCTTGGGGCAAGGCGTTCACGGAGTGCCGCAGGCAGGTGCCGCCGGGCCGAAATCCGCGGGCGGGGCATCTCGGGGATGATCCGTTCAACCCCGTAGAGGTCGAGGTATTCACCAAAGTTGTCAAAGGCCCGTCGACCGACAAGGTCGATGAAGGTTTCCGCAGGCGCGCCGTTGGCCAGGATCACGTCATGCGCCTCTGTCTCGACATGGTAGACGGTGAACCGCTGGGGCAGATCGGATAGCGGGACAAAGTCGATACTGTCCCCGTTGACCATTGCGCTGGCGTTCACCACCAGCCCGTCGAGGATCATGCCGTGATCCGCTGTCACCGTCAGGTCGCGATGCGGAATGCCGTCCCCCAGCGCGCCCGCGCGAATGCGGACCATCTGCGCCCTCCTGGCGGCTATCCCTGTGCGAAGGGCCTGACGCCCCAGCCATTTGACCGGCACGATGCGTCCGTCCGCAGTGAGGACGAGATCGCCTATGGTCAGCGACTCCACGGGGCGGCTGCCTGAGGGCGTGGCAATCTCCGTCCCGGCGGCGAAACAATAGGTGTAGTCGCCGCTGGTGACCGGGCCGACAAGAACAGAGCCGTCGGCATCGTAGAACCTGTTGGATGCCACCCAGTAAGACGTGCTGAGCGTGCCCGTGATGGCGATGATCGGATCGCCATCGGCGTTGAAGCCATAAAGCGTGACGGGGTTCTGGGCCGTCCCCGTCCATGTCAGCGGATCGCCGACAGTCGTGGTGTCATTGCTTGCGCCATCGGCACCGTCCGTCATCGTCGTGTCGGTCACATAGCGATTGGTATAGGCGGTGGAGCCGTCCGGCGGCGTCGTGCCGAGGAAGTAGGCGTAGGAATAGGAATCGGGGCTGGGCATTCTGTCGTCTTTCCTTGGTCGTCCGGTGGCTTGGCCTCGGGTGTCCTGTCGCTTTAACGCATCCAGCCGGGCAGCGGCTTGAGGCAGATCAAAGGTCCCGCAGCCAAGTGGCCGTGCCGCGCGTTTGCAACCCCATTGACCCGACTCGCTTGCTCGCGTTAAATGAACAAGCGTTCATTACTTGGGAGGAGCGGGCGTGTTTCTGGCGACGATGAAGTTTGACCTGGGCGAGGATGTGCTTGCGCTGCAGGAGATGGTGCACAAGTGGGCGCAGGAGCGGGTCAAGCCGATGGCCGCCGAGATCGACCGCAGCAACACGTTTCCCGCCGAACTCTGGCGCGAGATGGGGGACCTGGGCCTGCTGGGGATCACCGTGCCCGAGGAATTCGGTGGCGCGGGCATGGGCTATCTGGCCCATACCGTCGCGGTCGAGGAAGTGGCGCGGGCCTCTGCCTCTGTCTCGCTGTCCTACGGGGCACATGCCAACCTCTGCGTGAACCAGATCAAGCTGAACGGCAGCGATGAACAGCGCCGCAAGTACCTGCCCGGCCTGATCTCGGGCGAACACGTGGGCGCGCTGGCCATGTCCGAACCGGGGGCCGGCTCGGATGTCGTCAGCATGAAGCTGCGCGCCGAAAAGCGGAACGACCGCTTTGTTCTGAACGGCAACAAGTACTGGATCACCAACGGGCCGGACGCCGATACGCTGGTGGTCTACGCCAAGACCGATCCCGACGCCGGGGCCAAGGGCATCACCGCCTTCCTGGTCGAGAAGACCATGAAGGGCTTTTCCACCAGTCCGCATTTCGACAAGCTGGGGATGCGCGGATCGAACACCGCCGAGCTGATCTTCGAGGATGTCGAAGTGCCCTTCGAGAACATCCTTGGCGAAGAAGGCAAGGGTGTGCGCGTGCTGATGTCCGGGCTGGACTATGAGCGTGTCGTGCTGGCGGGCATCGGCCTGGGCATCATGGCCGCCTGCATGGACGAGATCATGCCCTACTTGGTCGAGCGCAAGCAGTTCGGCCAGTCCATCGGGAACTTCCAGCTGATGCAGGGCAAGATCGCCGACATGTACACGGCCATGAATTCCGCCCGCGCCTATGTCTACGAGGTCGCCAAGGCCTGCGACCGGGGCGAGGTCACGCGGCAGGACGCGGCGGCCTGCTGCCTTTACGCCTCGGAACAGGCGATGGTGCAGGCACACCAGGCGGTGCAGGCGATGGGCGGCGCGGGCTTCCTCAACGATGCGCCGGTGGCGCGGATCTTCCGCGATGCCAAGCTGATGGAGATCGGCGCCGGCACGAGCGAGATCCGCCGGATGCTGGTCGGGCGCGAGCTGATGGGGGCCATGTCCTGATGAGGGGCGCCGCGCCCATGCGGACCAGGGGCCGGCGGTCGCGGTGAGCATGCGCCTGCTGCTCTGGGCGCCGCTGGCGGCGCTGGTGGCCCTGGGCGCGCTCCTGGCCTTTCGGGCCGGTTGGATCGCGGCCCACCTGACAGAGAGCATGGCGATCGAGAGGTATGCCGCCCGCTACATGGCCGAAACCGGCGCGCAGGCGGCGGATTGCTCGGCGGTTCCGGGGGCACGGGTCTGGCTGGTGATACGCTGCGGCACGGGGCAGGATCGGCGGGTCTACCGGGTGAACCGAATTGGCGGACTGGTCACGGGACAGCCGGCGGACGGTGACAGGATGAAGGAACCAAGTACATGAGATCTATTGCCTTTGCCATTGTTGCCGCTTGTGCGGCACTGCCCGCCACGGCGCAGGAGCTGGTGTTCTCGCCGCGCGCGACCGAAAGCTGCCTGGGATCGGGCGCGGACTTTCGCAGCTGTATCGGGCTGTCGGCCGCGGCCTGCGTCGAGGACAACGGTTATGCCACGGTGGTTCTCAGCGGCTGCTACGGGCGCGAGCTGGACTGGTGGGACGACCGCCTGAACGCCTCTTACGGATTTGCGATCCGCTATGCCAAACAGGCCGACATCGACAACGCCAGTTTCGCCCCTTCGCAAGAAGAGGCCCTGCGCGAAATGCAGCGCGCCTGGATCCGGTTCCGTGACGCCAAATGCGCCTATGCCCGCAGCCACTGGGGCGGAGGCACCGGTGCCGGGCCCGCAGGCGTCGAATGCCTGATGCGCGAGACCGCCGAGCAGACCTGGTACATCGAAAGCATGGTGACGCCGGGCTGATGCTGAAATCTGCCCCCACATATGACGCGCTGCGCGCGGGCTTTCGCTGGGATCTGCCGGCGCGGTTGAACATGGCCGAGCAGGCCTGCGACCTCTGGGCGCGCCGCGACCCGGACCGCGTTGCGATCCTGGATCATGCCAGCGGCGCGGCGGTGACTTACGGCGCCCTGGCGGCCCTGTCGCGGCGGGTGCAGGCGGCGCTTCTGGCGCGCGGCGTGGGGCCGGGCGACCGGGTGGGCGTATTGCTCAGCCAGTCGCCGCTGTGCGCGGCCGCGCATCTGGCCTGCTGGCGCATGGGGGCGATTTCCGTGCCGCTTTTCATGCTGTTCCGAGAGGACGCGCTGCGCTCGCGCCTGTCGGACAGCGGCGCGGGCGTGGTGGTCACGGACGCGGAGGGCGCCGGGATGCTGGCACCTTTCGACCTGGAGGTTCTGCGCGAGGACGAGCTGCCGCCAGAGGGGGCCGAGGGGCCGGCGTTTGACAGCGGGCCGGAAACGCCCGCCGTGCTGATCTATACCTCGGGTACCACGGGCACGCCCAAGGGCGCGTTGCACGGGCACCGGGTCCTGACCGGGCACCTGCCGGGGGTGGAGATGAGCCATGATTTCCTGGGTCAGCCGGGCGACGTCCTGTGGACGCCCGCCGACTGGGCCTGGATCGGCGGATTGTTCGACGTGCTGATGCCGGGGCTGGCGCTGGGGGTGCCGGTGGTCGCGGCGCGGATGCGGCGCTTCGACGTCGATGAGTGCACAAGGATCGTCTCGGAACACGCTGTCAGGAATGTGTTTTTTCCGCCGACGGCCCTGCGTATTCTGAAGGCTGCGGATGCCCGGATCACCGGGCTGCGCTCTGTCGCCAGCGGTGGCGAGCCGCTGGGAGCCGAGATGCTGGCCTGGGGGCGCGCGGCGCTGGGTGTCACGATCAACGAATTCTACGGCCAGACCGAATGCAACATGGTGGCCAGTTCCTGCGCGGCGCTTTTCGATCCGATACCGGGCGCCCTTGGCCGGGCGGTGCCGGGCTTCGACATCGCCGTGATCGATGAGGACGGTTCGCCGGTCGAGGGCGAAGGCGACATTGCCGTGCGGCGCGGCTGTGCCTCGATGATGCTGGAATACTGGAACCGGCCCGGGGCGACGGCGGAAAAGTTTCGCGGTGACTGGCTGGTGACGGGCGACCGGGGGAGGCTCGACGCGGGCTTTATCCGTTTCGTGGGCCGCGAGGATGACGTCATCACCTCTGCCGGCTACCGCATCGGTCCGGCGGAAATCGAGGACTGCCTGCTGACCCATCCCGGCGTCGCCACCGTGGGGGTGGTGGGCAAGCCCGATCCGCTGCGGACAGAGATCGTCAAGGCCTACGTGGTCCGCAAACCGGGTGTCGAGGTCGACGCCGGGACGCTGCAGGCATGGGTGAAGGATCGCCTCGCAAGCTATTCCTATCCAAGGGAAATCTCTTTTCTGGACGCCCTGCCGATGACGGTGACGGGCAAGGTGATCCGCAAGGAACTGAAGGCGCGCGCGGCGGCCGAGACCGCGCAGGAATGAACAAGGGGACGGGGACATGAAACTGCAATCCCAGGTGCTGACGGCGGGTGAGGCCTATGAGGCCAACCGCGCGGCCCATCTCGAGGCGCTCGACCAGATCCAGGAGGCCGCCGCGCTGGCCATGTCCGGCGGCGGGGAAAAGGCGCGCGACCGCCACCTGAGCCGGGGCAAGATGCTGCCGCGCGAGCGGGTGGCCAACCTTCTCGACCCCGGGTCGCCTTTCCTGGAGGTCGGGACCACGGCGGCGCATGGCATGTACGGCGGCGCGGCGCCCTGCGCGGGGGTGATCGCGGGCATCGGGCTGATTCAGGGGCGGCAGGTCATGGTGATCTGCAACGATGCCACCGTGAAGGGCGGCACCTATTATCCCATGACGGTCAAGAAACACCTGCGCGCGCAGGAGATAGCCGAGGAAAATGCGCTTCCTTGTGTCTACCTCGTGGACAGTGGTGGTGCCAACCTGCCGAACCAGGACGAGGTGTTCCCGGACCGCGACCATTTCGGGCGGATCTTCTACAACCAGGCGCGGATGTCGGCCAAGGGCATCGCGCAGATCGCCGTGGTCATGGGTAGTTGCACGGCGGGCGGGGCCTATGTGCCCGCCATGTCGGACGTGTCCATCATCGTCAAGGAACAGGGCACGATCTTCCTGGCCGGGCCGCCTTTGGTCAAGGCGGCGACGGGAGAGGTGGTGACAGCCGAGGACCTGGGCGGCGGCGACGTTCATACGCGCCTGTCTGGTGTGGCCGACTACCTGGCCGAGGATGACGCCCATGCGTTGGCCTTGGCGCGGCGGGCGGTCGGATCGCTTGGGGGGCATGGGTGCAAAGCACCCATCCTACAGGGCGAAGCGCCGGCCTATGACCCGGATGAACTGCTCGGCGTGGTGCCTGCCGATCTGCGTACACCCTATGACATCCGCGAGGTCATCGCGCGGATCGTGGACGGCTCCTACTTCGACGAGTTCAAGCCCCGATTCGGCGAGACGCTGGTCTGCGGATTTGCCAAGCTGGAAGGCATGGATGTGGGCATCATCGCCAACAACGGTGTGCTCTTTTCGGAAAGCGCCTCCAAAGGCGCGCATTTCGTCGAGCTTTGCTCGCAGCGGCGCATCCCCCTGGTTTTCCTGCAGAACATCACCGGCTTCATGGTCGGCCGCAAGTACGAGAACGAGGGCATCGCGCGCCACGGGGCCAAGATGGTCACCGCTGTCGCCACCACCTCGGTGCCCAAGGTGACGGTGCTGGTCGGCGGCAGTTTCGGGGCGGGCAACTACGGCATGGCGGGCCGCGCCTACCAGCCGCGCTTTCTGTGGACCTGGCCCAACAGCCGGATCTCGGTCATGGGCGGCGCCCAGGCGGCGGGCGTGCTGGCCACCGTGAAACGCGACGCCATCGAACGCTCGGGCGGCACCTGGTCCGAGGAGGAAGAGGCCGAGTTCAAGCGCCCGACGCTGGAGATGTTCGAGGAACAGTCGCATCCCTTGTATGCCAGTGCCCGGCTCTGGGACGACGGCATCGTGGACCCGCGCAAGACCCGGCAAGTCCTGGCACTTTCCCTGCGCGCCGCGCTGAACAAGCCGGTCGAGGAGACACGCTTTGGCGTGTTCCGGATGTGATGCCTGCGCAAGCACCGACTTGCGCAGGCGGTGGCCAAGGTCACACCCGCGCAGCGGATGTGACAGGCCACACAGCAACCACTTCTATCGAAAGGCCGAACGCATGCGGTTTCGCGGTCAGGTTGATGTCTGTTTCCTGGCGGGTGAGAAGGGCTTGGTCGTGATGCTGAACCGTATTGAGGGTATGCCGAAAACGGGAATGCGGGTTTGCATCGGCGAAACTGAAACGCGAATTATCGACGTCGGTCGCAATTCAACCGATGGGCAGCCGGTTTCTACCCGCGATTGCCTGACCGGGCGGCCATGTTCGCCTTACGGATTCATCCTGATCGATTTTCTTGAGCAACGCCCGAAGCGCGGCGTGTGGGTCGAAGAGGCAAGGGACAATGACCATGTTTGACACCATCCTGATTGCAAACCGGGGCGAGATTGCTGCCCGTGTCATCCGCACCGCCCGTGCGATGGGTCTGCGCACCGTGGCCGTTCATTCCGACGTGGATGCCGATGCCTTGCACGTGGCGCTGGCGGACGAGGCGGTCTGTATCGGCGGCGCGGCGCCCTCGCAGAGCTACTTGCGGACCGACGTGATCATCGAGGCCGCGCAAACCACCGGCGCGCAGGCGATCCACCCGGGCTACGGCTTTCTCAGCGAGAACCCGGATTTCGTCGAGGTGGTCGAGGCGGCGGGCCTGACCTTTGTCGGGCCTTCGGCGCAGGCGATCCGCCAGATGGGGCTCAAGGACGCGGCCAAGCGGCTGATGGACGAGGCTGGCGTACCCGTAGTGCCCGGTTACATGGGCGAAGACCAGGACCCCGGCCACCTGGAGGTCGAGGCACACCGTGTCGGCTATCCTCTGCTGATCAAGGCGGTCGCGGGCGGCGGCGGCAAGGGGATGCGGCTGGTCGAGGCGCCCGAGGAATTTGTCGACGCGCTGGAAAGGGCCAAGGCCGAGGCGCTGACCGCCTTCGGAAACGATGCGGTGCTGATCGAGAAATACATCCAGCGCCCGCGCCATATCGAGGTGCAGGTCTTTGGCGACGGGACGCGGGCGGTCCATCTGTTCGAACGCGACTGTTCCCTGCAACGCCGCCACCAGAAGGTGATCGAGGAAGCGCCTGCGCCCGGCATGACCGAGGAGATGCGTGCCGCGATGGGGGCCGCCGCCGTGCGCGCCGCCGAGGCCATCGGCTACAAGGGCGCGGGCACGGTGGAATTCATCGTGGACGGAGCCAACGGCCTGCGCCCCGACGGGTTCTGGTTCATGGAGATGAACACCCGCCTGCAGGTGGAACACCCGGTGACCGAGGAAATCTGCGGTGTCGACCTGGTGGAATGGCAGATTCGGGTCGCCTCGGGCGAACCATTGCCCGCCCGGCAGGAGGACCTGAAGATCAACGGCCATGCCTTCGAGGCGCGGCTATACGCCGAGGACGTGCCGGCGGGATTCCTGCCCGCTACGGGCACGCTGTCGGACCTGTCGTTCCCCGAGGGGTTGCGCGCGGAAACCGGCGTGCGGGCCGGTGATGCCATCAGCCCGCATTACGACCCGATGATCGCCAAGCTGGTGGCGCATGGCCCCACGCGGGCCGTGGCCCTGCGACGCCTGGCGCGGGGGCTGCGCAACAGCCGGGTGGCGGGCACGGTGACGAACCTCGCCTTTCTTGGCGCGCTTGCGGAACACGAGGGCTTTGCGCGGGGAGAGGTGGACACCGGGTTGATCGCGCGGGACATCGACGCGTTGACCGCACAGCCCGAGATCACGCCTGCGATCTGGGCCGAGGCGGCGCTGACCGCGCTGAGGCTGACGGAGGCCGTGGACTGGGAAACCGGCTTTGCCCTCTGGCGGCCGGAATGGCGTAGGGTGGTGCTGGAACAGGGCGGCACCCGGCGCGAGATCGGCGTCAAGGTCAGAGGGCCGGGCTCTGTCCTGGTCTCCGTCGAGGGGCAGGTCGTCGAGGCGCTGCGCGGGGTGCGCGGCTGGACCTTCGATGACACGCCGGCTGCGGGCGCCTATCTGGCGCCGGGGCAGGTGACGGTCTTTGCCCATTACGGGATCGCCTTCGATCTGCCCGATCCGCTGGCGCGGGGCGCCGCGGCTGCGGGCGCCCTGGACGGGGCGCTGGCGCCGATGCCGGGGCGGGTCGTCTCTGTCCATGTCGCTGTCGGCCAGGAGGTCGCGGAAGGCGACCGGCTGGTGGTGCTGGAGGCGATGAAGATGGAACACACCATGCGCGCGGGCCGCGCGGGCGTGGTGTCCGAGGTGCTGGTGGCCGAGGGCGACCAGGTCGAGGCGGGCGCGCCGCTGGTCCTTTTGGAGGAGGACGGATGATCCGCCTGCACCACGTCCAGTACGGGCGCAGCTTTCGCGTCCTCTGGCTGATCGAAGAGATCGGCCCGGAGCGGTTCGGTGGGCTGGAAGTGATCGAGCACCGCATCGGCACGCCGGAGATGCGTGAAAGCGGCCTGGCGCGCGTTTCGCCTGCGATACGCATCCCGGCGATCGAATGGGACGGGCTGGAGATGAGCGAATCCGGTGCCATCGTGGAATACCTGGCCGAACGGCTGGCGCCGGACCTGACCCGCGCGCCGGACCACCCGGAGCGCCCCGCCTTCCTGCAATGGCTGCACTATGCCGAGACGATGGCCAGCCTGATCGAGAACCTGAACCTTCAGATGGTCTTTTTGCGCCCGCCTGCGAAACCGGCGCCTGTGGTGGTCAAGCTGCATGTGGCGCGCCTGCGCCAGACCCTGCGGGGGATGGAAGAGGCGCTGGGGGAGAAGGAGTGGCTTTTGCCCTCCGGGTTCTCGGCGGCGGACATCATGATGGGGTTCAACCTTTTTGCGGCGCCTTACTACGTGGACATGGAGGAATTTCCGCGCCTTCTGGCCTACCGCGCCCGGATGGAGGCGCGTCCTGGCTATCAGCGGGCGGTTGAGCGCGAGGGGCCGCAACGGTTTTACGCGCAGGACTTCTACCCGGTGCCGGAGGCGTGAGGGGGCAATCCGATTGAGCGCCTTCGGCGCACTGGTTTTCTCGCCTTTCGCCTGCGGCGGGCGGCTCGGCGAATGGGTATTTGGACCAAGAAGAAACCCGGAGGGGGAAGATGAGCGAGACAGTCGAGATCTTCGAGGTGGGCCCGCGTGACGGGCTGCAGAACGAAAAGCGCGAGATTCCGACTTCGGAGAAGGTGGCGTTGGTCGATCTCTTGTCCGGGGCGGGGTTTCGGCGCATTGAATGCGCCTCATTCGTGAGTCCGAAATGGGTGCCGCAGATGGCGGATTCCGGCGAGGTCCTGGCAGGGATCACACGGGCGCCGGGCGTGTCCTACGCGGCGCTGACGCCGAACCTGAAGGGGTTGGAGCGGGCTTTGGCGGCCAAGGCGGACGAAGTGGCGGTGTTCGGTGCGGCCTCGGAAGGATTTTCCAGGGCCAATATCAACGCCAGTGTCGACGAGGGGCTGGCGCGTTTCGTGCCGGTGGCCGAGGCGGCGAGAGAGGCGGGGCTGCCGGTGCGGGGCTATGTGTCCTGCGTGGTGGAATGCCCCTATGACGGCGCGGTGGCGCCCGGGGCCGTGGCCCGGGTTGTGGCGGTGCTGCGCGACATGGGCTGCTACGAGGTCTCCCTTGGCGACACCATCGGGCGGGGTGTGCCCGAGGCGGTGGACGCCATGCTGGCGGCGGTGCTGGACGAGATGCCCGCCGCGCGGCTGGCGGGGCATTTCCATGACACATCCGGCCGGGCGCTGGAGAATATCGACGTCGCGCTGGAGCGGGGCCTGCGGGTTTTTGATGCAGCCGTGGGTGGGCTGGGGGGATGTCCCTATGCGCCGGGGGCGGCGGGCAACGTGGCGACGGAGGCGGTGCACGATCACCTGGTTGCCAAGGGCTACGTCACCGGGCTGGACCGGCCGGTGCTGGACAGGGCCGCGCAGGTGGCGCGGTCCATGCGTGAGGGCTGAAATGGACAGGGAACATTGGGATGCCGCCTACGCAGAAGGCGTCGAGGGCAAGAGTTGGCACGAAGCCGTGCCCGAGGCCTCGCTGCGGATGATCGAACGGTCCGGGCTGGTGCCTGGGCGGGCGATCGACGTGGGCGGTGGCGCCTCGTCCCTGGCCGGGCATTTGCGCGGGCTGGGCTGGGATGTGACAGTCCTGGACATTTCCGCGGCAGCGCTGGAGCTGGCGCAGGCGGCGCTTGGGACGGGAGCGGCGCAGATCACCTGGGTTGCCGAGGACATCACGCGCTGGCGGGCCTCGGTGCCCTTCGATCTCTGGCATGACAGGGCGGTGTTCCATTTCCTGACGGACCTGGAGGACCGGTTGGCCTATGCGCGTGCCCTGCGCGACGGGCTGCGGCCTGGCGGTGCGGCTGTGATCGCGACCTTTGCAGAGGATGGGCCGGAGCGTTGCTCGGGCCTGCCGGTGCGGCGCTATTCGCCTGAAGGTCTGTTGGCTGCGCTGGGGCAGGGGCTGCGCCTGGAGGGCGCCGAGCGGGTCCGCCACGTCACGCCATCTGGGCAGGAACAGAAATTTCAGGTCAGCCTGCTGCGGCGGCTGCCAAAGGAGTGAGGACAAGGATGGAGTTGATCGGGGTATCGCGCGACGCGCGGGGTGTGGCGGAGATCAGCCTGCGCCGGGCGGACAAGCACAACGCGCTGTCGGCGCAGATGATGACCGAGCTGGAGGCCACGGCGCGCAGCCTTGCGTCGGACGCGGAGGTGAAGGTCGTGGTGCTGTCGGCCGAGGGCAAGTCCTTCTGCGCCGGCGGTGACCTGGCCTGGATGCGCGCGCAGTTCGAGATGGACCGGGCGACACGGCGCGAGGAATCCTCGCGCATCGCCAAGGCTTTGGGCGCGCTTTATGCGCTGCCGCAGCCCCTGATCGGCAAGGTGCAGGGCAATGCCTTTGGCGGTGGGTTGGGGCTGATTTCCGTTTGCGACATTGCGCTGGCCGCCGAGGGCGTGAAATTCGGGCTGACCGAGGTCAAGCTGGGTTTGATCCCGGCCAATATCGGGCCCTACGTGATCGCCCGGCTGGGCGCTGTGAAGGCGCAGGAGATCTTCATGAACGGTCGGATCTTTGGCGCCGCCGAGGCGATGGCGCTGGGGCTGGTGAACCGGGCGGTTGCCCCGGATGACCTGGACGAGGCCGTCGCGGCGGAGGTGGCCTTGCCGCTGGCCTGTGCCCCGGGGGCGGTTCGGGATGCCAAGGCCCTGTTGCGGCGGCTGGCGGGCGAAGTCACCGAAGCCGAGGTTGAAGGGGCCATCGACGCCTTGGCCGACCGCTGGGAAACCTCTGAGGCGCAGGAGGGAATCGCGGCCTTTTTCGACAAGCGGCCCGCGCCCTGGGCGTGACCGGGGGCGGGATGCTGATCCAGATCGCCCATCTTTATGCGACGGCCTGCCTGGCGGTGGTCTTTTTCCAGTTTGCGCTGATCGGTGGGGCGCCGCTGGGGCCCTGGACGCAGGGCGGGCAGCATGAGGGGGCCTTGCCCATCTCGGGCAGGGTGATTGCGGCTTTTTCGGTACCGGTGCTGATCTTCCAGGGGCTTGCGATCCTCTCGGTGGCAGGCTTTCCGGGGCTGGACTGGCCGCGCTGGTGCGGGTGGGCGGCCCTTGGGGTCAGCACGGTCAGCGCGGTGCTGAACGGGATCACCCCCTCTGCGCGTGAACGCGCGGTCTGGTTTCCGGTCACTTTGGTGATGGCCGGACTGGCCGCCTATGTCATGATTTCTACCGCGCGCTGAACAGGCTCATCGCTGCGCGGCGAGTTCCGCCCAGCGGGTGGCGATCAGCCGGGCATAGCGCATGGGCGAGAGGCCGTAGGCGCCCACGGCGTAGCTGTCGTTGATCTCGACCACCAGCGTCCGGTCCTCGGAGGTGACCCCGAAATCCAGCGCATAGGCCGCGGGTGCGCCCGCCTGCGACTGGGCGGCCAGCGCGGCGCGGATCACCTGCGGATCGGGGAAACGCAGCGGATCGCCCCGGTAGGGCCGCAGGTCGATCAGATCCCCCTGCAGGACAAAGCCGCGATACTCGGTCACGAAATCCACCGGTTCGGCACAGATCACGGGCTCGGCGTCGGCGATATGCGCCGTCGGGATCAGGTCGGCAAAGCTGGACAGCAGCGTTCCGGTAAAGAGCTTTGGCTGGTCGGGCAGGGGCTTGACGAAGATCGCGCTGCCATTGCCCGCCAGTTGTCGCGCCTCGGCCATCGTCGCCTGCCAGATGCGCCGCCCGGCAAAGGGCATCAGCGCCTCGGGGATGCTGTCGAGATCGGGCACCGGAATGCCAAGCCGTTCCATGCCCTGCCGGGCATAGCGGATGCCGCCCACGACGATATCCCCCGGGACCAGCGCGAGGGCGTCGAAATCCCCGGGCGCGAAGAGGCGGACCTCTTCGCCAAGCTGCGCAAAGCCCACGCGGGCGATATCGCGGTTGACGCTGAAGATCGTGTCGTCGGGGGCAAGGATGTGAACGGTCATGGCACTGTCTTTCCTGTCTGTCCGAGGCAGGTAGCGCAGGCGGCCCGACATGAACATGGCGGGATTCCCGCCCCCGGCGCATGTGATCACAACACCGGGCGCGACGCTTGCGCGCGGCGTGTGCTGCCGTGCAGCATGGGATTTCCGGACATCCCATTGTCAACAAAGGAAAATCCGCCAATTTCAGGGAAAGCCTTTTGTTCGCAGGGATTTGAATGCTTGCGCCTCGTGTTGACCCTGCCAGATGGCAGCGATAAGGGACAATAAGCCAAGCGCCACAGCGCCCGATCCTTGAAGGAGCCACGTCTTGGAAGAGATGCTGCGGGAATACCTTCCCATCCTCGTCTTTCTGGCCATTGCCATCGGTCTCGGCCTTGTCCTGATCCTTGCCGCGGTGATCCTCGCCGTGCGCAACCCGGACCCGGAAAAGGTGTCGGCCTACGAATGCGGGTTCAACGCCTTCGACGATGCCCGGATGAAATTCGACGTCCGGTTCTACCTGGTCTCGATCCTCTTCATCATCTTCGATCTTGAGATCGCCTTCCTGTTTCCCTGGGCGGTGGCCTTCAAGGATGTTTCGATGGTGGGCTTCTGGTCGATGATGGTTTTCCTGGGCGTGCTGACCATCGGCTTTGCCTACGAATGGAAGAAGGGGGCACTGGAATGGGAGTGACCGACGACAAGGCGCTTGTCACCGATGTGCAGGGTGACGGCCAACAGGGGCCGCGTGTGAAGTCGGGCCCCTCCGCGCTGTCGCCCTACGGGTCGAACACCGCTGGCGGTGACCGCGAGGTCGCGACCCAGACCCTCAACCGCGAGCTGCAGGACAAGGGGTTCCTGCTGACCTCGACCGAGGACATCATCAACTGGGCGCGCACCGGCAGCTTGCACTGGATGACTTTTGGCCTGGCCTGCTGCGCGGTCGAGATGATGCACTCCTCGATGCCGCGTTATGACCTGGAGCGGTTCGGCACCGCGCCGCGCGCTTCCCCGCGCCAGTCCGACCTGATGATCGTGGCCGGCACGCTGACCAACAAGATGGCCCCGGCGCTGCGCAAGGTCTACGACCAGATGCCGGAACCGCGCTACGTGATCTCGATGGGGTCCTGTGCCAACGGCGGCGGCTACTACCACTATTCCTACAGCGTGGTGCGCGGCTGTGACCGCGTCGTGCCGGTGGATGTCTATGTGCCCGGCTGCCCGCCGACGGCAGAGGCGCTGGTCTACGGCATCATGGCGTTGCAGAAAAAGATCCGCCGGACGGGGACATTGGTGCGATGAGCGATTTGCTGAACGAACTGGGTGGCCATATCGAGGCCAAGCGTCCCGACTGCGTGATCGGCTGGGACGTCACGCATGGCGAGCTGAACGTCGACGTGGCGCCCTCGAACATCCGCGGTTTCGTCGAGTTCCTGAAGACCGACCCGACCTGCAAGTTCTCGACCTTGGTGGACATCACGGCGGTGGACTACCCCGAGCGGCCCAAGCGGTTCGACGTGGTCTATCATTTCCTGTCGATGTACCAGAACCACCGCATCCGCCTGCGCGTGGCGATCCGCGAGGACGAGATGGTGCCGTCGATCGTGTCGGTGCACCCCTCGGCCAACTGGTTCGAGCGCGAGGTCTTCGACATGTTCGGCATTCTCTTTGCCGGCCATCCGGACCTGCGCCGCATCCTGACGGACTACGGGTTCCGCGGTTTTCCGCTGCGCAAGGATTTCCCGACCACGGGCTATACCGAGGTGCGTTACGACGAAGAGCAAAAGCGCGTCGTCTACGAACCGGTGAGCCTGGTGCAGGAATACCGCCAGTTCGATTTCATGTCGCCGTGGGAGGGGGCACAATACGTGCTGCCCGGCGATGAGAAGACGGAAGAAAAGGCATGATGGGCGGCTGGGGCTTTGGTGGCGGCGGTCTGTTGTGGCTGATTGTCATCGGCGCACTGGTGGTCGTGCCATTCTGGAAGCTCCTGCCGCGTTTTGGCATTCCCAACTGGGTGGCGATTTTCGCCATCTTCCCGCTTGTGGCGTTGATCCTGCTCTGGGTCATGGCGTTCAAGGATCAGATTGACGGAGGTCGCGCGTGATGGACGGCTCCAAAGGCTTCGAAGACGCCCTGACGGGTGAACAGAAGATCCGCAACTTCAACATCAACTTCGGGCCCCAGCACCCGGCGGCGCACGGCGTGCTGCGCCTCGTGCTGGAGCTGGACGGCGAGATCGTGGAACGCTGCGACCCGCATATCGGCCTGCTGCACCGTGGCACCGAAAAACTGATGGAAAGCAGGACATACCTGCAGAACCTGCCGTATTTCGACCGTCTCGACTACGTTGCGCCGATGAACCAGGAACACGCCTGGTGCCTGGCCATCGAAAAGCTGACCGGGGTCGAGGTGCCGCGCCGGGGTTCGCTGATCCGCGTGCTCTACTCGGAAATCGGCCGTGTCCTGAACCACCTGCTGAACGTGACCACGCAGGCGATGGACGTGGGCGCGCTGACGCCGCCGCTCTGGGGCTTCGAGGAACGCGAAAAGCTGATGGTCTTCTATGAGCGGGCCTGTGGCGCGCGCCTGCACTCGGCCTATTTCCGGCCCGGGGGCGTGCACCAGGATCTGCCGCCCGCGCTGATCGACGACATCGAGACCTGGGCCAAGGAATTCCCGGCCAAGCTGCAGGACATCGACGACCTGCTGACCGAAAACCGCATCTTCAAGCAGCGCAACGCCGACATCGGCGTCGTGACCGAGGAAGAGATCAACGAATGGGGTTTCTCCGGCGTCATGGTGCGTGGCTCGGGCCTTGCCTGGGACCTGCGCCGCGCGCAGCCCTACGAGTGCTACGACGAGTTCGACTTCAAGATCCCGGTCGGCAAGAACGGCGACTGCTATGACCGCTACCTCTGCCGCATGGCCGAGATGCGCGAGAGCGTGAAGATCATCCTGCAGGCCATCGAGAAGCTGCGCGCGCCCGAAGGGCAGGGCGACGTCCTGGCCCGCGGCAAGATCACCCCGCCGAAACGCGGCGAGATGAAGACCTCGATGGAAGCGCTGATCCATCACTTCAAGCTCTACACCGAGGGTTTCCACGTCCCCGAGGGCGAGGTCTACTGCGCCGTCGAGGCCCCCAAGGGAGAGTTTGGCGTCTACCTCGTTGCCGATGGGTCGAACCGGCCCTACCGCTCCAAGATCCGCGCGCCGGGTTACCTGCACCTGCAGGCGATGGACCATGTCGCCAAGGGCCACCAGCTGGCCGACGTCGCGGCGATCATCGGGACGATGGACGTCGTTTTCGGGGAGATCGACCGGTGAGAGCGCTGATCGCGCTTTGCGCGCTGGCGGTGACGCCGGCGCTCGCTCAGGATCTGCCCATCTTCCAGGAAGAGCGCGGCTATGAAATCCTGGGCGGCATCGACGATGGTCTGCTGGTCCGCAATGGCGGTCATGCGTTCTACTGTGAAGTCGACGAAGGCCCGGACGACCGTTTCCTGGTGATGGAACGCTGCCTTCCGATCCTCGGCCCCAAGGCAGCGGCATCCGCCTCCCGGGCGACGCTCTCCAGGGCGCGCGGCGAAAAGGCCTTTGTCGAGGCCATCGAGGCGCTGCCGCCCTCCGTCTTTATCCCGGCGGTGACGCAGACGATGAAGGAATTCGGCTGCGTGCTGGACATGCGCACCGGCGAGGACGCCTTTCTGGCCGTACTGGCGCGCCACGTCGCCGAAGAGGCGGTCTATGACGGCGAGATGACCGAAGGCCTGATCGACGCCATTGGCGAAGTGACCGAGGATACCGCAGAGATCATGATGGACCAGGGCCTGATCGTTCTGGACCGCGCCGCCGGCAAGGCGCATCTGGTGAATTGCCCCTGACGGGGAAAGATGGGCCGCCGCCGCGCGGCCTTTTACGAGGGACGACACGATGAAGAGATACGCTTTTGCCCTGGTCGCGACGGGACTGGTTTCGGGCTGTTTCCTGCCCGAGGGCGTCACCGAAGAAGACCTTGCGGCCTTTGATGCGGCGGTGGCCTCGATCGGTTGTGACCTCGTGAACGAAAGCGATTATCTGCCCGTGGAGCTGCAGACCGGGATGCCGCGCGAAAAGGTGGTGACCATCTCGCAGTACAAGGTCGAACAGAAACAGGCCGTGCCGCTGTCGAACGGCGGTGTGCGCCTTCAGACCGGCGCCTGCGCCCCCAAGACAGAGCCCGCGCCCGAGGCGGCAACGTGACGTGACCGGCCCCCGAGGCCGGACTGGATGCAAGATTGAAACCCGAGGCGCCGCGCCCTGGCGCCGGACGTAAGACGGAAAGCCGAAAGCCATGCTGCGCCGACTGCACCCCGAACAGCCCGATAGTTTTGCTTTTACGCCCGCCAACCTGGCCTGGGCGCGCGAGCAGATCACCAAGTATCCCGAGGGCCGCCAGGCCAGCGCGATCATACCGCTGCTGTGGCGGGCGCAGGAACAGGAAGGCTGGCTGACCCGTCCGGCGATCGAACATGTCGCCGACATGCTGGGCATGGCCTATATCCGCGCGCTCGAAGTGGCCAGCTTCTACTTCATGTTTCAGCTGCAGCCGGTCGGCTCGCTGGCGCATATCCAGATCTGCGGCACGACGTCGTGCATGATCTGCGGTGCCGAGGACTTGATCGCCGTCTGCCGCGAAAAGATCGCCGACAAGCCGCACGCCTTGTCGGAGGACGGCAAGTTCAGCTGGGAAGAGGTGGAATGCCTGGGCGCCTGCACCAACGCGCCGATGGCCCAGATCGGCAAGGACTATTACGAGGACCTGACCGCGGAAAAGCTGCGCGATCTGCTCGACGCGCTGGCGCGGGGCGAGGTGCCCACGGTGGGGCCGCAGAACGGCCGTTTCGCCTCGGAACCCAAGCCGGGCATCACCACGCTGACCGAATTCGTGAACGGCTCGATCAAGCTGAACGCCAGCGCGCAGCTGGCCGATGACATCGGCGACACGATCAAGCGCATCGACGGCACCGAGGTGCCGCTGGCGGCGCCCTGGAACGACCAGTCCGGCACCCGTGGCAGCCAGCCGGACGCCCCCGAGGCACATGTCCCGGCCAAGGAGGCCCCGCAACCGGCCAAGCCCGCGCCCAAGCCGGAGAAGGTCGCCAAGGCACCCGCCGAGGTCGAGCAGGCGCTGGTCCAGCCCAGCACGCCGCTGCCGGGGCAGGACGACCTGTCCAGCCGCAAGGGCAGCTGGCGCTACGAGGCGCCCGAAGCGGAGGACAAGCCCGCGGCAGAGCCGGCCGCTCCTTCGGCAGAGGACAAGCCCGTGGGTCTTGATGCCCCGCGCGAGGGCAAGGCCGATGACCTTAAGGAAATCAAGGGCGTCGGACCCAAGCTGGAAAAGCTGCTCAACTCGCTGGGCTTCTACCACTTCGACCAGGTTGCCGCCTGGACCGACAAGGAACTGGCCTGGGTCGATGACAATCTGGAAGGCTTCAAGGGCCGGGCCACGCGCGACGAATGGGTGGCGCAGGCCAAGGAGCTGGCGGCGCGGTCCTAAAGTCTGATAGCCCCGGACACCTTTTTTCGTGATACTCCGGTCCAGACAGGACCGGATATCGGCGACAGGGAGGAATGTCATGGGGGATCGGACTGAGCAGGGGAACTGCGGTCAGTTGAGTTGGGGATTGGCGGCTTTGGCCGCCTTTCTTGTATTCGTATTGCTGTTGACGCTGGGCGACTGGCGCGTGATCCAGGCGGTCTTTGCAGGAGGGGCCACGCTCGTCGTGCTTGGCCTGCTGTTCTCCAAGCTGTTCTGTGCCGGCGCGGCAGAGGCCCCGGCACCCGCCGCGCGGCCCACGCCACCGCCCAGGGCTGCCCCGGCGCCGCAACCAGAGACGGCCCCCGAGCCTGAACAGGCGCCCGCCGCAGCCGAGAGCGCGGACACCGGATCGCTGGTCAAACCCAGTGGTGCCCTGCCCGGCGAGGAAGACCTTGCCAGCCGTAAGGGCAACTGGACCTACAGCGCCGACAGCACCGCCGAGGCGGAACCGGCCCCGGCAGAGGCGCCCGCTCCATCGCCCGAACCGGCACCCACCCCAGCCCCTTCCGAGCAGTCAGCTGCACCGCTGGTGAAGACAGGGACGGTGCTGGCTGGCGAGGCGGAACTGGCCTCGCGCAAGGGCAGCTGGACGTATAAGCCCGGCTACTGATCCCAAGGGAATTGCTGGTCACAGAGTGGTCAAACCGGCGGTCGCGGCCCCTGAAAAGGGGCTGCGACAACGCCATGTCTTGCGTGCCGCGGCGCAGTATGTCAGGCGTGGCACCGGCACTGTTGGGGAGGAACGGCGCTAAGACACGCGCAGGATGCTGCGCCCGTTTAGTGGAGCGAGAACGTGACCATGACGACCCCGATCTTTTCGATGACACCCGACTTTACCCCGCTGATGCGCATGATGCAGTTGCAGACTCGTTTTGCGATGGAAGCCAGCCAGGGGATGATGAAACTGGCCATGATGCCCTGGACCGGAATGCCGGCGGGCTTCGGCTCGATCTGCACGCCGATGGGTGGCGTGACGGTCGCAGCCTCGGTGACGACCACCGAAGAGGCTGCCCCGGTTGACGACGTGGCGGAAACCGTCGTCGTCGAGGCCACGGCAGAGCCGGTGGCCGAGCCCGAGGTGACTATCGAGGAACCCGTGGCAGAAACCGTTGCGGAACCTGTGGTGGAACTGGCTCCGGCCCCCGAGGCTGCCCCCGAGAAAGCCGAGACCGCGCCTGAGGCCGCACCCACTGTTGCGCCCGCGCCGGAAACGGAGGCCGCCGCAGAACCCGCGATGGTCAAACCCGCTGCATTGAAGGCGCCCAAGGGCGAAGCGGACGACCTGACCGTCCTGAACGGGGTCGGCCCCAAGCTGGCCGAGGCGCTGAACGCCGAAGGCATCTATCATTTCTCACAGATCGCCGGCTGGACCGAGGAAAACGTCGCCTGGGTCGACGAGAACCTGGCGGGTGTGCGCGGCCGGGCCTCGCGCAATGGCTGGGTGGCGCAGGCCGCCGAACTTGTGAAATAAGGCACGGGCGGCAATGGCCGGGAACCAGGACTACAACCGGAGAGGCCGCGCGATTGCGCTGGTGATCGTCGGGACGGCTCTCGGCTGGGTCGCGGCCAATGTGATCGGCGCGGCGGTGGACCTGAGCCACCGCTGGCGCGCGCTTTTCGACCTTGCTGCAATTGGTGGCTTTGTCTGGGCGCTGTGGATGTTATACGGGCTCTGGCGGGAGCGCCAGGAACACAAGGATTGAGAGATGCTAGCTGACCAGGACCGGATCTTTACCAACCTCTACGGCATGCATGACCGCACCCTCGACGGCGCGAAAAAGCGTGGCCACTGGGACGGGACAAAGGATCTGATCGCCAAGGGGCGCGACTGGATCATCGAGGAGATGAAGGCCTCGGGCCTGCGCGGTCGCGGTGGCGCCGGTTTCCCGACCGGCCTGAAATGGTCTTTCATGCCCAAGGAATCGGATGGGCGTCCGGCCTACCTGGTGGTCAATGCCGACGAGTCCGAGCCGGGCACCTGCAAGGACCGCGAGATCATGCGCCACGATCCGCATACGCTGATCGAAGGCTGCCTGATCGCCAGCTTCGCCATGCAGGCCCATGCCTGCTACATCTATATCCGCGGCGAATATATCCGCGAGCGTGAGGCCCTGCAGGCCGCCATTGACGAGGCTTATGACGCCGGTCTTCTGGGCAAGAACGCCGCCGGATCGGGCTGGGATTTCGAACTTTTCCTGCATCACGGTGCGGGCGCCTACATCTGCGGCGAGGAAACCGCGCTGCTGGAAAGCCTCGAAGGCAAGAAGGGCATGCCCCGGATGAAGCCGCCGTTCCCGGCGGGCGCGGGTCTCTATGGCTGCCCGACCACGGTGAACAACGTCGAATCCATCGCGGTCGTGCCGACGATCCTGCGCCGTGGCGCGGAATGGTTTTCGTCCTTCGGGCGTGACAACAACAAGGGCACCAAGCTGTTCGCGGTGTCCGGCCACGTCAACAACCCCTGCGTCGTCGAAGAGGCCATGTCGATCAGCTTTGAGGAGCTGATCGAAAAGCACTGCGGCGGTATTCGCGGCGGCTGGGACAACCTCAAGGCGGTGATCCCCGGCGGATCTTCGGTGCCTTGTGTGCGCGGCGAAAAGATGCGCGACGCGATCATGGACTTCGACTACCTGCGCGGCGAGCTGGGCTCGGGTTTGGGCACGGCGGCGGTGATCGTGATGGACAAGGACACCGACATCATCAAGGCGATCTGGCGCCTGGCCAAGTTCTACAAGCACGAAAGCTGTGGCCAGTGCACCCCGTGCCGCGAAGGCACCGGCTGGATGATGCGGGTGATGGAGCGCCTGGTAAAGGGCGAGGCCGACGAGGAAGAGATCGACATGCTCTGGGACGTGACCAAGCAGGTCGAGGGCCACACGATCTGCGCGCTCGGCGATGCGGCGGCCTGGCCGATCCAGGGCCTGATCCGCAACTTCCGCGACGAAATCGAGGACCGCATCAAGGCGCAGAAGACCGGACGTCTCAGCGCCGTCGCCGCGGAATAATCGTGGTCTTCTCGGATGTTATCAGGGCCTCCTGCCAAATGGCGGGAGGCTTTCTGCTTTTGGCGTCAACCGCGCTGGCGCAGGGCAAGATGCCCTATGAAATCAGTGATGAGGTGATCTACAACAGGCGATCCTTCGACGTGTGGTTCGGCCTCTACGAGACCGAGACGGTGCGTGACGCGCCGGACACGGGGCTGCCGCAAAAGGAATGGATCGAGCAGAGCCGCCTTGTTGTGCGGACCAACCAAGACCCCCAGATCGGTCCGGGCGATAAGGTGCTGGCGCGCAAGGTCGGCATCGCCTTTTGCAGGCACTACGGGCTGACAGTCCGATCTGCGCCCGGGGACGCACATGAGTGGCAGGGCGAGTGGTCCTTTGTCGACCTGTGCTGGAAAGACGGCTGGTGACCGGCTGGCACCTGGCCGAGTTCAACATCGGCATCCTGCGATACGACTGGGAAGATCCGCGCATCGCCGAATTTAGTGACAACCTGGACAGGGTCTTTGCCGTCGCGGAACGCAGCCCCGGTTATGTCTGGCACATGGCCGAAGCCGAGATGGATGCGGCGCAGACCGATCCGGGTGGTCCGCTTGGCGGCAATCCCGGACCGCGTCGACCTTGTCGGTCTGGCGCGACCTGCCGAGCCTCGAACATTTCGTCTGGCAGACCGTGCACCGGCGGTTCTACGACCGGCGCGCGGAATGGTTCGATGCTGCGGGGCAGGGGCTGCGGCTGGTGATGTGGTGGGTGCCCGAAGGCCACCGGCCCGGGATCGCGGAGGCGGCGGACAAGCTGCAGCAGTTGGCAAAAACAGGAGAGAGCGACGCGGCCTTCGGCTGGACCCATGCCCGGGCGCGATGGGGCGCATCGGGATAATTCATTGGGCGTGGCAGGGGCCGCGCGCTACAGCTTGCGGGCCGATTGGCCGACTTGATTTCAGAAAGGACATCACATGCACCTGGCGGAATTGAACATCGGGCGCCTTCTGGCCCCCACGGACGACCCGCGCGTGGCGGAATTCATGGACAACCTCGACCGGATCAACGGGCTGGGCAAGCGGATGCCGGGCTTTGTCTGGATGATGGAAGGCTCGGGCGAGCCGGGCACAGGAAACACCGAAGCCAAGATCGACGGCGACCCGCAGTTCGTGTCCAACCTGACGGTATGGGAGGACGTGGAAAGCCTGGAACGCTTTGTCTGGGGCACCATCCACAAGCAGTTCTACGACCGCCGCACCGAGTGGTTCGAGATCATGGGCGACCAGCATTTCGTCATGTGGTGGGTGCCCGAGGGACATCAGCCGACGCTGGACGAAGCGCTGGAACGACTGGAGATGCGCAAGACGCAGGGCGACACGGATGCGGCCTTTGGCTGGTCCTACTTGCCGCAGGCGCAGATGTGGCGTGCAAGGCACTGTACGCCCGAGACCGTGTGACGCCAGTTGTGCCTTGCCCATGTTTCCTTCGGTTGCCGTCATCGTGGCAGGCCGTCGCTCACGGGGCGGGGCGCCCGCTCCTTGACCTCTTGCCCCGCAGGCGCGACAGTGCGCGGCACGCGTGGGCCGGGTGTGGCGGGCGCGCGATGCGAGCAGAAAAGACACGGGTTGGAATGATGAAACGGATTTTGGGAACGGCGGTGCTGATCGCGGCGCTGGCGCCCGTGGCGCAGGCGGAAACCGTCCGCTCCAAGAGCTTCGTGGGCGATATTCAGCGCCGCGCGGTGACGATGCAGGCCCGTGACGGATCGGGCTCTGCCCAGGCGCTGCAGGCCTATGTCAGCGTGACCACGGTTGCCGGGGTGGTTCCCGCGCAGGCACAGATCCAGGCCGCCGGAGCCTTTGCCGCCAAGGCCGGGTGTCGCGATGCGCGCGCCCTGACCACGATTCTGGCCGGGGTGACGGCCAAGGCAGCCGAGTTCGAGGTACTGTGCCGGGGAGGCCAATAAGATGATGACTCGCGTGTTGTGCATTCTGGCCCTCGCGGCCACACTCGGGGGCTGCGGTCGCGCCGGGATCTTCAAGTCGGACCAGCCGATGTTCGACGGTCAGCGCTTTCGCACGGTGGTAAAGACCGAACGCAAGAACCGGCAGGTCTTTGCCGTGACGGTTCACCAGGTATCGAAATCGGTGGAGGGCGCGCGCGCTGCGGCAGATTACAAGGCGAAGCAGCACTGTATCCAGTATTTCGGCACCTCCGAGATCGACTGGACCGTTGCGCCGGATGCCGACGGGCAGAGCCTGCGCATCGTGGACAACACCCTGACTTTCCGGGGGAGCTGTCACGACGAGGCGGCCTGAGGCGCGCAAGGGGGCGCCGGATGCGTGGATCCTTGCCGAAACAGAGGCCTGCGGGGGCCGGATATTGAATATCCGCCCCCTCTGCCCCCACCTCAAGGGCACCAGTCTGAAAACGGAGAGCCGCGTATGCGCCTGATTCTCACTTCCATCGTCTGCATGACCCTGGCCCTGCCGGCCGTGGCCAAGCCGCCCCTGCGCGAGGTCAGCGAAATTGACGACGGTCTGATGGCGATCGCGATCGCGGACGAGATCCGCAAGAATTGCGACGACCTGCAGCCGCGCATGGTGCGGGCGTATCGCCAGATCAAGGCGCTTGAGAAACGCGCCAAGGCCCTGGGCTACTCCGAGACCGAGATCGACGACTATGTGAAGTCCGACAAGGAAAAGAAACGGATGCGCGGCAAGGCCGAGACCTGGCTGGCCTCAAAGGGGGTCAATCCCAAGGACACGCGCGCCCTGTGCAAGTTCGGTCGGGACGACATTTCGCGCGGCGGGCCTGTCGGTTACTTCCTGCGCTGAGTCGCGTCCGGGCCGCTAACAGGCGGTACACATTCAACTTTTGTGATCACAATGGCGCGGTGTGCGGGGAAAACTCGTGCGCCGCGTCGTTTTTTCCTGCCTTTTCGCTGCACCTGCATCTGGTAACGTCCGGCGGACCACGATAGAACCCCGAGGACTGCGGCCTGCCTGCCAGCGGGCGCTGCCAGCCGAAGAACGGGAGAGGCTCAGGCATGTCCGATACGCGAAAGATCATCATCGACGGGCAGGAGATTGAGGTGGACGGGGCCATGACCCTGATCCAGGCCTGTGAAGAGGCCGGGATCGAAGTTCCTCGCTTCTGCTACCACGAACGTCTGTCGATTGCCGGCAACTGCCGCATGTGCCTTGTCGAGGTCGTGGGTGGCCCGCCCAAGCCCGCCGCCTCCTGCGCGATGCAGGTGCGTGACATGCGCCCGGGCCGCAACGGTGAACCGCCGGAAATCAAGACAAACTCGCCGATGGTCAAGAAGGCCCGCGAGGGGGTGATGGAGTTCCTGCTCATCAACCACCCGCTGGATTGTCCGATCTGCGACCAGGGCGGCGAATGCGACCTGCAGGACCAGGCGATGGCCTATGGCGTCGATTTCAGCCGGTTCCGCGAGGCCAAGCGCGCGGTGGATGATCTGGACCTGGGTCCGCTGGTCGAAACCCACATGACGCGCTGCATTTCCTGCACCCGCTGCGTGCGCTTCACGACAGAGGTCGCGGGCATCACCCAGATGGGTCAGACCGGCCGGGGCGAGGATGCGGAGATCACCTCGTACCTGAACGAGACGCTCGATTCGAACCTGCAGGGCAACATCATCGACCTGTGCCCGGTGGGCGCGCTGGTGTCGAAGCCCTACGCCTTTACCGCGCGTCCCTGGGAGCTGACCAAGACAGAGACCATCGACGTGATGGATGCGCTTGGGTCCAGCATCCGGGTCGATACCAAGGGCCGCGAAGTCATGCGGATCCTGCCGCGCAACCATGACGGCGTGAACGAGGAATGGATTTCCGACAAGACGCGCTTTGTCTGGGACGGGCTGCGCCGCCAGCGTCTGGATCGCCCCTATGTGCGCGAAAACGGCAAACTGCGTCCCGCAAGCTGGCCCGAGGCGCTGGGGGTTGCCGCCAAGGCGATCAAGGGCGCCGAAAAGCTGGCCGGGATCGTCGGCGATCTTGCCCCGGTCGAGGCGATCTACTCGCTGAAAACGCTGGTCGAAGGGCAGGGCGGTGCCGTCGAAAGCCGGACTGACGGGGCCAAGCTGCCCGCTGGCAACCGGTCCGGCTATGTCGGCAATGTCGCCATCGAAGAGATCGACACGGCAGTTGAGATCATCCTGGTCGGAACCAACCCGCGCGACGAGGCGCCGGTGCTGAACGCCCGTATCCGCAAGGCCTGGGCCAATGGAGCCAAGGTCAAGCGCGTCGGCCCCGCGGTCGACCTGACCTATGACGTCGAGGACTGCGGCACGGGTCGAGATGCACTGTCCCGGCTGACGGCCGGTGACGATGCCATCGTGATCGTCGGGCAGGGCGCCCTGAACGAGGCGGACGGCGCCGCGGTGCTGGGCGCCTGCATGGCGCTGTCGGGCCGGATGCTGGTCCTGCACACGGCGGCCAGCCGCGTGGGCGCGCTGGACGTGGGCGCGGTGAACGACAATGGCATGGAGGCGGTTCAGTCCGCTGACGTGATCTACAATCTCGGCGCGGACGAGGTCGAGATCGGCGAAGGCGCTTTCGTGATCTACCAGGGCTCGCACGGCGACCGGGGCGCACATCGCGCCGACGTGATCCTGCCGGCTGCTGCCTACACCGAGGAACAGGGCCTTTTCGTCAACACCGAGGGCCGCCCCCAAATCGCGCTGCGTAGCGGGTTCGCCCCGGGCGAGGCCAAGGAAAACTGGGCCATCCTGCGGGCGCTCTCTGCCGAGGTTGGCGCGCAACTGCCCTGGGACAGCCTCGCGCAACTGCGCCAGGCTCTGGTCAAGGATGTGCCGCACCTGCAGCAGATCGACGACGTGCCGGAAAACGAGTGGCAGCCGCTGGATGCGGGCAAGCTGGGAGAGGCCGATTTCCGGTACGCGGTGCGCGACTTCTACCTGACCAATCCGATTGCCCGCGCCTCCGAGCTGATGGCGGAACTGTCGAAACAGGCGCGCGACCGCGCCGCGGCGCCGCTGGCGGCGCAATAACTTGCGCGGACTGGCGATCATAACACTTCTGGTGATTGCCACCGGGCTGTCGGCCTGCACCGAAGAGGCCGCCTCTGACGCGCCTTTCACGCCCAGCTATGCCGGGATCGAAACCCGGCTTCTGGATGGCGATCTGGTGCAGTTCGAGGTCGAGATGCGCGGCGCCCGCGACGAGGGCGACGTGAAGGATTATGCCGAATGCGCAGCCGCGCAATACGCGCTGATCCGGGGTTACGGTTTTGCGCGTCATTTGCGCACGACCGTTTACGAAGAGGGTGGCCTATGGCGTGGAGATGCGGTTTACACCATCTCGGCAGCGCTGCCCCCAGGGCTCAAGACCATCGACGCCGAAGTGGCGGCGCTGGCCTGTGCCGAGAACGGAATACCGATGGTGTGAGGACCTGATGGAAAACTTCTTCGCCACGCCTCTGGGCACCTTTGTCATCATCTTCGCGCAATGCCTTGCGGTGCTGGGCTTCGTGATGGTGTCGCTGCTCTTCCTCGTCTACGGCGACCGCAAGATCTGGGCCGCGGTCCAGATGCGGCGCGGTCCGAACGTGGTGGGCATCTACGGCCTGCTGCAGACCGTGGCCGACGCGCTGAAATACGTCGTCAAGGAAGTGGTGATCCCGGCAGGGTCGGACCGAACGGTCTTCATGCTGGCACCGCTGACAAGTTTCGTGTTGGCGATGATCGCCTGGGCGGTGATCCCCTTCGGCGACACTTGGGTCCTGTCCGACATCAACGTGGCGATCCTCTATGTCTTCGCGGTGTCCTCGCTCGAGGTTTACGGCGTGATCATGGGGGGCTGGGCCTCGAACTCGAAATACCCCTTCCTCGGGTCGCTGCGCTCGGCGGCACAGATGATCTCCTACGAGGTCTCCATCGGCCTGATCATCATCGGTGTCATCATCTCGACCGGATCGATGAACTTCGGTGACATCGTGGACGCGCAGGACGGCGCTTATGGTTTCTTCAGCTGGTACTGGCTGCCGCATTTCCCGATGGTCTTCCTGTTCTTCATCTCGGCCCTGGCCGAGACCAACCGCCCGCCCTTCGACCTGCCGGAGGCGGAATCGGAACTGGTGGCCGGTTACCAGGTGGAATATTCGGCAACGCCCTTCCTGCTGTTCATGGCCGGTGAATACATCGCCATCTTCCTGATGTGTGCGCTGACCACGCTGCTGTTCTTCGGCGGCTGGCTGTCGCCGATCCCGGGTCTGCCGGACGGGGCACTGTGGATGGTCGGCAAGATGGCGTTCTTCTTCTTCATCTTCGCGATGGTGAAGGCGATCACGCCGCGTTACCGCTACGACCAGTTGATGCGCCTTGGCTGGAAGGTCTTCCTGCCGTTCTCGCTGGTCTGGGTGGTCTTCGTTGCCTTCGCCGCGAAATTCGGCTGGTTCTTCGACGGCTATGCCCGCTGGGTGACCGGGGGCTGAATTGGTGACGTTTCGGAAACATATCGTTTCGGACAGCCAGCTGAGGGGAGGGCGCCATGTCTGACCTCAAGAGCGCGATCCTGGATGCGAAATACATCGACATGATCGATCTCGGTGATTTCGTCGTCCGCGACACCGGGCTGCCGGACGTGGACAGCGACGGAAATCTGATGCCGCAGGCCACGGAGATTGCCGCCGCGATCTTTCGCTGGGCGGCGGACATGCAGGCGGCCGAGGCCGCGCGCGCCGAACAGGCCGATCCGGCGCCGGAGACATCCGGCCCCGAGGCAACCAAGGAATACGATGAGCAGGGCGATCCGGGGACGGATGCGCCCACGGCCGCAAAGCTGGAGGCCGAATTGCACAAGCTGGCACAGGAGCAAGGATAGAATGGCGACCATCGACTACGGCCGGGCCGCGAAATACTTTCTGCTCGCGGATTTCGTGAAGGGGTTTCAGCTGGGCCTGAAATACTTCTTCGCGCCCAAGGCCACGGTGAACTACCCGCACGAGAAAGGCCCGCTGAGCCCCAGGTTCCGCGGCGAACACGCGCTGCGCCGCTATCCCAACGGCGAGGAACGCTGCATTGCCTGCAAGCTCTGCGAGGCGATCTGCCCGGCGCAGGCCATCACCATCGACGCCGAGCCGCGTGACGACGGCAGCCGCCGTACCACGCGCTACGACATCGACATGACGAAATGCATCTACTGTGGCTTCTGCCAGGAAGCCTGCCCGGTGGATGCGATCGTCGAAGGCCCGAACTTCGAGTTCTCGACCGAAACCCGCGAAGAACTTTACTACGACAAGGCCAAGCTGCTGGAAAACGGCGAACGCTGGGAAGCCGAAATTGCCCGCAACCTCGAACTGGACGCCCCGTACCGCTGACCCGAGATGATCAGAGCCGCCGCCATCATACTTATCCTTGCCGCCCCGGCCACGGGCGCCCAGACGATTGTCGAGGGCGGTCCGGAATGGCTGGACAAGCGCGCCGAGGTTTTTTCCTCGGTCTGCATGGCCGCGGCGCCGGATTTTGCGGCCTTTGACGCAAAGGCAGAGGCGGCCGGCCTGGAACGGATAGAGCAGGGTTGGCACCTGCCGCCCGAGGCATTTCTCAGCCTTCGCGCGCACGACGGGTTCTGCAGTTGCTTCATGACCGTGGGGGCGCCGGACCAGACCGAAATGGTCGGGGCCATCTTTGGCCGCCTGATGCAGGACTGGGGGGCGTCTTTTACCGGCAAGGCTGAAGGGCTGGCCAATGTCGCGCCATTCCAGCGGGATGGGATCGAGGCGGTTTCGATCCTCGAACCGCGCAAGATTGACGGCCAGAACTGGCTGTCCGCGCGGGTCACGGTCTTTGGTGCCTGTCCCGACGGGGAGGGCGGCCAATGAGCAAGACGCACACGCGCCTCGACGGTTTTCTGAAGGCCGCTGAACACAAGGCGCAAGCCCTGTCCGACTGGTCGGATCGCGCCACAGCCATGGTCGATATACTGAGCCGGCGGATCGACAACTCTGTCGATAAGGCGCTGGCCGCCAAGGAGGGCCGGACATGAGCGAGAACAAGACCCCCTTCGAGCTGATGATGGCCCAGGCCCAGGAAATGGCCAAGGCCTTCAATCCGGCCATGAGCAGTTTTGACCCCAAGGGCTTTGAAAAGCTCTGGCCGACCATGTCCAAGGACGCGATGGAGATGTGGTTCGGCAAGGGTATTTCCAAGCAGGGGTTGGACGCCAAGACGCGCCTGCTGCTGACCCTGTCGGGTCTGACCATGCAGGGCGCGCAGGCCGAAACACCGTTCCGTCTGACCGTGCGCCACGCGCTCGAGGCAGGCGCGACCTCTGAAGAAATCGCCGAGACCATTGGACATATGTCGATGTTCGCAGGCATTCCGGCGATGACCCGCGCAATGGAACTTGCGCGCGAAGTCATCAATGAAAACAAGGATGACGAGACATGATGGTCTTTGCCTTCTACCTCTTCGCACTCGGCGCCATCGCGGGCGGGTTGTTCACCGTGGTCAGCCGCAACCCGGTGCACTCGGTGCTCTGGCTGATCCTGGCCTTCCTGTCGTCTGCGGGGCTCTTCGTGCTGATGGGCGCGGAATTCGTCGCCATGCTGCTGGTCATCGTCTACGTCGGCGCGGTCGCGGTGCTGTTCCTGTTCGTCGTCATGATGCTGGATGTCGATTTCGCAGAGCTGAAGGCGGAAATGGCGCGTTATATGCCGCTGGCCCTGCTGATCGGGCTGGTGATCCTGATGCAGCTGGCGATGGCCTTTGGCGCCTGGCAGGCCTCGGACATGGCGGCGGGCCAACTGGCCCAGCCGACGCCCGAGGGCATGCACAACACCCAGGCGCTGGGGATGATCCTCTATGACGAGTACTTCCTGCTGTTCCAGCTGGCCGGCCTGATCCTGCTGGTCGCCATGATCGGTGCCATCGTGCTGACGCTGCGCCACCGCCAGGACGTCAAGCGCCAGGACATCCTGGCCCAGATGTACCGCGATCCGGCCAAGGCGATGGAGCTGAAGGACGTGAAACCGGGGCAGGGGCTTTGAGCGGGTTCTGGGACGTGGTCCTGTCCCCGACGGGATTGGTCCTCTACGCCGGGTTCTGGGCCTTCAAGATCGTGGCCGGTGCCTGGGTCCTGCGGCGGGCCATGCTGCTGCTTCCGGTGCGGGCGCAGGTCTGGACAGAGGACCGGCTGGCCCGGCTGAAACTGCGGGGCCTCCGCCGCCCTTTGGGATGACCCGCCCGGCGCGGGAGAGACAGACAAGAGGTCCCGGATCAGGTCCGGGACAGGGGGCGCAAGGCCCCGCAGGGCCCGCAGCGAGACGGGCCACAAGAGCGAAAGAGGGCCCCGGCACCAGCGCGGGGCACGATTTGGAAGACCAAAAGCGGGCAAAACGCCCGGAGGGACGCACATGATCGGATTGGAACATTACCTGACGGTGGCGGCGGTGCTTTTCGTCATCGGCATCTTCGGGCTCTTCCTGAACCGCAAGAACGTCATCATCCTGCTGATGAGCATCGAGCTGATGCTGCTGGCAGTGAACATCAACCTCGTCGCCTTCTCGACCCATCTGGGCGACCTGGTGGGGCAGGTCTTTACCCTCTTCGTGCTGACCGTCGCCGCCGCCGAGGCCGCCATCGGCCTGGCGATCCTGGTCTGCTTCTTCCGCAACCGCGGCACCATCGCCGTGGAAGACGTCAACGTGATGAAAGGCTAAAGCCTCATGGAGAGCATCATCCTCTTTGCGCCCCTCGCGGGCGCCCTGATCGCGGGCTTTGGCTGGAAGCTGACCGGCATCCGCGGTGCCCAGTGGATCACCACCGGCCTGCTGTTCCTGGCCTGTGCCTTTTCCTGGATCACCTTCTTTACCCACGGTCCGGACACCCAGCACATACAGATCATGCGCTGGATCGAAAGCGGCACGCTGTCGACCGACTGGTCGATCCGGCTGGACCGGCTGACCTCGATCATGCTGATCGTCGTGACCACGGTCTCGGCGCTCGTGCACCTGTATTCCTTCGGCTATATGGCGCATGACGACAACTTCAAGGAAGGCGAGGAGAGCTACAAGCCACGCTTCTTCGCCTACCTGTCGTTCTTCACCTTCGCCATGCTGATGCTGGTGACCTCGGACAATCTGGTGCAGATGTTCTTTGGCTGGGAAGGCGTGGGCGTCGCCTCCTACCTGCTGATCGGCTTCTACTATCGCAAGCCCTCGGCCAATGCCGCCGCGATCAAGGCCTTCGTGGTCAACCGGGTCGGCGACTTCGGCTTTGCGCTGGGGATCTTCGCGCTGTTCTTCCTGACCGACAGCATCAAGTTCGACGACATCTTTGCCGCCGCGCCCGAGCTGGCGGAAACCCAGCTGACCTTCCTCTGGACCAGCTGGAACGCGGCCGAGCTGGTGGCCTTCCTGCTGTTCATCGGCGCGATGGGCAAATCGGCGCAGTTCATCCTGCACACCTGGCTTCCGGACGCGATGGAAGGCCCGACCCCCGTGTCGGCCCTGATCCACGCCGCAACGATGGTCACCGCAGGCGTTTTCCTGGTCTGCCGCATGTCGCCGATCATGGAATTCGCGCCGAACGCCACCGGTTTCATCACCTTCCTGGGCGCCACGACGGCCTTCTTTGCCGCCACCGTGGGCCTGGTACAGAACGACATCAAGCGCGTCATCGCCTATTCGACCTGTTCGCAGCTGGGCTACATGTTCGTGGCGGCGGGCGTGGGCGTCTACTCGGTCGCCATGTTCCACCTCTTCACGCATGCCTTCTTCAAGGCGATGCTCTTCCTGGGGGCCGGTTCCGTGATCCACGGCATGCACCACGAGCAGGACATGCGGAACTACGGCGGCCTGCGCAAGAAACTGCCCTATACCTTCTGGGCGATGATGATCGGCACGCTGGCCATCACCGGCGTCGGCATCCCACTGACCACCATCGGCTTTGCCGGGTTCCTGTCCAAGGACGCCGTGATCGAGAGCGCCTACGCGGGCACCAACGGCGGCTTTGCCTTCTGGGCTCTGGTCATCGCGGCCCTGTTCACCAGCTTCTACAGCTGGCGTCTGATGTTCCTGACCTTCTACGGCAAGCCGCGCGGCGACAAGCACACGCATGAGCATGCCCACGAAAGCCCGACCGTCATGCTGGCCCCGCTGGCCGTGCTGGCGCTTGGCGCGGTCTTCTCGGGGATGATCTGGTACGGGTCGTTCTTCGGCAAGGAAGACTACGTCAACAAGTTCTTCGGCATTCCGGTCGCCGAGGCGGCAGAGCATGGCGAAGCCGCCGATGCGGGCCATGCGGCGGCGGCGGACGCCGGCGACCATGCCGCACCGGCCGCCGACTACGGGGACGATCACGCCGCACCGGCGGGCGATCATGCGGCGGTCGCCGCTCCCGGGGCAGGAGCTATCTACATGGGCGCGGACAACCACGTCCTGCACGACGCGCACTATGTGCCGAAATGGGTCAAGGTCTCGCCCTTCATCGCCATGGTGATCGGCTTTGTCGTGGCCTTCTGGTTCTACATCGTGAACCCGAAGCTGCCGGTCAAATTGGCCGAGAACCAGCGCCCGCTGTACCTGTTCCTGCTGAACAAGTGGTACATCGACGAGATCTACAACTTCCTCTTCGTCCGGCCCGCCTTTGCGCTGGGGCGCATCCTGTGGAAGGGCGGTGACGAGTCGATCATCAAGGGCGGCATCAACGGCCTTGCAATGGGGATCATCCCCTTCTTCACCCGGCTCGCAGGCCGGGCGCAGTCCGGTTACATCTTTACCTATGCCTTCTGGATGGTGATCGGGATTGCGGTCTTCATCACCTGGATGACGCTCAGCGGAGGGGCACACTAATGGGCAACCTGCTTTCCATCGTCACCTTCCTGCCCGCGCTGGCGGCCCTGATCCTGGGTCTGTTCCTGCGTGGCGACGACGCGGCGGCACAACGCAATGCCAAGTGGCTTGCGCTGATTGCGACGACGGCGACCTTCGTCATCTCGCTCTTCATCCTGTTCCAGTTCGACGCAGGCAATACCGAGTTCCAGATGCTGGAAGAGCGGGAATGGCTTCTGGGGCTGAGCTATCGGATGGGGGTGGACGGGATCAGCGTGCTCTTCGTCATGCTGACCACCTTCATGATGCCGCTGGTCATCGCGGCCAGCTGGGACGTCAGCCACCGGGTCAAGGAATACATGATCGCCTTCCTGGTGCTGGAAACTCTGATGCTGGGCGTCTTCATGGCGCTGGACCTGGTCCTGTTCTACCTCTTCTTCGAGGCGGGCCTGATCCCGATGTTCCTGATCATCGGCATCTGGGGCGGCAAGGATCGCATCTACGCCAGCTTCAAGTTCTTCCTCTACACCTTCCTCGGCTCGGTGCTGATGCTGGTGGCGATGGTGGCGATGTATTCCGACGCGGGCACCACCTGTATCGGCGGCTGCGACGTCTCGCTGTTGAAGCACAACTTCGCCTCCGAGAGCTTCAGCATCCTGGGCGTGCAGATCATCGGCGGCATGCAGACCATGCTGTTCATCGCCTTCTTCGCCAGCTTCGCGGTCAAGATGCCGATGTGGCCAGTCCATACCTGGCTGCCCGAGGCGCACGTTCAGGCGCCGACCGCCGGGTCGGTCGTTCTGGCGGCGATCCTGCTGAAAATGGGCGGCTACGGCTTTCTGCGCTTCTCGCTGGCCATGTTCCCGGTCGGTTCGGACGTGATGGCGAACTTCGTCTTCACGCTGAGCGTCATCGCGATCATCTACACCTCGCTGGTGGCGCTGGTGCAGGAAGACATGAAAAAGCTCATCGCCTATTCGTCCGTCGCGCACATGGGCTACGTGACGATGGGGATATTTGCCGCCAACCAGCAGGGCGTGGACGGGGCGATTTTCCAGATGATTTCGCACGGCTTCATCTCGGGCGCGCTCTTCCTTTGTGTCGGCGTGATCTATGACCGGATGCACACGCGCGAGATCGAGGCCTACGGCGGTCTTGTGAACCGGATGCCGGCCTATGCGCTGATCTTCATGCTGTTCACGATGGCCAACGTCGGCCTGCCGGGGACCTCCGGCTTTATCGGGGAATTCCTGACGCTGATGGGCATTTTCCAGGTCAATACCTGGGTGGCTGCGGGCGCGGCCACTGGCGTGATCCTCTCGGCGGCCTATGCGCTGTGGCTTTACCGCCGGGTGGTCATGGGCGACCTGATCAAGGAAAGCCTGAAGACCATCAAGGACATGACCACCCGGGAAAAGGCGATCTTTGCGCCGCTGGTGGTCATGACGATCTGGATGGGTGTCTACCCGGCACCGATCCTCGACCGGACCGGCCCCGCGGTAGAGGCGCTGGTGACGAAATACGACACGGCGCTTGCCGCTGCCGGCCGCACAGAGGCCGACACGCAAGTCGCCGTCGCGGAACACTGAGGGAGAGCGGGACATGATCTCGGCCGATCTGAACATCATCCTGCCGGAAATCCTGCTGTCGGTCTTTGCGATGGCAGCGCTGGTGGGCGCGGTCTACTCGGGCAAGGACAAGCTGGCACCGCTGCTGGTCTGGATCACCTCGGCGCTGTTCCTGGCGCTGGCCTTCTGGATCGGAACCACCGGCGAGGGCACGCAGGTGGCCTTCAACGGCATGTTCGTGAACGACGGCTTCGCGCGCTTTGCCAAGGTGGTGATCCTGGTCTCCGCCGGTGCCGTGCTGCTGATGAGCGAAGGCTACATGCAGCGTCGCGGCCTCTTGCGGTTCGAATACCCGCTGCTCATCACGCTGGCCGTTGTCGGCATGATGATGATGGTCTCTGCCGGTGACCTGATGGCGCTTTACATGGGGCTGGAGCTGCAGTCTCTGTCGCTTTACGTCGTGGCCTCGCTGCGCCGTGACAGCGCCAAGTCGACCGAGGCGGGTCTCAAGTACTTCGTGCTGGGTGCGCTCTCCTCGGGCCTGCTGCTCTATGGTGCCTCGCTGACCTACGGCTTTGCCGGGACCACGCTGTTCTCGGGCATCATCCAGACCGCGACCGATGGCAACATGCCGGTCGGCCTGCTCATCGGCCTGACGATGCTGATCGCGGGCCTGGCCTTCAAGGTCTCTGCCGTGCCCTTCCACATGTGGACGCCGGACGTCTACGAAGGCTCTCCGACGCCGGTCACCGCCTTCTTTGCCACCGCGCCCAAGGTGGCGGCGATGGCCTTGTTTGCGCGCCTGATGCACGATGCCTTTGGCGAGGCGACCAGCGACTGGGGGCAGGTCATCGCGCTCTTGTCGGTCCTGTCGATGTTCCTGGGCGCGATCGCCGCGATCGGACAGCGCGACATCAAGCGCCTGATGGCCTATTCCTCGATTGCCCACATGGGTTATGCGCTGATGGGGCTGGCCGCCGGGACCGAGCTGGGCGTGCAGGCGATGCTGATCTACATGGCGATCTACGTCACCATGAACGTCGGCACCTTTGCCTTCATCCTGTCGATGGAACGTGATGGTCAGCCGGTGACGGATATCCAGAGCCTGGGCATGTATTCGACCAAGGAACCGGGCAAGGCGCTGGCGATGCTGGTGCTGCTGTTCAGCCTTGCCGGTGTGCCGCCGCTGGTGGGCTTCTTCGGCAAGCTCTACGTCCTGCGCGCCGCCTATGACGCCGGGCTGGCCTGGCTGGCGGTGGCGGGTGTTGTCGCCTCGGTGATTGGCGCCTTCTACTACCTGCGGATCGTCTACTACATGTACTTTGGTCAGGACCGCGAGGATGCGCTGGACGGGGGCAAGTCGCCGGTTCTCTGGGGGTTCCTGATGGTGTCGGCGGTGATCATGGTGGTCGGTGTGGTCAATCTCTTCGGCATCGAAGGCGTCGCACAGGCGGCGGCTGCGACGCTGGTGAACTGATGCGGTGGCAGCACGCCCGGCGGGCGTGCTGTTGCGGGGGGCGTCATGCCGAAGGCATGCCCTTAACGTGCCCCCGCCTCCCTTCGGTCGACTCCCCCGAGGTATTTTGCAAACCAAAGAAACAGGGGTGCGCGCCATGAACTGGCCCGAGGGCTATCGACGGCGGGTGATGGCCGAAGTGGACAGCACCAATGCCGAGGCGGCGCGGATTGCCGCCGGGCTAAGCGGACCGGAATGGATTCTTGGCCTGCGCCAGACCGCCGCGCGCGGCAGGCGGGGGCGGCCTTGGGTCAATCCGGCGGGCAATTTCGCGGCGACGCTGGTCATCCGCCCCAAGGATAGCCCCGACAAGCTGGCCCTGCGTTCCTTCGTGGCGGCTCTCGCGCTTTATGACGCCCTGGCCTCGGTTACCGGGACGGAAACCGGGCTGGCGCTGAAATGGCCCAACGACGTGCTGCTGAACGGCGGCAAACTGGCCGGCATCCTGCTGGAGGGGATTGGCGGTCCGGGGGGGCACCTGGCCATCGGGATCGGCGTCAACCTCCTGGCCGCGCCAGGGCGGGATGCGGTGGAACCCGGCGCCGTGCCGCCGGTGTCGCTCTTGGGGGAAACCGGGGTGCGGGTTCTGCCGGAGGCCTTCCTCGCAGCGCTGGCCGCTGCATATGCCACCCATGAGGCCCGGCTGACCAGCTACGGGTTCGAGCCGATCCGGACGCTCTGGCTGGCCCGGGCGGCGCGGCTCGGAGAGGTGATCACCGCGCGCACGGCCCGCGACAGCGTCACCGGCGTCTTCGAGACAGTGGACGGCACCGGGCAACTTGTCCTAAAGACGCCCAAAGGCCGCGTCAGCGTGGCTGCGGCAGAGATATTTTTCGAATAGGCGGGCCTCATGCTCTTGGCCATCGACTGTGGCAACACCAATACCGTTTTCTCGATCTGGGACGGGCAGGATTTTGTCGCCACCTGGCGGACCGCGACCGAACACCAGCGGACGGCGGACCAGTATTACGTCTGGCTGTCGACCCTGATGGAATTCCAGGGGATCGAGGCGGATATCACCGATGTCATCGTGTCGACCACCGTTCCGCGCGTCGTGTTCAACCTGCGGGTGCTGGCAGACCGCTATTTCAACACGCGGCCCATTGTCGTCGGCAAACCCGATTGTGCCTTGCCGGTGGCGGTGCGCGTCGATGAGGGGACGCAGGTCGGCCCCGACCGGCTGGTCAACACCGTGGCGGGCTACGACCTATTCGGGGGCGACCTGATCGTGGTGGATTTCGGTACGGCCACGACCTTTGACGTGGTCGACGTGGACGGGGCTTATGTCGGCGGCGTGATCGCGCCTGGCGTGAACCTCAGCCTTGAGGCGCTGCACCTTGCCGCCGCCGCCCTGCCGCATGTGGACATCACCAAGCCGCAGCGCGTGGTGGGCACCAACACGGTGGCCTGCATGCAATCCGGCGTTTTCTGGGGCTATGTCGGGCTGGTGCGCGAGATCTGTTCGCGGATCAAGGCAGAGCGGGAACGCCCGATGAAGGTGATCGCTACGGGCGGCCTGGCGCCGCTGTTCCAGCAGGCCGATCCGCTGTTCGACGCATTCGAGGAATTCCTGACCATGCATGGCCTGGTCCGCATCTACAATCACAACAAGAAAAACGAGGCCAACGCATGAGCGACTCCAGACTGATCTACCTGCCACTGGGCGGTGCCGGCGAAATCGGCATGAACTGCTATGTCTATGGCTACGGCAAACCCGGTGAAGAGCGGCTGATCGTCGTGGACATGGGTGTGACCTTTCCGGACATGGACACGACGCCCGGCGTCGACCTGATCCTGCCGGACATCACCTGGCTGAAAGAGAACAGGAACCGGATCGAGGCGCTGTTCATTACCCATGCGCATGAGGATCACGTGGGCGCCGTAGGCCATACCTTCGACGCGTTGGGGGTTCCGATCTATGCCCGCGCCTTCACCGCCAATATCGCACGCGGAAAACTGGCGGAATACGGTGTCGAGGGAAAGGCGGTGCGGACCGCCTCGGCCTGGCCGGAAACCGTCAAGGTGGGGCCGTTCACGGTGGGGTTCCTGCCGATCTCGCACTCGATCCCCGAAAGCAGCGCGCTGGTGATCGACACGCCCGCGGGCCGGGTGATCCATACCGGCGATTTCAAGCTGGACGTGACACCGCTGGTGGGCGAGGCATGGGATCCCGCGCTCTGGGAAGAGGTGTCAAAGGACGGGGTCAAGGCGCTGGTCTGTGACTCGACCAACGTGTTTTCACAACACGCGGGCCGGTCAGAGGCGACGGTGGGCCCGGCGGTCGAAAAGCTGGTGAGCGAGGCGCGCAACATGGTCGTGGCGACGACCTTTGCCTCTAACGTGGCGCGGGTCAAAACGCTGGCCGAGGCGGGCGACCGCGCTGGCCGCTCGATCTGCCTTCTGGGCCGGGCGATGCGGCGGATGATCGAGGCGGCGGTGGAAACCGGCGTCCTGACCGGTTTTCCCAAGGTGATCGGACCCGAGGATGCGGCGCAACTCCCGCGTGAGAATGTCATGCTGCTGGTCACCGGCAGCCAGGGGGAGCGGCGCGCCGCCAGCGCGCAACTGGCGCGGGGCAAGTACAACGGGATCGAGCTGAAAGAGGGCGACCTCTTCCTGTTTTCATCGAAAACGATTCCGGGCAACGAACGCGACGTGATCCGCATCATGAACCAGCTTTCGGAAAAGGGCGTGGACGTGGTGGATGACGCGATGGGCGATTATCACGTCTCCGGCCACGCCAACCGCCCCGACCTGGAAACCGTGCAGAATCTGGTCAAGCCGCAGATGGTTGTTCCCATGCACGGCGAACACCGCCACCTGCGCGAACACGTCAAGCTGGCGGGCCAGAACGGCCGCGCGGGCGTGCTGGCGGTCAACGGCATGATGATCGAGCTGAGCGGAAACGAGCCGCGCGTCGTGGAATACATCGAGACCGGGCGCACCTACCTGGACGGCAGCGTTCAGATCGGCGCCCTGGACGGCATCGTGCGCGATCGTATCCGCATGGCTCTGAATGGCCACGTGGTCGTGACCGTGATTCTGGACGAGGACGACGAACCCCTGGGCGAACCCTGGTGCGACCTGATGGGCCTGCCCGAACAGGGTCGCAGCCACGCGCCGCTGGTCGATATCCTCGAGGAGGACCTGGCCCAGTTCATGGGCCGCGCCGGTGGCAAGACGCTGACCGACGACGACAAGCTGGAAGAAGGCCTGCGCCGCGTCGCGCGTCAGACTGCGATGAACGAGATCGGCAAGAAACCCGAGGTCACGGTGGTGGTCAGCCGGCTCAGCTGAGCCGGACAGGCGGGTTGCACGCAAGGGGCGGCTTGGGCAGGTTGCTGACGTAACCTGTTCAGGAGCGCTTTATGCCATTTCGACCCGCCTTGATTGCATTCTCCTTATTTGCCGCCGCCAGTGCTACCGCGGAACCCGCACCGGGCACGGTTCTGGTCTATGACACGATGACCGCCGTGATGGGCGACACGCCGGATCGGGACGAGATGCGGCTGACGCTGTTGCGCGCGCCCGAAGGGCTGAACGCCTTGTCCGAATGTCGCGGGCCGACGTTCTGCATGGTCTCCCTGCGTCGGGGCCTGTTTCAATATGTCCGTGCCGCCTATCCCGAAGCGGGCAGTTTCGATCCCTCCCTGACCTATGGGACCGATACGTTTGACGACATGGAGATGCTGCAAAAGATCACCGTTTCCGAGCAGACAGGCGGTTCGATCTTTCCGCTGGTCGACGGCAAGCGTGTCACCTGGACCGAAACCTGGGCCTCGGACGATTTCAACGCGGTCTATCACATGTCAGTGGAGCAGAGCTGTTGCGTGCCCGCAGACAACCCGCTGGCACACTCAGACGAGGTCTGGACGCTGAAATACACGTTCGAGGAGGTGCAGTCGGACCGGGTGGCCGGTGGCGATTTCACCTTCGTCTACGATCCGGCGCTTGGATGGTGGACCGGATCCAAAAGCGTGAACCGCAGCGCGCCAAGCAAGGACGATCCACTGCGCACGATTCTGATTGAACACCGTCTGAAAGCGATCGAAGCGCCCGAGTGAGGCGCAGTCCGGGCCCCGGCCTATGCCGTGGCCCGGTTTTCAGGGATCAGCTGGCGCGGCGCTCTTCAAAGCTCAGCGCGATGAATTCGGGCATGTGGTCGCCCATGCCGACCACGGTCTTGTCGCGGCCACCCCCGCTACGGCGGTCCGACGACCGCCCGCTGTCCTTGGACCGCGACGGGCGGCTGTCGCCCTTGTCGCTGTCAGAACGGCGGCTGCGGCTGCTCTTGCGGGTGTCATCCTTGGGGGTGTCTTCCCTGGCTTCGACAGGGGCCGGGGCAGGTGCTTCGGCCACGGGGTTGTCGAGACGCGGGATCTCTTTCTGCAGCAGCTTTTCGACGGCCTCGAAATATTTCTCGTCGCGCGGTGTGCAGATGGTAAAGGCCTTGCCCGAGCGTCCGGCGCGGCCGGTGCGGCCGATGCGGTGAACATAGTCCTCGGCATGGCTGGGCACGTCGAAGTTGAACACATGGCTGACAGCGGGAATGTCCAAGCCGCGCGCGGCCACGTCAGAGGCGATCAACAGGCGCACGTCGCCGTTGCGGAATCCATCGAGCGTTTTCGTGCGTTGAGACTGGTCCAGGTCACCGTGGATCGGCGAGGCGTTGTAGCCGTATTTCTTGAGAGATTTCGCCACCACGTCCACGTCGACCTTGCGGTTGCAGAAGATGATGGCGTTTGTGCAGGCTTCGCCCTCGGTGTCGATCAGCGCGCGCAGAACCTTGCGTTTCTCGCTGCCTTCGCGGTCCTTGCGGGAGGGTTTGAAAACGACGGCGCCCTGTTCGATGGTCTCCGACGCGGTGGCCTGGCGGGCTACCTCGATCCGCGCGGGGGCAGAGAGGAAGGTATTGGTGATGCGCTCGATCTCGGGCGCCATCGTGGCCGAGAAGAACAGCGTCTGGCGGGTAAAGGGCGTCAGCGAGAAGATGCGCTCGATGTCGGGGATGAACCCCATGTCGAGCATCCGGTCGGCCTCGTCCACCACCATGATCTCGATGCCGGTCAGCAACAGCTTGCCGCGTTCGAAATGGTCCAGCAGGCGGCCCGGGGTTGCGATCAGCACGTCGACACCCTTGTCGATCAGCTGGTCCTGTTCCTTGAAGGAAACGCCACCGATCAGCAGGGCCTTGGTCAGCTTGACGTATTTGGAATAGGTGTCGAAGTTCTCCGCCACTTGCGCGGCCAGTTCCCGCGTCGGGCAAAGCACCAGCGAACGGGGCATCCGGGCGCGGGCGCGGCCTCGGGCCAGCTTGCAGATCATCGGCAGGGTGAAACTTGCGGTCTTGCCGGTGCCGGTCTGGGCGATGCCGAGGACATCCTTGCCGTCGAGCGCGTGTGGAATCGCGCCTTCCTGGATCGGCGTGGGTGTCTCGTAGCCGGCCTCTTCGACGGCTTTCAGGACTTTCGGGCTGAGGTTCAGATCAGAGAATTTGGTCATTTATGTCCGATTGGTTTGCGGACACTTTGCCTGGCCCGCGCGTCTGATGGGGAGCGGACCCGTGTGGCCCGGTGGCAGTGCATTCATCCCCTTGGTGGCGCATCCCATAGTGAAAACACATAGAAACGTCAATCAAAGCTTGCACCGACGTGGCGGAGGGTGGCGCATTCCGGTCCCAATTCGGGGTCAATCGGGGCCGTCACCCCGGATTGACCCTCGGAAAATGCCGCATGCGCAGTTGGTCAAGCTCCATCGCCCGGCGTCGCAGCAGCCCTTCGGCCTGCAACCGGTCGCACAGCCTGCGGTCCGCCACGCAGACCTCGTCGAAGAAGGCCCGCAACGCCGTTTCGCCGCCCGCGTCCTCGATGCTTTGGAACAGGTCGTGCAGGTTGACCGCGCCAGCCTGACGGACCTGCGGTTTCAATTCTGCGCGGTAGGACCCGCGCGACAGGCGGAACCGGTAGGAGGCCAGGAAATGCTCCCAGCTGTCGGCGTGGAAATGGCCCAGTTCGATCCCGGGCAGGGTGACCTGCCCAGGGTTCTGTTCCCCGTTCAGGATCACGTTGTGAATCCTGACCTGCAGCCCCTTGGTGCCGGCCCGAAAGAAGAGCTTGCCCGCGACATGGCTGAGGAACCCGCCCGACAGCTGCGGTCCCCAGGTTGGAAAACAGTCCCGCGCAGCCCGTTGGCGGGCGGCCTGGTCCAGGTGGAAGGCCTTGAAGGCGGTCTCTCCGGGGATCGTGCCGCTGCCCGGTGCCAGCGCCTCGACGGGACGCATGCGGGCGCAGAGCGCATCTGCGGGCAGGGCGGACAGTTGTTCATCCACCGGCGTGGCGGGCAACAGGAACTCGTCCACGTCGATATGGGCCAGCCAGTCGACCTCTGGCTTGCGGTTGTTGGCGTGGCGCGCGTTGGCGGCCTGTCGCGCCTGGTGTTTCTCTGGCCGGCCGTTGCGTTTCGACCACCAGGCGTCATCGGTCTGGACCACGCGGATCTTGGGATGCGCCTTGAGTGCTGCAAAGGTCCGTGGCGCCTCCTCGTCGAGGTAGAGATACAGCCGATGCGCCCCTTGTTCGAGATGCCAGGCGGCGAAATCCAGGATCGCCCGCAGAGGCGCCTTGACCGTCGTGACGGTGCCCCATCGGGTCATGGCAGGGTCCCGAAGACGCGCCGGACACTACCGTCGAAGTCGAAGTCATGCGCCAGCAGCATCCCGTGCCGCGACAGGCGGTCGCGCAGCTCCGGCGTATCGGCACAGATCTCGTCAAAGAACGCGCGCAGGCCTGCCTCTCCCTCTTGCGCCTGCAGGTAGGACAGCAGTTCGCCCTGACCCATTTCCGGGCGCGCGTCATTGGCCCGGTAGGACCCTTTCTCGCGGCGAAAATCGAGGTGGCTGCGGAAATGGGCCCAGTCCGGGGCGTGGAAATGCGCCAGGTAGATCCCGTCCGGTTTGATCCGGTTGGTGGCGTCCTCACCCTTGTACTTGAGCGTATGGATGCCCAGCCGCGTGTCGGGAATGCCGGGGCGGGCAAAGATCTTGCCGCCGGTATGGCTGAGGAAACCCCCAAACAGGTGCAGGCCGAAGGTGGGATAGATTTCCTGCAACAGGGATTTCTTGATGCCCGCCTGCTTGTGCGTCAGCTTGAAATGCCGGGGCGGTCCGTTCTCTCGGGCCAGTGCCTCGGCAGGCGGAATGCGGGCGATGGCCCGGTCCGGAGGGACATGGGCCAGGATTTCGGACAGCGGGCGGTTGGTGACCAGGAACTCGTCATGGTCGATGTGCCCCAGCCAGTCCAGCGCCCCGGCGCTGTCGCGCAGGGTGCGGGTGGCATTGAAGGCCTGCCGCAACTGGTGCTGGGCCATGCGGTCCCGGCCAGAGGCCTGCCAATAGGCGGCGTCGCATTGCGTGACATGGATGCGGGGATGGCGCCCCAGGAAGGCGGCGGCATCCGCATTGGGGGCATCGAAGTAGAGGTGCAGCGCATGCGCGCCCATGTCGATGTGATGGGCGGCAAAGCGCGCGATCTGCGGCAGCGGCGCCTTGACAGTGCTGACCAGGCCCCAGCGCAGCGTCTCTGCGGTCTTGCGGGGACGCGCGGGCACTGGCGCGTCGTTGTTCCGGGGCGCGGCCTGCCGGTTCCGCCGTTCCTTGCGGGCGGCCATGACCGCGAGCCGGCGAAAGACGCCTGCGGGATCGTGGATCAGCAGGTCCAGCAGGTGATGGGCGAGGGGGCGGATCACCGCGTCGCCCTCGGCCTCTTGCCAGAGGCGGGCGATCAGGTTCACGTCCAGCCCGCCGCCCACCAGCGCATAGCTGTCCATCTGCAGGGGCAGCTTGGCCTTGATGCGATCCGTGACCGGAAAGGGCTTTTCGGGCGGTTTGCCGCTGTAAAGCCGTTCGCTCTCGTAGAGCTTCATCATCCCGAACAGCGCCGTCAGCGCCAGTCCGGTGCTGCGCTGGACCGGCGTCGCCCCGTGATCGCCGAAGGTGGTCACGGCAGAGACCAGCCAGCGCGCGTCGAGCTGCCCCAGCAGGTGATCGCCCTGTTCCGCCCACATGCGTTGGAACAGGCGCGGGGCCTGGTCGGGACAGGCGCGTTTGCGCAGATGCGAGATGGTCAGCCCGTGCAACACGGTCAGTTCGCTTTGCCCCTGCAGTTCCTCGCGCAGCTGAAAGATCTTGCGTTGCAGGTTATTGGCAAAGGGCGGGGCAAAGGGGCCCTGCGCCGGATCTGCCACGGGGGAGGCGGCCAGCGCGGCCAGGTCGACGTCTGCAGCCGGCAAGCCGCCATCGCCGGGCAGCGGCGCGCGGCGGGCTTCGTACTGGTCCAGAACGGCCTTTATGCCGCCCTTGTAGGTGGGTGTCCTGCTCATGCCGCTACAGTGGCTTTGGCCGCGTGCCTCGGCAAGAGGCGGGCCGGTGAAATGGCGCCGATTGCATCTTTGTTCCGGCAGTCGAAGCGTGTAGAGGAGCCCGCATGGCACAGACATCCTTCGAGTTGACCGCCCGCGACGGGCGCGCGCGGCGCGGCGTGATCCGCACCCCGCGCGGTGAGATCCGCACCCCCGCCTTCATGCCCGTGGGCACGGCGGCCACCGTCAAGGGCATGATGCCCGAAAGCGTGGCAGCCACCGGCGCGGACATCCTGCTGGGCAATACCTATCACCTGATGCTGCGCCCAGGGGCCGAACGGGTGGCGCGGCTTGGCGGATTGCACAAGTTCATGAACTGGGAAAAGCCGATCCTGACGGATTCCGGCGGGTTCCAGGTCATGAGCCTGGCGGAGCTGCGCAAGCTGACCGAGGAAGGCGTGAGTTTCCGCAGCCATATCGACGGCTCAAAGCACATGCTGACGCCCGAACGCTCGATGGAGATCCAGAAATTGCTGGGTTCGGACATCGTCATGGCCTTTGACGAGTGCCCGGCCCTGCCGGCGGATCGTGACCGGATCACCCAGTCCATGCGCCTGTCGATGCGATGGGCGGCGCGCTCGCGCGAGGCCTTTGGCGACAGGCCGGGGCACATGCTCTTCGGCATCCAGCAAGGTGGTCTGGAAGAGGACCTGCGAGGCGAAAGCGCGGAGGCGCTGAAGGCCATCGGCTTCGACGGCTACGCCGTGGGTGGCCTGGCCGTGGGCGAGGGGCAGGAGGCCATGTTCGGCTGTCTCGATTTTGCGCCGGACATGCTGCCCGAGGACAAGCCGCGTTACCTGATGGGCGTGGGCAAGCCCGATGACATCGTCGGCGCCGTCAAGCGCGGCATCGACATGATGGACTGCGTGCTGCCGTCCCGCTCTGGCCGGACGGGGCAGGCCTGGACGCGGCGCGGACAGGTCAACATCAAGAACGCGCGGCATGCGGATGATCCGCGACCGCTGGACGAGAATTGCACATGCCCGGCCTGCCGGGGCTATTCGCGCGCCTACCTGCATCATGTCTTCCGCGCGGGTGAGATGATCTCGGGGATGCTGCTGACCTGGCACAACCTGCATTATTATCAGGAGCTGATGCAGAGCATGCGCGACGCCATCGAGGCGGGCGACTTTGCGGGGTTCGAGGCGGATTTCCATGCAAAGCGCGCCGAAGGCGACATCGCGCCGCTTTGAGGGGCGGGTGTCGGGACAATGCCGGCAAAGGATGGTGCCGTTCAGCGCGGCGGTAACATAGCGGGGAGGTCGGCGCGCAGGCGGGCAAGCCCGCCGGGACGCCATCCCAAGGCGGGCAGGCGATCGCAGATCAACGGATTGACCCTGCGGTCGCTGACTGGCGGCACCGGGTGCGGGCAGTTGGTGAGCTGCTGAACCTCGCCGAGCAGGTCGTGGCGGTCAAGCAGCATGTCCGAGAGGTGGAAGGCGCCGATGCCCGTCGTGTGGAGCAAGAGCCGCGTGGCCCCGGCGAGATCGGCTCCGTGCAATTCCGTGCCGCGGCGCGGGGGGATCGGGCGGCCTGCAAGGTAGTCCGCGAACAGGCTTTCCCACTTGTGATGCGGGCCGGGGCCATAGATGCCGGTGGCGCGCAAGCTCTGCCCGATGAGCGGCAGGGCGGCGAGATGCGCCTCGGCCTCGGCCTTGACCTGTCCATAAAGGGAGGCGGCCTGCGGCGCGGTGTCTTCGGTCAGTGGCGTATCGTCCGGATATCCGTCGAAGACCGCCCGGGACGACAGGAACTGGATACGCGTGACGCCCGCCTCGGCGGCGGCATCGAAGAGGCGCCTTGTGCCGTCGAGATTGGACTGCAGGAAGCCGCGCGGGTCGTCGCCTTCGCCGCCGCGATAACGGCCCGGGACATGAGAGAAGGCCGCGTGGATCAGGGTGTCGATCCCGCTAAGGTCGGGCGCCGGGCCGCAGAGATCCCAGGGGCCGAACGCATGGCCGGGCAGGGCGTGTCGCCCCAGCACCGTGATCGGGCCGGGCAGACCACGCAGCAGGAACCGGCCCACAAGGCCCGAGGCGCCGGTCAGCGCGATCATGTCGGGCTTGGAAGGGCGGCGAGGTCGGGTGTTTCTCCCGCCGCATAGGCGTGCCAGAGGTCGATCAGCGGGCGCAGACGGTCGGCCTTGGCGTGGTCCTGCCAAGGTTTTTCATACTGGAAGTGCAGGACCTTGATCGCGTCCCAGTTCCAGAGCGCGGGCATGTTGAACCAGACATATTGCAGCGTGTTGAAGGTGACCGGCAGCCCGTGCCAGTCGGGAAAGAAATCCTGCAGAAAGGTCTGGTCGGTGCGGCGCCAGAAGGCGCCGGGAGTATCGAGCCGGGTCATCATCGCCTCGAAGGTCGCTTGGGAGGGGCGCGCGGTGAAGACACCGGAATTCATCCGGTGAAAGTCACCGAGGCTTTCGTAGACGTTCGGCGCGGCGCAGAATTCCGGATAGTCAAAGAGGCTGTCGATGTTGCGCAGGACCAGCGTGTCGGCATCCAGAAAGACCACCCGGTCATGGCTCAGCTGCCACAGGCGCAGTTTGCAGAAATTGTCGAGCGGGGTGTGAAAGGCAGGTTTCTCGCCCTTGGTGAAGGGAGCGGCTCCATGCAGGGCCTCGCGCGCATGGGCTGAGTTGAAGGCATCCGACGTGGGCAGCAAGTCGGTTTGCACCAGCCGCGCGCCAAGGGCGGTGAGCGGCGCCAGCGCCTCGGGCGGCACGCCGCCGGTGTGCATGACGACGCGCTCCGCCGTTGTCCCGGTGGCAATAAGAGAGTTCAGCAAGGCCTTGGCGCCCAACGCGAAATCCGCGTTGGTCACCAGTGTCACATAGGCACGTTTCACGACACCGACCGCAGTGCCTTGCCTTCGGGGTCATGGTCGACCTTGGCCGCGATGTCCTTGGTCCAGGCCGAAACCGCGGCAACGCGCGACCGGTCGATGCGGTGCGCGTATTTCTTCGCCACGTCCACGACCTCGGACAAAAGACCTTCGGCCAGCGTCGTCGGGTTCAGGCCCAGGGCCAGGAACTGGTCGTTCTTGACGATCAGGTCGTTCTCGGGGGCTTCCTTGCGCGGGTTGGGCAGGTACTTGACCTCGGCCCCGGTCAGCCCCGCCACCTTCTCGGCCAGGTCGCGGACGCGGTGGGTTTCCGTCATCTGGTTGAAGATCTTGACGCGGTCGCCCCGATCAGGTGCGTCCTTCAGAGCCAGCTCGATGCAACGCACCGAATCCTGGATGTGGATAAAGGCGCGGGTCTGACCGCCGGTGCCGTGCACCGTCAGCGGATAGCCGATGGCGGCCTGGATCAGGAAACGGTTGAGCACCGTGCCATAGTCGCCGTCATAGTCGAAACGGTTGATCAGCTGTTCATGGCGACGGGTCTGGTCGGTATGGGTGCCCCAGACGATGCCCTGGTGCAGGTCGGTGATGCGCAAACCGTCGTTCTGGGCGTAGAACTGGAACAGGATCTGATCCAGGCTTTTGGTCATGTGATAGACCGAGCCGGGCCGCGTCGGGTAGAGGATTTCCTGCTCTTTCGGACCTGCGGGCGTGTCGATGGTCACGTCCAGGTAACCTTCGGGGATCGGCGCACCGACCGAGGAGTAGCCGTAGACGCCCATCGTGCCGAGGTGCACCAGATGCGCGTCAATGCCCGATTCCACCATCGCGGCCAGCAGGTTATGCGTCGCGTTGGTGTTGTTGTTGACGGTATAGACCTTGTGGCGGTCGGTTTTCATCGAATAGGGCGCGGCGCGCTGTTCGGCGAAATGGATCACCGCCTCGGGGCGGATTTCGACCAGCCACTGTTTCAGGCGTTCATATTCCTTGGCGAGGTCGAGCAGGTGGAAATGAATGGTTTCTCCGGTGACTTCTTTCCAGATGCGGCAGCGTTCCTGGATCGAATCCATCGGGGTCAGCGATTGAACGCCCAGTTCCGTGTCGATCCAGCGCCGGGACAGGTTGTCGAGGATATGCACCTCGTGTCCCTGGGCCGAAAGATGCAGGCAGGTGGGCCAACCGACGAAACCGTCGCCGCCAAGGATCGCGATACGCATCTGGTGTCTCCTTATGGAAGTCTTCGCGCGCTCGAAGCCGCATTAACGGTTGCCCCTAGGGTGCACAACCGGGGAAGTAAAATGAAGCTTTCTTGACAATTGCTGTCCTGAAAACACCCCTTTCTCTTTGAAAACGTTTTGTTTTCAATGGTGGAAGGTGGAATTGATACAGGGGTGATATCGGCGGATCGCCGCCGCCCGGCAGAGCGGGCGGCGGCGCGGGGGCTATTGGCGGAACCGGATCGCGATCTGCTTGGGATAGTGGCGGGTCGTCGTATCCGCCGGGTCCGCATTGGCTGTTTCGGGCAGGTGGCGCAGCTTGGCGCGGGCCAGCCGGGGGCCAATCTGTGCACTGCAGTCGATGTCCAACGGCGCCTGCGCACCGGCATGGACCGGGATTGACAGCATCATCGGGGTCGTGATCGTGACCGTCCGCCCTCCGCGCGCGATCTCGCACCGCGCGGTGTTCAGTTCCGCCAAAGAGGACGAGGCGCCGACCAGAAAGGCACTGACCGTCACGGTTTCACGTTGAAGAACGGGTTTGCCGGGCTCGGGTGGCAACGCCACTGGCGTTGCCGGCGGATCGTAGTCCGCGGCGCAGGCCGATAGGGCAAACACAACGGCAATGATCGACAGGCGCGAGGAGATCAATCCTCGACCCCCAGCACCAGGTGGATATTGACGGGATAGTTGAACTCATCCTTCAGCGGGTCCCGGGCGGCCTTGGCGATGCCCTTGGCGGCGGCGGTCAGCGCAACGCCCAGGATCCCGCCCGAGGTTGTCGAGGACTGGTTCATCCGCAACAGCGTCATGTTGATCGGCTTGACGGTCTTATCAGTCCGGTCCTTGTCGGTTCGGCAGGTGACGGCAATCGGATCCGCCGCGCCCTGGTAGGCGGGCATCTTGACGATCGCGGGGGTGACGAAAGCGGCCTTGAATCCGGTCCCGGTCAGGCTGCAGCGGACACCGACAAGCTCCTGGTTGTCCTTGCGGCCTTTTTCGGTGCTGCGGAAGCTGCGAAAGGTGGTTTCGGAATAGCCCCGAACCGCGGCCTGGGCGCGGCTCTCGGTAAAGCTGACGGATTGCGGCGGGGTCTTCACTTCGGCGTATTCGACACAGGCCGCCAGCAAAAGCGGCAGCGCCAGGGGAAGGAAACGGATGTTCATGGTCATTCGGCTCTTTGAAATTGCAGTGGGGCGCTCATAGGGGTGACGCCAATTGGCGTCGAGGCTTGGCGGCGCAGTTTTCGTCCGCATGACGGCCTGTGTGGTCTTCCGGGCACGGGCAAAGTTTCCTGCATTGGGAATGGCCCGCGTTTTTCGGGGAATTCACCGCAGATGGCAGCCGTGGCGCAGGATCGGGACACGATGGGCGCTTGCACACCGGGGGGCGTAGGGTCATGCTGCCCATCCAGGGTCAGGGGCGTGTGCTTGAATTCCGGTGCAGCGACCCCATCTTTGACCCTCATGACCGGAGGCGACCTCAAGCTGCCGCGAAGCGGGGCAGGGACGTCTTGCCAAGAACAGGACACGAGCATGAAACAACCTCTCAATCCTTCCTACCCGGTGCTGCCGCTGCGCGACATTGTCGTGTTCCCGCACATGATCGTGCCGCTCTTCGTGGGGCGCGAGAAGTCGGTGCGCGCACTGGAAGAGGTGATGAACGACGACAAGCAGATCCTGCTTGCCAGCCAGATCGACCCGTCCGATGACGATCCGGATACCAGCGGAATCTACAAGGCCGGCGTGCTGGCCAACGTGCTGCAACTGCTGAAACTGCCCGATGGCACCGTCAAGGTGCTGGTCGAAGGCCAGAGCCGCGTGCGCATCGACGAGTACATTGAAAACGAGAACTTCTTCGAGGCCAAGGCCGAGCACCTGACCGAGATGCCGGGTGACACCGCCTCGATCGAGGCGCTGGTGCACACGGTCGCCGAAGAGTTCGAGCGTTACGCCAAGATCAAGAAGAACATCCCCGAAGAGGCCCTGTCCGCCGTGGGCGAGGCCAATGATGCCGCGCAGCTGGCCGATCTGGTTGCCGGGCACCTGGGGGTCGAGGTCGAGCAGAAGCAGGAACTGCTCGAGACGCTTTCAATCAGCGAGCGGCTGGAAAAGGTATATGGCCTGATGCAGGGCGAATTGTCGGTCCTGCAGGTCGAGAAAAAGATCAAGACCCGCGTCAAGTCGCAGATGGAGAAGACCCAGCGCGAGTACTATCTGAATGAGCAGATGAAGGCCATTCAGAAGGAACTTGGCGATGGCGAGGACGGCGAAGGCGAAATCGCCGAGCTGGAAGAGAAGATCGCCGGCACCAAGCTGTCGAAGGAAGCCAAGGAAAAAGCCGACGCCGAGCTGAAGAAGCTCAAGAACATGTCGCCCATGTCCGCCGAGGCGACCGTGGTGCGCAACTACCTCGACTGGATGCTCAGCATTCCGTGGGGCACCAAAAGCCGCGTTAAGAAGGACCTGAACAAGGCCCAGGAGATCCTCGATCACGACCACTACAGCCTCGAGAAGGTCAAGGAACGGATCGTCGAGTATCTCGCCGTGCAGGCGCGCTCGAAAAAGCTCAAGGGCCCGATCCTCTGCCTCGTCGGCCCTCCGGGTGTCGGCAAGACCTCGCTGGGGAAATCGGTTGCCAAGGCCACGGGACGCGAATTCATCCGCATCTCGCTGGGCGGCGTGCGTGACGAATCCGAGATCCGTGGCCACCGTCGGACCTACATCGGCTCCATGCCGGGCAAGATCATCCAGGCGCTGAAAAAGGCCAAGACCACGAACCCGCTCATCCTGCTCGACGAGATCGACAAGATGGGGCAGGACTTCCGTGGCGACCCGGCCAGCGCGATGCTGGAGGTGCTGGATCCCGAACAGAACGGGACGTTCGTGGACCACTACCTTGAGGTGGAATACGACCTGTCGAACGTCATGTTCGTGACCACGGCCAACAGCTACAACATGCCTGGGCCGCTCCTCGACCGGATGGAGATCATCCCGCTCTCGGGTTACACCGAGGACGAGAAGATCGAGATCGCCCGGCGGCACCTGCTGGACAAGCAGGTCAAGAACCACGGGCTGAAGGCCAAGGAGTTCTCTATCACCGACGGCGCGCTGACCGACATGGTGCGGTACTACACCCGCGAGGCCGGTGTGCGGAACCTCGAGCGCGAGATCGCCAAATGCGCGCGGAAGGCCGTGACCAAGATCGTCAAGAAAGAGGCCGAGGTGGTCGAAGTGACCTCTGACAACCTCGACGATTTCCTGGGCGTGCGGAAATTCCGCTATGGCCTGGCCGAGGATGAAAACCAGATCGGTGTCGTCACCGGGCTGGCCTATACCTCGGTTGGTGGGGATCTCTTGCACATCGAGGCGCTGAAGCTGCCGGGCAAGGGCCGGATGAAGACCACCGGCAAACTGGGCGACGTGATGAAGGAGTCGATCGACGCGGCCTCTTCCTACGTGCGTTCCATCGCGCCGGAGATCGGGGTGAAGCCGCCGAAGTTCGACAAGATGGACATTCACGTCCACGTGCCCGATGGCGCCACACCCAAGGACGGGCCCTCGGCCGGTCTGGCGATGGTGACCTCCATCGTGTCGGTCCTTACCGGCATCCCGATCCGCAAGGACATCGCCATGACGGGGGAAGTCAGTTTGCGCGGCAACGCCATGCCCATCGGCGGTCTTAAGGAAAAGCTGCTGGCAGCCCTGCGCGGCGGGATCAAGACCGTTCTCATCCCCGAGGAGAACGAGAAGGATCTGGCCGAACTGCCGGACAACGTGAAGGACGGGCTGGAAATCATCCCGGTCAAGCACGTCTCCGAGGTGCTGGACATTGCACTGGTCGGCAAGCCCGAGCCGGTGGAATGGGACGAGGAGGCCGAGGAAGCGGCCGCCGCGGCATCGGCCAAGAAGGCCGAGGATTCGGTGGCAGGCGCAACCGCGCACTGATCATCGGTCGCGAGGTCTGAAAACGGGAACGCGCGGTGGGTCACCACCGCGCGTTTTGTCTTGTGATCAGGGCTATGCCCGACAGTCAGTGATAGTAGTGGTAGTGGTGACCGCCACTGCCAGAACTGACCGCCGCCGCGACGACAATCAACAGCATCAGCGGAATCAGCAATGCCGCGCCGGACGAGGCTGTTGTCAGCTCGGCGCTCTGCGAAGAGACGATCATGTCGTTGCGCAGTTGCTCCGGGCTCATCTTGGGTGCGGGTTTGCCATCAGCAAAGGCCGCATTGGCCACCGACAGGCACAAGGCGGTGGTGAGTACGAGTTTCTTCATCTTATCCCCCGTGATTGGTGCAGTAGACAGTCAACCGTTTACGCAACCAATGCGCCCGAAGACGCTGTGGATAGTTTGCGCCTCCTTGACGCTGGGGCAAGAGGGGAAAGCGTGCCAGCCGCCTGGTCGCGACCAAGATGCAACATCCCACCTGTCGCCAAATGGAAAAGGACCCCGCAGCCTGGCTGCGAGGCCCTTGTCCCCGGTTGGTCCCGTGATGGGTTCGGTTTCGTCCCCGCGTCCCCGGGCCAGGACCCCGCGATATGCTCAGGGGGTCCGATCGACCGGACATGGCGCCCGGGCCGAAAGTGCCTTACTGGCTGGCGGCCACGCCGAAGACGACGATGGTCATCAGTGCAAGCAGCATGCCGGCGCTGCTGCTGGTCTGTTGCGTCTCTTCGACGACAACCGGCGGCGCGACATAGGGGGTTTCATAGCTTCCGGCGATCGACGTGGTGGTCGTTGCAGCGATCAGAAGACTTGCGGCAGCAATCGTCTTTTTCATGTGAGTCTCCAAACCCAAGTGGCAGATAGAAAAACCCTGCCTTGGAGATTCGTTGCAAGTCAAGCAACCCACAGGCACCCTGTTGTTTTCGCGCATCGACTGTGCTGATGCTGCCGCTCTGGGCACGCGGTCCGGGGTGGCTGCAAGTGGGGCATTTTTTGCGGGCCAAGCCTCTTGCGCAGGGCTGCGCTTGCCGGTAATAGGTCCGCCACCGGGTGATTAGCTCAGTGGTAGAGCGCTTCGTTCACATCGAAGATGTCGGGAGTTCAAATCTCTCATCACCCACCAGGTTTTCCGGAAAGCGCGCCCCGAAAGGCGCGCTTTCTTCGTTTCAGACCCTGTCCGTTCACCGGTATCGTTGCCGGTCGGACAGGGCGTGCAGGCTGTCGGAAAGGCGCATCGCGGAGAGTTCCTCCTGTACTTGTTGGCACAATGCGCCGCAGCGTGGGGCAGGGGCCATGAGGCGGGCCAGAAAAGCTCTCATGACCGGCCCCCTTGCTCGACGTCCTCGGGCCGCAGACCGACATCCCGCAAAAGATGGGGATCAGCGCGCAACCGCGCTTGCCTGCGGCGGTTTGTGCCACGGTGGAACAGACGGGCCAACCGGTCGCGCCAGCGGGCGGGGCGCCGGCGCGAGCGGCGTCTTTCGTCGATGTCTCTGAGGGCTTGGGCGGACATTCAGGTTCTCCTTGCAGATTCGGTTTGTTTCCCTAAGCTGCTTCCTCAAGTGTACTTGAGGTCAAGAAGAATGTCCGGAACACGTGGCCCGCGTCGCATGCGCAGCAATGATCTGACGGTCGGGGAAATGGCGCGCCGCGCGGGGGTGGCGGTGTCGACCCTGCACTACTACGAGGCCGAGGGGCTGATCCAAAGCTGGCGGACAGAGGCCAACCACCGCCGCTATGACCGGCGAGAGCTGCGCCGGGTGGCGGTGATCCGGATTGCCCAGACCCTTGGCATTCCGCTTGCCCAGGTGCGCGAGGTGCTGGCCCAGGTGCCCTCGGGCGGGGCGGTACGCAAGGCCGACTGGCAGGGCGTGTCCGAGATCTGGCGCGAAGAGATCGACCGCCGGATGGAGCTGCTGGCGCGGTTGCGGGGGCAACTGGATCACTGCATGGGATGCGGCTGTCTGTCGTTGGAAAATTGCCCGCTCTACAACCCGCAGGATCGCCTGGGGGACAACGGTTCAGGCCCACGCCGCTGGCTGGGAGAAGAGGAAGAACGCGAAGCGCCACCGGACCCACTTGCGCCCTGAGCATTCCTTCGCTAAATCGCCTTCTGCCGGGTGATTAGCTCAGTTGGTAGAGCGCTTCGTTTACACCGAAGATGTCGGGAGTTCGAGTCTCTCATCACCCACCATTTCCCTCAGGATGCACGGCTTTGGCCCCGGATCGGGCTGGGGTGTTTTCCAACGGCTTACAATGTCGCGGTCCCGGTTGGATTGGACGCCGCCTGGGTGCCCCCTGTGGCGGCTGTGCATAACATCCTCGCGAGCTGTTCCGCGAGGGTTGCTTTCACACACTCAAAATTGTCATTTGTAACTTTGACTGTCCGCGCCCGCCCGGCGCTGCCGGATGATTGTCCAGCCAGGCGGGGTACGGAGACAATTGTTCATTTCCTTTGAAGGCGGCAGTCCGCTTTCCCGGGACAACGCGAGAGGATAATCGTGCGACCCAAGAGCTTTATCAGCGCCACCGCGGTGGCGGCCATTTCCGCCGCCACCCTGCACACCGCGCCCGCACTGGCAGAGGCCGGTGGTGTGCTGGATCCGCAGACGCGCGCGCTTCAGATGCAGCAGTACAACGAGGACCGCACCAAGAGCATTCTCGAACTGCAACCCTTCCGCACCACCCAGACCGCCCAGGGGGCCGACGGTACCAGCTATGAGCTGGTCTCGCTGAACCCGGGCATCAACTCCTGGTATGTTCTGACCGTCAGCTCCGAGGGATTCTGGTCCAGCACGCGGCAGTTCCACCTGGAACTGGCCGATCCGGAACATTCGGTCATGGCGCTGGCGGGCGGGGCCGAGCCCGAACTGGTCATCACCGGCGAGGCGACCGAATACCGCTGCGCCCCTTGGTCGGGCCGCAGCCCCGAGCTGGACGAGGCGCAGTATCGCGGGCTGCCTTTCGCGCCGATCTGCGAGGAACGCGTGTTCCTGCGCAACCAGGTGCGAGGCAACTCCACCAACCGCGAGGCAGTGGCGGAATTCCTGCGCGACAACGTCGTCTTCGGCGAAAGCATCGTGAACATGATCAAGGGCTCCTTCTACGAGGATGCCTTCATGAACTCCGGCCCCGTGGTCGAGGGCGCGGATGCGGGCGAGACGGTCAAGGCACTAGGCAAGGCCAAGCTGGACAATGCGCCGGTCTTCCGCGCCAGCTTCAACTTCGATCTCGAAGGCGCCGAGGGCGGCCGCGTCGAGGCGGGCAGCTGGTACGCCATCAAGGACGTGCCCGGTGTCTATGCCAGCGCGATGAAGCCCGGCATGATCTCGGGTGAGATCCTCAGCCGACCGGGAGAGACGCATGGGCTGGACGGTGTAGAGCGCGGCGCCGACGTCTACATGATGGCCTTCGATCTGGAACAGTTCGAACTGGGCTACGAGCTGGGCACCGAACACCCCCGCCTGGGCTGGTCGCCCCGGCCTTCGGGGGCAGGGCGCAACTATCGCACACCCGGTCCCGACGGCATCGACGACTCCACGCCGCTGGTGCGCTCGGGCATGCTGTCCCCGGCCAAGACCGACCGCGTGGTGGGCACCTTCGCCGCCGGGTTCAAGCGCAGCCACGGCGCCTGGCGCCTCACGGAAAAGGCCTATACCAACTACGGCCACCACTATGGGTTCATCAGTGAAGGCGTGGTCTTCTCCAAGCTGCAGCCGGACCTTGTGACCATTCTCGTCATGGATGACGGCACCATCGACATGCGCAAATGGACGCGCGAGGATGAAAAACTCCTGCCGCGGATCCGCTTTGCCCGCCAGAACGGCGTGCCCCTGATCGAACCGGACCCCGCCACCGGCGAGGGGGTGCCCGGCAGCCAGGTGCGCAGCTGGATGGGCGGCAACTGGTCCGGCGACGCGGACGCCAAGCTGCGCACCCTGCGCGGCGGCGCCTGCATGAAGACCGCCGCCGGGCGCAAGTTCCTGATCTATGCCTATTTCTCGACCGCGACGCCGTCCGCGATGGCGCGGACCTTCCAGGCCTATGGCTGCGACTACGCGATGCTTCTGGATATGAATTCGCAGGAACACACCTATGCGGCCGTCTACACCCAGGAGGACGGCACCGTGGTGCCGCATCACCTGGTCAGCGGAATGGCCTCGATCGACGACCGCCGCCGCGACGGCACGCCGATCCCGCGGTTCGTGGGCTTCGCGGACAACCGTGACTTCATCTACCTGTTGAGGAAGTGAGCGACATGACGACAAGGCGCAAGGTGATCGGAGCGGCCCTGGGGGTCGTGCTGGCGGGGCTGATCGGCGCATCCGAAGGCGCCGCCCAGACCCTGCAACAGAACAACGAGGCGATGTTTCGCCAGATGCAGGCGGCGCGGGGCGTCACCAATGCCGAGATCCAGCGCATCCGCCAGATCTTTGCCGGCTCGCGCTGGATCGGGCAGGGCAACCCTGCGGTGACGCGTCATCCGCTGACTCCGGAACAGGCGCAGGCGCGCTTGCCCGCCCCGGCGCTGGAGTTCTACCGCAACAAGCGGTTCGAGAAGATCTGCGGCGAGAAGTACATGGCGCCGCTCTACGATCCGGCAACAGAGCAGCCAGAGGACGCCAAGGTCTGCGCCGACATGTTCGAATGGCCGAACGTACCTTTGGCCTATCCGGTGACCTGGGTGCGTGCCCGCGAAGCGGCGGAACTGTGCTGGGCCGAGGGCAAACGCATCGGCGACGCGCATGAATGGGAAGGCGCCTCGCACGGGGCGCTGAACCCGCCGGACTATTTCTTTGGCATGAGCGTGCAGGCCGCCCGCGCGGCCCATAACCGCAAGTACCAGTCCAGCGCCCGCTACAGCATCGGCCCGACCTGGAAAAGCGGCGTCTGCGCGACTGGCAGCTTCAAGTCCGGCGGTTGCAATGGCGGCAGCTTTACCGGCTGCGGGTCCAACACCTATCCGGCGGGCAGCTTCCCGAACTGCAAGAGCCCACTTGGCGTCTACGACATCGACGGCAACGCGGCCGAGCACATGAACCTGCCGCTGGCAGCCGACCAGATGGCCAGCCGCGGCAGCCGCAAGCTGGGCGTGACCGAGATGAAGGGCAGCTGGTTCATCTGGGACACGGTACGTGCCCATACCCATTGGAGCCGTTGGCGCGCGCCTTACTGGCATGGCTCACGCGTGCTGGCGCAGGGCAGCCACCATAACTACCACCTCGGCTTCCGCTGCTTCAAGGACGTGAACTGACGCTTCCGTACACCGAAACAGGAAACGCCGTCCGGCCCATCGCCCGGCGGCGTTTCTTCATGTCCGGTGCGGCCCGATACGCCCCTATCGAGTTTCTTCTTGGCAAAAATACCCCGGGGGTGAATTGGCCGAAGGCCAAGAGGGGGCAGCGCCCCCTCTTTATTGGTTCACGTCCGCGAACGGGCCGGGTCTCAGTTGGCGCTTGCGACCTGCAGCTGCGCGGCGCGGATCGGGCCTTCGTCGCTGATCAGCGATGCGTAGTCCGGGTCCGCCATCAGGTCGGCCAGGCGCACGGGGCGTCCGTTCAGATAGGCGGTCTGGCTGATCAGGCGAACACCGTGGCTGTAGTCGGCGTAGGTGGCGCCGTGCACGGTGCTCAGCGGCTGGATCGCCTTGCCGTTGGTCCGGTGCCAGCCATAGATCGCCACGCGGCCACGGTTGCTGCTCAGCCGGTTGGTCAGCACCAGGTCCTTCTTGTGGCCCGAGGTCAGGTGGCCGGCGACGGAGGCTCCGCGCAACTGGCCTTCGACGGTGCGGTTGTGGCGCACGAGATAGTCGGTCGAGGACATCTGCGGACCCGGGGTCATCGGCTTCGGTGCCACGCGGGTGTCGGCGGCGCGGTAGATCTGGTCCACCATGCGGCGCGTCGGGAGCATCATGTCAAAGCGCCCGGCGATCTGCATCGCGGCGGGCAGGCCCATCGGCACGCGCACGAAATCGCGGTCACTGCCGACGGCCAGGTAATCGGGCGTCGCGCAGAATGTGATCCGGATCGGCGAGCCATCGCGTGCGCGGCCCGAGACTTCGACAGGCACCAGGTCCTGGAGGAACGAGGGCATGTTTCCGGCAAGAATTTCACGCGCGACAAGGCGGTCGCGCTCGGTGCCGCTGGTGCGCATCAGGCCGGCCATGACCGCGTCGCCGCCTTTCGCCGAACCACGGCGGTTCGGCATGGCGCGGGTCAGGCGGGTGTTGCAGGTCGCGCCGGACACCGGGCGTTCGATGGCGCGCGGCAGGGCGGCCAGCGTGGCGGTCGGCGCCTCTGCTTCGGGTGTGCGGTCGATGCTGGGTTCGGGCAGTTTCAAACCCTCCGGACGCAGTTTCGGACGCAGCGACACCGCAACCTGGATGGTCTCGGGGACCTCGGGAATGTCCAGTTCGGGGCGGGCGCGGGGGCGGATCGTCCCCAGTGTCGCGATCTGCGGCACCAAGGAAGACTTCAGCACTTCCTTGTCCGGCTCCGGGGTGACGTCGCGCGGCAAGGAGGCCAGCGCCAGCGGTGCACTGTCCAGTTCCGGTGTCGGCAGGCCGTCGGCGCGTGGCGCGGCAAGCCCGCCGGGGGCGCTGCGCGCGATGTCCGGCGCGGCAGAATGGTCGCGCCCGACAGGCAGCTGGTGAGGCGGGTGCCAGGTCTGTGCGCGTGGCAAACGGTGGACCACCTCGCTCAGGGCCGCGTGCCGGGGCTCGGCGGCCGGGGCAGGCACGACCGTCGGGGCCAGCTTGCTCACCATGACCGGTGTCGCGGGTGCCGCTGTCGGGCCCTGATCGTCGGGCATCATGACAAGAACGGTCACGGCCGCAGCCGCGTTCAGGGCAGCAAAGCCCAGTGCGGCGGCAACGAGGCCGGGACGGCGTGCGGCGGAATCAAGTCTGGATAACCAGCCCTTGTGTTCGGCGGCGATTTCAAAATCGGAGGAGTGTGCCTGCATCATGACGCTGCCTCCTAGTCGCGAAGCGTTAAGCGAACAATGACGATGCGCACGGCATGGCCCGCCTTGGGCGGGAACTCGCCAACCCGGCCCGCAACCATCCTGTGGCTGCAAGGCCGCAAAGCGGATCATGCACCGATGTGTCCGTTGATAGGGTTTGATCTCATCCAATTGGAATGAAAGAGTATCTCTGGATTTTAGTCAAACTGCTTCGGCAACAGGTGGCGGATTTCCGCGAGGACTTGCATCTGGGCAACAGCCCGCAGGTCATTTGCGAAAATAACGTCGAAAAGTTGAAAGGAACGCGCGGATGATCCGTTCGACACGAGACCTTACCAAAGTGATTCTTGCTGCGGCGCTGATGCCGCTGGCTGCTCCGGCGCAGGCTGCCGGTGCGGAAGATGCGGCCCGGCTGTGCCGCGAACTGGCGGGTCCGGCCACGGCCGAGGCGCCGGTCAGCAAGCAGGCGGTCAGCGATTACTTCCGCGCGCTGCGTTCCGCCCGCGCTGCCTGCGAACGGGCGGTCATCGGGGCCAACCCTGATCCCGAGGCGCTGTTCCAGGTGGCCGTTCTGATGCAAGCCGATGGTGAACATGCCCTGGCGCTGGAAACCTTCGAACTGGCTGCAGAGGCCGGGGTGGCAGCCGCGCGCACCAAGTTGGGTGATTATTTCAACTTCGGCACCGGCGACGTGTCCGAGGATCTGGACCGGGCCATCGCCGAATATCGCGCGGCTGCGGATGCCGGCGATCTTCCGGCAAAGGCCACTCTTGGCATGATGAGCGGGCTGGGGCGCGGAACCTCGCGCGACTTCCGCCAGATGGTCGGCCTGCTGCAGGAGGCCGCGGATGGGGGCTATCACTTTGCCCAGCTGCGTCTCGCCTCGATCTACATGAACCCGCGCAGCCTGCCGCGCGGCCTGGCCGAGGAACTGGGCCTGCCCGACGTGGTCAAGGCGGCCGAAATGCTCGAGCTGGCCTCGAAACAGGGCAACGAGGATGCGGCGCGGGCCCTGTCTCAGCTTTATTCCGAGGATGGCCCGGTCACTGATCCGGCACAGCGCGCGGCGCTGATCCGGCGGTCGGCCCAGGGCGGCGACCCGGCGGCGATCAACGCGCTGGGATTCCTCTATGAACGCGGCGAGGGGGTGGACTACGACCCCGAACAGGCGGCTTCGCTCTATGTCCAGGCGCTGGAGTCGGGTCAGGTTTCGGTCAACGAGATCCGGGGCCGGGTGGATGGCCGCGCCGTCGCCTGGGACCGGGACACGGCACTGGCTTTCCAGCGGATCCTGCAGGAACGCGGGCTTTATGACGGTGCGCTGGATGCCAAGGTCGGCCCGGGGACGCTGCGTGCGGCACGGGGGCTTGCAACCCAGTGACCTGGGCATATCCGGGGCCGTCTGCCAGACTGGCAGGAGGTCCCGGGTCAAGCCCGGGACGGGCTCATTCGTGGAACGTCAGCCCAGCAGGCGCACGCCCCGGTCGATCCCTTCCAGCGTCATCGGCACCATGCGGTCCTCGAATATCTCGCGGATCATGGTGATCGACTGCGTGTATTGCCAATGCTTCTCGGGCACCGGGTTGATCCAGAGGTGATCGTGCCACTGGTCACGCGCCCGTTGCAGCCAGACCTGCCCGGCCTCGGCGTTCCAATGTTCATTGGCGCCGCCGGGATAGGCAATCTCATAGGGTGACATCGAGGCATCGCCGACAAAGATGCACTTGTAGTCCGGCCCGTAGGTGTTGAGCACCTCCCATGTGGGGGTCTGCCCATCCCAGCGCCGTGAATTGTCGCGCCAGACACCTTCGTACAGGCAGTTGTGGAAATAGTAGTGTTCGAGGTGCTTGAACTCGGACCGCGCGGCAGAGAACAGCTCTTCGACCACCTTGATGAACGGGTCCATCGAGCCGCCCACGTCGAGAAACAGCAGCACCTTGACCGCGTTGTGCCGTTCCGGCTGGGTGACCACGTCAAGATAGCCGTGTTCGGCGGTCGCGCGGATGGTGCCGTTGAGGTCCAGTTCTTCCTCGGCGCCCTGGCGCACCCAGCGGCGCAGCCGTTTCAGCGCCACCTTGATGTTGCGCGTGCCCAGCTCGACCGAGTCGTCGAGGTTGCGGAACTCCCGCTTGTCCCAGACCTTGACCGCCCGCTGGTGGCGGCTTTCGTCCTGTCCGATGCGCACGCCTTCGGGATTGTAGCCATAGGCGCCGAAGGGCGAGGTGCCGGCCGTGCCGATCCACTTGTTGCCGCCCTGGTGGCGACCCTGCTGTTCCTTCAGCCGCTCCTTGAGCGTCTCCATCAGCTTGTCGAAGCCGCCAAGCGCCTCAATCTGTGCGCGCTCTTCCTCGGTCAGGTGCTTTTCGGCTTGTTTCTTCAGCCAGTCGGCGGGCAGGTTGACCGCCTCAAAGACTTCTTCGGCGCTGATCTGGTCCAGTCCCTTGAAGGCGGTTGCGAAGGCGCGGTCGAACCGGTCGAGATGCCGCTCGTCCTTGACCATCGCGCTGCGCGCCAGAAAGTAGAAGGCTTCAACGTCATAGGTGGCGAGGCCCGCGCGCAATCCTTCGAGAAAGGTCAGATATTCGCGCAGCGTGACCGGAACACCGGATTTCCGGAGGGTTTCGAAGAAGGGTACGAACATGGCGCGACGCTATCCCGATTTGCCGGGCATGGAAATGGGGTACGGGACGGCAGTTCGGCTGTCCGCGTTGGCCGTCATCCTGGCGATTGCCCGCGAATTTCCGGCGTTCCTCAGCCCAGCAGGGTCTTTTCCAGCGCGATCGTCACGACCAGCCCCAACAGGGCGAAGGCGATGGCATAGATCACCGCGTATTGGGCAATATCGGCCCAGTTGCCCTTGCGCCGTTTGGCGGTTGTCCCGCCGATGATGGCGCCCAGAAGCGCCCCGAGGATCACGATCATAGCGTCCCTTGTCCCTGCCTCGCGGGATTGAGCGATCCGATCTCGCGCAGTTTCGCGCGCACCGCCCAATCAGAGCCGAACCCGTAGCGTGCCCAGCCGAGCGAGTCCACCCGGACGCTGCGGCCCTCGGCAACGCGGCCCGAGAGTTCCAGTGCCTCGGCCCGCAGCATCAGGAGCGTCGCCAGAAGGGCGGCGTTCTCATGCCGGGCGGCGGTGTCCAGGTGCGGACCGATGAGGGCCAGGGCATGTTCGGAATTGCCCGAGGCGATGGCATAGGCCCCCAGTTGCGAGGCGACATAGGCGCGATGCAGGGCGGTGTCCGGGCGGCGGCCAAAATAGCGTTGTGCCAGGACGAACTGATCCTGCGCCGCCTGCGGGTCGGTGGCCTGCAGCAGCCGGCCCATCGCGTAATGCGAAAAGGCGCGGCGATGATCCGTCCAGCCCATTGCCGAGGCAACCTGCAGCGCCTCGATGGCGGCGGCGCGCCGCTGTGCCGGGTTGGCGCCGGGGCCAAGGGCCGTCTGAACCGCGTCGATCCAGACCCGCGGCGTTTTTGCCAGCCGCTGCGGGACGATGCCCTGTCCGCGCGGATTCACGCGGGCCAGGATCGCGGGCAGACGGTCGGCAACCTGGCGCCGTGTCATTCCGGTGCGCAGCGCCGGGTCATAGTAGACACGCAGTATCATCATGTCGTAGCCGGTCAGGACCGTGTGGACGTTGTCGTCGTTGAACACGCTGTCGGGCAGGCGATAGAGATCGTTCAGAGGGCCGATGGCCTGGGCCAGCTCCTCGTGCAGGCAGTCGCGGACTTCCTGCGGTGAGGCGTCGTTGGGCAGGAAGATCGCCAGTCGTTCACGCTGTTTCAGCGTGGACCAGCTGACAGACCGGGATCGCCGCTTGCTGCGGTATTCCGCCAGCGACGAGACGTTGGGAACCACGAAACAGGCGGCCTGGGGCAGGGCGGCGCGGATGTCGGCCCGGCTGACGGCCTGGACGGTGATATTGGCCTGGGGGTCGCTGCTGAGCGCGATGTCGATCCCGGCCTCTTTGCGCAGCCGGTGCAGCAGTCGGCGCAGGTCCGGCGCCAGCGAGGCGGGCGGCGCACCGGTGACTCGGACGGTGATCGGCGTGTCGAAACGGGTAAAGCTCTGCAGCGGGCGGCCCGATTCCAGCGTGAAGGCCAGGTCGAGGAAATCCCGCGCCACGTCCTGGTTCGAGGCCACGGGCGCTTGTGGGCGCGGTGCGGCAAAGCTCTTCATCGGGGGCAGGCCGCTGGTTCCGTCGACCGCGGCCGCGCGGGTGGCCGCGGTGTCGGTCGGCGTGGCCGGCATGCAGGCGCCCAGCAGCAGGTAGAGCGGGAGCATCAGGCGACGGGACCTGCGCATCACATCCTCTGGTACTTGATGAAGGGCGTCAGCGTGCCGATCCGGTCATAAAGCTGGCGGGCCGTGGTGTTGAAGTCCTGCGTCAACCAATAGACGGTGGCGGCGCCATAGGCATCGGCCTTGTCATAGACGCCCTGGATCAAGGCGCGACCGATGCCCTGTCCGCGCACATCGGGAACTGCGTAGAGATCCTGCAGGTAGCAGACCTCCTCGATCTTCCAGGCGTGGCGGTGGAACAGGTAATGCGTCAGGCCGACCAGCCTGCCGTCAAGTTCGGCGACAAGGGCGTTGAAGTCGCGCGGATCATCGCCCAGAAGGCGTGCGAAGGTGGACGCATAGACCGGTTCGGGAACGGAGCTTTCGTAGAAGGCCAGGTAGGCCGTCCAGAGCTCACGCCACGCCGGTTCGTCCGCGGCGGCCAGGGGGCGCACCGTGAGAGCCGTATTTGGGGACACTTTTGAAGCCTGCCTGCTTTGTGTTCCGTGTGGATGCTCTAAGACATCCTTGGATTATCTGTCCTCTGTGGGATCACTATAGGGCAAAACCTTGGTTTCTGCCCAGCACTATGCCCACTTGTGGATAATTTTTTCCCGATTTCGGGAAGGCGGTTCAGAAATCGTTAATTTTATGGAGTTTCGCTGGATCAGGTGAGTCCGAATTGCCACTGTGGGTGCCTGTTGATAACCCTGCCGCCAGGTCAAACGTGGCGGTTTCTGGGCACTTCAGGCCAGCCAGGCCAGCGAAAACAGCGACAGGACACTGGTCCAGATGATGACCGGCGCGATGGCATCCGTGCGCACGCCGTACAGCAGCGCCAGCGCAAAGGCCATTGCCCCCGACGGTCCGGCGGCGGTCAGCGTGAAAAGCGTCTGCCAGGCTTCGGGCGGGGCCACGGCCCAGAGGGCACCCGCGACCAGTGCCGGGAAGGCCAGCAGTTTCAGGGCGGACACAGTGGCCACCAATGGTGTCGGTGTCAGCGCGTGGCCTGACAGGATTACCCCCAGCGCGAATAGGGTCAGCGGCGCGGCCCCGGCCCCGGCAAAGCCCATCGCGGTCAGGATCGGCTCTGCCACCGGCAGGCCGGTGACATTGACCACCATGCCAAGCGCGATGGCGATCAGCACCGGGTTCGACGCGATGCGCCGCAGGGCCGGACCGGGTCCGGCACCGCGATTGGCCATCAGGTCCGTCGTGACGATGAAGAAGGCAAAGCTGACCGCCGCGTCCCAGGCCACGATGGCGGTGACGGGCAGGGCCGCTGCCTCGCCGTAGATCAGAAAGCTGATCGGCCAGATATACAGCAGCGTGTTGACGAAGATCGTGGCCATCGCCAGCAGCCAGGATTCCAGCAGCTCGCGCCGGAACAGCAGGCGGCAGACCGCGAAGGTCAGACCGAACAGCGCCACCTGAGAGGCGGCATACCCGGCCAGCGCGCCAACCCGGAAGGATGACCAGTCCAGCGCCGAGATCAGAGGAAAGATCAGCGCGGGTTGCAGGATGAGAAAGGCGATCCGGTTGATCGCGCCCGCCTCACCCTTGCTGACCTTGTCAAGGCGGCCCAGCAGGAACCCCAGGGCCAGCATCGAGAAGACCGGCAGGATGTCATGGGTCAGAATGTGAAGCATGGGGCCGTCCGTCTGTGTTCCCCGCGACAGAGCATGCCGGGCCGCCGGGCGCAAGCTGCCGCCGGGGCAGGGCTCGGGTCAGTCGCTGGACAAAAGATGCTCGTACCGGGCGTCGGTCAGCGTCTTCAGGAACGCCACCAGTGCGTCGACGCGTTCATCGTCCAGCGCGGGCCCGTGGGTCAGCTCCTCCTGTGCCAGCGTACCCGGGACAGGCGGCGGGCCAAAAGGCGCGCCGGTTTCCGGGTTGATCTGCCGCGCGGCGGATTTGCTGTTGTAGCGGTTGTAGAAGAGGATCACCGTCCGCAGATCCTGGAACACACCGTTGTGCATGTAGGGGCCGGTCACGGCGACGTTGCGCAGGGTGGGGGTGCGGAACTTGCCCCGCTCTCCCGGGTCCGTCACCGCCGGGTTGTCCAGCAGGCCGTTGTCGACCTGGTCCGGCGGAATGCCGTTCAAGCCCCGCAACTCGGCATTCTGCGGCACTCCGATGTTGTGATAGCGGTAATCGGTAAAGGTCTCGCGCGGGTCCATCTGGCCGCGTCCGACCTGGTGGCAGAGGTTGCAGTTGGTGAATTGCTGCGAAAAGAACAGCAACCGCCCAAGTTCCTCCTGTTTCGTCAGCTCTGCGTCGCCGCGCAGGAACCTGTCGTATTTGGAATCGAAGGGGGCAAAGACCTCGGTTTCCTCGAAGGCGGCGATGGCCTGTGTCATGGCGGCATAGGCGCTGTCCGCCGCGTCCCAGACCTCCGCGCCGAAGAGGGACGGAAAGGCGGCCTCGTACACCGGGTCTTCACGCAGGCGGGCCATGACAGCCGCCTTGTCGGTCATGCCCATCTCGATGGGGTTCAGCGGCGGGCCGCCGGCCTGATCCGCAAGCGTCGCGGCGCGCCCGTCCAGGAATTGCCCGCCTGTCCAGCGCTCTTCGGCATCGCGGTGAAAGGCGGGTGAGAGAGCGGCATAGGTGGCGGTGGGTGCGTTCCTGTCCCCAAGCGACAAACCGTCGTCGCCGGGTGAGGCCATGCCGCGTGGATCGGCGAACCCATAGGCGGGGTCATGACAACTGGCACAGGATTGTGTCCGGTTGGCCGAGAGGTTCACGTCATGAAACAACAGCGCGCCCAAATCTGCCTTCGTCCGGGGCACGTCGGGCGCGTCACCGGAAACCACGGCGGCAAGGGTCGTGACGCCCAGGGTCAGGGCGGCAAGAACGGACAGGCGAAAGGCGGGCATGACGACTCCTTTGGGCTTGGGTCGTCGCATACGCCGAAAATGGACCTGAGTAAATTGATCAGGATCAAGCCCCCGGCGGTTTGGCCGGGGCGGGATCGCCTCAGCGTTGGCGCCGCGCCATGAAGGCCAGCCGTTCGAACAGATGCACGTCCTGTTCGTTCTTGAGCAGCGCGCCGTGCAGCTTCGGCAGGGCGCTGGCGCCGTCGCGTTTCAGGTCTTCGGCGTCCAGATCCTCGGCCAAGAGCAGCTTGAGCCAGTCCAGCACCTCGGAGGTCGAAGGCTTCTTCTTCAGGCCCGGCTGTTCGCGCAGCTCGTAGAACTGGGTCAGCGCGGTGGTCAGCAGCGCGGGCTTGATGCCCGGATGATGGACCTCGACGATCTTGCGCAGGGTCTCGGTGTCGGGGAACTTGATGTAGTGGAAAAAGCAGCGGCGCAGAAAGGCGTCGGGCAGCTCTTTTTCGTTGTTCGAGGTGATGATGACGATGGGGCGTTGTTTCGCGCGGATCGTCTCGCCGGTCTCGTAGACGTGGAACTCCATCTTGTCGAGTTCCTGCAGCAGGTCGTTGGGGAACTCGATGTCGGCCTTGTCGATCTCGTCGATCAGCAGGACGACCTTGCCCTCGGCCTCGAAGGCCTGCCACAGCTTGCCCTTGCGGATATAGTTGGCCACGTCGTTCACGCGTTCGTCGCCCAGCTGGCTGTCGCGCAGCCGGCTGACGGCATCGTATTCGTACAGTCCCTGCTGCGCCTTGGTGGTGGATTTCACCGCCCATTCCAGCATCGGCAGACCCAGGGCCTTGGAGACCTGGCGCGCCAGTTCGGTCTTGCCGGTGCCGGGTTCCCCCTTGACCAGCAGGGGGCGTTCCAGTGTCACCGCGGCGTTCACCGCCATCGTCAGATCGTCGGTAGAGACGTATTCCTCGGTGCCTTCGAAACGCATGGCGCGACCTTCTTGCTGTAACCTGTCGCCAGAGGGGTAGTGCGGTGCGGGCGCCTTTGCAAGTGCAGCACCCGTGCCCGACCGTTGCGTCACGGCGTGTCCTCATGTGCGGGTCAAGACATCGGCACTCGGCGGCCGGAAGGGCCTGCGCCATCCTGTCGCTTTTCGACCTTTGAAAGCGCGGCGGAGGCGAAAACCGGGCCCGGAAACAGGTGCCGATGCTGGAACCCCGGGCCGGAAATCCAGTCCCGAGAATGGCTTGGCCGGGGCATCCCGCGCTTGCCACAAAGTTACCCAGGGGCAGCCGCAAATCGGCCGAGGAAAGACGCTAATGTGACGTGACAACGGTCGCGGCTTGCTTTAATGCCTGCCCGCAGGGGTGCCAGATATCTGAGGAATTTCAACATGGCGGATATTGGCGTTGATGAGGGAGCGGATATGAAGCCTGAGACCTTTCTGCCCGATGATTACCGTCCGGCCGAAGACGAACCGTTCATGAACGAGCGGCAAACAGAGTACTTTCGCCGCAAGCTCCTGGCCTGGAAGGCCGAGCTTCTGTCCGACAGCCGCGACACCATCGAAGCGCTGCAGGAAGGCACGCGGAACATCCCTGATGTGACCGACCGTGCCAGCGAAGAAACCGACCGCGCAATCGAATTGCGCACGCGCGACCGTCAGCGGAAACTGGTCAGCAAGATCGACCAGGCGCTGCGCCGTATCGACGAGGGCGAATATGGTTACTGCGAAGTGACCGGCGAGCCGATCAGCCTGAAACGGCTGGATGCACGTCCGATCGCCACCATGAGCCTCGAGGCGCAGGAACGCCACGAGCGCCGCGAGAAGGTGCATCGCGACGACTGAGCCGCGACCACATGGACACGACATGGTAAACGCCGGGGCCTTGCCTCGGCGTTTTTCCTTTGCCAATGGAAGCACATGGAACTGACGGGCCGCGACATCACCATCATCGGCGCCGGGATCGGCGGGCTGACCGCGGCGCTTGCGCTGCGGGCGCGGGGGGGCGAGGTGCGCATCCTGGAACAGGCCGACGCGATCCGCGAGGTCGGCGCCGGCATCCAGGTCAGTCCCAACGGGTTGCGCGTGATCGAGGCGCTGGGTCTGGGCGAGGGGTTTCGCGCCATCTCGGTCGCCGGGCGCGCCGTCTCGCTGCGCGAGGCTCGTGGGCGCGAGGTGCTGAGGCTGGATCTGACCCGGCTGCCGGCCGAGCAAAGCTATCGCTTCGTGCACCGCGCGGACCTCGTGGATCTTCTGGCCGGGCAGGCGCGGGCCACAGGCATCCGTGTGCGCCTGCTGCAAAAGGTGCGCGAGGTCATGCCGGGCACGCCGCCGCGGGTCGCGCTTTGCAATGGCGATGCCACCGGCGCAGAACTTGTGATCGGCGCGGATGGATTGCATTCGGTGCTGCGCCCGGTCCTGAACGGCAAGGCAGACCCGTTCTTTACCGGGCAGGTGGCCTGGCGCGCGGTGGTGCCCAACACGGTCGGCCATCCACCAGAGGCGAGGGTCCACATGGGGCCGGGGCGGCACATGGTCAGCTATCCGTTGCGCGGAGGCGACCAGGTGAATGTCGTCGCGGTCGAAGAGCGGCGTGGCTGGGTCGAGGAAAGCTGGAGCCATCAGGATGCGGGCGACAACCTGCGCGCGGCTTTCGCGGGCTTTGGCGGGATGGTGCCGGGCCTGTTGGCCGGGGCGGACCAGCCTGGCCTGTGGGGGCTGTTCCGGCACCCGGTGGCGCGGGTCTGGCATGGCGCGGGTGTGGTCCTGCTGGGGGATGCGGCCCATCCCACCCTGCCTTTCCTTGCCCAGGGGGCCAACATGGCGATGGAAGATGCCTGGGTTCTGGCCGATGCTCTGTCAGAGGCGCCCGACATGGCCTCGGCGCTGGCCAGTTACCAGCACCGACGCCGCGACCGGGTGGTTCGGGTGATCGAGGCGGCCAATGGCAACGCCTGGAAATACCATCTGCGCAACCCGCTGGTGCGCGGCGTGGCGCATCTGGGTCTGGGCGTCGTGGGCCGGTTGGCACCGGGCCGGATGCTGCACCAGTTCGACTGGCTTTACGGGCACGACGTGACGCGCGGCGCCTGATCCGTCCGACCATTGAAGGGGGGGACACCGGCCCCCTACATGATAGACATGGCCCGTCACAGGGGAGAGGCATTCATGGACAGGGTAGACGCGATTCCCGAACAGGCATTGGCCTGGCACCGTGCAGGCGATGGCGCCGTGCTGGCCACCGTGGTCGAAACATGGGGCTCTGCCCCGCGGCGCATCGGCAGCCAACTGGCGATTTCCGGAACGGGCATGATCGAAGGTTCGGTCTCGGGCGGCTGCGTCGAGGGCGCGGTGATCGTCGAGGCGCTGGAGGCGCTGGAGGCGGGTGAGCTGCGCGAGCTGGAGTTCGGGGTCTCTGACGACGACGCCTTTGCCGTCGGCCTGGCCTGCGGCGGCACAATTCGCGTGCTGGTGGAACCCGTGGGGGACGTCCTGCCGGAACTGCTGCTCGAGGACCTGGTCAAGGCCCGTGCCGCGCGCGAGCCCGTCGCCTACGTGGTCGACCTGGATCGCAGCGACCGTTGGTTGGACCGACAGGGATTTGCCGATCGGTTCCGGATGGACCGCTCCGGGTTCGAGCCGGACAGCCGCGTCTTTGTCGGCATCCACAACCCGCCACTGCGGCTGATCGTGGTGGGCGCGGTGCATATCGCCCAGGCCCTGCTGCCGATGGCGCGCATCGCGGGCTATGATCCGTCGGTGATCGACCCGCGCGAAACCTTTGCCTCGCCCGAGCGGTTTCCGGATACGCGCCTGTTGCACGACTGGCCGGACGAGGCGGTCGAGACTCTGGGGCTGGACACGCGCACCGCGCTGGTGCTGTTGACCCATGATCCGAAGCTGGACGATCCGGCGCTGGAAAAGGCGCTGCGCTCTGGCTGTTTCTACATCGGGGCGCTGGGATCGACCCGCACCCATGCCAAGCGGGTGACACGGCTGACAGAGGCAGGGTTCACCGAGGATGAGATTGCGCGCATCCATGCGCCCATCGGGCTGGACATCGGCGCCGCCGGTCCGTCGGAAATCGCCGTCTCGATCATCGCGCAGATGACTCAGGTGTTGCGTCGCGGGGATCTGCGATGAAATTCGGCGCCGTTCCGCTGGACGAGGCCGAGGGCGCCGTGCTGGCGCATAGCGTCGCCCTGGACAAGGGGCGCCTGCGCAAGGGGCGGGTGCTGACGCCCGAGGATCTGGACAAGTTGCGCGGTGCGGGCCTGGACGAGGTCATCGCGGCGCGGCTGGAACCCGGCGACATCGGTGAGGACGCCGCCGCTGCGCGCCTGGCGCAGGCGCTGGTCCCCGATCCCGACCGCGCGGGGCTGAAAATCGGCAAGGCCGCCACAGGCCGGGTCAACCTGCACGCCGACGCCCCCGGCGTCGTCGAGGTGCTGGCGGGCCGCATCCACGCGCTGAACGCCCTGCATCCGATGATCACCGTGGCGACGGTGCCGGAATGGCAACGCGTTGCCGCCGGCGGGATGGTGGCGACGGTCAAGATCATCTCCTACGCGGTGCCCGAGGCGGCGCTTGAGGCGGCGTGCCTGGCGGGGCAGGCAGGGCTGCGCCTGCGGCCCGTGGTCTGTCGGACCGCGCAGCTGATCCAGACCACGGTCGACGGGTCGGAAACCGGCGACAAGGGGCAGAAGGTCACGCAGGATCGGCTGGATCGGCTGGGGGTTCAAATCGGCCCGCAACAGGTGGTGCCGCACCGCGTCGGTCCGCTGGCAGATGCGGTCGCGGCCACCGATGCGGATGCGGTTCTGATCCTGACGGGCTCTGCCACTTCTGATCTGCACGACGTCGCGCCAGAGGCGGTGCGACGGGCCGGCGGCTCTGTCACGCATTTCGGGATGCCGGTCGACCCCGGAAACCTGCTGTTCTACGGCGAACAGGCCGGCCGCCCGGTGATCGGCCTGCCGGGGTGCGCCCGTGCTCCGGCGCTGAACGGCGCCGACTGGGTGCTTGAACGATTGCTGTGCGGCGTTCCCGTCACCCCGCAGGACATCGCGGGCATGGGCGTCGGTGGCCTGCTGAAGGAAATTCCGGCACGCGGTCGTCTGCGCGAGGCCTGAGGATCAGCGCGGCGCATCCCCGATCAGGTCGATCAACGCCGAACGGCCCTTGTGGCCCGCGCCCTCGTCCAGGTCCTGTTCGTATTCCGCCAGCCGCAACAGGGTCAGGTCCGGGAAGGCCGCGCGCAGCATCTCTGCGGTATACATGTTGTCGGGGTTTCCCGGTCCCCCGGTGCCATAGTCCACCTGCTTCGGCGTGTAGCCATGCAGCATCAGCCGCCCACCCGGAGCCAGCGCACGGCGCAGCCCGGCAAAGACCGGGGCGCGTTCCTCGGGCGACAGGAACTGGAAGAAGACCGCCACAACCAGGTCATAGGTCCGGCTCCAGTCCCAGTCCTCGATCGTCGAGACATTGAAGTCCGGGGCCACGCCTGCCTTCTTCGCCAGCTTCTCGGCCTTGGCGATGGCATTGGGCGACAGGTCGAAGGCCGTGACATCGCAGCCCTGCTGCGCCAGCCAGACCGAATTGCGGCCTTCGCCATCGGCGATGCACAGCGTACGGGCGCCCGGTGGAATCAGCCCGGCATGTGCGGTCAGAAAGCCCGAGGGCGCGGTGCCAAAGACATACTCCTCGGTTGCGAAACGATTGTCCCAGCTCATGCGCGTTCTCCTTGGGCAGATACGAAAAGCCCGCCTTGGCGGCGGGCTCATGTGCGGATAATGCGCCTTTTCAGGCGATCATGTGCCGGACCCTCACTTGGCGGAGGGGCCGATCATCATGACCATCTGGCGGCCTTCCATCTTCGGCATGTTCTCGACCTTGCCGATTTCCTTGACGTCTTCCGCCACGCGTTCCAGCAGTTCGCGGCCAAGGTTCTGGTGCGCCATCTCGCGTCCGCGGAACCGAAGGGTGACCTTCACCTTGTCGCCGTTCTCGAGGAACTTGAAGACGTTGCGCATCTTGACCTCGTAGTCGTGGGTGTCGGTGTTCGGGCGGAACTTGACCTCCTTGACCTCGATGATCTTCTGTTTCTTGCGCGCTTCGGATTCCCGCTTCTGCTGTTCGTACTTGAACTTGCCGTAGTCCATGATCTTGCAGACCGGCGGCGTCGCGTTGGGCGAGATTTCCACGAGGTCGAGCCCGGCTTGTTCAGCCAGGTCCATCGCACGGGCAGGGGTGACGACACCGACGTTTTCGCCTTCGGCGCCAATGAGCCGGATTTCAGGGGCCCGGATACGGTCGTTGACTCGGGGGCCTGTGTCGCGCGTGGGCGGCGCGTTATGTGGTCTGCGGGCTATCGGAATGCTCCATTTGCGGTTTTCATCAGGGTGGCAAGGTAAACTTGGGCGCATAGGCTTTCAAGCGGCAATTCCATGCCTGTGCGCCACTTGCAAACGGATTCCCCTTGAAGCTGGCCGGGGGGCAGCGCACACCGCTCCCTAGGAACCCTGCGCACCGGTGCGCGGGGCGGAACGTGATGGAGGTTCCCATGAGAAACCTGATCTTCGTCCTGGTCGCGGTTGCAGCGGGCGTGGGTGGTTACCTGTGGTACGCAGACCAGCAGGCCAAGGAAGAAGCGGCACGCGCTGCGGCCGAGGCGGCCCGGGCGGCCGAACTGGCGGCTGCGGAAGCGGCTGAAAAGGCCGAAGAGGCGGCCAAGGACGCGGCAGAGGATGCCGTGGACGTGGCCAAGGACGCGGCGGACGCAACCGTCGACACCGCCAAGGACGTGGCCGATACCGCCAAGGACGCGGCGGATGCCACGCTGGACGCGGCCAAGGACGCCGCCGACAAGACCGTGGATGCCGCCGAAACCGCGCTGGCGGATGCCGCCAAGGACGTTGCAGAGGGCAAGGCCAAGCTGGGCGATGCCCTGGCCGGTGCTGCGGACAAGACGCTGGATGCTGCCAAGGACGCGGCGGATGCGACCGTTGACGTGGCCAAGGATGCGGCTGACGTGACCGTGGACGCCGCCAAGGATGCCGCCGACGCGACGATGGACGTGGCCAAGGACGCCGGTGACGCGGTCGACACGGCCCTGGCGGACGCGGATGCGCCCGAGGCCGTCGATCCCGCGCCCGCTGCAGAGCCTGCCGAAACCGCCGATCCGGCCGCAGATCCTGCCGCCGAACCCGTCGAGACGGCTGACCCGGCTTCGGAACCGGTGCTGGAGCCGTCGGCAACAGCCGATCCGGTGGTCGAACCCGTCGATACAGCCGAGCCGGCCGCAGAACCTGCAGCGGATCCGGCCGCAGAGCCCGTCGAGTCGGCGGAACCCGCCGATGCCGCGCCCGCGGCCGATCCGGCCGCAGAGCCTGTCGAAACCGCCGATGCGCCGTCGATCCAGGAACTGCTGACCGTCGATGGTTTCGACTATGACAAGGTGGTCGACTACATCGACAACTCCGAGCTGGGCGAGCTGAAGAAGGTCAGCGCCAAGGCCGCGGTAGAGGCTGTCCGGGATAACCCCGAGATCACCCAAACCGCGCTGGACCAGATCAAGGTTCTGCTGGGTCTCGAAGAGTAAGGTCCGTATCCCCCGAAACGCAGAAGGGCCGCCCGATAGAGCGGCCCTTTTGGTTTGGTGCGCCATCCTGGGCATCGGCATTCGATGTCGCGTAAATGCGCCGCGAAAGCGGCCCTTCGGCTGGTGGATCTTGGATGGCCGTTCCGCGTGGTCTATCGTGGCCCGGACGTCGTTGCCGAGGCTTCGAGAACAATCGGGCGTCCAGGATCGCATCAAGGATAGACAGATGAAGTTTCGCTTTCCCATCGTCATCATCGACGAGGATTTCCGGTCCGAAAACACTTCGGGCTTTGGAATTCGTGCTCTTGCCGAGGCGCTCGAGAACGAGGGGTTCGAGGTTCTGGGCGCCACGAGTTACGGCGACCTGTCACAGTTCGCACAACAGCAGAGCCGGGCGTCGGCTTTCGTCCTGTCGATCGACGACGAAGAATTCAGCCCCGGCCCAGACCTCGACCCGGCCGTTCTGAACCTGCGAAACTTCATCGAGGAGGTCCGCGCAAAGAACGAAGACGTGCCGATCTATATCTACGGTGAGACGAAGACATCACGGCACTTGCCGAATGACGTCCTGCGCGAACTGCACGGCTTCATCCACGCCTTTGAGGATACGCCCGAATTCGTCGCCCGTCACATCATCCGGGAAGCGAAAAACTATCTCGAATATATCCAGCCCCCCTTCTTCAAGGCACTTCTCGATTACGCCGAAGACGGGTCGTACTCATGGCATTGCCCGGGGCATTCCGGCGGGGTCGCCTTCCTGAAATCGCCCGTGGGGCAGATGTACCACCAGTTCTACGGTGAAAACATGCTGCGCGCCGACGTCTGCAACTCGGTCGAGGAGCTGGGGCAACTGCTGGACCACAACGGCGCCATCGGGGCGTCGGAAAGGAATGCGGCGCGGATCTTCAACGCCGACCATTGCTTTTTCGTGACCAACGGCACCTCGACTTCGAACAAGATGGTCTGGCACCACAGCGTCGCCCGGGACGACGTCGTGCTGGTGGACCGCAATTGCCACAAGTCGGTCCTGCACGCGATCATCATGACCGGAGCGATCCCGATCTTCCTCAAGCCGACGCGCAACCATTGGGGCATCATCGGACCCATTCAGAGATCCGAGTTCGAGCCGGAGGCGATCCGGGCAAAGATCCGGGCAAACCCGCTGCTGGAGGGGCTCGATGCCGATACGGTCAAGCCCCGCATCCTGACGCTGACGCAATCGACCTATGACGGTGTTCTCTACAATACCGAAGTGGTGAAGGACCTGCTCGACGGGTATGTGGAAACGCTTCACTTCGACGAGGCCTGGTTGCCCCATGCCGCGTTCCACCCGTTCTATGGCACCTACCACGCGATGGGCCGCCAGAGGCCGCGCACGAAGCATTCCGTGACCTACGCCACCCAGTCGGTTCACAAGCTTCTGGCCGGCATCAGCCAGGCCAGCCATATCCTCGTGCAGGATTCCGAGGAAACGAAGCTCGACCGCCACCTTTTCAACGAATCCTACCTCATGCACACGTCGACTAGTCCTCAATATTCGATCATCGCGAGCTGCGATGTCGCGGCGGCCATGATGGAGCCGCCGGGTGGAACGGCGCTGGTCGAAGAAAGCCTGCTGGAGGCGCTCGATTTCCGGCGTGCAATGCGCAAGGTCGACGCAGAATATGGCAATGACTGGTGGTTCCAGGTCTGGGGGCCGGACGAACTGGCAGAGGACGGGATCGGCCGGGCAAAGGATTGGGAGCTGAAGAAGACCGACAGCGATGCGGTCGAAAGCTCGGGCGAAGACGCCTGGCACGGCTTTGGCGACATGGCCCGCAACTTCAACATGCTGGACCCGATCAAGGCGACGATCATAACGCCCGGGCTCAACATCGATGGTCGGTTCGAGGACACAGGCATCCCGGCCTCGATTGTCTCGAAGTACCTTGCCGAACATGGGGTCGTGGTCGAAAAGACCGGTCTTTACAGCTTCTTCATCATGTTCACCATCGGCATCACGAAGGGCAGGTGGAACACGCTTCTCGCCGCGCTTCAGCAATGCAAGGACGACTATGACCGGAACCAGCCGCTCTGGCGTGTCATGCCGGAGTTCTGTGCCAAGCAGTCGCGGTACGAACACATGGGGCTCAAGGACCTGTCCCAGCATGTGCACGAACTCTATGCGAAATATGACGTGGCCCGGCTGACAACCCAGATCTATACCAGCGATCATCATCCGGCCATGTCACCATCAGAAGCCTTTTCCCACATTGCGCGCAGGAAGACCGAGCGGGTCGGGATCGACGAGCTCGAAGGTCGTGTGACCACGAGCCTCGTCACCCCATATCCGCCCGGTATCCCGCTTCTCGTTCCCGGCGAGATCTTCAGCACGGAGATCGTGGACTATCTCCGCTTCAATCGTGAGTTTTCACGCGAGTGCCCTGGCTTCGAGACTGACATCCACGGCCTCTTGCAGGAAACGGACAAGAACGGCGAGGTCAGGTACTTCGCCGACTGCGTCGCAGAGTGAACAGAAAATCGGTGCGCCGGGGGGCGTTCTTGTGCGACAGGCGGCGGCTTGCGGCAATCTCGTCGTGCTGTTCCTGCGTGTCGCAGGCCCCCTCTGCAGTCATGGAGCCGTTTCGGACCGGGGGGAATTGATCAACTATCCCGCCACCGATGCCGCTGCCGGGCGCGCTGTCGTCTCAATGAGACCTTCAAGGCACCCGTTCGTCGTCTTGTGCCTCTGTATCGCACAACAGTCCACCGCAACGCAGAAGGGCCGCCCGATGGGGCGGCCCTTTCGCGTTCCAGTGCGGCGCTTTCTCAGTCGAGAAAGGCCTTTTCGACAACGTAGTGCTTGGGGTCGGAGTTCGCCCCTTCTTCCAGCCCGTATTCCTCGAGCATTTCCTTCAGTTCGAGGTTGAAGGCCAGGTTGCCGCAGATCATCGCCCGGTCGGTCTCGGGGGTCAGCGGCGCCACGCCCAGGTCCTCGAACGCCTCGCCCGAGCGCATCAGGTCGGTGATGCGGCCCATCTTGGCGCTCTCTTCGCGGGTGGTGGTCGGGTAGTACTTGATCTTCTTCCAGAAGCCTTCGCCGATCACCTCGGCCAGGAGTTCGTCGGTCTTGAGGCTCTCGATGATCTCGCGGCCATAGGTCAGCTCGCCGGCCTCGCGGCAGGTGTGGGTGATGATGACCTCGTCGTAATCCTCGTAGGTCTGCGGTTCGCGCAGCAGCGACGAGAAGGGCGCAAAGCCGGTGCCGGTGGCAAAGAACCACAGCCGCTTGCCCGGCAAGAGCGCGTCATGGACCAGCGTGCCCACGGGCTTGGGGCGCAGGATGATCTGATCGCCCGGCTTGATGTGCTGCAGCTTCGAGGTCAGCGGGCCGTCCTGCACCTTGATCGAGTAGAACTCCAGTTCCTCGTCCCAGGAGGGGGAGGCGATGGAATAGGCGCGAAGCAGCGGTTTCTGCTTGCCGGTCTTGGGATCGGGGTCGCCCATTAGGCCGATCATGACAAACTCGCCCGAACGGAACCGCAAGCTCGCGGGGCGTGTGCAGCGGAAGGAAAACAGCCGGTCGGTGTAGTGCTTGACCTCGGTCACGGTCTGGGCGTCCGGCACGGCAAGGGTGCGGGGCGCGCGGGCGGGCTCGGTTGCGGTGGCGTCGGTCACGGGGCTCATCTCTGTCATGTCGTCCTGCCGGCTAGGTAAACCGGCACCTCATATCTAGCTTTGATCTGCATCAGGTGAAAGGCGGCGCAAGGGCGCGGGCCGGGATTGCCCCGGCCTGCGCCCGATAACGTCGCGAAATGCGTCAGGCGGTGCCGCGCATCCGTGCCTGGTAGTCATGGGCTTGCCAGTCGGCGCGGAACACCCATTGGTCCTGCGGCTGGCGTTCGGCCAGCGCCTCGTCGATCTCGACTTCGTCGAAACCGGCGCGCCGGGCCATCGCGTATTGATCCGCGATCACATGCCCGCGCGCCCGCAGGCGGCCCTTGTATCCCCGCAGGCGCAGCAGCCGCGCCAGGGTAAAGCCGCGCCCATCCGCAAAGCTGGGAAAGTCGATCCGGATCATGCCGGTGTCGTCGTCGAATGCGAGGCTTTCCGGGTCGGTGTCGGACGGCAGGTCCTGGGCCGCCGGGCCGTCGAAGTCGCCGTTCCAGTCCTCGGCGTGAAAGCCGTCGTCGCGCACGATGATCGTCATGCCTTTTCTCCTTGTGTCTCGCCGCCTCTGACGGCGCGGCCATCCACGAAATGGATGCCGCATTCTTCCTTGTCCTGCCCGCGCCAGCGGCCCGAGCGGGGATCCTCGCCCGGCGCGACCTTGGACGTGCAGGGTTGGCAGCCGATCGACGGATACCCCTGCGCCACCAGCGGATGCTTGGGCAGGCGGTTTTCCTCCATGTAGGCGCGCACGTCCTCGGGCGTCCAATGGGCCAGCGGGTTCAGCTTGATCCGGCCCGTGCCGTCTTCAAGCTCGAAGAACTCCAGCGCGGCACGGGTGCCGGACTGGTAGCGCTTGCGCCCGGTGATCCAGCCGTCGTAGCCGTCCAGCGCGGCGTTCAGCGGCTCTGTCTTGCGCAGGGCACAGCAGGCATCGGTGTCCGACATCCGCAGGGCGCCATAGGGATCGCGCTTGTCCAGCGTTGCCCGGTCGGTGCGGATGATCCGCAGGTTCTCCAGCCGCAGCCGTTCCGCGACCTCCTGCTGGTAGGTCAGGGTCTCCGCGAACAAGAGCCGCGTGTCGATGAACAGCACCGGCGTCTTGCGGTCCACCATCGCCACCAGGTGCAACAGGGCCACGGATTCAGCCCCGAAGGAGGACACCAGCGCCAGTTGCCCGGCGTCGGGATCGCTGAGCGCGCCTTCCAGCACCGAGGTGGCGCTGTGGTGGCGATACCGCGCGTTCAGCGCCGCGACCCGTTCGGCGCGGTCGGTCATGTCCTGCCGCGTGCCCTGCGCGGCAGGTCTGGACGGGGTGAAGGCGTTCATGCGCTCAGGCCGCCTCGGACCGCTTGTCGGCCTTCTCGCCGTAGAGCGCCGTCTTGAAGGGCGCCATGCCCAGACGGCGATAGGCCTGCAGGAAGGTTTCTTCGGCGCTGTCGCGGTGGTCGAGATAGGCCTCCACGATGCGTTCGATGGCCGGAACGATTTCCTCGGCTGAAAAGCCGGGGCCGGTGCGGGTGCCCAGGGCGGCGGTTTCGGTGTGGTCGCCGCCAAGGGTGATCTGGTAGTTCTCCACCCCCGCGCGGTCCAGACCCAGGATGCCGATATGGCCGACGTGGTGATGCCCGCAAGCATTGATGCAGCCCGAGATCTTGATCTTCAGGTCGCCGATCTCGTGCTCGATCTTCAACTCGTCGAAGCGCGTGGCGATCTCCTGCGCGATCGGGATCGAACGGGCGGTCGCCAGGGCGCAGTAATCCATGCCGGGGCAGGCGATGATGTCGGACACCAGCCCGATATTGGCGGTGGCCAGCCCGTGCGATTTCAGCCGCGCGTGGATTTCCGGCAGGTCGTCCTTGTGGACATGCGGCAGGATCACGTTCTGCTCATGGCTGATGCGCAGCTCGTCGTGGCCGAACTCCTGCGCGATGTCGGCCATGATGCGCATCTGGTCCGCCGTGGCGTCGCCCGGCGTTTCGCCATGCGCCTTGAGGCTGATCTGCGCGATGGCATAGCCCTCTGCCTGGTGGTCCGACAGGTTGGTGTCGGCCCAGGCGCGAAAGACCGGATCGTTGTCATAGGCGCGGTCAAAGGCCGAAACAGGGCGTTTCGTGAACGAAGGCGCCGCGAAATGAGTCTTGATTGTCTCGAACAGGTCGAGGTCTGCACCGTTGAAGGCGGCCCTGGTCTCGGTGAAGCGCGCCTCGACCAGGCGGCGGATCTCGTCGATGCCGTGCTCGTGCACGGTGATCTTGATGCGTGCCTTGTACTTGTTGTCGCGCCGGCCTAGCAGGTTCCAGACCGAGACGACGGCCTCGACGTAGGGTAGCAGGTCTTCCTGGCGCACGAACTCGTTGATGATCTTGCCGATCATCGGCGTCCGGCCCAGTCCGCCACCGACCAGCACGGCATAGCCGATCTCACCGTCCTTTTCGACGATGCGGATGGCCAGGTCATGCGCGGCGGTCACGGCGCGGTCGTTGGGCGACCCGGTGACGGCGATCTTGAACTTGCGCGGCAGGAACTGGAATTCCGGGTGATCGGTCGACCACTGGCGCAGCAGTTCCGCCACCGGGCGCGGATCGGCGATCTCGTCGGCGGCGGCACCGGCGAAGTGGTCGGCTGTCACGTTGCGGATCGTGTTGCCCGAGGTCTGGATGGCGTGCATCTCGACCTCTGCCAGCGCGTCCAGCATGTCCGGCACATCCTGCAGCTTGGGCCAGTTGTACTGGATGTTCTGCCGCGTGGTGAAATGGCCATACCCCTTGTCCCAGCGCTCGGCGATATAGGCCAGCTGGCGCATCTGGGCGCTGTTCAGGGTGCCATAGGGGATGGCGACGCGCAGCATGTAGGCGTGCAGCTGCAGGTAGAGGCCGTTCATCAGGCGCAGCGGCTTGAACTCGTCCTCGGTCAGCGACCCGTCGATGCGGCGCTCCACCTGGGCGCGGAACTGGCGGTTGCGTTCCGCCACGAAAGCGGAGTCGAAGTCATTGTATGCGTACATCTGTCGTCTCCTTTGCGCCTCGGCGCGTGGGGTCGGAAATTCTTACAGCTCGGCCTGTTTGCCGTGCGCGTAGTTCGAAGGGCCCTTGCGGCGAAAAGCCTCGCGGAAGTGCGTCGGCTCCGGCCCGTTTGCGCCCGGTTCCATGTCGGCGAGGTAGACGCCGACAACCTCCGCGTGCCGCGCGCTGGCCTCGACCAGCCGCAGCTGCGCGTGGGCCTCGTCGGTCAGCAGTTCCGCATCACGCAGGTCCGCGCTCCAGCGGTCGTCGGCGGTCAGATAGACGACGTCGCCAGCGAGGAGGGCGTTTGCGGTGACGACTTTGGGTGTGAACTTGCGGGCCATTGATATGCCTCCTGATCGAAACTTGTGACGGGAAGGCCATCGCGCGGGGCGAGGCCGTAAAGCATGAGGGCGGGGCCGTCGAAGCCGGCCTCCGCGAGGTCGGTCGAAAGCCGGTCGAGCGTGGTGTCCAGCACCCGCTGGTCGGGGCGCGAGGCATTCTCGACCACGGTGACGGGGGTGTTGGGGGCTGCGCCGTGCATCATCAGCCGGCCTTGCAGGAAATGCGCGGGGCGCTTGCCCATGTAGATCGCAGCGACCTCGCCGGGGCGGGCCAGGCTGCGCCAGTCGTGATCGGCAAAGCCCTGCATGTCATGGCCGGTCATCACCCGCGCCGAGGCATTGCGCCCGCGTTTGGTGATCGACTGGCCGATCGAGGCGACAGCGGCAGAGGCGGCGGTGATGCCGGGCACCACGTCATAGGAGAGACCCGCGGCCAGAACTGCCTCGATTTCCTCGTCCAGGCGACCGAAAACGGTGCAGTCACCGCCCTTGAGCCGAACCACCTGCGCGCCTTCGAGGCCGTGCTTGACGATCAGCGCGTCGATGTCTTCCTGCCGGGTGGACGGGCCGAAACCGGTCTTGCCCACGTCGATCATGGTGGCCTCGCGGCGGGCCAGTTCCAGGATCGGTTGCGGCACCAGCCGGTCGTGGATCACCACGTCGGCGGCGTCCAACGCCTTGCGCGCCTTCAGCGTCAGCAGGTCCGGGTCGCCGGGACCGGCACCGACAAAGGAGATGTGGCCGGGGCGCTGATCGCGCTCAAGGTGGCGGGCCAGAAGGTCGTCCAGAGCCTGGCCAACGGCCTCTTCGCCCTGCGTGATCGCGCGGGGGCCTGCGTTGAAATAGTAGTCCTGCCAGAAGTCGCGGCGTGCGCGGCCAAAGGGCAGGGCCTCTGCCATTTTGCGGAACGTCTTGCCGATGCGCGCCAGCGTGCCCAGCGTAGCGGGCAGGCGCTCTTCGAGGTCGGCCTTGATCGCGCGGGCCAGCACCGGGGCCGCGCCCTCTGTCCCGATGGCCACGGTCACCGGATCGCGGTCGACGATGGCGGGGGTGATGAACTGGCTGTCCTGCAGGTTGTCGACGACATTGACCAGCGCGCCCTCGGATCGGGCCAGCGCGGCTGTGCGCGCGTCCTCGACCGCATCCTCGTTGGCGCCGTAGAACAGGACGGCGCAAAGCGTGTCGCCCGGTTCCAGCGCACGGGGCACCAGGGTCAGGACACCTTCGGCGGCCCAGGTGATGATCTGACGGGCGGGATGGGCGGCAAAGACGGTGATCTGCGCCTCTGTCTTGAGGAGCAGGCGCAGCTTGGCCAAAGCGGCATCGCCGCCGCCGGAAACAATCACCCGCCGCCCGGCGAGATCGAGAAAGATCGGGAAGTGCTGCACTTCGGAACTCCTTGCGTCTGCCCTTGATAATAGGAAATTGTCCCCCGTTTTGCCTATGGGGCTGGGAAAGTAAGAACGTTTGTTCTACAAGGTCAATGTCGGTGGAGGAATGTTCCAATACTGGCCGAGAGGGAGAACAGCCGTGAAGATCGACGACACGGATCGGAAAATTCTTGCGGAACTGCAACGCGATGCAGGGCAGTCGCTGGACGAGATCGCCAAGAAAGTGGGCTCTTCCAAGACCCCTGTCTGGAACCGGATTCGCAAGTTGCGCGAGGGTGGGGTGCTGGGTCAGCAGACCGTTGTGCTGGACGCCGAAAAGCTGGGGTTCGAGGCGACGTTCTTCGTCCTGATCCGCACGTCCGAGCACGAGGCGGACTGGCAGGCAAAGTTCCTCAAGGCCCTGCGCGAACGCCCCGAGGTGCAAGAGGCGCACAGGCTGGCGGGCGACATCGACTATATCCTGAAGGTGCGGGTGAAGAATGCCCGCGCCTATGACGTATTCTACCAGGCGCTGATTTCAGAGGTGAAGGTGCACAACGTCACCGCGCTCTTGTCGATGGAAGAGATCAAGGCGACGACGGCGTTGCCCTTGTGACCACGGGCACTTGGCCCGTGTCACGATGTGCTGACCCGCAGACGTTCCAACCCGTGAAAATGATAGAGGTTGGCGTACTGCGGCGGTTCGGCCAGGCGCAGGGCGGGCAGGCGCTCGAACAGGATCGGCAGGGCGATCTGCAGCTCCAGCCGGGCCAGCGGCGCGCCGACACAGAAATGCAGACCGGCGCCGAAACTGGTGTTGGCGCTGATCGGGCGCGCTGGATCAAAACGCGCCGGGTCGGGCCAGACCCCGAGGTCGCGGTTGGCGGCGCCCAGCAACAGCGCCACCTGGTCTCCGCGCCGGAAGCGATGCCCGAAAACCTCCACCTCTTCATAGGCGTAGCGCGTGAACATGTGCAGCGGCGGGTCAAAACGCAGGATCTCTTCGACCGTGGTGTCGGCTGACGCCCGCGTGATACCCAGCCCGCGGTCCAACAGGCACTTGATCCCGTTGCCAAGCGTGTGCACCGTCGCCTCGTGGCCCGCGTTCAACAGCAGGATGCAGGTGGTGATCAGTTCCTCGGTCGAGAGCTTCTCGCCATCCTCCTCGGCGGCAATCAGATGCGTGATCAGGTCATCGCCGGGCTGGCTGCGCCGGGTTTCGACATAGCCCTTGAGGAAATCCGAGAACTCCTGCGCCGCGCGCGCGGCACCATCCTCGATCGCGCGGTCGCGGCGGGCCTGGTACATGGCGACCATCGCGTTCGACCAGGCCAGCAGTTGATCCGCCTGGGCCTCCGGCACCCCCAGCAGGCGGCAGATCACGATGACCGGCAGCGGCTGGCAAAAGCCCGTCAGCAGGTCGCAGTCACCCTCGGGCAGGCGGTCGATCAGGTCATTGGACAATTGCGCGATTTCTGGCCCCAGCGCCTTGATCCGGCGCGAGGTGAAGGCGCGCAGCACCAACCCGCGCAAACGGGTGTGGCGCGGCGGTTCCAGTTCCAGCATGGAATGCGCCTCGACCGCGTAGAAGGGCGCGAGATGCGGCGGGATCGCGGGGGCCTGTTCCGGCGGGATCTCTCGCCCGAAACGGCGGTCGCGCAGGAGCGCGCTGACCGCCCGGTGCGAGACCGCGCAGGGCATCGCGTAGTCCTCCCACCAGGCCAGATCGCCTGCACCGCGCAGGCGTTCGTAGAACGGGTAGGGGTCCTGGACGAATCCGGCGTCGGTCGGGTCTTGGGAAAAGCGTTGCATGGCGGGATGCTTGGCCCGTCTTGGCAGCACTGGCAAGAGGGGTCTATGATCGTTGGCCATGAGAGACAGACCCACAGCACGCGCGCCCATCGTCGGGCTTTTCCTGGCCGCGGTCGCTGGACTGGGCTGGATCGTCTGGACAACCAGCTACGCCGAGGCCCTGCGCCAGGTCGAGGCACAGGGCCGGTCTGACCTGAGACTGGCCGCCGACCGGCTGGTGACCGGGTTGCAACGCTACCGGTCACTTGCGGTGTCGCTCGCCGATCATCCTGCGCTGACCGCGCTGCATGCAGATGGGGACCGGGCCGCGGCAGAGGCGGTTTTGTTGCGCAACCTGGACCAGACCGGCGCGCTCAATGCCTTTTACGCCGACCGCAATGGGCGCGTTCTGGCCTCTGCCCAGGGCGAAGTGCCTGTCGATCTGGCGGCGCAGCCCTGGTTCTTGCGGGCGGTGAACGGCGCGCTGGGGGCAGACCGGGGCATCAGCGCAGCCGCCGCACGGCGGGCCTATTTCCACGGTGTCCCGAGTTTTGGTCCGGACGGCAAGGTGCGGGGTGTGCTGGTCCTCGTGGCCGACATCGAGGCGCTGGAATGGGAGTGGAGCGGTTCGCGCCCCTCGGTCTTCTTTACCGACGCGTTGAACCAGGTCTTCGTCACCAACCGGTCCGAACTGCTGTTCTGGCAGCGCACCGACCGGGCGATGATCGGTCCCGGGGGCGAGGTCGTCGATGTCCATGCGCGTATGGTCGGCGAACACGAGGTTTGGCACCAACTTCTCAGCCCCTATGTCCCGCGTGCGGCCCTGCACCTTGTCCAGCCGCTGCCTGTGATCGGCCTGACCGGCGAGGCACTGGTGGACGTCGGACCAGCGCGGCGGCTGGCCTGGTTGCAGACCGCCGTGGTGGCGGTGCTCTGCCTCTTCTTCGGCTCGCTGCTGTTCCTGGCAACAGAGCGGCGGCGCGCGCTCAGCATCGCCAATGCACGGCTGGAAGGCCGGGTCAGGGACCGGACGCAGGACCTGGAACAGGCGAACATGGCGCTGCGGCGCGAGGTATCGGAACGAGAAGAGGCTGAGGCCGCGCTGCGCCGGGCACAGGCGGAACTGGTGGAGGCAGGCAAGTTGAGCGCCCTGGGCCAGATGTCGGCAGGCATCAGCCACGAGCTGAACCAGCCGCTGATGGCGATCGGGCAATTCGCCGAAAACGGCGCCGCCTTCCTGGACAAGGGCAAGCCGGAGAAGGCGCGGGCCAACCTCGACCGGATCGCCGGGCTGGCGGCGCGGGCGGCACGGATCATCAAGAACCTGCGCGCCTTTGCCCGCAACGAGGCAGAGCCGATGGGCAAGGTCGACGTGGTGGCGGTGCTGTCCTCGGCGGTGGAGATGACAGAGGCGCGGTTGAAATCCGACGGCGTGACGCTGCATTGGAACCCGGCATCCTGGCCCGCGCCGATCTGGGTCATGGGCGGCGAGGTGCGCCTGGGTCAGGTCTTCGTCAACCTCATCAACAATGCGGCCGATGCCATGTCGGGGCAGGAGGTCAAGGTGATCGAGATCACGCTGGTGCTGGGCGACAGGTTGGTGGTGCGGGTGCAGGACAGCGGGCCGGGCATCGCCGATCCGGACAAGGTGTTCGAGCCGTTCTATTCGACCAAGCAAGTGGGCGACGGCATGGGGCTGGGCCTGTCTATTTCCTACGGTCTGGTGCAGAGTTTCGGCGGCCGCATCCGCGGCGCCAACACGGAAGCCGGGGCGCTGTTCACGGTCGAGCTGGATTACTGGCGGGCGGAGATGGCCGCGTGAGGACGATGGACGACGCTTGTCCCGCCCACCGTCCCTTGGGAGGCCGGACATGATGGTCAGCCGCGTGCTGCTGGTCGATGACGACGCCTCGGTTCGCGAGGCGCTGGGGCAGTCCCTGGAACTGGCGGATTTCGACACGCTGACCGCCGGGTCTTTTGTCGAGGCCAAGGACCGGATCCGTCCAGATTTCGACGGGGTGATCGTCTCGGACATCCGGATGCCGGGGCGGGACGGCTTTCACCTGCTGGACTATGCGCACCAGCAGGACCCGGAACTGCCGGTCATCCTGCTGACTGGCGAGGGCGACATTCCGATGGCGGTGCGGGCCATGTCGCAGGGGGCCTTCGACTTTCTGGAAAAACCCTGCAGCCCGGCGGATTTCACGGCCGTTGTGCGCCGGGCCCTGAAGACGCGCGGCCTGGTGCTGGAAAACCGGCGGCTGAAGGCCCAACTGGAAACCGGCGATCCGGCTGCGCGGCTGATTTTCGGCATTTCACCTGCGGCGGAACGCTTGCGCGCCCGCGTGCGCATGGCCGCGCGCGCCGGGACAGAGGCCCTTGTGACAGGTGCGCCCGGCACCGGCATTTCCAAGGTTGCCGAGGTCATTCACCTGGCCTCGCCCCGTGCCAAGGCACCGTTCCAGAAACGCGCCGCATCGGGGCTGGACCGGGCCGAACTGCAGGCCCTCTGGCAAAGTTGCGCCGGTGGGTCGCTGTTCCTCGACGGGATCGGCGGGCTCAGCCAGGATACGCAACTGGCCCTGATCGACCTCATGGAACAGGGCGACACGGTCCTGATCGGGGGCAGCACGCAGGACTTGTCAGTAGCGGCGGAAAAGGGCGAGATGTCCAGTGACCTCTACTACCGGCTCGAGGTCTGCCAGGTCCGTATTCCTTCGTTGTCGGAACGCCCCGAGGACATCCCGGTGTTGTTCCGTCACTATGTCGCCCAGGCCGCCGAACAGGCCGGCCTTGCGCCGCCGGAGATTACCGAGGACCTGATCTCCAGCCTGATGGCGCAGGACTGGCCGGGCAACGCCCGCTCACTGATGAGCACGGCCATGCGCTTTGTGCTGGGATTAGGCGACGTTGCCGCGCCGGAGGGCAGCCTGGGGCTGGCCGAGCGCATGGCTCAGGTCGAGCGATCCCTCCTGATCGAGGCGCTGCGCAAGAACGAGGGGCAGGCGCGGCTGGCCGCCGAGGCATTGAAGCTGCCGCGCAAGACCTTTTACGACAAGCTGGCGAAATACGGGCTGAAACCCGAGACCTATCGCGCCTGATGGCGAGTCGCGCCGAAGGGCAGGGGGATTCGCAATCTGCCCGGCAACTGTGCGGATTTCCGCACAGCGAGCGGAAACAGCTGTGCGGAGAATCGCACGACTCGCGGCGCCAAGACACCGGTCGCGCGAGGAATTCCATCGTAACGATATGATTTTGTTTCAGAAAAGTGGCGCGAAAGAGTTTCCGGTCACGCGCTCTTGATCCGATTCGGAACAGGCGGCTTTCTATGCGGCATCCGGCGCCTCGAGGAGGGGCGCCGCGAAACTTGCAAAACGTATCTGGGAGGATACCCATGAAAAAGTTTCTGATGACCGCCGCGGCGGCAGCCCTTGTCGTGACCGGTGCCACCGGCGCCCAGGCCGCCTGCGACGAGGGTGAGCTTGTCATCAAGTTCAGCCATGTCACCAACACCGACCGTCACCCCAAGGGCATCGCCGCCACCCTGCTGGCCGAGCGCGTGAACGCCGAGATGGACGGCAAGGCCTGCATGGAGGTCTTCCCGAACTCGACCCTCTACAACGATGACCAGGTGCTGGAGGCGATGCTGCAGGGCGACGTCCAGCTGGCCGCGCCCTCGCTGTCGAAATTCGAGCAGTTCACCAAGCAGTTCCGCATCTTCGACCTGCCGTTCATGTTCAAGAACATCGAGGCCGTCGACGGGTTCCAGAACTCCGACACCGGTCAGAAGATGAAGGAATCGATGACCCGTCGCGGTCTGCTGGGCCTGGCCTTCTGGCACAACGGTATGAAACAGATGTCGGCCAACAAACCGCTGGTTGATCCGGGTGATGCCGAGGGGCTGAAGTTCCGCGTGCAGAACTCCGAAGTGCTCAAGGCGCAGATGGCGGCCCTGGGCGGCAGCCCGCAGCCGATGGCCTTTTCCGAGGTCTACGGTGCGCTGCAGACCGGCGTCGTCGACGGACAGGAAAACACCTGGTCCAACATCTACGGCCAGAAGTTCTTCGAGGTGCAGGACGGCATCACCGAGACCAACCACGGTGTGATCGACTACCTGGTCGTGACCAACGTGGACTGGTGGGAAGGCCTGGACGCGGACGTGCGTGACCAGCTGGCGACCATCATCGCCGAGGTGACCGAGACCCGCAACGCTGAGAGCTTCAAGGTTAACCAGGAAGCCAAGCAGGCCATCATCGACGCGGGCGGCACCGTGCGCGAACTGACGCCTGAGCAGCGCGCGGCCTGGGTCGACACCATGAAGCCGGTCTGGGACGAGTTCGTGAAGGACGTGGGCCAGGACAACATCGACGCAGCACAGGCCATCAACAACGGCATGTAATGGCCTGAGCGCCGAATGCCCGGCCCCCGTGATAGTATGGGGGCCGGTTTTTTTGTACCCGAAACCGGGGCAAGGAGGGGGACCATGTCATCTCATAATCCGCCGAACGGGATGTTCGGACGTTTCATCGACGAACTGGAAGAGACGGTGATCGCGCTCATCCTTGGCGCGATGACGATCATCACGTTCATCAACGTCGTGCTGCGCTACGGCGTGAACAGCAGCTTCGGTCGCTGGCTCGAGGACCTGCTGGGCGTCGACCTGCCCGGTGGCCTGATCTGGGGGCTGGAGGCGACCTCGTTCCTCTTTGCATGGCTGGTGCTGTTCGGGGTCAGCTACGCGGTCAAGAAGACCGCCAACCTGGGCGTGGACGCGGTGCTGAACGTGGTTTCCGCCCCGACACGCAAGGTCATGACCCTGATCGCGGCGGCGGTCTGCATCGGCTATGCCTTCCTGCTGCTCAAGGGCGCCTGGGACTACTGGGCCAACTTTGCCAACCTGCCGCAGACCACGGGCCGCTGGTTCCCCACCGGGTTCGAGGAGATGGGCCGTACCTCTTACCGCTCCTGGTACGAGGTGATCGACATCCCGATGCCCGAGTGGCTGCGCTTTATCGAACCCTGGATCAACGAGGGCGAAGCCTATGAAAAGATCCCGCGGTTCATCCCCTACGTCATCCTGCCCTTCGGCGCGCTGCTGCTGTTTTTCCGGTTCATCCAGGCCACCGTCCGCATCTGGCGCGGCGAAGCCGAGAGCCTGATCGTCAGCCACGAAGCCGAAGACGCGGTCGAAGACGTCGCGCACATGAACAAGGACTGATCCGATGGATGTTGTCATTCTCTTTGGCATGGTGATCGGCCTGATGCTGATCGGTGTGCCGATTGCCGTCTCGCTCGGGTTTTCCTCGATCGTCTTCCTGCTGGTGCTCAGCGACACCTCGCTGGCCTCGATCGCGCAGAGCTTTTTCCAGGCGATGGCCGGGCACTACACGCTCCTGGCGATCCCCTTCTTCATCCTGGCGTCCAGCTTCATGTCGACAGGCGGCGTGGCGCAGCGGATCATCCGCTTTTCCATCGCCTGCGTCGGGCACCTGCCGGGCGGTCTTGCCATCGCCGGCGTCTTTGCCTGCATGCTCTTCGCGGCGCTTTCCGGGTCCTCTCCGGCAACGGTGGTCGCCATTGGGTCCATCGTGATCGCCGGGATGCGGCAGGTGGGGTATTCCAAGGATTTCGCCGCCGGTGTCATCGCCAATGCGGGCACCCTGGGCATCCTGATCCCGCCGTCGATCGTCATGGTCGTCTATGCGTCGGCCACCGATGTTTCCGTGGGCCGCATGTTCCTGGCAGGGGTCATCCCCGGCTTGATGGCGGGCACCATGCTGATGGCCACCATCCTGATCATCGCCATCATGCGCGACCTGCCCAAGGGCGAATGGAAAGGCTGGGGCGAAGTGGCCGAGGCCGGGGGCGATGCGCTCTGGGGGCTCTTGCTGATCGTGATCATCCTGGGCGGCATCTATGGCGGCATCTTCACACCGACAGAGGCAGCGGCGGTCGCGGCGGTCTATGCCTTCATCATCGCCACCTTCGTCTATCGCGACATGGGGCCGCTTGCGAACAAGGAAGGTGGGCCGAACACGCCGCTGATCCGCAAGCCCATCGCCCTGGTCACCGCCTTCTTCCACAAGGACACAAAGGACACGCTGTTCGAGGCGGGCAAGCTGACGGTCACGCTGATGTTCATCATCGCCAACGCGCTGATCCTGAAACACGTCCTGACCGACGAACAGATCCCGCAGCAGATCGCCTCGGCCATGCTGGATGCAGGCTTTGGCCCGATCATGTTCCTGGTGATCGTCAACGTGATCCTGCTGATCGGCGGTCAGTTCATGGAGCCTTCGGGCCTCCTGGTGATCGTCGCGCCGCTGGTCTTCCCGATTGCGCTGCAACTGGGGATCGACCCGATCCACCTGGGCATCATCATGGTGGTGAACATGGAAATCGGGATGATCACGCCTCCCGTCGGTCTGAACCTCTTCGTGACCTCCGGCGTGGCGGGCATGCCGATGATGCGGGTCGTCAAGGCGGCGCTGCCCTTCCTGGCCGTGCTCTTCGTCTTCCTGATCATGGTGACCTATATCCCGATCATCTCGACGGTCTTGCCGGACAACGTGATGGGGCCGCAGATCAACTGCGCGGGTGCACCACCCACAAACCAGCTCGAGGCCGCCTTCTGCGAGGCCCGCACAGCGGAATAAGCAAAAGGGCCGGGAAACCGGCCCTTTTTTCTTGTCTCGGGGATGGCTGGCGCGTCCTATGCCTCCATCGGGGCGGCGTTCAGCGCCTCGATGATGGGCAGGAAATCCGCAGCCTTGAGGCTGGCCCCGCCGACAAGCGCGCCGTCGACATTAGGGACGGCAAAGATCTCGGCGGCATTGCCGGGTTTGACGGAACCACCGTAGAGCAGGCGGGTCGACCGTCCCACCCCGGCGCCAAAGCGGCGCTCCAGACGGGCGCGGATGAAACCGTGGACCTCGCCGATCTGTTCCATCGTCGGCACCTTGCCGGTGCCGATGGCCCAGACAGGTTCATAGGCCACCACCAGCCGGTGCGCGGTGGCGCCGTCGGGGATCGAGGCGGCCAACTGCCCGCCGATGATGTCCAGCGTGTTGTTGGCCTCGCGCTGGTCCAGTGTCTCGCCGACGCAGACCACGGCGGTCAGGTTCGCGTCCCAGGCGGCGCGGGTCTTTTCCCGGATCAACTGGTCATCCTCACCATGATCGGCGCGGCGCTCGGAATGGCCGAGGATGACATAGCTTGCGCCCGCATCCGCCAGCATCGGCGCCGAGAGATCGCCGGTATGGGCACCCGAGGCCGCAGGGTGGCAATCCTGGCCGCCGATGGCGATGCCCTTTGCGGTCTGGGCCGCCGCCGCGATCAGGGTCGCGGGCGGGCAGACCAGGATTTCGGCCGCGCCCTCGGCGGCGGCACCCATCGCCGCCAGTTCGTCCAGCGCGGCGCGCGTTCCGTTCATCTTCCAGTTGCCCGCGGCCAGTTTGCGTCGCATATGCCTCTCCTTTTTGCGGGGCCAAGTGTCACCGGGCGCGGCGCGACGTCAAGCCCGCTTGCGGCGCGCGCGACCTCGTGACAAAGGGCGACCAAAGGGAGAGGCGGATGATCCCCAGACTGGATGCGGCAAAGATCGCGGCGCGGGACGCCGAAACACTGGCGGCGCTGAAGATCGGGGCCGAGGAAAGCGGCTTTCTGACCGTCTTCAACACCGGCATTTCCCCGGCGCGGATGCGGTTTGTACTCGCGGCCTACCGGGCCTTTTTCGACCTGCCGGAGGCCGAGAAACGCGCGGTGGACATGGCGGCGACCGGGTCGAACCGCGGCTGGGGCGCCTCGCAGAGCGAGCAAGTCGACCCCGAGGCCAACCCGGATTACAAGCAGGTCTTCGACTGTGGTTTCGAGGCGCCGGACACCGGCCTGTCGGTCTATGCGGCGAACCTCTGGCCCGAGCGCCCGGACGGGTTCCGCCAGGTGATCGAAGCCTATTACCGCGATGCAATGGCGGTTGCGATGGACCTGTTGCGGGGGATCGCCGAGGCGATTGGCGAAGACCGGGGCTTTTTCGACGACAAGTTCGCCCGGCCGATGGCCTTGCTTCGGGGCAACTACTATCCGCCGCGCCCGGGGTGGGCCGGCGAAAAGGACTTCGGCATCGGGGCGCATACGGATTACGGTTGTCTGACCCTGCTGGGGACGGACGGGGTGCCCGGGCTGGAGGTGCTGACACCGGAAGACGACTGGCTGCCGGTGCGGGCCGATCCGGGGGAGTTCATCATCAATTTCGGAGAGATGCTGGAAATCTGGACCGGCGGGCGGGTCAAGGCGACGCTGCACCGGGTGCGGGGATCGGCGGAGGAGCGGATCTCGGTGCCGCTGTTCTTCAACCCTGACTGGGAGACCAACGTGGCGCCGATCGGGTCCGGGGAGGCGGTTTCGGCTGGCGCGCACCTGGAACGGCGGTTCAGCGAAACATACCTGCACCTGAAGACGGGGTGAGACGGGGCGCCGGTACGGGCCTGGGAACTTGGGCGTCAGAGGTGGTTCAGCGCCTCACGGGCCAGGGCGACGGCCTCTTCCGGATCGTCCAGAGCGGCGCCGGGCAGGCTCCAGTAGGGCATGGCCGCGCTTTGTCCCGTCTTGCGGGTATAGGTCCAGCGCGTGCAGCCCATGTCCTCAAGCCGATCGACGAAGCCGCCCGCGCCTTTGAGAAAGATACCACCCTCGGGGTGCAGGATCGCAAAGATCGTGCCCTGATGGTACAGGCACAGCCCGCCCATCATGCGCCGGGTGGTGATGTCTCCGAGGCCGGAAAAGAGATCGCGGGCAAAGGCGATCTCTTCGGCCGAGATGCTCACCCCTGGCTGCCCTGGTCGGCCGAGAGTTCCTCGACATCCTTGAACTTGATGGATTCGCCGCAGCCGCAGGCGTCCACCACGTTGGGATTGCGGAATTTGAAGCCGGATTCGAGCAGCGATGTCTCGTAGTCGATTTCCGTGCCGAAGAGGAACATCTGCGCCATCGGCGCGATCAGGACGCGTGCGCCGTCCTGTTCCACCACTTCGTCGTTGGCCTCGGAACCGTCGACGTAGTCCATCGTGTATTCCATGCCCGCGCAGCCGCCTTTCTTGACGCCGATGCGCAGCGCATAGCGACCGTCCCGCTCCATCAGCTTGCGGATCTGGGTCACGGCGGTGGGGGTGATCGTCACGGGGGACTGACCGGGTATGCCAAACATGTGTGAAACCTCACTTTCAAACCAAGATTTAAGGGAGCGGCTGCGTCTACTCAAGAGGAAGGCGGCGCGCGCTGTTGTCGCCGGGTGTTTCAGAACGCGGATCGGGCTTGAGATGAAACGATTTTTCGGGGTGCTGGCCAGTGTCATGACCGTCATTTCAGGCGGTTTGTCCAGCACCGGGGAGGCGCCGGTTGATGTCTGTGCCGTCTTTTTCGACTGGCAGTAGCCTTATTTCGACGCTTTCGGCGTGGCGCCGACCGATGTGCCGCATCCCGTCGAAAGCAGGTGGATCGGGCAACCGCACGGAAAATTCGTCGGGTCGGATGACAGGCTGTTCGAAACGGAGCTGGTCCAGGCAGGGTTCGGCAGCGATGCCCATGCCTTTGAGAAGGCCAATCCCGGTGCCTGGGATCGGGTTGTGCAGTGCATCGACGACAGGTTCAGGGCCGCGCCCGAGGCGGTGCGCCGCAGTCATCACCGGCGACTGGAGATGTTGAGGGCGCACGGGCGCCGCATGGAGAAAAACACGACACTGCCTCGCGCCGATGCCTATGGAATGCCCTTGATGCCGCCCATGTCGGAGCTGCGGCAGCGGGCGTCGACGGTGCTCTACTACCGGATGCAGCTGGACGCCTGGCGCGAGGACTTGCAAGCCGAGGTCGCCGGGATGAAGGCCGCTCGGGACAGTGAGATTGCGGGGCTTTACGAGGCTCTCGTCGGCGTGCAACCGCAACCCTTGTCGCCCTACCGCATGCGCATCGTGACCGCGCGGTTTGTGACAGAGCCAATGGCCTACCTGCGCAACATCGTTCTTGCGGAAATGGCCAGGGCTCAGGGCGCAGCGCTGGCAGGGAGCCCGGTTCTGCCGCCAACCTGTATCGGACCCTTCGTGGACCTGGAGTTCCGCCGCGACTGACGGGGGCTGTATCTGACAGGGTTTGTCCGGTCAGACTGTTTAGCCCACCGGTTCCGGCTGGCGGTCCGGGCGCAGGGCGGGCAGGGCGGCCAGGACCGAGAGAAGCGCCAACCCCCAGAGCAGCCAGATCAGGCGCGTCGGATCCGGTGTCGCCCCCAGAATGGCGCCGGACACCGAGGTCATGGCCGCGCCGCAGCCGATGGTGACGGCGCCGGACAACCCCGCCGCACTGCCGGTGAGATCGGGGCGCACCGACATGGCTCCGGCCATGCCTGCGGGCGTGCTGAGGCCGTTTGCCACGCCGATCACCGGCATCAGCAGGAAAAAGCTCCAGGCGCTGCCGGGGCCAAGCGTCCAGAGCAGAAGCGCGACGCCAAGGCCCGCGACCGAAACCAGCCGCCCGGCCAGGACCATCAGCGGCGGGGCCACCCGGGCGCCCAGGCGGCGCGAGAGATACGAGCCGATGACGAAACCCGCCGGGGGCAGGCCGATCAGCGCGCCGACCGTGCTTTCCGAAATGTCGAAATAGGCTGCGCCCAGCAGGGGCGTTCCCGCAAGAAAGGCAAAGAAGATGCCGATGCCCAGCCCCATCGAGATCGTGTAGGACCAGAAGCGCAGGTCGGTCAGCAGCGCGGGGTAGGCCCGGAAATGGGCGGCAAAGCCCTGTCCCCGGCGTGGATTGGTTTCGCCCACGTCTGCCCAGCAGAGCCAGAGCAGCGCTGCGCCCAGCCCGGTGAAGGCCCAGAGCGTCGACCGCCAGCCCAGGGCCTGGTCCATGACGCCACCGATCACGGGGGCGATCATCGGTCCCAGCGCGATGGCCATGCCGATCGTGCCCAGCCGGCTGGTGGCCTCGCTGGGGGGCGATGTGTCGCGCACGATGGCGCGCGACAGGACGTTGCCCGCGATGACGGCAGTCTGCAGCACGCGAAAGACCATGAAGCTGGTGAAATCCGGCGCCAGCGCCGTGCCGAGAGAGGCGCAGGTGAACAAGGCCAGCGACCACAGCAACACCGGGCGGCGTCCATAGAGGTCCGATAGCGGACCGATGACCAGTTGCAGCCCGGCGGTGATCAGCATGAACAGCGAGATCGCGAGACTGGCCGTGGCGTAGGAGATGGAAAAGCTGCGGGCCATGTTCGCCAGAGAAGGCAGGAACATGTTGACCGAGACGATGCCCAGCACCGTCATCAGGACAAGCGTGACCAGGCTGGGCGGAGAGGCGGGAGGCTGTCGCATGGGGTTCAATCAATAGGTGTCCATGCGGTACCTGTTTTTCCGCCCGGGTGACAGCGGAGAATTGGCACCAATGCGAAAGGGCCGCCAGAAGGCGGCCCCGACACATGTGTTGTTGCCGAAGCGCGCGGGTCAGAGGCCCATGCAGTTGGCATAGAAGGTGGTCGTGGCGGGCCAGTCCGAGAAGACGCCCTTGACGCCGACCTGCTGGGCCAGAACGTCGAGGATCTCGAAATAGGCGCCGTCCGTGTTCGTGGCATCCTTGACCGACTGGAAGTACCAGCCGCCGCCCGAGGTCAGCGGGCCGGAGCGTTCCAGCGACCAGGTGATGATGTCCAGGCCGGCGGCATTGGCCTCTTCGGCGTAGACCGAGGGTACCATTGCGCCACTATCATCCAGCGTGACCAGCATCCACAGCGGCGGCGCGATGTAGTTGACGCCCATCTCCTTCAGCTCGACCATCGTCGGCTTGAAAGTGGCGGCGTCCATCGGGTCGATCAGCCCCTCGTCGTCGTCCGCGGCCTCGTAGCGGTCATCCAGGTAGACCGCCTGCTTGCCGAACTCGGGTTCGTTCTCGATCCAGTAGAGCACGTCCGACAGATCGAAGGACTGGGCCCAGACGCGCGACGGGTCGATGCCGGCGGCCTTGTACTCGTCGATCAGCTTCTGCGCGTAGTCGGCCTGGGTGAAGCCGTTGAAGGGCATCTCGACCGAAGGAGCCTTGAGTTCGGGGGTGAAATCGGCGCCGAGGCTGTCGAACAGGGCGATCGATTCCGCGTGGGTCATCAGGGTCGCGCCGCTGACGAAAAGGTCAGTCCGCCAGTTGGCGGTGCCGCCCAGGTAGGCCTCTGCCGTGGTGGCCGAAGCATCGGCGGAATCCATCTTGGGTGTCAGGGTCTTGAACTCGGCCAGGGTCAGGTCCGAGGTGCGGCATTCGGCGCTGGCCTTGGCATCGCCCGAGGCCGGGGTGAAGGGCGTGGTGCACTTGGAGGCCAGCGGGCCTGCCACGATGTCGGTGGTGGTGTGCAGGTCGTTCTGGGCGTGGCGGCAGACCAGTTCCAGGTCGGCGGTGAAGGTCACGTCACATTCCAGGATGCCCGCGCCCATGCCCGCCGCGGCCCGGTTCGATTCGACCGTGTGTTCGGGGAACATCAGCGGCGCGCCACGGTGGCCAACCGAGAAATGCGTGCGCGCGGGTGTGTTGCCCAGGCAGGACTGCAGCTTGTCCTTGAGTGCGCCGTCTTCCATCCGCGACACCAGGTAGGCGGGGCGGACACCGTAGGTGAGGCCGGCGTCATAGGCATTGGCATGGGTTTCGGCCAGGACGGGGCCGGCCAGGGCTGCGCCAGCCAGGGCGAGTGTGAACGTCTTCATGAATAAGGACCTCCTGTTGAGAGGCCCTTCTCATCGGGGCGCAGGGTAACGGGCGCGTGACGGCTTTGACAAACTTCGGTAACGCTTTGTCAGGGCTGGGCGATCTGCATCAGGGCCAAAGTGCCGTAGCTGGCGCCAAGCGCCCAGGCAAAGGAGGCCAGCGTGCCGATGATGACGTATTCGCTGGCGCGGTGATCCTCCTTGGCGGTGTCGAAACGCAGCACCGACTTGGCCGCGATCAGAAAGCCGATTCCGGTGGGTTCGCCGATTGTGACAAAGAGAAAGATCAGCGCCCGCTCCAGTTGACCGATCAGGCGACCGGCCTCTGGCAGGCCCTTCAGGGGTACCTCGAACCGGGCGGTCAGCATCCCCACGACATAGCCGCCCGCAAGGACCGTGGTGATCAGCCCGGCGGCAAAGATCGCGGGCGCCACCAGGTGCGGCAACCAGGGCGCCCAGAGCCCCTGGGACGCGGCGGCGGGCCACCACAGGGCGGCGGCCAGCAGCGTGACCAGGTGCGCGCCCTGGTCCAAAAGGAAGGCGGCAAGCGTGTCGCGCCAGCGGTCCGGGGACCAGGCCTTGACCGCGTCGATCGCGAAATGCGCCAGGGCCACCATCAGCGCCACGACCCAGGCACCGCCAAGCGCCCCCCAACTGAGGACAAAGACCACGCCCACATGCAACAGCAGGACCCCGAGGTTGCGCTTGCGGTCGACCATCCAACGGCCTTGAAAGACGAAATCCGCCAGCACATGCGCCAGGAACAGCGCGGCAAAACTCTGCGCGGCCATTGGATCGAGAGCGGGGAGTGCAGGGGGCATCACAGGCTGTCCCGGATCGTGTCGATGCGGTTTTCGTAGACCCACAGCGTTTCCTGCAGCGCGTCCAGGGCGGTGCCGGAGAGGCGGCTTTGGACCGCCTGCCGGGTCACGCCGACCTTCTGCGCGATCTCTTCCTGAGTTGGGGTCTGTACGCGGAGCGCCTCGAACAGGGCCTGTCCCTGCGTGCGGTTCCAGCCCTGTGCCTCACGATCCACAAAGAGCATGAGCGCGCCAAACGCGTCGCCCAGGGCGCCGGGAATTGGGGGCAGGGCCAGATGCGTGCCGCGCGCCAATCCTGCCAGCACGTCGCCCGCCATATGGAAGGCCGCGCCGGAGGCGGCGGCGAGGTCGCCGTCATCGGGGATGTGGGCGGGGCCGACGCCGATGCCGATCCGGGTGGCCAGCGACCCGGTGGCGGCAAGCGCGGCCTGGATACGCAGCGCGGCCCGCAGAGAAGGCTGGGCCAGTGGCAGGAACAGCTGCCAGCCGTCGCCGCGATGGCGCTGAAAGACGGCTTTCGCGCCGATGTCCTCGCCAAAGTCGCGGCTGACGCGTTCCAGCACCTGCATCGCTTTGTCCAGCACCTCTGGCCCATGCCTGCGCGAGGCAACAAGGTCGCCGGTCAGGACGCTGGCAAAGTCATGAGCTTGGGTTTGGGACATGCGCAAAATTAAACCCTTGCATAGCGGAGATGCAAGGGTTTCGTTTTGCGGTCGTGTTGTGCAAGGGAAAAGGCTTGCCTTACATGAAGCCCAGTTCCAGCCGCGCTTCGTCCGACATCATTTCCATGCCCCAGGGCGGTTCCCAGGTCAGATCGACATCGACCTGCTTCACACCGGGCAGCGGTTCGACCGCCTCGGCGACCCAGCCCGGCATTTCCCCCGCGACGGGGCAGCCCGGCGCGGTCAAGGTCATGATGATGTTGACCTCGTTCTGGTCGTTGATTTCGACGGTGTAGACCAGCCCCAGATCGTAGATATTGACCGGGATTTCAGGGTCGTAGACCGTGCGGCAGGCCTCGACCACCGTGTCGTAAAGCGGGTGATCGGTGCTTGAGGGCGCGATCAGCGGGGCGCCCTCCATCTGCGTGTTCTGCTCGGTCATTGCGGTCCTCGTGTCCGAATAGCTGAGAAATTATATAGGAAAAGTGACGGGCGCGGTAAAGGGCATGGAACCTCAATCCAACGAAAGATCGGCGAGCGTCTTCATCTTGTGACTAGCCGTCAAATCAGGCCGGAGGCGAAAATCCGCCGGTATGCCGATCTCCTGTCGCGGCCATATGATGAATTTTATATGCATCTTCCGTGACAAGTTAGAAAGTTCTAGTTATACAACTACAGGGTGTGCGCCTGTTTGGTGCGCGCATGGTGCGATTGCGCGGGAAACACTCGTCCGCTGCAATTCCGAACACGAACTTGGATTGGCTTGGACTGGTGAGAACAATCATCACAATCTCGAACTTGACGTCTATTCTGAGCATTGATCCGGACAGGGACCAGTTTCGGCAGGCCCAGAGAAAGACCGATCGAACCGACCGTCTGCAATGGTCACTGGGGTACGGTTGGTGGATTCTCCCGGGTGCCATGCTTGGGCTGGTCTTCTGGATCGTGATCATCAGGTGGATCGTGGGGTTCCTGTTTCCGAACTAACCGGAACCCCTTGCGGGGTCAGCTGTCCTCGGCCTTGCTGATGCGTTTGACCGGCGCGGGACGCACCTTGGATTCCAGGTGCTCATACAGCTTTTCGGCCACGTTCTTCTTGGTCGCCGTCTCGATCCCCTCAAGCCCGGGGCTGGAGTTGACCTCCAGCACCTTGGGGCCTGCCTCGGACCGCAGCAGGTCCACGCCCGCCAGGTTCAGGCGAAAGGCGCGGGCGGCGCGCAGGGCGGTTTCGCGCTCTTCCTTGGTGATTCGGACTACCGTCGCCTGACCGCCGCGATGCAGGTTCGAGCGGAAATCGCCCTCGGCCCCTGTGCGTTTCATCGCCGCCACCACCTTGCCGCCGACGACGAGACAGCGAATGTCCTCGCCCGCCGCCTCCTTGACGAAATCCTGCACCAGGAAATTCGCCTTGAGCCCACGGAAGGCGTCGATCACCGATTCCGCCGCCTTCTTGGTCTCGGCAAGGACGACGCCCTTGCCCTGTGTCGATTCCAGCAGCTTGACGATCAGGGGCGCGGTGCCCACCAACCGCATCAGGCTCTGCGTGTCCTTGGGCGAGGCGGCAAAGGCGGTGTTGGGCATGCCGATCTTGTGCCGCGCCATGAGCTGATGCGCATAAAGCTTGTCGCGCGAGGCGGTGATCCCTTCGGAGCCGTTCACGCAGAAAGTGCCGATGGTCTCGAACTGGCGGATCACGGCGGTGCCGTAGGAGGTCACGCTGGCGCCGATGCGCGGGATCACCGCGTCATAACGGGGCAAGCGTTTGCCGTCGTAATGCACCTCGGGTGAAAGCGCGTTGATCGCCATGTAACAGCGCGTCGTGTCGATCACCTCGACGGTATGGCCGCGCTTTTCGCCTTCTTCGACAAGCCGGCGGGTGGAATAATTGTCCTCGCGGCTCAGCACCGCGATCCGCAGCGCCCGGTTCGGCGCCGCCTGGCGGACGCGCGCGGTGGTATAGACGTCGTAGCTGAGCTTTGGCTGCTGGAAACGGTCGGTGGCCACGATGGTGATATGATCCTTGAGCGCCTCTCGGCCCAGCAACATGCGCGACGCCATCGTCGAGCGATCGGTCAGTGTCATCTCGATCCGCCAGCTTTCGTCGCCGACGCGGATGGTGGATGCGATGACATAGCGGGATTCGGATTCGCCGTTCGACGAGGTGACTGTGCGGCGGTCGATGATCCGGGCCGAACAGGGAATCACCAGGTCGTCACGTCCGGGCACGGGGTGCACCGTGAACCGCACCTTGGGCGCCGAGGCCGGGCCGAAGGTCTCGATGTCGAAGGCATGCAGGGCCGAGGTGCGGGCGCCGGTGTCGACCTTGGCGCGCAGGGCGGGCAAACCGAGATCGGGTAACGAGACCCACTCCTCCCAGCCAAAACGGATCATTCCGGGCAGTGGTTCAAGGCTGTCGTCCATGCGGCCCTCCCTTCAGAGCCATTACAGCCCTAGCAAGGCCCGCGCCTTACAGCAAGGCGCGGGCTGAGTGCGCGCAAGGACCCTGTCCCGGGCGCTGGTTGTGCAAAAATGCACATGCACGCCGGTTTGATCGGTGTATCGTTCGATGGTTCGAGGGCTATATTGCATTTTACCAGACAGGAGGACCCGAGATGAGCTGGAACCCCGCGCTTGATCCGCAATGTCCCACCGGCGATGCCGTGGACAGCATCGATACCGTCATCATCCCCCGTGCCCGCGATCTGGGCGGGTTCGAGGTGCGCCGTGCCTTGCCGGCGCCGCGTCGGCAGATGGTGGGGCCCTTCATCTTCTTCGACCAGATGGGTCCGGCAGAGTTCCTGCCGACCCGTGGATTGGATGTGCGCCCGCACCCCCATATCGGGCTGGCGACGATCAGTTACCTCTACCGGGGTCGGATGCATCACCGTGACTCTCTGGGTACGGACAAGTGGATCGAGCCGGGTGCCGTGAACTGGATGGTGGCAGGGCAGGGGATCACCCACTCGGAACGCACGGATGATGCCACCCAGGCCGAGCCGATGCCCTTTTTCGGAATCCAGACATGGGTCGCCCTGCCCAAGGACCAGGAGGACAGCGCGCCGGACTTCATCCATGCGCCGGCAGACGCGCTGCCCGTTCTGGACGGCGAGGGAAAGCAGGTGCGCCTGATCCTTGGAAACGCCTGGGGGGAACGCGCGCCGGTGCGGACCCCGTCAGAGATGTTCTATGCCGATGCGGTACTGCAGCCGGGGGCCTCTCTGCCGCTGCCCGATGAACATGAGGACCTGGGTGTCTATGTCGTCGAGGGTGCCATCGAGGTTGCCGGAACGCGCTACGAGGCGGGCCAGATGATGGTGTTTCGGCCCGGCGACCGCGTGTCTCTCCGGGCAGGGGGCGCCGGTGCCAGGCTCATGCTGCTGGGCGGTGCCACCCTGGAGGGGAGCCGATACATCTGGTGGAACTTCGTCGCCTCCTCGAAAGAGCGCATCGAAGAGGCGAAAGAGGCTTGGCGGCGCGGCGATTGGGAGCATGGCCGCTTTCAGTTGCCGCCGGGGGATGACGGCGAGTTCATTCCCTTGCCGGACTAGGGGCGGTCAGTGCGGCGCAACCATCAGGGTGAAAGAAAATGCGGCGTCGAAAAAATCTATTGTGGAGTCAACTTCTGAGGTCTGCACGCTGAACGCACCAGTAAGGGCACTTTCTTGCCTCCCGTGTTAACCAATGGGATTCCCGATGCCCCACTTGCAGCTGATTCCGACAGATGTGACCCCCGGACCGGGCGACTTCCGGCGGATGGTCGAGGAAACACGCAACGCGACAGAGGCGGTTGCCGTTCCCGAAATCCTGAAGACGGTGGCGGAACTCGTGGAGCATGCGGCCTACGTCATGACCCGCGACGGAGACGGCGCTCCCGTGACGCGCATGTTGCTGCTGGCTGCCGAGATCGAAGAGATCTCGGCGCGTCTTTCCGCGGGTGACTGACCGGCTCAGCCGGCCGAGGCGGTCTGGACGAAATTCCGGCTCTGCCAGAGCGGCCAGCCCATCATCTGGCTCATCGTCCCCAGCTTGATGCCACGCGCCGTCAGCCCGTCCAGGGTCCGCGGCATGGCGCGCACCGTGCCGTGCTGGATGTCGTGGGTCAGGATGATGGCGCCGGGACGCGAGTGCGACAGAATCCGACTGGCCACCACGCTGGCGCCGGGCCGGCGCCAGTCCTGCGGATCCACGGACCACAGGATCGTCGGCAGCTTGCGCGTGTTGTGCAGCATCACACGCTGGCGCTGGGTAAATGCGCCGTAGGGCGGGCGGAAGGTGACCGGCGGGCGGCCCGTCACCTTGAAGATCGCGTCCGAGGTCCGGTCGATCTGGCTGAGGACGCCCGCGTTCGAATAGCCCGCCAGGTTGGGGTGTGACCAGCTGTGGTTGCCGATCTCATGCCCCTCGTCTGCAATGCGCTTGACAATATCCGGCCATGTCACCACTCTTCGACCTATAAGGTAAAACGTGGCACGCAGACCACGGGCTTTGAGGATATCAAGAAGCAGTGGGGTCAGGGTCGGATGCGGCCCGTCATCGAACGTCATTGCAACAACTGGTGAGGATGTGTTCACGGCTGTGACCGTGACCGGGTCCGTTTTTGTCACGTCCGCTGGCAAGGCGATGTCGGGGGCCGCCCAGAGTGAATCGGGGCGCAGAAGGGCAACAGCAGCAGTGCCGGCGGACAGGAATGTCCGGCGAGAAAATTCAGACATGATACGACCTTGGCTAGGCTTGGGGCGTGCAGACCATACGAGAAAAGCCGGGCGATCGGTGGAATCGCAAGGTGAATTGACATTTGCGTGAAATACGGCCGCCAACCCGTGACCAATGCGCCACTTTAGATTCTCCGGGCTGGATGAAAAAATGCGCGAATTCGGGGGTCGAAACCGCTTGACGGGGCAGGGGGCTACGCATAGAAGGCCTCTCACGCCACGGCCAAGCGGTCACGGCGGCAGTCAAGCGGTTGTAGCTCAGTTGGTTAGAGTACCGGCCTGTCACGCCGGGGGTCGCGGGTTCGAGCCCCGTCAACCGCGCCAACACTGCCCCGAAACGCAACGGCCCGACGCGAAAGCGCGGTTGTAGCTCAGTTGGTTAGAGTACCGGCCTGTCACGCCGGGGGTCGCGGGTTCGAGCCCCGTCAACCGCGCCACTTCTTCCTCACCGGTGGAAGCATTTGGCGCCAGCGCCTCTTCTTAAAAAAAAATCTGGATGCGGTGGCGGAACCAACCGCGCCTTGGCGTGTTTCCTTCTCAGACAACGATATACGACCGGTTAACCGCGTAGGGAATTCCTGACTATCCCGTTCACGGTTTTCGAGGCAAAAAGACAAGGTGCCAAACAAAAGGCGCCCCGGTTGGGACGCCTGTAAGAGTGAACCAGAGACTGAAGAGGGGGGAGAAGAAAACTCAGCTGCCCCAGGAACGGACCGGACCGCAGTCCATGTGCACGAAGTTCGACCGGGTGTACCGGCCCACGCCGCCTGCATTACAGGCCTTGGCCGCCCGATACATCTGGCTGACAGAGCGCGACGCGAGCCGAAGGTCCGCTGCCTGACCGACCAGATGGCGCGAGTTCTTGGCCACGCCGGAAGAGCGTGCCCGCAACATCGCGTTCGTTTCCGGGCTGCGGTAGCCTGAAATCAGCATGTAAGGCTCAGACACATCCAGCAGGTTGTGCGAAGCGGCCATGATGTCGATCGTTCGTGTGTCGATCGACTTGATCTGGTTGTTGCGCCAATCGCGCATGAAATAATTGATCTCCTTGATCGCGTCGGCGAGGTAGTCGCCTTCGATCCAGTAGATCATGTCTACCCGTTCGCCCGTGCGACCGGAATACATCCGGATGCGCCGGACATCGCCTGCGCCGCGCAAGAAGCCTGCTGCGTTGGAGTAAGTCGGCGCCGCTGCGACGGCTGTCGCTGCGAACGCGCCAAGAAGTGCCCGGCGGGTGAAGCCGCCGCAAGTCGTCTCTGTCATGATGACCGCCTGTCCCGTGGTCGCCGTGTTACCTGATTCTGGGCGCATCGTTGTGCGCCGCCTGCCATCTATCCCCAGATGCCAAGAGCTATATGACACGAATCGTATGGCGCAAAAAGGGCGATTTGTGATGATTTGTAATGATCAAGGGGTAATTGGCGGGATTCTGCCCACAGCGGGCCAACTGTGGCGCGAATGCGCGGGTCTGCCTCTTTTCGGTCACAGCCTAGCTGCCCTGCCCTTTGGTCGACAACTTGGCAAAAATGTGAATAGACAGGCCTATGACCCTGTCGGCATTGTGTTTTCGGGGATCGCTGGTCGATGAAGGATTTGAGCATGAACAAGAGAGAAACCCGGGCCGTGTTCCAGGCGGCCCTCGCGGCAGGGGCCCTTTGGTTGGGAACTGGGCTGCCGGCTTTGGCCGAGGATGGGCTCACGCTCAAGGTGACGGCCTTCAAGCAGGCCGTGGCCGAGAACGTTGCCGACGATGACAGTATTGCCGCCTTCTACCGGGCACGGGATTTCGCCCCGATCTGGACCGGTGCCGGCGAGGGCGACCGCGCCCGCCGCCTGGCCTTGATGGAGGCGTTTTCGCTGGCGGATGACCACGGGCTGCCCGCCGGACGCTATGACCCCGACCGACTGTTGCGGCGGATGAGCCAGGCTACCGACGGCCGCTCGCGCGGGATGCTGGAAATCGAGCTGACCCGCACCTTCATCCAATTCGCCAACGACCTTCAGTCCGGCATCCTGGAACCGGGCAATGTCGTTGATGGGATCAAGCGCGAAGCGCCGCGCCGCGATCCGGAAATGCTGCTGACCCGGCTGACCCGGGAAGATCCGACCGCCGTCTTCCTGAGCCTGGTGCCCAACAGCCCCGAATATACGCGCCTGATGCGGGCCAAGCTGCGGCTGGAACACAAGATCCGCAACGGCGGCTGGGGTCAGACCGTTCCCGCCGGCAGCCTGCGCCCCGGCAACAGCGGAAACGCCGTGGTTGCGCTGCGCAATCGTCTGACTGCGATGGGCTACCTGTCGCCCTCGCTCAGCATGACCTATGACGCCGAGATGGAAGCCGCTGTCCGCGAGTTCCAGGAGGATCACGCCATCGAGGTCGACGGCGTCGCAGGTGGCAGCACCATGCGCGCCATCAACGTCTCGCCCGAGGAACGGCTTCAGTCGATCATGGTCTCGATGGAGCGTGAACGCTGGCTGAACCTGCCCGAGGGGCGTGGCAAGCGTCATATTCTCGTCAACCTGACGGATTTCCACGCCCAGATCATCGACGACGACAAGCTGACATTTGAAACGCGCTCGGTCATTGGTGCGCAGGGGCATGACCGCCGCACGCCCGAGTTCTCGGACGTGATGGAACTGCTGGTTATCAACCCCTATTGGTTCATTCCCCAATCGATCATTCGCGGCGAATACCTGCCGGCGATCCGGGCCAATCCCTATGCGGCAGGCCACCTGGAGATCGTCGACTATCGCGGGCGCCAGGTCAGCCGGGAAACCGCCTCGGCCTATGCGAATTCGGGCAATTTCCCCTTCACCATGCGCCAGCCCCCGGGGCCGAGCAATGCGCTGGGGTCGGTCAAGTTCCTGTTCCCGAACAAGTACAACATCTACCTGCACGACACCCCGTCGCAGCACCTGTTCAGACGCGAGGTCCGTACCTTCAGCCACGGCTGCATCCGCCTGGATGACCCGCATGAGTTCGCCTACGAGATCCTGAGCCGCCAGGTCGACGATCCCGTGTCCTACTTCAAGCGGATCCATGCCTCGGGTGAAAACACGCGCATTCCGCTGGAAACGCCGATCCCGGTGCACCTGATTTACCGCACCGCCTTTACCAAGGCGAAGGGCCAGATGAACTATCGCAACGACGTCTACGGGCGTGACGCGATGCTTTGGCGGGCGCTGACCAACGAAGGGGTGGCCCTGCGCGCGGGTCGCAGCTAAACCTCTCCCGGACCGCGCCCTGCAACGTCCGGAGACACCATGCCTTTCACCATCGAAGACCTCGCAATCGCCCTCGGCATGACTGCCGAGGGCGATTTGTCTCTGACCGTCTCCGGGCTGGCGGAGCCTGCGGACGCGGGGCCGGAGCAACTGGCGATGGCGGCCAGGCCCGAGTTCGTCGAGGCCCTGGGCCGGGGGCAGGCCCGCGCCGCGCTGCTGGCGGCGGGCACGGACTGGCAGGCGCTGGGGCTGCAGGCGGCACTGCTGTCGGATCGCCCGCGTTTTGCCATGTCGGGGCTGACCGGCATGATGGACCGGGGGCCGGGTTACGCGCCGGGCCTCCATCCGCAATCGGTGATCGACCCGACCGCCGAGCTGGGTGAGGGCGTGTCGGTGGGGCCATTTGCGGTGATCGAGGCCGGCGCCCGGATCGGCGCCGGTTCGGTGGTCGGTCCACAGTGTTATGTCGGGCGCAACGCGCGCATCGGCGCGGGGGCGCTGCTGCATGCCGGGGGCCGGATCATGTCGGAGGTGGTCATCGGCGACCGTTTCATCGCCCAGCCTGGCGCGATTATCGGGGGCGACGGGTTCTCCTTTGTCACGCCGGAACGCTCGGGCGTCGAAAAGGCGCGCGCCTCGCTGGGCGGCGAAGGCACGGATAGTGCTCAGTCCTGGGCACGGATCGCCAGCGTGGGTGCGGTGACAATCGGCGACGATGTCGAGGTCGGCGCCGGGTCGACCATCGACAAGGGGACGATCCGCGACACTCGCGTCGGCAACGGCACCAAGATCGACAACCTCGTGCAGATTGGCCACAACGTCGTGATCGGACGCGACTGCCTGCTTTGCGCGAATGTCGGCATCGCCGGGTCGACCGTGGTGGGAGACAACGTGGTGCTGGGCGGCAAGGTCGGGGTCTCGGACAACCTGCGCATCGGGGATCGCGCGATCCTGGGGGGCGCCACGGTGGTCCTGTCGAATGTACCGGCCGGGCGCGTCATGTTGGGCTATCCGGCGATGAAAATGGACACCCATGTCGAGGCCTACAAGGGCCTGCGCCGCCTGCCGCGTCTGTTCCGAGACGTCGCAGAGCTCAAGAAAGCAGTTTCAAAGCTGATGGGAAATGACTAAGTGTCCGGCAATTCTGGACAAGCGCGGGGCTGAGGTCATGGACGTCAAGGAACAGGTCATTCAGATCATCGCGGAGCAGGCGATGCTCGATGTCTCGGACGTTGCGATGGAAAGCACGCCCGAAGAACTGGGGATCGACTCTCTCGGGCTGGTGGAATCGATCTTCGCGATCGAGGAGCAGTTCGACATTTCGGTACCCTTCAATGCCAACGACCCATCGGAATCGGATTTCGACATCTCCTCGGTGGCGAAGATCGTCGAGGGGATCGAGAAACTGATCGCCGAGCAGAAGTCGTGAAGCGTGTCGTCATCACCGGGGCGGGAACGATCAACGCCCTGGGCCAGGATGTCCCCGCGACGCTGGAGGCGATGCGCGAGGGGCGCTGTGGCATCGGCGAGCTGGAGTTCCGCGACGTGGAGCGCCTGGCCATCCGCATTGGCGGACAGGTCAAGGGGTTCGAGCCCGAGACCGTGTTCAACCGCCAGCAGCTTGCGCTCTATGACCGTTTCACCCAATTTACCCTGTTAGCTGCCCGCCAGGCGGTGGCGCAGGCAGGGCTGGAATTCGTGGGCGACCTGGCCAACACCTCCGGCGTGGTGCTGGGCACCTCCGGCGGCGGGCTGAGCACGCAGGATGACAATTACCGCGCGGTTTACGAAGAGGGAAAGAACCGGGTTCACCCCTTCGTCGTGCCCAAGCTGATGAACAACGCGGCCACCAGCCACGTCAGCATGGAGTTCAACGTCAAGGGACCGAGTTTCACCGTCGCCACCGCCTGCGCCAGTTCCAACCACGCGATGGGACAGGCGTTCCAGATGATCCGCACGGGCATGTGCACGGCGATGATCACCGGCGGTTCCGAGTCGATGTTGTGTTTCGGCGGGGTGAAGGCCTGGGAAGGTCTGCGCGTCATGTCCAAGGACGCCTGCCGCCCCTTCAGTGCCACCCGTAACGGTATGGTGCAGGGCGAGGGCGCCGGCGTGTTCGTCTTCGAGGAATACGAACACGCGAAGGCCCGCGGCGCCGAGATCTTGGGCGAGGTGCTGGGCTTTGCCATGACCTCGGATGCGGCGGATATCGTCATGCCATCGAAGCATGGCGCGGCGCGGGCGATTTCAGGCGCGCTGCGCGATGCGCGGGTCAGCAGGGAACGGGTCAGCTACATCAACGCGCATGGCACCGGGACAGCGGCCAACGACAAGACCGAATGCGCCGCAGTGGCCGATGTCTTTGGCACCCATGCGGACAACCTCATGATCTCTTCCACCAAGTCGATGCACGGCCACCTGATCGGCGGCACCGGGGCGGTCGAATTGCTGGCCTGTCTCATGGCGCTGAAGGACGGGGTGATCGCGCCGACCATCGGCTACGAGGAGGCTGACCCGGAATGCGCGCTGGACGTGGTGCCGAACGTGGCGCGCGAGGCCGAGGTGGACGTGGTGCTGTCGAATGCCTTTGCCTTTGGCGGGCTGAACGCGGTGCTGGTGCTGGGGCGCGCCTGACAGGGGCGTGAACCAAAGGTGTGCCTTGCGGCGCGCAGGGTGTCTCGGCGCCGGCCTTCGGCCGGACACCTCGGGCCGGGGGCGCTGCCCCCGCACCCCCGGGAGTATTTCTGCCAAAAAGAAGCCCTGAGCGGGGGAAAGGCCGTCGCGGGGCCGGAGCCCATTGACGAATGGCGTGGGCGGGATTAGCGCTGCGCGCATGGCTCCTCCTCCCTTGCTTCAGCTCACCTCTGTCTCTCTCACCTTTGGCGGCGATCCCGTCTTTGACGACCTGTCGCTGACCGTCCACCAGGGTGATCGCGTGGCGCTTGTCGGGCGCAACGGCTCTGGCAAGTCGACGCTGATGAAGGTCATGGCCGGGCTTGTGGAACCGGATCGGGGTGAGCGCGTGGTGCCGGCAGGGATTTCCGTGGCCTACATGGAGCAGGACCCGGACTTGTCGGGCTATGCCACGCTGGGCGAGTTCGCTGCCTCGCAACTGGCGGCTTCCGAGATGTACCGGGTTGAACGCGCGTCCGAGGGCCTGAAATTCGATCCCGACCGTCCAGTCGAGACGGCCTCTGGCGGTGAGCGGCGCCGCGCCGCGCTGGCCAAGCTGATGGCCGAGGCGCCGGACCTGATGCTCTTGGACGAGCCGACCAACCACCTGGACATCGAGGCGATTTCCTGGCTCGAGGACGAGTTGAAGACGACGCGCAAGGGTTTTGTCCTGATCTCGCACGACCGTCGGTTCCTGAGCGAATTGACCCGCGCGACGCTTTGGATCGACCGGGGGCAGGTGGCGCGGCAGGAACGCGGTTTCGAGGCCTTCGAGGCCTGGCGCGACAAGGCCTGGGAAGAAGAGGACCAGCAGCGCCACAAGCTGGACCGCAAGATCAAGGCCGAGGCCCGCTGGGCCGTCGAGGGCATCAGTGCCCGGCGCAAGCGCAACCAGGGCCGGTTGCGGGCGCTGCAGGACATGCGCAAGGAACGCGCTTCGCAGATCCGCCGGCAGGGCGCGGCGGCGATGGAGATGGCCTCTGGTCCGAAATCGGGCAAGAAGGTCATCGAGGCGCAGGGGATCACCCATGCTTTCGACGACAAGCAGATCGTGCGCAAATTCGACCTGACGGTGCAGCGCGGCGACCGAGTCGCCTTTGTCGGACCGAACGGCGTGGGCAAGACGACGCTGATCAAGATCCTGACCGGTGAGATCACCCCCGACGCGGGCAGCGTGAAGCTGGGCACCAACCTTGTCCCGGCGATCTTTGACCAGAGCCGGGCGCAGCTGGACCCCGAGGCCTCGCTCTGGGACAGCCTGACCAATGACCGCGACATGCGGGTGTCCGGCCAGTCCGACCAGGTCATGGTGCGGGGACAGCCGAAACACGTCGTCGGCTATCTCAAGGAATTTCTCTTTGACGAACGGCAGGTGCGGGCACCGGTGCGGTCGCTTTCCGGGGGCGAGAAGGCGCGGCTCTTGCTGGCGAAATTGCTGGCGCGTGAATCGAACCTGCTGGTGCTGGACGAGCCGACCAACGATCTGGATGTCGAGACGCTGGACCTGTTGCAGGAACTGCTGGACGATTACGACGGCACCGTGATGCTGATCAGTCACGACCGGGATTTCCTGGACCGGGTCGCCACCACGACCGTCGCGATGGAAGGGGGCGGGCGCGCCACCGTCTATGCCGGGGGATGGTCGGATTACCAGTCCCAGAAGCGCGAGCAGGCCGGGCCTGCGAAAAAGGCAAAGCCTGCGGCCAAGGCCGGGACTGCGCCGAAGCCTGCTGCGGCGACGCCGGCAAAGCCGGTGCTCAGCTTTACCGAGAAGCACCGGCTGGAAGCGCTGCCGGGGGAGATCGACCGTCTGGGCGCGGAGATCGCCAAGCTGGAAGAATTCCTGGCCCAGCCCGATCTGTTCACGAAGGAACCTCTCAAGTTCCAGAAGGCCACCGATGCGCTGGTGGAGCGTCAGGAGGCGCTGAGCGCGGCCGAGGAGGAATGGCTTGACCTGATGGAAAAGGCCGAGGAGGCCTGACGGCGCTCAGCGCATACCGAGCAGGCGGGCGGCCACGCTCAGTTCCACCACGGTCATCAGGATGCGGGCGACGTGATGCAGGCTGACCAGCGCCGGGTTGGCGGCAAGGCTGAGCGCGACGATGGACATTTCCGCCACGCCGCCGGGGGAGAAACTGATCAAGAGGTGCAGCCATTCGATGCCGGTGATCTGCCAGAGCAGGGCGGACAGGACTCCCCCAAGCACCAGCATGTAGGCCACCGAGACCAGTGCCAGCCAGGCGCAGCGACGCAGGAGCGCCATGTTCACGCCCTTGAACCGCATTCCCAGGCTGACGCCGATCACCAGTTGCGCACTGGCGATCAGCCAGATCGGCAGGTGCAGGTCCAGCACCCCGGTCACCGTGGCCAGGGCCGCGAGGATCATCGGACCGCTCAACTGGGCGGCGGGCAGGCGGATGAGGCGGGCAAGGTACAACCCCAGCCCCGCCGCCAGCGCGATCGTCACCAGTGCCAGCGGCGTCACCCGGGATTGCCCCATCGCGGATTGCAGCCCCGCCGCGCTGCCCACCGGCGCCCCCATCCAGAGCGAGAGCCCCAACGGCAGGAGCGTGATCACCACGATGATGCGCAGGAATTGCTGGGCGGTCAGGATGCGGATGTCCGCGCCCGCGCCTTCACCCATGACGATGCTTTCCATCAACCCGCCCGGCGTGCCCGAGTAGAAGGCCGTGGCGCGGTCATATCCGCCAAGGCTGCGAAAGATCGCCATGTTTCCGAAATGGGCCAGCACCACGAAAAGGACCAGCCCGGCCATCGTCCAGGGCAGTTTGCCCGCCAGGGCCACCAGTTCCGCCGTGACCTGGGTGCCAATCATCACCCCGATCAGGGCAACGAATCCGGTCCGGAAGGGCATCGGGAAACTGTAGTCTGCGAGGATGGGCGGCGCCCAGAGCAGGATGACAAGGGCCGAGGCAAAAAGCCCGCCCAGCATCCAGGGCATGGGAAGGTGCACCAGGCTGGCAAGGCCCCCGCCAAGCGCGCCGAAACACAACATGAGGGCTGTCTGCCAGACCAGGCGGAAAGAAGGCACTTGTGACATGTCGGTTTGAATAGGCTGGTCCCGGGAAAGGTTCAATGCGGACCGGATTTCCTTTGGCGACAGAAGGCTCTAACTCTGCCCACATGTCCAGCCCCGTCTTCATAGGTTCGCGCATCTACCGCGGCTCGGTCTATGGCCCACGTCATCCGCTGTCGATCCAGCGGGTGCCGGCAGTGACCGATCTGGCGCGGGCGCTTGGCTGGGTGCCGGACAATCGTTATCGCACCTCGCCCCGCGCCAAGCCGGTGGCGCTGACAGGGTTTCACACGCCCGCCTATATCAATGCGTTGCAGGCCGCCGAGGCCGCGCAGCAGGTCAGTGACGAGGTGCGGGCACGTCATGGGCTGGGCACCCTGTCGAACCCGGTGTTCCCCGAGATGTTCCGCAGGCCCGCGACGGCGGTGGGCGGCGGGCTGCTGGCGGCGGAACTGGTCCGTGATGGCGGGATCGTGCACAACCCCGGCGGGGGACAGCATCACGGGTTGCCCGATGCCGCGGCGGGTTTCTGTTTCCTGAACGAGCCTGTTCTGACCATCCGCCGCTTGCTGGACATGGGGCTGCAGCGGGTGGCCTATGTCGACATCGACGCGCATCATTGCGACGGGGTCGCACTGGCCTTTGAGGGCAGCGAGCGGGTGCGCATGATCTCGATCCACGAAGCGCGGCGCTGGCCCTTTACCGGCGCGCTGGAGGACAGGGTCGGCGGTTCTGCCTTCAACCTGCCGGTGGCGCGCGGGTTCAACGACACGGAATTCAAGATGGTGCTGGAGGAGATGATCCTGCCGGCGGTCGAGGCATTCCGGCCCGAGGCGATCTTTCTGCAATGCGGGGCGGATGCTCTGGCCGAAGACCCATTGGCGCGGCTGAGCCTGTCCAATCGCAGTCATGTTACGACGGTCCGGGCGCTGCGCCCGCTGGCGCCGCGGATGATCGTCTCGGGCGGGGGCGGCTACAATCCCTGGACGGTGGCGCGTTGCTGGACGGCGGTCTGGGGCGAGATTGCCGGAAAGCAGGTCCCGGAGCGCCTGCCGCAAGAGGCTGAGGCCGTGCTGCGGGCGCTTGCCTGGCACCGCAAGGGGCAGCCGGAGGAGGCGCTGTTCACGACGCTTTTGGACAGCCCGCGCGAGGGCGCGATCTCTGGCGACGTCAGGGCTGACGTGGCCCGATTGCAGGCGCGGCTGGCGCCGGCCCTGTGACAGGTACACGATGAGGAGGATTGGAGCGGGTGAAGGGAATCGAACCCTCGTATGCAGCTTGGGAAGCTGCCGTTCTACCATTGAACTACACCCGCAGCGACGGATTGGATACCGCAGGACCCGAGGCGGTTCAAGATCAAACCGATCACACTCGGGATGGTTCCGTGCGGGCGGCATTTCCTCTAGACCCTTCGGCAAGAACAAAGATCCCGGGAGGACCGAACCATGACACTTGCATTGCCCCAGACAGGCACCTTTGTCGGCCGCGCCTGGCGGCCGGATCGCAACGGCCCCGCGCTGATCGCGCGGCGCGGCGCCGAGGCGGTGGACATCACCTGCCGCGAGGTGCCCACGATGCAGGCGCTGCTGGACCTGGACGACCCGGTGAGCTTTGCGCAGAACGCGCCCGGCGACAGCCTTGGCACACTCGAGGCGCTGGCGGAGGCATCCACCGAAGATCCGCAGGGGCCATACTTGCAGGCGCCCTGTGATCTGCAACCGGTCAAGGCTTGCGGCGTCACCTTTGTCTCGTCGATGCTGGAACGGGTGATCGAGGAACAGGCCAAGGGCGATCCGGCCCGGGCGCTGGCGATCCGCGAACGCTGTACCGCCATCCTCGGCGAAAGCCTGCGCGCGGTGGAACCGGGATCGGACAAGGCCGGGCAGCTCAAGGAGGTGCTGATCGCCGATGGCGTCTGGTCGCAATACCTGGAGGTGGGGATCGGCCCCTATGCCGAGGTCTTTTCCAAGGCCCAGCCCATGTCCGCCGTGGGCTTTGGCGCCAGTGTCGGGCTGCATCCCGTATCGACATGGAACAACCCCGAACCCGAGATCGTGCTGGCCTGCGACGGGCAGGGCCGTATCCGGGGCGCGACGCTGGGCAATGACGTCAACCTGCGGGACGTCGAGGGGCGGTCCGCGCTGCTGTTGGGCAAGGCCAAGGACAACAACGCCTCCTGCGCCGTGGGGCCGATGCTGCGGCTGTTTGATGACAGCTATGGGCTGAATGACGTGAGGCGGGCGGAACTGACGCTGACCGTGACCGGCACCGACGGGTTTGTCCTGAACGGACGCAGCAGCATGTCCGAGATCAGCCGCGATCCCGAGGACCTGGTGGCGCAGACCTGCGGCGCGCATCACCAGTATCCGGACGGGTTTTTCCTGATGCTGGGCACGCTCTTTGCCCCGACCGAGGATCGTGACATTCCCGGCGAAGGGTTTACGCACAAGCTGGGCGACGTGGTCGAGATTTCCGAGCCGCAGCTGGGCAGCCTGCAGAACACCGTGCGGCTTTCCACCGAATGCGCGCCCTGGACCTTTGGTACCTCGGCTCTGATGCGCAACCTCGCGGGGCGCGGCCTGTTGTAAGGGGGCTTTGCCCCCTCTGCGCCAAGGCGCATTCACCCCCAGGGTATTTGGACCAAGAAGAAGCACGAAGCGTGGCGTTCCGTGTTTCCCTGGGCCAAGAATGCCCATAGGGGGGAGCCGCGCGCGGTGTGGGCCAGGGCAGGCTCCGCTCCGTCGTGCCTATCCGCGCCGCCGCCTGCGGCGTCCGCCGCCGTCCTCGCCGCCGGTGTTGAAGCTGACCTGCGGGAGGGTGACGATCTTGTGCAATTCCGGGAAGGCGTCGGTGGCGTGCGGGATCGCGTTGGCGTTGACGAAATGCTCCTGGAACTTGGGCTCGATCGCGGTTTCCACCTTGGTGATCTCGCGCACCACGCGCTCGATCTCGCGCCGGGCGGCAAGGTTGCACAGCGCGATGCGCGCGCCGGTCCCGGCGGCATTGCCCGCGCTGGTCACCTTGTCCAGCGGCACATCCGGGATCATGCCCAGCACCATCGCGTGTCGGGGCGAGATATGCGCGCCGAAGGCCCCCGCCAGCACCACGCGGTCCACCTTGTCGACGCCGCGCGTGTCCATCAACAGGCGCGCGCCGGCATAAAGCGCGGATTTGGCCAGCTGGATGGCGCGAATGTCGCCCTGGGTGACGGTGATGCGCGGCCCGCCCTCGGCGGTGGCGTCATGGATCAGGTAGCTGTGGGTTCGGCCCTCGGGGAAACAGCGATCCGTACCGGTCTGGGCTGGCCCGCCGATCAGGCCCGAGGGGTCGAGCAGGCCGGCAGTGCGTAGTTCCGCCACCGCCTCGATGATGCCCGATCCGCAGATGCCGGTGATTCCGGTCGCGGCAGTTTCCTCCCAGAAGCCCTCTTCGTTCGACCACTTGTCACAGCCGATGACGCGGAAACGGGGCTCCTTGGTTTCGGGGTCGATGCGGATGGCCTCGATGGCACCGGGGGCTGCACGCTGCCCGGAACTGATCTGCGCGCCCTCGAAGGCGGGGCCGGTGGGCGAGGAACAGGCCAGCACGCGGGTCTTGTCGCCAAGCAGGATCTCGGCGTTGGTGCCGACGTCCACGACCAGGACCAGGTCTTCGGATTTGCCCGGTTCCTCTGACAGGGCGACGGCGGCGGCATCGGCGCCGACATGGCCCGCGATGCAGGGCAGGACGTAGACCTGCGCCGAGGCGGGCAGCGAGGCCAGGTCGAGGTCGCGCGCCGTCAGGGTCAGGGAATTGGATGTGGCGAGCGCAAAGGGCGCCTGTCCCAGTTCGACAGGGTCGATCCCCAGCAGCAGGTGATGCATCACCGGGTTGCAGACGAACACGGTCTCCAGGATCAGCGAGGGCGCAATCCCGGCCTCCTTGGCGATCTCCACCGCCAGCGTGTCGATGGCCTCGCGCACGGCGCGGGTCATCTCGGCATCGCCGCCGGGGTTCATCATCGCGTAGGACACCCGGCTCATCAGGTCTTCGCCAAAGCGGATCTGCGGGTTCATGATGCCGGAGGAGGCGACGACCTCGCCGGTGTCGAGGTTGGTCAGATGCGCCGCGATGGTGGTGGAGCCGAGGTCGATGGCCAGGCCGTAGATCCCGGCCTCGTGCAGGCCGGGCCAGGCGGCGATCAGGCGCGGCGTGGCCTCGGCCGAGGACTTGTGCAGGGCCACGGTGATCTTCCAGTCGCCCTTGCGCAGGATCGGCTGCAACTGACCCAGAAGAGAGAATTCCGCCGTGATCTCGGGGATGTCCCATTGCGCCCTGAGCGCACGGGCAAGGCGTTCCAGGTCGCCCGTGGGTTCGTGCATGTCGGGTTCTTCGACCTCGACGTAGAAGATCCGCGTGGCCGGGTCCATCTCGATCACGCGGGCGGTGGCGGCCTTGCGCACCACCTGGCGGTGCACCTGGCTTTCGGCGGGCACGTCGATCACCACGTCGCGCTGTACCGTGGCCTGGCAGCCAAGACGGCGCCCGGGTTTCAGCCCGCGTTTCTGGTCATAGCGTTCCTCGACCTTGTTCCATTCGGACAGGGCGTCCTGGGCGACATGCACCCCGTGTTTCGGGAAATCGCCGTAGGACGGCGTGATCTGGCATTTCGAACAGATGCCGCGTCCGCCGCAGACGGAATCGAGGTCGACGCCCAGCTGGCGGGCGGCGGTCAGGACGGGGGTGCCGACGGGAAAGCGGCCGCGCTTTCCGGACGGAGTGAAGACGACAAGCGGATCTTTGGTCATGAAGCGAACCTCCGGGTTGGGCGGACCATAGCGGCTGCACTGGCGAGGGAAAGACGCAAGGCGTCAGGATCAGGGCGGAAAACGGCACGGCGCGCCGGGCTGCGACCCGGTGCGGCACATGTCGGCGGGTCGGGGGTCAGCCCTGTTCCAGCCAGCGCAGGATTTCGCCCCGGTTGCCGTCGAGATCGGGCGCCGGGGCGCGCGACTTGGGGTCCGGCGCGTCGGTCATCTTGATCGGGTTTCCGGCGGCCTTGTAGGCCTGTCGCCCATTCTTGTCGAGCACGTCCACCACCATGTTCCGGGCCAGGATCTGAGGGTCCTTCAACACCTGTCCGACGTCCTGGATCGGCCCCGTGGGGATGCCTGCCGCGGTCAGCCGAGAGATCCAGTAGGCGCGGGTGTTCTCCAGCGTCACCGCTTCGATCAGGCGCTTCAACAGGCGGGCGTTGTCGCAGCGCGCCGGGTTGGTGGCAAAGCGCGGATCGTCCGAGATCGGCAGATCCAGTGCGATACAGAGTTTCTCGAACAGGCGGTCATTGCCGGCGGCGATCACGAACAGCCCGTCCGAGGCGTGGAAGGTCTCGAAGGGCGTGATCGAGGGATGCCGCGCGCCGGAGGGTCCCGGCGCCTTGCCGGTCACCGTGGTCAGCGCCACCGCGTGTTCCAGGATGGCCAGCTGGCTGTCCAGCATGGCGACGTCGATCTTGCGCCCCAGTCCGGACCGGTCGCGGTCCAGCAGCGCGGCAAGGATGCCCTGCGACAGGAACATGCCCGCCACGATGTCCCCGATCGAGGCGCCCACGCGCACCGGGTCGCGGTCCTTTTCGCCGGTGATCGACATCACGCCGCCGCGCGCCTGCACCACCATGTCATAGGCCGGGCGCCGTGCGTCCGGGCCGGTATGCCCGAAACCCGACACCGCGCCATAGACCAGCCGGGGAAAGGCGGCGTGCAGATCGTCCCAGCCATAGCCCAGACGTTCCATAACCCCGGGGCGGAAATTCTCGACGATGACGTCGGCCCGGGCCAGCAGGCGTTCGAAGATCAGCCTGTCCTCGTCGGCCTTGAGGTTGAGTGCGATGCTTTTCTTGCCGTGGTTGATGGCGGCGAAATAAGCTGATTTCCCGTCCTTGAACGGTGGAAAGGCACGGGTGTCGTCACCGCCTTTCGGGGTTTCGACCTTGATCACCTGTGCCCCCATGTCCGCCAGGGTCATCGTGCAGAAAGGGCCGGCAAGGACATGTGTCAGGTCAAGAATGACGTATCCGGCAAGTGGGGCGGTCATGGGCGGGTCCTGTTCTGGGTCGGGTGCTCTGCACCACACAAGCGCGACAAGGCGTTGACGGCAAGGCCTGTGATCGGCGCTGCGCGATCCTTTGCGGGGGCGCGGCGGATTTGATGCGGATTTCAGCCTAGGGTCGTGGCAGCCCGGCGTGAAAGACGAAGCCCAGCAGGTTCATCAGCAATTGCGCGGCCAGGATCGAGGTGCTGCCGGTCGGATCGTAGTCCGGGGCGACCTCGACAAGGTCAATGCCGACGACAGGGTGAGTGCGGACCGCCTGTTGCAGGATTTCCATCACCTCGTAGTAGAGGAATCCGCCGTGGCTGGGGGTGCCCGTGCCCGGCGCGATCGAGGGGCAGAAGGCGTCGATGTCGATGGTGATGTAGATCGGCACGCCTTCGGGCAGACGGGCGGCGGTGGCCTCGGGACCCAATTTGCGCACCTGCCGGACCGACAGGATGTCGGACCCACGCGTGCGGGCGTCCTCGTAGCCCTCGCGCGCAGTGGACGAGACGTTGCGGATACCCAACTGGGTCAGCCCGGTGACCCAGGGTTTTTCCGCCGCGCGCCGCATCGGATTGCCGTGCCCCCGCGTGACGCCATGCCGTTCGTCGACGAAATCCAGGTGCGCGTCGATCTGCAGGACATGGAAGGGCGCGCGTCCCTCGTAGGCCTCGATGCAGGGGATATTGATCGAATGGTCGCCGCCGATGGTGACGGGCAGGGCGCCCGCCGCCAGGGCGGCCTCGACGCCGCGGCGGATATTGGCGTGGCTGGTTACGGTGTCGGTGTGGACGATGTCGGCATCGCCCATGTCGACCAGCCGCACACCGTCCAGGTAGGTCACGTCGTCCTCGTGGTCATAGGCGCCCGCGTGGCCGAAGCTGAACAGGGTCGAGGCCTCTCGCACGCCGCGCGGGCCGAACCGTGCCCCGGCGCGCCATTGTGTGCCCGCGTCGAAAGGGGCGCCAAGGATTGCCGCATCGGCCTGCAGGCTGGACCAGTCGGGCTGGTAGGGGGCCCTGGCAAAGGTGCAGATGCCGGTGAACGGAAGGTTCAGCCGACCGGATTCGTAACCGTGACTCATGAGGCTCTCCTTGATTGGCGCCAGCCTAGTCGGAGGGGCGCGCGCAACAAGGGGCATTGCGCGTCGAGGGTCGAATAATCGTTAAGGTTGAAAAGTTCCTCTTGAGTACACGTTGCAATGCCTTACCCTGCGTAATGTGGATACAATCTTTGATTGCACTGGAGGGACTGAAATGAACTTGTTGAACAAGAGTCGGTCGTTGTTGGCCTTGGCGCTGGCAGGGCTGCCGCTGACGGCCCTGGCGCAGGACTATGGCGTCGACATGCCTGCGGAACCCGCGCCGGGTGTCCGCTTTCCGACGCCCGAGGCCGAGATCGACGCCTGGATCCGGGCGGAGCCGCAAAACAGTGACGCGATCCATGCCCACGCCTGGGGGATCTGGGCCGGACTGACGAAACCTGTCGAGGGGGAGGGCGCCTATGCCCGGCTGACCTATCAGACCTGGCTGACCAAGGCGGATGTGATCGACGTCTTCACCGGCGAGTCACCTGTAGATCAGTTCCGGCTGGGCGAATCGAACCAGATGTTCAAGCACGGGCTGGTGGACGGTTTCCTGGCCAACGCCGCGCAGGAAAAGAAGGACGGGACCGAGCCGGTGAAAAATGCCGCGGGGATCATTGTCAATACAGATGTGTTGGAAAACGTGGCCTACAGCCCGCCCTCGGCGCAATACCTGCTGGACACCGGCACGGGCAAGCCCGAGGTGCTGGACCGGCTGCTGGAACAGGGGGACAAGGTGCGCTTTCCCGATGCGGCGGTGAACGTCAAGCCGGTCTACAAGCTGATCACCGATGATCGCATCACCGAGTGGACCGGCGAGGATGGCCAGACCCGCAGGCTGTACGCCTTCACCGCCTGGCCCGGAGAGCCGGACCTGGCCAACTGGACCCCTGACATGAAGCAGGGCGGCTATCCAGAGACGCTCTGGCAGCAATGCGTCTATGTCGATCTCGACCTCGAGGGGCCGACGACCTCGACCGGGGTCGACGTGAACTGCAAGAGCCCGTCCGAGGGGAACATCTATTCCGTCGATGATTTTATCGCCGTGGACCTGAAAAAAGAGGATGCAGCCTTCGTCAACAAGTCGACGGGGGACAGCAGCGACCTGACCGACGGAGAGACCTCTATCGCCCTGCTGGTGGCCATGCATGTCACCTCTCGCGAGACGACGCAATGGACATGGCAGACCTTCTGGTGGGAGGCGGATGCCGCCCGGCCCAACACGCCCTCCAGCGCAGCGGTGGCATCGGCCCGGCCCGGTACGTTGACCACACAGGCGGCGCATTACGCGATGGCGCCGGCCTATTCGATGCTGGTGCCGGCCCAGCCGCTAGTCGGCGGCAAAAACGTCGGCGCGCTGGTGACGGCCTTCAATCCCTACCTGGAGGCCGGTTTCGGCACGCCGGTCATCGGGATCACCGAGACGGTGCAGATCCCGGACGGCGCGGGTGGCTGGACCACGACGACGACCGACATGGGGATCCAGACCAACTGCATGACCTGCCACGGCCTTGCGGCCTGGGGCGGACGTGGCACGGGCTATGCCGCGAATTTCTATGTCCCCCGCGACTACTGGGTGTTCGACACGGCGCTGGACGTGGATTTCGCCTGGTCGGTGCAGGCCATCGGCGAGGCGGTCGAGAAGGCGGAAAAGAAAAAGGCCGACGCGGCGTCGGAGTGATCGGGGCCTGATGACTGTCATGGATCGTTGCAGGCGCCCCTTTGGGCGCCTGTTTCGCGTTCCGGGGACAGAATCGGCGATTGCCCCGCCGGCCCGCCTGTCGCATTCTGCGACCGTCAGGTGCCCCGTGAGGGGAGAATCGGGAAGCCGGTGCAAGACCGGCGCGGGCCCGCCGCTGTAAGGGGGATGGAGCGGACAGATGCCACTGGGCGCAGCCCCGGGAAGGCGTCCGCCCCGGCAGACCCCAAGCCAGAAGACCGGCCTGACGGCATCGACCGGCGCCTTGGACAGCGTGCGGTCATTGTCATTTTGCGGAGCCGAAGAATGCCCGATTCCCCAGTTGCGCCCGAAAAAGCGCGTAAGTTTGCCGCCTGCGAGCGTCAGGCGCTCTATGATGTCATCAACGCGCGCCGGGACGTGCGCAACGAATTCCTGCCCGATCCGATCTGCCCTGCGATGCTGCGCCGCGTGCTGGAGGCCGCCCACGCGGCACCTTCGGTTGGCTTCATGCAGCCCTGGAACTTTCTCCTGATCCGCGATCCGGCCCGTCGGCGCGCGGTTCACGCCGCCTTCAAACAGGCCAATGCCGAGGCCGAGGCCATGTTCGATAGCGCGAAACGCAGCCAATATGCCGCGCTGAAACTCGAAGGCATCCTGAAGGCGCCACTGAACATCGCCGTGACCTGTGACCGGACACGCGGGGGCAAGGTGGTGCTGGGGCGCACGCACAACCGCGACATGGATCTGTATTCCACGGTTTGCGCGGTGCAGAACCTCTGGCTGGCGGCGCGGGCCGAGGGACTGGGCGTCGGCTGGGTCAGCATCTTTCGACAAGAGGACCTGCGGGCGCTGCTGGATTTGCCTGACCATGTCGAGGTCGTCGCCTATCTTTGCGTCGGTCATATCGAAGAATCCTTTGCCCAGCCGGAACTGCAGGCGCGGGGCTGGCGCCGTCGTCTGGATCTGGATGACTTGATCATGGAAGACCGGTGGCCGGGCACGCATGGGGCAGGGGGGTGAGACGCGGTGCCGCGCGCTCTTTCCTTTCCCCGCTGCCCGTGCGATAGGGACGCGCCAACCGATCCCTCCCAAGGAGTGCCCCAATGGAGATTCGCGAGGCCCTGACCTTCGATGACGTCCTGCTTGTTCCCGCGGCCTCGAGCGTGTTGCCGTCGACGGCAGACACACGGACGCAAGTGACCAAGTCGATTGCGTTGAACATCCCCCTTCTGAGTTCCGCGATGGACACCGTCACCGAAAGCCGGATGGCGATCACGATGGCGCAGGCCGGCGGCATCGGGGTGATCCACAAGAACCTCGGGATCGAGGAGCAGGCGCGCGAAGTGCGGCGGGTCAAGCGGTTCGAGAGCGGCATCGTCTACAACCCCGTCACCCTGCGCCCGGATCAGACCCTGGGCGACGCGCGGATGCTGACCGAGCGCTACGGCTTCACCGGGTTCCCGGTGATCGACGAGGCGCATCGCGTCGTCGGCATCGTGACCAACCGCGACATGCGCTTTGCCGAGAATGACGGCACGCCGGTCCACGCGATGATGACCCGTGACAACCTGGCGATCCTGACCGAACCGGCGGACCGCGAGGAAGCCATCAACCTGATGAAGGCGCGGCGGATCGAAAAGCTGCTGGTGACCGACAAGGACGGCAAGCTGACCGGGCTTCTGACCCTGAAGGACACGGAAAAGGCGGTGTTGAACCCCACCGCCTGCAAGGACGGCCTTGGCCGCCTGCGGGTCGCCGCGGCGACCGGCGTGGGCGATTCCGGCTATGAACGCTCACAGGCGCTGGTGGATGCGCAGGTCGACATCATCGTGGTCGACACGGCGCATGGCCATTCCGCCGGCGTTCTGGAGGCGGTCGAGCGGGCCAAGCTGTTGTCGAACGAGGTGCAGGTGATCGCGGGCAACGTCGCGACGGCGGATGCCGCGCGCGCCCTGATCGACGCGGGCGCGGATGCGGTCAAGGTGGGGATCGGACCGGGGTCGATCTGCACGACGCGGATGGTGGCCGGTGTTGGCGTGCCCCAGCTGACCGCGATCATGGAATGCGCGGCGGCGGCAGGCGACGTGCCGGTGATCGCCGATGGCGGCATCAAGTTCTCGGGCGATTTCGCCAAGGCAATCGCGGCGGGCGCCTCCTGCGCGATGGTCGGCTCCATGATCGCCGGAACGGATGAAAGCCCGGGCGAGGTGATCCTCTACCAGGGCCGGTCGTTCAAGGCTTATCGCGGCATGGGCAGCCTGGGCGCGATGGCGCGCGGCTCTGCCGACCGCTATTTCCAAAAGGACGCCGCCAGCGACAAGCTGGTCCCCGAGGGGATCGAGGGGCAGGTGCCCTACAAGGGCCCGGCGGGCGTGGTGCTGCACCAGCTGGTCGGCGGGTTGCGCGCGGCGATGGGCTATACCGGCTGTGCCACGGTCGAAGAGATGCGCCGCAACTGCACCTTCGTGAAGATCACCGGGGCGGGGCTGAAGGAAAGCCACGTCCACGACGTGCAGATCACCCGCGAAAGCCCGAACTACCGGATCGGGTGAGCGCCGCGCCGGGCTTTGCCCGGCAAACTCTCCAATGGAGAGTTCGAGGCGCGAATGGGTAGAGGCCCGGCGCGGAAGGCGCGCCGGGAACGGGTCTCGTCAAACCCGTGTCGCTGGGCTAGGCAGGGTCGATTGTCCCCGTTGGAGAACAGCCCATGACCCCCGCCGCCCGAGTTCAGGCCGCCATAGAATTGCTGGACCGGATCGCCGCCGGGCAAGCGGCGGAACAGGCCCTGACCAGCTGGGGACGTGCCGCGCGCTATGCCGGGTCAAAGGACCGGGCGGCGGTACGTGACCTTGTCTTCGACGCGCTGCGCTGCTGGCGGTCGACCGCGGCCCTGGGCGGCGGCGAAACCGGGCGGGCGCGCTTGTTGGGGCTGCTCCGTCTCAGGGAAGAAGATCCCGACACCATCTTTACGGGGCTGGGCCACGCACCGGCCCCGCTTGGTGCAGATGAACAGGCTGCCGGTCAGGCGCCGGAGGGGGCGGCGGCGCTGGACTTGCCGGACTGGCTGGCCGCCCGTTTTCGGGACAGTCTCGGGTCCGCGGCCGAGGCGACAGCGCTGGCCCTCCGCTCCCGGGCCGAGGTCTTTCTCCGTGTCAATCTGTTACGGGCGACGCCTGACACGGCACTCGCACGTCTGGCCGAGGATGGGGTCCTGGCGGAACCGCATGACCTCTCGGCCACTGCATTGCGGGTGACGGGGGGCGCCCGCGGGATCATGCGAAGCAGCACCTATCTCGACGGCCTTGTCGAACTGCAGGATGCCGCCAGCCAGGCGGTGGTCGACCTGCTGCCGCTGGAACCCGGTATGCGGGTGCTGGATTATTGCGCCGGGGGCGGCGGCAAGGCGCTGGCGATGGCGGCGCCGATGCGGGGCGGGCCGGTCGTGGCCCACGATGCTGCGCCGAAACGCATGGTCGATCTGCCGGCGCGGGCGGCCCGGGCCGGCGCGGATGTTCGCATCACCGCCACGCCCGAGGGGGATTTCGACCTTGTCCTTTGTGACGTGCCCTGTTCGGGCAGCGGGGCCTGGCGGCGGGCGCCCGAGGGCAAGTGGCGCCTGACGGAGGCGCGGCTTGCGGACCTCTGCACGATCCAGTCCGAAATCCTTGATCAAGCGGCCGGTTTCGTCGTCGAGGGTGGTGTGCTGGCCTATGCGACCTGTTCGGTGCTGGCCGAGGAAAACGCCGCGCAAGTCAGCGCCTTCCTGGACCGCAGATCTGGCTGGGCGGTCGAGGTGCAGCGGCAATTCCTTCCTGAATCGGGTGGAGACGGGTTCTTTGCCGCGGTTCTTCGGCGGACCGATACCTGAAAGACACAACTTTGACGCGAGCCTGGACGACAGTTAACGTCCCCTTAACGGTCTAGGCTGGCATTATGACAGAAAGCGAATCGTGATCCCGGGGGGCAAGGTGGAAGCTGCGATCGACATCGCGCAGAAACGACAGAACGGCATGACGCCCATCATCGGTGCAGCTGCACTGGTTGTATTGGCGACGCTTTCGCTGTTGATTTCCCAGGTGGCCACGGTGCGTTCGGTCCAGGTTGTGGCGCTGGCGGCCACAGGGGCGTTCGGGTGTCTCGCGGTGGTTTGGCTGCTGGTCGACCGGGTTTCCGGCGGGAGGCGAAAACGGCGGCTGGCCCTGCTTGCGGATTTCATCGAGACCGAACCGGCCTTCTGTTTCCTCACCGATGCCGAAGGCGCGGTCCTGACAAGCAACCGCACCGCGCGCGAACGCTTTGCCAGCGACGGGATCATCCAGCTGTCCACCATGCTGCGCGACGTCTTTGCCAGTTCCGAAGGGATCATCTACCGGTTGCAGCAGAAGGCGCTGACCGAGGGCGCGGCGGTCGAGGATGTCACCAGCCATTCCGAAGGGTACAGGATCTACGTCCGCGCCTTCCGGCCCGACATGATGTTGTGGCGGCTGGAGAATGAATCGCAACGTGCGGGCGGGCGGACACGGGCCGATCTCGCGGTAATCTCGCTGGGGCGCAACGGCGCGGTGCTCTACATGAACCCGGTTGCGCGTGACCTGGTCGGCCAGCGGGTCAAGCGCCTGGATGACATCTTTGCAGACCTGCCATTGCGCCCCGACGGGGTACATTGTCTCAAGGGTGCCCATGCCGGGCAAAGCGTGCTGGTCCATAGTGCCGACATTGGCGGCGGGCGGCAGGAACTGGTTCTGTCCCCCATCGCCGAGGATTCGGGGCGCCAGGACCTGATGGGCAGTTTCGATGGCCTGCCGGTGCCGCTGCTCAAGGTCGCGCCGGACGGGCGTGTCCTGCGGGCCAACCCCGAGGCCCGTCGCCTGCTGAACCTCGGCCAGGGCGATCCCGGTCACCTCGCCGAGCACATGGAGGGGTTGGGCCGCGCGATCAAGGACTGGCTGCAGGAGGCTGCCGATGGCCGTGGCCTGCACCGGTCCGAGTTCCTGCGCCTGACGCGCGCCGACCGCGAGGTCTTTGTACAGGTCACGCTGAACCGCGTGATCGAGGATGGCGAGACGGCGCTGATCGCCGTTCTCAACGACGCGACCGAGCTCAAGACGCTCGAGGCGCAATTCGTTCAGAGCCAGAAGATGCAGGCCATCGGCCAGCTTGCGGGCGGTGTCGCGCATGACTTCAACAACCTTCTGACGGCGATCTCGGGGCATTGCGACCTGTTGTTGCTGCGCCATGACCAGGGGGATCCGGATTACGGCGACCTGGTCCAGATCAACCAGAACGCCAACCGGGCGGCGGCGCTTGTCGGGCAGCTTCTGGCCTTTTCGCGCAAGCAGACCATGCAGCCCGAGGTCATGGACCTGCGCGACACGCTCTCCGATCTTGCGCATCTGCTGAACCGGCTGGTGGGCGAAAAGGTGCGGTTGACGCTGAAACACGATCCCGTCCTGCCGACGGTGCGCGGCGACCGCCGACAGCTGGAACAGGTGATGATGAACCTGGTGGTCAACGCCCGCGACGCCATGCCCGAGGGGGGCGAGATCGTGGTCGAGACGGAGCGCCGCGAACTGACGGAATCGATGACCCGCGACCGCGCGGTGGTGGCGCCCGGGCTTTATGTTTCCGTCCGGGTGACGGATGAGGGCATGGGCATCCCGCAGGACAAGTTGCAGAAGGTCTTTGAGCCCTTCTTCACCACCAAGCGCACGGGCGAGGGGACGGGGCTTGGTCTGTCCACTGTCTATGGCATCGTCAAGCAGACCGGCGGTTTCATCTTTGTCGACAGCGTGGTCGGGCAGGGCACCTGCTTCACTCTGCTGTTCCCGGCTTTTGAGGCGCCCCGCCAAGAGGCCGTGGCCATCGAGCAGAAGACCGAGCGGAAGCTGCCCGAGCAAGGGTCCGGCGTTGTTCTTCTGGTCGAGGACGAGGCCCCGGTCCGTGCCTTCGCGGCCCGCGCGCTACGCCTGCGCGGCTACACGGTGATCGAGGCGGAAACCGCCGAGGATGCGCTCAAGACGCTGGATGACGACGAACTGGCCGTGGACATCTTCGTCACCGACGTCGTGATGCCGGGGATGGACGGGCCGACCTGGGTGCGCAAGGCGCGGGAACGGCGTCCGGATACGCGGGTGGTCTTTGTTTCGGGTTACGCCGAGGACGCCTTTGGCGAAGGCAGCGAGGAGATCCCCAACTCCGTTTTCCTGCCCAAGCCCTTCTCGCTGTCGGACCTGACCGAGACGGTGCACCAGCAGCTCAACTGACGAAGCTGACCTAGGTCGCGCTTTCCCACGTTTCGAAATCCGCGGCACACTTGCGCCGCAACTTGGCGTCAATCTCCGGAGACAGAGACAGGTCGCGCCGGGGCGAGACGTTTTCGCGCGGAAGGTCGATATTCGTGCCCAGCCGCTCTTCTAGGAAGGCCAACAACCCGGCCTGGTTCTCGTAGCGGAAGAGGTGGTTGACCGAGACACCGTTGGGCCGCGGCTCGACGAACTTGGCCTGGCTGCCGACATTGGCGAAGGGGGGGCGATCACCCCGCGCATAAGCATCGCAGAACTGGTCAAAGCTGAGCCCCCGCGTCGAGGTCGGCTTGCCGTTCAGGAAATCACGCTGCCGGTACCTGTACCAGGATCCCAGCCAGTCCACCGGTTCACGGATCACCGCCAGAAGCTCCATCTCGCCGCCGACCTTCTCGAACATCGGGCGGAAGAAACGGTTGTATCGATAGACCGGCGCATGTTTCAACTCGGGCGGGTCCGAGACCGCCATCGACGCCAGGGGCGCCAGCGCCCGCGCATAGGCAGAGGTGCCGGTCTTTGGGACCGCCAGCATGACAAGGCGCGCTTTCCAGAACACGAGCATTCAATTTGTTCCCGTTTCGGTAACCTTGCCTTAACCCTCACGCGCCAAGCTGGAAAGAGAAAGAATTCACTTGAATTGTTCACGGTTTGATCCCATAGGTTTGGGAACAAGAGGTGAACGAAAGCAGCGATTGCCGCGCTCGCCGGCATATGGAATAAGGATCGAAACGCATGGCAACGGCAGATCTTCTGAGCATGGACAACAAGCGTAAGGCCGAGAAACAGAAGGCCCTGGACAGCGCACTCGCCCAGATCGAACGACAGTTCGGCAAGGGCTCGATCATGAAACTGGGTGGCGACAATCCGATCAAGGATATCGAGGCCACCTCGACCGGCTCGCTGGGGCTGGATATCGCCTTGGGAATCGGCGGGCTGCCCAAGGGCCGGATCATCGAGATCTACGGCCCCGAAAGTTCGGGCAAGACGACGCTGACGCTGCACTGCGTGGCCGAGGAACAGAAAAAAGGCGGCGTCTGCGCCTTTGTCGACGCCGAACACGCTCTGGACCCGCAATATGCCAAGAAGCTGGGCGTCGACCTGGACGAGCTGCTGATCTCGCAGCCCGACACCGGCGAACAGGCGCTGGAAATCACCGATACGCTGGTGCGCTCGGGCGCGGTCAGCATGGTGGTGGTCGACTCGGTCGCCGCCCTGACCCCGAAATCGGAACTTGAAGGCGACATGGGCGACTCGAATGTCGGCGTGCAGGCCCGCCTGATGAGCCAGGCGATGCGCAAGCTGACCGGCTCGATCAGCCGGTCCAACTGCATGGTGATCTTCATCAACCAGATCCGGATGAAGATCGGCGTCATGTTCGGGTCGCCCGAAACGACCACGGGCGGCAACGCGCTGAAATTCTACTCGTCCGTACGGCTCGACATCCGCCGTATCGGCTCGATCAAGGATCGTGACGAGGTCGTGGGCAACCAGACCCGCGTCAAGGTGGTCAAGAACAAGGTCGCACCGCCGTTCAAGCAGGTCGAATTCGACATCATGTATGGCGAAGGCATCTCGAAGATGGGCGAACTGCTGGATCTTGGCGTCAAGGCCGGCGTTGTCGACAAGTCGGGGTCGTGGTTCAGCTACGGCGACGAAAGGATCGGGCAGGGGCGCGAGAACGCCAAGACCTACCTACGGGAAAACCCGCGCGTCGCGCTGGAGATCGAGGACAAGATCCGCGCCGCGCACGGTCTGGATTTCGATATGCCCGAGAGCGATCCGGAACTGACCGAGGACTGATCCGGCGACAGGACGGATAGGCCAGGGGCGCTCTTCGGGGCGCCCCTTTTGGTGTCGGGTGCAACGGCGACAGGCGACTGTGGACACTTGCGGATGGCGCCGCTACATCTGCGCCGATCACTCGCCCGCAAAGAGGCCCGCAATGGCAAGCCTGAACGACATCCGCTCGACCTTTCTGAATTATTTCGAAAAGCAGGGACATGAGGTTGTGGCCTCCAGCCCGCTGGTGCCGCGCAACGACCCGACGCTGATGTTCGTCAACTCGGGCATGGTGCAGTTCAAGAACCTCTTCACCGGGGTGGAAAAGCGCGACTACAACCGCGCCACCACCTCGCAGAAATGCGTGCGTGCGGGCGGTAAGCACAATGACCTCGACAACGTCGGGTATACCGCGCGTCACCATACCTTTTTCGAGATGCTGGGAAATTTCTCCTTCGGCGACTATTTCAAGCCCGAGGCCATCCCCTTTGCCTGGGAGTTGGTGACCAAGGAATTCGGCATCGACCCCAAGCGACTGCTGACCACCGTCTATCATACCGATGACGAGGCTTTCGAGATCTGGAAGAAGGTCGGCGTTCCCGAGGACCGGATCATCCGGATCGATACATCGGACAACTTCTGGCAGATGGGACCGACCGGCCCTTGCGGCCCCTGCACAGAGATCTTCTACGACCACGGCGACCACATCTGGGGCGGCCCTCCGGGATCGCCCGAGGAAGACGGGGACCGTTTCATCGAGATCTGGAACGTCGTCTTCATGCAGAACGAGCAGTTCGAGGACGGCTCGATGAAGGCGCTCGACATGCAGTCGATCGACACCGGCATGGGGCTGGAACGGATCGGTGCGCTGTTGCAGGGCAAGCACGACAACTATGACACCGACCTGATGCGCAGCCTGATCGAGGCCAGCGCCGATGCGACCAGCGCCGACCCGGACGGGCCGGGCAAGATGCATCACCGGGTGATCGCCGACCATCTGCGCTCGACCTCTTTCCTGATCGCGGATGGGGTGATGCCCTCGAATGACGGCCGCGGCTACGTGCTGCGCCGGATCATGCGCCGCGCCATGCGCCATGCGCACCTTTTGGGTGCGCAAGATCCGCTGATGTACCGGCTGGTTCCGGCCCTGGTGCGCCAGATGGGGCAGGCCTATCCGGAACTGACCCGCGCACAGGCCCTGATTGAGGAAACGCTGAAAAGCGAGGAAACGCGCTTCAAGGCGACGCTGGATCGCGGGCTGAAACTGCTCGACGATGAGCTTGCCGGGCTCGACGGCGACGCGCCGCTGCCCGGGGCCGCGGCCTTCAAGCTCTATGACACCTACGGTTTTCCGCTGGACCTGACGCAGGACGCGCTGCGTGAGAAGAACCGCGAAGTGGACGTCGAAGGCTTTGACGCCGCGATGGCCGAACAGAAGGCGCGCGCCCGTGCGGCCTGGAGCGGGTCGGGCGAGGCAGCGGATGCGACCGTCTGGTTCGACATCGCCGACACGCACGGCGCCACCGATTTCCTGGGCTACGACACCGAAACCGCCGAGGGCCAGGTGCTGGCGCTGGTGGTGGACGGCAAGGCGGTTGACGGCCTGACCGAGGGGCAAAGCGGCTGGATCGTCCTGAACCAGACACCTTTCTATGGTGAAGCGGGCGGCCAGGTTGGCGATACCGGCTGGCTGCGCCGGCTTGAGAACGAGGACGACTGCGCCACTGTCAGCGACACGCAGAAGATGGCGGGAGGCAAGGTCTATGCCCATCACGTCACCGTGGATCGCGGGACTTTTGCCAAGGGCGACGCACTGCAGCTCGAGGTGGATCACGGGCGCCGCTCGGCGATCCGGGCCAACCACTCGGCCACGCACCTGCTACACGAGGCGCTGCGCGAACGGTTGGGCGATCATGTCGCGCAACGCGGCTCGCTGAACGCGCCGGAGCGCCTGCGGTTTGACTTCAGCCACGGACAGGCGCTGAGCCTGGAGGACCTGCAAAAGGTCGAACGCGACGTGAACGCCTTTATCCGGCAGAACGCGCCGGTGAGCACCCGCATCATGACCCCGGATGACGCGCGTGAAATCGGCGCGCAGGCACTGTTCGGCGAGAAATACGGCGAGGAAGTGCGCGTCGTCTCGATGGGCACGCAGGCGGGTTCTGGCAAGGGCACCGATGGGCAGACCTATTCCATCGAGCTTTGCGGCGGCACCCATGTGCGCCAGACCGGTGACATCGGCCTTTTCGTGACCCTGGGTGACAGCGCGTCCAGCGCGGGTGTGCGGCGGATCGAGGCACTGACCGGTGCGGCTGCCTTTGACTACCTCACGCAGCAGGATCACCGCCTGGCCGAGGTGGCGGGCGTTCTGAAGGCCAGCGCCGTTGATGTGCCGGGCCGGGTGAAGGCCCTTCTGGAAGATCGCAAGAAGCTGGAGTCCGAGGTGGCGCAGCTGCGCCGCGAGCTGGCGATGGCCGGTGGTGCGGGTCAGGGCGCGGGCTCGGAAGCGCGTGAAATCAACGGTGTCCAGTTCGTTGCTCAGGTGCTGAGCGGGGTGACGGGCAAGGACCTGCCGCCGCTGATCGACGAACACAAATCGCGCATCGGATCCGGCGCCGTGCTGTTGATCGCCGATGCGGGCGGAAAGGCGGCGGTGGCGGCTGGTGTCACCGATGACCTGAAAGGCACGCTGTCGGCGGTTGACATCGTCAAGGCGGCGGTGGCCGAACTGGGAGGCAAGGGCGGCGGTGGCCGTCCCGACATGGCCCAGGGCGGCGGTGCCAGCGCAGACAACGCCGAGGCAGCCATCAAGGCCGCCGAAGCCGTGATCGGAGGAAATTGAGATGCCCGCACTCTGGATTGCCCATGTCACCGTGAGTGACGCCGAGGCCTATGGGAAATACGCCGAACTGGCCGGACCGGCCATTGCCGCGCATGGTGGAACCTTCATCGCCCGGGGCGGCCGTTTCGTGCAGCTCGAAGGCAAGGAACGCCCGCGCAACGTGGTGGCCAGGTTCCCCTCGGTCGAGGCGGCGGTGGATTGCTACCACTCCGACGCCTACCAGGAGGCCCTGAACCACGCGCGCGGTGCCTCCGAGCGCGAGTTGCTGGTGGTCGAGACCAGCGAGTGACACCGCTTGCAGAGCTGCGTCGGTCCTTCGCGGGGCCGGGGCGGCTCGACTGGATTGGGCTGCGGCCCGCGCGCAAAGCGGTTTTGGTTCCGGTGGAACGGGCCCGGATTACAACCGACGGGCTGGACGGGGATCATGGCCGGCCCGGCAAGCGGGCCGTGACCTTGCTGCAGGCGGAACATCTGCCGGTCATTGCCGCCCTTGCGGGACGGAAGGACCTGCCGCCCGATCTGCTGCGGCGCAACCTTGTCATTTCCGGTATCAACCTGAGCGCGCTGAGGGAATTCGGATTGCGGATCGGCACGGTCCGACTGGCGGTCGAGGTGCCATGTGCACCGTGTTCCCGGATGGAGCAGGTTCTTGGTCCCGGGGGCTATTCGGCGCTGCGCGGGCATGGTGGCTGGTGTTGTTCGGTTCTGGAACCCGGAGAGATCAGCCTGGGCGACCCGGTCAGCCCTGATTTCTGACGCATATTCCCGATCTCTTCCGTATATAGGCGCCTTTTCGCCCGCGGTTCGGGCGGCTTGAGCGGCCTCCTGCCGTAGTCCGGCACCCGCCATTGGGAAGATGAGTGATTCGTGCGACATTCCGTCCAACCCCTTGTCGGAGGGGCAAAAATTTTCGATTCCGGTAATTGTTCCCGTATTGGAAAAATATCAGCCCGGTCCTGCAGGCTGGACCGTTGCAAAACTATGGCACCCCAACCACAGAATCTCTGAATTGGGCAGAAAATTGTGGTGTTTGCCCTTTTTTGCCACGCCAAGTCAGGAATTCCTGTCGCGCGGGCGCGATTTTCTTGGCTAGAGTTTGGATACCTTCAATTTCTTGGGAGAAAGTTCATGAAAAAAGTTCTTGCTGGCGCACTTCTCGCAGCCGCTTTCGCAGCCCCTGCGATGGCTTGGGAAGGCAAGGTCGTGGCCTGCTACGACAAGGTCTGGGTTCCGGCCAAATATGGCTACAAGCAGCATCTGATCATGGCCGCCCACACCGAGTGGGAATACAAGAACGGCCAGATGGTCAAGGTTCACTACCCGGCCGTCTACAAGGAGTCCAAGCACCTGGTGAAGGCGGGCTACTACGTGGCGAAGAAGGCTTCCTGCAAGTAATTAGCTGCAGGCAAATGTTACGGAAAGGCGCGGGGACTGCCACCCCGCGCCTTTTTCGATTTTACAGGGGCCGATATTCCCCTGTTTTTCAGCCTGTTGTCCGACGCTCTTGATGCGGAATCCGAGGTGGCCCCACCGCCAAGGGCGGCGGGGCCAAGGCAGGTTCAGGCGCCGCGCGCGGCGCGCTTGCGTTCGTGCGGGTCCAGATGGCGCTTGCGCAGCCGGATCGCGTTGGGCGTGACCTCGACCAACTCGTCGTCGTTGATATAGGCAATCGCCTCTTCCAGGCTCAGCGTGATCGGAGTGGTCAGGCGCACGGCCTCGTCGGTGCCGGAGGCCCGCACGTTGGTCAGCTTCTTGCCCTTGAGCGGGTTCACTTCGAGGTCGTTTTCACGGGAATGCTCGCCGATGATCATGCCGGTGTAGACCGGGGCCTGGGCGCCGATCATCATCTTGCCGCGCTCTTCGAGGTTCCACAGCGCGTAGGCCACCGCTTCGCCGTTTTCCATCGAGATCAGAACACCCGCGCGGCGGCCCGGGATCGGTCCCTTATGCGGGGCCCAGCCGTGGAAGACGCGGTTCAGGACGCCCGTGCCGCGCGTGTCGGTCAGGAACTCGCCGTGATAGCCGATCAGCCCGCGCGAGGGGACATGCGCGATGATCCGGGTCTTTCCGGCGCCGGCGGGCTTCATCTCGACCAGTTCACCCTTGCGGGCGCCGGTCAGTTTCTCGATCACCGCGCCGGTGTATTCGTCGTCGACGTCGATGGTGGCCTCTTCGACCGGTTCCATCGTCACGCCGTCTTCCTCGCGCATGATGACCTGCGGGCGCGAGATCGACAGTTCAAAGCCTTCGCGGCGCATGTTCTCGATCAGGACGCCCATCTGCAGTTCGCCGCGGCCGGAGACCTCGAAGGCTTCGCCGCCGGGCGTGTCCTTGATGCGGATCGCGACGTTGGTTTCCGCTTCCTTGTGCAGGCGCTCGCGGATGACACGGGACTGCACTTTCTTGCCGTCACGGCCAGCCAGCGGGCTGTCGTTGATGCCGAAGGTCACGGTGATGGTCGGCGGGTCGATCGGCTGCGCCTCGAGCGGTTCGTCCACGGCCAGGGCACAGATCGTATCGGCCACGGTGGTCTTGGTCATCCCCGCGATGGAGACGATGTCGCCGGCCTCGGCCTCTTCGATGTCCTGCTGTTGCAGACCACGGAAGGCTTGGATCTTGGTGACCCGGAACTGTTCGATCTTCTGACCGATGCGGCTGATCGACTGGACCGTCTGGCCAACCTTCAGCTTGCCGGATTCGACGCGGCCCGTCAGCATCCGGCCAACAAAGGGGTCGGAGCCCAGCGTCACGGCCAGCATGGTGAAGTCGTCGTCGCGCTTCTTGATCTGCTTGGGTTCCGGAACGTGGTTCACGATCAGGTTGAACAGCGCGTCCAGATTCTTGCGCGGGCCATCAAGCTCGGCGTCGCACCAGCCCGACCGGCCAGAGGCGTAGAGATGCGGAAAGTCCAGTTGGTCCTCGTCGGCATCAAGGGCAGAGAAGAGGTCGAAGACCTCGTCCAGGGCACGGTCCGGTTCCGCGTCCGGCTTGTCGACCTTGTTCAGCACCACGATGGGCCGCAGGCCCAGGGCCAGCGCCTTGGAGGTCACGAACTTGGTTTGCGGCATCGGGCCTTCGGCGGCATCGACCAACAGCACCACGCCATCGACCATCGACAGGATGCGTTCCACCTCGGCGCCGAAATCGGCGTGGCCGGGGGTGTCGACGATGTTGATCCGCGTGCCTTTCCACTCGACGCTGGTGGCCTTGGCAAGGATGGTGATTCCGCGTTCGCGTTCCAGGTCGTTCGAATCCATCGCCCGTTCGGCGACGGCCTGGTTGGCGCGGAAGGCGCCGGATTGTTTCAGCAGTTCGTCCACCAGCGTCGTCTTGCCGTGGTCAACGTGAGCAATGATCGCGACGTTGCGCAAATCCATGAGACGGTTCCTTTGTCCGGAGTTGGCGCGGGACTAGCCGGGTAGGGACAAAAAGACCAGTGCCGATTTGCCGCAAGCCCATTGCAAGGGTGTCACGGATCACACCTGCGAGACTGCCGCAGGGAACCGGCGGAGGTTTGCCGGGCTGCTGGTGAAACTCAGCGGGCTTTGGCCGGTGACGCTGGGGCAGGGCGCGCAACAGGGAACAACCGGGCCTCCGACCCGTTGAATGTACATCACGGGCCGTTACTTGCGGCTCAGCATGACGCGCTGTGCACTCGCAGCGTCAGGGAACCAGAAAAGGAGACAGTCATGAAATCGAGCATCTTTGCAGTGATCGCAGCGACCGCATCGCTTGGCGCCGCGCCCGTGCTGGCCGGCAGCATTGACCGCACGCCGGTCGAGGTCGAACCGGCGGCGCCCGTCGTGCCCGCAGCTCCCGTCGGCGTGGACTGGACCGGTCCCTACGTGGGCTTCAGCTTTGGCAACATGAATGCCCAGGGCGGCGGCACATCCGACAACGGTGGCGTCTACGGCGTCTATGGCGGTTACGACTATGACTTCGGCGATTATGTCGTCGGTGGTGAATTCGAATACCAGGATGGCAACGGTTTCAGCCTCGGCGGCGTCGACGTGGACAACGTGATGCGGCTCAAGGGCCGGGTCGGTGCCGACTTTGGCCGGACGCTGGTCTACGGGACCGCGGGCGTGGCGCGCATCGACAGCTCGCTGGGTGACGCAACCGGGCCGGTCGGCGGTGTCGGCCTCGACTACAAGGTGACCGACCGTTTCTCGATCGGTGGCGAGGCGCTGGCGCATAGCTTTGACGACGTCGGCGGTTCCGGCGCGGACGTGGACGCGCAGACCTACTCGCTGCGGGCAACCTTCCGCTTCTGATCGTCCCCCTCATGTGAGCGGAAGGCGCGGGCCCCCCGGAGTGATCTCCGGGGGGCTTTTTCGTTCAACCGTGCCTAGTGAGGCGAGGTATTGGAGAAGAGGTGGATGACGAGGATACCCGCAAGGATCATTCCCATTCCGAGGATCGCGGGCAGGTCCAGTTTCTGGCCAAAGACGGCCAGGCCGATCACGGCGATGAAAACGATGCCCAGCCCCGACCAGATTGCATAGGCAATGCCCACGGGAAAATACTTCAGCGCAATTCCAAGGAGGTAGAAGGCCGCGGCATAAGCCACAATGGTGATGGCCGTCGGCACCACGCGCGTGAACTGCTGGCTGGCCTGCAGGGCCGTGGTTCCGATGGTTTCGGCCAGCACGGCGAAGGCAAGAAAGACATAGGGCATGGCGGTCTCCGGAAATGCGCAGGCAAAGGGCTAGCGCGGGCGCGCCGCGGGCACAAGCCGCGGCAGGCCCCGGCCTTGCGTCCCGTTCAGGCGGGCAGGTGAATCGGGAACCGCGCGCGGATCGCCTTGTCCGTGGCGGGATCGAAACGGGCCGGGCTGCGCGTGGCCAGGATCTCCTGCTTGCGCGCCGTGGCCTTGGCCACCAGGTCCGGTTTGTCCATCTCTTCCCATTGGCGGGGCGAGGTGCGGTCGCCCAAGCGGGGATAAAGATGGTCGCGGTGCATCCTGTCCAGGGTTTCCGGCGTGCCCAGGTAGTGGCCCGGTCCCCCCATGCAGACGGCGCGCATCTGGTCCAGGGCCAGGGTCATGTCGTCGACCTCGATTCCGCGCACGCAGCGCAGCGCCTGGCCGATCAGGTCATCGCCGAGGATCAGGCTTTCATGGCAGAACCCCAGCAGCGAGGCATGCATCCCCGCCGCCTCGTAGACCATGTTCGCCCCGGCTACCCCGGCCAGCACGTTGGAACACATCTGTTCCCAGCCCGCCTGCATGTCCGGCAGCTTGGAGTCCGCGGCCCCGCCTGCCGTCCCCCCGGGCAGGCCGTAATGAGCGTGCATCTGGGCACAGCCCGCGCTGAGCAGCGCCTGTTCGCCCGATCCCAGGCACATGGCCCCGGTCCGCAAGTCCAGCCCGAAGGGCCAGGTGCCAAAGATCGCCGGGTGGCCCGGTGCGATGGCGTTGACGTAGACAAGCCCCGCCAGGCATTCCGCCACCGATTGCACGATCGCCCCCGCGATGGTCGAAGGGGCGGTGGCCCCGGACATGCCCGCCGACAGCAACAGCACGGGCATGCCGCCCCGGATGCAGGCCTCCATCGTCTCGCAGCTTTCCGAGGCGAATTTCATCGGCGGCACGACAAAACAGTTCGAATTCGACACGAAAGGTCGGGCGCGCCAGGCGGCCTCGCCCCCGGCGATCATGTGCAGCAGGTCCAGCGCGTCCGGCACGTTGGCGGGGTCCGAGAAGGAAGTGCCCACCTGCTTGGTTGTCCCGGAGCAGCAGGCGTAGAGCGTGTTCAGATCCAATTCCAGATTGTCCGTGAGGTCACGGGCGACCATCGGGCGCTGGAGAAAGTGGATATTGTCCAGCTGGTGCGCTATCCGCGCCGCGTCGTGCAGATCCTGCAGGGTGCTTTCGCGGTAGGTTTGGCCGTCGATCTCGACCAGGTGCACCGCCGCCCCGGCGGTGCCGTAGTGGACACGCTGGCCCGAAAGGTCGAGGTCAAACCGGGGGTCGCGGGCGGGCAGGGTGATGTCGCGCGCGGCCTTGGCCAGCATGTCCTCGACCAGCGCGGGCGGAAAGCGCAGGCGCCCGTCCTCGCCCAGCCGCGCGCCTGCGCCGGTCAGGATCTCGACCCCGGAGGCAGGCGCCCCGGACAGGCCGATCTCGTCCAGGGCAACCAGCGCGCTGGCATGGATGCGCGCCACCTCGGCCTCTGTGAGCGGACGGTAGTGTCCGCCGATGAGTCCGGGGCGGACCGGGCGCTGGTCTTCGGAAAGGGCGGTGGCGCGGGCGGCGACGCGGGCGGCTCGGCCGCCACCACGGCGGGAAAGAGGGGCTGTCATCTGTGGTGTCTCCGAAGGAAAGGGGCAGGGATCAGGGGGCCGATTGCCAGCCCGGACGTCCCCGTGCCGCGCGCCCGCGGCGCGCCCCGATCTGGCGCAGGATCAAAGAGATAGCCGCATCATGCATCTTCATGCAAAGCAGCCTGTCTTTGCGGTGCGGTCCTGTCTGCGCGGAAAGCGACGCCATGTCGCTTTTGACATGACAACCAAAATAGTTTCAATTTTACAGTCGGTTAAGTGCCCGTAAACCGGGGACTGCATAGTGTGCCGTCATCCTGAACTTACACCGGAGACTCATGGATGAAACGTGCACTGCTACTGTCCGCCGCGCTGTTCGCGGCGGCGCCTGCCGCCTTTGCGGCCGAACCTCAAGAGGCCATGCAGGCCTATGTCGACAGTGAAATCATGGCCTGGGCCCATGACACCGCGATCGTCGAGGCGATCGAGGCCCAGAATGCCCTGACCGGCGGCTATGACGCGACGCGGATCAGCCAGCTGGACGCAACCTGGCGGGCCGAGGTGGGGACAGGGTCCGACCTGGTCGATGGTGTCCTGATGAACGCGGCCGCGGATTTCCTCCGCGCGCGGATCGAAGCCAGCGGCGGGATGATCACCGAGGTGATCGTGATGGACGCAAAGGGGCTGAACGTGGCCGCCTCGGGCGCGACCTCGGACTATTGGCAGGGGGATGAGGCCAAGTACCAGGAAACCTATCCCAAGGGGGCGGGCGCCGTGCATTTCGGCGAGGTCGAATTCGACGAATCCAGCCAAAGCTACCAGGCACAGATCTCGATCACGATCACGGACCCCGACACGGGCAGGCCGATCGGCGCCATGACCGTCGGGGTCGATGCCGAAGTGCTGCTGTAAGGCCTCGGCGCAAAACCCCAACTTCAGGCAAGGGACAAGAACATGACACAGGACGGCGGCAAGACGAGGTCAGGGGCGGGCCTGCACTCGGTATTCATCAGGTGCGCGGGCATCATGGCTGTGACCACGATCGTGGTGGCGGGCGTGCTGTCGGTACAATCCCTGCGGCTGGTCGACGACCTCGCCGTCAAGGGCGTGGTCGACCAGGCCGCGCGGACGGTCGAACTCAGCGCAAGCGCGCTGAGCAAGCCGATCCGGTTCAAGGCCTTGCCGAAGGTGGAAGAAGAAGTCTCGGCCGCGATGACCGCGGCCGGGGCCAACGGGCGCGCGACGCTGGTGTTGGACGCCGAGGGCGAGCGCCTGGCCGTCGCCGGCGAGGACGCGGCGCTGCTGGACAGTGTCGCAGGCCTGGCGGCCAAGGCGCTGGCCGAGGGTACGCGGATCAGCACCGACGGGGGGCTCTTGGTGGCGGAACCCGTCCTGGCCGGGCCCGAAGGACCGGTGATCGGCGTGCTTGCGATGGCCTGGAACGCCGATTCGGCCCATGCCGCCGTGCGCTCCGAGAAGATGGGCATCCTGCTGACGGCTGCGGCGGTCTTCATCGTGCTGCTGGGGGCGACGCTGCTTTTGCTGCAGCGCAGCCTTGGACGTCCGCTGCGTGAGGTGACAGAGGCGGTAAAACGGATTTCCGACGGGGATTATGACACCGAGATCGGGATGAGCGGCCGTCGCGATGAATTCGGCAGCATCGCCGCCCATATGCAGGACATGACACAGGCCCTCAGCACCGCGCGCGACGCCGAGGAAGAGCGTGCCCGCGACATGGAGCGCCAGGTCGAGATGGTGACCCATCTGGGCAAGGCTCTGGACGTTCTGGCGGACGGCGTGCTCAACCGTGAGATCGTGGCCGAGTTCCCCGAGGAATATGCCGCGCTCCGGACCAACTACAACCGCGCCATCGCCAGCCTGCGCCGCGTGGTCGACGAGGTTTCGGCCAGCGCGGGCAGCCTGCTGGACAATGCCAACCAGATCGCCTCTGCCTCGGACGATCTGTCCCGACGGACAGAGACGCAGGCTGCCACGCTGGAGGAATCGGCGGCGGCCTTGGAGGAACTGCTGAGCAGCGTCAGTGCCGCAGCGGAAAACGCCCGAAGCGCCGACGACCAGGTGCGTCAGACCCGCGAGATCGCGGAACGTAACGGCGAGGTTATGCGCTCTGCCATCGAGGCGATGAGCGTGATCGAGAAGTCCTCGGAGCAGATCGGGGAAATCACCAGCGTCATCGACGACATCGCCTTCCAGACCAACCTTCTGGCCCTGAACGCCGGGGTCGAGGCGGCGCGCGCGGGCGAAAGCGGCAAGGGTTTTGCCGTTGTGGCGACAGAGGTGCGCGGCCTGGCGCAGCGCAGCGCGGCGGCGGCCCAGCAGATCAAGGAGCTGATCACCGGTGCGGGCGAACAGGTGGCCAGCGGTGTCAGGCTGGTCGAAGAGGCGGGCGGCGCGCTGGACGACGTGCTGACCCGCGTCGCCGAAGTGTCGGACATGATGACCGGCATCGCCAGCAGCGCCGGGGAACAGGCCCAGGGCCTGCAGGAGATCAATGTCGGGATCTCCAACCTCGACCGGGTCACCCAGCAGAACGCGGCGATGGTGGAGGAATCCACTGCCTCGGCGCATATGATGCGCACCGATGCCGGCGCGCTCAGCGAAACCGTCGGCCGTTTCGTCACCGGCTCCGATACCCGGTCACCGGGCGCCACACGGCCGGAGGCCGCAGGCGGGCGAACACGGGCCGCCTGACACGTCGAACATCGCGGGGCGGGCTGTCATGTCACGACGCCAAATGCGGCAAACGCAATCCGCCTCGCTGCAAACGGCCCAAGAAATGTGCAAATGCCGCACTCTGTCACCTGCTTGCGGCAAAGATCGGCGGATTGCGCCCTGTCGGCATCTGCGGGTTTACATCGTCTCCCTGGACGGCTTCTCTGGCTTGAGGACAATCAGACCTTGGGACAGACGGAAACATCATGGCGATCACCGCGAGCATCCGGCATCTTACGCACTACAAGTACGACCGCCCGGTGAACTTGTCACCGCAGATCATCCGGCTTCGACCTGCACCGCACAGCCGGACCCGGGTGATCAGCCATTCGCTGAAGGTCTCTCCCGAGGGGCACTTCGTGAACCACCAGCAAGACATCTATGGCAACTGGCTGGCCCGGTTCGTCTTTCCGGAGCCGGTGACGGAATTCCGGATCGAGGTCGACCTGGTGGCCGACATGACGGTCTACAACCCCTTCGATTTCTTCGTCGACGATGTCGCCCGCGAATGGCCCTTCGAGTACCCAGAGGAAATAGCTCCCGACCTGGCAGTCTATCGCAAGACCGAACCTCTGACGCCCTTGCTGAAGAAATGGGTCGAAAGCGTCCCGCGCAAGAAACAGGTCACCATCGACATGCTGGTGGAATTGAACCGCCAGCTGGAACAAGAGACAGAATACCTGATCCGGATGGAACCCGGTGTGCAGACGCCCGAGGAAACGCTGGAAAAGAAATCCGGCTCCTGCCGCGATACCAGTTGGCTGCTCATCAATATCCTGCGCCACCTGGGCTTTGCCACGCGGTTCGTCTCTGGTTACCTGATCCAGCTGAAACCGGACCTCGAGGCATTGGACGGGCCGTCGGGCACGGATCACGACTTCACCGACCTGCACGCCTGGTGCGAGGTATACCTGCCCGGTGCGGGCTGGGTGGGGCTGGACCCGACAAGTGGATTGCTGACTGGGGAAAGCCACATCCCGCTGGCGGCCACGCCGCATTACAGCAACGCCGCGCCCATCGTGGGCGGCTTCAGCGGCCATAAGGACACCAAGACCGATTTCGACTTCGAAATGGAGGTGCACCGCGTCGCCGAACATCCGCGTATCACCAAGCCTTTCTCGGAAGAAAGCTGGGAGGCGCTGGATGCGCTTGGGCAAAAGGTGGATGCCGAGATCGAAGCGCAGGACATGCGCCTGACGATGGGCGGTGAGCCGACCTTTGTCTCGATCGACGATTTCGAAAGCGCGGAGTGGAACACCGCCGCCGTCGGCCCGCAGAAACGCGCCTTGGCCGACGACCTGATCCGGCGTCTGCGTGATCGGTTCGCCCCCGGTGGTTTCCTGCATTTCGGGCAGGGCAAATGGTATCCGGGCGAAACCCTGCCGCGCTGGACATTCTCTTTGTATTGGCGGCGCGACGGCAAGCTGGTCTGGAAGAACCTCGACCTGGTGGCCAAGGAAACCGCCAGGGGCGCGACCGCCGCGGATGCCGAGGCCTTCATGACCGGCTTCGCCAAGGCGCTGGAGATCGGCACGGAATACGTCCAGCCGGCGTTCGAGGACCCGGCGGTCTGGATCCTGAAAGAGGCGGAACTGCCGGAAAACGTCACGCCCGAGGATTCGCGGCTCAAGGACCCCGAGGCACGCGCCCGCATCGCCCGTGTCTTTGAGCGTGGGCTGGACAAGCCGGCCGGTTTCATCCTGCCGATCCAGCGCTGGCAGTCGCGCGCCTTTGGCCGGGGCTGGCGATCGGAACGCTGGCGGACGCGCCGCGGCCACCTGTTCCTGATCCCGGGCGACAGCCCCGTGGGGTTCCGCCTGCCTCTGGGCACGCTGCCCTTTGTCGGCCCGTCGGCCTATCCCTATGTCTATCCGGCGGACCCGACCGTCCCGGTCGAGGATCTGCCCGATTTCCACGAGATGGACGACAAGCGCCAGGCGCTGTTCGAGGAACTGCGCAAGATTGCTCAGGAAGAGCGGGACACGCTGCCACGGACGACACCTGGCCGCGAACAGCCTGTGTCGCGCCTGCGGGCCGGCGAGCCAGCCGAGGTGCAGCGCGAACAGGCGGTCACGCCCGAGGGCGGCGTTGTCCGGACCGCCATCGCGGTCGAGCCGCGCGATGGCAAGCTGTGCATCTTCATGCCGCCGGTCGAGATGCTGGAGGACTACCTCGAGCTGATCTCGACCGCCGAGCAGACCGCCGAGGCCCTTGGCCTGCCGCTGCATATCGAGGGGTATACGCCGCCGCATGACTCGCGTCTGAACGTCATCAAGGTGGCGCCGGACCCGGGCGTGATCGAGGTCAACGTGCACCCCGCCTCCAGCTGGAAGGACTGCGTCGACATCACCAGCGCCGTCTACGAGGAGGCGCGCAACAGCCGCCTGGGCGCTGACAAGTTCATGATCGACGGCAAGCACACGGGCACGGGCGGCGGCAACCACGTCGTCGTCGGCGGCGCCACCACGATGGATTCGCCGTTCCTGCGGCGGCCTGACCTGTTGCGCTCGCTGATTCTCTACATGCAGCGGCACCCCTCGCTCAGCTACCTGTTCTCGGGCACCTTCATCGGCCCGACCAGCCAGGCGCCCCGTATCGATGAGGCGCGGCATGATACGCTCTACGAGCTGGAAATCGCGCTGAGCCAGATCCCCGATCCCTCGGAAGGGGAGCCACCCCAGCCCTGGCTGGTGGACCGGCTGTTGCGCAATATCCTGATCGACGTGACCGGGAACACCCACCGGGCCGAGATCTGCATCGACAAGCTCTATTCCCCGGACGGGCCGACCGGGCGGCTGGGGCTGGTAGAGTTCCGCGGCTTCGAGATGCCGCCGGATGCCCGGATGAGCCTGGCGCAACAGGTGCTCTTGCGCGCGCTTCTGGTGCGGCTGTGGAAATCGCCGGTCAAGGGCAAGCCGGTGCGCTGGGGCACCACGCTACATGATCGCTTCATGCTGCCGGAATTCGTCTGGCAGGATTTCCTGGACGTGCTGCGCGACCTCAAGGAACACGGCTTTGACCTGCGCCCCGAATGGTACGAGGCGCAGCGGGAGTTCCGCTTTCCCTTTGCCGGGGAAATCGAGGTCGAGGATGTCCACCTGGAGGTGCGGCAGGCGCTGGAGCCCTGGCACGTCCTTGGTGAGCGCGGCGCCATCGGCGGCACCGTCCGCTATACCGACAGTTCGGTGGAGCGGATGCAGGTGCAGCTGACCGCGCTGGACCCAAGCCGCTATGTCGTCTGCTGCAACCAGCGGCAGGTTCCGATGCACGGGACCGGCACCAGCGGGCGCAAGGTGGGCGGCGTGCGGTTCAAGGCCTGGCAACCGGCCGAGGCGCTGCACCCGGTCTTGCCGGTCAATGCGCCGCTGGTCTTCGACATCTTCGACACCTGGTCGGGCCGGGCGATCGGCGGCTGCACCTATCATGTGGCGCATCCCGGCGGGCGCAGCTATGATACCTTCCCGGTCAACACGAACGAGGCCGATGCCCGCCGCCTGGCGCGTTTCCAGAAATGGGGGCATACGCCCGGAACCTATTGGCCGGCGACTGAAAACCCGCACCCGGAGTTCCCGATGACCCTGGACCTGCGGCGCGCGCCCTGGATCTGACATGGGCGAAACCGGCGCCGTTACGCCGGCGCGCAAGGCGCCACTGGACCATTATCTGCCACCCAAGGGGGTGGCAGATGAGCTTTTGCGCCCTGATGGCACGCTGCGCCCGGTCTGGAAGCCGATGATCGACCACCTGGCCGGACGCAATCCGGACCAGGTGAACCAGGACTTTGCCCGCGGCGATCTCTATCTGCAGGATGCGGGCGTCTACTATCGCCAGTACACGGGCGACGAATCCGCCCTCCGGGACTGGCCGCTGAGCCATATCCCCGTCATCATCGGCGAGACCGAGTGGAGCAAGCTGGCCGAAGGCATCGCCCAGCGGGCGGAACTTCTGGAACGCACGATGGCCGATCTCTATGGCCCGGCGACGCTGGTCAAGCGGGGCATCCTGCCGCCCCAGCTGGTCGCGCGCAACCCGGAATGGTTGCGCCCTATGGTGGGGATCAAGCCGCGCTCTGACCACTACCTGCATTTCCTGGCCTTCGAAATCGGACGCTCTCCGGATGGCAGCTGGCTGGTGCTGGGGGACCGCACGCAGGCGCCCTCGGGGGCGGGGTTCGCGCTGGAAAACCGGATGGCGACGCTGCGGGTTTTCAACGATCTCTACCAGGAGACGAATGTTCACCGGCTCGCCGCCTTCTTTCGCACCTTCCGTGACAGGCTGACCCAGCTGCGCGGCCCCGAGCAGGGGCAGGTGGCGATCCTGACGCCGGGGCAAAACACCGACACCTATTTCGAACACGCCTATATCGCGCGCTACCTGGGCTTCCTGTTGCTGGAGTCCGAGGACCTGGTCAGCGTCGACGGCAAGCTGATGGTGCGCACGATCAGCGGGCTGGAACCCGTCAGTGTGCTCTGGCGGCGGCTGGACTCGCGTTTTGCCGATCCGCTGGAACTGGACGAAAGCTCTGCCCTGGGCACGCCGGGCATGGTGGGCACGCTGCGGTCTGGCGCGGTGACGATGCTCAATTGCCTGGGCTCGGGCGTGCTGGAGGCGCGGGCGCTGATGGCCTTCATGCCGCGCATCTCCGAGGCGCTGATGGGCGAGCGGCTGAAACTGCCCAACATCGCCACTTGGTGGTGCGGACAGGCCAGCGAGCGTGCCTATGTGGGCGAAAACCTGGAACGCATGATGATCGGCCCTGCGCTCTCGACGCAGCTGCCGTTCGAGATCGACAGTTCCACCGCGCTTGGCGGGCGGTTCCGTGACAATGCGCGTGGCCCGGTGCGCGACTGGCTGGACAAGAATGGCGGCGCGCTGGTGGGGCAACAGGCCGTGACGCTGTCGACCACCCCTGCGATGATCGACGGCAAGTTGATGCCACGGCCGATGGTGGTGCGCGTCTTTGCCGCCCGCACAAAGGACGGCTGGACGGTGATGCCCGGCGGCTATGCCCGCATCGGCCGGACAGAGGACCCAACGGCGCTGGCGATGCAAAGCGGCGGTTCGGTGGCGGACGTCTGGGTGGTCAGCGACGCGCCCGTGTCCACCGAGACGCTGTCGGGTCAGCAGCCGGGGCCGTTCATCCGGCGGATGCCCGGCCGGTTGCCCGCGCGCGCGGCGGACAACCTGTTCTGGCTGGGCCGCTACGTCGAACGGGCCGATTTCACCGCGCGGACCCTGCGCGCGTATCACCTGCGGCTCGAGGACAACGGCGGCACGCCGATGCCCGTCTTCGACCAGCTTGGTCGCTATCTAGAGGGGCGTGGGCTGTACCTCGCGGAACCCTTGCCGGATCTCTTTCTGAACCTGTTGGAACGGGCGCGCGGCTGTGCCAGCAAAGTGCGCGACCGGTTCTCTGATGACGGCTGGTACGCGCTGGACGAGCTGGAAGGGGCGGCGCGTGACCTCGCGGGGGCGGTCGACCATGGCGATGCGACGGGCCGTGCACTGAGCCAGCTCCTGCGCAAGCTGGCGGGCTTTGCCGGGCTGGTCAACGACAACATGTTCCGCTTTTCCGGCTGGCGCTTCATGTCGATGGGGCGGGCACTGGAACGCGGTGTCCAGATCTCGGACCTGCTGGCGGTCTTTTCCGCCAGCGGTGCGGCGCAGGGCAGCCTGGATGCGGCGCTGGAAATCGGTGACAGCGTCATGACCCACCGCCGCCGCTACTCGGTCGAGACGAACCGGAACACGGTGGTTGACCTGCTGGCGCTGGACCCGGAAAACCCGCGCTCGGTGATCTACCAGGCCGGGGTCTTGCTGGATCAACAGGCGAAACTGCCCCGGCCGGGCAAGTCCAGCCAGCTGACAGAGGTCGGGCGCCGCATCCTGCGGGTGCACACCGATCTGTCCGTCGCCACACCCGAGGTGCTGGACAGCGCCGCGCTGGCGAAACTGGCCGATGATCTGCAGGCGGTGTCGGATGCGATCCACACCCAGTACATGGGGTAGGGGATGCTTTACGACGTGACGCTTTCGGTTCGCTACGCCTATGCACTCTCCGCGGCGGCGGCACGGATGCACCTGCGGATGATGCCCGGCAACGGGCCGGCGCAACGCCTTGTGTCGGGGCTGTTGCAGGCCGATCCGGCGCCGGCCTTTCGCCGTGACCGGGTGGATTTCTTTGGCAACGCGCTGACCGAGATGGCCTATGACGCGCCGCTGGACACGGTCGATTTCCGGTTCACCGGCCGCATCCGGCGGGACGACCTGCCCAAGGAACTGGACCTGTCCTGTGCCCTGGCGGACATGCGGCGCGAACTGGCCGAGGTGCCCTCGCTGGCGCCTGACGCACCGCATCATTTCCTGGGCGCCTCGGACCGGGTGGTGCCGGTGCCCTCTATCACCGCGTTTTCGCGCGGCATCACGCGGCTGGACCAGCCGGTGCTGACCGTGGTGGAGGCGATTTCGCGGGCCCTGCACGAAGAGATCACCTTTGACCCGACGGCAACCGATGTGACCACCGACCCGGCCACGGCCTTTGCCAACCGGCGCGGTGTCTGCCAGGACATCAGTCACATCATGATCGCCGCGCTGCGCGGGATCGGCATTCCGGCGGGCTATGTCTCGGGCTTCCTGCGGACCGAACCGCCCGAAGGCCAGCCCCGCCTGGCGGGGGCGGATGCGATGCACGCCTGGGTCCGGGCCTGGTGCGGCAACGAGGTCGGCTGGATCGAGATCGACCCGACCAACGACATGCGCGTCGGCGCCGACCATATCAGCGTGGCCATCGGGCGGGATTATGCGGATGTGGCGCCGGTCAAGGGATCGCTGCGCAGCTCGGGGTTTCACAGCACCCGCCACAGTGTCGATGTGATCCCGGTTGAGGAGCGGACCCCGGTCGAGGCGGTCGGGCGCAGCAGTACCGACTAGGCCGCGCCCGGAGGCGGTTCAGACCACGGGGCTGTCTCCGTAGGTGACGACATCCTGGCTGCCGTCGTCCCAGATCGTCACCCGCTCGACCAGCGCGCCGCTGGCGTCGTAGGTCTCTGTCGCGCTGGTCCAGGTATAGGCATCCTGTGTATCGGTCAGGACCGAGCTGCTGCGGACACCGTCGGCATAGTCGATCTCGTGCACGCGGCCGTCGTCGTAGGTGTTCGTCTGGCTGTCGAGCTGGCCTTCGGCATCCCAGGTGCGCGCGATCGAGGACCAGACGAAGTCATCCGCGCCATCGGTCAGGAGGTGCGAGACCATGCGCCCGCCGTCAAAGCCGATCTCGACCTGGCGCCCGTCGTCGTATGTCATCTGCCGCGCGGTACGGGCGCCCGTGGCGGTGTCGTAGAAATCGCTGTAGCTGGCCCAGCTTGCGACGTCGCCGGCATCCGTCATGTGGATCGCCGAGCGCGCGCCCTCGGTGTAGACGATCTGCTGGACGCGACCATCGTCATAGGTGTTGGTCTGGTCGGTCAGTACGCCGGCGCCGTCGTAGACCCGTTCGATGGTGTGCCAGCCATAGACGTCGCCGCCATCCGTCACCAGGGAACTGGTGCGCGCGCCGTCCGCGTCGAAATGGGTCTCGACCAGCTTGCCGCCGTCCCAGGTGATGCCATTGTAGATCCGCGCCCCGCTGGCGTCGTAGCCATCGGTGTAGCTGTCCCAGGCATAGACGTCGGCGCTGTCGGTCATGGTCGAGGAGGTGCGCAGCCCATCCGAGTAGAAGATCTCCAGCACCCGGCCGTTGTCATAGGTGTTGGTCTGTTTCGCCCATTGGCCGGTCGCCGTGAAATCGCGGGCGATCGATTCCCATTCGTGGGTGTCGTCGACGTCGATCTCCAGCGTCGCGGCGGTCAGGTTGCTGCCGGTCTGGTATAGCCGGACAAGGGTTGTCGTGCCGTTGTCCTGCACGGTCCCGAAGGCGCCGTCGGTAAAGCTGAGGGTCTCGACCCCCAAAAGCGTGTCCGTGCCATCGTCGCCGCCATCGGTCAGGTCGATGTCGGTCACGGTCAGCGCGCCGTTCCAGGCCAGGGCAAATCCTTCGGAGGCGCCTTCAAAGACCACCACGTCCTCGCCCGCGCCGCCGTCGATGGTGTCGTCGCCTTCGCCACCCTTGATGGTATCCGCGCCGGCGCCGCTCTGGATGTCGTTCGAGGCGGCGTTGCCGGTGATATGGTCGTCGCCGCTGCCGGTGATGGCGTTCTCGATCACCGCGCCGCGGGCGATGGCAAAGTTGCCCGCGTAGCCGTCGATGTCCGACCAGCTTTCGGGCTCCAGGCTGAGGCGCTGGTCATGACCGCGCGAGCCGAGGTCGATCACGTCGATGCCGGAACTGTCGAAGATCGCCACCGCCCGGCCCGGCGCCAGGTCCATCCCGGTTGCGGTCAGGTTGGTGTTGTCCCCGTAGACCGTGTTGCCCGTGTGGACGTTGTCAGGGGTGCCGTAAAGGTTCTGGATCGCGAGGATGTCGGCCATCTGCGGCGTCGCCAGGTACATGCCCGACGCGTCGACGTTCGGGTTTTCCCACTGGGCAAAGTAGGACATGATCGACATCTGCCAGCTGTCGTTGGCGTAATGCGCGTCGGTCCCGAAGTCTGCGGCGCCGTTGTAGTTGCCGCCGTGCCCCAGCCCAAGCGCGTGGCCGATCTCGTGGATGTAGGTCTGGTAATAGTAGTCGCCGTAGCCTTGCCAACTGGGGTGCACATTGACGAAAGACTGGTCGATCTCGTTCCAGGACGTGTAGACGTAGGAATAGGCGTAGGCGCCGCTTTCGGTGTCGTCGAAGGTGATGTCGGCGGTCCCAGAGGTCAGGGTGAACTGAATCCCCGAAACCGCGGTCCATGCCTCCAGCGCGGCAAGGGCAGCCGTCTGGCCGGCAGCGTCCAGCGCGTCGATGTTGACGGTGATCTCTCCGCCGGCCTGCACGTCGAAGGCCCGCCAGTCACCACCGCCGTTCTGCCAGTAGCCATGCGTCAGTTGATAGGCCACCTGGTCCAGGGTGAAAACCGGCAGGGCGGCCTCCGTTGTCCCGCCGCCGCCGCCGGAAGGCGCCGCCGTCGGCCCGGTCAGGCCGTGACCGTCGTAGATTTCGATGGAAGGGTCGAGGCTTTGGCAGAGAAAGCACATGGGTCAGGTCCTGTCTGTCAGGTGCTGTGGGGCAATGGGCAGCGGTCGAGAAGGGCTTGGGCAAAGACGTCCAGCAGGGCGCCGGTGATGGCGGCATCGCTGACCGAGAATTCCAGCCTGGGACCGGCACGAAAGGCCCCGTCGACGCTCTCGAACAACAGCTGTGCCCGAAGAACCGATCGGCCATGCACGGTGATCCGTGCCCGGGGACAGGGCACGCCCCGTTCCGCCGCGTGGTGCCGCAACCGTTCACGCAAAAGGCCGGCGAGCTGCGTTTCGCCGGAAGACGTGATGGGACGGGAAGACGATGATTGACGCGCTCCGGCGGGGGCCGGGGGCAGGGCATGGAGGTGCCTTGGGCGGGCGTTCATTGCGGTCTTCCTGTGGCGGTCTAAGGGGCAGCGGACCAGGAGCAGATCGGTCACGGATCGACTTTGGACCGGGGAATTTGAGGTCCGAAGGGCTGGAAAATGTTAATATCGCGTCATTGGTGCGCGTTAAGAAACCGTAAACATTTGCGGCGCGCACTGTTTCCCGAAGCGGCGCTACAGGTCGTCACGGCCTTTCGAAAACTCTACTTAAAATTGTATCATGAAGCGTCCGTCGATGTCATCCACCTGCTTGCAGGAACGGGGGCCATGTGCCCAAATCCCGCCCATCGGAAGGAGCGGTGGCGTGCTTGAATTCTCGCATCAGCCGGCCCTTGTGGCCGCCTCGCTGGCGGTGGCGCTGATGGCCGGGTTCAGCGGGCTTTCCCTGACGCGGGGGCCTCGACCTTGCCGCTGGCCCGGCACAAGCTCGTGGTGGCAATCGCTGCGGTGGCGCTGGCCGCGGCGCTGGTGCTGTCGGTTGCGGCGATCTGGATCGCCTATGGCGAGCGTTCGCGGGGCAGCATCCTGCTGGGGGCGCTGGTCTTTGGCCTCTCGGTCTTCGCGGTGCATTTCATCGCGATGGCGGGCACCGGGTTCATCGGTCTGGACGGGGGCGACACCGCCGGGCCCGCCTTGTCGGACGAGGCCCTGGCGATGGGCGTGGTGCTCAGTTCCTTCGTGATTTGTGGCGCATTCCTGCTGAGCAGCGTGACCTTCTTTGCCGTGCGGGCGGAACAGGCCGCCGAGACCGAAGAGCCGGTGAGGGGCACGGCGCCGGGACGCGTGCCTGTTCCCTATGAGAAAGAGGGGCGCACTGAGTTCGTCGACGCCGGCACCATCGCGGCGGTGCGGGCCGAGGGACATTGCACGGTCCTCTACTCCGGCGCGGAGCGGCTGTTCTGCCCCTGGTCGATTTCCGGGGCGGCCAAGCGGCTGGCACCGGCGGGGCTGATCCGGGCACATCGCAGCTACCTGGTCAGTCCTGCGCTGGTGACGGTGTTACGCCGCACCAAGGATACCGGCGTCTGTCATTTCGACGGGGTCGAGGCCCTGGGCAAGGTGCCGGTCAGCCGGTCGCGCCTGGCCGAGGTCCGCCGCGTGCTGGGCGTCTGAGGCGCGGACGCCGTGACGGCGCTGGTGCCGACCTGTCGGTCGTCACCTCGCCCCGCCCACCGTCCCCGGCCGCAAGCATTGCTCTATTCGTGCAGCCATGTCGCATTTCGTGCGCGAATGCCTGTCTTTTATGGCTCTGCCGTTGGTTCCGGCGTGGTCAGGGGGAACCGTCCCAGCAGCGGCGCAAGATCGCGGGGAGGGCGTTCACAGATGATACCGGCGGGATTCGACTATCACAGACCAAGGGACCTCGGCGCAGCCATAGGGCTGTTGCAGGAACACGGGGCGAGGCGCGGGTTATCGCGGGCGGCCACAGCCTTGTGCCGATGATGAAGCTGCGCATGGCGGTGCTGTCGCACCTGGTGAACCTGCGCGACATCCCGGATCTGCAGGGAATCGAGATCGGCGCCGACAGCGTGTCGCTGGGGGCGATGGTCACCCAGCACGAACTGATCGCGCATGCGGGTCTTGGGGAAGCCGTCCCCCTGCTGCGCGAGGCGGCGTTGCAGATCGCCGACTCGCAGGTGCGCTACCTGGGAACACTGGGGGGCAATGTCGCCAACGGCGATCCGGACAACGACATGCCGGGGCTGATGCAATGCCTCGACGCGACCTACCAGGTGACAGGGCCGGACGACCTACGCCAGATCCAAGCGCGGGATTTCTACGAGAGCGCCTATTTCACCGCCCGGGCGGATGACGAGATCCTGACCCGTCTCATGGTCCCGATCCCTGCGGCGGGCACGGGCTATGCCTATGAAAAGCAGAAACGCAAGATCGGCGATTATGCCTCCGCGGCGGCGGCGGTGCTGGTCGGCAAGGGTTTTGCCTCGATTGCCATGACCAACCTGGCCGATGTGCCGGTGTGGTCGGCAGAGGCGGGCGTGGCGCTGGCGGCCGGAGACAGGGAGGGGGCCGTCAGCGCCGCGCTCGCAGCCATTGACCCGCAGGAGGACATGCGCGGTCCGGTGGAGTTCAAGAGACATGTGGCGGGCGTCGTGCCGCGCCGGGCCATCGACCGCGCTCTGTCGCGGGTTGCGGGCTGAGGGGGAGACTGATGAGCAAGATGCACGTCAAGCTGACGGTGAACGGCGCGGCGGTCGAGGGTTTGGCCGAGCCGCGCACGCTGTTGATCCACTGCCTGCGCGAGAACCTCGGCGTGACCGGCCCGCACGTGGGCTGCGAGACCTCGCATTGCGGGGCCTGCACGGTCGACATGGACGGGCGGTCGGTGAAATCCTGCACGGTCTTCGTGGCACAGGCGCAGGGCGCGGATGTGACCACGGTCGAGGGGCTGGTGAACGCCGACGGATCGCTGTCTGTGCTGCAAGAGATGTTCCGCGAACACTACGGGCTGCAATGCGGGTTCTGCACGTCGGGGACGATCACCCGCGCGCACCGCTTCCTGCAGGAGAACCCGATACCCACCGAGGAACAGGTGCGGTTCGGCATGGCCGGGAACCTCTGCCGATGCACCGGCTACCAGAACATCGTCAAGGCGATCCTCGCGGCCGCCGAGATGATGAATGCTCAGGACAAGCCCTCAAGTACCGAAGGGGTAGGGCAACAAAAGGTGGAGACCGCGGAATGATGGACGACGTACAAAGCCCCGAGGAACGCTCGGCCGGCCTCAAGGGCATGGGTTGCTCGCGCAAGCGGGTGGAGGATGTTCGGTTCACCCAGGGCAAGGGAACTATGTCGACGACATCAAGCTGAACGGGATGCTGTTCGGCGATTTCGTCCGTTCGCCCTATGCGCACGCGAAGGTGGTCTCGATCAACACCAAGGAGGCGCTGAAGGTGCCCGGGGTTCTGGCAGTCCTGACGGCAAAGGACCTCGAACCGCTGGGCCTGCACTGGATGCCGACGCTGGCGGGTGACAAGCAGATGGTCCTGGCGGACGGCAAGGTGCTGTTCCAGGGGCAGGAGGTGGCCTGTGTCGTCGCGACCGGCCGCTACGCCGCCGCCGACGGCGTCGAGGCGGTCGAGGTCGAGTACGAGGAACTGCCCGTTGTCACCGATCCCTTCGAGGCGCTGAAATCGGACGTGGTCCTGCGAGAGGACCTCGCGGGCCAGACCGAGGGGGCGCATGGCCCCCGGAAACACCATAACCACATCTTCACCTGGGAGCAGGGGGACAAGGACGCGACCGAACAGGTGCTGGCGGAGGCCGACGTGGTGGCCGAGGAGATGATCTATTACCACCGCACCCATCCCTGTCCGCTGGAGACCTGCGGCTGCGCGGCCTCGATGGACAAGCTGACGCTTTACGGCACGTTCCATGCGCCGCACGCGATCCGCACCGTCGTCTCGCTGATCTCGGGCATCGCCGAACACGATATCCGGGTGATCTCTCCGGACATCGGCGGGGGATTTGGCAACAAGCTGGGGGCCTATTCGGGCTAGCTCTGCTCTGTCGTGGCCTCGATTGTGACCGGTAAGCCGGTGAAATGGGTCGAGGGCCGGATGGACAATCCCATGTCCACCGCCTTTGCCCGGGACTACTGGATGCAGGGCAAGATCGCCGCCACGAAGGATGGCCAGATCACCGGGCTTTGGTGCCACACGACGGCGGATCACGGCGGTTTTGACGCCTGTGCCGATCCGACGAAGTTCCCGGCGGGGTTCATGAACATCTGCACCGGGTCCCATGATATTCCCACCGCCCACCTGTCGGTCGACGGTGTCAATACCAACAAGGCACTGGGCGGCGTGGCCTATCGCTGTTCCTTCCGCGTGACCCAGGCGGCCTATTTCATCGAGTGCATGATCGAGGTGTTGGCGATCAAGCTGAACATGGACGCGACCGAACTGCGCAGGATCAACTTCATCCGCAAGGACCAGTTCCCCTACCAGAGTGCGCTTGGCTGGAAATGTGACAGCGGCGACTATCACACCGCCTGGGACAAGGCGCTGGCGGCGGTGGGGTATGACGATCTGCGCAAGGAACAGGCGCAAAGGCTGGAGGATTTCAGGGCCGGCAAGACACGCAAGCTGATGGGCATTGGCCTGACCCATTTCACCGAGATCGTCGGCGCAGGGCCGGTGAAGAACTGCGATATCCTTGGTCTCGGCATGTTCGACAGTTGCGAGATCCGCATCCACCCGACAGGCAGCGCCATCGCGCGGTTGGGCACGATCAGCCAGGGGCAGGGGCACGCGACGACCTTTGCCCAGATCATCGCGTCGGAAATCGGCCTGCCGGCGGATGACATCACGCTGGAAGAGGGGGACACGGATACCGCGCCTTACGGGCTTGGCACCTATGGCTCGCGCTCGACACCTGTCGCAGGGGCGGCAACGGCGATGGCCGCGCGCAAGATCCGCGCAAAGGCCCAGATGATCGCCGCCTACCTGCTGAAGGTGCATGACGGCGACGTGGAATGGGACGTGGATCGTTTCGTGGTCAAGGGCGACGAGAGTCGCTTCAAGACAGCTAAGGAGATCGCCTTCGCCAGCTACAATCAGGCGATTCCAGGGCTGGAACCGGGGCTAGAGGCGGTCAGCTACTACGATCCGCCCAACATGACCTATCCCTTCGGCGCCGATATCTGCGTGATGGAGATCGACGTGGACACCGGAGAACACGAGGTGCGCCAGTTCTACGCGCTGGACGGCTGCGGCACGCGCATCAACCCGATGATCATCGAGGGGCAGGTACATGGCGGCGCGACCGAGGGCTATGCCATCGCGATGGGACAGGAGATCGCCTACGACGACATGGGCAACCACAAGACCGCGACCTTGATGGATTTCTTCTTGCCGACGACGTGGGGGACCCCGACCTACCAGGCCGATCACACGGTCACGCCCTCGCCGCATCATCCGATCGGGGACAAGGGCGCCGGCGAAAGCCCCAACGTGGGGTCTGTGCCCTGTTTCTCGAAGGCCGTTCACGATGCTTTTCGGCCCTTTGGCCTGACGCAAAGCCACATGCCGGACGATCACTGGCGGGTGTGGAAGATCGCGCGGGACCTTGGGCTGCACCGGTGAGCGAGGGGGCGGGGCACCCGGCAAACATCCTTTCCGGGTGGCGAGCGCCCCGCAGTTTGGCCGTGGAGGCGATACGGGATGACACCTGAAGACAGGCTTGAAGAGCTGGGATTGACGCTGCCCGCGCCGGTCAAGCTGCCGGAAGGGCTGCACCTGCAGGGCCGCCGGGAACATTCCCACGCGCTGGTGATCGACGATCAGCACCCGCGCCGGGGCGCCAAGTTCCGACCTTTCCACGTCAAATCGCTATAGCAATAATTCATGCCCTCCTCGCCTTTCGAATTGGCCGTTTGCCGACAAAGAGAGCAGACTGTGCACCACAAGCGGAGGAGGAACAGACGGCATGAGCGGGAACAAGACGGCGCTGGTGATTTCGGCCCATGCGGCGGATTTCGTCTGGCGATGTGGCGGCGCGATCGCCCTGCATGCAGAGATGGGATACGAGGTGACTGTGGCCTGCCTGTCCTTCGGGGAAAGGGGCGAAAGCGCGCGGCTCTGGAAGGAAGGCAAGAGCCTGCAGGAGGTCAAGGACATCCGCCGGGGCGAGGCCGAGGCGGCGGCCGAGGCGCTGGGGGCGCATGACCTGGTTTGCTACGATCTTGGCGATTATCCCCTGCACCTCGAGCGGGAGGACAAGTTCGCGCTGGTGGACCTGATCCGCAAGGTTCAGCCGAACTTCATGATGAGCCACTCGCAGTACGACCCCTACAACACCGACCATATGTACATGACCCAGATCGCGCTGGAGGCCCGCATGGTGGCGCAGGCATGGGGGCACAATCCGGGCGAAAAGGTACTGGGCGCGCCGCAGCTTTACCTCTTCGAACCGCACCAGACCGAGCAGATGGGATGGAAGCCGGATGTCTTCCTCGACATCACGCCGGTCTGGGAGAAGAAGCGCGCGGCTATGGAAGCCATGCAGGGCCAGGTCCACCTCTGGGACTATTACACCCGCGTCGCACAGCAACGTGCCAACCATTTCAAGCGCAACTCGGGCGGCCAGTCCGGCGGGCGCGACTGCCAGTATGCGGAAGGTTTCCAGTCGATCTTTCCCCGCACCGTGGATGAGCTGTGAGGGCGGTCATGACAGAGCCAACCAATCCCAACTTCGACATCGCGCACCTTGGCCATGTCGAGATCTATACCGACAGGTTCGACGAGAGCCTGGATTTCTTCACGCGGGTCTTCGGGCTGAAGCTTTCGGGGCGCGAGGGGGATAGCGCCTATCTGCGCGCCTGGGACGATTACGAGTTCCACTCGATGAAACTCACCGCGCATGAGACGACCGGCGTGGGCCATGTTGCCTATCGCTGTTCCTCGCCCGAGGCGCTGGCGCGCCGGGTCGCGGCCGTCGAGGCCTCTGATTACAAGGTGCTGGGCTGGACAGAGGGCGACATGGGCCACGGGCCGTCTTTCCGGTTCGAGGATCCCTTCGGCCATGTCTTTGAGCTCTACTGGGAGACGGTGAAATATCAGGCCCCGCCCGAGGATGCCTCGGCGCTCAAGAACCTCTCCAGCCGGTTTCACGCGCAGGGGATCTCGCCCCGGCGGATCGACCATGTGAACCTTCTGGGTGAGGACGTGTCCGAGTTCCGCCGCTTTGTCGAAACCTGCCTCGGCCACCGGGTGACGGAACTGATCCAGCTGGACAACGGGCGGATGGGCGGTTGCTGGTTCACCTGCAATAACAAGACCTACGATCTTGTCTGTTCCGAGGAACGGGGCGGCGGGCAGAAGCGTCTGCATCATGTGACTTACGCCACCGACCAGCGTGAGGACATCTTGCGCGCCGCCGACATCTACCTAGAAAATGGCGTCCACATCGAGACCGGTCCCCACAAACACGCGATCCAGGGGTCCTTCTTCCTCTATGCTTGGGAACCGGCGGGCAACCGGATCGAACTGGCCAATGCCGGCGCGCGGCTGATGCTGGCCCCCGACTGGGAGCCGGTGGTCTGGACCGAGGCGGACCGCAAGAAGGGCCAGGCCTGGGGGCTGAAGACCATCGAGAGCTTCCACACGCATGGCACGCCGCCTGTCGAACGGTAGGTCGGGGCTGCGCCCCGTTTGGGGTATTTTGACCAAGAAGAAACAGGGAGGCGCGCATCATGGGTGTCGTTGTGCAGAATGTCGAGCGGTGTGAGCCGGAGCTGATCGCGCGGTTGGGGGCGGCGGGGGTCGCCACGGTACACGAGGCGATGGGGCGGCGCGGACTGATGTCCTCTGCCATGCGGCCCATTCAGCAGGACATGGGGCTCGCCGGGTCGGCGGTGACGATCAGCGCGCCGCCGGGCGACAACTGGATGGTGCACGTGGCGATCGAGCAGTTGCGGGACGGCGATATTCTGGTGCTGGCCCCGACCGCGCCCTGCGACATGGGGTATTTCGGTGACCTCCTGGCGACAAGCGCGATGGCACGGGGGTGCCGGGCGCTGGTGATCGACGCGGGCGTGCGGGACACGCGCGACCTGCGTCAGATGGGCTTTCACGTCTGGTCCACGGCGGTTTCGGCCCAGGGCACGGTCAAGGAGACTCCGGGCAGCGTGAACGTGCCGGTGATCTGCGCGGGCGCGCTGGTCAATCCGGGCGACGTGGTGGTGGCCGACGACGACGGCGTCTGCGTCGTGCCGCGCGCCGAGGCGGCGGCGGTGATGCAGAAGGCACAGGCGCGGCTGGACGCGGAAGAGGCCAAGCGGCAGCGGCTGGCCGCGGGTGAGTTGGGGCTGGACATCTACGACATGCGCGGACGGCTGGCCGACAAGGGGCTGAAATATGTCTGAGGGCCTGCCGGTCATGTGGATGCGCGGCGGCACGTCGAAGGGCGGGTATTTCCTGGCCTCGGATCTGCCCCGGGCCGAAGCGGCGCGGGACGCGGTGTTGCTGGGGATCATGGGCTCTCCCGATCCGCGCCAGATCGACGGCATGGGCGGGGGTGATCCGCTGACCTCGAAGGTGGCGGTGGTTCGGCCCTCGGAACGCGAGGGGGTCGACGTGGATTACCTCTTCCTGCAGGTCTTCGTGGATCGGGCGCTGGTCACGGATGCGCAGAACTGCGGCAATATCCTGGCGGGTGTCGGACCTTTCGCCATCGAGCGCGGGCTGGTGCCGGTGCGGGGCGCGGAAACCCCGGTGACGATCTGGATGGAGAACACGGGCCAGGTGGCGGTGGCGCGGGTGGCGACGCCGGGCGGGCGTGTCGCCTATGCGGGGGATGCACGCATCGACGGGGTTCCGGGGCGGGCGGCGCCGGTGCCGATCGCCTTTCGCGATACCGCCGGGTCCAGTTGCGGGGCGCTCTTTCCCAGCGGACAGGTGGTGGATGTCATCGACGGTGTCGAGGTGACGCTGATCGACAACGGCATGCCCTGTGTCATGCTGCGGGCCTCGGACCTGGGGATCGCGGGCGACGAGGCGCCGGAGGTGCTGGAGGCGGATGAGACCCTGCGCGCACGGCTGGAGGCGATCCGCCTGGCCGCGGGACCGATCATGAACCTCGGCGACGTGACGGAGAAATCCGTGCCCAAGATGACGCTGGTCAGCGCGCCGCGCGCGGGCGGTGCGATCGCGACGCGGACCTTCATCCCGCATCGCTGTCACAAGGCGATCGGGGTGCTGGGGGCGGTCAGCGTGGCCACTGCCTGCCTGACCGTGGGGGCCGTGGGCCATGACCTTGCCGTCTTGCCACGGGGCAATCCCAAGCCGTTGTCAGTGGAACACCCAACCGGCGAGATGACCGTGGTCGGGCACCTTGAGGGTGGCGAGGTGACGCGCGCCGAGGTGCTGCGCACCGCACGCAAGCTGATGGATGGCATTGTCTTTCCCAAGGAGGTCGAGGCATGAGCGAGATGACACCAGGCTATCTGCCGTTTCACCCGTCGCCGAGAAAGCCGGACTATCACCCGCCCGAGGGGGCCGTGGACGCGCATTGTCATGTCTTTGGCCCCGGCGCGGTGTTTCCCTACGCGCCAGAGCGGAAATACACGCCCTGCGATGCGCCTAAGGAAAAGCTGTTCGAGCTGCGCGATTTCCTGGGGTTCGCGCGCAACGTGATCGTGCAGGCCAGCTGTCATGGCAAGGACAACGCGGCGCTTGTCGACGCGCTGGAGGCATCGGACGGTCTGGCGCGGGGTATCGCCATCGTGGGCGCCGACGTCGATGACGCGGAATTGCAGGCGCTGCACGCGGCCGGTGTGCGCGGCGTGCGGTTCAACTTCGTCAAGCGGCTGGTCGACGCGACACCACACGAGGTCTTTGAACGGATCGCCGCCAAGGTCGCGCGGCTGGGCTGGCATATCGTCGTCTATTTCGAGGGGCAGGACCTGGCAGAGGTGGCGCCGCTGGTGCGGCGCCTGCCGGGGATCGTCGTTGTCGATCACATGGGGCGGCCCGATGTCACCGAGGGCGTCGAAGGCGTGGGCTTTCGCGCCTTCATGGAGTTCCTTGCCGAGGATACGCGGTACTGGGTCAAGGTCTCCTGTCCCGAACGGCTGACCGTTGCGGGGCCTCCCTATGACGATGTGGTGCCCTTTGCCCGGGCGCTGGTCGAGAGGTTCCCGGACCGGGTGCTCTGGGGCACCGACTGGCCGCATCCCAACATGAAAAGCCATGTGCCCGACGACGGGGCGCTGGTCGACGTGATCCCGCGGATCGCGGTCACGGCAGACTTGCGGCAGCGCTTGCTGGTGGACAACCCGATGCGGCTTTACTGGCCGGAAGAGGCATGAGGCCCGCAACGGGCATCCGGGCGCCCCTGGTGGCGGTGCTGGCGACGACGATGGTCGTGGCCTGCATTCTGTGGAACATCGAGGCGCCCACACGGCTGGGCGTGGCGGTTCTGACGCAACAGTACATGGCGCTGCAACTGGGGCTGGCGCTGACCATCGCCTACCTGAATTTCGACCTGCGCGGACAGGAAAAGGATCGCACGGGCTGGATCGACGGCGGGATCGCCCTGACTGCCTTTGGCGTGCTGATGTACGCCGCCTGGGATTTCGTCTGGCTGCTGCGGGAACAGCCCTACCGGCCCTGGCAAATCACGCTGGTCGGAACCGTCGTCGTGATCGCGGTGATGGAAGGCGTGCGGCGCCGCGCGGGCTGGATGCTGTTCGGGATCGTCGGTGTTTTCCTGGTCTACGCCCTGTTCGCGGACAAGGTGCCCGGGCGGCTCATCGGCAAGGAGCTTTCGCCGGTGCGGCTGGTGCAATACGTGGGTTTCGATCCGAACGCGGTGTTTTCCACGCCGCTTGCGGTGGGGACGATCATCGTGCTGCTGTTTGTCTTTTTCGGCAAGCTGCTGTTCGCCGCCGGGGGCGGGGCCTTTTTCACCGATCTGGCGATGGCGGCCACGGGCCGGTCGCGCGGGGGCAGTGCCAAGATTTCGGTCGTGGGCTCGGCGCTCTTCGGCTCGATCTCCGGGTCTGCGGTGTCCAACGTCGTGACGACCGGGGTCGTGACCATCCCGCTGATGCAACGCGGCGGCTATACCAAACGCGACGCCGGCGCGATCGAGGCGGTGGCCTCGACCGGTGGACAGCTGACGCCGCCGATCATGGGCGCGGCGGCCTTCCTGATGGCCGAGTTCCTGGACATTTCCTATTTCACCGTGGCTGGCGCTGCCCTGTTGCCCGCGGCGCTGTATTACTTCAGCGTCTTCCTGCAGGTGGACCTGATTGCCGGACGGGATCGGATTGCGCCCTCGGACGTGGACGGGCTGACCGTGCGGCAGGTCCTGCGCGAGGGCTGGCATTTCGTCATTCCCTTTGGTGTGCTGCTGGGTGCCTTGTTCTGGTGGCGGATGGACCCGGCGGATTCCGCGCTGCTTTCGGCACTGGCCATCGTTGTCGTCAGTTTCCTGCGCAGCTATCGCGGCCAGCGTTTGACGCTGAAGACGCTTGGGAAGACATTCGTCGAGACCGGAACCGGCATGGTGGACCTGATCCTGGTCGTGGCGGCGGCGGGGTTTGTCATCGGCATCCTGAACATCACCGGTCTGGGCTTTGCGTTGACCCTGGTGCTGGTGGATGCGGTGGGGGCGAATGTCGTGCTGCTGCTGGGCATCTCGGCGGTGATCTGCATCGTGCTGGGCATGGGGATGCCGACCTCCGGTGTCTATGTCCTGCTGGCGGCGCTGGTGGCGCCCTCGCTGGTCGAGGCGGGGATCGACCAGATCGCGGCGCATCTGTTCATTCTCTACTTCGGCATGATGTCGATGATCACGCCGCCCGTGGCATTGGCGGCCTTTGCCGCCGCGACGATCACCAGGGACGATCCGCTTGGCACCGGGCTGGCGGCGATGCGGGTGGGCTGGGCGGCCTTCATCCTGCCCTTTGTCTTTGTCGCCACGCCCGAGATCCTGATGCAGGGCGGCTGGGCCGGGATCGCGCTGAACCTGGGGCTTGCGCTGATCGGGGTTGGCGCGGTGACGGCCGGGATCGTTGGGTTCTGGGGCAATCGCCTGTCGATGGTCCTGCGGCTGGGACTGGTGGCGCTGGGGATCGTGACCCTGCCGCTGGGGTTCCTGCCCGGGGCGGCGGCCTGGCACATTCCGGCGGCATTGGCGGTGGTCGTGCTGGCCGTGGTTCTGAGACTGCGCGCCCGCGCAGGTGAAAAAACAAATCAAGGGAGGAGAACGACATGACATGTCTCAAGGGAACGATCCTGGGCGGCGCGCTTGCGCTGACGCTTGGCGTCGGGGCGGCGACGGCACAGGTGGTGACGGTGGCCAGCGGTGCACAGGGATCGCTGGCCTACAACACCGGGCAGGCGGTGGCCAAGGTGGCGAACGAGGCGGGGATCATCGCCCGGACCCAGCCGCTGGTGGGCTACCTGCCACTGATCAACTCGGGCGAGGTGGACTTCGGGTTCTCGAACGGGGTCGAGGCGGAATATGCCTATACCGGCACCGGAAACTATGACCGCGCCCATCCCAACATGCGGCTGGTGGGCACGATGTTCCCGCTGACCACCTCGATCATGGCGCCCTGCGACCTGGGCCTGACCTCTGTCGCGGACCTCAAGGAACAGGCCGGGGACCTGCGCATCGCGTCGGAATATACCTCGTCCACCATCATCCCCTTCTACATCGCCGGTGGCCTTGCCAATGCGGGCCTCGGCTATGACGATTTCCAGCAGGTGCCGGTGGCCAGTTTCGTGGCCGGCATCAACGCCCTGGGCGATGAACTGGTCGATGTGGCATTGGTCAGCCTGAACTCGGGCGCCGGTCAACAGGCGGCGGTCAAGCTGCAGGACCGTGGCGGGCTCTGCTACATCTCGCTGGACAACTCCGAGGCGGGGCAGGCGGCCTTCAAGGAATTCCTACCGGCGGGCAACATCGTGACCCTGCCGCAGAACGACAAGATCAACGGGCTGCAGGACTACGGCGCCAACCTGATGGCGATCCCGTGGGTGCTGCTGACCAACGGCGATGTGGACGATGACCTTGTCTACGAGATGACCAAGGCCGTGGTCGAGGGCAAGGAGGCGCTCAAGGCCAGCTTTGGCGCCTTTGCCCGCGCGGATGCCGCGACGATGGCCCCGGCCTCGAAGGTGCCCTACCACCCCGGCGCACTGAAATATTTTGAAGAAGCCGGGATCGCGGTCGGTCAATGACAGGGGCGGCGCGCGGGCCGGTTCCGCGCGCCGATCATACAGGAAAGGGACGGGCATGATGACCCAGGTGACGGCCGGGGACGGCCATGTGCTGGACTGCTGGCTGGCTGAGGCCGAGGGCCAAAGAAAGGGCGGGATCGTGGTCCTGCAAGAGATCTTTGGCGTGACGGACCAGCTGAAGGCAGTTGCGGCGCGCTACGCGGCGCAGGGCTATGACGTGGCGGTGCCCGCGCTCTTCGACCGCCAGGCAAAGGGCATGGTGATCCCCTTTTCCGAGGCGCCCCGGGGGCGGGACCTGATGCTGGCCTCGGACCCGGAGCAGGTGATGATGGACGTCGAGGCGAGCATTGCGATGCTGGCAGCGCGCGGTGGCAAGGTGGCGGTGATCGGCTTTTGCTGGGGCGGCGGGCTGGCATTGCGCGCGGCGCAGGTCTTGCCCGTGGCCTGTGCGGTGTCCTTTTACGGAACACGGCTGGATTCCTACCAGACCGCCCCGCTGGTGGCGCCGGTGCAGGGGCACTGGGGAACCGAGGACAGCCATGTTCCGCCCGAGATGCTGGAGGCGGCACGGGCCTACTGGCCGGGGATGGAGGTCTTTACCTACGAGCACGCCGGCCATGCCTTTGCCAACGAGGCGCGGCCTGCCGATCATGTCCCCGAGGCCGCCGAGCTGGCCCATGACAGAACAGCGGAGTTCATTGCGCGCCATGTCTGAACGTATCGCTTTCGTCGGGCTTGGAGAGGCGGCCACGGCCTTTGTCGAAGGCTGGGGAGCCGGGCGGGCGGCGTCGGTCCGGGCCTATGACATCAAGTCGGCCTCCGCCGACACCGCGCCGGAGATCGCCGACCGGGCCGCACGATTGGGTGTGATCGCCTGCGCCAGCGCCGCCGAGGCGCTGGACGGGGCGGACCTGGTCTTTTGCACCGTGACCGCCGACCAGGCCGTTGCGGCGGCAGAATCCTATGCGCCTGACCTGCCGAATGGTGCGCTCTGGTGCGACCTGAACAGCTGTGCGCCGGCCTCCAAGGCGCGCGCCTCCGAGGCCGTGATCGCTGCGGGCGGGCGCTATCTGGACGTGGCGGTCATGGCGCCGGTCTATCCCAAACGCAACATGGTGCCCTGCCTGCTGGCCGGGCCGGAAGCACAGGAGGTCGCACCGCTGTTGCAGGCCCTGCCGATGAACGTGAAGGTGGCGGGGGACACGGTCGGCCGGGCCTCGTCGATCAAGCTGGTGCGCTCGATCATGGTCAAGGGGATGGAGGCGCTGACGGCGGAATGCGTGCTGGCGGCTGTGGCCGCAGGGGTCGAGGACGAGGTCTTTCCCTCGTTGAAGGAGGGCCATCCCAAGATCGACGTGCCCAGCCGTGCCGCCTACAACTTTGAACGCAGCCTTGTGCATGGCGTGCGGCGCGGGGCGGAAATGGACGAGGCGGCACGCATGTTGTCGGACATGGGCCTGGACGGGGGCATGTCCGCCGCTGCGGCGAACTGGCAGCGTGCACTGGCCACCACCGGGCTGGAACTGCCCGAGGGCGACGTGCCGGATCACCTGTGGTTCGCGCGCGAATACCTGAAACGCTTGCAAAAGGGGTAGGCGCGGGCCGCGGCGGCCCGCACCCCGTATGTGTCAGCCGAAGCTCTGCGTCATACCGCGCCCGACAAGGTTGATGTCATCGGGATTGATGAGATCGTTGCCCGTCCAGCCGGAGAGGTCGTATTCTCCCATGCACTGCGCGACAAAGCCTTGCAGATTGGCCAGGTCGCCCGTGGCAGTGGCGGTCAGCAGGGTTTCGATGCGGATGTTCTCGTAGTTGCCGGCATAGTTGCGCTCATAGAGTTCGTGCCGTCCGCCGAATTCCGTCCCGATCGCGTCCCAGAGCAGTTTCAGCAGCTTGACCCGGTCGATGGCGGCATAGCCGTTCGACCCGCGCACAAAACGGTCCAGATAGGGGCGGATCGCGTCGCTTTCGAAATCGGCCGCCGAAGAGGGCAGGTAGATCAGGCCGGAGGCCACATGCCGTTCGATCAGCTCCTTGATGCGGCCATAGGCCATCGGCGCAAAGACCCGGTAGGCGAGGCCCACGTTGGTGTTGGGCAGGTTGAACCCGTCCGTGCCCTCCCATGGGATCGGCGATTTCACCATCGCGTCGCTGAGGCCGTGGAACAGGTTGCGCCAGGCCAGGACCTCGCCCACTGCCGTCTGCACGCCGCGGAAATCCTTGGAACCCGTCGCCTCGACCGCCATCGAGAACAGCCCGGCGATGAAGTCCAGCTTGACCGACAGCCGGGTCAGACCGTGCAGCGTAAAGCGCGGGACAAAGCCCGAGGCCGGGAAGAAGCTGTTGATCTTGTCCGTGTCGCCGTAGACGAAGACGTTCTCCCAGGGCACCAGCACCTTGTCGAAGACGAGGATCGAGTCGTTTTCGTCCATCCGCGAGGACAGCGGGTAGTCGAAGGGCGAGCCGGTGGCGGCGGCGTTGAACTCGTAGGACGACCGGGCGATCAGCTTGACGCCTTCGGCATCCATCGGCGCGGTGAAGATCAGGGCGAATTCCTTGTCCTTCACCGGGATGCCGTAATGCGCGATGAAGTTGTAGTGCGTCAGCGCCGAACCTGTCGCCACCACCTTGGCGCCCGAGACCACCAGGCCCGCGTCGGTTTCCTTTTCGACATGCATGAAGACGTCGCGCACCTCTTCGATGGCGCGGTCACGGTCGATGGGCGGGTTGACGATGGCGTGGTTCCAGTAGTCCAGGCGGTTCTGCGTCTTGTGATACCAGTTCAGCGCGTTCTGGGCGTATTCTCCGTAAAAGCCGGAGTTCGCCCCCAGCGTCCCCAGGAAGGCGGCCTTGTAGTCCGGCGACCGGCCCATCCAGCCGTATGAGACCTTCTGCAACTCGGCGATGGCGTCGCGGCTCTTGATCAGGTCGCCACTGGTCTTGGACCCCAGGAAGAAGGGGTGCGTGACGTTCTCGGTGCCGTTGTCGGCCTGGACGCCGACCATGTCCCGCTTGGCGTGGAAGGTGTCGTACCAGCGCGCAACCATCCGCGCCGAATTGCGGAAGGCCGGGTGTTCGGTGACGTTCCTGACTCGCTCTCCGTAGATGTAGATTTCGCGGCTGTCCTGGATGCTTTCCAGGAATTCCTGTCCGGTAAAGACCTCTGTTGCGCCTCCGGCGATCGCATCTCTGGGCATGGCGTTTCCTCCTCCAAATGCACCTGATGTGTTCTGTGCAGGGCCGCGCGTCGATCGTGCCCTGCCGCACAGACAGCCTGCGCATCGCGGGGCTGACCGGCTAGGTATCACCGGATACCGGGCCGGGTATCGCCCGCCGGGGGCCGAGGCGGCTAAGGTCGGATCAACGCGAAAAGGGTGCGTGCCGGGGAGGGACGCACAGGAGGAGGAAACCAGGATGTTCGATCTGATCCCGACCACCCAGTGTCACGCCGCGATGCCGTGCCTCGGGGCCAGTGTCGTCACCATCGGCGCCTTCGACGGGGTGCACGCGGGCCATCAACAGCTGATCACGGGCACCGTTCGGCGGGCGCAGGAACTGGGGGTTGCCTCTGTCGTCTGTACCTTCGATCCGCCGCCCAAGGTGTTTTTCGGACGCGCCGCACAGCTTTGCCCGCTGGACGAGAAACTGGCGCGCTTGACTGCGCTGGGGCCGGATCACCTTGTCGTACTGCCCTTTGACGAGGCGCTGCGGGAGCTGTCCCCGGCGGCTTTCATGGATCGGCTGGCCTTGCTCCGCCCGCTGGAGATCCGCGTCGGCGGCGACTTCCGCTTTGGCCGCAAACAGGCCGGAGACGTGACCCTGCTGGCGCAGCGGTTCGACGTAGACCTGCAAATCCCTGTGCGCTGTTCCGGGGGCGAGGTCGTCTCCAGCACCCGCATCCGCGGCCTGCGCGCCGCCGGGGACATGGCCGCTGCCGAGACGCTGTTGCGCCCAATGACGGCGCCGCGGGAGGTGCGGGTATGAGCACGCTTGACCCCCGCCAGTTGCGCGACGCCTGCGGTCTCTTTGGCACCGGCGTCAACGTCATTGCCACGCGACACGCCGGCGGCGATCACGGCATGACGGCCAATGCCTTCATGTCGATCTCGCTGGACCCGCCGCTGATCGCCATATCCATCGGAGAGCGCGCCAGGATCCTGTCGCTGTTGCAAGAGGCCGGGCAGTTCAGCGTCAGCACGCTGGCCGAGGGGCAGGAAAAGCTGGCCTGGCATTTCGCGGGACGTCCCGCCGAGGACCTGGCCAATCCCTTCGAAACCCTGGGTGGCTTGCCGGTGATCCGGGGCGCGCTGGCCCATTACGCCTGTGACATCGCGCAAGAGATCCGGGCCGGCGACCACACGATTTTCCTGGGCCATGTCCGGCACATCACCACCGATCCGGGCGCCCGCCCGCTGATCTTTTACAAGGGGCGTTTCGGCGCCGTCGCCGGGCAGGCCCCGGCACCAGAGCTCTGCGATCCCCTGGCCGAGGCGATCTGGTGAGCAGGGCAAAGAACATCATCACGCAATGGGAGGACCGACATGCGTAACATCACACTCGACAACATCACCGAGGCCGTCACCGGGGCGATGAAACCCGACATCCCCGACCGCAACCGCGAGATCATGACCGCGGCCATCAAGCATTTCCACGCCTTCGCCAAGGAAGTGAACCTGACGCACGGCGAATGGCTGGAAGGCTGCGAATGGATGCGCCGCGCGGGCGAGATTTCCAGTGAGGCCCGCAACGAGTTCATCCTGATCTGCGACATCCTCGGGGTCGAGGTGCTGGTCGACTTGCTGGACAACGCGGTGACCGATGGCGAAAGCGAATCCACCGTCCTGGGGCCATTCTACCGCGAGAACCCGCCGGTCCTGTCCAAGGGCGCCAGCATCGTCCAGAAGGATTTCGACAACCAGAAGACGGTGCGCGTTTCCGGCCGGATCGTCGACGTGGCCGGCAACCCGATCGAGGGCGTGCGGATCGACGTCTGGGAGGACGCGCCGAACGGGCTTTATGAACAGCAGGACCCGGATCAGCCGGATTACAACCTCCGCGGACGTTTCCTGACAGGGGCCGACGGCAGCTATGAATTCGTCGGCCTGCGTCCCGAACCCTATCCGATCCCCTACGACGGTGCGGCGGGTGAGCTGCTGAACTTCATGGGCCACCACCCGATGCGGCCCGGGCACATCCACTTCATGATCTCGAAAGAGGGCTACAAGCCGCTCATCAGCCAGATCTACGACAGCCAGACCGAATACCTCGACAACGATGCGGTGTTCGCGGTCAAGGAAAGCCTGATCGGCGACATGACCCCGGCCCCCGAAGGCGCCGATACCGACCTGGTCATGCAGTTCGATTTCCGCCTGAAACCGGCAGCCGCGGCAGAGGCCGTCGCCGCCGAATGATCCTCCCCACCTCGGGCGCTCTGCGGAGCGCCCGTTTCTTGCCAGTAGAAGGAACCTGACATGGCGCAAACCGCTGCCCAGATCGTCGAGACTCTTGCCGCCGGGCGTGACCTGGCCCGCGAGACGGCGATCCGCGAGATCCGGGCCGACATCCTTGCCCTGCCCAGCATTCGCAAGCACCGTCTGTCCAACACCGAGTTCTCTACCCGGGAATTCGTGCTGGTCCGGGTGCGGCTGGAAAACGGCATCGAGGGCATCGGTGAGGCGGCGGTTCTGGGCGGGCCTCGCTGGGCAGAGGAGTCGGTGGAATCCATCCAGTCGGTGATCCTGCGCTATCTTGCCCCGGCGCTGGAGGGGTGTTCCGCCTCGAATCCCGCCGAGGCGGCGGTCCGCATGGGGCGGGCGGCCTTTCGCAACAATTCCGCCAAGGGGGCGGTGGAAACCGCGATCTTCGACGCGCTCGCCCGCACGCTGGACGTGCCGTTGGCGACACTTTTTGGCGGTGCTCTGCGGTCGCGCGTGCCGGTGCTCTGGGCGCTGGCTTCGGGCGATGCGGACCAGGAGGTGGCCGAGGCACAGGACAAGCTGGACCGCCGCGAACACCGGGACTTCAAGATCAAGCTGGGCTTTGCCAGCCCCGAAGAGGACATGCGCCGCCTGACCCGCCTGCGCGAGGGCGTGCCGGGGATGCGGCGCCTGGTCGTCGACGTGAACCAGGGCTGGACCGAGGCCGCCTGCCGCCGCTACCTGCCGCAACTGCAAGAACTGGGCGTCGACCTGATCGAACAGCCGCTGCCCGGCGATGACTTCGAGGGTATGGCCCGGGTTGCCGCGCACAGTCCGATCCCGCTGATGGTGGACGAGGCCGCCTTTACCCACCGCGAGATTGCCCGCGCAGGCAACATGGGCTGCGGCAGTGTCTATTCGCTGAAACTGGTCAAGAGCGGCGGGTTGCTGGCGCTGGGGCAGGCCGCGCACGTGGCCGAGGCCGCGGGGATGGAACTTTATGGCGGGTGCCTGCTGGAAGGGTCCATCGGGGCGGCGGCACACCTGGCGGTCTTTGCCAGCCTGCCGCGCCTGCACTGGGGCTGCGAACATTTCGGCCCGCGCCTGCATGTGTCGGAGATCGTGCGCGACCCGTTGAAATTCGAGAACTTTGAACTGTGCCTCCCCGAGGGGCCGGGCCTGGGCGTGCATCTGGACGAGGACCGCCTGCGCGAGGCGGTGCGCGCCGCATGATACCTTGTCGGCACGCCCCGCCGGGCCGATGATGTTGGTCCAAGGGGGGAGTGCCGTGGACTTCAAGCGATTGACCTATTTCGTGGCCGTGGCCGAGGAGCTGCATTTCGGCCGCGCCGCCACGCGTCTGGGCATCGCCCAGCCGCCGCTCAGTCGCCAGATTGCCCAACTGGAGGCGGAACTGGGCGTGACGCTGTTCGACCGCTCGCGCAGCGCGATCCGGCGCACCCAGGCCGGCGACGCCCTGCTGACCCGAGCGCGCGACATCCTCGACCGGATGGAACAGGCCGAACGCGAGGTGCGCCGGATCGGCGAGGGCGCGGCAGGACGCTTGCGCATCGCCTTCATCGGCTCGGCCAGTCACGGCGTGCTGCCAGAGCTGATCCGCGAGTTTCGCAACCTCTATCCGGACATCGAACTGGCCCTGTCGGCAATGAACAACGCCGAGCTGAAGACGGCCCTGATCGAACGCCAGATCGACGTGGCCTTTGCGCGCCCGGCACTGGAAGACGACGAGATCCGCTGTTTCCCGATCCACGAGGAACCGCTGATCCTGGCGGTTCCCGAGGAATCCGACCTGGCCCGGCAGGACCGCATCGCGCTGGCGGATCTCAAGCGCGAGACATTCGTGCTGTACCCGCGCCGCCCGCGGCCCAGTTTTGCCGACCACATCATCGAGATCTGCAAGAAGGAAGGGTTCATTCCCGCCTCCGAAGTGTTGGCGCAGGACTACCAGACGGCGGTGTCGCTGGTCTCGGTGGGGGTTGGCATCTCGGTCGTGCCGCGCTCGGTCTCGCAATCGGACCGGCATGGCGTCGTGTTCCGGGTTTACGAGGGGTTCAACCCGGGGACGGCGATTTCCTTTGCCGTGCGCGGCGACAACCAGGGGGTCCATACCCGTAACTTCCAGACCCTGGCGCAGAAATTCGCGCGCAGGGTCCGGAAGGATATGGGCTGATCAGGCGGCGTCGGTCTGTCGGGTTTTCATGCGGGCCAGCGCATCCAGGAAGAAGGGGCGAAAACCCTCGGGATGCTCGCTCATCGGGAAATGGCCCAGCTCTTCCATGACCTCGATCGTGGCGCCGGGGATGGCCTTGGCCGTGCGGCGCGCGTCCTCGGGGGTGCAGGTCAGGTCATAGGCACCGACCAGCAGGTGCACCGGAGTTTGCGCGGTGTCGATCCGGTCGAGACGGTCAATCAGGCTATCGTCGCGGGTGTAGAAACTCAGGTCGCCGCGAAAGACACCGGGGCCGCTCATCATGAACATCCACAGCGTGTTCCAGCGTTCCGTACTCGGGGCATGGGGCGAGATATTCGCCGAGACAAGAGCCGCGCCCATCTGCCCGCCGTGGGCATCGGGCCGGTCGAACCAGTCGATGTCATACCAAGCGGGCTGAAAGTCCGACGCCTCGATGGCGATGAAGCCGCCGAACCTGTCGCCGTGCAATGCCGCCAGTTGCAGCGCGATGCGTCCGCCCATCGAACAGCCGGCAAGGATCGGCCTGTCCAGCTCCAGCGCGTCCATGAGGGCCAGCACCGTGTCGATGTAGGTCTCAGTCGTCAGCAGGTATTCCTCGCGCTCGAACCCCTCAGGCGGCAGGGACTTGCCGTGCCAGGGCATGTCGAAGGCGATCAGGCGGTGAGTCTCGGTCACGGCGGTGTCGTTCATCAGGTGGCGCCATTGCCGCGTGTCGGCGCCTGCGGTGTGCAGGCACAGGACGGGAGTGCCGCTGCCGGCCTCTTCGAAATAGATGCGCTGGGGGCGTCCCGCGACGGTCACGGTGACATAGCGCCCGGTGATGGCCTCGATGCTCATGCTGCCACCTCCGCGCGTCCCAGGGCCAGGAATTCCTTGAAGAAACGGAGGTTCTTGACCAGCATCAGGATATCTCCGTCGATCCGGGCGCGGCCGATCTTGACCAGGCCAAAGATGTCGTGAAAGCCCGCGCGGGGCAGCGGCTCCCAGAAAGCGGCCAATGCCTCTGCGTCGGTGCGGAGGGCAAAGCGCCAGGGGGTCTTGCGGCTGGGTCCGGGAGTGATTGCCGTCAACTGGCCCTTGTCGAAGGTCAGGTAGTATTCCGCCGCGTCCACCTCCAGCAGGACGGTTTCCGAGAAGAGCGCGCCCAGACGCAAGAGGTCTGGCCGCTCGGCCAGCTCCTGTCTCATGTGTTCCAGTTTGTCCTGCATGGTGACCCTCCTCTGGCGTTTGCGTCTATGTCGGACCTTGGCGCCAGCAAGGCAATGCTGGCCGCGGTATGGCGCGATACCAAAGGTCACCCATAGCGCTTTGCCCCGCGTCTTAAACCGCGTTAACCTTTGCCATGCGCGCCGGGTGGATGGACCATCCGCACATTATTTCCGACCGAAGCATTTTCGTTTCCGGTGGCCGCCCGGCGCCCTGATTTAAGAGTTGAAAGGGAATTGAGATCATGGCCATCATCCTGCCGAGCAGCGTGAATTCCACAACCGATGACGCATTGGACGTTGTCACCAGCGCCAACACCATCCTCGTTCGTGATGGCGTCTACCTGGCGGCTTCGGGCACGGGGTATGACGGGATCGACGTGGCCAGCTCGGCCAACGCGCAGACCATCCTGATCGACGGTTACCTGGCGTCGGACAACGCGCAGGGACTGAACCTGAACGGGTCGTCGAACCACGAGATTGGTATCGGCCTCAACGGCCAGATCGTGGGGTTCAACGGCATCTTCGGCACTGGCTCCAGTATCATGATCACCAACGACGGCAGTATCGTCGCTGCCAGTACGGCGGTGGTCCTTTCAGGCGGATCGCAATCGACCGAGCCGGTCATCGTCAACAACGGGTCGATGACCGCCGGTCTGATCGGGATCAACCTGGCCAATGGCGGCCGGGTGACGAACACCGGCTCCATCGCGGCGCATTCGGACGGGGTCGTCGTGGCGAACTACGACGGGACCAATGGCAATTCGGTCCTCATCAACTCGGGCACGATCAATGCCGACGACGACGGCGTGCAGATCTCGGGCGCCAATTTCACCGGCTCGAACACCGGGTCAATCATCGGCCAGAGCCGCGGGATGGAGTTCAATTCCCTGGCCGACAACTCGACCTTCACCAACAACGGCATCGTCGCCGGGGCGCTGGACGGGATCTATGTCCAGAGCGATTGGACCTCGATTTCCAACGGCGTCAACGGTTCTATCGCCGGGGGCAACGGGCTCGAGTTCGCTGTCAACAGTGGCCATGTCGTCAACCGGGGCCTCATCACCGGCGAAGCGGACAGCGGTATCCAGGCTGGCAGTGCATTGGCAATTGCCAACACCGGGTCCATCCTTGGCGAAAGTTATGGCATCTACGCGACCTCGGACAACGGACTCAGCACCGGCCTGGGGCTGCAGCGGGTCGTCAACAGCGGCACCATCACCGGGCGTCTCTACGATGCGGTCTACCTGCGGGGGACGGATGCCAGCCTGGACAATTCCGGGGACATCACGGGCGGCGCGAACGGTGTCCGGATCGAAGGTGCTGATGGCATTGTCGCCAATTCGGGTGACATCCTGGCCCGGGACACGGGTATCCTGCTGGACGGGACCGGGGGCAACGTCACCAATGCGGGCGCGGTCACGACCGAAGGCCAGGGCATCTACCTGGACGGCGGCGGGACGGTCAACAACACCGGCGCGGTCACCGCGTTCTCTTTTGGCGTCTACGTCAGTGGGAGTATCGTCAACGGCCGCATCGACAATTCGGGATCGGTCGTGTCCCGCGCGGCCTCGGGCCTGCTGACCACCTCGAACGAGGGGCTTATCACCAACAGCGGCTCCGTGACGGCCAGCGTCTATGGCATCTATTCCTCGTCCGAGTTTGGCAGCATCCTGAACACGGGCAGCATCACCGGCGATACCATCGGGATTTACCACAACGCCAGTTCGGGCGAATTCCGCATCCAGAACACGGGCGATGTGATCTCGAACGGGTCAGCGGTCCGGGGATCGACCGGGGACGAGTTCGTCAACTCGGGCCTGTTGCAGGGAGAGGTGGGCATAATGGTCCTCTCCAGTTCCAGCACGGCCGGCACCCGAATCCACAACAGCGCCACGGGCGTGATCGACGGCGAGGTCTTTGGCATCATCATTGACGACGGGACAGAGAGTGCGGTGGTGGTCAATCACGGCGCGATCTCGGGAGTGACCGGCGCCGTTCGTTTCGCGACCGGGGTTTCCTACGAGTCCCTGCTGGTCAACTCGGGGTCGATCGTGGGCGATGTCGTGGGCAACCTTGGCGTCGACCGCATTCACAATTCCGGCCTGATCGACGGCGCTCTTGGACTGAATGCGGGGGCGGACCTGGTGGTGAACGGGGGCATCATCACGGAGGTGGACCTTGGCGATGACGCTGACATGCTGCGCAACCTTGGATCGGGCGTGGTCAGCGGGACGGTCGATGCCGGGGCCGGGAATGACACGTTGATCGGGGGCACCGGGAACGACAGTTTCATCGGGGGCACCGGGAACGACCTGCTGGTAGGGCACGGCGGTGACGACACGCTGGACGGCGGCAGTGATGCGGACACGCTGATGGGCGGCGCCGGTGACGACTCTCTGCTCGGCGGATCAGAGGCGGATGTGGTCAATGGCGGCTCGGGCGATGACACGCTGCTGGGTGGCCAGGGGGCTGATGCGCTGGTTGGCCAGGATGGGGCCGACGATCTTGATGGCGGAGAGGGCGCGGATACGCTGGACGGTGGATCGGGCAATGACATCCTCGAAGGCGGGGATGGCAACGACATCCTGCGCGGGCGTGCCGGAGAGGATGAGCTGGCCGGCGGTGCGGGCCGCGATTTCCTGACCGGTGGCGAAGGCGCGGACCAGTTCGTCTTCCGGGCGGCGGTCAATACCGCGCCGGGTGCGACCCGGGATCAGATCCTGGACTTTGAACAGGGTGTCGATCTGATCGTGGTCGCCGGGCTTGCGCCCGGTGTCTTCGAGTTCCGAGGAACCGCCGGTTTCGCCCCCTCAGGGAACCCCGAATTGCGCCTGGTCGAGACGCCCACCGGCTCGACCATCGTGCAGTTCGACATCGACGGCAACGGATCCGTGGATGCCGAGATCCGCGTGGCGAATGTCATCGGTCTCACGGCGGATGACTTCACGCTCTGACCAATCCTGTCCACAGGGCGCTGGGATCAGGCGGCGGCGCGCAAGGACGCCGCCGCCCGGGGTCCGGTCGTCATGGCCGCGCGGCGTGCCCGGGCCTGCAGGCGCTCGATCTCGGCGTCCGCGTCCCAGAGGTCGATGGCCCAGACGTGTCGGATCTCGTCCTCGGTCGGCTTGTGCCAGGGCAGGCAGGCGCGCAGCGAGGCAACGGGCAGCAGGGCGATCAGGATGGACATGCTGACCAGGGTGGCTGCCGCTCCGGCGGCGGCGCCCACGGCCAGGGACCAGCCCCAGCTCATACCCGCCGCGTTCGCACCCAGCGTGATCCCGGCAACGCCGACGACATCCAGCAGAATGACAAAAAGAGCATTCTTCAGCCGCGACTCTTCTTGAAGGATTGGGTCGGTATCCAGAACAACGGTCATCTCTCACCTCATGGTCTTGGGAAAACCGGCATTTTGCCGTGTGAGCGTTCCGCTCGCGCGTGCCGTTCTGGCCACGGATCAGATGTAGCACGCCGCTGTGTCCTGGGGCATCCAGACATCCGGACGGTCGACGGCCGTGAAGGGAGAGGGACCCTATCCGTTCGGATGGGGTTTAGATCAACATGCGCCGGGGATCGGACAGGAGGCGCACCAGGCAGACCATGAACCGCGCCGCATCGGCGCCGTTGATGACGCGGTGGTCATAGCTGAGATCCAGCGGCAGCATCTGCACCGGGCGCGGGTTGTCTCCGTCCCTGGCGGTGGCGGTTTCGATCCGGGTGATCCCTAGGATGGCCAGTTCCGGCGGGTTGACGATGGGGGTGAACCCGATGCCGCCAATGCCGCCGAGCGAGGATATCGTCATCGAGGCGCCCCCCATATCGCCCGGTCCCAGCTTGCGGTCCTGCGCCCGCGCGGCAAGATCCGTGATTTCCGCAGCGATCTGCCACAGGCCCTTGCGATCCGCGTCGCGGATCACCGGCACCATCAACCCCTGCGCCGTGTCCACGGCGATGCCGACATGGACATAATCCTTGAGGATCAGCGTTTTGCCGTCCGGGCTGAGCGAGGCGTTGAAGCGGGGAAACTCCCGCAGGGCGCGGGCCAGCGCCTTGACGTGAAAGGCCAGCGAGGTCAGCTTGACGCCCCGCGCCTGCGACTCTGCCCGCAGGGATTTGCGGAAGGCCTCCAGCGCGCCGATCTCGGCCCGGTCATGGTGCGTGACCTGCGGGATCAGGCTGTTGGCCGCCGCGAGGTTCGCCGCCGCCACCTGGCCCATCCGGCTCATCGGTTCTTCCGCGACGGGGCCGTAGGCGGCGTGGTCCACCTCCCAGTAGGCCCTGTCCCCGGCGGGCGCGGGCGAGGGGCTGTCGCGGTCCAGGTCCTCGCGGGCGATGGTGGTCCGGCCCAGGTCGCGGGCCAGCTTTTCCAGGTCGATCCCCTTTTTCGCGGCAAGTGTCCGCACCGAGGGGGCTGCAATCACGTCGGTCATTCCTGTCCCCTTACCAGCTTGCGGAAATGTACTGGGTTTCCATGAATTCCAGCATGCCCTCGTGCCCGCCTTCGCGGCCGAGTCCCGATTGCTTGGTGCCGCCAAAGGGCGCGGCGGGATCGCTGACCAACCCCCGGTTCAGGCCCACCATCCCGTAGTCCAACCGTTCGCAGACCTGCAGGGCGCGCTTGAAATCCTCGGAAAAGACATAGGCGACGAGGCCGTATTCGGTGTCGTTCGCGCGGCGGATCACCTCGTCCTGATCGGTAAAGGTCTGGATCGCGGCGACGGGGCCGAAGATCTCGTCATGGACGCATTCGGCGGTCTCCGGCACGTTCGACAGGACCGTGGGCGGATAGTAATAGCCGGGGCCGTCGGGCACCGTCCCGCCGCATTCGATCCGCGCGCCCTTGGCGACCGCATCGGCCACGAAGTCCGCCACCTTGTCACGGGTATCGGCATTGACCAGCGGGCCGACATCTACCGAAGGATCGGTGCCGTCGCCCAGTTTCAGCGCGCTCATGGCGGCGGACAGGCGGCGGGTGAACTCCGCCGCGACGGTTTCGTGTACATAGATGCGGTTGGCGGCGGTGCAGGCCTCGCCCAGGTTGCGCATCTTGGCCAGCATCGTGCCTTCGACCGCGACATCCAGGTCCGCGTCGTCGAAGACGATCAGCGGGGCATTGCCGCCCAGTTCCATCGCCGGTTTCAGCACCTGGTCGGCGGCGGAGTGCAAGAGCTTGCGCCCGACGCCTGTGGAGCCGGTAAAGCTGACCACGCGCACGCGCGGATCGTGCAGCATGTGATCGACCAGCGCGCCGGTGCGTTTCGAGGGCAGGACGTTGACCAGCCCGGGCGGCACGCCGGCCTCTTCCAGCAGCGGCATCAGCGCCAGCATGGTCAGGGGCGTTTCCGAGGCGGGCTTGATGATGACGGCGCAACCGGCGGCCAATGCCGGGGCGATCTTGCGCGTGCCCATCGCCGCCGGGTAGTTCCAGGGCGTGACCAGCACCGCCAGTCCTGCGGGCTTGTGCTGGACCATGATCCGGGCGCCGCTGGCGGGCGCATGGGTGATCATCCCGTCGGCGCGCACCGCCTCTTCGGCGAACCAGCGAAAGAACTCGGCGGCATAGGTCGCCTCTCCGATCGCGTCGGTTCGCGCCTTGCCGTTTTCCAGCGTGATCAGCCGGGCGAAATGCTCCAGCCGGCCGGTCATCAGCTCCCAGGCCTTGCGCAGAACCTCGGAGCGCTGGCGCGGTGTGCGCGCGGCCCAGTCCTTCATGGCGGCCTCGGCGGCATCCAGCGCGGCATCCGCATCGGCGATCCCGGCAGAGGCCACCGTGGCCAGCGGTTCCTCGGTTGCGGGGTTGAGCACCTCGAACCGCTCCTGCTCCGCGCCCTCGCGCCATGTGCCGTTGATGTAGAGATTGGTAAATTCCATGAGGGTCTCCATGCGTCAGAGCAGGTGGCGGAGCGGCTGCTCCATCCGGCCCGCGAAACCGGAGAGCAGCGCAATTGCCTGCGGCGCGCTCAGGGCGTCTCCGGTGCATTCCAGTGTGAGGGTGAGACCGCCTGCATTGGCGGTCAGGGTGAGGACCGGGTGGCTTTCGGCCCCAAGGGCGAGCGTGCTGATCCGGCTCTGGCGCAGGTCGCGCAGGGTGAGGTCGGCCGGCGTGTCGGGTTCAACCCTCGTGATACCGCCCAAGGGACCCGCGGGGACATGGTAGGAACGCGCCCTGGCCTCGGTTTCGACACGGATGGTGACGCTGTCCCGGTCAAGACTGGCCGCCACGAGACCTGCCAGCAGGGCCTGGGCGTCGGTCAGGTTGGCTTCTCCGGCGGCCCATTCGGCAAATTCCGTGAACCCCTCATGCGGCAGGTCTGCGGTCAGGTGCCGCGTGGACTGCGCCGGGGCTGCCGCCGTTTCATCGGGTAGGGTGCGCAGCACTTCGATGTCGGCGGCGTGGTAGGGCTGTGGATGGCCCGCCTCAACGAGGCGGTTCAGGTCCAGACCCTGTTCCAGTGCAAGCCGCCGGGCCTTGGGCGAGGCGAGGATGCGCCCGCCGGTTGGCACGGCAGGCGGCCGGGGCGCGGGTCGTTCGGCCACGGGGGCAGGGGGGCGGGGTTCGGCAGAAGGCGCTTTGCCCGCCGCCTCGGCCCGGCCGAGGCGGACCGGGGCGGCGGGTTTCCCGGCAGAGATCACGGCGATGGTTTCGCCCACCGGCGCCTCTTCGCCCGCCTCGGCCAGGATGGCGGCGAGATAGCCATCATGCCCGGCTTCGACCTCGACTGTCGCCTTGTCGGTTTCGACCTCAAAGAGGATGTCCGTTGCCGTGACCGCCGCTCCCGGTTCCTTGTGCCAGGCGACGATCAGGCCGCTGTCCTGAGCCATGCCCAGCGCGGGCATGATCACGCTGGTGCCGTCCGGGACCGCCAGGGTGGCCGACGTGTCCTCGGACGTATCCTCCGGCGCGGCCTCATCAGGGGTGGTGTCGGTCACCTCCTCGGCGCTGTCGCCGATCACGGCGATCACCTTGCCCACCGGGACCTCTTCGCCCGCCTGTGCGCGGACGCGATTCAGAAAGCCGTCGGCCTGCGCTTCGACCTCCATCGTCGCCTTGTCGGTTTCGACCTCGAAAAGGACATCTCCGGTTGCGACGGCCTCGCCCGGTTCCTTGTGCCAGGCGACGATCAGCCCGCTGTCCTGCGCCATGCCCAGCGCGGGCATGATGACGTCATGCGGCATGGATCATCTCCCCCGACATCAGCCGGCGCGCGTTCTCTGCCACGCTCTCGGGCGTAGGTACGGTGATATCCTCGAGCACCGGCGAAAAGGGCACGGGCACGTCCATCGCTCCCATGCGCAGCGCTGGCGCGTCGAGATGGTAAAAGGCCTTTTCATTGATCCGGCTGGCGATTTCCCCGGTGATGCCAAAACTCTGGTGGCCTTCGTCCACCACGATCACGCGGCTGGTCTTTTTCGCGGAGGCCAGCAAGGTCGCCTCGTCGAGCGGCACGATGGTGCGCGGGTCGATGACTTCGGCATCAATGCCCTCGCCGGCCAGGATTTCTGCGGCCTTCTGGCAGACCTGCACCATCGAGGATGTACCGATCAGGGTGATGTCGTGCCCCTCGCGCAGGACATTTGCCTGGCCCAGCGGGATCAGGAACTCCTCTTCGGGGACGGGCGCCTTGTCGTTGTACATCAGCTTGTCTTCGAAGATCACCACCGGGTTGTCGTCGCGGATGGCGCTTTTCATCAGCCCCTTGGCCTCGTAGGCCGAGGACGGCAGCGCCACCTTCAGCCCCGGGATATGGGCAACCAGGGCATGCAGCGATTGCGAGTGCTGGGCGGCGGAACGCCGCGTGGCGCCCAGGTTGGTGCGCAGGACCAGCGGCACCTTCAGTTTGCCACCCGACATGTAATGCGCCTTGGCCGCCTGGTTGCAGAGCTGGTCCATGATCAGGAAGATGAAATCGCCGAACATGAGGTCGACGACAGGCCGCGCACCGGTCAGGGCCGCGCCCACGGCCAGCCCCATGAATCCCGGTTCCGCGATGGGCGTGTCGATCACCCGTTCGGTGCCGAATTCCTCGACCAGACCGCTCAGCACCTTGAAGGGCGTGCCGGCCTCCGCCACGTCCTCGCCGATGATGAAGACGGTCTCGTCGCGGCGCATTTCCTCGGCCAGGGCCTCGTTGACGGCCTGCGACAATGTGATGTTTCGCATCTCTCTTCTCCCTCAGGCGCAGGCGTGTTCGATGTCGGTGAAAACGTGCATGTCCACTTCGGAGACATCGGGGTACTTCGCCGCCAAGGCGTATTCGACGGCGGCAGAGGCATCCTCGGCGATCTCGGCGTTCATCGCCTCTATCTCGTCCTCACTCGCGATGCCCTCGCTGACCAGCCAGGCCCGGAACCGGGTGATCGGGTCGCGGTTCTCGCGCCAGTCCTTTTCCTCGTCCTTGGAGCGATAGTATTCGCGGTTGATGTCGCCGACATGGTGCCCGTGATAGCGATAGGTCATCAGTTCGACGAAGAAGGGGCCTTCGCCCTTGCGGGCCCGCGCGACCAGTTTCTGCGTCAGGTCGTTGACGGCCAGAACGTCCTGACCGTCGACCTGGTGCGCCTCGATGCCAAAGGCCTCGGCCCGCGCGGTGATCGACCCGGCGGCGATCTCGTCGGTGCGGGTGTATTCGGAATAGCCGTTGTTCTCGCAGGCGTAGATCACCGGCAGGTGCCACAGCGCGGCCATGTTCATGACCTCGTAGAGCAGCCCCTGTGCCGTGGCCCCGTCGCCAAAAAAGCAGACTGTCACGTCATCGGACCCCTGGAGTTTCGCGCGCAGGGCCGATCCGGTGGCGATGCCCATCGAGCCGCCGACGATGGCATTGGCGCCCAGGTTGCCGTGGCCCTGGTCCGCGATATGCATCGAGCCGCCCTTGCCCCGGCAATAGCCTTCCTCCTTGCCCAGGAGTTCGCAGAACATCTCCTTGAAATTCGCGCCCTTGGCGACGCAATGGCCGTGACCGCGATGGGTGGAGGTGATGCGGTCGTCATCGGTCAGCGCCTCGCAGATGCCCACGGCGACTGCCTCTTCGCCGGAATACATATGCGTCAGCCCCGGCATCTTGGCGGAAAGGTAAAGCTGGTTTGCGTTGTCCTCGAAGGTGCGGATGCGCACCATCTGGCGGTACATGCGCAGGTAGTCTTCGGTGTTTGTCTTGGTGTCGGCCATGATGTCCTCCGGGGACGGCGGGGTGGCCCCCGCCCTACGCGAACCGGTAGGGCGGGGCGTATTCCGCCGCGCCTCAATAACGGTTGGCGATGGGCAGGTCTTCGGCGGGGAAGAGGCTGATCACCTCGCAGCCGGTCTCGGTCACCACCACTTCCTCCTCGATGCGCGCGGCCGAGTAGCCGTCCGCCGCCGGGCAGTAGGTTTCCAGCGCAAAGACCATGCCGGTCTGGATCTCCATCGGGTGGTCCAGGCTGACCGCGCGGCTGATGATGGGGCGTTCGTGCAGTGCAAGGCCCAGCCCATGTCCGAACTGCAGGCCAAAGGCCGCGTCCTCGTTCGGAAAGCCGAATTCCTCCGCCTTGGGCCAGACTTCGGCCACCTTGTCGGTGCTCACGCCGGGCTTGATCATGGCGATCGAGGCATCGATCCATTCGCGCGCCTTCACGTAGGCGTCGTTCTGTGCGGGCGTGGCGCGGCCGATGTTGAAGGTCCGGTAATAGCAGGTCCGATAACCTTGGTAGCTTTGCAGGATGTCGAAGAAGGCCTGGTCGCCGGGGCGGAAATAGCGATCTGTAAAGTTGTGCGGATGCGGGTTGCAACGCTCGCCCGAGATCGCGTTGATCGCCTCGACGTCGTCGCTGCCCATCTCGTAGAGCATCTTGTTCGACAGGGCGACGATGTCGTTCTCGCGCACGCCGGGTTTCAGCTCTTCGTAGATCATGTGATAGACGCCATCCACCATACTGGCCGCCTGGGTCAGCAGCTGGATCTCGTCCCAGTTCTTGATCTCGCGCGCCGCCAGCATGATCTGCTGGCCGTCGACCACGTGCAGGCCCTCTTCTTGCAGGGCGTGGAACATGGCGGTTTCGGCATAATCGACCCCCACCGGCATGTCGGCCATGCCCGCGTCGCGGATCAGCCCCGCGATCTGTTTGGCGTATTTCCGCATCAGGCCGAATTCCGGCGGGATCGTCCCGCGCATCCCCACGACACCGGCCAGGCAATGATCCGGTTCCAGCCAGTCGGAGAATTTCTTGTGGTGCATCGCGGCAGAGCCGAAGTCCCAGACATAGGGGCTGTCGTCGCCGGTCAGCAGGCAGAAGCGGCACATCTTGTCCCGCTCCCACTCGCCGATCTTGGTGGCGCTGACATAGCGGATGTTGTTCACGTCAAACAGCAGCAGCGTACCCGCGGGCGAGTTCTGGAGCGCCTGCCGCGTGCGGGCCAGCCGGTAGCGGCGCAGGCGGTCGTGATCGATCCGGCGTTCGAAATCGACCGAGGTATGGCCCCAGGCGGGCAGACGGCCCTCCCATTTCCAATTCGGTTCAAGATCCTGCGGGGTCAGCAGGTTCGGCATCAGGGCGCGCGACATGAGGCTCTCCTTCCGGGGGCCGTGGCCGTCCCGGTTATATGATTGAAAATTTCAGGAAATCAGTTGGTTACTGGATGCACCAGCCGCCATCGATATGGATCATCTGGCCGGTCATGTAGTCGCTGTCATCGCTGACCAGGAAAGACGCGGTGCCGGTGATGTCGTCGGGATAGGAGACGCGCTTGATCTGCAGCGCGTCGCGGGCGATGTCCTCGTAGGCCTGGCCGGCCTTCTGCTTGAACCCGATGTCGACCAGGTCCTTGTCCAGCTGTTCCCACAGCGGCGTGACCACGACACCGGGCGCATAGCCGTTCACGGTGATGTTGTGTTCAGACAGGGCCAGCGCCCCGCAATGGGTCAGCGCAAGACAGCCGTATTTCGAGGTGCAATAGACGGTCACGTCCACCAGCGGCTTGCGCGAGGCGATACTGCCCACGTTGATCAGCTTGTAGGGGTGATCCTCCATCGGTCCCTGGGCGATCATCTGGCGGGCGGTTTCCTGCATGCCCAGCCACATCGCCTTGGTGTTGACGTTCATGATCATGTCCCAGTTGTCTTCGTCGATATCCATGAAGAACCGGGGCTTGTTGAGGCCGGCATTGAACAGCCCGACGTTGATCGAGCCAAAAGCCTCGACCGTGGCGGCGACTGCGGCGGCGTTGTCCTCGCGCTTGGTCACGTCCATCCTGACGCCGATGGCCTTGCCGTTCCCGGCCGCGTTGATCTTGGCGGCCATGTCCTGCGCGGCGTCGCCGTCAAGGTCGCCCAGGCAGACGTTGCCGCCCTGGGCGGCAAAGGCCTCGGCATTGGCGGCGCCCATGCCGCGGGCGGCGCCGGTGATCAGGATGTTCTTGCCTTGCAGGCGGTTGGGGTCCATGAGTCTCTCCTCCTCGGATCATGATGTCCCGTGTCATGCGAACAGCGCTTCGGCCCTCTGCTGGGCCCGTTGCAACGCCTCGCGCGGGGGGATCAGCCCGCGCAGCATGTCGTGGAATTCCTCGCCGCAGACCTGGATGATTCCGGTGATCTGGGGCACCGGCGGTCGCGGCCAGAACTGCAGCTCGTCGCGCCAGGACATGGCATCCACCGCCTCGAAGAGGGGCGAGGCGCGGCGCACCTCAGCATCGGCGGCGACGGAATAGCGCGGGTTGGTGCGACTGCCGTTCTGAACGTAAAGCTTCTGCGCCTCGGCGCTGGTGAAGACGCGCAGCGCCTCGGCGGCGGCGGGCAGGCGGTCAGGCGCGATGTTGGCCGGAATGCCCATGACATAGCCACCGACGGGCGCCACGTTGGCCGCGCCCGGTCCGTGGGGATGTGGCAGATAGCCGGTCTGGCCAAAGGCGGGCGAGGACGGGTCCAGCTCGAAGTAGGGGGCCAGCAGGGTATAGCCATAGGCCATCGCGATCTTGCCCGCCGCAAAGGGGCGGACGCGTTCGTACCAGGACATGGACAGGATGTCGGGCGGGGAATAGCGCAGGAGCTCCAGCAGGTATTCCGCCGCCATCAGCCCCTTGTCGGTGTCGATGGTGATCCGGTGCCGGCGCGTGGCCAGGTCTTCGGTGGCGAACCCGCCCGCAACCTCGGGCAAGTCCAGGACCGGCTGGCCGAAATCGGCCAGGGTCATCAGAAAGGTATGCCCCAGCGCGGTGCCACGTGCCGCGTTCCAGGCGATGCCATAGCGGCCCTTTTTCGGGTCGTGCATGTGGCGGGCGGCCTCCAGCAGTTGGTCGGTGCTGGCGGGCGGTTCCAGTCCCGCCTTGGCAAAGAGATCGCGGCGGTAGAACAGCAATTCGGGCGTCGTCTGCGCCGGGACGCCGTAGGGGCGTCCGCCCCAGTGGGTCGCCTTCCATCCGGCAGTGTGGAAATCCGCGGGATCAAGACGCTCGACATCCATTGCATCATCGAGCGGCATCAACACCCCCCTGGAGGCGAATTCACCAACCCAGGGCAGATCCAGCGCGATGATGTCGTAGCGGCTGGTCTTGCGCTCGGCGTTGCGGAGGGCTTCTTCGCGCAGCCGGTCGATGGAAAAGGCGCGTTGGTGAATGTCGCTGCCGATCACCTGTTCGAACTGGCGCTTGAGGTTTTCCATGACCATGAAGGTCGGGTCGCCATGCACCAGCACGCGGATGCCGCCCGCCACCTTCAGCGGTTCGGGCAGGACCTGGATCGGCGGGATCGAGCGGGTCGTCATGTAGGAGCCGCCGAAGTAATAATCGCGGTCCTCCGCCGCGCTCGTGTCGGAGCCGAAATAGGTTTCGGTCAGGCGCCGCACCCGACCCGACAGCCGCGCCCACTGGTCCAGCAGCTTTTCGCTGGGATGCATGGAAAAGCTCTTGCCAGTCTTGGTGCGCGGGCGTTGGTCGATCATTCCGGCGTCGATCATGTCCCTCAGCCGCCGGTTTGCGGTGGCATAGGGCACGTTCGCGGCGGCGATGAGCGAGGTCGGCGTGGTGATCCGTGCCTCGAGGTGGCCCTTGATCAGATGCATCGCCATGCGAAACACCGGGTTGGGCGCGCTGAGCTCGATGGTATCCTCGCGCTCGTTCTCGCATTCCTCGAGATAGGCGAGGACATGCAGCATGTCGCCCGTAGCCAGCTGGGACTGCATCCGGTCTTCGGTATGTCCGTCCATCGCGTTCATCGGTCGCTTCGGGGCCTCTCGTGGATTGCTGCCTGCGCCGGGCGCAGAATTGTTCAAATCGGATGACCTTGACCGGCTCATCTCGACACCTCCGCAAGATGTTCAAATTGCGGGGATAAGCGTACAGCCATTTTGTCCAATCTGGACTTCATAATGTTCAAACTGGATATTTTTGTCGGGGTCCGGAACAGGCAAAAGCCCCACATTCACCTCAGTCATCCGGTGCGCCGGGTGACGATTCCCCTGGGAGGTGGGGAATTGGACAAGAAATGACAATCCGGGAGGAGACCCAGATGAAACTTCGTACCGTTCTCGCCGCGACTGCAGCCACGGTTGCAATTTCCGGGGCCGTGCAGGCCGAGAGCTACAGGATCGGCATCACCCAGAACAACGTCGGTGTGGACAGCTACCAGACCACCTATGAAAAGGCCTTCATCGCCGCGGCCGAGGCCAATCCCAACGTCGAGGTCGTCGTGCTGGACGGGGGCGGCGACGTTGCCCGCCAGATCGCCCAGATGGAAGACCTGATCCAGCAGGCGGTCGATGCGATCATCATCTGGCCGACCAACGGCGAGGCCGTGATCCCCGCGGTGCGCAAGGCGCACAAGGCCGGTATCCCGGTGGTGGTGACCAATTCGAACATCGCGGATGCGGGGTTCGATTTCGTGGCCTCCTTCTCGGGACCGGACAACATCACCCAGGGCGCGCGCTCGGCCGAGATCATGTGCGACAAGTTCAAGGAAATGGGCATCGAGGACGAGGCCCAGATCGTGCACATCACCGGCCAGCCGGGTTACACCACCGCCATCGAACGGGCCAAGGGCTTTGACGATCGTCTGCCAGAGGTCTGCCCGAACGTAACGGTCCTTGAGACGCAGCCCGGCGACTGGAACCGTGAAAAGTCGCAGAAGGTCATGGAGGCCTTCCTGGTCAAGTACGACGACATCGATGGGGTCTATGCCGGGGATGACAACATGGGCGTGGGCGCGCTGAACGCCGCCAAGGCCGCGGGCCGTGACGGCATCATCTTTGTCGGCGCCACCAATTTTGCGGTGGGTTACGAGGCGATGGAACGCGGCGAATACTGGGGCTCGATCTACCAGTCGCCGGTGGATGACGCAGAGGCCGCGCTCAAGACCGCGCTGGACGTGCTGAACGGTGAGGACGTACCCTTCCTCAACTATTTCGACACGCCCAAGATCACCCAGGACAACATGGGCGATTTCACCAAGCCGGTCTTCTGAGACCGACCCGGTCCCGGGCGCGCGAGCGGCGCGCCCGGGCCTGACAGTTGCCTACAGGAATTGGTTGGGAGGTCGACATGGGCCGCGTGTCCGGACGATCCTGCATTGTCACCGGTGCCGCCCAGGGGATTGGCCGCGCCATCGGCGAGGCGCTCCTGGACGAGGGGGCCGACGTTTGTTTCGCCGATATCAACGAAAGCAAGGTGGCCGCCGTGGCCGAGGCCAGCCAGGACAGGGCCACCGCCGGTGGGGGGCGCGTGACCCATGCGCCGGTCGACGTGACCGACCGCGCCACCGTGCAGGCCATGATCGCGCATACGGTCGACGCCTTCGGCAAGCTGGACGTCAAGTTCAACAACGCCGGCGTCAACAAACCGATGAATTTCCTCGACGTGACCGAGGAGAACTGGAATTTCATCATGGGGGTGAACGGGCTGGGATGCCTGATCGGGATGCAGGAGGCGGCCAGGCAATTCATCCGGCAGGGCACTTTCGGCAAGATCGTGAACACCGCCTCGGTCGCCAGCCGCCAGGGGTATGACAACGTCGCGCCCTACTGCGCGTCGAAATGGGGCGTGGTCGCGCTGACGCAATCCGGCGCCCGCGACCTGGCCAAGCATGACATCACCGTCACCGGCTTTGCGCCCGGCGTTGTCGCCACCGAGATGTGGGAACAGGTCGACCGTGACCTGATGGACATCGGCGCGGCCCAGCATCCAGGCCAGGCGATGGAGGAGTTTTCCTCGGTGATCCTGAAAGGCCGCGTCGCCACGCCAGCGGACGTGACCGGAACGACGACGTTCCTCGCCTCGCAGGAGAGCGATTACATGACCGGTCAGATCGTGATGATCGACGGCGGCATGACACTGGTTTGAAGGACGCCCCGGAGGGAGGCGGAACCGTCGCGGGGCGCTAGGTCTCCCTGATGGTCCCGCATTGGGGCAAGAGGGGGGAGCAATGGCTCACATCACCAAGAGAGATCTCGGAGGGCAGATTGCCCGGCAGGGCATTCTCATCGCGTTCGTTCTGTTCATGGTCGGGTTTTCGCTTGCCAATGCGCGCTTTCTCGACCCCGACAACATCATGGGTGTCGTGCGGTCCTCGGCCATCCTGGGCGTCATGGCGCTGGGGGTGACCTTCGTGGTCATCAGCGGCAACCTCGACCTTTCTGTTGGGTCGATGATGTCCTTTTCGACCATCGTGGTGCTGGACCTGCACGACAAGATCGGCCCGACGCTGGCAATCCCGGCGATGTTCGCAATGACACTGTGCCTGGGAGCCTTCATCGGGTTTCTCGTGGGCTACCTGAAACTGAATTCCCTGATCGTCACGCTGGGGATGCTCTCGGCCATCCACGGGCTGACGCTGACCTATTCCGGCGGGCAGAACATGGACATCGCCGACAAGGAAGGCACCTGGTTCAGCGTCTTCGGCCAGGGAGAGATCATCGGCATCCCGGTGCCGATCCTCCTCTTTGCTCTGCTGGCCGCGGTGCTGGGGATCGGGCTGGCCAAGACCCCCTTCGGCCGCAAGGTCTATGCCGTGGGGGGCAACGGAACCGCCGCCACCTTCTCCGGCATTCCCCGTGCCCGGGTCGTCTTTTCCTGCTACCTGGTCTCGGCCTTCTGCGTGGCCACTGCCGGGTTGATCCAGGCCAGCCGCTCGCTGGGGTCGCAGAACACCGTGGGACAGGGGCTGGAACTGGAGGTGCTGGCGGCGGTCATCCTTGGCGGGGCCTCGTTGATGGGCGGGTCAGGGACGATCTTCAAGACGGTGATCGGCGTGCTGATCCTGGGGTTCATCCAGAACGGGCTGCTGCTGGTCGGGTTGCAGTTCTACGTCCAGTACGTCGTGACCTGGGTCATCATCATCCTGGCCGTCTGGCTGGACATCGCGGCCAAGCGCGGCCGCCTCTGGTCACCCATCGCCTGAGGAGGAAAGATCATGCAAGCAGGGACACTCAGCACCTTTCTGAAGCGTGGCGCCATCTGGGGCTTCATCCTTCTGGAACTGGTCTTCTTCACCGTGGCGGGCGAATTCCTGTCACTCAGCGAAAAGGCCTTCATGGATCTCGACAACATGCTGCTGCTGTTCAAGCAGTCGGCGCCGATCGGGATCATCGCGATGGGCATGACGATCATCATGGTCAACGGCAACATCGACCTGTCGGTGGGCGCCACCTACGCGCTCAGCGCCATTGTCCTGCTGGACAGCATGACATGGCCGATCTTCGGCGGCATGGGGGACTGGGCGATCCCGATGGCCTGGCTGGCGGCGCTGGCCACCGGCACGCTGCTGGGTGCGCTGAACGGGCTGATCGTCTGGAAGACCGGGGTCGATGCGTTCATCGTCACCCTGGGGTCGATGCTGGGCTATCGCGGGCTGGTCTTCATGTACAACGGCGAGCAGCCCACCAGCCATTTGAACTGGACGCTCGTGGATTTCGCCGAGGCGCAGTTCCTGGGCATCCACACGGCCACCTGGTTCCTGCTGGCCGTGACGGCGGCGATCTGGTTCCTGATGAACCGCACGGTGCATGGCCGCAACGCCTATGCCATCGGCGACAACCGAGAGGCGGCGGTCAATGCCGGTATCAAGGTGGGGCCGCACATGATGATCAACTTCATGATCATCGGCTTCCTGGCGGCGCTGTCGGCGGTCGTGTTCTATTCCGAAAGCGGTTCGGTCAATCCCAACGACGGTGAGCTCTACGAGCTCTGGGTCATCACGGCCGTGGTTCTTGGCGGCACCAAGCTGACAGGCGGGGCAGGGTCGATCGTGTCCACCTTTGGCGGGGTGCTGGCGATCCAGCTCTTGCGCAAGGGGCTGTCCCATATCGGCGCGGATACCGAGACCGTGAACCTCGTGATCGGCCTGATCCTGATCGCGGTCCTCTTCCTGGACCGGCAGCTGAACCTCAAGGGCAAAGAGGAGTTGAAGACATGAGCGTTGAAACCCCGGCCCTCCGCCTCGAGGGCATCGTCAAGACCTTCCCGGGCGTGCGGGCGCTGGACGGCGTGTCGTTTAGCGTGATGCCCGGCGAGGTACATGCCCTGATGGGCGAGAACGGCGCTGGCAAATCGACCCTGATGAAGGTGCTTGGCGGCATCCTTCAGCCCAACGAGGGGCGCATCTACATCGGTGAAGAACCCGCCGTGATGCGGACGCCGCTGGAGGCCAAGGCCAAGGGCATCGTCTTTATCCACCAGGAACTGAGCCTGGCCGAGGAATTGACCGTGGCCGAGAACATCTACCTGGGGGAACTGCCGCGCAAGCGTTTCGGCCTGGTGGATTGGGCCACGCTGGAGCGCCGGACCAACGACATCCTGTCCAAGCTGAAGGTCACCTTCGACGCGCGGACCCGCGTCGGCGACCTGTCCATCGCCAACCAGCAGATGGTCGAGATCGCCCGCGCCCTGACGGTCGAGGCCAAGGCGGTGATCTTCGACGAACCGACCGCCTCGCTGACCGATGCGGAAAAGGTGGTGCTGTTCGACGTGATCGCCGACCTGCAGTCGCAGGGCGTTGGGATCATCTACATCTCGCACCGCATGGAAGAGATCTTCAAGATCACCGACCGGATCAGCGTTCTGCGCGACGGGCAGTATCGCGGCACGCTGGAAACGGCGCAGACCGACGAGGAAGAGGTCACGCAGTTGATGATCGGGCGCACGCTGGATCTCAGCCGAAATGTCAGCCACCACGCGCTTGGCGACGTCGCGCTGGAGGTGCGTGGCCTGACCTGCGGCGACCTTTATGCGGACGTGAGTTTCGAGGTCCGGCGGGGCGAAGTCCTTGGGTTCTACGGGCTGGTCGGCGCGGGCCGGACCGAAATCGCCGAGACCCTGTTCGGGCTGCGCGATCCCAGTGCCGGGACAATCCTGCTGGACGGCGAGGAAACCGTGATCCGCTCTCCGGTCGATGCCATCGCCAAGGGCATTTCACTGGTGCCCGAGGACCGCAAGGGACAGGGGCTGGTGCTGGGCATGAACTGCCGGGACAACATGACATTGCCGCAGGTCGACGATCTCAAGGCCGGGCCCTTTGTCGCCGAAGGGTCGGAAATCGCGATCTTCGATCAGTACCGGGACAAGCTGGACATCCGGACGCCGGGCTGGAAGCAGACCGTGGGCAACCTGTCCGGAGGCAACCAGCAGAAGATCGTGATCGGCAAATGGCTGTCGATGCATCCAAACGTGCTGATCGTGGATGAACCGACACGGGGGATCGACGTGGGCAGCAAGTCCGAGATCCACAACCTGATCCGCGAACTGGCGGCGCAGGGGTATGCGGTGATCGTCATATCTTCGGAAATGCCCGAGGTGCTGCACGTCAGCGACCGGATCATCGCCATGTACTCGGGTCGGATCATGCGGACCTTCACCTCGGACGAGGTGACGGAAGACAACCTGATCCAGGCGATTTCCGGCATCAGGTCCGAAGGGCAGGTGGCCTGAGGGCCACCCGCTCACAGCCCGCAGGCGGCGCGCTCTTCCTCTGACAGGAGATCGCCAAGTGCCGCTGCCAGCGGGCGCAGATGCGCCCCATAGCGACGCCAGCGGGCAACGGAGGTGCCATAGACCGGTTCGCGGACCTGCGCCACGGAGGCGGTGTTGACCTGCCGCGACGAGGTGGTGTGATCCAGCACATCTGGCGACCAGTCCAGTCCGAGGAAGTCCAGCACCTCCCGCGCCATGCCTTCGGGATCGGCCACCAGCGCCTCGTAGGACACTTCGCGGACGCGATCGGGCAACAAGGCGGCCCAGTGCTTGGCGTTCAGGTCGAATTGACGGTAGGCCTCTGCAAGGTCCGCGAGGTCGGTCGAGACCGGCTGGTTGGTACCGAAGTTCTGGACCCAGTTCGACAGCAGGCAATCCAGCGGGTGCCGCCGCATGAGCAGGAATCTTGCCTCGGGCAGCGCCAGTGCCAACAGGCCGACATAGAGCTGATTTCCCGGCAATTTGTCCGTCACGCGGGAGCGGCGCAGGCCCTCGCGGTGCAGGAAGGCCTGGTATTCCTCACCCAGGCTGGTGAAATCGTCATCCTGCAGGCTGGCGTCCGGTTCGCGTTCCTCCAGCACGGCGCGCAGGCGCGGACTGGACTGGAAAGACCGTTGCGCGGCCAGCATCTCTCCTCCGGCTTGCACCTCCGGGTGGCGGGACAGCATCTGTTCCATCAGCGTGGTGCCGGAGCGGGGCATCCCGCAGACAAAGATCGGGGCGACACCGCGCAGCCCGGCGTTCTTGTGGCGGTCCAGCAGAGCGGGGGACACAAGGCTGCGCATCCGCACCGCACGTTCGGTATGGGGGCGGCTGTCATAAGGGTGGGCCTTGCGGGTCAGGCGGTTGCCCTCGGCGTAATGCGCAAAGGCGGTGCCGTGTTCTCCAAGATCGTCAAATCCCTTGCCCAGGGCGAATTCCAGCGTGGCCCGTGCCTCGTCGGCCAGGCTGTCGGCCTGTTCGGCGAGTTTCAGCAGGTTCGTCCATTCGGGGCTGTCCGCGCGGGTCTTGCGCAGGTGCACCAGCCGCGCCAGGGCAGACAGCGCCATGCCCGGCAGAGCGGCGGCAGTCATCAGCGCATCGGCGGCCTTGTCCATGCGGCCCGAGGCAGCGAGGATATTGCCAAGGTGCAGCCAGGCCTCTCCGGTGCGCGGCCCCAGTTCGATGGCGCGTCTTGCATGGTGCTCGGCGGTTTCGTGGCGCTCACGGCGATAGAGCGCCGCCGCGAGGTTCACATGCACCGCGATGGCGTTGGGATCGACGGCAAGCGCCCGAAACAGCGCATCCACCGAATGCTGGATGTTGCCGGTGCGCAGGTAGGCCTGCGCAAGGTTCAGGTGCAGGTCCAGCACCGAGCCGTCCAGCGCGATGGCGCGTTCCAGGCGGGGGATCGCGCGGGCATAGTCCTTGGCCAGAACAAGCGCCGCACCAAGATTCGCTTGGGCAAGGGCATAGTTCGGCGCCGCTTCGACGGCGGCCTCGAACTGTTCGCGGGCCTCTTCCATGCGGCCAGCCTGGGCCAGCAAGGTCCCCAGGTCGACCAGGGCCACCGCGTCGTCAGGTTGATGTGCAACCACGTCCTGCAACAGTGCCATCCCCGCTTCGGGGTCTCCGGATTGCGCGAGGTTCAGGGCCTTGAGATGGATCAGCCGGGGATGGCCCGGGTATTGCTCCAGCAGCGCGTCCAGTGCCGCGCCGGCCTCGGCAAAGCGCCCGGCGTTCTGGTGTCGGGTGATGCGGGCCAGTTCGGCGTTGACGGCCTCCAGGGCGGCTGCATCGGTGGGCGCTGCGGTCCGGGTCATGGGGCGGTTGGGCTTTCTGTCAGGGGCGGGGCAAGGAAAACGGCCCGGGGAGATCACTCCGCGGGCCGTCGGTCACGTCGTCGCAAGCCGGGCTTGTCCCGGTCGGCTCAGGCAGCGCGGGAGGCCAGGCCAAGCGCCTCGGCGCGCCGGGCCAGGGCATCGCGGATCGCCGGCGGCAAGTGGCGCGCGGCCGAAATGCGCGGCGCGGCCATTTCCGGGATCGCCGGCGCCTCGGCCCGCTCGGTGCCGTTGACAAAGCCTTCGCGGCCGATGAAGTCGACATAGCTTTCCGCCGCACAGCCCTCTGCCAGCAGCAGTTCATGCGTACCGGTTTCGACGTGGAAATAGGTGAAGCCGCCGGAAGGCATCTGCGCTTCGCGCGTGATGCTGCTGCCGTTGATGAGCGCCGAAGCATTCACCAGGTACCCGTCGATGCCGATGGCGTGATCGGGCGACACCAGCAGGTCGCGGGCCGGCACGTTTTCGGCCAGGGCACCGGCGCGGATGCGGATCGGGTTGACCTTGGACGGGTTGGACAGCGTGGTCTCGACCGGCTGTTCGCCCAGCCATTGCACGGTGCTGATCCCGCCGCCGGCGGTCAGCACGCGGTCACCCGCACGCAGATCCTGAACCGCTTTTTCGCCCTCGGGGGTCGCGATCCGCGTGCCTTCGAGGAAACAAAGCAGGTTGGCGGTCAGGTTGTCGATGGTGATCGTGTTGGTGCCGGGGTTGCTGGCGGTGAAGCGGATTTGGGAATAGACCGCCCCGCTGTCCGGAACGGTGATGACCTGACCAGAGGTCGTCGCGTTGGTGACGACATAGTTGCTGCCGGGCAGGAGCGCGTTGCCATTGTTCGGATCGACCGCGACGAAGGTGATGTTCCAGGTCCCGGACAGGTAGGTGCCGATCGTGAACTGGAGCCCGTTGCCCGAGAAATACTGGTTCGGCTCCGTCCCCGCGATGTTCAGCGTAAAGGCACCGCCCGTGGTGAAATCGGAGATGCTCAGCTGCTCGATCGTGTCGGGCGAATAGGCCACGGTTTCCGTGCCCGGGTTCCCAGCCGCCGAACTGAGGACAAAGGTGATCCCTTCCTCGTCGAAGGTGATGCTGGGGGTTGCCCCGTTCGAGTTGACTAACGCGCCGCCGTCATTGAAATCGAATACCGCCATCAGATCCACCTTCTGTTTCGAGCAACAATCTAAAAGAGATTATATGGTCTTCCGCTCGCGTATTCTTATGCGGTTCGGGGGCGCTTGAAAAGCCCCCACAAGGTTGCAAGAACAGGAGAGCATTCGCCTTTGACCCCGGAGCCGCCCCGATATGGACATTGCCACGCTGACGCCTGAGAGTTTCGAGCCGTTGATCGGAGAGCCGGTCACGGTGACAACACCGGAAGGTCCGATGGAACTGCGCATCACGCGGATCGATCCCAAGGGCGATGCCCCCGAGGAGGGGATGCGCGCGCCATTCACGCTGACGCTTGTCGGGCCTGTCACCCCGATCCTGGAACAGGGGGCCTGGCCGATGGCATTGCCCGGTCTCGGAGAGACGGCCCTCTTCCTGTCTCCTTTTGCGCAGGTCGGGGACGAGACCCGCTACGAGATCAACTTCAGCTAGGGTCCGGTCTGCGGGGTCCAGCGCATCTCGAGATGCGCTCCGAGGTCGTCGACGGGAACAAAACCCAACCGGTCATAAAGGACCTGGGCGCGGACATTTCCGTGTTCGACGCTCAGTCTCAGGGGCAGGTCGGCGGTTCGGGCTTCCTGCTGTAGATTGCGCAGGAGGACCCTGCCGATGCCCTGGCCACGGAAGTCGATCAGCAGAGACAGGTCGATGGTGCGGATTTCGTCCGTCCTGCGCAAAACCCGAATCTGCCCGACGGGCCTGTCCTGATGCAGGATGATGTCCCAGTCGTGACCGGGAAAGGCCCGTGCATAGGACTGACCCTGTGCGTCGAACTGCATTTCCAGCATCTGTGTCAGTGCCGCGGGCGGCAAGGGCAGGGCGGCCAGGTCTTCCCTCGTCTCCGCGTAGAGAGCCAGTAGGAACGCCCGGTCCGCGTCGCGGACCGGGCGCAATCGCGGACTTTGCGTGTCCACGTTCAGTTCAGCACAATCTCGATGTCGGCGCCGCCCGAACGGCGCGGCACAGCCGTCATGTAGAGATCGGCGGCGCCCATGCGCGGGTGCCAGACCCGGTGCAGCCCGTCGCCATCGGCTACCAGCGGCGCGCTGTCCGGGCTGTCGAAGACAACCGTCACGCTTTCACGGCGCGGCAGATGTCTTGGGCGGTCCATGCCCGAGCGTCCGGCTTCGACGGCCTTGAGCCGCAACACCAGGTTTCCGTGCTGGGGCGTGGAGATCCGGAACCTGTCACCGACCAGCGGCATCAGTTCCTCGGCGGTGGCGTCGTGCCAGCGTGGCGGGCGCAGCGCGCCGGTGGTCGCTGCCGCCGGTGCGCCGCTCAGCGCCTCGGGTCCGGCGGCCTCTCCGCGTGCAAATGCGGCCCCCGGCAGGGCGGCCAGCCCCGCAAGTGCCGCCTTGCCCGCAAGCACGGCCCGGCGCGACACTGTCAACAGAACACTCATGGCGTTCTCCTTTCTGTTCTGGCGGGCTTAGCTGCGCGAGGGGAAGATGCCCACCAGCGCGATGATGTAGTTGATCGCAAGATAGGGGTTCATGATGTTGAACGGTTGTTGGCCACCGTTGTTCTGTACCGTGACGTTCACGGAGGCCGCATCCATGACGACATCTTCGGACGGGGAGTTGGGCCGGAAGATGTTGGTGCCCGCGGCCAGGATGTTGCCCGACGGATCGGGAACCGATCCGTTGCGGCTCTCGGCCCGCATCTGCGCCGTAGCGGCGTGGTTGTGCGACGGCATGTTCGTTATGTTCAGCGTCCGGGTTTCGGCGCCACCCTTCTGGCCCTCGCGATAGTCGGAAAGCCCGGGGCCGTGACGCGGTCCGATCGGCATCCGGCCGCGGAGGTCGGGCAAGGCGAAGGTCGTGCGGCCATCACCGCCGTAGATCGTGCCCAGGATTGAAAAAAGCGCGCTGTACTGGCTGATGGGCATAAGCTGCCCGTCGCAAAACGCCCAGCCGCGCGGAGCGAAGTTACCCGCGAAAATCGTGACCTGTCCGAGGAATGGGTCTGCCATGAGATATGTCCCTGTTTTTCGATGGTGATTATAATTGGTTGAAACATTAGGGGCTAACGCAACCCTGTGTAAAGCTTTAACACAACTATGCGTTTTGTCACCGGTCCTGGTCACACGTATTGTTTCGCTTGTGGCCCCGATGGTCGCTCGTTCTCGCCTGCGCGATTTGGCAAGTGCCGGCCAGGGCACTGGCGGCCAACCGACGCTTCGCCCCTTGCCCGGGGGCGGGCAAGGGGGAAACGACATGTTCATACGTTCAGGACCTCGGCCGAGCCGCCCGTCTGGTTGGTCTCTATGGCACGGGCGTGTTTCGTGCCGAAACACGGGCCAAGGTCGTCGTCGGGGCGGTTATGCCTTCCCGGTTACTGCTTGACGGCCGACTCTCGCTGCAAAAACGCCTTCAAACCCCAGATGGCGACGCCTGCAAGGACCCCCCAGAATGCGCCGCTGATCCCCAGAAGCGACATGCCGCTGCCAGCGATCAGGAAGGTCAGGGCAGGGGCCTCCAGCTGGTCGGCCCGGGAAAACGCGGCGGTCGTCGCGGCAACAAAGGCGGGTATCAGCGCCAGCCCGGCAACGGCGGTGATGACCTCTGTCGGCGCAAGGCTGGCCATCGCGGTGACACCTGTCGCGGCAAAGGCGAGCGCGACATAGCAGACACCCGAGATAATGGCCGCCCAGTAACGGCCGGACGGGTCGCGCCCGGCGTCCTCTCCGGCCATCATCGAGGCGGTGATCGCCGACATGTTGACAGGGATCGCGCCGAAAGGGGCGATGAGCAGGCTGACGATGCCGGTGCTGCGCAGCAGGAAGGGGCGGTTGACGCCATAGCCGTTCAGCTCGAGCACCGCGAAGCCCGGAATATTCTGCCCCGCCATCGTGATCAGGTAGAGCGGCAAGGCCACAGAGATTGCCGAGAGCGGGGAAAAGCTGGGCGGCACGATATCGAGCACCGGGCCCCAGGTGATCGCAGACGCGTCGGGATGTGCCGACGGGTCGACCCCCAGGAACAGCACCAGGACAAAGGCCGCCACCGCAAGCGGCATCGCGGCCAGGCGATTCCAGGCCAGGCCCACGACCCAGGCCACGACGATTGGCAGGACCAGCAGAGGCAGGTTCCCGAGCGCAAGCGCGGGCGCAAGACAGAGCTTCAGCAGGACCCCCGCCAGCAGCGCGCTTGCAATCGGCTTGGGGATTGCCGCGACGGCGCGCCCCAGGCCGGGGATGACCCCTGTCAGGACGATCAGCACGGCGCAGATGATCAGGGCACCTACCGCCTCGCCGAACCCTCCGGCCAGCATCGCCGTTGCCGCAAGAAAGGCGGCGCCGGGTGTCGACCAGGCAACCGCGGCGGGGGTGCGCGTGACGATGGGCAGCCAGATACTGCAGATCCCCATGCCGATGGTCGCAAAGAACAGGCCGGTCGCGGCCTGGGTCTCCGAGGCGCCCATTGCCGTCAGCCCGGCCAGAACGATCGCAAAGGAGGCGGCGTAGCCGACGAAGGTGGCCAACACCCCCATGTTGAGCGCCGAAAACGAAAAATCCTTGATCATGAAAGGGTCCACTGCTGCCTGACTCGCGCTCCCTACTTGACCGAGGATGGCGCGAACCTCCAGATCAGACATCTTAGGAACGCAGGGCGGTTCACCGCGAAAATCGTCCCCGTGACAGCGACGGCGACCCTGCCGCGCGCAGGGACATGACTGCCGGCCGGTTTCCGCGACGGGGCGGCGAAGGTTCTGGACAGTGATGGTTTTCCATGTCACGAGTTGCGGCGATGGTGCTGCGTTCGGGTCAACCCCGGAGCGGCTGAAAAGGGAACACGGTGCGAGAGACCTCTCTCAATTCCGTGACTGCCCCCGCAACTGTAAGCGGTGAGCAACCCGTCAATCCACTGGATCGACTGCGATCCGGGAAGGGACGGCGCGCTTTGATCCGCGAGTCAGGAGACCTGCCATCAATTGATCGCAACCAATCGGGCGGCGGGCCCGAGGAGGACAAGATGACAGTTCCACAGTGCCCGGTCCCGTGCGCTTGCCTGTTTCCTCTTAACGAGGGTTGGGCATGGACGCATATGTATTCCTGATTTCAGCGAGTTACGTCAGCGCCACCCGGTTCCGCAAGCTGGCCGATGCTCTGGTTCAGGAAGCCCCGTGCCATGCGGTCGCCCTGCGTCTCGAAGGCGAGGGGCAGAGCCTCTGGCGGGTGCTGGACGCCCTGGCCGCCGAGGGCGCCAGCCGGATTCAGCTGCGGCCCATCGGCTTGCCGTTTTCACAAAGCCTGGAACGGTGGCTGCCCGGGGCGGCGGCAAGCTGGTTGCACAAGCGCGGCGAAGCGGCGCCCGAGCTGTTTTTTGCGCGCCCGGCAGAGGAAGACGCCGGGTTGGTGCGGAATGCCGCGCGGGCGCGGGTCCCGGCATCGCGCATCGCCCCTTTGCCGGACGGCGAGTTGGGCAAGGGCTGGGATGCGCCGCCGGAGTTTCGCCATCACCTGCTGGTCTGTGCCGGTCCGCGTTGCCACCTCAAGGACGCGCCTCATCTGGCCGATGTTCTCAAGGCCGAACTGCGCCGGGCGGGCGTCAGCGCCGACTGCCTCGTGACGACGACCGGTTGCCTGTTTCCCTGCAACGCCGGCCCGGTGATCGTGCACTACCCCGAAGGCCATTGGTACCGGGTGACCGACGTGGCCGATGTTCGCGCGGTCGTCACCAAGGCGATCGGCGCCGGCGCACTCCCCCGACATCTTTTGATTCACAGGACCGGAGACACCCATGAACCCGTTTAATCTCAGTTTCGTCCTTGCAATGGCCGCCGGAGCGGCTGTGGCGGACCCGGTGACTGTCGAAAGCTGCGGCGCGCCCTTTACCTATGACGCGCCTCCCAGCCGCGCGATCACGCTCAACCAGCAGGCCACCGAGGTCATGCTGGCGCTTGGCCTGCAGGATCGGATGGTCGGAACCGCCTACATGGACGACGCCATCCCCGAGCAATGGCGAGCGGCCTATGACAGCGTGCCCGTGCTGGCAGAGAAATACCCCGCCGCCGAGGTCGTCCTTGCGCAAGAGCCTGACTTCCTGTTCGCGGGATTCGGGTCCGCCTTTTCCGAGGACAACCTGGGTGCCGCGCAAAGGTGGCATGACCTTGGGGTGGGCACCTACCTGGCCGATGCCTCCTGCAAGGATGCGCATCCGAAGGACGTTCCCCTGACACAGGCCCCGATCCTGCGCGACATCGAGGTGATCGGTGACATCTTTGGCGTGGCGGACCGTGCCGACGCGCTGATCGCCGAAACCCGGGCGCGCATCGACGCGGTTCAGAATGACCCGGCGGGCGGTGGCCGGACCGCGTTCATCTATGACAGCGGGACGGGTACGCCCTATTCTGTCGGCTGTTGCGGCGGCCCGGCGCTGCTGGCCCGTACCGCCGGCCTGCACAGCATCAGTTCCGAGGTTCAGGGCACCTGGATCGACCTTTCGTGGGAACGCGTCGTCGCCGCCGATCCCGAGGTGATCCTGCTGATCGAGGCGGATTGGTCCACCGCTGCGGACAAACGGGCCTACCTGGAAAACGATCCGGTACTGGCAGAGCTGTCGGCGGTCAGGAACGGTCGCTACGTGGTCGTGCCCTTCTCGGAGACCCTGCTTGGCATGCGCTTCGCCGATGGGGCCGAGCGTGTGAATGCGCAGCTCAAGGCATTGGACTAAGTGCCCGCCCGGTTTCCGATCCTGTTGGTCGCGACCCTTGGGGGGCTGCTGTTCGTGGCCCTGGCCGGTGTCCTTTGGGGCACGGCCCAGATCTCCTGGGCCGACCGGTTTGCCATCCTGATGCGGGATGAGACCGCCCCGCGCGGACTGTCCCTGATCGTCTGGCAGTGGCGCATACCGCGCGTCCTGGCGGTGGGGCTGATCGGGGCCGGGCTGGCCCTGGCAGGGGCGTTGATGCAGACGGCCCTGCGCAATCCGATGGCGGACCCCTACCTGATGGGGCTGTCGTCGGGCGCCTCGGCCGCTGCGGTGGCGGCGATCATCTGGCTGCCCACGGGCATGACCGACCGGCTTGGCGTGCCGCTCATCGCCTTTCTCGGGGCGGCGCTGGCCTTTGTCATGACCATTGGCCTGTCGCAGAGACGCGGCAGGATGCCCGACCCTCTGGTGGTGATCCTTGCAGGTGTCGCCGTGTCGCTGATGTTCCAGTCGCTGACGGCCTTCTTTCTCTACGTCGGGGATCCGCACGCCACCCGCAACGCGATGGGCTGGCTGATGGGGACGGCGGCGGGCACGCAATGGCATGAGGTGCCGATGCTGGGCCTGAGTCTTGTCGTGGTTGGGGCGGTCGCCCTGCGCAACGCAAACGCGCTGGACGCGACCCTGCTGGGCGAGGAACGGGCGCAGGCGCTTGGGTTTCGCATCGGCCGAATTCGCCTGCTGATCTTCGTGGCGACGGTGCTCTTGACCGGGCTGGCGGTGTCGGTGGCGGGGATCGTCGGCTTTGTCGGTTTGATCGTGCCGCATATGGCGCGGCTGCTGACCGGTGCCCGGCACCGGGTTCTGCTGCCCCTGACGATGGCCCTTGGTGCGGTGGTCCTGATCACCGTCGATCTGCTGTGCCGGTTGCTTCTGGCGCCCGAGGAACTGCCGCTTGGGGTGTTGCTGGCGCTGTTCGCGGCGCCGCCCTTCATCCTCATCCTGCGGGGGATCCGTCATGCTGCATGACCCTGTTTGCCGGGATGCCGCCCTTTGCATCCGGAACCTTAGTGTCTTTGTCGACGGCAGGGGCGTTGTGCAGGACGCATCCCTGAGCGTGCCCAAAGGGGAAATCCACGGCTTGCTGGGACCGAACGGCGCCGGCAAGACAACGCTCTTGCGCACGCTCTACCGGGCCACGCGGCCGGCTTCGGGGCGGATTGAGGCCTTTGGCAGGGAGATGGACAGCCATAGCCACGGGGAATGGGCACAGGTGCTGGGCGCCCTGGTGCAAAGCGCGGGGTTGCTGGCGGGATTGACGCCCCGGGACATCGTGGAAATCGGGCTCGAGGCGAAAGGCCTGGGACGGGGCGAGGTCCGGAGGCGCCTCGACGAGGCTCTGGGGATTGTCGGCTTGACCGACAAGGCGGATCAATCCGCCGAGCGGCTGTCCGGCGGAGAGCTGCAGCGCTGCTACTTTGCCCAGCTCCTGGCCTGCGATCCGCAGGTCTACGTGCTGGACGAACCGACCAATCACCTGGACCTGCACTATCAGCTGGTGCTGCTGGACGAGGTCCGGCGCCGGGGGCGGACCGTGCTGATGTGTCTGCATGACCTGACGCTTGCGATGCGCTATTGCCACAAGGTCTACCTGATGCAGTCCGGCAGGATCGTGGCCAGCGGAGCGCCTGCGACCCTGTTGAGCCGCGACATGCTCATGACCCACTACAGGGTGGATGCCCAGTTTCGCGGCGCGTCGCTGGACGTCACCGGGCCGGTCTGACCCTCCTGCGGGACAAGAGGGCGGGCAAGCCCGTCCACGGTATCTTGCCTTTCCCGGCCCTTGTCCGCAATCACGACAGTCGCGTGACCTGCACCAGGGCAGAATGGGCGCTGCAACCCTGTCCAAGGCGGGAGGTGCCCACATCCAGCGTCAAGACGTTGGGGTTGCCGTCAGGGTCGATGTTGCCGCCCGGGTCCCCGAACCAAGCCCCTGTCGGCAGGGCAACGACCCCCGGATTGATGTCGCTTGATACAGACGCCCGGGCGCGGCACGCGCCGCGTGCGTTGAAGACCCGCAGCAGATCGCCCGTGGTGATCTCGCGTGCCGCGGCATCGTCCGGATGGATAACCAGTGTTTCGGGGCGGGCACCCTCGACATCGGCAAGCGCGGCTTCAAGCTGGCTGTGAAGCTTGTCCCCCGGTTGGGGCGAAACCAGGTGCAGGGGTGCCGCCGCACTGGCGGTGCCCAGCCATTCCGTTGGCGGCAGCCAAACCGGGTGACCGGGACAATCGTCGTATCTGAAACTGTCGATTGTTGCCGAGAAAATCTCGATCCGGCCAGACGGAGTGCCAAGGCGGAACGCATCGGGATCTTCGCGGAACGGGGCAAAGAACGTGCGGTTCGGTCCCTCGGCCTTGATTGGCAGCTTTATCCAGTTTCTCTCTCGCAGCCCGTCCAGATCTGGCACGTCGATACCAACATTCGCCGCCGCGTCCCGGTACTCGGCATAGAGCTTTGCGATCCAGTCATCGGCGCTGCGGCCTTCGGTGAACTGGTGGCCCACGCCGCAGCGCTCTGCAAGCCCGCTGAATATGTCGTAATCGTCGCGCGCCTGGCCCACGGGCGGGATCAGCCGTGGCATGTGGAACAGGTAGTCGTCCATGTTGGTGCGGCCGATGTCCTCGCGTTCGTAGGGTGTGGTGGCGGGAAAGACGATGTCGGCGCGTTTGGCGGTCGCCGTCCACCAGGGTTCGTTCACGATGATTGTCTCGGGCCGCTGCCAGGCCTCGTGCAGGGCGTTGAGATCCTGGTGGTGATGGTAGGGATTGCCTCCCGCCCAGTAGACCAGGCGGATGTCGGGATAGGTCTTGCGTTGCCCGTTGAAATCATAGGGGCGTCCGGGATTGCGAAGCATGTCGCCGATGCGCGCCACCGGAATCGTGTCCTCGACCGGGTTCGACAGTTGCGGGAAGGTCATGCCGCGCAGCCCAAGGAGCGACTTGCCAACGCCGCCAATCGCCCCATAGCCATAGCCCACGCCACCGCCCGGCAGGCCGATCTGGCCCAGCATTGCGGCCAGGACAACCGACATCCAGTAGGGCTGTTCGCCATGTTCGGCGCGCTGCAGCGACCATGCCACTGTGATCAGCGTCCGGGTCGAGGCCATGCGCCGCGCGAGCGCGCGGATCTCGTCGGCGCCCACGCCGCACAGGGGCGCCGCCCAGTCCGGGGTCTTGGGCACACCGTCCGTATTGCCCACCAGGTAGGGCCGGAACCGTTCGTAACCGACCGTATGGCTGGCCAGGAAGGCACGATCGACAAGCCCCTCTTCCTCGAGCACATGGGCCAACGCCAGCATCAGCGCGGTGTCCGATCCGGGCCTGACGGGCAGCCATTCGCAGCCTTCGGGCGCATCGGTGCGTTGCGGTCCTATGTTGATGCAGCGCGTGCCCCTGGTCGCCAACCGATCGAACCAGCCGGCGGTCTCGTGCTCGGTGATGCCGCCCATGCTGACTTGCGAATTCTTCGGGTTGATCCCGCCGAACATCACCAGGGTCTCGGTGTTGTCGTGGATCGTCTGCCATCCGTCCTGATGCTCATAGAGCAACTGCAGGAAATTCACGCCCAGCACATGCGGCATGATGGATTGCGCACATCCGGTCGAGTAGCTGCCAAAGGAGGCGACATACCCGCCGATGCAATTCAGGAACCTGTGCACCTGGCTTTGGGCGTGGTGAAAGCGTCCGGCCGATCCCCAACCGTAGGAGCCACCGAAAATCGACTCGTTGCCGTGTTGGTGGCGGACGCGGTCGATCTCTGCTGCCGCGATGTCCAGCGCTTCATCCCAGGGGAGTTCGACAAACTCCTGCGCGCCCCGTCCACCGCGTTCCCGCGCCTCCAGCCAGCCACGCCGGATCGAGGGGCGGGCGACGCGGGTCTTGTGATGGACCGCGGCCGGGAGGCTGTCGGGGATCCGCGAGGGATGCGGATCCTGGGAGAACGGCCGGGTCGCAACGATCCGGTCGCCTTCCACGTCGACCTCGAAGGCACCCCAATGGCTGGAGGTTACCTTTGTCGATGGCGCGGTTTTGTCGGCCATTTGCCTTCTCCATATTGGTGCCGGGTCCTCGACCGCCCGGAAAGTACAGACTGATACGGGCGAAGATTCCCGGCATCCTGCCACATTCACGGGGCCGCCTGTACCCGCTCCGGAATGCCTTTGGCGAGACCGGCGGGCGCAAAAGGGTCACCTATCCTCCATGACCGCCGGCAATTCGCGGCGCAGAAAGTCGGTGAGGGCGTCGACCTGGGGCGGGTTGCCCCGGCGTTCGTGCATCAGCAGGCTAATCTCGGGCAGTCCGGCGACCCAGTCCGGCAAGAGACGGCACAACCGACCCGCCGCGACATCCTCGGCGCAGACATAGGCGGGCAGGGCCACCACCCCCAGCCCCGCCGCGGCGGCCTCCTTCAGGCTGACCATGTCATCGCTGCGCATCCGCGCCGCGAAGGGAACAGAGGCACTGCTGCCGCCAGGCCCCTGTAGCGACCAGCTGCTGCCCCCGGGCCGCCAGCCAAGCGCCAGACCGGGCTGGCCTTCGAGGTCCATCGGCGATGCCCCGTCTCCGAGCTGCTGCGCAAGGCCCGGGGAGCCGAACAGGTGCCAGGGGACGTCCGCGATGCGCCGTTGGATCAACCCGGAGTCCGGCAGCAACCTGACATGTCCCCGAATGGCCAGGTCGATGCCATCGCCGATCATGTCCGCAAAGTCGTTCGAGGCCTGTAGCCGCAGGACGACACGCGGGTTCTCGTCAAGGAAACGCGGCAGGATGCGGCTAAGCGCGAATTGCGCGACGCCAACCGAACAGGACAGGGTGACGGTGCCCTCCAACGCATCCTTGTCCTTGCGGACCGCTGCCTCGGCGGCGAGCATGCATTCCAGCGCCATCCTGGCATGACGATAGTAGGCCTCGCCCGCCTCCGTCAGGGACATCTGCCGCGAGTCCCGGTTCAGAAGCCGCGTGCCCAGCGTTTCTTCGAGGTTTTTGACCTGCCGGCTGATCCGCGACTTGGGAATGCCCAAGGTCCGCGCCGCTGCCGAGAACCCCTGTTTCTCAACGACTTGTACCAGGTAGTAGGCTTGATTGAGGTCCATCATCCGGCCTTTTCGATCACGGCTTTCGTTCCAAATACAGAACGAAGGGTTCCAAGATCAACGGATTTTCGGACATTCGTTCCGAAAGTAGGTTCATGTTCAGCAAAGGAGGCGAATATGACCCTGCAACACAGACTTCAAACCCAAGATCCGGGCAGCGCAATCATCGCGGTCCAGCACGGGGAGAAGATGACCCGGGGCGAGGGCTTCGAGGCGCTCAGCTTCATCCACCGCCAGCTTGACGGTCTGATGGACCCGCTGATCATGGTCGATCACTTCACCATGACCGCACCGACCTTCGCGCCCCATGCCCATGCCGGGCTCTCCGCGGTCAGCGTGCTCTTCGAGGACAGCACCGGCAGCTTTCGCAACCGGGATTCGCTGGGCAACGACATCGACCTGGCCCCGGGCGATCTCTACTGGCTGAAGGCCGCCCGCGGTGCCGTACACGACGAGGCGCCCACGCCGGGCTCGCGTACCCACGCCCTGCAGATCTTCGTCAACCTGCCGTCGGCGCAGAAGCTGGACGCACCCGATGCGCGCCATGTCGCCGCCACGGAAATGCCGGTGATCGAAGGCCCCGGCCATCGGGTGCGGGTGATGACCGGCCAAAGCAACGGCGTGGTCGGGGCCACCCCGCCCGCCTTGCCCTTCACCATTCTCGATATCGCCCTGCGGGCGGGCGGCAGTTTCACCCATCGCGCCGATCCCGGCGAGGCCGCCTGGCTGCATGTCGTCAATGGCGAGGTCGAGGCGGAGCTTGACGGGGTCCGCCACCGGCTGAGCAGCGACACGGCGCTGGCCATCCACGGCGCCGAGGAGATCCACTTGCTCAGCGGCGAAGGCGGACAGGCCGTGTTGCTTGGCGGAACACCCCTGCGCGAACCCTTTGTGCAAAAGGGTCCGTTCGCGATGCGCGATGCCGATCAGCTGGCACAGGTGATCGCCGCCCACGAGGCCGGTGAACTGGGCTCCATCGACTGAACCGCAGCGGCCTGCGGAATCAAAAACACCACACAACACCCTTAGAGAAAAGGAAAATGTAATGACTTATGCCAATCCCGAACCGATGACACAGGACAACACGGCCCTCGTTCTGGTGGATCACCAGGTCGGCCTGATGACCGGCGTCCGCGACTACTCGGTCGCCGAGCTCAAGCACAACGTCGTCGGGCTGGCCAAGGCTGCCAAGGCCCTGGGCCTGCCGATTGTTACCACCACGACCTCTGCGGAGATGCTTTGGGGCCCGGCCTTCCCCGAGCTGGTCGTCGCACTGCCGGGCCATGAGTTCATCGACCGCACCTCGGTCAATGCCTGGGATGATCCGCGCGTGGCCGCGGCGATCGAGGCGACCGGGCGGCAGAACCTCATCTTTGCCGGCGTCTCGCTGGAGGTCTGCGCGGCTTTCCCGGCGATGACAGCGCAGCGCAAGGGCTACAACGCCTATGTCGCAATGGATGCCTCGGGGACGTTCAGCCAGACCAAGCGCGAGACCGGGCTGCTGCGCCTGTCGCAGGCCGGCGTGGTCGTCGCCGACGGGGCAAGCCTGATGGTCGAAATCCTCGCCGACAATGCCCGTCCGGTTGCAGCCGAGGTCTACGGCGCGCTCGACATGGACTGGGCAATGCTGGTCGGCCAGGTGCGCAGCAGTGTCGTGTCCACCGACAAGGCCGCCTGACCCCTGCCAAGGCCGTTGGCCGTTCCCGGCAGGCCGTCCGGGGCGGCACCCTCCCGCGCGGAAATGCCGGGCGGGCGCCGCTTCGACATGAGAAAATCAACGCAATACTCTGACATAGAAGGAAAACCATCCATGAAAATCATCGCATTTGGTGCCAGCACCAGCAAGAAATCCATCAACAAGGCCCTGGCGCAGTTCACCGCAACACTGGTCCCGGGGGCTGAGATCGAGGTCCTGGACCTGCGGGACTACGATCTGCCGATCTTCAATACGGATCTCGAGCAGGAAATCGGTCTGCCCCCGGCGGCGCGGGCGTTCTTCGACAAGATCGGGTCCGCCGAGGGGGTCATCGTCTCATTTGCGGAACACAACGGATCCTATTCCGCCGCCTACAAGAACCTCTTCGACTGGGCGAGCCGCATCGATCAGAAAGTGTACCAGAACAAGCCGGCGGTTTTCCTGTCGACCTCGCCGGGTCCCGGTGGTGCGGGCAGTGTGCTGGCGTCCGCAAAAGGGTCTGCCGGGTTCTTCGGGGCAGACCTGCGCGCAGCCGTTTCCGTGCCCAGTTTTCATGACGTCTTTGATGCCGCGACCGGGCACATCACCGAGAAGGACGCCCTGAAAGACCTGACCGCCGCAGCCGAGGCGCTGGCCCTGCAGGAGGTCGCTTGAAATGATGTATCGTCAGCGCCTTCAACGCCTTTCAGGCTCTCTGGTCATGTCGACCTTCATGTCCGCCGCGCTATCGGGCGTGTTCAGCCTGCTGGAATTCGGACTTTCGATCCAGTGGCTGCAGGTTTGGGGGCAAAGCATCCTGATCGCCTTGCCGATCGCGTTCTCGCTGGACATGGTGTTCGGAGACAAGCTGCGCTTTCTGTCGAGCAAACTGGCGGATAAGGCAGCAAGCGTTTGGCCGTGACGCATGAAAGCCGGAAGGGGCAGGCAACCCTTCCGGCCTGGCGTTCCGGAGTCCTGGGGGCCGCGCGCCTCTCCACCCAAGGCGGTCGTCGCTCCTGTATGGGGCATGGGACTGGCCGCGCTGCGGCCGGAAAAGTTCAGGCGGGCTGCAGGACCACAGATACCAGGGTTGCCTTTCCGGTGAGATGTGTCTCCGCCGGAATGTCCCTCACAAGGGTCATCGCGCTGATCGAGGTGCTTGGGGACGTGGCAATTGCACAGTCACCGGCCACACAGAATATCGCGCTTGGGGAGCTTCCCGTCCTGGCGCGGCCGTTCAGCCGCATGACCGAGACCTGCGCCGCAAGACGCGCAGGGTCGAAGAACAGGTTCAGATAGCGGACAGGGCCGTTCACCAAACGCCCTTCGATGTGTCGGTCTCCGTCGATGCGGCTCGGGACGAGGGGCGCAATCTCGCGCCAAATGTCCGTGCCAGCTTCCGTGATCCTGGTGCCTTGGCCTTCGATCACGGTGCTGATCCTCACGAGGCCGGGAAAGACCGAATACGGGCCATCGCGTTCGACGATGGCCGTACTCAGACGCCAGAGCAGGCCGCCGTCGCGGGTTTCCGCGCAAATCTCGGAGGTGGTGCCGCCTCCGTTGCGCCATGCCATTTCGGTCCAGTGGTCGGGACCGATGAGCTGTAGAGCCTGGCTCATGTGGCGGGCCCGAAACTCTCGTCGTAGAACCGGAGCCAGTTCCCACCGATGACACCAGAGATGTTCTCGTCCGAAAAACCGACGCGGCGCAGGCCCGTCTCGAGGTTGGCAAAGTCGCGATTGTCCCGGAACCACTCCGGTTGCGGCGGGAAGCCGGCGGCAGAAGCAGATCCTTCGCCATAGTCCATTTCGCGGGTCCAGCGACCCACGCGCATCCATTCCACCACGCTGTCCGGTTGATCCTGGCACAGGTCGCTGCCAATCCCGATGTGTTCAGGACCCATGAGGTCCGCGGTGCGCGCCACCATTTCGCAGAAATCGTCGAGCGTGCAGTCGCTGCCACCCTTCAGGTGATGGGGATAGAGCGAAAAGCCCAGCATGCCGCCACTTTGCGCCAGCGCCCGCAGCACATCGTCGGACTTGTTGCGCTTGGCGGGATGCCATGCCGAGGGGTTGGCATGGGTGATCGCGATGGGGCGGTCCGAAATCTCGATCGCTTCGAGCGTCGAACGGTCGGCGGAATGCGACATGTCCACCACCAGTCCGGTCCGGTTCATTTCCTTGATGACCTGCCGGCCCATCCGGGTGATGCCGGGGTCGTCAGCCTCGTAACAGCCCGTCGCCAGCAGTGATTGGTTGTTGTAGCTGAGCTGCATGAAGCGCACGCCCAGGTCGTGCAGGATCTCGACCAGGCCGATGTCGGCCTCGATGGGGGCAGGGGTCTGAAGGCCAAGGAAAATCGCCGTGCGCCCCGTTTCCCGGGCCCGACGCACGTCATCCCCGGTGCGTCCCTTGAAAATCAGGTCGCTGTGACGCTGAAAGCGCAGGTTCCAGTCCGCGATGTTCGCGGCGGTGGCGCGGAAATCCTCGTGGTAGGCAATGGTGACATGCACTGCGTCCAGGCCGCCTTCGCGCATCTGGTCAAAGATTTTCGGAGACCAATTGGCGTATTGGAGGCAGTCGATCCGGTAAGTCTGGGGCATGGAACTCTCTAGTCTGCAAAGGTCATGCAACTATGGCGCGCCAGAGTGACTTCAGTCACACTCAATTATCTGAACCCAACTTAAGAATCGTTGAATCTCTATGGCCATCAAGATCGAAATGCTTCGCTGTTTTGTCGCCGTCGCCGAGCATGGCAACCTGAATGATGCCGCGAACCGGTTGGGGCGTACGCCCTCGGCGGTGTCCATGTCGCTCAAGCAACTGACGGACCATCTGGGGGCGCCGCTGTTCGAAAGCGACCGCAAGAACCGTCTCACGACGCTGGGGCAGCTGGTCCTGACCGAGGCCCGTGCGGGGACGGCGCAATTCGACCGCTGCATCGATTCCATCGTGCAGATGACGCAGGCCCGCAGCGGTATCGTAAGGGTCGGCGCGGTTCCCTCGGTGACGACGGCGATCCTGCCGGACGTGGTGCAAACCTTCGTTCATGACCGCCCGGACGTGGTGATCCAGGTGCGGGACATGGATTCCGGCACGGTCCAGCGCGAGGTCGAGTTGGGGCGCATCGACATTGGCATAGGATCCTGCCGGGGGCCGACAGGTGCGCTGAGGCGGGTCGTCCTGTTCTCGGAACCCTTCGGAGTGATCTGCGCGGTCGATCATCCGCTTGCGGCCGCGAAGGCACCGCTGTCCTGGGAAGAATTGGCCAAGGTGCCTGTCATCTCGAACGCATCCGGCGACGTGATCGAAAACGCGGCCTTCCGTGCCATCGACGAGGCGGCAAACCTGCGCATCCGCAACACGGCCTCCGTTCTGGGAATGGTCAGGGCAGGGGTTGGCGTGACGGTCCTGCCGCGTCTCGCGATCGAGGGGCTGGGGCCGGGACTGGTTTTTGTCGCGCTGGCCGATCCGACAGCCCGCCGCCACGTCGAGATCATGACCCGCGCCCAGTCTGAAATGGTCCCGGTCGCCAGTGCCTTCGAGAAGGCAGTGATCGAGGGGATCGAGCGCGCCAAGCGCGAAGATCGGATCATTCCCAGCTGACTTCAGAAATCCTGAAGTTGAGGACATAAGTTTTTAATTGATTGAAGCGACGCCTCCGCGTCTCCTGTGTCCAATACCTTCGGCCGCACGGGCGATCCCGTGCTTGTGATGATGGAGACCAAAATGACCGACACACTCACCCGCCGCAGATTGCTTGCCACGGCTGCCGCCGCGCTGCCTCTTGCCGCGATGCCGCGGCTGGCGGCTGCCCAGGCGCCGGATTTCCTGACCATCGGCGGCGGCCCTTCGGGCGGCGTCTTTGGCATCGTCGGAACCGGCGTGGCCGACATCCTGTCCCGTGTTTTCCCCTCGTCGATCATCGATGTCCAGCCCGGCGGCTCCGGCCCGAACCTCCTGCGGGTGCGGGATGGCAAGGCGGATCTTGGCATCACCTCGGCCAACAATGCCCTGGACGCATGGGAAGGCCGCGACCCGGCCACTCCGGACCGTCCGGTGCAGAACGCGCGCGGCCTGATGAACATCATGCAAAGTGCCATCCAGATCTGGGTGGATGCCGACAGCGACATTCGCTCGCTCGACGATCTGCGCGGCAAGCAGGTCAGCGCCGGTCAGCCGGGGCAGACCTCGTGGCTTGCCTTTGAAAACCTGTTGGCCGCAGCCGGCATGACCACCGACGACATTGAGGCTGACGGCGGCAAGCTGCACCCGCTCAGCTGGAGCGAGTCGCACGAGGCGCTGCGCAACGGCCAGCTGGACGCGGTCATGTGGCTGTCGCTCTGGCCGCATCCGACGGTGATGCAGAACGAAACCGTGCGCAAGATGCGGGCGCTGTCCTTCGACTCGGCGGTTCTGGACAAGTTCATGGCAGACAGCGGCGCCGGGTTCGAGCGCGTGACCCTGCCCACAGGACTGTTCGAAGGGCAGGATGTGCCGGCCGAGACGGTGGGCACCAACACGATCCTTTTCGCCTCGGCGGACATGCCGGACGACACGGCCTATGCCATCGTCAAGCAGCTTTGGGAAAACCTCGATGATTTCAAGGCGGTGCACTCGCTTCTTGGCAATATCTCCAAGGAAACGGTGGGCCGCGGCATGATCATCCCGCTGCATCCCGGCGCCAAGGCCTATTTCGAAGAGATGGGCATCCCTTACTCTGAATCGTCGCTGGGAGCCTGACACATGACGGAGGTCGCGGCAGGTCCGGATCAGGGGAAAGGCTACAGGAACGGTGCGATCACCGTCCTGGCCCTGGTCATGATTGCATTTCACCTTGCCGCGGCCTCGCCGTTCTGGCTGGCGCCGAACCTGGTGTTGCGGGCCGCTCATGCCTTGATGGCGGTCATCGTGATCCTCTTGCTGATGCCCGCCGCCCGACACCGGGCGGGGGTCTTTGTGGATGTGGTCCTGGGGGGCTTGGCGGTGGTCTCGCTCGGCTACGCTGTCCTGTTCGAACCGTCGATCGTGGTCCGACCTCCCTGGACACAGGACGCCACGCCGGTCGAAGTGTTCGTGGCGCTCAGCGCCCTGGTCGTCGTGCTGGAAGCGACGCGGCGCGCGCTTGGCATGGCCATCGTCTGGCTTTGCCTGATCTTCATCGCCTATGCCTTCGTCGGCCCGGACCTGAGGTTCGTGAGCTGGCTGCGTCCGCTGGCGCATGGCGGCGTCGGGTTGAGCGAATTCGTCGACCAGATGTACTTCAGCTTCGAGGGCATCTTCGGCACGGCCCTTGGCGTGTCGGCGGAATATATCTTTCTTTTCGTGATGTTCGGCGCCGTTCTTCAGGTCGCGGGGGGCGGTGATTTCTTCATCACCATCACGCGTGCCATGACCGGGCAGACGCGGGGTGGACCGGCCAAGATCGCCGTCGTGGCCAGCGGCCTCATGGGCATGATGTCCGGCAGTTCCGTGGCCAACGTGGCCACGACAGGTTCGCTGACCATCCCGATGATGCTCAAGCTGGGCTACCCTCGGCGGTTCGCTGGCGCGGTCGAGGCCATCGCCTCCACCGGGGGCCAGATCACGCCGCCGATCATGGGGGCCGCCGCCTTTCTCATGGCCGCGATCCTGGGCATTCCCTATCTCGAGGTGGTTGCCGCCGCGCTGTTGCCTGCGGTGCTGTTCTACGTTGCCTTGCTGCTGGCCGTGCACCTGGCCTCTCTCAAGCTGGACCTGAAGCCGCTGGCCAAGGCCGAGGCAGGGTCGACCCGCCGCGTGCTGGCCTCCGGCTGGACCTTCCTGATCCCGGTCGTCTTGTTGGTCACCCTGATGTTGCAGGGCTATTCGCCGGGATACAGCGCCTTTTTCGGGGTCCTGGCGGCGATTGTCGTGCCCTATTTGCGGCCCTCCACCTTTATCGGCTGGCGTCAGTTGGTCGCCGGTGTCCGCCTGGGGGTCGAAGGCGCGGCCGTGGTCGCCGTCGCCTGCGCCTCGGCCGGGATCATCGTCGGGATCGTCCAGATCTCGGGGCTTGGGTTCAAGTTCAGCTCGGTGGTGACAGGGTTTGCCGGCGGGTCGCTGGATGTGGCGCTGGTTCTGGCGATGATCGCGGCCTTCATCTTTGGCATGGGGATGCCGACGACAGCGGCCTATATCGTTCAGGCCACGCTGGTTGCGCCCGCTCTGACGAAACTGGGGGCCGATCCGCTGGCCGCGCATATGTTCGTCTTCTACTACGCCGTGCTTGGCCAGATCACGCCACCGCTGGCCGTGGCCGCCTATGCCGCGGCGCCGATAGCCGGTGAAAAGGCCAGCCGGGTCGGCTGGACGGCCTTCCTGATCGGCCTGCCGATCTACATCGTGCCGTTCATGTTCGTTTCGAACACCGTGCTCCTGACCCCCGAGGGGTCGCTGGATCTGATCTACACCCTGGGCCGCTCTGTCCTGGCGGTCGGCGCCCTCTCGGCGGTCGTGATCGGCTGGCTGTTCGGCGCGCGGCTGTCGCTCGTCGGGCGGGCAGGGCTGGTCGGCACGGCAATCCTGATGGTGCACCCGGGCGGATGGACATCACTCACGGGGCTAGTCCTGCTGGCCGGGGTCTATGGCCTCCAGCGTCGCAGCCTGCACATGAAAGAAAGCCTTTCCCAATGAGTCAAAACGTCGTTCTGCCTGACCCAATCGGGACCGAATACCAATACGTCATGGCCGCACGGCACGGTCGTGTCATCCTGCTGGCCAGCCAGATCCCGAAGACCGATCCCAGGACGATCCATGCTGCGGGCCGGTGCGGAGAAGCGATCGACATGGAGACCGCCTGCGAAAGTGCGCGGCTCGCGGCCGGGCAGGTTCTGGCCTGGCTTGCAAAGGAGCGCCGACCCGACGAGGAGGTCGACCGCGTGTTGCGCTTGCAGGTTTATGTTGCCGTCGGGGATGACGGTTTCGACATCTCCACCGTGGCCGATGCCGCATCCGAGAGGATCATTGCCTCGCTGGGGCAGGCGGGACGGCACCCCAGGACGGTCCTCGGCGTCAGCCGCCTGCCACGAAATGCGCCGGTGATGCTGGAGGCGACGGTTGCCCTGAAAGCTGTCGAGCCGGGGGACAAGGCTCGGGGCGCATAGACACCGATCATGCTTGCCCGCAGGGACTGGCGCGGGAGGTGCCTCTAATTGCCCGCGCCCACCCATCAAAGCCGTCCGGTTCGGGGTCTAAGATCGTGCGGTATAATCGATAGACGTCGTTGGTCCATATCGTGATGTCTGGTGTCTTTCGAAGACCAACAGGGTCCAAGCGGTTTTGGAACGGTCTGCCGGCCCCTCCGAAAAGCAGCAACACTCCTTCGCGGGTCAAATCGGCAGACAGCCGATGGATCCCTGCGGAACCAGCGGTGTGAAGGATTCCGGCTCCGTCGCCAACCGGCAAGTCGAACCCGGCGCGCGCCCCTGTCGGGCAGCGCCATCGTCACCAGATGCAAGATTACAGCATCCAGACTTGATCCGCGCGCACATGCCAGCGCGTCGGACGCGGTGCATGTTGCTTCACGCCATTTTCAAGTGCAGATGGGATGACGGGAAGAGTGGCGGCCTTGGCCACGGACTTCCCAAATTTCACGTCAATTATAAATTGTTAGTGGCGGAGGGAATGGCTCGCACTTTAATTCGGCTGTTTCGGCAGTTCGGATCGAGTTTAGGGTCAGGACGCATTGATTTGGTTGGGCGAGCATGATTCACCGTTCGAAAATGAGCGGTGAACATGTCTGATCTTTTCTGGTTGAGCGATGCGCAGATGGCGCGTCTGGAGCCTTACTTCCCTAAGTCGCACGGCAAGCCCAGGGTTGATGACCGGCGTGTCCTGAGCGGGATTATCTTCATCAATCGCAATGGTTTGCGGTGGCGAGATGCGCCAAAGGAATACGGCTCGCACAAGACGCTCGACAACCGCTGGAAGCGTTGGAGCGACAGGGGTGTCTTCGCCCGGATCATGGCGGGGTTGGCGGCCGAGCACGGTGAGGAGACGACCGTGATGATCGACGCAACTCAT
>NZ_FMZI01000022.1 GCF_900101505.1 Antarctobacter albus
GACCAACATCAAGGAACAGGTGGACATGATCGAGCTGCCCAACGGGCACCGCATCATCCTGCTGTCCGAGGGCCGTCTGCTGAACCTCGGCAACGCCACGGGTCACCCGTCCTTCGTGATGTCGGCCTCCTTCACCAACCAGGTTCTGGCGCAGATCGAACTCTACAAGAACGGCGACCAGTACGAGAACAAGGTCTACATCCTGCCCAAGCACCTGGACGAAAAAGTCGCCCGGCTGCACCTGGAGCGGATCGGCGTCAAGCTGAGCGAACTGTCCAAGGAGCAGGCCGACTACATCGGCGTGGCGCCCGAAGGCCCGTTCAAGCCCGAGCACTACCGGTACTGAGGAAGCGCGCCATCTGGCGCCCCTGCAACCGCTGGCCGAAAGGCTGGCGGTTGTTTTGCTTCTGGCGCAAATCTGCACGGGCCGCCAAAAGATTTGGTGAAACCCGAAAAACGGGTTTGAGGATCGCGCCGGTTTGCCGTTTTGATAGACAGTGTAATGGAACGGTACGCTGAACTCGGCCGTTGCCAATCTGCTACCCTCGCAAGAAAGCCGCTGTAATGTTTACCCGACGCCAGTTTGTTGCCACTGCCGCTGCGTTAGCCACGCCGGCAATCGCCCGCCCCGCCTTTGCCGCGCCAGGAGACTGGAGCCAGTGGGACGCCCAGGTGACTCCCCCTGAATTCGATCTGGAAACCTCGAATCCCTGGGGTCTGCATCCCCGTTTCCTGCCGCGGAGGGTCTCGGCCAACCCCGGCCTGAAACCGGGTGATATTCACGTCGATGCGGTTGCGCGCTACCTCTATCACATCCAGGGCGACGGAACCGCGATGCGCTATGGCGTGGCGATCGGGCGTGACGGTCTGTACGGACCGGGTGTCTACACGATCAAGCGCAAGGCGAAATGGCCGCGGTGGACGCCTACCGCAGCCATGATTGCCCGAGAGCCGGAGAAATACGCAGCCTGGGCGGACGGGCAGCCCCCCGGCCCGGACAATGCGCTGGGGTCGCGTGCCCTGTATCTTTATGTCGGCAACCGGGACAGCTATCTGCGCATTCACGGCACGCCCGCGCCGCGCTCTATCGGGACGCGGGCAAGTTCGGGCTGTGTGCGGATGGTAATGCCGCACATCAACTACCTGTACGACCAGGTGTCTACCGGCGTGACCGCCTACCTGTATCCCACCGACGGCAGCCCTCTGTAGGACTGTGTGGGCGGCCCCTGACAGGAGGCTGCCTGAGGTCCGCGATCAGGGCCGGGGCCGCGTGCAGATCGGATTGCCTGCGCTGGTGCGCACTGGCAATTCGGTCGTCTCGACGGGGCCTTCATGGGTGTACCAATAACACCCGTCCTCGGACCGCCACCGAACTCTGGTCAGATCCTGGTAGGGGGCGGCGATGGCGGCCACGGCTTCGGGAGCAGTGGACGTGGGGCCAGAGGGTGCACCGCCTCCCGGAACGGGCTCGCAGGCGGCAAGCGCCAGAAGGATGAGAGGGCTGGCGATCAAAAGAGGGCGTGGCATGGCGTAACAATCCGGTACTGAGGTCAACCGGACAGTCGCATTCCGCCCCACCGGCTTCAAGCGGCCACGGACCGGGTCGCGGCTTACTCTGCCAAGCGTGACACGAATCCCTCTCGGATCACCGCCGGGTCATAGGCCTTGCGGGCAAAGACCTCTCGCACCAGCGATTCGAAATGCTCCAGCGGCAGGGTGTCGTACGCCGGGTCGAAACTCGACTGGTCCCAGCGTTCGCAGAAGGCGGCGCAGCTGTCGTAGCAGGGATGATCCTTGAACCGGTCGCGGGCATTGCGGTCCCAGCCATAGTGGTGGCCGTAGTAGAAGCTTTGAAAGATGCCGTGGTGTTCCACCACCCAGGCCACGTCCCAGCGGACGAAGGGCCGGATCACCTCGGCAGAAAACCGGTCATGGTTCTGCGGCGCCAGCCCGTCGCCGACATCGTGCAAGAGCGCGCCGACGATCCAGTCGAGGTCGGCGCCGTCGCGTTCCGCGCGGGTGGCCGATTGCAGCCCGTGGGTCAGCCGGGTGATGCGATACCCTTCGAGGGTGACCTCTCCCTGGCGGCGCAATTCATCCAGCACTCGGTCGGGGGTCAGCGCCAGGTAGGGTTTCTCCAGCCGTTCGAGAAGCTCGTAGTCTTCGCGGGTGCCATCCTTCATCTGGGTAAAGCTGACGGTGCCGGTTTCGGTCATGCGGTGCCCTCCTGGGGTGGGACGCCGGAACGGCGCCCGCCTGTCCCGATCTGGGCCCAAATTGCCACAGAGCGCAAGGTGACTTCACGGAATGCCCGTCGCACCCGGAACAGGGGGAAGAGAGGTGCCGCATTTCCCTTGCCAATAACGCGAATGTGCGGTCACCATGCGATGGCATGGCCGCTTTGGCCGCTAAACAGCACGGACAGCGCCCGCGGAACGCGGCGCATGACACGAGGGAGTGAACATGGGACGTCGCGACGAACTGATCGCCAAATACGCCGAGGACCTGAAGAACAAGTGCGGCATGGAACCGGACATGGACCTGCTGACCAAGGTCACCATCGGCTGTGGTCCGGCCATCTATGACGCGGATGCCTCAACCGTTGCCTCATCGCAGGAGAGCGAGCTGGAAACCGTCAAGGACAACTTCCTGGTCAAGAAGCTGGGCCTTGCGGACGGTCCCGAGCTGATGGACGCAATCGGCAAGGTGATCGAAACCTACGGCCAGTCCGAGCGCAACAAGTACCGTGCCGTGGTCTACTACATGCTGACCAAGCATTTCGGCAAGGAATCCGTCTACGGCTGAGCCGTGGCAGCAGGACCAACCTGTTACGGGGCCTCCGCAGCGCGGGGGCCCTTGTCGTATCCAGAGCTGTGATTCCCCGCAATTGATTGAAATTGCCGGTAGTTCCAGATTGCCGGACGGGCGTGGAAACCGTAGGGTCTAGAGGACTGGCCAGAAAGGCCGGAACCGTAGATTTCAAAACACATGTGGTGCGTAGGGAGCATGTGGGGTGGACGGAGGGTTCCGGGTTTTCCGGGGCCCTCCGTTTTTATACGAGCCCGTGTCGACCTCAGAAGAGTGTCAGCACCAGCCCCATCAGACCGCAGGCCAGCGTCGCATAGCCGCCGTCGATCAACGTCAGCGTCAGGGGGCGCATGGAGTTGGCATTGTTGATCGCGATCCAGGGCGCGATGAAGAACAACCCGATCCCAAGGCCCGACACCAGTCCGGCACCAGCCGTCTCGACGCCGCTGGCGGCAAAGACATGGCGCATCATCCCGGCCACGACCACCTGCATGACAAAGGTCAGGATCATGACACCCGCGCTCATGCCGCCCTGCGGATTGCCGTCCGCGTCCAGTTCCACGCCAGAGGCGGTTTTCCACGGTCCGGCCAGGGCCATGTACCAGACGGCGCCAGCCGCGAAGGCCAGGATTGCAGCGGCAAGACTGTTGACGAATTCAAGCATGGTCATTTCTCCGGCGTGACTTTTCCGCGCATAAAATTACGGGTTTCGAAAAAAGGTTTATCCAGAACCCCTGTTTTCGCGTGGAATATGCTATAGTTTACATTGCGTGATATCTTGAGTCCCCGCAACTTTGACGAGCGCCCACCATACCCGTAGACCTGAAATACTTCCCCGATCTCGACCTGGTGTGGATTCGTCACAACGGACATGTCACGCGTGGAGAATTGCGCGAATTATTCGAACGTTTACATGGGGAAGACTCGCCAGAAGCCCCTGGAAAGAATTTCACCGACCTGGCCGAGGTCGCCGAGGTGGAGTTCGGGTTCCGCGAGCTGCACTGGCATTCCCTTCGCCTGCAGGATCGGCTGCGCTCCCGCAACCAAAGGTTGCTTGACTCGGTTCATGCTCCTGGCGGCGTTTCCTTTGGTCTCGCCCGCATTTACCAGCAGGTCGTCGACCCCGAGGGGCCTTTGCAGGTGCATGTCAACGACGAACGCCGACAGGCACTTGCGGCACTTGCCCTGCCGCATATCCCCGACGAACTGCTGTGACGCGGATCAGGTGGACAGGCCCGCCAGTCCGCAGATGACCTGCCATTCCTCTTCCGAAACCGGCTGAACCGACAGTCGGGAGTTCTTGACCAGCACCATTTCCGCCAGCCGGGGATCCTCTTTGATCTGGTCCAGAGTGACCGGCGTCGCGGCGGATTCCAGCGCCATGATGTCCACGCATTCCCAGCGATCATCATCCGTGGTGCTGTCGGGATGTGCCTCGGCGATCACCTCGACGGTGCCGACAATCGCCTTTTCCTTTTGCGAATGGTAGAAAAAGCCCCGGTCGCCCTTTTCCATCTCCCGCATGAAATTGCGGGCCTGGTAATTCCGGACCCCGTCCCATTCTTCGCCAGCGTTGCCCTTGGCCTGCTGGTCCTGCCAGGACCAGGTCGAGGGTTCGGACTTGAAGAGCCAGTAGCGCATCAGATCACCTTTTTCCAAGCGGTCAGGGTCACGCTCTGGAACAGGCCGGCCCTGGCATAGGGATCGTTTGCCGCCCATTCTTCGGCCGCTGCTTTGTCGGCGACGTCGAGGATCACCAGAGAGCCGATCATGGCGCCCTCGTCGTCCAGCAGCGGCCCTGCCTGAGAGACGACCCCGGTCGATTTGAGGTAGTCCAGGTGGGCGTCGCGCGTGTCCTTTCGGATCTGCAGGGCGCCGGGTTTGTCATGGGCGATCAGGGCAATCAGCATGTCATTCATCCTTGAGTGGTCGGGAAAGCAGGGTGTCCATCGCCTGGCGCACGGTCAACCGCCCCTGGGACAGGTCGGCCACCACGGAACAGACGGGCAGGGGCAGGTCCAGTTCTGTGGACAGCCGGGCGGCGGCGCGGGCGGTGGCCGCGCCTTCGACGGTCACGGAGGGGTCGAACTCCTCTCCTCGTCCCAGCGCCAGGCCAAAGCGATAGTTGCGCGACCCGTCAGAGGTGCAGGTCAGCGTCAGGTCGCCCAGGCCGGACAGGCCGGTGAGCGTTTCCGGGCGCGCGCCGAGCCGGGCGGACAGGCGCATCATCTCGGCAAAGCCCCGGGTCATCAGGGCCGCGCGGGCGCTGTCGCCCAGGCCCGCGCCGATGCAGGCGCCGCAGGCGATGGCGATCACGTTCTTCAGCGCGCCGCCCAGTTCCGCTCCGATCATGTCATCGCTGCGATAGAGCCGAAGGACCGGCGTCGACAGTTGTTCCTGCAGCGCCCGCCCCCTGGGTTCATCGCCACAGGCCAGCGTCAGCGCCGTCGGCAGGCCGCGCGCGATGTCGCCGGCAAAGCTGGGGCCGGTCAGAACGGCGGGCACCGCGCCGGGTTGGTGCCGGGCGATCAGGGCCGACGGCCCGACGCCTTCGGCCAAGTCGATCCCCTTGCAGCAGGCGACCAGCGCGTGCCCGTCCAACGGCGTGGCAATCCGGTCCAGCAGGGTCGAGAGCTGTTGCATCGGCACCGACAGCAACAGCGTGTCGCGACTGGCGGCCTCGTTCAGGTCGCCGGTGACAGTGACGGCATCTGGCAGGGTCACACCGGGCAGGCGCGGGCTTTGCCGTGTGTCATGCAGGCCGGTCACATCCCGCGCCCAAAGCGTCACCGCGCGCTTGCGCCCCAGCGCGACCGCCAGCGCCGTGCCAAAGGCGCCACCCCCGAGGACCGCGATGCTCATGCCTTGGCGCCTTTCTTGCCGGAGCCGACCAGGGGCGCTGCGCTCTTGTCCAGTGGCCAGCGGGGGCGCGCGGACAGGCTCATGTCATGGGTGACACCCGCGGCCAGCAATTCGCCCCCCGCATAGGCGATCATCGCCGCGTTGTCCGTGCACAGCCGCAGCGGCGGGGCGGTGAACCGCACACCTGTCTCGGCGCAAAGCGCCTGCAGCGACCCGCGCAGAGACTGGTTCGCGGCAACCCCCCCGGCAACGGCCAGGGCCGGTTCCGACGGGGCCTCATCGAGGTAGAGCGCGATCGCGCGGCGGGCCTTTTCGGTCAGAACGTCCCGCACCGCCGCCTGGAACCCGGCGCAAAGGTCGGACACGTCCTGCGCATGAAGACCGCCCTGATCGGCGATCAACTGGTCCCGCTGGCGCAAGAGCGCGGTCTTCAGTCCGGAAAAGCTCATGTCGCAGCCGGGACGGTCCAGCAGCGGGCGGGGAAAGCGGAACCGGCGTTCATCGCCCGCGCGGGCCCGGGCCTCGACCGAGGGACCGCCGGGTTGCGACAGGCCCAAAAGGCGTGCGGTCTTGTCAAAGGCCTCTCCGGGCGCGTCGTCGATGGTGCCGCCCAACCGGGAGAAATCCTGCGCGCCGCGCACGATCAGGAACTGACAATGGCCGCCAGAGACCAGCAACATCAGATAGGGAAAGGCCAGCCCGTCGGTCAGACGGGGCGTCAGCGCATGGCCTGCAAGGTGGTTCACCCCCACCAGTGGCACGCCCAGCCCGGTTGCCAGCCCCTTGGCCAGCATCACCCCCGAGAGGACCCCGCCGATCAATCCCGGTCCGGCGGTCACCGCCACGGCGTCGACCTGTTGCAGCGTCACGCCTGCCTCGGCCAGGGCTTCCTCGACACAGGTATCCAGCCGCTCGGCGTGGGCGCGGGCGGCGATTTCCGGAACGACACCGCCAAACTCCGCGTGCAGCTCGTTCTGGCCCTTCACGACAGAGGCCAGCACCTCGCGCCCGCGCAGCAATGCGGCGGCGCTGTCGTCACAGCTGCTTTCGAGGCCCAAGATCAGGGGAGAGGTCATCCGGCGTTCCCGTTGCGCTTTACGGCGTCTGCAAGTACCACCCGGAAAGGCGCCCCACAATCCCGGAGGCCCATGCCCGACGCCTTGCCCGTTCTCCTGCTGACCCGGCCACAGGCCGCGTCCGAGCGTTTTGCCGCGCGGCTGCGGCAGGACGGCCTGAAATTCCGTGCCGTCATCTCTCCGCTTTTTGCCGTCGAAGTCACCGGGCCGCTGCCGAACGTGTCGCAGGCGCGAGGGCTGATCTTTACCTCGGCCAATGGGGTCATGGCCTGGCAGGTGCTGGGCGGGCGCACCGATCTGCCGGTGTTTGCGGTGGGTCCGGCGACGACGCGAGCCGCCGAAGCGGCGGGGATGCATGCGCAGGAGGGCGGGGGTTCGGCAGAGGAGCTTATCCGTCATATCATTGCGCAGCGGCCCCCGGCCCCCCTGGTGCATCTACATGGGACCCATGTGCGCGGCGACATCGCCGCCCGGTTGAGTGCGGCGGGCATCGCCTGCACGGGCGCCGCGATCTATGATCAGCCGCCTTGCCCCTTGAATACAGAGGCCCGCGCCGCACTTGATGGGCAGGTTCCGGTGGTTGCCCCGGTGTTCTCGCCCCGGACGGGCGAATTGCTGGCGAAGGAATGCGCAAAGGCGCCTCTTCTTGTCGCGGCCATGAGTCAAGCTGTGGTCAACGCGCTCATGCCGCTGCATAAAAGGAACCTGAAAGTGGCTGAGCGGCCCGAGTCGGAGGCAATGAGGGAGGTTGTCTCGGACCTTCTGAACCGGGCGCTGGCCAGAGACTATTGACCCGGTCCATCTGCCTGGACCGACATGCATTCGAGGGGAAACGATAAAGTGGCGAAGTCTAAGAAGGATACCCCGACGGACAAGGGTAACGCCGCAGACAGCCTGCCCGAGGCGGACACCCTGAAATCCGGCGCTGACGACGCGGCGGAGGACAGTCTTGCCGCCGACGCCGGCGAGGACAGCCTGGCCGGAACGGACCTGCCCGAGACCGAGGGTGATGACACCCTGGCACCGGAAGACGACAGGCTGACCGCCGATGCGTTGGAAACCGGCGATCCCGCCGACACCGACCCGGATGCAGACCCTGCCCCCACCGAAGAGCCCGTGCCGCACGAAGGCGGCGACGTGGCCGCCGGGGCCTCTGACGATACGCTTTCAGACGACGCCGTGCCATTCGAGGACACCCTGGACACCGCCGCCGCGCCACCGGCAGAGCCGCAGGTTGTCCGCGAAACCGTGGTCGAGCGCAAGGGCGGCTTTGTCCCGATGCTGTTGGGCGGTGTCGTCGCCGCCGGGCTGGGCTATGCCGCCGGCGCCTATCCCGACCTGCCCTTCATCGGGTCGCAATCCGCCGAGGAAGATCCCTTTGTCACCCAGACGCTTGCTGCACTGCGCGACCAGGATGACCGGATCGCGGCGCTGACCAAGCGCGCCGATGCCACGGATGATGCCGTTGCAGGCATCGACCTTGGCCCGCTGGGCAACAGTGTGACCGCGCTGGAAACCGGGCTGGGCGCACTGAGGACCGAGCTGACAGAGACGCAGGATCAGCTGACCGGGCTGGGCACCCTGATCACCGACCTGGATCGCCGCATGACCGCGCTGGAAAAGCAGCCGCTCAAGGATGCCGTCTCGCCCGAGACCGTGGCCGCCTACGAGCGTGAGCTGGAGGCGCTCAAGGCGCAGGTCACGGCACAACAGGCAGACCTGCTGGCGGCGCAGAAGGAACAGCAGGCGGCGATGGATGCCGCGCGCAAGGAAGTCGAGGCGATGGCCGCCCGTGCCCGTGCCTCGGAAGAAAGCGCTGAGACCCGCGCCAAACTGGCCGCCAGCCGCGCCGCGCTGGCCGATCTGACGACCCGGGCCCGCGACGGCCAGCCCTACGCCGAACCGCTGGCGGTGCTGACCGGCAACGGCGTGGATGTGCCAGGGCCGCTTGTCGAAGGTGCCGAAGAGGGGCTGCCCACCGCCTCTGCCCTGATCTCGTCCTTCCCCGATGCCGCCCGCGATGCGCTGGCGGCGGCGCGGGCAGCGGGTGCCGACGGTGCCGAGGCGGGCAGCGTCGCAGGGTTCTTCCGCTCGCAATTGGGCGCGCGCTCGGTCACGCCACGAGAGGGGAACGACCCCGACGCGGTGCTGTCGCGGGCCGAGGCCGCGCTGCGCGGCGGCGACCTGGACACCACGCTTAGCGAAATCGAAAGCCTGCCCGAAACGGCACGCGCTGAAATGTCAGACTGGGTGGCCCAGGCCACGCTGCGGCGCGACGCTCTCGCCGCCGCGGCCGATCTCTCCCAGCAACTGAACCAGGAATAAGGGTCGGCATCATGCTTTGGTCACTCATCAAGATCGTTGTCTTCGTCGCGCTGGTCGGCGCGCTGGCCCTTGGCGCGGGCTACCTGCTCGAAAGCCAGGGCGGGGTGCAGGTTACCGTTGCCGGGATGGAATACACGCTTGGCCCGCTGCAATCGGTCATGGCGGCCGTCGTGCTGGTCTTTGCCGTCTGGCTGTTCTTCAAGCTGGCGGGTCTGATTATCGCCACGCTGAAGTTCATCAACGGCGACGACACTGCGCTCAGCCGCTATTTCGACCGCAACCGCGAGCGCAAGGGATACGAGGCACTGTCCGAAGGCCTGATGGCGCTGTCTTCCGGCGAGGGTCGTCTTGCCATTGCCAAGGCGAACAAGGCTGAGAAATACCTGCACAAGCCGGAACTGACCGATCTGATCACCGCGCAGGCGGCAGAGATGGTGGGCGACAACCGCAAGGCCGAAGAGGTCTACAAGCGCCTGTTGAAGAACGACACCACGCGTTTTGTCGGCATCCGCGGGATCATGAAGCAGAAGCTGGCCTCGGGCGACACGGACACGGCGCTGCAACTGGCCGAGCGCGCCTTCGCGATCAAGCCCAAGCACGTCGAGATCCAGGACACGCTGCTGCAATTGCAGGCCGAGAAACACGACTGGTCCGGCGCGCGCAAGACCCTGCAGGCCAAGCTGAAACACGGTGCCCTGCCGCGTGATGTCTACAAGCGGCGCGATGCGGTCCTGGCGCTGTCGGCGGCCACTGACATCGACGATGCCGAGGAGAGCGGCAAGGCGGCGGAAACGGCGATCGAGGCCAACCGCGCCTCGCCCGACCTGGTGCCCGCCGCCGCGATGGCCGCCCGCGCCTACATCGCGCAGGGCCGCAAACGCAATGCCATGAAGGTGCTCAAGAAGGCCTGGGAGGCGCATCCGCACCCCGACCTGGCCGCCGCCTTTGCCGAGATCGAGCCCGAGGAGACCCCGGATCAGCGCGTGCAGCGCTTTGTCCAGCTGACCCGCATCCAGCCCGACCACCGGGAGACCAAACTGCTCAAGGCCGAGCTGAACCTCGCGGCCGAACACTTCCCCGAGGCGCGCCGCGCGTTGGGCGATTTGCCGGACAAGGATCCGGATGCCCGGGTTCTGGCGATCATGGCCGCCGTCGAAAAGGGCGAGGGCGCGAAGGACGCGGTGGTGCGTGGCTACCTTGCCAAGGCCCTGACCGCACCCCGTGGTCCGCAGTGGGTCTGCGATAAGTGCAATACGATCCACGCGGAATGGACGCCGATCTGTTCCAACTGTTCGGCCTTCGACACGCTCAGCTGGACGACTCCGCCGCAGTCCGAGGTCGTGCTGCCCGCTGGCGCCGACATGCTGCCGCTGCTCATCGGCGGTGCGCTGGAAGACAAGGCCGAGGATGCCGGCGAAGAGGCCGGGCCCGATGTGATCGACCTGGGCCCCGAGGCCCCTGCCAGCGCCGCCCCGACGGATGCCAAGGCCCCCGACGCCGGACCCGAGGATGCCGAGGTCATCGAGCTCGAAGACCCCAAGAAGGAAGGCGCAAAATAGCCCTTCCCCTCGCGCGGCCCGTTTGCTAATAGGCCGCGCACTGACACCGATCAGCCCTGCTTTGGGCGGTTTTGATCTGTGCAGGGAAGATGGCCGGTGTAGCTCAGCTGGTAGAGCACGTCATTCGTAATGATGGGGTCGGGGGTTCGAGTCCCTTCACCGGCACCACCTTCCCCCGGATCCGGCGCAAGCCTGGTCCTTAGCTTTCCGCGACAGAGACGAAGTCCAGACCGATGTCCAGCGTCGGCGCGCTATGCGTGATCCAGCCAAGCGAAATCAGGTCTACGCCGCTGGCCGCAACCGTGGCGGCGGTGTCGGGGGTGATGCCGCCAGAGGCCTCGGTGATCGCGCGACCCGCGACCATCTCCACCGCCTTGCGCAGCGTGTCCGGGTCCATGTTGTCCAGCAGAACCGCGTCGGCGCCGATCTCCAGCACCTCGCGCAGCTGGTCCAGAGTGTCGACCTCGATCTCAATCTTGACCATGTGGCCGGTCGCGGCGCGCGCGGCCTCCAGCGCCGGACGGATGCCGCCCGCGATGGCGATGTGGTTGTCCTTGATCAGCACCGCATCGGCCAGCGAATAGCGGTGATTCATGCCGCCGCCCGCGCGAACGGCGTATTTTTCCAGCGCGCGCAGGCCCGGTGTGGTCTTGCGGGTACAGACGATGTTGGCCTGCGTCCCGGCAACCGCCTGCACCAGGCCCGCGGTGACGCTGGCGATCCCCGACAGGTGCCCCATGAAGTTGAGCGCCGTGCGTTCGGCGGTCAGCAGGCTGCGCGACGGGCCTTCGAAGGTGGCGATCCGGGCACCGGGGGTGACGGGGGCGCCATCCTGCAGGTGGCGCGTGACCTCGATGGCCGGATCGACCAGGGCACAGGCCAGCTCGGCACAGTCCAGCCCGGCGATCACGCCGGGCTTGCGGGCGACGGCGGTGACGATGGAACGGTGCCCGTCCGGGATCACCACCGCCGAGGTGATGTCCCCGGCAAGGCCAAGATCCTCTTCCAGCGCGGTGCGCAGGGCGGGTTCGATCACCGGGCGGGGCAGGGGGACAAGCGTCATGTCAGGCACTCCGGGGCAGGGGATGGGTCGTCTGCTGTTCCGCGACGGCCATGATGTCATCAAGGGTCATCCGGCAGGATGTGCTGCCGGGGAGAGGATCGGGATAGTCGGTGCGCGCATGGGCACCGCGCGATTCCTCGCGCAGCAGGGCAAAGGTCGCGATGGCAAGGCCGATGATGGCCGGGTCGGCAGAGGCGCCGGTGCCCTGGGCGAGGGGCAGCAGATCGGCCAAGGCCGTGCGCAGGCTTTTGTCGTCGCGGAGCAGGCCGAGGTTCTCGGACACGGTCCGGCGCACCGCAGCACTGTCCGCCACCGGGGGCAGGGACACGGGCGACAGGCTGGCACCGCTCGGCCCGGCAGCAGGCTGGCCCGCGATATCCTGGGCGGCGCGTTGCCCCATGACCACCGCTTCCAGCAGAGAGTTGCTGGCCAGCCGGTTCGCCCCGTGAAGGCCGGTGGCGGCGCATTCGCCGATGGCCCAGAGGCCGGGCAGGCTGGTCCGGGCGTGAGTATCCGTATGGATGCCGCCCATGTGGTAATGCGCCGCCGGGCGCACGGGAATGGGTTGTTGCGCAGGGTCGATTCCGGCCGCCTGGCAGAGCCGCGCGATCCCGGGGAACCGCTTGGCAAACCCCGCGCCCAGTGCCGGGCTGGCGTCCAGGAAAACGCGGCTGCCGCGCGCGATCTGGGCGGCGATGGCACGGGCCACGACATCACGCGGGGCAAGCTCGGCGCCGGGCGTGTCGGCCATGAACCGCGTGCCCTCGGTGTTGATCAGCACCGCGCCTTCGCCCCGGACGGCCTCCGAGATCAGGCCCAACGGCGTGCCCTGCGCATCCAGCGCGGTGGGGTGGAATTGCACGAATTCCATGTCCGACAGCTGGGCCCCGGCGCGGGCGGCGAGCATGACGCCCTGGCCGTAGTTGCCCACGGGGTTGGTGCTGGCATCGTACAGCCCACCCAGCCCGCCGGTTGCCATCACGACGCGGGACGTGGACAGCAGCCGGCCGTCATTCAGCAGGACGCCACGCATAGGCCCGTCGCGCCGGACCAGCCGCACCACCTCGGCCCCGGTCAGGACGGAAATCGAGGGGCAGCGGCGGACAGCCTCGGCCAGGGCACGGGTGATGCCCGCACCGGTGCCGTCGCCGTCGACGTGCAGGATGCGTTTGCGCGAATGCGCGGCCTCCAGCCCCCGGGCGAAATCGCCCTCCGGCGTGCGATCGAACCGGACACCATGCGCCTCCAGCGCGGCGATGGCCCCGGGGGCGCCGCTCAGAACGGTTTCTGCCACCTCTGGATCACAAAGACCGGCCCCGGCAGCCAGGGTATCCGCCAGGTGCAGCGCCACGCTGTCATCGGTGCCGAGGCAGGCCGCGATGCCGCCCTGCGCCCACTGGCTGGAGCTTTCCTGCCCCAGCCCGGCACGCGTGATCAGCACCACCGGCTGCGGCGCCAGTTCCAACGCGCAGATCATCCCGGCGATGCCGCCGCCGACGACCGTGACCCGGTCGCCGTCCTGGCCAAGCCGGATCATTTTACGGCAAGCATCCGTTCGACGGCGCGCCGTGCGTCCTCGGCGATGGCGGCGTCCACCGTGACCTCGTGGTGGGTCTGTTCCAGCGCCTCGCGGATATTGCCCAGGCTGATCCGCTTCATGTGCGGGCACAGGTTGCAGGGACGCACGAATTCCACGTCCGGGTGATCCACCGCCACGTTGTCGCTCATCGAGCATTCGGTCAGCAGCACGACGCGGCCCGGCTTCTTCTCACCGACGTACCCCGACATGACGGCGGTCGAGCCGGAGAAATCCGCCTCTGCCACCACTTCGGGCGGGCATTCCGGGTGCGCCAGGATGGTGACGCCGGGGTAGGCCTCGCGCATGCCGCGCACGTCGTCGGCGGTGAACAGCTCGTGCACTTCGCAATGGCCGTTCCAGGCGATGATCTCAACATCGGTTTCGCGGGCCACGTTCCGGGCCAGGTATTCGTCCGGGATCATCAAGACCTTGGGCACACCCAGCGATTCGACCACTTCCTTGGCATTGCCCGAGGTGCAGCAGATGTCCGAGGCGGCCTTCACCGCGGCGGAGGTGTTCACATAGGTGATGACCGGCACGCCGGGATGCGCCTGTCGCAGCAGGGCGATGTCCTCGGGGGTGATCGAATCGGCCAGCGAGCAACCGGCGCCCATGTCGGGGATCAGCACGGTTTTTTCCGGGTTCAAGAGCTTGGCCGTCTCGGCCATGAAATGCACGCCCGCCAGCACGATCACGTCGGCCTCGACCTCGATCGCCTTGCGCGCCAGCGCCAGGCTGTCGCCCACGATGTCGGCAACACCGTGAAAGATTTCCGGCGTCTGGTAGTTGTGCGCCAGGATCACCGCGTTCTTTTCCCGTTTCAGGTCAAGGATGGCGGCAATGTCGTCCTCGTAGCGGATCCAGTCCGGTTCCGGGACGATCTTGCTGACCCGGTCATAAAGTTCGGGAAGGCGAAGGTAGGTCATGACGGCTCCTTATACTCTGGATGAGTACATCTGGAGCCGCTTGATATTCTCAACTAGAGTTTATGTCAATGCCGTGACACGGGCAGTCTTGGGCCTGCCAGGGCCTGGGCCTGCAGGACCGTCGGTCGATAGCGGTACAGCTTGGCCGGACGGCCCCCCGTCCCGCTGGACATCTCGCCGGTTTCCTCGACCAGTTCCTGCTGGTCGATCTGGCGGCGAAAGTTCGGTTTGTGCAGGCGCAGGCCCGACAGCGCCTCGACCGTGCGTTGCAGGTGCAGCAGGGTAAAGCTGTCCGGCATCAGTTCGAAAACCACCGGGTGATACTTGATCTTGGCGCGCAGGCGCGCGATCCCGGTCGCCAGGATACGCCGGTGATCCCCTGTCATGGGCCGCCCGAAACCCTCGATCGCCGGGCGCGAGGGGCTTTCGGCCAGACCGGCCTCGTACATCAGTTCATAGCGTTGCAGGGCAAGGTCCTCGTTCCAGGGCAAGCCATTCTGCCCGAACAGGAAATCGACACGCTCCCGGCGCAGGGAATCCGCCCCCGCCCAACTGTCCAGCCGGTCCGCGATGCTGTCCAGGACAGCGGGACGCCGGTCGCGGTGGTCCTCCCAAGGGAAATATTCGTACCAGCCGTGCCACTGTGGCTGGCCGGTGCCCGGAGTCACCTGTTCCCGCACAAGCCCGAGGTAGCCGATAGAGATCCGCCGGGCCGCGCCTGCCTCGGAAGGGGCCTCTCTGTCACGGTCGGCAAAGGTGTAAAGCTGTTCGAGGTAGCCGACCGGGTGGCTCGTCTGGCTTTCGATCCAGTCGCGCAACCCGCTTTGCAGGCTGCGGTGCTGCGACTCGAAGGGGCCGGAGGGCAGAGCCTCGCCCGCGCGCAGGGTCATCACGCGCGGTTCGTTGTCCGTCACCGCCACGAGGACGGCGATCAGGTCAGCATTTGCCAGCCCCGCGCGCAGTTGGACGCCTGTCATGCTCTTGTCTTCCAGCCAGGATGAATGCCCAAGTACCTGTCAGAAGTCCCGGCGCGAGACAAGGCGCGAGGCCCGCAATGCGGACCTGGCGCGGTTCAGCCCCGGCGCAGCTGGCGCAACCGGGCGCGGTGCGCGGCGGCGATATGGGCCCGCATCGCCTGTTCCGCGGCATCCTGGTCCCTCGCTTGCAGACCTTCCAGGATCGCCGCGTGTTCACGCAGGGCATCCTCGGCGCGTTCTTCTTCACGCAAGGTCGTGGGACCCAGGATCAGCAGCGTGGTGTGGATCGAGGCGACCGCCTTCATCAGGAAACGGTTGCGCGCGGCATCCAGAAGCGCCGCGTGAAATTGCCGATTGAGCACAAAGGGATCGCCATCGCCGGCGGCCATCGCGGCGTGAATGTCGGCCAGTTCCGCAAGTTCCACCTCTGACGCCGCGCGCGCGGCAAAGCGCGCCGCGGTGCCTTCCAGCACCGTGCGCATGTCGTAGAGTTCGGAGATTTCCGCGTGGTCCAGCCTGCGAATCGCTGCGCCGACGCGCGGCACATGGGTCACGACGCCGTCGCTTTCCAGCTGGCGGATCGCCTCGCGCACCGGGGTCCGGGAAAAGCCCAGCCGCTTGGCCAGCTCGACTTCCATCAGCCGGTCGCCCGGCATCAGGTGCCCGGCGCGGATCTCGTCGAGGATCCGGCGATAAGCCTCCTGTCCCTGCGACAGCTCAATCGGTTTCTCGTCGGTCATGCTGTGCTCCTTGCGCACGTTGAATACCTGTGTATACACAAGGATGCAAGACAGGAGTGCATCATGCCCGACCGTCCCCGTACCGCCACCTCTCGCCGGATAGAGACCGCGCTGACCGCCGCCATCGGGGTCGCGCTGTTCACGTTGCTCGGCTTGCCGCTGCCGTTCCTCTTCGGTCCGCTGGCGGCCTGCCTGCTTGCGGCGCTGGCGCAACGGCCCATGCAGGGCTTCGGGCAGGTCTCGAAGGGGTTTCGCACGATCCTGGGCGTCGCGGTCGGGGCCTCGCTGACGCCGGACGTCGTGGCGGCCCTGCCCAGCATGGCGGCATCGCTGGCCTTCATCCCGCTTTACATCCTTGTCATCGGACTGATCGGGGTTCCCTATTTCCACCGGGTCCACGGGTTCGACCGTGTCACAGCCTGGTACGCGGCCATGCCCGGGGGCCTGCAGGACATGATCATCTTTGGCACCGAGGCAGGCGGCGATCCCCGGGCCCTGTCGCTGATCCATGCGACGCGCGTGATGATCATCGTCACCGTCGCGCCGATGATCCTGACCTTCGGTTTCGGCTCTGCGTTGACCAACGACATTGGTGCGCCCGCCGCCGAGATCCCGCTGCACGAGCTGGCCCTGATGGCCGCCGCCGCGTTGATCGGCTGGAAGGGGGGCGAACGGATTGGCCTGTTCGGGGCCTCGATCCTGGGGCCGATGATCGTCACCGCCGTGCTCAGCCTGTCCGGTTTCATCCATGCGCGCCCCCCGGCCGAGGCGATCCTTGCGGCGCAGTTCTTCATCGGGGTCGGGATCGGCGTGGGCTATGTCGGCATTACCCTGGGCGAGTTGCGCCGGGTGGTTCTGGCGGGTGTGCTGTTCGTTCTGATCCTCGCCGTGCTGGCGGCGATCTTTTCGGAAATCGTAGTCTTGCTGGGTCTTGCGCCGCCGGTCGAGGGGTTCCTTGCCTTTGCCCCGGGCGGGCAGGCAGAGATGACGGTGCTGGCCATCGTGGCGGGGGCTGACCTCGGCTTTGTCATCGTGCATCATCTGACCCGCGTCTTCCTCGTGATCACCGGGGCGCCTCTGGCCGCCCGGTTCCTGATGAAACCCCGAAAGGACCGTCCATGAGTTTTACCACCCGCCCCGAATTGCAGGGCACCTTTGGTGTCTGCGCCTCGACCCACTGGATCGCCACGGCGGTCGGGATGCGTATGCTGGAGGCGGGCGGAAACGCCTTTGACGCCGGGGTGGCGATGGGCTTTGCCCTCAACGTGGTCGAGCCGCACCTGAACGGCCCCCTGGGCGACATGCCCGCGCTGGTCTGGCCCACCGGGGCCGAGGCGCCGCAGGTGATCTGCGGGCAGGGCACGGCGCCCGCCGGGGCGACTTTGGACCATTACCGCGCCGAGGGGCTGGAGCTGATCCCCGGTTCGGGCCTTTTGGCGACGGTGATCCCGGGGGCCTTCGACGCCTGGATGGTCATGCTGCGCGACCACGGCACGATGACCCTGCGAGAGGTGCTGGAACCGGCGATCTTCTATGCCGAAGAGGGGCACCCGGTGCTTGCCAGCGTGTCCGCCATGATCGCCCAGAACGCCGAGTTGTTCCGCGACCACTGGCCAACCTCCGCCGCGACCTGGCTGCCGGGCGGGGAAGCGCCTGCGCCGGGCAGCGTGTTCCGCAACCCGGAGCTTGCCGCGTTCTGGCGGCGCCTGCTGGACGAGGCCGAAACGGCCGAGGGCCGCGAGGCCCAGATCGAAGCGGCGCGCAGGGCTTTCTACGAGGGCTTCGTCGCCGAGGCCATCGACGATTACCTGCGGGACGCCTGCGTGATCGACGGCACCGGCGTTGCGCGCAAGGGTGTCCTGACCGGGCAGGACATGGCGGGCTGGCGCGCCACGACGGAACAGGCCGTCTCGGTCGACTACCACGGCTGGCAGGTCTGGAAGCCCGGGCCCTGGTCGCAGGGGCCGTCCCTGCTGCAATCCCTGCGCCTGCTCGACGCGCTGGGGTTCGGCAAGGAAGACCCGTATTCCGACGCCGCCGTGCATCGCATCACCGAGGTGCTGAAACTGTCGATGGCTGACCGCGAGGCCTATTACGGCGATCCCGACCATAGCGCCGTGCCGCTGCAAACGCTTCTGTCCGTCGATTATGCCCGCGCCCGTGCCGGCCTGATCGGCAGCATGGCCAGCCTGGAGCAGCGTCCGGGGATGGTCGATGGGCTGGAGGCGCAGGCAGAGGCCTTCATGGCTCGTGCGGCAAGGATGCGTGCGACCGATGCCGGGATTGGCGGTGGAGAGCCGACCTTCTCGCACCTGGCTCCCACGCCGGAGGCGCCCAAGGGCCCGGACGAAGGTGACACCGTGCATATCGACGTCATCGACCGCTGGGGCAACATGGTCTCGGCCACGCCGTCGGGCGGGTGGTTGCAGTCGAACCCGGTGGTGCCGGGGCTGGGCGTGCCGCTGAACAGCCGGGCGCAGATGTTCTGGCTGGAAGAGGGGCTGCCGACCTCGCTGGCACCGGGGCGCCGCCCGCGCACCACCCTTACCCCCTCGATGGCCCTGCGGCCCGACGGCACGCGGCTGGCCTTTGGCACGCCGGGCGGCGACCAGCAGGACCAGTGGCAGCTGATCTTCCTGCTGCGCCTTGTCCATCAACAGATGAACCTGCAGGAAGCGATCGACGGTCCTCTGTTCCACAGCCAGCATCTGCAAGCGAGCTTTTATCCGCGCGGCTGCAAACCCGGTGTCCTGATGATTGAACCGAACTTTCCGCAGGCCACGCTGGACGCGCTGCGCGCGCGGGGGCACCTGCTGACGGAGGCTGCGCCGTGGTCCATCGGGCGCCTGACAGCGACCAGCCGCAGCCCCGAGGGCCTGCTGAAGGCGGCGGCCACGCCACGGTTGATGCAGGCCTACGCGGCGGGTCGCTGACCGGGTCGCATCTCAGGCCAGCCGGGGCAGGGTGAGGACGACGCCGAACCCTTCATCCGAGGGTTCCACGGTCAGCGTCCCGCCATGCCGCAGGGCCACCGCCTCGGCTATCGACAGGCCAAGGCCGCTGCCGGGGCCAGAGCGGGCCTGGCCGAACCGCGACAGGATCTTGGGCACGTCCCTGGCGGTCACGCCGCGTCCATCGTCCCGCACCGACAGGGTTATGTCCGGGTCGGCGCGCAGCGTCAGGGTGACGCGCGACAACCCCTCGCCGCCGTGAACCAGCGTATTGTCCAGCAGGTTGGCCAGCGCCTCGCCCAGCATCACCCGGTCCCCCAGCATCGGCACCGGGCCCGGCGGCAGATCGGTGTCGAACCGCAGCCCCCGCGCCCGGGCACGGGGGGCAAAATCCGCGGCGGTGGTCGAGGCGATCTCTTGCAGGTCCAGCCGTTCGAACCCGCTGGTCCCGCTTTCGGCGCGGGCGCGTTCCAGCGTCAGCAGGCGGTTGGCCAGTTGCCCCGCGCCATCCGCTGCCTTGGCCATGTCGGCGGCCCGTTCATGCGCCGCCTCCAGCGTCGGCGCGGTGAGGATCGCCGCCGACAGCGCCTGTAGCCCGGCAATCGGGTTGCGCAGCTGATGCGCGGCGTCCGAGATGAAATTCGACTGCGCCTCCATCGTGGCGCCGAACTGGGTGAACAGGGTGTTGAGCCGCCCGACCAGGCCTTGCGTCTCGACCGGAACGGCGCGGCGGATCGGGCTGAGGTCTTCTGGTGAGCGGCGCGAGATCGCCTCTTCGAGATCGGTCAGCGGTTTCAGCCCGTGCCGGACCCCGAACCAGACCAGCAGGGCCACCGCAAGGATGAGCGAAGCGATGACCGTTGCCGCCCGTAGTGCCAGTTGCAGCGCAAAGCGGTTGCGGGCCTCCATGCTTTGCCAGACCGTCGTGGTGAAGGTGCCGGAAATCGCGCCGATGGTCGCCTCTGTCTTGAGCCGCAGAACCCGCACCGGCGTGCCCTTGTAAAGCGCGTCGGTGTACAGAAAGGCCACGTCCTGCGGCAGGCGCCGGGTGACGGGGATCGGCGGCACGGCATAGCCCACCACCAGCACCCCGTCCGGGGCATAGACGTGGTAGCGCACCGGGCCGCCGGCGGTTTCGCCCAGCAGTTTCTCGGTGTCCGGAGAGATCGCGTCACCGTCCAGCAGCGCCACGTCCCGCGACACGGCAAGGGCGGTGAACATCAGGTTGCGGTCAAAGAATTCTGCCGCCGTGCGCCGGGCCGCCTCGACCCGCCAGGTGCCGACGACGATCCCCAGCACCACCAGCGGCGTCAGGATGATGAGCAGCAGGCGAAGCCGGAGCGACCGCCTCACGTCCGTTCCTGCAGGCTGTAGCCAAGGCCACGGCTGACCCGGATGTCCAGCGCCGCCGGGACCAGTTTCTTGCGCAGCCGCGAGACATGCGCCTCGACCGAGGATTCACCGACGTCCGCCCCGGTGCCATAGACATGTTCCAGCAGGTCCGACTTGGACACCACCGCACCACGTGCGCGCAGCAGCGCCTCGAGCACCGAAACCTCGCGCCGGGGGAGGGGCAGCGGCGTTCCGTCGATCTCGACCTGCCGTGTTTCCAGAATGAAGCGCAGGGTGCCGATCGACAGCTCGGTCTGGGCGGTCTGTCCCAGGCGGCGCGACAGGGCACGCACCCGCGCCTCCAGCTCTTCCATCTCGAAAGGTTTGACGAGGTAATCGTCGGCGCCCGCGTCCAGTCCCTGCACCCGTTCCGCCGTTGTATCGCGGGCGGTCAGCAGCAGGACAGGACGCTGATCGCCCCGGTTTCGCATCTCTCTCAGGATTTCTAACCCATTGATCCCGGGCAGGTTGATGTCGAGGATCACGATGTCATTGGCGTCGTCGCGCAGGAAATCGGCGGCGGCATTTCCATCATGCAGAAGGTCGGTGGCATGGCCCCGATCCTGCAGCCGCCAGGCGATTCCCTTGGCCAGTGCCTCGTTGTCATCGACAATCGCGATCCGCATTTTTCCCGGTCCGTCAGCTTCACGCAAGCTTCGCAGCTTAAATATTCATCATCAAGCGACGAATCATCGCTGGATGGAAAGGGCGCCCGGCCAAGGGCGCCGACATGGGAGGATACCAATATGACGATCAAGACCGCCATCGTCGCGGCCGGCTTTGCCGTGACTGCAACCCTGGGCGCCGCGCAGGATCTCGACCTGTCGGGCAAGACCGTGGACTACGTGATCCCGTTCTCGGAATCCGGTGGTTCGGCCAAATGGGCCAACTTCTACGCTCCGCTGCTCTCCGAGGCGCTGCCGGGAAATCCGACCGTCGTGGTGAAATACATGCCGGGCGCGGGGTCGACCAAGGGCGCCAACTGGTTCCAGGCGCAGACCTGGGAAGACACCGAAGGCACCGTGATCTTCGGCACCTCGGGGTCGACCCAGTTCCCCTACCTGCTGGGCGATCCGCGCGTGCGCTATGAATACAGCGACTGGAACGTCGTGCTGGCCTCGGGCACCGGCGGTGTCGCCTACCTGCCCCCCGCGATGGCCGAGAAACTGGACGGGCTGGACGCCTCCGGCCTGGCGGGCGAGGATTTCATCTGGGGCAGCCAGGGCGCCACGCGTCTTGACCTGGTGCCGCTGCTGGCATGGAAGATGCTGGGCATGAACGTCGAACCGGTCTTTGGCATCAAGGGACGCGGCGACGGTCGCCTGATGTTCGAGCGCGGCGAAGCCAACGTCGACTACCAGACCTCTTCGGCCTACCTGGCCAACGTCACGCCGCTGGTGGAAAACGGCAGCGCGGTGCCGTGGATGACCTGGGGTGCGCTGGACGAAAATGGCGACATCGTGCGTGACCCGACCTTCCCCGACATCCCGACCTTCAAGGAAGTCTGCGAGGCGACCGAGGGCTGCAACACCTCGGGCGAGGCATGGGACGCCTGGAAGGCCTTCATGATCGCGGGTTTCCCGGCGCAGAAGATGATCTTCCTGCCCAAGGGCTCGCCGGACTGGGCCGTGGACGCCTATACCGAGGCGCTGAACAAGGTGCTGGCGCGTGACGATTTCGCCGAAATTTCCGAGGCACGTCTGGGCGTCTACCCGCAGATGACCGGCAAGGGCGCCAAGAACACGCTCACGCTGGGCACGCAGGTGCCGGCAGAAGCCAAGGCTTTTGTCGTCGACTGGCTGCAGGAAGACTACGGCGTCTCGCTGAAGTAACCGACCGGACGGCGGCCGCCCTTCTATCCGCGGCCGCCGCCCCTTTTGAATTGACAGACGCGCGCCCCTCTGGGTCTGCGCGTCCCGACCTCAACGGAGAACAAGATGGACCTTCTGGCCACGGCGCTTCCGGCGCTGGGAGAGGCTTTTGCGCTCATCCTTCAGCCTCAGCAGCTGCTTTACCTAACGTTCGGTGTCCTGCTGGGACTGTCCGTCGGGGTCTTTCCGGGCCTCGGCGGGATTGCCGGCCTCAGCCTGGTGCTGCCCTTCATTTTCGGCATGGACCCGGTCTCGGGTCTGGCGCTGATGGTTGGCTTGGTCGCGGTTGTGCCAACCTCGGACACCTTTGCCTCTGTCCTGATGGGGATACCCGGTTCCTCGGCCAGTCAGGCGACAGTGTTGGACGGCTTCCCGCTGGCCCGCAAGGGCGAGGCCGCGCGGGCGCTGGCCGCGGCCTTCATCTCGTCGCTGTTCGGCGGATTGCTGGGCGCGACGATCCTGACCTTCTTCATCCTGATTGCCCGGCCTCTGGTGCTTGCCTTTGCACTTCCGGAAATGCTGGCGGTGACGCTTTTGGGGCTGGCGATGGTGGCGATCCTTGCCGGGCGTATCGCGCTCAAGGGCGTGGCGGCGGCCTGCCTTGGCCTGCTGGTCGGCACCATCGGCGAGGCCGGGCACGGCGGTTCGCTGCGGATGGTTCCCGAATCCTGGATGTTCGCGGCCACCGGCTCGACCACCTTCGAAAGCTATCAATACCTCGCTGACGGCATCAAGCTGGTGATCGTGGGCCTGGGCATCTTTGCGATCCCCGAGATCATCAGCCTGCTGCGGCAGAACCAGTCCATTGCGCGTGGCGCGCAGCTGGGGTCCGGCTGGGCGCAGGGTCTGCGTGACTGGTGGGCCAACGTCTGGCTGTCGGTCCGCTGTTCCTCGATCGGGGTGATCGTGGGGGTCATTCCCGGCCTCGGCGGGTCCGTCGTCGACTGGATCGCCTACGGGCACACGGTGCAGACCGCCAAGGATCGGTCGCAGTTCGGCTCGGGCGACATTCGCGGCGTGATCGGGCCGGAAAGCTCGAACAACGCCAAGGAAGGCGGCGGCCTGGTGCCGACGCTGATCTTCGGTATTCCCGGCTCCGGCTCGATGGCCGTCTTCATCGGTGGACTCGCGCTGCTCGGCTACGAGGCTGGGCCGCAACTGGTGCAGAACAACCTGGACATCACCTATACGGTTGTCTGGTCGCTGGCGCTGGCCAACGTGCTGGGGGCGGGCCTGTGCATCGGCCTGTCCGGCCCCATCGCGCGGCTGACCACGATCCGCTTTACCCTGCTGGCGCCGTTCCTCTTCATGATGATCGCCTTTGCGGCCTTTCAGTCGCGGCAGTCGCTGGGCGACCTGGTGGCTCTCTTTGCCATCGGCCTGCTGGGCATCTTCCTGCGCCGGTTCGACTGGTCGCGCCCGGCCTTCCTGATCGGCTTCGTCCTCTCGACGCAGGCCGAGAATTTCTCGGCCAACGCCAACCAGATCGCCGGGTTCAAGTTCAAGCAGGGCTGGGCCGAGGGGCTGGGCTATGTCGCAACGCCCATCGTGATCGTGATCGCGCTGCTGACCGTGGTGTCCGTCTACTTTGGCATCCGTCAGTCCAAGCAGATCCGTTCCGAGGGTGACGTGGCCACCGGGTCCAAGCGCGCGCCGCTGATCTTCCTGCTGGCGCTTCTGGCCTATGTCGGGACGGCCTGGATCAACGCCTATTCCATCAACATGATCTCGGACAAAATCTTTCCGCTGGCGGTGGCAAGCGTCGGCCTTCTGGCGCTGGTTGCGCTGCTGGTGCGGATGATGATGGCCGGCGAAGGAGACGAGATCTTTGCCGACCGCGAGGCCTCGGGCGAGGATGCGGAGGCACCGCACTCGCTCTGGGGGACGCTGGCCTGGTTCGGGGCGCTGCTGCTGCTGACTTCGCTGCTGGGCTTCGTGCTGGCGCTGGCGCTGTTCATGGTGGCCTTCTTCCGGGTGCGCGCCGGGCTGAACTGGGTCTGGAGCCTTGGGCTGACGGCGGCGGGCATCGCCTTCATCTGCTTCCTCGCCGGGATGCTTAACCGGGACTTCCCGCCGGGCCTGCTGCAGAGCTACGTCAATCTGCCGTGGCCGCTGACATGACGTTGACCCTGCTGTGTCTTCCGGGTGACGGCATCGGCCCCGAGATCGTGGCATCGACGCAGGCTGTCGTCCGGGCGGCCTGCGCCCGGGCCGGCGTGGCGGTGGATCTGCCGGAAGCGGAGATCGGCTTTGCCGCACTGGCCCATGAGGGGACGACCATCCCGAAGGCCGTGATCGACAGGGCCGGTGCCGCCGACGGCGTCATCCTTGGCCCGGTGTCGCACAATGCCTATCCGCCGGTGGCCGAGGGCGGGCGCAACCCCTCAGGCGTGCTGCGCCGCGCGCTGGAGCTTTATGCCAACATCCGGCCCGCGCGGTCGCATCCGGCGGTGCCGCGCCCCGTGACGGCCAAGGTCGACATGGTGGTGGTGCGTGAGAACCTCGAAGGCTTCTATGCCGATCGCAACATGCACATGGGGCCGGGCGAGTTCATGCCCACACCGGACGTTGCGCTGGCGATCCGGCGCATCACCCGAGAGAACTCTCGCCGGATCGCGCGCTCCGCGTTTGAGCTTGCCGCCCGGCGTGGGGGCCGGGTTGCCGTCATTCACAAGGCCAACGTGCTGCGGGTTTCGGATGGGCTGTTCCTGGAAGAGGCCCGTGCCGTTGCCGCCGATCATCCCGAGGTCGAGGTCGAGGAGATCCTGATCGATGCCGCCGCCGCGCATTTCGTGCGTGACCCGGCGCGGTTCGACGTGGTGCTGGCGACGAACATGTACGGCGACATCCTGAGCGATCTTGCCGCCGAGCTGGCGGGCGGCCTGGGGCTGGGCGCCTCGCTGAACCACGGTGCCACCCATGCGGTTGCGCAGGCGCAGCACGGATCGGCCCCCGACATTGCCGGACAGGACCGCGCCAATCCCGGTGCATTGATCGGATCGGCGGCCATGCTGCTGGATCACCTGGGCCAGCCCCGCGCGGCTGCCCTGATCCGCGATGCGCTGGAAACTGCGCTGGCCGCGCCAGAGACGCGCACCGCCGACCTTGGCGGAGCGCTGGGCACCGCCGCCTTCACCCACACCCTGACCCGCCTGATCGAGGACGCCGCGACATGACTCAGACCGCCATTCCCTACCTTTTCCTTCGCGGCGGCACTTCGCGCGGGCCCTATTTCAATGCCGCCGACCTGCCGCAGGATCGTGACCGGTTGTCCCGTGTCCTTGTCTCTGTCGTCGGGGCGGGCAACCCGCGCAACATCGACGGCATCGGTGGCGGCAACGCGGTGACGACCAAGGTCGCAATGCTGTCGCCCTCCGACGATCCCAAGGCCGACGTGGACTATTTCTTTGCCCAGGTCGCGGTAGAGGAGGAACTGGTGGACTACGCGCCCACCTGCGGCAACATCCTGGTGGGTGTCGGCCCGGCCGCGATCGAGATGGGCATGATTCCGGCGCAGGACGGTGTAACGCCGGTGCGCATCCGTGCCGTCAACACCGGCGCCCTGGTCGAGGCAGAGGTCCAGACCCCCGGCGGCGTGGTCAGCTATGACGGAGACACCGCCATCGACGGCGTGCCGGGCACCGCGGCCCCTGTGGCCCTGAACTTTCTCGACGTGGTGGGATCGCGGACAGGCGCCTTGTTCCCCACGGGCAAGGCTCGGGAAGAAATCGACGGGATCGAGGTCAGCCTTGTTGATGTGGCGATGCCGATGATGATCGCCCGCGCCGCCGATTTCGGTATCACAGGCCACGAGACCCTGGACGAACTGGACGCCATGCCGGACCTGTTTGCGCGCATGGAGGCGGTCCGGCTGGAAGCAGGCCGGCGCATGGGCTTTGGCGATGTGTCCAAATCCGTGACCCCCAAGATCGGCCTCTTGGCCGCCCCGCAGGGCGAGGGGCATTTCTGCGCCCGCTACTTCATGCCCTGGACGACCCACCCGACGCTGGCGGTGACCGGCTCACAATGTCTGGCCGCCTGCGCGTTGGCGCCCGGCACCGTGGCCGAGGGTCTGACCCGCCCCTTTGCGGACAGCCCGGTGACCGTGCGGATCGAACACCCGATGGGCGTGATGGATGTGCGCGTGCGGTATGACCGGGACGGCGGCTTCAACTTCCGATCTGCCGGGGTGACGCGCACCGCCCGGTTGATCGCACGCGGAGAGGTGCTGGTCCCGGAAACGGTCTGGTGCGGCGCATGATCCATACCTACGACATCCTGGCCCGCACCATCGCGCAAGAGAACCCCGGCACCTGCTTTGCCCTTCTGGGGGATGCCAACATGGCGTTGGCGACGCGCCTGGCAGAAGAAGGCTGCGGGTTCATCTACGTCCGGCACGAACATTGCGCCGTGGCCGCGGCAATGGCCCATGCGCGCAAGACCGGGGGCGTTGGTCTGGCTACCGTGACCTGCGGGCCGGGTGTCACGCAGTTGATGACGGCGCTGCCCGCCGCCGTGCGGGCGCATCTGCCCCTGGTGGTCCTTGCCGGAGAGGCGCCCTTGAAGGCGGGCTGGTACAACCAGGCCATCGACCAGGCGCCCTTTGTCACCGCCTGCGGCGCGGCCTATGTCGCGGCACATTGGCCCGCGCGGATGCCCGTCGTGATTCGCGATGCCTTTGCCCAGGCGCGTCGGGAACGGCGTCCGGTTGTCGTGGGGCTGCCGTTCGATTTGCAGGAGTTGCCCTGGGAAGGGCCCGACGACCTGCCCGCGCCCTCGGCCAACCTGATCCCTGCGGCAGGCCCGATCCCGCCCAACCCGGATGATCTTGCCCGCATCACGCCAGCCGTGGCCAATGCCGAGAGGGTCATCGTCATGGCTGGCATGGGTGCGGTCGAGTCCGGGGCGGGTGAGGCCATCCATGCATTGGCCCGGCACCTGGACGCGCCCACGGCCACGACCCTTCCGGCCCGAGGACTGCTGCATGGGGATCCCTGCTGCCTCGGCGTGGCGGGGGGCTTTTCCCCGGCAATTGCGCGGGAGGTGATGGGCGAGGCCGACCTGATTATCGCGCTGGGCTGTTCCCTGGCGCGGCACAATGCCGATGCGGGCAAGCTGTGGCCCCGGGCGCGGGTCCTGCAGGTGGACGTCGACCCGGTCAGCCAGAGCCAGGGGCGCCTGGCCGCCGACCTGCACCTGCGCGCCGATGCGCGCCTTGGGGCCGAGGCGCTGATGGGGGCCGTACCAGCCCGCCAGCCCCGCCAGAGGGGAGAGGATCTTGCCCGGCGCATCGCGTCCGAACCCGCCGACAGCGCGCGTTTCGACATCGCCCCCGGTCAGCACGATCCTCGTGACGTGGTGGCTGCGCTGGACTCGGCCCTGCCGCAAGGCTGGCAGATGGTCAATTCATCGGGGCACTGTTCCTATTTCTTCGCGCAGATGAACCGGCCCTATGACGAATTCCTGACGATCCGCGAATTTGGCGCCATCGGCAATGGCACCAGTTTCGCGATGGGGGTCGCGGCGGCCTGCAAGGAGGTGCCAGTTGTCCTGTTCGATGGAGACGGCAGCTTGTTGATGCATGTGCAAGAGCTGGAAACCTACGTTCGCCATCGTCTGCCGATCCTGACGGTGGTCCTGAACGACGGGGCCTATGGCTCGGAAATCCACAAGCTGCGGGCCGACGGCCTGTCGGATGCGGGGGCGGTCTTTGGCCAGACCGATCTGGCCGCCATCGCGCGTGGCTTTGGCGCGGCGGGCACGCGCGTCACGGACCTGGCCGATCTGCCGGGCCTGGTTAAGGCGTTCGCCGCCGATCCCCGACCGACGGTCCTGGACTTTCCCGTGAGCGACCAGGTGGTCTCTCCGGTGATCAGGCGCTCGCACGGGATCAAATGACTTGGCGGAGCGAGTCAATCGGTATACCGTCGCATACATAATTGGAGGTTTCCATGTTGTCCCAGACCTTCCGGGTTGGCACCCGCACCGCCCCGATTGATCCGACACCGCGTGCCGCTGACGCGGATCAAGGAGTGGCGAGCCGATGAAGGTCCATATCCTCGACGATTGGTTCGACACGTTGCGCACCTTGCCCAGCTTTGCCCGGCTGCAGGGCCATGAGGTCACGGTCTGGACCGACCACACCGAAGACATCGACACCCTGGCCCGCCGCCTGCAAGAGGCCGAGGCGCTGGTCCTGTTCCGAGAGCGTACCCCGGTCACCGCCGCGTTGCTGGATCGGCTGCCGGGGCTGAAGCTGATCTCGCAGCGCAGCGTCTATCCGCATGTCGATGTACCGGCCTGTACAGCAAACGGCGTCCTGCTTTGTTCCAACATGCATTCAGACACGCCCTCGGTGGCGGCGTCAGAGCTGACGTTTGCGCTGATGCTGGCCTCTGCCCGACAGATCCCGCAGCAGATGGCCAGCCTGCGCGCGGGTCACTGGCAGATGGGGGTTGGTCAGACGCTCGCCGGGCGGCGGCTGGGCCTCTATGGCTATGGGCGGATCGCGAAACAGGTTGCTGTCTATGCGCAGGCCTTCGGGATGAAAGTCTGGTGGTGGGGGTCGGACGAGGGGCGCGCCCGCGCCCGGGCCGATGGCGTGGAACTGGCCCCCGATCGCGCCAGATTCTTCGCCGACAGTGATTTTGTCAGCCTGCATGTCCGCCTGAAACCGGCGACGCGCGGAATCATCACCGCCGAGGATCTGCTGAGCATGAAGCCCTCGGCCAGCTTCATCAACACCTCGCGGTCTGGCCTTGTCGCGCCGGGTGCGCTGGACAAGGCACTGGAGGCGGGGCGCCCCGGGCGGCTGGCGCTGGATGTCTTTGACACGGAACCGCTGACCGATTCCAAGGATCCGCTGGTCAATCACCCTTCGGTCATCGCGACGCCGCATATCGGCTACGTCACCGAGGATGAGCTGGATATGCAGTTCGCCGACATCTACGACCAGATCAACGCCTATGCCGAGGGCGCGCCGATCCACATGATCAACCCCGAGGCCCGGGGCGGCCAGTGACAGAGCTTTTCTACGCCGGGCTGGAGCCGGCGACCTTCTGGATTCTGGTCGCGGTCAGCTTTGTCTCTTCCTTCATCACCGTCGCGCTGGGCATCGGCGGGGGCGCCCTGCTGTTGGCGGTCATGGCCAGCGTCATGCCCCCGGCGGCGCTGATCCCGGTGCACGGGGTGATCCAGGTGGGGTCGAACGCGCTGCGGCTGGCGGTGCTCTTTCGCCATGTGCATTGGCCGCCGGTGCTGACCTTCCTGGTCGGCACGGTGATCGGCGTGGCGCTGGGCGGGTCCTTGGTGGTCAACCTGCCGCCGGGGGCCATCCTGATCGGCGTCGGCGGTTTCGTGATCTGGTCGGTGCTCAGCAAGCCGCCCGCATGGTTGTCGCGCCTGCCGGTCGTGACCGGGCTGATTTCCAGTTTCCTGACCATGTTCTTTGGCGCCACCGGGGTTTTTGTCGCCAATTTCACCAAGTCGCTGAACCTGCCGCGGCAGGCACATGTCGCCAGCCACGCCGCCTTCATGACGGCGCAGCATCTGGCCAAGGTGCTGGCCTTCGGCCTGCTGGGGTTTGCCTTCGGTCCCTGGCTGGGATTCCTGGCAGCGATGATCCTGGCCGGGTTCCTGGGCACACTGGGCGGACGCATGATCCTGGACCGGCTCAGCGATCACGGATTTCGCCGGGTGCTGGACGTGGTGCTGATCCTGATCTCGATCCGGCTGATCTGGACCGGCCTGTCCTCGCTCCTGTGACGCCGCCCGCCGGGGCGTCGACGGATCGGAATCGCTTCGCTAGGCTCGGGGCAGGGCCGGTGTGTGCGGCCCGACTCGGGGCAACGGCAAAGGGACAGAGGTGATGAGAACAGCGGGACTGGCACTGGCGGGATTTCTGGCGGCGGCGCCGGCCTGGGCCGAGTTCACCACCGGCGATGCGCTGGTGATTGGAAACGCGCGCTATGGCGAGACGGTGACGGCCTTCGGTCCCGACGCGGTGCAGGCCGTGGCCAGGGCGCTGCGCCTGCGCGGGCAAGAGGTCGAACAGCTGGCCAATGGCGGGGCCGTGGCGATGCAGCAGGCGCTGGACGGGTTCGTGGCCGCGATCGACGAGGGCGAGACGCCGCTGATCGTAGTGCTGTCGGGCCAGTTCGCCTCCGTCGACGGCGGCCCAGTCCTGCGCCCGGCGGGCCGGGAGACGTCCAAGGCTGCGGGCCTGTCGCTGGCGGCAGTGCTGGAGGTGCTGGCCCAGAGCCCGCGCCGGGCCTTCCTTGTGCTCGGCGAGGCCGGCGAGGCGACCGCCCTTGAGGCGCTGGAGATTCCCGAGGGCGTGACCGTCATCCGTGGTCCCGCCGCCAAGGTGGCAGAGTTCGCCGCCCGTGAAATGGCGCAACCGGCCTTGCCGCTTGAGAAATCCGCCGACTGGTACGGGCTGTCGCTGTCCGGTCACGCAAGCGATGGACTGGCGGTACTTACCCATACCGAGGTGCGCCCCCCGAGTGAGGCGGAACAGGCCGCCGCCCGGGATCGGATCGCCCTGTTGGACGAGACGGCCTGGCAGCGCGCCGTCGAGAGCGGGGCGTTCCAGGCGTACCTGGACAGCTATCCGCAAGGCCTTCACGCCGAGGCGGCTTTGCAAATGCGTGACGGCGCACCTGCGATCAGCCCGGCAGAGGCAGAGGCGTCCCTGGCGTTGGATGCGACCGCGCGCCGCGAGATTCAGCGCAGCCTGACCCGGCTGGGGCACCGAACAGGCGGTATCGACGGGATATTTGGCCCCGGCACACGCGGTGCGATCACCGCCTGGCAACGGCAGAGCGGCACCGATCCGACCGGCTACCTGGATGCGGCGCAGGTTGCGCGCTTGTCAAAGGATGCGGCGCAGTCACCGGCGCCCAGCGTCCCGCGGCCCAGACGGGCGAGCAATGCTGTCTCGGCGGCGGAGGCTGCAACCTGGAACATGGCACGAGGTGAACGGGGTCTGCGCGCCTATCTTGGCCAATACCCCAACGGCGCCTTTGCGGCGCGCGCCCGGGTCAAGCTGAGCAACATGCAGCGCGGGTCGGGCCAATAGGCGATCAGCGCGTCCGCGCCGCCTCGCGCGCACGTTTCGCCGCCAGCATTTCCTTCAGGACCTCAGGGCGCGGGCGCCAGTCATAGCGGTCGTCGGCACGGGTCTTTTGCCAGTGCAGTGCACCGCCGTTGCGCCAGGGATCCAGCACCACGCCGTCATAGATCGTGCCGCCGCGCGGGCTGACAACTGCCGTGTGGTGGATGATCCGGAAGGGCGAGCGCGGAGAGATCGCGCGCAGGACCGAGAGTGTCCGGAAATTCTCCTGGCTGAGGCGGCGGTGCATGTCCTCGGCCCAGTGGTTGCAAAGGCCCCGTTCGCGTTCGCCGCTGTGGACCTTGGCGTTATGGATCAGCGGCGGGTCGGTGATGCCGTACTCTTGCGTCAGCTGGCGGGAATAGGTGTAGGCGATCCGCGCCGCGCGGTCGGCCTCACGCGGGTCGACATTCGGGCCGAGGCCCCGGATTTCCGCCGCCAGCGCGTCGATGTCCCTTTGCCCGAATTCCGGGCTGACGGTGGTGCAGCCGCCGATCGCCAGCATGGCCAGGGCCACCAGCATCATTGCAAAGCGCTTTGTCATCGTGATCCCACCTGAAAGTCAGTAGCCTTGGCCAGAGGCATAGCCCCGGACCACCGGAGGTGCCAGACCTTGGTCGGCATTTGCCCCCGCCTGATGCAGCGAGGGCGCGAGAGACTAGAGGGCAAAGGCCTTTTGCGCCGCGGGCCGTGCCTGCAGCCGGTCGACATAGGCCTTGAGATTGGGCATCCCCGAGACATCGACGCCGAATTTCTCGCACATGATGCAGGCATGGCCGGTGATCGTGTCGGCGGCGGTGAAATCCCCGGCCAGGTAGTCGCGATCCGCCATGTGGACATCCACGGTCTGCACCATGCGAGTCATCAGCTTCAGCGCGCGCTTGGCATGTTCCTCGGACCGGCGCTCGGGCTTGAGGATGATGGTTTCCACGACGTAGTTGTTCATCGGCCCCATGATCATGCCCTCGCCGTAGTGCAGCCATTGCAGGTATTGCGGAAAGGCCGGGGACTCGACCGGCGGCACCAGTTTGCCCTGTCCGTGGCGCGCCACCAGGTACTCTGCAATGGCAGGCGATTCAAAGATCCGCACGTCGCCGTCCTCCAGCACGGGAATGCGGCCGTTCGGGCTGATTTCCAGGAACTCGGGCGCGCGCATGGCCGGATCGCCCAGTTTCTCGAAGCGGTGCAATTCGAAATCCAGCCCCAGTTCGTACATCAGCCAGGCGGTGCGCACGGCGCGGGTGTCGGGGGCGAAATAGAGTTTCATCAGCGTCTCCGGTTGGCGGGGCGCGCGGTCCCCATTGGCGATTTCCGGGCCGGACGGTCGTCTTGCCGGGTTGCGCGTTATTGGGTAGCGGTTGGGGCAGGACAGTCAACCGGCAGGACAGCCCATGATCGACGCCCATTTCTGGCCCACGCCCAACGGGTGGAAAATCTCCATCGCGCTCGAGGAGATGGGGCTCGACTATCGCGTGGTGCCGGTCAACATCCTGCGCGGCGAACAGTTCGACCCGGAGTTCCTGAAGATCAGCCCGAACAACCGGATGCCGGCCATCGTGGACCATGCGCCCGAAGGCGGCGGGCCGCCGATATCGGTCTTCGAGGGGGCCGCGATCCTGATCTACCTGGCCGAGAAGACCGGCCAGTTCCTGCCCCGTGACCTGCGCGGGCGGACCGAGGTGCTGGAATGGCTGCTGTGGCAGGCCGCCGGGGTCGGGCCGATGTTCGGTCAGGCGGGCCATTTCAAGTTCTACGCCCCGGAACCGAACCCCTACGGCCTGGAACGCTACACGACCGAGGTGCTGCGGCTTTATGGCGTGCTGGATCGCCGACTGGAGGGGCGCGACTACATCTGCGGCGCCTGTTCGATTGCCGATTTCGCGACCTGGCCCTGGGTCGTGACCTACCGCAAGCAGGAGATCGACCTGCACGAGTTCCCTAACGTGCGCCGTTGGTATGACCTGATGAAAACCCGCCCGGGCCTGCGTCGCGGCTATGACGTGGGCAAGGACCTGGGTAAGCCGCAGGGCACATGGGACGAGGAAGCACGCAGCCACCTGATGCCGCGCAGCACGCAGACCCCCGGGACCTAGGCCACAGCCGGAAACCGCTTGATCGGCGGATGCGATTCCACACACTCTGGTTCCGATTGATGTCCGAGTGACCGTTGGTGCGATGCCCCTGATTTCAGAGTTCACTCTTGACCTTGGAACCCCGACGTTTGCCAGCTTGCAATCCAGCACCGGCGACCTGGTCATCATCGAGGCCGGCAGCGAGTCCGACTAAGCGCTGACGCTGCTGCCCGCAGAGGTGGACGTGCTGCAAGCACAGGGGCGCAGGGTGATCGCTTATCTGAACGTCGCGGTGACGAACCACTACCGGACCTACTGGAACGACAGCTGGGTGGGCTACGATGACCCGGACAACCGCGACGTGGGCCCCGTTCTTGACGGCGCATCGCCACCACCCTGGCTGAAGAACAACCACGACTACACGACCTCCGAAATCGAGAACGAGGACGGTTCGACCACCACGATCGCCCAAGGTACATAGTCGATTGCAACGATCCGGCCTGGCAACAGCGGGTCATGGACGAGGCGGTCCGGATGGTATCGCCCGTGGCACAAGGCGGCTTGGGATACAGCGGGGTCTTTCTGGACGATGTGGGCCGCTATTACGAGGCGGCGTCACAGGATCTGGGCTACGACATGGCGGATGCCGCGGAGCGCGTGATGGCGTTTGTTGCCGCCATCGTGACGGCGGTTCGGGAGGTCTTGCCCAACGCCTAGGTCGCGGTGAATTCCGGGCCCTACATCGGCTGGAACAGCGGCCAACCGGTCGCCGCCGCGACGCTTGCCCATTTCGGCGCTATCGACCCCCTGTTGATGGAAACCCAGTTCGGTGGCGCCTGGGGGATGTCCTGGCCAATGGAACGCATTGGGTGCCGGGCCACGACTTTCTTGCCGTCGAACGGTCATGGGACAGCACTCTGGATCCGCAGGCCTTTGCCGACTGGGCGTGGGCCAACGGTGTCGTGCCGCATGTCGCGGAGAACTCCGACTATGCCACGCCCGCCGTCACGCCTCCCCCGGGGACTGCGGGGCCCGACCTGCTGACCGGCGGGAACGGGTCCAATGCGCCGGACGGGCTGGGCGGCAATGACACGATCCTGGCCGGGGGCGGGGCCGGCGTTTCGTTTCCGTTGCGGTCTGAGGATGAAATCGTCGCTCGTCAATCCGCTCACGTCCGGCAGGCGGATCGCACTGTCGGCGGCCAGGTCGGCGTCGACATTGATCTCGACGATGCTCAGCCCGCCTGCGATCTCCTGCACCCGTACCTGGTTGGTCCCGGTGAAATTGGCGGTCCCGATAAAGGAGAAGGTCTCGGGGATCATGTCCGACAGGTCGATCGTGTCCACGCCCTGTTCGAAATCCAGGATTCGGTCGCTGGTGCCCTTCGTGGCGCCGCTGTCGTCGATGCTGTCGAAGACGAAGGTGTCGGCATCGTCCCCGCCACGCATGAAGTCCCGGCCAAGCCCTCCGTCGATCGTATCCTCGCCAGCAAAGCCGCGAGTATCGTCTTCGCACTCGGTCCCGGGCAGGTTGTCGGCGTTCTCGGTGCCGTGGATGACGCTGACGAGCAATTCGCTTTCGTCGTCGAAGATCGTCGTCCGGCTGGTCACGCGCCCCTCGGCGTCAAAGCCGTATTCGATCGTATCCCAACGCTCGACGTCCTCGGCATCGGACATGACCCGGGACACCGGCAGGCCATCGGCCCGGTTCTCGATCTGCAGCTTTCCGTCGTCGTAGTCGATCACGCGCTGCAGGATCTTGCGGTTGCCGTCCAGCGACAGGGTGATGCTGTTCCAGGGGTTGCCGTCCATGCGGTCGGTGATCACCTTGGACACCGGCGCTCCGTCGGACAGCAGGATTTTGACCTCCAGCCCGTTGTCCAGTTCGACCACGCGGCTCAGCTGCTGGCCGGTTTCGCTGAAACTCTTGGTGACGGAAGTCCAGGGCATGACGTCGCCGCCGTCCTGCATCACCTGGAGATATGGGGTGCCCTCGTGGAAGAATTTTTCTAGGCTGCGCCCGTCGTCGAATATGACCTGCAGCTTTGTGCGGATACCTTCGGAGTTCCAATTCGAAGACCTGGACGACCAAGCGAATTGGTCCTCCGGATCGGAGACCGTGGTCCTTGGAGACATGTTGTTCTCTGCTCTTGGTTGCCAGTGTTGCCTGATTGCGCCGGGGCGGTTTTTCCCGCTCTCGAAGGACGCGCGTTAACTGTTTATCAAGGCTTGGCTTTTCGCCAAAAAAAGCAAAACCGGCGTGACTCGCCTCGCGGCGCGTTGTGACGCAACCGACACATTCAATACCGTATAGGGAGAAATTCTTATCCTTTGGGGTAGGCCTCGAACTGGTGCTCTCACCCGCCTTCGAGATGGGCCAGCATTGTTTCTGCCCCGGAAACCTTCACGGGAACGCCGGGCGGATTGTCTTTCACCCCCGGTTCGGCAAACAGCGCGGTGATCTCGCCGTCTTCGACAAGCATCGCGTAGCGCCAGCTGCGCAGGCCCATGCCTTGTGCCGACCGGTCGACCAGCATGCCCATCAGCCGGGTGAAATCGCCGTTGCCGTCTGGCAGCATCATGACCTTTTCGATCCCCTGCGCCCGCGCCCATTGATGCATGACAAAGGCGTCGTTGACCGACAGGCAAATCACGCGGTCGATCCCCCGGGCGCGGAACGCGTCGTAGTGGCGTTCGTAGCCCGGCAGGTGGGTCTCGGAACAGGCGGGCGTAAAGGCCCCGGGCAGCGCAAACAGCACCACGCGTTGACGGTCGAACAGTTCGGCGCTGGTGACGTCCTTCCATTCATAGGGGTTGTCGCCGCCCAGGGCCTCGTTGCGCTGGCGAGTGTGAAAGACGGTTTCGGGAATGCGCTGTGGTGTCATGTCCGGGCTCCTGTTGCAGGTCGGTGTGGCCTGTCCCAGAGTAGCCCCCCGGGGCCGACGGTAAAGCGCCCAAGTTGACGAGAGAGACGATGACCGATCTGCCGCCCGATCTTCCCGGTTATGGCGCGCTGCGCCCCTACAGGCCCGCGGGTGTCACGCGTGGTCCGCGCATGACCAAGCTGCTGGCGGATCTCGATGCGGCGATTTCCGCCTGTGATCTGCGCGACGGGGCCACGGTGTCGTTCCATCATCATCTGCGCAATGGCGATGCGGTGCTGAACATGGTCATGGCGGCGCTGGCCCGCCGGGGGCTGAAGGACCTGCATGTGGCGGCCAGTTCCCTCTTTCCGGTCCACGCGCCGCTGGTCGATCATATCCGGAACGGCACCGTCTCCCGCATCTCGGCGGCCTTCATCTCGGGTCCGGTGGGAGAGGCGATCTCGACCGGGGTGCTGCCCCTGCCGGCGATCCTGATGACGCATGGTGGTCGGGCGCGGGCGCTGGATGCGGGGGACTTCGTGATAGACGCGGCCTTTGTCGCCGCACCGGTCGCGGACGAGATGGGCAATGTCTCGGGCAGCATGGGCACCACCGCCTGCGGCACGTTGGGATACCCGATGACGGATGTCGCGGTCGCCCGCCGCACAGTGGCCATCACCGATACGCTGGTGCCTTACCCGGCGCCCGCCATCGACATCCCGCAGGGGCAGGTGGATCACGTCGTGCAGGTGCCGCGCATCGGTGATCCGTCGGGCATCGCCTCGGGCACCACGCGCCCGGCAGAGGACCCGGTCAGCCTGGCCATTGCTGACAGCGCAGCCCGCACCATCGCCGCCAGCGGGCTGTTGAACGACGGGTTTTCCTTCCAGACCGGCGCCGGGGGCGCCTCTCTGGCGACCGCTGCTGCGGTGGGCCGCCAGATGGCAGAGAGGGGCGTCACCGGCAGCTTCTGTTCCGGCGGGATCACCGGGTTTCACGTCGAGATGCTGCGCGCGGGGCTCTTTCGCGGGTTGCTGGACGTGCAGTGCTTTGACCTCGAGGCCGTGCGGTCTTACCGGGACGATCCCCGGCACCAGGCGATGTCGGCGGCCACCTATGCCGCACCGCATATCGGCGGCGCGGTGGTCGACCGGGTCGACGCAGTGGTGCTGGGCGCGGCAGAGGTCGATCTGGAGTTCAACGTCAACGTGACCACCCGGGCGGGTGGTGTCCTGATCGGCGGGTCTGGCGGTCACGCGGACACGGCGGCGGGCGCGCAGTTGTCCATCGTGACCACGCGCCTGACGGCCGCCGGTTTTGCCAAGATCGTGCCGCAGGTCGGTACGCTGACCACGCCGGGCCAGACGATCGACGTTGTGGTGACAGAGGCGGGGCTGGCGGTGAACCCGGCGCGGACAGAGCTGGCGGAACGGCTGCACAGCGCCGGCCTGCGCTTGCGCCCGATAGAGGTCCTGGCCCGTGAGGCCGCCACTGCCGCGCGCCAGCCGGTGCCGCCCCGGGCCGGGGGACGGGTGGTTGCCATCAGCGAATACCGCGACGGCAGCGTGACCGACTTAGTCCGCCAAATCGGCACGGATTGACACTTTGCCGTGACAAGGCGCTGGTATTCCGTGCCGAAACCGCGACAATCGCGCCGGATGCGCTATGGTTTTCGCGGATCCGGGCCGCCGTTCGCAGGACAAAAGACGGACCGCGGCGTTCAACAGGGAAAAGAGGTTTCAGGATGATAACAGACATCCAGTTCAAGCGGTCCTGGCGTGCATTTGCAGGCGCCGGGGCGCTGGCGCTGATGATGCCGGTGGCCGGGTTTGCCCAAGATGCCACGCCGATCCAGGTCGACACGATGCGGCTGACATCGGAACAGCCGGTTACCACCGATACCTTCTTTGGCACGGTGCAGGCCAGCGACATGCTGGGCCTTTCCTACGAGGCAGGCGGCTGCGTGGTCGAGGTCTCGGACAAGGCCAAGCGCGCGCGCGTCGCCACCGCCGGGCAAGTGCTGGTGCGGCTGGATGACAAGCGGTCGATGCTTGCGCTGCGCACCGCCGAGTCGCGGGTTGCCGAACTGGCCGCCACGATCGAGGAACGCGAGCTGGACATCCAGTCCGCCATTGCCGACGACAAGCGCCGCCAGCAGGAGCTGGACCTGACCACCGCCGAGTACGAGCGCAACAGCACCATGCTGGGCCGGGGCCTGATCAACGAGACCACGATGGAAGGGGTCGAGCGCCGCTTCATGGAAGCGCAGTTTGCCGCCGACCGCGCGCAAGAGGCCATCGCCACCGCCCGCGCCGCCAAGCGCCGCGCCGAGATCGCGCATGAGATCGGGCAGCTTGACCTGCAGACAGCGCAGCTCAACCACGAACAGCTGGTGCTGACGGCACCCATCGACGGGGTGCTGGTGGGGTTCGAAACCAACGTGGGCGACTGTGTCTCGGCCGGGGAACGCGCCGCGCAGATCTATGCCCCCAGCGAGAAATCGGTGGATGTCTTCATCCTCATCAGCCGCCTGTCCGAAAGCGGCCCGACCGGGATCTCCGACGGCTCCGGCGTGCGCATAACCCGCGTGAACGGCCAGGTCTGCGCCGGGACGATCACCCGGTTCGACACCGAGGCGGACCTGGAAAACCAGTTCGTCAAGGCTACCATCGAGGTCGATGAGACCTGCGCCCCCGACCTGTTCCTGAACGAGGCGGTCGAGGTCGAGGCGATGCTGGACGCAAGCGACGACACCTTCGAGATTCCGACCGGCGCGCTGACCAATGGCGACACGATCTTCCTTGTCGATGAAGAGGGCGCCACCCTGCAGGAGGTCGCGGTCGAGATCCTCAAGACCGGCCCGCGTGAGACCATCGCGCGCATTCCCGGCGCGGCCGGACGGCTGATCGTCAGCGACGCCCTTGCCGGTCTGGGCGAAGGGCAGGCGGTGGCGCTGCGCTGATCGTCTTGCGGTGATCCTGCCGGGTCAGGGCGGGGTCAGCGTGCCCCGCATGGTCGCGGAGTACAGGAAATCCTCGAGATCCTCGGTGTTGATCGGCTTGGTCATCAGCACCGTCTGCGCCGCGTCGCACATCTGGCGCAGCTCGGTCGACCGGTTGGCCGACATCAGGCGCGCTGGCAGGGCCGGATCGCGCGCCCGCAGCTGCCGGACCAGCGCCAGTCCGTCCTGCCCCTCGCCAAGGTGGTAATCCGCCAGGAGCGCGTCCGGCAGAATGCCGATGTCGTGCAGCAGCGCGCGCGCCTCCTCGACACTTCCGGCGTCCAGCACGCTGCCGCCCCAGCGTTCGATCAAGAGGCCCAGCGCGCGGCGCAGCTCTTCGTCGTTTTCCACCAGCAGCACGATCAGGCCGCTATCGCGCAGGCGTTGCCGCGCCGCGGGGCTTTTGCGCGGTGTGGGCATCTCGTTCGGGCCGTTCACCCGCTGCGCGCTGAAGAAGAACCGCGTGCCGCGTCCCAGTTCCGAACTCACGCCAAGCGGATGGCGCAGCTGCGCGCAGGCGCGTTCCACGATGGCCAGACCCAGGCCCAGCCCCTCGTTCACGCTGCTCTTGCTGTCCAGCCGCTCGAACTCGCGAAAAATCCGTTCCTGGTCGTCTTCCGCAATCCCGGGCCCGGTGTCCCAGACCTCGAAACGGATGGTGTTGCCCTGCCGCCGCGCACCAACAAGCACGCGGCCCGTTTCGGTATAGCGCACCGCGTTGGCGATCAGGTTCTGCAGGATGCGGCGCAGGAAGCCGGGGTCGCTGGCCACGCTGCCAGAGGCCGGAACCACGCGCAGGTCCAGCCCCTTGAGCGCGGCGAGCGGGGCGAATTCATCGTGCAGCCGCTGCAGGAGCTGGTTCACGGAGACGGCGGTGATGTCCAGGCTGGCGGCGCCGGAATCCAGTTTCGAGATGTCCAGCAGGGCGTCGATGATCTTTTCGACGCTGTCCATCGCGCTCAGCGCCTTGGTGGCGTGTTGCTGGGTGGTGTCATCGCCGTCCCCCTCGGCGATCCCCGAGATATAGAGCTTGGCCGCCGACAGCGGTTGCAGCAAATCGTGGCTGGCCGCCGCGACGAAACGCGACTTGGAGGCGTTGGCCCGTTCCGCCGTGACCAGCGCATCTTCCAGTTCCAGCGTGCGTTCCATCACCCGCCGTTCCAGCAGTTCGTTGGCCTCTTCCAGCGCCCGCGCGGCCTGGCGTTCGACGGAAACATCGGTGAATGAGATCACGAAGCCGCGGTCGGGCATTTCCTGACCGAAGACATCCAGCGTGATGCTGCTTTCGGCACGGATCTCGAACCGCAGGGGCAGGCGCCCGCGGTCCTGGTGGGCCCAGGCGCGCAGTTCCTCGGCGGTCATCACGTCGGCGTCGAAACGGGTTTCAAGCTGTTCGATCAGCCGGTCGAAATCCACGCCCAGCCGCAGCGTGGCGATGGGTAGGGACAGCATCTCGCCGATCTTGTCGTTCCAGCCCACCAGCCGCGCATCGCGGTCAAAGATGCAGACCCCCTGGTTGAGGTGGTCCAGCGTCGCCCGCAGCATCCGCGCCTGGCTGTCCAGCAGCTTGCCGCGTTCCTGCCGTTCCAGCCGCATGATGTCGGTCACGTCGGTCTGCAGGACGACGGTGCCGCCGTCCGGCGTGCGGTGTTCGCTGACCTGCAGCCAGCGGTCCCAGATCAGGCGCACGTTGAAGATCGCGTGCCGGTCCTTGTGGCGCTTCAGCCGCTGTTCGGCCCATTGCGCGGGGCTGACGATGTCGGGCAGTTGCAGGAACCGGCTTTCGCTGACCGCCTCGACGTAGTCGGCAAAGGGCAGCCCCTCGGCCAGGCGCGGCTGAACGTCGTGCAGCGGCAGGCTGAACCGGCTGTTCCACATCACCAGCTTGTCGGCGCTGTCGAACAGGGCAAAGCCCTCTTGCACCGCCTCGATCGCGTTGGCCAGGTTCTTGCGGGCGTGTTCGGCCTCGTGCTTGGCGCGGGCGAGGGCGGCATTGGACTGGTTCAGCAGGTCAAGCGTGTATTCCAGGTCGCGGGTGCGCTGGCGCACCTGGTCCTCCAGCATGGCGGCGCGTTCGAACTGGGCATAGGCGGCGCCGGACTGGTCGGTGTCCTGTTCGACCCGGCGCATCAGCGCCTCGCTGATCCGGAGCAGCTTTTCGTTCTGGCGTTCAAGTGGATCGTTGGGATTGATCAGATAATGCGTCAGGTCTCCCTGCATGGAGCCTCCGGTGCATAGATCGCGACCCCGGTCATGGTCTGGTTGACATGCATCCCGTTGACCTGCTCGCCATAGGTGGAAAACCCGGTGACCCTGTGCCGCGACAACACATCGTCAAGGGGCCGTTTCAACTGGCGTTTTTCGGCCTCGATCCGGCGCAGGACGCAATCGCAGGCAAGGATCGCCTCCGGCTGTTCGGTCCGTGACAGTTCGCTTAGCTGCTGGTCCAGGTGGTCGACGATATGGGCTGCATCGGCAAGGGTCAGCACCAGCCCCTCGTCGATGGCGGAAAAGAATTCAAGCGCGCCGTCCTCTGTCACGCGCTTGATGGCGCGGACGTGGTGGCTGCCACCCAGGCGGACCACCATCGGGCTGTCGGCAAAGGTGAAGGTGTCGATCTGGTGCGGGTCCTTGCCCAGCAGGCGCCCAAGCTCCAGTGCTGCGGGTTCGGCGTTGATTTCATGCACCAAACGGCGCGAGGGATCCGCGCGGGTCACCACCATGCGCAGGTCGGTGGGGGTGAAATGGTTGACGCTGAACACCCGTAGCCGGCAGGTGCTGCGCACCAGCGCCATGACAGCGGCCTTTTCGTGGCAGACGCCATTCAGGGCGACGAAGGTATGTTCGAACCGCACCCCGTCCCCGGCGGACCCCCCGAACAGCTGTGTCGGTCCCAGCCCGGCGGTCAGGGACGAGGCCAGCCGGTCCTCCTGCATCGACAGCCCGTCGACCATGAGAAAGGCGAATTCCTCGGTCATTTCTGGGGCGCGGGCGCCCAATTCGGCGCGGGCGCGGATGGTGCGCTGGGTCATCTCGTGGCTGGGCAGGTTTTCCAGGTCCTCGTACAGCAGGACCTCGGCCTCGAAACAGCGCTGCGGCAGGGCCATCGCCACCACCTGTTCCTCGACGTAACCGGCGCCCATCGCGATCTCTCCGGCGGTGGTGCAGGCCATGACCGGGGCATCGCCCAGTCGGGACTGCAGGCCCGTTACCAGCGTCTGAAAGGGGGTTGCGGGGCTGCAAAAGATCATCACGACGGCAAAGGGGCCGTTGCCCAGCCCGTCGGCAAGCTGGTCGATCAGGTCGGGTGCGTCGCAATCGGCGCGGGCTGTCCGCAGAATGGCGTCGTTATCGACACCTCCCTCGGACGGAGAGGCTCCTCCGTCCATCGGTTCTCCTCCCCAGGTGTTCTGTCTTTATTCGGGACAGATTACGGAGTGTCCGGCTGTCTTGGCAAGAGGTTCGAAAAGCTGGCCTCGCCCGCGATCAGCACGGCCTGGGTGCGGCTCTGGACACCCAGCTTGCGCATGATGGCGGTGACATGTGCCTTGACGGTGGTTTCCGCGATGGACAGGTCATAGGCGATCTGCTTGTTCAGCTTGCCTTCGCAGATCAGTTGCAGGATGCGCGCCTGCTGATTGGTCAGCGTCGACAGGCGCGACACCGCGTCGTCACCGGAATCCGCCGGCTGGCCGGCATCGCCCACGTCGACGAAGCCCTCGGGGACAAAAACCTCGTCGCGGGCCAGCGCGTCGAAGGCCTGGCGGAAGACGCCGCGCTGGCTGTGCTTGGGGACGAATCCCTTGGCGCCCGCGCGCATCACCGATGTCACCATGCGGTTGTCCGCCATCGAAGAGACAACGACCACCGGGATTGCCCCGGCTGCGGTCTTGAGCCGGATCAGCCCGTCCAGCCCGTTCACGTCCGGCAGGTTGAGGTCCAGCACGATGACATCCGGTTCCGCGCCTTCGCTCAGGGCGTCCAGCGCATCTTCCAGCAGGCTGGCGGTCTCGATCTCCTCGATCCCGGCCACGGTCTTGAGCGTCATGGCCAGCGCGTCGCAAAACAGCGGATGATCGTCCACGATCAGCGCCGAGGCGAAATGCCGTTGATGATCCGTATCGGGCAACGTTCTCCTCCCCATTGAACGCCGGTCTCTTGGTATACCTTACGATCCTAGCAAAGCGCCAGAGCCACGGCACCTGTGCTAAGGTCTTAGGAGGGGCCGAACAGGCGCCGAAGGCGTGGGGCAATGCGTTACGTTCGGAATCAACCTGCGCTGAGCACATGCAGATGGACGGGAGTCCTGGCCGCGAAGGCGAGAGCGACCTTTGCGATGGAAAGAGTTCTCTATCCCGGAAACGTATTGTTTCCGTATGAAGCCAACAAAAAGTGGCCGAAAAATGGCAAAATTTTGTCGTTGTCACGATTCCGGCCCATCGTGGGTCCATTGGTTATTTCGAAAATCAAGAAAAATCTTGCCTTAACAGGCTGCGATTGGGGGACGATCTTATGCCCGACTACCTTAAGGTTTTCACGTACGAACTTGACGGCCTTTCCTACACCGTAAGCCTGTTCGAGGATAACGGAACCATCATGGCGGACATCACGGTTCTCGAAGGCGCGATGGATGTGAATGCGATCTACTTCGGCGACGACGACTATTCCGGAGAGAGCGCCTCTCTCGACGGACCGCTCAACATGAACGGTGCGCGGCTTGAAGACGGGGATATCCAGTGGGACATGGCCCAGGCGCTCAGTGATCCTGGCCTCGGTCCCGATGCGGCAGACAAGGAAACCTACCTTTCCGCAGGCGACACGCTCACGCTTGAACTGGATGCCGAAAGCATCGACGACATTGATGTCGTCGGCATCCGTGCGACCTCGACGACCACGGACGAGGGGTCGATCAAAGCCGTGTCAGACGACCCGGAAGAGCCTGAGGAACCGGAGGATCCCGAGGAGCCGACATTTGAAAAGGTGTATTTCGGCACCGGGACAAACGAGGAAACCGGCTTGCCGGATGGCGTTGCCATTTTTGGCGAACCTTTCGAAGGCAACCCGGCGCTGCCCGAAGACCAGGAGCCCACGTTCGAAAACTATCTGGCCTATTTCGAAAACGAAATCGAAGGCTACGATATCACCGATATCGTGGACATCAGGTTCTATACACTGCACGAGGAAGGCTATCCCGTCGAGTTGTTCCGGATCGAGGCCCCCGAAGGCGGCTTCGCGGATGCCGACGAGGTGCTGGAGGCTTATGATGCCGCCATCGAGGCTGGAGCTCTGGACGTTGAAAGCGGCGAGGAGCTGATGGCGGCTTTGAGTCTGCCAGAAGACTTCGAAGAGGCCCCCCTCGAAGAAGATCCGGATGTCGAAGACGATCTTGAAATGGCGTAACCGACCGGAGGCGTGATTGCGCGCTTTCGCGATCGGCGCCGGCCATCATGAGAACGGCGTGACCGGGGTCACGCCGTTCTCTGGTCTGTCGGTCCGGATCAGCCGGTCCAGTTGGTCGCCTGGGCGAAGACCAGGAAGGCGATGGCGATGCCGATCCAGGTCACGAAGAGCGGCAGGAAGAACCGGATCCAGCGATCCCAGCCCACACCGGCCAGCGCCAGGGTCGCCATGAAGTAACCGGAGGTCGGGTAGAAGATGTTTGAGAGTCCGTCACCCAGCTGGTAGGCCAGCACCGCGTTCTGCCGTGTCACCCCGATCAGGTCCGAAAGCGGTGCCATGATCGGCATGGTCACAAGCGCCTGGCCGCTGCCCGACGGAATGACGAAGTTGAAGCCGAGCTGCGACAGGAACATGCCCACCGCCGAAAGCGTGTCGGGAAAGCTGCCGACCAGTCCGCCAAGGCCGTGCACCAGAGTGTCCATGACCTGCCCCTGCTCGAACATCACCGCGACGGCCCGGGCCAGTCCGACGATGATCGCGCCCATCAGCACGTCGCGGAAACCCTCGTTGAAGGCATCGCAGATGCGTGCGGTGTTCAGCCCGGCGACAAGCCCAACGGCCACGCCCATCAGGACAAACAGCCCCGCCATTTCCAGCATGAACCAGCCACGGGTCAGTACGCCCCAGACGAGGATCGCGAAAAAGCCCAGTGTCACCAGCCCGGCCCAGGCCTGGCGTCGGGAAAACCGCATCGGCTCTGCCGAGAAATCGTGGCGGTAGGACCCGCGCTTTGCCTCTTCGCGGGAATCCCCGGCCATCAGGCTGTCGTCGGGGTTGGCGCGGACACGGCGGGCATAGCGGATCGTGTGCAGAACGGCCACGACCAGCAGAACGACAAAGAGCGTGGCACGCAGACCGGCACCCGAATACAGCGGCAGTTCGGCGATCGTTTGGCCCAGCCCGGTGTTGATCGGGTTCAGCACGCCGGCGGTAAACCCGGCGGTCGTCGCCAACAGAGCGGTGGCTGCGGCTGTGACCGAATCGTACCCCAGCGCGATCATCAGGGGCAGGATCACGGGCACGTAGACCAGGGCCAGCTCCTGCGTCCCGATCAACGAGGCCACGACGGCAAAGACCATCATAAGCACGGGAAACATCAACAGGCTGCGCGAGGAAAAACGCCGTGCGAGTTTGTCCACCGCCACGTCGATCAAGCCGGTCCGGCGCACCACCATGAACGTACCGCCGATGATGAAGGTAAAGAAGACGACGGTCGCCGCATCCACCAGGCCGTTCGGGACGGCCAGCATGAACTGTTCCAGCCCCACGGGCGTGGCCGGAACCTCGCGGTAGCTGGTCGGGTCGATGGCGCTGCGGCCGTTCGCAAGCGTCACCCGGTCATAGAGACCTGCCGGAATGACATGGGTCAATGCGGCGGCAATGGCCGTGAAGACGAACAGAATGACGTAGATGTGTGGCATCCGGAATCCGGGCGCCTCTGTCTCGTCCACTTCGGTGTTCTCGGCGGTCATTGTCTGGTCCTCCCTCGACCCTGCGGCGCACTGCGGCGCAAAGATCGTCTGATGTTGCAATAACTGACATGTTAGTTAAAATATCTTCTGTGATGCCATAAATGCTTTCAGAAGGGTCTGTTTGCAAATTTTTGAAAGTGGCGGCAAATATACAGGAAAGCGGAGGAAAACATGACAGAGGCAGGCGGTGAAGCGCAGAGCAGACGTGCCTTTGGCGCCCTTGTCGATGCCTTGAGAGGCGGAGAACTGCCGTCGAGCAGCTTTCATTCGATGCAGCAACTGGTGAGCGTTCTGGGGTTTCCGATCTCTTCGATTCGCGAGGCAGTCAAGCGGGCCGAGGCGCAGGGACTGGTCGAGATCCTGCCCAAACGCGGCATCCAGGTGATGTCGGCGGACCTCGAGTCCACGCGGAACTGCATGGACATGCGCGCGACGCTGGACAAGGAAGGCGCGCGCCGCCTGCTGGCGCGCGACCAGGGGCGCGACTGGTCCGATCTGCGCGCGGCGCATGAGGCGCTTCTGTCGCGGGCGCGGGCCGGGATCGGCGCCGCAGAGGCGATCGACGCCATCGACGTGGATCTCAGCCTGCACGACGCCCTTGCCGAAGAGCTCGACAATCCTCTTTTGCGCCGCTGCTACGAAGAGAACCGCACCCGCATCGCCATCATCCAGAACACGCGCCCCTTTCTCGCCGACCGTGTTGCCTCGGCGATGGAAGAGCACCTGGCCATCATTTCAGCGATCGAGGCCGGGGACGAAGCGGCGGCGATGAAGGCGATCGACCTCCATTTTGTGCAGACCCTGCGCTGGTGGGGCATCCACGGCTGAGCCGTCCCGCTGTATTCGGTGACGGAACCCCGACCGTGGTTCACCTGTCGCCGAACATGTCCCCCAACCCGCCCAGCACCGAGCCTTCGCCCTTGCTGCCGCCGGGACCCGCTGCGCGCAGCACGCGGTCCGCCAGCCGCGAGAAGGGCAGGCTTTGCAGGAACACGGTGCCCGGTCCGCGCAGGGTGGCCAGAAAGATCCCCTCGCCGCCGAAGACCATGCTCTTGAGGTTCCCGGCCCGTTCGATGTCATAGTGGACGCCGCTGGTCATCGCGGCCAGACAGCCGGTATCGACGCGCAGAACCTCACCGGCCTGCAGCTCGCGCCGGATGACGGTGCCGCCCACATGGATGAAGGCCATGCCGTCACCGTTCAGACGCTGCAGGATGAACCCTTCGCCGCCAAAGAACCCGGCCCCCAGCCGACGCTGAAAGGCGATGTCGGTCGTCGTGCCGAAGGCCGCGCAGAGAAAGGCGTCCTTCTGGCAGATCAGTTCGCCGCCCATCTCGGCCATGTTCACCGGGATGATCTTGCCCGGGTAGGGCGCGGCAAAGGCGACGCGCTTCTTGCCCTGACCGTTGTTGGTGAAATGGGTCATGAAGATGGATTCGCCGGTCAGCACGCGTTTGCCGACGTTCAAAAGCGAATCCATGAACCCGGCGGACGGGCGCCCGCCATCGCCCAGGCGGGTTTCAAAGCCGATCCCGTCATCCATGTAGTTCATGGCCCCTGCCTCGGCGATCACGACCTCTGCCGGGTCGAGTTCCACTTCGACGATCTGCATGTCATCGCCGAAAATCTCGTAGTCAACTTCATGGCACCGCATTTCAAACTGCCTTTCAGGTATGGACAAAGGGGAATCCGCCGAAGGCTAGACTGGTGGTGCGCGCCCAGTCCAGTCCGGACATCCTTACGGTCTTACTAGACTTTCGGAGAGACAGACGATGTGGTTGGTCAAGTCTCTTTGACAGGAGGAACCGAGATTCCAGCCCCTCGTAAACGCCCTTGGTATGCTTATCTTCTGCGCCCAATTTCAAAATGCCCGCAATGCGGTTTCTATTGGCCCTTCGTTTGGTCTGCCTGCCCCCGGTGCGGATATGATCCGGCAAAGGGGCATTTCTTTGTGGTTTGGGTCGTTCTGACACTCGGCCTGGTCTCGATGGTCTTTGCGGTGCCGGGTCTGCTCTTGCTGCTTGCCTGGATCGCAGACGTTTTGGACATTCCTCTGTCGTCCAGCAGTCCCATATAGGTAATCGGAACCTGCCCGAGATTCAGGTTCTCGTGCTGAACGAAAAAGGGCGCCCCTCGGGACGCCCTTTTCCAAATGTCGTGTGCCGACTTACTGCAGGCTGGCCAGTTCCTTGGGCAGCTTGAAGGTCCAGACGGTGCCACCCTGGTTGAGGTAGTTCACCTTCTTGGCAACCTCGCCGCCCCAGAGCGGAACAGCGCCGCCCCAGCCGGAAACGATCGAGACATACTGCTCGCCGTCCATCTCCCAGGTCACGGGCTGACCCACGATGCCCGAGCCGGTCTGGAAGTCCCAGAGAACCTCGCCGGTCTCGTCGTCCAGCGCGATGAACTTGCCCTCGGGCGTACCGGTGAAGACAAGGCCGCCGCCGGTGGTCATCACGCCACCCCAGAGCGGGGCGTCGTTCTTGTATTCCCAGACCAGGTCACCGGTGTCGGGGTCAATCGCCTTGAGCGAGCCGATGTGATCCTCGTAGTTCGGCTTGATGGTGAACCCGGCACCCAGGTAGGCCGCGCCCTTCTTGTAGGTGATCGGCTCGTTCCAGATGTCCATGCCCCATTCGTTCGAGGGCACGTAGAAGTTGCCGGTCTTCTGGCTGAAGGCCATCGGCATCCAGTTCTTGCCGCCCAGGAAAGAGGGCGAGGCAAAGATCACTTCACCTTTCTTGCCGTCGGCGGCCGCGGTGGGATCGCCGGGACGGTTCTCCTCGTTGAAGATCGGGCGGCCGTTCTCGTCGATACCGCTGGCCCAGGTGATGTCCTTGACGAAAGGCGTCGCCGAGATGAACCCGCCGTCTTCGGCGTCGAGAACGTAGAAAAAGCCGTTCCGGTCGGCGGTGGCCAGGCGCATGTTGCCGTCGCGGTCGTTGTAGGCGACCACTTCGTTCACGCCGTCATAGTCCCAGCCTTCGCGCGGGGTGGTCTGGAAGTGCCACTTGATCTCGCCGGTTTTGGGGTCGATGCCGATGCGGCTGGCGGCGTAGAGGTTGTCACCCTTGCCGGTGTTGTCCTGACCCGCGTCGCGCAGCCAGCTGTTCCAGGGCGCCGGGTTGCCCGCGCCAAAGATCAGCGTGTCGGTGCGCTCGTCGTAGGAGCCGCCCAGCCAGGTGGCGCCGCCGCCGGTCTTCCACATGTCGCCCGGCCAGGTCGCGTTCAGTTCGCCGGTCATGGTCGAGGGTTCGCCATTCAGCATGCCCATGTGGCCTTCGATCACCGGGCGTTCCCAGACCAGGTCGCCGTTCTCGACGTTGCGGGCCTGCACGGTGCCGACGATGCCGAATTCACCGCCCGAGTTGCCGGTGATGACCAGCCCGTCGACGATCAGCGGTGCGGCGGTGTAGGAATAGCCGGCCTTGTAATCCGCGATCTTGTCGCGCCAGACGACATCACCGGTGTCCTTGTTCAGGGCCACGATCCGCGCGTCCAGCGTGCCGAAGATGATCATGTCGCCATAGATCGCGGCGCCACGGTTGACCACGTCACAGCAGGGCAGGATGCCCTCGGGCAGGCGGGCGTCGTACTGCCAGAGTTCCTTGCCGGTCTTCAGGTCGATGGCATAGAGCCGCGAATAGGAGCCGGTGATATACATCACACCGTCGTAGATGATCGGCTGGGCTTCCTGTCCGCGCTGCTTTTCGCCACCAAAGCTGAAGGCCCACGCTGCCTGCAGGTACTTGATGTTGTCCTTGTTCAGCGTGTCCAGCGGGCTGTACCGCTGCAGGTGGCGGCCCATGCCGTTGGTCACGACCTGCGTCGTGATGGTCTGGTCGTCGGCCAGATCGGCCTCGGTCACTTGTGCCGTGGCAGCTGTGCCGGTCAGCAGAATGCTGGCAGCGGCTGCCAGAATGAATCGGTTCATGAGATTTCCTCCCTTCATCGCCCAGGCGACGTGGATACACGCGCCCCTCTCCCGGGCGCTGCAGACAGTATTCAGGGAAGCCGCGCGGCGAGGTATTGCACAATGGTCGTAAGACTGTCGCGCGGTTGACAAGCCGGGTGAAGCATGACGCGCGCGTGACTCGATCCGGGTGGTGCGGCGCCGGTCCAGGACAGCAGAAAGGGCAGAGACCGTGACTGAACCCTCGATCCGGTTCCGTACTAGGGTCAGGACTCGTTCTCTCTCAAAGCCAGAAGATTACGGTCGCAGCAAGTGCGATTGCTGAGAAGAAGGTTCGTGGGCAGCGGTCATAAC
>NZ_FMZI01000004.1:0-115659 GCF_900101505.1 Antarctobacter albus
GCCGCCAGGGCGCTGGCGGTGTCGCCGCCGGCGGTGGAAAAGGCGAGCGGGAAGTTCGAGGCGCCGAAGACCGCGACCGGGCCGATCGGGCGCTGGACCATCTTGAGGTCCGGGCGCGGCAGCGGCTGGCGGTCGGGCAGCGCCTCGTCGTGGCGGCGGTCGAGGTAGGCGCCGTCCAGGATGTGGCTGGCAAACAGGCGCAGCTGGCCGGTGGTGCGGCCGCGCTCGCCCTGCAGGCGGGCCTCGGGCAGGCCGGTCTCCTGGGTGCCGATCTCGGTGATCTGTTCGGCGCGGGCCTCGATCTCGTCGGCGATGGCATTGAGGAAGGCGGCCCGGGTCTCGCGGCTGGCATAGCCGTAGGACCAGAAGGCCTCCTCGGCGGCCTCGCAGGCCCGGTCGACCAGCGCCGGCGTGCCGACCGAGTAGTCATGCGCCGGGCCATGCGCCGGCTCAGAGGTGAAGGTCGTCTCGCCAGAGACCCACTCCCCTGCGATCAGGTGACGGCCGTGCGGCGTGAAGGTGGATTTGTCGAGCATGGTGGAATGTCCTTTCGTTATCCTGTGACCCCGATGGGCCAGGGTGCGAATTCCTCGGCGCCGACACCCAGCGCCTCGCTTTTCGATGTCTCGCCCGAGGCAATGGCCAGGATCCTGTCAAAGATCGCCTCGCCCATCGCGTCCAGCGTCATCTCGCCGTCGATGACAGCGCCGCAGTTGATGTCCATGTCCCCGGCCATGCGCGAGAACATCGGCGTGTTTGTCGCCAGCTTGATCGTCGGTGCCGGGAAGGAGCCGAAACAGCTGCCCCGCCCGGTGGTGAAACAGACGAGATTGGCGCCGCCCGCGATCTGGCCGGTGGCTGCCACCGGGTCGTACCCCGGAGTGTCCATGAAGACCAGCCCGCGCGCCGTGACCGGCTCGGCGTAGCGATAGACCGCCTCGATGCCGGTCATGCCGCCCTTCTTGGCGCCGCCCAGCGATTTCTCGATCACGTTGGCCAGCCCGCCGTCCTGGTTGCCGGGACCGACGACGCCCTGCATCTGGACATCCTTCCCGTCGGTATAGTCCAGCCACCACTTGATCCGGTCGAGCAGCGCGCGACCTGTCGCCTCGTCCCGCGCGCGGGCCGTCAGCGTGTGTTCGATCCCGTACAGTTCCGGCGTCTCCGACAGGATCGCGGTGCCGCCGTGGCGGGCGAGGATGTCGACCGCCTTGCCCAGAGCCGGATTTGCGCTGAGGCCTGAAAACCCGTCAGAGCCACCACATTGCAGCCCGATGCGGATGTGTTCGGCAGACTGCGGGCTGCGGACGGCCTTGTTGGCCTCGGGCAGCATCTCGCGCACCGCATTTTTGCCCGCCTCGATGGCCGCCGCCGTACCGCCGACGTCCTGCATCCGGATCGTGTGCAGCATCAGCCCGGTCTCAAGCGCCGTATCCGCAAAGAACCGTTCCAGCGAGTTGCGTTCGCACCCCAGCGAACAGACCACCGCGCCCGCCATGTTCGGATGCCGGATGTAACCGGACAGTGTGCGGTGCAGCAGGTCCATCGGTTCCCCCGTCGCCTCCATCCCGCAGCCTTGGTTGTGGATGAAGGGCACGACGCCATCGACATTGGGAAAGTCGGCAAGGCGTTCCTCGTCGAAATAGGCCGCGATCTTGCGCGCGACGGTGGCCGAACAGTTCACGGTGATGAAGATGCCGATGTAGTTGCGCGTCCCGACCCGGCCATCGGGGCGTTCGATGCCCATGAAGGTCGCGCGCCGATCTTCGGGCAGCAGGTCAGCCGCGACGTAATCCTCACCGAAACGGTAGTCCTTCTGGATCTCGTCCACCAACACGTTGTGGGTGTGCATCCAGGTTCCCGGCGCTATATCCTCGCCGGCATAGCCGATGACCGTGGCGTATTTCAGCACCGGCGCGCCCTTGGCGATATGCGAGGTGGCCAGCTTGTGGCCCGCCGGAACGTCCTGCAGGGCCATCACGCCCTCGCCCGGGATCTCCGTGCCCGCAGGCAGCGCGGCCCGCGCGACGACGACATTGTCGCGCGGGTCCAGGCGGATGACCGGCGCGGCCGGCATCATCGGTTGTTTGCCTTGCGCCACTCGGCGAACTTCTTGAGGTTTTCCTCTTGCGTGGCCGGGTAGAGGCCGATGATCGTCTGCCCGTTCTGCACCTGTTCCAGCGCGAAATCCTCATAGGCGGTCATCTCGATGGCCTCGTCCGCGATCTCGTCCGCGAGGTGTGCGGGAATGATGATGACGCTGTCATCGTCGCCGACCACGATGTCGCCCGGAAAGACCGGCGCATCGCCGCAGCCGATGGGGACGTTGATGTCGATGGCCTCGTTCGTGGTCAGGTTGGTCGGGCTGGACGGGCGCGCGTGATAGGCGGGCATGTCCAGCTGCGCGATGTTCATGGCGTCGCGAAAGCCGCCGTCGGTCACGACACCGGCCCCGCCGCGCACCATCAACCGGGTGATAAGGATATCGCCCGCGCTGGCGGCCTGTGCCGACTTGCGACTGTCCATCACCATGACGTGCCCGGGCGGGCAGGTCTCGATCGCCTTGCGCTGCGGGTGGTCGGGGTTGCGGAACTCGACCAGCTGGTTGCGGTCCTCCCGGGCGGGCATGTAGCGCAGGGTAAAGGCGGGCCCAACCATGTTGCGGCCCTTCTGGCTCAGCGGGCGCACGTCCTGGATGACCTGGTGGCGCAAGCCCCGCTTGTAAAGCGCGGTGGCCAAGGTCGCGACAGAGACCTGTTCCAGCTTGGCTTTGGTGTCGGGGTTCATGGGGTGGTCGGTCATCTTGGTCATCCTCAGATCAGGCCGTTGGTTGTCATGAAGGCGCGCAGGCGGGTCATCTGGTCCTCGCTCAGGGGCCATGCGGCGGGCGGGCGGGCGATGCCGCAGTCCTCGCCCATCAGCTGCAGCGCCGCCTTGACGCCGGGCACGTTGGCGCCGCCCTGGTCCTCGGCACGGATGTCCTCGAAAACCTGCATCTCGGCGATCAGGCGGCGCGCCTCGGCGTAGTCACCGCCCTCCAGCGCGGTGTTGATGGCGACCGAACGTTCCGGCCAGACGTTGATCAGGCCCGAGGTAAAGCCCCGCGCGCCCACGGCGTAGAAGGCAGGCGCCCAGACCTCTGCCAAGCCCCCGGTCCAGATGATGTGATCGGGACAGGCCGCGATGGCGGCCTTCAGCTTCATCGGGTTGGGCGTGGCCCATTTGACGCCGACGACGCCATCGACATTGCAAAGCGCGGCGATGGCATCGGTGCCGATGGCATCGTTGCGCAGGTAGAGGATGATCGGCAGCCCCTGCCCCGCCTCGCGCACCGCGCGAACGTAATCGACAAGGCCCCGCGGCGCGACAAAAGGATCCGGCGGCTGGTGGATCATCAGCGCCGCAGCCCCGGCCCCGTGCGAGGCTTCTGCCAGTTTCTGTGCGTCGCGGACACCACGGCCAACGCCGGCCACCATCGGCACCCGCCCCGCGATATGCGCACCTGCGGCCGCAACCATCGCACAGGCCTCGTCCACGGTCAGGCCATAGAACTCGCCGGTGTTGCCGTTGGCGGTCAGCACGTGCACGCCGGCGGCAACCGCCCGGTCCACCACCGGCTTTTGCAGGTCCGGCGCGATCTCTCCGGCGCCGTCGAACGGGGTGACGAGAATGCCGGAGACGCCCGTCAGGGCCTGGCTCAATTCGGTCATGTCAAAGCTCCTGTGTCCCGGACCCGCGCCGGGATCGTCTGTCGGTAGAGGCCCCGCAACAGGTCCGGGGCCTTTGCACGCGAATGGTTCAGTTGATCTCCGGCTCCGGCACCGGGCCGCCGAACTCCGAGCGCAGGAAGTCGAAGTCACAGCCCTTGTCCGCCTGCTCGATATGTTTCGAGAACATCCAGCCATAGCCGCGTTCGAACCGCGGCTCTGGCGCGGTCCAGTTGGCGCGGCGCGCGGTCAGCTCCTCGTCCGTGAGACGCACGTTCAGCACCCGGTTGGGCACGTCGATCTCGATGATGTCGCCTGTCTCGATCAGGGCCAGCGGCCCGCCGACAAAGGCCTCGGGCGCGACATGCAGGATGCAGGCACCGTAGGAAGTGCCCGACATGCGCGCATCCGACAAGCGCAGCATGTCGCGATGCCCCTGTTTCAGCAGCGCCTTGGGCATCGGGATCATGCCCCATTCCGGCATCCCCGGCCCCCCCTGCGGCCCGGCATTGCGCAGGACCATGACGTGATCCGGCGTCATCGGGTAATCCTCGTCGTTGATGATCTCCTTGAGCTGGGCATAGCTGTCGGCAACGATGGCGGGGCCGGAGTGCTTCTGGAACTTCGGGTCCATCGCGGCGGGCTTGATAACGGCGCCATCGGGGGCAAGGTTGCCCCGCAGCACCGCCAGGGACCCCTCGTGGTAGACCGGGTTGGACAGCGGACGGATCACGTCGTCGTTGTAGTTGACCGCATCGGCGATGTTCTCGCCCATCGTCCGCCCGTTCACCGTCATGACGGAAAGATCCAGCTTGTCGCCAAGCTCTTTGATCAGCGCGGGCAGACCGCCCGCGTAAAAGAAGTCCTCCATCAGGTATTCCTTGCCCGAGGGGCGGATGTTGGCGATCACCGGGGTGCCGTGGCCGATCTCGTCCAGGTCCTCGAGCGTCAGGGGCACCCCCGCGCGGCGGGCCATCGCGATCATGTGGATGATCGCGTTGGTGGAACAGCCGGTGGCCATCGCGACCGTCACCGCGTTGCGCGTGGATTCCGGGGTCATGATCTTGTCCGGCGTCAGGTCCTCCCAGACCATTTCCACCGCGCGGCGACCACAGGCGGCGGCCATGCGCTTGTGCCCGGCATCCGGCGCCGGGATCGACGATGCGCCCGGCAGGGTCAGGCCCCAGCCATCGGCGATGCTCATCATGGTGCTGGCGGTGCCCATCGTCATGCAGGTGCCATAGCTGCGCGCGATACCGCCCTGCACACCGTCCCATTGGTCCTTGGTGATGGTCCCCGCGCGGCGTTCGTCCCAGTATTTCCAGACATCCGTGCCAGAGCCCAGCTTCTGCCCGGCGTAATTGCCGCGCAGCATCGCCCCCGCGGGCATGAAGATGAAGGGCAACCCCATGCTGACCGCCCCCATGACCAGCGCGGGCGTGGACTTGTCGCAGCCGCCCAGCAGCACGACCCCGTCAATCGGGTGGGCGCGCAGAGTCTCCTCCACCTCCAGCGCGCCCATGTTCCTGTAAAGCATCGAGGTTGGCTTCAGGAACTGTTCCGAAAAGCTGTGTACCGGCATTTCGACCGGCATGCCACCTGCTTGATAGACGCCCTTCTTCACGAACTCGGCGCGATCGCGCAGGTGGTGGTGGCAGGGCGACAGGTCAGACCACGTATTGATGATGGCGATGACCGGCTTGCCTTCCCAGTCTTCGCCGTCCAGCCCCATCTGCATGGCGCGCGACCGATGCCCCATCGAACGCAGGTCATCCGGTGCGAACCAGCGGGCAGAGCGGAGGTCTTCGGGTTTCTTGGTCATTGTCCGGTCTTTCTCAGGAAATCGGTTGTGCGTACTGGAACATCAGGAAGACGATCAGCGCTGCCAGCGCAAGACCGAAGACCCAGGGCCAGATCCCGTAACCGTTGATGTCGTCGTGACTGTCGCGTCCGATCATTGGGTCTCTCCTCAGTTCAGGAATTCAGGCAGGAAAAGCGCGATCTGCGGGAAGAACATGACCAGCAGCAGACCCACGATCTGCAGCCCGATGAAGGGCAGGACCGAGATGAAGATCTCTTGCAGGGTCACGTCCTTGGGCGCCACCGACTTCAGCCAGAAACAGGCCGGGCCAAAGGGCGGCGACAGGAAGTAGATCTGGATGTTCATCACGAAGAGGATGCCGAACCAGATCTTGGCCTGGTCCTCGGTCAGGCCCAGGTCCGGCGCCAGGGTCATGATGACCGGGGCAAAGACCGGCACGGTGATCAGCACGATGGCGATCCATTCCATGAAGGTGCCCAGCACCATCAGGATCAGCATCATGACCAGCACCGTACCCAGCGCCGACAGCCCGAGATCAAGGAAGAGCGAGCGCATGAACTCTCCGCCACCCACGAGGTTGAAGATGCCGACAAAGCTGACCGCGCCCAGCACCAGCCAGATGATGGTACCGACCGTCGTCATGGTGCCCAGCATGGCCGCCGACAGCACGTTCCACTCGAACTTGTTGCGCACGGCGGCGATGAACAGCGCACCGATGCAGCCCACTGCGGCCGCCTCTGTCACCGAGGCGATACCGCCGTAGATCGACCCCATGACAGAGGCGATCAGCAGGATGCAGAGCAGCACCGCCGTCATGCGGTCCTTGGACAGTTTCTTTTCCGTGCCCGTGATCTCTGCCACCTCGGCGGCAGTCGGGGCCAGGCTGTGGTTCAGGTTCACCCGGATCAGGACGTAGCCCGCGTAGAACACCGCCAGCATGATCCCCGGAATGGCACCGGCCATGAACAGGTCACCGATGCCCACCTCTGCGGCCAGCCCGTAGACGATCATGATGATCGACGGCGGGATCAACGTGGCCAGCGCCCCCGAGGCACAGATCAGCCCGATGGACAGCTTGCGGTCATAGCCAAGGCGGAACATCTGCGGCAGGGCGACAAGGCCCAGCATCACGATCTCGCCGCCCATGACGCCGGACATGGCGGCCAGGATCACGGCCACGACCGTGGTCTGCACCGCCACGCCGCCGCGCAGGTTCCCGGCAAAGATCGACATGGCATCGAACAGGTCCTCGGCGATGCCCGCCCGTTCCAGGATCGAGGCCATCAGGACAAAGAAGGGCACGGCAACCAGGCTGTAATGTTCCAGCAGGCCCACCGCGTTCGACGAAACCAGGAACAGGCCGCGCGGACCGAAAAACCCGATCGCCATGACGACCGAGACAAAGAGGGTCACGATGCCCAGCGGCATCCCCGTCATCATCAGCGCGATCAGCAGGACCACCATGATGATCGAGATCGTGCCAAGGTCCATCTGGCGCAGGTTGAGCGCCTTGGACGGGTCCATCGCCTTGCCGAGGCCCGAAATGAAGTCCGAGAACATCACCGCGATCTGAACATCCAGCACATGCGCCAGGAAGGCAGAGACGAAATAGAGGACCAAATATGCGCCCGCGATCTTGACCAGCATCCTTGCGGTCGGGCTGGTCAGGTGCCGATGCAGGTTCATCATCAGCTGGGCGAGATACATGAACCCGCCGATGACCATCAGGCTCTTCATCATCATCGGCATGGGCGAATTGAAGGCAGAGCCCGATTTCTCGATCCGTCCGACGCTGTCATAGGCCCGGATCGAGGCATCGCTCAGCAGCATGTAAAGCGCGATGACCCCGATGATCATCGCAAACAGTTCCAGCCACCAGCGCTGCGCCTTGCTGGCCATGTTATGGATCACCGTGATGGCGATATGGCGCTGCTTCATGGTGACGTAGCCGGCCGACAGCATCCAGGCGGCGGCGACGATGGTCATGACCGTTTCAAAGGCCCAATAGGTGGGCGCGTGCAGGACGTAGCGGGAAAACACCTCCCAGAGCGTGGCAAGGGCCGCGACCATGTAGAAGGTGGAAATGGCGATGCCGGTGATATGGCTGGTATGTTCGACCACCGTGTATTGCGACCGCGGCAGGTCCGCCTCGTCGTGCAGCGGGTCCTGGGCGCCGATCTCGATCTCGGTCTGGTCCAGGGCGTCGTCTAGGTTGCGCGTCATCGCTCGATGTTCCTATCCCGGCCGTCCCCGGGTCACGGGGCGGTCTTGTGGCGCGTCGGTTGGGGTCTTGGTCCGGTGTCTTGTCGCGGCGTGGCACGCCCGCGACTGGCGGGCGTGCCGATGTCACTCGCGGCGGGCCTCAGAGCAGGCCGGCTTCTTTCATGAAGGCGACATGCGCGTCGTAGACTTCCTTGGCCAGGTCAGATCCGGCGGCAAAGTCTTCCCAGGCTTCCTGGGCGATCTTGCGGAACTTGTCGCGCTCTTCCTGCGGCCAGTCGATGACGGTGATCTCACCCTCGGCCTTGTCGCGGGCGACAAGCTGGCGGTCGAGACGGTCGAAGTGCTGGCGCAGGCCATTGTAGGCAGCGAGATACCAAGTTTCGAGCGCAACTTGCTCGGCCTCGGTCAGCTCTTCCCAGACCGCCTCGGAGACAGTGAACTGCAGGATCGGGGTAGAGTGGATGCCGGGGTAGATCGGGTACTTGGCGATCTTGTGCATGCCGTTTGCATCGTTGTTGGCATAGGCCGAGTTGTCGGCGGCGTCGATTACGCCCTTTTCAAGCGCGCCATAGGTTTCCGACCCGGCCATCGAGACCGGCGCGGCCCCTGCCCGCTTGAACACGTCGGCGGCCAAACCTTCGGGCGAGCGGATCTTCAGGCCCGCCAGGTCTGCCACGCCGCGCACCGGCACCTTGGAGACGAAGGCCTCGCGCGCATAGGCGCCGCAACCGACCACGTGGACACCCGGGTAATGCGCATCAAAGAGCTTTTGCAGCATCTCCTTGCCGCCGCCCTGGGCGCAGAAGGCCTGGATCTGGTCGGCGGAATCGTACCCGGCGATCAGGTCGCCCATCAGGGCAAAGGCGGGGTCGACGCCGGCGAAATAGTTGATCGAGGTCAGGTCGCCGTCGAGGATGCCGACACCGATGGCCTCGGGGGTTTCGCGGCGCGGCACGACCGCGTTGATCGGCAGCAGCTCGACGGTCAGCGTCCCGCCGGTCATGGCCTCCAGCTTGGGCACCCATTCCTCGTTCAGGTAGGCCAGCGAGGCATGGCTCGCGTTGGACGAGGTCTGGATCTTCAGCACACGATCCGCGGCGCTGGCCGCGCTGGCAGTTGCCAGGGCTGCGACCGCCACGACCCCTGCCCTGGACAGCGTCTTGAGCATCTCGAATTTCATAGGTTCCTCCCGTTCTGCGCTGCGCGCCACGCTCCCTCACGTGACTTCATCAGCAGCTAGGCAAACTAATATATTAGTTGATCCAGAGCGTCAATCTTGATTGAATACCATTGCCCACCCTCCTAGATCCTCGTCATCCGCAGGCTGGGCGCAGGGAGTGGTCCGACGATGTCCTCGATAGAACAAAGCTTTGGCGACACGGCGAAAACCGCCCCGACCTCGGCGGCGGGGACGGTCTACGACGCGCTGCGGGGCAAGATCGTGTCGCTGGACTACCCGCCCGGCACCTCGCTCTCGCGCAATGCGCTGGCGCAGGAATATGGCGTCAGCCTGACCCCCGTGCGCGAGGCGATGCAGCGACTGGAAGAAGACGGGTTGCTGCGGATCATGCCGCAATCGGGCACCGTCGTGAATCGGATCGACGTCGACCAGCTGTACGAGACGCAGTTCCTCCGGATCGCTGTCGAAACCGAGGTGGTGCGCCGCCTTGCGCTGGCGCCTCAGCCAACCATCCTGGCCCGCGCCCGCGCCATCGTGCGGATGCAGGAAACCCTTGTCGGCGACACCGAGCAGATGGGCATGTTCAACGAACTGGACCGTGCCTTTCACCGGACACTTTTTGCCGGGGTCGGCATGACCAACCTCCAGCAGATGCTGGTCCGGCGCATGGGGCACCTCCTGCGCTGCCAGCGGCTGGACCTGCCGTCCGAGGGCAAGATGGCCGACATCGTGGACCATCACAAACGCATCCTGGCCGGGATCGAGGCCGGCGATGCCGAGGCCGCGACAGAGGCCATGCGCAGCCATCTTTCCGGCACGATCAGCCGCCTGGACGTGCTGCGTGCCCGTTTTCCCGACCATTTTTCGGACCCGGCGCCCGGCACCTGACAAGCTGCCCCGCCGCGATTGCGCGCTCGGGGGAATGCGCCTAGGCTCGGCTGGATTGCGAAATCGTGCCGGAGGTCAACGACGTGCCAGAGATCGAGCCAAACCCGTTCAAGGGCCAGGGGATATTGCAGGACTGGCCCCTGCCCGCCTCCGATCCGGCGCCCGTCTCGGCCCTGCTGGCACGCTGCCCGAAGCATGCGCCCACGCCCCTGCGCGATGCGCCGGACCTGGCCTCTGCCTGCGCTGTCGCGGGGTTGCATATCAAGGATGAGAGCGGACGCATGGGGCTTGGCAGCTTCAAGGCGCTTGGTGCGGCCTATGCCATCGCGCGGGACGCCTGCGCTGCGGGGGGCGATCCGCCCTCGGCCGCGGGACGCACCTATGTCGCGGCCAGCGCGGGCAACCACGGTCTGTCGGTGGCCGCCGGGGCCGCCGTCTTTGGCGCCCGCGCGGTGATCTACCTGGCCGACACGGTGCCAGAGGCCTTTGCCGACCGGCTGCGCGCCAAGGGGGCCGAGGTCGTGCGGGCGGGCGCCACCTACGAGGACAGTATGGCCGCCGCCGAACAGGCCGCCGCCGACAAGGGCTGGACCCTGCTGTCCGACAGTTCCTGGGAGGGCTATACCGATGCCCCGCTGGCAGTCATGGAGGGCTACCTGCAACTGGCCGCCGAGTCCGTCGAGCAGATGCCGGAACCCCCCTCGCATATCCTGCTTCAGGCCGGTGTCGGCGGCATGGCCGCAGCCCTCGCCGCACATTTCCGCGCCGCCTGGGGCGATGCCCCGCAGATCGTCGTGGTGGAACCGGATGCCGCCCCTGCCCTGCGGGACAGCATCCGTGCGGGCCATGCCGTGACCGCGCCGGGACCCGTGTCCTGCATGGGGCGCCTTGACTGCAAGACGCCTTCGATGATCGCCTTGGCCGGGCTGTCGCGGGATGCGGATAGCTTTGCGACCCTCAGCGAAGCCGAGGCGCAGGATGGCGTCGCCACGCTGGCCCGGCACGGGCTGGCCACCACGCCGTCGGGCGGGGCGGGACTGGCCGCGCTGATTGCCGGACTGCCGGGGATCGGGACAGAGGCGCGGGTGCTGGCGGTGCTCAGCGAAGGCCCCGAGGATGGCTGACGGGCGCCCCGGGTTCGGTGCAGGCGAATACCGCCGCCGCTGGGCCGCGCTGCAGGCCCGCATGGCAGAGGCGGGCGAGGATGCGGTCTTGCTGACCGGCCCGGCGGATGTCTTCTACCTGACCGGATTCCTGACCCGCTTCTGGGAAAGCCCGGCCCGGCCCTGGTTCATCGTGCTGCCCGCCAAGGGAGACCCCGTCGCGGTGATCCCCGAGATCGGGACCCACCTGATGGGCCAGTGCCATGTGGGCGAGGTCCGCACCTGGCCGGCCCCGGACCCGGTGGACGACGGCATCGGCCTCTTGACCGAGACGCTGGCCACGCTGGTCCCAGAACGGGGCCGGATCGGCCTGCCGATGGGGTTGGAAACCAGCCTGCGGATGCCGCTGGCCGACTATCGCCGCCTGACCGCCGCCCTTGCCCCCCGCGCCTTTACCGACGCCACCGATACGGTGCAGCGCGTCCGAGAGATCAAGTCCGAGCTGGAAATCACCGCCATCCGCGAGACCTGTACCCTCGCCGCGCGCGCCTTTGACGCCGTGCCCGCCATCGTCGCCGCCGAGCGCACTCTGGATGCGATTTTCCGGAGCTTCCAGGGTGCCTTGCTGGAGGCCGGGGCCGACTGGGTCAGTTACACGGCGGGCGGTGCCGGTCCGGGCGGCTATGGCGACGTGATCTCGCCGGCCCTGCCCCTCCCGGTCCGGCGCGGCGACGTGCTGATGCTGGACACGGGCGCGGTGAAGAACGGCTATTTCTGCGACTTCGACCGGAATTTCAGCATCGGACCGCCCGACGACGACACCCGCCGCGCGCAAACCGCGCTGTACGAGGCGACAGAGGTCGCCCTGAACCGCCTGCGACCCGGCATGACGGCGCGGGATGCACACCGGCTGCTGACCTGCGCCCTCTCTGAACGCGGCGCGACACCCGGCGGCGGGCGGCTGGGGCATGGGCTGGGCCTCACGCTGACGGAATGGCCCTCTTTCACCGATCGGGACACGACCCTGCTGCACGAGAACATGGTGCTGACGCTGGAACCCTCGGTCGAGATCGCGCCGGGCCGGATCCTTGTCCACGAAGAGGATATCGTGCTGCGTGCCGACGGGCCGGAGCTGTTGACGGAACGCGCGCCCTTCGACCTGCCGGAGATCGAGATTTGAGCGGCTTTCCCTTTGACCTCGACACGCCGGAAAGGGTCACCTTGGGCCTGATCGTCTTGCATGTGGACGAAACCATCGAAGGTGATTTCCGCCGCATCTTTCCAGGTCCAGACGTGGCCCTTTATATCACGCGCATCCCCTCGGGGGCCGAGGCCACGCCCGAGACTCTGGGCCGGATGGAGGCGGACCTGCCGCGCGTGACCGCGCTCTTGCCCCCTGCCGCACAGTTTTCCGCCGTGGGATATGGCTGCACCTCGGGCACCACGATGATTGGCGCAGACCGGGTGACGGAGCTGGTCGAGAGCGCCTGCCGGACTGGCGCGGTCTGTAACCCGCTGAGCGCCGCACGCGACGCCTGCCGTCACCTGGGCATCCGCCGTCTGGGGCTGGTCTCGCCCTATCGCCCGGACGTGGCGCAGCCCGTCTGCGATGCCTTGGCCGGTGACGGAACAGAAATCGCCCGCGCCGTGCATTTCGGCGAGGCGATCGAGGCCAACGTCGCGCGCATCTCCGGCAACAGCGTCAAGGCCGCCGCGCGCGAGGTCGCCCGGCACGCGGACATTGACGGGATATTCCTGTCCTGCACCAACCTGCGCACGCTGGACGTGATCGGACCGCTGGAACAGGAGTTGGGCCTGCCGGTCTTTGGCAGCAACCTGGCCCTCGCCTGGGCGATGGCGCGCGCCGCCGGGCCGCGGGTCACGCCCAAACTGGACTGCCGGTTGATGCAGGCTGAACCGGCCTGAGCGTCATTCGCCGCCGTCACGGTAATTCAAGGACTGGTCGCGCCTGTGGGCCGAGGTATCCAGCCGCCGCGAGGCACGCGTGCCCGGCACCAGCAGTTCCGCCTTGCGGAAATAGGCGCGCAGCTCTTCCTTGACGATGCCGAAATGCTTGCGGACCTCACGCACGGTCATCGACTGCCAGGGCTCTTCCTCCAGCGGGACAAGGTGCAGATCCCGGTTCGGCAGGTTGTCGATGGAATAGCCCACCCCCAGCCGATAGCTGGGGATGTGTTCGGGGCTGAATTGCCAGACCTTGGGATAGAGCGTGGTCGAGACGTGGATGAAGGTATCGACCGCCTCATCCGTGATGTCCGAGGCCGCGCCCATCGTCGCCCCGATGATGAACGCCTCGTCCTGAACGTGCAGGCCACGGCCCAGCAGGACGTGGATGCAATCATGCCTTGCAAGGCTGATGGCGCCTGGCAGCGCGTCGGGGCTTTCGGGGTTCTCGTATTTCCGGATGATCTCGGGCACGTCCTCGGCCTCGGCGGCGGGCATGGTTGCCAGCACCTCGGCCAGGGTCATGTCGTCGGTGTCCAGTCCCGGGCTCCATTCGTCCCATTGCAGCAGCGCGCGGCCCATGCCCTATTTTTCCCCCTCGAAGGCGGTGATCGGATCGAAACTGGCGTTTTCGGCCACGGCAGCCTGCAGCGCCTCTGCCAGTTTGCCCACATCGTCCACCGCGACATAGCTGGTGTGGCCTTCGGCGTTCAGGACATGGCGCCGCCCGATACCGATGCCGATTGTGGCCACCTGTACCGGCGTCTTGTTCACCGTCTCGATCACCTCGCGCACCAGCAGATCGGGATCGTCCGCCGCGCCATCGGTGGTGACGATGATCCTGTAGGTGCCAAAAGACCGCGAGCGCGCCGCCTCTTCGGACAGCAGGTCACGCGCCGCCGACAGCGCCGGCCCCAGCGGGGTCGAGCCGGTCGAGCGCAGCGGAGACAGCCTGCCCGGCAGGATGTCGGCGGCATCCTCGACCGTCTCGAACGGCAGGACCAACCCGGCGTTCAGCGCCAGGACACCGACCCTGTCGTTGGGGTCCATCATGCGCACCGCCTGCAGCACCGCGGCCTTGGCCTGTTCCAGGTCGGACCCCATCGAGCCGGAATCGTCCAGCACGATCATGGTAAAGATCCGGTCCGGGTCCGGCATCGTCTCGACGTCCGGCACCTCGATCAGCGGCGGCCAGGCGGCCAGCGCCTCCCAGTCCACCGTGCCCATGTCGGTCGAGGGCGCGTAGGCGGGCGGCTCCGACACCGTGTTGTAGAAGACGAAGCCGCTTGCGGCCACGACGCCGGCCACGGCCAAGAGGACGATTTTTGCCTTGCTCATGTCACCATCCCCCGTGTCATAGCGGATCGAAGGTGGTGGCTTCGGCCTGGGCCGTCAGCACCCGGAAAACGACGCGCATGTTCTGCCGCCACTCCGCCTCGGTGGTGGGCGGGTTGAACTTGGGGGCGGAAATGCCGACGCCGTCGACGATGAACTGGTCGCGGATCAGCCGGATGCCATTGTCCTCGGCGTAGGTTTCCAGCGCGTCGACCACGGCGATGGCCCGCTGCAGCGACAGGTTCTGCGTCGAGGTGCGGATGCCGCGCAGTTCCGACTTGGCGGCGCCGTCCTTTTGGCGCCGCAGGAAATGCAGCGGGTCGGCATGGCCTTCGACGGTGATGATCGCGCCGGAATAGGTCGAGGCCAGGCGCAGGATCTCGGCGAAATCCTCGGCATAGAGATCGGCGGGGAAATCCGGCGTGTCCGGCTCGAAGTAGACCTGGAAGTCGATCTTGGTATTGGCGTCCAGCTGGCCGGTACGGCGCAGGCGGTTGACGGCCTGCGCCGCCTTTTCCGGGTTGAAGGCAGCAACCTGGCGGTCGTCGAGATTCTTCAGCCCGTCGGTCAGCGTGGTGTAATCCCACTCCGCCGTGGCAAGCTCATGCGGAAAGTCGATCATGCCCGCGCCGCGCAGCGCCGTGGCAACCTCCTGGCTGAGCACGTCGAAGCGCCGCAGATCCGCCGGGTCGGCGAAATGGCGGGCGTTGCCCGACCAGCCGTCGGTGATCGCGTCCATCCAGAGGAACACGCCCTCTTCCTGCGGCAGCCCTCCCAGGAACTCGTCCGCCATCAGTTGCGCCATCTGGGCACGGTCGGGATTGCCTTCCTCGGCCATGAAGGCGCGCATCTGCTCTTCGGCCCGGAACAGCGCGTTGACCAGCTGGGCGATCTCGTCCCGATGGGCGTCGAAGTAGTCCGCCCGCACAGCGATGTAGTCGGACACCACCGAGGTGGCCTCCAGTGTCGAGATCAGGATCGTCGATCCCTTGACCGACCCCTCGGCCCCGGTGCCCACGGCCCCGCCCGAAGTCAGGAAACGCGCATCGGGCAGGATCACCGCCGCCGCATCGGCCTTGCCGTCGGCAAAGAGATTGGCAGGCGTGTCGCCATCGCCGGTCAGCGCCTCGGCCCAGACCACGGTCACATCGTCAAAGCTGAGGCCTGCGTCCGACAGCACCCGGCCCACGAAATCGACATGAGGTCCGTAGGCCTGGATGGCGATGCGTTTGCCCGCCAGATCGGCGGGGCGGCGGATACCCTCACCCGCGACGATCCCGTCACCGGCCGACCAGCTATGTTTGAAGAACACGATCTGTTCGGTCCTGGGGTCGGCCTCTGTCACCGGGGCGGCGGCCATCAACATGCCCAGCGTGCCGCGCAGGAACGGAGTGTCACAGGCCAGGTAGTCCTCGACCTGGCCCGCGAACCTGTCCTTGACCGAAAGGGTCAGCACCCATCCCGCGTCCTGCAGCAATCCGCCGCGCGGGGACAGGGAATTGCCGTTGGCATGGACGACGACGCCATCCGCCCCCCAGGCGATCAGGGGCATCTTCTGAGTGGTTCCGCCGGAACAGTCGCGCACCGGGCTGGTGACGACCTGGGCCAGCGGATCGCCGGTCTCGGCCATCGCCGGCAGGCCGGGGACGGCCAGAACCAGCACTGCGCAAAGGGATCGAATGAGTTTCTTCATAACAAGTCCTTCGTCGTTGTCGGGGACTTGGCCCCGGAAATTCAACGCCATCTCAGCGGCGCAGCAGGGTCTCTGCGGTCGATGATGCCACTTCGACCTTTTCAAGCAAAGACGTGATCGCCCGTGCCTCCAGCCCGTCCAGCGCGTCGTGCAGGCTCTGGATGCTGGTGCGCAGGTGCGCGCGGCTGGCTTCGACATCCTTGCCGTCGCCGCCCGTGCGGGCCCGCAGGGCGCCGTGGGTCTCGATGGCCTCGACCACAAGGTCGGACCGCGCCAGAACCGCCTGCACGCGCGGCAGTTCGCCCGGCGCGTAGAACAGGCTGCGCGCCAGGGCGTCGAACCTGTCGGCGGTCCGGGTCAGCAGCGCGGCGATGTCCTCTTGCGTGCCCGGCACGATGCGGCGGATACGGCGGGCACGGTCATGGGTTTCGATCACCGTGGCCAGCGCGGTGGCATGGCGTCCGGACTGGGCGCCGTGCAACTGGTCAAAGGCATGCGACAACAGCGCCGCCTCGGAATGCAACATGCGCGCGGGCAACAACATCAGCGCCCCCAGCGTCAGGGCCAGGCCCAGCACCACCGCAATAACGACATGGGCGCCCGGAAACCACAGCGGCAAGCGCACGAAGGCCAGGTAGGCCAGCCCCGCCAGCAGCACCACCACCAGAACCAGCAGCGTCGGCAGGACCGGTGTTCGCGCCGACAGGCTGTCCCCGCTGAAGACCCGGTCGTGCATGGTCATGGCCGCACCTGCCACGTCAACGTCACCCGGGCCAGGCTGGACTGATAGGCGCGATCCCCCATGCCGTCCTCGCGCGGCAACGGATCGCCACCGCCCACGCCCCCGGCCCAGTCGATGCGGCGAGGCGGGAAGCCGGCGTCCAGCGCCACCTGCCGCGCGGTCTCGGCGCGTTCTTCGGAAAGCCTCAGGTTGGCGGCCTCGTCCCCCTGGGTGCCGCTGTGGCCGGTGATCCGGATGACGATGCGATCGTCTGCGGCAAGCTGAGAAAGCTGCGCTTTCAGACGTGCCTCCTCCCCCGTGGCAAAGCCGGTTCCGCGGCTGAAGACATAGTCCTCGCTGGCCGGTCTCAACGCCGCACCGGCGATGCCAAGCGCCGCGGCGCCGCCCAGGGCCGCGGCGACCAGCACCGCCCCGATGATCGCTCGGCGGGGCAGTCCCGGGCCGGAACGGGTCGACGGGCTGGCGGCATTCTGTGACGTCACGGGTCAGGCTCCATGCAATGACTTTGTCAAACATGGATAGCATAACCGTGATTTTGCGGGGAAACAGGTCTTGATATCCCCCGGCCCCGCAATTGCCCTGTGGCGTGCAGATGCCTAGTTATTCATCGGTTTCCGATGTCTTTGCCGTCTCAGGGCAGAGTTGCGGGGAAGGCGAGGCCCGACGCTTTGGCACAGTCGCGGATACGGGTCAGCACCTCGTCCGGCAGGGCAATGCCCTGCGTTTCCGCCGCCGCCATCGCGCTTGCGGCACGGTCGCCCGGAATGCGCACCGGCCCGCGCCCCGGGATTGGCGTGCTGTCGCGGCAGGCGGCGTTGAGATGATCCACCTGCGCCTCGAAGGCCCCTGCCCCGGCAAAGGCCGCCGGGTCCATGACCTGCAGAAAGACATTCGCCCCCCAGCGGTCCGGCGCCTCGACCCGTCCATGCCCGGAAAGGCCCTGGGTCAGCATCTCGACCATCAGGCTCATGGCAAAGCCCTTGTGGCCATGATCCATGCCCCCGACCGGCAGGATCGACCCCTTGGGAGTGGCATTGACCACGTTCGGGTCCGTGGTCGCATTCCCCTCGGCGTCCAGCATCCACGGATGGGCAAATTGCGAGCCACTGTTGATGTGCTCGCGCACCTTGGACACCGTGGTGATCGAGGCACAGGTGTCGATCAGCACAGGGTGATCGCCACCCGGATAACCGATGGCCCAGGGATTCGGCGTCAGCAGCGGCTCGACCCCGCCAAAGGGCGCGACCCATTGGCCGGAAGGGTCGGAAGTGGCGATATAGCAGATTTGCCCCTGCAAGGCAGCGATACGGGTCAGTGTCGACAGGCAGCCGATGTGATGGCTGCGCCGGATCGCGATGGCGGCGATGCCGGTTTCGCGGGCGCGGGCCATCGCCGCGTCCAGCGCATGTGTCATGACCCAGTGACCGGGCAGGTAGTTGCCGTCCCAGACCTGTGTCGCGCCGCGATCTGTGACGACCTCGTGCCTCCCGTCCGAGGTCATCCGGCCAGAGGCCAGCTCCGGCAGGTAATAGGACACCATCGAGATCCCGTGTGTCGTGACCCCAAGCTCATCGGTCCGGATCAGCAGCTCGGCAACCACACGCGCCTTCTCGGGGTCAAGACCGCCGCCTGTCAGCAGGCTACGGGCCAGGTCAAACAGGTCGTCACGGGCAAATCGTTGCATCAGGCAGCCTCGAAGGTCAGGTGCACCTTGACCGATTTCGTCCGATCAGCAGCGACGGCAAAGGCCGGCGCGGCCTGTTCCAGCGGAAAGCGCGCGGTGACGATGGGCGCGACGTCGATGCTGCCCGAGGTGATGGCCCGGACGGCCTCGGCAAATTCCTCGTGGAAGCGGTGCGTGCCCTGGACACGGATTTCCTTGGCCACCAGCGCATTGATCGGCATCGGCGTATCGCCGACGACGCCGACCTGCACCAGGACACCGCGCGGGCGCAGGGTCGCGATGGCAGACCGGATCGCAGGCGCGGCGGCGGAGCATTCGAACACGGTGTGGAAATGCCCCTTGTCGGCGGCATAGGCCTCCATCGCGTCGGGGTCCTTGGCAACGTTGATCGTTCGGGTCGCGCCCATTGCACGGGCGACCTCCAGCGTTGCGTCCTGCAAGTCGGTGACGACGATTTCCGACGCGCCTTCGCCCGCCGCGGTGGCCACGCAAAGCGCGCCGATGGGTCCGGCGCCGGTGACCAGCACGCGTTTGCCAGCGATCTCCCCGGCCATGTTCGCCGCGTGCAGGCAGACCGCCAGCGGCTCGGCACAGGCCACGGCGCCCAGGTCGGCGCCCTCGGGCAAGGGGATGCACTGCGCGGCCTCCACGACGATCCGGTCGCGGAACAGACCCTGTTCATGTGGCAGGCGGATGGCGGAGCCGTTGAACCGCATGTTCAGGCAATGCATCGGCAGGCCCTCGGCGCAATACGCGCACGCGCCGCAGGGACGGCTGGGATTCAGGGCCACCGGATCGCCCGGCGAGACATGCGACACACCCTCGCCCACTGCCATGACGCGGCCCGAGGCCTCGTGGCCAAGGATGATCGGCTCGCGCACGCGGATGGTGCCGATGCCGCCGTCCGAGAGGTAGTGCATGTCCGACCCGCAGATCCCGCCCGCGGCGACGGCGACAAGCACCTGTCCCGGCCCCGGTGCGGCGACCTCCTCGGTTTCGATGCGCAGGTCGTTGGCGCCGTAAAGACGGCAGACTCGGGTTTGCATGTCGGTCCTCCTCAATTGGTCAGGACGGATGGCAGCCAGGTGGCCAGCGGCGGAAAGAAGGACACCGCCAACAGCACCAGGATGTTGGTCAGAAGGAAAGGCAGGATCGCGCGCACCACCGGCGCCAGCGGCAGCCGGGCGATATTGGCGCAAACAAAGAGGCAGACCCCCACCGGCGGCGTGGTCAGCCCGATCATCAGGTTCAGCACCGCGAAGGTGGCGAAATGCAGCGGATCGATGCCCACCGCGTTCGACAGCGACAGAAGCGGCACGAAGAGAATGATCAGCGCCGCGATGGTCTCCATGAACATGCCGACGAAAAGCAACAGGATGTTGATCAGAAGGATCACCAGCAGCCTGTTTTCGGTCACGGACAGGACGGAGTCTGCGATGGCCTGTGGGATGCGTTCGGACACCAGGATCCAGCCAAAGACATTGGCAAAGCCCACCAGCGCCAGGATGCCCGCCGCGGAAACCGCGCTGTCCGCGATGATGCCCGGGACCTTTCGCAACGGCAGCTCGCGGTAGATGAAGGCGCCGACGATGAAGGCATAGACAGAGGCGACGACCGCGGTTTCGGTTGGCGTCGCATAGCCGGACAGCAGCCCGTAGATGATCAGGAAGGTCATGGCGATGGCCCAGATCGCCCCGCCGAAGCTGCGCGCAACCTCTCCCCAGCCCTGCCAGGGCTGGTGCGGATAGCCGCGCCGTACAGAGATGACGTAGCAGGTCACCATCATGGCGACGCCCATCAGGATGCCGGGGATGGCCCCCGCCAGGAACATCTTACCCACCGATATCCCCGACAGCGCGCCGACGATGATCATCGGCACAGACGGCGGGATGATCGGGCCGACCGTGGACGAGGCCGCAGTGACGGCGGCCGAGAAATCAGCCGGATAGCCCGCTTTCTTCATGCCGGGGATCAGCACGCCGCCAAGGCTGGCCGCATCGGCCACCGCCGTGCCGGTGATGCCGCCGAACAGCATCGAGGCCGAGATGTTTGTCAGGCCCAGCCCGCCCCTGATCCAGCCGACAATGGCATTGGCAAAGCGGATGATCCGTTGGGTGATCCCGCCCTGGTTCATCAGGTTGCCTGCCAGGATGAACCCCGGGATCGACAGCAGGACAAAGACATCCATGCCCGCGTACATCTTTTGCGGCATGACCACGGGGGGCATCTCCGCAAACAGAAGGTAGGCCAGCGACGACAGGCCAAGGGTGATCGCGACGGGAATGCCCAGGGCAAGACCGGCCACGAAGACCGAGAAGAGGATTGCAACGTCCACGGATCACTCCTCCTCGGGACGGTGGGGCTTGCCGTCTTCGGTGCCGGACAGCATGCCGATGACGCGCAGCACGGCAAAGACGGCCAGTCCGACCAGCATCAGCCAGACGGTGAAATGGACATAGTCCATGCGGATTCCCAGCGCGGGAGAGGTCTGCATCTTGCCGATGGAGACGTAGCGCCAGGCGTGCGACAGAAGGAAGATGGCCAGCCCGGCGGTGGCCAGTGCCGCCAAGAGGCGCAGGAGCCACGGCAGCGGCGCGGGCAGCGCTTCGCTGATGACATCCACGTTCACCAGGTCGCCCGACCGCATCGCGGCCCCGGCGCCAAAGGCCACCATGTAAAGCAGCGCGTAGCGGGTCAGCTCCTCGGTCCAGACCGGCGAGGTGCCCGCCAGCCGCCCGATGACCTGGACCAGCACGGCCCCCATCAGCACCGCAAAGCCCAGGCCCGCCCCGATCCGGGCAAGCAGGACAACGGCCCCGATAAAGCGATCAACGTGTTTCACCGTGTTCCCCCTGTCAATCAGGCCGGCGCCACGGACCCGCGGCACCGGCCAGGTATTCATGCGAACGCGCGGGTCTTATTGCGCGAAAAGCTCTTCGACGATCGGCTTGATCTCGTCGTTGACGTTGGCCAGGACGGCATCCTTGGCCGCCGCCTGGAAGGCAGCCGCATCGACGTCGACAAAGGTCATGCCCTGCGATTCCAGGAAGGCGCGGTCGTCGGCCAGGCTCTGCTCGAACAGCTCACGCTCGTAGGCCTGCGCGCGCTTGGCGGCTTCCATAACGGCATCCTTGTCGGCATCCGACAGCTTGGCCCAGGTGGATTCCGCGATTGTCAGGTAGATCCAGGACCGGACGTGATCGGTCAGGTTGACGTGGCTCTGCACCTCGTAGAAAGAGGCCGAGCGGATCAGCGCCAGCGGGTTTTCCTGCGCTTCGATGGTGCCGTTCTGCAGCGAGGTAAAGACCTCGGAGAAGGCCATCGGGCCGGGGTTGGCGCCCAGCGCCTTCCAGACGTCCACAAACAGCGGCACGTTCGGCACGCGCATCTTGAGGCCGTTCAGGTCGGCGGGCGTGGTGATCGCACGGTTCGAGGTCAGGTCGCGCGCGCCACGGGCGAAATAGGCGATCGGGCGGATCTGCACCTTGTCGACGATCTGCGCCTTGATGTCGTCACCCACCGGACCGGCGGCAAAGGCATCCATGTCCTCGATGGTCTGGAACGCATAGGGAACCGCCAGCAGGGCCGCCATCGGCGCCCAGTTCTGCAGGCTTTCGCCGGTGATGGTCATGTCGACCGTGCCCAGCTGCATGCCGTTGATCAGGTCGATTTCCTTGCCCAGCGACTCGTTCGGGAACACTTCGACGGCGATACGGCCATCGGTCAGCGCCGACAGTTCCTCGCCGAACTTGACGCTGGCCTTGTGCCATGAGTTGTCCTCGTTGGCGAGGTGACCCAGCTTGAGCGTCATCTCTTGCGCTGCGACCGGGGCGGCGACCATTGCCGCCACGGCTGCGGCGATTGCGGTCATCCTGAAACCAAAAGTCATCCCTGTTCTCCTCCTTGGATGGGGGCATTCACCGGTTGCGGCAAGGCGCCGTCCGGCAATTCGAAATAGGCGGCATTGGCCGCCACGATCTGCGGGAGATCACTGAGGACCTCACGCAGGTGATGTCGGACCGCCGAATTGGCGCCGGTGATGGCGCCGCATTCGATCTGGTCCACGATGTCACGATGCTGCGCGATCAGCTTGCGCAGCGGGAACTGGCCCAGCGACAGGAAACGAACCCGGTCCATCTGGGCCTTCAGGCCCTCGATCTGTTTCCAGGCCCCGCCCTTCCCGGCCGCTTCGGCCAGGGTGCGATGGAACAGGTCGTCGAGGTCGATGAAGTCGTTGGGGTCGCCGCCCTCGGCCTCTTCCTGCCGGATCAGTTGCCCGCGCAGTTCTGCAATGACCGCCGGGTCTGGCGCGCGAGCGAGGATCTTGGCGATGTCCGCCTCGATCGCCTCGCGCAGAAAGCGCGCGTCCAGCACCGCGGAATAGCCGATACGGCTCACGATGGTGCCCCGTTGCGGCAGGACGGCCAACAGCCCGAGATCGGCGAGGCGAATGAAGGCCTCGCGCACGGGTTGGCGGCTGACGTCATAGGTGCGGGCCACTTCGGACTCGGACAGCCTGTCGCCGGGCTTCAAATCGTTGTGGATGATCCGTTCACGCAGAATCCGCAGGATTTGCCGCGAAATCGGCAAAGCCGGATCGAGTTCCCAGGTTCCGCTGCCCTCGGCATTCATGATTCGCCGTCCTCCCGCTCGCTAGCTACCATACTTCCATACTAGTCAGCAATCACGGAGGGTGATAGAGAACGGCAAGACTTCAAAGCGGGAGGACACCATGAAGCAGACCTGGCGCTGGTTTGGTCCCAAGGACCTTGTGACAACCGATGACGTGGCGCAGGCGGGGGCCGAAGGCATCGTGTCGGCCCTGCACCACGTCCCCACCGGCACCGTCTGGAGCCGCGACGAGATCGCGAAGCGACAGGCAGAGATCGCACGCCTTTCCGATGGCAGCCCCTCGGGACTGGACTGGGCCGTGGTGGAAAGCCTGCCGGTTTCCGAGGACATCAAGAAACAGCAGGGCGACTGGCGACAGCACATCGCCAACTACAAGGAAAGCCTGCACAATCTGGCTGCCTCTGGGCTGGAAGTGATCTGCTACAACTTCATGCCGGTACTGGACTGGACGCGCACGGACCTGGCCTGGCGGCTGCCCAGCGGCGCCACCTGCATGCGGTTCGACCTGACCGATTTCGCCGCCTTCGACCTGCACATCCTGGCGCGGGACGGCGCCAGAAAGGACTATGACGCCGCGTTGCAAGAGGCCGCCGCACGTCGCTTTGCCGCGATGAACGACGAGGCGAAGGAGGCACTGGCCGGAAACGTGGTCTACGGCCTGCCCGGCGCGGCAGAGCGATTCTCGCTCGAGGACGTACGCGCGCATCTGGCCGAATACGCCGCCCTGAGCGAAGCCACCCTGCGCGGCCACTTGGTCGACTTCCTGTCGGAAGTCGCCCCGGTGGCGCAGGAACTGGGTCTGAGGCTCTGCTGTCATCCGGACGATCCGCCCTTTCCGCTGCTGGGCCTGCCGCGCATCATGTCGACCGAGGCGCAGTACCGCGCGGTGATGGAGGCGGTCGACCTGCCCGCCAACGGCATCACGCTGTGTTCCGGCTCGCTTGGCGCGCGCCCCGACAACGACCTGCCGGGCATGATGGAGCGTCTGGGCGACCGGGTGCATTTCCTGCACCTGCGCAACGTCAAGCGCGAGACAACCGAGGTGCGCGGCTCTTTCCACGAGGCCGAACACCTGGGCGGCGACACTGACATGGTGGCCCTTGTCGAGGCGGCTCTGAGGGAAGAGGCACGCCGCAGGGCCGCGGGCCGCTCCGACTGGTCCATTCCCTTCCGCCCGGACCACGGGCAGGATATCCTGGACGACCTCGGTCGCAAGGCGCAGCCGGGCTATCCCTCGATCGGGCGGCTCAAAGGACTAGCGGAACTGCGCGGGATCATCGCTGCGCTGTCGCCCCGGGTGGTGGCATGACCCGGCTCAGCACGCTTGACCAACTGGCCCAGGGTGTCCGCCGCCCCGGCTACGATCCGGCCGCCCACGGGCCGGGCATTGTCCACATCGGCCTGGGCGCCTTTCACAAGGCGCACCAGGCGCTTTATACCGACGACGCCCTGGCGGCGGCGGGCGGCGACTGGCGCATCACCGGCGTCAGCCTGCGCAGCCTGGAACCGGCGGCCGAGTTGACACCGCAGAACGGGTTGTTCACCCTCATCGAACGCGGTGTCGAAGGAAGCACGGCGCGGATCATCGGCGCCATCGACCGCGCGCTGAGCCTGTCCACCGACCGGCGCGCGGTGCTGGACGCGCTTTGCGATCCGACCACGCGCATCGTCTCGCTGACAGTGACCGAAAAGGGCTATGGCATCGACCGCGCCACCGGCGGCATCGACCGAACCCACCCGGCAATTGCCGCGGACCTCGCCGATCCCGGTGACCCGCAAGGGGTCGCGGGCCTTCTGGTCTGGGCGCTGCGACAGCGGCGGCAGGCCGGCACGCCACCCTTTACCGTGCTCTGCTGTGACAACCTGCCGGAAAACGGCACGCTCGTCCGGTCACTGCTGGTCGATTTCGCCCGGCAGACCGCCCCGGATCTGGCCGATCATATCGCCAGCGATGTCGCTTTTCCCTCGACGATGGTGGACCGGATCACCCCGGCCCGCACCGAGGCCACGCTGGCCCTGGCCCGCGAGATGACGGGTGTCGAGGATCACGGCGCCATCGAATGCGAGAGCTTTCGCCAATGGGTGATCGAGGATCGGTTTCCGTCGGGCCGCCCCGCATGGGAGGCTGGCGGCGCGGTCTTTGTCGAGGATGTCCGCCCCTTCGAGAACATGAAGCTGAGGATGCTGAACGGCGCGCATTCCATGCTGGCCTATGCGGGCTTCCTGGCCGGGCACAGATATGTCCGCGACGTGATGGGAGATCCCGCGCTGGCGGCTCTGGTCCGGCGGCACCTGGCCGCCGCTGCAGCCACCCTGCCGCCCCTGCCCGGCGTGGACCTGCAAGCCTACGCGGGTGACCTGGCGGCTCGGTTCGCCAACCCGCACCTCGGACACGAAACCTACCAGATCGCGATGGACGGGACCGAGAAGATGCCGCAGCGCATCTTTGCCGCCGCCTGCGACGCGCTGGACCGCGCGCAACCGCTGGAACCCTTCGCCTTCGCCACCGCCGCCTGGATGCGATACACGCTTGGCCGCGACGAGGCGGGCCAGGCCTATGACCTTCGCGACCCACGGTCCGCCCTGCTGACCCCTCTGCCTGACGAGCCGGTGACGCCCGAGGGCCTGCACGACCGGCTTGCCGCTTTCCCTGACCTGGTCCCCACGCGCCTGACGGAGGCGCCCGGCTGGCGCGATGCGGTGATCGCGCGGCTGACTGTCATGCTGGATCGGGGAATGCGCGCGGCCATCGAGGCCGACGCGTCGCGCTGACCCCGGAAAGCGAAGCGGCCCCGCCTGTCTGGCGGGGCCGCTTGTCATCATGTCAGCCGTAGACCAGCCTTGGTAGCCAGGTGATGATCTCTGGTATCATCATGCACAGGACCAGTCCGACGATCTGCAGGAACAGGAACGGCAGCGCCGACTTGAAGATGTCGGTCATCGGGATGTGATCCGGGGCCACCCCGCGCAGGTAGAACAGCGCATAGCCAAAGGGCGGCGACAGGAACGACATCTGCATGTTCACCAGGTAGAGCACGCCGAACCACAGCACCAGGTCCTCGGGGCTGTCGAGGCCAAAAGCGGCCGCACCGAGCGCCTTGATGATCGGGACAAAGATCGGCACGCACAAGAGCAGGATGCCGACCCAGTCCAGGAACATCCCCAGGATCACCAACAGCACTTGCATCAGGATCAGGATGCCCCAGGGGCCAAGCCCCGTGGCCGCCAGCGCGTCCTGCACGAACTGCTGCCCGCCTTCCAGGACGTAGAGACCGACAAAGATCGTCGCACCGAACATGATCCAGATGACCATCGCGCTGGCTTTCAGCGTCGTGGTGCAGGCCTCGCGCACCGTCGGCCAATCCAGCTTGCGGTGGATGGCGGCGACGATGAAGGCGCCGAAGGTGCCGATGCCGGCCGCCTCGACCGGGGTGGCCACACCGGAAAAGATAATGCCCAGCACCACCACGACCAGCGTGATCGGTGCCGCCATCTTGCCCACCAGTTGCAGTTTCTCCTTGTTGGAAACCCGCTCTTCGACCGGGATCGCCGGCCCCAGCGCCGGGTTGATGTAGCAGCGCAGCGTGACGTAGAGGATATACATCCCCGACAGCAGCAGGCCCGGGATCACCGCGCCGATGAACAGCTCACCCACCGATTGTTCCGCGACCACCGCATAGATGATGGCCAGGATCGACGGCGGGATCAGGATGCCCAGCGTGCCGCCGGCCATGATCGAGCCCATCGCGATCTTGGGATCGTACTGGCGCTTCAGCATCGCCGGCAGGGCGATGATCCCCATCGTCACGACCGCAGCCCCGATAACGCCGACCATCGCCGCAAGGATCGTCGAGGCGATGATGGTGGCTGAGGCCAGCCCCCCCTTCACCCCGCCGAGGACCTTGTAGATCACGTCGAACATATCGTTGATGATCCCTGCCCTCTCCAGCATCGCGGCCATGAAGATGAACAGGGGGATCGCCGAAAGCTGATAGTTGGTCATCAGCGGGAAGATCCGGCTGGGCACGATGTTCAGCGCCCGCGCATCCCCGAGGACAAAGAGGAAGACACAGGCCAGCCCCCCGGTGACGAAGGCCAGCGGCAGGCCCGCCATGAGCAGCGCCAGAAGGCTGCCGAACATGATGAGCGTCAGCCACTCGATTCCGATTTCGATACCCATTACCTCAGTTCCCCCGCGCGATTTCACGGATGTCTTTCGAGACCTTCGAGATGCCCTGCAGCACCAGCAAAAGCCCACCCATCACCATGACCCATTTCATCGGCCACAGCGGCACTTCCCACTCGTTGAAGCTGATCTCGCCCCAGCGGATGTTCGGATCGGTCCATTGGTCCAGGCCAAAGCCACCGACCATCTCGCCAAAGGAGATCTGGCCGCGCGCCCAGTCCGAAACCACCGCGTTGCCGGAGGGCACCGCGATCGCGTCCATCGCAAAGATCCAGGACGTCACCAGCAGCGTGCCGGCGAAGATGAAGAAAAAGATCGAGGTCAGGAGATCGACCCAGGCCTTTTTCGGCCTGGTCAACGGCGCATAGAAGATGTCGACCCGCACATGGCTTTCGGTCAGCATCGCGTAGGCGCCCGCGATCAGGTATTGCATCCCGAACATCAGGTACATCGCTTCGTGCGCCCAGTTCGTCGGCGAGCCGAAGACATAGCGCGCGATCACCTCGTAATAGTAGACAAAGACCGCGATCACCGCCCAGTAGGCGACGAACTCGCCGCAGAAAAGCGACAGCCGGTCGATCCAGTTCTGGGCATAGTCGCTGTCATGCTTGGGCCCCTCCTCGGCCTCGGCGGCCAGCAGGGCCTTTTCCGCGTCCGACAGTTCCTCGTGCGCGGGCAGCGCATCGTTCGCGCGCCGCACCAGCATCGGCATCAGCACGAAATCGAGCGCCAGCAGGGCCAGGATGAGATACAGCCCGTAGCCCGCCGCGTTGTCCCACAAGGCGCGCGTGCCAGCGGCCTCGTCGCGCAGAGGCGTGATGTCCTCCTGCGTCGCGCGGGCCTCGGACAGGCGTTCCTCGCCCTTGGCGACGGTGTCCTGCGCCCTTTGCAGACGACGTTCTGCGCTGCGCTTGGCAAAGCTGCCTTCCTCGGCCTCGTCAAAGGTGGCCTGAAGGTCGGCCATTCCGGCGCGCGCCTCTTCGACCCGGCTCTCTTCGCGATCGAGGACGCGTTGCGCGACGCGCAGCTGGTTTTCATAGTCCGACAGGACCGAACGTGCATCCTGCGTCTGCCCGTTGGCAAAGAGGATGAACAGGAAGATCGGGATATAGACCAGTCCCAGCATGTTCTTGAGATAGAACCGATGCAGGCCGATGATCCCGCCGGAAACCCCGATCATGTAGGCCAGCGGCAGGGTATAGCGTTTCTCGGCCTGCTGGGGGCGTCGCGACAGCACCATCGCGATGATGGGAAAGACGATCAGCCCCACCCAGTAGAGCCAATGTGGAAGCGTGAAGCTGAGACCGGGCATTGACGGTCCTCATGGTTTGGCATGACAAGGAAAGCGCCCGGCACACATCTGGCGCCGGGCGGAAACGATCTGTGCGGTCGGACCGATCAGAGCTTGAGCTCAAGCCCCTGGGTCAGAGCCGGATCCACATAGCCCAACGAGCCGGACAACATGTAATCCAGCTGGATCTTGAAGACGCGGGCGGCCTGCGGATCGCGGTTGGCGTAGTCGAACCAGACCGGAACGGCGACCTCTGTCATCAGCTCCACGTCGTCCTGCGTCAGGCGCGTAACCTCGGTGCCGTCGGCCTCGAACTTGGCCCATGCGTCCTGGTCGGCCTTCTGGATCGCTGCATGGTGCATGTCGGAATAGACATGGGTTTCCATCTCGACGAACTGCTTCATCTGCGGGCTCAGCGCGTCCCAGGCGGCCTGGCCCACGGTGATGTCCATGATGTCGACCGGCTGGTACAGCGACATGAAACCCGGTGGGCCCATCACGATGTAATCGGTCACCTGGCTGAAGCCGAGCGCGTAGTTGACCGCCGGGCCCACGTAGTCGGCCACGTCGATGGTGCCCTTTTCCAACGCCGGGAAAATCTCCGAGCCGGGCAGGACCGTGGTTTCGGCGCCGATCTGGGTAAAGATCTCGGCCACCATGCCGCCGGGCAGGCGCATCTTGCGGCCCGCGAAATCGTCGATCGACCGGATAGGCACCTTGGAGTGGATGATGTTCGGGCCGTGGTGGACGGGCCCCACGAAATGCATACCCTGCGCGGCATAAAGTTCGCGCGCGATGTCGATGCCGCCGAGTCCGTAATAGAACACGTCGAATTCATGCGGATTGCGCAGGCCCAACGGGATCGAGGTCAGGAAGGTCGCCGCCGGGATGATCCCCTGGGCGTAGATCGTGAAGGGGTTCACGGCATCCAGAACACCGTTCTTGACGGCATCGTACAGCTGAAAGTCGCCCACGACGTCATTTGCGCCAAAGGGCTGGAACGCCAGTTCCCCGCCGGTCTTTTCCTCGATGGTTGCGCACCAGTCCTTGAAAATCTGCAGGCCAGCGCCGCCGGGCCAGCTGGTCTGGATTTTCCAGGTGGTGGTCTGGCCCTGCGCCGTTGCGAGATGCGGGGCTGCAAGGGTTGCCGCGCCGGCACCAGCCAAAGTGCGCAGCGCTGCGCGCCGCGTTGAGATATTGCGTGTCATCTTCGTCCTCCCGTTTATCCGAGCCCCCGATCATGACGGAACCGGGCGCTCTAGGGGCAATTCTAGGGTTGTCCCGCCAAATTGGTAATATTTTCTTTCCGAAACCGCAAAGAAATCTTCAACACATTCAGAGTCTCATAGGTATAGTCAGACCTCGGCAAGGGCTGACACGCCGACCTTGACGGAAAAAATACTCAGTCCCGGGACCTTGGCCCTGCCCTGCTACGCCACGCGCGCCCGGCAAAGACAACTTGCCCGGATCGGCACGTCTGCCCGGGCCAGGGCGACGTCGAGGGCCGCCTTGATATGGGTACGCTCCACCGTCTCGCCGCGTCGGGCCAGGCATTCGTCCAGCCCATGCAGTGCCCAGACGTTGCGCGGATGCTGGCTTGGCCGGGGCAAGGCACCGTCAAGCCCAAGGTCGGCACGATAGACCGCCTCGGCCTCGGCGTAGCGCCCGGCATCCATCAGCAAGGCGCCCAGCGCATGCCGCGTCGGCTGCGGCCAGGACCAGGGTTCCTCATACTGCAGCCCGTCATCCAGGGCGACCGCCTCACGCAGGAAGGCCAGTCCCTCCTCGCAGCGTCCGGCCTTGTAGGCGACCTCGCCCAGCATCATCTGCTCGGCCACGGCCAGAACGTCGCGCGCGGTGTTGTTGAACAGCATCCGTTCCTCGGGAACCAGGGCATAGGCATCGACAAAGGCTCGTTTCGCGACTTCCGCCGCGTCGTGTCGGCCCAGGTTGGCCAGCGCAACGGCCCGCGCATAAAGGATCAGTGCGTTGGTTGTCGTGTAAAGCTCGGTATCCTCGGGCAACTCCAGGTCCAGCACTTCGGACCACATGCCGAAGCGTATATAGACATGCGGCAGGGCCGCCACGAAGGTCTCGAACAGGTCGGGATAGACCCGCACCACCTCATCCGGCACCTCGGCACGCAAGCGTTTGGCCGCGTCCAGCGCCGCCGCCTTCTGCCCCAGGAACATCGCCCCGTAGAGCGCGAAATGCAGGTTGTGAATGCGGTAGAGCGCGTAGAAATTCGCGGCCCCCGACCGCAACTTGAAGGTCTCGTCGACCCTTGCCGCGGCAAGGTTGCGGGACAGCACGCTCTGGTAATCGCCACACAGCACGTCGATGTGGGTCGCCATGTGCACAAGGTGCCCCGCGTCCGGCACCAGCCCCGTCAGGCGGTCGCCGTGGCGCAGCGCCCGTTCCGGATGCGGCGACATTTCCATCAGGTGAATGTACATGTGCAGCAACCCGGGATGATCCCAGGCGCCCGGCACCTGGTCAAAGGCCCTCTCCAGCACCGCCATCGCCTCGGAGGTCGAAGCCTCGGGGTTCGGCACGCCGCGATGGAAATCCCACAGCTGCCAGGGCGTGCGGTTCATCATCGCCTCGGCGTACACGAAGGTGACATCCAGATCGTCGGGAAACTGAGCATAGACCGGCTGCATCGCGGAGGAAAACCCGTCGTTGAACGGCTGGAAATCCTCGATATCCGGGTCCTGCGGATAGCGCGCGGCCAGCGCCCCCAGCAGGGCCCGTTCGACCGGCGCCGCCCCATGCAGAGCCAGCCCGGCGGCCAGCGCCGCATGGGCGCGGGCCAGGGCCGGCGCCTTTTCCTCGGGGGTAAAGACCTCCCACGGCTTGTTGTAGTTCGGCCCGATGGCATAGGCGATGCCCCAATGGGCCAAGGCGCAGGCCGGGTCGGCCGTCAGCGCCTTTTCGAAACACAGGATCGCCTCTTCGTGGTTGTAGGCAAACAGCCAGACCATGCCCCGGTCAAGCCAAAGCTGTGCCTCTGGAGCGGTCGCGACCGGACGGCCGTAGGTTCCCAGGTCATAATAATCCGACATGCCATCCCCCTTTTCCCCAGGACCATCCTAGCAGATTTTCCGGAACACCGGGCAAAGACCCGCCCTGACCGCCCGACAAAAAAAATTTCGCAATCTGACACGACCTCGCCAAGGACGCGGGCAGGTGATGCGTCGTAGACTCGGAACACGGCCTTTAAGCCGTCCGCGAATGACGAGGAGTCGACGACCATGACCAAATCCATTTTCCTGCCCGCCCTGCTGGCAACCACCTGTCTTGTTTCCACCGCCCTTGCCTCTCCGCAGATCACCCGGATCGAACTGGGACAGGCCGGGATCGCCCGCTACACATTCATTGCGCCGACAGAGGGCAACACGCTGTCCTTCGACGTGCCGATGCGCGATTCCGATGACGTTCTGGCCTCGCTCGTGGTGCGCGATCCCTCGGGCGGCGTCATCGACCTGCAGACCGACACCCCCGGCAGCAGCCTGGCCGCGCTGGCGGACACCATCTTTGCCGGCGGCGTGCCGCGCACGACAGAGGAGCTGGTGCGCGCGATGATCGGCGAGACGCTGGAAGTCACCACCGCGCGCGGCGCCTTTACCGGCCGCATCATGGGCGTGGGCGAAACCCAGATCGTCGAAGAGGGCAAGGACGTCACGCGCACCACCGTCCTGATGCTGACCGAGGACGGGGTGCAGGACATCGTCCTGACCCCCGGTGCGCAGGTCACCTTTTCGGAGGATGTCGCCGCGCAACTGGCCCGCGCGATGGACGCCGACCGGCGCGACAGCAAGACCCGGCGTTTCGACCTGACGCTGGAGGCAGCGGATGCCCGCGACGTGCACCTGTCCTACGTGACAGAGGTCGCGGCCTGGAAGAATTCCTGGCGGCTTCTCCTGGACGAGGGCCGGTTCCAGGGCTGGGCCACGGTCGAGAATGTCTCGGGGCAGGATTGGGACGACGTGGCGCTGACACTGACCACCGGCTCTCCCGTGGCCTACCGGCGCGAACTGATCGACCCTCTGTATATCGCGCGCAACGATCCGCCCTCGGGCCCGCGCCCGGTCACGGTTGCCCCCGACCGGGGCGTCAGGGCGCTTGCCGCCCCCGCCGCCGAAGCCGCCTATGCCCCCGTGGTCAAGGAAATGCTGGCGCTCGACCTTGCCAAACCCTCTGGCACCGCCCGCGCGGGCGAAGTGCTGAGCGGCGCGGGCATCCTGCGCTATGCGATGCCGCAGCCCGTCGACCTGGAAGATGGGCGCACCGCGAACCTGATGTATTTCGACATGGCGATCGAGCCCGAGATCCGCGCGCTGTACCGTCCGCAGAAGACCGGCAACCAGGTCCTGATGGCCGCTTCGCTGCAGGCGGACCAGGCACTGGCGCCGGGTCTGGTCTCTGTCCAGGATGCGAACGGCTTTGTGGGCGATGCGCCCTTCACCGGCATGCTGGCCGGGCAAAGCCGCCTGTTGCCCTTTGCCGAGGCCACCGGCGCCACGGTCAACACCGACCGCCGCCAGACCCAGCGCATTTCCGCGATGATTTCCGGCGGGGAACAGGTGACTGTCAACCTGATCACCCTGCGCACCACGCGGTATGACGCCACCGTGCCGGAGGAAGCGACGCTCTTTTCAGTCGAACATCCCGGCGGCTTCGGTGAACTCGACAGCGCGCCGGGCAAGGTGGAACAGGGTGACGGTTTCATCCGCGTGACCGTGCCAGTCGAGGCGGGCGAAGTCTCGCTGGACGTCGTGGAACGGTCGGTCAGCCGCCGGCAGTATTCGCTGGACTCGGGGGATTTCGAACGGCTGGTGCTGGACGTGCGCGCCGGGCGGATCGCCGTCGATGCGGCCCTGAGCGAGAGCTTTGACAGCGCGCATGACCTCTTGCGCCGCTCCCGCGCGATCGAGCAGGAGATCACCTCCCTGGAAGACCGCCAGCGCGAACTGTCGAGCGAACAGGGCCGCCTGCGTGCAAACCTCGACGCGGTCGAGGTCGAGACCCTGCGCAACCGCTACATCGAGGCTCTGGACAGCACCGAGACGGAAATTGTCGCGGCAGCGGACAAGCTGGACGAGTTGCGTGGCGAGTTGCGGACGGTCGGGACCGACCTGATCGCACTCTTCGATCCCAAGTAAGGCAATCCGGCTGCCGGTCCCTTGCAGGTCCGGCAGCCGCCATTCAGCGCTCAGCCACGCCCGGCGACGCTGTCCTGATAGCGATCGAGGTCCGCGATCAGCGCCTGGCCGACGGGCACCTCCATCCGGGCGCAGAACTCTGCCCAGACCGCGCCATAGGGCAGATCCTTCAGCTCTTCGGTCAGCATGAAACGACGGCTGAAATCCAGCGCGTTTTCCGCACCTTTCAGAGTGTCCATCGGCAAGAGCAGCGCCCGCAACAGCGCCTTTTGCATGTTGCGCGTGCCGATCACCCAGGCCGCCGTGCGACTGATCGTGGCGTCGAAGAAATCCAGCCCGATATGCGTGCGCCCCAGCAGGTCACAGGCCACCAGTTCCTGCGCCATCGCCAGGATGTCATCGCTTTGCAGGATGACGTGATCGCTGTCCCAGCGCATCGGGCGCGAAACGTGCAGCAGGATCTCATCCACCGACAGAGCGACCGATGACAGCTTGTCCGCGATGTTCTCGGTCGGGTGGAAATGACCCATGTCGAGGCACAAGAGCGTGCCCCTGCGGGTGGCATAGCCCAGGTAGAATTCATGACTGCCGACGGTGAAGGCCTCGACCCCGATCCCGAACAGCTTGCTTTCGACGGCGTCCAGCATCTGCGCCCGGTCCTGCGGGTCGGCCAGCATGGCATCCAGCGAGGATTGCAGCCGTTGCCTCGCCGCCATCCGGTCGATGGGATGATCCTTCATTCCGTCCGGAACCCAGATATTGTTGACGCAGGGACTGCCCAGCTCGGCCCCCATGCGCGCGGCGATCTCACGCGTGCGGCGTCCGTGTTCGATCCAGAAGTCGCGGATGCCCGCATCCGGATGCGCCAGCGTCAGGTTGTCGTCCGCCTTGGCATGGGCAAAGAAGGTCGGATTGAAATCCAGCCCCAGCCCGCTGTCCCTGGCCCAGTCCACCCAGGGGGTAAAATGGCGGTATTCGATCGCGTCGCGGTCCGGGCTTTCGTCCGTGTCCATGTACATGGCGTGCAGGTTCAGCCGGTGGCGACCCGGGATCCTGGAAAAGGCGAAATCCAGGTCCGCACGCAGCTCGTCCGGGGTGCGGGCACGACCTGGATAATTCCCGGTGGCCTGGATGCCGCCACCGGATGCGCCGCTCTTGGCCTCGAAACCCACGACATCGTCGCCCTGCCAGCAGTGGACCGAAATGGCGATGTCTTTCAGCCGCTCTATCGCGGTCTCGGTTTCGACGCCCCAGTCGGCGAAGGCGGCGCGGGCGCTTTCGTATTGGCTCATGGTATCCTCCCATTGCGACCCGGCAGAGGCTAGCCCCGCCGGATCTGTCCTCAGCGCGGGAACGCCTGCACGTTGCCGGCGTCCACGTTCAGGATGTTGCCCGTCGACTTGGCCGAGGTATCGGCGGCGAAGAAATAGCAGGCCTCGGCGATGTCTTCCGGCAGGACGGAGCGTTTGAGCATCGAGCGGTTGCGGTACATCTCCTCGAGTCCCTCCTTGTCGGTGCCGTAGGTCGCGGCGCGCTGTTCCAGCCACTCGCCTTCCCAGATCTTCGACCCGCGCAACACCGCATCGGGGTTGACCACGTTGACCCGGATGCCCGCCTCGGCACCTTCCAGCGCAAGGCAGCGCGCCAGGTGGATTTCCGAGGCCTTGGCGGTGCAATAGGCAGAGGCATTGGGCGAGGCCGCCAGCCCGTTCTTGGAGGCGACAAAGACGATGGAACCGCCCAGTCCCTGCGTCCGCATCAGGCCGAACGCCTCTCGGCTGACAAGGAAATAGCCCGTGCTCAGGATCTCCATGTTCCTGTTCCAAAGTGCCAGAGAGGTCTTTTCGACCGGCGCGGACGAGGCGATGCCCGCGTTGGACACGAGGATATCGGTGCCGCCGAACTCGACCGACGCATCGGCAAAGGCCTGCGCCACCGCCTCTTCGCGGGTCACATCCATGACGACGCTGCGCACCACGTCCCCACCGAACTGCTTTTCAAGCTGCGCGCGTGTGGCCTCCAGCGCCTTGGCGTCGATATCGGCCAGCACCACGCAGGCGCCCTCGGACAGGTAGCGGGCCGCCGTTGCCGCACCGATTCCCCCTGCCCCGCCCGTGACCAGTGCGATCCGGCCCGCCAGCGATTTAGGCTTGGGCATCCGCTGCAGCTTGGCCTCTTCGAGCAGCCAGTACTCGATGTCAAAGGCCTCTTGTTCGGGCAGCCCCTGGTAGGTGCTGATGGCCGAGGCGCCGCGCATGACGTTGATCGCGTTGACATAGAACTCGCCCGAGATCCGCGCCGTCGCCTTGTCCTTGGCAAAGGTGATCATGCCGACACCGGGCAGCAGGTAGACAACCGCGTTCGGATCGCGCATCGCCGGGCTATCATCGCGTTTGCAGCGGTCGTAGTAGGCGGCATAATCGGCGCGATAAGCTTCGATCTGCTCCGGCAGGCTTTCCAGCACCGTGTCGAGGTTGCCCTTGACCGGGTCGTAATCGACCACGAAGGGACGGATCTTGGTCCGCAGGAAATGGTCCGGGCAAGAGGTGCCCAAGGCCGCCAGCGGCGCCATATCCTGCGCGTTGACGAATTCCAGCACCGCGTCGCTGTCGTTGAAATGGCCAACCATGTGCTGGTTGCCCGACACGAAACCGCGAATGGCGGGCATCAGCCGCGCGGCGACCGTGCGGCGCTGCTCTGCCGCGAGCGACTTGTACTTTGCACCGCCGAAGGCCGGCACATCCTTGGTCTTGTCTGCCAGCCACTCTGTCGCCGCGTTGATCACGTCGATTGTGGTGTCGTAACAGGTCCTGGCATCATCCGCCCAGGTGAACAGCCCGTGGCTTTCCAGCACCACGCCGTCGGCCTCGGGGTTCTCAAGGCAGAATTTCTCCAGCCACAGGCCCAATTCATAGCCGGGCCGCTTCCACGGCAACCAGCCGATACGGTTGCCAAAGATCTCCTGCGTCAGCTCACGCGAGTTTTCCGAGGCGGCAATGGCGATGATGGCGTCCGCGTGGACGTGATCAACGTGTTTGCGCGGTACATAAGCGTGCAAAGGCGTGTCGATGGAGGCCGCGCGCGGGTTCAATCGAAAGGTGCAATGCGGCAGGTAACCCACCATCTCGTCCTCGTGCTCGACACCGCGATAGAGCGACTTCAGCGCCTGCAGCTTGTCCATGTAGAGCGTGGCGAAACCGTCCATCTTTATCGAGCCGATATCCCCGCCCGATCCCTTGACCCAGAGCACCTCTACCTGCTCGCCGCTCAGCGGATCGGTCTCCATGACCTTGGCCGAGGTATTGCCGCCGCCATAGTTGGTCACGCGCTTGTCGGCGCCCAGGATGTTCGAGCGGTACAGCAACAGCTCCGATTCGCTCATCCCCTGCGCCTCAGCCGCATCCCAGCGATTTTCCAGAAGATGATTGTCCACGGTTTTCAACATCTTGTCCTCCCGACGGGCGCACCGGCGCCGCTGTAAATCTGATCGGGATGCTGAGCGGATTGCGCCAAATTGTCAATCATATCCAATCATAAACAACCATACTGCGCCGCAGAATGATTGATGTTGATTGTTTTTGATTGACGAACGCGGCGAATCCACGCAATCTTCATCGCCAAGGAGGAGCCGATGCACGAGAAAGAACGCCACAGGATCATTCTCTCTGCCGTGCAGGATCGCCCGGTCGTGACCGTCGTCGACCTGTGCAACCTGACAGAGGCGTCCGAGGCAACGATCCGGCGCGACATCGCCACGCTTCACATGCAGAAGAAACTGCGCCGTGTGCGCGGCGGGGCCGAAGCCCTGACACCGCCGCCCTTCGTGGGACTTGCCGGGCGGCCCTTCTCGGTCAACCAGACATTGCGCATCAAGCAGAAGCAGGCCATCGCCCGGGCGGCGGTCGAACTGTGCGAGGACGGCGACTCGATCATCATCAACGGTGGCACCACGACCTTTCAGATGGTGCACCCGCTGGCCAGCCGCCGTTGCCAGGTCTTCACCAACTCCTTTCCCATCGCGGAACATTTGCTCAAGCATTCCAAGAACATGGTGATGTTGTCCGGCGGGATGATCTACCGCGAACAGAACATCGTCCTGTCGCCCTTCGACAACGATGTGACGCGCAATTTCTGGGCCCGGCGCATGTTCATGGGCGCGCAAGGGCTGGGGCCCATCGGGTTGATGGAAGCCGACCCACTGCTGATCCAGGCCGAACAGAAACTGATCGGCCAGGCGGACGAGCTGGTGGTGCTGGTCGACAGCACCAAGTTCGACAACCGCTCCAGCCTCGTGCTTTGCGCGCTCGACCGGATCGACACGGTCATCACCGACGAGGGCATATCCGACAAGGCCGCCGCCATGCTGGAGGCGGCGGATGTTTCACTGATCGTCGCCCAGTCCGGCGCCGCGACACAGGAAGGCGAGGCCGCGTCCTAGCGGCCCGCAAGACAAACGACTTCGATCAAGGGAGGAATAACAATGATCCGTCGTACCTTTACCAAGCTGCTCGCGGGGGCCACGCTGGCCACCGGGCTGATGGGCACCTCGGCGCTGGCACAGGACGATCCGGTGCGCATCGCGCTGGTGGTCAAGGCCCTGGGAATCGGCTTTTTCGAGGCCGCGGCCAAGGGCGCCGAAGAGGCCGCCGCCGACCTCGGCAACACCGAGATCATCTACACCGGCCCGACCGACACCACGGCCGAGGCGCAGATCCAGGTCATCAACTCGCTGATCGCGCAGGGCGTCGACGCCATCGCGGTCTCGGCCAACGATCCCGATGCGCTGGTGCCGGTCCTGAAAAAGGCCATGCAGCGCGGCATCACCGTGATCTCCTGGGACTCGGGCGTGGCACCGGAAGGCCGCCAGATGCACCTGAACCCCTCGTCCAACCCGCTGATCGGCAACATGATCATCAAGCTGGCCGCCGATGAGCTGCCCGATGGCGGCAAGGTTGCCCTGCTCTCGGCCACCACCACCTCGACCAACCAGAACATCTGGATCGACGAGATGAAGAAGGTCATGGGCGACTATCCGGGGATCGAGCTGGTGGCGACCGTCTATGGCGACGACCTCGCCGACAAGTCCTACCGCGAGGCGCAGGGCCTGATGCAGAAATACCCTGACCTCGACGCGATCATCGCGCCGACCTCGGTCGGTATCGTGGCCGCGGCACAGGCGGTCGTGGACGCCGGCAAGGTGGGTCAGGTCAACGTGACCGGCCTGGGCCTGCCGTCGGAAATGGCCGGAGCCATCGACAGCGGCGCCTCCAAGTCCTTTGCGATCTGGAACCCGATCGACCTGGGCTATTCCGCCACGATGATCGCCCATGCGCTGGCCAGCGGCGACGCCACGGCGGAACCGGGCGCGGAAATCCCGATGGGCCGCATGGGCAGCGTCACGCTGGACGACGACAATGCCGGGGCGATGGCCGATCCCTTCGTCTACGACAGCTCGAACATCGACGACTTCAAGTCGATCTTCTGATCGCCTCCCCACCCGGGGCAATCCACCGGGGGGCCACATGCCCCCCGGTTCATCCGAAAAATCACACCGAACACGCGCAGGCCAACCGCGACACCCCGGCCTGCGGCAGGGGAGGTCATGGGATGCTGATGCAGGCAGGCAGCGACGACAACGCACAGACCCTTACGGGCCCGGTCCTGTCCCTCGACGGGATCACCAAGACCTTTCCCGGGGTCAAGGCGCTGGACGAGATCCGGCTGGACCTGCACCCGGGCCAGGTCACGGCGCTTGTCGGCGAAAATGGCGCGGGAAAGTCCACGGTCGTCAAGATCCTGACCGGAATCTACCAGCCCGACGGCGGGGAAATCCGGGTCGATGGCAGCGCCCGCCGCTTTCCCAGCCCGCAGGATGCGGCGGATGCGGGCATCACCGCCATTCACCAGGAAACCGTCCTGTTCGACGAACTGACGGTGGCCGAAAACATCTTTCTGGGCCACGCCCCGCGCAACCGCTGGGGCCTGATCGACTGGCCCCGGATGCGCCGCGAGGCCGAAACGATCCTGCGCGGCATCGGCGCCCAGGTCGATCCCGATCATCCGTTGCGCGATCTCGGCATCGCGAACAAGCACCTCGTCGCCATCGCCCGCGCCCTGTCCATCGACGCCCGCGTGGTCATCATGGACGAACCCACGGCCGCCCTGTCGCACAAGGAAATCGAAGAGCTGTACGAGCTGGTCGAAACCCTCAAGGCACAGGGCAAGGCGATCCTCTTCATCAGCCACAAGTTCGACGAGATCTTCCGCATCGCCGACCGCTATACCGTGTTCCGCGACGGCCAGTTCGTCGGCGCGGGGCTGATCGCGGACGTGACAGAGGCCGACCTGGTCAAGATGATGGTCGGTCGCGAGGTCAGCCAGATCTTCCCCAAGCGCAGCCCCAGCATCGGCGAAGAGGTGCTGCAGGTCGCGGGCTACGCCCACCCGACCGAATTCGCGGACATCGGCTTTCGCCTGAACCGGGGCGAGATCCTGGGGTTCTACGGATTGGTCGGCGCCGGCCGGTCGGAATTCATGCAGGCGCTGTTCGGGATCACGAAACCGTCCAAGGGTGTCACGAAGATCGACGGCAAGATCCGGGTGATCCGATCACCCGCCGACGCGGTGGCCAACGGCATCGTCTATGTCCCCGAGGACCGGGGAAAGCAGGGCGCCATCACCGCCTTGCCGATTTTTCAGAACGTCACCCTACCCTCGCTGGCGCGCACCTCGCGCAGGGGGTTCCTGCAGCTGGCCGAGGAATTCAAGCTGGCCCGCGAATACACCCGGCGACTGGATCTGCGCGCGGCCTCGCTGGACACGCCGGTGGGCAACCTGTCGGGCGGCAACCAGCAGAAGGTGGTGATCGCCAAGTGGCTGGCCACCCAGCCCCGCGTCATCATCCTGGACGAACCGACCAAGGGCATCGACATCGGGTCGAAGGCGGCGGTTCATGACTTCATGGCCGAACTGGCCGCGCAGGGGCTGGCCGTCATCATGGTCAGCTCGGAAATCCCCGAGATCCTGGGCATGTCCGACCGCGTCATCGTCATGCGCGAAGGCCGGATCGCCGCCGAGGTGCAGGGGGATGACCTGACGCCCGAGACGCTTGTCCGCCACGCCGCCGGTATCTGAGGAGAGAGCGATGATCCGCAAACTTGCCACCAGGCGCGAAACCCTGCTGCTGGGCGCGCTCTTGCTGTTGCTGGCCGTGATCGCCACGCGCTTTCCCGGTTTCGTGGCGCCGTCCAACCTGGCGGATGTGTTCAACGACACGGCGCCGCTGATCCTGCTGGCCATCGGCCAGATGGTGGTCATCCTGACCCGCTGCATCGACCTGTCGGTGGCCGCCAACCTGGCGCTGACCGGCATGGTGGTGGCGATGCTGAACGTGGCCGTGCCTGGCCTGCCGGTGGCGGTAACGCTGGCGGTCGCCTTGGGCCTGGGCGCGGCCCTGGGCATGGTCAACGGCCTGCTGGTCTGGAAACTGGACATTCCGCCCATCGTGGTCACGCTGGGCACCATGACGATCTTTCGCGGCACGATCTTCGTCATCTCGGGCGGTGACTGGGTCAACAGCCACGAGATGGGAGAGGGATTCAAGGCCTTTCCGCGCGCCGAGTTGCTGGGCCTGCCGATGCTGAGCTGGATCGCGATCCTGGCCCTGGCGGTCTTTTCCCTGGTCATGACCCGCACGACGCTGGGCCGCGCCTTCTACGCGGTGGGCGGCAACCCGCACGCGGCCACCTATACCGGCATCGACGTGGGCCGGACCCAGTTCTGGGCCTTTACCCTGTCCGGTACCCTGGCCGGCCTGACGGGCTATCTCTGGGTCTCGCGCTACGCTGTGGCCTATGTCGACATCGCCGGCGGGTTCGAGCTGGACGTGGTGGCGGCCTGCGTGATCGGCGGCATCTCGATCATGGGCGGCGTCGGCACGGTCTGGGGCGCCCTGCTGGGGGCCCTGTTCCTGGGCGTCATCAAGAACGCCCTTCCGGTGGTCAACATCTCGCCCTTCTGGCAGCTGGCGATTTCCGGCAGCGCCATCATCATCGCGGTGGCGGTCAATGCCCGCGCCGGACGCGACAAGGGCCGCATCATCCTGAAATCCGCGGAGCACGCCACATGACGACATTGCATGACACCGCACCGGGGCGCCAGATCCCCGACCGGCTGCAATCGCCCCTGCAACGGCGGCTGAAGAGCTGGGAAACCCTGCTGCTGCTGGTGGCCATCGGCATCTTCGTCGCCAACAGCTTTGCCTCGCCCTATTTCCTCAACGCCTGGAACCTGAGCGACGCAACCTTCAACTTTACCGAAAAGGCGATGATCGCCTTTGCGATGGCGCTGCTGATCATCTCGGGCGAGATCGACCTGTCGGTCGCGGCGATCATCGCGCTGGCCTCGACCGCGATGGGCGCGGCCATGACCGCGGGGGCCGCTACGCCGATGATCCTGCTGGTGGGGATCGGCACCGGCCTGGCCTGCGGCGCATTCAACGGGGTGCTCGTCACCCGTTTCGGCCTGCCCTCCATCGTCGTCACCATCGGCACCATGAGCCTGTTTCGAGGCATCAGCTACATCGTCCTGGGCGACCAGGCCTTTCGCGGCTACCCCTCAGATTTCGCCTTCTTCGGACAGGGCTACGTGTTCTGGGTGATCTCCTTCGAGCTGGTGCTTTTCGCCGTGCTCGCCGTGATCTACGCCGTGGTCCTGCACCTGACCAACTTTGGCCGCGCGGTCTATGCCATCGGCAACAATGCGACGGGGGCAGAGTTTTCAGGCATCCGAGTCGCGCGGGTGAAATTCATCCTCTTCCTGCTGACCGGCCTGATGTCGGGCATCGCCGCCATCTGCCTGACCTCGCGGCTGGGCTCGACCCGCCCCTCCATCGCCTTCGGATGGGAGCTGGAGGTGGTGACGATGGTGGTACTTGGCGGTGTCAACATCCTGGGCGGATCCGGGTCCATCCCCGGCGTCGTCATCGCCGCCTTCGTCATGGGGCTGGTGACCTTCGGACTGGGCCTGTTGAACGTGCCCGGCATCGTCATGTCGATCGTGATCGGCGCGCTGCTGATCGGGGTGATCGCCCTGCCCCGGCTCTGGTCGAAATGGCGGGCCGCGTGATGCAGAAATACGCCTTCAAGATGACGCTCACCCCCGGATGCGAGACCGAGTACCGCAAGCGCCATGACGCGATCTGGCCCGAATTGTCGCAGCTGCTGAAAGAGGCGGGCGTGTCGGATTACTCGATCCACCTCGACCGGGACACGCATACGCTATTTGCGGTGCTCTGGAGACGGGACGATCATACGATGGACGCCCTCCCCGACCATCCGGTCATGCAGAGATGGTGGGCGCATATGGCGGACATCATGGAGACCAGGAACGACAACGAACCCGTGGCGACGCCGCTGGAAACGGTCTTTCACCTGCCATGACGGGGGGGCACGTCGCCGTCATCGACATTGGCAAGACCAACGCCAAGCTGGCATTGGTCGACCCTGCCGACCTGGCGGAAGTCGCCGTCATCACCCGGCCAAACACGGTGCGTCCCGGTCCACCCTGGCCGCATTTCGATACCGAGGGACACTGGCAGTTCCTGCTGGACGGGCTTCGCGGCTTTCACGCGGCCCACGGTATTTCCGCGATCTCCGTCACCACGCATGGCGCCTGTGCCGCGTTGCTGGACGAAAAAGGTGGGCTGGCGGCGCCGATCCTCGATTACGAACATGACGGCCCGGACGACCTGTCGGCCGACTATGACGCACTGCGCCCGGGGTTTTCAGAAACAGGCTCTCCGCGCCTGGGCATGGGGCTGAACCTGGGGTCGCAACTGCACTGGATGCTGCAGACAGATCCGGGCTTGCGGGCGCGCACCGCGCGGATCGTCACCTATCCGCAGTATTGGGGGTTTCGCCTGACCGGCGTTGCCGCCACGGATGTGACCTCTCTGGGATGTCACACGGATCTCTGGCTGCCGGCCGAGGGGCGGTTTTCCCCTTTGGTGGACACGCTGGGCCTGGGCGGGATCATGGCCCCGCCACGCCGCCCGGACGAGGTTCTGGGCCCGATCACGGCGGAAGTGGCAAAGGCGACCGGTCTGCCGCCGGAGACACCGGTGCAATGCGGCATCCACGATTCCAACGCCTCGCTGTTGCCGCACCTGCGCAGCCAGCAGACCCCGTTTTCCGTGGTCTCGACCGGCACCTGGGTCATTGCGATGTCCATCGGGGGGCAACAGGTGGACCTGGACCCGGGAAAGGACACGCTCATCAACGTCAACGCGCTGGGTGCGCCCGTACCGTCTGCGCGGTTCATGGGCGGACGCGAACATGACGTCGCCTCGGGCGGTGCCTATCCCGACCCCGATGAGACAGAGCTTGCTGCCGTCTTGCGCGACGGCATCATGCTGTTGCCGGCAGTAGAGCCCGGTTCTGGCCCCTTCCGGGGCCGGCAGGCGCGCTGGATCGGGGCGGAACCCGCGCCCGGCACCGGGCGGCGCGGGGCGGCGCTGGCCTTTTACCTGGCGCTGATGACGGCCCATTGCCTGCGGATCATCGGCCACGCGGGCCAGATCGTTGTCGAAGGCCCCTTTGCCCGTAACCGCGCCTATGCCCGGATGCTTGCGGCGGCGACCGGCGACCGGGTCATCCCTTCCGGCGCCGCCACGGGCACCTCGCAGGGGGCGGCGCTGCTGGTGGATGGGACGCGGCCCGCCATGCCCGCGCCGATTGCGCCAGCCGATGGGGCCGACCCGCTGGCAGCTCAAATGCGGGCCTATGCAGACCTCTGGCAGGACCGCAGCGGCGCCTGACAGCGGCCATCCCCGAAGGTCTACGCCTGCCCTTCCTTCAAGGCCGCGTGGATCGCCTTTGCGAGGTCCGGCAAGGGACAGGGCTTCTGCAGCACCGGCAGCCCAAGCGCCCGGATCTCGTCCGAACCGACCTCGGCATGGCCAGACATCAGGACAATTGCCATCCGCGCGAACCGCGTGCAAATGGCGCGCGCCAGATCTATCCCCGAAACGCCACCCGGCATCAAGATATCGCTGAGAACCACATCGTAGTCGGCTCCGGCATCCAGCCGATCCAGTGCGGCCCGACCGGTCTCGGCCATGTCCACATCGTAGCCGAGATCGCGCAGCAATTCTGCCATCGGCTCGCGCAGCGCCGCCTGATCCTCGACCAGCAACAGGCGCCAGCCGTCGCCGCGCGGGATGGCCCCCGAGGTCTGCGGCAGCGCCCCGCCATCACCCGCGACACGCGGCAGGCGCAACCGGACCGTGGTCCCGTTGCCCGGCTCCGAAGAGAGCGACAGGCGCCCCGACGACCGCGCCGCAAGACTGTCGACCATCGCCAGGCCCAGCCCGGTGCCGCCCGCGTCGGTCTTTGTCGAAAAGAACGGGTCGGTCGCCTGGCGCAACACGTCTCCCGTCATGCCGGGGCCATTGTCAGACACGGCGATCTCCACCATGTGCCCGGTCTCCGCGTCCTCCTGGTCGGATGTGCGCATGTCGTATCTCCGGACCTGGATCACGATCTCGTCGCCCTGACCGGAGTCCGCCATCGCGTCGCGCGCATTCAGGATCAGGTTCAGCAGGGCGTTTTCCAATTCCCCCCTGACACAGTGTACAAAGACATCCTCGTCGACCGCCGGCAGGATCAGCCCGATGGCCTCTCCGATGGCGGGCCGGGCCAGGCTTTCCAGTTCCTTTAGGCTTTCGCGCAGGCTGACCGCGCCGGGTTCCTGCGGCGACTGGCGGGAAAATCCCAGCAGGCGCTGCGTCAGGTTGTTGCCGTGTCTGACGGTGTCGATGATCCGGTCGACCGTCGCCGCAAGGGGGCCTTCGGCCTTCATCCGGATCAATTGCGCATTATAGAGGATCGTGGCCAGGATATTGTTGAAGTCATGGGCCAGACCACCCGTCAACATCCCCAGCGAGGACAGCCTCTGGGACCGCTCCAGCTTTTGCCGGTTCAATTCGTTGTCATGGGTGTCTTCGACGATCATCAGCGCCGACAGCCCCGACCCCGGAGAAGTGACCGCATCGCTGGTCACACGGACATAGCGCGACGCCTGATCCGGACGGGCACGGAAAAGGCAAACCTGCCCGTTGGTCATTTCGCCACGAAAGAGGCGCTGAAGCGGGTCCCGCCCGGGATCGAGTGGCTCGGCGCTGATCGGTTCAAGGAACTGCGCGCTCTCGGGCCAATGTTGCGGTGAGACGTCCCCCTCCAAGCCCAGCAGCACCCGACCGCCCGGGTTGATGACAGCCATCTCTCCGCCGGTGCCAAAGCCGAAGACCCCCTGCCGCGTGCTCGCCAGGATCGCCGCAAGCCTCTCGCTGGCCAGCGCCGTCTGGGCGCGCAGCCGATCGGCATTGGCGCGGGCGCGCCAGTTCTGGACCAGGAAGGCCAGCGCCCCCAGGATGGCCAGCGCCCCGCCGCCATAGAGGATCAGGTTGACCCGCCGGTCGGTCCAGAACACCGGGTCCTCCATCCATTGCCGGGCCAGATCGCGGTATTGGTCAGAACCGACATACCCCCGGATGACCACGTCCAGCCGTCGCTGCAAATCCCCCAGGCCCGGCCGCATTGCAATGGCCAGGTCGTTCCGGAACACCGGCGCGTCGAGCTGGGCAAAGGCATCGCTCAACCCCATTTCCTGGACCGTCCTCTGGAAGGTCACGCGCGGCATCACCAAGGCGTCGATCCGACCCGCACGCAGATCCTGCGCACCGCCTCTGACCTCGGGCAACATGACCAGCGGCACGCCGAGATCCGCCGCGATCTCGGCGCGCAACGGGCTGCTCTGGATGATACCGATCCGCCCTTCTTCCGGTCGCAGCTCTCGGCCCGCGTCGGCGGCACGAACGAAAATGGCATATTCGATCGTCTGGATCGGTGCGCTGAACTGCAACAGGTTCCGCTCTGCCTCTGTCACGCTGCGCAAGGGCAGGAGATCGAAGGCGCCGGCCCTTGGCCCCCGCGCCCAACTTTCCAGCGTGATCGGTTCGAACTGCACGGCGATGTCCGCGCGCGCCGCCAGGTCGCGCAGCACCTCGACCGCGAAACCGCGGACCCGCCCGTCTTCCTCGACCAGGTGGTAGGGCGGGAAATGCGATACACCCACGGTCAGCACATCCGGAACCGGCACCGGCGGCACCATGAGCCAGCTCGCGCGCAGATCGTCCAGTGCCCCGCTGTCCTCCAGGCGTGCAAGCGCCGCCTCGATCCCCGGCAAGAGAGGGGCAAATTCCGGGCGAAGCGCGACAAAATGGGAATTTTCCCGCACCGGCGGAAATGTCGGGCGCACAAGCCCATCCAGCCCGGTCCGGCGCAGCGTTCTTTCGCCCAACGCGGACAGGACGATCACCCCGTCCACCTGGCCATCGAGAAGATGCGCGAAGGCCGTGACCTGGTCATCATAGGGCACCATGACGCTGCCTTCAGGTGGTCTCATCCGGCTGGCGACCGTGTTGCGCAGGACACCTATGCGCCTGTCAGTGAAGGTTTCGAAGCGCCAGTCTCGCGGGGCGTCAGCGCGGACGAACAGGACGAAGCGCGTTTCCGCGACTGGTCCGGCAAACAAGAGCTGGCCATCGTCGATGGCGCCTCTGCCAACACCGGCCAGCAAATCGGCACGCCCCCGGGACAGCGCCGGCAGCACCTCCGTCGTCAGGCCGACATCGACGAGGTCGATTTCGAACCCTGCCTCCTCTGCGAGCATCCGGGCGAGGTCGAGGAAGAAACTGCGCGGAGTCCCGTCCGCCTCGACAAATCCGAAACTGGAATCGCCTGCCCAGGGAACGCGCAACACTTGCCTCTCGGGGGATTGTGCGCCCGCCGTCAGTGGCATCAGCAAGAAAAACACCCCGATCAGCAGCCACCGGGCCCGCGAAGACGCGAAAAGGATTCTCAAATGATGGCTCCTCGACCGCCGGGGACGCGCGATTATAGATTGTGGCCACGGGTTTCCAATGGCATTTCCAACTGGATAACTCATTGGAAAGCAGTGTTCACTTGACCGACGCGACAAAGATCCTGGTGATCGAGGACAACGGGCCCTTTCTCGCGGCGCTGGCCGATACGCTCGAGATGTTCGGTTACGCGGTCGAACAGCTCTCGGACCCGGCCAGGGCCCTGAATCGGGTGGCAAGCGCCCCCGGTTTCGACATCCTGGTGGTCGACCTGCACCTTGGGGCATTGCTCTCGGGCACGGAGGTCGCGCAGGCAGCACGACAAAGCGCGCCGGACCTTCCCGTGATCCTTCTGACCGGCGGACAAACCGACGGGCCGCCCCACACCCTCGCGTCCAGCGAATTGGTGATGAAGACAGACGGGCCTATGGCCCTGCGCGATGCGCTTGACCGGGCCAGCGCGGCGCTGGCGGACTGACCGGCAGCTACAGCAGCCCCGGCAGGAACAGAACCGCCGCCGGGAAGGCGATTGTCAGGATCACCACCACGAGATCCGCCAGAAGGAAGGGGATCACCCCGGCAAAGATCTGCGCAGTGGTGACATATTTGTAGGCCACGTTCTTGATGACGAAGACGTTCAGCCCCACCGGCGGCGTGATCATCCCGATTTCCAGCAGCTTGACCACCAGCACCCCGAACCAGACCAGGCTCAGCCCCTGGCTTTGCAGAACTGGCAGGAACACCGGCAGCGTGACCAGCATGGCGCCCACCGGCTCCATGAAGGTGCCAAGCGCCAGGTAGATCAGCACCACGATCAGCATGAGTTGCACATAGGTCAGGTCCGCGCCCGCGACCCAGGAATTGATGAAGCCCGACAGCCCCGACAGGCCCAGGAAGCGTGTGAACATCGCCGCCCCCACCGCGATGATGAAAAGCGAGCCGGTCGTGGTGACGGTTTCCAGCAACGACTGGCTGACGACCTCGCGGGACAGGCGGCCGGTGACGGCGGAAATGACGATGGTGCCCAGCGCGCCCACGGCGCCCGCCTCCGTGGCGGAAAAGAACTCGGCAAAGAGCCCGCCAAAGACCAGCACGATCAGCGCCAGGATCGGCAGGACGTTCAGCACGGCACTGCGCGTCGTGCCCGTCTCGGGCGCGTCGATGCGGGGGGGCACCACGTCCGGGCGAAACAGGCTGATGAGCAGGATCACGGCACAATAGGACACCGCCGTCACCAGCCCGATGCCGATGCCGCCGACAAAGACCTGCGTGATCGAGGTTTCGGCAAAGACGCCGTAGAGGATCATCAGGATCGACGGCGGGATCAGCGCACCGATGGTCCCCCCCGCCGCGATGGATCCGGCGGCGATGGAGGGGCGATAGCCCGCCTTGACCATTTCCGGGATGGCGATGCGCCCCATTGCGGCAGCGCAGGCCAGCGACGACCCCGACACGGCGGCAAAGCCCGAACAGGCAAAGACCGAGGAAATCGCCAGCCCGCCCGGCAGCCTGCGCAGCACCAGTTTGGCCGCCTCGAACAGCCCCCCGGTCAGCCCGGCATGAAAGGCGACGAACCCCATCAGCAGGAACATCGGCACCGCCGACAACGTCCAGGAGGCGACGAAATCGTAAGGCGTGGAATAGAGGATGCCGACCGCCGGTTTGATCCCGACAAGGCTGACCACCCCGCCGAAACTGACCGCGATCAGCGCCATCGCCACGGGCACCCGCAACAGCAACAGGACGATCAGGATGCCAACCCCGTAGAACCCCGTCTCGACGCTCATGCGCTACGTCCGATCTGCCGTGCGCGGTCGGCGGCCTTGACCAGGCAGGCACCCGTTGCCAGCGCAAAGCCCAGCGTCGGGAAGATGTAGCTGGGGTAGGTCAGGAACTCGATATCGCCCAGTTCGATCATCGTGCCCCTTTTCCAGTTGGACACCATCGACCCCCAGGTCGCCCAGGCCAGCGTGCCGTAGATCCCGCAGGCAATGGCCGCGACCAGCGCGTCCGAAAGTTGCCGCAGCCAGGGCGGCAGGAAGCTGTCGATCAGCTCGACCGAGACCATTTCATCGCGCAACTCGATATAGGCCAGCGGCAGAAAGGCCAGCGGCACCATGTAGTAACGGGCCACCATCGCGTTGGTCGAACTGAAGGAATAGCGAAAGAGGTTTCTCAACACCACGTCGAGGCAGATGTGCAGCATCATCACGACAACCGCGATGGCGCCCAGAAGGGCAAGCACGCGGGCAATCCGTGACGCGGCCTGTGTCAGCGCGTTCATGTGTCGGGCTTTCCGGTCGGATGGGGCGCCCTGCCCCGCGCCGCGCGCGGGACCGGGCCAGAGGTGTCAGAGACCGTAGCTCGCCAGGTCAACCTTGCTCCAGATCCGCTCCCAGGCCAGTTCGGCCAGGGCATCGGGATCGTTGCCCGTGTCGGCGATCAACTCGGACCATTCGTCGACCAGCCGGGCAAAATCGGCGGCGATGTCCCCGGCCTTGGCGATCTGTGCCTCGCGGTCCGCCGCGGCAAACCCCTCGGAAGCGGCCAGCAGGTCGTCGGAGGCCTCGACCACCACGATGTCAGAGCCGGCCACCGCTTCGCGCGCGTCGGCGGGTAGTTGATAGGCCCAGCGGTCGGTCAGGTCGAAATTCGCCCGGTTGGCGGCCTTGACGATCATCAGGCGCTGTTCCTCGGACAGGCGCTGCCATGTCGGCAAGGCAACCGTAAAGTTGGAGGTGGCGTGATAGGTGCCGATGGGCACCGTGTTGAAATGCGTGGCGATGTCGACCAACCGATAGGACAGCATGTCCACGACAGAGGCCATCGTACCGTCGATCACGCCCTGGCTCATCGCCTCGAAGGTGGCTCCGACACCCATCGGGACGCCGGTGGCACCAAAATGCTCGGCCCAGCGCGAATAGGGCGCCCCGCCCGACCGCAGGCGCAGCCCCTGCAGATCCTCAACGGAGTCCACCGGCTTGGTGGTGATCAGGCCGTAGACGTCCGAAGACCCCGCCCCGAGAAAGACACCGCCGAACGCCTTGTATTCCTGCTGGCAGGGTTCGCAGGTGACCACCCATTCGGTCATGGCCAGCGCCATCGCATGCGGGTTGCGCCCCTGAAGCGCCAGGTCACCCGCCACGCCGGTCAACGGGAAATCCGCCGCGAAATACAGCGGCAGCGAGTTGCCGATGTCCGCCAGGCCCGAGTTCAGTGCATCCGCCATCTGCGGCAAGGCCACCACCTCGGGGCCCAGCAGCGTGGTTCCGATCGTGCCGCCGGATTCCTTTGCCAGGTACTCGGCAAAATGGGTGTACATGTAGTGGGCCGGATGCGCCGGCGGGGCCGCAGGCGCCAGGCGCAGGTCCTGTGCAGCAACCGTTCCCGCGATCAAGGTCCCCGCCACGGCCAGCGCCGCGAATGAGAAGGTCGTCTTCATCGTTCTATCCTCCCTGGATGAAGTCCGTGTACGGCCTGCCGGGTTGCGCGCCTCCTCGCGGCATCCCGGGGCCGTGGTTCAGTCGTCCGCCTTGCGCCCCACCCCGCTGTATCGCCGCAGCAGATGGGCAAGCTGACGGCACTCGGCGTCGCTCAGCCCGTGATTGTGATAATCGTCGTGCCCGAAAAAGGCGTCCCGGTGGTCCCGGACAAAGGCCTCGCCACCTTCGGTCAGGTACAGGCGGACCGACCGCCGGTCGTCGTCCGGAATGACCCGGCGGATACGGTCCTGGACCTCCAGCCGGCGGATCATCTTGGTCATCTGCGCGGGCTTGATGCCCAGCGTTTCCGCCAGCAATCCCTGCCGGACCCCCGGGTTCCGCAGGATCACCCACATGACCGAGAATTCTCCGGGGCGGAGACCGATCTCGTCGAAGGCCGCGTAGAACCGTTCGTAGGCCCGCACCTGCGAGATCCGCAGCAGGAACCCCAGTGAGTTCTCCAGTTCATGCAGGGAAACGGCCCCATCCGTGTCCGGTGCGGCCTCTACGCCGGGCCGATCCTGGTCGGGCCTGAAGGTGTCCCCTTCGTTCACGCGCGCCTCCTGCGATTGCCCCGATTCTATATTTTTAAATTGTTTCCGAGTAAAGAATTTCGTAGGACATGAACTGAGCCAGGGGGAGGGTTCGGCCATGACAGAGATGCGGCCGGTCAGGCTGTGGCAGCCGCGCGTCCGGCAGGAAACGCGCGATGACGGGACCATCCTCGTCTGGCAGGAAGAGCCGCTTGGCCCCTACCCGCGCTGCCTGTCGGAAAAGATCGCTCATTGGGCCGCGGCCACGCCGGATCACCTGTGGATGGCCGAACGCGACGATGCCGGGGACTGGCGTGGCCACAGCTACGCAGAGCTGGCCGACCTGACCGAGCGGGTGGGCAGCGCGCTTCTGGATCTGGGGCTTTCGGTCGACCGCCCGCTCCTGATCCTCTCGGGCAACAGCCTCGATCATGCGGTGATCGCCCTGTCGGCCCAGCACGTCGGCATCCCCTCTGCTGCGATCGCGCCCGCCTACGCACTGACCGGGCCGGACTATCCGAAACTGGCCGACATCGCGCGCCAGATCACTCCGGGCGCTGTCTTTGCCGACAGGCTGGACGCCTTCGCCCCCGCCATCCGCAAGGTTCTTGATCCCGATCTGCCGATCATCACGGGCGCAGGCGAGTTGCCCGGCCACCGCATCCTGCGCTGGGATGACCTCAAACGGACCGAGCCGGCGGAGGCCGCCCGTGCCGCCGCCCGCGCCGTCACCCCCGACACGGTGGCCAAGTTCCTCTTTACCTCCGGCACAACCGGTTCTCCCAAGGCGGTGATCACCACTCAGCGGATGCTCTGTTCCAACATGGCGATGGTGCAGGACTGCTATGCCTTCATGAAAGAGGAACCGCCCGTACTGGTGGACTGGGCGCCCTGGAACCACGTCGCCTCGGGCAGCAAGGTCTTCAACATGGCGCTCTACAACGGCGGCACTTTCTACATCGACAAGGGCAACCCCGGCCCGCAAGGGATCGAAGAGACGATCCGCAACCTTCGAGAGATCGCGCCGACCTGGTATTTCAATGTCCCCGTCGGCTATGACGCCCTGATCCGCGCGATGCAGGCGGACACAGACCTGGCCTGCACCTTCTTCAGCCGGGTCAAGCTTCTGCTCTATGCAGGCGCAGGCATGGCCACCCACACGTGGGAGGCACTCAAGACGCTGTCGGAACAGACGGTGGGCGCGCGCACCCTACTGTCGACCGGGCTGGGGGCGACCGAGACCGCCCCCTTTGCCCTGACCTGTGTCGAGGAACAGGACCTCCCCGGCAATGTCGGCGTGCCCGCCAAGGGTGTCACGATCAAGCTGGTGCCAACGGGCGGCAAGCTGGAACTGCGCATCAAGGGGCCGCTGGTCACGCCCGGCTATTGGCGCGCGCCAAAACTGACCGCGCAGGCCTTTGACGAGGAAGGCTTCTACAAGCTGGGGGACGCGGTGCGTTTTGCCGTGCCCGGCGATGCTGCGCAGGGGTTCTTCTTCGACGGGCGCATCGCCGAGAACTTCAAGCTGAACACGGGCACATGGGTCGCGGTGGGGGCGCTCCGTGCGAAACTGGTCGATGCTCTGGGGGGCCTGGCGCGTGACGCGGTCATCACCGGCGAAGGCCAGAACGAATTGGGCGCCCTTCTGGTTCCGTCCCGCGCCGGCGCAGAGGCATTGGTGCCCGACGGCGCCGCACTGGACGACGCGGCGCTCTGGTCCCGGCCAGAGGTGCGCGCCGCGCTGCAAGAGCGGATGGCCAAGCTGGCACAGGAGGCCACCGGCTCTTCGATGCGGATTGCCCGCGCGATCGTGATGATCGAACCGCTGGATCTGAACGCGGGCGAGGTGACCGACAAGGGATCGGTCAACCAGCGCGCGGTGCTGAACAATCGCGGCGACCTGGTCCGGCGGCTTTACGCGGGCGACCCCGAGGTGATCCTCGCCCGCTCTCCGCGCTGAACGCCTCAAAGGCGCGCCCCGGCCGAAACCGGGACGCGCACCCCTTCACGCGCTGACGTCGGCTGTCAGTTGCTCGTTGAAGGGGAACAGCGCGGGCGTGCCGCCGCAATGCACGAACAGCACGTCCGATCCCTGTTCGATGGCGCCGCGTTGCGCCAGGTCGATGATCCCGGCCATCGCCTTGCCGGTATAGACCGGGTCCAGCAGCACGCCCTCGGCATGGCCGGTCCGCAGGATGGCGGCGTTGCCCTGCTCGGAGGGGATGGAATAGCCCGGCCCGACATAGTCATTCTCGATTCGCAGATCCTCGGGTGTGAATCGCTGCTCCAATTCCAGCAGCTCTGCCGCGTCATTGGCCATGACCGCGATCCGCTCGGCGAACGGCACGGCGGTGCCGGTGACGGCGATGCCCAGTACCCTGGTCCCTGGCCACCAGATCGAACAGCCGACGACCATGCCCGCCAGCGTGCCACCCGACCCAACCGGCGCGCAGATATAATCCGGCGCCTTGCGGCCCGTGGCCGCGTATTGTTCCGACAGTTCGCGGATCGCGTTCACATAGCCCATCGCACCCAGCGCGCTGGCGCCCCCCAGCGGGATGATATAGGGCGTCTCGCCCCGTGCCTCTGCGGCATCCGCATGGGCCTGCATGCGCGGATTGATCTGCTCGAAATAAGCGTCCGGGTCCAGGAAATCGACCTCGGCCCCCAGGATGTGATCCAGCAAGAGGTTGCCCTGCCAGGCGTCGGGACGGTTGCCGCGCAGCACCAGGATCGGCTTCATGCCGAATTTTCGGGCAGCAGCGGCGGTCATCCGCGCATGGTTGGACTGCTGCCCGCCGGTGGTGATGACCACCTGGACGCCGCGCGCCACCGCGTCCGCCATCAGGAACTCCAGCTTGCGCACCTTGTTGCCACCGCCGCCGAAGCCCGTGAAATCATCGCGTTTCACCGAAAGCGAGACGCCCAGCTCACCGCTCAGACGGGGCAGGTCCTCGACCGGGGTGGGCAGGAATCCCAGCGACAGCCGGGGCAATTCATCGAGTTTCATGCTCGGTCCTTTCTCTTGATTGGCCCGCCGGGGCGAGTTTCCCCTTGCATGATCGGACCCCTCTTGTCAGGATATATGATATATCATAAACGGCAACCCCTCGTTTTCCCGGTCCGCGTCATGCGGCGATCCCTTCCGGAGCGGCGGGCAAGCCGCTACGCTTGAACCGATCGAAACGGACCGCGCCATGACCGAACCTGTCTTCTCCGTCTCCGGACTCGAGGTCGCCTTTCGCGGCCGCACCGGCTGGACCCCGGTGGTCCACGACATGTCGATGCAGATCGCGCGGGGCGAAACGCTGGCCCTTGTGGGAGAAAGCGGTTCGGGGAAAAGCGTCACGTCGCTGGCCTCGATGCGCCTGCTCGACCCCGAGACGAGCCGCATCAGGGGCAAGGTTCTGCTGGAAGGCCGCGACCTGCTGACCCTGTCGGAACCCCAGATGCGCGGCGTGCGCGGCAACGACATGGCGATGATCTTCCAGGAGCCGATGACCTCGTTGAATCCCTCGATGAAGATCGGCGAACAGATCGCCGAGGTGCTGGAGGCGCACCAGGGCATGGACCGCAAGGCGGCCCTGGCCGAGACGCAGCGCCTGCTGGACCGGGTGCGCATCCCGGCGGCACGGCAGCGGATGGGCGAATACCCGCACCAGTCCTCGGGCGGGATGCGCCAGCGGTTCATGATCGCGATGGCGCTGGCCTGCCGCCCGCGCCTGCTGATCGCGGACGAACCGACGACGGCGCTGGACGTGACGATCCAGGCCCAGATCCTGGAGCTGATCAAGGTGCTGCAGGAAGAAGAGGACATGGCCGTTCTCTTCATCACCCATGACATGGGCGTCGTGGCCGAGGTCGCGGACCGGACCATCGTCATGTACCGGGGCCGTGCCGTGGAACAGGGTCCGACAGAGGCGCTTTTTGCCGCGCCGGAACAGCCCTACACCCGCGCGCTGCTGTCGGCGGTGCCCCGGCTGGGTTCGATGACCGGCAGCCGCCAACCCGCACGCTTTCCCTTGGTCGAGGCCGAAACCGGCAAGCCCCTGCCCGCCCGTCCGGTCGAAGCGCGCGTGGATGACAGCACCGCACCGCTGCTGCAGGTGCGCGGCCTGACCACGCGCTATGCCACCGGCGGCGGCTTTCTTGGCCGTGGCGCGGGGCGCGTCCACGCGGTCGAGGGCATCGACTTCGACATTCATCCCGGCGAGACCCTGGCGCTTGTCGGTGAATCCGGCTGCGGTAAGTCCTCTGCCGGGCGGTCCATCCTGGGGCTGACCCCGGCACAGGACGGATCGGTCAAGCTGGAAGGCGAGGAACTGCTGGGCCTGTCGCGCCGCGCCATCCGCCCCTACCGGCGCAAGATGCAGATGATCTTTCAGGATCCTTTTGCCAGCCTCGACCCCCGGTTCCGTATCGGGGACGCCATCGCCGAACCGATGCTGACCCACGGTCTTGTCTCGCGTGCCGAGGCGCCAGGGCGCGTGGCGGACCTGTTGGAAAAGGTCGGGCTGACGGGAGACATGGCGCGGCGCTATCCCAACGAGTTCTCCGGCGGCCAGCGCCAGCGCCTCTGCATCGCCCGCGCGCTAGGCATGACACCCAGCCTGATTGTCGCGGACGAGGCGGTGTCGGCGCTGGATGTCTCGATCAAGGCGCAGGTCATCAACCTGATGCTGGACCTGCAGGAAGAGATGGGCCTGTCCTACCTCTTCATCAGCCACGACATGGCGGTGGTCGAACGCATGAGCCACCGCGTCGCGGTCATGTACCTTGGCGAGATCGTCGAGATCGGCCCGCGCGCCGCGATCTTCGAAAACCCGCAGCACCCCTACACCCGCCGCCTGCTGTCGGCCGTGCCGGTCCCGGACCCGGCGCGCAGGGGCATGCGCCGCGGGCTGGACGTGCGCGACCTGAAAAGCCCGGTGCGCCCCCTGGACTACCAGCCGCCCAAGCGGGAATGGCGCGAGGTGTCGCCCGGGCATCGCGTCCAGGTGCCCGGCCCGGAATGGGCCGGCGAGATCGCCGAACAGGCGGCGGGCATCCCGGCATGAACCGCCCCGTCGTGATGATTTCCGGCGCCAGCCGGGGCATCGGCGCGGCCATCGCCGCCGAGATGCACTCTGCCGGATGGGCGTTGAGCCTGGGCCTGCGCGACCCGGACACCAGCCCCCTTCCCGCCTCGGACATCGTGCTGACCTGCCGCTTCGACGCCACCGACACGGACAGCGAAAGCGCCTGGCTCGCCGCGACGCAGGCACGTTTTGGCCGGCTGGACGGTTTGGTTCTGAACGCCGGCATCCACAGCGCGCATTCGGTGCTGGAGGCCAGCGAGGCCGAGTTCGACCAGCTGTTCGACGTCAACGTGAAATCGCCGATGCGCCTGTCGCAACTGGCCTGGCCCCTGCTGAAACAGGGCCCGGGCCGGATCGTGACCATCGCTTCGCTCTCCGGCAAGCGGGTGAAATCGCCGGGATCGGGGCTTTATGCCATGTCGAAATTCGCCCTTGTCGGGCTGACCCATGCCCTGCGGCAGGCCGGAAAGGACAGCGGCGTGCGCGCCACCGCCATCTGTCCCAGTTTCGTGGCAACCGACATGGGCCGGGCCGCATCGGGCACAGATGGCAGCGACAAGACCCGCCCCGAGGACATCGCCCGCATCACCCGCACCGTGCTGGAACTGCCCGCCTCTGCCAGCGTGGCCGAAATCCCCGTCCACTGGGGGGTCGAGGATTGTTTCTGACATGACACTGCCCAATCGCGGCCCGGCGCCGCTTTCGGTCGCCAGTTCGGGCGATCTGCCCGCGACAACGGATATCGTCGTCATCGGCGGTGGGATCATCGGTGCCGCGACGGCGCTGGAGCTGGCCCGCGCCGGCCATGCCACCTGCCTGCTTGAAAAGGGGATCATCGCCGGGGAACAGTCCAGCCGCAACTGGGGCTGGGTCCGGCAAGCCGGGCGCGACTTGCGCGAACTGCCCCTGTCGACCCTGGCCCGCCGCCGCTGGCAGACCCTCTCGGACAGGATCGGCCCCGATCTTGGCTACGTCGAATGCGGCATCGCCTATGTTGCCCGCTCGCCCGAACAGGCCGCCCGCCACCAGGCCTGGGTGACAGAGGCCGCAGGACATGGCATCCCAGCCGAAATCCTCAGCCCCGAACGTCTCACGGCCATCGCTCCCGGGCTGGCCCGAACGGGGCTGTCCGCGCTCTACTTGCCCGGGGACGGACGGGCCGAACCGCAAAACGCCGCGCCGTTGCTGGCGCGCGAGGCCATTCGTGAAGGGGCCAGCATCCACCAGCACTGTGCCGCGCTGGAAATCGAGACCGACCGCGCGGGCATCAGCGGGATGCGCACCGAACGGGGGCGGATCGCCACGCGCTGCGTCATCGTTGCGGGCGGCATCTGGTCCGCGCCCCTGTTGCGACGGCTGGGCGTGGACCTGCCCCAGCTCAAGGTCCTGTCCTCGGCCTGCCGCACCGCGCCCCTGACCAAGGCACAGGGCGCCGCTTTCACCCCCTGTCTTTCGCTGGGAGGCGTCGCCCTGCGGCATCGCGCGGACGGCGGGGTCACGATGGCCAGTTCCGCCACCGCCGTGGCCGAGCTCGTGCCGGACAGTTTCCGCCACATGCGGGCCTTTCTGCCCGGTCTGCGCAGCATGTTGCCGGGCCTGAAGCTGCGGTTGGGCGCCGCCACCCTGCGCGAGACAGGCTGGCTGTTCTCTGGCGTTGCGCTGGAACGCAGCCTGACGCGTCACCGCATCATGGATCCCGCGCCGGACCGCCGTGCCCTGCGGCAGGTCAGGCGGCGCCTTGCAGAGAGCTTTCCCGCGCTCGCGAACATCGAAGAGGCGCAGGCCTGGGGCGGGCTGATCGACGTCACGCCGGACGTGATCCCGGTGATCTCGACGATCGAGCCGGTGCCCGGCCTCGTGATCGGCACCGGCTTTTCCGGGCATGGTTTCGGCATCGGCCCCGGTGCAGGGCGTGTGCTGGCCGAACTGGCGACGGATCAGCGGCCCAGTGTCGACCTACAGGATTTCCGGCTCGACCGTTTCGGCAAAGGCCGACGCGTGCAGATGCAATCCTGGCTCTGACGTTCCAGGCGCCGGGTCAAGCTGCGGGTCCGGTTTCCATCGGCAAGGCCGGGTCGGCGGCCCATTCGTGCCAGGAGCCGACAAAGATCCCCACCCTGTCGAACCCCGCCATGCGCAAACCGTACAGCGCCGTCGCCGCCCGGGCGCCCCTGTGGCAATAGGTGACGACGGGCCGCGCCGGGTCCAGCCCGGCGGCAATGGCCGCCGCGCGGATTTCTTCGGCCGGGCCATAGCGCCCGTCGCGGATCATGTCCTCGTAGAACATGAACAGTGCGCCCGGCACACGCCCGCCACGGGCGCAGCAGTCATGCGCGAAACTGCCGTCGAACTCGCTGGGGCGGCGCACGTCGAAGATCTGGAGCTCCGGCGCCGGTGTCAGAAGGGCGTCGCCGATCAGCGCCAGATCGGGCCGCCAGCCCTCCGGCGCGGGTCCGTCCACATGGGTGATCGCCTCGGCCACCCCCTGCCCTGGTGCCGTCGCGCCGCCGATCTCGCGCCAGGCACGCAACCCGCCATCCAGGATCACACCGCCGTCACGCCCCAGCAATTCCTGGAACCACAGACCGCGCGGCGAGCGCATGCCCGTTTCCTCCTCGAACCAGACCACGGTCCGGGCCCTGTCCAGCCCGGCCCGGCGAAAGGCCGCGGCCGCGCCCGCCGCCATGCCGGCATACCCCTCGTCGGTGCTGTCCGGCACGAAATAGTCGTAGACGTTCAGAAAGATCGCGCCCGGCAGGCTCTCCTGCTCCCAGGCTTCGCGGGTGCGGGTGTCGACCAGGACAAGCCCCGGTTCGTCCAGCCGGGCGGCAAGTTCGCTTGCGGAAATGGTCACAGGCATGTCGGTCCTTTCGGAAGTCAGTCGGTGAGGATCTGCCCCAACCCCAGGTCGGTGGCCCGGCGCATCAGGCGCGCGGCAAGGGCAATGTCGAAGATGTTGAGGCCGAAGCTGGAGAAATAGACGCAGGCCGCCGGGTCCGACCGCCAGCCGTCCAGCAGGATCGCGGCGGCATCGGCGGCGATGCGATCGGCAGGAAAACGCCCGGCGCGGTGCATCTGGAACAGGCTCTTGGCGCTTGTCCGCGCAAAGTCGCCCCAGAGATCGCAGGTCACGGCATCGGCGCGATCGATCGCATCAAAGCTGACCTCGTGATAGCCGATCTGCAGGATCAGCGCGCCTCTGGCCATCACTTCCGGCCCCAGGATCGGTTCCGGCGCAGAGGTACAGGCAAAGGTGACCTCGGCAGCCAGACTGGCCTCCGAGGCCGCCCGGTGGCGACGGATCGCAACCCCCTCGGGCGCCTCTATCGCGCGTCCCGAGCGTGTCCAGTGATGCACCTCGGCCAGGTCGGGGAACACGGCCCGCGCCATCCGCAGATGCATTTGCGCCTGTGCTCCGGCGCCAAGGATCGCGATACGCCGGACGCCGGGTTTCAGCGCCCGCACAACCGCCCCGGACAGCGCCGCCGTCCGCACCCGGGTCAGCATGGCGCTGTCCACGATGCCCATCGGCAGGCCCGTTTCAAGGTCGTCGAGGACGGTGCGCGAGGTGATCGCCTCGCCCCCTTGCGGGGCCTCTGGCCGATGAACGGTCCATTTCAAACCGGCGGCGGCAAAGCGCCCTCCGACACGGGCCGGCAGCCCATATCCCTTGGCGCGGGGATCGGTCCCCAGCGGCAGGACATTCTCGGCGGCCATCTCGGCCTTTCTGGCACGCAACAGAGCCAAGGCGTCATGCACATCCGCCAGGGCCGCGTCCCAGTCCAGCGCCCCCGCGGCGATCAGGTCGCGGCGGTTGAGGTAACGCCCGGTCATGCCGCCTGCCCCATGCCCGTCAGCCAGGCCTGGACAGAGGCGATGAACCGTCCGAACCCCTCAATCTGCAGGAATTCGTCAACCGCATGGGCATTCCCGCCTCGACCTGCGCCGCCGATCAGAAAGCTCTCGGCATGGCGGGCAAAGGCGTGCCCGGGGGCAGAGCCAAGGGCCCAGGGCCAGACCTGCGGCGCCTGCGACGTCTGTTCATAGGCCGCGATCAGGGCCCGCGCACCCCGGCTGTTGGCGCCGAAGCGCACGCCCGGCGCGCTCTCTCCCACCTCCAGCGTCACGCCGCCGCCGTCCAGCCGGGCGCGCTGCGCCGCCAGGAAACGCCCGGCCTCCAGTCCCGGCGGGGTGCGCAGGTCGAACAGGGCCTCGGCCCTGTGCGGGATCACGGCGGTGTCCCCCACCGGGTCACTGGTCAGCGAAGAGATATTCAGCGAGGCGGTGCGCAGGACATGGCGCAGCAGCGCCTCGGCATCGCCACCAAGGGCAAAGCGGCTGGCAGTGCGAAATTCCAGTTCAGCCTCCGGGTCGAACCCCTGCGCCAGCGTGGCGATCAGCACCGAGGCCTCCTCATCCAGAGCCACCTGCGCCAGTTCGCCCGTCACCGCGCCGCCGAAGTCCCCCAGCGCGTCGACAAGCACCCGTGCCGGGTTGGCGATCCAGGGGGCGTTGCTGGAATGGATCGCCGTGCGTGGGCCGCCCCAGTCCCCGCCCTCGACCAGAAGCCGGCCCTTGGTGATCCCCGAAAAGCCCAGGAACACACGTGGCGCCCCGCCGCCATATTCGCAAAGGCTGGGAAACAGCCCTCCGGTGCAGGACGGCAAGGGACACCCGGGCGCGGCAAGGTAGCGCCGCATCGCTGGTGATCCGTGTTCTTCCTCACCGTCCAGCAGGATCTCGACGTTGACGTGCAGACGGCCTGCGCGGTGCAGGTCGCGCAGGGCGACAAGCATTCCGGCCAGCGGCCCCTTGTTGTTCTCGGCGCCGCGGGCGACAAAGACCTCGCCCAGCCCCTCCATCCGGGTCCGCCCGCCCGTCCAGGGATCGACGCGCCAGCCCTCGGGCATCGCGGGCATGACATCGTACATGTTGTAGAGGATCACGCTCTCATCCGCGCCGACGTCCAGTCGCGCATGGATCACGGGGGCGCCCTCCGGCCCTCCGACCGGCGCCATGATGGTCGCCCCCAGTTCGCCGGTCAGCCAATCCAGCAGCGCGGTCACCTGGCGCGCCTGCGCCGCCGGATCGCCTGCGTGCGAGGGGATCGCGCACCAGAGCGCCGTCAGGTCCAGCGCCTCTTCCAGCAGGGGCGCGGGCGCCGTCCTCACAGGCGGATCCTCGGGTTGAGCCAGGTGTAGGCCACGTCGACCAGGAAATTTGCCACGACAAAGACCAGTGCCGCGAACAGGACCACCGCCTGCACGACCGGGAAATCGCGGTTCTGGATCGCCTCGACCGCCAGCCGCCCGATCCCCGGCCAGGCAAAGATGATTTCGGTCACCAGTGCACCGCCCATGAGCGAGGCCAGGTACATGCCCTGCAGGGTGACAACCGGGATCATCGCGTTGCGCAGGGCGTGGCGGACGACGATGCGCCATTCGGTCAGCCCCTTGGCGCGCGCGGTGCGGACATAGTTCTCGCCCAGCGTCTCGATCAGGCTGGACCGCACCAGCCGGGTGATTGCCGAGAGGTAATAGGCGCCCAGCGCCAGCGAAGGCATGACCAGGTGACCGAGGCTGCCATAACCGCTGGAAGGCAGCCAGCGCAGGTTCAGCGAAAAGAGGATGATCAGCATCAGCGCCAGCCAGAACACCGGCACAGCTTGCCCAAGCAGGGAAATGACGCGAATGGCAAAGTCGATCGGGCTGTTCTTGCGCACAGCCGCGATGGCGCCCAGCAGGAAGCCAAGCAACGACGACCAGAGCAGCGCCGAGAGCGCCAGGAGCGCGGTCGCGCCCAGCCGTTCCGCCAACAGGTCCATCGCCGGGCGGCTGTAGCGCAGGGACGACCCGAGGTCGCCCTGCAGCGCATCGACCAGGAAGCGCCCGTACTGGACGATGATCGGATCGTCGAAGCCCATCGCCTCGCGGAAGGCGTCGATCTCGGCGGCTGTGGAATCCGGTGCCATCATCAGCACGGCCGGGTCGCCGGTCAGGAACAGCGCAAAGAACACCAGCGCCGAGACGCCGAACATCACGATCAGGCCCTGAGCGGCACGGGACAGCAGGAAGCGCAGGCCTTTCATCAGGACACCTTGCTTTCGGCCCGGCGGACCAGCCAGTCGCCAAGCAGGTTGCAGCCGATGACCAGCGCGCCGATCATCAGGCCGGGATAAAGCACCAGCCAGTTCGCGATCAGGATCACCGACCGGCCCTCGCCGATCAGGTTGCCCAGCGTCGGCATCGGCGGCTGCACCCCCAGCCCGAGAAAGCCAACAGAGGCCTCGAGGATGATCAGGCGCGGCAGGTCCAGCGTCAGAAGCACAGTCTGCGGCCCGATGATGTTGGGCAGGACGTGGCGAAAGATGATCGTCGTGTCCGACAGTCCCATCGCGCGCGAGGCGTCGATGTATTCCAGTTCCCGAACCTCCAGCGTGCGGCCCCGGGCGACCCGGGCGAAGATCGCCCAGCCCGTCAGGCCCAGCACGATCACGAGGTTGGTCATCGAGGGGCCCAGCACCGAGACCAGCAAGAGGATCAGCAGGATGAAGGGCACCGCCAGCTGGATGTCCACGAGGCGCATGATCAGCGCATCGACCCAGCCGCCGTAATACCCCGCGATCATGCCCAGCGCGGTGCCAAGCACGACAGAGATCAGCGCCGCGATCAGCACGATCCCGAAGGACACCAGCGTCCCCAGTCCCAGCCGGGCGAGAAGATCCCGCCCGAGCTGATCGGTTCCCAGCGGATGGAGCGCATCCCCCACCACTGTCATCGGAGGTTTGAACGTCGCGGAAATGTCACCGCGCAGCGGGTCCAGCGGCCAGGCCAGCGGGACCAGGATACAAAAGGCCACGGATGCCGCGAGGAGGAAGATCGCCAGCGCGGCGTCCTCGTTTCCCTTGATGCGCAAACTTCCGGTCAAGGGGTCAGTCCACCGTGATGGTGAAGACGGGGATGCGGGCGTCGGCCCGGCCGTCGAAGGTCACATTCGGGGCTTTGCCCATCAGCTTGTCCTCCTGGTAGAGGGTGATCAGCGGCACCTGCTCGGCCGCGACCTCCTGGATCTCCTGCAGGATCGCCGCGCGCGCCTCGGGATCGACGGTCGACCGGCTCTGGTCCAGCAGTGCATCGAGGGCGTCGATCCGGGCCCCCGAATAGGGCTCACCCGACTTCATGATCGCATAGATCGCCGCATCCGCGTCAAGCGTCTGGGTGGAGCCCCAGCCCAGCATGTAGATCGGCCCCTCGAAGGGCACGGTCTGGGTGTAGACCGACCATTCCATCGTTTCCTGGTTCACGTCCAGACCGATGTCCTCGAACCCCTGCGCGATGGTCTGGGCCACTTCGGCGTTCTTCATGTAGCGGAACGACGACTGCATGGTGATCTCGAACCCGTCCGCGAAGCCCGCCTCAGCCAGCAGCTGCCTTGACAGCTCCGGATCGAATTCCGGCACCGGCACATCGAGATAGCCGAAATCGGCGGCACCGACCTGCGTGCCCTTCGGCGTGGCAAGCCCGCCCAGCAGGTTCTCGGTGATCGAAACCCGGTCGATGGCGTGGTTCAGCGCCTGGCGCACCTTGACGTTGTCCAGCGGCGCCTTGTCCATGCGCAGGCCCAGGTAGATGGTCAGGCCGCCGTTCTCGACCTGTACCAGGTCGGCGTCGGGCGATTGCTGCAAGAGCGGCACCAGGTCCACCGGCACATCCTCGATCAGGCCCACCTCGCCGGTGATCAGCGCGGTGATCCGCGCCGTCGCATCGGGGATCGGGCGCCAGATCACCGTCTTGATGTCCGGCTGACCGCGCCAGTAGTCGGGGTTGGCCTCCAGGGTCACGCGCTCGTCGGGCACGAAATCCACGAAGGCATAGGCACCGGTGCCGACGGGATTGTTGGCGAAATGCTCGCGCCCATGTTCGGCGATGTATTTCGGCGGCACGATATAGGCGGGATAGCGGCTCATCCGTGTCGGCAACAGCGGATCGGGTTCCGCGGTGGTGATGCGCACTGTCATCGGGTCCACCACCTCGACCGAGGCAATCGTGCGGATGTAGGAAATCGTCGGCGCCTTGTTGTCCGGGTTCAGCACGCGGTCGAGGCTGAATTTCACCGCCTCGGCGTCAAAGGGTTCGCCGTTGTGAAAGGTCACACCCTCGCGCAGCGTGAATTCCCATGTTGTGTCGTCGATCGAGGTCCAGCCAGTGGCCAGGCCCGGAACCAGCTTCATGTCCTCGTCGCGCATGACCATCGTGTCAAAGATATTGTCGACGATGGTGGCCGCCTCGCGCAGGAAACCGGGATCAAGCGCGTTGGTCGAGGCAGATCGCCCAATGACGAGCGTGTCGTCCTGTGCGAATGTCGCCGTGGCCGGAAGGGCCAGGGCAAGACCGAGGGCAAATGCAGGGAAACTCTTCATGTCGTGAGACCTCCTATTGGATGCAGTCGCAGGTTGGATGGGGAAGCGGGCCGCCTGTCTTGGCCTCTTGATTGGATCTTTCGCAGCGATCCAGAATATAATATATCATATATCATGGCTCCGCAAGCCAGGCGCGGCCCCGCGCGCAGTCAGACCACACGCAGGAGATTATTTTTTATGCAGACCGGATTCAGTGCCCCGCCCCGCAAGAGCCTGACCGCCCATGTCGAAAGCCAGCTGCGCGACGCGTTGATCGAGGGCCGCCTGGAACCGGGCACACGACTGGTCACGAAGGAGCTGGCGACCTCTCTGGGCATGAGCATCACGCCGGTCCGCGAGGCCCTGGTGCGCTTTGCGGCTTCGGGCGTCCTGACTGCGGAGCCGGCCAGTTCCTTTCGTGTGCCTGTCATGACGGTGGCCAGCTACGCCGAGCTTGGGGCGATCCGAAAACGCGTGGAATCCCTCGCCGCCGAGACCGCCGCACAAAAGATGACCGCCGCCCAGATCGACGCGCTGGAACAACAGGTACAGGCCTACATCGAGGCCAAGCACACCCGCGACCCGCACGAGGCGCTCAAGGAAAACAAGGAGTTGCGGTTCAGTCTTTATGCCGCCGCCGAGATGCCGATCCTCCTGCAGACGATCGAGACGCTCTGGCTGCGCGCCGGGCCGGGTTTCAACTACCTTTTTCCCGACCCCGGCGCGAGCCGCACCGAACACGCCAACTACGAGGCGCTGATCAAGGCCCTGCGCGCCGGCGACGCCGCGGCCGCCGGAGAGGCGATCTGCCGGGCCATCGACGACGGCTCGGAACGGGTGTCGCGGGCCCTTGCCGAACGCGAACGTCAGGCCGGGGCGGGCTGAGATTGCGAAGCGCGGGCAACCCATGATCACAGCTCCCGCGCCGACAGGTGACGGGACAGGCTCTCGCGGACGCGCCGTTTCAGCTCTGCCTCCATGTCGCGCCCCGGCGCCAGGACCGAGACCGCAAGTTCGACACCGCCCCGCCCGACGTTGTCCCGCACCGGCATCGCCAGACTGCAGACATCCACCTGCCCCGAACGCCGGGAAACCAGCAGCCAGCCCTGTTCGAGATAGCGCGCCAGTTCGCCCCGCACGCCGGTCTCGCTCAGGCCCCAGTCGGCATAGCGCGGCGCGTTGATGCGCAGCACCTGCTCGCGGCCCGGGGCGTCCATCTCGCCCAGCACGACCAGCCCGCCGACACCGACGCCCAGCGGAAGCCGCCCGCCGATGCCGTCGAACATCGCGGGCACCTGGGCAAACCCGCTTTGCCAATCCAGGCAGACGGAATCGAACCCCGCCCGCGCCATCAGAAAGGTCGGCAGCCCGGTTTCGGCGGCCACGTTGATAAGCAAGGGACGCAGCGAGGCGGTCATGTCGCCCACCGCCGCCTCCTTGAGCGCGATGGCGTGGATCGCGGGGCCGACATGGTAGTTCCCGCGCCGCCCGATCTGCATGACGAACCCGTGGTCCACCAGCGCCGCAACCGCACGATGCACCGGCGCGCGGGCATCGCCCAGCGCCTCGGCCAGGGCCGTCAGCGACAGGCCCTCTGCCCCGGCTTCGCCCAGGACGGCCAGGATACGCGCGGCACGGGCCGCGTTCGAAGAGGCGCGCGGCGTGCTCATGCGCGGGCCGCCTTGCGCCCCGAGCGCGCATCCGCATCCCGCAGCCCGGCAGAACGCCCCGCCGGATCGCCGTGGCCGCCACCGCCTGGGGTGATGACCTCGAAGATGTCGCCCGCCGCCAGGTCCGCGCTGCCTGACAGGTCGATAGCCCGTGGATCGCCGTTGATGCGGAAGGCGCCGCTGGCCCCCGGGCCGCCACCGTCCAGCCCCCAGGCCCGTGACGTCAGGCGCGCGCCCATGATCTGAACCCTGCAATCCGCATCGGCGCGATAGACCCGCCGCACCCCCATGCCGCCCAGCCAGGTGCCGTCGCCGCCGCTGTCCTCGGCGAATTCATAGGCCATCAGGGTGATCGGATATTCCGCCTCCAGCGCCTCCAGCGGCAGGTTTGACGTGTTGGTCATGTGCACCTGCACCGCGTCCAGCCCATCCTTGTCGGGCCGCGCGCCAGAGCCCCCGGCAATGGTTTCCAGGTAGACCCACAGGTCGCCATCGGGCCGCGTGCCGCTGAAGCTGGCCACATGAACCGATCCGCAGGCCGCCGCGCTGACACGGTCAGGGACCACCTGCGCCAACGCGCCGTGGATCAGGTCGACCACCCGCTGACAGGCCGAGATACGCCCGTCCACCGCCGCCGGATGCACGCAGTTCAACAGCGTCCCGGGTTGCGCCGTGATACTCAGAGGCCGCGCCAGCCCCGCATTGGGCAGGATCGTCGGATCGACCACCGATTTCACCGCGTAATAGACCGTCGCCTGCAGCGCAGTGTAGATCACGTTCAGTCCCGCGCGCACCTGTGGCGGGCTGTCGAAACTCAGCGCCATGTCCTCGCCCCGGATCGTCAGCGTGACCGAAAGCGTCATGTGCTCGGCCTGGCTCTCGGTCTCGAAGATGTCCGAGAAGGTCCATGAGCCATCCGGAAGGGCCGCGATCCCGGCGCGCATCTTGCGCTCGGCATAGGCCATCAGTTCCTCGCCCGCTGCCTGTACCGTCTCGACCCCGAAACGCGCGCAAAGCTCCTGCATCCGCAGCACGCCCAGCCGGTTCGCCGCCATCTGGGCGCGCAGGTCGGACAGGCGCTCGTCCGGCACCTGGCAATTCAGCAGGAACAGACGCATGACCTCGGCCTGGCGCACACCGTCCCTTTGCAGGCGGATCGGCGGAATGCGCAGTCCCTCCTGGTAGACATGGGCATGGCCCCGGTCCGCAAAATCCGAATGATGCGCCGTGTTGATGGCCCAGCCGAACAGCGCGCCCGCGACAAAGATCGGTTCGGCCATGACGATGTCCGGCAGATGCGTTCCGCCGCCCGCGTAGGGATCGTTGCCGATAAAGACATCGCCTGGACGCAGGTCCTCTGCCGGATACGCCTCCAGCAGGCGCGGCACGAATTGCAGGAAACTGCCCAGGTGCATCGGGATGTGTTCGGCCTGGCAGAGGATTTCTCCCCTTGCCGTACAAAGCGCGGTGGAACAGTCGCGCCGCTCCTTGATGTTGGTGGAATGGCTGGCGCGCACCAGCGCCTCGCCCATCTCGTCCACCGCAGAGGAAAAGGCGCTGCCGATCACCTCGACGGTCACGGGGTTCAGCGTCCGGGTCATGTGCTGCGCTCCAGGATCAGGGTCAGGTAGGGATCGACGCGCGCCGTCATCCCCGACGGAACGACAGTGGTCGTATCGAGCTGGTCGATGATCGCAGGCCCTTCGATCAGGTTGCCCGGTTTCAAAAGGGTGCGATCATAGATCGGCGTCTCGGCGAAGCCGCCCGCCTCGCGCATCCAGACCGGGCGTTGGCCGGTCTGCGCGGCAGAGGCATCTGGCCCTGCGTCCGAAAATGCCGGCATCTGCGCCTTGGGCACGACGCCGGTGGCCTGCAGCCGATAGGTCACCATCTGGATCGCGTCACCCTCGGCCACGAAACCGTAAAGCTGTTCGTGCCGGGCCAGAAACCCCTCGCGCAGCGCGTCTAGGCTGTGCTCGTCGATCGGCCCCTCCGGCAGATCCACGGCGATCTCGTAGTTCTGACCAGCATAGCGCATATCGACGCGCGAGTTCAGCCCCTGCGCCTCGGGCGCTATGCCTTCGCGGGCGAACCAGTCCCGCGCCTGACGCGCCAGCCCCTCAAAAACCTCGGCCAGATCGGCGGGCTCCGCCTCATCCAGCAGCCGGATCTGCGTCGCCGCATAGTCCGTCCGAAGGTCGGTCATCAAAAGGCCCAGCGCGCAAAGCACGCCCGGCGTGCGCGGGATCAGGATGCGGTCCATGCCCAGCTCCGCCGCCAGCCGCGCCGCGTGGACCGGCCCGGCACCACCGAACGCCACCAGCGCATAGTCGCGCGGATCATGCCCGCGCTGGACAGAGATCAGCCGGATCGCCTTGGCGGTATTCGCCGTCACGATATCGAGGATGCCGTCCGCGGTCTCCATCACGCCCAGGCCCAGACGGCCGGCCAACCGCTCCACCGCCGTTACCGACAGGTCACGGTCGATGGACATCTGCCCGTTCAGCAGCGCCTTGGGGTTCTGGGTCTGCAGGACGACATTTGCATCGGTCACAGTCGGTTCCTCGGTGCCCAGACCATAGCAGGCGGGTCCGGGATGGGCGCCAGCGCTGCGCGGCCCGACCTTCAGCAACCTGCCGCTGTCCACATGGGCGATCGACCCGCCCCCGGCGCCCACGGTGTGAATGTCCAGCATCGGCGCCTTGAGCGGGTAGCCATGCACCTCGGCCTCTGCCACCACGCGGCACCTGCCGCCCTCCAGCAGCGCCACGTCCGAACTGGTGCCGCCCATGTCGAATGTAATCAGGTTGCCGATGCCGGTCATGGCCCCCAGCGCCTGCGCCGCGACGACACCGGTCGAGGGGCCGGACAGGACCGTCCGCACCGGCAAACCCGCCGCCTGATCGAACCCCGCCACGCCGCCATTCGACTGGGTCAGATGCGGCGTGACCGGCAGGCCTGCCTCTGCCAGACGGGTTTTCAATGCGGTGACATAGGTCCGCATCACCGGCCCCAGGTAGGCATTGACCACGGTCGTGGACAGGCGTTCATACTCGCGGAACTCGGGCGCCACCTCGTGCGACAGCGCAAGGAAAGCCTCGGGGAATTCCTCGGCCACGATCTCGGCGGCGCGCCGTTCATGCGCCTCGGACAGGAAGGCATAGAGAAAGCTGACGGCGATGGACTCGACCCCCGCCGTGCGCAGCTGCCTGACCGCCTCGCGCAGCGCCGCCTCGTCCAGCGGCACTTCGGTGCTGCCATCCCCCCGCAGGCGTTCGGGCACACCGATGCGCAGATCCCGCGTGACAAGTTCCTGCGGCTTGTCCGCGTTCATGTCATAGAGGTGCGGGCGTTTCTGCCGACCGATGACCAGCAGGTCACGGAAGCCTTCGGTGGTGATCAGGCCCGTCCTGACGCCCCGATGCTGGATCAGTGCATTGGTTGCAACCGTGGTGCCGTGCCCGAAAAAGCCGACATCCCGCGCCGCGATCCCGGTCCGCGACAGCCCTTCGGCAAAGGCCTGCGCAATCCCGCGCGAGGGGTCGTCCGGGGTCGAGCTGACCTTCCAGATATGAACATCGCCCCTGTCTTCGTCGATCAGGCAGACATCCGTGAATGTGCCGCCAGAATCGATGCCGATGCGCCAGGCCATCGCCCCACCCCGTCTTCGTTACCGTCACCCGCCGGTCTAGCGCGAGACCTGACACAGACGAAGACAAGACCATTTATCGGATCATTTTTCCTCTATTGATCCTATAATCGGATTTTGAGCGGTGAAGATTTATTCCTTGAGCAGGTTTCCCGCCACCGCCCCCCCGGTTCGTGACCACCTGGATCGGCAATCGCCCCAAGGCATCCCCGGAACGCGTACCCGGGGTGCGCGCCGGATTACATCAACAAACGGCGGTAAACGCGCCTTCATCACCTGAGTGGGTGCCGCACACGGCCCACCCCCGACACCCCTCCCGGGACGGTTTCAAGCATCACGCAACCATGTCCTCGGATGCGTCCAGCGCCTTCAATGCCCAGCTGGTCAAGGCTTCGATAGAGGGGTCACAACGGTCTGCCAATCCACCGGCAAAGTCCTCGAAGGCTTGCTCGTTCATCGCGTTCAGGCCAACCACGACCGGGATGTCATCCGCAACGGCGCGGGCAAGCACGTCGCGGAAACCTCGGCCCGCCGCTTCCTGCTTTCCGAACTTGTTCAGGACGATGAGGTCTGCGCCTGCGGCCAGGGACGTTTCGACGGCCGCCACGGACAATTCGAGGTTTTCGGGATCGAGCCGGCAACCGCGCGAAGCACTGCCAAGGTTCTGGGATATCCGAAAAACCGGTCCGTCGGGCAGAGCCTGCACGTCCATGTCGCAGGGATGGTCGCCTTCACGTTCGGTGTTGATTTGCACGAGGCCACGCACCTTGTACCCACGCGCCAGCATCTGCTGAGCAAAGGCGTACAGCAATTCATCGGTATCGCCACGTCCGGGCATGATGAGGGTCGCGATCTGAGTCATGGGTCATCTCAACTTTCTTCGAAAGGCAGGAATTCGAGCAACATGCTCGTATCGATCTGGTCGGCCTCCGACGGCAACAGCAACAGGCCGTCGGCGTCGGCAAGGGGGCTGACCCGACCGGAATAGGTGGCCCCTTCGGCGGTGACCGTCGCGCGCCCGCGCAGGTCGAAACCGACGAGTCGCGCGGGACGCAATTCGCAGCGACCGGGCTTGTGGCGGAGGTTTACGGCGGACGACACGATCATCTTGCGCGGTTTGCCGGTGGCCCCTTGCAAGGCATCCACGATGGCACGGCCAAAGAGATGCCAGCCCACGAACGAGGCTTGCGGGTTGCCCGGCAACCCGAGCCAGAGCGCGGTGCCGATGCGGCCGAAGCTGACGGGTTTTCCGGGCTTCAGGGCGACGCCCGCGAAGTGGAGACGGTCCCCGATCCGCTCGACAGCGCGCCGCAGGTAGTCCTCTTCTCCGACGGATACGCCCCCCGTGGTGACGATCAGGTCAACCGCCCCCGAGAGACGCTCCAGTTCGGCACACAACCTGCCCAGGTCATCACCGATACGGGCCTTTTCCACGATGGAGACACCCGGCTGTGCGATCAGGGCCTCCAGCATCGGGCCGTTGACGTCATTGATTTTGCCCGGAGCAGCCTCCTGCCCCGGCGCGACCAATTCCGATCCGGTGATCAGAAGCGCAATGCGCAGCCTTCGGCGTACCCTGACTTCTGCCACTCCCGCGGCGGCCATCATGGCAATGTCGCGCGGTCCGATGCGCCTGCCCGCGGGCAGAATGACATCGCCAGCCGCCATGTCCTCTCCGGCCCTGCGCACATTGGCCCCGACCGTGGGCAGGCGATCAAAGCGGGCGATGCCGTTACGCAGGGTGACGTGTTCTTGTGCCACCACCGCGTTTGCCCCGGCGGGCAGCGGCGCGCCGGTAAAGATCCGCACCGTCGCAATACGATCAAGCTGTGCAGGGGCGTCCCCGGCGGCGGTCCGGTCCACGACCGGCAGGATGCACGGACCCGGTCCGATCAGGTCCCCGCACCGCACGGCGTAGCCGTCGACCGCGCTATTGGCGAAGGGCGGCACATTCACCCGGGACATCACCGGTTCCGACAGACAACGCCCCAGGGCCTCGCCAATCGGCAGCATATCCACCCCCGGCACCAGGGGGGTCTCTGCGGCACAGAGGGCAAGCGCCTCGTTCAACGACGTCAGACCGGGTGCCCCCTCGCTTTCATCGCAGCCGCAGGTGCGATCATTCAGGTCATGCAGCTTCATGGCAGGCTCCTTTCTTCAGGTTGGGCAGACCAACCGAACATTCCAGATTGCGCAGCAACCCATCCCGCAATCCATAGATCAGGCCGTGGAGGCGCACCGGTTGGCCATCGGCCCAGGCTCGGCGCATGATGGGTGTCTCGGCGACACGTGCGACGCCTTCGATCACGTTGAGTTCGGCCAGCCGGTCCCGGCGTTCCTCCATGTCCGTCAGCACGTCAAGTTCGGCCTGCGCCTGGCGCGCCAACCTCCGGATCGGTTCCAGCCAGTGATCCGCCAGCCCGTGAGGAATATCCTCTGTCGCGGCGCGAATGCCGCCGCATCCATAGTGACCGCAGACGATGATCTCGCGGACCTTCAGCGCCTCGACGGCAAATTCCAGCGCGCTGAGCATGTTCATGTCGGACGAGTGGATCACGTTGGCGACGTTGCGATGGACAAAGACCTCGCCCGGGTCCAGCCCCGCCACCACGTTGGCGGGCACCCGGCTGTCCGAACAGCCGATCCAGAAGAATTCCGGCGTCTGCTGTGCCGCAAGCCCGGCGAAAAACCCGGGATCGGCGGCGCGACGCTCGGCCGACCAGGTCCTGTTCCTGTCCAGGAGATCGTTCAGCATGGGCTTGCCACTCCCTGTGTTGTGAAGGTTGTCATCTCGTCCGCACCCGCGCCTCAGGGACAGTTGCCCAGATCGGCCCCGGTGATGTCGGCCTTTTGCGAAAGCGTGGTGACCAGGTCGCGGACCCCCTGCCCCCAGGCGCGCTTTTCCATCGCGGCGCGTAGCCGGGGCGCGACGGCCTCGAAGGGCAGCACGTCGCCTTCGGCACAGTCATCCATGCGAATGACATGCCAGCCGTGCCGAGTCCGCACCGGTTCGAATGTGATGTCGCCTGCGGACAAGGTACGCAGCGCAGCCTCGAATTCAGGCACCGTGTCGCCCGGACCGATCTGGCCAAGCATTCCGTCGCGATCCCTGGAGGGGCAATCGCTTTCCTGACGCGCGAGGCGCCCAAAGCTCTTGGGATGGCCCAGCACGCGGCCTGTCACGTCAATTGCACGGGCAAGGGCCCGCTTGCCCGCCTCCTCGTCCTGCGGGTCGCAGGCGAAGAGAATGTGCGAGACGCTCCACAATGGCGGAGCGCGGAACTTCGACGGATCGCGGGACCACTCGGCGCGCACCTCCTCTTCGGATGGCGGCGACACCTGCACCGCATCTTCGAGAAGGGCCCTTATGCGGACCTCGTTCCCGGTCTCGAACCGTCCCGGTTCGAGCTCTTGCGGATCTGCCGGGATCTCGCGCCGCTGGGCCTCTTGCAAGAGCAGCGCACGCACCGCCAGCGCATTGGCAGCCTTGCGCCAGGCAACACCGGGTTTGCCGCGCGGCGCTTCGTGGTTCTGGGCCTCGGCAGCGATGGCCGCCGAGGGGATGGTGGTGCCGTTCACGACGACATCGGGAAAGAGCGCATTCATCGTGGTCACTCCGCCGGTTGCGCCGCCGCATCCGACGAAGGCGCGGGCTTTGCCTGCGCGGTCGCCAAAGCCGCGCCACGTTCGGGCAGCGGAACCTGGCGGCGCGACCGCACGATCTGGTATCCGGGCCGGGTAAAATAGCGCACCGGAACAGACAGCATGTGCACGAGGCGCGTGAACGGGAAGACGAGGATGATCGTCAGGCCCAACACGATGTGCAGCTTGAAGATCAGCGCCACGTCCGCGATGTGGCTGGCCGCCGCGCCATCAAGGGTAAAGATGCCCTGCGCCCAGGCCATGAACTTGACCATCTCGTGCCCGTCGAGGTGCCCCAGCGAGGCGATGATGGTCAGCAGGCCCAGCACGAGTTGGGCCAGCAGCATGGCCAGGATGGCGATGTCGGCAAAGCTCGACGTCTTGCGGATGCGCGGATCGGTCCAGCGGCGGTGGAACAGCATGCCGCCGCCCACCAGCGCCATGATCCCGGCAATACCACCCGCGACTACGGCCAGCGTCTGCTTGGCCCCGTGGCTGATCCCCAGCGCATCGAACACCCAGATCGGGGTCAGCAGCCCGACGAAATGCCCGGCAAAGATCACCAGCACGCCGACATGGAACAGGATCGACCCCATGACCAGCTGCTTGCGGCGCAAGAGCTGCGAGGAAGACGTCTTCCACGTGAAGGGATCGCGTTCGTAGCGCGCGATAGAGCCGACGATGCCGATCGCCAGCGCGATATAGGGAAAGGTTCCGAAGAAAAACTGGTTCATCATGGCCTCCTTCATTCAGCCGGCGTCGCGGCGGGGGCGGAATTGACGAGAACGTCCATCTGGGCAAGCATGTCGCGCACCTGAGGACAGCCGGCGTTGGGATCGGGGCCGAAGACAACCTCGGATTCCTCCCAGACCTGATCCAGCGCCTCCAGGTCGTTCGGGTCGACATCCGGCTGGTCCAGAAGTTCCGCCACCGCCTCGCGGTCGGCCTCGGCGCCCGACAGTTGCAAAAGGGCGGCGAACACGGCGCCATAGGGGCTGTCACGCCGGGCCAGCCGGGCGTTCAGCGCCTCAAAGATATGGGCCGCGTCCGCCAAGGTTTCCTGCACCTCGACGAAGGGACGCGTGGACAGGAATTCCAACAGCACCGGCAGGTGATCGGGCAGTTCCGAGGTCATCGGGTCGAACCCGCCCGCGCGGTAGGTTTCGACCAGCGAGACCATCGCGCCGCCCCGGTCCCGGCTTTCGCCGTGCACATGTTCGAACAGGTTGAGCGACAAGGTGCGCGAGCGATCGAAGAGCATGACGAACTGCTCTTCGAGGTCATAGATGTCGCGCGTCGCCAGCTCATCGACCAGCGGGCGCAACGCGCGCCGCGCCGCCGCCGTCAACCGGGTGTCGGAGGCGAGAACACCCCCGATTTCCGGCATCGCCGCCTGCAACTCGCGCGTCGGATAGCTGAGCAGCAGCGACAGGGATTTGATCGTGCGGTCCATATCAGCGCACCTCCTCGGGCATTTTCAGGGGACGTTTGGAACCACCAAAGAGCGAGCCCTTGGAGATGCCCGAAGAACAGCCATTGCCGTCGGTGAAGCCGCAACCGCCCTTGAGATCATAGGCCTCTTCGACCTGCTCGCGGTGGGTGGTGGGGATGACGAAGCGATCCTCGTAATCGGCCAGGGCCATGATCTTGTACATGTCCTCGATCACCCGGCCCGACAGGCCGACGCGGGCGGCGATGGCCTCGTCGATGACGCCATCGACGGTCTTGGACCGCATGTAAGACCGCATCGCCAGCATCCGTTCCAGCGCGCTGACCACCGGGGCCTCGTCCCCCGCCGTCAGCATGTTGGCGAGGTAACGCACCGGGATACGCAGGTCATGGACGTTGGGCATTGCGCCATCGGTACCGATCTTGCCGGCCTCGGCGGCGTTCTGGATCGGCGAGAGCGGCGGGATGTACCAGACCATCGGCAGCGTGCGGTATTCCGGGTGCAACGGAAAGGCGACCTTCCACTCCATCGCCATCTTCCAGACCGGGCTTTCCTGCGCGGCCTTGATCCAGTCCTCGGGGATGCCGTCGGCGCGGGCGGTCTCGATCACCACCGGGTCGTGCGGGTCGAGGAAGACGTCAAGCTGCGCGTCGTACAAGTCCTTTTCATGCGGCGCGTTGGCGGCTGCTTCGATCTTGTCCGCGTCGTACAGCATCACGCCCAGGTAGCGGATGCGCCCGACACAGGTTTCCGAACAGACGGTCGGGTTGCCGCTTTCGATCCGGGGATAGCACAGGGTGCATTTCTCGGATTTGCCGGTGGACCAGTTGTAATAGACCTTCTTGTAGGGACAGCCCGAGACGCACATACGCCAGCCGCGGCATTTCTCCTGGTCGATCAGGACAATCCCGTCCTCCTCGCGCTTGTAGATCGCCCCCGAGGGGCAGGACGCCGCGCAAGCCGGGTTCAGGCAGTGTTCGCACAGCCGGGGGAGATACATCATGAAGGTGTTCTCGTATTCCCCGTAGATCTCCTTCTGGATGCCTTCGAAGTTGTAATCCTGCCCGCGCTTCGAGAATTCACCGCCCAGGATTTCCTCCCAGTTCGGACCCTTCTCGATCTTTTCGATCCGCTCGCCGGTGATCTTGGAATAGGGGCGCGCCGTGGGGAACGCCTCCATCTCCGGGGCGGATTTCAGGTGATCGTGGTCGAAATCGAACGGCTCGTAATAGTCGTCGATCTCGGGCAGGTCGGGGTTGGCAAAGAGGTTCGCCGCGATCCGCCATTTGGATCCCTGCCTGGGCTGCAGCTTGCCGGATTTCGTCCGGGTCCAGCCGCCGTTCCAGCGTTTCTGGTTTTCCCAGTCGGTCGGGTAACCGGTGCCGGGTTTGCTTTCGACGTTGTTGAACCACGCGTATTCGACGCCGTCGCGTGTGGTCCAGACGTTCTTGCAGGTCACGGAACAGGTGTGACACCCGATGCATTTGTCGAGGTTCAGCACCATGCCGATTTGTGCGCGCACTCTCATTCCGCGGCCTCCTTTTCGGTCGCTTCGCGGTCGAGCCAGTCGACCTTTTTCATCTTGCGGACGACGACGAATTCATCCCGGTTCGCCCCCACGGTGCCGTAGTAGTTGAAGCCGTAGGATTGCTGGGCATAGCCGCCGATCATGTGGGTGGGTTTCAGCGTGGCGCGGGTCACCGAGTTGTGGATGCCCCCGCGCAGGCCGGTCTTTTCCGATCCCGGCGTGTTCACGATCTTTTCCTGCGCGTGATACATGAAGACCGTGCCGTCCTTCATGCGCTGGCTGACCACCGCCCGCGCCGTCAGCGCGCCGTTCACGTTGTAGGCTTCGACCCAGTCGTTGTCCTCGATCCCCGCCTTCTTGGCGTCGGTCTCGGACAGCCAGACCACCGGCCCGCCACGGTTCAGCGTGAGCATCAGCAGGTTGTCGGAATAGGTCGAGTGGATGCCCCATTTCTGGTGCGGCGTGATGAAATTCAGCACCAGGCAGTCGCCTTCGTCGTGGACATCCTTGGTGATGGTCTTGAGGTCGACTGGCGGGCGATAGCCCACGAACCCCTCGCCAAAGGCCCGCATCCACAGGTGATCCTGATACAGCTGCTGACGGCCTGTCAGCGTGCGCCACGGGATCAGCTCGTGCACGTTGGTGTAACCGGCGTTGTAGCAGACCTTTTCCGACTCGATCCCCGACCATGTCGGGCTGGAGATGATCTTGCGCGGTTGGGCGGCGATGTCGCGGAAGCGGATCTTTTCGTCTTCCTTCGGCAGCGCCAGGTGGGTGTGATCGCGCCCCGTGAACTTCGACAGCGCGTCCCATGCCTTGACCGCCACCTCGCCATTGGTTTCCGGCGCAAGCATGAGGATCACCTCGGTCGCGTCGATATCAGTGACGATTTTCGCGCAACCCTTGGCCGCCCCGTCAAGGTGCACACCGTTCAGGTCGCGCAGCGCCTGCACCTCGTGCTCTGTCTTCCAGGCGATGCCCTTGCCGCCGTTGCCGACCTTGTCCATCAGCGGACCAAGCGCGGTGAACCGGTCGTGGATCGCGGTGTAATCCCGTTCCACGGGGATATAGTTCGGCGCGGTCTTGCCCGGGATCAGGTCGCATTCGCCCTTCTTCCAGTCCAGCACCTGGTCCTGGGCGATTTCCCCGGGCGTGTCGTGCAGGATCGGCAGCGCGACGATATCCGTTTCCTGCCCCAGGTAACCCGGCACGATCTCTTGCAGCTTCTTGGCAATGGCCTTGAAGATTTCCCAGTCGGATTTCGATTCATACGCCGGGTCCACAGCCGCCTGTAGCGGGTGGATGAACGGGTGCATGTCCGAGGTGTTCAGGTCGTTCTTTTCGTACCAGCTGGCCGTCGGCAGAACCACGTCGGCATAGACCGCGGTCGTACTCATCCGAAAGTCGATGGTCACCAGCAGGTCCAGCTTGCCCTGCGGGCCGTCGGCGTGCCATTTCGCCTCTTTCGGCAGTTGCGCGCCCTCCTGCCCCAGGTCCTTGCCCATGACGCCGTGATCGGTGCCCAGAAGGTGCTTGAGGAAGTATTCGTGCCCCTTGCCGCTGCTCCCCAGCAGGTTCGAGCGCCAGACAAACAGGTTGCGGGGCCAGTTTTCCGGCGCGTCCGGGTCCTGGCAGGACATTTCCAGATCGCCGGATTTCAGCTGCTCGGCCACATAGGCCGGGATCTCCTGCCCGGCGACCTTGGCGGCCTTGGCGACCTCCAGCGGGTTGGTCCTCAACTGCGGTGCAGAGGGCAGCCAGCCCATACGCTCGGCGCGGATGTTGTAGTCGATCAACGAGATATCCCAATCGCCCTCCGGCGCGGTGGGGCTGACGATTTCATTCGCGGTCAGCGTCTCATAGCGCCACTGATCAGTGTGCGCATACCATGCAGAGGTCGAGTTCATGTGCCGCGGCGGGCGACCCCAATCCAATGCGAAGGCCAGAGGTTGCCAGCCGGTCTGCGGACGCAGCTTTTCCTGTCCCACATAATGCGCCCAGCCACCGCCGGACTGACCCACGCAGCCGCACATCACCAGCATGTTGATGACGCCGCGATAGTTCATATCCATGTGGTACCAGTGGTTCATCGCGGCCCCGATGATGACCATGGACTTGCCGTTGGTCTTTTCGGCGGTCTGCGCGAATTCGCGGGCGACGTGGATGATCTTGTCGGCGGAGACGCCGGTGATCTTCTCGGCCCAGGCGGGGGTGCCGGGCATGTCGTTCGCGTAATCATCGGTGACCCAATCGCCGCCCAGGCCACGGTCAAGGCCGTAGTTGGCACAGAACAGGTCAAAGACGGTGGCCACCAGCGCCTCGCCCTCGGGCGTCCTGACGGTCTTGACCGGGATGTTGCGGGTCAGGACATCGGGGTGTTCGGCGTCAGTCGCGAACTGTTCGGTGGCCGCACCGCCGAAATAGGGGAAATCGACGCCGCGCACATCGTCATGATCCTCTTCCAGAACCAGCGACATCTTCAGGTGCGTGTCCGTGCCGGCTGCCTTTTCCTCCAGGTTCCACTCGCCATCCTCGCCCCAGCGATAGCCGATAGCCCCATTCGGAGAGACCAGCCCGCCCGACGTCCCGTCGATGGCGACGGTCTTCCATTCGGGATTGTTCTCTTCGCCCAGCTTGCCGTCCAGATCATCGGCGCGCAGGAAACGGCCCGGCACAAGGCGCCCGTCCTTCTCCTCCAGCTTCACCAGCATCGGGAAGTCGGAGTACTTGCGGCAATAGTCCTCGAAGTACTCGGCCTGACGGTCGAGGTGGAATTCGCGCAGGATGACGTGACCAAGGGCCATCGCCAGTGCCGCGTCGGTGCCCTGTTTGACGTTCAGCCAGACATCGCCGAATTTCGCCGCCTCGGAGTAGTCGGGGCTGATGACGGCGGACTTGGCGCCGCGATAGCGGGCTTCGGTGTAGAAATGTGCGTCGGGCGTCCGCGTCTGCGGCACGTTCGACCCCCAGAGCAGCAGGTAGCCCGCGTTGTACCAGTCGGCGCTTTCCGGCACGTCGGTCTGTTCACCCCAGGTCATGGGCGAGGCCGGCGGCAGATCGCAGTACCAGTCGTAGAAGGACATGCAGACGCCGCCGAGCAGGCTCAGGTAGCGCGAGCCGGCGGCATAGCTGACCATCGACATGGCCGGGATCGGCGAAAAACCGAAAACCCGGTCGGGACCATAGGTCTTGGCGGTATAGGCGTTGGCGGCGGCGACGATCTCGGTTGCCTCGTCCCAGGTGGCGCGGACGAAACCGCCCTTGCCGCGGGTTTCGGTGTAGCTGGCCCGCAGGACGGGATCGTTCTGGATCGCGGTCCAGGCTGCGATGGGGCCCATGGTCTCGCGCATGCGGCGCCAGATCTTCATCAGGCGGCCCCGGATCAGCGGGTTCTTCACCCGGTTCGCGGAATAGAGATACCAGGAATAGCTGGCCCCGCGCGCACAGCCGCGCGGTTCGTGGTTGGGCAGACCCGCGCGGGTACGGGGATAATCGGTCTGCTGGGTTTCCCAGGTCACGATCCCGGATTTCACGTAGATCTTCCAGCTGCATGACCCGGTGCAGTTCACGCCGTGGGTCGAGCGCACGACCTTGTCGTGCCGCCAGCGGTTTCTGTAGGTGTCTTCCCAGTCGCGGTTCTCGCGGGTCACTTGCCCGTGCCCGTTGGAGAATGTCTCCAACTCCTTGGACTGGAGGAAGTTCAGTCTGTCGAGCAGGTGGCTCATCTGATGTCTCCGATTGTCTTGAGTGTGGGGCGGCCACGCCGGGCCGCCGCCAGAGGTGTCAGGGGATCAGCAGGAAACGGGCGCGTTCTTGCGGCTGTAGAAGGCCCAGGTGACGACGACGCAGACCGCGTAGAAGGCCATGAACCCCCAGAGCGCGCCGTTCGGAGCCCCGGTCAGGCTGATCGAGGTGCCGTAGAACTTGGGGATGAAGAAGGCGCCGTAAGCCGCGATCGCCGAGGTGAAGGCGATGATGGCCGAGCTTTCCAGCTCCGACTGTTTCAGCTTCGCGGCGTCGTCCAGCTGCGGGTTCAGGCGCGGCACTTCCTGGCGCATGATCGAGGGGATCATTTGGAAGGTCGACGCATTGCCCACCCCGGTCAGGAAGAACAGCGCCATGAAGCAGGCGAAGAAGCCCCAGAAATTGCCCGCCGCGTTGGCCTCAGAGGGCAGGAACTGCAACACGCCCCAGACCGCGACGATCATGCCGACGAAGGTCCAGAAGGTTACGCGCCCGCCGCCGAACTTGTCGGAAATCCAGCCCGTGGCTGCGCGGCTCAACGCGCCGACAAGCGGGCCGAGGAAGGCATAGGACAGCACATTCACATCCGGAAACTGCGTTTTCATCAGCAAAGGGAAACCGGCGGCATAGCCGATGAAGCTGCCGAAGGTCCCGGTGTAGAGCACGCACATGATCCAGTTGTGGCGGCGGGTGAAGATGACCGACTGCTCTTTGAACGAAGCGCGGGCCGACGCGATGTCGTTCATCCCGAACCATGCCGCCAGAGCCGACAGCGCGATGAAGGGCACCCAGACGAAACCGGCGTTCTGCAGGAACAGCTGACCGCCGTCGGACAGGTGCTGCGGCTCACCGCCGATCGCGCCGAAGACGCCAGCGGTGATGACCATCGGCACGACGAACTGCATGACCGACACACCGGCATTGCCCAGCCCGGCGTTCAGCGCCAGCGCGTTGCCCTTGGTCTTTTTCGGGTAGAAATAGGCGATGTTGGCCATCGACGAGGCAAAGTTGCCGCCGCCGAACCCGCACATCAGCGCCAGGACCAGGAACCAGACATAGGAGGTGTCGGGGTTCTGCACGGCGAAACCGATGCCAAGCGCCGGCAACAGCAGCGAAGCGGTGGAAAGCGTCGTCCAGAGGCGCCCGCCGAAGATCGGGATCATGAAGCTGTAGAAAATCCGCAGCGTCGCGCCAGACAGTCCCGGCAGCGCCGCCAGCCAGAACAGCTGGTCGGTGGAATAGGCAAAGCCGATGGCGGGCAGCTTGGCCACGACGACCGACCAGACCATCCAGACCGAAAAGGCCAGCAACAGGTTGGGGATCGAGATCCAGAGGTTGCGGGTGGCGATGGCCCGGCCCTGGCTTGCCCAGAACTGCGGGTCTTCGGGGCGCCAATCTTCGAGCGTGTGCCCGCTGTTGGCGCTTGAGGCCTCGGTGATAGCCATTTCAGTGTCCTTCCTTGGCAATGTCGGCTGCCGCGTTGCAGCCGGAATGGGGTCATGAAGGTGCGGGGGGCCGGTCGGGTCGCGCCACGCGCCCGTTTCAGGGGTCCCCCGGTGGGGGCGGGCCACGCCATTGCGACCCGCCAGGGTTCAGGAGTTATTCGGCGGGCGTCGCGCCCGGCTTGCCGCCCAGGGCCTTGATGCCTTCTTCGAGCGCTTCGTTCGCCTCGATGGCCTTCTTGCGCAGCGTGTCGATGTTGGCGGCGGCAAAGGCGGCACGTTGCTCTGTTTCCTGTTCGGCGGAGAACCGCACGAAGAAGGCAAGGAACGAGGCGCAGCTGACCACGATGCCGAGGATCAGGAAGGCTTCGGACCAGTCGATCATGTTCTTGAACAGGAACCCGGCCAGAACCGCCCCGGCATTGCCGCCCGCGCCGACCACACCGGCCACCGCGCCCAGCGCCTTCTTGTTGACGAAGGGCACCACGGAATAGGTCGCACCTTCGGCCATCTGCGTGAACAGCGAGAAGACGATTAGCGAGGGTAGCGCCAGGAAGAGCACATGCATCTGGCTGAAGATCATCAGCGCAATGCCTTCGAACAACAGGCAGATGAACAGCCAGACGCTGCGACCCCGCAGGCCCCAGAGGGCGCCGAAGTTGTCACCGAAGATCCCGCCCAGCGTGCGGGCAAAGAGGTTCATCAGGCCAAAGGATGCCGCCACGAAACCGGCCGCCACCAGGCTGAGGTCGAAGTAGTCGAAAAAGTACAGCGCCGCGACGTTGTTGACCGTCAGTTCGATGCCAAAGCAGCAGCCGTAGATCACGAACAGGATCCAGACGCGGGGGTCACGCAGGGCCCTTTTAAAGTTTCCGGTGACTTCCCTTTTCTGCTCCATCTTGCCGGCGGCGCGCAACTCGTCGAAGTTCCCGTCGGGGGCATCCTGGGTCAGGAAATAGTAAGCAATGCCGATCAGGAGGATGATCGTGCCGACCACGACCATTGCCAGGCGCCAGCCCACCGCCTCGGAAAAGCCGAAGCCCACGACAAAGACCGAGAAAAGCAGCGGCATGACAAATTGCGTGACGCCGCCACCGAGGTTGCCCCACCCGGCCGAGGTCGCATTCGCCTGCCCCACCACGTTGGGCGCGAACATGACCGTGGTGTGGTACTGCGTGATGACGAAAGCCGCGCCGATCCCGCCGATCAGCACCCGGAACAGCAGAAAGGACTCGAAGTTCCACGACAGGCCGATGCCCATCACCGGGAAGGCGCCGAGGATCAGCAGCCAGGTATAGGCCTTGCGCGGCCCGATGCGGTCGCACAGCCAGCCGATGAAGAGGCGCGCGAAAATCGTGATCGATACCGACCCGATGATCGCCCAGCCGATCTGATCCTTGGTCAACTGCAGTTCGTCGCGCACGACCGTCATCAGCGGCGCGATGCCGAACCATGCGAAAAAGCACGAGAAAAAGGCGAACCACGTCATGTGGAACGTCCGCATCTGAACCATCTTCACGTTGAAGAAGTTTCGCCACAACGACGTGGCCTTGTTCTGTATTTCCATCTGTCCCTCCGGCTACGCGGGCCGCCGTTCCGGCCACGTGTCAGGGAGTGGTTGACCATGCCTCGTCGCACCTCATGGTTGATCCATGTCAAGCTTCGGGTGTAGCGAGGGCAAAACAAGTTGGCCGCTAACATCGCGCAAGTCGGCTCTTTTGGTCAATCAAGCCGATCGTCGAAATGGATCAAGCCTTGATTTGACAATTATCAAGTGAGATGGTCGGAGCCAGACACGCCGAGGACACATGCCACTCAGAACCAGCCAGAACGAATCGTCGGAACTGCGCAAGCTCGACCTGTTTTCGGACATGGAGGACGCGCATTTCGAAACGCTCATGCGTGGGGCCTACGTACAGAATTTCCCCCCGGCCATCGAACTGATCAGCGAGGGCGAACCCAGCGACTTTCTGCACGTGGTGATCGAAGGCTCGGTCGAGCTGTTCGCCGGATGGAGCACGCGCGAAACGACGATGGCGACGGTCCGGCCGGTCTCGACCTTCATCCTTGCCGCGACCATCAAGGATGCCCCCTACCTTATGTCCGCGCGCACGCTGGAGAAATCGCGCATCGTTCTGTTGCCCTCGTCCGACGTGCGCGCGGTATTCGACCAGGACCAGGAATTCGCCCGCGCCGTCGTGACGGAACTTGCGCAGTGTTACCGACACGTCGTCAAGCACTCCAAGAACCTCAAGCTGCGGACGTCCCTGGAACGGCTGGCCAACTACCTGATACGCTGCGCCGAAACGTCGAAAGATCCGACGCTGTTCGATCTGCCGATCGAGAAACGGCGCCTTGCCTCCTTCCTTGGGATGACCCCGGAAAACCTCAGCCGGGCGATCAAGGCGCTGAAGGAGTACGGCGTTGTCATCAACGGACAGAGCGTCGGGATCGCGGACGACACGGATCTGCGCCGCCTGGCCAAGCCGACACCGCTCATCGACGATCCCAGCCACTAGACGGAAACGGCCTGTCAGTAAATCTACGATGGGATCGAGGCAGAAACCCTCTGGCGGGGCGCGCTGTTGCGCATTGACCGGCAGGGTTTGCCACGTGCGGTTGCCGCCCCGACCCGGATCGGAGACCTGGACTAGGGGGCGCCCTGCCCCGCAATGCCCCGAACCAAACGCACCCCCAGGAAATCCGGCGGCAGCCCGGCTGCGCACCCTCCGACGCTGGCATCGCGGATGAAGTCGATGACAACGGCGCGGTGCTGTCCCCCGACGATGCGGGCGGCGCAGTAAGGCGCGGCTGTTATCACCCGGCCCTTCCCATCCAGTGTCCCGTATTGCATGCATCCGTCCGTCCACTCCCAGACAAGGTCGGAGATACCGGAGAGTCCAAGGCTGTTGGTTTCCGAAACGTCCCGGCCGGAGAGTTGGGCACGTCCGCGCAAAGACACCCCCGCCTCGTAGCTTTGCAGCATGCGTTGCCCCGGGTCGCGCCCGTCACTGCGGGCCAATGCTTCGCCAAACCCCTCGGCCGCGGCGCGCTGCCATTCAAGATCGGTCGGAAGCCGCCAGCGCTCTCCCGTGCGGATCGACAGCCATGCGGCATAGGCCTGCGCGTCATACCAGTTGAGATGTGTCTGCGGAGCGTCGCCCGCACCACCCCGTGGCGTTTCCTTGCAGGCACCGTCTGCAACACATTCGGAATAGTCGCCGCGCGACACCTGCCGCTGCATGATGTCGAAGGCGGGCACGGTGATCCTTTGGACAGCGGGCGTCTTTGCTGTCCCGGCGTTCTGAAAGCTGCCTTCGGGGCGGTAGTCGATCTCGCCGGTCGGCACCCGGACGGTTTCCGGGCCGGGCAATTGCGGCGGGATCGGGGTAAGCGTGACACCAAGAACACCGAAAGCCGCCAAAGCGGACACAAGAAGAACGCCTTTCATCTGCCAGTCCTCACGTCGTGAAAGGGACGGCCACGGCGGTGGCCATCCCGGTGTTCCGCGCGGTTATGCCTTCAGGTGACGATGGCGGTCGGGGCCACGACCTGCTCCATCAGGTCGTTGTCCCATGCGCCCTCGACTTTCACATGGGCGGTGGCGCCAAGGTTCACCGCCTCGATCAGGTTGTGGTTCACATAGGCGTAGACGCCGGGCTGAAGGAACCCGTAGAGCGCCGCCGCGGCAGAGCCGCCGCGAATGAACCATGTTTCCAGGTCGCGCAGCGGGGCGTTGTTGAACTTGCCCTCTTCCCAGACAAGGTCGCCATGCCCGCCAATCAGGTGCGGGCGCGAGTCCCGGTTGGCCTGGCTGTGGACGAACAACACCTTTTCACCGACGTTCGCGGTCATCGCGTTGTCGCCGGTCAGCGCCCCCACCCTGCCGTTGAACACGACATGGGTCGGGATCAGGCCATTCATCACCGCCTCGCTCTCGGGATAGCTTTCGGCCAGATCGGAGAAGCGCTTGTAATTGCCGTCCGCGTCCTTCGGGATATAGAGATCCTGCTCACCGATATAGTAGACGCGGTCGTATCGCACGGGGTCGCCGTTGTGATCGGTGAGCCCGTTGCGCGGCAGGACCATGATGGCGCCGTTCATGCCGGAGACGACATGCCAGGGGATCATGGGGCCACCGGGCGCGCAGTGGTAAACAAAGGTCCCCGGGCGCGTCGCCTTCCACCGCAGAACGGTCATCTCGCCCGGTGCCACATGGGTCAGCGCACCGCCGCCCAACGCACCGGTGGACGAGTGAAAGTCGATGTTGTGCGGCATCATGTTGGTGCCGGGATTGATGAGCGTCAGCTCGACATAGTCGCCTTCATGCACCACCATCAGCGGTCCCGGCATGGAGCCGTTGAACGTCATGGCCTGCACCCAGGCCCCGCTGTCGACTTGCATTTCCTTTTCCTCGATCGTCATGGTGAATTCGACGATCCGCGGTGCGCCGGGTGCGACCTGTTCGTGTTCGTGAACGAAGGGGGGCGCGACGAGGTCGCGCTTGATCCGCGTCAGGCGCGACAGGTCCGTCTTCGCCGCGGCGGGGGTGAGCGCCTGCCTGGCATCTGCCGTCTTCGCGAGGAACGGGGTCGCCGCAGCTCCGGACAGGCCCAGCAGGGTGGCTCTTCGGGTAAGCATCTTTCTCTCCTTTCGTGTAGACGATGCTGTCTGGTCCAAGAGTATGCCGACGGGCCGAGACAAACGTTGCGGTTTCGCAACCTTCTGAGCGTAAGAGAAAAATTCGGGCCCTCATGCACGTTGCTGCACGGTCGACGGTTTGCGTGTCGCGACACGCGGCCCCACCAGCCAGGGCAGCAGCCGGCGAACGATCAGCAGGAACCCAAACGTCCACAGCGCGGCGGACAAATGGATGCCATCCAGCCCGGGAACGACCTCGGACACGCCCGCGACGCGCACCAGGGCGGCCCCGGTGATGGCAAGGAACCCGAGGTTGAGCGCCCTCCCCGAGACCAGGTCGCGCCCGGTATGGCCCATCGTGGCGCGCATCATGACCGCAAGGGTCATGCCCCCGACGGCGCCGATGCCCAGCAGATGCGCGCCCGCAGCGGGGCCTGCCATGCCAAAGGCCGCAAGTGCCGCGCCGAACAGCCCCAGCGGGACAAAGGCATAGGCTGCGTGCAACATCGTCAACAACGGCGACCCAAGCGTCAGCATGCCCACCCAGCGCAGCATCCGAACCAGGTGCAGCGCGGCGCAAACCGCCAAGGCCACGCCGGCCGGCGCGGTCAAGGGCGCGGTCACCCACAGCCCCAGCGCCGGAACGGATACGGCAAGCGTCAGCATGTCAAAGCGCCCGAACGGCACCGGGCGGCTGGTCGAACCGCTCTGCGCCAGCCAGTTGCGGGTAAAGCTGGGCACGATGCGGCCGCCGATCAGCATGATCAGAAAGACCAGAACGGCGATGCCGAAACGCTGCGACGTGGGTGCGCTGCCTTGCGTCATCGCCTCCAGGTGAAAGCTCGCGTTCGCGACCGCAAGCATCGAAACCGGCACCAGCACCTTGAGATTGCGCCAGTTCTTTCCCGCCACGATCTCGCGCGCGATCATCGCGGCAACTGCCAGAAGGAACACGATGTCGATCCCCATGACCGCAACCGGCCCCAGCCCGCCCAACCCGGTCATGGCCAGCCGACCCGCCACCCAGACGGCCAGGAGGGCCATCAACGGCCAACCGCGTGTTGGCATGCGCCCGGTCCAGTTCGGCACGGCGGTGAACAGAAACCCCGCCACGACTGCCGCGCCATAGCCAAAGATCATCTCGTGCACATGCCAGTCCACCGGCGCGAACGGCCCCGACGGCATCAGAACGCCACGCCAGACCAACAGCCAGATCGGGACGACACCGAGGCCGAACAGGGTCGCGGCAAGAAAGAAGGGGCGAAACCCGTAGGAAAAGAGCGCGGGACCCGCGTAGTCGGATTGCCTGGGCATTGTTGAGCCTCCTGGGGATGACGAAGGGGCGGCGCCAGGCATGGCGCCGCCCCGCCTTGGCAGGATCAGTCGAAGGGACTTACTGCACCTGCTCGAACAGCGGGCCAAAGCGCTTGGCGGCCTGGCCGCGCTGCTTGACCGCCTGCGCCGCGTCGAGATTGACGGCGTCGCCGACCTGGATCAGCGCAACCATCCCCATCGCGTAGTGCGGCGTGCACTTGACTCCGTAGACGCCTTCGGCCTCGACACTCAGGTCGAAAGGCTTGTTGAACTTCGATTTGAAGCCCTTCACGCCCTCTGGCAGCATGCCGTCGATGGCCTCGACATTGTGCCCCTTGTCGGTGGGCACAAATCGAATGACATCGCCCGGATCCGCCTGGACGAAGGCAGGTTCGAACACCATCGCGCCGTCAGCGCCCTTGTTGAGCATCTGGATCTCGTGCACCGCGCCGTCAGAGGCATGGGCGAGGCCCGCGGTCAGGGCCAGGCTTGCGGCGAGGGTCAGGGTTTTCAGCATCGGATCGTCCTTTCTGTCTATCCGGTTGTGTCGGTTGCCCCCGATATGCGATACCGCGACCTCTCGAACGTTGCCCTTTCACAAACTCCCGGTGCTTTCTTGCCCAAGCTCGACGAAAGCCTGCTGACCGGCCTGCCCCCGTTCAGCCAGCTTGACCGCCCGCAGGTCCGGCGGATCCTCGATCATGCCACGTCCCTGCGCTTTGACGAGGGCGCGGCGATCTTCCGTGAAGGCTTCGATGCGGACCATTTCTACCTGCTGCTGGATGGGCATATCCGCGTGGTCCGGTCGACCGAAGGGGGCGAGCAGATCATCGTGCTGCACGTCGCCCCAGGCCAGTTGTTCGGGATCGCGAAGGCGCTGCAGCGCGAGACCTATCCGGCAACCGCCGTCGCGGCGGCGGAATGCATCGCGCTGCGCTGGCCGACGCGGCTATGGGACGGTTTCACCGAGACCTACCCGGGCTTTGCCTCGGAAAGCTACAAGACGCTCGGCCGTCGCCTTGGCGAAATCCAGGAAACCCTGACCGAGATGGCCACAAAGGCCGTCGAGCAGCGGGTCGCGGCTGCGCTGTTGCGCATGTTGAACCAGAGCGGGCGCAAGACCGAAGAGGGCATCGAGATCGCCTTTCCTGTGACGCGCCAGAACATCTCCGACATGACGGGCACGACGCTGCACACGGTCAGCCGGCTGCTGTCGGGATGGCAGAAGGACGGCATTGTCAAATCCACACGCAAACATGTCGTCGTGACCGATCCACACCGGTTGGTCATGCTCAGCGGCACCGGTGGATCGGCGCTCCGGTCATAGCCGCAGGGCAATCGTCAAACCACGCTGGGGTCTGTCGAAAGGTTCAGCCCGGAAACGGCGCGGCCCCGAACAACGTCGCATGCGCGTGCAGCAAGGCGATCCATAGCACAAGCGCGCCTGCCACCCGGACAAAAGCCCTTTTCCCCGCAGACCGCCACCAATCGGCCCGCAACAGCGGTCGCAGCGACAGGATGGCCGTAACGTCGAAGAACTCCTTGCCCTCATCCCTGCGCGCCCGCGCATCGAACAAGGGGATCGCCGCCAGGGACAGCGCGGCAAAGCCACCGAACAGCATGACATGCGCCAGATCGCCGTTCGGAAAGAGATGCGCCAGCGACCAAAGCGCCAGCGCCAACAGCAACGGGTGGCGCGTGACGGCTGCAAGGCCGGGTGCCTCTGCATTGAAATCCGCGCCGCGCCTGGCCCCGAGCGTATGCGGTTGCCGGATACCGACGCCCAGTGCGGTCAGGACCAGCGCCACGGGCATCGCGATATTCGGCACCCAACGGCCCCACCCCGTCTGCGGCCAGAGTTCGACATAGGGCGCGCGCCCTGCTGCCCCGATGACCCATGCAAGGATGGCAAGCGACAGCAGGCCGTAGAGGCTGAAGTAGATGCGCCGACCCAAACTGCCGATCAGCTTTTCGCGCAAGCCCCATAGGCGGGGCAGGAAATGGCTGCCGACGAAGGCCGTCATTGCCAGGGCGAACTCCGTCCAGCCGCTCATCCATCCGCCTCCGCTTTCAATCGCTCGATATGCACGGCAAAGGCCCATGCCACGGGCAGCCCCAGAGGCACACCCCAAAAGACCGCCTGCCAAGGTGTCAGGACCGGAAGGCCGACCCAGGACCCGATCAGCGAGGCAAAGAACAGGTTCACCGCAACCGCGCCCATGCCAAAGGGATAAAGCGCGGCGACCAGCATGCAACCCGGTTTCATCGCCGCGCAACCAACCAGTGAACCGCCGCCAGCGCCGCGATCAGCGCGACCGATGCGACGAGGAACCAGAATTCGGCGGTCTCCGTCTGCGGTTGGGGGATCGGGCGGTCAAAGGCAAAAGCCGGGACCGGGAACAGCAGGAAGGGCAGGAAATAGCGCATGTCACGCCTCCATCGTCAGGGATTGGTAGATTTCGGGCAAGGCGCGCGGCAGCCGCGCCGGATCAGGCAGAAGGGTATGACCTGCCCGGCCAAAAATCCTGGCAAACCAATCCTGTCCGTCCTGGTCGATGACAACGCCATGCACGGCATGGCCCAGGGCGCGCGCTTCGCGGACGGCCATGCGGCTGTCTTCGATACCGTGCTGGCCCTCGTAATGATCCAGGTCGTTGGGCTTGCCGTCGGTCAGCACAAGAAGCAGACGCCGGGTCGCCCCCTCCCCGGCCAGTTGCGCCGAGGCATGGCGGATCGCGGCGCCGAGACGGGTGTAGTGGCCGGGCCTCAGCCCGCCGATACGCGCGGTGACATCCGGGCCCATGCTTTCCTCGAAGTGTTTGCAACGGTGCAGGAAGACGCGGTCGCGGCGGAGCGAGGCAAAGCCCCAGATCGCCAACCGGTCCCCCGCCGTGTCGATACCTGCGGCCAGCGCCGCCACCGCGTCCTTGGCGGTATCGATCACGGCGCGGTCACCGACCACGGCCTCTGTCGAGCGGGAACAATCCATCAAGAGGGCCACGGACAGATCCCGCGCCATCGGCCGCGACGCCTGCCAGACCCGGTCAGAGGCATCATGCCCCGAACGCAGATCCGTTTCGCGCGCGACAAGCGCGTCCAGGTCCAGGTCGTCGCCGTCGATCTGGCGCGGCAGCACCACGCGGCGCGGGTGAAGCGGGGCGAATTGCCTGCGCACGCGCGACACCAGCCGCGCATCCGGCGTGAAATCGCAGGCCGGCGTCGCCTCTGCCTCCAGCACGCGCACATGGTCCGGCATGTAGTCTCCGGTGCGCCAGTTCCATTCCGGGTAACAATGCATGCCGGCCAGCCGCTCGTGGTCGGCATCCTGCGGTGACAGGTCCAGCGACAGGCGCAGCCGAGTCGCCGCACGCTTGCCGTTCTCTGACAGGACGATCTCGTCGTGGTCCTCTGCGGCCTTGGCCGCGTTGTCCTGGTCATCGTCATCGACCATGCGGTTGATGTTGAGGCTCTCGGCCCAGGACAGCAGTGCCTCGAACCGGTGGACGATGAAACTGTCGCGCCGGTCGGCCTGCGCGCGGTCTTCGCGTTTGCCGGTCTTGCGCGACGGCAGGGCCAGCAGAGCCTGCGGCGCCTCCGACGGGTCGGCGGCGGCGCCTTTGCCCGTGGAGCGGGCGGATAGCCGCAGCCAGATCGGCACGGGCGCATAGGGGCGGTAGCCGCGCGGGGCGGGGCAGTCGAGGCATTCCTCGGCCCGCGAATGCCCGGAAAGCTGGTCGAGCACCAGACGTTCGACCCCGGTTTCGCAGCGCGGCAGGCCGCTGCGGGCGCGCGCCCCGACGATATGGGCGCACATCAGGCCATAGGCCCCGCGCAGCCCCGGGCAGGCCGCCCAGGCCCGGTCGGCGGCGGCGGCATTGGCCGCGATCTCGGCCCGGTCGGCGGCCAGCGCGTCGGTCGTTGGTGCCGGAGGTTCGACGAAGGCCGCGACCGCCGCCAGCCAGAGATAGGCGCGCCGGTTCAACTCGGTCTCCGGAAAGACGTCCATCACCGGCGGCAGGCGCAGACGGTCGCCGTCGTAATCGGCGACATGCAGCATCTCGCGCGGCGTCCCGATGCGGCGCAGCCGGCCGGTGCGATGGCCCGAGGCGCGGGCGGGCGCGGCGGTGATCTCGACCCCCGCCGGACCGCCAAGCGCGCGGAACAGCGCCGCCGCCGAGGCCCGGACCGCCTCCAGCGGGACCCCGGCGGAGGCATCTGCCTCCGCCCGGCCCAGCCGTGTCGCCATGTCGTGCCAGAGGGTGCCGATGGCCTCCTCCGGTTCGAGAAAGTCGAGCGGGTGCATCATGGCATCACCCGTAAACGCTGGCCGCGAGGTCGCGCAGCGCCTGCTGCACCTCGGGCTCGTCGCTCAGCGGCTCGACAATCGCCGCCTCGATGGCGCGTTCGACCTGCATTCCGCCCTGGATCAGGGTGCCCGCATAGATCAGCAGGCGTGTCGACACCCCTTCCTCCAGGTCCATGCCCGACAGGTGCCGGACATGGCCCGCCAGCCGGACCAGCGCGCCCGCGCGCATCGTGTCCAGGCCGGTTTCGGCGGCGACCACCTGCGTCTCGATGCCCGGTTCGGGAAAGTCGAAGCCGATGGAGAGGAACCGCTGCCGGGTCGAGGGTTTCAGCTTTTTCAGGACGGTCTGGTAGCCGGGGTTGTAGCTGGCCACCAGCATGAAGCTGGGCGGCGCCTGCAACTCTTCGCCCGTCCGGTCGATGACCAGCCGGCGCCGGTCATCGGTCAGGGGGTGCAGCACCACGGTCACATCCTTGCGCGCCTCCACCACTTCGTCGAGATAGCAGATGCCGCCCTCGCGCACCGCGCGCGTCAGCGGCCCGTCGACCCAGACCGTTTCGCCGCCCTTGAGCAGGTAGCGCCCGATCAGGTCGGCAGCGCTGAGGTCGTCATGGCAGGCGACGGTGTGGAGCGGCAGTCCCAGCCGCGCCGCCATGTGTTCGACAAAGCGCGTCTTTCCGCAGCCGGTGGGCCCCTTCAGAAGAAGGGGCAGGCCTTTGGCATGGGCGGTCTTGAACACCGTGCATTCATCGGTGTGCGGCGTGTAGAAGGGCAGGCCGGAGTCTTGGAGATCTTTCATCGGATCATTCTCCCGGAACGGCCACGGGGCCGGGTTTCACCACCTCGCGGCGCACCACGAACTGGCTATAGATGAAGAGAAGCGCGCCGAGCACCACCGCGGCCCCCGCGCCGAAGCGCATCAGGTAGAAGAGGCCAAGCTGGTCCTGCACGACCATGTAGTATTCGCCGACGATCCGCTGCATGTGCGTCTGGATGGTTCCGGCAAAGGTCAGCACGAAGGTCATGAAGGCCATGCCCCCCGTCATCAGCCAGAACGAGGCCATGTTCAGCACCTGGTTGTAAGGCGCGCGTTCCCTCAAGACCGGCATGGCATAGCTGAACATGGCAAGGTTCAGGGCCACATAGGCGCCGTAGAAGGCCAGGTGCCCGTGCGCGGCGGTGATCTGCGTGCCGTGGGTATAGAAGTTCACCCCGTGCAGCGTGTGCAGGAAGCCCCAGACGCCCGCCCCGAAGAACGCCACGGTCGATGCCCCCAGCGACCACAGCAGCGCGGCCTTGTTCGGGTGGTTCTTGCGGCCTTTCCAGACCATGACGAAGGCAAAGGACATCATGGCAAAGAAGGGGATCACTTCGAACGTCGAGAAGATCGACCCGATCCACTGCCAGTAACCCGGCGTGCCGATCCAGTAGAAGTGGTGCCCGGTGCCGAGAATGCCCGAGAAAAGCGCCGTGGCGACAATGACATAGAGCCATTTCTCGACCACTTCGCGATCGACGCCCGTCAGCTTCAGCATCAGGTAGCCGAGGATCGCGGCCATGACCAGTTCCCAGGTCGCCTCGACCCACAGGTGCACGACCATCCACCAGTACATCTTGTCGAGGCTCAGGTTGTCGGGGTTGATGAAGGCAAAGACCCACAGCAGGCACAAGAGCCACAGCCCCATGAGCAGGATGTTGGTGATCGCCGTCTTCCTGCCCGCCAGAACCGTCAGCGAGATGTTCACCAGGAAGATCACCGCCGCGACGAGGATGCCGAACTTGACCCAAAGGGGCTGTTCCAGGAACTCGCGTCCGCCGTGGATGCCGACGAGATAGCTGCCCACCGCGCCCAGTGTGCCCACCAGCAGGATGATCAACTGAAGATAGGCCAGCTTGACCGAGAACACCTCGCGCTCGGCCTCTTCCGGGACAAGGTAATAGGCCGCGCCGAAGAAGCCGAGCAGCAACCAGACGATCAGCGAATTGGTATGGATCATGCGGATGACATTGAAAGGCAGGATCTCGGCCAGAAAGTTCGGCGAGACATAGACCCAGCCTGCGAGCAGCCCGCCCAGCACCTGGATGCCGAACAGGGTCATGGCGGCCAGAAAGTACCAGTAGGCCACCCTTTGCGATTGGTATTTCATGGTTTTCTCCTTGCGAAGGGGTCAGCCGGCGTCGTTCGGCGGCCAGTTCTGGGTGTCGGTCTGATCGGCCCAGCGGAGGAATTCGGACAGGGCCCGCATCTCCTCCTCTGTGATCTCGAAATGCGGCATCTGCCGGCGCCCCTCGATCCCCGAGGGCTGCGCGGCCATCCAGGCATCCAGCATCTCGTAAGCGCCTTCGGGATCGTCCATGACGCCCCAGCGGGTCATCACATTGCCGACCTCGGGGGCGAAATACGCGCCTTCGCCATGTAGCGTGTGGCAATTGATGCAGGAATTCCGTTCCCACACATGTTTGCCAAGGCGGACCTCGTCGGTCAGCGGCATGCCCGCCGTCGCGGTTCGGGTGATATGGAGGTGGCTTTGCGCCGTCAGGGCCACGAACACGGCAACGAAGAAGATCGATCCCCCGTAGAACACGTTCCTGGCCCGCGACTTGGTGAAGATCTCTGACATCTTTCGCGTTCCGGTTTTCGTTTCGAACACGATACGAATAGCCGGGGCCTTGCCGGGGCTTGTTGCGAAATCGCAAAGACCACGCGGAAAGAGGGTGGCAGGGTCGCAGCAGCAAAAGGAGATCCGTTCATGCGACGCCCCGACATCGACGACCCGGAGCTGACGCTGGAAAAATTGTTCGTCTTCTGGCCTTCTGCAGCTGCGCCCTTTCTTTCTCGACAGATGCTGTGCCCCGGCTGCCCCGTTGCACCGTTCCACACGGTGGCCGAAGCGGCAGAGGAATACGGCCTCGAAGAAGCCGAGCTTCGCTCCGAGATCCGGCAAGCGGTAGGGCGCCTCTGACGCGGTCCCCTGAAACGTCTGCGGTTTGAGGTTAGCCTGTTCTCCAAACGAGGAGACAGACGATGCGGAAAAGCCGTTCCAGCGAAGAGCAGGTCATTGGCATCTTGAAGGAGAACCAAGCCGGGATAGGCGCCAGGGAGCTCTGCCGGAAGCATGGCATCGGCGATGGCACGTTTTACAAGTGGCGCTCGAAGTCTGGAGGCATGCAAGTGTCGGAGGCCAAACGGCCTAAGGCCTTGGAGGCTGAGAACGCGCAGCTCAAGAAGATGCTCGCGGAGCAGATGCTGGATGTGGCCACGCTCAAGGTGATGCCGGGAAAAAAACGTCTGAAGCCCGGTGCAAGGCGACGAGCAGTGGACTGGGCCAGGACAGAGAAGAGCTACACCCGGGAATGCCTGGCCGCGGACGTGGACACCTCGCTGTCAGGACAGCGCGTTGGCCATGAGCTCGACAGCATCGCTCGGGTGCGCGGCTAGCACCACATTTGCCATGCGCCGATACTCCAGCGCCCACTTGCGCGCCTGATTGAGGGTCACCACATCGGCCCAGCCCAGCCCGAAATCCGTGCGCAGTGGCGCGCCCTTGCGGTTCTTCTGTCCCTTCACTGTGACCCGCGCGACCCAACGCCGCGCGCCTGACGGGTCGACCACCAGGTAAAGGCCCGCACCGTCGCCATGCCGCCCCGGCCCCAGGTTCTCCACCAGTCGCCTTGTCAGCTTGCCGCCCAGCGCCGCCGTCTTACCACCATTCCGACCACGCAAGGGAAGCACACAGGCGAAAACGAACAAGATCCCGAGAAACCCCGGACAAAGAAAGAACCCCGCGTTTGCAGGACCCTCGGTCACTGTACGCTGTTTCCTGCCATCAGAAAAAATGTGTGGGTGGCGGAGGGAACGGGACACCCGTCGAACCTTCTCTTCCCTGTAAGGAATTGAGAACGCTGGCCGGTCCGTTACATCAAAAGCTCGGATACTGGCTCATCCCCTTGCCGAAAAGGACCCACCCCCGCTGGAGTGCAACCTGTCCCCAAAAGGGATCGAGATCTGCTATTGCTTCCCGAGCGTCCAAGGCTCGGCACCGCGCACGTCCACGAAGACGCGATAGACGGACGTGGTGGCGGTAATGAACATCCTGTGCCCATCGCGTCCTCCGAAACACAGATTCGAAACGACCTGTGGAACCAGGATCTTGCCCAGCCGAGTGCCCTCGCTATCAAAACAATGCACACCGTCTGCTGCCGAGGACCACAGGTTGCCCATGGCATCGCAGCGCATCCCATCCGGCAGGCCGTCGTCGATCTCGGCAAAGATGCCGGTGTCGCGCAGGTCGCCACCTTCGACGGCAAAACGGCGAATGACGGAAGGCACCGAGTCGTCGTGGCTCGATCCGCTTTCGGCGATATAGAGCGTCTTTTCGTCCGGCGAGAAGCACAGGCCGTTCGGTTGGCTGAAATCGGTGACGACGGCGCTCAGCTCGCCGCCGGGCGACATGCGGAATACGTTGCGGCCGGATTGTTCGGGATCACTGCGATAGCCCTCGAAATTCGAAATGATGCCGTAGGTCGGATCGGTGAACCAGACAGCCCCGTCCGAACTGACGACAACATCATTGGGCGAATTGAGCCGTTTGCCGTCAAACCTGTCGGCGAGAACGGTCAGTGACCCGTCGATCTCGGTCCGGACCACGTCGCGCATGCCATGACGGCAGCCTACCAACCGCCCCTGGCGATCCCGCGTGTTGCCGTTGTTGAACCCGGACCCGGTGCGAAATACCGAAAGCCCCTCATGTTCGGACCAGCGCATGATCCGCTGGCTCGGGATATCCGAGAACAGCAGGCAGTCGTGATCCCCGAACCAGACCGGCCCTTCGGTCCAGGTGAAACCTTCGGCGATCACCTCCAGCTGCGACATGGGATGGACCAGCGCGGCGAACCGGTCATCATGGATTTCCAGGTGCGGCGGCAGTGTAATCATGTCCGGGCCCTCCTTGAGCTGGCGGCGATCACGATGGCGATAATGATGGTCCCGGTCAGCACGTTGCGCACGCCCGCCCCTGCCCCGTAGCTGTTCAGCATCGAGACCACGAGGAACATGAACAACGCGGCGCCCCAGACGCCCGGCACGTTGGAGTTACCCCCGGCGATGGAACTGCCACCGATCACGACGACGGCAATGGACATCAGCAGGTACTCCTGCCCCATGTTCAGCGCTGCCCCGCCCGAAAAGCTGGCCAGCAGGTAACCCGCCAGCGACGCGAACACGGCGACAGAGATATAGGTGGACGCGCGCACCAGTTCGACCGGCACGCCCGCCAGCCGCGCCACGCGCAGGTTTTGCCCCGTGGCCAGCAGCCACCGCCCCCAGACAGAGCGTTCCAGCACGATCCAGACAAGGATGGCCAGGGCCAAGCCGACCCAGGCCACGTTGGGCAGGCCCAGAAAACGTCCGGTGGCAAAATCCGCCAGCCCGGAGGGCGGCTTGATCCGCAGACCCCGGTTCGACCAGATCGCCAGCGATTGGTAGATCAGCGAGGCCGCCAGCGTCGCGATGATCGGCGGCAGACGCAACAGGAAGATCAGCGCGTAATTTGCCACCCCCGTGCCGAAACCGACCGCCAGTGCGATGACAAGGCCGAGAAAGGCTGTGCCGGGATCGCTGCCCATCGCCTTCAGCGCCAGGGTGGCAGCCAGGGTCATGGTGGCCGGGATCGACAGGTCGACGTTGCCGGGTCCCAGGGTGATCACCAGCATCTGCCCCAGCCCGACGATGGCTGCGAAGGCGCCGAAGGACAATGCGGCGTACCCCAGCTCTCCGGCGCCCCGCCCCGAGGTGAGGCCGAGGGTCAGCGAGAAGGCCGCCGCCGCAGCCAGCCAGGACCAGAGCCAGGGCCTGCTCAGAACGCTCATGCCTCACTCCCCTTCTGGCGAAAGATCAGCCGGGCGGTCAGCACGAGAATCAGGATCGCGCCTTGTGCGCCGATCTGCCAGTCCGGCGAGAGGCGCATGAAGGACAGAAAGCTCGCCGCCAGTGTCAGGGTGAAGGCCCCGATCACCGCGCCGGTCGGGCTGACCTTGCCGCCGGTGAACTCGCCACCGCCCAGGATCACGCCCGCGATGGACAAAAGCGTGTAGCGCAGCGCGATGTTGGCGTCAGCCGAGGTGGCAAGACCCACCAGCGCCATGCCCGCAAGCACGCCAAAGAGGCCCGCCAGCCCGTAGGCCAGTGCCTTGAGCCGGATCACCGACCAGCCCGCCCGCGCGACCGAGCGCGCGTTGCCGCCCACGCCTCGCAGCACCGTCCCGATGCCAGAGCGCATGATCAGCAGATGGGTGACGGCGGCGATGATCACCGCGGCGACGACGGCCATCGGCGCAAACGGCGGCTTGACCGTCATCAGCGTGCGCAGCCAGCCGGGCGCGGCGCCGCCGGGCGAAGGCAGGATGAACAGCGCGATCCCGCCCCAGACAAAGGACATGCCCAGCGTCACCACGATGGCGGGCAGCTCTAGCGCGTGGATGACGGCCCCCAGCACAGCGTAGGACAGGACCAGGGCCAGCAGGATCAGCAGCCCCAGCATCGGCGCATCGTTCAGGAAGGTCGCCGTGACACAGGCCGCAAGGCTGACGAAGGCGCCCAGAGACAGGTCGATGTCGTTGACCATGATGATCATCATCTGCGCGATGGTTGCCAGCGCGATCGGCACCGCGAGGTTGAACAGCAGGTTCAACCCGAAATAGCTCATCGCACGCGGTTGCATGTAGAACGTCGCGGCCAGCAATACGGCAAGCGAGACCACCGGAAGAATGATCCGGTGGCGGGCAAGGAAAGTCATGACGCCTCCTGCATCTCGAAAGAGGCTTCGAGGATCTTCTCTTCGGTGATTTCCGCGCCGGTCAGTTCGGCGCTGATCTCGTGGTTGCGGAAGACGAAGACCCGGTCGCACTGGCAGACCTCTTCGGTTTCGGTCGAGTACCACAGGAAGGTACGCCCGCGGGCGGCCTCGGCGCGGATCATGGCATAGACGTCCTGCTTGGTGCCCACGTCCACGCCGCGCATCGGGTCGTCCATGATAACGACCGGTGCCGATGAAGCCAATGCACGGGCAAAGAGAACTTTCTGCTGGTTGCCGCCCGACAGCGACAGGATCGGGTTTGCGACGTCGTCGGTGCGGATGCCGATGCGGGTTTTCCAGTCCTGCGCCACCCGGGCCTCACCCTCGCGGTCCACCAGCCCACGCCGGGCACCCTGCGGCAGGATCGAGACCGAGATGTTGCGCAGGATCGACCAGAGTGGCAAAACCCCGTCGCGTTGCCGGTCTCCGGCGACAAACACCACCTCGGGGGCTTTGCCCGCCCGCCACGCTGACGAGCGCGAGAGGTAAAGCCGCGCCAGCGCCGCCGCCTGCCCGTGACCGGCCAGGCCCGACAGGCCCACGATCTCGCCTTTGCGGGCGGTCAGGCCCTGGTCGGTGCGCACGACCTCCTTCCCGAAATCACGCGCGGTCCCGGTGGTTTCCGCCGTGTCGGCTGTGACGTGGCCCATGGCATCCACCAGACCCTGACGGGTGAAGTCTTCGGTCGGGCGCTCGGCCACGACCTTTCCGTCCTTCAAAACAACAATGCGGGTGGCGACCTGGAATACCTCGCCCATCATGTGCGAGATAAAGATCACCGCGCCACCCGAGGCGCAAAAGCGTTTTACATGGGCCAGCAACTGATCGGCGATGCCGGCGTCCAGCGACGAGGTCGGCTCGTCCAGGATGACCAGCCGCGCCTCGCTGCCGCGCGGGGCAAACCCGATGGCGATCTCGACCATCTGCCGCTCCGCGATGGACAGCGTGTCGACCTCTGCGTTCGGGTCGATGCCGTGGCCGGGAAAGATCGTGTCGAGGCTCTGGCCGATTTCCTCCCGGGCCGGCCGGCGCCAGTTCGGCCCCTTCAGCGCGCTGTGAGAGATGCGCAGGTTCTCGGCCACCGTCAGGTTGGGGCAAAGCGACAGTTCCTGGAAGACCGACCGCACGCCCGCCTCCAGCGCGCTGCCGCCCGTGGCGAACCCAACTGTACCGGACGACGGTGCCAGGCCGCCGTTTACCAGGTTTACCAATGTCGACTTGCCGGCGCCGTTGTGGCCGACCAGCCCGACGCAATCGCCCGGGGCGACGGACAGGGTCACCCCGTCGAGCGCGCGAACGGGCCCGAAATGCCGGGCCGCGTCCGTCAGCGACACGAGGGGCGCTCTCTCATGATCGTTCATGAGCGCTCCATTGATGGGATGAGGTTCGGCGGGCTGCCGTCTGGGCGCCCCGCCGGTGAGGATCAAAGGATCACTTGGCGTCGGAGATGACCTGCTGGGCGTCTTCCAGCGAGTAGGTCACGTTGGCGACAGACCCCTCGGAGGTGGTGGCCAGGGCATCGTCAAGATTGTCCTGCGTGATCTTCAGGAAGGGAACTGTCAGATCCTTTGGCACCTCTTCGCCGGCAAGGATCTGCTGTGCGACCCAGAGCGCCAGCGACGCCACGCCCGGCGCGATTGACAGCGACAACGTCTCGTATCCGGTGGCGTCTCGTTGATCGGCCCACCATTGCAACTCGTCCTGACGATTGCCCAGAACGATCAGCGGCGTGTCGCGGCCGGCAGCCTTGAAGGCCTGCGCCGCCCCGTAGCCATCGCCACCCTGCGTCACGACCCCGACCACATCGGGCAGAGACGGCAGGATTCCCGCAACAGCCTTTTGCGAGACATCCTGGGCCCAGTCGCCGTGAACCGAGCCGACGATCTTGAACTGATCGTGTACCTCGACACCCTCGTGGATGCCTTTGCTGATCTCGTCATCAACAAACACCCCGGCGAGGCCGCGAATTTCAAGCAGGTTGCCACCATCGGGCAGGCGCGAAGCGAGGTAGTCCACTTCTTCCCGACCCATCGCCGCGAAATCCACCGCGATCCGCCAGGCGCAGGGCTCGGTCACGATCCCGTCAAAGCTGACGACGATCACGCCGGCATCGCAGGCTTCCTTGACGGCCCCGTTCAGGGCGGTGGGCGACGCGGCATTCAGCACGATGGCGTCATAGCCCTGCAGAATCAGGTTCTGGATTTGCGCGGCCTGCTCGGTGGGCTGGTTCTCGGAGGTGGTATAGGCGTCCGCGGCGGCGACAATGCCATCTGCAACTGCCTGCGCGCCGATTTCCTGCCATGTCTGCAGCATCGCCTGCCGCCAGGAATTGCCGGCATAGTTGTTGGACAGCGCGATGCGCTTGTCGGCGGTTTCGGACATGTGGGACTCGGCCTGGGCCAGTCCCGCAGAAAGCGCAAGGCCCGCCGCACTCAGCAGCATCTTCGAAAGTGTCATGTTTTTCCTCCCTGTCGCACAGTGGTCCTGCGCTGTATGCCGGCCTGGAAAGGGCGCGGATGGCGTGATGATGCGGTCCGAAACGACACCTGTAAAGGTATCCTCCAGCAAAGCTGTTGCGGGTTCCCGCAAATATTTTGCGGCTCACGGTGTTCCTTTCTCCGGATTTCCCTGTAACGCTTGCGGGAACGTGCATTGCGCGACCGGAGGAGACGATGACCAACGCCTTGCAGGCGCCAGACAAGGGCGACGTCTTCCTGCGCATTTCGGCGCATCTGGCAGAACGGACCGATATTGCCTCGGCGCTCGAAGCGGTGGCCAACGAGATCGCGGAGGTCATTCCCTTTACGCACGCTGACCTGTGCCTGAATGATCGTCCGGGCTGGCTGTCGAGTTACGAGGTCGGCATCCAGACGCGGTGGTCGCGGGCACGCACGCGGGTCGATGTCTCGCCGATCCGGGACCTGATCAACGGGCATTGCGATTTCATGCTGTGCGAGGATGCCATGCAGGATCCTCGCCAGACCTTCGAGGGGTCATGCTCGGAACCTATCTTCAACCACGCGCTGCGCTCGCGCGTGCATGTCCTGATGAAGGTCATGGGCCAGCCCATTGGGACGCTGAACATTTCGCATTCCACGCCCGGCATCTACAACGGCGAGACGGTGCAGCGCGCCCAGCATGTGGCCGATGTCCTGTCGCCCTATTTCCACGCCTTGCACACCGCGGAACTGGCGCAACGGGCGGCGCAGGTCGGGCAGGAAGCCAAGGCGCGGGAAGAGGGTCTGCGCCGCGGTGCACTGGACCTGACGCAGACGCTTGAACGGGAACGCCAGCGCATCGGGATGGACCTGCACGACCAGACCCTTGCCGATCTGACCAGGCTGTTGCGGGAAGTCACCGGAGACGCGCCGCCCGGTCGGGATCACCTGGCGAGCCGGATCTCGGAAACGATCGGGGATCTGCGTCGGATCATCGACACGGCTGTCCCCAGCCTTCTGGAGCTTTTCGGGTTCCTGCATGCGGTGCAAGTGCATCTCGAACGCGCGGTCGGTTCCGCGCCCGTCGAGGTCGAGGTGATAGACGAGACGGATGGCGCGCCGGACCGGCTGAACCCGACCGTGCGGACCGCCCTCTTCCGCATCGCGCAAGAAGCCATCAACAACGCCGCGCGCCATTCCGGGGCCCGCCGCATCGAGGTCAGGATAGCCCCTATGGCGCGGTCCGGCCTTGCAATGACAGTGCGCGACGACGGTTGCGGCATTCCGGCAGAGGTGCGGCGGAACTCCGGCCTTGCCCACATGCGGACGCGGGCGCGGCTGATCTCGGCCGAACTTGATGTCCTGAACGACAACGGCTGCGCGCTTCGGGTCATGCTGGGTGATCGGTCATGAAGGTGCTCATCGTCGAGGACGACCAGTTTCACGCGACCTATCTTCAGGAGGCGCTGGCCGAGGCTCTGCCCGAGGTGACAGAGATCTTTCATGCCGCCGATGGAGCGGCCGGTGAAGAAGAGGCCCGGCAGGGGGAAATCGAGGCCATCGTGATGGACCTGCAGATGGAACACCGCAACGGCATCGAGGCGGCGCGCACGATCTGGGCCGAACGGCCGCAGAGCCGCATCCTGTTCTGGTCCAACTACGCCGACGACGCCTATCTGCGCGGGATCGCCCAGGTCGTGCCCGAGGAGAGCGCCTATGGCTATGTCCTCAAGACGGCGTCGCGTGACCGTCTCAAGCTGGCGCTGCGCGCCGTGCTGGTCGAAGCGCAGATTATCGTGGATCGCGAAATCCACCGTCTGCAGAAACGCGGCACCGCGCCGCGCACGCGGCTCGACGACAGCGAGTTCGACGTCTTGATCGATCTCGCGCTGGGGCTGCAGGACAAGTCGATCGCGGAACGGCGCGGCATGTCGCTCCGGACAGTCCAGAATCGCCTTTTATCGCTTTACGACAAGCTGGGAGTATCTTCGGACCTCGATGAGCACCTGACGCTGAACAAGCGCGTGCGTGCGCTGAACCGCGCTCTGGCAACGCGCACCATCAACATCGAGACACTCGAAGCCGCGCAAAGGGATCTTAAAACTTGGTTGGCCGGACGTCGTTGATAGGGCTTGGTAGAGACGCCGATCCATCAAGGGCGACAGCTCCAATCCTTCCAGCGGAAGGCCACGGTATTGGCATCGGCGCTAACCAGGCGGGCGTTCGCGATCGCCACCCGGTGGGTATAGCGGCTCAGGTAGGCCAGCACCGCCTCGGGGCCACCGAAGGGCGGTTTGGCGTAGACCACCCATTCGGATTTGCGGAACCGGGCGAGCCAAGCAGCGAAAGCACCGGCCTCAGCCAGCTCTTCAAGATCGCCGAAGAAGGCGAGTTTGCCCGCGCAGTGCAGGTCCATCAGCCCTTCCAGAAAAAGGCGCCGGAACAGCCGGGACAGGACCCGCGCATGTAGGAAGAAGCCGGGGTGGCAGGCGATCCAGCGGCTCCCGCCCGGCGACAGGCCGCCACCGGGAACGATCATGTGGACATGCGGGTGATGCGTCAGGGCCGATCCCCAGGTGAGTAACACGCTGGTCATGCCGACCCGCGCGCCCATGCGCCTGGGATCGGCGACGATGGTCATCACCGGTTGCGCCGAAGATTTGAACAACAACCCATAGACGGCCCGCTTGTTCCAATAGGCGATCCGGGCAATCTCTGCTGGCAGCGTGAAGACGACATGGAAATACTCGACGGGCAACATGTCCTCGGCGCGCGCCTCCATCCAGTCACGTGCCGTTGGCCCCTGACACTTCGGGCAGTGCCGGTTCTTGCAGGAATTATACGCAATGCGGTGGTGGCCGCATTTGGTGCAGCCCGTCACATGCCCGCCGAGCGCCTCGGTTCGACAGGTTTCAATTGCCGACATCACCTTCAGCTGCGCCAGGCTGACATGCCTCGCATTGATCCGCCGCCACGCGGGGCCGTGGGCGCGAAAGATGTCAGCAATCGCCAGCTTGGCTCGGGACACGGCCCCCGAGCGTTATTCCAACCCTCGGCGGAGGGTCTTGTCTTGCAACAGCTTGATCTGTTCAGACGGGCTGACCGTGCTGCGGATCGTCTTGGTGGCCACGTGGGCGTAGCGCGCCGTCGTGGTCAGCTTGGCATGCCCGAGCAAAACTTGGATGACCCGGACATCCGTGTTCGCCTCCAAAAGATGCGTCGCGAAGCTGTGGCGGAGCGTGTGCAGCGTTGCAGCTTTCTTGATGCCGGCCATCTGCTTGGCCGAGGTGAACGCCCGGTTCAACTGTCGCGGCGACAACGGCTTGATCTTGGGTTTGCCCGGGAACAGCCAGCCCTCGGGGCGGGACACGCGCCAATAGTCGCGCAACAACGCAAGCAGGTTGGGCGACAGCATCGCCTTGCGATCACGTCCGCCCTTGCCTTCATTGACATGGATCAGCACCCGATCGCTGTCGATGTCTGTTACCTTGAGGCGGCATACCTCCGAAGCGCGCAGCCCTGCGCCATCGGATACCTCACCCCGCGAGAAGCAGAGGAGGCATTCTACGAAAGCTTGAACGCTCCTGAAAAAGCTGCCTAATAATTGAACCAGAAAATCTCCGGTAAACCCGGGGCGGTTCACTGCAACGTTCGGCCTTGTGAAACCCGATACAAAACGATCGCCTCAAAGCAATCAGTGCGGACAGATCCTTGAAACCCTCAAGGGAAACACCGCAAAGCTCCGCAAATTACAGATCCTGAGCCTAGTCGTGACCAGCATACTCGTGACCCAGAGCATCCGACAAAGCACTGAACACGCGCAGCGCTGGCGAATTGCAGGTAAATTCAGTCGAATTGTCAGGCAGTACAGCCTGATCTTCGCAGTCCCCGGAAAAAATGTCACTGTTGGCTTGAACGACAACGGTCGTGTCACTGGTCGTGTCGTAAAAGAGTGTGGTCGTATAGCCCGGCTCAGACCCGTCGTGGCCGATCCACCCATCCACGCAACCCAGGGCAATTCCGTAGCCCAATGGCTTTGGGAAAGCATTCAGACGCGTCATCTGAGCATCGGTGCCCAGTAGTCCCTGCCCTGTCCCGAGCGCGCGTCCAAAAGTCAGCAGGTCATCGACCGTGGATACAAGATGCCCGGTCGCCCAGCTCCATGAGGGGTTCCAGTTCGTCGCGTTAGTTGCGACTTTCGGGTGATCCACAATACCCTGCAATGTGTAGCCTTGGGGATGTGGATCGGGCAGATCGGGGTTAGCTCCGGGAGAAAAGGTATTTTCGATTCCCAATGGGGCGAAGATTCCCGTCTGGTAGTTTTCGGCAAGAGACTTTCCGCTTACCTTCTCGATAACCAGTCCCAGCAAAACGAAGTTGCTATTGGAGTAATCAAAGCGCTCACCGGGTTCGAAGGCCGGCGACCTGGGGATTGCAAGGCCCAATAGCTCGTCTGTCGAAAAGACCCTGCCGGGCTGAGCAAAAAGTTGATCCTGGAAACTGTCGAGATTTGTGTAACTCTGCACGCCACTCGTCATATTTGCCAATTGCCGAAGCGTGATCCTGTCACCGTTCGGGATATCGTCGACATATTGCCCGATCGTATCGTCGAGCGAGACCGCGCCGCTCTCGACAAGCTGCATCAGAAGAGTTCCGGTGAATGTCTTCGTGACCGAACCGATGCGAGTGAACATACCGACTTCCATCGGCCTACCGGTTTCGGGATCTGCAAGCCCATATGCCGAAGTCCAGTAACCGGCAGGCGTGCGCACACCTGCGATGATACCCGGGGCCGCGACTTTTGGCAGGACGCTCTTCACGGCAGCATCAAGATCCGCAGCAAGATCGGCGGGGAGCGGTGTGGTCGCCATTGCCGCTGTTGGCGCCCGGGCAATGACCGCAACGGGATCGGCGACGCAACGCGCCCCTTCGGCGCTACCGGCGGACGCAGAAGACAACAACAGTACCACCGCACCGAAAGCCGCTGATAGGGACTTTCCTCCGAGAGGCTTGAGAAATTCAACCAACTTACTGGGTCCTTCCTGATTTGACCGGGCACTGGTTTTTCATCCAGCCGCGTGCAGTGTCCGGTGGGTATTGACCTGTGCCCAACGCCGGACCACCTGACACGGGAAAAACTTGGCGGTACACGGTGACAGGCTTGTGACGACTTCGGGTTTATCCATGGCGATCGGGACGTTGTTTCCGATCACGCTGCGGGGGGCGATCCTCATTGTATTCTTTGCGCCCACCTTCCAATTTTTCCTGCGCATCGGCAAGGCACATGCCTTGGTAGTGGGGTGTCAGACGAATTCGAACCGGTCTCAGTTGTGGCAGGATGGCTGTCCCTTATGCCGCGTATAGACCGCGCCACTCGGCGAGAGCGGCGGCGCGGTTGGCTTTGAAGATGTCCCGGCTCGAGAGGCCGCGGTCCTGGTTGAAATGGTTGTAGACGGAGGCATGGACGGCGGCGAACATCCGCAGACTTCGCATGCACCGGAACCGGAGCATCGTCCGCTCGCGTCGTCGACACGGCAGATGGGAATTCTCCACGCGATTGCTCGGCCATCCGCCGGTATCTTGCCGATCCGCGGCACCGATTTCCTTCTGAGCGGCGCCGTCGGAGCGGAGCTTGTCCGTCACCAGGGCATCTGACCGGCCATGCTTCTTCACCGCTTTCTTGAGGAATTTCAAAGCGGCCTTCTTGTCCCGCTTCTTTGTCGCGAAGCGTTCCAGCACCTCGCCCTCGTGATCGACGGCCCGCCAAAGACAATGCCTCTCACCGTTGATCTTCTCGAAGATCTCGTCGAGATGCCTTCGCCAACGGCTTGAACGCATAGCCTCGATCCGCCGTTTTCTAATTTCAGACGCGAACATCGGCCCGAATCTGCGCCACCAAAACCGGACGATTTCGTGGCCGATCTCGATGCTTCGCTCGTGCAGCAGATCCTCGACATTCCGTAGCGAAAGCGGAAACCGAATGTAGAGCATCACGGCCAGCCGGATGATCTCCGGGCTTGGTTTGAAGCACTTGAACAGGTCGCGTTTTGCCATCCCGAAACGCTAGCCAGCCCCTGCCCTGCAGCAAGCCAAGTTCTTCTGACACTGCCCCATCAGAAGTTCTGAAACAGCCGGACCGAGACCCCCTGAACATCGTAGCCGCTGCGCCCGATACCATCCCAGTAGCCCGAGACCGACAGTGCCGGACCCGCGTCCGGGCGGTGTTCCCAGCCAAGCTCGATCCGGCCGCGGCCCGAGGTGTCGTCCCGGTTCAGCGCCGCGATCCCTGCGTCGGTCCGCTCGTGGCTGCCGATCCAGCTCAGCCCTCCGGTAAGGTGATCCACCGAGGTCAGTGCATGCACCACCCCGAGGCCGAAGGTCAATTCGCCAAGCGCCACGCTCTGCACCGGAACCTCGTAACCGACCAGGTCGACGAAACCGTCGTGCCGGTCCTCGGTGTAGGCCAGCTCGACCAGCGGGGTCCAGGTCGTCGCCCCGCGCCGGACCTCGCCCGACAGTTTCAGCGCCGCCAGCCAGCGCTCGGTCTCAAAGCTCTGCCGGCCGATATTCTCCATGTGGATGTCGTTGCTGCTGCGGCCGTAAAGCAGGCGGGCCTCAAGGAAGACCGGGGCCGCGGCGGCACGGTGGACCATGTAGGGCCCCACCAGCCAGCCCTGCCCCTCGATATCGGCATAGGGATCGTCCATCCGGGCATGATCCAGCTGCAGCATCGCGCCAAGGATCGTCCGCTCGCCAAGCGCCACATGCCCCCCCAGCGCCCCGAAGGCATAGGACAGTTCCGCCCCCTCGCGCGTGGACCAGGCCAGGTTCAGATCGGCCCAGACCGGGCCCTCTTCGCCAAGGCGCAGATCGAACGAACCGACACCATCGGAATAGTCCAGCCGGTGCCGGGCCCGCCGGTCCCCGCGCAGCAGCGGCGCCAGGTCCGGCTGGCTCGACAGCAGGGTATCGGCTCGCTGCCGCATGAACCGCGTGGTCAGCGCGGGCATCGGGTCCGCCTGCGACTCCGTTGCCCCCCTGACCCGGACAATCTGGCCCGACGTCGAATAATTCAGCACATATCGTTGAACCCACGTTGCCGTGATCTGCCCCGAGAGGTAATAGTAGTCCGTTTTCCCGTCTGGTCCCTCGATCTCAAAGTTCAATTGAAATTCGCAACCGACATTCAAAGAGTATTTATCAGGATAGTAATAGCCCCGGGCCTGCATACTCATATCGGGGCATACGCTTTCGACTGAGTTTCCGGTATTCGGATCCTCGTAGGGCAGTACCTCACCGTCACCGATGGTGATATTGGCCACCCGGTAGCCCACAAGATAACCGCTGGGGGTAAATTCGGCGACAAGATCGAACCCTGCTCCGTCTGGCGCGCAGTTGTCACGGATCGCCAGAACGTTCCGAACCGTCTCGCCGGGACCAGGGGCCGAACCAAAGTAGTCACAGTAAAAGCCCCAGCCGTCGAAATCGGGGTCATCGCCAACCGTGCCGCCAGGGTCCTGGGCCAGGACCGCCCCGGGAAGGAGGAGGCAGACGACACAGACCAGCGACAGCGGGCCCGCGGCGCCAAGCCGTATCGACCGGATGAAGCAGGAAAGGATCCCGGAAAAAATGATGAACGTCTGACAAATAAAACTCAGCACGATACCTCCGGGACATATGCCTTTGCAATTCAGGGCCGACACAACCTGAGGCATGCCTAGCATATTCACGCAAAACAGGAATTCTCACAAGAACAGGAACATCCGGGGGTGTGGTTTTCGTGCCGACACCCTGAAAACCGACCACGGGGCGGAGCAAAAGTCGGCCAGTCAGGGAGGGACCGGCGCCTTGGCAAACGTGCTCTCCATATAGCTAACGGTTGCCAAGGCGGCTTGGTCCGCAAGGAGCAATCCGAATGCGGTTCAGGTTTTCCGCCGGGCCTTGCTCTGTGCGAGGCGATAGCTGTCGCCATTCATCTCCAGAATGCTGACATGGTGGGTCAGCTGGTCAAGCAAGGCGCCTGTCAGGCGCTCTGTTCCGAAGGTCTCCGTCCATTCGTCGAAGGGCAGGTTCGAAGTTATCAGGATGGAGCCGCGCTCGTATCGTTGGGAGATCAGCTCGAACAAGAGCTCGGCGCCGGTCTTGCTGAGATGTGGTGTCATTCGTGGACAGCTCCAGTTTTGCAAGGGATTTCTTGAGTGGAGTGGATCGAAGCAGGTTGCGGTCATTTGTCCGGCCTTTGCGCGCGGCGGATCTGACCGCTGGCCTTGATGAAGTCCGCTTGCCGGGTCCCAATCAGACAACCGAGCTAAAACGCCCAGACAGCACATTGGACCTGTCGGCAGGGCCGCCTCTAAAATGGTTGGCGCCGTCAGGACAGGCATCACATCAGCGATCAGGAAACCCTTGGCTCGCCGCAACACTGATACTTGAGACTCTCAGTGTGATAACCCCGCCAACCTTGGGGCATCGCTTGGGGCACTAGTCCATGGGGTGTCAGACGAATTCGAACTCGTCTCAGCAAGGACAGGATAGCTGTCCCTTATACCGCAGAAAGACCGCTCCACTCGGCGAGAGCGGCGGCGCGGTTGGCCTTGAAAATCTCCCGACTCGAGAGGCCGCGGTCCTGGTTGAAATGGTTGTAGACGGAGGCATGGACGGCGGCGAACATCCGCAAACTTCGCATGCACCGGAACCGGAGCATCGTCCGCTCGCGTCGTCGACACGGCAGATGGAAATTCTCCACGCGATTGCTCAGCCAACGGCCGGCTTCTTGTCGGTCCTCGGCCCCGATTTCCTTAAGGGCGGCGCCATAGGAACGGAGCTTGTCCGTCACCAGGGCGTCTTACCGGTCATGCTTCTTCATCGCTTTCCAAAGGAGCTTCAAAGCGGCCTTCTTGTCCCGCTTCTTCTTCTTCGCAAAGCTTTCCAGCACCTCGCCCTCGTGATCGACGGCCCGCCAAAGACAATGCCTCTCACCGTTGATCTTCTCGAAGATCTCGTCGAGATGCCATCGCCAACGGCCTGGCCGCCCCCTTCGACCCGTCGCTTCCAGCTCTGGGACACGAACATCAGCCCGAAGCAGTTCCGCCAGAACCGAGCGAGTATCGGCCGGCACGGGCCCTCAACCCAACCCCGAAACCCATTCCATTTGGGTCACGACCGTCACACCATTCTTGCGATGGAAGGGGTTTCGGTGACATACTTCCAAGGACCTGTTCAACACCATCGGCGCCTCGGTTGCGCCTCTCGTCGTTGTAGACAACCGCGCGGCACTGGCGCCCCTTTCCACAGGAGGCCGACATGCCTATTGCCCATCGTCTTAAAATGCACCTCGAAGCTCAGGCTCTACCTTTCGACATTGTCACGCATGAGCCAACCGTGACCGCCAGTGAGACCGCGCACATAGCGCATGTTCCCGGCGACCATTTGGCCAAATCCGTCTTGATCCATTCGGAAGAGACACCATTCATCGCCGTGGTTCCAAGCTACCGGATGGTCGATTTACACCGGCTTCAGGCAATGATGGATCGCCGTATCGGCCTCGCCCCCGAAGATGAACTGGCGGAGGTATTCGATGATTGCGAAGTCGGAGCAGCGCCGCCGGTAGGCGTGGCCTACGGCGTTCCGACGGTGATGGACACCGAAATGCATGGACTGGACGATATTTGGTTCGAGGCCGGAGATCACTGTTCTCTGGTTCACATGAAGGGTCGTCATTTTGATCGTATGATGAGTGGCGCGAAGTTGGGCTCATTCTGTTGCTGAAGAAGATGTCTGGCGCAGACGCCCGGCGGGGCCGCAATAGGAGGAGAGGTAATGAAACCAGTCGTATTGCTTGTAGGACGCCTTCCGGCGGTGGTGGAGACTGTGGCGCGCGAACTCGAAGACTTGCCCGTCCAATGGCTCGGCGCTCACAATCGGGACGAAGTGGTCAGCCAGCTTGAAAGCGAACCGGACATTGCGACGGTCGTGATGGGCGCCGGACTTGATGACCGCGTTCGCGGCGACCTGATCGGCGTGATCGCGGGGCTGCGGCCGAACCTTTGCATCCATGTGAAAGATCGCGCTTCCGGGCCTGCCGGAATGGCGCCGTTTGTGCGGGGCGTCGTCCTCTCGGAACTGCTCGGCGAATATGCATAGAAATCTACAGGCCTTTCGCCGCTCCGCGTTGCTGCTACGGGATCACCCTTTTGGACGGTCATGGTAAGGACTCCAGCCGCCTCAGCAGGTTCCTGACGGTCGAGACATGCCAGCGCCCGCCGCGCCGGGTCCGGATGCCGCGAGCGTTCAACTGATCTGCCATGGCACGCAGCGTGGTGTAACCCTCGGACTGTATCGCTTCCACCACCTCCCGCAGGTCTTCGGCGAAGGTATTTGCATTCTTCGTCACAGTCGCCCTGAGCGCCACGCCACCCCTGCCGGCTCGTCGTAGCGCCGCCGCGCCGTTGGGGTTGCCCAGCTTCACGCCACGGGCCTTTGCCGCCGCCAACGCCTCCTTCGTGCGTTTCGAGATGGCCTCGCGCTCCTGTTGTGCGACGAGGGCCATGATGCCGACGGTCAGGTCGTTCGCCTCGGGCATGTCGCAGGCGACGAAGCCGACGCCGCTGGATTGCAGGGTGAGCAGGAAGGCCGCGTTGCGGGAGAGGCGGTCGAGCTTGGCGATGACCAGGGTGGCGCCGGTCAGGCGGGCGAGGTTGAGGGCCTTGTCCAGTTCGGGGCGGGTGTTGCGTTTACCGCTTTCCACCTCGGTGAAGCGGGCGAGGACCCCCGCCGAGCGTGACGCGGCAAAGGCCTCGATGGCCGAGCGCTGCGCCTCCAACCCAAGCCCGGAGCGACCTTGCCGGGCCGTGGAGACGCGCTCGTAGGCGATGATCTTCCCGATCCCCATGTACAGACCTGCGCACCCTTCGTTTGGCAGTTTTGTACATCGGAACAGCTGGTTAGTGTAGCGAACGGGAGGCTCAACCATCCCGGTTCGGGAGTTCCAGCGTTTTCTCGTGCTCGATTGTCCCGGTTTCGTCGCCGGGGTCCAGGATCGTGCGCCAGACGAAGGTGACCGGCTCGGATTTCTGGGCTTCGGAGTCTTGCCGCAGTTTTGTCCGCGCCGAGGGCGTCAGCCCGAGTTCCGACATGTAGCGCGCCATCAGCTCCATCTGCTTGTTGGCCACCGTCAGCCAGGGCGACTGCTGGACATGACCGTTCGGTGTTCTGAGCAACGCCGGGGTCTCCTTCAGCCGCTCCTCCGCCTCGACCCAGCGGGCATAGGCCTGGCAATAGGCTGCCAGCGCGGCCCGGTCCGCCAGCGTCAGGATGCCCGCCTCGTACATCGGGGTCGCCAGTCGGCGCCATTCCTTGCGGGCGACCTCGTTCAGATGCGCCGGGCAGCGCGGCGGCGCCGAGAGCGAGGTTCGTGCAAGGGTATGTGGCTTGGGCTTGTGTTTGCGTCCCATCAGGATCGCGCCTCCGGCGTGTCGGGCGCATCAAGAACGAAAGGACCCGCCGAGCCCACGGCCTCTCGAAACTGCACTTCAACTGCCTGGAAGCGCGCGATCAGGTCCTCGTCGGACAGTCCGGCATAGTCATTGCCCATGTCCTCCGGCGGGGCTTGTTCGCGCCAGCCGGCCTGCGTCTTTAGGTAGAAGATCGACGAGGTGGTGTCGCTGGCCCGGGCTTTCTGCAGGAGACCGTTGGCGACATGGGCGATGGCCCTGGCCTTGCCCCTTTTATAGCGGACGGCAACCTCCGCGTCCCGTTCCCGGATCGCCTTGAACGTGGTCCGGGAGATCCCGAAGTAATCGGCGATCTGGTCCTGGTTCAGCAGCGCGGCGAGGGTCTCGACCTCGTGGACCTGGTCATCGGTCAGGGTGATGGTGGGACGTGCCATCAGACCAGTCTCGCGAAGAGGCGGCGCAGGAGGTACATGCGGGCGAAGGACAAGGCCGTGAAGGCGCAACTCACGGCTGCATGCTGACCGGGGCTGGCATGAAGACCGACCAGAGGGAAGACGGTCAACTGCAGGGCCAGGGCCGCACTCCAGCCGACGGTGACATTGATCAGGGCCTCCATGGCGGACATGGCGCGGGACTGGCTCATGCCGCCACCTCCCGGCGTTCCGCCGACACTTCGGCCAAGCTGCGCCCATCCCCCTCCAGCACCGCCTGCTGCCCGGTGAAGGCCTGCCAGCGCATCAGACAGACATCGACGTAGGCCGGATCCAGTTCCATCGCGAGACAGGACCGCTTGGTGCTCTCGGCGGCAATGAGGGTTGTCCCAGATCCTGCGAAGGGCTCGTAGATGGCCTGCCCGGGGCTGGAATTGTTCAGGATCGGCCGGCGCATGCAGTCCACCGGTTTCTGCGTGCCATGCACCGTCGTCGCGTCCTGGTCGCGGTTGGGGATGGTCCAGAGCGTCGATTGCTTGCGGTCGCCGGACCAATGTGCCTTGCCGCGGACGCAGTACCAGGCGGGTTCGTGCTGCCAGTGAAAGTGTCCGCGGGACAGGACCAGCCGTTCCTTGGCCCAGATGATCTGGCTTCGGATCTCGAAGCCGCTGGCGACAAGGCTCTCGGCCACCGTCGAAGCATGCAGCGCGCCGTGCCAGACATAGGCCACGTCGCCGGGAAAGAGCACCCAGGCCTCCCGCCAGTCGGCCCGGTCGTCGTTCAGAACCTTGCCGGTGCGCTGCGTCTTCGCGGCGCCCGTGGCGTTCCGCCAGCCGAGATCGTAGTCAACGCCATAGGGCGGGTCGGTGACCATCAGGTGCGGCGCGACACCGTTCAGCAACCGCTCGACCGCCACGGCATCGGTCGAATCCCCGCAGTGCAGGCGATGGTTGCCGAGACGCCAAAGATCACCGGGGCGCGAGACAGGATGGGTGGGCGGTTCGGGCGTTTCTTCTTCCCGCGCGTTGGCTTCGCCATGCCCAAGCAGCGCGTCGAGGTCCGCGCCGTCGAAGCCAAGATCCCCCAACTCGATCCCAAGCTCATCCAGATCCGCCAGTTCCACCGAAAGCAGATCCCTGTCCCAGCCGGCATTCTCGGCCAGCGGGTTGTCGGCCAAGATATAGGCCCGTTTCTGGGTGGCGCTCAGATGCGCCAGTTCGATGACCGGCACGCGCTCCAGGCCCAGCTTCCGCGCCGCCAGCGCCCGGCCATGCCCCGCGATGATGCCGTTCTCGCCGTCCACCAGCACCGGGTTGTTGAACCCGAACTTGATCCTCCCCCAACGCAGGATCGCCGGAAGCGGGAATTTCCCGGCTGCTTCATGATGACGGGCCAGTGACACCATCGCGACGACACAACGCGATTGGCTCACAGACATCAGACAACGTGCCGCCTTATCGCCTGGAACTCTCCGCCTCGTCGGAACTTCTGCGGGATTGAGGTAACGAGATCAGTACGGAGTTCGAAACCTACCCTGATGAGGCATAGGTCTAATTGACAGTTGCTTCGGCTTCCGCACTGTCGGAAGTGCACCTCGTGCTTGAAGCATATTGGGCGATCTTTATGTATCAGAAACCCAGCGCCGCGCCTCATTTATTTTACCATTATCAAGATTATCCGCCTGATTTCCGATCGAACAGCACCCGCCTTCGCGTGCCGCCTTCGAGGCGCCGGGCAATCACACAAAGTCGTCATCATAGGCGTCGCCCGAAAACTCGTTAGAAACGCGAATGTCCTCAGCCAGGCAAACGGTCCGTGGACATCAGGTGCTCAGCCGTTGACCGCCCGAGACCATGATCCGGATGGAAACCAGGCGGTTTTTGCACTAACAGGGAAAATGGCTCTGGCAGACCGGAAAAATCAGATCGTCGCATCGCAAGGCTGTGCCCGGCGCCAGAACGGCCTGCCTCCGATGGCCCTTACATTCATTCCTCTGGCCGCATGAGAACAGCCGACCTTCCCTTTCTGGCCGAACACAGCGCGGATTTGGTGCTGCTGATCGATGCCTT
>NZ_FMZI01000004.1:115669-374398 GCF_900101505.1 Antarctobacter albus
GCGCCGGCTCAGAGGTGAAGGTCGTCTCGCCAGAGACCCACTCCCCTGCGATCAGGTGACGGCCGTGCGGCGTGAAGGTGGATTTGTCGAGCATGTCGAGAACTCCTTTACTTGCCCCATTTCAGGGCGATGAGGTCCAGGTCGCCTGCGAGTTGCAACAGGCGCTCCCGCGTGCGCGGGGTCATGGGTTGCAACGGATGGCGGACGTGATCGGATCCGATCACGCCGCCCTCTTTCATCACCACCTTGCAGGCGCGCAGCCCGCACTGGCGGTTTTCGTGATTGATGAGGGGCAGGCACTTCGTCCACTGCGCAAGGGCCGCGTCCTTGTCACCGGCAAGATAGCTGCGGATGATGACGCCGATATACTCGCACTGCAGGCCCGAGGTCATGGTGCCGGTGCATCCGGCGTCGAGATCGGCCAGCAGTGTCACCGCCTCTTCACCATCGAAGGGACCGATGATGTCCTTGCCCCCGGCCTCGATGAGCGCCGCCAGCTTGTCGGCGGCAAAGGGCATTTCCATCTTGAAATAGCTGACGTTTTCCAGCTCGCGCGCCATGCGTGCCAGAAGCGGCACAGACATCTGACAGCCCGACAGCGGGGCGTCCTGCACCATGATCGGGATCGAGATCGCGTCGGAGACCGCCCGGAACTGCTCATAGATCCCGGCCTCGGAGGGGACCAGCCCGACACCGTGATAGGGTGGCATCATCATGACCATAGACGCGCCCAGGGCCTGCGCGGCCTTGGCCCGGTCGACCACGATGCCGGTGCTGAAATGGCTGATCGTGACGATCACCGGCACCCGGCCCGCGACATGTTCCAGGCTGATCCGCATCAGCGTGGCGCGTTCCTCGTCCGACAGCACGAACTGTTCCGAGTAGTTGGCGAGGATGCAGATCGCATCAACCCCCTGGTCGATGATGCAGTCCAGAACACGGCGCATCCCCTCTTCGTCGACGCGGCCGTCATCATGGAAGGGCGTGGGGGCAACAGGAAGAATGCCGGTCAGCGGCGTTTTCATGGCGGGTCCTTTCTAGGTATCGGATGCGCGCAGGCGCTTATTCGTGGAAGGGGGCGACGGTCTCTCGTCGGCCCAGCAGGAAGGCATCGGCCACATGGCGCATGGGCGAGAGATCCACGTCGCTGCCGCCCGAGGCGACAAGCTGTGCCATGCGGGCGTAGAGGCGCGGGTATTCACCGGCCAGCGCCGGGCCATCGGCGCTTTGCTCGATGCCGTCGATCACCATGCGGGCGCCACCGTCGTGCAGTTCCAGCCTGCCCCGGTCGGTCTCGGCCTCGATGGTCCAGATCTGATCACCGTCCTGGCGCCAGTCGAAGACGGCACCCACCTCGGCCCCCGCCGGGTGGGCAAAGCGCAGACTGGCCGCGATCGGCCCCTGCTTGTTCTCGGGCACCTCCAGCGTGGCGTCCGTCAGGTGGATGGCATCGGGCAGGATCTCGGTCAGGATCGACAGCGCGTTGATGCCCGGATCGAAGACCCCCAGGCCGCCGGGCTCCCAGATCCAGGCCTGGCCGGGATGCCAGCGGCGCACGTCCTCTTTCCAGGTGATCTGCAGGCGGCGCAGGGTCCTGTCCGCCAGCCAGGCCTTGGCCGCAGCCACCATCGGCGCCTCGCGCGAATGCCAGGTGGCATAGAGCGAGACCCGCTGCGCCTGCGCCATGTCGATCAGCCGGTGACATTCCGACAGCGAGGCGCCGGGGGGTTTTTCCAGCATGACATGCCGTCCCGCCGCGATGGCGGCAGCGGCATAGTCAAAGCGCGGCACCGGCGGCAGGCAGAGCGAGACCACCCGAATGTCGCTGCGCCGCTCCAGCAGTTCGGCGAAATCGGTAAAGCTCTCGACCCCGTCGACGCTACCCTTGCGCGAAACGGTGGCGGCAAGATCCCAGTCCGGCGAGGCGGCAATGGCCGGAACGTGCTGATCCAGCGCGATCTTGCCGATTCCTACAAGTGCGATTTCCATCAATGCGAGTCCCTTCCGACCGGGGCGCCGCGGCACCCCTTGAGAAAATCCAGGTCGGCGCCGGTGTCGGCGCCCTCGACATGCTGCTGGTGCAACCAGGCATAGCCGCTTTCGGGGCGTTCATGGGTCGGGGTCCAGTCCGACAGGCGCGCCTGCAATTCCTCGTCGGACACATCCAGGTGCACACGCCGCGCGGGCACGTCGACCTCGATCATGTCGCCGTTTTTCACCACGGCCAGCGGTCCGCCCGCCGCCGCCTCGGGCGAGGTGTGCAGGATCACGGTGCCGTAGGCGGTGCCGGACATGCGCGCATCGGAAATGCGGATCATGTCCTTGATGCCCTTTTTCAGCACCTTGGGCGGCAGGCCCATGTTGCCGACCTCGGACATGCCCGGATAGCCCTTGGGCCCACAGTTCTTGAGCACCATGATGCAGGTTTCGTCGATGTCCAGGTCATCGTCGTTGATCTTGGCCTTGTAGTCGTCGATGTCCTCGAAGACGACCGCCCTGCCCCGATGCTGCATCAGGTGTTTCGAGGCGGCAGAGGGTTTCAGCACCGCACCCTTGGGGGCAAGGTTGCCCTTCAACACGGCAATTCCGCCCTGGTCGGTCAGCGGCTTGTCGACCGGCAGGATCACATCCTCGTTCCAGTTCTTCGCCTCCTTGACCTCGTCCCAGATCGTGCTGCCGGAGACGGTCAGCGCGTCCTTGTGCAGCTTGCCGCCCTCGCCCAACCGTTTCAGAACGACAGGCAGGCCACCCGCATAGAAGAACTCTTCCATCAGGTATTCACCCGAGGGCTGAAGATTGAGGATCGTGGCGATGTCTCGTCCGCAGCGGTCCCAGTCGTCCAGGGTAATGTCCACGCCGACGCGGCCCGCAATGGCCAGCAGGTGCACCACCGTGTTGGTGGACCCGCCAACGGCGCCATTGGTGCGGATCGCGTTTTCGAACGCTTCGCGGGTCAGCACGTCCGAGGGTTTCAGATCGTCCTTGACCATCTGCACGATGCGACGGCCCGTCAACTGCGCCATGACGCGGCGGCGCGAGTCCACCGCCGGGATCGCGGCGTTGCCGGACAGGGCCATGCCCAGCGCCTCGCACATCGACGCCATGCTGGACGCCGTGCCCATCGTGTTGCAGGTGCCGGAGGAACGCGTGACGGCCGCCTCGGCCTCAAGGAACTCGTCTTGCGTCATCTCCCCGGCCTTCACCGCCTCGGAGAACCGCCAGAGGTGCGTGCCCGCGCCGACGCGTTCACCCTGGAACCAGCCGTTCAGCATCGGCCCGCCGGTGACGACGATCGACGGCAGATCGCAGGAGGCGGCGGCCATGAGCAGCGAGGGCGTGGTCTTGTCACAGCCCACCATCAGGACGCAGCCGTCCATCGGCTGGCCGCGGATCTGTTCCTCGATCGACAGAGCGGCAAGGTTGCGGAACATCATCGCCGTGGGGCGAAAGGTGTTCTCGGAGGCGCTGAACACCGGCACCTCGACCGGGAAACCGCCGGCCTCCCAGATACCCGCCTTCACCTTTTCCGCCAGTTCGCGCAGGTGGCCGTTGCAGGGCGTCAGTTCCGACCAGGTGTTCAGGATGCCGATGATCGGGCGCCCGTCGAACAGGTCCTCGGGATAGCCCTGGTTCTTGAGCCAGCCGCGGTGATAGATCACATCCTTGGTGCTGCCACCGTACCATTCCTGGCTGCGCAGTTTGCGGGGCCATTCTGCCGGTTGGAACGCCATCTGCTTGCCTCCTTCCCTTGGGGAGATACGCCCGAAGGCGCACCGTCACCCCTGTTTCGATTTGTTGTAGACGTCGAAGATCACGGCAGCGAGCAGCACCAGCCCCTTGATCACCTGCTGGTAGTCGATGCCGATGCCCATGATCGACATGCCGTTGTTCAGCACGCCCATCAGGAAGGCGCCGACGACGGCCCCCACGATCTTGCCGACACCGCCCGACATCGAGGCCCCGCCGATGAAGACCGCCGCGATCACGTCGAGTTCCAGCGCGAAGCCCGCCTTGGGCGTGGCCGAGTTCAGGCGCGCCGCAAAGACCATGCCCGCGATCCCGGCCAGCACGCCCATGTTGACGAAGGCGAGGAAGGTCAGCCGCTCGGTCTTGATGCCCGAGAGTTTGGCCGCCTTCTCGTTGCCGCCCAGCGCATAGATGCGCCGGCCCGTGACCGTACGTTCGGTGAAGAAGGCATAGATGATCGTCAGCACGCCCATGGTGATGAGCACGTTCGGCAGGCCCCGGAAGGTCGACAGCTTGAACAGGATGAAGATCAGCGCAACCGCGATGATGCCGATGCGGGCCAGGAAGAAAGCCTGCGGTTCGCCGGCCATGCCATAGGCCTTGTTCTGGGCGCGCGCCTTGAGTTCCATCCAGACGATCAGCCCGGCAGCCACGAGGCCGGTGCCCAGCGCCAGCACGTTCACCCGACGCTGGCCCAGCAGGTCGGCAACGCCCTGCGAGATCCCCTGCGGGAAGATGTCCGGCACGAAACCGTTGGCCAGCATCTGGAATTCGCGCGGGAACGGGCCAAGCGACTGACCTTCGAGCAGCCACAGCGACGCGCCCCGGAACACCAGCATCCCCGCCAGCGTCACGATGAAGGAAGGGATCTTCCAGTAGGCGATCCAGTACCCCTGCGCCGCGCCGATCAGGCCACCGGCGACAAGGCAGGTGATCATGGTGACGGCCGTGGACATTTCCCATTCCACGATCATGACGGCGGCCAGGGCGCCGACGAACCCCATCACGGACCCGACCGACAGGTCGATGTTGCCCGAGACGATGACGATCAGCATGCCCAGCGCCATGATGACGATATAGCTGTTCTGCAACAGCAGGTTGGTGACGTTCACCGGCTTCAGCAGCGTGCCCTCGGTGACGATCTGGAAAAAGGCCATGATCGCGATCAGCGCGAACAGCAGCCCGTATTCGCGCAGGTGGCGGACGAGGTATTCGCCGATCCCCTGCTTTTCGGGCGCCTCGGCCCCGTGCTCTGCAAAGTCCATTACAGGCTCCCTTATTCGGTCACGATGAGCGACATGATGCGCTCCTGGCTGGCGTCCTCGGCACTCAGTTCGCCGACGAATGCGCCCTCGTTCATTACGTAGATGCGGTCACACATGCCCAGGAGTTCGGGCATTTCGGAGGAGATCATGATCACGCCCTTCCCCTGCGCGGAGAGGTCGTTGATGATCCCGTAGATCTCGAACTTGGCGCCGACGTCGATGCCGCGCGTGGGTTCGTCCAGGATCAGCACCTCGGGCTTGGCGAACAGCCATTTCGACAGGACAACCTTCTGCTGGTTGCCGCCCGAGAGGTTCATCACCCGCTGGAAGACACCCGGCGTGCGGATGTTCAGCGCCTTGCGGTACTCCTCGGCCACGCGGGTCTCGGCGCTTTCGTTCAGCACCTGGCCGCGCGCCACCTCTTCGAGGTTGGCCATCGTGATGTTGCGCTGGATGGTTTCCTCGAGGATCAGGCCCAGCGACTTGCGGTCCTCGGTGACATAGGCCAGCCCTGCCTCGATCGCCTTGCTGACGGTGCTGACGTCGACCGGCTTGCCGCTGATCTCGACGCTGCCGGAAATATTGCGCCCGTAAGAGCGGCCAAAGATGCTCATGGCGAGTTCGGTGCGCCCGGCCCCCATCAGGCCCGCGATGCCCACGACCTCGCCGGCGCGGACGGCCAGGTTGATGTCCTCGATCACCTGACGGTCGGCGTGCAGCGGGTGCCAGACGTTCCAGTCCTTGACCTCCATCAGCACTTCGCCCGCGCGGCGTTCGCGCGCCGGGTAGCGGTGCGCCATGTCGCGGCCCACCATGTCGCGCACGATGTTGTCCTCGGTGATTTCCTGGGTCCTGGCGTCCATCGTGGAGACGGTGGTGCCGTCCCGGATCACCGTCACAGAGTCCGCGACGCGGCGCACCTCGTTCAGCTTGTGACTGATGATGATCTGCGTGACGCCCTGCTGCTTGAGTTCCAGCATTAGGTCCAGCAGCGCCTGGCTGTCGCTTTCCGACAGCGCCGCCGTCGGCTCGTCCAGGATCAGCAGGCGCACTTCCTTGGACAGCGCCTTGGCGATCTCGACCAACTGCTGCTTGCCCACGCCCAGCTTGTCGACCAGCGTGCTGGGCGGTTCCTTGAGGCCGACCTTGCGCAACAGGTCCTCGGTGCGCCGGTTGGTCTCGCGCCAGTTGATGATGCCGCCGCGTGCGCGTTCGTTGCCCAGGAACAGGTTTTCCGCGATCGACAGAAGCGGCACAAGCGCCAGTTCCTGGTGGATAATGATGACGCCCTTCGCCTCGGAGTCCGAGATGTTGCCGAACTCTGCCAGCGCGCCGTCATAGTGAATTTCGCCGTCGTAGCTGCCCGCCGGATAGACCCCGGACAGGACTTTCATCAGGGTCGACTTGCCCGCGCCGTTTTCCCCGACCAGCGCGTGAATCTCGCCTTCCTTCACCGTCAGGTTGACCGTGTCCAGCGCCTTGACCCCAGGAAACTCCTTGGTGATCCCGCGCATTTCCAGAAGCGCCGTCATCCCCACTCCCCAATTTTCTGGTGGTTGCCAAGGCCCGCCCGCCGCCGTAACGCCGGACGGGCCCCGGGAGTAACCGGTTACTGGACCTGGTCCATCGTGTAGTAGCCGGAGCCGATGATCACGTCTTCCCAGTTGGACAGGTCGACCGAGACCGGTTCCAGCAGGTAGGAGGGCACGACCTTGACGCCATTGTCATAGGTGGTGGTGTCGTTGATCTCCGGCTCGCCGCCTTTCAGCAGGGCCTCGACCATGCCGACGGTCACGCGCGCCAGTTCGCGGGTGTCCTTGAAGACGGTCGAATACTGCTCGCCCGCCAGCATCGACTTGACCGAGCGGATCTCGGCGTCCTGGCCGGTGACGATCGGCATGTCCAGGTCGCCCGAACCATAGCCCACGCCCTTGAGCGACGAGATGATGCCGATGGACAGACCGTCGTAGGGCGACAGCACGCCATGCACGCGGGCATCGGTGTAATGCGCCGACAGCAGGTTATCCATGCGCGCCTGCGCCACCGCGCCGTCCCAGCGCAGGGTGCCGACCGTGTCCATGCCCATCTGGCCGGAGACGATGTTGATGGTGCCGTCGTCGATCAGCGGCTGCAGCACCGACATGGCGCCATCGTAGAAGAAATAGGCGTTGTTGTCGTCGGGCGAGCCGCCGAACAGCTCGACATTGTAGGGGCCGTCGCCGAAACGCTCTTCGAGGCCGGCGACAAGGCTGGAGGCCTGCTGCACGCCGACCTTGAAGTTGTCGAAGGTGGCGTAATAGCTGACGTATTCGCTATCGCGGATCAGGCGGTCATAGGCGATGACCTGGATGTCGGCGTAATAGGCGTTTTCCAGCGCGCTCGACAGGGTTGTGCCGTCGATGGCGGCGATCACCAACACGTCGACGCCGTTGGTGATCATGTTCTCGATCTGCGCCAGCTGGTTGGGAATATCGTCCTCGGCGTACTGCAGGATCGTATCATAGCCTGCGGCCTTGAACTGTTCGACCATCGACTCGCCGTCAGAGATCCAGCGCGACGAGGATTTGGTCGGCATCGCGATGCCAACGGTTTCGGCCACGGCGCCATAGCTGGACAGCGCCACTGCCGCCGAAGCGAGCAGAAGTTTCATGTTCATTGGTAGCCTCCCAAGGTCGGCGCGCGCCCTCCTGCGGCGACGCCTGATCTGTGTTTCGGACCCAGTGGATCCGGGCGTGACCGTAAGACGGGGCTGTATACCTGTAAAATTCCGATTATGATGATCTGCATATCAAGAACGATATGAGGCTCCCGCGATGGACATCGCCCGCCGGATCAAACCCGCGCACTTGGACCTGGTCCTGAAGATCGCCGAGACGCAGCAGTTGCAACTGGCCGCACAGGCGGTTGCGATCTCGCAGCCCGCCGCCTCGCGCATCCTGGCCGAGATCGAGACCAACATCGGCAGCCCGCTGTTTGTTCGCCACCCCAAGGGCATGGTCATGTCGCAGGCCGGAGAGGTCTTTGTCCGCCACGCCCGGGTGATCCTGGCCGAGGTGCGCACGCTGGAGGACGAGTTGCGCCACATCCAGTCCGGAGACCTGGGCGAGGTCCGGGTTGGATCGGTCACCGGTCCGGCGGTGGGCGTCCTGATGCCCGCCGTGCAGGCGGTGCAGCAGGACAGCCCCGACCTGGAAATCAGCGTCGACGTGGCGCCCTCTCGGGTGCTGATCCGCGACCTTGAGGAAGGACGGTACGATTTTGTGCTGGGTCGCATTCCGCCCGGCCACGACAGCCGGTTGTTCCGCGTCCACCCCGCAAGGACCGAGGTCGTCGCCCTGCTGGTGCACGACACGCATCCGCTGGCGTCACGCCAGGACGTCGAGGTGTCGGAACTGACCGGCTACCCCTGGGTGATGCAGGAACGCGGCATGCCGATCCGCGAATCCGTCGAGGCCGCCTTTCACACCGCCGGGGTTGCGATCCCGCCACGGGTGCTAAACAGTTCGTCCCTGTTGGTGGCCCTGGCGCAGGTGGCGCGCGTTCAGGCCATCGTGCCGCAGTCGAACGAGGTCAAGGAATTGCTGGTGCATTCAGACATCGGAGCCAGCCTGACGGCGTTGCAACTGCGCCGCTCGATCGTCGTGCCGCCCTATTTCGTCCTGCGCGACGGCAGCCGCAAGCTGTCGCGCGCCGCCGAACGCCTGTTGCAGGAGGTGCTGGCGCGGATCTGACCGCGCCAGCGGTTTGTCAGGTCTTGCTCAACGTGCTCGTCCCACCGGCGAAATGCACCAGAGACCGTTGCGCGGTGTCCTGGGTCACGGCCTCGATCAGGCCGAACAGCAGCAAGGTGCCAAAGGCCTCCTGCTCCTGTTCCAGGCGGCAGTCTATCGCGCCCAGGTTGCCCGGCAGGATCGGCGCGCCGGTCGCCATGCGGCCCAGCTCCAACCCGTCGAACCGGGCCGCGCCTTTGGGGGCGTCGCCCCCCGCGAAACGGTCTAGAATGGCCTGCCCACCCTGCTCTGCCAGGTAGTTGATCGCGAAAGCGCCAGCCTTGCGGATCACCCCCAGCGACGAGGTCGTCGGCATGACGGCCACGCTCATGATCGACGGGCTGGCGGTCAGATGCGTGGCGGAGAAGGCAAGGAACCCCGCCGGCCCGCCTTCTGTTTCCGCCGTCACGATGGCAGAGCCGATGGCGCGCATCCCCTGCGCGCGCCGGAAGTCCTTGATCGACAGCACCTCAGACATGCTGATCCCGCCGCCGGGCCGCGGTGCCGATGTCCTCAAGCCCCAGGACCTGCCGCGCGCCGGAGGGCGTGACGACGCTGACCCTGGACAGGCCTAGCGCGGCCAGCATCTCGGTGCAGGGTGCCCCCGTAGCCCCCCACGGGCGTCCGGATCGGTTCACAGATGACTGCGTCGCGCATGTTCACTTCCTCTTGTCAGTCGGGCGCCCGGACCCATCCGGGCGCCGCTTGTCCGTCTCAGGCAGGGGTCTTGCCCGCCAGCAACTGGCCCAGGCCGTTCACCGGCGGCACGCCAAGCATCCTGGCGACATGCCAGGGGCTGACCTGGTTGGTGGTCAACACCGGCGTGCCGGTCCTGGCTTCCAGCTCTTCGTTGATCGGAAAGCTCTTCCAGTTGCCGCAGGCCTGCATGATCGCATCCGCGTCGGAGCGGTAGATCTCGGCGCCCAGGTCCAGCGCGGTAGAGGCGTCCAGGCGGCCCACCTCGCGGTTGGCCACGATGCCGATGGCCTTCCGGTCCAGCACCTCAAAGCCGTTGTCCTCGATGAACTTGGCGCTGCGGGCGTTGACCGCATGGCTCAGCTTGCGGGCGCCTTCCTCGATTTCCTCGACGATGCGCAGGGTCGAGTTTTCCTCGATGTTCTCCAGCGTCAGGCGCGTCACGGGCAGGCTGCAGCCTTAGGGCAGCGAGGTGTAGAACTCCGGCTCCTGGGTGGAATTGGACGACGGGATAAACAAACCGATCCGCATGTCGGGACTCCTGTTTCTGGAACTTGGGGACGGCGAACCGGCCATCGGTCGCATCCGCGTGTTTGCCGGCAAGGAATTCGTCGCGCAGCTGGACCTTCTGGATCTTGCCGCTGGCGGTCATCGGGAATTCCGACAGCTTGTATTTCGCCACACCCCGGGATTCGAGATAGCCCACCACGTCGGCCAGCGAACTGGATTGGCCCGGGCGCCAGACAAACAGACATCCCTTTTCGCCCAACCGGGGATCCGGCACGGCCACCAGCGCCACCATGCTGAAGGCCCCATACGCCAGCAGCATTTCCTCGACCTCGCGCACGCTGATCTTGAGCCCGCCGCGGTTGACGATCTCTTTCTTGCGGCCGATCAGCTTGACATATCCCTGCTCGTCGATGGTCGCCCGGTCGCCCGAGAACAGCCAGCCATCCTCGCGGAACGTCTCGCTCGCGCGTTCGGGATCGTTGAAGTACCCCAGCGCCACATGCCGATCAGCATGCAGCCGGTTTTTTCGCAGAAGCTCTGGCCCAGTTTTCCGGGATCGCCGCACCGGCGCAGTCGAAGATGCGGAAACTCGACAGGTCATGCGGATCGCCTCGACGGGTCCCAGATGTCCTGGATGACCAGCGTCGCGCCCAGCGTCACCGCCATGCGCAGCCCCCACTGAAAGCCGGTGCCGTGGCTGAGAGGCGACGGCCCCCAGATCACGTCATCCGAGGTCAGTCCGATCAGGTCGCGCATGGCATGGGTGCCATACAGCATGGTGTTTTCGCTGTGCACCACGCCCTTGGGCTTTGACTCGGTCCCCGAGGTGAAGGCCAGCAGGGTCTCCGCGTTGCAGTCGTTGGGCGGAGCGGGCAGATCGCTGCCGTGCAGCTCGGAAAGGGCCACCTTGCCCTCTGCCGGGCCACGTGTATCGCCGACGACCGCGATCACCTCCAGCGCGGGCAGATCCGCGCGCAGGCCCTCGAACATCTCGACATAGTCCTGACGGCGATACTGGTCGGGAATGATGACCGCCATGGTCCCGGCAAACCCCAGGATTTAGGACAGTTCCTTGGCGCGGTAGTTGGTCAGCAGCGGGTTCGCCACCGCCCCCAGCTTGAGCGCGGCGATGTGCACGATCAACAGTTCGCCGCAGTTGGGCAGTTGGACCGAGATCACGTCGCCGGCGCTTACGCCCCGGGCCGACAGGCTGCCGGCCAGCGCGCTCGACCTCGGCGTAGCTGCGCCGACTGCCATCCGTATCCACCGTCGCGGTCTTCTCCGGCGTGGATTTCACTGCCGCCGTGAAGGCGGACAGAAGCGACTGGTCGCTCCAGGCACCCGCCGCGCGGTATTTCGCAATCGTTTCAGGGATTACCGTCGGGTCTATGGGCACCGCCATCTCCTCCTCTGTCTAGCGTGTCGTGGCGGTCAGCTCGGGTCGTGGTACCGGGCGGCCTCGTGGTCGAATTCGAAGTACTCCGGGCGTCGGGAAAAAAGGGATCGCCCCAGTTCTGCTGCCCGCCGTCAACGACGATCACCTCGCCATCGATGTATTTCCCCGAGGGCGCCGTGAGTTAGAGGATCGACTCCGCGATGTCCTGCGCGTCGCCCGCGCTCTTCATCGGATTGGCCTGGTAAAAGCTGGCCTGGCCCTGGGACGAGTCGTAGTTGAAGGCATCCGTGGCGATCGTGCCGGGCGCGACACAGTTGACGCGGATCTTGTAGGGCGCCCATTCGGTGGCGACCGTCTTGGACAGGTAGATCTGCCCCGCCCTCGCCGCACAGGTATGCGACACCTGCGGCAGCCCGCGCCAGACAACCGCGACGACGTCGACGATGTTCCCCGGAGCGCCTGTATCGCGCCAACGGCGGGCGGCGGCCTGCATCATGTGGAAGGTGCCGTTCAGGTTGATGTCGACAACCGCGCGCCAGCCCTTGGGCGAAATGTCCATTGCCGGCTGTGCGAACTGACCGCCCGCGTTGTTGACCAGGATGTCCAGCTTGCCATACGCGGCGTAGACATCGTCGAACGACTTGTCGACCTGTTCGGGATCACGGATCGTCATGGCATGGGATGTGACCTTGGTGCCAAAGCGGCGCGAGAAGGTCACCGCCTCCTACAGCCGGTCACCATCACGGCCACAGATCGCCAGGTCGGCGCCCAGCCGGGCATAGAGCGCGGCGGTCGCCTTGCCGATCCCGGTGCCTCCCCCCGACATCAGGACAACCTGCCCCTTGAACAGGTCTGGCGCAAAGACGGCCGGCAATTTGGCAAGCGCATCGTCCGTCATCGAATAATCGGGCATGTGTGCCTCATCCATACAGCACATCAAGATATGATCGAAACATACAGACCAGTTTTCTGCTCTGAGACTCCAGTAAGTGGAATGCGCCACACAACACCCATGATGTTCTTTGACAACAGGCTAAAGTTGGCTCTCAGATTCCGATGCCTCGCCCACTATTTACTGATCCCGGGCTGTCCCCACGCCGGAACAGCGGGGCCGGAGACACGATTCGGCACATCCGCAAATGAAAAAGGCCCGCCGGAGGAACGGGCGGGCCGCCCCCCATTCCAGGGGGCGAGGGAAAGGCAGGCGCGTCAGGCGCCCATCATCGGCGTCAGACCCGTGCACATGTGCGCAAGGCGTGGACCGATGTCCTTTTCAAACACCTCGGCGTCGATCTGGAACGAGGGCGCCACGCAGTTGATCGCCATCACGGTACTGGAGTCCGGCGATACGATCGGAGCAGCCACCGCCCGCGTGTCCTTTTGCCATTCGCCGTCGACGAAACAGAAGCCCCGCTCGCGCACCTGGGCCAGGCTCTCCTCGATCCGGGCCTTCAGGTCCGGCCAGGCATCGCCGTGGCGACGTTCGAAATGCTGGTAGAAAAAGGCGCGTTCCTCATCGGTAATCCCGGCCAGGAAGGCGCGCCCGATGGCCGAGGTCTCGATCTCGACCCGCGTGCCGACATCGTGGCGCATGGTCCGCAGGGGCGAGCCGTTGACCATCGAGACATAGATCATCGACAACCGGTCGCGGCTGGCCAGGCCGACAGTGGCCCCGGCATGATTGGCCAGAAGCTGCATGTCGTCCCGCGCAAGCTGGCGGATGCGGGTGTTGGTCAGCACGCAATAGCCCAGCGCCAGGATCGAGGCGCTGGGTTCATACTTGCCCGAGGACTCGATGTGGTTGAGATAGCCCAGCGCGGTCAGCGTATGCGTCAGGCGCGACACGGTCGCCTTGGGGATCTGCGTCGCCGCCGACAGTTCCGCGTTGCCCAGGGGGCCGCCGCCGGGCTTGAAGGCGCGCAGGATCTCGAATGCCCGGCCGATGGTCGAGACGAACTTGGCGTCCTTCTCCATCGCCTCCGGCACAAGACTGTCGGCCGCCACGCTTTTGGAGGTCTTTGCAGAGTCACGTTTCGGCATGACACACCCTCATGTCTGTTCCCGCCCGTGCAAACCGCCTGCAAATTGGCAGCTTCGGGCGTTCGGTCTGTCTCATTTCAAGAACACGTACCGCGTCGAACGGAACATGTCGACCAGTATGCGGGGCGCCCGGATCAAAGAAGCCCCGGTGTCCGTCGCAAGTCACGCATCGCGCTTTACCGCACCATAAGTCGCGAGATTTCGGCCAGGGCATCAGGCCGGCTATCGACCTCTCGCAACACCTGCAGGAAGGCCGCAACCCGGTCTTCGGGCCAGTCCTGCAAGGCATCGCGGAACTTGGCCTCTGTCGCCCGGGGCGACATGGGACGGTCCGGGCTGCCAAGGGCCGCCTCTTCCGAGATGTCGGTGACGATGACACCCGCACTCTCGGCGCCGAGGCGGCGGGCATCCGCCGCCTCCTGCCCGCGGCGGCGCCCGTCACGATGGCGACTTTCCCGCCTACCCTTGCCATGTTTCTCCTCCTTCTTGGATCGCGCGGTCCGAGCCGCGTCTTGTTGTCCGTTTCATCGCTACATCTGGCTTGGCAGCCAGAGCGTCAGCGCCGGGAAGGCCACGATGATGACCAGCGTGATGATTTCGAAAATCAGCAGATGGCCCGTGCCTCGGAACACCTGCGCCACGGGCACACCGGTGGTGGCCGAGACGACAAAGACGTTCAGCCCCATCGGCGGCGTGATCAGCCCGATCTCGACCAGCTTGACCACGACAACGCCGAACCAGATCGGATCATAGCCCAGCTTCGACACGACCGGGAAGGTCAGCGGTAGGGTGATCAGCAGGATCATCGAGAGGATCTGCCAGTTCTCCAGCCCGCAGCCGCCGCTCCACTGCAGCAACTGGTCGGGCGCGCGGCTGATGGTCAGGGAATAGCCAAAGACCGGCGCCCCCATGACGATCAGAAACTCATCGTGGACACGCGGATCGACCACAGCAACGCGTTCTTGAAACCCTTCCACCGTCATGCGCCCGCTCAGGGTGATTTAGATGAAGGCCGATAAGGCACCGATGGCGGCGGTCTCGGTCGTGGTGGCGGTCCCGCCATAAAGCGAGACGAAGACGACGGCCACGGTGACCAGGAAGCAAACCCCGCCGCCGCCAGCACCGTGGCGATGGACTGGCCACCCGGCAGGCGCCCGACCCATTTGCGCGCCGCGTCGAAGACATCCCGCGCCATCCCGCCCGAGTTCATGAACTCGGCCATCAGGATGAACAGGGGAATGGCCGCAAGGCTGGATTTGGCCGCCGACCGGTAGGCCGTGCCCGAGAGTTGCGAGACCATCGCCGGAAAGCCGAGGGTGACGTAAATCCCCAGCCCCCCGGTGGCGATCAGGGCAAAGGCAATGGGCATGCCCAGGGCGATGCGGGCGATCATCAGCCCGATGAACAGTAGGATTTCCATGGATATGGTCCCTGAAAGAATGAATGCGCGTCAATCGACGCCTTCGGCCGCCTGTGGCGTGTTGCCCGACAGCACGTTCACCGCCACGGTCAGCGCAAGCGCGCCGGCCCCGATGGCGACGATGAAAAAGGAGGGCGCGATCAGATAGCCGATCGGGTTCACCGTTTATTCGTTGGCCTTGTAGGATTCGACGCCGCGCCCGGCGGCTCTGCGAAACGGTCACTCTGCGTGTTTCTCGGCCAGGTCCAGGATCTCTGCGTAGACATCTTCGACATAGCCGAAACCACGGCCCGAGATCTTGGCGATGAAGGCATCGGCGAGGCGCACTTCCTTCTTGCTGAAGACCTGGTAGGGAGAGGTTCCCACACCAACCAGAAGCTTGATCCCCAGCTTGTCGTATTCCTGTTTCAGCGCCCCTCCACCCAGTTCCATGTAGACCTTGGTGGCCTGGGTGGACGACGAGATCAGGCCCGGCAGCGTCAGGGCGTTGGTCGCCGGAACCCGGCCCGCCATCGAGCCGCAGCCGGGGGCGAAATAGCCGATGTCGATCACGCCACTGCGAGCAAAATCAAGGTTTTCACCGGCGGCGCCCAGCTGGGCGGCGGGGAAGTATTCGACCGTGAATTCGCCGCTGTCCTCCAGCGCCGGGATCATCACGTTCATGATCGTCTCGTTGATCAGGTGGCCGCTGGGCAGCGAGTCCGCGATCTTGAGCGTGATCGGTTCGGCCACGGCGGCGACACCACCAAGGCCAGATGCGGTCGCCGTTGCCAGCATCCATCGTCTTTGCGGGTTCATTTCAACCCTCGCGAAAAGGTTTGTCCCTCCAGGACCCACCCGCACCCGGATACAAGCCGCGTCGGGGGCGAGTCGTATACTTGGCAAACAGTTTCATTTTTGCCTCCCGGGTTCCGTTTTAGAACTCAGGTGTCAACTTTTCGTAATTCATTTCCAAAAAATGAGACAAACACCCACTTTCAAGCCGTCAAAATCATCATGCCCCGTGAAACTCACGCTGCCCGACCGACAAAAAAGGCGTGACACCGTCATTCTCGATTTTACTGCTTCACTTATTGGCAATATGTATCCATTTTTGAGTTTTTTTAGACGCCTCGGCGGTACAGTTGTTCGGAAACAAGGCGCCCACCTGCAGCCGGCCATGCCGTTGCAGGAAGGCACCAACGCGGATCACCGCGCCCAGACCCTCCCGGGACAGGGAGCACAGGAGAGCCGACGTGGAGAAGTAGGAAACGTGCTCGACCTGACCCAGAGTGGCGACCGCGCCATACTCACGATCAACCGCCACTAGGCGCTCAACGCGCTGTCCTTTGTCCTGCTGGACCTGCTGGCGACCCGCCTGGATGAGGTCGAGGCCGGACCGGCGCGCGCTTGTCATCACCGGCGCCGGGACCAAGGCTTTTTCAGCGGGCGCAGATATCGACGGACTGGCCGGGCGCGGGTTGGTCGACGAACTGGACGGCACCCTGAAGGGTCAGCGCGTCTTCGACCGCCTGTCACGCCTGCGCCAGCCCTCGATCGCCTATGTAAACGGCTACGCGCTTGGCGGTGGATGCGAACTGTCCCTGGCCTGCACCTTTCGCGTCGCGGCACCGCGCGCCCGCCTCGGCCTGTCCGAGGTCAAGCTGGGCCTTGTGCCGGGATATGGAGGCACCCAGCGCCTGATCGGCACCGGCCGGGCGCTGGACCTGATGTTGTCGGACGACATGCTGGGGGCCGAAGACGCACTGGCGATGAGCCTGACCAACCGGATGATCCCCGAGGACGAAGGGCTGGACAGCGCGCTCGCCTATGCTGCGCGCTTTTCCGACAAGCGCCCGGTGGCCATTTCGCTGATCCGCGAGTCCGTCCGTCAGGGCATGGATCTTCCGCTGGACAACGGACTGGCGATCGAGGCGCAGAACTCGGTCCTGTCGTATCGCACCGCCGACGGCCAGGAAGGTCTGAATGCCTGCCTCACCAAGCGCAGCCCGCAATTCAAGGATGAGCGACATGGCCACGCCACGCGAAGACGGAAAGAATGACATCGCGGGCGTCGTCGGGGCGGACGTCATGGGCGGCGGGATCGTCCAGCTCTTCGCCTGCGCCGGCTACAGGACCAAACTGTTCGACAGCCGCGAGGGCGCGGCGGCGGCCTCCATCGCCAAGACCACCGCGCTGCTGCAAATGCGGCTGGACTTGGGCAAGATCGACCGCGCGGAACTGGACGCCCTGACCGGGATTGCCAGTGTGGCGGACAGGCTCGACGACCTGGCGGACGCCACCATCGTGATCGAGGCAATGATCGAGGATCTCGACAACAAACGAGGCATCTTTCAGCGGCTCGAAGAGATCGTCGCGGCGGATTGCATCAACGCGACGAACACCTCGTCCATCCTCGTCACCTCTATCACGGCGGGCATGACCGCGCCGGACCGGGCGCTTGGCGCGCATTTCTTCAACCCGGTGCCACTGATGCGCATCGCCAAGGTGATCTCGACCGCATCCTGACCCGCGCGGCGGGGTTCCGGATGGGTCCGTTCAGCCTGTTCGACCTGACCGGTCTGGACGTGTCCTATTCGGTGCTGGAACGCATCTACGAGGATTTCTACCAGGAACCGCGCTTTCGACCGGCCCCCTTCCTGCGCAAGAAGGTGGAAAGCGGGCTCTATGGCCGCAAGACCTGCGCCGGATTCTACGACTATGGCGACGCATCCTCGCCGGTATCGGACAAAGGACGCCCGTGGGGCGCCAGCCTGCCCGAGGCTGTCCCCCTGGCCCTTTCGCAAACACGCGTTGTCCCTGGATCGCGGAACGCCTGGCTGCGGCGGGTGTCGCGCTGACAGCGACACCCTGCTCCGAGGGCTGCGGGCTGAACCTGGTTGCGCCGGTCGGGTGCGATGCCACGGAAACCGCGACCTCCTTGGGCCTGCCCCTTGGCAATGCCGTTGCCTTCGATCCGGTCATCCCCACCCCGGGCGAAGTGACCCTGATGGCCACCATCGCCACCCGGCCAAAGGCCGTCGCCGCTGCGGCCAAGGCCCTGTCCACCGAAGGCAGCGCGGTTTCGGTCATCGAGGACAGCCCCGGCTTTGCCGTGCAGCGCGTGATCGCGACCATCGTCAACATCGCCTGCGAAATCGCACAACAAAGGATCGCGGCGCCCGGTGACATCGACATCGCCGTGGGGCTGGGCCTGAACTATCCGCAAGGACCGCTGGCGCTGGGGGATCACCATGGCCCCGCGCTGATCCTCGAGATCCTCGACGCGCTTCACGCGCGCACTGGCGACCCACGTTACCGCGCCTCGCTCTGGCTGCGCCGCCGCGCCGAGGCGGGCCTGTCGCTGACGCACACGGCCGGCAGCCCCCTGCCTGCCGAAAACACTCCTGCCGAACAAGAGACCGCCTGATGACCGACCCCAGACAGATATCCACGCCCGCGGCCAGCCTGCCGCAGGTCGAAAGTGCCGCCGTTGTCGGCGCCGGGACTATGGGCCTCGGGATCGCAATGGCCTCGGCGCGGGGGGGCGTGCCCACTTTTCTGGTCGATACCTCCGAAGACCGGCTGACGCAGGCAATGGCCGAGGCGACCGCCTCTTTCGACCGGTCTCTGGCCAAGGGCAAACTGACGCCCGAGGCACGCGACGCGGCCGTGACCAACATCCGGACAACGACCCGGCTCGACGACTTGGCGGGCACCGACCTGGTGATCGAAGCGATCTTCGAGGACATGTAGGCAAAGGCCGCCCTGATCGGAGAGCTGGACCGGGTCTGCGGACCGGAGACGATCCTGGCCTCAAACACCTCGCCCCTGTCGATCACCCGGATCGGCGCCCATTCCACCCGCCCGAAAGGGTGGTCGGCCTGCATTTCGGCCTGCCCGCCCAGTTGATGAAACTGGTCGAGGTGACGCGCGGCCTGCGCACCGACGACGCGGTGTTCGACCGGGCCTGGGCCTATTGCACGGCCATCGGGCAAAAACCTGTCGAGACGAAGGACACGCCGGGATTCATCCTCAACCATTTTTGCGATCCCGCTGCACAACGGGGCCATCCGCATGGTGGAAAGCGGCGTTGCCGCACCCGCCAACATCGACCGCGCGATCAAGACCGCCTACGGCCACGCGATGGGCCCGCTTGAATGGCTCGATCTTGTCGGGCTGGACACGCAACAGCGCCTTTGCCGCACGTTCCATGAAATCACCAATGACCCCGAACTGGCCTGCCCCAAACTCGTCCACGTCATGGTGGCCGCAGGCTGGCTGGGCAAGAAGACCGGCCGGGGGTTCTACGACTACGCCGACACCAAGACATTCGGAGCCTGACGTGAGCGACCTGCTCGCCCAATTGCAGCGCCACCTCGGCGACAGCGCCGCCACCCAGACGCTGGTCGAGCTTGGCCAGAAGACCCTGCGCGAAGCCTGCGCCGCGCAGGGCATCGACCCGGACACCGCCATCGGACTGGCGCGATATTCGGTCGATGGCGACACTTATACCGATCTCTTGGAAATCGTGCCCGGCAATGGCTCACCTCCCGCTGTTGTCGAGGAGGTCCGCGAAGGGGTCGAGGCGGCGGGACTGGTGCCCGTTGTCTCGGCCGATATGCCCGGGCGCATCGTCGACAGGCTGATGCGCCCCTACCTGAACCGCGCCCTGCGCGCCGCCGAGGATGGCATCGCCACGCCAGAGGCGCTGGACCAAGCGATCGAGATGGGGCTGGGCTATCGCACCGGCCCGATGACGCGGCTCAGGGGCGACGCCCTGCTGCATCACCATGACGACGCCGCACGGCTGCACGAGGACCTCGGCGACACCGCCTATCGCCCCGCCCCGACCGCGCGCATCGCGGACCGCATCCGCGCCCAGCGCCCGCACTCCGGCCAAAAGGACTGATCCGGTCACGGTTCGGGCCACGGTCCGGGACAGGGCGCCACAAGACAAGGCGGAGGTTCGGCAATGGCGGAAAGCAAGCACAAGACGATCGTTCACCAGGAACTCGAACTGGAGGGCAACGCAACCAAGGACGCGCGTTTCGTGTCGTCGATCGCCCGCACCTTCGAGGTGCTGCGCGCCTTTCGGCCCGGCGAGGGCCCGCTCAGCAACGCCGAGCTGTCAGAGGTCACTGGCCTGCCCAAGGCCACGGTCGCCCGTCTGACCCATACGCTGAAATCGCTGGGCTATCTCACCAGCCTCGGCAACGACAACCGGTTCGAACCCAGCCCCTCGATCCTGGCGCTTGGGTATTGCGTGCTGTCCAACCTGCGGGGCCGGCAACTGGCGCACCCGCAGATGACGGCGCTGACCAAACATGCCTCGGCCCCTGTCGGACTGGCCAGCCGCGACCGGATCGAAGCGAGCATCGCCGAGGTGCGCGAGCGCGGCTTCTGCCTCGTCGACGGCGAATGGCAGAGGGATACGCGGGCGGTGGCCTGCCCGGTCGTTTCGCCGGACCTGTCGACGGTCCTGGCGATCAACTGCGTGGCCCCCTCGTTCCAGATCGGCAACGAACAATTGGTCGAGGATATCGGCCCCCGGCTGGCGCATCTCGCCTCGGGGCTGGTTCCGATGATGGGAGGCACCTGAATGTCCGACACCGAAGATACCCCTGCCGAAAGCCTGCCGAGACGCCCGCTGGGCGGCCGGTTCGCCTGTCTCGACGGGATTTTGGTCCTGGATCTGACCACCTCGCTGGCTGGTCCCTATGGCTCTCTGCTACTGGCGGACCTGGGCGCCGAGGTGGTCAAGGTCTAACGCCGTGGCATCGGCGACGACTCGCGCTACTGGAAGCCGCCCACCCTGGGCGACACCCCGCTCTGGTTCAGCCCGGTCTATCGCAACAAGAAGCCCATCGAACTGGATTACGCCGGCCCGTGGGGGCGCGAGGTTCTTGAAGGGCTGGTGCGCAAGGCGGACGTGCTGCTGACAAACCAGCTGCCTCGCGTGCGCGACAAGCTGGGCATCGACTATGACACCATCAAGGCGATCAACCCGGCGATCATCTATGCCTCCATCACCGGCATCGGCACCGACAATGAGCGTGAGAACTGAGCCTGTTACGACCTGATCGCCGAGGGCTACAGCGGCGTCATGGACCTGACCGGTGAGCCCGACGGCCCGCCGCAGAAGGTCGGCACCCCGGCGGCGGACCTGTTGTCGGGCACCGATGCGGCGCTGGAATGCATGGCCGCGCTGATCTAGCGCGAACGGACCGGACGGAGGCACTACATCGACATTTCGCTGACGGAATCCATGACGCGTTACATGACACCCCGGCTCTATTCCTACCTCGGCGGCGGCGGCCTGCCCCGCCGCAGCGGGGCGCGCGACAGCTTGATCGCGGTCTACCAGGTCTTAGATACCGCGGACGACCCGATCACCCTGGGGTTGGCCAACGACAATGTCTGGCGCCGCTTCTGCGAGATCGCCGACCGGTCCGAGTGGATCGATGACGAGGCCTTTCGCCGCAACGAGAACCGCGCCCAGCAGCGCGCCCGCCTGGTGGCCGAGATCGGCACCATCCTTGTCACCCGCACCGCGCGCGAATGGCTGGACCTGTTCCAGGCCCGCGGCGTGCCCGCCGGTCCGATCAACTGGCTGGACCAGCTGGCGCAGGACCCGGTCCTGCACGAACGCGGCTTCATCTACGCGGTCGACATGAAAAACGGCCCGCTGCCGCAGGTGGACCTGAGCATCCGCATGGACGGCGCCCCATCCGGGATCGAGAGCCTGCCCCCGGGGCTGGGCGAACATTCCGCAGACGTGCTGCGCGACAAGCTGGGCCTGGACGAGGCCGCCATCGAAAACCTGAAGAGTGAGAACATCATATGACCGGAAAGCGCGACTTCGAAACGATCCTCTACGAAGAGGTTGGCCCGGTGGCGGTCATCACCCTGAACCGCCCCGACAACGCCAACATGTTCACCCCGACACCCTGCCGCCAGCTGCGCGACTGCATTGAGGACATCCGCAACGAGACCCGCACCCGGGCCGTCGTTCTGACCGGCGCGGGCGACAAGTTCTTCTGCATCGGCGGCGAGAAGGGTGACCTGGAAGGCACAAACCTCTATCCCGGCGTCGTTCCGACGCTGGAGATGTTCGAGGCCATTGAACGGTTGCAGTAACCGGTGATCGCGGCGATCAACGGCTCTGCCGTGGGCGGCGGCAACCTGCTGCAGATGGTCTGCGACATGACCGAGGCCAAGCGCAGCGCCGTCTTCCGCCAGGTGGGGCCGATGATGGGGTCCTTCGACGCCGGCTATGGCACCTGGTAGCTCGAGGATATCGTCGGCAAGAAGCGCGCCCCCGACACCAGAAAATTCGGACACTGACATGGTACCCACATCCACCCACGGCGCGATCGTCGTCACCGGCGCAAGCCGGGGCATCGGCGCCGCCATCGCCGCTGCCCTTGTCGAAGAGGGCGTGAACGTCGCCTGCCTGTCACGCAGCGGCGCTATGCCGGACCTGCCCGAGGGCGCGCATGAAGACCTTCGCCGCCGTTTCTACCCGATCGCCTGCGACATCGCCGACGAGGCCGGTTTTGCCGAGGCACTGCGCCAGACCTCGGACCGTTTCGGCGACATTGCCCGGGCTGGTCAACAACGCGGGCGTGCATGAACTGCGCAAGTCCTCCGGGATGACCGCGGAGGAATTCGAGAAGGTGATGTCGATCAACGCCACGGTGCTCTTTACCGCCAGCCCCGATACCCTGCCCTAGCCGCGCGACTCGGGCGTCGGCGTGATCGTCAACATCGGCGCCTTCTTCGAACGCCTTGGCGCCAAGCAGAGCACCGCCTATTGCGCCTCCAAGGCCGCCCGATCACGCGCTGCCTGGCCGCGGAATGGGGACGCTACGGGGTCTCTGCCGTCAACGTGGCACCCGGCTATATCGAGACCGACATCAACACGGACTACCTGTCCTCGCCCGAGGGGCGCGCCCAGGTCTCGGCCCGCAGCGTTCTCAAGCGGCCCGGTCGGGTCGACGAAATCGCCGCGCTCGTCGGACTCGTCGGCACGTTGGTTTCGGGCAAGGTTCCTTTCCTGACCGGCGAGACGATCTTCGTCGACGGCAGCCACGGCATCAGCCTCTGAGGTTTCCCATGAACGTATTCGAAAAACTCGACCCCGCCATCGAAACCCCGGAAGAGGAACAGATGTTCCTGCAGAGCGTGCAGCGCCTCTGCGCCGAACAGATCGCCCCCGGGCTACCAGGGTGCCGGGTTGTCCTGCCCCGCCTGTCTCGCCATCTGCCGCGAAGTGCCGAAGGCCTGTGCCTCGACCGGGATCGTCTGGGCAACGAATTTCCACGCCATCAGCCCATTGGTGGATTTCGCCAGCCACGACCAGAAGAACCGCTGGCTGCCGGTGATCGTCAACGGCGGGCTGGCCGCGCTGGCGCTGACCGAACCCAGCGCCGGGTCCGATGCCACGGGCATGAAGACCACCTTCCGCGAGGACGAGGACGAGATCGTGGTCAACGGCCCCAAGATCTTCATCACCAATGGCGACGTGGCCGACATCATCGTGCTGTTCGGCAAATGGGCAGAACTGGGCGACGGACGCGATGCGATTTCGGTGGCGGCGATCGAAAAGGGCGCGCCGGGGTTCGAGGTGATCGGCACGGACAAGAAGATGGGCTCGCGCGCGTCCAGCACCGCCGCCCTGTCGTTCATCAATTGCCGCATCCCGCGCGCCAACCTGTTGGGCAAGCCCGGCGAGGGCCTGAAGATGTTGTACGACTTCCTCAGAAAGTCCCGGCCCAGCGTCGCCGCGCAGGCCCTGGGCATTGCCCGCGCGGCCTTCGAAGACGCCATCGCCTATGTCAACGACTGTCCTGCTCCCCTGAAAAGTCTGCGGTTTGAGATTAGCCTGTTCTCCAAACGAGGAGACAGACGATGCGGAAAAGCCGTTTCAGCGAAGGGCAGGTCATTGGCATCTTGAAGGAGTACCAACGCGGTCCTGCTGCATGGCGGCCATCGCTATACCCGCGACTACCGCGTCGAGCGGCTGATGCGCGACGCCAAGATCAGCCAGATCTGGGAAGGCGCCAACGAGATTCACCGCCAGATCATCGGCCGGAGCTTTGCCGAGAAACGCTGACCGGCCCATCCGGACGGAAGAACGGGCGCCGGTTGCAACCGGCGCCCTTTTTGCATTTGCAGCACACCCGCGTGTCAGGCCGGCGGGTTCTCACGAAAGTGGAACGACTTGTCGACCTTGCCGAACCAGTCGTGTTCCAGGAACTTGTCGCGCCAGGGCGTCTTGCGCGCCGCCCGCATCGCCGGGCCGTCCAGCACATCGGCGCTGGTGACATAGTGCATGGCCAGGTGGGTCCATTCACTGTTCTCAAAGCTGTAGTGCGCGCTGCCCGCCCAGTCGGGGCATTCCAGGATCATCGGAATATGTTCCTGATCGTACCAGGCCTTGAATTCCTCGTGGAACGCTTGCGGGACCTTGAACCGAACCGTGTAGAGGATCGGCGCGGTCAGGACGGGATCGCTGACCCCTGTCTGGCGGAACTCGGACCGCTTGCGGGCCAAAAGGCTCTCGCTGGCCTCCGGCGTCGGCATGTCCGGCACGGTTTCGGGCAGCCGCTCGAGGTCGGCCACCAGCAGGTGCCAGCTGACGTTGAAGGCGGCATAACGGTTTGTCGCCAGCGCCTTGCCGAAACCGGGCAAGGCCGGAACACGGTCGGTCTCGCGGATCGCAGCCGCCTTTTTCGCGTTGCCATCGGCGGTATCGGCAATCGCCAGCCAGATCGCGTTACCCTTCATCTCTTTTCTCCTTTGGTTGTCTTGCGAGGTCGCCGGGCATGACGCCGTGCCAACCAAAAGAAATGCGCCCCAAACCACAAACGGATCTATCGTTTAATTTTTTGAGGCTTCAGTTTCACATTTTGGGTGCGACGGAGAAGGACGAAAGGCCACAATCCAACCGCTCCCGCCAGTCGAACAGACCAAACGGTGCCAGGGCGCCCTTGGCGCCGGCACGAAACATCTGCATTTTCCGGAGTGAAATGGTGCGGTCGAGAAGACTCGAACTTCCACGGGAGTTACCCCACAGCGACCTCAACGCTGCGCGTCTACCAATTCCGCCACGACCGCACTGTCCTGACTTGGTGGGAGGGTCTCTAGCGAAGCGCGGGGACGATGTGAAGAGGAAAAACGACAAAATCCCGCTCCACACACAAACTCTCCCTGCCCGGCCTGTTGCGGTCGCCCGCTGGTGGCGCCTTGCACGGAATGTCATTATGTGATCCTCCGCAAAGCGCGGGGATTTGAACGGCCGTCGAGGCCACACTCGGACAGGATCGTCGCAGCGCACAGCACGTCGGCCGACCCGGTCCAGAGGTTGCATCGGGCGGCCAGGGATCTGGCAGGCACCGCGCAGGAGACCGGGCGGATCTGCCCAGGATCAGGGAGGCGGGGCTCTGGCCCCGGTGACAGGCATGGAATGGAAGATCAGCGACGGACTGGTGCCCTACGAAGAGGCGCTTGCCTTCATGGAGGACCGCGCCGGCGCCATCGCCGAAGGGCGCGCGGACGAGTGCATCTGGCTGCTTGAGCACCCGCCCCTTTATACCGCTGGCACCTCGGCCAGAGTGGAGGATCTGAAAGACCCTGACCGCTTTCCGGTCTATACCTCCAAGCGCGGCGGGCAATATACCTATCACGGCCCCGGCCAGCGCGTCGTCTATGTCATGCTGGACCTCAACAAGCGGGGCCGCGACATCCGCCGCTTCGTGCAGGACCTCGAGGCCTGGGTGATCGCCACGCTGGCGGAATTCAACCTTGTCGGACATATCCGCGAGGGCCGCGTCGGTGTCTGGATCGAACGCCCCGAGAAGCCGCCGCTGGCGGACGGGCGCACGGCAGAAGACAAGATCGCCGCCATCGGCATCCGCCTGCGCCGCTGGGTCAGCTTTCACGGCATCTCGATCAACGTGGAACCGGAGCTGGAGCATTTCGAAGGCATCGTGCCCTGCGGCATCAGTGATTTCGGCGTGACGAGCCTGGTGGATCTCGGTCTGCCGGTGACGATGGACGACCTGGACGTGGCGCTGAGGACGCAGTTCGACGCGGTCATGGCCGAGCCCGCCAAAGATACGGCCTGATCCGAAAGACACGGCCGGGCAGCAATCTGCCGCCCGACCGGTCCTTCACGGGTTCAGCTGCAAATGCGCGATTTCGAAAGGCAGCCCATGGTCGTCCGTCGGCCGCCTGGACATTTCCCGGAATCCCAGCGCCGCGTAAAAGGCACAGGCCTGATCGTTGCGCGTATAGACATCCAGTGAAAGCGAGCCCTTGAGCGTCAGTGCCCGGTCAACCAGGCGGCGGCCTATGCCCCGCCCGTGGTAACCGGGGCTGACAAACAGACCGCCGATGAACCTGTCCAACAGGCTGATGAACCCGACCGGGGTTTCCTGCCGACAGGCAACCCATGTTTCGGATGAGGGCAGGTAAAGATCCTCGATCAGCTTTCGCTGTTCGAGAAGGCGCGCATGGCCAAGAAAGGAATGCGCGGCGAGAGACGCGTCGAACCAGATGGCCGACAGGGATTCGATGTCCGTGGCCATGTCGAAAGGCCGGATCACGCAGGTTTCGTTCTTCATGAGAACTCCACAGAATTTTGGATATGCATACAGGTCCGGCACGTCTGGTGCCGGGGCAAGCCGCCCGATGCGGTTCAGACTGGGGCGCTGCGCATATCTCTCCTTCTGCCGATGGTCCGAAGGTAGGCCGCCCAGGTCGCGGACGCAATGGCCGGGGGAAACCTGCGGCCCCTGCAGGCATGACGCGGACATGAAAAAGGGCAAGGACTGCTGTCCTCGCCCCCGGGGGCAGATCAAATTTCCCCCGCCGATGTCTTAAATGTTCAGGTGCTTGCAAATCATTCCTCGGTCAGGGCCGGAGCGGCAGCAGGCCCGGACCGGCTGTCTCAGGGTTTGCCGGAAAAGACGTGAAAGAGGATGTCTTCGCGGGCGATGCCCCGCTGTGCCAGTTCGGCATCCGACAGCGCGCGCAAGGCGTCGATGCGGGCGGTGCGCTGGCGATAGCGGCGGTCAAAGGGTGTCTCGAAGGCGCGCGCGAGGCGCTGGCGCAGGGTGGCACGGCTGGAAACGAAGCTGTTGTCGAAATAGGCCATCTTGAACTCCCCCGTTTGGGTGATGCGGTGTGCGGCAGATGGGTTCAATCTAGGGGGTGGCCGTCCGCCCCATAAGTCGGGAATGCCGGACCGTCGGGTATACCGGACCCCGTGCCCGGTACAGACGGCAGTCGCGGGAGCCGGGCATGAAAAAAGGGGGCGCACTCACAACGCCCCCTTAGACAATCATGGAAAGAATGGATGGGCGGAAAGCCCGGAAAAGGATTTGGTCAGTGAAACCTTGTCGCCGCGTCGCGCGGCGTCACGTCGGCGGATCAGGCCTTGCCCGAAAAGACGTGAAAGAGGATGTCCTCGCGGGCAATGCCGCGCCGCGACAATTCGGCATCCGATAGCATGCGCAGTTCGTCGATGCGGGCGGTGCGTTTGCGGTAACGGCGGTCGAAGGGGGTCTCGAACAGACGCGCAATGCGCTGGCGCAGGGTGGTGCGGTTGGCGTCAAAGCTGCTGTCGTAGTAGGCCATCGTGATCCCTCCCCTCGGGATGTTCGTGTTCTCGATGACCGGACATTAGGCTGGCGGCCCCGACGGACGAAAGTCGGGAAACCCTGACCGTAAGGAATACCTGACCCTCCGAGGAAAGGTCGCGGAACAGGCAAACCTGTGACGACAACTGCGCGACAAGCGCCCGGCCTGCCACTCTGGCAAACCATGACACATCGACAGCGGTTGCCAGGGGTGATCGGGAAGGGTCCTTGCAGGAAACGGACAACGGTCCGCATGGAGGCGACCTCGGTTTCTGACGAAACACCGCCCGCGCATGCGACCAAGGTGCGACAAAAAGATTTGATCTGCGTCAAATCCGGCCATTGCCGCCCTATTGGTCACATTCTAAAACGTGAAACGAACGTCGCGCGCGGGTGGATTCCCCGCCCTTGTGCGACGCCTAGGGATCAGCAGGAGGCAAACAATGGCAGATGCAGCCATTCACGGCCACGAGCACGAAGACAACCGCGGGTTCTTTACCCGCTGGTTCATGTCGACGAACCACAAGGACATCGGGATTCTGTACCTGATCGTCTCCGCGTTCGTCGGGCTCATTTCGGTCGTTTTCACCGTTTACATGCGCATGGAACTCATGTCGCCGGGCGTTCAGTACATGTGCATGGAGGGCATGCGCTTCCTGCCGACGGCGGTCGAGAACTGTACACCCAACGGCCACCTCTGGAACGTGCTGATCACCGGCCACGGCATCCTGATGATGTTCTTCGTGGTCATTCCGGCACTGTTCGGCGGTTTCGGCAACTACTTCATGCCGCTGCAGATCGGCGCGCCGGATATGGCGTTCCCGCGGATGAACAACCTGTCGTTCTGGCTGTATGTCGCGGGGTCCACCCTGGCGGTCTGCTCTGTCTTCGCACCGGGCGGCAACAACCAGCTGGGCTCCGGCGTGGGCTGGGTGCTTTACCCGCCGCTCTCGGTCAACGAAGGCGGCATGTCGATGGACCTGGCGATCTTCGCCGTCCACGTCTCGGGCGCGTCGTCGATCCTGGGCGCGATCAACATGATCACCACCTTCCTGAACATGCGGACCCCGGGCATGACCCTGTTCAAGGTGCCGCTGTTCTCCTGGGCGATCTTCGTCACCTCCTGGCTGATCCTGCTGTCGCTGCCCGTTCTGGCCGGCGCGATCACCATGCTCCTGACGGACCGTAACTTCGGCACGACCTTCTTCGATCCGGCCGGCGGCGGCGATCCGATCCTTTACCAGCACATCCTGTGGTTCTTCGGTCACCCCGAGGTCTACATCGTGATCGTGCCCGGTTTCGGCATCATCAGCCACGTCATCGCGACCTTCTCGCGCAAGCCGATCTTCGGCTACCTGCCGATGGTCTGGGCGATCATCGCCATCGGCGCGCTGGGGTTCGTCGTCTGGGCACACCACATGTACACCGTCGGCATGTCGCTGACCCAGCAGAGCTACTTCATGCTGGCCACAATGGTCATCGCGGTGCCAACGGGCGTGAAGGTGTTCAGCTGGATCGCCACCATGTGGGGCGGCTCGATCGAGATGAAGACCCCGATGCTCTGGGCCTTCGGCTTCCTGTTCCTCTTCACCGTCGGCGGCGTGACCGGCGTGGTGCTGAGCCAGGCGGGCGTCGACCGTGCCTACCATGACACCTATTACGTCGTGGCGCACTTCCACTACGTGATGAGCCTGGGTGCCGTCTTCGCGATCTTCGCGGGCGTCTACTTCTACTTCCCGAAGATGAGCGGCCGGATGTATTCCGAGTTCTGGGGCAAGATCCACTTCTGGATGATGTTCATCGGTGCGAACCTGACCTTCTTCCCGCAGCACTTCCTGGGTCGCCAGGGCATGCCGCGCCGGTACATCGACTACCCCGAGGCATTCGCCACATGGAACTACATCTCCAGCTGGGGTGCGCTGCTGTCCTTCGCATCGTTCCTGCTGTTCTTCGGGATCATGTTCCACGCCCTGACCCGTGGCGCCCGCGCCAACCAGGCGAACCCCTGGAACGAGTACGCGGACACGCTGGAATGGACCCTGCCCTCGCCGCCGCCGGAGCACACCTTCGAGCAGCTGCCGAAGCAGGAAGACTGGGACAAGGGCCACGCGCATTAAGCGCCCGGGCTTGACCAAGACAAGAAAGGCCCCGCCAACGCGGGGCCTTTTCACATGAAAGGGGCCTGTCATGATCTTCTACTATGCCCTGCTATTCGCGCTTGCCATCATTCCATGCGCCCTGTCCCGGCATCGCTGGCCGCATGTGCTGGTGTTCTGGACGGTGGGCGTGTCGCTGGTCCTGGCGGTTCTGGTGGTCATCGGGGCGCCGGTGGCCCCCCGGATCGTTGTCGATGCCGGCCTGATCGACCCGCAGGATCCTGAAGTGCTCCAGCCGATCTTCATGCGCAACGCCATGCTGACGGTGGGCGGCGCTGCGATCTACGTCGGGCTGGCTCAGACGCAGGCATTGCGAATGCCACATGCACTCGCGCTGTTGATGCTGGGCACGCTGTACACGCTCACGGAACACGACCTCGTCTATGGACTTGGCACCCCGACGTTCAGCCATATCCCGGCGGAAATCCAGGACGATTTCGCCCGCCGCATGGCCGACCACACAGCCAAGATGAGACAGGCTGTCCGCATCACCAGCTTCGTCGGCATAGCCGGGTTCCTTGGCCTTGCGGCCTACCAGATCTGGCTTCGTCTCAAACGCGGGCCGGTCGGAAGCTGACCCCGATATCCCGCCCGCGGACCCGGAGCGACCGCGCCCCGCGAAAGGACTCCGCGACCCGCGGGAGCCTGTTTCAAGGCGTGACGCTCACTCGCGCCATTCATAGACGTAACGATAGCAGCCCAGCGGCTGCAGCGTGACCGTCATCTGGAAACGGCCATCCTTGTAGCGCGCGCCCTCGGGCGGCGCGAACGTCCCGCTCCACGCGGCAGAGGGCGCCTGGTTGTAGGCGGTGCCGATGAACCCGTCGGTGCGGTCCTTGACGATGTCCACCGTGGCCCGAGAGCCCTTGGCACAGTTTTCGCCCTCTGTGCCGTAGTAGTAGAACAGCCCGCCGTGCCCCCAGCCGGCGGCATAGTCCCCCTGCACGCTGGCCGAGAGCGGCACCTCCTGGCCCGGAACGAGGTAAGGGGGCGGCGCGGCCCAGGTATAGGTCACGACAAAGGCGTCCCAGGCATCGCCACAGCGCGGCTTGCTGTGGGAAAACTGACCGCTGCCGGCACCGACCGATCCTTTCGGCTCGTAACAGCTGTTGTTGTCGGTAAAGGTCGTCATCCCCCCCTGCGAGACCATCGCCCAATGCCCGCCCTGCGGCGCGGCCGGGCCCGGATCGTCCCGCACCGGCTGCGGAGCCGGATCGGCCAGGCTCATGCGCTGCGCAATCTCGGCGCAGCGCCCCTCGATGATCGGCAGGACGTAGTGCGACAGCGCAAGGCTCTGCAGCCGGGCCTGCGCCACCTCCTGCAGGTCGATGCCGACCTCTCGGTTACGCCGCGCCTCTATCTTGGACAGGGCCGCGTCAAAGGCCCGATCCGCGACGGCCCTGGCGTCGTCGCGGACGTTTTCGATGATGCGCAGCCGCTCATCGTTGCCGACGTCACGCTCGGGCACCGCGCCCTGCACGTCCGGCGGACCGAATATTTCCTCGTAGGCCTTGCGAAACTGCCGGTCCGCTTCTGCATAGGCCGCATCGCGTGCTGCCAGCGGCGCCTTCATCGCCTCCGCGGCCAGCACCATTTCGGCTTCGATCTCTGCCACGTTGCGGGCAGCCTTGTCGCGCAGCATCTGCTGCGCGCGCTGCACCACGTTCCCGTCCCAACCGTTCATCAGCGCGTGCTGCACCATCTCCTGAACCCAGCGGGCCCGGTTCTGGGCCACGCGCTGCCGGTTCGCCTCCAGGATCGCATCCGGGGTCAGCACCAGTTTGCGCCCGGTGTTCGCACCATCCAGCACTACCTTGGTCCAGCCAGAGGCCATGAGCGACAGCAGGTCCCATTCGTCCGGCATCTTCCAGATCGCCAACAGGGACATGGCGTAATCGTCGAACAGGACATCCATGTCCGGCGGCAGATGGGCATCCAGGTAGAGCGCCGTCATCACCGCCCTGGCGCAATCGTCGCCCCCGGTCATGTCCAGCACCTGCTGCAATTCCACCAGGTCGTCGCCGTGATAGCGATCGAGGTCGCGCACTCCCGGCATCACCCATCCCTGCGCAAAGGCACGCGCGACGTGATCGTCGATCTGGCGTCGCGCATCGACCACATCCGCGCAGGCCGCGCCCCCTGCCAGGGCCAGCACAAGGGCACCTGTGGCCAGCCCGCGAGCCCAATGCCGCCTGTCATGCCTTTGTTCCGTGACGCACATCCTGTCATCCTCCCGGTTCTGCGACACCGACCTTAGCATTTCCCCGGGAACCCGGACTTTGACCCACAACAATTCTGCTGTATATCCAGCCTGATGAATTCAACCCGGGGTGAGACCGGGCCCATTTTCCGACGGATCCATGCCCTACCACTGGACAACGCCCCCCCGCGAAGCTTCACAGGTCCTGCAGCTCTGGCCGCATAATTCCCTGTCGGCCGAAGGCTTTGCCGCGATGATCCTGGGCTTTTTCCTCTTTGCCTCGGTGCCGCTCTACAGCGTGATCGGGACGGCGGTGCTATGGGGCCTCCTGCCCTTCATGCTGGCGGCGACCGCGGCGCTTTATTACGCACTGCGCCGCAACCAGCGCGACCGCCGTATCCTGGAGGTGCTGACCGTCACGCCCGAGGTCACGCATCTGACCCGCACCAATCCCAAGGGCGACACCCAGGACTGGGAAAGCAACACCTACTGGGTCAAGGTCGCCTGCCACGAGGCCGGAGGGCCGGTGCCCTACTACGTCACGCTCAAGGGCAATGGCCGCGAGGTCGAGATCGGCGCCTTCCTGAGCGAAGAGGAACGCCGTTCCCTGTTCAACGACCTGACCGACGCGGTGCGCCGCGCGGCCAATCCCTGAAGGGCAAAAGCATGGCGCAGGTCCCCGCTACCCCGAAATGGCACCGGGCCGCGATGCGGCTGTCGGTGGCCCTGAACCGCGAAGCCTGGATCGACCGGCTGACCCCGGCCCCCAGCGAGGCCGCCGCCCTGCGCCTGCGCGACGCGCTGGCCGCCCGCGTCCCGCCGCTGCGCAAGCGCGTGGTCTTCCTGATCCCGCTGGTGGGCCCGGACCATGTCGGCGACTGGGAGGCCGTGGCCGACAGGCTCTCGGCGACACTGGACTGTTTCATCGCGCAGGATGATCCCAACTGGCAGGCGGTGATCTGCTGCCAGGAACGCCCGCCCCTGCCCGACGATCCGCGCATCACCTTCCTGCCCTTCTCGGCGCCGGAACCGGGAAATGACAAGTGGCTGAAGCTGGCCGCGCTGACCGCCCACCTGGACGAGATGGATCTGCCGCCCGCCTATGTCATGAGCTTCGACGCCGACGACCTGCTGCGCCAGGGCAGCGTGCGCGAGATGCTGCGCCGCCAGGCGCCGGGCGGCTACCTCGTGCAATCCGGCTTTGTCATGGACGATGCGACCGGGACTATCGCCCTGGCCGACCGCCCTTCGCTACGTCAGCCCCTGCGCAAGCCCTTCTGGAAGCTCTGCGGTTCCTGCGCGGCGCTGGCCCATGACCCGGACCTGCAGCAAAGCACCGCCTTCCTGCAGGCGATGACACAGCACGAACACCGGATGTTCCCTTACCTTGCCGCGCTGGCCGGGCGCACGCTGGCACCGCTGTCGCAACCGGCGGTCCTCTATGTCCTGAACCACGGAGAGAATTTCGGCGCGCGGCGCGGGCGGGTCAGCTTCAAGACGCGCTTCGTGGAACGCTTCCGCATCGACGACCCCTCGGAACTGGCGCTGATCGCCGATGGCTTCCCGGTGCCAGAGATCGGCGACGACACGGCCGAAGCAACCGCCTGACCCGGACGAGCCTGACCCGGACAAGAAAAAAGGCCGCCCCGAAAGGCGGCCCTTTTTGATTCCGTCGGACCGCCTTCGGTCAGGCCGACAGCCGGTCCTTTACCCGGGGGCCGACAGACCCGAAATCCATCTGGCCCGTGTATTTCGACTTTAGCACGCCCATGACACGGCCCATGTCGCGGATCGATTCCGCGCCGACCTCGGCCATTGCCGCGTCGATCGCCTTGGCGACCTCCTTGTCGTTCAATGCGCGCGGCAGGAATTCCTCGATCACCTCGATCTCGGCGGTTTCGCGTTCGGCCAGGTCCAGCCGGCCCGCCTCTTCATAGCTTTTGGCGCTTTCGCGGCGCTGCTTGACCATCTTGCCAAGGATGGCCAGCACCTCGGTGTCATCGACCCCGGTCTCGTTGCCTTCCCCGCGGACGGCGATGTCGCGATCCTTGATGGCGGCGTTGATCAGGCGCAGCGTCGAAAGGCGATCCTGCGCCTTGTCCTTCATCGCCTGCTTGACCGCCGCGTTCACCTTTGCACGCAGTTCCATGACCTTATCCCCTCACGGTTCATGAATTTGTGACACTACTTCAGGACGCCCCCTGTTGCAAGCGCAGCATTTTTGCGCCAACCCTCTGATAATCAATGACTTTTGTTTTCCATCAAGCACTTGACCAGCGCCCCGGGCGGCCTTAGGTTCCGGCCAATTTGCCGCCACCCGGAGATCTGCCATGCCTGCTGCCCACGCACGCCCGACCGCCTGCCTTGCCCTTGCCGACGGGACGCTTTTCTATGGCACCGGCTTCGGCGCCACCGGCCAGACCACGGCAGAGCTGTGCTTCAACACCGCGATGTCCGGCTACCAGGAGATCATGACCGATCCGTCCTACGCGGGCCAGATCGTCACCTTCACCTTTCCACATATCGGCAACGTCGGCGTGAACCCCGACGATGACGAGACCGGTGACCCGGTGGCGGCGGGCATGGTCGTGAAATGGATGCCGACGCAAAGCTCGAACTGGCGCGCGGCGCAGGAACTGGGCGACTGGCTGGCGGCACGCGGACGCATCGCCATCGGCGGCATCGACACCCGCCGCCTGACCCGCGCCATCCGTCAGCAAGGCGCGCCGCATGTGGCGCTGGCCCACGATCCCGACGGCAACTTCGACACCGAGGCGCTGGTTGCCGCGGCGCGCGGTTTCCCGGGGCTTGAAGGGCTGGACCTGGCGCTGGATGTGACCTGCGCACAAAGCTATCGCTGGGACGAGATGCGTTGGGCCTGGCCCGAAGGCTACCAGCGGCAGGAACAGGCGCGGTACAAGGTCGTCGCCGTGGATTACGGCGCCAAGCGCAATATCCTGCGCTGCCTTGCCTCGGCCGGTTGCGAGGTCACGGTCCTGCCCGCCACCGCCACCTTCGACGACGTCATGGCGCATGAGCCGGACGGCGTTTTCCTGTCGAACGGCCCCGGCGACCCTGCGGCCACCGGCGCCTACGCGGTGCCGATGATCCAGCGGCTGCTGTCCGACACCAAGCTGCCGGTCTTCGGCATCTGCCTCGGGCACCAGATGCTGGCCCTCGCGGTGGGCGCCAAGACGATCAAGATGAACCACGGCCACCACGGCGCGAACCATCCCGTCAAGGACATGGATACGGGCAAGGTCGAGATCACCTCGATGAACCACGGCTTTGCCGTCGACAGCCAGACCTTGCCGCAAGGGGTGCTGGAAACGCATATCTCGCTGTTCGACGGGTCCAACTGTGGCATCCGCTTGGCCGACCGCCCGGTGTTCAGCGTGCAGCATCACCCCGAGGCAAGCCCCGGCCCGCAGGACAGTTTCTACCTGTTCGAGCGCTTCGCCGCCTCGATGGACGCAGCCTGAGCACCGGCTTCTCGGAAAAAAACGCGGTCTGTTAATCGTTTGGCGGCAGTTTGCCGCCAAACTGCCTTGTTTGGTTAAGCATTCGTTTACCAAAGGCGTGTGAAGGTTCCGGTAACCGAGTTTACCGGGACGCGGCATGTCAGAGCACCGCCTGCATCTGGCCGAGGCCAAGCTGGCCCAGGCAAAGGCCCGACGAGGCCAGCCCATCAGCCATATCCTGATGGAGGAGGGTCGCGTCGCACCGACCGAGATGTTGGGCGCGATGGCCGAGGCCAGCCGCATCGGCCAATCGGTGCCCCAAGTCGTCGTGGCAGAGGCCATCGCCTCTCGCGAGGAGGTGCTGGAGGCGCAGGCGCAGCATTTCGGCGCCCTGGTCCTGCGCCGCCGCGACAGCCCGCCCGTCCCCGCCGTCATCGACCGGCTGCCGCCGGAGTTCTGCCTGGAGCACGGGGTCCTGCCCTGGATGCGCGTGGGCGACACTCTGCTGCTGGCCACCTCCCGACCAGATGATTTCCCCGACCTGCTGCCGCTCTTGCCGCCCGACATCGGCCCCGTCGTCATGGCGCTGGCGCTGGAGGCCGACATTCACGCCGAGATCTCGGCCCGGGCCGGCGCCCGGCTGGCAGAGGCTGCCGAGACATGGGTCCCCGACGAGGACAGCTGCCGCGACCTGAACCGGATGACCCCGCGCACGCGGATGCTGGCGATTGGCGCGGGCCTCCTCTGCCTGGTGTTGCTGCTGTTGGCGCCGCGCCTGCTGTTCGGGGCCGCGCTGCTTCTGGCGCTGGGATCCCTGGTGCTGGCGCAACTGATGAAGCTGGCGGCCCTCGCCGCCCTGCCCCGGCGCGCTCCGCCGGTCCATGCCACCCTGCCCGCGGACCCGCCGCTTGTCTCGATCCTGGTGCCGCTCTTTCGCGAAGAGGACATCGCCCAGACGCTGGTCAAACGCCTGTCGCGGCTCTCCTACCCCAAGGCCCTGCTGGATGTCGTTCTGGTGCTGGAGGCCGAGGACCAGCTGACCCGCGAAACCCTGTCCCGCACCCGTCTGCCGCCCTGGATGCGCACGATCACCGTGCCCCCCGGCCGGATCACGACCAAGCCCCGGGCGCTGAACTATGCCTACCGGTTCACCCGCGGGCAGATCGTCGGAATCTACGATGCCGAGGATGCCCCCGCCCCCGACCAGATCACCCGCGTCGCGGGCCATTTTGCCCGCGCCCGGGCCGAGGTCGGCTGCCTGCAGGGCATCCTCGACTACTACAATCCGCGCGCCAACTGGCTGTCGCGCTGTTTCACCATCGAATACGCCAGCTGGTTCCGCATCCTGCTACCCGGCCTGTCCCGTCTGGGCTTTGTCGTGCCACTGGGCGGAACGACGGTGTTCTTTCGCCGCGAGGTTCTGGAAAAGGTCTGCGGCTGGGACGCGCATAACGTGACCGAGGACGCCGACCTTGGCGTGCGCCTTGCGCGGCACGGGTTTCGGACCGAACTGATTTCCAGCGTCACCCGCGAGGAGGCCAACAACCGCTTCTGGCCCTGGATCAAGCAGCGGTCTCGCTGGCTCAAGGGCTACGGGATCACCTGGTGGGTCCATACCCGCAACCCGCGCAGGCTATGGCGCGATCTCGGCCCGAAACGCTTTGTCGGGGTGCAGTTGCTTTTCCTGACGACACTGGTGCAATTCGCGCTTGCGCCGGTTCTGTGGTCCTTCTGGCTGATCCTGATGGGGCTGCCGCACCCGCTGGACCCACACCTCTCGCGCCCCCTGATCCTAGGTCTGACGACGCTTTTTCTCAGCGCCGAGGCGGTGTCGATCTTGATCGGCCTTGCCGCGCTGGCCCGTAGCCCGCACCGCGCGCTCTTTGCCTGGGTGCCGACGCTCTTCGCCTATTTCCCGCTGGGAACACTGGCGATCTACAAGGCGCTTTGGGAAACCCTGCGCAACCCCTTCTACTGGGACAAGACCCAGCATGGCCGCTCGGCCCCGGACCGCCCCGGATCGGACCTGCCGCCCGAGGGCTGAGGCCGAGGTCACACCGTCATGTGCTCGGCGTTGTCCTGTTTCAGGCGAGTGATGAACGCGGTCGAGATATGGTCGCGCAGCGCACGGTAGGCGGCGTCCTCGTCCCGCTTGGAAACCGCATCGACAATGGCCTGGTGTTCGCCCAGCGCGATCTCGCCCCGCCCCTTCGCTGCCAGCGAGGTTGTCGCCATCAGCGCCATCGACCGATAGACAAGGTCCAGTTGCTGCACCAGGTAGCGATTGTGCGAAGCCAGGTGGATCATCCGGTGGAACCGCCGGTTGGCGCGCGCCATCGCCGCCGGGTCGTTCAACAGGGCGCGATCCTCTTCGATCATGTCGCGCAGCACCCGCACCTCTTCCTCGGTGGCGTGCCTTGCCGCCAGCCGCGCGGCCAGCCCCTCCAGCTCGGAGCGTACCGCGTAAAGTTCGGCCATCTGGTTGTGATCCAGCGAGGCCACGATCAGCGACCGCCCGTCGCGCGCCAAGAGCGACTGGGTTTCCAGCCGTTGCAACGCTTCGCGGATCGGCGTGCGCGACACGCCGAAACGCTCTGCCAACTCGCTTTCCACCAGGCGGTCTCCCGGCTTGTAGATACCTGAATCGATGGCTTCGAGTATCATCGTATAGGCATCTTTCTGTGCCGGCTTGACCTCGCTCATAGAACCCTCCCTGCGTCCACCGCGCCACGATAGCGCCAGCAGCATGGCAGGTTCAAGCTGCGCGGATTGCCGCGCGACCGAGCAAAAGGTAGGCATTCGACATGACCAAGAACAGATTTGCCCATGTGCGGGCCTGGGTCTTCGACCTAGACAACACGCTCTACTCTCCTGCCGTGCGCCTTTTCGACCAGATCGAGGCGCGCATGAACAGCTATGTCATGCGCGTGACCGGCGCCGCCCGGGACGAGGCCGCCCAGCTGCGCCGCGACTACTGGGCGCGCTACGGGACCACCCTGGCCGGGCTGATGACCCATCACGAGGTCGACCCCGAAGACTACCTGGTGGACGTACACGACATTTCATTCGACGCGCTGACCCCCGATCCGCACCTTGCCGAGCTGATCGCCACCCTGCCCGGCCGCCGCATCGTCTACACGAACGGCAGCGCCCCCTATGCCGCCCAGGTGCTCAAGGCGCGCGGGCTGGAGGCCGCCTTTGACGCGATCTATGGCGTCGAAGACGCAGGATACACGCCCAAGCCCCGGCCCGAGGCATTCGAGCGCATCTTTGCCCGCGACGGGCTGGACCCGGCAGTAGCGGCGATGTTCGAGGACGATCCGCGCAACCTGGCCGCCCCGCACGCGATGGGCATGCGTACGGTTCACGTCGCGCCCGAGGCGGCCCCGGCGGACCACATCCACCACCACACAGACGACCTTGTGGCGTTCCTGCGCGGGTTGAAATAGCGCGCCGCCAAGGCGGGCGGAGAATTGATCCACAAAAGCTTCATGTGGCATGCGACATTAAGCACCTGTTCGGCGGGCACCGAAGTGTTATCTCCACCATCAGAACAGATCAGGAGATGCGAATATGTCGAGTGCCGAAACCGCCGCCGCCCAGGACATGCCCCGCAAGGCGATCTCGCCCGAACAGGTGGCCTACCTGATCGCCGCCTTGCTGGTGGGCGCCGGCGCCGCGATGACCGCGCTTTTCGGCCTTCCCGGGCTTGCGATGACGGCCCTGGCCCTCGTTCCGGTGGTCTACGTCGTGCTGATCCTCATCTCCGTCGGCAAGTAACCCCGCGACCGCAAACCGCGCCCCGCGCGACACCGATCCCGATACACATTCCCCCGCACCCGCCCTAGGGTCCCGGCAAAGGAGTCGTGAAGATGGATTACGATATCGTCATTTCGGGCGGCGGCATCGCGGGTCTGACCGCGGCTGCGGGCTTTGCCTCGGCCGGGTTCTCGACGCTCTGCGTCGACCCCACCCCGCCGGTGACAGAGCGCGAGGCCGACGGTGCGGACCTGCGCACCACGGCCTTCCTGCAACCGGCCCAGGCCTTTCTCGACGAAATCGGCCTCTGGTCCCGGCTGGCGGATCACGCCATGCCGTTGCAGGTCATGCGGATCGTCGATGCGGGCGGCCCGGTGGCCGAGCCGCGCGTGACCCGCGATTTCGACGCCGCCGACCTTTCGGACCGCCCCTTTGGCTGGAACCTGCCCAACTGGCTGCTGCGGCGGGAAATGGCGGCCCGCCTGGGCGAGCTGGCCAATGTCGATTTCCGACCCGGCACCGGCACGACCGCGCTCTTCACCCGCGAGGGCGAGGCCCGCGTGACGCTTTCGGACGGCAGCAAGGTGCGCTGCCGGATGGTGGTGGCGGCGGACGGACGCGCATCGCCCATGCGCCAGGCGGCGGGCATCGGCGTCAAGACAACGCGGTTCGGGCAAAAGGCGCTGGCCTTCGCGGTCACGCATCCGATCCCGCATTGCAACGTCTCGACGGAAATCCACCGCACCGGCGGCCCCTTCACCCTGGTTCCCCTGCCTGACCTCGATGGCCGCCCCTGTTCCGCCGTGGTCTGGATGGAGGACGGCCCAAAGGCACAACGCCTCTTCGATCTGGACCCCGCGACTTTCCAGGCGGAAATGTCGGAACGGTCGTGCTTTCTCTTCGGTCCGCTGGAACTGGCCTCGCGTCGCACGATCTGGCCGATCATCGCGAAAGAGGCGGAACGCCTGTCGTCCCAACGCCTCGCACTGGTGGCCGAGGCGGCGCATGTGGTGCCCCCCATCGGCGCACAGGGCCTGAACATGAGCCTCAAGGATCTCGCCGCCCTGCGCGACCTGGCACTGGCCCGCCCCGAGGGTCTGGGCGATGCGCAGATGCTGTCCGCCTACCACCGCTCTCGCATCACGGATATCCGCGCCCGCGTTGCCGGGATCACCGCGCTGAACCGCATTTCTCAGCTCTCGGCGCAGCCGCTGCGCGACATCCGCGCCAAGGGGCTGGACGCGCTCTATGGCCTCAAGCCGGTGCGGACCTCGCTCATGCAGATGGGACTGGGCGCGCGCGGATAGGGGGACAGGGGGCGCTGCCCCCTCTGGGCCCAAGGCCCATTCACCCCCGAGGGTATTTCGAAAACCAAAGAAGACTGGCGCGCGGCCCTTGTTTCTTTGGGCCCAAAATACCTCCGGGGGAGTCGCCAGGGGCGACGGGGGCAGAGCCCCCTCCTACAGAACCTCGTCCACCACCTTGCGCAACCGCGCCACCGTGGCCTCGACATCGTACAGCTTGTCCAGCCCGAACAGACCGATGCGGAAGGTGGAGAACTCCGGCGGCTCGTCGCATTGCAACGGCACACCCGCCGCGATCTGCATGCCGTGGGCCGCAAAAGCCTTGCCCGTCTTGATATCCGGATCGGCGGTATAGCAGACCACCACGCCCGGTGCGCCGTAGCCATCTGCAGCGACGGATGTCACGCCCTTTTCGGCGAACATCGCCCGTACCGCGTCCCCAAGCGCCCATTGTGCCGCCTTCAGCTTGTCGAACCCATAGGTGCGGGTTTCGGCCATCGTGTCGCGGAAGGACCGCAACCCGTCTGTCGGCATGGTGGCGTGGTAGGCATGGCCGCCGTTCTCGTAGGCCTGCATGATCTGGTACCATTTCTTCAGGTCGACGGCGAAACTGTCCGAGGTGGTTTCCTCCAGCCGCGCAAGCGCGCGGTCCGACATCATCACCAACCCCGCGCAGGGGGTCGAGGACCAGCCCTTTTGCGGCGCAGAGATCAGCACGTCGACCCCGGTGGTGCGCATGTCGACCCAGGCGCAGCCCGAGGCGATGCAGTCGAGCACCATCAGCGCCCCCACATCATGCGCGGCCTTGGCCAGCCGGGTGACATAGTCATCCGGCAGGATCACCCCGGCCGAGGTTTCGACATGCGGAGCAAAGACGACATCGGGGCGCGTCTCGGCGATCTTGGCCTCGACCTCTTCGATCGGCGCGGGGGCAAAGGGCGCATCCGGCGCGTTGCCGGTGCGGCGTGCCTTCATCACCGTGGTCTCGCCTGCGAAAGCACCGGCCTCGAAAATCTGCGACCAGCGGTAGGAGAACCAGCCGTTGCGCACCACCAGCACGTCAGCACCGCGCCCGAACTGGCGGGCCACCGCCTCCATCCCGTAGGTGCCGCCACCGGGCACCACGGCCACGCCATCGGCGGCATAGACTTCTTTCAGCATGGCCGAGATGTCGCGCATCACCTCCTGGAAAGCGGCGGACATGTGGTTGAGCGAGCGGTCGGTGAAGACGACCGAGAATTCTTCCATCCCGTCGGGATCGACTGTGTCTAGCAAGGCAGCCATAGGGTCCTCCATGTTTGCCCAAAGCTCTATCCCGCCCGGCGCGCGGCGAAAAGACCAACCAATGGGGCAGATACGAAAAACGGCGGCGCAAGGCATGCGCCGCCGTTCCCAAAGTCTCGGGCCGTGACCCGCAGGATCAGTTGCTGACCAGCTCCGTGCGAGGCGTATGGCCGGCCACCACCACGACATCGCCGGTGCGGATGAACTTGAAGGTCGCGTCCGGCGCGTCCGGCAGGCCGAAGGTGACGTTGTCACCGTCTTGCAGCAGCATGACCAGGCGGGCGGGCTCTGCGGCTTCATCGGTGACATAGGTCGCGACCAGCTCAAACCCGCCCTCTGCCTCGGTCCAGTAGAGGCTCATATCGATACCGGCCTCGTGCAGGGTGGCGCCCTCGGCGGCCTTGTCCAGGGCAACGGTGCCCGCCAGGGCGGCGGAAGAGGTCAAGGCGATGGCGGCGGCGGTCAGGATGGTTTTCATGATGGTCCCCAAGATATCTGCGGTTGCGCGGCGGGTCCGCCGATTGCAGGCCCGTTCAATTCTGCACCGCAGCATAAAAGACGACATCCGGAAAAAACCACGCACAATATCGCATAGCCGTCATGAGAAATCCGGCCAAGTATCTGCATACAAAGGAATACTACGCAAACATTGGCAAGACAAGACCTGTTTAGCCCAGCGGCCCGGGCCGCCGCTCCTCGCTCAGGAGCACGTTGGCGTCGAGGTTTCCCACCCCGGGCAGCGTCATGATGCGGCGGCGCAGCACGCGCTCGAAATCCGACAGGTCGCGCGCCACCACCCGCAGGCGGTAGTCATAAGCGCCCAGGACATGTTCCACCGTCTGCACCTCGGGGATGGCGCTGACCGCCCGTTCGAAATCCTCGAGGCTGACCCGCCCCTTGGTCGCCAGCTTGACCCCAAGGAAAACCGTCACGCCAAAGCCCAGCGCCGCCGTGTCCACATCCAGCCGGGTGGCACGGAACACGCCCGCCTCGCGCAGGCGCTTGATGCGGCGCCAGCAGGCGGGCTGCGACAGGCCCAGATCGCGCCCCAGTGCCCCGGCCGAGGCAGTGGCATCCTGCGCCAGCGCGCGGATCAGCGCCCGGTCGGTGTCGTCCAGGGCGATCACAGCGGCAGCGCCTCGCGGTCCTTGACGCGCGCGACATGCATCAGCGCCTCGATGTCGGCGATATGCGGCAGGGTCAGCAGGCGCTCCCGATACAGTTGCTGGTAATGCGCCATGTCCCGCGCGATCACCGACAGGCGCACGTCCACCTGCCCCAGGAATGTCTGGATCTCCAGCACCTCGGGCACCTCGCGCGCGGCCGCGATGAACTCGTCGAAGGCGCGCGGTTGCGTCTTGTCCAGCGTCACCCGAAGGCTGACCTCCACCTCGTAGCCCAGCGCCCGCCAGTCGATCACCCCGCGCAGCCCGTGCAACACGCCGCGCGCGCGCAGCCGCTCCAGCCGCCGCGCCAGGGTCGAGGCCGTGACCCCTGCCCGTTCGGCCAGAGCCCCACCGGCCATGTCCGGCTCTGCCATCATGTGGCGCAGAATGCGCCTGTCCGTATCATCAAGCATGATTTTCGCAACATCTCCCAACTATGCGAATGCTAATGCTTCTTCTTGGCGAAAATACCCGAAAAACGCAAACACTCTCGCGCCGCCGGGCGTAGAGTGCGCGTCAGAACAACAAGACCAAGGAAGGAGCGCCGACATGCGCGTTTACTATGATCGCGATTGCGATGTGAACCTGATCAAGGACAAGAAAGTCGCCATCCTGGGCTACGGCTCCCAGGGCCACGCCCACGCGCTGAACCTGCGCGACTCCGGCGCCAAGAATGTCTGCGTGGCGCTGCGCGAAGGCTCGCCCTCGCGCGCCAAGGCCGAAGGCGAAGGCCTGCAGGTCATGGGCATCTCCGAGGCGGCCGCCTGGTGTGACGTGATCATGTTCACCATGCCCGACGAACTTCAGGCAGAGACCTACAAGAAATACGTCCACGACCACCTGAAGGAAGGCTCCGCCATCGCCTTTGCCCACGGTCTGAACGTGCACTTCGGCCTGATCGAGCCCAAGCCCGGCGTCGACGTCATCATGATGGCGCCCAAGGGCCCCGGCCACACCGTGCGCGGCGAATACACCAAAGGCGGCGGCGTGCCCTGCCTTGTGGCGGTTCACAACGACGCCTCGGGCAAGGCGCTGGAAATCGGCCTGTCCTATTGCTCTGCCATCGGCGGCGGCCGGTCGGGCATCATCGAAACCAACTTCCGCGAAGAGTGCGAAACCGACCTCTTCGGTGAGCAGGCGGTTCTCTGCGGTGGCTTGGTCGAGCTGATCCGCATGGGCTTCGAAACCCTGGTCGAAGCCGGCTACGAGCCGGAAATGGCCTATTTCGAGTGCCTGCACGAGGTGAAGCTGATCGTGGACCTGATCTACGAAGGCGGCATCGCCAACATGAACTACTCGATCTCGAACACCGCCGAATACGGTGAATACGTCTCCGGCCCGCGCATCCTGCCCTACGATGAGACAAAGGCACGGATGAAGGCGGTCCTGACCGACATCCAGACCGGCAAGTTCGTGCGTGATTTCATGCTGGAAAACGCCGTCGGCCAGCCGTCGTTCAAGGCGACCCGCCGCATCAATGACGAACACCAGATCGAAGAAACGGGCGAAAAGCTGCGCGCCATGATGCCCTGGATCTCGGCCGGCAAGATGGTCGACAAGTCCAAGAACTAAGGCCCTCGCCGGACTCTTCCGGTTATGGAACATCGCTGGAACGCCCCCATCGCGGGGCGTTCCTTTTCGTTTGAACAACCGAAAAAGATCGCCCCCAGGCAACGCACACCGATGACGCACATCATTTCTTGATCCTGAACGCCCAATCATGAAGGTTAATCAAATGTAAATTTTACGCCGACGGCAAATGTCGGCCAATATTGGAGCGACCATGTCCGTCAACATCATTGCCAGCAGCACGTCCACAGTGACCCTTTCCGGGTCTGCCCTCAGCCTCCTTCCCGAAGGCAACACCGTCTTCCCCAGTTCCGGCAATGGCGTCGTTTTAACCAACACCACTTTTGCGGATGTGGTCATCCGGGGCGCCGTGACAGGCGCGACCGGGATCTCTGCCCCCGACGTCATCAGCGGGCGCGTGACCATTGTCGTCGGTGAAACCGGCACCGTCGACGCCGACAATGGCATCGTCAGCGCCCGGTTCGCCACGGTCATCGACATCCAGGGGGCGGTGACAGGAGTCTTCTCGAACGGTGTGGTGATCGACACCCCCGCAACAGGGTCGTCCATATTCCCCTCCGTGATCTCGGTCTCGGGGTCTGTCTTTGGCAACAACAACGGACTCCAAATCGATCAGGCCCGAACTGTGGTCCACAATTCGGGGCGCATCGTGGGAAGCACGGGCATCCAGATCAACGAGCCGGACACCCACATCACCAACAGCGGCGAAATCATCGGAAACAGCCGCTTCTCCGGCCCGGGTGACTTTGGGCGGGCGATCGAAGGCAGCGCCGCGCTCGACATCAGAAACTCCGGTCTTCTCAGCGGCACCGCCGTGGACGTCGTCCTGTCGACCTCGTCCACGGCCACCGACCGCTTGCTGAACACGGGTCTTGTCGATGGCAGCGTGAACATGGCGGGCGGCAGCGACGTGGTCATCAACACCGGTCAGATCCTTGGCAACGTTACGCTCGGCGATGGAAGCGACGGCTATCACGGGTTCGGTTCCGGGATAACCACGGCTCTTGTCGCGGGTGGAAATGGCAACGACACGCTGGCCGGCGGCGACCTGGCCGACGACCTCGATGGCGGCCCCGACGACGACAAGCTGGTGGGCCGGGGCGGCGACGACACCTTGACCGGCGGCGGCGGCGCGGACCTGATTTTTGGCGGGGCGGGCAGCGACAGCGTGAATGCCGGCACCGAGAACGACACCGTGCGCGGCGGCGACGGTGACGACACGGTCTTTGGCGGCTCGGGCGATGACGACATCTTTGCCAACGCGGGTGACGACGACCTGATCGGCGAGGCTGGCAACGATTTCATCCAGGGCGGCGCGGGCAACGACTATATCGAAGGCGGCGCCGACAACGATACGCTGAACGGCAACGCGGACGGTGACAGCATCTATGGCGATGGCGGCAACGATGTGCTGATCGGCCAGGATGGCAGCGACGAACTTTACGGCGGCGACGACAACGACACGATGGACGGCGGCGCGGGCGACGACATCCTGGAAGGCGAAAACGGCGATGACATCCTGCGTGGCCGGGCCGGCGAGGACGAGCTTGCGGGTGGGCTGGGCCGGGACTTCCTGTCCGGCGGTCAGGACGCGGACCAGTTCGTGTTCCGCGCGCTTGCGGAAACCGCCGTGGGTGCCAATCGCGACCAGATCCTCGACTTCGAACAGGGCCTGGACAGCATCGTGGTCGCAGGCCTTTCGCCGGGTGTCTTCGAGTTTCGCGGCACGACCGCTTTTGCGCCCTCCGGAAACCCGGAACTGCGGCTGGTCGAAACGGCGACCGGCTCGACCATCGTGCAGATCGACGCGAACGGCGACGGCACGGCGGACGCGGAAATTCGCGTTGCCAATGTCACCGGGCTGACAGCGGATGATTTCGTGCTCTGACAACCAAGTCGAACCGGAGCCGCGCGCGCCCGCAAGCTTGTCTCGGCTCCCACCGCTCTCTGAAACGTAATTTTGCGCCCAATGGCGCTTTGGACAAAGGGATAGACCAATGGCAGATTTTGTTATCACCAGCTACAACACGACCGCGCGCAGCATTATTGGCGGCGAAGACGGCTATATCACCAAGGATGGCGAGCTGGTGGTCAGCGGCAGCGATGTCATCACCGGTTCGGGCTCAGGCACAAGCTACATGGGCGTCAACGGCAGTGTCGTGGCAAGGGGCGGCGGTGGCTTTGAGGCAATCCAGGTTACGACGGAGGCATTCGTCATTCAGGTCGGGCCTAACGGTTATATTGCCACGTCGTCGGGCGAAACCATCGACTATCGTGGCACATTCGGATTTTGGCTGATCAATCACGGTACGATCGAATCTTACGGCAATGGCGTGATCGGCTTCGCAACCGATCCAGCCATCATAATAGAAATCGTGAACCACGGCACCATTGCGGCGCGGCTGGACGGCCTGGATCTGGTGAGCGGCACGTTACAAACCAAGGTCTTCAACACCGGCTTGATCGCCAGTGCGACCGACACAGGCATCAGAAGCAACGTTGCGGAAACCGGTGGCACTTTGTTGCAGAACTCGGGCACGATCACCGGCGAGGCGGGATCCTACAGGGGCGGCGATGGAGCAGATATCATTTTCAACTCGGGGCTGATGGACGGTGACATCGACCTCGACGACGGCAACGACCAATACGATGGATCCCTGGGCAGGGTGCGGGGCACAGTCGATGCGGGCACCGGCAATGACACGGTGAAGGGCGGCGAAGCTGTCGATCACCTGCAAGGCGGAAGCGACGACGATACGGTGCTGGGCCGCGGCGGCGACGACCTGCTCGAAGGCGGGTTCGGCAATGATTTCATCCTCGGTGGCGCGGGAAACGACGAGATCTCGGGCGGTCAGGACAATGACACGCTGAACGGCAACAGCGGCGACGACACGATGCTGGGCAATGACGGCAACGATATCCTGGTCGGACAGGACGGGTCCGACAATCTCGATGGCGGTGACGGCCTGGACACGATCGACGGCGGCAATGGCGACGACGTGCTGGAGGGCGGCGACGGCAACGACATCCTGCGCGGCCGCGCCGGAGAGGACGAACTCGCGGGCGGTCTTGGCCGCGACTTTCTCACCGGCGGACAGGATGCTGACCAGTTCGTGTTCCGTGCCCTTGCCGAAACCGTCGTCGGCGCCAACCGCGACCAGATCCTGGATTTCGAACAAGGGGTGGACAGCATCGTGGTGGCCGGCCTGTCGCCGGGCGTCTTCGAGTTCCGCGGCACAGGCGCCTTTGCCCCCTCCGGCAACCCCGAACTGCGCCTTGTCGAGACCGCCACGGGGTCGACCATCGTCCAGTTCGATGCGAACGGCGACGGAGCCGCGGATGCGGAAATCCGGGTGGCGGGCGTCACCGGGCTGACGGCGGATGATTTCGTGCTCTAGGCTAGAACCGGCCCTTGCGGCACAAAAACATTGACGGATGATTAATCCGCGGCGAGACTCCGCGCCGGAGCAACATTTGTGTTCCGGAGATTTTTTCGATCCCTTTCGACCTTTTTTTCAGGAGACTTCAAACATGGCAGATTTCGGACTTGGCGCGTTTTCGACTACAGCGCGCACCCTCGACGGCAGCCAATCCGGCTTTCTCGACCGCGACGGAACTCTCTACGTTGACGGCGACGCCGCCGTCACCGCCACAACCGGCACAAACTGGCTGAGCAACCACGGCTTTATCTATGCCTGGGGGGCCGGGCATCAGGCGGTCGATGCCAATGGCGGCGTGTTTGAAATGCTCAACGGGGTCGACGGGGTCATCGACGCCGAGAACCCGACCAGCGGCACCGTGGACATCGACGTCACGACCTTGGCGAATGTGGTCAACCACGGCACCATCCATTCCACCAACAGCGATGCGATCAACTTTCAGGACAGCGATGGCGCTGCCCGGTTCGACCTGGTCAATACCGGCAGGATCACCAGCAACGATGGCACCGCCGTGAATGCCGATGTCGGCGACTCTTACATGTACCTCGGCAATTCCGGCTTCATCTCGGGCGAAAACACTGGCTTGTCCCTCTCCTCGGACTCCACGACTACATTCACCCATATTCTCAACAACTCAGGCGTGATCGAGGGGCTGGCAAGCATCGCCCTCAATTTCGCCTTCGGCAACACTGGTGATTTCCTGATCACCAACTCAGGCACGATCAGTGGCTGGTCCCACGGGCTTAGCACGTTCCGGGATACCAATGTCCAGATCCTGAACTCCGGCCTGATCGAAGCGCGCGCCTTCGGCGGCGATGCCATCGCCCTGAACGGAGGCGACGACGTGGTGCGCAACACCGGCACGATCTTTGGCAACGTGACCCTGCAAGACGGCACCGACCACCTCGACAACAACGGCGGCGTGATCAACGGCGCCGTTGATGCCGGCGCCGGCAACGACACGCTGGCCGGCAGCGACAACTCGGATGATTTCTCCGGCGGCACCGATGACGACACCATCGTCGGCCGTGGCGGCGACGATCTGCTGAAAGGGGACGACGGGAACGACTTCATCCTCGGCGGTGCCGGCAACGACGACATCGAGGGCGGCATCGACAATGATACCGTCAACGGCAACGCAGGCGACGACACCATCCTGGGCGATGACGGCAACGACCTGCTGGTCGGCCAGGACGGCAGCGATTTCCTCGACGGCGGTGCCGGGCTCGACACGATGGACGGCGGCAACGGCGACGACGTGCTGGAAGGCGGCGCCGACAACGACATCCTGCGCGGGCGCGCGGGCGAGGATGAACTGGCGGGCGGCCTGGGTCGGGACTTTCTGACCGGGGGCCAGGATGCAGATGTCTTTGTCTTCCGCAGCGCGGCAGAGACGGTCGTGGGCGCCAACCGCGACCAGATCCTCGACTTTGAACAGGGCGTGGACCTGATCACCGTCGCGGGCCTGTCGCCGGGTGTGTTCGAGTTCGTGGGCACCAATGCCTTTGCCCCCTCCGGCAACCCAGAACTGCGCCTGTTCGAGACGGCCACCGGGTCGACCATCGTGCAGCTGGATGCCAATGGCGACGGCACCCCGGACGCCGAGATCCGCGTGGCCAATGTCACCGGCCTGACGGCGGACGACTTCGTGCTCTGACGCTTGCCGCAGCAGAGGGATAGCCCCCTGCCCACAGGAACCCAAAGGCCCGGAGGCACACTCCGGGCCTTTGTCATGTTACCAGAAATTCACCCTGCCCACCCGAGGCGCATGACCCGCGCGGACGCCCGCCCATCGTGCAATCCGGTGACATGTCCGCCCGGCCTGCCCGACATATCGCAGGGAAGGAGGGCGCGGCCGTAAAAGGTGAAATGGTTAACAACGGGCCTGAACCCCGGAGTTCATATTACCCAAATGGAAAACTGAAAGGCACTTATCTTCCGAACGAGCTCGCAAGCGACTGGCGATACGATCAGCAATGGCGACGATTACATCCTGGCCGAGGGCGTGATCGTCTCCGACCAGACCACCGACGCGCTCCGGATCGACACGACCGGCAGCAACGCCGTTCAGATTGTCGGAAGCCTCTTCCCCGCGGTTTTCGCCGAAGGACTCAAGATCGACGCCAATGCGGTCACCGTCAACATCCTGACCGCGGGAACGGTTGCCGGGGGGGCTACGGCAACGAAATCATCGGAGCGGAAACAGCTGTCGACAGCGTCGTTACGAACGCCGGGTCGGTGACCGGGGACTACGGGTTCATCGTCTTCGCCGATGGAACCGGCGTGTCCAACAGCGGCACCACACCGGGCTGATCGACAGCAGCCTCGCGCTGAATGCCGGCAACGACGTCGTGGTCAACGGCGGCGCCATTGTCGGTGATGTCGATCTTGGTAGCGAGAACGACTTTTTCCGCGCCACTGGAGACGGCGTCGTCACTGGCCGGGTCATCGGCGAGACTGGCGACGACACGCTGCTCGGCGCCAATGGCGACGACGGTTTCGCGGGCTTCGACCTGCTGGCGGGCCACTGAGGGGACGACACGCTGTTCGGAGGCGTCAATGACGACACGATCTTTGGCGGTTCGGGCGACGACAGCATCGACGGCGGGACCCAGAATGACACGGTCAACGGAGGCTCGGGCAATGACACGATCCTGGGCGGCACCGGAGACGACCTGTTGGTCGGCCAGGACGGCGCAGACCGGCTGGAAGGCGGCGACAACGACGACACGATGGACGGTGGCAACGGCGACGACGTGCTCGAAGGCGGCGACGGCAACGACATCCTGCGCGGCCGCGCCGGGGAGGATGAGCTGGCCGGCGGGCTGGGCCGGGATTACCTGACCGGGGGACAGGGGGCGGATTTCTTTGTCTTCCGGGCGCTGGCGGAAACCGTCGTGGGCGCCAACCGCGACCAGATCCTCGATTTCGAACAGGGCGTCGATTTGATCTCCGTCGCCGGCCTCAGCCCCGGTGTCTTCGAGTTCCGCGGCACGGCAGCTTTCGCGCCGTCCGGCAACCCGGAACTGCGGCTTCTCGAGACCGCCACCGGCTCGACCATCGTTCAGCTGGACAACAACGGGGACGGCACGCCCGATGCCGAGATCCGGGTGGCCAACGTGACCGGCCTGACGGCGGACGACTTCGTGCTTTGAACCTGATCCTTGTCGGGAAAGGCAGTTCAAGCGATCCTTGCAAGCACTTGCCGCCTTTGACAGCGGCGCATCTCAATACTGGCTAGGCCGACGGGCGCCTCCGTGTAGAGAGCCCGCGGCCGCATTTAGGGAGCACACCTCTTATGGCGACCAATTACGTGATATTTTCTACTGATACCGTGCAATCCTCGGCGTTTCGCACATCCCTGGCGACCGATCAGGACCACATCCTTGTGCGCGAGGGCGTCGAGTTGATCGTCGACACCTTGGTGTCCGCGTTTAGCACCAGCGGCTCTTCGACCGCCGCCACCGAGCTGACTTTCAGCAACCACGGCACGATTTTGTCCGGCGCCACTGGGGTGAACAGCTTTTTCGGCCAGGGTACCTTCAGCGTCTACAACGGCGCGACAGGCGTCATTGGCAGCTACCTGAACCACGGCGATGGCATCTCCACGCGGACAGATTTTAGCCTGATCCGGAACCAGGGCGAAATCTATGGTCGGCGCGGGATTACCCTGTCCTATTCCGAAGGCTCAACCGTCGAAAACTCTGGAACGATCACCGGCTCGGGCACCGGGGAAAATGACGCCGCAATCTCGCATTATTCGGCAAACGGCATTTCGACCGATCCAGCACACCGCATCAACAACTCGGGCACGCTCTTTGGGGCCACGCGCTCCGAGGCGAACGGGGGCGGGCAATGGGCGATCGATTTCTATTCCTATGGATCCTTCGACTCCTTTGCCCGCGCGCATGTGGTCAATACCGGCGCCATCTTCGGCAACATTTCCCTTGGGCAATATGATGACACCATCGGCAATGGCGGCGATATCATTGGCGACGTGGTACTGGGCGATGGGAATGACAGGATCGCCAACAGCGGATTGATCGGCGGCGAGATCACGCTGGGCGATGGCGCGGATGTCTACTTCGGGATCGGCACCGGCGTCACCTCCGGCCTTGTTCTGGGCGGCGTCGGCAACGACACGATTGTCGGTGGCGACAATGCCGATCTCTTTCGGGGCGGCGATGACGCCGATCTTCTGGTGGGTCGCGCCGGCAATGACACGATGTACGGAGAGGCGGGCAACGATACGTTGATCGCCGGAGATGGCGACGATAATCTCGAAGGCGGTACCGGCGATGACGTCGTCAACGGCAATGCGGGCTCGGACCACATCTATGGCAATGACGGCAACGACGCGCTCGTCGGTCAGGATGGCAGCGACTTCCTCGATGGCGGCGACGACAACGACACGATGGATGGCGGCAACGGGGACGACACGCTTGAAGGCGGTGACGGCAACGACATCCTGCGCGGTCGCGCCGGAGAGGATGAGCTGGCCGGCGGCCTTGGCCGGGACTTTCTCACCGGGGGTCAGGGCGCGGATTTCTTTGTCTTCCGGTCGCTGGCGGAAACGGTCGTGGGGGCCAACCGCGACCAGATCCTGGATTTCGAACAGGGCGTGGACCTGATCTCTGTCGCGGGCCTCAGCCCCGGTGTCTTCGAATTCCGCGGCACGGCGGCCTTTGCCCCCTCGGGCAACCCGGAACTGCGGCTGCTGGAAACGGCCACGGGGTCGACGATCGTGCAGCTGGACAATGACGGCGACGGACTCGCGGATGCCGAGATCCGCGTGGCCAACGTGACCGGCCTGACGGCGGACGACTTCGTATTGTGACCTTGCACAGGCCGTGAAACCGCCTTCCGGTTCAACGAACTTGTCAGATTTGACTCCGTGCCGGTCAATAACGGGCTTGGCCAACCGAGGGTTGCTTTCGGTGTCTGTCACAAAAAATCTGCCAGCCAAAGACCCCGATATGTTTGGCTGGTAAGAGTGATAGCGCTTCCCGTTTTCCAAGTATGCCGCATTTCGATCAAGAAGAGCGCCCTTGCTTCGTAATTAAAAACGAGAGGACAAAACGATGGCTATTCTTACGATAACCGTGGACGACGTCGCGGCGGGCGACCGCATCCTGCCTGCCAGCTTTGACACGGTCATTATTTCAGATGGCGTGATTGTCGGTGCAACCGGCACCGGCGGCGACGGGATTTACGGCTTTGGCGTGGTGGACGTCACAATGATCGTGAACGGGGTTTTGTCCGGCGAGAGCACCGGCGCCAAGTTGGGCGCCGGCTCTTCTATCGCCATCGGGGCCAACGGCACGGTCAGCGGCTATCACGCAGCCATATACTCGAACGGCGACGGAGCATCCATCAACAACCTTGGCACAATCGTCAGCCAAGGCGTTGTCTATGCTTCGGCGATCTACCTCAATGCCACCGCCACCGACAATATCGTCTCCAATGGCGGGTCGATTACCTCGGCCACCAACGGAGTCCGGATCGAGGGCACAGGCGCGACGATCACGAACTCCGGTATCCTGAGCGGTGTCGACAGCGGCATCCTTTGCATTGTGGAGGCTGATATCGACAATTCCGGCTCGATCATGTCGAGCCAGGGATCGGCGCTTGATTTCAGCGGTGCCAATGGCGACGTCGTGTTGGTCAACTCTGGCCTGATCAGCTCCGAACTGACGGTCGTCGCCATCACCGGCGGCGGAAATTCCATCGTGAATGCCGGTATGATGACGTCGGACGCGGGAGCTGGCATCGCGCTGAGCGACCCGACTTCAGGTACCATCGGCGACAACTTCGACCCCAGCCAGATAACCAATACCCCGACCGGCGTGATCAACGCCGAGGGCATCGGCATCTCGACCGAGGCCCCCTCCTCGACCGTGATCAACGATGGTCAGATCATCAGCCGAACCGACCAGGGCGTCGCCATGTCCGGCGCCTATACCACCGTGTTGAACAACGGCGTGATCTCCGCCTTCGAGGAGGGCGTTGTCGTTGACGGCTTCTCAATGAAAGTCATCAACAACGGCGAGATTTCCTCCACCCGCGCCGTCGGCGTGACCCTGAACACCACTGGCGGGTTCGGAGCGCCCACATCCGCCACCCTGATCAACAACGGCACGATCACCTCTGGCGAAACGCCGGCGCCGCCCCTGGGGTCCTCGAACATCTTCCCCGCCGTACAGGGCGCCTCGAATGTCAATGCCATCGACATCATCGTCAACCGCGGTGTGATCTCAGGGAATGTCGATCTGGACGACGGTGGCGACCGAATAAGCAATTCGGGAGAAATCATCGGTGACGTCAATCTTGAAGCGGGCAACGACCTCTACCGGGGGATCGACCAGGGGGCGGTCAGTGGCGATGTCCTGGGCGGAACAGGCAACGACACCCTGCTCGGCAGTGACGGCAACGACAGCCTCAATGGCGGGGACGATTCCGATCTTGTCGTCGGTCACTCGGGCAACGACACCTTGCTCGGCGAGGCCGGGAACGACACGCTCTTTGGCGGCGCGGGCGATGACAGCCTCGACGGTTCGGCCGACAATGACGTTCTCAACAGCGGCGCGGGCAATGACACGGTGTACGGCGGCACCGGGAATGACGCCCTCGTCGGTCAGGGCGGCTCGGATTTCCTCAACGGCGGTGACGGCCTGGACACGATCGACGGCGGCAACGGCGACGACGTGCTGGAAGGCGGTGCAGACAACGACATCCTGCGCGGCCGCGCCGGAGAGGACGAGCTGGCGGGCGGGCTTGGCCGCGACTTCCTGACCGGCGGCCAGGATGCGGACCAGTTCGTGTTCCGCGCCCTGGCCGAAACCGTCGTCGGCGCCAACCGTGACCAGATCCTGGACTTTGAACAGGGGGTGGACAGCATCGTGGTGGCGGGGCTGTCACCGGGCGTCTTCGAGTTCCGCGGCACGGCGGCCTTTGCCCCCTCCGGCAACCCCGAATTGCGCCTGCTCGAGACCTCGACAGGTTCCACCATCGTGCAATTCGATGCCGACGGAAACGGCAGCGTGGACGCAGAGATCCGCGTGGCGGGGGTGACCGGCCTGACGGCGGACGACTTCGTATTGTGATCCTCCCCCTGCCCGTCTGGAGGCAGAAAAGCCCCGACAGTCAAGGCGACAGGTCTTGACTGTTTCGGCTATAGTCGTTGAGCACGACGCGCATTTTAGCAAGAACATGTGGGGATTTTCATCATGGCACTGACAGTCATCACGACATCCGGTCTCGGCTCGGGCACGGCGCATACCTTTGCCGCCGCCGGGGACGAACTGTATGTTCCCGAAGGGATCTATTGGGGGTCGAACGACAACGCTCTTTGGAGCACCTCGCTGGAGAACCTTTCGGTCACCATCGCCGGGCAGGCGATCACCGCCGCAGGCGTCACCAACCAGACCGGTGACGGGTTTTCGCTGACCATCACCGAAACCGGATCGCTCGTCAGTTTCCAAAACAGCGCAAACCTCACCGTGCTGGGCTTCAATGGCGGCGTCGGGGCCGAGCAAACCCTTGTCAATCATGGCCTTATCTCCATCGAGAAGGGCACGGCGATTGTCAGCAGCGGCGGCACCACGGTGACCAACACGGGCCAGATTTCCGCCGCTTCCCCGATCTTCTTTTTCACTGGGTCGGGCGACGTGCTCGTGAACTCGGGCACGATCGCCGCCAATTCCTATGATGACGCCGTTCACAATGAACGGTTCAACAACGCGGTCATCGTCGAGAACGTAAACAGCCGGGTCACCAACCTGGCCGGGGGCGTCCTGTCGGCGGTCGGGACCGAAGCCGCGGGCCTGCGCCTGGACGGAAGTGCAGACGGGACGCTCATCATCAACGCCGGGGAAATCACCTCTGCCAACTGGTGGGGTGTCGATATTTCGAACACCGTCATCGATCCAACCTTCGTGCTGAACAATTCCGGTATCATTTCGGGCGACCAAGGCGCGCTGCGCGGCCATGACGGCGGCATCGACCGTGTCAGAAACTCGGGCCAGATGCTGGGCGATGTCGATCTGCGCGGCGGCAATGACAGGCTCTTCAACTCAGGCCAGATCATCGGCGAAGTCTACCTGGGCGACGGTTCCGACGTCTACAACGGCAATGGCGGCCTGGTGAGCGAGGACGTCACCGGCGGCGCGGGCAATGACACGCTGATCGGGGGCAGCCAGGGCGATTACTTGATCGGCAGCGGCGGCGGCGACCTTCTGCTCGGAAACGAGGGCAATGACACGCTCTATGGCGCCGACTCCACCGCCAGCGATACAGCCGCCGATATCATCCGCGGCGGCGCCGGCGACGACCAGATCCTTGGCGCCGCGGGCGACGACACGCTGATCGGCGGCGATGACAACGACACCGTCTTTGGCGCGGCGGGGAATGATCTGATCGTGGGCAACGCCGGGGATGACTCTCTTGTTGGGTTCACGGGCGAGGACACGATCTTTGGCGGCGCGGGCAACGATGAAATCAACGCGGGCGCGGACAACGACACCGTCAACGCCAATGCGGGCGACGACACGATCGATGGTGAAGGCGGCAATGACCTGCTGATCGGCCAGGACGGGCGCGATGTCATCGAAGGCGGCGACGGTCTTGACACGATGGACGGCGGCAACGGCGATGACGTGCTGGAAGGCGGCGCCGACAACGACATCCTGCGCGGCCGCGCCGGCGAGGATGAACTGGCGGGCGGGCTGGGCCGGGATTTCCTGACCGGGGGCCAGGATGCGGATGTCTTTGTCTTCCGCAGCACGGCGGAAACCGTGGTCGGTGCCAACCGCGACCAGATCCTGGATTTTGAACAGGGCCTGGACCTGATCACCGTGGCGGGCCTGTCGCCGGGTGTCTTCGAATTCAGGGGCACCAGCCCCTTCGACCCCTCCGGCAACCCGGAACTGCGCCTGCTGGAGACGGCGACCGGCTCGACCATCGTGCAGCTGGACAACGACGGCGACGGAATCGCGGACGCGGAAATCCGCGTGGCCAATGTCACCGGACTGACGGCAGAGGACTTTACGCTGTAGTAATAGGTCTCCCCACAGGAGGTCCCCGAGGGGGCCCCCTCAACCAGAATCCCCGGGGGCCGGCGCGACCCCGACCTTCGGGGTGATCGCGAAAGGGGCATCGATGGCCCTGATCGAGACAGGCCCTCCGGCTTCTCGGATCGGCCTTAAAATGTGCAAATGGGATTTACCAAATGGCAGACTTTACCCTGACCGGCTTTTCGACCACGGCGCAGACCCTGACCGGCAGCGAAACCGGTATCCTCACCGATGCCGATGCCAATCTCGTCGTCAACGGCGATGCCATCACGTCCAGCGGTAGTTTCAACAACCTGAGCATCAATGGGTCTGTGATCGCGAGTACTTTGGTTAACAACAACGCCATCGAACACGATGGTGGGACGTTCACGGCCTTTGTGGGCCCATCAGGCTACGTCAACTCAATCGAAGGCGACACGTTCTTCCTGTCGGGAACCTCCACGATGCGGATCCAAAACACCGGCACCATCCTGGCCGGCGCGGATGCGATCGACGCACGGGCATCGGACGGAGGTGCCCCGATCGACATCATCAACAGCGGCACGATCATCGGGGAATCGGACGGTCTTGTCCTTGATGGTGGGACAGCCAATGTCACGATCGTGAATTCGGGTACAATCGAGGGCGGCTCTGGCGGGATTTTTTCGAACTTCTTTAGCGGAAGTATAGGCACAACCATTCTGCGCAACAGCGGCACGATCTCGGGCGGCACAAGTTTCGCCTACACTTCCGAATTGGGGGGCGGTGTCGATCGCATCTTCAACAGCGGCGTCATGAACGGCGACGTCGAGATGGGCGTTGGAGACGACCGGCTCGACAACACCGGCGGCGTCATCAACGGCACCGTCTTTGGCGACTTCGGCAATGACACCCTGGCTGGCGGCGAGAACGCGGATGATTTCAACGGTGGCGCGGATGCCGACACCATCGTCGGACGCGGCGGCGACGACCTGCTGGATGGCGAAGGGGGGGATGACTTCATCCTCGGCGGCGCGGGCAACGACGACATCGAGGGCGGCAGCGAAAACGATACCATCAACGGCAACGCCGGCGACGACACGATCCTGGGCGACAGCGGCAACGACATCCTGGTCGGCCAGGACGGCAGCGACTTCCTGGACGGCAGCGACGGCCTCGACACGATGGATGGCGGCAACGGCGACGACATCCTTGAAGGCGGCGCCGACAACGACATTCTGCGCGGCCGCGCCGGCGAGGATGAACTGGCGGGCGGGCTGGGCCGGGATTTCCTGACCGGGGGCCAGGATGCGGATGTCTTTGTCTTCCGCAGCACGGCGGAAACCGTGGTCGGTGCCAACCGCGACCAGATCCTGGATTTTGAACAGGGCCTGGACCTGATCACCGTGGCGGGCCTGTCGCCGGGTGTCTTCGAATTCAGGGGCACCAGTGCCTTCGACCCCTCCGGCAACCCGGAGTTGCGCCTGTTCGAGACGGCCACCGGGTCGACCATCGTTCAGATCGACACCGATGGGGACGGCACCCAGGACGCCGAGATCCGCGTGGCCAATGTCACCGGTCTGACGGCGGACGACTTCGTGCTTTGATCCCCTCCCCACTGCCGGGTGACGTAAGACAGGCCCCTGCGGGGGCCTGTTCGGTTCCGGACGTTGGGGATTCGTGCCCGTTGCCCTATGATGGCACGCATTCACCAGTGCCCCCCTGCCCTTTCGCGCGCTCTGCTGGCGCATTTTTTAAGGGGTCCTGCCACAAGGCCGGGCGCTCGAAGGGCGTTAGTCCCGGCATTTTTCAAGGGAACCGATCATGACACTAGTGTTTCAGAACGTAAGCCAGAACAGCGGCGTGACCGTCAACAACGGCGACACCCTGGCCATTCGCGATTTCGTCGACCTTTATTCGGCCGGAACGATTGTCACCCTGTCGAGCGGCACCAGCACAACCGGCGTCGTGAACGATGGCGACCTCTACGGCTATCTTGTCTTCAACGTGAATTCGGACCATTCACGGATCGTCAATAACGGCACTGTCTCGGCCATTATTTCCGACGGCAACACCGGCGAGGCTTTCAACCTTGGCGGGGCCGGAGGAATTCACAGACTGACGAACTTCGGCACCATCACCGCTCAGGGTTCCCTGCTGGCCACCTACGAGGCGACCGGGCCGGTCACCATCGTCTTTACCAACCACGGCGAGGCGTTCACGGATTCCCAGATCCTCACCACTCTGCGCGCGAACCTGAACAGCTTTTACCTGAACAATGCCGGATTCCTCGCCGGCGGGACACTGGACATGGCCGGGGGATTCCTGGCTCGGCTCATGAACACCGGCACGCTTCATTCCAGTTTCATCGACATGGATGCGACATCCGGCGCGACACTGGTCAATCACGGCATCATCGCCGATGAGAATGACCCCACGACGGTCCTGACCAGCAGCGTTGGAGACACCGTCGTCAACTCCGGCGTGATCACCGGGAACCTCAACCTGTTGAACGGCAACGACCGCTACGAGGCCCTGAACGCAGGCATCGTTTCCGGCGGTATCCAAGGATCGAACGGCAACGACACGATTTCCGGCGGCAGCGGCGATGATAGCCTGGCCGGCGGCAACGACCAGGACCTGCTGGTGGGCCGGGACGGAGAAGACACGCTGGAGGGCGGTGCCGGGTTCGACACGCTGCTGGGCGGCAATGGCAACGATCTGCTGGACGGTGGCAATAACAACGACACGCTGAACGGCAACGCGGGCAACGACACGTTGAACGGTGGCTTCGGCAACGACCTTCTCGTCGGACAGCAGGGCGAGGACCTGCTCGAAGGCGGCCCCGGCAACGATACGATGGATGGCGGCGCGGACAACGACGTGCTCGAAGGCGGTGCGGACAACGACATCCTGCGCGGTCGGGCGGGCGAAGACGCCCTGGCCGGCGGCCTGGGAAGGGACCTGCTGACCGGCGGGCAGGATGCGGACATCTTTGTCTTCCGCAGCGCTGCCGAGACCGTGGTCGGCGCCAACCGCGACCAGATCCTGGATTTAGAACAGGGCGTGGACCTGATCTCTGTCGCGGGCCTCAGCCCCGGTGTCTTCGAGTTCCGCGGCACGGCGGGCTTCGCCCCCTCGGGCAACCCCGAATTGCGCCTGTTCGAGACCGCCACCGGTTCGACCATCGTGCAGCTGGACGTGGATGGCGATGGCAACGCCGATGCCGAGATCCGGGTGGCCAATGTCACCGGGCTGACGGCGGATGACTTTGCCCTCTGAGTTTCGGCCCCGGTCATCCTGCTGTGCGTCCGGGGCCCCTGCCCTGTGCAAGCGCGCAAGTTGTTATATCATAACATTCGGCCCATCTGGGTCGCATGACCTACGACATCGAGACCCGCAGCGGTCTGCCCACTGAAATGCAGACCCTGCTCCGGGACCTGCCACGCGATGGCTGGCAGGCACACCCGGGACTTGCCGACAGCACCCGCAACTGGATGCGCGCCCACCAGGGCTTTCGCCAGCTTGGAGAGATCCTGCAGGAGGATACAGAGGCTTTCCTGGACAAGGAGATGGAGGACCAGGCCTATGCCGGGCGTCTGGCGCATTTCGGCAACCTGCTGGTGCGCAACCTGCATGGGCACCACAGCTGGGAGGACCGCAGGTTCTTTCCAGAGCTGGAGGCCGCCGACCCGCGCTTTGCCGCCGGGCTGGAGATGCTGGAAAGCGACCATGTCGCGCTGGACGACCTGCTGGACCGTTTCACGCGGTCGGCCAACCGGGTGGTACAGCTGTCCTCGCTGGAGCCGCGCCAGATGGCAGAAGAGGCCCGCCCGGTGCGTGACCTGTCGGAGACGCTGCGCGGGTTCCTTGCCCGGCACCTGACCGACGAAGAGGACCTGGTGGTGCCGATCCTGCTGCATCACCGGCTGCGCGGCTAGGCACCGCACGCTGCGGAAACCAAGGGTTAACCGGGATCGGGCAAAACCGCTCCCGGTCGACCAGCAAACCGGATCAGCACCCCTCCCTCGGGGTCCGTTCGATCTGCGCAGAATGGGGCGGAACTCGCCCCCAGGGCCGGGATTGGCACTCCGGCGCTTGCGATCCGTTTCCGGCGGCCGCCGGCCTTGCATCCGCCCAAATGGGCAAAGGCACAAAGAAAACCGCCCCGGTCAGACGACCGGGGCGGCATTCGCGCTGCGCATTCGGCAGGTTTACCAACAGCTGACAAGCACCGTCATTTCGGCGGCCAGGTTGGTCAGGTCCTCGGGCGCCAGCGGGGTCAGACCGCCGCGCGCCACCGGCTGTATGCCGTTGTCGCGCAGGAAATCCAGGATCATCTCGCCCTTGGCGGCAAAGCTCACCTGCTCCGGCAGAACACGCCCGCCGGGCGCCTCCTTGGGCAGCAACATCCCCAGCACCGTGCCGCCACTGTCGAAGACGGGGCCGCCGACATCACCAGGCAGCGCCGAAAGCGCCAGCCGCTTGATGCGGTCCTCGCCGCCCAGGCCGCGCAGATCCTCGAGCGTGCCAAAGGTCAGCGTCGGCGCGGTCAGCACGCCACCAAAGGAAAACCCGGCCACGGCCACCTCGGATTGCAGCCGCAACTCGCCGGAGCGAAACTGCGCCACGCGGCGCGGCGCAAGCTGTTCGACCGGGGTCAGCACGGCGATGCCCAGTTCCTCGTTCACGACCATCACGCGTGCGTCATGGACGCCGTTCAGCGTCACCCGCTCGCAGCCGGCAACCAGCGCGGCAGAGGTCAGCACCGTGCCGCGCGCCTCGATGAAAAAGCCGGTGGCGCTGGCCTTGGCGGTGCGCACCTTCAGGCCCGAGACCAGGTCGACCGCCTGGCCATCGTCGCTGACCAGTGCCGGGTCAAGCACGCCGTCGATGCGGGTATAGCTGTCCTGCATGATCTTCAGGACGCGGGTGCGGCGTTCCTCGTCACCGGCCGGCCAGACCAGGCCAAAGCCCTTGATCTCGCCGTTCTGCAGGCCGACCTCGAACCGGGTCACGATACGGTCGTTCTGGCCGGTGATGGTAAAGCCCCGCGCATCGCGGCGGCGCTCGCCCTCGACCGGGATGATCTCCAGCGTCTGCATGATTTCATACAGGCCCGCCAGGTTGCCCGCGTCGCCGGGCTGGCTGACCAGGATGACCCGCGCGCCCAGGTCGCCCCTGGGCTTGTAGATCGCGAAGGGCGACTCGTAACGGTCGAACTCGACCACGCCCAGCGGCAGTTCCATCGCGATGCCGGTGCGCGCATCCTGCACCAGCTCCATCCCCATGCCGTCCAGCACGGCGTTGTACTGGCCCAGCAGGACCGCGCGCTGGCGTGTGCTGAGCACGCCGGTCGGATCAAAGTTGTTGGCCTCCTGCCAGCGCGACATGGACCCGCGCGTGCCGGGGCCAAAGGCGCCGTCGATGGCCCCTTCGTAGAACCCGGCCCATTGCAGGGCGATCTGCAGCGCATCGCGTTCCTCGCGGGTCAGCGCACGTTCAGAGGCGCGGGCCTCCTGCAGGGTTTCCTCGGGGATCGCGGGGACCACGGGCTCGGGCGCGGTGACGGGCGCCTCGGCGACCGGGTCTGCCTGCGGCGCGGGCGTGGGCTGTGCCGCCGGATCGGCCGTGTCCTGCGGCACCGGCACCACTGGGGCGCCGTCGTTGTTCACGCCGACCGGCCAGAACTGCTGGCCAAAGGTCTCGCGCGGCTCGATGTAGCTGTCCGCCGGGATGCGCCGCGCCTGCAACAGCGCGTTCAGCTGCGCCTCGGCCTGCGCGCGGGTATAGGGGCCCAGCGCAATCCCGTACCAGCCGCCGCCCAGCGCAAAGCCGTTCACGTCGGGCAGTCGGCCCGAGTAATCGCGCACGCTGTCCTGCGCGCTGGCCAGCGAGGTGCGCGCCTCGACCTGGATGAAGACGATGTCATCCGCCGCCTGCGCCGAGGCACCGTGCTGCGCCAATGTCGAGGCGACGACCAGCACCATCGCGAAGAAGACCGAAATTAGTCTTTGTATCATGGGAGTTAGGGACCCTTTGGCTCTGAAATCTCAACCTTATCCACCGACCGAGTCTTAACAGAAGCCCCGGCATATGCACGCCAAAAGGACGTGAGGCGCAGACCTCCTATCAGATTGACCCCGCCCGCGCACCGCCCTAATCAGGCGCCAGCCGAAAAAAGGAGCCCTGACATGGCCGGGAGCCCGCAAAAGCCTCGCAGTTTCCAGGAGATCATCCTGCGCCTCCAGACCTATTGGTCGGGCAAGGGTTGCGCGATTCTGCAGCCCTACGACATGGAGGTCGGCGCCGGCACCTTCCACCCGGCCACGACGCTGCGCGCGCTCGGGCCCCGCCCCTGGGCCGCGGCCTATGTCCAGCCCTCGCGCCGTCCGACCGACGGGCGCTATGGCGAGAACCCGAACCGCCTGCAGCATTACTACCAGTTCCAGGTGCTGATCAAACCCAGCCCGCCGGACCTTCAGGCGCTTTATCTCGGGTCGCTCGAGGCCATCGGCATCGACATGGCCCTGCACGACGTGCGCTTTGTCGAGGACGACTGGGAAAGCCCGACGCTGGGCGCCTGGGGCCTGGGCTGGGAGGTCTGGTGCGACGGCATGGAAGTCAGCCAGTTCACCTATTTCCAGCAGGTCGGCGGGCATGACTGTACGCCTGTCTCGGGCGAGCTGACCTATGGCCTCGAACGGCTGGCAATGTATGTCCTGGGCGTCGATCACGTCATGGAGATGCCCTTCAACGATCCGCAAAGCCCGCAGCCGCTGACCTATGGCGACGTCTTCCGTCAGACCGAAGAGGAATATTCGCGCTGGAACTTCGACGTGGCCGACACAGAGGTTCTGCTGCGCCACTTCGAAGAGGCCGAGGCCGAATGCGCCCGCATCCTCGACCAGGAGGCGCAGGACCCCAAGATGGCCCGCCGCATCGTCATGGCGCATCCCGCCTATGACCAGTGCATCAAGGCCAGCCACATCTTCAACCTGCTGGACGCGCGCGGCGTGATCTCGGTCACCGAACGGCAAAGCTACATCGGCCGCGTCCGTACTCTGGCCAAGATGTGCGCCGATGCCTTCACCCAGACCGAGGCCGGGGGGTACGCCGCGTGACCCTCGGCAAGCTTATGGCCATCGCCATCGTCCTCTGCGGCCTGATCGCGGGGGTCTCGATCTATTACCTGCAGGTCTACCACTTCTACGAGGACGTGGTGCCTTCGGGAACGGATGACGTCATGCTGACCACGCAGGACGGCAGCCGCACGGCGATCCCCTATGCCGATTTCCGGGGCATCGACGCCGACAGCTCGCCGATCCGCTACCGCGCCTGTTTCACCACCACGCTGACACCCGCCGAGGCGGCAGAAACCTACAAACCCTACGAGGGCGCAGAGCCGCGCAACGCCCCCGGCTGGTTCGACTGTTTCGACGCCGATGCCATCGGCGACGCGATCGAGGCTGGCACCGCCCGCGTCTTTACCGGCCACCGCAACATGGAATTCGGCATCGACCGTGTCGTGGCGATCACCGACGATGGCCGCGGCTATGTCTGGCACGAGATCAACGATTGCGGCGACAAGGCCTATGACGGCACGCCGCTTGGGGACGATTGCCCCGACCGCGACAGTTTCGAGAAGGATCAATAAATGCCCGATCTTCTGATCGAACTCTTCTCCGAAGAGATCCCCGCCCGCATGCAGGGCAAGGCGGCCCAGGACCTCAAGAAACTGATGACGGACGGACTGGTCGAGGCCGGGCTGACCTATTCCGGGGCCGAGGCCTTTTCGACGCCCCGCCGCCTGGCGCTGACCGTGCACGGGCTTAGCGCCGAAAGCCCCACCCTGCGCGAGGAACGGCGCGGCCCCAAGGTCGGCGCCCCGGACAAGGCGCTGGAGGGCTTCATGCGCGGCGCCGGTGTCACCCGCGACCAGCTGGAAGAGCGCGAGGAGAAAAAGGGCGCCTTCTACTATGCCACCGTGGTCACGCCGGGCCGCCCGGCCGCCGAGATCGTGGCCGAGCAGCTTGAAAAGACTATCCGCAATTTCCCCTGGCCCAAGTCGATGCGCTGGGGCGCCGGATCGCTTCGCTGGGTGCGCCCGCTGCACCGCATCCTGTGCCTGCTGACGGATGAGGCCGGCGACCATCCGATCGACCTGGACATCGACGGCATCAAGGCCGGCCAGACCACCGAGGGACACCGCTTCATGGGCGACGGCGCCTTCGAGGTGACGGGTTTCGAGGATTACGAGACCCGCCTGAAACGGGCCTTCGTCATCCTTGACCCGCAGGCGCGCGCCGATGCGATCTGGCATGACGCCACCAACATGGCCTTTGCGCGCGGGCTGGAGGTGGTCGAGGACCAGGGCCTCTTGCGCGAGGTGGCAGGGCTGGTGGAATGGCCCGTTGTGCTGATGGGCGACATCGCCGAGGAGTTCCTGGGCCTGCCGCCCGAGGTGCTGCAGACCTCGATGAAGGAACATCAGAAGTTCTTCTCGGTGAAGAACCCGGCCACGGGCCGGATCGAGAAATTCGTGACCGTCGCCAATATCGAGACCTCGGACAATGGTGCCACGATCCTCGCCGGCAACCAGAAGGTGCTGGCGGCGCGTCTGTCGGATGCCAAGTTCTTCTGGGAAAACGACCTGCGCGTGGCCAGGTCCGAAGGGCTGTCGGCCTGGACGGAACGGCTGGGCAACGTGACCTTCCACCATGCGCTGGGGTCCCAGCGCGACCGGATCGCGCGGATCACTGCCCTGGCGCGCGGCATCGCGCCCGCCGTCGGCGCCGACCGGCACCTGGCCGGTGAGGCCGCGGATGTGGCCAAGGCCGACCTGTCGACCGAGATGGTCTATGAATTCCCCGAGCTTCAGGGCCTGATGGGGCGCTACTACGCCGAGGCCGCGGGCCTGCCGGCCGAGGTCGCCGCCGCCTGCGAAGACCACTATGCGCCGCTTGGCCCGTCTGACGCGGTGCCCACGGCGCCGGTCTCTGTCGCCGTGGCGCTGGCGGACAAGCTGGACACGCTGACCGGATTCTGGGCCATCGACGAGAAACCCACCGGTTCGAAAGACCCCTATGCCCTGCGCCGTGCCGCCCTTGGCGTGATCCGGCTGGTGCTGGAAAACGGGCTGCGGCTCAACCTCGACCGGTTCATCGACGCGCAGCTGGTGCGCCACAAGATCGCGCTCAAGAACGGCGACCTGGACGACACCCAGGTGGCCGAGCTCGAGGAACTGGTGGACGAGATCGCCGATCACGGCGTCTTTGGCGCCGCCTGGGCCGCCCTGCGTGAGCGTCTCTCGACCGGGGGCAAGGAGATCGCCCCGGTCGTGGCCCCCGTCCCCGACCTGAGCGACGACCTGCTTGGCTTCTTCCACGACCGGCTCAAGGTCTGGCTGCGCGACCAGGGCATCCGCCACGACGTGATCGACGCCTGCCTTGCCATGCCGGGCACCGACGATCTGCGCCTGCTGGTCACCCGGGCCGAGGCGCTGTCCGCCTTCCTCAAGACCGACGACGGCGAGAACCTGTTGCAGGGCTTCAAACGCGCCAACAACATCCTGGCCCAGGCCGAGGAGAAGGACGGCGTCGAATACAGTTTCGGCGCCGACGTGAAATTCGCCGAGACCGACGAGGAACGCGCGCTCTTTGCCGCGCTCGAGGCCGCCGAGGCCCGCATCGCCCCGGCGATGAAGGACGAGGATTTCGGCGCCGCGATGGAGGCGATGGCCGGACTGCGCGCGCCCATCGACGCCTTCTTCGAGGCGGTGCAGGTGAACGCCGAGAACCAGGTGGTCCGCCGCAACCGGCTGAACATGCTGGCCAGCATCCGTCAGACCTGCCTGCAGGTTGCCGACCTGACGAAGATCGAGGGGTGAGCGGCGGTCCGGGCGCAGCCCGACAAAGGCGCCAGTGGCGCCTTTGAGCCGCGAAAGGGTGGAGCCCCGGTCAGCCTGAACCTGCGCTTAAGGCGTCGGCAAGGACTGACACGGGCGGCCCCCGGGCCGCAGGCATAATTCGCCCCCCGCAGGGGGCTCTGCCCCCGTCTCCCTGCGGTCGCCTCCCCCGAGGGTATTTGGAAAACCAAAGAAGCCGGGGGCCGCTCCTCTCCTCCTGCGCCCGGCGCTTCGGCATCGGTCACGGAGGCGCAGCCCCGCGTGGATTATCCTTGACGGGCGGCGACTTGTCTTGAGGCTCGAGAGGGCGCGCTGAGGGCAGACCTGCCTCTCAGACGCCTCCCGGCAGGAAGACGAAAACCCGTCCAAGGGCGTGACATTCCCAGGGTTCCCTGCAGGTCCCACCAGCGGCGCGGCGTGGGTGGGCGGGAGCGACGCCGCGCGCCCGCGCCCGCGTCGGAGGCGCGACCAAGATCCCGGCCGGAGGCGCGCAAAGCCCTTGTTCCACGGGTGCGTCACGCCGCCGTCGCACCCGATCCGGTTTCCCGCCTTGCCAAGCGCCGCTCAGCGCGTATTCTGCCCGCCAACGCAGAGGTGCTGCAGTGCAGAAACCCGATATCCAGAACCCGCATGTGACCCTGATCACCCAGGACGCGCCCATGTCCACGCCGACCCACGGCGGGCGGGCCAAGTGCCTGCAAAGACTGGTCCGTCTCAACCTGCCGGTGCCACGCACGGTGGCGCTTTCTTTCGACGCGGTGCATCGCATTGCCGCCGGCAGGTTTCCCGACATGGACGCGCTTATCGCAGCCTTCGATCCGGGCGCCCTGCTCTGCGTGCGCCCCTCTTCAGAGGACCCGGACTGGGGCGGGCCTGGCGCGATCCTGAACATCGGCATGAACGACGCCCGTTTCGTGGACATGTCCGACGAAATCGGCAAGGAGGCCGCCGCCGGGCTCTACCTGCGCTTCGTGCAGGCCTACGCGATCCATGTCGCCCGGCTCGACCCGGATCTTTTCGACGAGATCGAGGACAATGGCACCGCCGGCCTCTCTGCCGCGCTGCGCGCCTACGAGGAAGAGGCCGAGGAGCAGTTCCCGCAGGACCCGGCGCGCCAGCTGCGCGAGGTGCTGCGCAGCATGGCCCGCGCCTGGGAAGGCACCTCGGCCCGGCTGTTGCGGCAGGCCAAGGGCGCACCGGTGGACGCGGGACTTGGCCTTGTGGTGCAGGAAATGGCCTTGGGGCTGGGGCATGGCGAATGCGGCTCGGGTGTCTTGCAACTGGTCAATTCGGACACCGGCAAGCGCCAGCTGACCGGCCGTTACCTCAGCCAGAGCCAGGGCCGGGAGGCTCTGCAGGGAGGCGCCGCCAGCCTCTACCTGGAACGCGACCCGCGCGGCCCCTCGCTCGAAGAGCTGGCACCCAAGGCCTTTGCCGATCTCAAGGCCCAGGCCGACCTGATGCGCCGCAAGCTGCGCGCCGAAATGCAGATCGAGTTCACCATCGAGGACGGCGAGGTCCACATCCTCGACGGGGTGCGCGTCAAGGCAAGCTCGCGCGCGGCGCTGCGCATCGCGGTGCGGCTGGCGCAGGACGGGATCATCACGCCCGAGGACGCGGTGCTGCGGATCGAACCGCGCGCCATCAGCGAACTCTTGCACCGGCAGGTCGCCCCCGAGGCCCGGCGCGAGGTCATCGGGCGCGGCATCGCCGCCAGCCCCGGCGCCGCCACGGGGCGGATCGTCTTTTCCGCCGCCGAGGCACAGGCCAGCGCGGCGCGCAACGAACCCTGCATCCTGGTGCGCCGCGAGACCTCTCCCGAGGACGTGCGGGGGATGCATGCCGCCGTGGGTGTGCTGACCGAACGCGGCGGCATGACCAGCCACGCGGCGGTGATCGGACGGGGCCTTGGCCTGCCCTGCGTGGTGGGCGCGGCGCGGATGAATTTCAATCTGCAACGCAAGACCATCCAGGGCGAGGACGGGCGCATCTACCGCGAGGGCGACACCGTCACGCTCGACGGGACTTCGGGCCAGATCCTGCGCGGCGCGCCGGAGATGATCGAGGCGGCGCTCGACGATGCCTTCAACACGCTGATGGGCTGGGCCGACGAGGCGCGCGACATCGGCATCCGGGCCAATGCCGACACCCCCGCCGATGCCGCCACCGCGCGCAATTTCGCCGCGCAGGGGATCGGGCTGTGCCGGACAGAGCACATGTTCTTCGAGACCGACCGCATCACCCCCATGCGCGAGATGATCTTTGCCGACACGGTCGAGGACCGGCAGGCGGCGCTGGCCCTGCTTCTGCCCATGCAGCGCAATGATTTCACGGAACTTTTCCGCATCATGGAGGGCCTGCCGGTCTGCATCCGCCTGTTCGACCCGCCCTTGCACGAATTCCTGCCCAGCGACCGCGCGGGGCTGCGCGACCTGGCCGAGGCGCTGGACCTGCCGGTCTCGGACGTCACGCGGCGGGTGCAGGCGATGGGCGAATACAACCCCATGCTGGGGCTGCGCGGCGTGCGGCTGGGCATCACGGTGCCGGAAATCTACGACATGCAGGCGCGCGCCATCTTCGAGGCGACGCTGGACGCCAGCCGCGAAGGCGCGCCGCCGGTGGTGCCGGAAATCATGCTGCCGCTGGTTTCGGCCAAGCGCGAGGTCGACCTGATCCGCACCCGGATCGAGGCCGTCGCGGCCGCAGTGCGCACCGAACGCGGGCGTGACATCACCTATCGCCTGGGCGTCATGGTCGAGACCCCGCGCGCCTGCCTGCGCGCGGATGAGATCGCGCCCTATTCGCATTTCCTGTCCTTCGGGACCAACGACCTGACCCAGATGACCTACGGGCTGTCGCGCGACGATGCGGGCCGGTTCATGTCCGACTACGTCAGCCAGGGCGTGTTCAACGAAGACCCGTTCCATGTGCTCGACATCGACGGCGTCGGAGAGCTGGTGGCCACCGGCGTGCAGCGCGGGCGGGCGACCAATCCATCGGTGACACTGTCGATCTGCGGAGAACACGGCGGCAACCCCGAATCGATTGCCTTTTGCCGCTCGGCAGGCATGGATTACGTCAGCTGCTCGCCCTTCCGCGTGCCGGTCGCACGGCTGGCGGCAGCACATCTTGCGCTGCGCGACCGCGGGCTGGACGGGCCGCGCAAACGCTAAGCCTGCAAGGCCGGAATCGCCCCGGGCGCGGGTCAGGGGTCACAGTCGGGGGGCAATCCGCCGATGCGTCCCCCGGCATTCTTTACCCAATTGTCATTATTCGGTATGGCTGGGCCCGTCGCGTGACGTGAGGCACCACGCGATGCATGTTCGATTGGGGGATTTTTTCGACATGAAACTTCTGACCACTGCCCTGCGCCGTGGCCTTGTTCTTGCGGCCTTTTCGCTCGTTGCCGCACCTTTGGCCCTGACGTCCGGCCCGGTTTCTGCCGACCCGGCCCGGAGTGCGCAGACTCTCCTTTCACTCGAAAGCCGCGCGCTGGCGCGCGTCGGCAACACCCACCTGAAAGGGCTTGTAACGCCCGTGAAACCGACACCTGCCGCGGCCGGCACGGTGACCGGTGGCGGCGGCTTTCTCTATGACAAGACCTGGCTGTCCCGTCAGCCCGCGCCCGAGGGCGGCCCGCAATGGCGCTGCCTCGCGGAGGCGCTGTACTTCGAGGCCCGGGGCGAGACCATCGAGGGGCTGTTTGCGGTCTCCGAGGTGATCATGAACCGGGTCGCGTCGAAACGCTTTCCGAACTCGGTCTGCGGCGTGGTGAACCAGGGCACGGGGCGCAAGTTCGCCTGCCAGTTCACCTATACCTGCGACGGCCGCCCGGAACACATCGACGACAAACGCTCCTGGAACCGGGTGGGCAAGGTCGCCCGCGCCGTGCTGGACGGCAAGGCCACCGGCCTGACCAAGGGCGCCACGCATTACCACGCCACCTGGGTCTCGCCCGACTGGTCGCGGAAATACACCAAGACCTTTGCCCACGGGGTCCATATCTTCTACCGCCACACCTGGCGCGGCGAATAAACCGTCGCCAACGGTTCGCAAAAGGGCGCCTGCGGCTGGCCGTGGGGCGCCCTTTTCGTTACCACGAGCCATCATACAACAGACAGGGGCCGCCATGCCCAGCGATATCCGCCTAGCCTTTGCCCATCCTTCCGAACGCAGCGTCGCCACCGCCGGCGACACGCCGCATGACCGCATCTCGGTGCGCGACCATGTGGTCGAGGTCGACATCGGCGCCTTCCAGGCCGAACGCGGCCAGAAACAGCGCGTGCGTTTCAACGTGGTGGTCGAGGTCATCCCCTTTACCGGCACGCTGGACGACGACGTGGACCGCATCCTGTCCTACGACCGCGTGACAGAGGCGATCAGCCACGAGCTTGAGGCAGAGCGTCTCAACCTGCTGGAAACGCTGGCCGAACGCATCGCGGAACGTATCCTGCTGGAGCCGCAGGCCCTGCGCGCCTTCGTGCGGGTCGAAAAGCTGGACCGTGGCCCCGGCGCGCTTGGCGTGGAAATCGTGCGCTCGCGCCGCGACGTGGCCGACCAGCTGGGCGAAATCGCCGAGGAAATGGCGCAGGAGCGCCCGCACGCGCGGGTCGTCTACCTGTCGAACGCGGCGATGGCGGATCCCCGGCTGGCGTCCTGGCTGGACCAGCTCGAGGCGCGGCGGGCACCGCTGATCCTCTGCGTCGGGCGCCCCGATACCGAGATTCCCCAGACCGGCCACAAGATGACCCAGCGCCGGGTCGACCTGCTGTCGATCGAGCAGAACGCCTGGTGCCTGGCCGCGCGCGACGACCGGGCCAAGGTGGTCGCCACCCGCACGGAACTGGACTGGGCGATGAAGAATGGCCAGATCTGCGTCTGGGCGCCCTCCAAGGTCGTGCTGGACGCAACCCAGGGCCCGCAGGCGCAGCCCCGCGATTCCGTCGCGCTTGCGGCCTGGTTCGCGGGCGAACTGGATGCCTGCGAACTGCTGGTGATCGGCGAAGACCTGCCGGAAGAGGCCACGGTTCCGGCCCGTGCGCTCCCCCCGAGCACCTCGCTGTTCTAACCGCTTGCCAAGTCTTTCCGGATCGGTCAGTCACCCCGCATGAGCGTCTATTTCCGTCCCGTCGTCCGTTTTGACAGCCCCCGCCCCGATGACGCACTCGACCTCGCGGGCGGGCCGGGCTGGTTCGCGCAGGCCGTCCGTTACAGCCGCGATGCGCCGCCGCGCAGCGTTTCCGTCTCCGAGATCCCCGAGGACTGGCGCACGCGCCTGTCCGCGCCCCGGGCCGCCATCGCCGGCATGGTTCTGGACAGCCCGCGCATCATGGGCATCCTCAACGTCACGCCGGACAGTTTCTCGGACGGCGGCAGCCACCAGAGCGCCGCCAAGGCGGTGCAGCGGGCGCGCCGCATGGTCAGCATGGGCGCGCATATCATCGACGTCGGCGGCGAAAGCACGCGCCCCGGTGCCCTGCCCGTCCCGAACGAGGCCGAGATCGCGCGGATAGAGCCGGTGATCACCGCCCTGTCGCGCGAACTGGCCACGCCGATCTCGATCGACACGCGCAAGTCCGCGGTGGCGGATGCGGCGGTCACGGCCGGCGCGGCGCTGGTCAACGATGTTTCGGGCTTCACCTACGATCCGATGCTGGCGCATTACTGCCGCGACCGGGGGTTGCCTGTCTGCGTGATGCACGCGCGCGGCGACCCGGAAACCATGCAACAGGACCCGCGCTATGACGACGTGCTGCTGGACGTCTACGATTTCCTGGCCGCGCAGGTCGCCATGCTCGAAGAGATGGGCATTCCCCGTGCGCGGATCATCGTCGATCCCGGCATCGGCTTCGGCAAGACGATCGACCACAACCTGACGCTCTTGCGCGACGTGGCGCTGTTCCACGGTCTCGGCTGTCCGGTATTGGTGGGCGCCTCGCGCAAGGGGTTCATCGGCAAGATTTCCGGGGTCGAAACCTCTGCCGAGCGGGTCTCCGGCTCTGTCGCCGTGGCGCAGGCGGTGGCTGCGCAGGGGGTGCAGATCGTCCGCGTCCACGATGTTTCAGCAACCGCCCAGGCGCTGGCCATGTGGCGGGCCATTTCGAGAGGTAGTTTTCCATGAGCCGCAAGCTGTTTGGCACCGACGGTGTGCGCGGAACCGCCAACACCTACCCGATGACGGCCGAGATGGCCTTGATGCTGGGCGCGGCCGTGGGGCGTTATTTCCGCAACGAACACTCGGGCGTCCACCGTGTCGTGATCGGCAAGGACACGCGCCTGTCGGGCTACATGTTCGAAAACGCGCTGACCGCCGGGCTGACCTCGACTGGCATGAACGTGCTGCTGCTGGGGCCGGTGCCGACACCCGCCGTGGGCCTTCTGACCACCTCGATGCGGGCCGACCTGGGGATCATGATCTCGGCCAGCCACAACCCCGCCGCCGACAATGGCATCAAGTTCTTCGGCCCCGATGGCTTCAAGCTGTCCGATGGCGTCGAAGCCGAGATCGAGGCGCTGGTCGAGGCTGGCGTGCGCCCGGCCCAGCCCGACAACATCGGCCGCGCCCGCCGGATCGACGATGGCCGCTTCCGCTACCAGGAGCGGGTCAAGAGCACCCTGCCCCACGGGCTGCGGCTGGACGGGATCAAGGTGGTGGTCGATTGCGCCAACGGCGCCGCCTACAAGACCGCGCCCGAGGTGCTGTGGGAACTGGGTGCCGACGTGGTCCAGATTGGCACCGCGCCCAACGGTCTGAACATCAACGACAACTGCGGCTCGACCAAGCCCGCCGCCGCCGCCGAGGCGGTGCGCCGGCATGGCGCCGACGTGGGCCTGTGCCTGGATGGCGATGCCGACCGGATCATCCTGATCGACGAGAACGGCCAGGTCGCGGACGGCGATCAGTTCATGGCCCTGCTGGCGGCCCGCTGGGCCGAAGAGGACCGGCTGAAGGGCGGCACCCTGGTGGCGACGGTGATGTCGAACCTGGGGCTGGAACGGTTCCTGGATGACCGCGGGCTGCGGCTGGAACGTACGAAGGTCGGCGACCGCTATGTCGTCGAGGCGATGCGCTCGGGCGGGTGGAACCTGGGCGGAGAACAGTCGGGCCACATCGTGATGACCGATTACGCCACCACCGGCGACGGGCTGATGGCCGGGATGCAGTTCCTGTCGGAAATGGTCCGCACCGGCAAGCGCGCCTCGGAGCTGACCCACAGCTTTACCCGCGTGCCGCAACTGCTCAGGAACGTGCGCTACGGCGCCGGTGCGCTGCCGCTGGATGTCGACAGCGTGAAAAAGGCGATCGAGGACGCCGAGGGGATGCTGACCGGCAAGGGCCGGCTGCTGATCCGCAAGTCCGGCACCGAACCGCTGATCCGCGTCATGGCCGAATGCGAGGACGAAGACCTGCTCAGCCAGGTCGTCAACGGCATCGTGGCCGAGGTCGAGGCGGTCGCCTGACCGCCTTTGCGACCGCGTCCAGGGCCTGACACCGGACCTCTTGCCGCCTTGGCGTGCCCTCTGCCTCAGGCTTCGCCCCGGTTCGGCGTCTCGCCCCGTCCGCGCAGGGGCGCGGTCATGATCCGCCAGGACCGCCGCAGGATGGCAAAGCCCAGCGCCAGAACCGCCCAGCCCGCAAGGAAACCCGCCCCGGCAAAGACCGCGCCTTCGAAGGTTGCGGGCACCGCGGGCCTGTAGGTCTCGAAGGCGCGCGCGGCCACCTCGCTGTCGGGCAGCACCTCGAAGGCCAGTTTCGCCCGCATGAAGGGCCCCGCCCCTTCCAGCCGCGCCAGCGCCGCCGACAGGCGTTCGTGCCGGGCGATGTCGCTGGCCATGTTCCCGGCCTGGGTCCGCGCCATGTCGCCCTCTTCGGCCAGCGCGGCCAGGTAGGCGTCCAGGTCCATCCCAACCCGGGCGGCATCGCCCTCGTAGCGCGTGACCTGGCGCGCCAGTTCATCCACCGTACCGCCGAGGCGCTGCATGTATTGCTGGGAATACTCGGGGAATTGCGACAGGCCCGCCGCGCCTGTCAGCCCGGCTGCAAGGGTCAATACCCGCAAGAACATCTGCCTGTGCCTCCCGTCGCGTCTGCTGGCGATCTTGGCCCCAGAATGCCAGAAAGCGCAGCCCTGGACGAGGGGAAAGCGTGCGCCGGGGGTCAGTCGGCGAAAACCGCCCAGGCCAGCGCCGCGTCCAGCCGCGCCATCGCCTTGCCGTCGACACAGGCGCCATAGGCCGCGACCACGGTGTATTTCCCCGCCCAGTTGACCGCAAAGGCGCCCAGGCCCGCGTCGTCGAAACAAAGCGCGCCGAAATGCCAGTGGTTGGCCGTGTCACGCCCGGTGCGAAACAGCATCCCCAGCCCGTAGAAGGCGCCGCCGCCCAGACTGGCCGAGGGGGTATCCCGCGGGTCCATCGCCGCGAAACCGCCCCGCATTAGCCGCGCGTAGTCGCGCACCGACATCTGCCAGCCGCCCCAGGGGCCATAACCGCCATACTCGGGCGAGAGCCGCGCCGTGGTGATCCCCAGCGGTTCCAGCACGCGGGAGGCGCAGGCCTTATCGTACCACTCCCCCGCGACCTCCTCGATCACCAGGCCCAGGATCGCGTAATTCTCGTTGTTGTAGCGGTAGCTTCCGCGCCTGCCCCCTTGCCGGTCCCGGTCGAGCGCATTGGCTGTCACCTGCTGCCAGCGGCGGGTGGTGTCCCCGCGCCACAGGGCCATTGCACCCTGCGTTTCATCCGGCCAGAGGCCCGAGGTATGGGTCACGAGCTGGGCCAGCGTGATGGTGCCGCCGCCCTCGATCCAGCGGTTCAACGGATCATCCCAGGCCATCAGCCCCTCGTCCACCAGGGCCTGGGCGCAGAGCCCGGTGATCCCCTTGGACAGGCTGGCAATGGGCACCGCCAGATCGGGGTCAAAGCCACTGTCCTGCCCCAGCAACAGGCTGTCCCCGATCAGGAAGACCAGCGCACCGGGTGGATTGCCCTGCGCCTGCAGCCACTTGTCCCATTCCTGCGCCACGCGGTCGGACTGGGCCAGAACCGGTGCGGCGGCCACCCCCAGGACCAGTGCCAGGACCAGTGCCAAGGCCCTCAGCACGGGCCGAACCCTAGCGAACGCGCAATGCCCGCGATCAGCGGATCGTAGCGGGCGCGCTGCGCCTCGGGATAGCGGATTTCCAGGTAGGCCAACGCCTCTTCGCCGCCGCAGGTGCGGCCCGCCTCGACCCGCAGATAAAAGATAGTCTCGCCGGCGTAGCCCGAGAGCACGAACCAGTCCGCCCCCGCCGCGTCATAGGTGATCTCGGCGCCGTCCTGTAAGTAGTATCCACGCCGATTGGCGCGCTCCACGGCCAGCGGCTCCATTACCCAGCCGCCCCAAAGACGGATTTCGGCGCCATCGGGATAGAAGAAAGCACGCCCGTCGTCATTGCCCGGGCGCGGGCCGATTTCGTAGCCCTCGGGCAAGCTGGCCGAGACTCCGAACCGGCCCACGGTTTCAGAAAGGGCCGGACCGCAAAGGCCCAGCCCGATACACAGTGACAGGACTATGTGACGCATGGGGTCTCCCGGGGCTGACGCCCGCGGATCATGCCCCCGGCAGCACCTTGTTGTAAATCGCCGCGATCCGCGCCACCGCCTCTTCGGGGGGCAGCTCTTCGCTTTCGCCGGTGCGGCGCGAGGTCAGTTCGACAACGCCGTTTTTCAGACCGCGCGGCCCGACGGTGATCCGCCAGGGCAGACCGATCAGGTCCATCGTGGCGAATTTGCCGCCAGCCCGTTCGTTGGTGTCGTCGTAGAGCGGCTCCAGCCCCAGCGCGGTAATCGAGGCATAAAGCGCCTCGCAGGCGGCATCGGCCTCGGCATCGCCGGACTTGAGGTTGACGATACCGCAGTGGAACGGCGTCACGCCCTCGGGCCAGATGATGCCCTTGTCGTCGTGGCTGGCCTCGATGATCGCGCCCAGCAGGCGGCTGACACCGATCCCGTGGCTGCCCATGTGCACCGGCACCTTGTTGCCCTCGGCGTCCTGCACGGTCGCCCCCATCGGCTCGGAGTATTTCGTGCCGAAGTAGAAGATCTGGCCGACCTCGATGCCGCGCGCCTGCCTGCGGCGTGCCTCGGGGACCTTGGCAAAGATCTCTTCGTCGTGGGTTTCATCCGTGCGAGCATAGCGCGAGGTGAACTCCTCCAGCACCGCCTGGCATTCCGCGTGGCTGTCGTAGTCGATTGCGCGGTCGCCGAACTTCAGGTCGGTGATCTCGCTGTCGTAAAAGACCTCGGACTCGCCCGTCTCGGCCAGTACCAGGAATTCATGGGTGTAATCGCCGCCGATCGGCCCGCCGTCGGCGCGCATCGGGATCGCCTGAAGGCCCATGCGTTCGTAGGTGCGCAGGTAGCTGACGAGGTGGCGGTTGTAGGCGTGCAGCGCGTCTTCCTTGGTCAGGTCGAAGTTGTAGCCGTCCTTCATGTAGAACTCGCGGCCCCGCATCACGCCGAAACGCGGGCGGATCTCGTCGCGGAACTTCCACTGCACATGATACAGCGTCAGCGGCAGGTCCTTGTAGCTGCCGACATGGCTGCGGAAGATGTCGGTGATCAGCTCTTCGTTGGTGGGACCGTACAGCATGTCGCGGTCATGCCGGTCCTTCATGCGCAGCATCTCGGCACCGTAATCGTCGTAGCGGCCAGATTCCCGCCAGAGATCGGCCGATTGCAGCGTCGGCATCAGCATCGGGATATGGCCCGCGCGGATCTGCTCCTCGTGGACGATATTCTCGATGTTCTTGAGCACCTTGAAGCCCAGCGGCAGCCAGGAATAGATCCCGGCGGAGGCCTGCTTGATCATGCCGGCGCGCAGCATGTAGCGATGACTTACGATCTGCGCCTCGGAGGGCGTTTCCTTGAGAACGGGCAGGAAGTAGCGGGACAGGCGCATTTGGGTCCTCTGGAACAGCGGTTTTGCCCCTCGTAGCGGGTTGGATCATGGCGGGCAAGAGGCGCGCGGAGATGGCCTGGCGGGCAGTGGCGGGAGGATGGGTGTGAAACGCCATCCAAAGGGATCACGAGCGGGCTGACAGTGGGGGCACAACCGGATAACCTGCCCGACGGCAAGGCGGGAGGACCGAGTGCACAAGAAGGACATCGCGCCGAGGATGGCGGAGGTCTGGGAGATGATGCCCGAGAGCACGCGGACAAGCGCGCGGGCCGAGATGGTGCTGGTGCAGGATTTCCTGGAGGGCACTCGGCACGTGCCAGACCGGGAGATGCCCGCGCTGAGGCGCGAGTTCGACCGTTGCCTTGCCCGATATGTCACCCCCACCCCGCGTTCGTCCGAAGAGGCGCCCGAGACGGCCGCCCCTCCGCCCCCTACAGACGCAGAGATCTACGAAACCGTCGCGCGCACCGCTCTGTCCTGTTTCGACACCACCGTCGACGGGTCGGTCGCGCGGGCGGATTATCTGGCGGACCAGGCCCGGATCCGGGGACGAGAGGCGCTGCGCGGGCTGACCCGCAACCCGCTGAAGCGCCGCCGCCTGATGCGCCGGTTGGAGGCAGAGATCGCCGCTGAACGCGGCAAGGTGATATCCTAGGGCATTCATCCACCGAACACTCCCCAGTTTTCGCAGGGCCGTGACGTGCAAATCCTTGAATCCCGGCCATATACGGGCGATGAAGGACATGTTCGAAAGGATAGCAAATGGCCCTGCCCGTAAGGGATCAGTTGAAGTACTGGGGGATCGCGGCAGCGGTCTTTTCCGTCGTGCTCTGGTTCCTGGGAGACGTGCTGTTGCCCTTCATCCTGGGCGGCGCCATCGCCTATTGCCTGGACCCGGTGGCCGACGCGCTGGAACGCGCCGGGCTGAAACGCGGGGCGGCGACGGCGGTGATCACCGTGGCGGCGCTGATCCTCTTTGTCGTCATGACGCTGGCGGTAATCCCGCTGCTGATCCAGCAGGCCATCGCATTGTTCGAATTCGCGCCGCAGCTGTTCCGCGACCTGCAGGCCTTTCTGACCGAACGGTTCCCCAACATCATGGACGAGGGCAGCGTGGTGCGCACCACGCTGATCGACCTTGGCGACACGATCAAGCAGCGCGGCGGCCAGCTGATCCAGGCGGCGCTGGCCTCGGTGGGCTCGCTGCTCAACCTCGTCATGCTGCTGCTGATCACGCCGGTCGTGGCGGTCTACCTGCTGATGGACTGGGACCGGATGGTCGAACGGGTGGATGACATGCTGCCCCTCGACCACAAGCCGGTGGTCCGCCGCCTCGCGGCAGAGGTCGACCGGGTGCTGGCGGGCTTCATCCGCGGCATGGGGTCGGTCTGCTTGATCCTCGGTGGCTATTACGCACTGGCGCTCTGGGCCGTGGGGTTGCAATTCGGGCCGGTGGTGGGCGTGATCGCCGGGGCGCTGACCTTCATTCCCTATGTCGGCGCCATCGTCGGCGGGGTGTTGGCGGTGGGGCTGGCGATCTTCCAATTCTGGGGCGAATGGTGGTGGATCGTGGCGGTCTACGCCATCTTCCAGTTCGGCCAGTTCGTCGAGGGCAATATCCTGACCCCCAACCTGGTGGGCAACTCGGTCGGGCTGCACCCGGTCTGGCTCTTGCTGGCCCTGTCGGTCTTCGGCACGCTCTTCGGTTTTGTCGGCCTCCTGGTGGCGGTGCCGCTGGCGGCGGCGCTGGGTGTGTTGATCCGCTTCGCGATCCAGCAATACAAGGGCTCGCGCCTGTTCCTGGGCATCTCTGCGCGCGAGAGCTTTTTCGAAAGCGACGACAGATGAGCACGGCCAGCCAGTTGCCCCTGCCCCTGCCGTCGCGGACGGCGCTGGGTTGGGAGGATTTCTTTGTCAGTCCCGCCAACATGCTGGCAGTCGCCCAGATCGAGGGCTGGCGTGCCTGGCCCTCGCACAAGCTGGTGCTGGTCGGGCCGCAGGGATCGGGCAAGACCCACCTGGCCCATGTCTGGGCAGCGCAGTCGGGGGCGCGGATCGTCAAGGCCCGCGATCTCACCCCCGAGACCATCCCCGCGCTGGCGGGCGGCCCGGTCTGCGTCGAGGACATCGAGGAGATCGCCGGCGACCGCCCCGCCGAGGAAATGCTGTTTCACCTGCACAACCTGGTGCTGGCGAACGGCGGCACGCTGATGGTCACGGCGACACGGGCACCCGCGCACTGGCCGCTGGTCCTGCCCGACCTGGCCAGCCGCATGATGCACGCCCAGCTGGCCCAGATCAGCGAGCCGGACGATTCCCTGCTGGCGGCCCTGCTGGCCAAGCTCTTTGCCGACCGCCAGTTGCTGCCCAGTCCCGAGGTCCTGTCCTACCTTGTGCGCCACATGCCGCGCAGCTATGCCACGGCGGCGCGGCTGGTGGCGGCGCTGGACGCCGAGGCGCTGGCCCATCAGCGTGACATCACCCGCCCGATGGCGGCGCGGGTGCTGTCGCGGCTGGTGCCGCCCGGGGCCGAGGATCGCGGCACCTCGCGGCACGATCCCGGTGGCGCGCAGGACTGATCCGTCCGCACCGGCACCTGTCGGGCACCACCGGCCACGATCTTCAGGCACGTCACCCGCGCGCCGTCATAAACCTGTTTCACTTGCGGAGGCATAAGCGCCCCATGACTCAAGCCGACTTTCTCAAAGCCCCGCTGCCGCCCGCCACCGACCTGCCGGACCTCGATCCGGCCGGCCCGGGACGTTTCCACAACCGCGAGCTGAGCTGGCTCGGTTTCAACTGGCGGGTGCTGGAAGAGGCCGAGAATCCCCGTGTCCCGCTGCTGGAGCGGATGCGCTTCCTGTCGATCTCGGCGGCGAACCTGGACGAGTTCTATACCGTCCGTGTCGCCGGCCTGCGCGAGCTGGCCCACAACGGCAACACCACCCCCGCCGCCGACGGCCTGACCCCGGCCGAACAGCTGGTGCTGATCGACGAGGACGCCCGCAGCCTGATGGCCGAACAGCAGCGCGTGCTGACGCTGCTGCGCGACCTGATGGCCGAGGAAGGCATGTCCATCGTCACCCGCTCCGACCTCACCGAGGCGGATGTGAAATATCTGGCAGAGGCCTTCCTGGCGCAGGTCTTTCCGGTGCTCTCGCCGCTGGCGATCGACCCGGCGCACCCCTTCCCCTTCATCGCCAACATGGGGTTTTGCCTGGCGCTGCAACTGGAACGCATCCGCGACAAGCGGCCCTTGCAGGCGCTCCTGCCGATCCCGCAGCAGATCGACCGGTTCATGGAGCTGCCCACCGGCGACCGCGAACACCGCTTCATCCAGCTTGAGGACGTGCTGCTGCTGCACATCGACAGCCTGTTCCCGGGCTACCGGGTCAAGGATCACTTCGGCTTCCGCGTGCTGCGCGACAGCGACCTGGAAGTCGAGGAAGAGGCCGAGGACCTGGTGCGCGAATTCGAGGTGGCACTGAAGCGCCGCCGCCGCGGCGAGGTGGTGCGCCTGACCGTCACCAAGGGTGCCCCCGAGGGGCTGCGCAAGATCGTCATGGACGAGCTGCACGTCCGCCCCGAGGAAGTGATCGAGCTTGAAGGCATGATCGGCGTGGCCGACACCAAGGAACTCGTGATCGACGCCCGCCCCGACCTTCTGTGGCCCTCCTTCACGCCACGGGTTCCGGAACGGGTGCAGGACCACGACGGCAACATGTTCGAGGCGATCAAGCAGAAAGACATGCTGCTGCATCACCCCTACGAGACCTTCGACATGGTGGTCCGCTTTCTCAAGCAGGCGGCGCTGGACCCGGACGTTGTGGCGATCAAGCAGACGCTTTACCGGACCTCCAAGAACTCTCCCATCGTCGAGGCGCTCTGCGAGGCGGCGGAGGACGGCAAGTCGGTGACCGCGCTGGTCGAGCTCAAGGCGCGGTTCGACGAAGCCGCCAACATCCGCCAGTCGCGGCGGCTGGAACGCTCGGGCGCGCATGTGGTCTATGGCTTCCTCGACTGGAAGACCCACGCCAAGATTTCCCAGGTCGTCCGGCGCGAGGGCGACCGGCTGGTGACCTATACCCACTGGGGAACCGGCAACTACCACCCGATCACCGCCAAGATCTACACCGACCTGTCGTTCTTTACCTGTGACGCGGCGCTGGGGCGGGATGCGGCCAAGATCTTCAACTACCTCTCGGGCTACGCCATGCCCGCCGGGCTGGAGAACCTGCTGATCTCGCCGCATTCGCTGAAGACCGGTATGATCGCGATGATCGACCAGGAGATCGAACACGCCAAGGCGGGCCGCCCGGCGCAGATCTGGATCAAGATGAACTCGCTGATCGAGCCGGACATGATCGACGCGCTCTATCGCGCCAGCCAGGGCGGCGTGAAGGTCGATTGCGTGATTCGCGGCATCTGCGGGCTGCGGCCGGGCATCAAGGGCCTGTCCGACAACATCCGGGTCAAAAGCATCGTTGGCCGGTTCCTGGAACATTCGCGGATCGTCTGTTTCGGCAACGGGTCCGGCCTGCCGAGCAAGAAGGCGCGGGTCTTCATCTCTTCCGCCGACTGGATGGGCCGCAACCTGAACCGCCGGGTCGAAACCGGGGTCGAGATCCACAATGCCACGGTCAAGGCGCAGATCGTCAGCCAGGTCATGGCGGCGAACCTGGCCGACACGGCACAAAGCTGGGTCATGGAGCCCTCGGGCAAATTCACCCGTTATCCGGTGCCCGAGGGCGAGTTCTCGTTCAACTGCCACCGCTTCTTCATGGAGAACCCCTCGCTCTCCGGGCGCGGTTCGGCGGGCGCCTCGGACGTGCCCAAGCTGACCCATACCAGCGACTGACGCGGCACTGTGCTCATGAACGGAAAGCGCCCCTGCGGGGGCGCTTTTGCGTTTGGGGGGCCCCGGAAGACTGGCGCTATATCGGGCATGATGCTGCTGGCGGGATTCACCAGCCCGTCCATCACCCGCTTCACGCCCTGACGGTCACTTGCTGCAATTGGCAGAACGGTCGGCGTTTCGCCTTGATGCGCCGACGATGAGCGCAATGCCCAGAGCGGCCAGCCTCGACGGAAATGCCCCGTCGCGATAGGATGCACGGCAGACCCGTTGCCTGCGACCCCCAACGGGTTGCGGTCCGTTCGCTCCTTGTGACACCGATGTTGAACTTGCATGGAATATTGCTCGCCTGCCTTCTCCCCGGACTTGCCGGTCCGGTATTGGCCGAACGCGAGGTTCATGTCGTGTCGGTCGGCGATGGATACCAGACCGAAGATTACTATGCCCTGCCCGAGGCCCGGCTCGTGGTGGACCGCCCGGGCGAGGAAATCGGCCTTGTGTTGCTGGACGGCGGCGCATTGCACTGGAAGGTTGAAGCCACGGCCGGAACCATCATCGGCGAAATCATCAGGAGTGGCCCTGGCCCAACGGACAGCAAGGTCACGCTCAACGGGATACCGATGGCTGGCGTACAGGTCTCCGGGTTGCCCCTGGCATTCCGCCCGCTGGGGAGCGAGTTCCGAACGCTGGTCGAGGCCGTGACGGACAGTATGAAAACAGAGCGCCTCAGCAGCTTCCAGGGGGTGCACAAGGCAACCGACGTGCCGATCAGGGTGGATCATGTCGACACGAGAACCGAGGGGCTCTCGCGTGACTATCTTTCACGGCGCCTGGGCGAAAACCACGATCTGCCGCCGAAGATCCGCGACTGGACCCGGAACCAGGGTGGAAACAAAGATTTCACTCTGGTCTTCGAGGAAACCGGGATCACGCTTTCCAGCCCGACAGGCACACGACGGTTTGCGATCTCACCCGATGTCCCCGATGTCCTCTTGCCGGCAACGGCGGTGTACGACCCGGGCTCGCAGATGATCTATTGCATCACGTACGGCGACGAGGGTTACCTGTACTCTGTCGACGCTCGGACAGGGGCATGGGCCGTCGTGACCGACCTGGACCAGTATGATGCCGCGGAGATGCTCTATGACGCGGAAAGCCGCTTGCTGATTGCCACAGGCGCCTTTTCCCGACCAGGCGAGATCAGGATTTTCGGGTTGGACGGACGTCGTTCTTCGATCTTCATCCCGACCACCTCCTTTCCCGGACTGACGGACCTGTTCGACTACGGCAACGAACACGGGCCTCCGCTGACACCCTACGTGTTCAGCGACGGATGGCTCCCTCTCGAAGCGGTCGCGCGCCGCGACGGCAACACTCCGGTCGCGGGGGATTACCGGGTCTATGCCGTCCAGGTTGACACCGGAGACGTGCGTTTACTCAGCTATGGCAATGACTGAGCGGCCAACGAGACAGGATCGCCGAAAGACTGATTTGTCCGCCGAACCGACACCACGAGCAGCTGCATCGCGCAGGCCTTCGCGGGTGTTCTAGGGTCAAACGCCTCAGCGCGCAGGCAGCAGCCCGGCACGTCGTTACAGAAATTGGCGGCACACCCCTCCCCTGTTTCGAAATCGGCAACCTCTGTTTCCAGATCCTCAATAAACCCCGGACAATTCGCGCCATAGTCTTGCCCCAGTATCACCCCGTCAGCGCCGCAAATCGTTAAAGACGGGTTAAAGACAGCAGGGCAATAGTCACCCTGCACGAGCTTTTCGTGGCGCGGGCGACCCCCAGTCGTCCGCAGCGTCAGAACGGCGGCCATGATGCCGGGCGCGAAACGCGCCCTCTGACGAGAAAGGCGAAAGCGAATGTCGAGTATCAATTCCAATCCCGGGGCCACGGCGGCCCTTCAGACGCTGAAAGCGATCAACGCCTCGATGGGCGACACCCAGATGCAGATTGCCACCGGCAAGAAGGTGGCCTCTTCGCAGGACAATGCGGCGGTCTGGGCGATTTCCAAGGTCATGGAGGCCGACGTCCAGGGCTTTCAGAAGGTGTCCGACAGCCTGAGCCTGGGCCAGGCGACGATTTCCGTCGCCCGCCAGGGCGCCGAGACGGTGACCGAACTCCTGACCGAGGTGAAGGGCAAGATCGTCGCCGCGCAGGAGGAAAACGTCGACCGGGCCAAGATCCAGACCGATATCGACGCCCTGCGCGACCAGATCAGCTCGATCGTGAGCGCGGCGCAGTTCAACGGCCAGGCCATGCTGACCAACACCGACCAGACCGCAGGGTCCGGCGGCATCAACGTCCTGTCCTCGCTCAACCGGACGATGGACGGCGTGACCTCCAGCGACATCCGGGTGTCCAAACAGGACCTGGGCCAGGGCCAGAGCAGCATCGGCAGCGGGCTGACCGCGCTGGCCGGCGCGGCCAATGACATCACCGGCACCGGCGACGGCGCGGCGGCCACCATGACGGGCAACGCCACCGCCCCCACCGGCACAACGACCTTTGGCGCCGCGGCCACGACAACCGTCGCCGCCGGGACCGGGTTCTCGGTCGAGATCACGGCCACGGCGGGCAATGGCCCCTCCAACACCGCTGATCGCAATGACATTTCCTATGTCGCCCGCGACGGTGACACGATGGAGGACGTGGCTGCGGGCCTCGCCGCCGCCTTCAACAAATATGTCAGTGACGACCTGGGCGCCGGCAACGAGGGCACCATCGACGCCACGGCAAGCGGCAACCAGATCACCTTTACCGGCGCGGACCAGGGCGGCGACAACTTCTCGATCACCGTGCAGCAGTATGACCCCGATGCCACCACCACCATCGGCGGCGGACTGGCGGAACTGGGGAATATCGACGTCACCACCCAGGCCGGCGCCGACAGCGCCCTGGCCGAAATCGAGGGCCTGATCCAGACCTCCATCGACGCAGCCGCCGCCTTCGGCTCTGCCGAGATGCGCCTGGACACGCAGAAAGACTTTGTCTCGGGCCTGACCGACGCGCTGAAATCGGGCATCGGAACGCTGGTGGATGCCGATCTCGAAGAGGTTTCCGCCAAGCTGCAGGCGCAGCAGGTCCAGCAGCAACTGGCCATGCAGGCACTGTCGATCGCCAACCGCGCACCGCAGTCCCTGCTGTCGCTGTTCCGCTAAGCAAGATGCACCAGACCTTGAGAACGGCACGTCAGTGCCGCGCAAGGTCTGGTGCTTTTGATTGACCCCCCGGGTCCGAAAGGGTCATAACCCCGCCGAGAGACAGCGGGATTCGGATGGACGGGCAAGAGGAAACGCACGGGCACTGGGACCCGTTTGGCAGGCCGCTCTTCAACGATCCGAAGGCGCGGGCCCTGTCCCGGGTGGGTGTCGTGGACATCGGCTCGAACTCGGTCCGGCTGGTGGTCTTTGACGGGGCTGCGCGCAGCCCGGCCTATTTCTACAACGAAAAGATCATGTGCGGCCTGGGCGCCGGGATGGCCGAGACCGGCCGCCTGAACCCCGAGGGACGCGAGCGCGCGCTGCGCGCCATGCTGCGCTTTCGCGCCCTGGCCAATGGCATGGACCTGCCGGACCTGACCGTGGTGGCCACCGCCGCGATGCGCGACGCCGAGGACGGCGAGGAATTCCGCCGGGTGCTGGAATCCGCCACCGGCCTGCGGGTCTGGGTGATCGACGGCGCCGAAGAGGCGCGGCTGTCGGCGCAGGGCGTGCTGCTGGGCTGGCCCGGCAGTTACGGCCTTGTCTGCGACATCGGCGGGTCCTCGATGGAACTGGCGGAAATCCACGACGGAGAGGTTGGCCGCCGCGTGACCTCGCCGCTGGGGCCGCTGAAACTGCGCGATATCGAAGGCGGGCGCAAGGCGCGCGACAAGCAAATCAAGCGCGAACTCAAGGCCCTGGCCGAACACATGGGCACCCAGCGCGACCGGCTGTTCCTGGTCGGTGGCAGCTGGCGGGCGATCGCACGGATCGACATGCACCGGCAGGGCTATCCGCTGCAGGTGCTGCACGAATACCGGATGGACGCGGAGTCGGTCCGCGAGACCGTCGCCTACATCGAGGCCAACGAGGATCACGACGCGCTGCGCAAGGCCTGCGGCGTCTCGGCCACGCGGATGGCCCTGGTTCCCTTCGCCAGCGAGGTCCTGTTGCGCCTGCTGGAATGTTTCGAACCCAAGGATATCGCGATTTCCAGTTACGGCATCCGCGAAGGCATGCTGTATGAACAGATGCCGCAGGAACTGCGCGACCGCGATCCGCTGATCGAGGCCTGCCGCTTTGCCGAGGCCAAGGACGCGCGGATGCCCGGTTTCGGCGCCGCGCTCTATGATTTCGTGCTGCCGCTCTTTCCCGATGCCAGCGCCTCACGGCGGCGGCTGATCCACGCGGCCTGCCTGTTGCATGACGTCAGCTGGCGCGCGCATCCCGACTATCGCGCCGAGGTCTGTTTCGACAATGCCACGCGCGCCAACATGGGCGGGTTGAAGCACTGGGAGCGGGTCTACCTGGGGCTTGCCCTGCTGCACCGCTATCGCAACAAGCGCGAAGGCACCCGGTTCGAGGATCTCTTTGCCCTGCTCGACGCCCCGCACCAGACAGAGGCCGAGGTTCTGGGCAAGGCGCTGCGTTTCGGCGCGATGCTCTGGACGCTGAAGGCGGACGGCACCGGCCCGCGGCTGGCCTGGGATGCCGAGACCAGGGCGCTGGAACTGCACCTCGACGGCACCACGGCCCCGCTTTACGGCGAGGTGGGCGAGGCCCGGCTCAAGGCCCTGGCCGACGCGCTGGGGGCAGACAGCCGCGAAGTCATGATCGTCTGAGCCCGCATCCGGCCCGGCGATCCGACCGCCCTTACAGGTCGATCTTTTCGTCCGGGACCGCCTGCGGCTCTGGCAGGTCGGGCGCTTCGGGCACCAGCGGGACCCGGCGGCGAATGATGATGTCGCCGTTTTCCAGCATCTCGGGCGGATGATAAAGCGTCCAGTCCTCGACCTTTTCCAGGATCTCGCCCAGGGCGGGTCCCATCTCGGCGGCAAAATCGCGCATCATGGGCTGCATCTCGCGCAGGGTCCTGTCCATCTCCTCCAGCGCCGGTTCCATCTCTGTCATCAAGCCGCGCAGAAAGAGCTTGGCCCCCTCTTCCATCAGGTTGAGACCATCCGGTTCCTCCTCGGCGGCCAACGGCGCGGCGACAAGGGTCAGGACAAGGGCGGGCAAGGCAAGCTGTCTCATGTCCATAGATATAGGCACCGGGAATGGCCCTGGGAAGGGTTCAGAGGTCGATGTCCAGCGTGACCGGGAAATGGTCCGAGGCCACCAGCAGCGAAGCGCGCAGGGCCTCGTCCTGCCAGCATTCCGCGTCGTCGAAGGGATGCCAGATGCGCCAGCGCGGGTTCCGCGCCCGAAGCCCCGGCGAGATCATCACGTAATCCAGCAGCGCCTGCAGGTAGCGTTTTTCGTCGTAGAGGAAAAAGCGCGCGGTGGTGGGCTGCGCCCCCAGCCGCCGCTGCAGCGCCTCGGCCGCGTGCGGGTCATATAGATGCAGCTCTTCGCTGTCGCCATCGCCCAGCAGGATCTCGACCGAGCTGCGCCCGAACAGCCCCTCGTAACTGTCGAGGCCGGGGCCGTCGTTCAGGTCCCCCATCAACACCAGGTCCTCGCCCGCCTCGAGGTGTGCCGCCACCCGCCGGCGCAGCCAGACCGCCTGGGCCAGCTGCTTGCGCCGGTTGGCGATGGCCAGTTTCATGACCTCGTCCTCGCCCTTCGCCCCATGCGGCGCCTTGGATTTCAGATGCGCCCCGATGAACCGCAGGCTGTGGCCCGACATGGTTTCGACCGCCAGTTCCAGCGGCGGTTTGGAAAAGACCACGCGGTCGGCGCGGGCGTCGATGTCCAGGTCGATCTCGAACTCGGTGTCAAAGCGCGGCGCCGCCTTGCTGTCCTGCGGATCGTGACGCACGCGCAGCTTGTCCGCGTCATAGAGCAGCGCGATTTCCTGCTGGGTGTTGTTGACGAACCCCGTGGCCACCTCCCGCGTGCGCAGCCCCGCGGCCTCGGCGAAATTGGCCAGTGCGCGGGTGGTGGACCGGCGGCGATTGGTGTCGGGCGCCTCGATCACCATGATCGCATCCGCCTCCATCCACCGAAAGACGTAGCCCAGCGCCTCCAGCTGGTCGCCCCGGGCGATGCGGTGACGCCCGCCCAACTCGTTGTCGATCAGCGGGCGGCCCTTGTCATCGAACAGCGAGTCGAACCATTCGACGTTGTAGCTGGCCAGGCGCATGGCCCGTCAGGCGGTTTCGCGCGCGGAAATCTCTTCCCAGGCGCGGTTGATGTCGATCAGCCGTTTCTCCGCGATCTTGACCGCCTCCTCCGGCACGCCCCGGGCGATCATCGCGTCCGGGTGACTTTCACGGACCAACTGCCGCCAGGTCTTGCGGATCTGGTCCAGCGGCATCTCCGGGCTGACCCCAAGAACCGTGTAGGGATCGGGCGCCGCATCGGGCACGAAACGGCTGCGCAGGGTGCGGAACTGTCCCTCGTCCATGCCGAAGATGACGGCGACATCGGCCAGGAAGGCATCCTCTGCCGGGTGATAGGTGCCATCGGCCAGGGCGATGTGGAACAGACCTTCCATCAGGTCGCAAAGCGTGCCGGTGCCCTGCCCGAACATGGCCGCGATGCGGCGGGCGTAATCCTCGTATCCGGCCACGTCCTGCCGGGCGAGGTTGAAGACACGCGCTGCCCCGGCCTCGTCCTCGCGCGCGATGTGGAACACCTCGCGAAAGGCCGTCACCTCGTCACGCGTTACCAGCCCGTCGGCCTTGGCCATCTTGGCCGACAGGGCGATCACGGCGATGGTAAAGGCCACGCTGCGCTCGGGCGGCGCGCGCAGCCGGTCAAAGACGGCGGTCAGCCCCTCGCCCGAGGTCAGGGCCTGCAAGGCCCGCGATATGCGTGTCCAGATCGACATGGTGGCAAGTCTACGCGCTCCGGCAGGCGCTGTCAGGGGCGGATCGGGGAAAATTCTGCACCTGCGAACACCCGTCGCGGGTCAGAGGCGGATCGCGCCCTCCGGGCCGGTCATCTCTGCCGAAAGGCGCGGGCTGTCGGCGGGCTCGAACCGCACCAGCGGCGCCTGCAGATGCGGCGCCAGCAATGCCTCCAGGGCCGCCGCCTCGGGATGCGCCACGGTCAGGCAGGTCAACGTCAGCCCCGAAGGCGGCAGGCTTTGCCCCGGCGGGCTCGGCACATGCCACTGGATCAGCGCCGGGAACAGCCCGTCAAAGGGCAGCCTGCCATCCTCCGGCACCGCCATAGACCAGCGCAGCCCGTCGCGTTCCAGGTCCACCCGGCGCCCGGCCACAGGCAAGGCGGCGATGGCGGCGTCGATGTCCGGCACCCGGCAGATCCACTTGTCGAGCCGCGCCGGCCCGCTGAAATCATCCAGCCCGAACCAGCGCGCATCGGGTGGTGGCGGGGCATCGGGGTCGATGGCGATGGCCTCCAGGTACAGGCGCGGCGCCAGGCCGATCAGCCGGTTATGGGTGCCATAGCGCGCGTGTCGTCCGCCCGGCCCCATCGGAACGCCCAAGGCCGCCTCGCAACAGGCCACGGCCGTCGCCAGGTCCGTGCCCGCCACGGCAATATGATCGAGTTCCATCATCGCACAGACCCTTTTATCTAAATCCGGCGGCGACGATAGACCCGCGCCAACGGGATGAACAGGGGCACCGTCCGGCCTGCTCCTTCCGCTGCAGGCCCAGGAGCGCCCCCTGCTTCTTCTTGGTGTAAATACCCCCAAACGGGGGCGCAGCCCCCGACGCGCGCGCCCGACAGGGCGCGCGCGGGTCGGCCCGCGTCAGCGGGCCGAAACCTCTCTCGAACCGTGGCTCAGGCCGCGTCCGCGCGGGCGTCGCGGATCAGCCGCAGGATGTCCTGTGCGGCCTCGGGGATGTTGGTGCCGGGGCCAAAGATTGCCTTCACGCCGGCGCCGTAGAGGAACTCGTAATCCTGGTGCGGGATCACCCCGCCGCAGATCACGATGATGTCGCCTGCGCCCTGCGCCTGCAGCTCCTTGACCAGTTGCGGCGCCAGCGTCTTGTGGCCGGCAGCCTGGCTGGAAATGCCGATGACATGCACGTCGTTGTCGATGGCGTCCTGCGCCGCCTCTTCGGGCGTCTGGAACAGCGGGCCGACGTCCACGTCGAACCCGATGTCGGCAAAGGCGGTGGCGATCACCTTGGCGCCCCGGTCGTGGCCGTCCTGGCCCATCTTGACCACCAGCATGCGCGGGCGGCGTCCCTCGGCCTCTGCGAAATCCTCGACCGATTTCTGGATCGCGGCAAAGCCCTCGTCGCCTTCGTAGGCGGCGCCGTAGACGCCCGCCAAAGTCTTGACCTCGGCGCGGTGACGGCCGAATTCCTTTTCCATTGCCATGCTGATCTCTCCGACAGAGGCGCGCGCGCGGGCGGCTTCGACCGCCGCGTCCAATAGGTTCCCCCCTTCTTTCGCCCGGCGCGTGAGCTCGTCCAGCGCCGCCTGACAGGCCGCCTCGTCGCGGCTGGCCCGGATCTTTTCCAGGCGCGCCACCTGGCTTTCGCGCACCTTCTGATTGTCGATGTCGAGGATGTCGAGGTCATCCTCCTTGTCGAGCTTGTACTTGTTGACGCCGACGATCACGTCGGTGCCGCGGTCGATGGCGGCCTGGCGTTGCGCGGCGGCCTCCTCGATCCGCAGCTTGGGCATGCCGGACTCGACGGCGCGGGTCATGCCGCCCATCTCGTCCACTTCCTCGATCAGTTTCCAGGCTTCCTCGGCCAGGTCATGGGTCAGTTTCTCGACGTAGTAGGAGCCGGCCAGCGGGTCGACCACCTTGGTGACGCCGGTTTCCTCCTGCAGCACCAGCTGGGTGTTGCGGGCGATGCGGGCGCTGAAATCCGTGGGCAGGGCGATGGCCTCGTCCAGCGCGTTGGTGTGCAGCGACTGCGTGCCGCCCAGGACCGCCGACATCGCCTCATAGGCCGTGCGGATGACGTTGTTGTAGGGGTCCTGTTCGGCCAGCGACACACCCGAGGTCTGGCAGTGCGTGCGCAGCATCTTCGACCGCGGGTTCTGCGCGCCCAGTTCGGTCATGATCCGGTGCCAGAGCATCCGCGCCGCACGCAGCTTGGCCACTTCCATGAAGAAGTTCTTGCCGATGGCAAAGAAGAAGGACAGCCGCCCGGCGAACTTGTCGATGTCCATCCCTGCTTCCATCGCGGTTTTCACGTATTCCTTGCCGTCCGCCAGCGTGAACGCCAGCTCCTGCACCAGGTTCGCGCCGGCCTCCTGCATGTGGTAGCCGGAGATGGAGATGCTGTTGAATTTCGGCATCTCGTTCGAGGTGTACTCGATAATGTCCGAGATGATCCGCATCGAGGGTGCCGGCGGGTAGATATAGGTGTTGCGGACCATGAACTCCTTGAGGATGTCGTTCTGGATGGTCCCGGACAGCACCGACTTGTCGTGGCCCTGTTCCTCACCCGTGACGATGAAATTGGCCAGCACCGGGATCACCGCGCCGTTCATGGTCATCGACACCGAGACCTTGTCCAGCGGGATGCCGTCGAAGAGGATCTTCATATCCTCGACGCTGTCGATGGCGACACCGGCCTTGCCCACGTCACCGACCACGCGGGGGTGGTCGCTGTCATAGCCGCGGTGCGTGGCCAGGTCGAAGGCGACAGAGACCCCCTGCTGACCGGCGGCCAGGCCACGACGGTAGAAGGCGTTGCTCTCCTCCGCGGTCGAAAACCCGGCATATTGCCGGATCGTCCAGGGACGGCCGGCGTACATCGTCGCCTTGACGCCACGGGTAAAGGGCTCTGCCCCCGGCAGGGTGCCCATGTGGGGCAGTCCTTCGATGTCGGCGGCGGTATAAAGCGGCTTGACCGCGATGCCTTCGAGCGTGTTCCAGGTCAGGTCGTCCAGCGGGCGGCCCCGCAGTTCCTTTTCAGCCGTCTCGCGCCAGCTTTCGGGCAGATCCGTCATCGTCTCGTCCTCTCTTCAAGTCTTCATGGCAGCCGGGTCCGGGTCTCTGTCCCGGTTGACGACTGCGGGGTCTCTGTCAGTGTGGCCAGCCCGTCGGCGCCCGCGCGCAGCCAGGCCAGGTCCTGTTCGTAGGCATGGCGCAAGCGCGCCGATTGAACCTCGTCGAAGGGCGACCAGCGCGTCGGCACCGGGGCCTCTTGCAGTCCGCCCGTGTCCTCGCCCCGCGCCTCCAGCGCCGCGTGCAGCGCGGCGGTGTCGGGGCGACGGTTTTCCAGGAACCGCCCGGTTTCCGCCAGCGGCAGGCCCGGTTCCCCGGTCATGACCTGCAACAGCAGGTCGGGACGGTCGGCGAAACATTCGAAGGGCGTGACCTGGATCGTTGCATCGGGACAGGCGCAGGCCAGGTCGGTGATCACCGCGCGCCAGCTGCGCGTGCCCCGCGCCAGCGCGGCAATGGCGTCGGGCGCCGGGCGCGACTGCCCGCGCGGCACCAGGTAGGCCGCCACCGAGGCCCACCAGTGATCCAGCGAGCGGATCTGCAGCGTGATTTTCACCGCGCCCCCGACCGCCGCGGACAGGCGCGCCATCCTCTCGCCGATCGCCGGATAAAGCGCCTGCTGCCGCAGGCAGTTGCGCGCGGTGCCGATCATGTTCTCATCGGTGATGACCAGGTGGCGCAGGCCGAGACCCCGGGATTTTTCGAGATTCACGCCCAGGCGCCCGGCGGCGCGGCGGGCGGCCTCGGGCGACTCGGGACGTTCGACCACGTCGAAGAGCAGGCCGTTGCGTGTCCTGCGCGGGCCCCAGAACCCGATGCCGCGCGGCTTGAGCGCGGCACCATGCGTGCGCAGGTAGGCCTGGAAACTGGTGGTGGCGGTGCGATGGGCACCGGCGTGCAGGATGATGTCCATCAGGCAATGCCCCCCGGTCGCGACCCCGTGGCGCGGACTGCGCCGGGGTCCTGGAACGGGCGCGAGACTGCGCCGGGACAGGTGAGAATGCCGTTAAAGGTAAAATTTTTCCGGGCACTGGCGCGGGAAAGCTGTGCAGCCCGCCGGTCCGCGCTTATATCTTTTGTCATGCATGGTTTGACCCGACTGATCGCCGCTGCCCTGATGGGCGCCTTTGCCAGTACCTCGGCCGCCCAGGGGGCCGAGACCACGGATGATTTCGAGATGATCCGCCCCGCGGCCGAAACCTCACTGGAGGACTGGCTGTGGATCAAGCGGCCCGTCGTCGTCTTTGCCGACAGCCCCGCCGACCCGCGGTATGTCGAGCAGATCAACCTGATCACCGAACGGCTGGACGCGCTGGAAGAGCGCGACGTGGTGGTGATCACCGACACCGATCCCGGGGCGCGCAGCTCGGTCCGGCAGAAACTGCGCCCGCGCGGGTTCATGCTGGCGATCCTCGCCAAGGACGGCAGCATCGTGACGCGCAAACCCGGCCCCTGGTCGGTGCGCGAGATCTCCCGCTCGATCGACAAGCTGCCTCTGCGCCAGCAGGAGGCACGCGACAGGTAGGCCGAGTCGCCGTTCAGACGTTGCCGCGCAGGAAAAAGGCGATCTGCGAGGGCCGGTGCAGCAACGCCAGCGCGTTGGTCGCGGGATCGTAGATCATCACCGTCTCGTCCGACATCAGCGCCAGGTAGACATCGGCCTGGAATGTCGCGTCCATGCAGGCGCGGGCCGGGCCGACAAAGCTGGAGATCAGGCCCAGCCCCTCGTAGAGATTGACCGACATCAGCCCCTCGGACACCATGTTGGGGGTCATGCCGGGGATCTCGAAGGCCACCGCGCGGCCCTGCGACAGCAGGCGCTGACCGGCGTGCAGATCGTCCACCCGCCGCAACGGACCGGAGGCCCGCACCTCGCCCGAGATCGTGTCGAAGATCGCCGCCGTGCAGGTCCCGCGCGAGGTAAAGGCCCGCGTCTGTGCCAGGAAGACCCAGCCGCCCAGCTGCGCGCGCACCGCCTCTTCGGTGTCGAGGCGGAAACAGCCCGTCAGCAGCCCCCCGAGGGCCGCAAGAACCACCATCTGCCGAAGAAACCGCACCAGACCGCCCTGCCCCCTTGCCCGTACTCGTTGCGGGCAGGTTAGTGCCAAGGCGTTTAGGATCCGTTGCCGAGAGCCGGGTCATCCGCCGTCCCCCGTTTCTACCCGCGGTTCGTCGCCGCGCAGACGCAGGTGCAGGGCAATCCCGCCGATCCCGAACATCAGGGCATAGCCCAGAAGGCTGCCAGCCCCGGCCGCCAGCATCCGGAAATAGACCGCGCAAAAGACCAGCGTCATGACCGCCAGCACAACCAGCGGCCCGCCAAGGTAAAAACCCCAGCCGGGCAGCAGATCCAGAAGCGCCGCCAGCAGGGCCAGGTAAACGGCATAACCGGTCCCCACCGAAACGATGGAGACCGCAAGCGCGCTGCCGACGAACAGCGCGTTGCCGCCCTCTGTCGGCACCACGAACCACAGGCCGACCGCCACCACCCCCGACACCACCAGCCCGGCGAGGAACGCCAGGCTGTGCATGAGCCAGATGCGGAGGGCGCGGCGGACCATGCCTTATTCGAACTCCATGATGACGTCGTCGACGGCCAGGCTGTCGCCCGGTCCGGCGTTGATCTTGGCCACCACGCCCTTTTTCTCGGCGCGCAGGATGTTTTCCATCTTCATCGCCTCGACAGTGCAGAGCGCCTGCCCCTCCTGCACCTCGTCGCCCTCGGCCACGTTGACCTTCACGATCAGGCCGGGCATCGGGCAGAGCAGCATCCTGGAGGTGTCGGGCGGCAGTTTCTCGGGCATGAGCCGGGCCAGTTCCGCCTGCCGGGGCGAGCGGACATGGACGCGCATATCGGCGCCACGGGTGCGCAGGCGGAAGCCATGCGTGACCTTGTCGACCTTCAGCACCAGCGGCGCGCCGTTCAGCGTCATGTGGGCCAGCGTGTCGCCCGGGGTCCAGCGGCCCTCGACGCGCAGGCTGGAGCCATCGGCGAAATTGACGGTCGAGCCATCGGGGTCGGCGTCGATGACGACGTCGTAATCGACCCCCTGCAGGCTGACGACCCAGTCGCTGCCGACGCGGCGTTCGTGGTTGCCAAGACGCCCGGTGACACGGGTGCGCCGGATCTCGGCCACGCGGTTCATCGCGGCAGCAGCGGCGGCAACGCGCTTGAGCTCATCCTCGCCCAGGGTCACGCCCTCGAAGCCCTCGGGGTATTCCTCGGCGATGAAGGCGGTGGTCATGTCGCCCGAGATGAATTTCGGGTGGTCCATGACGGCGGCGACGAAGGGCAGGTTGTGGCCGATGCCCTCGACCTCGAAACTGTCGAGCGCGTTGCGCATGGTCTCGATGGCCGCGTCCCGCGTTTTGCCCCAGGTACACAGCTTGGCGATCATCGGGTCATAGTACATGCTGATCTCGCCGCCCTCGTAGACGCCGGTATCGTTGCGCACGATGCCCTCGCTCAGTTCGCCCTCGGCGGGCGGACGGTAGCGGGTCAGGCGGCCGATGGAGGGCAGGAAACCGCGATAGGGATCCTCGGCGTAAAGCCGGTTCTCGATCGCCCAGCCGTTGATCTGCACGTCGTCCTGGGTGATCGACAGCGGCTCGCCATTGGCGACGCGGATCATCTGTTCGACCAGGTCGACGCCGGTGATCAGTTCCGTCACCGGGTGTTCCACCTGCAGGCGGGTGTTCATTTCCAGAAAGTAGAAGTTCTTGTCGCCGTCGACGATGAATTCCACGGTGCCGGCGCTGGCATAGCCCACCGCCTTGGCCAGGGCGACCGATTGTTCGCCCATCGCCTTGCGGGTTTCGGGGTCGAGGAAGGGGCTGGGCGCCTCTTCCACGACCTTCTGGTTGCGGCGCTGGATCGAACATTCGCGTTCGTTCAGGTAGATGCCGTTGCCGTGGGTATCGCAGAGCACCTGGATCTCGATATGGCGCGGCTGGGTGACGAACTTCTCGATGAAGATCCGGTCATCGCCAAAGCTGCTGGCGGCCTCGTTCTTGGACGACTGGAAGCCCTCGCGCGCCTCTTCGTCGTTCCAGGCGATGCGCATGCCCTTGCCGCCGCCGCCGGCACTGGCCTTGATCATGACCGGGTAGCCAATCTCGTTCGAGATCTTCACCGCTTCCTCGGCGTCCTCGATCAGGCCCATGTAGCCGGGGACAGTGTTGACCTTCGCCTCCTGGGCGATCTTCTTGGAGGTGATCTTGTCCCCCATCGCCTCGATTGCGCCCTTGGGCGGTCCGATGAAAGCGACGCCGGCGGCTTCGAGGGCCTCGGCGAATTTCGGGTTCTCGGACAGGAAGCCATAGCCCGGGTGCACCGCCTGCGCGCCGGACTGCTTGATGGCGCCCATGATCTTGTCGATCACGATATAGGACTGGTTCGCCTGCGGTGGGCCGATGTGCACGGCCTCGTCGGCCATTTCCACATGCAGCGCGTTCTTGTCGGCGTCCGAGTAGACCGCCACCGTCTTGATGCCCATCTTGCGGGCGGTCTTGATGACCCGGCAGGCGATCTCGCCCCGGTTCGCGATCAGGATCTTGTCGAACATGTCTGTCCCTTCTTCTTGGCCCGCTGGGGGGCTGCGTCTGAACATGCAAACGCCGCCCGGGGCAAAAACCCCGGACGGCGTTGAAACGGATCTGTGGCGGCGCCAGATCGGCGCGCGCGGGTCTGATCAGCGGTTGCGGCAAACCTCTGGCGTGACGTCGTCGCAGACGACACCAGCCGCGCCGCCGATGGCGGCACCGGCCGCCACGTTGCGGCCCGTGGCTGCAGCGCCGGCAGCACCGATACCAGCGCCGATGACGCCGCGTTCGATGTCGCTGCCTTCACAGGCTGCCAAGCCGAGGGTTGCGACAAGTGCCGCGGAAATCGTGAGTATACGCATGAGGACCACTCCTTCTCCCATGTCAGTGCGTCGGGATCATTACCCGACAACGCGGCGCGGGAAAGTTGGTTCCAGTGCGGATGGCCCGGGGCGGCAAGAACCGGCGCAAGGCCGGCGAAGAGCCGCCGAAAGGCAGGGTCAGCAGCGCGAAGGGTAGCGGCTGCAATAGTTGATGTTGTTCGCGACCCCGACCCGCGAGCCGGAGAGCACGTTGACATCGAGCGCCACGGCGTCCTCGCTCTGCTCGCCCAGGTTGTCGCCGCAGGCCGCAAGCGCGACCAGTGCGACCAGCGCAAGGGATGTGCGGTGCGTGTTGGTGTCCCGTCCGTGCATGTGAGGCTCTCCTCATCGTTCTGCGACTGCTCGGGATGCAGGGAACACCATGCAAGGGGGAAAATCCAGTCTCTTGTCCCGACGTCACCCACAGAGCGCGAATATCCGCCAAGCCATTGACTCGGAGCGTGTTTCGCGAGGCAAGAACGGAAATGGGGCGGCCTGGCCGGGGACTGACCTGACCGCCCCCTAGGGGGTTGGGTACCGCGGAGACACAGGGACGAAATAGGACCTTCGCCGCGACCCGTGATCACGCTTGCAGAAACGCCGCGATCTGCAAAGCCCGCAATCCGCGCAAAATTTCCATCGGCAATCGCCCGCGCAATCTGGCGGCGAACTGGCAAGAAAGCGCCCAAGCTCATTCCCAGTCCTCCGACAGTTCGAAGGCCTCGGGAAAGGCCGCCCGTGCGGCGCTCTCGTCGATGACCAGGAGCGCGTCGTAGCTCTCCGGGTCGAAAGGGTCGTCGTAGGGCAGGACCTCGCGGCCAAAGAGCCAGGACAGGCGGCCCGCGTCGAGGTTGCCCCGTTCAAAGGGTTCGTCCCCGAAATGCTGCCAGAGCGCGGCCAGGAAGGCGGTGTCTGCACGACGGTCGGCGGGCCGGCGGTCGCGGTAACGCTCGCGGCGGGTGATCGGCGTGACGCCCTTGGGATTGGCGCGGCGGATCGTGAACTGGAAGTCGGTGCCGGTCAGACGGCCCGGGAACCCGCGGTGCTTCAGCATGTGCCCGCCTCCCCGACAGGGAGAGACGGCACAGCAGGTGATCGCGCGCCGGGACGGCGCGCAACGATGGCATTGCTCGTCAATCCTCCGCCTGCTGCCCCGAACCGGCGGAAAGGCGGGACGGACGCGCGCGCCCGCCCCGATAGGTTCTTACTTGTACTTGCCCGTGTAGACCGGCTCGACCGAGATGGGCTCGGGATCGACCACGATGTACTCTTCTTCTTCCTGCTGTGCGCAGGCGGAAACGCCGGCGATGACAGCAAACATGGCAAGCAGTTTGATGCTCTTGGACATCTTCTACTCCTGTCTAGTGCAACGAAACATTCAGCGCGCGAGCGCCCTGCCTGTCCCCGTTCAGAGGTTTCGATTGCTTGGGTGCAATCAGTCACGAACCTACCCGACTGTCGGGGAAAAAGATACGCACCCTTGGGCAACGAATCGGGTTGTGACTCAGAAGCCTCATAAACTTGTCCACATGAGAGTCGTATCGCAAGATATTGTGGGACCATCAGAAAGCCTCCCAGATGCAGAGGTCGCTTTGGACAAAGAAACTCTCGAAAAACTGCGTCACATCGGGGGTCATGATCCCGAAATCGACCGGTTCGGACATCAGCGTGATGACAATGGTGGCCGGTTCGCCGCCCGCGTCGGTCACACGGCGCAGCGCGTCCTGCGTGCACAAGAGCTCGATATCGCCCGCCACTTCCTCGAAAGGCAGTTCGGCGGTGTCCAGTGCGGGCACGACGTAGCGAACCCGCCAGAGCGGCGGTTCGGCGATGACGTCATGATACGTGAATTCCAGCCCCGAGGTCGGCAGGATGTCCTTCAGGACCGGCGCAGCTTCTTCCTGTGCGCGCAGCGGCCCGCAAAGGACCGTCAAGGCCAGGATGGGTGCGAAGAACAGGCGGCAGCCCCGGTACCTGCGAGCGATGCTCGCGGCTCCTCCCACCGGGGCCGCCAAAGCCCCGGGCACACCCGGGGCGTAAACTCTGGACCGGTTCATGAGCGGCCCTCCCCTGCCCAGCGCAGCCAGCGGGCGCGGTGCGCCGGGCTGTCGAGCAGATCGCGGATCCGGCTTTCCGTGCCTTGCGGCGCCCGCCCCTGAAGGCGACCGCCGGCGCGCACGGTCAAACCGCCTTCCGCCGCGTCAATCTGTATCACCGGTGAAAAACCGCGCAACCCCTGAAGCGCGCGCCAGAGGTCCTGCCGGATGTGGCGCGCCAGCCGAGAGGGGCGCACCGGCGGAAAGTCGCTGACCGCCGAGACATCGAACCGTGGCGGCCAGTGCCGGGCCAGGACGTATTGTTCCGGGTCGCTCCGGATATGCCATGCGTCGCGTTTCATGCCCTCACCCATTTCCGCAACCGGGCCATCAGACCGCGGGATTGCGCCGCCGCCAGCGCGGCGGCCTGCGCCCGCTCCTGTTCCGCCCGCTCGATGAAGATCAGCGCATACGGGCGCAGGGCCTCTTCGGTCCCGCCCTCCAGGCGCTTCATCACCTTGTTGTAGGGCACCGCGCTCAACCCGCCTTCGCGCAGGATAAGCGGCTCACCCCGCGCGCCTGCCACCCAGCCCCCGGCCCCGGCGCGGATGATGACCTCGCCGACATAGCAGGAGGCCGCCTGCAGCAGCAGCCGAAACCCCGACCCGCCGCCCTCGCCCTGGGCGAGGTCGTCCAGGATTTCCTCGACGAGGCCGAGGCTGTCGAGGCTGAAATCCATGTCACGCCCGTAGACGTCGCGCGCCGTCTTGACGAAGGCAAGCGCGACCTGGGGCGCCCGTTCCGGACCGGGGATCATGCGCGGGCCCTCCGGCACTCAAAGCGGGATATTGTTGTGCTTCTTCCAGGGCATCTCGCGTTTCTTGTCGCGCAGCATGGCAAAGGCCCGCGCCACGCGCCGCCGGGTCGAGCGCGGCTGGATCACCTCATCCACAAAGCCGCGTTCGGCCGCGATGAAGGGGTTCGCAAAACGGTCTTCATATTCCGCCGCGTGCCCGGCGATCTTTTCCGCATCACCCAGGTCGGCACGGAAGATGATCTCGGCCGCGCCCTTGGCGCCCATGACGGCGATCTGCGCCGTGGGCCAGGCATAGTTGACGTCGGCGCGCAGGTGTTTCGATGCCATCACGTCATAGGCGCCGCCATAGGCCTTGCGGGTGATGACGGTGACCATCGGCACCGTCGCCTCGCCATAGGCAAAGAGCAGCTTGGCGCCGTGCTTGATGACGCCGTTGTATTCCTGGGAGGTGCCGGGCAGGAAGCCGGGCACGTCCACCAGCGTCAGGATCGGGATCTCGAAACAGTCGCAGAAGCGCACGAACCGCGCCGCCTTCTTCGAGCTGTCGATGTCCAGAACACCCGCCAGCACCATCGGCTGGTTCGCCACCACGCCGACGGTCTGCCCCTCAAGGCGGATGAACCCGGTGATGATGTTGCCCGCGTGATCGGCCTGGATCTCGTAGAAATCGCCCTCGTCCGCGACCTTCAGGATCAGTTCCTTCATGTCGTAGGGCATATTCGGGTTGTCGGGGATCAGCGTGTCGAGGCTGGGCTCGATCCGGTCGACGTCATCGAAGAAGGGACGGACCGGCGGCTTTTCGCGGTTCGACTTGGGCAGGAAATCGACCAGGCGACGAACCTCGGCCAGCGCCTCGACGTCGTTTTCAAAAGCGCCGTCGGCGACCGAGGATTTCTTGGTATGGGTGCTTGCGCCGCCCAGTTCCTCGGCGGTGACGACCTCGTTGGTCACGGTCTTGACCACGTCGGGGCCGGTCACGAACATGTAAGAGGAGTCCTTCACCATGAAGATGAAGTCGGTCATCGCGGGCGAGTAGACCGCGCCGCCGGCACAGGGGCCCATGATGACGCTGATCTGCGGGATCACGCCGGAGGCCTCGATGTTGCGCTGGAATATCTCGGCATAGCCGGCAAGGCTGTCGACACCTTCCTGGATGCGGGCGCCGCCCGAATCGTTCAGGCCGATCACCGGCGCGCCGTTCTGCACTGCCATATCCATGATCTTGCAGATCTTCTGCGCATGGGTGGCAGAGACCGACCCACCCAGAACGGTGAAATCCTGGCTGAAGACATAGACCATGCGGCCGTTGATCGTGCCGACGCCCGTCACGACCCCATCACCGTAGGGGCGGTTCTTTTCCATGCCGAAATCGGTACAGCGATGGGCGACGAAGGTGTCGTACTCCTCGAAGCTGCCCTCATCGACCAAAAGCTCGATCCGCTCGCGCGCGGTCAGCTTGCCCTTGGCGTGCTGCGCGTCGATACGTTTCTGCCCCCCGCCCAGGCGGGCGTTCTCACGGCGGTCGTGCAGTTCCTGGATAATGTCTTTCATCTGGCGGCCCCTTTCGCTTTGGCGCGAAAATACAGGGGAATCCCGGCGCCTCAAGGATTTCCTCGCAAATTTGCAAATCCGGAAAATAACGACCGCCGCATAATGCAAATATGGAAATTACATGTCGACAGCATGTAATGTATGGACATTTCCCGCGGTGCGCCCTACCCCATTCCGCATGAGCCCGAATTCTCCGGCGCGCTTTCTCGACCGAAGCACCCCGCCACATATCGCAACACTTGTCCTGATGGCCGGCATGTCCGCGCTTGCCATGAACATCTTCGTGCCCGCGCTGCAGATCATGGCAGACTGGTACGCGGTGGATTACGCCCTGATGCAGGCCTCTGTGACCGGATATCTGGCCGGGAACGCGGTGTTGCAACTCTTTATCGGGCCGATCTCGGACAAGCTGGGCCGCCGCCCGGTGATCATGGGCGGCATCGCGCTGTTCATCCTGGCCACCATCGGCTGTCTGCTGGCGACGAACATCACGGTCTTCCTGATCTTCCGCATGCTGCAGACCACCATCGTGGTGACGATGGTCCTCAGCCGCGCGGTCGTGCGCGACCTTTACCCTCCGGACGAGGCCGCCTCGATGATCGGCTACGTGACGATGGGCATGTCCCTGGTGCCGATGCTTGCGCCGGTGCTGGGCGGCCTGCTGGCCGAATCGTTCGGATGGCAGTCCAACTTCTGGTTGATGCTGGTGATGGGCGTGCTGCTCCTGTGGCTTTGCCACAACGACCTGGGTGAAACCAAGGCCAGCAGCGGGCTGAGCCTGGCACAGCAGTTCCGCGAATACCCCGAGCTGTTCCGCAGCCCCCGCTTCTGGGGCTATGCCCTGGCCTGCGCCTTTTCCTCGGGCGCCTTCTTCTCCTATGTCGGCGGCGCCTCCTTCGTGGGGATCGAGGTCTTTGGCCTCTCGGCCAGCCTGCTGGGCCTGCTCTTCGGCGCGCCGGCGATCGGCTATGCCCTGGGCAACGGCCTGTCCGGGCGCTTCTCGGCCCGGTTCGGGGTGAACACGATGGTGCTCTGGGGCGGACTGATCGTGGCCGGCGGCGTCGGCCTGTCGCTGATGCTCTTTGCCATCGACATGGGCAACGCCTTTACCTTCTTCGGCTTCATGACGCTGGTCGGATTGGGCAACGGGCTGACCATCCCCAATGCCACCGCAGGCGCCCTGTCTGTCCGCCCGCATCTCGCGGGCACCGCCTCTGGACTTTCCGGCGCCATCATGCTGGGCGGCGGCGCGGCCCTGTCGCAGCTGGCCGGTGTCCTTCTGACCGAGGATGCGGGCGTCTGGCCGCTGCTGTGGATCATGTTCGGCTCCGGCGTGGCTTCTGTCGTGGCAGCGATGCTGGTGATCCGCAGGGCACGGCGTGTCGGGGGGCTGGACGCGGCCTGACAAAGTTTGCATCTTTGCCCGACTCGTTCGCAAAGATGCAAAGATGGCCACCCAGAAACTCTATGCCGGCGCCAAGCTGCGCGACATCCGCACCCGCCTGAACCTGACGCAAAAGGATTTTGCCGCCAAGCTCGGCATCTCCCTGCCCTATCTCAACCAGATGGAGAACAACAACCGGCCGGTCAGCACCACCGTCGTGCTGGCCCTGGCGCAGGAGTTCGGCTTTGACGTGACGGAGCTGGGCCAAGGGGATGCCGAACGGCTGGTCACCGACATGCGCGAGGCCCTGGCCGATCCGATCTTCGGCGAACACAGCCCTCAACTGGCCGACCTGCGCCTGACCGCCTCCAACGCGCCGGTGCTCGCGCGGGCCTTCCTGGCGCTGCACCGGGCCTACAGGCAGACCCATGAACGCCTCGCCTCGCTGGACGAGGCGCTGGGGCGCGAGGGCGCGCAACTTCAGCCAAGTCCCTGGGAAGAGGTGCGCGACTTCTTCCACTACTGCGACAACTACATCGACGCCGTGGACCGCGCCGCGGAACATTTCGCCAAGCTGCACGGCAGCGAGACGGACATGCGCGCCGCTGCCATCGAGCGGCTGGAATCGCGCGGCATCACGGTGCGGCAATCGCAGGGCGCCCCGATGCGCGCCTTCGACGAGGACCGCCAGGAACTGGTCCTTTCCTCGCTGCTACCGGTTGAGACCCAGACCTTCCAGCTCCTGGTCCAGGTGGCACTTCTGCGCCAGAACCAACTGCTGGAGGCGACGCTGGATCTCGCCCGTTTCCAGAGCGACGAGGCCCGCGCGATCGCCAAGCTCGGGCTTGCCAACTACTTCGCCGGGGCCGCGATGATGCCCTACAAGGCCTTCCTCTCGGCGGCGCAGGAAACCCGGCACGACCTGGAACTGCTGGCCGCGCGCTTCGGCGCCTCGATCGAACAGGTCGCGCACCGGTTGTCGACGCTGCAACGGCCCGGCGCCAAGGGCGTGCCCTTCTTCTTTGTCCGGGTCGACCAGGCCGGCACCATCACGAAACGCCATTCCGCCACCCGGCTGCAATTCGCCCGTTTCGGCGGCGCCTGCCCCCTGTGGAACGTCCACCGCGCCTTTGAAACCCCGGGCCGTTTCCTGCGCCAGCTTGCGGAAACCCCGGACGGGGTGCGCTACATCAGCCTCGCGGTGGATGTCTCGAAGACCGGCGGCCACTTCGGCGCCCCCGTCCGCCGCTACGCCATTTCCATCGGCTGCGAGGTGCGCCACGCCGCCGCCCTCGTCTATGCCGACGACATGGATTTCACCCGTCCCAGCGCCTTCGAGCCCATCGGGATCAGTTGCCGTATCTGCGAGCGCACCCATTGCCACCAACGCTCTGTCCCGCCGCTGGAAAAACGCCTGACCACCACGCCCAACCACCGCGACGTGCTGCCCTACCGTCTGGACTAACCGCGCCGATCTTCGTTCCGGAGCCATCCCTCGTCCCGCGTGCCGAAAGACGGCACCGGGCGACCGGGACAAGCCAAATCGCGGAGGGGCCCCGCTTGCGGGGAGACCGCTTTTTTGCTTGGCGCGGGTGCGCGGGGCTGTCAGGCACAAAGCGGGATGAGGGATGGATCAGGGACGAAGATCTTCGTTCTGGTGAATTGCGAAGTTCCGGACCACCGCGCCACCAGCGACCGATCACACAAAGGCGTCACGCGCCCAAACGCGGATAAAAGCGCGCGGAAGCGCTCAATTCAGCACCCGGCTCAGACGTCCCGACAGGGAAACCGTCGCGCCAGGTCCGCCATGATCGCGCAATCCGTGCCGTCGAGCGGCCCCTCCGCCCAGGGGCGAAAACGCAGCCGCACCGCACAGAGCACCTCCTCCCGCGTTTCCGGCGTCACCTCGTAACCGAAGGTCCGGCAATTGCGCCAGAACCGCGCCTCATCCGTGTCGGCGGTGCAGGGCTCGGGCCAGACTGCCAGTCCCCCCAGTGCCAGCCGTCGCCAATCGAACCGGTTGCCGGGGTCGATCTTGCGGCCAAGCGCGGTGTCCGAATGGCCGACGACACGCTCCGGCGGCACCGCCCAGCGGGAACAGATTCCACGCAGCAGGTCCTCCAGGACCGCCATCTGCGGCTCGGGAAAGGGATGAAACCCGGTATTCGCAAGTTCGATCCCGATGGAATGCGAGTTCACGTCAGCCACGCCCCCCCAGCAGCCGCGTCCGGCGTGCCAGGCGCGGTCCTCCTCGCGGACCAACTGCCAGCAGCGCCCGTCTTCGGCGACGACGTAGTGACAGGAGACTTCGCTCTCGGGATTGCACAGCCAGTCGCGCGCCGCTTCGGCGGAGGTCATGGCCGTGTAATGCAGAACCACCATGTCCGGCGCGGAGACACCGCGCCGGTCACCGTAATTCGGCGATGGATACCATTCGGGGGCGGGCGTCACCGCAGGGGTCAGCCGCCGCGCACGGCCCGGAAAGGCGCCGGGGTCCAGGTGCAGGCAAAGCCATCGCCGTCCGGATCCATGCCCTTGCGGTCCTTTTCCGGTCCGCCCATCCGCAGGAAATCCTCCTGCGCCAGATCGGCCGAAGAATATGTCGAACAGGCCCGCTGATACCGTGCCTGCGCGTTGAAGCTCGACCGTTTGTAGAGCGCCGTTCCGACCGGATTGGTCGTGCGCAGGGCATATTCGACGATATTCGGCGCGTCGGTGCCGGGACGCTTGGGCAGGGCCTCGGGCTGAACCACGGTGTACTGCGCGCGGTTGCGTTCGATCAGGCGGGCGTCGGCGTCGATGTCGCGGGTGCGCGAAACGGCGCTGAAGTCGTTCTCGCCCGAGATGCCGCGCGCGTTCGACACGATTTGCGGCGGCGGGTTCGACGGGTCCGCCTCGACCGGGGCCACACCGGAGTTGGCCTGGCGGGCCGCTGCCGCTGCGCGGGCCTCGTCCCCGTCGATGGGGCTGGACTGGACGTCCGGCGCCACGGGAATAGGGCCGGCGTCGCCGTTCAACTGCGCCTCGCGGCGGGCAGCATAGTCGTCGTAGTTGCCGAAACCGACGCCAGTGCCCGGGTCAGCCACCCCGGCACCGCTGTCGGGAACACTGGGTTCGCAAGCCGCAACGGCCAGGGCCGCCACAACCAGTAGATAGTTCCGCATCGTCTGTCCTGCCTGTGCTTTGGCCGCAGGCCTTACCACCATTTCGACGGTTTTGCCACAAATCCCGCAGCCTGTTCGAGCGCATAAGCGGTATTCAGCAGGTCGCCCTCTTCCCAGGGTCGGCCAATCAGTTGCAGGCCCAGCGGCAGCCCCTGCTTGCTCAGCCCGGCGGGCACCGCGATGCCCGGCAGACCGGCCAGGTTGACCGTCACGGTGAAGACGTCGTTGAGATACATGGCGACCGGATCGGCCTCCGTCATCTCGCCCAGGCCGAAAGCGGCAGAGGGGGTCGCGGGCGTCAGGATCGCATCCACGCCTTGGGCAAAGACATCCTCGAAGTCCTTCTTGATCAGCGTCCGCACCTTGCGCGCGCGGTTGTAATAGGCGTCGTAGAAGCCCGCGGACAGGACGTAGGTGCCGACCATGACGCGGCGCTTGACCTCGTCGCCGAACCCCTCGGCGCGGGTTTTCTCGTACATCTCGACGATGCCGTCGCCCTGGCTCAGCTTGGCGCGGTGTCCATAGCGCACCCCGTCATAACGTGCGAGGTTCGAAGAGGCCTCTGCCGGCGCGATGACGTAATAGGCCGGCAGCGCGTATTTCGTGTGCGGCAGGCTGATGTCGACGATCTTTGCCCCCGCGTCCTCCAGCATCTTGCGGCCCTCGGCCCAGAGCGCGTCGATCTCCTCGGGCATGCCGTCCATGCGGTATTCGCGGGGAATGCCGATGGTCTTGCCCTTGATGTCGCCGGTCAGCAGGGATTCGAAATCCGGCACGGCGAGGTCGGCGCTGGTCGAGTCCTTGGGGTCATGCCCGCACATGGCCTGCAGCATGATGGCACAGTCGCGCACGTCCTTGGCCATCGGCCCGGCCTGGTCCAGGGACGAGGCAAAGGCAACGATCCCCCAGCGCGAACAGCGCCCGTAGGTCGGCTTGATGCCGGTGATGCCGGTGAAGGCGGCGGGCTGGCGGATCGACCCGCCGGTGTCGGTGCCGGTCGCGCCAAGACAGAGGTCCGCCGCCACCGCCGAGGCAGAGCCGCCCGAGGAGCCGCCCGGCGTCAGTTGCGCGTCGTCATTGCCGCGCCGCCAGGGGTTCACCGCGTTGCCGTAACACGAGGTCTCGTTGGACGAGCCCATCGCGAATTCGTCCATGTTCAGCTTGCCCAGCATGACCGCGCCCGCGTCGAACAACTGGCTGGTCACGGTGCTTTCATACTCGGGCTTGAAGCCGCCAAGGATGTTCGAGGCGGCCTGCGACGCCACGCCCTTGGTGCAGAACAGGTCCTTGATCCCAAGGGGAATGCCGCAAAGCGCGGGCGCCTCGCCCGCCTTGATCCGCGCATCGGCGGCAGCAGCCTGCTCACGCGCGATCTCGGGCGTCTTGTGCACGAAGGCGTTCAGCGCGCCGGCGCCCTCGATGGCCGTCAGGCAGGCTTCGGTCAGTTCGGCGGAGGTCACGTCGCCCTTGCGCAGCGCATCGCGCGCCTCGGCGATCTTCAGCTTGGTCAGTTCGGTCATCACTCAACCACCTTCGGAACCGCAAAAAAGCCTTCGCGCGCATCGGGCGCGTTCGAGAGGACCTTGTCGGCCATGCCGCCATCCGTCACCCCGTCCTTGCGGCGCTTCAACCGCATCGGCGTGACCGACACCATCGGCTCCACGCCCTCGACGTCGACCTCGTTTAGCTGCTCGATAAAGCCGAGGATGTCGTTGAAGGCATTGGCCAGCGCCGGAAGCTCGTCTTCTTCCACCTTGATGCGGGCCAGGTGCGCCACGCGTGCCGCGGTCTCGATGTCGATCGACATGGGGGCCTCTTTGACTGTGAATTCAGCGCAGGCTTTACCGCCCCGCCCCGCGCGCCGCAAGCACATGCCGCGTCCAGACCTCGATCATCCAGCCCAGCATCACCGCATTCAGCACATGCCACAGGAAATGCGTGCCCAGCGGGATCACGTTGCACAAAGGTTCATCAAGGGTGCGCGCCAGCATCGAGGCCAGCAGGATCGCCACGCCGATCGCCAGTCCCCGCGCCGTCCCGGGCGCCCGGTTGCGCAGGAGGGCGGCATAGATCGCGATCAAGAGCGGCACCGGCGCATAGCTGGAGGTCCCTCCCAGGCCCGGGATCATGCCGAACAGCGGCGCGGTGACGGCCGCATAGGGAATGAACAGCGCCGTCAGGGCCAGCGAAGCCCAGCGCCCCAGCCCCCAGAAATCGCGGTTGGCGCCGTAGATATAGACAAGCACGTAGACCAGGATCGGCAGAACATCCGCCAGTCCCGCCCAGGGCTGCGCAAAGGTGTGGAACAAGAACGAGCCGATCCCGATCGCCGCAAGGATCGCGCACAGCACCCGGCCCAGCCCGAATGTCCGCCGCCACATCACCAGCGCCGCCAGGACAAAGGCGGCATTGGTCACCGCATTCACCGGCTCGGCCCAGAACTCCGACCCCAGCCGTTCGCAATACCCGTCCACCGCCCGTGTCCAGTCCATGTGTTTCTTCTCTCTGAAAATACTCAATCGTCCGTGCCGCGGGCGCCCCCGGTGGGATCTGGTCTCGCCGCGCCAAAATGCTAGGCTCGGGACAGAACAACAACGGGAGTCCACCATGCAAATCATCTGGCTCGGCCACGGCAGTTTCCGCATCGAGATCGGCGGCGAGGTGCTGCTGATCGACCCCTGGATCAACGGCAACCCGATGATGGAAGGCCAGGACACGGAGGCCGCGCTGGCTGGCGCGACGCAGATTCTCGTCACCCACGGGCATTTCGATCACACCAACGACATCGTCGAGATCAGCCAGAAGACCGGCGCGCCGGTCTCGGCCATCTTCGAGCTCGCTGCCCTGCTGACAGGCCAGGGCGCCAAGGAAGGCCATGCCTTCAACAAGGGCGGCACCGTTCGCTTCGGCGAGGCCTCGGTGACACTGGTTCCCGCCTCGCACAGTTCCTCGATGCAGGTCGAGGGCAAGACCACCTACACCGGCATGGAAACCGGCCTCGTCATCCGGGGCGACGGCCACACGATCTATTTCTCCGGCGACACCTGCATCATGGCCGACATGGCCTGGATCGGCGAGTATTTCCAGCCGGACATCGGCATCCTCTCGGCAGGCGGCTACTACACGATGGACATGGAACAGGCGGCCTGGGCTGCAAGGAAATACTTCGACTTCAAGACGGTGATCCCCGGTCACTACCGCACCTTCCCGGCGCTGGAACAATCGGCGCAGGTGCTGGCAGAGGGCCTGCCCGGCGTGGATGTCGTCGAACCGCAGGTGCTGCAGCCGATCACCGTCTGAGCCGAACCTGTTCCCCGGAGCCGCCTGTCGCTGATGCCGGACCGCGACAGACGGCGGAGGGATGCAAGGGGCCGCAGGCCCGCGCGCAGCGCGGCTTGCCCTTGCATCGCTCTGACGGCTGGCGCAGGCATCTTCGGCGACAGGGGGAACCGGGGAAGAGGTTTGTTCCCTGGTGAGCCTCGAAGCGTTGAAACGCGCGCAAGCGCGTCAGATTCGGGTCGGCGGGCACGGGTCGGCGGGCGGGCGATGCGGGCCCGCAAGGGACCGCGAGTCCCGTCCCCGACCCGCACGCGCCTCAGGGGATCAAGGCGCCCGTCCGGTTGAAGGTCGCCCGGTCGATGCTCAGGTCGTCGTAGATCAGCTCCACCGTCATCTCCTCGACGGAGTTCAGCGCAAACGCCCTGTAGGGCAGCTCGTCCGCCGGCATGGCGTTGGGTGCGGGGCTGTCCTCGTTGCAGGCGGGCAGTGGCCAGGGCTCGGGTTGTGCCCCGTTGATGCCGATGTGAATGGCCACCAGTCCGCAACGCCAGGACCACAGATGCGTGACATAGACCAGGTCCTGCCCGTTGAACTCGCGCACCGCGATCCAGTTCGACCGGGTGGCATTCAGGATCGGCTTGACCTCGACGGCGGTGGTGAACTTGCCCGAGGGCACCTGCTGTTCGGCGACATAGGGCAGCTCGCGAGGCGGTGCCGGGTCGGCCTCGGCACTGGGCGGCGGCGCTTCCGAGGAAAAGGGCCGCGCCTCGTCGGTTTCAGCCCGGGGTGCCACCGGCGCCTCGGTGACGGCGGCGGCGGGCGGGGCCTCGGCGGTTTCCAGGCGGGCCGCGTCCCCCGGCCCCCCGCTGGCCACGGCAATGACGAGAAGAACAAGATCGAACATCAGGTATTTCCTTCAAAAAATTCCCCGGGGCCTTGCGGCTTCCGGCGCCCGTCCGCCCTGCCTATAGTGGCGCGCAACAGGCAGCGGGCAGGTCCATCATGACACGCGAGGGCGCGGCGGCTCAAACCGTAAATATTCTCATCGTCGCCCAGGCCGGGCGGCTCTCCTACGAGGCCGCGCTCTTTGCCGCCTCGTTCAATGCCCGGGGCGGCACGGGCTTTCGCCTGGTCGTCGCGGAACCCGCCCCCGGCCCGCTCTGGCCCGAGGATCCCGGCATCCGCCAGCCGGAGATCCGCACCCTGCTGGAGGATCTGGGCGCCCAGATGCGCTCCTTCGAGAGCCGGCATTTCGGCGCCGCCTACCCCTATGGCAACAAGATCGAGGCGCTGGAGGTCCTACCCGAGGGCGAGCCATTCGTCTTTTTCGACACCGACACGCTGGTGCTTGACCGGCTCGACCGCGTGCCTTTCGATTTCGACCGCCCCACGGCCTCGTTGCGGCGCGAGGGCACCTGGCCGCAGATCGAGCTGTACGGTCCGGGCTACACCCAGATCTGGACATCGCTTTACGACCGCTTCGGGCTGGACTTCGCCAGCAGTCTGGACCTCACGCAACCGGACGAATACTGGCAGCGCTATCTCTACTTCAACGCCGGGTTCTTCTTTTACCGTTGCCCCCGCGTCTTCGGGCAGCGGTTCCGCGACTACGCGCTGTCGGTACGGGATGACCCGCCGCCGGAACTGGCCTGCCAGAGCCTCGACCCCTGGCTGGACCAGGTGGTGCTGCCGCTTGTGATTCACGGGCTGGGCGGCGGCCGCGACACGCTGCCCGCCGGGCTTCTGGACGGGGAAGTGACTTGCCATTACCGTCTGCTGCCCCTGCTCTATGCCCGCGAAAGCGACAAGGTGGTCGACGTGCTGGAAGAGGTCGCCGCCCCGAACCGCATCAAGAAGGTGCTCAAGGGCCATGAGCCGTTCAAGCGGATGATCTACCAGGGGCGCGGCCGGAAGGTGCGCGCGCTTTTCGACCGCGAGAACCTGCCGCGCAAGGAACAGGCGATCCGCAACCGCATCAAGCGCGAAGGGTTCTGGATGCGCTGAGCGCGGATTTCCGCTCGCCCCATGCGCGTGTCATGTTACCCTGCCCTCGCGTTCAGGAGGCTGTCTCATGTCACAGGCGATCACGGTGCTGGTGGGCACCAGCAAGGGCTTGTTCCTGCTGCAATCGGATGCGGCGCGAACGGACTGGTCGGTCAAGGGGCCGCTTTGTGATGGCTGGGGAATCAACCATGCCATCGGCGATCCCGAAACCGGTACGCTCTGGGCCGGGGGTGGCGGCGAATGGTCGGGGGCCGGGGTCTGGCGCTCTGTCGATGGCGGCGACAACTGGGAACTGGTCAAGCTGGCCGACGGAACCGTCGACGAATGGATTCGAAACGACCCGGAAACCGCTGCCTTTTTCGGCACGGAGCCCAAGCCCCCGGCGGAGTTCACCGGCCGGGTCGAGGCGATCTGGTCGCTGGGCCAGGTGGGCGGCAAGCTCTATGCCGGGGCCAAGCCCGCGACGCTGTTCGTCAGCGAGGACGCGGGCGCAAGCTGGGCCGCGGTCGAGAGCCTGACGGATCACCCCTCTGCCGACAGCTGGCAGCCCGGCGCGGTGGGGCTGACACTGCACACGATCGTTGCCAGCCCCGCGGACGCGGACAAGATGTGGCTGGGGATCTCCGCCGCCGGGGTCTTTGCGACCGAAGATGCGGGTGGCAGCTGGGAGCGGCGCAACCGCCTGTCCAACGCCGAGGCCTGCGGGCATGTGCATCACCCGGCAGGCCCAAAGGACGGTGAGACCGGGCATTGCGTGCACAACATGGTCCGCGCGCCGGGCGATCCCGACCTCTTGTACCAGCAGAACCATCACGGCGTCTGGCGGTCGTCGGATGGCGGGCGCAGCTGGGACGACATCACGGCAGGCCTGCCTTCGACCTTCGGCTTTCCGATCGCGGTGCATCCCGGTCAGCCGCGCACCTTGTGGACGCTGCCGCTGAACGGCGACATGGCCGGACGCTTTCCGCCCGAGGGCAAGGCCGCGGTCTGGCGGTCCCGCGACGGCGGCGACAGCTGGGAGGCCTGCCGCGAAGGTCTGCCAGCCGAGAACTGCTTTTTCACTGTGTTGCGGCAGGCAATGGCCACCGACCGGGCCGAGGCGCCAGGGGTCTACTTCGGCACCAACTCTGGCTCTGTCTTTGCCTCCTTCGACGAGGGGGACAGCTGGTCGGAAATCGCCCGCCACCTGCCCACGGTTCTCTGTGTCGAAACGGTGACGGCGACCTGACCTGTCAACCTTCCGGGTCTTCTGCCCATGCCGCAAGCGCCGCGCGCGCGACGTCTGCGCCGTGGGTTTCCTGCACGAAATGACCAGCCTCCGAGAGCATCAGCGGTGGCCGCGTGATCCCGAGGATCTCGTGCATCCGTTTCATCAGCCAGGGCGGGATCAGCTTGTCCTCTTCGCCCACGGCCATGAAGCTGTCGCCCCGGAATTCCGACGACCACCAGCGAGCGGCTCGGCGTGAGATTTCCACCCCTTCCATGTCGGGATCGGTCATGACGAGGAAGGGAAAGCGGCGGGCACCGGCGCGGTAGCGGGCGTCGGGAAATGGCGCGGCATAGGCGGCGGCCACCTTGTCGCTCATCCCCGGAACGTATTCCATGAACAGCGCGGCCATGTCGTAATCCGGATGCTCGCCATGCATCCGCCGCCATGCGTCGAAACCATCCGTGCTGCCGCCGCCCAGGCCAAGCACGGTGTCCATGACCAGCAGCCGGTCGAACCGATCCGCCATGTCGGGCGGGATCGTCAGCCCGAGAATCCCGCCCCAGTCCTGCACGACAAGCGTGATCCGCGACAAGTCCAGCGCCTCGATCAGCGCGACCAGGCTTTGCCGGTGAAAGCCGAAGGTATAGGTGCCGTCGTCGACCGGCTTGTCGGAGCGTCCGAACCCGTAAAGATCGGGCGCGACGACGCGCGCACCCGTGTCCAGGAAAACCGGGATCATGTGGCGGTAGAGAAAGCTCCAGGCCGGCTGACCGTGCAGGCAGAGAAAGACCCGATCCGCGTCTTCCGGACCTTCGTCGATGCGCGCCATGCGCAGGCCCTCGTAGCCGGCAAGATCGTCGCGATACCGCGGCTGCCACGGAAAATCCGGCAGATCGGTGAAACAGGCATCCGGAGTGCGTATTGCGTCAGGTCTCGGCAAGGCTGATCTCCCCCAAGCGTGGCAAGAGCAGACCCCGGGTGGGTCTGTCCTGTCAACGTCGACCTGGGCGCGCTGCCCTTAGATCCGCATGCGCGGCACGTCGTTCGGATCCAGCCGCAGGTCGATCAGCACCGGCTTGGTCCGCGTGTCGAGCGCCGACAGCGCCAGTTCAAGGTCATCGGCAGAGCGCACCTCGATACCCTGCCCGCCCAGCGCGGTGGCGACCTCGGCAAAGGACGGCCAGTCGAACTCTGTCAGGCTGGGGTCCATCTTGCGGTCGAGGAACTGGATGTGCTCGGCGCCATAGGCGCTGTCATTGGCAAGGATGACGATCAGGTCCAGCCCCAGCCGCACGGCGGTGTTGAATTCGTTGATGCCGCCCATCATGAAGCCGCCGTCGCCGGTGAACATCACGACGGGCCGCTCTGGCGCCGCCAGCCCCGCGCCGATGGCCTCTTGCAGGCCCAGACCGATGGAGCCGAAATTCGCCGTCACCACGAAGCTGCGCGGATCGGGCGCGGAAATCCGGCACCAGACCTCTGTCATGAAGCGGCCGCCGTCGGTGACCAGCACGCGGTCCTTGGGCAGAGCCTGTTCCAGCCGGTCAAGCGCGTGGACGTAGTTGACGCAGCCCGGCGCCGTCTTGTCAGTGCCCAGCGGATGCGCAGTCAGCGTCTCGCCGTCCAGTTCTTTCGTGAAGCCGCTGCCGGGGATCTCGGCCTCGTCCAGCCAGTAGAGGATGGTTTCGGCGGTCAGGCCCGCGTCGGCGACAAGGGCGGCATCGGGGTGGATGCTGCCGCCGATGGCGGTGGCCTCGATGTCCACCTGCACGATGCGCTTGTCCTTCATCAGCTTGCCACGATCGGACGTAAAATCATGCAGGCCGGTGCCGAAACAGACGATGCAGTCGGATTTGGCGATCAGGTCATAGGCGGCGGGCGTCGAGAGCGTGCCGAAGATGTCCATGTTGTAGGGGTGATCGTTGAACAGCCCCTTGGCCTTGAGCGTGGTCGCCAGCGGCGCCTCCAGCCGGTCGGCGAGCTTGATCAGCCTGTCCCGCGCGCCCACGGCACCGCCCCCGGCCAGGATGATCGGACGGCGGGCAGAGGCGATCATGCCGATGGCCTGGTCCAGCGTATCGCCCTCGGCCACGCCGCCGGGGTTTGTAAAGACGCTGAGAGGGCGGCAGTCGTGCGCCACCTCCTGCCACATGAAATCGGCCGGCATGTTCAGCACGATGGGGCGCCGTTCCACCTGTGCGCGGTAAAAGGCCCGGGCCACGTCGGCGCCTGTGGTCTCCGGCGCGCGCAGCTGCACGAAACCGGCGCCGGTGGATTTGACCAGTTCGCGCTGGTCGATGCCCTGCAGGTGGCGCGGGTTCGAGACCGGGGTATCGCCTGCCAGCAGCACCATCGGGATATGGCCGCGCACGCCCTCTGTCAGGGCGGTGGTGCAGTTGGTCAGCGCGGGGCCATGCGTGACGGTGGCCACGCCCACCTGCCCCGAGACATGGGCAAAGGACAGCGCCATCAGGACCGAGCTGCCCTCATGCGCCGCCGGAACAAAGCGCCCGCCACAGTCGCGCACGAAACTGTCGACCATGAAGAGATTGGCGTCCCCCATCAGGCCGAACATCGTGGTGATGCCGTGATCGCCCACGGCACGGGCAATGGACTGGTGGACGTGCATCAAATCGGTCATCGCGCGGGTCTCCTGTGTCTGTCCCGAAGGGAATACCGGAGACCGGATGCGGGTTTCACGCGAATCCGGCGCCAGAGGCACCGATTTCGCGGAATTTTCCGCCATTTGCAAAATTTCATGCGCAAACCCCGCACGCCCAACCTTACCAACGTCAAAGCCCCGCAGACCGCGACCGGGGCCGCGAAGAATCTGGCCCCCGGCCCGGCAATCGCTTACTCCTGTGCACAACACATGAAAGGGAGACCACTGAATGACCCAGGACGCGCCCAGCTTCGGCTTTGACACGTTGCAGATCCACGCCGGTGCCCGGCCCGACCCGGCCACCGGCGCGCGGCAGGTGCCGATCTACCAGACCACGGCCTACGTGTTCCGCGATGCCGAACATGCCGCCGCGCTCTTCAACCTGCAGGAAGTGGGCTATATCTATTCGCGCCTGACCAACCCGACCGTCGCCGCGCTGCAGGAACGCGTCGCGGTACTGGAAGGCGGCGTGGGCGCGGTCTGCTGTTCCTCTGGACACGCGGCGCAGATCATGGCGCTGTTCCCGCTGATGGCGCCCGGGCGCAACGTGGTGGTGTCGACGCGCCTTTACGGCGGCTCGATCACCCAGTTCAGCCAGACCATCAAGCGCTTTGGCTGGTCTGCGAAATTCGTCGATACCGATGACCTCGCCGCCGTCGAGGCCGCGATTGACGACGACACCCGCGCCGTCTTCTGCGAAAGCGTCGCCAACCCCGGGGGCTACATCACCGACATCGACGCGCTGGCCAAGATCGCCGACAAGGCGGGCCTGCCCTTGATCGTCGACAATACCTCGGCCACGCCCTACCTGTGCCGCCCGATCGAACACGGCGCGACGCTGGTGGTGCACTCGATGACCAAGTACCTGACCGGCAACGGCACCGTGACCGGCGGCGTCGTCGTGGATTCCGGCAACTTCGACTGGTCGGCCAGCGACAAGTTCCCCTCGCTCTCGGCACCGGAACCTGCCTACCACGGGTTGAAGTTCCACGAGACATTCGGTCCGCTGGCCTTCACCTTCCACGGGATCGCCGTGGGCCTGCGTGACCTTGGCATGACGCTGAACCCGCAGGCGGCGCATTACACGCTGATGGGGATCGAGACGCTGAGCCTGCGCATGGCGCGTCACGTCGAGAACGCTGAGAAGATCGCCGCCTGGCTGGAAGGCCACACGACCGTCGAAGGCGTGACCTATGCCGGGCTCGACTCCTCCCCCTACAAGGAGCGTGCCAGCCGGATCTGTCCCAAGGGCGCGGGCGGCCTGTTCACCGTTGCGCTCAAGGGCGGTTATGATGCCTGCGTCAAGTTCGTGGACTCGCTGGAGATCTTCTCTCATGTCGCGAACCTGGGCGATACCCGCAGCCTGGTGATCCACTCGGCCTCGACCACGCACCGCCAGCTGACCGAGGAACAGCAGATCGCGGCGGGCGCGGCTCCGAACGTGGTTCGGATCTCGATCGGGATCGAGGACGCGGACGACCTGATCGCCGACCTCGACCAGGCGCTGAACAAGGCCTCTGGCTGAACCGGATCGACATGAATGACAGAGGCCGCCGCAGGGCACCTGCGGCGGCCTCTTGATTGAAAAGCGCGGGAAGCCGCCTCACTCGCTGACGGAAAAGACCATCGTGACCTCGGCCCGCACCTCGATCTCGCCGGCGGCGACCGGCACGTCGCGGGCGGCCGGTGCCTCTTCCAGCACCATCGGTTCCGGTTCGACGATGGAGCGCACCAGCGGTTCGGCCGTGTCGCGCAGCTCCAGCACCGGGCCGAGGGTCACGCCAGCGGCATCGGCGTAGAGCTCGGCCTTGGCGATGGCATCGGCGACCGCGCGGCGGCGCGCCTCGTCCTCGACCTCGCGCGGTTCCTGCACGCCGAAGGTCAGGCTTTGCAGCTGGTTGGCGCCGTCGTCCAGGACTGCCGACAGCAGCGCGCCGATCCCGTCCATGTCACGGATCCGCACGCGCACCGTGTTGGTCGCGTAGTAGCCGACAAAGATGTCCTCGTTCCGGTCGCGGTCCCAGCGGGTCTGCTCGTTGACACGCAGCTGGGTGGTCTGGATGTCGCGCGCCTCGACCCCAAGGTCGGACAGCCGGGCCAGGATCGCATCCACCGCCGTCGAGGTGGCGTTCATCGCCTCGACCGCGGTCTTGCCCCGCCCCGTCGCCCCCAGCGAAATCGTTGCCATGTCGGGCACCGCCGCGATACGGGCCTCACCCGAGACGGACAGGCGACCTTCCGCCGATGCCGCATGTGGCGCGCCCAGGGGCAGCGCCAAGGCCAGGATCGTCAAGAATGCTGAAATTCGCATAAAATACCTCACAATCAGCAGGAATCTGCGCCGACTGTCTCGCGAGAGGGGAAAATCGGCAAGAGGGCAACAGGCGCTTTCTTTTCTTCGGCAAAGAGTTGCCCTATATATTTTAGGCAATGCCTTAGGACTCCCGCAGGCATGGATGGCCTGATAAGACACGCTTCATGATACCTAATTTCGCGCTCTCGCTCTCTTTCGAAGGCATCGCCCTACTACGGCGCATGGGCCCCCGATGGGCCCGGATCGACGATGTCGCGCTCGATCACCCGGATTTCGCCTCCCGCGTGATCGCCCTGCGCGACCGCGCCGAGAGCCTGGACCCAACCGGCGCCCAGGTGGCGCTGATCATCCCGAACGAACAGATCCGCTACCTCGACCAGCCCGACCTGGGCGGGGACGAAACGGCGCGCGACATCGCCATCCGCACCTCGCTGGACGGCGCGACACCCTATGCCGTGTCCGAACTGAAATACGACTATGTCGTGACCGACGGGCGTCTGCAGATCGCCGCCGTCGCGATCGAAACGCTGGACGAGGCGCAGAGCTTTGCCGTCGAACACGGGTTCGATCCGGTCAGCTTCATGGCGCAGGCCCCCGAGGGGGCGTTCGACTCGGCGGTCTTCTTCGGCAAGGCCAAGGGGTGGAGCAAAGCCGCCTCGCGTCCCGCGCGGGCCATCAGCATCGTCGAGGCCGACGAGACCGCATTGCAGCCGCTGCCCAAGCCGGAACTGGTTGCCCCCGCCGCGCCGAAACCGCAGGCGGCAAAGCCGGACACCCCCAAACCCGAGGCCGCGCAACCCGAAACGCCCAAGCCGACAGCTCGGCCCGCCGCAACGCCGGACGCGCCACGTGCCGCCCCGGCCCCGAAATCCGCTACGCCGACCGAAACGCCCGCTCCGACCGCGAAACCGGACGAGAGTGCGCAACCGGCGGCGCCCAAGGCGGACGCCCCGGCACCCGAGGCACAGGCCCCCAAAGCGCCCGCCCCGCAGGCCCCGGCACCAAAGCCGGCCACCGGTGTGTCGGCGCCAAAGGCTCCGGCGCCCAAAGTGACAGAGCCCTCTGTCCCGGCGGCCCCCAAGGCACCGTCGGCGCCGCCACGACCCGCGACAGCATCCCCTTCTCCGGCTCCGAAGACGCCCACAATCCCGTCCCCGGGTCCCGCTGGCCAAGGCGCCCCAAAGGCCCCGGCGGTTCCGGCCAGATCCGCCCCGGCGCCGAAAGCCCCTCAGGCACCCGGGCAGCCGACTGCTCAGGCGCCGGCGCCGCGTCCCGCCGCACAGGTGCAGCAGCCCAAGCCCCCTGCCGTCCCGGCCGAGCCCGACGCAGAGCGGCCCTATACATTTTCGACCATCCGGGCGACGCGTCCCGGTGCAACGGGGGCATCCGACGATGCCACCGCGCCGCGTCCGCCTGTCACGGGCGAACTGAAAGCGCGGTTTACGCCCGTCGCTCCGTCCGCGGACAGCAAGACAGAGATGCCGGATCAACCCGCCAAGGCACCCGCGCCCAAGGCGCGCACCGGGTTCTTTTCGGCACCCACGGCCTCTGCCTTGCTGGCGCAAGCCTCTGCCGCCGCGGACGAGGCCGAGGCAGCGCGACCCGCTGGCGGCACTGCCGCCCCGGCACCCGCGCAGGCCAAGCGCCCGGTCCTGCCGCCCAAGCTGAAAGGCAAGACCAAGGCTGCGGCGAAACCCGGCGTCAAACCCATCCCGAAAGTGGCCGCCGCCCGCGCCGCAGGGCTTGCCGCCGCGCCCGCCCGCGAGGCCAAGGAAGACGAATTCCTCGCCACGCCCGCCCCCGCGCGCAAAGCCGTTCCGGCAGCAGGCAAGGGGCAAAAGCCCGGCGGCATGCCGCGTCCGAGCCCCCTGGCCAAGCTGGCCGCCCTGCGCGGCCCCCAGGGGCAGGACCGCATTGGTGGACCGGCCGTGACCGGGGCGGGCAGCGCAGGTGCCGCCGCGATCCCCGCCGGAATGGCCTTCAACCAGCCAAGCGAACGCGACCGCATGACGGTTTTCGGCGCGCGCGACCGGGACATGACCGGCGGCAAGCCGCGATACCTGGGCCTGATGCTCACCGCGATCCTGCTGCTGTTCCTGGCCGGTGTTGCGGCCTGGGCCACCGTCTTTCTTGACGATGGGCTGGCCCGGCTGTTCCGCTCGGCCGACGAACCGGCCAGCGCGATTGCCTCGCTGCCCGATGGCGATACCGATGTGGCTCCGGCCCCGGGCGACGACGGCGTGATCCTCGAATCCGCGACACCTCCGGCCAGCGCGGCACCCGCGATTTCTGCGCGCCCCGTGGCGCGCCCCGAAGGAGAGGTCCAGATCGCGGCATTCGACCCGCCTACAACCGCGCCCGATCCACTGGTCGCGCCGCTGGCTGTCCCGACAGATCCGCGCCAGCTGACCCCCGAAGAGGCGGCGGCCAGCTATGCCGCCTCGGGCATCTGGCAGCGCGCGCCCGCCAAGCCGCACCGCCCGCCCGAGGACGGGGTCGATGACGTCTATGCCGCCTCGATCGACCCGAACATCCAGATTTTCGATGCCGTCGCCCTGCCCCAGTCCAAAGACCTGGCCCGAGAGCCCGACTTCCAGGATCCGGGCCTGCCGCCGCCTGCCGGGCTGACCTTCGACTTCGACGAGCGTGATCTTATTCGGGCCACCCCCGAGGGCGCGCTGACGCCGGACGGGCTGCGCATTTTTACCGGCCGTCCCCCGGTCATCCCGCCGCTGCGCGGCGAAGTGGCCGTGGGTCCGGACCCCGAGCTTGACGCACCCGGCGCGATCCGCACGCGGCTGAACGCCATGCCGCGCATCCGTCCGCAGACCCGGCCCGACGACCTGATGGAACTGCGCGAACGCAGCCAGCTGGGCGGCATTTCCCGGTCGGAACTGGCGGCGATTCGCCCCGTGATGCGTCCGCCCACGGCGCAGGAACAGGCCGAGATCGACGCCCCCGAGGCAACGGACCAGGCGGTGCGCCGCTCTCTGGTTCCGGTTGGCCGGCCGCGCAACATGGCCGCCATCGTCGACAACGCGGACCGCAGCCTTGTGCCGGCGGAACCGGTGCAGACCGCCGCCGCCGTGGCGCCGCGCACCGTCGCCCCGCAGGTGCCCTCCAGCGCCAGCGTCGCCCGAGCCGCCACTTCGACCAATGCGATCAACCTGAAAAAGATCAACCTGATCGGCGTCTACGGCACTGCGGAAAACCGCCGCGCCCTGGTGCGCCTGGCCAATGGCAAGTACCAGAAGGTCAAGGTTGGGGACCGGCTGGACGGTGGCCGCGTGACCGCCATCGGCGAAGAGGCCCTGCGCTATACCAAGGGCAGCCGCAACCTGACGCTGACCATGCCGCAGACCTGAAGCGGTTTGCCCTTTACGGCGGGCCGACCGGCACGCATCATCCCCGTATGACCAACGCTGTGCGCAAAACTCACGCACAAGAAGGGCAAACTATGCGGGAAAGACGCACCCCTCTGGATGAAACGGACATTGCCCTGCTGGACGCGGTCCAGCGGGACGGCCAGGCCACGGCGCAACAACTGGGAGACCGGCTGCACCTGTCGGCCAGCCAGGCGGGCCGTCGGCGGCAACGCCTGGAAGAGGCGCAGGTGATCCAGGGCTACAGCGCGCGGCTGAATCCCGAAAAGCTGGGTCTCGACGTGCAGGCCTTTGTCCAGGTGCAACTTGCGCGCCACGGCGCCGAGGAAGGCACGGGGTTTTCCCGCCTCCTCCGCCTGCGTCCCGAGATCGTCTCGGCCTGGACCATGACGGGCGAGGCGGACTACCTGCTCCGGGTCTATTGCCCCGACCTGCCGGCGCTCAACACGCTGATCCACGAGGTGCTGCTGGCGCATCCGGTGGTGGCCCGGGTGCATTCGCAGATCGTCATGGACCAACCGAAACCCGACGCGCCGCTGCCGATCGGCTGAGACCTGCGAGGAGGACCAGGCATGGAGACATTGCGGGGCAGCGTCCTGACCGAAAGCGGATGGATCGCCGGAGAGCTTGGCTTTGCGCACCGCTTGGACAGGATCGAGGGGCAGCCGACAGAAACGCCAGCCCCCCCCTTTGTCCTGCCCGGCTTTGTCGACCTGCATGTGCATGGCGGTGGCGGCGCGGACATGATGGCCGGGGTCGAGGCGATCCGCACAGCCGCCCAGCTGCATGCCCGGCACGGCACGACCGCGATGCTTGCCACCTCCGTCACCGCGCCCTTTGCCGAGATCGAGAGCTTCCTTGGGGCCGTCGGGTCCGCGATGGCGGCGGACTGGCCCGGCGCGGCCCGCGTGCTGGGCGCACATCTTGAAGGCCCTTTCCTCAACCCAGACAAGCTGGGCGCCCAGCCGGATTTCGCCGTGGCGGCGGATGTAGACGCCCTGCGCCGCTGGCTGACGCTGGCCCCGGTACGGGTGATGACCCTGGCGCCGGAAATGGACCCGGATGACCAGGTGATCGCCGCCGCGCAGGCGGCGGGGGTCAGGGTGCAGCTGGGGCACTCTCTCTGCGACTATGCCCGCGCGGCCGCCTGCCTGCAGGCCGGCTGTGGCGTGACACATCTGTTCAACGCGATGAGCCCGGCGGCACATCGCGGCAACGGGCTGGCAGGTGCGGCGCTGGCCCATGCCGATTATGCCGAGATCATCCCGGACCTGCTGCATGTGGAACCTGGGGCCATCCTGGCCGCGCGTCGGGCGATCCCGGGGCTTTACGGCGTGACGGATGCCACTGCGGGCGCCGGGATGCCGGACGGGATGTTTCGCCTGGGCGCGCAGCACGTTCACAAGGCCGAGGGCGCCATGCGGTTGGCGGATGGCACGCTGGCGGGGTCCTCCCTGACGATGGACCAGGCACTGCGCAACCTGGTCGGCATCGGCTTGCCTCTGGCCGAGGCGGCGGCGCGGCTTGCCACCTTGCCCGCCGACTGGATCGGACGCACCGACATTGGCCGCATTCGCGTTGGCGCCGCTGCCGACCTGGTGGTTCTGGACGGGGCGCTGGACCTCACGCGTGTCTATATCTGCGGTCAGCCCCTGCCCGTCTGAGCGCAACAGGCGCTAGAACGGCACGTCGTCGGCGGCGTGGATGAACCGCGCCACAACCTTCTTGGTGCCCGCCTTCTCGAATTCGATTTCCAGCTTGTCACCCTCGATCCCAAGGATCGTGCCGTAACCGAATTTCTGGTGAAAGACACGCTCTCCCAGCGTGTGAGCCGAAACGGCGTCCAGGTCGATCACCTGGCTGCGGCTCTCGCGCGGCTGGCTGATCGGGCGGTCTCCCTGGCGGGATTGCAGGCGCTTCCAGCCCGGGGAATTGTAGACATTGGCCTCTGCCGCGCGGCTTTCCAGCCCCGAGGACATGCCGCCCATGCCGCCCGCGGCACCGTAGCCACCGCCATACAGGCCCGGCGGCGTCAGAACCTCGACGTGCTCTTCGGGCAGTTCGTCGACAAAGCGCGATGGCATCTGTGACTGCCACTGGCCAAAGACCCGCCGGTTGCCCGCGAAAGAGATGGTACAGACCTCTTCGGCGCGGGTGATGCCGACATAGGCCAGGCGCCGTTCCTCTTCGAGGCCCTTGACCCCGCTTTCATCCATGCTGCGCTGCGAGGGGAACAGCCCGTCTTCCCAGCCCGGCAGGAAGACCACCGGAAATTCCAGCCCCTTGGCCGCGTGCAGCGTCATGATCGAAACCTTGGCCCCCTCGGCGTCGGATTCGTTGTCCATGACCAGGCTGACGTGTTCCAGGAAACCTTGCAGGTTCTCGAAGCTTTCCAGTGCCTTGACCAGTTCCTTGAGGTTCTCCAACCGGCCCGGCGCCTCGGGCGTCTTGTCGTTCTGCCACATGGTCGTGTAGCCGGACTCGTCAAGGATGATCTCGGCCAGTTCCATGTGGCTGAGATCCTTGTCCCCTGTCATGCGGCCCCAGCGGGCGAAATTGGCGACCAGTTCGCCCAACACCTTCGCTGCCTTGCCAGTAATCGCACCCTGTTTGATTGCCAAAGCCGCACCGTCCAAAAGACTGACATTGTTGTCACGGGCAAACCTTTGGATTGTTTGGTGTTTCTGGTCGCCCAGACCGCGCTTCGGAGTATTGAAGATGCGTTCAAAGGCGAGATCATCGGTGGGCGAAACCACCAGCCGGAAATAGGCCATCGCGTCCCTGATCTCCATCCGCTCGTAAAAGCGGGGGCCGCCGATGACACGATAGGGCAGGCCGATGGTCAGGAAGCGGTCCTCGAAGGCGCGCATCTGGTGGCTGGCGCGGACGAGGATGGCCATGTCGTCAAGGCTGTAGGGGCGCATCCCCCGCGTGCCGCCCTGCATGGATTCGATTTCCTCGCCGATCCAGCGGGCCTCTTCCTCGCCGTCCCAATGGCCGATCAGGCGCACCTTCTCGCCCTGCTGTGCCTCGGTCCAGAGTTCCTTGCCCAGACGGCCCTGGTTGCCCCGGATCACACCGCCGGCCGCGGCGAGGATATGCGGGGTCGAACGATAGTTCTGCTCCAGCCGCACCACATGCGCGCCCGGAAAATCCTTTTCGAACCGCAGGATGTTGCCCACCTCGGCACCACGCCAGCCATAGATCGACTGGTCGTCGTCGCCCACGCAGCAGATGTTCTTGTGCCCGCTCGCCAGCAGGCGCAGCCAGAGATACTGCGCCACGTTGGTATCCTGGTATTCGTCCACGAGGATGTAACGGAACCAGCGCTGATATTTTTCCAGGATGTCCGGGTGGGTCTGGAAGATGGTGACCACATGCAACAGCAGGTCACCGAAATCGACGGCGTTCAGTTCCAGCAGGCGGCGCTGGTAGGCGGCATAAAGCTCTGGCCCGCGATGGTTGTAGGCGCCCGCGTCAGAGGCGGGGATCTTGTCCGGCGTCAGAGCGCGGTTCTTCCAGCCGTCGATGATATTGGCCAGTTGCCGCGCGGGCCAACGCTTGTCGTCGATGCCCTCTGCCTGGACCAGCTGCTTGAGCAGGCGCAACTGGTCATCGGTGTCGAGGATGGTGAAGTTCGACTTCAGGTGCGGGCCTGCGCCTTCGACCACCGAATCGGCGTCGTCGGTGATCAGCTCCGCGTGGCGACGCAGCAGCTTCACACAGATCGAGTGGAAGGTGCCCAGCCAGGGCATCCCCTCGACCGTCTGGCCCAGCATCCCCGAGATGCGATTCTTCATCTCGCGCGCGGCCTTGTTGGTGAAGGTGACCGAGAGGATTTCGTTCGGGCGGGCGCGCCCGGTGTTCAACAGATGCACAACGCGGGCGGTCAGCGCCTTGGTCTTGCCAGTGCCGGCGCCGGCCAGCATCAGGACAGGCCCGTCGAGCGTTTCCACCGCCTCGCGCTGCGCGGGGTTCAGCTCGTCCAGGTAGGGGGCCGGGCGCGCGGCCATTGCGCGCGCCGACAGCGAGGACGCCTCGAATGCGTCGAATTCATCGAAACTGCTCATGACGCCAATCTAGCGTCAATGCGCGCGCAGGGAAAGCCGTGTTCGCCTTGTGTTCCTTGCCCCGGCGCGGATTTTCAGGCCCCGCCGGGTTCTGCCTGCGCTCAGGCGTGCATGGCCACCTCTGTCAGCATGACAGGTTTTCGCCGCGTGGTCGAGAAGACCGGCAGCGGCACCTCTTGGGCCGGCTTTGGCGCGGCATCGGCGCGCACCGGGGTCATCTTGCAAGCCGCGCGGCCCGCGAGCGAGGCCTGCGCCATGCGCGCCACCATGCGCGGGGACACGCGCCCGTCCAACACGCAATGCAGCGAGGTCACGGCGTCGGAATAGAGATCCGTCGCCTCCCCCACGTCACGGGCCAGCATCAAGGTGACAAGCCGCGGATTGCGGCGCTGCGCCAGCGCGGTCAGCGCCGCGATTCGTTCCGGACCGCAGCCATCGTCCAGCACCAGCACATCGACCACCGCCCGTTTCAGACAGGTTTCAGCCACGGCATGACTGCCGGACCCGGTGACGTGAATCCCCGCCTCCAGAAAGGCGATCTGGCTACGTTCAAGCCGGGTGGCATCGTGGTCGACGATCATCGCGTGCATGGGCTGTCCTTTCCGTGTCGATGCCCACACACTCCGTCACGGCACTTAAAATAAGTTGAAGATTTGAGGCGAATGCAGGCCAGCCCGCTTGCGGACCACGGCTTTCCGACGCCAGATACCCGCATGGACCTGCACAGCCGCTACATGACTGTCGCCGATCTGCGCCGCGCCGCGCGGGCTCGCGTGCCACGATTCGCCTGGGCCTACCTGGACACGGCGACGGGAACAGAGGCCACCGCCCGGCGCAATCGCGCGGCGCTCGATTCGGTCCTGTTCACGCCCTCGATCCTCGACGGCGAGGTCGCCCCGGATTTCGCTGTCTCCCTGTTCGGGGAAACCCACCCCCTGCCCTTCGGCGTGGCGCCCGTGGGCCAGTCCGGGCTGCTTTGGCCCGGCGCCGAACGGATGCTGGCACGCGCGGCGACAGCGGCCGGCCTGCCCTACACGCTGTCAACCGTGGCCAATGCCACGCCCGAGGAGGTCGGCCCCGAGACCGGCGGCAAGGGCTGGTTCCAGCTTTACCCGCCGCGCGACCCCGAGATGCGGCGCGACATGTTGGCGCGTGCGAAGGCCAGCGGCTTTCACGTTCTGGTGGTGACGGTGGATGTCCCCGTGGCCTCGCGCCGGGAACGACAGGTCAAGGGCGGGCTGGTTCAGCCACCCCGGATCACGCCCCGGATCGCGCTGCAATGTGCGATGCGCCCTGCCTGGTCGCTGGCCCGCCTGCGCGCCGGGATGCCGCGAATGAAGACGCTCGACCGCTATTCGCAGGACATGGCCAGCCGAGACCCGACCGCGCACATCGGCTACCTGCTGCGCACGGCGCCGGACTGGGACTACCTGCGTTGGCTGCGCGAGGCCTGGGACGGGCCGCTGGTGGTCAAGGGTGTGCTCAAAGCCGAGGACGCAGAACGGCTTGAGCGCGAAGGCGTGGATGCGATCTGGGTCTCGAACCACGGCGGGCGGCAGTTCGACGGGGCGCGCGGCGCGGCCTCTTACCTGCCCGCAGTGCGGGCCGCCACGCAGTTGCCAGTGATCTTCGACAGTGGAATCGAGGGCGGGCTGGACATCCTGAGGGCCGTGGCACTGGGTGCGGATTTCGTCATGCTGGGCCGGGCCTGGCACTATGCCGTTTGCGCGCTTGGCGCTGCAGGCCCCGCGCATCTGGTGGAAATGCTGCGCCGCGACATGGCGGCCAATATCGGGCAGTTGGGTGCCGCGCGGCCTGTCGATCTGCGCGGGAAAGCCGAGTTTGCAAACGCGACCGTCACGCGGGAATAATTTGCAAACCCCCCTTGCGCTGCGTCGCGGCATACCCTCAAAGTAATAATATTGCGCAAAACACGCGCAGCTGTGCCGGAGAAGGACCCTCGACACATGGCAGATTTTGAAAAGATCCTGGTCGCGAACCGGGGCGAAATCGCGATCCGCATCATGCGTGCGGCGAACGAGATGGGGAAGAAGACGGTGGCCGTCTTCGCGGAGGAAGACAAGCTGGGGCTGCACCGCTTCAAGGCGGATGAGGCCTATCGCATCGGCGAAGGGCTTGGCCCCGTTCAGGCCTATCTGTCGATCGAAGAGATCATCCGCGTGGCCAAGGCCTCGGGCGCCGACGCGATCCACCCGGGCTATGGCCTGCTGTCGGAAAACCCCGATTTCGTGGATGCCTGTACCGCGGCCGGCATCACCTTTATCGGGCCCAAGGCCGAAACCATGCGCGCCCTGGGCGACAAGGCCAGCGCCCGCAAGGTGGCTGTTCAGGCCGGCGTGCCCGTGATCCCCGCGACCGAGGTGCTGGGCGACGATTTCGACGCCATCACCAAAGAGGCGGAGGAGATCGGTTATCCACTGATGCTCAAGGCCTCCTGGGGCGGCGGCGGGCGGGGCATGCGCCCGATCGAATCCTCCAAGGAACTCAAGGACAAGGTGCTGGAAGGCCGGCGCGAGGCCGAGGCGGCCTTTGGCAACGGCGAGGGCTATCTCGAAAAGATGATCACCCGCGCCCGCCACGTCGAGGTTCAGATCCTCGGCGACAAGCAGGGCAACATCTACCACCTCTATGAACGCGACTGTTCGGTCCAGCGGCGCAACCAGAAAGTCGTGGAACGCGCCCCTGCCCCCTACCTGTCCGAGGCCCAGCGCGAAGAGCTCTGCGAGCTAGGCCGCAAGATCTGCGCCCATGTGAACTATGAATGCGCGGGCACCGTCGAATTCCTGATGGATATGGAGACGGGCAAGTTCTACTTCATCGAGGTGAACCCCCGCGTGCAGGTGGAACACACCGTCACCGAGGAAGTGACCGGCATCGACATCGTGCAGGCACAGATCCTGATCGCCGAGGGCAAGTCGCTGGCCGAGGCCACCGGAAAGGCGTCGCAGTACGATATCCGCCTGATGGGCCACGCGTTGCAGACCCGGATCACGACCGAGGACCCGTCCAACAACTTTATCCCCGACTATGGCCGGATCACCGCCTTCCGCTCGGCAACGGGCATGGGCATCCGCCTGGACGGCGGCACCGCCTACGCGGGCGGCGTCATCACCCGGTTCTACGATTCGCTGCTGGTCAAGGTGACGGCCAAGGCCCCGACGCCGGAAAAGGCCATCGCCCGGATGGACCGGGCGCTGCGCGAATTCCGTATCCGGGGCGTGACCACGAACATCGAGTTCGTGATCAACCTGCTGAAACACCCGACGTTCCTGAACAACCAGTACACGACCAAGTTCATCGACACGACGCCGGAGCTGTTCGACTTCAAGAAGCGGCGCGACCGCGGCACAAAGGTGCTGACCTATATCGCGGATATCACGGTGAACGGTCACCCCGAGGTGCAGGGCCGTGCCATGCCGCACCCGGACCTGAAACCTGCGCGCCCGCCGAAGGTGCCGCTGGAGACGCCGCCCGCAGGGACAAAAAACCTGCTGGACGAAAAGGGCCCGCAGGCGGTCGCCGACTGGCTGGCAGCACAGAAACAGGTGCTGATCACCGACACCACAATGCGGGACGGGCACCAGTCGCTCTTGGCGACGCGGATGCGCAGCCTCGACATGATCCAGGTGGCGCCGGCCTATGCGCACAAGCTGCCGCAGCTTTTCAGCGTCGAATGCTGGGGCGGGGCGACCTTCGACGTGGCCTACCGCTTCTTGCAGGAATGCCCCTGGCAGCGCCTGCGTGACCTGCGCGAACGGATGCCGAACCTGATGACGCAGATGCTGCTGCGCGGTGCCAACGGGGTGGGCTATACCAACTATCCCGACAACGTGGTGCAGTTCTTTGTCAAACAGGCGGCCGAAACCGGCGTCGACGTCTTCCGCGTCTTCGACAGCCTCAACTGGGTCGAGAACATGCGCGTCGCAATGGACGCGGTGCTGGAAACCAACAAGATCTGCGAAGGCACGGTCTGTTACACCGGCGACATCCTTGATCCCGACCGGGCCAAGTACGACCTGAAATACTATGTCGCGATGGGCAAGGAACTGCGCGACGCGGGCGCACATATCCTTGGCCTCAAGGATATGGCCGGTCTCTTGAAACCCAATGCGGCGGCGGCACTGGTCAAGACGCTCAAGGAAGAGGTCGGCCTGCCGATCCACTTCCACACCCATGACACCTCGGGTGCGGCGATTGCCACCATCATGGAGGCGGCCCGCGCGGGCGTGGACGCGGTGGATGCGGCAATGGATGCGCTCTCGGGCAACACCTCGCAGCCGACGCTGGGCTCGATCGTCGAGGGCCTGCGCTTTACCGAGCGCGACACAGGGTTGGACATGGCCGCGATCCGAGAGATCTCGAACTACTGGGAGGCGGTGCGCGGCCAGTACGCGGCCTTTGAATCGGGGATGCAGTCGCCCGCGTCCGAGGTCTACCTGCACGAGATGCCGGGCGGCCAGTTCACCAACCTCAAGGCGCAGGCACGGTCCCTGGGACTTGAGGAACGCTGGCACGAGGTGGCGCAGACCTATGCGGACGTGAACCAGATGTTCGGCGATATCGTCAAGGTCACGCCCTCGTCCAAGGTGGTGGGCGACATGGCCCTGATGATGGTCAGCCAGGGCCTGACACGGGCGGATGTCGAGGACCCCAAGAAGGACCTCAGTTTCCCCGACTCGGTCATCGACATGATGAAGGGCAACCTGGGCCAACCCCCGGGCGGCTGGCCGAAGAAGATCCAGAAGAAGATCCTCAAGGACGACAAGCCCTTTACCGAACGTCCGGGCCTGAAGGCGGCGCCGATCAACATCGACGACGCCCGCAAGGAACTGGAAGGCAAGCTCGAAGGTGTCGTCTTCGACGACGAGGACCTGAACGGCTACCTGATGTATCCCAAGGTCTTTACCGACTACGCAGCCCGGCACGAGACCTACGGCCCGGTGCGCACCCTGCCCACGCGGACCTTCTTTTACGGGATGGAGCCGGGCGAGGAGATCACCGCCGAGATCGACCCGGGCAAAACGCTGGAAATCCGCCTGCAGGCGGTGGGCGAAACCCATGACGATGGCGAGGTGCGGGTCTTCTTCGAACTGAACGGCCAGCCGCGCACCATCCGCGTGCCTGACCGCAAGGCGCAAGGGTCCAGCGCGGCGCGCCCCAAGGCAGAGCTGGGCAACCCCTGCCACATCGGCGCCCCGATGCCGGGTGTGGTCGCGACGGTCGCCGTTTCCGTCGGCCAGCAGGTCAAGGAAGGCGACCTCCTGCTGACCATCGAGGCCATGAAGATGGAAACCGGCCTGCACGCCGAACGGGACGGCACCGTCAAGGCGGTGCATGTCACCCCGGGCGGCCAGATCGACGCCAAGGACCTGCTTGTCGAGCTGGAGTGAATCCCGCCCTCATCCAAGATCTGAGAACAGCCCCGCAAGGGGCTGTTTTTCTTCCCCCCTTCGGGATATCCACAACGTTACGGCACAGGGTCCCCGCCCTGTGGACAAGCCGATTTCACCCGACAGCCCAAGACGTTGCCGCACGCGGGTCCGACGGCTATGATCCCCCTGCTGATATTCCAGAATCGGGAAGGATTCCCGCATGCTCTTTCGCCGGACGACCGCCATGCTCTGCGCCCTTATGGCGCTTGCGCTTGCGGCTCGCAGCGCGACCGACGGCGAGATCCCCTTCGACACCCCCGGCCCGGTCATCGAGATCCCCGAGGACGCCCTGCCCCCGGGGGAGCTGGACGTGCTGAAGGTCCGCAGCAGCGACCCGGCGATGAACCGCGCCTTCGGGCTGGCCCGCGCGTCCTTGCCTGCCGCGCTCTCGGCCACGGAAAAGAAATACGGGTTCTTCTCGCCCTCGCTTGCGCTTTACATTGCGGTGCGGGTCGATGACCCGGACAAGCGGATCGAATTCGTCTGGGTCGACAATATCCGGCGCAAGGGCAAAGGCTTCACCGGCAAACTGGCCAGCCAGCCGCGTTTCATGCCCGGCAAGCGCCTGCGCGCCCCGATCGACTTTCTGAACCCGCAGATCGCGGATTGGGCCGTGCAAGCCCGGGATGGACGCTATTACGGCTATTTCACCACGCGCGCGCGGCTGAAACGCATCGAAGAGCCGCTGGCCAGTGAATTGCGGGCCTTGCTGGTGGACACCCCCGTTCCGCAACTCTGGCAATAAGCCATGCACCTGGCCCTTGTCGCGATCCTTGTCCCCTCCTACGATTCGGGCCTTGCCTTTTTCGTCGACGGGCTTGGCTTTGACCTGATCGAGGACAGCGACCTAGGTGGCGGCAAACGCTGGGTGCGCGTGGCCCCGAAAGCTGCACAGACCCAGTTCCTTCTGGCCCGCGCCGTGGGCCCACAGCGCGACCATATCGGACAGCAAGGCGGTGGACGGGTCTGGCTGTTCCTGCACACGCAGGATTTTGCAGGTGATCGTGACCGCCTGGTCGCTGCCGGCGCGCAGTTCGAAGAAGAGCCAAGGCACGAATCCTACGGCACCGTTGCCGTCTTTCGCGATCCTTTCGGCAATCGCTGGGACCTGATCGAACCCGCCGGGGACTGAGCCGCAGCACCTGTCAATTCTGCCAGTCTCGGGAAATCCCTACTGTCCTTTTCGACGCCGCTACGGAAAGTGTCTGCATGACACATTTCGACGGCACCGCCCTGAAGGGCACCGAAAAATTCATTCCCTCAAGACTGCTGGATTTCCTCGTCCGGCTGGAAGCAACGACCACAACCGAAGACGTCTGGGACCTGATCGTCTGCCTCGCCGACGGCATGGGGCTAGAGGTGGTCGATTATGTCTACGCCACTGATTTCCGAAACTGGGAGCAGGCGCAATTCATTCGCACGACGATCGACTCGCGCTGGTTCGATTACCTGCGCCGATTTCCGCATATCCGGCACACCTCTGCCTTTCGGATGCATGGCTGCCGCTACCTGACCCCCATCATGGTGGGCGAGGAATACCTCGACGAGATGGGCGAGATTTCGGAGGACCGGCGCCGCCATGTCCGGATCGGCGCCGAGATGGGGATGCGGGCCGGGATCTCTATCCCGCTGCGCATGGGCGATCCGGGTCAGGCCGCGCTGATCACGCTTGGCGGTGATCTGGACAGGGCCGATTTCGACGCCCTGCTGGAACGGCACGGCTGGACCATCCACGCCGCCATGTTGAGCGCCCACACGCGCTATACCGAGCTGTTCAAGCTGGAATTCATCGAGCGCAACCAACTGACCGACAAGCAGAAAGAGATGCTGCGACTGGTCGGACAGGGCCTGATGGACAAGCAGATCGCCCATGAACTGGGGATTTCGTTTTCCGCCGTGCGCCAGAGGATGGCCACGGTGCAGCAAAAGACCGGCGCACAGAACCGTGCCGACCTGGCGGCACTTGCGGCACGGGCCGGACTGGTCTCGGATCCGCTGCTGCGGGCGCATGGCGATGACCTGACGGTGTTCCTGTGCACCGGTGACGGCAAGACCGGGACAGAGGTCCGGCGCCCCGGTGCAAGCCCGCCCGCGGCCGCCGAATAGCCCTATGACAGGTGCACGGATCAAAAGCGACGGGCACGTGCATTTTCCTCTTGCACCCCCGCGCCGTAGAGGCTAATTCCGCGCTCACCATTTGGCACGCGGGCGTAGCTCAGGGGTAGAGCATAACCTTGCCAAGGTTAGGGTCGGGCGTTCGAATCGCCTCGCCCGCTCCAAATGGCCGGATTTCCTTGGGCGGCACCCACCGCCAAGACACAAGGGACCGGAACGACAAGATGGTTTCGCGGGCGTAGCTCAGGGGTAGAGCATAACCTTGCCAAGGTTAGGGTCGGGCGTTCGAATCGCCTCGCCCGCTCCATCTGTCACACTCTTCTGAATTGGAAATCCCAGCCCCGCATCCCACCTGCGGTGCAATGCGCCGTAGATATCCCTCAGGGAATTGCCCGCAACTCTGTCGACGCTGAAGCTGTCCGCACCTGAACCACTTGCGCCATCAGTGGTTTACATGGCGCGCGACGCTGGTTAGCGTCACAAGGTTCGTACTAGGGGTATCGTGATGAAGGCAATTTTCCTGGCCGTTGTTCTTGGCACCTGCGCGCTCACTGCCGGTGCAGATCCCATGCGCTTTGAAAAACGCTGGTTGGGCGGAAACTGCATCAGTTGCGCGTGGACCTCTGCCGAGGGGGAAATCACCGAGGAGACGCCAGAGGCGTTCCGGACGTATCTCCGGGAAAACGGCATTGGCTACAGTCTCAACCTGGATTCCCCCGGCGGCAATCTCGGCGCCGCCATCGCCTTGGGGCGTTTGTTCCGCGAAGAGGGCATTCGCACAACTGTCGGTCGCAGCGCGCCCATGCCGGACATGCCGCAATATGACCAGCGGATCGACGGCGGCACATGCGAATCCGCCTGTGTCTTTGCCCTGATCGGCGGAACCAGCCGCCAGGCAGACAGCGGCGAACTGGGCGTGCACCAGTTCCACAGCCCCGATGGCAGCAACATCCCGACCGCCGCCACGCAGCAGATCATGGGCCAGCTTGTCCTCTACCTGATCGAGATGGGGGTCAGCGCGGAACTCTTGACCCTGGCCAGCAAGATCCCGGGAGACCAGATGCACTATCTGTCCGAGCCGGAACTAGCGCGCCTCGGCATCAGCACGGAAAGCAGCCGTTCGCCTCTCCGCCTCGAAACCGGGGATGGGGGGCTGGTGGCCCGCTGGGACTCCCTTGGCTCGGACGGCCATCTCGACAGGGCCTATAGCCTGCGATGTTCGCGTGGGCATTCGGGCTGGTTGCTCTCGGTCCTCGATACGGGAATCCGTGCAAACAACGGCGTGCCCGACCGGCAAAGAGGGGCACCGGACATGCAGGTCGCCCTGGGGGGCACGGCCTACCCGATGCCTTTTGACACTGTCATCGAACTGGGTCCCCGAGGAGACGACTATTTCCTCACGGTCCGCCTGCCCGCCGATCTGCATCGCCACGTCGGCAAAGACCTTCGCTTCCAGACCAACCGGATGACTAATTTCAAATACGTCCTCTCGGCGCAGGGAACCGTCCCGGACAAGACGACGCTGGATGTTCTCACCCGCGCTTGTGGGGACTGACGGACGCGCCTCGACAGTACCTGCCATCAGAAGTTTACAGCGCACCCGACGCTGATTAACGTCAGCGCGATTTCGACACCCGGAGTTTCCATGATGCGTTTCCTTCTTGCCACCGCCCTCTGCTTTGCGGCCGCCACCGCCACTTCCGAACCGATGACCTTCAAGCGCGCCTCCAGCGGCGGCATATGCGTCGGCTGCACCTGGGTCGCCGCCGCAGGAGAGATCACCGCCGAGACCCCCGACGCCTTCCGCGCCTTTCTCGAAAAGACCGGGGTCGAAGGTCACATCGAGCTTGATTCACCGGGTGGGAACCTTGGCGCGGCCATCGCATTGGGGCGACTGTTCAGGGACCACGGTCTGACGGTCAGCGTCGGTCGCACTCAAATTGTTGACGGCTTTGCCGAAACCCTACAGGGCGAAGGCACCTGTGAATCCGCCTGCACCTTTGCCCTGCTCGGCGGGCAGGAACGCTGGGTCGAGCCCGGTCAGCTGGGCGTGCACCAGTTCTACGCCCCGGAGGGACAGAACCTGCCCACGTCGGCCACGCAGCAGATCATGGGACAGATCGTGCTCTACCTGGTCGAAATGGGCATCAGCGCAGAGCTTGTGACCCTGGCCAGCCGTGTCCCTCCCGGCGGCATGCACTATCTCGACGCGGCGGAGCTGGATCGCCTGCGCATTGCCTCGGCGCCTCGGGACACACGCCGCGTCGAAGTCGCCGAGGGCGGGCTGGTGCTGCGCTGGGAGATCCTGTTCGACAACGGCGCGCCGGAAAAGGAATTCACCCTGCGCTGTTCGCAAGAACAGGAGGGCTGGCTGCTGATGATCCGCGACCACTCGGCGCATGAGTACATCTACACCTTCGACCCGGCCAAGGCAGACAACATGGCCCTGACCATCGCCGACAAGCGGATTCCCATGTGGCAGGCGCACAATATCGCCAGCGGCGTCGACGACGATGTGCATTGGATGACCCTAGGCCTGCCGGTCGATCCAAAGGCCCATGCGGACACACGCTTTTTCTTTGAAAGCAACGACCTGCCCCGCGAGCGGAGCGTTCTGTCCGGTGGCGGACAATTTCCCGACGCCGCCACGCTGGACGCGATGCAGCGCGCCTGCGGGGACTGAGCGCCCTCCCCCTTTGACGCCGCCGCCGCCATGCCTATAAGGGGCCGACTTCAGGGGACAAGATGATGCGCACCGCCAAGATCACCCGCAAGACCGCCGAGACCGAGATCAGTGTCGAGGTCAACCTCGACGGCACCGGCACTTACGACAATGAAACCGGCGTCGGTTTCTTCGACCACATGCTGGACCAGCTTTCGCGCCACGCGCTGATCGACATGACTGTACGGGCCAAGGGCGACCTGCACGTCGACGATCACCACACGGTCGAGGACGTGGGCATCGCCCTGGGCCAGGCACTGACCCAGGCGATGGGCGACAAGACGGGCATCGTGCGCTACGGCTCCTGCCTGCTGCCGATGGACGATGCGCTGGTCCGCGCCGCGCTGGACCTGTCCGCGCGCCCCTTCCTGGTCTGGAACCTGGACCTGCCCAGCCAGAAGATCGGGACCTTCGACACCGAACTGGTGCGCGAGTTCTTCCAGGCGCTCAGCACGCATGGCGGCATCACCCTGCACATCGACGGCCTGCACGGCGTCAACAGCCACCACATCACAGAGGCCGCCTTCAAGGCCGTGGCGCGCGCCCTGCGCGACGCGCTGGAAACCGATCCGCGCAAGGCGGATGCGGTGCCCTCGACCAAGGGCGCGCTCTAGCCTGCCCCCCGAAACGATCCGCTGACCAAGGAGGCCGCGATGCTGACGGCAATCATCGACTACGAAAGCGGCAACCTGCATTCCGCCGAAAAGGCGTTTCAGAAGATGGCGCTGGAAACCGGGGCAGGCGAGGTGCGCGTCACCGACGACCCCGACATGGTGGCCCGGGCCGATCGCATCGTGCTGCCCGGCGATGGCGCCTTTCCCGCCTGTGCCTCGGCGCTGCGCAACTCTGGCTGTTTCGAGGCGATGATCGAGGCGGTGGAAACCCGCGGGCGGCCCTTCCTCGGCATCTGCGTGGGCATGCAGCTGATGGCGCGGGTCGGCCATGAATACGCCAAGACGCCGGGCCTGGGCTGGATCGATGGCGAGGTCGAGGTGATCGCACCGACCGACAAGGCGCTGAAGGTCCCGCACATGGGCTGGAACGACCTGGTGATCGACAATCCGCACCCTGTTCTGGACGGGATCGCCACCGGCGAACACGCCTATTTCGTGCATTCCTACCAGATGCGCCTGAACGACCCGGCACAGCGGGTCGCCCATGTCGACTATGGTGGCGATGTCACCGCCATCGTGGCGCGCGACACCATGATCGGCCTGCAGTTCCACCCGGAGAAAAGCGCCGGGGCCGGACTGCGCATGATTGCAAACTTCCTGACCTGGCAACCCTGAACACGCCTTCCCGGCCCCTGCCTGGTCGGAACGGCTTCTTTGGTTTGAAAAATACCTCGGGGGAGTCGACCGGAGGGAGACGGGGGCGGAGCCCCCGCCCCGGCCTCAGTGGGCGCGGACCCAGGTCTGGCCGTCGCAGACCAGCCCCTTGCAGCCCGTCACGCGCAGCCTGTTGCCCGACAGTTCCGCCTTGGCATTGGCCTGGACATTCAACAGGGGCACATGGACGGTTCCGCCCGCATAGTTGCCCGATCCTGCGGGCTTGAGATCCCAGAACAGCCGCTTGCCGACATTCGCGGTCTGCACCTCGCGCCCCTGCGGATCAAAGGCCTTGAGCACCGTGCCGCAAAGCGCGGCGCCGCAGGTGTCGATGCGGATCAGGCTGGTCAGGTTCTTGCGGTCGGGTTCCGTGCGCCAGAGACCGACGGCCGGATCGGCAAGAGCGGGGGCCGCCAGGCTACCGAGAACAAGCGGCAGAAACAGGCGAAAGCGGGGCATGAGATGCGTCCTTTGATACAGAAGTTTCGGGACTGAACCCTAGCACGCATGTGGTAGCCGCGCGGCGCATTTCCAGAGGCCGAACGCCCGTCCGCAAGATATTGCCGGTCACAGCCCTCTTATTGTACCCGTCGCCAGGTCTGCGCCGAACAGATCAACCCGCCCGCCACGCAGCCGCGCAGTTTCAGGCGGCTGCCGTCCAGGGTCATCTTGCCGAGGTAGATCTTGTTGTTCGACGGACGCCAGACCTTGCCCTCGTACTTGCCGTTGCCCTGCGGGACCATGTCGATCACCAAGGTCTTGCCCCTGGTCGGAGAGGCATATTCGCCGCCCGCGTTGAAGGTGCGCGCGATCTGCCCACAGATCTTGCCCCCGCAGGGCGCCATCACGATATGCGCATAAGAGCCGTCGTCGGGTTCGGTCTGCCAGGTGCCTTCGATCGGGTCCGCCGCAGCCGCACCGGCCGCCAATCCGCAAACTGCCGCAATCTTGAGTAGTTTCATGCCTGTCTCCTCCCGTTCAGGTCATTTCGACTGTGTCGGCGGCGCAAGTCCCCGATCAAGCATGACGCAAGGTCGCGTTGCATCTATCGTGGCGTCATACTAAGGCGCGGCAAAACTCTGAAAGGGCAGCCCGAAATGATCCTTTATCCCGCGATCGACCTGAAGGACGGCAAGGCCGTGCGCCTGCTGCGCGGCGACATGGACAAGGCGACCGTCTTCAACGACGATCCCGCCGCCCAGGCGCTGGAATTCGTGGCGCAGGGCTGTGAGTGGCTGCACCTTGTCGACCTCAACGGCGCCTTTGCCGGAGAGCCGGTGAACGCCGCCGCCGTCGAGGCAATCCTCAAACAGACCAAGACGCCAACCCAGCTGGGTGGTGGCATCCGCGACATGGCCACCATCGAGATGTGGCTGGGCAAGGGCCTGTCGCGGGTCATCCTGGGCACCGTTGCCGTCGAACGCCCCGAGCTGGTGCGCGAGGCGGCGCGCGCTTTCCCCGGACAGGTGGCCGTGGGCATCGACGCCAAGGACGGCCGCGTGGCCACCAAGGGCTGGGCCGAGGTCACGCAGGTGGATGCCGTGGACCTTGCGCGCAGCTACGAAGACGCGGGCGTGGCGGCGATCATCTACACCGACATCAATCGCGACGGCGCCATGCAAGGCCCGAACGTCGAGGCGACGGCGGCCCTGGCCAACGCGGTGACGATCCCGGTGATCGCATCGGGCGGCGTGTCGTCGATCAAGGACCTCAAGGCCCTGCGCGACTGCGGTGCCGCCCTGAACGGGGCCATCTCGGGCCGCGCGCTTTATGACGGGGCCATCGACCTCAAGGCCGCGCTCGAGGCACTCAGGGGCTGAACCACATCACAGGATCAGGTCGGGACTTCCTGACTGCGCCGCCTTCCGGCGGCTTGGTAAACATCCTTCCCAGACAAGTTCCCAAAAGGACCGTTTCATGTTCATGGCCGCGATCTGGATCGTAAACGTGATCTTTTCCGTGCTGGAAAACCCGGAAAAAGGCGGGCCTTTCCGTCCGAACGACCTGTTGTGGAATGCGCGTCTGCCGCTGGGCTACTACCTTGTCCCCGCCACCACCCTGCACCGCGTTGCCCGTTCACGGCCAAGCGTTTTCAGACTGAAGGTCTCCCGGGGCGCGCCCTCGCTTTCATGAGCGGCCCGGGGCGTGCCCGCCAGAGCGGTCGCGCCCGGCCCTCTCCCCCCTTCCCTCGCCGGTCAAATCGCGCTAACGCAACGCCATGCTCAAGACCCGCATCATCCCCTGCCTCGATGTCGCCGACGGCCGTGTCGTCAAGGGCGTCAATTTCGTCGACCTGCGCGATGCGGGCGATCCCGTGGACGCCGCCCGCGCCTATGACGCCGCCGGCGCGGACGAGATCTGTTTCCTCGACATCCATGCCACCCATGAGAACCGCGGCACCATGTTCGACGTGGTCACGCGCACAGCGGAACAGTGTTTCATCCCGCTGACCGTGGGCGGCGGCGTGCGTACGGTTCAGGATGTCCGCGCCCTGCTGCTCGCGGGTGCGGACAAGGTGTCCTTCAACTCCGCCGCCGTCGCCAACCCCGACGTGGTGGCCGAGGCCGCCGACCAGTTCGGCAGCCAGTGCATCGTCTGCGCCATCGACGCCAAGACGGTCGAACCGGGCCGCTGGGAGATCTTCACCCACGGCGGGCGCAAGTCCACAGGGATCGACGCGGTGGACTTCGCCAAGACCATCGCCGCCAAGGGGGCCGGGGAAATCCTGCTGACCTCGATGGACCGCGACGGCACCAAGGCGGGCTTCAACCTGCCCCTGACCCGCGCCATCGCCGACGCGGTGGACATTCCCGTCATCGCCTCGGGCGGTGTCGGCACGCTCGATCACCTTGTCGAAGGCGTGACCGAAGGCCATGCCAGCGCGGTGCTGGCGGCCTCGATCTTTCACTTCGGCACCTTCACCGTGGCCGAGGCCAAGGCGCATATGGCGGCCGCCGGCATTCCGGTCAGGCTGTAAAGGGGGCAAGCGTGTTCAGCGACGGCTCTGACGTCACCCTCCGCGAGGGCGAGATCGAAGAGACCGCCTGCACCTGCTGCGGCGCCCCCACCACCGTCGTCACCGGCTATCTCGAGGTTAGTGACATGTCCGCCGGATGGTACACCGTCGGCGTGACGCTGGGCACAAAGGATCACCTGCCGCTCGTCCGCCTCTACATCGGTGACTGGACCGAAGGCGCGGGGCCGGATGAACGCTGGGGCCTGCGGATCGGTATCTCGCGCGATGGTCCCAGCCTGCTGGACTGGCCCGAGGCCGACATGGCCGAAGCCCGCCCGGTCTTTACCCCGCTGAACCGGGCGCAGGTGCTGGGCACGCCGATGGAGGCACAGCTCTGGTCCCTGCTCGACACCATTCTGACCGGGGACAGCCGTCTCTGACGACCGCCTGAAAAGGAACCGACATGACCCTGGACGATCTCGAACAGATCATCGCCACCCGCGCCGCCGCCTCGCCGGACGACAGCTGGACCGCCAAGCTCCTGGCCAAGGGGCCGGAGAAGGTGGCCGAAAAATTTGGCGAAGAAGCCATCGAGGCGATCATCGAAGCGGTCAAGGATGACCGCGCGAAGCTGGTCTCGGAAACCGCCGACGTGCTGTTTCACCTGCTGGTCATGCTGAAATCGCGGGACGTGGCGCTGAGCGAGGTCATGGCGGAGTTGGCCCGGCGCCAGGGGCAATCCGGCATCGCCGAAAAAGCGGGGCGCTGAGACGATACCATGTCCGACAGGCTGCACTTCACCGGCACGGTCCGGGATCTGAAACACGCAGCGATCTGCGCCCGCCTGCGCCGCCGCCACCAGCCCTGGCTGATGCGATGGGGGGTGCTGGCCGCCCTTGTCGTCTATGTCGCGGTCTTGCTGGGGCTGGTCATTCTCGCCAATGCGACCGACATGCGCCTGCCGGAATGGTCGTCGTACCTGCCCTTTGCCGCACTCATGGCCGCGCTGATCGGCTTGTTCGCCTGGCGCCGCCGCCACGTATGGGAGTCGGTCCGGAACGCTCCGGTCCGTCAGGCGCCGCTGCATTACCAGCTCTCCGCAGAGGGCCTGCGCATCACCGGAGAGGTGAGCGAGAGCCTGTTGCGCTGGCCCGCCGTGCTGGAGGTGATCGAAGACCCCGAGGGCCTGCTGTTCCTGACCGGGCAGATGGAGTACATCGTGATCCCGACAGCGGCCTTTGCGGATGCCGCAGAAATGCGCGCGGCGCGCGAAGATTGCCTGGCCTGGATCGCCGCACATCGCTGAGGCAACCCGGGGCCGTCATGCCGCGTTGGCCTGTCAGACATTCGCGAAAGGACCCCGGATGCAGGTTTTCAACTGCCCTGCTTGCCAGACCCCGCTCTGGTTCGACAATGACCGCTGCACGTGCGGACAGGAGGTCGGTTTCGACCCTCAGGCGCAGGTCATGGTGGCCGTCACGGCGCGCTGCGCCAATCACCCCGCCATCGGATGCAACTGGCTGCCCGAACCGGAGGCAGACGGCCTGTGCCGGTCCTGCGCGATGACGGAAACCGTGCCGGACCTGCGCGAGGCGGACAACCTGCCGCTCTGGGCGCGGACAGAGGCGGCCAAGCGCTGGATGCTGGCCAACCTTGCCCGCTGGGGCTGGTTTACCGACACGGACCCCGGCCCGCGTCCGGTGTTCAGCCTTTTGTCGGAAGATACCGCCCAGGGCGAACAGCAGGTCACGATGGGCCACGCCCAGGGCGTCATCACCATCAACGTCAGCGAGGCCGACGAGGCCACACGGGCGGAACGCCAGGACGACCTTGGAGAGCTCTACCGCACCATGCTGGGCCACATGCGCCACGAATGCGCGCATTTCCTGTTCGAACGCCTGACCGTGCGGCCCGCATTTCTCGCCCGGTTCCGCGGCCTCTTCGGGGACGAACGCGCCGACTACGCCAAGGCGCTGGATAGCCACTATGCCGCGCCGCGCGATCCGGGCGAAACCCACATCACCCCCTACGCCACCGCTCACCCGCACGAGGACTGGGCGGAAACCGTCGCCCACCTTCTGCATCTCGTGGATATCGCCGACAGCGCCGCCGCGGCAGGGCTCTCCCTGCCGGAGGGACCGCCGCCCGGCTATAACGCCTATGCGGATGCCGACGCGGATCGCGTCTTGAACCACGCGGTACGCCTGTCCCTGGCCGTCACCCATGTGAATCGCGCGCTGGAACTGCCGGATCTCTATCCGTTCGTGTTGACCCCATCGGTGCGCGGGAAACTGGGCTTTGCCCACGACCAGCTGCGCGCCGCCTTCAGGACCTAGCGCAGGCGGTCAAGGCGCCCCGTCACAGCTTGGACGAGATGATCCCGGTGTTGAAACCGCCCATGCGCAGTTCACCGAACAGGCGCTGGTACTCGATCTTGGGACAGCGATCCATCACCACGTCGACGCCGCGCGCCTCGGCCATCTGTGCCGCCTCTTCGTTGACGACACCGATCTGCATCCAGACCGTGCGCAGATTCGGAAGGACTTCCAACGCCTCTTCGACGATGGGCGGCACATGTTCCGGCCGGCGAAAGATGTCCACCATGTCCACGGTGTCGGGGCAATCGGCCAGCGATGCGCGCACCTCTTGCCCGAACAGGCGTTTGCCAGCATGTCCCGGATTGACCGGGATCACCTTGAAACCCTTCAGCGAAAGATATCGGGCGACGTAGTAGCTGGGCCGTACCGGATTCATGGATACGCCCACCACCGCGACGACCTTGGTCCGCGTCAGAATCTCTTTCAGCTTGTCATCCGAATAGCTCATGCCCTCTCAAATATACCGGGATCGGGAAAAGAAAAAGCGCCCGGGCAAAAACCCGGGCGCCAGTCACGGAACGAGGGACAGTGAAGGTCTCACGGGGGTTCCGGCCCCGCGATCCTGATAGAAAGATAGGCACCAAAGCCACAGTTCCAAGGTCTGTAAAGAAACTGTGAACATTTTTCTTGACTGCCCCGTCAGCCAACAGCCTGCGCCCCTGCGGGCGCCATCGACCCAACAAGGGTGGGGTGCAGGCTCTCCGAAGCATCCCGCCCGACACGACGCGCCCCGCGCAGGATGAACAGCTTGCTGACCCCCATCCAGGTGCCGACCGAGGGCGCATTTACATCGCAGGGGAACCGCGTCTTCCACCCTTCCGGCAGGGCCACGCCGCGGGCCTCCAGCCGGTCAAGCATCCAGACGAGCGGAATATTGGACAGGGGCCGCGCCGCATCGAAACCGCCCAGTTGACCGCCGATGTCCCCGTGTGTCCCCCGGAACCACACCTGTTCGACCTTGCCCGCCCAGCCCGGCGGGCATTCCCAGAGCACAGGCGCATAGGCGGCACGCGTCTCGTCATGGGCCAGCGCGTGATAGCCGTGCCGGATCGCGGGACCCAGCGAGTGATTGTGAAACTCGTGCTCGGATTCGGTCAGCCGCCAGAGCAGCGGGAGACGCAGGCCCAGCGCCTTGACCGTGTCCCAGACCCCGATCATTTCGACCGGCGACTCGGCATGGCAATTGCGCGCCGCAAAGGCCCGCGCGGCGGCCCCCTTGGGGGCGTATTGGTACAGGCGATAGATCTGGCGGATATTGCGTTCGGTGGCGCATTCCGCCCGCAAGAGCCCGACCATGTCGATGATCCCAGCCAAAGAGCGGACGGCGTAGGCGCCCCGCGAATAGCCCATCAGGAAGATGCGGTCGCCCGCCCGATAGCGCGAGGCGAGATAGCCATAGGCGCGGCGGATCTGCCGGTTGATGCCACGGCCCAGTGCCACGTCGGTGGTGGCGCCCCAGTCCGTCCATTGCACCCCGGCCTCGTAATAGAGTGAGGAATGCCCGGCCTCTTTCAGCAGCAGGTAGGTCAGCCCGGCGTTGGTTTCCTCGCCGGGCGTGAGCGAAGACATGGTGCCATCCAGAATGAGGACATGATCGACCGGCCCGCGCCGCCGCGCATACGCGGAATGGTCCGCCGAAGACTTGCGGCGGAGCCAGCCGAAAACAATGTCACTCAGCTGCGATCGCATCACCTTCCAGCATGGCCCAGACGCGCGCCGGCGTGAAGGGCATGTCCACCTGTTTGATTCCACGCGCCCAGAGCGCGTCCTGAACCGCGTTCGACACCGCGGCCATAGACCCGACCGTCCCGGCCTCGCCGCAGCCTTTCATTCCCATCGGGTTTGCGGTCGAGGGCACCGGCTCTGTCTCGAACCCGATCATGGGCATATTGTCGGCCCGCGGCATGGCATAGTCCATGAAAGAGGCCGTGAGCAGCTGCCCATCCTCGTCGTAGACCACATGTTCGGTCAGCGCCTGGCCCAGCCCCTGCGCCACGCCGCCATGCACCTGCCCCTCGGCCAGCATCGGGTTGATCAGGTTGCCGAAATCGTCGACCACGCTGTAACGGTCGCAGATCGTCTGGCCGGTTTCCGGGTCGATCTCAACCTCGGCGACATGGCAGCCGTTGGGATAGGACCGCCCCGGCAGGGTCGAGGTCGCCTGCCAGACAAGCAGATCCTCGCGCCCGGCTTCGCGCGCCATCTGCGCCACCTCCAGCATGGTCGGCGTCAGGTTCGATCCGTCCGCGCGGAACGTCTCATCGTCGAAGGTGATCGCCGCCGCGTCCACGCCCATTTCGCCCGCGAGGAAATCGGAGAAGCCCGCAACCATGTCGCTGACCGCCTGCAGGGTCACGTTTGTCTGCACGGTGACGGAACGGGACCCGCCGGTGCCGCCGCCCGAGGCGATCAGGTCACTGTCGCCCTGCACCACCTCGATCTTCTCGGCGGGAATGCCGGTTTGATCGGCCAGGAACTGGCGGAACACGGTTTCATGCCCCTGCCCGTTCGACTGGGTGCCGACATAGATCCTTGCGCCGCCGTCTTCGGTGAACTCCACCTTCACATCCTCGTTCGGGGCGCCCAGGATAGACTCGATGTAATAACAAACCCCCAAGCCGCGCAGCTTGCCCGCCTTCTCCGAGGCGGCGCGCCGGGCCGCAAAGCCCGCCAGGTCCGCCGTCGTCTCGGCATGGCCCATAACGCGCACGAAATCGCCCACGTCATAGTTTTCGCCGGTCACTGTCTTGTAGGGAAACTGGTCGGGCTTGATGAAGTTGATCCGGCGCAGCTCCAGCGGATCGACACCCAGTTCGCGCGCGGCCCGGTCCATCACACGTTCCAGGACATAGATCGCCTCTGGACGGCCGGCGCCGCGATAGGCGTCCACCTGCACGGTGTTGGTATAGAAGCCTTCCGAGCGGTAGAAAGCGGTCTGGATGTCGTAGGTGCCGGTCAGCACGCGGGCAAAGAGGTTCGACTGGATGAATTGCCCGAAATGCGAGTTGTAGGCACCCAGGTTCGACCGCGTGTGCAGCCGGTAGCCGGTGATGCGGTTGTCCGCGTCAAAGGCCAGTTCTGCCGTCGTCACCAGGTCACGCCCGCCGTTGTCGGACAGCATCGCCTCTGTCCGGTCGGACATCCAGCGCACCGGGCGGCCCGTTTCACGCGCCGCGTAGGGCAGCACGAAATACTCCGGGTAGGGAAAGCCCTTCATGCCGAAACCGCCGCCGACGTCGGGGTTGGTGGTGTGGATCTGCTCGGGCTCCATGTGATAGGCGCGCGCCAGTTCGGCCTTCATGCCCCAGACGCCCTGCCCGCCAAAGCCAAGGTGGATGCGCCCGTCGGTCCATTCGGCAAAGGCGCCGCGCGGCTCCATCGAATTGACGATGATCCGGTTGTCGCCGATCTCCAGCTTGACGGTCTTCGCCGCCGCATCGAACGCGGCGTTCGTGGCGTCCTCGTCGCCGATGCCGAAATCGTAGGCCCGGTTATCGGGGGCCTCGGGGTGGATCGTATTTTCTCCGGGCGCCAAGGCCATCGCCACCGGCAGCTCGTCGTAGTCCAGCTCGATCAGCTCGGCGGCGTCGCGCGCCTGTTCCAGCGTCTCGGCCACGACCAGCGCCACCGGTTCACCGACATAACGCAGACGGCCTTCGGCCAAAACCGGGCGCTTGGGCGCGGCGCCCTTGCTGCCGTCGCGGTTGGGCGCCAGCGCACCGGACATTCCGGTGTCGATGCCCGCCGCCAGCAGATCGTCCGACGTCACCACCAGATGCACGCCTTCCGCCTCGCGCGCGGCGCTTACATCCAGCGTCGTGATCTCGGCATGCGCCACGGGGGAGCGGAAAACAAAGGCCCGCAAGGCCCCCTCGGGCGCAACATCGTCCACGTAACGCCCGTGCCCGGTCAGGAAGCGCACATCCTCGACCCGTTTCACCGGCTGGCTCTTGCCGAACTTGTCCATGAGTGTCTCCCTCGCAATTGTCCTGTCGCGGCGGAGATTAGTCGTCATGGCGCGGGTGTCCAGAGGGCGCACCGCAGCCCGCCCCCGGTTTTCCCGGAGCGGCCGATTATCGCGCCAAAGTCACGATGCGCCGGGCACCGTAACCATTGAACCGGGTGGCCAGCGCCGTGGAATAGGCGCCGCAGGCGTGGAACAGCAGGTAATCCCCCTCTGCCAGGTCCGCGGGCAGGTCGACACGGTCCGACAACCGGTCGAGGCTGTCGCAGGTCGGCCCGAAGACCTCTGTCGCCCGGATGGCTCCGGCCCTGGGCAACCCATCCGGAGCCAGGGCGCTGATCCGCGTTGCGGGGCCAAGATCGCGCCATTCGCTGAGCCCGCCATAGATGCCGTCGTTCAGAAAGACCGCGTCCCCGTCCCGCGCCTTGACCTGCAAGGCCAGCTCAAAGGCCTCGGCCACCATCGCCCGGCCCGGCTCGCAGACCAGCGCCGGACGGTCCGCGCCGAAGGCTGCCCCGACGGCCTCGTCGATGGCTCTGAAAAGCGCGGGCAGGTCGGGGGCCGGGTCCTCGCGGTGCGCCGGAAACCCGCCGCCGACGTTCAGCCGATGCAGGCGGATGCCATTGGACCGGGCGATCTCGGCCGCTGCCTGAATGTAGGAGACCCAGGCCCCCGGCGCGCGGCATTGCGTGCCCGGATGAAAGGTCAGCGAGGGGCGCCCGCCCCGGGCAACAACCGCGCGCAGCAATGCGCCGCACGCCTCTGGCCCCGCTCCGAATTTCGACCCGAAATCATAGACCGCCCCGGCCACCGGCAGCTTCAGCCGCACCGCCACCTCGGCGCCCTCCAACGGCCCCAGCTTGTCCAGTTCCGCCATGCGGTCAACCGACCACGAGGTGATGCCATAGCCCCGCGCCGCCGCCACCTCGGACCGGGCCCGGACCGGATTGTGATAGTGCAGTCGCGCGCGCGGCGCGACCGCCCGCACCAAGGCCATCTCCTCGGGAGAGGCCACGTCAAAGGCCTCCATCCCCGCCTCTGCCAAGGTCTCGATCACGCCCCGGTCGGGATTGGCCTTGACCGCATAGGTCACTTCGCCCGGAAACCGGTCAAGGAACAACCGCGCCACGTCGCGCAGCCGCCTGGGATCGTGAAAGAAAACCGGATCTTCGGGGCGCTCGCGCGCCAGCCAGAGCGCGGGATCGCGCTGGAATGCCTCATGCAGCACCATTGCTCGTGCCTCCTGTTCGCCTGTGAAACCAGTCTGGCCCTTGCAACGCACGGATTCACCTGCAACTCTGTTCGAAATGCACGTCAATTATGGGCAAACTGACGACATGGACCAACAGATCGACGAAACGGACCGCGCCCTGGTGGCCGCCCTCGCGGAAAACGCCCGCGCGCCGGTGGCCGACCTGGCCCGCCGGCTGGGGCTGGCGCGCACCACGGTGCAGGCCCGGCTCGACCGACTGGAGGCGCGTGGCGCCATCGCCGGCTACACGCTCAAACGCGGCCCGGGCCTGCGCCCAGCCCTGCGCGCCACGGTGCTGATCTCGGTCGAACCGCGCGCCACGCCGGCGGTCCTGTCACGCTTGAAAAGCCTCACGGCGGTGGAAACGGTGCACACGACGTCGGGAAGGTTCGACATGATCGCCCAGCTCAGTGCAGAGACGACAGAGGCGCTGGACCGCACGCTGGATGCCATTGGCGAGGCAAAGGGCGTCAGGGCCTCGGAAAGCCTGATCCACCTCAGTACGAAGATCGATCGTGGGAGTTGAGGGGGCAAAAGCCCCCGGTCACTCTTCGTCCGCGTCCTGGGTGCCGTATTGTTTGAACAGACCGCCCTGGAACATGAAGAACAGGAAAATCGCCACCGTGAGACCGAAAGTCTTGAAATAGACCCAAACCTCTGTGTCCATCGTGCGCCAGATCACCTCGTTCAGCACCGCCAGCAACAAGAAGAACCCGGCGACCCGCTTGGTCAGGATCATCCAACCCTCGCGCTGCAGGGGCACCAGCCCGTCCATGACGTATTGCAACCAGCTCTCGCCGCGCATCAGGCCGATCGCCAGTGCACCGCCGAACAGGAGGTAGATCAGCGTCGGCTTCATCTTGAAGAAACGGTCGTCATTCAGCCAGACACTGAGCCCACCAAAGACCACGATCAGCACCGCCGTGACCACCTGCATCCGGCTCAGATGTCCAGTCAGGGCCCAAAGCGCGCCCATGCAGACGAGGAACACCGGGATGAACCCCGCCGTAACCACGATGAACCCTTCGTATTCAGTGCCCCCGATCACGAAGATCCGGCCCTTCAGCCACAGGTAAGCCGCGAAGAACCCCAGGATCGGGCCGAACTCCAGCGCCGTCTTCAGCATCGGGTTGACCTGGCGTTGTTCCATTGCGCGCTCCTCTGACTTTGCCTGCGTCACATAGGTCTTTCAGCCGCCAAGCTCAACGATCACCGCCCCTGCCGCGATCAGGACCATCAGCGCGATGCGCCTTGGACCCACTGTCTCGCGCAGGATCAGCCAGCCGATGACGGCGGCAAAGACGGTCGAGGTCTCGCGCAGCACCGCCGCCTCGCCGACCTTGTCCAGCCGCGTGGCCATCATGACCGACCCGAAGGAGCCGTAGGCCACCAGCGCCCCCGCCAGCCCGCGCAATACCAGGGGCCGGAGGGGAAAGCCCGACACCCTGTGCCGCATGGGGGTCAGGAACAGCAGGGCCGGGAAATCCAGTGCCGACAGGAAAAAGAACCAGGCGAGGAAGGTAAAGGGATCGGCGGTGGCGCGGATGCCGTAGGCATCAAAGGTGGTGTAGAGCGCCACGAAAAACCCCGTCGCCAGCGCGTAGGCCAGGGCCGGACCCAGCGTCTCGCGCGCGGTTTCGAGAAAGATGAAGTTGTAGACCGCCAGGCCAAAGATCCCGGCCAGCAGCACGCCAAGACCCAACCACTGAACGCCGGTAAAGCTCTCGCCAAAGATCAGCCAGGCACCGATCACCGTGAACAGCGGGCCCGTCCCACGCACGACCGGATAGACCACAGTGTAGGCACCACGGGTATAGGCCATCGCCTGCAACAGCTTGTAGGTGAAATGGATCGCCATGACCCCGGCAAAGATCGGCCACATGTGCGGTTCGGGCCAGGGCACGAGGAACAGCATCGGAAAGCTGAGCATCACAAGCCAGCCGTCGATCGCCGCACGCGACACCCAGGGGTCGTGCCGCCCCTTCTGCAACGCGCCAAAGACCGCGTGCAGCAGGGCCGCCGTCAACGCCAGCATCAGCGCCGCCTGGTGGCCCGCCTCGGTGCCCTCCAGCGAAACCAGCCAATCGCTCACCGACGGCCCTCCGGACGCGCCCCATCGCACAGGTTGCGCGTTGGTGCTACGGTGAACGCAGAGAGGTCCCCATGCTCGACAGCCTGACATCCGAACTGTACGGCGATTTTGCCGTGGTTCCCGCCTGGTCCGCCTTCCTGCGGCTCTGCGGAGCCGTGGTGCTTGGCGCCGTTATCGGGTTCGAACGGGAATGGCACCACAAACCGGCGGGCCTGCGCACGCATATCCTGGTGGCCGTGGCCGCATGCCTCTTTGTGCTGATCGGGCGCGAGTTGAGCGCGCTGGACTTCGGCGGCGCGGGTGAGCAACGCAACGATCCCCTGCGCATGATCGAGGCCGTCACGGCGGGCGTGGCCTTCCTCGCGGCGGGCGTGATCTTCCGCTCGGCGGACAAGGTTCACAACATCACCACCGGGGCCTCTATGTGGCTGGCCGGAGCCGTGGGCCTGGGCTGCGGCGCGGGGCGCCTGACGCTTGCGGCAATGGCCACGGTGATTGTGGTCATCGTCCTTGCGCTTCTGAAATGGATCGAGGACATCGCCCACGACCGCTAGGCCGCTCATTCCGTGTCGAGGCCGGTCAGCGCCGCGGCGAATTCTTCGGGGTCGAAGGGGGCCAGGTCTTCGATCTGCTCGCCCACGCCGATGGCATGGATCGGCAGGCCGAACTTGTCCGCAAGCGCCACCAGCACCCCGCCCTTGGCTGTGCCGTCCAGCTTGGTCATCACCAGGCCCGAAACATCGGCCAGCTTGCGGAAGGTCTCGACCTGGCTGAGCGCGTTCTGGCCGGTCGTCGCATCCAGCACCAGCAGCGTGTTGTGCGGCGCATCCGGGTCCTTCTTGCGGATCACCCGGACGATCTTGGCCAATTCCTCCATCAGGTCCTGGCGGTTCTGCAGCCGGCCCGCGGTGTCGATCATCAATAGGTCCGCACCGTCCGCCTGCGCCTTGGTCATGGCGTCAAAGGCCAGGCTGGCCGGGTCGCTGCCCTCGGGCGCGGTCAGCACCGGCACATTGGCCCGTTCGCCCCAGACCTGCAGTTGCTCGACGGCGGCGGCGCGAAAGGTATCGCCCGCCGCGATCACCACCTGCTTGCCCGCGGCCTTGAACTGGCTGGCGAGCTTGCCGATGGTCGTGGTCTTGCCCGACCCGTTGACGCCGACAACCAGCACCACCTGCGGCTTTTTCGGATAGAGCGGCAGCGGACGCGCCACCGGCTCCATCACCCGGGCGATCTCGGACGCCAGCGCCTGCTTGATCTCCAGCGAGGACAGACGCTTGCCGAACCGCCCCTCGGCGATGTTCGAGGTCACGCGCAGCGCCGTGTCCACCCCCATGTCCGAGGCGATCAGCAACTCTTCGAGCTGTTCCAACATCTCGTCGTCCAGCACCCGGCGTGCCACCGCACCCTCACCCGGCGACCTCCCCATGATCCGACCCAGCAGGCCGCCAGAGGGTTTCGCCTCGGCCGGGGTCTCTGGTTCAGGCACCGGCACCGGTTCGACCGGGATGGGTTTCGGCGCCGGGGCCTGGGGTCGAGGCTCTGCCGCCTCGGCCTTTGGCTCGGGTGTCTCGGCGACGTCTTCCTCACCGCCCTCCTGGACAATCGCGTCCAACCCCTCGTCCAGCTTGGAGGAGGATTTGAACAACTTGTTCTTGAGCTTGCCGAAAAAGGACATGGGCCGCGCCTGATGCTTGAGTTGTCTTCACCTAATACGCTTGCGCGCGCAATGAAAGGTGGCTTTCACCACGGCACCAGCCCGGAACCCCGGCCACAGCCCCCTTAGCACTTATCCCAAGCCAACAAAAAACCGTCCACAGGTGCCTGTGGACGGTTTCAGCTATCACCTTCCCGACTTTTTTCGGGAATTCAGATCTCTTCCGGGAAATGCTTGATCGTCAGCCGGATCGGGTTCGGCGCCGCCTGTCCCAGGCCACAGATCGACGCATCGCCCATCGCCTGGCACAATTCCTCGAGCAGGTCGGTGTTCCAGCTGTCCGCGCTCATCAGCTTGACCGCCTTCTCGCAGCCGACCCGGCACGGCGTGCACTGGCCACAGCTTTCATCCTCGAAGAACCGCAGCATGTTCAGCGCGGCATCCCGCGCGCGGTCCTGATCCGACAGCACGACAACGGCGGCGGACCCGATGAAGGATCCATGCGGTTGCAAGGTGTCAAAATCCAGCGGCACATCGCTCATCGAAGCCGGCAACAGGCCCGAAGACGGCCCGCCCGGTTGATAGGCCTTGAGGACATGCCCCTCGGCCATGCCACCGGCGGCCTCGATCACGTCGAGGATGGTCGATCCGGCGGGCAGGAGGTAGACGCCCGGTTTGGCCACCCGGCCAGAGACCGAGTAGGACCGCAGGCCCTTGCGGCCGTTTTTTTCGATTCCCGAAAGGATTTCAGGACCTTCCCGGCAGATCTTCGCAACCCAGTAGAGCGTCTCGACGTTGTGGACCAGCGTGGGTTGATTGAAGATCCCGACCTGCGCGACATAGGGCGGACGGTGGCGCGGCAGACCGCGCTTGCCCTCGATCGACTCGATCATCGCGCTCTCTTCGCCGCAGATATAGGCGCCTGCACCACGGCGCAGGTCGATATACCCGGGTTCGACGATCCCCTCCGCTTCCAGCGCGGCGATCTCGCGGCGCAGGATTTCCAGCACGGCGGGATATTCGTCGCGCATGTAGATAAAGCAGCGGTCCGCCTCCACGGCCCAGGCAGCGATCAGCATTCCCTCAAGGAAAACATGAGGTTCCCGCTCGAGGTAAAAGCGGTCCTTGAAGGTGCCCGGCTCGCCCTCGTCGCCATTCACGGCCAGGTAGCGCGGTCCGGGATTGCCACGGACGAAGCCCCACTTTCGGCCCGACGGGAAACCCGCTCCGCCAAGGCCACGCAGACCGGAAGAGAGGACCGTTTCCTGCACCTCTTCCCAGTTTCCGCCCTCGCGCAGATCCTTGAGACGGGCATAGCCGCCATCTGAGGAATAGGTCGCAAACCCTTGATATTCCGGGACATGTGCGTGTGTATCGCCTGCTTCGATCGCGGCATGCACCTTGGCCACGTCGGCGTGGTCGATGTGGTTGTGCCCCAGCTCCAGCACCGGCGCCGTGTCACAGCGGCCCATGCAGGGCGCGCGCAAGACGCGGACCTGCGTCGGATCCATGCCCTCTTCCAGCGCGGCGCGCAGTTGCTCGGCCCCGGCCAGTTCACAGGACAGCGAATCGCAGACCCGGATGGTCAGCGCGGGCGGCGGCGTCTCGCCTTCTTTCACGATGTCGAAATGGGCGTAGAAGCTGGCCACTTCGTAGACCTCGGCCATGCTGAGGCGCATTTCCTCGGCCAGGGCGCGCAGATGCGCGGCCGAGAGATGGCCGAATTCATCCTGGATCAGGTGCAGGAATTCGATCAGCAGGTCACGGTTGCGCGAGCGGTCGCCCAGTAGCGCCTTCACCTCGGCCTGGGCCGTATCGTCGACCTGGCGGCCCTTCGGCGTGTGACGCCCCTTGCCCTTACCCGATTTCCAGACGCCCTTGCGTTCGTCGAGTGCCATGCGTGCCTCCATTCGTTCCGCCAGACCCTAACGCCGAAAGCTTCCGGGCAAGGGGTGAAAAACGACCGAATTGGGCAGGCGAACGCCCAGAAAACCCCTCGATTTCGTCGCAAGGGGAACGGAAAGTTCCGATATGTTAAATTCCGGATCGTATTGGAGCGGTGATGCTGCGTTTCACACTGGCAACCCTGGGCATGGTCGTTCTGCTGGCGCTTGCGCTGGTGGTGGATGGCCCTTTTCCGGCGCTGGCGCTGGTCTACATCACCGTCTTTACCTACGCGATGGACAGACTATCGGCACTGGCCGCCCCCGACCATCCGGAACAGGAATTTCCCGCCGGGGACGGGCTATCAACGCTGCTGGCAATTGCGCATTTTCCTCTGCTCTACGGCGGCGTCTGGACCTTGGTGCATTCCACCGCAACAACGACCGACAAGATTTTGATATTCCTTTCTCTTTCACTGTTTATCGGTCAGGTTGGAAACTCCAACGCGCATGAGTTGATCCACCGCTCGTCCCGCATACTGCGGCGCCTGGGAACGGCGGTCTATGCCTCCTTCCTCTTCGGGCACCATGCCTCGGCCCATGTCCGGGTCCACCATGTCCACGCCGCGACGCCGCGCGATCCGAACTCTGCCAGACCCGGAGAGAGTTTCTACGCCTTTGCGCCGCGCGCCTGGATCGGCGGGTTCCGGGCAGGATTGCGTGCCGAATCGCGGCTGCGGCAAACCCGCGGGTGGCATCCCTATGTCGGCTATGTCGGGGGTGCAGCGGCATCCGTGTTCGTGGCGGCCCTCATCGGTGGGGCCGGTGGCGTGCTGGCACTGCTGGCGATTGCGGCCTACGCCCAGGCGCAATTGTTGCTCAGCGACTATGTCCAACACTACGGCCTGCGCCGGCGCGAACTCACGCACGGGAAATTCGAGCCGGTCGGGCCGCAGCACAGCTGGAACGCACCGCAGAGTTTTTCCTCGGCGCTGATGCTGAACGCGCCGCGCCATTCGGATCACCACGCGCATCCCTCCCGGCCCTACCCGGGGCTCGACCTGGACCGGGACAGGATGCCGATCCTGCCGCACTCCCTGCCGGTCATGGCGGTGATCGCCCTGGTGCCCCCGCTCTGGCGGCGCCTGATGGACAGGCGCGCCCGAAAATGGCGCGAGCCGGAGCCCGCCTATGGTTAACCATTCATTAATACCCGACTTCCGGTAGAGCGGGGATTCTGGCAGGCTCCGGCGCATGAAACAGATCTACGCCATTGCCCTGACCTGCCTGACCGCTCTGCCCGCGTTGGCGGCCGAGCCGATGTCGGCCACTGATTTCGAAAGTTATGTCACCGGAAAAACGCTTTATTTCGGCCTCAACGGTGAGGCCTACGGCGTCGAGAAATACCTGCCCGACCGCAAGGTGCAGTGGTCCTTCCTCGATGGGAAATGCAAGGACGGCTTCTGGTACGAACAAGCGGGCCAGATCTGCTTTGTCTACGAGGACAACCCCGATCCCCAGTGCTGGAGCTTTTTCCGCGAGGGTTCGGGCCTCAGGGCCGTGTTTGAAAACGACCCTTCCAGCACGGTGCTCTACGAGGCGCAGCAGAACGACGACCCGATGCTGTGCCACGGGCCGGACGTCGGTGTCTGACCGCTAAAGCGACGCCATGCTCTGCCGGATATCCTCGCAAAGCGCCCGCGTATAGGCCGCCTGCCCGCTGCCCTGGTAGAGATTGACCTTCATCATCCCCAGGTCAGGAAGGTTGTGGCAATCGACATAGGCAAGGTAGGGCGCCAGGTGCCCTTCCAGCCGCGCGGCAATGGCCAGGTCGGCGCTGACGGTCGCGTCGATGGTTGTTTCGCTGTCGGAATCCACCGCCAGTTCCCAGGGAATATCCGCCTCGTCGAGACGCCGCATTGCCTCGTCCCGAAAGACGCAGGTGCGCGCCATTGCGATCCGCAGCGGGCGTTCCCGCCAGGCCTGCCCCTGCGGCGCCCCGACCCAGCGGACCGGCACGTCCAAAAGGGTCTCTCCGCCCGCCTCGACCCCGGTTTCCGTGGTCAGGATCACGTCCATCTCGCCGCGCGCGAACTGCGCTTTCAGAACGCGCGTGAATGAGCTGACAAGCTGCACCTTCACCCGTGGAAAACTGCGCGCCATGCGTTGCAAGACCAGCGGAATCACCGGGTAGACGATGTCCACCGGCACGCCGAGGCGAATTTCGCCTTCCCAGCTCTGGTCGGTCAGCCGGGTATAGGCCTCGTCATTCAGCGACACGATCTTTTCCGCGTAGCCCAGCAACTGCCCCCCCGCGGGTGTCAGGGTCACGCCCCGCCCCGTCCGGTCAAGCAACTGCAGGTTCAGCATTTCTTCCAGCCGCTTGATCTGCATCGAGACCGCGGATTGCGTCAGGTTCAGGAACCCGGCGGCACGGGTCACGCCCCCCGCCTGGGCCACCGCCACGAAGGATCGCAGCGTCGTTACATCGAGATTTCGCATTCATCACCCCTTGTGATGAGAGAGGTCACATACATTCACTTCCAATATCAAGCACGGATCGCCACATTCATCAACGAAGAAGATACCAACCCGGCCTGCAATCATTTCTCGTGAAGGATGCCATGATGATCCGCGCCCTGCCCGCCCTGTTCCCCCGCCCGTTCTTTCGCGCTGACCATTCGGCGCAGTCCGCCCAGCCGGTCCGCCACCTTGCGCGGTTGCGCCACCCTTCCGCAGCGTCGGTTGCTGTGGGGAAACCTGCCTCCGAGGCGCCGCGCTGGGACGCACCGGCCCATTGGATCGAGCCTGAACGCGAATGGTGACAAATCGGGGAATCTTATTGACCCGTTTCCGACCCGAAGTTCTTGAAAATCCCCTGCGTTCCTCCAATATCTAGCGTGAAGTGCGGGGGCCTTGGGCCCCCGGACCTATGTCAACATCGGAGGCTTACATGGCAGAATATGATACAGTCCGGGCAGCTGGCGTCTCCGGCGCACGCGCTGCCCAGATTGACGAGGGGCTGCGCGCCCATATGAACAAGGTCTACGGCACGATGTCCGTGGGCACTTTCATCACCTTCCTGGCAGCCTGGGCCATTGCCGGGCTTGCGGTCACCAGCGATCCGTCGGGCGCCACCGCGATGATCCGCGACGGCCAATACCTGACCAGCTTCGGCGAGGCGATCTACATGTCGCCGCTGAAATGGGTGATCATGTTCGCGCCGCTGGCCTTCATCTTCTTCGGTTTCGGTGCCGCCGTGAACCGCCTGTCCGCCGCTGGCGTACAGCTTGTGTTCTACGGGTTCGCCGTGCTGATGGGTCTGTCGCTCAGCTCGATCTTCCTGGTCTTCACCGGCTTCTCGATCATCCAGGTCTTCCTGACCACCTCGATCGCCTTTGCCGGCCTGTCGCTCTGGGGTTACACCACCAAGAAGGACATCTCCGGCTGGGGATCGTTCCTGATCATGGGCGTGATCGGCCTTCTGGTCGCCTCGATCATCAACATCTTTCTCGGCTCGCCCGCGATCCAGTTCGCGATCTCGATCCTTGGCGTGCTGATCTTTGCCGGCCTGACCGCCTATGACACGCAGAACATCAAGAACACCTACATCGCCCATGCTGCGCATGGCGACAAGGAGTGGCTGGGCAAGGCCGCCATCATGGGCGCGCTGAACCTCTACCTCGACTTCATCAACATGTTCATGTTCCTGCTGCAACTGCTGGGCAGCCGCGAATAAGCCCCCGGGCAACATCGCGACCCAAACATGCTATAGCGAAAGGGCCGGTCTTCTGACCGGCCCTTTTTCGTGTTGGGCCAATGGGCCGTGGGGGACAACATGCCAATCATCACCAAAGACTCCGTCCAGAGACGATCGGGCGACGGCGCGCTTGGCAGTTTCGAGGCGCTGCTGTTCAGCGAATCGGGAGGACTGACGCAGTTCGGCGCACTGGTCGAAATCCTGGCGCCCGGGTCCGCCTCTTCCTTTGCGCATTGGCACGAGGCCGAGGACGAGATGGTCTACGTGCTCGACGGCACCGTGGTACTGGTCGAGGGCGACAGCGAGCAGGAGATGGGCACCGGCGACGTCGCCACCTTTGCCGCCGGGGTCGAGACCGCGCATCGCCTTGAAAACCGGGGCGACAGGCCCGCGCGTGTCCTGGTGATCGGCACCCGGGCCACCCGCGACCGGGTGCATTACCCCGGCCACGACAGGGTGCAGCTGATCGAACGCAGCCACGGCGAGGAGCGCCGCTGGACCAAGGCGAACGGCGCCCCGGCAGAGCCCCTGAAAGGCTAAGTCCGGAGCGGGCAGGTCATGAAGACCGCCGGAAAGGTTATGCCTCCCCCGAGCGGCACCGTGATCTCGTGCCGTGGCTGGAACCCCATTCTTTCATAGAAGGGGCGCGCGGTCAGCGTGCTCTGGCAATGCATCTCCTGCAGCCCTTCGGCCCGGGCTTCTTGCAGAATATGGCCCAGCAACTGGCGGCCGACACCGCGCCGTGTCGCATCGGGATCGGTGGCGACATGGCGCACATGGCCGATCCCCGGTGTCGCAGGCCGTCCACCCGGCCCCTGGACAGACCAGCCGCCCGCGCCCAACAGGCGCCCGGCATCATCCTCGACAACGTAGAACCGGCCAGAGGCGACAAGCGCGGGCTGCGCCCGTCCGATCACCGGGACCGCCGTAATCAGGGTCGAAGGCGGATAATCAGGCGCCAGCAGCCGCGCGTAGCTGCGTTGAAACAGGTGATCCAGCGCGCCGATGTCCTCTTTTCGGGCGCTGCGCAGCGTTGTCTGGCCGGACATGGCACGACCTCCTGCCGAACATGTTCCAAAGACGAAAAGGCCGCGTGGGGCATCCCCCGCGCGACCCGAAAAAAGACCTTCGGCCAGAATGGCTTACTTGATCTTGCCTTCTTTGTACTCGACGTGCTTGCGCACGACGGGGTCGTACTTCTTGATCGTCATCTTCTCGGTCATGGTCCGAGCGTTCTTCTTGGTCACGTAGAAGTGGCCGGTGCCCGCGGTGGAGTTCAGGCGGATCTTGATGGTGGTCGGCTTCGCCATGTGTCGTCTCCTGCAACACCGGAAGATCGCCCGGTGTGAAATCTGTATGAAGCCCGCCTTTTACCGCGTATCGCCCGCGAGTCAACACGGGATCGGGCCAAAAACTCATGCGCGGAAGGCCTGTAAGCCGGATTCTGTTCTTGGGCGGGTTTCCCCGCCCTCAGACGACCATTCCTCTGGACCGCGCGTTGCCACGCGGCTCTAGCTGCCAACCCGGATCGCCGGGGCCGAAGCGGCCCTGCGCCCGAGGGCGCGCACGATCCCTATTCGGCATTGCTCCCGGTGGGGCTTGCCATGCGGGCGCTGTTGCCAGCCCCCCGGTGGGCTCTTACCCCACCGTTTCACCCTTACCGCCACAGTCTCCTTCGGTTTCACCAGAAGCGGACTTCCAGTGCGCACCTCCGGTGCGACGGCGGTTTCATTTCTGTGGCGCTTTCCGTCAGGTTGCCCTGCCCGGGCGTTACCCGGCACCGGTGCTTCGGTGAGTCCGGACTTTCCTCTCGCCAATGGCAAGCGGCCGTCCGGCCTTCCGCGCACGCCCCACATAGGGACGCCGCCCGCGCCGGTCAATCCCGCAAACTCAGCGCAAGAGCAGCGGTTTCGCCAGCCAGTCGCGCAGCGCCTGCGTGACCTCTTCGGGCTGTTCCAGGGTCGGCATGTGGGCCGCCTCCTCGATCACGCGCAGCTCGGCCTTGGGGATCATCTCGGCCATGAAGGTGTGGCGCTTGATCGGGCAGATCGAATCCTCTGCCCCGCAGAGAACCAGCGTCGGCACGTTGATACGCCGCAACGTGCCCTGCTGATCGCGCCGACGCTGCATTGCGCGGGACTGGCGGGCGAAGACCTCCACCCCAAGGCCCAGTGCCATGTCCATGACCAGTGCGCCGATCTCGGCACTGTGGGGGCCATGTGCCAGGTATTGCGGGAGAAGGTCACTCGAAACGACCTCTCGCAGCTTGCCGGATCGCGCCCTGATGATCTGCGGATCGCGCAGCGCCGCCATCTGGGGAGGCTCGGGCAGCGGGCTGGTGTCCATCAGCGCAAGCCGTGTCACCCGGTCGGGGGCGCGGCGGTAAAGCTCCATCGCCACCATGCCGCCCATGCTGAGCCCGGCCAGGGCAAAGCGCATCGGCGCCACGTCCAGCACGGACGAGGCGATCTCCTCGATCCTCTCGCCCTGCGTGATCGGCACCGTCATCACCGCGTGATCGCGGGACAGATCCGTGATCTGCGGCCCGAAAAGCCGCGCGTCGCACATCATCCCGGGCAGAAAGACCACCGGCTCCGTCATGATCCTGCGGTGCCTGAACTGTGCTGCATGTCCTGCATCTGTATGGTTTCACCCCTGCCCGTGCGGCGGCACCCTAGGCCCCGCCCGGGCGCCGTGCAAGCAACAGCGAATGCCCGTTGCAGGCCGGGTCCTCGGGCACGAAATCCTCGACCGGAGCGCCTGCCTCTGCCAGAACCTCCGCGTAGTCCTCCGGAGACAGCGAGGCATGGTAGACAGGTTCCCCCCCGACTTTGCCCCAGGCCTCTCCGGCCTCCGGCCCGACCGTCAGCAACAGCCGCCCGCCCGGCGCCAGGTGCGCCACGATACGCGGCAAGGCGGCGCGCTGCTCCGCCTCCGTCAGGTGAAAGAAACTGCCCCAGCCGATGATCGCGTCGAAGGTCCGGCCCAGGTCCAGCGTGCGCATGTCCGCCAGCAAGGCCCGCGCACCGGGGACGTTTTGCGAAAACAGCGCCAGCATGGCCGATGAGAAATCGACACCCGTCACGGCAAACCCCTGCCCCGCCAGGAAGACCCCGATCGGCCTGCCTGCCCCGCAGCCCAGGTCCAGAACGGCCCCACCCGCAGGCACGTCCGCCAGCGCGCGGTCCAGCCAGGCGCGTTCGAACAGAGTCTGTCCACGCTCGGCATCATAGCGCGCCGCCTGCCGTTCGTAGGTCCTCGCGCAGGCTCACCCGGTCTGGGCCACGATCTGCGTCCAGACCGCCGCCTCGTCGTACAAGGTCCACTCCCGGCGCAGCCCGCCGGGGCCGAATTCCGCGTGGCTCATGCCCATGACATAGATGTCCGCGCCTGTTGGTGCCCCGAAGGCCCCCCAGCCTTCGTGCCGGCCCTTGAGCGACCAGCGCAGCGCGGCGCGCGGCGGCATCAGCGGTTCTTCCATGCCGATCCGGTGATGGACTTCGAACCGGGCCGAGGGCAGCGCCGCCCGGAGCCCCAGCCAGAAGCGATCCGCCGCCTCCGGCCCATGCGCCTCGACCCCGCAGGGATAATGCAGGTGGCAGGCCCGGTCGTACTGGTCGGGGATGATCGAGAGGTCGCCCTCCATCACCCGGATCAACACGTTGGCAAAGCCCTCTCCCCACTGGTCGGCATTGCCCTGGCCGGTATAGGGGCCGGTGACGTCGACGCGGGGCGTGAAGGGCTGCGTATCGGGGTCCAGATGCGGCAGCCGTGCCCGCGCCCATTCCTCTGCCGTGCGGTCCAGCTGGCGCAGCAGCGCGCCGCTGTCGATCACCCGCCAGACATCGCTGATCTGGTCACGCTTGGCATAGCTGTCCACGATTTCGCGGTACTTCAGAGTGCGCCCCGTCGCGGGGCCAAGGGGGCCGTCCCCGCTATGGGTTGCGAGGGTCAGGATGCGTTGAGACCCCAGCATGCCCACCCGGTCATGCCCCGACCAGATCACGTCCTCGCCCAGCAGGCGCCGGTCCGGCAGGCTGACCAGCGTGGCCATCGCGTCCTCGGCCACGGCACGGGCGCCGAACTGCACGCCTTCGGCGCCGCGCAGGATCACGTCGGGATGATAATAGGCCTGCGCGCGGGCGGTCAGGCCCCGCCCCTCCCAGATCTCGCGGGTCGCGGTCAGCAGGAAATCCGCGAAATCGCGGTTTTGTGGATCAAGGCCATGCATCAGCTGCGGTCCCCAGGGCGGGACATCTGAACGGATCTCTGCGGCGCGGGCGCCATCGCATCTCTCTTTGGTTGTGTTTTCCGCACGCTAGCCCCGGTCCACGGTCCTGTCCAGCACGGCTCACCCCGGAAAGGCAATGCCGCGGAACGGCGGGAAATCCCGGTAGCGCGCTGTCCGAACATCAGGCGGTTCGACGGGTGATGCCCCGGGTTTCAGCAGGCAGCCCCTGGGCGCGATGTAACTGTCGATCCGGCGCAAGGGCCTTGGCCGCCAGGCGATGTTGAAGGCGCAAAGTTTGGGAAAGAACCAGATTTCCGAGTAGTCGAGGTGGTCGTGCAGCCACCAGGCCAGGTCGCGCCAGTCGCGGCCCTGCGCATGGCGGTCCGCAAACCACGGGATCACGATCGAGGCGCCGGCGACGGGCCGGTCGGGCAGATCCCAGATATGGCATTCCAGCGGATAGTCGTTGCGCGCGCAGTTCAGCCGGTGCGCGTTGCCAAAGGCATTCAACCGGGCCGAGCGATAGCCCGACCGGACAAAGACCCGGCCAAAGGTTTCCTCCAGCGGGTCCAGCAGGGTCGCGGCAAAGGTCCGCCCACGTTCCAGCGCCAGGTCGGGATTGTCCGGGATGTTGCTGATCTCGTGAAAGTTGCCGATTTCCGAACAAAGGAACTCGCGCATCCAGAAATGCCGTGACAGGCGTTCGCGCCCCAGGGTTTCCAGGGACCACATGGAGCGCGGGCGCCTCATCGCGCTGCCCGGTCAACCATCGCCGTAGCCTTCCCAGCGGAACTCCCCGTTCGGCCCCAGCCTGGAAAACGGGTTGTGCGCCACCTCCCAGACGTGGCCATCGGGGTCGGCGAAATAGCCGATGTGCCCCCCCCAAAAGACGTCATGCGCCTGTTTCAGGATCGTGGCGCCCGCTGCTTCGGCCGCCGCCTGCACCTTGGCCACCTCTGCCTTGTCACGGACATTGCAGGCCAGGGTCGCCGCCCCGGTGCCCAGGTCCTCCGGCGCGCGCCCCATGTCGCGGGCCAGGTCTTCCAGCGGATAAAGGCCCAGCGCCTGCCCGATCAGGTCAAAGACCACGATCCCCTCGGGCGTCTCGACCCGTTTCCAACCCAGCGCCTCGTAAAAGGCGCTGGCGCGCGCCATGTCCCGGCATCCCAGCGTGATAAGACTGACCCTCTGGTCCATCATTCTCTCCTTGTTCGGCGTCATGCTATAGCCTGCGCGCCCAGTCGAGCATGGCCCCGGCCACCGGCTCTGACATGCGCGGCGACAGGACATCCCCGGCCACGAGGTGACGCGACGGATCATCCTGCGGCCCAAGGTCCAGTTCGTGCAGATCGGCCCGCGCGCCCCAGCGCGCGGCGACTTGGCGAGTTACACCGTGATCGACGATCCGGTCGCCGGGGTCGAAGACAAAAAGGGCGGGCACGGACAGGTCCTGGTGCCGTCGCCGATGCACCTCGCGCACCGCGGCCCCCATCGGCAGAACGGCCAGACTGGGATAGCGCGAGGTCCAGTATTGCCCGTGCATCTCTCCGCGCGGCTCAAAGCCGATCTCGCGCCCGGCCAGCAAGGGCACCCACCAGCGCGCGCCCGGCCATGTGATCAGCGCGCTCTTGGGATCGGCCAGTTTGTAGTTGGGAGAGACGAGGATCACACCCGTGACCTTCGCGCCCATCGACTCGTGCAGGGCCAAGGTGGCAAGCGTGGCGCCGGTGGAACAGCCCATCAGCAACACGCGGCGCCCGATACGATGCCCGATGGCCAGCGCCTCGGCCATGTCCTCCATCCAGCCCTCGACCGTGGCCTCTGCCATCGCGGGGCCGTCGCGGCCGTGGCCCTTGAGCCGGGTGAAGACAAGGTTTGCCCCCAGCCCCTGCGCGACCATGTCCGGCACCGGCCGGATCTCCTGCGGGGCGGCGGAAAACCCGTGCACATAGACCAGTGCCCAATCCGTCTGCACCTCGGGCGCGCCAGCCCAGATCACCTGTTTCTGCGCGCCGGGGCGCAGGTTGGGCACCTTGGCCTCGCTCTCCGCCAGCCAGTCATCGATGCCGCCGTCCAGCTGCTTCGCGTCAAATCGGACGTCCGTCACCACGGGTTCGCGGGTGGCAAAGGCGCCATAGGCGCCACCCGCCGCGGCCAGCGCACCCAGCCCCCAGAGCAGCGCACTCACCCCAGGACCTCGCGGATGGCCCGTTCGATCTGGGTCAGGCAGGCCGGCGTAGAAAAGCGGTGATCGGCGCCCTTGACCAGCGTCAGACGCACGTCCGGCCCCTCGATATGGTCCAGCAGACGCAGCGCGGTTTCGCGGCTGACCGCCTCGTCCAGAGTGCCCTGCAACAGACGCACCGGCCAGTCCATCGGCAGCGGAGAGCGCAGGACCAGGTTTCGCCGCCCGTCCTCGATCAGCTTGCGGGTCACGACATAGGGGTCCTCGTAGGCGGAGGGCATCAGGATCTTGCCTTCTTGCATGACCTGGCGCCGCGCCTGTTCGGAAAACCCGGCCCAAAAGCCGTCCTCGGTGAAATCCGGAGCGGCGGCAATGCCGACGAACCCGGTGATCTGCGGCAGGCGCCTGGACAGGATCGACGCGATCCAGCCGCCCATCGAAGAGCCGACCAGCACCACCGGCCCCTCAACCGCATGGGTGATGACCGCCTCGGCATCCGCGGCCCAGTCGCCGATACACCCCTCTTCAAAGACCCCGCCGGATTGACCGTGCCCGGCATAATCCAAACGCAGGAAGGCCCGCCCCTCCGACTTGGCCCAGCCTTCGAGATGCACCGCCTTGGTGCCTTCCATGTCCGAGCGATAGCCGGACAGGAAGACCACGCAGGGTCCCCGGCCCGAGGTCTTTGCATAGACCAGCCTGTCGCCGCGCGGACCTTCGACATGGGATACGACCGTCATTCAGCCCCCTTTCTCTTCGCCCCGAACCATAGCGTCAGCGTTTCGGGATCGAAAACGGCTTTCCGGTTTCCTTTGGGGCAAGGCGGCCCCCCTGCCCTCAGGCGTCGACGCTTTGCGCCAGGACGCGGCTGATGACCGTCAGGTTTTCGCCGCTCTGGTCCTTCCAGGTGTTGAAGGCCGCCTGCACCGCCTGCATCGCCTTTTTCGACGTGGGCGCCTTGTCCACCACACCCTCTGCCACCAGCCGGGCGACGACCGACGGCGACAGGATAAAGCTTTCCTTGCCAAGGAACCGCAGCGTATAGGCGCCGGTGGCCCCGCCCAGCCGGGCGCCGTTCGTTTTCATCCAGTCCAGCAGCCCGGCGAAATCCTCGGCCGGCCAGTCGCCCACCTTGCGCCCGAACGACCCCGCCTCGGCGGACACCTCCTGAATGAATACGGCATTCTGCTGGATCGCCTGCACCTTGGGCGGGCTGCGCACGATACGCGGATCGGCCAGCAATTCATCGAACCAGTCCTCGGACATCATCGCGGCGCGGCCCACGTCGAAACCGTGGAACGCCTCCTCGATGCCAGGCCATTTGTTTTCCACGACCTGCCAGCTGATCCCGGCCTGAAAGATGCCACGCGCCATCTGGGCAAGCCAGCGGTCATCGGGAATGGCCGCCAGCGCATCCGCATCCAGAACCGGCGGGATGTCGGCCAGAACAGCCGCGCGCCCGCCCTTGCGATCCGCCGCGAAATCGAGAATCTCTTCGTATGTCCGCATGACGCCCCTCCCCCTGCTGGGGTCAGACTGCGCCGCGCGGCAAGGACAGGCAAGCGCCTATCGCTCGACCTCGTCGAGGCCCAGCGACAGCGCGGCCCCCAGCAGGCTGAGCAGCGCGAACCCCGCCAGCGCCACCTGCGGCCCGAGCGCCGCCAGCGCACCGCCCAGCACGCCCACCACCAGAAGCAACAGGCCGATGGAGGTGTTCGCCAGCGCGGCATAGGTCGAGCGCTGTTCCCCCGGCGCGAAATCGACCAGGTAGACGGACCGCCCCTGACGCACCCCGTGATAGGCCAGCATCAGGCCGAACAGCAGCGCAGGGATGACCCAGGGCGCGCCCGCCCAGCCGGCAAGGTCGGCCAGCACCGCCAGTGCCATGAACAACGCCGCCAGCACGCCCGAGGCCGCCAGCACCAGCCGCGACGACCGATCCGCCAAACGCCCCCAGACATAGGACGACAGGAAAGAGGCCGCAGACGAGGCCAGAACCAGCGCCCCCAACGCCTGCAGGGCGCTTTGCCCTCCGCCCAGCAGGACGAAATAGGGCGGCGCCAGCGCGGTCACGGTCAGCGCGCCACGGGCGGCCACGAAGCGGCGCAGCCGCGCGTCCTCACGCAGCGGCGACAGGTTCAGCCCCGCGCCCTTTTCCGGCTCCGAGGCGTTTTCCTCCAGTGTCGAGAACAGGAGCGCGCCCAGCAGCCAGAGCGCCGAGGCCATGCCGATCGCCGCCATCACCGGCCAAAGCGCCTGCCCCGGCCCCACCATCAGGATCAGCGCGAACCCAAGCACCGCCAGCGCCGAGACCGACCCTGCAATCCCCGTCACCGCACCACGCCGGGTCTTGCCCACCGTCTTGCCCAGGATGTCCTTGAAGCTGACGGAACACAGCGATCGGCTGACCGCCAGACCGCCCAATGCCAGCGCCATCGCAACACCCGCCACCCAGCCGGACAGCAACACCGCCGCCAACACGATCAGCGCGGCACAGATCCCTTGTCCTGCCGACCCGGCAACCCAGGCCCATTTCCGGTGCCGCATCGCCTGCACCCGCCCCGCCAGCACGATCTGCGGCAAGAGCGCACCCGCCTCGCGGATCGGTACGAACAATCCGACGATACCGGCAGGCACACCAAGGGCGCCACCCAGCCAGCTGAGCACCAGCTTGGGGTCGATCAACCCGTCGGCGATCTTGGTCATGATCAGGCTGGTGGCGTGCCGCAGCCCGTTACGGGCCTCGCGCGCCTTGACCTCTTCGGCCCCCGTCAATCCTTCGTAGACTTCTGTGGTGCTATTGCTCATCCCGCCCTCTTCCCGCTTGACTTCACTGACCCCGGGGGCCATTGCCCTTGGCATAACGCATACCCGCAACCGGGCGTTCCGTGGGCGCCAAACCGACGAGGAGACTAGGCCGATGAGCCAGATTTCCCTGACATTTCCCGACGGCTCGAAACGTGACTTCGACAAGGGCGTGACCCCTGCCGAGGTGGCGGCGAGCATTTCCAAATCGCTTGGCAAGAAAGCGATCTCCGCCACCCTGGGCGAGGCCCACTGGGACCTGCAATGGCCCATCGAGGAAGATGCGCGCATCGCGATCAACACGATGGCCGATGACGCGCCCGCGCTGGAACTGATCCGGCACGACCTCGCGCATATCATGGCCCGCGCCGTGCAGGAGATCTGGCCCGACGTGAAGGTCACCATCGGCCCGGTGATCGAGAACGGCTGGTACTATGACTTCGACCGGGCAGAGCCCTTCACGCCCGAGGATCTGGGCGCGATCGAAAAGAAGATGAAAGAGATCATCAACCGCCGCGATCCGGTGACCACCGAGGTCTGGGACCGCGAGCGGGCGGTGAAATACTACGAGGCCAACAACGAGCCCTACAAGGTCGAGCTGATCGAGGCCATTCCCGGCAACGATCCGATCCGCATGTACTGGCACGGCCACTGGCAGGATCTCTGCCGTGGCCCGCACCTGCAGCACACCGGCCAGGTCCCCGGCGACAGCTTCAAGCTGATGAGCGTGGCGGGCGCCTACTGGCGTGGCGACAGCGACCGGCAGATGCTGCAACGCATCTACGGCGTCGCCTTCAAGAACCGCGACGACCTGAAAAAGCACCTGCACATGCTGGAAGAGGCCGCCAAGCGCGACCACCGCAAGCTGGGCCGCGAGATGGACCTGTTCCACATGCAGGAAGAGGCGCCGGGCCAGATCTTCTGGCATCCGAACGGCTGGAAGATCTACACCACGCTGCAGGATTACATGCGCCGTCAGCAGACGCGCGGCGGCTATGTCGAGGTGAACACGCCGCAGGTCGTCGACCGCAAGCTTTGGGAACGCTCGGGCCACTGGGAAAAGTACCAGGAAAACATGTTCATCGTCGAAGTGGACGAGGAACATGCCCGTGAAAAGGCGATCAACGCGCTCAAGCCGATGAATTGCCCCTGCCACGTCGAGATCTTCAAGCAGGGCCTGAAGTCGTACCGCGACCTGCCCCTGCGCATGGCCGAATTCGGCTCTTGTGCGCGCTACGAACCCTCGGGCGCGCTGCACGGGATCATGCGGGTGCGCGGCTTTACCCAGGACGACGCGCATATCTTTGCCACCGAGGACCAGATCGCGGCAGAAACCGAGCGTTTCATCGGGTTCCTGGCCGGGATCTATCGCGACCTCGGCTTCCCCTCGTACAAGATCAAGTTCTCGGACCGGCCCGATACCCGCGCCGGATCGGACGAGATCTGGGACAAGGCCGAAGAGGCGCTCTTGACCGCAACACGCAAGGTGACGAACGACATCGAGCTGAACCCGGGCGAAGGCGCCTTTTACGGGCCCAAGCTGGAATTCGTTCTGACCGACGCGATCGGACGTGACTGGCAGTGCGGCACCTTCCAGGTGGATTTCGTCCTGCCCGAACGTTTGGACGCGCATTACATCGGCGCCGATGGCAACAAGCACCGCCCCGTGATGCTGCACCGCGCGACGCTGGGGTCCTTCGAGCGTTTCATCGGCATCCTGATCGAGGAACATGCCGGCAAGCTGCCCTTCTGGCTGGCCCCGCGCCAGGTGGTCGTGGCCTCGATCACCTCGGAGGCGGATGACTACGTGGCCTATGTGGTCGAGACGCTGACCAGGGCCGGTGTCCGGGCAGAAGCCGACATTCGCAACGAAAAGATCAACTACAAGGTCCGCGAGCATTCGGTCGGCAAGGTCCCGGTCATCCTGGCCGTCGGCCACCGCGAGGTCGAGGAGCGCACCGTCACCGTGCGTCGCCTGGGTGAAAAGCAGACCCAGGTCGCCACGCTGGACGAGATCACCGCCGAGCTTGGCCGTGACGCGACCCCGCCCGATCTGCGCGCCTGACAGCCGCTCCGGTTGCAAGGATGACGTTGCAAGGATGACAAGGGCCGTCCCCTCGGGGGCGGCCTTTTTTGAAATTCAAGCGACGGAAACCCCGACTTGACGCGTTACAGCCCTGACGAAACCCGTGAAGAGACCTGCCCGCCTGCCCGGGCGGGCCATGCGTCCTGTAACATTCTGCCATGCAGCATGGGCATACGGGCAGCTATCGTTACAAATCCCCCCTTCCAGCGGCAGGAATCCCCCCTCTGACCTCTCGGGCACGACACGGGGGCTGACGGGCGCGTGATGCACAGGCCCGTGTATCGCGGCAATCCTTCCAGCGCGGCACCCTGCAGTCACCGACGGGCAAATCGGCCCGCGGCCAAGTTTCGCAACGTGCAAACACCGGAGGAACCCACATGTCCTACACTCTGAAATCCGCCGCCCTCGTCGGCGCCGTCGCCGCCGCCATCGCCGCAACCGGCGCCCATGCCGACGAAATGGCACAGGAAAAGTGCTACGGCGTCAGCCTCGCCGGCGAAAACGACTGTGCCGCAGGCCCCGGCACCACCTGCGCCGGCACATCGACCGTCGACTACCAGGGCAACGCCTGGACGCTGGTCGACGCGGGCACCTGCACCGAGATCGAGCTGCCGGAAATGGCGGACGGCACCGCGCGCATGGGCTCGCTGGATGCGCTGGAACGCGACCTGCCGATGGACTCGTAAGGTCCATGTCACGGGGCGCCGCCGCGCGCGCGCCCCGTGGCCTCTTGCCCTTTCACGCCCCGATCCGAGTCAGAGCGATGTTCGACACGACCAGCCCCCTCCCCCCCTTGCCCGGCGTCGGCTACAAGCCGCAGCACTATTCGGCCATCCACAACGATCCCGCCCCCGTGGGCTGGTTCGAGGTCCACGCCGAGAACTACATGGGCGATGGCGGCAGGCCGCTGGCACAGTTGCGCGCGCTGTCCGACCGCTTTCCGATTTCCGTACATGGTGTCGGCCTGTCCATCGGCGGGCCGGACAGGCTGGACGCGGAGCACCTTGCCCGGCTGAAACATCTCGTCGGCTGGCTGAACCCGGCGAGCTTTTCGGAACATCTCGCCTGGTCGACCCATGACAGCGCCTTTCTGAACGACCTGCTGCCACTGCCCTATACCCCTGCCACGCTGGCCCGCGTCTGCGACCACGTCGACGAAGTTCAGGAGGCGCTGGGGCGGCGAATGCTGCTGGAAAACCCCTCGAGCTACCTGGCCTTTGCCGAAAGCACGCTGGACGAGACGGACTTTCTGAACGAGGTCGTCCGACGTACCGGCTGCGGGCTCTTGCTGGACGTGAACAACGTTTTCGTCTCGGCCACCAACCTGGGCTACAGCCCGCAGGACTACATCGCGCGCTTTCCGATGGCGGCGGTGGGCGAAATCCACCTGGCGGGCCATGACGAGGATCACGACGATTTCGGCGCGCCACTGCTGATCGACAGCCACGGACGCGAGGTGGCGGACCCGGTCTGGGCCTTGCTGGACATGGTGCTGGATCGCGCCGGGCCACTCCCGCTGCTGATCGAATGGGACAACGACGTGCCGGACTGGCCCGTATTGGCGGCAGAGGCCGCGCGGGCAGCCGGGGCGCTGGCGCGCTTGACGGCGTGAAGATCGGGGCTCCGCCCCCGCGTTATTTGGACAAAGAAACACGAAGGAGCGCGCAATGGCCAGCCATGCCGAGACAGGTTTTCGCACTGCGCTGCTGCGCGGGGACGCGCCTGTTCCCAAGGGCCTGACCGATGGTGCGGGGCGTCCCGCCGGGCGGCGGTTCAACGTCTATCGCAACAACGTGGCCGTGGCCCTGCGCGAGGCGCTGGAAGTCGGCTTCCCGGCGGTGGCGAAACTGATCGGACCCGAGAATTTCGCCCGCGCGGCAGGGATGTTCCTGCGCGCCCATCCGCCCGCCAGCCCCTTGATGATGCACTACGGCGCGGGTTTTCCCGAGTTCCTGGAACGGCTCGAGGCGCTGCGCGGGATCGGCTACCTGGGTGATGTGGCACGGATGGAACTGGCCCTGCGCCAGAGCTATCATGCCGCGGACGCGCCGGCGCTGGATGCCACGCGTCTGGCGGGGATGGATGAGGCTGCGCTCATGAGGGCGCGCCTGGTGCCGGCGCCGGCCCTGCGGCTTCTGCGATCAGACTGGCCGGTGCTGTCGATTTACCGGTTCACGATGGAACCGGGCCAGCCCAAGCCCCCGGCCCGGGCCGAGGCGGTTGTCATCACCCGCCCGGATTTCGACCCCTTGCCACATCTTCTGCCGCCGGGCGGGGCCGGTTTCCTTGCCGCGCTGATCAAGGGCGGGACATTCGGCGCGGCGGTCGAAACCGCAGGCCCCGACTTCGACCTTTCCGCCACGCTCTCGCTGCTGTTGCAGCAGGGCGCCTTTTCCGACCTGCTCACCGATTGAGGATTCGATGGACCGTCTCATCTCCCTTCACAATGCGATCTTTGCCCCTGTCGAACGCCTGGGCAATCAGGTGATCCCGCTGCTGGCGCGGCTGATCTTTGCGGCGACACTCTTGCGGTATTACTGGAATTCCGCCGGAACGAAGGTCTGGGATCGCAAGGGCGAAGAGGGGATCCTGGATTTCTTCACGCTGGAATCCGGCACCTATGCGCAGATGTTTCCCAAGGCCTTCGAGGCGGCGGGCTACAATACTGCCAACATGGGGTTTCACCATGATCTGATTGCCATTGCCGGAACCTACGCGGAATGGCTTTTGCCCCTGTTGATCGTCCTCGGCCTGTTCACGCGGCTGGCGGCGCTGGGGATGATCGGCTTTGTCACCGTGCAGACCTGGGTCGACGTGACCGGGCATGGCGGCACGCTGGGCGCGCTCTTCGACACACGCTATGGCCTGATCGACGAGCGCGCGCTCTGGATCGTCTTGCTGATGGTCATGGTGATCCGCGGCGCAGGCGTTCTGTCGCTGGACCGGCTGTTCGGACTGGCGCCTGTCGCGCGCCAGGTCCCGGCCTGAGCGATCAGAAATGCGCCTTGGGCTCGTCGGGTTTGCCCGCCGCGAGCGCCAGCACCCCGCCCAGCCCCGCGAAGGCGATGGGGAACATGGTAAAGACGTTGAAGCCGAAGGCATGGAACATCGCCGCCGCCGAAAGCAGCAGCAGAATTCCGCCCCACAGTGCGCGCGCCTTGGCCATCGCGCCACCGGCAATGGCCAGCAGGGGTGCCAGGATCGACACGATGCGCACCGTCTGGGGATCGTCGAACATGCCGAACATCTCCTCGACCTCGCCCACGTTCTTGACCAGTTCCGTGTAGCCGAAGCCGAAGAAGCCCACGATCATGCCGATCACACCGGCGATGATGCCCAGTGTCAGTGCCGCGTTGCGCATTTTCCTGCCTCCTTCAAACCACGCCGAGGGCCGACTGGGCCGCCTTGTCCCACCCCAGCACCATGCGCTGATCCTCGACGAAGAGCGGACGTTTCATCACCGTCGGATGGGCCGCGATCAGCGCGGCGGGCTCCATCGCGCGCGTATCCTCGTCGAAATCCCGCCAGGTGGTCGAGCGCGTGTTGACCAGCTTGTCCCCGAACTGCGCCAGGGCGCGATCCAGGATCTCGGCCGGAACGCCCTCTTCGCGGACGTCGACAAATGTTGCCGCCGGCAACGCCTTGCGTGCCTTTCGGCAGGTATCGCAGGTCTTCAACCCGTAGATGATCATGCACAATCCCTTGGCAGTCCGCGGTTCAGGATCGTCAGATAGGCAAGTTTTCGTCGAAATGCGAGAGTGGGACTCTTGTAATTCCCCTATCTGCGCTAATCTCACCTGCGTGATATTCGTACACCGGATGCTTGACGCCCCGGCGTCCTGCGGCCCTGAAAGGCGAATGTGACCTTCTCCGATCTGCACGGGGATGAACGCTAGGACTTGAATAGGAGCACGGGGATTATGCCGAACGGCACCGTGAAGTGGTTCAACACCACGAAAGGCTATGGATTCATCGCGCCGGACGAAGGGGGAAAGGATGTTTTTGTCCATATCTCCGCTGTCGAACGCTCGGGCTTGACCGGGCTCGCCGACAATCAGAAGGTCAGCTATGAGCTGCGAGAGGGACGCGACGGCCGCACGATGGCCTCGGACCTCAAGATCCTCTGACCTGGACGCCGGTCACGAGCCCCGGCTTTCCGAATTAAAAACAGGCCGGGCGGTCACGCCCGGAGCCTTATGTTTTGACTGTCTGCACATCCGAACAGGATGCGGCTGCCATTAGATTTGTCCCAAAATTCAAGATACTTGGCGCTTCGCCCCCACCGAAGGTCATAGTACCCTCACGGGGCCGGCGTGGGGTCCGGCCCGGGCGATCCGCCTGCCTTTTCGTGCACCCCTTCTGGAACCCGTGATGCCGATCAGATGGATCACCGCTGCCACCGTTCTGGCGACCGTCGCCTTGCTGGTCGTCGGGGTGAACCAGCTGCCGCCTCTGACCGAAGGCGGGCTGCCGCGCAGCGGCCCGCCGCCCTTTGGCGCCGCCTCGGCCCCTGCCGACCCGGTCGCCTGGTGCCGGGCCAATCTGGCCGGCGTGGACTGCGGCTGTTTCGCCCAGAAGGCGGACGAGGTCATGAACGCCCGCCATGAACCGCTACAGAGCGTCGCCTATGTGAACCGATGGGATCTGGCCCTTGCCCAGGCGGACAAGGGCTGTTGAGCACTTACGCGGCCTGCAACCTGCGCGCCTCTTCCCCTGCCAACCGGATCAGCAGCTTCATGAAGGGTTTGTCCAGGTCCTCGGTCCGCACGGCCGCATATAGGCGCCGCGTCAGCCCCTCTTTCGTCAGCGGCCGCGTGACATAATCCGAGCTGTATTTCACCTCGCGGACGACCCAATCCGGCAGGACCGACACGCCGCGGTTGGACGCCACCAGCAACAGGATCACCGCCGTCAGTTCCACCTGCCGGATCGCCGCCGGTTCCACCTTGGCCGGGGTCAGGAGCTGGCTGAAGATATCCAGGCGTGAGCGGTCCACCGGGTAGGTGATCAGCGTCTGGCCCCGGAAATCCTCGGCCTCGATGAAATCCTTTTCCGCCAGCGGATGCTGAGAGGAGGCGACGAAAACCGGGCTGTAGTCGAAGAGCGGCACGAAGGTGACGCCAGCCAGGTCTTCGGGATCCGAGGAAATGACCACGTCCACCTCTTCCTTCATCAGCGCGGGCAGCGCGTCAAAGGCCAGACCGGGGCGAATGTCCACGTCCACGTCGCCGAATTTCTTTCGGAACCCTTCCAGCACCGGGAACAACCATTCGAAACAGGCGTGGCATTCAATGGCGATGTGCAGCCGTCCGGATTTACCCTCGCGCAGCCCCGCGAACTCGGCCTGCACCGCCTCAACCTGCGGCAGGATCTGTTCCGCCAGCCGCAACAGGCGAAACCCCGCCGCCGAGAGTTTCATCGGCTTGGACCGGCGCACGAACAACTCGACCCCAGCCTGGTCCTCCAGCCCCTTGATCTGGTGGCTGAGCGCCGATTGGGTGATGTTCAGCATCTCCGCCGCCCGCGCCACGCCGCCCGCGTCATGGATCGCCTTGATGGTCCGAAGATGCCGGAATTCGATATGCATGGGGGCTTTCCCTCATCCGCCTCATGTTGATCTTGAAATTTATGAGTTTGTCTCACAATGCTGCACGTGCGACAAGGGCTCCAACGTCATAGAGGACACCCCGGATCATGCAGCGCCCCGAAATCTCCTTCGAATTCTTCCCGCCGAAAAACATCGAGGCCACCTTTCGCCTCTGGGACGCGGTGCAGGTTCTGTCGCCGCTGGCGCCGCGCTTCGTCTCGGTGACCTACGGCGCGGGCGGCACCACCCGGGACCTGACCCGCGACGTGGTGGCCACGCTGCACAAGCATTCCGGCCTGCGCACGGCAGCGCATCTGACCTGTGTCAACGCCACCCGCGCCGAGACCCTGGCCATCGCCGAAGGCTTTGCCGAGGCGGGCGTCACCGACATCGTCGCCCTGCGTGGCGACCCGCCCAAGGGCGCGGCAGGCTTTACCCAGCACCCCGAGGGCTTTGCCAACTCGATCGAACTGATCGAGGCACTGGCCGAGACCGGCAAGTTCACCCAGCGCGTCGGCGCCTACCCCGACTGCCACCCCGAGGCGGCGGACATGGACGCCAACATCGCCTGGCTCAAGCGCAAGCTGGACGCCGGAGCGGACGAGGCGCTGACCCAGTTCTTCTTCGAGGCGGACACCTTCTTCCGCTTCCGCGATGCCTGTCAGAAGGCCGGGATCGACGGCGACAAGCTGGTGCCGGGCATCCTGCCGATCGAGAACTGGAACGGCGCGCGCCGCTTTGCCGAAAGCTGTGGCACCTACATCCCGCAATGGGTGTCTGACGCCTTCGAAAAGGCGCAGCGCGACGGGCGCGAAGACCTGCTGGCGACGGCGATCTGCACCGAACTGTGCAGCGACCTGCTCGAAGGCGGCGTGGACAAGCTGCACTTCTACACGCTCAACCGCCCCGAGCTGACCCGCGACGTCTGTTTCGCTCTGGGTGTCACGCCCGAGGTGGCACTGGAACAGGTGGCCTGACCACCCTTCCCCGTTGACTCAATCGCCCCGCCCGGCCCCGCCGCGGCGGGGTTTCTCGTGCTTGGCATTAGCCTTGGTGAGACCCAAAGCGGAAGGCCTCGACCAAAGCGCCCAAAGGGACGGTGGGCGGGGCGTCTTTCGCGCCGCGAGGCGCGGAACAGCGTCCGCCCCCGTCCCACCACCCAACGCCTCTCAGCGCATCATCGGCGGTCGCGCCTCCACCCAGGCGCCCTCGGCCTTGCCGCTCTCCGCCACCGCGAAAACCGCCGCCATGGACCGCAACCCGTCCTCCGCCCGCGGATAGAGATCCGCCGCCGGGTCGATCGCGCGCCCCTCGGCCCGCGCCCGGATCGCCTCGGCCAGGTCGGCGTAGATATTGCCGAAGGCCAGCGGCATCCCCTCGGCGTGGCCCACCGTCACCCGGCTGGCCCGCGTGGCCTCGGGCGACAGGCCCGGCCCGCCGCGTTCGATCACCTCCAGCCGCCCGCCCAGCGGCATCCAGTACAGCTGGTTCGGCTGCTCCTGTGCCCAGCGCAACCCACCCTTTTCGCCAAAGACCTGCAAGGTCAGCCCATGCTGCCGCCCCAGCGCAATCGACGAGGTCCAGAGCCTCCCCACCGCGCCGCCGTCAAAGCGCAGGTTCACCTGGGCGTCATCCTCCAGCACCCGGCTTTCGATACAGCTCACCGTGTCCGCCGACAGCCGTTCGACCTCCTGCCCGATCACGAAAGAGGCCATGTGCAGCGCGTGGATGCCGCAATCGGCAAACTGCGCCGAAACCCCGGCCTGCGCCGGGTCATAGCGCCAGCGCACGCGCGGGTTGTCTGCATCCCCCGCATCCGCGTGATGGCCGTGGGCAAATTCCGCCACCACCATGCGCACCCGGCCCAGATCCCCCGCCGCCACCATCGCCCGCATCTGCCGGACCAGCGCATAGCCCGAGTAGCCATAGTTCACCGCGCAGATCCGCCCGGTCTCGCGCGCCAGGCCCACAAGTTCCTCGCCCTCAGCGACCGTCATTGTCATGGGCTTTTCGACCAGAACGTGAAACCCACCCTCCAGGAAGGCCCTGGTGATCTCGAAATGCGTGGCATTGGGCGTGGCCACGGTCACCAGGTCCACCCGGTCCGCGCGGCCCCGCTCGCTCTCCAGCATCTCGCGCCAGTCGCCATAGGCCCGGTCCGCGGCCAGCCCCAGCCGCCGGCCATAGGCGCGGCCCTCCTCGGCACGGTGATCCAGCGCCCCGGCGACGAAATCAAACGCCCCGTCCAGCCCGGCGGCCAGCCGGTGGGCCGGGCCGATCTGGCTGCCCTCGCCGCCGCCGATCAAGCCCCAGTTCAGTTTTCCCATTCCCACGTCTCCCGGTCTCAGAAATCCGCCACCCGCGCCCAGGTCCCCGACACCGCCGCCGCGCGCGCCGCGGCCATCACCCGGTGCACCTCGACCCCGTCAGCGAACGTCGGCCAGACCGGCGTTCCGCCGTCGATGGCCTGCAGAAAATCCTTCGCCTCGATGATGATCTGATCCTGGTAGCCGGTGCCATGCCCCGGCCCCGGACAGAATCCCCGGTAGTCGGGATGCGCCGGACCGGTCAGGATCTTGGTAAACCCCGCCCGTTCCGCCGGGGCCGTCCCGTCACAAAGCAAGAGCGCGTTCTGATCCTCCTGGTCAAATCGGATCGCGCCTTTTTCCCCGGTCACCTCGTAGGCATAGCCCATTTTCCGGCCCGTCGCGACGCGGCTGGCGAAAAGCTGTCCGCTGGCCCCGTTCTCAAAGCGCAGCGTCATCAGCACCTGGTCGTCATTAGTCACGGTCACGCCGTTGCGTTCGGGAAAGACCGTCTCGATCACAGCCGAAACCTCGGATATCTTTCCGCCCAGCGCCAGGGCGGCATTGATCGGATGCGGTGCCAGGTCGCCAAGACAGCCGTTGGCCGCGCCCTGCGATCGCCAGGGCGGCAGGATCGAGGTCAGGTGGAAATCCTCGGTATGTTCGATTCGCAGGTGATGCACCCGCCCAAGATCACCCCCGGCAATCAACTGGCGGGCAAAGCCTGTGGCGGGGGTCCGGCTATAGTTGTAGGCCACCATATGCGCGACCCCGGCGCGCTCTGCCGCCGCCAGCATGGCCCGTGCCTCCTCCAGCGACAGCCCAAGCGGCTTCTCGCAGAGCACCGGCTTTCTCTGGGCAAAGGCGGCCTCGGCGATCTCGCGGTGCGTCGACTGCGGAGAGGCGATCACCACCGCCTCCACCTCTGGGTCCTCGACAAGCGCCCGCCAGTCGCGGGCAGCGCGATCGAAACCATAGGCCTCGGCATAGCGGGCCCCGCTGTCGGGCGTGGACCCGGCGATTGCCACCAGTCGCGGTTTCAACCCTGTCTCGAACACCGTACCAACGGCGGCGAAGGCGGCGGAATGCGCCTTGCCCATGTATCCGCCGCCGACGATTCCGATCCCGATGCTGGCCATGTCCCCTCCCCCGATGTCAGCGCGCGACAACCCTGCGGCGCCGACCATCAGGGCGACAAGCGCTATCTTGGCGCGCGCTTGGTCAGACCCAGTTTTTCTCTCACCGCTGAGGGACCGATGACCTTGGCGCCGAGAGTCTCGATGATCCCCACGGCACGCTCGACCAGCTGGGCATTGGTCGCCAATACGCCCTTGTCCAGGAACAGGTTGTCCTCCAGCCCGACGCGCACGTTGCCGCCCGCCAGCACCGAGGCGGCGACATAGGGCATCTGGTTGCGCCCCAGCGCAAAGGCACTGAAACACCAGTCATCGGGGACGTTGTTGACCATTGCCATGAAGGTATTGAGATCGTCCGGCGCGCCCCAGGGCACGCCCATGCAAAGCTGCACCAGCGCAGGCCCCTCCAGCACGCCTTCCTTCACCAGTTGCTTGGCGAACCACAGGTGGCCGGTGTCAAAGGCCTCGATCTCCGGCTTGACCCCCAGCGCGGTCATCCGCGCGCCCATGTCGCGCAACATGCCGGGCGTGTTGGTCATGACGTAATCGGCCTCTGCGAAATTCATCGTGCCGCAATCCAGCGTGCAGATCTCCGGCAGGCACTCGGCGATATGCGCCACGCGTTCGGCGGCGCCGATCATGTCGGTCCCGGCCGCGTTCACCGGCAAGGGCGCCTCGGTCGAGCCAAAGGTGATGTCGCCCCCCATGCCCGCCGTCAGGTTCAGCACCACGTCCACATCCGCATCGCGAATGCGTTCGGTCACCTCTCGGTAATAGGCCAGTTCCCGCGAGGGCGCCCCGGTCTCCGGGTCGCGCACATGGCAATGCGCCACCGCCGCGCCTGCCTTCGCGGCCTCGATGGCGCTTTCGGCGATCTCCCTGGGGGAGCGTGGCACATGCGGGTTGCGGTCCTGCGTCCCACCCGATCCTGTCACCGCGCAGGTGATAAAGACCTCTCGGTTCATCTCAAGCGGCATCGCCTTCTCCTTCCTGTCTTTCCGTCCTCAACTGGATCAGCGCATCCGCCGCCACTGCCCGGTCGGGCGTGACGATCAGCGGGTTGATCTCCAGTTCCTCGATCCTGTCGGCATGGGCCGCGACGAAAGCCTGCACCGCCAGAACGGCGGCCACAACCGCCGTTTCATCCGCCGCCGGCGCACCGCGATAGCCTGCCAAGAGCGGCGCGATCCGCAGGCCCGCCAGCGCGTCGCGCAGGTCCGCTTCACAGACCGGCAACAACCGCACCTGCGTGTCGCCCAGGATCTCGGTCCAGATACCACCGGCCCCCAGGGTCAGGACAAACCCGTGCGCCGGATCGCGGACCACACCGACCAGCAGTTCCGCCACCGCGCCACCGACCATTTCCTCGACGAGGTAACCCTGCGCGCCCATCTCTTCCGCCGCCGCCCGCACCGCCTCCGCCGAAGCCAGGTTCAGCTTCACCGCTCCCGCCTCGCTCTTGTGAGCAAAGCCCTCGCCCTTCAGAACCACCGGGAAACCGATCCGCGCCGCCGCCTCCGCCGCCTCACCCGACGTTTCAGCGCGCGCGTGCGACGGCACCACAAGGCCCGCGCCCTCCAGAATCCGCTTCGCCTCGGCCTCCTGCAGAACGCCCCCGGCTTCTTCTTGGCAAAAATGCCCCGGGGGAGTCGCGGAACGCGACGGGGGCAGCGCCCCCTCCCCCCGCGCCAACAACACCGGCGCCGGGTCCACCGCGCGCCCAAGGAACGCCGCCGCCGCCATCGCCTCCAGCGCCGCCGGCAGGTCACAAAGTGGCACGATGCCCAGCCCCGCCAACCGTTCCGCCACATCCTCCGGCAGCGTCTCGACCAGGCTCGACAGCACCGCCAGCGGAACGTCGCCCCGCGCCCGGGCCAGGGCCTCGATCACCGGCTTCCAATCCGCCGTCGAACAGCGGTCACCGCGCGGGAAATCCAGCACGACCACTCCGGCGCCCAGGTCTTCTCCCCGCAGCAGGCCGGCGAAACAGGCCGTCATCGCAGGCACGTCGCCCCAGATATAGGTGTGGTAATCCAGCGGGTTGGCCAACGCCACCTTGGGGCCAAGTGCTGCGCGCAGTGCCTCCCGCTGGGCGGCGCCCAGGGGCGGAAACGCGATGTCATAACCCAGCCCGGTATCCGCCATCAGGCTCGCCTCGCCGCCCGAGCACGAGGCCGAGACCAGCCGGTTGGACCGCAAAGGCCCGGCCACATGCAGGATCTTCAAACATTCCAGCAAGGTCGACAAGGAAGAGACCTGCGCGACCCCGATCCGCCGCAGGAAGGCCCGCGCACCCGCATCGCTGCCGGTCAAGGACGCGGTATGCGACACCGCCGCCAACCCCGCCTGTTCGGAGGCCCCCAGTTTCAGCGCCACGATCCGCTTGCCCAGCGCCCGCGCCCGCGCCGCCAGCGCCTCGAATCCCCGGACATCCGCGATCCCCTCGATGTAAAGCCCCAGCGCCGTGATCCGTGGATCCTCCAGCAGCGCCATGCCAAGGGCACTCAGATCCACCTGCGCCTGGTTGCCCACCGTGCCCAGAAAGCCAATCGGCAGGCCGCGCCGCTGCATCGTCAGGTTCAGCGCCACGTTGGAGCTTTGCGACAGGATCGCCACGCCACGGTCCACCGGCACCAGCCCGTGCTGATCGGGCCAGAGTGCGACCCGGTCGAGCGCGTTCAGCATCCCGTAACAGTTCGGCCCCAGCACCGGCATCTCCCCCGCCGCGTCCAGAAGCGCCGCCTGCATGTCCCGGCCATCCGCCAGTTCCGCCTGCGCCTCGGCAAAGCCCGAGGCAAAGCAGATCGCGCCGCCCGCACCCCGTTCAGACAGCACCCGCACCGCCGCAACCGTGGCCGACCGGTTGATGCCGATATAGACCGCGTCCGGCGGCCCTGGCAGGTCTTCGATCCGCGCCACGGCCGGCAGCTCGCCAACCTCGGCGCGCGTCGGATGCACCGGCCAGATCGGCCCGCTGAACCCCATTCGGCGGCATTCGCGGATGACATTCGCGCACCAGCCCCCGCCGCCGATCACCGCGATGCTTTGCGGGCGCAACAGCCGCGACAATCGTCCGACCCCTGTAGGGTGGGTCATCGACCCACCACCCCCCGCCGCCATCACGCCCCCAGGGGGCGGAAGATCTCCCGCCCGATGATGTGGCGCTGGATCTCGCTGGTCCCGTCCCAGATCCGCTCCACCCGCGCATCGCGCCAGAAGCGTTCGATGGGGAAATCATCCATCAGCCCCATGCCGCCGAAGATCTGCAAGGTCGTGTCCGCCACCCGTGCCAGCATCTCGGTCGCGTAGACCTTGGCCGAGGCGATCTCGCGGTTCGCCGGCAGACCTTCGTCCAGCCGCCAAGCCGCGGCCAGGGTCAGCCAATCGGCAGCGTCGATCTCGGTCACCATGTCCGCCACCTGGAAGGACACTCCCTGGAACTTGGCAATCGCTTGCCCGAACTGCTTGCGCTGTGCCGCGTAATCCACCGCCATTTCGAAACAGCGCCGCGCCCGGCCCACACTAAAGGCCGCCACGGTCAGCCGCGTGGCATAGAGCCAGGTGTTCATCACCTCGAACCCGCCATCGACCTCGCCCAGCACCTGGGCATCCGGCAGCCGGCAATCGGAAAACTCCAGGATGCAGTTCTTGTAACCCCGGTGGCTGACAGACCGATAACCATCGCGCACCTCGAACCCCGGATGGCCGCGATCCACCAGGAAACAGGTGATCCGCTTTTTCGGCCCCTTCGGCGTCTCGTCCACCCCCGTGGCGATGAAGACGATGAAGAAATCCGCGTGATCGGCGCCCGAGATGAAATGCTTGGTCCCGTTCACCACCCAGTCGCCGCCCTGCCGCTGGGCGGTGCACTTCATGCCGCGCACATCGCTGCCCGCCTCCGGTTCCGTCATGGCCAGCGCATCCATCCGCTCGCCCCGCACGGCAGGCAACAGGTATCGCTCGCGCTGCGCGCCCTCGCAGGCCATCAGGATGTTCTGCGGCCGGCCAAAGAAATGCGTCAGCGCCATGCTGCCGCGCCCGAGTTCGCGCTCGACCAGCGTGAAATCGAGGTGGCCCAGCCCCGCGCCGCCCACCTCCTCGGGGAAGTTGCAGGCGTAAAAACCGAGATCGATCACCTTGCGCCTGATCTCTTCGCCCAGGCCCGGCGGCACCTCCCCGCTCCGTTCGACCTCGGCCTCGAAAGGATAGATTTCCTTTTCGACGAAGCTGCGCACCGTCGAGACGATCATCTCCTGCTCGTCGCTCAATCCGAACTGCATCGCGCCCTCCCTGCTTTGGCCCCATCCAAGTCGAGTTTGGCGCGACCCTCAAACCGAAAACGCCCGATCCTCTCCTGAATGCGACAAAGCAGGCGAAGAGCTCTTGCCTTGACGTAGCGTCTTCTGGAAAATGGTATACCAAATCGGACGAGGGAGGAGACCATGTCCACCGAAACGCAACACGCGGGCGCCAATGTCAGCCTCGCGCGCAGGGCCTGGTCCATCCGGCGGCTGGCGCTGCGCATGGCCGAGGTGCAGGGACAGGGTTATATCGGGCAGGCGCTCGGCGTGGCCGACGTGCTGGCCGTCAGCTATTTCCACGCATTGAATTACAAGCCCGAAGACCCGGAATGGGAAGGGCGCGACCGGTTCTACCTGTCGATCGGCCACTACGCGATCGCGCTCTACTCCGCGATGATCGAGGCCGGCATCCTGCCCGAGGACGAGCTGGAAACCTACGGCATGGACGACAGCCGGATGCCCATGTCGGGCATGGCCGCCTACACGCCGGGCATGGAGATCACCGGCGGCTCGCTGGGCCACGGCCTTGGCATCGCCGTGGGTGCGGCGCTGGGGCTGAAGCGCAAGAAGAACCCCGCCTTCGTCTACAACTTGATGTCGGACGGCGAACTGGGCGAAGGCTCGACCTGGGAGGCGGTCATGTCCGCCAGCGCCCACCAACTGGACAACCTGATCTGCGTGGTGGATTTCAACGACCAGCAGGCCGACGGGCCGACCACGCAGGCGCTCGCCCGGGGCGACGAGGCACCGAAATGGGCCGCCTTCGGCTGGCACGCGCAAGAGGTGGACGGCAATGACCTGGACGCGCTGGTCACGGCCTTCGACACCGCGCGCACCCTGTCTGATCCGCGCCCCCGCGTCATCATCTGCAAGACCCAGATGTGCAAGGGCGTCCCCTTTCTCGAAGAGCGCGAGATCACCCATTTCGTCCGCGTGGACCCCTCCGAATGGGCGCGCGCTATCGCCATCCTCGACGACGCCATCCCGGCCTGAGCCGGACCGACAAGGAGCCAGAGACATGCAAGACGCCCCCATCGGCCCGACCTCGCGCCGCAAGTCGAAATACACCCCCCGCGCCGTCCCCGTCTCCGAGGATGGAGAGCGCCTGACCACCTCCGCCATGATCGCCTCGCTGGACGCCGAGGGCCGCGACACCGTCGCCGCTCCCTTCGGAAACGCGCTATGCGATCTGGCGGCGCAGCGGGACGACATCGTCGGCCTGACGGCGGACCTGTCGAAATACACCGACCTGCACGTTTTCGCCAATGCCTACCCCGACCGGTTCTATCAGATGGGCATGGCCGAACAGGTGATGATCTCGGCCGCTGCCGGGCTGGCGCGCGAGGGCTTTACCCCCTTCGCCACGACCTACGCCGTCTTCGCCTCGCGCCGCGCCTACGACTTCATCATCATGGCCATTGCCGAGGAAAACCTGCCGGTGAAAATCGTCTGCGCCCTGCCCGGCCTGACCACCGGCTACGGTCCCAGCCACCAGGCGACCGAGGATCTGGCGATCTTCCGCGGCATGCCCAACCTGACCATCGTCGATCCCTGCGATGCGACAGAGATCACCCAGGCCACCCACGCCATCGCGGATTTTCCCGGCCCGGTCTACATGCGCCTCCTGAGGGGCAAGGTGCCGGACGTGCTAGGCCAATACGGCTACAGGTTCCAGCTGGGCAAGGCGCAGGTGATCCACGGCGGCAGTGACGTGCTCTTCATCTCCACCGGCTTCATGACCATGCGCGCGCTGGACGCCGCCAAGGCGCTGAAGGCCGAGGGCACCGATTGCGCCGTCCTGCATGTGCCGACGCTGAAGCCGCTCGACACGGGAACCATCCGCAAGGAAGCCGCCAAGACCGGGCGCCTGGTCGTGACGCTGGAAAACCACACCATCGTCGGCGGCTTGGGCGAGGCGGTCGCGGCGGACCTGATGCGCGCGGGCATCCACCCCGCCTTCGACAGCATCGCGCTGCCGGACGAGTTCCTCGACGCCGGCGCATTACCCACGCTGCACGACCAGTATGGCCTCAGCGTGCGCGCCATCACGGCCCGCGTGAAGACAAGGCTCTGACGCCGCATCTTCTTTGGTTTTTCAAATACCCTCGGGGGTGAATGGCCGCAGGCCAGAGGGGGCAGAGCCCCCTGCCCCCGACAACCACAGGACACCCACATGCTTCTCAAGGACAAGACCGCCGTTATCACCGGCGCCGCCAGCCCCCGAGGCCTCGGCAAGGCCACGGCGCAACTCTTTGCCGAACACGGCGCCCGCATCGCCATCCTCGACCTCGACGGCGAGGCCGCCCGCGCCGCCGCCGCCGACCTGCCGGGCGAAGGCCACGTCGGCCTGGCCTGCGATGTCACCAGCAAGCCCCAGTGCGAAGCGGCAGCCAAATCCGCCATCGACGGGTTGGGCCAGGTCGACATCCTGGTCAACAACGCCGGCATCACGCAGCCGCTGAAACTGATGCAGATCGAACCCGAGAATTACGAGGCGGTCACGGACGTCAACCTGCGCGGCACGCTCTACATGAGTCAGGCGCTGATCCCGCACATGCGCGCGCGCAAGACCGGCTCCATCGTCAACATATCGTCCGTTTCGGCCCAGCGCGGCGGCGGCATCTTCGGCGGGCCACATTACTCGGCGGCCAAGGCGGGCATCCTCGGCCTGACCAAGGCGATGGCCCGCGAACTGGCCCCCGACGGCATCCGGTCGAACGCGATCTGTCCCGGCTTCATCGCCACCGACATCACCGGCGGGGCACTGACCGACGAGATGATGGAACAGATCCTGTCCGGTATCCCGATGGGCCGCGCGGGACAGGCCAGCGACGTGGCGGGCTGCTGCCTGTTCCTGGCGTCGGAGCTCTCGGCCTATGTCACAGGCTCCGAGGTCGACGTGAACGGCGGTTCGCTGATCCACTAAAAGGAAAGGGCCTTCAAAGGCCCTTTCTCAACGCTTTTGCAAAAGCGTTTCCAAGCGGCTTCGAAGCCGCCTGGATGCCCCGGCTCAGCTGGCCGCGACCGTTTCCTGCCGCTGTTCGCCCAGGCCCTCGACACGCACTTCCATCACGTCGCCCGGCTTCAGGAAGCGCTGCGGCTTCATCCCCATGCCGACACCCGAAGGCGTGCCGGTGGCGATGATGTCGCCCGGCTGCAGCATCATGAATTGCGACATGTAGGAAATGATCTCGGCCACGCCAAAGATCATGTCCGAGGTATCGCTGTCCTGAACCGTCTCGCCGTTCAGGTCGAGCGAGAGTTTCAGTGCCTGCGGGTCCGGCACTTCGTCCGCCGTGACCAGCCAGGGGCCGGTCGGGCCGAAGGTCGGGGCTGACTTGCCCTTGATCCACTGGCCACCCTTCTCGATCTGGAATTCGCGCTCGCTCATGTCGTTGATGACGCAGTAACCCGCAACGTGGCTCAGCGCGTCCGCCTCGCTGACGTAGGAGGCGGTCTTGCCGATCACCACGCCCAGTTCGACCTCCCAGTCGGATTTGACCGAGTTGCGCGGGATCACCACGGGGTCATAGGGCCCCGACAGCGCCGAGCTCGCCTTGGAAAAGAGGATCGGCTCCTTCGGCGGCTCCGACCCGGTTTCGGCGGCATGCTTGGCATAGTTCAGACCGATGCAGAAAAAGTTCGGAACGGAGGCCAGGCAGGAGCCGATGCGGCCCGGCTCGGCCACCAGCGGCAGGCTGGCCGGGTCGATGGCCCGCAGCGCCTCCAGCGCTTCCAGCGAGACGGAGGCCCCGGCAAAATCGGTCACGTGGGCCGACAGGTCACGCACCTGGCCGTCGCCGTCCAGCATGCCGGGCTTTTCCTGGCCCGCCGGGCCAAAACGCAGTAGTTTCATTGATCTCCCAATCCTTGTTCCTTGGTCTTTCTTCTCTGGCCGCTCATTCGACCGGCTCCGGCGCCTCGCCGCCTTCGTCCTTCACGGACTCGAAGAAATCGGCCACGTTGATCAGCAGGTGATCCAGATGCGCCTGCACCTGGGCCTGGGCGGATTCCGCATCGCGCGCTCGCAGAGCGGCGACGATCTCGGCATGTTGGCGCAGCACCCGCTCGCGCGAACGTTTGCGACTGGCAGACAGATACCGCGCCCGCCACAGACGCGCCAGCAATGACTGGTGGACCTCTGCCAGAACAGGATTGCCCGCCGCGCGCGCGATGGCGAGGTGAAAACTCATGTCGATCTCGAAGATGTCCAGCATGTCGAGGCTGTCATATTGCCGGTCCATGCGGTCCGCGACCTCGGCGATGCTCTCGATCTCTTCGGCGCTGGCCCGCTCGCAGGTCAGCCGGGCCGACAGCACCTCCAGCGCCGACATCACCTCGATGTTGTGCGCCACTTCCTCGAAACTGGGCCTGGCCACGATCGGCGACCGCGCCGGGCGCAGCTGCACCAGCCCCTCTTTCGCCAGGATCCGAATCGCCTCGCGCAGGGGTGTGCGGCTGACGCCGAGTTCGGCGGCATGGTCGCGTTCCTTGACCGCCGTGCCCGGCGGCAGCACGCCCCGCAGAATGTCCCGGCGTAGCCGAGTCGCGATCTGTTCGGGCAGAGTCTCATGCGTCATGGCGCAGTTCACCTCCCTGAATCCGCACCTTTTTTCCACCCGGAAGGGCGGCCTCCCATGAAGCAAATTTGGTATACCAAAAATCCTTGCCTGTCGACATTGCTTTGGTTAGCTTGCCTTTACGGGATGGTATACCATCCGGGTACGGGGTCCGACCCCGATAACCATCGGCGGGGGGGAGCCCGCCACAGGGAGGAACATATGAAAAAGATCCTGACGACGGCCGCGGCCGTTGCCATTGCCGCATCCGCGGCCCACGCGCAGGACGTGACCCTGCGCATCCAGACACACTATGCGTCCGAGCACCCCTCGGGTGTGCTGGCGGCGCAATTCGCGGATGACGTGCAGGTGATGTCCGGCGGCGAAATCGCCATCGAGATGTTCTACAGCTCGTCCGTCGTGGCCACGACGGAAACCTTCGACGCGGCCATCAACGGCATCCTCGACTGCGACATGACCGGCGGCGCCTACCAGACCGGCAAGAACCCGGCGTTCCAGTTCGTCGGCGACATCATGGGCGGCTACGACACCCCCTGGCAGCAGATTTCCTGGCTGTACTACGGCGGTGGCTACGATGCCGCGCAGGAACTGTACAACGCGCAGGGCATGCAGCTGATCGGCTGGTGGCTCTACGGCCAGGAGTCGCTGTCGTCGTCCAAGCCGCTGGCCGGCCCGGACGATCTGAAAGGCTGGAAGTTCCGCTCGCCCCCGGGTCTGGAAACCGAGATCTTCACCGAAATGGGCGCCACGCCTATCGTGATGGACTTCACCGAGATCTTCACCGCGCTGGAAACCGGCATCATCGACGGTGCAGACGCCTCGGGCCTCTACAACAACGTTGGCCTGGGCCTCTATGACATCGTCAGCCATGCCACCTACCCCGGCTTCCACTCGATGCCGTCGGACCACCTGGCCTGCAACCAGGCCGTCTGGGACGGTCTGAGCGAAAAGCACCAGCGCATCATCGACACCGCGATGCAGAAACTGACCCTGCACACCGCCCTGTCGAACGAGAAGAAGAACGCCGAAGCCGCGGCAGAGCTGCAGGCCAAGGGTGTGACGCTTCACAACTGGTCGGCCAAGGACCGCGCGGACTTCCGCAAGGCGGCGCAGACCTCCTGGGACCGCTGGGCCGAAAAGACGCCCGAAGCGGCTGCCCTGGTGGCAAGCCACCGCGAGTACCTGACGGCGCTCGGCCTGATCGCCGAGTGATCGCCGGGCTGACCGCCTCGTGACCTCGCGGCGAGCCTTTCGCAAGGCTCGCCGTTTTCGTCTCTGCCACATGCGCCCGCACGCAGGACGCGGAACGGCCAGGGGGACGGCACGGGCGACAGGCCAACTGCCACTCTTCACATCGGGGTGACCGCGCATGCAACAGGACAGCGTCTGGCTGGGACCGCTCAGAAAGCCGGTTCAAATGGCCATGATCGGGTTTTCGGGCCTGACCATCGCACTCTTCATCTTTCTCGTCTTCCACCAGTTCATCTCGTCCGATGCCATCGGCATGCACGACATGATCCGCCCCCAGGGCAAACCGATCGTCACGGTGACGCTGCTCAGCCTCGCGCTTGCGCTGCTGTTCACCGCGCTTTTCCTCAGCGATGACAAGGGCACTATCGAGGTCGACCGCACGGGGCCCTTCGACATCCTCTCACTGGTCTGCGCCCGCCTGGCCATGATGTCGATCGCCTATATCGTGATCGTCATGTTCTACGAGGTGGTGTCGCGCTACGTCTTCAACCAGCCGACCATGTGGGCCAACGAACTGTCGCTCTGGATCGCCAGCTTTCTCTTCCTGCTGGCCGGTCTCTACGCGATGCAGCAACGCAGCCACATCCGCATCTACGTCATCTACGACATGATGCCCCGCTGGATGCAGAAGGCCGCGGACTGTGTTTCGGTCTTCCTGATCTGGGTCTTCACCTTCTGCCTTGTCTGGGGCGGCTACAACGACGCCATGCGCCGGATGCTGCGGATGGAAACCTTTGGCACCGCCTGGGATCCGCCCATTCCGGGGACGGTGAAACCCGCCATCCTGTTCATCATCGTGCTGGTCGCCATCCAGGCCCTGTCGAACCTGATCGCCGACTGGAACAAGGCACCCGAACACCACAACCCGGCCGACGAGATCGACGAGCACGAGATCGAGGCCCTGCGCCGCACCCTGGAAGAGGACAAGAAGTAATGGTCGACATCGGCACCCTCTCCCTGATCCTTCTGCTGGCGATGTTCGCGCTGCTGGCCATCGGGATGCCCCTGGGCTTTGCCTCGGCCTTCCTCGCGGTGGTCACGCTGGTCCTGAAATTCGACGTCGATATCCTGTTCCGAACCTGGGGACAGGGGCCGCTCAGCGTGCTGGGCCAGGCCGTCTACCGACAGATGACGAACTACGTGCTGATATCAGTACCACTCTTCATCTTCATGGCAGCGCTGCTGGAGCGATCCGGCATCGCGCGCGACATGTATTCCTCGCTGAACGTCTGGCTCAGCCGGGTGCGCGGCGGCATCGCCATCGTGACCTCCGTCATGGCAGTCATCATGGCCGCCATGTCCGGCATCATCGGCGGCGAGGTGGTCCTGCTGGGCCTGATCGCCCTGCCCCAGATGCTGCGGCTGGGCTACAACCAGAACCTCGCCATCGGCACGATCTGCGCCTCCGGCAGCCTCGGCACCATGATCCCGCCCTCGATCGTCCTGATCTTCTACGGGCTGGTGACGGAAACCTCGATCAAGGCGCTCTTCACCGCCTCTTTCCTGCCCGGTTTCATGCTGGCATCCTTCTTCATCATCTACATCATCGTAACCACGCAGCTGTCGCCGGAAAAGGCGCCGCTGCCGCCCGAGGATCCGGACGCGCCCAAGGGCGGGGAAAAAGGGCTGATGTTCCTTGGTTTCCTGTCCCGCTTCGGCATCTGGATCACCGGGGTGCTGATCCTGCGCGCGCTTTTCTTCACCGTGACCGGCGTCAACGAGGTTGTCGAGGGGGTCGATCCGATCCTGCTCGGCATGGTCTCGGACATTCCCTGGCTTGCGGGCGCGCTGGTGATCTTTGCGCTGATCGTCTTCTTCGTGGTCGGGCGTGAACGCACCGCCGCGGGCTGGGAGATGGGCAAGGGCCTGATCGCACCCATCGTCGTCATCGGCGTCGTTCTGGGGTCGATCTACGGCGGCATCACCGGCATCACCGAGGCCGCCGGCATGGGCGCTGTGGCGGTCTTCGTCATTGGCCTGATCCGGCGCGAGATGACCTGGGACATCGTCTATGACAGCCTGATGCGGACGCTGAAATCCACCGGCACGATCATCTGGGTGACCATCGGCGCCGCGGCGCTGGCCGCCGCCTATACGCTGGCGGGCGGGCCGCAGTATGTCGCCAATATGATCGTCGGCGCCGACATGCCCACCATGAGCGTGATCCTGGTGATGATGCTGATCTTCCTCATCATGGGGATGTTCATGGACTGGGTCGGCATCGTGCTGCTTGTCATGCCGGTCTTCCTGCCCATCGTCGTCCGCCTGCCGGCGGAAGAGATCGGCTGGTTCGCCCATGTGGACGCACGCTATGTGCCCATCTGGTTCGGCGTGGTCTTCTGCATGAACATGCAGGTGAGTTTCCTGTCGCCCCCCTTCGGGCCGGCCGCCTTCTACCTGAAATCGGTGGCCCCGGCGCATATCTCGCTCACCGACATCTTCCGCGGCTTCCTGCCCTTCATCGCGCTGCAACTCTGCGCGCTGGCGGTGCTGCTGGCCTGGCCGCCCATCGTCACGATCTTCCTGTGACCCCGGACCGGACCGAGGCCCCCGCGCCCCGGTCCGGTCCCCTTGCGACCCCCGGGCTTCTTCTTGGCGAAAATACCCCGGGGGGCCGCGGCCCTGCCGCGGCGGGGGCAGAGCCCCCTCCCCCCCCCGCGCCCCGGAGCGAAAGGACAGCCCATGCCCTTGATGTTGACCCAGGACCAGGTCACGCAGTTCGACCGCGAAGGGTATCTCGTGGTCGAGGATGTTCTGAACCCCGATCTGCTGGCATCGGTGAAGGCCGAATATGCCGCGCTGCTGGATGCGCTCTATGCCCGCTGGCAGGACGAGGGCCGCGTGCCCGCCGCCGAGGGCATGGATTTCTGGCAGAAGCTGCTGACCTCCTACAAGGCGGGCTGCGACTGGTTCCAGCCGATGGACATTTCCCTGCCCGGCGGAGAGATCGCCGCCGATACGCCCTTTCACTTCGGCCCAGCCGTATTTGACATGCTGACCGATGCCCGCCTGCTTGACATGGTCGAGGACCTGATCGGCCCCGAGCTGACCTCCAACCCGATCCAGCATGTCCGCCTGAAGCCCCCCGCCACCCATCTGCACGCGGATGAGCCGCGCGCCCATGTCACCGCGACCGCCTGGCACCAGGACCGCGCCGTGGCCCATGAAGAGGGCGACGAGACCCGCATGGTCACCGTCTGGCTGGCCATCTCGGACGCGACCGTCGAAAACGGTTGCCTGACGGTGGTGCCGGGCAAACCGCGGATGTACCCGCATTGCCCGCAGAAACAGACCGCCATCGCGCCCGGCTACCTGGACGAGGACAAGGCCGTGGCCCTGCCGGTCAAGGCGGGCGGCGCGGTGCTCTTCCATCCGCTGACGCCCCATGCCTCGCTGGAGAACCGCTCCGAGAATTTTCGCTGGAGCTTTGACATCCGCTACAATGTCACCGGTCAACCCACGGGCCGCGCCCATTTCCCCGCTTTTATCGCCCGCTCGCGCAGCGCCCCGGAGGCAGAGTTGCGCGACTGGAAAAAGTGGAAGACCATGTGGGAAGAGGCCCGCGCCCGGCTGGCGCCGGCACCGCATATCCCCATTCACCGCTGGTCGGGCGACAGCCCGGTCTGCGCCTGACCGCCACCGGAAACACCCGCCCCGGCCCCGCGCCGGGGCCTCGTGCCATGACGCCCCGGCACCGGGGCCAATCAGCCCCCTGAGAGACCGAGATGAAAAAGACAGTCCGCCTTTCCGACGCCGACAATGTCGTCACCGCCGTCACCCCGCTTGAAATCGGCCAGGAAGGCGCGACACAGCTGATCCCGCGCGGGCACAAGCTGGCCACGCAGGCGATCCACAAAGGCGCGCCGGTGATCAAATACGCGCAGGTGATCGGCTATGCCGCCGAGGACATCGCGCCGGGCGCCCATGTCCATACGCACAACCTCGAATTCCGCAACGTGGATACCGAGTATGACTACGGCACCAACCTGCGGCCCGCGACCCCTGCCGACACGCCGGACACCTTCATGGGCTATCGCCGCGCGACGGGCCGCGTCGGCACGCGCAACTACATCGCCGTGCTGACCTCGGTGAATTGTTCCGCCACCGCCGCCCGCAAGATCGCTGAACATTTCACCGACGAAAAACTGGCCGCCTATCCCAATGTCGACGGGGTCGTGGCCTTTGTCCACGGCACCGGCTGCGGCATGGCGGGCCAGGGGTCCGAGGGGTTCGAGGCGCTGCAGCGGGTCATGTGGGGCTATGCCCGCAATCCCAACGTGGGCGGCGTTCTGATGGCGGGCCTCGGCTGCGAGATGAACCAGATCGACTGGCTGGTCGAGGCCTATGGGCTGACACCCGGCCCCCTGTTCCAGTCCATGAACATCCAGGACGTGGGCGGGCTGCGCAAATGCGTCGAACTGGGCATCAAGAAGATCGAGGCCATGCTGCCCGTGGTGAACGAGGCCACGCGCACCGAATGCCCCGCCTCCGACCTCATGGTCGCTTTGCAATGCGGCGGCTCGGACGCCTGGTCGGGCATCACCGCCAACCCCGCCGTGGGCCATGCCTGCGACCTGCTGGTGGCGCAGGGCGGTACCGGGGTGCTGGCCGAAACGCCCGAGATTTACGGCGCCGAACACCTGTTGACGGCCCGCGCCGTCGACCGCGCGACGGGCGAGAAACTGGTGGAGCTGATCCGCTGGTGGGAGGATTACACCGCCCGCAACAAAGGCTCGATGGACAACAACCCCTCTCCCGGCAACAAGAAGGGCGGGTTGACGACCATCCTCGAAAAATCCCTTGGCGCGGCGGCCAAGGGCGGCACCACGCCTCTGACCGGCGTCTACAAATACGCCGAGCCGGTGACGGCCCGGGGATTCACCTTCATGGACAGCCCCGGCTACGACCCGGCCAGCGTGACCGGCCAGATCGCCTCGGGCTGCAACCTCGTGTGTTTCACCACCGGGCGCGGCTCGGCCTTCGGGGCGAAACCCAGCCCCTCGATGAAGGTCGCCACCAACACCGAGATGTACACCCGCATGACCGAGGACATGGACGTGAACGCCGGGACCATCCTGACCGAAGGAAAATCGGTCGAGGAGGTGGGCCGCGAGATTTACCAGATGTGGCTGCGCATGGCGAGCGGCGAACAGACCAAGTCCGAAGCGCAGGGCCTGGGCGATTACGAGTTCGTGCCTTGGCAGATCGGGGCGGTGATGTGATGGGCAAGCCATTTCGAAAAGGCTTGAAAGCGATTTCCAAATCGCTTTGCCCGCGCAGGCGAGGACGTTCCGCGTGAGTGTCCCCCTCCCCCTCTGCATCATCGGCGCCGGCGCCATCGGGCGCCGCCACATCGAGGTGGCCAGCGCCTCGCCCGCGATCCGGATCACGGCCATCGTGGAGCCGGACGCAACCACGCGCGCGACGCTCACCACCGAGGGCCTGCCCGCCGTCGCTACGATTGACGACGCCCCGGCAGAGACCCGCGCCTGTGTCATTGCCACGCCGACACCGGACCACTGTCTCTCGACCCTCGCCGCGCTGGCGCGCGGCTGGGCGGTGCTGGTGGAAAAGCCCATCGCCGACACGCTCGACAACGCGCAGCTCATGGCGGAGACGGCTGCGGCCAAGGGCCTGCCCCTGATCGTCGGTCATCATCGCCGGTGCCATCCCTTCGTCATGGCCACCCGCGCCGCCTTGCCGGACATCGGGCAACTGGTCGGCTTGCAGGGCATGTGGTCGCTGCGCAAGCATGACACCTATTACGACGTGCCCTGGCGCCGCCTGCCCGGCGCCGGCCCGCTGGCCACCAACCTCAGCCACGAGATCGACCTGCTGAACGTCTTCGCCGGCCTGCCCGTTGAGGTCACTGCGCTGACCTCCAACGCCGCGCGCGGCCATGTGATCGAGGACACCGCCGCGCTCGCCTTCCGCTTCGACAGCGGCGCGCTGGGATCCTTCCTGATCTCGGACGCGGGCGCCTCGCCCTGGTCCTTCGAGGCCGCCAGCGCCGAGAACCCCGCCATCGCCGCCTCGGGCGAGGATTACATCCGCATCACTGGCACCCTGGGCGCGCTGTCCTTCCCCTCGCTCACCCGCTGGGGCGCCTCCGGCCCGGGCGAGGTGGAATGGTCGAAACCGCTCAAACGCTTTGCCCCGCCCGGCTTCGACAAGGTCGACCCGCTGCTGGTCCAGATCGACCGCTTTGCCGCCTTCCTCGAAACCGGGGCCGACGACATTCTCTGCCAGCCCCGGGACGGCATCGCCGCGCTGGAAATGACGCTGGCCACCGCCTTGTCCGGACAGACGCACCGCCCCGTCAGGCGCGGCGAGGTTCCGGGAGATTTCACAGGAGTTCTGACATGAGATTAGCCGGCAAACGCGCCTTCATCACCGCCGCGGGCCAGGGCATTGGCCGCGCCATCGCCGAAGGCTATGCCCGCGAAGGCGCCGAAGTCACCGCGACCGACCTCAACCCCGACCTGCTGGAGGGGCTGACCGGCACAACCTTCGCACTGGACGTGACCGACAAGCCCGTGCTGACCCGCGCCATCGAGGCCGCCCAACCCGACATCCTGGTCAACTGCGCGGGCTTCGTGCACGCGGGCACGCTGCTCGAGGCGACCGACGAGGATTTCGAATTTGCCATGATGCTGAACGTCCGGTCGCAATTCCATTCCATGCAGGCCGCCCTGCCCGGCATGATCGAACGCGGCGGCGGGTCGATCGTCAACATCGCCTCCATCGCGGGCAGCATCGTGGCCGCGCCCAACCGCTGTATCTACGGCACCTCCAAGGCCGCCGTGATCGGACTGACGAAATCCGTGGCGCTGGACTATGTGACCAAGGGCATCCGCGTGAACTGCATCTGCCCCGGAACCGTCGACAGCCCGTCATTGCATGACCGGCTGCGGGCAATGGGCGACTACGAGGAAGCGCGCCGGGCCTTCAACGCGCGCCAGCCGATGGGACGGATCGGCACACCCGAGGAGATCGCCCATCTGGCCATCTACCTCGGGTCCGACGAAAGCGCCTTTACCACCGGACAGGCGCATGTGATCGACGGCGGATGGGCGGTCGGCTGACCGCATCCGCCCAGCCCTTTCCCTTGCCCAACCGCCAAGTACCCCCCATGTCCGAAGCTCTCCCCCGCGAAGACCGCACCGCCGCCGGCGTGCTGATGATGGCCCTGGCCGTGCTGGGGTTCACCTGTATCGACAGCACGGCAAAATGGCTGATGCTGGCGGGGCTACCCGCGCTGCAGGTGGTCTTTGCCCGCTACGCGGGGCATTTCCTGGTTGCCGTGGTGATCTACGGCGCGCGGGAGGGGCGCCAGGCCTTCGTCTCGAATGCGCCCTGGCGCCAGCTCCTGCGCAGCTTCTTCCTGCTGGGCAGCACCGTGTTCAACTTTTCGGCGCTGAAATACCTGCCGATCACCGTGACCACGACCATTACCTTTGCCGGTCCCATCGTCGTCACCCTGCTGGCCATCCCGATCCTTGGCGAAAAGGTTGGCCTGCGCCGGATCATCGCCGTCTGCGTGGGTTTCCTCGGCGTGATCGTGGTGATGCAGCCCTGGGGCGTCGATTTCCACCCCGCCATGTTCCTCTCCATCGGGGCGCTCAGCATGGCGGCGCTCTACTTCATCATGACGCGGCTCCTGGCGGGGATCGAAGGCAACGCCACACAGCAGATCTGGTCCAGCGGCTTTGCCGCGCTGGCGCTGCTGCCTTTCGTTCTGGGCGGCTGGGTCTGGCCCGAGGGACCGGTCTGGATCGCCTTCTGCCTGATCGGCATCTTCGGAGCCAGCGGCCACATCGCGGCCGTGATCGCGCACCGCTGGGCGGATGCATCGATCCTGGCGCCGGTGATCTACATCCAGATCTTCCTGGCCGCCGTCGCCGGCATCCTGCTCTTCGACACCTGGCCGACGGTCTGGACGCTGGGCGGCGGCGCGATCATCATCGCATCCGGTCTCTATATCTGGCAGCGCGAGCGCGTGGTGCGCGGGAGGGTACGCCGCCCGGTGCCGCATACGCGGTAGATGCGCCGGGGGCTCTGCCCCCGGACCCCCGGAGGTATTTCGGGCCCAAAGAAACATGGGCCCGGGACAGTGTTCAGCCCCGCCCGATATAGGGCATCGCGCTTGCCATGACGGTCATGAACTGCACGTTGGCCTCCAGCGGCAGGGACGCCATGTGCAGCACCGATTTCGCCACGTTCGACACGTCCATGACCGGCTCCACCGCGATGGAGCCATCGGCCTGCGGCACGCCCTTGGTCATCTTCTCGGCCATGTCGGTCAAGGTGTTGCCGATATCGATCTGCCCACAGGCGATGTTGTAGGGCCGCCCGTCCAGCGACAGGGACCGCGTCAGCCCGGTGATCGCGTGTTTCGACGCCGTGTAGGGCGCCGACCCCCAGCGCGGCACATGGGCCGAAACCGACCCGTTGTTGATGATCCGCCCGCCCTGCGGGTCCTGTGCCCGCATCCGGCCAAAGGCGGCGCGCGCACAGATGAAGGACCCGGTCAGGTTGATCTCGATGCAACGGCGCCAGTCATCAACGCTGATCTCGTCCACCGGACCTCCCATGACCGACACGCCCGCATTGTTGAACAGCGCGTCGATCCGGCCCCATTCCGACAACGCCTTGTCGAAAGCCGCGTCCACCTGTGCCTCGTCCACCACGTCGCAGGGCAGCGCCAGCGCGTTTTCGTGGCTACCGGCCATCTCGGCCACCGATGCCTCGGTCCGCCCCACGATCCCGACTTTCCAGCCCGCCGCCAGGAAGGCCTCGGCGCAGGCCTTGCCGATCCCGCGCGCCCCGCCGGTGATGATGATTGTCTGGCTCATATGTCCCTCCCCCATGTTTCTTTGGGCAAATATATACCTCCGGGGGGAGCCGAAGGCGGGGGGCAGAGCCCCCCTCCCGCGTCACCGCCCCGAACCGTGTTCAGTGATTGTCGCGGGGCAGATCCTTGGCGATGCGCTGATAGGCCGTCGCCAGTTCCAGGCAGCCGCCGTCGCCAAGCTGGCCGACATGGGTGCGATAGATCTCTTCCCAGGGCGTCTGGCTGACGATCTCCGGCGCCTCCCAGGCCGCTTGCCGCGCGGCCCAGTCCTCGTCCGAAACCAGCGCATCCATGCGGCTGGCGTTCAGGTCCAGCCGCACCCGGTCGCCGGTCTGCAGGAAGGCCAGCCCGCCGCCCACCACCGATTCCGGCGAGGCGTTCAGGATCGACGGGCTTTCCGAAGTCCCGGACTGGCGCCCGTCCCCCACCGTCGGCAGATGGGTGATCCCCGCCTTGATCAGTGCATCGGGCGGCTGCATGTTCACCACTTCGGCCGAGCCGGGATAGCCGACACAGCCCACGTTGCGGATGAACAGCACCGTGCGTTCGTCGATGCCAAGGCTCTCGTCATTGATCCGGTCGTGGTAATCCTCGGGGCCTTCAAAAACCACGGCGCGGGCCTCGAAGACCCCCTCGTTGCCGGGCTCCGACAGGAATCGCTTGCGGAAGTCCTCGGAGATCACGCTGGTCTTCATCAGCGCACTGTCGAACAGGTTGCCCGAAAGCACCTTGAACCCGGCATTCGTGCGCATCGGCGCGTCGTAGCGCTTGATCACTTCGGTATCCAGGCTGTCACACCCGGCCAGGTTCACCCCCACGTTGTTGCCCGTGGCCGTCATCGCCCCGGCGTGCAACCGCCCGGCGCTCATCAGTTCACCCATGACAGCCGGCACGCCCCCGGCGCGAAAAAAGCTCTCGCCCAGGTATTCGCCCGCAGGCTGCATGTTGACCAGCAAGGGCACGTCAAAGCCGATGGTCTCCCAGTCCTTGACGTTCAGTTCCACCCCGGCATGGCGCGCGATGGCCTGCAGGTGCGGCGGCGCATTGGTGGATCCGCCGATGGCACTGTTGACCACGATGGCATTCTCGAAGGCTTCACGGGTCAGGATGTCAGAGGGTTTGAGATCCTCGTAGACCATCTCGACGATGCGCTGCCCGGTCTCATAGGCCATCGCCATACGCTCGCGGAAAGGCGCGGGAATGGCGCTGGAGCCCGTCAGCGTCATGCCCAGCGCCTCGGACATGGCGTTCATGGTGCTGGCGGTGCCCATCGTGTTGCAATGGCCCAGGCTGGGCGCGCTGGAACAGACGCGGCCCATGAATTCCTCGTAGTCGATCTTGCCCTCGGCCAGCAGGCGGCGGCTCTCCCAGACGATGGTGCCCGAGCCGGCGCGCTTGCCCTTCCACCATCCGTCCAGCATCGGCCCGCCGTTCAGCCCGATGGCGGGAATGTCGACGGTCGCCGCGCCCATCAGCATGGCCGGCGTGGTCTTGTCACAGCCGGTGGTCAGCACCACGCCGTCGATGGGATAGCCATGCAGCACCTCGACAAGGCTCAGGTAGGCAAGGTTGCGGTCCAGCGCGGCGGTGGGCCGCTTGCCGGTCTCCTGGATCGGGTGGACGGGGAATTCCATCGGGATGCCCCCGGCCTCGCGGATGCCGGCCTTGATCCGGTCCATCAGGAAGACGTGGATCTTGTTGCAGGGCGCCAGATCGCTGCCGGTATTGGCGATGCCGATGATCGGCTTTTCGCCCTGCAGTTCCTCGCGGGTAAAGGCCTGGTTCTGGTAACGCTCGACATAAAGCGCGGTCATGCCCGGGTTGTTGGGATTGTCGAACCACTCCTGCGAGCGGAAGCGCTTGTTGGCGCGGGTATCTGACATGTCCTTCCTCCCCTGGCACGCCTGCCGATTCTGGCAGGTCTGTTCTCTTGTGCGAGTGTTCCAATTTGGTATACCAAATGCAAGCCGCTCGGTGGGAGGCCGGGCAAGAGAGGGCGCAAACCGCCCCCAGGCCGGGAGGACTTGACCATGACGACACGCCCCGCCGCGCAGCGGATGGCGCCCCTGACGCTGGCCGCGCTGCTGCTGGCAGCCCCCCTGCAGGCTGAGCCGCGTCTCGACCTCGACAACCTGCGCAGTTGCGTCGAGACGGCGGTGGACCTGGGCAAGGCCCCCACCGCCTGCGTGGACACTGCGCACGCGCCCTGCCTTGAAATCTCGACCGAAACCCCCGCCGTGGCGGGCCTCTGCTTTGCCGAAACCCGGCAGGAATGGTCAGAGGCCATCGCCGCACGCATGGCGGATCTGGGCGAAAAGGCCCCTGAACGCATTGCAGCACTTGCCGGGATCGAGGTGAAATACGACCTGCTCTCCTCGCTGGTGCAATGCGACCGGATGGAGGAACTGGCCCTTCTGCGCGAATTGCCCGCCGAAGAAATCCAGCTGCAGAAGGCCCGCTGTACCGCCACCGCCTCGGGGCTGGCCTATATCCGCCTGCTCTGGCGCCTGCCCGACCCGGACACACCACTTGCCAAGGAGACTGACCAATGATCGGAGAACCGTCCCGCCTGACCATCGTCAAGGGTGCCCCCCGCCCGACAGAGGCGCAGATTGCCGCCCTGCAAGGAGTCGAGACCGCCTTCCTCTGCGACGCGATGGGCGGCATGGGGGCAATGGCAACACCCATCGCGCCCATCGGCTTCGGGCGTGACCTCGACTGTCACGCGGTGGGCCCCGCACTGGTGGCCGACAGCGGCCCCGCGGACATCATCGCCACACTCGCAGCGGTCAACCTGCTGACCCCGGGCGACATTGTGGTCCATGCGGCCCACGGCAACCAGGACCGCGCCACCATCGGAGACCAGCTCTCGGGGATGCTCAAAAACGCGGGCGCCGCCGGTTTCGTCACCGACGGGCCGATGCGCGACTACGCCGGCATCGTCGCCGCCGGCCTGCCCGCCTGGTGCACAGGGCTGAACCCCAATTCGCCTTATACATCGGGTCCCGGCACCCTGGGGGCAAGCGCGACCGTCGGCGGCTGCCATGTCGCCACCGGCGACATGATTGTCGCCGACCGTAACGGCGTCGTGGTGATCCCCTTTACGCGGATCGACGAAGTCATTGGCCGCGTCCAGGAGGTTCAGAAGCTCGAGTCCGAGCTTGAGGCCAAGGTCAAAGACGGCTTCAAGGCGCCGCTGGACATCGACGCGATGCTGGCGGACGGCTCGGCCGTGGAAATCGGGTAAGGGGGCGCTGCCCCCGTCTCCCTCTGGTCGACTCCCCCGAGGGTATTTGGACCAAGAAGAAGCTGCAGGCGCGTCCCTGATGTTTCTTCTTGGACCAAATACCCAGGGGTGAATGCGCAAAGCGCAGAGGGGCGACGCCCCTCCTCCGCGTGTCTCAGCACGCAGGCCCCTCACGCAAAGGCGCTCTTGGCGCCGCCGCTCATCTGGGTCTTGAAGATCGAGGTATTGTCCGGCGCCGGGGGCAAAGGCAGCGTCACCGGCACATCCGCCAGCCGTGGCGTGAAGACCGGCGCGCCGGTGATCATCCGGTCCTGGAAATCCTCCCAGAACTTTCGCTGTCCGAGCGAATGGATGTAGCTCGACCCGCCCAGCAGCGGCCAGGCATCTGCGCTGGCGCATTCGTAGAACAGGATCTTGCGCGCCCGGTCCGAGACATTGGGCGCCGAGCCGTGCAGCAGGCGCACGTGATGCACCGTCATGTCCCCCGCCTTGCCGGTCAGCGTGACGATCCTGTCCTTTTCGAACAGCGGATCGTCCGGGTCGATCGCCCCGCAGAACACGCCGCCCGCGTGATGGCTCAGCACCGGCCCCTTGTGTGATCCCGGGATCACCAGCAGCGGACCGTTGTCCTCGGTCACATCCTCCAGCATCAGCCCGAAGGCCAGAAGCGAGTCGTTGGTGGCCGGGTAAAAGGCCCAGTCCTGGTGCCATTCCACCGCCGCGCCGCCACCCGGCGCCTTGCAGTTCAGCTTGGCGGTGTTCAGCACCGTGTCCGGGCCGAGGAGGTCGTTCAGCACCTCCGTCACCTTCGAATGTTTCAGGATGCGGTCGTAAACGGGGTGCTGCTTGTGCGGCAGCTTGATCCGGGTCAGGCGCGGAGTGTCGGCGCAATGGCCGGTATCGAGGTCGAAACGCTCGTCGCTTTCGGTGATGGCCCGCGAGGCGTCGATCAGCCCGTCGGTCACGGCCTGCAGTTCCGCCAGTTCCTCGGGCGTCACCACCTGCTCGACCTTGAGATAGCCGTTCTCGGCGTAGAAATCCTGTTGTTCGCGGCTCAGCATCGCGTCTCCTCCCCTGCTGCACGCTTGATGGCTCGACAGATGGTATCGATACCACGACTTGCATGGTATCGATACCACCCTATCCTGAGCGCTGTCAAACGAAGGAACGGACATGAACCGCAAATGGGTGACGATGGGTGACGTGGCGCGGGCGGCGGGGGTGGGCAAGATCACCGTCAGCCGCGCCCTGCGCACCCCGTCCAAGGTCAGTGCCGACACGCTGGAGAAGGTGCAAAAGGCGGTAATGGAGCTGGGATATGTTCGAGACGAGACCGCCGGCGCGCTGTCCTCCCAGCGCTCGCGCGTCGTTGGGGCGCTGGTCTCGACGCTGGAACAGCCGGTTTTTGCCTCCACCATCCGGGGTCTTGAAGAGGGGCTGAGCGCGGGCGGTCTGCAACTGCTGCTGGGCAGCACGCGCTACCAGCCCGAGAAAGAGGCGCTGATGGTCTCGACCCTGCTGGGCCGCCGGCCCGATGCGCTGGTCCTGACCAGCAGCGACCATACCGAGGACACCCGCCGCCTGTTGTCCGGCGCCGGCCTGCCGGTGATCGAACTCTGGGAGCTGCCGGAGGTGCCGATCCACGCCGCCGTCGGCTTTTCGAACCGGCAGGCGGGGCGCGACATGGCCCGCCACCTGATCTCATCCGAGCGCCGCGCGCCGGTCTTTCTGCGCACCGAACGCGCCAGCGACACCCGCGCCGACATGCGCGAGAAAGGCTATCTGGATGCGCTGGAGGGGCACGCGCCGCGCATCCATTCGGTGCCGCCCCGCGAGGACCAGGGCGGGCCGGACTACGGGGCCGAGGGGCTGGCGCAGGTCCTGCAACGCTGGCCCGATACGGACGCGGTGATCTGTGTCAGCGATGCGCTGGCGGTGGGCGCGCTCTGCGAGGCGCGGCGGCGCGGCATCGACGTGCCCGGCGCCCTGGCGGTGACCGGCTTTGGCGACATCGACGTGGCGGGGGCCGCCGCGCTGGACCTGACCACCGTGCGCATCGACGGCGCCGCCATCGGGCGCGAAGCCGCGCGCCTGACCCTCGCCGCCTGCGACGGCGAGGACATCAAGGGAACGCGGATCGACCTGGGTTACCAGCTGATCCGCCGGGCGACGGGCTAGTCGCGGCCCTTCTTCGCCTCTTCCTCCAGGTCCAGCCCGTTCATCCGCGCGATGTGATCGGCGATCCAGGGCACGTAGTCCTCGGCATGGCCCTGTGCCTCGATCTGGGTGAAATATTGCCGCGTGGCAGAGGCCATCGGCGACAGCGCCCCCGCCTCTGCCGCCATCGACAGGGCATAGCGCACATCCTTCGACGCATTGGCCACGGAAAACTTGTGCGCGTCGCGGTTCCGATTCACCGCGTAGTCCATGAAGGTGTCGAAGAACCCGTTGCCCAGCCGGGACGAGCCGATGACCCGCTGGATCGTTGCAGGCGGGATGCCGACTTTGGCGCCCAGAGAGGTCACCTCGGCATAAAGCGCGGCATAGCTCATGGCGATGGTGTTCATGATCAGCTTCATCTTGTGGCCCGCGCCCACCGGGCCGACGTGGTTGATGTTACCGGCCCAGCAATCCAGCACCGGCAGGATGCGCTGGAAGACCTCCGGGTCGGCGCCCACCATCGCGTCCAGCGTGCCGGCCTCGGCCTCCTTGGGGGTACGGCCCAGCGGCGCGTCCACCATGTGCCCGCCGCGTTCGCCCAGTTCGGCGGCCAGCGCCAGGGTCACGTTGGGATCGGAGGTGGAACATTCCACCACGATCAGACCGTCGCGCATCCCCGCAAGGATGCCGTCCTCGCCCCGAAAAACACTTTCGACCTGCGGCGCGTTGCCAAGACAAATGTGGATCACGTCGCAGGCTGCGGCCATCTCGCACGGGGTCGCCACCTCGACCGCGCCGCGCGCCACCAGGTCCTCGACCGGTGCGCGGTTGCGGTTGCCCTTGACGACCAACGGGTGGCCCTTTTCCAGCAGGTTCTTCGCCATCCCGTGACCCATGAGACCCACCCCGATGAACCCGACCTTGACCTTGTCAGACATGCGCTTCCTCCCCTTTTTGAGCGCGCCGGGGCGGGTCGGCGCACGGGGCAAGGCGGCACCTGGCCGCAAACGGCCTCCCGCCGTCCCGCACGCCGTTGACATTCCCGCCCCGGCTGGTTTGATTGCAGATGGTATACCAAACCGGCCGCCACGCAAGCAGGCCGGACATCAGCCGGATCAGGAGGAGAACATGACAGCGACACGGGCGCCTGCCCCATGCTGACCTTTGCGCTGGCCGTCCTTTTCCTGATCATCACGCCGGGTCCCGGGGTGTTGTCGACCGCCGGGCTGGGCGCCGCCTACGGGTTCCGTCCCGGGCTGGCCTATGTGCTGGGGCTTTTCATCGGCACCAACCTCGTGGCGCTTGCCGTGATTTCCGGCGTCGCCGCCGTCGTGCTGTCGGTGCCGGTGGTGCGCACTGTGCTGATGGTGGCCTCGATCGCCTACCTGCTCTACCTCGCGGCACGCATCGCCTTTGCCGGCAGCAAGATAGCCTTCATCGAGGCCAAGGCGCCCCCGGCCGTGATGGCCGGCATCCTCTTGCAGGCGATCAACCCCAAGGCATACGCCGTCAACACCACGCTTTTTGCGGGCTTTCCCTATGCGCCCGACAACATCATGTTCGAGACGGTGACCAAGCTGCTCATCGTCAATACGATCTGGATACCGATCCACCTGGGCTGGCTTCTGGCCGGGGCCACGCTGCACCGGCTGAACCTGTCCGACAGGGACCAGCGCCGGATCAACTACGTCATGGCCGCCTCGATGCTGGCGGTCGTGGTTCTTGCCATCTTCGCCGCCGGAGACGCCGCCAATGCCCCATGAAACCGCCATCGCCAGGCTGCAGGAGCTGCTGGGAGACCGGCTGAGCACCTCAAACGCCGAACGCACGCTGCACGGCCAGAACGAGACCTATTACCCCAATACGCCGCCCGACGCGGTGGCCTACCCGGAGACAACCGAGGAAGTCTCGCAGATTCTGCAGATCTGCCACGCGCAGGACTGCCCGGTCACCGCCTATGGCGCCGCCAGTTCGCTGGAGGGCCAGCACCTGGCCCTGCACGGCGGCATCAGCCTGGACATGGGCCGGATGAACCGCGTTCTGGCGGTCGACCCAGAGGACCTGACCTGCACCGTGCAGCCCGGCCTGACCCGCAAGGCCCTGAACGAGGAGCTGCGTGCCACCGGCCTTTTCTTCTCGGTCGATCCCGGCGCGGATGCCAGCATCGGCGGCATGGCGGCCACCCGCGCCTCTGGCACCACCGCCGTCCGCTATGGCACGATCCGCGACAACATTCTGGCGATCGAGGCGGTCATGGCCGACGGCACGGTGATCCGCTCGGGGTCGCGCGCGCGGAAATCCTCGACCGGCTATGACCTCACGCACCTGATGATCGGCTCCGAGGGGACACTTGGCATTCTCACCGAACTGACCCTGCGCCTGCACGGCACACCGGACGCCGTGACCGCCGCCACCTGCCGTTTCGAGGATGTCGAACAGGCGGTGCAATGTGTCATCACCACCATTCAGTGCGGCATCCCGATGGCCCGGATCGAGCTCTTGGACCACATGATGGTGCGCGGCTTCAACGCCTATGCCGATGCGGGCCTGCCAGAGAAACCGCACCTGTTCCTGGAATTCCACGGCGCGCCGCAGGCGGTCGCCGAACAGATGGCAAGTTTCGAGGAGATCGCGGCCGATTTCGGTGCCGAGGGCTGGCAGACCGCCACCACGACAGAGGACCGCAACGCGCTCTGGGCCATGCGTCACAACGCGCATTACGCCTCTGCCGCCCTGGGCAAGGGCAAACACATCTGGCCCACGGATGTCTGCGTGCCGATCTCTCACCTGGCCGAGGCCGTGGCGCAAAGCCAGGCCGATGCCACCCGCCTCGGCCTGACCGCCACCATCGTCGGCCACGTCGGCGACGGCAATTTCCACGCCGGCCTGTCGGTCGATCCCAATGACCCGGATGAAATGGCCCGCGCGCATGAGTTCACCCATGCCCTTGGCGAAACCGCCCTGCGGCTGGGCGGCACCGTGTCGGGCGAACATGGCATCGGCATCGGCAAGCAATCGTTCATGGATGCCGAACACGGCGCGGCGCTGGCCTATATGCAGGCCATCAAGCAGGCTTTCGACCCCAAGGGCATCCTCAACCCGGGCAAGCTCTTGCCCGCCCAACCGCAGGCAAGGGCCGCCGAATGACCCGCTTTCTTTCCCTTGGCGAAATCATGGTCGAAATGGCCCCGGCGCCGCAGAACCCCAGCCTGTTCCGGCTGGGCTATGCCGGCGACACTTTCAACACGGCCTGGTACGCGCGCCGCCTGCTGCCCGCCACATGGACCGTCAGCTATGGCACCGTGCTGGGAGAGGACGGAATGTCCGATGACCTCGCCCGGTTCATCGGGGCGCAGGGCATTTCCAACGACGCGATCCGACGCCACCCGACCCGGACGCCCGGCCTCTACATGATCCAGACCCGCGACGGTGAACGCAGCTTTTCCTACTGGCGCGGCCAGTCCGCGGCCAAGACGCTCGCCGATGATCCCGCCTGGCTGGACGAGGTCATGGCCGAACGCGACGTGATCCAGTTCTCGGGGATCACCCTGGCCATCCTCGCACCCGAGGCCCGCAGGACGCTTTGCGCCGCGCTGGGACGGGCGCGGGCAGCGGGCGCCCATATCGCCTTTGACACCAACCTGCGCCCGCGTCTGTGGGAAAGCGCCGAGGCGATGCGCTCGGGCCTGCTCATGGGCGCTGCCGTCTCGGATACCGTGCTGCCCAGTTTCGACGAGGAACAACTGGCCTTCCAGGACGCCACGCCCGAGGACACGCTGCAACGCTATCGTGCCGCCGGGGCCAGTTGCGTGGTGATCAAGAACGGCGAGGCGCCCTGCCACGGCTGGTCAGAGGCGGACGGCACGGTCACCACCACCCCGCCCGAGGTGACGAAAATCACCGACAGCACGGCGGCGGGCGACAGTTTCGGCGCCGGGTTCCTGGCCGCGCGCGCCACCGGCGCCAGCCTCGGCACCGCCATGTCCCGCGCCGCCCATCTGGCGGCAGAGGTCATCCAGCACCCCGGCGCGCTGGCGCCGCAGATCTTCGACCAAGGAGAGACCCCATGAACATCCTCATCATCGGCGGCGCCGGTCTCGTCGGCCAGAAACTCGCCCGCCTGCTGGCAAAGCGTGGCACGCTGCGCGGCAAGCCCATCACCCGCCTGACCCTGGCCGATGTCGTCACCCCCGCCGAAATCGACGCGCCGTTCGAGGTCGCCTATCAAAAGGCCGACATCACCGATCCCGTTTCCGCCGCCGAAGCCATCGCGCCGGACACCGACGTGATCTACCTGCTGGCAGCGGTCGTCTCGGCCCATGCCGAAGAGGATTTCGACTTCGGCTACAAGGTCAACCTGCACGGCCATCTCAACGTGCTGGAACGCGCCCGCGCGCTGGGGACACAGCCGGTGGTGGTCTTCACCTCCTCCATCGCCGTCTACGGCGGCGAGGTGCCCCAGCCCTTCACCGACGACAGCTTCCTCAACCCGCAGATCAGCTACGGCACGCAGAAGGCCATCGGGGAACTGCTGTTGAACGACTATTCCCGGCGCGGCTTCATCGACGGGCGCGGCTTTCGCCTGCCGACAATCTCGGTCCGCCCCGGCAAACCGAACCGCGCCGCCTCGGGCTTCATGTCCTCGATCTTTCGCGAACCACTGCAGGGCCAGGCCGCCAACTGCCCGGTGGATATGGATTTCCACCATTTCTACCTCAGCCCCCGCAAATGCGTGGAAAACCTGGTCAAGGGCGCCGAAATCCCGCGCGAGGACCTGGGGCTGAACCACTGCATGACCATGCCCGGCCAGGTCTGGACCATACGCCAGATGATCGACGCCATGACCGCCGTTGCAGGACCGGAACCCGCCAGACTCATCACCTGGGAGCCCCAGCCCGAGATCGCGGGCATCCTCAAGGGCTGGCGCAACGACATCCGCCCGCAAAAGGCCGCGCGCCTCGGTCTCGAACCGGACACCAGCTTCGAAGACAACATCCGCTACTTCCTCGAAGACGACCTGCCCGCCTGAAACAGGCCCCGGGTTTCTTTGGTTTGAAAAATACCTTGGGGGTGAATGCGCGGAACGCGCAGAGGGGGCAACGCCCCCTTCCCCGCCAACCACGGAGAACAACATGCCAGATTTCGCGATCTATCCCAGCCTCAAGGGCAAGACCGTCTTCATCACCGGTGGCGCCTCGGGCATCGGCTCCGAGATGGTCCGCGCCTTCGCCGCGCAGGGCGCCCGCACCGGCTTTGTCGATTTCGACCGCGAGGCCGGCGAAAAACTCGCCGCCGAGACCGACGGAGAGGTCCTCTTCGACTTTTGCGACCTGCGCGAGATCGACCAGCTCAAGGCCAGCTTTGCCCGTCTCGCCGATAAACTGGGCGCCGCCACGGTGCTGGTCAACAACGCCGCCCGCGACGACCGCCATACATGGCAGGACGTGACCCCCGAATACTGGGACGAGCGCATGGCCACCAACATCCGCCACCAGTTCTTTGCCATCCAGGCCGTCGCGCCCGGCATGATCGAGGCCGGCGGCGGCTCGATCATCAACATGGGATCGAACAGCTGGTGGGAAGCGGGTGGCGGAATGCCCGCCTACACCACCGCGAAATCCGCCGTGCACGGGCTGACCCGGACGATGGCCCGCGACCTCGGCGAGCACAATATCCGCGTCAACGCCATCGTGCCCGGCTGGATCATGACCGAACGGCAGAAAGAGCTCTGGGTCACGGCCGAGGCCATCGACAAGCACCGCCAGCGGCAATGCCTCCCGGACCTGATCGAGCCGGTCTACCTGGCACGGATGGCGCTGTTCCTGGCCTCCGACGACAGCGCGATGTGCACCGCGTCGAACTACATGGTCGAGGCCGGGTCCATCTGATCGCCCGGACCGCTACCCCTTGCGCGCCGCGCGGATGTCGCGCGGCGTGGCGTCATAGTGTTTCCTGAAGGCCCGGTTGAAATAGGACACATCCCCGAACCCGGCCTCCAGCGCGATGCGGCTGATCGGGACGGCGTCCCGGGCCGGGTCCGACAGGGCTTCGAACGCCAGGTCAAGGCGGCGCGCCAGCACAAGCGCGGTGAATGTGTCGCCCTCGCTGGCCAGCAGCTTGCGGATATAGCTCGGCGTCACGCGCATGGCGCCCGCCACCTCGGCGATGCCGAACCCCTCGTTCGCCGCGCCGAACCGGATCGCCGCATGGATCTGGCGCAGGCGGGCGGCCGCCAGGCCGCGCTGGTTGGCAATATGCCAGTCATCGCGGCGGGCACCGATGGCACAGCCGGCCAGGTCCGCGATATGCAGGCTGATCATCTCCAGCGTCGCGGGATCGATCCGGTCCTCTGCCATCAGCATCCGGACATAGCCGGTCAAAAGGCTCAGCCCGTTGGTTCCACGGGGCAGCACGGTCATGGTCAGCCGGTCGATGTCGGCCACCCGGCATTCCATCGCTCGGGCCGGCAGGGTGACGGTCATGTAACGTCCGCTGCTGGACAGGGTGCGGCCCGCATCGTCGGACCGCCGCACCAGCACATCACCGGACCGGGCCACCAGCTCTGCCCCACGCTGTTGCAGGCTGACGGTGCCTTCGATCGGGATCAGCAGGATGATATCGTTGTTGCCATCGCCCAAGAGCTCGGGTGTCCGCTCGCAACTGATCGAGGAAACGACGCCCAGACCAAGCGCGGCCGAGCCGAAATCCCGGAACACCGCGTCATGAAAGATCGGGCCGTCCTCCAGCGGCGCCATGTCCAGCCGGATCACCTCGCGGCCAAAGACCTCGCGCCAGATTTCCATCCGGTGCGCGGGCGGCAGGTGACTGGCCGAGAACCGCACAGGCGGCGCGCCGGCCAGCTTCGTATCGGACCGAATCTCCGTCATGACGCCAGGTTAACACGGCATCGGCTGCGCCGCGTTTCAGATATTGGCATCCGGATCCAGGAAACCGCAGTAGTCGCGATCGCTGCCTTCGTCATCCGAAACGTCCGCAAGGGTCCGGCACTCGCCGGGCGCCGACTTCGGATTGAAGTTGTGCGGCGTGTAGGACCAGGCGATGCAGCCCTCGGTATCGCGGCAAAGCTGCTCGCAGGCGGCGGGGCCGACCTGCTCATAGTTGAACACGGCAGAGGTGGACCCGGGCAATAGCTTGCAGTGCTCGTAGTCCTCGGCCAGGGCCGGCACAGCGGTCATGCAGACCGTGGCCATCAGGAAAAGCGTGCGGAACATGGTCGGTTTCCTCTCGGTTCAGCGTGCGATCTTGCCGCAAAAGGCGCGGTCTGAGGCTTCGGTCTTGTAGACATCGCCCAGCAACTGGCAGTGCCCGGCCATCGACGAGTCAAAGCTGTGGGGGCGGAAATTCCAGGCCGCGCAGGCCTCGTCCGCCTCGCAGGCGGCAAGACAGGTCGCGTATCCGGTGTGATTGTCGTTGTCATTGGACAGAATGGTACTGACCGCCGACTGCCAGCACTTCTCGGGTGCGTCCTCTGCGAAGGCCGGAGCCGAGAAACAGATCAGGGCTGCGGCTGCAAGTGTCGAAAATCGTTGCATGAATGCTCCTGGGAACAGTGAATTGGTTCCCAGAGCTTAATCCTGCGGTCGCGCGGCAGTCTTGGACTGACCGCGCCAGGGTCTTGGCCTCAACGCGCCTTTTGGCCGACATCCGCGACAATCCGCCGACGAGCCCGCGCCGCGCCCCTGCGGTATCCGCGCGCCCCGGGTCATGCCCGGGGCGCGCACCACGTTGCTATTCCGCGGCCATCTGCGCCGTGGGGGTCGACAGCGAGATCGCCATTTCTTCTTCGGTCATGTCCTCCGGCAGCCCTTCGAACAGCGGCGTCGACAGGTAGCGCTCGCCGGTGTCCGGCAGCATGACCAGCATGACAGAGCCTTCCGGCGCGCTTTCTGCCGCCTTCATCGCCACGGCAAAGCTGGCCCCGCCGGAAATGCCGGTAAAGATCCCCTCTTCCGCGGCTAGCCGCCGCGACCAGGCGATGCCATCGGGACCCGGCACCGGCACCAGGTCATCGTAATACCCCTTGTCGATGCTTTCCTGCAGCACCCAGGGGATGAAATCCGGGGTCCAGCCCTGGATGGGGTGCGGTTCGAAATTCGGGTGGCTCTCGGTGGGCTGATGCGCCTCGTTGCGGGTGTTCGTATAGCCAGACCCGACAATCGCCGCATTCGCCGGTTCGCTGAGGATGATCTTGGTGTCCGGGCGTTCCCTGCGCAGCACACGCGCCACGCCGGTCACCGTGCCCCCGGTGCCGTAACCGGTGACGAAGTAATCCAGCCGCTCGCCGTCGAAATCGGCCATGATCTCGCGCCCGGTGGTGCTGGCGTGGATGTCTGCATTGGCTGCGGTCTCGAACTGGCTGGCCAGGAACCAGCCGTTCGTCTCGGCCAGTTCCTTGGCCTTGGAATACATGCCAAAGCCCTTCAGTGCCTTGGGTGTCAGCACCACCTTGGCCCCCAGGAACCGCATCAAACGGCGCCGTTCGACCGAGAAACTCTCGGCCATCGTCACCACCAGCGGATAGCCCTTGGCGGCACAGACCATCGCCAGCCCGATCCCGGTATTGCCGCTGGTCGCCTCGACCACGGTTTGCCCCGGTTTCAGCGTGCCATCCCGTTCGGCCTGTTCGATGATCCCGATGGCTAGACGGTCCTTGACCGAGCCCGCCGGGTTAAAGGCCTCGAACTTGACATAGACCGTGACGTGGTCCGGCGCGATGCGGTTGATGCGGATCGCGGGTGTGTTTCCGATCGTGTCGAGCACGCTGTCATAGCGGCGCCCCCGGCCCTCGGTGCTGCGCTGTGTCATGGTCTTCCTCCCCTTGTGCCCCCGCCTTGCGCGGGTTCCTAGGGGCAAGCCTAACCGATTCTGCCCATTGGGTGTCAGCCCTTGGCGGACAGCCAGTCATCCAGGGCCGCGCCCAGCGCCTGCCAGTCTGTGTATTCGTGATCCTTGTCCGGGTCGGCCTGCGGGTCCTTGGCCGCCACGATCCGGCGCATGACGAAACGGCGAAAGATGTCGTACTCCGAGGGCCGGTAGGCGCCCGCAACCTGCACCACCTTCTTCGGATGCCAGTCGGTCGCCTGCGCGAAATCCGACACGATCCGGTCGAGGTCGGCCCATTCCTCGGCGTCATGCCCGGCGGCGGCCAGCGAGACAGAGACAAAAAGCACCGGCAGCTGGTCCAGCGCGGCCCCATGCCTGGCCGCGAATTCGCCCATGTCCTTCTGGTAATGCCCCAGGTGGACCGAGGCCGCCAGGATCACCCGGTCGAACCGGGTCAGGTCGATGTCCGCGGCCTCAGTAACGGGCAACAGCTCGACCGAATGTCCCTGATCGGCCAGCCGGTCCATGAGAAACCGGGCGATCCTGCGGGTCTGCCCCTCGGTCGAGGCATAGGCGATGAGCATTTTCATGGGCGTCCCTCCTGTTGCGCGCAAGATGGCGCAACAGGTGCCCCGTTGCCTTGACCGAGGTCATGTGAGATCCGGCGGATCCGTCTCCGTAGGGTGGGTTGTTTCAACCCACCCTTCCGAACGCCCTCAGTTGACCGGCGTCACCAGCGGTTCACCCTTCAGGAAAGCCGCCACATTGGCCAGTTGGAGTTCCGCCATCGCTGTCCGCGTCTCGACGCTCCCCGACCCCTGGTGCGGCTGCAACACCACATTGTCCAGCTTCAGGAAGCGCGGGTCGATATTGGGCTCGTTCTCGTAGACGTCCAGCCCCGCCCCGGCGATCTCGCCCGCTTCAAGCGCATCCAGCAACGCGCCCTCGTCGACGGTCGTCCCGCGCGATATGTTGATGACCACGCCGCGCGGCCCCAGCGCCTGGATCGCCTCGCGGGTCACATGACCCTTGGTCTCGGCCCCGCCGACCAGCGCGATCACCAGGAAATCCACCGCTTGCGCCAGCGACACCACTTCCGGGTGATAGGTCCAGCCCGGTGTCTCCTTCTCGGAGCGCGAGGAATAGTGGATCTCGCATTTGAAGGCCGCCAAACGGTCCGCAATCTCGCGCCCGATGCGGCCCAGCCCCACTATCCCCACACTCGAGCCGGACACCTTGCGATTGAGCGGGATCTCTCCTTCCTTCGCCCAGCGCTGCGAGGCGACATGCGCATGGCCCCGGATCATCGTCCGCGCCTGGGCGATCATCAGCCCGACCGCCAGGTCGGCCACGTCGTCCGACAGCACGTCCGGCGTGTTGGTCACCGCGATGCTGCGGGCGCTGGCGGCCTCGACGTCGATGGCATCATAGCCGACACCGTAATTGGCGATCACGCCCAGTTGCGGGAACAGGTCCATCTGCTCGGCCCCGAAGGGCGCGTGCCCCTTGTAGGCCACCGCGCGGATGCTGGCGCGCAGGGTCGAATCCAGCCCCGCCATGTCGCCCGGCCCGTCGACGAAGACCGCCGGATAGGCCGTGCTCAGCCGGTCACGCTCGTCTTGCTTGAAGCTTTTTCCGCAGATCAGCAGTTGCGTATCGCTCATGGCATTGGCCCCTTTCACAGAAGTTTTCGGATGCGCGCCAGCGCCTCCAGGATGTTCTCGGTCGAATTGGCGTAGGAAAAGCGCAGATAGCCCTCTCCCCAGGCGCCAAAGGACGTGCCGGCCACCGTGGCCACGCCCGCCTCTTCGAGAAAGCGTGTCTCGGCCTCTTTCGAGGTCAACCCCGTGCCCTCGACATTCGGGAAGGCATAGAAGGCCCCCGCCGCATCGGCACAGCGCACGCCGGGCAGCGCGTTGAGCTCTCGCACGATCACCTCGCGCCGCGCGTCGAAGGCAGCGCCCATCTCGCGCACCGCGTCCTGCGGCCCTTCCAGCGCGGCGATCCCCGCGTATTGCGTCGCCGCGTTCACGCAGGAATGGTCGTTGATGCACAGCCGCGTCGCGTGATCCACCAGCGCATCCGGCCAGACCGCGTAGCCGATGCGCCAGCCGGTCATGGCATAGGTCTTTGACCAGCCATCCAGCACGATCAGCCGGTCACGGATCTCGGGATAGTTCAGCAAGGACACATGCTGACGACCGCCATAGAGCATGTTGGAATAGATCTCGTCCGACATCAGCGCCACATGCGGATGGTCAGCCAGACCGGCGACCAGCTTGTCGATCTCTTCCTTGGGCGTCACGCCGCCGGTCGGGTTGGCGGGCGAGTTGATGATGATCAGCCGCGTCTTGTCGGTGATCTGGCCCAGCACCTCCTCGGCGGAAAAGGCGAAATCGTTTTCCTCTTTCAGCGCGATGGGAACCGGCGTGGCGCCGGAATACTTGATGACGCTTTCGTAGATCGGAAATCCCGGGTTCGGGTACATGATCTCCGCCCCCGGTTCGCCGAACATGAGGACGGCAAAGAACATGGTCGGCTTGCCACCCGGCACCACAACCACGTTGTCGGGGTTCACCTCTGCCCCGTGGCGGCGGTGCAGGTCGGCGGCCACCGCCTCGCGCAGGGCAGGAATGCCATTGGCCGGCGTATAGCCGTGATGGCCGTCGCGCAGCGCCTTGATCCCGGCCTCGACGATGTGCTCGGGCGTGGCGAAATCCGGCTGCCCGATACCCAGGTTGATGATGTCGCGCCCCTCGGCGGCCAGCTTTCCGGCCCGCGCCAGCACGACAAAGGCGGATTCAGTGCCCAGCCGCGACATGCCCGCGGCAAGTTTCAGATCACTCATGCGTCCTCCCCGGCGCCTCGTTTCGTCATTTTGGTATACCAGAAGCCCCGCAAGGAAAAGCGGATATGCCACCAGCCCAAGGCGCAAGCCCGATTGACTCCGGCGGCGGAAATTGTTTACTTGGAAACGAATTTACCGCCAGCGCGGCACCCTGGGGAGGAGTTTTCCGACATGACGGCACAACCGGAAACGATGGGCGACGGCCTGATCACCTATGAACTGGACGGCGACATCGCCGTCATCGGGCTGAACCGCCCGGACAAGCGCAATGCGCTCTCCGACCGTTTCGTGATCGCGCTGGGCCAGGCCGTGGCCCGCGCCACCACCGAGGCCCGCGCAGGCGTGATCCACGGTCACGGCAAGAACTTCAGCGCCGGGCTGGACCTGGCCGAGCATTCCGAGAAACCGCTGTTCGAGGCGGTCAAGGGATCGCGCCTCTGGCACCGCACCTTCGAGAGCATCGAACTGGGCGAGATCCCCTTCGTCGCCGCCATCACCGGCGCGGCCGTGGGCGGCGGGTTCGAGCTGGCCTCCAGCACCCATATCCGCGTGGCCGAGGAAAGCGCCTTTTTCGCCCTGCCCGAGGGGACGCGCGGCATCTTCGTCGGCGGCGGCGGTTCTGTCCGCATCTCGCGTCTGATCGGCCCGGCGCGGATGGGCGACATGATGCTGACCGGGCGGTCGGTTTCGGCCAGTGACATGGAACGCTGGGGCGGCGTGTCCTACGTCGTCGAGGACGGCACGGCCCTGACCCGCGCGCGCCAGATCGCGCACCGCATGGCGGAAAACGCCGAGTTCACCAATTACGCCATTCTCAACGCCCTGCCCCGCATCGCGGACATGTCCGCCGATGACGGGCTCTTCACAGAGGCGATGGTCGCCTCGCTGGCCACCATGACGCCCGAGGCCAAGCAGCGCCTCAAGGACTTCCTGGAAAAGCGCGCCGCCAAGGTGCAGGCGCCCACCAGCTGACCGAAGGCATAGGAGAGAGACCATGATGAACGTCGACGATCTGATCGCCATCGACATCCACACCCATGCCGAGGAACCCTGCTGCGGCCCCCGCGACGACGGTTATGACGAGTTCCAGGCCGGCATGGCCAGGTATTTCAAGAACCCGGCGGGCGCCTCCGGCATGCTGCCCTCGGTCCAGCAGACGGCCGAGTATTTCCGCGAACGCAAGATCGGCGCGGTGATCTTTCCCGTCGATGCCGAACGTGAGACCGGCTTCCGCCGCTACTCGAACGAGGAAGTGGCCCAGATCGCCGCCGAGAACGACGACATCCTGATCCCCTTCGCCAGCATCGACCCCTCCAAGGGCAAGGCCGGCGCCCGCGAGGCGCGCCGCCTGGTCAAGGAGTTCGGCGTCAAGGGGTTCAAGTTCCACCCGACGATGCAGGGCTTCTACCCCAACGAACGCTGGGCCTATCCCCTGTACGAGGCGATTGCCGAGGAAGGCGCGGTCATGCTGTTCCACACCGGCCAGACCGGCGTCGGATCGGGGATGCGCGGCGGCATGGGGATGCGGCTGAAATATTCGAACCCGGTGCATGTCGACGACGTGGCGGTGGATTTCCCGGACACGCCCATCGTGCTGGCGCATCCCTCGTTCCCCTGGACCGAAGAGGGCCTGATGGTCGCCCAGCACAAGCCCAACGTCTACATCGACATGTCCGGCTGGTCGCCCAAGTATTTCCCGAAGATCTTCGTGCAATACGCCAACACGATCCTGAAGAAGAAGATGCTCTTCGGCTCGGACTGGCCCGCCATCACGCCGGATCGCTGGCTGAAGGATTTCGAGGAGCTGGACATCCGCGACGAAGTGCGTCCACTGATTCTCAAGGAAAACGCCAAGCGCCTGCTGAGCCTCTGAGGCGGCCCCGGGCTTCTTCTTGGCAAAAATACCCCAACCCGCGCGCCAGAGGCGCCGCGCGGGCTTTGGGCCTTGCCCCCGGTCACGGGGCCGATACGCTCCGGTGATCGGCACGGCAGGGGAGGCAGGCCATGACAGACGTGGCACTCATCACCGGCGCCAGCCGGGGCATCGGGCGGGCCTCTGCCCTGAGACTGGCCCGGGCAGGCATGAATGTTCTGTTACATGGCACCGATACCGCCAAGCTGGAAGAGCTAGCCCAGGAGGTCACCGCATACGGCGCACAGGCAGCGATCCTTGCCGGTGACGTGGCTGACCCAAAAACGGCGAGCCGCGCCGTCGAAGCCACTTTGGCACGGTTCGGACGGATCGACGTGCTGGTGAACAACGCCGGGATCAACACCCGGTCCTCCACACTGGAAATGCCGCTGGACGACTGGCAGCGGGTCATGGACGTAAACCTGAACGGAACGCTGCATTTCTGCCGCGCGGTCCTGCCGACGATGATCGCACAGGGGCGCGGCAGCATCGTCAACGTCAGTTCGACCACCGCCAAGACGCCACATCGCAACGCCGCCCCCGCCTATGGCGCCTCCAAGGCGGCGGTCAATTACCTGACCATGCACCTGGCGCAGGAAATGGCGCCGAATGGCATCCGGGTGAACGCGGTCTGCCCCGGTCCGGTTGAAACCGATATGTCCGACCAGTGGAGTGCGGAGTACCGCAAGACCGTCACGGCGCGGGTGCCACTGGGCCGCTTGGGCACACCCGAAGAGATCGCCGAGATCGTCGCTTTTCTCGCCTCCGATGCCTCGGGCTTCATCACCGGAGAGACGATCAACGCCAATGGCGGAACCTACATGAACTGAGCCGGGACAGCTGCCCGACAACCTTACACATTCAAGACAACAAGGCCTTGACCTAAAAACAAAATCGTAAGAAGATCAGACAAATTTACCTGGCCCATAGCAGATGCAGGACACCGTCATCATCGCCGACGATCTGACCGGCGCGCTCGACAGCGCGGCGCCGCTGGCCGGGCCTGCGCGGGTCGTTGTCGCCACCAGCGTCGCGGCGCTGGATCGGGCGCTGGAACATCCGCACGATATCCTCGCCGTTTCGACCCGCTCCCGCGAGATCCCGGCAGAGCAGGCGCGCGCAAGGGTGGCCCGGGTGCTGGCCTCGCTGCCCGGGGGCATCCGCCTGTTCAAGAAGGTGGATTCGCGGCTCAAGGGCAACATCGCGGCAGAGCTTTCGGCCCTTCCGGACCGCCCGCTGCTGGTGGCCCCGGCGATCCCCGATTTCGGGCGGATCGTGCGCGCGGGCCAGGTCAGCGGCTTTGGCGTGGACACCCCCATCGACGTGGCCGCCGCCCTTGGCGGACGGCCCGCCACGATCCCCGACACCCTCACGGCAGAGGACATGCGCGCCGCCCTTGCCGCCGCAGCCCCGGGCACGATCCTTGTCGGTGCGCGCGGCCTCGCGCTGGCGCTGCGCGGGGATCAGGCGCCTGCACCCGTTCCGCACCTGGACGGCCCGCTGACCATCGCCGTCGGCTCTACCGATCCGATCACGCTGGAACAGGTCGCCGCCCTGCGCGCCGCGCGGCCCGACCTTGTGCATGTCACGGCGCCCACCGGGGTCGTTCCGCCGCCCCCGAACAACGCTGCGCCGGTGACGCTGATCCAGATGACGGACGGCCCCGAAACGCCGCCCGCACAAGCTGCCCAGCGTTTTGCCGGCGGCCTCGCGCCCTGGCTCGACCGGGCGGGCACGGTGGTCATCACCGGCGGCGCCACCGCCGAGGCGGCACTGGATGCTATGGGCATCGACGTCATGACCGTGGCGGGCGAGATCCTGCCCGGCCTGCCCTGCTGCCGGGTCGGTCCCCGCAGCATCGTGACCAAGTCCGGCGGTTTCGGCACCCCCGACACGTTCCTGCGCCTTGCCGCCATGACCGAAGGAGCGCGGGCGCATGGCTGACAAGACCACCCGCACCAAGCGCAAGAGCCTGTCCGAGGACGTTTTTGACAAGCTCGTGCGTTCGATCAAGTCCGGCGCCTATGGCGAGAACGAGCGTCTGCCGACGGAAAACGACCTCGCCGCCGAATTCCAGGTGTCGCGCCCCACGATCCGCGAGGCGCTGCGCAAGCTGCGCGAACAGGGGTTCATCTATTCCCGGCGCGGGGCGGGCAGCTTCGTGCGCCAGTCCGGCCTGCGCGAACCGCTGGGTTTCGGCAACCTGCAAAGCATCGCCGACCTGGAACGCTGCTACGAATTCCGCCTGACGCTGGAGCCCGAGGCCGCCGCCAGCGCCGCAGAGCGCCACGATGCCGCCGGGCTGGCGGCGATCGAGGCCGCGCTGAAACTGATGCGCGACGCCACCGAACAGTCGCGCCACCGCGAGGACGCGGATTTCGCCTTTCACTGCGCCATCGCACGGGCCAGCGGCAACCAGTATTTCGCCACCGCGATGGAAGCGCTGGAGGAACATATCGCCGTGGGGATGCAGTTCCACGGCATCTCGCTCAAGGCCTCGAACAACGGTCTGGCCGCCGTCTATGCCGAGCACCGGGAAATCTACGAGGCGATCCGCGACCGCCGCGCCGGGGACGCGCGCGACCTGATGCGCGCCCACCTGCAAGGCTCGCGCGACCGGCTGTTCACCGGCCAGCCGCAACGGGGCGAGGCAGGCTGAGCCCTCAGAAGGCCGCGCGGTAGATCGCCTCGATCGCGTCCACGTCCATGTCGCGCGGGTTGTTGTCCATCAGCCGCCGGATGCCATGCGCCTCCTCGGCCCAGGCGCGCAGGTCGCCTTCTTTCGCGCCATGGGCCTGCATCGACATCTCGATGCCCAGATCGGCGCAATACGCGGCCACACTGGCCCGGATCCGTGCCGGATCGTCGGTGGCGGGCAGGCCCAGCGCCGCCAGCACCTCTGCCGTCTTGCCCGGCACGGCGGGCGCGTTGAAGCCCAGCACATCGGCAAAGAGCAGCGCCACCGACAGCCCGTGCGGAATGCCCGCCCGCGTGCCCAGCGGATAGGCCAGCGCGTGCCCTGCGGCGGTGTTGACCGGCCCAAGACAGAGCCCGCCGTAAAAGGACGACAGCAGCATCCCCGCCCGCGCCTCCGCGTCCGAGCCATCGCTCACCGCGCGGCGCAGGAACCGCCCGGCCAGCCGGATGCCCATGCGCGCGTAATCGTCGATCAGCGGATGGGCGTTGACGTTGGTAAAGGCCTCGACGCAATGGGCCAGCGCATCGACACCCGTCGCGGCGGTCACCGCGGGCGGCACGCTCATCGTCAGGTCGGGGTCGAGGATGGCGATGTCGGCGGCCATGTGCGGGCTTTCGACGGCCACCTTCATGCCCGTCTCCGTCGAGGTGACCAGCGCGCGGATGCCGCCCTCGGACCCCGTCCCGGCGGTCGTCGCCACCTGCGCCAGCAGGCTGGATTTCTGCGCCACCCTGTTCGGCCCGGCCACCTCGGCCAGCCCCTGGTCGGAATCCCACAGGGCCGCCACCAGCTTGGCCACATCCATGACCGATCCGCCGCCCAGCCCCACCACCAGCTCGGGCCGGAAATCGCGCGCGGCGGCCAGCGCTGCGTCCAGGTCGCTGTCCTTGGGTTCCGGCTGCACGCCGTCGAACACCTGCACCTCGCCCGTCAGCCCCAACAGGCCGACCATCCCGGCGGTCACCGGCTGCGCGATGACCAGCGTGCGGGCCTCCCCCGCCCAGGCACCCAGCCGGGCCGCCGTGCCCTGCCCGACCTCGAAACGCTTGGGCAGATGCAGGGTGATTGCGCGTGAAATGTCCATGAGAGCCTCCCTCAGCCGCCCAGTTGTTCCATCCGGAGCCAGACCGCCCGCCGCTCTGCCTCGCCCAGTTCGACAAGCGGCGGCATCAGGTTCAGCCAGCCCAGGTCGTCGCGCGACCGCGCCAGCATGGCCTTGACCGTGGGCAGTTGCACATAGGCGTTGGTCAGCCCGCGCCAGTCGTCGATCCGCGCCTGCGCGGCGGCGACCGTCTCGGCCTGCGCCGGGTCGTTCCACCCCTCCCAGACCACGCGCAGCGCGTCGGATCGCAGGTTCGACGTGGCGGTGATGCAGCCCGCGCCGCCGACCTTCAGCAGGGGCAGCATCAACGGGTCCGCGCCCGCCAGCACCCCCAGGTCGGGAAAGCGGCGGCACAGCTCGGTCATGTTGTCCATGTCGCCGGAACTGTCCTTGATCCCGCAGACGATCCCCGGAAACGCGGTCATCAGGCGGTCGATCAGGTCGTGCGAGATCGGCACCTGCGTCACCTGCGGGATGTGGTAGAGCACCACCCGCAAGGCGTCCGACCCGATGCCCTCGATCACCCGGGCATAGAAACGGAACAGCCCCTCGTCGCTCACGCCCTTGTAGTAGTAGGGCGGCAGCAGGACGACGCCCTTGCAGCCCGCCTCCAGCGCATGTCTTGTCAGCGTGATCGTGTCCGCGACCGAGGGCGAGGACGTGCCGGGCAGCAGCGTCCCGGCGGGCACGCCATGCTCTACCGCCGCCTCGACCAGCGCCATGCGGTCGTGCAGCCCGAAACTGTTCGCCTCTCCTGTCGTGCCCAGCAGGGCGATGCCGTGACAGCCCTCTTCCAGCAGCAACCGGCAGTGTTCGGCAAAGAGCGGCAGGTTCGGCTGCCCCGCGGGCGTGACGGGCGTGGCGGCGGCGCAATGCACCCCCTCTATGGCATGGGTCATTGTCCCCTCCCCGCGGCCAGCTTGCGCGCGTAGGCGATGGCCTTTTCAAGGTTCTCGTGGCTCGCGATGCCCTTGCCCGCGATGTCGAAGGCGGTGCCGTGATCGACAGAGGTCCGGTCGATGGGCAGGCCCAGCGAGACGTTCACCGCCGTATCGAAGGCCACCAGCTTGACCGGGATGTGCCCCTGGTCATGGTACTGCGCGACCACCAGGTCGAACTCGCCCGAATAGGCGCGGTGAAACAGCGTGTCGGCGGGCACCGGGCCGGTCACCACGATGCCCTCGGCCTGCGCCGCCTTGACCGCCGGTGTGACCTGCGTGTCGTCCTCTGTCCCGAAAAGCCCGCCTTCGCCGCAATGCGGGTTGATCCCCGCCACGGCGATGCGCGGCGCGTCATAGCCCAGCCGCTTGAGATGCGCGTTGCCCAGCCGGATCGTCTCCAGCAGCGCCTCGGGCGTGGCCCGGTCGATGGCGTCGCGCAGGGATACATGGGTGGAGTTGTGCACCACCTTCAGCCGTTCCGAGGCCAGGATCATCCAGGCCTTCGGCGTGTCGGTCAGATGCGCCAGCATGCCCGTGTGCCCGTCATAGTGATGCCCCGCCGCGTTCAGCGCCGCCTTGTTCAGCGGCGCGGTCACGATACAGCCGATCTCGTCCGTCAGGGCCGCCGCCACCGCCGCGGTCATGAAGCGGAAGGCCGCATCGCCGCCGCGCGCATCCGCCTGCCCCCAGGGCAGCGGCGCGCCCTCGACGGGGATGTCGGTCACCGCGACCGCGTCGAGGTCCAGCCCCGACCGCACCGCCCCCTCGGCCGCGCGCAACGTGGTCAGGCAGCCAAAGATCCGGGTCTGCGCGCGGTCGCCGGGCGCCATGGCCGCCACCGCCTTGAGGATGATTTCCGGGCCGACCCCTGCCGGGTCGCCCATGGTGATGCCGATCATTCAGCCCTCCAGCCAGTCTTTGCCCAGCCGCACGTATTTGATCGCGCGCCGGTGATAGGTGTACGCCAGGTGCAGGGCGCCCGTGTCATCCTGCAAGAGCGAAGGATAGGACATCTCGCTGTTCCCGCCGTCGATGGAATTGTTGGACAGGCAGGCTCCCGGTCCGTCCTCGATCATGCGCCACACGGGAAAGGTCAGGCCGCCGTCGCTGGACAGGGCGACAATGACCGGCGCGCGCGGCACGCCCCAGATCGGGTAACAGCCGCCCGCCGCGTTGGGCCGGTCGTCGCCCGCGCCCAGCTCGTCATAAAGCGACTCGCGCCGCGCCTCGGGGAACATCTCGGCGTTGACCGGATTGCAGGCCATCGCCAGCCGTCCGTCCGCCAGCCGGATGACGGAAATCGACGAATTGTTGTTGGGCACATCCGTGGCGACCGGTTCGCTCCAGCTTTCGCCGCCGTCCCGGCTTTCGGTCCGGTGCACGAAATCCGACTGGCGCCGGCGAAAGAAGGCGGCCAGGTGGCCGTCCCCCAGCACCACCGGCGTCATGTGCACGCAGCCCATCGAGCCCGGCACATCCACCACGCGCCAGGTCTCGCCCGCATCCGCGCTGATCGCCAGCGCGGCGGTGTCATGGCTGCCGGTCCAGCGTTCGCCGGGGCGCGAGACACAGCGGAACAGTCCCATCAGCCAGGCGCCATCGTCCCGAACCACGATGGGAGCACGGATGAAGGTGCCGCGCGGCAGCGGCAGGTCGCGTGGCGCGCCGCCCTCCTCGCGCATCCGCACGACGCATTGATCCTGGTTTCCTCCAGGCTGCGCCGTGTGCAGGATCAGCCGCCGCCCGTCCGGCGCGTCGAACTGCACCGGGTTCTGCTCGGACCGGTCGGGATCGTCGGTCAGCCTCTCCGCCGCGCTCCATGTCCCGTCACGCAGCACCGACCGCCAGATCGAGATATCCGATTTCCCCTCCAGCGAGCCGCCAAACCAGAGGCAGGACAGACCGTCATCGCCCAGCGACAGGAACGCGGCGTGATTCTGGACACAGGGTGAGGGCAGGAGCGCCTGCGCCCCACCAGCCGAATCGGGCCGCAAGAGCCCGTCCATGCCAGAGGCAATTTCCTGCGGGGTGGGCGTGGCTTGCATGATCTCGCCGTCCTTTCTCCGGGGCCTCGATAGGCGCCAGAGTTCAGCCAATTTTCCAAAGTTGTCAAGTTGAATGAGATATTCGTGCAGCGCAGAAAGTCGGATAATCGTCCTGCATATTGCTGTTTTGAAATGATTTTATTGAAGCAATATTTCTCAAATCCTCTCCGGCCTCAAAATAATTTGACAATTCAACGCGACGCTGTGACAGTCACTGCCATCAGCCGGGCGACCCATCCGTCGCCCGCTGCCAAGCCTGGCAGGAGGAGGCCGGTGGGGGTTGAGAAGCGATCAGAAAGAGCTGCTGGGTGTCAGCCTCATGATGCTGGCCTCGGCGCTGGGGGCCGTGGACGCGGTGCTCGTACGGCAACTCAGCCCAGAGGTGCATCCCTTCGTCATGGGGTTCACACGCTCGCTCTTTGGCTTGCTGGTGGTCCTTCCGTGGATTCTGTCACGGCCCGGGATGCTGAAATCCAACTATCATTTCCGGCACTTCCTGCGCGCGGCGCTGAAACTGGCCTCGCTGCTGGCCTATTTCGTGGCCTTCGCCACAGCGCCGCTGGCGATCGTGACCGCCATCGCCTTTACCGCGCCGATCTTTGTCACCATCGGGGCCTGGCTTTTCCTGTCGGAACGGCCCCGCGCACTGCGGATCGCCGCGGTGGCGGTGGGCTTCGCCGGGGTGCTGATCGTGCTGAATCCGGGCAGCGACACGGGTATCTCCCTGGGGCTGCAATTCGCGCTGCTGGGCGCCCTGCTGACGGCGCTGATCCAGCTGATCCTCAAACCCATGTCCGCCCGCGATTCGACGGAAACGCTGGTCGCCTGGAACCTGATCGCCACCGTGCCCGTCGCCGCCATTCCCGCCGCCTTCGTCTGGTCCAACCCGACGCTGGCGCAATGGGGGCTGCTGGCGGTGCAGGGTGTGCTGGGGGCGCTGGCCATGACCTGCGTCACCCGTGCCTTCTACTACGCCGAGGCCTCCTTGATCGGGCCGGTGGATTTCCTGCGCCTGCCCTTCGTGGCGGCACTGGGCTACCTGTTCTTCGGGCAGGTGGTGGCCATGTCCACCTGGATCGGGGCACTGGTGATCTTCGTCGCCACCATCCTGATGGCGCAAAGCGCGCGCCGGCGGCCCGTCCTATGAGCAGCGCCTCAGCGAAACGGCTCCAGAGACCGCAGCGTCGCCGCTTTCAGCCGTTGGTACAGCGGCGTTTCCAGCCGCTTCGGTCCGGCAGTCAGATAAAGGGTCGAGCGCAGCTGGTCCGGTGTCACGATCTCGCGGTAAGCCAGGTTGGCCATCTGCACCGTCTGCGCCGACTTGGGCACCAGCGCCAGCCCCAGCCCCCGGTTGACCAGGGCCAGCACGGAAATCGTCTGGCTGACCTCCAGCACGGTCGTGGGCGTCACCCCCTCGGTCGCCAAAGCCGCGCCCAGCATCTCGCGCAGGAACCCGCCGCGGTCGGCGGAGTAGCCGACAAAGGGCAGCCCGTCGAGATCGCCCAGACCGGGCTGCGCCTTGCCGGCCAGCGGATGATCGGCCGGAATCGCCAGCACGAAGGGCTCGCTGACCACCAGCGTGCTCTCGATCTCGGCATGGCGGCGCGCGGTCCGCGTCAGCCCCAGGTCCAGCCGCCCGGACAGCAGCGCCTGGTTGATCTCGTAGCTCATCATCTCGATCGGCTTGACCGTGACATGCGGCAGGGTCCGGCGCACCTCGGAGACCAGGCGGGGCACGAAGTCGATGGCCGCCGAGGGCACAAAGCCCAGCGCCACGTCCCCCGCCTCGCCCCGCGCAGCCTGACGCACCATCAGCGCCGCGTGTTCGGCCCGCTGCAGGATGTCACCGGCGCTGGCCAGCAGGCTGTCCCCCGCCGGGGTCAGGCGCACCGCGCGGTTGGACCGCTCGAACAGCTGTTCGCCCAGCGCGTGTTCCAGCATCTGGATCTGCCGCGACAAGGGCGGCTGGGTGATGTTCAAACGCTCTGCCGCGCGGCGAAAGTTCAGCTCTTCGGCCACCGCCACGAAACAGCGCAACTGGTAAAGATCGAAACCGGCCCTGGCCAAGACGGCGCCTCCTGCAGCCTTGCAGCGTGTTGCCATACATTGATCCAATTTGTGGATCATATCAATTCAAGATTGGAATATACATCGGGGCGCAGAGGCGTACCCTGAACGAAATACCGATCCCGGCAGTGAACCGGGTCGGAAAAGAGGCGCCCGTCAGGGGTGCCGGTATTCGGGGAATAGGGAGGAGAACCATGACCCACAAGTTCGGCCGCATCAGCGCGGCGCTTCTTGCATCAACCATCGCCGGTTCGGCGCTGGCTCAGGACAATTCCGTCACCATCGTCCTGTCCGAGGAACTGGACGTTGTCGAACCCTGCATGACCTCGCGGTCCAACATCGGCCGCGTCATCCAGCAGAACATCTCTGAAACCGTGACCGAGCTTGTCCCGGGCGAGGGCCTGCAACCGCGCCTGGCCACCAGCTGGGAGGACATGGGCGGCGGCACCTGGCGTTTTGCCCTGCGTGAGGGCGTGACCTTCTCGGACGGCACCACATTCGGCGCCGAGGACGTGGCCCATTCCATCGCGCGGACCACCGGCGACGCCATCGTCTGCGAAATCGGCGCCAAGTTCTTTGGCGGCATGGAGATCACCACAGAGATCGTCGACGAACACACCATCGACATCACCGCGGACCCGGCCCAGCCGATCCTGCCGCTGCTGATGTCGACCATGACGGTGGTACCCTCGGAAACCCCGATGGACAGCTTCGTCGACACGCCCATCGGCACCGGGCCCTATACCTTCGACGAATACAACGTCGGCCAGAACATCAAGCTGAGCGTGCGTGATGACTACTGGGGCGACGCGCCCGTGGTGCAAAGCGCGACCTATGTCTTCCGCTCGGACAGCGCCGTGCGCGCCGCGATGGTCAAGACCGGCGAGGCCGACATCGCGCCGAACATCGCCCTGCAGGACGCCACCGATCCGGACATGGACTATTCCTATCCGAACTCGGAAACCGTCTACCTGCGGGTCGACAACATGACCGCCCCCCTGAACGACGTGCGGGTGCGCCAGGCGCTGAACCATGCCGTCGACCGCGAGGCATTCATCGGCACGATCCTCGCCGATGGCACCCTCTTGGCCACGGGCATGACACCGCCCTCGACCATTGGCTACAACCACGACCTGACGCCCTATGCCTATGACCCGGACAAGGCCAAGGCCCTGCTGGCAGAGGCCAAGGCCGACGGTGTGCCGGTCGACCAGACCATCACCCTGATCGGGCGGACCAACAACTTCGGCAACGTGCTGGAGACGATGGAGGCGATGCTCCAGATGTTCCAGGATGCGGGCTTCAACATGGAGCTGCAGATGTACGAGGTGGCCGAGTGGGAGAACTTCTACTCCAAGCCCTTCGCCGAGGATCGCGGCCCTACGATGGTGCAGGCGATGCATGACAACGCCAACGGCGACCCGGTCTTCTCGATGTACTTCAAGTACCATTCGGACGGCCTGCAGTCCGGCACCACCGACGCCACGATCGACGACATGATCGCCGCCGCAACCGCCGCAACCGGCGACAAGCGCGAACAGCTGTGGAGCGAGCTTTTTGCCTATATCCACGGCGAGGCCGTCACCGATGTCCTGCTGTTCCACATGGTCGGCTTTTCCCGCGTGAACCCGCGCCTGGACTTTGCGCCCACCATCAAGACGAACAGCGAACTTCAGCTGTCGCAGATCGCCTTCAAGTAAGGTTCCCGCAACGCCGGGGGCGGGTCCCCTGCCCCCGGCACAGCATCAAGGCCACCTCCCATGAAAAGCTTTCTCGGACAACGCGCCATTGCCAGCGCCATCTCGCTTGTCGCCTTGATCGTCCTGGTCTTCTTCCTGTCGCGCCTGACCGGCGATCCGACCACGCTCTACCTGCCGGTCGATGCCTCGCTTGAATCGCGCGAACAGTTCCGCAAGCTGCACGGGCTCAACGATCCGCTGATCGTCCAGTTCGGCCGCTATGTCGGAGACCTCATCCGCCTCGATTTCGGAGAGTCGATCCGCCGATCGGAACCGGCGCTGGACGCGGTGCTGCGCGCCTTTGTCTGGACGCTGCAACTGGCCGTGATCACGATGGCGCTTGTCACCGCCGCGGCCATCGTCCTGGGCAGTCTTGCCGCCTTCAAGGTCGGCGGCCTCTTCGACCGCATCGCCACCTTCTTTTCCCTGATCGGCGCAAGCGCCCCGGATTTCTGGATCGCCATCGTCGCCATAGTCATCTTCTCGGTCAACCTGGGCTGGGTGCCGACCTCGGGCACCGGATCGGTCTGGCACTGGATCCTGCCGATCTCGGTCCTGTTCATCCGCCCCTTCGGCCTGATCCTGCAGATCGTGCGCGGGTCCATGATCACCGCGCTCAGCTCGGCCTACGTCAAGACCGCCCGCGCCAAGGGCGTCAGGAACCGGCCGATCATCTTTGTCCACGCGCTGCGCAACGCCATGCTGCCGGTCATCACCGTCATCGGCGACCAGGCGGCGGCGCTCTTGAACGGCGCCGTGGTGGTCGAGACGGTCTTTGGCTTTCCCGGTGTCGGCAAGCTGATGATCGACTCGATCCTGCAGCGCGATTTCACCGTGGTGCTGGCGGCGATCTTCGTCACCGCCGTCGCCATCTTCCTCATGAACATCCTGATCGACATCCTCTACGCGGTGCTCGATCCGCGCATCCGGTACTGATCCAATGGCCGTCTCCGAAAACTCCGGGACCATCCCCGAGACCCCGCCCGCCTGGCTGTCGATCCTCAAGATGCTCTGGCGTGACAAGTTCGCGCTCTGTGCCGCGGTCTTCCTGACGGTCATCGTGCTCTGCGCGATCTTTGGGCCGATGTTCCTTGAGGATCAGGCCATGCGCAACAACCTGCGTGGCCGCAATGCGCCGCCCTTCGACTTCTCGAAGGACTGGAAATTCTGGCTGGGCGGCGACGCCCTGGGCCGCCCGCTCTTGGCCCGCATCATCGTCGCGGCGCAGAACACCATGATGGTGGCCGCCGGCGCGGTCTTGTTTTCGATGGCCATCGGCACCGGGCTGGGCCTGATCGCCGGCTACACCTCGAAACTGGGCAGCCAGATCATCATGCGGCTGGCGGACGTGATCATGTCCTTCCCCTCGCTGCTGCTCGCCGTGATCGTGCTCTACATGCTCTCGCCCTCGGTCACGAACCTGATCATCGTGCTGGCGATCACCCGCATCCCCGTCTACCTGCGCACCACCCGCGCCGAGGTGCTGGAGATCCGCGAACGCATGTTCGTGCAGGCGGCGCAGGTCATGGGCGCCTCGACCTGGCGGATCGTCTTTCGCCACATCCTGCCCGTCGTCTTCCCGACGCTGGTCACCATCGCGACGCTGGATTTCGCCTTTGTCATGCTGGCCGAGTCGTCCCTTTCTTTCCTCGGCATCGGCATCCAGCCGCCCGAGATCACCTGGGGCCTGATGGTTGCCCAGGGCCGCCCCTACCTGACCAACGCCTGGTGGCTGTCCTTCATGCCCGGCCTTGCCATCATCCTCACCACCCTGTCGCTGAACCTGCTGTCGAACTGGATGCGCACCGCGCTGGACCCGGTGCAACGCTGGCGGCTTGAAATCGCGAGGAAGAAGAAATGAGCCACCTGCTGGAGGTCCGAAACCTCACCGTCGATTTCCACACCGCCCAGGGCACCGTCCATGCCGTCCGCGACGTCAGCTGGCATCTCGACCGCGGCGAATGCCTGGCCATCCTGGGTGAAAGCGGCTCAGGCAAATCCGTCTCGGCCTCGGCGATCATGAACCTGATCGACTGCCCCCCGGGAGAGATCGTCACGGGCGAGATCCTCTTCGAGGGCGCCGACCTGCTGAAGAAGTCCGGCGAAGAGCGCCGCCAGCTGAACGGCAAGCGCATCGCCATGATCTTTCAGGATCCGCTGAGCCACCTGAACCCGGTCTATACCGTCGGCTTCCAGATCGAAGAGATCATGACGGCGCACGGCTGGCCCGCCGACAAGGCGCGCGCCCGCTGCCTGGAACTGCTGGAACGGGTCGGCATCCCGGATTTCGCCAACAAGGTCGATGCCTACCCGCACCAGTTTTCCGGCGGCCAACGGCAACGCCTGATGATCGCGATGGCGCTGGCGCTGAAACCCGACATCCTGATCGCGGACGAACCCACCACCGCGCTGGACGTGACCGTGCAGGCGCAGATCCTCGCCCTGCTGGAGGAGTTGCAGCGCGAGACCGGCATGGGCCTTCTGCTCATCACCCATGACCTTGGCGTGGTGGCCGAGGTGGCCGACCGCGTGGTGGTCATGAACTCGGGCCAGATCGTCGAGACGGGCAGCGCGGCAGAGGTCTATCGCGCGCCCGCGCATCCCTACACGAAAAAGCTGATCGGCGCCGTGCCCGGCGGCGGCGACATGGCCCAGCCGCTGGACACCGGCATCGCGCCGATCCTCGAGATCAACGGGCTGAGCAAGCACTACGGCGCCTTCGCCGCTCTGGACAACGCCAGCCTGACGGTCCTGCCCGGCGAGACGGTGGCCATCGTCGGCGAAAGCGGCTCGGGCAAGTCGACCCTGGCGAAATGCCTTTTGCGTCTCGAAGAGGCCAGCATGGGCGAAGCGCTGTGGCAGGGGCGCGACCTTGTCACCATGCCCGCGCGCGACCTCTTCGAGATGCGCCGCGACATCCAGATGGTGTTCCAGGACCCGACGCAATCGCTCAACCCGCGCATGTCGGTCTACCAGATCATCTCCGAGGCCTGGGCCATCCATCCCGACATCCTGCCCAAACCGCAGTGGAAGGAACGGGTGCGCGACCTCCTGGAACAGGTGGGGCTGAGCGCCGATCACATGTTTCGCTACCCGCACCAGTTCTCGGGCGGACAGCGGCAGCGGATCGCCATCGCCCGCGCGCTTGCGCTGGAACCCAAACTGATCGTCTGCGACGAGGCGGTTTCGGCGCTGGACGTGTCGATCCAGGCGCAGGTGATCGAGCTGCTGACCCGGCTCCAGGATGAGCTGGGGCTGAGCTATCTCTTCATCGCCCATGACCTGCCGCTGGTGCGCGATTTCGCGCACAGGGTGGTGGTGATGCAGGGCGGGCGGATCGTCGAACAGGGCCCCGTCGCCCAGATCTTCGACGCGCCGCGCATGAACTATACCCGCAACCTCATGGCCGCCTCTCTGCACCCTGACCCGGAGGTACAGGCCGAACGGCGCGCGGCGCGGGACGCAATCAAGGAGGCCTCGTGATGAGCAAGGAAGACGTTCTGGTTCTCTACCCCGCCCGGCCCAGGGCGATGGAACAGCTGGAGGCCGCCTATACCCTGCACCGGCTCGACGAGGCCGAGGACAAGGCGGGCTTCCTGGCGGAACACGGTCCGCGCTGCCGGGGCATCGTCACCAACGGCCATGCCGCGCTGACCCGCGCCGACCTTGAACATCTGCCCAACCTGGAAATCGTCTGCTGCTCTTCGGCGGGGTTCGAGTCCATCGACGACGCGGCGCTGCGTGAAAAAGGCATCGCCCTGACCAACAGTTCCGACGCGCTCTGTGACGACGTGGCCGATACCGCCGTGATGCTGACGCTGGCCTGCCGCCGCGATCTGGTGGCCGCGCATGACTATGTCAAATCCGGCGACTGGGGCCGCAAAGGGATGTACCCGCTTCTGTCGGCGCTCAAAGGCAAGAAGGTGGGCATCGCCGGGCTGGGCACCATCGGCAAAGCCATCGCCAGCCGCCTGGCCCCTTTCCGGGTCTGCCTGGGCTATCACAGCCGCAGGCCCAAACCCGTGGACCACGCCTATTTCGAGACGGTGACGGAGCTGGCCCGATGGGCCGACATCCTGATCGTCATCGTCCCCGGCGGGCCGGAAACAGAGGGGATGATCAATGCCGAGGTGCTGGAGGCGCTGGGACCGCAAGGCACGCTGATCAACGTCGCGCGCGGATCCGTGGTGAACGAGGCCGACCTGATCGCCGCGCTGACCTCCGGCACGCTGGGCAACGCGGGCCTTGATGTCTACCTGAACGAACCCAACCCCGACCCGGCGCTGACCGCCCTGCCCAATGTCACGCTTTACCCCCACCACGCCAGCGGCACGGTGGAAACGCGGGACGCGATGGCACAGACGGTCGTCGACAACCTCAGGGCGCATTTCGCCGGTGAACCGCTGCTGAACCCGGTCTACACCCTGCCCGAGAGCGTCGCATGAAAGACCTCCTGCCCTATTTCAAATGGCCGGTCGGGTTCACCATCGTCGGCCTGATCCTCTCGTTCTGGCTGGGCTGGCAAAGCACCGGCCACCTGGGCGGCGCGCTGTCCTTCCTGATGATCGGCGCGGTGCTGGCGGTGCTGGAAATCTCGCTGTCCTTCGACAATGCCATCGTCAATGCCAACAAGCTCAAGGACATGACGCCGGAATGGCAGCACCGTTTCCTGACCTGGGGCATCCTGATCGCCGTCTTCGGCATGCGCATCGTCTTTCCGCTGCTGGTGGTGGTCATCGCCGCCCGCATCGGCCCGATCGAGGCACTGATCCTCGCCGCGCGCGAACCGCAGGAATACGCCCACATCATGGAAGGGGCGCATCTGTCGATCTCCGCCTTCGGCGGCACCTTCCTGATGATGGTCGCGCTGAGTTATTTCATGGACGAGGAAAAAGAGGTCGACTGGGTCAAGGCGCTGGAAAGCCGCCTGCGCGACTGGTCCGAGATCCGCGGCATCGAGGTGGCGCTGGTGCTGGCCGTCGCCGTCGGATTCACCGTCAGCCTTCCGGCGGGCCAGGGGGCAGAGTTCCTCTTTGCCTCGGTCTGCGGGCTTCTGACCTTCCTCGCCGTGGAACTGGTGGGCCATGTGCTGGATGCCAGCGAACAAAGCCGCAGCACCGCCGCAACCGGGGGCCTCGGGGCCTTTCTCTACCTCGAGGTGCTGGATGCCTCGTTCAGTTTCGACGGGGTGATCGGCGCCTTTGCCCTGACGCAGAACCTGTTCCTGATCGCCATCGGGCTGGGCATTGGCGCCTTCTACGTCCGGTCGATGACCCTCATGCTGGTCGAACGCAAGACACTGGCGCAGTTCCGCTACCTTGAACACGGGGCTTTCTATTCCGTGCTGGTCCTGTCGATCATCATGTTCGCCCAGTCGCTGACCCATGTGCCGGAGGTCATCACCGGCCTTCTGGGCGCCTGCCTGATCGGCCTGTCGCTGCTGGCCTCGATCCGGCATGAACGCCGGGCGGAGGGCAACGGATGAGTCACGCCACCTCCCGCCGCGCGCTCTGGATGCAAAAGATCGCGGACCAGGTCGCCGATACGCTGGCCGAAAAGATCCGCGCCGGGACACTGGCACCGGGCGACAGCCCCGGCAGCCGCGAGGCGCTGATGGCCGAATTCGTGACCGTCGGCTCGGTCATCGACAAGGCACTGGACGACCTGACGGAGCGGGGCCTGCTGCGCCCAGGCGCGGATGGCGCGCCTGTGGTGGCCGATCTGCCGCCCCGCGCCGAAGCCTTCGCCCTGCCGCCCACGGAGACCCTCTCGGACGTCAAGGCAGTGCTGGAACTGCGGCTGGGGCTGGAGGCGGTCGCCGCCTCGCTGGCCGCCGAGCGGCGCAACCCCGCGCAACTGGCCGCGATAGAGGCGGCGGCAGAGGCCTTTGCCCATGCCGCGCCCGCCGAGACCGCGCAGGCCGATTTCCGGTTTCACAGCCAGATCGCGGCGGCCAGCGGCAATGCCTACATGTCCGACCTTCTGGACTACCTTGGCCCGCTGCTGATCCCGCGGATGCGGCTCACCCTGCCCGCCGCGCCCGGCGAGACGGGCGACCGCAACCGCGAACGCTCGATCACCGAACATGCCGCCATCGTCGCGGCCATCGCCGCGCAGGATGCCGAGGCGGCGCGCGCCCGGATGCGCGACCACCTGCTGCGGTCGCTGGCGCTGATGGAACAGATCCAGACCGCCGGCTGAGCCGTCCTCACACGCGCAGGATGCACGGGGCGGCACGCAACTCGCCCCGACGTAGCAACCAATTGCTTCGGCTGGATTTTTGGCATACCAGATCAGCGCCCAGCAACGGAGAGCGCAATGACCCGTGTCATCATCGCAGGCGGCGGCATCGGTGGTCTTGTCACCGCGCTGACGCTGCACCAGATCGGCCTGTCCTGCACCGTCTACGAGGCGGTGCGCGAGCTCAAACCGCTGGGCGTGGGCATCAACCTGCAGCCCAACGCGGTGCGCGAACTGTTCGACCTGGGCATCGGCGAAGAGCTGCTGGACCGCTGCGGCGTCCCCGCCCGCGAATGGGCGCTGGTCGGGCTCAGCGGCGCCGACATCCATGCCGAACCCCGCGGGCTCGAGGCGGGGTACAACTGGCCGCAATACGCCGTCCACCGTGGCCGGTTCCACATGGCGCTTTACGACCTCGTGCTGGACCGGCTTGGCCCCGACGCGGTGCAGACCGGCTGTCGCGCGGCGGGCTATACCCAGACCGAGGACAGCGCGACCCTGCACCTGGAATGCGCAGAGGGCGCGCGCACCGACACCGCCGACCTGCTGATCGGGGCCGAGGGCATCCACTCGGCGATCCGCGCCCAGATGCACCCCGACCAGCCGCCGATCCACTGGGGCGGTGCGCTGATGTGGCGGGGCACCACGCGGGCGAAACCGATCCGCACCGGCTCCAGCTTTGTCGGCCTCGGCACGCACCGGCACCGTATGGTGATCTACCCGATCTCCGCCCCAGACGAGAACGGGCTGGCCGAGATCAACTGGATCGCCGAACGCACCCTGGGCGAGGATGAGGACTGGACCGAGACAGGCTGGTTCCGCGAGGTGCCGATCGACAGTTTCGTGCATCACTTCGAGCAGTTCCGCTATGACTGGCTGGACGTGCCGGCGATGATCCGGGGCGCCTCGCGCGCCTTTGAAAACCCGATGATCGACCGTGACCCGGTGCCGACATGGGTACAAGGCCGGGTGGCGCTGATGGGGGACGCGGCGCATGCCATGTATCCCACCGGATCGAACGGGGCCAGCCAGGCGGTGATCGACGCCCGCACCCTGGGCGCCAGCCTGCTGGAGCACGGCACCGGACCTGCCGCGCTGAAGGCCTATGACGCCCGTCTCTGCGAACCGGTGTCCAAGCTGATCCTGCGCAATCGCGGCGCCGGTCCCTTTGGCCTGCTCAACCTTGTCGACGAACGCTGCGGCGGGCATTTCGACGACATCGACGCCGTGATCCCCCCGGCCGAGCGCGAGGCCTTCCTGGCCGACTACAAGGCCGCTGCCGGTTTCGCCATCGAGACGCTGAACGCCGCGCCGCCGCTCATCGGGCGCGAGGCAAGGGTTTCCGCCACTTCTGCCTGAAATGATGGAATCCTCTCAGGATGCGGGGTCACAGCCCCTCATCCATGAGGGAATTTTGCCGCCGACCGGCCCGAAATCCTCGACGCAGCGACCTTGGGTCGTTAGCGATAACGCCACCCGCCGCGGGGGGACGGGAGGAGGCATCAATCCATTGCTGACAACTCCCCGGGGCGTTGCTAGGCTTTCTACCGGAAAACAGCTCCGGAAGAGAGCCGATCCGCACCAAATGCCCGGAAAAACGGGCAATTGTCCAATGGAGGAGACACCATGAAAAAGATCCTGCTTGCCACCGCGGCCCTTGCCGCAATGGCATCCGCCGCGTCGGCCGAACGCTATGTCATGATCACCCACACCCAGGGCACCGACCCGTTCTGGCCGGTGGTCGAGAAAGGCGCAAAGGACGCCGCCGCCGCCGTCGGCGCGACGCTGGAATACAACTTCGACCCCTCGGGCGACATGTCGGCGATGGCCAAGCTGATCGAGGCCGCCGCCGCGACCGACCCGGACGGCATCATCGTCTCGCTGCCCGACGCCGATGCGCTTGGTGGCGCGATCCGCGATGCCGTCGATGCGGGCATCCCCGTCATCACCATCAACTCGGGGCTTGAGAACTCCAAGGACGTGGGCGCGCTGATGCACGTCGGCCAGCCGGAATACGACGCCGGCAAGGCCGCCGGTGAGCGCGCCAAGGAAGAAGGCGTGACCAACGGTCTCTGCCTCAACCAGGAGGCCTACAACACCGCACTGGTGGACCGCTGCACCGGCTATTTCGATGCCTTCGGGCAGGAGCTGAACCAGATCGACGTGTCGAACGACGTCACCCAGATCAAGACCCGCACCGCCGCCGCCCTGCAGGCGGATGAGAGCATCGACGGCCTGCTGGCGGTTGGCCCCCACGTCTGCGAAGCCGCCTGGGAAGCGGTCGAGGAAGTGGGTGCCGACGTGCACCTGTCCTGCTTTGACCTCTCCCCCGGCGTGATGGACCTGATCGAGGCGGGCCACGTCTCCTTCACCATCGACCAGCAGCAGCGCCTGCAAGGCTACATGCCGGTCATCGTCCTGCACCTCTACAATACCAACGCAGGGATGCTGCCGGGTGCCAACGTGACCTCCGGCCCGGGCTTCGTGGATGCCTCGAACGCCGCCGACGTGAAATCGCAGGCGGGCGTGAACCGCTGATCGCGGGCACATTCGGAAACATCGCGGGGACAGGCGGCAACACCTGTCCCCTTTTTCGATACATCCTTACAGAATGGGGGGTCTCATGTCTGACCGCAGCGAAGCGGACCGACTGACGCAGGAATCCACCTTGATGCGCCTTGTGCGCCGTCCCGAGGCCGGGGCCTTCATCGTCATGCTCGTCGTCGTGACCGCGATCACCTTTGCCTCGGACTTCAAGGCGTTCAACGCGTTGGGGCTGAAGAACAACATCGCCATCATCTCGCAGTTCGGCATCATCGCCACCGGCGCCGCCATGCTGATGATCGCCGGGGAATTCGATCTGTCCATCGGCTCGATGATCGGCTTTGCCGGCATGTCGATGGCCATGATGCTGAAATGGGGGCTGCCCTTCGGCATGGGAGAGGCGACGCCGCTGACCGCCTTCATCCTGACCATGTGCATGACGCTGTTCATCGGCTGGATGATCGGTACCATCGTCGTACGATCCGGCCTGTCCAGCTTCATCGTGACACTGGCCTTCCTGTTCTTCCTGCGCGGCCTGACAGAGGTCTGCTTCCGCCTCATCAACCAGTCCACCCAGATCTCGGGCCTGCCCGATTTCAAGGAGGAAAGCTGGGTCGCCTGGATCCTGGGCGGCGAGGTCTTCGGCTGGTTCTACGATCTGTGGTTCCAGCTGGGTGGCAACATCAACCGCCGCGGAGAGCAATGGGTCGACGGGTTCGACGCCCGCTTCCTGTGGTGGATCGTGATCGCCTTCTGCGCCTGGTTCGTGCTGTCGCGCACCCAGATGGGCAACTGGATCTACGCCACAGGCGACAACAAGGACAGCGCGCGGGCCAACGGCGTGCCGGTGAACAAGGTCAAGATCAGCCTGTTCATGTTCACCGCCTTCTGCGCCACCATGTTCGCCGCCTGCCAGGTCTATGACACCAACACCGCCGATGCGGCCAAGGGCAACCTGATGGAACTCAACGCCATCGCCATCGCCGTCGTGGGCGGCACGCTGATGACCGGCGGTTTCGGCTCGGTGATCGGGGTGGCCTTCGGCGCCGTGACCTTCGGACTGGTGGCCAACGCGGTCTTCTACATTCCCTGGCTCGACGGGTCGTTCTACCGGGTCTTCGTAGGCCTTGTCCTGCTGGCGGCGGTCTTTGCCAACGAACGTATCCGCAAACGCATCACGGGGGGGATCTGACCCATGACCGAACCCTATCTCCGCGTCGAAAACGTCGTGAAGAAATTCGGCCCCTTCATGGCCCTGAACGGCGTCAACCTCGAGGTCTACCCGGGCGAGGTCCACGCCCTCCTGGGGGACAACGGGGCCGGCAAATCCACCCTCATCAAGACGCTGGCGGGCGTGCACCAACCCACCTCTGGCCAGCTCTACATCGAGGGCAAACCCGTCAACTTCCGCTCGCCCCGCGATGCCTCGGATGCCGGGATCGGCACGGTCTACCAGGACCTGGCCGTGAACCAGCTGATGAGCGTCACGCGCAACTTCTTCATGGGGCGCGAGCTGAAAGGCCCGCTGGGCACCCTGCGCATGGCGGAAATGGACAAGATCGCCCATGACGAGATGCTGAAAATCGGCATCGACTTCAGCGATCCGACCCAGGCGGTGGGCACCATGTCCGGCGGTCAGCGCCAGACGCTGGCCATCGCGCGCGCCATCTACTTTGGCGCCAAGGTGCTGATCCTCGACGAACCGACCAGCGCCCTGGGGCAAAAGCAGCAGATGGAGGTCCTGAAGACGATCAAGCGCGTACGCAAGCGCGGCGACATCGCCATCATCTTCATCACCCACAACGAGATCCACTCTCAGCTGGTGGCCGACCGCTATACCTTCCTTGCGCTGGGGCAGGTGATCGGCGCGGGCAAGGCCGGAGAGCTCAGCCATGACGAGATCCGCCGCCTGATGGCCGGCGGGGCCGAGATGAAGGACCTCGAAGGCGAACTGGCGGCGATCTGACGCCACCCCTGCAGGGACCCGCCGGCCCAACGGCGGGTCCCTACCATCCAGCGCAAGACGCCGTTGCAAAGTCAATCATACAGCCATACGATGAAACACTCTCTGATTTCATCCGCTAAAGGCAAGTGATGACAAGGCTGATCCCGCTGGGGCACGACCTCTGGACAGTCGACGGCCCGCCGATCCGGGGCGCCGCAGGTTTCGATTTCCCAACCCGCATGTGCGTCGCCCGCCTGCCCGACGGCGGTCTGTGGGTGCATTCGCCCATCGCGCCCGATCCCGCCCTGGCCCGCGACCTGGCCAGCCTGGGGCCGGTGAGGCACCTGGTGGCGCCCAATGACCTGCATCACAGCTTTCTGGCGCGCTGGGCCTCGGCCTACCCGGCGGCACAGGTTCATGCGGCGCCGGGCGTGCAGGCGAAATCCCCCGGCGTGGCGGTCGATCACCCGCTGGACGAGGTGCCCCCGCCGGACTGGGCCGACACGCTGGACCAGCTTGTCTTTGCCGGCAACCGGATCACCACGGAGGTGGTATTCTTTCATCGCCCCAGCGGCACCGCGATCTTTACCGACCTGTTGCAGCAACTGCCCGAGGGGATGAACCGCGGCTGGCGGGCGACGGTGGCACGCATCGACCTGATGACCGCGTCCGCGCCCACGGTGCCGCGCAAGTTCCGCATCGCCTTTACCAATCGCCGCGCCCTGCGCCACTCGCTAAAGCGGTTGCGCGCCTGGCCGGTGCGCCAGATGGTCATGGCGCATGGGCCTGTGGTCACGCAAAACGCGGAGCGGCTGCTGGCGCGGGCCTTCGACTGGGCCCGTTGAGCGCAACGCACGCCGTGCTCATCTTTCGTCAACCTGCCCGCCGCATCCTCTGCCCCGCTAGCACTGAAAACCGGATCACGACCCCGCTCGGGGGCCTTTTGATCTGCGCGGAACAAGGGGGCGACGCCCCGAGAGGACCGGGACTGACACCCCGGTTCGGCACGATCCGTCCGGCGGCCGCCGTTTTCAGCCTTTCATGACAGGGTTGCCCCTCCCCGCCCGGCCACTGCGCCGACGGCGGGCAAAGGCGCGGCCCCTGGCCGCCTAGGTATAGCCCGAGGGGACCAGCCGGGTCAGGTGGGCGAGATTCTTCAGCCCGATCTTCAGATGTGCCAGTGGGCGGGCGCCGACCAGCTTCTTGTTCATGTAGGCCTCGAAGGTCAGGCTTTGGACGTCGACGTCATGACAGAGCGAGACGAAACGCTCTCGCCGCTCGTCCGAGCGGTAGTAGGCCCGCTGCATCGACCCCAGCACCCGGAACACCGTCTTGTGCTCGCGCATGAAAAGGCGCCGCGCCAGCCGCAGGTCGCGCACACGACCGCTGGCCAGACAGGCGGCGGCGGCGGTGGCGGCCACACGGCCGCCAACCATCGCGTAATAGATCCCCTCGCCCGAACTGGGGGCAACCACGCCGGCGGCATCGCCCGCCAGCACCACGTCGCACCCGTTGTCCCAGCGCGCCAGCGGCTGCAAGGGGATCGGCGCGCCCTCGCGGCGCAGGGTGCGGCAGGCGCTCAACCCCGAGGCGGCGCGCAGGTCGGCGGTGGCCTGTTTCAGGTCCACCCCCTGCACCATCGACCCCATGCCGACGCTGGCAGAGGCCCCGTGCGGAAAGACCCAGCCGTAGAAATCCGGAGAGATCCGCCCGTCATAGACCACATCGCAGCGGCGCGGATCGTATTGCCCGGAGGCCGCGGGGGCGTCGATGATCTCATGGTAGGCCATGACATAGGGGATGCGGTCGCCGCCCGGCACCTCGGCCCGGGCCACCAGCGAGCGCGCGCCGTCGGCGCCGATCACCAGCCGGGCGCCCAGGCGGCGCTCTTCGCCGCTGACCTTGTCGCGGTAGACGACCTGCGGGCCCGCCGCGTCGCGGGTGATCCGGCGAAAGGTCCCCGAGAACAGCCGCGCCCCGGCCCGGCGGGCACGGGCGCGCAGGAAGGCGTCGAAATGCTCGCGGTCGACCATGCCGACAAAGCCGTTCTCGATCGGGATATCCACCCGCCGTCCGGTGGGAGAGATCATCCGCGCGGTGGTGATCCTGGCCACAAGCTGGTCGTCGGGGATGTCGAAATCCGCGATCAGCCGCGGCGGGATGGCACCGCCGCAGGGCTTGATCCGCCCGGCCCTGTCCAGCAGTGCAACCCGGTGGCCCGAGCGGGCCAGGTCTTCGGCGGCGGTGGCCCCGGCGGGGCCGCCGCCCACCACGATGACATCGAACATGATCTATTCCCCCGGCGTGATCCGGACCGCCAGGTGGCGACGGTCCGGGATGACCCGCAGCGCCATCAGCGCGGCAAGGATGAAAAGCCCGGCCTCGGCCAGGAAAACGAGCCCGAAGGCAGAGGCGTCGGGCACCAGAATCAGGCGCAGCAGGTCGACCGCCGCCGCCCCTGTCAGACCGCCAAAGCCCGCCGCAATGGCCTGTGCCGCGCCCCAGAGGCCCATGCGCGTGCCCTCGCGCGCGCCGCGACCCTGTCCCGCCAGCGCCATCATCGACCCGATGGCCGCCACCGCGAACATGCCGTTGAACAGGCCCAGCGCGACCACGGCCGGCATCAGCGCCGCCGCGCTGCCGGTGGCGCCGGTCAGGGTGATCGCCGCCAGGCTGGCCGCCGACCCCAGACAGCCCGCCACGACCCAGGCACAAAGGCTGCCGATGCGCAGCCCCGTCGCCGCCACGCCCACCGCCAGCATCCCCAGGAAGACGCCGCCGTTCTGTGCGCCGCTCAAGGTGGTGGACTGGCCGGGCGTAAAGCCGAAAACGAGGCCCGCGTAGGGTTCGAGGATCAGTTCCTGCATGAAATAGGCGATCATCGAGAGAAAGACGAAAACCGTGAAGGCGCGGGCGTCCGCTTCGGCCCAGACCTCGCGCAGGCCCTCGATCAGCGAGGGCGGCGCGGCCTGAGGCGCGGGCGGGGCCAGGTGGCGTTCAATCCCCCAGGTGGCCAGAACCGTCAGCACCAGCGCGCCCAGCGTGACGCCCGCCACGATGCGCAGCAGCAGCGCCGGGCTGTAGGGATCCAGCAGCGCGCCGATGCCGCCCGCCGTCAGCGCGATGCCCGCGATCATCATCAGCCAGGTGATGGTGGCGGCGGCAGCGCGGCGGCGCGGTTCCGTCGCCGTGGCCAGCAGTGCCAGCAGCGAGGTGCCCGAGGCCCCCACCCCCAACCCGATCAGCGCGTATGACAGGATCGACAGGATCAGCGCGGCGGCAAAGGCGGTGTCGAACAGGGCCACGCCCAGCGCCGCCCCGACGGCGCCCAGACCCAGGACCGCCATGCCGCCGATGATGAACCGCGTACGGCGCCCGCCGATGTCGGACAGGAAGCCCCAGTTCGGGCGGGTGATCTGGATGCCGTAGTGCAGCGCCACCAGAAGCCCCGGCAGGACCGCGGGCAAGGCCAGTTCCACCACCATCAGCCGGTTCAGAACCGAGGTCGTCAGAACGACGATGGCACCCAGGCACATCTGCACCAGTCCCAGCCGGACAATCGACAGCCAGCCCAGCGTCATGCCCCTGCCCCCAGGCTCCGCAAGGCGAAGGCGGCGACCATCATGCCGCTGACATACATCAGCACGCCGGTGCCATTGTACCACGGCGCGCGGCCCTCGGGATCACGCAGGAGGACGGTCATCGCCCAAACCTGGCCCGCCAACAGCGCCGCGATGACCAGTGCCAGCACCGGCGCGCCCCAGAGCGTCAGCAGCGCGATCACCACCACCTGCGGCAGCGCCATGACACCACAGGCCACGCGCGCGGCGCGCTCTGGCCCCAGAGTGACGGGCAAGGAGTTCACCCCCATCTGGCGGTCCCCCTTCAGCGCCTTGAAATCGTTGAGCGTCATGATCCCGTGCGCGCCCGTTGCATAGAGCGCCGCAATGGCGATCACCTGTGCCGAGGGCGCCCCGGCGGACAGGACGGCGGCGCCGGTGAACCAGGGCAGCCCCTCGTAGCAGAGCGCCACCAGCCCCGGCCCCCAGACGCCGGAGCGTTTCAGCCGCACGGGTTCGGCGGAATAGGCCCAGGCCGCCAGCACGCCAAAGACCGTCGCGCCAAAGCCCCAGGGCCCCAGGAATGACCCGATCCAGAGCGCCAGCAGTGTCATCGCCAGCGCGATCCACAGCCCCCAGCGACCCGGGATGCGCCCCGAGGGGATCGGCCTGTCGGGTTCGTTGATGGCGTCGACATGGCGGTCGCACCAGTCGTTCGCGGCCTGGCTCATGCCGCAGACCACCGGGCCGGCCAGCACCATGCCCAGGATCACCTGCCCCGGCGCCGCGCTGACGGCGACACCGCAGGAGACCGCGCCGCAGAGATAGGCCCAGATCGGTGGAAACCAGGTGATCGGCTTGACCAGGGTCAGCACCGCCCGCGGGTGCGGGGTGCGGCGCGCAACATGTAAACCTGACGATACATCCATACCGTCAAGTAAACTACACACATCGAGTCGGAGAAAGGGTTTTCTTTGACCGAACCCCTGCCGGCCTAGCCCGACCGGCCCGCCTGGTCGCCCGAACCGGCGTCCGAGGGTTCGCCGTTCAGCATGTCGTACTTGCGCAGCTTGACGTAAAGGCTTTGCCGCGACAGGCCCAGCATCTCGGCGGCGGCGACGCGGTTGTTCTTGGTCAGTTGCAGCGCGGTGTCGATGCACATGCGTTCGATCACGTCCGACGTGGCCGAAACCAACTCCTTGAGCGAGGCGGTGCCGACAAGGTCCATGACGTTCTTGAGCGCCTCTTCGCTGACCGCCGCCCCGGCGGCCCCGTCGACCGCCAGATCGCCGCCCGAGACATCGCGCAGTATCAACCCGATGCCCTGGTCACGCCCGCCCTTGCGCAGTTGCGCCGTCGAGATGTCGACGGTGGTGCGGGTGCCCACGACGCTGCGGAACTGCGCCATGAAGCTGCGGATGCGTCCCTCGCGCTGGGTGCTGTCCATCAGCAGGCGGCTGTTCACCCCGCCGCGCACCAGGAAATCGGAAAAGGGCCGGTCCTTGACGTCACGCAGTTGCGCCGCGTCGGCCATGACAAGGAAGGCCTCGTTGGCCTCGCGGATCATGCCGTTGGCGTCCAGCAGAACGATGGCATCGCTGGTGGCGTCAAAGAGGGTCGACAGCGCCTGCCCCACCTCGGTTCCGCCGCTGGCTTCCTCGCGGGTCGCGGCAAGCCGACAGAGCAGGCCCAGCTCTCCGGCGGCGCGGAAGAACTCGGGGAACAGGACCACGGGCTTGTCGTTGCGGCGCGCCACCAGGTCGATGCCGGGGCGGTCGTCCTGCCCCCCCGCCGCCTGCAGCGCCTCCATCAGCTCGGACCGGCGGCGGCCCTCGAAGGCCTGGTTCAGCGCGCTGCCGGGCAGCGTGTCGGGCTTGGCCCCCAGCAGGGCGGCGGCGGCGCGGTTGGCGTCACGGATGCGCCCGGTGTCCGGGTCGACCAGGATCAGCGGGGTCTCGGCCGCCTCCAGCACCACGCGGAAAAACGTCTCGGCGCTGCGGATGCGCAGCTTGTCCCGCTCGCGGGCCAGTTGCTCGTTGACCAGACGCTGCTGGACCTCGGCCACCGGCTGCATGTCGCGCCCGATCAGCAACAGCGTCTCTCCCCCGTTGACCGGCAGGGGCACGTAGCGCACCGGGAATTCCCAGTCGGCATTGTCGTAGTGATTGAGTTCAAGCGGGCCGCCGAAATGCTGCGGGCTTTCGGCCAGGCTCTCGCGGCGGGCGGCGTATTTGACCTTGCTTTCGACGTTCAGAAAAGTGTCGAACTTGCGCCCCACCCAGTGATCCAGGCACCCGAAGGCCGGGCATTCGGGACTGACAAAGATGCCGATGACCGTGTCCCGGGCGTCGACGTGCACGGCGATGTCGGAGGTGTGCTCGATGATCTGGCTGACCGAAGACGCGTCCGGCAAGATGCCGACGTGCTCGAACTCCGATGACGCATCCTGCCGTGTCAATGTGCATCCTCACTTGTCTTACATGCGTCAGCTCCTAACGCAGTAGCTACGCAAGCGAGTCGACGGTCAGCGACTTGGCCACAGAGGCAAGTCCGCATCCCTCTATTGCCTCACGCGCCGACCGGACCGCAAGGTCAGCCCCGGTCAGAACCTCGACACCGTCGGAATCAGCAACATATTTGCCGCCAACGACAATCGGAGGGCACCGATCAAGGCTGGACTTCAGATTCTTTATGATTTCCTGAACGTTTTCAACAGATTTGTAGGTCGCCATCGAGATCCCGAGCATCGAGAACCGGCCTTCTTCGACGACGCGCAGCAGTTCGGCGTTCGAAAGACGGATCGCCATGCGCACCCAGAGACCGTGCCGGCGGAACTGGTCGGCGGCAACGAAGGCGCCCAGGGTGTGGTCCTCGACCGCCGGGAGAATCATCAGGATCGACTGTCCCAGCGGCACGGTACGGTCCAGCCAGGTGCCCCTGGGCAGGTCGGTGCGGTTCTGGAACAGGGCCTGCAGCCGTGCCGCGCCGATCGTGACCTGGACGAACGTGGCCTTGTCCTGCACCCAGAGCTCTCCGATCCGTCGCGCCACGGCGGGCACGTAATCGCCCAGCACCTCGTCCGAGGTCACGCCAGTTGCGATCAGGGACGAGAGGACCGCCTGGTGGCTGGTCTCGGACGCGGACATGATCTCTTCGCAGAGACGGTCGATCCAGTCATCCTTGGTTTGCGGAGACCGAATTCTGCGTTTGTCTGCAACGGATTTGAGCGCCGCCTCGACGAGGAACCGTATCGCCGTGTCCCGGTCGTCGGACTGGTCGCGCCCACTCATGCTGTGCTCCATGCGACCATCCCCCCTCCTGGATGGTGGCACCGGCGGCTTTCGCCATAAACGAGTCGCCAGCGCATCTTATGAGTGTGCGGGCGGCACAGGCAGCTGTCAATTTTTATTGACATCGAGTTTCCCTCACGGTCATCAAGCAGATGAAAACACCGAACATTATCTGAGATAGTGCGTTTTTTCACAGGACAAGACCTGCTCTGCAGCTTCTGGCGGCCGCCCACCAGTGTCCAAAAATTCTGCCAACATCGGTGTAAGTTTTAATTGACACTTTGCGAGTCCGGACCCTAGCATCGGGGGTGATTTCTCCGCTGGGGAGGGCGAAGATGCTGCGACAGATCCAAGAGGACGCCGGCCGCGAGACGCTCTACACGCAGGCGCAGAAGCAACGCCGCGACGAGAGCGCCTGGACCCTTGTTCAGGGCATCCTGGCGCCGCTGCAGTTCCTGGCCTTTCTGATCTCGCTGGCACTGGTGCTGCGCTACATGGCGACGGGCGCGGGTTTTGAGGCGGCGACCGTCTCGATCCTGGTCAAGACCGGGTTCCTGTACCTGATCATGGTCACCGGGGCGATCTGGGAAAAGGTCGTCTTTGGCCAGTACCTCTTTGCGCCTGCCTTCTTCTGGGAAGACGTCTTCAGCATGGTCGTGATTGCCCTGCACAGTGCCTATGTCTGGGCGCTGCTGGCGGGCAGCCTGACACCGGGCGGGCTGATGCTGCTGGCGCTGGCGGCCTACGCCGCCTATGTCGTCAACGCCGCGCAATTCCTGCTGAAACTGCGGGCCGCACGGCTGCAGGCGGCGGTGCCCGCATGACCGACCCCGCCCCCGCAACAGGATGCCGTGACGTCCCCGTGCTGGCCGAACGCGGCCAGCACGAGGTGTTTTGCGGACTGACCGGCATCATCTGGCTGCATCGCAAGATCCAGGATGCGTTTTTCCTGGTGGTCGGCAGCCGGACCTGCGCCCACCTGCTGCAAAGCGCCGCCGGGGTGATGATCTTTGCCGAGCCGCGTTTCGGCACCGCGATTCTCGAAGAGACGGACCTCGCCGGACTGGCCGACGCACAGGAGGAACTGGAACGCGAGGTCGACCGCCTGCTGTCAAGGCGTCCTGACATCCGCCAGCTGTTCCTGGTGGGCAGTTGTCCGTCCGAGGTCATCAAGCTGGACCTGTCGCGCGCCGCCGAACGACTGTCGGCGCGACATGCCCCCAAGGTGCGGGTGCTGAATTACTCGGGCTCTGGGATCGAGACGACATTCACCGAAGGCGAAGACGCCTGCCTGGCCGCGATGGTCCCGGCCCTGCCGGACACCGACCGGCGGCAGCTTATCCTCGTGGGCGCCCTGCCCGACGTGGTCGAGGACCAGGCGCTGGACCTTCTGAGCAAGCTGGGGATCGAGGACGTCGCCGTTCTGCCCGCGCGCCATGCCGACAGCGGCCTGGCCATCGGGCCGAACACCGTCTTTGCCCTCACACAGCCGTTCCTGGGGGGCACGCTTGCCGCCCTTGAACGGCGCGGGGCGCGGCACATTCCCGCGCCGTTCCCGTTTGGCGAGGAGGGCACCACCGCGTGGCTGACCGCCGTGGCGCGGGAATTCGGCGTTGATCAGGCGCATTTCGATGCCGTGACCGCCGCGCCCCGTGCCCGCGCCGCCCGCGCCGTGGCCCAGGCCGCCGAGGGCCTGCGCGACCGGTCGGTGTTCTTCTTCCCCGACAGTCAGCTGGAAATCCCGCTGGCGCGTTTCCTGACCCGCGAATGCGGGATGCGGGCCATAGAGGTCGGCGCCCCCTACATCCACCGCGCCGTCGTCGGGCCGGAACTGGATCTGCTGGATCGCGGCCCGCAACTGGCAGAAGGCCAGGACGTCGAACGCCAGCTGGACCGCTGCCGGGACGCCCGCCCGGACCTGACGGTCTGCGGTCTTGGCCTTGCCAACCCGCTGGAAGCCGAGGGTCTGGCCACCAAGTGGGCCATCGAGCTGGTGTTTACCCCGGTACATTTCTACGAACAGGCGGGCGACCTGGCCGGGCTCTTCTCGCGCCCCCTGCGCCGCCGCGCGGCCCTGCGGCTGGAGGCGGCGGAATGAAGCTGTCGGTCTGGACATACGAAGGCCCGCCGCATGTGGGCGCCCTGCGGGTGGCGACGGCGATGAAGGGGCTGCACTACGTGCTGCACGCGCCGCAGGGCGACACCTATGCCGACCTGCTGTTCACCATGATCGAACGGCGCAACCACCGTCCGCCGGTGACCTACACCACCTTCCAGGCGCGCGACCTGGGCGCCGACACGGCTCAGCTGTTCAAGACCGCCTGCCTGGCCGCCCATGACAGGTTCCGGCCACAGGCGATGATCGTCGGCGCCTCCTGCACCGCGGAACTGATCCAGGACGATCCCGGCGGCATGGCCGAGACGATGGGCCTGCCGGTGCCGGTGATCCCGCTGGACCTGCCCAGCTACCAGCGCAAGGAGAATTTCGGCGCCGATGAGACCCTGTTCCAGCTTGTCCGCGCCCTCGCCCGCCCGATGGACAGGTCGGCCCATGTCACCTGCAACCTGATCGGCCCGACGGCACTGGGGTTCCGGCACCGCGACGACATCACCGAACTGACCGCCCTTCTGGGCGACATGGGGATCGGCGTGAACGTCTGCGCCCCCTATGGCGCCACGCCGCAGGACCTGACCCGGTTGGGCGCGGCGCATTTCAACGTGTTGATGTACCCCGAGACCGGAGAGGCCGCCTGCCGCTGGATGGAGCGTGAGCTGGGCCAGCCCTATACCCGCACCGTGCCCATCGGGGTCGGCGCCACCCGCGATTTCCTGGGCGAGGTCGCGGCCCTGACGGGCCGGTCGCTGGCGCTGGACGAAAGCCGCCTGCGCCTGCCCTGGTATTCCGCCAGCGTCGACAGCACCTACCTGACGGGCAAGCGCGTCTTCATCTTTGGTGACGGCACCCACGTGGCCAGCGCCGCCCGCATCGCCCGCGACGAGATGGGGTTCGAAGTGGCAGGACTGGGCTGCTACAACCGCGAACAGGCCCGGATGATCCGCGCCCTGGCACGCGACTATGGCGTCGAGGCGCTGATCACCGAGGATTACCTCGAGGTCGAGGCCCGCATCGCCGAGCTGGCCCCCGAGATGATCCTGGGCACCCAGATGGAACGCCACATCGGCAAGCGCCTGGGCATTCCCTGCGCGGTCATCAGCGCGCCGGTCCACGTCCAGGACTTTCCCGCCCGCTACTCGCCCCAGATGGGGATCGAGGGCGCCAACGTGATCTTCGACACCTGGGTGCATCCGCTGGTCATGGGGCTGGAGGAACACCTGCTGACCATGTTCCGCGAGGATTTCGAGTTTCACGACGATGCCGGGGCCAGCCACCACGGCGGCGCCGCCACGCCGCGCGTTGCCGATCCCGCCCCCGCCCCCGCCGAGGCGCCTGACACCGGCGGCGAGGTCATCTGGCTGGACGAGGCGGAACGCGAGCTGCGCAAGGTTCCCTTTTTCGTGCGCGGCAAGGCGCGCCGCAACACCGAGACCTATGCCAGCGAACGCGGGCTGACCCGGATCGGGCTGGACACGCTTTATGACGCAAAGGCCCATTATGCGCGATGACGGGTTCATAGGCGGCCCCGGCGCCCCGGACGGCTACAGCGTCGTGATCCTGACGCTGGACGCTCATGCCGCCGGCCCCTGCGCCCGCGCCGCGGACCGGCTGCGGGGCGAGTTTCCCGGCCTGCGCGTCGCGATCCATGCCGCGGCCGAATGGGGCGAACATCCCGAGGCGCTGGAGGCCGCGCGCCGCGACATCGCCACGGGCGACATCATCGTCACCAGCCTGCTGTTCCTCGACGAGCACATCCGCGCGATCCTGCCCGACCTGCAGGCGCGGCGCGAAAGCTGTGACGCGATGGCGGGGCTGATCTCGGACGCGCGCATCGTCAAGCTGACCCGCATGGGCGGGCTGGACATGGCCGCCCCGGACAGCGGCGTGTCGAAGCTGATGAAAAAACTGCGCGGCGGCGGCAAATCCGGCGTGCAGGACGGCGCCCGCAAGATGCGGATACTGCGCCGCCTGCCCCGCATCCTGCGGCTGATCCCGGGCCGCGCGCAGGACCTGCGGGCCTGGTTCCTGTCCATGCAATACTGGCTGGGCGCGTCCGACGACAATGTCGAGGCGCTGATCCGTTTCCTGATCTCGCGCTATTGCCGCCACGCGGACTGGCGCGGGGCCGAAGCCCCGGCACCGCAGGACTATCCCGAGGTGGGCCTGTACCACCCCGACCTGCCCGACCGCATCGCCACCGATCCCGCCGCCCTGCCCGGCCCCGCGGCACCGCGCGCAACCGTCGGCCTGCTGATGATGCGCAGCTATGTCCTGTCGGGCGACACGGCACATTACGACGCGGTGATCCGCGCGCTGGAAGCGCGGGGCCTGCGCGTCCTGCCCGCCTTTGCCGGGGGCCTGGACGGGCGCCCCGCCATCGAGGGCTATTTCCAGCACCAGCACGGCGCCAGGATCGACGCCCTGCTGTCGCTGACGGGGTTCTCGCTGGTGGGCGGGCCGGCCTACAACGACAACGCTGCCGCCACCGCGCTGTTGCAGGCGCTGGACGTGCCCTATGTCGCCGCGCATCCGCTGGAGTTCCAGACACTGGGCGAATGGGCCGCCTCGGCGCAGGGGCTGGGCCCGATCGAGACCACCATGCTGATCGCCCTGCCCGAGCTGGACGGCGCGACCAACCCGACGATCTTTGCCGGGCGCCACGGGCCGTCGGGCTGCGACGGTTGTGCGCGGGCCTGCCAGGCGGCCTCGACCGTCAAGGCGCTGGCCCCCTGTCACGACCGGATCGAGGCGCTGGCCGCCCGGGTCGACCGGTTGGCGGCGCTGCGCCGTTCACGGGTGGCCGAACGGCGGGTCGGCATCGTCCTGTTCGGCTTTCCGCCCAATGCGGGCGCCGCCGGGACAGCCGCTTACCTGGACGTGTTCCAGTCGCTTTTCAACACGCTGCACGCGATGGCGGACCGCGGCTATGACCTGACCCCGCCCGACAGTGTCGAGGCGCTGCGCGAGGCGGTGCTGGGCGGCAACGCCCGCCAGTACGGGCAAGAGGCCCACGTGGCCGACCACGTCGGCGCCGAACGGATCGTGACCGACACCCCCTGGCTGGACGAGATCGAGGCGCAGTGGGGTCCCGCCCCCGGGAAGGTCCAGAGCGACGGGCGCGGGGTGTTCATCCTGGGCGCCACCTTCGGCAAGGTCTTTGTCGGGCTGCAACCCGCCTTCGGTTACGAGGGCGACCCGATGCGCCTGCTCTTCGAGCGCGGCTTTGCCCCGACCCATGCCTTTGCACAGTTCTACCTCTGGCTGCGGGACCAGTTCCGCGCCGACGTGCTGCTGCATTTCGGGATGCATGGCGCGCTGGAATTCATGCCCGGCAAGCAGGCTGGCCCCGGCCCCGCCTGCTGGCCCGACCGCCTGATCGGCGACATGCCGAACGTCTATCTCTATGCCGCCAACAACCCTTCAGAGGCAACGCTGGCCAAGCGGCGCAGCGGCGCGGTGACGGTCTCTCACCTGACGCCGCCGCTGGCGGCGGCGGGGCTCTACAAGGGGCTGGCCGAGCTGAAGGACAGCCTGACCCGCTGGCGCGGCGCCGCCCCCAGCGATCCCGCTCGCCACGAGATCGCCGCGCTGATCGCCGACCAGGCAGAGGCGCTGGACATGGCCGACACCGACCCCGAGGCGCTGTGGCTGCGCCTGCTGGAAACCGAAGAGGCGCTGATCCCCGAGGGGTTGCATGTGGTCGGCCGCGCCATGTCGCCCGAGGCGTGCAACAGCTACCTGGACCTGCTGCCGCCCGAGGCCGACCGCGAGGAGATCGCGGCGCAACTGGGGCGTGAAACGGAACTGCCCGCGCTGATGCGGGCGCTGGAAGGACGCTTTACGCCGCCGGTGCCGGGCGGCGACCTGATCCGTTCGCCCGAGATCCTGCCCACCGGGCGCAACATCCATGCCTTCGATCCCTTCCGGATGCCCAGCGCGCTGGCCTGCCGCGACGGCGCGGCGCAGGCAGACCTGCTGCTGGACACGCACAAGACCCTGCCGCGCAGCATCGCCGTGGTGCTCTGGGGGTCCGACAACATCAAGTCCGACGGGGCGCCCATCGGGCAAGCCCTGGCACTGATGGGCGCGCGGCCCCGGTTCGACGGCTTCGGGCGGCTCTGCGGCGCCGAACTGATCCCGCTGGAGGACCTGGGCCGCCCCCGCATCGACGTCATCATGACCCTGTCGGGCATCTTCCGCGACCTGCTGCCCCTGCAGACCCGGATGCTGGCCGAGGCGGCACTGAAGGCGGCAGAGGCCGACGAGCCCGCCGACCGCAATTTCATCCGCGCCCATGCGCTGGCCTGCATCGAGGAAACCGGCTGCGACATGGCCCAGGCGGCGCTGCGGGTCTTTTCCAACGCCGAGGGCGCCTACGGGTCGAACGTCAACCAGATGGTGGATTCCTCGGCCTTTGGCGACGAGGACGAACTGGCCGACGCCTACGAGGCGCGCAAGAGTTTCGGCTATGGCACCGATGGCAAGGCACAGGCCCGCCCGGCGCTGTTGCAACGGGCGCTGGCCCGCGTCGACCTGGCCTATCAGAACCTCGAATCCGTCGAGCTGGGCGTGACCACGGTGGACCATTATTTCGACACGCTGGGCGGGATTTCCCGCGCGGTGAAACGCGCGCGGGGTGGTCAGGGCGCCGCCGTCTACATCTCGGACACGACGCGGGGCGCAGGCAAGGTCCGCAGCCTGGCCGACCAGGTGGCGCTGGAAACCCGCGCCCGCTCGCTGAACCCCAAGTTCCACGAGGCGCTGCTGAAACATGGCGCCGAGGGCGTCCGCCAGATCGAGAGCCACGTCACCAACACGCTGGGCTGGTCGGCCACCACCGGGGCGGTCGAACCCTGGGTCTATCAGCGGATTTCCGAGACCTTCGTGCTGGACGAGGAGATGCGCAACCGGCTGGCGGCGCTGAATCCGGCGGCCTCGTCCCGGATGGCGAACCGGCTGCTGGAGGCGCACGACCGCGCCTATTGGCAGACCAGCGCCGAAACCCTGGCGGCGCTGCGCGAGGCGGCAGATTCGCTGGAGGACCGGATGGAAGGGGTGGCCGCGGAATGACCGGGCGTTGCGCATCCGGCACGGTCGGACCGGGGCTCTGCCCCGGACCCCGAGGTATTTGCGGCCCAAAGAAACAAGGGGCGTTGCGCCCCGTTTGGAGGACTTCATGAGCCCGAGAGACGACATCCCGCAATTGCGGCGCGGTCAGGACGGCGAAGGCTCGGTGCAGGTGCACCAGGACGCCGACGCCAGGATCGAGGGGGCCAAGGTCTTTTCCGTCTACGGCAAGGGCGGCATCGGCAAGTCGACGACCTCGTCCAACCTCTCGGCGGCCTTTGCCAAGATGGGCAAGCGGGTGCTGCAGATCGGCTGCGACCCCAAGCATGACAGCACCTTTACCCTGACGGGCCGGTTGCAGCCCACGGTGATCGACATCCTCAAGGAGGTGGATTTCCACGCCGAGGAGCTGCGCCCCGAGGACTTCGTGACCGAGGGCTGGGGCGGCGTGCATTGCGTCGAGGCGGGCGGCCCGCCCGCCGGGACCGGCTGCGGCGGCTACGTCGTGGGCCAGACGGTGAAGCTGTTGAAACAGCACCACCTGCTGGAAGACACGGACGTGGTGATCTTTGACGTCCTGGGCGACGTGGTCTGCGGCGGCTTTGCCGCGCCCCTGCAGCACGCCGACCGGGCGGTGATCGTGACCGCCAATGATTTCGACAGCATCTACGCGATGAACCGGATCATCGCCGCGGTGCAGGCCAAGTCGGCCAACTACAAGGTGCGGCTGGCGGGCTGTATCGCCAACCGGTCGAAGGCGACCGACGAGGTGGATCGCTACTGTGCGAGGGTCGGCTTCGACCGCATCGCGCATATGCCCGACGTGGACGCCATTCGCCGCTCGCGGCTGAAGAAGAAGACGCTGTTCGAGATGGACGACGAAGACGACATCATCGCCTGCCGGGCGGAATACCTGCGGCTGGCCGAGACGCTCTGGCGCGGGACCGAACCGCTGGCGCCGGCGCCGATGGAAGACCGCGACATCTTTGAAATGCTGGGGTTCGACTGAATGAGCTACGAGGCCACCAGATCCCGGGTCGAGACCTATTTCGACACCACCGCCACCCGCACATGGGAGCGGTTGACCAGCGATGCGCCGGTCAGCCGCATCCGCGAGACCGTGCGGCGCGGACGGGATGCGATGCGGGCACAGATCCTGTCGCGCCTGCCTGGGGACCTGCGCGGGGCGCGGGTGCTGGACGCGGGCTGTGGCACCGGACAGATGACCGCCGAACTGGCGGCGCGCGGGGCCGAGGTGGTGGCCGTCGACATTTCCCCGGCGCTGGTCGGGATCGCGCGGGACCGCCTGCCCATCGACCTGCGCGGGCAGGTGCATTTCACCAGCGGCGACATGCTGGACCCGACGCTGGGCCGGTTCGACCATGTGACCGCGATGGACAGCCTGATCTACTACGCCGAAAGCGACATCGCGCAGGCTCTGCAGGGGCTGGCCCGCCGCACCGAGGGTCGCCTGGTTTTTACCGTGGCGCCGCGCACGCCCCTGTTGATGGCGATGTGGCGCATGGGACAGCTGTTCCCGCGCGCCGACCGGTCGCCGGTGATGGTGCCGCATGTCCCGGCCCGCCTGTCGCGCGCGCTGGGGCGCGCCGGGGCGCCCGGGCGGCTGGCGGTGCTGGAGCGGGTTTCGGTCGGCTTCTACATCAGCCAGGCGATGGAGCTGGCCTCATGATCCTGCGCCCCGCCCATCTCAAGGCCCTGACGGCGCGGCTGTTGCCCTTTGCGGATGCCGCCAGCCCCGGCCTGCCGATGGGCCAGCTCTTGCGGTTGTCGCTGTTCCAGGTCTCGGTCGGCATGGCGACGGTGATGCTGCTGGGTACGCTGAACCGGGTGATGATCGTCGAGCTGTCTGTGGCGGCCACGGTGGTCGCGGCGATGATCGCCCTGCCGGTGCTGATCGCGCCGTTCCGGGCGCTGCTGGGGTTCCGGTCGGACACCTACCGCAGCGCGATCGGCTGGAAGCGCATTCCCTACCTCTGGTTCGGCTCGCTTTGGCAGATGGGCGGGCTGGCGGTCATGCCCTTTGCGCTGCTGGTTCTGTCCGGCGACGCGGTGCACCAGCTGCCTTTTGCCGGAGAGGTGCTGGCGGCGCTGGCCTTCCTGATGACGGGCCTGGGCCTGCACATGACCCAGACCGCCGGGCTGGCCCTGGCCACGGACCGCGCCGATGCGGAGACGCGCCCGCGCGTGGTTGCCTTGCTTTACGTGATGTTCCTCTTGGGCATGGGGGTTTCGGCGGTGGTGATTGGCTGGCTGTTGCGGGACTTCAGCCCCCTGACGCTGGTGCGCGTGGTGCAGGGCGCGGCGGTCGTCGGCATCCTGCTCAATCTGGTCGCGCTGTGGAAACAGGAACACATGCGCCCCATGTCTCGCGCCGAGCGCGAAGCGCCCCGCCCGCGCTTTGCCGAGGCCTGGGCCGACCTACTGGCCGGCGGAGAGGCCGGGCGGCTGCTGGCGGTGGTCTTCCTGGGCACGCTGGCCTTCAACATGCAGGACGTGCTGCTGGAACCCTACGGCGGCGAGATCCTGGGCCTGAGCGTGTCAACCACGACGCTGTTGACCGCCATCTGGGCGGCGGGCGCGCTGGCGGGCTTTGCCCTGGCGGGCCGGGCCCTGGCGCGCGGGCGGGACGCCATGCGCATGGCGGGCACCGGCATGCTGACCGGGATCGCGGGTTTCTGCGCGGTGATCTTTGCCGCGCCGATGCAGGCGCCCGGACTGTTCTTTGCCGGGGCCGGGCTGATCGGCCTGGGCGGCGGGCTTTTTGCAGTTTCGACCCTTTTGGCGGCGATGCGGATGCCGGCCACCGGCCGGGCCGGGCACGGCCTTGCCCTGGGCGCCTGGGGGGCCGCACAGGCCACCGGGGCCGGGCTGGCCATCGCCCTGGGCGGAGGCCTGCGCGACTGGATCGGGGCACTGGCCAGCGCCGGCGGCCTGGGCACCGCGCTGCAATCCCCAGCCACCGGCTATGCCTTTGTCTACCACCTGGAAATCGGGCTGCTTTTCGTGACCCTTGCGGCCCTTGGCCCGCTGGTGCGCCTGCGCAGGCGGCCCCCAACCGAGACCCGCATCGGACTTGCGGATTTCCCCACCTGAGACCCCGAGGCGAGAGCACGGACACCCTGGAAAGGACAGACCAATGGCAGACCCCTTCTTCGGAAACTTCGACCTGGCGAGCCTGGCGCTCTGGCTGTTTCTCGTCTTCTTCGCCCTGCTGATCTACTACATCCAGCGCGAGAACATGCGCGAGGGCTATCCGCTGGAAAACGACGACGGCGACCCGGCGCCCAACCAGGGCATGTTCCCGGTTCCCGACGACAAGACCTTTTCGCTGCCCCACGGGCGCGGCACCGTCACCGTGCCGTCGGGCCAGAACAGGGAACGGGCCGACCTGGCGCTGGCACGCACCGCCGCCTCGGACGGGTTCCCCTTTGAGCCGACCGGCGACCCGATGGCCGATGGTGTCGGCCCCGCCTCCTGGGCGGCACGGCGCGACGTGCCGGAACTGGACGGCCACGGCCACCCCAAGATCGTGCCGATGAATGCCACCGGCACCTTTCACGTCGCCGCCGGGCGCGACCCGCGCGGGCTGCCCGTGGTGGCCGGGGACGGCGCCGTCGTCGGCAAGATTTCCGACATGTGGGTGGACGCGCCGGAACAGCTGGTCCGCTACCTGGAGGTGACGCTGGACGACGAGGCGGGCAAGCGGCTGATCCCGATGACGATGGCCCGCATCCGCAAGGACGGCGTTCGCGTGCGCTCGATCTTTGGCGCGCAGTTCGCGGGCGTGCCGCAACATGCCTCACCCCGGCAGGTGACGCTGCTGGAAGAGGAAAAGATCTGCGCCTGGTACGGCGGCGGCACGCTTTACGCCAGCGCCGCGCGGCAGGCCCCGCAACTGGGCTGAGACCGGGAAAGGAAGAGCGCCATGAACCATGACGATTTCGCCTTCGAGCCGGTCCGCGGCCTGCCCGAACGCCCACCGGAGGGAGAGCAGATCCTCTGGCAGGGGCACCCGGACTGGTGGGCGCTGACGGTGGAGGCGCTGAACCTGAAATGGGTGGCGCTCTACTTTGCCGGGCTGGCGGCCTGGCGCTTTGTCACCCTGGTCGACCAGGGCAGCGCGGGTCAGGCCTTTGCCGCCTCGTCCCCCTTCCTGATCCTGGGCGCGATCGTCTGCGTGCTGCTGATGATCGTGGGCTTTGTCCAGGCCCGGGCCACGGTCTACACGATCACCAATCGCCGGGTCGCGATGCGCATCGGCGCCGCGCTGACCGTGACGCTGAACCTGCCCTACAGCCAGATCCGCAGCGCCGACCTGTCGCTGCGCCGCCGGGGCACCGGGACCGTCGCGCTGGACCTGCTGCCCGGGGACGTGCGCCTGTCCTACCTGGTGTGCTGGCCGCATGTGCGCCCCTGGGTGCTGCGCCGCACGCAGCCGGCGCTGCGCTGCATCCCCGAGGCCGAAAACGTCGCGCGCCTGCTAGCTGACCAGGCCGAGGCCGAGATCGCGACGCCCCGCGTGGCCCGTGGCACCCCTGCCCGCCCCGCGACCCTGGCCGCAGAGTAGAGGTTTCGCAATGTCCCGCACCGCAATGCCGCCCCGCCTGAGACGCCCCGCCGACGACAAGGAGCTTGTCCCGCGCGTCATGGTGCGGCTGGTGGGCCTGCTGATGCTGACGGTGCTGGCACTGGTGACCGCCGCCCGCCTGACCGGCCGCCCGCTGGAGGCCCTGCCGCCCGGCGGCGCCGTGACCCTCAGCCGCGAGATCGTGCTGTCCGGCGACATGGCCGGTGCCGCCCGGGTCCACACGCCCGAGGGTGTGCTGATTGCCGATCTTTCGCCCGAAGAGGGTGGATTCATCTCCGGTGTCTACCGGGTCCTGCTGCACGAGCGTGGCAAACATGGTGTCGCGCCTGACGCCCCCGTCACGCTCGTGCAACGCGATACCGGCAGGCTCGAGCTGCACGACAGCAGCACCGGGTGGCGCGCCGACCTGATGGGGTTCGGCGCAGACAATGCCAGGGCCTTCGGGCGTTTGCTGGCGCAATGAGGGAAGGAGGCCAATAAATGGGATGGCTGACACATGAACTGGAAAGGGCGCCCTGCACGGTAGAGATCTCGCACAGGTTCGAGAGCCTGCACGCGCATGTGCGTTTCGACAACGGCACCACCGTCTACCCCGGCGACAGCGTCCGGGTCCACGGACCCGAGATCATGGCGCCCTACGGCGAAGTGATCCGCGAGGCGCGCGAGGCGACGATCGTCCGCGCCTCCGGGCTGGAACGGCTCTGGACCCGGCTGACCGGCGATTTCGAGGTCATGGAGCTCTGCGAATTCTCCTTCTCCGAGGAGGTCACGCTATGAACGTCCAGAACATGCACAGCGCCGACGCCACCACCGCCGAGGAAGGCCTGGCGATCCAGGCGGAACAGGCGAAATTCGACAGCAAGGCCGCCACCGAGACGGCGATGCAGAACACCCTGCTGACGCCGCGCTTTTACACCACCGATTTCGACGAGCTGGACGCCATCGACGTCAGCCCGGTGCGCGACGACTGGGACCGGCTGATCGCGCAGATGGTCAGCGACCCGAACAAGGGCCATTTCAAGAAGAACGAGGACTGGGACCGGATCGACTGGGACGGGATGGAGCCGCAGTTGCGCAAGGAATTCATCGACTTCCTGATCTCCTCCTGCACTGCCGAATTCTCGGGCTGCGTGCTGTACAAGGAGATGAAGCGGCGCGGCACCAACAAGGACGTGACCCAGCTTTTCCAGCTGATGGCGCGGGACGAGGCGCGGCACGCGGGCTTTATCAACGACGCCCTGCGCGAGGCAGGCGTGGCGGTGAACCTGGGCTTCCTGACGCAGAAGAAGAAATACACCTATTTCCGGCCCAAGTTCATCTACTACGCCACCTACCTGTCGGAAAAGATCGGCTACGCGCGGTACATCACCATCTATCGCCACCTCGAGGCGCACCCCGAGCACCGCTTTCATCCGATCTTCAAGTGGTTCCAGGAATGGTGCAACGACGAGTTCAGCCACGGCGAAGCCTTTGCCCTGCTGATGAAGACCGATCCGAAACTGACCTCGGGCGTCAACGTGCTGTGGATCAAGTTCTTTCTCACGGCGGTCTTTGCCACGATGTATGTCCGCGACCATCAGCGACCCGCCTTTCACAAGGCGCTTGGCGTCGATCCGGACTGGTACGGGCAAGAGGTCTTTGCCAAGACCAGCGCCCTGTCGAAACAGATCTTTCCGATCACGCTGGACATCGACAGCCCGCGCTGGTCGGCCGGGCTGAAGCGGCTGCAAAAGGCCAATGCCGATCTTGACCGCGCCCGCAAACAGGGCGGCGTGACAGGGCTGGCACGGCGGATCTCGGCGCAGGTGCGGGCGGTGACGGCCTTTGCCGGGCTCTATTTCATCCCGGCGAAAAAGCACCGCCTGCCGGCCAGCACCCGGCTGGAGCCGGCCTATTGAGCGACCGGGCGCATATCCCCCGGCGCCCCCGTGCAGACAGCGCCTTTCGGGTGTGCCCGTCATGACGGGCGCGCCCTGGATCGCTGCGCTGGCCGCGCTGTTTCTCTGGTGGTTTTCCACCGGGGCGATCCTGGTCGTCGTGCGCATGGCGGACCGGCGCGGGGCGCGCGCGCGGCGGGCGGTCACGCTGGCGGGCCTGCCCCTGCTGGCACTGGGCGCCTGGGGCATTCACGTCACCCAGGCGCTGGCAGGCCCCGGCGGCGCCTACTGGGCCTTCCTGTCGGCGCTGGCGGTCTGGGGTTGGATCGAGCTGTCCTTCATGACCGGCGCGATCACCGGCCCCAATCCCTATGCCTGCCCCCGTGGCCTGCCGGAATGGGAACGCTTCATCCGCGCCTGGGGCACCATCGCTTACCACGAGATGCTGCTGGCCGCCGTGATGATCGCGATCTGGCTGCACGGCCATGACGCCGCGAACAGCGTTGCGCCCTGGACCTTCACCATCCTCTATTTCGCGCGCATCTCGGCCAAGCTGAACCTCTATTTCGGCGTGCCCCGGATCAACACCGAGTTCATCCCCGAGGCGCTGTCGCACCTGGCCAGCCATTTCCGCGTGCAGCGGCTCAACTGGTTGTTCCCGGTGTCGGTCACGGCGCTGAGCCTGGCCACCGCCTGCTGGCTGGAACGGCTGGTGGCGGCGCCAACGCCGGGGGAGGCCACGGGGTTCGCCCTGCTGGCGGCCCTGACCGCGCTGGCGCTGCTGGAACACTGGCTGATGGTGCTGCCCCTGCCCGATGCGAAACTCTGGCGCTGGATGCTGCCCGCGCCCCGCCCTGCCACGACGACACGACACCCGGAGGAACCTCATGGAATTTGACGCTCTGTTCACCGCCCAGCTCGACGCGCTCAAACAAGAGGGCAACTACCGGATCTTCGCGGAACTCGAACGCCGCTGCGGGGCCTTTCCCGCCGCGCGCAGCCATGACCCCGACACGCCGGACGAGGTGACCGTCTGGTGTTCGAACGACTACCTCGGGATGGGCCAGCACCCTGACGTGCGTGCGCGGATGAAGGAGGTGGTGGACCAGTGCGGCACCGGGGCGGGCGGCACGCGCAACATATCCGGCACCAATGCGCATCACGTCGCGCTGGAGGCGGAACTCGCCGACCTGCACGGCAAGGAGGCGGCGCTGCTCTTCACCTCGGGCTATGTCTCGAACTGGGCCGCGCTTTCGACCCTGGGCAGCCGTTTGGCGGATGCCGTCATCCTCTCGGACGCGGCCAATCACGCCAGCATGATCGAGGGCATCCGCCATTCCCGCGCCCGCAAGGTGATCTGGAAACACAACGACCCCGAGGACCTGGACCGCAAGCTGGCGGCGCTGCCCGCCAACGCGCCCAAGATCGTCGCCTTCGAATCCGTCTACTCGATGGATGGCGACATCTGCCCGATGGCCGAGATCGTCGAGGTGGCGGAACGCCACGGCGCCATGTCCTATCTCGACGAGGTGCACGCCGTGGGGCTTTACGGTCCGCGCGGCGGCGGCATCGCCGAGGCCCGCGGCCTGGCCGACAGGATCACCCTGATCGAGG
>NZ_FMZI01000035.1 GCF_900101505.1 Antarctobacter albus
GTGACGGCGTACCTTTTGTATAATGGGTCATCGACTTGGTCTATCTAGCAAGCTTAAGCCGATAGGTGTAGGCGCAGCGAAAGCGAGTCTTAATAGGGCGTCGAGTTAGATGGATCAGACCCGAAACCGAGTGATCTAGGCATGACCAGGATGAAGGTAAGGTAACACTTACTGGAGGTCCGAACCCACACCTGTTGAAAAAGGTCGGGATGAGTTGTGCCTAGGGGTGAAAGGCCAATCAAACTCGGAGATAGCTGGTTCTCCGCGAAATCTATTTAGGTAGAGCGTCATCCGAATACCCCGGGGGGTAGAGCACTGGATGGGTAATGGGGCCCCACAGGCTTACTGATCCTAACCAAACTCCGAATACCCGGGAGTACTAGATGGCAGACACACTGCGGATGCTAACGTCCGTAGTGGAGAGGGAAACAACCCTGACCTACAGCTAAGGCCCCCAATTCATGGCTAAGTGGGAAAGCAGGTGGGACGACCAAAACAACCAGGAGGTTGGCTTAGAAGCAGCCATCCTTTAAAGATAGCGTAACAGCTCACTGGTCTAAACAAGTTGTCCTGCGGCGAAGATGTAACGGGGCTCAAGCCATGAGCCGAAGCTTAGGATGCCGTAAGGCATGGTAGCGGAGCGTAGTGTGATATAGGACTTATCCTTTACTGCCGCCGGTCGTACGGAGCGTGGAAACGCGCTCAAGTAGCCGATAGGCGGTAGCGCAGGAGAAAGTCTTTTCTGTGAAGCCGGCCTGTGAGGGATCCGGTGGAGAGATCACTAGCGAGAATGATGACATGAGTAGCGACAAAGAGTGTGAGAGACACTCTCGCCGAAAGTCCAAGGGTTCCTGCTTAAAGCTAATCTGAGCAGGGTAAGCCGACCCCTAAGGCGAGGCCGAAAGGCGTAGTCGATGGGAACCAGGTTAATATTCCTGGGCCAGGAGGATGTGACGGATTGTGGCGGCGTGCGTGCCTTATCGGATTGGCGCGTATCCAAGACAGTCCCAGGAAATAGCCCTCCATGAGATCGTACCCTAAACCGACACAGGTGGACTGGTAGAGAATACCAAGGCGCTTGAGAGAACGATGTTGAAGGAACTCGGCAAAATACCTCCGTAAGTTCGCGAGAAGGAGGCCCGGTACACGACTACCGGGGGCACAAACCAGGGGGTGGCGACTGTTTATTAAAAACACAGGGCTCTGCGAAGTCGCAAGACGACGTATAGGGTCTGACGCCTGCCCGGTGCCTGAAGGTTAAAAGGAGGGGTGCAAGCTCCGAATTGAAGCCCAGGTAAACGGCGGCCGTAACTATAACGGTCCTAAGGTAGCGAAATTCCTTGTCGGGTAAGTTCCGACCTGCACGAATGGCGTAACGACTTCCCCGCTGTCTCCAACATCGACTCAGCGAAATTGAATTGCCTGTCAAGATGCAGGCTTCCCGCGGTTAGACGGAAAGACCCCGTGCACCTTCACTACAGCTTCGCACTGGCATCAGGCACAACATGTGCAGGATAGGTGGTAGGCTTTGAAGCAGGGACGCCAGTCCCTGTGGAGCCTCCCTTGAGATACCACCCTTGTTCTGCTTGATGTCTAACCGCGGCCCGTTATCCGGGTCCGGGACCCTGCGTGGTGGGTAGTTTGACTGGGGCGGTCGCCTCCTAAAGCGTAACGGAGGCGCGCGAAGGTTGGCTCAGAGCGGTCGGAAATCGCTCGTTGAGTGCAATGGCAGAAGCCAGCCTGACTGCAAGACTGACAAGTCGAGCAGAGTCGAAAGACGGCCATAGTGATCCGGTGGTCCCAAGTGGGAGGGCCATCGCTCAACGGATAAAAGGTACGCCGGGGATAACAGGCTGATACTGCCCAAGAGTCCATATCGACGGCAGTGTTTGGCACCTCGATGTCGGCTCATCTCATCCTGGGGCTGGAGCAGGTCCCAAGGGTATGGCTGTTCGCCATTTAAAGAGGTACGTGAGCTGGGTTTAGAACGTCGTGAGACAGTTCGGTCCCTATCTGCCGTGGGTGTAGGATACTTGAGAGGAGTTGCCCCTAGTACGAGAGGACCGGGGTGAACGATCCACTGGTGGACCTGTTGTTGCGCCAGCAGCAGTGCAGGGTAGCTATGATCGGACAGGATAACCGCTGAAGGCATCTAAGCGGGAAGCCCCCCTCAAAACAAGGTATCCCTGAGGACCGTGGAAGACCACCACGTCGATAGGCCGGAGATGTAAGCACAGCAATGTGTTCAGTTGACCGGTACTAATGGTCCGATAGGCTTGATTTGATCCAGTAACAGCAAGGTTGAAGACAACCTCGTTACGGA
>NZ_FMZI01000008.1 GCF_900101505.1 Antarctobacter albus
ATGCGTGGCGTCGATCATAACGGTCGTTTCCTCACCGTGCTCGGCCGCCAGACCCGCCATGATCCGGGCGAAGACGCCCCGATCGCTCCACCGCTTCCACCGGTTGTAGAGTGTCTTGTGGGGGCCGTACTCCCTTGGGGCGTCGCGCCACCGCAAACCGTTGCGATTGATGAAGATAATCCCGCTCAAGACACGCCGGTCGTCGACGCGGGGCTTGCCGTGCGACTTCGGAAAGTAAGGCTCCAGACGCGCCATCTGTGCGTCGCTCAACCAGAAAAGATCAGACATGATCACCGCTCGTTTTCGAACCGTGAATCATGCCAGTCAGACCAAATCAATGGGTCCTGACCCTAGGGACCCTTTGGCTGCGAGCCTGTATTAAAGGGCGGTTCACGCCTCCTCCCGGCGCCATCTCGCATCAGGTGCGCGTGTCTTTGTGACACGCACCTGACGCGAGACGGCGCTGCCGGATTGGGTGGGTTCGTGTCGGTTTATCAACATCGACACGGAGGATCGCATGCTCGATCTCACCAACTCTACCTCGGTGGCCGCCCTGGCCCCGGGCGACATCACTCTTTTCCGCTTCCCGGTTGCCGAGGGCACCGACGATCCCAAGACGAAGGTCCGCCCCTGCCTCGTGTTTGACCGTCGCACTTTCGGCGGCGACGAGTTCATCGACCTCGCCTACGGCGCCACCAGCCGCTCGCGAGCCAATGCTGGCTATGAACTGCACGTCACGCGCCGCCACGATATCGACGCCGCAGGGCTCAACTCGGCCACGCGCTTCATCTGCGCACGCAGGGTGCTGGTCCATCCCCACCACCCTGGATTCCGCCTCCCAGAAGGGCGCGATCCCTTCGTCGGGCGCATCTCGCCGGACCTGATGCGTCGCCTTCAGGATCTGCAATGCAAGGTCAGGCAGGCGCTGATCGAAGGATGGCGTAGCCGCCCCAAGCTCACCGTCCTCGATACCCCCAGCAACCGCTGACCGCGGAACCGATCCGGCCCTTCCCAACGGGGGCCGGACACGGTGCCCCGCTCATCTCTCAGATCATCATCACAAAGGAACCCATGATGACCATTGCCCCGACCAAGCTCCGCATCTCCCACGACCGTTCCGACGAACCGCTCGAAAAAGGCATCGCGCAGGTCGCAGCGATCTTCCCGATCCTCAGGGCGGCGACGCAGCAGCTGATGACGCTGCCGCCCCAGTTGCTGGCGTCGGCCATGCCCTATTTCAGCGTCGTGACCAACTTCGTCCTGCATGAGGATGTGTCCGAGACGGAGCTCCATGAGAACATCGAGTTCCTTGCCGACGAGATCCGCTCTGCGGACATGCCCGAGGAGTATCAGGAGACGCAGGAGGGGGCCGTAGAGGCCCTGATGCGTGCCCATGCTGCCTTGGAGCAGGTGTTGGACCAGGTGCATGCGCGACGCATCGTGTTGTTGGCTCTGGCGCGCTACGAGTGAGCCATGGCGGGCCTGTTCGGATTCCCGGGCAGGCTCACATCGTCCAGCCCCGTGACGGCCGATTTCAACGGAAATCGGCTGTTCCTCTGGCTCTGGCCTGCAAATTTTTCACGCGAGTTTGAGGGGGAATGTGGCACAAAAGGTGGCGCATTTTGTGGCGCAAAACGCCGCTTTGCAAGCTAACCAGTTGAAAAACAATGGGATTATGGCGGAGAGGAAGGGATTCGAACCCTCGAGACGGTTTCCCGCCTACACACTTTCCAGGCGTGCGCCTTCGACCACTCGGCCACCTCTCCGTCGACCCGTTTAGCAAGGACTGTGCGTCGGCTGCAAGAGGCATTCGGACCTTGATTTCCTGTCCTCGGTTTTGACGGCGGATAGCGCTGTTGCGTCAGACTTGCATCTCCAAGGCCGCGCGCCGCACTCTGTGGCACGAGAGGCAAGGAGGGCAGAGATGTTTGCGCGGAAGCAGTTGAAATACGAGGCGGTGGATCTGCCCGACCGGGTTTCCATGCCGGATGAGGAGATGGTCCGGGCGGCAGCGGAGTTTCACGACCGGATGAAGCAACGGCACTCGGTGCGGGAGTTCTCTGACCGTTCGGTGCCAAAAGAGGTCATCGAGGACTGTATTCGTGCCGCCGGAACGGCGCCGTCCGGGGCCAACCACCAACCCTGGCATTTCGTGGCGATCTCGAGCCCGGGGATCAAATCGCGCATCCGAGCCGCCGCCGAGGAAGAAGAGCGCCGCTTCTATGATGGGGCGGCGGGGGATGAATGGTTGCGGGCGCTGGAGCCGATCGGCACAGGGCCGGAGAAACCGCATCTTGAGATCGCGCCGTGGCTGATCGTGGTTTTTGCGCAGCGTTATGGGCAGTTCGACGATGGTACGCGGTTCAAGAACTACTACGTTCCCGAAAGCGTCGGTATCGCCACCGGTTTTCTGCTGGCGGCGTTGCACCATGCCGGGCTGGTGTCCTTGACGCATACACCCAACCCGATGCGGTTCCTGAACGACCTTCTGGGGCGGCCCGATTCCGAAAAGCCGGTGATGATCCTCGCCACGGGCCACCCCGCGCCGGACGCCAAAGTGCCCGCCGTGGCCAAGATCAAGAAACCGCTGGACGAGATCCTGACCCTGGCCGAGTAGTCGCCAGGTGTCTTAGCTGGCGACCTGTTCGCGCAGGATCGAGGCGGTCAGCGAGATCATCAGGTAGATGCCGCCGAAGATCAGGAAGGCCAGCATCGTATTCTCGAACTTGCGGGGATAGCTGGGGTCTTCCGAGGGAACGGGCACCACGGATGTGGTCAGGTAGCGGGCCTGGCTGTCGGCGTCGCGGCGCGCCTGTTCCAGGCGTTCCAGTGCCGTCTGCAACATCAGGTCTCGGGTCGAAAGATCGGCCTCTGCCAGCTTGATCTGTACCGCCACCTCGGCCAGGGAATCCTTGCCCGTGGTCGCCGTCGTCATTTCGCGGTTCAGTCGGTCCAGCAGAGCCTCAAGCCGTCGGATGTCGCCCTGCGCGCCTTCGACCTTGGCCTGGTTCGGGCGGCTGTTGTCCAGCAAGGCCTGCAGTTGCAGTTGTTTTTCCTGCAGCTGCAGCTCGTAGGTGTTGATCTGCGAGCGCAGCGCTGCAATCCGGCCTTCGGGGTCGACGACATTGCCTTCCTGTTGCATGCGGACCAGCTTTTCCTGCGCTTCGCGGCGGGCGGATTCGGCATCTATCAAGCCTTCCTCGGCGTCCTTGACCGCGTTGGACCGCTTGCGCAGCGAGAGATTGTCCACCCGCTCCTCGGCGTAACCGATCAACGCGCTGGAGAAATTGGCGGCGATCTGTGGGTCGGCGGCCATGACCTCCATCTTGATGACGCCCTCTGTCGGATCATAGCCAATCTGGACGTGACGCTTGTAAAGCGAATAGGCCTCTTCGTTTGTCGGCTCCGGGTCCAGCCGCTGGATCGGGTCGATGAAGCCTTGGGTGAAATGCGACTTGAACCCCTCGTCCCGGTCCAGGCGCAGCATGGCATCCTTGGAGGTCAGGTAGGATTGCACTGCGATGGCATCCTGGTTGGTGGCAAATTGCGTGCCCGAGAACAGCGATCCCATCGCACCGCCCGAGCTTTCTGCCTTGAGGATCAGGAATTCCGACTTGGTCGAATACATCGGTGTCGCCACGGCATAGAAATAATACCCGGCGATAAGGGTCGGCAGCAGGACGAATGCCGCCAGCCGCACCATCAGCAGCATCATCTTCTTGCGGCGCCGCGCGGCCAGTTCGCGCTGGATCTTGAGGATTTCGGCGGCGCGTCGTTCGGCCGGGCTGACGGTTTCGGTCGAGGGCAACTGTGCCTTTTCCAGCTTCACGGTCTGGGGCAGTTGCACCTTGGGTTCGGGTTTCGATTGCGGCGGTGAAGCGGGCTTGTCACCGGGTTCGGCCTGAACCAGTTCCAGCATGTTGGTGCGCTGGAACGGGTCGATCCCGCGTTCACGCAGCAACCGCACGGCATCGAAATCCGATGTTGCCTCAAGCCCGTGCTTGTTCGCGACGCGGCGGGCCATGCGCAGCTGGCGCCCGGTCAACCCTTCGGCGCGGATCGAGTCGATATCCGTCTCTCCGGCGACCTGGCGGGGCGAGGCCACCTCTCCACTGCGGGCCTTGGACGCGGTCCCGGCGTTCGAGAACTGCGGTCGCCCCGCCGGGGGCGTTGGGGGCGGCGCCACTGCCGGGTCGGAACGCTCGGTCTCGGCACCCTCGCCGGACAGGGCGGCAGCGGCCGGTGAACGCCGAATGCGGAACTTCTTAGCCTTCGGTTTCATAGTCATAGAGCCGTTTCGCTTCTTCCAGGGTGTCGAACATATGCATCTTGCCATCCATCAGGACAGCCGCCTTTCGGGCGAATTTTTCCAGCACCTTGGGCTGGTGGCTGACGATGATGATCGTCGTCGTGCGCAGCCTTTCGGCCAGGATGTCCCCGGCGCGCTTGTTGAAGGCGGCATCGGTGGAGTTGGGCATGCCCTCGTCGATCAGGTACATGTCGAAATCCAGCGCCAGCATCAGGGCAAAGGTGAACCGGGCCCGCATGCCAGAGGAGTAGGTGCCGATGGGCTGGTCGAAATATTCCTTCAGGTCGCAAAGCCAGCGGCAGAAGGATTCGACGTAATCCGGATCGAGTCCATAGAGCTTGGCGATGAAGCGGGCGTTTTCCTTGGCCGAGATCTTGGACACGACGCCGCCCATGAAGCCCAGCGGAAAGGAGACGCGGCAATTGCGCCTGATCTCGCCCTCGTCCGGTTTTTCCAGCCCAGCCATCATCTTGATGACGGTGGATTTTCCGGTGCCGTTCGGGGCCAGGATGCCAAGGGACTCGCCAAGGTCGACACGAAAGGAAACCCGGTCAAGGATCACCTTGCGCTGGGCGCCTGTCCAAAAGGACTTGCTGACCATGTCGAACTCTAACATCTGGGTGCCCTGACTATACCCGGTTCCCTTGTAAATTGGTGTATGCGTCAAGTTGGTAGATAATTTGTTCACATTATGGCGCTGTCGCGAAACAAAAACAAACCGGGCCCCGCGGAGAGGCCCGGCAAGTCAACAATTCATCATGAATCTCAGGCGATGAGGCCCCAGGTCATGCCCGCAATCAACGATCCCAGTAGGGCGTAGCCAAGATAGGCGATGAACACCCGCGGCTTGACCAACGCCCAGACCGCGATGGCGGCGGGGATGCAACTGACACCCCCGGCAAGGACAAAGCTCATCGCCGCGCCCGGTGCCATGCCCTGCGCCAACAGCGCATCGACCAGCGGCACGGCGGCATAGCCATTCAGGTAGGCCGGCGCCCCGACCAGCGCGCCCAGCAGGACCGGCATGAACCCGGTGCCACCCAGCACACCCGCGATCATGTCGGCGGGGATGTAGTGGATCATCAGCGCCTCGATGACATAGGCCAGAGTCAGCCATTTCAGCAGGAACAGGGCGTTCTCCAGCGCCGTGTCGCGGAAGGTCGCGGTGCGCTCACTCTCTTGCCAAAAGGTCCAGACGGGTTTGCCGCTGAACGGTTTCTTGACGCCGCAGCAGCCGCCCACCTGCGGTTTCTCGCGCAGCGGATCACGGAAGACGGGGCTATTGGCCAGGGCCTTGGTCCCGAAGCCGCCCAGCAGGCCCAGCCCAACGGCGGCGACGGTCTTGGCCACGGCAAAGCCCCAGCCCAGCGTGCCCGCGGTGATGAGGAACATGGCCGGGTCCATCAGCGGCGAGGCCAGCCAGAAGGCCATGACCGCCGACAAGGGCGCGCCCACGGCCAGCAGGGCGGCGATAAAGGGGATCACCTCGCAGGAACAGAAGGGCGCCATGCCCCCCAGCAGCGCGGCCAGGAAGATCATCCGCACCTCGCGCCCCTCAAAGGCCCTGGCCAGCAGTTTTTCGGCCCCGGTGGCCTTGAGATAGGCCACCGCCAGCACGGCAAAGAGGATGAACGGAGCGGTATGACCAATGGCCCCTGCGGTGAACGTGACCGTCGGCCAGAACTGCGGCCAGTCGAACAGCGCGACAAGGGCCAGAAGCACGGCACTGGCCAGCCATGCCTTCGGAACCGGCGGCAGGCGGCGGGTTGCCGTCGTGGAGGTGTCAGCCATTCTGGATATCCTTGTGACAGATTGAGGCATCTGCGCAGCACTGGCGCAGCAAGTATTCGGACAGCGCCTCGACTTCCGAGTAATCGGCGGCGGCACAAATGATGGACCGTCCCTGCCGCGCCTGGGTGACAAGACCGGCGGCAGAGAGGATTTTCAGGTGATGGGTGAGGGTCGACCCGGTGATCCCGGTACGCTCACCCAATGCGCCGATGCTGAGTCCGTCGTGGCCGGCCCGCACCAGCGTGTGCAGGACCTGAAGGCGCTGCTCGGACCCAAGCGCGGCGAACTTCGAGGCCGCCTTTTCGACGGTCAGAGGTTGGGAATCGATCATTTTCATATTTCTAATATTGTCGAAATGAAACCCGGGAGGCAACCTTTATTTCGAAAAGTGTCGAAGTGAATTGGCGGGACGCCCGCGATGCCCCGCTTTGAGCGCGCGTTCCCCTCGCCGGAAGACCGGCCCAGGGCAGGCAACCCAACTTCCGCCCTGTCGTGTTTCTTTGGGCCGAAAATACCTCCGGGGGTGAGGCCGAAGGCCGAGGGGGCAGCGCCCCCTCCCGGCGTGACCTCGACGCACTGGCGGACTAGACTTGCGCAATGCACCAACTGCTTGCCGACATTCGCGCCTGCCGTCTCTGCGCCGACCGTTTCGCCGCCACCGAGACGGAACATGCGCCGCGCCCCGTCCTGCGGGCCCAGCCTTCGGCCCGGCTGCTCATCGCCGGGCAGGCCCCGGGAATGAAAGTGCACCATTCGGGCCTGCCCTTCACTGACCCGTCCGGAGACCGCCTGCGCGACTGGCTGGGGCTGAACAGCGAGACCTTCTATGACGAGAGCCGCGTCGCCATCGTGCCGATGGCCTTCTGCTTTCCCGGCTATCGCAAGGGATCGGACCTGCCGCCGCCGCCGATCTGCGCCCGCACCTGGCGAAGCCAGGTCATCGAGGCATTGCCCGAGGTCCGACTGACCGTGCTGGTCGGCGGCTACGCGCAGAAATGGCATCTGGGCGTCAAGACAGGCGTGACAGAGACCGTCACCCGCTGGCGCGACTTTTCGCCCGCGGCGCTGCCCTTGCCGCATCCCTCGTGGCGCAATACCGCATGGTTGAAACGCAATCCCTGGTTCGAGGCCGAGCTGCTGCCCGTCCTGCGGACCCGTGTCGCGGAGGTGCTGGCATGAGCGACGAGACCCTGACCGAACTGGACCGCGCCCATGCGGCGATGGAGGCCGCGCCCGAGGATGATGCCCTGCGCCTGCGCTATTACGACCGGCTGGCCACGACCGAGTTGTACCTGATGCTCACCGCCGAACCGCAGGGGCAGGAGATTTCTCCCGAGGTCTTCGAACTGGGCGACGCGCGTTTCGTCCTAGGGTTCGACCGCGAGGAACGGCTGGCCGGATTTGCCGGACGGGCCGTCCCCTATGCTGCGCTGTCCGGCCGGGCGCTGGCCTCGATGCTGGCGGGGCAGGGGATCGGACTGGCCCTGAATCTCGAAGTCGCGCCCTCGCAATACCTGCTGCCCCCCGAAGCGCTGGCCTGGCTGGCGGAAACGCTGGGCCACGGCCCGCAACAGGCCGAGGCGCGCCCGGCCGAGTTCCGCGCCCCTCGCGTGCCAGAGGCGCTGGTGACGGCGCTGGATGCGCGGCTGGCCATCGGTGCCGGGCTGGCGCGCAAGGCCTACCTGGCCGAGGTGATCTATGACGATGGGTCTCGCGGGCATCTGTTGGGCATCACCGGTGCCGTCGCGGGCGCCGAAGCCGCGCTGGCCGGGGCCATCAACGAGGCACTGGTCTTCTCGGGATTGGAGGCAGGGGCGCTGGACGTCACCTTCCTGTCGGACAGCGACCGCCTGACCGCCGATCTGGCCCGTGTCGCGTTGCGCTTTGACCTGCCGGAACCCCAGGCGCCTGAGCGCGTCGAACGCCTGGCCCCCGGGACCGATCCGGACAAGCCGCCGATCCTGCGCTGATCCCCGCCATAGGATGGGTCGTCGCGACCCATCGCCGCCTTACCCCAGTTCAGATCGCAAGGTCGGCAGTGTATCCCCTTGACGTGGCTCGGCTTCCCAGATTGCACGGGCGATGGCGCGGGACAGGCACAGGCTGGCTGCATGGCCGATCATGGCCACCTGCCTGCCGGGGTCATCCAGCACCCGCGCGCCTGTCGCGGCGGCAAAGACAAGGTCCCCGTCCATCGGTGAATGCGCCGGCAGGATTGCCCGCGCGATGCCGTCATGGGCCGCAACCGCGACGCGGTGGCACTGCGCCTTGGTCAGCGCGGCATCGGTTGCGACGATGGCGATCGTGGTGTTGCCCTGGGCGGCCATTGCGCCGAGCTTGCGGCTGGGGGGGAGGGCGATGCCTGGGGACGGGTCCACGCCCAGGCCGCCGAACTCCGCCCCGAGTTCGAAGGGCGCGGCCCAGAAGTGGCGGCCCGACGGGGTGGTCACGCTGCCCATCGGGTTGGCGGCGACCAGCGCGCCAACGGTGATGCCATCGTCCAGCACGAGGCTGGCCGAGCCCAGCCCGCCCTTGTGCTGTGCGGTCTGTGCGCCGGTGCCCGCGCCGGCGGTGCCAAGGGCGAAATCCGCGGTGGCCGAGGCCAGCGCCTGCCGCCCCAGCGCGGGATAGGGATTGTCGCCCCATGCCTTGTCGCCGCCGTTCAGGAGGTCGAACAGGATGGCCGCCGGAACGATTGGCACTCGGGCCGAGAAGATGCTGAAGCCCTTGCCTTTTTCATGCAATGCATCCATCACGCCCTGGGCCGCCGCAAGGCCGAAGGCACTGCCGCCGGACAGCACCAGCGCATGCACGGCCTCGACCGATTTGTCCGGCGCCAGCAGGTCGGTTTCGCGTGTTCCGGGCGCCCCGCCCATGACCGAGACCGAGGCGGTGAGCGGTTTGTCCGAGGTCAGGACAGTGGTGCCCGAATTCAGCCTGTCGTTTTGGGCATTGCCGACCAGAAGGCCGGGCACATCGGTGATCAGGTTTCGGTTTCCGGGTCGCATGGCGGGCCTTGGGATCAGGGATTTGCCCGCAGCATCCGGGGCCGCCCGGAGAATCGCAAGGGGCCTTGGCCGCAACGGATGAAGATCCGGTGCCAGTGGCGGGCGAGGGGGTTAACGTGGTGCAGATGACACAACATGGCGCAAGATGTTGTGGTCATGCCCGGCCCGGACAGGGCCGTAGACGGAGCTGCAAGGGGCCTTTCTCCGTACGTTTTGTACAAAACGTACGGCGATTTCCGCAAAACGTACAAAACCGTTCCCGCTTTGGTCCCGGTCAGGAAGGTGACGTTGCGTCGGCAAAGGTTAAGGCCCGAAAGGCGGCGGCCGAAAGGGCTATTGCCGTCCGGCCAGACCGGCGATTTGCGCCCGCATGACAGAGGCAAAATCCCCGCTGGCGGGCCGCGTCGCAAGCGGCGCAAAGATGACGGAGACAAGCCCCAGTTCGGCGGCCCGGTCCCGGGCCTCGCGGGGCGGTTCCGCCTCCCAGATCAGGACGGAGGCGCCGGTTTCCGCCATCATGTCCTTCAGGTCCTGCCATTGCGCCTCGTCCGGCATGGCGCCTGCCTCCCATTCGAGCGCGGCGATATCGAGCCCGTAGGCCCGGGCGAAATACTGGTAGCGGGGATGGGTGGCGATGATCGTCGTGCCTTGCAGCGTCGCAAGGGCCTCGCGCGCCTGGGTGTCGAGGGCGTCCAGATCGGCCAGCAGCGCGGGCATCGTTTCCGCCACCTGATCGCTCAGGTCGGGCATCCGGCGTTGCATGGCCGCTGCCAGCGCCCTGGCCTGTCCCGCAGCCAGGTCGAAATCGAGCCATGTGTAGCTGGCGGTGCCGGTGTGCGAATGGGCGCCATCCTCGCCGTGGCTGTGGGTCACGGACTGCGTCGCGATGAAGGCATCGGAGAGTTTGGCGGAGGTATCGACCAGCCGAGAGCGGGGCAGCGAGGCGCGCGTCGTCCAGGCCGCGAAACCGGCCCCGTTGAGCGCGATCAGGTCCGCCTGCTGGATCGCCGCGATGTCGGACAGGCCGGGCCGCCAGAAGGACGGGTCGCGCCCCTCCGGAACCGGGAACAGCACCTCGACCGCATCGCCGCCCAGGCGTTCCGCCATCCAGGCCAGCGGATAGTTCACGGTGGCCACCACGGGCCGGTCCTGCGCGCTGGCGGCGCCGGCCAGGAGGGCCAGCGCGAAGGCAAGAGGTTTGAGCATCAGTTCGTTCCCTGGCCGTAGGCGATGTCGTCCGGTGTCAGCATCCAGTAGTCGGAATGGCCCTCGTTGACCTCGACCTCGATCATCAGGCCGGTCTTCGCCGTGCCCTCGGGCAGGGGGAACCGTGTCTTGCCCTCGGCGCCGATGTCCAGCGTCATCAGCAGGACGTTCCCGGCATCCAGCACGCGGACCGTGCCCCCGGTCGGAACCCGACCGGACGAGAAGGTGGATTCCACCGTGACGGTCTGACCCGAGACGGAGGCAAAGACCCTGAGGTCATGCGCCGCCACGGGAAGGGCGGCGACAACCAGGGCAAAGGCAAGGGCGCGGATCATTGCGCGCCCCAGGGTTCGAAGTGGACCCAGATCACCGCGCCCAGTTCGTGGGCCTTGTCCTCGCCGTCATGCTGCATCGGCTCTGCGGCGGTGTTCAGCGCGGCGAAGCCCCACCAACCGGCGGTCGGCACGGCGTAGCTGAAGACCCCATCGGCGTCGGCCTTGATCGTCTGGGTGATCATCAGGTCCGAGGGCGCGACGGCGCTGCCGCCCTCGTTGTAGTATTCGACCTCGACCTCGGCGTAGGGCACGGGTTCGCCGTCGAGCTTGACGATGCCCTGGAACAGGTTGCCTTCCCACAGGGCAAAGGGCTTGGACAGGGGCACGATCTCTGTCTTCAGGCCAAGTTCCGCGTCCCAGCCTTCGTCGTCGCCGTAGGCGGAAACGTAGGTCTTGGTGAAATGGGTGATGAAGGCGTCTTCCTCGGGTTCCCAGTAGGGTTTGGGCGTCAGGGCAAAGACATGCGTGCCCGGGCGTTCCAGCCGGTATTCGGCGGCAAAGCCTGCGTGGTCCATGACCTGCGTGTCCTGCAGCCTGTCCAGCAGGTCGGTCGTCTTGCCGCCATGCGTCACGGTAAAGGCCTCGGGCCGTTCCAGCACCATGCCGATGCCCTCGAACGGATGCGAGAAGGAGAGCGTCAGGTCGATGCTGCGCCCGTCTTCCTGGCTGACCATGTTGTCGGAGGGGATGATCATGCCGTAGTGGGCCGTGGCCGTCGTGGCGAGGGCGGCAAGGGCCGCGGCGGTCATCAGGGTCTTCATCGGGGTGTCTCCGTTAACGGGCATTTGCAATGGTTACTCAAAGTGCAAGGATCCAGGCGACCAGGCTGTCGCCGTTCATCGTGACGACCGTGACAAGCCCGGTGGCAAGCCCTGCCGACAGGATCAACAGTAGGGCAATTTCCGCGAAGGCCAATCGCAGGATCATGAAGCGGCCCGCGCCCAGGCGCCGGGCGGTTTCGATCTCGGGGGCGCGCAGGCTCCACGCCAGGAAAAGCGACAGGCCGATGGCGCCAAGCGCCGCGATCCCGATCACCAGGGTGACCGCGTCCAGGAGCGCCGCGATCCGGAAGATCCGGTCGACCAGCCCCGCGACCACCTCTGCCGGGACGGTCATCTGCAGCGGGTTCTCCGGGTCCAGGTAGCGCCCGCGCAGGATCGTCCCCGAACGGGTGTCATAGGGGGCGACCAGAACGGCGGACAGCGGGTAGTCACTCGCCGCGCCGTGGAAATGAAAGCTGTCGATGTTCTCGGGCGTGATGCGCTGGAACTGGGTGATGGCGGCATTGGCGGTGACATTGCCCGCGTCATCCGGCGTCACCACGTCGTCATGGCCGTGCCCGATGCCGGCGATGATCCAGGTGGTCTTGACGTCGGTAAAGACGGCCTCGTCATCGGGGGTGCCGGTGGCCGCCAGCACGCCGGTGATCTTCAGTTCCAGCGGGTAGACCCCGTCGAGGTCGAAGAGGTTTTCCGGCGAGGAGACCACCGTGTCGCCGGGGCCGAGGCCCAGCCGGTCCGCCACCTGCGCGCCCAGCACCGCCTCTCCCAGGAGGGCCATCTGGCGCCCTTCGGCCACCTGAAGGCCGCGAAAGTCGAAATAGTCGAGCGAGGTGCCCACGATCCGCGCGCCATTCGTCTGGAAGGCGGTGTGCAGCGGGATCGGCAATGCCAGCCCGCTGTCCCAGACCGCGTCCTCGGCGGCGCGGGTGACGGGCTGGGCGCGGTCCTGCGAGAAATAGACCGCACTCATCACCAGGTCGAGCTGGCTGCCGCGTGCGCCCAGCACCAGCGGCGTGACCTCGGCCCGGCGGGTCAGCGCCTCTTCGGAGCCGCGCAACAGGACCTGTGTCACCAGCGGGACGGAGAGGATCAGCGCGCCGACCACGACGAGCAGGAGACTGCGCGCCCATGTCCAGCGCAGGTGGGCGAAGGCCAGGAAAAGCGCGTTCATGCGGGCTGTCTCAGGGTGGCAAAGTCGATTACCCGGTCGAAACGGGGCAAGAGGTCGTGGTCATGGGTCACCGCAAGCACGGTTGCCTGCATGTCAGAGGCCCGGTCGAAGAGCAGGTCGAGGATGGCTTCCTTGGTTTCGGGATCGAGGTTGCCGGTGGCCTCGTCCGCGAGGATCAGTTTCGGCCGTGTGACCAGCGCCCGGCAGATGGCCACGCGCTGCTGTTCGCCCCCCGACAGCGCGGCGGGATGGCTTTTCAGGCGATGCGCGATGCCGCAGGCCTCTGCCAGGGCGCGGGCCCGGTCCCTGACCTGCGCATCCAGGCGCAGCCCGAGGCCGACGCGATAGGGATAGAGGATGTTCTCGTAGGCGTTCAGGTAATCGACCAGCGCGAAGTTCTGAAAGATGAAACCCACATGCGTTGCCCGGAACCGCCGCCGCGCGGCGTCGTCCAGCGTGGCCAGGTCGCTTCCGGCGACGGTCAGCGCGCCGGCATCCGCCCGCACCATCCCGGCCACCAGGTTCAGCAAGGTCGTCTTGCCGGTGCCGCTGGGGCCGATCACGCCGACACGTTCGGACGGGGCCACGTCCAGCGCGGGCACCTTGAGGGCAAAGCCTCCGCCGGGATAGGCAAAGGACAGGTCGCGGGCCGCGATCAACTACCGTCTCCTGCGGGCGGTGCGTCGGCATTGCGTTCCAGCGTGCCCGCGTCGCTGCGGTCGACCTCTGTCAGCGAGAAGCCGGTGATTTTCCATGCCCCCTGGTCGGCGGCCATCGTGAGATCGGCGGCATAGGCATTGCCCCGCATGTGCATGTGTTCGGCATGGCCGACCACGCCCAGGACGCGCCACCTTGCGGTGATGTCGACAAGGTCGCCGTTTCGGCGCGCGCTCATGCCCAATAGCGAGACCTCGTGGATTTCCTGATCCGGGTTCAGGCCGCCCCCGGCCATCGCCCCGACCCGTTCGAGGTAGAGCTGTTCCAGCGCGGGGCCCGTGGCCACCTTTGCCAGCCGGTCGTAGATCTCTGCCTCTTCGGTTTGACTGAAAGCCTCGTAGATCGTGGCGAGGATGCCGGGCAGCAACAAGGGGCTTTCGCGTGAGAATTCCTGCGGGGACATGCCGTCCGCAGAGACCGGGCCGGTCCGGTCAGGCGCGATGAAGCTCCAGGCGCCGATCGCGATGCCGGCCGCCGCCAGCGCCGCGGCCAAGATGTTTCTGAGCATGATACGACTGCACCGCCTTCCGAACTGTCGCCAAGAGCATAGTGCAGACCGGTTTGCGTGCAAGGCGGGCCGGGATGGTTCGTCTTGCATCCGGGGCCATGTCTGAGTTTGCGGGCGCCCTCAGATACACCGCCCGCCGTCCACCTCCATGCAGACGCCGGTGATCATGTCGGCCTCGTCCGAGCAGAGGAACAGCGCGGCGTTGGCCAGGTCGCGGGGGGTGGAAAACCGGCCCAGCGGGATGGTGGAGAGGAATTTCGCCCGCATCTCGGGGGTGTCCTCGCCCATGAAGCTGGCGAGCAGGGGCGTTTCGCCCGCCACCGGGTTCAGTGCGTTGACGCGGATGCCCGCGGGCGCCAGTTCCACCGCCATTGCCCGCGTCGCGGTGTTCATCCAGCCTTTGGAGGCGTTGTACCAGTTCAGGTTCGGCCGGGGAGAGACGCCGGCGGTGGAGGCCACGTTGAGGATCGCGCCTGATCCCTGTGCCTTGAGCGCGGGGACAAGCGCGCGGGCGGTGAGGTAGACGGACTTGCAGTTGACGGCAAAGACGCGGTCGAAGTCCTCTTCGCTGACCTCTTCCATCGGCGCGGGCAGATGGGTGATGCCGGCGTTGTTCACCAGGATGTCGATGCCGCCCATGTGCTCGGTCGCCAGCGCCATGAGGGCGCGGACGCTGGACCCGTCCGAGACATCGGTGTGCAGGGGATGGGCGCCGGTCGCCTCGGCCACCTTGCGGGCGTTTTCATAGTTGATGTCGGCCACGACCACCTGCGCGCCCTCGGCGGCGAAACGGGTGACGATCCCCTCGCCAAAGCCGGAGCCGCCGCCGGTGACGATGGCGCGTTTGCCTTCCAGTCTCATGCCGGGTCTCCCTAGTAGGTGGCGCGGCCGCCGGACTGGTCGAAGACCGCCCCGGTGGTGAAGCTTGCCTCGGACGAGGCGAGCCAGCAGGCCATTGCCGCGATTTCGTCGACGGTGCCGAAGCGGCCCATCGGGATCTTGCTTTCCATGTAGGCGATGAATTCATCCGTCATCTGGTCGAAGATCGCGGTGCGCACGGCGGCGGGGGCGATGGCGTTGACGGTGATTTGGGTGTCGGCCAGTTCCTTGCCCAGCGATTTGGTCAGCCCGATGACAGCGGCCTTGGAGGCGGAATAGGCCGAGGCGTTGGGGTTGCCCTCTTTCCCTGCGACCGAGGCCATGTTGACGATCCGGCCAAAGCCCCCGGGCCGCATCAGCGCGGCGGCGGCGCGGTTGCAGTAGAACAGCCCATGCGTGTTGAGTTCGAACACCTGTTTCCAGGCCTCGGTCGGGTATTCGATGACGGTGGTGTTGGGGCCGGTGATCCCGGCAGAGCAGACCAGCGTGTCCAGCCCGCCCATCGCGGTCTGGTCCTCTGCCATCGCGCGGGTGACGGCCTGTGGATCGGTGACGTCGATGGCGCGGGTGCGGATGTTGGCCTCGCCCTCGATCGAGTCGAGATTGTCGGCGGAAATGTCCCAGACGGTGACCGTGGCGCCCTCGGCGGCAAGGCGGCGCGAAATCGCCGCGCCGATGCCCGAGGCGCCGCCGGTCACCACCGCGTGGCGGTTTTCGAAGCGCATTGATGATCCTCCCTTTTGCCCGGCATGTTGGGGTGTCGCAGGGAGAAGGTCCAGAGGCTTGCGTGTGGTCGGCGGGGCGACTCTGTTTGCGGCTGGCGCCGCAAAGACGCCCGCCCGCCGACCCTTGGGGAAACGCTGTGCGTGTCAGGTCCTTCGAGGAGCAGGCTGGGCACCGGGAGCTGCCGTCGGTCGGGCGTCAGGGGACGAGATCTGGCAGCCGCGGGGCGGCATCGAGCAGCGTTCGGGTATAGGGATGATCCGGCGCGGAGAGGATCCTGTCGGTCGGCCCAGCCTCGACGATGCGGCCCTTTTGCATGACCATGACCCGGTCGGTGATCCCCCGCACAACCGAAAGATCGTGGCTGATGAAGAGATAGGCCAGCCCGTAACTGGCGCTGAGATCCGCGATCAGGTCGAGGATCTGCGCCCGCACGCGCACGTCGAGCGCCGAGACCGCCTCGTCGAAGACGATCAGCTCGGGCCGGATGATGAGCGCGCGGGCGATGGCCAGGCGCTGGCGCTGGCCGCCGGAAAAGGCGTGGATATGTTTCTGCGCGTCATCGGGTGAGAGGCCGACAGCCGTGAGCGCCTCGGCGATGGCCTCGGCGCGCGCGGCGCCGCGCGGCGGGTCGGGCAGCAGGTGAAAGGGTTCCGAGATCAGCCGCGCGACCCGGTGGCGGGGGTTGAAGCTGCCGTAGGGGTCCTGGAAGACCACCTGGACCTTGCGCCGGACCTGCGGGTTGGGGCGGTGATGCGTGAAGACCGGCGTGCCGTCGAGCGTGATCCCCCCGGCGGCGATGGGGGTCAGGCCCAGCAGGGCGCGGGTGAGGGTGGACTTGCCGCAGCCGGATTCCCCCACGAGGCCGACGCGTTCGCCGCGACCGATGGCAAAGCTGACATCGTCAACGGCGGTGAAGCGGGGGTGGGCGGCAAAGGGATGCGGACGGGGCAGCGGGTAGGTGCAGGTCACGCCCTGCGCCTGCAGCAGGGCGCCGCTGTCGGGCCGGGGGGGCAGGTGCGGCTGGTGGCCCGAGGCCTCGAAGAGGGCGCGGGTATAGGGGTGGTCGCGTCTTGCGATGAGCTGCCCGGTGGGCGCGCTTTCGACGATGCGGCCCTTTTGCATGACGGCGATGCGATGGGCCATGCCGGCGACCACGGCGAGGTCATGGGTGATCATCATCAGCGCCATGCCCTCGGTTCGCGTGAGGTCCTGCAGCAACCCGAGGATCTGCGCCTGGGTGGTGACGTCGAGCGCGGTCGTGGGTTCGTCGGCGATCAGCAGCCGGGGGCGCAGCGCGATGGCCATCGCGATGACCACGCGCTGGCGCTGGCCGCCGGACAGCTCATGCGGGTAGCGCGAGAGCGGCAGGTCGAGGCCGCAGCGGTGCAGGGCCTCCCTTGCCCTTGCGCGCGCCTCGGCCCGCGGGGTGCGGGGGGCGTGTTGCAGGATGGTTTCCGAGACCTGCGCGCCGATGCTTTGCACCGGGTTGAGCGCGGTCATCGGTTCCTGGAAGACCATGCCGATGTCGCGGCCCCGGATGTCGCAGAGCCTGCGCTCCGGGAGCGACAGGAGATCGGTGCCGTCCAGCGTGATCCGCCCCGAGGCGACCGCGCCCTGCGGCAGGAGACCCATCGCCGCCAGCGCCGTCATGGACTTGCCGGAGCCGGATTCGCCGGTCAGGGCGAGGATTTCACCGGGGGCGATCGTCAGCGATACGGAGTCGAGGATGCGCGTGCCCTGGATTTCGACGGTGAGGGCGTCGATGTCGAGAAGAGGGGGCTCTGCCCCCGGCCTGCGGCCTCCCCCGGGGGATTTTTGCCAAGAAGAAGCCCTCATGTGCGCAGGACCTTCAGCCGCGGGTCCAGCGCGTCGCGCAGCCCGTCGCCCAGCAGGTTCAGGCCCAGCACCATGAAGACGATCGCGAGGCCCGGGATCACGGCGACATGCGGCGCCAGCGAGACCAGCGTCTGGGCATCGGCGAGCATCCGCCCCCAGGACGGCACGGGCGGCTGGGCGCCGAGGCCGACATAGCTGAGGCCGGCCTCTGCGAGGATGCCCAGGGAGAACTGGATGGTGCTTTGCACGATCAGCAGGTTGGCGATGTTGGGCAGGATGTGTTCGGCGCTGATCCGGAGCGTGGACTTGCCGGCGACGCGGGCGGCGAGGATGAACTCGCGCGTCCAGAGCGACAGCGCCGCGCCGCGTGCGAGGCGGGCGAAGACGGGGATGTTGAAGATGCCGATGGCGAGGATGGCGTTGATGGCGCCGGGGCCGAAGACGGCGGTGATCAGGATGGCGATCACGAGGCTGGGAAAGGCGAAGATGAGGTCGGAGGTACGCGAGATGAGCTCGTCCAGCCAGCCGCCGCGGTAAGCGGCGGCGGTGAGGCCAAGGGGGACGCCGAGCGTCAGGCCGATGCCAACGGCGACCAGCGCCACGGCGATGGAGGTGCGCGCGCCGACCATCAGCATGCTGAGGATGTCGCGGCCGAAGTGATCGGTCCCCAGCAGGTGATCGCTGCCCGGCGGCAGGAGGCGACCGGGGATGTTCATGGCGGTGACGTCGTCCGGCGTCCAGGCAAAGGACAGGGCCGCGGCGCCCAGGAAGAGCGCGGTGAGCAAACCGCCGAGGATCAGGCTGCGGCTCATGTCCGGCGCAGCCTGGGGTCGGCCAGCGCATAGGCGAGGTCGGTGAGGAAGTTCACGAGGATCACGGCGAAGACCAGCAGCATGACCGTGCTTTCCACCACGATCAGGTCCCGTTGCGAGATGGCCTGGAAGATCAGCCGCCCGAGGCCGGGCAGGTAGAAGACCTGTTCGATGATGATGCCCCCGGCGATGAGAAAGGAGAATTGTAGCCCGATGATTGTCAGCACCGGGATCAGCGCGTTGCGCACCCCGTGCCGCCAGAGCGTCTGGGTGCGGGTCAGCCCTTTGGCGCGGGCGGTTCGGATATAGTCCTCTCCCAGCGCGTCGATGAGCGAGGAGCGCAGGACGCGGGCGAGGATGGCGGCCTGCGGCAGGGCCAGCGCCACGGCGGGCAGGGTCAGGGCACGGAGGGCCAGTAGCGGGTCCTGCCAGCCGGGAAAGCCGCCGGAGGGGAAGATCCGCCAGGAGATGGCAAAGCCCAGCACCAGCAACATGGCGAACCAGAAGTTGGGGATCGCGACGCCCAGTTGCGAGAAGGCCATGACGCCCAGGTCCGGTGCGCGGCCTCGCGTGGCGGCGGCGATCAGCCCCGCCGGGAAGGCCAGCAGCACCGCCAGCGTCAGCGCGAAAAGCGCCAGCGGCAGCGAGATCCAGAGCCTTTCGCCGATGATCTCTGCCACCGGCGCGCGGTAGGTGTAGGAGGTGCCGAAATCGCCGGTCAGCATGCCGGTCGTCCAGGCGAGGTAGCGTTGCCATTTCGGCAGGTCGAGGCCCAGCTCCTGGCGCAGGGCGGCCAGGGTTTCGGGCTGGGCGTTGATGCCCAGCATGTAGCTGGCCGGATCGCCCGGGGCCACCTCGACCACCAGGAAGATCACCGCCGAGGCGACGGCAAGGCTGAGAACCAGCGAGATCAGGCGTCGGGTGAGATAGGCCAGCATGCGGGCACCGTATGGGCGGCCCGGGGCGGCGTCCAGAGGGTTGAGGGCCGCCTAGTCCAGCGAGGACAGGAAGGTCTGCAGCGCCTCTGTCGTCTCGGCCGGGGACTGGTCGATGAAGAAATGCCCGCCGGGGATCGTGCGGGCGGCCACGTTCTCCAGCCGGGTGGCCCATGTGGCGGGCACGTCGTAGGCCCGCGCCATTGCCCCCTCGGCGCCATAGAGCACCAGCGCCGGGCAGGTCACGCGGCGGTCGAGGTCCTCGGCGTCGTCGTGCAGGTCGATCTCGATCGCGGCACGGTAGTCGTCGTTCATGGCGCGGCGGCACTGCGGATCGGCCCAGGCGGTGCGATAGGCGTCCAGCTGGGCAGGAGCGAAATCCGACAGGTCGGCCTTGCCGAAGCCCAGCAGGCAGCGGGTGTAGAATCCTTCGGGGTCGGCGGCGATCATGGTTTCCGGAAAGGGCTCTGGCTGGGCCAGGAAGAACCAGTGGTAATAGCCCTTGGCGACCTCGTGCGTCAGTTCGGTCAGCAAATGGTGGGTGGGTACGATGTCCATGACCGTCAGCGAGCGCACCGCCCCGGGCGCGTCGAGCGCGAGGCGATGCGCGGTGCGTGCGCCGCGATCGTGCCCGACCAAGTGAAAGCTCTCATGGCCGAGGTGGCGCATCAGGGCCAGCTGGTCGCGCGCCATGTTGCGAAAGCTGTAGCTGGCGACGCCTGCGGGCTTGTCGCTTTCGCCGTAGCCGCGCAGATCGGGGCAGATGACGGTGAAATCGCAGGCGAGGGCGGGGGCGACTTCGGCCCACATGGCGCGGGTCTGGGGAAACCCGTGCAGCATCAGCAGCGGTGGTCCGCTGCCGCCGCGTTCATAGGCGATTCGCGTGCCGTCAAGCGCGGCGCTGTCTGCGGTGAAACCGGGGATGTCGTTGCGGAGCATGGCGCCTAGCCCCCGGTCACGCAGAGGATCTCTGCCCGGCCGGGGATCAGCAGGCAGGTGTTGTCGTCGCCATAGGGTTCGGCCAGCGCGCCGTCGACACGGTAGATGTCCAGCCCGTCCTCGTAGACCTGGTGCACCGCGATCTCGACCCGGGTGGGGGCGCCGCCGGGCCAGTAGAGCCGGTGCAGGCTGGTGTCGCGGTCGGGGTTGTCGACCAGGTCGACGGCCTGGGTGCAGGGTGCGTTCCGCAGCACGGCGCCCGAGGTGTCGCGCAGCGTGCAGCGGGCGCTGCGCAGGGCGTCTGCCTGCAGCCCGCTGGTGCTGATCGCCTTGATCTCGCTCACCGGGTGATAGCGGGCGTAGGGGGGCAGGGTGACAAAGATGTCATCCTCGCAGTCGCCGACGGTGATGCGATAGTTGCTGTCATAGCCGCAGACCTCGACCCGGTCCCCGTCGATGCGGACCCGGCATTCCATCGGCAGGGCGCTGTAGCGAAAGCCGTAGACGGTGTCCTGGCCATCGGCGGCGTCGTAGTCCCACAGGATGCGGTCCGTGTCCGTGTCGGGCAGCGGCGCGAGGTCGAAGACGGTTTCCGACATGACCTTGACGCTGCCGCCGCCGTGGCCGTCGTAGATTCGGCTGGGCTGGCGGAAGCCGCGCAGCAGGCCGGTTTCGCAGGCCATCTGCCGTTGCACGGCCAGTTGCGGCAGGGGGCCGTCCAGCCCTTCCAGCCCGATGTCCCAGATCAGCGCCTGTTCGATGGTGCGCAGGTGGAACAGCTCGGTTCCCGGCGTGGCCAACAGGTTGCCGATCAGGTCCGGGTGCATCATGGCGCCGGCCTCGAAGACGCGCGGGGAATTGGCCAGTTCGACAAGGCTCAGGATGCTTTCGATGCCCAGCGTGTAGGCGCGCTTGATCTGGTCCGAGCTGTATTGCCCGCCGTCGTCGATGGTGATGGAAGGGCTGTGAAAGGCCAGGTCGCCGCCGACATGCAGGATGCGGTTTTCCTCGATCGAGGTGGGGCCGGCGTGTTTGTTGCCCATCATGAAGATGATCGCGCAGATGGAATAGCAGCGCGCGCCGTCGCCGATCCGCGTCTGGACGCCCTGGTCATAGACGAACCGGGCGACTTTTATGCCCTCGGTCAGGCTGCCGCCCTCGCTGTTCAGGCAGAGCACGGGGTCGATGTCGAACCCCGCGGCGAGCCAGCTGTATTCCTCGCCGCGAAACTCCACGAGGGTTTCGTACTCGCCGCCGGTGATCTGCCCGTCGAGGGTGAAGGTGCAGGGTGTGCTGCCCACGGCGACCGTGGCGGCACGGGCGGCGGGGGACAGGGAGATGGCCAGCAGGGCAAGGGCCAAAAGGGCCGTGAGGCGGAGGAAATGGCGGGTGGCGGGCATTGGCAATGGGTCCGGATGCAGGGAAATCGGTTCAGCCTAACATGCGGCACGGCGGGCTGCGAACCAGGCTGTTGCAGATCAGTCGCGGTAGGTCGGTCCGCGATCCGGCGTGATCGTTGTGGCAAACGCGGGTTGGGCAAGCAGGAGCAGGCAGAGAAACCTGAAAATCGGCATCGGGGAAATCCATCGTCGGAAAGGCCGGAACCTTGCCGTTTCACGATGCCCCGAAGGCGCGCGCCCTGTCCACCGTCAAGGCGCGCCCCGGGGTCACTGCGTCCAGCGCACCTGCGCCAGTGGGTTGGCCTGGGTCGGCTGGTTGGTCCACAGGCCTTCGATCCGGGCATCGGCCACGGTGGGGAAGGCCAGCTGGAACAGAAAACCGTTGACGTAGTCCCGGGCGATCAGCGTCTGCGCCTCGGCCAGCATGTCTGACCGTGCCGACGGGTCGGTGGTGGCGTTCAGCGTCGTCATCAGGGCCTGGAACTCTTCGCTGTCATACTGGAAGTAATAGTCGGGCCGGGCGTAGATGCCGATGTCGAGCGGTTCGGTATGGCTGACGATGGTCAGTCCGAAGCCCTTGCCCTTGAACACTTCCTCCAGCCATTGCGCCCATTCCAGGTTGGTGATCTCGGCCTCGATCCCGACATTGCGCAGCTGCGCGGCGATGATCTCTCCGCCGCGGCGCGCGTAGGAGGGCGGCGGCAGTTTCAGCGTGGTCTTGAACCCCTCGGCATAGCCCGCGTCCACCAGCAACATGCGCGCGCGGTCGGGGTCGTGCGGCGACAGGCCGGTGAGGTCGACATAGTCGGGGTTGTGCGGCGCGAAATGCGTGCCGATGGGCGTGCCCAGGCCGAACATGGCGCCGTCAATGATCGCCTGCCGGTCGATGGCATGGGCCACCGCCTCGCGCACCTTCGGATTGTCGAAGGGCGGCTGCTTGTTGTTCATTGCCAGGATGGTTTCGCCCTCGGACGAGCCCAGCAGGACCTGGAAGCGCGGGTCGGCCTGGAACTGGGGCAGGTTCTCGGGCGCGGGGTAGCCGGAAAACACGTCGATGTCCTGCGCCATCATGGCGGCGAAGGCAGCGGTCGGGTCCGAGATGAACTTGAACGTGGCCTCTGTCAGATAGGGGGCATCCCCCCAGTAGTCGGCATTCTGGACCAGGCGCACGCTGTCGCCCTTGCGCCATTCCGCGAACTTGAACGGGCCGGTGCCGATGGGGGTTTGCTGGATGTCCTCGATGCTTTCGGGGGCCACCATGACCGCGTCGCCCCAGGCCAGGTTGAACAGCAGGTTGCCGTTGGGCGCGTTCAGCGACAGCTCGACCGTCGCCGGGTCGATCACCGTGACCTGGGCAATGTCGGAGAACAGGGCCTTTTGCGCATTGGTGCTGTCCTCGGCCCGGGCGCGGTCGAGGCTGAACTTGACGTCCTCGGCGTCAAAGGTGGTGCCGTCGTGAAAGACGACACCCTCGGCGAGGTGGAAGGTATAGGTCAGCCCGTCGTCCGAAATCTCCCATGAGCGGGCCAGCGCCGGCACGATGGCGCCATCGCCGGTGAACCGGGTCAGACCTTCGAAGACATTGGAATAGAGCACGCTGTCGATCGCCCCGGCCGCGGCAGAGGTCGGGTCAAGGTGCGGCGGTTCCAGCTGGATCGCGATGGTCAGGTCGGTCTGCTGGGCGAGCGCCGCGGTCCCGCCCAGAAGGGCGGCGGCGAGGGTGAGGCGGAAGGTCATGTCGTTTCCCCTGTTGCTTTGGACCCGAGTGTTGCGCTTTGCCGGGCGCGGTTCAAGCACGGGCTGCAAATGGCCTCTGGTTCTGCGTTGCAGCAAATGATAGGTGGGTGCGCAACTTTGTTGCGCGAGGGGCGCCGGGCCTTGCCCGGTCCTTGCGCCACGCTCAGGGAGGAGGCCCAGGCGATGAGTGCAACCGCGAAGAAGAAAGCGCCGATGGCGGAGGATATCCGCGCCCGCAAAGGCGGCGAACCGCTGGTCAGCCTGACGGCCTATACCACGCCGATGGCGCAGATGATGGACGCGCATTGCGATTTCGTGCTGGTGGGCGACAGCGTCGGCATGGTGCTGCACGGGCTGCCCTCGACCCTGGGCGTGACGATGGAGATGATGATCCTGCACGGCCAGGCGGTGGCGCGGGGCCTGTCGAGCGCCATGATGGTGATCGACATGCCCTTTGGATCCTACGAGGAAAGCCCCCAGCAGGCGTTCCGCAACGCCGCGCGGCTGATGGCCGAAACCGGCGCGGGCGCGGTCAAGCTGGAAGGCGGGGTCGAGATGGCGCCGACAATTGCCTTCCTGGTGAAACGGGGCATCCCGGTCATGGCCCACGTCGGGCTGACGCCGCAGTCGATCAACACGCTGGGCGGCTACAAGGTGCAGGGGCGCGGCACAGCGGGCGAGGCCCTGATGGCCGACGCGCGTGCGGTGGCCGAGGCGGGGGCCTTTTCGGTGGTTTTGGAAAAGGTGCCGGCCTCGCTGGCCGATGCGGTGACGCAGGCGGTGCCGATCCCGACCATCGGCATCGGTGCGGGCGCCGGCTGTGACGGGCAGATCCTCGTGGTGGACGACATGCTGGGGCTGTTCACGGCCTTCAAGGCGAAATTCGTGAAACGCTATGCGACCCTGGGCGCGGACGGCGAGGCGGCGATTGCCGACTATGCGCGCGAGGTGCGCGCGCGGAGCTTCCCCGCGCCGGAACATGTCTTTGGCGACGACGCGCCGGAGGGCAAGGCATGATCGCGCCGATCATCCGCAGCGTCGCCGAGCTGCGACAGCTGACCGACGGCTGGCATCGCGCGGGCGACACCATCGGCGCGGTGCCGACGATGGGCGCGCTGCACGACGGCCACCTGAGCCTTGTCGCGGCGGCCAAGGAACGCTGCGAACGGGTGATCGTGACGATTTTCGTCAATCCACGGCAGTTCAACAGCCGCGAGGATTACGAGAAATATCCCCGTACCGAACATGACGATGCCCGCAAGCTGGAGCGCTTTGCCGTCGATGCGATCTTTGTGCCTGACGGGGGCGAGATGTACCCGCAGGGGTTTGCGACGGGTGTTTCCGTGTCCGGCCTGACCGACGTGTTGTGCGGCGCGCACCGGCCCGGGCATTTCGACGGGGTGGCGACCGTTGTGACCAAGCTGTTGTTGCAGACCGCCGCCGACCGGGCCTTTTTCGGCGAGAAGGACTGGCAGCAATTGCAGGTGGTGCGGCGGCTGGTGGCGGACCTGAACATCCCGGCCGAGATCGTGGGTTGCCCGACGATCCGCGAGATCGACGGGCTGGCCATGTCCTCGCGCAACCTGCTGTTGTCGGACAGGGCACGGGCGCGGGCGGCGGCCCTGAACGAGGCTTTGGAAGAGATGGCCGAGGGGCTGCGTGGTGGGCGTGCGGCACAGGATCTGCGCCCGGCGGCCGAGGCGCGGCTGTCGGCGGCGGGCTTCACGGAGGTGGAATACCTGGACCTGCGGGCCAATGACGACCTGTCGCTGCTGGAGCGTCCCGAGCGGCCCGCGCGCCTGCTGGTCGCGGCCTGGTTGGCCGGGGTGCGTCTGATCGACAATATCGCGGTGTGACCGGCGGGCGGACGCTGTTTCGCGCTTTGCGCGAAAGACGCCCCGCCCACCGTCCCATTCGCGTTGCGCCTCAGGGCAACAGCAGTTTTTCCAGCGTGCGGCCCATGACCTTGGCACTGTCCAGCATATCCGTGACGCCGACCCATTCATCGGGTTTGTGCGCCAGTTCCAGCACCCCCGGCCCGTAGGCGATGCAGTTCTGCAAGCGCCCGATCCGGTCGATGTGCTTCTGGTCGTAGGACCCGGGCGAGGCGACGTAATCCGGCGCCTGCCCCAGCACGTCGGCGATGGCCTCGGCCACCGTTGTCACCACCGGCGCGTCCTGAGCCGTCATCGAGGGGTCGATGCGGTTGATGTCGCGGATCGCGTAATCAAACCGGGGGCGGCGGGCCTTGAGATCGTCCAGCAGGGCAATGACCTCGCCGCGCACCTCGTCATAGGCCTCTTCGACCAAGAACCGGCGGTCGATCACCATGCGGCAGCTGTCGGGGACGTTGGGCGCGGGCAGGCCGGTGAAATCTTCCAACTCCGGCTCGCCCCCGTGGACCGAGTTGATGTTGAGCGTCGACTGCCGCGCGGCCTCTGGCGTGACGGGCATGGCGGTTTCGCGCGTGGTCAGGGCGGGGAACAGCCGGTCCTCGAAGGCCTGCATCACCGCGCCCATGTGGCGCACGGCGCAATCGCCGAGAAAGGGCATCGAGCCATGCGCGATCTCTCCCCTGGTCTCGATCTCGGCCCACCAGGCGCCGCGATGGCCGAGGCAGATGCGGTCCTTGTTCAGCGGTTCGGGGATGATGACGTGCTGCACCCGGTCGGGCGAGAAATATCCAAGCTGGGCCAGGTGCGCGACGCCGCCGTAGCCGCCGGTTTCCTCGTCCGCGGTGCCGGAAATCTCGATGGCGCCGGCATATTCGGGATGTTCGACGATGAAGCATTCGGCGGCGATGATCGAGGCGGCCAGCCCGCCCTTCATGTCGCAGGTGCCCCGGCCATAGATCCGGTCGCCGTCCAGTTCGGCGCCAAAGGGATCGCGGGTCCAGCCGTTGCCGACCTCGACCACGTCGATATGGCTGTTGAAATGCACGCATTGGCCGGGGCGCGTTCCCTCGCGGCGGGCGATCACGTTCCAGCGCGGGTAGCGGTCGCTGTCGCCGGGCGCGCCCTCTGCCCGGATCAGCTCGCAGGTGAACCCCGATGGCGCAAGGCGTTGTTGCAAGAGCTCGCAGATCTCGCGGTAGTGCCGGCCTGGCGGGTTCAGCGTGGGCAGGCGGACAAGGGCCTGGGTCAGCGCGATCAGGTCGTCGCGTGCGGCGTCGATCCGCGCGAAAAGGGAATCTGTCATGCGCGAAGTCTCTGTCGCTTGGCGCGGCGGCGCAAGGGGGTGCGACGCGCGCTCAGGGCAGGTGCAGGCGGGGTGCCTTGCCCAAGGGGGTATCCCCCAGCGTGACCTGACCCGCGTCGAAGACCAGGGGCAGGTCGCGACGGCCTTCGCTGGCGTGCTCAAGTGTGTCCGCCAGCGTGGCGGGGATGAGGCCGGACCGGCGGACGCTGTCCACCAGGGCGGGCCACTGTGTTGCGGTGAGCGCCAGTTCGCCCTTGGCGCGTCCCTGCGCGTCGATCTCCAGCAGGCCGGTGGCGTCCAGCTGGGCCCCGCCGGTCGTATAGCTGCCCTGGCGCAGGTCGATCCTTGCCGGTTTCGGCATGGCACCGGCAAGACTGTTGAGCTGCCAATCCCGGACAAAGGTGATCTCGGCCCTCAGGGCCAGCCCGTTGTCCGCCGGCGTTCCCGCGAATCCGGCGCTCATTCCCAGGCGGTAGAGACCCGGCGTGCCCGCCACGTCCAGCAGCCCAACGCGCAGGTCGGCCAGCGAGATGTTGCCCTGCCGAAACGTGTCCGCCTCGAGGTTGGCGCGCAGGATCACGCCCTCGGCATCGTGGATCAGCGAGGCGCGCAGGCCGGTGCTTTGCACCGTGACCGGGCCGGAGGGCAGGGTCACGGTCTGGCTGTCGGGCCAGACCAGGATGCGGTGTCCGGGCCGGTAGGTCAGCCCCAGCACCTGAAAGAAGTCCCCCTGCCAGCCGATGCCGCCTGCGGTGTCCATCAGCACGACATCGTTCAGCGTGGCGTCCAGCCGGCTGGGAAAGCCGCGCACGGTCAGCGAGGAATACTCTGCCTGCCAGCCCTCGGCACGCCGTGCCTCGAACCAGTCGGCAATGTCCGCTTTCAGGGCCCGGGAGGAGGTCAGCCAGAGCCCGGACCAGGCCAGCCCCAGCGCCAAGGTCACGGCAAAGATCCAACGTGCCACGCGTGCCCCCCTTTTCCTGCCGCACCCGATCGTGTTTACAGGCCCCCAGCGGGAAGGACCAGAATGATGACGCTTTGGGTGTTCGGATACGCCTCACTTCTTTGGAACCCGGGGTTTCCGGTGGCGGAACGGGTGCAGGCGCGGCTCTATGGCTATGCGCGCAGTTTCTGCATGTATTCGATCCACCATCGCGGCACCGAGGAAAAGCCGGGGCTGGTGCTGGCCCTGGACGAGCAGGACGGCGCCAGTTGCGACGGGCTGGCCCTGCGCGCCGCACCGGGCAGCGAGGAAGAGACGCTGGCCTACCTGCGCGAACGCGAGCTTGTGTCCTCGGCCTACCTGGAAAAACGGCTGGAACTCAGCCTGACCGACGGGCGACATGTCGAGGCGGTGGCCTATGTGATCGACCCGCATCACGTCCAGTATTGCCACCTGCCGCTGGAAGAACAGGCGCGGCTGATCGCGCGGGCGCATGGCGGGCGCGGGCCGAACACGGAATACCTGTACAATACCGCCGCCCACCTGGACGAGATCGGCGTCCCGGACGCCGATCTGCACTGGCTGGTGCGCGAGGTGAAGGCGCTGTCGCGGGACAACTAGCGGAGGCAGGCGGTCACTTGGTCGGGCCGCTGTGAACGCAGCTTTGACGGCCTCGGGACAACTGTTGCGCAAAGCGCCGCTTTTCCCGGCGCGACGGCGGAATTGTTCATAACTTCTTGGCTCTGTGGCCTTAAACCCCTAGGTATAGCACGAGAGAACAAGTGTCAGGTGTCCGATGGACCAGCCCGACCGCGAGGCCGAGCCACATTTCAGCCAGCCCTTCCGCCAGGTGGTCCTCATGCTGGCGGTGTTGGGCCTGTCGGGCTTTGGCGGCTTCCTGGCCCTGCCGCGCGTTCTGCCGGTGTTCCAGTCGAACCCCTATCTCAACGGTTTCATCCTGATCGTTTTTGTGGTCGGTGTGCTGGCCTGTTTCTGGCAGGTGGCGCAGCTGATGGTCTCGGTCCAGTGGATCGAGCGGTTCACCGCGCGGGGCGACCAGGGCGTGCGGGCGACGCCGCCGCGCCTGCTGGCGCCGCTGGCCGCGCTCTTGCGGTCGCGCCGGGACAAGCGGATGCAGATCACGGCGACCTCGACCCGGTCGATCCTCGACTCCGTGGCGCAGCGGATCGACGAGGCGCGCGAGATCACGCGGTACATCGTGTCCCTGCTGATTTTCCTGGGCCTGCTGGGCACCTTCTACGGGCTGGCCACCGTGGTGCCCGCGCTGGTCGAAACCATCCAGAGCCTTGCCCCGCAGGAGGGCGAAACCGGAACCGCCGCCTTTGCCCGCCTGATGTCGGGGCTGGAGGGGCAGCTGGGTGGCATGGGCGTGGCCTTTGCCAGCTCGCTGCTGGGCCTGGCCTGTTCGCTGGTCGTCGGCCTGCTGGAGCTTTTCGCGGGCCACGGGCAGAACCGCTTTTACCGCGAGCTTGAGGAATGGCTGTCGTCGATCACCCGGCTGGGCTTTTCCCACGATGGCGAGGGGCCGGACCTTGGCCCGGCGGGGCTGGTGCTGGACCAGATGGCCGAGCAGATGGACCGCCTTCAGTACCTCTTCGCCGAGGCGGAACAGGGCCGGTCCGAAGTGGACACGCGGCTGGCGCAACTGGCCGACAGCGTCGAGCGCCTGACCGAGCGGATCGAGGCGACATCGCCTTCTGCCTCGTCGCTGGCGCGGATCGCCGAGGGGCAGGAGCTGCTGGCGCAGGCGATCCGGGAAAAGGAAAGTGACGAGGGCCTGGATGCCGAAAGCCGGATGCGGCTGAGGTCCATCGACGTGCAGATGCTGCGCATCCTCGAGGAAATCAGCGCGGGCCGGCAGGAAAGCATGGCCGAACTGCGGACGGACCTTGCGGCGCTGTCGCGGTCGCTGGGCACGACGCGCAACAGCCGGCCCCGCGGGGACGGGTGACGCATGGCCCTGTCGCGACGCACAGGTGCGCGCTTTCAGGCCTCGATCTGGCCGGGCTTCGTGGATGCGATGACCGGCCTTCTGCTAGTGCTGACCTTTGTCCTGTCGATCTTCATGGTCATGCAGTTCGTGCTGAACGAGACGATCTCGGGGCAAGAAAGCGAACTGGACACGCTCAGCGCCGAGATCACCGCCCTGTCCAAGGCGCTGGGCGTGGAACGCACCCGCGCAACGCGGCTGGAAACAGAGCTGGGCCGCATGACCTCGACGCTGAGCGACCGGGACCTGCAACTGGCCGAACAGCAGACCATCATCGACAGCCTGACCGCCACCCGCGACAGGCAGGCGGATCAGCTTGCCGCCGCCGCCGCCCGCATCGCGACCTTCGAAGAGCGCGTGGCCACCTTGTTGCTGGAGCGGGACACGGCGCGCGACGAGGTTCAGGACCTGACCGTCGCCCGCGACGCCCTGGCCGAAGAACGCGACGAACTGACCGACGAACGCAATGCGCTGACCGCCGCGCTTGCCACGGCCCGGAGCGAGATCGACGAACAGGCCGAAGCCGCCAGGCTGGCCGCCGCCCGGCGCGAGGCGATGGAGGCGCTGATCACCGATCTGCGCGCCCGCAACGCGGACCGTGACGCGCGCATCGCCGCGCTGTCCGCCGATCTCGACGAGGCCGAAAAGGCCCTGACCGAAGAGGAACAGGCCAAGCTGGCCGAGGCAGAGGCGGCCGCAGCGCTGCGCAAGCGGCTGGAAGAGGCGGATGCGGAACTGACCGCCATGACGCTGGCCCTGGAACAGGAGCGCGCCCGGGCCGAGGAGACGCTGACCCTGCTGGCGGCGGCCCGAGAGGCGGAAAAGGACCTGAACGCGCAACTGGCGGCGGCGTTGCTTGCCCGGCAACAGCAAGGTGACGACCTGCAAGCGCGCATCGACGCGCTGGAGGCGCAATTGGCCGAGGCGCGGCGGAACGAAACCCGCCTGACCGCGCAACTGGCCGACCTGCGGGATGAAAGCGCGCTGGAGGCGCAGCGGCTCAAGGCGCGGATCGACGACGCGACGGCGCGCATTGCCCGGCTGGAGGCCGACCTGGACGAGGCCGCAAAGGCCGGTGAGAAACTGACCGCCGGGCTTGGGCCCACCGAGGCACCGCCCGCAACGCTGCAGACGCAGGTGGATGCGGCGCTGGCCCGCATCACCGAGCTGGAGGCGGCCCTGTCGCGGGCACGGCAGGACGAGGCCAGGCTGAACGAGGAACTGGCCGTGGCGCTTGCCGATGGCGAGCGCGAGGCGCGCGCCCTGCAGAGCCGCATCGACGCGGCGCTGGCCCGGATCTCGGAGCTTGAGGAAACGCTGGCCGATGCACGGGCACAGGGGGCGCAGACAGACAGCCGCCTTGCGGGGCTGCGCGGCGACCTGACCGAGGCCCTGAAGGCGCAGCGCGACGCCGAACAGGCGCTGGCGCGGGAAACGGCGGCACGCACCCTGGCCGAACGTGCCCTGAAGGACGTGCAGGCCGAGGCCGCGGCGCGCGCCTCGCGGCTGACGGATCTTTCCGCGCAACTGGCCCAGGCGCTGGCCCGGCTGGCCGAGGCAGAGGCGCTCCGGACCGAGTTGGAGGCGCTGCGGGCGCGCAACGAAGCGCTGGTCTCGGACCTGTCGGCGGCCGAGGGGCAGGCTGATGATCGCGCCGCGGCGCTGGCCGAACTGCAGGCAGAACGGGACCGGCTGGAGGCCGCGCTGACGCGCGCGCGGGGGGACGTGGGCGATGCGCGCGGCGCCGTGGCCTCGTTGCAAGACCAGGTGGCCGCGCTGGAGGCGCAACTGGCCCAGGCTCAGGAACGTGTGACCGAGCGGACAGAGCTGATCGAAGGCCTGCGCGGGCAGGTGGCCCAGGTCCAGGCGCAGCTGGATTCGGCCCTGAAACGGGTCGAGGATCGCGGCGACCGGATCGACCGTCTGCAAAGCGAGAATGCCGATCTGTCGGCGCGCCTGGCCCGGCTGGGCGGTGAGGCGGCGCAGCAGGATGCCGCGGTTGCTGCGCTGCGGGCGACGAACACGCGCTTGTCGGCGGACCTCGATGCGGCCCGCGCCCGCGCGGGCGAGCGCGACGCCCAGATGGCCCGCCTGCAGCAGGAGTTGGCGCAGGCCGAGGCCCGGGCCGAGGACCGCACCGCCGAGGCCGCCGAGCTGGAGGTGCTTCGCGGTGAACTGGCGCAGCTGCGCACCCGGCTCGAGGCCTCGCAGGCGCGCGCGGCACAGGGCCTGACCCGTGTCATCTCGTTGGAAGCCGAGAACGCCGACCTTGGCCGCCGGCTGGCCGAGGCGGATGGCCGGGGGGCGGCCAAGGACGCGGAACTGGACCTGCTCAAGGCCCGGATCGACCGGATTGCCTCTGAGCTGGATGCCTTGCGGTCCCGTGATGCGCGGCGCGATGCGGTGATCGCCGAGTTGCGCCAGCAATTGGCCGAGGCCGAGGCCCGGGCCGCCGAACAGAGCGACGACACCCGCACGCTGGAGGAAAAGCTGGCCGCCGCACTGGCCGCGCGCATGGCCGCGGAGACGACGGTTGATGAAACACGCGACCGGCTTGCCGCAGCCCTTGCCGCGCAGGAGGCGGCGGAACTGAAACTGGACGCGCGGCTGGACGAGGTCGAGGAGCGGCAGATCCTGCTCAACACGGCGCGTGAAAAGCTGGCCCTGACGGAGGAACGCGCGACCAAGGCCGAACTGCAGGTCGAGGCGCTGAACCAGAACGTGGCCGAGTTGCGCCGGCAACTGAGCGAGTTGCAGGCGCTGCTGGATGATTCCAAGGCCCGCGACGCGGCGGCCGAGGTCCGGCTGCAGAACCTCGGGTCGGAACTGAACGCGGCGATCGCGCGTGTGGCGCAGGAAGAACGGCGCCGCCGCCTGGCCGAAGAGGCGCGCCGCAAGGCTGAAGAGGAAAAGCGCAAGCTTGAGGAAGAAAGGGCCAAACGGCTGGAGGCCGAGAAGAAGGACCTGGAAAGCTATCGCTCCGAGTTCTTTGGCAAGCTGCGCGCGGTCGTGGGCGACCGCGAAGGCATCCGGATCGAGGGTGACCGTTTCGTGTTCTCGTCAGAGGTGCTGTTCGAGGTGGGGTCGGCCGATCTTTCGGCGGCAGGTCGGCGCGAGATCGAGAAGGTCTCGCAGATCCTGCGCGACATTTCCGGGGACATTCCTCAGGGCATCGACTGGGTGATCCGGGTGGACGGTCATACCGACAGCCAGAAGATTCGTCCGGGGGGAGATTTTGCCGACAACTGGGAGCTCAGCCAGGCGCGGGCATTGTCCGTGGTGCGCGATATGATCGACAACTACGACATTCCGCCCAACCGGCTGTCCGCCAACGGGTTTGGCGAGTTCCAGCCGATCGACCCTGCGGACACGCCGGAGGCGCGGGCGCGGAACCGGCGCATCGAGTTGAAACTGACGGAACGCTGATCTCCGGGCGGCAAGTGCGTTGCAACGCGCTTTCGTCGCGCTCAGTTCGAGACGGTCACATGTGCGAAGCGATGGGCGATGACCTTGCCGTCGCGGGTCAGCTTGGCACGGCCCAGGTATTCCCCGGCAGGCCAGCCCGAGGAAGGGGCCTTGCGACCCAGGGCGCGCATCTGGCTGGCCTGGTCGCTGTCCAGCGTGATGGCGCGGCGAAACAGGTCGGTCCCGGCAGGGCTTTCCGCTGAAAGCGTCAGGACGTCGCCGGGCTGGGCGTAACCCAGGTGGGCATAGACGACCATCGCCTCGTCCGGGCCCAGGGTTGGACGCCGGGCAGAGCCGTCGCCCACCGCCTGCAGTGTCGGCACCGCATCCGAGAACCCGGCGGTGACGAGGCCCGTCCTTGTGTAGGCGGGCGGTTCGGTCCAGAGAGACGGGCCGGGATCGCCGCAGGTGCCCGTGGCCTCGGGGCGGAAAGGGTCGACCACCTGGCCGTTGCGCAGGAGCGTCAGGTGCACATGGGGGTGGTTTGTCTGACCCGAGAGGCCGACAAGGCCCAGCGGATCACCGGGTTGAACCAGGTCGCCAGGTGCGACCGAGACAGAGCCGAGCCGCAAGTGGCAATAGAGCGTCTGCCAGCCCCCGCCGTGATCGATCAGCACCGCGTTTCCGCAGGCATTTTCCGAGGTGACGCCCCGCATCAACCGGTCATCGGGCATCGAATCCCGGGTGCGTTTGACCACGCCGGGCGCGGCGGCCAGAACCGACACACCCTCACCGATGGCACCAAAGTCGAGCAGGGCAAAATCCGTGCCCTTGTGCCCGTCGCGGGAATTGATGCCGCAGGCGAAATCCCTGTGGCGGCCCTGCGTGGGGTCGTTGTCGACGTAATCCTCGATGAAACAGGTCTCGCCCAGGGTGCAATCCAGCGGCACCGAAAGGCGAAAATCCTCCGCCCCGGCAGGCGGGACGGAGGATATCAGGGCCAGCGCGGCCGCAAAGGCGGCGCGCGCGTGCGTCATTCCGCGGTCAGAAGCGGCGGCTTCTTGGAGCCGAGGCGCGGATTGTCCGGGCCGCTGAGGTCGAGGAACAGCTCGCCGTCGCGGACCGAGACCTTGACCACACCGCCCTTGGCCAGCTTTCCGAAGAGCAGTTCCTCGGCCAGCGGCTTCTTGATGTGTTCCTGGATCACGCGCCCCAGCGGGCGGGCGCCCATCTTGTCGTCGTAGCCCTTGTCCGCCAGCCATTCGGCGGCGGGCTTGGTCAACTCGATGGTCACGTTGCGATCCATGAGCTGCGCTTCAAGCTGCAGCACGAACTTCTCGACCACCTGCAGGATGGTCTCCTTGGGCAGCGGCGCAAAGCTGATGACCGCGTCCAGGCGGTTGCGGAACTCCGGCGTGAAGGTCCGCTCGATGGCCGCCGTGTCCTCGCCCTCGCGGCGGTCGCGGCCAAAGCCGATGGCCGACTTGGCCTGTTCGGTCGCCCCGGCGTTCGAGGTCATGATCAGGATTACGTTGCGGAAGTCCACCGTGCGACCGTTGTGATCGGTCAGCGAGCCGTGGTCCATGACCTGCAGCAGGATGTTGTAGACATCCGGGTGCGCCTTCTCGATCTCGTCCAGCAGCAGCACGCAGTGCGGGTGCTGGTCGACGCCGTCGGTCAACTGGCCGCCCTGGTCAAAGCCGACATATCCCGGAGGCGCGCCGATCAGGCGAGAGACCGCGTGTTTCTCCATGTACTCGGACATGTCGAAGCGCAGCAGTTCCACGCCAAGGCTGTCCGCCAATTGCTTGGCAACCTCGGTCTTGCCGACGCCGGTCGGGCCCGCGAACAGATAGTTGCCGATGGGCTTTTCCGGTTCGCGCAGGCCGGCCCGGGCCAGCTTGATCGCCGAGCTGAGGGCCTCGATCGCCTTGTCCTGGCCAAAGACCACGCGCTTGAGCGTGTTTTCCAGGTCCTTGAGCACCTCTGCGTCGTCCTTGGAGACGTTTTTCGGGGGGATGCGGGCGATCTTGGCCACGACCTCCTCGATCTCCTTGGTGCCGATTGACTTGCGCCGCTTGGAGGCGACCACAAGGTGCTGCGCCGCGCCGGCCTCGTCGATCACGTCGATGGCCTTGTCGGGCAGCTTGCGATCATTGATGTAGCGCGCCGAAAGCTCCACGGCGGTCTTGATGGCGTCGCCGGTGTATTTGACGCTGTGGTGCTCCTCGAAATAGGGCTTCAGGCCCTTGAGGATCTTCACGGTGTCCTCGACCGACGGCTCGTTCACGTCGATCTTCTGGAACCGGCGGGACAGGGCGCGATCCTTTTCGAAGTGCTGGCGGAATTCCTTGTAGGTGGTCGACCCCATCGTGCGCAGCTTGCCGCCCTGCAGCGCGGGCTTCAGCAGGTTGGAGGCATCCATTGCCCCGCCAGAGGTGGCCCCGGCGCCGATCACGGTGTGGATCTCGTCGATGAAGAGCACCGCGTCGGGGTGTTCCTCAAGCTCCTGCACCACGGCCTTGAGCCGCTCCTCGAAGTCGCCGCGATAGCGCGTGCCGGCCAGCAGAGCCCCCATGTCGAGCGAGTAGATGGTGGTGTTCGCCAGCACCTCGGGGGTTTCGCCAGCGACGATCTTGCGTGCCAGCCCTTCGGCGATGGCGGTCTTGCCCACGCCGGGATCACCCACCAGAAGCGGGTTGTTCTTGCGGCGGCGGCAGAGCACCTGGATGCAGCGCTCGACCTCGGCATTGCGGCCGATCAGCGGATCGACGTCGCCGTCACGCGACTTGGCGTTGAGATCGACGCAGTATTTCGCCAGTGCCGATTCCTTGTCCGAACCGGGGGCGGCGGCCTCGGCCTGCTGCGCCTCTTCCTCGGCCTCGGTTGCGCCCTGGACGGGCCGCGCCTCGCCATAGGCGGGGTTCTTGGCGACGCCATGCGCGATGAAATTCACCGCGTCGTAGCGCGTCATGTCCTGTTCCTGCAGGAAGTAGGCGGCATTCGATTCGCGTTCGGCGAAGATGGCGACCAGGACGTTTGCGCCCGTCACCTCGGTCCGGCCCGAGGACTGGACGTGGATCGCCGCGCGCTGGATCACGCGTTGGAACGCAGCGGTCGGCACCGCCTCGGACCCTTCGACATCGGTCACGAGGTTCGACAGATCGTCGTCGATGAATTCGACCAGCGTGGTGCGCAACTCCTCGGTGTCGACCGAGCAGGCTTTCATCACGCGGGAGGCATCCGGTTCGTCGATCAGCGCAAGAAGAAGGTGTTCAAGCGTGGCGAATTCATGGCTGCGAGAGTTCGCCAACGCCAGCGCCGAATGAATTGCCTGCTCAAGTGTGTTCGAGAATGAAGGCACGGGAGTGCTCCTCTTGTCTGCGCCGATCCGTGAGGATCAGCATTGCCTCATAGTATTAAAGTTTGGTCGATTGCGGCCACTCTTCAAGTTTTTTCTCAAGGTTCCTGCATCACTTTTGGACAAACTGGCGAAACCTGCCGTGTGCGTGATCAGAACCGGTCCTTGCGCGCGCGCACCTCTGCAAAGACCTCTGCATCCGTTCCGCCCGGCAGGCCGACGGCCCGTTTCACGCTGTCGGTGGTGGCTCGGAGGAAGGGATTTGTTTCAAGTTCGACCGAAAGCGGCACCTGTGCGGTGGGCCGCCCCTCGGCGCGGGCTGCGTCGATCTCCCGCTTGCGAGAGATAAGCGCTTGGTTCTCCGGTTCAATGGTCAGGGCAAATGCGGCATTCGCCGTTGTGTATTCATGTCCCGAGTATACCACGGTTTCCGGGGGCAGAGAGGCCAGCTTTTCCAGACTATCCCACATCATCTGAGGCGTGCCCTCGAAGATGCGCCCGCATCCCAGGGCCATCAGGCTGTCGGCGGTAAAGACAGCGCCGCCGCGGGGGTAGTAATACGCGATATGGCCCAGCGTATGGCCCGGAACGGCGATCACCTCGCAGAGGCCGTCCCCGGTGCCGCCGGAAAACCCCGGGTCCAGCGCCATGTCCAGTTTCGGCAGCTTGTCCACTTCGGCCTTCGGTCCCATGACAGGGCAGCCGTATTTCTCGCGCAGCTCGGCGACACCGCCGACGTGGTCGTGATGGTGGTGCGTGATCATGATGACGCCCAGCGACCAGCCACGGGCCTCCAGCGCCTCGATGATCGGCCCGGCCTCGGGGGCGTCGATCAGCGCCACGCCGTCGGGGCCGTGGACAAGGTAGGCGTAGTTGTCCGAGAGGCAGGGGACGGTCACGATCTCGAGGGGCATGGTCTTTCCTTCGCGGCTTTGTCAGGATGCGCACATCGTCAGAGTGGCGCATCGGGGCTGGGGTATCAATGCATCTGGATGTGCAGGTGTTGCGCGATTTCTACTACCGCAGTGCGCTGGGGCGCGCGGCGCAAAAGATCCTGCGCACTCAGGTTCAGCGTTTCTGGCCCGAGACGAAGGGCCAGACGGTGGTGGGCTATGGCTTTGCCGTGCCCATGCTGCGCCCCTACCTGAAAGAGGCGCGCAGGGTTGTTGCCCTGATGCCCGCGCCGCAGGGGGTCATGACCTGGCCCGCCGGTATGCCCAATGTCTCGGTGCTCAGCGAAGAAACGCTCTGGCCGCTGGAGACGGGCCATACCGACCGCTTGATTCTGATGCACGGGCTGGAAACCTCGGAACGGCCGTCGGACCTGCTGGACGAGGCGTACCGCGTGCTGGGGCCGGGGGGCAGGGCGCTGTTCATCCTGCCGAACCGGGCGGGGATCTGGGCGCGGGCGGATCACACGCCTTTCGGCTATGGGCGGCCCTATTCGCTGGGCCAGCTCGAGGCGCAACTGAAACGGCATGACTTCGTCCCCGAGGCGCATGTCTCGGTGCTGTACCAGCCGCCATCGACCCGCCGGTTCTGGATGAAGACCGGCCCGGTCTGGGAACGCATGGGCCGCGCGGTGCCCGTGACGGCGGGCGGTGTCATGATGGTCGAGGCCTCCAAGCGGCACCCGCCGTCGCGCCGCGGGGTGGGCGAGGCCGCCAAGGTTCTCAATCCGCTGGAGGTGCTCAGTCCGGCAGGCAAGGCCAAGCCGATCTGAACCCGCCCCGGAGGCGCCAAGGGACCGGATTCTGCCCTGTGCAGGCAAATTCGGGGCCAAAAGGCTCTGTGACCTGCGGCAAATGCGGTCAGAGGCGCCCGAAACTGCCCGGGAATCGTGCATTTGCAGCAAAAACTGTGGCTTTGAGGCACCTTGGCAGAGCACGAAAGGTCGCACTAAAAGGGGCGTTTTTGCCAAGCCATTGAAAACAATACATTTAGCGCAAGCGTTTATCTTTCCTAAGCATGTTGCGAGGTGGGGGAGGCTCTGCTACATCCGCCACGATTTGATTGCTTTGACGCAGGTCAAGGTATGGAAACGCTGCCAGACGCCGCCCCGGACCCGGGGCGCGCGTAACATGGCGGCTTACTATCGGAAGGGTGGACGTGTCTGACTCAGCATCGATTTCCTCCGGCATCGCAGAGCGCTATGCCACCGCCGTCTTCGAGATCGTGAAGGAGGCCGGCGAGCTTCCCACGCTCGAAGGCAACCTGGATGATCTCTCTGCCGCGCTGGATGAAAGCGCTGACCTGCGGGATCTCCTGGTGAACCCCGTCTACTCGCGCGATGCGCAGGGCGCCGCCATCAAGGCCGTCGCCTCGAAGATGGGCCTGATGCCGGCCATGACCAACGTGCTGGGGCTGATGGCCTCCAAGCGCCGCCTCTTCGTGGTCCCGCAGATGGTCACGCTCCTGCGCGAGATGATCGCAAAGGAAAAAGGCGAAGTCACCGCAGAAGTGACCTCTGCCCAGGCCCTGACCGATGCCCAGGCGGCCCAGCTGGCGGACGCGCTGAAGGCAAAGGTCGGCAAGGATGTAAAGATCAATGCGACCGTCGATGAAAGCCTCATCGGCGGTCTTGTCGTCAAGGTGGGCTCGAAGATGATCGACACGTCGATCCGTGCGAAGCTCAACTCCCTCCAGAATGCAATGAAAGAGGTCGGATAAATGGGTATCCAAGCTGCAGAGATTTCTGCGATCCTGAAGGACCAGATCAAGAACTTCGGCCAGGACGCCGAAGTTGCCGAGATCGGTCGCGTGCTCTCGGTCGGTGACGGTATCGCCCGTGTCTACGGCCTCGACAACATCCAGGCGGGTGAAATGGTCGAGTTCCCCGGCGGCATCATGGGCATGGCGCTGAACCTGGAAACCGACAACGTCGGTATCGTGATCTTCGGCTCCGACCGGGACATCAAGGAAGGCGACACCGTCAAGCGCACCAACTCCATCGTGGACGTGCCCGCCGGCGAGGCCCTGCTGGGCCGCGTTGTCGACGGTCTGGGCAACCCGCTGGACGGCAAGGGCCCGATCGAGGCCTCCGAGCGCCGCGTCGCGGACGTCAAGGCGCCGGGCATCATCCCGCGTAAATCGGTGCACGAACCGATGGCAACCGGCCTCAAGGCCGTCGACGCCATGATCCCGATCGGCCGCGGCCAGCGCGAGCTGATCATCGGCGACCGTCAGACCGGCAAGACCGCCGTCGCCCTGGATGCGATCCTGAACCAGAAGTCGTACAACGACGCGGCCAAGGACGACTCGGAAAAGCTGTACTGCGTCTACGTCGCCGTCGGGCAGAAGCGCTCGACCGTGGCCCAGCTGGTGAAGAAGCTGGAAGAGACCGGCGCTATCGACTACTCGATCGTCGTGGCCGCCACCGCCTCCGACCCGGCCCCGATGCAGTTCCTGGCGCCCTACGCCGCGACCGCGATGGCCGAGTACTTCCGCGACAACGGCAAGCACGCGCTGATCATCTACGATGACCTCTCCAAGCAGGCCGTGTCCTACCGCCAGATGTCCCTGCTGCTGCGCCGCCCGCCGGGCCGCGAAGCTTACCCGGGCGACGTTTTCTACCTCCACTCGCGCCTGCTGGAGCGTTCGGCAAAGCTGAACGAGGACAACGGTGCCGGCTCGCTGACCGCGCTGCCGATCATCGAAACCCAGGGCGGCGACGTGTCGGCCTTTATCCCGACCAACGTGATCTCGATCACCGACGGCCAGATCTTCCTGGAAACCGAGCTGTTCTACCAGGGCATCCGCCCCGCCGTGAACACCGGTCTGTCGGTCTCGCGCGTCGGCTCCTCGGCTCAGACCAACGCGATGAAATCGGTTGCCGGCCCGATCAAGCTGTCGCTCGCCCAGTACCGCGAGATGGCCGCCTTCGCGCAGTTCGGTTCCGACCTCGACGCCGCCACCCAGCAGCTGCTGAACCGTGGTTCGCGCCTGACCGAGCTGATGAAGCAGCCGCAGTACTCGCCGCTGACCAACGCCGAGATCGTCGTCGTGATCTGCGCCGGTACGCTGGGTTATCTCGACAAGGTCAAGGTCTCTGACGTGGGCCGTTTCGAGAAGGGCCTGCTGGCCCATGTCCGTGGCAAGCACCAGGATCTGCTGGATTGGATCACCAACGAAGATCCCAAGATCAAGGGTGACAACGAAGCCAAGATCAAAGCGGTTCTCGACGAATACGCCGCCGACTTCTCGTAAGGGGATCATCAGATGCCCAGCCTGAAGGACCTAAAAAACAGGATCGAGAGCGTCAAGTCGACGCGCAAGATCACCAAGGCCATGCAGATGGTCGCGGCAGCAAAACTGCGCCGCGCCCAGGACGCGGCCGAGGCGGCCCGCCCCTACGCGGAACGCTTCAATGGTGTGATGGCGTCGCTTGCGGCCTCGGTCGGTGACAGTGATGCAGCTCCCCGCCTTCTGGCGGGGACCGGCAAGTCGGACGTGCAACTGCTGGTGGTCATGACCTCCGAGCGGGGGCTCTGCGGCGGCTTCAACACCAATATCGTGAAGCTGGCAAAGACCCATGCCGAAAAGCTCCAGGCCGAAGGCAAGACGGTCAAGATCCTGACCGTCGGCAAGAAGGGCCGCGAGCAGCTGAAGCGTGACTACGGCAATCTCTTCGTGGGACACGTTGACCTCTCCGAGGTCAAGCGCATCGGCTACGGCAATGCCCAGGACATCGCCCGCGATGTGCTGGCCCGGTTCGACGGTGGCGAATTCGACGTGGCGACGATCTTCTACGCGCAGTTCCGGTCTGTCATCGCGCAGATCCCGACCGCCCAGCAGATCATCCCCGCGGCCTATGAAAGCGAAGGGTCGGACGATGTGGGCGAGAGCACGCTCTACGACTACGAGCCCGACGAAGAGGCGATCCTCGCCGACCTGCTGCCGCGTGGTGTCGCGACGCAGATCTTCGCGGCTCTGCTGGAAAACGGCGCGTCGGAACAGGGTGCACGGATGTCCGCAATGGACAACGCGACCCGCAACGCAGGCGAGATGATCGACAAGCTGACCATCGAATACAACCGCTCGCGTCAGGCCGTCATCACCAACGAACTGATCGAAATCATCTCGGGCGCCGAGGCGCTCTAAAGACACCCGGAGACGAAACATGGCAAACGCACAAGGCAAGGTCACCCAGGTGATTGGCGCCGTGGTCGACGTTCAGTTCGACGACCACCTGCCGGCAATCCTGAACGCGCTGACCACCGACAACAACGGCAAGAAGCTGGTGCTGGAAGTGGCCCAGCACCTTGGTGAAAACACCGTCCGCACCATCGCGATGGACGCAACCGAAGGTCTGGTTCGCGGCCAGATCGTGACCGACACGGACGCGCCGATCTCGGTGCCGGTCGGCAACGCAACCCTCGGCCGCATCCTGAACGTCATCGGCGAGCCGGTCGACGAAGGCGAGCCGATCAACGCCGACGAATACCGCCCGATCCACGCCGAGGCCCCGGCCTTCCAGGAACAGTCGACGGAATCGGAAATCCTCGTCACCGGCATCAAGGTCATCGACCTGCTGGCGCCCTACTCGAAGGGCGGCAAGATCGGCCTCTTCGGCGGCGCCGGCGTGGGCAAGACCGTTCTCATCATGGAACTGATCAACAACATCGCAAAGGTGCACTCGGGCTTCTCCGTGTTCGCCGGTGTTGGTGAACGGACCCGTGAGGGCAACGACCTCTACCACGAGATGATCGAATCCAACGTCATCAAGCCCGACAACCTGTCGGAATCGCAGGTGGCCCTGGTTTACGGTCAGATGAACGAGCCTCCGGGTGCCCGTGCCCGCGTCGCCCTGACCGGCCTGACGCTGGCGGAACAGTTCCGCGACCAGTCCGGGACCGACGTTCTGTTCTTCGTGGACAACATCTTCCGCTTCACGCAGGCGGGTTCCGAGGTGTCGGCTCTGCTCGGCCGTATCCCCTCGGCCGTGGGCTACCAGCCGACGCTGGCCACCGACATGGGCGCCATGCAGGAACGCATCACCTCGACCAAGTCGGGTTCGATCACCTCGATCCAGGCCGTCTACGTTCCCGCGGACGACCTCACCGACCCCGCACCTGCCACCACCTTTGCGCACCTCGACGCGACCACGGTTCTCAACCGTGCGATCTCGGAACTCGGCATCTACCCCGCCGTGGACCCGCTCGACTCGAACTCGCGCCTGATGGACCCGCAGATCGTGGGCGAAGAGCACTACCAGGTGGCGCGTGACGTTCAGGGAATCCTGCAGCGCTACAAGTCGCTCCAGGACATCATCGCCATCCTCGGGATGGACGAACTGTCCGAAGAGGACAAGCTGACCGTGGCACGTGCCCGCAAGATCCAGCGCTTCCTGTCGCAGCCCTTCGACGTGGCCAAGGTCTTTACCGGCTCGGACGGCGTGCAGGTTCCGCTGGAAGACACGATCAAGTCGTTCAAGGCGGTTGTTGCCGGTGAATACGACCACCTGCCCGAGGCGGCCTTCTACATGGTTGGCGGCATCGACGAGGTGCTCGCCAAGGCCGAGAAACTGGCCGCCGAGGCTGCCTGATCCAATCCACCGCTCGGGGGCGCCTGCCGCGCCCCCGGCCTGAACGGAGGACAACATGGCAGATACGATGCAATTCGACCTGGTGTCGCCCGAGCGCCGCCTGCTGTCGACCGAGGCGACCTCGGTTCAGATCCCGGGCGCCGACGGCGACCTGACCGCCATGCCGAACCACGCGCCGCTGATCACCACGCTGCGCCCCGGCATCCTGACGGTCGAGACCGCCAAGGGCACCGAGCAGTTCGTCGTGACCGGCGGGTTCGCCGAGATCGGCGAGAGCCTTTCGGTGCTGGCCGAAAAGGCCCTGCCGCGCGCGGACGTCGACCAGGCCACCTACGAGGCCCTGGTGGACGAGGCTCACCGCATCTACCAGCAGACCAAGGAAACCGCCGAGCATCCGGGTCTGGTGGACGACGCGGTCAAGCTGCTGCAGGACATGGTGGCTGTCGGCACGCATATCGGTCTGGACCCGAAACAGCCCTCGATCTGAGGCACCGGACAGACTATTCTGACAAGGCCCTGCCACCCGGCGGGGCCTTTCATTTTTTGTGACCCGCCGGTTTTGTGCGGCGACTCCGGGACTGACGACATGGAAACGAAACGCGGCGCCGTCTGGTTCATCCTCGCCACGATCCTGCTCGATGCCATCGGCATCGGGCTGATCTTTCCCATCATGCCGGACCTGATGGCACGCGTCGGCGCCGGAGACACGGCCACCGGGGCTTTCTGGGGCGGTGTCCTGCTGGCGACCTATGCTGGCGCGCAGTTCATCTTCTCGCCCGCAATGGGGGGCATTTCCGATGCCCTGGGGCGCAAGCCGGTGCTTCTGGTCACGCTGGCGGCGCTGGCAGTGGACTATGTCATCATGGCGCTGGCGGGGACGTTCTGGCTGTTGCTGGTGGGCCGTTTCCTGGCCGGGATCGCTGGCGCCACCTACATCACCGCCTCGGCTTACCTGGCCGATATCTCGGCGCCCAAGGACAGGGCTGCGAACTTTGGCCTGATCGGGGCGGCTTTTGGTGTCGGGTTCATCTTTGGTCCCGCCCTGGGCGGCCTGCTGGCCGGTATCCATGTCACCGCGCCCTTCTGGGCAGCGGCGGGACTGGCGGCTGCGAATTTCCTGTTTGGCCTCTTTGTCCTGCCCGAAAGCCTTGCGGTCGAGAAACGCCGCGGGTTCGACCGCAAGGATCTCAACCCCTTCGGCAGTATCCTGGCGGCCGCGCGACTGCCGGGGCTTGGCCTGCCGCTGTTCGGCCTGTTCCTCTTCGAGTTCGCCAACATGGTCTATCCGGTGCTCTGGGCCTTCTGGACGCGCGAGGCCTTTGGCTGGCCCTCGCATCTGATCGGCCTGTCGCTGGCGGCCTATGGCATAGGGGTTGTCATCACCCAGGGCGGGTTGATGCGGGTCATGATCCCCCGCATCGGCGAATGGCGCACGCTGATGGTGGCGGTGGCTGCCGGCGTCATTGCCTCTGTCGCCTACGGGTTCATCTCGGCGGCCTGGCTGGTCTGGGCCTTCCTGCCGTTTGCGTGCCTGTCCGACATGGCACCGCCGAATGCCACCGGCATCGCCTCGAACCTCGTGGACGAGGACCGGCAGGGGGTGTTGCAGGGTGTCATTGCCAGCCTCAGCGCCGTTGCGGCCATCACCGCGCCGCTGATCGTGACCCCTCTGTTCCGGACCTTTGCCACGCCGGACGCCGGGGTCTACCTGCCCGGGGCGCCTTTCCTGATGACGGCGCTCTTGCTCCTTCTCAGTGCGCTTGTCTTCTGGCCTCTGCGCCCGGGACGGCAGCAGGCGCCCGCCGCCTGACCGCCAAAAAAGGCCTGTCGCCTTGCATGAAAGGGCGCGATCTGACAGGAGGCCCATGACCGGCCCGCCTGTGGGACGGCGCGCGCGGAAATTTCTGTCATGTTGTACGACCCCAGCGCCTTGTTGCGCGAATTCATCACGTTGCTGGTGGTGATCGACCCGATCGGTTCGCTCCCGGTGTTCTATTTCGCCACGGCTGCCGTGCCGGCGGCGCTGCATTGGCGTTTCGCCCTGCGCGCGGTGCTGGTGGCCTGGATCGTCCTGATGGCCTTCCTCGTCGTCGGGCAACTCCTGCTGGAGGGCCTGGGGCTGCGGTTCGGTTCCTTCCAGATCGCGGGCGGGATCGTCCTGTTCCTTTTTGCGCTGACCATGATCTTTGGCGAATCCAAACCGGAGCGGGAGATCGAGGAGGCCGGGCGCAGTGACCTGTCCGGCGCGATCTTTCCGCTGGCGATGCCTTCCATCGCCTCGCCCGGCGCGATGCTGGCGGTTGTCGTGCTGACTGACAATCATCAGAACTCGATCCCCGATCAGATCGCCACGGCGGTCCTGTTGACGGTTGTCCTGCTCCTGACGCTGCTTTTGCTTCTGTTGGGGACGCTGCTGAAAAAGCTGCTCGGCAATTCCGGCGCGCTGGTGATTTCCCGTGTCATGGGGATCATCCTGGCGACCGTGGCGGTGGATGCCGTGCTGGGTGGCCTGGCAGAGGTTGGCGTTCTGGACCTGCAAGGTGGGACGGGTCCGCTGTAAGCGGATGATCGGCCTTCACAATTCCGCCCGATTGCAGAACTATCTTCGCAGGGATGGAGAAGGGCCGAACATGAAGAAACTGACCGGCAGCCGGGTCGGAATCGACCAGGGAGACGAGGAAGTCTTTTCCGAGTTTGCCACCGGCGGCGACATGTGGACGGGAGAGGGCAGCCGCGAGCGCCGCAAGGCCGTCAGCTTCTCGGAACCTTTCCGGACACCGCCAACGGTTCAGGTGGCCATGTCGCTCTGGGATATCGACCAGCGCGCAAACATTCGGGCCGATGTCACCGCCGAAAACGTCACGCGCAGCGGCTGCGATCTTGTCTTTCGCACCTGGGGCGATACGCGTGTCGCCCGCGTGCGCATGAGCTGGCTCGCCATCGGCGAGGTCAAGAGCGAGGACGACTGGGACCTGTGAGCGTGCGGTCCGGCGTTACTTGAGTTGCGCGCTCAGCCGGTCCAGCATCAGCGGCACCTCGTCGGGCGTCAAGCGGCCGTGCTCGACCAGAAAGCTCTCGATATCGCGGCCCGTGTAGCGGCCCACAAGGCGCCCGTCCTGTTCGATCAGTTTCAACCGCGACAGGACGACGGCGCGCTGGTGGCAGACATAGCATTTGCGCTGGAACAGGCGCCCGCCTTCGTGGATGGCGATGAACTGCGCGGCCAGCGCCTCGGCTTCCTCGGCGGTCAGCCTGCCGTGCCCTGCGGACAGCATGGCGGCGACAGGCATCCCGGTCTTCTTGCCGACCAGGCCCTCGCCGCTGGCGATCAGGCTTTCAAAGACGAAATCGCCCGCATGTGCGGAATGGCAACCGGCGCAGGCACGTTCGTAGACCGCATGTGCGTCGATCTCCTGCGCTTGTCCCGGCGCGCCCGACAGCACACCGAGAAAGGCAAACGCAGTGAGCCAGTGTTGTCTTGCCATTGCCGCCTCCTGACGGTCAGAGGATGCCTTCGTAGATCGGGCCAAGGGTTTCGGTCTCGAACAGGGACGAGACAGAAGTGCCGTTCCAGATGTTCAGAATCGACTGCGCAAACATCGGGGCGGTCGGCAGGATGCGAATGTTCGGAGCCCCGGCAACGGCGGCGGTCGGCTGGATCGAGTCGGTCAGAACCAGCGATTTCATCACCGATTTGGTGACGCGCTCGACAGCCGGGCCGGACATGACGCCGTGGCTGATATAGGCGTGGACCTCGGTCGCGCCGTGTTCCATCAGCACCTCGGCGGCCTTGCAGAGCGTTCCGGCGGTGTCGCACATGTCATCGACGATGATGCAGCGCTTGCCCGTGACGTTGCCGATCACCGTCATCTCGGCGACTTCGCCGGGTTTCTCGCGGCGCTTGTCCACGATCGACAGCGGCGCCTCGATCCGCTTGGCCAGTTCCCGCGCGCGGGCCACGCCGCCGACGTCCGGCGAGATCACCATCACGTCGCTCAGGTCGTCGAACTGTTTCTTGATGTCCAGCGCGAAGATCGGCGAGGCATAGAGGTTGTCCACCGGGATGTCGAAAAAGCCCTGGATCTGCGCGGCGTGCAGGTCCATCGTCAGCACCCGCTCGATCCCGGCCTCGGCGATCATGTTGGCCACCAGCTTGGCGGTGATCGGCGTGCGGGCCTTGGTGCGGCGGTCCTGGCGGGCATAGCCGAAATAGGGGATCACGGCGGTGATGCGTGCCGCTGACGACCGGCGCAGCGCGTCCGACATGATCAGCAGTTCCATCAGGTTGTCGTTGGCCGGGTTCGAGGTGCTCTGCAGGATGAACATGTCCTCGCCGCGGACGTTCTCGAAGACCTCGACAAAGATCTCCTGGTCGTTGAACCGCTCGACGCGGGCATCCACGAGGCCGACGGTCATGCCGCGGTACAGAGACATGCGGCGGGCGATGGCCTGTGCCAGCGGCTTGTTGGCGTTGCCGGCGATCAGTTTGGGTTCGATGACGGTGGGCATGTGATGCGTCCTCGGCGGATGACGGATTCGTGACGATGTTGCGGTCCCGTTAGCATGGGCCTACGGTCGGCGCCAGCACAGGCACCGGAAGGCGACAGCATGGCTCATATCGACTACTTCTTCTCCACGATTTCGCCCTTTTCCTATTTTGCGGGCACGCGATTGGAAGAGATCGCTGCGAAACATGGCGCCAGTATCGCCTACAAGCCCTTCGATATCATCGCCCTCTTTGGTCGCACCGGGGGCGTACCGCCGGGGCAGCGTCATCCCAACCGGCAGGCCTATCGCCTGCAGGAGATAGAGCGCGCCGCGAAGAAGACCGGCCTGCCGGTGAACATCAAGCCGGCGCATTTCCCGACCAACCCGGCGCCCTCCTCCTATGCGGTGATCGCCGCCCAGAAGGCGGGCGGCGGCGACATGGGCAGGCTGGTGCACGGGCTGCTGGCGGCCTGCTGGGCGCAGGACAAGGACATCGCCGAGGACGCGGTGATCAAGGCCTGTCTCTCCGAAGCCGGTTTCGACCCGTCTCTGGCGGACACCGGCCTGCTGGCCGGGGCCGAGACCTATCCCGCCAACCTCGAAGAGGCAGTGGAAAAGGGCGTCTTTGGCGCGCCGACCTATGTCGTCGACAGCGGTCAGGTCTTCTGGGGCAATGACCGGCTGGACGACCTGGACGCGCATCTGGCGGGCAAGCTCTGATGCGCGACGCGGGCCCCGAGACGGGGCTGCATTGGCGGGACTGGGGGCAGGGGCCGGCAGAGGTGCTGGCCCTGCACTGCGGTCTTGGACAGGGCGGCATGTGGAAAGCGGTGGCGCAGGCGCTGGAGGGCCGGTGCCATTTCCGCGCCCCGGATCTGCCAGGCCACGGACGCAGCCCGTCCTTTCCCGAGGGGGAAGACGTTCATGATGCCGCCTGCGCCGCGCTCCGCCCGCATCTGACCGACGGCATTCATCTCGCGGGCCACAGCTTTGGCGCCACGCTTGCTCTGCGGCTGGCGCTGGAGGCGCCCGCGCGCATTGCCTCGCTCCTGCTGATCGAGCCGGTTTTCTTTGCCGCGGCCCCTGACAGCGCGCTGAAGCGTGACCACAAATCCGCCGAGGATGCGCTATACGCCGACGTCGACACCGGGAATCTTCTGGAGGCCGCGCGCGGTTTCAACCGGTTGTGGGGCGGGGGTGTGCCCTGGGCCAGTTTCCCCGAAAAAGTGCAGAGGGGCATGGCCGCCCAGATGCCCTTTGTCCGCGCGACAGAGCCGGCTCTCTGGCAGGACCGCGCCGGGATGCTGGCGCCCGGCGGGCTGGAAAAGCTGAACTTTCCGGTCACGCTGTTGCGGGGGGCGGATACCGTTCCGGTCATTGCCCAGGTGCATCGCGGCCTGATGGCGCGCCTGCCGATGGCCTCGGAAATGGTGGTCGGCGGGGCCGCTCACATGGTCCTGATGTCGCATCCGCAGGCCGTGACGCAGGCGCTGTCAGAGCAGCTTGGCGCGCTGCCCTGACCTGCCGCCCGGTCAGGTGCGGATGCGCCAGCCGGTCTTGAAGATCCACCAGACCGCAGCAAGGCAGATCGCGGTGAACCCCGCGATCGCCAGCAGGCTGACGGCGATCGGCACATCGGCAAGGCCAAAGAAGGACCACCGGAACCCCGAGACCAGGTAGACCACCGGGTTGAAATAGGCGACGGTCTGCCAGGCCGGGGGCAGCATCGAGATCGAGTAGAAACTGCCGCCCAGGAAGACCAGAGGCGTCACCACCAGCAGGGGCACCAGCTGCAGCTGTTCAAAATTCCTGGCCCAGATCCCGATGATGAACCCCAAGAGTGAAAAGCTCATGCAGGTCAGCAGCAGGAAGATGACCATCGCCACCGGATGCATGATCTGCAGGTCGACGAAAAACGCCGCCGTGCCCAGGATCACCACGCCGATGAACAGCGCCTTGGTCGCCGCCGCCCCTACAAAGCCCAGCACAATTTCCAGGAAGTTCACCGGGGCGGACAGCAGCTCGTAGATGGTGCCGATGAATTTCGGGAAGTAGATGCCGAAACTGGCGTTGGAAATCGCCTGTGTCATGACTGACAGCATGATCAACCCCGGCACGATGAAGGCGCCATAGCTGACGCCCTCCACCTGGTCGATGCGTGACCCGATGGCCGCGCCGAAGACCACGAAATACAGCGAGGTCGAGATAACGGGCGAGACGAAGCTTTGCAGGATGCTGCGAAAGAAACGGGCCATCTCGAACTTGTAGATGGCCCAGATCGCGGGAAGGTTCATGCTGCGGTCTCCTCTTCCTGCCGGGCCACCAGCCCGACGAAGATATCTTCGAGCGAGTTCTGCGCCGTGTGCACGTCGCGCACCTGGCATCCTGCCTCGGCCAGAAGCCCCATCAGCCGCCCGATGCCGGTGCGGTCTGCCCCGGTGTCGTAGCGGTAGGTCAGGCTGCCGCCGTCCTCGCTCAGCCGCAGGTCGTAATCCGACAGGGCAGGGGGCACGCTGTCGACCGGGTCGGTCAACTCGATGGTCAGCTCCTTCTGGCCCATGCGGGTCATCAGGCTGGCCTTGTCCTCGACCAGCAGGATCTCGCCCTTGTTGATGACGCCCACCCGGTCGGCAATGGCCTCGGCCTCTTCGATGTAGTGGGTGGTCAGGATGATGGTCACGCCGTCGCGCTTCAGCTCGGCCACCGTGTCCCACATGTCCCGGCGCAGTTCCACGTCCACACCCGCCGTCGGCTCGTCCAGGAACAGAACGCGCGGTTCATGTGCCAGCGCCTTGGCGATCAGCACCCGGCGTTTCATGCCGCCGGACAGTTCCATCACCTTGGCGTTGCGCTTGTCCCAGAGCGACAGCCGCCGCAGGATGCGTTCGATCAGCGCCTCGTCTGGCCGCTTGCCGAACAGCCCGCGCGAAAACCGCACCCCTGCGATGACCGTCTGAAAGGGTTCCAGGTTCATTTCCTGCGGCACCAGCCCGACAAGGCTTCGCGCCGCGCGGAACTCTGTCACAACGTCATGTCCGCCGACCCGAATGCTGCCATCGGTGATGCGGGTGATCCCGCAGATCGCCGAGATCAGCGTGGTCTTGCCCGCGCCGTTGGGGCCGAGCAGGGCCAGGATTTCGCCTTCCTCGATGTCGAGCGAGACGCCCTTGAGCGCCTCGAACCCGCCATCGTACCGTTTCCGCACGTCGCGGATTTCTACCGTGGGCATGGTCCGCCCTCCTTGTTCGCACGCCTGCAACCTAAACGTCATGACGTGATGCGCAATTGAGCAGAAATGCATAGGGCACATGCATGTCGCAAACAGACTGGCACCCCCGGTCCCCGCGTTCTAAGCCCTTTGCATGACCTCCATCACGACCGCCGCGATCAACCGCCCCGCGCTGGGCATCTTCTATATCTGTCTCGGAATCCTCGCGATTTCCGTCAACGACATGCTGATCAAGGTCCTGTCGGGCGGCTATCCGCTGCACCAGATGGTCTTTACCCGCTCTGCCATCGGGTTGGTCTTTACCTTCGGGTTCGTCTTTGCCGAGGGCGGGCTGGGCCTGCTCCGGACCGCGACGCCGGGCCTGCACCTCTTGCGCGGGTTGCTCGTGGTTGCTGCGAACATGACCTATTTCTGCGCGCTGGCGGTGCTGCCGCTGGGGCAGGCGACGGCGCTGTTCTTTGTCGCGCCGCTGATGATCACGCTGCTGTCGATCCCGATCCTGGGGGAAAAGGTGGGGCCGCTGCGGATCGGCGCGGTCGTGGTGGGCTTTGCCGGGGTGATCATCATGCAGGAACCGTGGAAGGCCGACCTGTCGGTGTCACGCCTTGTCATGCTGCTGCCGGTGATCGCGGCGGGTTTCTACGCACTGATGCAGGTGCTGACCCGGCGGCTGGGGATGACGACGCGGGCCTCGGCGCTGGCGGTCTATATCCAGGGCACCTTCCTGATGGTCTCGGCGGTGTTCTACCTTGTCGCGGGCGACGGGCGCTATGCAGAGGGCGTGACAAACGAAAGCCTCATCTTCCTGTTGCGGGCCTGGGTCTGGCCCTCGCCGGACGATTGGCTGGTGTTCCTGGGGCTGGGGATCTGTTCGGGCGTGGTGGGCTATTGCCTCAGCGCGGCCTACCGGCTTGCCGACGCGGCGACCATCGCGCCCTTCGAATACATCGGCCTGCCGCTGGCGATCCTCTGGGGATGGATGATCTTCGGGGAATGGCCGGTCGCGGCAACCTGGGCCGGTTGCGTGCTGATCATCGGCGCCGGTGTCTTCGTCTTCCTGCGCGAACAGGCCAAGGCCCGACCCACGCCGGGGCGCCGCGCCCGCTGGGGGCGCCGCTGACAACCGTTCAGAGCGCCCGCAGCCGTACCGCGATGCTGGCCTGTCTCCCGGCGAGCGATCCCAGCGGATCAAGCTCGGGGTGGGTGTCCAGCACCTGTGTCATCGCCACCTGGGCGCGCTCCAGCTGGGCCTTGCCGCCCTGCCGGTCGCCCTGTGCCAGTGCCGCCAGCCCCAGTTCGTGCCGGGCCGTGGCCGCGACCGCCAGCGCCGCGGCACTGGCCGCGCCCTCGCTGCTCATGGCCATGCCCTCGGCCAGATCGGCGGCCTGGGCATAGTCTCCGGCACGCAAGAGGCTGTGCGCGTATTCCAGCTGAATCCGCGGCAGGAAGGGCCCCGCGCTGCTCATCAGCCTGGCATACTGTCGGTTGGCCTGGCCGTAGTCGCCCTCTTCAAGCGCCGAGCGCGCCACGAAATAATTCTTGCGAAAGCCCGAAGCGTTGCCCTCTGCGGTGTCACAAGCCGCCAGCGGCAACATCACGCCAAGCGCCATCAGCGCCGGCATCACCCGTCCCATCATCATCTGCTCTGTCCTCAACGTCGCCAAGGTTTGCCTTGATCGACGGTCATGATACCACCTGACCGGGGGCGGCGTCCACGAAAACCCAAGCCCGCCCGTGGGATGGATGGAAAACCGTGATGCGCTGGCTGGCCTGGCTCCTGACTCCGCTGACCCTGGCCGCCGCGATCTGGGCCGGGAACACCCTGTACAGCACGCTGCAGGACCCGCTGCCCGCGCCCCGCGCGGCGCCCTCGGCCACGCCGGACACGGGGCTGGCGCTGGACCTGCCCCAACCGCAGCCGCCGATGCGCTGGCCCTCGCTGTTTGGCAGCTACAAGCCACCGGAACCGCAGCCGCCGAAGCCGCCCTCACCGCCCGTCGTGGACGAACCGCAGCCGCCCGCGCCCCCCATCGACAGCCTCGGCTTTGCGCTGAAAGGCGTGGTCAGCAACGGCGACAGCAGCTGGGCCATCGTCTCGCATCCCACCGGAGAGCGGCTGATGCGCGTGGGCGATACCCTGGCCGACGGCATCACCGTCACCGCCATCGAGGCGGGGGGCATAAGGCTGGACAATCACGGCGCGCCCGCCTTCCTGGCCTTCACCGACTGAGCCCGCCACCCGGGGGGAGACAAGCCGCGTGTTTCGCGGTATGTTGCCCGAAATGACCGCGAAACACGCGGCAAGAACATAATCGAGAGGGCACGAAAGTGCGGGCAGGAACTTCGGTCGACAGGGCCGGCCCCGGGTGGGTCCGGTCGTGGTGCGTGGCGCTACTCCTAGCAATCCTGGTGACGGTCCCCGGGCTGACCCGCGCACAGGGCGCGCTGGACCTGCGGGATGCAGACCTGCGCAGTTTCGTGGAAATCGTGTCCGAGGCCACGAACCGGAATTTCGTCATCGACCCCGGCGTGCGCGGCACCGTGACCGTGCTGGCGCCGGAAAACGTCACCCCCGCCGCCCTGTATGAGATCTTTCTCAACGTGCTCGAGGTCAACCGCCTGACCATCGTCAAGGGTGTCGATGCAGACCGTATCGTCCCGCTGACCACCGCGCGCGAGCTGTCGCCCGGTGTCGCCGGGTCCGGTGTCTATGAAACCCGGGTGATCCGGGTCAATCACATCCCGGTGTCAGAGGTGGTGGACGTGGTGCGCCCCCTGCTACCTTCCGAGGCGGTGATTTCCACCGTGCCCGACGCGCGGTTGATCATCCTGTCCGACCGTGCTGGCAACCATCGCCGCATCCAGGCACTGATCTCGGAACTCGACCAGCCCCGCTCGGAGCCGATCGAGATGATACGGCTGCGCAATGCCGACGCGCGCGAGGTGTTGCAGGTGATCCAGTCGATGGGCATCGTCCCCGATGGCGCCAGCGTCAGCGTCGATGCGCGGTCCAACGCGCTTCTGGTGCTGGGGCCGCAATCGCTGCGCGAACAGGTGCGGGTGCTGGCCGGACGGCTGGACGCGCAGCGCAACAGCCAGCAAAGCCGGGTGGTGCAGGTCAACTATGCCCAGGCGGCCAGCTTGGCCGATGTCGTGTTGCGCAGTTTCCAGGGCGACGGCTCCGGCGGGCAGATCCGCATCGTGCCGGAACCGGGCACCAACTCTCTGCTGATTTCCGCCCCTGCCGACCGGATGCATGAAATCGTCGCGATGGTGCAGCACCTCGATCGCCGCCCGACCCAGGTGCTGGTCGAGGCGGTGATCTTTGAAATGTCGGTCGATGGCTTTGCCGACCTTTCGGTCCAGTTCGGCGCGATCCTGAACGACGCCATCGTCGGCGGCGTTCAATTCGCGCTGGAAGGCCGGCCCAGCCTGACCAGCCTCGTGTCCACGGTCCTGAACGGCGACGCGCCCAATCCGGGCAACGGCGGCGTGATCGGTGGCCGGGCCGGGGATTCCCGCACCGGCATCGCGGGACTGCTGACCGCCATCGCCGAAACCCGCAGTACGCGGCTGCTCTCCACCCCCTCGATCCTGACCCTGAACGGGCAGGAGGCCGAGATCGTGGTGGCCCAGAACGTGCCCTTTGTCACCGGCCAGTTCACCCAGGTGGGGCAGGGCGCCGTTCAGGAGCCGTTCCAGACCATCGAACGCCAGGACGTGGGCCTGACCCTGAACGTGACCCCGCAGATCAACGCCGACGGCACCGTGCGGCTGGTGATCAAGCAGGAGGTGTCGAACCTGACCAATGCTACCTCCTCGGCGGGCGGAGAGATCACAGCCAAACGCGCGCTGTCCACCACCGTCCTGGTGCGCGACGGCAACGTGATCATGCTGGGCGGGCTGTTGGAAAACGGCTTTGGCTCCAACGCGCAGCGGGTGCCGGGCGTGTCCAAGCTGCCCATCGTGGGTGGGCTGTTCCGGGGCAAGTCCGGGTCCAAGAACCAGCGTGTCCTGCTGGTCATGCTGCGGCCCCGGATCGTCAGTTCCGACCGCGAGGCGACGCGCCTGACCCGTGAACTGGCGCGCGAGGCGCAACGGGCCAGCCTGGCGATCCAGCCCGAGGACAGCACGCGCTTTCCCCAGACCCCGCTGGGCGCGCTGCCCTTTGACGGCGCCGACCTGAACCAGCCCTTCGACGAGACCTTCATCGACAAGGCAGCGCGGAGCAAGAACTATCCGCCGCTGCCCAGCCGACTGAAATTCAACGGAAAATATTAGGTTCTCTCTCGTAGGTGTGCCTCGGAAACCTGTCGCCGCTCTCAGGCGGCGGCGGGTTTCGTCAGCACCTCGATACGGCGCCCAAGCCTGACACGCAGGTGGTCGGGCAGCAGGCGGGCGGCGCTGATCCGTGGCATGGCCATCTCGGGGATGGCGCTTTCTTCACCATAAAGCGCCCGGTATTCGGCGTGGTTGTCAAAGCGGCTGCGGGCGGCGTAATCGACGAAGGTTTCCGTTGCCGCGCCATTGGCCAGGATGACGTCATGCGCCTCGGTTTCGACATGGTAGACCGTGAACTGCGCGGGCAGTTCCGCCAGGGGCACCTGGCAGATCGAATGACCGTTCACCAGGGCCGAGGCATTCACAACATATCCGTCCAGCACCATCCCGTGATCGCCGGTCACGGTCAGGTCGCTGTGTGGCAGCCCCTCGGCCAGGGCGCCCTTGCGAATTCGGATCATCCGGGCGCGGTCGCCCCTGAACCGTGTCAGGATCGTCTGGCATCCGATCCACTTGACGGGAACCTGTCGGCCGTCCGCCGTGGTGATCTTGTCCCCGATGCGCAGCGTTTCGACCGGCCGATCCCCAAGGGCGGTTGCAATCCCCGTGCCCGCGGCAAAGCAGGTCACGAAATCGCTGGTGTCCAGAGTGTCGAGATCGATACTGTCGGGCAAGGTTACATATGCAGGCGGGACCCCTTCCGGCAGGATCAACACGCGCTGGCTGCTGCTCACGGAACTGAAGTCCGCGACCATCGCCTCGACCGTGCCGCCGCCGTTCAACGGTACGGTCAAGGTTCCCAGGAAGGTGGTGACGATGGCATTGTCGTTGATGTCGTCACCGACCTCAAAGGTGTTGTCCGCCTCCGTGTCATCGTAGGTATACGGACTTGAGAAGTTCTGTTCGAGGAAATCGTAGGTCGTTCCTGAATCCAACTGGTAAATGAAGTATGTTCCCGCGTCATATGTGGCCATAATATTCCTCGTTACTGATACCTGCCGGGGGCCGCATCGCGGCGTTCTGGCTGAACGGGAGCCAGAGCCGGCATTTCACTACCGGTCCGGCATACAGTAAAACATGTATGTCCGTTAACCTTTTTCTGTCGCGTTCTCGGATATGGGCGCCAGCGGGAAAGGACGTTGCGAGGGGGACGGTCTTGAGGGCACAAAGGGACGGACCCTTGCCACGCCGAAAGAAAGGCCCGACCGGGATGCCAGAAGATCACCCGCCTTCCGTCGCTGCTGTCCCGCTGCCCTACGCCTTTGCGCGCGATCATGGCGTGGCGCTGGAGGGCGGGCGCGTGGTTGCGGGGCCGGGGGCCTCGGTGATGGGCTTGCGCGAGGCTCAGCGCCGCGCGGGACTGAACGCGCCGCTTGACCGAGAGGATGCAACGGGCTTCGAGGCGGTGCTGGCGCGGCTCTACCATTCCGGCGCCCGCGAGGGCGAGGTGCAAGGCGTGACCTTCGATCTTGTCGATACCGCCACCGATAAGCGCGGCCGCGACCTTCTGGAGGATGCCGAGGAAGCGCCTGTGATCCAGTTGGTAAACCAGCTCTTGCGGCAGGCGGTTCTGGACGGCGCTTCCGACCTGCATATCGAACCGCACGAGGGCGGGTTGCGGGCGCGGATGCGCCTGGACGGGTTCCTGAAAACCGTGATGGACCGCGCCGACGTGCCTGTGAAACGCGTGGTTTCGCGGCTCAAGGTCATGGCAGGGCTGGACATCGCCGAAACCCGCCTGCCGCAGGACGGGCGCATCCCGCTGCGCCTGGGCGGGCGGATGATCGACACGCGGGTCAGTTCACTGCCCGGCAACTACGGCGAACGCATCGTTCTGCGGATCCTCGACCGGGCGGCGGGGCTGATGCCGCTGGACCGATTAGGGCTGGACGCGGGTCAGATCGCCTTGCTGGAACGGCTGGCCGCCACGCCCAACGGGATCATCCTGGCCACCGGGCCGACGGGCGCGGGCAAGACGACAACGCTTTATTCCCTGCTGAAACTGGCCGACCGCGAGGAACGCAATATCGTCACGGTCGAGGACCCGATCGAATACGACCTGACCGGCATCAGCCAGACCCAGATCAACGCCGAAATCGGCATGAGCTTTGCCGCCGGGCTGCGCGCCACGCTGCGGCAGGACCCGGACGTGATCCTGGTGGGCGAGATCCGCGACACCGAAACCGCCAGCACGGCCGCGCAGGCGGCGCTGACCGGGCACCTGGTGTTTTCATCGCTGCACGCCAACAGTTCCGTGGCCGCCGTGGTGCGGCTGCGCGACCTGGGGCTGGAAAACTTCCTGATCGCCGCCACCCTGCGCGGGGTCATTGCGCAGCGGCTCTTGCGCCGGCTCTGCCCCGACTGCCGCAGGTCGCACGCGCCGTCCTCCAGCGAGGCGGCACAGTTCGACCGCGCGGACCTGCCCCTGCCCACGGCTTTGCACGATGCGCAGGGCTGCGACGCCTGCAACGGCACCGGCTATGCCGGGCGCCTTGGCATCTTCGAAATCCTCGAAGTGGGCGAGGACCTGCGCGAGGCGATCAATCACGGCGCGGGGGAAGGCGCACTCTGGCAACAGGCACTGCCTCCGCGTGACAGATTGATTGGTCAGGCTTTGCGGGCCGTATCCGCCGGGCAAACCAGCCTGGCAGAGGCGCTGCGCGTGGTCGGGGACGGCGTGTGAGGGCCTTTGCCTATACCGCCTACACGGCCGAGGGGCGGCGCAAGTCCGGCACGCTGGTGGCAGAGACAGAGGCTCATGCCTCAGACCAGCTCAAGGCGCAGGGGCTTTATGTTTCCGAACTGACGGCGCGGACACGCGGTGCGCGGGGGCCGTTGCTGGGCCGGGCGCGGCTGTCGCGCGACCTGCAGGCGGTGTTCACCCGCCAGATGGCGGTTCTGCTTGGGGCCGAAATGGCCGTGGACGCGGCGCTGGGCACGCTGAAAAGCGCCGGCAGCACGGCGGCGCTGGACCTGGTGGTGGCGCGCGCGCAGGCCGCCCTGCTGGAAGGAGAGCCGCTGTCGCGGGCGCTGGAGCACAGCGGCGCGGGCTTTCCCCGCTATTACCTCGCCGCCGTGCAGGCAGGTGAAAGGGCAGGGGAATTGTCCAGCGTCTTCAACAGCCTGGCCGACCACCTTGAGACCGCCCGCAGCGACCGGGCGCAGCTGGGATCGGCCCTTGTCTACCCGGCCTTCGTGGCTGTCGTCTCCGTTTTGGTGGCCGGGGTGCTTTTCGTGACCGTCGCGCCCGAGATCGTGGCGCTCTTTGAAACCTCGGGCCGCCCCTTGCCCGACCTGACGCGTGTCATGATGGGCTTTGCCCGCTGGGTCGAAGGGCAGTGGCCGCTGCTGACCGCCGTTGCGCTGGGGATTTTGGGGCTGGCGCTGATGAGTGGGCGCATCGCCGCCCTGCGAGAGAGGCGGGACAGGTTGTTGCTGCGCCTGCCGCTGGTGGGCGGGCTGATCCGGCAGGCGGCGGCGGTGCAATACCTGCGCACGCTGGCGCTGGTGTTGGAGGCACGCCACACGGTGCCCATCGCGGTGGACAGCGCCGGATCGGTCCTGACCATCACCCGGTTCCGCATCGAGGCGGACCAGGTCGCCACGGCGGTCCGTGCCGGGGAATCCCTGTCCGATGCGCTTGCGGCGCTCAGTTTCGTGCCACCCGTTGCACGCCAGCTGATCGGCGCCGGAGAGGTCTCGGCCCGGCTGGCGCGGATGGCGGGGCGTGCGGCGGCCTTGGTCGAAAACGGCCTGTCGACCCGGCGCAAGAGGATCGCGGCGCTGATGGAACCGGCGCTGATGATGGTGGTGGGGGCAATGGTGCTGGTGATCGTCCTGTCGGTTCTCCTGCCGATCTTCGATCTGCAGACCCTGGTCGCCCCGTGAGCCCGGATCCACGGTTGTTGCTGAAATGCCCTTTGGGTGATGCCTAAACTCTTCGGCACAACAGGCTGGTGTGGTTAACCTTTTGATCATCGGTTGTCGGGGCTGGGGTGGATTCGCCTCTGCTTGTGTCGCCAGAAAGTCGCACATCGCGCCTCGCTTGCCGGAATCCACCCGGTCGCCAGTACGGCAGCCTTTCCCGACGTAATCCGCTCGGCTACGCAAGTGTCAGAACAGATCGGTCAGCCGTGATCCAAGCTGCGCCCTGCTCCGGGCGCCTGGCACTGGCAAGGCCGATACGAGACGAGGGGAAACACGGTATGTCGGCGATTCAGCGGGTTCTTGGGGTTGGTCTGCTCTGGCTCATGGCGGCCCTGGCGCCAGCGGCGGCGCAGGCACAACCGACATTCGACACCGAGTTTTCGCCCTCGACCATCGGTCCCGGCGGTGTTTCGGACCTGACATTCACGATCACCAACGGCGGCGCAACGCCGGTGACCGACCTCGCCTTCACCGCCGTTCTTCCGGCCTCGGTGACGCTTGTCGGCTCTGCCTCTGACGATGGCACCTGTGCCATCGGAACTCTGAGCGCGCCGGACGGAGGCGGGACGGTCTCGCTTTCGGATACCTCCATCGGCACCTTTGCCAGCTGCACGATCACCGTCAGCGTCACGTCCAGCGTCCCGGGCGCACACACGCTTCCGGCCATCACCCTGTCCTCCTCGGTTGGCAGCTCGATGTCGCTGGCGACCGACCTGACGGTCGACAGCGCGCGCCCCGGCTTCAGCAAAAGCCTGTCGCCCAGCACGGTGGACATCGGCCAGACCACGACTGTCACCTATACGATCGACAACAGCTTGAACGCCGCCGCGCTGTCGTTCATGGCTTTCAACGAGACGCTTCCGTCGGGACTTGAGGTCGCCTACCCGGCCAATGCAACATCGACCTGCAACGCCGCCAGCCCCCCATTGGTCACGGCATCGTCGGGGAGCGGCAGCATCGCCCTGAGCACGGGCAGCGTGGGAGCGAATTCCACCTGTACCGTGACCGTAGATCTGCTGGCAACCGGCGCCGGCGAATTCGAACTGAGGTCAAGCGAACTGACCTACTCTAGCGGTTTCAGCTCCTTCAGCGCGGGTTTCAGCCACGATATCCTGACAGTGACCGCGCCTGCGGGCGTGGGTGTGGTCAAGTCCTTCGCCGTCGACCCGGTGGCCCCCGGCGGCAGCACCACCCTGGACTTCACGCTGACCAACTATGACCGCTTCGACACCGCCACCGGCATCACCTTCACCGATGACCTCGACGCGATGCTGAGCGGCGCGGTCGCCTCCGGCCTGCCCTCGGCGCCCTGTGGCGCCGGGTCTTCGTTCAGCGGCAGTGGCCTGCTGACCCTCACCGGCGGCACGCTGGCCCCCGGTGCCTCCTGCAGTTTCAGTGTCACGGTGGACGTGCCGGGCGGGGCGGCGCCGGGCACCTATGTGAACACCACCAGCGCAGCGACCGCGTCGATCGGCGGCGTCCCCAGCGTCGGCACGGCGCTCGGCGAGGACACGCTGACGGTCGAGGCGCTCCCTGCGGTGCTGCCCCCGGTCCTGACCAAGGTTTTCCAGAGCGACCCGCTGCTGCCGAATTCCACGGTCGATGTGGTCTACACCTTGACCAACCCCAACGGCGGCAGCGCGCTCAGCGGCCTGGGATTCACGGATGACAACAGCAACCTGCTGAACTCGGAGCCGGCACAGGCCATCGGCCTGGGCAACGCGGTCGGGATTCTGGGCGCCGGACTCGCGGTTCCGGGCGATTGCACCGGACAGCTCAGCTCGATCCCGAATTCGACCCTGCCTTCGCCGCCGTTTCCGGCTCTGCCCTCTGCGGGTTTCGTCTACACCGGCGGCAGCCTTGCCGCCGGGGCAAGCTGTTCCTTCACGATCACCTACAACACCGGCTCCGCGCTGAGCAATGGCACCTATTCCGCGCCGAGCATGGAGATCCTGTCGAACGAGGCAGCCGCTGGCGACCCGGCGCTGGCCTCCTTTACCTGGGGCGCGGGTGACGTGCAGCTTTCGCTCTCCAAGGTGTTCCAGGACGACACCGCCGTGACCGGCGCGGTCGTCAACATCGACTTCACCCTGACCAACGGTGAACAGACCGCCACCGACATCAGCTTTTCCGACGACCTCGACGCCTTCCTGAGCGGCACCACCCCTGCCTTGGTGGTCAGCAACGGATGCGGGTTCAGCTCGATCGCCGGCACATCCACTGTCACATTCACCGGCGGGTCCGTTGCGATCAACGACAGCTGTACCACCACCATCGCCGTGACGCTGGGGGCCGGGGCGGACGGCACCTATACCAACACCACCAGCGACCTGACCGCGAACATCGACGGCGCCGGTGCGGCCCTTCTGCTGAACACCCCGGCTTCGGACAGCATCGACGTGACCGGCGCGGACAGCCAGCTGCCGCTCTTCGAGGTCGCCTTTCCGGACGGTCCGGCCATCGCGGGTGAAACCGTCACCTTGCGGTACACGATCACCAACCCCAACGTCACCAGCCCGGCAGGCGATGTCACCTCCATCGCCTTCGGCCACAACCTTGCCGTTATCCTGCCCGGATCGCCGGACGTGACGGCCAACCTGACCCCGGTCAGCGACACCTGCGGCGGCACGCTGGCGGGATCGGCAACCGTCCTCAGCTACAGCAATGGCACCGTGGCGGCGGGCGCCACCTGCACGATCGAACTGGACGTACTGGTCCCCGCAGGCACCGCTGACGGCAGCTACAACGCCGTGACCGACAACCTGGTGTCGAGCCTCGGCGTGACCGGCATCGCAGCCACCCAGCTCGAGGTGCAGAACGAGCGGATCGGCCTTTCCAAGAGCTTTGCCGACGATCCGGTTGCACCCGGCGAACAGGTCACGCTGGAATTTACCGTGACGAACCTCGATACGACGCGCGTCGCCAGCTCGGTCGCCTTTACCGACGACCTTGGCGCGATGCTCACCGGGACGCTTTATGACAGCACGCTGTCCAACACCTGCGGCGCCACCCTGACCGGCACGGGCACCTCGCTGGTCGATGTATCGGACATTTCGCTCGCCGCCGGGTCCAGCTGCACCATCGGACTGGCGGTCACCGTGCCCGCAGCGGCCACGCCGCTGAGCACGGCGGTCAACACCACCAGCGGCGCTACGGGCACAATCGCGGGCCTGAACGTCACCGGCTCGGCGGCCACCGACACGCTGAGCATCGGTGCCGGGCTGGCGCTGGGCTTTGCCAAGTCCTTCGACGATGACACCGTTGCAGGCGGCAGCGCGGTCCTGACCTTCGACATCGTCAACAGCAGCGCGGTCGGCGCGTCCAATGTATCGTTCTCGGATGACCTCGACGCCATGCTGTCCGGCGCGACGGCGACCGGGATGTCGGCCAGCGCCGCTTGCGGCAGCGGCAGTTTCACCGGCACCTCGATCCTGACCTTCTCGGGGGGCAGCATCGACGCGGGGCAAACCTGTACTCTGACCGCCACCATCAACGTGCCCGCAGCGACCGCGCCCGGCACCTATACCAACACCTCCAGCCAGCTTTTCGTCGGCGGCATCGCCACGTCGCTGCCTGCCTCGGCAGATCTCGACGTTCAGCCCGCCCCGACCTTTGCCAAGTCCTTTGCACCGGACACGGTTTTCGTGTCGCAAGCCTCGACGCTGACCTTCACCATCGACAACAGCGCCTCGACCCTCGCGGCAAGCAGCCTCGACTTCACCGACAACCTGCCCGCCGGGCTCGTGGTGGCCGCCACGCCCAATGCCTCGACCACCTGTACCGGCGGCACGCTGACCGCCACCGGCGGCAGCGGGACGATCACCTATACCGGCGGCACCGTTTCCGCTGGCGCGACCTGTACCGTCTCTGTCGACGTCGCGCCCACGACGGCGGGCGCGCATGTCAACACCAGCGGCGACCTGACCTCTAGCAGCGGCAATTCCGGCCCCGCGTCGGACACGCTGACGGCCGAGCCGCAGCCCCTCTTTGACAAGAGCTTTGCCGCCAGCGCCATCGCGCTGAGCCAGACCACGACGATGACCCTGACCATCGACAACAGCGGCGCATCGCTGGCGGCGACCGGCCTGGACGTCACCGACAACCTCCCCGCGGGGATGCTGGTTGCCGTGCCCGCCAATGCCGCGACCACCTGTACCGGCGGCACCCTCACCGCCACGCAAGGGACGGGCACGGTCAGCTATTCCGGCGGCACCGTCGCCGGCGGGGCCACCTGTACCGTCACGGTCGACGTGCTGGCCACCGCGGTTGGTTCTGTCGCGAATGTGACCGGCGACCTGACCTCTTCGGCCGGCAATTCCGGCAACGCGGGTGCAAACCTGACCATCGTGCCGCAGCCCGGTTTCGACAAGGAATTCACCCCCGGCCTGATTGCCGACGGTTTCTCGACCACGCTGGTCTTCGAGATCGACAACAGCCAGTCGATCCTGGCCGCCACGGCGCTGGACTTCACCGACAACCTGCCCGCCGGGACCGAGGTCGCGGCGACGCCCAATGCCTCGACCACCTGTACCGGTGGCACGATTACCGCCACCGGCGGCAGCGGGACCATCTCCTATACCGGCGGCACGGTCGCCGCCTCGTCGATCTGTACGGTCCAGGTGGACGTGACCGCGACCACCACCGGCCTGCTGAACAACATCTCGGGGGATCTAACCTCCAGCCTGGGCAACTCGGGCAGTGCCTCGGACGCGCTGGCCGTTGTGCCGCCGCCCGCCTTTACCAAGGTCTTTGCTCCGGACACCCTGGGTGCGGGCCAGGTCAGCACGCTGACCTTCACCATCGACAATGACCGCCCGGCGACGCTGGACGCCACCGGCCTGACCTTCACCGACAACCTTCCGGCGGGCATGGTCGTCGCCTCCAGCCCGAATGTCGTGAACAATTGTTCTGGCACCGTGACCGCCAACGCGGGCAGCGGGTCGATTTCGCTGACCGGCGGCCAGCAGCTGGCGGGCGGTGCCTGTACCATCGCGGTCGACGTGGTTGCGGCCGCGGCCGGCAACTACACCAACACCAGCGGCGACCTGACCTCTTCGATGGGCAATTCCGGCCCGGCGACCGATGTCCTCTTCGTGATGCCGCAACCCGTCTTCGCCAAGAGCTTCGCCGACCCCGCCATCGCGCTGGGCTTTGAAACCACGCTGACCTTCACCATCGACAACAGCCCCTCGATCATCGACGCCACGGCGCTGGATTTCACCGACAACCTGCCCGCGGGCGTGCAGGTCGCGGCGACGCCGGCGGCCTCGACCACCTGTACCGGAGGCACCATCACCGCCACGGGCGGCGCGGGCACGATCAGCTACAGCGGCGGATCCATTGCCGCCGGGGCCACCTGTACCGTCGCGGTGAACGTGACCGGCACGGCAGTGGGCGCCCAGGTGAACACCAGCGGTGACCTGACCTCCTCGCTGGGCAACTCGGGCACCGCGAACGCGACCCTGACCGTCGTGCCGCAGCCCGTCTTCACCAAGGTCTTTGCCCCCGACACGATCAACCTGGGCCAGTCCTCGACCCTGACCTTCACCATCGACAACAGCGGTTCCATCCTTGACGCCAGCGGGCTCGATTTCACCGATCCGCTGCCGGCGGACCTGGTGGTGGCGGCGACGCCCAATGCCTCGACCACCTGTACCGGCGGCACGCTGACCGCGACTGCCGGGGCCTCCAGCATCAGCTACACCGGCGGCACCGTCCCGGCGCCGACCACCTGTACCGTCAGCGTCGACGTGACCCCCGCGACCGCCGGGGACTTCGTGAACACCACGGGCGACCTGACCTCGGTGCTGGGCAACTCCGGCACCGCCGCCGACACGCTGACCGTGATCACCCCCGAGATCGGGCTGAGCGGCTCCATCGGCGGCGCCGTGGCCGACGGCGGCACCCTTGACCAGGGCACGCTGGACGCGGGCACGCAGCAGAGCCTTGTCCTGACCGTCTCGAACACCGGCACCGATGCCCTTACGCTGGCTGCCGCGCCTGTGATCTCGGGCGAAACCAACGTGGTGGTGGACAGCGTCACCGGGCCGCTTGCAACCACCGTGCCGATCGGCGGCGATACCACGATCACCATTCTCTACACGCCCGCCACGGCGATCCAGACCGATCCGACCACGACGCTGCCGTTCAGCTTTGACCTCTCGCTGGGCAATGACGACGTGGACGAGGCGCCCTATGACATCACCGTCTCGGGCACCGCGCAGGACGTTACCGCACCCACCGGCTATACCGTGGCCTTCGATCAGGATCCGGTAAACATCGCCAACCAGGCGGCGGTCAGCTTTAGCTTCGCGGCGGCCGAAGTGGGGGCGGACTATGCCTATACCATCACCTCCGATGGCGGCGCCGGCAGCGTGACCGGCAGCGGCACAATCGTATCGGCGACCGACACGATCACCGGCATCGACGTCAGCAGCCTGCCGGACGGCGCGCTGACCCTGACCGTGGTCCTGACCGACGCGGCCACCAATGTCGGCCCCGATGCCACCGACACGACGACCAAGGACGCAACCGCGCCCACCGCCCTGGCCATCGACACGCCGCTGGCCGGTGACGGTGTGGTCAACGCCGCCGAGGCCGCCTCGGTGACGGTCTCCGGCGGGTCGGTCGATCTGCCGAACGGCACCGTCGTCAGCGTCGCCGTCTCCGATGGCGCCGCGGGCGTCGTCTCGGGAACCGCGACCATCACGGGCAATGCCTGGTCCCTCACGCTGGATCTTTCGGGGCTGGCGGACGGACCGTTGACCGTGACCGCGGATGCCTCCGACCCGGCAGGCAACCCGGCGCCCCAGGCCTCCATCTCGGCGAGCAAGGACACGGGCATTCCGACCGTCACCATCGACACGCCCATCGCGGGCGATGACGTCGTCAACACCGCCGAGGCAGGGGCCTTCACCGTCTCCGGCACGGCGACGGGCGTGGTCGACGGCACCATCGTGCGCCTGATCCTGCGCGATACCGGCGGCGCGGCGGTTTACTACCGCGAGGCTGCGGTCAACGGCGGCACCTACAGCCTGAGCTTCGACATCTCGGCCCTGGCCGACGGCGACTATGACCTCTCCGCCGATGTCACGGACGCGGCGGGCAACCCGGCGGTTCCTGCCGTGACCACGATCACCAAGGACGGGCTGGCCCCCTCGATCGAGATCCAGGACCCCGATCCCACCGTGGCCGACAGCCTCTATGCCAACGCGGTGAACGCCGCCGAGGCGGCGGCATTCACCGCCTCCGGCGTCGCCCTGAACGCGGCGGACGCGGTGCAGGTGGTCATCACCGCCACCGATGGCGCGGCGGGCTCCGTCTCCGTCACCACAGGCCTGACCGCCGGTCCCGGCGCCTTCCACAGCTGGTCCGGCGCGCTCGACCTTTCCGGGCTGGCGGACGGCACCATCACCCTGACCGCCGAGGTCACCGACAGCTCTGGCAACAGTTCTTCGGCGACGACCGCCTTCCTCAAGGATACGACCGCCCCGGCGGGCTATTCCGGGAGCTTTGACCAGGACCCGGTGAACATCGCCAACCAAGCCGCGATCGGCTTTACCTTTGCCGATGCAGAGGTCGGGCCGGGCGTGACAGGGACGGATGTCACCTTTGACTACACCATCACCTCCGATGGCGGCGGCACGCCGGTCACCGGGTCCGGCACGATCACCAGCGCGACCCAGCAGGTGACGGGCCTTGACCTCTCCGGCCTGGCGGACGGCACCCTGACGCTGAGCGTCACGCTGACCGACTTCAAGGGCAACACCGGCGGGGCCGCGACGGCAACCGCGACCAAGGATACCAATGCCCCGGTCCTGGCCATCGACACCCCGATCGAGGGCGATGACGTGATCAACGCCGCCGAGGCGGCAACGGTCGTGATCTCCGGCACCTCCAGCGACCTGCCCGACGGCGCCGACGTGGCCATCGCGGTCACCGATGCCGCCAGCGGCAGCGTCACCGGCACGGCCAGCGTCACCGGCGGCACATGGTCCCTCACGCTGGACCTGACCAGCCTCTCCGATGGCGCGCTCAGCGTCACCGCCGACGCCACCGACCCGGCAGGAAACCCCGCGCCGCAGGCCACCGCCAGCGCATCCAAGGACACGGTTGCGCCCTCGGGCTACACCGCCACGCTGGATGACGATCCGGTCAATGTTGCCAACGAGACCGCCACCGGCTTTACCTTCGCCGGGGCCGAGGTCGGGGCGACCTATGCCTTCACCATCACCTCGGACGGCGGCGGCGCGCCTGTCACCGGCACCGGCACCATCGCCACGGCGACGGACCAGGTCACCGGGCTGGATCTCAGCGGGCTGAGCGACGGCACCCTGACCTTGACCGTCGCCCTGACCGACCCGGCGGGCAATACCGGCCTCGACGCCACGGACGAGGCGCTCAAGGATGCCACCGCGCCCGAGCTGACCATCGACATCCCGCTGACGGCTGACGGCGTGATCAACGTGGCAGAGGCCGGCGCGGTTGTCGTCTCGGGCACCTCGACCGGGCTGGCCGATGGCGCGCCGGTTTCGGTCGCGGTCGGCGATGGCGGCACCAGCGTCACCGGCACCGCAACCATAAGTGCCGGCACCTGGACCATGACGCTGGATCTTTCCGGCCTCTCCGACGGGGGCCTGACCCTTACGGCAGATGCCTCGGACGCCGCCGGCAACCCGGCGCCGCAGGCCACGGCCACGGCCACCAAGGACGCCACCGCGCCCGCCGGCTATGCCGTGACCTTCGACCAGGACCCGGTGAACAACACCAACCAGGCGGCTGTCGGCTTTACCTTCGCCGGGGCCGAAGTGGGCGCCACCTTCACCTATGCCATCACCTCGGACGGCGGCGGTACGCCCATCACCGGCACCGGCACCATCGCCACGGCGACGGACCAGGTCGCCGGGCTGGACCTCAGCGGGCTGAACGACGGCACCCTGACCCTGACCGTCGCCCTGACCGACCCGGCGGGCAACACCGGCCTCGACGCCACGGATACCGCTGTCAAGGACGCCCAGATCCCGACCGCCACCCTGGCCGGACCGCTGGAGGCACAGGCCGATCCCTTCCCGGTGACGCTGACCTTCTCCGAGGACGTGACGGGCTTTGCCCTGACCTCGGTCCAGATCACCAACGGCACGGCGTCTCTGCTGACCGGCAGCGGTGCGGATTACGGCTTTACCGTCACGCCGGACCACGACGGCCCGGTGGAAATCTCGGTCGATGCGGGCGCCGCGGCGGATGCGGCGGGCAACCTCGCCACCGCGGCCGCGCCGATCACCGTGACCGCCGACCTGACCGGCACACCGAACCCAACCCCGCTGCCCGATGCGGATGGCGACGGCATCCCGGACCTGTTCGAAACCGGCGACCGTGACGGCGATGGCATCCCCGATGACCAGGACTTCGACCCGCAGGGCTATTTCTACTGCGAGGATGACGGCCGTATCATCCCGGGCGGCGGGTTCACCGTCACCGGGCCATCGGGGTCCAACAGCACGCTGGGCACCACGAACTTCATCAACATCACCCGGGACGGATCGACGGGCGAACTCCAGTGGTTCGCGCTGCGCCCCGGCACCTATAGCATGTCGCTGGTCTATCCGACCGCCGTCGGTATCCCCAGCACCACGCGCACCTCTTCGGGCACGCTGGACCTGACGTCGCTCTTGCCGTCGAACCCCGGGGTCATCGGCTCGTCCGAGGACGGCGCGACCGGCTTCCTGGCGGACACCTCGCTGGCGGCCAACCCGGCGTTCTACACCAGCTTCGTGATCGAACCGGGGGATCCCTATGTCATCGGCAACAACATCCCGATGACCCAATGCGCCGAAAACGCGGTCACGCTGAGCGCGGCCACCGATGGTGCAGAGGCCAATACCGGCACCCCCACCGACGTGACCTTCACCCTGACGCAGGCGCGTGTCTCGACCCAGGATACGGTGGTCAGCTACAGCGTCGGCGGAACCGCCACCTCGGGCGCGGATTTCACCGCGCTGTCGGGAACGGCGACGATCCCGGCAGGCGCCCTCTCGGTCACCATCACCGTTCCGGTGCTGGAAGACGGCGACATCGAAGGCCCGGAAACCGTTGTCCTGACGGTCAACGGCCTGGTCTCGGGGGACCTGACGACCCTGCTGGGCAGCACGCTGACCCAGACCGCGACCATCGCCGACGATGACTTTGCGGATATCGCCGTGACCAATGTCGATCTCACCACCAACGAGGGTGGCGGCGACGATGCCACCATGACCTTCGTCCTGCTGGGGGCGCCGACCGCGCCGGTCACGCTCAGCTTTGCGGGCGACAACCAGTGTACGGTCGCCCCGGCCACGATCACCTTCACCGCGGCCAACTACGCCACGCCGCAGGCGCTGACGATCCGGGCCATCGACGACGAAAAGGTCGAAGGGACGCACAGTTGTCAGCCCACGGCCACCGTGGCCTCGGTGGATACGCGCTATGACGGTGCGCCTCTGCCGCTGGCCGCCGTGACCATCACCGACGACCTTGTCGACCAGATCCGCGAACCGCTGACGGAAATCCTCGAGGATGACCTGTCAGAAACCATCGACACCCAGTCGCGGGCCTTCAGCCGCATGGCAAAAGGCGCTCTGGATCGGCTGCAGGCGGGCCGTGACCTGCCCTGTGGTACGCTTCAGGCCTTTGACGTCGACGGCAGCATCCAGATCCAGGATGCCACCGGCAACGCGCACGGCACCTTCGGCAGCGATCGCTACAACTGTGCCTCCGGCAGCCGAGAGATCCTCGACGGGACCTTCTCGCTGAACAAGACCGAGGACACGGGCGTGCAGGCTCTGCTGCAGTTCGCCTGGCAGAAGGAACGCTTCACCAGCGACACCTCCATCGCGGGCTACTTCCTGGGCGGCTATTACAGCCGGACGGATGTCCGCGGGCTGGGGGACGGCTTGATCGACGGGTTCGGTGTCAACGGCGGTGTCTACGGTGCCCGCGGCTTTGGACAGGGTCTCTTCCTGGACTACTACATGGCCGGGGCCGCCGGACGGCACAGTTTCGACATCAACTTTGACGCGGCCACCGCGCCGATCAACGCAACCGGCGACTACAGCTACCTGGCCGGTTTCGCGGGTATCGGCATCTCGGGGCAGCGCGAATTCGACGGCTTCGTGATGAAACCGCGCGTCGGCCTCGACCTGGCCTATGCACGGGCAGGGGACGCGGATGTGACGGCCCGCCAGATGGGCCTGACCCACACCGGCGCGATCCGGCTGGATGACTTCCAGGGCGCCCGCGCCACGGCGGAAATCCGCTTCGAAAGCCTGGGCGCGCCCGGCGGGGCAGAGGCCTTGGCCGACCAGATGCGCACCGCCTTCACGCCGCGCCTGTCCTGTACCCTGTCCTCCTACGAGGACGAGGCGGACTGTGGCCTGGGCCTGGCCTTGGCCGTGGAACGCCGGGATGTCGCCAACGGTCTAACCTGGGGGCTGGAGGTGGATGTCGAGCAGATCGACGAAACCCGCCGGTTCACCTTCAACATCAAGCGCGAGCGCCCGATTGCCAATGGTCTCGGCTCGGTGGTGACGCGGCTCTCGATGCCGGCGCAGCAGACACTGCAACTGGAACACGGGCTGCAGCTGGACTTCTGAGGAAGGACGGTCCGATCAGCGACCTGATCAGGAAACGGCCCGGCGGTCATCGCCGGGCCGTTTTCAGTTCTCGAAACAGGTGGCGCGGCCGTCCTGCGCGATCAGCGCGGCACCGTCCATGATCGCCTGTGCACGCCGGTTGAGCGCGGCACTGGGCCGATCCGCCGCGCGCGCCTTGGGGTTCGGCAGGACAGCGGCCAGAAGGGCCGCCTGCCGCGGGCTCAGGTCTCTTGGCGCCACGCCGAAATAGTGTCGCGCCGCCGCGTCCACGCCAAAGACCCCCTCGTCGAACTCGGCCACGTTCAGGTAGACCTCGAGGATACGCCGCTTGGGCCAGAGCGCCTCGACCAGCGGGGTCATCAGAGCCTCCAGCGCCTTGCGGAGATAACTGCGCGCCTGCCAGAGGTAGACGTTCTTGACCACCTGCTGGGATATCGTGCTGCCGCCGCGCCGCGCGCCATCCTCGATTGCAGCACGGATCGCGCCCATGTCGAACCCCCAGTGGGTGCAGAAGTTCGCGTCCTCCGCCGCCACGGCAGAGCGCAGCATCACCGGCGCGATGCCGTCCACATCGACCCAGGTGCGTTCCACCCCGCCCAGACGCCTCGCCTCGGACCAGATGGTATGGGTGACGGGCGGGTTGATGACCCGGAACAGCAGCACCACCAGCACCGCGAGCACCGTCGCGCCCAGCAACGCCCGCAAGAGCCAGCGCCGCAGAAAGGCCAGCGGGCGGGGGCGTTGCACCGCCTTGCCCTTCGTCTTGCGCTTGCGCGCCGGTTTCTTCGCCTTGGTCGCCATGCCTGATCTCTACCCCAGCGGCGCGGCGGCGCCAATCTCCGGAAAGCGGGGGCTCTGCCCCCGTCGCGCCAGGGCGCGACTCCCCCGAGGTATTTTCGAAACCAAAGAAGCCCGGGCGCACCTCCTGCCCTTCTTTGGTTTTCCAAGTACCTCGGGGGTCCGGGGGCAGCGCCCCCGGTCCGACCTTGCCAAGACGGAAAAGGGCCCGGTCGATGTGACCGGGCCCCTTCGTGACCGTTCCCCTGTCGCCTTATTCCGCCGGCACCGCGAGGTCGCCCTCGATCCCCAGCGGATGAGAGATCTTGTTCAGCATCTCCTTCGGGCAGACCTGCACGAAATGATCCTTTTCCAGGTCCCAGTTCTGCAGGATGTCCTTGCCCTTGCGGCTCGCGGTTTCCTCGACGTGGCGCTCGATAAGGCCTTTCAGCTGGTCTTCCCAGGCGGTCACGGTGACCGGGCAGGTGACGAGGCTTTCCATGTTCATCATCTGCCGCGCCGTGCCCTCGGGGTCGTAGATATAGGCCATGCCCCCGGTCATCCCGGCGCCGAAGTTGGCCCCGATGCTGCCCAGGATCACCGCGACGCCACCGGTCATGTATTCACAGCCGTTCGAGCCGCAGCCCTCGATCACCACCTTGGCGCCCGAGTTGCGCACCGCGAAACGTTCGCCCGCGCGGCCCGCCGCGAAGAGGTGCCCGTCGGTGGCGCCGTAAAGCACCGTGTTGCCGATGATCGTGTTCTCGGCCGCGTTCAGCGGCGAGACCAGCGGCGGACGCACGACGATCAGACCGCCCGACAGGCCCTTGCCGACATAGTCGTTGGCATCGCCCGAAACCTCGATCTTGAGGCCCGGCGCCGCGAAGGCGCCCAGCGACTGGCCGGCGCTGCCAGTCAGCTTGACGTGCAGGTGGTTCGGCTGCAGTGCGTTGCGCATCCCGAATTTCTGCACGATGTGGCTGCTGACGCGGGTGCCCACGGTGCGGTGCGTGTTCATCACCGCGTAGGACAGCTGCATCTTTTCGCCGTCTTCCAGGAAGCGCTGACCGTCCCGCACGATTTCCGCGTCCAGCGTGTCGCGCACCGGGTTGCGGGGCTTGTTGCGGTCGTAGACGATGTCATCCGACCCGTCGACACGGATCAGCAGCGGGTTCAGGTCCAGGTCGTCCAGGTGGTCCGACCCGCGGCTGACCTGGCTCAGCAGGTCGGCCCGGCCGATCACCTCGTCCAGCGAACGTGCGCCGATCTCGGCGAGGATTTCCCGCACTTCCTGCGCGTAGAAGGTGATCAGGTTCACCACCTTGTCGGCATTGCCGGTGAACTTGGCGCGCAGGGATTCGTCCTGGGTGCAGACGCCCACCGGGCAGGTGTTCGACTGGCACTGGCGCACCATGATACAGCCCATCGCGATCAGCGCGGCGGTGCCGATGCCGTATTCCTCGGCGCCCATCATGGCGGCCATGACGATGTCCCGGCCGGTCCGCAGGCCGCCGTCCGTGCGCAGCGTGATCCGCTCGCGCAGGTTGTTCATCGCCAAGACCTGGTGTGCCTCGGTCAGACCCATTTCCCAGGGCAGGCCGGCATATTTGATCGAGGTGGCAGGGCTGGCGCCCGTGCCGCCGTTGTGCCCCGAGATCAGGATCACGTCGGCCTCGGCCTTGGCCACGCCGGCGGCAATGGTGCCCACGCCCGACGACGCAACCAGCTTGACCGTCACCTTGCAGCGCGGGTTGATCTGCTTGAGGTCGTAGATCAACTGCGCAAGGTCCTCGATCGAGTAGATGTCGTGGTGCGGCGGCGGCGAGATCAGCGTCACGCCCTTGGTCGAATGCCGCAGCCGCGCGATCAGGTCGGTGACCTTCATGCCGGGCAGCTGGCCACCCTCACCGGGCTTGGCGCCCTGGGCCACCTTGATTTCAAGCTCTTCGCAGTGGTTCAGGTACTCGGCGGTGACGCCAAAGCGGCCCGATGCCACCTGCTTGATCTTGGCGCTGGGGTTGTCGCCGTTGGGCTCGGGCACGAAATGCGCCGGATCTTCGCCGCCTTCGCCACTGTCCGACTTGGCGCCGATGCGGTTCATGGCCACGTTGAGCGTCTTGTGCGCCTCGGGGCTCAGCGCGCCCAGAGACATGCCCGGCGTCACGAACCGCTTGCGGATCGAGGTGATGCTTTCGACCTCTTCGATCGGCAGCGCCTTGCCCAGCGGCTTGATCGCCAGCAGGTCGCGCAGGTGGATCGGCGGGTTCGACTGCATCGCGTTCGAATACTGCTTCCACATCTCGTAAGAGGCGCGGTCGCAGGCGGCCTGCATCAGGTGCATGGTCTGCGCGCCCCAGGCGTGGGTCTCGCCGGATTTCCGCGCCTTGTAGAAACCGCCGATGGGCAGCACGTCCTGGCCGCGCTCAAAGGCCAGCGCGTGGATCTGCTCCGCCTTGTGCTGGATGCCGCTGACCCCGATGCCCGAGATGCGCGAGATCATGCCGGGGAAGTATTCCGCGCACATGGCACGGCTCAGCCCCACGGCCTCGAAGTTCAGGCCGCCGCGATAGGAAGAGATGACCGAGATGCCCATCTTTGACATGATTTTCAGCAGGCCCTGGTCGATGGCTTCGCGGTAGCGGGCCACCGCCTCGGTCAGGGTCATGTCCAGAAGGCCGCGGTTGATGCGGTCCGCCAGGCTGTCCTCGGCCAGATAGGCGTTCACGATGGTGGCGCCGGCCCCGATCAGCACCGCGAAGTAATGCGGGTCGATGCATTCCGCCGAGCGCACGTTGAGCGAGCAGAAGGTCCGCAGCCCCTTGCGCGTCAGGTGGCTGTGCACCGCGCTGGTGGCCAGGATCATCGGCATCGCGACCCGGCCCGGACCGCTGTGCTCGTCGGTCAGGATCAGGTGGCCCGAGCCCGAGCGCACCGCGTCCTCGGCCTCGGCCCGGATGCGGGCCAGGCCCTCGCGCAGGGCGCCTTCACCGGCGGCAAAGGTACAGTCGATCTCTGTGCAGGGCGCGTTGAAATGGTTCTTCAGCTCGTCGAACTGCGCGTTGCCGACAAAGGGGCTGTCCAGCACCAGGATCTCGGTCTGGCTGCTGTCCTCGTCCAGCACGTTCTTGAGGTTGCCGAAGCGGGTCTTGAGGCTCATGACCCGGAATTCGCGCAAGCTGTCAATCGGCGGGTTCGTCACCTGGCTGAAGTTCTGGCGGAAGTAGTGGCTCAGCGGCCGGTACTTCTTGGACAGGACCGCCGAGGGCGTGTCATCACCCATCGAGGCCAGCGTTTCCTTGGCGTCCTCGGCCATCGGCGCCAGGATCTGTTCCAGCTCCTCGACGGTGTAACCTGCCGCGATCTGGCGGCGGCGCAATTCGGCGCCCTCGAAAAGCGGCTTTTCCGTAACGGCGGCCAGCGGCTCGTCCAGTTCGGTGATCTTGCCGACCCAGTCGCCAAAAGGCTGCGCGGCGGCCAGTTTGTCCTTGATCTCGACGTCGTGGTAGAGCTTGCCCTCTTTCATGTCGACGGCGATCAACTGGCCCGGTCCCAGCGCGCCCTTTTCGCGCGCCGTCGCCTCGTCCGTCGGCACCATGCCGATTTCCGAGCCTGCGATCAGCATCCCGTCGCCGGTCACGACATAGCGCATCGGGCGCAGACCGTTGCGGTCCAGCCCGCCACAGACCCAGCGGCCATCGGTCATCGCCAGTGCCGCGGGGCCGTCCCAGGGCTCCATCACCGAGTTGCAGTAGGAATACATGTCACGCCAGGCCTGCGGGAGTTCCACCGCCTGCTTGGACCAGCTTTCCGGCACCAGCATCGTCTTGGCCATCGGCGCGTTGCGCCCGGCGCGCACCAGCACCTCGAACACCGCGTCCAGCGCCGCCGAGTCCGACGAGCCATTGGGCACGATCGGCTTGATGTCCTCGGCCATGTCCCCGAAGGCGCCCGAGGCCATCCGGATCTCGTGGCTCTTCATCCAGTTGGTGTTGCCCTTGAGCGTGTTGATCTCGCCGTTGTGGGCCAGCATCCGGAACGGCTGCGCCAGCCACCACTGCGGGAAGGTGTTGGTCGAATAGCGCTGGTGGTAGATCGCGAAGGCCGATTCAAACCGCTCGTCCTGGAGGTCGGGATAGAATTCCGCGACCTGCTCGGCCAGCATCATGCCCTTGTAGATGATCGACCGGCAGGACAGCGAGGCGATGTACAGCTGGGTGATCCCCGCCGCTGCCGCCGCCTTCTCGATCCGGCGCCGGATCACGTAAAGCTCGCGCTCAAAGGTCTCCTCGTCCACGCCCTTGGCGTTCGAGATGATGATCTGCTCGATCTCGGGGCGGGTCGCGTTGGCCTTTTCACCCAGGCAGTCGACGTTCACCGGGACGTGGCGCCAGCCATAGATGTAGTGGCCCATGCGCAGGACCTCGGTCTCCACGATCGTCCGGCAGGCTTCCTGGGCGCCGAAGTTGGTGCGCGGCAGAAAGACCTGGCCCACGGCCATCATCTCGTCGCGGCGCGGCGTGTGGCCGGTGCGCAGCACCTGGTCGTAAAAGAAGGGAGCCGGGATCTGGACGTGGATGCCCGCGCCGTCGCCGGTCTTGCCATCGGCGTCCACGGCACCCCGGTGCCAGATCGCCTTGAGCGCGGTGATCCCCGCCTCGACGACGCGCCGCGACGGTTTCCCGTCCAGGTTCACGACAAGGCCCACGCCGCAAGAGCTGTGCTCTTCGCTCTCGTGGTACATGCCGTTTTCGCTCATCCACTTGCGCTTGGCTTCCTCGGCCCGCACCCAGTCGGCATCGTATTTGGTCATGGCTCAAGCCCTCCGTTCATGGACCGCACGTCGCGGCCCGGCATCGCTGTGATGGCCTGCGTCCCGGTGACGGGGGCGGGCCGAAAGTCTTTCAGTCCGTCTGTTCGGCAAGAACGCCGAATTTCGCGTGGCACTCGGCCCGCGTCATCAACTTGCGCCCGGCCTGGCCCTCGTAGGCAAAGCTGTCGGGTTTCACGTCGATGTAGATCTCGTTCGTCATCTCGAAACCGTCGGCCTCGTCAAAGACGCCGATGGGCAGTTCCAGGTCGCCGGAGTAGGCGGATTCCATCGTCACCCGGAAAAACATCCCCGAGCCACAGCGCGTGCAGAACCCGCGTTCCGCCCAGTCGCTGGACTGGATGCGGCCCAGGTGGGTTTCATCCTCCCAGGTCACGTTTTCCAGCGGCACGGTCACGCCGATCAGCGCCGAGCCGGTCCAGCGGCGGCACATCTCGCAGTGACAGGCCCCGGCCTGCGCCGGCACATCGCGCGCGGTGAACCGGACCGCGCCGCACATGCAGCCCCCGCTGCGCGCGCTCATGCCCGGTCCTCCGCTGTGCTGGTGCCAAGCGGGTGACCCCAACCCGGCTCAACCCCCTCCAGGCCGCTCATCAGGTCGCAGTCGTGGCGCGGATAGATGCCACGGAACCCCTGTTCGCCGGGATAGATGAACTCCACCGGGCTGCGGTCGCGTGCGTTGGCCTGGCGCTCGTCCTCCGTGACGTCGGCGGCAAAGCCCGCAAAGAACCGCTTGTGCTTGTCCGAGACGTATTCGCGCCCCCGGACATGTTCGATCACCCGCCCCGAGGCATCGCGGCGCGTCATCTCGAACTCGGTCCGGTACAGCTTTTCGCCGTCGATCTCGATTTCGCCGATGATCCGGTCGAACCCGGTGACACGGGTCGGCCCGTCGAGCGTCGACCGCTGGGTGAAATCGAAACTGTCGATGCCGTTTTCGACCAGCTCGGAGATGCTGCCGGGATCGGGGATCGGGCGCACCGTCCGGGTGCGGGTCGGATCGTCGGGCGGGCCGCTTTCGATCCACTGGCCGTCATCGTCGATGCGGCTGGTGAAATAGGGACCGGCCTCGCCGAAATCGGTGCGGAACCGGTGATCCGGGTCGATCTGCGGGCAGACATAGTGGTTGGTCACGACGCAGCTGCGGGATTGCACCGTCAGGTAGGTCTCGCAGCCCTCGGGCGGGGTGAACAGCCCGCCCTGGGCCTGGACCGCGCCGGCCCCGCCCAGCAGCGCAAGCGCCGCCAGACCGGCGCAAAGCGCGGTCGAGCCTTTACCCCTGGTCAATCTTTCGAGCCACATGAGACAGCCTTTCTGACCCATTCCGGCGCCGCCTGCGCCTTGGTTAACCAACCCTTGCCTGTTTGTACAAAATGCTGGAAACGCTGTACGTTTTGTACAAAACGTACAGACCGTCCCGGTCATTCCGCGGCGACAGCTCCCTTGGAGTTCAGGTCCTGCAACACGGCCTCGACACAGTCGCGCCCGTCGCGGATCGCCCAGACCACCAGGCTTGCGCCGCGCACGATGTCGCCGATGGCATAGACGCCGGGCAGGGCGGTGCGGCCGCTGGTGAACTCTGCCTTGATGGTGCCCCAGCGGGTCACTTCCAGCTCGGGGCAGCCCCAGAGTGTCGGCAGTTCCTCGGGCTCGAAGCCGAGCGCCTTGATGACCAGGTCTGCGGGCTCGTCGTAGTCCGATCCCTCGATCACCTCGGGGCGCTGGCGGCCGGTGGCGTCCGGTGCGCCCAGGCGCATCTTCTCGACCACCACGGCATTGACCGGCTCACCCTTGAAGCCCTTGGGCGCGGTCAGCCATTCGAAGACCACACCTTCTTCCTCGGCGTTCTGCGTCTCGCGCTGGCTCCCTGGCATGTTGGCCCGGTCGCGGCGATACAGGCATTTGACGCTGGTGGCGCCCTGGCGGATCGCGGTGCGGACACAGTCCATCGCCGTGTCGCCGCCGCCGATCACGACAACCTTCTTGCCCTTGGCGTTCAGCTCGCCGCTTTCGAATTCCGGCACGCTGTCGCCAAAGTTCGACGCGCGGTTCGAGGCGGTCAGGTAGTCGATCGCCTTGACGATGCCCTTGGCACCCGCGCCCGGGCCGCCCAGGTCACGCGACTTGTAGACGCCGGTTGCGATGATGACCGCATCATGTTGTGCGCGAATTTCCTCGAACGACAGGTCTTCGCCCACGTTGCAGTTCATCACAAAGCGCACGCCGCCCTCTTCGAGCTGCTTGTTGCGGCGCATCACAATGTCCTTTTCCAGCTTGAAGCCGGGGATGCCATAGGTCAGCAGCCCGCCCGAGCGGTCGTAGCGGTCGTAGACGGTGACCTGTACGCCGGCGCGGCGCAGCATGTCCGCCGCCGCCAGCCCGCCGGGGCCGGCGCCGATGATGCCGACGCTTTCGGAGCGTTCCTGCGCCGGGGTCACGGGCTTGACCCAGCCTTCTTCCCAGGCGGTATCGGTGATGTACTTCTCGACCGAGCCGATGGTCACCGTGCCGTGACCCGACTGTTCGATCACGCAGTTGCCTTCGCACAGGCGGTCCTGGGGGCAGATGCGGCCGCAGATCTCGGGGAAGGTGTTGGTGGCCTGGCTGACCTCATAGGCCTCCTGAAGGCGGCCCGTGGCGGTCAGGCGCAGCCAGTCGGGGATATTGTTGTGCAGCGGGCAGTGGCTCTGGCAATAGGGCACGCCGCACTGGCTGCAGCGCGCGGCCTGTTCCTTGGCCTTCGCATCGGCGTATTCCGCATAGATCTCGTCGAAATCCGTCCGGCGCTCCGCGGCCTCCCGCTTGACCGGCATCTCCCGCCCCACGGACACAAATTTCAGCATCGGCTGCTTCGCCATTCATCCACCCTTTGCAGGTAATCCCTAGATCGTCCGCGCCTCCTTACAGAAGCTTGGCTTGGAATGAAAGTCAGTTATGCTGACCTATATCCAGAATATTCCCGTTTTTGACGTCTCAAAACCACATGCGGCTGCCAAAAATAGGTCCAAATCGGACCCAAATTGCCACTTTCGGCTCTGAAACAAGGAGTTATACCAAGGCGCGTAGCTTTGATTGGACCCCGACAATGGCTTTCACGCAACTGCTGATTCTCGCCCTGATACAGGGGGTTACCGAATTCCTTCCGATCTCGTCCTCGGGCCACCTGATTCTCTTGCCGAACCTGACGGGGATGCAGGACCAGGGCCAGGTGATCGACGTGGCCGTTCACGTGGGAACCTTGCTGGCCGTCATCCTCTACTTCCGAGCCGACGTTAAGGATGCAGCCAAGGGCACGCTGCGGCTCATGACGGGGCGCATGGACACGCCGGGCGCGCGCCTCGCCTTTCTGCTGCTTGTGGCCACCATCCCGGTGATCCTCTTCGGACTGGCGCTCAAGCTCTCGGGGCTGGACGACATGCTGCGCTCGACGGCGGTGATCGGGTGGACCATGCTTGTCTTCGGTCTTGTCCTCTACTGGGCGGACATGAAAGGGGCGCAGGACAAGGCGGACAGCGACTGGAACCTGCGGGATGCCATCATCATGGGGCTGTGGCAGGCCGTGGCCTTGATCCCGGGCACCTCGCGGTCCGGCATCACCATCACCGCGGCGCGCCATCTGGGCTACAACCGGCACGACGGCGCCAAGCTGGCCATGTTGATGTCGATCCCGACGATCATGGCGTCTGCCGCGTTGCTGGGGGCCGAGGTCATCGCGACCGCCGATGCCCAGGCCGCGCGTGATGGTGCGATTGCGGCGGCGCTGGCGTTTCTGTCGGCGCTGGGGGCGCTCTGGCTGATGATGCGGCTCCTGCGCTCTGTCAGCTTTACACCCTATGTCATCTATCGGGTGATCCTGGGGCTGATCCTGCTCTGGATCGCCTACGCCTGAACGTCACACCCGGTGATAAGGCGCCCCCGCCTGGATCGAGGCGGCGCGGTATAGCTGTTCGGCCAGCATGACCCGCACCAGCATGTGTGGCCAGACCATCCGACCAAAGGACATCAGGTCCTGCGCCTCGGCCCGCAGGGCGGGGTCGATTCCGTCGGCGCCACCGATGACAAAGGCCAGGTCCTGAGCGCCACCATCTCGCCAGTCTGCCAGTTTTCCGGAAAACTCGGGCGAGGACCAGATGTGGCCGCGCTCATCCAGCGCGCAGATCCGTGCACCCGAGGGGATCGCGCGGCGCAACAGAGCGGCCTCACCCGCCATGCCGCCGCCCTTGCGGTCCTCGACCTCGATCACTTGCGCCGGGCCAAGGCCCAGCGCCCGGCCCGTGCGGTCGAAACGTGTCAGGTAATCATCGACAAGCGCCTTTTCCGGCCCCTTCCGGAGCCGGCCAACCACGCAAAGATGTACGCGCACCGTTCAGGCCTGGTTGCCTGCCACCGGAGCCCACATCTTTTCCAGCTGGTAGAACTCACGCACCTCGGGGCGGAAGAGATGGACAACCACGTCCCCCGCGTCGATGAGCACCCAGTCCCCGGTATCCTTGCCCTCCATCGTGGAGAGAACACCGAAGCGCTGCTTGAGTTCATCTGCCAGCTTTTCCGACAGCGCCGCGACCTGGCGCGACGAACGGCCGGTGGCGATGACCATGTAATCGCACACCGAGGATTTGCCGTGCAGGTCGATCTGCACGATATCCTCTGCCTTGTTGTCGGAGAGTGTTTCGAGCACTGCCGCGAGAATGCCCTCGGCGGTCGGTTCGCTCTGTGTCATGGCCGAAATGCCCCGGCCTTGATCAGCGGCATGCGCCGCAAGTGTCGTCGAAGACAGGACAATGTCCTCCTGTGTCGCTACGCGCCCCCCAAGCCCGGGCGCATGGGCATGCTTTAAAGATAGCATCGGAAATGTAAATTCTCAATGTCGCGTGGCAGAGGGGCAGGGGACAGGGGGCGTATCTGCCCGTGCCTTCAGCGTTTTCAGGTAGCGGCCAACGGGTTGTGGGCGCAACAGGGGTCGCGCCTGACCACCGTTTTCCAGGACGATATCGGCGGAAACGGGCGCATCCATGTCAGGCCCCGAGCCGTGCAGGCAAAGGCCAAAGGACATCTCCAGCGAGCCGGAGGTGCGTTCTGGCGCCTCGGTTTTCCATGTGCGGGCGCGGGCTTGTGCTGCACGCAGGCCGTCGAGGTCGGCGGGCGCGACGGCAAGAATCAGCGATCCGTCCCGTATGTCCCGGCGTTGCAGGACAAAGCTCTCGTCGAACGCGCCCTGGGCCGAAACCGCCGAGAGGGTCAGCCGCGCCGAGTCAGGGAGAAGATCCAGGCCCTCCGGCAGGTGCAGATGGATCTGGAAATCCACCGGGTCGGCGGTCAGCGGATCGACTTTGCGCAAGTCTTGCAGGGTCTGCGGTACGAGCGCCGTGCAGGCGCTCAGTAGGGCGAGGATGGGGATAAGACGAAGCACGAAGAATCTCCTCTTGTGGAATCATTTTTTATCGTTTTACATTAAGTAATGTTGGTTAAATAGCAAGCTGGACCTCGATATGACCTACCAACTTCCCCGTGCCACGCGCCGCGCCGCCCAGGTTCTGCGCGGGCTGTCCTTCATCGCGATGACGGTGCTCCTCGGGCTTGTGGCATGGGTTGCCGTCGATCCGGCGTTCCTTGTGTCCCATCGTGCCGACGCGCTTGGGCTGGACATGGGCGGGCGCACCCTCGGCTTGGCGAGCCGGATGGCGCTGGTGGCCGGAGCCTGGATTGCGTTGGGTGCCGTGTTTTACACCCTTTGGCACATGAGCCGGCTTTTTGCCTGCTACGCGGGTGACGCCGCGCTGACCCCAACGGCGGCTCACGCGCTGCGGCACATCGGTCTGGGCTTTCTCGCGCAGGCGGCAGTGGGTCTGCTGGGCCATCCGGTCGAAACACTCTTGCTGACCCTGGGGGCGCCCGCAGGGCAAAGGATGGTCTCGCTTGCCGTGTCCTCGGCTGACCTGGGTTTTGTCCTTGCGGGGGGCATGATGCTGATCGTCGGGCTGGTCACCAGCCAGGCGGTGGCGCTCCGGTCCGAGAACGAGGGATTCGTCTGATGCAGATCGTCGTGCGGCTGGACGTGATGCTGGCGCGGCGCAAGATGCGCTCGCGCGAGCTGGCCGAGCGTGTGGGCATCACCGAGCAGAACATTTCCCTGCTGAAATCCGGCAAGGTCAAGGGCATCCGTTTCGAGACGCTGGCAAAGATCTGCGAGGTTCTCGACTGTCAGCCCGGCGACCTTCTGGAGGCCCTGCCAGAAGGTGAGGCGTAGGGCGGGGTTTGCCCCGCCACACCGCTCATGCGCCGTAGGGCACCCAGACGGTCTTGACCTCGGTCGCCTGCTCGAGGAAATCGCGTGCGTCCCCGGCGTTCAGCCAGTCGCGAGCGCGCCCGTCGTTGACCCAGGTCCGTTTCAGGTTGCCCGCCGAGGCGCTCTCGATCACCTCCGACAGATCGCTGGAGGAGAAAGACCAAACCGCCTCGACGTCCAAATGCGACGCCAGCACCGGGGCCAGCTCGGCATGTGATCCGGTCAGGATGTTCACCACGCCCCCGGGCACGTCCGAGGTTTCCAGAACCTGAGTGAACTCCAATGCCGCCAGCGGGAAGGGGTCGGAGGCGACCAGCACCACCCGGTTCCCCATCGCGATGGCCGGCGCCATGACCGAGACCAGCCCCAGGAGCGGGGCCTCGTCCGCACAGAGCGCGCCGATGACCCCGCAGGGTTCGTTCATCGCAAGGGCCACGCCACGCATGGGGACACTGCGGACGCCGCCGTCGAACTTGTCCGCCCAGGCGGCAGCGGTGAACAGCCGGTTCACGCTGGCCTCGACCTCTGCCGCGCCGCCGTCGCTGCCGGTCAGCCGGTCGATCAGGGCCGCGAACTCCCCCGCCCGGGCCGAGAGGTTCTCACCGATGTAATACAAGACCTGTGCACGGTTATGGGCCGTGGCCTTGGCCCAGCCGCCCGCGCCGCGCGCGGCCTCGACGGCGTTGCGGATGTCCTTGCGGTTGGCGATCGGCGCCTGGCCGATCAGCTTGCCCGCCGCGTCGTAGATGCTGCGGGCATAGCCGCCGTCGGGACGCGCCTGCTTGCCACCGACATAGAGCTTCGCGGTGCGGTCGACCGGCTGTGGTTCGGCGCTGTCGCCGGCATAGGCCTCGACCGGGGACAAGGTCCCGGGTTCGCCCCGGGCGCGGGTATAGGCGCGCAGCCCCTCCCAGCCGCCTTCTCGGCCAAAGCCGCTTTCACGGACACCGCCGAAGCCGGCGGCGGCGTCGAACATGTTGGTTCCGTTGACCCAGACGACCCCCGCCGCCAGTTGCGGCGCCACGTCTAGCGCGGTGTTGATGTTCTCGGACCAGACGCTGGCAGCAAGGCCATAGCGCGTGTTATTGGCCAGCGCGACCGCCTCGGCAGGCGTGCGGAATGTCGAAGAGACCAGCACCGGGCCAAAGATCTCTTCCTGCATCAACGGCGAGGCGGGCGACAGCCCCGAGACCAGCGTGGGCGGGTAGTAACACCCCTCGGGCAGGGGGCAGTTGGCGCGATAAACCGTGCCCTCGGCGCCCGACACCATGCCTTCGATCCGGCGCAGCTGTTCGGGGTCGACGATGGCGCCCACGTCGATGCATTTGTCCAGCGGGTTGCCGATGCGCAGCTTGTCCATCCGGGCGCGCAGCCGGTCGTGGAAGGCGTCCGCCACGCCCTCTTGCACCAAGAGGCGCGACCCGGCGCAGCAGACCTGTCCCTGGTTGAACCAGATCGCATCCACCAGCCCCTCGATCGCGCTGTCCAGGTCGGCATCCTCGAAGACGACGTAGGGCGATTTCCCCCCCAACTCCAGCGTCAGGCCGATGCCGCGCCCCGCCGTCGCCTGGCGGATCTTGCGCCCCACTTCGGTAGAGCCGGTAAAGGCGATCTTGTCCACGTCCGCGTCGCAAATCATCTCACCCACGCGGCCGTCGCCGGTGACGATGTTGACCACGCCCTTGGGCAGGCCGGCCTGCTGGCAGATATCGGCGAACAAAAGCGCGGTCAGCGAGGTCCATTCGGCGGGTTTCAGCACCACCGTGTTGCCGGTGGCCAACGCCGGGGCGATTTTCCACGACAGCATCAGCAGCGGAAAGTTCCACGGCACGATCTGGCCGCAAACCCCCAGCGCCTGCCGGTCGGGCAACTCGCTGTCCATCAGCTGTGCCATGCCCGCGTGATAGTAGAAATGCCGCTGGGCCAGCGGAATGTCGATGTCGCGGCTTTCGCGGATGGGCTTGCCGTTGTCCAGCGTTTCCAGCACGGCGAACAGCCGCGCGTGTTTCTGCAAGAGCCGCGCCAGCGCGTAAAGATAGCGCGCGCGGCCCGGCCCCCCCAGCGCCTCCCATTCGGGTTGTGCCGCGCGGGCGGCGGCGACGGCGGCGTCCACGTCATCCTGTGTCGCCTGGGTCAGCGTCGCCAGCACCTCTCCGGTGGCCGGGTTGCGGCTGTCGAACCCCTCGCCCGCCTCGGTGAAGGCCCCATTGATGAAATGGCCGAACCGCGATCCCTGGTCGACGATCCAGGCCAGCGCATCCCCGGCGCTTTCGGGGGCGGGGCCGTAGTCCATGCTTTCGAAGATCTCTTTGATGTTCATTTCAGCCTCTCGCAGGCGGTTTGCGCCAGGTTCGGTGCCGTCGCGTCGTAACGCAGGTGCTGAAGGGTGACGCGATCCCCGAAGGCGGGCGGTTGCCCGGCGTTCAGAACCGCATCTCCGTAGACGACCAGCGCCGCATCCTCGGCAAGGAAAACCCGGCGTTTCAACGTAGCCTGCGCCATGCGTGCCGTGGTCTTCAACCCGCCCTGCTCGATGGTGATCATCCGCTGGCTGACGGTGATCGCGGCTATCGGGGCCGTGTCCGACGCCGCGCCCCAGGGCGCGCAGGCATAGCTTTGGCCCAGAGCGGGTGTCGCAAGGCCCAGCGCGGCAAGGGCGATAGGGGCGGGCTTCATTGCGTGGCCCCCATTGCCAAGTAGATGACATAGACCAGCCAGAGCAGCGCCAGCCCCCAGACCCAGTGCTGTACGCGCAGGCTGCGCCTTTGCAGGGCGGCGAAGTCTTCAAGCCCCTCTGGCGGGCTGTCGGGTAAGTCGAATTCCGGTTCCGGCCCCAGCTGGCGGAATAGCCGTGTCGGCAGGTCGCGCGCGGCGCGCTTCAGGCGCCGGCGCCGCCAGTTGCTGACCCCCATCACGAGGAAGACGGCGACCATCATCAGCGACCATTGCGGTGTCATCTGCATGGGCTCACCCCGCTGCGTGCCGCCACGAGGCCGAATAGGCCCCGGTGACATGGTGTTCCAGCTGCCGTTCGATGTCGCCCAGGAGCGACGAGGCGCCAAAGCGGAAGAGGTCGGGGCGCAGCCAGCGGTCGCCCAGTTCCTCCTTGACCAATGCCAGATAGGTCACCGCATCCTTGGCCTTGGAAATCCCGCCCGCGGGCTTGTAGCCGACACGATAGCCCGTGGCCTCGTGATAGGCGCGGATCGCCCGCATCATCACGAGGCTGACGGGCAGGGTGGCGTTGACGCTTTCCTTGCCGGTCGAGGTCTTGATGAAATCGGCCCCCGCCATCATGCAGACGAGGCTGGCGCGGGCGACATTCTGCAGCGTGCCCAGTTCGCCGGTCGCAAGGATCGCCTTGACATGCGCCTCGCCACAGGCGGCGCGGAAGGTGCGCATCTCGTCATAGAGCCCCTGCCAGTCGCCGGTCAGGACCTTGCGGCGCGAGATGACGATGTCGATCTCCTGCGCCCCGGCCTGCACGCTTTCCTCGATCTCGGCCACGCGCAGGCGAAAGGGCGACAGGCCGGCCGGAAAGCCGGTCGACACGGCGGCCACGGGGATGCCGGAGCCCTGCAGGGCCGCCAGCGCCGGGGCGATCATGTCGTGGTAGACACAGACCGCGCCCACGGTCAGCCCCTCCAACCCCAAAGCCTCCAGCAAATCGGCGCGCACCGGATGGCGGGCCTTGGCACAAAGCCGGGCGACACGGCCCGGCGTGTCATCCCCAGCCAAAGTTGTCAGGTCGATGCAGGAGATCGCGCGGGCCAGCCAGGCGGCCTGATACTCCTTCTTGACCGAGCGGCGGCCCGGCAGGGTGGCCGCGCGCCGTTCGATGGCCGAACGGTTGGCGCGGGCGGCGCGGACCCAGTCCATGTCCAGCAACATGCCGGGGTTTCGCGCATCCTGAAGCTGCGGCAGTTGCGCGGTCTTGTCGCCTTTGGCGGTGACGGGTGTCATGCGCCCTCCAAACTGGTTCGCGGTCAGCCTGCCCCCGGTAGCAGGGGTTTTCAAGCGGAACGCTGAGGCAGCTCCGCTGCGGCCAGCGCCTCCTGCAATCCCGGGTCCGGCACGGTGTCGCCGCGCACCTGCGTGCGTTTCAGCGATTTCCAGCCGTTGGTGATGTTCCGGCAGTGGTAGAACCAGGCGTTGTCAAGCTGGAAGCGCCGTGCAAAGGGCAGCCGTTCCAGTTCATGCGCGCGCCATTGATAGCCACGCAGGGGGCCGCCGGGCACCACGCACCATTTCGACGGGCACGTCTTGACCGGCTCGTCGCGGTGGCTGTGCCGGGCGTGCCAGGACCAACCCTCTGCCTCCGGCGCGGGATGCACCCAGCGCCCCGGAAAGTGGACAAACCCCGCGCGGCTTTGCACGGCGGCATCGAAGACCGTCCGGCCCGGCGTCATCACCAGTTCGTCCACGTCGCAATTCAGGACTGCGCGCGCGCCTTGCAGGAACCGGAATTGCAGCGCATTCAGGATGCCGGTCTGCAGGAACAGTTCCGCGTTGATGAAAGGGGGCAGCCCGCGCGGCCCGTATCGCAGGGACGTCGACAGGACGATGATCCGGGCAAAGCCCGCCCGTTCCAGCGCCGGACGGATCTGGTCGACGCCCCAGGTTTCCGATCCATTGTCCACGAAAAGCACAGCGTCTGCGCCGTGATGCGCGATGTGGAACCGCGCCCAGTCCTCTATCCAGTCCGGGTGGTTGTCCCTGGACAGGGTCATCAGCACGTTGCGCCCGTCCAGCGTGCTGTCGGGGCCATTGACGGGGGTTTCGCCGCGCCAGTCGCCGATCTCGACTGCGACACGCTCCGGCTGGGCGCTGGCGGGCAGGCGGATCAGGGTATGGCGGTAATAGCGTTTGAAGCGCGGGCGCACCTCTGTGTCGTCCAGGGTGAACCGGGCCCGCGCCACCGTGCGGTCCAGGTTGTTGAGCCGCGGGCAGATCAGGACAACCGCGCCATCGTGCCAGACCGCGTCCAGCCACAGCGTCGTCGCGTCGAAGCGTTCAAGGTAGTCCTCGGCCCGTTTCGCGGCCCGCACGCGCGGGTGACGGGACAGGCCGCTGCCGTCGAGGCTGAGGGTGGCGAAATCGCTCATCGGGTCTTCCAGTGCTGCGCCTCTTTGCGCTAGCGCAGCGGCGGCATGGGGTAAAGCGGTCTTCGCGCGGCGGCCATGACGTGACGTTGATCGTGACAGCGTCAGGTGCATCATGTGAGGTGACGCCAAGGACCCCGGGAGGACATGATGACAGATTATCCGCACCTGCTGCGCCCGCTCGATCTTGGTTACACCACGCTGAAGAACCGCGTGCTGATGGGGTCGATGCACACCAACCTCGAAGAGCGGGGCGACTGGAACCGGGTCGCGGAATTCTATGCCACGCGGGCGCGCGGCGGGGTCGGCCTGATGGTGACGGGGGGGATGGCGCCCAACCGCGAGGGTGGGGTCTTTCCGGGCGCGGCGGGCCTGTTCACTCCCGAGGACATCGCCAACCACCGCATGATCACCGACCGTGTGCACGCGGCGGGCGGCAAGATTGCCATGCAGATCCTGCACGCGGGGCGCTATGCCTATGGCCCCGATTGCGTCGCGCCTTCGCCGGTGAAATCGCCGATCTCTCCCTTCCCGCCACATGAGCTGGACGAGGCGGGCATCGAGAAACAAATCGCGGATATCGCGACCTCTGCTGCCCGCGCCCGCGAGGCAGGCTATGACGGGGTCGAGATCATGGGGTCCGAGGGGTATTTCCTCAACCAGTTCCTTGTCACCCATACCAACAAGCGCACCGATGGCTGGGGCGGCAGCTATGAGAACCGGATGCGCCTGCCCATCGAGGTGGTGCGCCGGGTGCGGGCGGCGGTGGGCGAGGATTTCATTCTCATCTTCCGTCTTTCGATGATCGACCTGATCCCCAATGGCTCGACCCATGACGAGGTCGTGCAACTGGCGCAGGCGGTCGAGGCAGCGGGCGCCAATATCATTAACACCGGCATCGGCTGGCACGAGGCGCGGGTGCCCACCATCGCCACCAGCGTGCCGCGCCGGGCCTTTGCCTGGGTGACGCAGAAACTCATGGGCAAGGTCGGGGTGCCGCTGATCACCTCGAACCGGATCAACACGCCCGAGGTGGCGGAACAAGTGCTGGCCGAGGGCTGCGCCGACATGGTCAGCCTCGCGCGGCCCTTCCTCGCCGATCCTGATTTCGTGGCCAAGGCGGCACGGGGGCAATCCCACCTCATCGCCCCCTGTATCGCCTGCAACCAGGCCTGCCTTGACCATACCTTCGCCGGCAAGGTCTCGACCTGCCTCGTGAACCCGAAGGCGGCGTTTGAAACGGAGCTGGTGGTTGAACCGGCCGAGGCACCGCGTCATGTCGCGGTCGTGGGGGCTGGTCCTGCCGGCCTGTCTGCTGCGATCACGGCGGCGGAGCGCGGGCACAAGGTGGTTCTGTTCGACAAGGCGGGGACCCTGGGCGGACAGCTGAACATGGCCCGCAAGATCCCCGGCAAGGAGGAGTTCGACGGCCTGGTCGACTGGTTCTCTGCCATGACCTCGGCCACGGGCGTCGAAGCGCGCCTTGGCACAGAGGCAACAGTCGACACCCTGGCAGGTTTTGACGTCGTGATCGTGGCCACCGGCGTCCTGCCGCGCGATCCGCAGATCCCGGGGCAGGACCATCCGTCGGTCAGGGGTTATGTCGACGTGTTGCGCGATGGTGCAGAGGTCGGCAAGCGGGTGGCGATCATCGGCGCGGGCGGGATCGGTTTCGACATGGCTGAATTCCTCGTGACCGGGGACAGCCCGACAGAAAGCCTGCCCGACTGGATGCGCGAATGGGGCGTGACGGACCCGGCCGAGGCGCGGTCGGGCCTGGCGCCCGAAGGGCCGCAGCCCGATGCCGCCGAACGCGCGGTCGTGCTGTTGCAGCGCAAGGCGGAACGCCCGGGCAAGCGTCTTGGCAAGACAACCGGCTGGATTCACCGGGCCGCGCTGAAGATGAAGGGCGTCGAGATGCGCAGCGGGGTGAACTATGAGCGCATCGACGACGCGGGCCTGCATGTCAGCTATGGCGAGGCGCGCGAACGGCCCGAGGTGATCGCCTGCGATACCATCGTTCTCTGTGCCGGGCAGGTCAGCGAACGGACGCTGGCCGATGCGCTGGAGGCGAAGGGCATCGAGACCCATGTGATCGGTGGCGCAGACGTGGCCGCCGAACTGGATGCCAAGCGCGCCATCGACCAGGGCACGCGGCTGGCTGCCGCACTCTGACGGCAGGGGTCTTCTTGGAACATGCGCCGGTTGCAGGCGTTCCTCCTGTAACCGAAACGCAAGCAAGGAGGTTTGTCATGGCCGATATCGGCAACGCAAAGATCCTCATCGTCACCACGCACGGCTTTGAACAGTCAGAGCTCGAAGTTCCCCGCGACCAGCTGCGTGCCAAGGGCGCGACGGTCCATGTCGCCACGCTCGACGGCGAGGCCGCGACAGGATGGCAAGGCAGCGACTGGGGGCGCCCGACGGGCGCCGACCTGCGCATCGCCGATGCCGACGCCACGCAATACGATGCGCTGGTGATCCCCGGCGGGCAGATCAACCCGGATCTGCTGCGCGTCGAGGCGCCTGTGAAGGCGCTGGTGCGGGCCTTTGCCAAGCAGGGCAAGGTGATCGCCGCGATCTGTCACGCGCCTTGGGTGCTGATCGAGGCCGATATCGTGGCGGGCCGCGAAATGACGGCCTACCCCTCGATCCGGACCGACCTGAGGAACGCGGGTGCGCGTGTCATGGATGAACCGGTGATCGCCGACAGCGGCATCGTCACCAGCCGCAATCCGGGGGACCTCGACGCTTTTGTCTCCAAGATCGTGGAAGAGGTCGAAGAGGGCCATCATAGCCGCAAGGCCGCTTGATGCGGATCTTTTGACCGGACCCTGAAAAAAGGGCGCGTCGCAGTCGCGGCGCGCCTTTCGTCCGTCCGGGGATTGGTTACTCCACCGTGATGGTGATCTGTTCCGAGACGACCGGCGGGTCGTGCGGGATATGGTTCATGTCCCCCAGCACCAGCTGCAGCGTATGCGTGCCCGGGTCCAGCCCCAGCATGACCTCGGTCTGGCCACCGCCGAAGTGGCGGTGGTTGTCGTCGCCGGGGATGCCGTAGTTGGCAAATTCGCCATCCTCGGCCCCTTCGCCAAAGGGGGCGCGGTCGATCAGGATGTGATGGTGGCCGGTGTTGTCCTTGTCGATCCCGGCGGGGGCCACGCCCATGCCGGAGAGGCCGAACCGGACCGTGACGGGGCTTTGCACCGTGTCGCCGTCGGCGATGTTGATGAAATAGACCTTGGCGCCCTCGGGCGCGGGCACTCCATCGGCCATGAGGGCCAAGGGTGCCACCGCCAGGGCGGCGGCGCAGAGCATTGAACGAAACATGGGGTGGATCCTCCCTGAAAATCAGTTCTGTCGAAGTTGCCTTCAGGGGCTCAGGCTACACTTTTGCGCGATTCCGGTCAGGCTTTTTGTGTTTCCCCGTCGCAGACAGCGCAATGCAATACCCCTCAATTGTCCCCTCCTTGCCCAAGTTGCGCCCCAGTTCAAAAGCATTGCTTGCAGAACGAAAGACCTTGGAATGGAGACCTGAATGGACCGTCTGACCGAAATGGAGGCCTTTGCCACTGTCGTGGACCAGGGCGGTTTCACCGATGCGGCCAAGAAGATGGGCATCTCCAAGTCTGCCGTGTCGAAACATGTGTCCAGCCTGGAGGCGCGGCTTGGCGCGCGCCTTTTGAACCGCACGACGCGCCGGGTCTCGCCCACCGAGATCGGCCTGGCCTACTACGACCGCGCGCGCCGGGTGTTGAACGATGCCGGAGAAGCGGATGCGCTGGTCACCTCCATGCAATCCGCGCCCTCTGGGTTGCTGCGCATTTCCGTGGCGACGGATTTCGGGGTCAATCACCTTAGTCCAGTGCTGGGCGAATTCCTGGCCGAGTTTCCCGACATCACCGTCAACATGGTCCTGAACAACCGCTACGTCGAGCTGATCTCGGAAGGCTTCGACATGGCGGTCCGGATCGGCGAGCTGGAGGATTCGACGCTGCGTGCGCGCAAGTTGACCGACACCACAAAGCGCATGATCGCCTCGCCGTCCTATTTCCAGAAGTTCGGCCGCCCGCAGCGGATCGACGATCTGAACGAACACAAGCTGTTGCACTATTCCAACCAGTCCTCCGGCAATGTCTGGAAGCTGACCGCGCCCTCGGGCGAAAAGCGCCAGGTGCGCACGGCCGGCTGGCTGACGGTCAACGATGGCCAGTCTCTGCTGAACGCCTGCATCGCGGGCCTGGGCATCGCCTACCTGCCCTCCTACCTCTATCACGAAGCGATGGAGGCCGGTCTGGTCGAGGACGCGATCCCTGATCTGCCGGTGGAAACGCAGGGCATCTACGCGGTTTATCCTCCGGGTCGGTTTACCCAGCCCAAGGTCCGCGCCTTCATCGACTTCCTGGTACATGCCTTTGCCGAAAAGGGACCGCAGGCCTGGTAGGCCCGCGCGTCACTCCGTCGAGATCAGGACCGCCTCGACCCGGCGGTTTGCCTCGCGTCCCTCGGGCGTGAGGTTCGACGCGACCGGTGCCAGGTATCCAACCCCCTCCGCGCCGATCTGCGCCGCCCGCGTGCCGTGCCGGTCGCGCAGGTAGCTCATCGCCGCCTCGGCCCTGCGCAACGACACCCGCCTGTTCGCCTCCAGCGACCCCGTCGCATCCGTGTGCCCGACGAACAGGATCTGCCGAGACGGGTTCGCCGCCAGGTAGGCGGCGATGGCATCCAGCGAGGCGATGCGCCCCTCTCCCAGCGCGGTGGACCCCGAGCGGAACAGCAAGTCCCGCAGGATCACGTGGCCGCTGCCCTCCAGCGACTGAATGATGTCCTCGCGCGGCCGCGCGGGCACGAATGGCACCGGGTCCACCGGTGCGCTGGGCCGGATTTCTCCGACGCTGCCGCCGGCGCGGATGATCTGGATGTACCCGGCGCGCGCATCGCGGCTGGTCAGGATCGAGACCGCGCCTTCCTTGTCCGAAATCGCGGAAATGAAATGATAGTCGCTCAGGTCCACGAACATTTCCGGCGCCGGCAGAACCAGCGTGGCAAAACGGAAGTCGAAGCCGCCACAGGCCCGCGCCCGGCAGTCCAGCAGGATTTCAAAGCCTTCCTCGACCAGACTGTCACGCAGCGGCTGTGCCAGTTGAAAGGGCGTCTCGTCACTGTCGGGCAGGTGCCAGGCGGCCACCTCGATCCGGCCTTCGACCCGTTCGACCGGCAGATAGCCGTTCTTCCACGGACCGGTCGGCATTGAATAGGCCCCGGGCGACTGGACGGTGCCGAAACTCTGTTGCGCACCGCGCGGCAAGGTCAGTTCGACCGCCGCCGCACTGCCCGCCACCAGCACCAGGCCCAGTGCCAGCGCCTTAGCGCGCCTGCGCGTGGTACTCGTCATTCGGACGCATGTCGGTGGCGCTGGCAACCCGGTTGGTCATGTTGAAGAACCCCGCCACATTGGCGATGTCCCAGATGTCGCGTTCCGAGAAACCGGCATCGCGCAGGGCCTCGCGATCCCATTCGGCGATCTCGGCGCTGGCCTTGGTCATCTTCTCGGCAAACCCCAGCATGGCGCGCTGGCGGTGGTTCAGGTCCGCCACCCGCCAGTTCATCACCAGCATCTCGCCCAGCTTGGGGTCGCCCGACAGCTCTCGCACGGCGGCGCCATGCGCGGTCAGGCAGTAAAAGCACTTGTTCACCGAGGAGACGACAACCGCGATCATCTCGCGTTCCAGCTTGGTCAGCCCGCTGTCCGCCAGCATCAGGTCATTGTACATGGCGGTAAAGACGTTGAGCTTGTCGATGTCGAAGGCATAGGCCTTGAGGACATTGGGCACGAGGCCCAGCTTGTCCTGGCAGACATCGAAATATTTCTGCGTGGCCTCCGGCAGGGGGTCGACCATGGGCAGGTTGAGCGCGGTGGGCAGGGCGTTGGTCACATTTCCTCGCAGTCGCCGTTCAGGATGCGGTAATGGTAGTGCCCCACGACCTCCATCTTCAAGGCTGCATAAAGCGCATTGGCGCCGGTGTTTTCCTCGGTTGCGGCCACGGCGATGCGGGTCGCCCCGTTCCGTGCCGCCCAAAGCGCGGCACAGCGCATCATCCAGCCGCCCAGCCCCTTCTGCCGGTGCTCGGGCGCGATTTCCAGGGCGTGGACCATCGCGGTGCGGTCATGGATCGCGCAAAACCCGGCGCCCGCGGGCTTGTCCGACACGCGGCCGAACAGCCCGGTCTTGGGCAGGGGCGCGCGGTCCATCACCCGCTGGCGTTCGGCGCCGATGCCGCCCGCCTCCCAGATCTCGCGCATGATGGCCAGCGGTTCCCAGATCGCAAAGGCGGTGACGCGCGGCAACCTGAGGTCGGTCAAAAGCTCGATCGGCGCCGACCACAGCTGCACCGGGTCGATCCTTTCATAGCCTCGCCCGGCCAGGGCCGCGTCCAGCGCCGCATCTTCGGGGCGGACCATGAACAGCGGGGCCTGTCCCATGAGGCGCATGGCGTCCTCTGCCGCCGAGAGGTCGTCGCCATCCCATGATCCATGCGCGGTCGCGGCGGATACGCGTTTGCCGCCGCCGCGCCCTTCGCGCAACAGCCACGGCCCGGCCTCGACCCGCGATGCCGCGGGCCAGGTGGCATCAAGTGCCTCGAAGTAATCGGAAAGGTCGTCGGTCATTGCGGCGGCCCGAAATTGAGGTTTGTCCCGTTATGGCCGCTGCCGGTTGGGCTGTCCATGCGGCGTGCGCGCCTTTCGTGCGGCGCCTAGTGGGCGACCGCCTCGGGGAACAGCGCGTTCAGCTCGGACATGGCGGCGTCGATCCGCCCGCCATCGGGGCCCCGGATCACCACGTTGGCGCCGTAGACGCCGTTGCGCTGGTAGGGGTAGGACCCGATGGAGAGGTCCGTGAACCGTTCCGCCAGGGCGCTCAGTGGCCCGGCGATGTCGCCTTCGCCACGTTCGATCCGCAGGGTCTGGGACAACAGGGGTTGTCCGCCGGTGATCTTGGGCAGCACGCTGGACACCATCGCCTGGAACACCGCCGGCACGCCCGCCATGACATGCACGTTGCCCAGCGTGAACCCCGGCGCCGCCGAAACCGGGTTTTCGATCAGGGTGGCGCCGTCGGGAATGCGGGCCATGCGCAACCGCGCTTCGTTCAGCTCCGATCCTTGCCGGTCGTAATGTTCCTGCAGGATCGCACGCGCATCGTCGCGGACGCTGATCGCCACGCCGAATGTCTCGGCCACGCAGGGTGCGGTGATGTCGTCGTGGGTCGGGCCGATCCCGCCCGAGGTCACGACATGGTCATACCCCTGCCGCAGCGCGTTCAGCGCCGCCACGATCGCGTCGCGGTCGTCAGACACGATGCGGACCTCTTTCAGGTCGATGCCGTGCTTGGCGAATTCCTGAGCCAGGTGATGCATGTTGGCATCGCGGGTGCGCCCCGACAGGATCTCGTCCCCGATGACCAGCATGGCGGCGGTGGGATTGGGCATGGGCAAGCTCCTTGGCGCGGTGTTTTCCAGAGGGTATAGGCGGCAGCCATGCGCTTTCAAACCCCCCTGGTCCCCGCGACCCTGATCCGCCGCTACAAACGCTTTCTCGCCGACTGCCTGCTGGAGGACGGGCGAGAGGTAACGGCCCATGTCGCCAACCCCGGCAGCATGCTGGGACTGAAGGACGAGGGCCAGCGCATCTGGCTGGAACCCAATGACGATCCGAAGAAGAAACTGAAATGGGCCTGGCGGCTGGTCGAACACGCCGGAGGCCATTTCACAGGCGTCGATACCGGCGCGCCCAACCGTGTGCTGAAGACCGCCCTGATGGCGGGCGAGGTCGAAGGCCTGGACGCATACGAGCTGGTCCGGCCAGAGGTAAAATACGGCGAGAACAGCCGTATCGACTTTCTGCTGAGCGGCGCGGGCCGCCCCGATTGCTATGTCGAGGTGAAATCCGTGACGCTCTCGCGCACGCCCGGCCTTGCCGAGTTTCCCGACAGCGTCACGGCGCGCGGTACGAAACACCTTGGTGAACTGGCGGCGATGGTGGGGCAGGGGCACCGCGCGGTGATGCTTTATCTCGTCCAGCGCACGGATTGCACCCGGGTCACCTTGGCGGCGGATATCGACCCGGACTATGCGGCGGCCTTTGCCGGCGCGCGGGAGGCGGGTATCGAGGTGTTGGCGCTGGGCTGCCAAATCTCGCCAGAGGGGGTCACGCTCGGCGCGCCAATGCCCTTTTCGACCCCGGCCGTTTCTTTGGGCTGAAAAATACCTTCGGGGGTATGGGGGCAGAGCCCCCACCCGAAAAAGAAGAACGGGGGCGCAGGCCCCGTCCAATATTCAGATCCGGATCGCCCGCAACGGGCGCCGATCCTCAGACCTTGAGGTTCGGGATGATCTGTTTCTTGCGGCTCATGATGCCGGGCAGGACAACGCTGTCACCCGCGACGCTGGCGCCAAAGCTCTTTTCGGCCACGCCTTTCACGCGGTCGTTGGGGACCAGCAGGGTGGCCTCTTCCTTGAGGATGTCCACGACGAAGAGCAGGACGTCATCGACGCCGTCCTCGGCGCAGACGGTCTTCATGGTCTCCATCAGGCTGGCCTTGCGGTCCAGCGGGATCTCGGGCGCGGTGGTTTCCAGCACCGAGACGCGGAATTTCACGCCGTCGACCTCGTATTCCTTGCTGTCCATGCGGATCAGCTCGGCATCGGAAAAGGCCGAGACGTCGGACTTGGCGGCGAACATCTGTGCCGCATAATCCGAGACATCGATGCCCAGGTCGGCGGCCAGCTTCTCGGCCACGGCGCGGTCATGGTCGGTGGTGGTGGGCGAGCGGAATTCCATCGTGTCCGAGAGGATGCAGGTCAGCGCCGCGCCCTTGATCTCTTTGGGCATCTTGGCGGCATCGTCGCCCATCAGGTCGACCATGATGGTGGCGGTGCAGGCCAGCGGGCGCACGGTGATGTCGATCGGCCCCTTGGTTTCCAGGCCGCCGACCAGCTTGTGGTGGTCGATGATGGCGCGAATGTCGGCCGAGTTGATCGAGGCAGGCAGTTCCGCGGGGTTGTTGGTGTCCACGATGACGACCGGCGCGTCGGCGGCGACGTCCGAGATGATCTCGGGCTTTTCGAGGTTCCAGTGGCTCAGCATGAAGGCGGCCTCGGTGTTGGGCTCGCCCAAGAGGACCGGCTTGGCGGCCTCGCCTTTGACTTCGTTGAGATACCAGGCCCAGATAATCGGGCTGCCGGTGCTATCGGTGTCGGGGGATTTGTGGCCGAAAACCTGCGTCGTCATAGGGTGTCCTCACACGGGAAATGCATCGCGCGCGCTATAACGCCACCCTGTTGCAATGTCACCCCGCAGCAATGGGGGTGCGACCTTGGTGCCGCGCGCACGAAGAACTTTCGAAGAAAGCTCTTCAGTTTCTGCAAAAAGCCTGCTGGTAGCGAGCTGCCTGCCGACCGAAGTCCTGCGCCGCTGCCTGAGTGGGGAACTCAAGCGTCAGCGCTGCAGGTGTGGCAATTGTCCCAAGGTAAAGGCGGTCTGTCTCTGTCCCGTCTCCGGCGAAGCCAAGCGCCACCGACAGGCTGGCGGGCCGGTTGATCTGCAAAACCGACTGTGCAAAGCGTTGAAAGCTCGGCGCCTCCGCATGGGGCTGACCAAGGTCGAGGCTGCCATCCGCATGTGTTTCCAGCTTGGCACCGAGGTTGAACGTCAGCGCCCCGCCGCGATCCAGAATAGCGCGTACGGTGTTTTCCAAGGCGGCATCATCTGAGAGATCCACGCCTTGCCAAACGATCTGTGGGCCGTCTTTGGTGACAATGCTAAGTTCAGGTTTCGGCTTCTCTCTAATCGACTGGGGTACCAGTGCGGCCACCCGCATGGCCTGCGCTACGATGGTATCATCGACCGTGCCAATGCGGGCGACATAACGGACCCGGCCCTCTGACTCGGGAACCAATCGCGCGCCGAGGAGGTCATAGGCTGCGAGGTCGTGTCGCAGGTGCATCCGGGTCTTTCCGTCCGTGTCCTCCCGCGTAACATCAATGGTCAGGTAACAGTCCTCAAGGAAGATGTCGGCCTGCGCCATCTCTTCCAACGCGCGGATCTTGCGGATGATCTGCGCATCCGCCGAGTTCGAATTGACCCAGTAGATGCCGCCCGCGACCGCAAGCCCCAGCGGCAGGATGAAGAGAATTGTTCTGAAGCTCACAGCGTCGAGTCCCCAACGATCTTATTCGGAATGGCCCGATGCTGCCGCTCAGCGCGGCATCGGGTTTTGCGCCTTGGTGTACGGGCGCCAGTCTTTGATATCGGGATAATACTGTGCGCGCCAGGCCCGCACCCTTGGGTTCATGATCCGGCGCCAGAGCGGCGGGATCATCGCGGCGATGGCCATGACCGGGTAGCCGTAGGGCAGTTGCGGCGCCTCGTGTTCGGGGTAGGTCTGCAGCAGGGGAAAGCGCCGGTCGGGCTTGTAGTGATGGTCGGAATGGCGCTGCAGGTTGATCATCAGCCAGTTCGTCGCCCGGTGTTCCGCGTTCCAGGAGTGGCGCGGCAGGACATGTTCGTATCTGCCCTCGCCCAGGTGTTTGCGGGTCAGGCCGTAGTGTTCGACGTAATTGACGACTTCCAGCTGCCAGATGGCCACGCCCGCCTGCACCAGGAAGAGGACCAGCCCGGTCCAGCCGCCCACACCCAGCGCCAGCGCCAGCATCGCGCCCTGAAGTGCCCAGTAGCGCCAGAAGGGGTTGGAGCGGTGATGCCAGGGCAATTTCCTGCGCGCCAGCATGGCTGTCTCGGCCCGGAAGGAGGACAGCAGGCTTTGCCGCAGGACGCGCGGATAGAAGCGGTGGAACCCCTCGTTGTAGCGCGCCGTCACCGGGTCGCGCGGCGTGCCGACGTAGCGGTGGTGCACCAGCAGGTGTTCCGAACGGAAATGCGAATAAAGCACCATCGCCAGCAGGATATCCCCCAGCCAGCGTTCCAGGCGGTTGCGCTGATGCAGCAGTTCATGTGCATAGACGATGCCCACCGTGCCCGTCATCACGCCGGTGCCGAACATCACGCCGAATTTCTCCAGCCCGTTCAGGTGAGTGGCCCTGCTGACATAGGCCACGAGGCCGAAAAGCGTCAGCGCCTGCAGCGGCACCCAGACCTGGGTCAGCAGCCGATACCAGAACAGCTGGTCCTCGGTGGTGTCCAGGTCGGCGTTTTCCGTGTTCAGGCCCACGGCGATGTCGATTGCGGAAAAGAGATACCACGCACAAAGCGGCGTCAGCGCGATCCACCAGCCGCCCAGTACGGCGCCGGTCCAGACCAGCGGGATCAGGATGAAGGACAGGCAAAAGGGCAGCGCTGCGGAGAATTTCGCGACCTGGGCGGCGGGGATCATGTCACTGCTCCGGTTTCTCTCACCGATTATGCCCGATTTGCCATGCGCGGGCGATCACTGTCCTTGCGCAAGGTCAAAGGCCTTGCGCATCACCGTTGGCAGATCGGCAGGGCTAAAATCGGGCAATTCGATGAATTCTCCGCGAAGCGGTCGGCGATCCAGCGGCACCAGGGCGGTCTTTACCGTCAGGCGCAGGTGGAAATGGGTGAAGGTGTGGCGCGCCTCGGCGTTCAGGGTCTTCCATTCGGCGCGGATCGGCGGATTGTCCTGCGGGGCCTCTTCGCCCCAGTCCGAGCCGGGCCAGCCCAGCATCCCGCCCAGCAAGCCCTTGTCCGGGCGGCGTTCCAGCAGCCAGGCGCCGTCGATCCGGCGCGCCAGGTAGGCGATGCCCAGGCGGGTGGGCTTGCGTTTCTTGGGCGTCTTCTTGGGCAGTTCGGCGGCGGTCCCCTCCGCCCAGGCGGCGCAGGACTTGCGCCAGGGGCACAGCCCGCAGGCCGGTCGTTTGGGGGTGCAGATCGTGGCGCCAAGGTCCATGACCCCCTGAGCGTAGCATCCCGGGCGTTCCCGCGGGGTCAGCCGGGCGGCGTGATCGGTCAGGATTGGTTTGGCGGCGGGCAGGGGCGTGTGCTCGTCGAAGAGCCGGGCCATGACACGTTCCACGTTGCCGTCGACCACGGTCTGCGGATCGTCAAAGGCAATCGCCGCGATGGCGGCGGCGGTATAGGGGCCGACACCGGGCAGGGTCAGCAGCGTGGCATGATCGTCGGGAAAGGTGCCGTCGTGCACATTCGTCACCACCCTGGCGCATTTCAGCAGGTTGCGTGCCCGGGCGTAATAGCCCAGCCCGGCCCAGGCGGCCATGACATCCGCATCCTGCGCCGCCGCCAGCGCCTGCACCGTCGGCCATCGCGTGGTGAAGGCGTGGAAATAATCCCGTACGGCGGCCACGGTCGTCTGTTGCAGCATGATCTCGGACAGCCAGACCCGGTAGGGGTCGGGACGCTCGCCGCGCAGGCGGGCGGCGGGGCCGACGCGCCAGGGCAGGGCGCGCGCGTGGCGGTCGTACCAGTCAAGCAGCGCCTGTGGGTCGGGTCGGGGCATGGGCTCATCACGCAAGGGTGAAACTCCGTGTGGGAAGGGGGCTGGCGCCGCCCTGCCGTGCCACTAGAATAGCGCGCGGTAAAGGGAGTCAAACGTGGCCGGACGCAAGACCACCACATACGGGTTTTCAAGCGCCTCCAAGCTTTTGCAGGGGCGCATCCGCAAGGCGGCGGAAGGGCGGGGATTCGCCCAGACCCGCGTGCTGACCCATTGGGAGGAGATTGCCGGCGCCGACCTGGCCGGAATCGCCCGCCCGGTGGAAGTCAGCTATGCCAAGGGCGGCTTCGGCGGCACGCTGACCCTGCTGACCACCGGAGCACGCGCCCCGATGGTCGAGATGCGCAAGGAGGAAATCCGCGCGCGGATCAACGCGGTCTATGGATACAACGCCATTTCGCGGGTGCGGGTGACGCAGACCGCGGCTATCGGCTTTGCCGAGGGGCAGGTCGATTTCCAGTACCGCAAGAAAGAGAGCGCGGGCGCGACGCCCTCACCCGAGGTGCAGGCCCGGGCCCGCGCGGAGGCCGAACAGGTGGGCGACGCGGATTTGCGCGCGGCGCTTGAACGTCTGGCGGCAAACGTCATATCGAGGACGGGCCGGGACTGACCTGGCCCCAGGACCGACAGGAAAGAGGCTTACGACATGAAATCCATTCTTCCCGCGGGCGCCGTGGCGCTGGCAATGATCGCCGGTGGTGCGTGGTACATGACCCAGGGGACCGGACAGACCGGGGCTGCCGACGTGCGCCTGCCCGGTGCCGCCCAGGCGCAGTCGCCGGACGTGGACACCTCGACCGTCGTCGAGATGGTCAAGGGCGATGCGGATGCGCCGATCGAGGTGATCGAATACGCCTCCTACACCTGCCCGCATTGTGCGTCGGCCCATGCCAACCTGATCCCCAAGCTGGAAGAGAACTATATCGACACCGGGAAGGTGAAATTCATCTACCGCGAAGTCTACTTCGACAAGGTCGGCGTCTGGGCTTCGCTGATCGCCCGCTGCGGCGGTGAAGAAAAGTTCTTTGGCATCACCGACCTGATCTACAAGGGCCAGCAGGACTGGGCGCGCAAGGGCTCGGAGGCCGCGGTGGTCGACGAGCTGCGCAAGATCGGGCGCCTGGCCGGCATGGAAGGCGACCAGATCGAGGCCTGTCTGAACGATACCGCCCAGATCTCGACCCTGGTGGCCTGGTACCAGAAGAACGCCTCTGAGCATGGCATCAACTCGACGCCCAGCTTCGTGATCGACGGCAAGAAGTACACGAACATGAGCTACGACGAGTTCGCCGAGATCCTGGACGACAAGCTGGGCGAATGACATCGGCACCACGCGGCCCCCTCGAAGGCGTAAGGGTCATCGAACTGGCACGCATCCTGGCCGGCCCCTGGGCCGGCCAGACGCTGGCCGATCTGGGCGCAGAGGTCATCAAGATCGAGGCGCCTCAGGGTGACGACACGCGCAACTGGGGTCCGCCCTTCATCGAGCGTGACGGCGATACCTCGGCGGCCTATTTCCATTCCTGCAACCGGGGCAAGCGGTCCGAGGTGGTCGACCTGACCAGCGCCGAGGGCCAGGCACGCATGCGCGACCTGGTCGCCGGCGCCGATATCCTGATCGAGAATTTCAAGGTCGGCGGGCTGGCGAAATACGGGATGGATTATGCCTCGTTGAGCGCCGTCAACCCGCGCCTGATCTACTGCTCGATCACCGGGTTCGGGCAGGACGGGCCTTACGCGCATCGCGCGGGCTATGACTACATCATCCAGGGCATGTCCGGCTTCATGTCGATCACCGGCGATCCGGACGGCCAGCCACAGCGCGCGGGCGTGGCGATCACCGACCTGTTCACCGGGCTCTACTCGGTGTCCGGCATCCTTGCCGCCCTGCATCAGCGTGAACGCACCGGCAAGGGCCAGCACGTCGACATGGCGCTGCTGGATTGTGCGGTTGCGGCGATGGCGAACCAGGCGCTGAACTATCTCAGCACGGGTACGCCGCCGGGCCGCACGGGCAACTATCACCCCAACCTGACGCCCTACCAGGTCTTTGACTGCGCTGATGGTCATATCATCATCGCCACCGGCAACGACGCACAGTACCGGCGGCTTTGCCGCCTGCTGGGACTGGAGGAGATGGCCGAGGCGCCGGAATTTGCCAGCAATGCCGACCGGGTCGCCAACCGCGAGGCGATGATCGACCGCCTGATGGCCGCCACGCGCCAGCGCACGCGGGACGACCTGCTGGCCGCCTGCGAGGCGCAGGGCGTGCCTGCCGGGCCGATCAACGACATGGCAGAGGTCTTTGCCGATCCGCAGGTCGTGGCACGGGGATTGCAGATCGCGCCCGAGGGCGTACCGGGCGTGCGCGCGCCCTTCCGGTTCTCGGACGCGGAGCTGGTCCTGGACCATCCGGCGCCAAAGCTGGGGGATGCGGGCAGCTAACCCGCACCGCCGCGACGGTTGAGCGCGGGGCAGGGGGCTTTGCCCCCTCTGCGCGTGCCGCGCATTCACCCCCAGAGGTATTTGGGGCCCAAAGAAACAGCGGGCCAGGCACCTTAGACGGCGCCGGAGTGTCAGGCGTTCAGTCGATGTAGCGGAAACAGACGGTCAGCACGCCGTCATTGTCCGCCAGGTCCGCGTCGTCCTCGTTGATGCGAAAGGCGATACTGTCGACGTTCATGTTGAAGGCCCCGGCCTGTTGGATGGCGCCGTGAAAGCGCGTCCACTCCATTTCCTGCGCGGCGCCGGCCACCTCGAAGCGGACCAGCAGCGCGCCGTGAGAGGCGCTGACCCGCGGGCGCGCCTCGGGACGCGCGGCCAGGGCCTTGGAGGCCAGACCGCCATGACCCTGCGTGCCCGCCGGGGTCAATCCCGGTTCCACCGACCAGAAGCCGGTGGACCGGACGTCCTGAACAAGCCCCGCCGGGAAATCGGCATCCTGCCAGCCCAGCCTGGCGTCGATGTCATGACAGACATCCCCGGCCCAGGCGGGGCCGGCAAGCAGGGCGGCGATCAGGGCAAGCCGTGTCATGCCAGGTGATCCACCACGTCCAGGTGCTGGGCCAGCGTCTGCACCGCGCCCATGTAGCGCTCGACCAGTTTCGGGTCCGAGGGCGCCGCGCTGACGCCGGCCGGAACCTCGCGGTTGAGCACCGATTCCACCGCCAGGGACACCGGGACAGAGACCAGTCGCGCCATTGCGGAACTGCGCTCGTCGCCCCAGGCATCCATGACATAGGTCTTGTGATAGACCGGCACGCCGTCCTTCGCGGCCTCCAGCGCGACGCAGAGCACCACGCGGTCGGGTTCGCCCTCGTCGTAGGCGTTTTCCTGCAGCAGCTTGTCCGCGATTTCCTGCAGGCGGTCATCCGTCGCGGTGCCGGCCTCGGCAAAGATGTCGGCCCAGGCCTCGGCCCAGCCGTTCAGGCGCAGGGTGCCGCGGACGAAATCCTTGACCTTCCAGCCTTGCTCGAAGCCGTATTCCGCCATGAAGGGCAGGCTGTCGCGGTTCGGATAGACCTCGAAGCTTTCGGGTGTGGGCAGCGGTGCATCATAGCGCGACAGCGCGTCCCAGGGCCGGTTCACGTTCAGTTCGGAGAATTGCCGGATCGAGCGCGAGGGCGAGCGCAGCGCTTTCAGGACACCCACCGGCGCCCAGCTGAACTTGTAGCGGAAGGCGTTGGGGATCTTGGGGACGCCGCCGCAGTAGGAGGTGAAGGACAGCGCGTTGTCCGGATCGAAGGCCTCCGAGGCGCGGTAGTCGGCCATCAGCCAATGCGCCATCAGGTGGTCGATGCCCGGGTCAAGGCCGACCTCGTTCACCAGCCTGGCGTCAGCCTGTTTCGCGCGTTCATCCAGGGCGCGCATCTCGGGCGCGATATAGCTGGACGAGACGAAATCGGCGCCTTTTTCCAGCGCCAGTTCCGCCAGCGGCACATGCCAGTCGCCGGGCAGCATCGACACGATCACGTCGCCCTTTTGCAGCACCGCGCCCAGGGCCGCGATGTCGAAGGCGCGGATGTCATCGGTCAGGTCGCCCACGGCCTCGCGGGCCTTGGCCTCTGTCCGGTTCCAGACGGTCACGGGGTGGCCGTTTTCGATCAGGCGGCGCAGGCCGGGCACGGCCGACAGGCCGGTGCCGCACCAATGGATGGTCATGTGCGTTCCTCCGGTTTGTGTTTCAGGTAGGTCTCATGCGCCCGTCCCCAGACGCCCGTGTCGATGGCATCCAGCGTCAGCAGGTGGGGCAGCAGTTGTTCCGCGAAATCCAGCGAGGATTCGCGCGGCAGAAGCGAGGGCAGGTTGTCGATCGCCATCACGTCCAGCGGCGGCGCCTCGCAGACGCGGGTCACGGGCGCGGCCCAGCTTGTCGCCGCGTCGTAGATCGGGATCGGGTTGAAGCGGCTGTCCGGGTCGCAGGCGATATCGCCGATCACGCGCAGGGCGCGGGGGCTGTCAACGGAATCGCGCGGGACAAAGACCGGCACGCCCTCGGTCGCCAGGATGCAGTTCAGGAATACCCCGTGATCCAGGATTTCCGGAAAGGGGCCGCCGTGGGCGGTTTCGGCCATGTCCCAGCAGGTGACGGGCACATCCATCTGCGCGCAGAGATCCCGCGCCCCGCTGCCGACGCGGCCCAGGGCGCCGATCACGATGGCCGAGCCGCAGGGCGCAATGTCCAGCGCCGCGCGCAGGTCGTCCTGCAGCATGTTCGCATCGTTCCATGTGTGGACCGGGGGGCAGGTCTTGCCATCCGCCTGCGCGGCCCAGGCCAGCAGCGACACCGCGGCGCCCGCGTAGCCGGCCCAGTATCCGAAGGCCGCAACCCGGCGGCCGTTTTCATCCACCAAGTATTCCAGATCGTAAAGCGCGCCGCCCCCGGCGGCAAAGCGTTTCAAAAGGCGCGCGCCCGCCGATTGCCCTTTGTAGGCGTGGCCGAACATGATGTGGCGGTGCACCAGCGGCGTGTCCGCCTCGGGCAGTTCCTTGAGGCCAAAGATGATCGCGTCGCGCGGGGCCTCGGGCCAGCTGCCCTCGGGCACGATGGTGGCCCCGGCCGAGGCGAAATCGTCGATCGGCAGGATGCGGGTCGGACTGTCCTCGACGGTGACGCGGATCCCCTTGTCGCGCAGGGCGGTGATGCCTGCGGGGGTGATGCCGGTGCGTTCCTCGTTGGGGCGGCTTTCCGCCCGGATCCACAGATGTGTCATGTGCGTTCCTGGTGTTTGCCGGGCAGAGAACCTGCGCGCGGGCCGGGGTGCAAGGATTTTCCTCTGCCCGCACCTTACAGGTGGCTGCGGGCGTGCTGTCGTTCTGCGCTGTCGAGATGGGGCAGGGCGTTGAACTGGGTCATGGCCAGGCCGGTGGCCAGCGGCTGGATGCGGTGCAGAGAGCTGTTCTCGATGGCCAGGCACAGATGTGCCATCGCCTTCAGCTCCAGTTGCATGATGACCCGCATGGCCATGCCGATCAGCCCGCCCGAGGTCACCACCAATGCGCGGCCCTCGCCGTCCGCGATCTCGGTCAGGGCTTCGGTCACGCGGGTCTCGAAAGCCTCCCAGCTTTCCGGAGCCCCTTCGATGGCGCCATCGCGCCAGAGCGCCAGCAGCCGGGGCATGTGGCGGATGAATTCCTCCCGGTCGCCGGGAATGGCGATGCCGTGCTGGGCCTCGATCAGTTGCGCCATGTCGAAATAGGCCAGTTCGTTCAGTCGGGCGTCCTGCACCGGCGCGGCGAGGCTCTCGGGTGAGATGCCCTCGACGGTTTCCCGATGACGGCGCAGCGTGCCCGAGTAGACGCGGGCGAATTTCTCGCCCGTCTGCTCGAAATAGCCGCCCAGCCAGCGGGCCTGCTGCCAGCCCAGTTCGCTCAGCCGGTCATAGCTGCCTTCGTCCCGGGCGCTGGAATTGGCCTGCCCGTGGCGGACCAGGGTAATGAAGGACATGGAGAAACTCCGCTCTTTTGCCCGGCTGATACGCCGCGCCGACGCGAAGCGAAAGGCCTACCCGGGCGGGGTGGGGGAAATCGTCGGGGCAGCGCAGGGACGCCCCCCGATACGGACGCCGTCAAATGCGGCTTTGACCATTGTTGGCCGCCCGTTGCACCGCGCCCCTACTGGCAAATCCCGTCTTCGCCCGTTAGATAGGGGCAAAAGCAGAGGACGCGACGTGAAAGACAAGGCTGGACATCGACTGACCCGCGACGGCATCCGCATCCATTCCCAGGCGGATTTCGAAGGAATGCGCGTGGCCGGACGGCTGGCTGCGCAGCTGCTGGACGAGGTGGCGGAACTGGTTGAGCCGGGCCAGACCACCGGCGCCATCGACGCCTACATCGAACGCCGCGTGACCGAAGAGGGCGCCACCTCGGCGACCATCGGATACAAGGGCTACCAGCACGCCACCTGCATCAGCGTCAACCACGTCGTTTGCCACGGCATCCCCGGCGACAAGAAGCTGAAAGACGGCGACATCCTGAACATCGACGTGACCGTGATCGTCGACGGCTGGTACGGCGACACCAGCCGGATGTATGTCGCGGGCAAGCTCAGCCGCAAGGCGGAACGCCTGATCCAGGTCACGCATGATTCCCTGCTGACGGGGATCGAGGCGGTCAAGCCCGGCAACACCTTCGGTGACATCGGTCATGCAATCCAGACCTTTGTCGAGGCCAACCGCATGTCCGTCGTGCGCGATTTCTGCGGTCACGGTCTGGGGCAGGTGTTCCACGCGCCGCCCAACGTGCTGCACTATGGCCGCCCCGGCACCGGCCCGGTTCTGGAAGAGGGCATGTTCTTCACCATCGAACCGATGGTGAACCTCGGCCGCCCCGAAACCAAGGTGCTGGCCGACGAATGGACCGCCGTCACCCGGGACAAGTCGCTTTCCGCCCAGTTCGAACATTCGGTGGGCGTGACCGCAGACGGGGTCGAGATCTTTACGCTCTCGCCCGCGGGCCGATTCCACCCGACCTACTGACCCGAAAATTTGCCCAATGCCGAATAGGGGCGTCGCTTTGGCGTCGTTCTTGGGCTGTCCTTTGCCTTTGGCCTTGCAGAGGCGAATGCTGACCGGGCTTTTCCCGAATTGATTGCGTGACGCTGTGTAAGGTGGTATCTCTTGCGGCACATTCAGGCATAAGTTGTTTCGTCGGAATGTCGTGGTTTTGTCTGTTGACCAACCATAATCTCAAGGGAGATCTCTGATGTCCGATTTTTGCAAGGTGGCGGTTGCCGCCCCGATGGTCTTTGCCTTTTCGCTTTTTGTTCCCGATGTTGCGCAGGCCGCCGACTCGCGCGTTTGCGTCAAGAACGATGGCGCCTTCGTCGCCCGGTTCGAGGTGGATTACGATGAGGGAGGGAGACGGGTTCACACCCATTCGGGCAATTTCACCGCAGGCACCCAGAAATGCATCCGCGTGCCGGAGGACTCGACCAACATGTTCGTGTCGGCGCAAGAGGAATGGTTCATCGCGTCGTGGAGCACGGTCTGCGAGAAGGGCTTTGACGGACCGGAGGACCTCAACCTGACCTTGTCGGGCACGACACTGAACGCGAAATGCTCGGGCATGTGACCGCTTGGGCCGATGCGTGATGCAGGCTGCCGGGGTCCCGTTCCGGACCCCGGCGTTGTTTGCTCAGACACCCTGTTTGCGGGGGGACACTCTCACCACTGCCACAGCGCCGGGACAAAGCGATAGGCGTCACCCTCGGCGGCAATGTGCCCCACGCCGGGGAAGGGGAAGTGATAACCCAGCACCGCCATCCTGTCCGTGGCCGCCATGTCCAGCAGGCGCTTGCGCGTGGCCACGGTCTGTTCACCGTCCATGTCGAAATTGCTGACCCACTCGGGGCGCACGGTGCTCATCCAGGCGTGGTTCATGCTGTCTCCCAGGGCGATCAACTGCTTGCCGCCGGATTCGACCACCACCGACATGTGCCCGATGGTGTGGCCGGGCGTGTCGATGACCCGGATGCCCGGCGCGATTTCCGCCTCGTCGTCGACCACGGTCCACTCCGCACCGTCCACGTTCAACGAATTCACCGCGCCGACGACGAATTGCTGCATCTCGGTGGGCACGCTGTTGACCAGACCGTCCTGCAACCAGAAGTCGCGCTCGGTCCCGCCGATGAAGAACTGGGCGTCCGGCAGGATTGCCTCGTCGAAATCGTCGCGGATGCCCCAGACGTGATCCGGGTGGGCGTGGGTGATGACCACATGGGTGATCTCGCTGGCGTCGATCCCCGCCGCGCCGAGGTTCTCCATCAGCTTGCCCGCCGTCGGCAGGAACCGGTTGCCCGAACCGACATCGACCAACACCTTGGCCTCGCCCAGTTCGATCACCAGGTGGTTGGTGTGCGAATAATTGGTCTCGGTCGACAGGAAATAGCTTTCGAGGAAAGCCTTTACTTGTTCGGGGTCGGCGTTCACGCCCAGACCGTTGGCGGGGATTTCAAGGTGCCCGTCCGAAACGACGGTCAGCACCGCCTCGCCCAGCTGGAACCGGAAATGCGCCGGGTTGGCCCCGGCGGGCGCGCCCAGGGTCTGCGCGCGGGCGGGCGAGGCCGCCAGCGCGGGCAGCGCCAGCGCCGGGGACAGGGCCGCGATGTTCAGCAGGTCACGGCGCGAAGGGCGAAAGATGGACATGGATACCTCCCAGTCATTCATGCATTTGAATGGGAAGATACCATCAAGACGCGAAACTTCCAGCGGCTTGGCAAGAGATGATGCCCATCCGTTCCGCTGACCCCGCGCCGGGGCTTCGGCTCACGCCTGCGCTGCCGCCCGCAACAGCGTCACATGCGTGTCGCCATAACGCCGCGTGTCCAGCAGATCAAAGCCTGCGGGCGCGGCCTGCGGCGCCTTCTCTTCCCAGACCACCAGCGCGCCCGGCGCGATCCAGCCCTGCGCCCGGGCCGAGGCCAGCGCCTTTTCCCCCAGCGCCTTGCCATAGGGCGGGTCCAGGAAGATCAGCTCGCAAGGCGCCTCTGCCGGGGGCAGGCGGGTGGCATTGTGGCCGATCAGCCGGGCGCGGTCGCCACAGCCCAGCGTTCGGATGTTCTCGCGGATCAGCTTGCCGGCCACGCGCCCGTCATCGACAAAAACCGCGCTCTCGGCTCCGCGTGACAGGGCCTCCAGCCCCAGCGCGCCGGTCCCGGCAAACAGGTCCAGCACGCGGGTCCCGTCGAAGGGATCGCCGAAACGCCCGCCGCCCAGCATGTTGAACAGCGCCTCGCGCACGCGGTCTGTGGTGGGGCGCAGATGCGCGCCGGCATCCCCCTTGCCCAGGGCGGCCAGCCGCCGCCCGCGCCAGTCACCCGCGACGATCCTCACGCCTTCAGCAATGCCTTGAGGTTCGTTTCCGGGTCGGCAACCGCTGCCGGGTCGGGGCTCTTGCCCGCCTCGATCAGCCGTTTACCGACCATGTAGGACCGGCTGTCGTTCATCGCGTCGACCGCCAGCAGCGTGTCACCGGCATAGTACCAATGCGCGCGGGCCTCGCCATCCTCGCGGACCACGATCCGGTCATAGCCGGCGTTCAGCCCGGCGATCTGCAGCTTGACGTCGTATTGATCCGACCAGAACCAGGGCTTGGCGACGTAATCGCGCCCGGCGCCCATGATGTTGTCGGCCACCAGTTCGCCCATGTCGATCGCATTGCCCACCGACTCCAGCCGCATCCGCTGGCCGTTCTGCGGGAAGGAGGCGCAATCGCCCGCCGCCCAGATCGCCGGATCGCTGGTCTGGCCATGCGCATTGACCGCGATGCCGTTGTCGATCTCCAGCCCGCAAGCCTCGGCCAGAGTGGTGGCGGGGGTGATGCCGACGCCGACAATCACGAAATCCACGTTCAGAACGGTTCCATCGGCCAGCTCGGCGCCGGTCACGCGGGTCTCTCCGATCAACCGTTTCAGGCCCACGCCCTCGCGCAGGTCCACGCCCCGCGCCTGGTGCAAGTCGCGGAACCAGGCAGAAGTTTCCGGCGCGGCGACCCGTTGCAGGATGCGGTCCGCAGCCTCGACCAGCGTCACTGTCAGCCCCAGCTTGGTGCAGACCGCCGCGGCCTCCAGCCCGATATAGCCGCCGCCGACGACCAGCACGCGCTTGCCCTCGGTGCAGTCGGGGGCCATCCTGTCCACGTCGTGCAACGTGCGGACGACATGCACGCCTTCCAGCTCGCCACCGATGGCGCCCGGCAGGCGTCGCGGTACCGATCCGGTGCAAAGCACGCAATGGTCGTAGGAAATTGACTCTCCGCCGGCGATCACGGTCTTGTCGGCCCGGTCGATGGACACCACCGTGTCAGAGGTCCGCAAGTCGATGCCGTTCTCGGCGTAAAAGGTCTCGGGCCGCAGGAACAGCCGTTCCAGCTCCATCTTGCCCAGCAGGTAATCCTTGGACAGCGGCGGGCGCTGGTAGGGCGGCACCGGCTCTTCGCCGATCAGGGTGATCTTGCCCTCGTGCCCCTTCGACCGCAGCCGCGCCACCAGAGAGGCCGCCGCCTGTCCTGCGCCGATCACCACGACATCGCTCATATTTCCACCCTCCGGTTTTCCTTTGCCCGCGACACCCTATAGTCCTGCATCAGAGAAACGCAATTCGCAGGAGCGACAGGACAATGGCAATTTCCGCAGGTGACAGCCTCCCCGAGGCAACTCTGTCCCGTATGGGCGACGAGGGCCCCGAACAGGTCAAGCTGAGCGACCTGACCAAGGGGCGCAAAGTGGCAATCGTGGGCTTTCCGGGCGCCTTCAGCGGCACCTGCGACCAGGCGCATCTGCCCAGCATCATCCGGGTCAAGGATCAGCTGGCGGCGAAAGGTGTCGAAGAGATCATCGGCGTTGCGGTGAACGATGTTTTCGTCATGGCGGCCTGGGCAAAGTCCAGCGGCGCTGAAGAGGCCGGGATCACCATGCTGGGCGATCTCGATGCCTCTTTTGCCAAGAGCATTGGCATGGATTTTTCGGTGCCCGAGATCGGGTTCTACGACCGACTGAAACGTCTCACCATGCTGGTCGAGGACGGCAAGGTGACGGTTCTGAACGTCGAGGATACGCGCGGCTGCACCAATTCCTCCGGTGAGGCGCTGGTCGAGGCGATCTGATCCCCGACCCATTGGCCCGGCGTTCCTGCCGGGCCGTCAGGTCACCTGTCACAGGCTGTCGAGCTTGCGCGCCAGCTTGGCGTCCAGCGAGGACAACCCGCCCACGTCATGCGTCGACAGGGTCACCTGCACGGTCTTGTAGACGTTGAACCATTCCGGGTGGTGGTTCCATTTTTCCGCCCAGAGCGCCGCGCGGGTCATCCAGGCAAAGGCCTCGGTGAAATCCTTGAACTGGTAGGTCTTGGCGATCGCATCGCGCCCCTCGACCATCTCCCAGCCCGACTCCAGCAGCGGTTCCAGCACGGTCTTGCGGGCGGTGTCCGACAGTTTCTCAGTCATTCGTGGTCCTCCTGTCTGTCTTTGCGGAAGGGGCCGTAAGCGGTCAGCACCTCGATGTCCTCGTCCACCGCGCGCCGCTCCGCGTCGAGGTAGCGCCCCACCGCATCGGCAAAGCCCTGGTCGGCGATCCAGTGCAGCGAATGGCACTGGCGCGGCAGGTATCCGCGCGCCAGTTTGTGTTCGCCCTGCGCCCCGGCCTCGACCGCGGCCAGCCCCAGTGCGATGGCAAGGTCGATGGCCTGATAATAGCACGCCTCGAAGTGCAGGCAGGGGTGATCTTCGACACAGCCCCAATAACGCCCGTAAAGCGCATCGCGCCCGATGAAGTTCAGCGCCCCGGCCACGGGCCGCCCGTCACGCGTGCACATGACCAGCGCGATGTCGTCGCGCAGGGTCTCATGCGCCGCCTCGAAGAAGGCCCGCGTCAGGTAGGGGGTGCCCCATTTGCGGCTGCCGGTGTCCTGGTAAAAGACCCAGAAGGCGTCCCAGTGCTCGGGGCGGATCTGGTCGCCGGTCAGCATCTCGATCTCGCCGCCGAAATCCTGCGCGCGGGCGCGTTCCTTGCGGATGTTCTTGCGCTTGCGCGAACTCAGCGAGGCCAGGAAGGCGTCGAAATCCGCGTAGCCGTGGTTCTGCCAGTGGAATTGCTGCGTGACCCGGCGCAGCAGCCCCATCTTCTCGCCCGCGATGGCCTCTGCCTCGGTGCAAAAGGTGACATGCATCGAGGACAGGCGGTTTTCGGCCCCCAGTTGCACCGCGCCCTGCACCAGCGCCGACATGCCCGCAACCTCGTGCCCGGGCTTGGTCAGGAACCGCCGCCCGGTGGCGGGGGTAAAGGGCACGGCGATCTGCAGTTTCGGATAGTACCGCCCGCCCGCGCCCTCGTAGGCATGGGCCCAGTTGAAATCGAAGATGTATTCGCCCTGGCTGTGACTTTTGCCGTACATCGGCGCCACCGCAATCGTCTCTTCCCCGTCGCGGACCACAAGGTAACGCGGGTCCCAGCCGGTGCCCGCCCCGACTGAACCGCTGTCCTCCAGCGCCTTGAGAAAGCGGTGCGTGGTGAAGGGATCGTTGGGGCGCCCGCCGTCCGCGGCCTCGGGACAGGCGCAGGCGTCCCAGGTCGCGGCGGCGATCTGGTCCAGCGAAGACAGCACTTCGACGGTCAGGGTGGGGGTCTGGCTTTGATCCGTCATAACATCGCTCAATCTGGCATCCCTTGCGCGCCGATCAAGCCATGTACCCCTCGAAGGTCACATTCTCGGCGACCTGCCGCGCCTGCGCCTCCTCTTCGGGCGATCGGATCGTCCAGCAGAGCACGTTCAGCCCGCGCGCCTTTTGCCGGGCCACCTGCGGGCTGTTCAGATCGTGGTGGTCGTGGCTGATGAACCCGGCGCCCATCTCCTCGATCCCCGGCATCTCGCGCAGCTCTGCGCGGGCCTCGGCCCCCAGTGTCGGGTGATCCTCGGGCGTGCAGGCGCAGGTGGTCAGCCCACGCGGGACATCGGGACAGAGCCGGGCCATCTCGGCCGCCGAATGCGGGTTGAAGGACATGAAGGCCAGCGGGCCTCGATAACCCTGTGCGGCCTCGGCGGCGGCACGTTCCAGCCGCCCCACGTTCGGCCCCATCCGCCCGTCCTGGTCCTTGAGTTCGACCAGCAGCGGCACGGCGCCTCCGACGATCTCCAGCACCTCGGCGAAACGCGGCACGCCCTCGTCCCCGCCCAGCAGGGTCAGCCCCGACAGGTCGGCTGCGCTGCGTTGCTGGATCGGCCCGCTGGCCCCGGTCAGCCGGGTCAGCGCGTAGTCGTGAAAGACCATCGCCTGTCCGTCTTTCGACAGTTGCAGGTCGATCTCGATTCCATAGCCCGCGTCCATCGCCGCGCGGATCGCCGCGCGCGAGTTTTCGGGCCGCCCGGGCCCGTGCAGGGCCCGGTGGGCAATCGGGCGGTCCAGAAAGGCCGCGGGCAGGGGCACCATCACGCGATCTCGAAGATGCCTTCGATCTCGACGGCGACACCCAGCGGCAGCGCGGGGGCCGAAACCGCCGAGCGCGAGTGCCGCCCCGCATCCCCCAGGATCTCGACCAGCGTGTCGCTGGCGCCGTTGATGACCTTGGGCTGATCGGTGAAATCATCTGTCGAGTTGACGAAGCCGGTCAGCTTGACCACCCGCTTGAGGCGGCTGAGGTCGCCACCGCAGGCCGCCTTGACCTGAGCCAGGAGGCTCAGCGCGCAGGCACGAGCCGCTGCGGCGCCCTCTTCGACGCTCAGGCCGGCACCCAGCTTGCCGGTGATCAGCCCGTCCGCGTTCATGCTGATCTGTCCCGAGACAAAGACCAGGTTGCCCGACAGGACGTAGGGCACGTAGTTGGCGGCGGGGGCCGGTGCGTCGGGCAGGGTCAGGCCCAGCTCGGCCAGGCGGGCGTCGATGGCGTTGGTCATGATGCGTTCCTCGTCGGATTTCGCGGCCACGCTAACGGCGCCGGAATGCGGGCGCAAGCGCCGAGACCGCGCGCCGCAAGGCTCTTGGAAAGAGCCTTGCCCAACGGCTTTGCAAAGGCGTTGAAGCGGTGTCCAAACCGCTTCAAAGGGCCCCTCAGCTTTCGCGGAAGGCCTTGGCGAAATAATCCGTGAAGGGTTTGACCAGGTAGGCCAGCGGCGTGCGGTCCTCGGTGCGGATGAAGGCCTCGACCGGCATGCCGGGGATCAGCGCCGCGCCCTCGGGCAGGCGGTCGATCTCGCCCTCGTTCAGCACGATCTCGGCCCGGTAATAGCGCACACGCGAATTCTGGTCCTCGAAGGCATCGGCAGAGATCTGCACGACCCGGCCGAACAGTTCCGGCGTCTGTCGCTGGTCGAGCGAGGAAAAGCGCAAACTCACCTCCTGGTCGACGAAAAGCTTGTCGATGTGGATCGGTTCGACCTGCGCGGCAATCACCAGCGGGCGGTCCTGCGGCACGATGAACAGCACCGGGTCCGCCGGACGGATGACCGACCGCGGGGTGAAGATCGTCAGCCCGTAGATCACCCCGCCCACCGGCGCGGTGATGTCCAGCCGGTTCAGCCGCTCACGGATGGCAAGCCGTTTTTCCGCCAGTTCGCGTTCACGGAACTGCAGGTCACGCAGAGTGGTGATCGCCTCTTCGCGGCGCTTGGTCTGCAGGCTCAGGATCTGGATGTCGATTTCGGTGATGCGGCCCTCGGCCTGCGCCTTCGAGGCCTTGAGTTCCCCCACCGATCCGGCCAGCCGCGCTTCCTCGCGCTGCAGGGCCAGGATTTCCGGCGCCCGCACCAGGCCCTGCGCACGCAGTTCCTCCTTGTTGACCAGCTCTTCCTTGATCAGCTCCAGCTGGCGCGCCAGCGCCTCCTGCTGGGCGAGGATGCCGATCACTTGGTCGGCGATCTGGTCTGAGCGTTTGCGAAGCTGCCCGATCTCGCCCTCGACGGAGTCGCGCCGGGCAAAGAAGAGGTTGCGCTGACCTTCGACCAGTTCGGCAACCTCCGGGTCGGTGACGGCGCGGTTCAGCACTTCCTCGGCAAAGACGATCTCGTCCTTGGCGTCCCGTTCCGCCTGCAGGCGGGCGCGCCGCGACATGATCTCGTACAGCTGGCCCTCGATGATGTTCAGCTCGGAGAGCAACAGGGTCGGGTCCAGCCGGATCAGCACCTGGCCTTCCGTCACGGTGTCGCCCTCGTCGACCAGGATCTTGGCGACCACGCCGCCGTCGGGGTGCTGCACGACCTGCCTGTTCTGGTCGACCTCGATCTGGCCGGAGGCCACGATGGCGCCCGAGATATTTGTCGTCGCCGCCCAGGTGCCGAAGCCCCCCACCAGGATCGTCAGGCCGATGATGCCAAAGATCATCGGCATGCGCAGGGAAAACTGTTTTTCGGGGCTCATCTGACGCCTCCCGGTCCGGCTTTCTGCAATTGCTGGTGGTTCTTGACCATGGCCTGCAACACCTCGTCCTTGGGCCCGAAGGCCGCGCGCCCGCCGTTTTCAAGCATCAGAAGCAGGTCGCATTCCTTGATGGCGGCGGGGCGGTGGGCCATGATCAGAACGATCTTACCCTCTGCCTTGAAGGTCTTGATCGCCTTGTTGACGGCCTCGGACCCCTCGTTGTCGAGGTTCGAGTTCGGTTCGTCGAGGACCAGCACCACCGGGTCGCCGTACATTGCACGGGCCAGCCCGATGCGTTGCATCTGGCCGCCCGACAGCCGTCCGCCGGCGGCCGAGACCCTTGTATCATACCCCTGCGGCAATTTCAGGATCATCTCGTGCGCGTCGGCCTTCATCGCCGCCTCGACGACCTTTTCGGCATCGGGCTGGGGCGACAGGCGGGCGATGTTCTCGGCGATGGTGCCATCGAACAGCGTTACCCGTTGCGGCAGGTAGCCGATGTGCTTGCCCAGCGTCTCGGCGCCGTATTGATCCAGGGATGCCCCATCCAGCCGGATCTTGCCACCTGCCGGGCGCCATACCCCGGTCAGGGCACGCGCCAGCGTCGACTTGCCCGCGCCCGACGGCCCGATCACGCCACAGGCCTGGCCCGGCCCGACGCTGAAGGACACCAGCCGCAGCGCCGCCTGCTGTTCGCCCGGGGCGACGACGGTCAGCTGCTGAACGTCCAGCTTGGCCTTGGGTTTCGGCAGGGCGGTGGGGGTTCCGGCCTCGGGCACCTCGGTCAGAAGCTGGGCCAGGTTGTCCCAGCCCTTGCGCGCGCGCTGCACCAGCACCCATTGCCCGATCAGCAGTTCGATCGGCGCCAGCGCCCGGCCCATCAGGATCGACCCGGCGATCATCGCGCCCGGTGTCAGCTCTCCTTGCAGGACGAGGTAGGCACCCAGGCCCAGCATCGCCGATTGCAGCAGCATCCGGAAGGTCTTGGTGATCGTGGTGAAGGTGCCGGTCAGGTCGGCGGAATGGATCTGCCCCGACAGCGCCTGCGACCGCGCCTGCATCCAGCGGGTAAAGGCATCGCCGCGCATCCCCAGCGCCTGCACCATCTCGGCCTCGGCGCGGATCTGGTCCGAGGTGCGTTCCGCCTGCATCACGGCGATGTTGGATTTCTGCGTCGGGTTCTTGCTGACCGTCTGGTTGATCAGCGTCACGGCGATCAGGAACAGGCCGCCGCAGATCGCAAGAAAGCCCATCCATGGATGGAAGATGAAGATCGCGAAGATGAAGAAGGGCGTCCAGGGAATGTCGAAGAAGGCCATCAGCACCGGCGAGGACATCAGCCGCTGCACCGATTCCAGGTCCCGCAGCCCGGTCTGGGCCAGTTCGTCGTTCTGCACCGCCGCGCGCCGCAGCACGGCGTCGAAGACCCGCAGGTCCAGCGCCGCCTGGAAGCGCGCGGCAACCCGTCCCATGATACGGCCCCGGACGTAGTCCAACAGGCCCATCATCGAGTAGAGAAAGACCACCAGCACCGACAGCGCGATCAGCGTCGCCTCGGAGCGCGAGCCAAGCACGCGGTCATAGACCTGCAGCATGTACATCGGCCCGGTCAGCATCAGCATGTTGACGAAAAAGCTGAAGATGCCGACGAACCAGTAATATGGCCGGCTTTGCCTGCGGGCTGCCCGCAATTCGTCGCGGCCGGTGTCTTTCTGTGCCATGCTCATATGCCTGTATCAGCCCTTCGTTGTGTCTTGGGCCGGAATCGGTGACAGTGAAACCCTGTCCCGTCCCATGTCGCTATTGTGCCACATGGCCGGGGATTCCGGGATCCTTCGTTGGGAAGGGGCGGAGATGAAATTACCTACCCTTTTACGGAAGGCGCGCGGCTTTCCCAAGGGGTTTGAAGAGGACTGGGGGTTGATGGTGAATGTAAGGCCGGTTGTGGTTCTGACCGTCGTTCTGGGCATCGCGGGCTGTTCCGTCCCGGGGCCCGAGGGCGCGCCGGGGGGCATCCACGACCCCTACGAGACGCAGAACCGCAAGGTGCACGACTTCAACAAGAAGGTCGACAAGACCTTCTTCAGCGGCGATGGACCGGGCTACGCCGAGACCGTGCCGCCCTTCGTGCAGGATCGCGTTTCCAGTTTTGCCGACACGGTGTCGCTGCCGCAGACCGTGGTCAACCAACTGCTTCAGGGGCGCCTGCTGCGCGCGACCAGCAACACCATGCGCTTTACGCTGAACGCGACCATCGGTGTCGGCGGCCTGTTCGACGTGGCCAATAAATGGGGCCTCAAGCCCGACGAGACCGATTTCGGTGAAACTCTGGCGGTCTGGGGCGTGCCAGAGGGCGCCTACCTTGAGGTGCCCTTGCTGGGGCCGTCGACCGAGCGGGATGCCGCCGGTGACGTGGTCGACCTGTTCACCGATCCATTGAAATACGTGGTTCCGACTCCAGATCGGTATATCGGCACGGTCGCAAAGGCCATCGACAAGTTCGGTGAACGCAGCCAGTTCAGCGGCACCGTCGATTCGGTTCTCTACGACAGCGCCGACAGCTATACCCAGTTGCGGTTGATCTACCTGCAACAGCGCCGCTACGAGCTGGGCGAAGAGGCGCCGGGGGCGGATTTCGATCCCTTCGCCGTCGACACTGAAGGTTTCTAAGAGGAGTCCCGTGATGACCCATCTCAACCGTCGCCATTTCATCGCGGCGGGCGCAGCCCTCGCCGCGATGCCAGCCATGCCCGCTCTTGCCCTGACCGGGCAGCAGGCCGCGAACCTCGTGCACAACCTCGTGAACGAGATCAACACGGTCATCGCCTCGGGCAAGTCCGAAGCGTCGATGTACCGTGAGTTCGAGCGGCTGTTCAAGAAATACGGTGACACGCCGCTGATCGCCGCCAACGTGCTGGGGGTTGCCGGGCGCAGCGCCAGCAACGCGCAGCGCAAGGCCTTTACCGAGGCCTTCACCGGCTACATCGCGCGCAAGTACGGCAAGCGGTTCCGCGAGTTCCAGGGCGGGCGCATCGAGGTGCAGTCGGTCCATGCGATCAGCCGCGGTTACGAGGTGCGCTGCGTGGCCCACATGAGCGGGTCCAAGACGCTGGAAACCGCCTTCCGCGTGTCCGACTCGAACCGGTTCTACAACCTCTTCGTGGAGGGAGCCGACATGCTGCTGTCCGAGAAGGAAGAGATCGGCGCCATGCTGGATGCCCGCCGTGGCAACATCGACCAGCTGATCGCCGACCTGCGCCGGGCTGGCTGAGCCGCGCCTGCGCGTCCTGCCCGCAGAATGATTACGGGCCGGTCCCCCTGGGGCCGGCCCTTTGCATCAATTGATGCCGTGCGGAGCTGAGAGCCTTTCAGGACAGCCCGATGACAAGAAACCCTCATTTGAAGAAAATCTTGGGAGAGGGTTGCGGTGAATGTCAGGTGTGCGGGACAAAGCGGACGTCCAAAGACACGTGGCAGTTCTATTATGTCATCGAATACGAGGGCCGGGATAAAATTTCAGTTATTCGATGATCAGTATGGTCCTTCACCGAATCATCAGTTTTTTCAGGAGACCTGTGATATTCGCCCGCATCGAACGCTTCGAATATCTCATAGAAGGGATCGGGCACCATCGTGCCCGACTCGAATCCTGAAAGCCACGCCCGCCACAAATCACTCATGATGCAGTCGCAGGTTCGGTAACTCAGAAGCCCTGCAGCATATTTTTCAGTAATCATGAGGGCGACCGAATTGTAAAACTGGTGGTTCCGCAGGTTACCAGCCCAATGCTCGATTAGCTCAGGTTCTATCTCGCGGCGAGGCTCGGCGCTCGAAATCTCAGCCATCGCCGCCAGGTGGCGTTCAAGTGTATCTCTGTCCGATGAGTTCTCTACGGCACCCAAAGCTTCGTCCCAATGCAACGGCATGCCCTGTCTCGAGCGCCAATTTCCGACACTGACGTTGTCACCATCTGGCATTTGATACTCCCTTACAAGGACCGCTGTGGACTCAAAGCGGTGAATGCGCTCCGAGCCCACTGCGGGGTTTCACGCGCACCATCTCCTCCAAAGGGCTGGCGGCCCCCCCTGGGGCCACCCCGTTGCTTTTCCGATGTGCGGGCAGATGGCCTCAGTTGCCGCCCAGAATGTCCCGCAACACCTGTTCCAGGATGGAATCGCGCCGCTGAGGCTGCCGGGGAACCGGCTGGGGCTCCGGCTCGGGGACCTTGGGCGGCACCGGTTCCATCATCGGCAGCGGGCTCACCGGCAGACCGTCGTGGACCCGCAGCATGACCTCGTGCCAGATTTCCGCGGGCAACCCGCTGCCGGTGACACCGGTCAGCGGCGTGTTGTCGTCATAGCCCATCCAGACCCCGGCGACGTAATCGGCGGTAAAGCCCACGAACCAGGCGTCGCGCGCCTCCTGGCTGGTGCCGGTCTTGCCGGCGACCTGGCGGTCGGGCAGGGCGGCGCGGCCGCCGGTGCCCTGGGCCACCACCCGGCGCATCATCCAGACCAGCTGTTGCGCGGCCTCTTCGCGGATCACCCGTTCGCCCATGCCGCCGCTGGCCTCCATCAGCGGGTCCGACGCGCCTTTGTAGCGGATCAGTTCCTGGCCGTAGGGCCGCACCGACGACCCGCCGTTCAGGATGCCCGCATAGGCGCCGGTCATCTCCAGCAGGGTCGCCTCGGCGGCACCCAGCGCCAGCGCGGGTGTGTCCGCCAGTTCGCGGTGGATGCCAAAGTCGCGCGCCACCCGCAGCACCAGGTCACGGCCCACGGTTTCCGAAACCTTGACCGCCGGGATGTTCAGCGACTTCTGCAACGCCTCGGCCAAGCTTACCCGGCCATAGTGCTGGCGCGAATAGTTCTCGGGGCACCACTGGCCCGAGCCGGGGATGTTCAGGCAATAGGGTTCGTCGACGACCGTATCCAGCGGCGAATAGCCCAGTTCCAGCGCCGTGGCGTAGACGAAGGGCTTGAAGGCCGATCCGGTCTGGCGCACCGCCTGCGTGGCGCGGTTGAACAGGCCGGTGGCATCGGTGTCGCGTCCGCCGACCATGCCGCGCACCGCGCCGTCCGCCGACATGACGATCACCGCCACCTGCGCCTTCGATCCCTCGCGGACCTTCTCGGCAAAGATCTTGTCGACCGCGCTGGCGGTGGCGCGCTGGATGCGCTGGTCCAGCGTGGTTTCGATGATCACGTCCTCTGTCGTGTCGCCGATCAGGTAGTCCATGTCCGACGACATGATCCAGTCGGCGAAATAGCCGCCGCCCAGGTTGCGCGCGCCCTGCGCCAGCACTGCCGGGTTCTCCTGGTAGTGGCGCATGTCCTCTTCGCCAAGATAGCCCTGGTCGTACATCAGCCGCAGCACCGTGGCCGCGCGGTCCTGGCTGCGCTGCAGGTTGGAGGTGGGCGCCAGCGTCGAGGGCGCGGTGAGCAGCCCCGCCAGCATCGCCGCCTCTGCCGGGTTCAGCGCCGCCGCCGGCTTGGCGAAATAGCGCTGTGCGGCGGCCTCGGCGCCATAGGCGCCGCCGCCCATGTAGGCGCGGTTGAGGTAGATCGAAAGGATCTCGTCCTTGGTGTACTTGGCCTCCATCGCGATGGCATAGATCGCCTCCTGCGCCTTGCGCGACAACGAGCCGCGACGGCAGTCGGCGACGTAGTCGGCCTCTGACTCCCACTCGTCGGGGTCGTACTGCACGCCCAGGCACAGCAGTTTCGCGGTCTGTTGCGTGATCGTCGAGCCGCCGTGCCCCGAGAGCGGCCCGCGCCCCTCGCGCAGGTTGATGCGGATGGCGCTGGCCACGCCGCGCGGGCTGACACCGAAGTGCCAGTAGAACCGCCGGTCCTCTGTCGCCACCACGGCGTTCTTGAGGTGCTCGGACACGGTGTCCGCGGTCACCGCGCCGCCGAATTGGTCGCCGCGCAGGGCAAAGACCTTGCCGTCCCGGTCCAGCAGCGTCACCGAGCCCCGCGCGCGCCCGTCCGTCACCTCCGACAGTTCGGGCAGCCCGCTGTAGACATACAGCACCGCCGATCCCAGGATCAGCGCCACGACCACCGTCGCCGACAACGTCACCCGCCAGACCAGCCGCAGGATCCAGCGCAGGATAGCGCCGAAAAAGCCCAGGATGCCGCCGCGCCGCTGCCGCCGGGCGGGTTTGCGCCGCGTTTTGGTCTTGCGGCCTTGCGCCGGCTTTGCGGCGGATTGCCCGGCCTTGCGCGGATAGCGCCGATCGGCCACCAAGCGGCCGGATTTGCCCTTCGAGGAACTCATCAAGATCTGCCCGTCACTCTTCTTTGGTCCCGACTCTACCTGTCCCGGCCGGGAATGTTGACCATCGCTGAACGCCAGACGGGTTTATTTTCCGATTAAATAATGTGCGTCGAATACTTATCGCCTAAAAATTAGACTCTTTGGCCCGAAAGTTCGCCCGAATTTCGGGCCGATCCCTTCATTTCGAGGCCCCGGACCAGTTTTGCTGCGGGTGCAATGCAGGGGCGACCCTGCCAGACCGAAGGGGACCAAGGTGAAACTGATCATTGCAACGATCAAGCCGTTCAAGCTGGAAGAGGTGCGCGAAGCCCTGACCGGCATCGGCGTGCGCGGCATGATGGTAACGGAAATCAAGGGCTTCGGCTCTCAGTCCGGCCATACCGAAATCTACCGCGGCGCAGAATACGCCGTGAATTTCGTGCCGAAAATCAAGCTTGAAATCGTCGTGTCGTCGTCGATGGCCGACCAGGTGATCGAGACCATCAAGACCACCGCGCAGACCGGCAAGATCGGTGACGGCAAGATCTTCGTGCTCGACGTTCAGCAAGCCGTGCGCGTGCGCACCGGCGAAACCGACGCAGACGCGCTCTGAGGCGCGCAGTTCATCATGAGGGATAACGACATGAAACTTCTCAAGACGCTTGCGCCGGCCGCGCTTCTGCTGGCCCTGCCGAGCATGGGCCTGGCACAGGACGCCGAGGCCGCAGCGCCCGGTTTCGACGAGATCGGCCCCTACATCATGACGACCCTGCTGTTCTGCATGGCGGGTTTCCTGGTGTTCTTCATGGCCGCGGGCTTTGCCATGCTCGAAGGCGGCCTGGTGCGGTCCAAGAACGTCACCATGCAGATGACCAAGAACATCGCGCTCTACTCGGTTGCTGCGATCATGTACTGGCTCATCGGTTTCAACCTGATGTACCCGGGCGACGGCTGGATCATGACCGGCTATATCGGCCCGTTCTTCAGCCCGACCGTGCTGGACCCGGTTGGTGTGGCTGCCGCGGACGCGGCGCTTGACTACGCCTCGATCGGTTCGGACTTCTTCTTCCAGCTGGTCTTTGTCGCTGCCACCGCCTCGATCGTGTCGGGCGCGCTGGCCGAGCGGATCAAGCTGTGGCCCTTCCTGGTCTTCGTCGTCGTGCTGACCGGTGTCATGTACCCGATCTCCGGCTCCTGGCAGTGGGGCGGCGGCTGGCTGTCCGAAATGGGCTTCTCCGACTTCGCCGGCTCGACGGTCGTGCACTCGGTCGGTGGCTGGGCCGCGCTCGCAGGTGCCATCGTACTTGGCCCGCGGATCGGCAAATTCGGCAAGGACGGCAAGGTGCACCCGATCCCGGGTTCCAACCTGGCGCTGGCAACCCTGGGGACGTTCATCCTGTGGCTGGGCTGGTTCGGCTTCAACGGTGGCTCGCAGCTGGCAATGGGCACCGTGGGTGACGTGTCGGACGTGTCGCGCATCTTTGCCAACACCAACATGGCCGCCGCAGCCGGTGCCATCGCCGCGATGATCCTGACCCAGATCATGTACAAGAAGGTCGACCTGACGATGGTCCTGAACGGCGCCCTGGCGGGCCTGGTCTCGATCACCGCCGAACCGCTTGCGCCGACGCTCTTCGGCTCGCTCTGGATCGGTGCCATCGGCGGTGTCATCGTGGTCTTCGCCGTGCCGATGCTGGACAAGTTCAAGATCGACGACGTGGTCGGCGCCATCCCGGTGCACCTCTGCGCCGGCATCTGGGGCACCATTGCCGTGGTCTTCTACAACGGTGACGCCAGCCTCTCGACGCAGATCATCGGCATCATCGGCTACGGTGTGTTCACCTTCGTCGCATCGCTGATCGTCTGGGTCATCCTCAAGGCCGTCATGGGCATCCGTGTCTCGGAAGAGGAAGAGATCACCGGTCTCGATATGGCCGAGCTGGGTATGGAGGCATACCCCGAGTTCTCCAAGGGCTGAGGTTCTCCTTCCTCTCAGCTTTTGTGACCACTGGCCCGGGCGCTCGCGCCCGGGTTTTTTCGTCAAGGGGTATCGGAAACCTGCCTTTGTTTCCGGATTTCCCCCTGGCGGGCTTGCATCCGGGCAGAGGCCCTGAAATTCTGGTTTCCCTTGGGGAAACCCGGCTGGCTATCAGAGAGGCCCGATGATATCTCACGACTTTCTGGAGGTGCCGGGCATCCGGTACTGGCACCTGTCGGGCGAGGTCGATCTGGACGAGTCGATCGAAGCCTTTGTCGCGGTCCGGGCTGCCGGCGGTCTTGCCGCGGACATGACCCGTCCCGTCGTCTTCGACATGCGCAAGACTGATATGGCGCGGTTCACCGGCGAAGACATGCGCCGCTATTCCGCGCGGCTCAAGGCGCTGGGCTTCGGAGAGACCGGCTCCCTGGCCGCCTATGTCGTCAGTAATGACACCAACTTTGGCATGATGCGGATGTCAGCCACCTATTTCGAACTGTCCGGTGTGCGCAAACAAGAGAACACGATCGTGACGCTGGACATCTCCGAAGCGGCGGAATGGGTCATTGCCCGCGCCGGGATTGCGACCGAACATCAGGATGCCGTGCGGCGCTTCCTGCTCCGTGTGCCGGGCGAAGAGTCCTGCGAAACAACCTGAGCGGGTGTTTTGTACAAAATGCTGAAAACGAAGTACGTTTTGTACAAAACGTACATGATGCGCTGGCCGCGTCCCGATCTGTGGCTCTGTGGCGGCCTTGGGGATAGGGTGCGCCCGATGGTCAGTCTTCCTGACCGCTCCCCGCGCCGCAGCCTAGCGGCGCTCGCTTTCCCGGCGTAGCCGCTGGCGGGCGATGGCCTCGTTCTTTTCGGCGGTCCTGTCCGCGCTCAGCGCCGCCTCGACGTAGTCCAGATGTGCCTCGACTGCCGCCCGCGCCCCGGCGGCGTCGCGCGCCTGCAGCGCGTCGTTGATGGCGCGGTGCTGGTCCAGAAGGCTGGCCCTTGTGGTGCGTTGCTTGAACATGACCTGGCGGTTGTAGAACACGCCCTCGCGCAGCAACTGGTACATCGACCGCATCATGTGCAGCATGATGACGTTATGGCTGGCCTCGATGATCGCCAGGTGAAACTCGGCGTCCAGCCCGGCCTCCTCGGCCGGGTTCCGCTTGACGTGGGCCGCCTCCATCTTGGCGAAAACCGCTGCGATCACGGCAAGATCGCTGTCGGTGCCGTGAATCGCGGCGCGTTCCGCGGCCAGTCCTTCCAGGTCGCGCCGGAACGACAGGTAGTCAAAGACCGCCTCGTCGTGATTGGCGAAAAGCTGGATCAGCGGTTCGGAAAAGGCCGACCCCAGGACGCCGGTGACGAAGATGCCCGCGCTGGCCTTGGAGGTCAGCAACCCGCGCGCCTGCAGTTCCGACACTGCCTCGCGCAGCGAGGGCCGCGAGACGCCGAGCTGTTCCGACAGGTCGCGTTCCGAGGGCAGGCGCTCGCCGGGGCGCAGCACACCGCGCAGGATCAGCAGTTCGATCTGCCGGACAACGGTCTTCGAGAGCTTCTCGGCCTGGACTTTTTCGAAGGGCATCGCGCGTTCCTTCCGCTGGTCAGGAGAAGTTACCAAAACCGACCGGTTGTTACCACCGCCGCAACGCGTCCTCGTCCTCGTCCCGCGCCGCGACCCAAGCCCTTGATTCCGCGCTGAATTCTTTTTTCCAGAACGGCGCCCGCGACTTCAGGTAGTCCATCAGGAACTCCGCCGCCTCGAAGGCATCCTTGCGGTGCGGCGCCGCCGTCGCGACCATCATGATCTGTTCACCGGGTTCCATCCGGCCATGACGGTGGATCACCAGCACATCCCCCAGCGCCCAACGCTCGACCGCCTCTTTGGCAATCTTTTCAAGGGCTTTCTCGGTCATGCCGGGATAGTGCTCGATCTCCATCGCCTCCAGCCCGCCGCCCTGCAGGTCTCGGACGATGCCGGTGAAGGTGACGACCGCGCCCATGTCGTGCCGACCCGCGGCAAAGCCCGCCGCCTCGGCGCCGAAATCGAACGGGGCCTCCTGAACTACGACACGCATGGCCCTCAGCCCCCGGTCATCGGCGGAAAGAAGGCCACTTCGCGCACCCCCGCCAGCGGGGCATCGAAATCCGTCAGTTCCTGGTCGACGGCCACGCGCAGGGCGCTCAGGTCTTCGAAGGCGGCGGCATAGCGGTCTTCGCGCGCGCGCAGTTCCTCGACCAGCGCGGCCACGGTCGCGGCCTCGGTCTCGACCTTTTCGCGGGGCAGACCGATCCTTTCGCGCACCCAGGCAAAATACAGCACGTCCATCAGCGATCCTCCTTAAGAAAGGGCAAGGCCTTGCGGAAATAGTCCCACCCCGTGATCAGCGTCAGCGCGGCGGCAATCCAGAGCAGGGTCAGCCCGCCTTTGCCGGACCAGATCATGCCCTGCAGTTTCCACCGCAAGCCCATCTCGTCCTCGATCTCACCGTCGAGAATCTGGCCGATGATCTGGTCATCCATGCCCATGCTCGACATGACAAGGTAGTGCTCAAACACGCCTTGTGCAAAGAGCACCGCGATGGCCACCATCTGCGCGGTGGTCTTCCACTTGGCCAGCTTGGTGACTTTCAGCGTTCCGGCGGTGTCGCCCAGGTACTCCCGCAGGCCCGAGACAAAGACCTCGCGGAAGAGGATCACAGTGGCCGGCAGGACCAGCCAGGGCGACCAGGAGGAAAACCCGACGATCACCATCAGCGCGATGACCACCATCGCCTTGTCCGCGATCGGGTCCAGCATGGCGCCCAGCTTGGTTTCCTGTTGCCAGCTGCGCGCCAGGTGGCCGTCCAGCCAGTCCGTCACCGCGGCCCCCAGGAAGAGGATCAGCGCGGCCCAGTCCGCCAGGGGGCGCGAGAAATACAGGAACATCACCGCAACGCCGGGCGCGGCGAGCAGGCGCAGGATGGTGAGAAGGTTGGGCAATGTCAGTTTCATCGCAGCCTCTCTATCCGGTTCTCGGGGAAGGGGGAAGGCTTGCACGCACTGTCCCGACACCCCACCTTTGGGTGAGGCAAAGCGGGGGCAACATGCGTGGACTCATCCTGGCGGGACTTCTTTCGGCGCTTGTCCCGGGCGCCTGGGCGGGCATGACCCTGCATCCTGAAAATGCGCGCTGGGTGCTGCAGAGCATGGGCGGCGCGTCGGTGGATTTCGACGCCTCGCTGGACCTGACCACACCGGGCACGGTGAACGGCAAGGCGCCCTGCAACAGTTTTGGCGGCAAGGTCGAAGGGGCATGGCCCGATCTGAGTTTTGGCCCGTTGCGGATGACCCGCCGGGCCTGCCCCGAGTTGGCACAGGAACACGCCTTCGTCATGGCGCTGCAGCAGGTGACGCAGGCCGAATTGCGCGACGACCAACTGGTATTGCGCGACGCGGCGGGCGTCGAGCTGGTGTTCAGCCCCGCGCCCTGAGCCGGGCGATCAGGGCGGCCCGCGCGGGTGGCAGAGGTTTGTCCCGCAATTCCGCCGCCAGCCGGTTTTCCATGAAGAACCCGGTCGTTTCCAAGGCGGTCAGGATTTCTTCATCCCCGGCCTCGCCCTCGCCCCGCAGGACCGGCGGCAGGGGCAGCAGCCGGTCGGCCCATTCCCCGGCGCCCAGGGCGGTGACAGCCCTTCCCGACCGGGGCGAGACATAGTCCAGCCCCTCGATCGCGCCGGTGACCGCGCATTGCGTCAGGTCGAGGCCGAAGCCCAGTTCCTCCAGCAGCGCCAGTTCCCATTGCAGGTAGGCCAGGGGCCAGAGATCCGGGCGATCCAGCAGATCCAGTAGTTTTTCGGACCTGTCGTAAAGCGCGGGGTGTGGTTCACGTTCGGGCAGGCAAAAGGCCAGCAGCGCGGTGACCGCGTTGAGCCCGGCCAGCGCCAGCCGGTCCCCCAGCGCGGCGGCGGCGCGCGAGCGTTCAGGCTCGGCGGTGAAACTGCCGATGTGATCCTCGAGCCGCGCCCGCCACGACAGGTCGAGCTGGGCGCCGGGTTGCAGATGCGGCGCCAGCTTGCGCGAGGTGCCGCCCCGCAACACGCCTGCATGACGACCATGTTGCGGCGTGAAGACCTCGAGGATCAGCGAGGTCTCGCCGTGTTTCCGCGTGTTGAGAAGAATGCCCGTGTCGCGCCAGTCCATGCAGTGAAAGATCGGCCCGCGCGCGCCGATTGGCAAGCCGTGATCCAAATGTGCAGCCTGCGGCTGCGCAGGGTGTCTCGGCCCCTTTGCGGGGCCTCGGGCAGGGGTATTTCTGCCAAGAAGAAGCCTGCTGGTCAGGCCAGGGTGGGATCGTCGAGCAGGTGGCGGCCAAGGCGGTCCTCGACCTCGATCACCCAGAGGTCTGGATCGAAACGGCGCTGGCGGGTGATCGTCTCGTCGACCTCTGCTTCTTGGCCGGAGGTGAGGTCGGTCCACTTGCGGTCGCCGCTGGCGAGGTCGAAGCCGCGGGTGAAGGCGCGGGCCTGACCGTCGAGCGTGTTGAGCTTGACCAGGACGGCGCCGGCGGTGTCGTCGCCGTGGGCGGTGACGAAGGCGGGAATGTCCATCAGACGCAGGCGCGCCAGGTAGGCATCCACCCAGAACCGCGCGGTCAGCCGCGCCATCAGGCGTTGCCGTCGCGGAAGTCGAGCCCCATTTCCGAGTAGCGCTCCGCCTCTTCGAGCCAGTTCTCGCGGACCTTGACCTGCAGGAAGAGGTGGATGGGACGACCGAGGAATTCGGTCAGTTCCTCGCGGGCGGCCTTGGAGATGGCCTTGATCGTCTCGCCCTTGTGGCCCAGGACGATGCCCTTGTGGCCGTCGCGGGCGACATAGATCACCTGGTCGATGCGGGCCGAGCCGTCCTTGCGCTCTTCCCAGTTCTCGGTCTCGACGGTCAGCTGGTAGGGCAGTTCCTGGTGCAGGCGCAGTGTCAGCTTCTCGCGCGTGATCTCGGCGGCGATCATGCGCATCGGCAGGTCTGCGATCTGGTCTTCGGGGTAGAGCCAGGGGCTTTCGGGCATTTCGTCGGCGAGCCAGTGGCGCAGGTCCTCGATCCCGTAGCCCTTTTCAGCGGAGATCATGAAGGTCCGGGCAAATTCGTAACGCTCGTTCATGGCCTGGGTCAGGGCCAGGAGGGCAGGCGCCTCGACGCGGTCGATCTTGTTGATGGCGAGGGCAACGGTGCGGTTCCGAGGCAGGTCCTTCAGGCCTTCGAGGATGCTCTCGACGCCTTCGGTGATGCCGCGGTGCGCCTCGATCAGCAGCACGATGACATCGGCATCCGCCGCGCCGCCCCAGGCGGCGGCCACCATCGCGCGGTCCAGCCGGCGGCGCGGTTTGAACAGGCCCGGCGTGTCGACGAAGACCAGCTGGCTGTCGCCCTCCATCGCGACGCCACGGATGCGGGCGCGGGTGGTCTGGACCTTGTGGGTCACGATGCTGACCTTGGCCCCCACCATCGCGTTGGTGAGGGTGGATTTGCCTGCGTTGGGCTCTCCGATCAGGGCGATGAAGCCGGCGCGTGTGGTCATGACAGATCTGTCCGAATGCGATTTCGAAGTGCCTCCCCTAGGCCAGATGAGGCGTCAAGGCCAGAGGATTCGCATGTGGCGGGCGGTCTCAGGGGGCTGCGCGGCTGATGGTGGTCCGTTTCCGCCCGTCGCGCCAGAGCGAATAAATGCCCGAGGCGACGATCAGCGCCGCGCCACTCAGGGTCATCGTGTCGGGGCGTTCGCCGAAGACCGTGTAGGCCAGGACCAGCGCCACCAGCAGGCGCGAATAGCGGAAGGGGGCCACGACAGAGACCTCGCCGGTGCGCATGGCGGTGGTGAGCGCGGTATAGCCGATCACCCCGGCCACGGCCGTGCCGCAGATCATCGCCGTGGCGGGCAGGGTCGGCAGGCTGGGCGCAGGTTCGAAGGTCATGATGACGAGGCCCGCGAAGGTGACCACGGCAAAGCCCAGCACACCCAGTTGCGACGGGCGGATATGGGCGGGCGCGGTGCGGGTGGCCACGTCGCGGCCCGCGAAACCGATCATGCCGAGCAGGGCAAAGACGGCGTTGGGTTCGATCCCCGAGGGCGAGGGGCGGATGATCAGCAGCACACCGGCAAATCCCACGGCGGTGGCCAGCCAGCGGTGCGGCCCGATGCGTTCGCCCAGGATCAGCCCGGCCGAGAGCATGACCACCAGCGGCGCGGCCTGCAGGATGGCCGAGGTGGTCGAGAGCGGCGTATAGGCCAGGCTGAGGGCAAAGAAGAGCCGACCCAGGATCTCGAACCCGGTGCGGATCAGCAGTCCCTTTTGCAGGTAGGCCGAATCCCAGAGCGGCACGCCGCGACGGCGGGCCTGGACGGCGTAGATCGTCATCGCCAGCAGGCCGAACTGGACCGTGCCCAGACCTGGTGAAATGCCGCCGGTGCCGGTTGCTGCCTTGAAAAAGGCATCCTCGACCCCGAAGCCGAGCATGGCGAGCATCATCCAGAGGCTGCCTTTTAGATTGTCGGTCATGCGTGACCCCTGCGTTGAGATGCGTATAGCGGTACAGCGCATTCATCCGGTGGACCAGAGTCTGCGTTCGGGGCAGGCTGTTTGCGGCTGTCGGGGGTCGCGCAGGTCTTTTGGCATCTGGTGGACTGTCTGATCTGCCTCGGGTTCGGGATGAAATGGGTGCGTTTCGGCGTGCCGACGGTGTCACGTATCTGCATGCTGGAAGAGCAGGTGCATATCCATCCGGGGGACACGGGGACCATCGGGCCGTCACCGACTGGATGCGGTCCGGGGTCTTGCCCCTTGCCGAGGCACTGGCCTCTCCAGAAGCGGTCGAACAGCGGTGCGCCGGGCGTCTCGGGCAGGAACCGCAGGCCGAACCGCGCTATCTGGCGCTTCGGATCTGGCAGGCGCGGGATATGGAACCGCCCGGTGTCATGCGTGACATGTGCGAAATGCTGTCAGGGAAGGGCTTTGAACAGGAGCAGCCGCGGGCTTTTGACCGGGCACTGCGCGCTTCGTCTGAGGCGGTGGCCCTCTTGCGGGGAGAGCGGGCGGGTGTTGGCTCAGGCGGTCAGCTTGTCCAGCAGCATACGGGCGGCCATCTGTTCGGCCTGGCGTTTGCTGCCTGCTGTGGCCTCGGCAGAGGTGCCGTCGGGCAGGCGCACCTCGATGGTGAAGACCGGAGCATGATCCGGACCGCTGCGGGCGGTTTCGACATACTTGGGCGGCTGGTGGCCGCGCGCCTGAGCCCATTCCTGCAAGGCGGTCTTGGCATCCTTGGCGTCTTCCTCGACCGCGTCGATGCGCTTGTCCCAGAGCCGCAGGATCAGGGCGCGTGCCGCCTCGAACCCGGCGTCCAGGTAGACTGCGGCAATCACCGCCTCCATCGCGTCACCCAAAAGCGCCATCTTGCGCCGCCCGCCGGACAGCTGTTCCGACCGCCCCAGTTTCAGCGCGTTGCCGATGCCGACCTCGCGCGCGACATCGGCGCAGGTTTCCTTCCGCACCAGCGCGTTGAAGCGGGGTGCCATCTGGCCCTCCGTGGCGGCGCGGTCGCGTTCCAAGAGCGCCTCCGCCATGACCAGTCCCAGCACCCGGTCGCCGAGGAATTCCAGCCGCTGGTTGTCCTCGCGCCCCGGCCCGGACATCGATGCATGGGTGACGGCGCGGCGCAGCAGGCGCGGGTCGGCAAAACGGTGGCCCAGCGACTCCTGCAGGGCGATGAGTTCGGCGGATACCTTCATTCGACTGTCCTTAGCAGGCGCCCTTCGCGCCCTTCCTGCGAATAGAGCACCAGACGCACCCGGCCTGCAACATGGGCCAGGGGAACCAGCCCGACGCCACCCAATCCTTGCGTGATGCGGCTGTCCAGCGAGTTGTCGCGGTTGTCGCCAAGGACAAAGAGGTGGCCTTCGGGGATGCGGAATTCGACGGTGTCGTCGGTGCGTTGCGTGCCGATGTTCAGCACGGTGTAGGTGGCGCCGCCGGGCAGGGTTTCACGTGCCGCCTGCTTGATGCAAGGGGCGCCGGGGGCCGTCGGGGTCAGGCAACGCGGACGGGTCCCGATGGCCGTGGGGCGGTTCGGTTCGCTCCAGTCCGGGGCCGGGGCCTGCGGCACGGGTGTGCCGTTCAGCATCACCTGACCGTCGCGCATCTGCACCCGGTCGCCGGGCAGCCCGATCACCCGCTTGAGAAAATCCTGCCCGCTGACCGGATGCCGAAAGACCACCACCGCCCCTCGCTCTGGCGCTGTGAGGCTGCGGGTGGCCAGGGCGTAGTCGCCCGGTTGCAGGGTGGGCGACATGCTGCCGGTGGGGATGATGTAGGGCGCCCAGGCCACGCGGCTGGCGATCAGGGCGACCATGACCCAGACGAGCGCCCGGCCCGCCTGGCTGAAGGGACCCGGCACCGCATCGGGCCTGTTGCGGCGCACCGCCATGATTGCCACCAGCGCAAGCGAGACCAGCGGCACCGCCAGCCCCCACATCCACCAGCCGGACCAACCCATGGCGCGCAAACGCCGCCGTGCATGACCCCAGAACAAAAGGGTGGCCGCCGCCGCGGCCAGTGCCACACCCGCCCCGGCGGGGCTGAGCGGAGGGACCTGCGCCTGCGCCACCATCAGGCCCACCACCAGCGCGGCGGCCAGAACGAAACCGGCGCGGCCGGTCAGGCCGCGCCAGTCGAGGGCTGCAGTCAGAAAGCTCACTCGATTACTTGGAAATACCGGTCGCTGCGCCAGGTCCAGAAAAACAGCATCGAGCGTCCGGCGGAGGAGAACATGATCCGATCCGCCCGGCCGATCAGGTTTTCATAGGGAACAAAGCCGACCCCGTTGGCGATATTGGGCACGCGGCTGTCCGAAGAATTGTCGCGGTTGTCCCCCATGAAGAAGTAGTGCCCTTCGGGAACCGTGTAGACCGGGGTATTGTCGGATCCCTGCATGCCGATGTTCAGGATCGAATGGCTGACACCATTGGGCAGCGTCTCGATCAGCTTTTCCTTGATGCAGGTGGCGCCGTCGCCGACCGTGCCGTTGGAACAGCGCGGCCGCAGGCCCTGCGGCCCCTGCGGCGCGGCCAGTTCCTCGAACGTGCCGTCGGGGGTCAGTTCGACCGGGGCGCCGTTGATGTGCAGCACGCCGTTGCGCATCTGGATGCGTTCGCCTGGCAGGCCGACCAGCCGCTTGATGAAATCGCGGCCCGACACCGGGTGGCGGAACACGACCACGTCACCACGCTTGGGCTCTCCGCCAAAGAGGCGCTTGTTGTCGCCATCGGCCCAGCCGCAGAAATCCTGCGCATCGACGTTGATGCCAAAGCGCGGGATGATGATCGAGGGGCAGGAGGCGTAGGAATAGCCATAGGCCATCTTGTTGACGAAAAGGAAATCGCCGATCAGCAGCGTGTCCTTCATTGACCCCGAGGGGATCCAGAAGGGCTGGAACAGGAAGGTGCGGAAAACGCCCGCGATCAGCAGCGCGTAGACCACCGTCTTGATGGTCTCGACAAGACCGCCCTTCTTTTCTTCCTTCGCCATGTGATCTGCCCTTTGCCTCACCTGTCCGGCGCTTCATGGGCGGCGGGGCAGGGCGTGTCAAGGCGGGAGGGCCGGGCGTTGACCGGGCAGGGCGGCGCTTGCTACGGTTTGTGAATTGTCGGATCTATCCGGGATTTCATCATGACCTTGCCTCGCCTTCTTGCCACGCTGCTCATTGTGCTCGCCGGACACAGTGCCAGCGCCTTCGAAGGCTGCAAGTTCTCCTTTCGCATCGATACGCAAAGTTCGGCCCTGCAGGCGCTGATCCAGGGGGCGTCGGAACGGGGCGGTTTCTGGCGCCCGATTGCCGAGGCTCCGGACGACGTGCAAGAGATCGCGCGCTATATCGGACGGCTGGATGTCTGCCTGATGACACCGGATGGCAAGCCGCGGACGGTGACGCTCAACGGTCAGACCCGGACGCTGAAAAGCCCGCAGATGACCACCTGTACCGCCGCGCTCCTGCCTGGCAACCGTTTGTTGACCAACAACCACTGTTTCTACAACGACGTCATGGTCGAGGCCGGGTTCACCTTCGTACAGGAGGCGCGCATCAACTTTGGCTACACGGCGGCGGATTTCACCGGTGACGTCAAGACTTATGCCGTCTCCACGCGAGAGCTGGCGCGGGACGAAGGGCTTGACGCGATGGTGTTGCAGATCTTCGGCGCGGATGCGAACGAGGCGCTGGGCGGGCATGTGCCGATGGTGATGCAGCCGCGCGTCCGCCCACGCCGCGCGCTGACCATGATCCACCACCCGAACGGTGATCCGCAGCAGTTTTCATCCGGCACCTGCCAGGTGCACCCGGACCAGGGCAAGCTGCCCGAAGCGGCCTCGCAATTGCGCCACAGCTGCGAGACGACGGGCGGGTCTTCCGGCTCTCTTCTGCTGGACGCGCGTTCATTGGCCGTTGTCGGACTGCACAACCAGGGTGGGTTGCACGGGCGCGGCGGCTTCAACGGCGGGCACAAGATCGCGGCGGTCGAGGCCGCGCTTGGCCTGGGGTTCCACGCCGAGGCGGCGCCCGCGCCGGTCGTCATTCCCAAGCCGGACCCCGAGACCCTGGCCCAGGAAGCCCTCACCGAGGCGCTGCAACTGGACGGAATCGAGGCGCGGCGCGCGGCGCTGGAAGACGTGGTTTCGCAATTCCCCGACAGCCGCGCGGCAAGAAGCGCGCGCAACGCGCTGGACCTGATGGCGCCCCGGCAACGCAGCCCCGAAGAGCGGGCCTCGGACGCGCTGATCGCCGCGCTGGCCTTGGGTGATGATGCGGCGCGCAAACGCGCGTTGACCGAAGTGCTTCGGCAATTCCCGGTCACCCCTGCCGGCAAGAGCGCAAAGACCATGCTCGATTTGATGGCGGCGCGCTCCGTGGCGAAAGCGCCCCAACCCAGGCCGAAACCCAATGTGCGGATGTCGGATGCCCTGAAACTTGTCAGCTGGGGCGGGGCCTACCAGCATAGCCAGGACAAAGCTTATGTCGACCCCTACGTCGCCCGCAACAGGGGGCTGAATGTCAGTTGGGATTCGGATTCCCCCAATGCTGTCAGCGTTCTCCGCAAGGGCGATGCCACGGCGCGGTCCTGGGACCTGGTGGATGTCGTGGCCGCCGACGCGATCCGCCTCTGCGAGGGTGGGCAGGCCGAACGGATCGACTTTGACCGTATCCTGGCACCGGCGCCGGACGGCACGCCACCCAGCGCGGATTTCGGCAAGTTCCTGATCAACGACTGCTTCGTTCCCCAGATCGCCTATTCCACGACCATCGGGTATCGCACCGATCTGGTGGGGCGTCAGCGACCTGGTTCGATCTGCGATATTTTCGATCTGCGGCGGTTCCCTGGCAAACGGGCCTTGGAAAAACGTCCGATCAACAACATGGAATGGGCGCTTCTCTGCGATGGCGTACCCGAAAGCCGCCTGTACGAGGTTCTGGCGACCCGACGGGGACAGGACCGGGCGCTGGCCAAGCTGGACACGATCAAGAACCACGTCATCTGGTGGTCCGCCGGGGCGGAAACACCGCAACTTCTGGCGGATGGCGAGGTGGTCATGGGCTCTGCCTACAATGGCCGGCTGTTCAGCTTGATTGCCGACTACGGTCTGCCGGTCGATATTCTCTGGGACCGGCAGGTGATCGACCTGGACGGCTGGATCATCCCCAAGGGCCTGCCAGCGGACCGCAAGGCCCGCGTGCTGGACTTTCTCTACTTTGCGACGGATGCCCAGCGACTGGCGGATCAGGCGCAGTATATCGCCTACGGCCCCGCGCGGCGCAGTTCTGCGACTTTGGTGGGGCGTCACAAGGATCTGGGCGTGGACATGAAGCGCCACATTCCCACAGGCCAAGGCAATTTCGCGACGGCCATGCTCTACAACTATGACTTCTGGGCAGAGCACCGCTCTGCGATCGACAGCCGGTTCAGCGCCTGGCTTAAACGCTAGTGGTTATCCGCGTGGCCGCGCCTCGATCACGACGAAGGCCTGCGCCCAGGGGTGATCGTCGGTCAGGGTGACGTGGATGATGGCCTCGAACCCTTCGGGGGTCATGGCGTCCAGCCTGTCCTTTGCCCAGCCGGTCACTTCCATCACCGGCTGGCCGGTGTGCAGGTTGGACACCGCCATGTCCTTCCAGGCGATGCCCATCCGCAGCCCCGTTCCCAGCGCCTTGGAACAGGCCTCTTTCGCGGCCCAGCGTTTTGCGTAGGTGCCCGGCGTATCCGCGCGCCGTTCGGCCTTGGCCTGTTCCACCTCGGTGAAGACACGGTTGCGGAAGCGGTCGCCGAACCGATCGAGCGTGCCGGCAATCCGGTCGATGTTGGCGAGGTCGGTGCCGATGCCAAGGATCATTTGGTCAGCCTCCTGCGGGCGGTTGGGAACCCGTCCCACAAACCCCGGCGCCGCGCCAAGGTCAAGCTCAGGGCAAGATGTCGCCGTGGATGGCGCCTGTGGCCTGGTTCAGGGTAAAGCGCAGGGTCGCCGCGCCGGGCATGGCGGTGGCGGGGTCGTAGACGTCGACCGGAACGGTGAAGGTCAGGCCCGTGGCCGGGTCGTAGCTGGCGGTCAGCGCGCCGAATTCCATCCCGGCAAAGCCCATGCCGTTCAGCCCGATTACCTTGCACTGCCGGTCCCCGAGTTCCGAATAGGGCGGCGACAGCACCAGCATCCAGGCCCAGCCAGCTGCGGGTTCGATGGTGTCCATCAGCGCCAGCCGGGTCTTGCCGTTGGAAAAGGTGCGGCTGTGCGCCTCCCAAGGTTCGACGATGTTGCGCGCGCTGGCCTGCCAGTCGCAGTCCTGCACGGTGACAATGTTTTCCTGCGCCGCCGCAAGGGCAGGGAGCAAGGCCAGGGGCAGGGCGCAAATCAGGGACTTCATCGGGTGGTTCCTTGTCAAAACGGCTTTGTCCAAGGATAGCCGGCCCCGTGCGAGGGGACGAGGCGGGGTTTTCCCGACCTCGCGTGGTCTAGGTGACCTGATCAGAAGCCGAAGCGCTGCAACCGCCCGATCACCTTGCGGAAAATGACCGGCGGCAGGACTTCCTGCAGCATGTCGGCGCGTTTTACCTGCCGGTCGACCTGGTCCTTGGTTCCGGGGCGGGGTTTGAACAGCGTCGTGTGGGATTTGCGCGTGTAGTCCCAGGTGGCGGTGTAATAATACAGCGCCAGCGACATGCGCGGCTCTCCGTCGGGGTGGTTCACGGTCTCGGGGTTGCCGTGCCAGGTGTCGGAGCCGGTGTTGAAACAGCACATGCGGTTGAAGAGCGGCACGAATCCCGCGACCTTTTCCGTCATGTCGGTGTTCCAGATCTCGAAAGAGCCGCCGTATTCCTCTTTCCAGTCCTTGTTGAGGTAGATGAGGATATTCAGCCGCCGTTCCAGGTTGAGCTTCTGGTTGTGGTTGAAATCCGCGTGGATATCGAGATGCCCGCCGTTGGCGACCACATGCACGCCGCCGCCCGCGAAATAGGGGTCCGGGATCAACCCGTTGATCCCGGTCATCTCTTCGAGGAAGCGCACGAAGGGGCGCGAGTTCAGGACGTAGAACAGGTTACGCGTATAGGGCGGCAGCCGCTCCGGCAGGTAGCTGGACTTCAGCTTTTCCTGCGGGCGGTTGAACATGTCCTCGGCCTCGGGCAGCTGTTTCAGCTCTTCCAGCACCCGGTCCAGAACCTCTGCGGGCAGGAAATCATCAAAGCTGCCATAGGGGTAAGGAGTGCGGGTGCGATAGCTGTCTGCCGCCGCGGCGCCCGCCGCCTTGGCGGCCGCGGCGTCGATGGCAAGCGTTTCGGGGTCCATTTGTATGACGGGCATGACGACACCTCGGGCAATTGCACGCGTTCGGGCCGAGTATACCCGTCTTTACGGCAAAAAAGTGGTGACAATCGTAAGGAATGCGGCGGACCGGGCGACCGGTCCGTCCGGGGTCAGGTGCGGGCGGCGTCCATCAGGCGGCGCATTTCCGAGATGGCCGGGCCGAGACCGCGAAAGATCGCTTCTCCCACCAGGAAGTGGCCGATGTTCAGTTCCATGACCTCGGGGAAGGCGGCGACGGGCTGAACGGTGTCATAGGTCAGCCCGTGCCCGGCGTGAACCTCCAGTCCCAGAGAGTGCGCATAGGCTGCCATCTCGCGCATCCGTTCCAGTTCCGCGTCGCGCTTGTCGAAATGGCCCTCGGCATGGAAATCGCAATAGGCGCCGGTGTGCAGTTCGATCACCTGCGCTCCGATCCGATGTGCGGCCTCGATCTGGCGCTGGTCGGCGGCGATGAAGATCGACACCCGGCATCCTGCCTCGCGCAGGGGAGCGATGAAATGTGCCAGCTTGTTTTCTTCGCGCGCGACCTCCAGCCCGCCCTCGGTGGTCTTTTCCTCGCGCTTTTCGGGCACGATGCAGACGGCGTGCGGCTTGTGACGAAGGGCGATCTTCTGCATCTCGTCGGTGGCGGCCATCTCGAAGTTGAGCGGCACGCTCAGGTTTTCCATCAACCCGTCGATGTCCGCGTCCGAGATATGGCGCCGGTCCTCGCGCAGGTGCGCGGTGATGCCATCGGCGCCCGCTTCCTCGGCCAGCTTGGCGGCCCGGATCGGGTCGGGATAGGCGCCGCCACGTGCATTTCGCACGGTTGCGACGTGATCGATGTTGACGCCAAGGCGCAGCTGTCCGGTTTGGGTCATGATGGCGATCCCCGTTCTGGAATTTGATCAAAAGCTAGAGCGGCGGGCGGGAAAATGAAAGCCGGAATCGGGAGGTTCCGGCGGGCCGGGGCGGTCACTTGGCCTCGCGCGCCTTTTTCTTCTTCAGCTCGGCCAGCTTGGCCTTGATGGCTCCCTTGCGGCGGTTCTGAAAGGCGGTGATCAGCGGCAGCGAGACGTAATAGGCGATGGTGCCCGCGATCAGCCCGGGAAGGATGCCGCCCACCATGTAGGGAAAGAATACCTCGTCGTAGAAGATCTTGAGGTGGCTCCAGTCGGTCTTGTCCGGGGTGAAGATGGCGATGAAATTGTCCCACAGGTCCTGGCCCGCCTTGACGAATTTCTTGCCGATGCTGCCGTGATCCTTGTCCGCCTCGAGACCTAGCAGCCAGTACCCCGTCTTCATCGCGATCACGCCGATGGGCACATAGGTCAGCGGGTTGCCAAAGAATGTCGACAGGATCGCGGCCAGGATGTTGCCCCGCATGATCCAGGCGATCAGTGCGGCAGTGAAGAAGTGAAACCCGTAGAAGGGCGTGAAGGTCGTCAGGACACCGGCAAAGATGCCACGCGCGATCCTGTCGGGCGGATCGGGCAGGCGGTTGACACGCAACTGGACATACCGCGCCGCCCGCGCCCAGCCGCCGCGCGGCCAGAGCGCTTCGAGCACGATCCGGCCAATGGGCCGTCTGTCGCGTCTCTTGAAGACCAAGTTGTGCCTTTCCTGCCTATTCTGCCGCTTCCGTCGCCGCAGCCGGAACCGATTCAAGCCCGGGGTCGCGTCGACGGACGACAGAGGCCACGTGGCTTTCCGCCTCCAGCGTGGAGATCAGGGAATGCAGATGTTCTGCATCTCGCAGATCAATGTCCATCATGAGGCGGTAAAAATCCGGTTTGCGTGCGAGGAAATTCAAATCAGAAATATTGGCCTTGGTCTCGCCAATCAATGTGCAAATCCGTCCCAGGACGCCTGCATCGTTGCCGATGGTGAGTTCAAGTGACACCGTGTAGACGGCCGGGTGCTTGCCCTCGGCCCAGTGCAGGTCCAGCCAGCGTTCCGGTTGGTCCTCATGGTCGGCCAGGGCGGCACAGTCGATGGCGTGTACGGCGACGCCCTGCCCGCGATGCGCAAGCCCGACGATTCGTTCGCCCGGCAGCGGCTGGCAACATTTCGCCCGCTCAAAACCCTGCCCGTGTTCAAGGCCCACGACAGCGCGCTTCATCTCGATCTCGCCGTCGTCCTGGATGGCGAGGTTGGGATAGACCGCCTCGACCACCTCGGAGGTGGTCAGCTCGGCGCTGCCCAGCCGCGCCAGCAGGGTTTCCGTGTCTTCCAGCCGCAGCGTCGCCGCCGCCTTTTCCAGCACCTTGTCGGTGGCCTTCTTGCCGCGCGATTCGAAGGCGGCGCGGGCGAGTTCGTGGCCCAGCTTGGCGTAGCGTTCCTTGTTGGCCTCGCGCAGGGCGCGACGGATGGCTGATTTCGCCTTGCCCGTCGTCGCCATGTCCAGCCAGGTCGCCTGCGGCGCCTGGCCCTCGGCGGTAATGATCTCGACCGACTGGCCGTTCTTCAGCCGTGTCCACAGCGGCACGCGGATGCCGTCAACCTTGGCGCCGACGCATTTCGACCCGATCCGCGTGTGAATCGCATAGGCATAGTCGATCGGCGTCGCGCCACGGGGCAGTTTCACCACGTCACCCTGGGGGGTAAAGCAGAAGACCTTGTCGGAATACATCTCCAGCTTGACCGCCTCGAGGAAGGCGTCGTGGTCTTCCTCGGCGTCGAACTGTTCGGTGACAGAGGCGATCCACTTGGCCGGATCGACGGCAAAGCGGTTCTCTGCCGGCACCCCGTCACGATAGGACCAATGCGCGGCAACGCCGGTCTCGGCGACCTCGTGCATCTCGCGGGTGCGGATCTGAACCTCGACCCGCTTGCCGTCGCGCCCCGACACGGTGGTGTGGATTGAGCGGTAGCCGTTGGTCTTTGGCTGGCTGATATAGTCCTTGAACCGGCCGGGGATGGATTTCCAGCGCTGGTGGATGGCACCAAGCGCGCCGTAGCAATCCCCTTCAGACCGGGTGATGACGCGAAAACCGTAGATGTCGGAGAGGCGGGAAAAGCCGATCTTCTTTTCCTGCATCTTGCGCCAGATCGAATAGGGCTTTTTCGCGCGGCCAAAGACCTCGGCCTCGACGCCCGCCTTTTCCAGCTCGTGGCGCATGTCTGTCGTGATGCGCTGCACCACGTCGCCGGTTTCGCGCTGCAAGGTGATGAAGCGGCGGATGATGCTGTCGCGGCCCTTGGGATTCAGCACGCGAAAGGCGTGGTCCTCCAGTTCCTCGCGCATCCACTGCATGCCCATCCGGCCTGCCAGCGGGGCGTAGATGTCCATCGTCTCGCGCGCCTTCTGCACCTGCTTGTCGGGGCGCATGGCGCGGATGGTGCGCATGTTGTGCAGCCGGTCGGCCAGCTTGACCAGGATCACGCGCAGGTCCTTGGACATGGCCATGAACAGCTTGCGGAAGTTTTCCGCTTGCTTGGTTTCGGAGCTGGACAGCTGGAGGTTGGTCAGCTTGGTGACACCATCGACCAGTTCGGCGATCTCGCGCCCGAACCGCTGCTCGACCTCGGCAAAGGTCGAACGCGTGTCCTCGATCGTGTCATGCAGCAGGGCGGTGATGATGGTGGCGTCGTCGAGCTGTTGCTCGGTCAGGATCGCCGCCACCGACACCGGATGCGAAAAATAGGGCTCGCCCGACTTGCGGAACTGCCCCTCGTGCATCTCGCGGCCATAGTCATAGGCCGCGGTGATCAGGTCTGCGTTTGTGCGCGGATTGTAGTTGCGGACGAGATCGACGAGGTCTTCTGCCGAGATCATGTCAGCACCACACCGCCGGCCCGGGGGCTCAGCCCTGGCCCTGCGCCTCCATGAGCGCGCGCAGCAGCTTTTCCTCGGACATGTCGTCTTCTTGCGGCTTGTCCTGCTCTGCACCCATCAGCAGGGCCATCGCGTCCTCTTCGGGCTCGTCGACCTCGATCTGGGTCTGGTTCGATTCGATCAGACGCTCGCGCAACTCGTCGGCGGACTGGGTTTCCTCGGCGATCTCGCGCAGGGCGACCACCGGGTTCTTGTCATTGTCGCGGTCGACCGTGATCGCGGCACCGGAGGACACTTCGCGCGCACGATGTGCGGCCAGCATCACCAGTTCGAACCGGTTCGGGACCTTGTCGACGCAATCTTCTACCGTCACGCGTGCCATGAAAAGCGCTCCGTTATCCTGTTACGAGGGCCTCAGAAAGGCATGACATACCGCGCCCTTGCCCGGGATACAAGGGGGTGTCCTTACAGGGCCATGACTTCGGCGCGGTCCTGCCGGGGCAGGGCCGCCAGCATCTCGGCCACCGTAGCGCCTGTCAGAGGATGACGCCAGCCCGACGCGATATCCGCCAACGGCACCAGCACGAAGGCACGGTCCTGCAGGCGGGGATGCGGCAGGATCAATTCGTCGGGAACCTCCTGTGTCTGCCGTTCCAGGGGCAGCCCGCGCCAGTGCGCCTGGCCTTCCGGGTCGGGCCGCACAAGGTCGCCCGCGGCCAGCAGATCGAGGTCCAGCGGGCGGCTGGCCCATCGCGTTCCGCGGGTGCGACCGAACTCTGCCTCGATGCCATGCAGGATGTCCAATACTACCTCAGGGTGATCGGGGCCCGTCACCGAGACGCAGGCATTCACGAAATCCGGCCCGTTGCCGGGCGGAAAACAGGGGGTTGCGAAAAAGCGGCTGACCCGGCGCAGGCGCAGCCCCGAGGTGGCCATCGCGGTCAGCGCTGCGGCCAGGGTGTCGCTGCTGCCGCCCGCGCTGGACGGCAGGTTCGAGCCGAGTGCTATAAGGAATTCTTGTGCCATTTGCCCTAACGTACTATTCTTTTGAGACTTCCCTGCGCCTTGCGATGCGCGGAAAAAACCATAATCTTAGCCGGACGCGCCCGCTACCACTCACTCACTCACGGACTTGGCGGGCCGATTGGACGAAAGGAAATTTTATGTTCTACAAGGACGAACGGCTTGCGCTGTTCATAGATGGCTCCAATCTCTACGCAGCGGCGAAGGCTCTCGGGTTTGATATCGACTACAAGCTCCTGAGACAGGAATTCGCACGTCGTGGCAAGATGGTTCGGGCCTTCTACTACACGGCGCTTCTGGAGAACGATGAGTACTCTCCTATTCGCCCTCTGGTTGATTGGCTCCACTACAACGGCTTCACGATGGTGACCAAGCCGGCAAAGGAGTACACGGACAGCCAAGGGCGCCGCAAGGTCAAAGGCAACATGGACATCGAGCTGACGGTCGATGCGATGGAGCTGGCCCCGCGGGTGGATCACATCGTGCTCTTCTCCGGTGACGGCGACTTCCGTCCGCTGGTCGAAAGCCTCCAGCGGCAGGGCGTGCGGGTTTCGGTGGTCTCGACCATCCGGTCGCAGCCCCCGATGATCGCCGACGAGTTGCGCCGCCAGGCCGACAACTTCATCGAGCTCGACGAGCTGCGTGAAGTCATCGGTCGTCCGCCGCGCGACACTCAGGTCGAACGTAACTTCGAGGTCGCCTCGAGCAAGTAAGGCCACAGGCTGCAACCCCGGCAACCGCTCCACAGGGATGAGAGGGCGGTAACAGGGCAGGGCGGCCCGGAACAGAAGGGACGGTGCGCTGCGCCGTCCCTTTCCTTTTGACCTGTCCGGCTTCTTGACCTGTCCGGCTTCGGCATAGGGGCACACTGGACGAGCAGGGGCCAAGGTCTTAGGTCAGGGGACAGCACAGGACGAAAGGCCGCGCGATGACCGACAGACTGCCGCCGCTCACTCTCTACCTGGCCGCACCACGCGGCTTCTGCGCCGGTGTCGACCGGGCGATCAAGATCGTGGAAATGGCGCTCGAGAAATGGGGCGCGCCGGTCTATGTCCGCCACGAGATCGTCCATAACAAGTATGTCGTCGACGATCTGCGCGCCAAGGGGGCTGTCTTTGTCGAGGAGCTGGAAGACTGCCCCGACGACCGCCCGGTGATCTTTTCCGCGCATGGAGTGCCGAAATCCGTTCCGGCAGAGGCCTCCAGGCGCGAAATGATCTATGTCGATGCGACCTGCCCGCTGGTTTCCAAGGTGCATATCGAGGCCGCCCGCCACCACGAGAACGGGTTGCAGATGGTCATGATCGGCCATGCCGGCCACCCCGAGACCGTGGGAACGATGGGTCAGCTGCCGCCGGGCGAGGTGCTGCTGGTCGAAACGGTCGAGGACGTGGCCCATGTCGAGGTGCGCGATCCCCAGCGCCTGGCCTTCGTGACACAGACAACCCTGTCCGTCGACGATACGATCAACATCGTGGCCGCGCTCCGGGCCCGTTTCCCGGCCATCGTCGGCCCGCACAAGGAAGACATCTGCTACGCCACCACCAACCGCCAGGAGGCGGTCAAGGCGCTGGCGCCAAAGGCCGATGCGCTGTTGGTGGTGGGCGCGCCAAACTCGTCGAATTCGAAACGCCTGGTCGAGGTCGGGCGCCGCGCGGGCTGTGCCTATTCGCAGCTGGTCCAACGCGCCACGGACATCGACTGGCGCGCGCTGGAAGGCATCGGATCGGTGGGGGTCACCGCCGGGGCCTCGGCGCCTGAGGTCCTGATCGAGGAGGTCATCGACGCCTTCCGCGCCCGCCACGACGTCACGGTTGAACTGGTCGAAACCGCGCAGGAAAATGTCGAGTTCAAGGTGCCGCGCGTTCTGCGCGAACCGGCCTGATCCGCCCATGTCCCGGATCCCCCGCTCTGCCCTGATCCTTGGCCTGGCCGGCGTGCTGCCTTTCGGCTGGGGTGTTCTGACCTTGCTGTCCCCCGGCCTGCACGATTGGGCCACTGGCTTCCTTGGGCCGCGTTTCGTCGGCCCCTATGTCCAACTGTTCTACGGTGCGGTGATCCTGTCCTTCATGTCCGGCGTGCTGTGGGGCTTTGCCACCAAGGCCGAAGGCAGCCGCGCGACCACCGGCTACGTGCTTTCCGTCATTCCCGCGCTCTGGGCCTTTTTCACCACGGGCGGCGGCGAGACCGCTGCCGCTCTCAATCTGACCTTCGGATTTTTGGCGCTGTTGCTGCTGGATGCCGCCTTCTGGCGCTGGGGATTGGCGCCGCCGTGGTGGATGCGGTTGCGTATCCTGCTGACGGCTCTGGTCGTCGCCTGCCTGCTGCTCACCGCACTGCTCTGAACCGGCTTGCGAAGGGCGCCGGAAAAGGCCAGACCACCGCCATGACAGACCGCGAGACCATCCGTATCTATGACAGCCGGGCCGAGGACTACGCCCGCGTTACCGCCTCCGACACTCCGGACGCCACTCTTCGGGCCTTCATCGAGGCCCTGCCGGAAAAGGCGCATGTGCTCGACCTCGGCTGCGGGCCGGGCCGATCGGCGCGCCACATTGCCGCCGCCGGGCATCATGTCGACGCCTGGGATGCCTCCGCCGCGATGGTGGAACTGGCGTCGGCCCATCCCGGGGTCAGCGCGCGCCAGACCGATTTCGATGCGTTGGACGCAGCGGCTGCCTATGATGGCATCTGGGCCAATTTCAGCCTGCTGCACGCCCCGCGTGAGGCCATGCCCCGCCATCTGGCGGCCATTCACCGCGCGCTGAAACCGGGCGGGCTGTTCCATGTCGGGGTGAAAACCGGCACCGGCAGCAAGCGCGACGACCTCGGCCGCCTCTATACCTATTACACCGAAGCCGAACTTACCGGCCTCCTGCGGGCCGCGGGTTTCACGCCCGGCCCCTTCCGGCACGGTGAGGACCTCGGCCTCGACAACGTCATGGCCCCCTGGATCACGGTGACCACCCATGCCTGAGCTTTTTGCCTATACCGATGGCGCCTGTTCCGGAAATCCCGGCCCCGGCGGCTGGGGCGCCCTGCTGCGCGCGATGGACGGCGAGACGGTCGTCAAGGAGCGTGAACTGAAGGGCGGAGAGGCGAAGACCACCAACAACCGGATGGAACTGCTGGCGGCGATCAACGCGCTGGAAAGTCTTGCCCGCCCCTCGACCATCACTGTCGTGACCGACAGCGCCTACGTCAAGAACGGCGTCACCGGATGGATCCACGGCTGGAAGCGCAACGGATGGAAGACCGCCGCCAAGAAACCCGTCAAGAACGTCGAGCTCTGGCAGCGGCTGGACGAGGCGCAAAAGCGCCACCAGGTGACCTGGGAATGGGTCAAGGGCCACGCCGGTCACCCGGAAAACGAACGCGCCGACGAACTGGCGCGCGCGGGCATGGCGCCCTTCAAGAAATGACGGCGGACCGCGCATGAGCCTGCTGGTCCTGCTCGACTATGCCGCCGTGCTGGTCTTTGCCCTGACCGGCGCGCTGGTGGCCAGCCGGGCACAGCTGGACATCGTGGGGTTTGCCTTTCTCGCCGGTCTGACGGGGCTGGGGGGGGGCACCCTGCGCGACACGCTGCTGAACCGCACGCCGATCTGGATTGCCGACCAGACCTACCTTGCCGTGGTGACAGGCGCCGCCGTTCTGGTCTTTTTCACCGCCCACCTGCTTGAAAGCCGGATGCGCGCAATCCTCTGGCTGGACGCGCTGGCGCTGGGGGTCGCCGTTGCCGCCGGGGCCGGAGTGGCGCAGGGGTTGGGCCAACCCGTTGGCGTGGTGCTGGTCATGGGCATCGCCACCGGCTGTGCCGGAGGGCTGGCGCGCGACGTGGTCGCCAACGAACTGCCGCTGGTACTGAAACAGGGGGAACTTTACGTCACCTGTGCCCTCGCCGGATCCCTGGCCGGCGTCCTGGCCACCCGGGCCGGGGCTTCGCCCGCGCTCAGCGCGGGGCTCGTGGCGCTGGTGACCATCGGGCTGCGTGCCGGGTCGTTGACGCTGGGCTGGCGCCTGCCGGTCTATCGTCCTCGCCCGCCGCGACAGTGACCTCCGGCGCGCGCCTCGCTCCGCCTTCGGTGTTTCTTTGGGCTGAAAATACCTCCGGGGAGCGCGAGGGGCTGGCCCCTCGCATCCGCCACGCCCAAAGGGCGCGACGGGCTGGATTGGGCGCAAGTCCGACCTTCACTGCAAGTCGGAAAACGCCTCCTGAAGCCTTGCAACCGCCTCGGCCACCCGCGCCCGGGGCGTGGCAAAGTTGAACCGCAGGAAGGACTCTCCACCACTGCCGAAAGTCTCGCCGTGGTTCACGGCGATCCGCGCTTCCTTTTCCACCCGCCGGGTGAATTCCCCGGGGGCCATGCCTGTCCCCGCGAAGTCGACCCAGGCCAGGTAGGTCGCCTGCATCGGCATCGACTGCACACCCGGGATGGCGTTCACGCCCTCGTCGAACAGCCGCCTGTTGCCGTCGAGATAGGCGCAAAGCTCATCGACCCAGGCCGCGCCTTCGGGCGAATAGGCCGCTGTCGCCGTGACCATGCCGAACGAGTTGGGCGACATGCCAAGCCCTGCCATGACCTCGCCAAAGCGTTTGCGCAGGGCGGCATCGGGGATGATGACATTGCCGATATGGCTGCCCGCCATGTTGAAGGTCTTGGTGGTGGCCGACATCATCACCAGCCGGTCCTCGATCCCCGCATCGATCTTGGCCATCGGGATGTGCTTTTCGCCCGGCATCAGCAGGTCGTGGTGGATCTCGTCCGAGACCAGCACCAGGTCATGCCGCTTGGCGAACTCGGCCAGCCCGCGCAGCTCGTCCTCTGTCCAGACCCGGCCACCGGGATTGTGCGGCGAACACAGCATCACCAGTTTCTCACGCCCGGTCATCATGGCGTCGTAGGCGTCGAAGTCCATTTCGTAGCGGCCGTTGTTCATCACCAGCGGGCATTCCACCACCTCGCGGCCTGCGGCGCGGATCACCCGCGCAAAGGCGTGATAGACCGGCGTGAACAGCACTACGCCGTCGCCCGGCTCGGTATAGGCCTGCAGGCACAGGCCCGTCCCGTTCACCAGCCCATGCGTGGAAAAGATCCAGTCGGGCGAGATCTCCCAGCCGTGCCGGGTGTCCAGCCACCAGCGGATCGCGTCCCGATAGGCGGTATCGGGGCCGAAATAACCGAACAGTCCGTGGTCGACCATCCGCTGCAGGGCGGAGGTCACGCAGTCCGGCGGGCGGAAATCCATGTCCGCGACCCACATCGCCAGCCCGTCCTCTGGCGAGACGCCATAGACCTTCTCCATCATGTCCCACTTGGTCGAATGCGTGCCTACGCGGTCGATGTCCTCGTCAAACCGGCTCATGACTCTGCCCTTTCTGCGACTTTGACGCGCAAGCTATCCGTCCCGGTGTCAGGTGCAAGGGGCCGCGCTTGCCTATGTTGTCCGTGATGCTTAAATCGGGCGCATGAAACGGCCGATCCTCATTCACCCCGATCCCCGCCTGAAAAAGGTCTGTGCCCCCGTCGACGATCTGTCGGACGAACTGCGCAGCCTTTCGGACGACATGCTGGAAACCATGTACGCCGCCCCGGGCATCGGGCTGGCCGCGCCGCAGATCGGTATCCTGTCGCGGCTGATCGTGCTGGACTGCGCGAAAAAGGATGACGGGGACGACCCGCGCCCGCTGGTCATGTTCAACCCGCAGGTGGTGGCCAGCAGCGATGAACGCAACGTCTACGAGGAAGGCTGTCTTTCCATCCCCGACCAGTATGCCGATGTCGAACGGCCCAAGGTGGTGGATGTCGAGTGGCTCGACCGTGACGGCAAGCTGCAGCGCGAAACCTTCGACGGGCTCTGGGCGACCTGCGTCCAGCACGAGATCGACCACCTCGACGGCAAGCTCTTCATCGACTACCTGAAACCGCTTCGGCGGCAGATGATCACCCGCAAGATGGTCAAGCTCAAGAAAGAGCGGGCGCGGGAAAAGGCGTGAGCATCCTTCCGATCCTGAAATGGCCCGACCCGCGCCTGGCTTTGCCCTGTGCCCCTGTCGAGGACCCCGCCGCGCTCGAGACGCTGGTAACGGACATGTTCGAAACCATGTACGATGCGCCTGGCCGTGGGCTTGCCGCGCCGCAGGTCGGCGTGATGCAGCGGTTCTTTGTCATGGACGCGGGCTGGAAAGAGGGGGACATGACCCCGTTTGTCTGCATCAACCCGGCGATCCTCTCGGCCTCTGACGAACAGGCCGTGGCGACAGAGGGCTGTCTCTCCGTCCCGGGCGTGACGGCAGAGGTGACCCGCCCGGCGGAGATCACCCTTGCGTTCACCGACCTGACGGGCGCCGCGCGGCAACTGACCCTGACAGGGGCCGAGGCCACCATCGCCCAGCACGAATACGACCATCTCGACGGGGTGCTGCATTTCGACCGGCTGGACCGGGCGGGGCGCGATGCGCTCTTGGCGGCCTATGAAGCAGGGCAGGGCACATGAGCGTACGTCCTTTCGTTCCCTGGCCGGACAAGCGCCTGCGCACCGCCGCCAAGCCGGTCGCTGAAATCACCGACGAGATCCGTGCCATCTGGGATGACATGATCGACACGATGGAGGCGATGCCCGGCGTCGGCCTTGCCGCGCCGCAGATCGGCGTGATGTTGCGACTTGCGGTGGTGGATGCCTCCGAGGAACGTGGCAAGCCCCTGCGCATGGCCAACCCGGAGATCCTGCATGCCTCGGTCGAATTCCGTGACCATGATGAGGCGAGCCCCAACCTGCCCGGCGTGCATGCGAAAATCAGCCGCCCGCGCGCCGTGACCGTCACCTACACCGACCCGCAGGGAATGAAAGTGCGCAAGGATCTTGTCGGTCTCTGGGCCACCTCGGTCCAGCATCAGATCGACCACCTGAACGGGCGGATGTATTTCGACCGGCTCAGCAAGATGAAACGCGACATGCTGCTGCGCAAGGCCCGCAAACGCGCCTGACGCCGTCTGGTCCCGCCCGCCTGCCTGCGCTACACCCGCGATACGATCACCGCAGGAGCAGGTACATGCGCGTTGTCTTCATGGGCACCCCCGATTTCTCCGTCCCGGTTCTCGACGCGCTGCACGCGGCGGGCCATGACATCGCCTGCGTTTATTGCCAGCCACCGCGCCCCGCCGGACGTGGCAAGAAGGACCGCCCGACCCCTGTGCACCAGCGCGCCCTTGCGCTGGGCCTGCCCGTCCGGCATCCCGAGCGGCTGAAATCGCCTGAGGACCAGGCCGCATTCGCCGATCTGAACGCCGATGTGGCGATTGTGGTCGCCTACGGGCTGATCCTGCCGCAGCCGGTGCTGGATGCGCCGAAACACGGCTGTCTCAACATCCACGCCTCGCTGCTGCCCCGCTGGCGCGGCGCAGCCCCGATCCACCGCGCCATCATGGCCGGAGACCCGGAAACCGGCGTCTGCATCATGCAGATGGAAGCGGGGCTCGACACCGGCCCGGTGCTGCTGCGCGAGGCCACGCCCATCGGGGCCACGGAAACCACCGGGGAACTACACGACCGGCTCAGCCGGATGGGCGCCCAGCTCATCACGCAGGCGCTCGACCGGATCGACGACCTGGTGCCTGAGCCTCAGCCCGAGGCGGGGGTCACCTATGCCGCGAAGATCGACAAGGCCGAGGCCGCCGTCGACTGGACCCGACCTGCTGAGGAGATCTCGCGCCAGGTTCGCGGCCTTGCGCCCTTTCCCGGGGCCTGGACCACGCACGGCGGTGACCGGATAAAGCTGCTGGGCGCCGAACCCGCAGAGGGGCAGGGCGCGCCGGGTACGCTGCTGGACGACCGCTTTACCGTGGCCTGCGGGACCGGCGCCCTGCGCATCACCCGCGCGCAACGGGCGGGCAAGGGCGCGCAGGACGCCGCCACCTTCCTCAACGGTTGCCCCCTGCCCAGGGGCACACAGCTGGGAGGTTGACCCTCTGGGCATCGCGCGCCCGGACCCCTATCGTGCCCCCGGACGCAAGGAGACCCGCATGTTCCCCACCCTGATCGGCACCGTGGTCATCGCCGGGATCACCGGCTATCTCTCAGAGAAATCGGGATTCACCCGCAACGGCATCCTGCAAAGCATCATCATATGCATCGGTGGCGCCTTCCTGTTCTACTTTGTCACCATCATGTTCGGTGTCGGATTTCGCAGCCCCGGCGTGAACGCCATCCTCTCTTCGATCGGGGCGCTGATCATCGTGCCGACCCACTGGCGCCGGCGCTGACCTCAAGCGACGGGCTTGTGGCGGGCGGGCAGGGGGCTCTGCCCCCGTCTCCCTTCGGTCGACTCCCCCGAGGGTATTTGGAAAACCAAAGAAGCGGCGGGGCCGCTCCGGGTGCCGGCAACGCGCTCATCAATTCCCCATTGCGCCGCCGTCCCGCTCGCCTATCCTGCCCATAGAGACGCGCCAGCCCAACAGGAGCACGCATGCATATCGTCTGGCTCATCATCGTCGGCGCCGCCGCCGGTTTCCTTGCCACCCGCATGATGAGGATGGAAACCGGCATCCTGCCGACCATCGCCATCGGCATCGGCGGGGCGCTGATCGGCGGCCTTGTCCTGCGCTTCCTGCTGACCATGACCGGGCTTCTGGCGGGACTCGTGGGCGCGGTGCTGGGGGCCTTGCTGCTGATCTGGGTCTGGCAGACCTTCATGCGTTAAACGGGCTTGTGCGTCAGCACAGGCCCCCTGCGCGCCGGTCGGCCTTGGTACGCGGGCCTTGTGGCTCTACCTCCTTGCCAGGTCAAAGGAGGACATCATGGGACAACTTGTTGAGGGCACCTGGCACGAGGGCTGGTATGACACCGGAAAGACCGGCGGCAAGTTCGTGCGGTCGGAGTCGAGCTGGCGCAACTGGATCACCGCCGATGGCGCCCCCGGCCCGACGGGCGAGGGCGGGTTCAAGGCCGAACCGGGCCGCTATCATCTCTATGTCAGCTATGCCTGTCCCTGGGCGCATCGCGCGCTGATCTTTCGCCAGCTCAAGGGGTTGGAGGACCTGATCACCGTCAGCGCCGTGCATCCGGACATGCTGGGCGACGGCTGGACCTTCGAGACCGACGACAAGGGCGCCACGGGCGACACACTTTATGGCCTGCCCTTCCTGCGTGACATCTATACCAAGGCCGATCCGCAGGCGACGACCCGCGTCACCGTCCCGGTGCTCTGGGACAAGCACCGCGAAACCATCGTTTCGAACGAAAGTGCCGAGATCATCCGCATGTTCAACAGCGCGTTCGACGGGATCACCGGCAACACGCAGGACTTCTGGCCAGAGGCGTTGCGCGAGGCGATCGAGCCGGTGAATGCACGTATCTACGACACGCTGAACAACGGCGTCTACAAATCGGGCTTTGCGACCACGCAAGAGGCCTATGACTCCGCCGTTCATCCGTTGTTCGACACGCTGGACTGGATCGAGGACCGGCTGTCGCACAACCGCTACCTGATGGGCGACCGGGTCACCGAGGCCGACTGGCGGCTGTTCACCACGCTGATCCGGTTCGACAAGGTCTATCACGGTCACTTCAAGTGCAACCGTGCGCGGATCGTCGACTATCCGAACCTCTGGGCCTACACCCGCGAGCTATACCAGTGGCCGGGCGTGGCAGAGACGGTGAATTTCGACCATATTACGCGGCATTACCATTATAGCCACGAAACAGTGAACCCGCATCGCATCGTGCCCATCGGGCCGGAGCTGGATCTTGGAGCGCCGCATGGGCGTGACCGGCTGCGCGCGGCCTGAACCGCGTCAACCCGCGCGGGCGTAGTGCCGGACCATCGTGGCCAGGTCGTCGGGCGAGGTGCTGCTGGGCAGGAAGGCGCAGGCATTTGCGCAGAGATTGAAGATCGACCCATCTGAAAAGAAGGTCGTGTTGGTGACGAAGATGATCCGCGCCTCGGGTTGGCGGAACTGCGCCAGGTCGGAGACCGCCAACGCGTTGCCGCCATCCAGCACCACGTCCAGGATGATGATGTCGAAACTCTGTGCCGCAAGCAGGTCAAAGGCGACCTGCTCGGTGGAGGCCGTCCAGACACGGGCACCTCCACGCTGGATATGCCTCTGCCACAGCTGAGCCAGCGGCTCGCTGTTTTCCACGATCAGCACGTTCAAGCGACTCTCCTCGCACCCAGCACCGGGGCAGACCATCCCCGGTGAACCGTTCCTTGCCTTCATCATGTGTTCACAGGAGTGAAGAAACGGTTAATTGCCATGAGAATTTTGAATAAACGGTAAATACCCGCCCCGGTTGTCGGGAATACGCCATCAGGCGCCCGTGCCGTGAAGCATGCTTGCCCCGGGCGCCGGTGTTGATACTGTGCTGCCAAAGAGAGCAAGCGAGGAATTCCATGCGGTTTTCGGCAATTATCGGTGCACTGATGCTGGCGGGCGCGGCTCAGGCGCAGAACGTGCCCTGCGGCGGCAGCTTTGGCGCCTTCGTCGACGGTCTGGCGCAAGAGGCGGTCACGCAGGGACATGACCCCGCCACGGTTCGGCAGTTTTTCGCCAGCGCCCAGCAAAGCGATGCCGTGTTGCGGGCCGATCGCCGTCAGGGGATCTTCCAGGATCCCTTCATCACCTTCTCGCGCAAGCTGATCAGCCAGTACCGGTTGGATAAGGGGCGCCAGATGGCGGACCGCTACGATTCCGTCTTTGACCGGATCGAGCGGGAATTCGGCCTCTCGCGCGGTGTCCTGCTGGCCTTCTGGGCCTTCGAGACGGATTTCGGTGCCTTCCAGGGCGATTTCAACACGCTCAACGCGCTGGTGACGCTGGCGCATGACTGCCGTCGCCCGGAAATCTTCCGGCCGCAGATCTTCTCGGCGCTCAAGCTGTACGAGAACGGCGATTTCGATCCGCGCACCACGACCGGCGCCTGGGCCGGTGAGATCGGCATGGTCCAGATGCTGCCCAAGGACATCCTGATCAACGGTGTCGATGGGGACGGCGACGGCCATGTGACGCCCAAGACCTCGGCCCCGGATGCGCTGATGTCCGGTGCCAAGATGCTGTCGCATCTCGGCTGGCGCCCGAACGAGCCCTGGCTGCAGGAGGTCGAGCTGCCCTCGGACCTGGATTGGTACGACACGGGCATGCACGCCACCAAGACGGTTGCGGAATGGGAGCAGCTGGGCGTGCGCGGCAAGCACGGCGCACTGGACGATGGCCGGCTCGAGGCATCGATCGTGATCCCGCAGGGCCGCAAAGGCCCGGCCTTCATTGCCTATCCGAACTTCAGCATCTACTTCGAGTGGAACCAGAGCTTTACCTACGTCCTGACCGCCGCCTACTTCGGCACGAGGCTGGAGGGTGCGCCGGTCTATGACGCGGGCAACCCAGAGCCGGGCCTGTCGGGTGAGCAGATGAAGCGCCTGCAGTCCAAGCTGGCCGCGCGCGGCTACGATGTGGGTGAAATCGATGGCATCCTTGGTGCGGGCACCCGTGACGCGGTACGCAACGTCCAGCGCGAACTGGGCCTACCCGCCGATGCCTGGCCGACGCCTGCGCTGCTGAACCGTCTCTAAGCGGGACAAGGATCGGATTGCATGACGTTTCGGCCCGTTCGGGCCGAAACTATCTGGCGGTGGGAGGATCTTGCCTTACCCGATGATCTCGAAGCGGTTCACGTCCACCATGCCGCGATCGGTGATCTTCAGCGCCGGGATTACCGGCAGCGCCAGGAAGGCCAGTTGCAAGAAAGGTTCTTCCAGCGTCACACCCAGCGACTTCGCCGCCGCCCGCAGATCGACCAACCGGGCGCGGACCTCTTCGAAGGGCTCCAGGCTCATAAGTCCTGCAACGGGCAGCGCCAGTTCGGCCAGCACCCGTCCGTCCCGCGCCACCACGAAACCGCCCTCGATCTCTGACAGCCGGTTGGCGGCCACGGCCATGTCGGAGTAATTCACGCCGACGCAGGCGATGTTGTGGTGGTCGTGGCAGACAGTCGAGGCAATGGCCCCGGCCTGCAGGCCAAAGCCCTTCACGAAACCCGTCGCGATATTGCCGTTCCTGCCGTGCCGTTCCACCACGGCGATGCGCACCAGGTCACGTGCCGCGTCGGGCGCCTTGTCACCGTCCACGATAGGGATGTCCTCGTGCAGGTGATCGGTCAGGATCTGGCCCTCTCGGATGCCGATCACATCCGTTTCGACCCGGTTCGCCCGCGCCCGGAAATTCTCGGGTGAGACCCGCGGCGCCTTGACCGAAGCACGCCCCACGGGCGCCACCGTCTCGCGCGTCGAAAAGGCCGCCTCCGAGAGCACCACGCCACCTGCAAGCACCATCCGCGCGTCGCAAGCCTCCAGCGATCCGATGGCCACGATGTCTGCCCGTTTGCCCGGCGCGATCATGCCGCGATCCTTGAGGCCAAAGGCCTCGGCCGCCGAAAGGCTGGCCGCGCGATAGACCGCCAGGGGCGGCGATCCCAGCCGGATCAACTCGCGGATCATGTAATCCAGGTGCCCGTGTTCGCCGATGTCCAGCGGGTTGCGGTCGTCGGTACAGAGGCACATGTAGGGCGCCGTTCGTTCATTCAGCAGCGGTTGCAGCGCATGCAGGTCCTTGGAAACCGAGCCTTCGCGGATCAGCACATGCATCCCCTTGCGCAGCTTCTCCAGGGCTTCATCCGCGCCGGTCGCTTCGTGCTCGGTCCGGATGCCCGCCGCGACATAGGCGTTCAGGTCCTTGCCGGACAGCAGCGGGCAATGCCCGTCCACATGGCCGTCCTCGAACAGGCGCAACTTGTCCATGCAGCCGGGATCGCGATGGATCACGCCGGGGAAGTTCATGAACTCCGCCAGACCCAGGCCCGAGGGATGCCCCATCAGCCCGGCGATCTCTGCCGCGGTCAGTTCGGCCCCGGCGGTTTCCATGTGGGTCGAGGGCACGCAGGACGACAGTTGGACCTTGATGTCGATCAGCGTGTGCCGGCTGGCCTCCTGGAAATAGCGCACGCCGGCCTCGCCGATCACGTTGGCGATCTCATGCGGGTCGCAGATGGCCGTCGTCACCCCGCGCGGACCCACGCAGCGGTCGAATTCAAAGGGCGTGACCAGCGAGGATTCGATATGCAGGTGGGTGTCGATGAACCCCGGCACCAGGATCAGGCCCGAGACGTCGATCACCTCGCGTCCCTCGTAGCGGTCCATGATGCCGACGATCGTGTCGCCGCAGATCGCGACGTCGCCCTCCAGAAACTCGCCGGTGATCAGGTCGAACACCCGTCCGCCGCGCAGCACCTTGTCCGCCGGTTCATCCCCGCGCCCCTGCGCGATGCGCTGTTCCAGATCCGCCATGATCCTGCCTTTCGAAAATTGCCTCGTGCCGGATGATGGCACAGCGCTGCGCCACCTGCGAGACCTTCCGCCGCCGGTTCCATCCCGGTTGCATTGGGGCCAAAGGCACGATCTACTCACGCGCAAAACCAACCAGGGAGATTTCCATGACAAAGACCCTCACGTCCGCGCTTGCGCTGAGCCTCGTTGCGGGCACCGCGATGGCCGAATGCGGCAGCGTCACCTTTTCGGATGTCGGCTGGACCGACATCACCGCCACCACTGCCGCCACAACGCTGGTCCTGGATGCGTTGGGCTACGAGACCGACATCAAGGTGCTGTCCGTTCCGGTGACCTATACGTCGATGGCCGAGGGCGACATCGACGTCTTCCTGGGCAACTGGATGCCGACCATGGAGGCGGATATCGCGCCCTACCGTGAGGCGGGCACCGTCGATACCGTGCGTGACAACCTGCAGGGCGCCAAATACACGCTGGCCACCAATGCCGTGGGCGCCGCACTGGGCATCGCCGACTTCGCAGATATCGCCAGCCATGCGGATGCGCTGGACGAGACGATCTACGGAATCGAGCCGGGCAATGACGGCAACCGCCTGATCATGGACATGATCGACGCCGACGCCTTTGGCCTCAGCGCCTTCGAGGTCAAGGAAAGCTCGGAGCAGGGGATGCTGGCACAGGTCGGTCGCGCAGTGAAGCGCGACGAGCCCGTGGTCTTCCTGGCCTGGGAACCGCACCCGATGAACGCCAACTACGACCTGACCTACCTGACCGGCGGCGACGACTACTTTGGCCCCGACCTGGGGGGGGCCACGGTCTATACCAATACCCGCGCGGGCTACGTGGATGAATGCCCCAATGTCGGCGCGCTGCTGAAGAACCTCGAGTTCACCCTCGCGATGGAAAACGAGATCATGGCGCTGATCCTCGACGAAGGCGAAGACCCCGAGGATGCCGCCAGGACCTGGCTTTCGGCCAATACCGGCGTACTGGACGGTTGGCTGGACGGCGTGACCGCAATGGACGGTGGTGACGCCAAGGCCGCCGTCATGGACGCGCTGAAGTGATCGCGGCGGGGGCGCCACGGCGCCCCCATCGGTCAGCCTTCGTCCCGTTCCGGCATCAGGGCATTGTCCATGTCCTGCGCCCGCACCGCCGCTTCACGCCCCATGATCCGCGCGATGTAGGGGGCAAAGGCTGTGCGGTCGGGCAGGGTGCCGAACTGCCGCCCCCAGGCTATCTGCGAGCCCAGGTAGACATCCACCGCCGAGAACCGGTCGCCAAGCAGGTAGGGCCGCCCGTCGGAGAGCAGCCCCTCCAGCGTATCCGTCACCGCCTCCAGGTTGCCCCAGCCGGCCCGGCCATAGGCCTGCTCATCCTGCGTGTCGAAGCCGAAAGACGCCGCCGTCACCGCCGCCTCGACCGGCCCGGCGGCAAAGAACAGCCAGCGATAGTAGGTGCCCCGCGCGTCCGATCCGGGCTCTGGCGCCAGTGCGGCCTCGGGGAAGGCATCGGCCAGATAGGCGCAGATCGCTGCGCATTCCGTCACCACCACCTCGCCATGCACCACGGTCGGCACCTTGCCCATCGGGTTCAGTGCCCGGTACGCGGGGGTCTTCATGGCGGGGCCATAATCCAGGACTTCCGTCCGGTAGGGGGCGCCGGTTTCTTCCAGCATCCAGCGGGCGATGCGCCCGCGCGACATGGGATTGGTGTAAAATGTGATGTCACTCATGATCTCTCTCCGGCTTCCGCACGGTCAGGCTCTCATGGCGCGCGCTCGTCACCAAGCGTCAATCGGGAAACCCGCTTCACATCTGGCGGCACAGCCCTCATGCTTTGGTCAGGGAACGAAAGGGATGACATTTGGACTGGCTGACCGAGCACAAGCTCCCCGTAGGTGACGCCGCGGAGGCGGTCTTTGACTGGTTGCAAGAACACGGAGGCTGGTTTTTCGACGGCATGGCCGTGGCGATGGAGGCGCTGATCGAGGCGATCCTCTGGCTGTTGCAGACCCCGCATGAGATGCTGGTGGTGCTGCTGTTCACCGCCGCGACCGCCGCGCTGCACCGCAGTTGGCAGGTGCCCCTGATGGTCTTCCTGGGCTTTCTCTTCATCCTCAACCAGGGCTACTGGGAGGAGACGACCGAAAGCCTGACACTGGTGCTCTCGGCCTGCGTGGTCTGCATGGGGGTCGGCGTGCCCGTCGGCATCTTTGCCGCCCACAATCCCGGTCTCTATCGGTTCCTGCGTCCGGTTCTGGACCTGATGCAGACCCTGCCGACCTTCGTCTACCTGATCCCGGCCATCGTCTTTTTCGGCATCGGCATGGTGCCGGGCCTGATTGCCACGGTGATCTTTGTCGTGCCCGCGCCCATTCGCCTGACTCACCTGGGCATTTCCTCGACGCCCAAGGCGCTCCTGGAGGCGGCGGATGCCTTTGGCGCCACGCCGGGGCAAAAGCTGTGGAAGGTCGAACTGCCCAGTGCGCTGCCGCAGATCATGGCCGGGCTGAACCAGACCATCATGCTGTCGCTGTCGATGGTGGTGATCGCGGCACTGGTCGGTGCCGACGGGCTGGGCGTGCCTGTGGTGCGCGCGCTGAACCGGGTCGACACGGGCCTTGGTTTCGAGGCGGGGCTGATCATCGTGGTCGTCGCCATCATGCTGGACCGTGCCCTGAGGTGGAAACAATGAGCGCTGTCGCCTTCGAAAACGTCTCGATCATCTTCGGCGACCGCCCCGCCAGCGCGCTGCCCCTGGCGGATGCGGGCAAGGACCGGGGCGAGATCCAGTCTGAAACCGGCCAGGTGCTGGGCGCGCATGACTGCACGCTCAGCGTCGAGGAGGGCGAGATCGTCGTGCTGATGGGGCTTTCCGGATCAGGCAAGTCGACGCTGCTGCGCGCGGTCAACGGGCTGAACAAGGTCGCGCGCGGGCGCGTGCTGGTGAATGACGACGGCGACATGGTCGACGTGGCCAGCTGCACCGCCGCGCGCCTGCGCCGTATCCGCCAGCGCCGCGTGGCGATGGTGTTCCAGCAATTCGGTCTGCTGCCTTGGCGCACCGTGGCCGAAAACGTGGGCTTCGGGCTGGAACTGGCGGGGCAGGGGGGCAAGGAGCGCACCGAGACCGTCAAGCGTCAGCTTGCGCTGGTGGGGCTGGCCGATTGGGGCGATCGCAAGGTCGGTGAGTTGTCCGGCGGCATGCAGCAGCGCGTGGGCCTGGCCCGTGCCTTTGCCACCGAGGCGCCGGTCCTGCTCATGGATGAACCCTTTTCGGCGCTCGATCCGCTGATCCGCACCCGTCTTCAGGACGAATTGCTGGACCTGCAGAGTGAGCTGAAACGTACCATCCTGTTTGTCAGTCACGACCTCGACGAGGCCTTCAAGATCGGCAACCGCATCGCCATCATGGAAGGCGGCCGCATCGTCCAGACCGGCACCCCGCGCGAGATCTTCTCGAACCCTGCTTCGGACTATGTCGCCGATTTCGTCGCCAACATGAATCCGCTGGGCGTGCTGACCGCACGCGACGTGATGGAACCTGGCACGGGCAACGGAGCGGGCGAGATCGCGGCCGAAACCCCAATCCGGGACCTGATGCCAAGGCTGAAAGAGGGGCCTCTGACCGTGACCGAGGCGGGCGCGGCGCTGGGTCGTGTGACCTCCGACAGCGTCATCGCGCGGCTGTGTGCGAACAGCTAGACGATCAATCCCTTGATCGCGCGGGCGTGTTCCGGACCAGCGCCCACCGTGTCGGCGGTCAGCGCGCGCGCCTCGGCCAGCACGTCGCCCTCGACCAACCGGTCTATCAGGCCCCAGGCCTGTGCCTCTTCGACCGGGATCTTCTGGCCCGCCATCAGGATCATCTTGGCCCTTGCCGGACCCACCAGTGCCACGAGGCGCTTGGCGTCTGACGGTTGCGGCAGAAAGCCCAGCTTCATCACCGGGTAGAACACCTTGGCGCCGGGGACCGAGATTCGCAGATCACAGGCCAGCGTCATGCCCATTGCCCCGCCCGCGACGGTCCCGTTCAGCGCGCAGATCGTCAGACCGGGATGCCGGGCAATCGCGCCCGACAGCCGTTCCCACAGTGGCGAGACAGCCAGACCCGCCTTCGCCGCTTCGAGATCCGCACCGGCGGAGAACACCTTGCCCGCACCGGTCAGGATCAGCGCCCGGGCGCCCGTCTGGGCATCATCGGCGATGTCGCACAGCTCTTCGAGCATCCGGGCGGTCAGCGAGTTGGCCTTTTCGGGCCGGTCGATCGTGGCGATCCACAGCCCGTCGTCGCGGTCCAGACGGATCATGCCAGTCCCACTGCCTTGCGAATGCTCTCGTCCCGCAGGGAAACCTCGTCTCCCAACCAGCCGTCCGCCGCGTCGGAACACATCCAGACCAGCGTCTTGGCAACCCATTCGGGCGGGATATGGGCCGACCAGTCCAGCTGGCTGACCGGGTTTATGCCGCTGGCCTTGATCTCGCGCTGCATCTGCGTGGCCACCGTCCCGGGGGAAAGCGAGATCGCCCGCATCCCCTGGTCGCGGTATTCCTTGTCCATCATGCGGGTCAGCATCAGCGCACCGGCCTTGGACGAACAGTAGTGCGACCAGCCCTCGACAGGCCCGTGCGCTGCGCCGGACCCGATGGTCAGCACCGTGCCGCCGCCGGAGTCGAGCATCACGGGCAGCGCCGCGCGCATGCCGTGGAACACTCCCTTGAGGTTGATGTCGATGACCTCTCCCCAGGCCTCGGGGTTGGCATCGGCCATGCGGGCCACGGGTTCGATCACGCCGGCGTTGTTCACAAGGATGTCCAGGCTGCCGTGCGCCTGAAGGCATTTGGTCACCGCCTGTTCCACCTCCCAGTAACGGGCGATGTCGCAGGGGATCGCCACCGCCTGTTCGCCGATCTCGCCGGCCAGGTCCGCGATCGCCTCGGCAGAGCGCGCGACCAGCGCCACCCGTGCCCCCGCCGCGGCGAATGCCCGCGCCGCCTCGGCCCCGATCCCGCGGCTTGCGCCCGTGATCAGTACCGTTTTTCCGCTCAGATCGCTGCTCATGCCCAGTCTCCTGATGGAATTGGTGATTTGCGCCACAAATGGCGTCTCGCAACTGTCGTAATCGCTCAATAGTATGGAATCCAGTCCCTTGACCGGCCCCGAGAAGGCCTTGACACTGCACCCATTCGTTTGCCCCGACAGAGAGGAGAGATTATGAAACGCTACGCAACAGCCTCTGCGCTGGCCATCGTGGCTATGGCCGGACAGGCTTGGGCCGATGTCACGCCCCAGCAGGTCTGGGACGACTTCGAAGCATACATGTCCAACTTCGGCTACCAGATCACCGCCACAGAGACGATGGAAGGCTCGTCGCTGGTGATCTCGGACATGACGATGGTCGTCACCATCCCCGAAGAGGATGGCCTTGTCCGCGTGACCATGCCGCCGATGACCTTTGCCGAAGCCGGTGAAGGCAGCGTGTCCATCACCTACCCCGAGGTGGGCGAGGTCATGGTCTACTTCGTCGAAGACGATGACGAGGTCGTCGGCGAAATCGTGCTGGAAATGACCCACACCGATCTCGAGATGCTGGTGTCAGGCAACCCCGGCGATCTGACTTACACCTACTCGGGCGAGCGTGTCGCGCTGGAACTGACCCGCGTCTTCGACCACGAGGACCAGGAAGAGTACGGCCGCGACGTCATCAGCGCCACGATGAGCATGGGCCCGCTGTCTGGCACCTCGCACATCATGAAGGACGAGGTGATGCGCAGCATCGAGCAGGACATGACGATGGGCGACCTGGCCATCGATGTCAGCTTTGACGAACCCGATGGCGACGATGCCTTCATGTTCTCGATGGCCCTGGCCGGGCTCAGCAGCACCGGCACCACGCGCCTGCCGCTGGATCTGGACGTCGAGGACCCGACCTCGATGTTCAAGAACGGTGGCATGGTCGACGCGGTGCTCAAGCACAACGGCGGCAAGACAGAGTTCAGCCTGAACGAAGGCGACGGCCCGACCAGCGGCATGTTCAGCTCTTCCGGTGGCGAGTTCGGCGTGGCCGTGTCGGAAACCGACCTGTCCTATCGCCTGTCGGCTGCGGATCAGACCGTTGCGATGTCCGGCCCGGAACTGCCGTTGCCGATCAACGCCGCGCTGGGCGAGGCCGGTTTCTCGCTGGCCATGCCGCTGTCGCCCTCCGAAGAGCCGCGCCCCGCGTCGCTGTCGCTGACCCTGGGCGGGTTCACGATGGACGATATGCTGTGGAACATCTTTGACCCGGGTGAGGTGCTGCCCCGCGATCCGGCCACCGTCGCCTTCAGCCTCGATGCGATGGTCACGCCCTTCATCAGCCTGCTGGACACGGATTCGATGGAAAAGCTGGGCATGACCGGCGGTATGCCGGGTGAACTGAACTCGCTGACGCTCAACAGCCTCGTGGTCGATGCCGTGGGTGCGATGGTCAAGGGTTCGGGCGCTTTCACCTTCGACAACAGCGACTTGCAGACATTCGGCGGCGTGCCGCGTCCCGAGGGCAAGCTGGACGTGTCGATCGCGGGTGCAAACGGTCTTGTCGACAGCCTGATCTCGATGGGTCTCCTGCCCGAAGAGGACGCGATGGGCTTTCGCATGATGATGTCGATGTTCACCGTGCCGGGCGAAGACCCCGACACCGCGACTTCGACCATCGAGATCAACGCCGAGGGCCACGTCCTGGCCAACGGTCAGCGCATCCAGTAAGCCGCCGCACCGGCGCAGACGAAAAGGGCGGGGACTTCCCCGCCCTTTTTACGTTTGGTTGTCGTGCTCAGGCCCGCAGGGCCGGCAGGCCCACGCCCGTGGAATCGAACCCGCCATCCACTGCCACGATCTGCCCGCTGACATAGGATGCCTTTTCCGAGGCGAGAAAGACGATCACCTCGGCCAGTTCGCGCTCGCTGCCGTAACGGTTCAGCGGGATCGAGTCGTGGTAGGCCTGGATGATCTCGGGGCTGTGCACGGCAATCGACAGCTTTGTCTTGACCGGGCCCGGCGCCACACAGTTCACGCGAATGCCGAATTCACCCAGCTCGGCGGCGTGCTGCTTGGTCAGGTGGACGACCGCGGCCTTCGAAGTGCCATAGGCCACCCGCAGCGTCGAGGCGCGCAGCCCGCTGATCGAGGCGATGTTGACGATGGCCCCCTGAGTTTCCTTGAGGTAGGGCGCCACCGCCTGCGAACAGAGGAAAACACCGTCCAGGTTGGTTTCCATCACGCGCCGCCACATCTCGAAGTCGCAGTCCTCGATGGGGCCGAACTCGGCCACGCCGGCATTGTTGATCAGCGCGTCTATGCGTCCCGCCCAGCCATGCGCTTCGCGCACCATCGCCGCCACGTCCTGCGGGTTCGACACGTCGCGTACCAGTGGCAGCACGTTCTTTCGCGTGGCGGTCTGTTTCAGCAACTCGTCCCCGTCGCGGTCCAGCATCGCCACCTGCCAGCCGTTCTCCAGGAAGAGGTCCGCCGTGGCCAGTCCGATGCCGCGCGCGGCGCCGGTGACGATTGCGCATTTCTTGTCCATTGATGTCCTCCCGATCTTCTGCCGCGCACTCTAGGCAGCCCGCAGATCGGGGGGAAGCCCCGTCAGAAACGTGTCAGGTCCGCATCAGGTCCGGCAGATCGCCGGTCAGACCGGCCGCCTCGCGGATAAAGCCGCGGCGCAGGCCCGGCGCCGCGTTGATCGCCGCCATGCCAATGTCGCGCGCGGCCCGCAATAGCGGGTTGTCGTTGGAAAACAGCCGGTTGAACAGGTCGGTGGAGGCAGCCAGCGTCGCCGTGTCGAACCGCCGCCACTGCGTGTAGCGGTCCAGCACACCCGGCGCCGCGATGTCCTCGCCGCGCCTTGCCGCATGTGTGATCACATGTGCCAGAACCGCCACGTCGCGCAGCCCCGCGTTCAGGCCCTGGCCCGCGATCGGGTGCATCCTGTGCGCCGCGTCGCCCACCAGCGCCACCCTGTCCGCCACGAAGGCCCGCGCCAGTGACAGTGTCAGCGGATAGGTGAACCGCGCTCCGGCAAGGGAGATCTCGCCGAGGAAATCGCCGAACCGCGGGCGCAGCACCTGCAGGTAGTCCTCGTCGGGTAGCGCGTTGATCGCCTTGGCTCGCGCGTCGGTCTCGCTCCAGACGATGCTGGAGCGGTTGCCGGTCAGCGGCAGGATGGCCAGCGGTCCGGCGGGCAGGAACAACTGGTGTGCCACGCCGTGATGCGGTTCTTCGTGCGCAATGGCGCAGACCAGTGCGGTCTGGCCATAGCTCCAGCCCATGCGCCGGATACCCGCCCGGCGCGCGACACCGCTTTTCTGCCCGTCCGCACCCACGATCAGGCGCCCGCGCAGCACCGTACCATCCGCCAGCGTGACCGCCGCGCCCTCGGGAGTCACCTCTTGCGCGGTGACAAGGCTTTCGGCGCGATGTTCGATCAGGTCCGAACCCGCCAGCGCGGCCAGCAGGGCGCGGCGCAGGTAACGGTCCTCGATCATGTAGCCCATCGGGCCGTCCTCGATCTCGGCGCTGTCGAAATGCAGGCCAAGGAAGACGCCTGCATCGCCCACCCGCCCGTCCGAGACCTTGATCTCGTTCATCGGCTGGGCGTGATCGGCCAGCGCCCCCCAGATCCCCAGCCGGTCCAGCATCCGTTGCGACGACCGCGCCAGCGCGTATGAGCGGCCATCGAAATCCTCGGCCTCGCGCGTGTCCAGTGGCAGGGCATCCACCACGCAACTGCTCAGCCCGGCCTGCGCGGCGGCAAGGGCAAGGGCGGGGCCGTTCAAGCCGCCACCGACTATGATCAGGTCATGTTCCATGCGGCGCAATATGGACGTGCGCACGGGATTGTCCATGCGCCCGCCTGCCGCTACCGTCGCCGCGCGAGGACAGGGAAGACAAGAATGACGAATTGGACAGAGATGAGTGCCGCGGACCTGGGACGCGGCATTGGCAGGAAAGAGATCGACCCGGTCGCGCTGACCGAGTATTTCCTGAATGAAATCAACGCGCACCCCCTGCGTGACCGGATCTATGCCCGGCTGACCCCGGACCGCGCTCTGGCCGAGGCTGCCGCGGCGAAAACCCGCGCCGAGCTGGGCCTGCGGGTGCATCCGCTGGACGGCGTGCCGATCAGCTGGAAAGATCTCTATGACACTGCCGGCACGGTGACGGAAGCCGGTTCTGCCCTGTTGGCTGGGCGCATCCCCGCCCGCGACGCCGAGGTGCTGCGGACCGCGACGCAGAACGGTCTTGTCTGCCTGGGCAAGACCCACCTGTCCGAACTGGCCTTTTCCGGCCTTGGTCTGAACCCGGTGACGGCCACCGCGCCCTGCGTGAACGATCCCGACGCGGTGGCGGGCGGATCGTCCTCTGGCGCCGCGGCCTCTGTCGCCTTTGGGCTGGCGCCGTCGAGCGTCGGGTCGGACACCGGTGGATCTGTCCGCCTGCCCGCCTGCTGGAATGACCTCGTGGGGCTCAAGACCACCTCGGGCCGGCTCAGCCTGAAGGGCGCGGTCTCGTTGATCGCCAGTTTCGACACGGTCGGCCCGCTGTGCCGCTCGGTCGAGGATGCGGCCCTGATGCTGTCGGCGCTCGAAGGCGCACCTGCGCCTGATCTGCGCGGCACCAGCCTGAAGGGGCGCCGCTTTGCCGCGCTGCAGACCGTGGTGATGGACGACCTCGACCCGGCCCCGGCGCAGGCTTATGCCCTTGCGCTGGACAAGCTGCGCGCCGCCGGTGCCATCATCGAAGACCTGGATTTCCCCGAGATCATCACGCCGCATGAACAGTCGGCCATGCTCTACACCTCCGAGGCCTGGGCCACCTGGCGCGACGAGATCACGGCCCAACCCGATGTCATGTTCGCCCCCATCCGCGAGCGATTCGAGGCAGGCGCCGCGCATTCCGCCGCGGATTTCATCGCCGCATGGAAGACCGTGCACGCCATGCGCGCCCGCTGGGCCGAGGTGACGGCAGGTTATGATGCGGTGCTCTGTCCAACCGCGCCGAACCTGCCGGAAAAGGTCGAAACCCTGATGGAACTGGGCGAGACCTATGTGCAGGCCAACCTGCGTACCCTGCGCAACACGCGGATCGGCAACCTGATCGGCGGCGCCATCGTCACCCTGCCCACGGGCATCCCGTCCTGCGGCATCTCCTTGATGGGGACGCCGATGGGCGAACATCACCTGTTGCGGATCGCCAGCGCCGCCGAGGCCGCAATGGCCTGAGGATTTCGCGCCACTGCGACTTTGGCGCCACATCGCCCCCCTGCAGGTCCTTGATTCTGGACAGAACCCCCCGTTTTTCCGTATCCTGCGGACAAACGCGGGGCACGCGAATGATCCCGCTACTTATTGAGGCAGTCACGATGTTCCCCGAGCGGTTTTCGAACCTACCGGCCTATGCGTTCCCGCGCCTGCGCGCGCTGCTGGATCACCATGATCCGGGCGGTCCCGTGCTGCACATGTCCATCGGAGAGCCAAAACACCCGTTTCCGGCCTGGATCTCCGAGATCATCGCGCGCCACGTCGCCGATTTCGGGCGTTACCCGCCGAACGAGGGCACGGCAGAGCTGCGCGCGGCCATCTCGAACTGGCTGAACCGGCGCTATGGCGTGACGATGGACCCGGCGACCCAGGTCATGAACCTGAACGGCACGCGCGAGGGGCTGTACAACATCGGCATGGCGCTCTGCCCCGAGCAGAAGAGGGGGCAGCGCCCGGCGGTGCTGATGCCCAACCCGTTCTACCAAGTCTACATGATCTCGGCGATTTCCGTGGGGGCAGAGCCAGTCTTTACCCCCGCCACCGCCGAGACCGGCCACCTGCCGGACTACGCGGGCCTGCCGCCCGAGGTGCTGGACCGAACCGCGCTCTGCTACATCTGTTCGCCCGCCAACCCGCAAGGCGTCATGGCGGACGAGGCCTATTGGCGCGAGTTGATTGGCCTGGCCGAAAAACACGACTTTCAGATCGTGGCCGATGAATGCTACGCCGAGCTTTACCACGACACGCCGCCTACCGGCGCGCTCGAGGTGGCGGCGGCGATGGGCGCGCATCCCGAACGGGTGTTGTCGCTGCATTCGCTGTCGAAACGTTCCAACCTGCCGGGGCTGCGCTCGGGCTTCGTGGCCGGCGGCCCCGAAAGCATCGCGCGCCTGCGCCAGCTGCGTGCCTATTCCGGCGCTCCGGTGCCGCTGCCGCTGCAACATGTGTCAGAGGCGCTGTGGACGGATGAGGCGCATGTGCGCGAGAACCGCGTGCTCTGGGCGCAGAAATACGCCCTGGCGGACGAGATCCTGGGCAATGTCCCGGGCTACATGTCCCCGCAGGCGGGCATGTTCGTCTGGCTGCCGGTCAAGGATGGCGAGGCCGCGACGTTCAAACTGTGGACGGAAACCGGTGTCCGGGTACTGCCCGGCGCCTACCTGTCGCGCGACACGGCGGATGGAAACCCGGGGCAGGGGTACATCCGCGCGGCGCTTGTCGCGCCCCAGGACGAGACAAGGGATGGGCTGACCCGGATCCGGGACTGCCTGTTCACATAATAAAGAAAAAGACGAGGCGAAGATGGCATCTTTCCAGGCAAGGGGGCGTGATCCCCTGTTCGACACCAATACCGCCGCGACGCTGGAAAAGCGGGGTCGCGAGCTGATCGGGCTGGCGCTGGTCGCGCTGGGGCTGATGGTGGCGGCCATGATCGCCTCGTATACGCCGGATGATCCCTCGTGGCTTTCGGCCACCGATGCGCCGGTGCAGAACTGGATGGGACGCCTTGGGGCCTATGTCGCTGCGCCGCTGTTCATGATCATTGGCCTGGGGGCCTGGGCGCTGGCCGCCGTTTTCCTGGCCTGGGGTGTCCGCCTGGCCCTGCACCAGGGCAATGGCCGCGCCTTTTCCTGCCTGATCTTCTCGCCCATCTGGGTGGCGCTTTGTGCGGTCTATGCCTCGGGCCTGCACGAGTCCGCCGGATGGACGCATCATTTTGGCCTTGGCGGTCTGTTCGGTGACATGATGATGGGTTCGGCCCTCAACGTGCTGCCCTTTGCCCCGGGCACGGGACTGAAGATCATGCAGCTGGGGCTGGGCGCGGGCATCCTTGCGCTGGGCGCCTTCGTGCTGGGCTTTACCCGTGAGGAATTGAAATCGCTGGGCCGCTTCCTTCTGGTCAGTGTGGTCATGACCTACGCCACGCTGGTGCGCCTGATGGGCCGCGGGGCCAACGGTACCATGACCGTGGCACAGCGGATGCAGGCCGCCAGTGCCGAACGTCGCGCCGCCCGGGCCGAGCGGCGCGCCGCCGCCGCCGAAGCCGCACAAGAGGCCGATCTTGTTGCCAGCGCCGAACCGGCGCCTGCCGCCGTGCCCTCTGCCTCGCGCGTGCTGCGCGCCGACATGGGCGTGCCGCCGTCGCCCGAGGCCGGGTTCTACGACCCCGACGAGGACATCCTGGAAGAGGCGCCCATGCCGCAGCCCGAGAAACAGGGCTTTCTGTCGCGCATGATCCGCCGGGCGGACCCTGATCCGCTGCCCGAACCCGAGCTGGTCGAGGAACTGATCGACCATGACGTCGATGTCCCTGGAGAGGACCGCATCCGGGCCAAGATCGCCCGTGCGGTGAAATCCCGCAGCACGGTGCTGCCGGGCCGTCAGACGCCGGGCATCATGGCCGACAAGCCGCTGACCAAGGGACGCGGATACGGCCCGCAGCCCATCGTCTTCCGCGACACGCCGCGCCAGCCCGCGCTGCCGCCGGAACCGCCGCTGACCGCGGCGGACCGCCCTCTGCCGCCCGAGCCGCGCCTGACCGCCGCTGATCCGGTCCCCGCGCCTGCCGCTGCGCCGGCCCCCCGGACCGCACCAAGTGCCGAGGAGGTTTCCGAACCGGCGCCGCGCGTCCTGCCCCGTGCCCCTGCCGCGGAACCCGAGGTCGATGCCGAACTCTACTCTGACCTCAGCGATTTCGACGACTATGGCGACCAGAATGGCTTTGACGACGACTACGCCGACGAAGCCGAGGTGCTGAGCGACGACTACCAGCCCGAGCCTGCCCCGCAGTCTGCACCGCAACCGCGCGCCGCCGTGCCGCTGCCGGAACCCAAGAAGGTTGTTCAACAGCCGGTGCGCAAGCCCGTGCAGCCCTCGAAACGCGCCCAAGCAGAGGCCCAGCCCCAGCTGCGTTTCGACGATGATGGGCCGGAATACGAATTGCCGCCGCTCTCGCTGCTCATGTCTCCGGACAAGATCGAGCGTCACGTCCTCTCCGACGAGGCGCTCGAGGAAAACGCACGGATGCTGGAAACCGTGCTGGACGACTACGGCGTCAAGGGCGAGATCGTCAGCGTCCGCCCCGGCCCGGTTGTCACCATGTACGAACTTGAACCCGCGCCGGGTCTCAAGGCCAGCCGCGTCATCGGCCTTGCCGACGACATCGCGCGTTCCATGTCGGCCCTCTCTGCCCGCGTCTCGACCGTGCCGGGGCGCAGCGTGATCGGGATCGAACTGCCCAACGACAACCGCGAGATGGTTTCCTTCCGCGAGATCCTGGCGGGCCGCGACTATGGCGACGGCAAGCACAAGCTGCCGCTGGCGCTGGGCAAGAACATCGGTGGCGAGCCTCTGGTGGCGAACCTGGCCAAGATGCCTCACCTGCTGATCGCGGGGACCACCGGTTCCGGTAAGTCCGTCGCCATCAACACCATGATCCTGTCGCTGCTTTACAAGCTGACGCCCGAGGACCTGCGGCTGGTGATGATCGACCCCAAGATGCTGGAACTCAGCGTCTATGACGGCATCCCGCACCTTCTGTCCCCGGTCGTGACCGATCCGAAAAAGGCGGTCGTGGCCCTGAAATGGGTCGTGGGCGAGATGGAAGATCGTTACCGCAAGATGTCCAAGATGGGCGTCCGCAACATCGACGGCTACAACAGCCGCGTCGAGGACGCGCTGGGCAAGGGCGAGATGTTCAGCCGCACGGTCCAGACCGGCTTTGACGACGACACCGGCGAACCCGTCTTCGAGACCGAGGAATTCGAACCGAAGAAAATGCCCTATATCGTCGTCATCGTCGACGAGATGGCCGACCTGATGATGGTCGCGGGGAAAGAGATCGAGGCCTGCATCCAGCGTCTGGCGCAGATGGCGCGAGCCTCGGGCATCCACCTCATCATGGCCACGCAGCGGCCCTCGGTCGATGTCATCACCGGCACGATCAAGGCGAACTTCCCCACCCGGATCTCTTTCCAGGTGACCTCCAAGATCGACAGCCGGACAATCCTTGGCGAAATGGGGGCCGAACAGCTGCTGGGCATGGGCGACATGCTCTACATGGCGGGGGGCGCCAAGATCACCCGCTGCCACGGGCCGTTCGTGTCCGATGAAGAGGTCGAGGAAATCGTCAACCACCTCAAGGCCTTCGGCCCGCCGGAATATGTGGGGGGCGTCGTCTCGGGCCCCGACGAGGAAAAGGCCGACAACATCGACGCGGTGCTGGGTCTGAACACCGGCGGGAACACCGGTGGCGAGGATGCGTTGTATGATCAGGCCGTGGCCATCGTCATAAAGGACCGCAAGTGCTCGACCTCGTACATCCAGCGCAAGCTGGGCATCGGTTACAACAAGGCCGCGCGCCTGGTCGAGCAGATGGAGGACGAGGGTGTCGTCAGCCCCGCCAACCATGTCGGCAAGCGCGAGATCCTGGTGCCGGAACAGGCCTGAGACCGGGGCAGGGAGGGGGCGCGGCCCCCTCTGCGCCTGCGGCGCATTCACACCCGGAGTATTTTTGCAGAGAAGAAGCATGGGGTGCGAGGGCATTGAAGGGGCGGCTTTCCGCCCCGATATTGACCTGCAAGAGGCCTGCTATCGCATAGCGCAGCGCGATGTGCCATGTCAGCGGGCATTCCGAGCAGGAAGGAAACACATGATCCGCAGAGCTTTCACCGCAGGTCTCATTGCCCTTGGCACGCTTGCGGCGCTGCCCGCCAGCGCCCAGCAACTGTCGCTGAACGAGATCTCGCGCTACCTGAACTCGATCACCTCGGCCACGGGCACTTTCACCCAGATCAACTCCGACGGCACGATCTCGACCGGCGAAATCGCGATCAAGCGGCCGGGCAAGGTGCGTTTCGATTACAACCCGCCAGAGCGGGCGCTGGTCATGGCAAGCGCCGGGGCCGTCTATATCCTTGACCGCAAGCTGGGCGCCCGACCGGACACCTATCCGCTGCGGCAGACGCCGCTGTCGATCATCCTTGCGCGCCAGGTGGACCTGAGCCGCGCCGGCATGGTCGTCGGGCATGGGTTTGATGGCACGGCGACCACCGTCACCGCGCAGGACCCTGACAACCCGGATTATGGCACAATCCAGCTGAAGTTCACTGGCGCACCGGTTGAGTTGCGGCAATGGATCATCACGGACCGAAACGGTAGCCAGACCACGGTGATCCTGGGCGGGCTGGAACAGGCAAACCTGTCCAACAGCGTCTTCTCGATTGAAAGCGAACTGTCCAAGCTCAAGCGCTGAGGGTGTGGCGCGGTCCCATCCCGGGGCCGCGCGTTTTCCTTACCGTGCGGCGCGGCAATTCCTGAGTTGCCGCTCGTAGAGCACCGCCCGTTCGCCCACCTGTGTCGACACCCGCAGCAGCCAGGACTTGGCATTGTAGCTGCCTCGGCGATAGCCCGTGCGACCCTCGTGGTAGGCAAGGTAATGGCGCCGCGCGTCCGACTTCGGAATGCCCAGCTCCTTGTGCGACAGATCCATGTACCAGCCCATGAAATCGGTTGCGTCGCGGATGTTGTCTCGGCGCGCACCGCGCCGGCCCGCGTCGGCCAGGTATTCGTCCCAGGTGCCGTCCAGCGCCTGACTGTACCCGAAGGCCGAGCTTTGACGCCCGATCGGGATCACGCCGAGGCTGTACCGGAAGGGGGTTCGCGCATCGCTGTCGAACTTGCTCTCCTGGTAGATCGTTGCCATCTGAACGTGCACGGGAACACCCCAGCGCCGTTCGGCACTGCGGAAGGCACGGTAATATCCGGGACGCTGTTCGAGAATCGAACAGGCGTTGTCCAGGTTGCGCGGAGACGTACCAGACCCGCCGCCACCCCCACAGGAGGCCGCAAGAAGCACGATCACCAAGGCGCGAAGGACTCTGCTCATTTGCCACTCGCCTCGCTTTGTCTTTTTATTGTAAGGCATTTTAGCTGATTGCGCCGGGCGAGGGAATCACATTTCCTCCAGTCCAGCGGGTCACCGCTGTCGCGGGGCATGGTATCGGGACCAGTGCGCCCTTGGCCTATGATCTGGACTGTTGGCGGGTGTTTCACAGAGTGTTTCCCGTCAATTTGAGGCGAAAGTTGGACAAGGCACCGGCGGAAACGGTATCAAGGAGGCAGGAAGAGGTTCGTTATGTTGCACAATCGCGCGAAATATCACCTGGGTCAGGTCGTCCGCCACCGCAAGCACCCCTTCCGGGGCGTGGTGTTTGATGTCGACCCCGAATTCTCGAACACCGAGGAATGGTACGAATCCATTCCCGAGGACAGCCGCCCGTCCAAGAAGCAGCCGTTCTATCACCTGCTGGCAGAAAACGATCAGAGCTTTTACGTGGCCTATGTCTCGGAACAGAACCTGGTCGCCGACTACTCGGGCGAGCCGGTAGATCACCCGGACATTCCCGATCTCTTCGGCGCCTTCGAGGACGGGTCTTACGCGCTGCACTTCCAGATGAACTGAGGGCTGGCGTCCCGCGGCGATGAGAACGGGATCATCCCGCCTTTGCCGCCCAGGCGGCGGCCTCGTCCAGGCGGTCGTCGCCCCAGAACAATTCTTCCCCTGCAACGAAAGACGGGCTGCCGAAGATGCCCAGGGCCTCGGCCTTGTCGGTTTCCGCGCTCAGCAGAGCCGTGCCTTCTTCGCCCGCGGCACGGGCCAGCACCGCGACAGGGTCCTGCCCCACGGCCCGCAGGCTGTCTGACAGGTTCGGATCGCTGCCCGCTTCCTTCCCGTCGACGAACCAGCGGCGGTAGGTTTCTATCGTGTAATCCTCGCCCCAGCCTTCGGTCATGCCCAGAACCGCTATCTTGTTGGCCAGCGGCAGGTCGGGCAGTGGGTAAGGGGCGGGCACATTGATCGGTAGCCCGAAAAGCTCGGCCCGCCGTTCCATGTCGCGCCACATGTAGGCGGTCTTGATCGGCTTGTCGCGAAAGGGGATGTTGTTCTGGGCCATCATGATCCGGCGCACGTCAAAGGGGCGCCATGTCACCTGCAGCCCGTGATCGCGCGCATAATCCCGCATCCGCGCGACCGTCAGATAGCTGTAGGTACTGCCGATCGAATACCAGAAATCGAGTTTGGCCATGTCAGATCCTCCTGCCGCGAGGTCAGCCTAGCGGCAGGCGGTACGGGCTGTGAAGCCCGTGTCACAGGGCGGCGCGCATGACCTTCAGGAATTCCGTGATTTCGGCTTCGGTCGTGGACCAGTTGCACACCAGGCGCGCAAGCGCCGGTTCATCGGCCTTCTCGGGCGGGTTGCCCCAAAGCGCGTAGACCGCGCCCGCCGCCTGGGCCGCCTTGTGCGCCCGCAGCGGCGCGCGAAAGAACAGCATGTTGGCGCGGGTCTTGTTCACGATTTCCAGCCCCATGTCCTGCAGCCCCCGGGCCAGGGTCTCGCAGCGGTCATTGGCCTGCTGAGCCAGGTCGCGCCACAGGTCGTCCTGAAGGTAGGCCAGCATCTGGGCCGCGACGTAACGGTGCTTGGAATAGAGGTGGCCCGCGCGTTTCACCCGCAGTTCGAATTCCTGCGCCCGGGTAAAGCCGCTGCTGGCGGGTGCCTCTGGGTCAAAGATCACCACCGCCTCGGCATCCATCAGACCGTTCTTGGTGCCGCCGAAAACGGCGATGTCCACGCCCGCCTTCCAGGTCATTTCGGCCGGGGTGCAGCCCAGCTTGACACAGGCATTGGCAAAGCGCGCCCCGTCCAGGTGCACAGACAAACCGTATTCCCGTGCCACCGCACACAGCGCCCCGATGTCGGACAGCGCGTAGACATTCCCGCCCTCGGTCACATTGGTGATCGAGACCGGCCCACGCTGTGGCCCGTGCACGCCGCGGTTGCCCTCGCCCAGGATCGCGCTGCGCAGGGCCTCAGGTGTCATCACGTCGCCGCCGCGCACAAGGGTCAGCTTGGCGCCGCCGGTGTAGAACTCGGGCGCGTTGCACTCGTCCTCGTGGATATGCGCGTGCTCGGAGCAGAAGATCGTCTGGAACGGCGCGCAGAGCGTGGCCAGCGACAGTGAATTCGCAGCGGTGCCGGTGGCCACCAGATAGACCGCCGCGTCCGGGGCTTCGAAAAGGGCGCGGACCCGGTCCGCCACTTCTGCCGTCACGTCGTCGGCGCCATAGCTTGCCGCCGAACCGCTGTTCACCCGCGCCAGAACGTCAATGACCTGTTGCGGGACCGGGCTGGCATTGTCGGACGCAAAATTCATAGCGGCTCCTCGATGATATGGTCTTCCCAGTCGTCTTCATCGACCTCGAACTCGGGCACCGTGGCGTCCCGCATCGACACGCCTGCATCATGAACAGAGTCGGGCGTGCCAGAAATCAGGGGGTGCCAATCGTAAAGGGGCTTGCCCTCGTAAAGCAGCTTGTAAGCGCAGGTCTCGGGCATCCAGTAATGGTTCTTGGCGATGTTTGCGGGCCGCAACACGATGCATTCCGGCACGAACTGATGCCGGATCTCGTACTGGGAGCAGCGGCAGGTGCTGTCGTCGAACAGGCGGCAGGCGACACGGGTCAGCGCCACCTCCCCGGTGTCCTCGTCCTCAAGCTTGTTCAGGCAGCACTTGCCGCATCCGTCGCAGAGAGCCTCCCACTCGGCGTCCGACATGTCCTGAAGGCGCTTGCGCTCCCAGAAGCGCGGCGTCAGGCCGGTGCGGGCAATCGGATCTGTCATTCGGCGGCCAGGATCTCGCGGGCTTTCAGGCAATCCGCGTCCATCTGGGTGATCAGCGCCTCAAGCCCGTCGAATTTCAGCTCGGGCCGCAGGTATTCGACCAGTCCGACCGACAGGGTCGCACCGTAGAGGTCGCCCGTGAAGTCGAAGAGATAGGTTTCGATGTTGGGCACTTCGCCATTGAACATCGGGCGGACGCCGATGCTGGCGGCCCCGCGATAGCTGCCCTTGTGCGGACCGTCGCGCACGTCCACCAATACGGCGTAGACGCCGAACCGGGGCGGGTGCAGCCCGTCTATGGACATGTTCGCGGTGGGATAGCCAAGCTCACGCCCGCGCTGTTCGCCGCCGACCACCTTGCCTTCGATCCGGTGCCAGTGACCCAGCAGGGCCGCGGCATCGCGGGGGCGGCCGTCGGACAGCGCGTCGCGGATCGCGGTCGACGAAACCTGTACACCGCCGGTTTCCAACAGGTCAGCAACCGTCACGCCAAACCCCATTTCTTCGCCGAAGGCCTGCAGACTTTCGACATTGCCCGCGCGCCCCTTGCCGAAACAGAAATCCGCGCCCACCACCACGTTGACCAGGCCGAACCCCTTGCGGATCACCCGGTCCGCGAAGTCCCGCGGGGTCAACGAGGCCAGTACCGTATTGAAATTCAACTGGTACAGCCGTTCGACCCCAAGTTTCTCAAGCCGTGCGGCGCGGGTCTCGGCGCTCATCAGGCGAAAGGGGGCAGAGTCCGGGGCGAAGTATTCGCGCGGATGCGGTTCGAACGTCATCACACCAAGGGGCGCCCCCGGCGCCGACCGGCGCGCGAGGTCGATCACCGCCTGGTGGCCCAGGTGGACGCCGTCAAAGTTGCCGATGGCGACGCTGGCACCCTGATCTTCGGGCCGCGTGTACTGATAGTCGTGAACGATCCGCATGCGCTTCCCGTTACCGGCACGCGCGCCCGTGCGCAAGCATCCCCCGGCATGGCGTGGCGCCCGTGCCCCGATTTGTGATGCCGCCCACACGGATGCCGCGCGGGCGCACAAATATCCTGTCCGACTGCGGGCGGGTTCAGCCCTTGTCGGTCACGTTTTCCTTGAAGGCCTTTTCGAAGGCGGCCTGCTTGTCGGCCCCGGCCTCGGTCTGGTGCTGCGCCTTCCACTCGGAATAGGGCATCCCGTAGTAGACCTCGCGGGCCTCTTCCTTGCCCATCTCGATGCCCTTTTCGTTCGCCGCCTCCTGGTACCAGCGGCTCAGGCAGTTGCGGCAGAAGCCGGCCAGGTTCATCATGTCGATGTTCTGTACGTCCTGCCGGTCTTCCATCAGGTGCTGGCGCAGCCGGCGAAAGGCGGCGGCCTCGATCTCGATGCGGGTTTGGTCGTCCATCTTTGTCACTCCTCTTTCTCCGTCACGGCGGCCAGCGCCTGTTGCAGCAGCGGCGCCAGGCGCGCCGCCCAGTGTCGCTGGCCGACCTCTTCCTCGATCAGGTCGTTGCGGACCTCGATCAGCGTGTTCAGGCGTCCTGCGCCAAGGGCGTGGCGGTCGATCGCATCGCCGGGCAGGTGACCGGGGTAGGGCTGGTTGCGTCCCACCACCAGATCGGGTTCCGCCTCCAGCATGTCAATGAGCGGATCGGACAGGCGCGCATCCCATGCGGCGTGGAGCACGCCGACATGCCAGGGGCGGGGCGGGCGTCCGTGCAGTTGCGGCGTGAAGGAATGGATCGCCACGATGGCCACATCGTCGCGCCCTGCCACCATTTTCGCCAAAGCGGCATCATAGGGGCGGTAATAGGCGTTCAGGCGGCGTTCCTTTTCCTCGGCGTCCGCATGGCGGTTGCCGGGGATCACCGAACCGTCGTAGAGCTTCATCAGCAGGGTCGGGTCGTCTTCGCCCCGGTTCGGGTCGATCACGAGGCGTGAGAAATTCGACAGCACAACCGGCGCATCCAGCAATTCACCCAGTTCCCGCGCCATACCGGCGGCGCCCACGTCATAGGCAATGTGGCGCGCCATGTCCGACACCGGCAGGCCGAGAGAGCCGCCAAGATCGGGCGGCACGATGTTGGCGGCATGATCACAGGTGATCAGGAACCGGCTCTGGCGGGTTTCGCCGATGATCTGGCAGGGGGAATATGTCATGGTCTCGTCGTCTTTGGCCCGCTACACATATGCCAGTTGCGCGGCAAAGGGAAATACGTGATAAAGCAGGCGCCGTTAGCGGTAACGCCGCAACTGCATTTGCCAGCGCGCACACGCGGACGCGACTGGCCACCACAGCCGACCGGGCAGGGAGAAAGACATGAAACGCGACCGTAACGTCAAGATCGTGGCCACGCTTGGCCCCGCATCCAACACCTACGAGATGATCCGGGCCCTGCACGAGGCCGGAGCGGATGTCTTTCGCCTGAACATGAGCCACGGCACCCACGAGGAAATCGAGGAACGCCACAAGATGATCCGGCAGGTCGAAAAGGACCTGGACAGCCCGATCGCGATCCTTGCCGACCTCCAGGGCCCGAAACTGCGCGTGGGTGAGTTCGCCAACGGCTCGGAAGAGCTGGAGTGGGGCCAGAAGTTCCGGTTGGACCTGGACGAAGCGCCGGGTGACGCGACACGCGTGCAGCTGCCGCACCCCGAGATCTTTGCCGCCCTCAGCGGCGGGTCGCACCTGCTGGTCAATGACGGCAAGATCCGCCTCAAAGTGGCCGACTGCGGCAAGGATCACGCAAATTGCATCGTCGAGGCGGGCGGCACGATTTCCAACCGAAAGGGCGTGAACGTTCCCGACGTGGTGCTGCCGCTTGCCGCGCTCAGCGACAAGGACCGCCGCGACCTGGAATTTGCCTGCGGGCTGGGCGTCGACTGGATCGCTTTGTCCTTTGTCCAGCGGGTCGAGGACGTCGAAGAGGCGCGGCGCCTGGTCTGGGGCCGGGCGGCAATCATCTCGAAGATCGAGAAACCCTCGGCGGTCGAGGCTTTTGACGAGATCCTGGAGGTCTCGGACGGGATCATGGTCGCCCGTGGCGACCTGGGTGTCGAACTGCCTGTTCAGGCGGTGCCGCCGATCCAGAAGCGCCTGGTGCGCAAGTGCCGCGCGGCCGCCAAGCCGGTGATCGTTGCGACGCAGATGCTGGAATCCATGATCGAAAGCCCGATGCCGACCCGGGCCGAGGTCTCGGACGTGTCCGGCGCCATCTACGAGGGCACCGACGCCATCATGCTGTCGGCGGAATCGGCCGCCGGTCAGTACCCGATCGAAGCTGTCACCACGATGAACAACGTGGCCATCTCTGTCGAGAGCGACCCGACCTACCGCGACGTGATCGAGGCCTCGCGCAACGCCGTGCGGACCTCTGTCGCCGACGGCATCGTAGCCGCTGCGCGCGAGATCGCCGAGACGACAGAGATCAAGGCGATCTGCTGCTTTACCTCCTCGGGCACCACTGCGGCCCTGGTTGCGCGGGAACGTCCGCGCGTGCCGATCATCGCCATGACCCCGATGACCGGTGCCGCACGCCGGCTGTCGCTGACCTGGGGCACGCAATGCGTCATGACCGGAGAGCTGGAGCGGTTCAAGCAGGCTGTCGTCAACGCGGCCCGTGCCGCGCGCGCGCAGGGCTATGCCGGTGAAAAGGACCAGATCGTCGTCACCGCAGGCGTGCCCTTCAACCAGCCGGGAACGACCAACATCCTGCGCGTTGCCCCCTGCAACGAGCGTTTGATCTTTTCGACCGATCCGGAATAACCTTTCCCCTGCAAGAGGGGGCAGGCCAATGGAACCTGACATGATGCTGGTCACCGGCATGGGGCTGGTCGTTCTGTCCCTGCCAGCGATCATTTCGGCCTGGTCCGACAATCGGGCGCCCCGTGTGGGCGCCCTCGTGTTGTTCGGGGGTGCGGGACTTGTCTTCTGGGCCTTCCGCGAAAAGGACGGCGGTTATCGCCCGCAGGATATTCCTGACGCGGTCTATGGCGTGATCGGTCAGATTCTGAACTGAGAGCGGGCTCAGGAAGAGGGGCGGGGTTTCGCTGTATCCTCTGTGGGTGCCTGTTCCGGCTCCATCTCCAGGTCGAGGTCCGGCAGCCCTTCGCGAGAGAGCAGGATGGCCACGGGCCGCACGCGCGGGATGTGCGAACAGATGATCATGATCGACACCATGATCGGCACCGCCAGGAACATGCCCACGATCCCCCAGACCGCGGCCCAGAAGGCCAGGCTGGCGATGATGCCGAAAGAGGACAGCCGCAGTGTCTTGCCCAGCAGCAGTGGGTCAAGCACCTGGCCCACGGTGAACTGGATCACGGTTACGATCGACAGGACCGTCAGGCCGGCAAAGGCGTCACCGGTCTGGACGTAGCTGACCAGGGCCACCACCACCGTCGCCACGATGGAGCCAATGTTGGGAATGAAGTTCAGGACGAAGGTCAACACCGCCATCGGCATCGCCAGGTCCAGCGCAAAGAAGGTCATCACCGCGTAGACCAGCGCCCCGGTGACGGAGCTGATGACCACCTTGACCACGAGGTAACGGTTCACCCGGTGGATGATCGAGGAAATGATCCGTTCGACCCGCCGCGCGCGCCGCTCATCCCCCATGAGGCTGGCCAGCTTGGTCGGGAACCAAAGGCGCTCCAGGAACATGAAGCCCACGAACAGCGTGACCAGCACCGCTCCCGAGGCGATGTTACCCGCCTGCCCGGCGAGGGATGACAGGTAAGGACCCAGCTGGATCGATTTCATCCAGTCCAGCACGGCGGTCTCGACATCCGCCCCCATCCAGCCGACCAGGTCCGCCACCGCCTGCTGGGCGGGATCCGCGTATTGCAGGATCGTGACTACAACCGTGTTCGCCTGGGCGAGGATGATCAAAGAGGCGGAAATCAGGATGGTGGCGATCAAGAGCACCGCCAGCATCGAGGCAATCCAGATCGAAACCCGGGCACTGCCGATCCTCATTCGCTGGAAATAGTTGATCGCATCGGAGGTCAGCGAGAACAGCATGATCGCGATGGCCAGCGAGATCAGCAGGAACTTGGCCTGCACCAGCAGAAAGAGGATCACCGCGAAGGCGATGATGCCCAGAAACCAGGTCTGCGCCTTTCGGATTTCGGAGACTTCCGCGCGCGCGGACTGGTCGGTGTCTGGATGATCGGGCATATGTCGGGATTGAAACTCTGTAATTGTGTTTGCGTGGCCGCGCGACCCAAGGATAATGGGGCCTGTCGCGGGGAGCAAGGCGAGGCGCCAGCGGGATCCTGTCGCTTGCGGTCCGGGGCAGGTCGTGCCCCCGTGTTCGCCCCTTGCCAAACCTGCCGCGTCCCCCTATACGGCGCTTTCCAACCGCGCGGCCGGCCACCAGTGGCATGCCGAGTCGCGCCAAGTAACGGAGATTGAAATGCCCAAGATGAAGACCAAGTCGAGCGCCAAGAAGCGCTTCAAGGTGAGCGCCACCGGCAAGGTGCTGGCTGCCCAGGCCGGCAAGCGCCACGGCATGATCAAGCGCACCAAGAAATTCATCCGCGATGCGCGCGGAACCACCACCATGTCCAAGCCTGACGCCAAGATCGTCAAGCAGTACATGCCCTACGACCGCTGATCAGGAGGATAAGATATGTCCCGTACCAAAGGCGGAACCGTTACCCACGCGCGTCACAAGAAGATCACCAGCCAGGCCAAAGGTTACTATGGCCGCCGCAAGAACACCTTCAAGGTGGCGGCACAGGCTGTCGACAAGGCGAACCAGTACGCCACGCGTGACCGCAAGAACCGCAAGCGCAACTTCCGCGCCCTGTGGATTCAGCGTATCAACGCCGCCGTGCGCGCGCATGACGAATCGCTGACGTACTCGCGTTTCATCAATGGCCTGACACTGGCTGGCATCGAGGTCGACCGCAAGGTCCTGGCCGACCTGGCCGTGCACGAGCCCGAGGCATTCGCCGCCATCGTCGACCAGGCGAAAGGCGCGCTGCCGGCCTGAGCCGAGCGCATCTCGAAAATCGGACAAGGCCCGGGCTAAGCGCCCGGGCCTTTTCTGTTGCGGGGTTCCCTGTGACGAATTGGCAGAATGCGCGGCTATGCGCGTATGGCGGGAGTTTCAGTGTGAAAACGTGCGCAAAGCGGTTTGGGCTTCGCTAGGGTCGAGCCAGACCTTCTTCCCGACACGACAGGACCCCCCTCTTGGCAGTGGTTTTTCAGGGCACGTCCGCGATCCGCGTCACCGAGATCAATGGTGACGAGATGTTCACGCTTCAGGACGCGCAGATCTATGCGTCTGGGGGGCCGTCACGCTGGGCACCGGGGCCCTGTCGACAGAGTTTCACAACCGCGGCACCGTCCTTTCGGGCGCTGCGGCGGTTGGCGTGCTCACTGCGGACAGCACGGTGGGCAATTTCGGCACGATCAATGGTGTCGTGACGGCGGTCGACTATGCGCCCGGCGCGGCCGGTCTGCACTTCCTGTAGAACTACGGCGACATCAGCAGCAGCGGTACGGCCATCGGGATGCAGGGCAATCCCGCCATGAGCCTTTTCCGGCGCGAACCTGATCCGGGTGATCGAAACGGCCTCCGGGTCCTGCATCGTCCAGTTCGAGACGACGGGCGACGGCATCGCCGATGCCGAGATCCGGGTGGCCGGTGTCGTCGGCCTGACCACGGACGACTTCGATCTGTGAACGTACAGCCGTGAATTGCGTCCATTTGGCCTTTGGCATGGGGAGGCCCTCTGCTATGCAGACGACCTGAGTTCAACTGCGAGAGACCTGTCATGTTCCCGCGCATCGCCTTTGCAGAACGCGATCCCGGCCCACCTCGGGGGATCGGGTGCTTGTGCGCGCGCAGCGACTAGCAGTCAGATCCGGTTTTTTCCCGAGGGGCGGCATCCATGTGATGCCGCCCCTTTTCTTTTGTTCCGCAGAAAGGAGCCGCCTTGGCCGAAGACCCCTACGATCCCGAGGAGGCAGAGGACCCAGTCCTCTGTCTCCGTTCCCGACCCAGACCCATGCGACCCCGGCGATCCGGCTCTCAACACCCCTTCAAGGCGGTGAATGGAGTTCCATTGATATCGTGTTAAGATTTTGATAATATTCAATAAAATACTTGAGGCGTGACGCCGAATTCACTAGGTTCCCGTCATGGCCAATGGGGCGTTCGTCTAGGGGTCAGGACACCCGCCTTTCGAGCGGATAACACGGGTTCGAATCCCGTACGCCCTGCCAGGCCCGGCGTTTGGGTCGCGTAGCTCAACGGGAGAGCACCGGATTGTCTATCCGGGTGTTGCGGGTTCGAATCCCGTCGCGATCGCCACCGCCGCCTTTGCTTTTCCGGCACGCCCATGCAAGTTGGGCCCCACGTATCCCGGGGCGCTTCATTTATGACTACCAACGATCCATTCCGTCACCACCCCGGCCTGCGCGCTCTGATCAAGCCGCGCGAAGACAGCTTTTTCGCGGATTTTCACGTCGACAAGGCCATCGAGATCGGCAAACAGCACGGGCGCGCCACCGACTGGATCCTGACCGAAGCCGAGATCGAGGCCGACCGGGCACAGGCACTGGCCGGGCGAATGGACCGCGATCTCTGGGTCTTTGCCTACGGCTCGCTGATGTGGGATCCGGCGGTGCGCTTTACCGAGGTGCGTCGCGGATTTGCGCCGGGGGCTGAACGGCGGTTCATCCTGTTCGACATCAACGGCGCGCGCGGGACAGAGGACCAGCCGGGACTGATGGCGGCGCTGGACGCGGGGCAGGGGTGCCACGGGCTGATCTTCCGGATCGCGGCCAGGGATGTGCAGGACGAGACCCGCAGCCTCTGGCACCGCGAACGTCTGGGAGAGGCCTATCTGCCGCGCTTCATTTCCGTCGAAACCGATCACGGAACCGAAGAGGCGCTGGCCTTCCTCGCCAACCATGCGGCCGGCAACATCAGGGGCGATCTGCAACATGACGAACAGGTGCGGCTGATCGCGACCGGCGAGGGGTTTCTCGGTACCAGCCGCGAATACCTTGAAAACCTCGCCGCGCACTTCGAAGAGATGAAGATCGAGGATGCAGAGGTCACCCGGCTCGTGACCGACGTGCGGGCCTACGCCTCGGGCTAGGCGGTGCCGGTAGGGACCAAAGCAAGGTTGCAAACCGGCCATGTCGGGGCTAACCCGTCGCGGGCAAGCCTGAGGGATCGGACATGGAAGACCTGCGCGAGAAATACATCGACCTGATTGCCAAGGCGGGTGACGAAGCCGCGCTGGAGGACCTGCGCGTCGCCGCGGTGGGCAAGAAGGGCGAGATCAGCCTCAAGATGCGTGAACTGGGCAAGATGAGCCCCGAGGAGCGCCAGGTCGCCGGCCCCGCGCTGAACGCGCTCAAGGATGAGATCAACGCCGCCCTGGCCGCCAAGAAGGCTGCCCTGGCCGATGTCGCGCTCGAGGAGCGGCTCAAGACCGAATGGCTGGACGTGACCCTGCCAGGCCGCCCGATGCGCCGCGGCACGATCCACCCGGTCAGCCAGGTCATGGAAGAGATCACCGCGATCTTTGCCGATCTCGGCTTTTCCGTTGCCGAAGGTCCGCAGATCGACAGCGACTGGTACAACTTCGACGCGCTGAACATCCCCAGCCACCACCCGGCGCGGGCCGAGATGGACACCTTCTACATGCACCGCGCCGAGGGCGACAATCGCCCGCCGCATGTGCTGCGCACCCACACCAGCCCCGTGCAGATCCGCCACATGGAGGCGCATGGCGCCCCCTGCCGGATCATCGCGCCGGGTCGTGTCTACCGCGCCGACTACGACCAGACCCATACGCCGATGTTCCACCAGGTCGAGGGGCTGGCCATCGACCGCGACATCTCGATGGCGAACCTGAAATGGGTGCTCGAGGAATTCGTGAAGGCGTATTTCGAGGTCGACCACGTCGAGCTGCGCTTCCGCGCCTCGCATTTCCCCTTCACCGAGCCTTCGGCCGAGGTCGACATCCAGTGTTCCTGGGAGGGCGGCGTGCTGAAGGTTGGCGAGGGCGACGACTGGCTCGAAATCCTCGGCTCCGGCATGGTGCACCCGCAAGTGTTGAAAAACTCGGGCGTGAACCCGGACGAATGGCAGGGCTTTGCCTTCGGTATGGGGATCGACCGGATCGCGATGCTGAAATACGGCATCCCCGACCTGCGCGCCTTCTTCGACTCTGACCTGCGCTGGCTGCAGCACTACGGGTTCGCGGCGCTGGACGTGCCGACGACGGCGGCTGGTTTGAGTAGGTAAATGACATCGGACCTGATAACTTTTGGATTTGCGCCTTTAGTTTGGCTCGTCATTGCCTTGTTGTGGAAATTCCACCGAGGAGAAATGAAAGGTCGTAGTATAGCACTTGAGCGACGGCTTCTCGGTTATGCCTTGTTGAAATGTCCGCGCAAGGATAGCTGCATCGAAGCTGTGAAATTCGAGGTCCTTCTGGGCATTCTAAAAAAAGTCGAAGCAAAGAATGGCGTGATGGCCAGCGTTTGGGCGCTCGTGTTGCTATTAGTGACGGTGGCATTTGAGGACATAAAGCTTTTGGCTGGTTGCGATCTGGAGAGTGATTTTCTCAATGCAGTCTTGATTGCGGCCTTGCCTTTCTTGTCTGCTTCAATTTTGGGTGCGCGGCAACTTGATAATTATTGCAATATATCTTCGCGCGAGGCGCTTTGGAGTCGCGATGAGCCTAATGATATGGAGTTGAAGCGGAAATTGAAAGAGGATCTCGAACTTGACGCTTTGCTGAAAGAGGATTTACTTTGGGTTTCTCAATCTGGAGCGCAACTGTTTATCTTGTTTTTTGTTTTGGCTTTCTATATTTCATCGGCAAGTTGGCTCTAGTTTTTCCTAACCCGTAGCACTCCCTTTATAGGTGGGTAGGCAGGCTTGTGCATTGCCGCGCAACAATGTCATCCTTGAGAACAAGCCCATCTCTCGGAGACAGCCCATGTTCCGCGCCCTCTCTCTCGCCGCCCTTCTCGCAACACCCGCCCTCGGTGACGAGGTCTGGGACAGCGCGCAAGGTCCTGTCGTCTACGAAGAGGACACTGGCGGCGCGGCTGTCCTGTCCTTTACGCATCCGAACGGCTATCCGGCCAGGCTGGTCATCCCGGGACTGGCCGGCAACTACCAGGACCGCGCCGTGCACCGGGCCTTCTGGGTCGGGCAGGGGCCAGGCACCTGCTTTGCCGCCATGAGCCTCGGCGGCCAGCCCAGCCATGACTGGGGTGAGGCGCTCATCAGTTTCGACAGGCCCGCCTTTCCGACTTCCTTCACCCTCTCGTTGGGTGACTGCTTTGGCCCGATGACCACATCCTTCCGGGCGCTCGCACGCTGACATGGCGCTCTTTACCCACGAAAATCGCCAACGCAGCGCCGACTCGCGCCGCGTCTATGCCGCCTTCGAGATCGCCCATACCACCGTCGATTTCATTGCCGCCTTCTGTTTCCTGATCGGTTCGATCCTGTTCTTCTGGCCGGAGTGGGAGACGCAGGCGATCTGGCTCTTCGTCATCGGATCGGTCTTCTTCGCGCTGAAACCAACCCTGCGGCTGGTTCGGGAATTGAGGCTGGCGGCAATGGGCGACGCCGAGGACCTGGCGGAACGCTATCGCGATTGACGCTTGCCGGACGGGCATGGCAGGCGGGGCCAAAGGGGAGGTACATGATGTCCGAAACGCTCACCGTCGGCGCCGCGCAGTTCGGCAGCCGGATCGGCGATCTCGACGCCAATTTCGAGGAACATCACCGCTGGGTGAGCCAGGCCAGGGGGCTGGACCTGCTGGTTTTTCCCGAGCTTAGCCTAGTTGGTCACTACGGGGCCGAAAACCTGCTGGACGTGACGATGAAACGGCACGACCCGCGCCTGATCGAGCTCAGCCGCGCGGCGGGGGACACGATCCTGATCGTCGGTTTCGTCGAGGAAGGCCCGGCGGCACAGTTCTACAACGCGGCGGGCGTCTACAAGAACGGCAAGCTGATCTACATCCATCGCAAGATCAATCTCCCCTCCTATGGCAAGCTGATCGAGACGAAATACTACGCCCAGGGCCGCTTCGTGGACACGCAGGAGATCACCGAGGACTGGCGCCTTGGCCTGCTGATCTGCGCCGATCTCTGGAACCCGGCACTGGTGCATCTTGCCTTCCTGCATGGCGCGACGCTGCTGGTTTCGCCGATCTCCAGCGGGGTCGAGGCGGTGGGAGAGGCGTTCGACAACCCCTCGGGCTGGACGGCCACGATGCATTTCTACTCGATGATGTATGGCGCGCCCTCGATCATGGTGAACCGGACCGGGCCGGAAGAGGATCTGAATTTCTGGGGTGGCTCGCGGATCCTCGACCCCTTCGGCCATCCGCTTGCTATCGCCGGACAGAACCCGGAGCTGATCACCGCCGAGCTTGATTATGGCCAGGTGCGCCGCGCCCGCGCCCTCTTGCCCACCGTGCGGGACAGCAACATCGGCCTGGTCGAACGCGAGATGAACCGCCTGAACGACAGATTGGGCGTTCCCGACATCATCCGCGACGACGACTAGGCCGCGCCGGGCCATCCTGGCTGGCGGGCCTCGCTGGGCGCGCGCCCATGTTTCTTTGGGCTGAAAATACCTCCGGGGGTGAAGGCCGCAGGCCGAGGGGGCAGAGTCCCCTTTTGCCTGCGGTTTCAACTGGCGGACCGCCGCCCTCTTTCCTCCCATCACCCGATCCGCTAAGGACGGCGCGACGTGACGCATTTGCGGGGCATGAAGCGATGAAATTCACCCTCTCCTGGCTCAAGGAACACCTCGACACCGAAGCATCGGTCGACGAGATCTCCGAGGCGCTGACCGATCTCGGCCTCGAGGTCGAAGAGGTCGTCGATCCGGCGAAATCGCTTTCCGCCTTTACGCTGGCCAAGGTGCAGGAGGCCGAACAGCATCCCGACGCCGACCGCCTCCGCGTCTGCAAGGTGGAAACCGATGAAGGCCTGAAACAGATCGTCTGCGGCGCGCCCAACGCACGCGCCGGGATCACCGTGGTGCTGGCCAAGCCGGGCGACTACGTCCCGGGCATCGACGTGACGCTGTCGGTGGGCAACATCCGGGGGGTCGAAAGCCACGGTATGATGGCCTCCGAGCGCGAGCTGGAACTCAGCGACGAACACACCGGCATCATCGAGCTGCCCTCGGGCGAGGTCGGCCAGAAATTTACCGACTGGTTGGCACAGAACGATCCGGCCAAGGTCGATCCGGTGATCGAGATCGCCATCACGCCAAACCGGCAGGACGCACTGGGCGTGCACGGCATAGCGCGCGACCTGGCGGCGCGCGGTCTCGGTACGCTCAAGCCGCTGAAGGTGGAAAAGGTCGCGGGCCAGTTCCCCTGTCCGATCAGCGTCACCATCGACGCGGACACGCAAGGCGAGGGCGGCTGCCACCTCTTCGCCGGGCGCCTGATCCGGGGCGTGAAGAACGGCCCGTCGCCGGCCTGGCTGCAGGACCGTCTGCGTGCCATCGGGCTGCGCCCGCGCTCCATCCTGGTGGATATCACCAACTTCTTCACCTTCGACCGCAACCGCCCGCTGCACGTCTTCGACGCGGACAAGGTCAAGGGTGACACGCTGCGCATCCACCGCGCGAAACAGGGCGACACGCTGGTGGGCCTGGATGAAAAGACCTATGCCTTCTCGGACGGGCAGGTGGTGATTTCCGACGCCGAGAGCATCGAGTCCATCGGTGGCATCATGGGCGGGCTGGAAACCGGCTGTACCGAAGAGACGACCAACGTCTTCCTCGAGGCCGCCGTCTGGGACCGCATCCAGATCGCGCACACGGGCCGTGCGCTCAAGATCAACTCCGACGCGCGCTATCGCAACGAACGCGGCATCGACCCCGAGTATGACCTGCAGGCGATGGAGGATGCGGCACAGATGATCCTCGACCTTTGCGGCGGCGAGGCCTCCGAGCTTGTCGTTGCGGGCGAGGTGCCGGACACCGCGCGCGCCTACAAGCTGGACACCGATCGCGTCATCTCTCTGGTGGGCATGGACATTCCCGCCGAGGAACAGCGCCGCACGCTGGAGGCGCTGGGGTTCCGCATGGAAGGCGACATGGCACATGTCCCGTCCTGGCGTCCCGACGTTCTGGGGGAGGCGGATCTTGTCGAGGAGGTGGCGCGCGTCGCCTCTCTGACCAAGCTGGAGGGCAAGCCGCTGCCGCGTCTCAGCGATGGCGTGACCCGTCCCGTTCTGTCGCCGATGCAGCTGCGTGAGCGCAGCGCGCGGCGGACCGTGGCCGCGCTGGGCTACAATGAATGCGTGACCTATACCTTCATCGACCAGGCGGCGGCGGCGCTGTTTGGCGGCGGTGACGATGCGCATATGCTCGCCAACCCGATCAGCTCCGAGATGAGCCACATGCGGCCCGCGCTGATGCCGGGCCTCCTGCAGGCTGCGGCCCGCAACCAGGCGCGGGGCTTCATGGACCAGGCACTGTTCGAGGTCGGCCATGCCTTCCACGGCGGCGAGCCGGGCGAACAGCATGTGCAGGTCACCGGCCTGCTGGTGGGGCGCACCGGGCCCAAGGATGTGCACGGTGCCTCGCGGCCCGTGGATCTGTATGACGCCAAGGCCGATGCCGAGGCGGTGCTGGCCGCGATGGGCGCACCTGCCAAGATGCAGATCCTGCGCGGGGCGCGGGAATGGTGGCACCCCGGGCGGCATGGCAAGTTCTGCCTTGGCCCCAAGAAGGTGCTGGGCGTCTTCGGAGAGCTGCACCCCAAGGTTCTGGCCGCGCTGGACGTCAAGGGACCGGCGGTGGGATTCACGCTCTGGCCGCAAGAGGTGCCGATGCCGCGCAAGAGCGGCGCGACCCGGCCCGCGCTGGTGCTGAACGATCTGCAGGCGGTCGAGCGCGACTTTGCCTTTGTCGTGGACGCGGATGTCGAGGCGCTGACGCTGGTAAACGCGGCGCAGGGCGCGGACAAGGCGCTGATCGACGAGGTGCGCGTCTTTGACGAGTTCATCGGCGGCAGCCTGGGCGAGGGCAAGAAGTCTCTCGCCATCACCGTGCGCCTTCAGCCCACGGACAAGACGCTGAAGGAAAAGGACATCGAGGCGGTCGCCGCCAGGATCGTCGAGAAGGTGACCAAGGCCACCGGCGGCACGCTGCGCGGCTGAGGCCCGCTTGCACCAAGCTGATCTGCGCGGGGTTCGCGCGGGTCAGCCTGGCTTCTGACCGGTGCGGCGGAGGCGCCGTTCCCGGTAGAGGATCATCAGGCCGGCAAAGACGATCAGCAGCGCTCCGGGCAACAGATCGTCGATTGGCGCCTCGTCGAAGAACAACCAGCCCAAGCCAAAGGCGATGGGTATCCCCAGATAGCTGAAAGGCGCCAGGTTACTGGGTTCGGTCATCCGGTAGGCCACGACGAGGCACAGCACCGCCGTGCCGCCGAAAAGCCCCATCAACACGATAAGCCCCAGGTCCTGCAGGTTGGCCACCGGGGTGAACCCTCCAACCGACAGGGCCAGTGTCAGCGATCCCAGCACCGCGACGGTCGAGGAATGCAGGTTGAACAGGGGGGTCGGGACCTCTGGATCGATCAGGCGCGCGGAAACGCCGGAAAACCCATAAAGCGCCGCCGCGCCGAACGGCAGCAGCATGTGCCATGAAAAACCGGCGGTGCCCGGCTGCATGATCATCATGACGCCGACAAAGCCCAGGGCGACCGCGGACCATCGGATCAGGCCGACACGTTCGCCCAGAAGCGGGACGGAAAGGGCAGTCGTGAACAGCGCGGTGGAATAGGAAATCGTGGTTGTGGTGGCAAAAGCCATAAGGCCAAGCGACAGGTAGAACAGGTACTGCGCAAAAGTGACGGCCACGCCCCGTGCCATTGCAAGCTGCCATTGGCGGATGCCCAGCCGTCGACCTCCGTTTCGCCAGGTGCTGTTCATCCACAGGACGATCGCGCTGGGCAGCAGGCCAAAGATGTTTCGGTAGGCCGAGAGTTCTGCCGCGCCGTAGTGGGGTGACAACCGTTTGATGAGAAGGCCCATCAGGTCGAACAGGACGATGGCCACGATGCTGACGATAACGGCAAGAACCACTTTGTCCGGCCTGGCTGACATGACGCTTCTTTCGCGATGATCCCTGCCAGCCAAGGATCACGTTTCAGAGGTATAGTCGACCATCTTGCCCCCGCGCGCAGTCTTTTGCGGCACGGGAGCAAGGCGGCGAAACGTCAGTTCTTGCCCGCGCCCATGCCGCGGCCAAAATCGGCGGTGGTCACGACGCCGTCTTTGTCGCCGTCCAGCCAGGCGATCCAGTCGGCGGCGGTGCCTGTGAATTCCTCCAGGCTGACCTTGCCATCGCCATCGACATCGTTGCGTTCCAGCAGCATGCCGTCGGCGGCGCGTTTCATGGCACCCCGGCCGTGGTTGCCCTGCGCGGCCATATCGGCCTCGCGGGCCTCGTCGAACAGGACATATTCCTCGGCGTCGAGAAAGCCGTCCTCGTTGGCGTCGAAGGCGGCAAAGACATTGGCGCGGCGCTCGGCCGCCTCTTTGGCCGTGACCTTGCCATCCCCGTCCAGATCCCAGTTCTCGACGAAATGGGCGCCGGGCCGCCCCTGCTGGGCAAGGAGGGGCGCGGTGGGAAGGGCAAGTGCTAGGGCAAGAGCAAGGTATCTGGTCATCGGATCCATCCGTTGTCTGAAATTGCATTCATATAACGATGGCAGAATGTGTTTCCGTCGCGGCAGGCTGCCGCAGCCCGTCTCAGGTGCCGGCGGACACCTCGTCAAAGGCGGCAAGGGCTTTGGAGGCATACATCAGGCCCGGTCCGCCCGACATCTGGATGGCGGTGCCGAGGGCCTCGACCATTTCCTCGCGCGTGACGCCGGCGCGGTGGCAGGCGCCGACATGGCTGGTGATGCAATCCTCGCAGCGCAGCGCCACGGCGATGCCAAGCGCGATCAGTTCCTTTTCCTTGTGGCTCAGCACGCCGTCCGCGCTGGCCGCCTTTTCCATCGTGACGAAACCGGCAAAGGTGTCGGGGATCGCCTTGCGCAGGTTGCGCAGGTTGTTGCGGGTTTCGGCGAATTTCTCGGTAAAGGACATATTGATCTCCTGGGATGTGTTCGGCTCCCAAGAGCATGCCGCGTTGCAGCGGTCCTTGATCCGGATCATGTGGTGTCAAACGCAAAAGGCCCCGCCACGTGGCGGGGCCTTTGTAATTCGGATCGTGTGCCGGTCAGGCCAGCAGGCGACGCGCAATCACCTGTGCCTGGATCTCGGCGGCACCCTCGAAGATGTTCAGGATGCGGGCGTCGCACAGGATGCGGCTGACCGTGTATTCCAGCGCGAAACCGTTGCCGCCGTGGATCTGCAGCGCATTGTCCGCATTGGCCCAGGCCACGCGGGCACCCAGCAGCTTTGCCATGCCGGCCTCGAGGTCGCAGCGCCGACCGTGGTCCTTTTCCCAGGCCGAGAAATAGGTCAACTGGCGGGCGATCATGACTTCCACTGCCATCATCGCCAGCTTGCCCGAGACGCGGGGGAAGTTGATCAGCGACTTGCCAAACTGCTTGCGGTCGATGGCATATTGCATGCCGACGTCCAGTGCCGCCTGCGCCACGCCGATGGCACGCGCGGCGGTCTGGATGCGGGCAGATTCGAACGTTTCCATCAGCTGCTTGAAGCCGTTGCCTTCTTCGCCGCCAAGGAGGTTCTCTCCCTTGACCTTGAAGTCGTCGAAGCCAAGCTCGTATTCCTTCATCCCGCGATAGCCCAGCACTTCGATCTCGCCGCCGGTCATGCCCTCGGTGGGGAAGGGGTCTTCGTCGGTGCCGGGGATCTTCTCGGCCAGGAACATCGACAAGCCCTTGTAGTTGTCCGTCGACGGATCGGTCCGCGCCAGCAGGGTCATCACATGGGTCCGCGCCGCATGGGTGATCCAGGTCTTGTTGCCGGTAATGCTGTAGTCGCCGTTCTCGTCCTTGACCGCGCGCGTCCGCAGCGAGCCCAGGTCGGAGCCGGTGTTGGGTTCGGTGAAGACCGCGGTCGGCAGGGTTTCACCGCTGGCAAAGCGCGGAAGCCATTTCTGCTTCTGCTCTTCCGTGCCGCCCGCGATCACCAGTTCTGCGGCAATCTCGGACCGCGTGCCCAGGGATCCGACACCGATGTACCCGCGCGAGAGTTCCTCGGAGACCACGCACATGGAGGCCTTGGACAGTCCCAGGCCGCCGTATTCCTCGGGGATGGTCAGACCGAAGACACCCATTTCCGCCAGCTCCTCGATGATTTCCATCGGGATCAGCTCATCCTTGAGGTGCCATTCATGTGCGTAGGGTTCGACCTTTTCCACGGCATACCGGCGGAACTGGTCACGGATCATCTCCAGCTCTTCGTCCAGCCCGGTGCGACCATGCGTGACCTCTGCCTGGCGTTCTTCCATCAGCTGCACAAGGCGGGTGCGGGCGCCGGGGTTGTTGCCGTGCTGCATGAGGTGTTCGACTTGGTCGGTCAGCATGGCGCGGCGTTCGTCCTGGTTCAGGCCCATGTCCGCAAGGCGCACGATCTCGCCCTGGTTCATCTGGATGCCGCCGTGGATCTGCGAGAGGTACTCGCCGAAGGCAATCTGGTGGATCAGCTGTTCGACCTCGCCAAAGGTGCCTTCGCTTTCCAGGCGCTTGGCCCAGGCCTGCATCTGGCGCAGAGATTCGACGTAGGTTGCCAGCCAGGCCAGCCCGTGAGCGGCAAACTGGTTCTGTTCGACCAGCGCGCCGGACACGCGGCCATCGGCCACCACCGTTTCCCGGACATGGGTGCGGGCGGTTTCCAGGATGCCTTCGATCGGGGCGATCGAGTCTCCGGTCAGGGTCAGAAGATCGGGCAGAATCACGCTGCCAAGGCTCAGGTCTTGTCCGTCATGCGCCATTCAACAGGTCCTCTCTCTTTGTCGCCGAGCGGGCTGGCGGGGCCACCCCATTGCGCGTATAGTGAAACATGCGTTCCAGAATTCAGGGTCAGCATACGTCTTCTCGACGGTCCTAGCTACTTTGCAGGTGCAGCGCAACAAAAATGCCTGAGGTGCGGCGGTATTGTTCATTTGTTGCGCGCTGATGAATCCGCGTGCGGTCGCGGCAGGACATGCTAAGAGGCCGTCATGCCCGGAATTCTTGCTGATCTGACCCCGCTTACGGTGCTTCTTGCCCTGGGAATTGCTTCGCTTGCCGGAGTGATCAAGGGGCTGGTCGGTTTTGCAATGCCGATGATTCTCGTTTCCGGCCTTGGCAGTCTCGTGGCGCCGGAACTGGCCCTGGCGGGCTTGATCCTGCCGACGCTGGTGACAAACGGTTTCCAGGCGCTGGCGCAGGGGCCAAGTGCAGCCATCCAATCCGTGCGCCGGTTCCGGGTCTTCCTGGCCGTTGCCTGCGTGATGCTGCTGCTGTCCGCGCAACTGGTGGCAGTGCTGCCGGCGCAGGTCCTTTTGCTGATGATCGGCGCACCGATCACCCTTTTCGCGGTCCTGCAGCTTGCTGGCTGGCAACCGCGCGTCGCAAGCGAAGGGCACCGGGGGCTGGAAATCGGGATCGGGGTATTCGCCGGCTTCATTGGCGGGTTCTCGGGCGTCTGGGGACCACCGACAGTCGCCTACCTGACGGCGATGGGCACCGAAAAGCGCGAACAGATGCGCGTACAGGGCGTGATCTACGGGCTGGGCGCCGTGGCGCTGACACTGGCGCACATTGGCTCGGGCGTGCTGAACGCGGCGACTGTCTGGCTGTCGCTGGCGCTGGTACCACCGGCACTGGCCGGCATGTGGATCGGGTCGCGGGTTCAGAACCGGATCGACCAGCGCGCTTTTCGTCGGGCAACCCTGCTGGTCCTGCTGGTCGCGGGCTTGAACCTGGTGCGTCGCGCCTTAATCTGACGTCCATGACCCAGCAGGATTGGCCCGCGCATGTGACGCGGCTTGTCGACGAGGAATTGGCGGACTTTGCGGTGGCAAGCCGGGGGGACCGGCTGCTGCTTGAGGATTTCGCGCGGATGCGCGTGCGCCGCCCGCGTCCCATCACCGTCAATTTCAGCGGGGGCTTGACCGACACCTGTTACAGCGTCACCCGTTCGAACGGGGCCTATTCGGTGCTCTTCCTGCCGAAGGCGGGGTATTTCAGTCTGTGCGTCGATAGTGATTTCGGACCGCTGGACATCGGTGTTCACGGGCCTGCGCTGGGCTGCTTCGCCTCGGTCTGAGGGCGCTTCGTCGTCTGACTGGAGGGGAATGGTGGAGCCTAGGGGGATCGAACCCCTGACCTCTACAATGCCATTGTAGCGCTCTCCCAGCTGAGCTAAGGCCCCATTCCCGGGCGACGCCAGCGGCGCCGTGCGCGGGTGATTACGCCCTGCTGCCGATGGGATCAAGCGGAAAATTGCGGCGGAGAGAGAATTTCCTCGCGGAGCTTGGGAAGAGGCCCACGCGGCGGAGGAAACAAAGAAAAACGCCGGTCGGAGAAACCGACCGGCGTTGCCGTGTTCTGCGCTGGTGACCAGCGATCAGGAGTCGTCGTCTTCGTTCGAGACGTCCGTGATATCGTCCAGGGAAACGTTGTCGTCGTCCTCATCCTCGAGAACATCGTCGTCGTCGAGATCGACGTTGACGTCATCGTCGTCGATCAGGTCGACTTCTTCCTCGGACTCCTTGGCCTTGGACTTGTTGGCCGCATCCGCCGAATCCGCAGCTATCATGCTCCGTTTGCCGGTTTCGAGGTTGACCACCTCGCCGGTGTAGGGGCTGACGATCGGGTCGCGGTTCAGGTCGTAGAAACGCTTGCCAGTGGTGGGGCAGACACGCTTGGTGCCCCATTCTTCCTTGGGCATGGGTGATCCCCTTCAACTCTCAGTGTCTGTCGACAATCCACGCCCCCTGCCATATCAGGTGAGGGATGTCAAAAGCTTTGACAGCAAGCAGCGGGGCAGGGGGCATATGGGGCAAATCACCTTGGCTGGCAACCCTCCGGTTGCGGTTGTCCTGCGGCGGTCGGCGCGTGCCCGCCGCCTGTCCCTGCGAATCTCGCAGCTGGACGGGCGGGTCACGCTGACCCTGCCGCAAAAGGTGCCCGAGGCCGAGGGGCTTGCCTTTCTGCGCGCCAAGGAAAGCTGGCTGCGCGGGCACCTCGCCGGTGTGTCGGGGCCGGTGGCCGTCGGCCCGGGCGCGCGCGTGCCTGTCGAAGGCGTCCTGCACGAGGTGCGCGGCGGCAGCGGTCGCCAGGTGCGACAATCAAATGGCGTGTTGCTGGTGCCCGGCCCCGAGGAGCGGATGGCGGCGCGACTGAAGGGCTGGCTGCGGACACGGGCGCGCGACCGTCTGGCAGAGGCCTCTGACCGCTATTCGGCGCGGCTCGGGCGGGGGTACAGTCGGCTGACGCTACGGGATACGCGTTCGCGCTGGGGCAGCTGCACCCATGATGGTGGCCTGATGTATTCCTGGCGGCTGATCCTGGGCCACCCCGAGGTGCTGGATTATGTCGCCGCGCATGAGGTCGCGCACCTGCGGCACATGGATCATTCCCCGGCCTTCTGGCGGCAGGTCGAGGCGCTTTATGGCGACTGGCGCAGTCCCCGAAAGTGGCTGAAGGAACACGGAGCAGAGCTGCACCGATACCGGTTCGACTGACCGCTTGATGCCGCGTGGGCAGCCCGGTTAGGCGCGGCGCAGCATCTTGCGCGGGTCGACCTGTGACGCGGCGGTGCACAGGCGCTGACCGGCCCGGAACCGCTCCTTTGCCTGGGCGGAGACGAAGCTGGCCCACAGTGTTTCACGTCGTTCGTATCGAGGCGGCTCTTGCCGGGGCTGTGCGGCGGCCTGCGGTGCCGCCTCGCGCGGGGCTTGCGATGGCTGACCGGCCTGCGCGCTGTCGCCGTGGGGCCCCTGTGTCTGCGCCTTGCGCCGACGCGCACGCCATCCTTTGTCGTCGCGCCGCTCCCGCGCCTCACGCTCTTTCATGATCCGCAATTTTTCGGGATTGTGCCAACGCAGCGCGTCATAGGCGTTGTTCAGTTCGGCAAGCTTGCGTGTACCTTCCTCGATATCGCCTCCGGTGACATCGGGATGGTTCGCCTTGACCAGCCTGATCCATGCCCGCCGGATGGTGGCAAAATCGTCCTCGGGGGTGACTCCAAGCGTCTTGTAGGCGGACATCGGTGCGGTACGGGTCATGACAAACTCTCTTGCGGTGCGTGGCACAGTCCAAGGCCCGCCCCCGGAACCGTCGGAAAAATCTTAAATTGAAGATAACTTTGATTCACATCCGCCGTGTAGCCCGTTTCGCCTGCAAGGGTTAACGCGGGCACACCGACGGCTGCGGGCCATTGACCGGCATCGAAAATGTGATCACAAAAGAGCCATGCAAGCCGCACCCAAACCAGAGATCGCCGCCTCCGCCCATGACCGCGTGTATCGCGGGCTGCGCACACGGATCATGCACGGGCAGATGGCGCCGGGTCAGGCGCTGACCCTGCGCGGCATCGGCCGGGAATTCGATGTCTCGATGACCCCGGCCCGCGAGGCCGTGAACCGTCTGGTGGCCGAGGGGGCGCTGACCATGTCCTCGTCCGGGCGGGTGTCCACGCCCGAACTGTCGAACGAACGGATCGAGGAGCTGGCCGCCCTGCGTGCCCTGATCGAGGTCGAGCTGGCCTCGCGCGCCTTGCCGCGCGCGCATATCGCGCTGATCGACCGGCTGCAGACCATCAATGCCACCATCGCCGACGTCGTGTCGAACCGCGATTCGGTGGGCTATATCCGCACCAACCTGGAGTTTCACCGTACGCTTTACCTGCGGGCCCAGGCGCCAGCGATGCTGGCGATGGCGGAAACCGTCTGGTTGCAACTGGGGCCGACGATGCGGGCGCTTTACGGTCGGTTGCGGCGATCGGAACCGCCACAATATCACCGCCTGATCATCGCGGCGCTCAAGGCGGGCGACGAGCCGGGTCTGCGGCTGGCGGTACGCTCGGACGTGACGCAAGGGTTGCGAATGCTGGCGGGCTGAAACGCGCCCCATTGGCAGGCTTGCCGCGATGCGGCATGAAAGACTCATGGAATTCGGACCGGTCTTCATCGCGCTGGGCGTCTTGTTCCTGGCGGGGCTTGCGGCGGACGCACTCGGCAGGCGGACGCGCGTGCCCGGCGTGACCTTGCTGTTGGTCATCGGCGTGCTGATCGGGTCGTCCGGATTGGCGCTGCTGCCGGAGGCGGCGATTCTCTGGTACGAACCGCTGTCGATCGTGGCCCTGACGATGGTGGCCTTTCTGCTGGGGTCGTCGTTGCGCCGCGACAAGGTGGCGGCGCACGGGCGGGCGATCCTGACGGTCTCCGTTGCGGTGGTGCTGGCGACGATGGTGGTCGTGGCCGCGGGCCTCTGGCTGGCGGGTCTGCCGCCAGAGCTGGCAATCCTGATCGGCGCAGTGGCCACGGCGACCGACCCGGCGGCCACGCAGGAAACCCTGCGCGAGGCCGGGGGCGAGGGCGATTTTGCCGATACCTTGCGCGGCATCGTCGCCATAGACGACGCCTGGGGGATGATGGTCTTTGCCCTGGCGGTGGTGGCCGCGCAGGCCGTCGCCATTGGTGATTTTGATCCCGGGTTGTTGCTCGTCGCCCTCTGGGAGGTTGGCGGCGCGCTGGTGCTTGGCCTGGTCATCGGCCTGCCCGGTGCCGTTCTGACCGGGCGCTTGCGCCCGGGCGAGCCGACGCGGATCGAGGCGCTGGGTCTTGTCTTCCTGACCGCCGGGCTGGCGCTCTGGCTGGAGGTGTCGTTTCTGCTGGCGGGCATGGCGGCGGGGGCGGTGATTGCCAACCGTGCGCAGCACCACGAACGCGCCTTCCACGAGATCGAGATGGTCGAGCGCCCTTTCCTGATCCTCTTTTTCCTGCTGGCCGGGGCGTCGATGCAGCTGGATGCACTCTCTGCCGTTGGCTGGATCGGGTTGGGCTATGTGATCCTGCGGATCCTCGGACGCGTTGCCGGGGGATGGCTGGGCGGCCTGTTCGGCGGGCTGACAGGCCCGGAACGCCGCTGGATCGGCCCGGCGTTGCTGCCGCAGGCCGGTGTCGCGGTGGGCATGGCCCTGGTCGCCACGGCAGAAATGCCGGCGGTCGGGGACATCCTGCTGACCCTGACCATCGGAACCACCGTGGTCTTCGAACTGATCGGCCCGGTGGTCACGCTCTTGGCCGTGCGCGCTGTGCGCAAGGCGGATGGCGGGGCCTGAGGCCCCGCCCGGCTTCAGGCCATCGCCGCGGTCAGGGCGGTGTCCATCAGCCCCTTGATCGACGCGCGCGAGGTCTGCGCGACGATCCGCCCCAGTTCCGCCTGCCCCTTCAGGACAACCAGCGTGGACCGACGCGGGATTTTCAGCGAGCGGGCCAGTTCAGAGCGGCCATGTTCATCCCAATCCACGTCGATGAAAGTGATCTGCGCCTCGTAGTCCGGGTTTTCCGACTTCAGGGCATTGATGACACGTTCCTGCGCGGCGCAGGTCGAACACCAGCTGGCCTTGAAATCCAGAAAGACGGTCTCGCCCTTGTCCAGGTGCGTGGTCACGAGGCCGGGCTTGTAGGCCAGCGGTGCCGCACGGGCGGCAAGGGGCAGGGCGAGGGCCGTTCCGGTGGTCAGGGTCAGAAAGCGGCGGCGATCCATGAGAAGGCTCCTTTGTGGGTCCGTGTCTTGGGGTTTGGGTCAGAGGGAAACGGAAAGGTCGATCAACCAGGGCGGCAAGACGCCGATGAGCCAGGCCTCGACCAGGTGATGAAGGTTGAAGAAAAGCGCCAGCCCCACGGCCACGAAGGTCGCGCCCAGGATCGGGCGCGCACGGACCGCAAGGGCGCGCAACTGGCTGTTGTAGCGGCCGACCGCGCCGCGCGTGCCATAGGCCAGTCCCAGGATCAGGGTCGAGACGCCAAGCGCAAAGCACAGCATGATCAGCGCGGCCCAGCCAAGATTCTGCCCCTGGCTGGCCAGGGAAATGGCACCGCCCAGCGTCGGGCCGATGCAGGGGCTCCAGACGGCGCCCAGCAGAACCCCGCCCAGGAATTGCCCGCGCAATGCGCCCCGGTCAATTTGGTCCATCTGCGCATCGGCACGGGCCGACAAGCCGGCGGTGGCCGTCTCAAGCACGCCTGCCGCCTGCGGCAGCAACAGCGCCAGGCCGAAGAATACCATCAGCACGGCGCCAAACCGGGACACCGTGTCGACGCCGATTCCCAGCGCATGGCCAAAGGCCGTGACCCCGACGCCCAGCACCACGAAGGACAGGCTGAGCCCTGCCGCCATGACCAGCGGGCCGACTCGGCTGGCCTGCAGGGCGGTGGCGATGACGATAGGCAGCACCGGCACCACGCAGGGATTGATCAGGGTCAGCAGCCCGGCCCCGTATGCGAATAGCAGCTCCATACCAAGGATAGTGCCGGGACGCAGGCGCCCATGTCACCCGACAAAACCCTGACGCATCGTCACGAGCGCGTGCAAATTGTTTCGGGGCCGCGCTCAGCGCAGGCAGTTCTGGCGGACGAGGCTGCAGAGCGTTTCGAATTCCGTCTCAAAGCTGCGCAGCGCGGCATCGAGTTCCGCCGCGGGCATGCTGTCATGCCCTTCCAGAAGCTCCTGCGTGTCGTTCAGCGCGTCCAGAGCGATCTCGGCCGAGCCGCCTGTGGTGAGCACCAAATAGAGCTGGCCGACGCCCGCCACCGCCAGTCCGCCGACGCAGGAGACCCCGCCCGCACCCGTCAGGGCCGCGGGACAACCATAGAGCGTCAGCGTCGCGCCAACCGCGTCTCGGTCCGGGCCAACTTGTCGGCCAGCACCGCGCGCTGGGCCTGCCAGGCGCTCAGGCTCTGGAAGTCGGCGGCCTTGATGCGGCTCTCGTTGTCGACGAACAGCGCCTCGCGATAGCGTTCGGCGGCAACGCAACTCCAGCCGCTGTACAGGCCGGGGACCGGAGTCGCGGGCAGCGATTTGGCCGGGTCGACGTTGTAGCCCTGAAGACAGCTTTGCGCAGAAACAGGCGCCGCGGCTGCAATTCCCAGGGCAACGGCAAAGGCTGAGGTTCAGGCCGCCAGGCCCTTGGACCCCATGTTCAGGAACTTGTCGCGGCGGGCGCGGATCAGGTCTTCGCGCGACATGCCGTCGAGATCGCCCAAAAGGCCGCCGATCGCGCTGCGCACGGCGGCGATGGAGGCCTCGCTGTCGCGGTGCGCGCCGCCCAGCGGTTCGGGGATCACCCGGTCGCAGACGCCAAGCTGGTAGAGATCCTGCGCTGTCAGGCGCAGGGCCTCGGCGGCTTCGCGCATCTTGTCGGAATCCTTCCACAGGATCGAGGCACAGCCCTCGGGCGAGATCACCGAGTAGACCGCGTGTTCCAGCATCGCGACCCGGTTGGCGGTGGCAAAGGCCACAGCACCGCCGGATCCACCTTCGCCGATCACGACGGAGACCAGCGGCACGCCGATCTGCAGGCATTTCTCGGTCGACCGGGCGATGGCCTCGGACTGGCCGCGTTCCTCGGCCCCCTTGCCGGGGTAGGCGCCGGGCGTGTCGATCAGCGTGACCACCGGCAGGCCGAACTTGTCGGCCATCTCCATCAGGCGCATCGCCTTGCGATAGCCCTCGGGCCGGGCCATGCCAAAGTTGCGGGTGATCCGCGAACTGGTGTCGTTGCCCTTTTCATGGCCGATCACGACCACCGGACGATCGTCCAGACGGGCCAGGCCGCCCATGACCGCGTGGTCGTCGGCAAAGCCGCGGTCGCCGGCCAGCGGCGTGAACTCCGTGAACAGCGCCTCGACATAGTCCTTGCAATGCGGCCGGTCGGGGTGACGGGCGACCTGGCATTTCCGCCAGGGCGTCAGCTTGGCATAGAGATCCTTGAGCAGTGTCTCGGCCTTGCGGTCGAGCGCGGCAGCCTCTGCCGCCACGTCCATTTCCTCGTTGTCACGCGCCATGCGGCGCAGCTCTTCGGCCTTGCCTTCGATTTCGGCCAGGGGTTTTTCGAAGTCGAGGTAATGAGTCATCCGGGTCTCCTTGCAGGGCGCTATATGGCCTCGCCGCGCGCGGGATGCAATAAAGCAAGATTTGTCGCAGCGGGCCGGTCTAGGGTCCCGGCAGACAGAGGACACCCGTGATGACCCGACAGGACCACCCCGCTGCCACATATGAGGCCCGCATCCGCAGGGTCATGCGCCATATCGTCGACAGGCCCGACGGCGACCTTTCGCTGGACGCGCTGGCGGATGTGGCGGCGATGTCGCGGTTTCACTTTCACCGGGTCTACGCCGCGATGACCGGCGAAACCGTGGCGCAGGCCGTGCGTCGGCTGCGCCTGCACCGCGCTGGCAAATGGCTGGTGCAGGGGGGTGATCCGGTGGAGGTGATCGCCGCCCGCGTGGGCTATGCCAATGCCCAGAGCTTCAACCGCGCCTTCAAGGCGCACTACGGCATCACGCCGCTGGCCTTCCGCGCCGCCGGACAGGCTGATCGCATGACCCTGACCCTGCGCAAAGGAGACCCCGCCATGTATCCTGTCGAAATCCGCAACTGCGCGCCCGCGCGTCTGGCGGCGCTACCGCATAAGGGCGACTATCACCAGATCGCCCGCGCCTTTACCGAACTGGCGGCGATTTTCTCTGCCAGGGGGCTGTGGCCACAGGCGCGCGGTATGGCCGCCATCTACTACGACTCGCCCGCGGACACGCCAGAGCCGGACCTGCGCAGCGCCGCGGGCATCCTGGTAGAGCAGGATTTTGCCATGCCCGAGGACCTGCAGGACATTCCCCTGCCGGACGGCGATCACCTCGTTCTGACCTTCAAGGGGGCTTATGCGGGTCTGCCGGCGGCCTGGGACCATGCCTATGGCGTGGCGCTGCCCGACTCCGGCCGAATGCCCGCTGACAGCCCGTCCTTCGAGGTCTATTTGAACGATCCCACCGATACGCCGCCCGAGGCGCTGCTGACCGAAATCCATGTGCCCCTGCTGGGCTGACGTCAGCCGAACAGCACCGGCACCATCGCGGCCAGCAGGATCGCTGCCATGCTCCAGTTGAACAGGCGCAGCCGTCCGGGGTGATCCAGCCAGCGGCGCAGACCTGTGCCAAGCACCGTCCAAGTCACGGCCGAGGCGGTGCCGATCACGGCGTAGGTGCCGGAGACCCAGGCCACGGCGACAAGGTCGCGGCTGGCAGCATAGAGCGTGATCGCGCCCAGGGCCATCGACCAGGCCTTGGGGTTGACCCATTGAAAGGCCGCGGCCTGCAAGAAGCTGAGGGGGCGGGCATTGCTGCCCGCTTCGCCCGGTGCTGCCTGGTTGGCGATCTTCCATGCCAGCCAAAGCAGGTACACGACCGAGACGACCTTGAGCAGCGTGTTGGCAAAGGGCCAGATCTCGAAGACCTGCATCACGCCCAGTCCCACCGGCAGGATCATCAGCGGAAACCCGTAGGCGACACCCGCCAGGTGGGGCAGGGTACGGCGCAGGCCGAAGTTCGCCCCCGATGTCATCAGCATCAGGTTGTTCGGACCGGGAGAGAACACGGTGGCGGCGGCAAAAAGCGCGAGGGCAAGGAGTAGGTCAGGTGTCATGGCGCAATATTTGCGGAGATAGCGCGCGATATTATTGCGAAATGCAGCGCTTTCTGTCTATTTCTGCAATTGATGATCGAAATAGACGCCATTGACCGAAATATATTGCGAGAGCTTTCCGCCGACGGGCGGCTGAGCAACCTGGCCCTGGCCGAACGGGTGGGGCTGTCGCCATCGGCCTGCCTGCGCCGCACGCAGGCGCTGGAAAAGACCGGGGTGATCCGGGGCTATCGCGCGGTGCTCAGCGCCGAAAAGCGCGGTATCGGCTTTACCGCCTATATCACCGTCGGCTTGAACCAGCATACCAAGCCGTCGCAACTGGCCTTTGAACAGGCGATGGCGGCGGCGTCCCAGGTGCGCGAGTGTCACAATATCACCGGGCCGGTGGAATATCTGTTGCGGGTCGAGGTGGCGGATCTGGCCGCCTACAAGCATTTCCATACCGACATCCTGGGGGCGTTGCCGCAGGTCCGCACGCTGACGTCCTATGTCGTCATGGGATCGCCCAAGGATGAGCGGGCTTGATCTGTCCCGCAGCATGTCGCGCTCTGGCGGGTCCCGCTAGGGAAAGGACGATCAGGGCAGAACGGGGCAGGGCATGCGGGTACTGATCCATCCGGGCTTTCACAAGACGGGCACCACCAGCCTGCAACGCGGGGCTGACGCACAGCGCGAAACCCTTGCGCCGCGCCTGCGCCTTGTCTTGCCGCATGATATCGAGCCGCTGAACTTCGCTGCGCGGCGTGTCTCAGTGGGGATCAATGCCAATCGCGTTGCGGCGTTTCGCGACGCGGTGGCCGGGTTCGCGCAGCGCGTCGATCCGGAAGATCCGCGCCCGCTGCTTGTCAGTTCGGAACACCTTTGCGGTCTGTTGCCGGGGCGGAAATCCGTCACCACCTATGCAACCGCGCCAGAGCTGCTGGGGCACATGGTCGAGGTCCTGGCACGTCAGGTGCCGGACCTTTCGCTGTCAGTCTGGTTCACAACCCGCGCGCCAGAGGCCTGGCTGAAAAGTCTCTACTGGCAACTCCTGCGCAGCCAGCGGCTGACTGAGGGGCCAGAGCAATTCGCCGAGGGCTTTCGTGATGCGGCAGAGCTGGATGCCATCGTGGCAAGGGTGGCGGAAAGGCTGGGCAGGCAGGCCGAGGTATCTTGCACCCGGTTGGAGGCGTGCGGCACCGATCCGCTTGGACCGCTGGGCGTGGCACTGGACCGGCTTGGCGTGTCGCGTGGTGGACTGTTGCCGCTGGCACGGCAGAACGTGCAGCCGGCAGAGGCAGCGGCGGAATTATTGGCGCTCAACCGGTCTGACCTGGACGATGCGGCGCTGGGTGCGGCCAAGACGGCCCTGTTGAAACGGCTGCGCAAGGCGGGTCAGACCCGGGCAGGGTAGGGTCGGGCCAGAAGGCCCGGCCCGGCCCGTCAGGTCAGTTGGCGGCGATCATCTCGGCCTGGCGGACGATCACCTCGGCCTGCTTGATCGAGGCGATATCGACAAGACGGCCCTTGTAGACGGTGGCGCCTTCGCCGTTTGCCTTGGCCGTTTCCATCGCCGCGAGGATCTCACGCGCTTCGTTCACGGCCTCATCGGTGGGGGTGAAGACCTCGTTGGACAGGGCCACCTGTTTCGGGTGGATCGCCCATTTGCCGACCATGCCCAGGGTGGCCGAGCGCAGCGCCTGGGCGCGGAACCCCTCGTCATCGCTGAAGTCGCCGAAGGGCCCGTCCACGGGCAAAACGCCATGTGTACGGCAGGCGGCCACGATCGCGGCCTGGGCCCAGTGCCAGGGGTCTGACCAATGCTTTTGCCCGTCGTGGATCATGTAGTAGTTTTCCTGCGTGCCACCGATGCCGGTGGTCGCCATGCCCATCGAGGCGGCAAAATCGGCGGCGCCGAGGCTCATGGCCTCTAGGCGCGGCGAGGCGGCGGCGATCTCCTCGACATGGGCGATGCCGGCAGCGCTTTCGATGATGACCTCGAACTTGATCGGCTTGGTCCGGCCCTTGGCGCGTTCCACCGCCGTCACCAGCGCATCGACGGCATAGATGTCCGCCGCGCAGCCGACCTTGGGGATCATGATCTGGTCGAGCCGCTCGGACGCCTGTTCCAGCAGGTCCACGACGTCGCGGTACCAATAGGGCGTGTCCAGCCCGTTGATCCGGACCGACAGGGTCTTGTTGCCCCAGTCGACCTCGCCGATGGCCTTGATGACATTGGCGCGGGCGCTGTCCTTGTCGGTGGGGGCCACCGAGTCCTCTAGGTCGAGGTTGATGACATCGGCCGCCGATCCTGCCATCTTTTCAAAGATCGCCGGGCGCGAGCCGGGGCCGAACAACTGGCAGCGGTTGGGGCGGGCCGGGGCGGCAGGCTGGATGCGGAAGGACATGGGGCAGGGCCTTTCGGTCAGAAAATTGCGTATACCTTGGTGTACGGGTTATAAAACTGCGTGAGCCTCCGCAAGCAAATTTCGCTGCAGAGCGGCATTCCCAATCAGCTGCACGATTCTTCGGCAAATTGCTCAGGTCACGCAAGAAACGTCGAAGAAATCTGTAAATCAGCGCAGGAACGCAAGGCAGTTCGGCAGGCGTTCTGGCATGGTCGGGCAAATTCTGATTTCGGAGGCGTCCATGATCGAGACACCCTATCTGCTGTTTCTGGGCGATGCGCCCGACCCGCTGGCGGCCAAGGTGGCCCAGGGAATCCGCGACTGGCGGCCGGAAAACTGTGTCGGACAGTTCCGGCTGGACGGATGCAAGGCCGACCTGGGCTTGCCCGACATGGATCTGGCAGCGGCCAAGGCAGCCGGGGCCAAGACGCTGGTGATCGGCGTCGCCAACCGCGGCGGCAAGATCAGCCAGACCTGGAAAAAGGTCCTGGTCGAGGCGCTGGAGGAAGGCTTCGACCTGGCCTCGGGGCTGCACAACCTGCTGCGGGACGAGCCCGATCTCAAGGCCGTGGCAGAGGCCACGGGCCGTGCCCTGCACGACGTGCGGGTGCCCGAGGTCGACTATCCGATCGCGGATGGCAAGAAACGAACCGGCAAGCGCGTGTTGGCCGTGGGCACCGATTGCTCGGTGGGCAAGATGTACACCACGCTGGCGCTGGACAAGGCGATGCGCGACCGGGGCATGAAATCGACCTTCCGGGCGACCGGCCAGACCGGCATCCTGATCACCGGCGACGGCGTGCCGCTGGACGCGGTTGTGGCGGATTTCATGGCCGGCAGCATCGAATGGCTGACGCCGGACAACGACCCCGACCATTGGGACGTGATCGAAGGGCAGGGGAGCCTGTTCCACGTCTCGTTCAGCGGCGTGACGCTGGCGTTGATCCACGGTGGTCAGCCCGACGCGCTGATCCTGTGCCACGAGCCGACGCGGACCCACATGCGGGGGCTGCCGGACTATGGTCTTCCCTCGCTGGAAGAGGTGCGGGATCTGTCGATGTCGCTGGCAAAGGTCGCTAATCCCGGCTGCCAGGTGGTCGGTGTGTCGATCAACACGCAGCACATGGGCGAGGCGGAGGCGGTGCGCTATTGCGAAGAGGTCGAGGCGCGCCTTGGTCTGCCCACGGTGGACCCGTTCCGGCACGGTGCCGACCGGCTGGCCGAGGCTCTGGCCGCGCTCTGACAACGGGCGGTCCGGCCCCTGGCCGGACGCTGTTTCGCGCTTTGCGCGAAAGACGCCCCGCCCGCCGTCCCTTGGGGCGCATCATTCGGTGCGCCGCGCTGGGGAAGGTCGGTTGCGGACGTGGGGTATTTACACCAAGAAGAAGCACAGGGAGGACGGGCATGACGATCACTGTTTCACGAGACGTGTTCCGGCTGGCCGAGGCCTTTACCATTTCGCGTGGCAGCCGAACCGAGGCGCAGGTGCTGACCGTGCGGGTCTCGCGCGGCAAGGTCATGGGCTGGGGGGAATGCGTGCCCTATGCCCGCTACGATGAAACGCTGGACACGGTGACCGCCGAGATCGGAACCCTGCCCGCGGGGATTTCCCGCATGGCACTGCAAGAGGCTCTGCCCGCAGGGGCGGCGCGCAACGCGATGGATTGCGCGCTTTGGGACCTGGAGGCCAAGGCCGCCGGGCAACGGGTGTGGGAACTGGCCGGTCTGGCGAGGCCGGGACCGGAAATCACCGCCTATACCCTGTCGCTGGACACGCCCGAGAACATGGAAGCGGCGGCGCGCAAACATGCAGCGCGGCCCCTGCTCAAGATCAAGCTGGGCACGCCTGATGACATGCCCCGGCTGGAGGCGGTGCGCCGCGGAGCGCCGGATGCCAGGATCATCGTCGATGCCAACGAGGGCTGGAGCGCCGAGGTCTACGCCGACCTTGCGCCGCACCTGGTGCGGCTGGGTGTGGCGCTTGTCGAACAGCCGTTGCCGGCCGGCGAGGACGAGGCGCTGATCGGCATGGAGCGCCCGGTGCCTGTCTGTGCCGATGAAAGCTGTCATGACCGCGCCTCGCTGCCCGCGCTCAAGGGCAAGTATGACGTGGTGAACATCAAGCTGGACAAGACCGGCGGCCTGACCGAGGCGCTGGCCCTGCGCGATGCGGCACTGGCCGAGGGCTATGATGTCATGGTGGGCTGCATGGTCGGTTCGTCCCTGGCAATGGCGCCGGCCGTGCTGCTGGCCCAGGGGGCGCTTGTCACGGACCTGGACGGGCCTTTGTTGCTGGCGGAGGACCGTGAAGTGCCGCTGAAATTCGATGCCGAGGGCGTGCACCCGCCCGTGGCCGCGCTCTGGGGTTGAGACGGCATGCCGCCGCTGCCCCCGGGGGCGGAGGCTTGCAGCCCGCAGGCGCCCTGCCTACAAGACGCTGGACACCGCTTTCAAGGATCACGCCCATGACCCGTACCGTTTATGTGAACGGAGATTTCCTGCCTGAACACGAGGCCAAGGTCTCTATCTTCGACCGGGCCTTTCTCATGGCCGATGGCGTTTACGAGGTCACCTCGGTGCTGGGGGGCAAGCTGATCGATTTCGACGGCCACGCGAAACGCCTGCAGCGGTCGCTGGACGAGCTGGAGATGCGCAGCCCCGTCACCCCCGAGGAACTGTTGCAGATCCACCGCGACCTTGTGGAGAAGAACGGGATCGTGGACGGGCTGGTCTATCTGCAGATCACGCGGGGCGCCCCGGACGACCGCGACTTCGTCTTCCCCGACCCCGAGACGACCGTGCCGACCATCGTCCTGTTCACCCAGAACAAGCCCGGCCTGGCGGAAAGCCCCGCAGCCAAGACCGGCATCAAGGTGATCTCAATCGAGGATGCCCGCTGGGGCCGCCGCGACATCAAGACGGTGCAACTACTGTATCCCTCGATGGGCAAGATGATGGCCAAGAAGGCCGGTGCCGACGACGCCTGGATGGTCGAGGACGGTTTCGTGACCGAAGGCACCTCGAACAACGCCTATTTCATCAAGGGCAACAAGATCGTCACCCGCGCCTTGTCCAACGACATCCTGCACGGCATCACCCGTGCCGCCGTCCTGCGGTTTGCCCGCGAGGCGCAGATGGAGGTCGAAGAGCGCAACTTCACGATCGAGGAAGCACAAGGCGCCGATGAGGCCTTCATCACCTCGGCCTCGACCTTCGTGATGCCGGTGGTCGAGATCGACGGCGTGGCGCTGGGCGATGGGACGCCGGGACAGCGCGCCCTGCGCCTGCGCGAGATCTACCTGGACGAGAGTCGCAAGGCCGCGATCTGATCCGATGACGGCCAAGGCGCTTGTCGAAGCCATCGGCGCGCTGGTCATCTTCCTGACCCTGGCGGGGCTTGGCCTGTTCCAGGTGCCCAGCGACGAGCCGACCATCGAGGCTGGGCTGCGCGCGCAGGCGACGGCGCTTTTGGCCGAGTATCCCGATCCGCCTGCGCTGACGGTTCAGGGACGGGTGATCACGGTCGAAGGGCTGGTCCAGAGCAACGCGGACCGGCGCGCCATTGAACGCGCGCTGCGCGGCATCGACGGTGTCGAAGAGGTGCGTGCCCGCCTGGAGGTTCTGCCTCGGGTCGGACGCTTCACCTATGGCCTGCGCAAGGACGACAAGGGGGTGCGGCTGAACGGTCATGTCACCGCAGCCACCACCGCCGAGGCGCTGGGGCGGATCAATGGCGCACCGGTCACGGACCTTCAGGTGGCACGCGGTGCGCCAATTGCCGACTGGGACAAGGCGCTGCTGGTGCTTTCCGAAAGTGCGGCCTTGCTGGACCGAGCAGTGGTCACTGTCTCTGGAACAAGTGGCACGATCCGGGGAGAGGCGCTCTGGCCTGCCGAGGCGCGGGCAGTGGCGGCACGGCTCGACACGCTGCCCAAGGGCCTGTCGATCAAGCGAGAGATTGGCGTGCGTGACGATGGCGCGCCTTTCCTTCTGGTGGCCGAACGCCACCCGCGCCGCGGCGTGTCGCTGCGGGGCAAACTGCCGCCAGGCCTGAACGTGCAGGTCCTGACGGGCGCGTTTGACAGCGTGCAGGACAATGCGCTGGTCAACGGGCCGGTCGATCCGGAGTTGCCGGACCTCGGGCGGGTCATGACAGGCGCGGTCAAGGTCCTAGGCGCGGCGGAACAGGGGGTGGCGTTGGTGACGCCAGGTGCCGTGGTGCTGACCACCTTGAGCGGGGGGGCAGAGATGGACAAGGCCCTGGCGGCCCTGCGCGCGGCCCTGCCAGCCAGCTACCGTCTGGACGTGTCGCAACTGCCCGAGGCGCCTCCGCAACCTTTCTGGCTGCAGTTTGACCGGGTGAACGGTGCGGTCACCGCCAGCGGGGTTCTGCCGGACGGCATCCCGTTCGAGGGGGTGGCCAAGGCACTGGGCGCCGACGTCTCGCGCCTGTCGCAGTCGCCTTACCCGGACACGGCTGGCTGGGCTGCCAGCATTGCGGCGGTACAGGAGGCCTTTGATGAGGTGATCGAGGGAAAGCTCCTGTTGGAGGAGGCCTCCATCACGCTGGACGCGGTTCTTGCCGATCCCGACAGTGCCGCAAGGGTCGAGACGCTGCTTGCGGCCTTGCCGCAGGGCGCTGACCTGCGCAGCCGTGTCGAGTTGCAGGACGATGGCCGCGATCCGGATGCGACCCTGATCTATCATCCCGAGACCGGGCTGTCGCTTGGCGGTGTATTGCCCGTCGATCTGGATGCGGCCACGATTGCCGGGCTGTTGGGGCTGCCGCCTGTCGGTGGCACCCTGCAGCAGGATAGGGATACCGCGCTGCCGGGCGCCGCGCCCTTGTTGAAGGCCGTCGAACCCTGGCTAGGAGAGGCGGAAACACTGACCATCACGCTTGCGCTGGGGCAGCTCTCTGTCGAGGCTGTCCTCTCTCCCGGCGTCGACCTGGAGCAGATCGAGGCGGCGACCCGCGCGGCTCTGGGACCGAATGACAGCCTGACGCTGTCGTTGCTGCAAGACTACCCGCCCGCCGACACGCGGCGGCAGAACATCGCCCTGGGGGCGGAGCAGGTTTTTCTGGCGGGCTATTGGCTACCGCTGCTGGAGTTCGCGCCCTCGGTGGCCGAATGCGCCCGCCAGAGCCGCCTGGCCGAAAGCGATGAACCGGTGCGGTTTCTCTCGGGAGAGACACGGCTGGACGCGCGGTCGATCCGGGGCGTGAACGCGCTTTCGGCGGTGGCACGGGTCTGCGTGGGGCAGGGCGGGCTGACCCTGCGCGTCGAGGGGCATACAGACAATTTCGGTGCCGAGGGCGTCAACCGGATGCTGAGCCGCCTGCGGGCCGAAGTCGTGGCGAAAGAGATCGCCAAGCGTGGGGTGCCTGTCGCCGCGATGGAGGTGCTGGGCTATGGTCCTGACCGGCCGGTGGCCGACAATGCCACGCCGGAGGGGCGGGCGCTGAACCGTCGTATCTCGCTGGCCTGGTCGACGCCGGGTCAGTCGATCCAGTAGGGCGTCTCCTCAGCGATCCCGATTGCGCACAGGTTGCGCGGCCAGCCAGTCCGCCGCGTGGCGCCCGGCCCAGAGGCCGGTGGCCAGGCAGCCGGTCAGCAGGTAGCCGCCCGTGGGCGCCTCCCAGTCCAGCATCTCGCCGGCGCAGAAAGTGCCGGGCAGGTCACGCAGCATCAACCCGCTGTCCAGCGCCGCGAAAGGGACGCCGCCGGCGGTCGAAATCGCCTCGTCCATCGGCCTGGGGGTTGCCCCCTGCAGAACCAGAGACTTGACGATCCTGGCCAGTGCCTGCGGATCATCCGGCAGCGGGCGCGCATATTCCATCAACAGGGCCTGCGCGGCGGCTGTCAGGCCCAAGGCCTTGCGCAGGGCGTTGGCACGGCTTTGCTTGCCCCGCGGACGGGACAGCCGTGCCGTCAGCGAGGCGAGATCCATGTCCGGCTTCAGGTCGATCTGCAGGGTGTGGCCGGTCCGTAGCGCAGGTGTCAGCGGATAGATGCCTCCACCTTCCAATCCGCGGGCCGAGATCACCACCTCGCCCCGGCTGGTCATGTCCCCGGCGGTGAGCGTGATGTTTTTCAGCGGTTCGCCGAAGTGCCGTTTCATGTGATCGGACCAGTCCACCGCCAGCCCGACATTGGAGGGCGCAAAGGGCGTGACCGGCAGGCCGGCGTGCCGGAAATGCCCGGCCCAGACCCCGTCCGAGCCCAGCCGCGCCCAACTGGCACCGCCGAGGGCCAGAACGGTGATGTCGGGATACTCGGTCCGTGGCCCCTCGGGCGTGTCGAAACACAGCCCGCCGTCCGTGTCCCAGCCCACCCAGCGCCAGCGGGTCCGCACCTCCAGCCCCAGGGCATCCAGCCGGGCCAGCCAGGCGCGCAGCAGGGGAGAGGCTTTCATGACCTCGGGAAACAGCCGCAGGGTCGATCCGGTAAAGGTCTTCTGGCCCAGTCCCTCGGCCCAGGCCGCGACCTCGCCGGGGCCAAAGGCGCCAATCATCGGCGCGAGGTGCGCCGCCGCCGCGCCATAGGCGGCCAGAAAACGGCCCGGTTCTTCCATCCTGGTCAGGTTCAGCCCCGACTTGCCGGCCATCAGCAGCTTGCGTGCCAACGAGGGTTTGGCCTCGACCAGGGTCACCGACCGGCCTGCGCTCAGCAGGGCGTCGGCGGCCATGAGCCCGGCAGGCCCTCCGCCGATCACAAGCGCCTGTCCCGTCACGCCTCCTGCGCCTCGGGCGCGGGGCTTTCGGTCGGGTGCTGCAATTCGATGACACGATGTGGGTAGGGGATCTCGATGTCGTGGTCCTTGAGCGCGTTCCAGATCAGGAACAACACGTCAGAGGTATATTTGTTCGCCCCGTCGTCGATCCCGTTGACCCAGAATTCGACCGCGAAATCCACGCCTGAATCGCCAAAGCCGCGCAGCTCGCAATCCGGAGGATAAGGCGTGTCCAGCACGCCGGGATGCTTGGCCACCGCTGCCTCGACGATGTCGGGGACCAGGTTGATGTCGGTCTTGTAGCTGACCGAAAACGGCGCCTCGTAGCGGTTGGCGCTGCCCTGGTCGGAATAGTTGATGACGCGGGTGGTGATGAAATCCTCGTTCGGGACGACGATCCAACGGCCATCGTAGGTTTCCAGGATCATCGCCCGAGCGGTTGTCTTGACGATGGTCCCGGCCTCGCCGCTGTCCAGTTCGACATAATCGCCCACCGTGGCCTGCCCTTCCAACAGCAGGATGATGCCCGAGATGTAGTTCGAGGCGATCTTTTGCAGGCCGAGGCCAAGGCCGACGCCGATGGCACCGCCCAGAACCGCCAGCGAGGTCAGCGGGATGCCGACGATGTTCATCAGCAGCAGGAAGGCCAGGCCGAAGATGCTGAACTCGGCGGCCTTGGCGGCCAGCTGCCTGGTGGCGGGGCGCATGTCCTCCTGCTTGTGGATATAGGCGCCGGTCTGGTCGTTGGACCAGCGACCCAGCCAGAACAGGATCGACCCGGCGATGATGCCCCGGATCACCGACATCAAGGTGAACTCGATGTTGCCCAGGCTGACCGTCAGCTCGTTCAGGCGTTCCGTGGCCACGTCCAGCAGGCCGACGGCATAAAGCGCCATGACCGGCAGCAGGATCATCCGTCCCAACACCTTGAGGAAACCGTCCTGCACGATCTCGCGCACAAGGATTCGCGCGGCGAGAAGCAGGAAGACACGCTTGCCGAAGGCGATCACCGCGCCCGAGTTGAAGATCGCCCTGGTCAGGCTCTCGCCGATGCCGGTAAATGCCCAGGCCAGGAGGGGCAGCAGCAGCGGCACGAAGATCAGCAGGAACCGCCGTGTCGAGGCCAGCAGGGACTGGCGAGAGGCCTCTGGCGTCAGGACGCGGGTTAGCCAGGGCCTCAGCCGGCGGGTTAGCAGCCAGGCCAGCAGAAAGGCGGCGGCCAGCAGCCCGAACTGTGACCAGGCGGCGGGCGAGACCAGCCATTCATGCGCGATCTCCCAACCCTGCAGGACATAGGCATAGGCCTGCTTCACGATCTCGGGCTGGTTGGTCAGGTCGAAATCCATTTGGCTTGATCCTTGGCGTCGTCGTCACATTCTCTTGCCCAATGCCAGTACCGGCCACAAGGGGAGCGATTTGGGACAGGGATCAGAACCGATTTGTCCGTTGTGCCTGCGCCGCATTCCGCCGGATGCCCGGCAGAGCCTGCACCACCTCGTGCCAAGGCTGAAGGGCGGCAAGGGCGGGCCGGTCGTCCTGTTGCACCAGATCTGTCACAGCGAGATCCACGCCCGGTTCACCGAGGCCGAGCTGGCGCGCGAACTGAACACGGTCGAAAAACTGCGCGCGCATCCCGACATGGCGAAATTCCTCGCCTGGGTCGCCAAGCGGCCGCCGACCTTTCACAGCCGCAGCGCCGGTGGACGGCGCAAGCGCTGAGACGGGGTTGCCCGTGCCGGGTGCCGCGCCTAGGGTCGCGCTGCCAGGAAGGAGCCCGCCCATGCATCGTTTCCCGATCCGCGTCTACTATGAAGACACCGACATGGCGGGGATCGTCTACCACGCCAACTACCTGAAATTCATCGAACGTGCGCGCAGCGACTGGGTCAAGCAGCAGGGCCTGGACCAGAACGCCATGCGCGAGGATGACGGTATCGTCTTTGTCGTGCGGCGGATCGAGGCGGATTACCTGATGACTGCGAAATACGACGATGCGCTTGAGGTGCGGACAGCGGTCAAGAGCATGACCGGCGTGCGCCTGGTGATGTCGCAAGAGGTCGTGCGGGGCGAAGAGGTGATCTTTCGGGCCGAGGTGACGGCGGTCTGTGTCACGCGTGAAGGCCAGCCGGCGCGCTTGCCTGTGGCATTGCGTCAGCAGGTGCACTGAGCCGTCCTACCAGGTTTCGCCGAAAGGGCGCAGGTCGATTTCGAAGGTCCAGGCCGAGCGGTCCTGTCGGGCAAGCATCAAAGCGGTGGCGGCGATCCTGTCGGGCTGGATGAAGAAATCGTCCGGTTTCCCCTTGGCAAAATCCGACCGTGTATCGGCGGTATCTATGACCCCGTCGATCAGGATATAGGCCACATGCACTCCCTTTGGGCCCAGCTGCTTGGCCAGTGACTGCGCAAGGACGCGTTGCGCCGCCTTGGTCGGGGCAAAGGCCGTGGTCCAGTCGCGCCCGCGCAGCGCTGCGGTGGCGCCGGAAACGATGATCGTGCCCGAGCCGCGTGCCGCCATTTTGCAGCCCAGCGTACGGGCGACGGTATAAAGCCCAAGCGTCCCGACCCGCCAGCTTTGCTCGAACTGGTTTTCGTCCAGATCGTCGAGCGTGCCGAACATGGCGAGATCGGCATTGTAGATCAGCACATCGGGTGGGCCGTGGTCGCGGGTTGCGTCGTCCAGGGCCTGCGTCAGCACCGTGGGATCGGCGGCGTCGCAAGCTAAGGCCGAGACCGTGGCGCCGGGCTGGGCGCGTCCCTCGGACCGCGCGCCTGACCGGCTGAGCAGGGCGAGATCATGGCCCGCTTCCATGAAGCATTGGGCATAGGCAGCGCCAAGGCCCGGTCCGTGCCCGATAATGAGGCAGAGCGGGCGGGGCATGAAACCTCCTGATTGGATCTGATCCCGACTGTAACACTTTCGGCAGCCAAGCCAAATCGAACTCTCGGGGGCTTGTGCCCGGCATGGAACCGCCCATTTGCATGTGCAGAGGCGGTACAGTGCCAATGTGTTGGCCTTTCCCCTGCAAATCGGGTAGAAATCGCTGTAATCAGAGCCCCGGCCACAGGGGCCGACAGGAAATGAGCAGGTCTATGGAAGCAGGAACGCTTGCCCTCGCCTCGGAGATCGATTTCTCCTTCTGGGGTCTTTTCATGCGCGCGACGCTGACGGTCAAACTCGTCATGCTGTTGCTGATGGTCGCCTCGGTATGGGCCTGGGCGATCATCATCGAGAAATTCGTCAGCTACCGCCGTGCCCGGCGTGAGGCGACGCGGTTCGACCGGGCCTTCTGGTCCGGGGAGCCACTGGACGAGCTGTTCGAACAGCTTGGCCCGGAACCTTCGGGGAGGTCGGAACGCGTCTTTGCCGCGGGGATGATGGAATGGCGCCGCAGCCACCGCGAGGACGGCGGGCTGATCGCCAATGCGCAAAGCCGGATCGACAGGTCGATGGATGTCGCCATCCAGAAAGAGGCGGACCAGTTGCAGCGTGGTCTGCCGGTGCTGGCCACCGTCGGCTCGACCGCGCCTTTCATCGGGTTGTTCGGCACCGTCTTCGGGATCATGCACTCCTTCATCCAGATTGCCGAACAGCAGAACACATCGCTGGTGGTGGTCGCGCCCGGTATCGCCGAGGCGCTGCTGGCCACGGGCCTGGGCCTGCTGGCAGCCATTCCGGCGGTTGTCTTCTACAACAAGTTCTCTGCCGACGCGGACCGGATCGTGGGCAACTACGAGGCTTTCGCCGACGAATTCGCCACCATCCTCTCGCGCCAGCTGGATTCCTGAGCGATGGGGGCAGGGGTCGTCAAATCCGGAGGCGGCAAGCGGCGGCGCGGATCGCGCAGGAGCCGGGCACAGCCGATGGCCGAAATCAACGTGACGCCCTTCGTGGACGTCATGCTGGTGCTGCTGATCATCTTCATGGTGGCGGCGCCCCTGCTGACTGTGGGTGTGCCGGTAGAGTTGCCCAAGACGGCGGCGCAAGCGCTGCCCAGCGATCCGCAGGAACCCTTGACCGTGACGCTGTCGGCGGATGGCAAGGTGCTGATCCAGAACACCGAGATCGCCCGCGACGAGCTGGTGAACCGGCTGCGGGCCATCGCGGCGGAACGCTCGGACGACCGGGTCTACCTGCGCGCGGACGGGTCAGTGACCTATTCGGACGTGGCCCAGATCATGGGGGCGTTGAACGCCGGCGGGTTCTCGTCGATCGGTCTGGTGACGGATGTGGGCGGCCCGGCGCTTGACGGACCCGACGGCGGCTGAGGCGCGGATGAACCGCTATTTCTATATATCCGGCGGGGCACATGCCCTGCTGTTTGCCTGGCTGCTGCTGGGTGACGTGTTCTCGGCGGAACCGCCGGACATGCAGGTATCGGACGTGACCGTGCTGAGCGAAGAGGATTTCGCCCTGCTGACGGCGCCGCCGGTCCCTGACCCTGTGCCGGAAGCGGAAACGCCCGTCGCACCGCCGCCGGAGCCAGAGCCTGAACCTGCGCCAGAACCCGAGCCGGCCCCGGCGCCGGAGCCGGCTCCCGTGCCGGAGCCCGAACCCGAACCCCAACCGGTGCCCGAACCCCAGCCCGTGCCGCAGCCCGAACCTGAACCCGTGCCCGAACCCCAGCCGGTTCCGGAACCCGATCCCGTGCCTGCCCCGACGCCGCTGCCGGATCCCGAACCCGTTCCGGCGCCGATCGCGCCGCAGCCAGCCCCGGTGCCCACGACGCGTGCGCCCAGTGCTTCGCTGCGACCACAGGCACGCCCGGCAGACCGCGTGGCCAGCGAACCCGTGGCGCCGCCCGATCCGAACACCGAACGCGCCGAAGAGCGTGTCGAGGCGGTGGACCCCGAGGCAGACGCACCCGAGGTCGTCGAGGAAGAGCGCGTGCCGACCGCCCCGCCGGAAACCGCGACAGAGATTGTGCCCGAGGGCGGCCCGCGTTTCGCGCCGACGGAATCGCTGCGTCCTCAGGCGCGCACGCCTCGCGTCGCGCAGGCGGCGACACCCCGTCCCGATCCCGCCCCCGATGCGACCCCGGAACCCTCCGGCACGCCGGACCCGGAGCCTTCGGCGCCGGACTTGCCGGACGTCAACGCCGATATCACCTCGGCGCTGGCGGATGCCCTGTCGGCTGCGCCGCCCGATGTTCCCGCCGGTCCCCCCATGACACGGGGCGAACGCGAGGCACTGCGGCTGGCAGTGCAGGCCTGCTGGATCGTCGACAACGGCTCCGAGGCGTCGAACGTCACTGTGACGGTCGGGATGGAACTCGATCAGGACGGGCGAGTCGTGCCCGGCAGCCTGCGCATGGTTGGCGCCTCTGACGGCAGTGCGGCGGCGGTGCAGACTGCTTTCCAGGCTGCGCGGCGCGCGGTCCTGCGCTGCGAAAAGGGGGGATATGACCTGCCCGCGGAGAAATACGAGCAGTGGAAAGAGATCGAGATGACATTCAATCCCGACCAGATGAGGTTGCGGTGAGGGGCACGGCGGCTCTGGCGGTCCTGTGCCTGATGGCCGCGCCCGGTACGGTCTTGGCGCAATCCTACGCCGCAGAGTTCGCGCAGGCGGTTGAGCGCTGCTGGGTGATCGACGTGAACAGCGAGGCCGCGGACATCGGGGTAACGCTGGCGTTTTCGATGCTGCCGGACGACCGGATCCAGCCGGACAGCGTGCATCTGGTCCGTGCCTCATCCGGCAGCAAGGCCGCCCATCGACAGGGCCTTTCAATCCGGACGCCGTGTGGTTCTGCGGTGCCAGTGGGGCGGGGGCTACGACCTGCCCGCCTCGGATTACGCGCGCTGGAAGGTGGTCGAGATGACCTTCGATCCTCACGAGTTGCGCCTTGAATGAGCGATTTCCTGCGCAAATTCCCCCTCTGCGACCCGGTATTGCCGGTTTTGCGGCGGGGGAAATCAGGATAGGTTAACGCAGAGCGGGCACAGACCCGCCACATCCGGTCCGAGCAGTGCCCGAAGGAGGGTTTTCCGAGATGATCGCACGTCTAGCCGCCCTGGTCCTTGCCTGTGCCACGGCATTCCTGCCTGTGGCCGTCCAGGCCCAGTCCGGTCCCCTGCGCATCGAGATCACCGAAGGTGTGATCGAACCCTTGCCCTACGCGGTGCCCGATTTCGTTGCCGAAACCCAGGCTGCGGAACAGTTCGCGGCCGAGATCAGCCGCGTCGTCGCCGCCGACCTGACCGGCACCGGCCTGTTCCGCGAGATCCCGCGCGACGCGCATATCGCCCGCGTCAGCAGCTTTGGCGCGCCGGTCCAGTTCGCCGACTGGAAGGCGATCAACGCGCAGGCGCTGATCACTGGTTCCGTTTCCGCCGATGCCTCTGGCCGCGTGGTGGTCAAGTTCCGGGTGTGGGACGTCTTCGCGGGCCAGGAACTGGGACAGGGGATGCAATTTGCCTCTGACGCCAGCGGCTGGCGCCGGCTGGCACACAAGGTGGCCGATCAGGTCTACAGCCGGCTGACTGGCGAGACGCCCTATTTCGACAGCCGCGTGGTCTTTGTCTCGGAAACCGGACCCAAGGACGCACGCCAGAAACGTCTGGCGATCATGGATTACGACGGCGCCAACGTGCAGTACCTGACCGACGACTCGTCGCTGGTGCTGGCGCCGCGCTTTTCGCCCAATGGCGGGCGGGTCCTCTACACCAGCTATGAGACCGGCTTTCCGCGCATCCACGTCCTGACCGTGGGCGACGTGGCCAGCCAGATCCTGCAGGTGGGCGAAGGCGTGATGAGCTTTGCGCCGCGGTTCTCCCCGGACGGGCGGATGGTCGTCTATTCGCTGACCCAGGGATCGAACACCGACATCTTCGCGATGGACCTGGCGAGCGGGGCGACACGGCGGCTGACCTCTGCACCCTCGATCGAGACGGCGCCGAGCTTTTCGCCCGATGGCCAGCGCATCGTCTTTGAAAGCGACCGCTCCGGCACACAGCAACTCTATGTCATGCCGGCGATGGGCGGAGAGGCGCAGCGGATCAGTTTCGGCGACGGACGCTACGGCACCCCGGTCTGGAGCCCGCGTGGCGACCGCATCGCCTTTACCAAGCAGAACGCGGGCCGGTTCCACATCGGCGTGATGCGCACCGACGGCGGCGAGGAGCGCCTGCTGACCGCCTCTTTCCTGGATGAAGGCCCGACCTGGGCCCCCAACGGCCGCGTTATCATGTTCTCGCGCGAGACGCAGGGCGCGCAGGGCTCGTCGGCGCTGTACTCGGTCGATATCTCGGGGCGCAACCTGAAACGGGTGCGCACCCCGGCGGGCGCCTCGGACCCCAGCTGGGGCCCGCTGCAATAAGACGTCATTTCCCATATATTGCGCCCTGTGATAGACAGGCCGCAATGACAAGAGCAGGACCTGATCCATGAAACATCTCACCAAGGCCATCCTGATCGGCGCGGCGCTGGCCACCGCGGCCTGTACCAACCCGTCGCGGTTCGGTGGCGACGACGCTTCGCGTGGGGCGGGCGGTCCGGGAACCTATGCGCCGGGCAGCGTCGACGATCCGGCTTCGCCGGCCTATTTCTCGGCTCGTGTCGGGGATCGGGTGCTGTTCGCGGTCGACCAGTCGACCCTGTCGGCGGAGGCGCGCGTGGTGCTGGACGGGCAGGCCAAGTGGCTGATGGACAACCCCGACTATTTGGCCATCATCGAGGGCCACGCGGATGAGCAGGGCACGCGGGAATACAACCTTGCGCTGGGCGCCCGCCGTGCCAACGCGGTGATGGAATACCTGGTGGCCAAGGGCATCCCGCAAAGCCGTCTGAAATTCGTCAGTTATGGCAAGGAACGCCCGCTCGAGATCTGCTCGGAAGAGGCCTGCTATGCCAAGAACCGCCGCGCCGTGACCGTGATCTCGGTCAGCAGCCTGACGGGATAAGACATGTTGCGTGCGGTGGTGTTCGGGGCCTGCCTGCTGGCAGGCGGCATGGCGGCGGCCCAGCAGGGCGAAACTCTGGCCGACGTCAAGCAGGACCTTGCCGTCCTGACGGTCGAATTACGCAAGCTGCGGGCCGAGCTGAACACCACGGGCGCGCCCTCTGTCGCGGTGGGCGGGTCCGCGCTGGACCGGATCACCGCGATCGAGAGCGAGCTGCAGCGCGTGACTGCCAAGACCGAGGAGCTGGAGTTCCGTATCGGGCAGGTTGTCAGGGACGGCACGAACCGTATCGGCGACCTGAAATTCCGTATCTGCGAGCTGGAACCCGGCTGTGATATTGGCCGGCTGAGCGAGACAGACCCCTTGGGCGGTGATGCCGGCCCGGCGCCGGTCGCGGCGCAGCCCGCGCCGCCCCCTGCCACGGATGCGCTGCCGTTCGACGGAGAGCTGGCGATCAGCGAAGAGGCGGATTTCCGCGCCGCGCTCGAGGCCTTGGACGAGGGCGATTACGCTGGCGCCGAGATGCTCTTTGCCCAGTTCCGCGAAACCTACCCGATGGGGCCGCTGGAACCTGCGGCCCTGATCGGCGAGGGCCGCGCGCTCGAGGCGCAGGGGGACACGCGCGAGGCCGCGCGGCGCTACCTGTCGGCCTATTCGGGCTTTCCGGATGCCAAGGTCGCACCCGAGGCGCTGTGGCGCCTGGGCGATGCGCTTGGGGCGCTGGGCTCGGTAAGCGAGGCCTGCATCACCTTGGGCGAGGTCGCGCTGCGCTATCCCGGCTCGGACGCGGTGTCCCGCGCGACCGCCAGCCGCCAGAGCCTTGGGTGCCAGTAGGACGGTGAACCTCGACCAGCGGTTTGCCGAGGCGATGGGCCAGTTGCTTGGCCCGGATTTCCCTTCTGAAATCGGCCTGGCCGTCTCTGGGGGCGGCGACAGCATGGCGATGCTGACGCTTGCGCATAACTGGAGCCATGTCTGGGGTGTGCGTCTGCGCGTGGTGACGGTGGACCACGGGCTGCGGCCCGAATCCGCGGATGAGGCGGCGATGGTAGCCCGGGAATGTGCGGAGCTTGGCTGGCCCCACACAACGCTGCGCTGGCACTGGGACGGCACGGGCAACAAGATGGACGCGGCGCGGCGTGGTCGGCTGGCGCTGATCGACGCATGGCGCGGATCCCTGTCCCACGTGCTGATGGCCCACACGCGTGATGACGTGGCCGAGACATTCCTGATGCGCCTGGCGCGTGGCTCTGGCGTGGACGGCCTGTCGGCCATGTCGGCCCGGCGCCATGTGGGCGGCATGCAGATCCTGCGTCCTTGCCTGGAGATGGGCCGTGCCGAGTTGCGCCATTACTTGACGGTCCTCAAAGGGCGCTGGGTCGAGGATCCGTCGAATGATGATCCGGCCTATGGGCGGGTGCGGATGCGGCGCCTGTTGGCGGACTTGCAGGCCGAAGGGCTGGGCGCCGAAACGCTGGCCGACACGGCGGCCCGTCTGCGCGATGATCGTTTGGCCCTTGCCATGCGCGCCGCGACGATCTGGGACGGGGTTGGTACACAGACCGGCTGGGGCGGGCTGACGCTGGCGCCGGATTGGCACGAACAGGTCGAACCGGCCACGCAGCGGCGCCTGCTGTCGGCCATGCTGCGCTTTGTGTCCGGTGCGGACTACGCACCCCGGGCCGAGGCATTGGAAGGGTTGCGGGACCGGCTGGTCAGCGGGGGCGGCGGAACGTTGCACGGTTGTGAGGTGATCCACCACCGGGGCCGGGTGCTGATGTTCCGCGAGGCGGCCGCGGTTGCCGAGGCGACAGCCATCGCCCCGGGTGTCACGTGGGACGGACGGTGGCAGGTCACGACGCCCGACCACGCAGGACGCACGATCCGCGCCCTGGGAGAGGACGGCTGGCGGCAGGTTGCCGAGACGCCGCCATGCGCTCCGCCGTTTCGCGCCGCCTTGTCCCTGCCGTCGATCTGGCAGGATGACACCTTGCTGGCCTGCGATGCCCTGGGTGTCGGCCCCGGCAATACTGCGCGCCTGTGCCGCGCCGGGGTGTTCCGCGACTTCCTGCTCTCGCATTGAAGCCGGGGCGCCGATCTCTATGTTACACTGCAACTCGCTGTGCTATGAGCCTGCAAAGCTTACAAAGGAGTTCCCCCCTTGGGTAACGCAAGAAACATCGCCTTCTGGGTCGTTCTGTTCCTCCTGATCCTGGCGCTCTTCAACCTGTTCTCGGGCGGCGGCACCACGCTGCAGAGCCGCGAAGTCGGGTATTCCGATTTCGTCCGCGCGGTTGAGACGCAGAACGTCAGCTCTGTGACCATCGACGGCGAACAGGTGCGCTATCGCACCAACGAGGGGCAGGACTATGTCACCATCAAGCCCGAGGATGCGGAACTGACCAACCTGCTGTTGGACAATAATATTCCGGTCAAGGCCGAGGCGCAGGAACAGTCGGGGTTCCAGTCCTTCCTGCTGTCTCTTCTGCCCTTCCTCTTGCTGATCGGTGTCTGGATCTACTTCATGAACCGGATGCAGGGCGGCGGCAAAGGTGGCGCGATGGGCTTTGGCAAGTCCAAGGCCAAGCTGTTGACTGAGAAACATGGCCGCGTGACCTTTGACGACGTTGCGGGCATCGACGAGGCCAAGGAAGAACTCGAAGAGATCGTCGAATTCCTGCGCAACCCGCAGAAATTCAGCCGCCTGGGCGGCAAGATTCCCAAGGGCGCTCTGCTGGTGGGTCCTCCGGGCACAGGTAAGACGCTTCTGGCGCGCGCGATCGCGGGCGAGGCGGGCGTGCCCTTCTTCACCATCTCCGGTTCCGACTTTGTCGAAATGTTCGTGGGTGTGGGCGCAAGCCGTGTCCGTGACATGTTCGAGCAGGCGAAAAAGAACGCGCCCTGCATCGTCTTCATCGACGAGATCGACGCCGTGGGCCGCGCCCGTGGCCAGGGCTATGGCGGCGGCAACGACGAGCGCGAACAGACGCTCAACCAGTTGCTGGTCGAGATGGACGGTTTCGAGGCGAACGAAGGCGTCATCATCGTGGCCGCCACCAACCGGCGCGATGTTCTGGACCCGGCGCTGCTGCGCCCGGGCCGTTTCGACCGCCAGGTGACGGTGCCGAACCCCGACATCAAGGGCCGCGAAAAGATCCTGGGCGTGCACGCCCGGAAGACCCCGCTGGGCCCGGACGTCGATCTGCGCATCATCGCGCGCGGTACGCCCGGTTTCTCGGGCGCCGACCTTGCCAACCTCGTGAACGAGGCGGCGCTGATGGCGGCGCGTGTCGGTCGCCGGTTCGTGACGATGGAAGACTTCGAGAACGCCAAGGACAAGGTCATGATGGGCGCCGAGCGGCGCAGCATGGTCCTGACCGACGACCAGAAGGAAAAGACCGCCTACCACGAGGCCGGTCACGCGGTGGTTGGGCTGGCCCTGCCGCAGTGCGACCCGGTCTACAAGGCGACGATCATCCCGCGCGGCGGCGCGCTGGGCATGGTGGTCAGCCTGCCGGAAATCGACCGTCTGAACTGGCACAAGTCCGAGTGCGAGGAAAAGATGGCGATGACGATGGCCGGCAAGGCCGCCGAGATCATCAAGTACGGCGAGCCCAACGTCTCGAACGGTCCGGCGGGTGACATCCAGCAGGCCAGCGCGCTGGCCCGTGCGATGGTGCTGCGCTGGGGCATGTCCGACAAGGTCGGCAACATCGACTATGCCGAGGCGCACGAGGGCTACCAGGGCAATACCGCGGGTCTGTCAGTGTCGGCGCATACCAAGGAACTGATCGAGGACGAGGTCAAGCGCTTCATCCAGGAAGCCTATGAACGTGCCTACCAGATCCTGACCGACCGCAAGGACGAGTGGGAGCGCCTGGCGAAAGGGTTGCTGGAATACGAAACCCTGACCGGCGAAGAGATCAAGCGCGTGATGCGGGGCGATCCGCCCCATGCGGGCGACGACGACGGCGGCTCCGGCGCGGTCGAGGACAAGCCCTCGCTGACCGCGATCCCCAAGACCAAGCCCAAGTCCAAACCCTCCGGTGACGGCGGACTGGAGCCAGAGCCCTCGGCATGACGACCGGGAAGACAGAAGACGATTGGGACCCCGGGACCTATCACAGGTTCCGGGGTTATCGTTTGCTGCCCGCACTGGATCTCTTGGCGCGGATCGGGCCATTGCCGGTGGGCGACGTTGTGGACCTTGGCTGTGGGGCCGGGGACGTGGCGCCGGACCTGCACCTGCGGTTCTGCAAGACGACCGGCGCCAGGCTGATCGGAGTCGACAGCTCTCCGGCGATGCTGCAACAGGCGCGGGGGCAGGGGGTCTATGATCGCTTGGACGAGAGAGACATCGCGGAATGGCGACCGAAAAAGGCGCCTGCACTGATATTCTCCAATGCCGCTCTGCACTGGATCGACGGTCACGAGGCCATCCTGCCCGTCCTTGTGGACAGCCTGGTCCCCGGCGGCGTGCTGGCCGTTCAGGTGCCGCATCAGAACAACGCGCCCTCGCATCGGCTGTGGCGCACCCTGGCCGAGGAACTCTGCCCCGGCCAGCTTCGGGACGTGCACCTGCCCGAGGTGTTGAAACCGGCGCAGTATTATCACCTGCTTGAAGGCCTGGGAGAAATCAGCCTCTGGGAGACGGAGTATTTCCAGAAACTTCCGCCCTGCGACGATGGGCATCCGGTACGCCGCTTTACAGAGGCGACCTATGCCCGGCCCATCCTGCGGGCCATGCCCGAAACGGCCCGCGCCAGACTGGTGGCCGCTTATGACGAACTGATTCCCAAGGCCTACCCGTTGTCCGCCGATGGGGGCGCGTTGTTCCCCCTTCGGCGGATGTTCTTTACCCTTACCCGTGAAGGGCGATCCGTTCCCGCCCCCTAGAAAGGCCCCCATGCCCGCGCTCAAACCGACTGATTACACCGCAACCGTCACATGGTTGGGGGTCGTGACGAATGCCGACCGTGTCGAACTGCTGTCCGAACCGAGAGAGCGGCTGGACCTGACCTTTGACGGCGTGGCGGGATCGTTCCACGGCGGCGCGACGCGGCCTTCTTGTACGCGGGTCAAGTCGCAGTATCCCAAGGGCACGGAAATCCGGAACGAACGTCAACTGAGTATCATCAGCGCCGAGGAACTGGCCGAGATCGCCGCCCTGATCGGCGTGCAGGCGATTGACCCGGCGAGGCTGGGCGCCTCTATGGTTCTCAGCGGATTGCCGGATTTCAGCTTTGTCCCGCCATCATCCAGGCTGCAGGCGCCTTCGGGGGCGACGCTGACCGTGGACATGCAGAACCGGCCTTGCCAGTTTCCCGCCAAGAGCATCGAGGCAGTGGCACCGGGCAAGGGGCGCGGCTTCAAGCCCGCCGCCGCGGGACGGCGCGGCGTGACCGCCTCTGTCGCCCGAGAGGGCAGTGTGGCGATCGGCGATGTCCTGCGCTTGCACATCCCCGATCAGCGCGCCTGGCAGCCCGAGGGCTGAATCCGGGCCGATCTTGGCCGAATTCCACGAATAGAGACCGAAGTTTCCGATACGAAAGTTCGTGTTGCTCTGCGCCCGTGCAGCAGTGATCTATGGGCGCAGCGGGATCACCATCCGCCCCGCCGGAGCCTGGGGTTTCCGATCAGCGGCACATGGCTGCTGACGCGGGCAACCTTCGCCGCAGTTACGCAAGAAAAGGTCGGATTCGCTTTCACAGGCGGTCCGGCACATCGCTATGGCTGGGCCATCGCGAAACCATCCGCAACAGGGACAGCACCAAGATGGCATTCAAGTCCGACATCGAAATCGCCCGCGAGGCCAACAAGAAGCCGATCCAGCAGATCGGGGATGCGCTGAACATTCCGGGTGAGCACTTGCTGCCCTACGGCCATGACAAGGCCAAGATCAGCCAGGCCTTCATCGACAGCGTCCAGGAACGCCCCGATGGCAAGCTGATCCTCGTGACCGCGATCAACCCGACGCCCGCGGGCGAAGGCAAGACCACCACGACCGTGGGTCTGGGCGACGGTCTGAACCATATCGGCAAGAAGGCGATGATCTGCATCCGCGAAGCCTCGCTTGGCCCGAACTTCGGGATGAAGGGCGGCGCCGCCGGCGGTGGCAAGGCGCAGGTCGTGCCGATGGAGGAAATGAACCTCCACTTCACCGGTGACTTCCACGCCATCACCAGCGCCCACAGCCTGCTGTCGGCCATGATCGACAACCACATCTACTGGGGCAACGAGGCCCAGATCGACCAGCGCCGCGTCACCTGGCGCCGTGTGGTGGACATGAACGACCGGTCGCTGCGCCAGATCACCTCCTCGCTCGGCGGTGTCTCCAACGGGTTCCCGCGCGAGGACGGTTTCGACATCACCGTGGCTTCCGAGGTCATGGCGATCCTCTGCCTGGCGAAGAACCTCAAGGACCTCGAAGAGCGTCTGGGCAACATGATCGTGGCCTACCGTCGCGACAAGTCGCCGGTGTTCTGCCGTGACATCAAGGCCGAGGGCGCGATGACCGTCCTGCTCAAGGACGCGATGCAGCCGAACCTGGTGCAGACGCTGGAAAACAACCCGGCATTCGTCCACGGCGGTCCCTTTGCCAACATCGCGCACGGCTGCAACTCGGTCATCGCGACGACGACCGCGCTGAAACTGGCCGACTATGTCGTGACCGAGGCGGGCTTTGGCGCCGACCTGGGTGCCGAGAAGTTCATGGACATCAAGTGCCGCAAGGCGGGCCTCAAGCCCGACGCGGTTGTCATCGTCGCCACCGTGCGCGCGATGAAGATGAACGGCGGCGTGGCCAAGGCCGATCTTGGCACCGAGAACGTCGCAGCCGTCAAGGCGGGTTGTCCGAACCTGGGCCGCCACATCGAGAACATGAAAAAGTTCGGCGTGCCGGCGGTCGTGGGCATCAACCACTTCGTCACCGACACCGACGCAGAGGTGCAGGCGGTCATGGACTACTGTGCCGAGCTGGGTGTCGAAGCGATCCTGAACAAGCACTGGGAACTGGGCGGCGAAGGCATCACCGAGACCGCGAAGAAGGTTGTCGAGCTCTGTGAAAGCGGGGCGGCCAACTACGCGCCGCTCTACGCCGACGAGCTGTCGCTGGCCGAGAAGATCGAGACCGTCTGTAAGGAAATCTACCGCGCCGACAGCGTGGTGATGGACGGCAAGATCCTGAACCAGCTGAAGGAATGGGAAGGCCAGGGCTACGGCAACCTGCCGGTCTGCATGGCCAAGACGCAGTATTCCTTCTCGACCGACCCGACCCAGCGCGGCGCGCCCACCGGCTTTGACATCCCCGTGCGTGAGGTCCGCCTGTCGGCCGGGGCTGGCTTCATCGTGGTGGTCTGCGGTGAGATCATGACCATGCCGGGCCTGCCGCGTGTGCCGGCAGCGGAATCGATCCGCCTGAACGACGAAGGTCTGATCGAAGGCCTGTTCTAAGTGACAAAGAGGACACGCCCGCGCGGAACGACCATCGTCGCGGGCGTGTTCGGTTTGCTGGTCCTGACCATCGGGACGGCGATGATTGGGGCGGCTCTGGCAAGTTGGCTGATCCCTGGTGACAGCGGCAGGGAAGGCCAACTCGGGTTCGTGCTGTTGCTGCCGGTTCTGTGGCTCTGGAAGAAATTCCTGGAATATTGCGGGATTGTTTTCCCGGGGCCGGACGGCGACGGAAAATGACGGTAGGGAGGGGCAGGTTCAATTGCGAAAAGGGAAATCCATGACGCGTCCTGCCCCCGAAACCATTGAGAGCATGGCGGAACTTCGGCTCTGCATCGACGAGATCGACGGCGAACTTGTGCGCCTTCTGGCAGAGCGTGAAGGCTACACCGACCGCGCGCCCGACCTGAAGGCGCGCGAGGGCATCGCGGCCCGGGCACCGCGCCGGATCGAGGCGGTTCTGGCCAACGTGGGCGACAGGGCTCGGGCCGAGGGGCTGGACCCGGAGCTCGCCCGGGCGATTTGGACACTCATGATCGAGACGGTGATCGCCCGCGAGGAACGGGTGATCGGCAAGGAAGGGATAGACGGATGAGCGCAACAATCATTGACGGCAAGGCCTTTGCGGCCACGGTCCGCGAGAAGGTGGCGGCGCATGTGGCGCGGCTGAAGGATGAGAACGGCATCACGCCCGGCCTGGCGGTGGTGCTGGTGGGCGAGGACCCGGCCAGCCAGGTCTACGTCCGTTCGAAGGGCAAGCAGACCGTCGAGGTCGGCATGAACTCCTACGAGCACAAGCTGGAGGCCGACACCTCCGAGGCGGACCTGCTGGCGCTGATCGACAAGCTGAACAAGGACCCGGCTGTACATGGCATCCTGGTGCAGCTGCCCCTGCCGAAACACCTCGACGAGGACCTGGTGATCAACTCGATCGAGCCCTCCAAGGACGTGGACGGCTTTCACATTTCCAACGTGGGCCTGCTGGGCACCGGTCAGAAATCGATGGTGCCCTGCACGCCGCTGGGTTGCCTGATGATGCTGCGCGACCACCACGGCAGCCTGTCCGGCATGGACGCGGTGGTGATCGGCCGGTCGAACATCGTCGGCAAGCCGATGGCGCAGCTGCTGCTGGGGGACTCGTGCACCGTGACGATTGCGCACAGCCGGACCAAGGACCTGCCGGAGGTCGTGCGCCGCGCCGATATCGTCGTGGCCGCCGTGGGCCGCCCCGAGATGGTGCCGGGCGACTGGATCAAGCCGGGCGCCACGGTGATCGACGTGGGCATCAACCGCATCGATGCGCCGGAAAAGGGCGAAGGCAAGACCCGCCTCGTGGGCGACGCGCATTACGAGAGCTGCGCCGCGGTTGCGGGTGCGATCACGCCGGTGCCCGGCGGCGTCGGCCCGATGACCATCGCCTGCCTGCTGGCCAACACGCTGACCGCCTGCTGCCGGGCGAATGGACTGGCAGAGCCGGAGGGGCTGACCGCCTGAGGGTCACCCCAGACCAAAATAGGCGCGCCCCACCGGGGCGCGTTTTTGTTTCAGCTGATACCCTCGTGGACGGGCGCGGGCCTTCCTCTGGCCATTCCGACCGGGGACCGGCATGGTGCCCCCCAAAGAAGGGGAGGACAAGAACCATGCGCATTCTGTTTACCGGAGGGTCCGGCAAGGCCGGGCGTCACGTCGTTGCCTACCTGCTGGACCAGGGGCACCGGGTTCTGAACGTCGACCGTGTCCCGCTGGACCTGGAAGGCGTCGACAACCGCATCGCCGACATCACAGACGCCGGCCAGGTCTATGACGTCATGAGCAGCCTCGCGGGCCTCGACGAGCTGGAGCCGGGAACTGGCGTGCCGAGGTTCGATGCCGTCGTGCATTTCGCGGCGATCCCGCGCATCCTCGTGACCTCGGACAACGAGTGTTACCGGGTCAACACGCTGGGCACCTACAATATCATCGACGCGGCGGTGAAATTCGGTATCCGCAAGATCGTCTTTGCCTCGTCCGAGACCACCTATGGCGTCTGTTTCGCCGATGGCGAGCGCAAGCCGGACTTCCTGCCCGTCGACGAGACCCATCCCACCGTGCCCGAGGACAGCTATGCAATGTCCAAGGTCTGCAACGAGGTGACGGCGCGCAGCTTTCAAGCGCGCAGCGGGTGCGACATCTACGGCCTGCGGATCAACAACGTGATCGAGCCGCATGAATACGCACAGGACTTCCCGGCCTACATGCAGGACCCGGCCCTGCGGCGGCGCAACATCTTTGCCTATATCGACGCGCGCGACCTGGGGCAGATGGTCGACCGGTGCCTGGCGACCGACGGGTTGGGCTACGAGGTCTTCAACGTGTCGAACGACGATCATTCGGTCGGGCTGAGCACCTCTGAACTGATCGAGAGGTTCTACGAGGGCGTGCCGGTCAAGGGCACGTTGGGCGAGACCGAGACGCTGTACAGCAACCGCAAGGCCAAGGAAATGCTGGGCTACCAGCCGCGCCACGGCTGGCGCGATGTGCTGGGGTAACGGTCAGTCCTGCCGGAGCGGGACGCGGACCATCGTCCCGGTCAGCCGGGCGATATGCCGTTCCTCGGTTCCGGTGACGGCATAGACATCGGCCTGCGTGACCAGCATCCGCTTGCCCGGCTTGATGACGCTGCCGCGGGCAACGAGGCGTTCCCCGACGCCGGGAGCAAGATAGTGGATCGCCATTTCGGACGTGACGACGTCACTTTCCGCGTCGAGCAGCGTGACGGCGGCGTAGCCGGCGGCGCTGTCGCCAATGGCAAAGGGCAGGGCGCCGTGGGCATAGCCCTGTTGCTGCGACACCTCGGGCCGGATCGGCACCTCGATCTCGATTTCGCCGGGGGCGACGCGGGTCAACGACGCGCCAAGTGTGACAAGCATGCCCTGGTGGTTGAAACTGGTGCGGATGCGCGTGTCTAGGTCCATGTTGCGACTTGGCCATGCCGCGCGGGCAAGGGCAAGAGGGATCAGCCCGCCCTTGCGCGACGGGGCATCGGAATGGCCACGGGACGCGGACCCGTCAGGATGGCCTGGGCCGACGGGTCCATAAGGTCGGAGAGGACGGGAGCATCGCAGTGCAGCCCGCCGGTGTAGGCCCCATAGGCGGGCAGGATCAGGCGCGTTTCGTCGACCAGGAAACAGGGGCGGGTCACGCTGCGCCCCCTGAGGGACAGTCGCGCCTTGGGATGATAGTGGCCCGAAACCTCTGCCCGGCCATCCGGAGTGGCGATATGGCGAAAGGTCAGAGCGGCTTCTCTGTGTTCGGAGCGATGCGCGCCTTTCAGTGTCACGGGGGCCGGATCGTGGTTGCCTGCGATCCAGATCCACTCTCGCCCCGCCTGCAGACGGGTGATCCACAGCAGGTCTTCCTGCGGCAGAGCGGACTCTATCCCCGGCGCATCGAAACTGTCGCCCAGGCAGATGACCCGCTGGGTCTTGGTGGCGGCAAGATCATCGTCCAGACGTTGCAGGGTCTCCCGCGTCTCGTAGGGCGGAAGCTGCGCGCCCCCCACGGCGGAAAGCCGCGCGGATTTGCCGAGATGCAGGTCAGAGACCACCAGTATCCCGGCCTCGGGCCAGTGCAGTGCCCCGGACGGGAGGGCCTGCAGGGTGACGCCATGAAAAGAGAACCCGTGCGTGTTCATGGCTTGTTCTTGACACGCCGTGGCGGTGTCCGCAAGCGGGTGCAAGGCTCAGGCGGCCTTGCGGTCTTCCTCGGCTGTTGTCGCGGCGTTGCGTGCCTTGCGGGCGGCCTTTTCGGCACGTGCATCGGCGGCCCATAGGTCCAGCAGGTCCTGCGCGTCCGCCTGCCATTCGTCAAGTGTGGGCGTTTCTGTCCGGACAAAGCGGGCTGGGCGCCGATCTGCGAGCGTCGGCAGGATGAAGGCCAGGGTAAGGATAAGGGCAACCGTCACGACCGCGCCGCCAACCCAGGCTGTCGCCAGAACCCACGCCCAGTGCAGCCCCGCCACCTGTGCGGCGATGCCCATTCCCGTGATGCAAAGGATGTTCAGAACGAGGATCGAGAAGACGTTGAGAACGGCAGGAGTGTCATCGTGAAGCTGGTCGGGATCGAAATGGACAGACATTGTTCGGGGCTTTCGTTGTAAGGGGGGCAGCTTTCTGTCTGCCATGACCTGCACCGGGGCAAGCCGCCGTTTTGGCCCTGCGAACGGTATAAGGGATCGCGCTGGCCGGATCACGCGGACGCTTGGGTGGTTCGGTGCGAAATCGGAGAGGAGGCCTATCCGTTGGGGTAGGGCTACCAGGGCACCCGCCATGCCGGCTTGGTTTCGACCTGCGCCAAGCCGCTTTCGTCCAGAAGGCGGGTGATTTCCTCTTCCATCAGCCGTTCGTCCGCCAACCCGTTGACCGGCACCCGCCCGGGTTCAAGAAAGAGCGGCGCGGCCAACGGGGTGACTCGGGAAAGGCGCAGGTGATCGATGCGGTCGCCGACGCGTTCGCACATCTCGCGGATGCGGGCGAAATCGACGAGGCCGCGCATCGCCTCCTCGCGGGTGATCTGCATCAAGAGGTGCTCGGGGTCGTATTTCAGCAAGGTGTCGTACAGGATGTCCGAGGACATGGTGGCCTGCCGCCCGGTCTTGCGCTGCCCGCCGATCTGCCGCTCGATCAGCCCGGCAATGGTGGCCGAGGCGCGAAAGGTGCGTTTCATCACTGCGTTGCCCGCAAGCCAAGTGTCGAGGCCGTTTTCCAACGCCTGCAGATCGAACAGCGGCACCGGATCGGTCACCGCGTCCAGCCCCCAGATCAGCGTGGCGTAATCGGTGCTGACGAAACCCATCGGTGCCAGCCCCATCTCCTCCATCCGTTTCGTCAGCAGGAGACCCAGCGTCTGCTGCGCATTGCGCCCGGCAAAGCCGTAGACCACCAGTTGCTGCCGCCCGTCGTGGGGGAAGCTCTCGACCAGCAGGCGGCCCGGTTCGGGCAGGCGCGAGACCTCGCGCTGCAGGTGCAGCCAGTCGCGGGTGTGGGGTGGCAGGTCGGGCCAGTCCTCTGCCCGGAACATCCGCAGGATACGGTCCGAAAGCTGCGTTGAGGTCGAGAATTTCGTGCCCATGAAAGTGGCGATCTTGGGCTTGCGTCCCGGGTCGCGCGTCACCTCGACCACCAGTTCGCGCAGCCCCTCGTAGCGCACGATCTGGCCGCCGATCAGGAAGGTGTCGCCCTTGGTCAGCGAGGCGGCAAAGCCTTCCTCGACCTCGCCCAGCGGCGCCCCGCCGCGTCCGCGCCATTTCACCTTGAGCGTGTCGGTGTCCTGGATGGTGCCGATGTTCTGGCGGATGCGGGTGGCGGAGCGCGGGTCGCGCAGCTGCCAACGCCCGTCCGCGCGCTGTTGCAGGCGCTGCCACTGGTCATAGGCGCGCAGCGCATAGCCGCCTGTGGCGCAGAAATCGAGACAGGCATCGAATTGCGCCCGGGTCAGCCCGGCGTAGGCGCCCGCGCCGCGCATTTCGTGGTAGAGGGCGTCGGCCTCGAATGGGCCAGAGGCGGCGGCGATCAGGATATGCTGGCAGAGCACATCGCGCGGCCCCGGCCCGCGCGGCTCGCCGTCCAGATCATGCGCCTTGACCGCCTCCAGCGCGGCCAGGCATTCGACCACCTCAAAGCGGTTGGCGGGCACCAGAATCGCCTTGGACGGCGCGTTGTAGCGGTGATTGGCGCGGCCGATCCGCTGGACCAGCCGCTTGACGTTCTTCGGCGCCCCGACCTGGATCACCAGGTCCACGTCCCCCCAGTCGATGCCCAGGTCCAGCGAGCCGGTGCAGACGATGGCGCGCAACTGGCCCGCGACCATTGCCGCCTCGACCTTTTCCCGCTGGCCGCGGTCGAGCGAGCCGTGGTGGATGCCGATGGGCAGCGCATCCTCGTTCGCCAGCCAGAGATTGTGGAAATAGATCTCGGCCTGCGCGCGGGTGTTATGAAAGATCAGCGTGGTCTTGTGGCGTTTGACTTCTTCCAGCACGGCCGGGATGGAATAGGCAGCGCCGCCCCCGGCCCAGGGCGGGGCTTGGTCCGTGACCAGCATCGAGATGTCCGGGTCCGGCCCGGGATCGGCCTGCAGGATTTCGCAGGGCTGATCGCCGTGGGCCATGAGCCGCGCGATGGCCTGCGGGTCCTCGACCGTGGCCGACAGGCCCACGCGGCGCAGGTCGGGGCAGAGCGCCTGCAACCGTGCCAGCGCCAGCATGAGCTGATCGCCGCGCTTGGATTCGCTCAAGGCGTGAATCTCGTCGACGATGACCCTTTGGAGGCCCGCGAACATGCGCGGCGCATCCTCGTAAGAGGTCAGCAGGGCGAGGCTTTCAGGCGTGGTCAGCAGGATGTGCGGCGGGTCGGCGCGCTGGCGTTTCTTGCGGCTGGCGGGCGTGTCGCCGGTGCGGTCCTCGACCCGGATTGGCAGGCCTGCCTCCTCGATGGGGATCAGCAGGTTACGCCGAATGTCGGCGGCCAGCGCCTTGAGCGGCGAGATGTAGAGCGTGTGCAGGCCGTTGCGTGGGTTCTCGGCCAGTTCTGAAAGCGTCGGCAGGAACCCGGCCAGCGTCTTGCCGCCGCCGGTGGGCGCGATCAATAGTAGCGCAGGGTCGGCGGCACGGTCCAGCATGGCGCGCTGGTGTGGATGGACCTGCCAACCACGCGAGTCGAACCAGCTTTGCAGACTGTCGGGAAGCCTTGTCATGGTCGAGAGATAACCCGCTCCATCGGAAAGCAACAGCGTGCCGACCGGCGGTTGCGACTCCTCTTTCCTTTCGCGGCGTGCTCGGCTTGACTGCGCGCGGGGAGGATCACCATGCTGAACGGCATTCGCATCATCGAGTTCGAGGCGCTGGGGCCGGGACCCTTTTCCGCCATGCACCTCGCGGACCTTGGCGCCGAGGTCATTCTGGTGCAGCGCAAGGGTGGCGAAGCCAATCCTGCCAAGGGTGCCAGCCGCCTGCTGGACAGGGGCAAGAGGTCCATTGCGCTGGACCTCAAGGATGACGGAGATCTTGGCATTGCCCGCGCGCTGATCCGATCCGCTGACGGGCTGATCGAGGGGATGCGCCCGGGGGTGATGGAGCGGCTGGGGCTGGGCCCGGAGGCGGCGCAGGCGCTCAATCCGCGTCTGGTCTACGGACGGATGACTGGCTGGGGGCAGGATGGGCCGCGCGCGACGCTTGCCGGGCACGACCTGAACTACTTGGGCCTGTCCGGCGCCCTGTTCTACGCCGGGTTGCCCGGACAGGTGCCCGGTGTGCCGCCGACGATGCTGGGCGATATCGGCGCCGGCGCGCTTTACCTGACCGTGGGGATGCTGGCGGGGCTATTGCAAGCGCGGGAGACAGGGCAGGGGACGGTTGTCGACGCGGCCATCGTGGACGGGGCGCAGCACATGATGGCGCTCCTGCGGTCGATGGGGCCGGGGTTCGACACCGGCGCGCGGGGACGGTCCCTTCTGGACGGGCCGCATTGGTCGCGCTGCTATGCTTGTTCCTGTGGCGGGCATGTGGCCCTGCAATGCCTTGAGCCGAAATTCTACGCCTTGTTCCTGGACCGGATGGGACTGGCGGAGGATCCCGATTTCGCGGACCAGTTCGATCCCGACCGTTGGCCGGTGCAGGGGGCGCGGCTGGAACGGATCTTTGCCGCCCAGCCGCGCGATCATTGGGCGGCTTTGTTCGAGGACAGCGATGCCTGCCTTGCCCCGGTCCTGACCCCGGACGAGGCGGCCTGTGATCCGCACATGCGCGCGCGCGGGCATGGGCCGGGCAGCGCCTTGCCGGCGCCGCGTTTCGATGGCGAGGCTCGGGCAACAAGACCGGCGCCGGGCCCGGGGCAGGACGGAGTGGCGATCTTGGATGAGCTGAGGGAAAGGGGCCTGTTGTGAACGAAGCCGAGACATTCGCGGACCTGTTGAAGGCGCGCTATTCCTGCCGGGCCTACCGGCCCGACCCGGTCCCGCAGGAGGTGATCGAAAGCGCCCTGCGGGATGCGCAGCAGGTGCCAAGCTGGAACAACGTCCAGCCCTGGCAGGTGATCGCCCTCACGGCGCCGGAAACCGCTGCATTCGCCAAGGCCTTCTATGCCCATGTGGAAACCGGGGAGCGGCAAAGCGACATCCCCTTTCCGTTGCGCTACGAGGGCATCTACCAGGAAAGGCGGCGCACCTGTGGCTGGCAACTGTATGGCGCGTTGGGCATCCAGAAAGGTGACCGCGCGGCCTCGGGCAGGCAAATGCGCGAGAATTTCCGCCTCTTCGGGGCGCCGCACTGCCTGTTGATCACCGCGCCGAAGGACCTTGGCACCTATGGGGTGCTGGATTGCGGGGCCTATGTCACGGCTGTCATGCTGGCATTTCAGGCGCGCGGGCTGGCCAGTATCGCGATGGCGGCGGTGGCCAGTTTCTCGCCCTTCGTGCGCGACCGCTACGACATCGCCGAGGACCGTGACCTTGTTTGCGCCATCGCCTTTGGCCATGCCGATCCGGATCATCCCGCCAATTCCTACCGCACCGACCGCGCAGACCTGTCCGAAGTCGTGGACTGGCGTTGAACGCGAAAGCAGGGGGCAGGCCATGCGCAGCAGCAAGACGATCCACGTGATCTCGGCCCATGCCGAGGGCGAGGTGGGCGACGTGATCGTTGGCGGTGTCGCGCCGCCGCCGGGAGAGACGCTCTGGGAACAGAGCCGCTGGATCGCGCGGGACGGTGGCTTGCGGGATTTTGTGCTGAACGAGCCGCGCGGCGGCGTGTTCCGGCACGTCAACCTGCTGGTCCCGCCGAAACATCCGGACGCGGATGCGGCCTTCATCATCATGGAGCCGGAGGATACGCCGCCCATGTCAGGATCAAACTCGATCTGCGTTGCGACGGTTCTGCTGGATGGGGGCATCCTGCCGATAGAGGAGCCGGTGACGGAATTCACGCTGGAGGCGCCGGGCGGGCTGGTGCGGGTGCGGGCCGAATGCCGCGACGGCAAGGCGCAGCGTATCTTTGTCCGTAATCTGCCCAGTTTCGCGCAGAAACTGGGTGTGCCGCTGGAGGTCGAAGGGCTGGGCAAGTTGACCGTGGACACGGCATTTGGCGGCGACAGTTTCGTCATCGTCGATGCGCGGGCGCTGGGCCTGGACCTGGTGCCAGACGAGGCGCATGAGATCGCCCGGACCGGCGCGCGGATCGCCCGGGCGGCCACCGCGCAGCTGGGCTTTCACCATCCAACCAACCCTGACTGGCGGCATATTTCGTTCTGTCTCTTTGCAGGGCCGCTGGACCGCGGGTCCGAAGGTTTGCGTGCAAGGTCGGCGGTGGCGATCCAGCCGGGCAAGGTGGATCGGTCGCCCACGGGCACGGCGCTCTCCGCCCGCATGGCGGTCCTGCACGCGCGCGCAGAGATGGCCGAAGGAGAGACATTGACCGCGACCTCGCTGATTGGCTCGGCGTTCTCGGGACGCATTGCCGGGACGACCAGGGTGGGCGATCTGCCCGCCGTTTTGCCGGAAATCAGCGGGCGCGGCTGGATCACCGGCATTCATCAGCACATGCTGGACCCGGATGATCCCTGGCCGCGCGGCTATCGTCTCAGCGATACCTGGGGCGCGCGCTAGGAGGCTTCCTCCAGTCGGTCCGTCGCCGGGGGCGGCGTCGGGCTGAGGGCAGACAGACGGGCATAAAGCTCTGCATCCATCTGGTAGGTCATGCCCGCCAGCGAAGGCTGCAACTGCGCCGCGTTGCGGGCGGAGAGGATCGGCGCTGGGCCGGACGGATGGGCGGCCACCCAGGCCACGGCAAGCGTGGCAGCTTCGGTTCCCAGTTCGCTGGCGATCTCGGCCAGCGCCTCGGCCGCCTGGTGCATCTCGGGGCGGGCATAGCGGTTGGCGTATCGGTCGTCCTCTGTCAGGCGACCTTCGCCGCCGCGTGCATACTTGCCGGTCAGCAAGCCACCGCCCAGCGGCGAATAGGGCACCGGCAGGATGTCTTCCGAGGCGCACATGGGCAGGATTTCCACCTCGGCCTGGCGTTTCACCAGGTTGTACATGGGTTGCAGCACGTCGATCCGGGTGCCGAAACGGGCCGCCACTCCCTGCGCCTTCATCACCTGCCAGGCGGCATAGTTGGACACGCCGATGTACCGAATTGTCCCGGCCTGCTGCAATTCGGCGAGCGTCTCGAAACTCTCTTCCAGCGGCGTATCGCCGTCCCAGCGATGCAGGTAGTAGAGGTCGATCACCTCCATGTTCAGGCGCTTGCGGCTTTCGTCCAGAGAGGTCCGGATGTTGTCACGGCTGGCGCCGCCGGGGAAATTCGCCTTGGTCGCGATGAACAGATCCTTGCGCGCGGCGGCGGCGAACTGGCCCAAAAGGCGCTCTGATGCGCCATCGGTATAGACATGGGCGGTGTCGAAATGGGCGATGCCCGCGGCGCGGCAGGCGTCGAACATGGCGCGGCTGTCAGCCTCGGAGGCGCGGCCCCCGAACTGCATGCAGCCAAAGGCAAAGCGGGCGGGTGTGTCACCCGAAAGTGTGGTCAGTGTCATGGCATCAACCTGCCACGCGGCGCGCCAAAGTCAAAGCAGCTTTGGCAGATCATGATGTGCCCACCGCTTCGCATGTGACCTGGGACACAGGTCGCAACCTACGCTGGCTCGACAGACTCGCGGGGGCCTGCCATGCTGTCAGGAAAAGGAGCCGCCCATGCGCCTGCTGCCCCGACTGGCCGGCGCGGCCTGTCTGGCCGCCGCCACCTCCGCGCCACTGGCGACGGGCGCCGGGGAAAGCTGCACCGAGGATGCGATGATCGTCTTCGACGGGTCCGGCAGCATGGCAGAGATCGGCTACAATGCGATCGGCGTGCCCCGCATCTCCGAGGCCCGCATGGCGATGCGCCGGGTGATCCCCTCTGTCGCGGCGGCGCGACGGCTGGGCCTGGTGATCTACGGCCCCGCCGGAGACCGGACCTGCGCCAACACCGACCTGCGCTTTCCGCCGCAATGGCAGGCCGGGCCGCGGATCCTGGCGGATGTCGATGCGCTGCGACCCGCTGGGGGCACCTCGCTGACCGAAAGCGTCCGGCGCGCGGCAGAGACGCTGGACTACCTCAATCGCCCCGGGACCGTGGTTCTGGTGACGGATGGCAAGGAAACCTGCGGCGGTGCGCCCTGCAGTCTTGCCGCCGAGATCGCCGCGATGGCGCCTGAACTGACGGTGCATGTGATCGGCTTCAAGGTGCGCGGCGATCATTTCGACTGGTCCAATCCGAACGATCAGATGGCCACCACCGTGGCCCGCTGCCTGGCCGACCGAACTGGCGGGCGCTATGTCCGTGCCGAAACGGTTGACGAATTGATCGGGGCGCTGCGGGTGACGTTGGGCTGCAACGTGCTGGGCGCGCTTCCGGCCGAGCGGCGGCGCCTGCGTTAGGCCGGCCTGCGGTCGGGTTTTCAGGCTTTGACAGGAATCAGGGCACCGCGCAGTCTGTCCTCATTATGCCGGAGCGGCACTTGGCCGCTGCCGATATATTGGAGGACAAATCGTGTTCAGGAAATTTTCCATCATGGCGCTTGCCGCCAGTTTCGCGTTTTGCGGTGCGGCGCCAATTTCGGCGCAGGACGCCGGGTTCGAAATCATCGGCGCCGCCGATACGATCGAGGTGAAGGCCAAGCAGGCGGTGACGCTTGCCTTTGACGATGCCTATGCCGAATTGTCGATCGGCGATCCCGAGATCGCGGATATCAGCTCTCTCAGCGGGACCCTGGTCTATCTTCTGGGCAAGGAGGTTGGAGAGACCACACTGACGGTGATCCGTGACCGCGACAGCCTGGACCTGACGCATATGACAGTGGTGGTCTACCGCGACATCGCGCCGATGCAGGGCTTTCTGGAAAAGGCCGGGGGCGACGTGACACTGGAACGTGCGGGCGTTGTGGTGACCGCCTCTGGTTGCGTTGCAGGTGACCGCCAGCGGCAGGCCCTGGAAGGCGTGATGACCCAGCTCAAGTCCTGGGGCTATGTCGCCTTGGCGGACGTGGGCGGCTGCTGACCCCTCGGCCGGAGCAATCTGGTTGAAACGAAGGCCCCGATCGGGGCCTTCGTTCCGTCATCTGTTTACTGCGGGATTTCGGCGTTGATGCCTTCGACGTAGAAGTCCATCCCCAGCAGGGTGCCGTCATCGGCCACTTCGCCCTCTGCCAGCCAGACAGAGCCGTCGGCCTTGTTGATCGGCCCCGTGAACGGGTGGTAGTCGCCCGCCGCGATGGCGGCCTTGAGGTCCAGCGCCTCGGCTTTGACCTCTGCGGGGACCGCGTCGGTGATCTCGCCGATGCCGACCATGCCCGGGCCGATACCGTCCCAGGTGTCTTCGCTGGTCCAGCTGCCGTCCATGACCGCCTGCACGCGGTCGATGTAGTAAGGCGCCCAGTTGTCGATGATCGAGGAGACGCGCGGGGTGGGCGCGTATTCGATCATGTCCGAGGCCTGGCCGAAGGTGATGACATTGCCGGCCTCTGCCGCCGCCGCCTGCGGCGCGGTCGAGTCGGTATGCTGCAGGATCACGTCGGCGCCGTTCTCGATCAGGGCGCGGGCGGCATCCGCCTCTTTCGCCGGATCGAACCAGGTGTAGGCCCAGATGATCGAGAATTCGACGTCCGGGTTCACCTTCTTGGCGTGGATATAGGCCGCGTTGATGCCGCGGATGACCTCGGGGATCGGGTAAGAGGCGATGTAGCCGATCTTATTGGTCTTGGTCATCGACCCGGCGATATGGCCCTGGATGGCGCGGCCTTCGTAGAAACGGGCCGAGTAGACGCTGACGTTGTCTGCGCGCTTGTATCCGGTGGCGTGTTCGAACTTCACGTTCGGGAATTTCTCCGCCACGGCGATGGTCGGGTCCATGTAGCCGAAGGACGTGGTAAAGATGATGTCTGCACCCGACAGGGCCATCTGCGTGATGGCGCGTTCGGCATCGGCGCCTTCGGGCACGCTTTCCTGGTAGATGGTCTTCACCTTGTCGCCAAAGTGCTCCTCGACCGCGAGGCGCCCCTTGTTGTGTTCGTAGGTCCAGCCGCCATCGCCCACCGGGCCGACGTAGATGAAGCCCGCGGTGACGTCCTGGGCCGCGGCGGCAGAGCCGAAGCCAAGCGTCAGCGCGAGGGCTGCGGTGGAGAGAAGGGTTCTTCTGTGCATTGTGGTCCCCTGTTGGTTGGTTCTGTGCCTCAGCTCGAGGCGTGGAAAGGCCGGCCCAGCGAGGCGGGCGCGGCATGCGCGCCGCGGGCCGAGATGATCACGAGCACGAGGATCGTGACAAGATAGGGCGAGGCCGACAAGAGCGCGACCGGCACGGCGGCGCCCGCCGCCTGCAGGTTCAGTTGCAGCACCGTGACCCCGCCGAACAGATAGGCCCCGATGGCCACGCGGCCCGGCCGCCACGAGGCGAAGACGACGATGGCCAGCGCGATCCATCCGGCGCCGGCGGTCATGCCCTCGGTCCATTGCGGGACGCGCACCAGGCTGAGGTAGGCGCCGCCAAGGCCCGCGCAGGCACCGCCGAATAGGATCGCCATGAGGCGGATCATGACGACCTTGTAGCCAAGCGCATGGGCGCTGTCGTGGCTTTCGCCGACCGCACGCAGGATCAGCCCGGCGCGGGTGTGTTTCAGGAAGGCCCAGACCGCGACAACCAGCGCGAGGCTGAAATAGACCATCAGGTCATGGCTGAAGAGCATCCGCCCCACCACCGGCAGGTCCGACAGCAGGGGGATGTCCAGCTTGGGCAGGGTCGGGCTTTTCATGCCCTCGTAGGGTTTCCCGATCAGGCTGGAAAGGCCAAGGCCCACCAGCGTCAGGCCCAGCCCGGTGGCAACCTGGTTCGAAAGCAGGAACTGCGTCAGCAGGCCAAACGAGAGCGCAAGCAGCGCCGAGGCCAGAGCCGCGGCGACGAACCCCAGCGCGGGAGAGGTGGAATTGACCGCCACGGCAAAGCCCACCACGGCGCCGGTGATCATCATCCCCTCGACGCCCAGGTTCAGCACGCCGGATTTCTCGACAACCATCTCGCCGATGGCGGCCAGCAGGATCGGTGTGGCCGAGACCATGATGGAGGCGACGAGAAGGATGGGATTGATGCTGCTAAGGTCCATCATGCCACCTCCCTCTTGCCGATGCGCAGGCGGAAATTGGTGAAGACATCCATTGCGAGCAGGAAGAACAGCAACATCCCCTGGAACAGCTGGATCGAGGCGCCGGGCAGGCCCAGCATCAGCTGCGCCAGCTCACCACCGATATAGGTCAGCGCCATGAGCAGACCGGCCAGCAGGATGCCGATGGGATTGAGCCGCCCCAGGAAGGCCACGATGATCGCCGTGAACCCGTAGCCGGACCCAAAGTCGATCGAGACCTGGCCCGCGGGGCCGGTGACCTCGAACAACCCTGCCATGCCGGCCAGCGCGCCCGAGAGGCCAAGGCAGATCAGGATGATGCGCGCCGGGTTCACGCCGGAAAAGCGGGCCGCGCGCGGCGCTTCGCCGGTCAGCCGGATGTTGAAGCCCAGCATGTGCCGGGTCAGCAGGACATAGGCGCCGATCACCGCGATGAAGGCAAAGACCACGCCCCAGTGCATCCCGGTGTTGGCGATCAGGTCGCTGTTATGCGCCGCGTCCCATTGTTTGAAATTGCGTGACCCGGGGAAACCACGCCCCTCGGGGTTGCGCAAAAGGCCGGTGGAGACAGAGCCGAGGATGGTTTCCGCCACATAGACCAGCATCAGCGAGACGAGGATCTCGTTGGTGCCGAATTTCGTCTTCAGGATGGCCGGGATCATCGCCCAGGCCCAGCCGCCAAGCGCGCCGGCGACGATCATGATCGGGAAGATCAGGAAACTTTCGGAAGGGTAGAAGGCAAGACCGGCGGCGGCGCCACAGATGGCGCCCATGATGTACTGCCCTTCGGCGCCGATGTTCCAGATCCCGGCGCGAAAGCCGATGGACAGCCCGATGGCGATCAGGATCAGCGGCCCCGCCTTGACCAGCAGCTGCGGTCGCGTGAACCCGGCGAATTGCGCGTTGAACAGCGGATCCCAGAAGATCGTGCGGATCGCCTCGACCGGGTTGGCACCGAGGAAGGCAAAGAGCACGCCGCCGACGAGCATGGTCAGCAGCACGGCCAGCACCGGCGTCAGGTAGGTCCAGAGTTGCGAAGGCTGCGGGCGTTTCTCAAGCCGGATCATGGGCGTGTCCCCCCTTGGCCAGCGGCCTCATTCGTCCACATGGGCCACCTCCATGTCATGGGCGCCGCCCATCATCAGGCCAATCTGCTCGATATCCAGGCTGGCGACCGGACGTGTGGGCGACAGCCGCCCCTCGTTCAGGGCGCCAAACCGGTCCGAGACCTCCATCAGCTCATCCAGGTCCTGGCTGATGACCACCACGGCGCCGCCCTTGGCGGCCAGGTCCAGGATCGACTGGCGGATAAAGGCCGCCGCCGCCGCGTCCACGCCCCATGTGGGCTGGTTCAGCACCAGCACGCGCGGGCCTTGCAGGATCTCGCGGCCGACGACGAATTTCTGCAGGTTTCCCCCTGACAGCGCCCGTGCCGCCGTGCCTGGCCCCGGCGTGCGCACGTCGAAATGGCCGATCACCTCTTCGGCGAACTGCCGCGCCTTGCCCCAGGAGATGAAACCGTTCTTCAGCATTCCCTCGCGCCGCGCCGCCGTCAGAACGCCGTTCTCGACCAGGCTCATGTCGGGCGCAGCGGCGTGGCCCAGCCGTTCCTCGGGTCCCGACAGCACGCCAAGATCGCGGCGTGCGACGGGGCCGGCCCGGCTGATGTCCTTGCCTTCCAGGATGATGGATCCGGCGGGCGCCATACGTTCGCCCGACAGCGCGGCCAGCAATTCGTCCTGCCCGTTGCCGGCGACCCCGCCGATGCCCAGTACCTCGCCCGCGCGGACCTCGAAGCTGACCTCGCGCAGGGGGGTGCCAAAGGCGCCGGGCGCGGGCAGGCTCAACTCGTTCACCGCCAGCAGCACCTCGCCGGTCTTGCCGCCCTTGGCCTCTGGGGTCGCGAAACTGGCGCCCACCATCATCTCGGCCAGTTGCCGGGCCGAAGTCTCCGCGGGGGTGCAGGTGGCCACCTTCTTGCCCAGTCGCAGGATCGTGGCGGTGTCGCAAAGCGCGCGGATTTCCTCCAGCTTGTGCGAGATATAGAGGATCGAGGTGCCTTCGGCCTTCAGCTTGCGCAGGGTCTCGAACAGGATCTCGACCTCCTGCGGGGTCAGGACGCTGGTCGGTTCGTCCATGATCAGCAGGCGCGGGTTCTGCAAAAGGCAGCGGATGATCTCCACCCGTTGCCGTTCGCCCGCCGACAGCGTGCCGACGGTACGCGTGGGGTCCAGCGGCAGCCCGTAGGTCTCCGAGACCTCACGGATCTGGCGGGCAAGGTCCGACATGGGGGGCGGCGTTTCCATTCCCAACGCCACGTTTTCCGCCACGTCCAGCGCATCGAAGAGCGAGAAATGCTGGAACACCATCGCGATCCCGGCCTGCCGCGCCTCCGAGGGTTTCGACGGCTTGTACGGCGCTCCGTCCAGCAGCATCTGCCCCTTGTCCGGTGCATTCAGCCCATAGATCATCTTGACCAGCGTCGATTTTCCGGCGCCGTTCTCGCCCAACAGCGCGTGGATCTCGCCCCGCCCGATGTCAAAGGTGACGTCATCGTTGGCAATCACGCCCGGGTAGATCTTGGTCAGGCCCTGGAGGCTGAGGAGTGTGTCGGCCACGCGTGGTCCTTCTCTTGCTGCCAGTTGAGTAGCTGCGCCACCGTGCCGATGGCAATGGCCTGCGGATGTTTGCCAAGCGCTTTGTGCCCGATCGGACAGCAGATGGCGTCGATTTGGGCGGGCGCATGGCCAAGCGCCTGCAATCGCTTGCGGAACCGTGCCCATTTCGTGTCCGACCCGATCAATCCGCAAAAGCCGAATCCGTGTGACAGGGCTGCGTGACACAGCGCCAGGTCGATCTCGTGGCTGTAGGTCAGGATCAGGTGGGCGGCGTTCCCGGGGGCGCGTGGCATGGCGCGCTCCGGCGCGGGGACGGGCAGGGCGGTGACGTCATCGGGGATCTCATCGGGGAACCGCTCCGGCCCGGTATCGACCCATGTCAGCGCCACGTCCGGCAAGGGCGCCAGAACCGAGACCAGTGCCCGGCCGACATGGCCCGCGCCCCAGATCCAGACCGGCAGGGCCGGGCGGCGGACCGCTTCCACCATCCAGCCTTGCAGGAGCTGCGGTTCGGGCGCCTCGCCCTTTGCCCGGGCCCGGTCGATCATCCGGCGCACCGCCAGCGGCATCTCTCCGGGTCCGCGCGCGATCACCTCGCGCCCTTCGAGACCGGCCACCGCCAGCGCATCGTAATGCTCGGTCAGCAGCGTCACCGCCCCGCCGCAGCACTGGCCCAGCTCCGGCCCCAGGGGATGACGCGTCAGCCCTTCATGGCTCAGCGCGGACTGTGCAGCCATGAGTTCAAGCGCGCCGCCGCCGATGGTGCCGAATTGGCCACCGTCCCAGACCAGCATGGCGGCCCCGACCTCGCGCGGGGCCGAGCCCGCAACCTCGGCCACCACGACCCGGGCGACACGCCCGTGCCGTTCGACCGCGCGGCAGAGAAGGGCGAGGTCGAAACTCATCCCTGCACCCGTGCAATAGCGGCCAGCACCCGTTCCGGCGTTGCAGGCGCGTCCAGAGCCGGATAGCCCGGCCCGCAGGCCGCCACGGCATCCGAAAGCGCCATCAGTGCCGAAATCCCCAGCATGAAAGGCGGCTCGCCCACCGCCTTGGAGCGATAGACCGTCTCCTCGCGGTTCTCACCCTCCCAGAGCGCCACGTTGAAGACCTCCGGCGCGTCCGAACAGGCCGGGATCTTGTAGGTCGAGGGCGCATGGGTGCGCAGCCGCCCGTGGTCGTCCCAGACCAGCTCTTCGGTTGTCAGCCAGCCCGCGCCCTGGACAAAGCCACCCTCGACCTGGCCGATGTCGATGGCGGGGTTCAAAGAGGCGCCCGCGTCATGCAGGATGTCGGTGCGCAGCATCCGGTATTCGCCGGTCAGCGTGTCGATCACGACCTCGGTGCAGGCGGCGCCATGGGCAAAGTAGAAGAACGGTCGCCCTTCGCCCTTCATCCGGTCCCAGGACAGTTTCGGCGTCTTGTAGAAACCGGTGGCCGAAAGACTGACCCTTCCCGCGTAACAAAAGGCCGCCGCCTCGGCAAAGCTCATCTCCTGGGCTCCGGCCAGTACCCGTCCGTTACGAAACTGGACCTCGTCCGGGCGGCACTGGTGCAATTGCGCCAGGTGCCCGGCCATGCGGGCACGGATCGTCTCGCAGGCAATCTTGACCGCCGCGCCGTTCAGGTCCGACCCCGAAGAGGCGGCTGTGGCCGAGGTATTGGGCACCTTGGCGGTATCGGTGGCGGTGATGCGGACGACCTCTTGTGGCACGCCAAAGGCCGAAGCCGCCACCTGTGCCACCTTCTGGAACAGCCCCTGTCCCATCTCGGTGCCGCCGTGGTTCATGGCGATGGAACCGTCCTGGTAGACATGCACCAGCGCGCCCGCCTGGTTAAGATGCGTGAGCGTGAAGGAGATGCCGAATTTCACCGGCGTCAGCGCGATACCCTTCTTGAGAATCGGGTTGGCCGCGTTCCACTCTGCCACCGCCGCCCGCCTGCCTGCGTAATCGCAGGAAGTCTCCAGCGCCTCTGTCATCTCGTGCAGGATGAAATCCTCGACCGTCTGGCCATAGGGCGTGACGGTCCTGGGCTTCTTCTTGGCGGAAATACCCCCCGGGGGGCTCGGCTCTGCCGAGCGGGGGGCAGCGCCCCCCTCCATCGGGTCATAGTAATTCGCCTTTCGCACCGCCAGCGGATCGCGGCCCAGCACATGGGCGACGTGATCCATGACGCGCTCGATCCCCACCATGCCCTGCGGGCCGCCAAAGCCGCGATAGGCGGTGGCACTGCACATGTTGGTGCGCAGCCGGTGGCTTTCGATCCGGACGGCGGGGAGGAAATAGGCGTTGTCCGCGTGCAACATGGCGCGGTCGGCCACCGGCAAGGACAGGTCCTGGGACCAGCCGCAGCGGGTGTATTGCTGGAACGCGATCCCCTGAACCACGCCCTCCGCATCGACGCCCACGCGATAGTCGATGCGGAAATCATGCCGCTTGCCGGTGATCACCATGTCGTCGTCGCGGTCATAGCGCATCTTGGCGGGGCGCCCGGTGGCGGCGGCCACCACCGCGCAGGCCACGGCCAGCGCGTTGCCCTGGCTTTCCTTGCCACCAAAGCCGCCGCCCATGCGCCGCGTCTCGACCCGCACGTTATGCATCTGAAGACCCAGAGCATCGGCCACCTTGTGCTGGATCTCGGTCGGGTGCTGGGTCGAGGAGTGGACCAGCATGTCGCCGTCTTCCTGCGGAAAGACAAGGGCGGCCTGGCCTTCCAGGTAGAAGTGTTCCTGCCCGCCCATTTCGATCCGGCCTTCGATGACATGCGGCGCGCCGTCGATGGCGGCCTCCACATCGCCGCGCGCCCAGATGCGCGGGCCTTCTTCGAACCGGCTGTCGGCGGTTAGCGCTTCCTCGATGGTCAGGATCGGGGGCGCGGCTTCGGTCTCGATCCGCGCCTTGGCGACGGCGCGCCGCGCCGCGAGGTGGCTTTCGGCAGCGACGAGGAATACGGGCTGGCCCTGGTAATGTAGCGTGCCGTCCGACAGCAGCGGCTCGTCATGCAGCGAGGGTGAGCAGTCGCACTCCGACGGCAGGTCATCGAAGGTCCAGACCCCCAAGACACCGGGCGCGGCGCGCACCGCGTCGAGGTCTAGCCCGGTCAGCCGACCGGCGGCGATGGGCGAAAGGCCAAAGGCGAGGTGCAGGCAATTGGCGGGCGTCGGAATGTCGTCGACGTAACGTGCCTTGCCGGTCACATGCAGCGGCGCCGCGTCATGGGGGAGGGGTTTCGCGACGCTCATGGCCGCACCTCCAGCACATTCGTGGCCTGTCCCATGTCCTCGGCCCGGTAGCGGCGCAGCATGTTGCGCGCGGCGGTCAGGCGATAGTCGGCGCTGGCACGCATGTCGCTCATGGGGGCAAAGTCCTGCGCCCAGGCGGGGCCGGTGGCCTCCAGCGTGGCCTCTGTCCAGGGCTGGCCGGTGAGGGCGGCCTCCACATGCGATGCCCGCTTGGGGATGCCTGCCATGCCGCCAAAGGCGATGCGGGCGCTGGTCACGATGCCGTCCGTGACAGTCAGGTTGAAGGCGCCGCAGACGGCCGAGATGTCCTGGTCGAAGCGTTTCGACAGCTTGTAAACGCGCAAGGCGGCCAGGGCTTTGGGAATGGTCACCGCCTCGACGAACTCGCCCGGGGCACGGTCCTGCTTGCCGTAGTCGATAAAGAAGTCCTCCAGCGGCAGATCGCGCCGGGTGTCGCCCTGGCGCAGGTGCAGCGTCGCGTTTGCCGCGATCAGCGCGGGCGGGTTGTCCCCGATGGGCGAGCCGTTGGCGATGTTGCCGCCGATGGTGGCGGCGTTTCGCACCTGGGTAGAGCCATAGCGGCGGATCATCTCGGCATAGCCGGGGCACAGCGGTTTCATCAGCGCGTGCACGCGGTCCATCGTGACGCCTGCGCCGATGCGAAAGCCGCTATCCGTCTCCTCGATCCCCTGCAGGTCAGCGCAGCGGTTCAGGAAGATCACCGTATCGAGGTCGCGCAACTGTTTCGTCACCCAAAGGCCCACGTCCGTGGCCCCGGCAACCAGCGTGGCCTGCGGATGTTCCGCGTAGAGCCGCGCGAGGTCATCGGCGGTCGTCGGGGCGTGGCAGGTCGGCGAAGGGCTTTCCGCCATTTCAGCGCCTCGGAACGCCTGATCGCCGCTGATCCAGTCGGGCACCGGCTGATCCTCTGCCACCCGGGCGGCGCGCAGGATCGGCGCATAGCCCGTGCATCGGCAGAGGTTGCCCGCCAGGGCGTCCTTGTGGCCGGTGTCACCGTTCAGATGCGCCGTGGCCATCGAGACCGCAAAGCCTGGCGTGCAAAAGCCACACTGGCTGCCGTGACAATCCACCAGCGCCTGTTGTACGGGGTGCAGCGTGCCGTCCGGGCCGGAGAGGCCCTCGACCGTGCGCACCGCCTTGCCGTGCAATTGCGGCAGGAAGAGGATGCAGGCATTCAGGGCGCGCGCGCCGCGCTCGTCCGTCACCATGACGGTGCAGGCGCCGCAGTCGCCCTCGTTGCAACCTTCCTTGGTGCCGGTAAGGCCGCGCCTCTCGCGCAGCCAGTCGAGCAGCGTTTCGGTGGGTGACACCTCAGCCAGCTCAACGCTCTCTCCATTGAGAAGAAAGGCGATGTTCATCAGGTTGTGACCCGCCGCCTTACCGAATCCCCCGCGATTTTTTCGCAGGGTGCGCGCCCTCGATGCGGCGTAGAAAACGCGCCCTTGTCCCTGTTATCGGCGGTCAGGCTAGGCGGGTAGGATGCGGCAAGGCAAGGGAAAAACGCCTGCAGATTGATCGTCACCGCCCGTTTCGGCGCCAAATCGGGCGGTGGTTGCTGACATCACAGGCTGCGTGCGATGTCCAGCATCTGGTCGGCGGCGGTGTTCCAACCCTTGCTGAAACCCATTTCCTCGTGCTTGTCGCGCGCAGCCGTGTCGTTGTGCAGCGCGGTCGCCGTGTAGAAGGTGCCCCCGTCGCGCGGTTCAAAGGTCACGATCGCGGTCATGAAGGGCTGGGCCGCGGGCCGCCAGCCAGCTTGCAGGGCATCGGTGAAAACCAGCCGCCGTTCCGGATCGACGGCAAGGAAACAGCCTTCGTTCGGCATGTCGGCCTGGCTGCCGTCGGGCAGCGGGCCTGCCATGCGGGTAAAGAATCGCCCGCCCGGGCGCAGGTCGATCACGGCCTCGGTCACATGCCAGGGTCTGGGGCAGAACCACTGCATCAACAGCTCCGGTTCGGTCCAGCAGCGCCAGAGCGTCGCGGGCGGTACGTCCATCATGCGTTCAAGGCGCAGGTCAAGATCGGGATCGAGGTCGGGCATGGGTCAGTCCTTTTTGGATGCAACGTCAAGGGATTTGGCGAAACTCTCCAGCCGGTCGGTCTGTTCCTCCCAGAGGCGCCTTTGGCGGGCGAGCCAGTGCTCTGCCTCTGCCAGTGGCGCGGCCTCGATATGGACCATGCGCACCCGGCCCTGTTTCTCGGACCGGATGAGACCGGCAGACTCGAGTTTGCGCAGGTGTTTCAGGAAGGAGGGCAGGGCCATATCGTGCGGGGCGTGCAGTTCTGACACCGGGGCAGGGCCGCCGACCAGCCGTTCGATCACGGCGCGGCGGGTGGGGTCGGCCATCGCGCCGAAGAAGCTGTCGAGATGGTTAGCCATGAGGCTACCTATTCTCGCAGCATGTCTTGCGTCAAGAGAAACCTAGCTGAATGGCTAAGTGTTGTCTTGCTGCGAGAGGTCGTCACGCAACTTGGCGATTTCCTCTGCCACGGGGCCAGAAGGGCAGGCGGCCCGTTCCGACCAGGCCGAAAAGCGTTCCAGCAAGGGCAGGAAGGTCTGGATCTCTTCCATCGTCCAGTCCTTAAGGTAAGAACCAAGCACGAGGAACTTGTAGCTGCGCACCGCCTCGACCGCCTGTTTGCCGGTCTCGGTCAGTTCCAAAACGGCGCGGCGCGCGTCCTGCTGGCTGACCGCGCGGCGCAGAAGGCCGCGTTTGATCAGCTGGCTGGTCAGGCGGCTGGCGCGTGACGGGTCGATGGCCAGCCGTGTCGCCACGGTCGAGACCATCGTTTCCTCTCCGGAGGCTTCGCCGAATTCGTTGACCGGCGCCGAGACCGCCATCAGCACGTCCAGCTCGGCAAGTTCCATCCGCAGGCCAAGGTCTTCGAGCGCGCGCAGGCCCAGTTCCCGCTTGACCACCTTGCGGCGCCAGATCTGCAGCACGGCGTCGATGTCGAAGGCGGCTTCTGCCACTTCTCCGCCGATCCCGGCGCGGTCCAGTTGCGCCTTCAATCTGTCATCCCGCGCGGTCATGCAGCCCCCGATGTGCAATATTGCGTGCTTTCGACAAATGCATGACGTTGACATGCTTTTGCGTTTGGCACATATTTAGGCCCAGATCCCAGGCGATGCAATCCGGTCGCCTGCGCCGAATCCGCCCGGTGCCGGCGCGCTGTCCCCGTTTCAAGGAAGTTTCCATGTCCCTGGCCGAAACCCCTGTTACCCTTGCCGACGACCAACCAGACCCGGCGACGCTTCGCCTGGCGCTGATCGCGATCGCGGCGACCTTGCTCTTTGCCTCTCTTGGTCAGACCATCGTGTCCACCGCAATGCCGATCATGGTCGCGGACCTTGGCGGGATGGATCATATCACATGGGTGATCACTGCCTACCTCATGGCATCGACCATCGGCGCGCCTGTGGCGGGAAAGCTCTCTGATCTTTACGGTCGCAAGATTGTCCTGCAAGGCGGCATCCTGGTTTTCGTGCTGGGCGCGGTGATCTGCGGAACGGCCGGTTCGATGGAGATGGTGATCGCCGGGCGCGTGGTGCAGGGGCTGGGCGGCGGCGGGCTGATCGTCACCTGCATGACCGCCGTTGGCGACCTGATGCCGCCGCGTGAGCGGGGCAAAGCGCAGGGATTCCTGGGGGCGGCCTTTGGCGTATCGACGGTGATCGGCCCTCTTCTGGGCGGGGCCATCGTGCAGAGCATCGGCTGGCACTGGATCTTTTTCGTCAACCTCCCGGTGGGCGTGGTGGCCTTTGTCGTTCTGAACCGCGCGCTGCCCTCGCCGCTGGAGCGGTCGGGCAAGCCGGTAGATTACCTGGGGGCGGCGCTGCTGGCAGCGATCCTCGGGTGCATCGTTCTTTTGCCCAGCATCGCGGGCAGCTATGGCTGGTCCAGCCTGCCGGTGACGTGGTTGTTCATCGGCCTCGCCCTTGCACTGGCCGGCTTCATCCGGACAGAGCGGCGCGCCGAAGAGCCGATCCTGCCGCTGCCGCTGTTTTTCAACAACACTTTCCTGGTGACCAACGCGGTCGGCTTCCTGGTGGGCATGGGGATGTTCGGAACCATCACCTTTCTGCCGCTGTTCCTGCAGATGGTGAAGGACATCAGCCCGACCGCCTCCGGCCTGTTCCTGGTGCCGATGATGGGCGGGTTGATCCTGTCGTCCACGGCGGCAGGCAAGATCATGTCCGCGACCGGCCACTACAAGCTGATGCCAGTGCTGTCGACGGGCCTTCTGACCCTGGCGCTGCTGGGCATGTCGCGGCTGGATGCGGCCAGCGCGCTTTGGTTCATCGGCGGGGTCATGGTGCTGGTGGGCTTGGGGCTGGGGCCGGTCTTTGCCGTGGGGGTGGCGGCGGTCCAGAACGCGGTGCCGCGGTCGATGATGGGCGTGGGCACGGCCTCGACCAACATGTTCCGGCTGATCGGCGGCTCCGTCGGCACGGCTGTTTTTGGCGCGATGTTCAGCGCCGGGCTGATGCGCAACCTCGCCGGAGAGATCCCGGGCGGCGTTTCGGGCGGCATCGGTGCGCTGGGCGCCAATGTGGTGCAAGCACTGCCGGAAGAGGCCCAGGCGCGGGTGCTCGACGGGTTCTCGGACGCTTTGCACCCGATTTTCTGGGCGGCGGCGGCAGCGGCTTTGCTGGCCTGTCTTGCCTCGATGCTGCTACGCGAGGAACCGCTGGGCGAGACCTGATCCGTCAGGGCCGGTCCGGCACCATGAACTCGGCGATGCGGTTGATCGCCGAGGTGACGTTCAGGATGCCGTTATGCCCGCCGTGGTCGTATTCTTCCATCTGCGCGCCGGGCCAGGCAGCGGCAAGGGGGCGCGCCTTTTCTACCGGGGCGGCGTAATCGTTGCGGGACTGAACGATCAAAAGGTCCTCGTCCCGGGTTTCGGCCACCGGCAGCCAGGGGCGATCAATGGGGCAGGGAGCGCCGAGCGCGCTCACCCGATCGACGAACTGTTCGAGGCAGCGGCCCGACAGCCCGTATTGCCGGCCGCCGAGGCGGATCAACCCGGGCAGGTCCAGTGGTACCGAGATCAGCGTCATGCGCGGTGCCGAAATACCCCGTTCAAGCGCGTGGAACATCGCGTTCGCGGCGACGCAATGGGCGACGAGCCCCGCGTAGGGCCCTTCGGACTGCGTGGCCCGGCAGATTGCGTCCACGATGTCACCGAGACTGCAGACCCTGCGCTTGGCGTGGCCGTGGCCGGGATAGATCAGCATGTCGACCGTAGCCCCCCGTTTCTGCAGGGCGCGGACGACACGGGTGAACTGGCGGATATGTCCGTCATGTCCGGGTGCGATCAAAACGCGGGGCGCATCGGCCGCGTTCCCGCGAAAGCGCGAGCGCAAGACAAAGCAGTCCTGTCCCAGGTCGACGATTTCGAACCGATGTGACCGGCCCGCAAGCCTATCCAGCACGGCCTGGTCGGAGGTCAGGTAACGGCGTGCCAGTTTGTCGGCGGCCAGGCGGGGTGCAAGGATCGTTGCCGACAGCAGCACCGTACGGCGCAGTCGGGCCCGCAGGCCGCGGCCGGGTGTCAGGTTCGGGGCGGAACTGTCGGGGGAGGTGGACCCGGGCGCCGTTTCGACACGCGCAATACTATCTGCATGGATCTGCATGACTGGTACTGAAATCCCATCGGCGGCATGTGACTTTCCTGGGCTCAGAATGACACTAAAATACAATCAGGGCACGACTTTGTCGGGATTGTGCCCACGGCGGGGCCGTTCGGAAGTATGCCGCCATTCCCGGGATCGGGGCACGGATTGGGGCTTTTGCCAGAAAAGACCACAGCATAGGGTATGCAAATGGCCGATCCCCGATTCATTCACCTGCGTGTCCACACCGAATATTCCCTGCTCGAAGGCGCCGTGCGGCTGAAAAAGCTGCCCGGGCTCTGCACCGACATGGGAATGCCCGCGGTGGCCGTGACCGACACCAATAACCTCTTTGCCGCGCTGGAGTTTTCCGTCGGTGCCAGCGGCGCCGGCGTGCAGCCGATCATCGGCTGTCAGGTCGATCTGCGCTATATCGATCCGCAGCCGGGGGAGCGCCCGAAACCGCCCGCGCCGCTGGTCCTGCTGGCCCAGACAGAGACCGGGTACGAGCACCTGATGAAGCTCAACTCGTGCCTGTACCTGCGCAAGGATACGGAACTGGCCCATGTGACGCTGGACGAGCTGGCGGCGCATTCCGAGGACGTGATCTGCCTCAGCGGCGGGCCGGACGGGCCGGTGGGCCGGCACCTGCGGCAGGGACATCGCGGCGCGGCGCAGGCCCTGATGACGCGGCTGGCCGAGATCTTTGGCGACAGGCTTTATGTCGAACTCCAGCGCCACCCGGGCGAGGACGGCACTCCGCCCGAGGCCGAGCGCCTGACGGAACGCGGTTTCGTCGAGATGGCCTACGAGATGAACCTGCCGCTGGTCGCCACCAACGACGTCTATTTCCCCAAGGAAAACATGTACGAGGCGCATGACGCGATGATCTGCATCGCCGACGGCGCCTATGTCGACCAACAGGAACCCCGTCGGCGCCTGACGCCACAGCATTACTTCAAGAGCCCGCAGGAAATGGCGGTCCTGTTCGCCGACCTTCCAGAGGCGCTGGACAACACAGTCGAGATCGCCCGGCGCTGCGCCTTTATGGCCTACAAGCGCCCGCCGATCCTGCCGAAATTCGCCGATGACGAGGTCGCGGAACTGCGCCGCATGGCCAATGAGGGGCTGCAAGCCCGTCTTGCGGTGATCCCGCACGCGGTCAGTGTCGAGGAATACCAGGAGCGGCTCGATTTCGAGCTGGGCATCATCGAGGGCATGGGCTTTCCCGGCTACTTCCTGATCGTTGCCGATTTTATCCAGTGGGCCAAGGACAACACCATCCCGGTTGGGCCGGGGCGGGGGTCGGGGGCAGGCAGCCTTGTTGCCTATGCGCTGACCATTACCGACCTTGACCCGCTGCGCTACTCGCTGCTGTTCGAACGCTTCCTGAACCCGGAACGGGTGTCGATGCCGGACTTCGACATCGACTTCTGCATGGATCGCCGCGAAGAGGTGATCCGTTACGTGCAGGACAAGTACGGCCACGACAAGGTGGCGCAGATCATCACCTTTGGCGCGCTGCTGTCCAAGGCGGCGGTGCGCGACATGGGCCGGGTGTTGCAGATGCCCTACGGTCAGGTGGACCGCCTGTCCAAGATGATCCCGGTCGAGGGGGTGAAACCCGTCTCGATCGAAAAGGCGTTGCAGGACGAACCGCGCCTGGCCGAAGAGGCCCGCAACGAGGAGGTCGTCGACCGCCTGCTGAAATATGGCATGCAGGTCGAGGGGCTGCTGCGCTCGGCGGGCACCCACGCGGCGGGGGTCGTCATCGCCGACCGTCCCACGGACGAGCTGGTGCCGCTTTATCGCGATCCGCGCTCGGACATGCCGGCGACGCAGTTCAACATGAAATGGGTCGAACAGGCCGGCCTCGTGAAATTCGACTTTCTCGGCCTCAAGACCCTGACCGTGATCCAGAACGCGATGGATCTGATCTTCAAGTCCGGGCGCCCGTTGCACGTGGCGGCGGATGGCACGGAACTGTACGAACCGGCGGAAGGGGCGGAAAACCACATCAACGCCATCCCGCTGGACGACGAGGTGACCTACAAGCTCTATGCCAGCGCGAAAACGGTGGCGGTGTTCCAGGTTGAAAGCTCGGGCATGATGGATGCGCTCAAGCGCATGAAGCCAACCTGTATCGAGGACATCGTCGCGCTGGTGGCGCTGTATCGTCCGGGCCCGATGGAAAACATCCCGGTCTACTGCGAGGTCAAGAACGGCCTGCGCGAGATCACCTCTGTCCATCCGTTGATCGACCACATCCTGGAAGAGACGCAGGGCATCATCGTCTACCAGGAACAGGTGATGCAGATCGCCCAGGTCATGGCGAAATACACGCTGGGCGGCGCTGACCTGCTGCGCCGGGCGATGGGCAAGAAGATCAAGGAGGCAATGGACGCCGAACGCCCCAAGTTCACCAAGGGGGCGGCGGAAAACGGTGTCGACGCCAAGAAGGCCTCGGAGGTTTTCGACCTTCTGGAAAAATTCGCCAACTACGGCTTCAACAAATCGCACGCGGCCGCCTATGCGGTGGTCAGTTACCAGACCGCCTGGCTGAAGGCGAACCACGCGGTCGAGTTCATGGCCGGTGTCATGAACTGCGATATCCACCTGACCGACAAGCTGGCGGTCTATTTCGAAGAAGTTCGCAAGGGCCTGAAACTGTCCTGGGTGCCGCCCTGCGTGAACCGGTCTCAAGCGACTTTTGACGTTGTCGACGGCGAGCTGGTCTATGCTCTGGGCGCGCTCAAGAACGTCGGGCTCGAAGTCATGCGGCTGGTGGTCGCGGGACGGGCCGAAGGGGCGCCGCAGGGCCAGGATCGGCCCTTCGTCAACATCTATGACTTCGCGCGCCGGGTGGATCTCAAGAAGATCGGCAAGCGCCCGCTGGAGATGATGGCGCGTGCGGGGTGTTTCGATGTGCTGGATTCGAACCGGCGGCGGATCTTCGACTCGCTTGATGCGCTGGTTGCCTATTCGGCGGCGATCCACGAACAGAAAGCCAGTGCGCAGGTGTCGCTGTTTGGCGAGGCGGGCGAGGACCTGCCGGAACCGCGCCTGTCGCCGGTGTCCGACTGGCTGCCCGCGGAACGGTTGGCCGAGGAATTCAAGGCGGTCGGTTTCTACCTCTCGGGCCACCCGCTGGACGACTACATGCCGCAACTGCGCCGGGTCGAACGCAATGGCAATTTCGTGACCCTGGACGAGCTGACCCACAAGGTGCAGTCCAACGGGCCGATGCTGGCCAAGCTGGCGGGCGTGGTGGCTGGTCGGCAGGAACGCAAATCGGCGCGCGGCAACCGTTTTGCCTTCGCCCAGCTGTCGGATCCGACCGGCGCCTACGAGGTCACGCTGTTCTCGGAGGCGCTGGAGAAATCGCGCGAATACCTGGAAAGCGGCTCCAAGGTGCTGGTCACGGTCGAGGCGACGATGGAATCGGACCAGCTCAAGCTGTTGGGCCGTTCCGTCGCGCCGGTCGAGGTGGTGGTGGCCGGGGCCGGGGGCAGCGGTTTGCGCATCTATGTCGAATCCGCAGGCGCCCTGCCGCAGGTCGCCTCTGTCCTTGGGCGTGCGGCGGAACAGATGCCCAAGGCGGCGCGCGGGCCGATCCAGCTGTGCCTCAGCGACCCCAGTCTGCCGGGCGAGGTCGAACTGGACGCCGGCCTGGAATTCCCGGTCAGCCCCGAGATCAAGGGCGCGGTGAAATCGCTCGACGGGGTGCTGGCGGTCGAGGAAATCTGAACCGTATCGGCGGTCGTTGGCGCAATCTGTCGACGGCCAAGGTGGACGCGGCCCCCTTGACCGCGCTAGAACCCCCGGAGTTTTCGGGGAGAACGACATGGGCGCTCGCGTGATCAGGGGGGGATTTGTCCTCTGCGTGGGACTTTTTCTGGCTGGCTGTGGCGATCCGCTGTCCGGCGTTCCCAAGTATCAGGACGTGCCGCTGGCCGATGATGCCGGTCAGGCCGATGTGGTAACGCCGGAAACCCCGCGCACGCCGGTGACAGATGCGCCGCCCCGGCGCGGGCTCCTGGGCCTGTTCGGCGCGAGGGCCGCGGCGGCCAAGCGCGACGACGCCACGGAACTGGCCGCTGCGGGGGGCGCAACCCTCGACGAGGACGCCGACAGGCCACGGAAACGTGCCCGCGCGCCGCGCCCCGGTGCGCCGGATGCGCGCGAGATTCCCTTTGGCACCCGGCTGCCCTATGGGCAGATCGCCCGTGTCTGCGATGCGCCTCGCCGCAAGCTGGGCAAGAAGATCGAAGGGTATCCCGAGCGCCGCAGCACCTATGTTCTTTATGACAGCGCTCCGGACACAAGCAGCGCGCGCAGCTTCTATCTGACCGGGTTCGACGATGGCTGTGCCCGGCAGTTCACCGCGGCGCTGGTGATCTTTGGCTCGCCCGAAAGCTACGAACAGATCCACTATGGCCCCTCGGGAGAGGCGCAGCCGATCTCGGAGACGGACAAGGCCTATGAGAAGGTCAAGCGACGCGTCTGCGGTGTCCGCAAGGGCAAACCCTGCGGGTCCAAGATGCGGCGGCTGGAGCGCGACACTGTCTTTGTCAGCGTCTACGAGCGGTTCGGCAGCAATCCCCGCTGGAAGAACATCCTGTTGCACGACGGTGAAGTCGTCGCGATGGACATGAAGGACTGACAGGGGCGCCGGAGGTGGGGCGGTGGGTTGGAACAACCCACCCTACAGGCGCGGGCCAATTGCCCCGCGACGATGGCGCCCTAATAATGCGGTGGTTTCTCGTCTCCGAAGATGACTCCGCCGGAGCCTTCCGCCTCGCGCGCGGCCTCTCGTTGCAAGAGCATCTCGACCCGCGCGGTGAGGCGGGTGATCTCGCGGTCTTGGCGGGCGACGGTTTCGGAGAGGTCGTCGAGCGCGCGCAGGGCGTGGGCGAGACCTTCTTCCAGTTGATCGGTTCTGTCGGTCATGGGCTGCGCTCCGTGGTTGGGTCAGGGGTGGGTATGTCTACCAGGAAGAAGCTGCAAGGCGCTCTGCTTGCCCCGCACCGGTCGAAGGGATAGAGGAAGCGCGACATATCCGACAACCGGGATGACTCATGGCCAAGCAGAAGAAAGCCCCGCGCCCCAAGGCGCAGACACCCAAGGGGTTCCGCGATTATTTCGGTCCCGAAGTGACCGAGCGCGCAGAGATGCTCAACACCATCGCCGGGGTTTACCATCAATACGGTTTCGATGCGCTGGAAAGCTCGGGCGTGGAGACGGTCGAGGCGCTGGGCAAGTTCCTGCCCGACGTGGATCGCCCGAACGAGGGCGTCTTTGCCTGGCAGGACGAGGACGACAGCTGGATGGCGCTGCGTTATGACCTGACGGCGCCCCTGGCGCGGGTCTATGCCCAGCATCGGAACGATCTGCCGCTGCCCTACCGGCGCTACGCGATGGGGCCGGTCTGGCGTAACGAAAAGCCGGGGCCGGGGCGCTATCGGCAGTTCTACCAGTGCGATGCGGATACCGTGGGTGCGGGCAGCGTGGCGGCGGATGCCGAGATCTGCGCGATGCTGGCGGATACCTTGGAGAAGGTCGGCATTCCGCGCGGGGATTACCTGATCCGGGTCAACAACCGGAAGGTTCTGAACGGTGTGCTGGAATGCATGGGGCTGGACGATGATGCCCAGCGCGATGCGGTGCTGCGGACCATCGACAAGTTCGACAAGGTCGGCGAGGCCGGGGTGCGCGAGCTTTTGGGAAAGGGCCGGCTGGATGCCTCGGGCGCCTATATCGACGGCGTTGGCCTGAGCGACGCGCAGGCCGAGCCGGTCGTCGCCTTCCTGACCTCGGGCAGGCTGGAGGCGGCGGAGACACTGGCCAACTTGCGCGCCGCGATTGGCGCGTCGACCGTGGGCGAAGAGGGCGTGGCCGAGCTGGAGCAGATCGCCGAGTTGCTGGCGGCGCAGGGCTACGGCCCTGACCGGATCATCATCGACCCGTCGGTCGTGCGTGGCCTGGGCTATTACACGGGGCCGGTCTTCGAGGCCGAGCTGACTTTCGAGATCCTGGATGAGAAGGGTCGCAAGCGGCAGTTCGGCTCTGTTGCCGGGGGCGGGCGCTATGATGATCTCGTCAAGCGGTTCACCGGGCAGGCGGTGCCGGCCACCGGCGTCAGCATCGGGGTTGACCGGCTGCTGGCGGCGCTGCGCGAAAAGGGCCGCATCGGTGGCAGCGTGCAGGGGCCGGTGGTCGTGACGGTGATGGATCGTGACCGCATGGGGGACTACCAGGCGATGGTGGCAGAATTGCGCCAGGCCGGGCTGCGGGCCGAGGTTTATCTTGGCAATCCCAAGAACTTTGGCAACCAGTTGAAATACGCGGACAAGCGGGCAAGCCCTGTCGCCGTGATCGAAGGCGGTGACGAGAAGGACAAGGGCGTGGTGCAGATCAAGGACCTGATCCTTGGCGCCAAGTTGGCCGAGGATGCCAGCCTCGAGGAATGGAAAGACCATCCCAGCCAATACGAGGTGCCGCGCGACCAGATGGTGGCCAAGGTCCAAGAAATCCTGGACCTGCACAAATGAGCCTTGCCGCGATCAAGGAAAAGGCGGCCACGCTCAAGGCGGGGTTCATCGAAAGCGGTGCGGAGCCGGTGGATTGTCCCGTGCTGCTCCCGGCGGACACGTTGCTGGATCTCTATGGCGAGGACATCCGCACGCGCGCCTTCCTGACCCATGATCCGGTGCGGGGCGAAGTCATCCTGCGCCCGGATTTCACCGTCCCGGTGGTGCAGAAACATATGGCCGAGGGCGCGGAACCGGCGCGCTATACCTATGCCGGAGAGATCTTTCGCCGGCAGGAAGAGCACCCGGAACGCCCTTCGGAGTATCACCAGGTGGGCTACGAGGTCTTTGACCGGGCCGACCCGGCGGGTGCCGATGCCGAGGTCTTTGCCAGGTTTTCGGAGGCTCTGGCGTCTTACGGATTGCGGGCCGTGGTGGGCGATATCGGCATCCTGATCGCCGCTGTGGAAGGGTTGGAGACGTCTGAGGCGCGCAAGGCGGCGCTTATGCGGCATATCTGGCGGCCGCGCCGGTTCCGGGCGCTGCTGGATCGGTACGCGGGCAGGGCGCCGGTGCCGTCCAGCCGGACCGCGCTGCTGGCTTCGCCGGATCCGCTGTCGCTGGCCGGGCCGATGATCGGGCTGCGCGGTACCGCAGAAATCGCGGCGCGCGTCGATGCCCTGCGCGCGGATGCGCAGGACCCGGTGTTGCCGGGCGATCAGGTGGACCTGCTGGAAGCGCTGGTGAAGGTTTCGGAAACCTGCGGCAACGCGCTGGAGCAGCTGCGGGACATCGCGGTGGACATGCCTGCCATCGCCGGGGCGGTCGACCGCATGGCTGCGCGGTGCGTGGCGCTGGCTGCGCGGGGGATCGACGTGACCTCGTTGATGTTCGACGCGAATTTCGGCCGGACCTCGATGGAATATTACGACGGGTTCGTTTTCGGGTTCTCGGCGCGCGGCCGACCGGACTGGCCGCTGGTGGCGTCGGGCGGACGCTATGACGCGCTGACCCGACAGTTGGGGCAGGGCAGAGAGATCCCCGCGGTGGGCGGTGTGATCCGGCCCGGCCTGCTGGTCGACCTGGAGGAGGCGGCATGAGCATCAAGCTTGGGGTGCCCTCCAAGGGGCGCTTGATGGAGAAGACCTTTGACTGGTTCGGTGCGCGTGGCATCGGCTTGGCGCGCAGTGGGTCAGAGCGCGAGTATTCCGGAGAGGTGACCGGCGTCGAGGGTGTCGAACTGGTGCTTCTGAGCGCCGGGGAAATCCCGCGCGAACTGGCGGCGGGGCGCATTCACCTGGGCGTCACGGGGACCGACCTGGTGCAGGAAAAGCTGGTGCAATGGGATCAGAAGGTGGCGCCGCTTGCCGAACTGGGCTTTGGTCATGCCGACCTGATCGTGGCGGTGCCCTCTTGCTGGGTGGATGTGAACACGCTGGACGATCTGGACGCGGCGGCGGCGGCCTTTCGCGCGCGGCACGGGTTCCGCATGCGGATCGCGACCAAGTACCACCGGCTGGTGCGCGCCTACCTGCACGAGGGTGGCGTTTCTGATTACCAGCTGGTCGACAGCCAGGGGGCGACCGAAGGCACGGTCAAGAACCTGACCGCCGAGGCCATCGCAGACATTACCTCGTCGGGGGAAACCCTGCGCGCCAACCATCTCAAGATCCTGGCCGAAGAACCCGTTTTGCGCAGCCAGGCGACCCTGTTCAAGTCGCGCGTTGCGCCGCTGGAAGAAGGGGAGCGCGAGACCATGCGGCTTTTGCAGGACCGGCTGGGTCTCTAGACCACGCGCAATGGGATGCCCCGGGCCTCGCACTGCGGGCCCGGGGCGAAATGTCACTCGGCCTTGGTCACAAGTCCGGTTTCGAAATCGCTGGCGGCGTGGCGTTCCGGCAGCATGCCCTCATCGGTCCGGTTCACGAGGCGGCCGCGTTGGACCGCCGGACGCTCCAGGATTTCATCCGCCCAGCGCAGCACGTTGGTATAGGTTTTCACGTCCAGGAACTCGCCCGCGTTGTAGGATTCCCCGTGGACGGTGCGACCGTACCAGGGCCAGATGGCCATGTCGGCAATCGTGTAGTCTTTGCCCACCATGTAGCGGTTTTCCGCAAGATGCCGGTCGAGGACATCCAGCTGGCGCTTGGTCTCCATCGCGAAACGGTTGATCGGATATTCCATCGGGTAGGGCGCATAGGCGTAGAAATGGCCGAAACCGCCGCCCAGGTAAGGGGCGCTGCCCATCTGCCAGAACAGCCAGCTGAGCATCTCGGCGCGCTTTTCGCGTGGCCCTTGGAAAGCATCGAACTTCTCGGCCAGGTGCATCAGGATGGCGCCGGATTCGAAGACCCGGACCGGCTCCGGCCCGGACCGATCCACCAGCGCGGGGATCTTCGAGTTCGGGTTGATCTCGACAAAGCCCGAGCCGAACTGGTCGCCCTTGCCGATGCGGATCAGCCATGCATCGTATTCGGCATCGTGCCCGGCGGCCAGCAACTCTTCCAGGAGGATGGTGACCTTGACCCCGTTCGGTGTGCCCTGCGAGTAGAGCTGGAACGGATGATCCCCGACGGGCAGTTCCTTGTCATGGGTGGCCCCGGCGATGGGGCGGTTCAGCGACCCCCAGGTGCCGCCGTTTTCCTTGTCCCAGGTCCAGACTTTGGGGGGCGTATACTGTTCGGTCATGGCGCGTGTCCTTCTCATATCTCGTCGCAGAACCTATAGGTCCTGAAGCGAAATGCCAGAGGGGGCAGGGGTGCACAAAGCATGTGCAAAGACGCAAGGGGCGGCGCTGGTGCTTGGGGCGGCAGTGCGCCCGGACGGGACGCCCTCGCCTGCTGTGGTGCGCCGGGTCGGGCATGCCGTCGCGCTTTGGCAGTCAGGTCAGGTGGGCCTGTTGGTGCTGTCCGGGGGTGTCCGCACGCATCCGCCAACAGAGGCCGAGGTCATGGCACGGCTCTGCCGCGAGGCGGGCGTGCCGGACGCGGCCCTGCTGCTGGAAACCCGCGCGCTGACCACCGAGGAGAACATGCGTCTTGCGCAACCTTTGCTGGCCGGGCTGGGTTGCCAGGACGTGGTGATCGTGACCGACAGGTACCACGCCGCGCGGGCGCGGCTGGTGGCGCAGCGGGTTGGGTTGCGGGCAACGGCCAGTTGCCCGCGTTTGACGGGCGCCCCGATGTCGCGCGTGCTGCGTGCCTGGGCGCGCGAGGCGGTGGCGCTTGGCTGGTACTGGCTGCGCGGGGCCGGACGCTGATCCGGCCCCGCCACGTCATCCGGGCAGGATGACCTCGATGTATTGCATGTAGCCGTTCTGGCCGTAGACGTTGACGATCACATGCATGTTGCCGCGCATGATCGCATTGGCCACATGTGGCGGCATGTAGCCGTTGTTGACCATCTGCTCCAGCCGAGCGCGTGCATTGATGTCTCCAAAGTAGGGATCCCACTGGTCCCCGTATTGCGAGATCCCAAAGCGGTGGTAGTTGGCCCGGTCCTGACGCAGAACCTGTGCCGGTGTGCTTAGCCGGACGCCATTGGAATTGTAGAGATCCTGCTGCCCGATGAAGGCGTTGTAGGACCCAATCAACTGCTGCGCCTGCACTGCGGCGGGCGCCAGCAACACGCAGGCAAGAGCGGAAAGAAGGAAACGGCGCTTCATGATGGCCTCCCGTCATCTGTTGGCGATAGCAAGAGTCTAGCACCGGTTTGACAATCGCACCTTGATGCAGGCCAAGCCCGGGATCAGAGCACGCCGATTTCGGCCAAGGCTCCGGCCAGTTCGGGGGGCAGCGGCTCTTCTTCCGCCCGGCTTCCCGGCAGGTCGGGCGGGGCGTCGGCGGCGGCGAGGTAGCGCCAGCCCTGGAACGCGCGCTTGGGCGCGGCAGCGGTGCGGGTAATCTCCGGGTCCAGCACAAGGGCGCAGCGGTTGATCCCGTCCGCGCCCGTGACCGGGTCAAGCCGCAGGATACGTTGGCGGCACTGGATCAGCCCCTTGATCACCCAGTAGATCGAGCCGCCGTTCAACACCTCTTCCTCGCGCCGGGGCCACATGCGGGTGATGTGTCGCGGCAGACCATCTTCGGTCTGGGCGCGTCGCATGCCTTGCCAGTCCATCAGGCTGTCGACGCTCTCCGTGCCCGCGCTGAGTTTTATCAGGTGAGTTGTCTTGGCCATGTCATCCCCTTGGCTGCCAAGGATCATAGCGGTGCCTGTCTCGGGTTCAAGCCGGGGGAGGCGCGTGTTGATCCTTGCCTCAAAGTTGATCCGGATCGTGATCGTGGCCTTGTGGTTGCGGGTGGTGGTGGGAGGTCGGCTTGCTGTCTTTGGAATTATTCAACTACAAAAATAGTCGGTTACAATTAATGATAGGCTTGTGCCTTTGTGCTCGGGCTGGCGGTCCTGTCGGTGAGAGTGCCGATTTCTGTAGGTCGCTCCAGTCTTGGGGCGCAGTGGTATTCTTGAGGAGGAGCGGCGATGAGTGTGTCGGATGAGGTCGTTTTGATCAGCGGTGCAGCCAGGGGGATGGGCGCAAACGAGGCGCGGAGCTTTGCCGCCGCGGGTGCAAAGCTGGTGCTGGGCGATGTTCTCGACGACGAGGTGCAGGCGCTTGCTGCGGAGCTTGACGAAGAGGCGGCCCTCGCGGTGCATCTGGATGTGACTAGGGCGAAGATTGGGAGGCTGCCGTCGCCGCAGCGGTAGCGCGTTTCGGCAGGATCGACGTGCTGGTCAACAATGCCGGTATCCTGCGGTTCTCGGGCATCGAGACCTGTACGGACGAGCAATGGGAGCAGGTGATCGGGATCAATCTTGGGGCGTTTTCAAAGGGATTTGCGCCGTCACCCCTGCGATGAAAGATGCGGGTGGAGGCTCGATCGTCAATATCCCGTCGACGTCGGGAATGAAGGGCTTTGCCGATGTGCTGGCCTATATTTCCTCCAAGTTCGGAATCCGGGGGCTGACAAAGGCCGATGCTGTCGAGCTTGCGCCGTTGAACATCCGGGTCAACTCTGTTCATCCGGGGAATATCAATACGGATAAAGTCGACGACCTCTATCCCAATTTCAACCACGGCCCGATGAACCGCCTGGGCGAACCTGAGGAGATCAGCAAGCTGGTGATGTTTCTGGCCGGTGACGACAGCTCGTTCTCGACCGGGGCCGAGTTCGTGGCGGATGGCGGCGAGACCAGCGGTATGCCCAATTTGTTCTGATGCCATACGGGTAGCGCCTCACAGCGTCGCCCTATTTCAAACGTATTCCGCGAATTCGATAATCTATGGATAATTGTAATGCATGAACTGTCCGCCAGCCGGATCGGCCGTCGCGCTTGGCGTGTTCTGCCTCAATGGGCCGGCACGTACTCCAGTTCTGATGACAGGTCGCCGGCGGCTTCGATCAGGGCGGGAATGAACCCTTCCTCTGCCCGGCCCTTGAGGTAGTGGTCCTGTCCGAAAATGGTGATGGCCATGACCATCTGCCCTGCATGATCAAAGACCGGCGCCGCATAGGCCGAAATGCCGGGCACTGGTGGGACAACGACCGTTGCGTAACCGACCTCTCGGATATGGTCGAGTTCCTTGCGGGACATGAAGCGGTGGACGCCAACCCGCCCGCTGTCGGTCTTTTCCCGTTTCTCAAGGTTGATCGTGGCCTCGACCGTCGCTTCGGGCAGGAAGGCGGAAAAGACCCGGCCACTGGCAGTGCCGGACATCGAATAGACCTTGCCGGGGCGAGTGTTCATGTTCAGCTGGCTGCCGCTTTCCGTGACCACGGTTGGCCCGAAGGATCCCCAGACCACCAGGGCAACGTGCAGGGCCGTGCGGTCTGCAAGTTCCGTAACCGCGTCGGTGGCCAGGCTTATCGGGTCAATGGTGCGTATGCTGGTCACGCCTAGATCAAGCGCGAAGCGTCCACGGCGATAGTGGCCCATTTCCTCGTCCTGTTCGATCAGGCCGATCTTGCGATAGCTGACGAGGTAGGCATGTGCCTGGGCGGGGGCGAAGCCAGCGACCTGTGCAAGATACTTGAGCATCATCGGTTCGATTTCTTCTGCCATGGGCAGTCCGCTCGGCATTGTCCTCGGACCAATGGCGGATCAATACCTCGCCATTGACGAGGAGGTGGATCTTGGTCGTGAAGCCACCACGCGAACGGCCAAAACTCTGTCGCGGAGTCCCCCTTTAACGGGAAAATCACGGATGTGCGAAAACGAAGGCCAGTGGACCGTGCAGGGAGGTCGGCCACACTGCTGCCCGGCGAGCCGGCCGTGCGAAGGTATCCGAGCGTTCTGGGACGAACTGCCCCCCCCGCGCGCCCATTCTCACGTGCGTCAGTTTTGTGTGTGAAGGCGGCTCTTGCTTTGCCTTGTTCATGAGGAGATACGCGAAAAGACTGCGGATACTGCAAAGCGCTTTACAACCGATAAAAGCGCTGGAGTGACGGGGGCGTGTTCGCTCGGATCATTGCGGGCATGGCGTCCGAACGCAGCGAAGAAAAGACCGTCATGATCGACGCGTCCAAGCTGAAAACCTGCCATGCGGCGTCCGGCACTGCATCGAAGGGATTTCGGTCAACAGAGCCCCTCGATCAACTGAAGAGATCTCTAAAAGCGTTCGTTGCGGGCGTTATTAAACGCTTTTCTTACACAATCCATTTCGAGGCGCAACTGACCCATCCGACCGCGTTGGCCGAGGCAATGGTGCCCTGCGGCACGTCGCCGATCTATTCGGAATGCCTCGACTTGCTGAGCGCGGCCGCGGATGAGGGCATCGAGGCGGCGCAGAACCTGTTTTGAGACCATGACAAGCCACCCTATCGCCTGTTCGCCTTTGCCCCGGGAAAGAAGACCGCAGCCACGGTCACCGAGGCGGTGCTGAACATGGAACCGGTGATCGGGCTGGGCGAGTTCGAGCATTTCACCTACAGCTCCGGCAGCGAAGACGATTTCCGCAAGGCCACCTAGGTCCGCGAAAAGGGGGGGGCATCAACCTGATCCATGCGATCAAGATGGCGACGCTGAACTCCGCACGGTCCTTCCACATGGACGACAGGCTTGGTTCACTGATGCCCGGGCGTTACGCCGATATCGTGCTGACCGACAGCCTGTCGACCATCAACCCACGCTTCGTTTTCAAGGGGGGCGAGCCGCCGTGCGTCGCCGTTTCAGTCGATCGACGCGCCAAGCGCGCGGCGCATCTCTTCGGTGAACATCGACGAAGCCAGCCCATGCGCGCGTTTCTGTCGGCGGACCAGTGACAGGGTGTTGCTGCCGAAGGCGCCGTCGCGGATCGGGATATAGGTCAGCTTGCCCTCGCGGCGTTCCTCGAGGATGTCGAACCGGCTGAGAAAGGCGATCCCGCCGCTGCCTGTGGCGTTACTCTTCATCGCCTCAATGGAATTGGTCTCGAAGGCGGGGTTGACGTCCTGCCCGGAGGCGTCGAACGCCTCGGCCACGATCTGTCGTATCGGCATGGATTTGTCCGCGAAAATCAGCGGATAGGTGAGGCATTCGCTTAGCGGCACCATGTTCATATGTGCGATCGGATGTGCCGTCGAAACCACCGTGCCGAGTTGCGCGTTCATCCGGGGCATGACTTCGATAGTCGGCGTGGGCGGCAGGTTGTAGGCAAAGCCCAGATCGGCCTTGCCATCCAGCACCGCCTGCAGCACGTGCTTGTTGATCGAGGGAGAGGCAGGTTAAGCCGCTCCCCCGCCGCGCGGATCGAGCCGGAGCGTGCCACCTCGTCGAGATAGCGCAAGACACGGGAATGCAGCATGAGGCGTCTCGGTTCATCGCCGTTCTGGCGGAGCCGGTATGCCCGAGCGGGAGGGGGGGCGTCCAGAAACGATTTCGGGCTACGGCAGAGGCCGGATCAATTATTGCGGATTTCTTATCAGTAAAAAAGATTATTTAATTTGTGAAAAGAGTATGGCTTGCTTAGTGTCCCCGGGAGTTTCCAACAAAAGGGCAAGGTCATGGGCACCGTCGGCGATCAGCTTTCATTCTTTGCAGCCAACCGCGAGCGGCCGATCCTGCTGGCCGGAGGCCGCATCACCGGCGCGAGCGCGCAGGCCGAACAGGCCGATATTCTGATCGGCACCGATGGCCGCATCGCGGCTGTGGGGCCGGGCCTTGCGTCGCAGCCCGATACGGTGCGCGTCGATGTCTCCGGGAACCTGATTTCGCCCGGTTTTGTCGACATGCATCAGCATCTGGACAAGACCGGTGTGCTGCGCTTCACGCCAAATCCCTCGGGTACGTTGCAAGGCGCGCGCGAGGCTTTCGCGGCCTATGCCCGAACCGCCGGCCCCGAGGACATCACCCGGCGCGCCTCGCGGACAATGGCACGGTGCCTGTCGCGCGGCACCACCGCGATCCGCAGTCACATCAATGTCGACAAGGATGCGGGTTTCAACGGGATCGAGGCACTGGCCCGGCAGCGGGAGGCTTGGGCCGATCGGATGACACTGCAACTGGTGGCCTTCATGACTCCGCATCCCGGGCAGGACCTGGAATGGCTGGCCGGGAACATCGACCCGGCGGTACGTTTCGCCGATGCGGTGGGCGGCACTCCGGCGGTCAGCGAGCACCCGGAACGCTATATGGACATCCTGTTCGAGGCCGCGGCCCGCGCAGGCAAACCCGTTGACCTGCATCTGGACGAACATCTCGACCCGGACAACCTGCATATGCATGCGGCGCTCGACCGGGTAGAGCGTTTCGGGATGCAGGGGCGCACGGTGTTCAGCCATATTTCGGTGCTCAGCGCGCTGGAGCCTGACGCCGCAAGGGCGATCATGGAGCGGATGATCGACCTCGACGTGGGGGCGGTGACGCTTCCGGCGGCCAATCTCTATCTTCAGGCCCGCGACCGCACAAAGCTGCCGCCACGCGGGCTGACCCGGGTGGCCGAACTGCTGCGCGGCGGCGCCAAGATCGCCACCGCCTCGGACAATATCCAGGATCCGTTTGTGCCGACGGGGTCGGGCGACATGCTGGAAATCGCGCGCTGGACGCTGCTGGCGGGGAACCTGATGGCGGACGAGCTGCGCGACGTGCACCGGATGATCACCGACATCCCCGCCCGACTTATGGGGCTGGGGGCGAATTACGGCATCCGCCCGGGCGCCTGGGCCGATCTGGTGCTGACCGATTGCGAGGACACCGATACGCTGGTGGCCGGCGGGCCGGTCCAGTCGCGGGTGCTGGCGCGCGGGCGGCTGGTGTCGGAAACCGCGACGGTGCTGCCGCAGGCGATGGCCGAAACGGCCTGACCGGGCCGGGAGAGGGGCGGGTCATGAATGTCACGCTGCGCCAGATCCGCGCCTTCCTTGCGGTGGCCGAGCTTGGGCGTTTCAACCTTGCGGCCGGCGCGCTGGGGCTGACCCAGGCAGCGGTCAGCCTGCTGATCAAGGATCTGGAACAGGAGCTGGGTGTCCGGCTGTTCGACCGCCACACCCGCAAGGTGAACCTGACCGATATCGGCATCGAGTTCCTGCCCCAGGCGCGCAAGGCGATGGAGGACCTGGACCTTGCCACGCGCAGTGTCCGCGAACGCGCGCAGCTCAAGAAGGGCAAGGTGGTTGTCGCCAGTTCGATCATCTTTTCCTCAACCACGATTCCTGCGCTGATCGCCCGTTTTCTGGACCAGTACCCGGGCATTTCGGTCGGGTTGCGCGACATGCCCGAGGAGGAAATCCGCCCTGCCTTGCTCCGCAACGAGGCGGATATCGCTTTGGGGACCCTGCTGGACCACGACCCCGAGATCAGGTCGCAGCCTGTCAGCCAGGACCGGCTGATGCTGATCTGTCGCGCCGATCACCCGCTGGCCGCGCGGCAGGCCATCGGCTGGACCGACCTGTCGGATCAGAAGCTGATCGTGCTGGCGCTGGACAACCCGCTGCGCCAGATCGTCGAACGGACCATGATCGGCGTCGCGCCGTACTTCCTTCCGGCCTACGATGTGCGCTTTTCCACCACTGCCATCGGCATGGTCGCGGCGGGCCTGGGGGTGTCGGTGCTGCCGGAAAACTCGATGGAACTGACCTCGGCCGCTGGGGTGTGCAGCGTGGCGCTGAGCGATCCGATCATCACCCGAGATATCTGCGTCATGCAACACAAATGGCGAAGCCTGTCGCCGCCCGCCGAACGGTTGAAAGAGATCATCCTCGCGGCATTTCCCGAGGCCGCTGCCGCGTCCCGACCCGCGTCCGATCCTTAGCCAGCCCCACTAGAGCCAGCCGCAATCCTGCGTTCCGCCATCCTGGCGGGGCGCGTTTCGGGTTTCGTGAGCCAGCGAAAGTGCGTGCGCAAAAAAGAGATCGTTCCGCGTCAAATATCGTTCTTCTAGAGAGAGCGCATCAATGACGTTTTTTTATGCCGAGGCGCAGCACGGCGGCTTCTACCAGGCCAAGACGCCGGGTCTGAACGAGGCCGCGGGCTGGACGTCACGCTGCGCATGGGCGGGCCGCAGGTGTACGGCATGCAGCCTTTGCTGGCGGGTGAAGCCGATGTGTATACCGGCTACGACTTCCAGGTGCTGAGCGGAGTCGAAAAGGGGCTGCCGGTGCGTGCCGTGGCAGCGACCTTCCAGCATGACGTGAACGGTATCCTGACCCATGAGGATGTCGCCGGGGCTGGACGATTGGTCTTCGTGCCCCATTCGATCTACGAGGCGGTGTTCCCGTCGACCCACGTCGCGGTGATGGCGGCACGGCCCGGGCGGATCTCGCGCATCATCGATATCGACCATGCCGGACGCCGGGACGAAACCTTCCGTGGCAGCCCTCGTTTCGCAGCGCTGTGCAGCGAGTTGTCCGAGGCGCTGCGCGACGCATCTGGGCAATCTGGCGAGATGGGAGAACCACGATGAAACGATCTTTTGCAAACGCGGCTGCCTCGATCGAGGTCTTTGGCCCGATCCTTGTCGGCCTGGCCGTGCTGATCCTTTGGGAGGTGCTGTGCAGTGCGTTCGACGTGCCGGTCTACCTGTTCCCCAAGCCCAGCGATGTCTGGCACAGCATCCTGGCCAACGGCGCCGACCTTCTGGGGGCGATGTGGGTCACGCTGTCGATCACGCTGCGGGCTGTCGTGCTGGCCGTGGTGACGGGCACGCTGATCGCCGTCGTGTTCAACCAGAGCCGGCTGTTCGAGGCCTGCCTGTTTCCCTACGCGAACATTCCGGGGCCGGGTGCACCTGTCGGGGCGAGCCGGACCGCGGGTCGATTCGATGCGTGGCCCCTTCGGAGACGTCCTTTGAACGGTTTGCCTGAGATGGGAGGAGCATTTCAAAATAATGTTTTTAAATAGAAAAAATCTTATTGTTGACAATGAATGGTGGTCCGGTCTAGCGTTCTTGCACCAATGACGAGGTTGCCGTGACAAAGCCCCAATTCCGCAGAAAGGCGGCTGCAAAAGCCGAACTGAAAAGCGGCCAGGACGCAGAAGAGCGCGTGTTCTCCCTTGTGGTCGAGGCGGTGCAGGACCAGAGACTCAAGGCGGGTGACAGGCTGGTCGAACGCGAACTCGCAGAGGCGGCCGGTGCCAACCGGCAGGCGATCCGCAACGGGCTGCTGCGACTGGTAAATGCCGGGCTGGTCGAGACCAGCCGCAACAAGGGGGCCCGCATCGTCCGGCTCAGCGCGGCAGAGGCCGAACAGGTTTTCGAAGCCCGCCTGGTGGTCGAAACCGGGCTGCTGCAACGACTGGCCCGGACCTATACCGACGAGGCAGGTGTTCGGTTGCAGGAGATCCTGCGCGCCGAAGGGGCCGCCTATGACGAGGGCAATGTCGTCGAGGCGCGGCATCATTCGCGGCTGTTCCACATGGAGATGGGGCGCCTGGCCGGAAACAGGCACCTGTCGCGGTTGCTGAACGACCTGATCAATTGCCAGCCGTTGCTGATGTCGCATCGACGCGGACGGCCCTCGGAGTTTTCGGGTCACAACCTGCATATCAAGACGCTGGCCGCCTTGGCCCGTGGCGACAGCGAAGGGGCGGTTCACTACAACAACCAGCTTCTGAGTGCGGTCAAATCGGAAATGCTGCTCGATATCAAGGCGAGCGAAGATGACGACGGGCCACCCTCGGCCTGACACCAAATACCCGGCGAAGCCCCTCACCAGGATTAGCGGCCACCCATGAAACGCCAGCGGCACGTTCCGTCCGCTGCGATCTGAAGGAGGCCAGATGCGACGCTTTGCCTATCATGAACCCAAGACCCTTGAAGAGGCCTCGCGCCTCTTGGTCGACCTGGGCGAAAATGCCCACGTGCTGGCCGGTGGAACCGACCTTTTCGTCGAGATCCGCGAAAGGCTGCGAGATGTTTCCGATGTGGTGAACATCAAGAATATCCCCGGCATGACCGATATCACCTGGGATCCGGCTGTGGGGCTGACCTTCGGCGCGCTGGTCACGGCGCGTCAGCTTGAAACCCTGCCGGGTGTTCAGCGCACCTATCCGAATTTCGCCGAGGCGCTGCGCCTGCTGGCCTCGATTCAGGTGCGCAACCGGGCGACCGTGGTCGGCAATCTCTGCCGCGCGTCGCCCTCGGCCGATACCATCCCGCCGCTGATCGCCGATGGCGCGATCATCCATATCTACACGCCAAAGGGGATGCGCCGGATGCCGCTGGCCGAGTTCTTTACCGGACCCGGGCGCACCCGGCTGGAACGCGGCGATATCGCCACCGGTATCGTGATTCCGGCCCCGGCTCCCGACAGCGGACGCATCTATCTCAAGCATGGCCGCCGCAAGGCGATGGAACTGGCCACGGTGGGCGTGGCGGTCAGCCTGGACCGCGATGGCGACACCTGCACCAATGCCCGGATCGCGCTTGGCGCGGTGGGGCCGACGGTCCTGCGTGCATCGGCGGCCGAGGCGCTGCTGAAAGGCCGGAAGATAACGGATGAGCTCATCGCGCAGGTGGGCGCGCAGGCGATGGCCGAATGCACCCCCATCAGCAACGTGCGCGCCAGCGCCGAGTACCGGCGCAGCATGGTGGGTGTCCTGACGCGCCGTGCCGTGAAGACTGCAATGGAGGCGACCCAATGAAACAGATCGTGGAACTGACCATCAACGGGGATCCCCAAAGCCTGGCCGTGGAAGGGCACCGTTCGCTGCTGGACACGCTGCGCGAAGAGGCGGGACTGACCGGAACGAAAAAGGGCTGCGACGTGGGCGATTGCGGCGCCTGTACGGTGATCGTCGATGGTCAGCCGGTCAATGCCTGCCTGATGCTGGCGGTCGAGGCGCAGGGCCGCAATGTCGAGACCGTCGAGGGGATGCAGCAGAGCATCGACATCCTGCATCCGCTTCAGGATGCCTTCATGCGCCACGGCGCATCGCAATGCGGGTTCTGCACGCCGGGCATCCTGATGATGGCGCGCAAGCTGATCGAGGAAAACCCCGATCCCAGCGATGACGAGATCCGCTTTGGTCTCAGCGGCAATATCTGCCGCTGCACCGGCTACACCAAGATTTTCGACGCGGTCCGCAGCGCGGCCGCCGAGATCCGCGCGGTGCGCGCGCAGGAGGAAACGGTATGAACAAACCCGCGAACAACCTGAGAAATGCATTCAGCACGATCGGCAAGAGCGTCAAGCGCGAGGACGTGATCGAAAAGGTCACGGGCGAAGGGGTCTATGTCGCCGACCTGAAGCCGGTCGGGATGCTTTATGGCAAGATCAAGCGGTCGGAGGTGGCTCACGCCAGGATCAAGCGGATCGACGTGAGCAAGGCCCTCGCCTACCCGGGCGTGAAGGCGGTTCTGACCCATGAGGACGTGCCGCGTGTGCTGCACTACGGCTCACCGCACCCGCGTTCCGTCTCTTGCACCAAGGATCAGTATATCCTGGACGACAAGGTTCGGTACTGGGGCGAGGGCGTGGCCGCGGTGGCCGCGATCAGCGAAGAGATCGCCGACGAGGCGCTGGACCTGATCGAGGTCGAATACGAGGAACTGCCTGCCGTTTTCACCCCCGAAGAGGCGATGAAACCGGGCGCGCCGCAGATCCACGAGGTGGGGCCGGGCGGCAACCTTGTGCTGGACCCGGTGCGCGTGGAACGCGGCGATGTCGACAAGGGGTTCGCCGAGGCGGATTTTGTGCTTGAGGGCGAATTCTCCGGTGGTCGGCCTATGCCCGGCTACATGGAGCCCAATGTTTGCCTGGCCGATTGGGACGGGTCCGGCAAGCTGACTTTCTGGACCTCGACCCAAAGCTCTTTCATGGTCCGAGGCATCCTGGCCGAGGTTCTGGGGCTGCCCAGAACCAAAGTGAGGGTGCTGGTTGATCACATGGGGGGCGGCTTTGGCGCCAAGCAGGATTGCTTCCAGCATGAGTTCCTCTGCGCCTTGCTGGCGCGGGAGACGCGCAAGCCGGTGCGGATGGAATTCACGCGGTGTGAGACCTTCCTTGCCGGACGGTCGCGCCACCCGTTCAAGCTGTGGCTGAAACAGGGGTTCCGCAAGGACGGCACGATCACCGCGCGCGACATGCGGATCGTGTTCGACTCCGGGGCCTATGGGTCTCACAGCCCGGGGGTCACGACGGTGGGCACCAATTCGGCCACTTCGCTCTACCGCTGCGAAAACGTGCGGCTGGATGGGCGCGCGGTCTATACCAACACCCCGATTGCGGGCGCATTTCGCGGTTATGGCGTGGTGCAGACCTACTACGCCCTCGACATCCAGATGGACGAGGCGGCAGAGCGGCTGGGGATGGACCCGGCGGACCTGAAACTGAAAAACGCTGTGCGTGAGGGCGATATAGCGCCTTCTGGCCACGCGATCGTCGGGCATGGGTTGGAGGCCTGCATCGAGCATGGCACGCGGGTCTTTGACTGGAAGGGGTTGCGGCAGGGCGCGCGCTGCCCCGACCCGGCGGCGTCGCATGTCCGCAAGGGCTGGGGTCTGGGCTGTGAAATGCACGGCTCCTCTGCCTATCCCGGCATCAAGGAACAGGGCAACGCCCTCATCAAGGTGAACGAAGACGGCTCGGTGACGTTGATGACCGGCGCGGCGGGCCTGGGCACGGGCGCCCATACCGCGCTTGCGCAGATCGCGGCGGAAGAGCTGAACATGCCCTTTGAAAGCGTCTCGGTCGTGCATGGCGATACCGACGCCGTGCCCTGGGACATCGGTGCCTTTGCCAGCCACACCACTTACCTGGTGGGCAGCGCCACTCGGATGGCCGCCGCCGAGGCGCGCGCCGGTATCCTGAGACGTGCCGCTGAAAAGCTTCAGACCACGGCCGATGCGCTGGACATGGTCGACGGCCGGATCTTCCTGCGTGCCAGTCCTGACAGCGGCCTCACCGTGGCCGAGGCTATGGGGCCGACCCCAGGGATCCCGTCTGCCAATATCCTGGGGCGGGGGACGTATGAACCGACCAAGTCCTATTCCTTTGCAGCGCATTTCGTCGAGGTGACGGTGGACACGGAAACCGGCCTGGTGACGGTGGACCGGGTGGTTCCGGTGCATGACGTGGGCAAGGTGATCCACCCGATCGCCGCCGCCGGCCAGATCGAGGGCGGCATCCAGCAGGGCATCGGCCATACCCTGACCGAGGATTACATCATCGACACGGAAACCGGCCGGTCGCTGAACGCAGGGCTGGTGGATTACAAGATGCCGCTGTCGATGGACATGCCCGACATCGACACCGTGATTCTGGAGGCGGCCCCCGATCCCGGCGGCCCCTGGGGCGCCAAGGGGGTCGGCGAAGACCCGATCATCGCCATCGGTCCGGCCATCGCCAACGCGATTCACGACGCGATCGGGGTGCGGTTCCATCACTACCCGATCACCCCCGAAGACATTCTGAATGCCCTCAACGAGAAGGAGCGCCAATCATGATGAACGTTCACGAAATCCCCAAGGACAAGCTGCCGATCACCATTCTCACCGGCTTTCTGGGATCGGGCAAGACGACGCTGCTCAACTACATCCTGACCGAGAAACACGGCTATCGCATCGCCGTGATCGAGAACGAATTCGGCGAGGTCGATGTAGACAGTGACCTGGTGCTGGCCTCGGACGAAGAGATCTACCAGATGCAGAACGGCTGCATCTGCTGCTTCGTCGACGTGCGAAACGACCTGATCGACGTGATGAAAAAGCTGCTGGCCCAGAAGGACAAGTTCGATCACATCATCGTCGAAACCTCTGGCCTGGCCGACCCGACGCCGGTGGCGACCGCCTTTTTCGCCGATCGCAGCGTCGCGGACGAGGTCAACCTGGATGCCATCGTGACGCTGGTGGATGCCAAGCACATCGACCAGCACCTGTACGATCCGGTGCTGGACGGGCGCGACAACCAGGCGGTGGATCAGATCGTGGCGGCGGACCGGATCATCGTGAACAAGGTGGACCTGGCCAACGAGACTGGACTGGCCAAGCTGGAAGGCGATCTGCGCGGTCTGAACCAGACAGCCGAGATCCTGCGTTCGGAGTTCGGGGTGGTGGACCTGGACAATATCCTGAACGTCAATGGTTTTCAGCCGTCCTATGTCAAGGAACGGGCGGAGATCCTGCAGATCGACATGACGGCCGAGAGTGACCATGAACACCACCATCACCATCATCACGGCCACCTCCACGATGAAACGGTGTCCTCTATCAGCCTGACCTTTGAACAACCATTTGTCCTGGACAAGCTGCACGCGGTGCTGACCGCCTACCTCGATGAAAAAGGGCCGGCTATCTTTCGCACCAAGGGTATCCTGTCGATGGCTGGCGACGACCGTTTCTATGTCTTGCAGGCGGTGCACCAGCTCTTTGACCTGCGCCCGGATCACCCCTGGCAGGACGACCAGCGCCGCTCCAAGATCGTGTTCATCGGGCGCGATCTGGACCGTGACGAGATCGAACGAAAACTCTCTTCCTGCCTGGTAGACTAACCCCTCCTCCTCTTGGTCCCGGGTAGGGAAGCGGCCCGCGCGATCCGCGCGCGGGCCGCTTTGGTGTTTCATTATGTATAATAAAAACAATTACTTATATAACTTTTCCTGTTGACCTTGGATGGTCGCGGGCGTAGTCTGGGACAAGAGTAGAAGCGCAGCCAATTGCTCACCAACCCATTGAGAGGTGAGGCTGCGATGTCGAAACTCCCCACTTTCCCGATCCGGATTGGCCCCAAGGGGACCATCCCCCGCACAGCGTCCTTCGGGCCGTTCGCGGGCGGGACCGGCATTGCATCCAGGCACCTCGTTCCAGGAGGTTCCTCATGATTATCGACCTGAGTTGCTATCCGACGGATCTCGTCGATCTGGCCTGGCGCCACGACGGCGAGCCCTTCACCGGAGAGCGGCTGCTGAAGATGATGGACGGCCCGTTCTATGTGAACGGCAAACCCCGTCGCGTCGACAAGGCATTCATCCAGCCGCCACAGGGCAACACGATCTACACCCACGGCATCCACGAAAAGGAAGGCAAGGCCGCGATCCGGGAATACATGGGCTATACCGAAAAGATGGTCTGTGAACACCCGGACCGTTTCATCGGCTGCTTCGTGTACAACCCGCGCTACGGCACCCAGAACGGCGCCGAGGAAATCGAACGCTACGTCAAGGAGTTCGATTTCAAGATGGTGCAGCTGCAGGCCAACATGCATGCCTATCGCCCTGACCGGGCGCTGGACTGGCTGCGCCCGGCGATGCGCGTCTGCGCGGACCTGGGGATCATGGTCAAACTGCACACCGGCGACGGCCCCTATTCGATCCCGACGGAATTCATCCCGATCATCCGGGAATTCCCGGAGGTGAACTTTATCCTGGCGCATTTCGGTGTGCAGACTGGCGGTGTCTACACCTTCGAGCCGTTCCAGATGGCGATGGACGAACCCAATGTCTACGCCGAAAGCGGCTGGTGCCTGCAGTCGCGGATCGTCGAATTCGCCAAGGAACTGCCCAAGCACAAGATCCTGTTCGGCACCGACACGCCGCCCAACGAACCGGGCATGTGGATCAACCTACTGGAGGTGCTGTGCCACGAGCCGCCGCAGGGCCTGAACCTCGATGAGGACACGCTCGAGGATTACCTGGGCAACAACACCGCACGGATGATCGGGCTGGAGCCGACCGCGCCGCCGAAAACCGTGGCCGAGGCAGAGGCCTATCTGCGGGACAACGGCGTCGTGCTGGAACCGGCAGAATAAGCCGCCCAAAGACTTTCCGAAGGAGACCAAGATGATTATCGACACCCATCTTCATCCGACCAACCTGGTGGACGAGGCGTGGCGCCATACGGGCGAACCCTTCACCGGCGAGCGGATGCTGAAAATGATGGACGGCCCCTACATGATCAACGGCAAGCCGCGCCGGATCGACATGGGGTTCATCCAGCCGCCGCCGGGCAACACCGGCTATCGCGATGGCAACCGCATGGGCCGCGAAGGCATTCGCGACTACATGGCCTATTGCGCGGAGCTGTGCCAGAAATACCCGGACCGCTTTATCGGGAATTTCAACTACAACCCGCGCTGGGGCCCGGAGAACGGCGCCAAGGAGATCGAATTCCACCACAAGGAATACGGTTTCAAGATGATCAAGCTGCACGCCAACATGCACGGTTACCGGCCTGACCGGGCGCTGGAATGGCTGCGTCCGGCGATGGAGATGTGCGCCAAGTACAACATCGTGGTGCTGATCCATACCGGCGACGGACCCTACACGATCCCGACGATGTTCTACCCGATCATCCGCGAATTCCCGATGGTCAACTTCATCATCGGCCATTTCGGCATCCAGACCGGCGGCAACTACAGCTTCGAGGCGTTCTGGATGGCGATGGACACGCCCAATGTCTATTGCGAAAGCGGGTGGTGTTTCCAGTCGCGGATCGTCGAGTTCGCCCAGCAGTTGCCCAAGGACAAGATCGTCTTCGGCACTGACAGCCCGCCCAACGATCCGGGCATGTGGCTGCGTGAGCTTGAGGTGCTGTGCCACGAGCCGCCGCACGGGATGAACCTGTCGGAAGAGGATCTCGAAGGCTACCTTGGCAACAATATCGCCAAGCTGGTGGGGATCGACACCACGCCGCCGCCGCGCGATGCGAAGGACGCACAGGCCCGCCTGACGGATACCTATGCGGGCGTCGACCGCGCGACCGGCAAATTGCTGGAACCGGTCTGATCCTGACCTGACGGCGCCGGGTGTCCGGCGCCGTCTTGGACACTTTCACCCTATTTCACGATCTTGCCGACCCGGGGGACGATAGCCATGCTCATGACCAAAACCGAAAGCCATCACCCGCAGGATGTCCGTCACTTCCTGGCCGGCTACTGCGCCGAACATCCCGGGGACGTGATCGAGATCGACAGCCCGGTCTCGGACGACCAGGACGCCACTGCGCTGATCTGGGCGCTGGCGGGGCAGGGGCGGCAGCCGCTCTTGCGGCTCAACAAGGTGGCACATCTGGATGCGCCGGTGCTGTGCAATGTCTTCGGGTCGCGGCAGCGGATTGCCCGTCTGTTCGACACGGACGAACCCGGGTTGCACGCGGCCTACCAGAAACGCTCCCGCGCCGCGATGCCGTCGAAAACGGTCGATGACGGGCCGGTGCTGGAGCGGGTCATCTCTGGCGCGGACGTGGACCTGAACCTGCTGCCGATGCTGAAGCACTTCGAGACCGACCGGACCAAATACATCACGTCGGGCATCATCCTGGGCGAGGACCCGGACAGCGGGATCGGCAACCTGTCCTATCACCGCGCGATGATCCATTCGAAAAACCAGCTCGCGACCTCGCTGCATTCGCGTGGCCACCTGTGGCGGCTGCTGAACATGTCCAAGGATCTTGGCAAACCCATGCCGGTGGCGATGATCATCGGCGGCCATCCCCTGTTCATGCTGGCGGCTTCTGCCCGCCTGGCTTTCGAAGAGGATGAGCGCGACATCGCCGGCGGTCTAATGGGCGCCCCCCTCGAGGTGGTGGAAACACCGAAATACGGTATCCGGGTTCCGGCCCATGCCGAAATCGTTCTGGAAGGTGTGATCGACCACGAGGCCACGGTCGAGGAAGGGCCGTTCGGTGAATTCACCGGCTATTCCTCGGACCGGTCGACCAATAACCTCTTCACCGTCGAAACCATCCTGCGCCGCGAGTCGCCGATCCTGGTCAGCGTGGCGGGCGGCAATTCCGCCGAGCACCTGAACCTTGGCCGCATCCCGCGCGAGGCGGAGATGGTGGAGAAGCTGAAGGCCCGTTTCCCCTCGGTGACGGCGGTGCATTACCCCGCTTCGGGGACGCATTTTCACGCTTACGTGGCAATGAACCAGAGCCGCGAAGGCGAGGCCCGGCAGGTCATGCTGGGGCTCTTGGGCTGGGACCAGTACCTGAAGAACGTGATCGTGGTGGATGCGGACGTGGACATCACCCGCGACGAGGAAGTGTTGTGGGCGGTGTCCAGCCATTTCCAGCCGCACCGGGACGTGGTGATCGTAGAGGGCCTGCCGGGCAACGCGCTGGACCCGTCGGCAAGCGGCATCGGAACCACCTCGCGCATGGGGCTGGACGCGACGCGCGGCTCCGATTTCCACGGCACCCGCGCCCGGATCAGCGCCGAGGCGCAAGCGCGCGCCGCTGCACTTTTGCAGGAACTGGGCGCGTAATCCGCCAGGGCAGGAAAGGGAACCGGACATGACACAGCCAAGGCGGATGATCGTCGGAATCTCCGGGGCCTCCGGGGTGATCTACGGCAAGCGGATGCTCGAGGTGCTGCGCGCGCTGGAAATCGAAACGCACCTGGTCATGTCCAACGCCGCGCGCATCACGATGGCGCAGGAATGCGATTTCACTGCCGCGGATCTAGAGGCGCTGGCCGATCACACCCATTCCAACAAGGACATCGGCGCGGGGTGCTCCTCGGGGTCCTTTCGAACGATGGGAATGATCGTCGCGCCCTGTTCGGTCAAGACGATGGCCGAAATCGCCAATGGCACAACATCGAACCTCTTGTCGCGTGCGGCAGACGTGGTGCTGAAGGAACGGCGGCGACTGGTCCTGATGCTGCGCGAGACGCCTTTGCACCTGGGTCACCTCCGCAACATGTCGGCGGTGACAGAGATGGGGGCGATCATCTATCCGCCGGTGCCGGCCTTCTACACCCGGCCGCAGAGCCTGGAGGAGATGGTCGATCACACGGTCGGGCGGGTTCTGGACCTGTTTGATCTGGATGCCGGTACGGTCAAGCGCTGGACGGGCACCAAACCGGCCAGCGCCTAGCCGCGCGCGGGCTGGGGCCGTCCGAGCCCTGCGTTTGCCTGGTTCCGCCGGATCACGAGGTAAACGCCGGCGATGACCAGGATCGAACCCAGCCCGGAGAGGGCGGAAATCGTCTCGCCAAAGAACAGCCACGCCTGCAACATCGCCAGCGGCGGCACCAGGTAGAAATAGCTGGTGACGCGTGCAACCTGGTCCCGGCGGATCATCACCATCAACAGGCTGATCGCGAGGACCGATATCCCAAGGACCAGCCAGGTCATCGTCAATACCAGTGGCCATGTCAGTGTGACGTGCCGGGTCTCGAACAACAGCATGAGCGGCAGCGTGGCCAGCAGCGCACCGATGTACTGCACCGTCGTTCCAGCCAGGACCGGCACATCGCCGCCCAGACGCTTTTGCAGCACGGTCCCCAGCGAGATGCCAAGCAGGGCCAGGACGGTTGCGGCCAGCCCGATGCTGTCCAGTCCGCCGTGCCCTGGCAAGGCCCCGGCGCCGGAGATGACCAGCAGGATCCCCGCGAACCCCAGGACAAGTCCGGTGAGTGCTGAGCGTTCCAAGCCTTCGCCCAGCCAGAACCACCCCAGCAGCGCGGTGAGGATCGGTTGCATCCCGACGATGATCGCGACCAGACCGGCGGGTATCCCCTGGGAGATGGCGTAGAACACGCCGGCGAGGTAGGCGCCGTGGATCAGCACACCGATCAGCAGTTGGGACGGGATGTCATGGACTGCCAGCAGACGTTTGCGCCAAAGCAGCAATCCGAACGAGAAGAGCACAAGCACGAGCGCGTAGCGAACGACCAGCAGGAAGAAGGGCTCCATATAGGGCAGGCCGAATTTCGAGCCGATGAAACCCGTGCTCCAGATCAGCACGAAAATGAAGGGAATGAGGCGTGTCAGTCGTGGCATGGGTCGTCGTTCGTTTGCTGGGCCCAGGGTGGGGCTTCTCGGTTTCGCAGGTGCTGGCGGGGGAAACGAAAGTCCCGGCCGGTGATCCGGCCGGGACTCTGGGTTGGCTGGATTGCGCGTTACTTGGATTCGCGCGGCAAGCTCCACGGGAAGAAGTAGCGTTGCGTCTGGGCGATGATCTGGAACAGTGTCAGAGACATCAGCACCAGGATGCCCAGCCCGGCCCAGGCCTGCGGGATCTTGAACAGCGAGGTCGAGAACTGGATGAAATAGCCAATTCCCTTCTCCGCGGCCACGAACTCTGCCACCACCGCGCCGATCACCGAGAGGGTTACCGAGATCTTCAGTCCCGAGAAGATGTAGGGGATCGCATAGGGAATGCGGATCTGGGTGAACTCGCGGATGGCCGGGGCCTTCAGCGAATGGCTGAGCTCGATCAGTTCATCCGGTGTCGCCTTCATCCCGGTGGTCATCGACACGACCAGCGGAAAGAACGAGATCATGAAGGTGATCAGCACCCGCGACACGTCGCCCGACCCCATCGTGACGATGATGATGGGCGCCACCGCGACGATCGGCGTCGACTGGATCACAACCAGCAGCGGATAGATACCGCTGGAGACCAGCTTGAACCGCGTCAGCGCTATTGCCAGCGGCAATGACACGACGATGGCCGTCAGGAAGCCCAGCATGGCGACCCGCAGGGTCGCCCAGGCATGGGCGAGCCAGCGCGAAACGGTCACCGCATCGAACCCTTCAAGGATACGGCTGGGCGCCGGCAGCAGGAAGGTCGGGATGGTAAAGACCCGGGTCGAGGTTTCCCACAGCACGAGGATGATCAGGAAAGTCAGCCCGGGCAGCAGCCCGGGAACACGGTTCACGCGTGTCAGTGTTGCAGTCATGTCAGGCCACCTTTTTGGTCATCAGGATGTCGCGCAGGTGGGATACAAGGTCCTGCATCTCGCTCAGTCGCATCGAGTCTCCGGTGCGTGGCCGTGGCGCAGGGACCCTCAGGTCCTCTGCGACATGGGCGCCGGGGCCGTGGCTCATCACGATGATCCGGTCGGCCAGCAGGACGGCTTCGACGATGGAATGGGTGATGAACATCACGGTCTTGCGATGTTCCTGCCAGATGTTCTGCAACTCGTAGCCCATTTCCTCGCGGGTCAGGGCATCGAGGGCCGAGAACGGTTCGTCCATCAGCAGGATATCGGGGTTGTGCAGTAGGGCCCGCGCAATCCCGACCCGCTGCTGCATGCCGCCCGACAATCGTCCCGGACGGCGGTTTTCCAAGGAGGCCAGGCCGACCAGCTTCAGCAGTTCATGTGCTCGCTCTCGCTGTTCCTGCGTAACGCGGCCGAACTTGTGCTTCATCGGGAAAACCACGTTGTCCTCGAGCGTCGCCCAGGGCAGCAGGGTCGGCTTCTGGAACACGATGCCGATGTCGTCGCGCGGCTCGACCACGTTTTCCCCGTGGACAGAGACTGTGCCGGCGCTTGGTTTGAGAAGGCCCGCCACGATGCGCATCAGCGTTGACTTGCCACAGCCAGACGGTCCGAGCACGGCGATGAACTCGTGATCGTTGATGGCCAGGTTGACGTGTTGCAGGGCAATCAGCTCACCAGCCCGGGTGTCGAAGGTCATTTCGACATCGGTAAACTGGATGGCCGGAGTGACATTTGTATTCACGGCCATGATCAGTTCCCCGGCATGAAGCTGCGGTCGACGATGTCTTCGGGATCAAGCGCGTCCAGATCCATTCCCTGGGCTGCGGCGACGCGCTCCCAGGTGGCTTTCAGGCGGACGGGGTCAAAGGCACCCAGACCGTCCCGTTCGGTCACATCGTTGAAGATCAGCCCAAGCGCGTCTTGCAGCGAGCCAAGCGCAGTTGCGTGGTCCAGTTCCGGAACTGCATCGGTCACGGCCTTCGCGGCGTCATCGGGATTGGCCCGCATGTATTCCACGGATTCCAGCAGGGCGCCGACAAAACGCCGGGCCACGTCAGGGCGTTCTTCCAGGAACTTGTCCGATGCGACGATCGCGCCCGAATACATCACCAGGCCGGCATCGGCCCAGGGAAGGACGATCATCTCGCGGCCGGCATCCTGCGCCTGTTGCGAATACCGGGTCACGTCGGTGATCCAGGAAATCACCGCATCTGTCCTGCCGGTGACAAGCATCGGGTTCAGCGCGCCGGGATCCGATTTGGTCAGCGTGATGTCATCCATCGTCAGATCGTTGTCGTGCAGCACCAGCGGCAGGTAGACGTTCGATGAGGTAAAGGGCGAGGTCACGACATCCTTGCCCTTCACGTCCGCGAAGCTTTCGATGCCATTGCCTTTCAGGGTGAAGAAGGCATGCGGTCCTTCGTTGTAGTAGGACATGACTGCGGTCACCGGCAGTTTTTCGGTAACGCGGGCCGCCATCAGGGCACCGATGTCCGCATTGCCGATGTCCGAACTGCCGGTGGCAAGCTTGGTCAGCGACTCCGACGAACCGCGCCCAGTTTCCAGTGACAGTTCCAACCCGGCCTTTTCGCAAAAACCACGTTCAAGGCAGACGAAGATGGCTGCCTTGTCGCCGCCTGGCAACCAGTCCATCTGAAACGTGACCTTGTCGGCGGCGTGGGCAAACGCCGCACTTCCCAAAATGAACGCGGTGGCTGTTGTTATTACCTTCATGAGTCTTCCTCCCTGTCGCGGTCCGCAGCGAGTACGAACCGGCGATCTCCTTGAGCCGATTTGAAACAGTTCGCCCAGAGGGATTGCCGAGCAGTAGCGATGGTTACCCTTTTCAACACGTCTGCCCCGGGTGAACTGCACGAATACTGAGCAATTACCAAAGTCCCAGGGGGCCAAGTTCGCTTCTACTCTGGGACGGAGACTAGCACGTAATGTTCAATTCAGGAAGGAAAGTTTTAGCATTGTCAACAATAGTTCCACTGAGGGGCAGGGGATGCTTCCAGCGCGCTGCGCATAAGTCGACGCAAATGTTGAGAAATTCACGGTGGCCTTTGACCATCGCGAAATCCGGCCAAAGATGGTCCAAATCCCGCAAGAACAGCGGGTGAGGGGGGCAAGAGGCAATGTCCTCGTCGCCGCCGCGCAGGGATCGCGACCCGCAGAGGAATCACTCCGCCGCCACCCGGTACCTTGCGACTCTTTCCCGAGATCCTTGGGGAAGATGTTTCGTTCCTTGGTCAGCCGCGAGGTCTGCCGACGGTCCAGCCCCCGACCACACCGGAACCATGTCGCTTCGGAACCCCGGGAGCGCACGTTCAGGCAGCGCAGCGGTCTGGCTCAAGTGGTCGACGATGCCTCAACGCGGGGACCGGCGCGCTCGGGAAAGCCAATACTCCCAGCAGAAATATGCAAGGATCGCTTTGGCCACATGCTTCCGCGAACCATCTCTCTCAAGACAGTGTCGAACCTTGCGAACAGAGAGCATGATCACAGCATTTAGGGTCTACTGCCCCCGCAGAGTGCCACTAGGCGTCGCCACAGCCAGACATGCAAACGGCCTCGGGTACTCCCCGAGGCCGTTTCTTTATCATCTCAGCCAAAATGATCTTGTGAGTCGGTTAGGTCATGTCCCGTGGCACGCCACAGGCTCATTGTCGACCCGGAGATAGTTAGGCCAAAAAACATATGAGAAGGTGAAAAATACAATAAAATCAATGCCGATTTCCCTGACGTCAGAAAATGAACAGCGAACTAGGGTCAGGACTCGTTCTCTCTCAAAGCCAGAAGATTACGGTCGCAGCAAGTGCGATTGCTGAGAAGAAGGTTCGTGGGCAGCGGTCATAACGGGTCGCAACCCTCCTCCAGTCCTTGAGCCTGCCGAACATGATCTCGATCCGGTTGCGACGTTTGTATCTGCGCTTGTCGTACCGGACGGGCGTCTTCCGTTTCTTCCGGCCCGGGATGCAAGGATGTATCTTCTTGTCCTGCAAGGCTTCTCGAAACCAATCGGCATCATAGCCACGATCTCCGAGCAGCCACTTCACCTTGGGCAACCCGCTGACCAGGGCACGCGCCCCGATGTAATCGCTGACGGGTCC
>NZ_FMZI01000003.1 GCF_900101505.1 Antarctobacter albus
GCCCTGCGCCTCCATCACCGCGCGCGAGACGATGTTCTCGGAGGCGATCAGCTCGATCTCGTCGCGTTGCCGGCCAAGCTCGCCGGTGATCGAGCCAAACAGTTCAGGGTCGCGCGAGGCGAGGGACTCGGTGAAAAAACCGTCGTCACGATGGGGGGCGTTCATGGCGCTGCTCCTTTGGATTCGGATTGCGGGGTTTCGTATAGGAAACCGGCTCTGACTCAAAGTAGGTAAAGCGACGGGCTGCGACATACCAGCGGCATGGCGGCCCGGGCACTGGTCCCTGCCGGAACTTTGTGCTTCCATCCGCCCCGGATGGAGACGACAGGAAACCCCCGATGAGCTTACGGATCGCCTTTTGTGCGTCCAACGCGCCGATTGCGCAATCGGCGCGCGCAGGCCTGACGCGGCGCTATGGCGACCATGCCGAGCGTGGCGCGGACGTGATCGTCGCGCTGGGTGGCGACGGTTTCATGCTGCACACGCTGCACCGGACGCAGGAGCTGGCGGTGCCGGTCTACGGCATGAACCGGGGCACCGTGGGCTTTCTGATGAACGAATATTCGGAACACGGGCTGGTCGAACGGCTGACCGCGGCGGAAGAGGCGGTGATCAACCCGCTGGCCATGCGCGCGACCTGCACCGACGGCGAGGAACACGAGGCGCTGGCGATCAACGAGGTCTCTCTGCACCGTTCGGGCAGCCAGGCGGCGCGGCTGCGGATCAGCGTCGATGGCCAGGTGCGGATGGCGGAACTGGTCTGTGACGGGGCGCTGGTGTCGACGCCCGCCGGATCGACCGCCTACAACTACTCTGCGCACGGGCCGATCCTGCCGATCGGCGCGGATGTGCTGGCCCTGACCCCGGTGGCGGCCTTTCGGCCCCGGCGCTGGCGCGGCGCGCTGCTGCCCAAGGCGGCAGAGGTCAGTTTCGAGGTGCTGGAGGCCGAGAAGCGCCCGGTCATGGCAGAGGCCGACGGGGCGGAGGTGCGCGACGTGCTGGCGGTGCAGATCCGGTCAGAGCCGGGTGTGGCGCACCGGGTGCTGTTCGACCCGGGGCACGGTCTGGAAGAACGGCTGATCCGCGAGCAGTTCGTTTAGAAGGGGGCGGGATCGCCCGTCCCTGGCTCTTCAGGGTTGCTGTTCCTTCAGGTCGAACCCGTCGAGTTCGTAGCGTTTGCCGCAGGGGCCGGCCTCGTCCCCGTCGCCGCATTGCGATCCCTTCACGATCAGGGTCAGGACGCCGGGTTGCCCGGTGATGGCCGCGTCCTGGATCGCGTTCAGGAAGACGCGGCGATAGCGGCCGTCCTCCATGCCCAGCCAGAAGGAGGTCAGACAGCCGGCCGGGCCGCAGACCATGTCGGGCGTGCTGTCGCACAGCATGGCGCCGTGGTTGATCCGCAGGTCCATCGGCGGTTTGCCGTCGATGTCGATCTGCTGCGAGAAGCCGTCGCTGACGGTCAGCTGCCCGTCGAGGACGGTGCAGGCCTCGCGCATGTCGCCAAGGATCTGCGCGGCGGGATCGGGCAGGGTGCGCCGTTCCAGCTCGCGCTGGTCGAAGTCGGGCAGCGGGCAGAATTTCTGGACCTCGGTGATCGCCGCGTTCGACCCGATCAGGGTGAAGCGATGGATCACCGGCGCGCTGTCGGCGCTGTCCCAGACATGCAGTTGCGCACGGATGCCGGCCTTGAGCCGGTCGATGCCGCGCAGCTGGGTTTCCTCAAGCGGGGCATGGAAGCTCTCCAGCCCGGTATGGCTGAAATCCAGCGACCCGGCCAGTTGCGAGCCGACGAACAGCAGGCTGTCGAGGCGTGGCGCCGCCACCATGCCGGGCATGTTCCGCGTCGTCAGGCGGTAGGCCAGCGGCTCTCCGGTGGAGCAGCCCAGTTCAAAGCAGATCACTTCGTCATCGCCGTTGCAGACGCGGGCAACATGTTCGGTCGCCTCCTCGCCGCCGACGAACTCCCAGTTGGCCCAAGCGGCACCGGTCCAGGCGCAGAGGCCGACAATGGCCAGGGTCAGTGCCTTGAAGGCCTTGCTTTGCATGAAGAATCTCCTTTCGCGCGGTCAGGGGATGAGTCCACGCCGCGCACGGCAGGTCAAGTCACACGACAGATCACAATCGCGCAAGCGGATTCCGCGCCATAGTATCGGGCGACTTGGGGGCGGGGCAGGGCGAGTCGCTTTTCAACTTTGCAAAGTCTCGCGATCATCAAAGATCACAGCAAGGATTTCGTGGGTTTGCAAATCTTTGCAGGGCGAATTCGCAAATCTTCTGCGATAATCTGTCCTGACCGCCGGTAACAGACTTGCCCGTTTGGCGGTGCTGCGCCTAAGCGGTTTGTCAGGGAATAGAGGAGGCTCTCTCATGGGGTATCAAGACGTTTATGACCGCGCGCAGGCCGATCCGGAAGGCTTCTGGATGTCGGCGGCCGAGGCGATCGACTGGGAGAAGAAGCCCTCGAAGGCCCTCTTTGACCGTGGCGATCACATGTACGAATGGTTTGCCGACGGCATGGTGAACACCTGCTGGAACGCGGTGGACCGGCACGTCGAGGCCGGGCGCGGCGAGCAGACGGCGATCATCTACGACAGCCCGATCACCCATACCAAGCGTGAGATTTCCTACGTCGAACTGCGCAACCGCGTGGCCAACCTGGCCGGCGCGCTGCGCGCCAAGGGCGTCGAGAAGGGCGACCGCGTCATCATCTACATGCCGATGATCCCCGAGGCGCTGGAGGCCATGCTGGCCTGCGCGCGGCTGGGCGCAGTGCATTCGGTGGTCTTTGGCGGCTTTGCCGCGAGCGAGCTGGCGGTGCGAATCGACGATGCCCAGCCCAAGTGCATCATCGCCGCCTCCTGCGGGATGGAGCCGGGCCGCGTCGTCCACTACAAGCCGCTGCTGGACGGGGCCATCGACCAGGCCAAGCACAAGCCCGATTTCTGCGTGATCTTCCAGCGCGAGCAGGAAGTGGCGCACCTGGAAGAGGGGCGCGACTACAACTGGCACGGGTTCCAGTACGGCGTCGAACCGGCGGACTGCGTGCCGGTCGAGGGCAACCATCCCGCGTACATCCTCTATACCTCGGGCACCACCGGCCAGCCCAAGGGCGTCGTGCGCCCCACGGCTGGGCACCTGGTGGCGCTGAACTGGACCATGAAGAACCTCTACAACGTCGATCCCGGCGACGTGTTCTGGGCCGCCTCGGACGTGGGCTGGGTCGTGGGCCATTCCTACATCTGCTACGGCCCGCTGATCCACGGCAACACCACCATCGTCTTCGAAGGCAAGCCCGTGGGCACCCCCGACGCGGGCACCTTCTGGCGGGTGATCTCGGAACACAAGGTAAAGTCCTTCTTTACCGCGCCGACTGCCTTCCGCGCGGTGAAACGCGAGGATCCCAAGGGCGAATTTGTCGGGAAATATGACCTGAGCTGCCTCAAGGCCGTCTACCTGGCGGGCGAACGCGCCGATCCGGACACGATCCAATGGGCGCAGGACCAGCTGAAGGTGCCGGTGATCGACCACTGGTGGCAGACCGAAACCGGCTGGTGCATCGCGGGCAACCCGCTGGGCATCGAGGAATTGCCCACCAAGCTGGGCTCTCCGGCCAAGCCGATGCCGGGCTACGACATCCAGATCCTGGACGAGGGCGGCCACCCCATGAAACAGGGCGAACTGGGCGCCATCGCGGTCAAGCTGCCGCTGCCGCCGGGCACGCTGCCGACGCTGTGGAACGCCGAGGCGCGGTTCAAGAAGAGCTACCTGGAGCATTTCCCCGGCTACTACGAGACCGGCGACGCGGGCATGATCGACGAGGACGGCTACGTCTACATCATGGCGCGCACCGATGACGTCATCAACGTCGCGGGCCACCGCCTGTCGACCGGCGGCATGGAAGAGGTGCTGGCCTCGCATCCGGACGTGGCCGAATGCGCCGTGATCGGCGTGACCGACCAGCTGAAGGGCCAGCTGCCGCTGGGGTTCCTCTGCCTCTCCTCGGGCGTGAACCGCCCGCACGAGGAGATCGTGGCGGAAAGCGTCAAGCTGGTGCGCGAGAAGATCGGCCCCGTCGCGGCCTTCAAGCTGGCCTGCGTGGTGGACCGCCTGCCCAAGACCCGCTCGGGCAAGATCCTGCGCCGGACGATGGTTCAGATCGCGGATGGAGAAGAGTTCAAGATGCCGGCGACCATCGACGACCCGGCGATCCTGGACGAGATCAGGGAAGCCCTGCAGGGGCTGGGCTACGCGAAGGGCTGAGACCTGGCAGGCGCTGCGGGCGTTTTCCCAACGGGTGTGAGGGGCGCTGCGGCGCCCTTCTTTGGTTTGAAAAATACCTCGGGGGAGGCGCCGAAGGCGACGGGGGCAGAGCCCCCATCGCGCGGGTTCGGGCCCGCGCCGCCGGCTCAGCTGTAGTGATCGACCGGCGTACCTGCGATGGCGGCCATGTTCAGCAGGCCCCGCGCGGTGATCGAGGGTGTCACGATATGGGCGCGGTTGCCCATGCCCATCAGGATCGGCCCGACCTCCAGCCCGCCGCCCTTCATCTTGAGGATGTTGCGCGTGGCCGAGGCGGCATCCGCATGGCCGAAGATCAGCACGTTGGCCGCGCCCTGCATCCGGTTGCCGGGGAAGAGGCGCGCGCGCAGCTCGGGGTCGAGCGCGGCGTCCACGTTCATCTCGCCCTCGTAGCAGAAATCGCAGCCGCGATCGTCGAGGATCTCGAGCGCCGCGCGCAGCCGCTGGCCCGAGCCTTCGGCCTGGTTCCCGAACTGCGATTGCGAGCAGAGGGCGATGTTGGGCTCGATCCCGAAGCGCCGGACGTGCCGTGCCGCGCCGATGGCGGTCTGGGCCAGTTCCTCGGGCGTGGGCAGCAACCGCACATGGGTGTCGGCGATGAAGAGCGGCCCGTCTTCGAGGATCATCAGCGACAGCGCGCCATGCGGGTGCAGCTTGGCCGAGCCGAGGATCTGGCGGACATAGTTCAGGTGCCAGCGGTATTCGCCGAAGGTGCCGCAGATCATGCTGTCGGCCTCGTCGCGCTGGACCATGATGGCGCCGATGGCGGTGGTGTTGGTGCGCATGATCGCGCGGGCGAGGTCCGGCGTGACGCCGCGCCGCGCCATGATCTGGTGGTAGGTTTCCCAGTAGTCGCGGTAGCGCGGGTCGTTCTCCGGGTTCACGATGTTGAAATCGCGGTCCGGGCGGATTTCGAGGCCCATGCGCTCACATCGGGTCTCGATCACCTCGGGGCGGCCGATCAGGATCGGGGTTTCGGTGGTTTCCTCGAGGATCGCCTGGGCGGCGCGCAGGACCCGTTCGTCTTCGCCCTCGGCAAAGACGATGCGGCGGCTGGCGGTGGCGGCGGCCTGGAAGACCGGGCGCATCAGCAGGGCGGACTTGTAGACGCTTGCGTCAAGGCGCTGCTTGTAGGCCTCGATGTCCTCGAGCGGGCGCATGGCGACGCCGCTTTCCATCGCCGCGCGGGCCACTGCGGTCGAGACGACGCCGGAGAGGCGCGGATCGAAGGGCTTGGGGATCAGGTAGTCGGCGCCAAAGGTCAGCTGCTCGCCCCGGTAGGCGGCGGCGGCCTCTGCCGACGTCGTGGCACGGGCCAGCGCCGCGATGCCCTCGACACAGGCGACCTGCATGGCGTCGTTGATCTCTGTCGCGCCGACGTCCAGCGCACCACGGAAGATGAAGGGGAAACAGAGGACGTTGTTGACCTGGTTGGGGAAGTCGCTGCGCCCGGTGGCGATGATCGCATCCGGAGCCGCCTCGCGGGCGAGGTCGGGCATGATCTCGGGCGTCGGGTTGGCCAGGGCAAAGATGATGGGGCGCCGCGACATGCGCCTGACCAGTTCGGGTTTCAGGACGCCGGGACCGGAGAGACCCAGGAAGAGGTCGGCGCCGTCGATCACCTCGTCCAGCGTGCGCTTGTCGGAGGCCTGGGCAAAGGCGGCCTTTTGCGGGTTCATGTCCTCTGCCCGGCCTTCGTAGACCAGCCCGTGAATGTCGCAGAGCCAGACGTTCTCGCGCTTGACGCCCAGTTTCAGCAGCATGTTGAGGCAGGCGATGCCCGCCGCGCCGCCGCCGGTGCTGACGACCTTGATGTCGCCCCAGGCCTTGCCCGCGACGTGCAGCGCGTTGGTGGCCGCAGCGCCGACGACGATGGCGGTGCCGTGCTGGTCATCGTGGAACACGGGGATGTTCATCCGCTCGCGGCAGAGTTTTTCGACGATGAAACAGTCGGGCGCCTTGATGTCCTCGAGGTTGATGGCGCCGAAGGTGGGTTCCAGCGCGCAGACGATCTCGGCCAGCTTCTCGGGGTCGGGTTCGTTCACCTCGATGTCGAAACAGTCGATGTCGGCGAATTTCTTGAACAGGACGGCCTTGCCTTCCATCACCGGCTTCGATGCCAGCGCGCCGATATTGCCCAGCCCCAGGACGGCGGTGCCGTTCGAGACAACGGCCACCAGGTTGCCGCGGGTGGTGTAGCGGGCGGCGGCGGCCTCGTCGGCCTTGATCTCCAGGCAGGCTTCGGCGACGCCGGGGGAATAGGCGCGGGAGAGGTCGCGGCCATTGGCCAGCGGCTTGGTCGCGCGGACCTCGAGTTTCCCGGGCTTTGGGTTCTCGTGGTAGAACAGGGCCGCCTGGCGCAAGGTTTCGTTGCTGGATTCGGTCATGGGCAGGCCTTTCGGACAGGGGTAGTTCAACGGTAAACAATCGTGAACGCCGGGTGAAGACTCCTCTTTGGCGGTACAGTTTTCGGCTAATTTTGTAAATCGCGAGAGAGGACCGGTGCCGGGGGTGGCGGATTTTCCGACCAGGGCGACCCGGCGTTCACGCTTGCAATCGCGGCGCGCCAGTTTCACGATGAAGGCCCGAAGTCCCGGAGGTTCCATGTCCCTTGCCGATGCGGCCCGCGCCGTGCGCGAAAACGCCTATACGCCCTACTCCAATTTCAAGGTGGGGGCCGCGCTGCGCACACCCTCGGGGGCGGTCTACGTCGGATGCAACGTCGAGAACGTCGCCTACCCCGAAGGCACCTGCGCCGAGGCGGGGGCGATCGCGGCGATGGTGGCGGCGGGCGAGACCGAGATCGCCGAGGCCTATGTCATCGCCGACAGCGCGCACCCGGTGCCCCCCTGCGGTGGCTGTCGGCAGAAACTGTTCGAGTTTGCCAAGGGGCACACGCCGGTGACGCTGGCCACGCTGGACGGGGCCGAAGAAAAGGTGACCGTGGCGGACCTGCTGCCCGGTGCCTTTGCCAACAGCCACATGGACCGCGCGTGATGGACGCAAGGCGGGTCATTGCCGAGTTGCGGCGGGGCGAGGACCCGTCGCCGCGCGACCTGGCCTGGTTCGCGCAGGGCCTGGCCGATGGCACGGTCAGTGCGGCCCAGGGCGGGGCCTTCGCGATGGGTGTCTGCCTGCGCGGCCTGTCCGAAGCCGGGCGCGTGGCGCTGACGCTGGCGATGCGGGATTCGGGCCATGTGCTGCACTGGGACCTGGATGCGCCGGTGGTGGACAAGCATTCGACCGGCGGCGTGGGCGATTGCGTCAGCTTGGTGCTGGCGCCCGCGCTGGCCGCCTGCGGGGTCTATGTGCCGATGATTTCCGGCCGGGGCCTGGGCCATACAGGCGGCACGCTGGACAAGCTGGAAGCGATCCCCGGCTATTCGGTCGGCGTGGACGAGGCCATGTTGCGGCACGTGGTGGGTGATGTCGGCTGTGCCATCGTCAGCGCCTCTGCCGACATCGCGCCCGCGGACAAGCGGCTGTACGCGATCCGCGACGTGACGGCGACGGTCGAGAGCCTCGACCTGATAACCGCCTCTATCCTGTCCAAGAAACTGGCCGCCGGGCTGCAGTCGCTGGTGCTGGACGTCAAGACCGGCTCCGGCGCCTTCATGAAGTCCCCCGAAGAGGCGCGCGCGCTGGCCGAGGCATTGGTGAGCACCGCCAATGCCGCCGGGTGCCCCACGACCGCGCTTATCACCGACATGTCGCAACCGCTGGCCCCCGCGCTGGGCAACGCGCTGGAGGTCGATGTTTCGATGGCGGTGCTGACGGGCGAGGCGACGGGGCCGCTCTTGGACCTCAGCATTGCGCTGGGGGCTGAGCTGCTGACCACTGCCGGGATCGAGGGAGGCGAGGCCAAGCTGCGCAAGGCCATCACCAGTGGCGCGGCGGCGGAACGGTTTGGCCGCATGGTCTATGCCCTTGGCGGGCCGCTGTCCTTTGTCGAGGACTGGCGGCGGTTCCTGCCCGAGGCCACGGTGATCCTGGAGGTGCCCGCCCCCGCCGACGGCGTGGTGACGGCGATGGACGGCGAGGCGCTGGGCCTCGCCGTGGTCGACCTGGGCGGCGGGCGCCGAGTCGAAACGGACGTGGTGGACCCGGCGGTGGGCCTGTCGGACATGGTGCGCCTGGGGGACAGGGTGCGCCGGGGGCAGCCGCTGTGCCGCGTGCACGCGGCGCGCGAGGGGCAGGCAGCGGCAGCGGCGCAGGCGGTTCTGGAGGCGATCACGCTGGGCGAGAGTGCCGCCGCCGCGACGCCTCTGGTTCTGGAACGGGTGAGCTGATGCGGGCCTTTCTGGTGGTCATGGATTCAGTCGGCATCGGCGGTGCGCCGGATGCGGCCAGCTATTTCAACGACGGTGTGCCCGATACCGGCGCCGATACGTTGGGCCATATCTTTGACGCCTGCGCGCGGGGCGCGGCAGAGGAAGGGCGCAGCGGGCCGCTGCACCTGCCCACCCTGGCCGGGCTTGGCCTGTACCAGGCCGCCGACCTGGCCTCTGGTGGCGCCCGCGCCGGGGATCAACCCGTGACCGGCCTATGGGGGGCGGCCACGGAAGTCTCGAAGGGCAAGGACACGCCCTCTGGCCACTGGGAATTGGCCGGCCTGCCGGTGCCCTGGGACTGGCACTATTTCCCCGACAGGGTGCCCGCCTTTCCGAAGGATCTGACCGACGAGGTCTGCCGCCTTGCCGGCACCGATGGTGTGCTGGCCAATTGCCACGGCTCCGGCACCGTCATGCTGGACCAGTTCGGCGAAGAGCACATCCGCACCGGCAAACCGATCTGCTACACCTCCGCCGACAGCGTTTTCCAGATCGCCGCGCATGAGGAGCACTTTGGCCTCGACCGGCTGCTGACGCTCTGTGCCGATCTGGCGCCGACCCTGCACGCGATGAAGGTGGGCCGGGTGATCGCGCGGCCCTTTGTCGGTGAACCCGGCAATTTCACCCGCACCGGCAACCGGCATGACTATGCGATCAAGCCGCCGCAACCGATCCTGACCAACTGGGTGCAGGAGGCGGGCCGCCGGGTCTACGCGGTGGGCAAGATCGGTGACATCTTTTCCATGAGTGGCATCGACGAGGTCCGCAAGGGCGACGATGCCAGCCTGATGCGGCACCTGTCGGACCTGGTGGACGAGGCCGAGGAGGGTTCGCTCACATTTGCCAATTTCGTCGAGTTCGACAGCCTGTACGGCCACAGGCGCAATGTCTCGGGCTATGCGCGGCACCTGGAATGGTTCGACGCGGAACTGGCCCGCCTGCTGCCGCGGCTGCGCGAGGGCGATCTGATGCTGATCACCGCCGACCACGGCAACGACCCGACATGGACCGGCACGGATCACACCCGCGAACGGGTGCCGGTGCTGATCGGCGGTCGGGGCGACGGCAGCATCGGGCAGGTTGGGTTTGCGGATGTGGCGGCCAGTATCGCCGCGCATCTGGATGTGCCGGCGCAAGGGCCGGGAAGGAGTTTCCTGTGAAAGACGAAGACGAGCGCCGCCCGATCACGGACGAGGAACAGCTGGACCGTATCGCGCGTCTGCCCAAGGTCGAACTGCACCTGCATTTCGAGGGCGGTGCGCCGCCTGCCTTCATCCGTGGGCTGGCCAAGCAGAAGAAGGTCGACATCGGCGGGATCTTCAACGAGGACGGATCATACGCCTACCGCGATTTCTGGCATTTCCTCGAGGTCTACGAGGCGGCGACCTCTGTCCTGAAAACGCCCGAGGATTTCGCCCGGCTCTGCACCGCCGTTTTGGAGGAAAGCGCGAAAAACGGCGTGGTCTATTCGGAAACCTTCCTCAGCCCGGATTTCTGCGGTGGCGGCGATCTCGGCGCCTGGCGCGAATACCTGCAGGCGATCCGCGAGGCGGCAGAGGCGGCGGAACGCGACATGGGCGTGACCCTGCGCGGCGTGGTCACCTGCATCCGCCATTTCGGCCCGGAAAAGGCCAAGCGCGCGGCGTTGTGTGCGGCGGAAACCGCGGGCGACTGGCTGGTGGGCTTTGGCATGGCCGGGGACGAGAAACAGGGCAAGCAACGCGACTTTGCCTATAGTTTCGACATGGCGCGCGAAGCGGGGCTGCGGCTGACCAGCCATGCGGGCGAATGGAACGGCCCGCAGGAAGTGCGCGAGGCGGTCGAGGACCTGCGGGTCGAGCGTATCGGCCACGGCGTGCGCGCCGCACCCGACCTGGCGGTGGTCGACATGCTGGCCGAGCGGGGGATCACGCTGGAGGTCTGCCCGGGGTCCAACGTCTTCCTTGGGGTCTATCCCGCGCTCAAGGTGCATCCCATCGACATGCTGCGCAAACGGGGCGTGAAAGTCACCGTTTCGACCGATGATCCGCCATTCTTCCATACCAGCATGCGGCAAGAGTACCTTGGCCTTGCGCGCGCCTTTGGTTGGGACGAAGAGATATTCGCAGAGATCAACCGCACCGCCCTTGATGCCGCATTCTGCGACGCGGCCACGAAAGAGGCGGTCCTGAAGAAACTGGAGCAGGCATGAGCGAGACCCTTACGATCGTCAAACACCCGCTGGTTCAGCACAAGCTGACCCTGATGCGCGAAAAGGACACCTCGACCGCCAGCTTCCGGCGGCTGTTGCGGGAAATCAGCCTGCTTTTGGCCTATGAGATTACCCGGGATCTGCCCCTGTCGGAGCGACGCATCGAGACGCCCCTGTGCGAGATGGACGCGCCGGTGATCGAGGGCAAGAAACTGGCGCTGATCTCGATCCTGCGGGCGGGCAATGGCCTGCTGGACGGCATTCTGGAACTGGTCCCGGCGGCGCGGGTCGGCTTTGTCGGGCTCTACCGCGACGAGGAGACGCTGCAGCCGGTCCAATATTACAACAAGCTGCCAACGCAGATGAACTCTCGCCTCGCGATCGTGGTGGACCCGATGCTGGCCACCGGCAATTCCTCGGCCGCTGCCGTCGACCTGGTGAAACAGGCAGGCGCCACCGACATCCGCTTTCTCTGCCTGCTGGCGGCGCCCGAGGGCGTGCAGCGCATGGCAGAGGCGCATCCGGACGTGCCGGTCGTCACCGCCGCGCTGGACGAGCGGCTGAACGAAAAAGGCTATATCGTGCCGGGCCTCGGTGACGCGGGCGACCGGATGTTCGGCACCAAATAAAGGCGCAGGCGGCAGGGCGGGCGCAACTCTTGGGACAGGCACCCGGCCAGCCATGAAAGACACCGGGAAAACCTCCCGTTTTCGGCAGGCCCTTCTGTGGACAACTCGGGCAGCCTAAGGTTTTCAAGGCTTTACAGGTCATGTTTTGACGCGGTACTCTGCTGGGTATCATCTGTGGGGACAGACATGACCTTGAAAACGCTCTCTATTTTTGCGCTTGCCGTTTCCGGATTCGGAATTTTCTCTCTGCCAGCGGCGGCGCAAACCTCCGCCCGGGACGTCCCGGCCAACTTTCCGCCGGCCTCTTACACGGGGCGCCAGTTCGTCGATAACCGGGGCTGTGTCTATGTGCGCGCCGGCTATGACGGGGCGGTGACCTGGGTGCCGCGCGTCTCGCGCCAGCGTGAGCAGATCTGCGGCCAGACACCGACCTTCGGATCGCAAAAGGTGGCCGCGCCTGCCGCGCCGGCGCCCACCACGACCAAGCCGGTCCAGATCACGGCGACACCGCCTGCCGCTGCCCCGGCCCCGGTGCGCACGACGACCACGGCCCCCGCCGCCAAGCCGCGCGCCACCGTCCGCGCCGCCAAGCCGATGGCGGCACAACAGCCGCGCGTCGTCCGCCGCGTGCCCAAAGCCGCCGCACCGGTTGCAAAGGCCCCCGCGCCCCAGGCCGCACCGGGCGAATATGCATGCGTCAACGGCGAGACCTTCCGCGTCGTGAACGGGATGAAGCTGCGCGCCAGCTGCGGCCCGCAGACGGCGCCCCATGCCACCATCATCCGCCGTGGCGAGGCGCCCGCGCCGGGCAAGAACGTCTACTACAACAAGAACAGCTGGGACGGCAGCAGCCTGAGCCTGCCGCCGGAAACGCGCATCGTGCCCAAACATGTCCTCGAGGAGCAGGACACCCAGGTCGCGCATGTCCCGACGGGCTATCGCCCCGCCTGGAGTGATGACCGGCTGAACCCCTACCGCGCCTGGCAGACCGTCAAGGGCCATCAGGACACTCAGAAGGTCTGGACCAACACCGTTCCGCGCAAGCTGGTCGTCCAGGCCCGCCGCCACGAGGTCAAGCCGCCGGTCATCGCTGGCCGGGCCAAGTCGCCGCTGCCGCTGACCGCCATCGTCGCCTCCAGCGGCAAGGCGCCCAAGTCGACTGGGGAACCGGAGGTCAAGGTGGGCCGCTGGATCGAGGTCGGGGCCTTTACCACGTCGGACAAGGCCCGGTATGCGGCGCATCGGCTGCAATCCTCGGGTCTCAGCGTGCGCATGGCGAATGTCAGCCGCAACGGGCAGGACCTGTCGTTGCTGCGGGTTGGGCCTTATGCCTCTTTCGATGAACTGAAGATGGCGCTGCGCCGGGTCCACGGCACCGGGTATACTCAGGCCTACATCCGCTGAACGCGATCCATCGCGATCCTTCGACGCCCGCGTGCCATCGGCAGGCGGGCGTTTTCCATTGGGTCGCCTTGTCAGGCTCTCAGGCGCCGCAGATCCCCTGCAGGCGCACCCAGTCCGCATCGCTCAGCACCTGCCGGCTGCCGTCGCCGGCGCGGGGGTCCGCCTCGATCAGCGCAAGCGTCCGCTCTCCGGTGATGTCCAGCGCATAGGCAAAGGGCGTGCTGCGGATCTCGGCGTGGTCAAAGGCGGCGATCAGGGGATCGACGGGCGGCAAGGCAGGCGTTTCGGCCATGAGGTATTCGGCATAGGACGACAGTGCGCCATCGGGCAGGGCGCCCGTCGTCAAGAGCCGCAGGCTGGCCACCAGTCCCGCGTGATCCAGCAGCGCGGCCAGCGGATCGGTTTCCGAGGCCCGCACGGCCTCGGCCAGCACAAAGCCCGCCGCGACGTCGGGATCCTCGAAATCCTCGACGACCCCGTGGTTCAGCAGGACGATCCCGCCGGGCAGATGCGCGCTGACCCGCGCGCCGCCGGGCAGGATCACGATCCGCCCGCGGGTGAGCAGGCGGTTGGCCAGGCGGTCCAGCGGTTGCTGCGCATCCCGCGTGGCGCAGGGTTTGCCCGCGACCCTCTCGATATGCTGCAAGAGGTTGTTGCCGATCTCGACCCGCTTGACCGGCGGCACCACGGTTACCGCGTAGCGTTCCAGCGCATCCGGCACCCAGAAGATGGCCGCCGCCGCGATCGCGGCGAGGGTGCCGCCCGTCAGCAGGAACCGCAGCTTGCCGGGGCGCGGACGGCGCCGGTCGATGGCACGTAACAGCCGGTCGATCCCGTTGATCATCTCGCTCTCGGAGCCGTCCAGTTCCAGCGTTTCCTCGGGCGCGTTGTCGGGATGGTAGATGGCCGGAATATCCTTGCCGTTGGCCCGGTTGACCGCCCCCAGGGACCAATGGGCCAGCGCGGTGCCGTTGATGTCCGAAAGCGTCAGGGTCGCCTCGCCCAGAGACACGATCACCTCGCGTCGCTGCTCGTCCGGCGACGGACGCCAGAGGCCGGTCGCTTCGAGACGGGAAAACTGTTTCAGGGCGGTCATCGGGGCCTGCTCTGCCTCGCGTTTTCGCGACGCTAGCACGGGGCGCGGGGCTGGGCAATCTGGCCCGCGTAGCGGACGGGACGATCAGCTAACGATGGAGACGCTGTAGGTGCTGAAGGCCCGGTCCCGCACCGGGATCAACTGCTGGTACTCGTCGCTGTCGAACAGGGCGTGGACCGCCGCGATGTCGGGGTATTCGACCACCATGATCGCCTCGGCGGGCTTTTCGCCCACCACCACATCGCCCACCGGGAAATGCTGCGATAGCTTGCCGCCCACCTTTTCCAGCAGCGGCAAGGCCGTCGCCATGTAGGTCTGGTAGGCGTCCATCTGCTCCGGGTCGGGCGTCAGGCAGGCAATGACGTAAACACTCATCTATCCCCCCAAGGGTCGGCAAAGGCAATTGTATCTGAGGACACAACATGCCCTGGCCGATGGGAAGATAATATTTCGCTATAGCATTTGAGGGCGTGACAAAGATGATGCCAGGTCACCCCAACGATTTGGCCGCCTCGCGCAGGGCGAATTTCTGGATCTTGCCGGTCGAGGTCTTGGGCAGCTCCTGGAAGACCACGGCCTTGGGCGTCTTGAACCCTGCCAGCCGCTCGCGGGCATAGGCGACCAGGTCGGCCTCGGTGACGTCGTGCCCGTCTTTCAGCTCGACGAAGGCGCAGGGCACCTCGCCCCATTTCTCGTCCGGCTTGGCGACCACGGCGCACAGCAGCACCGCGTCATGGCCCATAAGGACGCCCTCGACCTCGACAGACGAGATGTTCTCGCCGCCCGAGATGATGATGTCCTTGGCCCGGTCGGCGATCTGCAAGTAGTTGTCCGGGTGCATCACGGCGATGTCGCCGGAATGGAAATAGCCGCCGGCAAAGCTTTCCGACGTTGCCTTGGGGTTCTTGTAATACCCTTTCATCACGCCGTTGCCGCGGAACTTGATCTCACCCTTGGTTTCGCCGTCCCGGGTGACGTCCGTCCCGGCCTCGTCATGGACGGTGATGTCCTCCATGAAGGGCATGGCGACCCCCTGGCGGGCCTTTATGGCTGCGCGTTCGTCGCCCCTTGTCGGCTCCCACTCGGCTTTCCAGGTGCATTCCGTGGCCGGACCGTAGGTTTCGGTCAGCCCGTAGACCTGCGTCACGTTGAACCCCATCGGCTCGATCTTGGCCAGGGTGGCGGGGGCGGGCGGGGCGCCGGCGGTAAAGACCTCGACCACATGGTCGAATTCGCGCCGCTCGGACTCGGGCGCGTTGATGAGCGTGTTCAGGACGATCGGCGCACCGCCGAAATGGGTCGCGCCCTCGTCCGCGATGGCGTCATAGATCGCCTTGGCGCGGATCTCGCGGCAGCAGACGATGGTGCCGCCCAGCGCGGGCATCATCCAGGTGTGGCACCAGCCGTTGCAATGGAAAAGCGGCACGATGGTCAGGTAAACCGGGTGCAGCACCATGCGCCAGGACAGGATCTGCCCCATCGCGTTCAGGTAGGCGCCGCGGTGGTGATAGACCACGCCCTTGGGCCGCCCGGTGGTGCCCGAGGTATAGTTGAGCGCGATGCTCTCCCATTCGTCCTCCGGCATGATCCAGTCGAACTCGGGGTCACCGGTTTCAAGGAAGGCCTCGTAGTCGGTGTAATGGCCGTGGCCATGCACGCCGGCGTGGTCGTCGGCGACCTCGACGATCATGGGCGGCTCACCTTCCATGATCTCGGTCGCCTCGGCCAGGATGGGGAGGAACTGGGGATCACACAGCACGACCTTGGCGCCGCCGTGGTCGAGGATATAGGCCACGGTGGTCACGTCCAGCCGGGTGTTGATCGCGTTCAGGATGGCGCCACAGGCGGGCACGCCGAAATGCGCCTCGGCCTGGGCGGGGATGTTGGGCAGCATGGTCGCCACCACGTCGCCGGGGCGGACGCCGGATTGCGCCAGGGCAGAGGCCAGCCGCGTGACGCGGTTGATGTACTGGGCATAGGTCTTGCGGTGCGGGCCGTAGACCACGGCCAGGTGATCCGGCCAGATCGTGCCCGCGCGACGCAGAAAGCTCAGCGGGGTCAGCGGAACGAAATTCGCCGTGTTTTTGCCCAGTCCGGTTTCGTCAGCAAGCCAGCCCATGAGATCCTCCGTTGCCAGGTTTCGGGCGGACTATGCGCAAGAAAGTTGCGCAAGAAAAGCCCCGTTCGGAGGAGCATTTCGCCACGGTGATCGTACGGAGGGTGCCGCGCTATCGCCTTTCCTCCGGATCGGGTCCTAGTCTAACCTGACGCAATGATCCTGTCGCCCGGTCGCCGGTACATCTTTGTCCATATTCCCAAGACCGGCGGCACCTCGATGGCGCTGGCGCTGGAGGCGCGCGCGCATCGGGACGACATCCTCATCGGAGACACGCCCAAGGCGCGGCGGCGGCGGCCCCGGGCCAAGGCATTGGCGGAACGCGCGCAGGGGCGGATCTGGAAACATTCGACCCTTGCGGATCTCGACGGTGCGCTGACCGCCGAGGAGATCGCGGGGATGTTCTGTTTCTGCCTCGTCCGCAACCCCTGGGACCGGGTGGTCAGCTATTATCACTGGCTGCGCGAACAGGCGTTCGACCATCCCGCCGTGACCCTGGCCAAGGCGCATGATTTCGCGGGTTTCCTGCGCCAGGGGCATACGCAGGCCACGCTGCGCGCCTGGCCCTACGCAAGGTACATGCGCGACGCCCGGGGGCGCGAACACGGGCATTTCCTGCGCCTGGAACAGCTCGAAGCGGACATGGCGCCGCTGGTCGCGCATCTTGGGTTCCGGCCCGAGGTGCCGCACGAGAACCGCTCGGACCGACGAACGGACCATGCCGGGTACTACGACGCCGAAACCCGCGCCATCGTGGCCGAGGTCTGTGCCGAGGACATCGCGCGCTTTGGCTATCGCTTTGGCGCGTAGGACTGACCCGTCCCGCGATCAGGGGCAGACGCCGCCGATGTTGAGATACTGGCCATAGACCCAGCCGTTCGGGTTGGCCGCGCCCCAGAGCGGATTCAGGCAACGGCCCGACATGCATTGCACCTGATACCAACTGCCCGATCGGTTCCAGACCGCGATTTCATCGCCCAGGTACAACTCGCCGATCTGTTGGTAGCGCGAGCCGGGGCCGGTGCGCACCGCCAGGAACCCGTTTCCGGTGGCGTGGTTGTATTGGCTGATCGGGCGCAGGCCGACGACCCATCCGGTGCAATCCCCGGCCCGGGCCTGCGGGGCGACGGTGGCCAGCAGGGCTGCGGCGGTTAGGGCCAGTAAACGTGTCATGTCATGAACTCCTGTCGCAAGGGGGCGCCGGGGGCGGCGCATGTAAAGTCATGCACCGATTCCGGGACACGTCCTTGACCTGCGTCAGAGAGCCGGGGCACGCCTCAGCGCAGGGGTTCGAACCGCGCGTCCGTCATCCGGCAGTCCCGTACCACGTCCCGGCCGCAGGGCACCGGGTCCAGCCCCTTGGACAGGCAGATGCGCACCTCCTGGATGTGCCCATCCCGGCAGGTGACGGTGATCATGTCCGGCTCCAGCTGCGGATTGGCCTTGATGAAGGCCTCTTCGACCAGCGAGGCGGGCAGGGTCACGGATTTGTCCAGCTTGCGAAAGGCCTCGGGGCGGGTGATCTTGCCATAGGCCTCACGCGAAAGCGCGTAGTATTGCGCCGCCGAAAGGCCGGAACAGACGCCGTGTTTCTTCCACTGGTGCCAGGCCAGCCCGCCAGAGCCCATGATGTCGGTCATCTCGCCGGTCATGCGGCGCGAGGGAGCGCGTTCCACCGTCGGGCAGTAGTCGGGCCAGCCGCGGTGATATTGCGGCCAGAGCCCGTGCAGCAGCCAGCCGGCGTCGCTCTCGCATTGCTCGGCGTTGCGGGCGTCGCCCTCCAGCACGCACCAGTTCGGGGACCAGCTGAGCGCCATAACGTAGTAGTCGAACTCTCCCGCCCGGTCGCCGTCTGCACGCAAACTGCTGCCGATGGACAGGGCGGCCAGCAGCAGAACACTCATCAATCGCATTTTCACTTCCCCTTTGACTGCGAGATCACTATATAGACGCCGAGTTTCCCGACAACGGTAACCCGCTCCGCCCGCCGGAGCCGCCCTTGGCCCCCGACCGGCCTCGGGCCGCGCAGGAGGCATGCCAGCGGGTCCCGCAAGACCAAGGAGTATTGAAATGTCCAAGCTGCTGCACCCCAAGGCGACCGCCGTCTGGCTGGTGGACAACACCACGATGACCTTCAAGCAGATCGCCGATTTCACCGGATTCCACGAGCTTGAGATCCAGGGCATCGCCGATGGCGACGTGGCCACGGGCGTCAAGGGCTTTGACCCGGTTGCCAACAACCAGCTGGAACAGAGCGAGATCGACAAGGCCGAGAACAACCCGCTGCACAAGCTGAAGCTGAAGCACAACCCGGCCGCCCGCGACGAGGAAAAGCGTCGAGGCCCCCGATATACCCCGCTGTCCAAGCGGCAGGACCGCCCGAACGCGATTCTCTGGCTGGTGAAATTCCACCCGGAACTGGCCGACAGCCAGATCGCCAAGCTGGTCGGCACGACCAAGCCGACGATCCAGTCGATCCGTGAGCGCACCCACTGGAACATCCAGAACATGCAGCCCATCGACCCGGTCGCCCTGGGCCTGTGCAAGCAGTCCGAGCTGGACGCGGCGGTGGCCAAGGCGGCCAAGGACCTGGCCAAGGTCATGACCGACGACGAACGCCGCAAGCTGGTCTCGACCGAGCAGAGCCTGGAGATGGAGCCGGAACCGCGTCTGCCTTCGGCCATCGAGGGGCTCGAGACCTTCAGCCTGTCCGATCCGCGCGGCGAGGAGGACGACGAGGAAGACAGCAAGAGCGATAACGATTACCTCGACGCCGACAGCTTCTTCAACCTGCCCGGTGGCGGCAAGGACGAGGACGACGAAGACGAGGACCGCTGAGGTCCGGCGGGGCGCCGCTTCTGGCCCTCCGGGCCAGATCGCCCCGTCCGCCGTCCCACTGACAGGCGCCCCCGCCGGGGCGCCTTTTTCGTTTGCCCCCTTCGATTACCCCCGGGGGCCTGCGGACGTGCCTCAGAACTGCATGCCCAGCTTGATCCCCCAGGAGGTATTGTCGTCCGCGTCGCGCGAGACCTCGAAGCGGCCTTTCAACCCGTTGCCGCCGGTCGCAAAGCTGGCCCCCAGGGCCAGGGCATTGCCGCCGCTGACGTCGGCCGCGTCGAAGGTGGTGCTGGCGCCGCCGACCGAAAAGGTGATGTCGTCGGGTGTGCCGCCGAAGCTGGTCAGGGCCAGGTAAGGGCGCATCGACATGTCGTTCACCTGCATCGGCAGGCCCATTTCGACGCGCAGCGCGGTGGTGGTTGTCGTCCGTTCGCTGATCTTGCCGCCGGCCAGGCCGGACAGGTCGTGACGCTCTGTCTTGTGGCGCAGGTAGTCGCCCTGCATCACCAGGTCGATGCCGTAGCCTGCGGTCGGGTTCTGCCACAAAAGGCCCCCGCCGCGCAGGCTGATCCCCAGCAGCTGGCCGTCGAAATCGGCGCTGCCGGTATGGCTGTCGGGGCTGTTGATCTTGTTGTGGGTCCGCCCGGCATAGAGCGCGGCGTCATAGCTGAACCGCCCGCGCTCTCCGGTCAGGCCAAGACCCACGAAATACGATCTGATCCGCGTTTCGGTAACCCCGTCGTCGAGGTCGCTGGCGCCCTGCCCGTAGCCCACGAAGGGAGAGATCCCCTGCCAGCCGGTGCCAAAGCCCACCGCGATACCACGGCTGGCGTAGTCGGCCCCCTGGGAGCTGTCCGGCGCGATGGTGCCCGCGTTGGCGAAGGTGCCCAGCCAGGGCCCCCGGGCCACCTGGAAGTCCAGCACGCTGCCGCCGATCCCCATGCCCAGTTCCCGCGACAGCCGGTCCGGGGACGAGACCGGCGCCTCGTCAACGACGATCAGCGTCGGCGCGGTGACCACGGCCGCAGGTTTCGCCCCGGGCGCGGGCGCGGCATTCAGCAGGACAAAGCCGCCGCCCCGAACGGTGATCGTTTCGGGCACGGTGGTGCCGAAGGTCAGCACCTGCGACCGGCGGGTCATGACGGCCAGCGTGTCACGGCCCGCGCCCATCTCGATGGCACCGGAAACCACGCTGCCGTCCAGCAGGCGCAGGATGTCGTCGCCGCCGCCCAGGTTCACCGCGACACCGCCGCGCCCGATCAGCGTGCCGGAGTTTACGATTTCCTGGACGGCGAGGTCGGCGGCATCGGTGTTGATGGCGATATTGCCCTCGATATGGCCGGTGTTTCGGACAAAGGAGGGGCCGGCGGCGGGGGCGTCGAAATCGATCCCGTCCTCGGCGCCGAGGCTGATCAGCCTTCCGTGGTTGGTGATCTTGCCGCTGTCCAGGTCGATGGCATCCTGGTCTCCGGTCGACTGGATCAGGCCGGAGTTGAAGATGTCAGCGAAGTTGCCCGCGTTCACGCCGTCGTCGCCAGCGATCACGGTGCCGGTGTTGGCGACCTGCGCGTAATCGACGTTGACGTTGATGCCCTCGTCCGGTGCGGTGATCGTGCCGTTGTTGATGACCAGCGGGCGTTCCTCCAGCTGTACGCCGTCGTCGTCAAGGCTGGTGATCACGCCGTTGTTGATCACCACGCCATTGTCGTCGATGTTGATGCCGTCGCCACCGACACCGATCACCGTGCCGTTGTTGGTGACAAGGACATCGTTGTCGCCCTGGATGCCGTGATCTCCCGGCCCGCGTACGAAACCGTCGTTGACGATGGTCACGCCGTCATCCACCCGCAGCCCCCGGTCGCCGCCGTCGATCACTCCGGTCGGTGTGATGGTGATGGTGCCGTCATCGAAGCCGTTATCCTCGATCCCCAGGCCGCTGCCGGCGCAGATCACGTCGTCGCCGTCGGCGGGATCGGAGGGCAGGCAGGCCGACTGGGCAAAGGCGCCCGCAGGCAGAAGGGCCATCAGCGCGGCGGCAAGGGCAAGGGGGGAAACGCGGTTCATGGAGAATCCTGGAGTCACTTGGTGATAATCGCGGAGGCCAAGGCCTCCTGTCGGGCGCGGCTACGCCGCGATTGTAACAGTTTCATGTGCGGGGGCGTGAACCCGGCGGCCCCGCGTGCCGGTGCGGCAAACGGGCAACTCCGGGTTTCGGTCACAGCCGTTTGCGCGCGTTCAGCGCGGCGGTGATGGTGCCATCGTCGAGGTAATCCAGTTCGCCGCCGATGGGCACGCCCTGCGCCAGCGAGCTGAGCTGGACGCCCCGGTCTTCCAGCTGGTCGGCGATGTAATGGGCGGTGGTCTGACCGTCGATGGTGGCGTTCAGCGCCAGGATTACCTCTGTCACGCCCTCGGCCCCGATCCGTTGCAGCAGTTGCGGGATGCGCAGGTCCTCTGGTCCGACGCCGTCCAGCGCAGACAGCGTACCGCCAAGGACGTGATAGCGCCCCTTGAAGGTGCCGCCGCGTTCCATTGCCCAGAGATCAGCGACTTCCTCGACCACGCAGAGCAGCCCGTTGGCACGCCCTTCGTCGGCGCAGATGGGGCAGATGTCCGAGGTGCCGACATTGCCGCAATTCAGGCATTCGCGGGCGCGTTGGGCCACGTCCGCCATCGCCTTGGCCAGCGGCGCCAGCAGGATCGCCCGCTTGCGGATCAGGTGCAGGACCGCGCGACGGGCAGAGCGGGGGCCAAGCCCGGGCAGTCGGGCCATGAGGTCGATCAGGTGCTCGATCGGGTTGGCGTCACGGGCCATGTCAGGGGGCCTCGCCCGGCAGCGGGATACGGGTCACGTCAAACCCCTCGGCGCGCAACAGTTCGATCATGCCGCTTTCGCCGGGCAGGTGGAAATTGCCGACCCCGATGAAAACGCCGCCTTCGCGCAGCGCGTCGCGGGCGGCGTTCACGAAGTCCTCGTTGCGCTCATCAACCAGGTATTCGGTCATCCGGGCATAAAGCGCGGGCCCCTCGTTGCCCAAGGCTGCTGTCACCTGCGCCTCGTCCCAGGCCATCATCAGGCCGACCCGCCCGGTCCGGTAAAGCGCCAGCGCGGTGGCGCGCGCCTCGGGGGTGGCGCCGGGCATCAGGTAGACGGCGTAGGTGCCGATGATCGCGCGGGCCAGATCCTCGTTTCCGGGGGTGTTCAGCTTGGCCGACAGCCGGTCGCTGTCTTCCAGCGGCAGGACGGGGATGCCCTCGATATGGGCGAGCGTCTGCAGATAACTGTCCTGCGAGGGCAGGACCCCGGCAGAGAAATCCTCGCACGGATCGTAGAGCAGCAGTTCGGCCAGAGTGCCCAGCTTCAGTTCCGGCAGGGCGTCGGGGGACCAGCCGAGGGCACGCAGGCGCGTGACAAGGTGTTCTTCGAACCGCGCCGGCAACTCCAGGTCGCGGTAGGCCGTGACCGATCCATCCCTGCGATAGACATCGTCGCCGCGCATGTAGGCGTCATGGCTTTCGCGGTCCGGAAAGGTCGGGTCGATTTCCAGCCCCAGCCGGTCGGCGCTGGCCAGTGCCTCGCGCACGGCGGCGGGCAGGTCCAGCACGCTGCGGTGGCTGCTGTGCATCGTGCCCCAGAGATGGGAGACGCCGCCACCCGGTGCCGTGATGCGCCAGAACCGCCCGGTGGCATGGGGGATGGCGGCGGCGCGCGCCTCCAGTTCGGCCCGGCGCTCGGGGGCAAAGACCTCGTCGTGAATCTCGATCCGGGGCGGAAAGCAGAGCTCGCGCGTGGCCCAGTCCTGCGCCACGACCGGGGCCGCGGCGACAAGCAGGCCAAGGCAGGCGATCCCGCCGCGCAGCAGATCCCGACCCCGCCCCGGCATGGATCAGAACGGCAGCTTCATGTCGGCCGGCAGGCCCATTTCCTGGGTCAGCTTCTGCATCTCGGACTGTGCGCGCTCGTTGGCGCGGGCCTGCGCGTCCTTGATCGCGGCCAGGATCAGGTCCTCGGCCACTTCCTTTTCTGACGGGACAAAGATCGAGGGGTCGATTTCAAGGCCCGTCAGCTCGCCCTTGGCGGTGGCGGTCGCCTTGACCAGCCCGGCGCCGGATTCGCCGGTCACGGTCATGCTGGCCAGGTCTTCCTGCATCTGGGCCATCTTGCCCTGCATTTCCTGCGCCTGTTTCATCATCTTGGCCATGTCGCCAAGTCCGCCCAAACCTTTCAGCATGTTCTGTCTCCCGATTAGATGGACCGCCGACCGGATGGCGCGGTGTGAAGGATGCTTGGTCTACATATCGCAGCCACGGCGGCAATGAACAAGCCGCAGGCGCGCGGTCAGGCCGCGTGAGCGGCGAATTGGCGCCGCAGCGGGCGCTTGGCAACCGGCCTTATTCCTCGAAAGGATCCCATTCGTCCTCGACCTCGGGCAGGGCCTCTTCCAGCGCCTCAGTCGCGGCTTCCTGCGCGGTGCGGATATGGGTGATCGTCGCTTTCGGAAAGGCGGCCAGCGCGGCCTGCACAAGCGGGTGTTCCTGCGCCTTGGCCTTCAGCGCCAGTTCGGCGGCGTCGCGTTTCTCGACCACCGTGGGTGTCTCGCAGCCGTTGACCAGGATCACCGCCCAGCGATTGCCGGTCCAGCGTTGCAAGGCCGCGCCCAGCCGTTGCGCCAGATCGGGGGCGGCGTCGTCGGTGGGGGTGAACTCGATCCTGCCCGGCTGATAGGCGGCAAGGCGCACCGATCCCTCGACCTCGACCAGCAGCTTGACGTCGCGGTTGGCGCGGATCAGCTCGAGCACATGGTCGAAGGTGGGGTAGCGGGCCAGCGCCTCGGCGGCCTCGGTGGCAAGAGCCGTGACGGTCCCGCCGGAATGACCGCCGCCGCCGGCGCGTGGCGCATGGGCCTGTGGCGCGTGGGTCATGCCGCCGGAGGGGCCGGCAGGCGCGCCGCCGGGACCGCCCTTCGGCGCGGGCGGCGGCGGGCTGTCCTGCAGCTTGCGCATCAGTTCCTCGGGCGAGGGGCCCTCGGCCACATGGGTCAGGCGGATCACAGCCATCTCGGCGGCCATCATCGCCGAAGGCGCGTTCGAGACCTCCTCGATCGCCTTGAGCAGCATCTGCCAGGCCCGCGCCAGCGCCCGCATCCCCAGACCATCGGCAAAGGCCTGCCCGCGCCCGCGTTCGTCGGGGGACACGGTGGGATCGTCGGCGGCCTCGGGCGTGATCTTGACCACGGAAATCCAGTGCGTCAGCTCGGCCAGGTCGCGCAGCACCGCCAGCGGGTCGGCACCATCGGCATATTGCGCCGACAGTTCCTCGAGCGCGCCTGCCGCGTCACCGCGCATGATGCGCTCGAACAGGTCCATGACCCGGCCCCGGTCGGCCAGGCCCAGCATGGCGCGCACCTGTTCGGCGGTGGTTTCCCCGGCGCCATGCGAAATCGCCTGGTCCAGCAGCGAGGTCGCGTCCCGCGCGGACCCTTCGGCGGCGCGGGTGATCAGCGCCAGCGCCTCGTCGGTGATCTCTGCCGCTTCGGCCTTGGCGATCTTGCGCAAGAGGCCGATCATGTCCTCCGGCTCGATCCGGCGCAGGTCGAAACGCTGGCAGCGTGACAGGACCGTGACCGGCACCTGCCGAATCTCTGTCGTGGCAAAGATGAATTTCACATGGCTGGGCGGTTCCTCCAGCGTCTTCAAGAGCGCGTTGAACGCGCTCTTGGACAGCATGTGCACCTCGTCGATGATGTAGATCTTGTAGCGTGCGCTGGCCGCCCGGTAGTGCACGCTGTCGATGATCTCGCGGATGTCGTTCACGCCGGTCCGGCTGGCGGCGTCCATCTCCAGGATGTCGACGTGGCGGCCTTCCATGATCGCGACGCAATGTTCGCACTTGCCGCAGGGGTCCGTCGTCGGCCCGCCGTTGCCGTCCTCGCCGATGCAGTTCATGCCCTTGGCGATGATCCGCGCGGTCGTGGTCTTCCCGGTGCCGCGGATGCCGGTCATGATGAAGGCTTGGGCGATCCGGTCGGCGGCAAAGGCGTTCTTCAGCGTGCGCACCATCGCGTCCTGCCCGACGAGATCGGCAAAGGTCTCGGGGCGGTACTTGCGGGCGAGCACCTGGTAGGCGGGGGCGTCGGTCATGGGGGTCCTGTCTGGTGTTGCGGCCAAGGTAAGCGCTGCGCGCCGGGCCGTCCACCGCCCTCTGACGGCAAGCGCGCAGGCAAGGCTTGATTTCCGCGCGGCGACGCGGCACATCAGGGGCAGGGCCGCTTGCCGGGGGCCTCCTGATCCGCGGAAAGCACCTGCGCCGGCCCATATGGAAGACCACCGATCCTACGGTTTTCTCTGGCCCGACATGGCGGATCGCGGGCAGTGACGGAGGAACCCGATCATGACCGAGCTTTCCCTCGATTCCCTGCGCCTTGAGGCCAAGCGCCTGCACCGTGCCTATGTCGCGCACGAGGTCTGGGCCCTGCAGCGCCTGCAACAGCACCCGCCACGGCGCGCACCCGACACCCTGCGCCGGGCCGATTTCCTGCACGTCATCGCGCAGGAAAACGGTTTTCCCAGCTGGCCGCGTCTGAAACTCGCCGCCGAAACCACGGGGCTGGACCGCGCCGCGAAACTGCAACGACTCAAGATCGCGCTGTTTCACGGCCAGACCCCTGCTGTCGTGGCGCTTCTGGCCGATACGCCCGACCTGGCGGATGGTGTCTTTGGCCTGGAATGCGCGCTTTACCGGCGCGAGGCGGTGGCCGCCGCGCTGGCGCGCGATCCCGGCCTGGCCACGCGGCCCCTCGGGCCTCGGACACCGATCCTGCACCTGGCCTTTTCGCGCTGGTTCAAGGCGCATCCTGAACTCGAAGCCGACATGCTGGCGGTGGCCGACCTGTTGCTGGCGCATGGGGCCGACGTGAATGATGGCTACCCGGCCGCCGAGGGAGAGGAGCACCTGCTCTCGGCCCTCTACGGTGCCATCGGCCACGCGGACAACATGGTGCTGGGCCGCTGGCTGCTGGACCACGGCGCCAACCCAAACGACAACGAGTCGCTCTACCACGCCACCGAACTGGGCCATCACGAAGGACTGCGGATGCTGCTGGAGGCGGGCGCCGATCCGCATGGCACCAACGCGCTGCTCCGGGCGATGGATTTCCACGATCACGCCGCGGTCGAGATGCTGCTGGCGCACGGCGCGCGGCCGGATGACTTCAATCCGGACGATATCGGCGGAGAGGCCCCCTGGGTGGTGCCCGCCCTGCACCAGGCGGCCCGGCGGGGCTGTGACCGGCGCATGGTGGACCTGCTGCTGGGGGCGGGCGCCGACCCGGCGCGCACCTGGCAGGGGGCCACGGCCTATGCCTATGCCCGGGTGCATGGCAACCACGCTGTCGCGGAGGCGATCGAGGCGCGCGGTGCCGCGACCCCGCTCAGCCGCGAGGAAGCCCTGCTGGCCCGCGCCGCCGAGGGGCAGGACAGCCCGGGCGAGTACATCGACCCGGCACGCCTGGCCCCGGCCTATGCCAACATCCTGCGCGAGACGTTGCACCTGCCGGACAGGTTGCCGGTGCTGGAACGGCTGGTGGCGCTGGGTCTGCCCTGGGACCTGCCGGACGGAATGGGCGTGACGCCCGTGCAGGCGGCGGGCTGGGAAGGCCTGCCCGAGGTCATGGGGTTCTTCCTGCGGCTGAAGCCGGACCTGTCCCATGTCAACGGCTATGGTGGCACGCTGTTGAGCACGATCCTGCACGGGGCCGAAAACGCGCCCGATCGCGCCAGCCGGGATCATATCGGATGCCTGGAACGGGCCCTGCATCACGGCGTTGCCCTGCCTCGTCGCGAGATCGGCTTTGCCGGTCGAGAGGACATTCGCGCCTTTCTCGAGGACTGGGCCGAGTCGCATCCCGGGCAGGTGGTCTGAGCCGGTCCGCGCCTTCGGGCGCGGGCCTTTGCGTGGCATTCTGAACGCACAACGTGAAAAACTGGCCGCAAGTGCCCGACTCTGGTGGGGATTGCCGGCTGTCTGCGGCCCGAATCGCTAGGCCGGTCTGGACATGCGTGTATTATCCCCGTTGGCGGAAATCCGCGGCCGTGGGGGCGGTCGCCGGCGCCGTCGCTGCCGATTGGGGAGACATTGCATGGTCGAGGATGAGCAGAAAGCAGCCGGCACCGCCGGGCCTGTGGTTCTGCATGTCCTGCCCGTGGGGGGCGGCATCCTTGCCTTTTCCCAGCTGCCCGGCACCGGGGGTGACTATCGCGGCGATCTGGAACACCTGTCCAGCTGGCGCCCGGCGATGGTGATTTCCCTCGTCAGCCATGTCGAGATGCTGGAGGCCGGGGCCAAGACCCTTGGCCAGGACGTACAGGACAAGGGCACGCGCTGGGTGCACATGCCGATCAAGCGCGGCGAGGCGCCCAATGCCACCGTCGAAGAGGACTGGCCAAAGGTCAGCACGCAGGTTCGCAAGGCGCTGCTGGGCGGCGGGCGCGTCATGCTGCACAGCCGTGACGGCAAGGGCCGGTCGGGCATGATGGCCCTGCGCCTGATGATCGAGGCGGGAGAGGCCCCGGACGAGGCCGAGGCCCGTCTGCAATCGGTCCAGCGGGGAGCCCATCTCGAGTCCTGGCAACGCAACTGGTCTCTGCAGGCAGAGCGTGAGCCAGTGCCCTTCGTGCGGCACGCCCGGTCGGGCTGACAATCCTGCAAATGGTTGGCCTGCAAACGGTTGGACCGGAAAGGCAACGGCCCGGCGCTTGCGCACCGGGCCGATTGAGGTGAGAGATTGCAACGACCCAAGCGGGGCTCGTTACGGCTGCTTCCTTCCGGACCTGACCGGGTTGGCGAGGCGCTTGCCCGCACAACCTCTCGACCGTCTATCTAAGACGCCGGCGCGGATTTTGCAATGGGGTGCGATGCACTCTCCCGTTTGCCGCGCGGGGCGTTTATGAGGGCGGGATGGACGAGACATTCGAGATTTTCGCAAGCGCGCCGCCGGGGCTGGAACCGCTCTTGCTGGACGAGGTGCGCGCGGCGGGATTCGCGCAGCCTGCGCAGGTGCCGGGCGGCGTGACCTTTCAGGGCGGCTGGGCTGAGGTGGCGCGGGCCAACCGCGAGCTGCGCGGCGCGGGGCGGGTCCTGGCGCGCTTTGCGAGTTTCCGGGCCATGCATCTTGCGCAGCTGGACAAGCGGGCGCGGAAACTGGACTGGGCGGCCGTGCTGCGCCCTGATGTGCCGGTGCGGGTCGAAGTGACCTGCCGCAATTCCAGGATCTACCACGACCGCGCGGCGCGGCAGCGCGTCGAAGGCGCCATCGCCGAGACGGTGGGCGCGCCGGTCCTGAAAGAAGCCTCGGACGAGGCGGTGCGCATCATGCTGCGGATCGAGGACGACATGGCGGTGTTTTCCGTCGATACCTCGGGCGAACCGCTGCATCGGCGGGGCCTCAAGCAGCAGGTGGGCAAGGCCCCGATGCGCGAGACGCTGGCGGCGCTTTTCCTTCGCGCCTGCGGCTATGACGGGACAGGGCCGGTGATGGACCCGATGTGCGGGTCCGGCACCTTTGTCATCGAGGCGGCAGAGATTGCCGCCGGGCTGGCACCCGGGCGTGCGCGGGGTTTTGCCTTTGACCGGCTGGCGATCGAAGTGCCCGAAGCGCCGCAACCGGTGCGGCGCGAGGTCGGCGCGCGGTTCTACGGATCGGACCGGGACGATGGGGCGATCCGGATGAGCCAGGCCAATGCCGAACGGGCGGGGGTTGCGGATCTCTGCACCTTCACCCGCGCGGCGATCAGCGACCTGCAACGGCCCGAGGGGCCGCCAGGGCTGGTCATGGTGAACCCGCCCTACGGCGCACGGATCGGCAACCGCAAGCTGCTGTTTGCGCTATACGGCACGCTTGGCGCCGTCCTGCAGGACCGCTTTGCGGGCTGGCGGCTGGGCATGGTGACCTCTGACGGGGGGCTGGCCAAGGCCACGGGCCTGACCCTGGACGCCGGCCCGCCGGTGAGTTTCGGCGGGCTCAAGGTCAAGCTTTACCAGGCGCGTCTCTAGCGGGCCTCACTCCTCGGCGTCGAAAGCCTCGGCAAAGGCGGATGTGACCATGTCGATCATCTGCGCGTGCAGGTCCGCGCGCGGGCGCCCGGTGCCATCGGGACAGATCGGGTCTTCGATCCCTTCTTCCCGCGCGATTTCGGCGGCCTTGGGTTTGCATTCGGGGAACATGGCGGCATGGGTTGCGCCCTCGATCACCGTGTAATCGGCCCCGGGAATGCCCTGTGCCAGCGTTGCGGCGCGTATCGTCGCGGGAATCCCGGCCTCCTGGCCCAGGTTCACCAGCGCGACCGGCATCGTCACCTCTGCCAGGCTCTCCGCCGCGAAGACATCCGCCGGGGCCGGGTCGATCGCCATGACAAAGCCGATCCGATCGTCCGAGTTGTCGCGGCCCGCGACGGTCATGTCCATCGCGTGCAGGTCCACGCCGCTCATCCGGACCCAACTGCAAAGCGAGGGGTTGCGCTCCGCGTCGTCGCAGTATCCCGCCAGCAGGTCCGGGTCGATCCGCGCACCGGCCAGCCCAAGGGTGCTGTTGCCGCCCATCGACAGGCCCAGGGCACCGACCCTGTCCGGGTCGGCATGGGCCGTCAGGTCCGGCGCCATCTCCAGCGCGTCCAGTGCGCGCGACAGGTCTGCGGGCCGCTGCCACAGCTTCATTGTCTGTTCCGCCGAGCGGTCCGGCCCGGTGTTGCCGGGATGGGTGGGGGCGGCGACGATGTACCCCGCCTCGGCCAGCGGCGTGGCCAGCCAGCTGGCCGCCGAGGGGCGCCCGCCCAGGCCCGCGCCATGCGACAGCACGATCACCGGATGTTGCCCGGGCGCAACCGGGGCGTCCTGCATGGCGGCGGTGCCCTGGAAAAAGATGTTTTCGCCCAGTGTCACCGGGGTGCCGCCGCTTGCCGCAGGATACCAGACCGTGACGTCCAGATCTGTCCCGCGTTCCGCCGAGGGCACCGAAAGTGTCCGCACACCTGCGGCATGGTCACCGGCGAAAGCCGCGCCGGCGGTGGCAAATGTCAGCGTGACCGCCGCGGTCAGTGCTGCGCATGTCCTGCCTGTTGGAAACGAAAAACTCATCACGGGCCTCATCGGGTTTGCATCCTCTGCGGCCAGAGCTATGCGCCCCCAGTCCCGCGTGCAATGGCCGACAAGGTCCCCTGCGGACTTATTCGCGGATCAGCCCGCCGGGGCAGAAGAACCGGGTGTAAAGACCGTAGCAGGTGGCCGTCATCTTGTAGCCGCGCAGGTCGATCCGGGCGTAGACGTAGCGGTCCTCGTAGGTCAGGTCGATGCCGGACATCAACAGATCGGTGCAGGCGCGATTGTCGGCGCGGCACAGCAGCAAGGCCGCCGCGTCGAGGCCGGACTTGCCGTCGAGCCCTTCGTTCGCAACAGACAGCTGTATCTGACGGCGTACCTCTGCCTCTGCGGCCTCGGGGCCGGGCTTGGTGACCAGGGCGCCGATCAGCGCCATGACGATCATGCCGAGAAGAAAACGATACATGGCAATTCCATTGTCTGACCTCGATGCCTGATGGAGTAGGCGAGCGCGGGGCCCTGCGCAAGCGCGTCAGATGAGGCCCGCCAGTGCCGCCCCCCGCAGCAGGTCGTCGGCCAGGTGATGCGCATGCCCGCCAGAGGGTGGCACGAGGTCGGGCACCTGAACGACGGTCATGCCGGCGGCAAAGCCGGCCTCGGCGCCGGTGTTGCTGTCCTCGAACACAAGGCAGCGGCGCGGCTCTGCCCCCAGCCGGCTGGCGGCCAGCAGGTAGGGCTCGGGCGCCGGTTTGGGCCGCGTCACGCAATCGCGCGTCACGACCACGTCAAAGCGCCGCGCCAGGTCCGATTGCGCCAGCTTGTGCAGGGCAGAGGCACGACGCGACGAGGTGGCGATGGCCACGGGCACCGCCCGCGCCGCAAGCTGGTCCAGCAGGTCGGTCGCACCGGCTTTCAGGGGGATGCCCTGCGCGGTCTGGCGGCGGTCCTCTTCCAGCCAGTCGGCATGGATCGCGTCGAAATCCAGCGCGCCGAAATGCCGTTCGAGGATCGCGCGCCCGGTGTCGTTGGCGGTGCCGACCAGTTGCAGAAAGATCGCCTCTGTCAGGTCGGCGCCGTGGCGGGCCAGCACCCGGCGCCCGGTGACAAAGGCAAGGCTTTCGGTGTCGACCAGCGTTCCGTCCAGGTCGAAGATCACGGCATCATAGGGCATCGGTTTTCCGGTTCGCAGATTTTGGCCAAGGCCTAGACGGAAAACGGGCGGCCCGAAAGCCGCCCGCCATAACGTTTCGTGTCCCGGTCTTACAGCGAGATTCGGAAGAGTGCGAAACCGTCGGCGCCTTCGCCTGCGTCCTCGATGGTGACGCCCTTGACGTCATCGGCATAGTCGCGCGCCTTGGGGCCGGTCTCGAACAGGACGGTGGTGCCCTCCATCGGCTTGAACGACCAGTTGGCATCTGCCGACGGGTTGATGGTGCCTTGTTCAACGATGTAGCGCACGATCACGTCGCGGTTGGTGTCCGGCGCCTCGAAGATGATGGTGTCGCCCTTGGCGCCGGGGAACGATCCGCCGCCGGAGGCGCGGTAGTTGTTGGTGGCGATGACGAATTCCATGTCCGCCGTCACCGGCTCTCCGTTGAACATCAGGTTCACGATGCGGTTGGCATCGGGATTTTCCAATTCGCCCTTGGGGCCGAACTTCGAAGGTTGAGATAGGTCGATCTGGTAAGTCACCCCGTCGATCACGTCAAAGTTGTAGGACGGGAAAGAGGGGTTCAGCAGCGGTGCGTCCTGCGTGCCCGGATCGACCTGGTTGAACATGCCCGCCGAGCGTTCCAGCCAGTCCTTGACCTGTGCACCTGTCACCTTCACCGCGCGTACGGTGTTGGGATAAAGGTACAGGTCGGCGACGTTCTTGATCGCCACGGCGCCGGGCGCCACGTCGGTGTAATAGTCCGGCCCGCCACGACCACCGGCCTTGAACGGCGCGGCGGCGGACAGGATCGGCAGGCCCTCGTACTCGGTCCCCTGCATCATCTGTTCGATGTACCATTTCTGCGCGATCGAGACGATCTGGACCGAGGGATCATCGGCCACCAGCGCGAAATAGCTGTGCAGGGGCGCCGAGGTCTGGCCCACCGCGCGGCGGACATAGGCCAGTGTTTCCTCGTGCTCCTTTAGCGTCGCGTCGATGACCGGCTGGTAATCCTCGACCAGCGCGGTGATCGAACGGTCCTCGTTGCGTTTCGAGATCGGGCGCGCCTCGGACATGGTGTTGACCACGCGCCAGGTATTGCCGTCACGTTCCAGCAGCAGGTCGATCAGCCCCATGTGCGAGCCCCAGAAGCCCCCCATGACGGCGGGTTTGCCGTGGATCGTGCCCTTGTCCGCGTCGACGGCGGCATAGTCGGCATAGGTGGGCGAGGGGAAGACGAGATGCGAATGCCCGGTCATCACCGCGTCGATGCCTTCGACCCCGGCCAACGGCACAGAGGCGTTTTCCATGCCGTCCGTGTGGTCCGCCGCGCCGATGCCCGAATGCGACAGCGCCACGATGATTTCCGCCCCCTGTTCCAGCATCTCGGGGACGTAGGATTTCGCCGTCTCGACGATGTCGCGCGCGGATACGTTGCCCTCAAGATGCTTGCGGTCCCAGTTCATCACTTGCGGCGGGGTAAAGCCGATGACGCCCACCTTGATCGGATGCGTGTCGCCGGCGCCGTCGGTCAGCATCCGGTCGAGGATGACGTAGGGCTTGAACAGCGTCTCGTCCTCGCGCGCGGTGGCGCCTGTCGTCTTGGCGATGTTGGCCAGGACCACCGGGAAATCGGCGCCCGCCATTGATTTCATCAGGAAGTCGAGGCCGTAGTTGAACTCGTGGTTGCCGATGGTGGCGGCGTCAAAGCCCAGCGTGTTCATCGCGGTCACGATCGGGTGCATGTCCCCCTCTTTCATGCCGCGTTCATAGGCGATGTAATCGCCCATCGGGTTGCCCTGCAGGAAATCGCCGTTGTCCAGCAGCATCGTGTTGGTCGCCTCTGCGCGGATGCCCTCGATGATCGAGGCAGTGCGTGACAGGCCGACGGTGTCGCGCGGCTTGTCGGCGTAATAGTCATAGGGATGGACGTGGACGTGAATGTCCGTCGTTTCCATGATCCGCAGGTGCGCCTGATTGGCCGCCGCATGGGCCGAATAGGGGTGCAAGGTGATCAGGGCGGCCCCGGCGGTGGTGCCGGCAAGGAACTGGCGCCGCGTGAGACGTGCATCAAAGGACTGTGACATGGTTTTCCCCAAAGTTTGGCTGCGTGATGGTATTGACCCGGAAATTCCAACAGTGATGTGACGCTAACACGATTCCCGCGCGCCGTGGCGGCTTGACCTTGGGGAAATCGCGCGGGCTTTGGGTTTGCATCCCGGTCCGGGGCGGGCAAATGTGCGGGGCGCTGGAACGGGGGACGGGATGCGGCACGCGGAAGAGGTGACATTCGGGGGATCGGGGCTGGATCGCGCGGCAGAGATCCGGGGCGACATCGGCGCATTGGCCGCCGCGATGCAGGATGCGCGGGCGCGCACGATCCCGATCTGGCGCGGCAAGCCGCTGGTCGCGGGCGAGGGCATGATGGAGGCCGTGCGCCTGCCTCTGGACCACCCGATCCTGGGGGAGGCGGGCGGCTCTCCCATCCTCCTGGGCCGCGAAGAGGGGGCGGCGGTCTTTTCGCATGATATATCGGGCTGGACCCCGCCGGATTTCGATGCCGAGGCGCAGGCGAGTTTCCTCGATCCCAGCGAATACAGCCACCCCAGTTGCCCCGAGGCCCGCTTTGCCGAGCTGCGCCGCATCATGACGCGTCTCACGCCCCGTGACGCGGAACTGGCGGCGACCGCCAAGGCAGTGCACGGCTGGCACGGAAGCCACCGGTTCTGTTCGCGCTGCGGAGCGGAATCCGAGATGCACCAGGCCGGCTGGACCCGCATCTGCCCGGCCTGCGGCGGGCAGCATTTCCCGCGCACCGACCCGGTGGTCATCATGCTCATCACCCGGGGCAACCGCTGTTTGCTGGGCCGCTCGCCGGGCTGGCCCGAGGGGATGTATTCCTGCCTCGCCGGTTTCGTCGAACCGGGCGAGACGATCGAGGCCGCCGTGCGGCGCGAGGTCTGGGAAGAGGCCGGCATCCGCGTCGGCCCGGTCCGCTACCTGGCCAGCCAGCCCTGGGCCTTTCCCGCCTCGCTGATGTTCGGTTGTCACGGCGAGGCGACAAGCGACGAGATCACCGTGGACCCGGCCGAGCTGGAAGACGCGATATGGGTCACGCGCGAAGAGGTGGCCGAGGCGGCGGCGGGCCTGCGCGAGGGGCTGTTGCCCGCCCGCAAGGGCGCCATCGCGCATTTCATGTTGCTTAACTGGATGGCGGATAGGCTGGACTGAGGCGCAGGTTGCGGTAGGGTGCCGGAAAACAGCCGGACAGGATGAGGCGAAAGCAGGCAGATGGAACTCACGGCACGCGAAGATATCGAGGCCCCGCAGGACCGGGTCTTTGCCATGATGGCGGATTTCGACAGCATCGAACGCCAGGCCATGCGGCGCGGCCTTGACGTGACACGCACCGGGGACGGCCCGGGCGCCGGGATGGCCTGGGACGTGACCTTCCGGTTCCGTGGCAAACGGCGCGAGGCCGCCATCACCCTGGCCGACTACCAGCCGCCAGAGCGGATGGTCTTTGATACCGTGTCGGGCGGGCTGGACATGACGCTGACGCTGGATGTGGTGGCGCTGTCGCCCTCGCGGTCGCGGATCAATGTCACCACGGTCATGGCGGCGCGCAGCCTGTCGGCCCGGCTTCTCCTGCAGTCGATGAAGCTGGCCCGTGGCGGCATGGACAAGCGGTTCCGCAAGCGCGTGGCCGAATTGGCCGGAGAAATGGAAACAAGGCTTCGCGGCGCGGCCTGATCCCGTTGCGTTGAGGTGACATGGCGCTAGATTGCCGCAAAAGGCATAAAGGAGCGCCGCATGTTGCGATTGACCTGGGTCCTGGCCCTGCTGGCCGGGCCGCTGTCGGCTCATGAATTCTGGATCGAGCCCGAGGGCTTTGTGATCCCCGACGAGGCGCCGGTACTGGCACAGACCCTCGTCGGCACGGAACTGAAGGGCGCGACCTACAGTTACAATCCCCGTAACTTCACCCGTTTCGACATCGTCACCTCCGAAGGGGTCGAACCGGTCGAGGGGCGGCTTGGCGACAAGCCGGCGCTGAACATGGTGCCCGAGGGCACGGGGCTGGCGACCATCGTGCATGTCACCCGCGACTACAGCCTGACCTATACCGAGTGGGAAAAATTCGTCACCTTCGTCGAGCACAAGGATTTCGCCTGGGCGCTTGACAGGCACCTGGATCGCGGACTGGGGCAGGACCGGGTGCGCGAACGCTATTCCCGCCACGCCAAGAGCCTGGTGGCGCTGGGCGATGGTGCGGGCGCCGACCGAGAAGTGGGCCTGTTGACCGAGATCGTGGCCGAGGCGAATCCCTATACCGACGACCTCTCTGACGGATTGCCGGTGCGCGTCCTCTACCAGGGCGAACCGCGCGTGGACGTGCAGGTGGAACTGTTCGAACGGGACCCCGAGGGCACGGTGACGATCCGTCTATACCGCACCGACGACGAGGGACGCGCCCGGGTCGAGGTGAAGCCGGGGCATTTCTACCTGGTCGATGCCGTGGTCATGCGGGAACTGGAGATCGAGGAAGAGAAAGATCCGGCATGGGAAAGCCTCTGGGCCTCGCTGACATTCGAGGTCCCGCAATGAGCCTCGTGGATCACCTGCGCGGCGAACTGGACGAATCCGGCGTCCTGACCGGTGAGGACATGGCTGCCTGGTCGCGCGACTGGACCGGGCAATACAGCTGGACACCGCTCTGCGTGGCGCGCCCCCGCAGCACCGCAGAGGTCGCCGCCGTCCTGCGCGCGGCCCATGCGGAACGGGTGCCGGTGGTGACGGTCTCGGGGCACACCGGGCTTGCCGGCGGCACTTCGGGCGACGGGGCCGTGATGCTCTCGCTCGACCGGATGACGAGGATCGAGGAAATCCGCGCCCCCGCCCGGCTTGCCGTGGTCGAGGCGGGCGTGATCCTCAGCGACCTGCACGCCGCCGCGGCGGCCGAGGGTTTGAGTTTCCCGATGACTTTCGGCGCCAAGGGATCGGCCCGGATCGGCGGCATCCTCGCCACCAACGCGGGCGGGTCCAACGTCCTGCGCTATGGCAACACGCGTGACCTGGTGCTGGGGCTGGAGGCGGTGCTGGCCGATGGCCGCGTGGTCGATCTGATGTCGGAACTGCACAAGAACAACACCGGCTACGACCTGCGCCACCTGCTGATCGGATCGGAGGGCACGCTGGGCGTGATCACCCGCGCGGTATTGAAACTGGTGCCAAAGCCGCGCGCCTTTGCCACCGCGATGGTGGCGACAGAGACGCTCTCGGGGGCTCTGGAGGTGCTGAACCGGCTCAGGGACGTGACCGGCGGCGCGGTCGAGGCCTTCGAGTTCATGTCGCGTTTCTACATACAGCAATACGCAGCGATGCACCCCGAGGCGCGGCCGGTCCTCGACGGGGAATACGACGTGACCATCCTTGTCGAACTGGGCGCCACCGCCCCGCGCGACGCCGAGCCGGGCCCCGACGGGCAAGTGCCGATCGCGGCCTACCTCGAAGAGGTCCTGGGCGAGATGCTGGAAGAGGGCGCGGTGCTGGACGCCGCGGTTGCGCAAAGCGACGCGCAGCGCGAGGCCATGTGGGCCCTGCGCGAGGCGGCGGCGGAGGTCTCGCTCTCGCACGTCCCGCTGGTCAACAACGACATCTCTGTGCCGCTGGACAAGGTCGAGACCTTCCTTGAGCGGGCCGGCGCGCGGCTGGCCGAGATCGACCCGGAGGCGCAGCCTGTCGTCGTCTCTCACCTGGGCGATGGCAACGTGCACTACCCGGTCTGGATCGGCGACGCGGGCCATAAGGACGCGGTGATGGAGGCGGTGGAGGACGTGGTCCTGGGTCTTGGCGGGTCGTTTTCCGCCGAACACGGCATCGGCCTGGCCAAGCGGGCCTCGATGGCGCGGCGCAAGGATGCCGTCGCGCTGGACATGATGCGGGCGATCAAGACGGCGCTGGACCCGGAGGGAATCTTGAACCCGGGAAAGCTCCTGCCCTGACGGGGTGGGTTGGAACAACCCACCCTACACGCAGCGCGGGCAGCGGCGCGACCCAGCCCTGCGCCCAAATCCACATGCGGGGCCCGGCTGCGCCGTAGGACGAGGGGGCGCTGCCCCCTCTGACCCCCGGGGTATTTGCACCAAGAAGAAACCAGGAGCGCGCGCCTGCTGTTTCTTCTTGGTGCAAATACCCCAAAACACCCCTGATACCGGGCGCGTCAGGCGTCGCGCCGGGCGATCCAGTTGTGATCGGGATGGTTCCGGAACCGCCACTTGCGCATCGGACCGGCCATGACGTTGAGGTAGTACATCTCGTAGCCATAGGGCGCGCCGCAGGGGTGATGGCCCCTGGGCACCAGCATCACGTCGTGATCGCTGACCGACACCGTGACATCCAGCGATCCGTCCTCGGTAAAGACCCGCTGGTGGCCATACCCCTGCGCCGGGTTCAGCCGGTGGTAGTAGGTTTCCTCCAGATAGGTCATCTCGGGGAAATTGTCCTCGTCGTGGCGGTGCGGCGGGTAAGACGACCAGTGGCCCGACGGCGTGTAGACCTCTGTCACCAGCAGCGAGGAGGCAACATCCCGTTCCTCCATCGCGATGGGGTGGATGTAGCGCGTGTTGGTGCCACGCCCGCGTTCCACCAGGTCGATGCCCTCGGGGCCGATTTGCGCCGCCGGGTAGTCGGCGCTGGCGGGCGCCGAGCAGACCGCAAGCGTGCACTCCGTGGTGGCCGTCGCGGTCCAGTCCGCACCGGCGGGCAGGTAGACCGCGTGCGGCGGGATACGGTCAAAGACGCTCATGCGTGCGCCCAGTTCGCCGAAATCCTGGCCGCCGCCGCTGATGTGCGCCTTGCCCTCGACCAGCACCAGGATCACCTCGCGGTCGCCGGTGCGGCCCTCGGCGCGGTCGTCGGCATGCAGTCGCCAGAGGTCGAACCCGACGTATCCCCAATCTGGGCTTTCGGAGGTGCGGGCCTTGTCCACGGTGATCTCGTGGACCTTGCCGGTGGTGCCGGCGGGTTTGCGAAGCAGCTGGGTCATCTTGTCCTTCCCGGGGTCAGGGGTGGCGGCGCGCGTCCTGGTCCGCAAGTGCCTGCGCGAATGCCTCGGGCGAGAGGTCTTCGGACAGGGCGCGGTGGAACAGGGCGTTCTGGGTTTCAGGGGCCAGTCCGCCCAGCGGCGGGTCGCTGTCGAGGTTGGTGGGAAAGGAATAGCCCTCGGCGGCGGCGGCCACGGCGGCGGCCAGCGCCTCGTCCCCCAGGCGCCCGGCGGCGCGCAGCGCCTGGATCGCGGGGTACAGCCTGCGGCTCATGGCCGTCCGGTCCACCGTCTCCATCGCGCGGCCAAAGGCCGAGGAGACCTGCAGCAGGTTCGCCATGCGTTCGATGTCGGCGCTGCGGTTCTCTCCCGCCGCGTGGAACAGTGCAGGGTTGAAAAACACCGCGTCGCCCTTGGCCAGCGACAACTGGATGTAGTTCTCCTCGAAGAACTCGCGGAAATCCTCGCGCCGGTAGGCCATGTAGCCGGGGCGGAACAACTGCGAGAAAGGCAGCAGCTTGGTCGGGCCGCTCTCAATGGGCATGTCGCAATGGGCCACCGCCCCTTGCAGGGTCATCACCGCCGAAAGGTCATGCACATGGGCCGGGAACCGCGCCGCAACGTCGGCGGTCTGGAACCCGAGGTGATAGTCGCGGTGCGCCGATTGGGCCTGTCCGCCGGGGCGGACCAGGTTCACCTGCGCGGTCATCTGGTAGAAGGGGCCGAGCCAGGCCTCGCAGACGGCCGCGATCGCCGGGTTGCCGTAGTAGAGCGCAAAGCCCTCGGGATCCTCGAGACAGTGTTTCTGCAGCGAATTCCAGATCCGGGCGTTCGACCCGGCCTTGGCGAAATGGTCGCCCGCGCCCAGTCCGGCCTCGCTCTCGCGGGCGATGATCCGGTTGAAGACGGCGGTTGCCGCGTCGACGGGCGCGGTATCCGCATAGGCGCCTTTCAGCGCCAGGACGCCCGCCGACTGGCCCAGGACAAAGCCCCATTCCGCCAGCAGCTCGGCCCGGTGGGCGGGATCGCCCAGCGCCGCCTGCAGGGAGGCCACCTCATAGACCGGCACGTTCTGTTCCACCGCCGAGGCAAATCGCAGGTCCGAGGCAGAGAGGCTTTGCCCGGTCAGCCGGGCGAACTCCGCAAGGTCACAGGACGTGACGTCGAAATAAGCCGTGTCTTTCATGACGATCCTCCTTCGTCGGTGTACTTCTTCCGGATCGCCTCGATGTCGAAGGCGACGAAGAACTGGTGCGCGCAATAGGCCCCGATGGCGCCGAACACGATCGACCAGCCGGGATTGCCCCAGCTGAGTTCCAGCAGCGCCCAGCCGATACAGGCGGCCACCACAACGATGCGGCGCCAGAGCGGGATGAAGAAGGGGTGCTGGACGTCGAACATGCCCTACCCCCTGTCCAGCCCGGTGGCGCGGGCGGTGTCCCGCAGCGTGGTCAGGCCAAGGGTCTGGTATTTCACCGGGTCGCGCTCCTCGGGGTCCTGTTCGGCCTCGATCACTAGCCAGCCCTCGTAGCCCGTGTCGGCCAGGATCTGCAGGCAGGGGGCAAAGTCGATCGCGCCCTCGGCATCGCCGGGCACGGTAAAGACGCCCCTGCGGACACCTTCGAGAAAGGTCAGGTCTTCGCCCCGGACCTGGTTCATGATGTCGTCACGGACGTTCTTGGCGTGGAAATGGCGCACGCGGGGGGCGTGGCGGGCCAACACTTCGGCCGGGTCGCCGCCGCCGAAATAGCAATGCCCGGTGTCGAACAGCAGATGCGTGGCCGGGCCGGTGGCGGCCATCAATGCGTCGATGTCCTCAGGGCTCTCGACGATGGTGCCCATGTGGTGGTGATAGACCAGCGTCAGGCCCTGCTCGGCGGTGAACTGCGCGATCTCTTCCAGCCTGGCGCCATAGGTGGCCATTTCCTCGGCTGACAGCCGCGGGCGTTGCGACACCGGCGTTACCTGCGAGCCATGCACGGTGTTGGAACATTCGGCGGCGATACAGACCGAACAGCCGTTCACCTTCAGCATGTCCAGATGCGGCTGGATCGCCTGTTTTTCCTCTTCGACGGAGCGCGCGCACAGTTCGAGCGAGTACCAGGCCGAGGGCAGCACCAGCCGGTGACGGCCCAGCAGCTCCTTGAGCGCCTGCGGATCGGCGGGCCAGCGGTGCCCGCCCTCGATCCCGGCGAACCCGATTTCGGCCGCCTCGGAGAGGATCTGGTCTGTCGGGATATGGGCGCCAAGCGTCTGGTCGTCGTCATTGGCCCAGGCGATGGGGTTGGTGCCGTAGCGGATCATTGGCATGCCTTTCCTAGGGGGCGGATGTCACGGCCCATGTCAGATGCGTTCCTTGAGCTGTGCCTCATAGCCCTTGCGGGCCTCGGTCACTTCCTCGCGGGCCGAGACCTCGGGGACGGCCACGTCCCACCAGTGTCCGCCATGCGGCGTGCTGGGGTAGGGGTCGGTGTCGATCACCACGACAAAGGGGCCGGTGGCGTCTGCGGCGCGTTTCAGCGCCTCTTCCAGTTCGGCGATGGTCTGCACATGGACCGCCGCCGCCCCCATGCTGGCGGCATGGGCGGCGAAATCTATGTTGCTCTGCGCCACGCTGGAGTGGTCGAAAAGGTTGTTGAACTCGGCCCCGCCGGTGCCCATCTGCAGCCGGTTGATGCAGCCAAAGCCGCGGTTGTCGGTCACGACCAGGGTGATCTTGATCCCCATCGCCACCGCCGTTGCCAGCTCGGAGTTGGCCATCATGTAGCTGCCGTCGCCCAGCATGCAGACCACGTCGCGCCCGGGCTGGGCCATCTTGATCCCCATTGCGCCGGCGATCTCGTAGCCCATGCAGGAGAACCCGTATTCCATGTGATAGGCGCCGGGGCGCGGGGCCTTCCACAGCTTGTGCAGCTCGCCCGGCATGGAGCCGGCGGCGCACATCACCACCGTGTCCGGCCCGCTGGCACGTTGCACGGCGCCGATCACCTGCTGGTCCGTGGGCAGCTCGTTGCCATCGGCGGGCGCATCGGTCAGCGGATCGACGGCGGCGAACCAGTCCTGCTTCAGCTGCGCCGGGACATCCCCGGCCCGGTAGGAGGTCAGCTCCAGCGCCAGTTCCGTCAACCCGGTCTTCGCGTCCGACAACAAGGGCAGCGCGCCGTGTTTCACCGCGTCATAGGCGTTGACGTTCAGGCTCACCAGCGTGGCCGCCGGGTTCTTGAACACCGTCCAGGAGCCGGTGGTGAAATCCTGGAACCGGGTGCCCACGCCCAACACAAGATCCGCCTCGGCGCAGATGGCATTGGCCGACGTGGCCCCCGTGACGCCCACGGGGCCAAGGTTCAGCGGGTGATCCCAGGCCAGCGCCGACTTGCCCGCCTGCGTCTCGACCACGGGGATGTTATGCGCCTCGGCAAAGCCTTGCAGGTCGCCGCAGGCATCGGCGTAATGCACGCCGCCCCCGGCGACGATCACAGGGCGCTTGGCCGCGCGGATCTTTTCAACAACCCGGTGCAATTCGTGGTGATCGGGGCGGATGCGGCGGCGATACCAGACGCGCGGCTCGAAGAAGCTGGTTGGATAGTCATGGGCCTCGGCCTGCACGTCCTGGCAAAAGGCCAGCGTGACCGGCCCGCATTGCGCCGGGTCCGTCATCGTGGCCATCGCGCGGGGCAGGGCGGTCAGCAGCTGTTCGGGCCGGGTGATCCGGTCGAAATAGCGCGAGACCGGGCGGAAACAGTCGTTGGCCGACACGGTGCCATCCTCGAAATCCTCGACCTGTTGCAGCACCGGGTCCGGGCCACGGTTGGCAAAGACGTCGCCCGGCACCAGCAGCACCGGCAGGCGGTTCACATGCGCCAGCGCGGCGGCGGTGACCATGTTGGTCGCCCCCGGCCCGATCGACGATGTGACCATCATCGCCCGCTGCCGCCCGCTCTGCTTGGCAAAGGCTATCGCGCTATGGGCCATCGTCTGTTCGTTGTGGCCGCGAAATGTGGGCAGCTCTTCCTGCGCCTGGTACAGCGCCTCGCCCAGCCCGGCGACATTGCCGTGGCCGAAAATGCCCCAGCACCCGGCCAGGAACCTCTCGCCATCCTCGGTCATCTGCGCCGAAAGATAGCGCACCATCGCCTGCGCGGCGGTCAGTCGGATCGTCGTCATGTCTCAGTCCTCCCCGCGTGCGGCATCCCAGTGGCCGCAGAGGCGTGCGAAATTGTCCGTCATCTGCGCCACCGCGTCCGCGTCGCTCATGGCGCCTGTCATCCAGGCCTGCGCCGCGTCGGCAAAGATCGTGCGGCCCACGGCAAAGCCCTTGACCAGCGGGAAACGCGCCGCGACCTTGAAACTTTCCTTCAGCGCAGCCTCTCCGGCTCCCAGGCCCAACACCACGATACCACGGGTGTTGGGATCGTTCTCTTCGATTGCCTGCACGGTCTTTTGCCATGCCACGTCCGAGGTCATCGGTTCCAGCTTCCACCAGTCGGGATAGACGCCCAATTCGTAGAACCGCCGGATCACCTTTGCCGTGGTGTCGTCATCGACCGGCCCGGCCTTCGACGGGATCACCTCCAGCAGGAATTCCAGCCGGTTGCGCCGCGCGGCATGGAACAGGCGGGTCACGGTCGCCTCGTGGTCGGCGCGCATCTCGGGCGTGTCGTCGGGGTGGTAAAAACACAGCACCTTTACGACGTGGTCCAGCGGCCATTCGTTCAGCCCGCCGAAATCCGGCCCGATCTCGGGTTCCAGCGTCAGCGGGCGCGATCCGGGCCATTCCACCGGGCGCCCGATCCACAGACCCGTTCCGGCAGCCTTGTAAAGCGCATCGCGCCCCAGGCGGCTGTCCACCAGCAGGCCGTAGCCGGGCCGCCCGTCCGCCACCTGCTTGCAGGCCTGCAGGCACAATTCCTTGAAGGCACCGATCTTCTCGGGCGTGGCGCCGTCCAGCGCTTCCATCTGCATCCGGTGGTCAAAGGCAAAGACCCGCATGGTCGACCAGTCGCCCTTGCGGTTGGTGGCCCAATGCACCTGTTCCAGCTCGGCGTCCTTGCGCAGGGCCTTTTCCTTGACCCCGCGCTGCAGGAAAAACTCCAGCTCGGCCCAGGAGGGATAGGCGGGGGTGCAGCCGTGGCGCGAGACGGCGAAGGCGCCGCAGGCGTTGGCATATGTCAGTGCGGTGGGCCAGTCCCGGTCGGTCAGCCAGCCTTTCAGCAGGCCGGACATGAAACCGTCACCGGCGCCCAGCACGTTGAAGACCTCGATGGGAAAGCCCGGGCCGCTCTGGCCCTCGTCCAGGGTATCCGCGATCTCGCCGGTGAAGGCGACGGCGCCCATCGGGCCGCGCTTGCAGACCAGTGTCGCGCCCGAGACCTTGCGGACATTGCGCAGCGCCTGGATCGTGTCCGTGGTGCCGCCGGCGATATGGAACTCTTCCTCGGTGCCGACGATCAGGTCGAACAGATGCAGCGTGCTTTGCAGCTTGGCCGTGACCGCGTCCGAGGCGATAAAGCGGTTTTCGCCGTCACCGTGCCCGGACAGCCCCCAGAGGTTCGGGCGATAGTCGATGTCCAGCGCCGTCTGCATCCCGTTCCCGCGCGCGATGTTCAGCGCCTTGAGCACCGCCGCTTCGGTGCGCGAATGTGACAGGTGCGTGCCCGTGGCGACGACTGCCCGCGCCTGCGTGATGAACCCCTCGTCGATGTCATCCTCGCACAGCGCCATGTCGGCGCAGTTGTCGCGGTAGAAGATCAGCGGGAACTGTTCCTGGTCGCGGATGCCCAGCAGCACCAGTGCGGTCAGGCGCTCAGGATCGGTGACGACGCCGCGCGTGTCGACGCCCTCCTTGAGCAGCTCCTCGGTGATGAACCGGCCCATGTGTTCATCGCCCACGCGGGTGATCAGCGCCGATTTCAGGCCCAGCCGCGCGGTCCCGGCGGCGATATTGGTGGGCGAGCCGCCGATATACTTGTTGAAGCTCGCCATATCCTCGAGCCGCCCGCCGATCTGCGCGCCATAGAGGTCCACCGAGGACCGGCCAATGGTGATCACATCCAGGGTCTTGCCCATGCCTATCTGCCTTTCCGGATCGTCGAAACATCCGCGCCGCTCTCCTCAGCGCGGCGCATGTTGGCGCAAACCTGAGCCGAGAGGGGCCCGCGGTCAATTCCCCGCAATCCGAATCCTCTCATTCATGAGGGTCTTTGATAGGTTCTGCGAGAGGGTTTTCTGCCAAATGAGATGAAACGTCTCAGGCGAGGTCGTGTTGGACCGTTTTGATCCGGAGGCACCGGTATGTCCGACGCGTTCTTGCGACTGGAGGTCGGGACGTTCTGGCGTAGTGAGTCCGCCGGTCTGAGGGTTTTGTACAAAACGCAGAAAACGCTGTACGTTTTGTACAAAACGTACAAGGCCGGGTGGTCGCGCCAAGATGGTCAAACCGACTCCGGCAGGTAGAGATCGGGGCGCAGGAAATGCTGTCCGGGGGTGGGGCTTTCCTGCTGCTGAACGGCGGAAACCATCAGCGCCACCGTGTCGTTGCACAGCTGTTCCAGCGGCGTGGCAATCGACATCTCTGCATAACGATCGGCCAGCGCGGCACGCGATTCTGGGATCAGTTCGTGCAGGATCAGTGTCACCTGGCCGGGCGCCCGCGCCTCGCGCAGGGCGGCAATCGCGCCCTCCATGCCGCCGCCCGAACAGTACAGCCCCTTGAGATCCGGATGCCGCTGCAACAGTTCCAGCGTGGTTTCGTAGGTCAGTTGCCGCGTCTCCAAGTTCACCATCGTGTCGAGGATGCGGAAGTCCGGCGCGAACTCCCTGAAATAGCTTCGGAAACCCGTTTCTCGCAGCTCGTGCCCGTGCCAGCGGTAGCCGCCGACGAAGACCGCCAGCTTGCCCGGGCTGCCCACGGTGCGGAACATCATGTGGGCAGCGATGCGTCCCGCCTTCATGTTGTTCAACCCGATATAGCCTTGCCGCACGCCCTGCGCGAAATCGTTGAGCATGGCGAAACAGGGCACCCCCTGCGCCTGCAACTGGGCAACGGTATCGGTGATCTGGACGTGGTTGACCGCCGAGGCCGCCAGCGCATCGCAGCGGTCGGCCAGGCCGGTCAGCAAGCCCGCGATGTCGCCGGGGCTTTGCGAGGGCGCGAATTCCACCGCGAACGACCCGCGAATGCCCGGCGCCCGCGCCACAGCCGCCTCCATCTCGCGCGCGACGTCCTGCCAGAACGGCTGCCGCGCCTTGGGAAAGACAAAGCCGAATCGCACCTCCGGCAGGTCCGCGAACATCCGCTGCCCGATCAGCGCGGCGGCATGGTAACCGATGCGTTGGGCGGCCTCGTAGACGCGGCGAGCGGTCTCCTCGCGCACCTTGGCCCGCCCGTTCAGCACGCGGTCAACGGTGGCGACGCTGACCCCCGCCTCGCGGGCCAGATCGGTGATGGTCGGACGTTTGGCCATGTCATGTCCTGACGATTGATGAATTGTGCGCGCGCATCATGAGGGTTTTTGCAAGAAATCCAATCCCCCGGTTGCAATCTCTCTGGGAAGAATCGCGTCACGCGGCTAGGGCTGAGGTGCAAAACAGGAGGGCAGCATGGCAGGATTGGGGATCGGGCTGATCGGGACGGGCTTCATGGGCAAGACCCATGCATTGGCCTGGGGCGCCGCGCGGGCGGTTCTCGGGCGCGACCTGCCCGAAGTGCGTCTGGAGATGCTCTGCGATACGCCCCAGGACCGAGCCGCAGAGATGGCGGACCAGTTCGGCTTTGCCCGTGCGACAGGGGATTGGCGCACGCTTGTCACCGATCCGGCGGTCGACGTGGTCTCGATCACCACGCCGAACAACCTGCATCACGAAATGGCCTGTACCGCGCTCAGGGCGGGCAAACATGTCTGGTGCGAAAAGCCGATGGCGCTGACCCTGGCCGAGGCCGAAGAGATGGCGCAGGCGGCGCATGAGGCCGGGACCGTCACGATGGTAGGCTACAACTACATCCGGAACCCGGCCTTTCTGCACGCGAAAAAGCTGATCGAGGAGGGGCGCATCGGCCGTGTCGTGCATGTGCGCGGCTGGGTGGACGAAGACTACCAGGCTGACCCCGATCTGCCCTGGACCTGGCGTGCGCGGCTGCAGGACGCGGGCCTTGGCACGCTGGGCGACCTGGGCTGTCACCTGGTGTCGATGGTGGTTGGCCTTGCCGGACCGATCGAGAGCCTTGTCGCCGACACGCAGATCATCCACGACACGCGCCCCTTGCCCGACGGATCGGGCCGGGGCGCGGTCGAGAACGAGGATACGGCGACGGCCCTCTTGCGATTTGCCAATGGCGCGCATGGGTCGATCTCCAGTTCTCGGTCGGCCTGGGGCCGCAAGAACAAGCTCGATTGGGAGGTCCACGGCACCAGGGGGATGATCTGCTTTGCACAGGAGCGGATGAACGAATTGCAGGTCTACCTGAACGAGGGGCCCAAGGCGGAACAGGGATTCCGCACGATCCTGACCGGCCCGGAACATCCGCCCTTTGGCGCCTTTGTGCCTGCGCCTGGGCATCAGCTGGGCTTTGGCGACCTCAAGACCATCGAGGCGGCGGACCTGCTAACGGCCATCCGCGACGGTGGGCAGGCCTATCCGTCGATGCAGGACGCCTTGGTGTTCGAACGTGTGATCCACGCCATCGCCGACAGTGCCCGGCGGGGCTGTTGCCGGGTGACCCTCTAGGCTTGTTCAGACGTTCGGGTCCTCGGCGGCCTTTTCCAGCGTGTCGAAGGTCTGCATCAGCAGATCGATCTGGCTTTTGTCCAGGTAGGCGCGCAGGGCCTTCTGGCGGGCCTGCATCCTGGGCATCGTGCGCTCAAAGACCTCGCGCCCCTTCTCCGTCAGGTCGAGGTACAGCGCGCGGTTGTCTGTCTGGTCGCGGGTCACGCTCAGGTAGCCCTCGGCGTTCAAAGACTTGACGTTGCGGCTGATCAGACCCTTGTCCATCGCGGTCATCCGCGACAACTGCGCCGAGGTGCAGGGCCCTCCATCGCCGATCACGGCGATGATGCGCCATTGGGTGATGGTCACGCCCGAGTGTTCCCGCAGGATGCGCGAGGCCTGCGCGTTGAGCTTGGACTGCACCCTGGCAAAGCGATAGGTGAGGAAATTGGCCAGCGGGGCCCGCTGCGGCCCGCCCGTGTCGTGATTGGAGTCCATTCGAAATTCTGTCCTTGCCCGGAAGGTAATGCCCAGAGGCGGCGCGCCCATGACAAGGTAGCTGTGCCATTCCGGGTCAGGCAAGTGTCAAACCGTGCTATTTGCGGCCCACCTGGGACAGGAGAACGGTTTAGGACATAGGCCCCGCCCGGTGACGGGCGGGGCCCGCGGTGTCAGTACTGGCAGACCGTGGTTGCGGTCTGCAGGACGGCGCCGGGCGTGTTGGGCAGGCGCATGAAGGTCACGCGGCGGTTTTCCGGCGCGTCGGGGTAGGCCTCGTTCTTGAGGACATATTCCCCCCAGCCGACCGGGTAGAGCGGCACGCCCACATAGGCCCCTTCCAGGATACGCGTCACCGAGGCCGCGCGGCGCAGGCTGAGATCGCAGTTGTAGCCTGCCGAGCCAACGGCATCGGTGTGGCCCACGACCGCATAAGAGGTGCCCTGCAGCGCGGGATCGTTCAGTGCGGCGATCAGCGTGTTGATCTTGCCGCTCTGGTCCTGCCGGACCTTGTCGCTGTCATAATCGAATTCGATTGTGATAGCGACTGACGGGATCACGACCTTGCCCGTCTTGGGCGGTTCAGGAGCGTCGTAGTTCAAAGGTTTCGGCTCGTCGTAGCGCGCCGTCACGGGCTCCTGGGGCTTGGGTTTCGCCGTGTCGGTGTAGGTCGGTGTGGGCGGAGGGGGGGCCTTGCTGACAGTGACCTTGTTGTTGTCCAGGTCCAGCACCAGCGTTTCATACTCCACCCCCGGTCCCGCGCTTTCCAGCGCGATCCCGTCCGGGTCGATATCCACACCGGCGCAGGTCGCTGCGTCGGGGTTTAGCAGGCAATTGGCCATCGCGCTTTTCGGCTGCGGTTTGATATCTACCAGGGGATCGTCGCCCGGGATGAAGATTTCGCCACTCTGCGCAAGGCCTGCCGCAGGGGGCAGGCCAAGGCAGAGAGCGACGCCAAGGAAAAGCTCTCGCATCGCTCTCGTCTCCTCAGTAATCGCGGACCACGACCGAGATCTGGGCCTTGGTCACGTCGGGGTTGTGCTTGGACACGGCGCGGTAGTCTACGCCGCTTGCGGTGTGCTTCTTGTCCTTGGCGTCTGCGTCGAGGTCAAGAATGAGGGTTTCCTTGACGATGCCCTCGTAGTGATCCTTGGAGACGGTCTTGTGACCGGCTGCGCAGGACACCTTGGAGGTATCGCGGGTCGCCTTCTTGATGGCCGCGTCGCCACCGTTGCAGATCGCCAGGATTGTCTCCAGCCCCGGTTCGGAGGTGCGCAGCGCGCCCTTCGGCGGGAAGACGTACTGGGTGCCGCCCGGGATGACGATGTCATCGAGGCCCGGGAAGGGGTACAGCACGCAGCTGTCGTGATCGTCGTCGATCGAGATCAGCGTCAGGCGGCAGTCGTGGCGCGGTTCGATGAAGACCCGCAGTTCGTCACCGACCTTGTAGGTGGGCTTGTCGGTGTAGACGGTCAGGTGGCTCTGGGCCGCGGCCGAATGCTGGACCGGATCATAGTCGTCGCCGTACTTCTTGGCGTCGTCATGCGTCTTGATCGGTTCCTTGCCGGTCACGACATAGTCCTTGTCCGTGGGCGTGTAGTCGGCGTCTTTCTTGACGACCTTGGTGTCCACATAGCCATCGTCCTTGATCACTTTCACCTTCTTGGCCGGCGGCTCGTAGTCGGTGTCCTTGACCACCTGCTTGACCGAGTAGGACAGGTCCGCCGTCACGACATGGTCGGTCTTGTACGGGTAGTAGTCCGTCAGTTTTTCAAGCAGGACCGGGTAGGCCGCCGTCCATTCGTCGCGCGCAATCGGCGAGGTGTCGAGACGGGTCAGCAGGCTGGCCATCTCGTGCCCGGCAAAGGCCATCCGGCTGCGCAGCGCGTCCGAGGTCAGGCCAAGTTCGTTGGCCGCCTGGTCGAAGTCGATGAAGTAGTCGACGTGGTAGACGAAGAGGCCGCGCACCGGCTCCAGGCCTGCGGCCTTGGTGTCGGGTTCGATGCCTGCGCTGGCCAGGGTGTCCAGGAAGGCTTCCATGTCGCGCTGGAAGTACTCGTTCACGACATCCTTGCCGGGATAGATCGCGTCGATGGTCTGACGCGCCGAGGCCGACAGGGACAGGTTGTTCAGGGCGACGTCACGCACGGTGTCGTCGTTGAACCGCATGCCCTTGGAGTGGCACGAGATGCACGAGATGCCGTTGACCACCTCGCCGGTGCCGTCGGGATAGTCGGTGTCGCGCACGATCGAGGTCGGGCCGACGTTCAGACGATCGCCTTCGGCGGTGTTGAGGTAATAGGCGTGGAAGCCGTTGGGCAGGGTGAATATCGACTCGCCGCCATCGTGGAGGAAGGCAAGATCGGGGCCGTAGGCCTCTGTCGGACCCAGCGGGAACTCGAAGAAGCTCTGACGCTTGGCCGACCCGGCAAAGTCATAGGAGGTCCAGAAAAAGCCGGTGCCCATCGGGTGACGTTCGATCAGGCGGTTGTGCGTCGACACGCCCGAGTCCTGAAAGCCGGCGCGGATGACCTGCTCGTTCAGGATGTTCTTCTTCATGTCGATGTTCAGCAGCTTTTCCAGCCCATGCACCGTGTCGGGCAGGCCCAGCATGTCATAGTACATCGGCGAAACCGAAGCGGTCGCGGCGAACCAGTCGGCGCGGATGATCGGGATCTTGGTCCCGGCCAGGTGCTGCAGCGAGCCCAGGTAGGGGTCGGTGTCGCTTTCCATGCCGTAGGGGTACTGCGCTTCCATGTAGCCCCAGGTTTCATGCGTCCAGTCGAGATCGGGCAGGAAGACGCGCAGCAGGATGCCGTGCTCGTCGACCTTTTCGAACTTGTAGACGTTGGGGTTCCAGCTCAGCGCGTTCAGCAGCTTGACCGTCGCCGCCAGGTAGGCGGTGTAGTTCTCGTCGGTGACGTCCGGGTCGTTCCACATCGGCCGCATCGAAATATAGCGGACGCGGTCACGACGGTTGGTCGGCAGGCTCTGCATGTCGGCATGGGCCATCGCGTACATGTCCGCAAGCGAGATGTAGGTGCGCGGCTCGGGCGCGGTGTCACCCAGAGCGACGATCCAGTCCTGCAGTTGCTGCAGCTCTGCCTCGTTCGGCACGCAGCTGGGGTCCCAGCAGTTGTCGGGCATCGCCGGCGCGCCGCCGGTGATGACCTGGTACAGCTTGGATTTGGACGGTTCGCCCACGGCCACGAACTTGGGGTCATGGGACAGGCGGCGCAGGTCGAGGACGTGGCCGAAACCCGCCTTCGGCGTGGTCAGCCCGTCGCCGAGCGCGCCTTGCTGGTGGCAGTCGGCGCAGTACTTGTCCAGAACCGCGTATGCTGCCTTTTCCTGGGCGGTCGCATCGGCGGGCAACTGGTAATCCAGCTCCTCCGGGTCGACCAGCTTGGTCTGGTCCTGCGCCAGTGCGGGCAGGCCGAAAGCGGTCGTCAGGGCGATGACGCTCACCTTCATCAGGTCGTTGGGTTGCATAACATCTTCTCCTGTTCAAAGAGGGATTGGGGTGGAATTCGAATTATTGGCACCGGATCGAGAGGTATTTCTTCGAGGCCCAGCCGGTCACTCCGCCTCTGCCCCGGTGGGGGTTCTGGCACTGTCCCGAGAGGCAGCGGACCTGGGCCCAGTTGCCGCTCTGGTTCAGCACCCTGAGGGTGTCGCCGAGATATGTCTCGGAGATGATCCGGCCGCGGGTACTGGCTTGCGTCCGGATGTTCAGGAAGCCGCTCCCGTTGTTGCGGGTGTGACTGTTGTAGTGGTTCAGGTTCACCACGGTGGCGGTACATTGCGTCACCGGGCGCTGGCGCGGCTTGTCCGAAGCCAGGTAGCGGTTGGAGACCCAGCCGTCCTGGCCGTTCGACAGGCGCACGTTGTTCCAGCCGCCGTTCTGGTTCAGCACGGTCACCTTGTCGCCAAAGTCGATCCGGTTGACGACGCCGTATTGCGTGCCCGGCCCGGAACGGACGTTCAGGTGATCGGTCCCGGTGACATACATCGGGAAGGTGCGGCTGGGCGGCGGTGTCACCACCTTTTCCGGCGTCTTGAGAAAGGTGATACGGTCGATCACCACGCGCGAGATGCAATCCGTGTCTGCGCCGCAGCGATCGCGGGTGTTTATGCGCCAACTCTGCTGGTCGGATGCACTCACCGGGCGCGCGGGGTTCTTGTAGGCGCGCTCCATTTCCTCGTCGAGGCCGGCAAGGTAGCGGTCACCGCAGATCGTGCGCTCGGTCGTGTTGAGGTTGGGCGAAGTGCACCACCACAGCAGCGGTTCTTCGGGGCGGGTATCGATCACTGGGGGAACCGGCTCTTCGGGTGTCTCGGCAATGGTGCATTGGCGCGCGACATAGGACTTGGCCAGGATCGAATAGCCGTGGTCGCCGCAGACCTGCAGGTAGGCCTCGTAGGCAAAGCATTCGTCGAATTCCTTGGCCTCGGCATAGAGCGCGTCGCACAGCGCCAGTTCCGGGGCGAGCTCTTCCGGCGGCAGCGGCCGGCCGCTGCCCTCCTCGCCGGGTGCCGGGGCCGGCGGTGGCGTGACGGGGTCCGGGGCGCCGGGCACGACGGCGGCCTTGAGCACCGTGGACTGGGCCAGGATGTCGGCCATCGGGATGGCATAGTTGACCGCGTCGCGGTTCGACCCGGCATGATGCAGGCCGACGACCTTTTGCAGAGAGGCGTCGATCACCGGCGAGCCGGAGTTGCCCGGCAGCGTGTCGCAGGTGTGCAGCAGCTGGCGGTTCGACAGGGCGGGCGCATTGGCGCGGCACTTCTCGCGGCTGATGCGCTGGGCTTCTCCCATCGGGTGGCCGATGACCCAGTAGGGATCGTTGTCCTGCGGCGTGACGGCGGCCAGGTCCAGCGTGCCGAAATCGGCCGAGGGATCGCCGATCACCTCGAGCACTGCGTAATCGAGATCCTTGGAGGTCTCGACCGGCGTCGGCACGACCGTGTAGCGGCGGGTTCCCTCGTCGACGCCCGGCTGGCGATAGCCGGCCACGAAAAGGATCGAGTCGATCCGCGTGGCACCGGCCCGTTCATTGTCGAGGATGCCGGGCACGCAGTGATGATTGGTCAGGATGTGCTTGTCGTCGACGATGAAGGCGGTGCAGGGGTAGACGCCGGTATCGGTGAGGATGTCCAGACGGCCCACGGCCAGCCCCATCTTGGAAAAGACGCTGTTGGGGGAATAGTTCAGGATCGGCTCGTTGTTGTAGTCGCCGATGGCAAGTTCGAGGTTGATGTCGCTGCCGCCGCCTGCCGTCTGGTTTCGGCGCAGAACGACACTGCCAAAGCTCGTCCGGTCGAAACCGACGAACTCCTGCGCCCGGGTTTGAACGGGCAAAAAGGCCGCCAGTCCCAGCGAGGTGATCAGTGTGGCCATTGCAGCGGCGGTACGCACGGTATCCATCCTTCGAAAAAAGGTTTGTCATCAAGATGATTTCAGTTTGTTCAGAAGGGGCCGTTGCGTCAACGAAGGAAAACCCGACCCTGCAAAAAGTCGGGCAAATTCCGGTATTTGAGAGGGGCTAGGCGGGGGTGGGGCGCCCGGTGGCTACAATACGCGGGACAGGAAGGCCCGCGTGCGGGTCTCTTGCGGTGCACCAAAGACCTGCGAGGGCGGCCCGGATTCGAGGATGCGGCCCTGGTCGAGAAAGCAGACCGTGTCCGCAAGTTCACGCGCAAAACCCATCTCATGCGTGGCCAGGACCATCGTCATGCCTTCGGCCCGCAGTTGCCTAAGAACATCCAGAACCTCGCCCACCAGCTCGGGGTCCAGTGCCGATGTGATCTCGTCGAACAGCATGATTTCGGGGCGCATCGCCAGCGCCCGCACAATGGCGACCCGCTGTTGCTGTCCGCCGGACAACTGGTCGGGATAGTGCTGCATCCGGTCGCCCAGGCCAAAACGGGTGAACAGCTCGGCAATGCGCGGTTCCAGTGCGGCCCGGTTGTGACCGTGGATGCGGCGCGGCGCCAGCATGGCGTTGTCCATCGCCGTCATGTGCGGGAACAGGTTGTAGCTCTGGAAGACCATGCCGATGCGCTGGCGCACCGGCTGCGGGTCGAAGCCGGGCTCGGAGATGTCCGTCCCGTCCAGCGTGATGGTGCCGTCGTCGATCGGTTCCAGCAGGTTCAGGCAGCGCAGCAGCGTGGATTTACCGGACCCGGATGCGCCGATGAGGCAGATCATCTGGCCGGTGGTGATGTCCAGGTCGATGCCGCGCAGGACCTCGTTGCCGCCAAAGCTCTTGCGGACGTTTTTCAGGGAAAGTGTCGGCATCAGCTGCGGGCCTTGCGCTGGCGGTTCATGAGGTGGTCGGCGTAGCGGGTCGCGGGGATGGTGATCGCCAGAAAGATCAGCGCGGCGCCGACATAGGGCGTGAAATTGGCCAGCAGCGACTTGTAGACACCGGCCTGGCGGAAGATCTCGACCGGGCCGATGAAGCTGAGCAGGGCCACATCCTTTTGCAGCGCGATGAAGAGGTTCATGTTGGCGGGCACCACGCGTCGGATCGCCTGCGGCAGGATCACGAAGCGCATCGCATCGGACGGCGACAGGCCCAGCGACAGCGCCGCCGCGCGCTGGCTTTCGTGGATCGATTCGATGCCGGAGCGGATGACCTCGGCGACATAGGCGGAATAGACCAGCACCAGTGCCAGCGACCCCCAGATATAGGGTGAGTTCCAGGGGCGCGGCAGGCCCAGTCCCGGAATGCCGAAGCCGATCAAGTAGATGACCAGGATCACCGGTAGGCCGCGAAAGATATCCGTGTAGAGGATCGCCGCCAGTTTCACCGGGTAGAGCGCGGGCGTACGCAGGTCACGCGCGATGGCCACCGCCAGCCCCAGCGCCGCGATCAGAGGGGCGCACCAGGCAAAGATCGCGATGTCCAGGAGGAAGGCCTCGAGCAGGCCCGGAAAGGTCTTGGCAAAGACCTCGCCGTTGAAAAAGCTGCGTTGGACCCGGTCCCAGCCGGGAGCCATCGGCACAAACACGACAATGGCCAGGACAACCGCCAGGGTCGAACCGGCGGCGATCAGGTTGGCGCGTCGGCGCTGGCGGGTCTCGAAGATCTGTCTGCGGGTGGGCATCAACTGTCCGTCAGGCATGGGGGGGGCGGGGCGGGGGGCTCTGCCCCCGGCCCTTCGGGCCTCCCCCGAGGTACTTGGAAAACCAAAGAAGCGGGGGCGCGTTCCGCGATTACTCGATGACCGGAACGCCGGTGGCGTCCTGCAGCCACTCGGCCTCGATCGCGGCCAGCTTGCCGCTATCCTTCAGCGCGGCCAGGGCCTCGTTCACGCAGGTCTTGAGCGGGCTGCCTTCTTCCATCAGCAGGCCGAACTGGTCGGGACTGTCGCTGCGCTCGGGCGGGAACTGGCCCAGGATGGTGCCGTTTTCGACCACCACGGCCGAGAGGTACAGCGCCGTCGGCAGGTCAAAGAGCGCGGCGTCGATTTGGCCCGCCTGCATCGCCGCGGTCACGTCGACGTTGTCGCCGTAGAGCATCGGCTGCTTGTCCGGGCCGATCAGGTCCATCAGCATCGGCACGGCGGTGGTGTTGGCATCAGCCCCCCAGAGCAGGGTTTTCAGGCTGGCCACGGTGGGCTGCGCGCCGCCATCGACCACGGATTGCGTGGTCAGGACCGCCATCGCGGAACTGTAGTAGGGGTCGGAGAAATCGACGACCTTCTCACGCTCTTCGGTGATCGAGAACTGCTGCATGTTGATGTCGAAGTTCTTGGCGCCGGGCTGGATCGACTGGTCGAAGGAGGTGCGCACCCAGGTGACCTGGTCGGCGGCGAATCCCATTTCCCCGGCCAGGGCATAGGCCACTGCGGCCTCGAATCCCTTGCCGCTTTCGGGGGCGTCATCCAGGACCCAGGGGTAATAGGCGGGATTGCCGGTGGCGATGGTCAGCATGCCGTCGGTCAGGGTCTTGCCGGTGGCACAAGTGTCCTGGGCCAGCGCGGCGCCCGCGAGGCCGCAGGCGAGCGCGGTGAAAGTCATGAGTTTCATCGGAATTACCCCTGTCGGTTTTTTGGCTGGTGGCAGAGTTGCCGCCCCTGCGCCGCTTGTCAATTTGCCGGTGTCTTTGGCCCCTGCGCACCTGAACCGCAAGCCCTGGTCCGGATGTCGTGATCCTGTGATCCGGCTGTCATAGGGTCGTGGCGATTCGGACGGGGGCTGTGTCATGAAATTCATCCACATGTCGGATATTCACCTGGGCGTGCCGGGCATGTTGATCGAGGGGATCGACCCGCACGAACGCCTGGCCCGCGCCTTTGGCCATATCGCCGAGCATCATTCGGACGCGGTACGGCTGGTCATCACCGGCGACCTGGCCCATTGGGCAGACCCCGAGGCCTATGCGGCGCTGAAACAGGCACTGCGCGTGCTGCCGATCCCGGTGCGCCTGATGGTGGGCAACCATGACGACAGGACTGCCTTCCTGGAGCAATTCCCAGAACATCCACGCGACGCGGCCGGTTTCATCAACCATGCCGAGGACCTGCCCGAGGGGCGGTTCATCTATTGCGACACGGTCCAGCCGCAAAGCCACGCGGGCCATTTCTGCGAGGTGCGCCTGGACTGGCTGCGGGCGCAGCTGGAGGGCTGTGCCCGCGCGTTCCTGTTCTTTCACCACAACCCGTTGCACCTGGGCGATCCGTCCTCGGACATGCTGTCGCTGAACGACCGTGACCAGGCGGGGCTGAGGCCGCTCTTGAAGGCCCATCGTGACAAGATCGTGCACATTTTCTTTGGTCATGTGCACGAACCGCTGTCGGGCACGCTGGCAGGCATTCCTTTTTCCGGCGTGGCCTCGACGGTGCACCAGGTGATCCCGAACCTGTCGCCCTCGAAGCTTTCGGGCATGGGGCCGCTGGAACCGTCCTACCGCGTTGTGCTGATGCGCGGAGAGGATGTGGTGGTGCACCAGATCCCCTTTGCCTGGGACGGCGAGGTGATCTGGCACGGCAACGACTGGGAAGACTGGGCCAGGGAAGCGTGACCCGGGACGGCGGGGCAAGCCCCGCCCTGCGCCCGTGTTGCCCTCAGCCCGGTTTGTAATCGCGGTTGGCCTCGGGGTCTTCGTCCGAGAAGGGCAGTTTCGACAGCTCGTCCCAGAGCGTCTCCGGCAGTTTCATTGCTGCCCAGTCAAGCGTCTGTTGTACGCGTTCGGGTTTCGACACGCCGACCACGGTCGAGGTGATGCGCGGATCGCGCAGCGAGAACTGCAGTGCCGCCGGGCCGGTCGGCACGCCGTGGCGGGCGCAGATTTCCTCGATGGCGCGCACCGGGGCCAGGGCGGCATCGTCGGCCTCCTGGTAGGTGATGCGCGGCATGGCAGCGCTGCCCTTGGCCAGCACGCCGCTGGCAAAAGGCGCGGCGTTCAACACGGCAATGTCGTTGTCATAGGCATAGTCGAACATCGCATCCGCCGAGCGGTTCAGCAGGGTGAACCGGTTGTGAGAGATCAGCGCGTCGAATGGATAGGCGCGCAGGATCGGCTCCATCACATCCAGCCTGCCCGCCGCCAGTCCGACGGCCTGTGCCAGCCCCTCTTCCTTGAGCTTGAACAACTCGTCCAGCGCGCCGCCATCGCCGGTGATCTCGGCCAGGTCGCGGGCATGTTCCGGGTCATGCAGGTGCAGGAGCGGGATGCTGTCGAGGTTCAGTGCCGCCAGGCTTTCCTCCAGCGACTGGCGCACGCGGGCGGCATCGAAGCGCCCGGTCTCCATCTCGCGGTCCAGCTTGGTCGACAGGACAAAGCCTTCGGGCAGGCCGCCGCGGTCCTTGATCACGGCGCCGATCCGTTCCTCGGACCGGCCGAACCCGTAGTTGCGCGAGGTGTCGAGAAAATTCACCGGCCCGTCAAAGATCGCCTCGACCGTGGCACGCGCGCGGTCTTCGTCCACCGAATAGCCATATGTGTCGGGCATGTCGCCCAGGGCGGAGCCACCAAAGCAAAGCTCGGTGACTTCGAGATCGGTCTTGCCAAGGGCGAATTTCGGCATGGGGTCTCCTCCTGTCTGCGCCTGCGTGAAGGGGCAGGACTGCCCGCAAGTTGTGCGACGAAAGCGCCTCGCGGGCAAGGGGAGAGGCCCCGGGGCAGGCCCGGGGCGCGTTTGCCAGGGCCGTCAGGCGGCGTCGTAGTGGGTGAACACGCGCGTCGTCCCATCGCGCAGGATCAGTTGGACGTCGTAGGCCTCGCGCTCGTCCTCCGGCCCCATGCCGGGAGAGCCGTAGGGCATGCCCGGCACGGCGAGGCCGCGCGCCTCGGGGCGTTCCTCCAGCAGGCGGCGGATGTCCGCGGCGGGGACGTGACCCTCGATCAGGTAGCCCTCGATCCGCGCGGTGTGGCACGAGGCCATCCTGGGCGGGATGCCGTTGTCCATCTTGTAGCGGATCAGCGCCGCGTTGTGGGTGTCCTCGGTGGTGACCGCAAATCCTTCTTGGCGCAGGATCTTGACCCAGGAACTGCAGCAGCCGCAATTGCGGTCCTTGAGCACGTGGATCTCCGGTGCGGCAGCCCGCAGCATGCCGGGCAGGGCGGTGACCGCAAGGGCGCCCATCAGCAGGCCGCGACGGTGGAGGGGGGTGATCGGCATGGTTCTTGTCGTCCTTTCTTCTGGCCCAGCACAGGGTCGCCTGACCAGATAGGGCTTCCCCTTGGGGGAAGGTCAAGGCACAGGGTCATGTACGGGGGCGCGTCATGCCCGGATCAAAGGGGCTGGACGGGATGACGTCTGCCGGGATCAGGTCCCCCAGCAGGTCCAGCTCCACCCGGCTGCCCGGCGCGGCAAGGTCGGGCACGACGAAACCCAGCGCCAGGTTCATCCCCGTGCGGTGCCCGTAGGCGCCGGAGGTGACGGTGCCGACAACCTTGCCGTCCCGCATCATCGAGGCGCCGGGCTGGGCCACACGGTCTGTCGCCCCGTGCCGCAGGGTGACAAGGCACCTTCCCGGACCCTTCGCCCGGCGTCGCATCAGCGCCTCTTTCCCGACAAATGCCTTGGTGGTCGAGACGAAGCGTCCCAACCCGGTCTCGTAGGGGTCGTACTCTGTCAGCAGGTCCGATTTCCAGTGCAGAAAGCTCTTCTCCAGCCGCATGGACTCGATCGCGTGGCTGCCGAACAGGCGCATCCCCTGCGCGGTGCCGGCCTCTTGCAGGGCGGAATAGGCGGCCATAAGCGAGGCGTTGGGTACGTGGACCTCATAGGCCAGTTCGCCAGAGAAACTGACCGACAGAACGGTGGCCGGGGCGTAGCCGATGAAACATTCGCGCGCGGACAGCCAGGGAAAGCCGCTGGCGGACCAGTCGCCGCGCGCGACCGTGGACAGGATCGCGCGGGCGCCGGGGCCGGCGAGCACGAAGATACTCATGTCCTGCGTCAGGCTGTGCAATTGCACGTCCTCGCCCGGGCGCATGTGCCCGGCCAGCCAGTCATGATCGTGCCGTTCCGAAGCTGCGGCAGAGCCGTACCAGACACGGTCCGTGCCCCGGTCGGAGGCAGGCAGGTTGGCGAAGGTCGCCTCTGCCTTGATGCAGCCATGATCGTTGAGCAGGTAACCCAGCCCGACGCGGCCCGCCTGCCGGGGGACGCGACCACAACAGAGCCGGTCGAGAAACGCATGCCTGTCGCGGCCCGTGATCTCGATGCGGTTGAACCCGTTGATCTCTGCCAGTCCCGCGCGGGTGTGGACGGCCTGGACCTCTTCGGCAACCGTCGCGTGGGTTTCGTCAAACCGGAAGCCGGGCGTGACCTGCAGGCCCGGGGCAAAGACCTCGGCCCGTTCCCATCCGTTGACCGGCGCAAAATGTGCACCCTCGGCCCTAAGGATCGGGGTCAGGGGGGTGGTGCGGGCCATGCGGCCCGCCGGGCGGTGTTCGTTGGGAAAGTGAAAGCGGAACTCGTTCTGGTATTCCTGCACGGCCATGCGGGCGGTCAGCTCGACATTGGTGTGCGGGCCATAGCGGCGCGGGTCCAGCGCCCAGGTGTCGTAGATTGCCTCTCCATGCACGATCTGCTGGGCCAGCAGCCAACCGTGCCCGCCGCCTTCTCCCAGGCCCGCGCGCAACCCGATGATGCAATAGGCGTTGCGCTTGCCCGGGATCGGCCCGACCAGCGGCGCGCCGTCGATGGTATAGGTGATCGGACCGTTCACGATGGTATGGATGCCCGCGTCGCGCAGGGCAGGCATCCGGGCAAAGGCGCCCTCCAGCACGTCCATGATACGGTCCAGATCGTCGGGGCAGAGCGCGTTGGTAAAGTTCGGGTCGATCCCGTCCATGCCCCAGGTGCGGCAGTCCTGTTCGTAGAAGCCAATCAGCAGCCCGGTCTTGTCCTGTCGGCAATAGTAGTCGGAGATCGGGCAGCGAAGCAGGGGCATCCGGTGCCCCGCGTCCCGGATCGCGGGGATTTCCTCGGTCACGAAGTACTGGTGTTCCATCGACATGACCGGATGGTGCACGCTCATCATCGCCCCGACCTCGTTCACGCGGTAGCCGCAGGCGTTGACGACGACCTCGGTGTGGATCTCGCCCCGGGGCGTGGTGACGATCCAGCTGTCGTCCGGCAACTGGCGCAGGGCGGTGACAGGCGTGTTGCGATGCACCTCTGCCCCGGCTTTTCGGGCCCGCCGTGCCAGGGCCTGGCACAATTGCGCCGGGTCGATGTCGCCGTCCAGCGGATCCCAGAGCCCGCCGACAAGGTTGTCGGTGGAAATCAGCGGGTGGCGGCGGGCGCACTCCTGGGCGTCGATGATCTCGAAATGCACCCCCATGCCCCGTGCCATGCTGGCGAAATGGCGATAGCCGTCCATCTGCGCCCCGGTGTTGGCCAACCGAATGCCACCGTCGGCGTGGTGGTAGGTGATCGGGTACTCCGGGTCCTCGGACAATTCCTTGTAGAGCGCGATGGAATGGCTTTTCAGGCCGACCATCGTCTGAGTCATGCCGAAATTCGTCACCTGCGCCGCGGAATGCCAGGTCGTACCAGAGGTCAGCTCGTCCCGTTCCAGCAGCATGACATCGGTCCACCCCTCCTGTGTCAGGTGGTAAAGCGTCGAACATCCGGCGATGCCCCCGCCGATGACGACGGCGCGAGTGGTGGTCTTCATGTGCGGGCCTCCTGCTGCTGTTGCCAATCGGGGGCGAACTCCGACACTTGGGCAAGGCGGCTTTCGTGACTTAAGCGCCTCGAAAAAGGAGTTTTTGAAAGTCTTCAGGTGCATGCGGCGGCTTGTCATGTGCGGCGGTACAGCCCGTAGTGATCCGCATGGATATCGAAAAGGATCAGCGCGGCCTGCGCCAGGTGCGGGAGGGGAGGCGGCCTGGCGGTCGTCTTGCGCGTCATGCAGCCCGGGCCAAGGGGCTGGCCAGTCCGGCGCCGCCAGGCCAGGTTGGCGGGCAATACGCACCGTTGAGCGATGACGACATCGTGGCGATCTATGCTGCCGCCAAGCGCCTGCTGGCAGAACTGGGCATGGGCGAGGTCCCCGACCGGCTACGGGCCGATCTGTTGACCGTCGGGGCCGAGGCGCAAGGCCCGCGGGTCCTGTTTCCGGCTGCGCTGGTCGATGCGGCGGTGGACCGGGCGGCAAAACGCTTTGTCCTTCACGGCCGCGATCCCGCCCGCGACATCGAGGTGGGCGGTGACCGGGTGTATTTTGGCACCGGCGGGGCGGCGGTGCAGGTCGTGGACTTGGACAGCGGGTTTTACAGGGCGGCCACCCTGCAGGACCTGCGGGATTTCACCCGCCTGCAGGACGCGCTTGAAAACATCAGCTGGTTTACCCGGTGCTGCATCGCCACCGATGTGTCCGACGCCCGCGACCTGGACCTGAACACCGCCTTCGCGCTGCTGGTCGGGACGACAAAGCCGGTGGCCAGCGCCTTTACCCTGGCCGAAAACGTGGCGCCCGTCGTGGCGATGATGGACATGGCGCTGGGAGGCGAGGGCGCGTTTTCCGCCCGCCCTTTCCTAAAGGCGCATATCAGCCCGGTGATCTCGCCCATGCGGTATGGGGCCGATGCTGTCGAGGTGGTCTATGCCTGCATCGCTGCCAACATGCCGTTGTCCTGCATCACCGCGGCACAGGCCGGGGCGACGGCGCCGGCGACTTTGGCGGGGTTCCTGGCGCAGTCATTGGCCGAAACGCTGGCCAGCCTGGTCATGGTCCATGCCATCCGACCGGGGCATCCGATGGTCTTTTCGAACTGGCCCTTCGTCGTGGATCTTCGCACGGGGTCCTTTTCGGGCGGTGGCGGAGAGGTCGCTTTGATGAACGCGGCATCGGCGCAGTTGTCGAACTGGCTGGATCTGCCGTCTGGGGTGGCCTGTTCGATGACGGACGCCAAGACGGTGGATGCGCAGTACGGGATGGAAAAGGCGATGACGGCGCTGGCGGCGGGGCTTGCGGGCGGCAACCTGGTCTACGAGAGCGCGGGCATGACCGCCGCCTTGCTGGGCGCCAGTTACGAGGGTTTTGTCCTGGACAACGAGATGCTGGGGGCCGTCCAAAGGGTGCTGCGCGGGATCGAGGTCAGCGAGGACACGCTGGGTGTCGAGGCGATCCGGGACGCCGTCCTTGGCCAGGGGCATTTCCTGGGGGCGGACCAGACCCGCGCGGCGATGGAACGGGACTATCTCTATCCGCGCCTCGCGGACCGCAGCGATCCACGCAGCTGGGAACTGGCCGGGGCCGAAGAGGCGCGGACAAGGGCAAAGGCCGAGGCGCGGCATATCCTGGCCACGCATCGGCCTGTTTACCTGGAGGCGGCGCGGGAAAGTGCGATCCGGGCCGCCTTTCCCTGCCTGCGGTGAGCGCGCGCGACAGTCAGGCGGCCTGGCTCTGCGCGGTCGGTCTGGGGGTGCGCTGAGCAGCCGTTCCGCCGATTTTTAGTCCCGCCAGCGCGGCGGCCACTTCGGTGGCGTTCTGGCGCATGATCGAGGCGGCGGCGGTCGTCTGTTCCACCATCGCCGCGTTCTGCTGGGTGACCGAATCCATCTGGCTGACGGCGGAGTTGACCTCGGAGAGGGCGGTGGACTGCTCGCTGGAGGCGGCGGCGATCGCGGCGGAAAGCCCGGAGACCTTTTCAAAGCTTTCCACGATGGCCTTGAGGTTGCGACCTGCGTTGTCGATCAGGTCGACGCCGCTGGTCACTTCCTTCGAGCTGTTCGAGACCAGCTCGGTGATCTGGCGCGCGGCGTCCGAGGCATTGCCCGCCAGCACCCGCACCTCTTCGGCCACCACGGCAAAGCCGCTGCCCGCGCTGCCGGCGCGCGCCGCCTCGACGCCCGCGTTCAGGGCCAAAAGGTTGGTCTGAAAGGCGATGTCGTCGATCAGCCCGATGATCCGCGTGATCTGGTCCGAGGAGGTCTGGATGCGGGTCATCGCGCCAGAGGCTTCCTCGACAGTGCGCGCGCCTTCCAGCGCGGTCTGCGAGGCCGTCGCGGCGACCTGGTTGGCCTCTTGCGTGTTCTTGGCAGAGCTGGCCACGTTTTCGGTCAGTTCATGCACCGCAGCGGCGGTTTCTTCCAGCGATGCGGCCTGGTTGGCCGTGCGTTCCGACAAGTCGTCGGCCGCGGCCGATACTTCCTCGATGATCTTGACCAGGTTCGACATGGTACCCGTGACCTGTGTCATGGTCTCCCTCAGGTTTTCCGTGGCGCCGTTCAGCTTTCTCCGTACATCGTCGAATCGCTTGGGATAGTCGCTGCTGTCGGGGCCGGGGATGACATGGGTCAGATCCCCCTGTGCCAGTTTCTCGATCGCGGTGTCGATATGGCCAAAGGCGGCGGTCTGTTCCTCTGCGAGGATGCGGAACGTGGTTTCGACAACCCGTTCGATGTCCAGCGCGAAGGCCCGGGTCAGAACGCCGACCATGATGGCAAGGCGGCTGCGCTTGCGCCTGGGGATGCGTTTGAACAGGGCCGCGACAAGGTCGGTCGTGGCCAGCGAATAGGCGGACATGTAGGTATCAAGCGGCAGGTCGATCCGGGCATGTGTGCGCCCGATCCGGTCTACCGAGGCCATGTATTCCGTGTCGAACTCTCCTGACAGCAGGCGGGTCCAGTGCTTTTTCTGGGCATTGCGGGCGTATTCCATCCGCTCCGGCCCGTCGAAGAAGGCCGCGGTATCGGGATTGGCCTGGGCGCGCTTGTAGAAGGCTGTCAGCACCGCGTCGAGTTCGGGTTTGAGAAGTTCCCCGACCTCACGCAGCAAACCTGCGTTTTCGCCGTCCAGCTGGAAGTGCGAGAGTTTCTGTTGAAGGTCCTTGGTCATCTGCTGTTCCGTAAATGATCGGGTCGGTACGGCAGATTAAAGCGCCCATAGGTTAACAAGCCTGTCACTGCCGGTGGCGGGGTGGGGGCTTCTTGGGCCTTGTTTTACTAAACTTGCGTGCGTTGGCAGCTGTGGAGAAATGGTTTACGAGTCAAGGGTCCATTGTCGGCATCAGACCGACACCTTCTTCAGAAGGACCTCGCGCGGGGTGTCCGCCTTGGGCGCATTGTGGATCACCCGGCCACGCTCCAGCGCAATGAAGTGATCGCCAAGATCGTAAGCGAAATCAAAGAACTGCTCGACCAGGATGATGGCCATGTCGCCCTTCTGGCGGAGGTATTTGATGACCTCTCCGATTTGCTTGATGATGTTCGGCTGGATCCCCTCAGTGGGCTCGTCCAGCAGCAGCAGCTTGGGCTGTGCGATCAGCGCGCGGGCGATGGCGAGTTGCTGCTGCTGGCCACCCGAAAGATCGCCGCCACGGCGGGCCAGGAACTGCTTGAGGATCGGGAAAAGCTCGAATGTCTCGTCCGGAATGCCCCAGTCCGACTTGGGCAGGCAGGCATATCCGGTCTCGAGATTCTCTTTCACGGTCATCAGGGGAAAGATGTCGCGGCCTTGCGGGACGTATCCGACCCCGGCCCGCGCCAGCGCGTGCGCTGGTGTCGTGCGGGCGATGTCCGCCCCGTCCAGCACCATCGCGCCGCCGGACCGCGCATGAGTGCCCGAGATCGCCTTGAGCAGGGATGTCTTGCCCACGCCGTTGGTGCCCATCAGGCAGGTGACCGCGCCGGGTCTTGCCTCCATCGAGATGTCGTAGAGAATCTGGCTGTGGCCATAGTGCAGTGTCAGGTCGGAGAGGCTCAGCATGGGGTGGGCTTTCCTGTCGTCCGGGCGCCGCGCGCGGGAACGTGGGCGCATTGGGGTATTTTCACCAAGAAGAAGCGGCAAGGCATCGTTCAGCGGCCCAGGTAGACTTCGATCACCTGCGGGTTGCTGGTGACATGGTCGATCGAGCCCTCGGCCAGAACCGATCCCTCGTTCAGCACGGTGACCTTGCAATTCAGGCGGCGGACGAACTCCATGTCATGTTCGACCACGACGACGGCCCGGGTCCTGGCCGCCTCGACCAGCATTTCGGTGGTCTTTTCGCGTTCTGCCGGGGTCATGCCGGCGGCGGGTTCGTCGACCAGCAGGAGCCGCGGTTCCTGCGCCAGCAGCATGCCGATCTCCAGCCACTGTTTCTGGCCGTGGGAGAGTTCGCCGGCGGGGCGGGTGAGACTGTCGGTCAGGCCGGTCTGTTCGGCGATTTCCTCGATGCGCTCGGCGCCTCGTTTCGTCTTCTTGTAGAACAAGACGTCGAAGGGGCCGCGCGGGTTCTTTAACGCCATCGCCAGGTTCTCACGGACGGTTTGCGCCTCGAAGACGGTGGGTTTCTGGAACTTGCGGCCGATGCCTTCGCGGGCGATTGCGGATTCCGACATGCCCAGCAGCGAGATACCCTTGTCGCCCCACAGGACATGGCCCTCGTCCGGCTTTGTCTTGCCGGTGATGATGTCCATGAAGGTGGTCTTGCCGGCGCCATTGGGGCCGATGATGGCGCGCAACTCGGGCTCTCCGATCTGGAAGGAGAGCGAGTTTATCGCCTTGAACCCGTCGAAGGAGACCGAAACGCCGGACAGTTCTAGCAGGGTCTTACTCATGATTTCCTCGCGATCTTGTCGACCAGCCCGCCCAGGCCCTGCGGTGCGAACAGGGTGACGGCGACGAACGAGAGGCCCAGCAGAACAAGCCACCAGTCGGTCCACTGGATGGTGTAGAAGCCGAGGTTGATGTCGGGCGCGCCGCCGCCGGTGAACCAGCTCGAGGCGAGGGTGACGAAGACGGTGCCCATTACCGCGCCATAGAGCCGTCCGCGCCCGCCGATGGCGACCCAGACCGCAAGGTAGATCGAGGCGATGGGGGCGATTTCCGCCGGGTTGATGATGCCGGCCTGCGGGTAATAGAGCGCGCCCGCGATGCCCGCGATCACCGCCGTCAGGGTGAAGACGAAGAGCTTGTAGCTTTCGACGTGGTAGCCGAGGAAGCGCACCCGGGTTTCATCGTCGCGGATGGCGCGGATCACGCTGCCCATCTTGCCCGAGACGACCCAGGCGAAGAGGATGTATCCCAGCGCAAGCGCCAGGGCTGAGGCCCAGAAGAAGACCATCGAGACCATGCTTTGCGGGGTGCTCTCGAATCCGGGGATGTTTTGCAGGCCGGACAGGCCGTTGTTGCCGCGCAAGCCGCTGTCGTTCTGGAACAGGTAAAGCGAGAGCGCCAGGGTCATGGCCTGGGTCAGGATCGAGAGATAGACGCCGGTCACGCGCGAGCGGAAGGCCAGCCAGCCAAAGACCAGCGCCAAGAGGCCCGGGACCAGCACCACCATCAACAGTTGCAGGGGCAGGGAATGGGCAAAGGCCCAGATCGGCGGGAACTCGGACGCCCCGACCACGCCGAAGATCTGGCTGGCAATGGCGTCAGAAACCTCTTGCGGACTGGGCGGGACCACCTGTGCGGCCATACTGTCAGTGACGATGGTTTCGGTGCGGGCATACATCAGCCACATGCCGATGGCGTAGCCGCCGATCCCGAAAAAGGCGAAATGGCCCAGGCTGAGGATGCCGCAATAGCCCCAGACCACGTCCATCGCGATGGCGACGAGGCACAGGCACAGGGTCTTGCCCAGGGTCTTGACGAAACTGGTGGAGATGAAGCCCGTCCCGGTCGCCTCGGCCATCAGGGTGACGGCCAGCGTGAAGATCCCGAGGAAGGCGAGAAACCAGAGAACCGAGGGGTTCCGGGCAATGAAGCTGCGGTTCATTTCGGCGCTCCGTTCTTGGGATTGCTCCGGTCGGGGGCAGGGGGGCGGTTTCGGGCATCGGGCGGCTCTGCCCCCGGCCTGCGGCCTCCCCCGGCGTGTTTCGGGCCCAAGGAAGACGGGGCGTGCGCGCTGGTGCCGGTGGCGGCGCCACATGTGTGCGGGATCAGGACGCCGTGGCTATGGCTGCAGAACAGGGTGCGCATGGTCTCAGTCTCCTGCCGCGCGGCCCTTGAGGGCGACGATGCCCTTGGGACGGAACTGGATGAAGAGGATGATGAAGAGGATCATGTAGGTCTGTGCCGCCAGGGTGTTCGACGGGTTGAACCATTCGATCCCCTTTTGCAGCGTGCCGATCATGAAGGCACCGGCGAGCGTGCCCCAGACATTGCCCACACCGCCCACAACCACGGTCATGAAGCTTTGCACGATATAGTCGGCGCCCATTTCCGATGTCACCTTGGCATAAAGCCCGATGGCCACACCGGCGATCCCGGCGATGCCAGAGCCCAGGCCGAAGGTCATCATCTTGATCCTGTCCGGGTTGATGCCCATCGAGGCAGCCATGCGCGGGTTCTGTGTCACGGCGCGTACCTCCAGCCCCAGCCGGGTGCGTTTCAGGATGAAAAGAAGAAGGGCCAGGAACAGCAGGGCCAGCACGAAGATGGCGATGCGGATATAGCTGATGGCGATCACGTCGTTGATCTGCCATGCGCCGTCCAGCCAGTCGGGCGAGGTCAGCGGGCGGGCCTGGGTGCCGAAGATGTTCTTCGCCAGCTGCTGCAGGGCAATCGAGACGCCGAAGGTGGCCAGCAGGGTTTCCAGCGGGCGGTTGTAGAGCCAGCGGATCACCAGGCGTTCCATCGCCACGCCGGCGCCAAAGGTGACGGCAAAGGCCAGCGGCAGGGCGACGATGAGCGACAGCGTGTAATCGGGAATGAAAAGCTGGACGACGTAGCCGGTGTAGGCGCCCATCATGATGAATTCGCCATGCGCCATGTTGATGACGCCCATGACGCCAAAGGTGATGGCCAAACCGATGGCGGCGAGGAAGTAGATCGAGGCCAGCGAGATGGCGTCCAGCGCGAGATCGCCTGCCTGGCTCATCCCGACGCGGGTCTGAACCGCGTCCTGGGTCCTTTCGGCGGCATCGGTGATGGCACTGTCCGGCTCGTCGTAAGCCTCGTAGATGGTCCAGGCGGCAAGGGTTTCGGCGATGATCTCGGGCGTGGCGCGCGGCGGCAGCGTTCCGGCCTCGGCCAGGGTGTCATAGGCGCGCAGGCGCCGGTCGGACGTGCCAAGCTGGCCGACCGGGATACCGCCGACCTTGCCGTCCTCGACGTGGCGTTCCAGCGTCGTGCGGATCGAAGAGGCATCGACCAGCGCGGGCAGGTCTGTCTGTTCTCCGATCATGGCATAGGCCTCGGCCTCGGGCAGATCGGTTCCGGGCACAAGAACGCGGGCGATATTCGCGTCCTCGGGTAGGTCCTCGGCGATTTCGGTCCGGGTGGCGAGGATCTGGGACAGGACGGCGCGGGCATCGACGCTGAGGTCGGAGGACAGCGCCTCGATGGCCTCGATGCGGGCTTCGGACGTGTCACCGAAACGGGCGACAAGGTAATTCAGCAGACGTTCCTTGCGCGTTTTCAGCGCGGCGTCCGGTTCGCCGTCGATGGAGGCGGCGAGCGGAGGAATCTGGCTGGGATCCAGCCCGCGCGCGATGGCATCGACGGCGTCCTGGCGCTTGGTGATGTCGGGGTCGGAAAGCTGGAACTGGACCAGCGTTTCGGCGATGGCGCGGCGTACCCCGCCGTTCGGCTTGATCTGGTCGAGAGCATCCGATGCGACGCCGGTCGCGACGGCGTCACCGCTGGTGAGGTCCAGCAGGGTCAGCGTGTCGCCCGTTTCCTCGATGTAGAAAAACAGCCCGTCCGCTTCACGGACGTAGACGGCCTTGCCCTGCCAGCGTTCCAGAAAGCGCGGCACCTCGGGCAGGCCGGAAGCCGACAGCGCCTCGAGCACAGGGGTGACGGTGCGGCGCGACGGCTTGGCGACTTCCTCCTGGTGCTCTTGCAGGAGCGATTGCAGATCCTGGGAGAAGCCGGGCGCGGGCAGCCACGCGATCAGGAGAACCGCAAGAAGGGCACGGAGCATGTGTCAGCCTGTGTCTTGGGAGGGGGTGGGGCAGGGCGGTCGGGCCGCCCTGCCAGAGTAACCTTGGTCGCCGGGGCGGCATGGCGGCCGCCCCGAGAGGTATCATCAGTAGTTCGACTTGATCTGGACGCAGGTCTCGGTCTCGGTGTTGTACATGCCGCAGCCGAGGTCTTTCCAATCCGACTTCAGCACAGCCGATTCCGGCAGGAAGTCGGTCCAGGCGTCGCCGGGAACCGGGTCGGTCTGGCTGATGATGTCGAACTGGCCGTCCTCTGTGATCTCGCCGATCAACACCGGCTTGGTCAGGTGGTGGTTCGGCAGCATGACCGCGGTGCCGCCGGTCAGGTTCGGGAATTCCTGCCCGTACATGGCGGTGCGGACAGCATCCACGTCGGTGGTGCCGGCCTGGGTCACGGCGTTCACCCACATGTTGAAACCGATGTAATGCGCTTCCATCGGGTCATTGGTCACGCGGTCTTCGCCCATGCGGGCCTTCCACGCGGCGACCCATGCCTCGTTGGCGTCGGTTTCGGCGGACTGGAAGTAGTTCCAGGCGGCCAGGTGACCGACCAGGTTCACGGTGTCGAGGCCCGAAAGCTCTTCTTCACCGACCGAGAAGGCGACAACCGGGATATCGTCAGCGGAAATGCCGGCGGCGGCCAGTTCCTTGTAAAAGCCGATGTTGGCGTCGCCGTTGATGGTCGAGATCACGCCGACCTGCTTGCCGTCCTCGCCCAGGGCGACGACGTCCGCGACGATGGTGGCCCAGTCAGAATGACCGAAGGGCGTGTAGTTGACGAAGATGTCCTCTTCGGCGATGCCCTTCGATGCCAGGTAGCTGGCCAGGATGTTGTTCGTGGTGCGCGGATAGACGTAGTCGGTGCCCAGCAGGGCGAATTTCTCGACGCCCAGTTCCTCGAGGAAGTAATCCACGGCGGGGATCGCCTGCTGGTTCGGCGCGGCGCCAGTGTAGAAGACGTTCTTGGACGATTCCTCGCCTTCGTACTGCACCGGGTAGAACAGCAGGCCGTTGAGTTCCTCGATCACCGGCAGCACCGATTTCCGCGACACGGAGGTCCAGTTGCCGAAGATCACGTCGACCTCGTGCACGGTCAGCAGTTCACGCGCCTTTTCGGCGAAGAGCGGCCAGTCCGAGGCCGGGTCGACCACGACGGCTTCAAGCTCGCAGCCCAGCAGGCCGCCTTTTTCGTTCTGGTCCGCCACCAGCATCAGCATGGTGTCTTTCAGCGTGGTTTCCGAAATCGCCATCGTGCCGGACAACGAGTGCAGGACGCCGACCTTGATGGTGCAGTCCTGGGCGCTTGCGCTGCCCGCGATGATGGCCAGTGCGGCAGCACCGGACAGAAGTTTCGTGAAACGGTTCATTCCTGTCTCCCCGCGGGCGAGCGGCCCTTGTCGGCACGTTTCCGAGCGACTAGGTCCTCCCCCGCAACAACTTGTTGCATCCAGTGTGGCGGCCTGACCGAGGTGCGAACTTGACCGGTCGCCACACGCCCTTTCCGTCCATCTCCTGAGCAGCGCGGCCTGGGCGCCTCGAGTCATCTGGCCCAGGTGCCTTTCGGTCAATCGCGGGAGGGGAGCTGACAGGTGTGTGGCAGGAAATGCCCAATTATTGACCCGAAACCGGCATGAACGCCTAATTTGTCAGCGAAAGTTCCGGCCACCTGTCTGCGAAAGTGCCCAAGCATGTTGCATTGGCCGGTCCGCAGTGGCGGTATCGTGCCGAAAGAGGTCGCGGGGGGACCATGACACTGCACATGCGCAAGGACCGGACGGGAGAGGCCGCGCCCGCGGCAAGGCTGCCCCGGGCGCGCGGCACACTTGACCTGTCGACCAAGTCACGCGCCGACCAATCGGCGATAGACGGCTTGCGCACCTCCGGTTGCCTGCGGGCACTGTTTCCGCGCCGCCAGGCAGGGGTCGAGGCCATTGTCATCAACACGTCGGGAGGGCTGACCGGGGGTGACCGGCTGGACCTCGCTGCCACGGCAGGGCACGGCTCTCACCTGACGCTGACGACCCAGGCGGCCGAACGTGCCTACAAGGCGAGTTCCGACATCGCCAGGGTCCAAACGCGGCTCGAGGCCGGGGCCGACGCGAGTCTGCACTGGTTGCCGCAGGAGTTGATCCTGTTTGAAGGTGCGCGCCTGCGACGGCGCCTGCGGGCCGATCTGGCCTCGGATGCGCGCCTTTTGCTGGTTGAACCGGTGATCTTTGGCCGCAGCGCGATGGGGGAACATCTGCACGACGTGCGTTTCGATGACCGGATCGAAGTCTGGCGCGGGGGCTCACCTCTCTACCTTGATTCCGTGCAGCTGGACGGTGACCTGGAGGCGCGGATGCGGCGCCCGGCGCTTGGCGGCGGTGCGGGCGCGATGGCCAGCCTTGTCTATGTCGCGCCCGACGCCGAGGCGCACCTGGCGGCCCTGCGGCCGATGCTGCCCGAGACCTGCGGCGTGTCCCTGATGCGCGAGGATCTGTTGATCCTGCGGATGCTGGCGCGCGACAGTCTGAATTTGCGGCGCAGCCTGCTGCCCGTGCTGGACCGGCTGAGCCGGGACACCCTGCCGACATCCTGGAGACTTTGAAGACATGCAACTGACCCCGCGCGAGAAAGACAAGCTGCTGGTCGCGATGGCCGCCGAGGTGGCCCGCAAGCGCCTGAGCCGCGGCGTGAAACTGAACTACCCCGAGGCGATTGCACTGATCACCGACGCCGTGGTCGAAGGCGCCCGGGACGGGCGATCCGTCGCCGACATGATGCAGGCGGGCGCCGAGGTCATCACGCGTGAACAATGCATGGAGGGTGTGCCCGAGATGATCCACGAGGTGCAGGTCGAAGCGACCTTTCCGGACGGCACCAAGCTGGTGACGGTTCACGATCCGATCCGGTGACATTGAGTATTTTCAGAGAGAAGAAAGACGAGGGACAAGGATGAAAAAGCTGATCGCAACTGGCGCCGCACTCATGGCCGCCGCTCCCGCAATGTCGCATCCCGGCTCGCACATGCATCCGCATGGCGCCGAAAGCTGGCTGAGCCTGTTGCCCGCCGTGGCACTGATCGTGGTTGCGGGCCTGATCGCCTGGGGCCGGAGATGATCCCCGGGGAGCTGTTCCCCGCCGAGGGCACGCTGACCCTGAACGAAGGCCGCGAGGTGGTGACGCTGCGCGTGGCCAATACCGGCGACCGCCCGGTGCAGGTGGGCTCTCATTACCACTTCGCCGAGGCCAACCCCGCGCTTGATTTCGACCGGACCGCCGCGCGCGGATGCCGGCTTGATATCGCGGCGGGAACGGCGGTGCGGTTCGAGCCGGGGCAGGCGCGCGAGGTCAACCTGATCCCGATTTCGGGGGCGCGCCGGGTCTACGGGTTCAATCAACAGGTGATGGGCGCGCTGGACTGACGCGCCCGAGTCGGCACAGACTGGTGGGGTTGCAGAAACCAACCAGGGAAGGAAAGACCATGTGCGATGTATGCGTGATGAACTCGGTCAAGGACCGGATGCTGTCGCGGCGCTCGTTCTTCAGGGCGGGGGCCGTTGCCGGTGCCGGGGCCGTTCTGGGGGCCGGCATGGCAAAACCGGCGATGGCGGCAAGCCACGGCAGCGGTGTCGTCGACATGACTCATACCTATGACGAGAGCTTTCCGACCTATTTCGGCGTTCCGGGTATTTCCTACGACAAGGGGGCCGATTTCGCCAAGGACGGGTTCAACCTGTACAGCCTGACGGTCAACGAACACACCGGCACCCATGTGGACGCGCCGCTGCACTTCTCGGCCGATGGGCAGTCGGTGGACGAAATCCCGGTCGACAGCCTGGTCTGCCCGCTGGTCAAGGTGGATATCGCGGCCCGGGCTGCCGAAGACGCTGACACGATGGTGACACCTGACGACCTCAAGGCGTGGATCGCCGCACATGGCGATATCCCCGAGGGCGCCTGCGTCGCGATGGATTCGGGCTGGACCGCCAGGCTGGGCACCGACGGGTTCCGCAACGCGGATGGGGACGGGGTGATGCATTTCCCGGGTTTCCACGTCGAGGCGGCCCAGATGCTGGTCGAGGAAACGGGCGCGCGGGCCATCGCGACGGACACGCTGTCGCTGGATCCGGGCAACTCGGCCACCTTCGACGCGCACTACGCATGGTTGCCGACCAATCGCTACGGGATCGAGAATATTGCGAACCTCGGCAATGTCCCGGCCTCCGGGGCCACGCTGATCGTGGGGGCCCCGAAACATGCGCGCGGCACCGGTGGCCCTGCCCGCATTTTCGCGATGGTGTGACGCCTATGGTCCGGCTGTCCCCTTTCGATCTCTGGCTCACCGCCTCGCGCTTTGCCTGCATGGCGGCCGAGGCGCAAACGGTGGTGGCCATGCGGGTCCTGGGGATGGCCGGGCTGTGGTCCGTGACCCCCTCCGAGACGGCACGGATGATGCGTGAAAAGGCAGTGAATTTCCCGCTGGCGATGGAACAGGCGACCCGCGCGGCCTGGAAAGGGGAAGATCCCCTTGGCGCCGCGCTGGCCCCGCTGCATCGCCAGACCCGGGCCAACGCGCTGCGGCTGGCGCGGCGCGGACCCAAGTGGAGGATGTAATGGCGACGGTCAAACTGTTGTCCGACGAGGAACTGAGCGCCGAGGCAAAGGCGGTTTTCGACGACATCCGCGCGGTGCGCGGGACGTATTTCATTAACAACTTCTGGCGCGCGCTGGCGCATGACCCGGCGCTGCTGAAGGCGACGTGGGACCGGCTCAAGGTGGTGATGGCGCCCGGCGCGCTGGATCCGCTGGTCAAGGAGATGATCTATGTTGCCGTCTCCGGCACCAACGGTTGTGCCTACTGCGCCCATTCTCACACGGCCTCGGCCCGCGCCAAGGGGATGACGCCCGAGATGTACGGCGAACTGCTGGCCGTGATGGGCATGGCCAACCAGACCAACGCCCTCGCGAGCGCCCTGCAGGTGCCTGTGGACGAGGTTTTCAAGGAATAGGACGCGGCCCGGACCCGAAGAGGGTCCGCCGATGACAAGAACGAGGACAGGATGCCAGCCACTATCAAACGCTCTGACTACGCCGCCATGTTCGGCCCCACCACCGGCGACCGGCTGCGGCTGGCCGATACCGACCTGATCATCGAGGTCGAAAAGGACCTGACCGGCCCTTACGGCGAAGAGGTGAAATTCGGCGGCGGCAAGGTGATCCGCGACGGCATGGGCCAGGCCCAGACCACACGGGCTGAGGGCGCCGTGGACACGGTCATCACCAACGCGCTGATCGTCGATCACTCGGGCATCTACAAGGCTGACGTGGGGCTGAAGAACGGGCGCATCCACAAGATCGGCAAGGCCGGTAACCCGGACACCCAGCCCGGCGTCGACATCATCGTTGGCCCGGGGACAGAGGCCATCGCGGGCGAAGGGCGCATCCTGACCGCGGGCGGCTTTGACAGCCACATCCATTTCATCTGCCCGCAACAGATCGAGGATGCCCTGCATTCCGGCCTGACCACCATGCTGGGCGGGGGCACCGGCCCGGCGCATGGGACGCTGGCCACCACCTGCACGCCGGGTCCCTGGCACATCGGGCGGATGTTGCAGGCGGCGGATGCCTTTCCGATGAACCTGGCCTTTGCGGGCAAGGGCAACGCCTCGCTGCCCGCGGCACTGGAGGAACAGGTCTTGGGCGGCGCCTGCGCGCTGAAATTGCACGAGGACTGGGGCACGACGCCCGGCGCCATCGACTGCTGCCTGAGCGTGGCGGACGCGATGGACGTGCAGGTGATGATCCACACTGATACGCTGAACGAAAGCGGCTTTGTCGAGAATACGGTGAAGGCCATGAAGGGCCGCACCATCCACGCCTTCCACACCGAAGGCGCGGGGGGCGGACACGCGCCGGACATCATCAAGATCTGCGGCGAGGAACACGTCCTGCCCTCCTCGACCAACCCGACGCGGCCATTCACCATGAACACTCTGGAAGAGCATCTCGACATGCTCATGGTCTGCCACCACCTGGACAAGGCGATCCCCGAGGACGTGGCTTTCGCGGAATCGAGGATCCGGCGCGAAACCATCGCCGCCGAGGACATCCTGCACGACATGGGCGCGTTTTCGATCATCGCGTCGGACAGTCAGGCGATGGGCCGCGTGGGCGAGGTGCTGATCCGCACCTGGCAGACCGCAGACAAGATGAAGAAACAGCGCGGGCGGCTGAGCGAGGAGACCGGCGACAACGACAATTTTCGCGTCCGGCGCTACATCGCGAAATACACGATCAATCCGGCCATTGCGCATGGCATCGGCCATGAGATCGGCAGCATCGAGGAAGGCAAGCGCGCCGACCTCGTCCTGTGGAACCCGGCGTTCTTTGGCGTGAAGCCCGAGATGGTGCTGATCGGTGGCTCCATCGCCTGTGCGCAGATGGGCGATCCGAATGCCTCGATCCCAACACCGCAGCCGGTCTATAGTCGGCCCATGTTCGGCGCCTATGGCCGCAGCGTGGAAAATTCTGCCGTCACCTTCGTCTCCGAGGCCGCGCATGCCGAGGGGATCGGCGCCGGGCTGGGGCTGGCCAAGCAGACCGTGGCGGTCAGGAACACGCGTGGCATCGGCAAGAAGGACCTGCTGCTGAACGATGCGACACCTACGGTCGAGGTCGACCCGGAAACCTACGAGGTGCGCGCCAACGGCGAGTTGCTGACCTGCGAACCGGCCAGCGAACTACCGATGGCACAGCGGTATTTCCTGTTCTGAATCGTCCCGGGGCGGCGGGGGACGGCCCCTGCGGGCCGCCGCTTGATATCCGCCAGTTGCTCCCGCAACATGATCCTGGTCCGGGCGTCACCGGACGCGGATCAATCGATTGGAGTTTGAACATGCGCAGCTTGGTCCTGGCCGCCGGCCTTGCTTTCCTTGCCCCCGTGGCCTGGGGGTGTCCCGTGGGATCGGACATCGACAAGGGCATTCGCTTTACCGTCGATGACGTCGATACGGAGGAATACCGCCGCATCGGGCCGGGCATGATCGAGGCGGTCTATTCCGCCTCGGACGGGCTGGTCACGCGCAACCTGCTGGCGCAGGGGGTCTACCTGGTCGAACTGGTCGATCTGGTCGAGGGCGTGCCGGACCAGGATACGCGTGTCACCTATGCTTTTCCGGGCCGCGCAGAAGAACTGGCGGTGCCCGAACCGGGCGGGCAGGTGACCTATGACGTGGCGATCAACAACCTTGGCGATCTCGACAAGGAACGCCAGATCTACGACTTCGGCCCGCTGTCCAAGATCAACTTCGGCGCCTGCGAATACGATCTGATCCCGATCGAGATCCGGTATGAGCCCGACGACAGTGGCACGGTCGACCTGCTCTATTACCTCCCCGCCTTCGGCTTTTCCTACTACGCGGGCAGTGACTATACGGACGGTTCGGACCGCTACAACTATTCCGACATCGAGGTGATCGAATGAGGGGCAGGCCGACGCGATGCCTTGCCTCCTACCCAGGACCGCACAGCCTCATGCGGCCCAAAGGAACAAGGTAACTGACTTGAAAACTGAACTGCTTGTTTGCGCCACATCTGTGCTGTGCGGGTTGGGCGCCCCACTTTGGGCGTCCTGTCCGGTGGCCGATGATCTCTACACTGGCATTCGCTTCACGATCGACGGCGGACACGTCGAGACTTTTACCCAGATGCGGCCCGGATTCGTCGAGTCTGTCTGGGAAGAGGGCGATTATGTCGGTTGGATGGATTTCGCCAAAGGGGTCTACATCATGGAGCAGCAGGACCTCGATTCCGACCATAAGCCCATTGGCGACATGGTCCATTACACCTTTGAAACCGTGTCGGGCGTCCTGCCTGCCCCAGAGCCAGGTGGCGGGTTCAGCGCGAAGGTCGTTGTGATCCGGGGTGGCGAGCAATGGACAGAGACGCATGACTACCGCTTTGGCCAGGAGGCGATCAACACCATCGGCGGCTGCGATTACCGCATGATCCCGGTCGAGGTCCGCTATGGGGGCGATATCGTGTCAAGCGTCGACTACCTGCGTTACCTGCCCGAGCTTGGGATCACCTACATCGCCGGGTTCGAAAGCGATGGTGAGCGGACGGATTATTACTATAGCAGCATCGAGGTGGTGCAATGACCGAGCTTCCCGTGGCCCAGACCCTGCGACCCGCGGGCAGTTGGTCGGGCGAACATGAGACCTGCCGGCTGACGTATGATGAACGCTTCCTGCGCCGCAAGGTGTTGACGACCGTCAACGGAGAGCGCTTCGTCGTCGACCTGGAAAAGACGACCTCCCTGGAAGAGGGCGACGCGCTGGAATGCGATGACGGGCGCCTGATCGAAGTGGTCGCGGCGGCAGAAGATCTGCTGGCCGTGTCCGGGGATCTGCCTCGTCTGGCTTGGCACATTGGCAACCGTCACACGCCCTGCCAGATGGCAGGGACCGTGCTGCTGATCCAGCGCGACCCGGTCATCCGGCACATGCTGGAACACCTGGGGGCAGGGATTACCGAGATTCAGGAGCCGTTTACGCCCGAGGGCGGCGCCTATGGCCACGGCCGCACCCACAGCCACGAGCACGGCCATACCGCCCATGCCCATTGACCCGCGCCTGCTGACGCTGACGCAATGGCTGTCCCCTGCCTACCCGGTGGGCGCCTTCGCCTGGTCACACGGCTTGGAAAGCGCCGTGGGGCAGGGTTGGGTGACAGATGCGGAGAGCCTTCAGGCATGGTTGACGGATGTCCTGCGCGACGGGTCCGGCAAGGCGGATGCGCTCTGGATCCGGCTGGCCTGGCAGGGGGATCGGTCCGCGGCCGAGCTCGACGCGCTGGCGCGCGCCTGGCAGCCCTCACGCGAACGCCTGCGCGAGGCGGAACGCCAGGGCGCGGCCTTTGCGCAGGTCACGGCCGAGGTTTGGGACCTGGATTTGCCGCCGATGCTCTTGCCTGTGGCGCTGGGCGACGCGGCGCGGCAGATGGACATGGCGATAGAGCCGGTGATCGCGCTTTATCTTCAGTCCTTTGCAGGCAACCTGGTCTCTGCCGCCCAGCGGCTGATGCCCCTGGGGCAGATGGCGGCGCAGGCTGTGCTGGCGCGACTGGCGCCGCTGTGCGCCGAGGTGGCGGCGGGCACGGAGGGGCTGACATTGGACGATATGGCCTCCTGCGCCTTTCTGTCCGATATCGCTTCCATGAAACACGAAACACTTGAACCGAGGCTATTCCAGTCATGACACGGATGAACGGCCCCTTGCGCATTGGCATCGGCGGGCCTGTCGGCGCCGGCAAGACCACCCTGACCGCGCGGCTTGCCGAGCGGCTGAAGGATGATTTCTCGATCGGGGTGATCACCAACGACATCTACACGCAAGAGGACGCCGAGGCGCTGATGCGGATGCAGATCCTGCCCGCGGACCGGGTGATCGGCGTGGAAACCGGGGGGTGTCCGCACACGGCAATCCGCGAGGATGCCTCGATCAACCTGGCCGCCGTGGCCGAGATGCGGCAGCGGCATCCGGAGGTCGAGATCGTCCTGATCGAATCCGGGGGCGACAACCTGTCGGCCACCTTCAGCCCGGAGCTGGCGGACCTCACGGTCTATGTCATTGATGTTGCTGCCGGAGAAGAGATCCCCCGCAAGGGTGGACCGGCGATCACGCGGTCGGATCTGCTGGTCATCAACAAGACCGACCTGGCGCCATATGTCGGCGCCTCTCTGGAGGTGATGGAGCGCGATGCGACGCGGGTCCGCGCGGGGCGACCGTTCCTGTTCTCAGCTCTCAAGGGCGGGGAAGGGGTCGAGGGGATCGTGGCGAAACTGCGGGACATCGCAGGGCTCTGATCGCTTTGTCCGGTTGGCTTTGGCGGCGCGCTCGCCAAGGTCCGGGTGCAGGGGTTCACTCCCGCAGGTCTTGCATCTGCCCCGGATGGTCCCGGGAAAAACGTCTTTGATCAAAGAGTTGGCCGGGCGGTTCAGAAAGCGGCCCAGTCGGTGAACTGGTAGGTTTTGGGCGTGGTGCGGCCCGGGACGGGCATGGTGGGCTGTGCGGGGCGGGGCTGGTTGTGCTTGGTCATGGCGGGTCTCCTTTTCCTGTCTCTGAAGATGGGGGAAGGCGCCCTTTTCCGACAGTCACGAAAACCATACCGGCCAGTTCAGTTTGGCGGGATGACCCCTTTCTTGAGGATGATGTTCCCGTAAAGCCTTGATTCCCCGGTTTGAATCACTGCGAATGCGGTCTTTGCCCGCTCGTAGAAGGCAAAGCGTTCCAGCGTCGCGATGGGCGCGGGGTTGTCCGCGAAATTATCGATAAGGGTTTGAAATTCATTGAAGATTTCTGGGGTGGCCTCGGCGTCGCCGACCACCTGCATGGTATGGGCCGGGTCCTTGACGAAACTGTCCAGCGGCAAGAGTGTCAGAACCGCTTGCAGCACCTGGGTGGCGGACAGGCCATCGAGGCGGTGTACCTTGCATCCCATTGAATAGGCTGGGAAATTGCAATCCGCGATCACGAGGTCATCGCCGTGTCCCATCGCCCGCAGGCTGTACAGGATTTCGGGCGAGAGGATGGCGGGGATGTTGCGCAGCATGGGGGACCCTCCGGAATACCCGACCATGAAAACGCCCTCGGGAGCCTGGCGCAAGGGGGCAGTTGACCGGCGACCCCTTGTACAAAACGTACAAAACGTACGCGGATTCTGACGTTTTGTACAAAACCGGCTATGGTCGGGACAAAGGCGGTGCGTGGTGCCGCGCGGGACAGGAAGGAGGCACGGAATGGAACAGGTGACACCAAAGGGCGATCCCACCCTGCGGACGCTGGCCATGCCGGCGGATGCCAATGTCAGCGGCGATATCTTTGGTGGATGGGTGCTCAGCCAGATGGACCTTGCCAGCGGCATCATCGCCGGAGAGCGGGCGCAGGGGCGCGTGGCCACAGTGGCGGTTGACGCGATGAAATTCATCCGTCCGGTGCGGATCGGCGACGTGCTGGAAATCTATGGCTGGGTCGCGCGGGTGGGCCGGACCTCTATGGGGATCGGGCTGGAGGCCTGGGTGATCCGCAACCGGATCGGCAAGCGCGAGAAAGTGACCGAGGCGGTCTTTACCTATGTTGCCCTCGACGAGGAGGGCAACAAGAGGATGGTTCCGCCCGAGGCCTGACGACCCCGGGCGGCGCCGATCAGAGCAGTTCGATGTCCGACGCGCTTTCGCGGCCGTCACGGCCGGTGCGCAGTTCGAAGCTGACTTTCTGGTTGTCCTGCAGGCCGGTCAGGCCCGAACGCTCGACAGCAGAGATGTGGACGAAGATGTCCTTGCCGCCGCCCTCGGGCGCGATGAAGCCGTAGCCTTTGGTGGTGTTGAACCATTTCACGGTGCCAGTGGCCATTCCGTGGTCTCCTGTAGATTTGCCGCACGCGGAAGTGCTGCGGCCCGGCAATGTCAGAGCAGTATCGGTTGCGCTGACGCCGTATGACGGAGACAGGTAGGCGATAGTGGTAACGTAGCGGTATTGGATATCGCAGGTTTGCTGAGTCGGAGCAAGAAGGATCGGATTGTCGCAGATGCAATTGCCAGGTCTGCTGCGCCCTGCAAAGGGGCGCTTTCCGGGGCCTTTTGGCCCCGGTCTGCACGGTCAGTTCCGGGTCATTTCGCCGGCGACCCGGTTGGTATAGGGATCACCGCCTGCGTCGAATGTCCCGCCGCCCGTCATCGTGGCCCACTTGCCGGTGCCGCCCAGGACCATCCACTCGCCCTGCGTGCGGCCTTCGGCATCGATGCCATTGGCAACCCATTTGACAACGGCCACGTCGCCGTCGCCGTCCGTGTAGTGGCAAAGACCGTCGCCCGACACCTTGCCCTTGTCGATGAGGATCGCGCCGAAACAGGGGCCCTTTGCGCTGGCAAAGGGGTTCATCGGGTCCTCGGTCTCGAAACGCTCGTACATCGAGGTCGCGTGTACGATGACCAGACCATCGGTCACCGGCATCGGTGTGGCGGTAGATGTGCCGTGGCCCACGCCGGCGGCATTCACGGTTTCGGAAAGGGTGGGGGTGGCAAAAATGAAAAAGGCCGCCGCGAGGGCGGGCAAACGGATGAAAGACATGAGTTTCTCCTCCAGAATCGGTCCCGGTTGGTCCGGGACCTGTTCCGAGGATACCACGGTTTGAAGTGGGCCGGCCTAGTTGCAGGTAAAGCGTTCCGTCCAGCGGCCCCAGTTGTTCATGTCCATCGTGCGCTGGCGAAAGCCATAGGTGTGCGACGAACCGCGGATATGGAAGTGCCGCACGGCGCCGCGCCAGTAGATGCGGCTGTTCACCGGGGCGATGCTTTCGCCGTACATGTAGTAGATGCGGTTGGTGGTAAAGGCGACCGTCGCGGATTCCCCCGGAGCGAGGTTCCACCAGCCGTTTGTCACCCAGTTGCCCGACAGGTCGCGATAGTTGATCGCGGTTTGGATCTGCCGGTTGCAGGCATTCACAAAGATGACGGTGAATTGGTTGTTGTTCTGGGCGTATTGGGTCTGTGCGCGGGTTTCCCCGGCGCTGACGGCGGTCATCAAGCAGAGCGCCAGCATCAATAGACGGTGCATGTATCAATTCCTTGAGCAATTAATCTAAGTCCGACGCAAGGTTAGGCCGGGTCCGGCGCAGTGGTCAAGATTGTTGGGCGCGGGGCGGTGCGGGCCGGGATGATTGCCACTTTGGCATGCCGGGGTCATGGTGGCGCAAACAGGGAGGGGAGCAATGGGCGTGATCTGGGCAGGCGTGGTGATCGGCATCGGCGGCACGGTGGCGATGGACCTCTGGGCGCTGTTGTTGGACCGGCTGGCGGGGCAGGGGCGGCCGAACTGGGGCAACGTGGGCCGCTGGGTCGGCTGGCTGTTCCGGGGGCGGGTCTTTCACGACGACATCGACGCAGCGGCTCCGGTGGCGGGAGAGCGCGCGCTGGGCTGGGCGTTTCACTATCTTGTCGGGGTTGTCTACGGCGTGGTCTTTGCCCTGATCGTCGGGGGCGCGTGGTTCGACGCGCCGGTGTTCTGGATGGCCTGGATCTGGGGGATCGTGACGATCGCGGGCGGATGGTTCCTGCTGCATCCCGGCATGGGGCTGGGCTGGGCCCTGTCGCGGACGGAGCGGCCCTGGAAGGGGCGCGTCATGGGGCTGTTGGCGCATTCGGTGTTTGCACTGGGTCTGTGGGCGACGGCGCTGGCGCTGTAGCACCGGCGGCGGACCGCCGCCGTCAGCACAGGAATTTTGGCTGAACGGTTGAAACATCGGCGCCAAGGGATTTGGTCGGGGGGAGAGTGCGGTGAGAGCCGTGAAATCCACCTCTGACGGGAGACCGATCATGAGCGTAAGAAAGAAAATTCTTGGAACTGCAACCCTCGTGGCACTGGCCGCGGCACCGCTGACGCCGGCCCTGGCGCAATCCGGACCGCAGGCCGACCTGGTTCCGGTACAGGCCGAGGCGCGATACAGCGACAGCGACCTCGAAAGCTTTGTCGATGCGGCGATGAAGGTCATGGCCCTGCGCCAGACCTACCAGGCGCGGCTGCAGGGGGCTGTCAACGAAAAGCAGCAGCAGGCACTGGTCCGCCAGGCGCAGGAAGAGATGAAGGCGGCCATCGTGCAGACCGATGGCATCGACGTGCCGACCTATACCGCCATCGGTGAGGCCGCCCAGGCCGACGACGCATTGAGCCAGCGGATCACCGCGATGTTCCAGGAGCGGATGCCGGGCGACGGCGCGCAGCCGTCGGACGACGGGTGATGGTTGGGCCCGTCGTTCGGGCCGTGTGAGTAGTGGACCCGCGCGGGTACGCCGATGGGCCCCGCGCGGATTTTTCGTGGGCGGATCGAGAATCCTCCGCACAACACCCGTAGCTATGGTGCGGATGGACTTGGCAAGATGCAAGAAACCTCAGAAGACTGCTTCTGATCCCTTTAGACTACGAGTCTTTTCAGCAATGTCGTGTCCCTACCCAACTCCATCAACATTTCAAAGAAGGCCTCAGAAAACTCTCTTGACTCCATTCTGCGCGCGTTATTGAAATCGTCGCGCGAAAACAGCGATTTAAAATCGCTTTTGGCTGTCCATTCGAGAGATCGCTCATATAGCTGCAAGACGTGTTCAGCTTTTGAACTCGCGCTCTCACGCAATCTCTCTATTCGATCAGTCGGGGTGAGCAGGCAGACTTCCAAAATGCAGTGTTGATCAATTTTTTTCTTCTGGCGCTCTGAATCTATTAACATGGCGAGCGCGGAATAACAGGTAAGAATTCGAGTGTGGCGAAGCTTGAAGTTCTTTGCTCTCCTTTTGGCTAGTTTTTCTGACGTGTTGTCGCTAGTGCGGGCTTCGTAGTTCACGCAGAACGTTCTCCACAGCCGCAAAACGTCATTGGTGAAATACGCTGGAATAAAGCTTGCTTCGTGCCCGCCATAGTCTTTCCAGTATGCGTCAACTATGCTGCTTCGCAGGTCGGAAAAAGATTCTTCGCCTATCAGGGGGCTCCCTTCCAGAAGAAGCAGCAGACGAGCTGTAAATGTGTTTTCATAGTCATCATTTCGCGATCCAATGGATTCTATAAGTTTGTCAAATGAGAATAGTCTCAGGTAGTCGCCGTCTCCATCAAATTCTGGTAGTCTCAGTTTTTCCGTGCCATTTATCAGGTCGGCCTTGATCTTGATCTCAGACAAACGTGACACAGCCCGGCTTTGCTCGCCACCAGTACATGCTATGAATGCATCTATATCGCTGCCTTCGCTCGCTTCACGGCGTCCAAAGGATCCGGTTAAGTATATACAGCCCTTGTTTTCCAGTTCTCTGGTGGATAGTTTTAGCTTTTCCTTCAGGCGGGAGATTGTTGAATCGGAATAATTTTTTCTGCGTTCAATTTCTTTCACGTCGTCGCCTCCACTCAAATAGGTTTGCGAATATTTCTGCCTGTTCCACGGCATCGTCTACCGCATGGTGAGTATGTCTACGCAAGGATTTGACGTCAATTGGCAATCTCGATCGACCCGAAAGAGAGATGGGGAGTTCCGCTTTTGTGGCGAATGCAGTTTTTAGGTCGTAGCATTGAGAGTAGCCGAACGGAGACCCTGATTCTGAAAAGACTGTAAAATACCAATAGAGCCAAGTCCAATCGAAGGCGAGTGGGTATGCAACTAGGACTGGATTTCTGCCGTTGGCAACACTTTGCACCCACCGTGCCGCCTCTGTCATCGCTTCGTGTGGATCGGCCCCTTTGGACTTTAGTTTATCGCGATCTAATTTATTTACGTCTAGCGCCTCGCCCACAAAATTGTCCGATATCGGGCGCACTTCACGATAAAAAGAAATGTCTAGGTGACTGGGGTGAATGAATTCATGCCCATCAAATTCGCCAGCATAAACCATTCCGAAAGAAAGCATCGAGTATGGGCCGGGCACGGGGCCGTCCGTCTCAACATCTGCCGAAAAATAGGCGTCTATGGAACGCTTAGTTGTCATGACGCACTACCTTTCGACCTTCACCGCGTGAACTTCTTGTGCTTCAGCCGCTTCGGCTCCAGCGCATCCGCGCCCAACCGCCGCTTCTTGTCTTCTTCGTAGTCCTCGAAGTTGCCCTCGAACCATTCCACATGCGCCTCGCCCTCGAAGGCCAGGATATGCGTGCAGATCCGGTCGAGGAAGAAACGGTCGTGCGAGATCACGACGGCGCAGCCTGCGAAATCGACCAGCGCGTCTTCGAGCGCCCGCAGGGTTTCAACGTCGAGGTCGTTGGTCGGTTCGTCAAGCAGGATGACGTTGCCGCCCTCTTTCAGCAGGCGCGCCATGTGCACCCGGTTGCGCTCACCACCCGAGAGCAGGCCGACCTTCTTCTGCTGGTCGCCGCCCTTGAAGTTGAAGGCCGAGCAGTAGGCGCGGCTGTTCATCTCGGCGTCACCCAGCTTGATCTGTTCCGCGCCGCCGGAAATCGCCTCCCAGACGGTTGCATCCGCGGCGAGGTCGTCGCGCGACTGGTCGACATAGGCCAGCTGCACCGTGTCGCCGAATTCTATGGTGCCGCTGTCGGGCGTTTCCTGCCCGGTGATCATCTTGAACAGCGTCGATTTACCGGCGCCGTTCGGGCCGATCACGCCGACGATGCCACCCGGCGGCAGTGAGAAGGACAGGTCCTCGATCAGCTGCTTGTCGCCCATGTGCTTGTTCAGGTGCTCGACCTCGATCACCTTCTGGCCCAGGCGCTGGCCATTGGGAATGATGATCTGGGCGCGGCTGAGTTTCTCGCGCTCGGACTGGTTGGCCATCTCGTTGTAGGCGCTGATCCGGGCCTTGGATTTCGCTTGCCGGGCCTTGGCGCCCTGGCGCATCCATTCCAGTTCGCGTTCCAGCGTCTTCTGCTTGGCCTTGTCCTCGCGCGCTTCCTGTTCCAGCCGCTTGGCCTTCTGTTCCAGCCAGCTGGAATAATTGCCCTCGTAGGGGATGCCCCGACCGCGGTCGAGCTCGAGGATCCAGCCGGTGATGTCGTCCAGGAAATAACGGTCGTGCGTGACGCAGAGGATGGTGCCCTTGTAGTCGATCAGGTGCTGCTGCAGCCAGGCGATGGTCTCGGCGTCCAGGTGGTTGGTCGGTTCGTCGAGCAGCAGCATGTCGGGTGCTTCGAGCAAGAGCTTGCACAGCGCGACCCGGCGGCGTTCCCCGCCCGAAAGGTTGGCCGGCATGGCGTCATCGGGGGGGCAGCGCAGCGCCTCCATCGCGACGTCGACCTGGCTGTCCAGATCCCAGAGGTTCTGGCTGTCGATCTCGTCCTGCAGCTGCGCCATCTCGTCGGCGGTCTCGTCGGAATAGTTCATGGCGAGTTCGTTGAACCGGTCCAGCTTGGCCTTCTTCTCGGCCACGCCCAGCATGACGTTGTCGCGCACGCTCATCTCTTCTTCCAGCTTCGGCTCCTGCGGGAGGTAGCCGACCTTGGCGCCTTCTGCGGCCCAGGCCTCGCCGGTGAAGTCCTTGTCGATTCCGGCCATGATCCGCATGAGGGTCGACTTACCGGCGCCGTTGACGCCGACGACACCGATCTTGACTCCGGGCAGAAAGCTCAGGCGGATGTTTTCAAAGCATTTCTTGCCGCCCGGATAGGTCTTGGAGACGCCATCCATGTGGTAGACATACTGATACGAGGCCATGATCCGCTCCTGCAGCTTGCGCGTTGTTCGTGACGGAGTAGCGCGTTGGCGTCGGCGGTGCAATCTGCGGCGCGAGACCCGGAAAATTCCGGGCAAATTTGCCTTAAACCGATCTAAAGATTTCCCCGTCATCTAGGTGGTCGTGCCCAAGGGGCCGGGGACCGGGAAAGGCAAGGGTGATGCGGAACGCGCCGGAGCAGGGACAGGCACGGCTGGGCCTGCGGTGGTGGCTGCCGGGCTTGGTGGCCGTGGCGTCGTCTTTGGTGGCGCTGGCCGTGGGCGTTCTTGGCGACGGTGCAGCGGGTCGGATGCTGGTGGCCGGGGCTGGTCTGCAGGTGCTGGCTGCCTTCGGTCTGGCCTGGGTCGCGGCGGCACGGCTTGCCCGGCGCCTGCGTGCATTGGAGACGGCGGTTGTCGCATCGGCGGATGGCGCCTTGAGCGTGTTGCCGGATCGCGCCTCGGGTGATGAGATCGGCGGGTTGGCGCGGGCCGTGGGGGAACTTCAGGCAGCGCTTGTCGAGGCACGACAGGAGGCAGCGGCGCAACCGGCGCTCGACCTTTGCGCCATCCAGGGCGCCCTGGATCGGGTGGCACGGGGTGAGCCCACGCTGCCGGAGGGATGCCCGCCGGGCATCCTGCGGGCGATTGGGGCCGTAGAGGCAAGGGTCGCGTCGGAGTTGGGTGAACATGTGCGGACCCGGCAGCATGCAGAGCGGCAGTTGCGTCGGCTGACCCTGCAGTTGAGGCAGGCGCAGACAGGCGGCCGTGCGGGCGTCGAGGCAATTGACCACCTGCGGACCGGGGCAGATGACCTGGGTCGGGGCATCCAGGATGTCCTGGGGGCGGCTCGGGACATGACCGGATCGGTGCAGGCGGCGCGGGCGGTGCTGGATCGGGATGCCGGATTGCCCGGCAGGGCGGTCGAGCAGTTGGCGCGGATCGCGAGTTCGACCGACGAGATCGGGCAGGTGGTCGAGGTGATGGAGGACGTCGCCTTTCAGACCAACCTGCTGGCGTTGAACGCGGGGATCGTGGCGGCGCGGGCCGGGACGGCGGGGCGTGGCTTTGCCGTCGTCGCCGAAGAGATGCACGGTCTGGCTGTCCAATCGGCTGAAAGCGCGGAGCGGGTGAGAGCGCTGATTACTTCCTCGCAAGAGCGGGTCCTGGACGGGGTGCGGCTGGTAAGCGCCTTGGGCAAGCAGGTCGACGGTGCGCAGAGGGAGATCCGCGGCGCCGTCCGGGCGGGGCAGGCGATGCCGGATATGGAGGCGCAGGTTGGTCGTCTGGTCGGCCTCGGGACGGATCTGGAACAGCTTGGGCAGGAGATGCGCAAGTGCTTTGTGGAGGCGTCCGGCGAAGGGCCGGAGCATGGTCCTGCGCAGTTGGGCGGCGCGGTCCGGCGGGTCGGGTAAGGCCCCCGCGCGCAAGGGTTTCTTGCACAAGCCGGTCTGAGCGCGTATCCGGTTGCCCGGTGCGCGCGGGCGCAACTTGGCGGGAGGATGCGGCGTGCCGCAGTCAGGCAGACAGGGGCAGGACGTATTCCCGGCCGGGGCGGGTGCGCTGGATGGGCGTGCACTGCCGCGCGGCTCCCGGATTGGCCTATTGGGTGGTTCTTTCGATCCTCCGCACGCGGGGCATCTGCACCTGTCGCGCGAGGCGCTCAAACGGTTCGGGCTGGACCGAGTCGTCTGGCTGGTCAGCCCGGGGAACCCGCTGAAACCCAATCCCCCGGCGCCGCTGGCAGACCGGATGGCGGTGGCCCGGGCGATGATCGACCACCCGCGCATCACCGTCAGCGATTTCGAGGCGCGCGCAGGCACACGCTATACCGCCGAAACCCTGGCGCGGCTGCGGCACCTGTTTCCGAGGGTGCAGTTCACCTGGCTGATGGGGGCCGATAACCTGGCGCAATTCCATCGCTGGGACAACTGGCAGGGCATCCTGCAGGCCGTGCCGCTGGGGATTCTGGCGCGTCCCGGGCTGCGCACGGCGGCGCGCAGCTCTCCGGCGGCGCGGATCTATCGCGCGGCGCGGATACCGGCACAGGCCTCGCACCGGTTGCCCAGCATGTGCCCCCCGGCCTGGTGTTTCGTGAACATGCCGATGACCGACCTCAGCTCGACCGCGATCCGCGCGGCGGGCCACTGGGCAACAGGCCCGAAAACGTGAAGGGCGTGCCCCCAGTTGCCGGTTGCCCGAAGGTCCGGGATTCGCTTAGATCGGGCGCATGACGCATGGCATTTCCAGACGTGCCTTCCTGGGGGGAGTGGCGGGTGCGGCGCTAGGCGGGGCGGCATCGCCCGGCTGGGCGCGAGCGCCCGAAACCTCGTTGCGCCCGGTCGCACGGTCCGATGATTTTCGAAAACGCATCCAGCCGCCCGCAGAGGCGCTGATCGAACGCGCGGCGCTTGACGGCGAGGTCGGCTTTGCCGTCGCGCGCCTGCACAGCGGCGAGGTGCTGGAGACGCATTCCCCCGACGTGAGCCTGCCCCCGGCCAGCGTGGCCAAGGCCCTGACCGCCGGCTACGCGCTGGACGTGCTGGGTCCGGCGCATCATTTCGTCACCCGCGTGATCGCCACCGGCCCGGTCAAGGACGGGGTGGTGCAGGGCGACCTGGTGCTGGCGGGCGGGGGGGATCCGACGCTGGACACCGACGCCCTTGCCGGGCTGGCGGCAGCGGTCAGCGCCGCCGGCGTCACCGGCCTGACCGGCGGGTTGAAGGTCTGGGGCGGGGCGCTGCCTTCGCTGATCGGCATCGACGCCAGCCAGCCGGATCATGTCGGCTACAATCCGTCGGTGTCCGGGCTGAACCTGAACTACAACCGCGTGCATTTCGAATGGCGCAAGGCGGGCAGCGACTACACCGTGACAATGCAGGCACGTTCTGCCGCGCACCGGCCGGACGTGCGCGTGGCCCGGATGGACCTGATCGACCGCAGCCTGCCGGTATATACCTACGAAGACAAGTTGGGGCGCGACAACTGGACGGTGGCGCGTGGCGCGCTGGGCGACGGCGGCGCGCGCTGGCTGCCCATCAAAAAGCCCGAGGCCTACGCGGGCGAGGTGTTCCAGACGCTGCTGGCGGCGCAGGGCATCAAGACCGGCAAGCCCGAGATCGCCACCGGCTTGCCCGGCGGCGATGAACTGGCCCGCCACGAAAGCCCGCCCTTGCGGGTGATCCTGCGCGACATGCTGAAATGGTCGACCAACCTGACCGCCGAGGTCGTCGGCCTTGCCGCCAGCGTGGCGCGCAGCGGGGCCGTTCCCGCCTCGCTTCAGGCGTCGGCGGCGGAAATGAATGCCTGGGCGCAGGAAAAACTGGGGGTCGGCGGCCTGGCGCTGGTCGATCACTCCGGCCTGGGCGACCAGAGCCGGGTCAGCGCGATGCAGATGATGGGATGCCTGCGCGGATTGCGCATGAAGATGGGTATCAAGCCGCTGCTCAAGGACATGCCGCTCCGCGATTCCCGTTACCAGGTGATCGAGAATGCGCCGTTGAAGGTGCGGGCCAAGACCGGCACCCTGAACTTCGTCAGCGGGCTGGCCGGTTTCGTCGATCTGCCCGACGGCACCGAGCTGGTTTTTGCGATTTTTGCCGCCGACATGCCGCGGCGGGACGCGCTGACCAAGGCACAGCGAGAACGCCCCGAAGGCGGACGGAGCTGGAACAGCCGGGCCAAGATCCTGCAACAGGGGCTGATCGGGCGCTGGGGTGTTCTGTACGAAAGCGACCCTGTCTGACCGCGCGCCTTGCGACGGAGCTGTCGGCTGCATAAGTGCCAAAGCACAAGGACGCGTGGCAGAAGAGTGGAAGGGGCCGTGATGGACATGTTCGAGTCGTTCATCGACCAGGCTTTCAGGCGTGCACAGGAAAACGGCGATCTCGACGACCTGCCGGGCACGGGAAAACCCATCGAGCCAAGCAGCCTGACCGTCGATCCTTTCGCGCATACCTTTGCCGAAAGTGGCGCGATGACGCCCTTCGGCATGTTGCAGGTCCGTATCGACGAGGCCCGCAAACGGCTGGCCGAGGCGAGTGATTCGGAACAGCGGCGCGCTATCCAGTCCGAGATTTCTGCCCTTGAAACCCGCAAGGCGATCGAGATGGAGACCTGGAAGAGGTATAGCTGACCCTCTGTATCGGGCCGTGACGTCCCCTGCGACCAACGAAAAAAGGGCCCCGCGATGCAGGGTCCTTTTCATGTCTGGGCATCTTCATGGCCGGTGGCAGCCGGCCTGGCGGCTCAGTTGTCGATTACGACCTTCATGTTCTTCTTGCCGACCTGCTGGGTCAGTTCGAACAACACGGCGGCATGTTCGGGGTGCAGGCGCACGCAGCCGGCCGAAGCGGGACGGCCGAGGCGGCTGATCTGGTCGGTGCCGTGGATCGCGTAGTCTCCGTTGAAGAAGATCGCAAAGGGCATCGGCGCGTTGTTGTAGATGCTCGACCGGTGGTACTTGGACAGCCAGTAGGCATTCCATTGGCCACGCGGCGTGTGCTTGCCCGCTCGGGCGGTCGAGACCGGCCAGCGATACTCAACCTTGCCGTTGTAGATCACCGTCATGGTCTGGGTCGACACGTCGACCTTGGCCACCAGCGGGGCGGCGGCGGCCATGAGCGGTGAAAAACACAGAAGTGCCGCGGCCAGCGCGGCGGCAAAAAATCGTTTCATTCGTCCCTCCAGGTACAAGCTTGGCAGCTTCGGCGAAAAAATGCCTAGAGGGACGTTACTACGCGGTTACCCGCCGGTCAGTCAGGTATACCCGACCCGGCCCGGTACAGGGGGTAGAGCGGCAAAACCTATGGGATTTTTGCAACAGGCCAGCCCGGGATTCGGGCCGTTTCAAGTCAAATTCACAGGGTCAGGTGCCGCGCCCGGGCGCCACGCTCGATCGCGGCGGCGTGCAGGCGGTCGAGGTTGAGCTCGTAGCGAATCTCTTCGAGCAGGCGCAGTTCCGTTTCCTGCAGCGTGCCATCGGCAGCGGCGACATCGCAGGCCAGCGCGTAGGCGGTTTCGAACAGCCGTTCCGGCAGGTTGTCCCGGATCAGGCCGAACAGCGCGTCCAGCCCGTCTTCCTGTTCGAAAAGCTCGAAGACCAGGGTCGACATCGCGCGCACCCGGTCGCTGTCATAGCCCGAGAAGACCGGCAGCATCTTGACCGAGGCGTCGATCTTGACCAGTTCGACGGTCCGCACCCTCTCGTCCGAGACGGAAACGGCGATCATCAGGGCCACGAGGCAGTCCTGCGGGCTGAGCGGCTGGGTGGCGTCGGACATGCGGGGGCCTCGGTCTGCAATGGCGTCGCCGTGCAATTTATTGACGCGGAGGCGGGGGGGCAATAGAGAAGCGCCCGCAACACCCCCCAAGGAGACCGAGAAATGTCCGATCTGCGCGACGCGGCGATGAGCGCCAAGGCCTGGCCCTTCGAAGAGGCGCGCCGGATCCTCAAACGCTATGAAAAGGCGCCGCCTGAAAAGGGTTACGTCCTTTTCGAGACGGGCTATGGCCCCTCGGGCCTGCCGCATATCGGCACCTTTGGCGAGGTCGCGCGGACCACCATGATCCGCCGCGCCTTCGAGGTGATCTCGGACATTCCGACCCGCCTGATCTGTTTCTCGGACGACATGGATGGGATGCGCAAGGTGCCGGGCAACGTGCCCAACCAGGAGCGCCTGCGCGAGGACCTGCAGCGCCCGCTGACCAGCGTCTATGACCCTTTCGAGACGCATGAGAGCTTTGGCCACCACAACAACGCCATGCTGCGGCGGTTCCTCGACACCTTCGGGTTCGAATACGAGTTCATCAGCGCGACCGAGTTCTACAAGTCCGGCCAGTTCGACGAGATCCTGTTGCGCTGCGCAGAACGCTATGATGACCTCATGGCGATCATGCTGAAATCGCTGCGCGACGAGCGGCGCGAGACCTATTCGATCTTCCTGCCGATCCACCCGGAAACGGGCCGCGTGCTGTACGTGCCGATGAAGAACGTCGATGCCGCCAAGGGCGAGATCACCTTCGACGACGAGGACGGCAAGGAATGGACGCTGCCCGTGACCGGCGGCAACGTCAAACTGCAGTGGAAGCCGGACTTCGGCGCCCGCTGGGCCGCGCTGGGCGTCGATTTCGAGATGTACGGCAAGGACCACAGCACCAACACGCCGATCTATGACGGCATCTGCCGGACGCTGGGCGTGCGGGCGCCGGAGCATTTCACCTATGAACTGTTCCTGGACGACAAGGGACAGAAGATCTCGAAATCTTCGGGCAACGGTATCTCGATCGACGAGTGGCTGACCTACGCCTCGACCGAGTCGCTGTCCTATTTCATGTTCCAGAAGCCCAAGACCGCCAAGCGGCTGTTCTTTGACGTGATCCCCAAGGCGGTGGACGAATATCACCAGCAGTTGCGCGCCTACCCGGGGCAGGATCTCAAGGCGCAGGTCAACAACCCGGTCTACCACATCCACAACGGCGACGTGCCGGAATCAAAGATGGTGGTGCCCTTCTCGATGCTGCTGAACCTTGCCAGTGCCGCCGGGGCCGAGGACAAGGCCGCGATGTGGGGCTTCATCCGCCGTTACGCGCCGGACGCCTCGCCGGAAACGCATCCCGACCTGGATGCCGCCGCCGGTTTCGCGGTCAAGTACTACGAGGATTTCGTCAAGCCGACCAAGGTCTTCCGCGCCCCGGACGCCAAGGAACGCGCGGCGATGGAGGACCTGGCCGCGCAGCTTGGGGCGCATGACGGCGCGACCGACGACGAGACGCTGCAAAGCCTCGTCTTTGCCGTCGGCAAAGCACATGAGTTCGAGAACCTCCGCGACTGGTTCAAGGCGCTTTACGAGGTGCTGCTGGGCCAAAGCCAGGGTCCGCGGTTCGGCGGGTTCATCGCGCTCTATGGCATCGACGAGACCGTGGCACTGATCGAAAAGGGCCTGGCGGGCGATCTGTGCTGACCCCATGCGCCTGAAACTTTGACGGACTCTCCTCGTGTCTTACCTATGGGAAAGCCACGAGGAGAGATCACATGCGCACATTTTTGATGGGGTTGGCCGTGGCGGTCAGCCTGGCAGGGACGGCTCCGGCACAGGATGCCCTGGCGCCAAACCCGGCAATCCAGGGAACGATCCAGGGCCAGATCGACGCCTTCTTGCAGGACGATTTCGGCGCCGCCTTCGAATTTGCCAGCCCGGGCATCCGTAACACCTTTCGCACACCTCAGAATTTCGGCGCGATGGTGCAAAAGGGCTATCCGATGGTCTGGCGGCCCAGCGACGTGGAGTTCGGCCCGCTGCGCGAGCGGGACGAGGCCCTTTGGCAGCAGGTCCTGATCCGGGACGAGGCCGGCAAGAGCTATATCGTCGAGTACAGGATGCAGAGTGTCGATGGCGACTGGCGCATTTCGGGCGTGCGCGTCATTCCGGCGCCGGGCGTGTCCGCCTGACCTTGGGGCCGGTCAGAATTCCGTCCAGAGCCCCATCTTCAGGCCCATCGAGGTGTCCCCGGTCAGCCCCCAGGTGACGCCGGTCTCCAGCTTGAGCGGTCCCCTCAGCGGCACGACCAGCGAGGGCGCGACCCGTACGAAGGGGGCGTAGCCATCCGGCTGGCCGGTTTGCAGCTGCAGGATGAGCTTGCGGTCCCTCGGCAGGTTGCGGCCCCACGTAACATCCATCTTGAGGTCGGTCCGGCCGCTGTCGACATAGGTCTCGGCCACGCTGTCGATGGACAGCCAGCCGTTTTGCAGCCCCCAGCCGACAGAAAGCCCGGGCCGCAGGACCTGTTCGCCCGCGATCGTGCCCAGCCCGAACTGGGCGGTCATCTGGGCACCCGTTTCGGCCTGCCGGAGCGGCCATTGCAGGAACAGCACCGATTTCCCGCTGCCGCCGACCGAATGGCCGATGTCGAATCCCAGCGTCAGGCGATCGGTCAGGCCATATTCGAAGAACAGCGTCGAATAGTCCTGTGTCGGGTCCATCGAGGTCCAGGTGCTCATGTCCTGTGGCCAGCCCAGGCGAACGGCGATGCTGCCAAAGCCGCTGCCCTGCTTGCGCGGCCAGGCGCCTGCCCCGGCGGGTGGGGCGGCAAGACAGGCGGCCAGGATGGCGGCCAGGAAGAGGGCTAGAGGACGCATGGCTGGGTCTCTGGGCAGCGTCGGGCCGTTAACCAACCCTTCCAAACCGTAAGGATGCAATGGTTAACGGAAGGTGAAGCAATTGACGCAGGGGGCTGGATTCCCCGATGCCGCAGGTGCACAGTCGCTGACAGGTTTCTCGGGGGATGGAATGGCTGGACATGTGATCACCGTGGCGCAGCAGAAGGGCGGCAGCGGCAAGACCACTTTGGCGGCTCACCTGGCGCTGGCCTTTCACGGTCAGGGCAAGCGGGTGGCCGTGGTGGACCTGGATCCGCAGGGCAGCCTGGGGCGCTGGTTCATGACCCGGGTCGAACGCCAGCCCGAAACCTGCGAGGGGCTGGATTTCGCGACCTCCTCGGCCTGGGGGATCTCCTACGAGGTGCGCAAGCTTTCGGCGATCAATGACATCGTCATCATCGACACGCCCCCCAAGGCGGACAGCGACCTGCGCCCGGCGCTGCGGGTGGCGGACCTTGTGGTGGTGCCGGTGGCGGTCAGCCATGTCGATCTCTGGGCCACCGAAGGCGTTCTGGACCTAGCCGCGCGGGAAAATTGCGCGACGCTGCTGGTCATGAATCGCACGCGGGTGGGCACACGGCTGAATGCCGAGGTGGCCGAGGCGGCAACCCGGCTGGGCGCGGCCGTGGCGCAGGCCAGCCTGGGCAACCGCGTGGGCTATGCCGAGGCGCTGGGACAGGGGCGCGGGGCGCATGAAGGAGCCAGGACCCCGGCCCGGGCCGAGATCGAGGCGCTTGCGCAAGAGGTGGCGGAGCGGCTCGGGACGGGGTAAGGGGGCGCGCACAGGAGGCCCCTTGATGACCGATCTCGATGAACTCTCCCGCCTGATCCGGGCCGATGCCCAGTCCCGGGGCCAGACGATTTCCCGGTTGGGCTATTTCTGCGCGCCGTTCCGGCCGGACAGCGGGCCGCTGTCCGACCGGGTGATCAAGGTCTACCGGGGTATGGCGGACGCGGCGGCGCTGGACCGGTTGAAACGCTGCCACGACGACTACGTCGAGGCCCTGTTGGCGGGCGGCGTGCCGATGCCGGCGACTGAGTTCCACTTCGTCGACTTGGGCGGTGCGCGCGTGCCGGTGATCGTGCAGGAGGCTCTGCCGGTCGACAGCCTGATGCGGCCGCGGATGCAGAAGGAACCGTTGGCCGCGACGCTGGAGATGATGGAAGCGGCGGGCCAGGTCATCGCGCGCTTCTGGCTCTGGGCGCGGGACCAGGAGGGGCGGATCGGCTTTCACCCCTCGATCCGGAATTTCGCGGTGATCGAGGGACAGGCCGTGTTCTTCGACACCTTCCCGCCACTGATCCACTATTCGCGGGACGAGATGGGGAAGATGCTGCTGACCTTCTCGGACAAGCGGCTGATGCGGATCATTGGCCCGCTGATGCAAAAGCGCGTTACGGGTATCCAGGACGAATGGTATTCGCCGCCGGAGACACTGGTCGGGCTGGTCGGGTCAGCCTGCCGGTTGCGCCCCGACGATGCAGAGGCCTACCTCGCCTGGGGGCGCGACTTCGTCACGCGCGAGATGGCGCATTGGTCGGATGAGGCGCTGGCCGGGCTGCAGGCACCGCCCAAGTTGCCGGGATACTGGACCGGGTTCCGCAAGCTTCTGGGCCTGCAGGGAGAGCCCAACGTCTGACGGTACGGCGGGGTCAACCCCGCCCTACGCAGGTTCCGGCGGCAGGTCTGCCTGGCCGGCGTTGCGCCGCTTTGTGGGCTGAGTTTGGGTATTTTGGCCAAGAAGAAGCCGAAACAGCGCCCTTCCATGTTTCTCCTTGGTCAAAATACCTCCGGGGGTGTGGGGGCGGCGCCCCCACTCCTGTCCGTTCCGCAGGGCGATCAGACGATTTTGATGCCCGCGCTTTCCGCGTCCTTCAGGAACTGTGCCAGTCCCTTGTCGGTCAGCACATGCTCGGCCATCTTCTTGATCACGCCCGGAGGCGCGGTGGCCACGTCGGCGCCGATCTTGGCGGCTTCGGACATGTGGTTGGCCGAGCGGATCGACGCGGCGAGGATCTGGGTGTCGAACCCGTAGTTGTCGTAGATCTCGCGGATGTCGGCGATCAGGTCCATGCCGTCGAGGTTCAGGTCGTCCAGCCGCCCGATGAAGGGCGAGATGAAGGTGGCGCCGGCCTTGGCTGCCAGTAGGGCCTGATTGGCCGAGAAACAGAGCGTGACGTTGACCATGCGGCCCTCGTCGCTCAGCACCTTGCAGGCTTTGAGGCCGTCCCAGGTCAGCGGCACCTTGACCGCGATGTTCTCGGCGATATCCGCCAGCTTGCGGCCTTCGGCGATCATGGCGTCGGCCTCGGTGGCGACCACTTCGGCGGAGACGGGGCCCGAGACCATGTCGCAGATTTCCTTGGTGACCTCGAGGATGTCACGGCCGGATTTCATGATCAGCGATGGGTTGGTGGTGACCCCGTCCACCATGCCGAGGTCGTTCAGTTCGGCGATGGCGTCGATCTCGGCGGTGTCGACAAAGAATTTCATGGCGCGCGCTCCTTGATGGCTTGGCCTTTCCTGTCCCGCGATTTACCCCTTTTGCATGCCGATCACTACCCCGGAATTCTTTGACGCCGGCACGCTTGTGGGTGTGCTGACCACGCAACCGCTGGATCGGGTGCTGGATTACCGCGCGCCCGAAGGCGGGTGCTGGCGCGGTGCCTTTGTCGAGGTGCCGCTGGGTCCGCGCAAGGTGCTGGGCGTGGTCTGGGGACCGGGGCGGGGGGATTTCGACGCGTCGAAGATCCGTGCCGTGAACCGCGTTCTGGACGTGGCGCCGATGCGTGACGAGTTGCGTGCCTTTATCGAGAAGGCCGCCGGCTACACGCTGACACCGCTGCCGGCCATGTTGCGGCTGGCGACGCGGGCGCCCGGGCTGGGCGATCCGCCGTCGATGCGCAAGGTCTATCGTCTGGGCGAGGGAGAGCCGCCGCGCATGACAGAGGCGCGGACCCGGGTGATCGACGCCGCGCGCGAGATGGGCGGGCTGTCCCTGACGCTCAAGGAACTGTCCGAAGCGGCCGGCGTGACCTCTTCGGTGGTCAAGGGGTTGGTCAAGAGCGGTGCAATCCGGGAGGAAGATACGCCGCGCGACACGGCCTTTCCTAGGCTCGACCCCGGGTATGGCGGCAAGGATCTGACCGAAGACCAGGCCGCGGCGGCAGAGATGCTGCGCGAGGGGCAGCGGGTCGGTGGATACGAGACCGTCCTGCTGAAGGGGGTGACCGGGTCTGGCAAGACCGAGGTCTACCTCGAGGCGGTGGCCGAGGCCCTGCGCGCCGGGCGGCAGGCGCTGGTGCTCTTGCCCGAGATCGCGCTGTCGGCGGAGTTCCTGACCCGGGTCGAGGCGCGGTTCGGCGCGCGCCCGGCCGAGTGGCATTCCGGCGTCACGATGACAGAGCGCCGGCGGGTCTGGCGCATGGTCGGCGAGGGCGGCTGCCAGGTTGTCGTGGGGGCGCGGTCGGCCCTCTTCCTGCCGTTCCAGAACCTCGGGTTGATCGTCGTCGACGAGGAACACGACACATCCTACAAGCAGGAAGACGGGGTTCTTTACAATGCGCGCGACATGGCGGTTCTGCGTGCCTCGATTCTGGGGTGCCAGGTGGTGCTCGCCTCGGCCACGCCTTCGCTGGAAAGCTGGGCCAACGCGGATGCGGGAAAGTACAAGCGGCTGGTGCTGACATCGCGCTTTGGCCCCGCCGTCCTGCCCGAGATGCGGGCGCTGGACATGCGGGCAGAGAAACTGCCCGCAGGGCGGTGGATTTCCGGCACGTTGCAACGGTCGGTCACCCTGCGGCTGGAGAAAGGGGAGCAGGCGCTGTTGTTCATCAACCGGCGCGGCTATGCGCCGGTGACCTTGTGCCGGGCCTGTGGCGAACAGATCGGCTGTCCGCATTGCGATGCGCGCATGGTCGAGCATCGGTTCCTGAAGCGGCTGGTCTGTCACCAGTGTGGCGAGAGCATGCCGATCCCCGAGGTCTGCCCGTCCTGCGAGGTCGAGGGCAAGCTGGCCGCCGTTGGCCCCGGAGTGGAACGTCTGGCCGAGGAGGCGGCGGTGCTCTTCCCCGAGGCGCGGATCGCGGTGCTGTCCTCGGACCTCTTCGGAACCGCGCGCGAGTTGAAGGACCAGGTGGCGGCGATTGCCCAAGGGGGCGCCGATATCATCATCGGCACGCAGCTGGTGGCCAAGGGGCACAATTTTCCGCTGCTGACGCTGGTGGGGGTGATCGACGCGGATCTGGGCCTGCAGGGCTCCGACCTGCGCGCCGCCGAGCGGACCTTTCAGCTGATGCGGCAGGTTGCGGGGCGCGCGGGGCGGGCGGAAAAGCCGGGCGTGGCGCTGTTACAGACCTACCAGCCCGAACACCCGGTGATCCGGGCGATCCTGGCGGGGGACGAAGAGGCCTTCTGGTCGGCGGAGGCGGATGAGCGTCGGCTGGCGGGGATGCCGCCCTTTGGTCGGCTGGCCGGGATCATCCTGTCGGGCGGGGACATGGCCAAGGTGTTCGACCTGGGCAATTTCCTGGCCCGCAACGACAGGGCCCTGCGGCAGGTCGGGGCCGAGGTCTGGGGGCCGGCGCCCGCGCCCATCGCCCGGGTCAAGGGGCGGCACCGGGTGCGGTTGCTGGTCAAGGCGTCCAAGGGGGTGGCCCTGCAGGGGGCCTTGGCGGATTGGGTCGCGCAGGTCCGCCTGACCGGCGATATGCGGCTGGCCATCGACATCGATCCGCAGAGCTTCTTCTGACGGGGCGACAATTGGCCCATGCAGCGTCCTTTCGAACGGCGTCCAATGGCGCAGCAGGCCATTGGATTTTGATCCGCTACGGGAAATGAGGCATGGTTGTCCGGAGTTAGCCGGGGGGGTGTTGTGAAACTTGCAGCCGTTCAGGAAACGCCCGTCTTTTACGACCTTGAAGCCAGTCTTGAAAAAGGCGTCGCGATCATCGGGCGGGTCGCCCGCGAGGGGGCGAACTTGATCGTCTTTCCCGAGGGCTGGTTGCCGAATTACCCTTGCCATGTCTGGGCCATCCGGCCGGACAATTGGCCCAGCCCTGTCGACGAGGCCGACGGTATCCTGTGGCGCAACGCAGTGGATTTGTCGCGCGACGGATTGGCGCCGATCCGCGCGGCGGCACGGGACCATGGTGTGGTCGTCGTCATGGGCATCAACGAGCGTGCGCCAGAGATGAGCGCCGGCACGCTCTACAACACCGGGGTCATCATCGACGCGGACGGGACGATCCTGAACGCCCACCGCAAACTGATGCCGACCGGGGCAGAGCGCACGGTCTGGGGATTTGGTGACGGCAGCACGCTGAAGGTGGTCGAAACCGCGGTCGGTCGGGTCGGCGTGCTGCTGTGCTGGGAAAATTTCATGCCGCTGGCGCGCATGGCGCTCTATGCGCAAAACCTCGAGATCCTTTGCGCCCCCACAGCCGACCCGATGCCGGAATGGAACGCGACCATGCAGCATATCGGTCGCGAAGGAGGGTGTTTCGTGGTCGGGTGCGGGGCGATCCAGCGCGTCTCAGCGATTCCGAAGGATTTCCCTGAACGAGACAGGTTCGACGAGGGCGGCGAATGGAACCAGCCCGGCGGTGCCGTGGTGGTGGCCCCCGGCGGGCAGATCCTCGCCGGCCCGATGCGCGAGACCATCGGGTCGTTGGGGGCCGAGATCGACAGGTTTGCCCTGCGCTCCGCGCGCCGCGCCTTCGATGTGGCGGGTCACTACGCCCGGCCTGACGTGTTTACGCTGACCGTGGACACCTCGGCGCGGACGCCGGTGCGGTTCACGTCGGGCGGGTGAGGTCGTCAGTGGCTGGCCGTGCCATAGGGGGAAGTAAGGCGGGACGGGCCAAGGTGTGGACGCAGGCCTATCGCGTTTCCGGCCCAGCGCTGACTTTGGCGACCCGAGGGGAACCTGGTCTTTGGGTATGTGATGAAAGAAGCCCGCGCAGCGGTGCTATCGCCATTCCATGCGGCAGTTCACCAGCAGCCCAAGGGCGCCGCGCTGGCAGACCTTGACTCGCCGTTTCCTGGGCTTCGCCTGTTCCTCGGCCAGCCAGCCGTCATAAAGTTCGCGGCTGTCCTCGATCAGTCTTGCGCGCTGGCTTGCGTTCAGGTGGCCGGAGGCGGGAAAGCCCCGCGCCTGTTGCCAGTCCCGGATGGCCCTGCGCGAGTTCGGCCCCAGATCGCCATCGACACCTCCGGGATCGAAGCCGGCCAGCGTCAGGCGGCGCTGGATCTCTTGCCGTGCGGCGCGATCCAGGTTCAGGCGGGCCTCGTCCGCCTCTGTCGCAAGAGGGGCGATCAATGCGGCGGGCGTGGCGGTCGGGGGCGGAGCCTCGGTGCGGGGCGCGTCCGGCGCAGGCATGGGGCGGGCACCTGCGAGGGCCTCGAAGAACTGACCATTGCTCATGCCGGGGCGTTCGGGAATGTCCCTGATCGGCATGTCGGGGGGAAAGAAGAAGAAACGGTAGAGGGGCGAGTTCGACAGCACGCCGACGTCAAGGAATTCCACCTTGCCCAAATGGCTGCGTTGCGCGGCGTTGTTTTGCTGAACCAGACGGCACTTGCTCATTGCCTCGACGTGAAAGAAGTCTCGCGTCGTGATCCTGAGTTCTCCGGCATCCCATTTCGCGCTTTCGATCAAGTCGAGGTTCGGCCCCGTCGTGCGGTTGAACATGGCCAGAACGCCGGCATTCGGGGAGCCGTTGGTACAGGCATTCAGGACGGCGCGGTGCCGGTCTGTTGCCGGGAAGCCGACGGGGAACACCTCGATGTTCCAGGTTGCGGCCTCCTGCACCGTCCGGACATAGCGCATCTCTTCGGGCGGGGTGCCGAGAATGGTCAGGAACAGCGCCTGGGGAAAGATGGACTGGCCCATGCCCCTCATGCTGGCCAGGCGTTCGACGCTCTGAATTGCAACGCGGTATGCGTCGTTCACCGCGTCTTCGGTATAGTCCCCCCGTGGCACGACAAGACCGGGGGCGTGAAATCCCAATGTGCCGCGCGGGTGCAGGCGGCGTTCGGGCAAGATGATGTCCTCGAAGGTGCGAAACGTGCCGTACATGAAGGTGAGGGCACAGGCGCTTTCGCAGGTCCGGTCCGGCCCAACGGCGGTTCGAATGCCGATACTGCCGATCACATTGCCCAGTTCGATGCCCTCAAGGTAGCTGCCGCCGTTGCTGTCGAGACAGAGTGTCCGGATACCGTCGGTGCTGCCACTGCCTGCAAAGGCGGGTTCCCATCCGTTTCGCTTGGCAAAGCTGCGCAGCTTGTCCGCATCGCCGTCCCGGATCTCTTCGGTCAGCGTGGCATCGCATTGCATGATCGCATCGCCGCCCGGGGTAATTGTGGCAGCCAAGGCCGAGGCCGGCAGGAACAATGCCGTCAGGACCAGAAACTGGGCCAGGAACAGGGCAAGGCCTGCTCGGCAGGGGTGTCGCGGTTCATCAAGCATCGTGAAGCAGTCTTGGGACCGTCGGGCGGCTTGGCAAGAAAAACCTCGGGTGTGGTTGTCCAGCAGGTTGGCAACATCGCGCGGCGTCAGAGGTAAATGCACCACAACGCGGCGTCTTTTCGGCCCCTGCCTTGTTTGTCCCCTGCACGCTCTCTACATGCCACGCCATGAGACGTTGGGTTCCCTTCATGAAATCCGTTCCGCGGGTGTCCGTCGTGCGCCTGCAGGGCGCTATCGGCGTCCCCGGACGGTCGAGTATCTCTGACCGCTCGGTTGCGCCGTTGCTGGAAAAGGCCTTTCGGTCGAAACCCGACGCGGTCGCGCTGGAAATCAACTCGCCCGGCGGGTCGCCGGTGCAAAGCTCGCTGATCGGGTCCCGCATCCGCAGGCTGGCAGAGGAACACGAGGTGCCCGTGCTGGCCTTTGTCGAGGATGTCGCGGCCTCTGGCGGCTACTGGATCGCCAGTGCGGCGGACGAGATCTGGTCCGACCCCAGCTCGATCCTGGGGTCGATCGGGGTGATCTCTGCCGGTTTCGGCCTGCCGGTCTTCCTGCAACGGCAGGGGATCGAACGGCGGGTTCACACGGCGGGCAAGTCCAAGAGCATGATGGACCCGTTCCAGCCTGAAAAGGAAGAGGACGTGGCCCGTTTGAACCGCCTGCTGGAGCAGCTGCACGAGACCTTTATCGGCCATGTGAAGTCCCGGCGGGGCGACAAGCTGACCGAGAACCCCGACCTCTATACCGGCGAGGTCTGGATCGGCCAGGCGGCTGTGGACGAGGGGCTGGCCGATGGCATCGGTCACCTTGTGCCGCTGATGAAGGACCGTTTTGGCGACAAGACCCGGTTCAAGCGTTACGAGGCGCGCAAGCCACTGCTGCCGCGCCTTGGCGCGCAGGCGGTTCAGGGCGCGCTGGGCGAAATCGAGGAACGCGCGGACTACGCGCGGTTTGGCCTGTCTTGATCGTCAAGATCGTTGCCCTTTTCCTGGTGTTCATCGCCGTGCTGGGATTTTTCGGAAAGCTCCGGATCCCCGGTGCCAAGCAGCTGGGCCAGCTGCGTGACCGCGCCCGCCTGAACGCCACGAAATGCCCGAAATGCGGTCGCTACCGCATCGGCAAGGGGCCTTGCGACTGTCGAAAGGGTGACAACTGAGATGGTCTACGTCTACGCGGTTCTTGGTCTGCTGATCCTGCTTCTGGCGGGGGACGCGCTGGTCAAGGGGGCGGTGAATCTCTCCCTGCGGGTCGGTATCCCGGCCCTTGTCGTCAGCCTGACCATCGTCGCTTTCGGCACCTCGGCGCCAGAGCTGCTCATTTCGATCAAGGCGGCGCTGGAAAACGCGCCGGGCATCGCGCTGGGCAACGTGGTGGGGTCGAATACCGCCAACGTGTTGCTGGTCCTGGGGGTGCCGGGGCTGATCACGGTCATGCATACCAGCCAGTGCGACACGCGCACCAGCTATCTGCAGATGATGGGCGGCACTCTGGTTTTCATCGCGCTGGGCTTTCGCGGTGTTTTCGACATGACCGCCGGCCTGATTCTTCTGGCGCTGCTGCTCGTCATCCTGGGCAGCCAGCTGCGCACCGCGCTGCGGCACCGCGCCGAAGGGCAGGCCGACGAAGAGCTGGAAGAACCGGAGGGCGCGGACCCTGACATGCCGTGGTGGCGGATCGGCCTGTACCTGGTGCTGGGCCTGATCGGCCTGCCCCTTGGGGCCGACCTGCTGGTCGACAGCGCCGAGGAGATCGCCCGCATGTTCGGCGTCCCGGACGCGGTGATCGGGCTGACGCTGGTGGCGCTGGGCACCTCCCTGCCGGAACTGGCGACGACGGTCATGGCCGCGATCCGCCGGCAGGCCGACGTGGCCATCGGCAACGTGATCGGGTCGAACCTGTTCAACCTGCTGGCCATCATCGGTGTCGCGTCCCTGATCGCCCCGATCCAGGTCGGGCCGGGCTTCCTGCAGTTCGACTTCTGGGTGATGCTGGGGGCCTCGCTGCTGCTGCTGCCCTTCGTCTATTTCGGACGTGACCTCGGGCGGATCTGGGGCTTTGTCTTGTCGGCGCTTTATCTGGGCTATGTCACAGTCGTATTGCTGTGACGGAGAACCACATGGGTGATGTGAAAGGGCGCGCGCTGGTGACCGGCGCGGGCCGGAGGCTGGGCCGCGCAATGGCCGAGACACTGGCCGCGCAAGGGCATGCCGTGGCGGTGCATTATGCCGGGTCCGAGGCCGCTGCGCAGGAGGTCGTAGCCGGGATCGAGGCGCGTGGCGGTCAGGCCGTGGCCTTGCAGGCGGACCTGCTGGACGAGGCGCAGGCGCAGGCCTTGCTGCCGCGCGCGGCAGAGGTGCTGGGCGGTTCGGTGACGGTTCTGGTGAACAACGCCTCCGTCTTTGAATACGACGACATCGGCAGCGCCACGCGGAATAGCTGGGACCGGCATTTCGAAAGCAACCTGCGCGCGCCCTTCGTGCTGATCCAGGCCCTGGCCGCCCAGGTGCCCGATCCCGCGCTGGACGCGAGAGGCGAGCCGGTGGCGCAGGGCCTGGTGGTCAACATGATCGACCAGCGGGTGCGCAAGCTGACGCCCGAGTTCATGAGCTACACCCTGGCAAAATCCGCGCTCTGGACCCTGACGCAGACCGCGGCACAGGCGCTGGCGCCACGAGTGCGGGTCAACGGGATCGGCCCGGGGCCGACCCTGCAAGGCGGACGGCAGGACGCCGGGGCCTTTGCCCGGCAGAGGGCGTCGACGGTGTTGGAACGGGGCGCCGACCCCGAGGACATCACAGCCGCGCTGACCTACCTTCTGGGGGCGAAAACCGTCACCGGCCAGTTGATTTGTATTGATGGCGGCCAGCACCTGGGATGGCAGACACCCGACGTTGTAGGTGTCGAATAGGGGGATGCGCCCCAGAGTTGTGCACGGGTCACAAAGTCTTAACAAAAGCGTTACGAAAAGGTAAATGGTCTCAATGGCTTGCAACGTGACAGCTTTTTTGTGACCTGAAATCAAAGCCTTACGTAGTCGCCTAAAAATTAGGCATCTCGGCGAAGTGGGCCGTAAACAAGGAAAAAATCCACCTACCCGGATTTTGCCCGCAGAGTTATCCACATATTCGGTGGATGTTTAAGTGCTTGAAACGGCCTTCGTTGCATTGCAGCACGGGCAAGGAATCGCGCAACTCGCATATCAGCAGGAATACCACCATTGTGTGAGCAGAACGGGGAACAGGACCGCGTGCCAAAGGGCCACGAGATCATCCACGGATACCTCAAGACGCTGGACTCTTCGCCCGGTGTCTATCGCATGCTGGATGAGCAGAGCCGCGTGCTTTACGTCGGCAAGGCGCGCAATCTCAAGGCGCGGGTGTCGAGCTATGCGCGGCCCACGGGGCATTCGCGGCGGATTGCCCGGATGATCTCGGAAACCGCGTCGATGATGTTCCTCACGACCCGGACCGAGACCGAGGCGCTGCTGCTTGAACAGAACCTGATCAAGCAGCTCAAGCCGAAGTTCAACGTGCTCTTGCGGGACGACAAGAGTTTTCCGAACATCCTGGTGACCGATCATCCCTTTCCGATGATCAAGAAGCATCGCGGCGCGAAGAAAGAGAAAGGCGCTTATTACGGGCCCTTCGCCAGCGCCGGTGCGGTCAACCGGGTGCTGAACCAGCTGCAAAAGGCCTTTCTCCTGCGCAACTGCACCGACAGCATGTTCGAGACGCGCACGCGGCCCTGCCTGCAGTACCAGATCAAGCGCTGCACCGCGCCCTGTGTCGGCAAGATCTCGGAAGAGGACTATGCCCGCAGCGTGAAGGACGCGCAGCGCTATCTCTCGGGCAAGTCGACCGAGGTGCAGGAGCGGCTCAAGACCCAGATGGCCGAGGCCTCGGATGAAATGGAGTTCGAACGCGCCGCTGCCCTGCGCGACCGCATCCGCGCCTTGACGCAGGTGCAGACATCGCAGGGGATCAACCCGCAGACGACGGCCGAGGCGGATGTGATCGCGTTGTTCATGGAGGGCGGGCAGGCCTGCGTGCAGGTGTTCTTTATCCGGGCGAACCAGAACTGGGGCAACAAGGACTACTACCCGCGCGTCGGTGACGAGATCGACCCCGCCGAGGTCATGCAGGCCTTCCTGGGCCAGTTCTACGACCAGAAGGACCCGGCGCGGCTGATCCTGCTGTCGCATGGGATCGAGGACGAGGACCTGATGTCAGAGGCTTTGGGTGACAAGCTGGGCCGAAAGGTCGAGATCGCGGTGCCGCAACGGGGCGAGAAGGCCGAACTGGTGGACGGCGCCCTGCGCAACGCCAAGGAAAGCCTTGGCCGCAAGATGGCCGAGACGGCGACGCAGGCAAAGCTGCTGCGCGGGCTGGCCGAGGCCTTTGACCTGGACGCGCCGCCGCAGCGGGTGGAGGTCTATGACAACAGCCACATCCAGGGCACCAACGCGGTGGGCGCGATGATCGTCGCCGGGCCGGATGGCTACATGAAGAACCAGTACCGCAAGTTCAACATCAAGGGCGATGACCTGGTGCCCGGCGATGACTTCGGGATGATGAAGGAGGTTCTCAAGCGGCGCCTGACGCGGCTGCAGAAAGAGGACCCGGACCGGAACAAGGGGTTGTGGCCCGACCTGATGCTGATCGACGGCGGCGCGGGCCAGATCAGCGCGGTGGCCGAGATCATGGCCGAACGGGGCGTCGATGACCTGCCCTTCGTCGGTGTTGCCAAGGGGATCGACCGCGATGCCGGCAAGGAGGAATTCCACCGCCCCGGCCAGCGCCCCTTTGCCCTGCGCCACAACGATCCCGTTCTCTACTTCGTGCAGCGCCTTCGAGACGAGGCCCACCGCTTTGCCATCGGCACGCACCGCGCGAAACGGGCGAAATCCCAGATGGCCAACCCGCTGGACGAGGTGCCGGGCGTCGGCGCGGCCCGCAAGCGCGCCCTGCTGGCGCATTTCGGCTCTGCCAAGGCGGTCAGCCGCGCCAACCTGGCCGATCTCAAGGCGGTGGACGGCGTGAGCGGGGCGCTTGCGGAACGCATCTACGCCTATTTCAACGAAAAGGCGTGATCCAGTTGGCACGCCTGCGGCGTGACAGGGGAGCTTGCGTGGCCGCAAGCCAGTGAGGGGCGCTGCCCCTCTGTGCTATGCACATTCACCCGGGAGGTATTTTGAGCCCAAAGAAGCCCAAGGCGTGCGACTGGTGTTTCTTTTGGCAAAAAAATACCTCCGGGGGGATCGGGGGCTGGCCCCCCGTCCTCTCCTCTCAGCCGCGCAGGGTATCGAATGCGGCGCGGAGCGTTTCGGGAATGGACGTCGGGCGGCCAGCCTCGCCGGTCAGGACCTGGGTGAAGAACCCTTCGGCACTGGCCGTTTCCTCGTCGTTGCGAAACAGGCCGACCTCGAAGCGGACCGATGATGTGCCGAGGTGCCCGATGCGCAGCCCGGCATGGACCAGGTCAGGAAAGCCGGTTTCGGAGTGGTAGCGGCAGCCGGTTTCCACTGTCAGCAGGCGGAGCGCCTCAGGTCCGCGGATGTTGATGCCGTTGTCCATCTGCCAGAGGCTGATGCCGGTGTCGAAGAAGGAGAGGTAGGTGGCGTTGTTCATGTGCCCGTATTCGTCGTTGTCCATCCAGCGGGTGGGCAGAGTGCGAAAGGCGCGGTAGTCGGCGCGGGTGCCGGGCGGTGTGCGTGTCATTGTGACCTCAGGATGCGGAAGGCGGTGGACGCGCCCCAGCCCGCGGCGATGGCGATGAAGAGCGACATCAGGCCATAGACGAAGGGCTGTTGCCGGGAGAGGACGTAGAGCCAGCGTTCGAGGCCGACCTTGCGCACCTCGATTTCTGTTTCGTAGGTGTTGATGACCCTGCCGCCACGGGTCAGGAAGATGCGCGTGGGATAGCTGCCCTCGGTCAGGTTGGCAGGCATCGAGATGGCGGTGTCGAAAAGCGTCTGTTCCCGGACCGTTACCGTGTTTTCCAGCAGCTGGTAGGTGCCTTCGCCGGTGCGGATGCGGATCACCGCTTCGGTAAAGCTCTGTGCGTCGGGAACGTCCATCGGGGCGCCGACGGAGCGGATGGCGCGGGGGATCGAGACCTTGTGGCGGAGGTCTTCGGTTTCCGAGATCACCTGCGCCCAGGGGGCCGAGGTGGCGATGGCGTAAAAGCTGGGTGCGGCATCGACCTCGACCGCGTGGGCATTGACCCAGATGCCAAAGCGGCGGGCCTGGCGCCAGACCGTGACCGGCTGCTGCGGACCGGCCACGGAGACGATGACCTGCAGCGGCTCGGCCTCGATCGGGGTTTCGCGCTTGATCGCGCCGAAGATCAGGATGTCGGAACCGTCGAAATCGGTGGAAATCTGGACGATTTCCTTGCTGAGGCCCAGCACGACCTGTTCAGCCTTTGCGGGCAGGGCGAACGCCAGCAGGATCAGCAGCAGCAGGCGCATCAGTGGCTCCCTGCCGCGGAAAGGACGTAGAGTTCGGACGGGGTCAGCAGCAGGTCAAGCGCGAGCTTGCCGCAGACCAGCAGCACCAGTCCGGCCAGGAGGATGCGCAGCTGTTCGGCCTTCAGCCGCATCCCGATGGCGGTCCCAGCCTGCGCGCCGAGCACGCCGCCGACCAGCAGGACCACCGCCAGCACCACGTCCACCGTGTAGTTGGTGGTGGCATGCATCATCGTGGTAAAGCCGGTGACGAAGATGATCTGGAAAAGCGACGTGCCGATGACGACCTTGGTCGGCATGTTGAGCAGGTAGATCATGGCGGGCACCATGATGAACCCGCCGCCCACACCCATGATCGCCGCCAGTACCCCGACCGCGAGACCCACCAGCAACGGCGGGATCACCGAGATATAAAGCCCCGAGGTGCGGAAGCGCATCTTGAAGGGCAGGGCGTGCACCCAGTTGTGCTTCTTGCGTTTCGGTGGGGTGCCCCGCCGCGACTTGCGCAGCGCATTGAGGCTTTCGATGAACATCAGGGCGCCGATGATGCCCAGGAAGACGACGTAACAGAGGTTGATCAGCAGATCGACCTGGCCCAGCGATTTCAGGTAGTTGAATAGCACGACCCCCAGCGCAGCCCCTATCAGCCCGCCTATGAGCAGCACCGTCCCCATGCGCAGATCGACGGTCCTTCGTTTCAGATGGGCCATCAGACCGGAAACCGAAGAGGCGACGATCTGGTTGGCGCCGGTGGCCACGGCCACGGCGGGGGGCACGCCGATGAAGAACAGCAGCGGCGTCATCAGAAAGCCGCCGCCGACGCCGAACATGCCCGACAGGACGCCCACCAGCCCGCCAAGGCCGAGAAGGACGAAGACGTTGACCGAAACCTCGGCAATGGGGAGGTAGACCTGCATGAGCAAAGTTAGTCCCATGTCGTGGGATTATGCAAGCGCAGCACGGGGGCCGCGCCCGGGGGGCTGGCGGGGCCTATCTCTCCTTGACGTAGGGCTCTCCGCCGGCGCGCGGGGGAATGGCCTTGCCGACGAACCCCGCAAGGATCACGACGGTCAGGATGTAGGGCAGGGCGTCCATGACCTGTACCGGCACGGTAAAGGCGCCCAGGTCGATGTTCTGGAAGCGCAGCGCCACCGCCTGCAGGAAGCCGAAGAGCAGGCAGGCGCCAAGCGCGTACCAGGGGCGCCATTTCGAGAAGATCAGCGCGGCCAGCGCGATATAGCCGCGCCCTGCCGTCATCTCCTTGCCGAAGAAAGGCTGCAGCCCGGTGGCCATGTAGGCGCCCGCGATGCCGCAGAGAATTCCGCAGATCGCGACGGCGGCGAAGCGCAGCCCGACGACGGAGACGCCGGCGGTGTCCACCGCCTCGGGCGCCTCGCCCACGGCCCGCAGGCGCAGGCCAAAACGGGTGCGGAACAGCACCCACCATGTGGCGGGCACCAGCGCGAAGGCCAGGTAGACAAGCGGTGCGTGCCCGGACAGGAGGTCGGAATAGATCGGACCCAGGACGGGCACGTCGCGCAAACTGTCGGCAAAGGGCAGGTGCCATTCCGACAGGCGCGCGCCATCGGTCAGGGTGGGCGTCTTGCCGCCCTGCCGGAACCAGTTTTGTGAGATCAGCACCGTCAGGCCGGAGGCGAGGAAATTCAGCGCCACACCGGAGATCAGCTGGTTGCCCCGGAAGGTGATCGAGGCCAGTCCGTGAATGGCCGACAGCGTCAACGAGGCGGCGATGCCCGCCAGCAGCCCGATCCAGACGTTCCCCGAACTGTAGGCCACCGCCGCCGAGAAGAAGGCGGCGATCAGCATCTTGCCCTCAAGCCCGATGTCGAAGATGCCCGCGCGTTCCGAGAACAGCCCGGCCAGACAGGCCAGCAGCAGCGGGGTCGACAGGCGGATGGTCGATTCAAGGACCGGGATGAGCGTGGCAAGATCCATGTGCGGTGTCAGCCTCTTGGTTCGAGGAAGTGCGGATGAGCGGGGCGCCTGGTCATGGTCGTGCCAGCGCCAGACGAAGGGCGGCGAAACAGAAGAACGCCCCGAGCGCCCCGTCGATGGCACGCCGGGCGCGCAGGTAGAGCGCGACCATCGGGCGGGTCGAGAAGGTCAGCGCGTAGAACGCATGGATCAGGGCCGAGTTCAGGGCGGCGCCAAGCACGAAGAGCGCCGCGACAGGCCAGGGGGCGGTGCCACCGAGCGCCAGCGTGACGATGGACAGGTAGGCGAGAATGGCTTTGGGATTGCTCACCTGTAGCAATAGGCCCCGCCGGTAGAGCCCGGCGGGGCTGCCGCTGAGCATGGTCACGGGCGGGGCTGCGCCCGGGGTGGTGGCAGAGCGCAGGGACTTGTACCCGAGCCAGGCCAGGTAGCCCGCGCCCAGGAACTTGATCAGGGTCACGGCATGGGCCCATGTCAGGATCAACGCGCCAAGGCCCGCGATGGCGCCCGAGGCCATGAGGATCGAGCCGGTCACGATCCCCGCGCTCATGGCAAGTGCCTGCCGTCGGCCAGTGCCCATCGCGGTGCCGATCACCGCAAGCACGTTGGCCCCCGGAGAGGCAAGTGCCAGCGCGTGCACGCCCCAGGCGAGCAACAGGGAGGGCAGGTAGTCGGCCAGCATCAGGCCTTGCCCTTGCGAAGGGCCAGGAACAGTTTTTCCAGAGGCATCCGCACCATGTTGTCCAGCGCTCCGGTAAAGAGGATCACCAGCGCCTGAATCACGGTAATCAGCTGCTGCGGGATGCCGGTCCAGAAGGCCAGCTCAAGCCCGCCCTGGTAGAGAAAACCAAACAGCAGTGCCGCCATGAAGATACCGAAGGGGTGCGAACGCCCCATGAGCGCCACGGCGATGCCGATGAACCCCGCGCCTTCGGAGGCGTTCAGAACCAGCCGTTCGGCCTCTCCCATCGTGGCGTTCAATGCCATCATGCCCGCAAGCCCGCCCGAGATGAGCATGGCAATGACGGTGATGCGGACCGGCGAGATGCCTGCGTAGCGTGCCGCGCTTTCGGAATGGCCGAAGGCGCGGATCTGATAGCCCAGCCGCGTACGCCAGATCAGCAGCCAGACGGCGAAACAGGCCAGAACGGCCAGGAAGAAGGAGACGTTGACCGGGGCCGAGCGGAACAGGACCGTGTCGGCGGTCGAAAACATCTCCTGGAAGGTGGGCAGGTGGGTCGGTTCGGGGAACGGGCCAGAGGCCGGTTCCATCGCGCCGCGCGGGCGCAGCATGTTCACGAGGACATAGTTCAGCACCGCCGCGGCGATGAAGTTGAACATGATCGTGGTGATGACGATATGGCTGCCGCGCTTGGCCTGAAGGTAGGCCGGGATCAGCGCCCAGGCGGCGCCAAAGACACCCGCCGCCACCGTCGCCCCCACCAGCGCCAGCGTCCAGTGGGGCCAGGGCACGTAAAGACAGACCAGGGCAACACCCAGCCCGCCCAGAAGCACCTGGCCTTCACCGCCGATGTTGAACATCCGCGCGTGAAAGGCCACCGCCACGGCGAGGCCGGTGAAAATGAAATTCGTCGTGTAATACAGCGTGTTGCCGATCCCGCGCGAGGAGGTCAGGCTTTCCTTGACCATGATCGAGAAGGCCTCGACCGGGTTGTGCCCGATGGCCAGGATCACCAGCGCCGAGATCAGCGCCGCCAGCAGGATGGAAATCAGGGGCACGAGCACCGCGTCGGCCCAGGCGGGCATCTTATCCATTCTGCGGTTCCTTAAGCAAAAACGGTTTCACGCGACAATCAGCTGTGGCCATGTCTTTTGGCCTCCCGCTCTTTCTGCGCGTCAAGCTGTTCGTCCACAACGTGGATCAGCGGCTTGTCCTTGTCGGGCATCTGGGTCACGCCGGCCATGAGCAGGCCCAGCTCGGTCTGGTTGGTCTCTGAAGGCAGGCGTTCGCCCATGATCTGCCCGTCGAACATCACCGCGACCCGGTCCGAGAGCGATAGGATCTCGTCCAGTTCGACCGAGACCAGCAGGATTGCCTTGCCCTGGTCGCGCAGGGCGACGATCTGCTGGTGAATGAACTCGATGGCGCCGATATCGACACCGCGGGTGGGCTGGCCCACCAGCAGGATGTCAGGGTTGCGCTCGATCTCGCGCGCCAGGACGATCTTTTGCTGGTTGCCGCCGGAAAAGTTGCGGGCGGCGAGGTTGGCATTGGGCGGACGCACGTCGAACCGTTCGATCTTGCCCTCGGCGTCACGCTTGATGGCGGCATTGTCCATCAGGATCGCATTCTTCTGGTATTTCGGATCGTGGTGATAGCCGAAAGCGACGTTTTCCCAGGCGGTATAGGGCATGATCAGCCCTTCGTGCTGCCGGTCCTCGGGGACATGGCTGATCCCCCGCGCCCGGCGCGACTGGCCGTCCGAATAGCGCCCAGTGAGGTCGATCTCTTCGCCGTTGACGCGCACGGTGCCGGTGGCGGTCTTCATCCCTCCCAGCACCTGAAGCAGTTCGGACTGGCCGTTGCCCGACACACCCGCGATGCCCAGGATCTCGCCGGCCTGCACCTTGAGCGAAATGCCCTTGAGCCGTTCGACCCCCGCGCTGTCCGTATGGCGCAGGTTTTCGACCTCCAGCACCGATTTGCCGGGCTTGGCGGGGGTCTTGTCGACCCGCAGCAGGACCTTGCGGCCCACCATCAGCTCTGCCAGTTCCTCGGGTGAGGTTTCGGCGGTCTTGACGGTGGCGGTCATCTCGCCGCGTCGCATGACGCTGACGGTATCGGTGATTTCCATGATCTCGCGCAGCTTGTGCGTGATCAGGATGATCGTCTTGCCCTCGCGCTTCAGTCCTTCGAGGATGCGGAACAGGTGATCGGCCTCTGCCGGGGTCAGCACCCCGGTGGGTTCGTCAAGGATCAGGATTTCCGCTTCGCGGTACAGTGCCTTGAGGATTTCCACCCGTTGCTGGTGGCCGACCGAAAGATCCTCGATCATCGCGTCGGGATCGACGTTCAGCTCGTATTCCTGGGCCAGGTGCTGCAGCACGCCGCGCGCCTTGGCCAGCGAGGGTTTCAGCAATCCGCCATCCTCGGCGCCCAGGATGACATTCTCCAGGACGGTAAAATTCTGCACCAGCTTGAAATGCTGGAAAACCATGCCGATGCCAGCGGCGATGGCGGCCTGGCTGTCGGGGATCTGGGTCTGTCTGCCGTTGATGAAAATCTCGCCCGAGTCGGCCTTGTAGAACCCGTAGAGGATCGACATCAGGGTCGACTTGCCCGCGCCGTTTTCGCCGATGATGCCGTGGATCGTGCCGGGCATCACGCGGATCGAGATGTCCTTGTTGGCCTGCACGGGGCCGAAGGACTTGGAAATGCCCTTGAGCTCGATGGCGGGGGTGTCGGTCATGTCTGGGCGGCTTTCGCGGACGTAAGGGAGAGGGGCCGCGCTGGCTTGCGGCCCCTCGGGTCAATCATCCGGGCGGCGTGCCCGGGCGATTTCGATCAGAAGTCGAGAGCCGGGCAGCTGTCGTCCTCGGAGTAGTCGTGGACGGTGACTTCGCCCGCGATGATCTGCTCACGCGCTGCATCGACGGCGGCCTTCATCTCTTCCGACACGAGGTCGGCGTTGTTGTCGTCCAGTGCATAGCCGACACCGTTGCTGTCCAGGCCCAGGGCGATCACGCCGGTTTGCAGGTCGGCACCCGCGGTCATCGCGTCATAGACGGCCACGTCGACGCGTTTCAGCATCGAGGTCAGGACCGAGCCGGGGTGCAGGTAGTTCTGGTTGCTGTCGACGCCGATCGACAGGATGCCCTCGTCCGCGGCGGTCTGCAGCACGCCCAGACCGGTGCCACCGGCGGCGGCATAGATCACGTCCGCGCCCTGGCTGATCTGCGCCTTGGCCAGTTCGGCGCCCTTGACCGGGTCGTTCCATGCGGCGGGGGTGGTGCCGGTCATGTTGGCGATCACGGTCGCGTCAGGGTTCACCGCCAGCACACCCTGGGCATAGCCGCAGGCAAACTTGCGGATCAGCGGGATGTCCATGCCGCCGACAAAGCCGACGGTGTCGGATTCGGAGGCCATCGCCGCCATCATGCCGACCAGGTAGCTGCCCTGGTGTTCTGCGAAGAGGATCGACAGGACGTTCGGGTGCGCCTCGGGGTCGACGTAGCCGTCGATGGTCACGAACTTGGTGTCCGGGTAGTCGGGTGCCACGGCCGCGATCTGCGAGGCGTAGGAAAAGCCGGTGGTCACGACAGGGTTGAAGCCAGCTTCGGCAAAGCGGCGCAGGGCCTGCTCACGCTGGGCTTCGGCCTGGATCTCGATGTCACGATAGCTGCCGCCGGTTTCCTCGGCCCAGCGTTCCGCACCGTTGTAGGCCGCCTCGTTGAAGGATTTGTCGAACTTGCCGCCGAGGTCGTAGATCAGCGCCGGATCGGCCAGCGCGGCGCCGGCGCTCAGCGCCAGTGCTGCGACGGTGCCGAGGGTCTTGGCAAAGAATGTCATGTGAGGCTCCCTGGTGTGACGGAGGCAATGGCCACCCGTTCCGTTTGTGATGGGCCAATCAAAGCCGCAGGGGGCGGGAGGGGTCAACCGGTTTTTGCCGCGCCGCCACGGTGGCGCGGGTGACGTCAGGGCAGTGCGCGCGACATGACCACGGCGTCATCCGGCGGGCCGTCCGGGCGCGGGTAATACCCCCGGCGCAGACCAGTTTCACCGTATCCGTGGCGGGTATAGAAGGCACGCGCCGGGGTGTTGGCGGCGGCTACCTCCAGGAATACCCGGCGGGCACCCCGTTCCAGCGCTTGGGCGTGAAAGGCGTCCAGCGCGCGGCTGGCGGCGCCTTGGCGCTGGTGATCCGGGTCTGCAGCAAGCGCGAGGATTTCCGCCTCGTCCACGATCACGGTGCCAAGGACAAAGGCATGTTCCGTGGCGGCCAGGAGGGTGTGCGGACGGGCGAGCGTTTCGGCGAATTGCGCCGTTGTCCAGGGCTTCATGTGCCGGTAGGCGCGCTTGGCCAGATACGCCATTGCCTCGGGCGTCATTCCAGGATCACCGGGGGCGCATCGCGCGACGGCGCGGCATCGGCGGGTTTGAGGTAGAGCGGCGCGGGGCGCGGCGGGCGGTCCCGCCAACGCAAGGCGGCAATGCGGGCGATCGCCTCGGCGGGTGCATGGCGGGCGGGCAGGGCCGTTGTGCCCAGCCGTTCGGCCACCTGGGCGGAGGCGGGTCCCACGCAGGTCAGCCCGGGGTGCGCCCATGTGCCGGGCATCTCGGGCATGGCGATCAACTGCGCGGGGATCGACGGCGCCATGCCCTGAGACTGGACATAGGCCTGGTCGCGCGGGGCGCTCAGACAGGTGAGCACGGGGCCTGGGGTGTCCAGCGCCGTAGCCTCCAGCAGGCTCACGCCGACCGCCGGGACGTTCAGCGACAGGGTCAATCCGCGCGCCGCGGCCACCGACAGGCGGACGCCGGTGAAATTTCCGGGGCCGATGCCGACGCCGATGGCGGTCAGGTCCTGCCAGGACGCGCCGCCCTGGGCCAGGACCTCTTCGAGCATGGGCATCAGGCGCTCGGCCTGGCCGCGCGCCATATCCTCATGGGCGGCGGCGACGATGCGGTTGCTGTCCAGCAGTGCCGCGCCGACATGGGCGGAAGACGTGTCGAAACCGAGAATCATGGGAAGGGTTATTGCCGCGTGGCGCGGGGGTTGCAAACCCGCCCTGACGCGGGCCGGAAATGCAAACACCGCGCCGAGGGGCGCGGTGGGCAAATGTCACGATCCGGTGTCAGCGGATCAGACGGCGACGGGGCGCACCTCTGTCACCTCGGGGATGTAGTGGCGCAGCAGGTTCTCGATACCCATCTTCAGCGTCAGCGTGGACGAGGGGCAGCCGGCGCAGGCCCCCTGCATGTGCAGGTAGACGACGCCGCGATCGAACCCGTGGAAGGTGATGTCGCCACCATCCTGCGCAACGGCCGGACGCACGCGACTGTCCAGCAGCTCCTTGATCTGGCCCACGACCTCGGCATCGGCACCGTCGTGGTCGGCGTGACCGCCGGCCTGCGTGGCGCCATCGGCCATGACCGGCTGACCGGACTGGAAATGTTCCATGATCGCGCCAAGGATCGCCGGCTTCAGGTGGTCCCAGTCGGTTGCATCGGTCTTGGTCACGGTCACGAAATCATTGCCGAAGAACACGCCCGACACACCTTCGACGGCAAACAGCCGTTGTGCCAGCGGCGAGGCGCTGGCGGCCTCGGCCGAGGGGAAGTCGGCAGTGCCCATGTCCAGCACGGTATGACCGGGCAGGAACTTGAGCGTGGCGGGGTTCGGCGTCGATTCGGTCTGAATGAACATCTGGGATCACCCTTTTCTGGTTGCCTCCTATATGCGCCTCCATGCGCCGACCGTCAAGGATTGGAACCATTCTAAAGTGGGCTTGGCCCGGAATCAGGTGATGGCTTCCAGCCGTTCCTTCGACAGGTCGCCCGGCACGATCGTGACGGGAACCGGCAAGGCGCCGGAGTTTCGGGTCATGTGGCTGACCAGTGGGCCGGGGCCCTTCTTGTCCGCGGCCGCGCCCAGCACCAGCAGGCCGATTTCAGGATCGTCTTGGACCTGCGCGATGATTTCCGTCGTCGGGTCGCCTTCGCGGATCACCAGTTCGGGGTCGACGCCCTGCTTGTCGCGCATCCACTTGGCGAAGACCTCGAAATGCGCGTGGATACGTTCACGGGCCTCTTCGCGCATGATGTCGCCAACGCCGATCCAGTGATTGAACTCGTCCGGGGGGATGACGGACAGGATCGCGACACCGCCTCCCGACTTGGCGGCGCGCATGGCCGCGAAACGCATCGCGTTCAGGCACTCGCGGCTGTCATCGAGGACGACGAGGAATTTGCGCATGAGGACTCTCCTGGAGGCGGATCGTGGCAGAGGGGTGGGCCTCTGTCCAGCGCCGTCAGTGCAGGGGATCGGCCGACAGCAGGTCCGGCGCGAGCGTGTCGATCTGGTCGAACCCGGCCTTTTCTAGGTGAAAGACGGCGATCTGCGGAAAATTGTCGAGCGCAAAAAGCCCGCTGTCGCCCGGCATCCGGTCCGTCAGGGCCGTCAGGATCATGCGCAGGATGTCCCTGTCGATTTGGCCTGTCCCGATCCTGGGCGCAAGGTTCAGATCGGTTTCCGCAAAGCGCAGGTGCAGATCGTCCGAGACGGTGACCTCGCAAGGCACCGCTGCCACGCGCGACAGTTCGGCGACGGCTTCGGCGTAATCCTGCAGGCTGTCAAAGCCATCGGTCTGCAGCAGGCAGGCGCGGGGGCAGAAAGGAGGGTGCGGTGGGCGGTCGACCGGGATCGAATAGGTCAGCAAGAGCAGCCGCCAGGGGTCGCCGCGATAGGTTTCCTCGGGGCCGAAGTCGATAATGTCGGCACGGGTCACACCTGGGGACAGATGCAGCCCCGCGCGGGCCAGCCCGGCGATCTGTTCGTCCAGAGACGGCCCCTCGGGCGGAGGGGCTGCCGGCAGGCGTTGCGGCGAGGGGCGGTTGGCGCGGTGGATCGCAGCAATGGCAGCCGCGAACAGCCCCAGCACGACAAGGATGACGACGAGTTTCAGCCCCATCTGCGCAAGCCCGCCCGATCAGGCGCTGAGCGCCCAGTCCCAGTAAAGCTCGCGAACACGCCGCGTGACCGGGCCGATCTGGTAGGACTTGTCCTCAAACCCGGTCACGGGTGTCACCTTGTTCATGTTGCCGGACATGAAGACCTCGTCCGCCTGTTCGAAGTCCTCGAAGGTCAGCACCGCTTCCTGCACCTCGATCCCGTCGGCGCGCAGGTTGGCCATGTGCCGGGCACGGGTGATCCCGGACAGGAAGGTGCCGTTGGGAATCGGCGTCAGCACCACGCCGTCACGCACCATGAAGATGTTGGCCGTGGCGGTTTCGGCCACGTTGCCCATGACATCCGTCACCAGCGCGTTGGCAAAGCCACGACCGCGGACCTCTGCCAGCATCCGGGCGTTGTTGGGGTAAAGGCAGCCGGCCTTGGCATTGACGACAGAGCTTTCCATCACCGGGCGGCGAAACCGGGTGCGTCCCAGCGTTGCGGTGGCGCTGTCCGGCGCCATCGGGATTTCCTCGAGGCAAAGCGCGAAGCCCGTCTCATCCTGTTGCGGGACGATCGCGGTGACGTCGCCGTTGATGCCCCAGTACATGGGGCGGATATAGACGGCTGTGCCCGGTTCGTAAGCTTTCAAACCTTCCTCGACGATGGTCACCATGTCCTCGGTCGTGACGGTGGGGCGCAGCATCATGGCCTCTGCCGATCGGTTGACCCGCGCACAATGGGCGTCGAGGTCGGGCGTGACGCCCTGCGCATAGCGCGCGCCATCGAAGACGGACGACCCCAGCCAGGCGCCGTGATCCGCGGCGCGCATCACCATCGCGTCGCCCTCGTGCCAGGTGCCATTGAAATAGGTGCGGATATTCGTGCCGGTTGCCATGTCAGTCTCCTTCGAGTTGGCGAGAAGCTAGGCGCGGCGGCGGAGAAGGTCCAGAGGGGGCGGGCCGCGTTCCGTGACGGCGCCGGGTGTCCGCGCCGGTTGAAGTCGTCGAAAAACCAGGGGGTTGCGGTCCGCATGCCGCCTGCGCACGTGAAACCCGCATGGCAGGGGATAGTGCAGATGGTCACTATGGCGGCGTATGGATGCTGAAAACGGCATATCTTGGCGTTTTCAGGAGCGCCGGCAGGCCAGTTCCGTTGCCCGGGTGCCGGCGGATCACGCCGCGTCGCCCATCGGAAACCCGGGAGGCGTAAAAATGCCTTCGAAGGTCGGGATTGATAGGCGCGGGCCTTCGGTGTCATGCTTTAAGATGGCCCAAACGACGGGAGACGCGCATGTCCGAGACGATCCGATTCACGCTCGACGGCCAGGAGGTCGAGGCGGAAAAAGGCATGACGATCTGGGAAGTGGCCAATGGCCGCGGCCTCAAGATTCCGCACCTTTGCCATAAGCCGGCGCCGGGGTATCGCCCCGATGGCAACTGCCGGGCCTGCATGGTCGAGATCGAGGGAGAGCGCACGCTGGCCGCTTCCTGCATCCGCGAGCCGCAAGACGGCATGGTGGTGCAAACCGCCACCGCCCGCGCCAGGAATGCCCGCAAGATGGTCATGGAACTGCTGCTGGCCGACCAGCCCGAGCAGTCGGCGGCGCATGACAAGTCGAGCCACCTCTGGGACATGGCAGCCGAAAGCGGTGTGTCCGAGTCGCGTTTCCCGACGCTCGAGGCTGAGCGTATCCCGCTGCTGGACGACAGCCACGTCGCGATGAAGGTCAACCTCGATGCCTGCATCCAGTGTGGCCTGTGCGTGCGCGCCTGCCGCGAGGTCCAGGTCAACGACGTGATCGGCATGGCCGGTCGCGGCCACGATGCCTACCCGGTCTTCGACCTGGACGACCCGATGGGCGCCTCCTCTTGCGTGGCCTGCGGCGAATGCGTGCAGGCCTGCCCGACCGGCGCGCTGATGCCGTCCAGCGTCATGGACGAGAACCAGCAGGGCGACAGCAAGGACTTCGACGAAGAGGTGAAATCGGTCTGCCCCTTCTGCGGCGTCGGCTGCCAGGTCTCGGTCAAGGTCAAGGATGGCAAGGTCAAATACGTCGAGGGCATCAATGGCCCAGCGAACGAAGGCCGTCTCTGCGTCAAGGGCCGTTTCGGTTTTGACTACATCCACCACCCGCACCGCCTGACGAAACCGCTGATCCGTCGTGACGACGCGCCGGAGAAGGGGCTGAACGTCGATCCGAACAATCCCTGGACCCATTTCCGCGAAGCAACCTGGGAAGAGGCGCTGGACAAGGCCGCGCATGGCCTGGCCGACCTGCGCAGCTACTACGGTGGCAAGTCGGTCGCCGGTTTCGGCAGTGCCAAGTGCACCAACGAAGAGGCCTATCTCTTCCAGAAGTTCATCCGCCAGGGCTTTGGCCACAACAACGTCGACCACTGTACCCGACTGTGCCACGCATCCTCGGTGGCGGCGCTGATGGAGAACGTGGGATCGGGCGCCGTGACGGCCACTTTCAACGAGATCGAGAACGCCGACGTGGCCATCGTGATCGGCGCCAACCCGACCGAGAACCACCCCGTCGCCGCGACATATTTCAAGCAGTTCACCAAGCGCGGCGGCAAGCTGATCATCATGGACCCGCGCGGCACCGCGATGAAGCGTCACGCCGAACACATGCTGCAATTCCGTCCGGGCACCGATGTGGCACTGCTGAACGCGATCATGAACGTGATCGTCGAGGAAAAGCTCTACGACCGCCAGTACATCGAGGGCTTCACCGAGGGGTTCTTTGAATTCCGCGAGCACATCCGCGCCTTCACGCCCGAGCGCATGTCGGAACTTTGCGGTATCGACCCGGAAACGATCCGCACCGTGGCGCGCACCTATGCCGATGCGCGGGCGGCGATGATCTTCTGGGGCATGGGCGTTTCGCAGCACATCCACGGCACCGACAACGCCCGATGCCTGATTTCGCTGGCGCTGCTCTGCGGGCAGGTGGGCCGACCCGGGTCGGGCCTGCATCCGCTGCGCGGTCAGAACAACGTGCAGGGTGCATCGGACGCCGGTTTGATCCCACAGGTGCTGCCGGATTACCAGTCGGTGACAGACCCGGAGGTGCGCGCGCTCTTCAAGCACATCTGGCGCGGCACCGAGATCCAGGAAACGCCGGGCCTGACCGTGGTCGAGATCATGGACCGCGTCTATCGCGGCGAGATCAAGGGCATGTACATCCTGGGCGAAAACCCGGCCATGTCCGACCCGGACGTGGAACACGCCCGCAAGGCGCTGGGCCAGCTCGATCACCTGGTGGTGCAGGACATCTTCCTGACCGAAACCGCGAATTTCGCCGACGTGATCCTGCCCGCCTCGGCCCTGCCCGAGAAATCCGGCACCGTGACCAACACCAACCGCCAGGTCCAGGTGGCCCGCAAGGCGGTGAACCCGCCGGGCGAGGCGCGTGAAGACTGGGAAATCCTGGTCGAACTGGCGCGGCGCGTCGGCTTGGACTGGGATTATGACGATCCGAAATCCGTCTTCGACGAGATGAAGATGTCGATGCGCAGCCTGCACCACATCACATGGAAACGGCTGGAGGCCGAGTCGGCCGTCACCTACCCCTGCAACGGCCCGGACGATCCGGGGCAGGCGGTGGTCTTTGGCGACGGGTTCCCGCGTCGCGCGGGACGGGCCATGTTCGCCCCCGCCCGGGTGACGCCCCCGGCCGAGGTGCCCGACGACAGCTTCCCGATGATCCTGACCACGGGGCGACAGCTGGAACACTGGCACACCGGCTCGATGACCCGCCGGGCCAGCGTGCTGGACGCGGTGGAACCGGAAGCCAACTGTTCGCTGCACCCGTCGACCCTGCGCAAGCTGGGGGTCGAGCCGGGCGGCTTCGTGCGGCTGACCACGCGGCGCGGTTCGGTCGAGGTCATGGCGCGGGCCGACCGCGCGGTGGCGCCGGACATGGTGTTCCTGCCTTTCGCCTATGTCGAAGCGGCGGCCAACATCCTGACCAACCCGGCGCTGGACCCCTTCGGCAAGATCCCCGAGTTCAAGTACTCGGCGGTGCGGGTCGAGGCGGTGGAGGCCGGGGAGATCGCGGCGGAGTAGCAAAACTTGGCTGATGCCTGGCTTGCTTTTTCCTGGCAAGCCGGGCTTCCTAGCCCACATGGGCAAGGCTGTTTTGTTGCACAGGGCGGACTCGATCTACGATGACGCGCCAGACGTGCGTTACGAGTTTCCAAAGACCTATCTGAAAGCGGTGCGTGAAGCCGTCGGCGACTGGATTGTCTACTATGAGCCGGTGAAAGCTGGGCCGCGCGGGTACTTTGCCGTCGCGCAGGTGAACGAGGTGATAGAGAGCCCAAGTGGAAACGGGATGTGGTGGGCGATGATCGCGCCCGGATCTTATCTGGAGTTCGATAGTTTCGTACCTCGGCTTTTGCACGGCAGCCCGCTGGAAATGGCTCTGCGCGAGCCTGACGGAACCCCGAAGAAAGGCGGTGCCCAGCAGCTTGCGGTCCGGCGCCTGCCGGATCCCGAGTTTTCCCAGATCGTGAACATGGGGCTGCCGCAGGATCTGGAGGCCAGTGAGGCGCGGCGGTACACTGTTAATATTGATATGGCTGACCGCGCTGCACTCTTCGAACGGCCGGTGCTCGAGCGACTGACGCGGCGCGCCTATCGCGACGTAGCCTTTCGGCGTAAGGTGCGGGCCGCTTATGAGGAACGCTGCGCGATTTCAGGGCTGGGGCTACGGAACGGCGGTGGACGGCCCGAGGTTCAGGCGGCACATATCCGTCCGGTCGAGGAAAATGCCAGTGACTCGGTTCGGAATGGCCTTGCGCTATCGGCAACGCTTCACTGGATGTTCGACCGGGGTTTGATTGCCCTGGACATCCCTGATCCGGCGGCTCCCGGGGATGTCCGGGTCCTGGTTTCCGACAACAAGGTGCCGCGGGATGTGGCGGATCGTCTGATCCGGCCCGACAGGCGGTTGACCTTGCCGGAGGATCGCCGCGACTGGCCGCATCCGGCAAATATTCAGTGGCATCGGGAAAATCGTTTTGGCACGGGGGACCCCTCGGGGCTGTTTTCAAGGTGAGCGCGTCGTGCGGAGCGGAGGTTGGCGATCTCGCCGGCCATTTGCAGAGCCAGGAAGCTCCGGGTTAGGGTCGCGATGAACTTGAACCTGGAGGGGCGGACATGATCGCGGTCGATGAAAAGCGGTTTCTGGAGGATCTTCACACCCTGCGTTCCTTCGGGGCGGCGGGTGTCGGCAAGGGGGTGCAGCGGCCCGCCTATACAGAGGCGGACATTGCCGCGCGGGACTGGCTGGCCGAACGGATGAAGGAGGCGGGGCTGGCGCCGCAGTTCGATCCGATGGGCTCGCTGTTCGGGCTGGTCGAGGGACCTTCGCTGCTGATCGGGTCGCATTCCGACAGCCAGCCCGAGGGCGGCTGGCTGGATGGGGCGCTGGGCGTCATTGCCGGTTTGGAGGTTGCGCGCGCCGCGAAAGAGGCGGGTGGGCCGCCGGTTTCTTGCGTCTCGTTCCAGGACGAGGAAGGGCGGTTCGGCGTCACCACCGGCAGCGCGGCCTGGTCGGGGGCGTTGGCGCGCGACAAGGTGGACGGGCTGGTCGATCCCCAGGGCGTGACCCTGCCCGAGGCGCGGGCGGCGATGGGCGACAGGCTGGGGGACTGGATCGAGCCGGCGCGGTTCACGGGGTTCCTGGAGATGCACATCGAACAAGGCCCCGTGCTGGACACAAGCGGCGAGGCGGCGGGCGTTGTCGAGGCCATCGTCGGTATCCGCGACATGGTGATCAGCTTCGAAGGTCAGCAGAACCACGCGGGCACCACGCCGATGGCCCTGCGCAAGGATGCCTTTCAGGCGCTGGGCGCTTTCAACAGCCTTCTGAACGACCGGCTGCGGAACGTGGTGACCCCGGCGACGGTCTGGACCATCGGCCATGTCAGCCTGCATCCGAACGCGCATTCCATCGTGCCGGGGCGGGTGAAATTCTCGATGCAGTGGCGGGATGGCGATCCCGACCGGCTGGACCGGATGGAGGCGATCGTGCGCGAGACGGCGCAGGAAATCGCGGGCGACAGGGGGCTGGCGCTGGAGTTCGGGCCGATGCTGGGTGTGGCGCCGGTGGCGATGGACGCGGGCTTTCGCGGCGCGCTGCGCGAGGCGGCAGAAGAGGTCGTGCCGGGCCGCTGGCGCGAGATGCCCTCGGGGGCGCTGCACGATGCCTCGAACATGTCGCGGATGATGCCGGCGGCGATGCTTTTCGTGCCCTCGATCGGCGGCATCAGTCACGACTTTGCCGAGGACACGGACGAGGCCGACCTTGTGCGCGGCCTGCAGGTGCTGGCAGGCGCGGCGGCGCGGATCGCCGGCTAAGACGCGGGAATTCCGGAGTATCGCCACGCCCCTGCCTGTTCTAGGCTGACCCGCAGGAGGTGCGAACATGGACCCTGTATCGCTAGGATTTTATGCCTCGGTCTGCGGGCTCTTGGGCCTTGCGGGGCCGAAACTGGGCGCGGCGCCGATCCGGCTGGGCGTCGGGGCGCTTGTCGGCGTGCTCGCGGTCAGCGTGCTGCCGCATGTGAAAACCCTTTTGGGCGTGGCAGAGGCCTATACGACGATACAGCCCTGAGGCATATCGAAAGGAGGCCCCGGGTCGCGCGGGGCGGGGTCATTCAGCTCCAGCTGACATCCCCCAGAAAGATATAGCCCGCGCCATAGATCGTCTTGATCAGGCGGGGATTTTTGGGGTCCTCGCGCAGCTTGGTCCGCAGGCGCGAAATCCGCACATCCATCGCCCGGTCAAAACTCTCACCCGCCGCGCCGCCCAGGGATTCCTGCATGTGGGCGCGGGTGATCAGGCGCTTGGGGCTTTCGAGGAACAGCCGCAGCACCTCGCCCTCGGCATGGCTGAAGGTGGTTTCCTCGCCGGTCTCGTCCTCGAGCGCGTAGCGGTCGAAATGCGCGGTCCAGCCGTTGAACCGCGCCGTGTCCGAGGGGGCAGAGCGAGTGCGGGTGCGCAGGCGGGCGCGGATGCGGGCCACGACCTCGGCCGGGTCGAAGGGTTTGATGATGTAGTCATCCGCCCCCAGTTCCAACCCCGTCACCCGGTCCTGCACCTGCGCGCGGCCCGAGATGATGATGACCGTCGCCCCCTGTTCCAGCGCCAGCCGGTGCACCAGGGTCAGCCCGTCACGGTCCGGCAGGCCCAGGTCGACAAGGCAGACGTCCGGCGTGGTGCGGCGCAGGGCGGCCTCGAACTCTGTTGCGCGGCCAAAGGACATGGTGCGGAACCCCGCCTCTGCCAGCGCGTCGGACAGCATTTGGCGGATGGCCGGTTCGTCGTCGAGGATGGTGACAAGGGCGCTCATGGTCCGGGGGTTAGCCCATCTGCGCGGGCGCCGGAAGAGGCACAAGCCCGAGGAAACCGGCAAGGTCGGCGGCAGCGAAGGGTTTGGGCAGTACCGGGCCAAGTCTGTGCGCGCGGACATGCAGCGAATGGTCCGGCGGCAGCGAGGTCATGAAGCGGACGGGCAGGTGCGGCAGGCGGTCAGCCAGCGCAAGGCCAGGGCTGTCGCCCTCCAAAGAGATGTCGGACAGGACAAGTGCGATATCGGGCAGACCCTCGGCCAGGGCGCAGGCTTCATCCACCGATGCGGCCTCGACCACGGAAAACCCCAGCCCGGTCAGCATCTCTCGGATCGCTTCGCGCAGATCGGGGCTGTCCTCGGCCAGAAGGACAAGGCCGGTGTCCGGCACGGGGGCCTGTGCCGCGCGGCGCAGCGGCAGGCGCAAAGAGACGCGCGCGCCCCGACCGGTGTTCGCCAGCCGGACAGAGCCGCCCGCCAGCTTGGTCATGTCATAAACCATCGCGAGGCCCAGCCCCGACCCCTCGCCACCCTTGGTGGTGAAAAACGGTTCAAGCCCGTGGCGCAGCGCGGTTTCGGAAAAGCCGGGGCCGCTGTCCTCGACCGACAGTTCCAGCCAGGTGTCCTGAACCTCTTGCGCCATCAGGGTGATTGTCCCCGCCTCGCCGCAAGCATCGCGGGCATTCAGCACCAGGTTCAACAGCGCATCCTGCAAGAGCCCGGGATCGGCCATGTAGGCGCCACTGGTGTCGTCGCGGGTGCGCAGGGATATGCGCTCGGGCAGTGACGGCGTGGCGAGGACGCGCAATTCGTCGAGAAAATCGGACAGGGAGAGCGGGCGCGGCTGCCAGCCCCGCTGGCTGGTCATGTCGGCGATCCGGTCGAGCAGCCGCCCACCCCGCCGCGCCGCTGCGAGGGTGGCGGAAATCAGCGGTTCGGCCTCTGGCCCCAGCTCCATCCGTGCCAGTCGCGACTGCATCCCGAGGATGATCGTCAAGAGGTTCGAGAAATCATGCGCGAGGCCCGAAGTCAGCTGGGCCGCGATCTCACGGCGCCTGGTCTGTTGAAGGGCGGCACGGACCTGGGTTTCCTCGGTCACGTCCTGGCTTAGGATGTAGACCCCCGGTTCCAGCGGATCGGGGGTAAAGGCGGCGCGGATACGACGCGAGGACATCTCGTCGTTGAATTCGAAGGTGCTTTGCCGTCCGTCCTGCGCGGCCTCCAGGTGCGGGCGGACCTTGGCATAGGCCTGCGGTCCCAGGGTTTCCGAGATATGCAGGCCAAGGATATTCGCCGGGCGACCGGGCATCACGTCACCAAGGCGGTTGTTGGAAAAGGTATAGTGCCCGTCGGCATCGACGCGGGCGATATGGGCGGGCATCATCTGGGTCGTGGTGCGGGTGCGGGCCTCTGTCTCGACCAGTTCGCGACGCGCCTCTTCCAGCGCCTTGTTGGTGGCGGCGAGATTTCGGTTGGTGCGGGCCAGTTCCTCGGACCGTTTCAGAACCTCCTCCGACAGGAGTTCCGAGCGCGTGCGCAACAACTGTTCCTGCGCGCGGGTCTGGGTGATGTCCGTGTAGACCGTGACCCAGCCGCCCTGCGGCAGCGGCGCGCCTTCGACGCTGATGGTGCGGCCGTTGGCGCGGGTGCGCTCCATGTAATGCGGCTCAAAGGCGCGGGCGGTCTCGACGCGGTCATGAATGAAGGTTTCCGGGTCGTCGACGGGGCCGTATTCGCCGCGCTCGACAAGGTGGCGGATGGTATCCTCGAACCGCGCGCCGGGCGTGGTGAGGGCATGGGGCAGATCGAACATCTGCGCAAAGGGCGCATTGCAGACCGCAAGCCGCAGGTCGCTGTCGTAGATCGTCAGGGCCTGCTGGATGAGGTTCAGCCCGGCCTGCGTGAGCGCAAGGTTTTTCATGGCCCAAGCCTAGGGCGGCTGCGGCGGCGGCGCCAGAGGGCTGCGCATCGGGACGGGCTGTCTGCCGCCCTGTAGGAATTCGTTACATTTGGGAAATCTTGCGGAAAAAGTTGACCGCAAGCTTGGGACTTGCCCAAATGAAGGCCAGAATCGCGATCAACAGCGAGCGGCCCGGACACATGGGCACCACGAGGGATGTCGGGGGACCGGCATGGGAGGAATAGACTTGGCACATTTGGCTGAGGGCGTGGAAGGTCTGCGCTCTGTCCCGGCACTGTTGCATCGCAATGCCACCGAGTTCGGCAATGCGCCCGCCTACCGTGAAAAGGAATACGGGATCTGGCAGAGCTGGACCTGGGCGGAGACGGAAAAGGAAATCGAGGCGCTGGCCCTGGGCCTGCTGAACCTCGGCGTCAACGAGGGCGATTACGTCGCCATCATCGGGCGCAACCGTCCCACGCTTTACTGGTCGATGGTTGCCGCGCAAAGTGTCGGCGCGATCCCGGTGCCGCTGTACCAGGATGCGGTGGCCGAAGAGATGGAATACGTGCTGGGCCATTGCGGCGCGCGCTTTGCCATCGTCGCGGACCAGGAACAGGCCGACAAGGTCATCGAGGTGCAGGACGACCTGCACCAGTTCGAACACCTGATCTACGTCGATCCGCGCGGCATGCGGAAATACGAGCATTCCCACCTGCACGAATACAGCCACGTCCAGGATCAGGGACGCGCCGCGCGCGACGAATACCTGCCCGAGCTGAAGCGGCGGCGTGACAAGCTGACCTACGACGACACCTGCGTGATGCTCTACACCTCGGGCACCACGGGCAAGCCCAAGGGCGTGGTCCTGTCGAACCGCAACATCATCGAGGCGGCCAAGTCCTCGTCCGAGTTCGACCATTTGCGGCGCAGCGACAGCGTGCTGGCCTATCTGCCGATGGCCTGGGTGGGCGATTTCATCTTTTCCATCGGTCAGGCCTACTGGTGTGGCTTCTGCGTGAACTGCCCCGAGGCGCCGCAGACCATGTACGAGAACCTGCACGAGATCGGGCCGACCTATTTCTTTGCCCCGCCGCGCTATTTCGAGGAGCGTATCACCGCGATCACCATCCGGATGGAAGACGCGGGCCGGGTCAAGAAATGGCTCTATGACACGTTCATGGCCCATGCGCGCAAGGTCGGGCCGCGGATTCTGGACGGCAAGCCGGTCGGGTTCATGGATCGGCTGAAATATGCGCTGGGCCAGGTTCTGGTCTATGGACCTGTGCGCAACCGCGCGGGCATGACCAAGGTCCGCGTGGCTTATACGGCGGGCGAGGCGATCGGGCCGGAAATCTTCGATTTCTGGCGCTCGCTGGGGATCAACCTCAAACAGCTTTACGGTCAGACGGAGGCCAGCGTCTTCATCACCGTTCAGCCCGATGGAGAGGTGCGCTCGGATACGGTGGGTGTGCCCGCGCCGGGGGTGGAAATCCGCATCGCCGAGAATGGCGAGGTCTTTTACCGGTCGCCCGGCGCCTTCGTGGAGTACTACAAGAACCCCGAAAGCACGCGCGACACCAAGGATGCCGAAGGCTGGGTGGCCACGGGCGATGCCGGTTTCATCGAGGAAGACACCGGCCACCTGCGCATCATCGACCGGGCCAAGGACGTGGGCCAGATGGCGGATGGATCGCTGTTCGCGCCGAAATACGTCGAGAACAAGCTGAAGTTCTTTCCCAATATCCTGGAGGCGGTGGTCTTTGGCGCGGGCAAGGATCGCTGTACGGCCTTCATCAACATCGACCTGACGGCGGTGGGCAACTGGGCGGAACGCAACAACATCGCCTATGCCTCGTACCAAGAACTGGCCGGGCATCCGCAGGTGCTGGAGACGGTGCAGAAACACGTCGAGGAGGTGAACGAGAGCGTGGCGCAGGACGACATGTTGTCGGGCTGCCAGGTGCACCGTTTCCTGATCCTGCACAAGGAGCTGGACGCCGACGATGGCGAACTGACCCGGACCCGCAAGGTGCGCCGCAAGATCATCGGAGAGAAGTTCGAGGACCTGGTGACCGCTTTGTATGACGGGTCGGAGAGCGTCTACACTGAGACCGAGGTCACCTACGAGGACGGGCGCAAGGGCAAGATCAAGGCGACACTGGAAATCCGCGACGCCAAGGTCTGGCCGGTCAAGCCCAAGGCGATGGCGGCGGAATGATGGTCGGACGCTCCCACGCCTGCGGCGCGTATCGCCCCGCCCACCATCCCTTTGGGCGCCCTTGTCCGGGGGACGAACCAGGTGGCGGTGTATGCCGGGGTATTTTCACCAAGAAGAAGCAGGGGGCAGTCGCGTGAAAGACACCGAAGGATACGTCACCGCGGACGGGCGCCAGATTGGCGGCGTTCTGATGGAGATGAAGAACATCACGCTGAAATTCGGCGGGGTGACGGCGATTTCCGATATCTCCTTTGACGTGCATGAGGGCGAGATCCGGGCGATCATCGGCCCGAACGGTGCGGGCAAGTCCTCGATGCTCAACATCATCTCTGGGTTCTATACGCCGACCATCGGCGAGGTCTGGTACAAGGGCGCAAAGCGCCCGCAGATGAAACCCTATGAGGTCGCCCGCATGGGCGTGGCGCGCACCTTCCAGAACATCGCGCTGTTCGAGGGGATGACGGTGCTGGACAACGTGATGACCGGCCGGCTGACGCATATGAACGCCTCGATCGCAAGCCAAGCTCTGTGGTGGGGCCGGGCGCGCAACGAGGAAATGGAAAACCGCGAGATCGTCGAGAAGGTCATAGACTTCCTCGAGATCCAGGCCATCCGCAAGACGCCGGTGGGGCGGCTGCCCTACGGTCTGAAAAAGCGGGTCGAACTGGCGCGCGCGCTGGCCGCCGAACCGTCGATCCTGCTACTGGACGAACCGATGGCGGGGATGAACGTCGAGGAGAAGGAGGACATGAGCCGCTTTATCCTGGACGTGAACGACGAGTTCGGCACCACGATCTGCCTGATCGAACACGACATGGGCGTGGTCATGGACCTCTCCGACCGGGTCGTGGTGATGGATTACGGCAAGAAGATCGGCGACGGCACGCCCGACGAGGTGCGCAACAACCAGGACGTGATCGACGCCTACCTGGGGGTGCCGCATTGAGACCTGAACACGACACCGTCCCGGGCCCGATCCGGGATCTCCACGCCAGCCATGAGGCCCCGGTCCGGGGCGGGGAGCGCAAGACATGCTGAGAGACATCTTCATCAATCCTTTCGTGGACATGTACGAGGCGCCGGACCTGTTCCTGCAGACCCTCTGGGAGGGGCTGGTATCAGGCGTGCTCTATGCACTGATCGCGCTGGGGTTCGTGCTGATCTTCCGGTCGAGCCGGATCTTCAACTTTGCCCAGGGCATCATGGTGGTCTTTGCGGCGCTGACGCTGGTGGGGCTTTATGCATATGGCATCCCCGCCTGGATCGCGGTGCTGCTGACCCTGGGCGTGATGTTCGTGCTGGCGGTCAGCATCGAACGGGTGGTGCTGCGGCCGCTTGTGGGCCAGCCTGACATCATACTCTTCATGGCAACCATCGGGGTCAGCCTGTTCCTGATCGGCCTGGGCGAGATCATATTTGGCGGCGAGAACAAGCAGATGATCACCAGCGAGCTGGGCATTCCCACCGGGGAAACCCTGCTGGAACCCTGGGGCGGTCTGCTGATCCTGCCGCATCTCGACATCACCGTGGTCGTGGTTGGCGGGGTGCTGGTGGCGGCGCTGCTGGCCTTCCTCAACTATACCAAGATGGGCCGGGCCATCCGCGCGCTGGGTGACGACCACCAGGCGGCGCTGTCGGTTGGCATCTCTTTGCAGACGATCTGGGTGCTGGTCTGGTTCATTGCAGGGATCATCGCGCTGGTCACGGGCATTGCCTGGGGCGCGCGGGCAGGGGTGAGCTTTGCCCTCGAGGTGATCGCCTACAAGGCCCTGCCGGTGCTCATGCTGGGGGGACTGGAAAGCATCACCGGCGCCATCGTCGGCGGGCTGATGATCGGCATCCTGGAAAAGCTGTTCGACGGCTACTGGGGCTACCCGATCCTGGGCGGCAACACCGAGACCTGGTTCGCCTTCGTGCTGGCGCTGATCGTGCTGCTGTTCCGCCCGCAGGGCCTGTTCGGGGAACGTATCATCGAAAGGGTCTAGGGCGGTCCGGGTCTGCCCGGATCGGACAAGGTCGGAGGAGCGGGTGGCGCTGGTCCACCCGACGCCCGGAGGAGGGGCGGAAATGTCGAAGCTGATAGCCATTCTGAACGTGATCGCCTGGGCCGGGTTCTGGTCCTTCGGCTACCTTGCCCTGACCGGAAACCCGGAGGCGGGGGGACGCATGACCATCGCGCTGCTGCTGGCGGCGGCGGGTGCCGCGGTGGGGCTCTGGGCCTATTTCTGGCTGGTGCGCCATTCCGAGGCGACCGGCTATGCGAAACCGGCGGCAAGCCGGGCGCGCTACGAGGCGGACGAAGGGCTGGAGGGCTGAGAAGATGAGCACGCCTCGGGAGAGACGGCAGGTCGCGCGCCCCGTGCAGCGCCCCGATCCGGGGATTGCCGACCTGGCACGCGGTGCCAACGGGCTGGGCGAAAGCGACGACATGGTCAAGATGACCAACGCCATGACGGGGATGGTCTCGGCAGGGATGCATGGCGCGCTGGCGGTGGGCCTGTCCGGTGCCGCGCTGACGCTGAACATGATGGCACGTCTGGCCGGACTAGGGTCCGTTCCAAGGCGCCGCCAGCAGGATGACCGGGAGGAAGGCTGAGCCATGACGGAGGCTGCGGCAGGCAAGGACGGTTGGCTGACGGCAGGGCTTGTCTCTGCCGGCGTGACCGGACTCGCCGCCGTGGTGCTGGGGCTCTTTCTCTTCGCGATGCTGGGCGGTGGGCCGGAGTTCCTCTTGGGGATCGTCGTGCTGGCCGTGACCGTTCCGGTGCCCTGGGTCTGCCTGTCGGTGCTTAGCCGGGTCCGTGCGGCTGAACAGGACATCGGCGAGACCGCGCCGCCGCGCTGGCAGGCCTGGGGCACGCTGCTGCTGGCCTCGCTGTCCTGGGCGGCGGTGAACTGGGCGGTGATCGGACTGGTGCGGATGCAGCAGGCGGATCACCCGGGGCAGGACCTGAGCTGGATCCAGATCGGATCGGTGGCCGGTTTCCTGTTCGTGCCGCTGCCGGCGCTGATCGCGCTGTTGAATTTCTGCCTGCGGGGACGGCCTGTCCGTCCCGGCGGCTACATCGGAGAAGCCGCGGGCTGAACCGCGACGAGACAAGGGGAGGACGGCGATGCTGTATCGCACCGCTGGGCAGTTCAAGACGAGTTACGAGGCAGACCAGGCGTTGTTCCCGGTCAAGCAGGACGCCTTCCTGCTGGGCTTCATCATGGTGTTGGCCTGGGTGATCTTTCCGCTGACGGCCAGCGAGTTCACCTTTCAGACGCTGCTGATCCCGATCCTGATCTATTCGCTTGCCGCGCTGGGGCTGAACATCCTCACGGGCTACGCCGGGCAGCTGTCGCTGGGCACGGCGGCCTTCATGGGGGTGGGCGCCTATGCCTGCTACAAGATGATCACCATCATGCCGTGGATGAACCCGATCATCGCGATCCTGCTGTCGGGTGTCTTCAGCGCGGGCGTCGGCGTGGCCTTCGGCATCCCCAGCCTGCGGATCAAGGGGTTCTACCTGGCGATCGCGACGCTGGCGGCGCAGTTCTTCCTGGTCTGGCTGTTCGAGAAATGGGCCTGGCTCTACAACTATAATGCCTCGGGCGCGATCCAGGTGCCGAACCTCGACATCTTCGGGCTGTATGTGTCCGGCCCGCAGGCGGATTCGATTGTCCAGTATTACCTGGTGCTGTTCATCGTCTGTCTGCTGACCTGGGTTTGCATCAACCTCACGCGCGGCAACCTTGGCCGGACGTGGAAGGCGACGCGCGACATGGACATCGCCGCCGAGCTGATCGGCATCAACCTGATGAAATCCAAGCTGACGGCCTTTGCGATCTCGTCCTACATCGTGGGCGTGGCGGGGGCGCTGTTCGTCTTCATGTGGCGCGGCGCGGCGGAACCCAACCTTTTCGACATTCCGCTGTCGTTCCGGATCCTGTTCATCGCGATCATCGGCGGGCTGGGGTCGATCCTGGGCAACTACCTGGGTGCGATCCTGATCGTCGGGCTGCCGGTGGTGCTGAACCTGGTGCCCGAGGCGCTTGGCATCCCGCTGTCGTCCTCGATGGTGGAACACCTGAACTTCATGATCGTGGGCGGGCTGATCGTGTTCTTTCTGATCGTCGAGCCGCACGGCCTGGCGCAGCTTTGGCGGCTGCTGCGGGAGAAACTGATCCTCTGGCCATTCCCCTATTGAGATGGGTGCAAAGCACCCATCCTACGGCCGCGTTCTGCGGCCCAAGAAGAAGACCAAGACGCAATACCCAATGAGACATTCCAAGGGAGGAAAGACATGAAACACTTTACCAGACTGGCCCTTGCCGGCGCTTTGGCGGCGGCAACCGCCGGGGCCTCGATGGCGCAGGAGCTTTACGCGCCGAACCTTGCATACCGGACCGGCCCCTTTGCCGCGACGGGCATCCCGCTGATGAACGGGCAGGCCGACTACATGACCCTGCTGAACGAACGCGATGGCGGTATCGGCGGGGCCAAGATCGACTTCGAGGAATGCGAAACCGGCTATTCCACGGAAAAGGGTGTGGAATGCTATGAAAAGACCAAGGGTAAGGCCATCGTGACCCAGCCCTGGTCGACCGGGATCACCCTGCAGGTGCTGCCCAAGACCAACGTCGACGCGATCCCGATCCTGGCGCCGGGCTATGGCTTCAGCCCGATGATGGACGGCAAGACCTTCCAGTGGGCGTTCAACACGCCGGCGGGCTACTGGGATGCCGCTGACATGATCATCCAGTATCTGGAAAGCCAGGGCAGCCTGAACGGCAAGAAAATTGCCTTCCTGCACCTCGATCACCCCTACGGCAAGGAGCCGATCCCGGTTCTGGAGCAACTGGCCGCGGAAAAGGGCTTTGAGCTGAGCCCGATCCCGGTGGGCCTGAAGGAAATGCAGAACCAGTCGGCCCAGTGGCTGCAGATCCGGCGCATGCGTCCCGACTATGTCGTGATGTGGGGCTGGGGCGCGATGAACGCCGGCGCCATCACAGAAGCGGTGAAGACCAAATTCCCGATGGAGAACTTCCTGGGTGTCTGGTGGTCCGGTCATGATGCCGATCTTGCTATCGCCGGCGCGGACGCCAAGGGCTACAAGTCGATCAGCTGGTCCTTCCCGAAAATGGATGCGCCGGTCATGAAGGACATCCAGTCGATGGTCATCGACAAGGGCATGTCCAAGACCGACGAGACCGAGATGAAAGGCGTGTTCTACTCGCGCGGTATCGTGATCTCGGCGATTCTGGCCGAGGGGATCCGCGCGGCTCAGGCCGAGTATGGCACCGCCGAGATCAACGCGGAACAGCTGCGCTGGGGTCTTGAACACATCGACATGACCGAAGAGCGCATCGCAGAACTGGGACTGGACGGCATGGTGCCGCCCTTCAAGACCTCCTGTGCCAACCACACCGGCCATTCGGGCGGCTGGATGCTGGAATGGGACGGCGAGAAGTTCGTCAAGGTCTCGGATCTGCTGACGCCGAACGTGGCAGGCTACCAGGCGCTGGCAGAGGAAAAGGCGAAGGAATACGCCGATGCCAACGCTCCCTGGCCGGTGAACGAAGGCTGTGACGCGATGTGATCGCGACAGGCCCCGGCGGAGCACCCGCCTCGCCGGGGCCGATTTTCGAATATTTTCAGAGAGAAGAAGCAGCAGGGGCGGCACCGGGCCGACCCAAAGCGCGAGGTGAGACGATGCTGGATGCGGGACGGACGGACGAGGCCCTGCTCGAGGTCAACAACATCGAGGTGATCTACAACCACGTGATCCTCGTGCTGAAGGGCGTCAGCCTGACCGTGAACAAGGGCGGGATCACCGCGCTTCTGGGCGGCAACGGCGCGGGCAAGACCACGACGCTGAAGGCGATTTCCAATCTTCTGCACTCGGAACGCGGCGAGGTGACCAAGGGCTCCATCGTCTACAAGGGCGAGCGGGTGCAGGACCTTGACCCGGCGGCGCTGGTGAAACGCGGCGTGATCCAGGTGATGGAAGGCCGCCATTGTTTCGAGCACCTGACCGTCGAGGAAAACCTGATGACGGGTGCCTATACGCGCAAGGACGGCAAGGCGGCCGTCGAGGCGGACCTAGAGATGGTCTATTCCTATTTCCCGCGCCTGAAGGAGCGCCGCCGCAGCCAGGCTGGCTATACCTCGGGAGGGGAACAGCAGATGACGGCGATCGGGCGGGCGCTGATGTCGCGGCCTGAAACGATCCTGCTGGATGAACCCAGCATGGGGCTGGCGCCGCAGCTGGTGGAACAGATCTTCGAGATCGTGAAATCGGTGAACGAGAACGAGGGCGTAAGTTTCCTGCTGGCCGAGCAGAACACCAACGTGGCGCTGAAATACGCCCATTCCGGCTATATCCTGGAAAACGGGCGCGTCGTGATGGACGGACCCGCCGCCGAGCTGCGGGAAAACCCCGACGTCAAGGAATTCTACCTGGGGATGTCGGACGAAGGGCGCAAATCCTTCCGCGATGTGCGGTCCTACCGGCGCCGCAAGCGGTGGCTGGCCTGAGTCGCTGCCGATACGGCCCCGATTGCCGGCGCGAAGGCCGGTCCTTCCAGAGGAGTGATGCAATGATCCGTTCTGTCCCGCCCTGTCTTGCGTTTGCTGGCGCCGCCATGCTGGCCTCTGCGGCGCTGCTGGGCGCGACGCCCGTGCAGGCCAGCGACCTGGTGGTGCATGAGGTGCTGTCGGAACAACCGCTCTCGGATGCGCCGGACATGAAGGTGGTCATCAGCCAAATGACGATCAAGCCGGACGGTATGATCGAGCGCCATGCCCATCCCGGCGACATGCATGCGGTCGTTCTGCGCGGCGGGCGCATCGAGGGGCCGGACGGCGCCGAACAGGTGCTGGCCGAGGGGACCGTGATCTTTGTGTCCGCAGGGGATGCACATGGCCCGCTGCGCAACCTGGGCGACAGCGATATCGAACTGATGGTGACCTATGTGGTCAACGTCCTGGAACCCTTTTCCTGGCCGGTCGAGTGACGTGATGGCACGGGATGCGGCATACCGGAACGCTGGGCGAGGGAAACACTACCCGCGCCCCTGCGAAGCCACGGCGTCCTGCGTCGTGGGCCGGGCGGATCGATAGCCATGTTTCGCGCGCATGTCCTCGATCCGGGCCAGCGCCTCGGCGCGCGTGTTGCGGATGTTGGGACGAAAGTCCTGGCTTTCGGCGCGCAGCCGGATGTCGGCCTCAGTCTCGGAGCCCGGCGCATAGCGCACCGTCCCCAGCGAATGATCCAGGTTCAGCTTCTTGCCCCGGTGCGCGTATTGCACCCAGGCGGCGGGCAGGATCTGCGTGCCCTCGTAGTTGATCAGGAAGAACCACCTGTCACGCCCGCTGTCGGCGATGCGGCTTTCGATGTGGTCGTAGAAATCGTTGACGTCGCGGGAATGATTGAAGGTGAACCAGGAAAAATCCACCTCCATGATGCCGGCTTCCTCGTCGAAGGCGATCCGGTGAAAGAAATCCTGCGGAGTGTAGTTCGGATCGTGCTGCACATGGGCGCGGCGGCGGGAAGGCATCTGGCCGAGCCGGATCAGCGCATCGGCGCGGTTGGTGAACAGGTTGGGATCAAAGGCCTCGGTCCGTGCGGCGCGTTCGATCTGGGCGGCGGTCTCCGGCGAGGCGTCGAAGCGCACCGATCCCATCGAGTGTGCCATGTTCAGCGCCCGACCGCGACGGGCGTAGGCTACCCAGGCCGTGCTGTCGATGCGTGTTCCGTTGAGATTGATCAGGAAGAACCACAGCTCTTCGCCGGTGTCCGCGATGCGGGCCTCGATCCGGTCGTAGAAGCGGTTCACCGTGGCCGAGTTGTCGAAGTCGAAGCCGGAGAAATCGACCTCCATCACCTGGCGGACGTCGTCGAACCGGATGCGGGCATCAATATCGTCGTGCATCTCGGGGCCTCCTCTCCCTTTGACTGGGCAGACCCTAGGGGCAGTGGCCGGGGGGCACCTTGTTCCAGATCAATTTGCTTGCCGGCACAACAGAGCCGCGGCGTGAACACAAGACGGGACCGGCGCGTCCGGCCGGGACCGGGGATGACGGGGACGCGGGGCAGGGCCGCCTGCGCCCGTACGACGGACTTTCGAAGGAGAGCGTGATGAGCACCTATTTCGACGAGCTGGAGACGCGCAGCCGCGATGCGCGCGAGGCGGCACAGCTGGAGGCGCTGAACGTACAGTTGGCCAGGCAGGGGATCGACCCGCTGGAAGACCTGTCGGGCCTGTCCGCTCTGCCGGTGCTGCGCAAGGCCGACCTGGTTGCGAAACAGGCGGCGGAACCGCCCTTTGGCGGGTTGCCGGTGTCGAACCTGGCGCATGTCTTTCAAAGCCCGGGACCGATCTACGAGCCGGGTGGACTCAGCCACGACTGGTGGCGCATGGGCCGTTTCCTGAATGCCTGCGGGATCGGGCGGGGCGACATCGTGCAAAACTGTTTCGGCTATCACCTGACCCCGGCGGGAATGATCTTTGAGTCCGGTGCGCGGGCGGTGGGGGCTGCCGTGCTGCCCGCCGGGACGGGCCAGACTGAACTGCAGGCGCGGGCGGCCCGGGACATCGGGGTGACGGCCTACGCGGGGACGCCGGATTATCTCAAGATGATTATGGAAAAGGCCGACGAGATGGGGCTGGAACTGGGCATCACGCGGGCGGCGGTCGGGGGCGGCGCGCTCTTTCCCTCGTTGCGTCAGTATTATGCGGATCGCGGCATCCAGTGCCTGCAATGCTACGCCACGGCGGACCTGGGCAATGTCGCATACGAAAGCCCCGAGATGGAAGGCATGATCCTCGATGAACATGTGATCGTCGAGCTGGTCACGCCGGGCACGGGTGACCCGGTTCCCGAGGGCGAGGTGGGCGAGATCGTGGTGACGACGCTGAACCCCGACTATCCGCTGATCCGCTTTGCCACCGGTGACCTGAGCGCCGTGCTGCCGGGGGAAAGCCCCTGCGGCCGGACCAACACCCGGATCAAGGGCTGGATGGGCCGCGCCGACCAGACGACCAAGATCAAGGGCATGTTCGTGCGCCCCGAACAGGTGGCGCAACTGGTGGCCAAACACGCAGAGATCGCGCGCGCCCGCGTCGTGGCCAGTCGCGAAGGCGAGATGGACGTGATGACGGTCCGGATCGAGGCGGAAGGCGGCGATGCCGCGACCTACGAAGGGACCGTGGCCGAGGTGTTGAAGCTGAAGGGCAAGGTCGAACTGGTCGCCCCCGGGGCACTGCCACGCGACGGGTTGGTGATCGAGGACCAGCGCAGCTACGACTGAGCGGGGAGGGGGCTCTGCCCCCGTCCCTGCGGGACTCCCCCGAGGTATTTTGAAAAACCAAAGAAACAGGGGCGCGCCGGCCCGTTTTCGCGTCCGTAGGGACGGTGCAGGGATGACTTGGGCGAAAGGCCGCCCATTTTCCCCGGAGGTGACGCTTGTCCTGTGGCGGGCAGGCGGTAGGCTTGTCCGGTAACAGACGACCGGGAGGACCTCTCATGCGGATATTCGCCCTTGCCCTGGCGGGCGCGATCCTGGGCGCGACGGGCGCGCAGGCGACCGGCGACGCGCTGGTGATCGGCAACAGCCGCTACACCGCTGTCCAGACGCTGTTCGGGGCGCAACGTGTGACCGTGGCGGCCGATGCCCTGCGCGAAAAGGGATTTGACGTGTCGCTGGCGCAGGACGCGGATGCCGCCGGCATGCGCCGCGCCTTCGCCGAGTTCGCAGCGATGCTGGACGATGATGGCGGGCCCGTGGTGATCCTGCTCTCGGGCGCATTCGTGCATGGGGTCGGGGGCAGCTACCTGGTCCCGGTCACCGGGTCGGGGCGGATCGACGAGGCCGAGGTGCTGGTCCAGGGTTTTCCGCTGGACGCGGCCCTGTCGATCCTGTCAGCCTACCAGGGACGGGCCTTCCTGGTCCTGGGGGAGACCCCGACCGATCCCGACCTGGGCCTGTTCCTGTCCGAGGGGCTGGGTGAACTGGACATCCCGCAGGGGGTGACGGTGATTCGCGGACCGGCGGTGGACGTCGCGCGCTATGCGGCACGTGACCTGGCCCGCACCGGACGCTTCGTGTTGCGCGCGGCGCTGGACTATGAACTGGAGGTCGAGGGTTACGCGCCGCATACGCAGGTGATCGTGCGCGCCGAGGATGTGACCGGGCCCCGTGATCCGTCGGAACCTGGACGACCCGACCCTGCGGCCTTTACGCGGGCGGCGGATGAGGCGGCCTGGCGGCTGGCCCAGGAGGCGGATTCGCCCGACGGCTATCGCGCCTACCTTGACGGATTTCCGGACGGGCAGAATGCCAATGCTGCGCGGCAGCGCCTGAATGCGCTGAATTCCGAGCCCTTCTACCGCGAGCGCCGCGCCGAAGAGGCGCTGGAGCTGACACGAGAGCAACGGCGGGGCATCCAGAGGGCCTTGTCGATCCTTGGGTATGACACGCGCGGCATCGACGGCATCTTTGGCGACGGAACCCGGGGGGCGATCCGGCGCTGGCAGGAGGATTCGGGCCTGCGCGTGACCAGCTATCTCAGCCGGGACCAGATCGTGCGGCTGCAGGATCAATCGGCCCGGCGTGCGGCAGAACTGGAACGCGAAGCAGAAGAACGGCGGCTGGAGCGGGAACGCGAAGAGCGGGCCTATTGGCGGCAGGTCGAACGACGGGGCGAAGAAGCCGGGTTCCGGGACTACCTGCAGAAGTATCCCGAAGGCCAGTTCGCCGAAGAGGCCCGCCGCGTGCTGCAGGAGATCGACGACCGCCGCGCGGAACAGGCCGCCGGTCAGGACAGGCGCGACTGGGCCAAGGCGGCACAGGCCAACACGACAAGCGCCTACCGGACCTATTTGCAGGACTGGCCCAACGGCGCCTTCCGCGCCGAGGCGCAGCAGCGAATCGCCCTTTTGGAACACGATGCCTCCAAGGTGCGCGACGCGGTGGCGGCACGGCAGGAAGAGCAGGCGATGAACCTGAACTTCGTGGCCCGCCAGCTGGCCGAACGGAGGCTGGATCAGCTGGGCCTCAAACCGGGCAAGGTGGACGGCCGATTCGACGAGAACACGCGGGCGGCCATACGCCGATACCAGGATTCGCGCGGGCTGCGTGTGTCGGGCTATCTCGACGAGCAGACGGTGGTGCGGCTCTTGGCAGATGGAATCATCGGGCTGGACCGGGACTGATCCGGTCTGGCCCAGAAATGGGGCACCTGCCCAAAGAAAAACCCCCGCGGCGGATGCCGGCGGGGGTTATTCGGATCGGGCCAGAGGCCCCAAGGCATAAAGCCGGGGTTCAGCCCTGGCGTGCCTTGAATTTCCGCTGCGTCTTGTTGATCACATAGACGCGGCCCTTGCGGCGCACAACGCGGCAGTCGCGGTGGCGCTTCTTGAGCGAGCGGAGCGAGTTTACGACCTTCATGGTCTTCTCCTGTCGTCGCGGCGCGCGAGCGCCATTGGTTGCGGCCAATACCCGACGCACCGAGAGGCATGCCTCCCGGGGTGCCGGGCGATGAATTCATGGTGGGCGATACTGGGATTGAACCAGTGACCCCTTCGATGTCAACGAAGTGCTCTACCGCTGAGCTAACCGCCCTATATGACCCTTGCACATTCCCGTCCGCCTCTTTCGAAGCACCCGGTGATGCGCGCCGGTGGAGGGTCTATAAATGGCTTCTTTCCGGGGATCAAGGGCTTTTGGAGGGTGGAATTTTCGGTCTATTCTCATCCCCGAAAAGGAGCGCGGATGCCTGAAACTTCGTACCACCTGCATATGCCCGAAACACCCGCGTCGCGCGTGGTTTTCGCCTCTCCGCATTCGGGCCGGGACTATCCCGACAGCTTTCTGCGTACAACGATTCTGGACAATCACAGCATTCGGACCTCCGAAGATGCCTATGTAGACCGGCTTTTCGACTGCGCGCCGGAGTTCGGGGCGCCCTTGCTGCGGGCCGGGGCGCCGCGTGCCTACATTGATCTGAATCGCGCTGCCGACGAACTGGACCCGGCGCTGATCGAGGGCTTGCGTCGCGGCGGGCATAATCCACGGGTGGCCAGCGGGCTGGGTGTCGTGCCCCGCGTGGTGGCCAACGGGCGGGCAATCTATCGCGGCAAGCTGACGCGGGCAGAGGCCGACCGGCGAATCGCGCGAATCTGGCAGCCCTACCACGACAAGCTGCACGCCTTGCTGCACGATGCGCGGGCGCGCTTTGGCGAGGCAGTGCTGATCGACTGCCACTCGATGCCGCATGAGGCGCTGGACGGTTCCGCCCGTCACGGTGCACGGCGGCCCGAGGTCGTGATCGGTGACAGGTTCGGTGCTTCGGCCCGTCCCGAGATCGTCGAGCAGGTCGAGGCGGCCTTTGCCGCCGCCGGTTTCGTCGTGGCGCGCAACGCGCCCTTTGCCGGGGCCTATACGACGCAGAACTATGGCCGCCCGTCGCGGGGGCAGCACGCGGTTCAGGTGGAAATTGACCGGGCGCTGTACATGGACGAGGCAAAGATCCTGCCGAACGCCGAGTTCGATTCTGTCCGGCGCCGGTTGCGCGACGTGGTGGCGGAACTGGCGGCGCTTGGCAGCGAAGGTCAGCAGCAACTGGCCGCGGAATAACCTGTCACGTCTGGCGGTCGAACAGCCGGTCCAGCGCCGCGTCCAGCGGCGCGGGATCGTGGAGGTCCAGCCGGACAGGCAGGGTCAGTACCTCGCGCCGCAACTCCGGCGGCAGGCGCACCGCGTCCTTTTCCGTCGTGACCAGTTGCGCGCCCAGCAGCTGTGCCTCACGCATCAACCGGGTGACAAGCGCCTTGGTGAAGGGCTGGTGGTCCTCCAGCGCCTCGGCGCGGCGGATATCGGCGCCCAGGCTGCGCAGGGTGGCAAAGAATTTTTCCGGGTGACCGATTCCGGCAAAGGCGAGCGTCGGCAAGCCTTCCCAGTCCATGCCGGTCTGAAGGGGCGCCAGGTGCCCGGTCAGATGCGGCAAGGAAATGCGCCGGCTCCAGTCTGCGGAGAACCTTTTTTGCGCCGCGTCCGGTCCGATCGACAACAGGAGGTCGCCCCGTGACAGACCGACCGCCAGCGGTTCACGCAGCGGCCCGGCAGGCAGGCAGCGCGCATTGCCGAACCCGGCGACCGCGTCGACACAGATGACGGTCAGGTCTTTGGCAACATCCGGGTTCTGCAACCCGTCGTCCAGCACGATCACGTCGGCGCCCGCGGCCTCTGCCTGCCGGGCGCCCGCCGCCCGATCCCGCGCAACCCATGTGGGGCAGAAGGCAGCGATCAACAGCGGTTCGTCCCCGGTCATATCGGCGGTGTGCCGGCCGGGGTCGACCTGTTCCGGGCCGGTGAGGCGGCCGCCGTACCCGCGTGACACCACATGCGGGACAAGCCCGCGCCCGATCAGGCGTTGGACAAGGGCGATGACGGTTGGTGTCTTGCCGGTGCCGCCCGCGTTGACGTTGCCAACACAGATCACCGGAATGCCGGGCCGCACTTTTGGCGGGCGGGCGACACGGCGGGCCGTCGCCCGTGCGGTGAGTGCCGCCAATGGCGCCAGCAGGCGCGCCTGCCACGCCGGGGTGTCGGGTTCTGTCTGCCAGAAGCGAGGCGGGCGCATCAGTCCTCGGCCCTCGCGTCCAGCGTGTCGCAGATCTCGGAAAGGACACGGTCGACCAGCCGCGCGCTGGACGAGATCACGTCCCAGCCCGCATGGGCCATGACCGCCGCCTGGTCCGGGGCGACGAGGTGTGACACCGCTGCCCCCAGGGAATCGCCGTCGCGCACGATGCGCGCGGCCCCGGCACCGACCAGCCGCGAGTAGGCACCCAGGTGTGCCCCCACGTTGGGGCCATAAAGCACGGCCGCACCAAGCGCCGCCGCCTCGAAGGGATCCTCTCCCGTGCCGCCGGTGGTCAGCGAACCGCCCAGGAATGCCAAGGGCGCCAGCCGATACCACAGTCCCAACTCTTCCGGCCCGCCGGCCAGCAGGACCTGCGTGTTCTCGTCCGGCATGTCGCCGTTTTCCCAGTCGCAGACCCGCATCTGGTCGCGGCGCAGCATGGCCGCGATCCTGTCCGCGTCGGCGGGATCCGCCGGGGCCAGGATCAGCAGCAGCCTGTGGGCCAGCCTGCTGGCCTGGCGGTGTGCCATCAGCACGTCGCGTGCCTCGTCCGGGCGGACGCGGGCGGCCAGCCAGACGGGACGGCCGGCGATCAGGCTGGCAATTTCCTCGTGCAACCCGTCAGAGCAATCCAGCGGCGCCTCGGTGTCCAGAAAGGGCGTGGCATCGTGCACGCGGCCGCTTTCGATGCCAAGGCGCCTCAGTCGGCGGCTGGCATCGGGGCCGGTCGTGTAGAGACTGTCGAACAGTGCCAGAACGGCCGGCGCCGGATCGGGCAGCCAGCGCGGTGCCTCTGCCGGAAAAGGAGCATCGGCCAGGTCCAGGGCGATCATGTGGCTGCCACTTTCCGCGAGGGCCGACAGCAGGCCGGGACGCAGTGCCTGCCCCGTCCACAGCGCCACATCCGGGCGCAACTGGCGAAGGCTGCGCAGATCGTCGGCGGCCATGTCGCGCGGCATAGGGACGGTCATCAGCCCCGGGCGCGACGGCACCCGCCCGCTGAGCCAGACCGTGACCTCGGGGCGCTGTGCGGTCAGCCGCGCTCCAAGGCTGGCCAGCGCGCGCCCGGTTTCGCGGTCTTCGGCAAAGCCCCAGACCAGCGGGCCGGAGGGGCGCGGGGGCCAGTCCGGCGTCTCGCCCGGGGCAGAGGCGCTGCGCGCATAGGCCAGGTAGGCCGAGAGGCTCAGCGCGCGGCGCGTCATGGGTCAGCCCAGTTCCTCGGTCGAGGACGCCTCTTGCGCCTCTTCGCGCAGACGGTGGAGATGGGCGATGAAATAGCGCATGTGGGCATTGTCGACGGTGCGCTGTGCCTCGGCCTTCCAGGCGTTGTAGGCTTCTTCGTAATTGGGAAAGATGCCGACGATGTGCAGGTCGTTCACGTCCTTGAAGACGGTCTTCGACGGATCGACGAGTTCGCCGCCGAAAACGAGGTGAAGGCGTTGCATGAGGCGCGCTCCCTTTGGGTTGCGGGGTCAGCGCGACCCTAGCGAACGCGCACCGCTGGTCAAGGCGCGGTGAAGGGGCGCGGCGCTGTGACGGGCTGCGTACCGGGCAATGCCCCCGCCTTGGGCGGTTTGCAGCCGGGGCGATCCATGCAATGCGGCTAGAGCCTGCGTTGCATCAGGGCGGCATGCAGATCGGGGTTCGCGGCAATCATGCCTTCGGCCTTGGGGATCTTTGCGTTGAACCGCAACGGCGCGCCCTTGCCGTCGGTGATGCGTGCCCCGGCCTCGGACAGGATCAGGGCGCCGGGGGCAATGTCCCATTCCCATGTCGGGCGAAAGGTGAACATCGCGTCGTAGCGGCCCTCGGCGACCAGGCTTTGCCGGTAGGCCAGCGAGGGGCGGTAACTGCGCTTGAGCTTTGGCAGGCCGCCGGGCCAGTGTCCGGCATCCAGGCTGGGGCGGGTGGCCAGCACCTCTGCCTCGTCGGGCCGCGCGGTGGCGCTGGCAGTCACGCGGTCTCCGTTCAGATGGGTGCCGCCGCCCAAACTGGCGGAATAGAGCTTGTCCATCATCGGCAGGTAGACGACCGAAGCGATCGCCTGCCCGTCCTCGACCACCGCAAGCGCATGGGCCCAGGTGTTTTCGCCTTCGATGAAAGAGCGCGTGCCATCGATCGGGTCGATGATGAAGACGCGTTTCGTGTTCAGCCGGTCGGTGCCATCCGGGGTTTCCTCGCTCAGCCAGCCGTAATCGGGCCGTGCCTCACGCAGGAATTGCGTCAGCAGCGTGTTCACCGCCAGGTCGGCGTGGGTGACGGGGCTGTCGTCAACAGCCTTGTACTGCACGCCCAGGTCGCCGCCGACAAAGGCGGTGGCCACTTCGGCAGAGCGGCGGGCCGCTTCGATCAGTAGGTCGAGATCATTCGCCGGCAAGGGTCAATCCTTCGACCAGCAGCGAGGGGACCACGCGGCTGAGATAGGTGCGCGCGTCATTGGCGGGTACGATGGTCCGCAGCATGTCCCGCAGGTTGCCCGCGATGGTCACGCCGGACACCGGGTAGGCGGGTTCGCCGTTCTCGATCCAGACACCGGCCGCGCCGCGCGAATAGTCGCCCGTGTTGGGGTTGATGGTGGACCCGATCATCGAGGTGACCAGCAGGCCGGTGCCCATCTCGCGCATCAGGTCCGCGCGGCTTTGCGAACCTTGGGTCAGGGTCAGGTTCCACGATGCCGGCGAAACAGAGGCCCCGCCGCGCGCGGCATTTGCGGTGCTCTCCATGCCCAGTTTCCGCGCGTTGGCCAGGTCCAGCGTCCAGCCGGTCAGCCTGCCCTTGTCGATCACGGCGCGCTTGCGGGTCAGCAGGCCCTCGGCGTCGAAGGGGCGCGAGGCGCTGGCACGGGGGCGGTGCGGGTCCTCCACCAGGCTGAGATGGTCGGGCAGGATCTGTTCGCCAAGGGCCCCGCGCAGCCAGGACTGGCCGCGCGCCACCTGGGCGCCGTTCGCGGCGGCGACCATGTGACCGATCAGGGACGCGGCGACCCGCTCGTCGAAAAGCACGGGGTAGGCGCCGGTCTTGGGCTTGCGCGGGTTCAGCCGTTCCAGGGCGCGGGCGGCAGCGCTGTCGCCAATGTCCTGCGCGCTGCGCAGATCGGACTGAAAGGTGCGGCTGTCGCCGTCGCTGTCGCGCTCCATCCCCAGGCCCTCGCCCGCGATGGCGACACAGTAAAGCGCGCGCGACGTCCGCTTGTAGCTGCCTGAAAACCCGTTGGTTGCCGCCAGGGCGATGGTCTGTGCGGTGTATTGCGCGGCCGCGCTGTCGATCCGGGTGATGCCGTCGTGCGACAGGGCTGCGGCCTCTGCCTGCCGTGCATCTTCCTCCAGCGCGGCGGGTGCGGGTTCCGGCGCGGGATCGGCCAGCTCCAGCGACGCGACGTCCCAGTCCGTGGCGATCTGATCAGGATCGGCCAAGCCGGCATAGGGGTCCTCGGGCGCCTCGCGCGCCATTGCCACGGCGCGGGTGGCCATTTCGGCCAGCGCCTCTGGCCGGATGTCCGACCCCGAGATCGATGCGCTGCGCTGCCCCAGGAAGACCCGCAGGCTGAGGTCGCGGTACTCGGCCCGCTCGGCCTGTTCCAGGACGCCGCCGCGCACGTCGATGGACTGTGCCGCGCCATCGACCGCCAGGGCGTCCGCCGCGTCGGCACCTGCCTTGCGGGCGGCGTCGAGCAGGGCATTGGCAAGCGATTGGCAGGTGTCGGTCATGGGAGCCTCTGGATTGATGTCCCTCCGAGGTAAGCCGGACCGGGAAGAGAGGCAAGGCCAAGGCCGTTTCCCTGTGCCCGGTTTCGGAAATAGCCTGATCCGACTGGGACAATCAGGGGGTGGCGATGTTCGGGGCCAAGGCGATTTGTGATGGGCGCATTGCCTTGTTGAGCGCCGTGCAGCCCTTTTCCATGACCGATGTGACTATTCGCCCGGGCAGCACCGGGGCCGGAAACGAGCCCGGACTGAACATGGATATGCCCATTCTTGCAGGGCGTTCGGACTGCTGCGCATGTGCGGCATCCTGGCAGAGCTGACCGGTTCTAGCGTGTGCTCTCGGTGACGGCCACGATCGGCCCCATGCGGCGGCCAAGGTCGGCGCGGTTGATCTGGGGCGCATAAAGGCGCGAGATGTTTCCGTCCAGGAACAGGGCGTTGGGCAGTTTCAGCACATCGCGGAACAGGCGGGCGAACTCGTGAAAGGTGACCGTGTTCTGTGAGATGGCAAAGACCGCGCGGTCACCGTTTGCCGAAGTGCCCACGCCGTTGCGGATGTAGCGTGACGAACTGTCCGGCAGGAAACGCGGGTGCAGGGCGCCTTCGATCACCAGCATCGGGCCCGACTGGGTGGCATGGCGGCAGCGCGGACGGCGAGCAAGAAAATCCCGTGTCTCGATCACCCGCGCCCAGCCCTCGCCGATGCAGAAGATGCCGTTCGGCAGAAGTCCGAAGTTGCCCTGCGACGGCCCCGAGATCACGCGCATCTCTTCGCGACCATCCTCAAGGTAGTAGCCGACAGGAGAGCGGTCCTCGTGGTACATTCCGGCATTCATGGCAAAGACAAGATCCTTGCCCTTGCTGGCCAGGTCGGCCTTGAGCAGGCTGAAATGGCCGTAGGCGTCGCCGCTTTCGTCGGCGCGGAAGAGGCGCAGGTTCTCGCGTTCCGGATCGACCTCGCAGACCACATAGGCGTTGCCCTCATGGTCGATGTCGCGGCATGTCACCGCCTGTGCCGCAGGGGCAATGGCCAGCGTGGCGGTCAGCAGGGCAAGGCAGGCGGCAATCCGGCGCATGAGCTCAGTCGTCGAGATCGCGCCGCACGGCGTCGTCGGAAAACAGGCGCCGGGTGTCGTCGAGGTGGTCGAAGGTCTCGTCGAGGCGAAAGCGCAACTCTGGCGCGAACTTCAGGGTCAGGCCGCGCGACACGGCGCGGCGCAGCTCCCCCTTGTTGCGGTCCAGCAGCTCGAACATGTCGGCCTGGTGCTCGCCGCCCAGGGGCACGACATAGGCGGTCGCGACCTTGAGGTCGGGTGACACCCGGACCTCGCCCACGGTGATCGAGAGCCGGTTGAGATCGGGATCGTGGATATCCCCGCGTTGCAGCACCTCGGACAAGGTGCGGCGGATCAGCTCGGCGACCCTAAGCTGGCGTTGGCTGGGCCCGGGGCCGTCGTGGAATCTGTTGCGTGCCATAGGTCCAGACTTAAGCTTGCTGTCTTCGTTTGCCAAGCGCCCCGCGTGGGGCGTGCATTTGCCGGAGAGGAGCGGTAACAGGGGCGGAACAGTGGCGTCAAGGAGCGGGACGATGGAGGATTACGGCGTTGTGGTGACCGGCGTTTCGGGCCGGATGGGCCAGATGCTGGTTCAACAGGTGACAGCGCATGAGCGGCTGCACCTTTGCGGAGCCCTGGAGCGGCCCGGACACCCCTGGGTGGGGCAGGACCTGGGGCTGGCCTCGGGCGGCGCGGCATTGGGTGTCATGGTTTCGGATGACCCTCTGGAGGCCTTTGCCCGTGCCCATGCGGTGATCGATTTCACCTCGCCGGCGGCGACCGTGGCCTTTGCCGAACTCGCCGCCCAGGCGCGGCTGGTGCATGTGATCGGCACAACCGGGCTGGCGGAGCGCGATCTTGAGAAGATCGCGCTTGCAGCGCGGCACGCGGTGGTGGTGCGGGCAGGGAACATGAGCCTCGGCGTGAACTTGCTGACGACGGTGACGCGGCAGGTGGCGGCGGCGCTGGACATGGACTGGGACATCGAGATCGTCGAATCGCACCACAACCAGAAGGTGGACGCGCCGTCTGGTACTGCGCTGATGCTGGGCGAGGCCGCGGCCGAGGGGCGGGGCGTCTCGCTGTCCGACGTATCTGATCGCGGTCGCGACGGGATCACCGGTGCACGCAAGAAAGGGGACATCGGGTTCCATGCGATCCGCGGTGGCGACATCGTGGGCGAGCACGAGGTGATCTTTGCCGCAGCCGGAGAGCGGATCGTGCTGAAACACATTGCTTCGGACCGGGCGCTGTTTGCCCGAGGCGCGCTGAAGGCAGCGCTCTGGGGGCAGGGCAAGGGACCGGGCGAATACGACATGCTGGATGTGCTGGGGCTGAAATAAGTCCCGCGCCCGCGCTCCGCCCGGAGCGACGCCCACCCGCGCGCTCCGTTCGGCAGGCGGGCGCGGGCGGTCTGCCGTACTTTCCGGGCGCACCCGGATCAGAAGTCGATGGCGAGGCCCTTCTTCTCCCAGTCGCCGTAGCGCACGGGTTCGGGACCGTCGCGGCCGCCCAGTTCCCGGGGGAGGGCCTGCGTTTCGGCCTCGGCCCTTGCGCGGCGTTCGGCGGCTTCGGCCAGCGCGCGCTGTGCGGCGGGGGGGAGATCGGGCCTGTCGGTCTTGGGGTCGGTCTCGGACATGGGCTTTCCTCGTCTGGTGCTGCTTGATATACGCCCGCCGGTCTGTCGGGCAACCCCGCCCCCAACCGCCGTTCCGGAGATCGCCCATGTCCAATGCCCCCAGCCCGGCCCGCCTTGCCGCCGTCGACCTGCTGGACCAGGTTCTGGGACAGGGGCGACCCCTGTCGGAAAGCGAAAGGCTGGAGGTCCTCGCGCCATCGGACCGCGCGGCAGCACAGCGGCTGGCCACGGAAACGCTGCGTGGGATGGAACGGGCCGACCGGTTGCTGAAAGCGCACCTGCGCAAGGCGCCTGCGCCAAGGGTCATGAACATCCTGAGGTTGGGTGCGGTGGAACTGTGCCTGGGCGGGACCGCGCACGGCGTGGTCAGCGACTGTGTCGAGATCGCCGCCGCCGGCAAACGCACGCAGGGCGCGCGCGGTCTGGTCAACGCGGTGCTGCGCAAGCTGGCCGAAGAGGGGCCGGCAGCCTGGGGCAAGCTGCGCATCCCGCGCTTGCCGAAATGGCTGCGCGATCCTCTGGTCGAGGCATGGGGGCCGCAGGCGGTGGCCAACATGGAGCGTGTTCATTTCGAAGGTGCGCCGCTGGACCTGACACCGAAGCCGGGCGCGGATCTTTCGGCGCTGGGGGGCGAGCTGCTGCCCACCGGGTCTGTGCGCCTGCGCGACGCGGGTCAGGTCAGTGCCTTGCCGGGATTTTCCGAAGGCGACTGGTGGGTACAGGATGCCGCTGCTGCGCTGCCGGCGAAACTGTTGGGCGATGTGGCGGGGCAACCTGTGCTGGACATGTGTGCGGCGCCCGGTGGAAAGACGCTGCAACTGGCCGCAGCGGGGGCCAAGGTCACCGCGCTGGACCTGTCCGAGGCGCGGTTGAAGCGGGTGCAGGAAAACCTCGACCGGACCGGGCTGACGGCGACATTGGTTGCAGGCGACGCGCTAGAACACGAAGGCCAGTACGAAGCGATCCTGCTGGACGCGCCCTGTTCTGCCACCGGCACGATCCGCCGCCACCCCGACCTGCCGCACGCCCACGTGGGCGAGCGCATCAGCGAGTTGATCGGGTTGCAGGAAGCGATGCTGGACCATGCGCTGCGCCTGCTCAAGCCCGGAGGGCGCCTGGTCTACGCCACCTGTTCGCTGATCCCGGACGAGGGCGAATGCCAGGTGGATGAGGCGCTGGCCCGCCATCCGGACCTGCAGGTGATCCCGCCAGAGGCACCCTGGATCGAGGACCGCTGGCGGTCCGAGGAGGGCGGACTGCGGCTGCGGCCCGATTATTGGGCGTCCAGGGGCGGCATGGACGGGTTCTTCATGGCGGTCCTCACGCGCGGTTAACTCTGTGGTGACTTCCGCCGGGGAGCGATGTATCCTGCTACAAACAAGCCCGAAACGGGCGACCCGAGGCAGATCGCAGAGCAACCGGCCCATGTCCACGGCGCGAAACTGGCGAACCGCGCATGCGCGGATGATGAACCGCATGCAGGCGCGCATGTCGGCCAGTGCCCGTCCGGCCGAAGGGTTCGTGTCTCAACCTGAACCGCGCACCGTGGGGTTCTTTGCCCGGGGTCGGCAGATGCTGGCCGGGAACCTGATGTTCGCGGGCCACCTGGTGCAGGCCGAGGGGCGGTCGATCTGGGCCATAGATCCGCCCGATCCCGCCTTCGAGGAGGAAATCCACGGTTTCGGCTGGCTCGATGACCTGGCGGCGGTGGGGGATGCCAAGGCGCGGGCGCTGGCGCAGGCCTGGCTCTGGGAATGGGTCCGTCGCTATGGCAAGGGCCGGGGGCCCGGCTGGACACCGGAGCTGAGCGGGCGTCGGGTGATCCGCTGGATCCATCATGCGCTGTTCCTGCTGCGCGGGCGCAAGGCCGACGACAGCGAGGCGTTTTATACCGCCCTTGCGGCGCAGACCCGTTTTCTGGCCAAGCGCGCCCATGTGGCCGCGCCCGGACTGCCGCGGTTCGAGGCAATGACCGGGCTGCTGTACGCGGGCCTCTCTCTGCAGGGGATGGAGGCGCATGTTGCCCCCGCGCGCGAGGCGCTGGGGTCGGATTGCGCCAAACAGGTCGATGCGCAGGGCGGCATTCCCACCCGCAATCCCGAGGAACTGCTGGAGGTCTTTACCCTGCTGACCTGGGCGCAGCAGGCGCTGCAGGAGGCAGACCTCGACCCCGATCCGCGCCACGTCCAGGCGATCGGGCGCATTGCGCCGACACTTCGGACGCTGCGCCATGCCGATGGCGGGCTGGCGCGGTTTCACAGTGGTGGACGGGGTCTTGAGGGGCGGCTGGACCGGGCGCTGGCGGCCTCGGGCAACAAGAAACGGCAGGCGGACGGGCTGGCGATGGGGTTTGCCCGGCTCTCGGCCATGCGCACCTCGATCATCGTCGACGCCGCGCCGCCACCGGCAGGGGCGGCCTCGGCCCGCGCCCATGCCTCGACCCTGGCGTTCGAACTGACCTCGGGGCGGCGCCCGGTGATCGTCAACTGTGGCTCCGGCGGTGGGTTCGGCGAGGCATGGCGACGGGCGGGTCGCGCCACGCCCTCTCATTCCACCCTGTGCTTGCAGGGCTATTCCTCGGCCCGGCTGGGGGCGCCGCGCTGGATCGGTGAGGCCCGGCGCGAGTTGCTGGAGGACGCGCCGCGCCATGTTCCGGTGCAGATGAGTCACCTGCCCGAAAGCCTGCGGTTTGAGGGCGGGCATGACGGCTATGTCACCGTGCAGGGGCTGACGCATGCGCGCAGCCTGGAATTGTCGCTGGACGGGCGCAGCCTGCGGGGCGAGGACTACCTCGTGGCTCTCGACGCGCCATCGAAGAAACGGTTCGACCGGGCGATGGATTCGATGAAGCTGGCCGGCTTGCCTTACGAGATCCGCTTTCACCTGCATCCGGATGTCGACGTGGCGCTGGACATGGGCGGCACTGCCGTCTCGATGGCGCTGCGCTCTGGCGAAATCTGGGTGTTCCGCTTTGACGGGGCGGTGGACATGGCGCTGGAACCCTCTGTCTATCTGGAAAAGGGACGATTGCAGCCGCGTGCGACGAAGCAGGTCGTTTTATCCGGGCGCGCGATGCAGTATGCGACGCGCGTCCGCTGGTCGCTGGCCAAGGCACAGGAGACGGCCCTTGCCGTCCGTGACCTTGTCCGCGACGAGGTGGACGAGACCGCCTGACACGGTCTCTTGCCGCAATAGAACGACCTTCCGAGGGGATCCTCCATGTCCGACCTTCAGCCCGTGCGCCGCGCGCTGCTTTCCGTATCCGACAAGACCGGCCTGACCGACCTGGGCCGCGCGCTGGCCGCCAGGGGGGTAGAGCTGCTCTCGACCGGCGGGTCCGCCAAGGCGCTGCGCGAGGCAGGGCTGGAGGTGCGCGACGTGGCCGACCTGACCGGTTTCCCCGAGATGATGGACGGTCGGGTCAAGACGCTGCATCCCAAGGTGCATGGCGGGCTGCTGGCACTGCGCGACAACGGGATGCACACGGCGGCGATGGCCGAACATGGCATCGTGCCGATCGACCTCCTGGTGGTGAACCTCTACCCGTTCGAGGAGACAGTGGCCAAGGGCGCCGATTATGACACCTGCATCGAGAACATCGACATCGGCGGCCCGGCGATGATCCGCGCCGCGGCCAAGAACCATGCTTTTGTCACCACCATCGTCGATGTCGAGGATTACGACTCGCTGCTGGCCGAACTGGATGCCAACGACGGCTTGACCTCGATCGAATTCCGCAAGCGGCAGGCGCAGATCGCCTATGCCCGCACCGGCGCCTATGATGCCGCCGTCAGCACCTGGATGGCCGCTGCCATCGGCGAGGCGACCCCGCGTCGCCGCGTGTTCGCCGGGACGCTGGCGCAAAGCCTGCGCTACGGCGAGAACCCGCACCAGAACGCGGCGTTCTACACCGACGGGTCCAACCGTCCGGGCGTTGCGACCGCCGAACAGCTTCAGGGCAAGGAACTCAGCTACAACAACATCAACGACACCGATGCGGCCTTTGAACTGGTGTCGGAATTCCTGCCCGGCGACGGCCCGGCCTGCGCGATCATCAAACATGCCAACCCCTCGGGCGTGGCGCGCGGTGGCAGCATGCTGGAGGCCTACCAGAAGGCGTTCGATTGTGATCGCACCTCGGCCTTTGGCGGTATCGTGGCCCTGAACGGCGCGCTGGACGGCGAGACCGCCGAGGCGATCTCCGAGATCTTCACCGAGGTCGTGATCGCGCCGGCCATCCACCAGGAGGCAAAGGACATCTTTGCCAAGAAGAAGAACCTGCGCCTGATCCTGGCGCCGGGGCTTGCCAATCCCGCATCCGCCGGTCTGGCCTGGCGGCAGGTCGCTGGCGGTTTGCTGGTGCAAGACCGCGACAATGGCGCCCGTGCGCTGGACGACCTGAAGGTGGTGACCAAGGTCGCCCCGACAGAGGCGCAGATGCAGGACCTGCTGTTTGCCTGGAAGGTTGCGAAACACGTCAAGTCCAACGCCATTGTCTACGTCAAGGACCTAGCCACGGTAGGTGTTGGCGCGGGCCAGATGAGCCGGGTCGATTCGGCGCTGATCGCGGCCAAGAAATCCGAGCGAATGGCCGAGGCGCTGGGCCTGCCTGCGCCGCTGACGCAGGGCTCTGCCGTGGCCTCGGACGCGTTTTTCCCCTTCCCCGATGGGCTGATGGAGGCGGCAGCAGCGGGGGCCAGCTGCGTGATCCAGCCTGGTGGCTCGATGCGCGACGACGAGGTGATTGCCGCAGCCGACGAGGCCGGGCTGGCGATGGTCTTTACCGGCATGCGTCACTTCCGCCACTGAGGGGTAGGGGGCGTCGTGATCGGGGGGGCTTTCAGCATGACCCCCGTCACCGGCGGCGGCTCCTCGGGGTATTTGTACCCGGAAGAAACCTGACGCGGGGCGCGGGGCGGCAAAGCCGCTTGCGCGCCCCGTTGCGGCCCACTAGGTCTGCGACCGAAAAATGCGGGAGGCGGTTCTGGCACAGGCGGCGAAACGAACTGGCGGGTTGAGGCTGGTGTTCTGGGTGACGCTGGTCATTTTCCTGCTGGACCAGGTGACGAAATACCTGGTCGTGCATGTCATGGGGCTTGGCAACAAGCTGGCCATCGAAGTCCTGCCGCCTTTCCTCAACTTCCGCATGGCCTGGAACTATGGTGTCAATTTCGGACTGTTCTCGGGCGATGCGGCGGCCACCCGCTGGATCCTGATTTCCGTTGCGATGGGCATCGTCCTGTTCGTCGTGGTCTGGATGCGTCGAGATCCCCCGGGCGTCATGGGCCTGATTTCGGCCGGTTTCCTGATCGGCGGGGCGCTGGGCAACGTGATCGACCGGCTGGTTTACGGTGCGGTGGCGGATTTTCTGAACATGTCGTGCTGCGGCATCGACAATCCCTATGCTTTCAACGTCGCGGACATCGCGATCTTTATCGGCGCTTTCGGGCTGATCCTTTTTCCATCGCGCAAAAAGGCCCCGTGACGCCGGTCCCGAGATGGGGTAAGGCTGGCGAAACTCGGAATTCGGAGGGAAGCGATGCGGCGCGCGCATCTTGTTGCAATCCTTGGCCTGGCGGGTATCGCCTCCTGTTCGGCGATCGACCGTGACAAACCCCTGCACGATCTGCGCACCAACAGCGCAGAGCCGGAGGAGTTCGCCATCGTTCCGAACAAGCCTCTGGTTCAGCCGGAAAGCTATGCGCAACTGCCGCCGCCCACGCCGGGAGGTCCCAACCGGACCGACCAGACGCCCAAGGCAGACGCTGTTGCCGCGCTGGGTGGCAATCCTTCGCGCCTTGTGGCCGGCGGTCCGGGTGTTCCGGCGGGCGACGGCGCACTGATCCAGCGCGCCAGCCGTTTTGGCCGCGATCCGGGCGTGCGCCAGGAACTGGCCCAGAAAGACGCGGATTTCCGTCGCTCCAAGTCGATCTTCAACTGGTCGATCGTGCCGCAGGACGACTACAATCGCGCCTACAGGCGCGAGACGCTGGACCCTTATCGTTGGTTGCGCGTCTACCGCCGTGCCGGGGCCACGACACCGGCCGCGCCGCCCGAATGAGGAACCGCGCCCCGCGCGCCGGTCACGAGACCGTAACTCCGGCTTGAAGTTGCCGCCGCCGCGCGTACCTAATGCGACATCCGGAAAACCAGAGGATGCCGCATGCGCCGACTGACCCTGTTATTCGCTTTCGCCCTATCAATGACCGCGCCTGTCGCCGTCTCCGCCCAGGAGGCCGGCAAGGTCACGACCTTCGGGCTGGACAACGGCATGGACGTTGTCGTGATCGAGGATCACCGCGCACCGGTCGTGGTCCACATGGTCTGGTACCGCGCGGGATCGGCGGATGAACGCCCCGGGTCGTCGGGGGTGGCGCATTTCCTGGAGCACCTGTTGTTCAAGGGCACCGATACGCTTGAGCCCGGAGAGTTCAGCGCCACGGTTGCGCTCAATGGCGGCACCGACAACGCCTTTACCAGCTACGACACCACCGCCTATCACCAGCGCGTCGCGGCCGACCGGCTGGGCCTGATGATGAAGATGGAAGCTGACCGCATGGTCAACCTGCGCCTGTCGGAGGCCGATATCCTGACCGAACGCGAGGTGATCATCGAAGAGCGCAACATGCGGGTGGAAAACAGCCCCGGGGCGCTTTTCCGTGAACAGAAGGACGCCGCGCTATATCTCAACCATCCCTACGGCACGCCGGTGATCGGCTGGCGGCACGAGATGGAGCAGTTGGACCTGGACGATGCGCTGGCCTACTACCGCCAGTTCTACGCGCCCAACAATGCCATCCTGGTGGTGGCCGGGGACGTGACGCCTGAAGAGGTGCGCACCCTGGCAGAGGAACACTATGGCCCCCTGCCTGCCAATCCCGATCTTGGGGAGCGCGCCCGCCCGACGGAACCGCGCCACCTGTCGGAACGGCGGATGACCTATACCGATCCGCGCGTCTCGCAGCCCTATATCACTCGCAGCTACCTGGCCCCGGCCCGCACCAGCGGCGCCCAGCAGGAGGCGGCCGCGCTGGCCATCCTGTCGGAGGTCCTGGCCGGTGGGCAGACTTCTGTCCTGACCCAGAAACTGCAGTTCGAAAGCCGGGTCGCGGTCTATACCGACGCCTATTACGACGACACGACGCTGGATGCGTCCAGCTTTACGCTGGTCGTGGTGCCGGCAGCGGGGGTGAGCCTGCAAGAGGCGGAAACCGCGCTGGACGATGTGCTGGCCGAGGTGATCGCGGAGGGGATCGACCCCGACCAGCTTGACCGGATCAAGTTCCAGATCAAGGCGGCCCAGATCTATGCGCTGGACAACCCGGCCAGCATCGCGCGGCGCTACGGCAATGCGCTGACCACCGGCCTGACGGTGGAAGACGTGCAAGACTGGCCCGATGTCCTGCAGGCCGTGACCGGAGAGGACATCGTGGCCGCCGCGCAAAAGGTGTTCGACCGCCGCCATTCCGTGACCGGCTACCTGATGGCGCCGGACGCGCAGACCCCGCAGCAGGAGGTGACCCAATGATCCGCCGCTTTGTCCTTGCCTTCGGCATGATCTGTGCCGGCTTCGCCGCCCATGCCGAGATCGAGATCCAGGAGGTGACCAGCCCCGGTGGCTTCAAGGCCTGGCTGGTCGAAGAGCCGTCTATCCCCTTCGTTGCGCTGGAAATCCGGTTCCTGGGCGGTGCGTCGCTGGATGCGCCGGGCAAGCGTGGGGCGACCAACCTGATGGTCGGTCTGCTGGAAGAGGGCGCCGACGAACTGGATGCGCGCGGCTTTGCCGAGGCGCGTGACGGGATCGCGGCGCAGTTCCGTTACGACGTTGGTGACGATACGGTCAGCGTTTCGGCAAAGTTCCTGACCGAGACGCGGGACGAAGCCGTGGACCTGCTGCGCTCGTCGCTGGTCTCGCCCAGTTTCGATGAGGCTGCCATCGAGCGTGTCCGCGCGCAGGTGCTGTCCGGTATCCGATCCGACGCCACCGACCCGGACGAGATCGTGGGCGATGCCTTTTACGACCTGGTCTTTGGCGACCACCCCTATGGCACCAACCAGAACGGCACGGTCGCCAGTGTCACCGCACTGACCCGGGCCGATATCGTCGATGCGCATCGCGCCGCCTTGGCGCAGGACCGCGTTTTTGTCGGCGCCGCAGGCGACATCAGTGCCGAGGAACTGGGTGCTTTGCTGGATCGGCTGTTCTCGGACCTGCCCGAAACCGGCGCGCCGCAGCCCGCCGACGTGGCGGTGCAGACCGAGGCCGGCGTGACCGTGGTGCCCTTTGACACCCCGCAATCGGTGGCGATCTTCGGCCACAAGGGAATGAAGCGGGACGATCCCGACTTCTTTGCCGCCTATGTGCTGAACACGATCTTTGGCGGCGGCGGATTCGAGGCCCGACTGATGAACGAGGTGCGCGAGAAGCGGGGCCTGACCTACGGCGTCTATTCCTACCTTTCGCCGCGCGAGCACGCGGAACTGATGCTGGGCCGCGTGGCTTCTGCCAATGACCGCATCGCAGAGACGGTGCAGGTGATCCGCGACGAATGGACCAAGATGGCGACCGAGGGTGCGACGCCCGAGGAGTTGGAGCGCGCCAAGACCTACCTGACCGGCGCCTATCCGCTACGGTTCGATGGCAACGCACCGATCGCCCGGATCCTGGTGGGCATGCAGATGGACGACCTGTCGCCCGACTACATCACGACGCGCAACGCCAAGATCGAGGCGGTCACGCTGGAAGACGTCAAGCGCGTGGCGGGCGAGTTGATGAAGCCAGAGGAACTGCACTTTGTCGTGGTCGGCCAGCCCGAGGGGCTGGAGGCGACGGTGGGGCAGTAACAGTCAATCGGGGCGGGATTATTTCTCGCCCGATCGCATCTGTTCAAGACGGGCTTTGAGAACCTCCGCAAAATCGCCGTCTTGGGGTAGGAACAAAAACCAACGAAAAAATCTCGTGTCGTAAATCTTAACAATTCTTGGCTCCAGCACAGGAGGGCGCCCGGCCCGAACGTCAAGCATCAGGAATAACGGAGAAAATGTTGGAAAAATAATCCGAAACATCAAGATCCAACTTGCGTACCCAAGGGACAAACTGCTCATGACCGCAATCAAATCCGATCGGACGCCGAAGGCATATTCAAGCCCGAGAAACATTCCGAAGAACACAATGAAGCCCGCCACTCCTGCCAGGATCATGCGTTTCCTGGCGCGGAGCGAGTGAGGGCCAAGCAGAATGTGCTTCGCCCCCACCCAGGTCAATTCATCAGGCCCGCGTGGCGCAGGGCGCTGTCCACCTTGGCGCGTGTCCCTTCGGTCAACGGCACCAGCGGCAGGCGGACCTCGTCGGAACAGAGCCCCAGCCGCGACATGGCGTATTTCGCGCCGCAGAGGCCCGGCTCTGTAAAGATCGCCTGGTGCAGCGGCATCAGCCGGTCCTGGATTTCCAGCGCCTTGCCGTAGTCACCGGCCAGGCAGGCCTCTTGCAGTTCGGCGCAGAGGCGGGGCGCCGCGTTCGCGGTCACCGAAATGCAGCCGATCCCGCCCTGGGCGTTGAACCCGTGCGCGGTGGCATCCTCGCCCGAGATCTGCAGGAAGTCCTGGCCGCAGGTGATGCGCTGCTGGCAGACGCGGGCCAGGTCGCCGGTGGCATCCTTGACGCCGACGATGCGCGGCAGCTTGGCCAGTTCGCCCATCGTGTCCGGCGACATGTCCACGACCGAACGGCCGGGAATGTTGTAGATGATGATCGGGATGTCGGCGCAGTCGTGCACTGCCTTGAAATGCGCGATCAGCCCCGCTTGGGTCGGCTTGTTGTAATAGGGCGTCACCACCAGCGCGCCATCGGCGCCGACCTTGGCGGCATATTCGGTAAAGCGGATCGCCTCGTCGGTGTTGTTCGACCCGGCCCCGGCGATCACCGGGATGCGTCCCGCGACCGCCTCGACCACGCAGGCGATGACCTCTTCGTGTTCACGGTGCGTCAGCGTCGGGCTTTCTCCGGTCGTGCCCACGGGAACCAGCCCGTGCGAGCCTTCCTCGATGTGCCATTCGACCAGCTTCTTGAGCATGTCGAAATCCACGGCGCCGTCCTTGAACGGCGTGACCAGGGCAGGCATTGAACCTTTGAACATGACACGCTCCTTTCATTTTTCCGGCCCGGTGCGACTTGCGGTGGAAACCCGCCGACCCCGCGACTATGTGAGTTGCACGAGTCCGCCCCGGACGTATCCTTTGCAAGAAGCGTCTATTCCTTTTCATCACGGAAAAAGCAAGTCGATGTCACGTCTCCTTGCCTTGTTGTTGCTGTTCGTCACCGCCCTGCCGGCATTTGCGCAGGAGCGCGGAGCCTCTTTGGCCAAGGCCATGCAATCCATGCGCGAGGGCAACTGGGCGGCGGCCCGAATCGCGGCGCGCGGCGACGGGCAGGCGGCGGTGGACGTGATCCTCTGGCACGCGCTTCGGGCGGGGCGGGGCGATGCGCGCGAAGTTCAGGACTTCCTGTCGCGTCACCCGGATTGGCCGGGCCTGCCCTACCTGCGCGAGAAATCCGAACCTGCCATGTCCGAGGCCTCGCTGGACGAGATCCGGGCCTTCTTTGCCGACGCGCTGCCGCAGACCGGCAGCGGCGCCTTGTCCCTGGCCAAGGCGCATATGGCGCAAGGCAACGAGGGCGCGGCCCAGGCTGACATCGTTCTGGCCTGGCGCACGCTGTCGATGACCTCGGACGAACGACGCGCCTTTCTGACCACCTGGGGCGAGATCCTGCGCGACCATCACGAGGCCCGCCTTGACATGGCGCTGTGGCAGGGGTGGAGCCGCGATGCCGGCCAGATGATGGGTCTTGTCGACGAGGGCTGGCAGGCGCTGGCGCAGGCGCGCCTGGCGCTGCGATCTTCTGCGCCGGGCGTGGATACGCTGATCGCCAAGGTCCCCGAGGAATTGGCCGATCACCCGGGCCTGGCCTACGAGCGGTTCCTGTGGCGGGTGCGCAAGCGACGCACCGAAGACGCCATCGAATTGTTGCGTGCGCAGTCGGTCAGCCCGGCGGGGCTGGGCGAGCCTTGGGCTTGGGCGCCCGAGCGGATCGACCTGGCCCGCGAGCGGATGCGCGCAGGCGCCTATGCCGAAGCCTACGAGATCGCCGCCCGGCACTGGCTGGTCGAAGGCACCGAATTTGCCGAGCTGGAATGGATCGCGGGCTTTATCGCGCTGCGGTTCCTCGACCGGGCCGACCTGGCCGTGATGCACTTCGAGAATTTCCGCGAGGGGGTCTGGACGCCGATTTCCGTCGGACGCGGGGGCTATTGGCTGGGCCGTGCCTACGAGGCGGCGGGCGAGGCCGAGAAGGCGAAAGAGGCCTATGCGATCGGGGCCGAGTACCAGACGTCATTCTACGGCTTGCTGGCTGCGGAGCGCGCGGGCCTGCCACCGGACCCGACCCTGGCGGGCAACGAGGCCTTTCCGGACTGGCGCCAGGCCGACTTTACCAAGTCCAGCGTCTTTGAGGCGGCGGTGCTTTTGCTGGCCGCAGGAGAGACCAACCTGGGAGAGCGTTTCCTGACACACCTCGCCGAGTCGCTGGACCGCGAAGGCATGGGCCGCATGGGTATGATGCTGATGGAGATGAACCGGCCGCATATCCAGGTCATGCTGGGCAAGCGTGCGGCACAGTTCGGCATCCAGTTGCCGGGCCCCTACTACGCACTGGATCCGCAGGTGACCGAAGGCGAATACCCCGTACCCAAGGAGTTGGTGCTCTCCATCGCGCGGCGCGAGTCCGAGTTCGACCCGGGGGTGATTTCCGGGGCCGGTGCGCGCGGTTACATGCAGCTGATGCCCGGTACGGCCAAGCTGGTCTCGGGCCAGCTGGGGCTGGAGTACGACCTTGACCGCCTGCTGACCGATCCGGGCTACAACGCCAAGCTGGGCTCGCGCTACCTGGCCGGGCTGTCGGAGCGGTTCGACGGCAACGCGGTGATGATGGCGGCGGGTTACAACGCGGGGCCGGGGCGGCCGATCGGCTGGATGGAACGCTTTGGCGATCCCCGCAAAGGCGACATCGACATCATCGACTGGATCGAGATGATCCCCTTCGACGAGACCCGCAACTACGTCATGCGCGTCACCGAGAGCCTGCCGGTCTACCGCGCGCGGCTGGGCAAGCCGCCGCACCCGGTGCCCTTCAGCCAGGAACTTGTGGGCGGCACGCTGAAGGCGGTGCTGGACTGACAGGTGCGGCGGGGGCAGGGGGCGCTGCCCCCTCTGGACCTGCGGTCCATTCACTCCTGAGGTATTTGGAGCCCAAAGAAACACGGCGGGTGCCTTGGGGTCTTCAACCCTCTTTCTGACGTGCGCGCCACAGGGTAAAGAGCCCGGCCGCCACGATCATCCCGGCACCGAAGACCACGTTCCAGCGCAGCGTCTCGCCAAAGACGACCAGCCCCAGGGTGCTGGCAAAGACCAGTTGCAGGTAGGCAAAGGGCTGAACCGCGCTGGCCTCGGCCACCTCGTAGACGCGGATCATCAGGTAGTGTCCTGCCGCGCCGGTCAGGCACAGGAGGCCCATCCAGGCCCAGTCCGGTCCGGTCATCGGCACCCAGAACCAGCCCCCGATCGCCGTGGCCACGACGACGCCGGACACGCCGGTGTAAAAGAACGAGGTGGCGGAACTGTCCCCCCGTGCCACGTAGCGCGTCAGCAATGCGTATAGGGCGAACATCAGCGCCGCCAGCAACGGGATGGCGGCATAGGGTGAAAATACTCCGCCCGAGGGCTGCAGGATGATGATGACCCCGACAAAGCCCACCGCGATGGCCGTCCAGCGGCGCCAGCCGACGTGTTCGCCCAGCACCGGGCCGGACAGCGCGGCCACAAGCAGCGGATAGGCGGCAAAGACAGCGTGGCTTTCGACCAGACCGAGGAAGACGAAGGCCAAGACCATCACGTTGATCTCAACCACCAGGAGCGCACCGCGAAAGACCTGAAGCCAGGGAAAGGCGCTTTGCGCCGCCGCGCGCAGGCCCCCCGCCTTGCGGCCCGCCACCGTCAACACGAAGGCGGCGAAGAACCAGTAACGGATCATCACCACCATCATGACGTTGTATTCCCCCGCCAGGTGGCGCGAAATGCCGTCCTGCAGGGCAAAGACGAAGGTGGTGGCCACCATGAGCCAGATGCCGAGGCGCGTGTTCTGCTGAGCCATTGCGATATGTCCGGGGTCGCGCCGTCGCGTGGCATGGCCCCGTCGCGCGGGGTCAGCCGGGGACCGGCGGTTTTAGGGCTGTCGTCATGTGACGTTTCCGGCCATATCCCGCCACGCGTGTGACCTCAAGCCCCGCTGCCGCAAGGGCGCGGCGGACGTGGCCGGCTGCCGTGTAGGTCGCCGCTGTGGCGCCGGGGGGCATGTGCCGGGCGACCTCTGCCAGCAGATCCGCGTCCCAAAGCTCGGGGTTCTTGGCCGGCGAGAACCCGTCGAGGAACCAGGCATCGGCCAGACCGTCCCAGAGCGGCAGGGTTTCACGCGCATCGCCTTGGATCATCTCGAAGTGCAGGTCGGGCAGGTCAAAACGCGCCTGTCCCCAGTGCGGCGCCAGCGCGCCGGCAAGATCTGCGATCTCCGGGAACCTTGCCTGTGCGCGTGTCATTTCGGCGGGCGACAGGGGGAAGGCCTCGAAGGTGGTGAAATGCAGGACGCCGGTTTGACCGGAGGCGCGCCAGAGCCGCAGCGCGGCCAGAAGGTTCAGCCCGGTGCCAAACCCCAGCTCCGCGATCCGGAACCCGTCGCGGAACCGGTCCGGCAGGCCGTTGCCCGACAGGAAGACATGCGCGGTTTCGGCCAGCCCGTTTTCCAGGCTGTAATAGGGATCGTCGAAACGGGTCGAGACCGGGATCTCGTCCCGCCAGTCCAGATCGCTGCTCTGGTCGGGCATGGCATTCTTCCTTATCAACGGGCCGAGTTCTGACGAGGAGGGCAGGCAATGGCAAGCGTCGAGGTAACGGTGCGCGGGGCGGGGATCTTCGGCCTGTCGGTGGCCTGGGCCTGCACGCGGCGGGGCGCGAAGGTGCGCGTCGTCGACCCCTATGGCCCGGGGGCCGGGTCGTCGGGCGGGATCGTCGGTGCGCTGGCGCCGCATGTGCCCGAGAACTGGAACGAGAAGAAGGCCTTTCAGCTCGACAGCCTGCTGATGGCAGAAGGGTTCTGGGCGAGGGTCGGGGAAACCGGCGGCGTCAGTCCCGGCTATACCCGCACCGGCCGGTTGCAGCCGCTTGCGGATGAAGCCGCCATCGCCCTGGCCCGGACCCGTGCCGAGGGGGCCGAGGCGCTTTGGCAGGGCAGGGCGCATTGGGAGGTGATCCCGGCCGAGGGGCTGTCCGGTCTGTCACCGCAGACCCCTTCGGGCATGCTGATCCGTGATACCCTGACGGCCCGCATGTGTCCGCGCCGCGCCTGCGCCGCACTGGTGGCGGCGCTGGAAGTGTCCGGCGTCGAGATCGTGACCGAGGCGCCGGAAGCGGGGGCCGTGGTCTGGGCGACGGGCTGGAGGGGCCTTCACGACCTGACCGAGGCGCTGGGCCGCAAGGTCGGAGACGGGGTGAAAGGGCAGGCGGTGCTCCTTCGCTACGCGGCACAGGACGATCCGCAGTTGTTCGTCGATGGGCTGCACATCGTCCCGCATGCGGATGGGACCGTGGCCATCGGCTCGACCTCGGAGCGTGACTTTGACGATCCGCTGTCGGTGGACGATCAGTGCCAGGCGCTGGTCGATCGGGCCTATGTGGCGGTGCCTGCCCTGCATGGCGCCGCCGTGCTGGAGCGTTGGGCCGGGGTCCGCCCGCGCGCCCGCTCTCGGGCGCCCCTTCTGGGGGCCTGGCCGGGACGTGCTGGGCATTTCGTGGCCAACGGCGGGTTCAAGATCGGTTTTGGCATGGCGCCCAAGGTGGGCGAGGTCATGGCTGACCTGATGCTGGAGGGGCGCGATGCTATCCCGGCAGGTTTCGGTTTCGACGCCCTGCGCTGAGGATGTCAGGCGTCTGCCTGGCGCGGATCGTGGATGCGGCACTTCCAGCTGTGCAGGCGCCAGCCCGGGTGGCTGTTCGTCCATTTTGCTAGCTCGGCCTGTCCGTGCAGCATGCAGGCCATCAGGCTGACGTCCTGGAAAAGGAAGTGCCGTTCTTCGCAGTGACCGCGGTCAAGGAGCAGGCAGGTGACAAAGACTAGTTCTATCATGAATGGACCTCCGCTGAAATATGGCGTCGATCCTACGGTTTGGCCCCGGGGGCATGTCCTGAAGAAGTTCTGAATAATATCTGAAAGTTGCCGCGTCCGCGGCTTCCGTGCCCGCTAGGGTTAAGGGGACACCAAAAGGTACGCGCGACCGTCGAGGGACGTGCGTGCTATGCGGACGGGACCGGGCGAAGAGCGGCCCTGCGGGTCAACGGACCCAGCCCTCGCCCGGCAACCAGCGATAGCCAGCGCGGGACTTGCCGTCCGACAAACCCGTTCCGAACCCGAAGGTCACCGTATCCGGATCGCATTCCAGCCGGGCGAGGTCCTTTCCGTCCTTGGAGACGGTCACGCCGCCAAAGCGTTGCGACGTTTCGGTGTCGCCGACCTGCCGTTCGACCCCGGCGAAGACGGTATAGCGGTATTCTTCGTTGCGAAAACTGGCCTCTTCCCAGATGTCCCGTCCGACACCCGGCCAGGGCTGGTAGTCGAGCATGGCATAGGGTTCGAACAGCTCCATCTCAGGGCGCCCAGCAGGGCCAAAGCGATAGACGGCGGCATCCTGTTCCGCGCAGACCTCGAGGATCTTCGTTGACCCCGCGATACGACACTGGACAAAGGTGGCGTCTGAGGTGGAACAGTCGGCGGCAACCGGCCCGGCGGCGAGGAGAAACAGGGAAAGACAGCGTATCATGAAAGCCCTCGGGAAAATGAATCGTGCCGGACCATAGGTCCGGCACGCGGGGCGCTCAAGACGCGTTCTGATGGCCCGAGGGCCGCCCGATCAGTCGAACTTGCGCGACGGCGCCAACACCTTGGCCTCGCCGATCAGCACCTTCTTGCCATCGACCGAGCAATGGGTTTCCAGCGTCACGCGGCGCTTGGCGTGGTCGATGTCGATCACCTTGACCTCTGCATAGACCATGTCGCCGGGGCGGACGGGGCCGAGGAATTTCAGTGTCTGGCCCATGTAGACCGTGCCGTGACCCGGTAGCTGCTCGCCGATGACCGCAGAGATCAGGCCGGCGGTCAGCATCCCGTGGGCGATGCGCCCTTCGAAGATCGTGTCCTGGGCATAGTCGTCATCCAGGTGCACCGGGTTCCGGTCGGTCGAGACCTCGGCGAACATCTCGATGTCCTGATCCGTCACCTGTTTGCGCAGGTAGCGGGTCATCCCCATTTCGATGTCTTCGATGCAGATCGTGCCGCGGGGCATATTGTCCAACATCCGGCCCTCCATGTGCAAACCGTGCGGTAATAAATGCGCGGGTTGTCCGCGCTTTCGGTAATTTTATTACTTTGCGGTTGCAGCAAAGGCAAGCAAAATCTGCCTCATCGGAGCGTTCCAATGGTGAAGATTGGATTGATCATTTCCTTTTCGGTATAGGCCTTTAGCGCGTCTGGGTCGGGTTGCTGCGTCGTTTTGGTCTCTGCCCGCGCCAATCCGCCGCTGATGAAGAGGGAATCGATATCCTCGCCCATCGCCCCGTCGATGTCGGTATGCGCGCCGTCGCCGATGGCCAGGATGCCCGCGTCCGGTACACCCTTGCGGTGTTCGGCAAGGCGGCGGCGGGCCAGGTCGTAGATCGGCGGATGCGGTTTGCCGAAATACAGGCTCTCTCCGCCCATCTCGGTATAAAGTTTCGCCAGCGCGCCCGCACACCATTCCCGCCGCTCGCCCCGGTCGACGACGATGTCGGGATTGGCGCAGAGCAGCTTGATGCCCTTCTGCTTGGCATAGAGGAACTGCGGGCGGTTCACCTCGGGGTCGGCGTGGGGGTCGAAGGGACCGCAGCAGATGATGCCCTCGGCTTCGTCCAGTTCGACCCGCTCGATCTCGACCGGGTCCTCGATGATCTTGAGCGGTTCAAAGAAGGAATGGTCAAAGGCCTGCCCCATGAACCAGACCTTGCGCCCGACGGCGCCGCGGAACATCGCGGCCCGGGCGCTGTCGCCGGAGGTGGCAATGTCGTCCCAGGCATCCTGAGGCACGCCGAAACGGTCCAGTTGCTTGGCGACCTCGTGACGTGAGCGAGGGGCGTTGGTCACGAGGATCACGCAGCCGCCGCGCTGGCGGTAGCCCTGCAGCGCCTCGACGGCCGAGGGGATCGCCTGCACGCCGTTGTGCACGCAACCCCAGAGATCGACGAAGAGCGCGTCGTAACGGTCGGAGATTTCGGAAAGGGCGGTGATGATCTGGGTCATGTCGGCGGGTCCTCGTCGCGCGATTGTCGACCCGCTCATCCCATATACCGACCGCTCTGGAAAGGGCCGGGGCCCTCAGGCCCGTTTCAGGCCTGCTGGTTCATCCGCTCGACGTGGGCGCGCATTTCCTCGGCGTCCGAACGCGCCTCGCGCAGGCCCTCCATCGCCGCCGACAGCTCGGCCTCGGTCTGGGCCAGCTGGTTGGTCAGCTCGGCCTCGCGCTGTTGCAGGTAAGTGATGGCCTGGTCGCGCGTTTCCTCGGCCTCGTGCAGTTCCTGGCTCATCTTTTCCAGCTGGTCCATGTCGGCCTGGCTGACGCGCTTGAACCGATGCACCAGCCAATGGGCGAACCAGCCCAGCAGGAAGGCAACGAAGAGGATCGCTGCGGTCGTCACGATGAATTCGGTCCTATTCATCCCCAGTTCCTCTGCCCTTTGGCGGCCTGATCCTGCCCAGTTCCGGATCCGGTTGCGCCTCTGCCGGTGCACCGGGTTCGATTGCGGGGGGCGCGTCCACCGTTTCCGGGTCGGCGTCTGCCGCAACAGGATCTGCATCCGCGGCCGGGTCCGAATCGCCCGGTTCCGCCCCTTCTTCACCCTCTTCCGGTTCGGGTTTCAAGAGCTTGAATTCGATCCGGCGGTTGGCCTCGCGGCCCTCCTCGGTGCCATTGTCGGCAATCGGGATCGTCTCGCCATAGCCTTTGGCGGTGTAGGACCGCGTGGGAACCCGCCGCGCGCGCAGCGCGTCCAGAACCGCCTGGGCGCGGTCGCGGCTCAGCTCCTGGTTCATGATCTCGCGGCCCTGGCTGTCGGTGTGACCACCGATCTCCAGCGCGATGTCGCCACATTGCTTCAGCAGGTCGGCCAGTTCGTCCATGATGTCCTCGGCCGAGGCATCCAGCCGGGCAGAGCCGGGTTCGAAGGTGATTTTCCGGTCGCCGATGATCTCGACGATCATCGCTTCGCATTCCTCGGGCGTGGGCAGGCCGGCAACCGGGTCCAGCGCCTCGACGTATTCCACGTCGATCTCGAAGGCCGCGGCTTCACCCAGCTTGGCCACCAGCAAATCCGCGATCTGGGCGCTGGCCTCCGTGTTGCCGGTCTTGCCGGTGACGGTCACAAGGTCGGGTGTCACCGTGACCGCGCCATGCGACAACAGCGCCAAAGCGTCGAGACCGGCGAGAACCCGCACCGTCCAGTCCCCGGGCACGCCCTCTGTGACGCGGGCCGCGGTGTAGACAGCCTCGGAGCTGAAAAGCGCCCGGGCAAAACTGTCCGCCGTGGCGCGGGCCTGTTCCGTGCCCAGCCGCCCGCGCAGCTGCACGGCCCCCTCGGGGCTGAGCGTGGCCACGAAATCCGGTGCGCCCTCGGGTTCCGCCTCGGGTGTCTTGGGCAGGTCGGCGGTCAGGGCAAAGAGATCGGGCAGCGCGGCATCCAGCTCGCCGACAACCCGGTCGAACCGCGCCTGGTTGGTGCCTTCCAGCGCCACCAGAGACACGTCCGCATTCGAAAAGGTCAGCGTGCCGCCACCCAGTTCCGCCAGCTTGGCAATGCCGATTTCCACCGCGTCCGCCCAGCGGCGCGACGGCACGCCCAGACCCAACCGGCAGCTTGCCTTGCCTTCGAGGCCGGCCTGGGCGGCTGCCCGCAGGATACGGTCGCGACCGGTCTCGGTATCGGCGGAGCAGGCGTCGAACCGTGCGCCGTCCGCGTCGATGGCAAAGCGCAGCGTGAATGGAGAGATGACCGGGCGCGGGGCCGAGAAATCCAACGCCAGGCGCAGGTCCTGAGGCTTGCGCCGGGACAGTGCGGTTTCCAGCCGGCTGCGGGCCTCGGGGCTTTCGGTCATGGCCTTGATCGCCACCTGGTCGGCGGCGACGGAAATCTTGGAGCGGGGCAGGTCCTTGAGGGCGGCAGAGGCAAATCCCAGCGCGTCGGCCCAGCCGTCGGGTTCCGGGAAATCGGCGGTTTCCAGAAGGTCCATCACCTGACCGTCGCCTGAAAGGCTGCGAAAACCCTCGATCAGTGCATCGCGGTCGGTGGAGGCCGGGACCAGTCCGATCACGGATATCCCGGCGTCGTTGCGCAGGATCTCGACCGAGAAACTGGGTGGTGCGATTGCCTCGGGCTCTTCGACCAGCATCTGGTCGATCACCCGGCTGGCATCGACGACGCGGCCCGCCGCGCTCAGCGCCTGAAAGCGTGCCGCTTCGTCCGGGGCGGTGCCGAAAAGAAAGACCTGAAGGCCGTTGGTGTCGACCTCGGCCCAGGTCAGACCGTCCGAATCCAGTTCGGACAGGACGCCGGTCAGCGAGGCGCGTTCCACGGCGTTGCCGGCGAAATTTGCGGTCACGAGGCTGAGCACGCCCGCCGCGGCGAATATGCCACCAGTGATGACTAACGAGGAGAGGCGCATGGGCGCTGGGTTTTCCTTGTTTTTTCAGAACTGATACGCAAGCCCGTCGGGGGGTGCAATCAGGCGATCAGGGCGATGGCGAAAAACAGCACAGGCAACAGCCCGGCGTCCCGGTTGGATCGGAACAGGCTCAGCAACCGGTCGTGATCGTCCATCTTCAGGCGCCGCAATTGCCAGACCATGTGCCAGCCCATTGCCCAGGGGCCGCCGATCATCAGGATCAGGGCCAGCAGGTTGCCGTCCGGCGCTGCCGCCACGATGGCCAGTCCCATAAGCACGACGGTTGCGACCAGGAACCGGCGCAGCCATTTCGGGGTATCATCGCCAAACAGGCGGGCGGTGGATTTCACCCCGATCAGCGCGTCGTCTTCCTTGTCCTGGTGGGCGTAGATGGTGTCATAGAACAGCGTCCACGCCATTCCGGCCAGGTACAGCAGTACCGCGGGCAGTTCCAAACGCCCGCTGTGGGCGGTCCAGGCCAGCAGGGCGCCCCAGTTGAAGGCGATGCCCAGGAAGATCTGCGGCCACCATGTGAACCGCTTGGCAAAGGGATAGACTGCGACGGGCAAGAGGCTCAGAACTCCCAGCGCGATGGCCGCGGGCGGAAAGGTGATGAGGATGCAGAAGGCGACCAGGGACTGGATGACCGCCCAGGCGAGGGCCTGTTTCGTCGTCACCTGCCCCGAGGGAATCGGGCGCGAGGCCGTCCGGGCCACCGACCCGTCGATGCCGCGGTCGGTGATGTCGTTCCAGGTGCAGCCCGCCCCGCGCATCAGCACCGCCCCGATCCCGCAGCCCGCAAAGATCCAAAGGTCGAACCAGTAGGCCTGCCCGTTGTTGACCATCGACAGCAGCAGTCCCCACCAGCAGGGCAGCAACAGCAGCCATGTCCCGATGGGCCGGTCCGCGCGGCTCAATCGCAGGTAAGGCCGCGTCCACTGCGGCGCCCAGCTGTCGACCCAGTTGCCGCGCACTGCGTCGCGGACCTGTCCTTCGGCCTCTGGTCTCTGATGCGTCCCGGACATATGGTCCCCTCCATGACGGTGACACCGAAAATCCGGCTCTTTGTAGAGCACCCTTTGGCCGAGGAACAACAGGTGACCCTGTCGCGGGAGCAGGCGCATTATCTCTTTGGGGTGATGCGGCTGACTACCGGCGCGCAGGTGGCCCTGTTCAACGGGCAGGACGGCGAATACCGCGCCGAGGTCGTCGAGGCCGGCAAGCGTGGCGGCACGCTGGTCTGTCGTGACCGGATCGCGCCGCAGTCGATGCCGCCCGATCTCTGGCTGATGTTCGCGCCGATCAAGAAGGCGCGCACCGATTTCATCGTCGAGAAATCGGTCGAGATGGGCGCGCGCCGCATCCTGCCGATCCAGACGGAATTCACGAATTCCGAGCGCATCCGGCAGGACCGGCTGCAGGCCCATGCCACCGAGGCGGCCGAGCAATGTGGCGCCACCTTCGTTCCCGAGGTCACGGAGCTGCACCGGCTGGACCGGCTTCTGGCCGACTGGCCAGAGGACCGGCAGCTGATGTTCTGCGACGAGGCGCAGGCCGGGGCACACGCGCGCCTGCCCGACACCGATGCCCCCTGGGCGATTCTCATTGGGCCCGAAGGCGGCTTTTCCGATGCCGAACGTGCCCGGCTGCACGCGCTGCCCTATGCGCATGCGGTGGCGCTTGGCCCGCGCATCCTCCGTGCGGACACCGCCGCAGTTGCAGCATTGACCCTCTGGCAGACCACCCTGGGAGACTGGCGATGATCCGCAAGGCAACGCCCGCAGACATCGGCCCGATGGCGGCCTTTCTCGACGCCCATGTCGAGACGTCGATGTTCCTCCTGGGCAACCTGGAGGCGCACGGCACCGAGGACACCACCCATCCGCATGGCACCGCCTTTTTCCTGCGTGAGACCGGCGATGGCATCACGGGGGTCTTCGGCTGCACCAACGGCGGCTTCCTGATGTGCCAGTTGCCCGGGCTGACGGCCACAGAGGCGCAGACCTATGCCCACCTGCTGAAGGGATACACGCTGCAAGGCATGACCGGTGAGGCGGACCAGGTCCAGGTGATCCTGGACGCGCTGCCCGTCCCGCCAGAGGCCTGGAGGCTAAACCGGATCGAACCACTCTACCGTATGGACATCGGTGGCCTGACCCCTGGCAGCGACATCCGCCCGCCTGCCGAGGCGGATGTGCCGTGGCTGTCCGACTGGTTCGCGCAGTACATGACGGAAACGCAGACAGCGCCGCCGGGCGACCTGCACGCCGCCGCAACGCGCCGGGCCGAACTGGCCGTGGGGGCGCCGCGCATCCGCATCATGGATCGCGACGGCAGTCCCGTGGCGATGGCAGCGATCAACGCCAAGGCCGGGCAGGCGGTCCAGGTCGGCGGGGTCTTCGTTCCCCCGGACCGGCGCGGACAGGGGTTCGGCGGGCAGGTTGTGCAGGCGCTTCTGGCCGAAATGGCAGGGCAGGGCGCCACGACCGCCATTCTGTTTGCCGCATCGCCGGAGGCGGCCAAGACCTATGAGCGCATCGGCTTTGCTCGTGTTGGCGGCTATCGCATTGCCATGCTGGAACAGGCCACCCTGCTGGGAGATCCCCGGTGATCCGGCGGGAGGCCGCAGAGGCCCTGCGCCAGTGGCAGGAGGCGCTGATCGGGCTCGCCACGATGGCGCTGGGCGGTTACTGGGGGTTCTTCACCGGTGGTGGGCTGCTGCACTGGATCGGCTACCTGGTGATCCTCCTTGGCGTGGCCCTGACAGTCACCGGCGTGCAGCGCGCGCGCTTTCGCCGGGGCGGCGGCGGTCCCGGCGTGGTGCAGGTGGTCGAACGTCGGGTCAGCTATTTCGGGCCGCTGTCGGGCGGGATCGTCGATCTGGACGCGCTCGAGGCACTTAGCCTCGATCCGACCTCGGAACCGCCGGTCTGGCTGCTGATGGCGCCGGGCCAGCCGCGTCTTGAAATTCCCCTGACTGCCAAGGGCGCCGACCAGCTGTTCGATGCCTTCGCCACCCTGCCGGGCATCCGGACAGAGCACATGTTGCGCCAGATGCAAGAGGGCGCGGCACACCAGGTTGTCATCTGGCGCGCGGCATCTGTGCGCGATGCCGCCAGAAGGCTGCATTGACACTCTGGCGGATTGGCGACAACAGGTTAAGTTCAGAACCGCGAGCAGACCGGGAGCCCCAACATGTCCATTCCCCAATCCGGCGGCGGGCCGATCACCTCTCATGATCAGTTGGCAGAGTACCTGGCCTCGGGCTGCAAGCCGAAGGACCAATGGCGCATCGGCACCGAGCATGAGAAGTTCGGCTATTGCAAGGACTCGCTCAAACCCTTGCCCTACGACGGCGAGCGTTCGATCCGCGCGGTGCTCGAAGGGCTGCGCGACCGCCACGGCTGGGACCCGGTCAGCGAGGGCGGGCATATCATCGGCCTGACTAAGGACGGCGCCAATGTCAGTCTGGAGCCGGGCGGCGCGCTGGAACTGTCGGGTGCGCCGCTGGAAACCATTCACCAGACCTGCGACGAGGTGAACGAGCACCTGGCCCAGGTCAAGGACATCGCCGACGAGATCGGCGTGGGTTTCATCGGTCTGGGCGCCGCGCCGATCTGGACGCATGAGGAAATGCCGCTCATGCCCAAGGGGCGCTACAAGCTCATGGACGCCTACATGGACAAGGTGGGCACGACGGGCAAACAGATGATGCGCCGGACCTGCACCGTTCAGGTGAACCTCGATTTCGCGTCAGAGGCGGACATGGTGCAGAAGATGCGCGTCGCGCTGGCGCTGTCGCCCGTGGCCACCGCGCTGTTTGCCAATTCGCCTTTCTTCGAGGGTAAGCCGGTGGGCGTCAAATCCAAGCGGATGCAGATCTGGGAGACGCTGGACGATTCCCGCACCGGCATGTTGCCTTTCGTCTTCGAAGAGGGTTTCGGCTTTGAACGCTGGGTCGAATACGCGCTGGATGTGCCGATGTACTTTGTCTACCGCGACGGGGTGTATGTCGACGCGCTTGGCATGTCCTTCCGCGATTTCCTTGAAGGCAAGCTGCCGGCATTGCCGGGTGAGGTGCCGACGCTGTCCGACTGGGCCGACCACCTGACCACCGCCTTCCCGGACGCGCGGATGAAGAAATACATCGAGATGCGTGGCGCCGATGGCGGCCCCTGGCGCCGTCTTTGTGCGCTGCCCGCCTTTTGGGTCGGGCTGATGTACGACCAGACCGCGCTGGACGCGGCCTGGGACCTGGCCAAGGGCTGGGACGCGGAAACCCGCGAGGCCCTGCGCCTCGCGGCGACGCGTGACGGCTTGCAGGCGCAGGTCGGTGATATCCGGATGCACGACCTGGCGCGCAACGTGCTGGAGATCGCCGAGGCGGGTCTGGTGGCCCGTGCGCGCCCCGGTGCCGGTGGACTTGTCCCGAACGAGACGCATTTCCTGAATGCGCTCAAGGACAGTGTCGAATCCGGCAGCGTGCCGGCGGACGAACTGCTGGAGCACTATAACGGCGACTGGAACGGCGACCTCAGCCGGATCTACGCCGAGTATTCCTACTGAGCGGTTTCTGATCCAAGTGACACGCGCCCCGGGCTTGAACCGGGGCGCGTTTCCTTTCGTCAATAGCCGATCGCGCAGCCGTCCTTGCGCGGGTCCGATGCCCCTTCGAGCACGCCGTTCCGGTGGATGCGGATCGCCTGCGCGCCGCCGATCGGGGCGCTGGGCACCTCGATCTCGTGTCCCATCTCGGCCAGCCGGGCAAAGACCGCCTCGTCATGGCCCCGTTCCAGCTGCAGTTTTCTGCCATCGGCAAAGCTGCGTGGCGCGTCCAGCGCGGCCTGCGGGTCCATGCCGAAATCGATCATGTTGGTCAGCACGCGCGCATGGCCGTTGGGCTGGTACTGTCCGCCCATGACGCCAAAGGGCATGGCCACGCGGCCCTCTTCGACCAGCATCCCGGGGATGATCGTATGCATCGGTCGCTTGCCGCCGGCCATCTCGTTCGGATGCCCCTCGGCCAGGGTAAAGCCCGCGCCCCGGTTCTGGAACAGGATGCCGTATTTCTCGGAGGCGATCCCGGAGCCGAAGCTGTTGAAGATCGAGTAGATCAGCGAGACGGCCATGCGATCGCGGTCGACCACGGTGATGTAGATCGTCTCGCGGTGTACCTCTTCGGACAGGGTCGTGGCCGAGGCCATCGCCCGACCGGGGTCGATCAGTGCCGCCAGCCGCGCGGCCGTTTCCGGGCTTTGCAGGTGGTCCAGCCGGGTCATGTGATCGGCATCGGCCAGGAAACGGTTGCGGGCATCATAGGCAAGCTTGGCGGCCTCGGCCTCGATGTGGATGCGCTCGGCGCCGAACGGGTCCATCGAGCCAATGTCGAAATGCGACAGGATGTTCAGCAGCAGATGGGCGGTCGCGCCCTGGCCGTTGGGCGGATGCTCCAGGACCTCGCGGGCCTTGTAGGTCCCCGAGATCGGGTCGCCGATGGTGCAGGCTGTCGCTGCGAAATCATCCAGGCTATGCACGCCACCGGCGGCGTTCAGCGTGGCGCACATGTCCTCGGCCACCTCTCCGGCGTAGAAGCCATCGCGCCCTTCGGCCGAGATGCGGCGCAGCACTTCGGCATTGCCGGGCAGGCGAAATATCCCGCCGGTCACGGGCACCGCGCCGCCGTCTAGGTAGTGCGCCCGTCCTGCGTCTTGCAGGCGCCCCTGGGCCTCGTCCCAGTCGAAGGCGACGCGCGGCGCCACCGGCACGCCGTCGTCCATCGCCCGGATCGCGGGCGCCAGGCTGTCTGCCAGGCCCAGCCGGCCCCAGCGTTCGGACATGGTGCAGAAGGCATCGACCGCGCCGGGGATGGTGACGGCATGGGCGCTGGCCACGGGCACCGCCTGATGGCCTTCGGCGCGCAGGGCAGCGGCATTGGCCGCCGCCGGTGCGCGGCCGGATCCGTTGACCGCGACCACCTCGTCCCCGCCTGCGGGTGAGACCAGCGCAAAACAGTCGCCGCCCAGCCCGGTCATCGCCGGTTCGGCCACGCCCAGCAGGACGGCGCCGGCGATTGCCGCGTCCATCGCATTGCCGCCGCGTTGCAGGATGTCGACCGCGGCCTGCGCGGCCAGCGGGTGCGAGGTCGCGCAGAGTCCGTTCAGGGCCAGCACGGGGGATCGTCCGGGTCTGTGGAAATCGCGCATCTGCCTCTCTGCTCCCTTGTTGCCGGGCAGAGCATACGGTGGCGTCTAGCGGCGTCAATCGGGAGGAAGGAACCTCGGCATCACGCACTGGGTGGGGGCTGAAAACGCGTGACGCCGAGGGAAGCCATATGCAGCTACAAGACCAGATTGCCCGCCAATGCGGGCGGAAATGTGGAGGTGTCCGGGTAATGTCATGGCACCGTGCAGGCACGGGCATCAACCGGCGGCCCGGGCGCGGATTGATCGCGACGGGCGGCGACGAATGTATGATGTTCTGGGGGAAGTCCTCGGCGCCGCGCACTGGGTGGGGGCTGAAAACGCGCGACGCCGAGGGAAGCCATGTGCAGCTTACAGGAAACAGGATGGCTGCGAATCCGGGCCGCATTTGGGCGCGCCCCGGGCAATTCGGCGACACTTGCGCCGCTGTCCGGTTCAGCGCAGGGGGATGGACAGGCGGAGCCGGTTGCTTTCCCCGTCGTGATGATAGTCGAGGTTTTCGGACAGCGAGCGGATCAGGAACCAGCCAAACCCGCCCTCCGGCAATTCCTCGACCGAGACATCGAGGTCTACCGGCGCTCCCGATGGGGGCGTTCCACTGGGCATGGGCTGGCCGAAATCGGTGAATTCCACCGACAGCCTGTCTGGCGAGAACACCAGCCGGAGCAGGATGTCGCCGCCGGCCCGATCCTCATAGGCATGTTCGACGATGTTGTTGAGGACTTCGGCGATCACCAGTTCCCAGTTGCTGTCCCGCGGCGGGGCCATTTCCTGGCCCTGCAGCAGCTCGTTGATGCCTGTCAGGGTCGCGCGCACATCTTCTGCCGTGCTGTCCATTCGGCAGCAAACCAGGAATGCACCGTCCTCGAGCCGCTCCGCCTGCATGGTCTGTCGCTCCGGCCCGGGATCAAGCGCTGGCGGCGGCTTCGGCGGAGGGGTGGATGGCAAATATCGAATCCATCCGCGTCATGCGGAACACCTTGTCCACCGCGGGGCGCAGGCCGGCCAGTTCCAGTTTGCCGCCCTTCGGCATCAGTTTCATCGCCGCGACGATTGCGCCCAGGCCGCTGGAATCGATGAAATCGACCTGGCTCAGGTCCAGCACGTAGCGGGGTTTCTCGTTTCCCAGGATCTCGCGCATGCGGTCCTTGAATTGAATCGCCACGGCGGCATCGATTCGGGCTGCGTCGACCGTGATGATGTCCACGCCGTCGCGGTGATCTGTGGTAAGTCTCATGCGGTTCCCCAAGTCATGGATCGGGAGGACCCTAGACGGCAATCCTTACCTTTCTGTATGCACATCCGGGTAAAGGGAGGCATTCGCATGGAAACTGTCGTGATCACCGGGGCGTCGCGGACGCCGATGGGGGGCTTTCAGGGGGTTTTCGCCGAACAGGCGGCCAGCACTTTGGGTGGCGCGGCGATCCGCGCGGCGCTGTCGCAGGCGGGTCGGCCCGCGGTCGACGAACTGCTGATGGGCTGCGTACTGCCGGCGGGACAGGGACAGGCCCCCGCGCGCCAGGCCGGTTTTGCCGCGGGACTGGGCGAAGAGGTGCCGGCCACAACGCTGAACAAGATGTGCGGGTCTGGCATGAAGGCCGCGATGATGGCCTGGGACCGGCTGGCGCTGGGCCATGCCGCAACCGTCGTCGCCGGCGGGATGGAGTCGATGACCCAGGCGCCCTACATGCTGCCCAAGATGCGCGGCGGCGCCCGCATCGGGCATGGACAGGTCATCGACCACATGTTCCTCGACGGGCTGGAGGACGCCTATGACAAGGGCCGCCTGATGGGCACCTTTGCCGAGGATTGCGCCGAGGCTTTCCAGTTCACCCGCGAGGCGCAGGACCAGTATGCGTTGGCCTCCCTGTCCAACGCCCTGGACGCGGAACGCTCTGGTGCCTTCGATGACGAGATCACGCCTGTCACCCTGCACATGCGGCACGGCGAAGAAATCATCACCCGTGACGAACAACCCGGCAAGGCGCGGCCCGAAAAGATCCCGATGCTGAAGCCCGCCTTCCGCAAAGATGGCACGGTGACAGCGGCCAATTCCTCCTCGATCTCTGACGGGGCGGCGGCACTGGTGCTGTCGACCCTGGATGCCGCCGTGGCCGCCGGGGCGACGCCCCGGGCCAGGATCCTGGGGCACGCATCGCACGCGCAGGCCCCCTCCCTGTTCCCCACGGCCCCCGTTCCGGCCGCGCGCAAGCTGCTGGAGCGGATCGGCTGGAAGATCGGCGATGTCGACCTCTGGGAGGTGAACGAGGCTTTTGCCGTGGTGCCAATGGCTTTCATGCATGAAATGGGTCTGCCGCGCGACGTGGTGAACGTCAACGGAGGCGCCTGTGCTCTGGGCCACCCGATCGGCGCTTCGGGAGCGCGGATCATCGTCACGCTGCTGAACGCGCTGGAAAAGCGCGGGGCGAAACGGGGCGTGGCGGCGATCTGCATCGGCGGCGGCGAAGGCACGGCCATCGCCATCGAACGGATCTGACGCGGAGAGGGGCCGGGAATCCGGCCCCGTTCACCGACATCCCACAGACCCTTCTGGGCGCATTTTATCGCGAGACTTCGGGCTTTTCGTGAAAAAGGTCTTGGAAATTTCATGCGACTCGGGCAACGTGAAATCTGAACCTGTTTTTTCACGGACAACACGATGTCGCATCCCTCCCCGCTGCCCAAGACGCTTGGCGCCGATCTGCGCGCGCTGCGGCGCACGCGCGGGCTGACGCTGCAGCAACTGGCCGACCGGCTTGGCCGCTCTGTCGGGTGGCTGAGCCAGGTGGAACGTGATCTTTCCGACCCCTCGATCACCGACCTGCGTCACCTGGCCGATGCGCTGCAGGTCTCTGTTTCCACGCTGGCCCGGCACGAGGCCACGGTCGGGCCGGAGGCTGGCCGGATCGTTCGGCACGGCACGCGCCGCCCGATCGGATCCCGCATGACGGGGCTGGTCGAGGAACTGCTTTCGCCCGACCTGACCGATGATTTCGAGATGGTGCATTCCACCTTCGAGCCGCATTCCGAGATCGGCGAGACGGTGACGCGGCCCACCCAGGAACTGGGCTACCTGGTGTCCGGAAAGCTGGTGCTGACCATCGGGGGGGCGCGTTTCACGATCCATCCCGGTGACAGTTTCCGTATCCGGGGCGAGCCGTTCCGCTGGGAAAACCCCTTTGATGAGGCTGCGGTGGCGATCTGGGTGATTGCGCCGCCCGTCTACTGATGCCGGGGCGGGGTGCCAGTGGCGCAGTCGGATGCCGCCTGCGGGAGTGTTTTCAGAAAGAAGAAGCGGCAGGCTGCGCTTCTTCCCCAAGATCGGAGTCGAGATCATGACCAGCGGGCAATGCCTTTGTGGGGCCATCACCTTTGAAACCGATGCAACACCCAAGGGTGTCAGCGTCTGCCACTGCGGTCAGTGCCGGCGCCAGTCGGGGCATCTCTGGGCCTCTGCCTATGTCCCGCGCGCGGCGCTGCGGCTCTCAGGGCCGGTACGCTGGTACGACAGCTCTGCCAGTGCGCAGCGGGGGTTTTGCCCGACCTGCGGCAGTTTCCTGTTCTGGCACGCTCATGACGAGGACACGATGAGCTTTGCCCTGGGGGCGCTGGACACGCCGACCGGGCTGCGCCTGGAAAAGCACATCTTCACCGCCGACAAGGGCGATTACTACGAGATCGCGGACGGGGTTCCGCAAAAATGAACGAGGCGATCATGTCCGATTTTCCGACACAGGCCCGGGTGGTCATCATCGGCGGCGGGGCGGTCGGCGCCTCTTGTGCCTATCACATTGCCAAGGCGGGTTGGGACTGCGTCCTGTTGGAAAAGAACGAGCTGACCGCCGGGTCGACCTGGCACGCGGCCGGCAATTGTCCTTCGTTCAGCACTTCCTGGGCGGTGATGAACATGCAGCGCTATTCGCTGGACCTTTACCGTCGCCTTGCGGATGAGGTCGATTACCCGATGAACTACCATGTCACCGGGTCGATCCGCCTTGGCCATTCGCGTGAACGCATGATGGAGTTCGAGCGCGCGCGCTCGATGGGGCAATACCAGGGCATGAACCTTGAAATGCTTGCGGTTTCGGATCTGAAGGCGCGCTACCCGTTCCTTGAGACACATGATCTGGCTGGCGCGCTCTACGATCCCGATGACGGCGACATCGACCCGGCGCAGCTCACCCAGGCCCTTGCCAAGGGCGCGCGTCTGGCCGGGGCGCGGATCGAGCGGTTCTGCCCGGCGACAGGTGTCAGCCGCGAGAACGGTGAATGGATCGTGCACACGCACAAGGGCGACATCCGTTGCGAAAAGGTGGTGAATGCGGCCGGTTACTACGCGCAGCGCGTTGGCGAGTGGTTCAGGCCCTTCGGTGGGCGCACGGTGCCGATGGCGGTCATGAGCCACCAGTATTTCCTGACCGAGGAGATCCCGGCGCTGAAGGAATGGTCGCAGGAGAACAGCAAGTTACCCCTGCTGCGGGATGTGGACAGCAGTTACTACCTGCGGCAGGAGAAATTCGGCCTGAACCTTGGCCCCTACGAGCGCAACTGCAAGGCGCACTGGACCACGCCCGACGATCCCATGCCCGAGGATTTCTCGTTCCAGCTCTATCCTGACGACCTGGAGCGGCTGGAGTGGTACATCGAGGACGCGATGGCGCGCGTCCCGCTGTTGGGTGAGGGCGGTGTGGGGCGCAATATCAACGGCCCCATCCCCTATGCGCCGGACGGTCTGCCCTTGCTGGGTCCGATGCCCGGCGTGCCCGATGCCTTCGAGGCCTGTGTCTTTACCTTCGGCATCACCCAGGCGGGCGGTGCGGGCAAGGTGCTGGCGGAATGGGTCACTGAGGGCCAGACCGAATGGGACATGTGGGCCACCGACCCCCGCCGGTTCACCGATCACACTGACCCGCAGTACTGCGTGGACAAGGCGATGGAGGTCTACGGCCACGAATACGCCATGCATTTCCCGCATCACTCCTGGCCCGCCGCGCGGGATCGCAAGACCTCGCCAGTGCATGATCGGGTCAAAGCGTTGGGCGGTGTCATGGGCGCCTACAATGGCTGGGAGAGGGCCAACTGGTTCGCGCAGCCGGGTGACGACACCTCCGAGGCCGCGACCCAGACCTGGGATCGTGCAGGCCCTTGGGAGGCGCGCGTGCGCGAGGAATGCGAGGCGGTGCGCGACGGTGTCGGCGTGCTGGACCTGCCCGGCTTTTCGCGGTTCGACGTTCAGGGACCGGGCGCGGCAGACTGGTTGCTGTCGCGGATTGCCGGAACGCTGCCGGAGCCCGGGCGCATGAACCTGGCCTATTTCGCCGATGCTCGGGGCCGTATCCTGACAGAGATGAGCGTCATGGCGCATGGCCCCGATCATTTCATGCTGATCACCGCCGCCGCCGCGCAATGGCACGACCGTGACCTCCTGCTGGCGGACAAACCGGCGGAGGTCACCGTGACCGACCGCACGCGCGATTTTTTCGCCCTGATTGTCACCGGCCCCAAGACGCGGGACCTGTTCGTGGCACTTGGCACAGAGGCGGACTTGGCGCTGCCCTGGCTGTCTGTGCAGCAGGCGGTCGTCGCCGGGGTCCCTTGCGGGCTGGCGCGCGTGTCCTTCGCCGGGGAACTGGGGTGGGAAATCCATGCGGCAACGGACGAGATCCCGGCCATCTACGAGGCCGTTCTGGCGGCTGGCGCCAGGCCCTTCGGCATGTTTGCCCTCGACAGTCTGCGCCTCGAAAAGGGTTATCGTGCCTGGAAAGGCGACCTGTCCACCGACTATTCTCTTGTCGAGGCGGGGCTGGAACGGTTCGTCAGGCTCGACAAGCCGCAGGATTTCCCCGGCAAGGAGGCGCTGACGGCCGAAGTGGCCACGGGGCCGAAGAAACGCTTTGTCACGCTGAAAGTCGAGGCGGGCGTGGCGGATGCCCCCAACATGTCGACCCTCTGGCAGGGCGGTAAAATCGTCGGAGAGACCACCTCCGGCGGCTGGGGATACCGTGTCGGCGCCTCCATCGCGTTGGGCATGGTGCGGGCTGATCTGGCCGTGCCGGGTACGGAACTGACCGTGGACATCTTCGGTCAAAGGTGCCGTGCCACGGTTCAGCCGGACGGACCGCTCTGGGATCCGCAAAACGAAAGGTTGAAGGCATGACCCGCATAACCCTGCTGGATGGTGGCATGGGGCAAGAACTGGTGCGCCGCAGCGGTGCTCCGGTCAGCCCGCTCTGGGCGACGCAGGTCATGCTGGATCGTCCCGGCCTGGTGGCAGAGGTGCACCGCGACTATGCCCGGGCCGGGGCCAGCGTGGCCACGACCAACACCTATGCCATCCACCGCGACAGGCTGCGGGGCGGGGCCTCTAACCACTATGCCGCCGACGGCACCGAACTGCCGGACCTCGAAGCGCGGTTCGCGGATCTGCACCGTGCCGCCATGGAAGAGGCCGGGGCGGTCCGCGATCGCGGTCGCATTGCGGGCTCCATCGGGCCGCTGGGGGCCAGTTACCGCGCCGACCTGCACCCGGAAGAGGCCGAGGCCATCCCGCTCTATGCCGAGGTGGCGAAGCTCCTGGCGCCCTCCGTCGACCTGTTGCTGTTCGAAACCATCCCGTCGCTCGCTGCCGCCTGCGCCTGCCTGGCAGCGGGCCGGCAGACCGGGCTTCCTGTGTGGCTGGCCTTCACCGTCGACGACGAGGATGGCAGCCGCCTGCGTTCCGGTGAGCCGGTCTCCGAGGCGGTGCGGATCGCGCAAGAGGCCGACGCCGTGCTCGCGAATTGTTCGGCGCCCGAGGCGATGCCTGCCGCTCTCGACGCTTTTTCCGCGGGCGACCGCCCCTTCGGTGCCTATGCCAATGCCTTCACCACGCTGACCAAGGAGTACGTGGCCGGGGGGACCACCGCCGCTGCGCTTTCTGCCCGCCGCGACATGGGGCCAGAGGCCTACGCGGATCACGTCATGGGCTGGGTCGACCGGGGTGCCTCCATCGTTGGCGGCTGCTGCGAGACGAACCCCGCACATATCGCCGAAATCGCACGCCGCCTGCGTGCCGCTGGGCATGAGATCGCCTGATGTTTCTTCTTGGTGAAAATACCCCAAACCGCGCCCGAAGGGCGCGCCGGTCGGACGCGTCTGCGTCCGCAACCCCATGAGGTTCTGACATGTCCCTTCCCGCACAGGCCCGCGCCGTCATCATCGGCGGCGGTGTCATCGGCTGTTCGCTTGCCTATCACCTGGCGAAACTCGGCTGGACCGACGTCGTCCTTCTGGAGCGCAAGCAGCTGACCTCCGGCACCACCTGGCACGCTGCCGGTCTCATCGCGCAGCTGCGCGCCACTGCTAACATGACCCGGCTGGCGAAATACAGCCAGGAACTCTATGGTCGGCTCGAGGAGGAAACCGGCATTGCCACCGGGTTCCGGCGCGTGGGCTCGATCACTGCCGCCCTGACCGCCGAACGGCACGAGGAGTTGCGCCGCTCCGCCGCGATGGCCCGCGCCTTCGGGGTCGAAATCGACGAGATCGAGACGGGCGAGATCGCCCGCAAGTACCCGCATCTCAACACCGATGGCGTTTTGGGCGGGGTCTACCTGCCCAGGGACGGTCAGGGCGATCCTGCCAATATCGCCTTGGCGCTTGCCAAGGGCGCGCGCCAGCGCGGCGCCGTGATTGCCGAGCGGACGAAGGCCATCGGCGTCACTGCCGATGGCGACCGGATCACGCAGGTTCACTGGCAGGCAGAGGATGGCACCTCGGGCAGCATTGCGGCGGAGCACGTGGTCAATTGCGCGGGCATGTGGGGGCGCGAGGTGGGGGCCATGCTGGGCACCGACGTCCCACTTCAGGCCTGCGAACACTTCTACATCGTGTCCGAACCGATCCAGGGCCTGACCCAGCTTCCGGTCCTGCGCGTCCCCGACGAATGCGCCTATTACAAGGAGGACGCGGGCAAGCTGATGCTGGGCGCCTTCGAGCCGGGGGCCAAGCCCTGGGCGCTGCAAGGCATCCCGCAGAACTTCGAGTTCGATCAACTGCCCGAGGATTTCGACCATTTCGAGCCGATCCTCGAAAAGGCCGTGCACCGTATGCCGATCCTGGCCAGTGCGGGCATCCATACCTTCTTCAACGGGCCGGAATCCTTTACGCCCGACAATGCCTATTACATGGGGCTGTGTCCCGGGCGCGCGAATGTCTGGGTCGCGGCGGGCTTCAACTCCATCGGTATCCAGTCGGCGGGTGGCGCGGGCATGGCCCTGGCGCAGTGGATGAACGACGGCGAGAAACCCTTTGATCTTGGCGACGTGGACATCGCTCGCGCGCAGGGCTTTCAGACCAACCGCAGCTACCTTGCCGCCCGTGTGTCGGAAACGCTGGGCCTGCTTTACGCCGATCACTATCCCTATCGGCAAAAGGAAACCGCGCGGGGCATCCGCCGGTCTCCCTTTCATGACCGGCTGGCAGAGCGTGGCGCCGTCTTTGGCGAACTGGCCGGGTGGGAGCGTGCCAATTGGTACGCGCGCCCCGGAGAGGATCCGGAGTACCGCTATTCCTGGCGGCGCCAGAACTGGTTTGAGAACGCCGCCGAAGAACACCGCGCCATCCGCGAAAACGTCGCCATGTACGACATGTCGTCTTTCGGCAAGCTGCGGGTCGAAGGGCGCGATGCCGAAGCCTTTCTCAACCACGTCTGTGGCGCCGATCTGTCGACCCCGGTGGGCAAGATCACCTATACCCAGTTCCTCAACACCAGAGGGGGGATCGAGGCGGATGTGACCGTCACCCGACTTTCCGAAACCGCCTACCTGGTTGTAACCCCCGCCGCCACGCGTCGGGCCGACGAAACCTGGCTGCGCCGCCACGCGGGCGACCGAAACGTCGTCATCACCGATGTGACCGCATCAGAAGGGGTGCTGGCCGTCATGGGGCCGCAGGCGCGTGACCTGATGCGGGCCGTCTCGCCCGATGATTTCTCAAACGCGGCCAACCCTTTCGGGACCGCGCAGCGGATCGAGATCGGCATGGGAGAGGCACGGGTTCATCGCGTCTCCTACGTCGGCGAACTGGGGTGGGAGGTCTATGTCAGGGCCGACATGGCTTGCCATGTCTTCGACACGCTCTGGCAGGCGGGGCAGGACTTTGGGCTGACCCTCGCCGGACTGCATGTCATGGACACATGCCGCGCCGAAAAGGCGTTTCGCCATTTTGGCCATGACATCACCTGCGAGGATCACGTCCTGGAGGCCGGGCTGGGCTTTGCCGTGAAAACCGCCAAGCCCGAATTCATCGGCCGTGACGCGGTATTGGCAAAGCGTGAGGCGGGGCTGGACAAAAGGCTGGTGCAATTCCTTCTGAACGATGCCGAACCGCTGCTCTACCACAACGAGCCCGTCCTTCGGGACGGTCAGATCGTCGGCCACCTGAGTTCGGGCGCCTATGGTCATACGCTCGGGGGCGCCGTGGGGTTGGGCTATGTTCCCTGCAAGGGCGAAACCGCTGATCAACTTCTGTCGTCGAGCTATGAAATCGACGTGGCCGGTACGCGTGTGCAGGCGCGGGCCTCGCTCAAACCGCTCTACGATCCGAAATCGGAACGGGTGAAGGTCTAGGCAGACGGGGTTGCGCCCGGGCGCCCCACTTGTCAAAGGGGGACATGGCATCCGACTATGATCCCCCCACAGGCGAAATTCCCGTTCTTTACGAGGACACCGACCTGCTGGTCGTCGACAAGCCCGCCGGGCTGTTGTCCGTCCCCGGCAAGGGTGAGGACCTGCAGGATTGCCTGCTGAGCCGACTGGAAAAGGCCTTTCCCACTGTCCGCCTCGTGCACCGGCTGGACCGGGATACATCGGGTGTCATGGTCTTTGGCCTGACGCCCCATGCGCAGCGTCACCTGGGCAACCAGTTCGAGACGCGCAAGACGAAAAAGACCTATCTCGCCCGCCTGCACGGTCACCTGGAGCCTGCAACCGGAGAGGTCGACTTGCCGCTGATCGTCGACTGGCCCAACCGGCCCCGGCAAAAGGTCTGCCACGAGACGGGCAAACCCGCGCTGACCGGCTGGAAGGTGCTCAAGAGCGATGAAGGTGAGACCCGCGTGCGCCTCTTTCCGCATACCGGACGCAGCCACCAGTTGCGGGTGCACACGCTGGCCCTTGGGCACCCGATCCTTGGTGACACGCTGTATGCGCCGGAGACGGCGGATCAGTACCCGCGCATGATGCTGCATGCCGAGGAATTGCGCCTGAACCACCCCGAGAGCGGCAAGGGCATGAAATTCCGGGCGCCTGCGCCGTTCTGAGGGACTGGTTGCAAGGCGCTCCAAGCGCGCTAACGCGGTGGGACTTGTGGCGTCGTGATCGGCCTTTGAGAGCCGTCGTGCCGCCCGCCTCGCTCCTGTCTCTGGCAAACGGGATGCCAAACGACGCGTTTGCGAAGGCGCTGCAATAGTCGCCCCAATTCTTTGCGCAAATCTGCCACGTCGGCCTCGTCGATCCGGTTTCTGGGCCGGTCCAAAGGACCATCCCTCGAATAGGGTCAACTCGCTTGGCTTGCTCGCCAGGCCACGCAGTCCGAAAGATAGGCCCGGGCATCGGCCGACAGGCGGGCAATGCCCGCATGGCGCGCCAGGTCGAGAACCGGGTCCTCGCTCTTGTTCAATTCGGAACTATGGCGATCATAGAGGTCGGCGATCTCCGTGCGTGAGATATCCCTGATGGATCGGTCCATCCCCGGGCGGAACGCCAGCCTGTCGGCCTTCGTCCCTGCGGCCCAAAGGAATTCGGTATCTCCCTCCTTATGAATCTCGACCAGGCGGAGCGCCTTGGAGACCTGTCCCGAGATTCGCCGGCCAGTCCGCTGCCAGCCATGCATTCCGGAAACCCGCTTGCCCAGCAGGGCGACCGGCATGGGCCCCTCGCGCTTGACGATGCCCGCAATCAGCCTTTCAAGGACGAGAATGTACTCGGCATCGTAGAATTTTTCGGGGTCCGGGATCGCCTCATCCAAACCTGCATCGTTCGACCGCTCTGCGACGGCTGCGTCTGACGCCCTGGTGTACTGGGCCTCCTGCCGGACAGGATCGGGCTCTGCGGTTGTTTCATTGACAATGGGTTTGGCGGTATCGGGAGCCACTGGCTGACGGTCATTCGAGACTTCGGTGACTTCATCCTGCTGCTCTGGACGCATAGCTTTGCGGGCCGCGTCTTTTTCAGCTCTCTTGATGCGATCCATTTCAAGATGCGCGGTCAGCGCGGCGTTTATGCGTTCGACCACTGCCGCGGGGTTGCGGAACCAGTCGGTCGACCAGATCCGAAATATCGTCCAGCCAAGGTTCTCAAGCACCGCCTGCCGCAACTTGTCACGATCTCGCGCCGTGGCAGAGCCGTGATAGGTTGCGCCGTCGCATTCGATCCCGGCGAGGTAGATGCCAGCATGATCCGGATGCACGACGCCCAGGTCGATACGGAAGCCTGACACGCCGATCTGTGGGCGCAGTTCCCATCCTTTCGCCTCGATGGCGGCCTTGATCGCGGCCTCGAAGAGGTTCTCGACCGGGCCAAGCGAACCTTCGTCCTGGGCGGGGAGCGCCTCGGGACCGCGCGCAGCGAAGTCCAGGAAGTTCTTGAGATGCCTTACGCCAATGGCCCTGGTCCGGGTCAGATCAATCTGGTCGGCACGGATCGAAGCAAAGACATGCAACTCGGCTCGCGCGCGGGTGACTGCCACGTTTAGACGCTTTTCGCCACCATCGCCATTCAGGGCGCCAAAGGCCATTGACAGCTTGCCGGCATGATCTGGACCGAAGGTGATCGAAAACAGCATCACGTCGCGTTCGTCGCCCTGAATGTTCTCCAGGTTCTTGACGATGACCGGCTCTTCCCGGGCGTCCTCGAAGAACCACTCCAGATCGGGGTTCTTGCGCCGCTCTTCGTCGAGCAGGTCCAGGATAAGCCCCTGCTGCTCGGCGTTGAAGGTGATGACGCCGAGCGTCAGTCTCTCTTCCTCCGGCCAGGTCAGCCATTCGTTCAGGCGCCGAACAGTCATGCGGACGATGGCGCGGGCCTCTGCCTCGTTGGTCCGGCCCTGACCCCGACCGTATACGCCATCGACCTGGTGCAGGCTGACCGCCCCCGAAGCCGTTTCCGGAGACGGGAAGGTCACCAGGCGGCCGCCGTAGTAATGCCAGTTGGAGAAGGCGATCAGGGCCTCGTCCCGGCTGCGGTAGTGCCAGTCGAGCTGCTGGGTCGGGATACCTGCTGCGGCGACCTCGTCCAGGATCGATGCAAGATCGCGCTCTGACTCGGGCAATTCTTCTTCGCCGGAGTCGCTGCGCCCGAAGAAATTTGTCGGGGGCAGCTGCTTGGGGTCCCCCACGATGATCGCCTGTTTGCCACGCGCGATGGCGCCAATCGCATCCCAGGTGGTGATTTGCGACGCCTCGTCGAAGATCACCACGTCGAAGGCGGCCTGCCCGGCCGGGAGGTACTGTGCCACCGAAAGAGGGGACATCAGCACACAGGGCGCCAGCTTGGTGAAGGCGTCGGGCATTTCCGAGATCAGCTTGCGGATCGGCATGCTGGGCCGCTGCAGGTTCAGCTGATGCCTCAGGGTTCCGAGTTCCGATTTGCGAGGCACGCCGTCCTGTGCGGGCAGCCCATGCTGGATGCGGGACAGGACCTGACCGGCGGCCATCTCCGTCGCGCGGTCGTCCAACGCCCGGAACCGCCTGATCGCATCCTCATGCGACCAATGCGAGAAGCCGCGCAGCTCGGGCTGCGCATCCATCGTTCGCGGAAGCCACCAAGCCGCGTAGGCCGCGGCAAAGGCCGCATCGACGTCGCCCTCGATCCGGCCCTCTTCGACCGCAAGGACCAGGGCATCGAGCCCGGCGCCCTTGGCTTGAGAACGCACTTCGATCCACCGGGTCCAGTCCTGCAAGTGTTCCTTGTTGTCCTGGATTTCCTGCAAGGCTACGAGCAGCTCTGACAGGGCGAGACCTTCGGGCGATGCCTGAGATACTTGCGCGAAGGCGGCGATGTGCTCTTTCCAGGTGTCGTGCTTGCGCTGGAACCGGGTCACTGCGTTTCGCAGATCGCCGGCACTCCGTTTGGCGAGGCTCAGGCACGCCCCATCCCAGCGGGCCGGGTCTGAGACGGCAGGTGCGGCCTCGGCAAGCGCGGCCTTCAATGTGCGCGCCTGTTCGATCCAGCTGGCAAGGTGTGCCGCATCGGTTTCCACGCCCTTGACCGCGGGGCATTCGGTCAGCGGGGTTGCCGCGATCTCGGCCCGGGCGCGATTGGCGTCAGCCAGCGCGGTGATGTCCGAATGGGGATCCGCTTTCCCGCCCTCCGCGTAGGACTGCAAGAGCTTGCGCACCGAGGATTTGGCAAAGACCGAGAAAGGCCACATCTTGGTCTGCGCGAGCCGCCAATCGGCATCGAGTTGATCCAACGGAATGGAATCCAACCGATCCATCGGATAGCGCCCGGCGGTCCGTCCGGCAGCGGCGGTGTAGGCCGCAAGCCTGTCCCGCAGCATTTCGGCCTGCGCCTGCATTTCCTCGACATCGTGCGCCAGTGCCCAGCTCACGTCGTCACCATCGGCGGGGATCGAGGACAGGGCCAGCAGTGGAGCCAGCTCGGCAGTCTCGCCGGTCCCCGTCCAGGTCAACCCGGCATGATGAGCGAGGGCCTCGGTTGCCTCGGCCAGCTCTCGGGTTGCCGTGCTCAGCTTGGCACAGCGGTCCAGAAGATCCGCTTGCCAGCCGAAGGACCACTCTTCTGCCTGCACCAGTGGAAGGGGCTTGCGGTCCGCGACGATTTCCCGGCATCGTCCCAGGGACTCGGCCATTTTCCGAAGGTGTGTGTAGCTTTCCGCGTCATGAGCGTCCTTGTGCGCGAAGGACAGGCTGAAGGGGTGTTCGTGGCCTGTGGCTGTCCCGATGGCCTGGAAGACACTGAAACCCTGTGTCCCCTTTGCGTGCAGCGCCGTAACGTATGTGTTCAACTGTTCCCGGGTGACGGATAGCTCATCCGTCACCTCGATCCATTCGTCCCTCGCGCCGCTGGCGGAACGGGCCCAACTGCGGCCAAGCTGGCTCAGCACCGACTTTCGGTCGGACTTGTTGGAATGGAGTTCCAGCACCGCATCACCAAGCCCGTGCGACGCAAGCCGCCGCTGCACCACGTCCAGCGCTGCCGATTTCTCGGCCACGAACAGCACAGTTTTCTGCATGGCGAGGCATTGCGAGATGATGTTGGCGATGGTCTGGCTCTTGCCGGTCCCCGGCGGGCCGATCAGGACGAAATCGTGTCCCTCCTGCGCGGCCAGGACGGCGGCAAGCTGAGAGGAATCCGCGGGCAACGGCGTGAACAGGTCGCGCGGTGCCAGCCTTCTGTCTACATCGACCGCCATCGGCAGCCCCGGCATGTCTTCGGCCAGGAAGGGCTCGGTCGGGTTGTCGACGAGGTGCTTGACCAGCGCGCTTTCGCGCAGGCTGTCTGTCCGCTCTACCAGGTCCTTCCACATGAGGAACTTGGCAAAAGAAAAGGTCGAGAGCGCCAGTTCCTCGACCACCTCGAAACCGGCGACGTCGCGGACCTTGTGGCGCATGATCTCGAAGATCCGAGGCAGGTCGAAACCGCTCTCGTCGCGCGGAAGGTCGCCTTCCAGCTCTGGTACTTGCAGGTCGAAATCGCGCTTGAGGAATTCCAGCAACGTGGTGTTGAAGCGTACCTCGTCTTCGTGATGTTCGATCACGAACTCCGATTGCGCGGACTTTCGCGAGATTTTCACCGGCACCAAAAGCAAGGGGGCGCGGTAGTTGCGGGTATCTCCTTCGGACTTTTTCCAGCGCAGAAAACCGGCGGCCAGGAACAGCGTATTCGTACCGCCCTCCTGCATGTCGCTCTTGGCCCGGCGATGCAGTTCAAGCAGCCTTCGGTCGCTTTCCTTGCGCGTCAGCGGCACCGCGATCTGGCCTTTCCCGAAGGCATCCTTTGCGACCTCCGCAAGGAGCCTGGGTTCTTCCTGTGCCAGGAGATCGCGCGTGCCGACAGGGTCCTCGTCCTTCAGTGCCAAGGCGCGGAACTTCTTGCCGTCGGCAAGCTGGTCCTCAAGTGCCGAGACATCAGGGCACAGGAAAGGCAGCGTCTGCTTGCTGTCCTTGAAGTTCAACAGTCGATTGCGCAGCGACAAGTCCAGCAACTTGCGCTGCCATCGGGAAATCCGGTCCGCCGGCGTCGCGGCTGCGTCCTCGATCAACTCTCCCGGCAGCAGGCCCAGATCCAGCGGTTGCGGCAAGGCGGCCGGGCTTGCGACCGGCTCTTCCACCTCCGATTCTCGTTCGAGACGATGGCCTGCAAGCGGACGGATCCTTGCGGCCCGGGCGCGCCGGATGTCGACCGCCATGACGAAGCTGTGTTCATTCCGCTCGGAGGTCAGTTCTCGCGCGGTTTCGACAGCTTGTTCGAAACCGACACTGGGTTTCTTCGTCAGCAGCGTGGTCTCCATGACCACGAACTCACGCGCATCTATCGCCTTGCGGACCGTCATTACGTCCGGCTCGCTGACGGTCCCGAAATCCCGTTCGGTCAGCCAGACACCGGTCCAGGCATGCCCCTCGGAGAACAGCACCACGGGATTGAGACCTGCGGCCTCGAAGCAACCGGCCAGCAACAGGGCGCTGTCCAGGCAGGTTGCAAGACCTTCGGATTTGATCCGGCCCGGATCGCGGACCTTTTGACCACGCGTTTCAAAGCTCGCAGGTGGCACCGCGTAGGTCAGCCCCATGCCGGTGACTGCCGACCAAATCGCGCCGGCCAACATCCACGCGCGGGCGGGATCACGGGATTGATAACCGTCCATCGCGCCGTTCTGCCCGGCGCCTTCCAGGAGTCGGCTGGCCTCTTTGAGGATGCCGGCAACGACCGCGTCGTTGGGCGACACAAAGGCCGCAAGCAGATGCGCCATGTCGCCCACTCCGCCCCACTCGTCACGAGCGAGCATTTCAATCGGGCGTCGTTCAATCAGCAGGTCGGTGTCGCCCTGCCGGACAAGGAAGTGCAGGTCTCCCCATTCGGCCTCGTTGAGGCCACCCAGGAGGGTGGTGTACAACGGGGTCTCCAGGTCATGCAGATCTTGTCGCTGCCCGGGGACCAGTCGATCCAGCGTCCAGCTTTTTGAACGGATCAATCCGGGCATGCAGGTCAAATCGAGTGTAATATTGTCGAGCGGCGTATCGGACAAGTTCTGCAATTGCACCTTTTTCAGGATGGAAACACCATTCTGAGAAGAGGCGAAATTCACTTTCCGCGCGACGGTCAGTTCGAGAATAAGGTCGCCCGGGCTTTCTTTGCCCGTCCCATCAAATGACATTTTCGAAACCCCGTCGCCAAAACAATTCGGAGAATAGTCACGCACAGGGCCAACTGACTGTCAATTCGGCGATGGTTTGCGCTGAACTGCTATACCCTTGTTCCGCATCGTTACGTTGGTCCAATCCAGTGGGGCTGTTTCCAAACGCTGAGGACGCTCCCGCCGGGTGCTCCGTCGAAAGGGGGACCAGGGAAGGTGGTGCTTGCGGTCGTTGAGTCCTGTCGCTTGATCGCGCAAAGCGATCCGCCTTGCGGGCGGCCCTTCTGCGGTTGATGGATGTGTCTACGCGGGCATTCAGGCATCCCGCGCCGAAGTCGGCGAAGGCGTTCAGAACCCGGAACCGGGACCCAGCGCATTGGCACCAGGTCGAGCAGCTACCGCTGGCTTGGCTATTGCGGGATCTGCGGGCGCCGATGGAAGGACTGTCGCCGCTCGAACGCCGGTTCCTTCATCCTGATCCACAGAGCCGTGTCTGCAGGTGGCTGCGACTTGCTTCGACATGCGCGCCGATAAGGGCCCCGGGGCAATGGTCCTTTCAGGGCGGCCAGTAGGGGCGTCGACGCAACGCCACGCGGGCGTTGCGTCGAAATCCCTTCGCGCCGGCAGACTGTCAGGCGTGGCGTCGGATCACTCCGCTGCCCAGCCCGACACGGCCTTGACCTCGACGAAATCATGGATGCCCCAACTGCCACCCTCGCGGCCATTGCCGGACATCTTCATGCCGCCGAAGGGCGCGCCCGCGCCCCGGCTTTCGCCGTTCATCTCGACCATGCCCGACCGCAGGGCGCGGGCCATCCGCGCCCGCCGCGCGCCGTCCTGGCTCTGGACATAGTTGGTCAGCCCGTAGGGCGTGTCATTGGCGATCTGCACCGCCTCGTCCTCGTCCTCGAACTTCAGGATCGACAGCACCGGGCCAAAGATCTCCTCCTGCGCGATGGTCATGTCGTTGGTGACATCGGCAAAGACCGTGGGTCGGACGTAAAAGCCCTTGTTGAACCCCTCGGGACGGCCGGGACCGCCTGCGACCAGCCGGGCACCTTCCTCGATGCCCTTTTCGATCAGGCCCTGGATCTTGTCCCACTGGCTGCCATTGACCACGGGCCCGATGTGCCGCCCTTCCTCGGAGGCCGGACCCACCGTGATCTTCTCGGCAATCGCCGCCGCTTCTTCGACCACGCGATCATAGATCGGCGCCTCGACCAGCATCCGGCTGGGCGCGTTACAGCTTTGCCCCGAATTGTTCATCATGTGCAGCACGCCGCGCTTGACCGCCTTTTCATCCGCATCGGCAAAGACCAGGTTCGCGCCCTTGCCGCCAAGCTCCAGGTGCACGCGCTTCAGCGTGTCCGCCGCGGCGATCGAGATCAGCCGCCCCGCGCGGGTCGAGCCGGTAAAGCTGACCATGTCGACGTCCGGGTGGCTGGACAGTTGCGAACCGACGCCCGTACCGTCCCCGTTGACCAGGTTGAACACGCCCGGCGGCAGGTCGGCGGCCTCCATGATCTCGGCAAAGATCATGGCGTCCAGCGGGCTTTCCTCGGAGGGCTTCAGGACCATCGTGTTGCCCGCCACCAGCGCCGCGCCCACCTTGAGCGTGATCTGGTTCATCGGCCAGTTCCACGGGGTGATCAGGGCGCAGACGCCCACAGCCTCGTGGATGATCCGGTCGTTCGGGGCGTGGTCGCCCAGCGGACGTTCCCAGGGGAATTCCTTGGCCGCTTGGATGAAGGTCTTGAGGTGACGGATGCCGGCGCCGGCCTGCAGCGTCTTGGCCATGTCGATGGGGGCGCCCATTTCCATGCTGATCGCAGTGCCCAGGTCCTCGGTCCGTGTCTTGTAGGCTGCGTAGACGCGTTCCAGTGCCGCGATGCGCTCTTCGACGGGCGTGGCCATCCAGCCGGGCAGAGCGGCCTTGGCGGCCGCCACGGCGGCATTGGTATCGGCTTCGCCGCCCAGCGAGATCACGGCGCAGGGTTCTTCCGTGGACGGGTCGATCACCTCGTGGGCGGTGCCCGCCAGCGGCTCGACCCAGGCGCCGTTGATGTAGAACTGACGTTTCTCGATCATGTCATAACTCCTGCGTAGAAAGACAGGCGTCCGGCCGTTCCGGAAAGCTCCCGAAACGGCCGGACGCCCGTTTTGCGGCACTCTGTCACCCCCTCCACAGAGGCGCAAGACGGGGCTTTACATCTGCAATTTAGAATGTATCTAAACAAGCATAGTCAAACCCGAGCATTTCGGACAGGAAAGGACATCTGATTATGGCCCTGCGTATCAACGACGAACTTCCCAACCTTACCGTGACCACCGACCTGGGCGAGGTCACTCTGCATGACTGGATTGGCGACAGCTGGGCGATCCTGTTCTCGCACCCCAAGGATTTCACCCCCGTCTGCACCACCGAATTCGGCGCCGTCGCACAGCTGGCCGCCGAGTGGGAAAAGCGCGGCACCAAAGTGATGGGCATTTCCGTCGACGGTGTCGAAGAGCACAAGCAGTGGAAAGGTGACATCGAAAAGACCTCCGGTGCGGCGGCTGCGTTCCCGATCATCGCGGACGAGGACATGGCGGTGTCCAAGGCGTTGGACATGCTGCCCGCGGACGCCTACCTGCCCGATGGTCGTACCGCCGCTGACAGCGCCTCGGTGCGCTCGGTCTTCATCGTTGCGCCGAACAAGAAGGTGCAGCTGATGATGACCTACCCGATGTCGGTGGGACGCAACTTTGCCGAGGTCCTGCGCGCGCTGGACGCCCTGCAGGCGACTTATGAAACCCCGATCGCCACCCCGGCCAACTGGACCGTGGGCCAGGACGTGATCGTGGCGCTGTCGCTGAACGACGAGCAGGCCAAGGAAAAGTTCGGCGAGGTCAACGTCGTGCTGCCTTACCTGCGCACCACCAAGATGCCGGCCTGATCCGGCCCCGGACCCGACAGACAGGCGGGCGTCCCATGTGGGGCGCCCGTTTTCATTGATACCGGGCGCTTGCACGCGGGGACGTCGCGGCCTAATCGGAATGGAACAGGAGGCCTCACCATGCGGGACCCGTTCATTCTTGGCGACCAGAGGGTTGCCCCCGGCACACGGCGGACGGTGGATCTGCCGGTCTCCGTGCTGTCCGATCATACCCCGGTGACGCTGTCTGCACATGTGGTGCATGGCAAACGGCCCGGTCCGGTCATGTTCGTCTCGGCTGCCATCCACGGCGACGAGGTCATCGGGGTCGAGATCGTTCGGCGCCTCTTGCGGGCGGCGCCGGTGGCGCGGCTGTCGGGGACGCTGGTGGCGGTGCCGATCGTCAACTCCTTCGGCTTTATCAATCGTTCCAGGTACTTGCCTGACCGGCGCGACCTGAACCGCAGTTTCCCGGGCTCTCCTCAGGGGTCGCTGGCGGCGCGCCTTGCGCATCTTTTCCTGACCGAGATCGTAACCCGCTGCGACGTCGGCATCGACCTGCATTCCGCCGCCGTCGGCCGCACTAACCTGCCGCAGATCCGACTGACGGCGGGGAATGCGCGTCTGCGCGAACTGGGGGGGGCCTTTGCGGCACCGGTGACAATGATGTCCAAGACCCGCGAGGGGTCGCTGCGCCTTGTGGCACAGAACGCCGGTGTCGATGTGCTGCTGTACGAGGCGGGCGAGGGGCTGCGGTTCGACGAACACGCGGCCCGTGCCGGGGTCTCGGGGATCCTGCGGGTGATGGCGCGGCTGGGCATGATCGCGGGGCGCGGTGTGCCGCGCGCCCGGGTCGGCTCGGTGATCTGCGAGCGGTCGTCCTGGGTGCGGGCCTCCTCCGGGGGGCTTCTGCGCACGCTGAAACGCCGGGGCGATTACGTCGAGGCCGGGCAGGTGCTGGGCGTCGTCTCCGACCCGTTCGGAGAGCGCGAGGCCGAGGTGATCGCAGATGTGACCGGCATCCTGGTGGGACGGTCCGACCTGCCCGTGGTGAACGAGGGCGATGCCCTGTTCCATATTGCCGAACCGCTGGAACCCGAAAAGGCCGAAGCGGCGGCGGAACGGTTCGATGCCGACCTGGAGGCGCCGCCCCTCTTCGATGAGGATGAGATCATCTGATTGATCTCAAAGAGTTTATTTCCACACTCCCGGCGTGGGGAAACGTGGTTGCGCAGGCCGTCCCGGCTTGGCAGTCTCGCCGGGCCTGAAACCCGGAGTCGCCTATGCCCTTTACGCTTGCCACCTGGAACATCAACTCGGTCCGGCTGCGGGCGGGGCTGGTCGAGAAGCTCTTGACCGAGGAAGCGCCGGACGTGCTGTGCCTGCAGGAATGCAAGTCGCCGGTGGCCAAGATCCCGCACGAGATCTTTGCAGCGCTGGGCTATCCGCACATGGTTGCGCGGGGCGAGAAGGGCTATAACGGCGTGGCGATCCTGTCGAAACTGCCCATCGAGGACGTGGGCGACAAGGATTTCGCTGACCTGGGGCACGCGCGCCATGTTGCGGCACGCATGGATAACGGTCTGACAATCCACAATTTTTACGTTCCCGCTGGCGGCGATGTGCCGGACCGCGACAAGAACGTGAAGTTCGGCCAGAAACTGGATTACGTCGCCGGGATGCGCGACTGGTTTGCCTCTGAAAAACCACAAAAGGCGATACTGGTGGGCGATCTGAACATCGCCCCGCTGGAGGATGATGTCTGGGATCACAAGAAGATGCTCAAGGTGATCTCGCACACGCCGGTCGAGGTCGAGGCGCTGGGCGAGGCACAAGATGCTGGGGCTTGGGTGGATGTGACCCGCAAGGACTTGCCCGTGGGCAAGCTCTATAGCTGGTGGTCCTATCGTGCGAAGGACTGGGATGCCGCTGACAAGGGGCGGCGGTTGGACCACGTCTGGGCAACGCCGGACATCGCCAACGCGGCGCACGGCAGCCGTATCCTGCGCGACGCGCGCGGTTGGGAAAAACCGTCGGATCACGCGCCCGTCTTTGCCAGTTTCGACCTCTAGTTTTTTGTACAAAACGTACGTTTTGTACGTCGAAATCGGCAAAACGTACAAAACGCGCCGGAGGCGGCCAAACCGGATGAACCGGGCCGCCGCCCTTGCATCCCGGGCCACGCTACGCCATCTACGCCACTGAACATATTCAACCGCGTGAGGGCGACATGCTGGAACTGGGCGGCGGCCAACCGGCTGCGGACAACCTGATCAAAGACATCTCCGAAGCGGAGTTCATGGCGGAAGTCGTGGACGGCTCTGCCGAGGTTCCCGTCATCGTCGATTTCTGGGCGCCCTGGTGCGGCCCCTGCAAGACGCTTGGCCCGATGCTCGAAGATGCGGTCAAGGCGGCCAAGGGCGCCGTCAAGATGGTCAAGGTCAACGTAGACGAGGCCCAGCAGATCGCCGGGCAATTGCGCATCCAGTCGATCCCGACGGTCTATGCCTTCTTCAAGGGTCAGCCGCTGGACGGGTTCCAGGGCGCGCTGCCGCAATCCGAACTCAAGGCCTTTGTCGATCGCGTCGTGCAGGCGGCGGGTGGCGATGCCTCGGGCGGGCTGGATGATGCCGTGGCCGCAGCCGAAGAGATGCTGGACCAGGGCGCGGCGGTGGATGCGGCGCAGACCTTTGCCGCCATCCTGGAAGAGGACCCGGCCAATGCCGCCGCCTACGCGGGACTGGTGCGCGCCCACATTGCGATGGACGACCTGGAGCAGGCCGAGGCGATCCTGAACGGCGCCCCGGTCGAGATTTCCAAGGCACCGGAACTGGAAGCGGCCCATGCGGCGCTGGAACTGGCGAAACAGGCGGCGGATGCGGGCCCGGTGGCCGAACTGACCGCCAAGGTCGAAGCCGACCCCGAGGACAAGCAGGCGCGGTTCGACCTGGCGCAGGCGATGTACGCCAATGGCGATGCCGCTGGCGCGGTGGACCAGCTGCTGGAGATCTTCCGCAGCGACCGCGAGTGGAACGACGGCGCCGCAAAGGCGCAGCTTTTCACCATCTTCGAGGCGCTGAAGCCGAATGATCCGGTGGCGTTGAACGGACGCCGCAAATTGAGCTCGATGATATTTGCCTGACCGGTCGCGCAGTCTACCTTGTCGGGCATGACACGGCTCAAAGATCTGCCGGGCAAGATCCCGGTTTTCCCCCTGCCGGGGGCGCTCCTGCTGCCGCGGGCGCGCCTTCCGCTCCACATCTTCGAGCCGCGCTACCTCGCGATGCTCGACGATTGCCTGAAAACGGAAACCCGTCTGATCGGCATGATCCAGCCGCACCAGGTGCCGGGCCGCGAGGAACGGGGCCTGCACCGGATCGGCTGTGCGGGCCGGGTGACGCAGTTCTCGGAAACCGAGGACGGGCGTTACATGATCACGCTGACCGGAATATCGCGCTTTCGCATCGTGCGAGAGGTCGAGGGGTTCACGCCTTACCGCTGTTGCGAGGTCAACTGGGACGGGTTCGAACGCGACCAGCAGGGGGCAGAGACGGACACGTGCTTTGAGCGGGTGCGTTTCATGGACTTGCTGGATCGCTTTTTCGCGGCCAAGGACCTGTCGGCGGACTGGGATACGCTGCAGCAGGCGGATGACGAGTTGCTGGTGAACTCGCTGTCGATGCTGCTGGACTTCAACCCCGAGGACAAGCAGGCGCTGCTGGAAGCGCCCTCTTTGAGCACACGGCGCGAGACGCTGGTGACATTGATCGAATATGCGCTGCGCGGCGGCGAGGAGGACCTGATTCAATGAGCGTTGAATTTGACCGGCGGATGCTGGAGGCGCTGATCTGCCCGGTGACGCAGACTGGTCTGCGCTATGACGTGGACCGGCAGGAATTGATCAGCACGGCGGCGGGGCTGGCCTATCCGATCCGCGACGGCATCCCGGTCATGCTGCAGGACGAGGCGCGGCGGCTGGACTGAGGGTCAGTCCTGAACCGCGGGCTTGAGAACGCGTGAGCGTTCGAGGATTCGGCCTATCGGGATCGCGTGTTCGACGCTGTTCCCGAACCCGCCGAGATGCAGGCCGATCACCCGGGTTTCGAGAGCGTGGACAAGCGGAGAGCCTTCGTTTCCCGGCAGGGTATCGCAGGTGTGCCGTAGATCGCCGTCCAGTATGGCCGGTGTGGCGACCCAGCAATCCTCGTAAGCGACGTTTTGGGGAAAGCCCAAAGGATGCCCGTAGAGCCGGAGAGGCTGATGGCCGAGCGGGGCTGAGTGGGTGAGCGCAAGGGTACCGTAGCGTTCGCCCGGCTGGCCCGACGTGATCCTGAGAACCGCATAATTCAGGGCCTCGTCGATTTCGACCGGGGTCGAATCGACCTCGAAGGCTTCGGCGCTGTCGGGATCGGTCTTGTCCAGGTAGCCGAGGGTAAAACGGATGGACTCGATCTCTGCGGCCTTGCCCGCCGGGCGAGGGGTGCCTTGGGCGCAGAGCGCGGTGGTCAGCAGCAGATCCACGGTGACGAGAAACCCGGTGCAGGACAGGACGCCTGTACCGGTGCTGACATCCAGCCGACCGACCGGGCGTCCGGTCTGCGCGATCATGGAGGTCTTGCCGAAACGCGCGACCTCTTCGATTTCGGGCATTCCGAAAGGCAGGTATCCCTCGCCACGGTCGCCTTGCATCCAGAGCGGAAGAGGCAGGACGGTGTCCCCGAAGCTGTCGGTCGGGAAGATGTTTTCGTAGTCGGACGCGGCGGGACTGGCCAGAAGACAGGTTGTCGCCAGGACTGCGAGCAAGGATCGGATCATCGGGCTTGGGTTTCGTTTCGCCATATCGCCTGTTCGTACACCGGGGGAGGACAGGGGAGCAAGGCAGGGGCGATTCCGGGCGTCAGGGCAGGAGGCTGCGCATCGCCTCGCGCGTGCGGGGGCCGATGCGGCCGTCGGTGGGGCCCTGGTAGACGCCCGCGCGGGCCAGGGCCTCTTGCAAGGCGCGGGCGGTGTCGCGGGGCCAGTCGGCGGTGTCGCGGGTCACGGGCCCGTCGCTGCCTGCGCGCAGGGCCTCGATGTAGAGCCGGGCCGCCTCTGCCGGGTCCTGGCTGGTGCCGCGCCCATTCTCGGTCATCCATGCCAGGCTTGCGAGCGAGACCGGGTCACCCTGCGCCGCCGCCTTGCGATACCAGCCGATCGCCGTGGCATCGGAGGCGGTCACGCCGGTCCCTGTCATGTAGAGAGTGCCGAGAGCCTGCTGGGCTTCCGCGTAATCCTGTTCGGCGGCGGCGGTGTACCAGCGGGCGGCGGTTGTCATGGACTTGTCGACCCCGCGCCCGTTTTCGTACAGAAGGGCGAGGTTGAACTGCGCCGCGGCGTTGCCCTGTTCGGCGGCCCTGGCGAACCAGTAGGCGGCGGTTTCGTCCGACTGATCAACGATGGTTCCGGCCAGGTAGAGGTCACCCAGCTGGTCCTGCGCGCCGTGATAACCGGCCTCGGCGCCCTCACGGTAGAGGGTCAGGGCCCGGTCGGGATCGGCGGGGACACCCTGGCCGTGCTGGTAGATCACGCCCAGCCCGGTCTTGGCGATCGGGTGACCCTGTTCTGCGGATTTCTCGAACATCTCCAATGCCTTGTTCTGGTTCTTCGGTGTGCCCAATCCCCAGAGGTAGGCAACGCCCAGGCCCGCCTGGCCGACGGCGTCGCCGGTGTCGGCGGCGGCCTTGTATGCGGAAAAGGCCTCGTCATAGCGTTCCGCGGCGCTGAATGCCTCTGCCAGGAAGGCGGTCATGCGGGGGTGAGCGGGAAAGCTGTCCAGAGCGCGTTGGCAGGCCGCGATGGCGGCACTGGCATCCATTGCCTCGAAGACCGTGCCGTCGCTGCGCATCAAGCCCGCCGCGCGGTCGGGGTGAAACCTGTCCCCGGCGAGACGGTCGCAGGCCTGCACGTCGGCATTTGCCGCCATGCGTTCCGCCAGCGTGGGCGGGGGCGGTGGGGCCGGTTGCAGTGCCGCCAGCAGCCGGGCGGCGGTGCGTGCGGCAGAGGTGCCGGGCGCCTCTGTTACCAGCGATTCAAGCGCGCTGCGGCGGTCGTCGTCATCGTCGATCAGCAGCGCGTCGGACAGGCGCGTCAGGGCGCGGCCCTCGGCATTGTCCGGACCGCCGGACCCCTTGGCGGGCGACAGCAGGTTCGAGGCGGCCAGGATCGCCGCCATCGGAATGGCATAGTTGACGCTGTTGTTCGCCGATCCGGCATGATGCAGCCCGACCACCTGCCGCGTGCCTGCGTCAATCACCGGAGAGCCGGAGTTGCCCGGCATGGTATCGCAGGTGTGCAGCAGCTTGTTGTCCGAAAGCGCGGGGGCATTGGCGCGGCATTTCTCGCGGCTGATCCGCTGCGCCTCGCCCATCGGGTGGCCGATGATCCAGTAGGGATCGTTGTCATGGGGCGTGACGGCGGCCAGTTCCAGCGTGCCGAAATCGCGCCCCGGCGTGTCGCCCAGGATGCGCAGCAGCGTGTAATCCAGCGGTTTCGAGGTCTCGACCGGGACCGGGTCGACGAGGAAGGAGCTGGTGCCCTCGGTCACGCCTTCCTGAGTGTAGCCCATGACGAACCGCACGCCGACGATGGATTTCGCCGCGGCCCGGCTGTCGTCGAGGATGCCGGGCACGCAGTGATGGTTGGTCATCAGGATGTCGTCACCGACCAGGAAGGCGGTGCAGGGAAAAACGCCCTTGTCCGTCGCCACGTCCAGCCGCCCGACGGAGCGCCCGATGCGGGCAAAGACCGACTGGCTGGAATAGGCGGAGATGAATTCGTTGTTGTAGGCGCCGTAGGCGGCCTCGGGGATGACATCGCTGCCGAACTGCTTGCGCGACAGGACGGTCTTGCCAAAGCTGTCGAGGTCGAACCCAAGCAGGCGGTCCTGCTGCGCGGCCAGCGGCGTGGCAAGCAGGAGCGCGGCGGCAATGGTCAGGCGGCGGAACATGGGTGTCTCCCAACAGGCGTGTCTGGCCTGCAGTATAGCAGGTTGACGCAACGTCGGGAGCGGGGTTTTCCTGACCTCCCGGCGCGCCTAGACCTCGAGCGCGCGGGCCAGCATGGCCGGATCCAGGTTGCCGCCGGAAATGGTGCAGATCACCGCCTCACCGGCCAGTTCGTCACCGTGAAAGAGCGCCGCCGCAAGGGCCACGGCGCCGCCCGGTTCGGCCACCAGCTTGAGGTGCCGCAGGGCCAGCGACATGGCACGCAGCACCTCCTGGTCCGTCACCACCACGCCGGGGCCGCAGAGGCGGGCATTGATCGGAAAGGTCAGCTCTCCGGGCATCGGGGTCAGGATCGCGTCGCAGAGACCACCGGCCTCTTGCGCGTTACGCTCGCGACTGCCCGAGTGCAGCGAGCGCGCGGTGTCATCGTAGCCCTCGGGTTCGGCGGGGCGCACGCGCAGCCCCGGCGCGCGGGCCTCCAGCGCCAGGGCGATCCCGGCGGTCAGGCCGCCACCGCCGCAACAGACCAGCACGTCGGCCTCTGTCACACCTGCCTCGGCGGCCTGTTCGGCGATTTCCAGTCCGCAGGTGCCCTGGCCGGCAATGACCTGCGGTTCGTCGTAGGGTCTGACCAGCGTCAGCCCGCGTTCGGCGGCAATCGCGGCGCCGATCTCTTCGCGGCTTTCGGTTGTCCGGTCGTAGAGCACAACCTCGGCGCCGTAGCTGCGAGTGCCCTCGATCTTGGCGGCGGGCGCGTCTGACGGCATCAGGATCACCGCCGGAACCCCCAGCTTTTGCGCGGCCAGCGCCACCCCCTGCGCGTGGTTGCCCGAGGAAAAGGCGATCACGCCCTTGGCGCGCTGGTCTTCCGGCAGGGCGGTCAGGGCCGACCAGGCACCGCGGAACTTGAAACTGCCGGTATGTTGGAGGCACTCGGGCTTGACCAGGACGCGGCGCCCGGCGATGGCGTCCAGCGCCGGCGAGGACAAGAGCGGCGTGCGGCGGGTGATGCTGCGGGCGCGGGTGGCGGCGGCCTCGATCATCTGGATGTTCATGGGGTGCTCCGGTGACTGTGGCGGCAGGGGGCCGCAGGCAGGTGTGAATGTCAATCGCCCTTGAACCCCCGGCGCGGGCGGGGCAGCTTGCGGCCATGATCGAAAGGCACGCGGAAAAGGATGGAGAGCGGAGCACCGCCTGGTATTCGCCTTGCGAGCGCTATCGTTACGGGCTGCGCCGGGTCTGGGATCCGGGCGCGGGAGAGGTGCTGTTCGTGATGCTCAACCCCTCGACGGCCAGTGAGTTGGCGAACGACCCGACCATCGAGCGCTGCCAGCGACGGACGAAGGCGCTGGGCTACGGGGCGATGCGGATCGCCAACCTGTTCGCCTTTCGCGCCACCCGGCCCCAGGACCTGCGCCGCGCCGAGGACCCGGAAGGGCCGGAGAATGCCGCGCTGTTGCGCGACTGGTCGGGCGCGGCGGATCTGACGCTGGCGGCCTGGGGTGTGCATGGCGCCTTGCAAGGGGCGGGGCCGCGTGCGGCGCCACTGCTGCGGGGCGATGTGCGCCACCTGGGTCTGACAAAGGCGGGCCACCCGCGCCACCCGCTCTATGTGTCCTACGCGGTCCACCCCGAACCCTGGCCGATGGAGATGCGCTATGCCGCCTGAAACAGAGACCGAGGCCCTGCGGCAGGAAGTGGCGCGCCTGGCCGATGAGGTCAAGCGCCTGAACCAGCACCGTTTTGTCCGGGTGCACAACAACCTGGCGCGGTTGATGGCCTTTCAGTTCCTGCGGGGCATGATGCTGGGCCTGGGGACGGCATTGGGGGCCACGGCGCTGGTTTCGGTCGTTGTCCTGCTGCTGAGCCAGATCGAGTTCATCCCGATCCTGGGCGACTGGGCGACCGCGTTGATCGAGGAAATCAAGATCGACGAGGCCGAGTAAGCCTTGCTTTACCCCGTGCTGCCATAGTCGCGGCCTGAACCGGGGCGGCGTGGTGTGCCCGTCGTTGCCGGTACGGCGGAAAACGGGGCTGCAACGATGTATCTACTGGCCGGGCTCATGGGGCTGATAGCGCTTGGTTCGGTGGCCATCGTCAGCATCGGTGACGATGCGGACGAGGCGCTTGCCGACACGGGCGACGATGGGGACGATGGCCTGCCGGCCTCGCCCCTGTCGCCGGCCTCACTGGGGGTGTTCCAGTTCTTTCCGCAGGGGATCGACGAGGGCACGCCGGAGGGCGCCGCGCTTGAGGACGGGCGGTCGCTGTTTGCGCGCATGGGGTTGATCAACCTCGCCGGGCTGGACCCGGTCGAGGATGCTGAGCTGGCAGAGACGGGGACAGAGACGGGCGCAGGGGCCTTGCAGCTGGAGTCTTTTGGGGTCGATGTGCCGGCGGCGCCGAACGACGCGTCGGCAGAGCTTGCCGGCGCGGACCCGCTGGACTACGACGCGGAGGAAGATCAGCTGGTGATCGTCTATGACGACAGCGCCGGCGGACCGGAACCCGAGCTGGAGGTGTCCGCCCGCGAGGATGATCCGGAGACGACCGAGATCCGCCTGGGCGGGACGGTTCTGGCCAGCCTGCTCACTGCCGAGGCGCCGCCGCTGTCCTCGATCGTGCTGGTGGGCGAAAGCGATGCCGCCGCGCTGGACCTGGCGACGTAGGTTAGCGGGCTTGCCAAGGGGGCTGGAATCGCGTACCTGCGCGCATCCGCTTTGGCGGACCTCTCCACGGGCCTTGCTGGACGACATCCCGGCTTGTGCCATAACCCTTTGATCCGAAAGGAGACCCCGATGTCGATCACCGCGGAAGAAAAGACCCGCCTGATGAAGGAATACGCCACCAAGGAAGGCGACACCGGTTCGCCCGAAGTGCAGGTGGCCATCCTGACCTCGCGTATCTCGACCCTGACCGAACACTTCAAGACCCACAAGAAGGACAACCACTCGCGTCGTGGCCTTCTGATGATGGTTGCCCAGCGCCGCAAGCTGCTGGACTACCTCAAGGGCAAGGACGAAGAGCGCTATCGCTCGCTGATCGGCCGCCTGGGCATCCGCCGCTAAGGCACTGTCCCGTCGCTGAACGGATTGACCGCGTTTCCCCTCCGGGAAGCGCGGTTTTTCTTTGCGCAGTGGAGTTTGGGGCTGGCCGGGTTTGTTATGTTATACTATAACATACACCTGTTTCTTGTCGAATAGGGAGCTTGACCATGCCCGACACCGATCCCCGCATCCCCGTGACCGTGCTTTCCGGATTCCTGGGGGCGGGTAAGACCACGCTGCTCAACTGGGTGTTGAACAACCGCGAAGGGCGGCGCGTCGCCGTGATCGTGAACGACATGTCCGAGGTGAACATAGACGCCGACCTTGTGCGCGCGGGCGGCGCGAACCTCAGCCAGACGGACGAGACGCTGGTGGAAATGTCCAACGGCTGTATCTGCTGCACCCTGCGCGAGGACCTGCTGATCGAGGTGCGGCAGCTGGCTGAAGAGGGGCGTTTCGACACGCTGCTGATCGAATCGACCGGCATCGCAGAGCCGCTGCCGGTGGCAGCAAGCTTTGCCTTCCGGGATGACGCGGGCCAGAGCCTGTCGGATGTCGCGCGGCTGGACACGATGGTGACGGTGGTGGATGCCTGCAACCTGCTGGAGGATTTCTCCAGCCATGATTTCCTGGCGGACCGGGGCGAAAGCCTGGGCGAGGAAGACGAGCGCACCCTTGTCGACCTGCTGACGGACCAGATCGAGTTTGCCGATGTCGTCGTTCTGAACAAGGTCAGCGATGCGGGCGCGCTCAAGGTGGACGCAGCGCAAAAGATCATCCGCAGCCTGAATGCCGATGCGCGCATCATCCGCACGGATCACGGCGAGGTGGCGACCGCCGAGATCCTGGAAACCGGACTGTTCGATTTCGACAAGGCGCATGAACATGCCGCTTGGGCGAAGGAACTGTACGGTTTTGCCGATCACGTCCCCGAGACCGAGGAATACGGCATCGCCAGCTACGTCTTCCGGGCGCGCGACCCCTTTGACCCGGAGCGTATCCACGCGCTGCTGAACGGCAGCCTGCCGGGCGTGATCCGGGCAAAGGGGCATTTCTGGCTGTCGACGCGGCCCGACTGGGTGGCCGAATTCTCGCTGGCGGGCGCCTTGTCGAGCGTGAAACCGCTGGGCAAGTGGTGGGCGACGGTCCCGAAGGAGAACTGGCCCAAGGATGCGCGGGCGCAGGAGTATTTCCTGGCCCATTGGGCCGAGCCTTTTGGCGACCGGAGGCAGGAACTGGTCTTTATCGGTGCGGGGATCGACTGGGCCGACCTGAAGGCGCGGTTGGAAGCCTGTCTTGTGTCTGAGGTGACGGGGGCGGAACAACCGGACCCGTTCCCCCAGTGGCGGGACGCGCGAGAGGTGGCGTGATGGCCCGCCGCAACGGCAACCGTGGTGCGGTGGCGATCAGGCCGCGCCGCCGCCGGGGCGACGCGATGCGGGTCTACGACAGCCTGCCGGCGCCGCTGCGGCGTTGGATGGCCGGGGCGGTGCTGCCCTGGTCGCCGGAATCCTGCCTGGCGATCTGGCGCCGTGCCGGTGGCCCGGACGAGGCGCTCGAGCGGCTGAACCGGGCAGAGCGCGCGACGTTGGACAGGGCGGGCCTGTGACTCAGACCAGGTCGGGTTCGCGCCCGACCCGGTTGGCCAGCTTGCCGATGGTCAGCCCCTGCACGATGATCGAGAAGACCACGATCACGTAGGTGACGGTCAGGATCAGCGGCTTCCACTCGCTGTCGGGCAGCGACAGGGCGAGGGCGACAGAGATGCCGCCCTTGAGCCCGCCCCAGGTCATGATCGGCATGACGCCGGGGGCGAAACTCCGGAACGGCCGCAGCATCAGGATCGGTACCACCACCGCGCAAAGCCGCCCGAACAGCGCCAGCGCGATGCAGATGACGCCGGTCACCAGCATGTCGGTTTCAAGTTGCACGGCAAAGATTTCGACCCCGATCAGCATGAAGAGGACGGCGTTCAGGATCTCGTCCACCAGTACCCAGAATTTCTCGACGTATTCGCGGGTTTCCTCGGACATGCCGTGCTTGGCCCCGATGTCGCCGATCAGCAGGCCGGCGCAGACCGCCGCGATGGGGGCCGAGACATGCAGCGCGATGGCCAGTTCGTAGCCGCCGAAGGCCAGCGCCAAGGTCATCAACACCTCGAGGGAATAATCGTCGATATGGCGCATGACGCGGAAGGTCAGCCAGCCCAGGACAAGGCCCAGCACCGCACCGCCGAGCGCCTCCTGTGCAAAGAGCCTGGCCGCGTCCAGCGCGGGGCTGGCGTGGGCGGCATCGCCGTGGCCATGCGAGAGCGCCGGAAAGGCCAGCCCGACCAGCACCAGGAAGACGACATAGCCCACGCCGTCATTGAACAGGCTTTCGCCCGCGACCTGGGTTTCCAGTGATTTGCGCAGGTTGGCCTGTTTCAGGACGCCCATGACGGCGACGGGATCCGTGGGCGAGATCAGCGCCCCGAAGACCAGCGCAATCAGCAGCGGCGCGCCGGTCAGCCAGTGAAAGCCAAGCCCGATCACCGCGGTAGACAGCGCCACGCCGATGGTGGCCATCAGCAGGACCGTGGGCCAGACCGCGCGCAGGTCCGAGAGTTTGACGTGCAGGGCGCCCGCAAACAGCAACAGTCCCAGCATCCCCTCCAGCAGGGCGTCGGAGAAATCTATGCCGGTGACGATGGCGCGCAGATCCTCGGCCAGGGTGAGCGAGGGCACCATCGTGTCCAGCGCAAGGGCCGCCATCGAGGTCAGCAGGGCGACGACGAGGATGCCGATCGCTGAAGGCAGGCGCAGGACGAAATAGTTGATGGCACCAAAGACCGCGGCAAGGACGATGAGGAGGGAAGCAATCTGAAGAATGTTCATGGGTTTGGCCTGATGAAATCACGTTCCGCGCTGTAGCACGCCCTCTGGTAACGGCAAATGGCAATGATCCGGGCCGAACCCGCCGCCAAGAACCTGCCGGGCCGCAAAAAATCGGACTTTGGGGCGGCTGGCATGGAACGCAACGGCTTCACAAAAGGCGCTTGCTGCTGTATGGCGCCAGTCATCTGAGACGTGACGCTTTGACCCCGGCGCATGGGATGATGAAGGGGTCGGCGGCAATGGGGCCGCCATTCAAACGGAGGACCGGCAGGGGCCGGAGCGCCTCCTAGAGGATAACTGATGTTCAAAGAAGTCAAAAAGTCGATGCAGTGGGGCGAGGAAACGCTCACACTGGAAACCGGCAAGGTTGCCCGTCAGGCCGACGGCAGCGTCATCGCCACCCTGGGCGAGACCAGCGTCATGGCCAACGTGACCTTTGCCAAGCAGCAGAAGGAAGGCCAGGACTTCTTTCCGCTGACCGTCCATTACCAGGAAAAATATTACGCGGCCGGCAAGGTGCCCGGCGGCTTCTTCAAGCGTGAAGCACGGCCGACCGAGAAGGAAACGCTGACCGCGCGCCTGATCGACCGTCCGATCCGCCCGCTGTTCGTCCCCGGCTTCAAGAACGAAGTGCTGGTGATGTGCACCGTCCTGTCGCACGACCTGGTCAATGACCCGGACATCGTGGCGATGATCGCCGCAAGCGCCGCGCTGACCATTTCCGGCGCGCCCTTCATGGGCCCGATTGCCGGTGCGCGCGTCGGCTTTGAAGATGGCGAATACGTCCTGAACCCGACCGTCGAGGACATGGACCAGCTGCGCAACAACCCCGAGCAGCGACTCGACCTGGTTGTCGCGGGCACCAAGGACGCGGTCATGATGGTCGAGTCCGAAGCCTACGAACTGACCGAAGACGAGATGCTGGGCGCGGTTCTTTTCGCGCATGAGCAGATCCAGCCGGTCATCGACCTGATCATCTCGCTGGCCGAAGACGCGGCCAAGGAACCCTTCGACTTCCAGCCGCCGGATTACTCGGCCCTGTTCGACGTGATCAAGGCCGCGGGCGAAGACAAGATGCGCGCCGCCTACGCGATTTCGGACAAGCAGGAGCGCGTGACCACGGTTGCCGCCGTCAAGGAAGAGATCAAGGCCGGCCTCAGCGAGGAACAGCTTGAAGATCCGAACCTGGGTTCCGCGATCAAGAAGCTGGAATCGATGGTGCTGCGCGGTGATGTGGTCAAGAACGGCCGCCGCATCGACGGCCGCGCCCTTGACCAGGTGCGCCCGATCGTCTGCGAAACCGGCCTGCTGCCGCGGACCCACGGGTCGGCGCTGTTCACCCGTGGCGAAACCCAGGGTCTGGTCGTGACCACGCTGGGCACCGGCGACGATGAGCAGATCATCGACGCGCTGCACGGCAACTACCGGTCGAACTTCCTGCTGCACTACAACTTCCCGCCCTATTCGGTGGGCGAGGTTGGGCGCGTTGGTTCGCCCGGTCGTCGTGAGATCGGCCACGGCAAACTGGCATGGCGTGCGCTGCAGGCGGTGCTGCCGGCGGCAACCGATTTCCCCTACACGATCCGCGTGGTCTCCGAGATCACCGAATCCAACGGCTCGTCCTCGATGGCCTCCGTCTGCGGTGGCTCGCTGTCGATGATGGATGCGGGCGTTCCGCTGAAGGCGCCGGTTGCCGGTGTGGCGATGGGCCTGGTGCTGGAAGATGACGGCTCCTACGGGATCCTGACCGACATCCTGGGCGACGAGGATCACCTCGGCGACATGGACTTCAAGGTTGCGGGCACCGAGAACGGCATCACCTCGCTGCAGATGGACATCAAGGTCGCGGGCATCACGCCCGAGATCATGAAGGCCGCGCTGGCACAGGCCAAGGACGGTCGCCTGCACATCCTGGGCGAGATGGCCAAGGCCCTGTCCTCGGCCGGTGAGTTCAGCGTGCACGCGCCGCGCATCGAGACCATGCAGATCCCGACCGACAAGATCCGTGAAGTGATCGGCTCGGGCGGCAAGGTGATCCGCGAGATCGTCGAAGTGTCGGGCGCCAAGGTGGACATCAACGACGAGGGCATCATCAAGATCGCCTCGCCGGACGGTGAGTCCATCCAGAAGGCCTATGACATGATCTATTCGATCGTGGCAGAGCCGGAAGAGGGCAAGGTCTACAAGGGCAAGGTCGTGAAGATCGTCGATTTCGGCGCCTTCGTGAACTTCTTTGGCAAGCGTGACGGGCTGGTGCACGTCTCCCAGATCGAGAACCGCCGCCTGAACCATCCCTCGGACGTTCTGAAGGAAGGCCAGGAAGTCTACGTCAAGCTGCTGGGCTTTGACGACCGCGGCAAGGTGCGCCTGGCGATGAAGATGGTCGACCAGGAGACCGGTGAAGAGATCACCAAGCAAAAGGAAGAAGCGGAGGAGTGATCCCCGCTGCCCGCCGGCGGCACGCGCCTTCGGCAGTTTCCCGGACGGGCGGCCTTTGGGCCGCCCGTTTGCACTTTGATACGAGACGACGACAGGACCCCATGCATCACATTGGCCGGGCCATTCAGCATCCCCCGACAGAGCTTCCCGTCCTGGAATTTTGGGCGCGCGACTACGACCACGTCTTTGCGGTCTACAACCCGTTTTTCACCGTTCCGGGGCATCATCCGGACACGACCCATTACGGGCCTGCGCGCATCACCGTGTCCTCCGCCGACGAGTTGAGCGCGCTGGCCGAGGCCCCGCCCGTGCCTGAAAACCCGGCGCCGGACGAGTTTCCCGACCTCATCAAGCAGAGCGGCAGCCCGCTGCGCTGGGAGGCGGTGCGCCAGGCGATTGGCGCCCGGGACCGGGCGCTGTTCGAGCGGACGGTCTGGCTCTGGGCGCTGAACATCGAGCGCGACGATACCGACGACGGGATGCGCGCGGCGCTGACCCGCTATTGCACGGCGCAGGGCATCTATCCGCCCGAAGAAGACTGCATGCCCGCGATCATGGAACCGATGCTGAGTGACTACCTGCAGGCGCTGGGCATCGACGAGATCATGCTGTGGGATGAGTACCGCGAAAATGCCCTGCCGGCCCCGCGCGAGGCGCTGGACCGGGACGAGGTCGCCGTCTGGCTGGACGGGGCGACGGGCAATTCCGTGCGCGCGGTCAGCGCGCCGGGGTTCCTCATAAGCTGGGCCTTTGACGACGTGCATGGCGTGTTGGCCCTGACCGACGACCTGTACCGCCGCTGCGCGCCGGACCGTTTCCTGGAATGCCGGGCCTATGGTGTCGGCGGCTACGTCGATCTCTTCAACCCGGCAGAGTTCCTGGACCGGCTGCCGCGCACCGGGACACATTGAGGCGCCCGTGCTGGTGCTGGAGAATATCATCAGCGACCGGGGGTCGCGCTACGCGGTCTCCGGCGGGCCCTGCCGCAGTGCCGACGACGCGGCGGCCTTTCTCAAGGAGCTGAAACGGCGCAAGAAATTCGCCAAGGCCACGCATAACACCTGGGCCTGCCTGACCGAGGGCGGCCCGCTCAAGAACGACGATGGCGAAAGCGGCGCCGGCATGGTGATCCTGCGCATGCTGGAGCGTGAGGACCTGCGCGACACCATCGTGGTGGTGACGCGCTGGTACGGTGGCAAGCACCTGGGCGGCGATCGTTTCCGCCATGTCCAGGAGGCCGTGCGCCAGTTCATAGAGGCGCAGGGCGGCTGAAGCCGCGCCCCGCGCCAACTGGGTCAGACGACTTCGGTCTCGACCTCGATATTGCCCTTGGTTGCGTGCGAATAGGGGCAGATGAAGTGGCCGCGCTCGGCGATCTTTTCGGCCACGTCACGGTCGACGCCGGGCATCGAGACCGCCAGTTTCACCTTCAGGCCGAAGCCACCTTCGCTACGCCCACCGATACCGACATGGGCTGTGACCTTGGCGTCTTCGGGCACGGTGCCCAGCTTTTCGTTCTGGGCGACAAAGCGCATGGCGCCGAGGTAGCAGGCGGCATAGCCGGTGGCGAAGAGCTCTTCGGGGTTGTGACCCTTGCCCGAGCCGCCCAGCTCTGTCGGGCTGGTCATCGTGACCGTCAGCATCCCCGACTCGAGGCCGGCAGAGCCGTTGCGGCCGCCGCCGGTGGCCCAGGCCTCGGTCCAATATTTCGTGTCGACACTCATGACATTCTCCTTTCGTGCAGGAATTTATCGTGTGCGAAACATCTGTGTCGTGTGTGGATTTGTCAATGCTTGCGATTTTATCCTGCGCGATCTATTCCTGTGTCATGTCCAGTTCTCTCTCTCCCTCGGAAATGCTCTGCTTCGCACTGTATTCGGCGGGCCACGCCATGCAGCAGGCCTACAAGCCGCTGTTGGATCCGCTTGGCCTGACCTATCCGCAATACCTGGTGCTGACGGCGCTTTGGTCGGCGGATGACCGGCCGCTGGGATCGCTGGCGGTGCAGATGCAACTGGCCTCGAACACGCTGACGCCCCTTGTCAAACGGTTGGAGGCCAAGGGCCTTGTGACCCGGCGCCGCGACCCGGAGGACGAACGCCAGGTGCGCATCCGGCTGACCGAGGAGGGGCGCGCATTACAGGCCCAGAGCGCGGATATAGCGCGCTGTTTCCTGGAACGGGCGGGGCTGACCATGAGCGACGCGGCAAGACTGCGAGACGAGGTGATGACCCTGCGCGACAACCTGCGCGACGAGGCGGAACTGGACCCCGTGCGGAACGATCCCGCCGCCTAGGGCTCTGTCGGCGTGGCGGCCAAGGGGAACGACGGCCCCTTGTTTACCCTTATGCCCTCGCGCGTAAATCGGGATAGCACTGACACGGGAACGCCCCCTTCGGCACTCACGGGACGCACCCCGGGGTCCCGGTGTCATCGCCGGGACCCGACCCTTTGTGTGCGTATTGGAACCCCTTGACGGATCGGAACAAAAAAAGGCCGGGCAAGATGCCCGGCCAGGTCCAACAGGGAGGTGCATGCGATAACCCGCACATGCGACGGGACCTCTTGGAGCCAGATTAAAACATGACCGAGTCATGAAACTATGATCTGGGTCAAATCCGCTCGAAACAAAACTTAGCCGTGCATCTTTGTTCCGTGCAATGCGACCTAAGTGTGTGCCACTCAGCTTACAAGGCGGTATCCGCCAGATTCTGTCACCAGCAAGCGCGCGTTCGACGGATCGGGTTCGATCTTTTGCCGCAGGCGATAGATATGCGTTTCCAGCGTGTGCGTCGTCACGCCGGCATTGTAGCCCCAGACCTCGTGCAGCAGGGTGTCGCGCGGCACGACACCCTCTGTCGACCGGTAGAGGAACTTGAGGATGTTGGTCTCTTTCTCGGTCAGACGGATCTTCTTTTCGTCTTCCGTGACCAGCATCTTCATCGAGGGTTTGAAGGTATAGGGGCCGACAGTGAACACCGCGTCCTCGGACTGTTCGTGCTGGCGCAGCTGGGCGCGGATACGCGCCAGCAGGACCGGGAACTTGAACGGCTTGGTCACATAGTCGTTGGCGCCCGCATCGAGGCCAAGGATCGTGTCGGCGTCGCTGTCATGTCCGGTCAGCATGATAATCGGCGACTTCACGCCCTGCTTGCGCATCAACCGGCACAATTCGCGCCCGTCGGTGTCGGGCAGGCCGACGTCCAGGATCACCAGGTCGTAGATCTGTTCCTTGACCCGGGCCATCGCGCTGGCGCCTGCATCCGCCTCGAAGACCTCGAAGTCCTCGGTCATGACCAGTTGCTCGGCCAGGGCCTCGCGCAGGTCTTCTTCGTCGTCGACCAGCAGGATGTTTCGCAGTTGCGCCATTGTGCGGCCCTCCGTGTTGCCTTTTCTCGCAGATGTGGACAGAGTGCGCCTCCGGCAAGCTTTGCTGCAAGACTTTCACGTCCTCGTGTGCTGAGGGCGGAAATGTTACAGGATGCCGGGGAGTTGACCAGCCGGAGGGTGCAGAGGTGGGACTGGGTCCGGACCTGAATGAAACATTGGCGCGGGCCCGGGCGGACCTGCGCATGGGGGTGCCCGTGGGTCTGCGCGCGGATGGCGCGCATGTGCTCGTCGCCGCTGCCGAGACCCTGTCCGAGGCGCGGCTGTGCGCGATGCGGGCGCTGGGGCCTCTGGACCTGGCCCTGACCGACCGGCGGGCGGCCACGTTGAAGGCGCGGGCCTATGACGGCGACGTGGCGCGGGTGATCGTGCCCGGGGATGCGCGCCTGTCCTGGGTGCAGGACCTAGCCGATCCCGCCGATGACCTGGCCAACCCGATGAAAGGCCCGTTGCAGACCCGGCGCGACGGCTCGGTCATGCTGCACCGGCTGGGGCTGCAGTTGTGCAAGGGCGCGCGGTTGCTGCCGGCAGCCTTGGTCGTGCCCGTGGCGCCCGGAACCGCCGCGGCACAGGGCCTGCTGGAAATAGACGGCATGGAGGCGGCCCCGCTGCTGGAGGCCCTGCCGGAGCTGGAGCATGTGGTCTCCGCCCGCGTGCCCCTGCGCGCCGCCGAAAACGCGCGTCTGCACATCTATCGCCCCGCGGACGGGTCCGAAGAACATTATGCCATCGAGATCGGCCGCCCCGACCGTGCCCGGCCAGTGCTGGCGCGGCTGCATTCGGCCTGTTTTACGGGCGATCTGCTGGGATCGTTGAAATGCGACTGTGGCCCGCAGCTGAACGCGGCGCTGATGCAGATGGGGCAGGAAGGCGCGGGCGTGCTGCTGTACCTGCAACAGGAAGGGCGCGGGATCGGTCTGGCGAACAAGATGCGCGCCTATGCCTTGCAGGACCAGGGGTTCGACACGGTCGAGGCGAACCACCGGCTGGGGTTCGAGGATGACGAGCGCGATTTTCGGCTGGGGGCGCAGATCCTGGACAAGATGGGCTTTTCCGCTGTCCGGTTGATGACCAACAACCCGGCCAAGATGCGGATGATGGAAAGCTGCGGCATTGGCGTGGCCGAGCGCGTCCCGCTGAAGGTGGGCGAGACCGTGCACAACACCCATTATCTGGCGGTGAAGGCGGCGAAGTCGGGGCACCTGCTGTAAGTGAGCGCCCGTGGCGGTCGCCGGGGGCCTTGCCCCCGGACCCCCAAAGGTATTTTCAGCCCAAAGAAACGATAGGCGGTCCCAAGCCGGTGGCGCAGCGGAGGCGGCGTTGTCAGCGCGGCCTCGCGTGCCTAGCTTTGGTCCGAAGGAGACGCACATGCATTATTCCCTGCTCGACCTGTCGCCGGTGCCCGAGGGGTTCACCGCCGCCGACGCATTGCGCAACACCGGCGATCTTGCCCAAAAGGCCGAGGCCTGGGGCTATCACCGCTACTGGATGGCGGAACATCACAACATGCCGGGCATCGCTTCGGCGGCGACGGCGGTCCTTGTGGGCCATGTCGCCGGTCTGACCAGCCGGATGCGCGTGGGGGCCGGGGGCATCATGCTGCCCAATCACGCGCCCCTGGCCGTGGCCGAGGCCTTTGGCACGCTGGCGACGCTGTACCCCGACCGGATCGACCTTGGCCTTGGCCGCGCGCCTGGGGGCGACGCGATGGTGATGCGGGCGCTGGGGGTGCATCCGGAACGCGCCGAGCAATTCCATGCCGAGGTGGGCGAGCTGCGCGAGCTACTGGGGCCGCCGCAGGAAGGCCGCCCGGTGCGCGCGCTGCCGGGCGAGGGGACCGAGGTGCCGCTGTGGATCCTGGGGTCTTCGCTGCACGGGGCGCAGGTGGCGGCTCTTTTGGGGCTGCCTTATGCCTTTGCCTCGCATTTCGCGCCGCAGGCGCTGGAACAGGCGCTGGAAGTCTACCGGCGGCATTTTCGGCCCTCCGCCACGCTGGACCGGCCCCATGCGATGGTGGCGATCAACGTCTTTGCCGCCGATACGGAGGCCGAGGCGCGAAGGCTGCGTACGACAATGCAGCAGGCCTTTTTCCGGTTGCGGACCGGGAAGCCGGGCAAGTTGCCCGCCCCGGTCGAGGACCTGTCCTCTGTTGTGCCCCCGGGCGCGATGCCCGCGCTGGACGAGGCGCTGCGGATCAGTGCCGTGGGCGACGCGGGGCAGGTTGAAGCGCAACTGCGGGGCTTTATCGACCGGTTCGCGCCGGACGAGGTGATCCTGACCGGGCAGATCCACGACCACGCATCGCGCCTGCGATCCTTCGAGATCGGCGCCCAGGTGATGCAGCGCATCAACCGCGCCGAAGCGGCCTGAGCCGTGCCGCAGCCCTGGACATACCGCCACGCCAGCCGCGAATACCGGGCCTTCCTGGACGATCTGAAGGCGCGGATGAACCTCGAGTCGGACAACATGGCCTACACGGCGCTGGATGGCGTGTTTCATGTTTTCCGGAGACGGGTGACGGCGGAAGAGGGGCTGCGCTTTGCCAGTGTGCTGCCCAGCGTGCCCCGGGCGATTTTCGTTGCGGGCTGGCAGCCAGAGGTGCCGCCTGCGCCCTGGGCATCGCGCGATGATCTGATCCGGGAGGCGCAGGCGCTCAGACCTAATCACAACCTGACCCCGGACAGCTGCATAGAGTCGGTGGCCTGGGCCCTGCGGCGCGCCATCCGGGGGCCGGAGTGGGAAAGCGCGCTGGCCGCCTTGCCGCCCGAGGCGCGCGCGTTCTGGCGCGTCGAGGTCGCCGATCCGAGCGAGCTGGAGCCCGGAATACGATGAGCGCCGGCGACATGATCCTGACGCCGCGCGGGCTGCGTTTCGCAGGGCGGGTCTGGCCCTGTTCTGTGGGACGGGGTGGCGTGAGTACGGACAAGCGTGAGGGGGATGGCGCCACCCCGGCGGGGGAGCACCGCATCACGGGCATGCTTTACCGCCCTGACCGGATCGCGCGACCCGCCGACTGGGCGGTGCCGATCGGGCCGGGTGACCTTTGGTCGGACGATCCCGGCGACGAGGACTATAACCTCATGGTGCGCGCGCCCTACGCGGGGAGCCATGAGCGCCTGCGCCGTGCCGACCGCCTGTATGATCTCGTCTTGCTGACCGACTGGAACTGGCCCCGGGCCGAACGGGGCAGGGGCTCTGCCATCTTCCTGCACCGCTGGCGCCGACCGGGGTTCCCGACCGAAGGCTGCATCGCATTCCGTCCGGACCACCTGCTGAAGATCGCGGTCCGGATCACGCCCGAGACACGGCTGATCGTGCCCGAAACCCTGGCGCGGACTCTGCCCGGACGGCTCCGTTGACCAGTGGTCATGGCGTGTCGTGCCGGGCCGGGGCGGTCAAAACCGCTGTCAAGGGCGCAGGCATATTGCCCGAATCGGGCGATTTGACCTTCCGATCGGCTGGTTGCACGCCGTTTTTGTAACCGGAAGAGCCGTATTTGCCTGCCGCATACGCAGATTTCAGCGATTTGCTTGCATGTCCAAACGTCACGCGCTTTAGTCTGAGCACAATACAGCGGAGAAACATCCGCGAAATAACAGACAGGGAGTCTGACGTGGCTGATGGAGCTAGTGGCGACGCATTTGTCGCCTTTGAGCGCGTGCAAAAAAGCTATGATGGCGAAACGCTCGTCGTCAAAGACCTGAACCTCAGCATGCCGAAGGGCGAATTTCTGACGATGCTCGGGCCGTCCGGGTCAGGCAAGACCACGTGTTTGATGATGCTGGCCGGGTTCGAGACCGCCACGCATGGCGAAATCAAGCTGGACGGCATCAGCATCAACAACATCCCGCCGCACAAGCGCGGCATCGGCATGGTGTTCCAGAACTACGCGCTGTTCCCGCACATGACCGTGGCCGAGAATCTCAGCTTTCCGCTGGAGGTGCGCAAGATCGGCAAGGCCGACCGGGAAAAGAAGGTCAAGCATGCGCTGGACATGGTCCAGATGGGTGCCTTTGGCGGCCGCCGCCCGGCGCAGCTGTCGGGTGGTCAGCAGCAGCGGATCGCGCTGGCCCGCGCGCTGGTCTTCGAGCCCGAGCTGGTCCTGATGGATGAACCGCTGGGCGCGCTGGACAAGCAGCTGCGCGAGCACATGCAGTTCGAGATCACCAACCTGGCGCACCAGCTGGGCATCACCGTGGTCTACGTCACGCACGACCAGACCGAGGCTCTGACCATGTCGGACCGCGTCGCCGTCTTCAACGACGGGCGCATCCAGCAGCTGGCGCCGCCGGACGCACTGTACGAAAAGCCGCAGAACAGCTTCGTCGCGCAGTTCATCGGCGAGAACAACACGCTGGAAGGCGTGGTCACGGCGATGAAGGGCGATACCTGCGAGGTGAAGCTGGACAGCGGCGAGATGCTGGACGCGACTCCGGTCAACGTCAGCGAAGTGGGTGAGCGCACGCGGGTTTCGATCCGGCCCGAGCGGGTCGAGTTCAACAAGGACCGCCTGAAGGAAGGCGCGCACACTTTGAAGGCCGAAGTGCTGGAATTCATCTACATGGGCGATATCTTCCGTACGAGGCTCCGTGTCGCGGGCAATGACGACTTCGTCATCAAGACCCGTAACGCACCCGACCAGGTGCGTCTGGAGCCCGGCAGCCAGATCGAGATCGGCTGGCTGCCCGAAGATTGCCGGGCACTCGACGCCGGGTGATCCGAATGCCGTCGCCTGCGCCGTTTGCACGCGCGCGGGGACGCGACCTTGGGGCGAGGTTCGTACCCGTAACATCGCCTCAACCAAGATAACGGGTTAACTAGGGAGTTAAATAATGAAACTCACAAAGACACTGCTGGCCTCCACGGCCCTGACCGTGGCAGCCGCGGGCGTTTCGGCTCAGGACATGTCGCAAGACATGACCATCGTGAGCTGGGGCGGTGCCTACCAGAACTCGCAGCTGAAAGCCTACGTCGAACCCTATCTGGAAATGCACCCGGATGTGTCGGTGGCATGGGACGAAAGCTCTGCCGAGGCGGTGGCCAAGCTGCGCGCGATGAACGAAGCCGGCAACATCACCTGGGATCTCGTGGACGTGACCGCCGCATCGGCGATCCGCCTCTGCGACGAAGGCCTGGCGATGGAAATCGACTTTGACGACGTGCTGGCCGAAGCGCCCGATGGCACCGGCGCGGAAGATGACTTCGGCGACCTGATCGTCTCCGACTGCTTCATCCCGCAGATCGTCTACTCGACCACCTTCGGCTATCGTTCCGACATGGTGCCGGAAGGCGTCGAGCCGCCGTCCGACGTCTGCGCCGTCTTCGACCTGGAAACCTACCCGGGCAAGCGCGCGCTGGAAAAGCGCCCGCTGAACAACATGGAATGGGCGCTGTACTGTGACGGCGTGGCCAAGGACGAGATCTACGACGTCCTGGAAACCGACGAAGGCCAGGACCGCGCGCTTGCGAAACTGGACACCATCAAGGATCAGGTGGTCTGGTGGTCGGCCGGCGCCGACACGCCGCAGCTGCTGGCGGATGGCGAGATCTTCATGGGCTCGACCTACAACGGCCGCCTCTTCTCGGTCATCGAGGAGCAGGACCAGCCGGTGGCGATGCTCTGGGACATGCAGGTGTTCGACCTTGACGGCTGGATTGTGCCCGAGGGCCTGTCCGACGACGCCCTGGCGCGCGTGATGGACTTCCTCTACTTCGCGACCGACACCCAGCGTCTGGCCGACCAGGCCAAGTACATCTCCTACGGTCCGGCGCGCGAAAGCTCGGCCCCGATGGTGTCGCAGCACGCCGAACTGGGCATCGACATGGCGCCGCACATGCCGACCGATCCGGCGAACGCGGGCAACACCCTGCTCTACAACTACGAGTTCTGGGCTGACTACCGCGACGACATCGACGCGAAATTCCAGTCCTGGCTCGCCCAGAACTGATCTCGCGCCGTGGCGGGGATGATCCCCGCCCCGTGAGGACAACATCGTTCGTGGCGGGCGGCACCGCCCGCCACGGACCAAGACAAACGACGGGGACACCACATGCCGAAGGGCTATATCATCGGCCACATCACGGTGACCGATCCCGAACCGTACAAGGAGTACGTGGCCCGGGACACGCCGATCCTGCTGAGCTACGGCGCCAGGCCCCTGGTGCGCGGCGGGCAGGCCGAAGTTGTCGAGGGAACGGCCAACGAGCGGCACGTCGTCTTTGAATTCGACAGCTACGATACGGCGCTGAAGGCCTATCACGACCCCGACTACCAGGACGTTGCCAAGATCCGCCGGGACAATGCGACCAGCGCGATCATGGTCGCCGAAGGCAATGACGAGGATCTGCCCGAGCCGGCCGGCGAGGCGCCGCTGGGCTACCTGATCGCCCATGTGACGGTGAACGATCCCGAGGCCTACAAGCCTTATGTCGACGGCAACACCCCGATCATGCGCGGCTTTGGCGCGCGGTACATCGTGCGCGGCGGACGGGCCGAAGTGCTCGAGGGGGAACTGGGAGCGCGCCACGTGGTGATCGCCTATCCCAGCTATGACGCGGCCAAGGCCGCCTATCACGATCCGGCCTACCAGGACCTCGTGAAAATCAGACAGGCCCATTCCGAGGGCACACTCATTCTAGTGGAGGGCGCGGCATGAGCACGCTGAAGGGATCCGGACCGCAGACGTCCGACGCACCGACGCCGGAGGATGCCTTTCACGAGGCGGCCGCACTGGACGCGCGGGAAAGTGAACCGCGGCACGGCTCCGGCAATGGGGGCCCGGTGCTGGCCGCCGACGGGACACCCCTGAAACGCAGCCTGGCGCGGGCCCTGCGGGCGCAGAAGATGCGCGCGCTGGCCCTGATCGCGCCGCTGCTGATCTTCGTGCTGCTGACCTTCATTGCCCCCATCGCGGACATGCTGTTCCGGTCGGTGGAAAACCAGATCGTGCGCGACACGCTGCCCCGCACCGTCGAGGCGCTGGCCGACTGGGATGACACCAGCGGCGAGCTGCCGGGCGATGCGGTCTTCGACGCGGCTTACACGGACATCTTCCTGGCCGCCGAATACAAGCTGCACACGCGGCTGGGCTCGCGTCTCAACTACGAGCTGACCGGCGTGTCTTCGCTGTTCCGCAAGTCGGGTCGTGGCCTGGACGACATCGGCGAAGTCTACCTGGACCAGTTCGAGGACCTCGACGAGGCCTGGGACGAGGCGCTGCCCTGGGCAGAGCTGATGGGCACCGCCGACAGCGTGGCGGCCTACAAGGCCTGGGTCAAAGCCGAGGACAAGGCCAAGGAGAACAACGAGGACTTCAACGATCCTATCCCGGCCTTCGAGATGCGCGACGACATCGCCGATGTCTTGCCGCGCACGGCAGAGGCCTATAGCCGGTTCGCGACCTTCGTGCGTGACGAGGACGAGGACAGCCCGTTCGAGGAAGAACCCTGGACCCTCGTTGTCACCCGGCTTTACGAAGACCTGCGTGATGGCGATGTCTCGTCCTATAACGGACCCCGCGCCGAGATGCTCAAGGCAGCCGACGCGCTGGTGGACAGCCCTGATTTCCAGACTGCCGATCTTCAGGCCGCATTCGGCGAGATCGACGAGGACTGGCTGGACACACGGGTCTGGCAGACCATCAAGACCTACAGCCCCGCTTACACCAACGGCTATTTCCTGAACGCGGTGGACATGCAGAAGACGCCGGATGGCGCCGCCATGCGGGACGAGGACGAACGCATCTACGGCCTGCTGTTCAAGCGAACGATGTTCATGAGCCTTGTCATCACCTTCAGCTGTATCGCGCTGGCCTACCCGGTGGCCTACCTGCTGTCGACGCTGCCGATGCGTACCGCCAACCTGCTGATGATCCTGGTGCTGCTGCCCTTCTGGACCTCGCTGCTGGTGCGGACCTCGGCCTGGAAGGTCATGCTGCAGCAACAGGGGGTGATCAACGACGTGCTGGTCTGGCTGGGACTTGTGGCCGATGACGGGCGATTGGTGATGATCAACAACCAGCTTGGCACGATCATCGCCATGACCCATATCCTGCTGCCCTTCATGATCCTGCCGATGTACTCGGTCATGTCCACGATCCCGCCCACCTACGTCCGCGCGGCGAAATCGCTGGGCGCGACGAACTGGACGTCCTTCTGGCGGGTCTACTTCCCGCAGTCCGTGCCGGGGATCGGCGCAGGCAGCATCCTGGTCTTCATCCTGTCGATCGGCTACTACATCACGCCCGAGATCGTGGGCGGCACCACCGGTACGTTCATTTCGAACCGGATTGCCTATCACATCTCGTCGTCGCTGAACTGGGGCCTCGCGGCCGCGCTTGGGACGATCCTGCTGGCGGTCGTGCTGATCCTCTACTGGGCCTACGACCGGATCGTCGGCATCGACAACGTGAAGCTCGGGGGCTGAGGATGACCATTTTTCTGGAACAGCCCGATACCGAATTCCGTCCGCACGTGATGCGGGCGGCAATCGAAAAGGCGCGCGCAATGTCCGCGCCCAAGACGCAGGAGCGCTGAGCAATGGCCGTCGAGACACAAGCCGTCAAACAGCCGATCCAGTTTTCCGCCCCCGTGGTCGGGGCAGCAGGGGGCTTTGCCGGGGTCTTCGTCGGGGCCGCCAACGGATCGGTCCTGATGGGCATCCTGCTGGGGTTCGTGATATTGGCCGCGCTGGCCTTTGTCGCGCTGGCCGTGCTGGACCCGAAACTGGAAAAGACCTTCAAGCTGGTCCTGATCGCCGTCATGGCGGTGGCCGGCTACCTGCTCGGTGGCCTGCCGGGCCTCGTGGTCGGTGCGATCTTCGGCTGGTTCTTTGGCTGGTTCACCTATTGGATCGGCATGGGGCGTCACCGCGTCCCGCTGCCGCCCTACCTGACCTCCGGGCAGGTGCTGTGGGAATACAGTTTCCGCGTGATCGCCGGCGCGATCTTCGTCTTCCTGATCACTCCGATCCTCGTGGTCATGCCGCTGTCGTTCAACGCCGAGGATTTCTTTACCTTCACGCCGGAGATGCTGCGGTTCGACCCCGAGGGCTACAGCCTCAAGCATTACCGCGACTTCTTTACCTCGTCGGAATGGCAACAGGCACTGCGCAACTCGCTGATCATCGCGCCGCTGGCGACGCTGCTGTCTGTCAGCTTCGGCACCCTGGCGGCCATCGGCCTCAGCTCGGAACATGTGCCGTTCCGTCGGGCGATCATGGCGATCCTGATTTCGCCGATGATCGTGCCGCTGATCATCTCGGCCGCCGGCATGTACTTCTTCTACTCGCGGATCGGCCTGCAGGGGACGCTGATGGGCGTGGTCCTGGCCCATGCCGCGCTTGGCATTCCCTTCGTGATCATCACCGTCACCGCGACGCTGGTGGGCTTCGACCGTTCGCTGACGCGGGCGGCGGCCAATATGGGCGCGGACCCGGTCACGACCTTCTTCCGCGTGCAGATGCCGCTGATCCTGCCGGGGGTGATTTCGGGTGGCCTGTTCGCCTTCATCACCTCTTTTGACGAGGTCGTGGTTGTGATCTTCGTCGGCTCTGCCCAGCAGCAGACGTTGCCCTGGCAGATGTTCACCGGCCTTCGGGAACAGATCAGCCCGACGATCCTGGCGGTTGCGACGATCCTTGTCGCGATCTCGATCATGCTGCTGACCACGGTCGAGATCCTGCGCCGCCGGTCGGAGAAGATGCGGGGTATGAGCCCGGGTTAAGGATCAAATCCAACGAAAATCGGACGCGCGGCACCCCGGTGCCGCGCGTTTGCGTTCAGGATTCGAAAAGGGTTTGCGTTTTAGGGTCGTCCCCAAGCAGGAGGCGCGCCCATGTCCGAACTCGATCCCGCATTCCCGTCCGGGGTGTCCAAATCAGAGGCCACGTTCCAGGTGAACGAGGCTTTCTATTCCCGCACCGACAAGCGGGCGGTGATAAAGGCGGGCAACGAGGTGTTCCAGCGTGTCGCGGGACATGAATGGGAAGAGCTGCTTGGCGCCCCGCACAAGCTGATCCGCCACCCGGACATGCCGAAGGGCGTGTTTCACATGCTCTGGGAACGGTTGAAGGCGGGCAAGCCGACCGGGGCCTATGTCAAGAACCGGCGGATCTGCGGGCGATTTTACTGGGTCTACGCGTTGGTGGCGCCGACCGAGGATGGCTACATCTCGACCCGGATCAAGCCGGTCTCTTCCCTCCGGGCCGAGGTCGAGGCGCTGTATGCGGGGATGCTGAAGCACGAGCAGGACGGCATGAGCGCCACAGACAGTGCCGAGACCTTGCAGAAGTGGATCCGCGACCAGGGGTTTGCAACCTATGACAACTTCCAGAGCCACGCACTGGCGACGGAGTTCGAGGCCCGTTCGCGCCAGATGGGGCGTTCGCTGGACCCGATGCTGCAGCGGTTCGTCGACATGTCGCGTGCCATTGCCGAGGTCTGGGACGAGGCCGACAGGATGACCGAGGCCTTCAAGGCGATCCGTACAGTGCCGATGAACATGCGGATCATCGCCTCGCGGCTGGAAAACGTCGGTGGTCCGATCAGCGCGATTTCGGTCAACTACAGCCAGATGCTCGAAGAGATGTCGACCTGGGTCAAGACCTTCGTCGAAGGGGACGATTGCGTCTTTGCCCATATCCGCAGTGCCATTTTCATGGGGCAGTTCCTGTGTTTCGCCTCGGCCGTCGAACGCGAGATGATCACCGGCTTCGGCACCAGCCAGGACGCCTATCCGGACACCATCGACGTCGCGCGCGAGATTGCCGAACTGACGGAGCACGAACAGCGGTTCATGCAGCAGACCATCGACAGGCTGTCGTCTGTGGAACGCGAGGCGCGGCGCTTTGCCCACAGCGTCCTCGACATGAAACGCTATGTCACCGGTCTCAGCTCGACACGGATGATGTGCAAGATCGAAAGCGCCAGCCTGTCGGAATCAGGCAGCTCTCTGGCCGGGATCGTCGAACAGCTGGACAGCTGCCAGCAGGAAATCGAGGATCGCCTTGCCCGGGTGATGGACCTCAATGCCGTGATCCAGAACAACACCGCCCTGTTGCGGTCGATGATCTAGACAGGACGTGCCAGGACGGCCCCGTCTTTCCCCACTTCAATGGCGTCGTGCCGGTGTTCTGCCTGACGCCCTGTTGCCCCAGGATTGACCAATGACGGAACACAACCCGCGCTTTGCCGCAGAGTCGAATTTTGCCGCCGCCGAGGCCCAGTTTCACCTGACGGAACTGTTCTACTCCCGCACCGATGAGCGCGGCATCATCAAGGCGGGCAACTGTGTGTTCCAGCGTGTCGCCGCCTATCCTTGGGAAGAGATGCTTGGCGCGCCGCACAAGCTGATCCGGCATCCGGACATGCCCAAGGGGGTCTTTCACCTGCTGTGGGATCGGATCAAGGCGGGCAAACCCACCGGGGCCTACGTCAAGAACCGCAGCAAGACCGGCCGGTACTACTGGGTCTTCGCGCTCGTCTCTCCCGCGGACGGTGGGTATATCTCGACCCGGATCAAGCCAAGTTCGGAGCTTTTTGCCACGGTGTCGGGCCTGTATGCCGATCTGCTGAGCCGCGAAAAGGAAGACGGGCTGAGCCCGCGAGACAGTGCCGAGGCGCTGCTGGCCGTCATAAGGGCGCAGGGGTTTTCCAGTTACGACACCTTCCAGAGCCACGCGCTTGCGACCGAGTTCGAGGCGCGCGCCACCGCGACCGGGCAGGGGATCGACCCGCTGCAGCGGCGGTTTCTGGAAATGTCGCGGGCGATTGCGCAGGTCGGGGTGGAAACCGCAGACCTCACGGAGTCGTTCAAGGTGATCCGCACGGTGCCGATGAACATGCGGATCATCGCCTCGCGGCTGGAAAACGCCGGCGGCGCGATCAGCGCGATATCGGTGAACTACAGCCAGATGCTCGAAGAGATGTCGACCTGGGTAAAGACCTTTGTCGACGGCGACGCATGCGTATTTGCCCGGATGCGCGACGCTATTCTGTGCGGCCAGTTCCTCAGTTTCGCGACTGCGGTCGAACAGGAGATGATCGAATGTTTCGACACCAATGCGGCGCTTTATCCCGACTGCATGGATGCCAAGGTGGAGATGGCGGAAGTGGCCGCCCATCGCCAGAAGTTCCGGGACGAAACCGTGGCATCTCTGGTGCGGGTAGAGGCCGAGGCCAAGCGTTTCGCCCGCAGCGTCCTGGACATGAAGCGGTATGTCACGGGCCTCAGCTCGACCCGGATGATGTGCAAGATCGAAAGCGCCAGCCTGTCGGAGTCGCGCAAGGAGCTGGAGGGGATCGTCGAGCAACTGGATGCCTGCCAGAAGGGCATCGAGCAACGCCTTGCCCGCATGACGGAACTGAACGCGGTGATCCAGACCAACACGGCAATGCTGCGCGCGATGTTGTAGCGTCGCGCGTCAGGTCCGGTTTCCGGTCTTGATCGTCAGGCGCGTTTGTCCAGAACCGCAGCGCCCAGGGTGTCCAGCACCTTGGCCTCGATGTCCTCGGCGTTCAGCTTGGCAACGGCGTACATGTCTCGCGGGCTGGCCTGGTCGATGAAGATGTCGGGCAGCACCATCGAACGGTACTTCAGCCCGGTGTCAAAGACGCCTTCCTCGGCCAATAGCTGCGCGACGTGGCTGCCAAAGCCGCCCACCGCGCCCTCCTCGATGGTGATCAGCGCGTCATGGTCCCGCGCCAGGCCCAGGATCAGATCCCGGTCCAGCGGCTTGGCAAAGCGCGCATCCGCAACGGTGGGGGAAACGCCGCGCGCCTCCAGCGCCTCGCAGGCCTCGAGTACCTCTTTCAGCCGCGTACCGAAGGACAGGATTGCCACGCCCTTGCCCTCGCGGATCATCCGGCCCTTGCCGATTTCCAGAACCTCGCCACGCTCCGGCATCTCGACGCCCATGCCCTCACCGCGCGGATAGCGAAAGGCGATGGGGCCGCTGTCATGCGCCGCGGCGGTGGCGACCATGTGTTTCAGCTCGGCCTCGTCGGCGGCTGCCATGACGACGAACCCCGGCAGGTTCGCCAGGTAGGCCACGTCGTAGGATCCTGCGTGGGTCGCCCCGTCGGCCCCGACCAGCCCGGCACGGTCGATGGCAAAGCGCACCGGCAGGCGCTGGATCGCAACGTCATGCACCACTTGGTCATATCCGCGCTGCAGGAAGGTCGAATACATCGCGCAAAAGGGCCGCATGCCACCCGCCGCAAGCCCCGCGGAAAAGGTCACACCATGCTGTTCCGCGATGCCCACGTCGAAGCAGCGCGAGGGGTAGCGTTCCGCGAACAGGTCCAGCCCGGTGCCATCGGGCATCGCCGCCGTCACCGCGCAGATGCGCGGATCCTCGGCCGCCTCCTGCAAAAGCGCCTGGGCAAAGACCTTGGTATAGGACGGCGCGTTCGAGGGCGCCTTTTTCTGCTTGCCCGTGACCACGTCGAACTTGGCCCGTGCGTGGCCCTTGTCCGGGGCGTGCTCGGCGTGGGAATAGCCCTTTCCCTTCTTGGTCAGCACATGCAGCAGGATCGGCCCGGTCGCCCGCTGCCGCACGGTGCGCAGGACCGGCAGCAACTGGTGCAGGTCATGCCCGTCCAGCGGCCCGAGGTAGGAAAACCCCAGTTCCTCGAACAGCGTGCCGCCGACGGTCATGCCCTTGAGCATCTCCTTGGCCCGCTTGGCCCCCTCGCGGAACGGTTCGGGCAGCATCGAGACGGCGCCCTTGGCGGCAGCCTTGAGGTCCTGGAACGGCGCCTCGGCATAAAGCCGGCTGAGATAGGACGACAGCGCGCCGGTGGGCGGCGCGATGCTCATCTCGTTGTCGTTCAGGATCACGATCAGCCGCTTGCCCAGGTGGCCGGCGTTGTTCATCGCCTCGAAGGCCATGCCGGCGCTCATGGCGCCATCACCGATCACCGCGATCGCATCGCCGTGACCGGTGTCGCAAACACCGCCCAGGTCGCGGGCCACGGCAAAGCCGAGTGCAGCGGAAATCGAGGTCGAGCTATGGGCCGCACCAAAAGGATCGTAGGGTGACTCGGATCGCTTGGTGAACCCTGACAGCCCGTCCTTCTGGCGCAGCGTGTTCATGCGATCGCGCCGCCCGGTCAGAATCTTGTGCGGGTAACACTGGTGGCTGACGTCCCAGATGATCTTGTCCCGGGGTGTATCGAAAATCGCGTGCAGGGCGACCGTCAGTTCGATCACCCCCAGGCCCGCGCCCAGGTGGCCGCCGGTTTCCGACACGGCGGCAATCGTCTCGGCGCGCAGTTCCTCGGCCAGCTGCTCCAGCTCGGCATCTGAGAAATGCTTGAGATCGGCCGGGCCTTGAACGCGGTCGAGCAATGGGGTCTGGGGCCGGTCGCTCATGGCGCCCTCCGTCTGGTCAGGTCCGGCGCGAAATAACGAAGCGCGCGGCGTCCTGCAAGTTTCCAGCTTCGCTGCCGTATACAGATAGGCAGTCGCAGGCCTCTGTCACAAGGGATTCGGCGCGGCGTTTCGCCCCGTCCATCCCCAGCAGGCTGACGAATGTCGCCTTGCCCCGGCCGGCGTCCTTGCCCACGGCCTTGCCCATCTGGGCGGCATCGCCCTCGACGTCCAGGATGTCGTCGGCGATCTGGAAGGCGAGGCCAAGCGCGCGGGCGTATCCCGTCAGCGGGGTGATGTCGGCCCGCGCCATGCGCGCACCGGCCTCGGCCGACCAGCCGAACAGCGCGCCGGTCTTGCCCGCCTGGAGCGCGGTGATCTGGTCCAGACTCAGGGGCGTGTCCGACTGTTCCGCCGCCATGTCCAGCGCCTGTCCCAGCACCATCCCGCGCGCGCCCGCCGCCCGGGCCAGGCTGAGCGCGAGATCGGCGCGCACCACGGCGTCCGGGTGACAGTCTGGGCAGGCCACCAGCTCGAACCCAAGGGTCTGCAGCGCATCGCCCGCCAGCACGGCGGTCGCCTCGTCCCACTTGCGGTGGACGGTCGGCATCCCACGCCGCATGTCGTCGTCATCCATGCAGGGCAGGTCGTCATGCACCAGACTGTAGGCATGGATCGCCTCGATGGCACAGGCGGGCCAGATCGCCTGCGCAGGCGCTATGCCGTGAATGCGCGCGCCTTCCAGCACCAGATAGCCGCGCAGGCGTTTCCCGCCCGCGGCAGCATAGCCCATCGCCTGCACCACCGGCAGGCCGCCCAAATCCGACAGAACGTGCCGGAGGTGATCCTCGATCGTGCGGGCCGCCTCTGCCAGCCCGTCCTGAAAGCCCATCAGAGCCCCTCGACCGGCTTCGTCCCCACCGGGTTGCCATCGCCGTCCAGCGTGATGGCCGCCACCTTTTCCTCGGCGTCCTTCAGCTTGTCCTCGCAGCGCTTCTTCAGCTTGGCGCCGCGTTCATAAAGCGAAATGGACTCTTCCAGCGCCACGTCGCCGCGTTCCAGCAGGCCCACGACCTTTTCCAGCTCGGCCATCGCCTGCTCGAAACTCATTTCCTCGACCGGGGTTTCGCTCATCTGCCCGCCTCCATCAGTAGTTCCACATGCGCCTTTCCGCTGTCGCTGAGCGCGCCAAGGTCATAGCCGCCTTCGAGGCAGGACACCACGCGTCCGCCGCATTCATCTGCCGCCAGCGCGCACAATTCGCGGGTGATCCAGCGGAAGTCCTCGACCGTCCATTCCAGTTGCGCCAGCGGATCGTCCTGGTGGGCGTCGAACCCGGCCGAGATGATCAACAGTTCGGGCCGGAAGGCGCGCATCCGCGACAGGGCAGGGGTCCAGGCCGCGCGCATCTCGGCGCCCCCCGATCCCGGCGGCAAGGGCAGGTTCTGCACGTTGTCATGGGCGCCGCGTTCCTCCGCGCTGCCGGTGCCTGGCCAGAGCGGCATCTGGTGCGAGCCGATGAACAGTGTGCGCGCCTCATCCCACAGAAGGTCCTGCGTGCCATTGCCGTGGTGCACGTCGAAATCGACCACGGCAACCCGGCTCAGCCCATGCGTCTCCAGCGCATGTTTCGCGGCAATGGCCACGTTGCCGAAGAAACAGAAGCCCATCGGCGTCTCCGTCTCGGCATGGTGCCCGGGCGGGCGCATGGCGCAAAAGGCATTGTCCACCTCGCCCGCCAGCACCGCGTCCACCGCCGCAACGGCGGCTCCCGCCGCCCGCGAGGCTGCACGGAAGGATCCCGGCGACATCCAGGTATCGGCATCCAGCTGGGTATTCCCGCTGTCCGGCACGCCGCCGCGGATGCGGTCGATATACCGCTGCGGGTGGCTCAGCCGCAGCTGCGCCTCCTCGACCTCGGGTGCGCTGCGACGATCAAGGTCCAAACCTGCCAGCGCATGCAGCAGGTGCTCGATCCGGGCCACGCGCTCCGGGTGCCCCTCGGGCGTCACATGATCCAGCGCATCCGCATGGGTGAAAAGTGCCGTTGTCATCGCGCCCCCCTGATTCTTCTCTCTAAAATTACTCAGAAACGCGCCCGGAGGGCGCGACTCCGCCCGACCAAACCGCGAAACGCCCGGGGCCGCAACCCGTCAGTCGGGCGCCAGCATGTATCCCGCCCCGCGCACCGTCTGCAGGTAGCGCGGCTGTTTCGGGTCGGCCTCCAGCTTGCGCCGCAACCGCGTGATCTGGACGTCGACCGCGCGTTCCTGGGCCTGTCCCTTGTCGCGGCCCAGTTCCTCGACCAGTTTCGCGCGGCTCAGCGCCTCGCCCGGGCGGGCGGAAAAGATGCGCATCAGCTGGCTTTCGGTGGCGGTGAGGCGGACCATCTCCTCCCCCTGCCACATCTCGCCGCGCTCGATGTCATAGCGGAAATCGCCCAGGGTCAGCAGTTTGGGCGCGCTATCCTCGGCGCTGGGTTCCGGCATCCTCCGAAGGATCGCGTTGATCCGGAGCAAGAGCTCCTTGGGCTCGAACGGCTTGGCGAGGTAATCGTCGGCGCCGGCTTCCAGCCCCTTGATGCGGTCCTCGGTCTCGGACCGGGCGGTCAGCAGCAGGATCGGCGTCTGAGAGGTTTCGCGGATGCTCTGGGTCAGGCTCACGCCGTCTTCGCCAGGCATCATCACGTCCAGGATGATCATGTCGAAATCCAGTCCCGACAGCAGCCGCCGGGCATGCGCCGCGTCGCGGGCCGCCGTCACCAGGAAACCGTTGCGTACCAGGAATTTCTGCAACAGCCCCCGGATGCGTTCGTCATCGTCCACGATCAGCAGATGCGCGTCGTTCTCGGTCATCCCCTGCCTCCCCTCAGCTTGTGGTACTGCCGTCGCAGTTCCGGGTCCATCATTGCCTCCAGGACCCGGCGAAATCCGGCGACCGCCTCGGGGCCGGCATCGCGAAAGGCGGCGCGCATGCGGCTCCTCTGGGCATCTGACAGTTCGCGTTCCAGCGTCTCGCCCGCCTCTGTCAGGTAAAGGTGCCGTTCCCGCTTATCGGTCCGCCCGACCTGGCTTTGCACCAGGCCGTCCTCGATCAGGGTACGCAGCACGCGGTTGAGCGATTGTTTCGTCACGCCCAGGATCGTCAGCAGGTTGTTCACCGTGGTGCCGGGCGCGGTATGGATGAAATGCAATGCCCGGTGATGTGCACGGCCATAGCTGAGCCCGTCCAGGATCCGGTCTGGATCGGCGGTAAAGCCCCGGTAGGCAAAGAACATCGCCTCTGCACCCTGTCGCAACTGCTCGTCGGTAAGGAAAAGCAGGGTCTCGCCCTGCGGGCTGCGCCCCTCTGACATGGTTCCCTCTGCCCCTTGCTGGTTTTGCGCCATTTTAAGTCAGCCTTGTTGACATTCCAAGAGTCAACTGGTAGCGAGTCGCAGATTTAGCGCAACTTTATGTCCGATCCGGACGCATATCGCGCAACAATCGAAAAATTTGGCCCGCTGCACATGAGGAGAGAGAAGATGGCAGATGGAGCATATGACGATCGCGACGGCAAGATCTGGCTGGATGGTCAGATGGTGGACTGGCGGGCGGCAAATGTGCACGTACTGACCCACGGGCTGCACTACGCCAGCTCTGTCTTCGAGGGCGAGCGGTGCTACAACGGCAAGATCTTCCTTTCGCGCAAGCATTCGGAACGGTTGCATTTCTCGGCCCGCGAGCTGGACTTCGAGATCCCTTATACCGTCGATGAGATCGAGGCCGCCAAGGTGGCCGTCCTTGCTGCCAACGGTCTGACCGACGCCTATGTTCGCGCCGTCGCATGGCGCGGCGCGGGACCGGACATGGGTGTCGCCTCGGCGCGCAACCCGGTTCGCCTGGCCATCGCGGCCTGGTCCTGGGGCAACTACTATGGCGACGCCAAGATGAAGGGCGCCAAGCTCGACATTTCCAAGTGGAAGCGCCCCTCGCCCGAAACCATCCCGGTCCACGCCAAGGCGGCTGGCCTTTACATGATCTGCACCACGTCGAAACACGCGGCAGAGGCCAAGGGCTGTTCCGACGCGCTGTTCATGGACTACCGCGGCTACGTGGCCGAGGCGACCGGGGCCAACATCTTCTTCGTCAAGGACGGAGAGGTGCACACGCCCAAGCCCGATTGCTTCCTGAACGGGCTGACCCGCCAGACCGTCATCGGCATGCTGCAGGACAAGCAGATCAAGGTGCATGAGCGTCACATCATGCCCGAAGAGATGGAAGGCTTTGAACAGTGCTGGCTGACCGGCACCGCCGCCGAGGTCACGCCCGTGGGCCAGATCGGCGACTTCAACTTCGAGGTTGGCGCGATGACGCGCGAGATCTCGGAAGATTATGAGAAGCTGGTCCGCAGCTGAGCCAGCCATTCCGGACAGGAACATGCGGCGCCCCACCGGGGCGCCGTTTTCATATCAGGCCCGACCAGATCGAGCCGAGGATCAGAACCAGTACGCCGGCTTGCACATAGCCCGCCAGAAGGTAGATGCCGTCGCGGGTCATCACTCCGAACATCATCATCGACACCGCCCCGGCAAAGAACGAGGTCACGAAGGGCAGGAGTTCCAGGATCGGCCAGGAAATCGCGATCAGCGTCACCGAGGCAAAGGCGAAGGGACGCAGCGCGCGCGAGCTGAGCAGCCGCAGGCGGCCGCTGCTGTGCCGGTCCATCCAACCGGCGGGCTTGCTGAGCCAGTTGATGGCGCGGTTCATCTTCCGCGCGCTGATGCTGCGGCGGCAGAGGAATTTCGGCAGCCAGAGGTGCCGTCGCCCCAAGAGCGCCTGTGTCGACACAAGGATGGTGATCAACGCGCCGATGGTCGGCGTGCCGGGGATGCCGGACACGGGCGAGACCAGCACGATGGCCACGACAAGGATCACGGCCACAAACGACTGGTCCCCGACGCGGCTGAGAACCGTTTCGACAGAGATCCGCTCGGCGCCGTCTTCGGGGCGCATCGCCTCGAGCAGGTCGCCCAGACTTTGCGGATTGCGCACAGTTTCGGTGTCCGGCGCCTCTTGGGCGTCCTTCATCCTCCGGACGCCTGTTCGGCGGCAAGAATGGCCGCCAGCGCGCTCTGGTAGTCGGGATAGCGCAGGGTCACGCCCAGTTCCTCCTTGATGCGCGCGTTGCAGACGCGCTTGCTTTCGCCGTAGAAACTGCGTGCCATCGGGCTGAGTTCCGCCTCTTCGAAGGGCACTTCGGGCGGGATCGGCATTCCCAGCATCTCGGCGGCACAGGCGATCACGTCCTGCGGCGGGGCCGGGGCATCGTCGCACAGGTTGTAGGCCGCACCCGGATTGGGCCGCGCGATGGAGGCCCGCAGAACCTGCGCGATGTCCTCGACGTGGATCCGCGAAAAGACCTGGTTCGGCTTGATGATGCGGCGCGCGGTGCCCTTGCGCAGCTTGGCGAAGGGGCCGCGCCCGGGGCCATAGATGCCGGCAAGGCGGAAGATGTGCAGAGGCAGGCCGGGGACGGCGGCCCAGGCGGCCTCTGCCTCGACCCGGAGTTGTCCGCGCCGCGTGGCCGGGTCGAGAGGCGTGTCCTCAGTCACCCATCCGCCCTGGTGGTCGCCGTAAACCCCGGTGGTCGACAGGTAGCCCGCCCATTCGATGCGTGGCGCGCTCGCGGCGATGGCGGGGCCCACCAGCCGCAGCGCCGGGTCGCCCTCGGCGTCGGGGGCGGCGGACATCAACAGGTGCGTCGCGCGGCCCAGGGCCTTGGTCACGCTGTCCTCTTGCCAGAGGATCGGTGTCACGCCGGTTGCGCGCATGGCCTCCAGCTTGGCCGGGTCGCGTGTCGTGCCGATCACCTCCCACCCCTCGGACAGGAGAAGCGGCGCCAGCGCCCGTGCGGAAAATCCGTGGCCAAGAGAAAGCAGGGTCTTTGTCATGCGCCCTAGGTGGCGCCGCACGCGTCAAGATGCAAGTCTTGACGCGATGTCGCGGCCTGTGAGGTGGTCGGCACAGCGCCGCCGATCCGCGGTTGCGCGGCGGGCTTTCGCCGACACGACGTCAGCGGACTCGCGCGGGCCGGGTCCGCGCGCTACGACAGCGCGCACCTTTCGGAGAGACTCGCATGCTGGCCCGTCGCCTGTTCCTTTTGTCGGCTCTTGCCACCGTCGCCGCCTGTTCGACCGGACGGCGTGACCCCGTCGCAGCCGATCCCGCGCCGCGCGCGATCCCGCTGCACCCGAACGAGACGCCGGAACTGCGCGCCAAGATCAACCGCTGGGCCGACCACTACGAACTGCCCCGTGGGCTGGTCCACCGGCTGGCCATCCGTGAGAGCACCCACAACCCCGCCGCGCGGGCCGGGCCTTATTGGGGCCTGTTACAGATCCTGCCGCAAACCGCCCGCACGATGGGGTTCCAGGGCAAGAACAGCGATCTGCTGGATGCGGACACCAACCTGAAATACGGACTGAAGTACCTCAAGGGCGCCTATATCGTGGCGGACGGGGACTGGGACAATTCGATCAAGTGGTATGCGCGGGGCTATTACTACGAGGCCAAGCGCAAGGGCCTGCTCTACGAAACCGGTCTCCGGACGCGCTAGACAGGCGGGCCGGGCTGCGCTTAGTCTGCGGTCCCATGCAGGATGATCCCGATCTGGAAGCGGCCTATGCGCTGCAAACCCCCGACGACAACCGCAGGCTCTATGCCGACTGGGCCGCGACCTATGACGACGAATTTGCCGTCGACATGGACTACATGCTGCCGCTGCACGTGGCAGAGGCCTTTGCCTCTGTGGGTGGACAGGGGCCCGTGCTGGACCTTGGCGCCGGAACCGGCCTTCTGGGGGCGGCCCTAAAGACCTGCGGCATCGGCCCGGTGGATGCCACCGATCTCTCGCAAGAGATGCTGGACGTGGCCGGAACCAAGGGGCTGTATGCGCATCTGTTCACCGGAAACCTGCTGGAAACTCTGCCGGTCGAGGACGGCGCCTACGCGGGTGCGGCCAGTTCAGGCACATTCACACACGGCCATGTCGGACCCGAGGCTCTGGACGAGGTGCTGCGCGTGGTGCGGCCGGGCGGCGTAGTGGCGCTGTCGATCAATGCGGAACACTGGGAGGCCAAGGGCTATGACGCCCGCCTGGCGGAGCTGGGCCCGCGCATCGCCGATCTGGCCGTGCGCGAGGTCCGTATTTTCGGGCCGGAAGCCTCCGGCCCGCATGCCAGGGATCTCAGCCGGGTGGTGACATTCACCCGGGCCTGACACTCGAAGCCTGACGTTCAGGTCGCGTAGTCCGAGCCTTCCTCATCGAGGATCGCCTTGAGTTCCTCAAGGTGGTGATGATCGCCACCGGGGTATTCCTCGATCTCGCGGGCGGTCTTTTCGGCCACTTCGTCGCTGAGGATGTCCAGCGGCTGTCCCGTCTGCAGCGCGGTGACATAGACCTGGGCCGCGCGTTCGAACATGTACATCCGGTTGAAGGTCTCGGCCACCGTGTCGCCGATCACCATGATGCCGTGGTTGCCCATGACCAGCGTCTTGACCTTGGGGTCTGCCATCAGTTCGGCGCAGCGCTTGCCCTCTTCCTCGAAGGCCAGTCCGCCGTACTGGTCATCCACCGCCTGCCGGTTGAAGAACATCGCCGCGTTCTGGTCCAGCGGCGGCAGGCGCTTGTCCTTGAGACAGGCCAGCACCGTGGCGTTGATCGAATGGACGTGCATCGCGCAACGCGCGTGCGGGCAGGCGCGGTGCAGCCCGCCATGCAGGCCCCAGGCGGTGGGGTCCGGCGCGCCGGGGCGGTTCAGGGTTTCGGGATCGTTGGCATCCACCACCAGCATGTCCGAGGCCTTGATGCGCGAGAAATGCTTGCGGTCGGGGTTCATCAGGAACTTGGTGCCGTCCTCGTTGATCGACAGGCTGAAATGATTGGCCACGGCCTCGTGCATGTTCAGCCGGACGGTCCAGCGAAAGGCGGCGGCCAGATCCACGCGTTCCTGCCAATGGTCGATGTTGGCGATGTTCTGCGGTGCGTTCATGAGGGTCCCCCGGTTAGCGTTACCGGGCGACCCTATCAGCGCCCGCAGCTTGCACGCAACGTGTCGTAGGCCAGCTGCGCGTCCCGGGTCTCCCAATGTCCTTTCAGGACGTCCATGTCGCCCGCATCGGCGAGGTGGACCTCGAATCCGATCTCGGCGCTTTCAAGGATGGTTTCGACCAGGCGTTCGGGGGAATCGCGATAGGTCCAGGCCCATTCCCCGCGTGAGCGGAACAGGACCTTGCGCGGACCCAGAAACAGCGCGTGATCGGCCGCGTCGTCGAAAATTGTGCCATCAGCGAAATCGATGAACATCGACACGCTTTCGTCCAGGTCCACGGTCAGCATCAGGCGGTCGTTGCCGGGCAGGCGCGTGTTCGTGGCCATCCAGCAATAACCGCGGTCCTCGAAGAGCGCCCAGTTTGCGATACGCTCATGGCGCGTGATCTCTTGCTGGGCCAGTGCGGGCAGGGCCGCGGTGGCGAGGCCCGTCAGGGCGATGATCAAACGGTCGAGCATCAGTCGGATCCCCTTGGCCAATGGTCGGGCCGTATGTCGATCATAGCTGTCCGGCCTGCCCGCGCAACGCCTCAGAGGGGACGCGACGGCACCCAGGCATAGCCGTTGGGACAGATGAGAAAGGCCTCGCGCAAGCCGTGGGGTTTGTCCGTGGGCGGTTGCAGGATCAGCATCCCGTTGGCCTCTGCCTTTTCCGCTGCCCTGTCCGGGTCGCTGTCGTACAGGCGCAGTTCCGCCCCGGCGCCACGTGGCCCTGCCTCGGGCAGGAAGGACAGGTAGGGATTGGCCGAATATGTCCCGTCCGAGTGCAACTGGAACACGGTTGCGCCATAGCGGATGATGGCGAAATCCGCGCTGACCCGAAGTGCGGTCATGCCAAAGACGGCCTCCAGCATGGCGGATTGACGGCGCACGTCGCGCACCAGCAGGTTGATGCCCATCCCGCGCAGGGAGCCGCCGAAATCCTCGGCCGAAACAGTCTCGTAATCCATGTCAGCACCTATGACCTTTTTCGCCAACTTGAACCCGGCGAACTTACCTGTCAACCTCCGGCCAAAATCAGGGGGTGGTGATGCAGGACACGGCGGAAAATCTAGAGATCGTCACGCCCGATGTGCCGGGGCAGGAAAGCTACGATGACGCCGATCAGGCGGTCGAGCGGCTGTGCGAACTCTACGACGCAGCGGCGATTTTCCTGCGTGACGGGTTCCTCAAGGCGATGTCGGACGGGCACCCGGGCGTGCGCCTGCGGGCCTATTACCCCGAGATCCGGCTGACCACGACGCGCTTTGACAAGATCGACAGCCGGCTCAGCTTTGGGCACGTGACGCAGCCGGGCACCTATGCCACCACGGTCACGCGCCCGCATCTGTTCCGCAACTACCTGTCGCAGCAGATCGGCCTGTTGCTGGGCAACCACGGCGTCAAGATCCGCATCGGCCTGTCGGCGACGCCCATGCCGGTGCATTTCGCCGTGGCCAATTTTCCGGACGTGACCGTCCCGCAGGAAGGCGCGGCCAATTTCGCGCTGCGCGATGTCTTTGATGTGCCGGACCTGACCACCACCAACGACGACATCGTCAATGGCCAGGCGCAGCCCGCCGCGGATGGGACCTTGCCCCTGGCGCCCTTCACCGCGCAGCGGGTGGATTACTCGCTGGCGCGGCTGGCCCATTACACCGCGACCGGCCCCGAGCATTTCCAGAACCACGTCCTGTTCACCAACTACCAGTTCTACGTCGACGAATTCGAGGCCTACGCCCGTGCCATGTTGGCCGATCCCAACAGCGGCTACACCAGCTTTGTCAGCACCGGCAATGCCGAGATCACCGACCCGGAGGCGCCGCTGTTGTCGCCCGAGCGGATGCCGCAGATGCCCACCTATCACCTCAAGCGGGGCAAGCAGCAGGGCATTACGCTGGTCAACATCGGGGTGGGGCCGTCGAACGCCAAGACCGCGACGGACCACATCGCCGTGCTGCGTCCGCACGCATGGCTGATGGTGGGGCATTGCGCGGGGCTGCGGAACTCGCAATCTCTGGGGGATTACGTCCTGGCCCATGCCTACCTGCGAGAGGACAAGGTGCTGGACGACGACCTGCCGGTCTGGGTGCCGATCCCGGCGCTGGCCGAGATCCAGATCGCGCTGGAAGACGCGGTCGAGGCCGAGACGCAATTGAGCGGTTTCGACCTCAAGCGCGTAATGCGGACCGGCACTGTTGCCTCGCTGGACAACCGCAACTGGGAGTTGCGCGAGAACGCAGGGCCGGTGAAACGGCTCAGCCAGTCGCGGGCCATCGCGCTGGACATGGAAAGCGCCACGATCGCGGCCAATGGATTCCGGTTCCGGGTGCCCTATGGCACCCTGCTCTGCGTCTCTGACCGGCCTCTGCACGGGGAGCTGAAGCTGCCCGGTATGGCCTCGGATTTCTATAGATCACAGGTCAGTCGGCACCTTCGCATTGGGATTCGTGCAATGGAAGCCTTGCGCGACATGCCGCTGGAACGTATCCACAGCCGGAAACTGCGCAGTTTCGAAGAAACTGCGTTCTTGTGACGTAGCGGAAACGGGCACAAAATGCACAATATAAGGGCCTGACGTGCCCCTAATCGTTGTGTTTTACCCCCATATCCGGTTTTATGTCGGATCAGAGGCCCAATGTAGAGACGGGCGGTGAAGGAGACCATGAAATGGCGAAACCGATGACCAAGACGCAGCTGGTGGCAGCACTGGCTGAAAAGATGGACGCGGACAAGAAGACGGCTGGTGCGGCACTGGACGCAATCGGCGAGATCATCACGGCCGAAGTGGCCGGCGGCGGCGCCGTGACCCTGCCCGGCGTGGGCAAGATCTATTGCCGTGAGCGCCCCGAGCGCATGGTGCGCAATCCCGCGACGGGCGAGCAGTTCAAGAAAGAAGCCGACAAGCAGGTCAAGGTGACCATTGCCAAGGCTCTCAAGGACAGCGTGAACGCCTGATCCCGGCGCGCGCCTTTGCGGCGCGCCATCGGGACCAAGGTCCCGGCAGAAATCTACAAGGGGTCGCTGCGGCGGCCCTTTGTCTTTTTTGGCGGCTTCCCTGTGTTCGGCGATGTGCGGGTCATGTCAGGGGCCGGTCGGCGTATCGGTGCGCGGCGTCCACTCGTACTTGTGACCACCCGGGCCCTCCATCGGGATGTCCAGCATGGCGGCGCGTTCATAGACGACCTGCGTCGGCACGTTCAGCGTATCGGCGACCAGGTTCGCGCGCCCCTCGTACCAGAGGCTGCAGAACTCCTCGCGCGGCATTAGCAGCATCCGGGCAAAGCGCATCGCCTCTTTCTGGGCGGCACGGTTGGCGGGGCGATGCAGCGCCTGTATCCCGCAGCGCGGGTGTGCCTCGCGCGTGGTGGGGACATGCATGAGCCAGTAGCCGACCCCCATCGCGGCGATGAACCTGTCCTGGCGCGGCTTGCTTTTCCTGGGCAGCCAGATACAGGCCTTTCGGTCCAGCGGCACGTCCAGCAGGATTTCGTGCGGGGGTCCTGAATATTCCAGGTCGACGTTCAGGGCCCGGCACAAGGGATCCAGCGGCCCGCCGTCGCGCAGGGTCAGGCCGGGTGTCTGGGACATCATGTCGTTTATCAGGTCCTCGATCTCGGCATCGGTGACGCCGGTCGCCATCGGCTCGACATAGGCATAGGATGGGTATCTGGACGGCATGGCAGCCTCCGCTAGGGCAAATCTTCGGGTTCATCGGCCAGGTTGCGGAGTTCTGTCACGCAAAGGGTTTCCAAACCCTCAAGAGGGGCGCAGTCCCATAAGATTGCAGGTTCTTTCCGGGTATCAGCCCGTGGCGCAGTCGCTCAGCGATTGCCGCTGCCGCCCGTCGGCGTCGAAATTCGCCGGGGCCAGCCATGTCTCAAAGGCGGTGCGCCGCGCGGGCCATTCGCAATCGATCACCGAATACCAGGCGGTGTCGCGGTTGCGGCCCTTGTAGACCAGGGCCTGCCGGAAAATGCCCTCGAAAGTAAAGCCCAGCCGCAGCGCGGCCCGGCGCGACGGCGCGTTCAAGGCGTCGCATTTCCATTCGTAGCGGCGATAGCCGAGGTCCTCGAAGACATGGCGCATTAGCAGGTACTGCACCTCTGTTGCCGCGCGGGTGCCCTGCAACGCGGGCGAAAAGTGGATGAAGCCGACCTCGATGGAGGCGGCCTGCGGGTTGATCCGCAAGAGCGACAGGAACCCGACGGGACGATCATCGACCAGGACCGTGTAGAAAAGCGGATCGCGGCTGTTGGCCTTGGTCGCTGTCCAGGCACGGGCCGCGTCACGGTCGGCAAAGGGCGTCTCGTCGCCCAGGTAGGTCCAGCCGGCGGGATCGGTGAAGACCTCGAAAAAGCTGTCGGCATGATCCGCCGACAGCGGCACCAGCGTCGCAACCTCGCCGCGCAAGGGGGTGTGCGGGGGCGGCGGGCGGGGCAGGTCCAGCTCGACGGGCAGCCCGATGGGCTGCCCGTATCCGTTCAGGCGATAGTGCATTCAGCCAAAGACGCGCCCAAGCGCGCCGTCCACCGCCGAGACGATCTGGTCGATGTCGTCCTTGGTGGCGATCAGCGCCGGGGAGAAGCACAGCGTATTGTTGCGCCCGGGGACAGAGCGGTTGGTGGCACCGATGATGACGCCTTGGCCCATGCAGTCGCCCACGACAGCCTGTACCTGCGCCTCGGGCACCGGTTCCTTGCTGGTGCGGTCAGCCACCAGTTCGGCCCCCAGGAACAGGCCCTTGCCGCGCACGTCGCCGATCACCGCGTGGCGGTCGGCCAGCGCGTTCAGCTGGTCGGTCATGTAGTCGCCCATCGCCGTGGTATTGGCCAGCAGGCCCTCGTCCTCGATGATGGCCATGTTTTCGATCGCGGCGGCAGGCCCGGCCGTGCAGCCGCCAAAGGTGGAAATGTCGCGGAAGTAGTTCATCGGGTCGTCGGCATCGTCCTTGAACATGTCAAAGACACGTTCCGAGGTCACGCAGCAGGCAATGGCCGCATAGCCAGAGGCCACGCCCTTGGCCATCGTCACGAAGTCCGGTTCGATCCCGTAGTGCTGGTAGCCGAACCAGGTGCCGGTGCGGCCGACACCGCAGACCACCTCGTCGATGTGCAGCAGGATGTCGTACTTGCGGCAGATTTCCTGCACCTTCTGCCAATAGCCCTCGGGCGCGGGGATCACGCCGCCGCCCGCTGTCACCGGCTCCAGGCAGAGCCCGCCGATGGTATCGGGTCCTTCGGCCAGGATCACCTGTTCGATCTGGTCGGCAGCCCATTCGCCGTAGTTCGCGGCGGGGGCGCCTTCCTGCTCGTGCTTGCGGTATTCCAGGCAGTGCGGCACGCGCACGAAACCGGGCGTGAAGGGGCCGTATTGCGCGTTGCGCTCATCCTGGCCGCCTGCTGACAGGCAGGCGATCGTGGTGCCGTGATAGTCGCGGTCCCGGTACAGGATCTTGTGCTTCTTGCCGCCATAGCGCTTGTGCGCGATCTGGCGGATCATCTTGAAGGCCTTCTCGTTCGCCTCGGAGCCGGAGTTCGTGTAGTAGACGCGGGTCAGGCCCGGCATCTTCTCGATAAGCTTTTCGGCGAACAGGGCGCCGGGCACCGAACCGGCGGCGCCGGCAAAGTAGTTCACCCGCATCAGCTGGTCGTAGACGGCCTTGGCGATGCGCTCGCGCCCGTAGCCCACGTTGACTGTCCAGACACCGCCGGACACCGCGTCGAGGTGTTCCTTGCCCGCCTGGTTCCAGACGCGCATGCCCTTGCCCTCGATGATGATGTTCGGGTCCTTGCTGTCAAAGGCCTTGTGTTGCACCAGGTGGTGCCAGACATGCGCCTTGTCGGCCTCGACAACATGGCTGAGGTCGTTCTGGGAATAGGTTCCGTCCATTCTCTTGCCCTCCTTGGGTCATCTTGCCGGTCTTGCGCGGAATGCTAGCACATGAGCCAGATTAATGGGCAGCCGTTAGGGCCAGATCTGGCGCGCATATAGGGCCAGTTGAGGCGCAAAACGGATGTTCCAAGCCTGCGTTTACAGGGTTTTGTGGGGGTTTCCAGTGGGTTGAATTGTTTTGCCTTTCCGAAATGGGCAGGCTGTTGGCGCCAAATCGGGCAGGCATCGGGGAAAAATCGTTGATCCGTTGCCCATTTTCCGTTCCGAATTGACCAGAGCGCCCGGCACGAGGCGCTGCCGAGCGCACATTTGCGTGCGTGAAGACGCGCCGCCCAGGTGGCGGCAAGACAACACGGGAGAAGCGAAATGACATTGAAGAACACCCTCAAGGGCGCCGCTGCTGCGCTGGCCGTCATGGCGGGCACCACGGCTGTTTCCGCGCAGGAGATCACCGTGGGCTATTTCCTGGAATGGCCGATGCCCTTCCAGTACGCCAAGGCCGAAGGCATGTACGACGAGGCGATGGGCGTGACCATCAACTGGGTCAGCTTCGACACCGGTACTGCCATGTCGGCGGCGATGGCCTCGGGCGACGTACAACTGTCGGTCAGCCAGGGCGTGCCGCCCTTCGTGGTGGCGACCTCGGCCGGGCAGGACCTGCAGATCCTCGACGTGGCGGTCAGCTATTCCGACAACGACAACTGCGTCGTGCTCGAGGCGCTGGAGATCGACAAGGATTCGGCCATCGAGCTGGAAGGCAAGAAGGTCGCCGTGCCGCTGGGCACCGCGGCGCATTACGGTTTCCTCAAGCAGATGAGCCATTTCGGCGTCGACATCACCACGATGGAAGTGGTCGACATGGCGCCCCCGGACGGGGCCGCCGCGCTGGCACAAGGCTCGGTCGACATGGCCTGTGGCTGGGGCGGTTCGCTGCGCCGCATGAAGGAACACGGCAACGTGCTGCTCACCGGCGCCGAAAAGGAAGACCTGGGCATTCTCGTCTTCGACGTGACCTCGGGCCCGGCGGGCTGGGTGGCCGAGAATTCGGACATCGTGGCCAGCTTCCTTGCCGTAACAGCCGAGGCCAACGCCATGTGGGCGGACCCGGCCAACCACGACATGATGCTGCCTGTCATCGCCAAGGACGCTGGCATGGACGTGGATGCGACCGAGGCGACGATCTCGACCTTCGTCTTTCCCTCGGTGGATGATCAGCTGACCGCCAAGTGGCTGGGCGGCGGCGCGCAGGAGTTCATGAAGGGCGTGGCCGATGTCTTTGTCGAGGCGGGGTCCATCGACGCCGCGCTCGACAGCTATGATGCCAACGTCAACACCGGTCCGCTGAGCTCGGCCGCCGGCGGCATGTAAGATCCGGCTTCGGGGGGCGGCACCGGTCGCCCCCCGGGCACGCGCTCACCACAGAGATTTTGCACGGCGGGCACGCCCTTGCGGTCCCGCAGCCGGATCCAACCGGAAGGCCCCACCATGAGCGGACTCTCCATCGACAACCTGTCCATGCGCTTTGACCTGCCCAACGGCACCTCGGTCCAGGCGCTCAAGGATGTCTCACTGCAACTGGCCGAAGGCGAACTGTTGAGTGTGCTGGGCCCGTCTGGCTGCGGCAAGACCACGCTATTGAACATCGTCGCGGGGTTCCTGGCCCCGACCGAGGGGCAGATCACCCTGAACGGCCATGTCGTCAAGGGGCCGGACGCGGAACGCGGCATGGTGTTCCAGCAGGGCGCGCTGTTCGAATGGATGAACGTGCGCGACAATGTCAGTTTCGGGCCCCGCATGGCCGGCAAGCGGAAACGGGACTGGGGGCAGCACGTCGATCACCTGCTGGATGTGGTCGGCCTGCGCGACTTCAAGGAAAAGGCGGTCTACGAACTGTCGGGCGGGATGCAGCAGCGCGTCGCGCTGGCGCGCTGCCTTGCCAACGACCCGGACGTGATCCTGATGGACGAACCGCTGGGCGCGCTGGACGCGCTGACGCGGGAAAAGATGCAGGGCCTCGTGCTGAAGCTCTGGAAGGAGACCGGCAAGACCATCATCCTGATCACGCATTCGGTCGAAGAGGCGCTTTTACTGGGCGAACGCCTGCTGGTCATGGCGCCGCGCCCGGGCCGCATCCACCGTGAATACCGGTTGCCCTTTGCCGACATGGGGGTGAACGCCGACCTGCGCGAGGTCAAGAAACACCCCGATTTCGGGCAAAGACGCGAAGAGATCCTGGGCATGATCTGGGACATGGAAGAGGAAATCATGGGACGGGCGGAGGAAAGCGCATGATCCGGGCAGGGCAGGTGCAATGATCGTATTCGCAATCTACATCGCGATCTTCGTCGTCTCGTTCTTCGTCGTGAAATTCGTCGTCCACAAGACGGCGACGGATTACACCTCTCTCAAGACGGTGACCTTCGGCGACGAAAGCGCCGTGACCCCGAACCGCATCGCCAGCGTCATCTCGGTGTTGTCGATCTTCCTGCTCTGGGGGGCCTTCACCGGGTCATCCTATGTGCCCCGTTTCCTGCACGCGCCGGGGCCCTTCATCGGCGACGCGGTCTTTACCTATACCGCCGAGGCCGAGGGCCAGGCCCCCGATGATGCCACCGTGACGGTGCGTGTCTTCGAAGTGGGAACGGACGTGGACGACCCCAAGGTCGCGCCGGGGGAAGGCTGGGCCAAGAACGACGTCGATACCGTGGGCGCCTGGCGTTCGGGGCTGATCCGCGTCGACCGAAACGACGAGTTCGGACGCAGTGACGGGCACAAGATCGTTGCCGTGAATGGCCAGCCGATCGCGCCGGGCCAGTCGGTCCAGACCGAATTCGGTCGTGTCGGCATGTCACCCAAGGGCACGCTGAACTTCGAACCGGCGAAGGGCTGGCAGATGGAGCCGATCTGGCTGCCGCCCCCCGAGGCAGTCTGGCAACGTCTAAAAGAAACTGCGCGGGACGGGTATCGCGACTCGACCTTGGCCGCACATCTTTGGTTTTCGCTCAAACGCGTCATCCAGGGTTTTTTCCTTGGCGCATTGGTGGGCATCCCGCTGGGCTATGCGATGGGACTCAGCAACTGGTTCCGGGGCTGGTTCGATCCAATCGTGGAGTTCATGCGGCCGGTGCCGCCCCTTGCACTGATCCCGCTGGTCATCATCTGGGCCGGCATCGGTGAAAAGGGAAAAGTTATTTTGCTGTTCCTGGCAGCGCTCTGGATCATGGCCATTGCCGCGCGGGCAGGGGTCTCGGGCGTGGCGATTTCCAAGGTGCATGCGGCCTATTCGCTGGGCGCCAGCAAGTTCCAGATCATGCGCCATGTGATCGTGCCGAATTCGCTGCCCGAGATCTTCACCGGCGCGCGGGTGGCCATGGGGGTCTGCTGGGGCACGGTGGTCGCCGCCGAGCTGGTGGCCGCCGAAAAGGGTACAGGAATGATGATCATGGTGGCGTCGAAATTTCAGCTCACCGATATCGTCCTCATGGGGATCATCCTGATCGGTATCATCGGCTTTGGCATCGATATCCTGATGCGCATGGCCGAAAAGGCGTTGGTGCCCTGGAAAGGGCGGGTCTGAAGCGCAGCGGCGGCGGCGTCCTGCGCTTGTCGGGGCCTTTGGCCCCAACGTCGCGCCGCCCGCCGTCCCGCCATCGGCGCCAAAGGGCACCGTCGGACCTGCCAGCGAACGGTCCCATCGGGACTGGTGTCAGTCGCCCGCCGGGGGATCGGCGGGTTCCGCCGTCTCGGAGCTCATCTGGTCAAGCTGCTGCATCAGGGCCGTGACCCGGGCATCCAGCCATGTCCGGCCCTTGTTGACCGTTTCGACATAGCTTTGCAGGTAGGGGGCGATCTGCGGGAACTGCGCCGAGAGTCGCGGTGTCGCAACGTAAAGGCCCACGCCAAGCGCTGCCACCATCACCACCAGCATGAAGCCGCGGGCAAAGGGGCTGCCGGTCTGGCGCGGCGAGGTCTGTGACGGGCGACCGGCGTCGCGGTCGACCACACGGGGTTCCGAGGCCGAGCGGAGGGTCTGGTTGATCTCTTCGACATCCGGCAACATGTCGCGCCGCGAGGCGGCCGCCGCAGCCGCTGCGGCGGCGTGCAACGCGGCATCGTCCTGTTCCGGTTCCGCCTTTGGCTCGGGGCGCTTGGGCGGCTCTTGGACGTCCTCGCCCTTGAGCCGTGCCATGCGCTCGCGGCTTTCGCGGGCGCGGCGGGCCTGTTCGGATTCCGCGGGCGGCTCCAACCCAAGGTCGGGCTGGGTTTCCAGCCCTTCGGTGGCCCGCTGGCGCGCTTCGAATTCGCGTTCCTCGCGGAACAGCTCGGCCATTTCCGGGTCGATGCTGCTGCGCGGTGCGGTGTCCGCCGGGATCGGTGCGCTGGTGCCGTCATCGTCCGGGTCGAGGTCAGGGTCCTCTACGGTGGGCGGGGTCGGGTCCGGCGCGGGTTCGGGCGGACGCTCGGGGCGGGCGGCAGGAGGCTGCGTCACGCGCTTCTGGAACCAGGTATGCCCGCAGTTCGAGCACTGCACGTCGCGGCCCGCCTCGGGGATCACCTCGAGGGGCACGTCGTATTGAGCGCCGCAATTTGGGCAAACCAGCCGCATTCCGTCTTGTCCCCGTCTTTTCCGTCCCTTGCGGTGCGTCACCGCCCCGCGTGAACCTTAAGCTGCCCGTATCGGCGGGAAAAGTCCAATTCTGCGCGGCTTGCGTTGCAACGGCCCGATGGCTCGGGCAAAACTGCCGGCGAAACTGACAAGGCAGAGGCAGAACCGCCCGTGATCGAGCTGGACAACGTGGCCTATTCCTACAGCGGCGCGGCGATCCTCTCCGGGGTCAGCCTGCAGCTTGCTCCGGGGTCGTTCCATTTCCTGACCGGGCCGTCCGGCTCGGGCAAGACAACCTTCCTGAAACTCTGCTACGGAGCGCTGCGCCCGACCGAAGGGCAGGTGTCGATCTTTGACGAGGACCTGGCCGCGATGGACCGCGACGCGGTGGCGATGGCCCGGCGTCGGATCGGCGTCGTGCACCAGGATTGCCAGTTCCTCGACCACCTGCCGGTGGCCGAGAACGTGGCCCTGCCGCTGACGGTCTCGGGGCAGGCCTCGCCCGACCAGGCCGACAACCTGCGCGAGCTGATGACATGGGTCGGCCTGACCGAGAAGTTCGAGGCCCTGCCGCCGGAATTGTCGGGGGGCGAACGCCAGCGCGCCGCGCTGGCCCGGGCGCTGATCCTGTCGCCGGATGTGATCCTGGCCGATGAACCCACCGGCAACGTCGACTGGGAAATGTCCCAGCGCCTGCTGCGCCTGCTGGTCGAGCTCAACCGGATGGGCAAGACCGTGATGATCGCCACCCATGACCTCATGCTGATCCGCGCGGCCAAGAGCCTTGTGAACGCGCGCAACCTGCGTATAGCCGGCGGCACGCTGCAGGCGGCGGGGGTGGATCTATGAGCGCGCTGGACCGGATCAAGACCCTGGCGGCCCGGGACGCGGGCGCCGACCGGGTGGTGCCCCCGGCGGGCTTTACCGTGCGGCTGACACTGTTCACCGCCGCCGCGATGGCCTTTCTGACGGTCTTTGCCCTGGCGCTGTCGCTGGCGGCGGGGCGCCTGGCGACCAGCTGGGGAGAGGACCTGGCCCGCGCCTCGACCATCCGTATTTCGGCGCCCGAGGGACAGCTTGCGGCGCAGACCGCCGCCGTCCTTCGGGTGCTGGAACAGACGCCCGGCGTCGCCTCGGCCCGGGCGCTGTCGCCCGAGGAGCAGCGCGCGCTGCTGGAACCCTGGTTCGGCCCCGACCTGCCGGTCGAGAGCCTTCCCATGCCGCAGCTTGTCGAGGTGCAGGAAACCGGCGACGGCTACGACGCCGACGGCCTCCGCCTGCGGTTGCAGGCCGAGGCGCCTGGCGCGGTCTTGGACGAACACAGCCGCTGGCGGCGGCCGCTGGTGACGGCGGCGGGACGGCTGCGCCTTCTGGGCTGGGTGGCGATCCTGCTGATCGGCGCGGCCACCGGGGCGATGGTGACGCTGGCCGCCAACGCGGCACTGGCGGCGAACGCGCAGGTCATCGCGGTGCTGCGGCTGGTCGGCGCCACCGACGGTTATATCGCGGGGGCCTTTGTGCGCCGCTTTACCCTGCGGACGCTGGCGGGGGCGGCGGCGGGCACCCTGATCGGCCTGCTGGCCCTGCTGGTCATGCCGGCGGGCGGGGATACGGGGGGCATCCTGACCGGGCTGCGCTTTGCCGGGCTGCAATGGCTCTGGCCGCTGTTCGTGCCGCCGCTGGCTGCCGTGGTGGCCTTTTTCGCAACCGAACTGGCCGCGCGCCGTGTCCTGGGAGAATTGGCCTGATGCGATGGGTGATGTCGTTCCTGTTCGTGATCCAGATGTACGCCATGATGGCGATCATGGGGATCGTCTTTCTGCCTTGGGCGCTGGTGTCGCGCCACGGGGCCCGCACGGCCTGCCGCACCTATTGCCGCTGGGTCCGCCTGACTGCGCGCCTTATGGTCGGGCTGCGCACGGAGGTGCGCGGTGAGGTCCCGCAGGGCGAGGTTCTGATCGCCTCCAAGCACCAGAGTTTCCTGGACATCATCCTGATCTTCGGCGCCGTTCCGGCGGGCAAGTTCATCATGAAACGAGAGTTGATGTGGGCGCCGGTGATCGGCCAGTACGCCCTGCGCATCGGCTGTGTCCCGGTCGAGCGCGGCAAGCGCGGGCAGGCCATCGCACGCATGATCAAGGATGTGGCGCGCGGTGCCGCCGTTCCCGGCCAGCTCATCATCTACCCGCAGGGCACCCGCATCGCGCCGGGGGTAAAGGCGCCCTTCAAGGTCGGCACCGCGATCCTCTACGAACAGACGGGCCAGCCCTGCGTGCCTGCGGCGACAAACGTCGGCCTGTTCTGGCCACGCAAGGGCATCTACCGCAAGCCCGGGCTGGCGGTTGTGGAATTCCTGCCGGTGATCCAGCCGGGGCTGGAAAAATACGCTTTTCTCGAAAGGCTCGAGACAGAGGTGGAGACCGCCTCTAACGCGCTCATGAAGGAGGCCGGGTTCGATGCCGAAAATCACCACGCTTGAGGAGTTGCACGCGCATTACGAAGCGCCCGTGCCCTCGTCGATCAAAAAGGTGGCGCAGCACCTGACGCCGCTTTATCGCCGCTGGATCGAAGGCGCGCGGTTCGCCGTCCTGTCGACCGTAGGACCGGAGGGCGTGCATGGCTCGCCGCGTGGCGACGACGGGCCTGTGGTGCGGGTGGCGGATGAACGGACGGTGTTGATGCCGGACTGGTGGGGGAACAACCGGCTCGATTGCCTGCGGGACATCGTGCAGGACGGGCGCGCCGCGCTGCTGTTTCTGGTGCCGGGGACAAACACCACCGTGCGGGTCAACGGGCGGGCATACCTGACCGATGACGAGGACCTGCGCCGCAGCTTTGCCAAGGGCGACCGCCTGCCCGCCACGGTGATCGTGCTGGAGGTGGCAGAAGTCTATACCCAATGCGCCAAGGCACTGATGCGCTCACGCCTCTGGACCTGCGGGGATCTGTCGGACGGACTGCCCACCACCGGAGAGATCCTGGCCGACATGTCGGAGGGCGAACATGGCGGCAAGGACTATGACCGGACCTATCCGGAGTACGCCAAGCCCCGGCTGTGGTGACGGAGCGCGCCGGATGGTGCGCCGCTGCACAGGCCATGTTCACCAGCACGGAGAGCGAAACCGCGTCCTGATCCGTTTCATCCTGTGAACAGGATCGAAAGGACATCCGCATGAGCACAGCTTCGACGACGCGCCGCGCCCTTCTGGCCGGATTTGCCGCCTCTCCCATCGCCGTGGCTGGGGTGGGCGCCTTTCCCCGAGCGGCGCGCGCGCAGGCCGAGGCAGCCGGGCTGATCACGCCCAATGTCTGCATGGTCCTGCCGGAGACGACCGAAGGGCCCTACTACTTCGATCCCGAGCTTGTCCGCCGCGACATCACCGAGGGGCGCGAGGGCGAGGCGATGCGCCTGCAATTGCAGGTGGTCGACGCGGATTGCCAACCGATCGAAGGGGCCCGCGTGGACATCTGGCATTGCGATGCGCGCGGGATCTACTCGGGCTACAGGAACCGGGGCACCGACTTCGACGCGCGGGGCGAGACATTCCTGCGCGGAACGCAGACCACCGGCGACCGGGGCGTGGCGACGTTCGACACGATCTATCCCGGCTGGTATCCGGGCCGCACGACGCATATCCACTACAAGGTCTTCCTGGATGAGCGCAGCGTTCTGACCAGCCAGATCTTCTTTCCCGATGCGCTCAGCGAATACCTGTTCCAGGCAGTCGTCCCCTACAACGAGCGCGAGGACCCGCGCGACACGATGAACCGGGACGACTGGATCGCGCAACGTGCGGGCGAGGGCGCCTTTGCCGCGATCCGCGAACAGGCGTCGGGATATGACGCGGCGCTGGTTGTCGGGATCGACCCGGGCAACGCGTGACCGGATCAAGCCCGGCGCGGGGGGAGCACCGCGCCGGGCGCAGAGGCTCAGGCCAGGGCCTTTTCGGCCTCGGCCAGCATCGAGCGGGCGCGGTCCACGGCTGAATTGGCCGTGTCCATGATTGCCTGGCCCGCTTCGACATTGCCCTCTGCCTGTTTCGATACCGCCAGTGACATGGCGGCCTCACTCAGGACCTGCATCCGGCGCAGATGCGCCACGGCGTCCTGCAGCGCCATGCTGAGCGCCAGGGCGCGGGCCTCTGCCTCGGCGCTCTTGGCCAGGTTCGCAGCCTCTGCCGGGGCCATCTGGCGGAGCTTGGTGACGGTGTCCGCGATCTGGCTGTTGACTTCGGCGCCGCCGGGCGCGGCCGTGTCGGATTTATCCGCCATGCGTGTCCCCCGATCCCGAAGCCAGCCCCATCCGTTTCAACGCCGCGGCAAGCGCCGCGTCGGCCAAGACCTGCGTGGCCTCCTGCTGTGCGGCTGCGGCCTGTGTGCTTGTTGCCAGGGCGGCCACCAACCCCTGTGACAACAGCGCCTGCGCCACGGAGCCGGCGGTCCCCAGCGTCATCAGCGTCGTCTGGCTGACTGTATCGGTGACCTGGCTGTTTGCCATGTTTGGCATGATGATCCCCCTTACGGTGTCAGCCCGGCAGCGGCCCGCACGATCACGGCCTGCCGCAAGAGCGTCATGTTGGTAGAGCCGCTCTGCAGAGCAGCCACCCGCAAGCCCGCCGCACTGGACGAGGCCTGAAGGCTGGTGGCGACGGCGTGGGCGGCCGCCTGGCCCAGGACGGACAGATTGCTCTGGCTGACGGCATCCGTGACCTGGGGGTTTTCGGTTTCGGGCATGCTCAGGACCCTCCGGAGGCGGGCTTGCCTTTGGTCGGTTCGGATGCGTCCACGGCATCCTGCAGGCTGTGAGTGCCGGACTTGAGGCTGTACATCTGCATGACGCCCTGGTTCGCCGCGGCCTGGGCCAGGATATTGGCCTGCTGCTGGGCGTTCACGGCGTTTTCGAAAAGGATGCCGGTGCTGTGCGACATCGCCTGGTAGAGCGACCCAAGGGCCATTGCGGGCGCTTCGCTGACAACCTTGACGTTGGACTGCGTCACCGCGTCGGTGACTTGTGGATTGACGGTTTCGACCATGATGGCATTCCTTTTCAATCTTTTCCTGGGTTCAGAATCTTCGCGATGGCCTCTGCCGTTTCCTGCAATTGGGCCTGTTGGCGCGCCTGTTGAGCTTCGACGGCTTCAAACATCATCCGTGAGATGTTTTCGGCGGTACGCAAACCGGCCAGGGCCACGGCCTCGGCAGAGTCGAGATCATTTTCGGACATGTGCTTTCCCTCGCGTCTCTTAACGTTAGGGGAGAGTTGAATTTGCCGAAAGCATTATTTTGGTTGTATTTCGGGGATGAGGGACGCCGCCCAAAGAAAAGACCCGCGACCAAGGGGGCGCGGGTCTGGGGATCGGACGCCCCGGGGGACGTCCGTTTGTGTTGTGTCGATCACATGTGGATCGGACCGTCGCCACAGGCCAGCGCCGCTTCGCGCACCGCCTCGGAGAAGGTCGGGTGCGCGTGGCAGGTCAGGGCCACGTCCTCGGCGGAGGCGCCAAACTCCATCGCCACGCAGATCTCGTGGATCAGGTCGCCCGCGCCCGGTCCGATGATATGGCAGCCCAGCACGCGGTCGGTTTCCTTGTCGGCCAGCAGCTTGACGAAGCCCTCACCCTGGAACACGGCCTTGGCCCGCGCATTGCCCATGAAGGAAAACTTGCCGACCTTGTAGGCGCGGCCCGCATCCTTCAGCTCCTGCTCGGTCTGGCCGACACTGGCCACCTCGGGGGCGGTATAGATCACGCCCGGGATCACGCCATAGTTGACGTGGCCGTGTTTGCCGGCGATCACCTCGGCGCAGGCCATGCCCTCGTCCTCGGCCTTGTGTGCCAGCATCGGGCCGTCGATCACGTCGCCGATGGCATAGACGCCCGGCACGTTGGTGCGCCACTGGCCGTCGGTCTTGATCTGGCCGCGCTCGCTCATCTCGATGCCCAGCTTGTCCAGGCCCAGCCCTTCGGTGAAGGGGCGCCGCCCGGTGGCGCAGAGCACCACGTCCGCGTCCACGGTTTCCTCGCTGTCGTCCTTGCGCAGCTTGTAGGTCACCTTGGCCTTGGTCTTGGTCGCTTCGACCTTTTGCACCGCCGCCCCCATGACAAAGCTCATGCCCTGTTTTTCGAGGATCTTCTTGAACTGGCGCTGCACTTCGGCGTCCATGCCGGGCGTGATCGCGTCGAGGAATTCGATCACCTGCACCTCGGTGCCGAGGCGCGCATAGACCGAGCCCATTTCCAAACCGATGACTCCGGCGCCGATGACGATCATCTTTTTCGGCACTTTGCCCAGCTCCAGCGCGCCGGTCGAGGTCACGACAACCTTTTCGTCGACGGTCACGTCCGCGCCGGGCACGGGCGAGGCCTCGGACCCCGATGCGATGATGATGTTCTTGGCCTCGTGGACCTCGTCACCGACCTTGACCTTGCCCGCCTCGGGGATCGAGCCCCAGCCCTTGAGCCAGTCGATCTTGTTCTTCTTGAACAGGAACTCGATGCCCTTGGTGTTCTGGCCGATCACGTCGTCCTTGTAGGCCAGCATCTGTTTCCAGTCGACCGAGGGCGCCTTGCCCTTGAGGCCCATCTTAGCAAAGTTGTGCTCGGCCTCGTGCAGCTGGTGGCTGGCGTGCAAGAGCGCCTTGGAGGGGATGCAGCCCACGTTCAGGCAGGTGCCGCCCAGGGTCTCGCGTCCCTCGACGCAGGCGGTTTTCAGCCCCAGTTGCGCGCAGCGGATCGCGGCGACGTAGCCGCCGGGGCCCGCGCCGATCACGATGACGTCGTATTGTGCCATGTCGTTTTCCTTTCACTGTCGTTGTTCAGGGGAGGCGTTGGCGCGTGGCGCCCCGGCTGCCGGTGGCAGGCTCCCCGGGATGATTTTTCTCAAAGAAGGGTCGGGCCTGTGTTTTGTCCACAGCGGATATGTCCGATCTGGAAGTGTCACAGCACTGCCAGCAGCAGCATGAGGACGGTGGCGGCGAAGCCCGCCAGCCAGATCAGGGACCGCCAGGGCGCCCAGCCGAAGTAGTAGGCCGGCACGTAGAGGATGCGCGCCAGCAGGTAGAGGCCCGAAAGTGCCGCCGTGATCCCGTTGCCCTGGTCCGACCAGGTGATGACGAAAACGGCGATGGCGAAAAGGATCAGCCCTTCGAAATGGTTGTCGAGCGCGCGTTTCAGACGGGCGGTTTTCACCGACAGCTGGTCCTCCAGCGACCCGCCCAGCCGGTCGCGGTCGCGCGGGCTCATGGTCTTGCCCATGCCCAGTTCGAGGTTGGCGGGCACGGACATCAGGACGTATTGCACCACCTGCAACAGCGCGGCGAGGGTGAGGGCGGTCAGCTCGGGCGTCATCGTGTCCCTCCGTCCCGGGCTTGCCCCGGCACCTTCGAGTGGCGGGCCGTTTCGGTCATGCCGGGGCCTTTCTGCGCGTCCAGGCCGCGCGGTTCACAGGGGTCAGCAACTGGGCACGGGTGTTCCCGAACCACGCCTGGCAGGCGGCCTCGGCCTGTGTATTGGCCGGATCACGTCGCCACTCTGCCAGGGTTGCGCGCAGGGCCGGGGCGCAGTCGGCAAGGCGCCTTTCCTCGACCTCGTTGCGGTTGGCGGCGCGGTGCCATGCGCTGTTCAGGTGGTATTTCCCCTCGCCCAGCTTACCCTGGCCGTCGCCGCGATTGTTCTTCATCAGGAAACAGTCCTCGGACCGGATCGCATAGTGAAACAATTGCGCGGTCCTGGCGCGGGCGGCGATGTAATGCGGGCGGAACCGGGCGCTTTTCGCATTGTAGAGCGTGCGATTGTCCAGCCTTTCTCCATCCGGCGTCATCACCACGGGCTCTGGCACCTGCGGGTCGAGCGGGTTGTGATCCGTGGCGCGGGCAAAACTGGCCAGTTTGAACAGGCACTTGGTCTTGGTCTCTCGCGGGACGGGGCGCGGTTCGGCGCGGGTATTGCGCTCTGTCACCAGGTCGCCGGGCGTCCAGTCGGTCACACCACTGTCGCCGAACGCCCGCCAGGGGATCGCGACGCAATCGGCCTGATCCGTGCGGGCCAGCAGGTCCGCCAGCGTGCCGTCCAGCAGCGCGAGGAACTCGTCGCTGTCGATGTGCAGGACATGGGTGATGCCCTGATCGCGCGCATGAGCCAGGACAAGGTCCATGCCACTGTCCTGCGGCGCCGAGCCCTTGGGGACGTCTTGCCGGATATGAGTGACGAGACCACGCGCCGAGAGCGCATCCAGCAGCGTATCCGACCCGTCGGTGCAATCGTTCGTCACGACGATGACCTGCTCAAAGCCGAGCGCGCGATGATGCGCCAGCCATTCCAGCACGAAGATTCCTTCGTTGCGCATGCAGGCGGCGAGGGCAGGCGTCATACCAAGTACCCCTTGCGCCAGGCCCTTGTCACGAACTCTGTGACGAAGGCCACCGAGGCCAATTGGATCAGGATCGTCATTGAGTACCCCGCAAGATACTCGTCGCGAAGTGGCGTACCGTCAAAGGTGGCCGCCTGCCAAATCGAAAGTGCGACTTTCGCACACAGCGCGGCGGCGAACCCCAAAGCCCATACATGCAAGTAAAAGATACAAACGGCCAAACCGCCCCATAGGAGTGCGTTTAGGGCAAAAGATGGAATGTGAGAATTCAGGACAATTTCGATTGGCTGCGTCGCAAGACCGACACTGACCATAGCCAGGTTCAAGGCTGCGATCAAAACGCAAAACCCGAAGGCGATTTTGAACGAAAGAGGCGACATCGATCCATACAAGGCCGGGTTTGGCCGGGCGCATGTTCGCCCGGCCGTAGGGTGGGGTTTCCCCCCACCGATCACAGATCCATCAGCAACCGGCGCGGGTCTTCCAGTGCTTCCTTGACGCGGACAAGGAAGGTCACTGCGCCTTTGCCGTCGACGATGCGGTGATCGTAGCTCAGCGCCAGGTACATCATCGGGCGGATCTTGATCTCGCCGTTGATGACCATCGGACGGTCCTGGATCTTGTGCATGCCAAGAATACCCGACTGCGGGGGGTTCAGGATCGGTGAGGACATCAGCGAGCCATAGACACCGCCGTTGGAGATGGTGAAGGTGCCGCCCTGCATTTCCGCCATCGACAGCTTGCCGTCACGGGCGCGCTTGCCTTTCTCGGCGATCGCCTTCTCGATTTCGGCAAAGCTCATCTTGTCCGCGTCGCGGATCACCGGAACCACGAGGCCCTGAGGCGTGCCCGCAGCGATGCCCATGTGCACGAAGTTCTTGTAGACGATCTCGTTTCCGTCGATCTCCGCGTTGACCTCGGGCACCTCCTTCAGGGCGTGGCAGCAGGCCTTGGTGAAGAAGGACATGAAGCCGAGCCGTGCGCCGTGCTTCTTCTCGAAGAGGTCCTTGTACTCCTTCCGCAGGGCCATCGTCTCGGTCATGTCCACCTCGTTGTAGGTGGTCAGGATCGCGGCGGTGTTCTGCGCGTCCTTGAGACGGCGGGCGATGGTCTGGCGCAGGCGGGTCATCTTGACCCGCTCCTCGCGGCCCGCGTCCTCGGCCGGGACCGGCGCGCGCGGCGCGGAGGCGGGGGCCGATGCGGCAGGCGCGGCGGATGCGGCAGCCACGGCGGCGGCTACATCGGCCTTGGTGGCACGACCGTCACGGCCGGTGCCCTGCACCTGCTCGCGCTTGATCCCGGCCTCGGCGATTGCCTTCTCGGCGGCGGGGCCGTCCTTGATGTCCTTGCCCGGACCGCCGTCGCCGGCGGGCGGGGTCTGGTACTGCTTCCCCTGCGCGGCCTCGTCCGGCGCCGGAGCGGCGGCCACGGCGGCCCCGCCCGAGGACAGGACCGCCAGCTTGGCGTCCGCCTGCACGGTGGTGCCTTCCTCGGCGACGATCTCTGTCAGCGTGCCGGCGGCGGGGGCGGGCACCTCGACGGACACCTTGTCGGTTTCCAGTTCGCAGAGCATCTCATCCTGCGCGACCGTGTCGCCGACCTTCTTGAACCAGGTCGAAACGGTCGCCTCGGATACGCTTTCGCCCAGCGTCGGCACCATGACGTCGACGCTCTCGCCGCCGCCGCTGCTTTCCTTGGCCTCGGCCGTCGGTTCGGGTTTGGCCGCGGGCGCGCTTTCGGCGCCAGCGGCCCCTTCCGAGATATTGGCCAGCAGGGCATCGACGCCCACGGTCTCACCTTCGGCGGCAACGATGTCGCTCAGCGTTCCGGCGACGGGCGAGGGAACCTCGACCGTGACCTTGTCGGTTTCAAGCTCGCAGAGCATTTCGTCCACCGCCACGGCATCGCCGGGCTTCTTGAACCAGGTTGCGACCGTTGCTTCGGTCACCGATTCCCCAAGTGTGGGAACACGCACTTCGGTCATGGTCTTACTTTCCTTCCACTGTCAGCGCTTCGTCAACAAGCGCCTCTTGCTGTGCTTTGTGCTGGCTGGCCAGGCCCGTTGCGGGGCTGGCCGATGTGGCGCGGCCCACGTAGCGCGGGCGCGGATGCGTGGCGCCGATACGGCCCAGCACCCATTCGATATTGGGTTCGATAAAGCCCCAGGCGCCCTGGTTCTTGGGCTCTTCCTGGCACCAGAGCATCTCGGCCCCCTTGAAGCGTTCCAGTTCCTTGACCAGCGAAATCGCCGGGAAGGGATAGAACTGTTCGACCCGGAGCAGGTAGACATCGTCGATGCCGCGCGCGTCGCGTTCCTCGAGCAGGTCGTAGTAGACCTTGCCCGAACACATCACCACGCGCTTGATCTTGTCGTCGGCCACCAGCTTGGTTTCGCTCTCGCCGGATTCCGCGCTGTCCCAGAGAACCCGGTGGAACGAGGAATTGGTGGTGAACATGTCGGCGCTCGACACGCAGAGTTTGTGCCGCAGCAGCGATTTCGGCGTCATCAGGATCAGCGGCTTGCGGAAGGTCCGGTGCAGCTGACGGCGCAGGATGTGGAAATAGTTCGCGGGCGTCGAACAGTTCGCCACGATCCAGTTGTCCTGCCCGCACATCTGCAGGAAGCGTTCCAGACGCGCCGACGAGTGTTCTGGCCCCTGGCCCTCGAAGCCGTGCGGCAGCAGGCAGACAAGGCCCGACATCCGCAGCCATTTCGATTCACCCGAGCTGATGAACTGGTCGAACATGATCTGCGCGCCGTTGGCGAAATCGCCGAACTGCGCCTCCCAGAGGGTCAGCGCATTGGGTTCCGCCAGCGAATAACCGTATTCGAACCCCAGCACCGCGTATTCCGACAGGGCGCTGTCGATCACCTCGAACCGGGCCTGTCCTTCGCGGATGTTGTTGAGCGGGTAGTAACGCTCTTCGGTCTCCTGGTTCACGATGCCCGAATGGCGCTGCGAGAAGGTGCCGCGGGTCGAGTCCTGGCCCGCAAGGCGCACCGGGTAGCCCTCCAGTTGCAACGAGCCGAAGGCCAGTGCCTCGGCCGTGGCCCAGTCAAAGCCTTCGCCGGTCTCGAACATCTTGGCGCGGCTTTCCAGCAGACGTCCCACGGTGCGGTGTACCGGGAAACCATCGGGCAGATGGGTCAGGGCGCTGCCGACGTCGGCCAGGGCCTTTTCGGAAATCGAGGTCTTGCCGCGCTGGTACTTGCCCTCTTTCTGCTTGTCGAGGTGGCTCCACCGGCCATCCAGCCAGTCCGCCTTGTTCGGGCGATAGACCTTGCCGGCCTCGAATTCCTCGTTCAGCAGCGCCTGGAAGGCGGCCTTCATGTCCTCGATCTCGCCCTCGGGGATCAGACCGTCCTTGACCAGCCGTTCCGTGTAGAGAGTCAGCGTCGTCTTCTGCTTCTTGATCTTGTTGTACATGATCGGGTTGGTGAACATGGGCTCGTCGCCCTCGTTGTGACCGAACCGGCGATAGCAGAAGATGTCGATGACCACGTCCTTGCCGAATTTCTGGCGGAACTCGGTTGCGACCTTGGCGGCATGCACCACGGCCTCGGGGTCGTCGCCGTTGACGTGGAAGATCGGCGCCTCGACCACCAGCGCGTTGTCGGTGGGATAGGGCGACGAGCGCGAGAAGTGCGGCGCGGTGGTAAAGCCGATCTGGTTGTTCACGACGATGTGGATCGTGCCGCCGGTGCGGTGCCCGCGCAGGCCCGACAGGGCGAAACATTCCGCCACCACGCCCTGGCCGGCAAAGGCCGCGTCGCCGTGCAGAAGGATCGGCATGACCTGGATGCGGTCATGGTCGTGGTACTGGTCCTGCTTGGCGCGGACCTTGCCCAGGACCACCGGGTTCACCGCCTCGAGGTGGCTGGGGTTGGCGGTCAGCGACAGGTGGACCGGATGGCCGTCAAAGGTGCGGTCGGAAGAGGCGCCGAGGTGGTATTTCACGTCGCCCGAACCGTCCACGTCCTCGGGCTTGAAGCTGCCGCCCTGGAATTCGTTGAAGATCGCCTTGTAGGGCTTGTTCATCACGTTCGCCAGCACCGACAGGCGGCCGCGGTGCGGCATGCCGATGACGATCTCCTTGACGCCCAGGTTGCCGCCGCGCTTGATGATCTGCTCCATCGCGGGGATCAGGCTTTCGCCACCGTCGAGGCCGAACCGCTTGGTGCCCATGTACTTGACGTGCAGGAACTTCTCGAAGCCCTCGGCCTCGACCATCTTGTTCAGGATCGCTTTGCGGCCTTCGCGGGTGAACTTGACCTCCTTGCCAAAGCCCTCGATCCGCTCCTTCAGCCAGCTGGCCTGTTCGGGGTCCGAGATGTGCATGTACTGCAGGGCGAAGGTGCCGCAATAGGTGCGCTTGATGATCGACAGGATCTCGCGCAGCGATGCGATCTGCAGGCCCAGCACGTTGTCGATGAAGATCGGGCGATCCATGTCGCCCTCGGTGAAGCCATAGGACTTGGGATCAAGCTCGGGGTGGTTCGAGGTGTCGCGCAGGCCCAGCGGGTCAAGATCGGCGGCCAGGTGGCCCCGGATCCGGTAGGCGCGGATGATCATCAGGGCGCGGATGCTGTCCAGCACGGCACGTTGCACCTGGTCGTCCGTGACCTCGACGCCTTTTTCGGCGGCCTTGTCCTTGATCTTCTTGCCGGCGCCCTTGGCCTCGGCCGGAACGGCGGGCATCGGCCATTCACCGGTCAGCGCCCCGGTCAGGTCATCCTCGAGCGCAGGCGGCCAGTCGGCGCGGGCCCAGCTGGGGCCGCTGGCCTCCTTGCGCACGTCCGCCTCGGCATCGCCCAACTGGCGAAAGAACTCGGCCCAGGCATCGTCGACCGCGTTCGGATCGGCGGCATAGCGGGCGTACATCTGTTCGAGGTACTCCGCGTTGTGCCCCTGCATGAAGCTGGAGGCATGGAAGAGGTCGTTGGGGCTTTGGTCGGTCATTGAGGCACCTCGTTGGGGTTGGGACCGTATTCGTTGGGACCGGGGTGAGAGGGTTTGGCAAGCCATCGGAGGATGGCGACCAATGTCTCCAGGTAACCGATGAACATGAAAGGAAGGGCCATCGGGAAATGCTGCCGACCGGCGCGCCACGACAAGGTCCGTTCAGTGAGGAAACAGGTCCTTGTTGCATGGCCCGGTGACGTAGGCATGTTCGTCGTGGCGGCTGTCATGGATGCACCTCGTCTAGCGGGGCGGCATTGCACGACAGGCACAGCGGCGCGCCCGCTGCCCATCCGGCAAGACAGCAGCTGAGCAGCAGCGCACCGGTCGCAAGGTTCACCAGCCGCCAGTGCCCGGAGGTCTCCCGCTTCGGCTGCATGCTTGCCCGACTCATAACAATCTCTGCGCTCTTCAATTCCGGTCCCAGTATGTCACGGCGGGCGTTCCCGTGAAGGCTTGACGGACCGGACAGGGGAGCCGCGGGCATGAGACGATGGAAGACCGGGCTACGGAAGTGCGTCCGGACCTGCGCCAGAAGTTGGGGCGCCGCATGGTGCATGTCTGGGGGGAAATCCGGCGACAGGGCGGCAGCACCGGTTGTCGGTACGACAGCCTCCGGCAATGCGCTGGCCGCGCTGCCGTTCTTCCGCCGATCCGTGACACCGCGTGCCATCTGTCCTCTCCGTGCCCCGGGCCTTCCCCGGGGCCTCCTGATGTGGCGCCCGGTCCGGATCTCTCCGGGCCGGGCCGTTGGGTCAGGTCATGCCGGGCAGGGCGCCCGGCGCCGCGTTCAGCCGATGGCCTTCAGCACGGCCTCTCCCAGCGTCGCGGGGCTGTCGGCCACCACGATGCCGGCGGCGTTCATCGCCTCGATCTTGTCCTCGGCGCCGCCCTTGCCGCCGGCGACGATCGCGCCCGCGTGGCCCATGCGGCGGCCCGGAGGCGCCGTGCGGCCGGCAATGAAACCGGCGGTGGGCTTCCAGCGGCCCTTCTTCTTTTCGTCGGCCAGGAACTGTGCCGCTTCCTCCTCGGCGGAGCCGCCGATCTCGCCGATCATGATGATCGCCTCGGTCTCATCGTCAGCCAGGAACCATTCCAGCACGTCGATATGCTCGGTGCCCTTGATCGGGTCGCCGCCGATGCCGACGCAGGTCGACTGGCCCAGGCCCACGTCGGTGGTCTGCTTGACCGCCTCGTAAGTCAGCGTGCCGGAACGCGACACGACCCCGACCTTGCCGCGTTTGTGGATGTGGCCGGGCATGATGCCGATCTTGCAGGCGTCGGGCGTGATGACACCGGGGCAGTTCGGGCCGATCAGGACGGATTGCGAAGTTTCCAGCGCGCGCTTGACCTTCATCATGTCCAGCACCGGGATGCCCTCGGTGATGCAGACGATCAGTTCCATTTCGGCGTCGATGGCTTCGAGGATCGAATCCGCGGCGAAGGGCGGCGGGACATAGATCACAGAGGCATTGGCCTCGGTCACATGCTTGGCCTCGTGGACCGAGTTGAAGACCGGCAGGTCCAGGTGCGTCTGTCCGCCTTTGCCCGGGGTCACGCCGCCGACCATCTTGGTGCCGTAGGCAATCGCCTGCTCGGTGTGGAAGGTGCCTTGCGAGCCGGTGAGGCCCTGGCAGATCACTTTGGTGTTTTCATCGATGAGGACGGCCATGTGCTTTCCTGTCTTTGGGTGATGATCAAGCAGCGCGGCTGCGCGGCGTCGGGTTGGGCCTGCAAGCAGGCGATGAAAGGGGCCGCTGGTCAGAAGGTCTCAATGTGGTCGACCTCCTGTCTTGCGGCGGCTTCGGTGCGTTTCGCCACCGTCATTTCGTCCCACCAGTCCAGCAGGACCTCGATGGCGACACGGGCGACGGCATCGGCCTCGTCGTCCGCCTCCTGCGCCTGTGGCGCGGGCAGCGGGCGCTCGGGGAACAGCGTCTCGCGCTCGGGGAAATAGGTTTCCAGGATCGCCTTCTCATGCGGGGCGTTGCGGCGGCGGATTTCCTGCGCCTGTTCCGGCGTCAGGCGCAGTTTCTCGCGGCCGGCGGCGGCCCCGTCCAGCGCCTGCACCAGGCGCGCGCGGAACCCGGCAGGCAGGCGATCCCCAAGTTCCGGCAGCAATTGGTTCATCCGGACAAGGAAGGGCACGGCCTCGGGCCAGTAGGCTTCGTTGCTGCGCTCCGAGATAGACAGCTCGGAAGGGTTCACCCCGAAGAGGCCGAAGAAATCCTGCATCAGGTCGCCGCCGTCCAGGGTGCTGCGGTCGAACAGGCGCACGTGCAGGCGGTCGCGCCCGACATGGGCGGCCCAGCGGTCCAGCACCGTGCGGGTGTCGTAGAGCGCCGGGTTGGTCATGAATTCGTCCAGCGTGTGCGACACGCCCCCGCGCAGGGTCTGGGAATAGCGGCTCAGGATGCGGTCTTCCTGGCGGCGGATGTAGACGAGATAGGTCACTTCGTCGAACCGCGGTTCGATCAGCTCGCGCAGGATGCGGAACTGTTCATCCGTGCGCACGCTCAGCGACAGGTCCTCGCAGGACAACAGCACCGTGCCGGGGCCTTGCAGGTTGGCGACCTCGTTGATCGCGTTGTGCAGCCGCGCCGGGAAGCCCTGCACGAAGGCGGCCCGTTTCTCGGGCGTCTCCAGCGGCAGGCGGCGCGCAATGTATTGCGGCAGGTCATCGCCCGAGGCGAGCTGCACATAGGCCGACAATGAAATCTGCGCGTAGCGCTCGCCGTAGAGGTTGGGAAAGAACAGGCCGCGCGTCTTGAGCAGGCCCCAGTTGGCATGCAGCACGGATTGGATCGCGGTCGTGCCCGTCTTGGACAGGCCGATATGCACGACACAGCGCCGGGTCCCGTCGGAACGGGGGGCGAAGGGGCTCTGTGCGGCGGTTTCGGTCATCTTGCTGGCAGGCTCTCGTTCTGTGTCGTGTCTGTTATCGGGTCTATTCTGCCGCCCAGGTCCGGAACTCGGCGCGCCGGTCGGCAAAGCAGTGACCTTCGATCCAGGCCATTGTCACGGCATTGCGGGTGGCAATGGCGCTGCGGGTTTCGGCGGAAAGGCTGGGCCGTTTCGGGGCGCGGGCCATCGGCATCAGCCCGCGCAGCCCGTCCCGGAACGAGGTGTTGAGCCGCTTGGCGCGCGTTTCCACCACGCCGCGCGGCAGGCCCAGGACGCTCGCGAAGTCCTCGACCAGGCCACTGCCGCGCAGCCAGTCTTCGCGGAACAGCCGCACGTCCAGTGCCTCGGGGCCCACGGCCTGTTGCCACATGCCCAGGAGCCGGGCGAAGGGGGCCTGACCGACGCGCTTGGCGAATTCCGCCAGCGATTCGTCCCGGCCGCTTCTGCGCTTGTGATGGCCATAAAGGCTCACCAGCCAGGGTTCGGGGCGGCGGATATAGGCGACATAGCGGACGCGGCCGAACAGCGATGACAGCCAGTCGGCCAGGGCCTGCGTTGCGGCGGGGGTCATGTTCCGCCCCACCAGCGCCTCGCTCGATCCGACCCAGGTGTCGAAACCGCCCTTGGCCACCCTTGCCTCGAAGTCGCGGCGAAAGTCCTCTGCCACGCGGTCCTGGCTGGCGCGATCGGTGATGCCCAGAACTGCATTCATCGGGCGCGCGGGCACGTCCTCACCGGCCAGCGTGCAGGCCAGGACCTGCAACTGCGGATTGGTGCAGACGACGTCGTCACGCGGGTCCATCCGGCGATACCAGATGCCCTGGTCGGCCAATGCAGAGGCCTGATCGCCCAGCCATTGCTGCAGGGCGGTCGAGCCGCATTTGTTGAAGCCGATATGAAGGATGGCGTCGGGGCGGGACATGGGGACGGATCTACGAATTGGGACCGGGGGACATCCCCCATGCCCGGGTTGCGCTGTTGACGTTCCAGAGGACGACCATTGCGGCGGTCTCCTTGCTCAGGTTCGGCAGGGGGGCCTGCCATGTGTTCGGGGGCTGCGGGCGGGTGGTCCGCCCGCAGCCAGTGTCACGCGGCCCGTTGCCGGGCCTTGTTCGCGTAGTCGAGCACCTCGTTGCCGAAGTCGTCCAGGGACGTGCTCAACATGTTCCTGGTGTAGCCGATGCCGGCGTCCGGTCGGGACGTCACCATCTTGCTGAAGAACCGCACCCCGGCTGCCTTGTAGGCGTCCGGAGAGACCTGCAGCAGGACGGCATCCCAGCGCCCGTTGTTGGACTTTCCGATGGTGACGGACTGCAGGGCGGACCAGGGGATCTCGTTGCGAAACATCCGGGCGTCCCGAAAGCCGGTGGGCGTCAGGTGCAGGCCTTTCGGCCCGGCCAGGAGCAGGCGCAGCCCCATCAGGAACGGAACCGCGCCGACAACCATGAAGACCAGCCCCACGATCTGCAGGGCCTCCCGGTCGCTTCTGCCGCGCAGGCTCAGGATGTTCAGGGCAAGGCCCAAGCCGATAGCCAAGAGAACAAGGCCGAACAACAGCACATGAATGCCGATACCGGAGGTCTTGATGATCTTCGTTTCCATGACCGGAGGATCAGCCCTTGACCGCTTTCACGATCTTCTCGGCGCCGTCCTTGAGGTCATCCGCGGCGATCACGTCGAGGCCGGAGTTCGAGATGATCTCCTTGCCCTTCTCGACGTTGGTGCCTTCCAGGCGCACGACCAGCGGGACTTGCAGGCCCACTTCCTTCACCGCGGCGATCACGCCCTCGGCGATCACGTCACAGCGCATGATGCCGCCGAAGATGTTGACCAGGATGCCCTTCACGTTCGGGTCGCTGGTGATGATCTTGAACGCCTCGGTCACTTTCTCCTTGGTGGCGCCGCCACCGACGTCGAGGAAGTTGGCCGGTTCCGCGCCATACAGCTTGATGATGTCCATCGTGGCCATCGCAAGGCCCGCGCCGTTGACCATGCAGCCGATCTCGCCGTCCAGCGCGATGTAGTTCAGGTCGTACTTGGAGGCTTCCAGTTCCTTGGGATCCTCCTCGGTGGTGTCGCGCAGTTCGGCGATGTCGGCGTGGCGGTAGACCGCGTTGCCGTCAAAACCCATCTTGGCGTCGAGGCATTTCAGATCACCCGCGTCGGTCACGATCAGCGGGTTGATCTCCAGCATCTCCATGTCCTTCTCGATGAACAGCTTGTAGAGCGTGCCCATCAGCGCCACGCACTGCTTTACCTGCTTGCCGGTCAGGCCCAGGTTGAAGGCGATGCGGCGGCCGTGGAAGGCCTGGTAGCCGGTGGCCGGGTCGACGGAGAAGGACAGGATCTTTTCCGGGGTGCTCTCGGCCACTTCCTCGATGTCCATGCCACCCTCGGTCGAGGCGACAAAGGAGACGCGGCTGGTCTGGCGGTCGACGAGCAGGGCCAGGTACATCTCGGTCTCGATGCCCGAGCCGTCCTCGATGTAGATACGGTTGACCTGCTTGCCGGCGTCGCCGGTCTGCTTGGTCACCAGGGTGCGGCCCAGCATCCGCTTGGCCTCCATCTCGGCCTCTTCCACGGATTTGGCCAGGCGGACGCCGCCCTTCTCGCCTGCGTCGGCCTCCTTGAAGGAGCCCTTGCCGCGGCCGCCTGCGTGGATCTGTGCCTTGACGACCCAGAGCGGACCGTCCAGCGCGCCGGCGGCGGTCTTGGCTTCTTCGGCTTTCAGGACAACGCGGCCGTCCGAGACAGGCGCCCCGTAGCTGCGCAGGAGGGCCTTGGCCTGGTATTCGTGGATGTTCATGGGTCGTCTGTCCCCGTGTTGCTGCGGATTTTCCCTACCTAGGCAGTCTACGGGGTCGGTTAGAACCGATATTTTGCCGCATCGGCGAGATTGGGCCGGTTTTCCGACATTTGTGATCACAGCCCCGAAAGCTGTGATCACATATTCGCAAGCCCTTATGGGAAAGGTGATTCGCAGCGAGCGCTACCAGCCCCGGGCGACCGTCCAGGGGGCCGTCCGCAAAAGCAAAACGCCCGGGTGCTTGGCCCGGGCGTTTGGTTTTTCTGTTCGGACCTGGCTTATGCCAGCGAGCTGTCGATGCCCTTGCAGGCCTCGACCAGGCCCTGGACTGCCTTGACCGAGGTGTCGAACATTTCCTGCTCTTCCTTGGTCAGCTTGATGTTGACGATTTTCTCGATGCCGCCGGCACCGATCACGGTGGGCACGCCGACATACATGCCGTTCAGGCCGAAATCGCCATCGCAGTATGCCGCGCAGGGCAGGACGCGCTTCTGGTCCTTGAGATAGGCTTCGGCCATTTCGATGGCCGAAGTGGCCGGCGCGTAGAAGGCCGAGCCGGTCTTCAGCAGGCCGACGATCTCGGCGCCGCCGTCACGGGTGCGCTGCACGATGGCGTCCAGCTTGTCCTTGGTGGTCCAGCCCATGTCGATCAGGTCGGGCAGGGGGATGCCGGCAACGGTCGAATAGCGGACCGAGGGCACCATCGTGTCGCCGTGGCCACCCAGAACGAAGGCGGTGACGTCCTTCATCGAGACGCCGAATTCCAGGCTCAGGAAGTGGCGGAAGCGGGCCGAATCCAGCACGCCTGCCATGCCGCAGACCTTGTTCGCGGGCAGGCCCGAGAACTGCTGCAGAGCCCAGACCATCGCGTCCAGCGGGTTGGTGATGCAGATCACAAAGGCGTTGGGTGCGTGTTCGGCGATGCCTTCGCCGACCGACTTCATGACCTTGAGGTTGATGCCCAGCAGGTCGTCGCGGCTCATGCCGGGCTTGCGCGGCACACCGGCGGTCACGATGCAGACGTCGGCGCCAGCGATGTCGGCGTAGTCCTGCGTGCCTTTCAGCGCGGCGTCGAAGCCTTCCGAGGGGCCGGACTCGGCGATATCGAGCGCCTTGCCCTCGGGCGTGCCCTCGGCGATGTCGAACAGGACGACGTCGCCCAGTTCCTTCATTGCTGCGAGGTGGGCAAGCGTGCCACCGATCTGTCCCGCGCCGATCAGGGCAATCTTGGGTCTGGCCATGAATTCATCTCCGCCTTGCGTGAATTTGGCGCTTTGCGTACGCGCAGACGCGCCGCTTCGCAAGGGTGCTGCGCTGCGGCGCTTGGTCCGGAGCCCTTGTAGATAGCGCTAAAGGCACGATAAGAACCTGTCACCGGGGAAAATTTCGCGGAGGCAAGCATGGAACTCTTCACGCCGTCCGTCTTCGCGGTGGCGATCCCGGCGGTGATCTTCGCGGGCATTTCCAAGGGCGGTTTCGGCTCTGGCGTGGCCTTTGCCAGCGCCTCGATTCTGGCGATCGTGCTGGACCCGGGCGTCGCGCTGGGGCTGATGTTGCCGCTGCTGATGCTGATCGACGTGGCCAGCCTGCCGGCCTATTGGCGCAAGTGGGACTGGGCGGCGGCGCGGGTGCTGCTGATCGGGTCGATCCCCGGCACCATCCTTGGCGCGCTCTTCTATGCCTGGACCGACCCGGATGCGATCCGCCTGCTGATCGGGCTGGTGGCCTTGTTGTTCGTGGCCTGGCAGATGGCGCAGGCCACGGGGTTGGTTCGCCTGGGCGAAACGAAATTCGGTCCGGGCGTGGGCCTGGTCTCGGGTGTCGTGCTTGGTTTCACCAGTTTCGTCAGCCACGCGGGCGGGCCGGCGGCCTCGGTTTACCTGCTAGGGCAAAAACTGGGCAAGACCGCCTTCCAGTCGACGACTGTCCTGATCTTTTGGGCGGTGAACCTGTCGAAATCCGGCATCTATGCCGGCATGGGCATCTTCACCTGGGAAACGCTGAAACTGGATTTGGTCCTGATCCCTTTTGCGCTGTTTGGCACATGGCTGGGGGTCAAGGCGCATCACATGGTGCCTGAACGCCTGTTCTTCGGCATCGCTTACGTCGCGCTGACCCTGACCGGGGCAAAGCTGGTCTTCGATGCGCTGACCTGAACGGTCATGGAACCGGAACGTCCCGCTGGCCCCCGGTTCCCCGTGGCGTCACGCATCGTCGCCCTTGGGCGGCAGCGCCTCGGCCAGTTCCTCGAAGGATTGCCCGCTGGCCACGAGGCAGGTGATGCCGTTGGCCATCGTCACCGTGATCGTCCAGGAGCCGGACTCGATCGAGGCAAAGACCTCCATCACCGCGTTGTTGGCGCCCAGACCCATGCTCTGCCGGGTTTCGCCGTATTTCGTGGCCAGTCGGTCGATCACCTGGTCGCGCGGGGCGCAATGGCGGAGGTCCTGCGCCTCGACGTAAGAGGCCGCGCCCAGCACAAGACCTGCCGAGAGCATCGCGAGCTTGATGTATTTCTCAGTCATAGTGTCACCTTTCGGCTGCGCGCCGGGCGGATGATGACGCGGCTTTGCCGCGCGCCCGGCACAGGGTAGGTCCCCTCGATCCCGGCGTGCCGTCCCTGTGGCCCGGCGCGCCTTGCCGCTTTGACGGCATGGGGATGATCGTCCACCCGGACCCGCTACAATCAGGTTAACGCAGCGTGCGTTGCGTCGATTCCGCCCCGCTTTCGGCGCCATTGTGCACCAAAATATACCGAATTGCTGCAATGCGGCGACTTCGGCCTTGAATAATCCCTCCAAAAATGCGCATTACCGCGCAACATTATTTCTCGAGGAGACTCAGATGGACCTGCGCGCACGCCCTTACCGCTCCGTTCTGTACATCCCCGGCTCCAAGGAGCGGGCGCTGGAAAAGGCCCGCGCCATGCCCATCGACGCCATCATCTTCGACCTCGAAGATGCTGTCGCGCCGGCCGAGAAACCTGCTGCCCGCGCGATCCTGGCCGAGGCGCTGACCCGCCCCTACGGCAACCGTACCCGCATTGTGCGCATCAACGGGTTCGACACGGAATGGGGCAAGGCCGACGCCAAGGCTGCCGCGGCGATGGACTGCGACGCCATCCTCTTGCCCAAGGTCGAATCCACTGCCCAGCTGGACGCCCTGGCAGAGCTGACGGACAAGCCGCTCTGGGCGATGATGGAAACGCCCGCCGGCATGTTGGCCGCGAACGAGATTGCCGCCCATCCCCGCCTGCAGGGCATGGTCATGGGCACCAACGATCTCGCCAAGGAGTTGAACTCGCGCTTCCGCGCGGACCGTCTGCCGATGCTGACCGGGCTTGGCCTTTGCGTTTTGGCCGCCAAGGCGCATGGCAAGGTCATCGTCGATGGCGTCTACAATGCCTTCAAGGACGACGCGGGGCTGCAGGAGGAATGCGCCCAGGGTCGCGACATGGGCATGGACGGCAAGACGCTGATCCACCCCGCCCAGGTCGACATCGCCAATGCTGCCTTTGCCCCCGGCACAGAGGAAATCGACCTGGCCCGCCGCCAGATCGACGCCTTTGAGGAGGCCGAGAAGGCAGGGCAGGGCGTTGCCGTGGTCGATGGCAAGATCGTCGAGAACCTGCATGTCGAGACCGCCCGCAAGACCCTCGCCAAGGCCGAGGCCATTGCGGCCCTGGCCGATTAACAGCAGGGTCCCGGCGAACAGCTAGGGAGACCAGCCATGCTTCTATTGATTCTCGGTGTCGCGCTATGGTGGGCGGCGCATCTCTTCAAGCGGATTGCCCCCGGCCTCCGCGACCCGATGGGCGAAAAGGGCAAGGGCCTTGTCGCGCTGGCACTGCTTGTCAGCGTTGTCCTGATGATCTTCGGCTATCGAATGGCCGATGGTGCCTTCTTTTGGGGCCGTCACCCGGCGACCGTGGGCATCAACAACCTGCTGATCCTCGTCGCCATCTTCATGATGAGCCCGGCGCCGAAAAAGGGGAAGCTGCTGGCCGGGATGCGTCACCCGATGCTGACGGGCTTTTTCCTCTGGGCCGTTGCACACATCCTGGTGAACGGCGACGTGCCCAGCCTTGTCCTCTTCGGCGGCCTGGCCGTCTGGGCCATCGTCGAGATGATCGTCATCAACCGCGCCGCCCCGAACTGGACGCCGCCCAAGCCGGGACCGATCAAGAAAGACGTGATCTTCCTTGTCGCCTCGATCATCCTCCTGGTGGTGATCGGCTATGTCCACAAGTGGCTTGGCTACAACCCCTTCGGATAAGCTCATGAAACTCTATCGCTTTCTCTCCGAGGACGACACCTCGGCCTTTTGCCACAAGGTCACCGCCGCCCTGAACAAGGGCTGGGAACTTCACGGGGCGCCCACCTATGCCTTTGACGCCGCCAACGGCGTCATGCGCTGCGGTCAGGCGGTCGTGAAGGAGGTCGACGGCACCTATACCCCTGACACCAAGCTGGGAGATCACTGACACATGGCCAAGACCAATCCGGGCCGCTTCTTCGAAGACTACACCGTGGGCGAGGTCATCGATCACGCCGTGCCGCGCACCGTGTCCGGGGGAGAGCGGGCGCTGTATCACGCGCTCTACCCGATGCGCCACGCGCTCTATTCCTCGGATGAATTCGCGCGGTCGTGCGGTCTGCCGGCGGCGCCGATCGACGATCTGGCCGCTTTCCACATCGTCTTCGGCAAGACGGTCCCGGATGTCTCGCTGAACGCCGTGGCGAACCTCGGCTATGCCGAGGGCCGCTGGCTGAAGCCGGTCTGGCCGGGTGACACAATCCGGTCGCAGTCCGAGGTGATCGGCCTCAAGCAGAACTCGAACGGGCGCACCGGTGTGGTCTACGTCCGCTCGCGCGGGCTGAACCAGCGCGGCGAAACGGTCATGGAATATGCCCGCTGGGTCATGCTGCGCAAACGCAACCTCGACGCGCCCGCGCCCGAGGCGGTGATCCCCGACCTCAAGAACAGCCTCGCACCAGAGGATCTGGTGATCCCCGAAGGTCTGGATTTCACCAGCTACGACTTCACCCTTGCGGGTGAAAAGCACCGGCTGTCCGACTACGAGATCGGCGAGACCATCGACCACGTCGACGGTGTCACCATCGAAGAAGCCGAACACATGATGGCCACGCGCCTGTGGCAGAACACCTCCAAGGTGCATTTTGACGTCACCGCACGGCCCGACCAGCGGCTGATCTATGGCGGGCACGTCATCTCGATGGCGCGGGCATTGTCCTTCAACGGTCTGGCCAATGCGCAGGTCATCGCAGGCCTGAACGGCGGCGCCCATGCCAACCCCTGCCTTGCGGGCAATACTGTCAAGGCCTGGTCCGAGGTGCTGGACAAGGCTGAGACCTCTGCCCCCGGTGTCGGCGCAATCCGGCTGCGGCTGGTGGCGACCAAGGGCGGCGCCCCGTTCGAACTCAAGGGGCCAGATGGCAAATACCTGCCCGACGTGCTGCTTGACCTCGATTACTGGGCGCTGATGCCGGTCTGAGTCTGCCTCCCCCGGTCACGCCGGTGGCGGGGGGAAGACCATACAGACCAAAGGCCAATGGAAGGAAATGTGACACCTGGAATAAAGCTTTGCGACATTGCGGCTGCTGTGCCGCCCGATCCGGAGAGCCTGTCCATGTCGTCATTCAAACTGCCCGAAGCCTCGCATGATCTGCTCGAGATTCCGCGTCAGGACATCCCGGCGGTGGTGCATGATCTGATCGGGCGCCGCAGCTTGTCGGCGCTGGTCCGCACCATTCATGGCGAACTTGCCTCGGAAGATCCCGGCCTGCGCCGTCAGGCGCGGATGGCCCTGGACCGGCTGGGCTTCCCCGAGTAACCCGCCCTGGCCGTACAAGGGCAGGACGGGTCTTCATCCCGTCCTGCCTTGCGCGCCAATCCGGTCTGCTTTCTCATGCCGAACGAGGGGCGGCGCCTCTTTCCTGGTGCGCGGTCTCTGACTGGCGGTCAGTTTGTTCGCGTGCTGGCGGGCACCTTGTCGTCATCGCCATTGTCTGCGCCGACTATCCCGACCGAATCCGTCAAAAACTCTTTCGGGAGCCGACCAAACAATCGGCAGGGGAAGGCGTGTCACGTTAGCGCAAATATGTGATCACAGCCCGCGATTGCGTGATCACAAACTGCGCAAATCCGCCTGATTGCGCCAAAAAACCGCAGAAATCCCATACAGGGCCTCGTGACACGGCCCTTGAAAGCATTAAACAGAGAGCGACGGAACCGAAAGGACATCATTCATGGCCGACGTGAACCGGGGCAACCGCCCGCTCTCACCGCACCTGCAGGTCTACCGCCCCCAGCTGACATCGATCAGTTCGATCCTCACGCGCATCACCGGCAATGCCCTGTTGCTTGGCGCGCTGCTGGTGGTCTGGTGGTTCCTGGCCGCCGCCACTTCCGAAGCCTACTTTGACACCGCCAACGCGGTCCTGACCTCTTGGTTCGGCGACCTCGTCATGCTCGGCTCGGTCTGGGCCATCTGGTATCACACGCTGGCCGGCGTGCGTCACCTGATCTGGGACGAGGCCAAGATGCTGCAGATGGACCAGGCAGAGATGCTGGGCTGGGCCGTCATCATCGGCTCTGTCGTCCTGACCCTTTTCACCATCATCGTCGTCTGAGGAGGCCCCCGAAATGGCATTTCTGACCGACCGCAAGCGCGCCGTTGGCTGGGGCGCGGCCAAGTCCGGCACAGCGCACCACTGGGCGATGAAGAAAAGCTCTGTCGCGCTGCTGATCCTGGTGCCGCTCTTCGTCTTTACCTTCGGCGGCGCCCTTGGGGGCACCTACGAAGAGGTGACCGCCTATTTCGCGCGTCCCTTCCCGGCGATCATCGCGGCACTGACCATCCTGGTGGGCTTTCACCACTTCAACATGGGTGTGCAGGTGCTGATCGAGGACTACGTTCATGGCGCGATGGAAAAGATCCTGATCCTCGTCATGACCTGCCTCAGCTACGGCGCCGCCGCCGTCGGCCTCTTTGCCATCGCGCGCCTCGCGCTCTGAAGCGCCGGCAGCCCCCTATCGCCAGAGACGGCGCTCGCACGGATCGCCGTCCCCCGCACAGATGAACAGGTAAACACCAATGGCAGCATACGAATACGAGACGCATGATTATGACGTCGTGGTTGTCGGGGCTGGCGGCGCGGGTCTGCGCGCCACGCTCGGCATGGCCGAACAGGGCCTGCGCACGGCCTGCGTGACCAAGGTTTTCCCGACCCGCTCGCACACCGTCGCAGCCCAGGGCGGCATCGCCGCCTCGCTGTCGAACATGGGGCCCGACAACTGGCAGTGGCACATGTACGACACCGTCAAGGGCTCGGACTGGCTGGGCGACACGGACGCGATGGAATACCTCGCCCGCGAGGCGCCCAAGGCGGTCTACGAGCTTGAACACTACGGCGTGCCCTTCAGCCGCACCGAGGAAGGCAAGATCTACCAGCGTCCCTTTGGCGGCCACACCACCGAATTCGGTGAAGGCCCGCCGGTGCAACGCACCTGCGCCGCCGCGGACCGCACCGGCCACGCCATCCTTCACACGCTCTATGGCCAGTCGCTGAAGAACAACGCCGAGTTCTACATCGAGTATTTCGCCATCGACCTGCTGATGGAAAACGGCGAGTGCAAGGGCGTCCTCTGCTGGAAGCTCGACGACGGCACCTTCCACGTCTTCAACGCCAAGATGGTCGTGCTGGCCACCGGCGGGTACGGTCGCGCCTATTTCTCGGCCACCTCGGCCCATACCTGCACCGGCGACGGCGGCGGCATGGTGGCCCGCGCGGGCCTGCCGCTCCAGGACATGGAATTCGTCCAGTTCCACCCGACCGGCATCTACGGCTCGGGCTGCCTCATCACCGAAGGGGCGCGGGGCGAAGGCGGCTACCTCACCAACTCCGAGGGTGAGCGGTTCATGGAACGTTACGCCCCCACCTACAAGGACCTCGCCCCGCGCGACTATGTCAGCCGCTCGATGACGATGGAGATCCGCGAGGGACGGGGCGTGGGCGCCGAGGGCGATCACATCCACCTCAACCTCAGCCACCTGCCCGCCGAGGCCCTCGCCGAACGTCTGCCCGGCATTTCGGAATCGGCCAAGATCTTTGCCGGTGTCGATGTCACCAAGGAACCGATCCCGGTCCTGCCGACCGTGCACTACAACATGGGCGGCATCCCGACGAACTACTGGGGCGAGGTGCTGAACCCGAGTGCCGATGATCCGACCGCCGTCGTGCCGGGCCTCATGGCCGTGGGCGAGGCGGGCTGTGCCTCGGTGCACGGTGCAAACCGTCTCGGCTCCAACTCGCTCATCGACCTCGTGGTGTTTGGCCGCGCCGCCGCGATCCGTGCCGGCAAGGTCGTGAACCCCGAAACCGCCGTTCCCGCGGCGCCGGTCTCCGAGATCGACAAGGCCTTCGACCGGTTCGACGGCATCCGCAACGCCAGCGGCACGGTGCCCACCGCCGAGCTGCGACTGGAGATGCAGAAGACCATGCAGCGTGACGCCGCCGTCTTCCGCACCGCCAAGACGATGGCCGAAGGTGTCGAGGCAATGACAGCCATCGCCGCCAAGATGGACGACCTCAAGGTTACCGATCGCAGCCTGGTCTGGAACTCGGACCTGATGGAGACACTTGAGCTGACCAACCTGATGCCCAACGCGCTGGCCACCATCGTCGGCGCAGAGGCCCGCAAGGAAAGCCGCGGCGCCCATGCGCACGAGGACTTCTCCGAGCGTGACGACGAAAACTGGCGCGTCCACAGCGTTGCCCGCGTCGAAGGCAACAAGGTCGACCTCAGCTATCGCCCGGTCATCGTCGATCCGCTGACCACCGAGGACGAAGGCGGCATCAGCCTGAAAAAGATCGCGCCCAAGGCAAGGACGTTCTGATGCGGGGAGTGCTGCCAATTCTCCCCGTCATCGCGGGCATTGCCCTGGGATCGGCCGCTGCGGCCAACCAGGCAGAGGCCTACAGGCTCTGCAAACCCGAGGCGGAACGCATCGCCGCGCAGGGCGGACATTACGGCTACAACACGCGCTATGACATGGCGCTGGATGCCTGCATGACCGCCTATCGGCCCAGCCATCAACAGGCCCAGTTGCCGGGGATCGGCACGCTGGCGCCGGTTGCGCCCGTGGGATGTTACCCGGGGGCGCCGACCATGTACCGGGGCACGCTCTATTGTATCGACTGAGCGGGCACATCGCCGCCCTGGCCCTGGCCGGGATGCTGGCCGCCTGCTCGCCGCAGGCCCAGGACGAGATCGCGCGCAGCGCCGCGCGCTCGGCCCTGACGCCCGTGGTGGCCGATACCTTCCCCGGCGTGCCGCTGGAACCCACGCTGGACTGCCTCATCGACAACGCCAACGCGCAGCAGATCCGCGCGCTGGCGGCGGACGCGGTGATCGGCCCAACCGAAAGCACCGCCCAGATCGCACAGGACATCGCGTCCAAACCCGAAACCCTCCGCTGCCTGGCCGTGAACGGCCTGCCAGCCCTGCTTCGCTAAGGAGAGAGAGATGGTCCAATTCACGCTCCCCAAGAACTCGCAGATCAAGACCGGCAAGACCTGGCCCAAGCCCGAGGGCGCCAAGAACGTCCGCAAGTTCCAGATCTACCGCTGGAACCCCGATGACGGAAAGAACCCGCAGGTCGATACCTATTTCCTCGACATGGACGCCTGCGGTCCGATGGTCCTGGACGCGCTGATCAAGATCAAGAACGAGGTCGACCCGACGCTGACCTTCCGCCGCTCCTGCCGCGAGGGGATCTGCGGGTCCTGCGCGATGAACATCGACGGGATCAACACGCTGGCCTGCATCTACGGCCTGGATGAGATTTCGGGTGACGTGAAGATCTACCCGCTGCCGCACATGCCCGTGGTCAAGGACCTGATCCCCGACCTGACCCATTTCTACGCCCAGCACGCCTCCATCATGCCCTGGCTGGAAACCAAGACCAACCGCCCGGCGAAAGAGTGGAAACAGTCCATCGAGGACCGCAAGAAGCTCGACGGGCTGTATGAATGCGTGATGTGCGCGTCCTGCTCGACCTCCTGCCCGTCGTACTGGTGGAACGGCGACCGCTACCTCGGACCGGCGGCCCTGCTGCACGCTTACCGCTGGATCATCGACAGCCGCGACGAGGCCACCGGCGAGCGCCTGGACCAGCTCGAAGACCCCTTCAAGCTGTACCGCTGCCACACGATCATGAACTGCGCCAAGACCTGCCCCAAGGGGTTGAACCCGGCGCTGGCGATTGCCGAGATCAAGAAGATGATGGTCGACCGCGCGGTCTGATCCACCACCCATCGCAAGAGTTTGCCCCGGTTGCCCGCGCAGCCGGGGTTTTTCCTTGCTTGACGCAACTTCCCTTGCAGCGGGCGCAATCCAACCTTGCGACCTTGGCTGAGGTCATCGTCGGCGTCCGCGACTATGTAGCGGGTCAGGGAGGGGATTTGTCGAACCCGAAAGGCAACCCCGATGCAAGAGCAGCAGAAAACCACCGCCCAACGTGCCCTCGAAGCCCTCGACCAAGCCTGGGCCTACTTCACGCCCGAAAAACGTGTCGAGAGCAAGGCTCCGGTCTACGAGGACCTGCCGCTGGCCGCTTGACCCCGCGTGACCGGGGATCCTCCCCATCACCCGGATGACCAAACGCCCGACCGTCAGGCCGGGCGTTTCGCGTTTTAGGATGCGGTTCAGCCACGAATAACGCCCGGCCTTTCGACCGGGCGCGTCAGTGCCTGGGGGTGCCCCGCCGTGTCAGATCACCACCACGTCCAGCGGCGGGAACCCGTTGAACCCGATCGACGCATAGGTCGAGGTATAGGCGCCGCAATTGCGGATCACGATCCGGTCGCCTGCCGCCAGGCCGACGGGCAGTTGCACCGGTTGCTTTTCATAAAGAACGTCCGCGCTGTCGCAGCTCGGACCCGCCAGGATGCAGGAACCCATCGGCTCGAAATCCTTGTCGGTCACGAACTGGTAGCGGATCGCCTCGTCCATCGTCTCGGCCAGGCCCGAGAACTTGCCGATGTCCAGGTAGACCCAGCGGTGCAGGTCGTTCTCGGTCTTGCGCGACACCAGCAGCACCTCGGCGGAAATCGCGCCGCATTCCGCCACCAGCCCGCGGCCGGGCTCTGCCATGATCCGCGGCACATCGCCGAAACGCGCGCGCACCAGCCTCATGACCTCACCCGCATAGGCCTCGGGACCCTGCACCGACTGGCCGTAATAGGCCGGGAAGCCGCCGCCGATGTTCAGCAGGTCCAGTTCGAAACCGGCCTCCTGCGCCGCGTGCCAGACCTTTGCGACCTCGTCCAGGACCGGCGCCCACATCGCGGCCCGTCGGGTCTGCGACCCGACGTGGAAGGACAGGCCCACCGGACGCAGGCCAAGCATGACCGCGCGGCCCATCAGGTCCAGCGCCATTTCCGGTGCGCAGCCGAACTTCCGCGACAGCGGCCAGTCGGCTTCGGTCGCCATGACGAGAAGGCGGATGTAGACCTGCGCGCCGGGGGCGTTGCGCGCGATCTTGACCAGCTCTTCCTCGGCATCCGCGGCAAAGAGATCGACACCGGCCTCAAAGGCCCAGGCGATATCCGCCGGGCGCTTCACGGTGTTGCCAAAGCTGATCTCATGCGGCTCTGCACCGGCGGCAAGGCACATCTCGATCTCGGGGCGGCTGGCCGCGTCGAAACGCGATCCGGCGGCCACGAGCGTCGACAGGATTTCCGGCGCCGGGTTTGCCTTGACGGCGTAGTGGATGCGCGCGCGACCCAGGCCCTGTGCCAGGGCTGCGTACTGACGGGCGACCACTTCGGTGTCCAGGACCAGCGTCGGACGGTTGAAACGATGTGCGAGGATGTGGCGCTCGGCACGGGACAGAGTATCGCGGGCGGACAGCCCGGCGGCAAAAGCGTTCATGGTCATCTCCAATCAGACCCGGCCATTCCGGTTTCCCGGCGCAGACCGCTCAGTTCCAAGGGAGACGTTACCGTCGCTACGTAACCGCGTGGGTGCTGTTGCCCACCTCGACAGAGGTGCGTGCGTTGGCGTCTATGGCCGCGCATATGGGGCAGGGGCTCGAGTCGATCAAGACATAAATTCGGCTCGGACTCATTTTTTCCGGTCGGGGAGACAGCGGGCCGCGCGTTGCATTATTCGGACCTTTCCGGCGGGGCTTCGACGTTGGCAGACGGCTTGGCAGGGGCGGGCTTTTCGCCCGCTCGTCCTGGGGTTACACGGAGGCCATGTTCGTCGTCATCGGCCTCATCATCGCCTTTGTCCTGATCGCGGTCTTTTCCAACCGCGCCACGCGGTATTGCCGCTGGCGCGAACGGCGCGGCGCCGCGAGCAGCACATGGAGCTGCATCCATTGCGGGGCGCAGGTACAGGGCCTGCGCGGTGTGCCGCCGAAAGACTGCCACAGGGACCGGGCGCCGCCCCGGGGCTGAACGCGCTTGCCAATCCGGCTTCCCGCGTCTTCACTCCGCCCCGAAAGGAGCCACATGATGACCCAGCCCCCCGCCGATGCCCAGGCCCGCCGTGCCATACCCCCGGTGATCTGCTATCCCACGGAAACACTGCCGCAGCCTGACCTTCCGCTCTACCGCGCCGCACTGTCCGGCGCGGAGGTCACGGACACCACCCTGGCTCCGCCCCGCGACGCCTGCAGCTTTTCCGTTCCTGCCGGGCATTTCTTCCGCATCAGTTCGGTCGATGGGCCCCAGGTCGGGGACCTGAACCTCTGGAACGCCCATGACCTGACCGAGCGTTTCTACTCCGGCAAGACCCGCGCCCTGCACGGCACCCATGTCACCACCGGCGACCGGCTCTGGTCCAGCTTTCCCACGTTGCGCCCGCTTGCCACCGTGGTCGAGGACAGCCTTGACTGGTACGGCATCGACGCATTCGGCGGCTCGGTCCATGACGTGATCGGCACCCGCTGCGATCCCTACACCGGCAACCTGTTGTCGGGCACACAGTACCACCACTGTTGCCACTCCAACCTGACCCGCGCGCTGGCCGAGGCCCGGGATCTGCCGCTGCACGAGGCAGAGCGCCACGTCCACGACGTTCTCAACGTCTTCATGTGCACCGGGTTCACCCGCGACACCGGGCAATATTTCATGAAGGCCAGCCCGGTCCGCCCCGGCGATCATCTGACCTTCTTCGCCGAGATCGACCTCCTGGGCGCGCTCAGCGCCTGCCCGGGCGGGGACTGCTCGTCAGAGCACAGCTCCGATGCAGCCGCCTGCTACCCGCTCAAGGTCGAGGTTCTGACGCCTGCGGCGGGCGCATTGGGCGGTTGGCAGAGCCCGCAGGTCAACGGCTATAACCGCACACATGGCACGGACTGACCGGCTGCCTGTTTCTTTGGGCTGAAAATACCTCGGGGAGCGCGAGGGGCTGGCCCCTCGCATTTCCTTTTGGTCATCCGCGCCGGGCAGGGCGGCGTCCCCCCGCCAAGCCGTCATGCAAAGGCGGCTTCCAGCGCGATTTCCACCATCTCGCCAAACGAGCTTTCGCGTTCGTCCGACGACAGGGCCGCGCCCGTCGGCAGGTGGTCCGAGACCGTCAGCACCGCCAGCGCCCGCGCCCCGAACCGTGCGGCCACCGTGTATAGTTCCGCCGCCTCCATCTCGACCGCCAGGACGCCGTGGCGCACCATCTGGTCGTTCAGGTCCTGACGCTCGTCGTAGAACACGTCCGAGGAATAGATCCCGCCGACATGGGTCGTGACTCCATGTCCGCGCGCCGCCGCAACCGCCCGTTCCAGCAATCCGAAATCCGCGCAGGGCGCGAAATTCAATTCCCGGAAAAAGCCACTGGATGGAGTGGAAAGCGTGGTCGAAGTCATAGCGATCACGATATCGCGCAGCCCGACATGATCCTGCATCCCGCCACATGACCCGATGCGGATCAGCGTTTTCGCGCCGTAGTCGCGGATCAGTTCATTGGCATAGATCGACAGGCTGGGCATTCCCATGCCCGATCCCTGTATCGTGACCCGGTGTCCTTGCCATGTGCCGGTGAATCCCGACATGCCGCGGACATCGTTTATGCAGGTGGCGTTTTGCAGAAAGTTTTCCGCCGCCCATTTCGCGCGGCGGGGGTCTCCGGGCATCAGTACCGTTTCCGCGATGTCTCCGGGCGCGGCCCCGATATGGATCGTCATCTCAAAGTGCGAGATCGTCGAGCGTCTTGCCTTCTTCGAGCGCCGCGATCACCCAGTTGGGTTTGCGGCCACGGCCCGTCCAGGTTTGCGAGGGATCGGCCGGATTCGCGTATTTCGGCGCGCCCTTGCTGCCTTTGGGTCCGGCATCCAGAACCTCGTCCAGCGAGAAACCGAATTCTTTCGCGGCCTTTTCCGCCGCGCGTTTCGCCTCTGCGCGGCGGCGCGCATCGACCGATTTCAGGGCTTTTTGAGCGTCGGAAATCAATTTCTGAAGTTCATCACGCGAAAGAGCTTCCAGATCGATATCCATGTCTTTTCTCCGTTTTTCAAGATTGGCGGGTTCTCCACCCGATTTTGACAGCTTTCAACTGCTATTTTGTGTCAAAATATGGTGAGTCAAGCGCGCGCCGTAGCGTAACGAATTTTCGATATGCCGGGCGGCGGTTTTCTTCCTATTTCGAAAGCTGTCAAAGACCTGACGCGATATGGCGGCAGATGTAAATGGAAAAGGCCCCGCCAGTAGCGCGGGGCCTTTTCAAAGGATCATGTCCGATTTTCGGAATATCTGCCTATTCGGCGGCGACAGAGGCCGGATCGACCAGGGTCACGATATCGCGCATGATCGTGTTCAACTCGAAGTCCTTGGGGGTATAGACCTGCGCCACGCCCATGCCTTTCAGGCGCCGGGCGTCCTCGTCGGGAATGATCCCACCGACGATCACCGGCACATGGCCCAGCCCCTCGGTGCGCATCCGGGTCATCAGGTCCTCGACCAGCGGGATATGGCTGCCCGACAGGATCGACAGGCCGACCACATGCGCGCCGTCCTTGGCGGCCTCGACGATCTGTTCCGGGGTCAGGCGGATGCCCTCGTAGTCGATCTCCATGCCGCAATCCCGGGCGCGAAAGGCGATCTGCTCGGCGCCGTTGGAATGTCCGTCCAGTCCCGGCTTGCCCACAAGGAAGCGCAGCCGCTTGCCCAGCTTGTCGCTGACCGCGTCCACGGCGTCGCGCAGGTCGTCCAGCCCCTCGGTCTTGTTCGACACCGACCGCGACACGCCTGTCGGGCCGCGATACTCGCCAAAGACGCTGCGCATCTGCGCCGCCCATTCCCCCGTTGTGACACCCGCCTTGGCGCAGGCGATCGAGGCCGGCATGACGTTCTCGCCCGCGGCTGCCGCCGCGCGCAGGTCGGCCAGGGCGGCCTTGACCGCCGTGTCGTCGCGTTCCGCCCGCCAGGCGTTGAGTCGCCCGATCTGGTCCTGTTCCACCGCCGGGTCGACGGTCATGATGCCGCCGTCCTCGTCCATCAGCGGGCTGGGTTCGCCCTGCTGGAACTTGTTGACCCCCACGACCGTGGTCTCGCCGCGCTCGATCCGGTTCAGGCGTTCGGCGTTACTGTCGACCAGGCGGCCCTTCATGTATTCGATCGCCTCGACGGCGCCGCCCATGCCGTCGATCAGGGACAGCTCGTGCCGCGCGCCCTCTTTGAGCGCCTCGACCTTGGCATCCACCGCCGGGTTGCCGTCAAAGAGGTCGTCGAACTCCAGCAGGTCGGTTTCATAGGCCATGATCTGCTGCATCCGCATCGACCATTGCTGATCCCAGGGGCGGGGCAGGCCAAGCGCCTCGTTCCAGGCCGGCAGCTGCACTGCGCGGGCACGGGCCTTTTTCGACAGGGTGACGGCCAGCATCTCGATCAGGATGCGGTAGACGTTGTTTTCCGGCTGCTGCTCGGTCAGGCCAAGGCTGTTGACCTGCACGCCATAGCGGAACCGGCGGTATTTCGGGTCTTCAACGCCATAGCGCGTGGCGCAGATCTCGTCCCAGAGGTCGACGAAGGCGCGCATCTTGCACATCTCGGTCACGAAACGGATGCCCGCGTTCACGAAAAAGCTGATCCGCCCGACCAGCCGGGGGAAATCCTCTGCGGGGACGCGGGTCTTCAGCTCGTCCAGAACCGCCGTGGCCGTGGCCAGCGCAAATGCCAGTTCCTGCTCAGGTGTCGCCCCCGCCTCTTGCAGGTGGTAGGAACAGACGTTCATCGGGTTCCACTTGGGCACGTTGGTATAGCAGTACTCTGCCACGTCTCCGATCAGCTTCAGGCTGGGTTTCGGCGGGCAGATGTAGGTGCCGCGGCTCAGGTATTCCTTGATCAGGTCGTTCTGCACCGTGCCCTGCAGCTTGGACACATCCGCGCCCTGTTCCTCGGCCACCGCGATGTAAAGCGACAAGAGCCAGGGTGCCGTCGCGTTGATCGTCATCGAGGTGTTCATCTGTTCCAGCGGGATCTCGTCGAACAGCGTGCGCATGTCGCCCAGGTGGCAGACAGGCACACCCACCTTGCCGACCTCACCCTTGGCCAGGATGTGGTCGCTGTCGTAGCCCGTCTGCGTCGGCAGGTCGAAAGCCACGGAAAGCCCGGTCTGCCCCTTGGCAAGATTGTTGCGGTATAGCGCGTTCGAGGCCTGTGCCGTGGAGTGGCCCGCATAGGTGCGGATCAACCAGGGCTTGTCGCGGGGCGGCATCTGGGTCTCGGTCATCGGGGCCTCCGTGGCGTGAATCGTTGTTCGCAATCTTGTTGCGTCCGGATTGGGATACGCGAAAGATTATGTCGCTGTCAATTCGCCGCGTCGCAGCGCGAGCAGATGCAGCATAGGCGAGGTGCCAGGGCGCGGGAAAGCACGTTGGTCGCGCAGGCCCTGCCTTGCCGGAGGCCGGAAGGGGCGGGCTGACGGGTTTTGTACAAAATGCTGGAAACGGCGTACGTTTTGTACAAAACGTACAAAGCTCCGGTCGGGCTTGTCGTGGGCCTCATGGCCTGCAAAAGTCCCTCGGAATGACCGCACCCGTCACCCTTCCGCTCTGGCTGTTTGCCCTGATCTTCGCCTTTGCCGCGGTGAGTTTCGCGACCCATTTCCTGTTTCCTTCCGTGCGCTGGTTCCTGCGCAGACGGCTGGAAAAGGCCGTGGCGCGGCTGAACGAACGGCTGGAACGGCCCATCGAACCCTTCCGCCTTTTGCGTCGCTATGACCTGATCCAGCGCCTGCTCTATCACCCTGAGGTGACGCAGGCGATTGTCGAGTACGCCGCCAAGAACGGGGTGCGCGAAGACGTGGCCTTTGAAAAGGCCCGCCGCTATGCCCGTGAAATCGTTCCGTCCTTCTCTGCCTTCACCTATTTCGGGCTGGGTCTGCGTGGGGCGCGCTGGCTGTCGAACACGCTGTACCGCGTGCGACTGGGTCACCACGAGGCCGACGCCCTGAGCACAATCGACCCCGAGGCGACGGTGATCTTCGTCATGAATCACCGCTCGAACATGGACTATGTCCTGGTCACCCACCTTGCGGCCAACCGGTCGGCCCTGTCCTACGCGGTGGGAGAGTGGGCGCAGGTTTGGCCATTGTCGCAACTGATCCGCGCGATGGGGGCCTATTTCATCCGGCGCAAGTCGAGGGACGCGCTCTATCGCAAGGTCTTGCGGCGCTATGTGCAGATGGCCACAAGCGGCGGTGTTACCCAGGCGATTTTCCCTGAAGGCGGGCTAAGTCTCGACGGTGCTCTGGCCGAGCCGAAGGTCGGCTTGCTGTCCTATATCCTCGACGATCTCGACCTTGCCGCGCGGGACGTGGTTTTTGTTCCCGTGGGTCTGAACTATGACCGGGTGCTCGAGGACAAGGTCCTGACGAAAGCCGATCAAAGCGGGACGCGGCGTTTCGATGCCTCTGTCAGTCGCGTGATCCGGGGGGTGTTCCACCAGTTCTGGCTGCGTATGACGGGGCGCTTCCACCGCTTTGGCTATGCGGCGGTCAGCTTTGGTGCGCCGCTGTCGCTGAGGGCCAATGTTCCGCTGGCGGGGGACGCGACGGACCTCGCGCGCGACCTGATGTCCCGGATCGCCCGCATCGTCCCTGTGCTGCCGGTGCCACTGGTCGCCTACCTGCTGATGCGGGGTCCGCAAAGCCGTGCGGATCTGGCAGCGGCCTTTTCCGCCGCGCTCGATGCGCTGCCGGATGCGCATGTCCACCTGCCGCGCAACAGCAGGGACTATGCCGTCGAAGTGGGCCTGCGAGCCCTGATCGAACGCGGCATCGTGCACGAGCAGGATGGCCGTCTTGCCATCGTCCCCGACCAGGCCGCGCTGGCCAACTATTACGCGCGTTCCATCGAACACCTGTTCTAATCCGATCTCATGCCACCCTCTTTTGGCTGCTCGCAGGTTCTGGCCTGCGGGTTCTGCAGGCGTGTCATGCTGCAGGCGCATTGGGATTTCTGCAGTTGCTGGGTCATAAAATTACAAAATCTGGACAAATGATGTTGCAATGTTGCGCAGCGACGAATATTCCAAGGGTCAGCCCCGCGATTCTGCGCCGCAGAACCGGTCCGAACATCAACACTGGCTTAACAGGAGGCCGTCATGGCTCTGGACACGCAAACAGGCATCGCCCAGTACGATGCACCGGAAAAAGACCTCTACGAAGTCGGCGAAATGCCCCCGATGGGCTACGTCCCCAAGAAGATGTACGCTTGGGCGATCCGCCGTGACCGTCATGGCGACCCGGAGCAGAGCTTTCAGCAGGAAGTGGTCGACGTCTGGGACATCGACAGCCACGAGGTGCTGGTTCTCGTCATGGCCGCCGGCGTCAACTACAACGGCGTCTGGGCCGGCAAGGGCGTTCCGATCTCTCCCTTCGACGTGCATGGCCAGGACTTCCACGTTGCGGGCTCCGACGCCTCGGGCATCGTCTGGAAAGTCGGTGACAAGGTGAAGAACTGGAAAGTGGGCGACGAGGTTGTCATCCACTGCAACCAGGACGACGGCGACGACGAGGAATGCAACGGCGGCGACCCGATGTTCTCGCCCAGCCAGCGGATCTGGGGCTACGAGACCGGCGACGGGTCTTTCGCTCAGTTCACCAAGGTGCAGGCCCAGCAGCTGATGCCGCGCCCCAAGCACCTGACCTGGGAAGAAAGCGCCTGCTACACGCTGACGCTGGCCACTGCCTACCGGATGCTCTTCGGCCACCACCCGCATGAGCTCAAGCCCGGCCAGAACGTCCTGGTCTGGGGCGCATCGGGCGGTCTCGGCTCCTACGCGATCCAGCTGGCGAACACCGCCGGTGCCAATGCGATCGGCGTGATCTCGGACGAGAGCAAGCGCCAGTTCGTGATGGACCAGGGCGCCAAGGGCGTCATCAACCGCAAGGACTTCAACTGCTGGGGCCAGCTGCCCACAGTCAACACGCCGGAATACAATGCGTGGCTGAAAGAGGCGCGCAAGTTCGGCAAGGCGATCTGGGACATCACCGGCAAGGGTGTGAGCGTCGACATGGTCTTTGAACACCCCGGCGAGGCGACCTTCCCGGTCTCCACCCTGGTGGTCAAGAAGGGCGGCATCGTGGTGATCTGTGCCGGTACTTCGGGCTACAACTGTACCTTTGACGTGCGCTACATGTGGATGCATCAGAAGCGCCTGCAGGGCTCGCACTTCGCCAACCTCAAGCAGGCCGCCTCGGCCAACCGCCTGATGATCGAGCGCCGTCTTGATCCCTGCATGTCCGAGGTTTTCCCCTGGAACGAGATCCCGGCCGCGCACACCAAGATGATGAACAACGAGCACAAGCCCGGCAACATGTCGGTCCTGGTGCAGGCGCCCAAGACCGGGCTGCGCACGCTCGAGGACTGCCTGGACGCGCGCAAGTAAGAATCTCATCGGTCTGACAGACCTTCCGACGCCCGCGAATCGCCCCCCGGCATCGCGGGCGTTTTACGTTCCCGCGGTCACCTCAAAGCTTTCAGTCACTTGGCGAGACGCCCCCTCGCTATTTCTGGGGAGTTAGATTCCGTGAATTTTGCGCTCTCCCGGCGCATGCTAGAGTTGTCTTAATGAAGCGTTAACCATCTATGCACGAGGCTGATCATGGGACATGACTGGATTTTGGACGTTCTCACCGACCTGAAAACATTCGCACGCGCCAACGGCATGCCGTCGCTGGCCGCGCAACTGGATGATGCCGCATTCGTGGCACAGGCGGAGATCACGTCCCAGGCCGAGGGTAATGGCATTGGGCTTTTTGTCGGGAAACGCACCGCGACTGGACGGGCTGATCGAGCGGCTCGAATCCGCTGAAGGACTCGAGGATCTGCAGATCCTCATAGAGGAACTGCGCGACAGGTACGGGGTCGATCACATTGTCTATCATTGGGTCAACAGCAATGGCGAACAATACGGGTGCGGGACATATGACCTGGAATGGGTCAACCGCTACCTCGATAAGGGCTATCTGCGTGTCGATCCGGTGGTGGCAGGGTGTTACCAGAGATTCCACCCGGTCGACTGGAAGCGGCTGGACTGGTCCAGCAAGGCGGCGCGAGCCCTCATGCAGGATGCCATCGCCTATGGAATCGGCAACCAGGGCTATTCGATTCCGCTGCGCGGACCGAACGGCCAGTTCGCCCTGTTCTCTCTCTCGCACAATTGCAGCGACGAAGAATGGGAGGACTTCACGATAAGCAACCGGCGCGACCTGATCCTGGTGGCGCATTACTTCAACCAGAAGGCACTGGAATTCGAACCGGGACGCACACCTGACCCAGCTCAGCCCTTGTCCCCGCGCGAGATCGAAGCCATGACCCTCCTCGCCGTGGGCTATAGCCGGGCGCAAGCCGCTGATACCCTTTCGATTTCCGAGCATACCCTTCGGGTCTACGTCGAAAGCGCCCGCCATAAACTGGGTGCGCTGAACACTACTCACGCGGTCGCCCGGGCGCTCAGCCGGGGGGTGATCGTGGTCTGAGGACGCGCTTTGGTAAAGCCTGCGTTCTAGCAGCGCGCGCTCAGGTTGAATCCCGTTAACCATTCCAGCGGCAATCTTTCCCCATCGAATACACATTCCGAGGGGAAAACGAAATGATCCGCTACATCTACGGCACCGACCTGCACAAGTTCCCGAAGCTGGCTGAATCCATGTTCCGCGACCGCGCGGACCAGTTCAAGACGCGCCTGGGCTGGGAAGTCAGCGTCGACGAAGAGACCGGTTACGAGCGTGACGAATACGATGACGAGAACCCGCTTTACGTCATTTGGGAAAACGCCGACGGCACGCATGGGGGCTCCATGCGCCTGTTGCCTACCACGGGCCGCACGATGGTGAACGATCATTTCGTCCACCTGACCGACGGCGTGCGCATCCAGTCGCCTCTAATCTGGGAGTGCACGCGTTTTTGCCTGTCCCGAGGTGCGACACCGGGTGTCGCGGCGGCCCTGATGCTGGCTGGCGGCGAGGTCATGCAGGAATTCGGTGTGGAACATTACGTCGGCGTTTTCGATGCCCGCATGGTGCGGATCTATCGCCGCATCGGGTCCTCTCCCGAGGTTCTGGGCAGCCAGGGCCAGGGCCGCGAACAGATCAGTGTCGGCCTGTGGGAGTTCACGCCCGAGGGCCAGGCCCAGGTGTCGAAGAGCGCGGGCATCACACCGGAAATGTCCAAGCGCTGGTTCGCGCTGTCCTTTGGTCAGATCGTCCAGCCCAAGGAACTTGCGGCCGCCTGAGAGCGACCGGACAGGGCAGCCGACAGGCGCGCGTGGGCAGACGCCCGCGCGCGCTTTTTCTTGTCCGGACGGTGAGTGCGGTTGGCAAGAGCGGCCTCTTAAGTTTTCACCGGGAAGATGTGGCAAAGGGTTCTGGTGGCCGCGCTTGGCGCGGGATAGGGTGCGCCGCATGACAGTTCCCGCCCTTGTATTCTCCGATGATCAGGCCGCCGCCTATGACAGCGTGACCGAGCTTTTGCGCGGCGCGGGTGTCGATCTTGATGAAGGGCTGTGCCTGCCCGCGCAGGAAGGCCGGTCGCGCGTCATGGCACTGATGGGAAAGGCGGGTAGCGGCAAGACATTGCTTCTGGCCGAACTGGTCAAGGCACTGGAAGCGGTCGGGGTCGAGACCGTTTCGGGCGACTACGAAAGCCGCCGTGCCCGCGAGAAGCGGACGCTGGCAGTGCTGGCGCCCACCAACAAGGCGGCCAGCGTGTTGCGGATGCGCGGCGTGCCCGCGACCACCATTCACCGCATCATCTATACCCCGGTCTATGACCCCGAATATGAACGCGTCGCCGAATGGCTGATGGGCAACGAGGACGAACGGCCCGAGATCGAGGGGCTGGCCGATATCGCCCTGGATCGGGCGCTTGCCGTCTACGAACAACACAAGTCTATCCCGGCGGCGCTGGCGGCGGCGGGACTGCGCGGCAGCGATTTCATCACCGGCTGGAAGCGACGGGAAGAACCGCTAGACATCGGTTTTGTCGACGAATCCTCGATGCTGGACGAACGACAGTTCGACGACCTCTGCGAGATATTTCCCAACCTCGTCCTCTTTGGCGATCCCGCACAGCTGGCACCTGTGAACCAGTCGGGCAAGATGGTCTTCGACGGGATGAAGGACAGCCAGAAACGCGAGCTGCACCGCATCCACCGGCAGGAGGCGGACAACCCGATCCTGGACCTCGCCCATGCCCTGGCGGATCCGGCACTGGGGTTCGGAGACTTCGAGCGCATGATCGAAGAGGCCGCCCGCAAGGATGATCGCGTGGTCTACGCCAACCGGGTCGAGGTGGACCTGATGGCGCGTTCGCCGGTGCTGGTCTGGCGCAATGCCACTCGGATCCGGCTGATCAATGCATTTCGCCGGGTGCATGACGCACCCGAGGACAGCCTTCTGCCCGGAGAGCCGCTGATTTGCGACGGGATCGAGCTGCCGCTGAAACATCGGCGCAAGCGGCTGGACCTGGAGGCGCGGGGGCTGATCAAGGGCGCCCAGGTGATTTACCTCGGCCCGGGCAAAAAGCCGGGGTTCTCGCGGTTGCATGTCGTGGGCGCGATCGAGCCGCAGGTCTCGGCCGCTTCGATCGTCAAGATCGAGAAGCCCGAGGAGGAGGAGCCCTTCATTCCCTTCGCGGCGCGGATGGGGGCCACCTTTCTGCATGGTGCGGCGGTGACGATCCACAAGGCCCAGGGCTCGCAGTGGGAGGAGGTGCAGGTCTTTGCGCCGGATCTCTACGCGGCGGCGCGGACCGGTCGGAACGAAGCCGGGCAACCGCTGTGGAAGCGGCTGGCCTATGTGGCGATCACCCGCGCGCAATCGCGGCTGTACTGGGTTGTGCGTAATAGGCTGTCACGCCCGTCGGGGGCGTTGCGTGTCGATGACCTGAGCGCGCCGGCGGCCCCGCTGGAACTAACGGCTGAAGATCCGGCACTCTGACAGATCGAAAACCCGAGGGTGTCGCCGGGCCGGGACTGTTTGCGGCTGTGCCGCAAAGGCGCCCGCCCGCCGACCCGTTGAACAGGCTCCGCCTGTTTTCGATGTGCCGCGTCCCTGTGCAAGGGCCGGACGCCGGGATGCAGATCAGGCCAGTTGCACGATCTGCTTGCCGGTATTGCCGCCCGTCAGCATCGAGATGAAGGCCGCCGGCGCGTTTTCCAACCCCTGCGCCACGTCCTCGAGAAAGCTGATGTCGCCGGCGGCGACCCTGGGTGTCATTTCCTCCAGGAACGCCGGATAGCCGTCCCAATGGTCGAAGATGATGAACCCGTTGACCGAGAGGCGCTTGACCAGGATCGATCGCCAGACCTTTGGCAACCGGTCCTCTGTGCCGTCGGCGCCGCCGTACCAGGCGATTGTGCCGCAGATCGGGATACGGCCATGCGTGTTCATCAGCGGCATGACCGCCTCCAGCACCTTGCCGCCGGTATTCTCCCAGTAGATGTCGATGCCATCCGGGACCTCGGCGGCAATCGCCTCGCGCAGGGCGCAGGCGCGGTGGTCGATGGCGGCGTCGAAGCCGAAGCGTTCTGTCGCCAGCCGGCATTTCTCGGCCCCGCCCGCGATGGCGACGGTCCGCAGGCCTGCGGCCTTGGCCAACTGGCCGACCAGTGAGCCGACCGGCCCGGTCGCAGCGGCGACGGCCAGGGTTTCGCCTGCCTTTGGACGACCGAAGTCCCGCAGGCCCGTCCAGGCGGTGAAGCCCGGCATGCCGAGAACGCCAAGCGCCGTGGTGGGCGGCAGGCGGTCGTCGAGCTTGCGCAACCCCTGTGCGGGAACGACCGCGTGGCTGGCCCAGCCGGTCATGCCCGTCACCAGATCGCCTTCGGCGAAGGCCTCGTCGCGCGAGGCAATGACGCGGCCAACGCCCTGTCCGACCATCGTGCCGTCTATGTCGACCGAGGCGGCATAGCTGCCCGCATCGTCCATCCGCCCCCGCATGTAAGGGTCAAGCGACAGGTGCGTGACCTCGACAAACACCTCGCCCGCGCCCGGGGCCGGCATCGGCGCCTCTTTCAGCGCAAAATCTTCGGGCACGGGCAGGCCGGACGGGCGGCGGGCGAGGGCGATGCGGCGCATCTGGCTGGACATGGGCACTCCTTGCGTCACTTTCTGGAAAAACGGTTGCACGGTGGCAATGCTCGCGCGCAGTCTAACCGGACGCAGGCAGACGGCAAGGGAGGGCCAGATGCAAGGCATGATGATGCATATGCCGTTGAGGATCATCGAGATTCTCGACTACGCGGCACAGGCGCACCCGGGAGGAGAGATCGTCTCGGTCCGGACCGAGGGGGACATTCACCGCGAAACCTATGCCGAGGCCTTTGCCCGCGCCGGGCAGTTGGCGCATGGGCTGGCCGCCCTGGGGGTCAGCGACGGCGACCGCGTGGCGACACTGGCCTGGAACGGCTACCGCCACTTCGAGCTGTATTATGCGATCAGCGGAATGGGCGCGGTCTGCCACACGATCAACCCGCGTCTCTCTGCCGAGCAGATGTTGTACATCATCGGGCACGCCTCGGACCGGGTGATTTGCGTGGATCTAACCTTTGTGCCGATCGTCGAGGCGCTGGCGGACCATTTGCCCGAGGGGCTGACGCTGGTGGCGATGACGGACCGGGCGCATATGCCGGACAGCAAGCTGGACTGGCTGTGCTACGAGGACCTGTTGGAAGGGCAACCCAGTGCCTATGACTGGCCAGTGATGTCCGAGGACAGCGCGGCGGGGCTTTGTTACACCTCGGGCACCACGGGGAACCCAAAGGGGGCGCTGTATTCGCATCGCTCGACCGTGCTGCATGCGCTTTACCTGGCGGTGACGGTGCCGCGGTCGCTGCATGAGGGCGCGCGTATCCTGCCGGTGGTTCCCATGTTCCACGTCAATTCCTGGGGCCTGCCCTATGCGGCGCCACTGGTGGGGGCCTCGCTGATCATGCCGGGGGGCAAGCTGGACGGTGCCTCTGTCTTCGACCTGATGGAAGAGGAAAAGGTGACGGCCTCCTGGGGCGTGCCAACCGTCTGGCTGGGGCTTCGGGCCGAGGTGGAACAGCGCGAGGCGGTGCCCTCGGCGCTGGACCAGCTGGTGATCGGCGGGTCTGCGGCGCCGCGGGCGATGATCGAGTTCTTCGAGAAACGCGGGGTGGATGTCTGCCACGCCTGGGGCATGACAGAAATGAGCCCGGTGGGCACGCATGGACAATTGTCCAAACCGATGCACGAGTTGCCCTTCGATGAGCGCATGGCGTTGAAGGCAAAACAGGGACGGCGGGTCTTTGGGGTCGAATTGCGGATCGACGGCGAGGACGGCAAGCCTCTGCCTCATGACGGCACATCCTCCGGAGAGCTGCACGTGCGGGGGAACACGATCATATCCGGTTATTTCGGCGATGAAGACGCGACAGAGGGGGCCTTCGATGCCGACGGCTGGTTCGGGACCGGTGACGTGGCAGTGATCGACGAACTTGGTTTCCTGGCCATCCAGGACAGGGCCAAGGACCTGATCAAGTCGGGGGGCGAATGGATCAGTTCGCTGGACCTCGAGAACATCGCGATGGGGCATCCCAAGGTTGCCAGTTGCGCGGTTATCGCGGTGTCGCATCCCAAGTGGGAGGAACGTCCCTTGCTGGTGGTGGTCCCGCGCCAGGCCGATGATCCGCCGGACCTGGAGGAGATTCACGAGATGATGCTGGAGCATCTGGCGAAATGGCAGTTGCCGGACGCGATGGAATGCGTCGAAGACCTGCCGCTGACAGCGACGGGCAAGGTATCGAAACTGACCCTGCGCAAGCGTTTTTCGGACTACGTGCTGCCCGATGCTGGCTGACGACCTGAGGGACATGGCGCCGCGCGCGAGCGGCTGGGTGACGCTGGACGCGGCACGGGTCAGGCTGTTCGCCGATGCCACGGAGGACTGGCAGTTCATCCACCTGGACGAGGAACGGTCGGCGGCCGAAACGCCCTTTGGCGGCTGTGTCGCGCACGGGTTCCTGACGCTGTCGATGCTGTCCAAGATGTCCTACGAGGTGATGGAGGGGCTCGAGGGCGTCAGGTCCAGCATCAACTACGGCTTCGACCGCATCCGCTTCGTCTCGCCGGTCCGGGTGGGGCGTCGGATCCGGGGGCGTTTTACCGTGGCCAGTGTCGACGAACGCGACGGCTGTCTTGACGTGCATTGGGACGTGGAGGTCGAGATCGAGGGCGCCGAGCGGCCGGCGCTGGCCGCCAACTGGATCACGCGGTTGTACTTGGACGGGTAGCGACGACCACACATGGAACGGCGCGACGCCCATCCGCCCACCCGTGCGCGCCGCTCCATGCGCGGGCGGCGAGGGGCTGTCGAGAGGAGGGGACATGGACCTGGGGATGACGGAGCGTGTGCGCCTACTGGTGACGCAGGTGCGAGAGATGATCGACGAGGAGATCGCGCCGCTGGATGCCGAGTTTCATGCGCTTGTCGGCACGCATCCCTCGGGCAACCGCTTTGCCCTGGTGCCGCGGCAACTGGACATCCTGGACGGGCTGAAGGCCGAGGCCAGGGCGCGGGGGTTGTGGAATTTCTGGCTGACTGACTCCGACAGGGGCTATGGGCTGACCACGGTGGAATATGCCTACCTGGCCGAGGAAATGGGCAAGGTCGGTTTGGCGGCGGAGGTCTTCAACTGCAGCGCGCCGGACACCGGAAACATGGAGGTGCTGGAGCGTTACGGCGAAGACTGGATGAAGGCGCGCTGGCTGGCGCCCCTGCTGGAGGGAGAAATCCGGTCTGCCTATGTCATGACGGAACCGGATGTCGCCTCTTCGGATGCGGCGCAACTGGCCTTCGAGGCGCGGCGGGATGGCGATGACTACGTGCTGAACGGAGAGAAATGGTGGATCAGCGGCGCCGGCGATCCGCGCTGTGGGCTGTATATCCTGATGGCCTGTACCGACCCCGGTGCGGCACGACATGCCCGGCACACGATGTTCGTCATGGATCCGGGGACCCCCGGAATCGAGGTGTTGCGGCCGATGACCGTCTTTGGCCAGGATGATGCGCCGCATGGGCACATGCACCTGAGATTCACCGATGTGCGCCTGCCCGCCCGGAATGTCGTTCTGGGCGAGGGGCGCGGCTTTGAGGTGGCGCAGGGACGGCTGGGTCCGGGGCGCATACACCATTGCATGCGGGCCATCGGCCAGGCGGAGAAAGCATTGGAATTGATGTGCCGCCGGGGCCTGTCGCGCGAGGCTTTCGGCAAGCGCATCGCCGATCTGGGCGCCAATCACGACATCATCGCCAATGCCCGGATGGAGATCGAGATGGCGCGCCTGTTGTGTCTCAAGGCGGCCTGGATGATGGACACGGCCGGTGTGCGCGCGGCGCAGCCCTGGATTTCCAAGATCAAGGTGGTGGCGCCGCTGATGGCGGCCCGGGTGGTGGACGAGGCGATGCAGATGCACGGCGCGGGCGGGATCAGCCAGGACCATGATCTTGCCGCGATGTGGACGCATATCCGCACGTTGCGCTTTGCCGACGGACCCGATGCCGTCCACCGGCGACAGGTGGCGCGGGCGGAACTGCGAAAATATGCCAGCGAGAACCACTGACGGGTTCTGTTGCAGGTGAGTATTTGAAGAGAAAAGAAACAGGGGGGCGGGATGCAGGCGGTGGACCTGGCGCGCGTGGCGGAATGGATGCAGGACCATGTGCCGGGGTTTTACGGGCCGCTGCAGGCCGAGCAATTCGAACAGGGCCAGTCCAACCCCACCTTCCGGCTGGACAGTCCCTCGGGTCGCTATGTCTTGCGGCGCAAGCCTCCGGGGAAGCTGTTGAAATCCGCGCATGCGGTGGACCGGGAGTTTCGCGTCCAGTCTGCGCTGGCCGGGACTGGCGTGCCCGTGCCGAGGATGTTGGCATTTTGCCAGGACGACGCGGTGCTGGGCAGTGCGTTCTACATCATGGAGCATGTCGCCGGCCGCACCCTTGTCAAACCCGACCTGCCGGGGGAGGCGCCGACGGGGCGGGCCGCGATCATGGACGAGGTGAACCGCGTTCTGGCTGCGATCCACTCCCTCGACCCGGCCCGACTGGGCCTGTCTGATTACGGTGCGCCAGGAAACTACTATGAACGACAGCTGGCGCGGTGGACGGGGCAGTACCGCGCCTCGGAAACCGAACGGCAGCCTGACATGGAGGCCCTGATCACCTGGCTGGAACGGGCCGTGCCTGCCGATGACGGGCAGCGGACGCTCGTGCATGGCGATTTCCGCCTGGACAACCTGTTGTTCGCGCCAGAGGGGGCAGAGTGCAGGGCGGTGCTGGACTGGGAGCTGTCCACGCTGGGCCATCCCCATGCGGACTTCGCCGGGGTCCTGATGCAATGGCAGTTGCCGCCGGGGCCGGAGACGCGCGGACTGGCCGGGGTGGACCGGGCAGCACTGGGCCTGCCCTCGGACCAGGCATTCGTCACCAGCTATTGCGTGCGACGCGGGATCGACGGGATCGGCAACCTTGGCTTTTGTGTGGCCTTCGCCTTCTTCCGCATGGCGGCGATCCTGCAGGGGGTCAGGAAACGTGCCCTTGACGGCACTGCCGCGAACCCGGAAAAGGGTTTGAAACTGGGCGCTTATGTGCCAAAATTTGCAGCTATGGGGCTGGAGGCCCGGCACGGATATGGATGAGGCTTTCCGCGAGGCACCCTATGCCTATTCCCGGCACATCGGGATGAAGATGACCGACTGGCACGAGGGCTATGCCGCCTTCGAGCTGCCGCTGGAAGATTTCCTGATGAACCGTCACGGTAATCCGCATGGCGGTGTCCATGCCTCTCTGCTGGACACGGTCATGGGTTACGCTGGCTGCTGGACCGGCGATCCCGAGCGCAAGCAGCTGTGCCTGACGCTGAGCCTGAACGTGCAGTACCTCTCGCGACCCAAAGGGCAATTGCTGAAGGGCGAGGGCTGGAAGACCGGCGGCGGGCGGTCTTCCTTCTTTGCCGAGGCGCAGATCGCGGATGAAACCGGCGAGCTGATTGCCAAGGGCACGGGCGTGTTCAAGTACCGGTCTTGACGGCGTGGCGGGCTGAACCCCGCCCTACGCAAGGTCCGCGACCAGCGCGGGCAGATCTGCGTGATCCGCGAAACTGGCCCTGTGCGGCAGGTCCCCGACCGGCGTCTTGCGATAGCCCTCCGTGAACAGCAGGAACGGGATGCCCGCGTTCTGTGCGGTCTCGACGTCTGTTTCGCTGTCGCCCACGTAAAGCGCGCGAGAGGCGCCGTCGAGCGCGGCGTGCAGCATGGCCGGGTCGGGCTTGCGCGTGGGCAGGCTGTCCCCGCCGATGACAACCTCGAAGAAGGGCGCCAGCCCGGTGTCGCGCAGCGCGGACAGCGTGGCCTCATGTGGCTTGTTGGTGCAAAGGGTCAGCCGATGGCCTGCCTCTTGCAGTGCGGTCAGTGCCTCGCGCGCGCCGGGATAGACCGAGTCCGGGTCGCTGGGCGTGTTGACGTAGTGATGCATGGTGCGGCGCGTCAGCTCGGCGTGATGGTCCTGCGAAACGCCGACGTGATCCAGCACCCGTTCCAGCAGGATCGGCAAGCCCCGTCCGACAAAGCCTTGCGTCGTGTGGCGGTCGATCCCGGGCAGGGACATTTCCGCCAGTGCCGAGGCCACGCCGTGATGGATATGCGGCACGCTGTCGATCAGTGTGCCGTCCAGGTCGAAGGCGATGGTCAGGCTCATGCGGCGAGCGTGGTGGCCGCAGTGCGGATCGCGCGGATGTTCTCGCCATAGGGCGCCGGGTTCTCGACCGATCCGCCGCGGAACACGGCAGATCCGGCCACAAGAACGTCGGCGCCAGCCTCGACCACAAGCGGCGCGGTGGTCGGATCGACGCCGCCGTCGATCTCGATATGCACCGGGCGGTCCCCGATCATCTGGCGCAGGGTGCGGACCTTGCTGGTCATGTCGATGAATTTCTGCCCGCCGAAGCCGGGGTTCACGGTCATGACGCAGACCAGATCGGTCAGGTCCAGCAGGTGTTCGATGGCCTGCGCCGGGGTGCCCGGGTTCAGCGCCACACCCGCCTTCATTCCGGCGGCGCGGATTGCCTGCAGGGTGCGATGGGTATGCGCCCCGGCCTCGACATGGGCGGTCAGGATGTCGGCGCCCGCTTCGGCGTAGGCCTCGATATAGGGATCGACGGGGGCAATCATCAGGTGCACGTCCATGACCGTCTTGACATGTTTGCGGAAGGCTTTGACCGCGGGCGGGCCAAAGGTGAGGTTCGGGACAAAGTGCCCGTCCATCACGTCGACATGGATCCAGTCGGCGCCCTGATCCTCGACGGCGCGGATCTCACGCCCGAAATCGGCGAAATCGGCGGACAGGATGGAGGGGGCGATCTTGACGGTGCGGTCGAAGGGCATGGGTTTTCCTGAAAGCAAGGCGGTTGAACAGGGATTTGGCCGCTGAAGGGCGCCGGGTCAAGTCCGGGACGGGGTCAGTACCCGGCGTCGCGGTCCACGAGGTGCAACAGGGACTCACCGGCTTCGCCACGGCGGATGTTTTCGGCGATGACGCGGGCCGCCGTCCCGGGGCGTGTCGTGGAGGCGATATGCGGGGTGACGGTAACATGGGGGTGGGACCAGAAAGGATGATCTTCCGGCAGTGGCTCGACGCGAAAGACGTCGAGCGTGGCATGCGCGATCTGCCCCGCGTCCAGCGCGTCGATCAGCGCGCCATCGTCGATCAGCGGCCCGCGCCCCGGGTTGATGAGGAAAGCGCCGCGCGCCGGCAGGGCCAGCGTCTCGGCGTCGATCAGGTTCAGGGTGGCGGGCGTATCCGGCAGCAGCAGGATGACGATCTGCGCATCGGTCAGGGCCTTGCGCAATCCGTCCTCCCCTGCATGGCAGATGACACCGGGCAGTTCCTTTTGCGTGCGGCTCCACCCCGTGACCGGGAAACCCAGCGCAGTCAGAGCCTTGGCACAGGCCTGCCCCAGCGCGCCCATCCCCAGGATCGTCACGGGGCGGTCAGCCGACAGCGGCGGCGGGGTCGCGTCCCATTCGCGGTCCGGGTTCACGATATGGGCGTCCATGCCAAGGTGGTGGCGCAGCGTATGGCCGGTGACCCATTCCACCATGCCCTGGGTCAGACCGTCCTCATCGACCATGCGGGCCAGCGGCACGGTTAGGGTCTCGTTCCCGGTGATGCCCTCGACACCGGCCCAGAGGTTCAACACGGCCTTGAGCCGGGTAAACGGCGTGAAATCCTGCACGTCCGAATTCGGCGCATAGACGATGTAATCTACCTCGGCAGCGGGCAGCTCGGTGTCCAGCCGATAGTCCAGCCCGGCGGCGTCAAGCGCGCTGCGCAACGGGCCTTCGTAGTCTTCCCATTTCTCGGAGCGGGCGGCGAAGAGGATATTGGTCATGGTCGGGGCTCCGGTCTGGGTTTTGCCCCTTAGACCACGGGCACCGGCAGAGGGAAAGCCGGTGCCCCGGGGCCAGGTCCGGCCCGGATCACCTTGGCCGGTGGATATGCGCGCTTTGCACCAGGCCAAAGGCCAGCATCAGGACCAGCATGGCCGACCCGCCATAGCTGACCATCGGCAGCGGCACCCCGACGACCGGGGCCAGCCCCATGACCATCGACATGTTCACGGCGAAGAACAGGAAGAAGGTCAGCCCGATCCCAAGGATCAGCAGCGAAGAGAACCGGTCACGGTTCTGAAGGGCCGCCACGATGCAGAACAGAAGGATCAGGACATAGAGCGCCAGCAGGGACACCCCGCCGACAAAGCCGAATTCCTCGGCCAGCGTGTTGAAGATGAAGTCGGTGTGTTTCTCGGGCAGGAAGTTCAGCCGCGATTGCGTGCCCTGCATGAACCCGCGCCCAGTCCAGCCGCCCGATCCCATCGCGATCTTGGCCTGGGTGATGTGATAGCCCGCCCCCAGCGGATCCTGCGACGGGTCCAGGAACGTGTCGATGCGACGGAACTGGTAGTCCGCCAACAGCTGCCAATCGGTGCCGCGGCTCTGGAACACGGCCCAGATGGTGCCGATGCCGGCGCTGATCACGGTGGCAAAATACAGCCAGTGCACCCCGGCAAGGAACATCATCAGCCCGCCCGCCGTCATCAACAGGATCGCGGTCCCCAGGTCCGGCTGGGTCAGCACCAGGCCCGTGGGCACAAGGATGATGAGGATGGGGACCAGCACCCAGAGCGGGCGTGAGGTGCGCGACAGCGGCAGCCGGTCATAATAGGCGGCCAGCAGCATGACCATCGCGATCTTCATCACCTCGGAGGGCTGCAACCGCATGAAGCCCAGGTCGATCCAGCGCTGGGCGCCCATGCCGACGGCGCCGAACAGCTCGACCATCACCAGAAGGCCGAGCGAGCCGAAATAGGCGACCAGCGCCATGTTGCGCCAGAACCAGATCGGCACCATCGCGACGATGAACATCAGCGCCAGGCCCAGGCCAAAGCGTTTCATCTGGGGTTCCGCCCAGGGGCTGAACGACCCGCCCGCGACCGAGTAGAGCATCAGGAACCCGATGCCCGCCACCGCCGTCAGCAGGACGATCAGCGGCCAGTTCAGGTGCAGGATCTTGCGCCAGCCGGTGGGGACCGTCTTGACGTTGTATTCAAGATACGTCACGCGCTGTCGCTCCCCTGCGCGCGACGTTCGGCACGTTCGCGCGCCAGCCGTTCCTGCTGGGCCTTGATGCGGCGCCGGTCAGCCTTGGGATAGGCCTCGAGCGGGGGATCGCCCTTGTAGAGCGCCTGCAGCGTGACGTCGCGGGCGATCGGCGCCGCCGCGGTACTGCCGCCGCCGCCGTGTTCGACCACTACCGAGACGGCGATCTGGGGCGCCTCTGCCGGGGCAAAGTTCACGAACAATGCGTGGTCACGCCGTTCCCAGGGCAGGTCGTCGTTCGAGGTGACGCCGCGCGCACGCTCGGCGGCGGTGATGTTGCGGACCTGGCTGGTGCCGGTCTTGCCGGCCATGCGCATCTCGGCCGCGTCGATGCGCGACCGGTAGGCGGTGCCGTGGCGATGGTTCGACACCGCGAACATGGCGCGGCGGATCTGGCGCAGGTGGTTGGGGTTGATCCCGAGATCTGCCCCCTCCAGGTGCACGGTCTCGATGCCGTCGACGCTCTTGACGAGGCGCGGCGTCACCGCCTTGCCGGTGGCGATGCGTGCCGTCATCACCGCCAGTTGCAGCGGCGACGACAGGACGAAGCCCTGGCCGATGGAGGCGTTGACGGAGTCCCCGATCACCCAGTCCGCGCCACGGTTGCGCCGCTTCCAGTCCTTGTCGGGGATCAGGCCGCTGGTGACGGCCGACATCGGGATGTCATGCGACTCTCCCATGCCCAGACGGCGCGCCATGTCGGCGATGCGTTCGATGCCCACCTTCAGCGCCATTTCATAGTAATAGACGTCGCAGCTTTCGCGCAGGCTCTGTTCCAAGGTCATGTGGCCGTGGCCGACGCGTTTCCAGCAGTGGAACTTGCGCCCGCCGACCTCCAGGTGGCCGGGGCACCAGACCGTGTCGTCGGGCGTCATCAGGCCCGCGTCCATTGCCGCCAGCGCCGTGACCATCTTGAAGGTCGAGCCGGGCGGATAGGCGTCCTGCACGGTTTTCGAGGCCAGCGGGCGGTGGTCATTGTCGCGCAACTTGCCGTAGTCGGCCACCGAAATCCCGCGCACGAACTTGTTGGGGTCGTAGGACGGGGCCGAGGCAATGGCCAGAAGGTCTCCGCGGTTGACGTCCATCACCACGACAGAGGCACTTTCCTGTCCAAGGCGGGCCTGGACGTATTCCTGCAGCGCCGTATCCACGGTCAATTGCAGGTCGGCGCCGGCCTCGCCCTCGCGCCGGTCGAGTTCGCGCATGACGCGGCCCACGGCGTTGACCTCGACCCGTTTGGCGCCGGCATTGCCGCGCAGCTGTTCCTCGTACTTGGCCTCGACGCCCACCTTGCCGATCTGGAACCGGGGGATGCGCAGCACGGGCGGCGGATCCTCGTAGCGCGACAGGTCGCGTTCCGAGACCGGCCCGACGTAGCCCGCCACATGGGCATAGAGCTCGCGGCTCGGGTAGACCCGGCTCAGGCCCACCTCGGGCGTGACGCCGGGCAGGGCAGGGGCGTTGACCGCGACACGGCTGATGTCCTCCCACCGGACGCGATCGGCGATGGTGACGGGAAAGAAGGGGGCCGTCCGCTCCATCTCGGCCAGGGCGCGGTTCAGGTCATCCTCGTCCAGTTCCACCAGTTGGCCCAGGCGGCGGATCACCGTGGTCACGTCGCCCGCGTCCTCACGCGTCAGCGTGATGCGGTATGTCTGTTCGTTCTCGGCGATCACCCGGCCTTCGCGGTCGAAGATGCGGCCACGGGCGGGAGGAATCAGCCGGATGTTGATGCGGTTTTCCTCGGCCAGGAGGCGGAATTCATCTGCCTGGTCGACCTGCATGTGACGCATCCGCAGGGCCAGCACGCTGGCAAAGCCAAGTTGCAGTCCGCCCAGCATCAGCCCGCGTCGCGTGATGCGACGGGCACTGTCGGCGGTTTCGCGTGGGCTTCGTCTCATAGCGGGCGTCCCGTGTGATCGTATTCGCCGGGCGTGCTGCGCCGCACGCCAAGTGCAAGGTAGCTGATCGCGGCCACCAGGGGGTAGATCGCGACCGTCATACCATATTGCATCACCCATAGAGAAAGCATTCCCGGCGTTACGATCAAGAGTGCGAGAGTGACGCGGTAGATCACGGTGATGACCAGAAGGCCGGTCGCGGCGGTCAGCCATTCGGCGGCAAAGGTGTTCTCGCGCACGTGGCGGCCCCGCACCTTGAGCCATTCCGAGGTCAGCAGCACCAGCAGCGCCCAAAGTCCGGGGGGCCGATGAAAAAGGAAGTCCGCCAGCAGCATGACCCCGGCGATGGACATCATCGGAACGTAGTCGGGCCGCCGCAGTGCCCAGGCAAAGGTCAGTGCCGTCAGGACGTCCGGCCCCGCGATGCGCGAGGGCATGATCTGCAGCGGCAGCAGGTGGACGAAGAATATCGCCAGGGCGAGCGCCACGTAGGTGGCCCGCATCGTCCAGAGCCGCGCCGGGCTGTTCTCAGCCATCGCCGGGCGTTCCCGGTGCTGCGGGGGGCGGCGGCGCACCGGCGTCGGGCAGGGCCTCCGGCAGGATCAGCGAAGAGGGTGCCTCGACCCGGCGTGCGCCGTGGTCACGCAGGACGCGCAGGAATTCCAGTTGTTCGTAATCGGCGGCCAGGCGCACCCGCAACCGCCCGCCGGGGTCCTGCGCCACTTGGCCGATCAGCAGGCCGGGCGGAAAGACCTCGCCGTCGCCGGTGGTCACGATCCGGTCACCGGGGCGCACCAGGTCGGGGTTTTCCAGGAAGTCGATGGGCGGGGCAGAGGTGTTGTCACCCGCGATGATGGCACGCTGGCCCGAAGGCTGGATTTCCGCCGGGATGCGCGATGTCGCATCGGTCAGCAGGATCACGCGGCTGGTATTGGCGCCCACGCCGGAGACCCGGCCCACCAGCCCGATGCCGTCCATCGTCGCCCAGCCGTCCACGATGCCGTCGCGCCCGCCCACGTTGATCAGCACCGACTGCCGGAACGGAGAGCCGGAATCCGCCAGCACCACGGCGGTGATATAGGTCAGACGCGGGTCCAGACGGACGTTGTTGAGGTCGCGCAGGCGGGCGTTTTCCTGTTCCAGCTGCAGCGCCGCCTCTTTCCAGGCGGTCATCTTGCGCAGCTCGCGGCGCAGCTCCTCGTTCTGTTCATACAGCTGCTGATAGCTCTGGAAATCGCGCACCAGCCGGATGGTGGCCGTCACCGGCGCCATCGCCCAGTCCATGCGCGGCACCACCGCGTCCACGACCTGCGCGCGGAACCGTTCCACGCGCGGACTGTCGATGCGCCACAGCAGGAAGATCCCGAAGAGCACCAGCGCAAGGACGACAAGCAACAGGCGCTTGAGCGGGCCGGTAAAGTCGTCGGATGCATTGCGGTCGCTGGCCATGAGACTCGTCGGGTTCGTTTAGCCTATTCTGTATAGATTGGTGCCCGGTTACTACAGTCACGCTTGACCCAGAGCCAGCACAACTTTGCCGACCCGCGACGGTGGCATAGGCTGCATGTGCGGGAAGTCGCCTCCTCTGTCTTGAAGGTGCGGCTGTCTACCGATCCCGTTTCGAGTACATGGAGCTCGCTATGACACCATTCTTTTTGTCGGCCCTTTTCGCCGCAAGCCTTTCTTTTGCGACATTGCCCAGTTTTGCCGCGGCGCAACAGATGCTGTCCGACGGGCAGGAAATTGTCGCAACGATTTCGAAAGGACCCTTTTCAAGTTTTCAGGGTCGATATGGTACAGGGAAGGTAGGCTTTACCTATCGCAAATCGTCAAACACTCTCGGTCCAGCCAGCATCCTATCACACACGGGCAACAAGATCGTTGCGCGGGGGACCTCAACTACCTGTACGTTCCGCAAAAACGCCTCCGTCAGTTGCAAGAACGGTAGCCGGGGCGTTTGGCAGTTGGCCAAGTAGAACACGACCAAAGCTTGCCGAAACGGGCAGAGGGCAAGCTCTGGCAATCGTGCCGCGCGTTCAGCTGTCGTAGTCGATGGCGTGGCGCAGTTGTTTTTCGTATTCCAGCGCCTTGCCGGTGCCCAGGGCCACGCAGTTGAGGCTTTCGTCCGCGATGGACACGGCGAGGCCGGTCTGTTCACGCAGGGCGAGGTCCAGATCCCCCAGCAGTGCGCCGCCGCCGGTCAGCATCACGCCCCGGTCGACGATGTCGGCGGCAAGGTCCGGCGGCGTCGCTTCCAGCGCGGTCATCACCGCCTCGCAGATCGCCTGCACGGGTTCGCTCAGCGCCTCGGCCACCTGGGCCTGGCTGATCTCGGTTTCCTTGGGCACGCCGTTCAGCAGGTCGCGGCCCCGGATCTGCATGGACGAGCCGCGTCCGTCGTCGGGCATCCGCGCCGTGCCGATCGAGGTTTTGATGCGTTCGGCGGTGGATTCGCCCACCAGCAGGTTCTGCTGGCGGCGCAGGTAGTTGATGATCGCCTCGTCCATGCGGTCACCCCCGACGCGCACGGAGCGCGCGTAGACGATGTCGCCCAGTGACAGCACCGCGACCTCGGTCGTGCCGCCGCCGATGTCGACGACCATGTTGCCGGTCGGGTCGGTGATCGGCATGCCGGCGCCGATGGCTGCCGCGATGGGTTCCGCGATCAGGCCCGCCTTGCGCGCGCCTGCCGACAGCACCGACTGGCGAATGGCGCGTTTCTCGACCGGGGTCGCGCCGTGCGGGACGCAGACGATGATCTTGGGCTTGGAGAAGGTCGAGCGGCGGTGAACCTTGCGGATGAATTCCTTGATCATCGCCTCGGCGGTGTCGAAATCCGCGATCACGCCTTCGCGCATCGGGCGGATCGCCTCGATGCTGCCGGGGGTCCGGCCCAGCATCAGCTTGGCGTCTTCGCCCACGGCCAGGACTTTCTTCTGGCCATCCTTCACATGGTAGGCGACCACCGAGGGCTCCGACAGGATAACCCCCTTGCCCTTGACGTAGACCAGCGTGTTCGCCGTTCCCAGGTCAATGGCCATGTCCGAAGAAAACAGGCCCAGGATGCCATCCATGCCAAACATATTGCTCTTGCCCCATTGCCTCATTGGCCCGCGACTCTGCGAGCCCGGACCTGCGCCGTTATAGGGCTGAGCCACTGGATGCGGAAGGGGGGCAGGGGGGCAAATCAGCGGGGAATCGCCGCATGCCGCCTTGTCAGGCAGGCGCGATCAGTGTGGCGGGCCGTTTAGCCGGACCTGTGCCGCCTCTGTCGCGGGCGGGACATGCGGCATGTCCCGGGGTTTCTCGGATTCGGGCCGGGCCGGGCGCCCGCTTTTTGCTGCAAGCGCGCGCAAAGCGCCAAGATCGACGGTGTCCAGAAAGCCCAGGATCGCCGAATCCGGCGCGCGGGTGGTCAGGCGCAGGTCTATGGCGCCAATCCGGGCGACAAAGCCGCGCAGGCGGTGCGGGCGCTGCCCGTCGTCCGCGATCTGGACCGGTCCCAGGACCTCGAACCAGGTCAGGTCCTGGGCGCTGCTGTGTTCGATCAGCGTGTCGATACGGTCGAAATGCGAGTCGATGGCGCGGAGATGCGCCCGCCAGACCGGGTGCGGAATGCTGCGGTCCGGGTCCTCGACCGACAGGACGATCAGGCCGCCCTCGCTGCGATAGGCGCGCGTGGTGTCTGCGCGGTAGCGCTCCAGCGCGGCGACCTCCCGGCGGGGCAAGCCATCTGCGGGGGGCAGGCCCAGTGTGGCGCGGCCCAACTCGCGGTCGCGGGCCGCCGCCTGCGCGGGACTGAAGAGAAAAGCTGTCTGTCCAACGGTGTCGGGTTCCTCCGTCCAGCCCGGAGGAGCCGGCGGCATGGCGTCGCTGACAAGCGAGGACCGGCGCAGAACCCGGCCCATGACGCCGTCGCGGTCGCCGAACCGCTCGATCAGGGTGGTGATGTAGTGCGCCTTGCCGAAGTCGGCCCCGGCCCGCGACCACTGTACGGCAAAGTCAGTACCGAGAGGGCCAAGCCCGGCCAGCCCGGCAAGGGCGAGGATGCCGAAACCTCTGGCGCGTGACATTCCCAACTCCTGTGCAACCCACAGGGGATCAACTGGCCTCCAATCGGGGCACGAGTTTGGCGTCGCGACGTCGAAAGCGGGAAAATCATGCGGACGAAAAGGTTTGACAGGTTCCAGAGCATGAGCGGAAACTAAAATGACCAAGCGTCAACGTGAGAGGCATTTCAATGAAGCGACTGATTTCCATGATCCTTGCCTGCCTGGCGGCCAGCCCGGCATTCGCGGACTCCTGCTGGGATCACAACGGATCCATCATGCGCCTGACGGATCAGGGCAACAACCGCTGGTTCTGGTACGAAACCACGCCGCACAGCTGGCAATACCCGGCGGGCGTGACGCCCGGCGTGTTGCTGTTCAACGGCTGGAAGAACGGTGAGTGGTACAGCGGCACGGCGCGGCGGTTTTCCAAGTACTGTCCCGGCACTCCGCTGGAATACCATGTCGAGGGGCCGGTCCTGCAGAACCCGCTGCGCGTTCAGCTCACAGGGCAATACCAGGTCCAGCAGAACTGCCAGCCGACCGGCGAATGGCGTAGGGATACGCTGGTCTTTACCTACCGATACCAGTGCTAGACTCGGGCGCCTGACGCAGGGGAAAAGCCGCGGCGCCGTCCCGCGGCTTTTTGCATGCCCAGCGATCTTCTTGCGCGTCGTTTTCCCCGCATGACGTGTCGGGCGCGCGCGGCGCCGGGATGTGCGGCGCGGTATTGAGGGGAAAATGAACCCGGAGAGTCGCGTCATGAAAACCCATGTCAAAGCTTTGGTCGTCGGCGGTGGCGCCGTCGGCACCTCGATTGCCTATCACCTGGCCAAGGCCGGCTGGGAAGACGTCATGCTCGTCGAGCGTGACGAACTCACCTCCGGCTCGACCTGGCACGCAGCCGGCCTGTTGCCGTTGTTCAACATGTCCTATGCGACGACCCACATCCACAAATACTCGGTCGATTTCTACAAGACTCTCGAGGAAGAGACCGGGCTGAACGCCGGTTTCGCCGTGGTGGGCAACCTGCGCATGGCGCAGACCGACGAGCGCATGGACGAATACCGGCTCTATGCCTCGACCGCCGAGACCTGCGGCGTGCCCTATGTCTGGCTGACCCCGGACGAAATCAAGGAACGCTGGCCGCTGATCAACACCGAGGATCTGAAGGGCGCGCTGTACCACCACACCGATGGCTACATCAACCCGGCGGACGTGACCCAGGCAATGGCCAAGGGCGCGCGTCAGCGCGGCGTCGAGATCGTGCGCAAGCTGCAGGCCGACAGCTACAACTGGACCGGCACGCACTGGGAAGTCACCTGCACCAAGATGGTGGAAAAGGGCGGCAACCTGGTCGAGAGCGACGAGACCGTCACCATCACCGCCGAGCATGTTGTGACGGCGTCCGGCAACCACGCGCAGCGCACCGCCAAACTGCTGGGCATCAAGATCCCCGCGATCCCGGTCGAACACCAGTTCATCGTCACCGACGTGGACCCCGCGCTGCAGGCCTGGCGCGCCGAGGGCAACCCCGAGCACCCGGTCATCCGCGACGCCGACGCGCAATCCTACGTCCGCGAAGAGCGTGGCGGCTGGATCCTGGGCGTCTACGAAAAGCACGCGCCCGCCTGCTTTGAATACGGCGTGCCGGACAGCTTCCGCGCCGACCTCTTCCCGCTCGACCTCGAGCGGATCGAAGATCAGTACATGGCGATGATCCACCGGATGCCCTCCTGCGAGGAATCCGGCCTCAAGGACGATTTCAACGGTCCGATCTGCTACACCCCGGACGGCAACCCGCTGGTCGGCCCGGCCCCGGGCCTGCGCAACATGTGGCTGGCAGAGGGCTTTTCCTTCGGCATCACCGCTGCGGGCGGCACCGGCTACTACCTTGCCCAGATGATGGTGGACGGCGAGGCCGAGATCGACATGGCCTCGCTCGACCCGAAACGCTATGGCCAGGGCTGGATGACCACCGAGTTCGCGGCACGCAAGAACGAAGAGTGCTACGACCACGTCTACATCCTGCACCACCCGGACGAGGAACGCCCGGCGTGCCGCCCGCTGCGCACCGCGCCGGCCTATGACCGGCAAAAGGCCAAGGGCGCGCAGTTCGGGTTCGTGAACGGCTGGGAACGTCCCAACTACTACGGTCCGCTGGATGCACCGGAAAACTTCGACCACGACGCGCGCAGCTTCCGCCGCGGCGGCTGGTGGCAATATGCCGTGGACGAGGCCAAGGCCGTGCGCGAAGGCGTGGGCCTGATCGACGCGACCGCCTTTACCAAGCACATCGTCGAGGGCCCCGGCGCGACGCAGTTCCTGGACTGGTTCACCTGCAACAAGCTGCCCAAGGTCGGCCGCATCAACCTGACCTACGCGCTGACCAGCCACGGCACCACCCGCACGGAATACACCATCGTGCGCCTGGCCGAAGACAAGTACTACCTGGTCTCCGCCGGTGCCTGGACCTCCTATGACAGCGACTACCTGCGCAAGGCGATCGAGGACAAGCGCGACGAATTCGGCTGGATTTCCTGCCATGACGTGACCACCCAGTGGGGCGTCTTTGCCATCGCCGGGCCGAAATCGCGCGACGTTCTGAAAGAGATCGTCAAGGATGCCGATCCGTCGACGGTGCTGGGCAACAAGCGTTTCCCCTGGCTGACAATGCGCAACATCGAACTGGGCATGGTGCCGGTCATGGCGATCCGCGTGGCCTATACCGGCGAACTGGGCTGGGAACTGCATCACCCGATCGAGATGCAGAACAACCTGTGGGACCAGCTGACCACCGCCGGCGAAAAGCACGGGATGAAGCTGGTCGGCGCGCGCGCCCAGAACTGGCTGCGGCAGGAGAAATCCTACCGTGCCTTCGGCAACGAGCTGGGCCGCGACGCCACCCCGCTGGAGGCCGACCTGCCGCGCTTTGTCGATCTGTCCAAGGATTTCCACGGCAAGGCCAAGCTGGAGGAAACCGGCGTGCGTTCCAAATGCGTGACGCTGCTGATCGACGGGCCGGCGGATGCCGATCCCTGGGGCCGTGAGGCGCTTTATGCGCCGGATGGCACCCGCGTCGGGCGCCTGACCTCGGGCGGCTATTCGGTCGCCTTCGGCAAGTCCATCGGCATGGGCTACGTCAAGCCGGAGCTGGCGGTCGAGGGCACCCAGCTGAAGGTCAAGATGCTGGACCAGCTCTGGGACGCGACGATCACCCAGGACAGCCCCTATGACCCGAAGAACGAGGTCATCCGCGTCGACGGCTGACACTGACACTCCGGACGGAGGCCGGAAATCGGCCTCCGCTCTCTGGCCGGGCGCCCCTACCGGGGCCGCCCGGCCATTGCATGTCAGGGCGGCGGAAATACCCGGCGGCCGCGCCGCCGCCGCCTTGCAACGGGCGCTGCCACCGATATGTTGACAGGAAACAGGGCGCCCAATGCGCCCTTTTTCATCGAAAGGAACGCGGAATGGGACTGAACGTCTATCTTTCGGGCGAGATTCACACCGACTGGCGCGACCAGATCATCGACGGCGCGCAGGGGCTGGACATCACCTTCAATGCGCCGGTCACCGACCACGCTGCCAGCGACGACTGCGGTGTCGAGATCCTGGGCGCCGAGGACAACAAGTACTGGCACGACCACAAGGGCGCGATGGTCAATGCCATCCGCACCCGCAAGGGCATCGCCGACGCGGATGTGGTCGTCGTGCGCTTTGGCGATAAGTACAAGCAGTGGAATGCGGCGTTTGACGCGGGCTATGCCAGCGCGCTGGGCAAGTCGCTGATCATCCTGCAGCCGCCGGAACACGATCACGCCCTGAAAGAGGTCGATGCCGCCGCCTTGGCGGTGGCGCGGACGCCGCAGGAGGTGGTGCAGGTCCTGCGTTACGTCCTGACCGGCGCTCTGCCGGGCTGAGTCTCGGGGCGGGGGAGACCCCGCCCCGAAGCCGGTCAGATCAGCCCTCGCGCGCCGGGATCTTCATGCCGCGCTGCACGGCCGGGCGTTCAAGGAAGCGTTCGAGATAGGCATTGGTGCGGGGAAACGAGCTCCAGCCGACCACGTCACGCGCACCGTAGAAGTCGAGGATGTTCAGCCACGGCGCGATGGCGATGTCGGCGATGGAATAGTCGCCGGCAATCCAGTCCTTGTCCGCCAGTTGGCCTTCGATCACGTTCAGCAGGCGCTTGGCCTCGTTGATGTAGCGCTCGCGCGGGCGCGGATCCTCTATCTCGGAGCCCGCGAACTTGTGGAAGAAACCAAGCTGGCCCAGCATCGGGCCCACCCCTCCCATCTGGAACATCAGCCATTGGGTGATCTGGTGCTTTTCACGGGCAGAGTTCCCAAGAAGCTTGCCGCTCTTTTCCGCCAGGTACAGCAGGATCGCGCCGGACTCGAACAATGCCAGCGGGGCGCCGTCCGGTCCGTCCGGGTCGATGATCGCGGGGATCTTGTTGTTGGGGTTGAGGCTCAGGAAGGCCTCGCTCTTGACGTCCGCATCCGCCAGCGTGACCAGGTGCGGCTCGTAGGGCAGGCCGGTCTCCTCCAGCATGATCGAGGCCTTGACCCCGTTCGGCGTGGGAAACGAGTACAGCTGGATGCGCTCGGGATGCTGCGCGGGCCAGCGGGCCGCGATGGGATGGGTGGCGAGATCGAACATTTGCTTGGCCTTTTTCCGGTTTGGGGGAAAGCTAGGTATGTTTTTCCCGGTTTCACAGGGGCCGGGCTGTGCAATGGCGCAGAACGCATGTGGACAGGCGGATACGTCGGAACAGGGACAAGGGTATGTTTCAGGAATTCAGGAACTTCATCGCCAAGGGCAATGTCATGGACATGGCCGTGGGCATCATCGTCGGTGCGGCTTTTACTGCCATCGTGACCTCTCTGGTCGGCGACATCATTAATCCGGTGATCGCGCTCTTTACCGGCGGCATCGACTTCTCCGGCTGGTTCTACGCGCTGGACGGCAATGACTATGCCTCGCTCGAAGCCGCCAAAGAGGCCGGGGCGCCTGTTTTTGCCTTCGGCAAGTTCGTCATGGCCGTCATCAACTTCCTGATCGTGGCCTTCGTGGTCTTCCTGCTGGTCAAGATGGTCAACCGAATCAAGGATGCCGCCGCCAAGGAGGAAGAACCCGTTGCCGAGGCACCCAAGGGGCCGACCGAGCTGGAGGTCCTGCTGGAAATCCGCGACGCGTTGAAGCGGGACTGACCGGCGCCCCCGGGTTGCGCAGCCCGGGAGGCTTGGCTATCAGGCCGGTGCGACGCGCCTGCCAGGAGATGTCATGCCAAGAGCCGTGAAAATCGCCCTGGGCAGTATCGCTGTCGGGGTTGCCGTGCTGGCGATCAAGCTGCTGGCCTGGTGGCTTACCGGCTCTGTCGCGCTGCTGTCGGACGCGCTGGAAAGCATCGTCAACGTGGCCACGGCCATCGCCGCCTTCGTGGCGGTGCGCATCGCGGTGCAACCGGCCGATGCGGATCACCCCTTCGGCCATCACAAGGCCGAGTATTTCAGCGCCGTCATGGAAGGCGTGATGATCGTCGTGGCGGCGATTCTCATCCTGAACGAGGCCTGGGGCGCCTGGAATGCCCCGCGCGACATCGACGCGCCCTTTACCGGGCTGGTTCTGATCGGCCTTGCCAGTGTCATCAACGGGATCTGGGCCGTTGTCCTGATGCGCGAGGGGCGCAGCCTGCGCTCACCCGCGCTGGAAGCGGACGGGCGTCATCTTATGACCGACGTGGTCTCCTCTGCCGGGGTCGCGATCGGCGTGGTGGCCGCCGTGTTGACCGGGGCGCTCTGGCTGGATGCCCTGCTGGCGGCGCTGGTGGCGGTCAACATCCTGTGGTCGGGCTGGCAGGTGTTGCGCGGTTCCGTCGGCGGGCTGATGGACGAAAGCGTGCCCGAGGACGACCTCGAGGCCATGCGCGAACTGATCTCGGCCAATGCCGATGGCGCGGTCGAGGCGCATGACCTGCGGGCCCGCCACGCGGGGCAGGCGACATTTGTCGAGTTTCACCTGGTGGTGCCGGGGGAGATGTCGGTCGATACGGCGCATGACATCTGCGACCGGATCGAGGCGGCCATGATGGCCGCCTTCGACGGGTGCCGCGTCACGATCCACGTCGAGCCCGAACACAAGGCCAAGCACAGCGGGATCGTGGTTCTCTAGCAGCGGCGCCTGGTCAGCCCTTGATGACCAGTTGCGGAGAGGTCACGTCGATCCCCTGCGCCTGGCCGACCGCGAAATAGGTCAGCTTGCCCGCGTGCACGTTCAGCCCGTTCAGCAGGTGCGGATCGTCCGCGCAGGCCTGTTTCCACCCCTTGTCCGCCAGCGCCAGCATGTAGGGCATGGTGGCATTGCCAAGCGCGATGGTCGAGGTGCGCGCCACGGCGCCGGGCATGTTGGCGACGCAGTAGTGCATGATGCCGTCCACATCGTAGATCGGATCCGCATGGGTCGTGGCGCGCGAGGTCTCGAAGCAACCGCCCTGGTCGATGGCCACGTCGACCAGGGCCGCACCCGGTTTCATGGATCCGAAATCGGCACGTTTCACCAGTTTGGGCGCCTCGGCGCCGGGGATCAGAACCGCGCCGATCACCATGTCGGCCTGTTCCAGGTGTTCGGCCAGGAGGCCGGCGCTGGAATAGCCGGTGCCGAAGGTGCCGCCAAAGACATCGTCGAGATAGCGCAACCGGGGCAGCGAGCGGTCCAGCACGGTGACATCCGCGCCCATGCCGGCGGCAATGCGCGCCGCGTGGGTGCCGACGACGCCGCCGCCGATCACCAGCACGCGGGCCGGACCGACGCCGGGCACACCGCCCATCAGCACGCCACGCCCGCCATTGGCCTTTTGCAGCGTCCAGGCGCCCATCTGCGGTGCAAGCCGTCCGGCGACCTCGGACATCGGGGCCAGCAGCGGCAGCCCGCCGCGTTCGTCGGTGACGGTCTCATAGGCGATGGCGGTGCAGCCGGAGGCCAGCAGGTCCTGCGTCTGCGCCGGGTCGGGCGCCAGGTGGAGATAGGTGAACAGCAACTGCCCCTCGCGCAGCATGGCGCGTTCGACGGCCTGGGGCTCTTTGACCTTCACGATCATCTCGGCCTCGGCAAAGATCTCGGCCGCGGTCTCGGCCAGCCTTGCGCCTGCTGCGGTGTAATCCTCGTCGACAAATCCGGCGCCGGTGCCGGCGCCTTTCTGCACGATGACCTCGTGACCATGTCCCACCGCCTCGCGGGCGGCATTCGGGGTCAGGCCGACGCGGAATTCCTGGGGTTTGATCTCGGTGGGGCAACCGATCTTCATGTGTTCTCCTCCTCGGGTGTGCACAACAGTATGCCAGCGAAGCCTTGCAAAGGGGTCGCAAGCTCGCGCATTCTGGCGGGGCATGGCGCACGAATTTTCGATGAATGATCGTTTGGGGTGGAGGATCTTGCGTATATGACGCTGGATGAGACAGACAGGCGCATCCTGCGCGTATTGCAGCGCAAGGGGCGCATCTCGAACGCCGACCTTTCCGAAGAGGTACATCTGTCGGCCTCGGCCTGTCACCGAAGGGTCCAGCGCCTGGAAACCGAAGGTTACGTGCGCGACTACGTGGCGCTGCTGGATGCGCGACGGATGGGGTTTCCGTCGACCGTCTTCGTGGAAATCACCCTGACCGCCCAGGCCGACGAGGTGCTGGAGGCCTTTGAAAAGGCGGTGTCACGGGTGCCGGCGATCCTGGAATGCCACCTGATGGCCGGGACGGCGGACTATATTCTCAAGGTCGTGGCCGAGGATACCGAGGATTTCGCCCGCATCCATCGCCAATATCTCAGCCGGCTGCCGGGCGTGGCGCAGATGCAAAGCTCATTTGCCCTGCGCACCGTGTTCCGGACCACGGCCCTGCCGGTGTGAGGGGGCAGGGGGCGCTGCCCCCGTCTCCCTCCGGTCGACTCCCCCGGGTGTATTTTGGCCAAGAAGAAGCCGGAATGGGGCTGGAGAGGACTGGAGCGTCCGTGTCCCAAGAGGTCTGTTCCGATCCGCCAGGCTGTCCGCGCGCGGACTGGACCTGTCAGTCTTGCTTTGGCCGGTCGTCGTATTCGCCCGACAGGATGCGCTGAGCGTCGCCCTCGGGGTCGTCGTACTGGTTCGAGCGCAGGGTAAAGACGAAAAAGGCCAGACCCGCGCCGCCCAGCACCAACGAGATCGGAATCAGGTAGGTCAGGATGTTCATGACGGGCCTCCTATCGCAGTCTCAGCGCGTTCAGCGACACGGTAATCGAGCTGGCCGACATGGCCAATGCGGCAATCAGCGGCGAGCAGAGCCCGGCTACTGCCAGGGGGACCGCGATGATGTTGTACCAGGTTGCCACGGTGAAATTCTCTCGGATGCGGCGAGTGGCCTTGCGGGCGGTCTGCACCGCCTCGGGGATCGGCGCCAGCGAACCGCCCAGAAGGACGATGTCCGAGGCGACGCGCGCGGCATCCAGCGCCGAGGCGGGCGAGATCGAGGCATGGGCGGCGGTCAGCGCCGCCGTGTCGTTCAGCCCGTCACCCACCATCAGCACATGCGCGCCGTCGCGGCTCATCATGGCGATGCGGGTGGATTTGTCCTGCGGCAGGGCCTCTGCCATCCACTGCGTGATGCCCAGCCGTTCCGCCAGCGACTCGACCGCCGGGGTGGTGTCGCCGGAAATCAGGATGACCTTGAGTCCGGCCTCCCGCAGGGCGGTGACGGCCTCTTCGGCCCCCTCGCGCAGGCGGTCGGTAAAGAGGAAGGCCTGTGCCGGTCCGTCCCCCACCCGCAGCCAGGCGGCGGTCTTGTCGGTCTGGCCGCCGCCGACCCAGGTTGCCCGGCCCAGCCGGACCTCCTGCCCGCGCCAGATGCCCGTGGTGCCGTGGCCCGGGATCTCGGTCACGTCGGTCAGGGGCTCGGGTTTAATCCCGGCCTCGCGCGCGGCGGCGGCCAAGGATTGCGACAGTGGGTGACTGGAGCCTTCGGCCAGCGCCAGCGCGAGTTCCAGGTCGCGACGGGTGAAATCGCCTAGGTTGGTCAGTTCCGGCGTGCCGGAGGTCAGCGTGCCCGTCTTGTCAAAGACGACCGTGTCGACCTGCGCCAGCCGTTCCAGGGCGGTCGAATCCTTGATCAGCAGCCCGCGCTTGAACAACCTTCCAGAGGCGGCGGTTGTGACCGCGGGCACGGCAAGGCCAAGGGCGCAGGGGCAGGTGATGATCAGCACGGCGGCGGCGATGTTCAGGGCCACGCGCAGGTCGCCTGCGTAGATCAGCCAGCCGACGAAAGCCAGCGCAGAGAGGATGTGCACGCCGGGGGCGTAGAGTTTCGCGGCCCGGTCGGCCAGCGAGGTATAGCGCGAGCGGCCGGACTCGGCCACGGCGACCAGATCGGCCATGCGGTGCAACGAGGTGTCGCGGCCCACGGCGCTGGCACGGATGGTCAGCGGACCGGTCAGGTTGACCTCACCGGCACTGACCGTCCGTCCCGGTTCCGCGAAGACGGGCAGCGTCTCGCCGGTCAGCAGGGAACGGTCCAGCTCGGAGGTGCCCGAGACGATTTCGCCATCCACCGGCATCCGCCCGCCGGGGCGCACGCGGATCAGGTCACCGACGGCCAGTTCGCCCACCGGGACCTGCGTTTCGCCCGCGTCGGTGACGCGCCAGGCGCGGGGCACCTCGAGCGCGGCCAGTTCCTCGGCCGCCGACCGGGCCACCGAGCGCGTGCGGTGATCGAGATAACGGCCTGTCAGCAAAAAGAAGGTCAGCGCGATGGCGGCATCGAAATAGGCGTGCTCGCCCGACAGCGAGGTTTCCCAGAGCGAGGTGCCAACCGCCAGCAGGATGGCCAGCGAAATCGGCACGTCCATGTTCAGGCTGCGCGCGGACAGCGCCGTCCAGGCGTTGCGGAAGAATGGCATGGCCGAGAAACCGACCGCCGGCAGGACAATCGCCGCCGAGATCCAGTGGAACAGGTCGCGCGTCGGCCCCTCTGCCCCGGACCAGACCGCGATCGACAGCAGCATGACGTTCATCGCCGCGAAGCCGGCCACCGCCAACCGCATGAGGAGGTCTCGCCCGGCCTTGTCCGTGGCCGTGGCCGAAATCGCCGTGTTGTCGAGTTCATGCGCCTCGTAGCCCGCGCCCTGGACCACCGGGATCACGTCGGCGGCGGTCAGGTCCGGGTCGGCCTCGATGCTGACCCGTTTCAGGGTCAGGTTGACACGGGCCGAACGGACCTGGGGTACCTTGTCCAGCGCGCGTTCCACGGCGGACATGCAGGCGGCGCAATGGATCGTCGGCAGGGACAGGACGATATGCGCCTCCTGCGGCGCCTCATGGTGTGCAAGCGCCTCTGCCGCCGGGGCGGCGGCGCAGGCCGGGCAGGCCGAGGCGGGGGGGCGCAGGGTGGCGGTCATCTCAGTTTGTCACCGTCATTTCCAGCCGCTGTTCGAAAGGCGTGCCATCGAGCGCGGTGGCCTTCAGCCAGACGTCCCAGTTGCCGGGGCGCAGGTCCTCGTAGGCGATGTAGGCGTGGCCGTTGAAGGCGAATTCGGGCTCGCGGTCCTCGCTGACGTTGGTCGGGCGGCCAACCGTCGCGGTCAGCTTGCCCGCCTGGACCGGGCGCCCGTCCTCGTCGGTGATCGAGAGGATCAGCATGTCTTCTTCCAGCCGGGCCTCGACGGTCCAGCCCAAGGCCTCCTGCGCCTCGCGGCGCTTGTCGAAGGTCTGGCTGGCCACGTAGGAGTTCGCCACCTCGAGCCCGGGGAAGGTGCTGACGGCATTGACGGCCAGCGCGATGTTCACCCCGATGATGATGCCGAAGGCGCCGCCGAAGATGCCCAGCACATGCCAGCCGGTCAGCTTGAACTCTTTCCTGGCCATCAGTTCGCCGCTCCGTTGAAGATCGTGTCGCTATGGGCCCGGTCGCCGTTGGTCAGATCCTCGACCCAGAACCGGAATTCGGTGCGTTCTGCCTCTGCCGGCCCGGAGTCGGGCGGCGCGATGACGTAGACCCTTTGGAGGTAGGTCTCGTTGGCGGGCACGTCCACGGTTTCATAGGGCGTGCCTTCCAGCTGGACCCGCAGGTATTCGTTTCCGATCAGGGAGATCCGGAACGGACGGTCCTCGCCGTGCTTGTTCAGGAGACGCACGTCGTAGGTGTTCCGGATCGAGCCGTCCGACAGGGTCACGAATGTCGGGTTGCGGACCGGTGCGACCGTCATCTCGATGTCCGGCCGGATGAAGAGCGCAAAGACAAGCCCGATGCCGACGAGAGACCACAGCGCCGTGTACATCATCGTCCGGACGCGAAAGACGTGCTGCCAGACCGGGCGCGGCGTGTTGCCCTCGCGCTCGCGCGGCTCGTCCGACAGGGCGAGGTAGTCGATCAGACCGCGGGGCTTGCCGATCTTGGCCATCATGTCGTCGCAGGCGTCGATACAAAGCGCGCAGGTGATGCATTCCAGCTGTTGCCCGTCGCGGATGTCGATCCCCATCGGACAGACGTTGACGCAGGCCATGCAGTCGATGCAGTCGCCCAGGTTCTCGGCGCCCTCGGCCTTGCGGTGCTTGCCGCGCGGTTCACCGCGCCATTCGCGATAGCCGACGGTCAGCGTGTCCTCGTCCATCATGGCGGCCTGGATGCGCGGCCAGGGGCAGGCATAGATGCAGATCTGTTCGCGTGCGAAGCCGCCAAAGAAAAAGGTGGTCGCCGTCAGGATCAGCATGGTGGTGTAGGCCACGGGATGCGCCTGCCCGGTCACGAGGTCGACAAGCAGCGTTGGCGCGTCGGTAAAGTAGAACACCCAGGCGCCGCCGGTGGCGAGGCCGATCAGGAACCAGATCGTCCATTTCGTCAGCCGCAGCCGCACCTTGCGAAAATCCAGCTTTTCCTGGCGGTGCAGGCGCAGGCGCGCGTTGCGGTCGCCCTCGACCCAGCGTTCCACGAGGATATAGAGATCGGTCCAGACGGTCTGCGGGCAGGCATAGCCGCACCAGACCCGGCCCAGCGCCGAGGTGAACAGGAACAGTCCCAGCCCGGCCATGATCAACAGGCCCGCGACAAAGTAGAACTCATGCGGCCAGATCTCGATCCAGAAGAAGAAGAAACGGCGGTTGGCAAGGTCGATCAGCACCGCCTGGTCCGGCAGCTGCGGTCCGCGGTCCCAACGAAGCCAGGGCGTGATGTAATAGATGCCCAGCGTGATGATCATGATCACCCACTTGAGGTTGCGGAACTTGCCGCTGACCCGCCTGGGGAAGATCGGTTCGCGCGCTGCGTAAAGGGACGGTGGGGTACTGTCGGACACGGGGAATCGCTCCGTTGGACTCGGGTTCGCGAGGGGTTTACCCAGTGCGGCAGGACAACAGCTTTGACCTGTATCAATTTTTGAGTTTGTGACTCAGCTTTTGCCCGCCTCGCGGCGCAGCCAGGTCAGGAAGGCCTTGAGCGGGGGACGCGGCACGCCGGGGCGCGTGACGATGTGATACCCCTTTTTTCGCTTGTCTTCGAAGAGCTTGCGCAGACGCCCGGCGCGGACGTCGTTTTCCACGAAAACCCCTGCGACAATGGCGACGCCCTGTCCTGCGCGGGCGGCCTCCAGCATGTGGTTGCCCGGAAGGGCGGTGAAACCGCGCCCGGCGTCGCGGTCGACGCCGTGCTGGGCAAACCACTCCGTCGCCTCGTTGGTACCGAGCTCCTGGAGCCAGTGATAATCGCGCAGGTCGGCGGGTGACGTGATGTCGCGGGTGCCGACAAGGTCGGGCGCGGCGACCACCACGATGGGCGACCGGATCAGCAGATCCGATTCCAGCCCGGGCCAGTTGCCGTCGCCATAGCGCAGCGCCATGTCGATGCCGCCGGGTTCCAGCGGTTGCACCAGCGCCGAAGGGTCGATCATCAGGTTGATGTCCGGGTGCTTTTCCCGGAACCCGTTCAGCCGCGGCATCAGCCAGGCGGCGGCAAAGGTCGGCGTGACCGAGATCTGCAAGGGACGCGAGGCATCGGCGCCGGTCAGTGCCTCGACGGTCTGGGTGATCGACCCGAAGGCCTCGATCAGGCTGCGGCCCAGGGTCTCTCCCTCGTGGGTCAGGGCCAGCTTGCGCCCGGACCGGTCCAGCAAGGCAACGCCCAGGTGGCTTTCCAGCGCCCGCATCTGCTGGCTTATGGCAGCGTGGCTAACATTTAGCAAACCCCCGGCCGCGTTGACAGATCGCGTTTCCGTGTAGGCTGCAAAGGCGCGCAGGGCGGCCAGCGGGGGCAGGGAGGACCAGTTCATATGTAAGCCAGGATTACACTGCGGATTTATTCCTGAGTCGCATGAGGCGGTCCCTTCCGTCAAGTTGAGGGCAGAACAGGACACGCAAAGGAGACCGAGATGTTCGGAATTTTCGCCAAGAGTTTTCTCACCGCCACCCGGAACGAGCCGCGGGCACCGCACCGCAACGCGCAGGACCTGCCCAAGCTGGGCTGGCTCGACGAGGACATGCCCTTCCGCAATCATGCCGGACGCCGGAGCGGGCGCGATGATTGACCCGATCGTCTATCGCCCCGACCTTTGGCGGGTGGTCACATTGCCGACCGGATGCAGCGCACCGCGCCCGGCTGGTGGAGCGCCTGCGGGAACCTTGCCGGTGGATCGTCGGTGAGGGGAATGAAAAGGGCGCTGGTGTCCCAGGAAACGCGCGAACAGGACAGGACACCAGCGCCATGCCCGACCTATCAGGCCGGGAAGACTGCGTCGGGTTGGTGTTCCCGACGACCTTGACCCGACAATAACAGGCCGTCGCACGGCAGCCTTGACTTGCATCAAACCGCCGGGCCTCCGCGCGGTTTTTTTGATGTCCAACAATGTTTTTTCGACATGCGGCGAGGGCGGAATAGCCAGACCCTGTGCATGAAAAAATCCCCCCGCCTTTCGGCGAGGGGATCGCTTTGTTTCACCTTGTGCGGGCGATCACTCTTCCGAGGCTTCGCCCCCGCCCAGGCCGTGCACATAGACCGACACGGCGCGGATTTCTGCCTCGGTCAGGTCGGCGCCACCCATCGGGGGCATCACGCCGAACCGCGAGTTGTAGACCGTCTGGTAAAGCGAGTCGAAGTCGCCGCCGTAGAGCCAGATCCGGTCGGTCAGGTTGGGCGCACCCTGGAACCGGTCGCCAGTGCCGTCTTCCATGTGGCAGCCCGAGCAGTTGATGTCGTAGACCTCGGCGCCCGCTTCTGCGGCAGCGGGATCACGCGGCTCCTGCCCCGACAGCTGCATGACGTAGTTGACGACCTGCACGACCTCTTCCTCGACCAGCAGTTCGTCCCGGCCAAAGGCGGGCATCTGCGACCAGCGGGCCATGTCGTCCACCTCGTTGCGGATGCCGTGGCTGACGGTCTCGTGGATCGCCTCGATGGAGCCGCCCCAAAGCCAGTCGTCGTCCAGCAGGTTGGGATAGCCCTTGGCGCCCGCTGCGCCAGAGCCGTGGCACTGTGCGCACCAGGTGCGGAAGACCGCGCCGCCGGCGTTGTTGGCGTATTGCAGCAGTTCCTGGTCATCCGCGATGGCGGTCAACTCGACCGAGGCGAGCTTGTCGTTGATCGGACCCAGTTCCGCCTCGTGGTCGGTGATGGCCTTTTCCACGTTGCCCCGCGTCGAGAAGCCCAAGAGCCCCGGGGTCGCCCCCGAAATGCCGGGCCAGGCGGGGTAAGCGATGGTATAGCCGATCGCCCAGACGATGCAGGCATAGAAGGTCCACAGCCACCACTTGGGAAGGGGCTTGTTGTATTCCTGGATGCCGTCCCACTCGTGGCCCGTCGTCTCGTAGTCGAGATCGTCGTTCTTCTTGTTGTTGCTCATTTTCCCGGCCTCCTCAGTTTGCGGCGGGTGTGTCGTCGCCCGAAGCGGGCGCGGGGCGGTTCTCGTGGCGGAACGGGATGTTGGCCGTGTCCGAGTGGACCTTTCCCGATCCGGGCCGGAAGGCCCAGATCACGATCCCCACGAAGAAGGCGAACATCGCCAGAAGTGCCCAGCTGTCGGCCAGTTGCCGAAGGAAGGAATAGGTTTCCATGTAGGTTCCTCCTCAGCGGCTTGCGTCGGGCGTGAAGGTCGAGAAGTCGACCAGCGTGCCCAGCATCTGGAGATAGGCGATCAGCGCGTCCGCCTCCGAGACGCCTGGGGCGCCGTCAAAGTTCCGCACGTTCACGTTCTCGCCGTAGCGCTCCAGCAGGCCATCGTAGTCGCTGTCCGGATCGGCCTGCGCCAGGAAGTCGGCCTGCGCAGCTTCGATCATCTCGTCGCTGTAGGGCACGCCCACCATGCGGTTGGTGCTCATCAGGTCGCCGATATAGGTTCCTTCGATCAGCTTGGCCTCGAGGAAGCCGTACTTGGGCATGACCGATTCCGGCACCACCGACTGCGGGTTGCGCAGGTGGTCGACGTGCCACTCGTCCGAGTAGCGGCCACCGACGCGCGCCAGGTCGGGCCCGGTCCGCTTCGATCCCCACTGGAACGGGTGGTCGTACTTGCTCTCGACCGCAAGGCTGTAGTGGCCATAGCGTTCGACCTCGTCCCGCATCGGGCGGATCATCTGGCTGTGACAGACGTAGCAACCCTCACGCAGGTAGACCTCGCGGCCCGCCAGTTCGAGCGGCGTGTAGGGGCGCATGCCTTCGACGTCCTCGATGGTGTTTTCGAGGTAGAAGAGCGGCACGATCTGCACCAGGCCCCCGATCGTCACCACGAGAAAGGCGAAGATGGCCAGCAGGGTGACGTTCTTTTCAAGGACGGCGTGTTTCTGAAGAATGCTCATGTCCGGTCCTCCTTATTCGGCCGGAGTGGCATGGGCCGTGGCGGCGCTGGCTTCGACAGCCGGTGCGCGTTTCACGGTCATCCACAGGTTGTAGCACATGATGAGGCCACCGGCGACGTAGAGCAGGCCACCAAGGGCACGCACGACATACATCGGGAACTTGGCGCCCACGGTGTCGGCGAAGGAGTTCACGAGGAAGCCGTTCGCATCGACTTCTCGCCACATCAGGCCTTCCATGATGCCGGTCACCCACATCGAGGCGGCGTAGAGCACGATGCCGATGGTGGCGAGCCAGAAGTGCCAGGAGACCATGCTGAGCGAATACAGACGCTCGCGGTTCCACAGCTTGGGCACCAGGAAGTAGAGCGCGCCGAAGGTGATCATGCCGTTCCAGCCAAGCGCGCCGGAGTGGACGTGACCGATGGTCCAGTCGGTGTAGTGCGACAGCGAGTTCACCGCGCGGATCGACATCATCGGGCCTTCGAAGGTGGACATGCCGTAGAAGCCGACCGAGATCACCATCATCCGGATCACCGGGTCGGTGCGCAATTTGTCCCAAGCGCCCGACAGGGTCATCAGGCCGTTGATCATGCCACCCCAGGACGGCATCCACAGCACGACCGAGAACACCATGCCCAGGGTCGAGGCCCAGTCAGGCAGCGCGGTGTAGTGCAGGTGGTGCGGACCGGCCCAGATGTAGATGAAGATCAGCGCCCAGAAGTGGATGATCGACAGCTTGTAGCTGAACACCGGACGTTCGGCCTGTTTCGGGATGAAGTAATACATCATGCCCAGGAAGCCGGCGGTCAGGAAGAAGCCCACGGCGTTGTGGCCGTACCACCACTGCGTCATCGCGTCTTGCACGCCCGAGAAGACCTGCACCGACTTCGATCCCCAGATCGAGACCGGGATAGCCAGGTTGTTGAAGACGTGGAGCATCGCGACGGTCAGGATGAAGGACAGGTAGAACCAGTTGGCCACGTAGATGTGCGGCTCTTTGCGGCGGACGATGGTGCCGACGAAAACCGCAAGGTAGGCAAGCCAGACGATGGTCAGCAGCCAGTCGACGTACCATTCCGGCTCGGCGTATTCCTTGGCGTGGGTCGACCCCAGCACATAGCCGGTCGCGGCCAGAACGATCACCAGCTGATAGCCCCAGAACACGAACCAGGCCAGGTTGCCGCCCCAGAGGCGCGCGGCGCTGGTGCGCTGCACGACGTAGAAGGACGTCGCGATCAGCGCGTTGCCGCCAAAGGCAAAGATCACCGCGCTGGTGTGCAGCGGGCGCAGGCGGCCGAAGTTGAGGTAGCCCTGCGCCCAGTCAAAGTTCAGCGCGGGAAAGGCCAGCTGAGAGGCGATGAAGGTCCCGGCGATGAAACCGATCACGCCCCAGAAGGCGGTCGCGATGACGCCGAAGCGGACGACATCGTCCATGTATTCGTTTTGCGGAGCCGGTGCCGCCGGCTCGTCGGTGTGGCGCAGGACCCACAGAAACAGCCCGGCGGAGACCGCCAGGACAATGATCGCATGGATCAGGTAAGCCACATCTCGTGCGTAGTTGATTGCGATCATCGAGAATATCGCAATCAATCCAAGCACGATGAGCTTGAGATAATTCAACATTTTTCGTCCCTTCGTCTGACCCGCGCGATTCGTTGTCCGCAGGGGCGGTTTTAGACTGGGGACGTGTTAGCTATGTTCGCCGAAAGGCATCCTTGATCTGCATCAATGGATGGCCACGCTAACCTTGACGCGGGTCAAGGTGCGACGAAAGGCGCGGGGTTAGCCTCGGGCCACGCAGCGACGGAGACGCAAATGTCCTTCAAATCCATACTGACCGTGGTCACCGACCATGATCTCATGACCTCGACCCTTTCCCATGCCGCCACGGTGGCCAAGATCCATGACGCGCATCTTGGCGCCTTGTGTCTTGGCGTGGATCGCACCCAGACGGGGTACTACTACGCCGGGGCCAACGCGATGGTCCTGCAGGAAACCCTGGAACGGGCCACCGCCGAGGCCGAGGCGCTGGCAAAAGCTGCCCGCGGCGAGCTGGAAAAAACCGACACGCTGTGGAGCGTCGATCACGGCGTGGCACAGCTGGCCGACATCGGCCGGCATGTGGCCTCGCGGGCACGCTTCACCGACCTCGTGGTGCTGCCGCAGCCCTATGGCGAGGGCAAGGGCGTGGAACTGGAACCCGTCCTCGAAGGCGCGCTGTTCGAGGGCCAGGTGCCGGTCATGGTCGTGCCCGAGGATGTCGAGCCAGCGGCCAAGCCCAAGCGTATCGTGCTCGGCTGGAACGAAAGCAACGAGGCCCTGCGCGCGGTACGGTCCGCCATGCCCCTGCTGAAGCAGGCAGATACGGTGCATGTGGTGGTGATTGACCCGCCGAAACACGGTCCGAACCGGTCGGACCCGGGGGGGATGGTGTCGGAATTCCTTGCCCGCCACGGCGTCAAGGCAGAGGTCGACGTGCTGGCCAAGACGATGCCGCGCGTGTCCGATGTCCTGCTGCGGCATGTGTCGGACATCAGCGCCGACATGGTCGTGATGGGCGCCTATGGCCACTCGCGCTTCCGCGAGGCCATCCTGGGCGGCGCCACACGCAACATGCTGGAACAGGCGGGTGTGTCGGTCTTCATGGCCCATTGATGCGGATGCCATGACCGGATCGGGGCCGTTCGTGTCGGGAGCACGGGCGGCCCCTTTTCGTGAGGGGGCTCAGGCGGCGGGCGACACAAGTCGTCCCGAACTGACCGGCACCGCAGAGCCCTGGACATGGATGCTGTCCAGGGCGCCGCCGGTGGCCTGGATACGCAACCCGATTCGGCTGGGGCGGCCCATGTCGACCCCCTGTTCCAGCACCAACCGTGTTTCGCCTTCCGACAGCGCGCCCGAAGCCAGCAGTTGTGCCGCGAGGATGGCAGAGGCCGATCCGGTGGCCGGGTCCTCCGGGATGCCTTCTCCGGGGGCGAACATGCGTGCGGAGAAATCCGTCTCTTGCCCCGGCGCATAAAGGTAATGCGAGCCAAGGCCGGTCGCGGCGCATAGCGCCTCCCATGCGGCGCCATTGGGCCGCGCGGCGGCCAGGGCGGCGCGGTCGCGCACCGGGACGTACCCAAAGGCCGGTCCACCCTGCCAAAGGGCGGGGCGGTGCCCTTCAAATCCAATCTGCTCTGCCGAGAGGCCAAGCGCGGCGGCGATCGCTTTCCTGCTGGGCATCTCGCCGGTGTTGGCCGCGTGTGGCAGGACCGGCGCGCGGAACTCTGCGCCCAGGCGTCCGTCCCGGCGCCAGACTTGGACCGGAACCAGCCCGGCCACTTCTTGCAGCGTGATGCGGATCTCGAAATCGCCTTCGGGTGCATCCTTCAGTGCAAGGTGGATGGCACAGCCAATGGTCGGATGCCCCGCAAAGGGGATCTCTGCCGTGGGAAAGAAGATCCGGACGCTGGCGGTGTGCGCCGGATCGGCGGGAGACCGGACAAAGATCGTCTCGGACAGGTTGAACTCGCGCGCGATGGTCTGCATCGCGGCATCGCTCAACCCATCCGCATCCTCGACAATGGCCAGCGGATTGCCGGCATAGGCGGTTTCCGTGAAGACGTCGCAGGTGAAAAAGGGCAGTCCCTCAGACAAGCAGACCCCCGTCCGCGTCATCCCCGGCTTCGTCCATCAGGCGGGACATGTCCGGCACGGTGACGTGGCGCTTGCCTTCCAGGTGGATCACGCCGTCCTTTTTCAGGGCCGAGATCTGCCGGCTCACGGTTTCCAGCGTCAGGCCCAGGTAGTCGGCCATCGCCTCACGGGTCAGCGGCAGGTCAAAGACGATCGGGCCGGCGGCGGCACCGCGCTTGTTCAGGGTGGCGTCGCGGCGGGCAATGATCGACAACAGCGAGGCGATCTTCTCGCGCGCGGTCTTGCGCCCCAGAACCAGCATCCATTCGCGCGCGGCATCCAGTTCGTCCAGCGTCATCTCCAACAGGCGCTGGGCGATATGCGGCGTGCGTGTCATCAGGTCCTCGAAAGGGGACCGGCGGAAACAGCACATGACGACATCGGTCGTGGCCACCACGTCGTAGGCGGCGGTGTTGCGCCCGGGGCGGCCAACGAAATCGCTGGGCAGCAGTAGGCCCACCATCTGCGTGCGACCGTCTTCCATCGCCTGGCTCAGGGTTGCGATTCCGGACACGACGGACCCCACGAAATCCATGCGGTCGCCGGCCCAGATGATCGACTGTCCGGCCTCGAACTTGCGGTAATACTTGATCTGCTCAAGGCGCTCGAGTTCGTCGCTTTCGCATCGTGCACAGACCGCCCGGTGGCGGATCGGGCAATCGCCACAGTCGGGCGCGACACTCAAGCTTCGTTCATTCAGCATATCGCTTGCCTTATGTTGATCTGCGTCAAAGCCCGGCGCTTTTCCGTGCCCTAACCGTACGCTTATGGCGAACCGAACTCAACTCGCGCGGCTTGGACTCTTTGACGCCAAAGTGCCGCGATACACGTCTTATCCGACCTCACCGCATTTCGATGGCGACGTGGGGCCGGCGCGATTCGAAGAGTGGATTCGCTCTGTTCCTGTAGATGGTAACATATCCCTATATTTGCATGTACCTTTTTGCCGCAGGTTGTGCTGGTTCTGCGCCTGTCGAACGCAGGGAACGTCGACATTAGGCCCAGTCGAAAGCTATGTGACCGTTCTGGAACAGGAGCTGGGGCTCTTGCGCGGTGCCTTGCCGCAGGGGGTGCGCCTGTCGCGACTGCACTGGGGTGGTGGCACGCCGACCCTGCTGTCACCTGACCTGATGAAACGCCTGATCGCGGCGACCCGACGGGTCGCCGATTTTGCGGAGGGCTACGAGTTTTCCGTCGAAATCGACCCGAACGAGATCGACGCGGCGCGGCTGGACGCCCTTGCCGAAGGCGGCATGAACCGCGCCTCGATCGGGGTGCAGGATTTCGACCCGCAGATCCAGGGCGCGATCGGTCGCGAACAGGGCTATGACGTGACCCGTGCGGCGGTCGAGCTGATCCGTGCGCGTGGCGTTGCAAGCCTGAATGCCGACATCCTGTTCGGCCTGCCGCACCAGACCCGTGCCCGCATCACCGAAACCGTGCAAAAGCTGCTCAGCTTCGCGCCGGACCGCGTGGCGCTTTACGGCTATGCGCATGTGCCCTGGATGGCCAAGCGGCAGCAGATGCTGCCCTCGGACGCGCTGCCCACGCCACAAGAGCGGCTGGAGCTTTTCGATACGGCGCGGCGGCTTTTCGTCTGGGATGGCTATGCCGAGATCGGCATCGACCATTTCGCCACCCGCGACGACGGGCTGGCCGTGGCACAGCGCAACGGCAACCTGCGGCGGAATTTCCAAGGCTACACCGATGACACCTCGGATGTGCTGATCGGGCTGGGGGCGTCGTCGATCTCGAAGTTTCCGCAGGGGTTCGCCCAGAACGCGCCTGGTACGTCGAAATACATCGCCGCGGTGAGGGACGGCCAATTCGCCACCGCGCGCGGCCATACCTTCAAGGGCGACGACCGTCTGCGCGCCCGCCTGATCGAGGCGTTGATGTGCGATTTCCGCATCAATGCCGCCGAGATCCTGCGCGATTTCGCCATCTCGCGCGAGGCGCTGTTCACCCTGTTCCGTGAGGCCAACGCCCGGTTCGAGAACATGCTGGTCATCAGCGACGACGGGCTGTTCATCCCGCAGGAAGTGCGGCCGCTCACCCGTATCATCGCGCGCGCCTTTGACGCCTATGACCTGTCAAAGGCAGGCCATTCCAGCGCGATCTGACGCGGCTCAGGCCGCGTCGAAGGCTGCGGCCAGCAACTCCCGGGTGTAGTCTGTCTGCGGCGCCTCGAAGATCGCCTCGGCGGGGCCATATTCCACCACGTCGCCCTGTTTCATCACGATGACCTTGTGGCTCATCGCGCGCACCACCTTCAGGTCATGCGAAATGAACAGATAGGCGAGGTCATACTTGCGCTGAAGGTTGCGAAGCAGGTTCACGATCTGCACCTGCACCGTCATGTCCAGCGCCGAGGTCGGTTCGTCCAGCACCACCAGACGGGGCCGCAGCACCATGGCGCGGGCGATCGCGATGCGCTGGCGCTGGCCGCCCGAGAACTCGTGCGGGTAGCGGTGCATGGTCATCGGGTCCAGGCCGACCTCGGTCATGACCTCGGCCACCAGTTCGCGGTGGGGGCGCCCGTCAGGGGCGCCATGCACCTCAAGCCCCTCGGCGATGATCTGTTCGCAGGTCATCCGCGGGCTCAGCGAGCCGTAGGGGTCCTGGAACACGATCTGCATTTCCGAGCGCAGCTTGCGCAGCCGCTTGGTCGACCAGGCGTTCACGTCCTGGCCGCGATAGGTGATGCCGCCCTCGGACTTGATCAGCCGCATGATCGCCAGCGCCAGCGTCGTCTTGCCCGAGCCGCTTTCGCCCACGATGCCCACGGTTTCACCCGCACGCACGGCGATGGTCGCGTCGTTGACTGCCTTGACGTAGCCCACGGTGCGTTTCATCAGCCCGCGCTGGATCGGGAACCAGATCTTGAGGTTGTCGGTGCGGGCGATTTCCTCGGCGCCTTCGTCCACGGGGTCCGGTTTGCCGGTGCTTTCCGCCGACAGCAGCATCTGTGTATAGGGATGTTTCGGCGCGGCGAAGATCTCGGACGTCAGGCCCTGTTCGACGATCTCGCCATCCTTCATCACGCAGACCCGGTCGGCGATGCGCCGCACGATGCCAAGGTCATGGGTGATGAACAGCAGGCTCATGTCCTCCTCGGTCTTGAGGTTCCCCAAGAGGTCGAGGATCTGCGCCTGGATCGTCACGTCGAGCGCGGTGGTCGGCTCGTCCGCGATCAAGAGTTCCGGCCCGTTGGCCAGCGCCATCGCGATCATGACCCTCTGCCGTTGCCCGCCCGACAACTGGTGCGGGTAGGACCCCAGCCGGCTTTCGGGGTCTCGGATGCCGACTTTGGTCAAGAGTTCGATGATCCGTTCGCGGGCCTTGGCGCCGGTCAGCCCCTGGTGCAGTTCCAGGCTCTCGCGGATCTGCTTTTCCAGCGTGTGCAGCGGGTTGAGCGAGGTCATCGGCTCCTGGAAGATAAAGCTGATGTCATTGCCGCGCACGTCGCGAAGGCGTTTGTCCGCGGCGCCGATCATCTCGGCCCCGTTGTAAAGGACCGAGCCTTCGACACGGGCGGAGTCCCCCAGCAGGGAGACGGTCGACAAGGCGGTGACCGACTTGCCAGAACCGGATTCGCCCACCAGCGCGACGGTTTCGCCCTTCTGGATGTCGAAGGACACGCCCTTGACCGCCGGGATGGTCTGCCCATCCTGGCGGAAGCTGACCTTGAGGTCGCTGATCTGAAGCAATGCGCTCATGAGAAGGTTTTCCTGGGGTCGAATGCGTCGCGGACACCTTCGAAGATGAAGACCAGCAGTGACAGCATGATCGCGAAGACCGTGAAGGCGGTGAAGGCCAGCCAGGGCGCCTGCAGGTTCTGTTTCGCCTGCAGGGTCATTTCGCCCAGCGACGGCGCCGAGGAGGGCAGGCCGAAGCCGAGGAAGTCGAGCCCCGCCAGCGTCGAGATCGTGCCGGTGACGATGAAGGGCATGAAGGTCAGCGTCGCCACCATCGCGTTGGGCAGCATGTGCCGGAACATGATGGTCCAGTTAGAGACTCCCAGGGCCTTGGCCGCGCGGACGTATTCCAGGTTGCGCGCACGCAGGAATTCCGCCCGCACCACGCCCACCAGCGCCGTCCAGCCAAAGAGGATGGTGAGAAAGACCAGCAACCAGAAACTTCGCCCCAGGATCGCGAAGAGGATGATGATGATATAAAGCGACGGTGTCGCCCCCCATATCTCGATCACCCGCTGAAAGATCAGGTCCAGCCAGCCGCCGAAATAGCCCTGTAGCGCCCCGGCCACGATGCCGATGACAGAGGCGCAAGCGGTGACGATCAGCGTGAACAGGATCGACAGGCGGAACCCGTAGATGACCCGTGCCAGCAGGTCGCGCTTGCCCTTGTCGGTGCCCAGCCAGTTCTGCTCGTTCGGCGGCAGAGGCGCGGCGCCGCGCCGGTCCACGGGCGTGTCATAGCTGTAGGGAATCAGCGGCCAGAGGATCATCCCCTTGTGGAAATTGTCATCCGTCAGCACGCCGGCCTCGGCGTTCTCGATCAACCCGTCGGGATCGTCGAAACAGGCATCCAGCCCGCCGGTGATAATGAGGCAGCGCACCTCGGGGTCGCGATAGGCGGCCTCTGTCCGGAAATCGCCGCCGAACTGGGTTTCGGGGTAGAAGTTGAAGATCGGGGTAAAGGTCTCACCGCGATAGCGCACCATGATCGGCTTGTCGTTGGCGATGAACTCGGCAAAGAGCGACAGGCCGAAGAGGATCACGAAGATCCACAGCGACCAGAGGGCGCGGCGGTTGCGCTTGAAGTTGTTCCAGCGCCGCTGGTTCAGCGGCGACAGGGAAAACAAGCCCTTTTTCGGCTCCGGCGGCACGGTGACGGCGAGCTGCGTGTCCGGGGTGGTCTCGGGCTGGGGATTCGCGACCATGTCTCAGCCCTCCCGCTTTTCAAAGTCGATGCGCGGATCGACGACCACGTACATCAGGTCAGAGATCAGCCCGACGACAAGCCCGATCATCGAGGTGATGAAAAGCGTGCCGAAGATCACCGGGTAATCGCGTGCCACCGCCGCCTCGAAGCCAAGGCGCCCAAGGCCGTCGAGCGAAAAGATCGTCTCGATGATGATGGAGCCGCCGAAGAAGACGCCGATGAAGACGCCCGGCAGACCGGCAATGACGATCAGCATGGCGTTGCGGAAGACATGGCCATACAGAACGCGATCCTCCGACAGGCCCTTGGCGCGGGCGGTCATGACATAGTGCTTCTTGATCTCGTCCAGAAAGCTGTTCTTGGTCAGCAGAGTCAGCGTCGCAAAGGCAGAGATGGTCGAGGCGGTGATCGGCAGGGCGATGTGCCAGAAGTAGTCCGCGACCTTCATGAAGATGTTCAGGTCTTCCCAGTTGTCGGAGACCAGCCCGCGGATCGGGAAGATCTGCCAGTAGGAGCCCCCGGCAAAAAGCACCAGCAGCAGGATCGCAAAGAGAAACCCGGGAATGGCATAGGCGACGATGATGATGCTGGAGGTCCAGGTGTCAAAGCTGGTGCCGTCGCGGACGGCCTTGCGGATGCCCAGCGGGATCGAGATCAGGTAGGCCAGCAGGGTCGACCACAGCCCCAGCGAGATCGAGACCGGCATCTTTTCCAGCACCAGGTCGATCACGCCGATCGAACGGAAATAGCTCTCGCCGAAATCGAGGCGGATGTAATTCCACATCATGTTCAGGAAGCGTTCCAGCGGCGGTTTGTCGAAGCCGAACTGCCGTTCCAGGTCTGCGATGTATTCCGGTGGCAGGCCCCGGGCGCCCGCATAGGTTTCATCGCCCGGGGTCATGCTGCCAGCATCGGGGGAGTCCGAGCCGCCGGCAAAGCCGCCGAACACGTCGCCCTGGCCCTCGATCTGGGCAATGATCTGCTCGATCGGGCCGCCTGGCACGAATTGGACCAGCACGAAGTTGATGATCATGATCCCCAGCAGCGTGGGGATGATCAGCAGTATGCGTCGGAGAATGTAGGCTCCCATGTCAGTCCAGCTGACCTTCCGCCTTGAGCGCCGCTTCCTTCTCGGGGTTCACCCACCAGAAGCTCAGATAGCCCAGTCCGTAGGGCGGGATCTGTTCGGGGCGTTCGTACATGTCGTAGTAGGCGACCCAGTGGTCGGCGATATACCCGGTCGGGATCACGAAGAACTCGTAGCGCAGCGCGCGGTCCAGCGCCATCAGCGCGACGTCGGTATCCGCCTGGCTCTGGGCGTCGAAACTGGCCTCGATGATCGCGTCGACCAGCGGGCTGGCAAGGCCCGCGGGGTTGAACAGGCTGAACTCGGCCTCGCGCGATCCGTACATCTGCGTCAACCCGCCGCCGGTGGACAGGAAGGCGCCATAGCGGGTGGAGTAAAGCACGTCGTAATCGCGTTCACGGCGGCGCAGCGTGTATTGCGAGGGGTCGATCCGTTCAAAGGTTGCATCGACACCGATCTGGACGAGGTTGCGGACAAAGGACTCGTGCATCGCCTCGACCGAGGGTTCGATATTGGTCGGGATCAGCATGTTGACCTTCAGCGTGTCGCCATCCGCATTGCGGCGGATGCCGTCGTCGCCCACTTCCCAGCCGGCCTCGGACAAGAGCCGCGAGGCCGCGCGCAGGTTGCCACGGTCGGGCAGGCGGGCAGGGTCGGAAGAGTGCATCACCCGCACCGGTTCTTCCAGAAGGTCCGCGGGCACGATGTCACCCAGGCTCTTGAGGAATTTCAGTTCCGCGCCCTCGGGCACGTCCTTGGCCTCGACCGGGGTGCCCTCGACGAATGAGCTGCGCGGGGAATACAGCCCGTAGAGCAGCGACTCGTTCGACCACTCGAAGTTGTAGGCAAGGGCAATCGCCTCGCGCACGCGCTTGTCCTGCAACTGCGGCTTGGCCAGGTTGAAGACGAACCCGGTCGGGTTCGGCGGGCTGCCGTCGGGGATTTCCTCCAGCTTGACGACGCCTTCATCGACCTTGGGGAAGTTATAGGCGGTCGCCCATTGCTTGGGATCGCTTTCCACCTTGAAGGTATAGGTCCCGGCCTTGAACGCCTCGAAAGACGCGGTCTGGTCGGCGAAATACTCGACCCGGATGCTGTCGTAATTGTAGCGGCCGGCGTTGTAGGGCAGGTCCTTGCCCCAGTACTCGGTATCGCGTTCATAGACGATGTGACGGTTCACCTCGTAGGTTTCCAGCTTGTAGGGGCCGGACCCCAGCGCCACCTCCAGCCGCGGCTCGTCCAGGCGGCGGTTTTCCGGGTCGGCTTCGAACCATGCCTTTGAAAACACCGGGGTCGAGCCCACGGTCTCGATCCGCGACCGTTTGGTCAGCTCGGGGTTGAAGGTGAATTTCACTGTGTAAGTGTCCAGCGCCTCGGCGCTGGTGACCATGCGACCGACCGCCTGCGCGTAGGACGGCAGGCCCTGGGTGATGAACAGCTTGTGCGAATAGACCACGTCCTCGGCTGTGACAGGGGTGCCGTCCCAAAACTTGGCGTCCTCACGCATGTGAAAGATCACCCAGTCGCGGCTTTCGGGGTATTCGATGCTCTCGCAGAGGATGCAGTAGTACTGGCCAACCGAATCCTCGACCGACTCGATCAGCTGGTCATACATCACCGTGGTCAGGGTGCCGGGGCGGCCCTTGCGCGAATAGGGGTTGAGGCTGTCGAAGGTGCCGGTGGCGCCGATCACCAGTTCGCCGCCCTTGGGGGCGTCCGGGTTGACGAAATCGAAATGCGCATAGTCCGCCGGGTAGTCCAGGTTGCCGAAATAGGAATAGCCATGCGAGGTGACGATCTTTTCGTCTCCGTCCTGAGCCAGAGCGGCCACGCCCAGCAACGCCACGCCGATGGCAAGGGCCCCGGTGGCGACGAACCGAAGGTCCGGCAGGGCGCGGGCCCGGGTCGTGCTGCGGCGATGTGGTCGTTTGGCCTGGATCGTCATGGTCATCTCCCTGTCAACCGGCGGTTCGGCCCGGTAATTGAGCGGTATTCTTTGTTAATTCTAAGCTAAGTTTTCCGCGCGACCACATTCAAGACGAGATTACGGAAACGTCAACGCCTTAAGGGGGCTCCGCCACCGTGTCTGCGGCAGCCTGCGCGGCAATTGCGCATGAAAAAGGCCGCCCGGTCGGGGCGGCCCTTTGAAAGCGCGCGATGCGGTCGGATCAGCCGCCGGTCGTCTGCAGGTAGGCGATCAGGTTCACGCGATCCTCGGCCTTGGGCAGGCCGGCAAAACCCATCGCGGTGCCGGGTGCGAAGCCGCGCGGGTTTTCGAGGAAGTGGAACAGGTTTTCCGGCGTCCACACGTCCGCCGCCTGTTCCAGGGCGCCCGAATAGCCAAAGCCTTCCACGGCATCCACAGCGCGTCCAACCACACCGTCGAGGTGCGGGCCGACGGCGTCGGAGCCGTCCAGCTTGTGGCAGGCGCGGCACTTGCCCCAGACGCGTTCGCCCTTGCCGGCATCGGCCGAGGCCATCAGCGCGGCGAAATCAACCTCTTCCTCTTCGACGGGTTCGCCGTCTTCCACCTGGATCGCAAAGCCTGCGGCATGTTCCTCGCCGCCGTGGCCGCCGCCGGTGTGGTACAGGCTCTCCGCAGCCCATTTGCCCATCAGGAAGATCAGCAAGGCGCCGCACAGGCCGCCGACGATCTTGGTAAAGGTCATGGTATCGAACATGGGAAGCCCTGTCTGCTTGGATCTCTGTCGGGCGCGTATCTATTGCTTTCCATCCCCTTGGGCAAGCGGTAGAAGGCGCGACCAATCGCCCGCGTGCGGCGGGATTTGCGACGAGGGCCACAGATGACACAGCGGATCGCCTTCCAGGGAGAGCTTGGCGCCTATTCCCACCAGGCCTGCACCGAGGCCCGTCCGGGCGCCGAGGTGCTGCCCTGCCGGAACTTCGAGGACGTAATTTCCGCGGTGCGCGAGGGCCGGGCGGACCTTGCCATGTTGCCGGTCGAGAATTCCACCTACGGGCGCGTCGCGGACATTCACCGGCTGCTGCCGGAATCGGGCCTGCGCATTGTCGACGAGGCCTTTGTGCGCGTGCACATCAGCCTAATGGCACTGCCCGGCGTGCAGATCGAGGAGCTGGAGCGGGTGCGCGCGCACCTGGTGCTCTTGCCGCAGGCGCAGAGTTTCCTGTCGAAATACGGCATCCAGGGAATCGCCGCGGCGGACAGCGCCGGGGCAGCCGCCGAGCTGGCCAAGGCGGAACTGCGCGATGAGGGCGTGCTGGCATCGGACCTCGCGGCCGAGATCTACGGGCTGCACATCCTGGCCCGCCACATCGAGGATCACGCCCACAACACCACGCGTTTCCTGTTGATGGCGCCGGAACCCGACATCTCGCGCCGGGGCAGCCACGGGATGATGACCACCTTCATCTTCCAGGTGCGCAACATCCCGGCCGCGCTCTACAAGGCGATGGGCGGTTTCGCGACCAACGGTGTCAACATGACCAAGCTGGAAAGCTACATGGTCAACGGCTCCTTCACCGCGACGCAATTCTATGCCGACATCGAGGGCCACCCCGAAGATCCCGGCGTCAAGCGCGCGCTCGAAGAGCTGGATTACTTCACCGACATGCTGGACATCCTGGGCGTCTATCCGCGCGATCCCAAGCGCGACTGATCCCGGCCCGTGGCTCAGACCGCGTGGGGCCGGTCGATGCTGGGGGCGGTTGCCGAGGGCTGGGCTGGATCACAAGCAGGATGACCCCGTCTCCCCGTTTCCAAGGGCAGACACCGTGTGCCGTGAGGACATTCCGACCAGGCCGGATCGGGGGCAGCGGCTACACTCAAACCCGGGCCTATGCCGGGTTGGGTAACCAAAAGCGTGACGATCAGCATGGAAAGAGAGCAGTCACCAATTCTTTGGCGACCGATGGGGCTGCCCCGTCAGATCAGCAATCCGCCCGCCCCCTCGTGACGCAGCAGCCAGACCTTGGTCTCGACCCCGGTGCCGCCGGAAAACCCGCCCAGCCCGTCGCGGCCCAGCACGCGGTGGCAGGGGATGATCAGGGCAATCGGATTGCCGCCACAGCCGCGCCCCACTGCCTGTGGCGGCGCGCCAAGGGTGCGGGCGATGTCGCCATAGGTCAGGGTCTCGCCAAAGGGGATCGCGGCGATCTGTGCGCAAACCTGTTGCTGAAAGGGGCTTGCCGCCACCCGCAGGGGCAGGTCGAAGGTGGTCAGGCGCCCGGCGAAATAGGCGGCCACCTGGTCCGCCGCGCGTCGCAGCAAGGGTGTCGCGTCGCTTGCATCGCTCCGGGTCCAGGTGGCCCGGGTTATGGCGCCTTCGGTTTCGGTGATCTCGAAGGGGCCGGTAGGGGTGTCGATGCAGGTCCGCGGCATCAGTCAGCCCAAACCCGGATCGCGGCGTGCCGCCGGCGCTGTGCCAAGGGGGCGAGGCCAGTCAGTGGGTTCTGCCGGGGGCTATTGCTGGGCCATGTCATGCCGAAACGCTAGGGGCCTGCGACGCGGCGCACAAGTTTCATGTCGCAAACGGTGCGGACCGGGCACAGGGTGTCGTCGCAGGCTGGCCACAAACAGGAGGTACGGATGCAGACGGGATTCATCGGACTGGGCGCGGTGGGCGCCAAGCTGGCAGGCAATCTGCTGCGCAACGACGTCGGGCTGACGGTCTTCGACCTTGACGAAACGCGGCTGGCCGGGATGGCCGCGGCGGGCGCCGAGGCGGCGGCATCGGCGGCAGAGGTCATGGCCCGCTGCGACGTGGTCATCACTTCCTTGCCCAGTCCCGCCGCCTCGGAGGCGGTTCTGGCCGAGATGCTGCCCGAGATGGGGCCGGGCAAGACCTGGGTCGAGATGTCGACCACCGACCCGGCGGTGATCGTGGCCCAGGCGGCGCGGGTGGCCGAAACCGGCGCCGTCGCCATCGAGGCACCGGTCTCGGGCGGGTGCCACCGGGCGGCGACGGGCAATATCTCGGTCTTTTGCGGCGCGCCGCGCGACAGTTTCGAGGCGGTTCTGCCGCTGTTGACGATCCTCGGGCGACAGGTGCTGCACACCGGCGAGGTCGGCACCGCCTCGCGCCTGAAGGTCATGACCAACTACCTGGCCACCGCCAACCTGCTGACGCTGTGCGAGGCCCTGGCGACGATGCAGGCGGCGGGGCTGGACATGGCCACGACCTATGAAGCGATCCGCATTTCCTCGGGCAATTCCTTTGTCCATGAGACCGAAAGCCAGTTGATCCTGTCCGGCAGCCGCGACGTGGACTTCGCGCTGGACCTGGTGATGAAGGATATCGGCCTGTTCCAGGCGCTGGCAGATGAGCATGGCGTGCCGCTGGAACTCTCGCCTCTGGTGATCTCGATGATCCGCGACGGCCAGCAGCGGATGGGCGACCGGGCCCAGTCCGACCGGATGATCGAACGTCTGGAGGACGCGGCGGGCCTGTCCGTGCGGGCGCCTGGTTTTCCCAAGGTGCTGGTGGACGAAGAACCTTCCGCGCGCGGCGCGGAGGTGGTGGTGCGGCGCTAGCCCGGGCGCAATGCGCGCGGCGGACGCGGCCTAGAGACGATCGAGGTCCCGCAATACCTCGTCGAGATCCGCCTGCCAGTCCGGACGGCCCAGGTTGAAGGCCCGCGTAAGCGCCGTGTTGTCCAGACGCGAGTTGTGCGGGCGGGCCGCCGGGGTGGGGTAGGCGCTGCTGGGAATATCCGCCACCTCGGGCGTCCGTCCCGTACGGGCAAAGACCGCGCGGGCGAAATCGGCCCAGCTGACATCCGGCCCGCCGGACAGGTGATAGGTGCCGGTCCTGTCCGGATGCAGACACAGCGCCTCTGCCACGGTCAGGCAGACCCGCGCGATGGCGGCGGCAGAGGTGGGGCCGCCCACCTGGTCGGCGACGATACTCAGCCGGTCGCAATCTTTGCCCAGTCGCAGCATCGTCTTGACGAAGTTGTTGCCGTGCGCGGAAAAAACCCATGAAGTCCGCAGGATGGCATGGGAGCCGCCCGCCGCGCGGATGCCGGTTTCGCCGGCCAGTTTCGACCGGCCATAGGCATTGATCGGACGGGTGGGATCGTCCGGCGACCAGGGGCGGGTGCCCGACCCGTCAAAGACATAGTCGGTCGAGATATGGACCAGTGGGGTCCCGATCGCCGCGCAGGCGCGGGCCATCGCGGCTGGGGACGCGCCGTTGATCGTGGTGGCCAGCGGCTCTTCGTCTTCGGCCCGATCGACCGCCGTGTAGGCGGCGGCGTTGATGACGACCCGGGGCTGGCGGGTGCGGATGGCCTCGGCGCAGGCCCCGGGGTCCGCCAGATCGGCCTGGTCGCGCCCCAAGGCGGTGACATCGCCCAGGCGTTGCAACTCTGTCGCGACCTGTCCGGTCCGGCCGAAGACCAGGATCATGCGCCCACCCCCAGCCGTTCTCCCACGCCCTGGCGGGCCTGCAGGGCGCGCCACCACGGCTCGTTCGCAAGATACCAGTCGACGGTCTTTTCCAGCCCTTCCTCCACCGTCACCGAGGGCCGCCAGCCCAGTTCCTCGCGGATGCGTGCCGGGTCGATGGCATAGCGGGCGTCATGGCCGGGCCGGTCGGTGACGAAGGTGATCAGGTCGGCATGGGACCCGCTGTCTCGCGGGCGCTTCCGGTCGAGGATCGCGCAGAGCGTCCGCACCAAGTCGAGGTTCGCGCGCTCGTTCTCGCCACCGATGTTGTAGCTGCGCCCCACCGCGCCCCTTTGCACCACCAAGAGCAGCGCCTCTGCGTGGTCCTCGACATAAAGCCAGTCGCGCACGTTCGAGCCGTCCCCGTAGATCGGCAGCGGCTTGCCCGCCAGCGCGTTCAGGATCACCACGGGGATCAGTTTCTCGGGGAAATGGAAGGGGCCGTAGTTGTTCGAGCAATTGGTCAGGACGACGGGCAGGCCGTAGGTTTCGTGCCAGGCGCGCACCAGGTGGTCCGACCCGGCCTTGGACGCCGAATAGGGCGAGCGCGGATCATAGGGCGTCTCCTCGGTGAACTGTCCCTCCGCGCCCAGCGAGCCAAAGACCTCGTCGGTGGAAATATGGTGAAAGCGGAAGCCCTCGGGCCGGCCCTCGCGGGTCCAGTAGGTGCGCGCCGCCTCCAGCAGGTGGAAGGTGCCCATGACATTGGTGTCGATGAAGGTGCCCGGCCCGTCGATCGAGCGGTCGACATGGCTTTCGGCCGCCAGGTGCATCACCGCGTCCGGGCGATGCTGCGCGAAGATCCGGTCCAGCGCGGCGCGGTCACGGATGTCCGCATGTTCAAAGGCATAGCCGGGATCGTCCGCGACCGAGGCCAGGTTGTCGAGACAGGCGGCATAGGTCAGCGCATCCAGGTTCACCACCTCGTGCCCTGCGGCAATCGCCTGCCGCACCACCGCCGAACCGATGAACCCGGCGCCGCCCGTGACCAGCAGTTTCATGACGTGCCTTCCCAGGTGAAAGGGCTGTTCAGCTTGTCGAACAGCGGTGCCGCAGCGTCCTTTTCGCTCAGGATCGGAAACCCCTCCAGGCCCCAGTCGATGCCGATGGCGGGATCGTCGAAACGCACCGCGCCTTCGCAGTCGGGGGCGTAGTAATCCGAGCACTTGTAGATCACTTCGGTGTCGGGCGCGCGCGTGACGAACCCGTGCAGGAACCCGCGTGGCACCAGCATTTGCTTGCCATTCTCGGCGCTCAACTCGACCCCGATCCAGTTGCCATAGGTCGGAGAGCCCATCCGGATGTCCACCGCCACGTCGAAAAGCCGCCCGCGCCCGCAGCGCACCAGCTTGTCCTGGGCATAGGGGGGCGCCTGGAAATGCAGCCCGCGCAGGGTGCCGGCCTCGGCCGAGAGCGAGTGGTTGTCCTGCACGAAATCCAGGTCGATCCCGTGTTCGGCCATGCGCTTGCGGTTCCAGCTTTCGCTGAAATAGCCGCGCGCATCGCCGAACCGGCGCGGCGTCAGGATGAGCACACCGGGCAAGGCGGTGGCTTGAACGTCGAGCATAGGGCCCCCATCGGTCCAGAGTTCGGCGCCCTTTTAACCAAGTCAGGCGGCAACAGTAAGGCGCAAGCGGGGCGTCAGCGTACGGATTGTTTCCCCTTTCGCCAAACTCTTGACAGAGTAGGGGGGCACTAGGGGCGGAACACGGGGATTTCAGGGGGTCGCATGACCAGGCGCAAGGGCATCATTCTGGCGGGGGGATCGGGCACGCGGCTGTACCCGATCACGATGGGCATCTCGAAACAGCTGGTGCCGATCTACGACAAGCCGATGATCTTCTACCCTCTCTCGGTGCTGATGCTGACCGGCATCCGCGAGATCTGCATCATCACCACGCCACAGGACCAGGAACAGTTCCGCCGCACGCTGGGCGATGGCAGCCAGTGGGGACTGTCGCTGGACTATGTGGTGCAGCCCTCTCCGGACGGGCTGGCGCAGGCCTATCTGCTGGCCGAATCCTTTCTCAATGGCGCGCCCTCGGCTATGGTGCTGGGGGACAACATCTTTTTCGGCCACGGGCTGCCGGAACAGCTGCGCACTGCCGATGCGCAAGAGGCGGGCGGCACGGTCTTCGGCTACCGGGTCGCCGATCCGGAACGCTACGGCGTGGTGGACTTCGGCCCCGATGGCACGGTGCGCTCGATTATCGAGAAGCCGACAAAGGCACCGTCACCCTACGCGGTCACCGGGCTCTATTTCCTCGACGGCAGCGCGCCGGACCGGGCGCGCGCGGTTGCCCCCTCGGCACGTGGAGAGCTGGAAATCACGTCGCTCCTGGAGATGTACCTGCACGAAGGGCTGCTCAACGTGCAGCAGATGGGGCGCGGCTATGCCTGGCTGGACACCGGCACGCATGGCTCGCTTCTGGATGCGGGCAATTTCGTCCGCACCCTGTCGGAACGGCAGGGCCAGCAGGTTGGCTGCCCCGAAGAGATCGCTTATCAACAGGGCTGGATAGATGCGGATGCCTTGATGGAACGCGCCCGCATGTTCGGAAAATCCGGCTACGGCGCCTACCTGGCGCGACTGGTAGAGACATGAGCGATGTAGCGACAGAGCGGCGCGGGCGCGTGCTGCTGGTGACTTTGGACCGGCCCAAGGCCAACGCGATCGACGCCGCCACCAGCATCGCGCTGGGTGAGGCGTTTCGCTGCCTGCAAGAGGACGACACGCTCTCCGTCGGCATCGTGACCGGGGGCGGTGAACGCTTCTTTTCCGCCGGCTGGGACCTCAAGGCCGCCGCCGAAGGCGAGGCGGCGGATGCGTACCAGGGCGTCGGCGGCTTCGCCGGACTGACCGAATACTGGGACCTGACCAAACCCGTCATCGCCGCCGTCAACGGGCTGGCGCTGGGCGGCGGGTTCGAGCTGGCGCTGGCGGCGGACATGATCGTCGCCGCCGACCACGCCGAGTTTGCCCTGCCCGAGGCCACCATCGGCGTCGTGCCCGACAGCGGCGGGGTGATCCGCCTGCCGCGCCGCCTGCCGCGCGCGGTGGCGATGGAAATGCTGATGACCGGCCGCCGCGCCGGGGCCGAAGAGCTGCACCGCTGGGGCGTCGTCAATACCGTGGTGCCCGCGGATCGGCTTATGGACGCCGCGCTGGAGCTGGCAAACCGTGTCGCCGCCTCCGCGCCTCTCTCGCTGCAGGCGATCAAGGAAATCGACCGCGCCACCGACGGGCTGGGCGAGTGCGCAGCCTTTGACCGCATGCGCGCCGGCAACCTCTGCGCCTACGGGCGCGTCTACGCCAGCGAGGACGCCGTAGAGGGCATCGCCTCGGTTTCCGAAAAGCGCGACCCGGTCTGGAAGGGCCGCTGATGCTGGAGACCGAAACCTTCCTGCACGATTGGACAGGAGAGATCGCGGCCCCTCTGACCCTTGTCCGCAATAGGGTCAAACCCGAGTGGGTGGACGAATACCGCCACCTGAACATGGCCCACTACCTGACCATCTGCGACCAGGCAAACTGGGCCTTCTGGAACTGGATCAACGCGCCCGTCCAGACGATCGAGGCCCGCGCGGGCCATGAATACGCCATCGTCGAGAACCACGTCACCTATACCGGCGAACTGGCGGAAGGCGCGGCGTTTTCCATCCAGACGCAGCTTCTGGACCTGGACGCCAAGCGGTTCGTCCTCTTTCACCGCGTGCTGGACGCCGATGGCAGGCCAAGCGCCACCAACGAGACCAAGATGCTGGGCTTCAACCTCGACACCCGCCGCGCCGAGGCCTGGCAGCCGCAGGTCGCCGAAAGGCTGGCGAAGGTGCTGGCGGCACATCGCGCGCTGGGCACCCCGCCCGAGGCCGGGCAGGGGATCGCGCTGAAGCATCGCTGAGCCTTTACAATCGCGCGGCCACGCCCGAGTTTCGTCTCCACGTCAGCAGGAGGAGACGACAGGTGAGCGACAAGGACCTATTCCCGAACGGCTGGGCGCCGACGACGCGCTATCCCGACCCGGCGGTGCAATCGCTCGATCCCGCCTTCGACAAGTACCGCCTGCCGCTGGCGGGGATCGAACGGCTGGCGACGGGCCTGCGCTGGGCCGAAGGCCCGGTCTGGTTCGGCGACGCCCGCCACCTCCTGTGGAGCGACATCCCCAACAACCGCATCATGCGCTGGACCGAGGAAACGGGCGCCGTCAGCGAATACCGCGCGCCGTCGAACTACGCCAACGGCCACACGCGCGACCGGCAGGGCAGGCTGATCTCCTGCGAACATGGAACGCGGCGCATCACCCGCACCGAACATGATGGCACGATCACGGTGCTGATGGACAGGTTCGACGGCAAGCGCCTGAACTCGCCCAACGACATCATCGTGAAATCAGACGGCTCGATCTGGTTCTCCGACCCGGTGTTCGGCATTCTCGGAAACTACGAGGGCTACCGTTCTGACCCCGAACTGCCCGAGGCGGTCTACCGGCTGGACCCGGAAACGGGGCAGGCCTCCCTGGTGGCCGACGGCATCCTTGGGCCCAACGGCCTGTGCTTTTCGCCGGACGAAAGCCTCCTCTACATCGTCGAGTCCCGCGGCACGCCCAACCGCAAGATCCTGGCCTATGACGTCGGCGCGGACGGGCAGAGCCTGTCGAACCGGCACGTGCAGATCGACGCCGGGCCGGGCACGCCGGACGGGATGCGCTGTGATGTGGACGGCAACCTCTGGTGCGGCTGGGGCATGGGCGATCCCGGTCTCGACGGGGTCATGGTCTTCGCGCCCGACGGGCGCCCCATCGGGCGCATCGCCCTGCCGGAACGCTGCGCCAATGTCTGCTTCGGCGGGCGCGCCAACAGCCGCCTGTTCATGGCCGCCTCGCAATCTCTCTACGCGCTCTACGTCAACGTCGCGGGCGTCAAGGGCGGCTAGGCCACACCGGGACTACGCAAGTTTCTTTGGGCCGAAAATACCTCCGGGGGTTTGGGGGCAGAGCCCCCAACGCGCCCAAAAGCGAAAAGCCGCGTTTCCGCGGCTTTTCTCAACTCTTCAACGCAGGGGCCGGGACTCAGTCCAGCGCCGCATCCGTGATGACATGGGTCCAGGCGCCTTCCGGCTCCTTGGTGATCACCGGGTCGGACCCGCCGGCCAAAAGCGTATCCACGGTCCGCTGGTAATCCGCCGGGTCCAGCGCGCCGTTCGATCCGGCCGTCAGCTTGGCGACCTCGCCCATCATGCGGATCTGGTGGCCCTCGGTCTGGGCGCCGGTCTCGTCATAGTCCAGCACGATCATCGCCGCGTCCTCAGGGTTCTCTTCGGCCCATTTCCAGCCTTTCATCGAGGCGGCCACGAACCGCGCCATCTTGTCGACGTACTCGGGATCCTCGAGGTTCTCCTCCAGCACATAAAGGCCGTCTTCCAGCATGGCGACGCCCTGGTCCTCGTACTTGAAGGTGATCAGCTCTTCGGGCGACACGCCCGCGTCGATGACCTGCCAGTACTCATTATAGGTCATGGTGCTGATGCAATCCGCCTGCCGCTGCAGCAGCGGGTCGACGTTGAAGCCCTGTTTCAGCACCTCGACCGAGCCTTCGGCCTTGCCGTCGGTGGCGATGTCCAGCTGGCTCATCCAGGCGAGGAAGGGGAATTCGTTGCCGAAGAACCAGACCCCCAGCGTGCGGTTGTCCAGGTCGGCGGGCGCGGAAATCCCGGCGTCCTTCCAACAGGTCAGCATCATGCCCGAGGATTTGAACGGCTGGGCGATATTGACCAGCGGCAGGCCGTTTTCGCGGGCCGAGAGCGCCGCCGGCATCCACTCCACGATCACGTCGGCGCCGCCGCCGGCGATCACCTGCGTCGGCGCGATGTCCGGCCCGCCGGGCAGGATCGTCACGTCAAGGTCGGCCTCTTCGTAATAGCCGTTTTCCAGCGCCACGTAATAGCCCGCGAACTGCGCCTGCGTGACCCATTTCAGCTGCAGCGTGACCTCGTCCGCCGCCAGCGCGGGGCTGGCCAGCCCCAGGGCCGCAACGGCGGCGATCCATGTCTGTTTCATCTTCAGTACCTCCTTGGTGCCTAGTGTCTTGTGGCCGGTTTTGTCCGGTCCGGTTATCGGCCGCCCCGGTGCGAGGCGTGCCAGAATGTCGTGCGGCGTTCGGCCAGGGCCACGAGCCCGTAGAACACCGTCCCCGAGAGCGCCGACACGAGGATGGCCGACCAGACCATCCCGAGGTCAAGCTGGCCGATGCTGGTCGAGATGCGGAATCCAAGGCCCAGCGTCGGGCTGCCGAAGAACTCGGCAACGATGGCCCCGATCAGCGCCAGCGTCGAGCAGATCTTGAGCCCGTTGAAGACAAAGGGCAGGGCGGCGGGCAGGCGCAAGGTCCACAGCGTTTGACCCCAGGTCGCGGCATAAGTCCGCATCAGGTCGCGCTGCATCGAGGTGGTTTCCGACAGGCCGGCGACCGTGTTCACCAGCATCGGGAAATAGACCATCAGAACGACCACCGCCGCCTTGGACTGCCAGCCAAAGCCGAACCACATCACCAGGATCGGCGCCGTGCCAACGATGGGCAGGGCCGCCATGAAGTTGCCCAGCGGCAGCAACCCGCGCCGCAGGTAGTCCGAGCGGTCCACCAGCAGCGCGGTCACAAAGGCCGCGCCGCATCCGAAGATATAGCCTGACAGCGCCCCCTTGAGGATCGTCTGCACGAAATCGCCCCAAAGCGTCCCGAGGTTTTCGGCAAAGCTGGCCGCGATCAGCGAGGGTGGCGGCAGGATCACGGTCGAGACCTGCATGCCCCGCACGATCAGCTCCCACATGCCCAGGATGGTCAGGCCAAAGATCAGCGGCACCGCAAGGCGCACAGCGCCGGTATCTCGCGCAGGCCCGTTCGCCAGCACGACGTTCACGCCAAAGCCCACCGCCCAGAGCAGGACTGCGAAAATCACCAGCGTCATGGCATCATCCCCATCCTGCGCAGCGTGCGCCTTTCCAGGGCCGCGATGGCATAGACCAGCAGCGCCGCCAGCGCCGCCGCCACCAGGAGCGCGGCCCAGATCTGCGCGGTCTGCCCGTAGTAGCTGCCCGCCAGCATCCGCGCGCCAAGCCCGCCTTTCTGCACCGGCAGTTCCCCGACGATGGCGCCCACAAGGCTGGCCGCGATGGCGATCTTGAGCGAGGCAAAGAGGTAGGGAATGGACGAGGGCAGGCGTAGCTTCGTCAGCACCGAGGCAGTCGGCGCGCTATAGGTGCGCATCAGGTCCATCTGCATGGCGTCCGGGCTGCGCAGCCCCTTCACCATGCCCACGACCACCGGGAAGAAGGAGAGATAGGCCGAGATCACCGCTTTGGGGATCAGCCCCTGCACCCCGATGGAATAAAGCACCACGATGATCATCGGCGCCAGCGCCACGATGGGGATGGTCTGGCTGACGATGGCCCAGGGCATCACGCTCATGTCCATGACGCGGGAATGCACGATCCCCACCGCCAGGCCCACGCCCAGCAGGGCGCCGATCAGGAACCCCAGGAAAGTGGCGTTCAGCGTCACCAGCGCGTGGTAGACTAGGCTGCGGTTCGACAGCGTCCCCGACCGCACGATCCCGCGCCGCCCGTTCAGCTCCTCGTCGATGGTCGAGTCGTAAAGCTCCACCAGCACCTGATGCGGCGCGGGCAGTTTCGGACGGTCCGAGCTCCAGCTGTCCCCAAGCGCATGGGGGTTGCGAAGGACCAGAGCCCAGTTGCCCATGTCGCGCCGGTCCACGGCGGAGGGCGGGGACACCTCGACGCCCGCACGTTCCGCCGCCGTCAGCACCTCCTTGACGTTCATCGGGACGACGGCAACGTACCAGATCGCCAGGAGGGCCAGCACCATGCCCAGCACCGGCGGCAGTCGCAGCCAGCGGGGCCAACCCGTCCCGGCGGTGGCTCCGGCCTTCGGATCGCTCGCCTCAGCCATGCGTTCCCTCCCGGCGCGGGGCGAGCTTGTTCCGGGTCAGGCCCGGGACGGGAATGCGCTGCGTGACCCTCATTCCTCGTACCCCGCGCGCAGCCCCTCGCGCACGCGGTGCGCGATCTCGATGAATTCCGGCGTGTCGCGGATGTCCAGCGGGCGCTCCTTGGGCAGGGGGCTTTCGATCACGTCGGTGATCCGGCCCGGACGCGGGCTCATCACGACGATATGGGTCGACAGGTAGACCGCCTCGGGGATCGAGTGGGTCACGAACCCGATGGTCTTTTCCGTCTTGTCCCAGAGCTTCAGCAATTCCTCGTTCAGCCGGTCGCGCACGATCTCATCGAGCGCGCCAAAGGGTTCGTCCATCAAGAGGATGTCTGCATCGAATGCCAGAGCCCTTGCAATGGACGCACGTTGCTGCATGCCTCCGGACAGTTGCCAGGGGAATTTCTTTTCAAAACCCGATAACTCCACAAGCTCCAGCACCCGCGCCACGCGTTCGGCCTGTTCGGCCCTGGAATAGCCCATGATCTCCAGCGGCAGCGCGATGTTGCGCCCGATGGTCCGCCAGGGGTACAGACCGGCGGCCTGAAAGACATAGCCATAGGCCCGGGCGCGCCGCGCCTCGTCGGGCGTCATGCCGTTCACCGTCAGGCTGCCCCCGGTGGGATGCTCCAGCGCCGCGATACAGCGCAGGAAGGTCGTCTTGCCACAGCCCGAGGGGCCGATGAAGCTGACGAAACTGCCCTTGGCGATGTCCAGGCTGACGTCTTTCAGCGCATGCACCGGCCCGTCATTCGTCTGAAAGGTCAGGTCGAGGTGGTCCGCCCGGATGACGGGGGCAGTGGTGGCGGTTCCCGCCTCCGGCCAGTTCTTTATTTCTTCATCGCTCAACACGCGTGATCCTTGTTTGGCGAAGCGGCAGGGCCGCTGTAAGCTGGACATTCAGGATGTTGGATACCGGGGATCTACCATGACCGACTGCAAAAAGCTGCGCCCGGGGGGCACATATGACGGCAAGCAGGGTTTTTCCTATTTCGAGGGCATCGCGAAGGAGACCGCCGGCGCGCAGGGGATCTGCATGCACCTGCTGACGGTCCCGCCGGGCGGGCGGGCCAGGGCGCATAAACATGCGACCCATGAGACCGCGATCTATGTCATTTCCGGCAGGGCGAAAATGTACTGGGGCGAGCGGCTGGAACATTGCATGGAGACGGGGCCGGGCGACATGATCTACATCCCGGCGGATGTGCCGCATCTGCCGCTGAACGACGGTGACGAACCCGCCGTGGCGGTGATCGCCCGCACCGACCCGCATGAACAGGAATCCGTGGTCCTGCTGCCCGAGCTGGAGGCGCTGGTTCCGGCCTGACGCGGGCACGCTCATTCCGGCATCTCCCAAAGCGCGGGGTCCGCGAATTCCACGCTGTTGCCCGCCGGATCCCGCACATAGACGGATCGCGGCCCGTGCGGCCAGTTGAAATCGCTTTCGATCCCGATGCCGTTTTCCGTCAAGTGTGCGACCATCGCGTCCAGGTCCGTCCCCGGCACAGAGAAACACAAGTGCCCCGGTCCGCGCGCCCCATGCGGCGGCACGGGCAGGGCGCCCGGCTTGGGCGGCTGCTCCGTGGCCTCCGCGATGAAGGCCAGCACGACCGATGCGCCGCAGCGAAAGAAGACATGCCGCCCCTCGACCCGGATGATCTTTTCCAACCCCAGAATGCCGCCATAGAAGTCCTCGGTGGCGTCGAGGTCATCGACGTAGACGGCGGCCTCGAGGACGCCGGAGAGGGTAGGGGCGGTCATCGGGCCTCCCTCGGCGAAAGGAGATCTCGGCGTGCCCAAAACCGCCAAGCCAGCCAGATAATGGCCGCGACGGCCACTGGTCCAAGAAAGTACAGGTAAAACCTGTCAATCATGCCCCCCGGAGCGTCACAATTGAAAACCATTTGTCCTTCACCACCCGAACCAAGTTCCGGCGGGACGAACGTTGGCGGTTGGCTGCAGTGGATCAAGCCGGAAATGATGTTCTGAACAAGGGAACCCGCAGCCAGAACGGCAAGGCCAATCGACACCCAGACATGCAACCAGCGACGCGATGCCCACATCAAGGCCCATGCCAAGCCGACATATAGCGCCAGCGTGACCACCAAGGATATGAGCATCGCACCAAGCATCACACCCCGCTCGCCGGGATGCCGGTGCGCGTCACCGGGCGCGGCGCGGTCAGTTCCTTCCACTTCGACAGCGCCTTGTTCGTGGGCGTGCCCGGCGTGCGCTTGACGAACTGCCCGTGACCTTCGCGCGACCGCAGCTCGCCGTCGTGCACCGCCACATGGCCCCGCGTCAGGGTAAAGCGCGGCAGGCCCTTGACCTGTTTGCCCTCGAAGACGTTGTAATCGATCGAAGACACCTGGCTGGCGGCACTGATGGTTTTTTCCTTTTCCGGGTCCCAGACCACGATATCCGCATCAGACCCCACCCGGATCGCCCCCTTGCGGGGGTAGCAGTTCAGGATCTTGGCGATATTGGTCGAGGTCATGGCGACGAATTCCTCGGGCGTCAGCCGCCCGGTGCCCACGCCATGCGTCCAGAGCATCGGCAGCCGGTCCTCAAGCCCGCCGGTGCCGTTGGGGATCTTGGTGAAATCGCCCACGCCATAGCGTTTCTGATCGGTGGTGAAGGCGCAGTGGTCCGTCGCCACGACCGAGAGAGAGCCGGACATCAGCCCGTGCCACAGGCTTTCCTGGTGTTTCTGGTTGCGGAAGGGCGGCGACATCACGCGGCGCGCGGCATGGTCCCAGTCCTTGTTGAAATACTCGCTTTCGTCCAGCGTCAGGTGCTGGATCAGCGGCTCTCCCCAGACGCGCTTGCCCTGCTGGCGCGCGCGCCGGATCGCCTCATGCGCCTCTTCGCAGGAGACATGCACGATATAAAGCGGCACACCGGCCATGTCGGCGATCATGATCGCGCGGTTGGCGGCCTCGCCCTCGACCTGCGGCGGGCGCGAATAGGCATGTGCCTCGGGTCCGGTGTTGCCCTCCGCCAGCAGCTTTTGCGACAGGTCCGCCACCACGTCACCGTTCTCGGCGTGGACAAGGGCGATCCCGCCCAGCTCACCGACGCGCTGGAAGCTGGCGAACATCTCGTCGTCCTGCACCATCAGCGCGCCCTTGTAGGCCATGAAGTGCTTGAAGGTGGTGATGCCGCGGTCCTCGACGACGGTCTTCATCTCGTTGAAGATCTGCTCGCCCCACCAGGTCACCGCCATGTGGTAAGAGTAATCGCAATGCGCGCGACCGGACTTGTTGTCCCACATCTGCAGCGCGTCCAGCAGGCCCTGGCCGTCGGGCGAGGGCAGGGCGAAATCCACCACCATCGTCGTCCCGCCGGCCAGTGCCGCCCGGGTGCCGCTGTCGAAATCATCGCTGGAATAGGTGCCCATGAAGGGCATCTCCAGGTGCGTATGCGGGTCGATCCCGCCCGGCATGACGTAACAGCCGGTGGCGTCCAGCTCCTCGTCGCCCTTCAGGTTCTCGCCGATCTCGGTGATGATCCCGTTCTCGACCAGCACGTCGCCCTTGTAGCTGAGATCCGCCGTGACGATGGTGCCGTTCTTGATGACTGTGCTCATGTGTTTGTCTCCCTGGTGTATCCCGCCCCGGCCCTGAGCCGGGGCCGCGCCCCGGACATCAAGGGATGGCGTGTATCATGTCCTGCCAGTTCGGGTTGAACTCGGTGATCAACTGGTCTTTCCACGCGCGTCGCCACCGTTTCAGGCGGCGTTCCCGGCGCAAGGAACTCTCGAATTCCGCGTGTTCCTCGAACCAGACCAGTGTGTGGATACCATATCGTGCCGTATGTACCGAAAGCCCGGCGCGATGTGCCGCGACGCGGTCGCGCAGGTTGGTGCTGCGGCCGATGTAGAGTGCGCCCCCCGGACGAGCGGCCATGATGTAGACGAAATGAGCCACCGGTCCTGAGTGCCGAATTTCGGTAAACAAAGTGTAAACCCCGCCCCGGCCTCCGCGCCGGGGCCTCGCCGGCTCGGAACGGCAGGAGGTCCCGGATCAAGTCCGGGACGGGGTCTCCGGTCCGCGGTGTCACTCCACAATCTCCGCCGTCTCCACCACCGCGTGGAACAGCACATCCGCCCCCGCCTTGGCCCAGTCCTTGGAAATCTCCTCGGCCTCGTTGTGGCTCAGCCCGTCCACACAGGGGCACATCACCATCGCCGTCGGCGCCACCCGGTTGATCCAGCAGGCGTCATGCCCGGCGCCAGAGATGATATTGCGGTGCGAATAGCCCAGCCGCTCCGCCGCGTTCCGGATCGCCGCAACACAGCCCTCGTCGAAATCCACAGGGTCGAAGCCACCAACCTTCTCGAAGTCCACCTCAAGCCCCATGTGGGTGCAGATCTCCTCTGCCGCCGCCTTCAGCCGCGCCTCCATGTCCCGGATCACCGCCAGTTCGGGAGAGCGGAAATCGACGGTGAATACCGCCTTGCCGGGGATCACGTTGCGCGAGTTCGGGTAGACGTCGATATGCCCCGCCGCGCCTACCGCGTGCGGGGCGTGCGACAGCGCAATTTCCTCAACCTTCTCCAGGATGCGCGCCATTGCCAGCCCTGCGTTCTTGCGCATCGGCATCGGGGTCGAGCCGGTGTGCGCATCCTTACCCGTCACCGTCACCTGCGTCCACGACAGCCCCTGGCCATGCGTGACCACGCCCACGTCCACGCCCTCGGCCTCGAGGATCGGACCCTGTTCGATGTGCAGTTCGAAAAAGGCATGCATCTTGCGCGCGCCCACCTCCTCGTCGCCCTTCCAGCCGATCCGTACCAGTTCGTCGCCGAAGGACTTGCCCTCGGCATCCTCGCGCGCATAGGCCCAGTCCTGCTCATGCACCCCGGCAAAGACACCCGAGGACAGCATGGCCGGGGCAAACCGCGTGCCTTCCTCGTTGGTCCAGTTGGTCACGACGATCGGGTGTTTCGTCTTGATGTCCAGGTCATTCAGCGTCCGGATCAGTTCCAGCCCGCCCAGCACACCCAGCACCCCATCGTACTTGCCGCCCGTCGGCTGGGTGTCGAGGTGAGAGCCCACATAGACCGGCAGCGCGTCCGGGTCGGTGCCCTCGCGCCGGGCGAACATGTTGCCCATCGTGTCCAGCCCCATGGTGCAGCCCGCCTCTTCGCACCAGCGCTGGAACAGGGCGCGCCCTTCGCCATCCGCGTCGGTCAGCGTCTGGCGGTTGTTGCCCCCGGCGACACCGGGGCCGATCTTCGCCATTTCCATCAGGCTGTCCCACAGCCGGTCGGCATTGATGGTCATGTTTGCAGCAGGTGCGGCCATGTCGTATCTCCCCGTGAAATTCCCCGTCTCTCGCGGGTGTTCCGATTTGACCAACCGGTCAAATCAACGCTACCAGAGGGAAGGAGTCAGTCAAGCGTCCTGCCGTCAATTCCGGCAGATGCTGTTAAATAGGGCAGGGGCGCGTGGCCATGATCGGAAAATCGGCATCGGGACAAAGTGGAAAAGCCGCGCCGCAGACCCGTATCCAACGGGCCAAGCGCGAGGCGATCCTCGAGGCCGGGCTGACGGTCTTTTCCGAGGCCGGGTTCCGCGGCGCCACGCTGGATCGGATCGCCAGCGAGGCGGGCCTGTCGAAACCCAACCTGCTCTACTACTACCCTTCCAAGGAGGCGATCTACGAGGCGCTTCTGCGCGGTCTTCTGGAAACCTGGCTGGACCCCCTGCAGGCCATCGACCCAATGGGCGAGCCGGTCGAGGAATTGCTTGGCTACGTGCGCCGCAAGCTGCAGATGTCGCGGGATTTCCCGCGCCAAAGCCGGCTCTTCGCCAACGAAATCGTGCAGGGCGCGCCCCGGATCATGCCCGTGCTCGAGGGCGAGCTGCGCGGCATGGTCGACAGGCTGGCGATGGTGATCGAGGGCTGGATTGCCGAGGGGCGGCTGGCGCCGGTCGACCCGCGCCACCTGATGTTCTCCGTCTGGTCGCTGACCCAGCACTATGCGGATTTCGACGTGCAGGTGCGTGCCGTGCTGAACGCGGACGACCCCTATCCCGGGGCCGAGACGCATCTCGAACTGTTGTTCCGGCGTTTGCTGACGCCCTGACGGCCCCCGAAGACCGGACAACGCATTCCGGGCCGGGCCGTTGAGGGGGCGCTGCCCCCGTCTCCCTACGGTCGACTCCCCTGGAGGTATTTGAGGCCCAAAGAAACACCGGTCCGCGCCCATGTTTCTTTGGGCCAAAAATACCTCCGGGGTGAATGGCGCCGCAGGCGACAGAGGGGCAGCGCCCCTCCTGCCTTACTCCGCCGCCTTGGCCATCGGGTTGTTCGGATGCGTCGTCCAGTTGGCATAGTCGTCCGACACGGTCTTGCCCGTGCGCGGGTCGGTGCTGCCCGCCGCCATCCGCTCCATGGTGATGCAGTCCTCGACCGGGCAGACATCGATGCACAGGTTGCAGGCCACGCATTCCGCGTCGTTGACCTCGAAGACACGGCCTTCCTTCATCCAGATCGCCTGGTGGCTGGTGTCCTCGCAGGCGGCATAGCAGCGGCCGCACTTGATGCAGGCGTCCTGGTCGATCTTGGCCTTGGTGACGTAGTTCAGGTTCAGGTACTGCCAGTCGGTGACATTGGGCACCGCCTTGCCGATGAATTCGGAGGTCGAACGATAGCCCTTCTCGTCCATCCACTGGCTCAGCCCGCGCTTCATCTCTTCGACGATCCTGAAGCCATAGGTCATGGCCGCCGTGCAGACCTGCACGTTGCCGCAGCCCAGCGCCATGAACTCTGCCGCGTCGCGCCAGGTGGTCACGCCACCGATGCCGCTGATCGGCAGGCCATGCGTTTCCGGGTTGCGCGCGATTTCCGAGACCATCGACAGCGCGATGGGTTTCACCGCCGGGCCGCAATAGCCGCCGTGCGATCCTTTGCCGTCTATCGTCGGCTCGGGGGCGAAATTGTCGAGGTCGACCGAGGTGATGGAGTTGATCGTGTTGATCAGGCTCACTGCGTCGGCGCCGCCGTTCTTCGCCGCCGCGGCAGGCTTGCGGATGTCGGTGATGTTGGGCGTCAGCTTCACGATCACCGGCTTGTCGTAGTATTGCTTGCACCAGCGGGTGACCATCTCGATGTATTCCGGCACCTGGCCCACAGCCGAGCCCATGCCGCGTTCGGACATGCCGTGCGGACAGCCGAAGTTCAGCTCGATCCCGTCACAGCCCGTCTCCGCCACGCGCGGCAGGATCGCCTTCCACGACGCCTCGTCGCAGGGCACCATGATCGAGGCGATCAGCGCCCGGTCGGGGTAGTCCGCCTTCACCCGCGCCATTTCCTCGAGGTTGGTTTCCAGGGGGCGATCGGTGATCAGCTCGATGTTGTTGATGCCCAGAACCCGCCGGTCGGCGCCGTAGACGACGCCATAGCGCGGGCCGTTCACGTTCACGACGGGCGGGCCCTCTTCGCCGAGGGTCTTCCAGACCACGCCGCCCCAGCCCGCCTCGAAGGCGCGGCGGACGTTGTATTCCTTGTCGGTCGGCGGCGCCGAGGCCAGCCAGAAGGGGTTGGGCGAGGTGATGCCCAGGAAATCGGTTGTCAGATCAGCCATCTCAACGTCTCCATTTGATCCGTCGCGCCCCGGACTTGATCCGGGGCCTCTTGCTTGGGTCGGAGGTCCCGGGGCAGGCCCGGGACGGGGTCACTGCGCCATCAGCGTCGCGTGAATGTCCTCTGCGGCGTCGCGGCCTTCGGCCACGGCGACAACGGTCAGGTCCTCGCCGGGCGTGCAGTCGCCCCCGGCCCAGACTCCCGCGACCGAGGTCCGCCCGGCGCCGTTCACCTTGACCTTGCGGCCCTCCAGGTCCAGCCCGTCGACCGGCGCCAGGGTCTGGCCGATGGCGCGGAACACCTGGTCGGCGGGCAGGCGGATGGTTTCGCCCGTGCCCTGCAGCTTGCCGTCCACCAGTTCGGTGTATTCCAGCTCGATCTCGCGCACCGCGCCGTTGCCGTGCATGGCGACAGGCATCACGTTGAACATCAGCCGCACGCCTTTGGACGCCGCCAGGTCCTGTTCAAATCCGCTGGCGGGCATTTCCTCGCGCGAGCGGCGATAGGCCAGCGTCACTGTCTCGGCGCCCAGCAGTTTCGACTGCACGGCGGCATCCACGGCGGTCATGCCGCCGCCGATCACCACCACGTTGCGGCCCACCGGCAGGGCGGCCAGGTCGTCGCTCTGCCGCAGGTCGGAGATAAAGCGCACCGCGTCCTCGACCCCGGCCTTTTCGCCGCCCTCGATTTCCAGCAGGTTCACCCCGGCCAGGCCGACGCCCAGGAACACCGCGTCGAAATTCTCGCGCAGCCCGTCCAGGGACACTTCGACCCCCAACGCGTTGCGGTACTCGATGGTGATGCCGCCGATGCCCAGCAGCCAGTCGACCTCGCGCGCGGCATAGCCGTCCACGGTCTTGTAGGCGGCGATGCCGTATTCGTTCAGCCCGCCGGGCCGGGGCCGCGCCTCGTAGATGGTGACCGCGTGGCCCTTCATCGCCAGCCGGTGCGCGCAGGCCAGTCCCGCGGGGCCGGCGCCCACAACCGCCACGCGCTTGCCGGTCTCGGGGGCGCGGTCAAAGGGGTGGCCCTGCCGCGCCATCAGTGCATCGGTGGAATAGCGTTGCAGCCGCCCGATCTCGACCGGCTTGCCCTCGGCGGTCTCGCGGACGCAGGCCTCTTCGCACAGCGTTTCCGTGGGGCAGACCCGGGCGCACATGCCGCCCAGGATGTTCTGTTCGAAGATCGTCTTGGCCGCCGCCTCCGGCTGGCCGGTGGCGATCTGCCGGATGAACAGCGGGATGTCGATTTCGGTGGGGCAGGCGGTCACGCAGGGCGCGTCGTGGCAGAAATAGCAACGGTCCGCCGCCACCGCCGCCTCGTGCGGGTCGTAAGGCGCGTGAAGATCCTCGAAGTTCCGAGCCAACTGATCCTGGCTGAGGCGCCCGGACTGGATGCCGGGGGTCTGCGGGCTGGTCATGGCCTCTCCCTGTTTTTTTCCTGTTCTGTGGACTCAGCCTGCCACAGGTCGGAATTTTATCAAACGGTAAAATTCTGCCCCGGCCAGAAACCCGCTGTTTTTCCGCCCTCTGCCCACCCGCGCAGCAAAAAGGGGGCCGCCGGCCCCCTTGTCTTCGGCAGGTCGCCCGGCTGGTCAGGCGCCGGGCACCAGCACCAGCTGAACACGGCGGTTCTCGGCGGCATCCGGCGCGCGCGTGTTCTTGAGATAGTCAAAGCCCACGCCCACCGCCTCGATCTGGCCGGTGCCCAGGCGCATGGTGCCCTGGACATAACGCGCGACGGCATTGGCCCGGCGCTGCGACAGCGCCTTGTTGTAGGCCGCGCCCCCCACCGCGTCGGTGTGGCCGATGAAGATCAGCTTGCTGTCCTTCAGCCGCGGATCGCTGAGCGCATTGGCCAGGGTCGACAGTTTCGCCATCGCCTGCGGCGTCAGCGCGTCCGAATCGTAGGCAAAGAGCACCTCGAGGTCGATGGTCGGCAGCGGTTCGGGCTTTTTCGTGCGGTCCTCGATGGCGATGGCCACGCCGGCCCGGGCCGGCGTGGCCGAGGCCGGCGGCTTGGGCTTGCGCTCGACCACGCCCAGGTTGACCACGTCGTCCAGCGTGAACTTGGCCCCGCCGCCGAATTCGGCGTTGTCGCAGGCCGTCGGATCGACAAGGCAATCGCGCATCTCCGCGGCGGCGGCATCCGGCTTGGGCGGATCCCCGAGAGAGAAACTGTCCAGCGTCACGGTCGACTGGGCGAAGGCCACGCCGGGCAGGACCAGCGCGGCGGCGAAAAGGGGAAGGATCGTCTTGGTCATGGCAATATCCAGCGTTGGTCAGAAGGAAAGCAGGTATTTCGGCACGATTGCCAGCTGCACCCGGCTGAGTGTCGTGCCTGGGCCAGGGCGGCAAGGATCAGAATGGGAAATGAACGGTGCATCGCGGCCCCCGGAAAATATGGGGACAAGATACCCGAAATCCCCTGCTTTTTCCACTTACCGCATTTTTTCCAAGCGCGCAGGTAGGGATTTGCTATGCTTCCCCCGGATTTGTCTGACCAGAGGATTGCCATGCCCCGCGTTGTCCGCCCGTTTGCCGCTGCCTCTGCCGTGGCGCTCTGCCTCCTGCCCGCACAGGCCCCGGCCCAGGACGGGATCCAGAAGGAACTGGCCATCGAGGGCTACAACAACGAGGCGATCTATACCTACGCCGAAAGCTCGGACTTCCGAAGGCTGGGCCGGGGCGTCGGCAAGCTGCAGATCCGGACCGACGCGGGCGAAAACCCCTGCACTGCCTTCCTGGTTGATGCCACCCATATCCTGACCAACTACCATTGCATTCCCGGCGTGCTGGAAGACCCGCGCATCGGCGCCACGGAAATCACCTCGGTCACCTGGATCGCCGGGTTCGTCGAGCCGGGCCGGGACGAGGAAACCGCGCGTTTCACCGTCAACCCGGTCCCGGTCGAAAGCTCGGCAGAGCTGGACTATTCCGTGCTCGAGGTGACGGGCGTGCCGACCGACCGCTTTCCGCCCTTGCCGCTGTCCGATGCCCCGCCGGTCGAGGGGATGCCCTTCTGGATCATCGGCCACCCGATGGGCAAGTCGCAGCACATCAGCCGCGAGGGCTGCCGCGCCGCGCGTCCACCGCTGGAAAAGGCGCCCGAGGCCCAGTCGGGGCAGCGGGTGCGCCATACCTGCGATACGCTGGGCGGCAATTCCGGCTCTCCGATCATCGACAGTTCCGCCCGCCGGGTGATTGCCCTGCACAACTCCGGCAACCGCAATGTGGGCATCAACTACGGCATCCCGATGGCCGAGATCCTGGCGCAGTCAAAGGTGCTGCTTAAACCGGGCCCCGTGGCAAAACCCAAGGCGCTGCCGATGCTCATGTCGGCCTTTCCCGCCAGTCTTGGCGTAGGTGGGGAACTGTCGCTGGTGGCCGACATGCCTGCCGACTGCACACCGGCTTTTGTCGACATCTCGCCCAGCCTGCAACTGACGCCGATCCCGCTGGAAGTCTTCGAGAAGGTCGATCTTGGTCCCGGCCAGACCCGCTACCAGGTCACCCCGACCAGCCGCTATGCCGTCGTGGTGCAGGAACAGGACGAAAAGGGCGAACATCGCATCGGCTATCTCTGCAGCAGTAGCGGCGTCAGCGATGCCGAACAGTTGAAATCGGCCCTGCGGCTGGTGGTGGCCGACCTGAACAAGGGGCAGCTTTCGGGCAAGGTCACACTCGATGGCGGTACCGTCGACTACGCCTTCAAGAGCTACGTGATCGAGTAATGTGCCTGATCCGCGCGGTCCTCGCCGCGACCCTGACCCTGATTGGCAGCGCCGCCCTTTCAGCCGAGATCTCCCTGCGCGACGACCTGCGCCCGCGGCTGTCACAGCTCTGGCCGATCTACGGCGAGGAAACGAACACTGGCCGCAACCGTCCCGTGGTCCTTCCGGCGGGTGAAGAAGATGGATACTATCCCAACGGCCTGCGGATCATCTCGGTCTCGGGTGTGATTGAACCCGGCGATGCCGAGCGGCTTGCCGCGATGATCCGGGTAGCGGTCCCTGTTCCAGCATTTGTCATCGTCTTCGACAGCCCAGGCGGCAATTTCGCGGAAGGGGTCAAGATCGGTCGCCTGCTGAGCCACTATCGTGAGGGAAATGCTGCTCCGAAGCTGCATGGCGTGATCGTCCTTGACGACGCGGAGTGCATGTCCGCCTGCGCCGTGGCATTCACCTTGGCGGCCAAGCTACGCGATTCCGGTCGGTCGGTGCGCTATGTCGAACAGGGGGCGCAGCTGGGCTTTCACATGCCGTACGTCCCGGTGGACCAGCAAGATCGCCAGACTGAAATCGTTGCCGCGATGGACCTCACCTATCAGATCATGTCGGAATACATTCGTTTGATCGGCAACGGCATCGCGCCCTCGGCGTTGGTGCAAAATGCGCTTCACTACCGCCGCCCCGACGCGTTCTTTCTGTTGCGTGGGGGGCTGGTGACGCGGTTCATGGACTTTGTCCCGGTCGCGGGGCCGAAGGGCAGTACGCCATTGGCTCTCTCTGGCCTAACCCAGCGCGACGCGCTCAACATGTGCCAGTATCTGACCTATTCGCAGGGGCGCGACATGATCGCCGCCGAATACGAGTTCTGGCCGGTCGACATAGGCAGCGAATTTCCCGATGACACCCCGCTCAAGACCCTTTTCGAAAGATACGGCGATCGCCGGCTGGCCAATGACGGGTGCAGTATCGAGTGGCAGCAGGGCGATATACTGGGCATTGCCGCCTTCGGTGACTGTGGCCGCCGGTCCACCGGCAGCGGATGGTGTGCGGCGCCGCGAAACAACAACGGTTACACCCAGCACCGGGGCGACCTTCCGCGCGCCACTGGCGCCCTGCTTGGGGACAGCCTCGGCTGTCACGGCGGAAACCTGACCACCCGCTATTACCGCTGGGACGCGGGCAACCGGTTCTTCGAAGAGGAAGACCCCGAGGCCTACAGCTGGGTCGGAGAACGCCATGACGCGCCCGAAGCGCCGATCCTGTCGATGGACTGGTCCGGCGCGCGGCTCGAAACCAATCTCAACATTCGCAGCGCGCCCGGCGGCGACCGTCTCGCCCGCTGGTCCGAGGGCACCCCGGTCGAGGTGCTGGACTGCACCCTTTCTGCGGACGGGCAGGGGGTCTGGTACCAGGTCCGCGGCGAGGGGCAGACCGGCTGGGCCAGCGCCCGCTACCTCGAGGTGCCGGCGTTTGCGGGATGGGATCTGATGATCCGGCCGGGCGGTTTCGAATAGGCGGGCAGGAGGCGGGTTAACGAAACCTGACCGCTTTGTACGAAATGCTGGAATCGCCGTACGTTTTGTACAAAACGTACAAACCGCGACGGGGGTCAGACGCCCAGGTAGCGGTGCGCCAGTTCCGGGTCCAAGCCATCCAGCGCCCCGGTCCAGGCCGTGCGCCCCCGGTTCAGGATCACCGCCCGGTCAGAGACCTGCGTCAGTTCCTTCAGGCTCTTGTCGATGATCAGAATGGCCATGCCCGTCTCTCGCTTAAGCTGGCTGATGGCCTCCCAGATTTCCTGCCGGATCAGCGGTGCCAGCCCCTCTGTCGCCTCGTCCAGGATCAGCAGGCGCGGGTTCGTCATCAGCGCCCGGCCGATCGCCAGCATCTGCTGTTCCCCTCCCGACAGCGACCGCGCCACCTGTGTCCGGCGTTCGCCCAGGCGCGGAAACAACATGCCCACCTTGCCCATGTCCCAGGGGCCGGGACGGGCGGCGGCGGTCAGGTTCTCCTGCACCGTCAGGTCCGCGAAACAGCGCCGCCCCTCGGGCACCAGACCAATCCCCAGCCGCGCGGCGCGGTGCGCGGGAAGACGGCGCAAGTCCTTGCCGTCAAAAGAAATATCCCCCTCGGCGCGCAGCAGGCGGCAGATGCATTTCACCGTGGTCGTCTTGCCCATGCCGTTGCGCCCCATCAGCGCCACGACCTCGCCCGAGGCGACCTGAAGGTCGACCCCGAACAGCGCCTGGCTGGCGCCGTAGGTGGCTTTCAGCCCTTCGACCTGCAAGAGCGCGCTCATGCTTCGTCCCCCAGGTAGGCTTCGCGCACGGCCTTGTCGCGGCGGATTTCCCCGACCGTTCCACTGGCGATCACGCGGCCATAGACCAGCACGCTGACCCGGTCGGCCAGCGCAAAGACCGCGTCCATGTCATGCTCCACCAGCAGGATCGGCGCCTGCGCCCGCAGCCCGTCCAGAAAGCCGGTCAGTTGCGCCGAGCCCTCGGTGCCCAGGCCCGCCATCGGCTCGTCCATGACAAAGGCGCGCGGTTCCAGCGTCAGCGCCACCGCCACCTCCAGCTTGCGCCGCTCGCCATGCGACAGCTCTGCCGCCCGCATCGCCCGTTGCCCGGCCAGTCCGACCCGCTCCAGCGCCGCCTCGGCCCGGTCCCGGATCGCCCGGTCGCGCAGCACCGGGCGGAACATGCCAAAGGGGCGGCCCTGCGCGCCAAGCGCCCCCAGCGCGACGTTCTGAAGAACCGTGTCCTCCATTGCCAACTGACTGATCTGAAAGGTTCTTGCCAACCCGGCGCGGGCGCGGGCCTGCACCGGCAGGCCGGTGACATCCCGGCCATCCAGCACCACCTGCCCGGCATCCGGGGCCAGCGCACCGCTGATCTGCGCGATCAGCGTCGACTTTCCGGCGCCGTTCGGACCGATGATGGCATGGATCTCTCCGGCGCGCAGCGAGATCGAGACGTCATCCGTCGCCTGCAGGGCGCCGAACGCCTTGCGCAGGTCCCTGGTTTCCAGAACCGCCTCAGCCATGCGCCCGCGCCTTTCCGGCGATCAACCCGATGACGCCGCCGCGTCCGAACAGAACGATGACCAGCAACAGCAGGCCGAACCAGATGTGCCAATAGTCGGACCAGCCGCCGATGTAATGTTCCAGAACCACGAAGAGGCAGGCGCCGACGACTGGGCCGAACAGGCGCGCTGTGCCGCCGATGATGATGAAGACGATGAACTCTCCGGACAGTTGCCAGCTGAACATGGTGGGCGAGACAAAGCGGTTGAGGTCTGCGAACAGCGCTCCTGCCAGCCCGGTGATCGCCCCCGAGATCGTGAAGGCCACAAGGCGCAGGCGGAACGGGTCCAGCCCCACGGCGCGCACCCGGTCGGGCACCTGACGCGCCGCGTTCAGCGCAAGGCCGAAGCGCGAGCGCGCCAGCGCACCGTTGAACCCCAGCGCCAGCACAAGTGCCGCAAGGCAAAGGCCGTAAAACTGGATCGGGATCAAGGTGTTGAGGCCGGGAAACCCGTTGCGGACATAGATCGACATGCCGTCCTCGCCGCCGTAGGCGGACCAGGAAATCGCGAAATAGTAGAACATCTGCCCGAAGGCGAGCGTGATCATGATGAAATAGACGCCGCTGGTGCGCAGCGACAGCAGGCCGATGACCAGTGCCGCCAGCGCTGAGGCGATCACTGCCACCAGCCAGATCACCGGCATGGATTTGGTGCCCTCGATCAGGAAGGGCGCCTCCATCAGCGGCATGTAATTCTGCGCGTGAAAGGCGAGAATGCCCATCGCATAGCCCCCGATGCCGAAAAACACCGCGTGGCCAAGGCTGACGAGCCCGCCGATCCCCAGGGCGATGTTCAGCCCCACCGCCGCCAGCGACAGGATCACGGCGCGGGTGGCCAGCGTGATGGTAAAGGGCTCATCCGCCAGATGTGCGTAGATTGGCAGCGCGACGAGGCCTGCCAGAACGGCGAGATTGAACAGGGTCTCGCGGGTCATGCGCGTGCTCCGAACAGGCCCGTCGGGCGCCAGACCAGGACCACGGCCATCAGGATGTAGATCGCCATCGAGGAGAGCGAGGCGCCGGTCTGGGTGGCGGCGGCGGGGGCCATGAAGAGCTTGAAGAGTTCGGGCAGGAAAACCGAGCCCAGCGTGTCCGTCAGTCCCACCAGCAGGGCGCCTACAAGCGCGCCCTTGATCGAGCCGATACCGCCGATCACGATGGTGACAAAGGCCAGGATCAGAACGGGTTCGCCCATGCCCACCTGCACCGACTGGATCGCGCCCACCAGCGCACCGGCCAGTCCCGCCAGCGCCGCGCCGAGCGCAAAGATGAAGGTATAGAGCCGGTCGATATCGACACCCAGCGCGGCGATCATCTCGCGGTCGTTTTCGCCGGCGCGGATCTGCACGCCGATCCGGGTCCGGGCGATCAGCCAGAAGAGACCCGCCGCCACGGCAAGACCGGCGAGGATCAGCGTCAGCCGGTACAGCGGATACTCGATGCCGCCGGGCAGGGTCACGGGGCCGGACAGCGCATCCGGCACGTCGAGGTAGAGCGGAAATGAGCCAAAGACCCAGCGGGTGCCTTCCGAAAAGACGAGGATCAGCGCAAAGGTGGCCAGCACCTGGTCAAGGTGGTCGCGATCGTAGAGCCGCCGGATCACCACCAATTCGATCAATGCGCCGGCCGCCGAGGCGCCCGCCAGCGCGGCCACCAGTCCCAGCGCGAAGGACCCGGTTGCCGCCGCCGCCGCCGCCGCACAAAAGGCGCCCACCATGTAGAGCGAGCCATGCGCCAGGTTGATCAACCCCATGACGCCGAAGATCAGCGTCAGCCCGGCCGCCATGAGGAAAAGCATGATGCCGGATTGCAGACCGTTCAGGATCTGCTCGAGGATCAGGGTGGTTGTCATGGGGAATGTCGTTGGGTCGGACGCCCCGGGACGGCCCCGGGGCGTACAGGTGTGTTACATCTTGCAGTCGTCGACGTAGGCGTTTGCGCGGTCTTCCATCGCGGTGGCGACGATCTTGTTGGTATAGATGTCGCCTTCCTTGATGACCTCGCGAACGTAGACGTTCTGGATCGGGTGGTTGTTGGCCGCGAAGGAGAATTCACCCCGCACGCTGTCGAACTCTGCCGCCTTGAGAGCTGCACCGAAACCGGCCTCGTCCGAGATATCGGCCTTGTCCAGCGCCGAGAGCATCAGGTTGGCTGTGTCATAGCCCTGCGCCGCGTAGATCGACGGAAGGCGGTCGTATTTCGCCTGGAATGCCTCGACGAAGGCGGCATTGGCGGCGTTGTCCAGATCCTTGGACCAGGTCGAGGAGTTCTTGACCCCCAGTGCCGCGTCGCCCACCGCCTGCAGGATGCCCTGGTCAAAACTGAACGCCGGACCGACCAGCGGCAGGTCCACGCCCGAGTCCGCGTATTGCTTGAGGAAGGAGATGCCCATGCCGCCGGGCAGGAAGAAGAAGACGGAATCCGCGCCGCTGGCCCGGATCTGGGCGATTTCTGCGGCATAGTCGGTCTGGCCCAGCTTGGTATAGACCTCGCCCGCCAGGTCACCCTCGTAGAAGCGCTTGAAGCCGGTCAGGCTGTCCTGGCCCGCCGGATAGTTGGGCGCAAGGATGAAGGTGTTCTTGAACCCGGCCTGCGTCGCATAGGCGCCCGCGCCCTCGTGCAGGTTGTCGTTCTGGTAGGAGACCGAGAAATACCTGGCATTGCAGCCCCGCCCAGCCAGTTGCGCCGGCGCGGCGTTGGTCGAGAGATAGAACTTGCCCTGAGCCGTGGCCGAGGGCACCACCGCCATCGCGAGGTTGGACCAGACGATGCCGGTCAGCAGGTCGACCTTTTCCGACTGGATCATCTTGTCGGCCAGCTGCACCGCCACGTCGGGTTTGCGCTGGTCGTCCTCGATGACCACCTCGATGTCGGTCCGCCCCGATTGTTCGATGGCCAGCATGAAGCCGTCGCGCGTGTCGATGCCCAGGCTTGCGCCACCGCCGGACAGCGTGGTGATCATGCCCACCTTGACCTCGGCCGCGGCCGGCAGGGCCAGGGCGGCGCAGAGCAGCCCGCCCATCGTCAATGTCTTGAGACTCATGGAATTCTCCCGGTTGTCAGATGTCAGAACGCGCGGAACGTCAGCGTCGTCAGCGTGCGTTCGATCCCGTCGATGTCCAGCAGGTTGTCGTTGATGAATTTGCCCGTGTCCTCTTCCTTTGGGATGTAGATCTTGAGGAGCAGGTCATACTCGCCGCTGGTCGAGTAGAGCTCGGAATGGATTTCGCGCAGGGCGATGTCGCCGGCCACGCGATAGGCGGTGCCGGGGCGGCATCGGATCTGGACGAATACGCAGTTCATGGAACCCTCCTTTCCGGTCGTGCGCCGACTAGACCCGATATCGCGCCATGATTCCAGCCCTTTGACAGGCTCTTGCGCGGAACGGTCTGCGCGGCGAGAGTGACAGGGATGTCTGCAGGGGAGAAAGCCAGTGACCGAACAACTTGCAGGGGGTGCGGCGTTCCCGGACCTGCGCGGCACGTCGGTCTTCATCACCGGCGGCGGCGCGGGGATCGGGGCCGCGCTGACCGAGGCTTTTCTTGAACAGGGGGCCCGGGTTGCCTTTTGCCAGCGGTCGGACGTGACGGTGTTCTGCGACCGGATGGAAACACGGCACGGCAACCGACCGCTGTTCCTGCAATGCGACGTCACGGATGAACCCGCTCTGCGCGCCGCGATGGCCGAGGCCGCCAGCGAACACGGCCCGATTACCGTGCTGGTCAACAACGCCGCCAACGACACCCGCCATGACACGCTGGATATCAGTTCCGACGAATGGGACGATCTGATCGCGGTCAACCTGAAAAGCTATTTCCTGACCACGCAGATCGCCGTGCCCGGTATGATGGAGGCGGGCGGCGGCGCCATCGTCAATTTCAGTTCGATCAGCTACATGCTGGGCATGGCAGAGATGACGGCCTATACCACCGCCAACGGCGGGATCACCGCCATGACGCGGGGCCACGCGCGCGAATTCGGCCGCGATGGCATCCGCGTCAATGCGGTTGCGCCCGGATGGGTGCTGACGGAACGCCAGTTGCGGCTCTGGGCTTCGCCCGAGGCGCTGGACGACTTCCTGACCAAGCAGTGTCTTGGCCGTCACCTGGAACCGGCGGATCTTGCCGGACCCGTGCTGTTCCTGGCCTCGCAGGCCAGCGCCATGATCACCGGACAATGCCTTGCCGTCGATGGCGGGGTTGTCACCACCGCCGCCTGAAGGATCGAAGATGACCCAACCCGCCACGCTTTCCGCCACCCGCTGCACCCTTGGCGAAGGGGCGTTGTGGCACCCGGACCGGAACAGCTTTCTGTGGTTCGACATCCTGGGTCACCGGCTGTACGAGCACGACGGGCAACAGGAACGTCACTGGCAGTTCGACCGGGCGGTGTCGGCGGCGGGTATTGTGGACGCCAAGCGCCTGCTGATCGCCTCCGAGCGGGACCTGTTCCTGTTCGATCTCGACGTCGCCACCGAATCCCGTCTTTGCGATCTCGAAGCCGACAATCCCGTCACGCGGTCCAACGATGGCCGTGCTGATCCGCTGGGTGGGTTCTGGATCGGGACGATGGGCTACGCGGGGGAAACCGGCGCCGGGGCGATCTATCGCTGGTACAAGGGAGAGCTGCGCAGGCTCTTTGCCCCGATCAGCATTCCCAACGCGATCTGTTTCGCCCCTGATGGTGGGCAGGCCTATTTCACGGACACGCCGACCGGGGTGATCCGCCGCGTCGCGCTGGATGCCGAGGGCTGGCCCACGGGCGATCCTGAGGACTGGCTGGACCTGCGGCCCGAGGGGCTGAACCCCGACGGTGCCGTGACGGATGCCGAGGGCAACTTCTGGAATGCGCAATGGGAGGCAAGCCGCGTCGCCTGTTATGCGCCGGACGGGCGTTTCCTGCGCGCACTGGACCTGCCGACGCCGCAGACGACCTGCCCGGCCTTCGGCGGACCGGAGTTCACCCGGCTGATGGTCACCTCTGCCGCCGAAGGCCGCCCGGATGAGGACAGGGTGGCAGGGAACACCTTTGTTTTTGAAACGGACGCGCAGGGCAGGGCAGAACCGCGCGTTCTTGTCTGACCCCGTCCCCGATGACCTACAGGGATTTGACAATGTCCACATCCATCCATCGCGACCAGCTGCGCCCCGGAGAAACCCTTGCCGAGTTTCCGCCCGCCACCGACGCGGGCTTGCGTTTCATCGGCCGGATCGAGACGCCTTTCAGGGTGCGCGCCGATTGCCCCCGGCAGGGCGACCCCGAGACTGGCCCGGACTGCACCGTGACCCTCGATCCGGTCTATGCGCCCGCGCTGGACGGGATCGAACAATTCGAGTTCATCGAACTGCTCTACTGGCTGCATGAGGCCCGGCGCGACCTGCTCACCCAAAGCCCCAAGGCCGATGGCCGGACACGCGGCACCTTTTCGCTGCGCAGCCCGCTGCGTCCCAACCCCATCGGAACAAGTATCGTCCGGCTGATCGAACGCGACGGTCCCCGGCTGATCGTGCGCGGGCTGGATTGCCTGTCCGGAACGCCGCTGCTCGACGTGAAACCCTATCGCTGCGATTTTGCCGTGCAGGCCCGCGCCAAGCCGGGCGTCTCAACTTGAGAATAGCCCCGCGAAACGCTCGCGCAGGGCGGCTTTCTGAACCTTGCCCATCGTGTTGCGCGGCAGGGCGTCGATGACCTCCATGTGGCGGGGATGCTTGAACCGGGCCAGTTTCGCCGAGACCTCGGCGTCGATGGCGTCAAGGTCGGGCGTCTGGCCGGGTTCAGGAACGATGACTGCCACCGGGGTCTCTCCGAAATCCGGATGAGGCACGCCGACCACGGCGCTTTCCAGCACGCCCGGTTGGTCGTCCAGCAGTTCCTCGATCTCCTTGGGGTAGATGTTGAACCCGCCCGAGATGATCAGGTCCTTGCCGCGTCCGACGATGGTGACATAGCCATCCTCGCTCATCTGGGCGAGATCGCCGGTGATGAAAAAGCCGTTCTCGCGCAGCTCGGCGGCGGTCTTTTCCGGCATCTGCCAGTAGCCCTGAAACACGTTCGGGCCGCGTACCTCGAGCATGCCGATCTCGCCGCGCGGCAGTTCGGTGCCGGCCTCGTCGCAGACCTTGGCCTCGACCCCCGGCAGGGGCAGGCCCACGGTGCCGGCGCGCCTGTCACCGTCATAGGGGTTCGAGGTGCTCATGTTGGTTTCGGTCATGCCGTAGCGTTCCAGGATGCGGTGGCCGGTGCGGGCTTCGAACTGGCGATGCGTTTCGGCAAGCAGGGGCGCCGAGCCGGAGATGAACAGACGCATGTCGCCCGCAACCTCGACGCCAAAGCGCGGGTTGTCCAACAGGCGGGTGTAGAAGGTCGGCACCCCCATCAGGCTGGTCGCCCTGGGCATCCAGTCGATCAGCGCGTCGGTGTCCAGTTTCGGGAAAAACACCATCGTGCCGCCCGCCGCCAGCATCACGTTGGTCGCCACGAACAACCCGTGGGTGTGAAAGATCGGCAACGCGTGCAGCAGCACGTCGTCCCTGGTGAACCGCCAGAGGTCGACCAGGGTCAGAGCGTTGGACAAGAGGTTGTCCTGGCTCAGCATCGCACCCTTGGAGCGGCCCGTGGTACCCGAGGTGTAGAGAAAGGCGGCAATGTCATCGCTTGCGCGCGGTTCGACGGGGGCCTCTTCGGGGGCTGCGTCTGCCCGTTCGGCCAAGGTGCCGGCCCCATCCGGACCCAATGTTTCGCAATGGGCGCCGCAGCGCGCGGCAACCTCGCCCAGCAGGCGGGCGTCGGCCGGGTCGCAGACCAGCACTCGCGCGCCCGAGTTCTCGACGAAATAGGCGATCTCGTCCCCGGTGTAGCCGGTGTTCAGCGGCAGAAAGACAATCCCGGCCTGGATGCAGCCAAAGACCAGGGCCAGCGCGTCGGCGCATTTTTCGACCTGCAAGGCCAGCCGGTCGCCGGGTTCCAGCCCCAGTTCGCGCAGCGCCCCGGAGAACTGGGCCACGCGCGCGGTGAACCCGGCATAGCTGATCTGCCCACCGTCCGGGAGGTGCAGAAAGACAGAGCTGTTCGCGGTCTGATGACCAAGGAGCGTGTCGTAAAGCGGATTGGACATTGGGCTCTCCTGCTGCGCTGGCCCCTCGTGTTTAAACGCAGCGTGCACAGGGGGTAAAGCGGGCTCAGTGCAACTGTTCTACCGGGCGCAACACGGCGGAAAGTGCGTCGCGCGTCGTCTGCCAGCATTCGGCCAGATCGGCCTGGCGCCCGTCCAGCTCCATTGCGTTCCCGGCCTTGGCCGCCTGCTCGATCTCCTGCAGCAGCGTCATCAGCCGGGCCGCGCCCATCATCGCGGCAGACCCGGCCATGCGGTGGGCCTCCGCGGCCAGGGTCGCCTGCCCAGTGATCCCGGCCTTGGCGAGGTCGGGCATGGCATGCTGAAAATCGGTCATCTCGAACAGGAACCTTTCGTGCAGGTGCCGCAGTCGCGCCGGGGCGAGGTCCTGGCGCATTTCCTCCAGGTGAGCCTCGTCGATCACGGTGGTCTGGTCACCGGGCGCGGGCGGGCGGGTCGCGAGAGGGCGGACCGCTGCACCTGCTGCCAAGACCTCGGTCAGGACAGTGCGGATCGCGTCAAGCGTCAACGGCTTGATCAACACCGCCTGCATCCCGGCCGCATGAAAGGCCTCGACCTCTTGCGGCAGGGCATGGGCGGTGGTGGCGACCACGGGGGTTGCCGCGTTGATTCCGGCGCTGTGCCGCAAGGCGCGCGCCACGTCGATCCCGTCCATGCCGGGCATCGAGATATCCATCATCACCACGTCGAAACGCCGGGTTCCGAGGGCGGAAAGCGCCGCCTCGCCACTGTTGGCTGTCTCGACCCGGTGGCCGTCGCGTTCCAGGAGGTCGCGGCCCACCAGGCGGTTGATCTCGTTGTCCTCGACCAGCAGGACATCGCAGGCCGGGGGGCGCTCGCAGGGCTCCGGGCTGGGCACCTCTGGCATGGGTTTCTCTTCCGGCGGGGCCAGCGGCACCCGCAACCAGAAAACGCTGCCGTCCCCCGGTTCGCTTTCCACGCCCAGCTCACCCCCCAGGACCGTGGCCAGCCGCAGCGAGATGCCCAGCCCCAGCCCCGTGCCCGAGGTGCTGCGTCCATAGGTGCTGTCGATGGTGACGAAATCCTCGAAGATCCGGTCGATGTCCTCTTCGGCGATGCCGATCCCGGTGTCCGTCACGCGCAGTTCGACCGACTCCAGCCCGGCGGCGCAGTCGGCCTCCAGCGTGATCCGCCCGTTCCATGTGAACTTGATCGCGTTGCCGACGAGGTTCAACAGGATCTGGCGCAACCGGTCGGGATCGCCGTAGACCCGGTGCAATTCGGGGTTTGGGGGCACCAGGATCAGCCGGTTTCCCCGGGCGCTGGCGTGCTGGCCCTGGTTGTCGACGATGTCTTCCAGCAGTCTAACCAGGTCAAAACCGCTCTTGCGCAGTGTCATCTTGCCCGCGTCCAGCCGCGAGATGTCCAGCACGTCGTTCACATGGCCCAGCAGGATACGGCCCGAGTCGCGCACGATCCGCAGGTAGCGTTGGTGACGCGCGTCCAGCGACTGGTCATCGACCAGTTCCAGCGTGCCCAGCATCCCGTTCAGCGGCGTCCGCATTTCGTGGCTCATGACGGCCAGCAGTTCGGCTTTCTGTTTTTCGCCTGCGATGGCGCGGTCGCGGGCGCGTTTCAGCTCGGCCTCGTTGCGGACCCGGTCCGAGATGTCGCGCAGGAAGGCGATGTAGATTTCGCCGGCGGGACTTTGCGCCCGGGCCAGGGAAAGGTCGACGGGAAAGACCGTGCCGTCGCTGCGGCGGGCGTCCAGCCGCACGATCCCTTTGCCGATCACCCGCGCGTCACCGTCACGGCGGAACCGGGCCATCCCGCGCCGGTGCGCGGCGCGGTAATGATCCGGTACGATCAGGTCGGCCATGTCCGCCCCCAGCGCCTGGTTGCGATCATAGCCGAAGATGCGCTCGGCGGCGCCGTTGTAGTCCAGGATGCGCCCGGCGGCATCCGAGACCACGACCGCGTCCAGCGACGTGGACAGGATCGTCTCGATCCGCTCGCGTGTCTCGCGGTTGGCACGGGCCTCGGCGTCGCTCTTGCGGGCCAGCCGGAACAGCATCAGCGCCAGAACCGCCAGGAGGATCACGAGGGCGACGGTCAGAAGGCCGACGCGCACCATGCTCCGGCTCAGGCTGTCGCGCTGTTCAAAGCCCTGTTGGGAAAAGAACTCGACCCCGGCCAGGGTGGTGTCGCGCACGGTGGTGCGCACCGACCTTGCATCTTCTGCCAGGTCGGGCAGGGCGGCCCTCAGGGCCTCGTCCGGCCCGTCGATCAAGGGCAGCCAGGTGCTGCGAAACGTCCGGATTTCCTCGATCCGTTCGGGCATCACGCCGATCTGCATCAGGGTTTCGAACCTGTGGCTTTCGGTCAGCGTCTCGACCCGGCTGTAGAAGATGTCATAGCGCAGACGTACATCGCTCAGCGAGACGTCGCCCGTATCGGCGCGCAGGGCGGAAATTTCCAATGCCATCAGTTCGACCTCGGCCTGGCCCAGGGTCCACTGCATGTTGTCCGCCGCCGACGAGGCCAGCCGGCGTGTCTGCTGTTGCAGGTCCAGGACCAGCACCGCGATGGACACCACGATCATCACAATGACGATCCCCGTCAGCCAGTTCGGCAGGCTGGACATCCAGCCGGGCCCATCGCGGCCCGGGGTGCGTTCGGGTCCCTGGGTCACGCGGTGCTGCCGCCCGAGGACGAGGGCGGGCGACTGCATCTCTGCGTGACCGGGGCGTGGGTGGCTTGGATCATCCGGATCTCCTGGCTGGCCAACGGCCCTCTCCAGAAAAACGGGGCAGAGAGGCGGGCGCAAGGGGCCAAAGCCGGTCAAAGTGTCATCTGACCGGAACTGATGTTTGTAATAGGTAGCGTTTTCTGTATCTTTCAGGGTTCCTGAGGCGCCGTGGCGGGCTAGACTGCCACTGTGCGTGTATCCGCCATCGGCGCAGATGGGACGAGTTGAAAGATGAGAATTCTGGTTGCAGACGACCACGACCTGGTGCGGGACACGATTGCGGCTTATCTGGACGGTGCGGATGTCGAAGAAGTCTGTACCGTGGCCACGCTGCAGGATGCGGTTTCGCTCGCCAAATCGAGCGGCAGTTTCGATCTCGTGCTGCTGGACTATAACATGCCTGGCATGAACGGGCTGGAGGGGTTGGAACGCATGCGCGCCGCGAACGAGGGGCGCCCGGTGGCGATCCTGTCCGGCAGTGCCACGCGCGACGTGGCCACGGCGGCGCTGAAGGCGGGGGCACAAGGGTTCATCCCCAAGACGCTCAGCGCCCGGTCGTTGCTGACGGCAGCCCGTTTCATGGCCGCCGGAGAGGTCTACACTCCGATCGAGTTCCTGAAAACCGGCGGCAAGGGCGAGGATGACATTCTTACCCGCAGGGAACAGCAGGTCCTGCAGGGCATCTGCGAAGGCAAGTCAAACAAGGAAATCGCCCGCGACCTTGACCTGCAGGAGGTCACCGTAAAGCTCCACGTCAAGACGCTCTCGCGCAAGCTGGAGGCGCGCAACCGGACCCATGCCGCGATGATCGGGCGGGACCGGGGACTGATCTGAACGCCGGTTTCGGACCCGGGGTCAATCCCGGTGCAAAGACAACCGGATCGGGCCGAAGGCGCCAGTCGGGTCGACCGGGCGCCCTTTCTGGGTGGCGACCAGCGGCAGGGTTGCCGCGACCTGCCGGACGCGGGGCATCAGCGGGCGCCAGTCGCTGGCCAGTGTCTTTGCCGCCTCTGACGGGCACAGACTCTTGCCGGGTCCTCTTGCGCGGGCCAGATCCATCAGAACTGCGGCGATCTCTGCGTCAGTTGGGGCCATAGCGGCGGCGTTCAATCGTCACCCGTCCCTGTGCATCCGCCCGAACGATGTGAAGGTCGCCGTATTCGATGGGCATTGGCTCGGACAGGCCCAGGTCCTCCCAGATCGTGGCGATATTGCCCTTGTTGCCAATCCAGATCAGCGTCTTGCCCGCGCCGCTCTGCACGAGGCCGGCGGTCGGCGCCTCTTGTGGCAGGCGGTTCACGGCCAGCCCACGGGCGCCCGCCAGCGGCGCGGCGGTGTCGAGGTTGCGCTTTATGCCGGGGCTGAAGATCAGGTCGATGTCGAAATCCTTGACCGCCTGCACCAGCGCCCGCGCGCGTTCGCGCCCCCGCGCATTCAGGTCCTCGCCGTCGCGGTCGGCATGGCGTGTGACGATCAGCGTGGAGTTGGGGGCAAGCGCCAGGGCCTGCCCGGGCATCATGCCGCAGGCGGGCACAAGCGCGGCGGCGCCCAACAGGAAGAAACGGCGGTTCATGGCATCCCTCGTCTGTTTTTTGATAGCCTAACCCTACGTCACCTTTCGGGCAACGCCGGAGGGAAAGGCCCTGGACGGCCATGAAAAAGGCCCGAAGTCCGGCAGGACTTCGGGCCTTGCAGGCTATTCGATGCGCTCCGGGGATCAGTCCAGGGCGGCGTTGCAGCGTTTGCAGGTGGCGGGGTGGGCATGGTGGCCCACGTCCGGCAGGATCTTCCAGCACCGCTGGCACTTTTCGCCGTCCGCCTTCTCAAAGACCACGCCGACGCCTTCGACCTCGGGCATCCGGTAGGCCTCGTTCGGCATCGGGTCGCCGGTCAGGAAGATGTCCGAGGTGATGCAGACATCCTCGAAGGCGACCGATTTCAGCGCCTCCAGCATGTCCGGCTCCCGCACATGCACCACCGGCGCCGCTTCCAGCGAGGCGCCGATCACCTTGTCGGTGCGCTGCACCTCCAGCGCGGCGGTGACGACACGGCGGGCGCGGCGCACCATCTGCCACTTGGCCGCCAGCGGTTCGTCCAGCCAGTCCTTGGGCGTCTCGGGGATGTCCTGCAGGTGGATCGAGCTATCGTCGCCCGGGAAGCGTTCCAGCCAGACCTCTTCCATCGTGAACACCAGGATCGGCGCCAGCCAGGTGGTCAGGCGGTGGAACAGCAGGTCCATGACCGTGCGCGCGGCGCGGCGGCGTGCGGTGTCGCCATCGCAATACAGCGCGTCCTTGCGGATGTCGAAGTAGAAGGCCGACAGTTCCACGGTGCAGAAGTTGAACAGCTGCTGGTAGACACCCTGGAAGTCATAGGCGGCATAGCCTTCGCGCACCACGTGATCCAGTTCCGCAAGGCGGTGCAGGATGTAGCGTTCCAGCTCGGGCATGTCCTTGGCGTCGACGCGCTGATCCTCGGTGAAATGCGTCACCGCGCCCAGCATGTAGCGCAGGGTGTTGCGCAACCGGCGATAACCGTCGGCGGTGCCTTTCAGGATCTCCGGACCGATGCGCAGATCGGCGGTGTAATCCGCCTGTGCCACCCAAAGCCGCAGGATGTCCGCGCCGTATTGCTTGGTTACGTCCTCGGGCGCCACGGTATTGCCGAGCGACTTGGACATCTTGTTGCCCTTCTCGTCCAGCGTAAAGCCGTGAGTCAGCACGCCGCGATAGGGCGCGCGGCCCAGCGTGCCGCAGGCCTGCAGCATCGAGGAATGGAACCAGCCGCGGTGCTGGTCGGTGCCTTCGAGGTAGAGGTCCGCGATACCGTCCTCGGAGCCGTCCGGCCGGTCGCGCAGCACGAAGGCATGGGTCGAGCCACTGTCGAACCAGACATCGAGGATGTCGAAGACCTGTTCCCATTCGCTGGGGTCATAGTCATTGCCCAGGAACCGTTCCTTGGCGCCGGGTTTGTACCACGCATCCGCGCCCTCGGCCTCGAAAGCCTCGAGGATGCGGGCGTTGACGGCCTCGTCGCGCAGCAGGAAATCCGCGTCCGTCGGCATGGCCGCGCGTTTCACGAAACAGGTCAGCGGCACACCCCAGGCGCGCTGGCGCGACAGGACCCAGTCGGGCCGCGCCTCGATCATGGAGTACAGCCGGTTGCGCCCGGTCTGCGGTGTCCATTTGACCAGCTTGTCGATGCTGGTCAGGGCGCGTTCGCGGATTGTCTTGCCATAGGTGTCCTGACCGTCGCCGACCTCGCGGTCGATGGCGGCGAACCATTGCGGCGTGTTGCGGTAGATCACCGGCGCCTTGGACCGCCAGGAATGCGGATAGCTGTGCGTCATCCGCCCGCGCGCGATCAGCCCGCCGACCTCGACCAGCTTGTCGATGACGGCGGTGTTGGCCTTGCCTTCCTTGCCCTTGGCGGTGATGACCTCCAGCCCCTTGAACAGCGGCACATGGGGCAGGAACTCGCCCGCTTCGCCGATGTTGTGGGTCATCCGGTCCATCCAGCCGCGCTTGACGAAGGCGTCATAGTCCTCCTGGCCGTGGCTGGGCGCGGTGTGGACAAAGCCGGTCCCGGCCTCGTCGGTGACGTGCTCACCATCGATCATCGGCACGTCGTAGTTCCAGAAGTCCTCGCCGCCCTCGACGCCCCGGAAGGGGTGGGCGAGGGTCAGCCCGGCCAGCTCGTCAGCGGAAACATCGCGGACACGGGTCCATTGTCCGTCGGACAGGCGGGCCTTGGTCAGCACCTCTTCGGCCAGTGCATCGGCCAGAAGATAGGTATCGCCCACCTTGACCCAGCATTCCTCGGGCGTGCCCGTGACCTCGTAGAGGCCGTAGGAGATCGCCGGGTTGTAGGCGACTGCCTTGTTCGAGGGGATGGTCCAGGGGGTGGTTGTCCAGATCACCACGCGGGCGGACAGCAGGTCCGTGTCCATGCAGGCGCCGGTATTCGGGAAGTCCGCTGCGGAGACAACATCGAACGGCACCCAGATCGTGTGCGACTTGTGATCGTGGTATTCCACCTCGGCCTCGGCCAGGGCGGTCTTTTCCACCGGCGACCACATCACCGGCTTGGACCCCTGGTAGAGCGTCCCGTTCATCAGGAACTTCTGGAACTCTTCCGCGATCACCCGCTCGGCGTGAAAGTTCATCGTCAGGTAGGGATCGACCCAGTTGCCGGTCACGCCCAGGCGCTTGAACTCTTCGCGCTGGATGTCGATCCAGCCGTCGGCGAACTTGCGGCATTCCTGGCGAAAGTCGACCACGTCGACCTCGTCCTTGTTCTGGCCTTTTTCGCGGTATTTCTGCTCGATCTTCCATTCGATCGGCAACCCGTGGCAGTCCCAACCGGGGATGTAACGCGCGTCCTTACCCATCATCTGCTGCGAGCGGACGATGAAATCCTTGAGGACCTTGTTCAGCGCGTGGCCGATGTGCAGGTGGCCGTTGGCATAGGGCGGACCATCGTGCAGCGTGAAGGCCGGTCGGCCCTCTTTCTCGCGCAGGCGGTCATAGACGCCGATCTTTTCCCAGCGGGCCAGCCAGTCGGGTTCGCGCTTGGGCAGGCCGGCGCGCATGGGGAAATCGGTTTTCGGCAGGGACAGTGTGGTCTTGTAGTCGGGCACTGTCGTTTCGGTCGTGTCGGCGCACATTTGTGGCGTCCTTTGAATCACTGGTGTCGGTCAGGATGTTGGGGCGGCGCGACGTCTCATACGCCTTGTCCCGGCGGCTCGTATCCTCAGAGCGCCGGGCATGTAATTCGAATGATGAACACATGGTACGTCATCTTGCGCGCCTTATAGGCCCGCCGTGCGGGCGCGTAAAGTGGGCAGGCATCGGCGGGAACCTGCGATGCCGCCCTGCAGCATGGGCGGGAAACGGCTGTCTGGTGACATCCTTGGGTTGTATCCGCCGGAACCCGCCGAGGCGACTCTGCCGTTTCGGCGGGCCTTGACCGATCCGGTTTCGCGTCGGGATCGGCGGGTTTTCCGGGCGCGTAGCTTCCCCATCTTGGTACATGAGCGCCGGCCACTCCCGGCGCGCCAGGAGGAAAGGAAAGCCAGATGACACATCAGACGACAGACCCGTACCTGCGACAACACGAAGCCCGCTATTCGCCCGAAGAGCGCATCGACGATCGCCTTGCCAGTTCGCGCCGTTCCGGTGGGTCGGCACTGGGCATCCTGGTCGCTCTGTTGGTCGGCCTCGGGGTCGTGGCGCTGATCGCTTACGGCTCGGGTTCGACCACGACGCCGGTCGATCCGGCGGCCATTGATCCTGCAGGGGCGCCGACGGCGATGGACCCGACCCTGGGCACCGCCGCGCCCGAGGCAGAGACAAACGCGCCCATCGCTCCGACGGAACCGGCGGTTCCCGCCGAATGAACCCGCCCGGGCGGGTGGCAGCGCCCGGGGCCGGCATTACCGGTCCCGGGCTTCTTTGCGTCAGTCGCCGCGGTTTGCAGGAAATTCAGGCCGCCTGCGGCAGTGCGCCGCTTGCGCTGTCGTGCCTCTCCGGGCTTCCCTGTCGGTTGGGAGGGGCGGCATGTCCAGAAAACTCGACATCGCGATCGCCGGGGCCGGAATGGGTGGCCTGGCGGCGGCCACGGCGCTGCGGCAGTCCGGCCACGACGTGACCGTCTTCGACCAGTTCGAGGCGCCCGCGCCGGTCGGTTCGGGGCTGGTGCTGCAGCCGGTGGGCCTGGACGTCCTGGAACAGCTGGGCGCCTTGCCCGCAGCGATGGCCAAGGGCAACCGCATCCACCGCATGTTCGGCCACGAGGCCAACAGCGGGCTCCCTGTGCTTGACGTGGCCTATGACGCGCCGGGTGTGCCCCGGTTTGGCCTGGCGATCCACCGGGCCGCCCTGTTCCAGGCATTGTTCGACACTGCTTTGGCATCCGGTGCGCGGCTGGAGCCCGGGCATCGCGTCACCGGTGAAAAGGACGGCAAGCTCTTGTTCGAGAATGGCAGCGCAGGTCCTTTCGATCTCATCGTGGATGCCACCGGCGCCGGTTCTCCGTTGTCGCCGATGCGCGCCCGACCGCTGGGCTACGGCGCGCTCTGGGCGACGGTCAACTGGCCGGACAGGACCGATCTGCCACGCAACGAACTGCGCCAGGCCTATCGCCGCGCCGACCGGATGATGGGCGTCCTGCCCGTGGGGGCCGTTCCCGGGCAGGAGGGATTTCGCAGCGCGATCTTCTGGTCTCTGCCGTCCGGCAGTCATGCGGCCTGGCTGGACCGAGGTCTGGAGGACTGGCAGGCCGAGGCCGTGGCGCTCTGGCCCGATTTCGCGCCCTTCATCAGCCAGATCACCGATCCGGGCCAGATGACGATGGCGCGCTACGCGCATGGCACCCTGAGGCGCCCCTTTCGCGAGCGCGTGGTGCATATCGGCGATGCGGCACATCGCGCCAGCCCGCAGCTGGGGCAGGGGGCGAACATGGCGCTTCTGGATGCCTGGGCCCTGGCGCAGGCTCTGAAGCTGGCACATGATGACCTGCCGCTGGCCGCGCTGACCTATGCCCGGGCGCGGCGCTGGCACGTTCGCAGCTACCAGTTGATGAGCCGGCTTTTCACGCCGCAGTACCAGGGCGACAGCCGCCTGTTACCGATCCTGCGCGACAGGGTGCTGTACCCGATGTCTACGCTGAAACCGATTCAGGGTATCCTGACGCGGCTTGTCTGCGGGGACCTTCTGCCGCCGTTCGGTTCTCTCGCGCCTCCCGAAGCGTGACGCGCCTTGTCCGGGCAGCCTCTGCCCGGCGGTCGGATCCCCTGCGTACCAGGCGCAGGACAATGGCCGCGATTCCTATGCTGATCCAGAACACCTGGATCAAGGCCGAAGCCAGGTTGAATTCATGGCTGAGGCCGATCAGCACCAGCGACGCGGCCGCCGTATTGCCGACAAAATAGGTCAGACAATCCCCGGTCACCAGCCGAAAGCTGAGCGCCGCGTACACGCCGACATAAAGGAAGAACCCGCAGAGGCCGATGGCGCGAAAGATGTCCTCTGGCTCGGCGGTGGACAGGAAATCGATCATGGGAAAAAGGGTCCGGGCAAATGGGAAAGGGCGGAAACAATAGCGCCATCCTGTGCCGGACTCCCGTTTGGCGCGAGTGAGGTATACCCGACTTCCCTGCCGGCTACCCAAACAAGGAACCGACCCAGTAGGCGATCCCCGCGGCCACGCCGCCGATGGCCAGCGTCTCCAGCCCCGACCGCCACCAGGGGGCCAGCGACCAGATACTTTTCAGCGATCCGATGGCAAAGAAGGTCACCAGCGTCAGCACGCTGGCCACCGTGAACCCATGCGCCAGCCCGATCAGGAAGGGCAGGAGCGGCACGGCGCCCGCCACCAGGAAGGCGCCGAATGTCACCAGCGCGGCGCGCATTGGATGCGGATCGACAGAGCCGATGCCGTACTCGCCTTCCAGCATGGTCTCGATCCAGATCTGGCGGTTCTTCGCGATCTGCTCTACCGCGTCGTCGAGCGTTGCGCCTGACAGGCCTTTCTGGCGCAGGATCTCGCGCAACTCGCGGCGCTCTCCATCCGGGTAAAGGCGGATATGGCGTTCCTCGACCTGGCGCAGGCGCAGCTTGTTGTCGCGGTCGGCCTTGGTGGCCGAGAAGTTCCCGGCGGCCATCGAAAACCCGTCCGCCAGCACGTTGGCCAGCCCAAGCGCCACGATCACGAAGGGCGACAGCCCGGCGCCCGCCACGCCCGCGACGATGGCAAAGGTGGTTACACACCCGTCGATGGCGCCATAGACCGCATCGCTCAGGTCGCCACGGCCCGGCGGGTGGGCCAGGCGCTCGGCGATCTCGCCTTCGGAATGGCCATGTTCCGGCAGGTCCATGTGCCCGCTCTCCCTCGTTCGGCCCCTCTTGGTTGGCGCGCGCGACGCCTGCGGTCAAGGGCGCGGGCGTCGCACCCTCAGGCTTCGGGCGCCGGTGTGGCGCGGGTCTGTGCCCAGCGGTTGACCCATGCCAGCCCCGCCAGCGAAAGGCCCAGCAACAGGAAGGAAAACACCCTGACCAAGCCCGCCAGTCCCGAGATGTCGATCAGAAAGACCTTGGCCACGGCCAGTGCGATCACGGCGACCCCGGCCCGGCGCAACCCGTCAGAGCTGCGCGCCAGTGACTGGTAGAACAGCCCGGCCCCGGCCAGCAGCAGGCCGACGGTATAGCTGTACAGCTCGCCGTCGGTGATGCCGTTGGCGGTGTGCATCAACGTGCCGCCCTGCCAGGCGTGGCGGATCACCAGTCCCAGCCACAAGAGCGCCAGGAGAGCACCGGGCGCGCCGATCACCACGCGCAGCCAGCGCCGCAGGTGGATCAGCCGAAGGGCGCCCGCCAACAGAACCGCCGCCGGCAGCAGGTAGGCCGGAATCAGCGTGTTCACCCCGATCAGGCCGTGTATCACCTGTTCCTCGAAGAGCGGGTTGCCCAGGGTGACGCCCAGCGCGAGCCAGATCAGCGACACCAGGCCAAAGACGGCCGCCAGCCCGGCGCGCAGCCAGCGCAGCGCGCCGCCCGCCTTCAGGCGTTCCAGTTGGGCCAGCGCGGTGCCGATCCAGATCGTCGCATAAAGACCCAGCGCCCAATGCGCCTCTTTCGGGACATGGCCCACGTAGGCCTCGATGGCGTGATACAGTGTCAGGCTGACCGTCATGCCGCCCACCGACCAGGCGGCGCTTTCCAGGAAGACCTGCGCGCGGGGGCGTGGCCGGGACTGGCCCAGCATCAGCGCGCCCAGCAGGGCCGCGAGGGTTCCGCCATAGGCGGCCAGCATCTCCAGCACCGGCGCCTCCAACGCCCAGGGGAGCCCCGGCTGGATCAACAGCCGATAGCCCAGGGCCAGCACGCCCGCCGCGACAAAGCCGGTCATCTGCGGCAGGTCGAACCGCCGGTCCAGCGCGGTGGCGCTGACCACGACAGCCGCCAGTGCCAGCGTCAGGGCGGCATCGGTCAGCAGGACGGTCAGGGCAAACGCGATGCAGGCCAGGGCCGAAACCGTGGCCAGGGCGGGCCGCAGCCGGTCCCCGGGGTCGGCCTGGGCAAACCGCGCCGCCTTGGCCACCATCAGTCCTGCCAGTGCCAGCGCGTGCAGCGCCCAGGGCCAGGCGCCGATCATCATCGCCGGGTGCCAGCCGAATTCCAGCGCCAACCCCGCAAGCGGGGCGATCAGGGCCGCGACCGCGGCCCAGGCGGCGTGGCCCCCGGGTTGCAGGCTGCGCCAGGCCGCGGCCAGCCCCGGCAGCACCGCTGCCAGCAGGATCAGCGTGAAAGCCATCAGCATCCGCTGTTCGGTCAGCTCTTGCCCGGCGATGAACCGCGCTGTCAGCACGTCCTGCGCGGGGGCGTTCAGATCCGGCATTCCGATCAGCGCCAGCAGGGTCAGGACCGGCAGTGCCACCAGTTCCTGCAAGGCGGGCGCCCCGCGTGACCACAGCGTCAGTGCCACGGCCAGGCCCGAGGCCAATGCAAGAGACAACCGCCAGGTCAATGCGCTTTCAGGCGCGGCATGGACGAGGATCGCGCAGGCCGCCGCCAATGTGCCGAGGGCCAGGATCAGCGGAAAACCGGGCCGTCCGCGAGCGCCGGTCTCCAGCACGGATTGCACGAGGCCGGGTCCCTCATGGTCGGGTGCCAAGCCGCGCGAAGGAATCAGCAGGACCATGATCACCAGCGCGACGCCAAAGGCCGCGAGGCCCGCCATCATCGCCTCACCGCCCGACGTCGCCAGCAGCAGCCCTGCGCCCAGCGCCAGCACCACCGACAGCACGCTGACCCAGGCCCAGCGACGCAGCGTGTCGATGCCCAGGCCCATGCCTGCGAGCAGGCCGAAGTAGACCAGGAACCACTCGGGCGCGTCGCTTTGTCCACCGACGACAAAGGGAGCGCCCATGCCACCGATCAATCCGATGGCCGCCAACAGGGGGCCATGCCGCCAACCCAGGACCAGCCCGAACAGTGCGACGCCGAACAGCGCCGACAAGGCGAAACCTGGCCCGACGAGGTCATACAGCAGCCGCGCCGCAAGAATGCCGCCCATCAGCGAGACGAGGCCCGCGCCCGACAGCACGGACGGCAGGTAGACGGTCGAACTGCTTTCGTCGTCGCCAAACCGCCGTCGGATGGTCTCTCCTCCGGCGATCAGGGCAGCGCCGAATACCAGCGCCGCGATCACGCGGGCGGTCGGCGTCAGCAATCCGGTTTCGATCCCGTATTGGACCAGGAAGATCCCGGCCAGCGACAGCGAGACGGCGGCAATGGCGTAGAACCAGTTTTCCTGCAGCCAGCGGCCCAGCCGGTCAAAGGCCGAGGGTGCGGCCGGGGAAGGCGCGGAGGGGCGGGGGGCTTCGGTACGGGCGGGCGCTGGCGGCCGAGCGGGCGGGCTTGCCGGCGCCTGTTTCGCGGGCGCCTTGGGGGCCTCTCCGGGCGCGGGCGACAGGTTGGCCGGCTGCGGTGTGGCGGATCGGGCGGCATCCCGCGGCGCGCTGGCGGTCACAGGCGCGGGCCTTGGCCGCTCTGCCGGGGCTGGACGGGTGGTTTGCGCAAGGCTGCGTTCGAGATCCTGCAGACGGGCCTGCAAGGCGCGCACCTCGCGGCGCGTGCGGACCTGCATGACGACCGTGACGATCACCACGATGGGCAGAGCCAGCAGGCCCAAACCCAGAATAACGAGTAGCGCTTCCATCCGTCGACGGTCTCCGATGTCTTCGGTCGCGCAGTCTAGGACGGGGGGCCGGCGCTGCACAGGTCCGGAATGCCGGACCCCGCGCAAGCCGGCCGTGTCACCCTTTGTCCTGCATCACGAGGCCGCTAAGCGAGCTGCGGATGATCGCCCGGACCGAGGGGCGTTTGCCCTTGCCGAAGGGCAGGGGGCGGCAGACCTCCATCGCCGCGACGCCGACGCGTGCGGTCAGGGCGCCGTTGACCATCCCCTCGCCAAAGCGCCGCGACAGCTTGCCCAGCAGGCCGCCGCCCAGGATCGGTTCCAGCATTTCGTCGCCCACCGCCACGGCCCCCGTGGCGACAAGGTGGGACATCACCGCCCGCGTCAGCCGCCAGCTGCCCAGCGTGCCCGAGCGCCCGCCGTAGATCTCGGCGATCCGGCGGATCATCCGCAGGTTGGCGGTCAGCGCCGCCACCACGTCGGCCAGCGCCAGCGGCACTAGTGCCGTCACGGTCGCCACTTGCCGCGCCGCTGCCTCGACCTCGCGCCGCGCCGCCGTGTCCAGCGGAGCGAGCAGCGCATCCTCGGCATGGGTCAGAAGGCCGGAGGCGTCGAATATCTCGTCGCGCCGGGATTTCAGCTTGTCCCGACCCCAGCGCGTGTCTTCGCGCCCCTTGTAAAGCGTCACCAGGTCGTCGGTCAGCTTGCGCGCCCCGGCAAGGTCCTCGTCGGCCAGGGCGGTTTCGGCGGCATGGTGTAAGGCGTCGATCCGTGCAAGCCGCGAGAAGGCCGCGATTTCCTTGATGATGATCATCAGGCAGACAAGCCCGAAAGCGGCGAAGAGCGCGGTCACGGCCCAGCCGAGCATCGCGTTGCTGGCGATCAGATCGGTCACAAAGCGCCAAGCCGCGATGGAAACGAGCGTGCCCACCAGCGCCAGCAGCAGCCGCCAGAACCAGCGCGCCAGCGGCGACGGATCGCGCGTGGCCAGCGCCGCGACGGTGGTCATGGCGGCCCCCTCTGGCGGGGGCAGGTGCGGTTCGGGGACGGGGGGCGCTTCGGACGGGCTGGGCGTTGCGCCGTCGTCGTCGAGGTCGATCAGGACGGGACCCTTGGGGGGCTGGCTCATGTCACAGGCTCCTGCAGGGCGCCCGCATCGCGGCGCCAGAGGTAATGGATGTCGGGCAGGCCTTCTTCGTTGTCGCCATCGGTGCGACCCGTCTCGGCAAAGCCGTGGCGCAGGTAGAAGCGCTGCGCGCCCGCGTTCTGCTGAAAGGTCCAGAGTTCCAGCCGGTCGGTGCGGGCTTTGGCATGGTCCAGCAATGCGCTGCCCAGCCGCCGCCCCTGCGCCCAGCCCGCCACGAAAAGCGCGTGGATTTCAGACCCCTCGCGGGCGAGGAACCCCGCAACCTCCGGCCCCAGTTCTGCCACCGTGACCCAGCCGCGATCAATCAGCGTGCCCGCGTGCGAGATGTCCTGCGCCGCCGAATGCAGGCGCGGTTTCCATGCGCGGGCCTCGACCGCCTCTGTGATCATCGCGCCAAGCCGTCCGGCATCGCCCGGGTCCGCTGCGCGCAGGGTAATCGTTTCGGCGGTCACAGCCGATCCCCGATCAGGAATTGTGCCGCGCGGTCCAGCCGGATGTGCGGCGGGCCTTCGCCGGGTTTCAGGGTCAGCGGCGCGGGGGCGAAATTCATCACCGAGTAATCCTGATCGAGCCATTTTTCCGCCCCTTCGCGGGCGCTGCCCAACAGGTGCGTCGGATCTTCCGGCAATTCACCGGGGTAAAAGGCCGCCTGCTTGCCACTGTCCATCAGGGTGCCGCGCACGCAGGGCAGTTCGCTGCCCTGATGGGGCATCATCTGTTCCGTCGTCGCGCGCAGGGCGGCGATGGACATGGCCTGCGTCTCGGCCCCGGCAAAGCGCGCCCGGTCGCGCGCCTCGCGGGTCAGGGCCTCCATGATGCCGGTCAGGCGACCGTGTTGCAGGTGGTGCAGGTGATCGGCCTTGGTGGCGGCGAACAGGATCTTTTCCACCCGTTTGCCCATCAGGAGGTTGGTCAGAAAGGCATTGGTGCCGGGGCGGAAGGCGGTCAGGATCTCGGCGAGGGTGCGGCGCAGGTCCTCCATCGCGCGCGGCCCGGCATGGATGGCGCCAAGCGTATCCACCAGCACGATCTGCCGGTCGATGCGGCTGAAATGGTCGCGGAAGAAGGGTTTGACCACGCGCGACTTGTAGCTGTCATAGCGCCGTTCGAATTCGCGGTAGAGCGAGCGGCGTGGCGCGCCACTGACCGCAGGCAGCGGCGCAAAGGTCAGCACGGGCGAGCCTTCCAGTTCCCCGGGAAGAAGGAACCGTCCCGGCGAACAGTCGGAGAAACCGGCGTTGCGGGCGGCGTGCAGGCTTTGTGTATAGGCCTCTGAAAGTGCCCGCGCGCGGGTTTCGTCCAGTTCGGCGCTGCCGTCTTCGGCCCGTATCCGGTCCAGCGTTTCCGGGCCGCCGGGACGAAGCTCCAGCCGTTCCAGCATGTCCTGGGACCACTCGGCATAGGATTTGTCCATCAGCGAGAGGTCCAGCAGCCATTCGCCAGGATAGTCGACGATATCGAGGTGCAGGGTGCGTGGCCCCTGCAGGCCCGCCAGCAGTCCGGCGGGCCGGATTTTCAGCGACAGACGCAGTTCCGAAACGGCGCGGGTGCTGTCCGGCCAATGCGGCGTGCGGGCGGTCAGGGCGCCTAGGTGGGTTTCATAGTCGAAGCGCGGCAGCGTGTCGTCGGGCTGGGGCTGCAGAAAGGCCGAAAGGATGCGCTGTTCGCTTTCGGCCACCAGTTGCGCCATGCGGGCGCGGTCCATCAGGTTCGCCACCAGCGAGGTGATGAAGACGGTCTTGCCCGCCCGGGACAGCCCGGTGACACCCAGCCGGAGGGTCGGTTCGAAGAAGGTTTCCGACAAGGTGCCGGTGACATTCTCGACGCTCCGGGTGAGCGTGTCGGCGATGGCGCCAATGACCATGAGTTCCGGGCCTTTCCCTTCGGTTCGGATGCGAACTTAGTCATTGCCGCGGTGCGGGGCCAGAGGCGGACAGGGGGAATGTGGGCAATGTTGCGCCCCGCGCGCGGCGCGTCTCCCACGCGCCCATCCTCGTCTTGTCGCGCGCGGGACAGCCTGGCGGGATTGCCCTTGGTCCGGTGTACGGCTAGGAGGCGCGTCATGCCCAGGTATGCGCTTTTGGTGGAATATGACGGCCGTCCCTTCGCGGGCTGGCAGCGGCAGGCGGATCAGCCTTCGGTTCAGGCGGCCATCGAGGCGGCGCTGGCCCGACTGGAACCGCGCGACCATACCATCGCCGCCGCAGGGCGCACTGACGCCGGGGTGCACGCGCGCGGGCAGGTGGCCCATTGCGACATGGACAAGGACTGGGATCCCTTTCGCCTGTCCGAGGCGCTGAACTTTCACCTCAAGCCCGCACCGGTGGCGATCCGCGCGGCATCGGCGGTCTCCGATGACTGGCACGCACGGTTCTCAGCGGTCGAACGGCGCTACCTGTTCCGGCTGTTGATGCGGCGGGCGCCCGCGACGCTGGAGGCGGGGCAGGTCTGGCGGGTCAACCACGAGCTTGACGTCGATGCCATGCGCGACGGCGCGGCCCACCTACTGGGTCAGAACGACTTCACCACCTTCCGATCCGTCATGTGCCAGGCGAAATCGCCGGTCAAGACGATGGACGAGATCACCATCAGGCGGGTCGAGGGGCTGGCCGGTCCCGAAGTACATTTCTTCCTGCGTGCCCGCAGTTTCCTGCACAACCAGGTGCGGTCTATCGTGGGCACCTTGGAACGGGTCGGCGCCGGTGCCTGGGCACCGGAGGACGTGAAGACGGCGCTCGAGGCGCGGTCGCGCGCCGCCTGCGGGCCGGTCTGCCCACCGGACGGGCTGAGCCTGATGGGCGTGGGCTATCCGGACGATCCTTTCGCCTGAGACAGCCCACCGCCCTTTGAATTGCTGACCCAAGAGGCGCCCGTCGGACCGGATTCAGCGGTTGAACAGGACCGGGAACCAATCCTCGCGCAGGCGCTGGCCCTCGGTCATGTCGTGGCCGGGGAACGGCGGAGAGGTGGGGCCGGGTCGCTTGGTATAGCGCGCGTCATCGCCCACCAGCCGCAACGAGAAGGCACGGCGCCGCGTCGGGCTGTCATTGCCGCGCGCGCCGTGAAGGACGGCAAAGTTGAAGGCCACGGCATCGCCTGGTTCCAGCGCCCATTCGCGAACTTCCATGCCTTCGGCGTCCGGATCCGGCACCGGCATGTAGGCATCCGCGTCGGGATAGAAATCCTCCTCGGACAGCCAACGCGTCGGCAGCACGGGCTTTTCCCAGAGGTGGGATCCGGCGACGCAGCGCAGGGTGGCTTCGCGCACCGGGTCCAGCGGGCTCCAGAAACTGACGGTCTGGCGACCCTCGACAAAGTAATAGGGGCCGTCCTGGTGCCAGGGCGTGGGCTTTGACGTACCCGGCTCCTTGACCAGCACATGATCGTGGAACAGCTGCGCGCTGTCCGACCGCATCAGGTCCGCGGCGACCTCGGCCACGGGAGAGCTGCGGATGACCTCTTCGAACTCGGGGATGCGCTGCCAGTTGCAGTAGTCATCAAAGAAACGCCCGGCCTCGCCCTCCTTGAGGTTTTCTGCCGCGTAGGGACCCGGTTCGGACATGTTGCGGGCCACTCCGGCGCGCAGCGTTTCAACCTGGTCAGCCCAGAGCCCCCGCACAACGACCACGCCATTGCGCTGGTAATCGTCGATGTCGGCCTGGGTCAGCAAAGGGTGGGGCATGGGACTCTCCTGAATTTTGGCGGAGAGAAGCACGGGGCGCCGGAATGGGCAAGCCGCGCCCGGGTCAGTCGTTGTCGATGTCGCCCGCTCCGGCGCCGGCGCTGCGCGAGCTGTCCGTGGCCGGGACATATGTCAGGGCCGCGAGGGTGGACAGCCGGTCTATCAGCGCCGGATCTGCCGCGATGCGCGGGGGGAGGGTGGGGGCCGCGCCCTGAACGGGGGCGGTGTCCAGACACAACCGGGGCAGTCCGTCCTCGCTTTGGCCCAGCTCGGCGCGCGTGATGTGCAGGGCGGTCAGGCGGGCATAGGCCGGGGCCAGCGCCTCGTCCCCCGGTTGCAGGGTGAGGGTGATCTCAGGACCGGCGAGGTCCACCGCGCGTTGGATGTCCTCGACCAGCAGCGGAAGGCGCAGGATCGGGCTGTCATCAGGATCGGAGAGCGCGTCCAGCAGGGCCTGCGCCTCTCCTCCGCTGGCCAGGAATTGCACCGTCGCGGCGCCGAAAATCTGCGCCTGGTGCGGCGGAAAACCGGCGCCGCGCGCGGCCTTCTGGGCCAGCGTGGCGATTTCATTGGCGGAATAGCTCATGCGCCCAACCCCGCAAGCCACCAGTCATCGGCCCGCGCAGTCGCCAGGTCCTCGGGCAGCGGGGCGCCCTGGGCAAGGGTGATGCGTGTCCAGCGATCGGATTTCGGATCGAACTTGGTGGCGCCGAAAAAGGCCAGCTTGCAGCGCAACATGTCGATGGGCAGACAGCTTTCGGCGATCAGGTTGTCGCGGATTTCGGCATAGGGATGCGCGGCCAGGCAGGCAACCCGGGCTATGGCCAGCTCATGTTCGGGCCGGGCGGCGCGAAAGGCGCGCAGGTCCGTGACGCCATCCAGCGCATGCCAGAGCGCCTGCACGCGCCGCGCAATGTCCAGCGGGCTTTCGCGGTCCGCGCCGGGGTCGTCGAAACGATCGCCCAGCCTGGGTTCAAGCTTTTCTTCGGAGACGTACCAGAAGCGGCGTTGCTGTGCGGTCTCTTCGAAATCCAGCCGCAGCACCCAATCGAAATGCGTTTCGATGGCCGTGCGAAGGGATTGGGCGTCGTCGAACCCGTTTACCGACGGGGCCAGCGGGTCCGTCATGCCCGCGGCGAGGTCGTCCACGATGTCCCCGAAGGGTTCCAGCGCCAGCGCAACACAAAGCTCCTGCGTGTCGACCGAAAAGGCCTCGGACCGGCGGATCAGCGCGTCGACCGGCGAGTCCTGCGGAAGCTCCTCGACAAAGCCGCGGATTGCGGGCCATTCGGCCCGGATCAGGTCGATCCGCGCCTGGTGGTCGGGGGCTGGCACCTGCCATTCTACAAGGTGCGCGGCCACTCGATCGCACAGGGTGGTCAGCCTTGTGCGGTCTTCGCGTCCCAGCGTGGGCAGGGCGCGAACCCTGGCCAGGGCGGTTTCCCGCGCCTGCATCCAGTTGTTCAGCAAAACGGGATGCGAGACCAGGAAGGGAGCCATGCCCAGCCCGGTGGAATTGCCGATTCCAAGGTGGCGTTTCAGGGCCGGATCCAGGGCCGTGCCGCCCAGGTGCTCGACAAGATCGTGGGTAAAGCTGCGGATCATCCAGACCGTCAGCATCTCGGCGGCAAAGGGACCTTCGATCCCCGGCCGGCCCTCGATCAGCCCCCGGTCGGCGATGCCGAACTTGCCGTTCCCGTAAACCGCCGTTGTCCGCATCAGGTAGCCGACCTCGTTGACCAGCGCCTCATCCGGTTGCCGGCCCGCGCGCAGGCGTTCGATCACGTGGGAAAACAGCCGCACGGATTTGTTGGCACGCGACAGGACCAGGTCCCTTTCCGTGTAGCGGGCGGCCTCCTGTTGCGGAGCGGCGGCGCAGATGCGGGCGATTTCATCGGAGTCGGGCACGCCATCATAAAGGACATAGGCCGTGTCCCAGGCGGTCGCGATCACGCGGTCGGTGCGCATCTCGTCGGGCAGATGGGTCGAGACGGCGACAAGGCTGTAGTCGTGCCCGCCCAGTGCAATGGTATAGACCGCATGGCCAAAACCCTCCGCACCGATGTTCCAGACCGGGCGCCGCAGCCTCGCCCCTTCGGCGGCCAAGCGTCGGGTCAGAACCCGCAGAAAGCTCAATCGTGTCGGAAAGCTTGCGCCCATGCGGTGCAGGCGCATGACCTGCGACGGCGGGCGCAGTCCGGTCCGGGGCGAGGGGCAGACGAGATCCTTCATGCGGTGACTGTGCCAGCTAGATCGCGAGCTGGGAAGAGCCTGCCGGGCTTGCATCGGGGGCCTGCGCCGTGAAAGGCTGCTCTATCGGCAAGGGGGAAGGCATGTCCGCAGTGGATGCGATCGACGCAAGCGTTTTGCAACGGGCGCGGGCCTTGCGCCATGCGCTGCACCGGGCGCCGGAATTGTCCGGGGCGGAACATGCCACCGCCGTGCGTATCGCCGCGGAAATGCGGGCGCTGGGCGCGGCCGAAGTCATCACCGGGCTGGGGGGTACCGGCGTGGCGGCGGTCTTTGGCAGCGGGCAAGACGGGCTTGTGATCCGGTGCGAGCTGGACGCGCTGCCGATCGAGGAAACCGGCGCGCCCGCCTGGCGATCGGAACAGCCGGGGGTTGCCCATCTTTGCGGACATGACGGTCACATGGCGATCCTGCACGCGGTGGCGCAGGTTTTGTCACGGTCCTCGCCTGCGGGCCGGGTGATCCTGCTATTCCAGCCGGCCGAGGAGACTGGGGCTGGGGCGCGCGCGGTGCTGGCGGACCCGCGCTTTGCCGCGCTGGGCGCGCGGATGGCGATTTCACTGCACAACCTGCCCGGCTTGCCGCTGGGTGCCGTGGCATTGCGAGAGGGGCCAGCCAACTGTGCCTCGCGCGGCTTGCGCGTGCGTTTGAGCGGGCGCACCGCCCATGCCTCGCAGCCCGAGACCGGCATGTCGCCCGGCGTGGCGCTGGCCGCGCTGATCCCAGGTCTGGCCGGGCTCAGCCGTGATCTGCCGACCGATGACGTGCGGTTCCGGCTGGCCACCGTGACCCATGCCCGGCTGGGCGTGCCTGCATTCGGCGTGGCGCCCGGCGAGGCCGAGCTTTATGTCACCCTGCGGACACTGCTGGATGACCAGATGGCGGATCTTGAGGCCGAGGCACGGGGCATGATCGCCGGTTCGGCGCGGGGCTTTGGCACGGAGATCACGGTGTACGAGGCCTTTGGCCATTGCGTGAATGCGCCCGAGGCGGTGGCCCTGCTGGAACGCGCGGTCGAAGGACTGCCGCGCAAGGATGCCGCCGTGCCCATGCGTGCCTCCGAGGATTTCGGGCTGTTCGGCAGCGTGATGCCCTCTGCCATGTTTTTTCTGGGGGCCGGGGAGGAGGCTCCGGCGCTGCACAATCCCGACTATGACTTTCCCGACGACCTGATCGCAATCGGCGCGTCTATTTTCCTGCGCGCCATCGATACGCAGGGGGGCTGAATGTACGTCGGGAATACCGGACTGGCACTGCGGGCGCTTCCGGGGTTTCTGGCGCCATGACCGACACGATCTATTTCTACGCCCAGACCGACCCTTACGGAGAGTTCTCGAACTTTGCGCCCTTTGGCGTGGACAAGGAGGGCCTGTGGTGGCGCACGGTCGAACATTATTTTCAGGCGATGAAGTTCCAAGACATCGCCCACCGGGAACGCATCCGCATGTGTTCGCGCCCGAAGCAGGCCAAGGCGCTGGGCATGACCCGTGACATCCCGCTCCGCAGTGACTGGGAAGAGGTCAAGGACGGGATCATGATGGAGGCCGTCCTTGACAAGTTCACCCTGCACCGGGGGCCGCGCGACCTGCTCTTGTCCACGGGTGACGCGCAGATCGTCGAAAACGCGCCAATGGATGCCTACTGGGGCTGCGGCCCGGACGGGCAGGGGCTGAACCGGCTGGGCGAAATCTTGATGCAGGTGCGCGAAGAATTGCGCGGCTGAGGTCAGAACCGGGTGATGACCGTCGCGCCGCGCGCCTGAAAACTGTCCATGTCCATCAACGCAGGCACCGCCTCTTCAAGGCTGATCCGGTCGCCGACCAACTGGTCTGGGGACAGGGCGCCGCTGGCGATCATGTCCAGCATGGTACCATAACGGTGCGCCTGCATACCGTGGCTGCCGAGGATTTCCAGTTCCCAGCCGATCACGCGATCCATCGGCAGGGGCGGACGGCTCTGGTCGCCCAGCAGCAGGCCGACCTGCACATGGCGGCCGCGCTTGCGCAGGCAAAGGATCGAGTTCGCGCAGGTCTCGGGGTGGCCGAGGGCGTCGATCGACAGATGCGCGCCACCCCGCGTCAGGTCGCGCACGGCCTCTGGCACGTTCCCGGCGCGCGCGTCCACGACCGCCGTGGCGCCCATGCTGCGTGCCATGTCCAGCTTGTCCGCGTCGATGTCCACCGCCAGGACCCGCGCGCCCATCGCCCGCGCGATCATGATGGCGGACAGCCCCACGCCACCGCAGCCATGCACGGCGACCCATTCGCCGCCGGAGACCCGCCCCTGGTCGACCACGGCGCGGAAACTGGTGGCAAAGCGGCAGCCGAGGCTGGCCGCGGTATCGAACCTCATGTCAGGCGGCAGCCCGACAAGGTTCAGGTCCGCCTGTGGCAGCGCGACGAATTCGGCATAGCTGCCCCAATGGGTGAAGCCGGGTTGAAACTGGTTGTCGCAAACCTGCTGGTGCCCCGCGTGGCATTCCGGGCAGGTGCCACAGGAGCAGATGAAAGGAACGGTCACGCGGTCGCCCTCGGACCAGCGCGTGACGCTCTCACCAACCGCCGCGACGGTGCCGGCCAGTTCATGCCCGGGCACATGCGGCAGCTCGATGTCCGGGTCGTGGCCCATCCATCCGTGCCAGTCGCTGCGGCAAAGGCCCGTCGCCTCGACCTTCAGCACGACGCCGCCCGGTGCAGGCGCGGGATCGGGGAGGGTGGTGATCTTCGGCGCGGCGCCGAAGGCCTCGTAGAGCATGGCTTTCATGGGGGGTCCTTTCAGGCCGGGTCAGGCGGGGCCAAAGCTCGTCTCGTAGAAACGCAGCCAGTTGCCGCCCAGGATGCCATCGGTCTCGACCCGTGAAAAGCCGATCTCTCGCAGCCCGTCGCGGATATTGTCCCAGTCGCGATTGTCCTGGAACCAGTCCGGCATGGGCGGGAACCCGGGCGCCGAGGCAGAGCCTTCGCCGTAGTCCATGTCCTTGGTCCAGCGGCCCACGCGCATCCATTCGACCACGCTGTCCGGCTGGTCCTGGCACAGGTCGCTGCCCATCCCGAGGTTTTCCGCCCCGTAGCGGTCGGCGGCCTCTGCCACCATCTCGCAGAACCCGGTGAGCGAACAGTTCGTGCCGCCCGCCAGGTGATGCGGGTACAGGGAAAACCCCAGCATTCCACCGGAGTTTGTCAGCGCGCGCAGCACCGCGTCCGACTTGTTGCGCAGGGCAGGGTGCCACCAGTCGGGATTGGCATGGGTGATGGCGATGGGGCGGGTGGACTGGTCGATCGCCTCCAGGGTCGAGCGTTCGGCGGAATGGCTCATGTCGATGACCAGGCCGACGCGGTTCATCTCTGCCACCACGGCGCGGCCCATGCGGGTCAGGCCGGTGTCCTCTTCCTCGTAGCAGCCGGTCGCCAGCAGGGATTGGTTGTTGTAGGTCAGTTGCATGAAGCGCACGCCCAGCTGGTGCGCAATCTCGACGAGGCCGATGTCGTCCTCGATGGGCGAGGGGTTCTGAAAGCCGAAGAAGACGGCGGTGCGGCCTGTCTCCTGCGCCTCGCGCACATGCGCCGCCTCGGTGCCGCGCATGATGAGATCGGGGAAGCGTTCGAACCAGCGGTTCCAGCGTTCGAGGTTCAGCACCATCTCGCGGAAACTCTCGTGGTAGGCAATGGTGACGTGGATCGCGTCCACCCCGCCGGCGCGAAGCTGGCGAAAGACCTTTTCCGAGAAGTTGCAGTACTGCAGGTTGTCGATGAGAGGCGCTGTCATGACGATGACGCTAGCCGCGCGGGCCGTGGCGCGCAATGCCGTCCGCAGTGCATCGGGGTTTCCCCTTGGTCCCGGTGACCGCGACGCGTGTCCGGCGGAACTCCGGACTTGCCTTGCAAACAGGCCGGGGCCGATCCTGAGGCACACATATCAGAAAGTGCAGGTTGCCATGTTCCATGCCACGCAGGGCCCGGCCGTGGGCGCAAGCCCGGCCCCGAGTGTCGAGGTTGTCGCGAGCGAGCGGGTAAGGCCCCTTCCGGGCACTGACCCTTGCGCGGGCCGTATCCACTGGGCGCCGGGCAAAAGCGCCTGGTGGTTTGCACATGCCCTAAGCGGTGTTCTGGCGGTCACGGCTTTCCCGTCGTGGAGTGGTCTGGCCGTGTTCCTGGTGCTGACGGGGATCACCATTTGCGCCGGCCACTCCGTCGGTATGCACCGCTTGTTGATCCATCGCAGTTTCGAAACCTCAAAGCCTGTGGAATACCTGCTTGTCTGGTTGGGTGTCCTCGTCGGCATGGCAGGGCCTTTCGGCATGATACGTGCCCATGACAAGCGCGACTGGCACCAGCGACAGGCCAACTGCCCACCGCATCCGTCACACGGCGCCGGGCCTCTGAAAGACGCCTGGTGGCAGATGCACTGCGAATTCCGCCTCGCCCATCCGCCGGTTTTCGAGATCGAACCCGAGATTGCGCAGGACCCGGTCTATCGCTGGATGGAACGCCTGTGGTGGGCGCAACAACTGCCCGTGGCGCTGGCTCTGTTTGCCCTGGGCGGCTGGGGCTGGGTGCTTTGGGGGGTGTCGCTGCGGATCGTGGTCTCGCTGACCGGACATTGGGCCATCGGCCACGCGGCCCACAAGGGCGGGCAGCAGGACTGGACCATCGACGGACTGCCGGTGCAGGGGTACAACCTGCCGGGTTTTGGCCCGATCACCTTCGGCGAGAACTGGCACGGCAATCACCACGCCTTTCCGCATTCCGCTCGGCTGGGCGTCCTCCCGGGGCAGTCGGATCCGGGCTTTCGCCTCATTCAGGCGCTGGATTGGTTGGGGCTGGCCAGCGGTATCCACCTGCCGCACAGCGCCCCGCCGCGTCCCGGCCTGCGGCGGCTGGACTGAGGTGCCTGCGTTTTATCGCTTTTCTTTCTTCGGCGATCCGTCTATCTGCGCAGCATGATGCACGCGATCCGAACCCGACGAGCCTGAGCTCACTGTTCCCCGCGCCCTGACAGGGCGTGACGTCCTGCGTCTTTTCTCCCTTCAAAACATGGCCCTTCTTGACTTGGCCCCCGGGCCTTGCCACCAATCGGGCTTCCACACTTTCGAGGACTGCGACATGATCCCCTCCGTTCTGCCCACCTACAACCGCGCGCCCCTGCATTTCGTGAAGGGCGAGGGCTGCTGGCTGACAGAGGAAGACGGGCGCCGATTCCTGGACCTGGGCAGTGGCATCGCCGTCAACGCGCTGGGCCATGCCAACCCCGACCTGGTCAAGGCGCTGACCGACCAGGCGGGCAAGCTCTGGCATGTCTCGAACCTCTACGAGATCCCGAACCAGCAGGCGCTGGCCGACAAGTTGGTGGAAACCAGCTTTGCCGATACGGTGTTCTTCACCAATTCGGGCACAGAGGCCTGCGAACTGGCGGTCAAGATGGCGCGGAAATACTGGTACGAGAAGGGCCAGCCGGAAAAGACCACGATCCTGACCTTCGAGGGCTGTTTTCACGGGCGCTCCTCTGCCGCGATCGCGGCCTCCGGGTCGGAAAAGATGGTCAAGGGGTTCGGCCCGGTGCTGGGCGGATTCAAAACCCTGCCGTGGGGCGATCACGACGCATTGCACGCCGCCATCGACGAGACCGTGGGCGCGATCCTGATCGAACCGGTGCAGGGCGAGGGCGGCATCCGCGTCCTGCCCGACCAGTGCCTGAAAGGACTGCGTGCGCTTTGCGACGAAAAAGGCATCCTGCTGATCCTAGACGAGGTGCAATGCGGTGTCGGCCGGACCGGACGGCTGTTCGCGCATGAATGGTCGGGGGTGGAACCGGACATCATGATGGTCGCCAAGGGCATCGGCGGAGGCTTTCCGCTGGGGGCCGTGCTGGCCAAGGAAGAGGCGGCCTGCGGCATGACCGCGGGCACACACGGCTCGACCTATGGCGGCAACCCGCTGGGCTGTGCCGTGGGCAAGACCGTGATGGACATCGTTTCCGACCCGGAATTCCTTGACGGGGTACGCGCCCGGGCGGGGCTGCTGCGGCAAAAACTTGAGGGTCTGGTTGCGGCGCATCCGGATGTCTTCGAGGGCGTGCGCGGCAGTGGTCTGATGCTGGGCTTGAAATGCAAGGTGACAAACCTGGACGTGGTCAAGGCGGGCTATGACGCCGAGGTCATCACCGTGCCGGCCGCGGACAATATCGTGCGCCTGCTGCCGCCACTGAACATCACCGAGGACGAAATCGGGGAGGCGCTGAAACGGCTCGACGCCGCGGCTTCTGCCGTTACCAAGGCCTCTGCCTGAAACCGGTCTTTGGCCGAAAGGGACATCGGGGGTGGCGCCCGTCGCGCCCCCGGCTTGCAAGAAGAACAATGATATGAACCATTTCCTGGATATCCACAAAACCGACAAGGCCGCCTTGCGGTCGATCATCGACCAGGCCAAGTCGATGAAATCCGCCCGCAACGGAAGGCCCAAGGCCGCCCCCGACGACGACCAGCCACTGGCCGGACGCATGGTGGCCCTGATCTTCGAGAAACCCTCGACCCGGACGCGCGTCTCCTTTGACGTGGGTGTGCGCCAGATGGGCGGGCAGAGCATGGTGCTTTCGGGCAACGAGATGCAGCTGGGCCACGGCGAGACCATCGCCGACACTGCCCGCGTTCTGTCGCGCTATGTCGATCTGATCATGATCCGGACCTTCGATGAATCCGTGTTGGAAGAGATGGCGGAATACGCCAGCGTGCCGGTCATCAACGGGCTGACCGACCGCACACACCCCTGCCAGATCATGGCGGATGTGCAGACCTTCGAAGAGCATCGCGGCCCGATCGCGGGCAAGAAAGTGGTTTGGTGCGGTGATGGCAACAACGTCTGTGCCTCTTTCCTGCACGCCGCCGGTCAATTCGGGTTCGACCTGACCTTTTCCGGCCCGGTTCAGCTGGATCCGGAAATGGAGTTCGTCGGCTGGGCGCGCAACGAGGGCGCGACGATCACCATCGAGCGCGACCCGATGCGCGCGGTCGAAGGCGCAGACCTGATCGTCGCCGATACCTGGGTGTCGATGCACGACGCGCAGAGCGCCAAGGAACGGCGCCACAACATGCTGCGCCCCTACCAGGTCAACGCCAGGCTGATGGAAGCAGCCAAGCCGGATGCGCTGTTCATGCACTGCCTGCCCGCGCATCGCGAAGAGGAAGTGACATCCGAGGTCATGGACGGTCCGCACTCGGTGATATGGGACGAGGCGGAAAACCGTCTGCACGCGCAGAAGGCCATCATGCGCTATTGCCTGGGGGCCTGAAGGCGGGGCCGGCCGGCGCCCCGGCTGCCGTGCCTGCGCGCGTCAGCGGCCCACCCGCCAGCCACGCCCGTCATGTTCCGCGCGGTTTTGCCCGCAGCGTGGGGTCGGCCTGTGTCGGGTCCTCGGGCCAGGGGTGTCTGGGATAGCGTGCGCGCATGTCCTTGCGCACGTCGGCATAGGACCCGGACCAGAAACCGGGCAGGTCCATCGTGGTCTGTACCGGACGCTGCGCGGGTGACAGAAGGGTGATCCGCAGCGGGGTACGCCCGACCATCGGATGCACTGTCTGGCCAAAGAGCTCTTGCAGGCGCAACTGGATTTCCGGGTGTTCGCCTGAATAATCGATCGGCACCTTGCGCCCCAGCGGTGTGGTGAAATGCGCCGGAATGCCTGCGTCCAGCGCCTGAGTCTGGGTCCAGTCCAGCCGCGCACGCAGGGCCGGCAGCAAGTCAAAGCGTTTCCAGTCGGCGGCGGTGCGGACGCCGCTCAGGAAGGGCAAGAGCCAGTCTTCGAGCGTTTCCATCAGCGCCTCGGGGGACATGTCGGGCAGGTCTTGCCCGGCTTCGCGGGCGAGGGCCACGCGGGCAGTAAACCGTCGGGCGGCATCTGACAGGGTGATCCCTAGGTCTCGCACCCCGTCCAGCATGGCGCGGGCCACGGCCTCTTCCGGGGCGTCCTTCCAGATGCGGTCATCCAGCGCAATGGCCCCCAGCCGTTCCTGCTGGCGGGCGATGACACGGCGGTCGCGCCTCGACCATTCGCAGAGGTCGTGCCAGGCGATCCGGTCGGCAAAGAGTGCGCGCACCTCGGCCAGGGAGATCGCGATGGCTTGGCGAATGCGCGCCTCGCGCGGGTTGCCGTCCGTATCGGTGACGACGATCAGTCGCTCGCCTGCCAGCGGGTCGTGATCCTCCATCACCGCGCCCTTGCCGCCGGACAGCTGGAAACGGGCAGCCTCGCCCTTGCGGCGCAGACCGATGCGATCGGGGTAGGCCAGGGCGGCCATTTCGGCGTCACTGAAATCCTGCGCCTTTTCAGACGGTTTGTCGCGCTTCCTGATGCTTTGCGAGAGGCGTTTCGCCTCTGCGCGGATGCGTTCCAGGGCGCCACGATTGATCTGCTCGGGTCTGCGCTCGGAAAACCCGCGCGGATCGCGCAGCGCATCGAGCCGCAGGGCGAGGTCTGTGGATGCCGATGTGAGCGGATCGCGATCAGATAAGAGTGCGGCCAGATTTGCCGCCTTTGCCCCCCCCAGAATCATCATATGTGCAAGCCGAGGGTGAAGTGGTAATGTGGATAAGATCCTGCCGTGCGCGGTGATCCGGTTTTCGTCGTCCAGCGCGCCGAGGAATCTGAGCAGGGACCGGGCTTCGGCGAACGCCCCTTCGGGTGGGGGCGTAAGAAAAGGCATTTCCGCCGGATCGGCACCCCAGAGCGCGATTTCCAGCGCCAGCCCCGCCAGGTCCGCGGCCTCGATTTCCGCGGGCGGATAGGGTCTTAGCCCGCCTTCCTCACCTTTGGTCCAGAGCCGGTAGGCAATCCCGGGCGCGACGCGGCCTGCGCGCCCGGCGCGCTGGGTCGCCTCGGCGCGGGTAACACGTTCAGTGACCAGCCGGGACATGCCCGAACCGGGGTCGAAGCGCGCCCGGCGGGCCTTGCCGCCGTCCACGACCACGCGAATGTCTTCGATCGTCAGCGAGGTTTCGGCGATTGAGGTCGCCAGAACCAGCTTGCGACCCGACCGTTCCGGGCGGATGGCGGCACGCTGCGCGGCAAGATCCATCGCGCCGAAGAGCGGTCGCAGAAGCGTGTCCTTTGGCAGGCGTGATTTCAGCAGGGCCTCGGTCCGGCGGATCTCGCCCTCTCCGGGAAGGAAGGCCAGGATACCCCCCTCTGTCTCGTCATGGGCCTGAAGGATCAGGTCGGCGAGGGCTTGGTCGAATCTATGCCGCTTGGGCAGGGGGTGCGGTAACCAGCGGGTGTCGACCGGAAAGCTGCGTCCCTCGGAGGTCACGACGGGCGCCTGCATCAGGTCGGCCACGGGCTGCGCGTCCAGCGTCGCCGACATGGCCAGAAGCATCAGGTCATCGCGCAGGGCATCGGCGATTTCCAGGCAGAGCGCCAGCCCGAGGTCGGCGTTCAGGGATCTTTCGTGGAATTCGTCGAAGAGCACCGCACCGATGCCGGTCAACTCCGGATCGGACTGGATCATGCGGGTCAGGATGCCTTCGGTCACAACCTCGATCCGGGTTGACTTCGAGGCCTTCGATTCGCCACGGATGCGATAGCCGACGGTCTGGCCGGGGTCCTCACCCAGTTGCTCCGCCAGCCGTTGTGCAGCGGCCCGCGCGGCAAGGCGGCGGGGTTCCAGCATGACGATCTTGCCGGATGTCAGGCCGGCCTCAAGCATCGCCAGAGGCACGCGCGTCGTCTTGCCCGCGCCGGGGGGCGCTTGCAGCACCGCGCGGGAGCGATCACGGAGGGCAGAGATCAGCCCAGGCAGAGCGTCTTCGATGGGCAGTCTGGTCATGGGCGCCTTATGAGCGACCACGGGGCGCTTGGAAAGTGGGCGCCTGGGGAGAGGTCTGACAGCGACGTCGCGGCTCTGGACTTTTCCACGCGGGCGCGGGAAATGGGCACATGGATATCGAGGATCTCAAGACCCGCATCCTGGCGGGCGAACGGCGTGCCCTGGCGCGTGCCATCACGCTGGTGGAAAGCGGGCGGGCGGATCATCGCGCGCAGGCGCTTTCCTTGCTTGAAGCGTTGAAGGGGCATGGCCGCGAGGCGCTGCGCGTCGGCCTGTCGGGTACGCCGGGTGTCGGCAAATCCACCTTCATCGAGGCCTTCGGCATGATGCTGACGGCGCAGGGGCTTAAGGTCGCCGTGCTGGCCGTGGATCCCAGTTCGGCGCGTTCGGGCGGGTCGATCCTGGGGGACAAGACACGGATGGAGCGGCTGAGCCGCGAGCGAAACGCCTTTATCCGCCCCTCGCCGTCGCAATCGCAGCTGGGCGGGGTCGCGCGGCGCACGCGCGAGGCTATCGACCTCTGCGAGGCGGCGGGATTCGACGTGGTGCTGATCGAGACGGTGGGCGTCGGCCAGTCCGAGACGATGGTGGCGGAAATGTCCGACCTGTTCCTGCTGCTGCTTGCGCCCGCCGGTGGTGACGAGTTGCAAGGGGTCAAGCGCGGCATCATGGAGATGGCCGACATCCTGCTGGTCAACAAGGCGGACGGGGCGCTCAAGTCTACCGCCGTGCGGACCTGCGCGGACTATGCCGGGGCACTGCGCCTGTTGCGCAAGCGTCCGCAGGACCCGGAGGGCTTTCCGAAGGCGATGACCGTTTCGGCGCTGGAGGATTCGGGCCTGGTGACGGCCTGGGAAGAGATGCAGTCCCTTGCCGATTGGCGGCGTGAGACCGGGCATTTCGCGGGCCGTCGCGCCGAACAGGCGCGATTCTGGTTCGAAGCCGAAGTCCGTGAACGCCTGCTGGCACGGCTGAAGCGGGAGCCGGTCAAAGGGGCGATGGAGGCACTTGCGCGTGACGTCGAGGCGGGCGGGCTGACGCCTTCGGCGGCAGCAGAGGAGCTGTTGCGCGACTACCTGCAGATGGGATGAGGCCGCCATGCAGGCCGCGGGACGAAAGCCTTGCAACAGGGACTTGACGAAACCCGCGCATCTGCATATGCACCGTCAGACCAGATTCCGGGCGCCCCCCGAATAACCAAAACGGGCGGCGCCCTTTGATATTGGCAGGGTCTTCGATTCGTTTGAACCGGGGTACGCTGCAAGGATGAGACCGGCGGGGCAGAGGCCTTGCCACCAGTGGATGAGGACGAAGCGATGTCGCGTGTCTGCGAACTGACCGGCAAGGGCCCGATGGTGGGCAACAATGTGAGCCACGCCAACAACAAGACCAAACGGCGTTATCTCCCGAACCTGAACGACGTGACCCTGCAGTCCGAGACGCTGGGCCGCGGCATCAAGCTGCGCATCACCGCGCACGCGCTGCGTTCGGTCGACCACCGTGGCGGCCTGGACAAGTTCCTGGCCAAGGCGAAAGATGTCGAGCTTTCGGATCGCGCCCTGAAGGTCAAAAAAGAGATCATGAAGGCACAGGCCGAAGCCTGAAGCTTTCCTGAGGGACAGTGAAGACAGCCCCGTGGCCCCGGCCGCGGGGCTGTTTCCTTTTGTCGCTTTGGGGCGCCCGGACAGGGCGTCTATATCATAGAAGCGATGCTGAAACTCCGGCCCTTCATAGGCGTCTTGCTGGCGATGGTGCTGGCCCTCACGGGCCTGTCAGCCGCCTATGCGCGCGGGCAGGCGGACCCTGCGGGCAGCATCGTGATCTGCCGTGGCCTGACCGTCGTGACCGTGCTCGTGGACGATGAGGGCCAGCCAGTTGAGCCGCCCCATGTCTGCCCCGACGCGGCGACGGTTCTTTTCGTAGAGACAGGCTCCATCGCGCTCCCGCTTGCCTTGGGGCTGACCTGGCGCACCGTGGATTGGGAGCAGCCAGAGACGATTCTGGCCGAGCAGGCAAATGCTCAAGCCCGGGCCCGGGGACCTCCGCGTATTCTCTGACTGACAGACCACATCACTGACAGAGAATACCGAGGATATTGAAATGACCCTGAAAACCCTCTTTGCCGGCGCCTGCGCGCTGGCCCTTGCCACACCTGCCTTTGCCGAAATCGTCATCAAGGACCCCTACGCCCGCAGTTCCGGACCGCTGGCCAAAGCCGGGGCCGCCTTCATGATGATCGAGAACACCGGCGCGGAGGACGACCGGCTGATTGCCGCAAAGTCCGACATCGCCGTGCGGGTCGAACTGCACACGCACAAGGATATGGGCGAAGGCGTCATGCGCATGATGGAAGTCGAGGAAGGCTTTCCCGTGCCCGCGGGTGGTGCGCACATGCTGCAACGCGGTGGCGATCACGTCATGTTCATGGGGCTGAAAGGTCCGATGGAACAAGGTCAGACGGTTACCGTGACGCTGACCTTTGAAAAGGCGGGCGACATGGTCGTCGAAATTCCCGTCGATCTTGAACGCCAGCCGAAGCAAGGCATGGGCCACGGTATGGGCCACGGCGCCGGCATGGGCGCCAGCAACTGAAGATGTGATGGGGCAGGCCTTGTGGGCCTGCCTTACACCTGTCGGGCCAGCAGACTGTCCACCCAAGGGGGCACGACCTCTGTCGCCTTGCCCATGCAGTGCCTGGTAAAGGCCCGTGACACCTCGGTCCGTTCCAGGTTCAGTTCCACGGTTTCCGCCCCGGCGAGCGCGGCTTCGACCACGAAACCTGCCGCCGGATAGACCTGTCCAGAGGTTCCGATAGCGGCGAATATCGCACAGTCCTGCAAATGTTCTGCGATCTCGTCCATGTGATAGGGGATCTCTCCGAACCAGACCACGTCCGGTCGCGTCGCGGGGGCGGCACAGGCGGGGCAGGGGTCCTCGGGCAGCATCGTCTCTGGTGCGGCCCAGCGGAAACCGCAGGCCGCGCAGAGCGCCCCGGCCAGCGTACCGTGCATGTGGACCGCTTCGCCGCCAGCGCTTTCATGCAGCCCATCGACGTTCTGCGTCACAAGAATCACCTCGCCAGGCCAATACTGTTGCAGGCGGGCCAGCGCTTCGTGGGCGGCATTCGGCGCGGCACCTGCGGATTGACGGCGGCGGGCGTTGTAGAAATCGTGGACGAGGGAGGGGTTACGGGCAAAGCCTTCGGGGGTCGCCACGTCCTCGATCTTGTGTTTCGCCCAGAGTCCGTCTTCGTCGCGGAAGGTACCCAGCCCGCTCTCCGCCGAAAGCCCGGCGCCGGTCAGGATGACGATCTTCCCAGTCATATCCTCGGTCCTTGCCCTGTTCCCCACGGCTCGCTAGGACCGTGACATGGCCCATCGTATCCTCTTTGTCTGCCTCGGCAACATCTGCCGCTCCCCTTCTGCCGAGGCGGTGATCCGGACGCTTGCAGAGGCGCGCGGCATGGCGGTGGACCTGGACAGCGCAGGGACCGGGCGCTGGCACATCGGAGAGCCACCCTATGCGGCGATGCAACAGGCGGCGCATCAGCGGGGATATGACCTGTCGGCTCTGCGTGCGCGGCAGGTCACGGCGCGCGATTTTGCGCGTTTCGACCTGATCGTTGCGATGGACGGGCAGAACCTTCGGGATCTGCGCGTCATGGCGCCGGCAACGGGCGGGGCAGAGCTGCGACTGATGACGGACTATGCCCCGTCGCTTGGCACCGACGAGGTGCCCGATCCCTATTACACGCGTGACTTCGACGGGACGCTGGACCTGATCGAGCGCTGCGCCGAGGGTCTGTTGGATCAGTTGTAGAGCTGACGGGCCACCAGCCAGGACACCGGCGCGGCGACCACGAACCCGGCGATGGCGGCTACGACAATCGGGTAGAGCGTGTCTTGCCCTGAAACCAACGCGACAATGATGAAGGTCCCCGCCAGGGAGGTTGAAATCAGGGAATAGAGAAGACTGGCAAGACGAAACATGAAACCCTCCGGACGTGCTTGATTTCGCGACACATATCCGGAACCGCATGCGAAATCCTTGATCTGGGTCAGGCGCCGCTTGATCGGGATGGACGACTCTCGTAGGTTCGCGCCATCGTATTTGATCCAATGGATAGACCATGCGCAAACTTGCCCTTCTGTCGGCCTGTGTCCTCGCCGTGGCGGGATGCGACCCGACAACCTACATCGCCCAGAGCAGCCGCGCCGAGGCGCCCGAGATTTCCTGCCTGACCCAACCGCAGGGGGGCTGCAGTTTCAGCCAGTCGCCGCTGCGGGTCCTCGACGAGCCGGTTGAGCTGCCGCGGCGCCCGTACAAGTTCTTCCCAACTGCCGATCCGCTGAACTTCGTCGATGCACATGGAAAATCCTGGAACGCTCCGCCGCGGACACTGACGGATGGTGCGTCGATCCCCAAGATCTTCATCAGCATCGTCGGCGATCCGACCTCGCCCGAATACATCAATGCCGCGGCCGTGCATGACGCCTATTGCGGTGTCGGAAACGAACGGGGGCCGATGTTTCACCGCGCGAAATGGGAAGACGTGCACGTCATGTTCTATGACGGGCTGATCGTCGGCGGTACGCCAGAGATCCGTGCCAAGATCATGTTCGCGGCGGTCTGGCTGGGCGGCCCGCGATGGGCCGATCCTACGGGCGCGGTCGTCTCGACCCAGGGGCAGGGGGCGGCACGCGGGCCGTCCTTCCACAATCCGCTCGACGCGGTCCCAACCTGGGAGAAGCAGGAGGCGATGCGCAAGGCCAAGCGCTATATCGAGCGCAACCGCCCGCCACTGCCGCGGTTGATCGCCTACCTGCGCCGGCTTGAGAATGACCTGGTGCGCAACCAGATGCCCGCACCGGAGGACGAGTTCCAGCACTACGGCGATGAAGGCTATTATTTCGACTTCATCCTGGATGATCCGGCGACGGGCTATGACTATCCCGAGGTCACCGATCCTGGTCTGGGCACCGACGGAACCTGACCCGATCGGACGTCTGGCCTGATCCGGATCAAGGTCACCCGCGTGGTCCTGGCCTATCCTCCTCCTGATGTGCGTAGATCCGGGAGGGGAAAAATGATCACGCTGGACGATATCGAGGACATGACCTGCCTGACACGGGAGGAGATCGAGGCCGTTGCCGAACATGACCGACTGCCGGACGTCAGCGCCTCCTGCCTCGCCGAATACATGATGCACCAGCATCATGGTGCCGCGAAGGTGCAGCAGATGATCTGCGAGGACATCCGCGAAGCGCTGCACCGGGGGGACAAGGCGCATGCCAGGGAGCTTTACGGCGTGCTGCACCATTTCCTGAAAGAGCACCCCGACGCGGCGCGCGGCGCCTCGGCCTGAGGGGGGGGCGCGGGTCAGGTGCCGGGGCAGATATAAACGATGGTCAGCCCCGGCCCGTCCAGCGACAGCGCATAGCTGGTGCCGGTCTCTCCCCGAAAGGGGCTGGGCTGCGGTTCGCTGCTGGGGGCGGGGCCGGGCAGGCTCTGCCCGCTGCTGGCATGGATCACCACCTGTCCAGGACCAAGATTGTAGAGCGTCCAGGTATGCGTGGGCGCCAGTAGCTGAATGCGCTGATCGGGGCTTTTCAGGTCATGCCCGATACACTCCCCCGGTTCCTGCGCGGCAAGTGGGCCGGGCGGGGCGAGGGTAAGCAGGGCGAGTCGAAGGGGCAGTCGCATGAGGCCGGGACATTAGGGGTTTGCGTGCCCGGGGCAAAGGGGGATTCGGATAGGTCGAGAGGTACCTGGGGATGCTGTGGACGGAGTCGGCAGTGGCGGGTGGTGTGGCACACTGGGGAGATGCGTAGAGACTCAGCCCGCTAAGCGCGAGTCCCTAATTTAGCGAGATCAACCGCCGCGAGGCCGAAGTCGGGCGGTCCGCCAACATGATCACCGCTCGTTTTCGAACCGTGAATCATGCCAGTCAGACCAAATCAATGGGTCCTGACCCTAACGAACGACCGGTTTCGTAATCGTACAATGCTTCAATAAGAGTTCCGAGGTGGAAACGGGTCCTGCCATGTTGGGACAGATCAGGGATCTTGATATTAACTGATTTGGTACTCAGTTGATCAAGATTGATGATCTGTTCGTCAAGCGGCACGGGTTGCAACACCCCGCCATGTGGGCACGCGGAACCTGCTTCGCACAACCAACTTTCGCCCAACGTCACTTAAAATGGACGATTACTCGTCCATCTTCAACGCTGAAATAAACGCCTCTTGCGGGATCTCCACCTTCCCGAACTGGCGCATCTTCTTCTTGCCGGCCTTCTGCTTTTCCAGCAGCTTCTTCTTCCGGGTCGCGTCGCCGCCGTAGCATTTCGCCGTCACGTCCTTGCGCAGCGCCGACAGCGTCTCGCGCGCGATGACCTTGCCGCCGATGGCCGCCTGGATCGGGATCTTGAACATCTGGCGCGGGATCAGGTCCTTGAGCTTGGCGCACATGGCGCGCCCGCGCATCTCGGCCCGGTCACGGTGCACCATCATCGAGAGCGCGTCCACCGGCTCATCGTTCACCAGGATCTGCATCTTGACGAGGTTGTCCTCGCGGTAATCGGTGATCTCGTAATCAAAGCTGGCATAGCCCTTGGTCACGGATTTCAACCGGTCGTAGAAGTCAAAGACCACCTCGTTCAGGGGCAGGTCGTAGACCGCCATCGCCCGCCCGCCGACATAGGTCAGGTCTTGCTGCAGCCCGCGCCGGTCCTGGCAGAGTTTCAGCACGTCGCCCAGGAACTCGTCCGGCACCAGGATCGTCGCCTTGATGCGCGGTTCCTCGATGTGGTCCACCTTGGAGGGGTCGGGCATGTCGGCCGGGTTGTGCAGGTCGATCCGCTCACCATCGCGCATGAAGACGTGGTAGACGACCGAGGGCGCGGTGGTGATCAGTTCGATGTCATATTCACGCTCGATCCGGTCGCGGATGACCTCTAGGTGCAGAAGGCCGAGGAAGCCGCAGCGGAAGCCGAAGCCAAGCGCGGCCGAGGTTTCCATCTCGTAGGAGAAGCTGGCGTCGTTCAGGGCCAGTTTCTCGATCGCGTCCCGCAGGTCCTCGAATTCCGAGCTGTCGACCGGGAACAGGCCACAGAAAACCACCGGGATCGAGGGTTTGAAGCCCGGCAGCGGTTCGGCGCAGGGTTTCTTGTCATGGGTGATGGTGTCGCCGACCTTGGTGTCGCGCACCTGCTTGATGGAACCGGTGAAAAAGCCGATCTCGCCTGGGCCCAGTTCCTTGACGTCCTGCATGGCGGGGCGGAAGACGCCCAGCTTGTCGACGCCGTACTTGCCGCCGGTGCGCATCATGCGGATGTTGTCGCCCTTTTTCAGGGTACCGTCCATGATCCGGATCAGGACGACGACGCCGAGGTAGGGGTCATACCACGAGTCCACCAGCATCGCCTTGAGCGGCGCGTCCGGATCGCCGCCGTGGGGCGGGGGCAGGCGCTTGACGATCGCCTCGAGCACGTCGGGGATGCCGATGCCGGTCTTGGCCGAGATCAGGCAGGCGTCCGAGGCGTCGATGCCGATGACATCCTCGATCTGCTCGGCCACGCGCTCAGGCTCGGCGGCGGGCAGGTCGACCTTGTTCAGGACCGGGATGATCTCATGGTCGGCGTCGATGGCGGTATAGACATTGGCCAGCGTCTGCGCCTCGACGCCCTGAGAGGCATCGACCACCAGCAACGAGCCTTCGACCGCGCGCATGGAGCGGGAGACCTCATAGGCAAAGTCGACGTGTCCGGGGGTGTCGATGAGATTGAGGACATAGGTGTTGCCGTCCTTGGCCGGGTAGTCGATGCGGACGGTGTTGGCCTTGATGGTGATGCCGCGCTCGCGCTCGATGTCCATCGCATCGAGAAGCTGAGCCTTCATGTCGCGTTCGGCGACGGTTCCGGTCAGCTGGATCAGCCGGTCGGCCAGGGTGGATTTCCCGTGGTCGATGTGGGCGACGATGGAGAAGTTGCGGATGCGGGACAGGGGTGTGCTCATGACGTGCGATATGCTGTGGAACAGGGGTTTGGTCAAGTGGGGATGGGAGAGAGCGACCTTGGCACGGTGGGGCTGACAGGGCGCAAAGCAGCGACTGCGCACTGGTGCTTGTCGACCTCGGTTTCCTGCCGCGCATAGGTGGCAGTCCCCGCGGTCAATGACTTTCAGAAATCCCGCCGCAATGGCTCATTCGCCGCCCAGGCCTTGCGATCCATGATGTAAGGTGTCTCTCCGAAATCCACGACCCAGGTCTCGACGATGAATTCCTGCCCGGTGTCCTTCTGATAGATCGAGGCGACCGTGTGGGTCCAGAATTCGCGCGTCATGAAACCGATCGTGACGCGTTGGCCGGGGCGGTGAAAGCGCAGGTCGCCAGCATCGTCCAGCATCTTCAGGTAAACGGCGGTGTTGACCATTTCGTCGACGCAGTCCTGCGCCTTGACGCCCATTTGCAGGGTCGATCCGGCCCTGTCGCTGTCATATCCCGTCTTGCGTCCCACCACGACTTCCAGCCGGCGCAGGGTCTCGGCCAGGGCGCGGCGCTCGGCGCCGGGGGTGCGCGGGCGGCTGCGCAGAGGGGCTCTGGCACTGGACCATTCGGCGGGGCTCAGCGAAACGGCGACGCGCTTGCGGCAGTTGTGGCTGCCGCAGACATGGAAGGCAGAAGGCTTGGGGTTGGTCACGCCGAAGTTCTGCCGTGCCCGGTCAAGACCACCGCCATCGACGTCGCAGCCCGTCAGACCGAATGTGCCCAGGAGGCAGGCCAGTAGAGCCAATCGCCGCATCTTCGAGGGTCCTTCTTTGACGGAGGTGTCTTGGCAAACGGACATCCCGGGGGCAACGCTGCACGACTCATGTGATGCGGGGATGGTGAGAAATGGCAACAGGTTGCAGCGGCGGAATGGCACCTCTGGGGGATTTCCGGACTGTGCCGCCGCAATTCGCGCCCATAGGGTCCTCACAGTTGATTGGAGAAGTTTGATGACCCGTATCGTTGCCCTCGCCATTTTTGTCCTTGCCGGCCTCACGGCCATTGCAGTCGAGGCCGCTCCGGAAGCACGCGAGACCACGGATCGAAGCGCCCGGATCGACGGGTTTGCCGGGGCTTCGGGAACGGGCAAAGCCGTCGCGGGCGGCTTTGCCAGCGACGGCGGCCTTGGCGGGACGCGCTGATCCCGGGCTTCTGCTTGTTCCGGTCACGTTTTGATCTGCAGTCGGGAAGCATTTTGTAAAGATTTCTCAACGATCCGGGCGCGGAAACGTGCGAAGCTCCTGTCCCGACAGGCGCTTTGACAAATGGTTCACGCATTCAACTCCAGCGTGCGGCGCCGCGTCAAATTCTCGGTGCCCGGGTTGACATGTGATGTCTTTTGCCAAATTTTTTGTAGGTGTGTTCATCGGGATCTGGGTTTGAAAAATGGCAACGTATGACGCGGGTGGGTATTGGTCATATTCAGGTTCAGCGGGGCTGGCCACGTATTCGTCATCCACCGGCAGCGGCGTCAATTTGGATGATGGCGAGGCAAACGGTACGTTCGAGGTCGGGGACATTCTGATTGGCTCTGACAACGCCTTTGTCGGGACCATCGAGGTCCCGCTCGTGGCGGGCGGCACCATGTGGTTGCCGGTGACGCACAATGGGACCTTCAGCCATATCTGGATCCCTGAAGGCATGAACCTGGGTGACTTCGATGAGCCCAGGACTTTTCGCCTTTTGGACTTGAACACCAGCGATTTCCCGACCTGCTTTCTGGAAGGCACTGGGATCGATACGCCCGAGGGCACCGTGGCGGTTCAGGATCTCGAAATCGGCCAGGTGATCTGTACGGCGACCGGAACGACGAAAGTCAGGTGGATCGGTCGCCAGACGCTCTTTCCCCGGTTCCAGCCCGCCGAAAGGGTGAGGCCCGTCCGCCTCTGTGCCGACGCGTTGGGCCGGGGGGTGCCCCGGCGCGATCTTCTGCTTACTGCCGATCACGCGCTGCACGTCGACGGGCTGCTGATCAATGCCTCGGCGCTGGTCAACGGCACCAGCATTCGCTGGGAGCCGATCGAGGCCCTGGGAGACAGTTACACGATCTATCATGTGGAAACCGAGGCGCATGAGCTGATCCTGGCTGAAGGCGCCGAGGCGGAAAGCTATATCGACTATGTTGCGCGCAGCTGTTTCGACAATTACGCCGAGTACTTGGAGCTATACGGCGCGGACACCGGAATCACCGAAATGGACTTGCCGCGGCTGAGCGCGGCGCGCCTAATGCCGGAAAGTGTCAGGGTGCGTCTTGAAGGTCTGATGGCGGCCTGACCGTCAAGACGCCCCCTGACGCTCTGGGGACAAATAAGGGCGGGCAATGTTTGTCCCTGAACGCTGGTGGATTCTTGAAGCTGACGGGCAAATCGCGCATGATGCGCCCGAGGGCAGTGCCGGGGCAGACGGAAAATCCGCGTCCGGGCAACGAGAGACAGGTGAGATGAAGCAAGCAGTTATTCTGGCTGCCTGCCTTGGGCTGGCAGCCTGCGGTGGCGGAACAGCATCCAAACGCAGCTATGGGGCAGCGCCGCAGGTGCGCATCAGTTCGGGGCCGATCGCCGATGCCTGCGTGGCGGCGGGCCGACAAGGGGCGACGCGACGGTTGTGCGGATGCGTGCAGGGGGTCGCGGACCGGGATCTTTCGGTCTCGGATCAGAGAATGGCGGTCTCGTTCTTTTCAGACCCGCACCGCGCACAGGAAATCCGCCAATCGGACAACCCGAGGCACGAGGCCTTCTGGCAGAAATACAAGGCCTTCGCCGCCCGCGCCGAACAGGTTTGCCGCGGACAGTAATCCGGATCGTCAGCCGGACTGCGCATGGCCGAGGATCCGCCCCACGAGGCAGTCGAGGCTGTCCGTCCAGGCGATGTCCCGTGGCAACAACGGGGCGGCCAGCGACAGTTCGGTGCAGGCGATCAGGATGTGATCGGTGCGCTCCTGCAGGCGCCTGGCCTCTTCGGTCAGCGCGGGCAGGATTTGTTCGGGCGTCGCGCCGGCCTTGATCGCGCGGATCATCCCAAGCAGGGGCGCGTCGTCCGGCGGCGCGGTGAAGGGCGCATCCAGATAGGTGTCGAATATGCCGGTCAACCGTGTTGCCGGAGAGGCCAGGATACCGATGCGCCCCTTTCCCTCGAGCGACTGCGCGGTGGCGGCCAGCATGTCGAGAAATGGCAGATCGGTGGCCGCGCGGATACCGGCGGCGTAGTGATGCGCGGTGTTGCAGGGCATGGCCAACGCGGTGGCGCCTGCAGCGGCCAGGTCGCGGGCCATGCCTTGCAGGACCGGCAGGGGCGAGGGGCCCGTGCCCTCGATCAGGGCGGCGATGCGCGAGGGGACGCCCGGGTTTTGATGCACGATCACCGGCACGTGGTCGGCGTCATCCTGCGCAGGCACCACGTCCAGCAGTTTCTGCATCAGCAGGATGGTGGCCTGCGGCCCCATCCCGCCAAGAATGCCGACCGGCCTCATGCGCGGGATTTCACGTCGAAGGCATGCGTGTAGCCGGTCAGCCCTATGGCGCCGCCGGTGTGCAGGAAGACGACGCGCTCATTGCTCTTGAAATGGCCCTGGCGGATCAGGTCGATCAGCCCGGCCGCGCCCTTGGCCGAATAGACCGGGTCCAGAAGGATCGCCTCGTGTCGGGCAAAGAGGTCGATGGCCTCAAGGGTGCTTTCCGCCGGGATGCCGTAACCGTCGCCGACGTAATCGGTATTGGCCACCACGTCCTCGCGGGCGACCACCCCCGGACACCCCAGCTTCTCGGCTGTCTTCACGGCCAGGTTAAAGACGTTTTCTTCTTGTTTTGCCTTGGGTGCGCGGACCCCGATCCCCAGCAGCGGGATACCGGCGTTCATCGCGCTGAGCCCGGTGATCAGCCCGGCCTGTGTCCCGGCAGAGCCGGTGGCGTGAACGATGTGATCGACGCGCAGCCCGGTCTCGACGAACTGGTTCAGCATCTCCAGCGCACAGTTGACGTAGCCAAGTGCGCCCGTCGCGTTCGATCCGCCGCCCGGGATCGTGTAAGCGCGCTTGCCATGCTCGCGCATGGTCTCGGCCACGGCCTCCATTTCGGCATTCATGTCCAGGTCCGGCCCGCGATGTTCGATCGAGGCGCCGTGCAGCACGTCCAGCAGGACGTTGCCGTTGTAGCGATAGTTCTCGTGATTGTAGCCGGTACGGTCCTCCAGCAGGATATGGCATTCCATGCCCAGCTTCGCCGACGCCGCCGCTGTCTGGCGAGCGTGGTTTGACTGGGTTGCGCCCTGGGTCAGGACAACATCGGCGCGCTGCTCAAGCGCCTCGGCCATCAGGAACTCCAGCTTGCGGGTCTTGTTGCCGCCGGTCGACAGGCCGGTGCAGTCGTCGCGCTTGATCCAGATTTCGGGGCCGCCGAGAAATTCGGTCAGGCGCGGCAGCGGTTCCAGCGGCGTGGGCAGGTGGGCAAGGCGGACACGGGGAAACTTGGCGAGGTTCATCTTTCAACTTTCGTTTGCGGCGCAGGCGCGTGGGGACAGGTTTGCGAGGCGGGCCTCTGCCGTCAAGGCGTGTCCGGTCATGCCTTCGGCCCGCGAGATGACAGACGTGGCATGGGCCAGGGCGGGCAGGGCCTCGCCTCGGGCCTGTTGCCAGGTGACGGTTTTCAGGAACTTGTGCACCGACAATCCGCCAGTGTAGCGAGCGGCGCCTCCGGTGGGCAGAACGTGGTTGGGGCCAGAGGCCTTGTCGCCAAAGGCGACGGTGGTCTCGGCGCCCAGAAACAGCGAGCCGTAGCTGGACAGGCGTGACTGCCACCAGGAAAGGTCGGCACATTGGACATGCAGGTGTTCGGGGGCATGGCGGTCGGACTCTGCCGCCATCTCCTCGCGGCTGGCGCAGAGGGTGATTTCGCCCATCGCCTCCCAGGCCTCAAGGGCGGCGCGCGCATTGTCGCCGCCAAGCCGGGCGCAGGCGCGCGGCATGATCTCCGCAACACAAGTGGCCAGTGGTTCGTGATCCGTCACCAGCCAGCAGGGCGAGGTTGGCCCGTGTTCGGCCTGCCCGGCCAGGTCCAGCGCAACCAACTCCGGATCGGCCGTGGCATCCGCCAGGATCAGCACGTCGGTCGGTCCGGCGAACATGTCGATGCCCACGGGGCCGAAAAGCTGGCGCTTGGCTTCGGCGACATAGGCGTTGCCGGGGCCGGCCAGGACGTCGGCGGGTGGTGTTCCGAACAGGCCGTAGGCCATCGCGGCGATCCCTTGCACGCCGCCCAGGGTCAGGATCGTGTCGGCCCCGGCAAGCTGCATGGCATAGAGCGTCGCCGGGTCGATCCCCAATGCGGTTCCATCCACGTCACGGCGTGGCGGGGCGCAGGCCGTGACATGGGGCACACCCGCGGCGCGGGCGGTGGCAATGGTCATCAGCGCCGAGGCGATATGCGCGTAACGTCCGCCGGGGACGTAGCAACCGGCCGCCGCGACGGGCAGGCTTTTCTGTCCGGTGGTCAGGCCCGGATGCAGTTCGATCTCGAAATCCCGGACCGATGCGCGCTGTGCTTCGGCAAAACGGCGGATGTTGTCGTGAGCATAGGCCAGCGCCTGTTTCAATGCATCTGGCACCTGGCGTGCGGCGTGATGCAGCTCATCGGGTGATACGGTGATCTCTCCGGTCCAGCTGTCGAGGCGCTCGGCATAGTCACGCGCGACCTTTTCGCCGCCGCTCTTGAGGCGGGCCAGCATGACCTGCACGGTGTCGGAAATTTCCGCGATCGAGGCGGGGGGCAGGCCGGGGGCGGATTTGATCAGGCGGGACATGCGTTTTCCTTGACGTAAGCGGACAGGTTCACAAAAACGGAAACTGTGGCCTCGGAGATTCTGCGATGTTGATGAAAGGCGTGACGTTGCGCGGGCTCGAGGTCTTCGAGGCGCTGGCGGAAACTGGCTCGGTCGCCAGGGCGGCCGAGGTGACGGGACTCAGCCAGCCGGCGGTCAGCCAGCAGATGCGCAACCTCGAGGGCGCACTGGGGGTGGACCTTGTGGATCACGGGCGCCGGCCGATGCGGCTGACCCCGGCGGGCCGGTCCTTTCTGGGGCGGACCCAGGCGGTGCTGCGGCAGTTGCGGCTGGCGCAGAACGAACTGACGGTGATGGACCTCACCCATCTCAGCACGCTGAGCCTGGGGGTGATCGACGATTTCGACAATGACCTGACGCCGCGTCTTGTCACCATCCTGGCCGAGAGCATGACGCGCTGCCGGTTCAAGCTGATCACCGCGCCCAGCCACGAGATTTCCGAAGAGATCAAGGCGCGCCGCCTGCATCTTGCCATCGCTGCCAGCAGCGGCGAGGTGATGGAGGGGATCGTCGAATACCCTTTGGTGCGAGACCCTTACATCCTTGTTTGTGCCCGTGGGGCAGTCGAGGCGGCGGGCGGAGTAGAGGCGATGATGCAGGCGCTGCCGATCCTGCGCTACGATCGCGCGCAGCTGATCGGGCGCCAGATCGAGGCCCACCTGGCGCGGCAGAAGCTGGAGTTCGCGGAGAGATTCGAGATCGGGGCGCACCTCTCCCTGATGACGCTGGTGGCGCGTGGCATGGGCTGGGCGATCACCACGCCGTTGGGATACATGCGCGCCGGGCGTTACCACGAACAGATGGAGGCGCATCCCGTACCCTTCAAACCCTTCTCGCGCACCATTTCCCTTTTTGCCGGAACGGACTGGGCGGACCGGGTTCCGCGCGACGTGGCGCGCACCATGCGGATGCTGGTGGGCGACATGGTCATTGCCCCCGCGCTGGCGCAGCTGCCCTGGCTGGACGGCGAATTGAGAGTGATGGAAAGCTGACGGCGCGCGGCATCTGCGCGCGCGCAGCGTATTGATCTGTCGCATGACGCCAGATTGCCGCAAGGGCATGGCCTGTCCACGGGGCAATCGTCTGTTTTCGGAAGGAAATGCCGCAGTTTCGGGAATCGTGAAACTGCCCTTGGCCCGCTACCCTTCGACGTGATCCACGAAAGCCCGAACCGAGGCCTCGAACCCGCGCGGGTCTTCTGCGTGCAGCCAGTGTCCTGCCTTAGGGATCTTGGCAAACCGTGCTTTTGGGAACAGCTCGCGAATACGCGGACGGTGTTCGGCCTGAACATAGTCGGACTGACCGCCCGAAAGGAACAGCGTCGGCCCGTCGTATCGACCCTCGATCTCGGGAAACCCGAGGATCTTGGGCATTTCCCGGGCCAGCGTGTCCAGGTTCAGCTTCCACCGTTTGTTCTGCACGTCCAGAGACTGGGTGAAGAAGCTTTGCAGGGTCTTGTCCTCGACATGCTGTGCCAGCTGCTCAACCGCGTCCGAGCGCTTTTCGACCCAGGACAGATCAACCGCGCGCATGGCTTCGATGAACTGGATCTGGCTGTGTGTATAGGCCACGGGCGCGATGTCGGCGACGAGGAGCGAGGCAAGCTTTTCAGGGTGTTGCAGTGCCAGGACCATTGCCGCCTTGCCGCCCATCGAATGGCCGACGACGTGCGCGCGGCCGCCGTGGGCGTCGATCAGTTCTGCCAGGTCCCCGGCCAGGTCGGGATAGCCGTGGGTTTCGGTCCGGGGACTGTCACCGTGGTTGCGCATGTCCGGGGTCAAGACGTGCCAGCGGTCGGACAGGCGCTTGGCGATCACACCCCAATTGCGCCCCGACCCGTAAAGCCCGTGGACGATGACAAGGGGTGTACCGCCGGGCGTGCCGTGAGAAAGCGTATTCAACATGGGCTACACATACGATGCACCGTGGGCGAGGGCCAGTGGCGCCGCGTCAGTCGCGCATCCCGGCACCATGCAGGCGCAGGAACAGGCTTTCCTCGTCGTCGTTGCGGAAGAATGGGACGGAATCGGGGGGTGTTTCGTCCGTTGCGCGCGCCGCAACCTCTGCCAGCACGACCTCGGTGATGAAGGGCATGTCATAGTTGCGGATCTCGTCCACGGCGATCCACTGCAGGTGCGAAAGCTCGTCCGTGGCGGCGTCGAAATCATCCGGGTCCGAGGCGAGTTCGTCCGCGTCGAGCAGGAAAAACCGTGCATCAAAGCGGCGCGGTCGTCCCGGCGGGGTGATGGCGCGAAAGATGAACTGCAGTGGTTCGGCCGAGGGGCGGTGCCCGGTGCCAGCGAACTCGAGCCAGTCCTCGGGGATCGATTCGGGCCAGGGGGCTGGAACGCCAAGGATCTGGCCGGTCTCCTCCCACAACTCGCGTACGGCGGCGACGGCCAGCGCGCGGGCCATGTCGGGCGAGGAATCCTCGCTCAGCCGCGCCGCGCAGAGCGGGGGCAGGGCGCGGGCCAGCGGGATCTGTGCGTCCTGCGCATCGACCGCGCCACCGGGAAAGACGAACTTGTTGGGCATGAAGGCGGCCTTGGCACCGCGTTGTCCCATCAGGACGCGCGGACGCGTGGCCCTGTCACGCAGGACAACCACCGTGGCGGCATCGCGGATCGCGGTCTTGTCGATGGTCTTGGCCGTCGTCTCGGTCATCTGCGCCCCTCAGCTTGGGGGCGCAAAACCATGCATGCCGCGTGCCCACTGGAAGGCCACGATCGCCCCTTTCAATCGGGGCAGAAGATAGAGCGAGAGCGCGACGCAGCCAACGCCAAAGATCGTGAACAGGACCAGCGGCTCGGGGCGCCACGTGGTAAAGACCACATGCAGCAGGGGCGCCATGAGGTGACCGACGATCAGGATCGTCAGGTAGGCCGGGCCGTCGTCCGCCCGGTGATGGTGCAATTCCTGGCGGCAGACCGGGCAATGATCGCGCACGGTAAGGTAGCCCGACAGCATCGGGCCGTTGCCGCAATTGGGGCAGCGTCGCCGCCAGCCCCGCCACAGCGTCGGCCACAGGCTGTCTTTTTCCGGTGTGTCCGGCATGTCGTACATCTCAGTTTTTTCGCGTTTCCAGCTTTCAGGATGGGGGCGCGACCGATGCGGTGGAAGGGTGCAAAACGTCATTGCGTCCGGATGTCACAGATCACGGCAGCGTGAAGGCAGTGCTGCGATTTCTTGCGACGGAATTGCCGGGGTGGGCCGTGATAGACTGCAGAGACGCCCGGAGAGCGGGCGGCTTGGACACCCGAGACTAGCTCTGGAAGGACAAGGAAATGAAAACGACTGCACTCTGGATCACCGGCGCGATGGTTGTGGCGATGGGCACCGCAGGTGTGGCCTCGGCCAAGGGCATGGAATTCGGCGCCCACGGACCGCGCGGCGCCTTCATGCAGGAAATGTTTGCCGAGATCGACGCGGATGGCGACGGCAAGGTGACCAAGGAAGAGATCGAGGCCTTCAAGACCGCACAGTTCGAGGCCACCGATACCGATGGCGATGGCAAGCTCTCCCGCGAAGAGATCGCGGCGGCCCGCGATGCCCGACGTGTTGCGCGGATGCAGACGATGGTCGAGCGGCTGGACCAGGACGGTGACGGATTGCTGAGTGCCGATGAACTGGCTGCAGGTCCGGCCCGGCGTGCACCTCAGGACATGTTCGACCGGCTGGATGCGGACGATGATGGCGCGCTGACGCTGGAAGAGATCGAGAAGGCGCGCGGTGCCTTCCAGCGCGGCGGCAAGTCCCGCTTTGGCCATAAGGACCGTGAGCACGGCCATCGTGGCGGGCATGGCCATCAAGGCGGCATGGGCTTTCCGTTCTTCGGTGGCCCCGACATGTCGGACGACAGCTGAGTGATGAGACCGGGCGGCGCTGGCCGCCGCCCGGACCGTTGCACGCGGCGAATTGCCGGGATAGCGCGGAACGATGGACAGGACATGCCTTTCGAAGCCATGAGTGCGGCAGCCGATGAAGACCTGCTGGCGGATTACGCCGCCGGCGACGCCAGCGCGGCGCGGGTTTTGACCCAGCGCCTAGCGCCGCGTGTCTTCGCACATGCCATGCGGATGCTGGGCGGCGACAGGGCCGAGGCCGAGGACGTGGCGCAAGAGGCGCTGTTGCGGCTATGGCGTGCCGCGCCGGGGTGGCGGATGGGCGAGGCCAAGGTCTCGACCTGGCTTTACCGCGTGACCGCGAACCTCTGCATCGATCGCATCCGGCGGCGGCGTGGCGGGACGGACATCGACTCGGTGCCCGAACCTCTGGATGAAACACCCTCGGCAGCGGCGGGGCTGCAGCAACAGGCCCGCGCCGAGGCACTGCAGGGGGCGCTGGACGCCTTGCCCGATCGGCAGCGACAGGCGGTGATCCTGCGTCATATCGAGGGGCTGCCCAACCCCGAGATCGCCGAGATCATGGACATCGGGCCGCGCGCGGTCGAGAGTCTTGTGGCGCGGGGCAAGCGGGCATTGGAGGCGGCGCTGATCGGGCGCCGCGCAGAACTGGGATATGAAGACGATGACTGAGCGCAAGGACAACCAGGACGATGATGCACTGGGGCTGTTTTTCGCAGCGGCACGCGCCGAGGCTCCGCTTCCCGACGGCGATTTCCTGGCCCGGATCGAGGCGCAGGCGTTGGCCGAGCAGCCGCGCGCGGCGTCCCCGGCGCCGGTTGTGCGGCCGCCCAGGCCGGGCCGGTTGGCGCAGCTGCGCGAAGCCTTGGGTGGATGGATTGGCGTGACCGGGCTGGCGACCGCCTGCGCGGCGGGGATCCTGATCGGGGTCAGTTCTCCGGAAAGCCTGTCGGTATTCTGGGGGGGCGATGCCGCCGGGCTGGGGACGCTCGGTGTCGATCCCCTCGGCGGGTTCGACCTTGCTTTGATGGAAGGGTAGGCAATGGCGTCGGAAATGGAAACCTCGGGCCGGCCCGGGCGCTGGCTGCGCATCCTGCTGTTCCTGTCGCTGGCGCTCAACCTGCTGGTGGTTGGCGCGGCGGTGGGGTTTTTCCTCAATGGACCGCCAGCGCCGCGCGGCGACCGGAGCGATCCGGTGCTGCCTTACACGCGCGCCTTCGACGAGGATCAGCGGCGCGAGTTGCGTCGAGGGCTCTGGCGGGCGATGCGCAAGGATGCCGGTGCAATGCGGGCTGGCTATCTTGCGGATTACCAGCGTGGACTGGAGCTGTTGCGGCAGGACCCCTTCGACCAGGCGGCCCTTGCGGCACTGCTTGCAGATCAGGCTGCGCGCGGCGTCGAAGTGCGGACGCGGGGCCAGGAGGTCCTGGTGAAATTCCTGGTCGAGATGAGCGCCGAGGAGCGTCGCGCCTATGCCGACCGACTGGAAGCCGAGCTGGAACGGATGCGGAGCCGTGGACATGGTCGGGACAAGGACCGCGACGGACGCCAGGCGCCGAAACCGCCGCGCGACTGAGCGCGGCGGACTTTTGTCAGGTCAGTCCGGCGCGCCGAGCCTCGGCTTCCTTGTCGTCCTTGGCAGACAGGGTTTTGGCCAGCGGCGTCGGGCCGCGCGTCGTAAGCGGGCGTACCGTGTCTGCCATGACCACCGTGTTGCGGCCCTTGTGCTTGGCCGCATAAAGCGCCTCATCCGCGCGTTCGATCAGTTCCAGCGGGCTGGACTCGTGGCCGGGGCGGCCAATTGCGACCCCGATGGACAGCGTCACGGTCAACTGCTTGCCGTCGGGCAAGGTCACCGGCTGGCGCGACATGATCCGGCAAAGCCGTTCCGCCGTACGCTTGGCCGCGGTTCGGTCGGCGTCCGGCATGGCCACCAGGAATTCTTCACCGCCCCAGCGCGAAATCAGGTCAGCGGCGCGCAGGTTGTCCTTTAGCCGCTGGGCCAGGGTAACAAGGACCGCGTCCCCGGCTGCATGGCCGTGGTTGTCATTGACCTGCTTGAAGAAATCGAGATCCGCCAGCAACAGGGCATAGGGGCGTTTCTGGCCCGTGGCACGGTCCGCCAGCCGCGACAAATGCGGCACCGCATAGCGGCGATTGTAGAGCCCGGTAAGAGGGTCGCAGACCGCCGCGCGCAGCCCGTCGCGCATATTGGCGCGCAGCCGGTCATTGGTGCGCTTGCGCTCGACCTGCTTCTTCAACCGGATGGCCAGTTCGTCCAGGTCCAGACCCGAGCTGAGCAGGTCGTTCGCGCCCATGTCGAGCGCACTTGCCGCCTCTCGCTGCTGGTTGGGCTGGGCGATGTAGATCAGCGCCGAATGGCGGGTGTGACGGCTGGCGCGCAGTTGCGGCAAGAGCGTCAGCGCCTCGCCGGAACTGCCCGGCGCCTCGGCGACGACCACGACATCCGGAGCGCGGGTATGCTCGCGCAACGCGTCCTCGGGGTCGACCACCTCGATCCGGTCGGGAATGCGCGCGGCCAGCCCCTCGCTCAGAGCCTTCGTCTCGGGCAGTTTCGGCGGAGAGACCAGGCGGACAAGGCCCGGCGCCACGAATGCAGTCCCCTGTTCGGCAAGGCCGAGCGCGCGCTGAGTGTCGTCGCGCAACTGCAGCTCTGCCTCCGCGTCGCGGGCACGCAGGAGAGAGCGCAGCCGGGCCAGCATGACAAGATCATCGACCGGACGGGTCAGCACATCGTCGGCGCCCGCTGCAAGCGATGCAAGCCGTTCGCCGGGGTCGTCGGCGCCATGCAGGATCACCACGGGAATGCGCACGCTGGCCGGCAACTTGTTGATTTCCGCGCAGAGCGCACGCCCCGTCATGTCGGGCAGGTCGGTGGCGGTAATCACGAGATCGGGCGAGAGTTTGCGCAGCAAGGCCAGCGCGGCCTCTCCGTTGTCGGCTTGAATCACGTCGTAGTAGGCGGCGGACAGTTTGACACGCAGGATGATGCGGTTCGTCGGAACCGAATCCACTATCAATATCCTTCCGGTCATCTTTCGATACCCCCGCATATGCAGGTTAGCCGCAGTTAGCCGCGCTTGCACTTTTCTTTCCGCTCAGCTTTGATGACTATTGGTTAAGAAACCCTTTCGGAGAGAGATCAAAATGGATCTGTCGCGGGAAGCCGCCGAAACCGTCGGCTTGCAGGCGGTGGCCTGGCTGGCCGGAAACGACGAGTTGCTGCCGGTCTTCCTGGGCGCGACGGGGGCCTCGCAGGAGGACTTTCGGGAGGGGTTGCAGGACCCGGTCTTTCAGGGGTCGGTTCTTGATTTCCTCCTGATGGATGATGCCTGGGTCATGGCTTTCTGCGAGGCGGAAGGTCTTCGGCCGCAGGACCCTATGGCCGCGCGGATGGCCCTGCCGGGCGGGGAAACGGTACACTGGACATGACTTTAGCCGCGATCGAGGCGGTGCTTTTCGACAAGGACGGCACCCTGTTCGATTTTGCTGAAACCTGGAACGCCTTTGCGGCGCGCCTGATCCTACGTCTGGCCGACGGAGATGACCTGCGGCGGCACGGTCTGGCGCGGGCCCTGATGTTCGATCTCGAGGCGGGCAGTTTCCTGCCTGGCAGCCCGGTGATCGCGGGAACCAACCGCGAGGTTGCCGAACTGATCGCCCCCATCCTGCCCGAACGCGGTATCGAAGAGCTCGAATCGCTGATCATCGCCGAGGCGGCCGACGCCCCGTTAAGCGAAGCCGTGGCGCTGGTGCCTTATCTCGCCGGACTGGCGGCGCGCGGGCTCAGTCTGGGAGTGATGACCAACGACAGCGAATCCGTGGCGCGTGCGCATCTGCGGGCCGCCGGGATAGAGGGGATGTTCGATTTCGTTGCCGGCGCTGACAGCGGTCACGGCGCCAAGCCGTCGCCCCGGCCCTTGCTGGCCTTTGCCTCGGCGACAGGTCATGCACCGGACCGGGTGATCATGGTTGGCGACAGCTTGCATGACCTTGCCGCCGGTCGTGCCGCAGGCATGTGGACAGCCGGTGTGCTGACCGGGATGGCGGATGCGGATACCCTGGCACCGATGGCGGACGTGGTTCTGCCCGACATCGGGCATCTTCCGGACTGGCTCTCTGATCGCGGAACCTGAAAGCGACCAATTTCGTCGGTTTTGCGAAGGAAGGCGCGTCGCGGGCGCTGTGTGATGGTGGGCACCAGACACGGAGAGCCACCATGCCGGATGCCGCTGACGCTATCTTGACCGCCCAGAAACGCCGCCGGACCGGGGGGCGCGCGGGCAACCGGCGCCGCGGTGGCGCGGCAATCGAACAGATGCCATGGCGTCTGCCCGTCAACATCGATCGCCCCACGGAACCGCTGACCGAGGAGGGCGTGGAACGCCTGCACCATGCGACCATGCGCATCCTCGAAGAGATCGGAATCGAGTTTCTGCACCCCGAAGCGGTCGAGATCCTGCGTGCCGCGGGTTGCACCGTCCAGGGCGAGAACGTCCGCATCGGGCGTGACATGGTCATGGAGATGGTCGCCAAGGCCCCGGCGAAGTTCACGCTCATGCCGCGCAACCCAGACCGCAAACTGACCATCGGGGACGGGCATATCCTCTTTGGCAACGTCTCGTCCCCGCCCAACTACTATGACCTGGAAATCGGCAAGAAGGTCTCCGGCACCCGCCAGCAATGTGCCAACCTGCTCAAGCTGACGCAGTATTTCAACTGCATCCACTTCGCCGGCGGCTACCCGGTCGAGCCGGTGGACGTGCATGCCAGCGTGCGCCATCTGGACGTGGTCTTTGACAAGCTGACACTGACCGACAAGGTCATGCACGCCTATTCACTGGGCAAGGAGCGGGTCGAGGACGTGATGGAAATGGTCCGCATCAGCCAGGGGATCAGCCACGAGGAGTTCAACGCCTCGCCCCGGATGTACACCAACATCAACTCGACCTCGCCATTGAAGCATGACTACCCGATGATGGATGGCTGGATGCGCATGGCGCGGCGCGGGCAGGGACTGGTGGTGACGCCCTTCACGCTCGCCGGTGCGATGGCGCCGGTGACGATGGCGGGCGCGGTGGCGCAATCCCTGGCCGAGGGGCTGGCGGCGGTGGTTCTGGCGCAGATCATCAATCCCGGTGTTCCCTGCGTGATCGGGACCTTCACCTCGAACGTCGACATGAAGACCGGCGCGCCGGCTTTCGGCACGCCGGAGTACATGCGTGCCACCCAGATGACCGGCCAGATGGCGCGGTTTTACGGATTGCCGATGCGGTCATCGGGGGTCTGCGCGGCCAACGTGCCGGACGGGCAAGCCATGTGGGAGACAGAACATTCGCTCTGGGCCGCGGTCCAGTCGGGCACCAACATGGTCTATCACGCGGCTGGCTGGCTGGAGGGCGGGCTGGTGGCCAGCCCGGAAAAGTTCATCATGGACTGCGAGGTGTTGCAGCAGATCCAGCGTTACCTCGAGCCCGAGGTCTGTGATGTTTCGGACGATGCACTGGCGGTCGAGACGATCCGCGAAGTGGGCCCCAATGGCCATTTCTTCGGGGTCGATCACACGCAGGAACGCTACGAGACCGCCTTTTACCAACCTTTCCTGTCGGACTGGAAGAACTTCGAGGCCTGGGAAGCGGCTGGCGCCGTCTGGACGGCCGAGCGCGCGCATACACTGTTCAAACGTATCATGGACGAGTTCGAGGCGCCGCCCCTGGACGTGGCGATCCGTGAGGAGCTGGAGGACTTCGTCGCACGCCGCAAGGCAGAGGGCGGGGCGCCGACGGATTTCTGAGACGGGTCTTTGTCCGCAGGCTTCCCCGCGGAAATCCGGGCAATTGTACCTGTTTCCGGATTTTTAATCGCTGACCGCCATGCTCCGACCAAGGCGTAGAGGTATGGCATGATGCATGGGTTGATCCTGCGGACCTTCCAGGTCTTTGTGGAGGATACATATGGACCCGGGATATGGGCCGACATTGCCGAGAAGGCGGGCCTTGAGGTGCCCGACTTCGAGGCGATGCTGAACTATGCGCCCGAAACCTACAGCGCATTGATCGGTGCGGCGGAAACCGTTCTGGACAAGCCGGCCGAGGCGATCTGGGAGGATGTCGGCACCTACCTCGTGTCGCATCCCAACAGTGAGGGCTTGCGTCGCCTGCTGCGCTTTGGTGGCGTCGATTTCATCGAGTTCCTGCATTCCCTGGACGATCTTCCGGACCGGAGCCGCCTGGTGGTCGCCGATCTGGTTCTGCCTGACCTTGAACTGACGGATAACGGAAACACCCAGTTCAAGCTGCGGGTGGGCGATGGCTTGCCCGGGTTCGGCTACGTCATGATGGGCGTCTTGCGGGCGATGGCCGATGACTACGGCGCGCTGGTTCTTCTGGATACCGAAAGCGGGCACCGGGGCGAACAATACCTGATGGTGACGGTGATCGAGACCGCCTATGCCGAGGGGCGGGAGTTCGAACTGGCTGCGGGCAGTGGCGGGGCGGGCGAGGGATGAGCACGCTTCCCGAGGAAATCCTGCACCTGATCTGCCCGATGCACCTGCTGTTGGAGCCTTCGGGCCATATCCGCCAGGCCGGCCCGACCTTGCACAAGATCAGTCCCGAACCGCTGGAGGGCGCCCGCTTCCTCGAGGTGTTCGAGGTTTTTAGGCCCCGCGCCGTAACCTGCATGAAGCAGCTGTTGCAGACCGAAGGCCGCAAGATCCGTCTGCGGCTGCGCGGCGGAGTCCGCACACAGCTTTACGGCGTGCTTGTTGCCGATGGACAGGGTGGCGCGGTGGTCAACCTGTCTTTCGGCATCCATGTCATGAGCGCGGTGCGGGACTATGCCCTGACCAGTTCGGATTTTGCGCCCACGGATCTTGCCGTCGAAATGTTGTACCTGGTCGAGGCAAAGTCCGCGGCGATGGATGCGTCCCGGAACCTGAATACCAGGCTTCAGGGAGCGATGGTCGCCGCCGAAGAACGGGCCTTCACGGATACCCTGACCGGGCTGCGCAACCGCCGCGCGCTTGACGCGGTGCTGGAACGTTTCAAGCGCGGAAGGGAACCGTTTGCCCTGATGCACATCGATCTGGATTTCTTCAAACAGGTCAACGACACCTTGGGGCATGCGGCCGGCGATCTGGTGTTGCGGCATGTGGCGCGCATCATGACAGACGTTATCCGCAAGGATGATACCGCAGTCCGGGTCGGCGGGGACGAGTTCCTGATTGTCTTCGGTGGCCTGATGCGGCCCGAGCGTCTTGGTGAGATTGCCGCCGATCTCATAGACCGGATCGAGGAACCGGTAAGCTACGACGGCCGGGAGTGCCGGGTTTCCGCCAGTATCGGCATCGCCACCGCCAGCGGCGGCATCGAGAATCCTGACGAGTTGCTGGAGCAGGCAGATATGGCACTCTACGCCTCCAAACGCGCCGGGCGGGCCCAGTTCCGCTTCTTCGGAGAGGCTCCGGCAGAGGGTGGTCCGGCGCAGATGGCGGGTAAGTGAAATTCCTGAAACTTTGGTCTTGATCCCGCTGAAACCTCATCGTAAGTAGCGCGCCACGGTTGGGGTGTAGCCAAGTGGTAAGGCAACGGTTTTTGGTACCGCGTACCGTAGGTTCGAATCCTACCACCCCAGCCAAGTTTCACCGAAGTGAGCGATTATCGATCTTCTGAAGAGGCACTTCGGCCCTTCGTGAATTTCCCTTGAGTGAAATAATTTGAACCCACGGCTGTCCTGCTGTATCGCTCCCGACTCTGGAAACGGGTCTTCTGGGCAGGGCGCAGGATGGAAATACGGTTCGATTTCGGCCCCGGCTATGCGGCAGCAGAATTTGCCAACCCGTCGCGCCTGATCCGTGCCGACAGCACAGAGGACGTGCCGACGGCACTCGCGGAGCTCGATGCTGCGCGCCAGGCGGGGCAGTGGCTTGCCGGCTATGCCAGCTACGAACTGGGCTATGCGCTGGAGCCGCGCCTTGAAGACCGGATGCCGGACAGGCGGCGCATGCCGCTTTTGTGTTTTGGCGTCTATCCCGCACCCGGACCCGCCTCAGCGCCTCGGGGCGGAGATTTCAGTCTGGGGATCTTCCGACCGGACTGGGATGCGACACGCTACGCCAGCGCCTTTGCGCAGGTTCATGACTGGATTGGTTCCGGGGACATCTACCAGGCCAACCTGACCTTTCCGCTTTGCGCGCCCTGTTCAGGTGACTTGAGGGCACTCTACGGTGCGCTCTCCGCCCGTCAACCAGTGTCGCACGGCGCGCTGGTCATGCCTGATGATGGCCCGGCCATCCTGTCGCGCTCGCCCGAGCTGTTCTTCCGCGTCGACGAGAACGGCCGAATAGCGACGCGCCCGATGAAGGGAACCGCGCCGCGGGGACGAACGTCGAAAGAAGACGCGGACCTGCGCCGTTGGCTGGCTGGGGATGAAAAGACCCTGGCCGAAAATCTGATGATCGTTGATCTCTTGCGCAACGACCTGTCCCGGGTCGCGACGCCCGGAACCGTATCCGTGCCGGAACTGTTCAAGGTGGAGACCTATGAAACCGTGCACCAGATGGTCAGCCAGATCGAGGCGCGGCTGGCGCCCGGCATTGAACTTTCTGATATCTTCCGGGCCCTGTTTCCCTGTGGATCGATCACCGGCGCGCCCAAGATCCGCGCGATGGAAGTCATCAACGACCTGGAGACGGCCCCGCGCGAGGCCTATTGCGGCGCCATCGGCTGGGCGGCACCCGACGGGCGATCGGAATTCAACGTGGCGATCCGAACGCTGTTGGTCGAGAATGGCACAGCGGTACTGAATGTCGGCGGTGGCCTCGTCTGGGACAGCCGTGCAGACAATGAATACGAGGAGGCGCTGTGGAAGAGCCGTTTCGCGACGTTCCAGCAGGAACCGGCCTGATCGAAACCATGCTGTGGCAGCCGGGGCAGGGTGTGGTCCTGGCGCGTCGGCATCGGGACAGGATGTGCCTCGCGGCCCGCAAGCTGGGGTTCCGCTTTGATCCCGGGGCATTTGATGGTGTCTTGGCAGGGATCGAAGGGGCAGACCCGCTGCGGGTGCGCGCATTGTTGCACAGCGATGGGCGGCTCGAGACGACAACGGCGTCCTTGCCGCCCCCTGCGGCTGTCTGGCGTGTTGCCATCGCGCCGGCAACGCTAGATTCGAAAGACCCCTGGCTAAGGGTGAAATCCACGCGCCGACGGCTTTACGATGACATGCGCGCAGCACTTCCCCAAGGCGTGGACGAGGCTGTCTTTCTGAATGAGAAAGGGCATGTCTGCGAAGGCACGATCACCAACCTGCTGGTTCGTCAGGGGGATCAGTGGGTGACACCGCCCCTGTCGGACGGGGTCTTGCCGGGGGTCATGCGGGCGCAGCTGTTGTCGACCGGAAAAGTGCGGGTTGGCAGCGTGACCCCGGATGACCTGCGGACAGCCATGGGCCTGCGAATGTGCAATGCATTGCGCGGCCAGATAGAGGCAGAACTGGTGAACTGGCCCGGCTGACCCTGTTACGGCGCAGGTCCTGCCAAAAGCGGTTCCAACCTTGTGCGAGTCTTCGCCGCCATGTCGATTCTCCAGCCTGATTCCCGGGCTTTCAGGCGTCGGATGACAACGCGTTTTGCTCTCTGGGCGCGCGACAACGGTCACCAATCTCATCGGCAAGGGCGGGTCGAAAGCCTAGGCAGCGAGGCTTGCCGCTGAATTTCACTGGCATTGTTAATTGAGCGCTTCAGATCGACCGGTTGTCACCGCCATCCAAGGAGTGGCGGCGGCCCGATCTATCGCGCGAAGAACACGACTGAATGTGCGAGCAAGTGTTTCGTGTTGAGGCGTGTCATTCGAATCAAGTAATTGATTATAAATTAAAAAATTTAAATTTCCTATCCGCGAAATTTGTTTCTCTGCGAAGGCAGGCGCCGTTCGGATCGACCGCGCCAAGTGCACGATTCCATCCTCTTCAGCGATGCCCTTTTCCCTTCGGTGCCAAAATTTGGTGTTGACCGTGGGTAAAATAAATTGATTATTGGGAAAGTATTGAAGGTCTAAAAACCGAGAGGATCGTTGAACATGTCGCTCGATGACGTGGGTATCTGGAAGACAGGCCGAGGCAAGGGGCGTCACACGCCGAAAGGCCGTCAGTATGATGACGAAGCACTGGCCGAGGTTCGTTCTCTCCTCGGGGATGCGCCGCGCCGCCGTGACCTGTTGATCGAGCACCTTCACCGGATCCAGGACCACTTTGGACATCTTTCGGCCCGGCACCTGCGGGCCCTTGCCGAAGAAATGCGCCTGAGCATGGCCGAGGTCTACGAGGTCGCGACCTTCTATGCGCATTTCGACGTCATCAAGGAAAACGACACCCCGCCGCCCGCGCTGACGATCCGAGTCTGCGACTCGCTGTCCTGCGAATTGGCGGGTGCGGATCAGCTGCGCGCGGCGCTGGAAAAGGGGATGGACCCGACCCAGGTGCGTGTCCTGCGGGCGCCCTGCATGGGGCGTTGCGATACCGCGCCGGTGCTGGAACTGGGGCACAATCACATCGATCATGCCACGCCGGAAAAGGTGCAGGCCGCGATCGCTGCGGGTGAAACCCATGCCCGCATTCCCGACTATGAAACCTTTGACGCCTACAAGGCTGAAGGTGGCTACAAGGTGTTGGCCGACCTGCGTCAGGATGGCGATTGGGAAGCGGTCCAGGACAAGGTCCTGTCCGCCGGCCTGCGCGGGCTTGGCGGTGCTGGTTTCCCGTCCGGCAAGAAATGGGGCTTCGTGCGTGCCAATCCGGGCCCGCGTTACCTGGCGGTAAACGGTGACGAGGGTGAACCCGGCACGTTCAAGGACCGTTACGACCTTGAACGCACGCCGCATCTTTTCCTCGAGGGGATGCTGATTGCGGCCTGGGCGGTCGAGGCGGAAACCTGTTTCATCTACATGCGCGACGAATACCCCGCCGTGCTGGAAATCCTGCGCCGCGAGATCGCCGCGCTGGAAGAGGCCGGTATCGTTGCCCCCGGATACATCGACCTGCGCCGTGGCGCGGGCGCCTACATCTGCGGCGAAGAAAGCGCGATGATCGAGTCGATCGAGGGCAAGCGCGGCATCCCGCGCCATCGTCCGCCCTTTGTGGCTCAGGTCGGGGTCTTTGACCGTCCGACACTGGTTCACAACGTCGAAACGCTGAAATGGGTGGCCCGCATCCTGCGCGAAGGGCCGGAGGTTCTGAACTCGGTCGAAAAGAACGGTCGCAAGGGTCTGCGCAGCTACTCGGTGTCCGGCCGTGTGAACAAGCCCGGCGTGCATCTGCTGCCGGCAGGCTCGACCATCACCGATATCATCGAGGCAGCGGGCGGCATGCTGGATGGGCACAGCTTCAAGGCGTACCAGCCGGGTGGTCCGTCCTCGGGGCTGTTGCCCGCGTCGCTGAACGACGTGCCGCTGGATTTCGATACCTTGCAGCCGCATGGCTCCTTCATCGGCTCGGCTGCCGTCGTGGTCCTGTCGGACCAGGACAGCGCCCGCGATGCCGCGCTAAACATGCTGCGCTTCTTCGAGGACGAAAGCTGTGGCCAGTGTACGCCCTGCCGCGCAGGCTGTGAAAAGGCGGTCAAGCTGATGCAGGCCGGCCGCTGGGACCAGGGTCTTCTGGAAGAGCTGAGCCAGACGATGGTCGACGCCTCGATCTGTGGCCTTGGACAGGCCGCCCCGAACCCGATCCGCCTGACAATCAAGCATTTTCCCGACGAGGTCTGAGCGATGAGCGAGACAATCACCTTCAAGCTGGACGGCCAGGACGTCACCGCCGAAAAGGGGATGACGATCTGGGAAGTGGCCAATGGCCGCGGTCTGAAGATCCCGCATCTCTGCCACAAGCCCGCACCGGGGTATCGCCCCGATGGCAACTGCCGCGCCTGCATGGTCGAGATCGAGGGCGAGCGCACTTTGGCCGCCTCCTGTATCCGCGAGCCGTCCGAGGGCATGGTCGTCAACACCGCGAGCAACCGCGCCAAGGCCGCGCGCAACATGGTCATGGAACTGCTTGTCGCGGACCAGCCGGAACGCGAAGCGGCACATGACCGGTCCTCGCACCTCTGGGACATGGCGGATGAAAACGGCATCGACACCAGCCGCTTTCCCAAACTCGAAGAAGGCCGCATCCCGCTGCTGGACGACAGCCACGTCGCGATGAGCGTCAACCTGGATGCCTGCATCCAGTGCGGCCTGTGCGTGCGGGCCTGCCGCGAGGTTCAGGTCAACGACGTGATCGGCATGGCCGGTCGTGGTCACGATGCCTATCCGACCTTCGATTTCGCCGACCCGATGGGCGCCTCGACCTGTGTGGCCTGCGGGGAATGCGTTCAGGCCTGCCCGACCGGCGCCCTGATGCCCTCGACCGTCGTCGATGCGGCCCAGCAGGGCGACAGCGCGGATTATGACAGCGAAACCGAAAGCGTCTGCCCCTTCTGTGGCGTCGGCTGCAAGGTCTCGCTCAAGGTCAAGGATGGCAAGGTCAAATACGTCGAGGGCATCAACGGCCCCGCGAACGAAGGCCGCCTCTGCGTCAAGGGCCGTTTCGGCTTTGACTATATCCACCACCCGCACCGGCTGACCAAGCCCTTGATCCGCCGCGAGGATGCGCCGGCCAAGGGACTGAACGTCGATCCGGGCAACCTTTTGACCCATTTCCGCGAAGCGTCGTGGGAAGAGGCAATGCAGGCCGCCGCCGGTGGTCTGGCCAGGTTGCGCCAGGCGCATGGCGGACAGTCGGTGGCAGGCTTCGGCAGTGCCAAGTGCACCAACGAAGAGGCCTACCTGTTCCAGAAGCTGATCCGCCAGGGCTTCAAGCACAACAACGTCGACCACTGTACGCGGCTCTGCCATGCGTCCTCTGTTTCGGCCCTGATCGAAAACGTTGGATCGGGCGCGGTGACCGCGACCTTCAACGAGGTCGAGAACGCGGACGTGGCGATCATCATCGGCGCCAACCCGCTGGAAAATCACCCCGTTGCCGCGACCTATTTCAAGCAGTTCGCCAAGCGCGGCGGCAAGCTGATCGTGATGGATCCGCGCGGGCAGGGGCTGAAACGCCATGCCTACCAGATGGTGCAGTTCCGGCCAGGTGCCGATGTCAGCCTGCTGAACGCGATCATGAACGTGATCGTCGAAGAGGGGCTTTACGACCAGCAGTATATCGAGGCCTTCACCGAGAACTGGGAGGCCGAGAAGGAACACCTCAAGGCCTTTACCCCCGAGGCGATGGAGCCGATCTGCGGGATTGCACCCGACGTGATCCGCGACGTGGCCCGCACCTTTGCCGGAGCCAAGGCGGGCATGATCTTCTGGGGCATGGGTGTCAGCCAGCACATCCACGGCACCGACAACTCGCGTTGCCTCATCAGCCTGGCGCTGATGACCGGCCATGTCGGTCGTCCGGGAACCGGCCTGCACCCGCTGCGCGGTCAGAACAACGTGCAGGGTGCATCGGACGCGGGTCTGATCCCGATGTTCGTGCCCGACTACCGCTCGGTCGAGGATGACGCGGTTCGGGAAGACATCTTTGGCGTCTGGGGCCGGGACGAGGATTGGTCCAACAAGAAGGGCCTGACCGTGACCGAGATCGTCGATCAGGTCTACGCGGGAAACATCAAGGGCATGTATATACAGGGCGAAAACCCTGCTATGTCCGACCCGGATGTGGACCACGCCCGCGAGGCCTTTGCCAAGCTGGAACACCTGGTGGTGCAGGACATCTTCCTGACCGAGACGGCGAACTTTGCCGATGTGATCCTGCCTGCCTCGGCGCTTTATGAAAAGAACGGGACGGTCAGCAACACCAATCGGCAGGTACAGCGCGTGCGTCCGGCCGTTCCGCCGCCGGGCGAGGCGCGCGAGGACTGGGAGATCACCGTCGACCTGGCGCAGCGCCTTGGCCTTCCCTGGGACTATTCGGATGTCTCCGAGGTCTTTGCCGAGATGAAACTGGTGATGAGGTCGCTGGATAACATCACCTGGGACCGGCTGGAAACCGAAACCGTGACCTATCCTTCGCTCAGCCCGACCGATCCGGGACAGGCGGTGGTCTTTGGCGACGGGTTCCCCCGCGCCGAGGGGCGGGCAAAGTTCACCCCCGCCGCCGTCATCCCACCGGATGAGGCGCCGGACGAGGCCTATCCGATGATCATGACCACGGGCCGCCAGCTGGAACACTGGCACACCGGGTCGATGACACGGCGGGCCAGCGTGCTGGACGCGGTGGAACCCGAAGCGAACTGTTCGCTGCACCCCAGGACGCTGCGCTCGCTTGGCGTGGTTCCCGGAGAGATGATCCGCCTGACCACGCGGCGGGGCAGCATCGAGATCATGGCGCGGGCGGACCGCGCCGTGTCCGAGGACATGGTTTTCGTCCCCTTCGCCTATGTCGAGGCGGCGGCGAACGTCCTGACCAACCCGGCGATCGACCCCTACGGCAAGATCCCGGAGTTCAAGTTCTCGGCCGTGAGGGTCGAGGCCTTGGCAAAAACCGCAGCCGAGTAATCCAAGCTCCAACCCACAGGGACTTAACATGGCACATAAAACGGATATCGAAATCGCCCGCGAGGCCAAGAAGAAACCGATCCAGGAGATCGGCGACGGGCTGGGCATTCCGGGCGAACACCTGCTGCCCTACGGTCACGACAAGGCCAAGGTGAGTCAGGATTTCATCAACTCGGTTCAGGACCGCCCGGACGGCAAGCTGATCCTCGTCACCGCGATCAACCCGACGCCGGCGGGCGAAGGCAAGACCACCACGACAGTGGGTCTGGGCGACGGCCTGAACCATATTGGCAAGAAGGCGATGATCTGCATCCGCGAAGCCTCGCTTGGCCCGAACTTCGGGATGAAGGGCGGCGCCGCCGGGGGCGGCATGGCGCAGGTCGTGCCGATGGAGGAAATGAACCTCCACTTCACCGGCGACTTCCACGCCATCACCTCGGCGCATTCGCTGCTCTCGGCGATGATCGACAACCACATCTACTGGGGCAACGAACAGGAAATCGACCTGCGCCGCGTCCAGTGGCGCCGCGTTGTCGACATGAACGACCGGTCGCTGCGCCAGATCACCTCCTCGCTGGGCGGTGTGGCCAACGGTTTCCCGCGTGAGGACGGTTTTGACATCACCGTGGCCTCCGAGGTCATGGCAATCCTCTGCCTCGCCAAGAACCTCAAGGATCTCGAAGAGCGTCTTGGGTCGATGATCATCGCCTATCGCCGTGACAAGTCGCCGGTCTATTGCCGTGACATCAAGGCCGAAGGCGCGATGACCGTCCTGCTCAAGGACGCGATGCAGCCGAACCTGGTGCAAACGCTGGAAAACAACCCGGCCTTCGTCCACGGCGGTCCCTTTGCCAACATCGCGCACGGCTGCAACTCGGTCATCGCGACGACCACCGCGCTGAAGCTGGCCGACTACGTCGTGACCGAAGCCGGTTTCGGGGCCGACCTGGGCGCCGAGAAGTTCATGAACATCAAGTGCCGCAAGGCCGGTCTTGCGCCGTCCGCCGTGGTCTGCGTGGCCACCGTGCGCGCGATGAAGATGAACGGCGGCGTGGCCAAGGCCGACCTGGGCGCCGAAAACGTGGATGCGGTCAAGAAGGGTTGCCCGAACCTGGGCCGTCACATCGAGAACCTCAAATCCTTCGGCGTGCCGGTCGTCGTGGCGATCAACCACTTCGTCACCGATACTGATGCCGAAGTCGCGGCGATCAAGGAATACGTCGCCAGCCACGGTGCCGAGGCGGTGCTGAGCCGTCACTGGGAATTGGGCTCCGAAGGGTCCGCGGATCTTGCGCGCAAGGTCGTGGCCGTGGCCGAGGGTGAAAGCGCCAACTTCTCGCCGATCTACCCCGACGAGATGCCGCTGGCCGAGAAGATCCAGACCATCTGCAAGCGCATCTATCGTGCCGACGAGGCGCTGATGGACAAGAAGATCCGCGATCAGCTGAAGCTCTGGGAAGAGCAGGGCTATGGCAACCTGCCGGTCTGCATGGCCAAGACGCAGTACTCCTTCTCGACCGATCCGAACCTGCGTGGCGCACCCACGGGCCATTCGGTGCCGGTGCGCGAAGTGCGGCTTTCCGCGGGCGCGGGCTTTATCGTCGTCGTCTGCGGCGAGATCATGACCATGCCGGGCCTGCCCCGGGTGCCGGCGTCGGAAAGCATCCGCCTGAACGACGCGGGCCAGATCGAAGGCCTGTTCTAAGGCGGATTGCTCCGCCCGACAGGCAAGAGCAACTGAGGGGGCCTGAGCCTCGGGTCCCTGACAGTGCGGGTGCGGCGGCGGAATGCTTCCGCACCCGTCCATCATTTCGGGGCGTGGCATGGACCGCGCGGAACAGGGACTAGAGAGATGAGCGCAACAATCATTGACGGCAAGGCCTTTGCGGCCACGGTCCGCGAGAAGGTGGCGGCGCATGTGGCGCGGCTGAAGGATGAGAACGGCATCACGCCCGGCCTGGCGGTGGTGCTGGTGGGCGAGGACCCGGCCAGCCAGGTCTACGTCCGTTCCAAGGGCAAGCAGACCGTCGAGGTCGGCATGAACTCCTACGAGCACAAGCTGGAGGCCGACACCTCCGAGGCGGATCTTCTGGCGCTGATCGACAAGCTGAACAAGGACCCGGCGGTGCATGGCATCCTGGTGCAGCTGCCCCTGCCGAAACACCTCGACGAGGACCTGGTGATCAACTCGATCGAGCCCTCCAAGGACGTGGACGGTTTTCACATTTCCAACGTGGGCCTGCTGGGCACCGGGCAGAAATCCATGGTCCCCTGCACGCCGCTGGGTTGCCTGATGATGCTGCGCGACCACCACGGGTCGCTGAGCGGCATGGACGCGGTGGTGATCGGCCGGTCGAACATCGTCGGCAAGCCGATGGCGCAGCTGCTGCTGGGGGACTCCTGCACGGTGACGATTGCGCATAGCCGCACCAAGGACCTGCCGGAGGTCGTGCGCCGCGCCGATATCGTCGTGGCCGCCGTGGGCCGCCCCGAAATGGTGCCGGGCGACTGGATCAAGCCGGGCGCCACGGTGATCGACGTGGGCATCAACCGCATCGACGCGCCGGAAAAGGGCGAAGGCAAGACCCGCCTCGTGGGCGACGCGCATTACGAGAGCTGCGCCGCGGTTGCGGGTGCGATCACGCCGGTGCCCGGCGGCGTCGGCCCGATGACCATCGCCTGCCTGCTGGCCAACACGCTGACCGCCTGCTGCCGGGCGAATGGACTGGCAGAGCCGGAGGGGCTGACGGCATGAAACAGGATCCCCGGTTGCTGCTTGGCAAGCCCGTGCAGGAGCGTATCCTTGCCGAGGTACGTGGCATTACCAATTCCGCCGGGCGGATCGGCAAGCTTGTGTCGATCTCGATCGGGGATGTTCCGGAGGTTGCGGTCTATGTCCGCAACCAGGCCCGGGCGGCGGCTGCCGTCGAACTGCCCTTTGACCAGGAGTTCTGGGGCGGCGAGGTCACGCAGGAAGAGTGCAAGGCGCGAATCCAGGAAATGAATGATGACCCGGAAGTTCTGGGCATCATCCTGCAGCGCCCGGTGCCCAGCCACATCAACGTCCGCTCCTTGCAGTCCGCGATCCATCCGCTCAAGGACGTCGAGGGGATGAATCCGGCCTCGATCGGGAACATCGTCTACAACGACGTGGCGATGGCGCCCTGTACCGCGGCCGCCGCGGTCGAACTGGTGCGCGCGACCGGCCTTAACATGGAGGGGCTGGAGGTCGTCATGGTGGGACACTCGGAAATCGTCGGGAAACCGGCGGCGATGATGTTGATGGCCGAAGGCGCCACGGTCACGGTCTGTCATCACCTGACGCGCTCGGTCGCCATGCACTCTCGCCGCGCCGACGTGATTGTCGTGGCCGTGGGCAAGGCCCATTTGATCGGTCCCGACATGGTCAAACCGGGGGCGGCGGTGATCGACATCGGTATCAACCAGCGGGTTCACCCCGACGGCACGACCGAGATCGTCGGTGACGTGGATACCGATGCCGTCAAGGAGGTCGCCGGATGGATCACGCCGGTGCCCGGCGGTGTTGGTCCCGTGACCGTCGCGATCCTGATGCGGAACGCGATCCGCGCCTATGAACGCCAGCAGGCGGCAGGCTGGCGGAGCTGACAGGCTCCGCCATCTGGTCAGAGCGTCAGGTAACCGATCCCCAGGAAGGCTACGATACAACCGGCCCATTGCGCGATCCGCATCTGTTCGTTCAACAGCACGCGCGCCAGCAGGATTGTGAAGAGACCGAAGATCGAGGCCGCGACCGCCGCGAACTCGGGCTGCGGCAACGAGGCGGCCGAGATCACCGACAGCAGGGCGATGCCATCCAGCAGGCCCATCGCCACCAGCGGAACCACCGCCTTGCGGCCCACCCGGATGTCGGGCCGCATTGCCCAGAGGATACCGCAGAGAAGCAGCAGCGCGACCAGCCGCGTGGCAAATGTGCTTTGCCATTCGCCGCCGGTTTCCGCCGCCAGCTGGCCCAGCTTGAAGGTGCTGGCATAGCCGAACGCAGAGAGCAGAGAATAGGCGATCGTCGGCCCCCGGGGCGGGACGTCGCCCTGCGCGGAATCCGAGAGGATGGCCACCAGGCCGACGGCGCCGATCACAACCAGAACGGTTGTGATCTGATCGGGCGTGATTATCGAGCCGCCAAGCGCCGCGTAGATCAGGGAAAGGATCGGAAAGGCGCCGATGATCGGGCTGACCAGACGTACGGGACCACGTTCAAAGGCAAAATAGAGCCCGAGACTTGCCGCGAGAAAGGTGAAACCCGCGGCCAGCGCATACCAGAGCGCCGGCCCCTGTGGCAAAAGCCACTCACCCCTGACGAGAATAACGCCCCCCTGGAATGCAAGGCCCGTCAAAAGGACCACAAGCAATGCGCCCATGAGCGGAACGGTCCGGCTGAGATAGCGAATCGCGATGTCATGCAGACCCCAGCAAACGGCCGCAACCAGGCCCAGAAAAAGCGCACTCATGTCGTGAAACTCCTGTCGATTAGAGAGATTCCTGTCTGTATCGCTTGCGCGAACACATCACCGGGTATATTCTCATCATTAATATTATTTTCCGTAAAGGCAAATATCGGGAGGAATGGACGTGCTTGATACCAGATATCCCAACGTGGTCCCCGGACCGCCGCGGCCCAGCGGGATCTTCGAGCCTCGGGTCTTCTCGATGCCTCCGGGGACCGAGCGCTATGTCGTCGAAGGCATGGGCGCGATCCTGGTGCGGCTCGAGGCGGGTGACCGGCTGGAGATCGAGAACACGGAAGGCGGCCAGCGATGCGAGATCGTCTGCGCCCGTCCGGACGGAACCTTCGATCCGGCGTTGATCGGTGCGAGCGGGCAGGGGCCTGCAACGGGCTTGCAGGCGCTGCTGACCTCATCTGACCAGTCGCTGCGCAGCCTGCGCATGGGGGTCGAGGCGCGTGGCTTGGACCTTTCCAAAGCTCAGGCGGTCACCCTGTTTGAATCCACGACCCCCGCAAAGACAACCGAGAGCTTTACCGCCTCGCAAGAAGGGATCGCCATCATCGCCGCGCCCGGCGGCATCATGGATTTCGAGGCGCAGGACACGGCGACTCCGCTGACGATCTACATCCGTCGGGCGACGATCAAACCCCTGCCGAAGTTCGAGCTGCCCGACCCGCTGGCCGATCCGGTGGCGGACGTGCGCGTGCATTCCGCCACGGCAGAGGCCTATTTCGTCAAGGCTGGCGACTATATCCAGATCCTTGACGTGGACGGACGCCAATGCACTGATTTCCAGTGCTTTTCCGCGCGCAAGCTGGACAAGGGAATCGAACACGCGCTGGACGTGACCACCACGCGCACCCTGATGGAACATGCCTACCCGATGCCGGGCCTGCATGCGAAGTACTATGATCAGGACATGCTGCCGCTGGTCGAGGTCATCCAGGACACCTGTGGGCGGCACGATGCCTTCGCGCTGGCCTGTTCCGCCAAGTACTACGACGACATCGGCTATCCCGGCCACGTCAACTGTTCGGACAACTTCAACGGCGCGCTGGCGCCGCATGGGGTGACCGGGCGCAAGGGCTGGATGGCGATCAACTTCTTCTTCAACACCGGGCTGGACGAGCACGGGGTGATGTACTCGGACGAACCCTGGTCGCGCCCCGGGGACTATGTCCTGCTGCGCGCACTGACCGACCTTGTCTGTGTCAGCTCTGCCTGCCCGGACGATACCTCGGCGGCGAACGGCTGGAACCCGACCGACATCCATGTGCGCACCTACAGCGGCAAGGAAACCTTTCAACGCGCCGTCGCGTACCGGCCTACTCCTGATGCGGAACCGAAGATGACTAAACAGACAGGCTTTCACGACCGGTTCGACCGGTTCACCGACAATTTCATCGAATACAACGGTTTCTGGCTGGCCAACTGCATGTCCAGCGCCGGTCCGATCGAGGAATACCACGCCTGCCGCGAAAAATGCGTCGTCCTCGACCTCAGCGCGCTGCGCAAGTTCGAGATCACCGGCCCGGACAGCGAGGCGCTGTGCCAATACGTCTTTACCCGCAATATGAAGACCCTGCCGGTGGGCGGCGTCGTCTACACCGCGATGTGCTACCCGCACGGCGGCATGATCGACGACGGCACCGTGTTCCGACTGGGCAAGGACAACTTCCGCTGGATCGGCGGGTCGGACTACGGCGGCGACTGGCTGCGCGAAAAGGCCGAGGAACTGGGCCTGAAGGTGTTGATCCGCTCGTCCACCGACATGCAGCACAACATCGCCGTGCAGGGACCCGAAAGCCGCGACCTGCTGAAAAAGATCATCTGGACGGCCCCGCACCAGCCGAACTTCGAGGATCTCGCCTGGTTCCGCTTTGCCCCCGCGCGCATCGGCGACGACCAGGGCATTCCGGTCGTGGTCAGCCGCACCGGCTATACCGGTGAACTGGGCTACGAGATCTTCTGCCACCCGAAACACGCGGGCGAGGTCTTTGACGCCGTCTGGGAGGCGGGTCAGGCGCACGGTATCCGCCCGATGGGTCTGGAGGCGCTGGACATGGTGCGGATCGAGGCCGGGCTGATCTTTGCCGGCTACGACTTCTCGGACCAGACCGACCCGTTCGAGGCCGGCGTCGGCTTTACCGTGCCGCTTAAATCCAAACCGGACGATTTCATCGGGCGCGAGGCATTGATCCGCCGCAAGGAAACGCCGGCGCGAAAACTCGTCGGGCTGGACATCGACAGTAATGTCGAGGTTGGGCACGGCGATTGCGTCCACATCGGCCGCGCGCAGATCGGCGAGATCACATCGTCCATGCGCTCGCCGATCCTGGGCCGCAACATCGCGATGGCGCGGGTCGACGTGGCCCATGCGGAACCGGGCACCAAGCTGGAGATCGGCAAGCTGGACGGGCATCAGAAACGTCTGCCTGCCACGATACGCCCCGACCTGGCCGCCTATGACCCCAAGAAGGAAAAGCCCCGGTCTTGACGTATCTCAAGGCCACCCTTGCCGGGGTGGGTTAGGCCGAAGCCATGACAAGTGCATTGCAAGAGATTGGCGGTGAAACCGCTCTGCGAGACCTCGTGGAGCGGTTCTACGACCTGATGGAAAGTGACCCGGCGGTGCATGAATTGCACCGCCTGCATTTCCGCGGACATGGGCTGTCCCACACCCGCCAGGCTCAATTCGAGTTCATGAGCGGGTTTCTTGGCGGCAGGCCGTACTACCGCGAGCGCAATGGTCACATGAACCTGCGCGAAATACATGCCCATATCCCGATCCGCGAAGCGGATGCGGAGCTGTGGCTGCAGACGTTCGACAGGGCGCTGGCCGATGTGGGGCTGACGGGGCCGGCGGTGGAAAAGATGCGCGCGACCCTGCAACGGGCCGCGCATATGCTGGTGAACGATGTCCCCGATTGGCGCCAAGGCGAAGACACGCAGGATCGCGAAGTCTTGCGTGATCATGGGGCCTTGCGCCGAGGCTGAAGCCTCAGCCGATCAGCAGGATCTGTACATCGGCAACATTTGTGCCGGTTGCGCCGGTGATCAGCAGGTCTTCGGACAGGCGCAAGGCGGCGTTGCTGTCGTTGCGGTCCAGGTACTCTGTCGGGGACTGCCCTTTGCCTCGGATGCGGGCCAGGGTGTTCTGGTCGACAATCGCGCCAGCCGCGTCGGTCGGTCCGTCCCGCCCGTCCGTTCCGGCCGAAAGAAAGACCCAAGGCGCTGCGATCGGTTCGGCGTCGGCAAGCGCCGCCATCCGCAAGGCCAGTTCCTGGTTCCGCCCACCCAATCCGCCGCCGCGCACCTGAACGGTGGTTTCGCCGCCCCAGAGGAACGCGCGCGGCTTGTCCGATGGTCCGACATCACGCAGTGTCCGAAAGGTCTTGCAGACGGCCTCGTTCACGTCGCCGGTCAGCGGGTCCTCGATGACATGGATCTCGTAGTCTGGGCGCAGTTCCTCGGCGGCGGCCTGCACGCTTTCGCGGTTGCCACCAATCAGGTGATTTCTGGCCGTGAGGTTCGCGTTTGCTCGCGGCGCGTTGCGCAGGTGGCGCTGGATACTTTCGGGCATGCGGTTGAACAGGCCCATCGAATGCAGCAGGTTGCGCGCCTGTCCCGGCGTGCCGATGGGCGCGACGCTGGGGCCGCTGGCAATGGCGCGCAGGTCGTCACCGATCACGTCCGAGAGGATGTAGGCAGTGACGAGCGCGGGGGCGGCCAGCCGCAACATCCCGCCGCCTTTCAGCTGCGAGACTTGCTGCCGGACAAGGTTCATCGCCACGATGTCCAGCCCGCTGTCCAGAAGCAGGCGGTTGAGCGCCTGCTTGTCTTCCAGGCTGACACCATCCGGCGGTGCGGGAAGCAGGGCAGAGCCACCTCCCGAGATCAGGGCGATCACGACGTCGCCCGCGACGGCGCTTTTCAGAACTTCCTGCATCCGTTCGGCGCCGCGCGCGCCCACGGTGTCGGGAACGGGGTGGCCGGCCCGGTAGACCTCGGCGCCCGGGACCTGTTCCTGGTTCTCGCGATGGGTGACGCAGATCATCACCCGCGGCCCGCTGATGCGGGGCAGGACTGCGCGCAGCATTGCGGGGGCGGCCTTGCCGAGGGCAAGGACAATGGTCCGGCACCCATGCGCCGGGCGGGGCAGCGGATGCTGCCCCAGGCTCTCGCGCATGGCCAGTGCCGGGTCGGCACGGCGGATCGCGGCCCGAAATGCCCGGGCCGCATCGCCTTTCAATGCCGGGATCTTATCCGGCAGCAATCTGACGCGCCTTCTCGACCAGAACTTCGGCCTGACGGATCGAAGCATAGTCGATCAGCCGCCCGTCGAGCGAAACCGCGCCCTTGCCGGCGGCCTCGGCCTCGGCCATCGCGGCCAGGATGCGCTCGGCCTTGGTCACTTCGGCCTCGGAGGGGCTCATGACCTCATTGGCCAGCGCGACCTGGCTGGGGTGGATCGCCCATTTGCCCTCGCAGCCCAGAACGGCGGCGCGCTTGGCGGCGGCGCGATAGCCGTCGGGGTCCTGGAAGTCGCCGAAGGGGCCGTCGATCGGACGCAAACCGTTGGCGCGTGCGGCAACCACCATCCTGGCCAGTGCATAGTGCCACATGTCGCCCCAGTGGGTTTCACGGGCGTTGTTGGCGTCGGGGTCGGTCAGGACCGAGTAGTCGGGGTTCACGCCGCCGATGATCGTGGTCCGCGCCCGGGTCGAAGCCGCGTAGTCGGCGACACCGAAGTGCAGGCTCTCGTTGCGCTTGGAGGCGGCGGCGATTTCCGACACGTTCTGCATGCCAAGCGCGGTTTCGATGATGTGCTCGAAACCGATGCGCTTTTTCAGGCCCATCGCGTCTTCGATCTGGGTCACGATCATGTCGATCGCGTAGACGTCGGCGGCGGTGCCGACCTTCGGAATCATGATCAGGTCCAGCCGTTCGCCAGCCTGTTCGACCACGTCGACCACGTCGCGATACATGTAATGCGTGTCCAGCCCGTTGATGCGGATGGACATGGTCTTGGTGCCCCAGTCGATTTCGTTCAGGGCCTTGATGATGTTCTTGCGGGCCTGCGCCTTTTCGTCGGGCGCAACTGCGTCCTCGAGGTCGAGGAAGATTACGTCGACATCGGATTGTGCCGCTTTTTCAAACATTTGAGGCTGAGAGCCGGGCACGGCCAGTTCCGAGCGATTAAGCCGTGCGGGCGCCTGGTCGATGGCGTGGAAAGACATGGTCAGGGTCCTTTCTGACAGGAAAATTGGGTCGGACCCCTATTTGCATTTGGGAAATCGGTATTCCTGTCAATAAATTTTTTTGCATACCAGTGCACACAGCGCGCCGTGTCATCCGCCGCTTTTCGCCTTTGACGCGTAGAAATGCGCGATGGCCTGGGCGCGATTCTTGACCGAGAGCTTGTCAAAGATGTTCGACAAATGGAACTTGACCGTATTGGTCGATATCTCGAGCCGCGCGGCAAGCTGCTTGTTGGTCAGTCCCTCGGCCAGGGCATCCAGAATCGCACGCTCCTTGCGGGACAGGGTGCTGATGGGATCGGTCTTCAGCTCGCGGATGTCGAGGTAGGGGAAGACCATCTTGCCCGCGGCCACGTCGAGGCAGGTTTGCACCAGCGCGTCGGTCGGGGCGGCCCGCGATACGAAGGCCGCCGCGCCCGAAGCCATCGCCTGGCGCGGTACGGCGGCGTCGGTGTCATGGCCATAGACGACGATGCGCGGCGCGTTTTCCTGTGCGCGCAGCACCTCGATCAGCTTTTCCGCCCCCAGCGCCGGGATGTTCCAGTCGATCACGCAGACCTTTACCGGCACCCGCATGATCATCCCCAGGAACCCTTCGGCGGTGGCGCTGGTCGCCACAAGCGAGAATCGGGGATCGCGTTCGAACACTTCGGACATGGCCGACAGGACCAGCGGATTGCCGTCGCCCAGCATGATGTCGATGCGTTCTCTCTGCACTTTAGCCCCCTGATTTTCTTCGCATTTCCGTGATAAACTACCCCTTTGGGCAGGGTCTAAAACGGCATACAACGGGATACTTGCCAAAAAGGATGGTAATTTCCCCACCCATTTGGATGCCCAAAAGCAGGATTAAGGAACGTTTTTCCTGTGAGCAAGCAATTTTATAACCGAGGGGAAACAACTAGTCCCCTCAAGTGAACGAACGGAGCGATCATGACCGTTGCGCAGCTATTCCCCAAGCTCGAAATCCCCGAAACCATCGCCGCGGGCCCCGGACCGGGCAACACCGACGCGCGGGTGCTGGCGGCCTATGCCGGGGCAGGGCTGGCCGATCACATGCATGGCGACGTCCTGCGTGGCATGGTCGAGTGCAAGCACATGCTGCGCCAGGTCTGGGGTACGGAGAACGTGCACACCTTCGGCGTTGCCGGAACCGGGTGGAGCGGCCTGGACGTGATGTTCAGCGCCGTGATGCCGGGTGACAAGGTCGTGGTCTTCACCAACGGCACCTTCTCGGGCATCGACGGTCTGACCGTCCGGATGAAGGCGGCCACCGCCGCCGAACTGGCGCTGAGCCCGCTGGATCCGAAACCCGCATCGGTCATCATCGTCGATGTGCCGCACGGCATGTCCGTGACCGGGGGCATGGTCGAGGCCGCGCTGGCCGAGCACAAGCCCAAGTGGGCCGCGATGGCGCATTGGGAAACCGGCTCGGGCCGCATCAACGACATCGCCGGTTTCAGTGCGGCCTGTGAAAAGCACGACGTGATGGGCCTCGTCGACGCGGTCTCGTCTCTGGGGGTCGAGAACTTCCGCATCGACGACTACCCGGGTGTGCATGGCTGGGCTTCCTGCCCGCAAAAGGGCATCTGCTGCCTGCCGCTGACCTACGCGCCTGTCTCCTTCAGCGACCGTTACATTGAGACCCTGAAAAAGACCGGCACCCGCACCTTTGTGCATCACCCGATCATGGAAGCCCGCCACTGGGGCATCATCGACGGCAAGGACGTTGAAAAGGGCACCTATCACCGGACCCATTCCGCCTACGCGGTTGCCGCCTTCCACGAGGCGCTGCGCATCACCCTGCAACAGGGCATCGCGGAGCGGGCCAAGGATTATGCCCACCACGAAACGGCACTGCGCCGCGCGGTGCAGGCGATGGGCTGCGAGGTGACGTCGAACATGACCTCGCTGGTCGTCCTGAACCTGCCCAAGGCACTGGCGGGCCGCGAGATGGAACTTGTCCAGGCCTGTCGGGCGCAGAACTTCGGTATCTGGCCGACCCTGTCGGAGCCGGTGCAGATCCGGATCGGCATTCTCAACCTGCTGAGCCGCGAGGCGATCACCGACATCGTCACCCGGTTCGCGGATGCGATCCGCGCGCTGGGCGGCGAGGTGGACGATGTCCGTGTGACCGAGGCGTTGAACGGCGTCTACGATCGCGCGGTCGCGGCCGAATAATCAGAACACGTGCCAATCTTTCGGAGGAGGAAAGATCATGGACATTCATGAGTACCAGGCCAAGGAAATCCTGGCCAATTTCGGAGTGCACAGCCCCCCGGGGGCGCTGGCCTACAGTCCGGAACAGGCGGCCTACCGTGCCCGGGAACTGGGCGGTGAGCGCTGGGTGGTCAAGGCCCAGGTTCATGCCGGTGGCCGCGGCAAGGCCGGCGGCGTCAAGGTCTGCGACAGCGATGCCGAGATCCAGGCAACCTGCGAGTCGCTCTTTGGCCGCAAGCTGGTCACGCATCAGACCGGCCCCGAGGGCAAAGGCATCTACCGTGTCTACGTCGAGGCCGCCGTGCCGATCGAACGCGAGATCTACCTTGGGTTCGTCCTCGACCGGACCTCGCAGCGGGTGATGATCGTGGCCTCTGCCGAAGGCGGGATGGAGATCGAGGAGATCTCTGCCAACCGTCCCGACAGCATCGTGCGGGCGACCGTCGAACCCGCCGTGGGGCTGCAGGACTTCCAGTGCCGCCAGATCGCGTTCAAGCTGGGCATGGATCCGGCGCTGACCGCACCGATGGTGCGCACGCTGCAGGGCTGCTACCGGGCTTTCCGCGAACATGACGCCACGATGGTCGAGATCAACCCGCTGGTGGTGACGGGCGACAACCGCATTCTTGCGCTCGATGCCAAGATGACCTTTGACGACAACGCGCTGTTCCGCCACCCGCAGATCAGCGAGCTGCGTGACAAGAGCCAGGAAGACCCGCGCGAAAGCCGTGCCGCCGACCGGGGCCTGTCCTATGTCGGGCTGGAAGGGAATATCGGCTGCATCGTGAACGGTGCGGGCCTGGCAATGGCCACGATGGACACGATCAAGCTGGCCGGGGGCGAACCCGCCAACTTCCTGGACATCGGCGGCGGTGCCACCCCGGAACGCGTCGCCAAGGCCTTTCGTCTGGTGATGTCCGACGACAACGTCCAGGCCGTGCTGGTCAACATCTTCGCGGGCATCAACCGCTGCGACTGGGTCGCCGAGGGCGTCGTCCAGGCGCTGAAGGAGGTGAAGGTCGATGTGCCGGTGGTGGTCCGCCTTGCGGGTACCAATGTCGAGGAGGGGCAGAAGATCCTGGCCAAGTCCGGCCTTCCGATCATCCGCGCCACCACGCTGATCGAAGCGGCACAGCGCGCCGTCGGCGCCTGGCAGAACGACCTTTCCCAGGGCTCCAACATGAGGGCAGTCCAATGAGCATCTTCATCGACAGAGGCACCCCCGTCATCGTCCAGGGCATCACCGGCAAGATGGCGCGGTTCCATACCGCGGACATGATCGCCTACGGCACCAATGTCGTCGGCGGCGTGGTCCCCGGAAAGGGCGGCCAGACGGTCGAGGGCGTGCCCGTTTTCGACACGGTCGAGGACGCGGTGGCCGCCACCGGCGCCGAGGCCAGCCTGGTCTTCGTGCCGCCGCCCTTTGCCGCCGACAGCATCATGGAAGCGGCCGATGCGGGCATCAAGTACTGCGTCTGCATCACCGACGGCATCCCGGCCCAGGACATGATCCGCGTCAAGCGCTACATGTATCGCTATCCCAAGGATCGCCGGATGGTCCTGACCGGCCCGAACTGCGCCGGTACCATCAGCCCGGGCAAGGCGCTCTTGGGGATCATGCCCGGCCATATCTACCTGCCGGGCCACGTCGGCATCATCGGTCGCTCGGGCACGCTGGGCTACGAGGCCGCCGCGCAGCTCAAGGAGCACGGCATCGGTATCTCGACCTCCGTGGGTATCGGTGGCGACCCGATCAACGGCTCGTCCTTCAAGGACATCCTCGAACATTTCGAGGCGGACGACGAGACCCACGTCATCTGCATGATCGGTGAGATCGGCGGCCCGCAAGAGGCAGAAGCCGCGGCCTATATCCGCGATCACGTCACCAAGCCGGTGGTCGCCTATGTCGCGGGCCTGACCGCCCCCAAGGGCCGCACGATGGGCCATGCGGGTGCGATCATCTCGGCCTTCGGCGAAAGCGCCAGCGAAAAGGTCGAGATCCTGACCGCAGCGGGTGTCACCGTCGCTCCGCATCCGGCCGAGATCGGCGACACTATTGCGAAGGTGATGCAGAAGGAGGCCGCATGATGAATGCCCCCGCCATCCTGAACAACCGGCCGCGCGTGCTTGTCACGCGCCGCTGGCCCCAGACGGTCGAGGCTGAACTGGCGGAACGGTTCGACACGGTCTTCAACGTCGAGGACCGTCCCATGAGCGCCGAGGATTTCCGCGACGCCCTGGGCAAGTTCGACGCCATCCTGCCGACCGTCACCGACGGGCTGGGCAGCGAGGCAATGGACGTGAGCAAGGCGCGCACCCGCATCCTGGCCAATTACGGCGTGGGCTTCAGCCATATCGACACCGATGCGGCGAAAAAGCTGGGCATCGCCGTCACCAACACGCCGGACGTGCTGTCGGAATGCACCGCGGATCTGGCCATGACGCTGATGCTCATGGTGGCCCGCCGCGCGGGCGAGGGTGAGCGCGAGTTGCGTGCCGGGCAGTGGACCGGCTGGCGGCCGACGCATCTGGTGGGGGCCAAGGTCTCTGGCAAGGTTCTGGGCATCGTGGGGTTCGGTCGGATCGGCCAGGCGATGGCACAGCGCGCGCATTTCGGTTTCGGCATGAAGATCCTCGTGCAGAACCGCTCGCGCGTCGCGCAGGACGTGCTGGACCGTTACAACGCGGTGCAGGTCGACACGATCGAGGACCTGTTGCCTCAGTGCGACTTCGTTTCTTTGCATTGTCCCGGCGGCGCGGCCAACCGGCACCTCATCAACTCGCACCGGCTGGACCTGATGAAGCCCGGCGCCTTTTTGATCAACACGGCCCGCGGCGAGGTGATCGACGAGCACGCATTGGCCCAGGCGCTGATGTACGATTGCATCGGCGGCGCGGCGCTGGATGTCTTCGACGGTGAACCCAAGGTGGCCCCGATCCTTCTGGATTGCGACAACCTGGTGATGTTGCCCCACCTCGGCAGCGCGACCGAGGAAACCCGCACCGCGATGGGCTTGCGCGTACTCGACAATCTCGTCGATTTCTTCGAGGGCCGGACCCCCGGCGACCAGGTGGCATGATGCAGATGGTGGCAGAACCTGCGGGGCTTGAAGCCCCCGATCAATATGCGGAAGACGTGTACCGCCGCCTGCGCGGGGCGTGGCTGAAGGTTCTCCACCGTCGCGCGCCGCATGTGGCGCAATCCATCGAGGACGGTGTCACCCATTGGGACGAAGGCGACTACGCCGATCACCTGCAGGCCAGCACGATCTGGTTCCACCTGCAGCAGATCATGGACGAAAACCTGACGATCCGCACCGGGCGCCTGGCCGAACAGGATGGCGACCCGGGCGAGGGCGGGTTTCACAAGGCCCTGGCCGACTGCCCCGAGGATCAGCGCCCTGCCATGCAGCGATTGCTGTCCGAGGGTCAGCTGTCCGTCGGTCCGACGATCACCGCCCATCCGACAGAGGCCAAGCGCGTCTCGGTCATGGAAATCCATCGCCGCATCTACCGCACGCTGGTCCTGTTCGAGACCATGCGCTGGAGCCCGCGCGAAATCGTGCGGCTGGAAGAAACGCTGGAGATGGAAATCGACCTGCTCTGGCTGACGGGCGAACTGCGGATGGAACGTCCCAGCCTCGCCTCCGAGATCGACTGGGGCCTGCAATTCTACCGCACCAGCCTCTTCGAGGCCGTGCCACGCCTGTTCGAACGGTACCATGACGCAGTCAGCGCGGTCTTCGGCCCGACGGGGCGCGACCACTGCTGCATCCGGTTCCATTCCTGGATCGGCGGCGACCGTGACGGCAATCCCAACGTGACCGCCGAGGTGACGCGCGATGCGATCGGTCGCTCGCGCGAGATGATCCTCGAGGAATACGTCATGGCCCTGGACCGGATCATTCCCCGGCTCAGCGTGTCCGAAAAGATCGTCGCCGTCCCGCGTCCGCACCGAGATGCGCTGGCCCGGATCGTCGAGACCCGCAGCTCCGATCCGGACCTCTGTGCGCAGCGCAACCCGAACGAGATCTTCCGCCAGGCGGGCACGGCCATGCGGCAGTGCCTTGCGTCAGGCGGCTATCGCGATGTCTCTGGTTTTCTCGCCGACCTCCACAGTGTCGAGGCGGCGCTGGACGCCATCGACGCGACCCGGCTTGCACAACAACTCATCCGCCCGCTGCGCTGGCAGGCCAGCACCTTTGGCTTCCGCGCGCATACGCTGGACATTCGCCAGAACTCCGACGTCGTGACCCGCACGCTGGAGGCGGTCTGGAACGCCGTGGACGCCGCGCCAGAGGCGCTGTCCGCCGATTGGTCCGCGCGCTTGCGGCGCGAGGTGGGGCAGGCGGGCCTGCCCTTTGTCGACCATGCGCGCCTCGGCGAAGAGGCTGCCGAGCTGATGTCGCTTTTGCGGTTGATCCGCGAAGTGCATGACGGTCCGGACCCCGAGGCCATCGGGCCATTCATCCTGTCCATGACACGATCCGCGGATGATCTTCTGGCGGTGCTGCTCCTGGCCCGCTACGCCGGGTTCGGCGCCGAACGCCTGTCGCTCAAGGTCGTGCCGCTGTTCGAAACCATCGAGGACCTGCGCGCGGCGCCTGCGATCCTGCGCGACGTGCTGGCAATTCCGTTGGCGGCCCGCAGCATGAAGGACCGGGACGGGCGGTTGGAAATCATGCTGGGCTATTCCGACAGCAACAAGGACGGCGGTTTCCTCTGTTCCAGCTGGTCGCTCGACCGGGCGCAACGTGCGATCACCCGCGCGATTGCCGGGCATGGCGCGCGGCCGGTGTTCTTTCACGGGCGGGGCGGTTCCGTCAGCCGGGGTGGTGCGCCGACCGACCGGGCAATCGCGGCCCAGCCGCGCGGCACGCTGAACGGCACGCTGCGTCTGACCGAACAAGGCGAGGTGGTGACGGCGAAATATGCCAACACCGGCACCGCCGCCGCGCAACTGGAACTGCTGGCCTCCTCGGTCATGCGCCACAGCACGGCGCCTGCCTTCGAGACCGTCGATCCCGAGGCCGAGGACGTGATGGAGACCCTCTCCAGCCTCAGCCAGACCACCTACCAGACGCTGCTGCAGCACCCGTCGTTCCTGCCCTATTTCAACCAGGCCAGCCCGGTGAACGAACTGGCGCTGTTGAAGATCGGATCGCGCCCGGCACGCCGTTTCGGGGCCGCAACCCTGTCCGACCTGCGGGCAATTCCCTGGGTCTTTGCCTGGAGCCAGAACCGTCACATGATCAGCAGCTGGTACGGGTTCGGCCAGGCTCTGCAGGACTTCCAATCCATTCGCGGAGCGGGGGGCGAGAAGGCGCTGGTGCGGGCAATGCGGGATCTGCCGCTGTTCCGGCTGTGCATCGACGAGGTCGAGAAATCGCTGCTGATGGTCCGCCTGGACATTGCCGAGATCTATGCCGGACTGGTCGAGGACCAGACCGAGGCAGAGGCGGTCTTTGGCATGATCGAGGCCGAACACGAACGGTCTGTCGCCGCAATCGAACGTCTGACCGGCACGCCGCTGGGTTCGCGGTTTCCCAACGCGGTGGCGCGGATCACCCGGCACGAGGCCGCGCTGCGTTCGGCCCACGAGGCGCAGGTGCATCTCCTGCGGCTGGTGCGCCAGGAGGACGGAAACCGTCATCGAATCCAGTTGATGCAAAGCATGAACTGCATATCCGCCGGCCTTGGCTGGACCGGCTGACAGGACAAGGAGCAATACCCATGAATGTCTCGCACCGACCGGACGGTTTTTTCACCGAGTCCCTCGCCTCGCGCGACCCTGAACTGTTTGGCTCGATCACCGGCGAGCTTGGCCGGCAACGCGACGAGATCGAGCTGATCGCCTCCGAGAACATCGTCTCGCGCGCGGTGATGGAGGCGCAGGGCGCCGTCATGACCAACAAGTACGCCGAGGGCTATCCCGGCCGGCGCTACTACGGCGGCTGTCAGTGGGTCGACGTGGCCGAGAACCTGGCCATCGACCGCGCCAAGCAGCTGTTCGACTGCGAATTCGCCAACGTGCAGCCGAACTCGGGCAGTCAGGCCAACCAGGGCGTCTTCCAGGCGCTGATCAAGCCCGGCGACACCATCCTGGGCATGAGCCTGGACGCCGGCGGCCACCTGACCCACGGTGCCAAGCCGAACCAGTCCGGCAAGTGGTTCAACGCCATCCAGTACGGCGTCCGCCAGCAGGACAACACGCTGGATTACGACCAGGTCGAGGCGCTGGCCAAGGAACACCAGCCCAAGATGATCATCGCCGGCGGCTCTGCCATCCCGCGCCAGATCGATTTCGCCCGCATGCGCCAGATCGCCGACATGGTCGGCGCCT
>NZ_FMZI01000019.1 GCF_900101505.1 Antarctobacter albus
GGAAACACAACGACCCCGAGGACCTGGACCGCAAGCTGGCGGCGCTGCCCGCCAACGCGCCCAAGATCGTCGCCTTCGAATCCGTCTACTCGATGGATGGCGACATCTGCCCGATGGCCGAGATCGTCGAGGTGGCGGAACGCCACGGCGCCATGTCCTATCTCGACGAGGTGCACGCCGTGGGGCTTTACGGTCCGCGCGGCGGCGGCATCGCCGAGGCCCGCGGCCTGGCCGACAGGATCACCCTGATCGAGGGCACGCTGGGCAAGGCCTATGGCTGCATGGGCGGCTATGTCTCGGGCTCGCGGGCGCTCTGCGATTTCATCCGCAGCTTTGCCTCGGGGTTCATCTTCACCACCGCGCTGCCGCCGGCGGTCGCGGCCGCGGCCCAGGCCTCGATCGCGCATCTGAAGATCTCCGACGCCGAGCGCCGGCAGCAACGCCGCCAGGTAGCGCGCCTGCGCGCGGCGCTGGACCGGCACGGCATCCCGCACCTGGCCAATGACAGCCACATCATCCCGGTGATGATCAAGGACCCGGTGAAATGCCGGATGCTGGCGGACATCCTGATGCGCGACTGGGGGATCTACGTGCAGCCGATCAACTATCCGACCGTGCCCAAGGGCACCGAGCGCCTGCGCTTCACCCCGGGACCGCTGCATTCGGACGCCGACATCGACCACCTGGTCGAGGCCCTCACCGTATTGTGGAAGCAATGCGCCATCGCGCATGCCGTCGCGTGAGGGGCTGTTCTCGATTCCCCGAAGATCCGCACTACGTCACTCAAAAGGGAGGAGTACGAATGAAACCACTTGTCATAGCCGCCGCCTTCTGCGCGGTCTCGACCCCCGTGCTTGCGGAAAGCCATGCGACCGGCGATCCCGAGGAAGGGGAAAAGGTCTTTCGCCAGTGCCGCGCCTGCCACATGATCGTCTCTCCCGAGGGCGATGAGATCCAGAAGGGCGGCAAGGTCGGCCCCAACCTCTATGGCGTCGCCGGTCGAACGGCGGGCACCTACGAGGATTTCAACTACTCGGACTCGATGGTCGCCGCTGGAGAGGCGGGGCTGGCCTGGGACGAAGAGCATTTCGTGCCCTACGTCCGCAATGCCACTGATTTCCTCAAGGACTACCTCGACGACAGCTCGGCCCGGGGCAAGATGACCTTCCGCGCCCGCAGCGACGAGGATGCGGCGAACGTCTGGGCCTACCTGGTCTCTGTCGGGCCCGAACCCGAGATGGACGAGGCCAGCGCCGACTGACACGACCCCGAACAGGAAAACGCCGCGCCCCCTGCCCGGGGGCGCGGCGTTTCTTTGGCGCAGGTCAGCGCGCCAGGGCCAGCGGCGTCACCTTGGCACGGGTGCCAAGCGCGCCCTGGGCGACCTCGAAGATGTCGCCGGCGGTCATGGCCGCGTTTGCGTACATCTCGTCCGGGCTGGCCTGTTCGATGATCCTGTCCGGCAGGCAGATGGTGCGGATCGCAAGACCACGGTCCAACAGCCCCATCCAGGCCAGCGCGTGCAGCACCACGGACCCGAACCCGCCCTCGGCGCCCTGTTCGACCGTCACCAGCGCCCTGTGGCCAAGCGCGAGACGGCGCAGCAGGTCGCTGTCCAGCGGCTTGACGAAACGGGCATCGGCCAGGGTGACGGTATGGCCCGCCTCGCGCAGGGCGGCGGCGGCCTCGCGGCATTGCGGCAGATGCGCCCCGCAGGACAGGATCGCGATGTCCTCGCCCTCTTCCAGCACGCGGCCGCGCCCGATCTCCAGCACCTCGCCCCGTTCCGGCAGTGTGACGCCGGTGCCCGCGCCGCGGGGATAGCGAAAGGCGATGGGCCCTTCGTCATGGGCGGCGGCGGTGGCCACCATGTGCATCAGCTCGGCCTCGTCGGCGGCGGCCATGACAGTGAACCCCGGCAGGTTCGACAGGTAGGCCATGTCATAGGCCCCGGCATGGGTGGCGCCATCCGCCCCCACAAGGCCCGCCCGGTCGATGGCAAAGCGCACCGGCAGGTTCTGCAGGGCGACGTCATGCACCACCTGGTCATAGCCGCGCTGCAGGAAGGTCGAGTAGATCGCACAGAAGGGACGCAGCCCGCTGGCCGCCATGCCGGCGGCAAAGGTCACGCCATGCTGTTCGGCGATGCCCACGTCGAAGACCCGGTTCGGAAAGCGCGCCGCCATCTTGGACAGGCCAGTGCCATCGGGCATGGCCGCCGTCACGGCGACGATCCGGTCGTCGCGCGCGGCCTCCTGCGTCAGGGCCGTGCCGAAGACGCTGGTATAGCTGGGCGCGACGCCGGGTTTGGCGGGACTGGCCTGCGGCCCGGTGGCGGGGTCGAACTTGGACACGCCATGCCCGCGGTCGGCGCTGGTCTCGGCGGGAGGATAGCCCTTGCCCTTGACGGTGCAGCAATGGATCAGGACCGGGCCGCGCGCCCGCGCCCGTGCCGCGCGCAGCACCGGCAAGAGCTGGCTCATGTCATGACCGTCGATCGGCCCGACATAGTCGAAGCCCAGTTCCTCGAAAAGCGTGCCGGAGCCGCCCAGCCCGGTCACCAGTTGACGCGCGCGGCGGGCGCCGCTGCGCATCGGTTCGGGCATGGCGGCCTCCATCCCCTCGACCATCGAGCGCATCCGCGCCACCGGCTCGGCGGCGTACATCCGGCTGAGGTAGGACGACATGGCCCCGACCGGGGGCGCGATGCTCATCTCGTTGTCGTTGAGGATCACGAACAGCCGCCGCCCCTCGGCGCCGGCGTTGTTCAGGGCCTCGTAGGCCATGCCGGCACTGATCGCCCCGTCGCCGATCACGGCGATGGCGTCACCCGTGGGCCGGCCCATGTCGCGGCCCACCGCGAACCCCAGCGCCGCGCTGATCGAGGTCGAACTATGCGCCGCGCCAAAGGGATCATGTTCGGATTCCGTGCGCTTGGTGAAGCCGGACAGCCCGTCCTTCTGGCGCAGGGTGCGGATGCGGTCGCGGCGCCCGGTCAGGATCTTGTGCGGATAACACTGGTGGCCCACGTCCCAGATCAGCTTGTCCTTGGGCGTGTCGAAGACCGCGTGGATCGCCACGCTCAGCTCGACCACGCCCAGCGAGGACCCGAGGTGCCCGCCGGTCTGCGACACGGCCGAGATCACTTCGGCCCGCAACTCGTCCGCCAGCGCGGCGAGATCCGTGTCGGGCATCCGGCGCAGGTCCGACGGACCGGCCACCCGGTCAAGAAACGGTGTGTGGGGTTTGTCAGCAAGGGTCATCGCGCGCTCCTGTCGCTGGTCCGGCATGGCGCCACCACGAGAGGGCAAGCGGCGCGGCAGGCCGGACTGAAAGGACCGGGGCGACACCAGGCCGCCCCGCCCCGGGAGTTTACTGGCCGTAGTCCGGCGCCTCAGAGGTCGCCAGTTCGGGCCAGTCGGCAATCACATTGGTGCCCTGCAGGGGCTGCTGATAGCCCTTGTGACAGGTGCGGCAGGCGACCTTGGGTGCGTCACCCGCCACCGGTCCCAGCCGGTCCTCGGCCAGCACCTCGGCCAGCGGCACCAGGTAGTCGTTGTTCAGTTCCAGCACCATCTGGATGCCCAGGCTTTCGGTCGCCCATTGCGGCGTCACCTGCCCGCCGTCGTAGAAGGCGCGGGTGTTGTGACAGAAGGTGCAGTTCACCCCCAGCGAATTGGCGACGTAGTTCATCAGCGCATAGGTGCGTTCCGCGTCCTGGATCGTCGGCACGCCCTCGTCCCCCGGTCGCGCGGCGACGCGGCTTTCCAGGTCGTGCACGCCGATCATGTCACCATCCAGCAGATATTTCTCCAACGCGTCCGTCGGCAACGAGGTGTAGGAGGTGAGCGGCGTCGCCCGGTTCTGCACCGCCGACCAGCCGGCGGCGGCCATGTTGACCTCGCCCATCTTGAACCAGATGTCGCTGGGCACGTTCTGGCCCCGGTGACAGGTCATGCAGGTGACGCCGACCTGCTTGTTGGCGTTCACATGCGCGTCCCAGTTCTCGTTGATGTTGCGGGTCATCTCGATCATCCGGCGCGAGACGACCTTGGTGTAAAGGGTGTCCTCGCCGTAGGTTTCGAGATCGCCGTCGCCGTGGCAATAGGCACAGCCCTGCTCTGGCGCGACCCATCGGGTCATCGCCGCCATCAGCCGGTTGAAGTTGGCGTCGGTCAGATCGCCCAGAACCTGGACGTTCTGGTAGATGTCGCCCGCCAGCTCCTCGCCCTCTTCGGGCACATAGGGCGGGTCATCGAACAGCTCGGCAATGGCCGGGTCGGGCACGGCGAGGTCGGAAACGAACTCGGGCACCGACATGCCGTTGCCGCGCGGGCCGGTTTGCAGGCTGTCGGTCTTGTAGGGCTGGCCCAGCGCCATCACGGCAACCACGGCCAGCACCACCGCCCCGGCCACGCCGGTCAGGATCGCCGGGCGTTCGATATCGGCGGGGTGCTCGCGGTTCCATTTGTCAAACCATTTGAACATCGCGCTCACTCCCGTCCGATGAAGGCTTCGTAGGTCCCGTAGGCCTCGTAGCCATAGCTGCCGTCATACATCGGCGCGAAATGGTGTTCCTGCGCCCAGATGAACCAGTTGTCGACGACCGTTCCCGTCAGCAGGATGCCGATGCCGCCGGTGATCGGGGTCAGCACCGCGAACCACCAGGCCCAGCGGTGAATGCCCTCCATCGTCGCGTTGAACCCCATCGTCCAGCGCCAGAACAGTGCCGCCCGTTCCGAGGCCGTACCCCGGTCGACGATCTGTTCCAGCTCGCGGTCGCCGCCGAACCGGCTGACCGCCAGGATCGTGGCACCATGCATCGCGAAGAGCAGCACCGACCCGTAAAGGAAGACGATCGAGAGACAGTGGAACGGATTGTAGTAGAGGTTGCCGTAGCGGATGCTGAACGCGGTGGTCCAGTCGAGGTGCGGGAAGATCCCGTAGGGCACCGCCTCGGACCAGGATCCCATCAGGATCGGCCGGAACAGGCCCAGCACCAGGAACAGCCAGATCGCGCTGGCAAAGGCCCAGGCGACATGTTTGCCCATCTTGTGCTGTTCGGCCAGCAGGTAGGTGCGCAGCCACCAGGTACAGACCGCCACCAGCAGGAACAGCGAGGCGATGATGTACCAGCCGCCGTCGTTCAGCGGCGGGATGGTCAGCCCGTATTCCGGGCTGGGCGGTTCCAGCGCCAGCCAGAAACCCTGGCGCAGGAACTCGGGGATCGACCAGCCGACCTGCGCCAGCATGTTGAGCCCGATGATGAAGATCGCCAGCGCCCCGGTGGCCAGGCTGATCATCCCGGTCCAGCCCAGGTAGATCGGCCCCAGCTGGGCGTTGCCCACCCAGCCGACGAGGCGGCTGAACCCCGGGGTGACGATACGTTCCGAGGCAAGGTCGTTGTCCATGCCCCATTCGGCCGGTCCTTCGACCTGAACCTGGGTGAAGATGTTCTGATATTCGCTCATGATCACATTCCCGCCTGAGAGGGCCAGATCGGCAGATCGAGCCACCAGTTCCACCATTCCGGCCAGCCGCTGGTCCAGACCGGTCCCGAGATGATGATGCAGACCGCCGAGAAGAAGACCGCGTTGATGGCCAGCAGGAAACCCAGCCGGTGAATGCCCAGCGTGCCGATCGAGTAGCCGATGAAGTCACGGAAGAAGCTGTCTTCGTGATCCGGCGTCTTCATCTCCTCTCCCTTCTCGGGATTGGCCGCCGAGAGGATCAGCCCGCCATGCAACGCCAGCGCGAGGGTGGTGCCAAAGAACAGGCTGACCGCCAGCATGTGCGCGGGATTGTAATGGAAATGCAGGTAGGCGTAGCCGGTGTTGCTGACCCAGTCGAGGTGACTGAAGATGCCATAGGGAAAGCCGTGCCCCCAGGCGCCCATCAGCACCGGGCGAAAGATCACCAGCGTGACATAGGCCAGGATGGCAAAGCTGAAGGCGAAGGGCACATGATAGCCCATCCCCAGCTTGCGGCAGATCTCGACCTCGCGCAGGGCCCAGCTGATGAAGGCGCCGGTGGCGCAGATCGTTATGATCTGCCACAGCCCCCCTTCCATCAGGGGCGCGGCCCCCAGCCCGTAGGACAGGTCGGGCGGCGCGATGTTTATGAGCCAGGGGTTGAACGTGCCCTGGTGGGCCGCCCCCCAGAAGATCAGGATGGTGCCGAGGGCCGCAAAGAAGGCGGTCGTGACACCGAAGAAGCCGACGTAGAAGGGGCCGACCCAGAAATCGAAGAGATCCCCGCCGATCAGCGTCCCCCCGCGGACGCGGTACTTTTTCTCGAAGCTGAGCAACGCCATCGTATTTCCCCGCTTTTGGCGGCCCGTTCGATCAGATCTCAAGCCGTCGTTAAGGTGTGAGGTGTGCGTTCGCTGCGGGCGGGCCGGCCGCCCGCAACGCTTTCATGGGACGATTGTCCCCTGGTCACTCATCGGCCGCGGCACGCGATGCGGCCGCGTTCTCGAACCAGTTGACGCCGTTCGACAGAACCACCAGGTGGATCATGACGGCCAACAGGAACAGGAAGACGCCTTGCGCGACGAACACGCGGCGAGGATCGAAGATGAGCCAGATCTTGTAGAACTTGGACACGTCCATATCCTTTCCTAGAACCAGGGGGCCCAGATGTAGGTTGCCAGGTGGGCAACCACTGCGACCGCCGCGAACAGCCAGAGGCCGCTCATGTAGACGGAATGCAGTTCCTGGGCCTGCTCGTCGGTGAGACCTGTGAAGGACAGGTCGTTTTGATCAGCCATAAACTTTCCTCCGGAACGCTATGCTGACGCCGCGAACCCCGCGGCCGGGTCCCTTGGGGCCTTCACGGTCCCTCAGGGGGTCTGTCCGCCCGTGACGGGCGGTCAGGTCGGGTCTCGGTGGCGGCCCCCCGGGGAGGTCAGACCGAGAAGATCATCGGCGTGATTCGGTCCGCCTCGCGCCAGGCGCGGGCCAGCGGGCCATGCAGGTTCAGCGACCTCTGGCGGATCACCGCCCGCGCCCAGCCGATCGTTTCCGAGGGCAACGCAAGCAGGAAGATCAGGGTGAAATAGACGTGGAACTCGGCCCGGCGCCGGCGCCGGACATGCGTCTGTCCCAGGCTGCTGGATGTGACGTCGGTCATCGGTCAGTCCTCCTCTTGGATTGGGCCGGCAAGGCCGGAAACTCTCTCGACGGCGGCGAGGGCCACGCGCTCGGCGCCCGCGCGCTGCGCGTCCTCCTCCGCGGCATCGCGCAGCGTCTTGGCCGCGGAAATGCGTGTCAGTACCGGATGCGCGGCGACCAGGCGGTCCAGCGCGCGGCTGGCGTCCTCGTCCCAGGGCAGGTTCCGGCGCAGCGGTGTCGGTGTCGCCTGTGCGGCGTCCATCTCGGAGCCCAGCGGCAGGATGTGGAACAGCGCGTCGAACAGCCCGTTGCAGACCTCCTGCAGCAGGTAGGTGGCCCCGGCGTAGCCCATCATCGGCGTGCCGGTGGCGCGGCGGATCGCGGCGCCGGGAAAGCTGGCCGGGATGAAAGCGGGGCTGGGTCCGTGACCGGATTTCAGCTCTGCCAGGTACATCTTCTCGTTGATCGACCCCAGCAGCACCAGGGGCCGGTCGCGGGCGATCATGGCGCGGATCGCGTCGTTGTCGGTCTTTTTCCCCGCGCAGCGCGAAACGGCGAAGGCACAAGGCAGGCCCAGGTCGCACTCCAGGTACTGGCGGATGCCGCGGGCATAGGTTTCGCCGGCGACGATGCCGAAATTCGCGGTGGCAAAGAAATCCTGCGTGACCGACCGCCAGAGATCCCAGACCGGCTTGATGGTCGAATGTTTCTCGCGCTCGATGAAGGGTTCGGGGTCCAGCCCCAGCAGTTCGCCCAGCGAGCGCAGGAACAGCGTCGTGCTCTCGACCCCGATGGGGGCCTGCAGGTAGGGCTTGCCCAGCACCTCGGCCAGGCCGCGCCCGTATTCGCGGTACATCACCACGTTGACGTCGGAATTCACAAGGTTGCGCATCTCGGCCAGGTGGGCGCCCAGAGGCAGCACCATGTTGACTTCGGCGCCGATCCCCTCGACCAGGCGGCGGATCTCGGCCAGGTCGCTGGGCATGTTGAAGGCGCCGTACATGGGGCCAAGGATATTGACCCGGGGTGCCGCCCCTTCCTCGCGCTTTTTCTCCTTGGGCATCCGGCCTTTGGTCATGCCGAATTCGGTGAACAGCCAGGTCATCGCCCGGTCGGCGGCCTGCCACTGGTCCTCGTCGATGGTGCGCGGAAGAAAGCGCTGAATGTTGGTGCCCTGCGGGGTCACGCCGCCGCCGATCATCTCGGCGATGGAGCCGGTGACGACCACCGCGGGCAAGGCCGGGTCCAGCGTGCCCCAGGCGCGTTTCATCGCGCCCTCGGTGCCGTCGCGGCCCAGTTCCTCTTCGCCCAGCCCGCTGACCACGATGGGCAGTTCATGCGGCGGCAGCGCGTCGGTATAGTGCAGGACGGACGTGACGGGCAGGTTCTCGCAGCCCACGGGGCCGTCGATGATGACCTGCAGACCCTTGACGGCGCAGAAGGCATAGACCGCGCCCCAGTACCCCCCGGCCCTGTCGTGATCCTGGATCAGCACGGGGCACCTCCCCGACTGGCAAAAGGGCGTTCAAGCGGCCGGATATGAAAGGTCACCCCCCTCATATCATCTGCTCCGCCTTGGCGGCGCGGGCCTTCTTTTCCAGTTTCTTGAGGTTCAGCGCGCGGAAGTCCGGGCGCAGATTGGGCGCGCCCTCCCAGACACCGGCGGTATCGCCCTCGCCGACACCTTCGAAAAAGGCCTTCATCCGGTCCATGCTGGGCTTGTTGCCGATGGCCGCGTTCACGACCTCGGCCAGGCTGCCCGCCCCCGCCGGTCCCATCAGGGGCCGGGCCGAAATCAGGTTGGTGAAGTACAGCGCGGGAATGCCCAGCGCCTTGGCCTTTTGCACCACCGGCGTCGTACCGATGGCGAGGTCCGGGCGCAGCCCTTCCATCGCGGCCAGGTCGTTCTCCAGCGAGGCGCGGAACGTCACCGTCACGCCCCGGGCGCGCAGCCATTCGGCATCCGCCGCGGACCAGGGGGATTTCGCGCAGGCGGTCCCGACATAGGGCACCTCGGCGCCGCTTTCGATCAGCAGGCGCGCCACCAGGAGCTCGCTGCCCTCGTAGCCCGACAGCGTGATCCGCCCCTTGACCGGGGCCGCCTCCAGCGCCCCCCGGATGGCGGGCAAAAAGGCATTCTGCGCGTCGGCCACCCTGTCCGTTGACAGGCCAAAGGCCTCGCCGATGCTGGCCAGCCAGGCGGCCGTGCCGTCATGGCCCACGGGCGCGCTGCCCACGATCGGGCGACCGGCGGCCTGGAACTCGCGCACGGCGGCGGTATAGAAAGGATGGATGGCAGCCACGGCGCCGCAGTCCAGCGCCGCATACAGCTCGCGCCACTCTCGGCAAGGCACCACGGGCCCGGCGGCCAGTCCCATCGGCGCCAGCATCGCGCCGATCATCATCGGATCGGCGGGAAACATCTCTCCCAGCAGGGTCACGGTGGGCAGGTCGGACACGCCACCCTCGGGCGCGGCCACCGGCCCGGCCTCGACCTCGCGGCGGGCATAGTTCAGCATGGCGCCCGCCAGCACGTCCTTGGCCTCGGCATGGGTGGGAATGCCGAAGCCCGGCACGTCAATGCCCACGATGCGCACGCCGTCGATTTCGTCCGGAAGTAGCCGCAACGGCACGCCGGAGGCGGTGGGCACACAGAGGTTCGTCACCACGATGGCATCGAAACGGTCCGGATCGGCCAGCTTGTGTACTGCCTCGCGGATGTCCTCGAACAGCTTGCCGGTCACCAGGCTTTCGGAATCGAAGGGGACGTAGCCCACCGACCGCCGCGCCCCGTAGAAATGCGAAACGAAGGTCAGCCCGTAAACACAGCAGGCCGACCCCGACAGGACCGTGGCCACCCGTTTCATCCGCAGACCCACGCGCAAGGAACCGAAGGCCGGGCACATGCTTTGCGGCTTGTCATGGGGGCCTTGCGGGTAGTCGCGGGCGTATTGATCCAACAGGTCGCTTTGACCGGCGCTGCGCGCGGCCCGGTCCAGGTCGGCGGCGGAATGGCATCCGTCGCCCCCCGGGCTGGCCAGATCAGGCGTCGTCATAGATCACCTCCAGCGACTCCTGCGGCTTGGCGTTCTTGCCGCGCATGTCGGCATCGGTGGCGGGGACCAGCGTCACGCCCGCCCCGGTGTCCGAACCGTCGAAAAGCGCCAGCAAAGCGTCCTGGTCCAGCGGCGCGGGCCGCACCGGCGGTGCGTCCGAGACGGCCTGTGACAGGCCGGCGAAGAGCTCGCCCCATTGGCTTTGTGCCGTGCCGACGATCTGGTAGTTTGCGGATTTCTTGCGCAGGTCGTCGTCCTGCGGGATCGCCGCCAGGATCGGGATGTCCACCGCCTTGGCAAAGGCCTGCGCCTCACCGGAATGGTCGTCCTTGTTGACCACCAGCCCCGCCACGCCGACGTTGCCGCCCAGTTTGCGGAAGTATTCCACCGCCGAGCAGACATTGTTGGCGACATAAAGCGATTGCAGGTCGTTCGAGGCGACAAGGATCACCTTTTGCGCCATGTCCCGCGCGATCGGCAGGCCGAAGCCGCCACAGACGACATCGCCCAGGAAATCCAGCAGGACATAGTCGAAGTCCCAGTCGTGGAACCCCAGTTTTTCCAGCAGTTCGAACCCGTGGATGATGCCGCGTCCGCCACAGCCGCGCCCCACCTCGGGGCCGCCCAGTTCCATCGCGAAGACACCGCCGCGCTTGAAACAGACATCGCCGATCTGAACCTCTTCGCCGGCCAGCTTCTTCTTTGTCGAAGTCTCGATGATCGTCGGGCAGGCCTTGCCGCCAAAGAGCAGAGAGGTCGTGTCCGATTTCGGATCGCAGCCGATCAGCAGCACGCGCTTGCCCTGTTCGGCCATCATGTGACTGAGATTGGCCAGGGTGAAGGATTTTCCGATGCCGCCCTTGCCGTAGATCGCGATGATCTGGGTCTTGCTGGTCGGTTCCTCGGTGATCAGGTCGGCCAGGTCTTCCTGCGCCTCGTCGCGCAGCCTCTGGTCGAAGGTCTTGAGGTCGGGCACGTCGGTCTCGGTGTGTTTCTGCACGTCGTCCTTCACGCTGCTTCCTTCCAGTTGAGTATCATTTTCAGGCAGGCCGGGTCCTCGAAGGCGGTCCGGTAGGCCCCGGCGGCCCGCTCGGCCGGCACCGCATGAGAGATCAGCCCGGCCAGCGACAGCGCGCCGCTGTCCACGAGGGCGCGCACGGCGGCAAGGTCCTCGTGCTGCCATTCCGCGGCGACCCGCAGGCGGGCCTCGCGCATGAAGGCGGGCGGAAAGGCAAAGCGCAGGCCGTCAGGATAGAACCCGGCCAGGACGATCTCGCCGCCCTTCGCAAGGCGTCCGATCAGGTCGTCGAGTATCGCGGCATTGCCGGAAGCGTCGTAGATCGCGCCATAGTCGCGGCGCGGATCCTCCTCGGGCGCGATGACGTCGTAGCCCTCGCCCCCTTGGCGACGGTCCGGCGCACGTTCCCAGACGGTGGGCGCCGGGGCGCCCGCAGCCACGGTCAGGCGCGCCAGCAGGCGGCCCAGGACCCCGTGGCCGACGATCAGCTCGGGCATCCGCTTTTCCAGGCCCGCCATCGCGTGGCGGGCGGTGGCGGCAAGGGCCAGCAAGGCGCCTTCGGCCCCCAGTGCGGCGTCGATGCGCGTGACCCGCGCGGCCTCCGTGACCAGCACGCCCGCCGCCCCGCCGAAGAGGCCATAGGCTCCGTCGAAACAATCGGCCCCGGGCACGAAGACCCGGTCGCCGGGGCGAAAGCCGGTTCCGGACGCGGCCTCGACCACCTCTCCGGCGGCCTCGTAGCCGGGCACCAGCGGATAGCCCATACCCGGAAAGGGCGGCATGGCGCCGGACCAGAACAGTTTTTCGGTGCCGGTAGAGATGCCGGAATGCGCGATCTCGACCACGATGTCGCCCGCGCCGGGCGCCTTGAGATCGAGCTGTTCCAAGGACAGATCCCCCGGACCATTCAGAAGGACAGCGCGTGTCTGCATGTTCGCCCCTCCCCCTTTTTTTCGTCCGCGCGGCGGGCGTCGCCGTCGCGGTCGATTTCACATGTCAGGATAACACGACACGCACATGTGTCAATTAAACTTTACATATATCGCTGTCTGGACGCCGTGCCACCAGGACAGTGGTGATGAAGGGGCGCGCTGTGTACGGCCCTTCGATCCCGACGAATCCGGCCTCCTTGCACAGGGCGGCAATGCGGCGGGCAGAACGAACCCGCCCGGTGCCCATCGACATGGTGTAAAAGGAAAAATAGACGTCCGTCGCCCGATCCGGCCGCGCACCACCCGACATCGGCTCTGATACGATCAGGCGCCCGCCGGGCGGCAGGGCCTCCAGCACGGAGGCCAGCAAGGCGCGCACGGTCGTGTCGTCGTGATCGTAAAGCACCCGCACCAAGGAAATGGCATCCGCCCCCCGGGGCAGCGCGTTCTCGCGGAAACTGCCGGGCGCCAGGGCGACTCGGTCCGCCAGACCGGCGCGGGCCAGCTCCTCCTCCGCCAGCGGCATGACCCCCGGCAGATCGAACAGCACCCCCTGCAAACCGCGATGGCGCCGCAGGGCTTCTGTCAGGAACACCCCGGCCCCGCCGCCCACATCCATCAGCCGCGTGACAGCCTTCAGCGAAACCAACCGCAGGGTGTCCTGCGCCACCAGCCGCTGCGAGCGGGCCATGAGATCGGAATAGCGGGCCGAGACCTCGGGCGGGATGTCCCCGGTCTGGCCAAGGACATAGGGCCAGAAACGCGCCATCTGCGTCTCCGCCTCTCCGCGCAAGAGCGCCACCGGGTCGGCCATATCGGCATAAAAGGCGCAGTTGTGACGGATCATCCCGGTCAGGCCGGGAACGCCAAGAATCGCGGCGCCCTTGCGCGACAGGCCATAGGCTGCGCCCCGCCGCCGCCGCAACAGGCCCAGCGCCGCGCCCGCCTGCAGCAGCGCCGCCATGCGATCCGGTGCAATGCCGGTTTCGGCCCCCAGCACGTCGGGCGGTTCGGCCCCGCCTAGCAGGCGCTCCAGCAGGCCAAGCTCGACCAGGGCGGCAAGCACCTGGGCCGAGACGAAGCCCTGCAATATGTCGAAGATCTCTGCCCCGTCACGTCGGGCAAGACGGGCGCCGAAGGGCAGCCGCGCCGCCCAGTCCTGCACGCCGGGGCGCGCCACCAGCCGCGCCAGCCAGCCGCCGCGACGCCTGCGGCGCGGGCCGGGCTGGTCGGCGGAGGCCACCACCGTCTCAGGCCCGGTAGCGCGCGGGCACGGCCGGCATGATCTTGTCCGCCTGGTGGCTGACCATCTGCGCCAGCATGGCCTCCCCCGGGCAGGAGGGGATCGAGGCGATGGCCGCCGCAAGGATCTTGGACAGGTGATCGACCGCCCCGCCGATGCCCATTTCGCAGACCGCGTTGGGCCGACCGTGCAGGTCATCCTGGCCCACAGGCTTGCCCAGCGACTCTTCGTCCAGCAGGGCATCGCGCAGGTCGTCGGCCACCTGGAAGGCCTCACCGATGAGGGCGCCGAGGTCCAGCCACTCCTCGGGGGCATGGCCCGCAGCGATGGCGCCCATTTCGGTCGCCGCGATAAACAACGCCGCCGTCTTGGAGCGGTGATAGGCGCCAAGGTCGATCTCTGCCTCGCTTTCCCAACCCTGTCCGGCGCAGATGCCGCCGGGCATCCCCGTGCGCCGGCTGAGCGCCAGGAGCAGCTGCGCGCCCCGGTCCGGATGATCGACCGTCGCCCGCGCCAGCACGTCGAAGGCCAGGATGATGAGGCTGTCGCCGGTCAGCACCGCCAGCGGCTCGGAATAGGCGCGATGCACCGACGGTTTGCCGCGCCGCAGGTCCGCGTCGTCGAAACAGGGCAGATCGTCATGCACCAGGCTGGCGCAATGGATCAGCTCCAGTGCGGCAGCGGCGGCATCGGCCAGCGCGGGCCGGTCATCGCCACAGGATGCCGCCACCGACAAGAGGATCGTCGGGCGGATGCGTGCGCCACCGGGCTGGGTGGCATACGGCAGGGCAGAGGCCAGTTTCGCCGGGGCCGATCCCCCTTGCGACAGCGCCAGCGCCCGGGCAATCGCCCTTTCGATCCGTGCGGTCATGGGCATGGGGCACCTCCACCATGTAATTTTGAAATTACATTCATAGTGTAATTTACATTGGACACATCGGGGCGCCGAGTCAATAATTGCCGCATGACACCTTCCGGGTTCAGCGCGCATCAGGGGTGCGACGTCCTTATCGTCGGCGCCGGGATCGGCGGGTTGGCCGCCGCCGCGCGGCTGGCCCATGCCGGCCTTCGGATCACGGTGGTCGAACGCGCCGCGCGTTCCGGCGGCAAGATGCGCTGCCTGCCCTCGCCCGCCGGGCCGGTGGACGCAGGTCCGACGGTGCTGACCCTGCGCCCGGTGCTCGACGACCTGTTCACCAGCCTGGACGAGCGGCTGGACACGCACCTGGAGCTGATCCGCCAACCCCTGATCGCGCGACACTTCTGGCCCGACGGGTCGCGGCTGGACCTCTTCGACAGCGAACCGGAAAACCTGGAGGCGCTGCGCGCCTTTGGCGGCGCCCGCGCCGTTGCGCAGTTCCGTGCCTTCTGCGACAGGGCGCGCGCCCTGTTCGAGGCCTTCGACGGCCCGGTGATGCGGGCAGCCAATCCCTCGCTGGCCGGGCTGGCGGGTCAGACCCTGCGCGCGCCCGGCCTGTTGCGCCACATGGCCCCGCATCGCAGCCTTGCCGCGCTGCTGGACAGGACATTCGACGACCCGCGCCTGGCGCAGCTGTTCGGGCGCTATGCCACCTATGTCGGCGCCTCGCCCTATCGCGCCCCTGCCCTGCTGTCGCTGATCTGGCAGGCGGAATACGTTGGGGTCTGGAAAATCGCGGGCGGGATGCATCGGCTGGCCCGGGCGCTGGAACGGATCGCGCGGACACGCGGGGCACGGTTTCATCACAACGCCCATGTGGCCCGGATCGACATCTCCGACGGCCGCGCGCGGGGCGTCACCCTCGCGGATGGCAGGACGCTGCGGGCAGAGCGCGTCCTGTTCAACGGCGATCCGCGGGCACTGGCCACCGGGGCCCTGGGCCCGGAGGCAGTTCCTGCGGGCGGCCAGAACGGCAAACGCAAACGCAGCCTATCGGCCCAGGTCTGGGCCTTCGCGGCGCGCGCCCGGGGGGTGGACCTGGCCCATCACAACGTCTTTTTCCGCGCCGACCCGAAACCCGAATTCGACGCCCTGGCGCGCGGCGTGCTGGTGCCGGACCCCACGCTTTACCTCTGCGCGATGGACAGGGGCGGCCCCGCGCCGCCACCGGATCTCGAACGGTTCGAGATCATCGCCAACGCGCCCCCGCTTCCCGCCCCCGACCAGGAGCCAGACCAATGCCGCACCCGTTGTTTCGACACGCTGGCCAGGGCGGGGCTACGCTTTGCTCCGATGCCGGGACCGCAAAGCCTGACCACGCCAACGGGGTTCGAGAGCCTGTTTCCCGCCTCGCAAGGCGCGCTCTACGGGCAGAGCCCGGAGGCACTGATGGCGGCCTTTCAGAGACCGAAGGCACGCAGCCCGATACCGGGGCTCTACCTGGCGGGCGGCGGGGCGCATCCGGGGGCGGGTGTTCCGATGGCCATGCTCTCCGCCCGGCACGCGGCCGAGGCGATCTTGAGCGACCGAACTTCGCCCTCGCCGTCCCGCCGAACGGCTACGCCTGGTGGTACGTCGACGGCATCCGCGACGGCGGCGGGCGGGCGGTCAGCGTCATCGCCTTCATAGGCTCGGTGTTTTCGCCCTGGTACGCCTGGTCCGGGCGGCGCGACCCGGAAAACCACGTCTGCCTGAACGTCGCCACCTATGGGCCGGGCGGGCGCTTTGCGATGACGGACCGGGGGCGCGGCGCGCTGCGGCAAGCGCCACAAAGCCTGACCATCGGCCCGTCCTCGCTGCATTGGCAGGACGGCCAGTTGGAAATCCGGATCGACGAGTGCGGCGCGCCGCCCCTGTTCGGGCGCCTGCGCGGGCGCATCACGGTGACGCCCTCGGCCCTGACGCAGGTCGAACTGCCCCTGACGCCGGACGGGGCGCATGTCTGGCGGCCCTTCGCGCCGACCTGCCGGATCGAGGTTGACCTGGACGCACCGGGCTGGCGCTGGCAGGGGCACGGTTATTTCGATGCCAATTTCGGCACCCGGGCGCTGGAAGAGGATTTCGACAACTGGACATGGGGGCGCTTTCCCACCGGCACCGGCAGCACCTGTTTCTACGACGCCCGACGGCGGGACGGGAGCGCGCTGGCCGCTGCGATCCACTTTGACGCGGAGGGCGCGGCCCGGTCGGTGACACCGCCGCCCCCGGCGCGGTTGCGCCGCTCGCTCTGGCAGGTGACGCGGCAGACGCGGGCCGACCCCGGCCATGCGCCGCGGCAGGTGCAGAACATGCTGGACGCACCCTTTTACAGCCGCAGCATGGTGACGACCCGGCTGGACTGGACAGAGACAACCGGCGTGCACGAGGCGCTGGACCTGCGCCGCTTTCGGTCTGCGCTGGTCAAGCCGATGCTGGCGCTGCGCGTCCCGCGCCGGGCGCGCTGGTCCTTCGCTCAAGACAGCTGAAACAGATCAGGCGGGCGCCACATCCGGGTTGCGGCGCAGGACCGACAGGTTCAGCGCCCAGGCCACCGAGGCCCAGCAGAGATAGGGCACAAAGGCCAGGCCCGCCCAGGCATCCACCTGCCAGAGCGCCACCAGGCCGGCCGCCACCGCAAGCCAGAGCGCGCTGAGCACCACCAGCCCGGCCCGCATCCGCCGCAGCCCGAAAAAGACCGGCGTCCACAGCGTGTTGAGCGCGATCTGAAGGGCCCAGAAGGCCAGCGCAAGGCCATTGTCCGGTGCCAGAGCCACCCGCGCGCCCGCAAAGGCCATCAGCAGGTAGAGCGTGGTCCAGGCCACCGGAAAGACCCAGTCCGGCGGCGTCCAGCGCGGCTTGTCCAGCGACCGATACCAGTCACCCGGCGGAAACATTCCACCGGTGGCGCCCGCCGCGAAACAGGCCAGGAGGAAGATCAGGAAAAGGATCCAGAACATGCCCATCTACCTAGCGGCGGGCATGGGCGGCATCAACGGTGCGCGGCGGTTTTGCTCCTGCAATTTCAGCGCGACCAGCGCCTGGTGCAGGCTCTCGCTCCAGTCCGGCGCGGCATCCTTGGCGGCGGCGCGCACCAGGAAATCGGTTTCCGGCAAGGTGCGCGCATGGATCACCGCGGAACGTGGCAACGCCACTGTCAGGCCCGCGCGCAGGCCCGACAGCATCAGCCAGCCCAGCTTTTGCCCCCCCGAGGTCCGGGCGCGCCGGGTGATGGAGTCAAATCCGTTGCGCGCCACCGCGCCGCCGATCCCGGCATAGATGAACCGCGCCGCAAAGATCCCCGGGCGCGCCGAGAGCGGCAGCGCGGCGATCCCGGCCTCTGACCGGTGGTACAGCTGCCCGGCCTCGCGCAGCAGGCGCCGCAGGACAGAGGCCAGCTCTGGCGTCGGCCTCGGGTCGCGCAACAGGCCGGCGGGATCGACGCCCGCGCCCTGCAGCCAGTCGGTCGGCAAATAAAGCCGCCCCTCGCGCGCATCCTCGCCCACGTCGCGGGCGATATTGGTCAACTGCATGGCGACCCCCAGGTCGCAGGCCCGGGCCAGCGCATCCCGGTCGCGCACCCGCATCAGAACGCACATCATCGCCCCCACCGCCGAGGCGACGCGCGCCGAATAGGCACGCAGGTCCGACAGGGTGGCATAGCGGCGGCCCATTGCGTCCCAGGCCAGTCCCTCGAGCAGGGCATCGGGCAAGGCGCGCGGCATGTCGAAATCCTCGATCACGGCGGCAAAGGCGCGGTCGGCGGGGGCGTCCAGAGGCCGGCCCGCATAGACCCGGTCCAGCCTGTCGTGCAAGCGCAGGACCGCATCCGCCTTTTCCTGCTGCAGGTCCACCGCGTCATCCGCCAACCGGCAGAAGGCATAAAGCGCCAGCGCCGGTTCCCGCACCCTGGTCGGCAACAGCCGCGATGCCGCGTGAAAGGACCGCGACCCGTGCCGGATCGCCTCGACGCAATGGGCCATGTCCCCCGGCGCGATCATTCCGCCGCCACCGGCAGGCTCGGTGCCGCCTGAGCATCGGGCACCAGCTGGTCCAGGATCTCGGCACTGCCGACAACCCCTGGCAGACCGGCACCGGGATGCGTGCCCGCGCCCACCAGGTACAGGCCCTGCACCTCTTCGCTGATGTTGTGCGGGCGGAACCAGGCGCTTTGCAGGATGCGCGGCTCTATCGAGAAGGCCGCGCCATGCGGGCTGAGATACCGGTCCCGGAAAGTTTCAGGCGTAAAGACCAGCGACTCTGCCAGGTGCCGGGACAGCCCCGGCAGCAATTCCCGTTCCAGCACCTTGAGAACGCGGTCCTTGTAGCGGCCAGCCATGTCCGCCCAGTCGACGGGTGTCTTGTGGCCAAGGTGCGGCACGGGGCTGAGCGCATAAAAGGTGTCGCCCCCGTCCGGCGCGACACCGGGATCGGTGACGCTGGGGCGGTGGACATAAAGGCTCATGTCCTCGGCCAGGTGGCCCTTGATGAAGATGTCGCGCAGCAAGCCGCGATAGCGCGGACCGTTGAGGATCGTGTGATGGCCCACGTCCCGCCATTTGCCGCGCGTGCCACGGGTGCCGAAATACCAGACAAACAGGCTCATCGACCAGCGTGTGCGGCGCAGGCGCGGCGTGGTCCAGCGGCGGCGGACAAGGCCGCGCAGAAGATGGTCATAGGTGTGCCCGGCATCTGCGTTGGAGACCACGATATCCGCTGGCACCTCCTCGCCCCCGGTCAACCTGACGCCCCGGGCGCGCCCGCGCTCGACCCGGATCTCATCGACCTCGGCCCGCTGGCGGATCACCCCGCCCTGCCCGGTCACGACATTGGCCATCGCCTCTGCGATCCGGGCCACGCCCCCCATCGCGTAATGCACACCGAAAGCGGATTCGAGATGGTTCACCAGCGCGTAGATCGAGGTGACATGACAGGGGTCGCCGCCGATGAAGAGCGGGTGAAAGGACAGCGCCATGCGCAGCCTCTCGTCGCGCACGCAGCGCGCCGCGTGGCCATAGACCGACCGATCCGCCCGCAGGCGCGCAAAGGTCGGCAGCACCCGGATCAGGTCGGCCAGCCGATGCATCGGGCGGCGGCCCAGGTTCTCGAATCCGATCCGGTAGCGCTCTTCGCTGTCGCGCAGGAACCGGGTGTATCCCGCCAGGTCGCCGGACGACAGGCGCGCCACCTCCTGCCGCATCGCCCCGGCATCCGGGCCGACGCGAAACTGCGACCCGTCCGGCCAGCGGATTTCGTAGAAGGGATCGAGCGGGCGCAGGTCCACGTCATCGTCGAACCGCCGCCCGCAGGCTGCCCAGAGATCGCGAAACACCTGTGGCACGGTGACGATCGTCGGGCCGAGGTCGAACCGATGCCCGCCCTGGTGGATGGCCGATCCGCGCCCGCCGGGCGTGTCCAGCCGGTCCAGCACCGTGACGCGATAGCCCCGGGCGCCCAGCCGCATCGCGGCGGCAAGCCCGCCCAGCCCGGCCCCCACGACCAGCGCCTGCGGCGCCTTGGGATCGACCGGCCTGTGCCTGTGAAAGGAGTCTGCGCCTGTAAACATTACTCAAGCCTACATGTGTAATGTTAAATTGACAATCTCGCATTGCACCTCTTTTCCAAGAGGAATTTCCATGTCAGGATACCCTGACACCCGCCAAGGAAGGCCAACCAAGAGGAGGAAAGGCCATCCAGGTCGTCAGCCTGAGTCTTTTTCGCTTTCCGCGCGGGGTCAGCCGGCTCTGGGCCTTTGCGATGATGGGCCTTGCCCGCCCGGCCCTGCGCCGGACTGAAGGCATCGGCTTCTGGAAGCTCTGCGGCTCGGGCACGGGCGAAGGCTTCACGCCACTGCCGGAAACCGGCGTCTACGCGATCCTTGCCACCTGGCCGGACCTGCAAAGCGCCCGGCGCCAGACACGCGACGCCCCGGTTTATCGGCGGTATCACAGGCGGGCTGAGGACAGCTGGACGTTGTTCCTGTCCCCGGTTTCGGCCCGCGGGGCCTGGTCACGTCAAAGCCCGTTCGAGGTGGGGAACGCCACGGCCGGACCCGGCCCCATCGCGGCGCTGACCCGGGCCACGCTGCGGGTGTCAAACCTCTGGCGGTTCTGGCGCCGGGTCCCCGACATCAGCGCCGCCATCGGCGCCGACCCCGCCGTCACCTTCAAGATCGGCATCGGAGAGGTTCCATTGCTGCACCAGGTGACCTTTTCGATCTGGCCCGACAGCGCCAGCATGGCCCGCTTTGCCCGCGCCGATGGCCCCCATGCCCGCGCCATACGCGCCGTGCGCGAGGGCGACTGGTTCCGCGAGGAACTGTACGCCCGGTTCCGCATCCTCGGCGTCAGCGGCCACTGGCCGGGCGGGCCTTCCCTGACACCAGCCGGACCGATGCCATGACCCAGAGCTTTCCCTTTTCGGCCATCGTCGGACAGGACCAGATGAAGCAGGCGATGATCCTGACCGCCGTCGACCCCGGGCTGGGCGGCGTGCTGGTCTTTGGCGATCGCGGCACCGGCAAGTCCACCGCCGTGCGCGCGCTGGCCGCGCTCTTGCCGCCGATCACCGTGGTCGCGGGCTGCCCGGTCAATTCCGCCCGGCTGGAGGATGTGCCCGACTGGGCCGGCCCGGTCGACGAGACACTGGCGGAACGCCCGACCCCGGTCGTGGACCTGCCGCTGGGCGTGACCGAGGATCGCGTGACCGGCGCGCTGGACATCGAGCGCGCCCTGACCCGTGGCGAGAAGGCCTTTGAACCCGGTCTTCTGGCACGGGCCAATCGAGGCTATCTCTATATCGACGAGGTCAACCTGCTGGAGGACCACATCGTCGACCTGCTGCTGGACGTGGCACAATCGGGCCTCAACGCGGTCGAACGCGAGGGCCTGTCGATCCGCCATGCCGCACGCTTTGTCCTCGTCGGCTCCGGCAACCCCGAGGAAGGCGAGCTGCGCCCGCAATTGCTGGACCGCTTCGGCCTCTCGGTCGAGGTCCGCTCTCCCGACAGCATCGAGGAACGGGTCGAGGTCATCCGCCGCCGCCATGCCTTTGAAACCGATCACGACGGGTTCATGGCCCGCTGGCAGGCCGAGGACGCGGCGCTGCGCATGGCCATCCTGGAGGCGCGCGCGGCCCTGGCCGGAACGGAGCCGACCGAAGAGGTGCTGACAGATTGCGCAAGGCTGAGCATGGCACTTGGCGCCGACGGGCTGCGCGGCGAACTGACCCTGTTGCGGGCAGCGCGGGCGCAGGCGGCCTTTGAAGACACGGCAATCACCCGCGATCACCTGCGCAGCGTGGCACCGTTGGCGCTGAGCCACCGGTTGCGCCGCGATCCCCTGGACGAGGCGGGATCGGCCGCGCGAGTCGCCCGCGTCGTCGCCGAGACCCTGCCATGACCACAGCGCCCCCCGACTGGATCCGGGCATGGCGGGCGCTTGCGGCACTGGCCGTCGACCCGGCGGCGCTGGGCGGCATGGTGATCCGCGCACGGCCCGGCCCGGTGCGTCAGCGGCTGGAGGATGGGCTGGAGGTGTTGCCGCTGCCGCTGCGCCGGGTCCATCCCGGGCTGGATGATATCCAGCTCTTTGGCGGGTTGGATGTCGCGGCATCGCTGGCAGGCGGCGGACTGGTGCGCCAGCCGGGCCTTGCCGAACACGCCGCGGCGCTGGTCATGCCGATGGCGGAACGCGTGCCGCCCGGGCTGGCGGCCCGTCTTGCCGGGGTGCTGGACGGGAACAGCGGGCATTGCCTGGTCCTGCTGGACGAGGGCGCCGACCCGGACGAGACCGCACCACAGGCCCTGACCGACCGGCTGGCCTTTCACCTGGACTTGTCCGAAATCCGGGCCACACACGCCCTGCTGCGCCTGCCTGCCCCGGCGGACATGGACGCCGCGCGGGCGCATCTGCCAAGGGTCGAGATTCCGGATGATCACCTTGCGCAGCTTGTCCACCTGGCCGCGCGCTTTGGCATCCACGGGTTGCGCGCGCCGCTGCTGGCCCTGCGCTGCGCGCGCGCGCTGGCGGCGCTCGACCTCCGGGACCGCGTGACATCAGAGCACCTGCGCGAAGCGGCGGAGCTGGTCTTGCCCAGCCGCGCCACGCAAATCCCCCAGGCAGCGGCCGAGAACGACAGCCCGGACCCGCCACGGCAGCAGGAGAGCGAGGCGCAGGGCGACGGCGCGGCGATGCAGGACATCCCCGACGAATTGCTGGTCGAGGCCATTGCCGCCATCCTGCCGCCTGACTTGCTGACCCGGCTGGATCGGGGCGGCTCCGCGCGCGGGGGTGGACAGGGCTTTGGCGCGGGGGGCAAGCGCAAGGGCAACCGGCGCGGACGGCCCCTGCCCTCGCGGCCCGGTCGCCCGGACGGGCGCGCACGGATCGACGTGGTGGCCACGCTGCGCGCGGCCGCGCCCTGGCAACCGCTGCGGCGCGCGGCGACGCCCGGCAAGAAACATCTGATCATCCACCCCGGCGACCTGCGCCTGCGTCGGACCGAGGAGCATTCCGACCGGCTGGTGATCCTGGCGGTCGACAGCTCGGGGTCTGCCGCGCTGGCCCGGATGGCCGAGGCGAAGGGCGCCGTCGAACTGATGCTGGCACAGGCCTACGCCAAGCGCGATCTCGTGGCGCTGGTCACCTTCCGCGACACCCGTGCCGAGGTGCCCCTGCCCCCGACCCGGTCTCTGGTGCAGGCCAAGCGCCGCATCGCGGCCTTGCCCGGCGGTGGCGGCACACCGCTGGCGGCAGGACTGCGCGCCGCGCATGACCTGGCCCTGCAAGGGCTGCGCAACGGGCAAAGCCCCTGCCTGGCGCTGCTGACCGACGGGCGCGGGAACATCGCGCTGGACGGCAGCCCGGGCCGCGCCGCAGCCGCCGCCGATGCCCGTGACATGGCCCGCCTGTGGCGGAGCCTGGGCCTGCCCGCCGTCGTGATCGACACCGCCAACCGGCCCGGGGCCGAAGGCGCCGAACTGGCAGGCTGGCTGGATGCCCGTTACCTTGCCCTGCCGCGCGCCGATGCGCGGCGCATCAGCGCCGCAACCGACGCCGCCCTGTCAGGATAACCGCCGTGGACTGGGACAGAGATCTGCCGGACTGGCCGCACAGCGGCCTGTCCCGGCGCATCGCCCAGCGCCCGCACCTCTGGCATGTGCAGGAAACCGGGACCGGCGACACGGTTCTTCTGTTGCACGGCGCCGGCGCATCGACCCATAGCTGGCGCGACGTGATCCCCATTCTGGCCCGGCAATTCCGCGTGGTCGCAGTGGACCTGCCCGGTCAGGGGTTCACCCGGCTGGGCAGCCGCGCCCGTTGCAGCCTGGCCCACATGACAGAGGACATCGCCGCGCTGTGTGCCGCGCAGGGATGGCACCCCGCCGTGGTCATCGGGCATTCCGCCGGAGGCGCGATCGCGCTGAACCTGGCGCGCAGGCTGCGGCCCGCGCCCGCCGTTGTCTGCCTGAACGCCGCCCTGGGCCGGTTCGATGGCGCGGCGGGCTGGCTGTTTCCGATCCTGGCCAAGCTGATGGCGGCGACGCCTCTGGCGGCCCTGGCCTTTACCGCCGCCGGGGCCAGCGCGGCGCGCACCCGCCGCCTGATCGCCAGCACCGGCAGCCGTTTGAGCGACGAGGGCATCGGCTATTACACACGGCTGACTGCCGACCGGGCGCATGTGGACGGAACCCTGCAAATGATGGCCCGCTGGAACGTCGACCCGGTGCTGGACTGGCTGCCCCGGATCGAAACGCCCTGCCTGATGCTGGCCACTGAGGGCGACCGGGCCGTGGCGCCCGAGATTTCCCGACGCGCCGCCGACCGCCTGCCGCTGGGCCAGTTCCAGGCAATTCCCGGTCTTGGCCACCTTGCCCATGAAGAGGACCCGGACGCCGTGATGCGCCCGGTCCTGGACTGGATGTCGGATCTGCCGCCCGCCTGCAAATCTGCCAGCCCGGCGCGGTGAGCCCTTACAGACCCACGGCCACGAAGGCGCGGGCCAATTTGTCGACCAGTTCCGCCGCCTGATCCTCTGTCAGGATGAAGGGCGGGGCCAGCAGAACATGTGCGCCCTGCTTGCCGTCGATGGTGCCGCCGTTCGGGTAGCAGATCAGCCCTTCGGCAAAGGCCGCCGCCTTGACCTGGGCATGGATCTTGCGCGCGGGGTCGATGGGTGCCTTGGTGGCGCGGTCCTGGACCAGTTCCAGCCCCAGGAACAGGCCCCTGCCCCGGATGTCGCCGACATGGGGGTGCTGGCCAAACCGGTCCTCGAGCATTCCGCGCAGAACAGCCCCCATCGGATGCACCCGGCCCAGCAGGTCGTCGCCGACCACACGGTCCAGCACCGCGCCCGCCGCCGCACAGGCAACCGGGTGACCCACATAGGTGTGACCGTGTTGGAAAAAGCCGCTGCCCTGCGCGATCACCTTGTGCATGATCTCGGTGCAGAGCATCGCCCCGATGGGCTGGTATCCCGCGCCCAGCCCCTTGGCCACGCAGAGGATGTCCGGCGCCACCCCGTCCTGCTCGCAGGCAAACAACGTGCCGGTCCGGCCCATGCCGCACATGACCTCGTCAAGGATCATCAGGATGCCGTGCCGGTCGCAGATCTCGCGGATCCGCTTGAAATATCCGGGCACCGAGGGCACCGCACCCAGCGTGGCGCCGACAACAGGTTCGGCCACAAAGGCCATGACACTTTCCGGGCCGACGCGTGCGATCTCATCCTCGATCTCGGCGATCAGGCGGTCGCAATAGGCGGCCTCGCTCTCGCCCTCCTGTTGCCCGCGATAGGCATAGCAGGGCGCGACATGGCTGACCTCCATCAGGAGCGGCGCAAAGGGTTCGCGCCGCCAGGCGTTGCCGCCAGTGGCCAGGGCGCCCAGCGTGTTGCCATGATAGCTTTGCCGGCGGGCGATGATCCGGCTGCGGCCCGCCTCGCCGCGCTCAAGGTGATACTGCCGCGCCAGTTTCAGCGCCGCTTCCATCGCCTCGGACCCGCCGGAGACGAAATAGACGCGGTTCAGATCACCCGGCGCAAGCGCCACCAGCCGGTCGGCCAGCGCCTCTGCCGGGGGGGAGGTGAAGAAGCCGGTATGTGCAAAGGCGACCTGGTCCAGCTGTGCGCGGATCGCCTCTGTCACATGGGCGTCGCCGTGGCCCAGGCAGGACACGGCGGCGCCGCCGGACCCATCCAGGTAGGCCTTGCCGGACTGGTCATAAAGATAGGCCCCCTCGCCGCGGGAAACCGCGGGCGGCGCCTTGACGCTGCTGCGATGGAAGACATGGGACATGGGCGTTTTCTACCTTGTTTGTGCCAATTCCTCCGACCCGCTGGCGCGCGCCAGGGCGGATCGGAAATGACGGATATTGTCAGCGGTGCTGACGGCCAGCGTGCCATCCGGACGATGGATGTTGTTCTCGAACCCGATGCGGACATTGCCGCCACGTTTCGCGACCTCGACAAGCACCGGCTCTTCTGTCGGGCCAAAGGCGCAGGCGGCCCAGTCGGGGAACCCGCGTTCCAGCGCCTCGACAGCCTCGGGGACGGCATCGACGCGGGCCGGAACCGGGGGTTCATAGGTGCCGAAGACCAGCAGCACCGAACACTCCCCGGACGGAATCACTCCGCCGGCGCGAAAGCTGCGCAGGGTCTGCAGATCCGCCAGGTCATAGAGGATGTGCTGCAGCGCAATCCCCGCCTCGGCGGCAAAGGCGTAGAGCCTGCCGGCGGTCTCGACATCGCGGGCCATTTCCCGGGTCGAGACGCTGGCGCCTTCGGGGACGACCTCGCGCAGGCAGTCGAACTGTGCCGCGACCGAATAGCGGCCCACCGCCTCTGTCGTGATCTGCACGAACAGGCCCGGTGCGGCGGCCCGCACCTCGGCGACAGCCTCGCGGTACAGCACCGGGTCCAGAGAATGCCGGCCAAGCGTATCGCGCACATGCATGTGCAGCGCCCAGGCCCCGGCTTGCTGGCAGGCGCGCGCCTCCGCGGCCAGTTCAGCTGCGGTCATCGGCAAGGCCCGGTGATCGGATTTCGTACGCCGGGCGCCGTTTGGCGCGGCCATGATTTTCACGGAAGCTACGGGTGACGCGAGGTCATGGCCCATGACAAAGGCACTTTTCGGCTAGGCTGCGAATAGAAAGCGTTGAAACATATGTTTCTCAAGTTGACAAGATGTAAAACATATGAAACATCCTGAAACAGTCGCAACGATCCAGGAGAGCGGATGCCCGCCAAGCGTCTCGAAGCGCGCATCGCGCACCGCTACGGCGGTTTGAGCCACAAGTTGAGAGAGGCGGCGGACTACGTCATCGCCCATCCCGTCGAGGTGGCCACCCGGTCGCTGCGGTCGGTCTCGGCGGCCAGCGCGGTGTCTCCGGCCACCTTTTCGCGGCTGGCGCGGGCGCTGGATTTCACCAGCTACGAAGAGCTGCGCGAACTGTCCCGTCAGGCCATCGGCGATCAGGTGGTGTCCTTTGCCGAAAAAGCGACGCAGTTGCAGACCCCCGGCGAAGAAGACTCCTCGATGCTGGACCGGCAGGCGGGGGCCTGCATGTCGAACATCGCCAGCCTGGCCCAGGGGATCGACCGCGAACGCCTGCAAGAGGCGGTGAACGCCCTGGCCCGGGCGCGCCGCGTCACCGTTTTCGGCGCTTTCGCCTCGCACGGGATCGCCGAGCACCTCGCCTACCTGGCCAATTATTTCCAGTCCGACTGGACCGTCCTGTCGCGCGCGGGCAGCGCGCTTTCGGCGGCGATCGGACTGTTGCAACCGGGCGATGTCTTCCTGGTCATCACCAAGACCCCCTATGCCCGACGCGCCGTCCTTGCCACGCAGATGGCACGCGAAAGCGGCGCAACCACGATCGTTCTGACCGACACCCACGCAAGCCCGGCATTGATGCATGCCGACCTCGGCTTTTGCGTGCCGTCGGACAGCCCGCAGTTCTTTTCCTCTTACGTGGCGACACTTGCGCTCATGGAAACTCTGGTTGCGATGCTCGTCGCGCAGTCCGAAGATGACATAGGCGAAAAGATTCGCCTGGTAGAGGAAAGAAACCGACGCCTGGGAGATTTCTGGGCGGATGAGACCTCACCATAACGACAACAGGAGAGAAGTTATGTTCGATAATGTGAAACTCGGTGCCGTCGTGGCCCTGGGTGTGGCGTGCGCGGCACCGATGGCTTCGGCGCAGGAGTTCATCTCGATCGGCACCGGCGGTGTGACCGGGGTCTACTATCCCACCGGCGGCGCGATCTGCCGCCTCGTCAACAAGTCCCGCAAGGAGCACGGCATCCGCTGTGCGGTCGAATCCACCGGCGGGTCCGTCTACAACATCAACACCATCAAGGCCGGCGAGCTGGAATTCGGCGTCGCGCAGTCCGACTGGCAGTACCATGCCTACAACGGCACCTCGACCTTCTCCGACAACCCCTTCCCCGAAATCCGCGCGGTGTTCTCGGTCCACCCCGAGCCCTTCACCCTGCTGGTTCGCGGCGACAGCGGCATCACCGGGTTCGAGGGCCTCGCGGGCAAGCGCGTGAACGTCGGCAACCCCGGTTCGGGCCAGCGCGCCACGATGGAAGTGGTCATGGAAGCCTTCGGCATGACGATGGACGATTTCGCCCTTGCGACCGAGTACAAGGGCTCGGAAATGGCCAAGCAGCTTTGCGACGGCAACATCGACGCGATGATCTACACCATCGGCCACCCGGCCGCCGCCATCAAGGAAGCGGCCACCACCTGCGACGTGCAGGTGATCGACGTCGTGGGTGAACCGATCGACAAGCTGGTCGGCGACAACCCCTACTACCGTGTGGCCACGATCCCGGCCGGCATGTACGACGGCACCGATTCGGACGTGACCACCTTTGGCGTGGGCGCGACCTTCGTCACCTCCGCGGACATTTCCGAGGACGTGGTCTACGTCGTGGCCAAGGCGGTGATGGAAAACATCGACGACTTCCGCCAGCTGCACCCGGCCTTCGCCAACCTCGACCCGGCACAGATGGTCAAGGACGGCCTCAGCGCACCGCTGCACCCGGGCGCCGAGAAAGCCTACAAGGAACTGGGCCTGATCGAGTAATCCTCGGGCCACGGACGGCGGCAGGGCAGACCTGCCGCCGTTTTTCCTTGGCAGGACAAATTTCTTCGAAGAGATTTGAGAGACGCCCAAAGCGTTTTCCGGCGACCGCGACGCGGCGCCACGATCCGATCCACGGACGCGCCCGCACCCGGGCGCGCACGATCCAATGTCTTCGAAGGCATTTGCAGGGCATCCCGAACCGCCCGCGACAAAGAAAAAACACAGGGGGACATCATGGCCGATCCACAGGCTCAGGACCGCAGCGCCGACGACATGGTCGCCGAAGCGGATACCGGCGCGCGCAACCCGCAGGCCAGATGGCAGGCACAGCTGATCATCGGCACCTGCATCGTCTGGTCGCTGTTCCAGCTCTACATCGCATCGCGGGTGCCCAGCATGCTGGCCACGACCACCGGCATCAGCTTTTTCGCGAATGTCGTGGCGCAGGCGCGTTTCGTGCACCTCGCCTTTGCCATCGCCCTGGCGACAATGGCCTTTCCGCTGACGAAATCCGCCCCGCGCGACCGCATCCCGGCCTATGACTGGGCGCTGCTGATCCTGGGCGTCTCGGCCTGTCTCTATCTTGTGGCCTTCCGCTTTCAGATCGCCGACCGGCCCGGGCTTTGGAACACCTCCGACATCGTGATGTCGGCCATCGGCATGGTGGTCCTGATGATATCGGTCTACCGATCCCTGGGCCTGCCACTGGTCATCATCGCCTCCTGTTTCGTGCTCTTCGCCTTCTTCGGCGGCTATTCGGAATGGGCGCGAAACATCACCAACTACGGCGGCGCCTCGCTGTCCAAGGCCCTGGGCCACTACTGGATGCAGACCGAGGGGGTCTTTGGCGTGGCGCTGGGCGTCTCGACAACGATGATCTTCCTCTTCGTGCTGTTCGGCGCCCTGCTTGACCGCGCGGGCGGCGGCAACTGGTTCATCCGGGTGGCCATCGCGCTGCTGGGCGCGCTGCGCGGCGGCCCGGCCAAGGCCTCGGTCCTGTCCTCGATGCTGACCGGCATGATTTCCGGCTCTTCGATCGCCAACACGGTGACGACGGGCACCTTCACCATCCCGCTGATGAAGCGCATCGGCTTTCCGGCGGAAAAGGCCGGCGCGGTCGAGGTGGCCAGCTCCACCAACGGCCAACTGACCCCGCCCGTCATGGGCGCCGCCGCCTTCCTGATGGTGGAATACGTCAACATTCCCTACATCGACGTGGTCAAGCACGCCTTCCTGCCAGCGGTGATCTCCTACATCGCGCTGCTCTATATCGTGCACCTTGAGTCGCTCAAGATGGGCCTCAGGGGGCTGGAGAAGCCGGGCCGCAAGATCGGCGTCCTGATGATCCTGATCCTTTTCCTGTCCGGCTTCATCTTCCTCGGGATCTGCGCCTTCCTGATGATCGGCCTGCGCGGCATCCTCGACCCGATCATGGGCGATTCCATCTACGCGGCGGTGGCCCTGGTCGGCGTGCTCTACGTCGCGCTGGTCTGGCTGTCCGCGCGCTATCCCGACATCGAGGAGGACACCGAGGGCGAACCCACGGCGCCCCGCCTGACACCCACCCTGATCGGCGGTCTCTACTTCTCGGTGCCGATCTTCATCCTGGTGTGGAACCTGATGGTCCGGACCGAGAACCTCGACCGGCTCTCGCCCGCGCTGTCGGCCTTCTGGGCAACGATCTTCATGATCATCATCGCCCTGACCCACCGCCCGCTCAAGGCCTTCTTCCGCGGTGAGGGCCATGTGGCCGAGGCCCTGGCCGGCTGGACCGACTTCGTACAGGGCCTGATCCTGGGCGCGCGCAACATGATCGGCATCGGCGTCGCCACCGGGGCCGCCGGCATCATCGTCGGCACCATCAGCCTGACCGGCGCCCACCAGGTCATCGGCCAGGTGATCGAGGTGATCTCGGGCGGCAACCTGATGGTCCTGCTGATCCTCGTGGCCATCCTCTCGCTGATCCTTGGGATGGGCCTGCCGACGACGGCCAACTACATCGTCGTCAGCTCGCTCATGGCGCCGGTCATCGTCAGCGTCGGCGCGCAGGCGGGGCTGATCGTGCCGTTGATCGCGGTGCACATGTTCGTCTTCTATTTCGGCATCCTCGCGGATGACACGCCACCGGTGGGCCTTGCGGCCTACGCGGCGGCGGCGATCTCGCGCGGGGACCCGATCAAGACAGGTGTCCAGGGCTTTGCCTACGACATCCGGACGGCGCTGCTGCCCTTCCTCTTCATCTTCAACACCGACCTGTTGCTGATCGACGTGGGACTGTTCAAGGCGATCTTCGTCTTCTTCATATCACTGACGGCGATGTTGCTGTTTGCCGCTGCGACGCAGGGCTATTTCATCGCCAAGTCGAAGCTGTGGGAGACGGCGGTCCTGCTGCTGATCGCCTTCATGCTGTTCCGCCCCGGCTACTTCCTCGACCAGGTGAGCGAGAAGTACAACAGCGCCGAGGGACCGGCCGCGCTGGCGCTCATGGCCGACGTGCCAGAGGGCAAGGACGTGCGGATCACCGTCGAAGGCCCGGATTTCGACACTTTCGAAGTCAGGCCCGTGACCATCGTCCTGCCCTCTGCCGGGGCCGAGACGCTGGACGCACAGGGCCTCGTGGTCAACGAGGAGGACGGCAAACTGCTGCTGGACGAACCCTTTGGCGGGCCGGACCTGATCCAGCCGGTCAGCGGGCAGGAGTTCGACTATTACGCCGACGATCCCGTCCAGATCACCCGGGTCGAGATCGAGAACGAGCGCATGCCCAAGGAGATCTTCTTCATCCCGGCACTGCTGCTCCTGGCGGGCATCGTCCTGGTGCAGCGCCGCCGTGCCACCCAGGCCCCGTTCTGAGCGGCTCAAAGAGGAGAGACGAGATGTACAGCAAGATCCTTCTCGCGGTCGACCTGAACGACACCAGCGGCGCCGCGCGCATCGCCGAGTACGGCGGCAAGCTGGCCCGCATGTGCGGGGCAGAGGTGCATGTGGTCAGCGTGGTTCCGGCGATGGGCTTCGCCCTCGTCGGCTCCGCCTTCGGCGGCGATTTCGCCGGTACGATGATGGAGGAAACCCGCACCAACATGCACAAGTGGATCGACGAGGTGCTGGGGATCGAGGCCCATGTGCACGTCGACCAGGGCACGGTCTACGACAAGATCATCCGCACCGCCGAAGACATCGGTGCCGAGGCGATCGTCGTCGGGGCACATCGTCCCGAATTGCGCGACTACCTGGTCGGCCCGAATGCCGCGCGGGTGGTCCGCCACGCAAAACAGTCGGTCCTGGTGGTACGCTGAAAACTCCATAGGTTCGATCAAGACGGCCCCGGTCCCCAAGGATCGGGGCCGTTTGCATTTCGCCCCATTGCAGGACCAGAGAAGATCCGTCACCCAGCCTGTTCTCCGGAGCCCTCCCGCGCCCCGGCTCAGGCCCTCGAAAAGCGAGGGAGGGACTGCGGATCAGGCGATGCTTGTTCCCTGGTGACTCCCGAAGCCGGCAACAGGCGCAGCCTGTTCACAGGGTCGGCGGGCGGGCGTCTTTGCGGCAAAGCCGCAAACAGTCCCGTCCCGGCGCCCCCTTCAGTAGTCGCGTTCGAAAAACACGCCCAGCCCGCTCGACCCGTCGGATCCCAGGCGCCCGCGCACCGTCACGTTGGAATTGACGTTCAGGTTCAGGTTGATCTCGGTCTTGCCCTTGGCGTCGACACTGACATCGCTGTAGATGTTCTCGCCCAGGTAGGCGCCAACGCGCGCGCGGGCTGTACCGTCATCGCTGGTTCCCACGTCAAGGTCCGCCACCCCCAGGCCGCTGCGCAGGGATTCCGTGAGCCCCAGACCGCCACGGCCGGACAGTGTCCGGATCGCCGAGGCCAGTTGAACCGCCTGCAAGGCAGACAGCTCTGTTACCGATCGGCCAAAGAGGAAAAAGGACATGGCCTCATCCTGAGGCAACTCGGGCATGGACCCCACGCGCAACTCGGGTGACGAGGCGGGCCCCTCGATGGTGATGGTGATATCCGTGTCCTCGACGCGCGTGGTCGCGACGAAGCGGACCACCGGGTCAAAGCTGCCGCGCAGGAAGACCGCGCCCTCGGTCAGGTCCAGGCGGCGGCCCAACAGGTCCAGCCGGCCCCGGATCAGGTCGAATTGCCCGGCCGGAACGATGTCGGAGGTGGTGCCGTTCAGGCGCAGGCTACCACCCAATTCCGCGTCCAGCCCCCTGCCCCGCACAAAGATCCGGTTCTCCGCCCGGACGGTCACGTCCAGCGGGAAGGCCGGCAGCGGCGCCCCGGCAGCCTGCGCGCTGCGGTCCATGCCCGCGTAGCGCAGGGTTACGGCCACGTCGCCTGGCATGCCCCGGTGTTCCAATCCGTCCAGCGCCGCATAGCTGGCGCCGATGTTCGGGATCCGAGCCTCGACCTCGCCCAGGTCGATGGTGCCCGAGATCCGTGCACCGCCCGTCAGGGGGCCTTCGATCCGGATGCGCCCGTTTGCCGTGGTCTCGAACAGGTCCGGTTGGCGCACGACCGCGCTTTGCAGGCGCAGGACCAGCCCCGCGTTGAACGGTGCCGCGAGGGTGACCGGGCCTTCCAGCGACACCCGCCCGCCGCTGTCGAGGGCACCGGCCATAGACACCTCGGCACCGCCGCCGGACAGGCGGATCTGCCCACCCAGTCCGCTCAGAACGATGTTCTGCGCCGGCGCAGCAAAGCGGGCGCCATCGGTCGAGATCGTTCCCGAGACGGAGGAGAGCGCCGGCGGTCCGGACAGGCCCAGGTCGAAGCGCGCGATGCCGCTGACCACCTGCGGCGCCAGCCGACCGTTGGCCAGGGCCAGCGGCGCCGAGCCTGTCAGCGCCACGTCTAGGCGGCTGAAGTCGGCAGCGGCGGAGCCGCGCAGACGCGCGCCGATGCCCGCCGGGCCGGTTCCGTCCAGGGACAGTTGCCAGGGTCCGCCGCTGCGTCGGGCACTGCCCGTGACCTGTGCCGTGCCGGGCAGATCCGGCACGATCTGGCCAAGGTTGGCCAGCGCCAGAACCAGGTTCAGATCCGCCGCTTCGCCAGGGCCATAGCTGCCGGTTACCCTTCCGTCGATGCCGCTGGCATCCAGCATCGCCTGGCCGATCCGATAAGCGCCGCTGTCCAGCCGCTCAACCTGCAAGTCCAGCCGGGAATTGCCCGCCAGCAGCGGGTCGACCGTCGGATTGCCGATGCCAAGCCCCTGCCCCCGCACAACCGCCGTCAGGTTCAGCGGACCGTCCAGCACGCCGCCCGATGCCTCGGCCTCGATCTGGGCCGCGCCGCGCAGGTTCTGGCCTGTCAGCCGCGACAGGGGTGACAGCGAGGCCGCGCTGGCCGTCAGCTGCCCGTCCACTTCCGGGCCATAGGTCCCGGCCGGGTCCACCGTGCCGGTGAACCGTGCATTCACAACCCCGTCCAGACGCAACGGGTCAAAGCGGATCGCCCCGTTTCCGCTGCGCGTGGCCTTGACGCTCAACGCGGTGCGGCCGACCAGCAACGGGTCGATCTCCGGCAGGCCCAGTCGGACGTCGGTCACGCGTCCTTCGGCGCTGACATCGAAATCGGCCCCGTCCAGGCCGCCCCTGCCGGTCACGGTCAGCTCGGCGCTGCCGCCCAGTCGACGGCCCGCCAGCCCGGAAAAGGCCGACAGGCGGGTCAGCGTCGCTTCGAGCCGCCCGTCGGCAAGCGGCACATCGGGGCCAAGATCCACCGTCCCGGCATAGTTCAGCCGTCCGGCCCGGGCCAGGTCGCCTTCGGCCCCCAGCGTCCAGACGTCGCCGGCCTGGTCGGCGCGCAGCACCAGCGTGGTGGGGCCGTTCAATTCGGGCAGGACAAGCGCGGTTTCACGAATGCGCGCCTCGGCCCGCAGGCTGCTGGCCCCCGTGGCCAGCGTCCCGCCGCCCTCAATCCGCGCCTCGGGCGTGACCAGCAGGAGTTTCTCGGCCCTCAGACCGGCCTCGTCGCGCACCGCTTCGACCTGCAGGCTGCCGACGCCCGCGATCAACGGATCGACCTGCGCGATGCCCGTCGCCAGGCCGCGCGTGGTGCCGTCGAGAACAAGGTCGAAACCGCCGGTGACCGGGGCGACCTCGCCCCGGATGGTCAGGTTGGCAGCGCCTTCCAGCGCCACGCCCGCCAGCGCGGCAAAGCGCGACAGGTCCTCGGCCGACAACCGCAGATCGGGGGTGACACGCGGGTTCAGTGTCTCGGCATCGGTAAAGGTCAGGACACCGGTCAGGCCGTAATCGGCCCCAGACAGGTCCAGCCCGCGAAGATAGAACGGCGCACTGGGCTCCCAGTCGATGGAGAGCGCACCGCGCAATGCCGTGCCCACGGCCTCGGCCAGGGCCGGATCGGCCAGGGCCAAGCCGCCCGCGGCCAGCATCAGGTCGCCGGTCACACGGGGCGCATCGCGGTCGATCTCTCCCACGCCGCTCAGCAACAGGCGATCCGCCTGCCCCGCTGCGGTGGTGATCCGGTCGGATTGCAGGCGCAGCGCCCAGCCATTGCCCTGCGAAGCGTCAAAGGAGCCTTTCAGCGTGACGCCGGTGACATAGACCTCCTGCCCCGGCAGCGGCAGCAGCACCTCGTCGCCTTCGGGCGGCGTGATCTGCCCTTCGAGCGACAACCGCTCTGGCCAGCCATCGCCATTGATGGAAGCGGAGCCGGTCAACAGCAGCGCCTCGGCGCTCAGCCGCAGGTCCTGCAGGGCGATGGCGCCGTCCGCGCTGCGCGTCGCCTCGGCCTTGAGCGCGATGTCATCGCCCAGGAACTCGCGGTAGGCGGGCGCCAGCAACGGCGCCAGGTCCCCGCCGATGTCCAGCGAGACGCGTTGTGTCTCGGTATCGCCATCGGCCCGCAGGATCACCTGCCCCGCCAGCCGTTCGACACCATCGGTCGAAAGCCGCAGGCTCGCTTCGAAATCGTCGATGGGCGCGTCGCCGGTCAGGCTGAGCGCAACGGCAGGCTCGCCTTCAAGGCCCAGCGCGCGCGCCGCGAGCCCGCCAGCCGGTTCCTCGAAACTGGTGTCCAGCGTCAGCACGCGGCTGGTGTTCGAATAGGCCCCCGAGAGGTGCAGGTTGCCACCCTTGTCCAGGCGCTGAACCTGCAGTTCCGCGTTGCCGTCCCCGCCCGACAACCGGGCATTGCCGGTGACGCGCAGCACCAGGTTCTCGGTGGCGACGGGCGCGCCAAGCGCCACTTCGCGCAGATCCAGCTGTGCGAGGTTCAGGGACACCGGCAGTTCGGGCAGTTGAAAGGCGCTGCGGGCCTCCGGGGCGGGCGGCGCGTCGCTGGCCAAAGGTACCGGCAGGCGCGGCATGTCGATCCGGCCCACGGTGATCTCGTCGATTTCGACCGCACCGCGCACCAGGGCGGTGCGCGTCCAGGTCATGGCCACGTCGGTGGCGGTCAGCCAGACGCCATCCTCATCGGCAATGGTGATCCGGTCGATCGTCGCGCGCGAACTCAGCGCCCCGGCAAAGCCCTCGATCCGCACGTCGCGGCCCGCGTCCGACAACGCGTCCTCAAGCAGCCCCTGGATATAGCCGCGGTCGTCAGTCTGTGCCAAAGCCGCCAGCGGCCAGAGCACCAGCACCAGGAAAACCCTCAAAAGTCGCATCAGAACGCCTGCCCGATCCCGATATAGATCTGTACGCCGTCGCCCGTGTCGCCGCCCACCGGCCCGGCCACGTCAAAGCGGATCGGCCCAACCGGCGTGTCGTAGCGCAGGCCAAGCCCTGCGCCGGCGTGCCAGTCGCCCGACCCATCCACGAAACTCTCAGTCCCGACATAGCCCGCGTCGGCAAAGCCCACGACGCCGATGGTGTCGGTCACGTCATAGCGGACCTCTGTCGAGAGGCCCAAGAAACTGCGCCCGCCCAGGCGCGTCCCCGAATAATCCACGTCCAGGGACCGGTAGGGCTGGCCCCGCACGGTTCCGCCGCCGCCCGAGTAGAGCAGGAAGTCAGGCGGCGCGGTCTGCGCATCCGGTCCGACGAGCCCGGCCAGTTGCAGCCGCCCAGCCAACACCAGGGACTCGTCGACGCCAAAGGCCCGGTAACCGCGCAGGTCCAGCGCGTAGCGCGCGCCGGCCTCGCCGTGGCTGACGATGGAAAACGGTTCCAGCTCGGCCCGCAGGAACAGGCCCTCGGTCGCATCCAGCGGATCGTCCCGCCGGTCGATGGTGATGGCCGTGGGCAGCGACAACAGGGTCAGCATCCGGGTCGGATCGCCCGGCAGGTAAAGGTCGGTGATGCGCGACCGGCTGTAGGAGATCCCCAGCTCGCCGCTGACCTGCTTGGAAAACTCGCGCGAGACCCCCAGGCCCAGCGTGAACGAGCGGTCGATATAGTCCGGCTCGTCGTCGTAGCTGAAACCCGTGGTGGCATAGAACATGGTGTCGGCGCCATAGACGGCCGGTTTTTCGAACCGGGCGTTCAGCGCATAGTCGGGCCGCATGCCCGACCCGCCCAGTTGGGTGGCCTCGCCCTCGACCCGCAGCCGTTCGGCACCGCCAAAGAGGTTGCGGTGCAGCCAGAACCCCGACAGCCCGACGCCCTCGGACGAGGACAGCTCGGCCCCGAAGCCGAAACGGCGCGGCTTGCGGTCCGTGACGTCGATCATGATGTCGAGCGTATCGTCGGGACCGCCCTGATCCGCCTCCGATACCGTCACGGACCGGAAAGTGCCGGTGGCGCGCAGGCGCTGCGCCGCATCGTCGACCTCGACCGGATCGAAGGTCTGGCCGCGCGGAATGCCCGCGATCTGGCGGATGCGGTTCTCGCGCACAGCGCTTTCCGAGGTGACGATCACGTCGCCAAAGCGGAACTGCCGGCCCTTCGAAACCGCCAGCGACACATCCAGCCGCGCGTCCGCGTGGCGCGCGGTGATGGATTGATCCGCGATCCCGGCCTTGGCGTAACCCGCCGAGCGCCAGCCATCGACCGCGGCCTGGGCCGTGTCGCGCACCACGGTCGCGCGGGCCGGCTGCCCGCGCGCAAAGCCCTCTGGCAGGGGCGCGCGCTTGTTGACCGGGGCGACAATGGCCTTTCCGAAGGTAAAAGTCGGACCCGGATCCACCTTGACCCGCACCTTGCCGATGCGTTCAGGCACCGAGAATGGCGGGATGGTCGCGGCCTCGCGGCCGTCGATCTGGATGCGCACAACGGCGGAGTAGTAGCCCTGTGCATAGAGCGCCTCGACCAGCCGGGCATAGTCGCCCTGGGCGGCGGCCAGCACGTCCTGAGGCGCGCGGTTTTCCTCGCCTTCCAGCTGCGAGAGAATCGAGACCGAGCGCAGGCTCTGGATCAGCGCCTCCTTGTCGGGTCCGGCGACGTTGAAGGTGAGGCTGTCATAGCTTTCCGCCGGGCGCGGAAGCGTCAGGCAAATACCCGTCAGCACGGAAAAAACGGTGCCACGCAGCACCGCACGCAGCCGCCCGGCCCCTGCCGGACGCTTGGCGCGCCTGTTTGCGCGCGTGGATATATCTAGACGTTGCGCCATGCCTCTACCCTATAACATGTGACTCGGGCGCAAAGAGGCAAATTGCAGTCCCGAGTCACTTTCGCGCGGGGTCGGCGCCGGACCGCGCAGCCGGATCAGTCGAGGGCCGCAACCAGCCGGGACAACCGCAGCCAGAGCGCCGCCGCCTCGGGCGCCGGAACCCAGACATCCGGCCCCTGGCCATTGTCCAGGACAAGGCAGGCATGCCCGCCGAAGGGCGTCGCCGCCGAGGGGCTGCCCGCCGGGGCGGACAGGCAGGCGTCTTGCAGGCCGCGCGCACCTTCTCCGGTGATCGCAAGGACGAGGTAAAGATCATCCGCCGGGCTGACCGCAAACCCGTCGTGCCAGCCGGGCACCAGGTCCAGCGGCTCGGCCGTGATCAGCAAGGCCCGGTCTCGGGCGATGCGCAGGGCAAAGGGGGTGTGAGGGCGCGCGTCCAGGAGGCCCAGCAAGGCCGCACCGGGGGCAAGCGCCGCAATGGCCGCATCCAGGTTTCCCGAGATCAGCGCCGCGCCCGTCGCCGGCAGGCAGGTGACGGACATGCTCTGCCCCTGCAGGATGCTGCCCGGCGTGGGGCTGGCTGTCGTCCAGAGCGTGCTGTCGTCAGGCAGGTCAGTCGGCAAGGCGGGTTCCCTCCGGATCGAAGGCACAGGGCGCGCAGATACGTGCGGTGCGGTGTTGGCCCAGGTGGAAGACACCCAGCGTGTCCCCCATTCGGTCAAGCCCGGCGTCCACCAGGGCCAGGGCAACAGATCGGTTCAGCGTCGGGCTATGATAGGAGGATGTCACAAAACCCAGCGAGCGGGCGGGCCCGTCCAGCGGCACCAGATGCGCGCCGGTGGGCAGCGGCGCACCATCACAGTCCAGGCCGACCAACTGGCGCCGGTCCTCGCGCATGGCTTCGGGCGTGAACAGGGCACGGCGCCCGAAATACTCGTCCTGCCGCCGCTCTCGCGGGCGGCCCCAGCCCAGGTCCTGCGGCATGGTGATGCCGTCCGTGTCCTTGCCGATCAGGATGTACCCCTTTTCGGCGCGCAGGATCATCAGGGCCTCCAACCCGATCCAGTGACCGCCTAGCGCCTCGCGCGCGCCTTCGAGAACGGTCATCAACCCGGGCGCATGGCGGGCGGGCACGGACAGTTCCCAGCAGGCATCGCCGGTAAAGCTGACCCGGGCGGCGCGCAGGGGGACCTGGGTCCAGCGGGTTTCCACGACCTGCATGTGGCGCAGCGCGGTGACGTCATCGGGCATCCCGGCGGTTTCCAGCGCGGTGCGTGCCTGCGGGCCGGAGACACTGAGCGTCACCCACTGCGCGGTCACGTCATGGACAAAGACACGGGACGGGTCAAAGCGGTCCTGCCGCGCCTCCTCAAGGATCAAACGCACATGATCGACATGTGAGGACGAGGCCGAGAGGATGAAGCGATTGTCGTCCAGCCGCAGGGTGACGCCATCATCCGCCACCACACCATTCTCGCCCAGCATGAACCCGTAGCGCGCGCGCCCGGGTTTCAGCGTGGACATGGCGACATAGCCGCAGAAATCCAGCAGCTCCGCCGCGCCCGGGCCGATCACCTCGATCTTGCCCAGGGGCGAGGCATCGTAAAGGCCAAATGTCTCGCGCGCGCCCTTCGCCTCGGCCTGCGTATCGCTGTACTTGGCGGGTCGGCGCCAGCCGCCGTACTCTCCGAACGTGGCGCCAAGGGCCGCGTGCTGCGGTTCCAGCGCGAGGCGCTTGAGCGGGTTGAACAGTGCGCCGCGCCGCATCCCGCCCAGGGCAGTCAGAGGAATGGGCGTGAAGGGCGGGCGGTAGGTGGTCGTGCCGGTTTCGGGGATCGTGCGCCCGGTCAGTGCAGCCATCGCCGCGAGACCCGCGAAATTGGAACTGCGCCCCTGGTCGGTGGCCATGCCCAAGGTGGTGTAGCGCTTGAGATGTTCGACGCTGCGATAGCCCTCTTGTGCCGCCAGCTTCACGTCCTTGAGCGTGACGTCATTCTGCGGGTCGATCCAGACGCGCCCCCTGCCCTTTGGGTCCGGGCGCATGGGGGCAAGCGCCCAGGTGGCGCCGGCGGCGTTCGGGGCTGACCCCATGCCGCCGCCTGCCGCATGCCCCTCTGCCAGCGCCGCGTTCAGGCCGAAGGTGCCATTGGCCGCCCCCGCCGGGATCAACGGCGATGTGCCGGGGCGCGGGATCAGCGCGTCCCTGTCCACGTCCCAGTCCAGCTTGCCGCCCGTCTGGCAGTGCAGGTGCACGCTGGGCGTATAGCCGCCCGAGACCAGCGCGGTATCGGCGTCGATGTGCTGCCCTCCGGCACGGACCGCGCCAAGGCTGCGCGTTCCCCTGGCCGCGTCGATCGCCACGCCCCGGCGCACTTCGACGCCCTCGGGCGCTGCGGGCGTGTCCTCTCGGGCATCCAGCAGGGTTACATGGCATCCCGCCTCTGCCAGCGCTGCGGCCACGGGATAGCTGCCGTCATTGCCCGTCGCCAGGACGATCCGACGTCCGGCCACGGCGCCGTAGAGCACAAGATGATGCAGTGCCGCTTCGGCGGACATGACCCCCGGCAGATCGTTGTTCGCAAACCAGAGCGGTCGTTCGATGGCCCCCGCCGCCAGCACCACTTTCGCGGCACGGATGCGCCAATGGAAATCGCGCGCGCCCCGCTGCCAGGCCGCGAACAGCCCGTGATCGAAGGCTCCCCAAAGGGTCGTATCGGTCAGGACGCGGCCACCCGCCGCCTCGACCTTCTGCACCGTGTCGGCCACGAAGTCCTGCCAGGGTCCGCCCTCAATTTCTCCACCGCGCCAGCGCAGGGTGCCGCCGGGGGCGCCTGCCTCGTCCAGCAGCCAGACCGTGGCCCCATGCCCCGCTGCGGCCCGGGCCGCCGCCAGCCCGGCGGGACCGGCCCCGATCACCAGCAGGTCGCAACGGGCGTTGCGCTGCGGCATGTCGCCGGACGGGCGGTTGGACGGATCAAGACGACCGAGGCCCGCCATGCGGCGGATCATCGGTTCCCACCGCATCCAGCCGCCCGCCATGAAGGTCTTGTAGTAGAAACCCGCCGGCAGAAAGCGCTGCGCCAGGTCCAGCAGGCCCAGAGGATCGCGTGCGGCCTTGCGGGTATTGACGGCCCGCAGGTCCATGCCGTCGCGCAGCGGCGTCAGCGTGGCGCGGCAATTGGGCGTGGAGATCCCGCCGTGGCCGACATCGAACAGTGCGTTCGGCTCCTCTCCGCCAAGGCCCCAAAGACCGCGCGGGCGGTGATACTTGAAACTGCGGCCAAGCACGCGGGTGCCGGAGGCCAGCAGCGCCGAGGCCAGGGTATCGCCCGCGTAGCCTGTGTGCCCTTCTCCATCGAAGGTAAAGCGCAGGTGTCTGTCCCGGTCGATCTGCCCCAGTGTCGGATGGCGCCAGCCGCTCATGTCGCGGCCTCCCCGCGCCCGGGCAGCGCCGCAGCGTCCAGCACCTCGCGGGTGACGGTATCGCGGGTCAGCAACAGGAATTCACCGCAGGTGAGATGCACCCAGACCTCTCGCGCCCGGCCTTTCGGCGCATCCGCGCCGTAAAGGTAATCGGACCAGGCGGTGTCCGTGACCTCGGGCGCCGGCTCAGGGCGATGCTTACCCGCCTCGGCGGCAAAATGAAACTCGGTCTCGTCGCGGGGACCGCAGAAGGGACAGGGGAATATCTGCATCTGGTCACTCCTGTTGGCTGCGGTCCGCGCACCAGACGCGGCGCGGGGCCTGTCCGCCGGGACGGGTTGTCCGGGACCCGGTCAATGGGCGATCCCCGAACCTGCCGCCTCGTCGATCAGCCGGCCCTCGGCAAAGCGGGTCAGGTCGAAGGGGCGCGAAACCTCGTGGTGGGCGCCGGTGGCCAGCATATGCGCAAGCAGCCAGCCGCCCGCTGGGATCGCCTTGAACCCGCCGGTGCCCCAGCCGCAGTTGAGAAACAGCCCCTCTGGCCCGGCGGGTCCGAGGATGGGCGAGCTGTCGGGCACCACGTCCACCACGCCCGCCCATTGCCGCAGCAGTTTCAGCTGACCGAAGGCCGGGAACATTTCCAACAGGCCAGAGACGATGGTTTCCTGCACCGGCAGGTTGCCGCGCTGGCCATGCGTCGGCACCCGGTCCAGTCCGCCGCCGAAGACAAGTTCGCCCTTGTCGGACTGACTGACATAGGTGCCGGTGCCGAGGTACAGCAGCACCGTGTCCAGCATCGGTTTCACGGGTTCCGAGACAAAGGCCTGCAAGGCGTAGTCATGGATCGGCAGGCGGATGCCAAGGGGCGCGACGAGGCCCGGCGTGGCCCCGGCGGCGGCGATGCCCAAGCGGTCGCAGGCGATGGGGCCCCGGTCGGTCTCGACCCCGGTGATGCGCGCCCCCGTGGTGGAGATCCCGGTGACGGTAGTGCCCTCGACGATGTCGACACCCAGCGCGCTGGCGGCACGGGCATAGCCCCAGGCCACCGCGTCATGGCGGGCGATGCCCGCGCGTCCCTGCCAGACACCGCCCAGGCACTGGTAACGCGCGTCGGGCGCGTCGTTCAGCAACGGCAGGCGGGCGCGGGCCTCCTGCGGTCCCATCAGGCTGCCGTCCACGCCGTTCAGCATCATGGCATTGGCGATGCGGGCGCAGATCTCCATCTGCATCGGCGTGTGGGCGGCGATCAGCATGCCGCGCTGGCTGAGCATGACGTTGTAGTTCAGCTCCTTGCTCAGCCCCTCGTAGAGCCGCAGCGCGAGGTCATAGAGCGCGACGCTTTCGGGATAGAAGTAGTTGGACCGGATCACCGTGGTGTTGCGCCCGGTATTGCCGCCCCCGATCCATCCCTTTTCCAGCACGGCAACCCGCCTGACCCCGTGGTTCTTCGCCAGGTAATAAGCCGTTGCCAACCCGTGCCCGCCACCGCCGATGATCACCGCGTCATAGGCGGGTTTCGGATCTGGCTTGCGCCAGGCCGGGCGCCAGCCCCGGTGGCCGCGCAGCCCCTCCCGGGCCAGTGCGAGGGCGGAATAGCGCGTCATTCGGCCAGGCTCCGGGCAATGCGCTTGAAATCTTCGACCTCGCTCGGGGCGGGGTGCTGGCCGGTGAAGCAATAGAGATACCCCTCGACCCGTGACAGGCGCTCCTCCAGCGTTTCGGACAGTTCCAGGGCGTAGTACCCGATCTGCTGGTAATAAAGCACGCGGGCGCGGATGTCGGCCTCTGCCGGGTCATAGCCGTGGCGGGCGAACATCTGCGCGATGGCCTCTTGCCGGGCCGTGTCCGACCGGTCGAGGGCGGCGCGCACCGTGTCATCGCGGCGCGCCCATTCCCGGACGGCGAAATCCAACCGGTGGTTGAAGCCTTTCGGGTCCACCACGCAGCGAAAGAAATTGTTGAGCGCGGCGGTGATGGTCGGCGCGGGCAATCCGGCATGGGCGATCATGACGCCGGTGTTGGTCCGCTCCCATTCGGCCAGCAACTGGTCCAGCAGGTCCTGCCGGCTCTGGAAGTACCAGTAAAAGGACGAGCGCGACACGCCCAGGCGCGCGCCGATGGTCAGCACCTTGACCGATTGCACGCCGTCAGAAATCAAGACTTCCATCGCTGCGTGCAGCCAATCCTCTCGTGTGACCTTGGTATTGCCGGGGAGGTCTGGGACCTCGGCCTGTCGCTGCTTTCCGCTGTCATCTCCTGCCATCAATCCGCCGGCGCCGCGCCGCCCTCCCCGGTGCGTTTGGCAATGAACCCATCCAGCGCGGCCAGCCGGTCGCCGGTGGCACAGGCCGGGGCCTTGTGATCGGCCAGGATCTGCTGCCAGAGCCCCAGCGCGCGGTCGTTGGCATCCAGGCTGCCGCGTTCGGTCCAGGTACCGAAGTTCGACCAGTCCGCCACCAGCGGCTCGTAAAAGGCGGTGGCGTAGCGCTCCATCGTATGCGCGCAGCCGAAGAAATGCCCGCCGGGCTGCACCTCGGCCAGGGCGTCAAAGCCGATCTCCGCATCGGAACAGGGCGTTGCGGCGCAAAGCTCTGCCATGACCTGGACCATCTCCATGTCTGTGATGAACTTCTCGTAGCTGACGGTCAGCCCGCCCTCGATCCAGCCCGCCGCGTGGATGACGATGGATGCACCCGACATCAGCGCGCCCCAGGCGCTGATCTCTGTCTCATGCGCGGCCTGCGCATCGTTGGTGTTGGCCGCGCATCCGGCGGCATTGCGCCAGGGCAGCCCGACGAGACGCGCCAGTTGCCCAGCGGCCAGGCTTGCCTTGACCTGTTCAGGAGTGCCGAAGGCGGGGGCGCCGCTTTTCATGTCGACGTTCGAGGCGAAGGCACCATAGCAGACCGGCGCGCCCGGGCGGGCCAGTTGGGTCAGGGTGATGCCCGCCAGCGCCTCGGCATGGCTGAGCGTGACCGCGCCTGCCACCGTCACCGGCGCCATCGCCCCCATCAGGCAGAAAGGGGTGACGACCGAGGGCTGGCCGTAGCGGGCGAAGTCGATCAACCCCTGCGCCATCGGAATGTCGATCTGACGTGGCGAGTTGGTGTTGATGATCGTGTAGCAATGCGGCTGCGTGCGGAATTCGACCTCGGACAGGCCGCGGAATTCGGCAATCATCTCGAAGGCGTCCAGCGCCTGCGGCGTCCCGCGCGAAAAGACAAAGGGCACCTTGTCCGAGACACTCAACTGCATCCGGGTAAAGGCGTAGTGGCGCAGGTGGACGGGGATGTCCTGCGGCTCCACCCCCGGCGAAAGCATCTGGATCGCGTCGAAATGCTGAACCAGTTTCGTCAGCTCCTCGACATCGCGCAACGTGCCCGCGCGGCGGCCGCGCAGGAGGTCGGAACAATTCGGCGCCCCTGCCCCGGACTGAAAGGCAAGCGTGCCCAGGGCCATGTCCAGATCGCGCGAGGGATCGCCGCCATGCAGCGTGAACCGGCGGGGCGCGGAGGCCAGCGCCGCCTCGACCACCTCTTGCCCGATGCGGACCATCTGGCTGTCCTCGTCCACGATGCAGCCCGCCTGCGCGTAGAGTTTGCGCGCCTCGGGCAGCAGCACCTTGAGGCCCAGCTCCGAGAGCACGCGGAGGGCGGTGGCGTGGATGGCCTCGATGCGGTCCTGCGTGAAAACCGTCTGCGGGGTGAACGGGTTGGTCAGCTGGCGATAGTTGACCTTGCGGGCCGGGGCCGCATCGTCGCCACCGCGTTTGCGGCGGCGACGGGCCGGGGTCTGTGCCTCGGTGGCCATCAGACCGGCTTGCCGCGCATGGCGTTGCCCGCCGGATCGTAGGGCGACGGCGCGATCACGCGCGCGGGCCTTTCGGCGCCAACCACATGGACGGTCAATTCCGTGCCCTCGGCTGCCGCATCCGCATCCATCATGGCCAGGGCGTAGGATTTGCCCAGCGTGTGACCGTAGCCACCGGAGGTGACAAAGCCCACGCGCCTGCCATCCTTCCAGACCGGCTCATACCCACTGGCATCGGCGTCGGTGGCATCCACTTCCAGCGTCACGACACGGCGCTTTGCCCCCGCCGCGCGTTCCTTCAACGCGACCTCCTTGCCGATGAAGTCCTTGTCCCAGTCGATCCAGCGGTCCATGCCGGTTTCGCCCGGCGTGTAGCCCTGGGTAAATTCCGCCGACCATATGCCAAAGCTCTTTTCCAGCCTGAGCGAGAGCATCGCGTTGAAGCCGTATTCGCGGATCTCCTCGTCGGCTCCAGCCTGCAGCAGCAGTTCCCGCAGCTTGATGTGATCGCCCATGCGCACGTTGATCTCGTACCCAAGTTCGCCGGCGACGGACATGCGGGCGACACGGGCGCGGAACAGGCCAACATCCAGCGCGGCGCAGCCCATGAAAGGCAGATCGCCCGCGCCCTCGCAGACCTTTTCTATGACGGCGCGCGAGCGCGGGCCGGTCAGGGCAAAGCCGCAGATCTCTTCGCCCAGGTCACGGATGCTAACACCCTCGTCCAGGTGATCCTGGAACCAGCGCATGTGCCATTCGCGCAGGTAGTAGCTGCCCATGATCCACCAGGTGCCGTCGCCCCAGTTCATCACCGTCAGGTCGCCCTTGAGCCGTCCGCCCGGTTCCAGCATCGGCGCCAGTTTCGCGCGGCCCGGCCTGGGCAGTTTCGAAGCCATGACCCGATCAAGCCACTTTTCTGCGTTCGGGCCCGAAACCTCGAACCGCGAAAAGCCGGTGATGTCGACCATGCCCACCTTTTCGCGGACGTGGCGGCATTCCTCGCCCACGATGTCGAAGGCGTTCGAGCGTTTCAGCGTCGGCACTTCTTCGAACCCCTGCGGCGCGAAATAGAGCGGCACCTCCAGGTCCCAGCTGCAGCCCCATTTGCAGCCCGCCTCGCTCATGGCCGTATAGGCCGGCGCGGTCTTCAGCGGGCGCCCGGCGGGCAGCTGTTCGTTCGGGTAGGTCATCACGAAACGGCGCGAGTAGAACTGGCCGGTCGTCTCCTTGATGTACCGCTTGTTCTGGGCGTAGTCGCCGTAGCGCGCCACATCCATCGGCCAGGCATCGGCCTCCGGCTCGCCGTGGATCATCCATTCGGCCAGCGTCTTGCCGACACCGCCGCCCTGAAGGAAGCCGGCCATGACCGCGCAGGCGGTCCAGTAACCGCGCTTGCCGCGCACCGGACCGACCAGCGGGTTGCCATCGGGCGAGAAGGTGAAGGCGCCGTTGACCCAGGTCTTGACCCCGGTGTTTTCCAGCACCGGATAGCGGTGAAAGCCACAGGTCAGCTCATGCTCGATCCGGTCGGTCTGTTCCTGGAACAGTTCCATCCCGTAATCCCAGGGCGCGCCGTCCATCGCCCAGTGTTCATGTTCGACCTCGTAGATGCCCAGCAGCAACCCCTTCTGGTCCTGCCGCATGTAGGTGAACCCCTCGAGGTCGACTGTCATTGGCACCTCGAAATCCAGAGCCGCGATCTCGGGGATGCTCTCGGTCACGAGGTAGTGGTGTTTCAAAGGCGAGACCGGCAATTCGATCCCCGCCATGCGGCCCACCTGTTTCGCCCAGAGGCCCGCGGCGTTGACCACATGCTCGCAGGTGATGGTGCCCTTGTCGGTCACCACCTTCCAGCCGTCCGCCACCTGTTCCAGCGACTCGACCTTGGTGTGTTCGAAATAGCTGGCGCCGCGTTTCTTCGCGGCCACGGCATAGGCATGGACGGTGCCGGTGGTGTCGATGTACCCCTCGCGGTCGGCCCACATGGCGCCAAGGATCCCCTCGGTCGACATGATCGGGCAGCGGCGCTGCGCCTCTTCGGGGGTCAGCAACTCGCAATCGTCGATGCCGATGGACTGGAACACGCGGTAGTTGGCCTGCAGCCATTCCCAGCGGTCCGGCGTGCCCGCAAGCGTCAGCCCGCCGGTCATATGCAACCCGATGTTCTGGCCGCTTTCCTGTTCGATCTCGGAGAGCAGGTCGATCGTATAGGCCTGCAGCGCGGCCATGTTCGGATCGGCGTTCAGCGCGTGAATACCTCCCGCAGCGTGCCAGGAACTGCCGGCTGTCAGGACGGACCGTTCCAGCAGGCAGACATCGGTCCAGCCGAACTTGGCAAGGTGATACAGCACCGAGGCGCCGACGACGCCCCCACCGATCACGACCACACGGTAATGCGTATTCATCTCCGTCCCTCCCCGGATTCGTTTTTGACAGGCTAGGAGGGGGGCGGATCCAAATCTAGACAGAAATGTCCAGAGATTGACACAGGAGCGACAGACCAGGCCGAAGGACCTGCGATTTTCCATCTCTTCGGGGACAGGACTGGACCCGTCACTTTGTGACGGGGCCAGCTATGCGTGGCGCGTCGCCGGCACCGCTACCGGCCAGGGCAGGTTTCAACTCAGGGCTGCCCGGATCAGCACGTCACTCCGGCCTCTAAATGTCTTGCGATCGGCTTTGCTGTCGAATGCGTCCTGGCGGCTGCCACCGGATCGGGCGCGCAGCCGTCGTTTCCTTCGACGAAGTTCCGGCGGCTCAGGCGGCGTCCATGCGGCCCGCAAGTCTTGCCCGGATCGACGGCGGCACTAGGCGGGCCGCGCTGATGCGGGGCATGTCCAGTTCGGGCACGGTCCGCTCTTCGCCATAAAGCGCCATGTATTCGGCGGCATTGTCGAATTTGCCCCGGGCCGCATAGTCGATGAAGGTTTCCGCAGGCACCCCATTGGCGAGGACAACGTCATGAGCCTCGGTCTCGACATGGTAATACGTGAATGTCCCGGGCATCTCTGACAGAGCCGTGAAACGGATCGTGTCGCCGTTGACCAGTGCCCCGGCATTGATCACGAGCCCGTCGATGATCAGCCCGTGATCCGAAGTCAGGAAGAGATCGGTGCGCGGAAGCCCGTTCCCCAATGCCCCTGAAGAAATCCGGACCGGTGCGCATTCGGGCCTGGTGAACATGGTCTTGCGGATCGTCTGGTGGCCGATCCACTTCACCGGCACGGTCTTGCCGGATGCGGTCACGACCGGATCGCCAATGCGCAGGGCTTCGACGGGCACCTCGCCTGCGGGTGTCGTGATGGACGTGCCTGCAAGAAAGCAGAACGTATATGGGGTGGAGGTGTCGATGGTGACGGTATCGCCAACACTCAGGCTGGAATCATTGGTAGAATAGAAAAAACTCAAGGTACCAAAAGTCACGATGCCTTCCCCCGGGACGATCCCTTGCAGGGTTTCGGTAAAACTGCCGCCGGAGGTCGCCGTCAACTGGGCGCCGGGCGCAATGGAGCCATCATTCACACCGTCGGCCGTGTCCTCGAACAGGGTCGGACTGGCGTCATAGACGCTGTTGATTTGGAACGTGCCGCCGCCGAGCGCCGTTACGGTGTAAAACCCGTTGAAAGTTTCCGACATCTCAAGTCATCTCCCGATCCGCTGCTGAAAAAACAATGCAAGAAACGCCTCACCCATAAACGAAACAGTCGTTCACGGCGCCCAGTCGGACCCGGACGATACCTCACCCCCAATTCATCGACCTGGCACACCTCCCGGTCAAGCCTTGCCTTGACGCGCCGACACCGGCGTCGGCCCGACATGCGTGCTGGTCTGCGGCTCAGGCGACGACGATGCAGCCCGAGGTCCAATGACGCGAATACGGGCACAGGGAAACCTGCCCGCCCGGTCGGATCAGGCTGTCACATCCTCGGACAGGTCGTCTTCTTCCTCTTCGGGAAGGTCGAAACTGTCCCACTTGGAGGCATTCGGCAGCATCAGCTGCTCATAGAAACCGCCCGCGCCAAAGGGATCGTCTCCGCCTGGCACCGGATCGGGCGTCGGGTCCGGCGTGGGCTCCGGGTCGGGATCTTCCGGCGGCGCGCCCTGCCATCTGCCGGCGTAGCTGTCCAGGAACTGCGCATAGAACCCGCCCGGGGAAAAGGCATCTCCGGCAGGGGGCTGCTCGGGTTCCGGGTCCTCCGGGGCCGGGTCCTCTGGCGTTGGATCTTCGGGCTCCGGATCCTCCGGTTGCGGCTCTTCCGGCTCTGGCTCTGGCTCTGGCTCTGGCTCTGGCAGGGGGCCGTCCACCCGCTCTCCATCCACCAGGCTGTATTGCTCGGAAACATACTCGCGCAGGACCCAGTCGGTGTAGGGTTCGCGCAGGTCGCCGTTCTCGTCGGTCACCGCCGGATCAAAAGCCGCGTAGGTCTCGAAGACAGATGTGACCAGAGCGGTTTCGTCCGGGGTCAGGTTCTCTTCCCCGGCCCAGCTTTCGTATCCGGTGTAAAGCGTGACGCCGACATTCTGGCCGTAAAGCTCCAGCGCCGCCTCGGCAAATTCGGTTGTGTGAACGTGGTCGCTGTGCTCGATCTCGCTGGAGTCATCCTGCAACATCACCTCTTGCGGGGCGTGCCGTGTCATGATCGCGCCCAGGACCTGGGTCAGCTCGCCAGAAGTGTAGGTCACCGCGCCATCGACGGTCGTTACCTCGTCCAGCACACCCTCGGCCAGCAGTTCGAGACTGCCAAAGCCATAGGGCTCGGTGCCCGCGCCATCGATTCCGTCAGGCGTGCGCAGGAAGTAGAGCCGCACCTGCGGCGCATCCGCCAGGTAGCTGCTCTGCACCTCCCAGGCCTCGCCACCGATGTCGAGGGTCACGGTCTCATCAACCCAGGCATCCGGGTCAGAGCCCGCCATCTGCGCATAGGCGGCCTTGGCCCCGGCCTCGCGCGCCTCCCAATAGTCGGCGTCCTGTCCGGCATCCCCCGCAGTGAGGTAGACCGTGGTCATGGGATCCCCCGCGGCGATGGTCTCGGCGATGCTGGGATTCATGAACAAGAGATCGTCGTCGGTATGCGCGACAATCGCCATGTCGCCCCCCGGGTCTGCCGGGCTGAGCGGCTCGACCGTCAAGTCGATCACTGTGGGATCAAACTCGGTCGCCGGGCCGGTTAAGTCATAGACCGGAAGTCCGACCGGCACCTCGGCCTGCATCTGCGCCACGGGCTGGTCGTCCTTGAGGATCGACATCACGCCGGCATCGTCGATCTGGGCCGAATAGGTGGCCGTTTCCCCGACCACCAGCGCATCCTCGGCCACCAGGCGATAGGTCTCGTCTCCCTGGATGAAATCAAAGTAGAGATCGGCGCTGGCCCCCATCTGGCCAAAGACCAGTTGCGGCGCCTCTCCCTGTGCGCCCAAGGCCATCAGGGGCTTTGACGTGCCGCCGCCAAGCGTGTCGAATTGCAGCGCCACGTCGATACGCAGCGGGCCAGTGAACAATCCGTTCAAGGTCGGCAAAGCCATTCGCCCAAGATCCCTGTTCTGCTGCAGGCCCTTTCGTGCCGGGGGCCTGCCGTTCCACTCCGGGCGCGGGGTGCGCCCGAATCTGGCCATGAAAATGCCACACTCTTACCCCGCGGCACCTTACACATACCACCATTGCGCGAGTCCGGATTTGCGATCCAGTCCCGGAAACACTCTGTTCCGGGTTCGCAGACGAAACAAAGCCCTTTCCTTGCGCAGACTTGTGCCAACATTGCCCCAAAGGCGCGCAACGCCGTGACCCTTCTGCCACGCAGACGGCAACAAGGACCGGCCCACCGCCCCGAATCGCAACGAGGCCCGCGCAAGCGCCTATGCTTTCGCGACCCAAAGACGGATCCGACGGATGCCCCTGCCCCTTCGCCGTATCGCCGCCCTTTCGATGCTGCTGGTCTTTTGCCTGATGCTGCCCCGCGCGCTGGCAGCACAACCGGAGGGGCATACCGGCTGGCCCGGCGACTGGCAGACGTTCTGGTCCTCCGGAGAGGCCTTTCTGCTACTGCAACAACGCGGCGACGCGGTCAGCGGCACCTACCAGCCCGGCGGCGGCACGGTCACCGGCACAACGCGCGACGGCGTCCTGCGCGGCACATGGTCCGAGGGTGGGGAAAGCGGCGACTTCATCTTTGTGCTGTCGGCGGACGGGCAGAGCTTTGCCGGGCGTTTCGGGTCAGGCGACTGGTGGAACGGGCATCGCGCCGCGATCGCCCAGCAACAACGCCCCACCTGGTTCAGCGGCGCCACTCCGCAGGCCACGCTGCGCAGCATCCTCGCCGCGGGCAATGACGCCATCTACCACGGGCGCGAAGGCCAGGTGCGCTGGATCGAACCCCTGCTGACCTACGATGGCCCGGAGGGGGACTCGTCGGACCGGGAACGACGGCGGCGCGCGCTCTGGCACATTCTCGATATCTCGACCTTCCGGCTTTGGGATGCACCGGTCCCGCGTGCCGGGGCAGAACCTGGCGAGACGCTGGCCTTCGAGATCAGCCCGGCAGGCACAAGCGCCGACCACAGCCTGCGGTTCCGCCTGGGCGCCGAGGGACTGTGGCAGCTGGTCGTCCCGCCCGCCGTGATCCTGCAGGCAGATCTGGAACGACTGATTGATGCCCGGGGGCACGACACGCTTGAGGCGCTCGAACGGGCGCGGGCCGGCAGTCCGCGCATGGTGATGATGGACTTCCTCCTGGGCGCCAAGGACTGGGACGGCGCGGGCGATACCCGCGCACTGCGGGCGCTGAACCTTGATCACGTCCCGCGTCAGTTGCGCCGGATCGAGGGCGCGCTGATGGCCGATTACCTGCGCCAGAGCATCGACCGGATCGGCTTTATCTACTGGCAGGAGATTCCCGACGATCCCAACCGCCCCCTGCCCTATGTCTATTATCGCCATCCGGTCGGCGACATCACCATCGCACCAACGGACATCCTCGACGGCGAGGGGCGCCCCGTGGAGCGGCGCTGGCGTTTCTCGCGCGAGACGATGGCAGAGCTGCCAGACATCTACGCGGCCCTCGAAAAGATGCCCCTTGCGCCCGGCCTGACCACGCCGCCGCCCCTGTCACAGTTCTTTGCCACGCGGCAGGCGGTCCTTGCGCGTGCCGGCTGGCTGCAGGCCGAGGCCTGGGGACTGGAGACCTGGCAATGGCTGGGGGTCCTGACGTACCTGGGTGTCATGGCGCTGGTGCTGATGGCGGGATGGGCCGTCGCGCGCCGACTGGCAGGGCAGGATTCCTGGCAGGGACGCCTTGTAGGACAGTTGGCCGGCCCGGTCGGATTGATGGCCGCCGCCCTTCTGTTCCTTGACGCCAGCGAGCGGTTGGGCCTGACGTTGCGGGCTTTCGGCGCGGTGTCGGGCTTGTCCGCGATGCTGCTGATCCTGGCCAGCGCCGCGCTGGCCTACCGTGTCGTCTCGCTGATCTTTGGCGCGCTTATGGCCAAGGCGACCCAGACCCGTGCCTACACGGACGAAATCGTGCTGTCGCTGGCCCAGGGGCTGATGAAACTGTTGATCGTCGTCGGGGCGGTGATCGGCTGCGCCGATGTTGCCGGCCTGCCGTACGAAGGGGTCCTGACCGGCCTGGGGATCGGTGGCGTGGCCCTGGCCTTTGCCGCACGCGAAACCGTGTCCAACATCATAGGCGGCGCGATCCTTCTGTCGGACCGCCCCTTCCGCAAGGGCGACCTGGTCGAGGCAGCCAACACGCTGGCCGTGATCGAGACGGTGGGCCTGCGGTCGACGCGCCTGCGCAAGCTGGACGACACCCTGATGATCGTGCCCAACGCCCAGCTTTCGGACCAGGTGATATCCAACTGGGGCAGCCGGCGGAGGCGTCGCGTGCTGATGAAGATCGGCCTCACCTACGAAACCCCGCGTGCGCAACTGGAACAGTTCGTGGCGCGGCTGATGGAGGTCTACCGCGATCAGCCGGAGGCCGAGACCGACAATGTGACCATCGGCATCAAGTCGCTTGGCCCCCACAGCATCGACATCGAGCTATGGGGGCATTTCCGCGTCTTCAGCTACGAGGCGCAGATCGCCGCGCAACAGGCGCTGATCCTCGACATCCTGTCCCTGGCCGAAGAGCTGGGCGTCAGCTTTGCCTACCCGACGCAGACCGTGCACCTGACCCCGGACAATGGCGCGGTCCCGACCACGGCATAGACAGCGGCCAAAGGCTCCGGTCAGATCGACAACCGCCGTTTCCGGGCGCCTCCGCGCCTTTGCGGCTGTGGCAAGGGCAGGTCCAGCGGCACCGCTCGACGGCGGATGGATTGGTGCAGCAGGTCGCAGAACACCGCCACCGCCGGATCCGTGCCGGCAAAGGGCTGGGCCCGCATCCAGGCACGCACAGCTTCTTCCTCGTAGCTTGCGCAGCCCGGCAGGCTGCCAAGCCATTGCATGTAGCCCATGCTTGCCAGTTCCCGGGCCCGTTCCGGTGTTTCGGCCCGTGTCTGTAAAAGGGTCAGCACCCGTTCGATCGTCATCGCGCCCTCCGCGCAAAGCTGGGGCGGGGATCATGGATCGGCGGCAGGACGGGCGGCAGGTTGCCATTCGTCTTTCGCGTCTCCGGGGCACCCCGCCCGGGTTGAGTGGCTTGGGCGCAGGGCGCCCGGCGATGGCAGGTCTCCTGACTTGCGGGTCAAGGCGCAGTCCCGAACCTTCCCGGGCCGTGCGGCCCAGTGGTCACTTCGGGATGGCTCGCCGCTTACAGTTGCGGGGGCAGTCGCGGATTTGGGGCATGGCCCCGCACCGCGTTCCCTTTTCAGACCGCGCGGACGCGGTCACCATCACCGGCCAAAGTGGCGCAGCATCTTGCCGCGGTCAAGCGGTTCGCGCCCCGGACCATCGCTTGTGCCAGAGCGTCGCAGACGACAGACTGCGGGCGTGGGCCAGATCACCGTCAAACAGCTCGAAGCCTTCGTGCAGGTGGCCCACCTGGCCAGTTTCCACCGCGCGGCGGAACGGCTGAACACCACGCAGCCCAATATCTCGACCCGGATTTCGGCGCTTGAATCGCTGTTGGGGCTGCGCCTTTTCAACCGCGATGCCGGGTCGGTCCGGCTGACGCCGACGGGGCGCAAGATACTGCCCCGCGCCCGGGCCGTGCTGACCGCGATGGACGGCTTCGTGGCCGCCGCCGGAGAGGATCATCTGTTCGAGGGCGTGCTGCGCCTCGGCGTGACAGAGATGATCTGTGCACAGCTGGCTGGGTCCATTCCTGCGCGCCCTCAATGACCGGTTTCCGGCCATCGACGTGGAACTGACCGTGGACCTCTCGGCCAGCCTTTCGCCGTCGCTGTTCAGCCGGGGGCTGGACCTGACGCTGCAAAGCGGGCCGTTCGGGCGGCAGATCTCGGGCGGCGTGGACATTGGCGAGTTTCCGCAGGTCTGGGTCGCGGCGCCGGGGCTGGGCTTGCAGGGCCACGCGTTGAGCCTGCGCGACATCGCGCGGCACCCGGTGCTGACCCATGCGCACGGCACCCTGCCCATCGAGCAGTTGCGCGACCAGATCGCGACCGGGCGGCTGGTGCCACTGCGCTATCTCTTGGTGCCGGACCCACTGCGATTTCGCGCACGCTACGACGCGGGGCTGGCGCCCTCCTATGTCGTCCGGGCGGCGGAACTGGCGCAAGAGGTGGCCCGGGCGCATCTGGCGGCGGCCGAGGATCAGGAAAAGCGATCCTCTTGATCCGATCAAATAATTGGATTGCATTGCGGTGGCTCGCTAGGCTTCCCGGTATCGCTGACAGGAGCCTTTCATGCCCGAACCACAGTATCGCCTTGGCGTCGACATCGGCGGCACCTTCACCGACGTGGTGCTGGAAGGACCGGAGGGACTGACCTCAACCAAGGTGCTGACCACCTACGCCGCTCCGGAAGAGGCCATTGTCGAGGGGCTGCACCGGGTCTGTGACCTGGCGGGCGTGGGGCCCGGGCGGATTTCCCAGGTGATCCACGGCACGACTCTGGCCACCAATGCCCTGATCGAGCGGCGGGGCGCGCGGACGGCGCTGGTCACGACCGAGGGCTTTCGCGACGTGATCGAGATGCGCACCGAAAGCCGGTTCGAGCAATACGATCTGAACCTCGTGCTGCCCGAGCCTCTCCTGCCCCGCAACCGGCGATACACGCTGCGTGAACGCATGGACGCGGATGGCGGCGTGCTGATCCCGCTGGACCGGGCCGAGGTCGCGGCGCTGGCCGACAGGCTGCGCGCGGGGGGCTATGACAGCGTGGCCGTTGGCCTGTTGCACGCCTACGCCAATGACGCGCATGAACGCATGGTGGCCGAGGTACTGGCCGAGAAACTGCCCGGAGTGGATGTCTCTCTGTCCTCCGAGGTTTCTCCGCAGATGCGCGAATACGAGCGATTCAACACCACAATCGCCAATGCCTATATCCGCCCGCTGATGGCGTCCTACCTTGGTCGCCTGAAGGATCGCCTGGCGCATGAGGGCGCGGCGTGCCCGGTTTTCCTGATGCATTCGGGGGGCGGCATTCTCTCGCTGGAAATGGCCGCGAAATTCCCGGTGCGGCTGGTCGAAAGCGGCCCCGCCGGGGGCGCGATCTTTGCCGCCGAGATTGCCGCGCGGCACGGGCTGGACCGGGTGCTGAGTTTCGACATGGGCGGGACGACGGCCAAGATCTGCCTGATCCGCGACATGGCACCCAAGACGGCGCGGGTCTTCGAGGTGGCGCGCAGCTACCGGTTCAAGAAGGGGTCCGGGATGCCGATCTCGATCCCGGTGATCGACATGGTCGAAATCGGTGCCGGCGGCGGGTCGCTGGCCACGGTGGATGCGATGAACCAGATCCGCGTCGGCCCGGAAAGCGCCGGGTCTGAACCCGGACCGGCCTGTTACGGGCGTGGCGGGACGCGGCCCGCCGTGACCGATGCGGACCTTGTCCTGGGCAAGCTGGACCCTGCGAATTTCGCCGGAGGGTCCATCGCGCTGCACCCGGACCGCGCAGAGGCGGCGCTACAGACAGAGATCGGCGATACGCTGGAGATGGACGCGCTGGAGGCCGCCTATGGGCTGGCCGAGGTGGTGGACGAGAACATGGCCAATGCCGCCCGCGTGCACGCGGTGGAAAATGGCGAGGACCTGAGCCGCTACACGATGATCGCCTTTGGCGGCGCCGCGCCCCTGCACGCCGCGCGGCTGTGCGAGAAACTGGGCGTGGCGCGCTGCCTCGTGCCACAGGGGGCTGGCGTCGGTTCTGCCATCGGGTTCCTGCGGGCGCCGTTCAGTTTCGAGGCCAACCGCTCGGTCTTTACCCGGATGCGCGAGTTCGATTCCGAGACGGTCAAGGCGCTGTTCGCGGAACTGCGCGAGGAGGCGGAAAGTTTCGTGCGCACCTGCGATGCCACGGCGCCCATCGAGGCCGAGGCCAAGGTCTTCATGCGCTATGCCGGTCAGGGTTGGGAAATCCCCGTGCCTGTTCCATCCAAGGACATGGCCGCACCGGATGCCGACCGCCTGCTGGCGCGGTTCGAGACCGAATACACCGCCCTGTTCGGCCGCACGGTCGAGGGGCTGGAGGCGGAAATCACGGTCTGGTCGGTCAATGCCTTCACCACCCGGCCCGCCGCCCGGCGCGTCCCGGCGCCCACGCGCACCGCGCGGATGACGGGCACGGCCACACGACCGCTCTTTGATCCGGCGCGGGGCGAGCGCCTGACGGCGCAGGTGCTGCCGCGCGCCGATCTGCCCGCAGGGGCGCTTGTCACCGGACCCGCGCTGATCACCGAGGACGAGACCACGGTCGTCGTCCCTGCCAGCCGCGAAGTCATCGCGCTGCCAGATGGCACATTGGACGTGCACCTGCCGCAGCCCGCAGACCAGAAGGACGCCGCCCATGTCTGAACCGTCGAAAGTCGCCTACCAGGTGATGTGGACCCGCCTGATCTCGGTCGTCGAGGAACAGGCGCAGGCGCTGGTGCGCACGGCCTTTTCCCCCTCCGTGCGCGAGGCGGGGGACCTTTCCGCCGGGGTCTATGACGCCGAGGGCCAGATGTTGGCGCAGGCGGTCACCGGGACGCCCGGCCATGTCAACGCGATGGCCGATGCCGTGGGCCATTTCATCCGCCGCATCGGGCGACAGGCGATGTTTCCCGGCGACGTCTACCTGACCAACGACCCTTGGGAAGGCACCGGCCACAAGCATGACATCACCGTGGTCACGCCGGTCTTTCGCGACGAGGTGCTGATCGGGTTTTTCGCCTGCACCGCGCATGTGACCGACATCGGCGGGCGCGGCTTTGGCGCAGATGCCAATGACGTGCACGAGGAAGGGCTGTACCTGCCGATCATGAAATTCGCCGAACGGGGCAAGGTCGACCGCACGCTGTTGCAGATCATCCGGGGCAACGTGCGCGAACCCGACCAGCTGGTGGGCGACATTCACGCGCTGGCCACCTGCAACGAGATCGGGCAGCGGCGCCTGCTGGAGATGATGGAGGAATTCGCGCTATCCGATCTTGCGGGCGTGTCCGAGTTCATCCTCACCAACTCTCGCAAGGCCACGCTTGAGCGGATCAATGCGCTGACACCCGGCACCGCCGAGGGGCACATGAGGATCGACGGCTATGCCACGCCGATCGACCTGCATGTGAATCTCAGCATCGAAGCCGACCGCATCCTGTGTGATTGGACCGGGACCAGCGGTGTCGATCCCAAGGGCATCAACGTGCCGATGGTCTATACCAAGGCCTATGCCTGCTACGCGCTGAAATGCGCCATCGCGCCGGAGATCCCGAACAATGCCGCCTCTCTGGCGCCCTTCGAGGTGACGGCACCGGAGGGGAGCATCGTCAACGCCCCCTTCCCCGCGCCCGTCGCCCTGCGCCATGTCATCGGCCACATGGTGCCCGACACGGTCTATGACGCGTTGGACAAGCTCTTGCCCGACACCGTGCCCGCCGAGGGCGCCGGCTGCCTGTGCAACTTCATGCTGTCGCTGCGGCCCGCGCCCGGGGCCACGGGTGCGCGGCGGGCCGAGGTGCTGACCTTCAACTCCGGGGGGTCGGGCGCGCGGCCCGGGCTGGACGGGATGAGCGCCACGGCCTTCCCCTCGGGCGTGATGACAATGCCGGTGGAGGCCACCGAACAGGCCGGGCCGGTGCTCGTCTGGCGCAAGGAGTTGCGGCCGGACAGCGGCGGCGCGGGCCGATATCGCGGCGGGCTGGGCCAGTTCATGGTGGTCGGCGCGCGCAAGGGCCATGTCTTTGACTTTTCCGCCATGCTGGACCGGGTCGATCACCCGGCGCGCGGGCGTCGTGGCGGCGAGAGCGGCGGCGCGACGGTGATTGCCCGGTCGGACGGGATCGCGATGCGCGGCAAGGGGCGGCAAAGTGTGCCCGAAGGGCAGCGCGTGGAGATGGAATTCCCCGGCGGGGGCGGCTATGGCACACCGTCGATGCGCGATCCGGCGCAGGTCCGCCGTGACCTTGCGCTGGGATACATCACGCCCGACCACGCGGCCCGGCATTATGGCATGACAGCCGAAGAGGCCGCGCAGATCATGAAACGCGCCCAAGACGGAGAGGTCTTTTGATGGCAGCCCCCGGTTTCTCCCCCACGCCCACGAAAACCACCTATGACGTGGTCATCATCGGTGGTGCGATCATGGGATCGGCCACTGCATGGTTCCTGTCGGACAACCCCGATTTCAACGGCTCGGTGCTGGTGGTGGAACGTGACCCCAGCTATGCGCAATGCTCGACCGCGCATACCAACTCCAGCATCCGGCAGCAGTTTTCCGACCCCCTGAACATCCGCATTTCGCAGTTCACGGCCCGCTTCATCAAGGAGCTGCCAGAGCGGATGAACGATAGCCGCGTGCCCCGGCTGGACGTGCAGAATTATGGCTATCTCTACCTCGCCGACACCCCGGGCTTTGCCGAGGTCCTGCGCCGCAACGCCGAGGTGCAGCGGGCCGAGGGGGCGGGCACCGAGATCCTGAGCCGGGACGAGATCGCCGCGCGCTACCCGTTCTACCAGCTCGACGATATCCTCGCCGGGTCGATCAACACCCGCGACGAGGGCTATTGGGATGGCGGGACGCTGTTCGACTGGTTCCGCCGCTCGGCCCGCGACCGGGGCGTGGAATATGTCGCGAACGAGGTCACGGCGCTGACCCGCGAGGGCGGGCGCATCACCCATGTCACCCTTGCCAGCGGCGAGCATATCGCCTGCGGCCATGTGGTGAACGCCTCTGGCCCCCGTGCGGCGCGCACCGCGGCAATGGCAGGGATCAAGCTGCCGGTGGAACCACGCAAACGCTTTACCTGGGTCTTTTCCGCCGAAACGCCGCTCGACCGAGAGTTGCCGCTGACCATCGACCCTTCGGGCGTGCATGTGCGGCAGGACGGGCCGACGACCTACCTGGCCGGGGCCGCGCCCGAAGAGGATCTGGCCGTCGATCCGGATGATTTCGCGATGGATCACGCCCGCTGGCAGGATCATGTCTGGCCGATCCTGGCCACGCGCATCCCCGCCTTCGAGGCGATCCGCGTCGTGACCGAATGGGCGGGGCATTACGCCTATAACACGCTGGATCAGAACGCCATCCTGGGTCCGCACCCGGAGATCGGGAACTTCCTGTTCCAGAACGGGTTTTCCGGCCATGGGCTGCAACAGAGCCCGGCGATGGGGCGCGGCCTCGCGGAATGGCTGACCTATGGCGCCTATCGCAGCCTCGACCTGACGCCCTTCAGCTTTGACCGCATCACCAAAGGCCACCCGATGATCGAACGCGCCGTGATCTGACGCACGGCAGAAGGAAAGGACACGCCATGAAGAAACTCGTTTTGACCGGCGCCGCGGGGCGGCTGGGGTCTTACCTGCGCGAGCCGCTGTCGATGATGGCCGACGAACTGGTATCGACGGACATCGCCGAGGGTATCGGCACGCTCTATCCTGGGGAACGCTATGTTCAGGCCGACCTGGCCGACCTGAACGCCATGTCGGAGGTGATCGAAGGGGCGGACATGGTGGTGCATTTCGGCGCCATCGGGGATGAGGCGCCGTTCGAAGAGATCCTTGGCCCCAACATCGTCGGCGCCTACAACGTCTGGGAGGCAGCGCACCGGCACGGCGTGCGGCGCGTGGTCTACGCCAGCTCGATCCACGCGGTCGGCATGTACCCCCGGCAAGAGCGCATCGGCACCGATGTGCCGCACCGTCCCGACACCTTTTACGGCCTCGCCAAATGTTTCGCAGAGGACCTGGCGCGCATGTACTGGGAAAAACGCGGGGTCGAGGCGGTTTGCCTGCGCATCCTTTCCTGCGCGCAGGTGACAGGGGCCCGGGCGCTGGGGACCTGGCTCAGCTACGGCGACCTGATCCAGCTGGTGGCTCGGGCGATCGACACGCCGACGACGGGGTTCACGGTTGTCTATGGCGTGTCGGACAACGACCGCTGCCCGGTGGACAATTCGGCAGCCCGCTACCTTGGATATGCGCCAAAGGACAATGCTGAACAGTTTGCCGCGCAGATCCTGGCCGCCGAAGGGCCGGGTGATCCGCGCGATCCTGCGCAGATGTGCCACGGCGGGCCATTCGCGGCGGTCGACCTTGGACAGAGCGGCCAAGCGCAAATGAACATCGTACACGACCGCAAGGAGACCTGAGCGGCCATAGCACGGCGCCGCGGGTCAGCCGCTGGCGCCGTTGCGGATGTTCAGCATCTTGCGCAGCAGGCGCTTCAGCTCGGCGGTTTCGGTCACGGACAGTCCGGCGGCGCCACCGGACTCGTGCTCGGCCAGAATCGGCGCCAGCACCGCGACCCGCGCCTCGCCGGCCTCTGTCAGCCACAGTTCCATTGCGCGCTTGTCGTCCTCGGGAACGCGGCGCAGGATCAGGCCCTCGTCCTCCATCTGGCGCACCATCTTGGTCATGTGCGCCCGCTTGATGCTGAGCGCCTTGGCCAGCATTCCCTGGCGGATGCCCGGGTTCTCGTGCAGGACCATCAGAACCGTCAGCTCACCGGGGCGGATGTCCTCCGCCTCGAAAGAACGAAAGAAGCCGGCAAAACTCTTCAACTGGCCCAGGCGCAGCAGAAAGCCCAGCGCCTCGGACAGCGGGCCATACTGTACCTTGCCGTCGGAACGGTCCTTACGGGGATCATCCACGACAGTGGCCTCCGGTGTCCTGCCCGGAACGGACTCTTGTCCTCTCAGCACCAATGGCCATGCAGATCCCCCCATGTTTCGCTGTTTGCGATATCGTTATTGTTTCCCAGTAGACAATTTTTTCGATTCGAGTCAACATCGCGCCCGTCAGACAGGGGGGTTCCCCCGGCCGTGCAGGAGGAGACATGGCCCATTTCCCGAGGCATGCGCGCCGATGCACCGGCGCAGACAGTGCCATCCAGGGCGCGTTCACGCGCCGCGCCGACGCTCCTCCCGTCGAGAAGGTGACCCGATGACCCCAGAATTGCTAGCACAGATCCTTGCCCGCACCCCAGGTTGGGCAGAGCAGGCCGCGCCTGCCGGGCTGGACGATACCGCCGTGGCCCAGATCCTGGGCGAGACCTTCAAGCTGGCCGAGGAAACCCTGGCTCCGCTGGCCTCCACGGCGGACGAGGCAGGCTGCCGGGTCGAGGGCGGGCGCGTGCGCACGCCCGAGGGGTATGGCGCCGCCTACCGCGCCCTTGGCGAAGGTGGCTGGCTGGCCGCCGACCTGCCCGAGGACCTGGGCGGCATGGGCCTGCCGCTGGCGCTGCATGTGGCCGCCGCCCTGCCGATGGAAGGCGCTGCCCTGCCCTTCATGATGCTGCCCGGCTCCAGCCGCGCGGCGGCCTTCTGTCTTGCGGCCAACGCGCCCGACCTGGCCGCGGAATGGTGCCCGAAACTGGCCGAGGGCACATGGGCCGCGACCATCTGTATTTCCGAACCGGATGCCGGGTCGGACGTGGGCCGTATCCGCACGCGGGCCGAGGCGGATGGCGATGGCTGGCGCATCTCCGGCACCAAGTGCTGGATCAGCTTCGGCGATCAGGACATGACCGACCGTATCGGCCACCTGCTTCTGGCCCGCACCGGCGCGCCAGAGGCCGGCACCCGCGGGCTGTCTCTTTTCCTTGTGCCCAATGTGACCGACGCGGGGGCCGCGAACGGCATCCACGTCGAACGCATCGAGGAAAAACTGGGCCTGCACGGCTCGCCAACCTGCGTGCTGCGTTTTGACGGGGCCGAGGGCGTGATGATCGGCGCGCCGGGGCGCGGGCTGCCGGCGCTGTTTCACATGATCGAGCGGATGCGCCTGCAGGTCGGCACCCAGGGGGCCGGCGTCGCCGCCACCTGCGCGCGCCTTGCCCACAGCTATGCCGAGGACCGTCGCCAGGGCGGCGCCCCCTCTGCCCCACCCGTCGCGCTGACCGCGCACGCCGACATCCAGCGCATGCTGCTGACGCTGGACGCCCGCGCGATGCTGCTGGCGGCGCTGGTGCTGGAAACGGCAACGGTGCTGGACATGGCAAAGGAGGGCGACGAAAGTGCCGCCGCGCTGGCGCCTTTCCTGCTGCCCTTGGCCAAGACCTTTGGCGGCGAGATGGGACAGGAAAGCGCCAGCGACACGATCCAGGTGCTGGGCGGCGCCGGGTATACCCGCGAATGGCCCGCCGAGCGCTATTTCCGGGATGTCCGGATCACCACGATCTACGAGGGCACCACGGGCATGCAGGCGCAGGACCTGGTCCTGCGGCGTCTGCTCAAGGACGACGCGGCGCTCATGGCCTTCCTCGACCGCGCCAAGACCGCGCCGGGCAGCGCGGATCTGACCGGGCGCTTTGCGGCGCTGGTCACCCGCCTGCGCGAGGCCGCGCCCGAGGCCCGGCTTTATGCCGCCGACGCGGTCCTGCGCGCCGCCTGGGTTGCGCAAAGCGCGGTGCTTGCCGAACGCCTGAAGGGCATCAGCACAGAAAGCGACCGCGCCCTGGATCTTTGGCTGGCACAGGGATCGGCCCGCATGGCGATGGCGGAATCGGGTGTCGACTGGGCACTGACACAGTCCGCCTGAGGGATTTCCACGACGCCGGCCGCAGACCTCGTGGCCGGCATTGACTCCCTTCGCCAGTGGCATTCAAACTTGGGCATGTGTTTATTGTCGCAGTGACCCTGTCGGCTGTTCCCAGCGGCAGGCATCCGTGACGTGATAGGCCCGGACCGATTGCCGTCCGTGCCGCTCATGAGGATTGTGCCATGTCAGCCTTGATCAAGGGCATCGCCCGCAGCCTTGCCGTTGCCATTCCCGTCGCGCTGGGTGCGCTGACCGTGGCCTATTCCGAAGACCTCAAGACGGCGCCCGCCGCCAAGGAGGTGAAACGTCCGCCAACAGCCGTGCGCGTGGTGACGATGGCCCCGGTCGAGATCGTACCCAGGGTCAGCGGTTACGGCACCGTCACACCGGCACGGGAATGGCGCGCCGTGGCACGCGTCGAGGGCGAGGTGATCGAAAAAGCCGACGGGCTGGCCAATGGCGGCGTCATCCCGGGCGGCACGGTGTTGCTGCGTCTGGACGACGCCGAACTGCAACTGTCCCTGGCCCAGATTGATACACAGCTGGCCGCGCTGGACGTCAAGGACCAGACCCTGACTGCAAGCCTGGAAATCGCGACCGCCGATCTTGAGCTCAGCCGGACGGAACTGGCCCGGCAGGAAACGCTGGCGGATCAGGGCGTGGCGACACAGGTGCGGCTGGACAGCGCCCGACGCGCCGAACTGGGCGCGCGGGCCAAGGTGGTGGAGGTCGAGAACCAGCTGGCGCTGAACGCGGCGGAGCGAGAGGTTCTGAAGGCACAGCGCGCCACGGTGGCCCGGTCGCTGGATTTCACCAAGATCGCAGCCCCTTACGACATCCGCATCGCCGAGGTTGCAGCGGAACTGGGACAGGTGGTGACGCGCAACCAAACGCTTGTCACTGCCGAAGGGATCGAGGCGGCAGAGGTTGCCGCCCAATTCTCGATCGGGCGGATCGGGCCGATCCTGCGGATGATGGGGGACGGCGCCACGGTTCATGACCTCAAAGCCCGCGTGCGCCTGCCCGCCCCGGGTCACCTGGTGACATGGGATGCAAAGGTCGACCGCGTCGGAGAGGCATTGGACCCGCGCACCCAGAGTACGGCCATCGTCGTCCGGATCGACGACCCCTACGGCCAGGCCGAGGCAGGCAAACGCCCGCCACTGCGCCGCAACACATTTGTCGAGGTGATCCTGATGACGCCGAAACGCCAGGCGCTGGTGGCGCCGCTGGACGCGGTGCGCGGCGGACAGGCGCTGGTGGTCAGCGCCGAAGGCACGCTGGAGAAACGCGCGGTGACGGTGGGCTTCGCCATCGGTGACATCGCCGTGGTCAGCGATGGCCTGGCCGAGGGCGACAAGCTGGTGGTGACGGACCCCAGCATCGCGGTTCCGGGCATGGCCGTCAAAGCGGTGGAAGACAAGCAGCTCTTGGCGCAGATCACCGCCGCCGCAGGCGGCCAGGGCAAGCCGAAGGGCAACAAGTGATGATCCGCCTCTTTGCCCTGCATCCGACCGCCGCCAACATCCTGATGCTGGCGCTGGCGGTCCTTGGACTTGCCGCCCTGCCGACGCTGCAACGCGACACCTTTCCGCTGACCCCGCCCAGCCAGGTCGAAATCCGCATCGCCTATCCCGGCGCCTCGCCCGCCGAGGTGGAAACCGGCATCTGCCAGGTGGCCGAGGACCCGCTGCGCGTGGTGGACAACCTGGTGGAACTGTCCTGCCTGTCGCGGGACAACATGGCCGTCATCACCGCCGAGATGGTCGAAGGCGCGGACATGACCCGCTTTCACAATGACCTCAAGGCGGCGGTCGACGGGATCGGCACCTTTCCCGACCGGGCAGAGGATCCGGTGACGCGGGTGGTCGAACGGGTGGCCTCTGTCGCCTCGATCGCCGTGACAGGCCCCGAGGACCCGCATGTCCTGCTGGCCTATGCCGACATGCTGGCCGAACGGCTGCGCGCCGATCCTGCCATTTCCCAGGTCGAGATCGCCGGGTTTTCCGACCGCGAGATCGTGATCGAACTGGATGCGGCAGCCCTGCAGCGCCACGGGTTGCGCATCTCCGACCTGGGCCCCCTCCTGACCCGCAACAGCCTGGACATGCCCGCGGGCACGCTGGAGGGTCGCCAGGGCGATGCGGTGATCCGGTTCCTGGGCGAAAGGCGCAGTATCGGCGAATTTGCCCGGCTGCCGCTCACCAGCTCGGCCAATGGAGCCGAGATCACGCTGGGCGAAGTAGCCGAAATCTCGCTGGTGTTCAGCGACCCGGCGCAGGCCGCCTATTACAACGGCGAGCGCGCCGCCATCGTGCAGGTGAACAAGAGCGCCTCGCAGGATGCACTGCGGGTCAAGGCGGCACTGGACCGGATCATGGCAGAGGCCCAGGCCGAGGCGCCGGGCAACATCGCGCTGGCGATTTCGCAGGACAGCACGATGAACATCCGCGACCGGCTGCGCATCATCGCCGAGAACGGCATCCAGGGGCTGCTGCTGGTGCTGGTGGTGATGTGGCTGTTCTTTGGCTTCCGGTTCTCGTTCTGGGTGGCAATGGGCCTGCCGGTGTCCTTCCTGGGCACGATCTTTGCGATGCAGCTTTTCGGCTTTACCATCAACATGATGACGATGGTGGCTCTACTTGTCGCCATCGGCCTGCTGATGGACGATGCCATCGTGATCTCGGAAAATATCGTGCGGCGGCGCCAGGCGGGCGAAACCGCGATGCAGGCGACGGTGAACGGCGCCGTGCAGGTGGCGCCGGGCGTCATCGCCTCGTTCCTGACCACGGTGATGATCGTCGGGCCACTGGCCTTCATGCAGGGGCAGATCGGGGCCGTCCTGAAATACATCCCCATCGTGCTGGTGATGACTCTAATCGTCAGCCTGGTCGAGGCCTTCCTGATCCTGCCCAACCACATGCACCATTCGCTGTCGGGAGAGCTGCGGCCCAACCGGATCAGCCGCGCGGTCAACGGCGCCTTTGACTGGCTGCGTGATCGTCTCGTCGTGCCCCTGTCCGGCCTCAGCCTGCGCTACCGCTATTTCACGCTGGGCCTGGCCGCCTTCATGGTGCTCATTTCCGTCGCGCCCTACACCGGTGGCTTCATCAAATTCCAGAGCTTTCCCGCGTTGGAAAGCGACACGGTCGAGGCCCGTCTGCTGCTGGTCCAGGGTGCGCCGCTGGAGCGCACCGAACAGCGGGTGGCACGGGTCGTGGCGGCTCTGGACAAGATGAACGCGGACCTGTCGCCCGAACAACCTGGGGGCCAGCCGCTGGTGCAAAGTTACACGATCACCTACAGCGCCAATGCGGACACGCCGGAAACCGGCGCCCACATGGCCACCGTCAGTGCCAAGCTGCTGCCCGCCGGGGTCCGGACCACAGAAGTCACGCAGATCGTCGACAGCTGGAAGAAACTGGTGGGGCCGATGCCCGACATGGCCGCCTTTCGCATCACCGACAAGGAGCGCGGCGCGGGCGGCAAGCCCATCGACATCCGCCTGCAAGGCAATGACCTGGAGGCGCTGCGCGCCACCGCCCGAGAGATGCGCAGGTTCTTTCGCGAGTTCGAGGGCGTGCGCGACGTGACCTATGACCTGCAACCGGGCAAGACCGAGTATATCGTCACCCTGCGCCCGGCCGCTGCCTCTGCCCTCGGCGTCAGCGCGCAGGCTGTCGCGACAGAATTGCGCGCCGGGTTCCGGGGCGATTCCCCGCTGGAGGTCCGCGACGGGCTGGGCACGCTGGACATCGTGGCGCGGCTGTCGGACGAAAACCGGATGAGCCTGCAGGACATCCTGGACCTGCGCGTACCGGGCGCCGAGGGCGCGCTGGTGCCGCTGACGGCTGTCGCAGACGTGCGCACGGGACGGGGCTATGCCTCGATCAACCGGGTCGACGGTCAGCGCACCGTGGCCGTGCAAGGCGCCATCAACCCCGCCGTGGCCAACGCGCGCGAACTGATGGCCGCGCTGCGGGCCGACTATCTTCCGGGTCTGGCGGACAAGCGGCCCGGCGTCACCGTCACGATCCTGGGCGAGGCAAAGGACACGGCAACCACCGGCTCATCCCTGGCCCGGAACATGGTGATCGGGCTGATCGTGGTCTACCTGATCCTGTCTTTCCAGTTTCGCAGTTTCGTACAGCCCCTCGTCGTCGTGGTGGCGATCCCGCTCAGCCTGATCGGGGTGATGTGGGGGCATATGGCCCTGGGGCTGCAGATTTCGCTGCCCAGCCTCGTGGGGCTGGCGACACTGGCCGGGGTGGTGGTCAACGACTCGATCCTTCTGGTGACCTTCATGAAAGAGCGCGTCGCGGATGGCGCCGACATGCTGGCCGCGGGTCAGGCGGCCGTGCGCGACCGGTTTCGCGCGATTTTCCTGACCTCGCTGACAACGGTGGTGGGACTGGGGCCGCTGCTGTTCGAACAAAGCACGCAAGCGCAATTCCTGCGCCCCATCGTGGCCAGCCTCGCCTTTGGCCTGACCGGCGCGACATTGCTTGCACTCTTCGTCAGCCCGGCGGTCTTTGCCATCCTGCATGACCTGCGCCTGGTCCGGGCGGAAAAGGCCACGGATTGAAGGAAACAGGGCGCGGAAAAGGGGCACTGTTCGGCGTCATGCAACGGCTGCGAAGGATTGAAACGGAACGGCGAATACGCTGCTGGAAAGAGGCGGGCGAACAGGCTCATTCCCGCCAATATCCGGCGAAATGTCTTGCTGATGCGGGGAAAGTGGCAGGCCGCAGGGGAATCCGACCCGCGCAAATGACCTGCGCCCCTGCTGACCCCTGATGTCACCCCGGCGATGTGAGAAGGACGGCGACCAGCATGGGCAAATGAACGGCAAGACCCTGACCGGGAAATCCGGTGGCGTCCAACCAGCCCGGGTTCGCAAACTTGATCTGGCGCCGGTCCGCGCTTCACCTGACCGGCCCGCGGTATGGCACGGCCACACCACAAGGACTTGAAACATGACCGCACCCGAGAGGTCGAAAGTCCCGGCATCGAAGGCTGCAGCCAAACGGGCACGCTGGCTCACTTACCGCATTGCGACCTGTTGCTTGCGGGTGCGAAACGGCGAAACCTCCCCGGAACGTTGACAGGCATCGGGGCGCTCCTGCCTCCGCCTCCGCCTCCGCGCGGGCGATCACCGGCCCGGTGTCCCGGGGCCGGTTTGCCACGCGACGCGCGCTTAGTCGTTCAACACCGCCATGTGGTCGGCCTCCCAGCCGATCCAGATGGGATCACTGCCGACCGATTGACCGGTTTCCGCATCCACGTAGGCCTTGAGGATAGGTTCATCCTTGTCCCCGACGGCGATCTGCATCGCCATGCGCGAGCCAAGGAAGGTTTTTCCAACGACACGCCCTTGCACCGCATTTGCGGTTTGCGGGCGGTCGGCATGAAACCCGAGCTTCTCAAGCCGGACCGACGCGGTAATCGGCTTGCCCTCGGCGGGGATGCCGGCGGGCGCCTTGCCTTTGAGGGCCGTTCCTTCCCAATCCATGACAACCTTGTCGCCTTCCGTGCCGCGCATCCAGCCCGACAGAAGGTTCGTCTCTCCGATGAATTCAGCCACGAAGCGGCTGGCGGGGCGGAAATACAACTCTTCCGGTGTTCCGTCCTGTTCTACGCGGCCTTTGTTCATGACGACGATCCGGTCTGACATGGTCAACGCCTCTTCCTGGTCGTGGGTGACGAAGAAGAAGGTCTTGTTGGTGCGGCGCTGGATCGATTTCAGTTCCTGCTGAACCTGGCCGCGCAGCTTGGCGTCAAGAGCGCCCAGCGGTTCGTCAAGCAACAGGAGTGCCGGATCGGGCGCCAAGGCCCTCGCCAGCGCCACACGCTGTCGTTGACCGCCGGACAACTGCACCGGGTAGCGGCCAGCATAGCTGTCCAGTTCGAGGAAGGCCATGATCTCTTGCAGGCGGCGCTTGATGTCCGCCTTGCCCATCCCCTTCAGCTCCAGTCCAAACGAAATATTCTGTGCCACCGTCATGTGCGGGAACAACGCATAGTCCTGAAACACCATGTTTACGTGACGTTTCTCCGGTGGCTGGTTGGTGACGTCCTCACCGTCCAGGATCACCCGGCCGTGGGTCGGGCGCTCGAAGCCACCGAGGATGCGCAGCGTCGTTGACTTGCCACAGCCCGAGGGGCCAAGGAAGGTGACGAACTCCCCCTGCGCGATATCCAGCGTCAGGTTGTCCAGCGCGACGGTTTCGCCGAAATGCTTGGACAGGCCCTCGATGCGGACAAGAGGTTTCTGGTCGGTCATGGCTCAGGATTCCTTGTTCATACGGCGGGTGAAGCGTTCGGCCCAGACGCCGATCACGGCGGTCAGGATCAGCGCGACGGTCGCAATGGCATTGATTTCCGGGCTCATGCCCGAACGCAGCTTGGCAAAGATCAGCACCGGCAATGTCGGCTCGTACCCGCCCAGGAAGAAGGAGCGGACGAAATCATCAAACGACAGCAACAGGCAGAAGATTGATGCGCCGAGGATGGCAGGCACCAGGTAGGGCAGCGTGATACGCGCAAAGGCGATAAGCGGATCGGCGCCAAGGTCGCGGGCGGCTTCGATCTGGCTCTTGGGCAGGGTCGACAGGCGCGCCATGACCACCAGAACCACGAATGGCACGTTGTGGACCGCGTGCGCCCAGACGATGGCGCCCATGCCGGGTTCAATTCCCAGGTAGCGGGCATAGATCCGAAAGGCGATGGCCGAGATGATGCCGGGCACCAGCGCCGGCAGCACGGTCAGGCCAAAAGTCACACCGCGCCCGGTGAATTTGCGCCCTTCGAGCAGCACCGCGATCCACGTGCCCACGATGACGGAGATCAGCGTCGACAACACCGCAATCGCCACCGAGTAACCGAAGGTCGAAAGCACCTCGGCATCGGCAAAGACACCGGTGTACCATTCGAGTGTCCATGACCGGATCGGGAAGCCGATGAACTTCGAGTCCTTGAAACCCATCAGCACCATCAGGATAAGCGGCACGAAGACATAGAGCACAAAGGCCCAGTAGACGCAGCTCAGGAAGATGCGGTTGCCGCGGAACAGTTCGACACGGTCGTTCATTTCTTCTCTCCCTTGCGAAGGGCATTCATCAGTTTCTGGAACACCGTGGTGATGATCAGCGCCGCCATGAACATGATCGTGGCAAAGGCCGCGCCAGTGGGCCATTCATCCCCGGCCACATGGAAAAAGCCCGCGATGGTTTCCGCAAAAACCGTGGTCGACGGCCCGCCCAGAAGAACAGGCGTGGCGTAGAACCCGGTCGATATCAGGAAGACCAGTGTACAGCCCGAGGAGATCCCCTCGATCGTCAACGGCAGCGACACGCGGCGGAACCTGGTCCAGGCGCCGGCGCCAAGATCGGCGGCTGCCTCGTTCATGCTTTTCGGCAGTTTCTCCAGCGCCGAATAGAGCGGCAGCAGCATGTAGAGCGCGGTCAGGTAGACGATGCCGACACCCATTGAAAAGCTGGTGTACATGAAAGGGATCGGCCGGTCGATCAGCCCCAGTGTCTTCAGCGCCAGGTTCACGGCGCCGGTGTTGCCCAGCAGGATCATGATCGCGTAAGTCCGCACGATCTCGCCCACCCAGAACGGGATCAGCAGGAGCAACAGGAACAGCATCTGGTTCTTGCGGCTGACGTGCCGGGCCAGGAAGTAGGCCACCGGGTAGGTGATGATCAGCGTGCAGAAGGTAAAGACCCCGGCAAAGATCAGTGTCCGGAAAAACGGCATCCAAAAGATGCTGTCACCGAAGAAGCGGGCATAGTTTTCCAGCGTGAAATGCTGTTCCACTCCGGGCGCGACCGGGTAGGCATCGGTCAGCGACACGCGCAACATCTGCAGCATCGGGCCAAGGTGCTGGGTCAGGATCCAGAGGATCGGGAAGGCGGCGAGGACAACAAACTGCCGGCGGGGCGAGGCCGTCGCCAGACGCATCATCGCGTGGTACGGCCCCCAAGAGGCCAAACGGCCCCAGAATGTCCGGTCCGAGGTCTCTTCTGCCATGGCTCGCCCGTCCTGTTGCGCGGATGCGTCATACGTCATGAGGTCGTCTTTCGGAAGGTCAGGGCCCCTGCCCCGCGATCATCGCAGGGCAGGAACAGGTTTCGGTTTGGCCGATCAGGCCGCCTTGATGGCCTCGACGGCCGGGTCGACCAGCCCGTATTTCATCTCGTTCGCCTCGGCGCGGAAGAACTGCAGGTTGGCCAGCTGCTCGTCCGGGAAGGAAGTCGACTTCTTCTCGAGGTCGGTCAGGTAGTTCGACGCGTCCTTGTAGGTCGAGATGAAACCCGACGCCTTGGTCATCGCCGCGCCGATTTCGGGCGACGACAGGATGGCATCGAGGAAGGTATAGGCATTGTCCGCGTTGGGCGCGTTGTTGGCGATGTTGTAGGTGTAGACAAAGCCGTAGGACCCTTCGCGCGGGATCGCCATGCCCAGCGGGAAGCCGTCATTGATCAGCGCCGCGGCAGGACCGTTCCAGGAATGGCCCAGCACGATGTCCTGGTTGACCATCATCTGCTGGAACTCGGCGCCGCCGTCGTAGTACTTGCGCACCAGAGGCTTCTTCTCGATCAGGAACTGCTTGGCTTCCTCGACGATCTCGGCGGCCTTGTCCGGGTCGTCGAGATAGGCGACCATGTTGCCGTCATAGCCTTTCATCAGCATGACGATCGACATCATGTCCTGGATGATATAGGCGGTCTGGCCCTTGTATTTCTCGCTGAACAGCGTGTCCCAGGTCAGGGCCTCTTCCTCGCTGACGATCTCCGAGTTGTAGGACAGGACCTCCATCCCCGAGAGGATCGGCGCCCCCCACTTGTTGCCGTTGATCGTGGACCAGTCGGATTCCGAGAAGGTCGGGTTGATCTTGTTCCAGTTGGTCAGACGGTCGGTGTCCAGCGGCGCCAGCAGCTCGCTGTCGATGAACTGCAGGAAGCGGTGGCCGGCGACGGTCATGATGTCGACAGTCGGGTTCGGTTGTTCCGCGGCCAGCAGGTTGAACTGCTTGCCCTGGTCGTCCACGAGACGGACGTTGACCTTGATGCCGGTCTCGGCCTCGAACTGTTCCTTGAAGGCCTCGGGCACGAAGTTGTTGTAGGTCCAGATGTTCACCTCGCCGCCCGACTGGGCGGAGGCGCGGCGCAGGTAGGCGGGCGAAGCCAAGGCCGCGCCGGTGGCGGCAGCCGTGCCCAAAAAGCGGCGACGGTTGAGGATCAGCTTGGTCATGATTGGTCTCCTTGTTGGTCCAGTGGTTTTTTGGTTACTCGTTACAGGTCTCAGGCGGCGTTTTCGGGCTGCCGCAGCAGTCCGGTTTTCGCTGCACGTTTCAGATCGTCAAGGCTGTAGCTGTCCAGATCAAGCGCCTTGAGGATCTCGTTTTCCGCCTCGAAATCCCGCCCGTACATGGCCGAGAAGATGCGGATGCCCGCCTCGTGCAGCGGCGCGGGGTGCCCGGTCAGCCGACCGAGTGCGGCGGTCAGCACCAGCCCGTAGGGCACGTCTTCGGTGACATAGCGGCTGTCGGCTGTCGCCGGCCCGGTTCCGCCATTGCCCTGCGCATGCATCTGCTGGTTCATCTCGGAAATCGAGGCGACGGGGACATGGAACGACAGGTGGAAATGCTCGAAGATCGTCTTGACCTCCAGCCCCAGTGCCTTGGCGATCTCAAGCCGTTCGAGATCGAGGTCCTCCAGCAGGCGGCCCACGGTCGGCGTGACGTTCTGGCCCTGCGACCAGTTCTCGCCGCGTTCCATCCGGGTGATGTTGCCCAGCGCGATGCCCATATGGTTCTGAGGGTTCAGGTTCGACAGCGAGATCGCCAGCAACCCGTCGCGCGGTTGGAACCGGTCACCGAACAGCTCCTTGCAAAGTGCCAGGGCCTCGTCCGAGCGGTCCCCGGGCACGGTGCAGAGGTCCACCTTGCTGCGCACGGTGTTGACCTTGACCTCGGCCCCCGACTGGCGCCGCCCGGTGCAGATCGTGGTGCCCCAGGCGGTGATCGGTACGGAAACTCCGCGATCCGCAAGCAACTGCATCAGGTAAACAGCCCCAAGCGAGGCATGGGAGGAGATGATGACCTGGTGGTGCGGCTCGATATGCGGGGCCAAAGCGTCCAGCACGGTTTTGTGGCCGTAACCCGGCAGGGCAATGATCAGCACGTCGTTCTCGCGCGCCAGCGTCGCGGCAGTGTCGGCGATCCGCGGGGTCAGCGAGGTCTCGACCGCGCCGGTCGCCGTCAGCGGAGCACCCTTGGCCAGATCGGCCGTACCAGCCCCCGAAGGGGACCACAGCATCGGGTCATGTCCCGCCTCGTGCAGCACCGCTGCCGTTCCGAAGGCGATCGCCCCCGCGCCTGCCAAACCTACTTTCTTGCTCACATCCACACCTTCATCGCTTGCGGTCTTTCACCCCCACATTACACCTACTTAACGGAATGTCATCCGCTATCTGGGAATTCATGGATTATTTTCCGGAATCTTCGAGCCGCACAGGGTCACCAAGCACATGCATCAGCCTGTTTGCCCAGCCGAACAAAGAGGCCGAAAGGATCAGATCCAGCACCTCCGCCTCGTCCAGCCCGGCCTCCTTCAGCGCCTGCATGTGTTCCGGCCCGGCCTGAGACGGGCATTCAGACAGCGCCACGGCAAAGCCGAAAATGGCCCGGTCGCGCGTATCCAGTTCCGCATTCGCGCCATCGCGGAACAGCTTGTCCGTCACTTCGGTCGATTTCTCGATCTGGGCGTGGCGCATGGCGTGGACGGCGGCACAATAGATACAGTGGTTGACCATCGAGGCCCCAAGCGCACCCAGTTCCCGCTCGGATCGGCTCATACCGCCCTTGTCGTACATGATCGCGTTGAAAAGAGGCGAACGCACCTTCAGGCTTTCGACATCATGCGCCAAAGTCAGAACGTACTCAGACACCTTGGTGTTCGAAGGTGTCACCTTGAGCGCATCCAGTTGTTCGGCGGAGGCTTCCTGAAGGTCAACGGGCTTAACCCGCGGCTGCCAATGCGGCACGTTGCGGGTGAATTTCGTGATTACCTTGGTCATGCCGACATCCCTTTCATCAGGCGCAGCCCGGCGATGACCCGGATCTGGTAGGCGAGAAAGGCATTCAGCTCGGCAAGACGGACGATATCGGCATCGGCCACGCCCGCAGATTGCAACGCCAGGATATCGTTGCCCGCGACCCGGCGGGTGTCGGCAGCCACCTTGTCCATGAACCCGACAACCTCGGCCAGGCCCTGCGCGGCCCCGTCTTCGGTGGGCTGGACCAGGGCGGCGAAATCACCGGCGTCGGCGGCGTAGCGCGCCGCAAGCTCGGCTTCATCGTTGAGATTGGCGATCCTCGCGGCCAGCGCAGCACGCAAGCTATGGCTCCACGGTCCGGCATCCTTCGGACGCAGCACGGCCTCTTCTGCGGCCTGTGTCATCTCGAAGATGTTGGCGCGCCCCTCGACGGCGGCCTGTACAGCCGTGCCCACCCCGATATCTGCGCTGTTCAATGCGGTCGTATCCAATGCCATCAGGCCACTTTCCCTTTCTTTTCGTCACAGGCCAGTTCGGTCGGCGTCCATTCGCTGCCATCCAGTTCCGGCTTGTCGTAGTCCAGCATTGCCTGCCAGTGTTCCGCCACGTCCTCGGAGTATAGCTGCCCGGCCACTGCCCGCGTTAGCCACCCTGCCCCTTCCGAAATGCCCGGAATGTCACCACTCACTTTCCCGAGGCTGGCAGATGCCCCGTAGTTGAAGCAGTAGACGTTCGACAGCCAAGGTGCCGTACCCGGCACTTTCTCGCGAAAGGTGAAATCCTCGTTCAAGTAGGGAAAGCGCCCCAGGTCACGCGATTGTTCGTCTTCGGGTGGCGTATAGACATCCTGCCACAGGAGGATGTTCCCTGCCGCGTCGCCAAATTCGGTCCGCGACAGCGGGTCGATGGTAAAGCCGGTGCCAAGGATCACGAAATCCGCCTCGTAGGAGGAGCCGTCGGCAAAGCCGACCTGCACCGCACCGTTCTTTTCCACGGTCGACTGAACCGCCTTTCCGAAATGGAAAAAGGCGTTGGGATGGCGGCTGACCCGGTTTGTCGATCCATGCGGGGGCGGCGTCTGGGTGGCAAAGGAATATTGCATGAAGCGCCAGCGCCACTTATCCGGCAGGCTGGCGTATCCGGCGGTAAAGCCGAAACTCCCGATGCCCATCATCTTGTTGATGGTCGGCATTTCCTTGCGGCGGATCAGGTGGCGAACCTCGGCGGCACCATGTTCCAGCGCCTCGGCGGCATTGTCCACCGCCGACGCCCCGACACCGACCACGGCCACACGTTTGCCCTTGAGCGCGTCAAAGTCGATTTCATCCGCGCTATGCGCCCAGTACTTGGACTCCAGGTTCTTTACGAAACCGGGAATGTTCGGCTGTCCGGTCCCGTCGCGCCCAGTTGCAAAGATCAGCTTGCGGCAAAGGATCGAGTTTTCCGACGCACCGGACAAATGCAGCCGCAGAAGATCCCCCTCGGGTTCGACGAGGTCGACCGACACACCGTTTTCCGTGGGGATGTCCAGGACTTTCCGATACCACTTGAGATAGTCCATCCACATGGGTCGGGGGATCTTGTCCAGCGCCTCCCAATCTTCGGTCCCGAACTGCGCGCGATACCACGCCTGGAATGTCAGTGCGCCGTGCCCATAGGCCGGGCCGGTCAGCTCTTTCGGCGACCGCAAGGTTTCCATCCGCGCATAGGTGAGCCACGGACCTTCCAGCCCTTCGGGCGAACGATCCAGCACCCGCATGTTGTGAATGCCGCCGGTCTTCAGCGCTGTCCAGGCCACCATGCCGCACATACCACCGCCGATGATGACGACATCAGTCACACCTTCGCGTGCCGGCACCCAGTCCTTGCCCGGCCAGCAGAGGAATTTCAGATCCTCGTGCAAGCGCGCCTCAAGAGCCTCCAGGCCTTGGCCATCAATCGGGGAAGAGGTGTCATGTGTCATTACGTTTTTTCCTGTAGCTCTAGTCCGCTCGTCCGGGTCAGGCCGGCGTGGAGCCGGACCAATTCGGATGCAGATCGTCTATGTGATAGGCGTGGGCGTGACGATGCCGGGGGCCCTGGCTCGGCGCCTCGCGGAAATGCGGGTGACCCTCGGGCAGTTCCGGATGCTCATGCAGGCGTTCGATCGGATCTGTCGCGGGCCAGACCCGGACCGCAAGAACCGCGGTACCGGCGGTCAGCCCGGACAGGATCAGCAGGGCCGGTTCGAGTCCGGCCAACGCAGCCAACTGTCCGGCCAGCGGATAGGCCAGCAACCATCCCGCATGCGAGAGCGAGAACTGCGCGGCGAATACTGCAGGTCGATCCGCCGCACCTGCCGAGCGCGCGATAACCAACCCGCCCGGGGTCAGCACCAGTGAGGCAGCCAGTCCAAAGATCATCCATAGCGCCATGTAGCCCGCATAGCCCAACGGCAGGGCAATACCCAGCCCTGCAACCGCGTGCATCATGGCGCCCCCCAGCATGACACGCCGCTCGTCCGTGCTCTCGACAAGACGGGGAACGACAACGGCCCCAATGGCAGCGCCCAGCCCGTAGAAGGCCATCAGGATCGGGTATTGCCCTTCTGCATCCCCAAGCCGGACACCCGCAAGTACAACAGAGTTCACCAGCACCCAGGCCATGCTCAAGGAAAGGGCGAAGTTCAGCAGGAACAGTCCACGCAGGCGCGGCGTCTTGCGATAGATGCTCAGCCCCTTCATGGCGCGGCGCAGGAAAGGCCCCTTGCCCTGCCCTGTCCTGTCGGCCGGAAAGCGCGTGGCGAAAAGCGCTGCCACGGACCCCGTAAAGGCCAGCGCCGCCACCCAGAACAGGAACTCTGCCTCTATCAGTTGCAGCACCATGGCCGCAATGATCGGGCTGAGCACCGACTCCAGTGTGTATGCGATACGAGACCAGACGAGCGCCCGGCTATAAAGCTTTTCGTCGGGCAGGACGTCAGGGATCACCGATTGAAAAAGCGGCGTGAACCCCGAGGACACGGCAAAGAAGACCAGCGCCAGCAGTGCGATCTGCCAAGTCTGCGTTGCAAAGGCCATCGGCAGAAGCAAAAGCATCCGCCCGAGGTCCAGGCCGATCATCACGCGTTTGCGACGGCGTCCGGCAAAGAGCGCCTCTGCCAGTGGGGCGATGCCCACATAGGCCACCATCTTGACCGCCAACAAAAACCCGACGATCTGCCCCGCCGCCGCAACCCCGCCGATCCGATAGGCCGCCAGCGACATGGCCACGGTCATCAGCCCGATGGCAAGCAGAGAGAAGACCTGCGCGGCAAAAAGGGTCCGAAAGGACGGATTGGCGATTGGGCTGATCCGAGGTTGTGTCATGAGGCAAGGGGATCCTTCGAGGCGGTCACGGCATTGAACCGGGCTGTGCCGGTGTCGACGCGATAGTCCTTTACATAGTCTGGGGCGGTACGCGCCAGATTGTCCACCGCCTCGATAATCGAATTCACCTTGGTATCGGACATAAGTGCCGAAAGGTTAAGACGTACCCAGCCCGGTTTCGCTGTTTCTTCGCCACGTTCCAGCGCTTCGATGGTTGCGTCCGACTCACTTCGGCCCAACCCCAGCAACCTGTGACCATAGGGTCCGGCACAGGCACAACCGCCGCGGGCCTGGACGCCATACCTGTCGCTGAGCAAACGGGTAAAGAACTGGTGATGCACCAATCCCCCCTGCCCGTCGCGCACACGAAAGGAAAAGATCGGCAAGGCCTGGGCGTCAGGCTGTCCAAGCAATTCGATCCGATCATTCTGCGACCAGATATTCAGCGCCTTTTCCCGAAGCTCTGCCTGCCGCTTGTCCAGCCACTCCTGGTCCAGCGCCTCTTTTACCAGTAGGGCAAGCGCCGCGCGGATATCGCCGGTGACATTGGGGGTGCCGCCCTCTTCTCGCGCCGACAACGTGTTCGAATAGACGTGCCCCCAAGGCGATACGAAACTGACCGTGCCGCCGCCTGGAAGAGTCGGCGTTGCACGGCGGGCGATCCCGTCGCGAATTACCGCGACACCACTGGACCCGGGACCGCCGGGAAACTTGTGGGGCGAAAACACGATAGCATCCTTCTGCGCATCGGTGCCCGCCTTCATGTCCATCGCGCAATACGGTCCGGCACAGCCGTAGTCCCAGACCACGAACGCCCCGTGGGCGCGCAACAGCCGCGTCACCGCGTCGACGTCAGTGACAATCCCCGTCACATTCGACGCTGCGGAAAAGGTTCCGACGATCAGCGCCGCATCTTCCGACGCCTTCAGCGCATGAGAGAGGTCTTCCATATCGACCCCGCCATTTGCGGCCTCAGCGATCTCGATCACCTCGGCCCCTGTCTCGCGCCAGGGCAAGATGTTGGAGTGATGTTCGTACGGGCCGGTCAGAACGACGACACGCTGACCTGCGGACACAAGCGAAGGCAGATCCAGCAGACCGACGATCCTGTTGATCCCGGCAGTGGACCCCGACCCGGCAAAGATCACGCTCATCCCGTCACCGGCGCCGGTCAGCCGTGCGATTTCACCCCGCGCGGCTTCTCTCAAACGGGTCATGTATTCGCCACAGAACGACGCCTGAGTGTGCGTGTTCGCATAATACGGCAGCACCCGGTCGCGGACGAAGTCTTCAACCTGTGTCAGCGCCCGCCCGGAGGCGACATAGTCCGCGTAGATCAGCGGGTGCACGCCGAACGGTCCTTCGATCTGTACGTCCTCGCCGATCAGCCCGGCGCGGATCCGGTCTCGAATGTCGGCGCCTTTCAATGCGGTTTTGAAGTCATCGAGCGGTGTCATATCTTCCTCAGCTGTTGAGGGCAGATTGTGACGCATGATCCGCAAAAATCTTCCCATAAATTCATCGTTGATTTCGATTTTTTGTGTCATATGATTGACACATGGCCCAGAAACCAGATCATTTTGACCACCTCATCCTTGAAGAGCTCCAGCGCGACGCGGCTCAGTCACAACGGGCCCTGGCGGAAAAGGTCGGCCTGTCACAGAACGCTTGCTGGCGGCGCCTGAAGACGTTGGAGGCCTCCGGCGCCATTCGCGGCCGGACTGTGGTCATAGACCGCGAAAGGCTCGGCGCGGGGTTCGTGGTCTTTTCCCTCGTCAAGACACGACATCATTCAGCGGATTGGCTGCGCCAGTTCCGCAACCATGTCTCGGCCATCCCGGAGGTCATCGACTTCTTCCGTATCGGCGGCGAGTATGACTACCTGCTTAAGATCGTTGCCCGCGACATGGCCGGCTACGATGACGTCTACAAACGCCTGATCGAGAATATCGAGCTGGAAACCGTCACCTCCTTTTTCGCCATGGAAGCGATCGAGGAGCAACGCCCGATCCCCTTACGCCAGATGTGACCCGGTCCCCATTGAATCCGCGTTTATGAGTTCGCTCTGTTCAGGGTTTGGTCCTCTACCGACCGTTGGTGATACTCCCACGGGGTGAGCCCGTCGAGGCTCGTGTGGGGGCGGTTGTAGTCGTCGCGCCACGCCTCGATCAGGCCGCGGGCCTGGCGCAGATTGGCGAACAGGTGCTCATTGAGGCATGCGTCACGCGGCCGTCCATTGAAGCTCTCGACGAAGCCGTTCTGCATCGGTTTTCCCGGAGCGATGTCGTGGCATTCGATCCGGCGCTGCTCCTGCCATTTGAGGATGAAGATCGGGGTCAGCTCCGTGCCGTTGCCGCTGACCACCATGCATGGATAGCCGCGCACCCGAGCGATGCTGTCGAGCTCATGGCCAACGCGCTGCCCAGGCAGCGAGGCGTCCACGACCGCGGCCAGGCATTCCCGGCTGAAGTCGTCGATGACGCAGAGCCCCCGGAAGCGGCGACCATCGGACAAGCTGTCTGACACGAAGTCCAGCGACCAGCGCTGGTTCGGCCCCTGCGGGATCGCCATGGGTGCCCTGGTCCCCAGCCCGACAACCTTCGACAAACTGGAATCGGACCAGTTCATGCCCGCGGCCAAGCGCATCTATTCACGGAACGTGTGGGACGTGCGCAAAATCGGCTCCGCAATCGAAGACTTGCCCGGTGGCGCAGAAGATGCCCGTCTCGAATCCTCTGAGGATTGGTAATGGCAGGGGGAGTTTCGATGCGAATGACATTGAAATACGTTGCGGAGGACACCGACCGGCACGGCAACGTGCGCCTCTACTACCGACGGAACGGGCGAAAGGTGCGCCTCCGTGGCCCGGTCGGTTCACCTGAATTTCTGACGGATTACCGGCGCGCCGCCGCGCGACCAAAGGAGTCGCGCAAAAAGTCCCCGCCGAAACCCGGTGTCCTGCGAAAAGACTCGCTGCATTGGCTTTGCGCTCAATACTACAAGTCCACAATGTGCGCGGAACTTGGCGCGGGGACACAGAAGACTCGGCGGTCGATATTGGAACGGTTCTGCCAGCCTAAGGGCAACGGCGCGATTGATCTGTACGACGCAGACGCTCCCCATACCTGCTGATCTGGGTCGACAAGGACATGGCCTGGCGTGCGCCGCATGACGGGCGACCAGCATGGTCTGTGGTGTTTTCCGATGCGGCCATACAGTTCAGCCTCACGATCAAGATCTTGTTCAAGCCAACGCTTTGCCAGACCTCTGGCATGGTGACGAACCCGCTGAAGTTGGCGGGACTAGACTGGCCCGTGCCGGATTTCTCCACACTGTGCCGCAGGCAAAAGACTCTGGCCGACCAGGTCCCTTCTCGCCACGCGGATGGCCTGCTGAACCTGCTTGTGGCCAGCACCGGGATCAACGATGGCGAATGGCAGGCACGCAAGCACAGCGTTCAGGGTCGGCGCCAGAGGCGCAAGGTCCATCTGGCCATGGCCCCCGCGACGTCCGACATCCGCGCTGTCGAGTTCACACCCAGCCGCGATGGCGACAATCCTGCATTGCCCTACTTGCTGGGTCAGATCCCTTAGGCCGCGCCAAGAGGCAAAGATTCGCTGCCTGAAATCCGTCGGCGAGCGCATCATGGCAAGAGACCCAGACCGCCGGGCCGCCGAAATCCAAATTCGCATCGCCCTCATGAACCGCTTCAACGTCCTCGGCACAGCCGAGATCGTCCGCGCAGCCTTGCGTCAACGGGGTAAGGGGCAGTCAGGCCTCAGGCCGGGACAAGGCGACAACGCCTATTAGAACGGGTCACGTTTTGTCATCCCGAGACACAAATCGGACACCCGCCTCGCAGCAACCTGAGTTCCTTTGACAGCGCCCCTCAGGAGCATCGTCGAATACCCACTAGCGAATGCTCAACTCGTCTGTCGCGCGGCCCCCATCAAGGCGGCGGCCGCGGCTTCCGGTCCGGTCGCGCGATCGCGTTTCAGGCGCTTTATTCGACTCCCCCAAGCGCCAAATTGATGGTTTCCGCACAATCCTGAACCAAACCTCGCGCCTGTTCGACATCGAGGTCTTCCATCGCGACCACGCCGACTGAGGCCTCGATGGTACGTCCGGACCTCACCGTCCTTGCGAGGGGACTTGCCACGCCGACGGCTCCCTTTTGCAGGGCCCCACGCGTCAGACTGAAGCCCTTTGCACGGGCTTCGCGCACTTCTTGCATATCGCCTGCCTCTTCCGGCCGTGAAGAGAGGATGGCGATCCCGGCGGCGCCTTGGGTCAGCGGATGGCGGCTCCCGACCTTGTAGCCGACCCGGATCAGTCCGTCTTGCGGTTCTGCGACCACGACAGCAACGCAATCCTTGCCTTCGGCCATGGACAGGAAAGCAGTTGCACCGGCCTGTTCGGCAAGGCGTTCGAGTCGCTTCTGAGCGATGACCCGGAATTGCGGCAGGAACTTCGACTCCAACCGGAGAACCCCGGGTCCAAGGAAGAGTCGTCCGTTTGCAAGTCGGGATACCAGGCGGTTTTCCTCCAGTGTCGACACGACACGGTAGGCAATGGCCCGGTCCACACCAAGCTCCGAAGCAATTTCGCCGACAGACACACCGCCTTCGGACGCACCGATGAAGAACAAGGCTTTCAGGCCACGATCGAGGGTTTGCAAAGTCGCCATGCCTGTTTTCTCCACGCGGGCCGTCCTGCCCGGCGTTGACCGGGGCAAGCATCCATGTTTTACTATTATAGATCACAAAGTGCTATAAAAGTAAAACAGGAAAACTCGATGCCGAACACCTGCCCTGTCGAGACACCAGCCCTTTCGCCGAATGGATGCCCCATCTCAGGACGGGCTGCCGCCTTCACCCCGTTCAACGGCCCCTACCAGGTCGATCCGGGCGAGGCCTTGAAATGGGCGCGTGAGGAGGAGCCCGTCTTTTTCAGCCCGGAAATCGGCTACTGGGTGGTGACCCGCTACGAAGATGTGAAAAGTGTCTTTCGCGACAACATCCTGTTCTCGCCTTCGATCGCGCTGGAAAAGATCACTCCGGCTGGCCCCGAAGCCCAAGCGATCCTGCAGAAATACGGCTTTGCCATGCAGCGAACGATGGTCAACGAAGACGAGCCGCACCATATGGAGCGCCGCCGGCTTCTGCTCGACGATTTCCTGCCCGAAAACCTGCAAAAGCACGAATCCGCAATGCGAACACTAACGCGGCGGGACATGGACCGTTTCATCGACCGAGGGCATGCAGACCTGGTCGAGGATATATTCAGCGAAATTCCGTTAACCATTGCGCTGCATTTTTTGGGCGTTCCCGAAAAGGGGGCCGAGCAACTGCGCGGTTTCGCTGTTGCCCACACACTCAACACCTGGGGGCGTCCGACCCCGGAGGAACAGCTGGAGATTTCCGAGAACGTCGGACGATTCTGGCAGACCGCCAACCGGGTCCTGGATGACATGATCGCCAATCCGGATGGCGAGGGATGGATGTACGAAACCGTGCGCCAGCACTTTAAACATCCGGATGCCGTTCCCGAGAGCTATCTGCGTTCGATGATGATGGCGATTCTGGCGGCTGCACACGAAACGACCTCCAACGCAACCGCCAATGCCTTCTGGACCTTGCTCAACAACAGGGAATCCTGGGAGGAACTATGCGAGACTCCGAGCCTCATTCCCAGCGCCGTCGAAGAGTGCCTGCGCGTTGCCGGGTCGATTGTCGCTTGGCGCCGGATCGCGACCGACGATACGACCGTCGGCGGAGTGGATATTCCAAAGGGCGGGAAGCTCCTGATCGTTCAGGCCAGCGCGAACAAGGACAATCGCCATTGGGAAAACGCCGACGACTTCGACATCTACCGGGACAATGCGTCGGAACACATGACGTTCGGCTATGGCGCGCATCAGTGCATGGGCAAGAACATCGGGCGCATGGAAATGCGGATCTTTCTCGAAGAATTTACCCGTCGGCTGCCGCACATGCGTCTGGTAAAGGGACAGGTCTTTGAAAACCTGCCCAATGTGTCGTTCCGCGGGCCTTCCAAACTGCTGGTTGAATGGGATCCCGCGCTCAATCCGGAAAAGACGGATCCCTCCGTCCTCGATCGCTCGATGTCCTTCAAGATCGGCGCACCGGTGAGAGAAGGCATCCTTCGCCGGGTCGTGGTCCGCGATGTGATCGACGACAGTACCGGGGTGAAACGCTTCGTGCTGGCCGACCCCAAGGGACGCAAACTCCCCAAATTCTCTGCCGGTGCGCATATCGACCTCGTCGTCGGCGACTACCGCCGGAAGTATTCTTTGTGCGGCGACGCCTCGGATACCAAGACCTTTGAAATAGCGATCCTGCGCGAGAACAACGGTCGTGGCGGCTCGAAATTCTTCCACGACAACGTGGCGCCCGGAGACGTCGTACACATTGCCGGGCCCCGCAACCATTTTAGGCTCGACGCAAATGCCCCCCAGTACATCCTGATCGCGGGCGGCATCGGCATCACGCCAATCCTGGCCATGGCGGACCGGCTAAAGGCGTCCGGAAAGCCCTACCACATTCACTTCTGCGGAAAATCGCGCGACAGGCTTCCTTTGCTGGACCGCGTACAGGACCGCCACGGTCAGAGCCTTTCGTTGCATATCACCGCAGAAGGAACGCGTCTCGATCTGGACAGAGCCCTTTCGAAAGTCGGTGGCAATGATCGCGTCTATGCGTGCGGACCGGATCGACTGCTCGACGAACTCGAGTCGCTCTCGGCCAACTGGCCGGAAGGCACGTTGAAATACGAACTCTTCTCTTCTGCGAACGGTGCCCTTGATTCCAGTGTGGAACATGCTTTTGAGGTCGAATTGCGAGACTCGGGAATGACCGTCTCGGTCGCGGCTGACCAGACCCTGTACGACGCGCTTCGAGCGTCGGGGGTCGATATGCCGATGGATTGCGGCGAAGGTCTGTGCGGCACCTGCGAGACACGGGTCATCGATGGCGAGATTGACCACAGGGATCGTGTCTTGTCGGCAAAGGAAAGAGCTCAAGGCGACCGCCTCATGACCTGCTGTTCGCGGGCCCGGAACGGGAAGCTGGTACTGGCGCTTTGAAGCTCCCCCCGAAGGCAGAGAGACCCGGACGGCCTGTCTGCCTTCGCCGGCCGTATTGACTTGTGCAGCCCCGGATCAGACTTGCCCGAACGTGATGTTCTTACG
>NZ_FMZI01000012.1 GCF_900101505.1 Antarctobacter albus
GAAGGCAGAGAGACCCGGACGGCCTGTCTGCCTTCGCCGGCCGTATTGACTTGTGCAGCCCCGGATCAGACTTGCCCGAACGTGATGTTCTTACGCAGGTCGGCGGGCACATCGGCGAGCCGACCGCCATTGCCCAGGTCCAGAGCGCCTTGCCACACCACCCGCGCACGCAGGCGGGGCGTCTGGCGCAGCGGGGTGACGGCCTGGCCCTCCAGAGGCGCCGACAGGGTCCATCCCTCGTCGGTCAGGTCGCGCCATTCGACGTCCAGGTGGATCGCCGCATGGTGCACCAGGCTGCGCAACGCGCGCGGCGGCAGCGTGGCCCCCTGGGCGATCTCCGCGCGATGGGCCTCTGGCGCTATCGGCTGAACGCTGTCCCCGGCCCGCACGGCGCCCACCTGCTGCGCGAGAGCCCGCGCGTGATAGCCGACCTCGGCAATCAGCGCCCGACGCCGGACGCCCTCGCGCAGGGACGGCGCGTCCAGGTCGGCATCCGACAGCTCGGCCAGCTTGCGGGCGAAATAGGCCGCGCCGCGCCGGGCCAGCAGCAGATCCCCTGCCGGGGCCGAGGCCGCATCATAGCGCGCCCCTGCCCCCTGACGCGCGCGCAAGGCCTCGCGCGCGGCCTGTTCCTCGGCCGTCAGGCTCATTGCCCTTCGACCGCCGTCCGCATGAAATTCAGACGCTCCATGATCGGCGCATCGGAAAAGCGGAACAGGTCGAACTGGGTTTCCGCCTGCAAGGACCACGGCACCCAGGACGGGATCACGAACATGTCGCCCTTTTCCAGCCTGTGCGTCTCGCCCCCCATGACAACCGCCCCTTGCCCCTCGAAGACCTGGAACACGGTCGACCCGACTTCGCGCCGCTCGGGCGTCTCGGCCCCGGCGCGCAGGCGGTGGAACTCGCAGCGGATCGTCGGCATCACGTCGCCGCCGGTGGTCGGGTTGACGTAGCGGATCGCCGCGTGGCCCTGTTCGACGGTGGCCGGCATGCCCTCATCCTCCAGCAGCAATTGCTGGGTCAGCGCCTGGTCGGTGAACTCCCAGCGATAGGCGCCGATGGGCGAGGCGACGGTGTCCTGCAGGTGCGACAGGGGCCGCAGGCCCGGGTGGCACCACAGGCGTTCGCCCTGGGAATAGTTCGGCGTGGCATTGTCGGTGACCCGTTCCGCGCCGAACTCGAAGAAGCCAACGTCCATCTGCTGGCTGAAGGGAATGTCCAGCCCGTCGATCCAGGCCATCGGCTCGGTCGCGACATTGTGGTGCCCGTGGAACCGCCAGCCCGGCGTCAACAGCAGATCGCCGCGCGACATCCGCACCGGGTCGCCGTCGACCACCGTCCAGACCCCCTCGCCCTCGACGACGAAGCGAAAGGCGTTCTGGGCGTGGCGATGCTCGGGTGCGTTTTCGCCGGGGCAGAGGTACTGGATCGCGGCCCAGAGCGTGGGCGAGACATAGGCCCGCCCGCCAAGCCCGGGGTTGGCGAGGCCGATGGCGCGACGTTCGCCGCCCCGGCCCACCGGCACCAGTTCGCCAGACCGCTCGGCCAGTGGCAAAAGATCGGCCCAGCGCCAGACATGGGGCACGGCCTTGGGCCTGGGGTGCAGCGGCATCAGGTCGCCGGTCTGCGTCCACAGCGGGTTCAGGTGATTGTCCTTGAACCCCTGGTATAGCGCGCGCAGCTCCGGCGTGTCCTCGGGTTGCATGGCGTTGTCCATAACTCTCCTCCTTGGAAACGCGTTGTCAGGCCGCGTCGGGCTGGTTGGGCGGGGACGCGTCGCGGAAGGCGGGCAGCGCGTCGAGCTCCGCGAAGATCCGCGCGATGGTCGGCCAGTCCGCGACCGGGATGTCAAAGCGCCGGTTGTTCCAGACCTGCGCGTAAAGGCACAGATCGGCCAGCCCCGGCGTATCTCCGTGACAGTAGCGACCGGTCCGCGCGTCCTGCAACGCCTCTTCTAGAGCGTCGAAAGTGGTGGCAACCCAATGCGTGAACCAGGCCTTCTGCGCCGCTTCATCGGCGCCGAACTGGTCGCGCAGGCGGAACAGGACCCGCAGGTTGTTCAGCGGATGGATCTCGCAGGCGATCATGCAGGCCAGGCCGCGCACCCGGGCCCGGCCCAGCGGATCGGCGGGCAAAAGCGCGGGCTCCGGGTGGGTCTCTTCCAGCCATTCGATGATGGCCAGCGACTGGATCAGGGTCGTTCCGTCCTCCAGCTCCAGCGACGGCACCAGGCCTTGCGGGTTCTTGGCCAGGTACTCCGGCGTCCGCGTCTCTCCCTTGCGCAGGGCGTAGGCCAGGTAGTCGTATTCCAGCCCCTTGAGGTTCAACGCGGCGCGCAGCCGCGTCGAGGTCGACGAACGAAAGAAGTTGTGCAGCGTCAGGCTCATGCGCGGGGGCCGATATGGGTGGTGCAGGTGCCCAGGCCCTCGACCTCGACGACGCAGGTATCGCCGGGCTGCAAGGGGCCGACGCCGGCAGGCGTGCCGGTCATGATCAGGTCGCCCGGCTTCAGCGCGAAGGACTGCGACAGGATCGAGATCATCTCGGGGATGGACCAGATCAGTTCGCTGAGGTCGGCCTCCTGCTTGACCTCGCCGTTGACGGTCAGCTTGATCGCCCCCTTGGAGGGATGACCCACGGCAGAGACCGGGTGGATCGGCGCGATGGGGGCCGAGTTGTCGAACCCCTTGCCAAGATCCCAGGGGCGGCCCTGCTCGCGCGCCTTCAGCTGCAGGTCACGGCGGGTCAGGTCATTGCCGACGCCATAGCCCCAGACGTGATCCAGAGCCTTGTCCTCGGGAATGTTCACACCGCCGGTGCCGATCACGGCGACGAGTTCGGCCTCATAGTGAAAGTTCTCGGTCTGCGGCGGATAGGGGATCGTCGCGCCGTCCTCGACCACCGCATCGGCGGGTTTGAGAAAGAAGAACGGCGGATCGCGGTCCGGGTCCTTGCCCATCTCGCGCGCGTGGGCGGCATAGTTGCGCCCGATGCAGAAGATGCGCCGCACCGGAATACGGTCCTCGCTGCCTGCAACGGCGATCGAAGCCTGCTGCGCGGGAGGGAAAACATAAGTCATTGAGTTTCCTTTCCTAATTTGATCATTTGAGATGTAGAGCCTTTCCGCTCCCGTCCGTGATTGTTTTCGGAGTTGATGATTGACCGCACAAGACCGCGGGTCTGGCCACCGACAACATACAGAGTTCATACCGCATCCTTGCCTGCATCCCTTGCGCCCGAACCGATCTCTGCGGATCTGGATCGTGATGCACAGTCGTCCAACCCACCGGGAGGATGGCCGGGCATCGAGGCGCATTCCCGGAAGATGCGTGCTCTGCAGCCCGCGCACACCGAAGGGTCGAGTGCAGGCACCACTTTGGCGATGGCATCGTGCTTGCTGAGATGGATACGGTCCCGCCCCAGAACTGAAAGAACCTTCATGCGGGCAAGTTTCGCAATCGTGCGAGGTGCCTTGATCTGCAAGTGGAACGTGCCATCTCGACTTGTCCGCCGAGCCGCCTCTTCGAGGATCAGATCGGCACCTGGAAGGTCCACCTCACCTACCCCTTTCAGAATGAAGATCATGTGCTTCTGCTGCGGCCTGTCGACCTCGAACCGGCGAAACTGCCGACGGAGGTACTCGACCGACCCGAAATAGAGCGATCCTTCGAGGCGTGTCACCATGAGTTGCGGGCACTCGGCCAAGTGGTGGCTGGCGGCCAGCCGGAAAGTGCGGCCGGGTGTGCTCGGATCAGGGGCGCCGACACCGAGGAAAGGCCTGGATGTCCCGCGCAGGAACAGCGCGAGCGACAAGAGGACACCGGCAAAGATCGCCATATCGAGATCCACCAGCATCGCCACCACGAAGGTCACCAGCGCGATGGCGGTTTCCGACGAGGAACCCGCCACGATGTGGCGAATCTCGCGCATGTCGATCAGCCGCCATGCAACGAGCAGGATAACCCCGGCCATGCCGGGGACCGGCACATAGGCGAACAGGGGCGCGACGAGCAAAAGTATCAGGAACAGGAAGCACGCCGAGAAGATGGCAGACATCGGTGTGACCGCGCCGCTGTCGAGGTTGACCCCGGACCGTGTGAAAGAGACGGTGGACGGGTAGCACTGGAAGAGCCCGCCAACGACGTTCGACGCCCCCTGCCCCAGGAACTCCCGGTTTGCATCGACCAACTGACCGGAACGGAGCGCCATGGCCCGCGCGACAGAGATGGCCTCAAGCAGACCGACGATGGCAATGGCGGCGGCCGAACCACCGAAATCACGGATAAACCCGAAAGAAAGAGCCGGGGCGGCCAACAGGGGTATCACGCTGTCGATCGCGCCGACCGTGGCGATGCCGGCATCTGCACCGCCCAACAAGATGCTGGCGACGGTCGAGGCGCAAAGCGCGATAAGGTAATTGGGCCAGGAGGCGCGGAAATAGCGAATGACAACGGCCGTCATGATCGCAACAGCGGCGATCACCGCGGACCGGGGGTCCGCCTGTGGGATCGCGCGAAAAAGTTCGGTTGCGAGATCGGCCACGCTGGCAGTCTTGGGGAGATCGACTCCCAGGACATGTTTGGCTTGGCTGAAGGCGATCAGGATGGCAGCCCCTGTCACGAAACCGGTCATGACCGAATGCGAGACGAACTCGACGGCCTCGCCGAGGCGCGCCAACCCCATGATCAGTTGCAGAATACCGACCATGAAGGCCAGCGCAATGGCCGCCGACACGAACTCCGGGCTGCCGGGCTCGAAGCTGCCCGAGAGCGCGCCAAAGACCAAGACCGAGATCGCCGTCGCAGGCCCGGAAACGGCTTGCCAGCTGGAGCCGACCAGCGCTGCGATCACCGTGGGTACCATCGCGGTGTAAAAGCCCGTTTCCGGCGGCAGACCGGCGATGGCCGCGAAGGCCACGCCTTGCGGCAAGACCAGGGTGGCCCCAGTCAGGCCTGCGATGACGTCCGAGCGAACCGAGCTGGGCGACACTTTGTACCGCCAGTCCGGCGCCAGTGCGGCGATCCATTTTCGGGTGGTCGTCATTCCAAATGCCCCAATCTCCTGTTGCCTTCAGTGGGACATGAAGACAGGGACGGTGGCGGTACCGATCACTTCGGTCGTCACTCCACCAAAGAGATCGTGGCGGAACTTCGAATGCTCGAAGGCCCCCATGACGATCAGCCGGGCGCCGAGTTCCTTCGCCGACATCTCGATCGTCTGGGCAATCGAGGCATGGCCTTGAGCCCGGTGTTCGGAAACCGCTTCGATGCCGTGGCGTTTCAGGTGACGGAGCAAAGCATCGACATGGTCCGGCGCGGTTGATTTTCGACCGACTGTGAGGATCGTCACCCGGGCCTTCTCGGCAAGAATGTCCACGGCATCGCCAATGGCCCGCGCCGCAGCACGACCGCCATCCCAGGCGACCACGGCATGGTCGGCAAGCGCGTCGGCTTCGTAATCGTCAGGCACGACAAGAACGGGCCGGCCGCTTTGCAGCGCCAAGGTGTCCGGGTGGGCGGACAGATGGTCTTCGTCCGGTCGGGCGGAATGCGCGCCGGTCACGACCATATCGAAACAGCGCGCGAACGCGCTCAGAGGCCCGGCACTGTCAGGATCGAGATCGACGAACTCGGCGCGGTCCGGTTTGTATCCTTCGGCGACTGCGGCTTGGAACCGGGCCCGCGCCTCGGCGATGCGCGCATTGTCTGCCTCGCGAAGTATACTGCGGACCGCTTCAGGGATTCTTGCACTCGAACTGCGCTCCAGTGCATGCCTGCCGTGACAAAGAACGCCGGTGAGCCATGCGTCGTGATGACGGGCCATGCGGATGGCATGGTCCAGGCCGCTGGCCTGGCCGTCTTCGCCGCTATAGGCGCAGAGAATGTTTCGGATCGTCATCGTGTACTCCTCATGCCAGACCGGTGGGAAATGGCGCCCGGTCCACGGCGTCCATCTCGGCGCGCGCAAGCCGCTCGGTCAGGTGCGCGCGGACACCGGCATGATCGGGGCAGTCCCACAGGTTCACGAACTCACCGGGATCGGCTTCGAGATCGTAGAGTTCGCCCCATTCGACACCGCAAATCAGGCTGAGCCGCCAGCGCTCCGTTCGCAGCGTATGCACGCGGGGGCCAATGCCGATGTTGGGGTTTTCCTTCTGGTGGTCATATTGGACCAACGCGGCGTCGCGGCCGCCTTCCAACAGGGGGCGCCCCTGCATCCCGATGGCACTTTCGATCCTTGCGCGTTCCAGAATGGTCGGACCAATGTCATGTGTCTGCCCGATCTGGTCTGCCCGCGTGCCGGCCTTTCCATCCCCCGGCTCGGACCAGATGAAGGGAACCCGGATCAACTGTTCATAGTGTTCAGCGCCCTTCAGCAGCATGCGATGGTCGCCCAAATGGTCGCCGTGATCCGAGGTGAATATCCCGATCGCCTCCTGCGCCGCCGGAAGAGACCGCACGCGGCCCACCGCCTCATCGATCATCGAGATCATCCCGCAGGTCAGCGCCTGGGCTTCCTGCGCCTCGCGCGGACTGCAGCCAATGGTTCCCATACCTTTCAGCGCGGCTCGCCCTGCCTCACGTTCTTCCATGATCCCGGCCACATGCGGCGGCGGCGTCCAGTCGTTCCTCTGGAATGCCTCGGGGACAGGAAAATTCTCTGGGGCATACATGTCCCAGAACCGGCCAGGCGGGTTGAAGGGATGATGCGGATCGGGGAAGGAGACCATTAGGAAAAAGGGCTGTTCTTGGTCTCCATTTTCCTCAAGCCAGGCCATTGCCCGTTCGGCAATGTAGCTTGTCGAATAGAGTTCCTCGGGGACCGCCGTACGCACGGCTTGCGGACAAACGTAGTCGTGGTCCAACTGGTTGGTAGGGCCAACCAGTGAGGCGGCCTCCGGACAGCGTTCCAGAAGCCAGGCGGTATAGTCGCCGCCGACCTCGTCACCGTGACCGGTCACCAGCTCGACATGATCGAAACCGTAGAATGGCGTTTCTACCCGCGGCTGCGGCCCGGCCCAGAAATCGGGTTCTTCCTGGGAATAGACCGGACTCAAAAGATCGTGGCGCACGGCCTCGGCGAGCGCGCCTGACGCACGGTAAAAACCGGGTCTCGTCTCGCTCCGCGGCAGGATTGCGGGCTTTCCGGTAAAGTTCTGCAGGTGGCTTTTGCCGATCAGGGCTGTCTTATAACCCGCGTCTTTCAGAAGTTCGACGAAGGTTACGTTCTGCTTGGACAGGGGAATGCCGTTTGACCTTACACCGTGGCTCGACGGCATGCGTGCGGTCATGAGGCTGGCACGGTTCGGCATGCAGACCGGGCTCGATACATAGAAGCGGTCAAAGCTGACCCCCTGAGCCGCCATGGCGTCGATGTTCGGCGTCTTCACCAGCGGATGTCCATAACACCCGAGGAAGTCCGCGCGATGCTGGTCGGTGATGAAGAGGATAAAGCTGGGGCGGTCAGACAAAGTCCAACTCCTTCCGTCGTGCGATGAGGAATTCATAGGAGAGCACCGCAAGCCCGGCCGCGAGGGTCAGCCCGCCGCCGGCCCACAGACCGCCCGGGAGGACAAGTCCCGGCACCAGCAGCAAGATGCCGAGAGCCAGGTAGCTGAGACGAAGCGGCGCCGAGAGCGGGTGGTTGAGATACCCGATGATGCAGGCAGAGACGAGCCAGACACCGATGGTCGCGCGGGCGACGGCAAAGACGATCTCGATCACCGAGCCGTCCATGATAAGAGCAGGGTTCACGACAAAGACGAAGGGAATGACATAGGCCGCCCATCCTAACTGAACCGCCGACCAGCCCGTCCGCATTGCGCCGGTCCGCGATATGGCCGCCGCAGCAAAAGACGCGACCGCGACAGGCGGCGTGATCATCGACATCATGCCGAAGTAGAGAACGAAGAGATGCGCCGAGATCAGGTTGACCCCGAGTTCGACCAGTGGCGCCGCGACCAATGTCGAAAGCAGGGCGTACACTCCCACGGTCGGCATGCCCATTCCCAGAATGATGCAGAGGATCGCAGCGAGGATGAGCAGTAGCGGCAAGCTAGAGTCACCGATGGCGAGGATTGCTCCGGTGATCGCGAAGAGGACGCCGGAGTCGTTCAAGGCCCCGATCACGATCCCTGCCGCTGCGGCGATGAAGATGATGCCAACTGAGGCTTCGGCGGTGTCGCGGAACGCCTGCACGATCTGCGCCAGACCGGGCCGCGCGCCCCTGTATCCAAAAACCACGAGGGCGAGGAACATTGCAGCAGTGGACGCCAGTGCCGCGTATTCCGGTCGCCATGCCAGGAAGAAGAGGCCGAAGATCAGCACCGCGAAGGGCAAGATGAAGACCCAGCCCTGGCGCAGAGCCTCGCTCGCGGATGGCAGGTCCTTCCCTTCAACGCCCTTGATACCATCCCGTCCGGCCATCAGGTCGATCTGGAGGAAGAGTGCGAGATAGTAGAGGAACGCGGGGATCAGCGAGGCAACGACGATGACGGAGTAGTCAGTTTGCGTCGTCACCGCCATAAGAAAGGCGGCGGCGCCCATGACTGGTGGAACCAATTGGCCGCCAGTGGATGCAACGGCCTCGATGGCCCCGGCAACCTGGGCCTTGTAGCCCGCCTTCTTCATCAGCGGGATGGTGACCATTCCCGTGGACACCACGTTGGAGACGGCCGATCCGGAGATTGCTCCGAAGAACCCGGAGGCGGTCACCGCGATCTTTGCAGAGCCACCGCGGGATCTGCCCATCAGGGCAGCAGCAAAATCGGAGAAAAACTCACCGCCACCCGTGGCCTGCAGCATCGACCCCATGAAGATGAAGGCGATCACCACGGCTCCGACGATGGACAGGGGCGCGCCAAGGATGTTGCCGTCCATGTAGGCCATCTTGTAGAGGAAGCTTTCCGGTCGGAACGGGCGCCCGGTCAGCGGCGACGGCAGGTATTGCGCAAAGATGGCAATCAACAGCGCGCCGATCACGATGATGGTCAACGCAGGTCCCGCGGTGCGCCGCATCCCTTCGATCAGAACCAGGATGGTGATGGCAGCCAGCGACAGCCCCAGCGTCCCGTAGTCGCGAAAATTGGCCTGGTCGATGAGCTCGGGAAACATGACGATTGTCGTGATCATCGCTCCAGCACCGATCAGAGCCAGCGGAACGTCGATGAAACGAGACAATCTCGGGCGGGACCGGAGGAACGGATGGGTGAAAAAGATCACAACCGTGGCCAGTGCCATCAGAAAATACAGGTACTGGCCGCCAAAGAAGTTGAAGCCAAGCATCCTTTGGACGCTGAGCGCCCAAAGGATCGCTGCCGCAACCATCAAGAAACCCAGGACGTTCACGAGACGAGCCGTCGTCATGTTCGATCCTCCTATTCTCATTTGAGTGCTGCCTGCGCCCCCGCGGGCGGTGACCCGCAGGGTTCCGCCGGGCTTTATTCCCAGACGCCTTGTTCTTCGAAAAAGCGGATGGCGCCGGGGTGGTAGGGGATCGGAAGCTTGGGGTCCGCCATCATGTCGAGAGACATCTTGCCAAACTGCGGATCCGCCTTGGCCAGGTGTTCGGCATTCCTGGCGATACCGGCGACCACCTGATACACGGTCTCGTCATCGACTGCGTCAGTGACGAGAATAACGAAGGGGGCGGTGATCACAGTCGCGTCCTGCCCGGTGCGGGCAGTTGTTCTGCCGATCGAAGCGCCCGGCGCGAGATCGGCCAGGGCAGCCTGTTCAGCTTCGCCGTCGGGGAGGTTTACAAACGTCACACCGACTGAGGCATCCGCCTTGGCGACCGCGCCGGCCGAAATCGAGAAGATTGATGCATCCAGCGATCCGTCGATCAGTTCGTCGATGGCCTGAACGCCGTTCTGGACGGGAATGGGCTGCACGTCGTCGAAGCTCATGCCGGAAACCATGAAGGCTGCGTTCATGAACACGTCCAAATTGCGCTGCGAGGTGTACTCGGAGGCAACGCGTTTGCCTGCGAGGTCTTCGATTTTTTCAATCCCATCGCCTTGCCGGGAAATGATGCCGAGTTCGAGCGGGTAGACGACCGTCGCAATCCGCAGTCCGGGATAGGGCCGCCCCTCGAAGGACCCTACTCCTGCGTAGGCCTGGGCAGCGGCCGTGATATTGGCAAACGAGAAGTCGAACTCCCGGTCGGCCATCGCAGGGATGATAGCGCTGGGTCCGCCCAAAGGAACGACGATGAACGATCGGCCGATGCTCTTGCCAACGATGTTGGCGATTGCCGACCCCGACACATAGGCCAAGGATCCCTGTGGATTGGTCCCGATAGCGACTGGAGCCTGTGCCGAAACCTGCCCGGCCCAAAGGGCGCCGGACAACGCCGCAATAGCTGCGAAGATACGCATGATGATTCCTCCCTGTTAACGCTGCGGCAATATCGCTTGCGCAGAAAATTGACTCAAAGTTGATTTCGGCCACTTACTTGAGATTTTTGCACGGTATCTGATGCGACATCCTGGAGTTCTGCTGCAAGGGACCGCGCCAACGGCGTCAACCCCGATTCACTACGTGTCGAGATGCCCACGTTTCCCTGCGTGGCTGCCGTGTCCACAGCCAACGCACTAAGTACGCCGGAGCGTAGATCCCCTTCGACGGCTCCCCATGGCGCAATCCACACCGCGTCCGTCTGCAGGCAATAGGCGCGTGCAAACGGCGATGAGACGGTCTCGACCACGTCAGCCACCTTTTTTACACCCGCCGCGATCAGCATTTGCTCGGCATCCCGGCGGATGATCGTGTCGGCAAGAGGGATGACAAAGGTTTGCTCTGCCAAAGACGCCATGAACTCTTCGTGCAGTTCGAGAACGAGCAGCGGGTGGCCCGGACGAACCACTGCGGCAAGTTGTTCCTGGTAGAGGATCTGGAAGTCGATACCGGCCATGTCGTCCGGCGCAGCAAGCCGACCGATCACGAAATCCAGTTCACCGACCCTCAGCGCCTGCATCAGAACAGGATTGGTCCCAGTCACGACGGAGACCGGACAGCCGGGATTTCGCGCCTTGAACCGTGCCACCGCGGTTGGAAGAACGCGTTCAGCGGCATTGGGCAGAACGCCGACGATCACCGATTGGCGCGCATCCTTGCGGGTTCGCGCAATTTGTTCGAGCCCCTGTTTCAGGGCCGTCACGCTGGCAGAAACGTGGCGATAGAACGTCTCACCCGCCGAGGTCAGCACGATGCCCGCCCGGTTTCTCTCCATCAACCGTGCATTGATGATTTCCTCTAGTTCACCCAGCGTTCTGGAGGCGGCCGACTGTGTGATGTTGAGCTGATGGGCCGCTGCGATGATGGACCCACTTCGAACGATCTCCAGGAAGCAGGTGAGATGCCGCTGTTTGATCCGGTTGTCCATCCTTCATCCTTTGCAATAAGACGCAATCGAAGCGAATACAGGTTTCCGCCACGAGGCCGGACCGCCCCCTGCTTCTCCCCGCGATAGAACGTGAAACCAGTACGATCAGCGACGGATCAGGTGCTCGGCCCTTCCGGTCAAAAGGCGACGTCGCTTTGCCTCGATGGTCCACGATCAAGGTCGAGGTTTGGCCAAGACGATGACCCCGCCCCCGCTGCGCCGACGACCATTGTTTGGTCCACTACCAACCTCAAGCACGGCGATGGCGAGAGCGAGATCCTTGGGCGATTACTGGGTCTTCAGTTGCATCCTGCGGTGCTTGTGCGCCTGGTAGATACTCAAGGCCACCGTTCCCAGCGCCAGGACAAGGCAGACAAGGCTGACCGGGCTGGTCAGGAAGATGGTATAATCTCCACGCCCCAGCAATAGCGCGCGCCTCAGGTGTTCTTCGGCCATCGGCCCCAACACCATGCCCAGAAGCACCGGAGCGGCCGGCAGGTCCATGCGCCTTGCGCAATAGCCGACAAAGCCGAACCCGATGCAAAGGAGGACGTCGAAGACATTGCGCGACACCGAATAGGCCCCGAAACAAATAAAGAACAGGATGATCTGGTAGAGGATCGTGTAGGGCACCTTCAAAAGGCGGATCCAGAGTCCGATCAGCGGCAGGTTCAGGAAGATGAGAATCACGTTGCCCACCCAAAACCCTGCAATTACGCCCCAGAAAAGATCCGGGTTGTTCGAGATCACGCGCGGACCCGGCTGGATCCCGTGGATCATCAACGTTCCGAGGATAAGCGCCATGGTCGCACTTCCGGGGATGCCGAGCGCAAGCGTCGGAATGAAAGCCGCCTGCGCAGCAGCGTTGTTGGCAGCCTCGGCCGAGGATATGCCCTCGACCGCGCCCTTGCCAAATTTCGACGGGTTCTTTGAGATCTTTTTTTCCACAGCATAGGCGACGAAGGAGGAGATCGCAGCTCCGGCACCCGGCAGGATGCCGATGAGTGACCCCAGCCCGGTCCCGCGGCCGATCGGGCGTGCGGCCTCGCGCCAATCCTGACGGGTTGGAATCATCGACCGCCATGAGACGTCGATCGAGGGAGAACGCCGAGTGTCTCCCCCATCGGCGAATTTCCACAGGATCTCTGTCACGCCGAACAACCCCAAGGCAACCACGACCATGCTCACCCCGTCCAGCAGGCTTTCGCTGCCGAATGTAAACCTGGGGTAGCCCGTCTGAACCTCGATGCCCACAAGGCCGATCAACAGTCCGAAAATGATCATGACGAGGCTGCGGGTGATCGAACTCGCAGCGATCGTGCTGGACGCGATCAGAGCTAGCAGGATCAGCGAGAAATACTCGACCGAACTGAACGACAGCGCTACTGAGACCAGCGGCTTGGCGAAGGCCATCACCAACAGGATTGCCGAACAGCCGCCAACGAAGGACGCCAAAGTGGTCAGGGTAAGCGCAACACCGGCCCGCCCTTGTTGCGACATCGGATAACCGTCGAGGCAAACCACCGCTGAGGGCTCGCTGCCGGGCAAGTTCAACAGGATCGCCGCCGTCGATCCGCCATACATCGTTCCGAAATAGATTCCGGACAGCATTACAATGGCGTCGACCGGTGTCTGGGTGAAGGTCAGCGGCAACAGCAGGGACATGCCCGCAAGCGTACCGATCCCGGGCAGCACACCTATAAAGGTTCCCATCAGCGCACCGATGAAACAGGCGAAAAGGGTCGAAACCGTCAGGACGACGTCAAAACCCTGAAGAAGATTGGCCAGCATAGTCGGTTCCCCTCAGTACAGGTCCAGGATCAGGCTGTCGCTCAGCAAGGTCTTCAAGCCAGCGATAAACAGACACAATCCGACAGAGGTGAGCAGGACTTTCTTCCAGGAATATTCGCGTTCAGCAAATTCACTGATGCCGATCAGTCCGAAAATCGCGGCGAACATGCCCGAATATTCGACCAGGAAGGCAAATGACGCCATCGCGGCCGAAATGGCGATCAACGGACGCCAAAGAAAGCCGGGCACGCGATCCTCGTACTTCGGCACATCCCAGAAGAAGGCGAGGCCGAGACAGGTCAGCAGAATGCCTAGCCCCATCGGCACAGCGCCGGGCCCGATCCGCCGGAGACTGCCCAGCGGATACCCCGTTGCCTCGGCAATCGCCAAAAGGCCGAGACCGGTGATCGCGATGCTGCCGATCAGCCGTTGCCCAACGCGGCCCTGTCCGGCCCGCCCCAAAATGTCCTTGATGTCCATAGCCTCCTCCCAAAGCTTGTTTTCAGGCACGTGCCAGTGGGAATGGCGCTTCATCAACCGTCGTCATCATCTTTCGCGACAGAAGCTCGAACATTCGGGCACGCAAATCCTGGTAGTCAGGGTCGTCAGCGAGGTTTCGCATCTCCAGCGGGTCCTCTTTCAGATCATACAATTCGACCCAATCCTCTGGATCGTAGATCGAAAGCCGGTATCGGTCACTGATCACCGAGCGTGCACGAATGGGAACCGTCATCCCAAAGGCAGGCGCGTGCCCGTCTTCCTCGATCAGCACGGCCTCATGTGCGGTTTGTCGCTCTCCCCGGATTACTGGCATCAAGCTCTGGCCCTGCATCCCGTAGCTCGGGGCCAAACCCGCCCGATCAAGGATCGTACGAGCGATATCGAGCGATCCGCTCAACGCCTCGGTGCGACGCGGCCCGCCCGCGTGATCCGGTTCTGACCAGATGAACGGCACCCGGACCAACCCCTGGTAATGCAGCGCGGCCTTCAGCATCAGCCCGTGGTCGCCCATGAAGTCACCATGATCCGATGTGAAAATCACCACGGTATTTTCACGCAGACCAAGTGAATCCAGCCGATCAAGAAGCCGGCCAACGGCATCGTCGATCATGGCGATCATGCCGTAGGTCAGGGCAATCGCCTCGCGGGCCTCGCGCTCGTTCACGGTAAAGGCCACGGTGCTCTGTCGATTGACCCCCGACGCCTGGTGCATCTGTCGGACAGGCGGTGTCATCTTGGACTCGTCCAGTTTGAGCAGGCTTTCGGGCACGGGCATGTCATCGGGATCGTAGAGATCCCAGTAGTGGCCCGGCGGTGTGAAGGGGTGATGCGGATCCGGAAAGGAACAATGCAACATGAACGGCTGATCCGACTCTGCGGCCTCGTCCAGCCAAGCCAGACTGCGCTCCTCGATGTAGCGGGTGGGGTAGAGTTCTTCTGGGACCTTCGTCCGATAGGCTTGCGGGATTGTGTATCGGTCATCCGGCAAGGCGTTGGCTGGACCGCGCAAGCTGTCGGGGTCCTCGGTGCGCTCGGCGAGCCAGCGGTGATAGTCGCCGTGCACCATGTCGCCATGCATCGTGCAGAGTTCCACGTGATCAAAGCCGTAGAACGGCAGTTTGATCACATGCGCTGGGTCGTCGCGCCAACGATCCAGGGCCTCCTGATCATAGGGCCCCTCGGACCAGGCCTTGTGCCGTTCTTCGCGCAAGTCGATTGGCGGCGGTGTCCCATCAACGGCCTCGCGCTCCATCTGAGGTGGCAGGTCGGTCATGGTCTGAAGATGCGATTTACCGATCAGCGCGGTGCGGTATCCCCCTGCAGACAACAGATCGCACATGGTCGTCGAGTCGAGCCGGAGCGGAACGCCATTCCGCTTCACGCCGTGCAGGGACGGCATGCGCCCCGTCATGATCGTGGCACGGTTGGGCATGCAGATCGGCGTCGCCACATGGAAACGGTCAAAGCTGACCCCGTTTTCTGCGATCCGGTCAATCGAAGGCGTGCGAAGGACCGGGTTTCCGTAAGAGCCGACGTGGTCGGCTCTTTGCTGATCCGTGCTGATCAGAATGAAATTTGGACGATCGATCATGTCGGGTCACTGGCCCAGGTCGAGTGTGGACATGAGTTCGCCAAACCCATCCGCCTGCACTTTCAGCACCTCCAAGAAGTCCGCTCCGGGCAGATAGGCAGGACTGATCGACAGAGTGTCCAAGTATTCCACGAATGCGACCGATGTGGCGGTCTTTTCACTGACCTCTTGAAGGACTGCGACCACCTCGTCGGGCGTGCCAGCCGGGACGAATACCCCCCACGACGGGATGTGATCGACCTCCGGGTAGCCCAGTTCTGTCATCGTCGGCACATCGGGCAGTTTTTCCAGCCGCTCGGGAGCCGTCGTGGCCAGCGCCTTGACCGACCCATCCTGTATGTAGGCCATAATCGAACCGGTCACGACAGGCATCATGTCGACCTCGCCACTGACCAGCGCCAAGATCGCCGGACCGCCACCGCGATAGCCGACATGCAAGAGATCAACGCCACTGGCCTGTTTGAGTTTTTCTCCAGTCAAATGCATCTCGCCCCCCGCGCCGGAAGATGAGAAACTCAGGTAGCCCGGATCATCCTTGGCCACGGCAAGAAAATCCGCAAGCGTGTCGAAACCGGAGTCACTGCGCACCGAGAACAGGATGGGCTGGGCTGCGATACGCGCCACCGGGATCAGATCTTCGGCGGGATCGTAGGTTGCCGGCGGGGTCGCATGTTCGGCCATCGTGTAGGGCGCCGTAGGAGCAAAAAGCAGGGTGTAGCCGTCCGCATCCGACCGGACAACATCCTGCGTCCCGATGAAGCCGGCTGCTCCGCCGATGTTTTCAACAATCACATTCTGCCCGAATGCTTCAGTCAGTTCCTTGGCAAACGCCCGGCCCAGAACGTCCGTACCGCCACCCGCCGCGAACGGCACGACCATTCGGACCACCCGCTCCGGATAGCCTTCCGCCGTGGCCGAACCGGCCAGCGCCACAAGCGCCAGTGATGAATATTTTGCATATTTCAGAAAATAACGAGCCAACACTTCATCGTCCTCCCTTGATGTTCGCGTTCACATGAGGGAAAGTTGCGAAGGGCCCTCTCAAAGTCAAATCACTTACCGTCATGACCCATAACCAAATGGAATAATATGCTCGCTCGGGACCTGAGATATTTCGTGATGCTCAGCCGGACGCGGCATTTTACCCGCGCCGCAGAAGAACTTGGCATCACGCAGCCCGCGCTCAGTAAGGGCATCCGCAGACTGGAGGAAACGATACGCGCCAAGCTGGTCGTGTCGTCCAACCGCAGGTCGGTGGAACTCACCGAGGCCGGTCAGGTCTTTGCGAGTCGCGCCCGCATCATTCTCGGCGACATAGATGCCGCCGTGGCCGAGGCGACGATGCAGAGCGGTCAAGCCCGCGGCAATCTTCGGGTTGGCGCCGGACCGATCTTTGCGGATGAATACCTGCCCACCGCAATCGCAGATCTGGTCGAGCGCTTTCCCGACCTGTCGTTCTCGGTGATCGCAGACCTGAACACCAAACTGCTGGACCGACTGCAAGAGGGCGATCTGGACTTGGTCTTCTGCACGACATTCGAGGTTCCCAAGCTGCCGCAACTGTGCAGCGAAGACCTGGACATCAATGCGATGGTAATCCTGTTCCGAAAAGGCCACCCGCTGGAAGACCGCGAAACACTCCAGCCCAGAGACCTGACAGAGTATGAATGGGTCATGCAGGAATCGAGCTATCTCACTCGAAAATGGCTGGAGAACAAATTCGCCACCCTTGACCTGCCACCACCGCGCATACGCGTCGAAACCGCAGCCCACCGCTTTGCCCAGCACCTGGTCGAGCGCACCGATTTACTGTCATTCCTACCCGCACCGGGCGTTTTGCCGAACCTCTGCCAGCGCTTTGTTCCGGGACTGGAGTGGGAGCGCAGAGTGGGCGCCGTCTATCGGGGCGATGGCGTCCTACCGCCGGCAGCCCGGCTCCTGATCTCGGCGATGAAAAAACTCTAAGCCGAAACGCCCAATCCACAATTCGGAAACCCGGCAAACATCGGTCGCGGTTCGACCATTCGCCCTTGCGGCAAATGCCGGCAGCCTCTTCAGTCGGCATCCGCGCGCCCCGTCCCGACCGGGGAGGCCAGCGAAAGCTTCTGGCAATAGCGCATCAGACAGGCGACCTGCGCCGCGTCCGGGCGGACGGCTGCCGGATCCACGCCGACAAGCGTCACCGCAGCCTGCACTTCCTCCTGCCAGTCGAGGATCGGCGCAGCAGCAGCGACCAAGCCTGGAATGAACCGGCCATCCACGCTCGCATATCCGGTCCTACGGATCGAGGCGGCAAGCGCCTCGAGACCTTTGTTGCTCGGAACCGCGTCGGGCAGGAAGGCCGGATTTCGGACCGCGCGGCGCAACTCAGTCTCACGCGCCTTCTGGGTCGCAGGCCGGGGCGCGTAAGCCAAGAATATCCGGCCCGTTGCCGACGTCAGAAGGGGCAAAGTCGTCCCAAGGCCGATCGAGGTCACCGTCGGCGACAACCCCCTTTGCCAACGCACGACCGTTGCACCTTCATTTGCCCAAACGGCCAGAAGCACCGTCATGCCAGTCTCGGCGGCCAGGTCCGACAAACCGTCCGCAGCAGTGTTGACAAAGTCGTGCCGGGCCAGAGCCGCGAGGCCAATCCGCATAGCTGCGGCGCCAAGATCGTATCGGCCCGAACGCCCCTCCTGCTTGACCAGCCCGGCCAAAACGAAAGAGGCGAGATAACGATGCGTCTTGCTGAGGGGCATCCCGCAACCGCGGGCAATGTCCGATAGCGTCATGGCGCCATCCTGCCGCGAAAGGAAATCCAGGACACCCAGCGCCGTGTCCAGGGATTTCAAGCCCTGGCTTGCCTCATCCGCCATAATGCCTACTCAACATTTCCCTGAAGTCAGTGGTGTCGCCAGCGACAATACCGTTTTCGCCACGCGTGAAAAGGCAACGAACCTCCGTGCCCTCGAAGGCAAGGTTGTCACCGACGCGCCCGGTATAGCTCAGAGTCAGGGTGCGCCTCGCCCATTCAGAGACATGTCCCTCAATCAAGAGCGTGTCGCCATCCCGAATCGGGCTGCGAAACCTGGCGCCCACTTCGACAAGGCCGATGCCAACAATGCCGAGAGCATCGCAAATATACTGATGTCCGCCCAGCGGGCGCAGCATGTGGTGGAACGCCCCATCCATCCAGCGAAAAATGTTTGGATAGAAGACAATAGCCGCTGGATCACAATCTCCGAAGACGACTTGGACAGGGTTCGTAGCGCGCATCATAGATTTCCGAATTGTACAATTAATTGCATATTTCAGAAATGTAGCTTAACCCCTTCCGCAGGTCCAGAGACTTTGGGAGGAGCCATGTCTGAGTTGAAAACCATCGAGATCCTGGGCGGAGGGCCGGGAGGGCTGTATACGGCGATACTTGTTCGCCGGCTGCTGCCCGACGTGAAAGTGCGCGTCACTGAGCAAAACCCCGAGGGCGCAACCTTCGGATTCGGAGTCGTTTTTTCGGATCGCGCTCTCGACTTTCTCAAAGCCGACGACCCCGAGACACACGAATTGATCGTTCCGCACATGGAATGTTGGCGTGACATGACACTGAACCTGCCCAATGGCTCCGTGACGCTCGACGGTGTCGGCTTCACCGCAGTGGGCCGTCTCGAATTGATCGAGATCCTCAAGGGACGTGCCCGTGATCTAGACGTGGAGATTCGGTTCGGCACGACGGTCCGGACGGTTGAGGAGCTCGGAGCTAATCTGGTGGTCGGCGCCGATGGATTGAACTCCCTTGTCCGGCGCTCCTTCGAAGGCCAGTTCAAACCAACCCTTGAATATTTCGACAATCATTTCGCGTGGTTCGGAGCAACGGTCCCCTTCGATACGCTGACCCAGACCTTCATTGAAACCGACAAGGGACCACTGAACGCGCACCACTACCGGTTCGCGCCGGGCCGCTCGACCTTCATCGTCGAGTGCGAGCACGAGACCTACAAAAACTACGGTTTTGACAGGATGCCCGAAGACGAGAGCGCGAAACTCTGCAGCCAATTGTTCGGAGACGTGCTGCAGGGCACCGAGTTGATCACCAACAAGTCCATGTGGCGTCAGTTCCCGCGTCTATGGTGCGAAAACTGGGTCGCCGGACGCAAGGTGCTGCTTGGTGATGCCGTTCACACCGCGCATTTCTCGATCGGGTCCGGAACGCGGTTGGCCATGGAGGACGCGATCGCGCTGGTCCATGCCCTCAAAGATCATCCGGACTTGGATGACGCCCTTGCCGCCTATCAAGCGGGTCGCCCCCCCATCGCCCGCAAGATCGTGGATGCGGCCAATACCTCTGCGACATGGTACGAAAGCTTCGGCGTGAAGATGCGTCTACCGCCATTGGCATTTGCCCATGACTACCTGATGCGGTCCGGTCGGATCACTGAAGAACGCCTGCGCAAGATCGCTCCGCGCTTTGCGGCCGAATACGCGAACGCCCAGGCGACCGGCGTCTGACAGCCGACAAGAACGGCCGCCGCCTTTAGGAAACCCGAAATTGGAACGGACAATTGCGCGCTAGGCGCCCTGTCCAAAACAGCGAGCTATTTGTGGCACAAACAATGAGCGACATGACAAAACGGAACATCGGCCTTCAGATTATCGACCATGTCACCGACACGGCCCCCGGATCCAAAGAGATTGGCTTTGTCAAATCAGAACATCGGAATTGCTCTGAAATCCTCTGGCAAAACCTGGAGCGCAACCCGGACAGCGTCGCGGTCATCAGCCCACAGGGCCAGTTGACCTACGCCGAATTGATCGCTGAAGCGTCTCGCTGGGGCAACGCCTTTTCGGCGGCGGGGCTGGAACGCGGCGAACGGATCGTCTTTTTCCTCGACGACACACCGACATTCCCGGCCGCCTTCTTCGGCGCCGTGCGGGCGGGGTTCGTCCCGGTCCTGCTCAACATCCAGACGAAACCCGACGTGCTGAATTATTTCCTGCAGGACAGCGGCGCCCGCTACGCCGTGGTCGATGGGGATCTCTCAACGATCTTCTCCGAAGAGACGCTGAAGGGAACCCAGCTTGAGACCAGCGTGATTGCGAACGGACCTTCCCTGTCCGCAGGCCAGATCAGCGCCATGGAGTTCCTGAAAGACCAGCCGGTCAGCCTGCAAGCCACGGGAACCGGCCCCGACGATATGGCATTCTGGATGTATTCCTCTGGGTCTACGGGACGCCCGAAGGGTATCGTCCACCTGCACCACGATATGGCCTATGCGCAGGCCAGTTTCGGAAAGCATGTCCTCAAGCTGACACCCGACGACATCTGTTATTCGGTGCCGAAAGCCTATTTCGCCTATGGGTTCGGAAACTCGGTCATCTTTCCCTTTTCCGTCGGCGCGGGCTCGGTCTGGATTCCGGGCCAACCGCGTCCAGAGGTGGTCCTCGATGCAATCGAGACCTACCGACCGACCGTACTGTTCGGTTTGCCGACGCTCTACACCGCGCTGGCGCGGTCTGAAAAGATCAGCGCATGCGATCTGTCATCGCTGCGCCAGTCCATGTCCGCGGCCGAAATCCTGTCAGAGGACATCTACAACGCTTGGAAGAGTATGACCGGGCATGGCCCGACAGAAGGTTTGGGCTCGACAGAGATGCTGCACGTCTATTTGTCCAACAGGCAGGACGATCATCGGATCGGCGCCGCGGGGGCCCGAGTACCGGGTTACGAGATCCGCCTCGAGACACCCGATGGCGCGCCTGCGGCGCCGGGAGAGGAAGGTGTCATGTACGTTCGGGGACACTCTTCAGCGCCGACGTATTGGAACCGGCCTGACAAGACCGCCGAAACCATGCGCGGCGACTGGATCTATACAGGTGACCGATTTGTCGAACGCGATGGCTACTATTATTTCCAGGGACGCGCGGACGAGTTGATCAAGGTGTCCGGACAATGGGTCTGGCCGCTGGAAGTCGAACGCTGCCTGAACGAACATCCCGACGTCCACGAATGTGCGGTGCTTGCGCATCAGTTGGAAGACAAGCGGATGGCATTGAGGGCTGTCATCAAGCTCGTAGACGGTGTGTCGATGGACGAGGCGCAAACCACAAAATTGCGCACATTCGTGAAAACACAGCTGACTCCGTACAAGTCCCCTCGCCTCATCGAATATGTGGCGGAACTTCCCAAGACCGGCACCGGCAAGATCGATCGAAACGCTCTGCGTCAAAGCAGGCCCGCCGCCGCCTGAACCGCCCCGGGTTTACCGGAGAGTAACAGGCTCGAAAGATAGCCGTGATGAGCAAGAGCCCCCACACCCCGTCCTACCCGGTCGAGCTCCGTGAGCGCGGCGTCCGGCTTTTCAAGGAACACGGCGCCGAGTATGCCAGTGACAACGCGGCCAATCGGGCGAGTGTGCCGAAGCTCGGCTGCTCGCCGGACAGCCTGCGCGTCTGGTGCCAGCGCGCCGAACGCGATGCCGGCGAACGGCCCGGCCTGACCAGGGCTGAGAGAGATCGGATCAAGGCGTTGGAGCGCGTGGTCCGGGGGTTGCGGACCGCCAACGAGATCCTGAAGAAGGCGCGCGCGTATTTCGCCCAGGCGGAACTCGACCGACCGGTCAGGACATGATCGCATTCATTGAGGAATGCCGGGACGAGTTCAGCGTCGGGTCGATCTGCAGCGTGCTGCCGATCGCGCCATCGTCCTATTACGCGCAGCTGGCCGTCCGACGCGATCCCTCCAGGGCATCGAAACGGGCGCGGCAGGATGAACGCGACAGCCGGGAAATCCGGCGTGCACTCAGCGAAAGCGGCGGCCGTTTCGGGGCGCGCAAGGTTTGGCATGCGCTGCGCCGGGAAGGATACGACATCGCGCGCAGCATCGTGGAAAGACTGATGAAAGTGTTGGGGTTACAGGGTGTTGTGCGCGGAAAGACGGTGCTGACGACCAATCCGGATACCTCACAGCCCTGTCCGACGACAAGGTGACCCGCGTCTTCGAGGCCCGGACGCCGAACCAGCTCTGGGTCAGCGATTTCACCTATGTCTCGACCTGGCAGGGGAAGGTCTATGTCGCCTTCGTGATCGACATCTTCGCCCGCCGGATCGTGGGCTGGCGCGTCTCCACCTCGATGACCACGGGGTTCGTGCTTGATGCCCTGAACCAGGCGATCTGCCAGAGAACGCCGTCAGACGCCGACGCGTTGATCCATCATTCCGGCAGGGGATCCCAATGCCTGCCGATCAAGTATACCGAGCGTCTGGCCAAAGCCGTCATCGACACCTCTGTGGGCAGCGTTGGCGACAGCTACGACAACGCTCTCGCCGAAAGCACCATCGGCCTGCTCAAGACCGAGGTCATCGACTTCCTCGGCCCGTGGAAATCCATGACGCAGGTCGAATGGGAAACCCTGAAATGGGTCGACTGGTACAACAACCGGCGCCTGCACAGCGCCATCGGATACCTCACCCCGCGAGAAGCAGAGGAGCCATTCTACGAAAGCTTGAACGCTCCCGAAAAAGCTGCCTAGTCATTGAACCAGAAAATCTAAGGTAAACCCGGGGCGGTTCAGCTTTCGGGCCTTGGCGAGAACCTGTGCCGCTTCGTAACGAACCTTGGCCAGGTTCATATCGCCCTTGAGCAGGGCCTCCCACTAGGCCAGCAGTTGATCCCACACCTCTTAGGCCTTGTGCCGCGCGACACCGAGGCTGTCCGTCTTGAGAGACATCTTGATGAAGGTGCGTCGTTCGACTTTCGCATAGCGAGTCGGGACGCGCCGCTTGAGATGATAGGTCGCCCCCCGGAGATAGCCGGGCATGCTTGGGCTCCTTTTGGAAGGAGATGCCACGAAAAGACATGGCGCGCTATGCCGCCTGCCAGTGATGCGAAATGTGGTGCAAAACGTAGTGCAAAATCAGCACCGCTAGGCGCCAGGGCCGACACGCTTCCGGAGAAGCCACCTTGTTTCCAAGGACTTGCGCTATTTTCATTTTGGGAGAAGTGGCAGCCCGTAGGGGCAGCCAAGAGCGCAACAAAGTCAAAGGCTTGGACTGCCCAACCCACATAGCTGCGGGCATTGAAATCATTGGCGAAATTTCAGGTCTGACCAACCTCAAAACCGTATCCGACGCAAACGAAAACCCCGGCGCGCTGGCGGGCGCAACCGGGGCTAAAGACGTTGTCGAAAGCGTCAAGTCGTGGCCGATTCATACCCCCAAACCCCGCTCTAGCGCAAGCCATGAGGTGCATCATGGCTAAGGCTTGGCGCTATGAATGGGCGGCGCACGTTCGCGCGTGTCGCGCCCTATCTTCGACCGCAAGGCTAGTCGCCCAGGTGCTGGCCCTGGACTTTGCCAACGGGGACACAGGGCAATGCAACCCATCCCGCTCGACCTTGGCCGATCACCTTGGCATGTCCCTGGACACGATCAAGCGCAGTCTGGCGGAATTGGAGCGTGAGGGCTGGCTTGCCAAGGTGGCAGGCCGTGGCAGGGGCAAGAAATCGAGCTTCACTTTCCTCTCGCCCGGAAAGGTTGTGCGAATGCCGGTAGCGGCCCAGACGCAAGCCGCCGAACGCCCCGTTCCAAGGCCACATGCCTCCCCCGAAAAAGGGGGCAAATCTGCACCCGATTGCACAGCGAAAAAGGGGGCAAATCTGCGTGGAAAAGGGTGCAAATCTGCCCCCTCCTATAATAATGATAGGAACCTTGTAAGAACCATAGGCGCGCAGGTGCGCGCTTGGCGCTCGCATACCTTCCTCGGAAGGAACTATCCCGGCCCTTCCCTGGTCAGAGAAGACAACTGGCAGGCGACAAGCGCATGGGGACGGTGGCTTCAGGCCAACGGCTACCCGCCGTTGCGAAACTTCCCGATCGTGAGCGACGAAAGAAAAGGCACGTTCTTTCACCTGCCGTCTAACCTCCCCCCTTCGTGCCCGGAGACCGAGCGCGAGGCCCGCGAATACTTCAATTCGCTCCTGGACGGGGAGGCGGCACGCCATGCAGCGCAGTAACGCCGCCACGCGCCGCCTCCAAATTCTGGAGACGGACACCCGCGAAGCGCTGGCCTCACTGGCCGGACGGGTTCACCGGCTTTGCCCGGATCACCGCGACCCTCACCGCTTCCACGAAGAGAAATCGGAAATCGCCAATGAGCTGGCGCAACTCGCAAGGAAAGCACGATGAAACTGACCATCACGGCCACCGACCTGGGGGAGATCGTCAAGCGCGATATCGAGATGCTGGATCGCACGCACATGGCGGTCATGGATGATATCGCCAAGGAAATCAAAGAGGACTGGCGCGACGATATCCGATCCGCAGGATTGGGGAACCGACTTGCCAATACCGTCCGGTCGAGACGCTACCCGACACACACGCATAGCTCGGACCCGGCGGCGCTGATCTGGACCAACGCCGACGATATCCTGGCATCCTTCGAAGAGGGCGCGCTCATCCGCTCGCAGCACGGTTTCTTTCTCGCCATTCCGTTGCCAGCGGCAGGCAATCGGCGAGGTGGTGGCCGAGTCACGCCCGAATTCATCGAGCGGCGCCTTGGCACGAAACTGCGCTATGTCCACCGCCCCGGAATGCCTGCCCTGCTGGTCGCCGATGAGCGGCTCAGCAAGAGCGGGCTGGCCGTCAAGTCCCGGTCAAAGACGGGGCGCAACCGGGCCAGCGTTCCCGTCTTCGTCCTGCTGCCACAGGTGAAGCTGCGCAAGCGCCTCAGTCTCTTCGACCGGGCGAACGCCATTGCCGACACCATCCCCCATCGCATCGACGTGCTGTGGCGGTGAGCGGGTCCTTCCGACGCCAAGCGTATACGGGTGGTCGAGGCCCGCAGTTTTAGCCTTTGCAAATAAAATCAAGGGGATAAAGAATGAGACTGCTAAAAGAGCTGCCCCTTTTGGGTGACGATGGGACGTACCGGATCGGAGGGTCCGACCTCTGCGACCTCCTGCGTATCTCCCCCGCTGCCCTGACCGGCCTGGTCAAGCGCGACCTCGCCGTCAAGCTGGGACATGACGCCTACGACCTCACCGAGACCGTGGGCCGCTACGTCGAACACCTGCGCGGCGTGGCATCCGGGCGCGGCGACGAAGGCCAGGTCCTGACCCTCACCGGCGAACGCGCGCGGCTGGCCCGCGAGCAGGCCGACGCCCAGGCGCTGAAGAACGCCAAGCTGCGCGGCGAGCTGGTGGAGGCATCCGAGGTCGAGCGTACCTGGTCGGACACGCTGCGCCAGATGCGCGCCCGCCTCATGGCGATCCCGTCGCGCCTGCGGGCCGACCTGCCCAGCCTCGACCCCGACGCCCTGACCGCGCTGGACCGGGCGCTGCGCGACACACTCACGGAGCTGGCCGACAATGCCGACTGACCATTTCACCACTATGTCCGCCGACCTCTTCGACGGCCCCCTTGGACTTGATGCAACCTACACACCCGCGTGGGGATCACCCGTTTCCCTGCGCGTCATTCCCGACCTCTCCGATGTGAATGCCAGCATCGGCTTTGCCGACTTCCATTCGACGGCTGGCCGGTTCCTCCTGCTGGTCTCTGACGTCGCAGACCCTGCCGCAGGCGATGTGCTGACGCTGGACGGGAACACCTACACGGTGCAGGGCCAGCCCATGCGGGACGCCAGGCGCAACACCTGGGCAATCGAGGCGCGACCCGATGGAGATTGAGACCGTCCGCGCACGCGCCCTGCGCGCCCTGATCCCGCCGCCGCGCCTGCGCCTGTCCGACTGGATCGAGGGCAACGTGATCCTGCCCGAAGGCGTCAGCGCCCAGCCCGGCCCCGTCCGCCTCTGGCCCTTCCAGCGCGAGATTGCCGACACCATCGGCGCCCCGGAGGTCGAGCGTGTGACGCTGGTCAAGCCGGTGCGCGTGGGCTTCACAACGCTGCTGACCTCTGCCGCCGCGGCCTATGTCGCCAACGACCCGGCGCCCATTCTCTGCCTGCTGCCCGCCGAGGCCGATTGCCGCGACTACATGGTCAGCGACGTTGAACCGATCTTCTCAGCCTCGACCGCCGTTGCCGACGCCCTGGGCGAAGACCGCGAGGAAGGCGAACGCAACACGCTGCTGTCCCGGCGCTTCCCCGGCGGTTCGCTGAAAGTGGTCGCGGCCAGGGCGCCCCGCAACCTGCGCCGCCATAACGTCCGCGTCCTGTTCATCGACGAGGCGGACGGCATGGAAGCCACCGCCGAAGGCTCTCCGATCCTGCTGGCCGAACGCCGCACCCTGTCCTTCCCGGACCGCAAGATCGTCCTGGGCAGCACGCCCGTACATCAAGAGACTAGCCATGTCCTGCGGGCCTACGCCCAGTCCGACGCGCGGATCTTCGAGGTCCCCTGCCCGGCCTGCGGCACCTTTTCAGAGATCCTCTGGGACGCGATCATCTGGGACGAAGGCAAACCCGAGTCGGCGCGATGGTGCTGCCCGCATTGCCGCGCTGAGATTGAGGAACGGCACAAGCCGGCAATGGTCGCGGGCGGCGCGTGGCGGGCCACACAGCCGCATGTGCAGGGGCACGCGGGGTTTCGCCTCAATGCCCTGGTTAGCCTTCACACGAACGCCTCCTGGGCGCGGCTGGCGCGGGAATTCATCGGGGCCAAGGACGATCCCACCACCTTGCAGACCTTTGTCAACACGATCCTGGGCCAGGGCTGGCGCGGCGAAGGCGACGAGCTGGACGACGAGGCGCTGGCAGAGCGGGCCGAGGACTGGGGCCTTGAGGCGGTGCCGCCCGAGGTTCTGGCCCTGACGGCGGGCTGCGACGTCCAGCATGACCGGATCGAGGCCACGTTCATCGGCTGGGCCGAGGACGGCACCGCTTTTGTCCTGGGGCATCGGATCGTCTGGGGCGCCTGGGACGATGAGGGCACCTGGTCAGAGCTGGACCAACTGCTGAAACAGTCCTTCCCGCACGCCCTGGGCGGGCGGATCACGCTGGACGCCGCCGCGATCGACGCGGGCGACGGCACCACCATGCACGCGGTCACGGGCTTTGCCATGCCCAGAACCCGGCGCAAGGTGCTGGCGATCAAGGGGGCACCGGGCAACCGTCCGCTGATCGAGCGCGCGGGATCGAAGACCAAGACCGGCGCCCGGCTGTGGATCGTCGGCGTGGACACCGGCAAGACGCTGATCTTTGGCCGGTTGACACGCGGCAACACCATCCGCCTGTCCGGCGATCTGCCCCGCGTCTGGCACGAGCAACTGGCAAGCGAACGGGTGGTTATGAGCTATCTCCGGGGCCAGCCGGTGCGGCGGTTCGAACGTATCCCAGGACGCCGGGCCGAGGCGCTGGATTGCACCGTCTACGGCTTTGCTGCGCGGCAGATCATCAACCCCGATTGGGAACGCAGGCGGGCCGAGCTGGCTCAGGCCAAGGTGCAGCCGCGCCGAACGGCCCCGGTGCTGCAATCGGAATGGATGAAGAGGTGAGAGCAGAAACACCTTGGCAGCCCGGTTTCAAAGAGCTGAGACGCATCAAGGTTTGCGGTTCCAGCGTACGTGCTCGCTTGAGCTTGGTGTTGAACACAAAAAAAATTACCCCGCAGAAAGCGGGGTAATCACTTCAAGCGTGCTTCGAAGGAAAGCTATGCCGCCTGCTTCACAGCGTTCTGCCGCCCTTGATTCGTTCCGAAGAACTCGGAGCGCTTCACGAAATCGAAGCCTATTTTGTGCATTGCGGCCCTCACAGCCATAGATACAGCAGCTTGCTGTTGTTCGAGCTTGGTCATGGTTGCCTCCCAAAAGCTTGGTTGCAGTGTCATCACAAGAATTCTCATAGGTCAATTATACTTTGGAAAGGTAAATCCAAGACCCTTTCATGGCAACAAGGGAGAACGCGGGGTGCCCGCTCAAGGCATCTGTGAAGGCGCCACCGAAGGATTTTTCCGCAGGACTTTTTAGGTGAAATTTGATGTGGTCCGAAGGCATTACGTCGTCCGCAAGCCCCAGCACTCCTGCAAAAACATTTGCAAGGGTCTCAGTGTAAGCCTCAATCGTAATGTCCTCAGAAAAGTCGAAGCGCGGAGCGAGGACAATATGACGCACCCGAAGTACTTTCCCCGTGTACCCCGGCAGCAGCGTCGAATTGGCCTGACATACCACGTCCACCTTGCCGTCACTCATGAGACCGTAAACCGCAGCGTCACGCCGCGGCGCTGCGCGGGCCAATTCCGCAAGAACAGGCAAGGAGGCTACGGCATAATCACCGAAGTCCTCTTCAAACGAGCTGCACTCTTCTTCCCACTCCAAGACCAGTTTGTCCCAGCCTTCTCCAGTTATTCGTTCAAGCAAATCTAGCTCCTGTACTTCAACCTTACGCCAGCACCGCCACCGTTCTCCGCGATGAACTCCACTCCGGCGGTTTCGAGAGCGGCACGGATCGCCTCAGCGGTATCGACTCGACCTCCGAGAGGTCCGGTCGCAGACTCCAGACGCTTGATCGTCGGGATGGATACTCCTGATGCATCGGCAAGATCGTTTTGAGACCAGCGCAGCAGCGCGCGAGCCGCCTTCACTTGCTCAATTGATACTTTTGGTATTGACACCCATCAAGCCCCTGTGTTGATACTTTTGGCATCATATCAATTCAGGAGACCCTGACAATGCCCAATGACCCCGCCTGCGGGACCGGCCCCGCTATATCCGATCTCTACGATCTCTGCTCGAACGCCGAAAGCCTCATCTATTCCGCCTACCTCCTGGGAGGAGCGCTGGACGCCTTGACCTTGAAGAACACGCCGCCCGTGCTGTTCCTGTTGAACGAAGCCCGCTGTGCGCTCCGCAACTTGAGCGACGAACTGTCCGAACTGGAACGCCGCACCAAGCATGGACGGATCAAGCTATGCCAATGACCAGCGTGCAAGAGGGCTTTCGCACCATCTACGGCCCCAACCAGATCGGCCCGGAAAACAAGGCCTACCAGATTGCCAACCTCGCCAAGGCCGGGCTGGCCGCCTCTGACAGCCTGGTCAACCTTCAGGACGTGCCCGGCACCCTGGGCAGCGTCTTCGAGGTGATCGCGCAGCTTTGCGAGGAACTGGCGCGGGATGTGGAGTAGACCAAAAGTGTTCACTTGACCACAAACGGACCATCCGGCAAGATGTGGTCAAGTGAACACACAACTTGTCAGGAGACAATGATGAAACTTGCGGCCCTCCTTTACTGCACGGACTTGGATCGGCATCGGTTCAATACGCTACGTCGCCGCGAACAACTGCCGATCATCAAAGGCTCTGCCGACGATGCCGATTCTCGCCAGTCCAACTATTCGCTGGATGACGCGTTCCGCCTGCGCTTGTTTCTCGATCTGATCGGGCAGGGCGAAACTGAAAATGCCTCGATCACCCCGACCGATGCCTGCAATATTGTCGTTAACGTCATGATGATGGAACGCAGCAAAGGCCAGCCTCACCCGCTTGACATGCTGGTTAAGGAAGAACTCTGGGCTGGCGTTGTCGTTTTCGAGGAAGGCCACTTCCTCGACCAAGGCGAAATTCTTCGCTTCTCGCAATGGTACGGGGGCGCTCTTCCGGACGTCCATAAGAAAGTTGGGCAAGTAATCAGCCACACGGGCCGCTCGACACGCGCCGTGCGTGTTGTTCTGGCCAACGCCACGCGCGCCGCAAATTTCGTCCGCCAAAAGGCCGTCGCCCTAGGCATTTCTGAGGCCTACGACCTCTACGAGGAGTGGCCCGATTGAAACCACTCATCGGAATAAAGCGCTCAGTCGGTCGTCAGCTGACGCGCTTTCTCCGCCGTTCCGGCATCGAGTCCGGCGGCGGTGGGCGGCGCTGGCAGGGATCGCCAGTCCTGGGAGCGCCGCAGAATTCCACGCTGGCCGCGCGCGGCCTGACCGCGCAGCGCGCGGGTGCCGCATCGGTCAACACGCCGCACGGCGCCCGCATTGTCGAGACCTGGACCGCCGCCCTGATCGGCAAGGGATGGCAGGCCCGGTCGCGGCACCCCGACCCCGAGGTCGCGCGCCCGCTGAATGCCAGCTTCGAGGCCCTTACAGGCCCGGTTCTGGTCCCCCTCTGCCGATCCCTGGTCCGCGACGGCGAAGCCTTTGTCCGCCTGCGCCTGACCGAGGACGGCGCCCTGCGGCTGCAGCTCCTGCCGGTCGAGCAGATCGACCCCTCCGTCAACCGCGACCTGGGCGGCGGTGGCCGGATCGTCGCGGGCATCGAATTCGACGCCCAGGACGAGGTTGTCGCCTATCACGTCCTGCCCGAGGCACCGGGCACGCCCTTTGTCACCTATGACGCCCCGGTGCGCGTCCCTGCGCGCGACATGCTGCACGTCTTCGACCCGCTCTTCCCCGGCCAGGTGCGCGGCCTGTCGTGGCTCTCCCCCGTCCTGCTGAAACTGCGCGACCGGGACGAGGCATCCGACGCCCTGCTGATGCAGCTCAAGACGGCTTCGCTGCTGACCGGCTACGTCCGCGACCCTGACGGCACATTTGCCGGTTTCGACGGCACGCAGGACGGCAGCACCTTGAACGTGGCGCTGGAACCCGGCGCCATGCGCATCCTGCCCCCCGGCGCGGACGTGACCTTTTCGAACCCCGGCAGCGGCCTGTCCCAGGCTGTCGAATTCATGCGCAGCCAGGACCGCGAAGTCGCGGCGGGCGCGGGCCTGACCTTCGAGCAACTGACCGGCGATCTGTCCGACGCCAACTATTCGAGCGCCCGCGTGGGCCTGCTGGAATTCCGCCGCCGCGCCGAAATGCTGCAACGCCAGCTCATCGAAGGGCAATTCCTTGCCCCGCTCTGGCGGCGCTGGATCGAGATTCGGGCGCTGTCCGGTGAAATTGACGCCCCCCTGCCCGACTATCTGCCGGTGCGCTTCGTCGCCCCCGGATGGCAATGGGTGGACCCCGCCAAGGAAGTGTCTGCGGACGTGGCCGCAATCGAGGCGGGCTTGAAATCCCGCGAAGAGGTGGTCGCGGGCCGTGGCCGCGACATTGACGAACTGGACGAAGAACGCGCCCGCGACCGGGCCGAAGGAGGCCAAGCCGCATGACCATCCATATTCGATCCCTGGCCCCTGCCCCCTCGACCGTAAGTCAGGAAACACGCACCGTCGAAGCCATTGTCTCGACCGGCGCGGACGTCCAGCGGCGGGGATTCATCGAGCGCCTGCCGCTGGGCGGCGCCGATCTGTCCCGCCTGGTCGGCGCCCCCGTCCTGGACGCGCACCGCGCGAATTCGACCCGCGACCAACTGGGCGTGATCGAAGCCGCAGAACAGCGGCCAGAGGGCCTTTGGGTCCGCATCCGGTTCCGCAGCAATGACGCTGCGGCCTCAGTCTTGACCGACATCGCAGACGGGACCCTGCGGGGCCTGTCGATGGGCTACACGGTCGGCGCCTGGAAGGACCAGACCGAAGGCGGACAGCGCATCCGCATCGCAACGCGGTGGACACCGCTAGAGGTGTCCATTGTGCCCGTGCCCGCTGATCCGGGCGCCCACTTCCGAGCAGGAGATACAGGCATGGAAGCAGACGAGCAGACGGCGGAGACCACCGCCACCACCACGGCAACCCGCGCCGAGGTCAACGCGGAAATCCGCCAGATGGCCGAGACGGCGGGCCTGACCCGCGCCTGGGCCGACGCGCAGATCGACGCGGAGGCCACCGCAGAGGATGCCCGCACCGCCGCCTTCGAGGCCATGCGCCAGCGCAGCACACAGACGCAGACGCGCACCACGCGGGCGCAGATCGGCACCGACAACACCGACCCCGCCGTGATCGCCACGCGGGCCGGTGAGGCGCTTTTTGCGCGGTCGCACCCGGATCACGAAATCTCGGAACCGGCTCGCGCCTGGGCGGGCATGACGACCCTCGACCTTGCCCGCGACTGCCTGCACCGCTCCGGGATGCGCACCACGGGCATGGCGGCGGATACCGTCATCACCCGCGCGTTGCACAGCACCTCGGACTTCTCGCTGATCCTGGGCGATGCGACCGGGCGGGAGTTGCGCCGCGCCTACATGGCCGCGCCGGAAGGCGTTCGCCAACTGGCTCGCCAGACCACGGCCCGCGACTTCCGCGCCAAGCGGGCCCTGCAATTCGGTGAGGGCCCCGAGCTGCAGAAGGTCTTGGAGGGCGGCGAATTCCAGCATGGCACCATCGAGGAATCGCAGGAGACCTACAGCGTCGAAACCTTCGGGCGTATCTTCGCCATTTCCCGGCAGGCGCTCATCAACGACGACCTGGGCGCCTTCTCGCAGATCCCCGCCAAGCTGGGCCGGGCCGCGCGCGCCTTCGAGGTGGCCCAGCTCGCCGCGAAGATCGAGGCCAACCCCGCGATGGCGGACAGCACCGCTGTTTTCCACGCGGACCACGCCAACCTTGCCGGGTCGGGCGCCGCGATCTCGGAGACGACGCTTGCAGCGGCGCGCCTAGCTATGCGCAAGCAAACCGGCATCGGAGACGAAGCAATCGACGTGACCCCGCGTTTTGTCCTGGTCCCGCCGGATGAGGAAACCACCGCCGAAAAGGTCCTGGCACAGATTGCCGCCACCAAGACGGCGGACGTCAACCCGTTCGAGAACCTGACGCTGGTCACGGACGTGCGCCTGACAGACACCGCCGCCTGGTACGTCGCAGCGGACCCGGCCAGCATCGACGGGCTGGAATACGCCTACCTCGAAGGCTCCCCCGGCCCGCAGATCGAGACCAAGCAGGGCTTCGAGGTCGACGGCGTACAAATGAAAGTCCGCCTCGATTTCGGATGTGGCTGGGTCGACTATCGCGGCTGGTACAAGAACGCGGGCGCCTGATGGCCGTCGATGTGACCGAACTGGAAACGCTGCGGGACAAGCTGGTCATGGCCCGCGCCCGTGGCGTCCGAAAGACGGAGCTTGGCGACCAGTCCGTCGAATACCGATCCGACTCCGAAATCGCCGCTGCGATTGCGGACCTCGACCGGCGGATCGCTGCGGCGGGATCGTCCCGCCCCGGCACAATCAGTTTCTCCACCTCGAAAGGGCTGTGACATGAAGACGTTTCTTTCTGACGGCATCAACGTGACCGTGGCGGCGCCCGCGGCGAAATCCTCTGGCGACGGCGTGCTGGTCGGTTCCATCTTTGGCGTGGCGATCACCGATGCCGCGAACGGCGCCGATGTGGCGATCCGCACCACGGGCGTGGTGACGCTGCCCAAGATCGGTTCCCAGGCGTGGAGCGTAGGCGACAAGGTTTACTGGGACGATGGCAACGACCGCTGCACCAGCACCGCCGCAGACGGCGACCAGCTGATCGGCACCGCCACCGAAGCCGTGGGCAGCGGCGCGGACGCGACCACCGGAACCCTGCGCCTGACAGGCACGCAGCTTTTGCAGGCGGCGAACGTGGCGGACGCATCGGCCGGCAGCGCGGCCGAAATCAACGCGCTTCGCGATGCCCTTGTCAACGCCGGCCTGATGGCCGCAAGCTGAGGCGGGACGATGGCAAACCAACCGGCCAAGATCAAACAAGCAGAACTGACACGCTACGTCGCTGGGGTGGTCAAGGCCGGTGTCACCATCGGCAAAATCAGCATCGCGCCAAACGGGACAATTACCATTGTCCCGGCTGGCTCTCCAAGCGACGATTCCGCCAACCCTTGTGACCGTTTGCTTGATTGATGACACGACGCAAGAACCCATATCCCGGCGTTTCCCGCGTGACCGACCGGCACGGCAAGGTGAGGTGGCGCTTCCGCCGAAAGGGCTTTTCCTGCTACTTGACCGGCCCTTATGGCTCTGCCGAATTTCGCGCTGCCTACGAGGCAGCAGTTGACGAGGTGAGGACACCCGCCAGCTATTCAACCGCGCCGCATGGCTCGCTGGCATGGCTGATTGAGCACTACCTTCGCTCCCCTAAACACATGAACAAATCCGAAGCGACGCGGCGCGTCCTGCATCGCGAATTGGACTGGCTGCGCTCTACTGCGGGCGATCTGCCAGTCGCCTGTTTTCGCGTCCGCCACATCGAGGCGCTGATGGCAAAGAAGCCCGGCCCGGCAGCGGCGAACAAAGTCCGCAAGAACCTTTCCATGCTCTTTACCTACGCGATCAAGCAGGAGGTCGAAGGCGTGACTACAAATCCCGCGCGCGCCGCTGACCGCATGACCGAAGGGGAAGATGGCTTTCACACCTGGACCGAAGCGGAAATGGCACGGTTCCTAGATCACCACGGGCCAGGCACCAAGGCGCGCCTTGTGTTCCTTCTGGCGCTCAACACAGGTGCTGCGCGTGCCGATCTGTCCCGCATGACATGGGGCAACATCCGGGGCGGGAAGATCGCCTACAAGCGCGGGAAAACAGGTGTCGGCGGTGAATACACGATCTTGCCGGAACTGGCCGAAGAACTTGCGCGCCTTCCGGGCGACGTGCTGGTGCTGATTCATCACGGCAAGGGCCTACCCTATAAACCCGAGACTCTGGGAAACTGGTTCAAAGACCAATGCAAGGCGGCGGGCCTTTCCCATTGCAGCCTTCACGGCATCCGCAAGGGCCAAGCGACTCGGATCGTCAATGAAGGCGGCTCGCCCGATGAAGTCATGGCCTACCTTGCGCACAAGACCAATGCCGAGGGCGCAACCTACACGAAAAAGGCAGATCGAGGGCGGCTGGCTGATAGCGGTCTATCCCGCCTGACAGGCGCCCCAATTGTCCAACCTATCGGAAAGGTTGGACAATCAACCCCGAAAAACGGAAGGAAATCAAAATGATAGAGAAGGAAGTGGCAGCCCGTAGGGGAATCGAACCCCTCTTTCCAGGTTGAAAACCTGGCGTCCTAACCGATAGACGAACGGGCCACTCTGGTCTGCTGCGGCGCTGTCTGTGTGACCATCGCTGCGGCGTGAGCCGGGTTCTATGAAAAGCGCGCGGTGCTTGCAAGCACAAAATTCAGAAATTTTCGCGGCCCCGAAACAAAGTCGAAAAGCCCCCCTTTTCAGCCCTGAAAAGAGGCCGGCGCAGCGTCGTCGAGGCGCATCTGTACCGTCGACCGTCCCTGCCAGAAATTCACGTCCAGCTTGCCCGCAAGGTGGAATCGGCCCCCCTTATGGCCCTCCAGCGCCGGCCCCAGCGGCCCGTCGAAGGCCGAGAAGAGAATCGCGTCCAGAGAGGCCCCCAACCCGTCAGAGACCGTCAGCTTCAGGTGTCCCTTCCCGACCCGGCGCGCGTAGCGGATCTGCATGTCGGGCAGCACGAATCGCGGCCCCGGCACCGCCGCGCCAAAGGGCCCGGCGCGTTCCAGTTGTTCGACCAGCTCCACGCTGGCCGCGCCCGGCATCAGCAGACCGTCAACGCGCAGGTCGGCGGCACCGCCCTGCCCCGCCCCCTGCTGCTCCAACAGCTCGGAGAGGCGTGCCATCGCCGGTTCCAGCTGGTCGCGCAGCACCGTCAGTCCGGCGGCCATCTTGTGCCCGCCGCCCTTGAGCAGCAGCCCCTCGGCGGCCAGCTTCTGGATCGCCGCGCCAAGATCGACACCGGGCACCGACCGGCCAGATCCCTTGCCCTCGTCCCCTTCGAAACCGATCACGATGGAGGGCCTGTTGGTCTGTTCCTTGAGGCGCGAGGCGACGATGCCGACGACGCCGGGATGCCAGCCGTCCTCCGCCGCCCAGACCAGCGGCGCCTCCAGCCCGCGCGCTTCGGCCTGCGCCAGCGCGGCCTCGCGGACACTGGCCTCGATCTCGCGCCGTTCGGTGTTGAGCTGGTCCAGGCGTTCGGCCATCGCCTGTGCCTCCGACGGGTTGTCACAGGCCAGCAGCCGCGCCCCGAGATCCGCCTTGCCGATCCGCCCGCCCGCGTTCACGCGCGGCCCCATGACATAGCCCAGGTGATAAGCGGCGGGCGCCCGTTCCAGCCGCGCCACGTCCGACAGTGCCACAAGGCCCGGACGGGCCCGGCCCGCCATGACCCTCAGCCCTTGGTGCACGAAGGCCCGGTTGACACCTTTCAGGGGCGCCACGTCGGCCACCGTGGCCAGCGCCACCAGGTCCAGCGCCGCCATGAGATCGGGCCCCTTGGCCCCGGCCTCGCGCAACTGGCGCCCGGCCTCGACCAGCATCAGGAAGACCACCGCCGCCGCGCAGAGATGCGCCAGCGCGCCATCCTCGTCCTGGCGGTTGGGGTTCACCACGGCCACGCAATCGGGCAGCGTCTCACCCCCCAGGTGGTGGTCCAGTACCACGACATCCGCCGCGCCCTTGGCCGCGGCAATGGGTTCATGCGAAAGCGTGCCGCAATCGACGCAGATGATCAGGTCATGTTCGGCGGCCAACGCCTGCATGGCAGGCACATTGGGGCCATAGCCCTCGTCGATCCGGTCAGGGACATAAAGCGTCGCCTGCCGGCCCATCTGCCGCAGCCAGTCCAGCAGCAGTGCCGCGGAACTGCCCCCGTCCACGTCGTAATCGGCAAAGACGGCGATCCGTTCGCGATCTCGCACAGCCTGCAGGAACCGCTCCGAAGCGCGCTTCATGTCCTTGAGCGATCGCGGATCCGGCAGTAGTTCGCGCAGTTTGGGCGCCAGGTAGGACTCGGCCTCCTCGGCGCCGACGCCCAACCGGGCCAGCACGGCGCAAAGCGCGTGATTCAACCCGGTGCGCTGCACCAGCGCCTCGGCCTGCCGGGTCTCCTCGGGGCCGGGACCGACCCAGCGCCGCCCGGTCAGACTGCTTTCGACCCCCAGATAAGACAAACCCTCTCCCGGCTTCTTCTTGGTAAAAATACCCGGGGAGTCGACCGCAGGGAGACGGGGGCAGCGCCCCCAACCTGCAACCGCTCCCGCCCCGCTCACCCCTTGTGCTTGACCGGGTTGCGATAGCTCATGCGCCGGACGGAGCCGGTCTTGGACCGCATCAGCAGCGTTTCGGTGGTGATCCAGCCGATCTCGCGCTTGATCCCGGGCAAGAGCGATCCCCCGGTCACGCCGGTGGCCGCAAAGATCACATCGGCGGTCACCATCTCGTCCCGGGCATAGATCTTGTCCAGGTCGGTGATCCCCGCCTTGGCCGCACGGCCCCGTTCGTCGTCGTTGCGGAACAGCAGACGGCCATAGATCTGGCCACCCATGCATTTCAGTGCCGCTGCCGCCAGAACGCCCTCGGGTGCGCCGCCGGACCCCATGTACATGTCGATGCCGGTCATATGCGGTTCGGCGCAATGCATGACACCGGCCACGTCGCCGTCGGTGATCAGGCGGATCGAGGCGCCGGTGGCGCGGACCTCTGCGATCATGTCCTCGTGGCGGGGCCGTTCAAGGATGCAGACGGTGATGTCGCTGGGGCCACAGCCCTTTTCCGTGGCCAGGGCCGACACGCGGGTCGCGGGCGGCATGTCCAGCGTCACGATCCCCTCAGGGTAACCCGGGCCGATGGCCAGCTTGTCCATGTAGACATCCGGCGCGTGCAGCATGCTGCCGCGCGGTCCCATCGCAATCACGGTCAGGGCATTGGGCATGTCCTTGGCAGTCAGCGTGGTGCCTTCGAGCGGGTCAAGCGCGATGTCCACGCCGGGGCCTTCGCCATTGCCGACCTCCTCGCCGATGTACAGCATCGGCGCCTCGTCGCGCTCGCCCTCGCCGATGACGACGACACCCTTGATGTCCAGTTTGTTGAGCTGTTCGCGCATGGCGTTGACGGCGGCCTGGTCGGCGGCCTTCTCGTCGCCACGACCGATCCAGTCGGCGCTGGCGATGGCGGCCTGCTCGGCCACGCGGGCCAGGCCCAGGGACAACATTCGGTCATTGAAATCGATCGGGGTGGACATCGCCGGTAATCCTTCGTGAGTGCCGCGTCACCTCGTGAGTACCCCGCCGCAGGCAAGGGCCGCAAGGGGATAGAACCGCCTGCACCGACGGCTGTGCCCATTCGCCGAAAGGGGCGGAGTCATCCGATGATCAGAAGGTCATCCATGGCGAAGAAATTGCCCGATGCCGCAAAGCGCACCTCGTCCACGCTGTCGAAAAGCGCATCGTCGAACTCGACGAATGTCGTGTCCCCCCTGACCAGCGAAACCGTCTGGGTGCCTAGCAGCGCACCATCGTCATAGGCCGAGACCTCCAGCGTCAAACTGCTGGCGAAAGGCGAGGTGAAATAGGCGCTTTCGAGATCGAAGTTGGTTTCGCGCAGGACCGAGACGTCCCCAGCGTTGTTGTTGGCCACGAACATGCCCGATTGCAGCGCGGGATTGTAGGGATTGTTGGCGCGCCCGTCGCTGAGGTAATCTAGGGCATTGACCGTCCCCCATGACCCTGCGAAGCGCAGCCCGCCCGGCCCGCCCGAGACGCCGTTCTCAAAGGTCTGCAGCAGCGGGTTGATGGCATTTTCGCCGTCGTCGAGCCCGAAGATATTTATCGTGACGGGCTGCGTTGTGCGGCCGCCCTCGCCATCCTCGACCGCGAAGATGAAGATATCGCTCAGCATATCGCCGAGGTTCAGGTCCTGCACTTCGGGATTGGTGTTCTCCAGCCTGTAGGTCCAGCCGCCGAAGAGGTCCACCTCGATGGTGCCGTAGTCGCCGATACCGCCCCCTTCGATGGACCATTCAAGCCGCCCGGTGCCGATGTCCACATCCTCGCCCAGAAGCTTGCCAAAAACAGTCAGGATCGTGTCCTCGGTCACCCTCCCCGTGATGTCCCCGGTGATTTCAGGAGCGTCGTTGAGACCCGTGATCGTCGCGGTGACGGTTTCGGTCGCGAAGCTGCCGTTGCCGTCACTGATGGTCACGTCATAAGTGAAGGTCAGAACGTCAGTCGCGCCGAGATACTGGAATTCATCGTTCTGAACCGAGAAAGTCCAGGTTGCGGTACCCAGAGCCACACCCGCAGTGTCCGAAAGGACCACGCCGAGAAAGCCGAGAGCATCCTCTTCGTTGAATCCCTGAACCGGCCCGTCCATGCCGGTCAGCACCACCTCGACGCTATGGGTGTCCAAAAGATCGACATCCCCGAAGGCGATCTCTCCGGTGTCGGTCAGATAGGGCGTGCTGTCGTCCTCAGTCACCGCCGCGCTGAAATCCGAGACCGCCAGGTCGATCAAAACCGGGTCGTTGCGCCCCTCTATCACCAGCTCCCGGGTCAGCATCGTCACGCCGCCCTGACCATCCGACACCTGCACACTCAGCGTTTCAAGCGCGAATTCGTTCACCGCCAGTCCCTGGTAGGAGGTTCCCGGATCGAAGGTCACATCGAAAGAGACGCCGGTGTAATTGCCCACTGTGACCGGGGTCGCGACCGGCACGGACAGGCTGCCGCCGGTCACCGACATGCTGTCCAGCACCACCGTGCCGCCATCCAGGTCGAAAGCGTCGAAAGTGATGTCGAGCGGATCGTCCTCGTTCGCGGTCTGGTCGGTCAACCGCACCAGCGGCGGGTTGTTGACCCCGACATGGTAGATGAAATCCGGGAATTCGAGCGTGCCGATATGCTTGAGCGTATCGATGCCCTCGTCGCCATCGTCAGGCCGGGTATCCTCGACGATCGTGGTGTTCCCCTGCCCGTCCGAAAACAGGAAATCCAGCACCGATCCCTGGTAGACCGCCGTATCGTCGCCGTCATTGCCCCGGATCAGGTCATTTCCGCCACCGCCTTCGACGGTGTCATCTCCGTCACCGGCGTTGATTTCGTCGTCTTCATCGGATCCGGTAATCCGGTCGTTGCCATCACCCCCGTTGAATTTCGTCGCTTCGGTCCGGTCCGGCGGTGTCAGGATATCGTCTTCGTCCGTGCCATTGACCGGCTTGCCAAATGTATCCCTGGCCATCGCTTTCCCCCCCGGGCCTTGGCGTCAGTCCATGCCTCACGACCATGGGCCCGACGCGGACACGTGCTGTCCGCGTCGGCAAGAAAGGCGCCAGCCAAAAAATCGTGAAGAAAGGTTAACCCAGGAAAGCGTTTCTTCAAAACACTTTGATTACGCAACGTCAATTTGGCAGGCGGGCCGGCCGGTCAGACTTCCTCGATCCGCAGCGCCACGGGTGCGGTGATGACGACGCCTGTCGCCTCCATCGCGGCCAGCGCCTGATCCAGCGCATTGCGCGTCGTCTTGTGCGTGACGATCAGCACCGGGGCGCTATCATCGTTGTGCCCATACTGGCGCATGCGATTGATGGAAACGCCCGCCTCGCCCAGCGCGGTGGCTACCTTGGCCAGCGCCCCGGGCTTGTCCGCCAGGGTCATGCGCAGGTAGTAGGGCGCTGGCGTCGAGGCGCGGGCCGGGACGGCCTCGATCAGGCTTGCGGCCGGACGGCCAAAGGTCGACACCCGCAGACCCCGTGCCACGTCCATGACATCGCCCATGACGGCGCTGGCCGTCGGGCCTTCACCGGCGCCGGCGCCGCGCATGACGATCTGGCCCACCTGGTCGCCCTCGATCACCACCATGTTGGTGCCGCCCTGCAACTGCCCCAGCGGAGAGTTCGCCGGCACCAGGCAGGGCGCCATGCTCTGTTCCAGTCCCCGCCCGGTCATCCGCGCGACGCCCAGCAGCTTGATCCGGAACCCCATGTCGGCGGCCTGGCGAATGTCCTCGATGGTGACGCTGCCGATGCCTTCCAGCTCGACCGCGTCGAAATTGACCTGGGTGCCGAAGGCGATGGAGGACAACAGCGACAGCTTGTGCCCGGCGTCGATCCCGCCCACGTCCAATTGCGGATCGGCCTCGAGGAAGCCCAGGGCGTCAGCCTCGGCAAAGGCCTCGTCATAGGTCAGGCCGCCGTCCTCCATCCGGGTCAGGATGTAGTTGCAGGTGCCGTTCATCACCCCCATGACGCGCTCGATGTCATTGCCGGCCAGGCCCTCGGTCAGCGCCTTGATGACGGGAATGCCGCCCGCCACCGCCGCCTCGAAGCGCAGCACCGCGCCATGTGCCTCGGCCAGCGCCGCCAGCGCCTGGCCGTGATGCGCCAGCATCGCCTTGTTGGCGGTGACCACGTCCTTGCCCGCCTTCAGCGCGGCCTCGACAGCGGCCTTGGCCGGTCCGTCGCTGCCGCCCATGAGTTCGACAAAGACATCCACGTCCTCGCGCGTGGCCAGTGCCACCGGGTCATCCTCCCAGGCATAGCTGGACAGGTTCACGCCGCGATCCTTGTCGCGGGTGCGGGCGGAGACGGCGCTGATCCCGATGCTGCGGCCCGAGCGTTCGGTCAAGAGCGGTGCCTTCTGGCGCACGATCTTGACGACACCCGTGCCCACGGTCCCCAGACCGGCAATACCTAGACGGAGTGGCTGGGACATGGGCGGGCTCCTTTTTCCCTCGGGGTCAGTTCCGGGTCGGGGTTATCGCCAAGCCTCGCCGGGGACAAGGGCGTCCGGCGTCGCGCGGGCTTTCGACCGTGTCATCCGCCCGAGTGATGCGCAAAGACACCGCAGCCGGGGCCTACTCGGCGCGCAGCGCCGCCGCTTTCTGCCGCAGCCTTGCCAGGCGGCCATCGACACCGCGCGGCGCGATATCCACCCGTTGCAGCCGGCTGGCCCGTGCCTTCAGCGCTGCCACGCGCCCCTCGACCACGGCGGCCTCGCCGGGGGTGGCCCTCGGCACGGCGCCGTTCAGCAGAGCATCCAGCGGCAAGAGGTCGGGATAGGGGGCGTCCGCCACGCCCGGCGTCTGCCGCGCATCCAGTTCCGGGAACTGGGTGCAGCCGGTCAGTGCCGCAATGACAGCAGCGCAAAGCAGGGGATGATGGAACCGAACCGCCATGTGCCAGTCATGCCCCAGCCCGCGCGGGCTGGCAAGCATCCGGGTTGATCTGAACGCCTGTTCAGATATTGATGACATCATGGCACGCACCCAGGGAAGCCACGCCGGGATCACCGGCCCTCGCATCCGCGAAGCGGCACTGCGCCTCTTTGCCGAACACGGATTTGCCGCCGTCTCGATGCGCCAGATCGCCTCGGCGGTGGGGCTGCAGGCAGGCGCTCTCTACAACTACACACCCGACAAGCAGGCGCTGCTGTTCTCCCTGATGAAGGAACACATGGACGACCTGCTGGGCGATCTCTCCCGCCTGCCGTCGCAGGACGCGCCGCAGGCCCGTCTTGAATCATTCGTCCGGTTCCACATCGCCTTTCACCTGGACCGTCCGGAACTGGTCTTCATCGCCTACATGGAACTGCGCAACCTCACGCCCGAGAATTTCCGGGTGATCGAAGGCCTGCGCCGCGACTACGAAGACGCGCTGGAACGGATCCTGAGCGACGGCGTCGCCGAGGGCAGTTTCGAGGTCGCCGATACCAAGCTCGCGACGCTGGCCGTGATCGCCATGCTGACCGGCGTCACCACCTGGTATCGCCCGGACGGCCGCCTGAGTGTCCCCGAGGTGCAGGATCTCTACTGGGACATGGTGCGCAAGTCGGTCTCCGCCTGACGGCGCGCCGTCCGGCCCCCCGTCCCGGACCCGGACCCGGGCTCAGCCTGTTCCTTGGTGACTCCGGAAGCAACAAACAGGCACAGCCTGTCCAAAGGGTCGGCGGGCGGGCGTCTTTGCGGCAAAGCCGCAAACAGTCCCGTTCCGGCGGCCCTCAGCGCTCCGCTTGAATCGATTCCAGGTATTCCGCCAGCGCCACCAGCTTGCGCGGCGTCGGTGTCGGTTTGCCGTCGCCACTGTCATAGGGCACCAGGTCTCCCTCCAGCAGCGCACCGAACTCCGGCATCCATGATGCAGACCGGTCCGACCGTGCATAGCCGTCGATGATCGACATCACCTTGGCCCGTGGAAAGACGTTGCCGTGGCGCACCTTGATCAGCGTCAGGTTCTTCGGCGCGACACTCATGGCCCGCGCCATCTGTCCATCGCCCTTGCCATCCGCGCCATGACAAACCGCGCAATTTTCCATGAACAACGACCGTCCATCCGAAGGACCCGGCATCGCGGTTTCCTCGACGCAGCCCGCCAGCGCCAGTGCCGCCACCAGCCCGAGAGTCATTCTGACCATTCCTGCCCCTTTCATGCCTGCTCTCCCCGCTTCCTGCCAAAGCGCCAGCGCCTCGGCAAGCCCGTTCAGCCGTCGGCCTGCAGCCCCTCGACATGGGCCACCACGTCCAGCAGCCCCCTGGGGGTCATGATCACCTCGCCCGACGGCGCGCGCCATTCGACCACCGGGCCACCCAGTTCGGACGCGAACTCGGGCATCGAACCGCGGTGGAACTTGCCCGGGTAGCCGTGGATGGTTTCCATCACCTGTTCGGCGGGAAAGATGCCGCCGTTGGCCAGGGTCAATCCGGTCAGATCCGGCGGGGTCACGGGCAGGTCTGCGCCCAATGCGCCATCGCCAAGCCCCCTTGCCCCGTGGCACCCTGCGCAATTGGCCGCATAGATCCGTGCCCCCGGGTCCACCACGTCGACCCTGTCCTGGGACGGGCTGAACCAGCTCCGGCTCGTTCCCCCCTGTCCCGGCCAGAAAACCGCGCAGCCGGACAGCGTCATCAGCGCAACCCCGGCGAGTACCCTCATGTGCATGTCCCGCTCCATCTTCCTGTCCGGTTCATGGACTGCAAGTCCGCCCGGCGAACCGCCCCCCCCAAGGGCGCGTGACAGTGCCCGCGCCTCCGGTCATAGTCGCGCCGGAAAGACGGGAGGTCCACATGCTCGATCCTGCCACCGCGCAGCACCTGTTGAAAGAGAATTTCGCACCCTGGGTCCAGGCCCTGCAGCCGGAGATCACCGAGATCGGCCCCGATCAGGCGGTGCTGGAAATCCCCGTGCGCCCCGAGATCGCCCGCATGGGCGGCATCGTCTGCGGCCAGGCACTGGCGACGCTGGCGGATACGGCGATGGTCTTTGCCTGTGCCGGGCGGCTGGGCCGGTTCGAGCCGGTGGCCACCACCAACCTCGAGACGCGTTTCCTCAGCGCGGCCCGCGGCGATGCCGTGCGCTGCACCGCCCGGGTGATCAAGGCCGGGCGGGCGATGATCTTTGCCGAGGCGCTGCTGATCCGGCTGCCGGACGCGGCCACGGTGGCCGCCGCCAGCGCCACCTTCTACCTGCCATCATGAAGGGATCCGGGATGACACAATACGCGGTGATCATGCTGCTGGCGGGAATCGGCATTCCCACGCTGGCCGCGCTCAATGCGGCGCTGGGGCAGCGGCTCGGGTCTCCGGCGGCGGCGGCTGTGGTCCTGTTCTGCGTTGCGCTGCTGTCGACCGGGGCGGTCTGGGCACTGCTGGGCGCCAAGGGCTTTGGCGGGCTGGCCTCGGCGCCCCGGCACCTGCTTCTTGGCGGCTGCCTCGTGGCCTTCTACGTTCTGTCCGTCACCTATATCGCGCCGCATTTCGGTGTCGGCAACGCGGTCTTCTTCGTGCTGATCGGGCAGCTCATCAGCGCGGCGGCGATCGACCATTTCGGGCTGTTCGGCGCACGGGTCTCTCCCCTGACCCTGACCCGGGCGACGGGTATCGCGGTCATGGCGCTGGGGGTCTGGATCACCCAGCGCGCCTGACCGCAGATCTCAGGCCCCGGCGAGCGACTGCAGCTGGTGCCAGAGGGCATCGGGGACGTCGATTGCCTCCTGCACGGCCCGGCCCGCGCCGGGCATTCTCGCGCCCTCGTCCTGCGTGACCACCCGGCCCAGCTCTGCCAGCCGGTCGTAGAACGCCCCCTGCCCCGGATCGATCAGCAGGAAGTACTGGCCAAGATCATGCGGCGCGCCTTCTGGCGCCTTGAGCGGGGCGACCTCCGAGCTCAGCACTCCGCCGCCCAGACAGGCGGCGAGGATCTCCGCCATCAGGCCAAAGCCCCAGCCCTTGTAGCCTCCGGCACTGGTCAGCGACCCGGTCAGCGCCGCCTCGGGGTCGGTTGTTGGCCGACCCTCGGCATCGACGGCCCAGCCCTCGGGGATGGGACGGCCCGCCGCCTTGGCCATCGTGATATGGCCCAACGCCACGGTCGTGGTGCTCTGGTCGAACATCATCGCCACGCCGCCCTGGCCGTCGGGCACGGCAAAGGCGATGGGATTGGTGCCGATCACGCGGGTCTTGCCCCCCGGCGCGGCCACGATGGGCGAGGCATTGGTCAGCCCCAGCCCAAGCGCACCACCCCGAGCGATCTGTTCGGTGAAATAGCCCAGCGCGGTACATGTATGTGCGTGATGCAGGGCAAGGCTGACCACCCCCGTCTCATGCGCTGCCTCCAGCGCCAGCGGCAGGGCCGCGGCAAAGGCGGGTTGGGCAAAGCCATGCGCGGCATCGACACGGATTTCCGAGGCACGCGGACGGCTGATACCCGGCACCGCGCGGCCATCGACCCGCCCCGAAGTCAGCTGCTGGCAATAGCTTTCCAGGTAGTAAAGGCCACAGATACGGTTCCCGCGCGCCTCGGCCCAGGCGATGGCGCGGGCCATTTCCGCGGCGATGGCCGGACCGGCGCCATGCATGGCCAGGGCGGTTTCTGAAAGGCGCTGGATTTCGGCAACGGAAATTTCGGGCATGAAGGACTCCTGCGTGTTTGGCAGGACCCTAATCCGCGTTGACCGAAACGAAAAGAGAGGGGTCAGAAGCGGTCAAAGCGCTGTTCATGGCGGCGTCGCGCCAGCTCCAGCCGGGTGATCAGGTGGTTGAGAAGAACCGCGACGATCAGGACCGGCCCCAGGCCCCACCACGACCACAGCAGAACAAAGACCCAAAGCAAGTTGACGAAGATCAAGACCAAGTTGGCGGAGGTGTAATCCTCGACCGGTTGCGGGTGACGGTTCTCCATCGCGGTGCCTCCTGCCTGCGGCTGCATGCAGGCAAGAGTTTAGCGCATCCGGCCTGCAAGTCAGGTCAGGATTCCGCGATCCGTTGAATTTCCGGTTAATGCGCGCCGTTTCGCCTAGGCGGAGACGGTTTCTCGCGCAGCGGCCAGCGCGGCCGGCAAGGTCTCTTCCAGAACCGCCAGGTCCTCGGACCGACCGGCGCTGATGCGGATACAGCGGTCCTGCGGCGCCACAAAGGGCATGCGGACAAAGACCCCGCGGTCGATCAGTCCAGCCAGCACCGCGCGGGCAAAATCCCCGTCGCGCCCGCAATCCACGGCGACGAAATTCGTGGCCGACGGCAACGTGGTCAGCCCGTTCGCCTCGGCGATGCGGGCGATCTCACCCCGCGCGTCCTCGGTCAGGCGCAAGACCTCTTCGAGCCACTCGGTGTCCTGCAGGGCCGCCAGCGCCCCGGCCAGCGCCATCCGGTTCATGCCGAAATGGTTGCGGATCTTGTCAAAGGCACGGATCACCGGCGCGGCCGAGATAGCATAGCCGATGCGCGCACCCGCCATGCCATAGGCCTTGGAAAAGGTGCGCAGGCGCACGACTCGGTCGTCTTCGGGGTCGATCCGGGGCGCGGTGCCCTCGGGCGCGAACTCGATATAGGCCTCGTCCAGGGCCAGCACGCAGCCATCGGGGAGCGTATCCAATGCCGCCTCGATCGCAGCGCCTGAATGCCAGCTGCCCATCGGGTTGTCGGGATTGGCAAGGTAGATCAGCTTGGCGTCGACCTCCGCCGCCTTCTCGATCAGCCCGCCCAGGTTCTCGTGATCGCCGGCATAGGGGATCTTGTGCAGCACGCCGCCATAGCCGTTCACATGGTAGTTGAAGGTCGGATAAGCCCCGTCGGAGGTCACGACCGCGTCGCCCGGCGCCACCAGCAGCCGGACGAGATAGCCCAGCAGCCCGTCGATCCCCTCGCCGATCAGGATGTTTTCCGGAGCACAGGCCATTTTCGCAGCCAGCGCGCCCTTGAGATCCAGGTGTGAGGGATCGGCATATTTCCAGACCTCGGCGGCCTCGTCCTGGATCGCGGCAATGGCAAAGGGGGACGGGCCGAAAACGCTTTCGTTGGCACCAAGGCGGGCCTTGAACAGGGCACCGCGGGCGCGCTCCTGTACCTCGGGCCCGACGAAGGGCACGGTTTCAGGCAGGGCGGCGATCAGGTCAGGGTAACGAGGTCCGGTCATGGCGCATTTATGAACCCCGCGTGGCCCGCGTCAACGCATGAATTTGCGCCGCGCGTCACGGGCGATTTCATAGCGCATCTGCAAGTCCGCGATACGGGCCATGAGGCGCTTCTTCTCGTCAGGATCGGTTGCGGCCTGCCAGTCGGCACGGGCGGCGTCCATCTGTGCCTTCAGGCCCACTTCCTCTGGCAAGGCTCCGGCCTCCGCCATGATGCGATAGCCCACCGCCTCACCCGGGTCGATCAGCGCATCGCCGGGGCGATGTGGCAGCGGCCTGCCCTCGCCTTCGAGGTTCTTCAGCTTGCCTTCCGCCTCGGCCTTGCGGATCTGCGCCTCTGTCAGACGATCAAAGTTTGGCATCGGGCAGCTTCCCCCTTGTCACAAAGCCAGGATAGACCTGCGGCGCCCCGCTCACAAGTGCCGCCACAGCTTGACCCCGGCGGGGCAAAAGGCCAGTTTCCGCCGCGAGCAGGACAAGAAAGATCGCCGATGACGCGCCAGCCGCCGCCCTTCGCCCCTTTCGAATGGATGATCGCCTGGCGCTATCTGCGCGCCAAGCGCGCCGAAGGGGGCGTCTCTGTCATGACCTGGATTTCCCTCATCGGCATCACGCTTGCGGTCTTTGCGCTGATCGCGACACTGGCGGTCCGGTCGGGGTTCCGGGCGGAATTCGTCGACACCATCGTGGGCGCCAACGCCCATGTCACCGTCTACCACATCCAGCGCACCGGCGAGGACGGGCAACCGACCCGCACCCTGCCCGACCACGAGGCAATGGCCGAGCGCGTGCGCGAGGTTCCCGGCGTGACCCGCGTGGCCCCGCTGGTCAAGGGCCAGGTCATGGCCACAGGCAAGGGCCGAAACGCGGGTGTCGAGGTCTTCGGCATCGCAGAGGCCGACCTGATCGAGATCCCGCGCATCGCCGACATGGAAACCGGCATCGGCAATATCGTGGATTTCGACACGGGGATTGCCATCGGGTCGGGCGTGGCGCAGATGCTGGGCGTGGGACTGGGCGACACGATCGACCTGATCTCTCCCAACGGGGTCAAGACGCCGTTCGGGGTCAGCCCCAGGGTCAAGAGCTACCAGGTCACCTATATCTTTACCGCCGGGCGCTATGACATCGACCGGACGCGGGTCTACATGCCCTTCGAAGAGGCGCAGCTGTATTTCAACCGCGAGGGCGTGGCGGACGAACTGGAAGTCACCGTCGAGGACCCCGAACAGGTCGAAAGGTACACCCGCGCCATCGGCCAGGCGGCGGGCACCGGCGCGCTGGTCTGGACATGGCAGGATGCCTCTGGCGGTTTCCTGCGGGCGCTGGACATCGAAGACAACGTGATGTTCGTGATCCTCTCGGTGCTGGTTCTGATCGCGACGATGAACATCGTTTCGGGCCTGATCATGCTGGTCAAGAACAAGGGCCGCGACATCGGCATCCTGCGCACGATGGGACTGACCGAGGGGTCGGTCATGCGGGTCTTCTTCATTTGCGGCTCCTTCACCGGGCTGATCGGGACGGCGCTGGGGGTGCTTCTGGGCTGCCTCTTCGCCATCTACATCGACCCGATCTTTGCCGCCGTGAACTACCTGTCGGGGGGCGGGGTCTGGGATCCGTCGATCCGGGGCATCTATGCCCTGCCCGCGGAACTGCACCTGAAGGATGTACTGTCTGCCGTAGGCCTGTCGCTGGGGCTGAGTTTCATCGTCACGATCTTTCCGGCCCGACGCGCGGCCCGGATGAACCCGGTGGAGGCGCTGCGCTATGAGTGACACGGTCCTGCGCCTGACGGGCATCAAGAAGAGTTACAACAAGGGGCTGCCCAACGAGGTGCAGGTCCTGCGCGGCATCGACCTGGAAGTCACCCGTGGCGAGGTCGTGGCATTGGTGGCCCCCTCTGGTGCGGGCAAGTCAACGCTTCTGCATATCGCCGGACTGCTGGACACGCCGGACGCCGGCACCGTCGAGATCGGGGGGGAAGAGATGCAGGACCGCAGCGACCGGCGCCGCACGGCGGTCCGGCGCGCGGATGTGGGCTTTGTCTACCAGTTCCACCACCTGCTGCCCGAGTTCACGGCGCTGGAAAACATCGTGCTGCCGCAACTGGCCAACGGCGTGGCCCGCGGTGCCGCCGAGGAGCGGGCACTGGCCCTCCTGGACAGCGTCGGCGTCAAGGACCGCGCCACCCACCGACCTGCGGCCTTGTCGGGCGGCGAACAGCAACGGGTGGCCTTTTGCCGGGCGATGGCCAATGAACCGCGCCTGTTGCTGGCGGACGAACCGACGGGCAACCTTGATCCCTCGACCTCGGACCGCGTGTTCGGTGCGCTGATGACGCTGGTGCGCGAAACCGGCCTGTCCTGCCTCATCGCCACCCACAACCTGGACCTGGCGGCCAGGATGGACCGGCTGTTGCGGCTAGACGCCGGCGGGTTGCAGGCGGAGTGATCCGCCTGCCCCGGGAATATCAGGGACAGGTCGCGCTGTTTACTCCGTGACGACCTTGACCGCGGCCTCGACCGCCCCGGCACCGTGCGGGATGTCCAGCGCCGTCAGCCCCGCCTCGACCGTGCCGATCAGGCCGAGGATGCCGTGCGCGTTCACATGCCCCATGTGCCCGAAACGGAAATAGCCCGAGCCGGTGGGATCTTCGGGATCCCCCACCCGCAGCCCGACGCCCAGAACCAGCCCCGCCTCCTCGCGGCACCACTCCCGCAAACGGTCACCCAGAGGGGCGCCCAGTTGTGCCGCCGTTACCGCATGCGAACGATGCGCGCGCTCGGGCACGTTCAACCGGAACGGCCCGTCCTCCGCCCAGGCCTCGCCCGCCGCCCAGATCGCCTGCGCCAGCCGGGCATGACGCGCCCAGACCGCCTCGATTCCCTCGTCGCGGATCATGTCCAGCGCGGCGCGCAGGCCATAGAGGTGATGGGTGGGCGCGGTGCCGCCAAAATACTGGTAGAACATCGCCGGGTCCGCGCGCGGTCCCCAATCCCAATAGCGCGAGACACGCGGCATGGCACGCCGCACCTCTGCCGCGCGGGCGTTGAAAAAGACAAAGCCCAGCCCGGGCGGCACCATCAGCCCTTTTTGAGAGCCGGTCACCATCACGTCGGCGCCCCAGGCATCCATGCGAAACGCGTCACAGCCCAGCGAGGCGATACAATCGACCATCAAGAGCGCCGGGTGCCCGGTTTCGTCCAGTACGGCGCGCAACGCGGCGATGTCCGACCGCACGGAAGACGAGGTATCGACATGCACCGCCAGCACCGCCTTGATGCGCTGGCCCTTGTCCGCCAGCAGGGCGGCGCGGACCCGCTCCGGGTCAATCGGTGCCGTGCGACCGTGGTCAATGATCTCGACCTCGGCGCCCAGCCCCTGGGCCATCTCGGCCCAACCGTGACCGAAGGCACCGGTGGTGGGCGCAAGCACCGCCTCGCCCGGGGCCACGGTGTTCGACAGGGCCGCCTCCCAGGCGCCGTGGCCGTTGCAGATGTACATCGCCACCTGTCCGTCCGTCTGCGCCACATAGGCGAGGTCCGGCACGATACCGGCGACCATCTGATGCAGCTCCGGCGAATAGATGTCGGGCGCCGGACGGTGCATCGCCTGCAAGACGCGGTCGGGCATCATCGACGGCCCCGGCAGGGCCATGTGGGGACGGCCGTTGGACAAGGGCATGGGCGACTCCTGTATCTGTGCGGCGCGACGTTAACGGGCGGCGCCCTGCCGTCAATATCTGCCCTTGCTGGACAGGCCGCAGAATGCCGCGTAAACCGCGCGCCTGAACGTCGGGGATCCTATCGCGTATGCTGGCAAAACTCTGGAGCAGACTGGACGCGGCCGAACGCCGCCTGCGCCATTCCTTCGGGCGGGACATTTCGACCCCCTCGGCGCGGCGCTGGTCTTCCCTGCATTATAATCTTTTCGACCATGCCTTTCTGCGCGTGCTCTGGACCAACTTCTTCCAGATCGCGCCGGGGGTCTATCGCTCGAACCAGCCAACGCACCGGCGGTTCGAACGCTATGCCGCGCTGGGGATCCGCACGGTGGTCAACCTGCGCGGAGAGGACAAGCACGCACATTACCTTTTTGAAAAGGAAAGCGTCGAAGCCCTTGGCATGACCCTGGTCAATGCCAAGCTCTGGGCGCGCGAAGCGGCCCCCCGCAAGAGGATCATCGGCGTCATCGACGCCCTGCGGGCGGCAGAACGGCCGATGATGTTCCACTGCAAGTCCGGCGCCGACCGGGCCGGGTTCGTGGCCGCCATGTACTTGCTGGTCTTCGAGAACGCCCCCATCTCCGACGCCAAGAAACAGCTTGGCCTCCGTTACATGCATCTGGATTTCACCAAGACCGGGGTGCAGGACTATGTTCTCCGGGTCTTCGAGGCACGTCAGGAGCTCGGCGAAATCGGCTTCGAGGACTGGATCAGGACCGAGTACCAGGCCAAGGCGATCCAGTCCGCGTGGGAGGCACGCCGCCCCGAAATTGACTGCGCGCGGGAGTTGATGGGTGGCTAGGCCAAAGGGCGAACCCAACCGAAAGGGCCTGTTTCTCTGGCTCTGGCGGCGCTACCTGAAACGCTATGCCGGGCTGATGGCGCTGGCGATGGTCTTCATGTCCATCGAGGGCAGCATGTTCGGCCTGCTCAGCTACATGATGAAGCCGATGTTCGACGATGTCTTTGTCGGCGGCAATTCGGATGCGCTGGTCTGGGTCGGGCTGGCGGTCATGGCGATCTTTTTCGTGCGGGCCGTGGCCAGCGTGGTGCAGAAGGTGCTGCTGACGCGGGTCTCGCAGATGTCGATGGGCGACATTCGGCAGGACCTGCTGGAACACCTGATGCGACTGGACCCCGGGTTTCACCAGGACCACGGCCCCGGCTACCTGATCCAGCGGGTCGAAGGCGACGTGAACGCGATTGCCAAGGTCTGGAACACGCTTGTCACCGGCGCCGGGCGTGACGTCGTCGCGCTGATCTCTCTTTTCGGCGTGGCGCTGGCGATCGACTGGCGCTGGACGCTTGTGGCCTTGATCGGCGCGCCGCTGCTGGTCTTTCCCTCGGTGCTGTTGCAGCGTTTCGTGCGCGGCAACGCGCGCGAGGTCCGCGATATCGCCGCGCGCCTGTCGACCCGCCTGAACGAGGTCTTTCACGGCATCACCCCGGTCAAGCTCAACCGGCTGGAAGGCTGGATGGCCGGGAAATACCGCGGCCTGACGCGGAAACGCATCCGGGCCGAGACGCGCAGCGCGGCAGGCCAGGCCTCGCTGCCCGGGTTGATCGACCTGATGTCGGGGATCGGCTTTGTCGGCGTGCTGTGGTTCGGCGGCGGAGAGATCCTGGCCGGCGAAAAGACCGTGGGCGATTTCATGGCCTTCTTCACCGCGATCGGCCTGGCTTTTGAACCGCTGCGCCGGCTGGGCGCCGTGTCCGGCGTCTGGCAGGTGGCCGCGGCCTCGATCGAGCGGATCATCGAGATGCTGGAAACGCGGCCCGCCATGCGTGATCCGGACAGCCCCCTGCCCCCGCCCGAGGGCGTCCCCGGGATCAGCCTGCGGGACGTCGACCTCAGCTATGGCGAGGCACAGGTCCTGCGCGGCCTGACGCTTGAAGCGGCACCGGGACAGACCACGGCGCTGGTCGGTGCTTCCGGCGCAGGGAAATCGACGGTCTTCAACCTGCTGACCCGCATGGCCGACCCGCAGGCGGGCACGGTGGACATCGGGGGCGTGCCGGTGTCCGCGCTGCGGCTGGACGATCTGCGCGGCATGATCTCTGTCGTCAGCCAGGAGGCGCTGCTCTTTGACGAGAGCCTGCGCGACAACATCGTGCTGGACCGCGAGGTGCCCGAGGCAGAGCTGCAACAGGCGCTGGACGCAGCCCATGTCTCGGACTTCCTGCCCCGGCTGGAGGCAGGCTTGGACACGCAGGTCGGCACGCGTGGCTCTCGCCTGTCCGGTGGTCAACGGCAGCGTGTCGCCATTGCCCGGGCCCTGTTGCGTGACACGCCCGTGCTGCTTCTGGACGAGGCGACCAGCGCGCTGGACGCCCAGTCCGAGGCGGTGGTGCAGGCGGCCCTGGAACGCCTGTCCCAGGGCAGGACGACGCTGGTGATCGCGCACCGCCTGTCAACCGTGCGGAATGCCGACCGGATCGTCGTCATGGACGCCGGCAAGGTCGTCGAGACCGGTACCCATGATGAGTTGATCGTCCGGGGCGGGGCCTATGCCGATCTATACCGTTTGCAGTTCGACGAAGCCGAGTGATCCTGGCTGTCTTGACCGAGGGATCCGGCGCTCAGCGCCGGTAGCGGCGGGCCAGGGCGGACACGTCCGCCCCTGCGAAATAGCGCGCCAGCGTGCCAAGGTTACGCGCCCCGCGCCGCAGCCAGCCCTGGCGGCGGTACTTGTCCGCCGAGGTCACGGCGGTCGCCGGCAGGCCGCGCAGGCGGGTTTTCAGACGCCGTGCCAGCGCCACGTCCTCCATCAGGGCCAGATCCGGATAACCGCCGACATCCTCCAGCACCTCGCGGTGGATCAGCAACCCCTGGTCGCCGTAGGGCAGGTGAAACAGCCGCGACCGTAGGTTGGCCCAGCCCGCCACCCAGAACGGCATCACCCCCCGAGCATCAAAGCGCAACCGGAAGTGCCAGGCGCCTGGTTGGGTCAGGACAGGCAGAACCGCTTGCGTCCAACCATCGGCCAGGTGGGTATCGGCATGAAGCACAAGCAGCCAGTCGCCCTCTGTCGCGGCGATTCCGCGCCTGACCTGCCCCCCGCGCGAGGGCGGGCCGGTCACCACCCGCGCACCCGCCTGCCCCGCGATCTGCAACGTCGCATCGCGCGAGCCGCCATCGCTGATGACCAGTTCGCGGATCAGCCCCGCCTGCAGCCCCTCTCCGAGGCTGCCCAGACAGGCCGGCAGGCCGCCCTCGGCGTCGAGGGTGGGGATCACAATGGAAATCGGTGCACGCATTGGCCTGTTCGCTTGTTGCCTAGGCGCCTATATGCGACCCAAAGGCAAAAGGAAAAGCGAATGGCAGACGAAAAGCGAAAGGTCCTGCGGGTACGCGGCGCCGAGGCACGCGACTTCCTTCAGGGCTTGGTGACAAATGACGTCTCCGGGCTGGACCGGGGGCTGGTTTATACCGCCCTGCTGACGCCGCAGGGCAAGTACCTGGCCGATTTCTTCATGGTGCCCGAGGGCGAGAACGTGCTGCTGGACCTCGACGCGGAACTGGCGCCATCGGTGCTGCAACGGCTGACCATGTACAAGCTGCGCCGCCCGCTGGAGATCGAGGAAACCGACCTGGCCGTCAGCCGGGGCATCGGAGAGCCGCCGGAGGGCGCCTTTGCCGATCCCCGCCACGCCTCTCTGGGTTGGCGCGGCTACGCCGGGCAGACGGGCGAGTCGGCGGACTGGGAGGCCCTGCGCGTGGCCGCCTGTGTCCCGGAAACCGGGGTCGAACTGACGCCCGACACCTTCATCCTCGAGGCCGGGTTCGAACGGCTGCACGGGGTCGATTTCCGCAAGGGCTGTTTCGTGGGCCAGGAAGTGACCGCGCGGATGAAACACAAGACCGAGCTGCGCAAGGGGCTGGTCACGGTCGAGGTCGAGGGCAACGCGCCCGTGGGCACCGAGATCATGGCCGGTGAAAAACCGGCGGGGACGCTCTACACCCAGGCCGAGGGGCGCGGCATCGCCTATCTGCGGTTCGACCGGGCCAAGGAGGACATGCGGGCCGGGGATGCCGTGGTGCGCATGGTGTCATGACCTGGCAGGTCCGCATCGCCAAGGCGCTGGGGGCCCCCGTTTCCGACGCCCGCCCCTTGCAGGGCGGCGAACTCTCGCGGGTTTTCCGGGTCGATCTGGCGGATGGGCGCCGGGTGGCGGTCAAGCTGGGCGCGCTGGTGGGAGCAGAAGAGCGGATGCTGGCCGCCATGCAGGCCACCGGGGCAGCAGTCCCGCGCGCGATCTGGGCCGAGGACGGTCTGCTGTGCCTTGAATGGCTGGACGAAACGCGACCCTCGCCAGACGGGTGGCAAGCCCTGGGCGAAACGCTGGCCCGGCTCCACGCGGTCCGGGGGCCTCGCTATGGCTGGGACGCGGACTATGCCTTTGGCCGGGTGCGGATCGCGAATGCGCCCTGCGACAGCTGGCCGGATTTCTGGGCCGACCGTCGGCTGATGCCCTTCGTCCCCGATCTGCCCGCCCCGCTGGCGCGACGTATCGAGGCGCTGGCGCTGCGCCTGCCCGAACATCTGCCCGCATCCCCTGCCCCGGCGCTTTTGCATGGCGATCTATGGACCGGCAACGCGCTTTTCTCGGGCGATCAGGCCTACCTGATCGACCCCGCCTGCTATCACGGGCACGACGAGGTCGACCTCGCCATGCTGGAACTTTTCGGCCGGCCCGACGCGGGTTTCTGGGCCGGATACCACGCTTGCGACCCGGGACGCGAGGCACGCCGCCCCGTCTACCAGTTGTGGCCAGCACTGGTTCACCTGTCCCTGTTCGGCGTGGGCTATCGCGGCCTGGTCGAAGGCTTGCTGGATCAGCTTGGGGCCTGAAGCGGTTTTTCGAAGACCTGCACCGCCAACCGCGCCCCGGTACCCTGCATCATCGCGGCACTGGCCTGGTTGAAGGCATGCACGCGCGTCATCCACGAGGTACAGCCCAGCGCCGAGCTTTCAGCCTCGAACCGGGCAATCAGGCGACGGGCCAACCCGCGATGCCGCCAGATCGGCGCAACGTAGATATGGTCCAAGACAGCCATCTTGCGGGCCTTTTCCAGTGCCGTCGCCGGCTGGTCGATCACCTGCCACAGCAGGTAGGCCCGCGCCACGCCTTCGGTCCGATAGACCAGCGCGCGGGCACCTTCGGCCATCTTCTCCGCCAGAAAGCCCTGCAGGTCCTCCTGCGGTCCCTCGGTGTGGAATCGCTCCGGCACATCGTCGGCGTGGTGGGCGTTGAGCGCAAACAGCATCTCCGCCAATGCGGGAATGTCGCGGTCAGTTGCGGTGTCGATCATGAAAAAGGCCTCCTGGCGTTGCGCCGGAGGCCCTTTCGTCAATGATTTTTCACCCCCGGCAATTACGGGGGTATGTGCGCGCGGGCCCCGAGGTCAGGCGCGCTCGGAATATTCCATCGTTTCGGTGTTCACGACGATGTCCTCGTCCTGCGCCACGAAGGGCGGCACCGTGATGCGCACGCCGTTGTCCAGCACGGCGGGCTTGAAGCTGTTGGCCGCAGTCTGACCTTTGACCACCGGCTCTGTCTCGGCGATCTTGCAGACCACCTTTTGTGGCAGCGTCGCGTTCAGCGCCTCGGTGTCGTAGAATTCCACGACGATGGTCATGCCGTCCTGCAGGAAGGGACGGCGTTCGCCGAGGATGTCCGCGGGCAGTTCGACCTGGTCGAATGTCTCGGTGTCCATGAAGGTCAGCATGCCGTCGCTCTCGTAGAGGAACTGCATGTCCTTCTGTTCCAGGCGCACGCGTTCGACCTTGTCGGCGCTGCGGAAGCGTTCGTTCAGCTTGGACCCGTTGCGCAGGTTCTTCATCTCGACCTGGGCAAAGGCGCCGCCCTTGCCGGGCTTGACGTGGTCGACCTTGACCGCGACCCAGAGACCGTCGTTGTGTTCCAGCACGTTGCCGGGGCGGATTTCGTTACCGTTGATCTTGGGCATGGTCAGAACCGTGGCAAAAGGTTGATGATAAGTTGACGGTTCCTATATCTGGCCTGTTAGCGTCTGGCAAGGCAACGTATGTCGTGCTGCACACGCAGAAAGCCATGCATCAAGCGCATGGTAGCTATGCTAAATCGGGGTATCCGAATCGGAACGAATGGTCCATAACCCCCGTTACGCCAGAAAACACAAGAGCAATAATCAAAGGTCGAAACATGAAGGATTTCGTTGACAGCACCGCGTTCAACGCTGAGCAAGGCAACCGCGCCCGCAAGCTGTTCGCCGCCGTGGTGCTGGCTGCCCTGGACGATGCAATCGCCGACGACAAGAAGTACGGCAATGGCCCCGAACAGATCGCCCGCTGGGCGCGCTCGCGCGATGGTCGCGAAGTGCTGTCCTGCGCCGGGATCGACCCCAATGAGCGCGTGGTTTCGGGACTGATGGAATTCGTGGGCAAGGGGGTACGCACCTCGGTTGCCCTGTCGCGTGAAGAAAGCGAGCGCCGCCATGCGGCGCAGCAGGCCGAAGCCGCCTGATCCAAGACCATTCGAAGACCTATGAACTGACGCGCCCTTCAAAGGGCGCGTTTTTTCATGGCATCATGGATGACGTTGCGTGAACCTGCGAAAGCGTCAGCGGCCCTTGGGTCGGGCTCAGTCGAAGTCCTGGTTCATCATGACGCGGTGAATTTCGCGCCTCACCAGTTTGCGCACGTTGCGGGTGATCCGCTCTCCAAGTGCGCCCTGCAATTCCCGCCGAACGATATCCGCGACCATGCCTTGCAGTGCCTCTTCGCTCAACTCCGCCACGGCGGCGTGTTCCGGCGCCTCGGCCAGCGGACTGTCGGCGCGGGGCGCGTCGGTCTCACTCACAGGCGCTGCCGACGGTTCTTCCGGTTGATGATCTTCCCAGTCCAGCGTCTCTGCCGTTTCCGCATGGCGGACAAAGGCGGGTTTTGCATGCAGGGCCTCCGGTTCCGGCGTGTCGGACGCCGTCTCTGACGGATCAGCCGATACAGGCCCGTCATCGGGTTCCGGCTCCTGCATTTCTCTCTCGATCGTTTCGCCAAGCTGTTCCGTGACGGTCTCCAGCGCGGCGGCAGCCACCAGCTCTTCGATCACATCATCGCTGTCCGGCGGCTCTCCCTCGTCGGACCCGGGGGCGAAAATGCCATCCTCGATCGCGACGTCCTCATCGGACGGATCGTCACCGGATGCCGGTGTCCAGTCCTGCGACTGGCGCTGAAGCATCGCTTCCAGCGTGGCGATCTTGGTTTCAAGCGTATCCTCGACGACTTCCGCCTCTTCGCCGGCAAGGACCTCGTCCAGGTCCAGCGGTTCGCCGTCTTCCGTCCAGTCGGCGTAATCGGCGGCAAGGCCGGGCGCCTCCCCTGTCTCGACGGGGTCGTCGTGATCGAGAAGATCGGTCAGGCTGGACCGCAACGCGGCGATCTGTTCGGCCTCTGCCAAGTCTTCGGGCACCGGATCCTCTGGCAGATCGACCGGGCCTTCCGCGACATCATCGTCCGGCAGCGGGTCGTCGTCAGACGCAGGCGCGGTATCGACCGGCTCTGCAATGCGGGTCTCTGTCCAGTCGGCAACTTCCGGCAGGTCCCGGACGGCATCACCCTGCCCAAGGACAAGGGTCGCCACGGGCGCGGGCGGTTCATCCTGGGCTTCAGGCAGATCCGTGACATCCGTCAGCATCATCGGCGCATCTGGCTGATGATCTTCTTCATCCTCCGGCACGCGCAGCGCCGGCGACAAAACCAGCCGCTCTGCCGCCTGCGGCGGGGCGTCCCGGCGCGGGCGCCCTTCTTCGGACACCAAGCGGCGGATCGAGGACAGCACGTCCTCTATTTCGACGTTCGTTACGGAATTCGACATTTTTCCTGCCACTCTTGCCTCGGGCCAGAGTGTACCTGCAAAGCGGGATCGCGCACAACAGATGCGAAAAAAACTACTCTTTTCCCAGAGCCTTCAGGACACGGTCCAGCTCGGCCCCCTGTTTCGACCGATTGCGCGGCGCTTTCTTGACCAGGTTGTAATAAGCCGATGGATCGAACGAAGGCACATCCAGGTGCAGCGCCTCGGCGGTCAGGAGACCCAGAGAAGACAGCACCTGGTACGAGGCGATGGCCTCGTCCACCTGTGCGCCGACAAGGCTGGCGCGGGCATCGAGCAATTCCTGTTCGGCGTCCAGCACGTCCAGCGTGGTCCGCGCGCCCAGCTTGGCCTCTTCCCGAACGCCCCGGAAGGCAACGGTTGCCGCACGCACCTGTTCCTCGAACGAGGTCCGGTTGGCACGGGCGACGCGCAGGTTGGCATAGGCCTGACCGACGTTCTGCTCGATTTCCGCCAGCACGACATGCAGCCGCCCCCGCTGTGCATCGCGGTTTGCCACGGCCTGGCGTTCCGAAGAATCAAGCGCACCGCCGGAATAGATCGGACCGCTGGCGCCCAGCGTGATCGACCCACCGCGCGAATAGGCGGAGTTGTCGAAATTTTCGGTCACCCCGTAGCTGCCTTCAAGGCTCACGGTCGGTTTCTTGGCGCCCTTGGCAATCAGGATGGCCAGTTCCGCCGCAGTGACCGCGTGCTGTTGGGAAATCAGTTCCGGATGCTGGTAAAGCGCCTGCTTCTTCGCCTCTGCCACACTGGCGGGCAGCTTTGGCAGGGAACGCGGGTTCACCAGGTTGCGCGGCTTGACCCCGACGGCTGCGAGGTATTCCTCACCCGCGACGATCAGGTCACCCTGCGCGGCCGCCAGCGCGGCGCGCGCCTGGGCCAGGCGCGCCTCGGCCAGGGCGACATCGGTCCGCGTCACTTCCCCAACTTCGAACCGGTCGCGCGCGGCGCGCAATTCCTGCTGGATGACCCGCACGTTGTTTTCGCGCAGCGCCGTGGTTTCGGCAAAGCGGCGGATGTTCATGAAGGCAGCGGCAGCACGCAAGAGCACCTGCTGCTCGATCGCGACCAGTTGCGCCCGCGTGGCCAGCACCTGCTCCTTGGCCGCGTCGAGCCCCAGCTTGTTGCGGCCGCCGGCATAAAGCACGATCTCGGCGATCAGGTTGATGCTGGCGGTCTGGTTGACCCGCCCGCTTTCCACGAAGATCCCGAAGGTATTGGTGCCGCCGCTATAGCCGTATTCGCGACGGATGTTCCCGGTCCAGCGCAGCACCGGGCGCAGCTCGGCCAGCGCCTGGGCCACATCCTCGTCCGCGGCGCGCAGCGTGGCGCGGTTCTGGTCCAACAATCCACTGTTCATGTAGGCCGCGGTCAGAGCCTCGGCGAGGGTTTCCGACCAGGAGGGTGCCGCCATTGCCGCGACAAGCGCGATGCCGGCAGCCCCCCGAATGCATGTTCTGCGAATCCTGCCCAGCACCGCTATCCCCACTGTCCCGACTACCCCGGCCTGTTTCATCCGCCCCGAACTAGAGAGCGAATTCGGCCTTTTTCTCAAAACCCTGAATGACCGGCGCCGTGCCGTTGAAAGCAAAGCGCCAGTTGATGTGACCGTCCAGCTTGTGCCCGATCTTCACCGTGCCCAAGGCGTTTTCCATGAAGATGACCGCGATGCGCCCACCATCCTTGAGTTGCGCCTCCAACCCTTCGGGCAGGACTTCGACACCGCCTTCGATCACGATGGCGTCGTAGGGCCCGTGTTCCGCCGCGCCTTCAGTCAGGGCGCCGGCCTGCAGCACGACGTTGTCCGCGTGATGTTCCGTCAGCAGCGCCTGCGCCTCGTCCACCAGGCTTTCATCCTCTTCGACCGCGACCACGGCCTCGGCGATATGGGCGATGACCGCAGAGGAATATCCATAGCCTGCACCGATATCCAGAACGAGGTCCGCGTTGGTCAGATTCAGCGCATCCAGGATCTTGGCGAAAACCCGCGGATCCAGCAGGACGCGCCCTTCTCCGAGGTCCACATGCTCGCTGGCATAGGCGGCCTCGATGCGGTCACTGGGCACGAAGGCCTCACGCGGAACGCTCAGCATCGCGTCGATGATCGGAAATTCCGTGACGTCCGACGGGCGTACCTGTGTGTCGACCATCATCCGGCGGCGGGTGGCGAAGTCAGTCATGCACTAAACTCTTTCGTTCAGAAGCTTGATACAGGTTGTGCCACAACTGCCCTGAAGCGGCAATGACCCAAGCCACCAAACTTTGCGAATGTGACCGCATGACCCGCCGCACGATAGATCGAGATATCTGCTTGACGGCCACGCGCGTTCCGCCTAATCAGGCGGTCACTCTGGCGAGTTGGCGGAGTGGTGACGCAGCGGATTGCAAATCCGTGTACACCGGTTCGATTCCGGTACTCGCCTCCAAATTCCCTGAAACCTCGGAACACCACGACCTCACCTTGCCGAGTGGGTCGCCTCTTCTGGGCCAGCCCCCCGCCGGGCACCTCGACAATCCCTATCTGCACCTTGGCCCTCGCGCGATTCCCAAACGGCCCGTGTGGCGCGCCCCTCCGCGTTGCCGTAGTAGAGGGTCAATCATCCAGACCTTCGCTGTGGGATCGTGATGCCTGACGCCAAGACCTGCTGCTCTGTGCCCTCCAGCGCCGACCTGCCAGAGGCGGATCGGGTTTTCCTGGAACAGGCTGAGGCAATCCCCCCTGCCCCGCCCGGCATCCGGGCCGAGCTGCGGTCCAACCTCGTGTCCGTCCCGGGCGGCATCTTCGAGATGGGGGCGCGAAAGTCACGCTTTCCCGATGACCGGGACAGCCCCCGCCGCAAGGTGCGGGTCTCGGGCTTTCTGCTGTCGCCCACGACGGTGACAAACGCGGAGTTTGGTCGCTTTGTCGTCGCGACGGGCTATCGCACCGTGGCCGAGCAGGAAGGATGGACATACGTCTTTCACAGCTTACTGGAAGACCCGGCCCGTCATCCCGATCATCCCCCCGGTCTGTCCTGGTGGCGCAAGGTCGATGGTGCTTCCTGGGCGGCCCCAACAGGACCGGGATCCGGCCTCGACGGGCTTGAGGATCACCCGGTCGTGCATATCGCCTGGTATGATGCGCAGGCCTACGCCCGCTGGGCCGGGTTGCGCCTGCCGCGTGAGGCGGAATGGGAACGGGCCGCCCGCGGTGGGCTGGCCCGGATGAAATTCCCCTGGGGCAATGCGCTCATTCCACCAGAGGGGTTTGCCATGAACACATGGCAGGGGCGGTTTCCGGATGAGAACACTGCCGATGACGGATATGTCGCCACGGCCCCCGTCACCGCCTACAGGCCGAACGGCTACGGCCTTTTCAACATGTGCGGAAATGTCTGGGAATGGGTGGCAGACCGGTTTGGCCCCTTGCCTGAACCCGGTAGGATTCCGGCGCGCGACCCGATCGGGGCTGAAACGGGCCTTGCCCGGGTTCAGCGCGGCGGCTCTTACCTCTGCCACGAAAGCTATTGTGACCGCTACCACGTCCATTCCCGCACGCGGAACGATCCCGACAGCACGACTGGGAATTGCGGGTTCCGCGTGGCGGCGGACCTGTGATGCGCGACTAGCTCTGTTCCAGTCCCAGGAGTTCCGTCAACCGCCGGGCAAGATCCTTTTCGGTCATGGTCCCGCCGATTTCCTGGTTGTCCAAGGCCCCGATTGCGGCACGCATCTCATCGTCGATGGGTGAGAAAAACCCGTTTTCTGAGGTCGCCAGGACAAAGCGGCGCGCAAAGGAATTGCCCCGGATCTCTCCCAGCATCTGCAATTGGCGCCCGTTGGACTTGTCCGCGAGGACGACGCGGTTGTTGAGACTGACCTTGACGTAGGGCTCTGGCAGCTCGCTTTTCGAGGGTGCCTTGAGATCGTGGATCATCAAGCCCTCGGGCTTTGGCTCTTCACGCCGGCGCGCCTGGTCCTGCTTCATCTTGGTAAAGCCGCCGTTGCTGATCGTATCGGCCAACCGCCGGATGGTGCCGGCGTTGTCCTGCAACAGCTTCCGGGCCTTGACGTCCTCGGGGCGTGGGCCGTCGCGCTTTGAAAAGATGTCCATCCCTGTTCCTCCCTTGAGAATGGGGAACCCGCGACTTGCGGATCCCCCTGTTGCGCTGCCTCAGACCAGGTCGAAGCGATCCGCGTTCATGACCTTGACCCAGGCGGCGATGAAATCGCTGACGAAATGATCCTCGTTGCGGCCACTGGCGTAGTATTCGCTGAGCGCCCGCAACTGCGAGTTCGAGCCAAAGACAAGATCCACGCGCGATCCGGTCCATTTCTTCGCGCCGTTTGTCCGGTCGCAGCCCTCGAACAGCCGCTCGGATGCATCCACGGGCAGCCACTCGGTGTTCATGTCCAGGATGTTGCGGAAGAAATCGTTACCCAGAACGCCCGGGCGGTCGGTCAACACGCCGGTAGCCGAGGATTGATAGGTCGCGCCAAGGACGCGCAAGCCCCCGACAAGCACCGTCATTTCCGGCGCGCTCAGGCCCAACAATTGCGCCTTGTCCACCAGAAGCGCCTCCGCCGGGTAGGTAAAGGCGGTCTTCTCGTAGTTGCGGAACCCGTCCGTGGCCGGTTCCATCGGCTCAAAGGACGCGGCGTCGGTCTGGTCTGCGCTGGCATCTGTGCGCCCCGGGGTAAAGGGCACCCGAACATCGCGGCCGCCGTCACGGGCTGCCTTTTCGATGGCGGCGGACCCGCCCAGCACGATCAGATCAGCGAGCGAAACCCTCTTGCCCCCCGAAGCATCGCGATTGAAGGCGCTGCGAATGCCCTCGAGCACCTCCAGCACATGGGCCAGCCGCGCCGGCTCGTTCGCCTCCCAATCCTTTTGCGGGGCAAGGCGGATGCGGGCACCATTGGCGCCGCCGCGCTTGTCCGAGCGCCGGAAGGTCGAGGCCGAGGCCCAGGCCGTCCAGACCAGATCGGCCACCGACAGGCCGGCCCCCAGGATCTGTTCCTTGAGGCGCGCGGTGTCGTCGCAATCGATCAGCGCGTGATCGACCGGCGGCACCGGGTCCTGCCAGATCAGTTCTTCGTCGGGCACCTCCTTGCCCAGGTAGCAGGCCTTCGGCCCCATGTCGCGGTGGGTCAGCTTGAACCAGGCCCGGGCAAAGGCCTCGGCGAATTCATCCGGGTTCTCGTGGAATCGCTTCGAGATCGGGCCATAGATCGGGTCCATGCGCATGGCCATGTCGGCGGTGGTCATCATGACCGGCACCTTGGCGACAGAGGCATCGACCTGCGGAGCGTGATCCTCGTCCGCCAGCCCCTTGGCGTGCCAGATATGGGCACCTGCCGGGCTTTTCGTCAGCTCCCAGTCGTAGCCGAAGAGCACGTCGAAATAGCCATTGTCCCATTGCGTCGGGTTCGCCGTCCAGGGTCCCTCGATGCCCGAGGTCGTGGTGTCCACGCCCTTGCCGCTCTTGTGCGCGTTCTTCCAGCCAAAGCCCATTTCCTGCAGGGCGGCGGCCTCCGGCTCGGCGCCCACAAGTGCCGGATCCCCCGCGCCATGAGCCTTGCCAAACGTATGCCCGCCCGCGACCAGCGCCACGGTTTCCTCGTCGTTCATCGCCATCCGGCCGAATGTCTCGCGGATGTCGCGGCCCGAGGCGAGCGGATCGGGGTTGCCGTTCGGCCCTTCGGGGTTGACGTAGATCAGGCCCATCTGCACGGCGGCCAGCGGGTTGGCCAGGTCGCGGTCGCCGGAATAGCGCCGGTCGCCCAGCCATTCCGTTTCCGTACCCCAGAAAATGTCCTCTTCGGGCGCCCAGACGTCCTCGCGCCCGCCGGCGAACCCGAAGGTGCGGCCGCCCATGCTTTCGATGGCGACGTTTCCGGCCAGGATCATCAGGTCGGCCCAGGAAATCGCGTTGCCGTATTTCTCCTTGATCGGCCACAGCAGGCGGCGTGCCTTGTCCAGGTTGCCGTTGTCGGGCCAGGAGTTCAGCGGCGCAAATCGCTGTGTCCCGGTCGAGGCGCCGCCGCGCCCGTCCGCGGTGCGATAGGTGCCCGCGCTGTGCCAGGCCATGCGGATGAAGAACGGACCGTAGTGACCGTAGTCGGCGGGCCACCAGTCCTTGCTGTCGGTCATCAGCGCGGTCAGGTCCGCCTTGACCGCGTCCAGATCCAGGGCCTTGAACGCCTCGGCATAGTCAAAGCCCTCGGGCGCCGGATCGGCCACGGGCTGATGCTGGTGCAGGATCGCCAGGTTGAGCTGGTTTGGCCACCATTCCCTGTTTCCGGTCCCCGCCACGTTGGTTGCCCCGTGCATCACGGGGCACTGCCCCGCCTGACGCATGTCGTTTCCGTCCATCATTGTCTCCCTCGTTCGGAATTCTGTTGGTTTCTTGCCCCCGCGATCCGGGGGACCTGGGGGCGGCCCACACGCGGCGGGCCGCCGAAAGCGTGATCAGATGTTCTGTCGGCTCATCTCTGCGGCGATGAAATCCGCCTGTCGGATCGCCAGCGCCACGATGGTCAGGGTCGGGTTTTCCGCCGCGCCGGTGGTGAACTGGCTGCCGTCAGAGACAAAGAGATTGGCGATGTCATGCGACTGGCCGTGCGCGTTCACGACCCCGTCCTGCGCATTTGCCGACATGCGGTTGGTGCCCAGGTTGTGCGTCGACGGATAGGGCGGCGTCGGGAAGACCCGCGTCGCGCCCACCGCATCATAGATCGCCATGCCCTGCTTGTAGGCATGGTCGCGCATGGCGATGTCGTTGGGGTGGTCGTCGAAATGCACGTTGACCACCGGCAGGCCATGCGCGTCCTTCACATCGCTGTTCAGGGTCACGCGGTTGGTTTCCTGCGGCATGTCCTCGCCCACGATCCACATGCCGGCCATGTTCTCGTAGTGGTCCAGCGCGGTGGTGAACTCTCGCCCCCAGGCGCCCGGATCGAGGAAGGCCGCCATGAAGGGCAGGCCCAGCGCCAGCGTCTCCAGCTCGTACCCGCCAACGAAACCGCGCGAGGGATCGTTCCGGGCCTCATCCTGGATGATCCCCGCCATCGTTGTGCCCCGCCACATGCGCACCGGCTGGTCGAAGACGGCGTAGACCGACCCGGTGGTGTGGCGCATGTAGTTGCGCCCCACCTGGCCCGAGCTGTTGGCCAGCCCGTCCGGGAACATCGAAGAGGCCGAGTTCAGCAGCAGCCGCGGGCTCTCGAAGGAGTTGCCCGCGACGCAGACCACCCGCGCCTTCTGCAGCTGAAGGTTGCCATCAGCGTCGAAATACTCGACCCCTGTCACCTTGCCGTCGGCATCGTGCAGGATGCGCGCGGCGTGGCAATTCTCGCGCACTTCGAGGTTGCCGGTCGCCTCGCCGCGCGGGATGTCGGTATAGGCCGCCGACCACTTGGCACCCCACTTGCAGCCCTGGAAACAGAACCCAGTCTGCTGGCAGGCCATGCGGCCGTCGTTGTCGGCCGAGTTGATCGCCATGCGCCCGGTGTGGACCTCTTCGTAGCCCAGCGCCCGCGCGCCCTTTTCGAAGACCTTGAAGTTGTTGTTGCCCGGCAGGCCCGCGCGACCATTGGTGCGGGTCACGCCCAGCTTGTCCTCGGCCTTGGTGTAATAGTCGTCCATCTCGCGCGGGTCGATCGGCCAGTCCAGCAGGTTGGCGCCCGCGACCTCGCCATAGGTGGTTTTTGCCTTCCACTCATGATCCTGGAACCGCAGGCTGGCCCCCGCCCAATGGGTCGTGGTGCCGCCGACCGCCTTGACGATCCATGCGGGCAAGCCGCTGAAATCCTTGGCCACCCGCCAGTCACCGGAAGTCGTGCGCGGATCGGTCCAGGCCAGCTGGCCAAAGCTGTCCCACTCGTCGTTGATGTAATCGTCCGGCAGGTAGCGCCCGCCCGCTTCCAGCGCCACGACGGACACGCCCTTCTTGGCCAGTTCGTTGGCCAGGACACCGCCGCCCGCGCCGGTCCCGATGATGACGACGACCCCGTCGTCGGTCAGGTCAAATGGTGCAGTCATTGCTCTTGCCCCCTCAAAGCCAGTTGATGTCGTCGAAACCGCGATACAGGTAACCGCCTTCGGAGTAGCTCTCGCCCTCGTAGCCGAAGATCGGCCAGACGGCCTTCTGGTTATAAAGCCCGGTCACCAGGCCGCCCCGGACCTGCTGGAAAAAGGCGCTGTCCTCGATGCCGCGCAGCACCGCGACGCGGTCGCGTTCCCAACCCATGTCGAGGTAGCCGGCATGCCCGGTTTCGCGCGCCGCCTCATTCAGCATGGCGACACCGGCCTCGATGGCCGGGGCGGCCTCGGCGGTGTCGTAGCCCTTGACCGCCAAGGCGTAGAACCGATCCGCCACCTGATCGTGCGGGTAGATGTCCCGCGCCATCTGGATCAGCACCGCCATTGTCCCGGGCGCTAGGTGGTCCACCTCCATCGCCCAGTTCTCGGCCTCTGCCCGACCGGCGACAAAGCCCGCGCCGATGGCAAAGCTGGCGCCGAGCGCCGCGCTTTGCGACAGCAACTGGCGGCGTGTCAGGGTTTTCATTGTGTTGGACATCGTCTCTCCTCCTCCTTGGATGCGGGTCACTGGAAACGGCCGCCGCGCTGAAGCACTTCGATCTGGTAGCCGTCCGGATCGGCCACGAAAAAGAAGCGGGCGAAGGGCTTGCCGTCGTAATCGAAGCTGACCAGCTTGCGCGGCGAAAGACCGGCCGCCGTGAACCGTGCGTGCTCGGCATCGACGTCCTCGACGCTGAAAGCCAGGTGGCCATAGCCATTGCCCAGGTCATAGGGGTCGGTTGCGCCCGCGTTGACGGTCAGTTCCAGTTCGAAACCGGACTCGTCGTTGGACAGGTAGATCAGCGAGAACCCCTCGAAATCGACGCGCTGTGCCACCTCCAGCCCGAATGCCTCGCGGTAAAAGGCGATAGAGCGGTCCGCGTCCAGCACGCGGATCATGGAATGAATTGCCTTGGCCATGTCTGTCCTCGGTATTTGGATATAAGGGGCCCTGCGGCGTGGCCGTGGGGAGGACGCCGCAGGGCAGGACCGCCCCACCCCGCGCCTTGCGGCGCCGGGAAAGGCGGTCGGGGAGTAACCTCAGGGAACGATCACACCGCGCCCGGTAAAGCGGCGGTTCTTGAAGTCGTCGATGGCCTGGTTGATGTTCGCCAGCTTGTATTCGGTCTGGTGCATCATCACCTTGCCGTCGGCGTTCAACTCCATCAGTTCGACCAGCTCGATGTAGTCACCCACCAGGCTGCCGCCGATCTTGATTTCGTTGGCTACCAGATCCAGCGTCGGGATCTCGATCTTGCCGCCATAGCCGACCATGATCAGCTCGCCGCCCTGGCGGAGCAGCTTCCAGCAGATGTTCTCGACGCCCAGCTCGCCGACAAAGTCGATCACCACATGGGCGCCGCCGCCGGTGATGTCCTTGACCTGTTCGATCAGGTCGGGACCGCCGTCCAGCACCACATCGGCGCCCAGGTCCTTGGCCAGTTTCTGAGCCGCCGGTTCGCGGTCCACCGCGATCACACGACCACCACTGATGTGCTTGAGGCATTGCAGCGCGATATGGCCCAGTCCGCCGATGCCCAGCAGCACTGTCCACGATCCGGGATAGGACAGGCGCGCGGCCTTTTTCGCCGCCCGATAGGCGGTAATGCCCGCATCGGCCATCGGCGCGACGGACAAGGGCGTGATGCCGGTGTTCAGCTTGATCAGCGATTTTTCCGAGGTCTTGAAGTACTCGGCAAACCCGCCGTCGATCCCCAGCCCCGGAAAGGTGCCGTGATCGCAGTACATGTCATGACCGTAACGGCAGTTCAGGCAGATGCCGCAGCTCTGGAAGGGGTGGCAGATCACCGCATCGCCCGGTTTGACCGAGGTCACGGCGCTGCCCACGTCTTCGACCCAGCCAGCGTTTTCGTGGCCCATGACATAGGGCAACAGGCTGCCCTGGGTGTCCATGATGTCCTTCCAGACACCTTCGATGATATGGAGGTCGGTCCGGCAGAGACCCGCCGCACCGACCTTGACGACCACCTCGTTGGGGGCTGTGATTGTGGGGGGAGGAACGTCTTCAATCTTCAGCTCCACGTTCATCGCGGGGTCGTATTCGTACAGTCTTGCAGCCTTCATGGTCTTGTCTCCTGATCTGAGGGATGAGGCGGCGCGGCGGGCCCGGCCCGTCGCGCCGCGTGACGGGGTTACGGACGGCCCAGCAGTTCGGCACCGCCGCCCAGGGCCGGGCCCTCGGTCGGGTCGGCCTCGCCTTCGTCCAGATCGCCCACCAGGGTCTCGGTGGTCAGGATCAGGGTCGCGACGGAGGCCGCGTTAACCAGCGCCGAGGCCGGCACGCGCGCAGGGTCGATGATCCCGTCTTCGTACATGTCGCCGAAGGCTCCGGTGGCCGCGTTGTAGCCGTGGCCCTTCGCGCCGCCGGTCACCGTATCGGCCACGGTTTCGGGATCGGCCCCCGCGTTCGCCGCAATGCGCCGAACGGGTTGCGTCAGGACGGACCGGACCAGCTCGATCCCCTTGCCGATGTCCCCGATGGCCGAGAGGTTTTCCAGAACCGGCGCCGCCTGCGCCAGGGCCGTGCCGCCCCCGGCAACAACGCCGTCCTCGGCCGCCGCGCGCACGGCACAGAGCGCGTCCTCGATCAGCTGGATCTTGCGTTTCTGCTCGACCGGGGTGAAGCCGCCCGCGTAGATGATCGCGCTGCCGCCCGAGAGCTTGGCCAGCCGCTCGCGCAGCTTGTCCTGCTCGATGTTGGGCGGGGCCACCTCGTACATGCGCTGCACCTGGTTGCGGCGGGCGACAACGGCGTCGTGATCGCCTTCGCCCCGAAGGACACTCGTCGACGAGGAGGTCGAGCGCACCATCTCTGCCCCGCCCAGCTGCGCCAGGGTCACGTTCTCCAGCTTCTTGCCCAGGTCGCGCGACAGCACCTCGCCGCCGGTGATGATGGCCAGGTCGTCCATCATGGCGGTGCGCCAATGGCCGTATTCCGGCGGGTGCACGATCAGAAACTTGCCCGCGCCGCCGTTTTCCAGCAGGCGGATGACCACCTCGGGCGCGATCTCCTCGGCGATGATGGCCAGCGGGCGGCCTTCGCCCTCGGCGATCTCGATTGCCTTGTCCAGCACCGAAGGCTGCAGGATCTTCTGATCCGTCATCAGGATCAGCGGGTTGCGCAGCACCGCCTCCATGTGTTCACGGTCGGTGACCATGTGGTGCGAGATGTAGCCGCGCTCGAAGGACATGCCTTCCATGACTTCCATCGTGGTGTCGATGGTGACGCCGAAATCGGCCGAGATGACACCTTCGCGGCCCACCCGGCGCCAGGCTTCGGCCACCAGGTTGCCAAGCTCGGGATCGGTGGCGGACACGCGCGCCACGGCCTCCAGGTACTCGGGGTGGTCCTCGCAATCGCGCGAGGTCTCGTCGATCTCTGCCACGATGCGGCTGACCGCCATGTCGATGCCCTTGCACAGATCGACCGGCTTGACGCCGTTGTCCGTCAGCGCAACGCCCTTCTGGATCAGCGCGTTGGCCAGCACGATGGCGGTGGTAGTGCCGTCACCGGCAACCTCGTTTGTCTGCATCGAGACCTCGCGCACCACCTGCGCGCCCATGTTCTCGAAACGGTCGGTCAGCTCGATCTCGGACGCGATCGACACGCCGTCACGGGTGATCAGCGGGGTGCCCACGGGGCGATCCACCATCGCGTTCAGGCCCTTGGGTCCCAATGTCGGTTCCACCGCCGCCGCCAACCGTGCGACACCGCGTGCCAGCGCCTTGCGGGCGAATTTTCCGTGTACAAGCAATTTGGCCATGTCTTCCTCCTTCGCCGCACGGGGGTCCGTGGGCGTCTCCCTGATTTCTCTTGGTTCTTCAGTTGGTCAGCGCCGGGTGGCGTGATCCTCTCGCGGCGGTACGCGGCCCGCGATGAAATCCACCAGCGTCGGTCCCTCGGGGCCGATCTCGACCTCCTTGTACCGGGTCGATGCCAGTCCACGGCACAACGCGCCGTTGAATTCCATGTTGATCCGCGTGCCTTTCAGCCGCACCAGATGCGTCGCCAGTTCCTGCGCCTCGATGGCCTGCCCTTCCCAGGTCGGAAAAGCCAGATCCTCCGGGTTTTCCGCCAATCCCTGGTCAAGCAGCAGGTCACGATAACGCGGCTTCTGCCGCTCTTCCTCTTCACCGTGCATGGTGATCCGGTCGAAGCCAGCCAGCGTCAGCGAGACGATCTCCGCCTCGGTCATCCCCTGGGCCTGCAGCGCCAGCAGCATGACTTCCTGCCGCCGGTCAAAGGCCTTGGCGCGGAAAGTGTCGACCACCTCGGCCAGGTTGGCCCCGTCGCAGTACTGCGCAAAGACCTCTTCGAACGGCTTGCCGCTGTTCACGCCTTCGTTGACCTCGTCGCCAAAACAATGGTCGTTCAGCGTGACCTGCACCTCCTGAACCCAGGGCAGCGCGCAGACCTCTGCGCGGATGCCGAAGGCCATGAGGAAGGCAAAGTTGGGCGAGCACCAGTAGGTCGGCAGGCGAAACTCGACCTCGACGCGCTTGGAGCCGATGACCTCGGCACGCTCGACGAAACCCATGTCGGTGATGGGTTCGTCGAGCTCCGGATCGGTCACCGCCTCAAGGCTTTCCCAGAGCTCGCACTCGAGGTCGGCCTTGATGATGTCCGTCAGCATGGTCTCACTCCGCCGCGATCTGCACCGGGGCGCCGGCCAGCTGCCGCTTCTTGGCCTCGACGTCGATGCCGTAAAGCCGCGCCGCGTTCAGGCCCAGGATCTTTTCCTTGATCTCGTCGGTCAGCTGCACGCCGCGTTCCTCGGCGATGTCGTCGGGGATCTGGAAGTTCCAGAACTTCTCGACCAGCCATTTCGGCGTCCAGATCGCGTAGTCCGAACCGAACAGGATCTTGTCCTCGCCGACCCAGAACAGCAGTTCCGCCATGACCTCGGCGAAATAGCGCGGGCGGGCATGGATGAAGGGCAGCGCAACGGCAAGGCCGGCGTAGACGTTGGTTTCCTGCACGGCGATCCAGCAGAAATCGTCCAGGCGCGGCAAACCGCAGTGTTCGACGATCCAGTTCAGGTTCTGGAAGTCGGTGGCCGCATAATCGACGTCGTCGACGTTGAACGCGTCCTTGGACAGCGGGATGATGGTCGGGCCCTTGTGGACGTGGATGTTCTTGATGCCCAGTTTCTCGCACAGCTCGAAGCACTTGTAGGCGGACGGATCATTCAGCGCCCAGCCCTTGCTGTCGCCGTTCCATTCCGCCGTGTACATCTTCACGCCCTGGATATCGAAGTTTTCCTTCATCCAGTGGATGTATTCCAGCGCCTTCTCGCCATCGCGCGGGTCGAAGCTGCCGTTGACGATGAACCGTTCGGGGTGACGCTTGGCCATCTCGGTCGAGCGTTCGAGGCAGCCGAAACCGTTCTTGTAGAAGTCCTTCAGCACGGTGGTCTGGATGACCGCCATATCGTTCGGCCCGTCGACAAAGAGGTCGCGATAGATGTCGTCCTCGGAGTACTTCTCGAACCGCGACTTTTCCCACAGCTCTTCCTGCGGGCTGAGGTTGGTGTGATAGGCGTAGAAACACTCGATGAACTGCTTGCCATGCACGTTGGCCTGGTTCTCGGGGCTGCCGTCCCAGAAATGGGTGTGGCCATCGAGAACGAAGATTTCCTTGCCGTCCGGTGTCTTGTACATGAGATCCTCCCTGGAATTCTGTCGGATTGGCTGGGTGTCAGGGGGCCGGACCGCGCCCGGCCCCCGATCAGGGCAAAGCCCTTAGATGTATTCCATGACCTCGTTCATGTCGCCGAAGAGGATGACGGTGTCGTCATCGACCCGGACCATGCGGCCGTAGTGGGTCGAGGTGTTGACCTCGAAAGTCTCGGCGGTCATCTCGCGGCCCAGGAACTCGGTGATCTCGCTCATCTTGAAGACCAGCTTGCCTTCGCCGTCGATCCGGATGGTCGCCGGGTTGTAGGTGATCGTGACATTGGGATCGTGCTCTTCCATGAACTCGGCGATGGCGCGGGCCTCGACGCTGTCGTTCATGGTGACGCCGCACTGGTGCGAGACCTCGCGCGAGCTCAGGTCGATGTCCTTCATCGACTTGAAGATGTTCTGTTTTGTCGCGTCACGCGCTACGTTTGACATAAGTCTTTTCCTTCTTGTGTTGCGATTAGCGGCTGAGGCCGAGTTCCCCGAGGATCTGGCCAATGCGCTCCTGCGAGACGGCCTTCACATCCTCGAAGGAGACGGGTTTGGAATGCGGCTGCGACCAGATCGGCTGCAGTGCGGCGGCAGCCTTGTCGGCCAGGTCGCCGTGCTTTTTCAGCCAGGACTGGAACAGCGCCTTGTTGTGGGCGGCGTGCTGTTCGTCGTTGACCAGCAGGTAGATCAGGTCGATCGTGTTCGCGAGGTTGCGCTCGTAGTCGGCCTCTGCCGCCGAAATCACCGGGGGCGTGATGAAGTCGTTGTTCGCCGCCGCCGCCTGCATCAGGAAGCCCGAGCGGAACAGCTCACCCACCAGCGGTTCAAAGACGATGTTGATGGCGAAATACTGCTCGAGGTAGTCCTCGCAGCCCATGATCGTCTCGATCGCCTCGCGGCAGGGCTGCCAGATCGGATCTTCCAGCCAGGCCTGCTTGCCCAGCGTGTCGTCCCAGCCCTCTATGTCCATGCCGATCTCGGCCAGGTACAGGGTGATGTCCTGGGTCAGGCGCATCTTGTAGGACGAGTTGGTCAACGTGGCGTTGTTGATCATCTGGGTGTAGCCGTAGCGCTGCGCCTGCATGAGCGAGGTGCCAAGGCCGAATTCGGCGTGCTTCCATGCGCCGAGGTGCTTTTGCAGGATCTTGGTCCAGACCTTGTCGAAGGCCGCGGGCGCGCCGGCCTTGCGGGCGTTCGAGATGACGCTCTGCACCATCGTCTCGATCTTGGCCTGACGCTGGTAGTGGGTGCGTTCCCATTCCTGGTCGGGCGCGCGGAAGGCGTGCCAGTTCGACGACAGCGCCGCGGTGTTGTCCTTGCGGTAGGCGCCACCGCCCTTGCCGCCTTCGAATTCGATGATCCAGTTCTGGATCAGGTAGCGTTCGGGATCGGGCTGGACGTCGACGGTGACGTCCTCGTAGTGGGTCGCCCGTTTGCCGCGCGGTTCAAAGTAGTTGTACTTGCGGCTTTTCGAGCCGACGAAGACGGCCGCGCCTGCTGCCCCGGATCCCACCGAGCTTGATGTTGCTACCATAGTAGCCTCCCTTGTCTGGTTTTACGTTCGCGTCACTTGCGTTCGGGCCGGTATCAGTGGCCCGAAGAACCGGAAGTGGGCGTGAACTTGTCGTAGAAGATGCGGTCCGTATCGAAGTCGTGCATGAACAGGACCGGCGTCAGCGCGTCGATCATCGGCGGCGGACCACAGGCGTAGACGTCGCCCTCGCCGTCGATCCCCAGCTCCTTGAGCCGGCGGTCGACGCATTCATGGACAAAGCCGCGCTCACCGGCCCAGCCATTGCCCTCTTCCTCGTGGCTGAGCACGGGGATGAATTCGACACTGGGATGCGCGTCGGTCAGGGCGCCGATCTCGTCCAGTTTGAACAGGTCGGATTGCGACCGCGCACCGTAGAAGAAGTAGACCGGGCGGTCCTCGCCGCTGGTCAGGTGATCGTTCAGGATCGACCAGACCGGCGACATACCGGACCCCGCGCCCACCAGCACTACCGGTCCTTCCCGTTCTTCGCGTCGGAAGCACATCCCGTAGGGTCCCTCGACGGAGACTTCGGCCCCGGCCTTGATTCCTCCGTCGTCGAGTTCGTTGGAGAACCGTCCGTCGGGGTATTTCTTGATGATGAAGGAGAGTTTTTGGGTTTCGCTCGGCGGATTTGCCATGGAGAACGAACGTGTAATCTCCTCCCCCGCTTCGGTCCTGACCGTGATGTCGACATATTGGCCCGCCCAGAATTTCAAAGGCGCATCCAGTTCGATCTGGACGCCACGGATGTCGTGGGTCAGCTTTTCAAAGTCGGTGATCTTGCCGGTGAACGTCTTGACCGGGATGGACTTCGAAAGCACCTCCTCGTCGTAGTTGAGCAGTTCGATCTCGACGTCGCTCCAGGCCAGGGTGCGGCACATCAGGACGTGGCCGCTGTCCTTTTCCATGTCGTTGAGCGCGAAGGTCGAGTATTTCAGCATCTCGGTCTCGCCGTCCAGCTGGACGCATTTGCAGGCCGAACATTGTCCTTCCTTGCAACCGTGCGGCAGGGCAATGCCCTGGCGGAAGGCGGCGTCGAGGATAGTCTCGTTCTCCTCGACCTCGAATTCCACGCCAACCGGTTCCAGTCGGACTGTGTGGACGTCCGTCATCTTTTCTTCTCCCTGATCCTTCTCACGCCCCGTGCGGGCGCCGGGTCTGGTGGGGAAGGCCGCGCACGGCCTTCCCGGTTTTTCTGCGTCAGTTGCAGGGATTGATGGTGAAGCCCGCGCGGTATTCCGCGATGTGGGCCTCACGCTCTGCCGGGCTCATGCCGCGCAGGGCGTTGAGCGGCGAGGCAAGGGTGTGGCCGCGGACGTGCTCCAGCTTCCACATGTCCTTGTCGTCGAACCGCAGGTGCGGCTGCGGCACCAGCGTCTCGCCGTCTTCGCGGACGAAGTTGAGGTCCTTGATGGCGTCGGCCAGGTCCCAGCCGTCGTACATCGACTCCCACTCGCGCTTGCCCGAGAACTTGCCCATCGCCGGGGTCGGCCGGCCCTGGTACTCGTCCGAGAAGGCCTCGACGGCGGTCCAGCGGTCCAGTTCGTGGGCGAAGGTGTGCAGCTGCCCGTCGATCTCGTCGACGACCATGTCCTCGCGGATCAGGCAAGGCACCAGGCACGACCAGCAGCGGTGCGGATAGACGTAGCCCACGTCCTCGTTGAAGGTGACAATCTTCTCGCCCGGCTTGCTGAGCTTGTCGTACCACTTCCAGAATTCGCCGAACTCGGCGTACCAGCCCGGGTACTTGTGCTCGAACCACTCGAAGTCCTTCTCGGTCTGGGCTTCGATCCGCCAGAAGTTGACGGGCCAGCCGACGGCAAAGAACTGGGCGACCTTGTGGACGTAGTTCTTTTCGGTGATCCGCTTCCAGGCTTCCTGGACGTCGTCGTGGTGCACCTTCACGCCGTACTTCTCGAGCGGCAGCATGTAGGTCCGGTAGTAGTCTTCAAAGATCCACCGGTGCCACATCTCCGCGTAGGATTCCTTTTCCTTGTCGCGGTTGGTGGTGCCGTATTCGATGAAGGTACCGATGGCGGCGTCCACGATGGCGTGGTTCTGCCAGAAGGCGTAACGCAGGTCGCGCTCAAGCAGCAGGTGGTTTTCCGGCTCCTTCAGCGCGGCCATCAGCAGCGAGTGGCCGTTGCCGATGTGGCGGCTTTCGTCCGACTGCACCGACAGGAACACCGTGGGCAGCGCGTAGTCGCCGTTGCGGGCGGCTTCCGACGGCATGGCCACGAAGAGCGTGTTGGTGAAGGCGGTTTCGGCAACCACGGTCAGGTACATGCAGGCGGCGGTCATGGTGTCGCCGGTGATGAACCCTTCGCCGAACTGGCGACCGATGGTGGTGGCGTAGCACTTGCCAAAGGCTTCTTCTGTGATGTCGAAGCCCGCCGGGTCGATGTAGTTCTCCATGTACCACTTCTTCAGGTTCATCTGAATCGTGGAGTGACGGAATTCATCGACCATCTGCATGGTAAAGCCGGTGCGCAGGTCTTCGCCCGGCGACAGCCGTGCAACCATCGCCATCGAACGCGCGGCCGAAATTTCCGGGAAGGGGATGATGGCCAGGAAGAGCTTCATCCACTCGATCCAGCGCGGTTCCACGTTGCGGAACATGTCGCCGCGCAGGGCGGCGTCGAGCGCGCCGTAAACCCGGTTGTCCTTTTCCTCTTCCATCGGGAAGTAGGAGCGCAGGACCTGTTTCATCGGGTCACGCGGGGCCTTGGTGATCTTGTAGTCCGTGGGGAAGGTGTTGGCCTCCTGGACATACGTGGGGTTCCACCCGAGATCCGAGATCTTCTTGGTGGCCTCCCCGACCGAAATGCCACGCTGAGACGTGATTTTGTTCAACGTCAAAGTCATGCCATGAGCCTCCTTTCAAGCTCTGCGGCCGGTAGACCGACCGCTGTTTCAGGCGACAGGCGTCGCCGGTTCATTGGCCGGACGACACAGCGCCCGGCACGGATCACGGCAAAGGTTGGAAAGTCCGGGTCTCCGTCAGCGCCTCCGGCCTGTATCCGGCTGCGAGGAAATGCTGCGGTGCGGCTTCCACTCCTTCGTTCTTGTGCGCCTGCCAACGGAGCGAGGCGTCATGTTGTGCCAATCCAATAGGCAAGCCGCGTTCCAGACGGGATCCAGCAGGCCCAAAGAAGACAAAATTTCACTCCAAGGTGCTGCTTTTCCTGCTTTTTATTTTTTGATTTTTTCTTCGGCACCGCAGGTCTGTTTCCTGGGAAACTGCGTCAGCCCGCCGCAGTGTCACGTCGTGTTACACCCGGACGTTACAGTGGACGCTGGACATTACGGACGACCGTACTGGGGCGTTACACTCGCTCCGGCGAGTGACGCGCAAGCTCTTGGGAAGATGGGTGTTTTCAGGCCGATTTACGCCGCAGCGCAGCACGGGCGATACCGCATTCCTGGCGGTATTTCGCGGCCACACGGCGCGAGACGGCGATGCCCTCTTGGCGCAGGTGCTGGGCAAGATCCCCGTCGGACAGGGGGTTGGCCGGGTCTTCGGCCTGGACAAGCGCCCGGATGCGGGCCTGGACCTGTGCCTTGCAATGTGCCCCGCCGATCCGGGAAACCGATCCGGGGCAAAGGGTCCGCGCGGGGATCACCCCCTGCGGTGTCTCGATCAGGTAGCCGTTCATCACCCGGCTGACCGTGCTGGTGTGAAAACCGGTCGCCTCGGCCAGGTCGGCCTGTGTCAGGGGGCGCAGAGCCGCGTCGCCCCTGTCCAGAAAGCCAGTCTGGCGGGCGATCAACGCCTCGATCACCTGCCGCGTCGCGGACTGGCGCAGGTGCAGCGCGAATTTCAGACTGCGCGCCTGTTTCAGCGCCTCGGCCAGATCGGGGTTGTCTCCGGCGCGCGGGATGGCGGCGATCTCGACGGAGGGTTCGGTGTCGCGGTTGAACCGGACCTTCCAGGCCCCGCCCTCGCGCGTCACGCGCGCGTCGGGTTCGCGTGTCAGGGCCGGGTCCGAATCGAACCGGGCGCCAGGTTTCGGGTCCAAGGTGCGGATCCGGGCCAGGCAGGCGGCCACGGTCCCGGGAGACAGCCCCGCCTTGTCCGCCAGCACATCCGCACCGCCGGTCTGCAACAGGTCCAGATGCGAAAGGACCGCCTCCATCTCGGGGGAAACCTCGCCCCGTTCCGCCAGCTGCAGGTGCAGGCACTCGCGCAGATCCCGCGCGAACAGCCCGGTGGGCGAAACCCGTTCCTGCACCAGCCTCAGCGTCGCCTCGACCAGTGTTTCACGAATGCCCAGGTCCCGCGCGATCCGTCCGAGGTCCGTATTGATCCATCCGCTGGGTTCGAGGTCTTCCATCAGCCGGGTGATGATCCGCTCCATCAACCCGCCGCGCGATATGAGGTCGGACAGCTCTGTTTGTACATGAGCAATCAGGCTGCACGCGCCGTCTGCCAGTGTTGCCTCCAGCGCCTCACTGGCGCCAATACCGACAAGAAAGCGCCGCCTTGGCCGGCGCACCAGCAGGTGCGGATTGACCTCGGCCGCCTGGGTCAGAAGCTCAGTCACTTCCGCCGCCGTCAAACGCAAGAGCGCCATCGACTGATGCAGGACAAATGTCTGCGCCTGCCGCGTGACATGTCCCAGCGCCGGGGTCACGCCCGCCCCGTCTTTTGCATGGCATCCGTGGTTTTTTCTGGCCGCAAAGCCCTGCCCGCGCCTAGACTGGTCCAAACCGCAATGGCGAAACACCGGACATGAGCCAGAAATTCCCCTTCGGCGACATCGCCACCCTGGGCACGGCCCCGCCCGAGATGTCCTATCCCGGCCTCTCTCCGCAGTTGCTGGCGCGCACACGCCAGCTGTGGTCTGTGCGCGGGCTGGATTTCGATGACGCCTGGCGCCGTGCGATCCGGCAGATGCCCGGGTTCCGCGCCCTGCCCCGCATCGACGACACCGCGACCAGCGCGCAAGTCGACCTGGTCTTTCTGTTCGATCAAGGGCTGATCTGGGTGAAAGCGATCCATGCCGCCGCCCGCCGTGGGTACGACCATGGGGTGCCGGGCCTCGATCCCGCGCAATGGCACGGGCTGGCGGCCTTGTCCGCGCGGCTGACCGAACAGATGACCGCGCTCAGGATGCTGGCGCTGACCGATCTGCCGCTGCCCGCGATGCAGATCGCGCGCTCTGTCTCGGAAGACGTGGACATGTTGCTGGTGCTGCTGGTGCGGCGCAAACTGGCGGCGCGTTTCATCGCCTGTCGCACCGTCGAGGAGGCCAGCAGCTTCTGGCGCCGCCACATCGCGGGTGGCCGGGCCTTTCGCGCGCTGACCGAGAAACTTTATGAAATCGGGCTGGATTACTCGCCCGACACGGATTACGGGCGCTGGCGCAAGGACGTTCTGGCCAATCTCGGGGCTGCCGTTCACAGCAATGCGCTGGCCATGCCCGGAACGGACCGCCAGCCCGGCGTCCATCTGGGAAATGACAACAGCCTGCATTTCGCGACCTTCCGGATCCATGAACTCTGTGCCTATGCCCAATTGATCAAGCCGGACCTGGTCGACGCTCTGACACGCGCCGCGACAGAGCCGCCCGAGAGCGACCCGCAGGCCGGCCTCGCCGCGCCGCTGAGCGCGATCGTCGTCAACCAGATACAAAGCCTGTCACAACCCGCCCCCGCCCCTTCGGCCGGTGGCGCGACCCGCCACTAGGGCGGGTCCGCGCGGCTGCCTGGTCTGCCGCCATGACGGCGGGTGCGGCAGCCACGGCCCCGCCCCCCTCGGGCGCGAGGCCAAGCCCCGATCGGGGCCGCATGCGTCAGTGCATGCTTTCCTCGGACTTGCCGAGCTTGCCCTCGGCAATCCAGCGGGCCGCCAGGACAAAGGCGCCCATCGCAAAATCCTTGCCATGCTCGTCCATCATTTCCTCGGCCATCTTGGCGATCTCCGAGAAATAACGGTCCTTGCTCTGCTCTTCCTTGGACAGTTCGAGTTTCATGATTTCCTCCCGTTTTCGTTTTGTGTCAGTTACTTGAACATGACCTTGGGAAAGGTCAGGATGGCCGCGCGGCCATCGGCAAAGCCCAGCGCAAGGTGCTGGCCGTCGGCGGACCACTCCATCGCCGTGACCGAGGCGCCCTTGCCCTCGACCAGCATCAGCTCATCCGGCTGGCCTAGCGGGCAAAGCGTCACCAACCCGTTGGCATACCCCACGGCACAGCTGTCCCGCGTCGGGTTGGGGGCGACACGGTCCACCAGGGTCAGACCCGGCTTTCCGGTGTGGATCGGGTCGCCTTCGTACTTGCCGAAGGGCAAGTCTGGACAGCGCCAGCCGACCACGCGGAAGGCGCCGGAGGCCACCAGCACGTTGGCCTTGTCGCTGAAAGCGGCAGAGCCGACCGGCGCCGGGAACCCCTCGATCACATCCGCCTCGCCGCGCAGGACATTGACGACCACCAGCGATGTTTCCCGGCACCCGGCGACGATCCACTTGCGGTCCGGCGACCAGGCGAGGCAGTCCAGCGTGCCTTTCGCGGGGATGTCGGCCCGCGTCTCCAGCGTTTCGGCCTTGAGCACGACAATCCGCTCGCCGCATCGCGCAGCGATCAGGACACCGTCGCCGGAGGCGGCCAGTTGCGTGACCGGCTCGCCCAGGTCGCAGTCCGCCAAAGGCGCAAGATCCTCTGCCCGCAAGAGCGTCAGCGCGCCACCCCGGGCCACGCAGATCGCCTCTTGCCTCGGGACCGCGCACAGGGCCGTGACCGGCCCGGCGCCAGCCTGTGCCAGCTTGACCACCTGTCCCCGCGCCGTCACCCGCGTCAGAGCGCCGGCCTGATCGACGACGGCAAACCCCTGTTCGCCCAGCGCGCAAAACCCCGGCGCCTCTGACAGCGACACCTCGGCCCCGACGGGCGGAGCCACCGGATTTTCACGCGGGCGGATGGTTGTCCGCCCGGTGTCGAATTCCATCCGGATCCGCTTTTCGGGATGTTCCGCATCGGCCATCGGCAAGAGCGCCAGCCCGCCGCCTTCCATACGGCAGGCCACGGCAGAGCCGCTGGCGTTGAACCCGACCTGCCGCACCGGGGCGGACAGCATCCATTCCCGGCCAATCAGGTCGAACAGGCTGAGCGCCTGGGGTGGTTTCGTCTCGATCATGTCTCTCCTCCTTCGACCTTGGCCTCGAGTTCTTCGTCCAGCTCGGCCAGACGCCGCTCGAGCGCGTCGATCTTTTCCTCACAGGTTTCCAGCGCGCCCTCGGTGCGCCCCATCTCGCGGGCAACGCCCGGGTTCTCGTCGTCTTCGGCCATGTCCAGAACCTGCATCCCGCTCTGTTTCTGGGTCAGCCGAAGGTGCTCTGCCGTGATCTCGGAGATCCCCTGGATCGTCTCCAGACGCTCCATCAGGATGTCCTGGACGGTTCGCCGTTGATCGCTCATGCCTGCCCCCTATAGTGCCCGCCCAGCCGGAACAGAGAGGTCGCCTCCAAATGCTCAGCCCCTTCGACACACGTTTCTTCGCCACCCTCGCAGAGGTCGCGGCCCAGGTGCTGGACCCGCAGGACAGCACCATCGAGATCGCCCGCAAGGCCGCCCGGACCGGCGCCCCGGACGACCTGCGCGCGGCCCGTCAGGCGCTGGACGACCTGCCCGCGGACAAGCGTGACAGGCTGATGGCAGAGACGCACAGGCGCCTGGCCACGGACCTTTCGGCGATCTGGGACCAGATGCCCGGCGCCCCCTCGGGCGGGCGCATGAATTGACCTGGGACACCCGCGTCGACGAGGTCTCTCGGAGCGGGTCAAGCAGGTTCCGGTGCCGGGCAAATGCGGCGTGCCGGTCAGTGTCGGGCGGTGTTGGGCGAGACGTGTCATGGTCGCGACATGCTACCTTTCGCGACTTCCGACGCAACGAAAACCTTTGAAAATTCAAGTTATTAGGCCACAAGTGGACGAGTGGACAAAAAGTCGTAAAGCTTCGTTACACTGTCCGGGACGCATCGTAAAAATCTGTTTCGACTCCGCTCCGACCGATCCGCGCCCAGGGGCGAATCTGCCGCGATGCGGCGAATCGTTGCACCTGAGATGGCCGCATCTGCGCCGGTTTCCCACAGTCGCCCGGCGGCGTTTCCCGACCTGTCGGCAATCCCATGCCGGACAGCCTCAACGCCGGACCGGCAATGGCTATCCATGACCCGTTCCCTCTCTGACCGGCACGGCGCGAACGGCCCTCGCGCGCGATGGGCAAGGCCTTTGACATGAACCACTTGCAAGAGGGCACGCCCGGCCCGCCCCACACCCCGATACAGAAGATACCTACCATCCGGGGACTTGACGCAACGGCAGCAATTCGGTGTCACTTGACCCCCACGAGCCGGGCGCCATTCCGGGGCCTCCGGGCGGCGCTATGCAAAATGTTTATGACATGATAATCTTTTGGGCGGGGAGACGTGGAAATGGACATCTTTACGACGGGCGCCAGTCGGCGCCCTTATCAACATGACGCCAAAGGAGCCATGTTCGACGATGCCATCGCCAGCCCGGTTCGCGCCCGGCCCGCAGGGGCGCCGCTTGCCTGACCGACAAACCTTCACCGCCGCCGCAGACCCGCGCGCGGCCCTGACAGAGTGACCGATGGGGCGACCTAGATATTTCAAGGCCACGCAAGGTGGCAACGACGATGCCGGCCTCTTCCCCGAGTACTCGGAAGGAGAAACCCGGCGCGCCTGGGAAAACTATGTCACCGGCCAGCCCGAGACTGGCGAGGTGCGCAGCGAGATCGTCCAGTCCTGGCAACGCAGCATGAACCTGGGCGTCGATGCGACGCGGTTGCAGTCGCGCAAGATCGAACGCGACGAGGAACTGCGAAAGCTGCGCCGCCGCAACGCCAGCCTGCGACAGGCCGCCCGCGCCGCCTTTGCCCGGCTTGAACCGCACCTGGCCGGGGCGCAGGTGATCCTGATCCTGACCGACAACAACGGCGTGATCATCGACGCCATTGGCGATCACGATGTGCTGGACGCCGGGCAGAACATCCACCTGGAAATCGGCGGCGTCTGGAATGAGGACGTGATCGGCACCAACGGCATCGGCACCGCGCTGAAGACCGGCAAGCCGACATATGTCCACGCGGCCGAACATTTCTGCCAGGGCGTGCAGGCCTGGACCTGCGCCGGTGTCCCGATCTTTGACCCGTTCGACCGTTCGGTGATCGGGGTGGTGGACCTGTCCGGCCCGCCCGACATCTTTCGCCGCCACAACATCGCGCTGGTGGTCGCCGCCGCCCGCGAAATCGAGATCGCCCTGGCCGAACAGCAGCGCGAGGAACGGACCCGCCTGCTGGAAACCTTCCTGAACTCCGATGCCAGCCGCCCGGACACCAGCGTCCTGTTGCTGGACAAGGTCGGCCGCATCATGTTCCGCCGCGGGCTGGACGACAGGCTCCACCTGCCGCGCCCGGATTTCGCGGTCGGCCACCAGTTGCTGCCGCTGAGCGCCAACATGACAGAGGGCGACATCCGCGCCGCCCTGCCCCGAGACATCGAAACAGACGGCATCACCCGGCTGGAATTCGACGGCAGCCTGCGCGGTGCGGCCCTGTCGCTGAAACGCTCTACCGCCATCCGGCCGCAGGACACGGTCGCCGTGCGCATAAAGCCGCGCGCAAATGTCGACGAGGACGAGATCGTGATCGTAGGCAACGCGCCCAAGATGCTGGAAGCCATCGAACTGGCCGAACGCGCCGCCTCTGCCGGGGTGACGGTGCTGATCCAGGGTGAAACCGGCGTCGGCAAGGAACTCTTTGCGCGGCTGGTCCACAACCGGATCGACCGCAGGAACGCGCCCTATGTCACGGTCAACTGCGCCGCGATCTCCAAGGAACTGATCGGGGCAGAGCTGTTCGGCCATGTCGAAGGGGCCTTTACCGGCGCCCTGCGCGGCGGCAAGCCGGGCAAGTTCGAACAGGCGGACGGCGGAGTGCTTTGCCTGGACGAGATCGGCGACATGCCGGTGGAATTGCAGCCCTACCTGCTGCGGGCACTGGAACAGCGCGCGGTCTACCGGATCGGCGACGACCAGCGCCGCCCGGTCAATGTCCAGCTTGTGGCAATGACCAACCGCAACCTGCGCAGCGACGTCGAACAGGGGCGGTTCCGCCGCGACCTCTTCTACCGGATCGGCATCGTCGCGATCGACGTGCCGCCCCTGCGCCAGCGCAGCGGTGACGTTGCCCTGCTGATCGACCATTTCAACGGCGTCTTTTCAGACCGGTTCTCTCGCCCCCGGCTGGTCTTTGCCCCGGCGGTGATGGACCGGCTGAAAGAATACCGCTGGCCCGGCAACGTGCGCGAGTTGCGCAACCTCGTGGAACGGCTCTACCTGCTGAAATCCGGCCCCGAGGTCGGCCTGAACGATCTGCCGCCAGAGATCATCGAACCGGCGGACGGGCTGGGGTTCAGCCATTACGTCGACGTCGAAGAGGCCCCCATAAACCTCGAAAACATGGAGGCGATGACCATCCGGCGCGCCATCCAGGCGGAAAAGGGCAACCTGACCCGCGTGGCCGAGCAACTAGGCATCTCTCGACCGACGCTTTACCGCAAGATCAAGCAATATGGCATTCCGCGCGACTGATCGGGCGGCCTGCGGCCAGGGGTGACGGGCGGTGACGGTTCATGACTTCCCGGCGCGACTGGTGGCAGAGGAGTTCTGCCTCAGACCGATGTCCGAGGGCGACCTCCCCGAGGTTGTTCGGCAGCTATCGGACGAGCGTGTCGCGCCCTGGCTTGCAGCCGTCGCCCAGCCATTCGGCCCCACCGAGGCACAGGCGCTGCTGGAACACGGTCAGCACCCCGGCGAGCACCTGCGCATCATCGAGATCGAGGGGGCTGCCGCAGGCTGTATCTGCCTTGGCGCGGGCCTGTGGTACTGGCTGGACCCTGCCTTTCAGGGACGCGGGGTCATGAGCGCGGCATTGCGCCTGACCCTTGCCGAGTGGTTCTCTCGTCCGGCGCCGCCCCTGCTGGCCACCTGCCGCACGGACAATGCGGCCTCATTGTCGCTGCTGGCGCGCCTTGGCTTTGCCCGCTGCCCGGGATCGCGGCGCATGTTCTTTCAGGCCAGCGGTCGGTCTCATCCCTGCCACGACTTCCTGATGGCGCCGGAACAATGGCACCTGCTCAACCCGCCCCGCTATGACCTGGACGGACTGAGCCTGCGCCCGGCACGCCAGAAGGACGTGCCGACGCTTGCGCTGATGCTGCCAGGCGCCACGCCGCCCTGGCCAACGGCGGAGGCCCTGCCCGGCTTTGTCGAACGGCACCGCTTTCGCGGCGCCGCTTCGGGCCTGTTCGTGATCGAAGACAAGCTTGATCGGAGCATCGGCATGGCGCTGATGGTCGCGGGCGATCCACCCGCGCTGGCCTTCCTGTCCAGCGATGAGGCCAACGCCCACGCCGACATGGTCGAGCTGGCGCTTGCCAAGGGGCTGCCCGCCCCCGCCCGCTAACAGCTCCACGGGGCCCGTGTTTCGGGGTCGATGTCCCATGCCTTGATCGCCGCGCGCAGGGTCTCTGGCGGCAGGTCGCCGTCACGCACCAGCGCCTCGATCGCCGCAAGCGCGATATTCTGCCGGTCGACCTCGAAGAACCGGCGCAACGCCTGGCGATTGGCCGAACGTCCAAAGCCGTCGGTTCCCAGCAGGGTCATCGGGGCACGCAGATAGGGCGCGATCTGGCCCGGAAAGGCCCGGACGTAGTCGCTGGCCGCCACGACGGGCACCTCTCCTCCCAGCAGGGTTTCGACGTGACTGGTCTCTCGCAGATCGGGCGCCTTGAAGCGGTTGCGCCGCGCGACCTCCATCGCCTCGCGGGCAAGTTCGGTATAAGAGGTGGCCGAGAAAACCTCTGCCACGACGCCGAAGTCCTGCAACAGTTCCGCTGCGGCAAGAACCTCGACCAGAATCGTCCCCGATCCCACCAGCCGCACGCGGGGGCCGGTTTCCCCGACGCAGCGCAGCTTGTAGAGGCCCTTCAGGATGGCCGTCTCCGCCCCCTCGGGCATCGAGGGCTGGTCGTAGATCTCGTTCATCACGGTGATGTAGAAGAACTCGTCACGCTGTTCGTCCAGCATCCGCGCCATGCCGTGATCCATGATAACCGCCAGTTCATAGGCAAAGCAGGGATCCCAGACGCGGCAATTCGGGATCGCCGCCGCCGCCATGTGGCTGGAGCCATCCTGGTGCTGCAACCCCTCACCCGACAGCGTTGTCCGCCCCGCCGTCGCCCCCAGCAGGAAACCCCGCGTGCGCTGATCGGCCGCCGCCCATATCAGGTCCCCCACGCGCTGAAAACCGAACATCGAATAGTAGATGTAGACCGGCAACAGGTCGGTATCATGCACGGAATAGGCCGTCCCGGCAGCGGTCCAGGAACTGATCGCGCCGGCCTCGGTGATGCCTTCTTCCAGCAACTGGCCGTTCGCCGCCTCCTTGTAGAACATCATCGCGCCCTTGTCCTCGGGATCGTACAACTGCCCGTCGGGGGCGTAGATGCCGATCTGGCGGAACAGGTTGTCCAGCCGTTCCCGCGCGGCCAGTGTCAGCCCGGCGATGGATTCCGGCTCTTCCATCTCGCCGTCGCCAAAGTCGCCCCAGACATGGCGATCCTCGGTCCGGGCCAGGCCACGCGCCTGCAGATAGCGCATGAACCACCGCGCTGAGCGGCCCGATCCCCATCGACCCCGTCGGCACCTGCCAGAAATCCGGCATCAACCAGGGATGCGGGTAGGAACACAGGCCCTTGCCCGGCACCTCTTGCCGGTAGTTGGCGATCTCCTGCTCGGTCAGCCGCCCCTCCAGGAAGGCCCGGGCGTAGACACCCGGCGCCGAATGCGGCTGAAAATAGACGAGGTCGCCGCCGAAATCGCCGTCCCGCACCCGGAAGAAATGGTTGAAACCCACCTCGAAGATCTCGGCTGCCGAGGCGTAAGAGGCGATGTGTCCGCCCAGTTCGCCATAGGCCCGGTTCGCCCGCACGACCATCGCCAGAGCGTTCCAGCGGATGATCGAGGTGATGCGCTCTTCCAGCGCAAGGTCACCGGGATAGGCGGGCTGCCGGGCCAACGGGATCGTGTTGCGTTAGGCCGAATAGGGCAAGCCACGGGTCGTCACCCCCAGCCGGCGCGCCGGGTCCAGCACCGCGATCATCACGAAATGCGCCCGTTCAGGGCCATCATGGTGGGTGAGACTTTCCAGCGCCTCGATCCACTCAGCGGTTTCTGCGGTGTCCGGATCCTGGGGGATACGGTCAAAACGGGTCTGGTGCCGGGTCATCATTCACTCCTGCCTTAGGCCAGACCCAGACAGGCGCGCGGGGCAATTGGCGTCAAACCCATCACTGGTTAGGTTGATCTTTGGAGGAATCCGTCAATAATTTCGCAAAACCTTGCAAGATTCACCATGAGCGCCGACAGCCTCGATTCCATCGACCACGCCATCCTGCGCGAGGTCCAGCGTGATGCCCGCCTGACCCTGCAAGAGTTGAGCGGGCGGGTGAACCTGTCGCCCTCGCCCTGCGCCCGGCGGGTTCGCATCCTTGAAGAGCGTAGATACATCAGCGGCTATCACGCGCATCTGGACGAGGCCAAACTGGGCTATCCCTTCAGCGTCTTTGTCTCGGTCAAGCTGGCTCACCAGGTCGACGACCGGCTGCAAGCCTTCGAACAGGCAGTCAACGCCTATCCCGAGGTGATCGACTGCTGGCTGATGACCGGCACCCGGGATTACCTGCTGCGTGTCGCGGTCGCCGACCTGGTCGAGTTCGAAGGCTTCCTGACCCGCCGGCTGACCAAGGTGCCGGGCGTGGCCTCCATCGAGTCCTCGATCCCCATCCGGCGCGTCAAGAAGGGGTTTTCACGGCTGGATTGACCGGCACCGTCAGTCGCCGTCCAGCGGATGAAAACAGGCCGCCTGTACGCGGTCGCCTTCCAGCCGGGGCACCTCCTTGCGGCAGCGGTCGCTGGCGCGCGGGCAGCGCGCGGCAAAGGCGCAGCCGGGCGGCGGGTTCAGCGGGTCTGGCAGCTCGGTCTCCTTCGATTCCGGCGCCGTCAGCGGCCGCCCGACCACCGGCGCACTGTCGGCCAGCAGCTTGGTGTAGGGGTGACGCGGGGCACGGAAAATCTCTTCGGCCGGGCCAAGTTCGACCACGGACCCAAAGTAAAGCACCGCGATCCGGTCGCTGACCGCCTCGACCACCGCAAGGTCATGGCTGATGAACAGGTAGGTGAGGCTGAATTCCTTTTTCAGATCCGCCAGCAGGTTCAGCACCTGCGCCTGCACAGAGACATCCAGCGCCGACACCGGCTCATCCAGGATCAGGATGCGCGCATTGGCGGCCAGCGCCCGGGCGATCCCGATCCGCTGCGCCTGCCCGCCCGAAAATTCATGCGGATAGCGCTCCAGGAACTCCTCGCGCAGGTTCACGCTGGCGAATATCTCGGAAATCCGCAGATCGCGCTGCGAACGGTCCATGCCGTAGAGGCGTTTCAGCGGCGCCTCCATGATCTGCCGGATCGTCTTACGCGGGTTGAGCGAGGAAATCGGGTCCTGAAAGACATACTGGATGCGCTTGCCAAAAACCGCCGGGTCGGCGTTGTCCAGCGCCGCGCCGTCGATCTCGATGGTGCCGGTCGTCGGTTCCAGCAGGCCCACCAGCATCCGGGCCAGCGTGGACTTGCCACAGCCGGATTCCCCCACGATGCCCAGGGTCTCTCCCTGCTGGACCGTCAGGGAAATCGGATGCACCGCCTTGACCGTCCCCCTGGACGCCGCAAGGAAGCCACCTCCCACCGGGAAACTCTTGGACAGCTCCGTCAGTTTCAGCGCCTCTGTCATTCTGCGGCCTCCTTCAGCGGGGTCACGGGATGGATACAGCGCACCGCGCGCGCGCCTTCACGCTCGAGGTCGATTTCGCCCTGTCTGCAGTCCGCCTGCACCCGGTCGCAACGGTCGGCAAAGGCACAGCCTGCGGGCAGCTTGTCCACCACCGGTGGCAGGCCCGGGATCGCCTCCAGCCGCCGTTTGCCCTCGCCCAGTTCCGGAACACAGGCCATCAGCCGGGCGGTATAGGGATGCGTCGGCGTTTCCAGCACCGATTGCGTCGGGCCTTCCTCGACGATGCGGCCCGCGTACATCACGGCCACCCGGTCGCACAGCTGCCCCACCACGCCGAAATCATGCGTGATGAAGACGATGGCCAGCCCGCGCGAGCGGCGCAGGTCATCCAGCAGCGACAGGATCTGCGCCTGAACGGTCACGTCCAGCGCGGTTGTCGGCTCATCCGCGATGATGATGTCGGGATCGTTGGCCAGCGCCATCGCGATGCCGACGCGCTGGCGCATCCCGCCCGACATCTCGTGCGGATAATCGGTGATCCGCTTTTCGGCGTTGGGAATGCGCACCGCCTTCAGCAGTTCGATGGCCCGCGCCTGCCCCTCGCTCTTGCTGATGGGCCGATGCGCGCGGATTGCCTCGATCAACTGGTCACCCACCTTGTAGAGCGGGTGCAGCGTGGCCAGCGGATCCTGGAAGATATAGGCGACATTGCGGCCCCGCATCTCGCGCAGCTTGCGATACGGCGCGCCGATCAGGTCCTCGCCATCATAGCGCACCGCGCCCCCGGTGATGACCCCGGGCGGCGAGGCCACCAGCCCCATGACCGACAGCGCGGTGACGGATTTGCCCGACCCGCTTTCACCGATCACGCCCAGGCACTCCCCCGGCTTGACATGCAGGGACACGCCGCCCACCGCCCGATAGACGCGATCCTTGACGTGGAACTGGGTCTGCAACTCCTGCACTTCCAGCAGGCCCTTGCCCTCGGCTTGGGGCACCGGGTCCTTGCGGCGGACCATCGTGGAGGCCATCGGGCGCGACAGCGCGCCGGATTTCAGCCTCGGGTCCAGCGCGTCCCGCACCCCGTCGCCCAAGAGGTTGATCGACATGACGATGATCAGGATCATGATGCCGGGGACGACCGAGGTATGCGGGTTGGTGATCAGCGCCGAGCGCGCTTCGCCCAGCATCGAGCCCAGGTCCGCCTGCGGCGGCTGCGAGCCCAGCCCGAGGAAGGACAGGCCGGCGGTTTCCAGGATCATCCAGCCGATGGTGGTGGACATGGCGATCACGATCACCGGGATCACGTTGGGCAGGATTTCCGTCAGGATGATGCGGGTGTTCGACAGGCCCGCCAGGCGCGCCGCATCGACGAATTCCTTGTGCGCGATGCCCACCGTGATGCCCCGGATGTTCCGTGCAAAGAAGGGCACGTTCACGGCGGCCACGGCGATCAGCGCGTTGAACAGGCCCGGCCCAAGGGCGGCCACGATGGCCAGCGCCAGCAGGATGTAGGGAAAGGCCATCAACATGTCGACGCCGCGCATGATCAGGTTGTCCGTCCGCCCGCCGTAGAACCCTGCGACGATGCCGATGGCCGCGCCCAGCGTGGCGGCGACCACGGCTGCGGCGAACCCCACGGCCAGCGACAACCGCGTGCCCCACATCAGCCGCGACAGCAGGTCCCGTCCTAGGTGATCGGTGCCCAGGAGCGCGCCCTCGGTAAAGAGCTTCTGGAACCGCGCGGCGGTATTGGTCACGTTCGGTTCCGCCAAGGGCAGGAGCGGCGTGATCAGCGCCAGCAGCACGACGAAGCTCAGGACAATGCCCCCGGCCAGCGCCAGCCGGTTGCGGGCGAGGAGTTTGAGAAAGGCCATCATGTCTTGATCCTCGGGTCCAGCAGGCTCTGCGCCACGTCCACCACGATGTTGAACAGGACGTAACAGGCGGCGACAAAGACCACGCCCCCCTGCACCAGCAGGATGTCCCGCTTCAGGATCGCGTCGACCAGCATCCGGCCCACGCCGGGCCACTGAAAGACGATCTCGATATAGACCGCGCCCGACAGGACGAACCCGGCCTGGATGCCAAGGACAGGGATGATCGAGACCATCGCCGCCTTCAACGCATGACGCCAGATCACGCCGCGCTCATTCACGCCCTTGGCCCGCGCGGTGCGGATGAAATCCTGTCGCAGCACCTCCAGCATGGCAGAACGCGACAGGCGCGCGATCACGCCGGTGGCGACCACCGCCAGCGCACTGGCCGGCAGGACCAGGTGATTGAGCAGCGCCCAGATATCCCGCGTGCCATAGATCGGCCACATGCCGGAAACCGGGAATATCCTCAGGTTCACCGAGAAGAACAGGATCATCATCATGCCGAGAAAGAAACTCGGGATCGAGATCCCCAGCAGCACGACAAAGGTGATGCCCTTGTCCGCCCAGCCATACTGGTTGGCGGCCGAGATCACGCCCGCCATGATGCCCAGCACCGAACAGATGACAAAGGACGTCCCGGCCAGGATCAGCGTCCCGTTGAACCGCTCCAGAACCTCGTCGATCACAGGCCGGTTGAGCGAGAAACTGGTGCCGAAATCGCCCTGCAGCATGTTGCCGAGCCAGATGAAATACTGCGCCACCAGGGGCTTGTCCAAGCCAAGGTCGCGGTTCAGTTTTTCCACGTTCTCCGGCGTCGCGTAGCTGCCCAGGATCGCCGTCGCCGGATCGCCCGGGATCAGCGCCATGATCAGGAAGACGATCACGGTAATGCCCAGCAGCACCGGAATGGCGGAAATCAATCGTCCGAGGATATAACGCCCCATGCGCACCCCCTTTGTCTGGCGGGAAAACGACCCCTGGCTTCTTTGGGCAAGAAATACCTCCGGGGGTGTGCGCCGCAGGCGCACTTCGGGGGCAGAGCCCCCGGCGGGCGGGGCCGGGCTCGATGCCCGGCCCCGCCCGACTCGCAATCAGTTCTTCACCACGTCATCCAGCAGCAGGAAGAAGGACGGTTGCAAGGAAAAGCCCTCGACCCGGTCGCTCGTCACCGCGTTCTGCTTCCAGTTGGCGACAAAGACCCAGGGCGCATCTTCCTGCACGATGGTCTGCATCTCCTTGTAAAGACGCGCGCGCTCGTCCTGGTCGGTGGCGACGCGGGCCGCCTCCAGCAGTTCATCCACCTTCGGGTTCGAATAATAGCCAGAGTTGAACCCGCCCGCCTCGGGCCAGGCATCGGTGCGCAGCGCGAGGAAGGGCAGCGTGTCGGGGTCGTTGGTCATCCAGGCCATCTCGGCCATGTCCGCCTTGCCCGCCAGACCCGGGTTCACCTCGCCCAGGAAGGTGTTCCACTCGTAGGTCTCGATCGTGACGTCAAAGCCGACGGCTTCCAGGTCCGCCTGGATCGCCGTGCCCATCGCGATCGGGTCCAGCATGCCGGACCCGCCCTCGGTCACGAAGAATGTCAGTTCCGCCCCCTCGGCACCGGCCTCGGCCAGCAGCGCGCGGGCCTTGTCGGGGTCATAGGGATAGGGCTCGAGGTCCTCGTTGTAGGCCCAGGCGAAGGCCGGCGGCGTTGGGCCCGCAGCCACGGCAGCGGTCCCTTCCAGCACGTCGTCCACCAGCGCGGTCTTGTTGACCGCGTAGTTCGCCGCCTGGCGCACCAACTTGTCGGCAAAGGGGCCTTCCTTGGCGTTCAGGATCAGGAACCAGACATGCGGGCCGGCCTGCTCGTGCACCGTGTATTCCGCGCCCTGGAATTCGGACAGGGCCACGGGCGGCACCTCGACCATCAGGTCGATCCCCCCGGCCAGCATTTCCGCCGTGCGGGTATTAGCATCGGTGATCGGGCGGAACACCACCGCCTGAAGATCCGGCGCCCCGCCCCAGTAGTCAGGGTTGCCCTCGATCACCACCGCTTCGTTCGACCGCCATTCGGCAAAGGTGAACGGGCCGGTGCCCGAGGGATTGCGCCCGAAATCCGATCCGTGCTGTTCGACCGCGGCGGGCGAAACGATCAGGCCCGTGGGATAGGCAAGGTTCGACAGGAACGGCGCATAGGGCGCGTTCAGGGTGAATTTCACCGTCAGGTCATCCACCACCTCGATGGTTTCCACCGCCGAGAAGAAGAAGGCCAGCGGGAAGGGACCCGTGTCGTGATAGGGGTGGTCCTCGTTCAGCATCCGCTCGAAGTTGAACTTCACCGCATCGGCGTTGAACGGGCTGCCGTCGTGAAAGCTCACACCCTCGCGCAGGTCAAAGGTGTATTCGGTGCCGTCCTCCGAGATGGTCCAGTCGGTCGCCAGCGCCGGCTCGACCTCCAGCGTGCCATCCTTGTAGCGCACCAGCCCGTCGTAGACGTTCATCAGGATGCGGAAGTCGTTGACCGCCGTGACCGCCGCCGGGTCCAGCGCCTTGGGCTCGGCGATCTGGCCGACGATCAGGACGCCCGGAGGCGTCTGCGCCTGGGCCCCGGTCAGTGTGCCGACTGTCAGCGCAAGCGCCGTCCCGGCGGCAAGCAGCCCTCGGCGGGTGAAAGAGAAGAGCGACATTGCGTTACCTCCGCTGTTGTCCTTGGGTCTTGTTCTTCATTTTTTATTTTTCATGATAAATTGCATGAGGCCAAATTTTCATGATAAATTCAAGTCTCATGATGAGGAGGCTCCCGCATGACGATTTCGATCCTTGCATACGATGAAAAAACAGGCCGCTACGGAGGTGCCGCCACCACGGGCAGTCTCTGTGTCGGCGGCTGGGTTCTGCGCGGGGATGCCGAATCGGGGATGTCGGCCTCACAGGGGTCCCTGCCCTCGACCATGTGGGGGACAGAGACGCTCGCCCTGATGAAATCCGGGCTTTCCGCACGGGACGCCGTGGAGCGTGTGACCGGCGCCGACAGCGGCCGCGGCCAGCGGCAGCTGGCGACGCTGGACCCGACAGGCGGCACCGCCAGCTTTACCGGCGCCGACAGCATCCAGGCGGCGGGCGCGCGCAGTGCGGACAAGGTGATCGTCACCGGCAACCTGCTCTCTTCCGAGGAGGTGCTGCAAGCGATGCTGGACGGGTTCCTCGCCGCCGAGGGCGCATTCGACCTGCGCCTGCTGGCCGCGCTGGATGCGGCCGCGGCCGCCGGGGGCGACAGCCGGGGGCTGCTCTCTGCCGCGCTGTTGATCGTCGGGCGGGACATGGCGCCGCTGACCCTGCGCGTGGATCATTCGGCGACACCTCTGGCCGATCTGCGGGCGCTGCACCAGCGCGCCACCAGCGGCGACTATGCCGACTGGGCCGTCATGGTGCCAACGCTCGACGACCCCGAGCGCGCCACCCCCTACGGTGCGAAGACCGACCAGCCGGTGTAACCGGCGATCCGTTCGGCCAGCCAGGTGCCCACCTGCGAGTTGCCATAGCCGTCCAGCCCCGGCGACCAGACCGCGATCGAGGCGACGCCCGGCGCCACCAGCAGAATCCCCCCGCCCACCCCGCTCTTGCCCGGCAGGCCGACGCGAAAGGCGAAATTGCCCGAGCCGTCATACTGCCCGCAGGTCATCATCAGCGCATTGATCCGCCGCGCCCGGAGCGGTGAGATCATCGCCGGCACGCCGGGCAGCATCGCCAGCATCCGCCCCGCCCGCGCCAGTTGGCGACAGGTCATCTCGATGGCGCATTGATGGGCATAGGTGCCCATGACCATCTCGGGCGGGTTCAGCAGGTTGTCATGCGATTGCAGGTAGTACAGCAGCGCCATATTGCGGCTGGCCGTGGCCTTTTCCGACTCCGCCACCGCCTTGTCGATGTGGATGTCGTCATCCTCGGCCGCGGCGCGGACAAGGTGCATGATTTCGGACAGCGCCTGCCGGGGTTCACGCCCGCCCAAGAGCGCGTCCGTCGTCACCAGGGCCCCCGCGTTGATGAAAGGATTGCGTGGGCGGCCGTTCTCATGCTCCAGCAGAAAGATGCTGTCGAAGGCGGTGCCAGAGGGTTCGCGCCCGACCCTGCGCCAAAGGTCATCCCCCAGCCGCCCCAGAACGGCCGCCAGCGAAAACACCTTCGAGATGCTCTGGATCGAAAAGGGCCTGTCCGCCTCCCCTGCCCCGAGCTCCGTCCCGTCGGCCAGACAGAGGGCAACCCCTACCTGCGCCGGATCGACCTTGGCCAGTTCGGGGATGTAATCTGCGGGACGGCCCCAGTCGCCCGCGCCCCGCGCCTCGGCCACGAGGCGTTCCAGCTCTTTCGCCAGTCCGTCCATGCTCATTCCGCCATGAATCGTTTCATGACCACCGCCTCCTGGTCCTCCATCAGGCGGCGTGCCATTTCCATGTGTTCGCGCATGATGGCCCGGGCGGCCTCGGCATCGCCGTTGCGCAGCGCCTCGACCAGTCCCGCCTGGTGGTCGCGTCCCTGCCGCCAGAGTTCGTGGTTCGGCTTGGAATAGAGGCGTTTGTAGACGGTCAGGTCGGCCAGGATCTGCGCCATGAAGCCGATGAAGAACCCCAGCAAGGCGTTGTCCGCAAACTCAGCCAGGCGCGCGTGGAACACCAGCGAGGCGACATGCTGGGCGCGTTCGCCCTCGGCATCTTCGGCGGGTTCGGCATAGGTGGTCATGATCCGCCCCAGCTCTGCCAGTTGTTCCGGCGTCAGCCGCCCGGCCAAAGAGGCCGCCAGCTCCGGTTCCAGCGCGATGCGCACCTGGTAGATGTCGTCGATCGAGATATTGCGGAAATAGAAATAATTGCCCAGCAGCGCATGGGCCCGGTCCTTGCCGACCTCGCCCACGAAACTGCCACCGCCCGGGCCGGTCTTGGTCACCACAAGGCCCTGCGCCTGCAACAGGCGCATCGCCTCGCGGATCGTGCCCTTGGACATGCCGAATTCGGCGATCAGCTCTGCCTCGCCGGGCAGACGGTCGCCGGGTTGCAGCCCGCGTTCGACCACCCAGTCCTTGATGGCCTCGGCCACGCGCACCGGGCGCGACCGGCGCGTGCCATCGCGTGTCAGGGGGCCGGGGCCTTGCAGGCCGGTCATTTGGGACGGGTCCGTGACGACATTGCCAGAGACAAGCAATTCATCATGATAGATTCAAGAGGCATAAGTTCGGGCCACATCGGGACGGGTCACAGATTTTCGGATGTATGAATGTCGAAATCCAGCATGACGTTCTGCGCCCCGGCGTCCGGCCCGGCGCGTTTGGACTTGACCAGCGCGGCCAGGGTCTGGCGGGCCAGGGCCTCCATCGGGTGCGATATCGCCATCGTCAGCGTACCGTCGAAAAGCGCCCTGCGCGTGACATCCATCAGTTCATAGCCCACCGCGACAAAACCGGGACGCCGGGGCGCCTCGCGCAGGGCGGCCAATGACCCGGTGATCCCCCCGCCAGAGATGAAAATCCCGCACATCTCGGGGTGCTGGGCAAACAGGTCTTCGGTCATCTCGCGCGCCACATCTGCCGATTCAAAGGTCGCGCGCGGCTCCAACAGGGTGAAACCGGAGGCGTTCTCGCGGAAATAAGAGCGAAAGCCGCTCTCGTTCAGGTCCTGGTTGCGGTAGCGCGTGTTGCCGACAAGGATGCCGATTTCGCCCCTCTGGTGGCAGATCTTGTCAAAGGCCCAGGCGGCGGTGCGCCCTACCTTGAAACTGTCCAGCCCCACGTAGCCGACATTCCCCCGTGCGGTCAGGGGGGTGATCAGCCCCATGACCGGGGTGCCCCGCAGCAGCAGGGAATCGATCGCATCGGTGATGAGAGGATGTTCCGCGGCCACCAGTGCCACCGAATCGCAATTCGCGCCAAGCTGTCTCAGCCGGTCTGCCACGACCTCGGGCGAAAGGTCGTCCAGAAACTCCAGGGTCAGTTCGATCCGGCCATCGGTGTGCTCTTCGGCAGCCTGCCGAAAGGCCGCGCCAAGGTCGCGGTAGAACGGGCGCCGCTCTTGCAAGAGCAACACGCCCGGGCGATGCACCTCCCGGCCGGCGTGGACGGAATATTCAATTGCCCCAAGGCCATAGAACCCGATCTCCTGCGCCGCCCGCAGCACCCTTTCCCGGGTCGGCTGGCGCACGCTGTCGGCCTTGTTGATCACCCTGTTGACCGTCGAAACCGAGACGCCCGCAGCCTCTGCCAGGTCAGGAATTGTCGGTCGTTTCACCATGTCGGGGTCACTTCATTTCGTTTCATCTTGGTTGGCGCGTGAACTGAAATGATATGAAATCACTCTCATCACATCAGCAAGCTTGATTTGATGCAGGTCAATTCGTCAAGAAAACATGCATCGGTCGGCGCAGTTTTCTGCCAGCGCCGATGAGACGCTGGGGAGGGCGCACTCATGGATGATCTGCAGTACGGCACCCGTGACAAACGCGGCAACTGGGCCCCGAACGCGCCTTTGGAAATCGCCCCCTTCTGGCTGGGCAAGTTCAACAAGATGGGTGCTTTCCTGGTCGACTACCTCTGGCCCTGGAACGCCTTTCACATGGCGACGGCCCTGCTCTACTGGGTCTTCGTGATCCCCGACACCCAGACGCTGGCGACGCTCAGCTGGGGCTGGCCGCTCTACCTGTTGGTGGTGAACATGGCGGGCATCTTCGCGATGTATGGCGCCATCGAGCTGTTCTACTACGTTCGGCGCAGGCAGGGCACGCGGTTCAAGTACAACGCCAAGTTCCCCGCCGAGACGCCCTCTGACGTGTTCTGGTTCAAGAGCCAGAACCTGGACAACTTCCTGCGCAGTTTCCTCATCGGCATCCCGATCTGGACCGCGGTCGAGGTGCTGATGCTCTGGTGCTACGGCAATGGCATCCACGCCTTCGGCTGGGTCGACTGGCAGGACAACTGCCTGTGGCTGGTGGCGCTGACGCTGCTGGTGCCCGCCATCCACGAGATCCACTTCTTCTGCATCCACCGCCTGATTCACACGCCGTTTCTCTACAAGCACATCCATTCGGTGCATCACAACTCGATCAACCCGTCGCCCTGGTCGTCGCTGTCGATGCACTGGATCGAACACACGCTCTATTTCGGCGAGATCGTCTGGCACCTGCTGATCCCGTCGAACCCGATCGTGATGATGTTCAACAGTCATGCCGTCGGCTACGGCGCCATCAACGGGCACATCGGCTTTGACAAGCTGGAGATCACCGACGAGACCGCGCTCGATAGCCACGCCTACGCTCATTACCTGCACCACAAGTATTTCGAGGTGAACTATGGCGCCGACGGGCTGGTCCCGCTCGATAAGTGGCTGGGCTACTGGCACGACGGCACCAAGGAAGCGGACGAACGCATGAAAGAGCGGTTCCGCAAGAAGAAAGAGCGCATGAAGCCCCGGAAGACCGGCGCCACCGCCGCCGAGTGAGCAAGCCGACGCCAGGGAGGACCAAGCGATGGACGATCTGAAACACGGCACCCGCGACAAGCGTGGCAACTGGGCCCCCAGGGACCCCGTCGCCGGGGTGGCCCCCTTCTACGCCCTGCCGCCGAAACCGATGGAGCTGCTGGCCTGGCTCAAGGGCTACCTCTTTCCCTGGAACCTGCTCTTTTTCATCTCGGCACTGGTCTACTGGGCCTGGGTGATCCCGCCGGTGGCGGTCATGCAGACCCTGGCCTGGGGCTGGGTGCTGAAACTCCTTGCGCTCAACGCGCTCGGCATCGCCCTGTTCTACGGCGCCTTCGAGCTGCGCCTCTACATGCAGCGGGCACAGCACACCCGGTTCAAGTACAACGCCAAGTTCCCCGCCGACCAGAAATCCGGCGTGTTCTGGTTCAATGACCAGCAGATCGACGGCGCCCTGCGCACCTTTCTGCACGGCGTGCCGATCTGGACCGCGCTAGAGGTCGGCGCGCTCTGGGCCTATGCCAACGGCTATGCGCCCTGGCTGGCCTGGGCCGATCACCCGGTCTGGCTGGCACTGATGGTCTTCCTGGTGCCTTTCATCCAGGAGGCGCATTTCTACTGCATCCACCGGCTGATCCATGTGCCCTTTCTCTACAAGCACGTGCATTCGGTGCACCACAACTCGGTCAACCCTTCGCCCTGGTCGTCGCTGGCCATGCACCCGGTGGAACACCTGCTCTACTTCGGTGTCGGCCTGTGGCACCTGATCCTGCCGTCCAACCCCTTCATCATGTTGTTCCAGATGCACCGCGCGGCATTCGGGGCGATCCCGGGGCACGTCGGCTTTGACAAGATGGAACTGGGTGGCGACCGGGCGATCGATATGCACGCCTACGCCCATTACCTGCACCACAAGTATTTCGAGGTGAACTACGGCGACGGCATCGTGCCCTTCGATGCGCTGTTCGGCACCTGGCACGACGGCACCAAGCAGGCCGACGAAAAGATGAAGGCGCGTTTCCGGGACAAGAAGGCCCGCGCAAACGCCCGGAAAGGCGGCATGCCCGCCGAATAAGGAGCGACCCGCCCAGGCGTGCGAGGAGGCACCCGGGCGATCCGCAAAACCCATCACGACTGACCAATGCCGTCCGACCGACGACGGCAAACAGGGGAGGAGACCCTAAATGAAACTGAGCACGTTCCTTGCGACCACCGCCGCCCTCGCCATCGGCGCATCGGCCGTCTACGCCGAAGGCGCGGACATCTTCGTCATCGGCGGCAAGCCCGACGATCCGTTCTGGTCGATCGTCAAGCGCGGCGCCGAAGACGCGGCCCTCGTGGTCGAGGCACAGGGCGGCTCCGTCACCTGGCTGGGCCCGCAGAACTACGACAACCTCGGCGTGGACGCGGCGGAACTGATCCGCCAGGCCATCGACCAGGGCGCCGATGGCGTCATCGGCCCGAACTGGGTCCCCGAGGCGATGGACCCGGCCTTTCAGGCGGTCGTGGACGCGGGCATCCCGCTGGTCATCTACAACGCCGGCGGCCTCGAGGCCGCCGACCGGCTGGGCGCGCTGAACTACGTCGGCGCGGTCGATTACCTGGCCGGTGTCGCCGGCGGCGAATGGCTGGGCAACAACGGCGGGACCGTCGGGCTCTGCGTCAACTCGCTGCCCGGCGCGGCCAATATCGAGGATTACTGCAACGGGTTCGCCGAGGGCATGGAGAACACCGGCCACACCGCGACCACCCTGCCCCTGCCCGCGACCGCCCAGGGCAACGTGACCGCCGTGGCCCAGGCCGTGCGCGCGCACCTGCTGCAGAACCCGGACATCAACGCCGTCTTCGCCACCGCGAACCTCGATGCCGTCGGCATCGTCCAGGGAATCCAGCAGGCGGGCAAGGCCGGCCAGGTGCAGATCTGCGGCATCAACTTCGACGAGGCGATCCTGACCAACATCAAGAGCGGTCAGCAGGCCTGCGCCATCGACCAGCAAGGGTATCAGCAGGGCTTCTACGCCGTGTCGATCCTGAACGGACACATCAACTACGGCCTGTCGATCCCGACTCGCGAGATCCTGACCGGCCCCGGCGTCGTCGATGCGTCGAACATCGACGCCACCATGCTGGGTGCGGGCAAGGGCACGCGCTGAGCGCCCCACGGGCACCGGGCCGCGCCGCCGCGCGCGGCCCATCCTTCACGACAAACGGGAGGCCGGGCGCCTTTGACGCGACCGGAACGGGAGAGACATGTCACCTGACGCGCCAAGAACCAGCGGCCCAGCCGCGAGCATCGGCAACCTGATCCGCCGGCCCGAATTCGGAACCCTGATCGGGACGATCGTCGTCTACGCCTTCTTCGCCAGCCTCGGCGGCAAGGTGTTTCTCGGCGCGCCCGGCTGGTCCGCCTTCCTGACGATGGCGGCCGAGGTCGGCATCATCGCCCTCCCCGTCGGCCTGTTGATGATCGCCGGAGAGCTGGACATTTCCGTGGGCGCCGTCGTACCCGCCGCCGCGCTGACCTGCGCGTTGGTGTCCGGCCACTACGATCTGCCCACCTGGTACGGCGTCCTTGCCGGGCTCGCGGTCGGGCTGATGATCGGTTTCATCAACGGCTACCTGGTGTCGCGCACCGCGATCCCCTCGCTCATCATCACCATCGGCACGATGTTCGGCACGATGGGCCTGACCCTGGGACTGACGGTGCTGATCGCGGGATCGACCGGGGTCTTCATGACGCCCGACCCGGTGGCCAAGCTGATGCTGGGCGAGTCCATCAACTTCATGTTTCGCGTCACCATCTTCTGGTGGCTGGGCTTTGCCCTGGTGATCTACTACCTGCTGCACGTCGCGCCCTGGGGGAACTGGGTCTTTGCCCTGGGCGGCGACCGCGACAGCGCGCGCAATGCCGGCATCCCGATCCGCCGCGTGACCATCGGCCTCTACATGCTCAGCGGTTTTGCAGCGGCCTTTGTCGGCGTCAGCCAGGTGCTGACCTTCGGCAGCGCGCAGGTCGCGGCGGGACAGGCCTTCATCTTCAACTCGATCATGTGCGTGGTCATCGGCGGCGTGCTGCTGACCGGCGGTGCCGGGTCGGTGGTGGGCATCGTGCTGGGCACACTGACCTTTTCCATCGTCAACCAGGGCATCTTCTTCAGCGGACTCGATCCGAACTACGGCAGCATCATCATCGGGGCGCTCCTGCTGATCGCGGTGATGTCCAACGACACCTTCCGCAAGCTCGCCCTGAGCTACGCGACCAAGAAGTGAGGCCGGGACCATGACAGACCTCTTCGGAACCTTCCTGCGCAAGCCCGCCGCGGGCGCCATCCTCAGCCTGGTCGGCGTGATCGCCTTCTTCGTGATCTTCGGCGGCGTGGACCTGGGCAAACTGGCGGGCGCCGCCAGCTGGGTGAACTTTGCAGCCAACCTCGGGATCGTGGCCATTCCGGTGGGCATGCTGATGATCGCGGGCGAGCTGGACATCTCGATCGGGGCGATGATCCCGGCGGGGTCGATGACCACCGCCATCGTCTCGGGCCATTACGAACTGCCCATCGCCGTCGGCATGATCTGCGCGCTGGGTCTGGGCGTGATCGTGGGCACGATCAACGGCGTGCTGGCCAACCGCACCACGGTCCCCTCGCTGATCATCACGCTGGGCACGCTGGTCGCCATGCAGGGTGTCGTCCTGGCCGCCGCCAAGATCCTGACCGGCAAGGCCAGCGTCGCGCTGACCGCCCCGGACTGGGCCAAATTCACCTTTGGCCAGCTGATCGGCGGCAGCCACCAGGTCATCATCCTGTGGTGGATCGCGCTGGCGCTGGTCCTGTGGTTCGTGATGCATGCCACGCGCTACGGCAACTGGATCTTCGCGATGGGCGGCGACAAGGACAGCGCCCGCAACGCCGGCATTCCCGTCCGCCAGATGACCGTCGCGCTCTTCATCCTGTCGGCCACGGCCGCCAGTTTTACCGGCATGTGCCAGGCGATCCTGTTCAATTCGGCCCAGGTCTCGGGCGGCATGAACATCATCTTCAACGTGATCGTCAGCGTCGTCGTCGGCGGCACCCTGCTGACCGGCGGCTTTGGCTCTGTGGCCGGGATCTTCTTTGGCACGCTCACCTTCGCGGTGGTCAACCAGGGCATCTACTTTACCCAGATCGACCGCAACTGGTCGAACCTGATCATCGGGGTGATGCTGCTGGTGGCCGTCGCCATGAACGAAAACTTCCGGACCCTGGCGATGACCGCCGTCCGCAAGAAGAAACCCGCTTGAGAGGGAGGCCCGGACCAATGGCTGACAAGACCCCCGTGATCGAACTTCGCAATGTCGACAAGAGTTTCGGCCCCATCGACGTGCTGCATGAAATCTCGCTCAAGGTGAACGAGGGCGAGGTGCTCTGCCTGCTGGGCGACAATGGCGCTGGCAAGTCGACGCTGATCAAGACACTGGCCGGCGTGCATCAACCCACCCGCGGAGAGATCCTGCTGGACGGCCAGCCGGTGCGCTTTTCCCGGCCCAAGCAGGCACAGGAAATGGGCATTGCCACGGTGCACCAGTTCGGCGGCACCTTTCCCCTGATGTCCATCGGGCGCAGCTTTTTCGCCGGAGTCGAACCGACCCGGGGCTGGGGGCCGTTCAAGGTCTACGACCGCAAGACCGCCAACCGGATCGCCGTCGAGGCGGTGCAGAACTTCGGCATCACCCGCATCGACGACGGCGACCGCCTGGTCGGCGGCCTGTCGGGCGGGGAACGGCAGTCGCTGGCCATCGCCCGCGCGGTGCATTTCGGCGCCCGCGTGCTGATCCTCGACGAGCCGACCGCCGCGCTGGGGGTGAAACAGGCCGCCCATGTCCTGCGCATCGTGAACGAGGCCAAGCGGCGCGGGCTGGCGGTGATCTTCATCACCCACCAGGTCATGCACGCGATGGCCGTGGGCGATCATTTCGCCGTCCTGATCCGTGGCGCCATCGCCGCCGACTTCCGCAAGGGCGAGAAGACCCGCGAGGAAATCGCCGACCTGATGGCCGGTGGCGAAAGCATGGCCGACCTGGAATCCAGCATCGAAGGCTACATGGAAAGCCATGACGGCCATGTGCCGCCGCCGGTGCACTGAGGTCTTTCACATCATGCAAACGCCCTCGTGGCGTTTGACGGCAACGCGTTCGCGGGCATCCTTCGCGAACCCAATATCATGACGGAGCACAAGATGAGCATTCGCATCGCCGTGATCGGCGCGGGACTGATGGGGGCCGATCACGCCGCAATCGTGGCAGAGGACCTGCCCGGGGCCACCCTTCAGTTGGTCTGCGACATGGACGCCGCCCGCGCGCGCGCGGTGGCTGACAGGCTGGGCGCCACCGATGTCTCGACCGATCCAGAGGCCGCCATCGCCCGCGACGATGTCGACGCGGTCATCATTGCCAGCCCCGATTTCACCCATGCGCCGCTCAGCACGGCCTCTATCCGCGCGGGCAAGCGGGTGCTCTGCGAGAAACCCCTGTCGCAATCGCCGCAAGAATGCATCGAGGTCATGCAGGCCGAAGAGGCCGCGGGGGCCAAACACGTCATGCTGGGCTTCATGCGCCGCTACGACCAGTCCTACGTCGAGATGAAAGAGGCGCTGACAGGCGGCCAGCTGGGCCGCGCGCTGATGATGCACAACTTTCACCGCAACGTGGAAACCCCGGCGGCCGATTTCACCGGCGCGATGGCGATCACCAATTCCGCGCCGCATGAGTTCGACGTGGTCCGCCACGTCCTGAACTGCGACTACACCGCGATCTCTGCCTACCAGCCCCGGCGATCGGACTCCGTGGTGGCCCCGGTCGTCATGGTGCTGGAAACCGATGACGGCCAGCTTGTGACCATCGAGGTCAACAACAACGCCGCCTACGGATACGACGTGCGCGCGGAACTGGTGGGCGAGCAGGGCAGCATCGCCACGAACAACGTCGCCTACACCCGCACCGACATGAAACTGGCCGCCGCCACCCGCTACGAGGCCGACTGGCGCGGGCGCTACCACGAGGCCTACGTCCGCCAGAACCGCGACTTCCTGCGCTTTGTCGAAACCGGCGCCTTCCCGGCGACGGCTGCGGATTGCTGGGACGGCTACTGCGCCGCGCAGGTCGCGCAGACCGGCGTCACCGCGCTGGAAACAGGTCGGAAATGCGCGGTCCAGATGATCGCCAAACCGGAGTTCTACGCATGAAACTTGGCTTTGTCTCCGACAGTCTCGGCGCCATGTCGCTGGACGACATGCTGGCCCATGCCCGGCGCATGGGTGTATCCGGCATCGAGGTGAACACCTGCGGCTGGACCACCGCACCGCATTTCGACCTGGCCAAGATGCTGGGCAATAGCGCCGCGCAAAAGGCCTATCGACAGAAATTCGCGGATCACGGGCTGGAGATCATCAGCCTGAATGCCAACGGCAACCCGCTGCATCCCACCGACCGGACCCAGGGGGATGCCCTGTTGGACACGATACGCACCGCCGGCGAAATGGGGATCGAGACGGTCTGCACCATGTCCGGCCTGCCCGCGGGCGCACCCGGCGACACCATGCCGAACTGGGTGGTCTCCTCCTGGCCGCCGGAGACGCAGGAGATCCTGCGCTTTCAATGGGACGATGTGCTTTTGCCGTTCTGGGAGGGCGTCGCCGCCGTCGCCCGCGAAAGCGGCGTGAAACGGATCGCGCTGGAGCTGCACGGCAACCAATGCGTCTACAACGTGCCCTCGCTGTTCAAGCTGCGCGAGGCCATCGGCCCGGTGATCGGCGCCAACCTGGACCCCAGCCACCTGATGTGGATGGGCGCCGACCCGCTGGTCGCCGCCGAGGCGCTGGGAGAGGCCATCTACCACGTCCACGCCAAGGACACGCTTCTGAACGCGCCGGTGCAGGCGACGACATCGCTGCTGGAAAACGGCTCTCTCATGGATATCCCGGCGCGCAGCTGGTCCTACATCACGCTGGGTTTTGGCCACGGCGAGGAATGGTGGCGGCAGTTCTGCTACCGGCTGCGGATGGCGGGTTACGACGGCTGGCTGTCGATCGAACACGAGGACGTCCTGCTGAACGCGCTCGAAGGGTTGGAGAAATCCGTGGCGCTCCTGCAGAACGTGATGCCCTCGGCCCCGGCCGATTTCAAACCGCAGGAGATCTGAGCCAATGCCCCGCGACTACAGCCTGACCGGGCCGGATGCCCGCCGCGCCGTCGATGCGGGGCTGGTGACCGAGGACTGGTACAGAACGCCCATCGACCGCAAGCAGATGAAGGCGCTGATGAAACGTGCCGATCAGCCCGCCATCCGCGACACGATCCTTCTGTTCGGGCTGATGGTGGTCCTTGCAGGGATCGCCATCGCGCTGATGCCCTCATGGTGGTCCGTGCCCTTCTGGCTTGCCTATGGCGTGCTTTATGGGTCGGCGATGGACTCGCGCTGGCACGAATGCGGGCACGGCACCGCCTTCAAGACGCGCTGGATGAACCAGCTTGTCTACCAGGTCGCCTGTTTCTGCATGATGCGCGACCCGTGGTGCTGGAAATACAGCCACGCCCGGCACCATTCCGACACGATCATCGTGGGCCGCGATCCGGAAATCGCCATCATGCGGCCGGTCGTGGCGCTCAAGGTCGCCTCGAACCTTCTGGGGCTGGTCGATGTGCCCGACGGGCTGCGCCGCATGGTCGTCCATGCCTCTGGCCGGATGCTGCCGGACGAGGAGACCTATGTCGAAGCGGTCTTTTACCCGAAAACCTTCCGCACCGCGCGGATCTGGCTGGCGATCTACGCGCTGACCGTCCTGACCGCCGTCCTGTTCCTGTCCTGGGTCCCGTTGCTGCTGATCGGCCTGCCGCGCCTGTACGGCTGCTGGCACATGGTCCTGACCGGCTGGCTGCAACACGGCGGGCTGGACGACAACGCGCTGGATCACCGGCTCAACAGCCGCACGGTCTACATGAACCCGGTCAGCCGCTTCATCTACTGGAACATGAACTACCACGTCGAACACCACATGTTCCCGCTGGTGCCCTATTACCGCCTGCCGGAGCTGCACCGGGTCTGCGCCTTTGATTTCCCGGCGCCGAACAGATCGATCCCGCAGGCCTTTGCCGAGATGCTGCCAGTGCTCTGGCGCCAGCGGCACGACCCCGATTTCCACCTGCGCCGTCCCCTGCCCGACAGCGCCCACCCCTACCACGACGGCCCGCGCGCCAGCGCCGGCTGACAGACCAAGGAGACCCCAATGGCAGACTGGATTGACGCCTGTGCCGCAAGCGACATCGACGAAGAGGACGTGATCCGTTTCGATCACGGCAGCCGGACTTTCGTGATCGTGCGCGACCACCAGGACAACTACTATTGCACCGACGGGCTGTGCACCCACGAGGACGTGCACCTTGAAGACGGGCTGGTGGTCGAGGCGACCATCGAATGCCCCAAGCATTCGTCGATCTTCGACTGTTCCACCGGAGAGGTGGAAACGCCGCCCGCCTGCGAGAACCTGCACACCTATCCCACCAAGGTCGAGAACGGCCGCGTCTTCGTCGAACTGTGAGGCGGCGACCCGGCCCCGGCCCCGGACCCGACCTGGGGCCGCGGGCCAATCTGACAGTCCGATCCGTCGGCCCCCCACACGAAAGGAAAGCGCATGACCTTCCAACTCGCCGCCTGCGCGGAAATGCTCTGGCTGGACAAGCCCATCGCCTGGCGCGCCGCGCGCCTGCACGAGATGGGCTTTGGCGTCGGTCTCTGGAACTGGCCCGAATGGGACCTGGATGCACTGGAAAAAACCGGCGCCAGTTTCACCATCATGAACGGCTATCTGCGCGGCCGCCTGTCGGATGCCGAAGGCGCCGACCTGCTGGTGAACTCCGCCCGTGAAACCGCGCAGGTCGGCAAGCGGCTGGGCGTCGCGCGGCTGAACCTGCACGGCACCGGCCTGGGCGACGGCGGCCTGCCGATCCCGCAGCACACGGCCTATGCCCCCGGCATGTGGCTGCGCGCGCGCGATACGCTGCACCGGATCTGCGACATGGCCGAGGAAGAGGGCGTGACCTTCACCCTGGAGAACCTCAACCTGCGCGAACATCCGGGCTGTCCCTTCAACACGAGCGCCGACGTGCTGTCGCTGGTCTCGGCGGTGGACCGGCCGCAGCTGCGCATCAACCTCGATCTGTACCACACCCAGATCGGCGAGGGTGACGTGATCCGCTGGGCCGAGGCCTGCCTGCCCTGGATCGGAGAATACCAGGTCGCCGACAACCCGGGCCGGTTCGAGCCGGGGACCGGAGAGATGAACTATCCCGTCATCGCCCGCGCGCTGGCCGACATGGGCTATGATGGCCCGGTCGCCTTCGAGGGCTATGCCAAGACCGATCCCGAAACCGCGCTGGAGGCCTTCCGCGCGGCCTTCACGGTCTGACGTCAAGGAACGATCCCATGAGCATCTACCACAACCGTCCGCTTGTCTCGGACATCCGCGCCATGAAGAAACGCGGCGAAAAGATCTCGATGCTTTTCGTCACCACCCCAGACGAGGCCGCCGCGGCCGCCGAAGCCGGCATCCACATGCTGTCGATCGAGGGCCGGTTCTTCGACGCTGAAATGCGCGAGGCGGCGGGCGACTGTTTCGTCCAGGTCGGCCTGCCCTACGGCGGCTGGGGCAGTTTCCAAGGCCGCCCGCTGGCCACCGGAGAGGACTACTTGCGCGCCGCCTTCCACTACGCGGCGCTTGGCGGCGACGCGGTCTATTGCGCGGCCTCCTACGACATCCAGAAACTGCTGTGCGACAATCACATCGCGGTGGTGGGCCACATCGGCCTGATCCCGTCCTACATCACCTGGACCGGTTGGCGCGCGGTGGGCAAGACTGCCGACGAGGCGCTGGCCCTGTGGCACCATACGCAGATGCTGGAACGTATCGGCGTCTTCGGCGCCGAGCTGGAAGTCGTGCCGGACCGCGTGGCCAGGTACCTGACCGAAAACTCCTCGCTGGTCATGCTGGGCATGGGGGCGGGTAAATACGCCGATGCGCAGTATCTCTTTACCGAGGATGTCTGTGGCTATGGCAAGACCCACAAGCCGCGCCACGGCAAGACCTACCGCAACTTCGCGCCCGAGCTGGAAAGACTGCAGGCCGAACGCATCGCCGCCTTCAGGGAATACAAGGCCGACGTGGACAGTGGCGGGTATCCGGCGGATCAGCACAGCGTCACGATCCAGGACGCCGAGTTCGACGCCTTCATGGCCGCGGCCCGCGCCTGACCCGCACTTCGATCGCCAAACACCCGGCCCGGGGGATCAGACCCCGGGCGGGATCAGGACGAACTTGCCGACATGGGTCTTGGCCAGGAAATCCCTCTGCGCCGTCACGATCTGGTGCAGCGGATAGGTCCGGGCCACCAGCGGGCGGATCTCGCCCCGTTCGACATAGCCGATGAGGTCGGGAAAGACCGTCTCATCCCAGGCCGTGGTGCCGATCACCTGCCGGTCGTGCAGGTACAGCTCGCGCATGTCCAGCGGCACCACCGGCCCGGCGATGGCCCCGGAGCTCACCAGCCGCCCGCCCCGCCGCAGCACCGCGAGCCTGCCCGGAAACCCGTCCCCGGCGGCATTGTCGACCACCAGGTCGATGCTGCCGGCGCCCAGAACCTTTTCCGGGTCATCCGCCCGTGCGATGCACCGGGATGCCCCCAGCTCGTACAGCAGCTCCATCTTGCCGGGGCTGGTCTGGGCAATGACCTCGGCACCGCGCCGCGCGGCCAGTTGCACCGTGGCCGAGCCCACCCCGCCCGAGGCGCCGCTGACCAGCACACGCTCTCCGGCGCGCAGTCCCGCGCGCTGCAGCATGTTCTCGGCCGTGCCGTAGGCGCAGGGCACAGAGGCCAGCTCCGCATCGCTCCAGTCGCAGTCGACGGAAAAGACCTCGGTCGCGGGCACCTTGACGTATTGGGCAAAGGCACCGTCGAAATCCGACGCCATCCACACCGTGTCCATATGATCGAAACCGCGCGTCCGCATGCAGGGCCGCACCAGGACCCGCCGACCGATCAGTTTCTGGTCCGCATCCGGCGCCGCCTGCACGACCCGTCCGCAGCAATCGGTGCCCTGGATCAGCGGAAAGGGCGTGGCCGCGTTCCAGCCCCCATCGGCGCGCTCCTCGGGCGGTCCATCGGAGGTGGCCGCCGTGTCCGTCGTGACCCCGGAGGAATACCAGCCCAGGCGCGTGTTGATCTCGGTGTTGTTCACACCAGCGGCCAGAACTTTCAACAGTACCTCGCCGGGGCCGGGGACGGGCACCGGGACGTCGCGATATTCCAGCCGGTCGTATCCACCGTTGCCCGTGGTGACGACCGCTTTCATGGTCGCGGGCAAAGGTGTCTCAGACACCTTCAATCCCCTTCAGCGTCAAGTTGGTGACAAGCTGGGCGTATTCCTCGCGGGCATCGCTGCCGGCACCACCGTTCCACATGTAGTACCAGTTCAACATGCCAAAGACGGACATGGTGACAGAGCGCAGCTTGCGCGCATCCGCCGCCAGCGGATCTGGCGCGATCTCGGCCAGGATGGCCGAGAGATGGTTGACCATGTCGCGCTGGTAGGCGCGCAGCACCTTCTGCTTGTCCTCGGGCAGGGCCTCCAGCGCGGAAATCTGCACCTTGTGGTGGTCGTCGGCGCCCTGGTAGGCCCGCAGCACCGCGCGCACGGTGTCCAGCAGACGATCCTGCGGGGTGGCACCCGGCGCGGGATCAACGCAGACACGGGCGTGCAGGGCCGACAGGTAGCTGTCCAGCAGGTCGAACAGCAGCGCGTCCTTGCCCGCGTAGTAGTGGTAGATATTGGCCTTCGAGATGCCGCAGCCCGCCGCAATCCGGTTCATCGAGGCGCGGTCGAATCCTTCGGCGGCAAAGACCTGTGCCGCGCAGTTCAGGATTTGCGCGCGTTTCTCGTCGTGATCCTTGGCGATGGGGCGTGCCACGGTCTCTCCTCGCTCCCTGTCCCGATCCTTTACCGGGGTTTGGCGGGGAAATTAACTGACCGATTGGTCGGTGACAACATCGGACAGGACCGGGCCGCCTCAGGCCGCCGCCGACAGCCTGTCCAGCCCCGGCGCGGGCAGGCGCTGCAACAGCCGCGCCGTCCCGGCCCGACAGGCCGGACCGGCCCAGGCCTCGGGCAGCACGAAATCCGGAAGTTCCGGCACTTTCAGCACGATACGCCGCCAGCTGTGCACGATCAGCACCCGCAGGGCGGCGGTTTGCAGCGGGTCCGGCGCACTGGCGGCCGCCAGCGCCGCCTCGGCCCGCGTCAGCCGGGCCGCCAGGTCAGCCGACAGCGCCACGGTCATCGCGTCGCAGGTCTTGTCGCGCATCCAGCGCGGCAAAGGCCTGTCGGGATCGATCGGCGTGGCAAAGGCCTCTGCCCCGGCGGGCGGATGCGCGGTCAACACCGCGTGCGGCGTGACCCAGACATCGTTTCGCGTCCATTCCAGCGGAGAGGCCGGATCGGTCAGCACCAGAAAAGCCGCCTCGGCGGGTGGATCGGTGGCATAGATGCGCGGGCTGGCGGCCACGGTCTGCGCCCGACCTTCGGGCGTCAGGCGGTACAGACTGGACCGGCCCGCACGCTCGCTTTCGATCCAGCCGTCCTTGCGCAGGCGGTGCAGGGCCACGCGCATGGCTTCGGGTTTTATCCCGACACGGCTCATGATCTCACCCAGGACAGTGCCCGGCAGGGCCGAGCCATCCTGCGCAAGATCACCGAAGACGGTGACAAGCAGCGACCAGACGCGCGGGGGGATCTCCCCCCGCAGGTCACTGACCGCTGCTTCGAAGGCCGTGCTGTCCATCGTCTCCTGTCTGCGCTCAGGCGCTGTAGGCGTTCATCGTCAGCAGCTCGTATTCGGCCACTTTCTCGCCATCCTGGTTGGTCAGCGTCACGTGCCAGCGCACTTCGCCATACTCGTCTGTCCGACGGGTCTTTTGCTTGACGGTCAGGCGCACGTTCAGCGCATCCCCCGCCACCACCGGCTTCATGAAGCGTAGCCCGTCCAGCCCGGTATTGGCCAGCACAGGGCCCTCGTTCGGCTCGACGAACATGCCCGCCGCAAAACTCAGCAGCAGGTAGCCATGCGCGACACGCCCCGGGAAGAAGGGATTCCGCGCCGCGGCCTCCTCGTCCATGTGGGCATAGAAGGTGTCGCCGGTGAATTCCGCGAAATGCTCGATGTCGGCAAGCGTGATCTCACGCGGGCCCGCATGCAGCGTCTCGCCAATCGCCAGGTCGTCGAAGCCACGTGTAAAGGGATGCGCCGGGGCCTCGACCTCTGCCGCGCCGGGCACCCAGCGGTTGCCGATGGCGCTCAGCATGTCCGGGCTGCCCTGGATCGAGGTCCGCTGCATGTAGTGCATCACGCCACGCACGCCGCCCATTTCCTCGCCGCCGCCCGCGCGGCCGGGACCGCCGTGGACAAGATGCGGCATCGGCGAACCATGCCCGGTGCTTTCCTTCATGCTGTTGCGGTCGTTGAAGTACAGCCGCCCGTGGAAGGCGCCCGCGCCCAGCGCAACCTCGCGCGCGACCGCCGGATCATGGGTGATGACAGAGGCCACCAGCGACCCGCCGCCGCGATTGGCGATCTGCACCGCGTGCCCCAGGTCGCGATAGCCCATGACGGTGGACACGGGGCCAAAGGCCTCGGTGTCGTGGATGCGCTCTGCCTTGTCCGGGTCGGCGCAGTGGAACAGCATCGGCGGCAGGAAGGCACCCTTGGCCCCATCCGCGCCATGCACCTCGAAGGCATCGGGGTCCCCATAAACACGCTCTGCCTCGGCGCCGATCACCGCCGCCTTTTCAAGAACGTCGCGTTTCTGGCCGTTGGAGACCAGCGCCCCCATGCGCGTGGCCTCTGCCCGGGGATCGCCGATCGGCGTCTTGGCCAGCCGCGCGCTCAGCGCCTCGATCACCGCCGGAACATGTGCCTCGGGCGCGATGATGCGGCGGATCGCGGTACATTTCTGCCCCGCCTTCACGGTCATCTCGCGGTGCACTTCCTTGACGAAGAGATCGAATTCGGGCGTGCCGGGTTCGGCGTCCGGCCCCAGGATCGAGGCGTTCAGGCTGTCCTGTTCGGCCACGAAGCGCACCGATTCACGCAACAGGTGCGGGTTCGACCGCAATTTCAGCGCCGTATCCGCCGAGCCGGTGAAACTCACCGCGTCCTGGCAGGTCAGCCGGTCCAGCATGTCGCCCAGGCCGCCCGCCACGAATTGCAGCGCGCCCTCGGGCAGCAGACCGCTTTCCAGCATCAGCCGCACCGCCAGTTCGGTGACGTAGCAAGTGGCGGTGGCCGGCTTCACGATGGCAGGCACCCCCGCCAGCAGGGTCGGCCCCAGCTTTTCCAGCATCCCCCAGACCGGGAAGTTGAAGGCGTTGATATGCACCGCGACACCCTGCAGCGGCGTGCAGATGTGATGGCCAAGGAACTGCCCCGAGCGCGACATCTGTTCGACATCGCCGTCCAGGTAGACATGCCCGTCCGGCATCTCTCGCCGCCCCTTGGAGGCAAAGACGAACAGCGTTGCAATGCCGCCGTCGATGTCCAGCCCGTGGTCGCGCGCCGTCGCCCCGGTGTTGAACGACAGGTCGTAAAGCGCCTCTTTGTGCTGCGACAGGTGCTGCGCCAGCGCCTTGAGCATCTTGGCGCGCTGGTGGAAGGTCATAGCGCGCAGCGCCGGGCCGCCTTTGTCGCGGGCGAAGGCCAACATCGCCTCGACGTCCAGCGCGTCGTTGCCCGCGTGGCCCAGCACCTCGCCGGTGACCGCGTTTTCAAAGCTGCGTGCGCCGGTGCCCGGTGCAACCCATTGGCCCGCCGCATAGCTCTTGATCTCAAGAAGGCTCATCCTTCCCCCCTGTCCTGCCGGTCGCACCCGGCGGTTCATTGAATCTCTGTCTCAGGCCCGTTTGTTCAGGCCGTCTCTGTCAGGCCCAGCCGGGCCAGCGCAGCATCCAGCCGCTTTTCCCATTCGGCGCGCATCTCGGGCGCGCTGGCGTGGCGCAGGCCCCAGGCCTGCAGTTGCGCCATACGGTCATCGGACGGATCGCCAAAGACCGCCGCCACGCGCGGGCGCCAGTAGGCCAGGCTCTTGGCAATCGCCGCCCCCTGCCCCTCGGCCCCCAGCCGCTCCAGCCCTTCTTCGGCCAGTTCGGTATGGCGCCGTTCCACCGGCAGGACCTCGCGCAGCGCTTCGGCCAGCGGCTGGTAGGTGACGCGCACCATGTCCTCCAGCTGCACGGAGACCGCATGGCCCATGCAGAGGTTCATCACCACCGCGTCGGCCCAGCCGTCCAGCGGGTAATTGAAGACGGACAGGCGCATGTCATGGGTGGACCGTGTCGATCCCGGCGCCGTGTCGCGCGGCAGACGGTCGGTCCAGGGATGGTGGCCGACGTAGCGGTCGGTATTGGCGCCGAATTCGCCCATCAGGCGCAGCACCTTGTCGGCGTGATCGGTCTTTTCCAGCACGATCCGGGCGGCGGCGATGCGTTCCTTGATCCCCGGCCCGTCGTTGATCACATCGGCAAAGCCCGCCGCCCCCGCCAGTTCGCTGTCGACGAAGATGCTCATCAGCTTCATCAGTTCGGCGCGGTAGCGGGGCGGCACGTTGGCAGGGTTGGTCAGCCGCCCGCCCTGGGCCAGGTAGTCGGCAATGTTCATCTCGTCCGTCATGGCGTCCCCCTTTACTGGTCGTAGTCCACGACCACACGGTCGGTGAGCGGATAGGACTGGCAGGACAGGACGTAGCCTCGTTCGACCTCGTAATCCTCCAGCGCGTGGTTGGCGATCATCTCGACCTCGCCCTCGATCACCCGGCACTTGCAGGTGGAACAGACCCCGGCCTTGCAGGCATAGGGCGCGTCCATCGCGTTTTCCAAAGCCGCGTCGAGAACCGAAAGGTCCTTGTCCATCTCGAAGCTGCGCGTGGTGCCGTCCAGCGTGACGGTGGCCTGCGTGCGCGCCGCCTGCGTGCCCGCCTCGGCGCTGGTGGCCTTGCGCGCCAGCCGTCCGGGCTGGGCGCTTGCAAACAGTTCGAACTTGATCTGTTCCTCGGACAGGCCGTGATCCTTCAACGCCTTGGCAATGCCCAGCATCATCGGCTCCGGCCCGCAGATAAAGGCGGTGTCGACATTCTCGACGTCGATCCAGTGTTCGAAGAGCGCGGCGCATTTCTCGGCATCCACACGGCCCTGGAACAGGTCGATGTCCATCGCGTCCGATTCCAGCACGTGGATGATGTTCAGCCGGCCCATGTAGAGGTTTTTAAGGTCCTCCAGCTCCTCGCGGAACATGATCGAATTCACGCCCCGGTTGGCATAGACCAGCGTGAAATCCGACCGGGGTTCCGTCGCCAGGACGGTCTTGAGGATCGACAGCACCGGGGTGATCCCCGACCCGCCCGCAAAGCCCAGGTAGCTACGCTGTGCCGTGGCGTCGAGCGGGGTGTGAAAGCTGCCCATCGGCTCCATCGCTTCCAGCACCATGCCCGGTTGCAGGTCCTCATTGGCCCAGGTCGAAAAGGCGCCGCCATCGACCTTCTTGATCCCCACCTGCAACAGGCCCTCTCCCCGACCGGCGCAGATGGAATAGGAGCGGCGCACCTCGGTGCCGCCGAAATCGCGGCGGAAGGTCAGGTACTGCCCCTGGATAAAGTCAAAGCTTTCGCCGTTCGCTGGTTCCAGCGTCACGACAACCGCATCGCGGATGGTCTTTTTCACGTCACGGACGGTCAGTTCATGAAAGCGCGGCATGGGCCTCACTCCTCAGATGCACTTGAAATAGTCGAAAGGCTCCAGGCAGTCGCTACACCGCCAATGCGCCTTGCAGGGGGTCGAGCCGAACTGGCTCACACGGGTGACGTTCCTGGACCCGCAATGCGGGCACTTTTCCGGTCCGCCCGCGGCTTGTGGCGGGGCGATCCCGTAGTCCTCCAGCCGGGACCGCCCCTTCTCGCTCAGCCAGTCCGTCGTCCAGGGCGGAGCGATCCGCGTCTCGATCTTGACGTCCTTGATGCCACGGTCGCGCAACGCGGTCTCGATATCCATCGAGATCACGCTGGTCGCCGGACAACCGGAATAGGTCGGCGTCACCGCCACGGTGACGGTCTCGCCCTCCAGCACCACCTCGCGCACGATGCCCAGGTCGACGACCGAGATCACGGGGATCTCGGGGTCCGGCACCTCGTCCAGCCAGCCCCAGATCTGATCCACACTCACGGTCATGGCGGTTTACCAGCGCGCGCCCGGATAGGCCCGTTGCAACCACTGCATCTGCGTCAGCATGTGGCCCAGGTGTTCCGAATGCCGGAACCCGGTCTTGCCGCCCGCATGGGCAAAATCGCTGTCGGGGATGACCAGCGTGGCCTCGCTCATGGTCTCCTGCACCGCCGCGTCCCAGGCCGCGCGCAAGGACGACGGCTCCGGCGCAATGCCTTCACCCGCCATGATCCCGCTGACCTCGTCATCGGTGAACATCTCACCCGCGTAGGGCCAGAGCAGGTCCAGCGCCGCCTGCATCCGCCGGTGGCTCTCGCTGGTGCCGTCGCCCAGGCCGATCACCGTGTCGCGCGAGCGTTCGACGTGATAGGCCACTTCCTTGACCGCCTTCGCCGCGATCCCCGCCACCCGCTCGTCCGAGGACCCGGCCAGCTTTTGCAGCAGCAGAACATGCGCCTGGTCAAAGAGATACTGCCGCATCATCGTCTGGCCGAAATCGCCGTTCGGCTGTTCCGCCAGCAGGACGTTGCGGAAATCCCAGGCGTCGCGCAGCATCGCCAGATCGTCGGCGGACCGGCCCTCACCCTCGACCTCGCCGGCAAGGCCCAGCCACATCTGCGTCTGCCCGATCAGGTCCAGCGCGGTGTTGGCCAGCGCGATATCCTCTTCCAGCACCGGCGCATGTCCGCACCATTCGCTGACCCTGTGACCCAGCACGAGGGTATTGTCCCCCATCCGGCAGAGGAATTCGAAAAACGCCATGTCGCGAGTCATTACATCGCCCCCACTTCTTCGGGGATGTCGAAGAAGGTCGGGTGACGATAGACCTTGGACTCCGACGGCTCGTAGAGCGGCCCCTTGTCCGAAGGCGAGGAGGCCGCGATATGCCTTGCCTCGACCACCCAGATGCTGACACCCTCGTTGCGGCGGGTATAGACGTCGCGGGCGTTCTTGACGGCCATGTCCGCGTCCGGCGCGTGCAGCGACCCGACGTGGCGGTGGCTCATGCCGTGCTGGCCACGGATGAAGACCTCCCAGAGCGGCCATTCATGGCGCTTGGGTTTCGTGGCTTGATCCGGCGTGTCCGGATAGGCTGCGTTCGGGGAACTCATCTCAACTTCCTCCCAATCTCGATACCGGGCGCACCCGGGGGGCCATCACTCGGCCGCGACCTTGCGCGCGGCCTTCTTCTCGGCATGGGCCAGCAGCCCGTCGCGCACCCATTTGCCGTCGTCCCAGGCCTTGTTCCGCGCCGCCAGACGTTCGCGATTGCACGGCCCGTTGCCCTTGAGCACGTCAAAGAACTCGGACCAGTCGGGCTGCGAGAAATCGTAGTGCCCGGTCTCCTCGTTCCATTTCAGGTTCTCGTCCGGGACGGTCAGCCCAAGGTATTCGGCCTGCGGCACGGTCTGGTCGACGAACTTCTGACGCAGCTCGTCATTGGTGTTCATCTTGATCTTCCAGGCCATCGACTGCTCGGAATGCACGGATTCCTTGTCCGAGGGGCCGAACATCATCAGGGACGGATACCAGAAACGGTTTAGCGCATCCTGCGCCATCTTCTTCTGCGCCGGCGTGCCAGAGGCCATCTTCATCATGATGTCGTAGCCCTGCCGCTGGTGGAACGACTCCTCCTTGCAGATGCGGATCATCGCGCGGGAATAAGGGCCAAAGGACGTCCGCTGAAGCGGCACCTGGTTCATGATCGCCGCGCCATCCACCAGCCAGCCGACCGCGCCCATGTCGGCCCAGGTCAGCGTGGGATAGTTGAAGATGGACGAATATTTCATCCGCCCGTCGAGCAGCATCTCGGTGATCTCGTCGCGGGTCACACCCAGCGTCTCGGCGGCGCAATACAGGTAGAGCCCGTGCCCCGCCTCGTCCTGCACCTTGGCCAGCAGGATCGCCTTGCGCTCCAGCGTCGGCGCGCGGGTGATCCAGTTGCCCTCGGGCAGCTGGCCGACGATTTCCGAATGCGCGTGCTGGCCGATCTGGCGGATCAGCGTCTTGCGATAGCCCAGCGGCATCCAGTCCTTGGGCTCGATCTTCTCGCCCGCGTCGATGCGGGCCTGGAAGGCGGCAAGTTTCTCGGGGTCTTCCTGCGTCGCCTCCGACTTGATCATCTGTGCATACATGGCAGAACCTCCCTGCTGATCGACTTCAAACCCGTTCGAGGACGATGGCCGCCCCCTGCCCCACGCCGACACACATGGTGCAAAGCGCGTAACGTCCCCCATTGCGCCGCAACTGGTGGGCCGCGGTCAAGACAAGACGTGCGCCCGACATGCCCAGCGGGTGCCCCAACGCAATGGCGCCGCCCTGCGCGTTCACGCGCGGATCGTCATCCGCCACGCCAAGCTCGCGCAGCGTCGCCAGGCCTTGGCTGGCAAAGGCCTCGTTCAATTCTATCACATCCATCTGGTCGATGCTCAGCCCGCAACGGTCCAGCACCTTGCGGCTGGCGGGCACGGGGCCGATGCCCATGACGCGCGGCGCCACACCGGCCGATGCCATGCCCAGCACGCGGGCGATGGGTGTCAGCCCCTGCGCCTTGACCGCCGCCTCACCGGCCAGCAGCAGCGCCGCCGCCCCGTCGTTCACGCCACTGGCATTGCCGGCGGTGACGCTCAGGTCCGGCCCGTTCACGCCCTTCAGCTTGCCCAGTTTATCTGCCGTCGTGCCGGGGCGCGGATGTTCGTCCGTATCGACGATGACCGGATCGCCCCTGCGCTGCGGCACCTCGACGGGAACGATCTCATCCGCAAACAGCCCCGCCGCCTGCGCCGCTTCCCAGCGCGCCTGGCTGCGCGCGGCAAAGGCATCCTGGTCCGCGCGGCTCACGCCATAATCGGCGGCCACGTTGTCAGCGGTCTCGGGCATCGAGTCGGTGCCGTACATCGCCTTCATCCTCGGGTTCACAAAGCGCCAGCCGATGGTGGTGTCGTAGACGGCGTTGGCGCGGGTAAAGGCGCTGGTTGCCTTGGGCATCACGAAAGGCGCGCGGCTCATGCTCTCGACCCCGCCGGCGATGCAGAGGTCGTAATCCCCCGCCTTGATCCCGCGCGCGGCAAACCCCACCGCATCCATGCCAGAGGCGCAAAGCCGGTTCACGGTCGTCCCCGGCACGCCCTCGGGCAGCCCGGCCAGCAGGGCCGCCATGCGTGCCACGTTGCGGTTGTCCTCGCCCGCCTGGTTGGCCGAGCCATAGATGACTTCGTCCACGGCGCTCCAGTCCACCGAAGGGTTGCGCGCCATCAGCGCACTGATCGGCAGCGCCGCCAGGTCATCCGCCCTGACCGAGGACAGCGCCCCGCCATAACGTCCGATCGGCGTCCGTACCCCGTCACAGATGAAAGCGTCCATGACCGACACTCCTCCCATTAATCGACCACGCGGTCGGAATACGTCAGCTCAGAGATTCGCGCAAGAAAAAGTTACACTATTCTCACAATTTGCCATTTCGGTAACGTTTCATCCCCAACGCATCCCACCCGCATCGGACCCGCGCTCAGCCTGTTCCCCGGAGCCCTCCCTCGCTTGATGCCGATGAGAGCCGGACGGCGCCGAAGCGCAAGGGGGCGCAGCCCCGCCGGCAGGCGGCTTGCCCTTGCGCTTCGGTGACGGCGGGCTCAGGCAGCAAAAAAGCGAGGGCGGGCGCAGGAGAACAGGCGATGCTTGTTCCCTGGTGACTCCGAAAGCGAAGAACAGGCGCAGCCTGTGCAAAGGGGTCGGCGGGCGGGCGTCTTTGCGGCGCAGCCGCAAACAGTCCCGTCCCGGCGACCGCAAAACGAAAAAGGGCGCCCCGGTCTCCCGGAGCGCCCCTTCAACTCATCCAACCCGCCGTGATCAGGCGTCGATACGGTCGGCGTTCATCACCTTGGTCCAGGCCGCGACAAAGTCCTTCACGAACTTCTCGGCGCCATCGTCCTGGGCGTAGACCTCGGCATAGGCCCGCAGGATCGAGTTCGAGCCGAACACCAGGTCCACGCGCGTCGCGGTGAACTTGACCTCGCCCGTCTTGCGGTCCTGGATCTCGTAGGTGCCGTCCCCACCGGGCACCCACTTGAAGCCCATGTCCGTCAGGTTGACGAAGAAGTCGGTGGTCAGGGCCCCCGCGCGGTCGGTAAAGACGCCATGCGCCGTGCCGCCGTGGTTGGTGCCCATGACACGCATGCCACCCAGCAGGCAGGTCATTTCCGGCCCGGTCAGCCCCAACAGCTGCGCCCGGTCCAGAAGCAGTTCCTCGGCGCTGACGATGTAGTCCTTCTTCTGCCAGTTGCGGAACCCGTCCGCGACCGGCTCGAGCACGTCAAAGCTCTCGGCGTCGGTCATCTCGGCACTGGCATCGCCACGGCCCGGCGTGAACGGCACCTCGATGTCGAAACCCGCCGCCTTCGCGGCCTGTTCCACACCGACGTTGCCCGCCAGCACGATGACATCCGCAACCGAAGCGCCGGTCTCTGCCGCGATAGGCTCCAGCGCCTGCAGCACTTTCGCCAGGCGGGCCGGCTCGTTGCCCTCCCAGTCCTTCTGCGGGGCAAGCCGGATGCGCGCACCGTTGGCACCGCCGCGCAGGTCGGACTGGCGGAAGGTCCGCGCGCTGTCCCATGCGGTGGCGACCATCTCGGCGGTCGACAGGCCGCTTGCCGCGATCTTGGCCTTGACGGCGGCCACATCGTAGCCGGTCGACCCGGCGGGGATCGGATCCTGCCAGATCAGCTCCTCGGCCGGGGCGTCGGGGCCGATGTAGCGATCACGGTTGCCCATGTCGCGGTGGGTCAGCTTGAACCATGCGCGGGCAAAGCAGTCCTCGAAATACGCCTGGTCCGCCATGAACTTCTGGCAGATTTCGTTGTAGATCGGGTCCATCTTCATCGCCATGTCGGCGTCGGTCATCATCGGCATGACACGCTTGGACGAATCCGTGGGATCGACCGGCATGTCCTCTTCCTTGATGTCGATCGGGCGCCACTGGTTCGCGCCTGCGGGCGACTTGGTCAGCTCCCACTCGTAGCCGAACAGCAGCTTGAAATAGCCCATGTCCCACTTGGTGGGGTTGGTGGTCCAGGCGCCCTCGATGCCGGAGGTCACGGCATTGGTCGCCTTGCCGTCCAGGTTGGGGTTGATCCAGCCAAAACCCTGGGTCTCGACGTCCGCGCCCTCGGGCTCGGCACCCAGCGCGCCGGCGTCACCGTTGCCATGTGCCTTGCCGACGGTGTGGCCGCCACAGGTCAGGGCCGCGGTTTCCTCGTCGTTCATCGCCATGCGGGCAAAGGTCTCGCGGACCTGCGCGCCGGTCTTGATCGGGTCGGGCTGGCCATTCACGCCTTCCGGGTTCACGTAGATCAGGCCCATCTGGACCGCTGCCAGCGGGTTCTCCATCGTGTCCGGCTTGGCCACGTCATCATATCGGTTGTCGGACGGCGCCAGCCACTCGCGCTCTGCACCCCAGTAGGTGTCTTTCTCCGGGTGCCAGATGTCCTCGCGGCCAAAGGAAAAGCCATAGGTCTTCAGGCCCATCGATTCATAGGCCATGTTGCCGGCCAGCAGGATCAGGTCGGCCCAGCTCAGCTTGTTGCCATACTTCTTCTTGACCGGCCACAGCAGGCGGCGCGCCTTGTCGAGGTTGCCGTTGTCCGGCCAGCTGTTCAGCGGCGCGAAGCGGATGTTGCCGTGACCGCCGCCACCGCGCCCGTCCGCCAGGCGATAGGACCCGGCCGAGTGCCACGCCAGACGGATCATCAAGCCGCCGTAATGGCCATAGTCCGCCGGCCACCAGTCCTGGCTCTCGGTCATCAGCGCCTTGACGTCTGCCTTGACTGCCTCGAAGTCGAGGCTCTTGACCTCTTCACGGTAGTCGAAATCCGCGCCCAGCGGGTTCGACTTGCTGTCATGCTGGTGCAGGATGTCCAGGTTCAGCGTCTTCGGCCACCAGTCCGTGACCGATGTGCCGGTCTCGGTGATCGCACCGTGCATGACCGGGCATTTGCCCGCCATATCATTGCCGTCCATGATGTTCTCCCTTGGTCATAAACGTCGGTCCGGGCCTTCGCGGCCCGACCCGTTCCTTGTCTCTCTCTGGGGAGGACGCGCGCCGCGCGGGGCCCTCGCCGGCCGGCAGGGCGACTCGCTCCCTCATACCCTAGAATGTTTCTAACAAGGGATGATCATATGTTTAAGTTGTATTTTCTCATCATCGACATAACTTTCTCCTATGAAGAACCTAACGCTCCGCCAACTCCGCTATTTCGAGGCGCTGGCCCGGCATGGCCATTTCGGGCGCGCCGCCGCAGCCTGTTCGATCTCGCAGCCCGCCCTGTCGGTGCAGATCCGGGATCTGGAGGCTGACCTTGGCGCGCCGCTTTTCGAACGCGGCGCGCGCCAGGTGCGGCTGACCGCCCTGGGCGAGGCTTGTCTCAGCCGGGCGGTCGACATCCTGCGCGCCGTGGACGAGTTCGACGACCTCGCCCGCGCCGCCCAGGGCGATCTGGTCGGCCGGTTGCGCCTGGGTGTGATCCCGACCGTCGCGCCCTACCTGCTGCCCGCCCTCTTTGCCGAGCTGAACCGCAACAACGCCGGGCTTGACCTGCATGTGCGCGAAACGCTGACGCCCCGCCTGCTGGTGGAATTGCACGAGGGCAAGATCGACGCCGCCATCCTGGCCCTGCCGGTCGGGGAAACCGGGCTGCACGAGGTGGCGCTCTTCGACGAGAGCTTTGTCTTCGTCCGGCCAGAGGCCGATGCGGACGCCCCCGTGCCCGACGGGGAGGCCCTGAAAAAGATGCGCCTTCTGCTGCTGGAAGAGGGGCATTGCTTTCGCGACCAGGCGCTGAGTTTCTGCAAGCTGAGTTCCGCCACCCCGCGCGACGGGCTGGACGGGTCATCGCTGACGACACTGGTGCAGATGGTCGGGGCCGGGCTGGGCGTGACCCTGATCCCGGAAATGGCGGTGCCCGTCGAGACGCCCGCCGCCCGTGTCTCCATCGCCCGGTTCGCCGAGCCGCAACCGACACGCACGATCGGCATGGTCTGGCGCAATTCCAGCCCCCTGTCCGAGCAGTTCCGCCATTTCTCGGAAACCGTCCGCACCGCGGCGATGGCCGAGCGGCTGTCACCGAATTGATGCAGAGACCCCGGGAAACCGTGGCTTCCCGGGGTGTTATGGTCAGATCTTCTGTTTAGCGGGGAGCAACCTGACCACCATTTCAGCAGGCGATGGTCATGAGGCCAGGCGGAAATCGCCGCGCGGCTGAACCGCCACGCCCTCGTCCATCAGCTTGCCGATCTCGCCCTCCGGCAGTTTCGCCACATCGGCCAAGACCTCCTCTGTGTGCTGGCCCAGTTGCGGCGCGGGGCGCGGCACCTCACGCGCGATCCCGGCGAAACTGAACGGCGAACCGGGCACACGGTAGCGACCGATCCCCGGCTGCTCGATTTCCGAGAACATCGGGTTCCCGGTCGACAGGTCCGGGTCCTCGCGCAGCGCCTGGGCAAAGCTGCGGAACTGCGACCAGGTCACGCCGCTCTTGTCGAAATCCGATGAAAAATCGCTCACCTTGCGCCGTGAGAACCAGGGGGCTAGCACTTTTGTGATCTCGGCCCGATAAGTCCAGCGGGCCCCCTCCTGCATCAGGTCGACGCCCAGTCGCGCCGCGAGATATCCCATGTCCTGCTCGGTGCCTGTGACCTTCATCAGGTTCTTCCACTGGCGCGGGGTCAGGGCGATCACCATGACGCGCCGACCGTCGGCACAGACGAAGTCCTGCCCGTAGGCACCGTAGAGCGAATTGCCCGCCTTAGCCCGGTCGGTCCCGTTAACCGCGACCTCACCGATGATGCCCAGGTTGCCCAGCATCGCCGCCGCCGCATCCTTCAGAGTCAGATCAACAAACTGCCCCAACCCCTTGCGAAGACGCGCTCTTTCCGCCGCCAGGAGACCGGACACCACCATGTTCCCGGCGATGCAGTCCCAGGCCGGCAGGACATGGGCGACCGGGTCGGACGACCCTTCAGGCCCCGTCGCCATCGGAAACCCCAGAGAGGGGTTCACGGTGTAATCCACCGCCGGTTTCCCGTGCCGGTCGCCACGCAGGGAGACCATGCAGAGGTCCTCGCGGCGGGCCTTCAGTGTCTCGTAGTCGGTCCAGCCCTTGGCCGCGAGGTTGGTGATGAACAGACCCGCATCTTCGCCCGGGGCACAGATGATTTCCTGCGCGATCTCCCGCCCGCGCGGGCACTTCACATCCAGCGCGACAGAGCGTTTCCCCTTGTTCATCCCCGCCCAGAAAAGGCTTTCTCCGGAGGAGGTTACAGGCCAACGCTTATAGTCCATACCGCCCTGCGGCAGGTCGAACCGGATCACGTCCGCGCCCATCTGCGCCAGGGTCATGCCCGCCAGGGGCACCGCCACGAAGGCCGAGCTTTCGACCACGCGCATGCCGTCCAGAATGCCGCTCATGTCGTCCACTCCATCCTTGCCTGCAGGCCCAGGTAGTCCTCGAAGGTGGCCGTCCCGACCTCGATGGCCCCGCCCGCCGGATCCAGGGCGCCCACAAGGCGCAGGTCGGCGTCGTGGAACATCGGATGCACCACCCGGTAGGTGAAGCGCGCGGGCGCCTTGCCCGTGTGCCGCTCGGCGGCCTCGATCGCCATTGTCGCCTGCATGGGGCCATGCACGACAAGCGCCGGGTATTTCTCCACCTGTTGCGCGTACGGCAGGTCATAGTGGATGCGGTGTGCGTTGTAAGTCGCTGCAGAATAACGGAAAAGACGAACCTCGTTCATCGGCACACGCTCATCGTAGGCCATGCGTTCGGGCACCGGCACCTGGCGCGGCGGACGAAAGACCGGCGGGATGTCGAGGTAGACGATGTTCTGTTCTTCTTCGATCACGCCGCCCTGATCGCCGGTGGTCACGTGGTCCACCGTGACAAAGGCCATCGGCCCTGTCTTGCCTTCCTTCTGCGTCACCGCCCGGATGGTCGAGACCTTGGTCAGCCGCTCTCCGACGTGGAACACACCGGCGAACCGCACATCGCCTCCCGCCCACATGCGGCGCCGGAACGGCAAGGGCGGCAGGAAGCCGCCCAGCGCCGGATGCCCGTCCTCGCCCAGGTCGCTCATCGGGACGAATTCTGGGAAAGCGACCCAATGCCAAAGGCTTGGCAGTTCCATCCCCGGGCGCACATCGCGCTCTGGGGACAGGTCGTGGCTGACGGCGGCGTTCTGCATCCCCGCGAGGTTGGGCGTGACGCCCCCCTCGCGGGTCTCTGTCCGCCCGATCCAGTCGGTATAGTCCGGCTCCATGAGGGACGCGGCGCTCATGCTGCCGCCTTCATGCCCAGGACCTCGGCCATCGTCCGCCCCATCGCCGAAGGGTTCGGCGCGACGGTGATCCCGGCAGAGGAGAGGATCTCGACCTTTTCCTGCGCGCTTTCGCCAAAGGCGCTGATGATCGCTCCCGCATGGCCCATCTGCCGCCCCTTGGGCGCGGCCAGGCCCGCGATATAGGCGGCCACCGGCTTGGTCATGTGATCGCGGACATAGGCGGCGGCCTCTGCCTCTTGCGGGCCACCGATCTCGCCGATCATCATGATAGCATCGGTTTCCGGATCGTTTTCAAAGAGTTCCAGGATGTCCTTGAAGCTGGATCCGTTGATCGGATCGCCGCCGATACCGATGGAAGAGGAAATGCCGATGCCCAGCGATTTCATCTGGCTGGCGGCCTCGTACCCCAATGTGCCCGAGCGTCCGACGATGCCCACGCGGCCCGGCATGTAGATATGCGGCGGCATGATGCCCATGAAGCCCTTGCCGGGGCTGATGATGCCCGCGCAGTTCGGCCCGATCAGGCGCATCTTGCGCTCCCGCGGGTAGCGACGGAGAAAGCGTTTCACCCGCATCATGTCCTGCGCCGGGATGCCATCGGTCACGCAAACCGCCGTCTTGATGCCCGCATCGGCGGCTTCCATCATCGCATCGGCGGCAAAGGCCGGCGGCACGAAAAGCAGGGAGGCCTCGGCGCCGGTCGCCTCCACCGCCTCGCGGACGGTGTTGAAGACCGGGCGGTTGAGCACCGTGGTGCCGCCCTTGCCGGGGGTGACGCCGGCAACGACCTTGGTGCCGTATTCGATCATCTCCTGGGCGTGGAACTGGCCGATCCGGCCCGATAGGCCCTGGACGACGACCTTTGTGTTTTCATCAATCAGGATAGCCATATCGCGTACTCCTCAGGCTGCGGCGGATTGCGGGCGGGCGGCGACGGCCTTCTCGGCCGCTTCCTCCAGCGTGTCGGCAGAGATGATCGGCAGACCGCTTTCGCGAATGATCTTCTGCCCTTCCTCGACGTTGGTGCCGCTCAGGCGCACCACCACGGGCAGGTCGATACCGACCTCCTTGTAGGCCTGGATCACACCCTTCGCGATCCAGTCGCAGCGGTTGATGCCCGCAAAGATGTTCACGAGGATCACCGAGACATTCTGGTCCGACAAGACCGTGCGGAAGGCCTGGCAGACCCGTTCGGGCGAGGCGCCGCCGCCGATGTCGAGGAAGTTCGCCGGCTGCCCCCCGGCCAGCTGGATCATGTCCATCGAGGCCATCGCCAGCCCGGCGCCGTTGATGATGCAGCCGATGTCACCATCAAGGCCGACATAGGCGAGACCGTTGTCATAGGCGGTCGCCTCGCGCGGGTCTTCCTGCGACGGGTCGCGCAGCGAGGCGATGGCAGGATGCTTGTACAGTGCGTTGCTGTCAAAGGACATTTTCGCATCCAGCGCCACCAGGTCGCCCGACCCGGTGATGACCAGCGGGTTGATCTCGACCATCATGGCGTCAAGATCGCGATAGGCGCGATAGCAGGCCCGCAGGAAGGTCGAGAACTGGTCGACCTGCTTGGGCTCAAGCCCCAGCCGGAAGCCCAGCTCGCGCGCCTGGTACAGGGCCAGCCCCACCGCCGGATCGACCACCGACCGCACCAGGCTGTCGGGATCTTCCTCGGCGAGGTCCTCGATCTCCATCCCGCCGTGGCCGGAGGCGACGATCATGATGCGCTCGGTCTTCCGGTCCAGGACAAAGCCCAGGTAGAGTTCCTGCGCGATGTCAGAAGCTTCCTCGACCCAGAGCCGGAACACGCCCTTGCCGTTGGCGTCGGTCTGCTTGGTGACAAGCTGCCGGCCAAGCAGGCCACGGGCGAAGTCGGCCACTTCCTGCTCGGACTTGCAGACCTTGACGCCGCCCACTTCGCCGCGCCCGCCGGAATGGATCTGCGCCTTGACGACCCAGGCGTTCCCGCCCAGTTCACGGGCGCGATAGGCCGCCTGTTCCGGCGAATAGGCCAGCCCGCCGCGCGGCACCGGGACGCCAAAGCTCTTCAGGATTTCCTTGGCCTGGTGTTCATGAATGTCCATTTCTCATCCTCCCTCTGCGCGGGTTATTCTGCGGCGATGCCGGTTTCCTTGGCGGCAATCGCCTGCGCCATGTCGATCACGTTGCGGGCCATCTTTTCGCTGGCCGCGTCGATCATCTTGCCATCGAGGCTGGCCGCCCCCTTGCCCGCGGCCTCTGCGGCCTTGAGCTCTTCGATGATCCGCTCGGCCTTGGAAACCTCGGCCTCGGGCGGGCTGAAAACATCGTTGGCCATCGCGATCTGGCTGGGGTGGATGGCCCATTTGCCCTCGCAGCCCAGGGCGGCGGCACGGCGCGCCGCATCGACAAAGCCCTGCCCGTCCGCGAAATCGCCAAAGGGCCCGTCAATGGCGCGCAGCCCGTAGGCGCGGCAGGCGATGACCATGCGGGTGATCGAGGCATGCCACTGGTCACCCGGGTAGTTCGGGTTCAGCCCGCCGATGTTCACGGTGCGCGCCCGCATCGAGGCCGCGTAATCGGCCACGCCAAAGTGCAGCGCCTCCAGCCGGCCGCCGAATTGTGCAATCGCCTCGACATTCGCCATGCCCAGCGCGGTTTCGATCAGCGCCTCCAGGCCGACGCGATGGGTCAGGCCGCAGGCCTGTTCGATCTGGTTGATCATCGCCTCGACCATGTAGAGGTCGGCGGGCACGCCCACCTTGGGCACCAGGATCGTCTCGACCCGGTCGCCGGCCTTTTCCATGATATCGACCACGTCGCGGTACATGTAATGCGTGTCCAGCCCGTTGATCCGCACCGAAACCGTCTTGCCCTTGCCGGCCCAGTCGATGTCGTTCAGCAGCTCGACGGCATTCTTGCGCGCCTGGTCCTTTTCGGGGGGCGCCACCGCGTCTTCGAGATCCAGAAAGACATAGTCGGCGGCGCTGTCGGCGGCCTTTTCGACCATCGCGGGGTTCGACGCGGGCACCGCCAGTTCAGAGCGGTGCAGGCGCTGTTTGCGCAGCGGGTGCAGCGTGTGGGACATGGATCTTACCTTTCTTCAAAACATGAGGGGACCGGCCGCGTCCCATGCAGGGGCGCGTTCATAGGGTCCCGGGTGTCGGGATGGGGTTACTCGGCGGCCACCGCGAAGGGCTGCCGGTACTCGATATCGCCCGCGAACCAGGCCTGCGCCGCACCGACGCCAGAGCCGGGGACCACGGCGGCGCCCGCGCGCATCAGGGAAAGTTCGGCGAGGCTGAGCGCGGTCAGCGCCATGCCCTCGTTGAAATCGCCCAGGTGGCCGATGCGGAAAACCTTGCCGTTCAGACGACCAAGGCCGGACCCGAAAGAGGCGTTGAGATCGTCATAGGCGATGCGCAGCACCTCGCGGGCATCCACGCCCTCGGGCACGCGGATCGCGCTGACGGTGTTCGAGTAATAGCTGTGATGCTCGGCCACCAGTTCCAGCCCCCAGGCTTTCACCCCGCGGCGGATGCCCTCGGCGAGACGCGCGTGGCGGGCAAAGACCGCCTCCAACCCCTCGGCAAAGATCCGGTCCAGCGAGGCGCGCAGCCCGTGCAGCAGCGGCGTCGGCGGCGTATAGGGGAAATAGCCGTCGGCATTGAAGGCGCGCATGTCGGCAAAATCGTAGTAGGCGCGGCGCATGGTGGCCGTCTTCGACGCCTCCAGCGCCTTCTGGCTGACACCCAGGATCCCCAGGCCCGCCGGCATCATCATGCCTTTCTGACTGCCGGTCACGGCCAGGTCGACACCCCAGTCGTCCATCCGGAAATCCATGGACCCGATCGAGGAGACACCATCGACGAACAGCAGCGCATCGTGGAACGTGCTGTCGAGCGCGCGGCGCACCGCCGCCACGTCCGACACGACGCCGGTCGCGGTTTCGTTGTGGGTGACAAAGACGGCCTTGATCTCATCGTGCACGTCGCGGCCCAGGATCCGCTCGAACTCGCCCACCGGCGCGCTGGCACCCCAGGGCAGATCGACGACGATGGGTTCCAGGCCCAGCATCTCGGCCATCTTGACCCAGAGGGTCGAGAACTGGCCATAACGCGCCATCAGCACCTTGTCGCCGGGGTTCAGCGTGTTGGTGATCGCCGCCTCCCAGGCCGAAGTGCCGGAGCCGGGGAACAGCATGACCTCGCCGGTCGCGGTCTTGAACACGCGCTTGAGGTCGGAAAACAGGCCAAGGGTCAGGCTGCCAAAGTCGCTGGCGCGCATGTCCTGCTGCGGGACGTTCATCGCCTGGCGCACGGCCTCCGGCACATTGGTCGGGCCGGGGATGAAAAGATGGGTCTGTCCGGTGCGCATGGTGCTCCTCCCTTGCGGTTGAAAGCCACCATGCGCCAGACATTCAGAAACTGGAAACAAAGCCGGGTCCTGCTGTAAATGCGAGATTTTACAAACACCCACAATTGTCAAAATGTAAAATTTAGTATACTGTAAAATACCATGAAGACCTTCATCGGACCCCGCCTGCGCCGGCTGCGCATCGAACACGGCCAGACCCAGGTGCAGATGGCCAAGCGCCTGGGCATCTCGACCTCTTACGTGAACCTCCTGGAAAAGAACGAGCGCAGCGTGTCGGTGCCGGTCCTGCTCAAGCTTTTCGAGGCCTATGGCGTCGACTGGCGCGACATCGCCGAGGACGACGACACGGCGCAACTGGCCGACATCCGCGCCGTCCTTCAGGACCCGTTGTTCGAGGGCGCCCGCCCCGACCTGCCGCAGCTGCGCGCCGCGCTGGCGCACAGTCCGGACCTGGCTGCCTGCTTTCTGAAATTGCACCGCGCCTTCATGGCGACGAATGACCAGCTGATGAGCGTGGCCAGCTCCGGCGAGACCGGGCAGCGTGTCCTGCCGCAGACCTCCGAGGCCGTGGTGCACAACTTTTTCCGCAGCAACCGCAACCACTTCGAGGCACTTGAACAGGCCGCCGAAGGGTTCTGGTTCGGCGAGAACGTGGCGCCCGACGACATCTATCCGGCGTTGAAATTACGGCTGCGGCACCGGCTGGACCTGCGGGTTCGGCTGGTCCCGGTGGCCGAGATGCCGACCTCGCTGAGGGAATATGACGACGAACGCCGCGAGGTCCGCCTGTCCGAGGCGCTGGACCATCCCAACCGGGTGTTCCAGCTGGTCCATGTGGCCGCGCTGGTGGAACAGAAGGACCTGCTGGACGACATCCTTGGCCGCAGCGGGCTGACCGACGCCAAGGGGCGCGCGCGCTGCCGGGTGGAACTGGCCAACTACTTTGCCGCCGCCGTGCTGATGCCCTATGACCGTTTCCTGGCCGAGGCACTGCAGAGCAAATACGACTTCGACCACCTGGCCACGCGGTTCGGTGTCAGTTTCGAACAGGCATGCCACCGCGCCACCACGCTGCAACGCAGCGGAGCGCGGGGCGTGCCGTTCTTCTTCCTGCGGATCGACAAGGCCGGCAACGTCACCAAGCGATTCAACTCGACCGACTTTCACCTGGCGGAATACGGCGGCGCCTGCCCCCGGCTGGAGGTGCACACCTGTTTCCGGACACCGGGCCTGATTCTGCCCCAGGTGGCCGAGATGCCGGACCGTTCGCAGTTCTTCGTCTTTGCCCGCACGGTGGACCGCCCCAGCTTTGCCCGCCACAGGCAGGACGTGCGGCTGGCGGTGGCGATGGGCTGCGCGATGGAACACGTCGGCAGCATCGGCTACGCCGAGGACCTGAACGTCCGGCAGCCGCATGCGGCCGAAATCGGCATCAACTGCCGGGTCTGCCCGCGCGCCAACTGCGATCAGCGCGCGCACCAGGCGGTGGTCCTGTCCGAGCCGGTGGACGAGAACCGCCGAGGCGCGACACGCTACGCCGTCTGAGGCCACCCGTTATCAAGACCTTACCGCTTTGTACAAAATGCCGGATTCCCTGTACGTTTTGTACAAAACGTACAGGGTGTCCCGTCACGCCCAGTCCAGCACCACCTTGCCGGACTTGCCCGATTTCATCACCGCAAACCCCTCTTCGAAGCTGTCGACCGGGAACCGGTGGGTGATGACCCGACTGACATCCAACCCGTTTTCCAGCATGGCGATCATCTTGTACCAGGTCTCAAAGATTTCCCGACCGTAGACGCCCTTGATCGTGATCGCCTTGAAGACGATGCGCGACCAGTCGACCGGCGATTTGCCCGGCGGAATGCCCAAGAGCGCGATGCGCCCGCCCATCACCAGCGTCTCGACCATCTGGTCCAGCGCCCGCTGGTTGCCGGACATCTCAAGGCCCACGTCGAAACCTTCCTTCATGCCCAGCCGTGCCACAACGTCCTTCAGGTCTTCTTCACCCACGTTCACCGGCGCCACGTCCGCCACCTGCCCCGCCAGCGCCAGCCGGTCCGGGTTCACATCCGTGATGACGACATGCCGGGCGCCGACATGCCGCGCGACGGCCGCCGCCATGATCCCGATCGGCCCCGCACCCGTGATCAGCACGTCCTCACCCACGAGGTCGAAGCTCAGCGCCGTGTGCACCGCATTGCCCAGCGGATCGAGGATCGCCCCGATCTCGTCCGGGATGCTGTCCGGCAGGGGCACCACGTTGAAGGCCGGCAGGCGCAGGTACTGGGCAAAGGCCCCCTGCTCGTTCACGCCGATGCCCCGTGTTTCGGGATCGAGGTGGAACTTTCCGGCCCGCGACTGGCGCGAGTGCTTGCCGATCAGATGCCCTTCGCCGCTGCACCGCTGGCCGATGGTCAGGTCATCCACGTTGCGCCCGATCTCGACGATTTCGCCGGCGAACTCATGCCCGGTCACCAGGGGGACAGGCACCGTCTTTTGCGCCCAGTCGTCCCAGTTCCAGATATGGATGTCCGTGCCGCAGATGCCCGTCGCCCTGATCTTGATCAGCACGTCATCCGGCCCGATTTCCGGCACCGGCACACGCTCCATCCACAACCCTTCCTCGGGTTTCGCCTTCACAAGCGCCTTCATCTGGTTGCTGGTCATTTGATCACCCCAAGTTCGCGCCCCACGGCGCCAAAGGCCCCAAGAGCCTTGTCCAGGTTCTCGCGCGTCAGGTCCGCGCTCATCTGCGTGCGGATACGCGCCTGCCCCTTGGGCACCACCGGAAAGAAGAAGCCCGAGACATAGACGCCCCTGTCGAACAGTTTCGCCGCCATCTCCTGCGCCAGCTTTGCCTCGCCCAGCATGACCGGGATGATGGGATGCTCCCCCGGCAGCAGGTCGAACCCCAGGTCAGTCAGGCCCGCGCGCCAGTAGGCCGCGTTGTCGAAGAGCCGCGCGCGCAAGGCGTCGCCTTCCTCGACCAACCGGATGGCCTCAATCCCCGCAGCCACGACCGCAGGCGGCAGGGCGTTGGAAAACAGATAGGGCCGCGCGCGCTGGCGCAACAGGTCGATCACCGGTTGCGGCCCGGCGATATAGCCACCGATGGCACCCCCCAGGGCCTTGCCCAGCGTGCCGGTCAGGATGTCGACGTCGACACCGAAATGCGCCGGCGTCCCCTGCCCCTTCGGCCCCATGAAGCCGGTGGCGTGACAGTCATCGACCATCACAAGCGCCTCGTATTTTTCAGCCAGCGCCGTGATCTCGGGCAGCTTCGCCAGGTAGCCATCCATCGAGAATACGCCATCCGTGGCGATCATGACGAACCGTGCACCATCCGCACGCACCTGTTTCAACTGTGCCTCCAGGTCCGCCATGTCGGAATTGGCGTAGCGATAGCGCCGCGCCTTGCACAGGCGGATCCCGTCGATGATCGAGGCGTGGTTGAGCGCGTCCGAGATAACGGCGTCTTCCGGTCCCAGCAGCGGCTCGAAGAGGCCACCATTGGCGTCGAAACAGGCCGCGAAGAGGATCGAGTCGTCCTTGCCCAGGAACTGCGCCAGCCGGGTTTCAAGCGCGCGGTGCAGGTCCTGCGTACCGCAAATGAAGCGGACAGAGGCCATGCCATAGCCCTTCGGCTCCATCGCCGCCTGAGCCGCGGCAATGAGGTCGGGGTGATCGGCCAGGCCAAGGTAGTTGTTGGCACAGAGACAGATTTTCGTCTCGCCATCGACCATGATCTCACCGCCCTGCGGCGAGGTGATGAGGCGCTCGCGCTTCATCATGCCGTCGGCCTCGATCTGGCTCAGGGTCTCGGTCAGATGGGTCAGGAATCGGTGTGTCATGTCAGCCTCCATTGCGAGCAAGCTAACATGACGGACAAAATTCCGAAATAGGGGATTTTCGTAATTACGGATTTTTTTCCGCTATACTGTCAAATCACGCATCCTGAACCACGAGAAAGGCGCGTGCAGGGCTCAGCGCCGCGATCCGATGCGCCACGTCCGCCGCATAGCGCGCGGTATCGCCGGGACCAAGCCGGTCGCTGCCCGAACCGCTGGTCACTTCGACCTCGCCTTCGATCACGCTGAGATGCTCGCGCGCGCCCCGCGCATGCGGCAGGCTGTCCAGGATGCCGCCGGCGGAAAGGCGCAGCTCGTAGACCTCGTGCCGGCCGGCCTCTTCAGGCGGGGACAGGATGCGGATCGTGCAGCCACTGCCGCGCTGCTCGATCGTGGGCACGTCCCCGGACCGAAGCACCTCGATCTGGCGCGCCGGGCCTTCTTCGAGCAGGCCCGCAAAGTCCACTTGCAACGCCCGTGTCAGGTTCCAGAGCGTCGCGATGGTGGGCGAGGACTCGCCCCGTTCGATCTGGCTGACCATGCTGCGGGAGACCCCCGACAGCTTGGCCACGGCGTCCAGAGATAGCCCCTGTGCCCGGCGCGCCTCGCGCAGCCGGGCGGGGAGTTTGGCCAAGATGGCGTCAGTGTCTTCCGTCATACCGGAGGAATACCGCCGCGCCGCACGCCGGGCAAGCCCGCTTTCCTCTGGCATCGCGCCATGTCAACATCGCGCCGAACCAGAGGGGAACAAGATGACCGACGACTATGTTTCGACCCATGACGCCGCGCCGGATGCGCGCAACGATGATATCCGGATCTACGTCGACGGCGAGATCGTGCACCGGGACGAGGCGCGGGTCTCCGTCTATGACAGCGGGTTCCTGTTGGGGGACGGCATCTGGGAGGGGCTGCGACTCTATGACGGCAAGATTCCCTTTCTGGATGACCACCTCGACCGGCTTTACGAGGCCGCGCTCTACCTGGAGCTGGAGATCGGCAAGACGCGCGAGGAACTGACCCAGGCCATATGGGACACGCTGGCGGCCAACGACATGACCACGGATGTGCACATCCGGCTGATGGTGACACGCGGGCGCAAGCGCAAACCCTTTCAACACCCGCATCTCAGCATCTATGGCCCGACGATCGTCATCATCGCCGAACACTCGAAACCCGACGACAGCGTCATCGACCGGGGCATTTCCCTGTTCACAGTGCCGCACCACCGGGGATTGCCCCTGACCCAGGATGCCAAGCTGAACTCGCATTCCAAGCTGAACTGCATCATCGCGCTGAACCATGCCGTCCGCGCTGGCGCCGATGAGGCGCTGATGCTGGACCCCTTCGGATTCGTGAACACGACCAATGCCTGCAACTTCTTCATCGTGCGCAAGGACGCGGTCTGGACCTCGACCGGGGACTACTGCATGAACGGGATCACGCGGCAAAAGGTGATCGACATCTGCCGCCAGAACGGAATCCCGGTCCATGAACGCAACTACTCTCTGGTCGACACCTATGGCGCCGACGAGGCCTTTCTGACCGGCACCTTCGGCGCACAGACCCCGGTGTTCGAGATCGACGGGCGGGTGATCGGCGGCGGCAAGGCGGGACCGGTGTTTCACCGCATCCGTACTCTCTACAAGGAAATGATCCGGCGCGACGCCTGAATACGGCGCCCAAGAGGCGCCGGTTCAGACGCCATTGATACATCGCGGAACACCACTGCGGCGCCTTGAGTCCCATCGGAAACTCAGAAACGAAAACTCTCCCCCGCTGACGCGAGGTGGCTCAGCCCTCTTGGCCCGAAGCACACTGTATACAGAAACGACGAAATGGACCCAAAATAGCCCCCGAAAAAAGTTATTTGACAGATGATGTATACAGAATACCTTTCCCGGCGAGACTTGGGGGAGGAGACCCATGAATCGCCAGGAACGCAGCGCGCAATTTGCGCGGGCCCTGATCGAACTACGGTCGCTGGTGCTGAACGGAAGCTACGCCGGGGGAGAGCGGCTGGCCGAAACTGCGCTGGCCGAGCGGCTGGACCTGTCTCGCACTCCCTTGCGGCAGGCGATGGACCGGCTGGTGGACGAGGGCCTGCTGGAACGCATCGAAACCGGTGGCTGCCGCGTGGCGCAATTCACGCGGGCCGACATCCACGACGCGATCGAGATGCGCGGCGTGCTTGAAGGCACCGCGGCCCGCCTTGCCGCCGAACGTGGTGCCGTCCCGGAACTGGCCGAGCGCATGGAAACCGTCCTGACGCAATTGGACGAAGCGGTGTCAGGCACGCTTGATTTCAAAGCCTATGTCGCCCTGAACGGCGAATTCCACGACCTGCTGGCCAACCTTGCAGGCAGTCCCGTCGTGGCGCGCGAGGTCGCGCGCGCCGGACGCCTGCCTGCCGCATCCCCCTCGGCTTTCATGCAGGGGCAGGAACTGATCCCCGATTTCCGCGAAAGCCTGACCCGCGCGCAGCGACAACACCGCGCCATCTTTGAGGCGATCATGGACCGCCAAGGCAGCCGCGCCGAGGCGCTGGCCCGCGAACACGCGCGCCTGGCGCGCACCAACCTTGACTACGTGACCAGGGAAGAGCCGGCCCTTGCGGAAAAGGTGCCGGGCCTGTCGCTGATCGCGGAGTGACACGACTGACACAGGGAGAGAGGAACCAACAATGCCCAGTCTGAACGACGCAATGAAGAAGTGGAACACCCCGGTCGAGATGCTGCGCAACAGCCAGGCCGGGATGTATGTCTACCCGGTGGTGACGCCGGAATTCCAGAACTGGCGCAATGAACAGGCCGCCTGGCGCGAAAGCGCGGTGCTGTTCGACCAGAGCCACCACATGGACGAGGTCATCGTCGAAGGCCCGCAGGCGACGGAGTTCCTGTCGCACCACGGCATCAACTCCTTCGCCAATTTCGACCTGAACCGGGCCAAGCACTTTGTTCCGGTCACGCCCAACGGCCATGTCATCGGCGACCACATCATTTTCCGCGAGCGCGAGGACAAATACATCCTCGTCGGTCGCGCGCCGACCTCGAACTGGCTGATGTTCGCCGCCGCCTGGGGCAAGTGGAACGTGCGCCTGCGCCACGATCCCCGTTCGCCGTCGCGCCCCGAGGGCGAGCGCGTGCTGCGCGAGCACTACCGCTATCAGATCCAGGGGCCCGAGGCCTACAAGATCTTCGAGAAGATGAACGGCGGCCCGATCCCGGACATCAAGTTCTTTCACGTCGACTGGATCAACATCGGCTCCAAGAAGGTGCAGGCGCTGCGCCACGGCATGTCCGGCGCGCCGGGGCTGGAGGTCTGGGGCCCCTACAAAGACAAGGATTACATCCACTCGGTGATCCTGGAGTCCGCTAAAGAGGCCGGCGTGAACATCGTGCAATGCGGCAGCCGGGCCTATTCGACCAACACGCTGGAATCCGGCTGGATCCCCTCTCCCCTGCCGGGCATCTACACCGGCGACGGGATGCTTGCGGACTACCGCGACTGGCTGGGTGCCGACATGTACGAAGCGGCAGGCGCCATCGGCGGCAGCTTTGTCAGCGACAACATCGAGGACTACTACGTCAACCCGTTCGAGCTGGGCTATGATTTCTACATCGGCTGGAAAAAGGACGACTTCATCGGCAAGGCGGCACTGGAAAAGATCAAGGCCCAGGGCGCCCACCGCAAGAAGGTTACCTTTGAGTGGAACCGCGAGGACGTGCTGAAGGTCATCGCCAGCGGGTTCGAGGAGGGCACGCCCTACAAGTGGATCGACTTCCCGCAGCCCAACTATGCCTCCTCCAGCGCCGACATGGTGATGCAGGGCGACCAGATGGTCGGCATGTCGATGTTCAACGGCTATAGCTGGAACGAACGCTGCATGCTGTCTCTGGGCGTGGTGCACAAGGACGTGCAGGTTGGCGACGTGCTGACGCTGCGCTGGGGTGAACCGGACGATACCGCCAAGACCTCGACCGAAAAGCACAAGCAGGCAGAGATCCGGGTACGCGTCTCGCCCACGCCCTATGCAAAAGAAGCCCGCGAGAACTACGCCGACAGCTGGCGGACGAAGGCGGCGGAATAAAAAGGATTCATGCGCCTTCGGGCGGAATGAATTTGTGTCCCGGGCAAGGTCATGCACTACTTTGCCCGGGGATGGACCGCGCCGGGGAGGGCCGGTCGTACCAACCGGGAGGATAATTTAATGAAAATGACCCATCTGATCGCGGGCGCCGCACTTGCCGTCGCCTCTGCCATGAGTGCCCAGGCGCAGGAGCTGAAATTCGCCAATTTCACCCCGCCTTTCCACACCATCAACGCCAGCGTGATCGAAAAGCTGAACGCCGATCTTTCGGCGGCCACCGATGGCGCAGTCAGCGTGCGCGGCTATCACGGCGGCGAGCTGGGAGCCGGTCCGGTCGAACAATACGTCCGCGCCGTTCAGGGCGTCGCCGACATGGTCTGGGGTCTGCCGGGGTACACCTCTTCGCAGTTCGGCAAGACCATGATCGTCGAATTGCCCAATGCCATCCCGCTGGACCAGCCGGGGTACGAGGCACTCTGGGCCGCCTTCGACGAGATCAAGGGAGAATTCCCGGCCACCAAGCCGATCGCGCTCTGGACCTCGGAACCGAATATTTTCATCATGAAGGACGTGCAGATCCGCACCCCTGCGGACCTTGCGGGGTTGAAGGTCCGCGTCGCCGGCGCCACAGCCGCCGAAGTGGCCGAAGCCCTTGGCGCGACCCCGGTGCAAATGCCGATCAACCAGGTCTACAACGCCCTGCAGACCGGCCTGATCGACGGCGTGATCACCGGCGCCTCGACCCTGTCGGACTTCAAGCTGGACGAGGTCGCCAACAGCTATACCGTTGGTGCCAACCTTGGCCGCCTCGCCTTTTACACGGTGATGGGCCAGTCGTCCTATGACAAGCTGTCGGCGGATGCCAAGGCCGCTGTCGACGCCGTCGCCGGCATGGAGGTTTCCAAATCCGCCGAAATGGCCTGGAACGCAACCGCCGATGCCGCGCTTGAAGCGGCCCGCGCCGACGACACCAACGTGGTGATCGACCTCAGCCCGGAAGAGGCGCAGGCCTTTGCGGATGCCGTCGCCGACGTGGTGAACGGCTACGTCGGCGAGGTCAGTGGAGAGGCCGCGCTTGCCAAGATGCGGGGCGAGTGAGTGCTGAACGCCCTCAGGAAAACCGCGGACGGGCTGATCCGCCTGTCCGCGGCCATCGGCGCCCTGGCGCTGATCGCGGAGGTCGGCGTGATCCTGGTGGACGTGATCGGGCGCGCCTTCGGTCATCCGATGTTCGGCAGCCAGGACCTGATCACCATGATCATGGTCATGCTTGTCTTTGGCGGCATGGCGCTCTGTGACCGCAACGGCGGGCATATCGCGGTCGACCTGTTCCAGAAGACCTATCCGCCTTTGATGAACCTCATCATCGACATCTTCTCGGCCCTCCTTGGAGCCGTGATCTTTGCCTTCATCGCCTGGGCGGTCTGGGAAAGCGCCAAGCTGAGCCAGATGCTGAACCTGTCGACAAACCTGCTGCGTCTGCCCAAGGCCTGGTTCCAGTGGGGCCTTTGCGGCTTCGCCGTCCTGACCGCTCTGGGCATGTTCCTGCGGGCGGTGGAACTGACCCTGTCCCGACGCGACGTGCGCGGTGAATGGAGCAAGACCACATGACAATCGGCGCCATCGGCCTGATGGGCATCGCCGCCCTGTTGATCCTGCTGATGCTGCGCATTCCCGTGGCCTTTGCCATGTTCCTGGTGGGCTTTCTGGGGATCTGGCACCTGAACGGCTGGAACGCGGCGATGGGGCTGCTGGCCTCCGAGACCTTTACCTTGGCCTCGAACCCGGAACTGGTCATCATTCCCCTGTTCATCCTTATGGGCAACGTGGCAACCGTCACCGGGATGAGCCGACAACTCTACGATGCCGCCTACGCGGTGATCGGGCAGGTCCGCGGCGGGCTGGCCTCGGCCACGGTGATTGGCTGCGGCGGCTTCGCGGCCCTGTCGGGGTCTTCCGTCGCCTCGGCCCTGACGATGGGCAAGGTGTCCCTGCGAGAGATGGACCGTTTCGATTATGACCCGCGCCTGTCGACGGGCGTGGTCGCCGCCGGTGGCACGCTGGGCATCCTGATCCCGCCCTCCACCGGCTTTGTCATCTATGCCATCCTGACCGAACAAAGCATCGGGCGGCTGTTCCTTGCGGGCGTCCTGCCCGGCCTGCTGCTGCTGAGCGCCTTTATCCTGACCATCACCATCATGTGCTGGGTGCGCCCCGCCTTTGGCCCTGCCGGTCCCCGCACCACGATCGACGAGAAAAGCCGCAAGCTGCTGGGCGCGCTGCCGATCCTCGTGGTGATCCTGTTGACCATCGGCGGCATATACGCCGGTCTCTTCTCACCGACAGAGGCAGCGGGGGTCGGCGCCGGGCTGGTGATCCTCTACGGGATCGTCACCCGCACCCTGACGGTCCGCGCTTTCTGGGAGGCCTCCAAGGACAGTATCGTGACCACCGCGACGGTGATGCTGATCCTGATCGCGGCGCATATGATCAACCCCTTCCTGGCCCTTAGCCATATTCCCACCGTCGTCGGAGAGTTCCTTGCCGGGCTTGAAGCAGGGACAATCGGAACCCTCGTGGTGATCCTCTTCGTCTACCTTGTGCTGGGCTGCTTTCTCGAAGGCTTTGCCATGCTGGTCCTGACCCTGCCGATCTTCTTTCCCGTCATTGTCGAGCTGGGGATCGACCCGATCTGGTTCGGCGTACTGGTGGTCCTGACACTTGAAATGGGATTGATTTCGCCCCCCGTGGGAATCAACGTCTTCATCGTCAAGTCGGTGGCGCCCAAGGTCGAACTGGGGACAATCTTTCGCGGGGTCCTGCCCTTCTGGCTGGCGATGATCGCGACGCTGGCGGTCCTGATTGCCTTCCCGCAAATCTCGCTGATCCTGCCAAATACGATGTTCAACTGACGTGACAGAAGGGCAGTCGATCCCGCGCAACCTGAGACATCTGCGTCTCTTGCCTGCGATAGCAGAACACCGTTCGCTGACCGGAGCGGCCCAGGTCAGCGGCCTGTCCCAGACCGCCGTGACGCACGCCTTGCACAAGGTGGAAACGGCCGTGGGCAGCGCCCTGTTCGACCGCAACAGTACCGGAGCCTTTCCGACGGATCGCGGTCAGGTACTGCTGGCAAGGGTCCGGCGCGCGCTCGACCGGCTGGACCCAGCCCTCGATGCCCTTGCCCCCGGCCTGTCGCGCGTGGTGACGCATTCCCAGTTGATCGCGCTGATCGCAACCGCCCAGAGCGGCAATGTCACTCTGGCCGCACGGCAACTGGGCCTGGCGCAACCGACGGTCCATCGCGCCGTGACCGAGCTGGAACGTGCGGCGGGTCGATCCTTGTTCGACCGGGCGCGCAGTGGATTGGTCCCCCGACGGGCCTGCCTGTCGCTGTGCAGGGCCGCGCGGCTCGCCTTTGCCGAGCTGGACCAGGCAGAGGCGGACCTGGCAGAGTTCGACGGGCGCGAAGGCGGGCGCGTGGTTCTGGGCGCCCTGCCCCTCTCGCGAACCAACCTCCTGCCCGCGGCACTGGTCGCCTTCCGGCAGGAACGACCCGAAACGCCGGTCATCGTACACGACAGTCGCTATGAGGATCTCCTGGCCGGCCTCGTTGCCGGCGAGGTCGATGCCATCATCGGAGCGTTGCGAGATCCCGCTCCGGTCGCGGAGGTCGAACAACACCCGCTCTTCGACGATCGTCTGTGCTTCGTGTCCGGCCCCGGGCATCCGCTGACAAAGGAATCCGCTCCGACAATCGCAAGCCTGGTTCAATGGCCCTGGATCGTCCCCCGCCTGGGCGCCCCTGCCCGGCGTCAATTCGAAGAGTTCTTTGCCAAACACGGATTGAGACCGCCGGAGAACGTCATCGAAAGCGGCTCTGTCCTCTTGATGCGGGAAACGCTGCGTCAGAGCGAGATGCTTGGCTGCATTTCCGGCTGGCAGGCTGCCGCCGAGGTACAGCACGGCCTGATGACAGCACTTCCGATTCAACCGGATGTTCCCGCACGCCAGATCGGCGTCACACTTCGCCGCGACTGGATGCCGACCACCGCCCAACGCCGCATGCTGGATCTGCTGAAAGAGGCAGCTCGAAATTTCTGATCCGAAACAGCAAAAGCCCCGCCGGATAAACCGGACGGGGCTCTTGTTTCGTATGTCGCATAGAGTGATTTGGTTTTTACTAGGTTTGGCGGCGACCTACTCTCCCACGTCTTGAGACGCAGTACCATTGGCGCGGTGGCACTTAACGGCCGGGTTCGGAATGGATCCGGGTGTTTTGCTCACGCTATGACCACCAAACCGAGTAAAAACCATTGCCGCGACGCGGCGATGGTTTTGGTGGGCGTCAGTGCATTTGCGGAGCAAATGTCACGGGAGCCCACACCCAACCATGCCAGGTGCGGCATCAATCAAGCTGTTGTCCATGTCATGACACGTATGGTGTATGCCTTGAAGTCCGTAACGAGGTTGTCTTCAACCTTGCTGTTACTGGATCAAATCAAGC
>NZ_FMZI01000009.1 GCF_900101505.1 Antarctobacter albus
GATCAGGGTGATCCGGTCGGCCAGGCCGCGGGCCTCGGCGATGCCGCCGCCGCGCGGACCGTAAAGCCCCACGGCGTGCACCTCGTCGAGATAGGTCATGGCGCCGTGGCGTTCCGCCACCTCGACGATCTCGGCCATCGGGCAGATGTCGCCATCCATCGAGTAGACGGATTCGAAGGCGACGATCTTGGGCGCGTTGGCGGGCAGCGCCGCCAGCTTGCGGTCCAGGTCCTCAGGGTCGTTGTGTTTCCAGATCACCTTGCGGGCGCGGGAATGGCGGATGCCCTCGATCATGCTGGCGTGATTGGCCGCGTCCGAGAGGATGACCGCATCCGCCAGCCGGCTGCCCAGGGTCGAAAGCGCGGCCCAGTTCGAGACATAACCCGAGGTGAAGAGCAGCGCCGCCTCCTTGCCGTGCAGGTCGGCGAGTTCCGCCTCCAGCGCGACGTGGTGCGCATTGGTGCCGGATATGTTGCGCGTGCCACCCGCCCCGGTGCCGCACTGGTCCACCACCTCCTTCATCCGCGCACGCACGTCAGGATGCAGGCCCATCCCGAGGTAGTCGTTCGAACACCAGACGGTGAGGTCCTGCGCACCTCCCTCTGCCCGGCGCCGGGCCTTGGGGAAGGTCTCGCAGTCCCGCTCCAGCTCGGCGAAGACGCGGTAGTTGCCCTCTGCCTTGAGGTTGTTCAGTTGGGCAGCGAACAGCGCGTCGAAATCCATCGGTCGTCTCCGGTCTCAATCTTCGGGGCCCGGCCGGACTGTCCCGGCACAGGCAAATGCCCATGCAGCCTAGGGGCACGGGGCAGCATGGCACAGTCCGGTTTTCCGGAGGTGAACGAGGGGCCGCGCTGTTTCGGCGTGCAAAGACCCCGCCCCTGCCGCTATAAGTGATCAATCCTGACCCATCACGAGGGGCCAAGCCCCGGACTGCCATGACGATCATGATCCCCGCCTGGGTGGATGGCACCCTGCAACCGGTGGAAAAGCTGGAAGCCCACGAACGCGGCCTGAAACACAAGGCCGTGTCAGTTTTTGTCACCCGCGGGGACCAAGTGCTGATCCAGCGCCGGGCCCTGAGCAAGTACCACACACCCGGGCTTTGGGCGAATACCTGCTGCACCCACCCCGACTGGGACGAAACCGCAGCCGCCTGCGCGATGCGGCGGCTGCAGGACGAACTGGGCATCACGGGCGTCGTGCCCCATCATATGGGACAGGTGGAATACCGGGCCGGGGTGGGCGGCGGCATGATCGAACACGAGGTGGTCGAGATCTTTCGGGCCGAAGCGGGGCCCGGGATGACGCTGGCACCGAACCCCGAGGAGGTCATGGACATCCGCTGGGTCCCGCGCCGCGATCTGGAGGCCGAAGTGCGCGAGACGCCGGATCGGTTCACGCCCTGGCTGCGCATCTACCTGGAACGGCATGCGGGCCTGGTCTTTGGCGCAGACAAGGGGGCGGCGGACTGACACCGCGCCCCTGACGTTGTGGCGCCTGCTCAGCGATGCCAGATGGCGGCATATCGGGCCTTGCCGCCGGCCTCGTAGCCCGACACATCCACAAGGCGGTATCCCTGACCGACCCACTTGTCGAATTCTGCCTGGTATTGCGACGAGGTCAGATTGTGCCGGGCGACCCAGCCGCCCTTGCCCTTGTCCCAGATGGCCGCGAAGTAAGGCTTGCCGTTCACCGTGTAGCCGTCAACGTGCACCGGGCGATAGCCCTGTGCCTTCATCGCGTCAAAGGTCTGCTGGTAGCTGGCACTGCTCATGCCGTGGCGCGCCTGCCAGGCGCTGCCGCCCTGTTTCTTCCAGATCGCGGCATAGCGGGCCTGACCGTTCACCGAGTAACCCGAGACATCCACCAGCCGGTAGCCCTGCCCGACCCACTTGTTGAATTCCTGCTGGTATTTCTGGCCTGACAATCCGTGCCGCGCGACCCAGGCACCGCCCGACTTTTGCCAGAACCCCGCGAACAGCCCGGAGCCGAGGCTCATCGCATCGATGAAGGCCGGGGCATAACCCTTGGCGGTCAGGTTGTCGAAGGTCTGCTGGTAGGCGGGCGCCTGCAGCCCGTGACGCGCAACCCAGGCGCCACCGCCGGATTTCGACCAGATGGCGGCGTAATAGCCCTTGCCGCCCACGCTGTAGGCGTCGATATCGGCCAGGCGATAGCCCTGCGCCTTGTAGGTGTCGAACCATGACTGGTATTGCGCGCTGGTCATGCCATGCCGAGAAACCCACTGCTGGGCCTCGGCTGCGCCGGAGACGGTCAAGGTGACGAGGGCGGCAAGACCCGCCCCTGCGAGGCGATTAATAAAATTCGGTTTCATATCTGTTTCCTCTGAAAATAACCGGGCGCGGCCCGGTGCGGAAAAACGGGGCAGACTGGTCTGCCAACCTGTCATCCATTGGGCGCCGACGCGCGCGGTCATTCAATTACGGTATCCCCGACCTCAACCGCCGGGGCGCGGTTTTCCGCTGTCTTCTCAGTTCCCGGTGGCAGAGAAGTGCTGGTAATCCTTCATCGAGGTCCAGTCGCCGCCCCAGCCCCAGCCGCGTTTCCTGAAGGCTGTCACCACGGGATCCCCGGCAACGATCACCCCCCGGGGCCGTGCGCCCCGTTCTCCCGGATCGTCGTAGTCGACCCCCGCAGAAGGCGAGGTGCGACCGCCGGTGACAAAGGGATTCTGCACCGGGTTGATGTCGATGGCGCGGCCAAGCGCATGTTGGGACAGACGCGAAGTCCCCGCCACGACACGGCAATTGAAGGCGCTTGTGTTGTTGGCCGCCATCGAAAACCCGTCATCTCCGCGAAAGTGATGCACCAGCCGCATGCTCTGGATCGGGTACCCGGCGGCGTGAATATCGGCGAAGATGTCCAGGATGTCCCTGGACACATCGGCGGCAACGATCAGCTCTCCCTGCCGGGTGCGACCCTTGAAATCCACATAGGGCACGGTCAGCAGGCGCAGGTCTTCGCGCGCCGGACAGGGCAGGTTCGCGTGCCAGCTGACACCCTGCATCGCGGCCCAGGTGGCATCCGGGATCGGCTGGGCCGTGCCCCGCGCCTGCGCGCTGGCCATCGAGGCCGAACACACCATCCCCAAAACTCCGGCCCAAAGGATCTTTCGCATCCTGTCTCTCCTGCTCATGTCGCCTCTGCCTCAGGGAAGCCAGCCAGACCGGGCACCGCAAGTCAGGTTATCCGTCAGTCACTCGGCCAGGAAATGCCGACTGACGAACCCCGTGTTCCCGTCTGGCGCGACGACCTGGTACCACAGCATGTTCTCGGCAATGCAGCCTTCGGCCCGGCGCCGGACGTCCTCTGATGACGGGTATTCGGTCAGCGCACGGCAGAAATTCAGGCACTCCTGTCCGCGTTCACTGTCACGCAGGGGCAAAAGGCGACCGGTGTCGGGCACCTGCACCCGGTCCGCCAGCCGCACCTGCCCGACGATGGGCGCGCGCAGGCCGGGTGCGGCGCGCAGGTTGACGAATTCATTGACGTTGATGACCCGGGCCGAGGTGCTGGCCAGACGGCAGTTGTTGAACCCGCCGACAGCGCCACCAGCCGATCCGGGATCCTGCACCGCGCGGAAAAAGGCGCGGACATGGGCGTCATCCCCCTCGGTCCAGACCGGCAGATCCGCGATGGGCGTATCCGGCGGGTACAGCATGTAGGGAAACGCCTGCCCGCTGATGTCCTGATCGGTTGCGCCGCCGGTGTAAGAGGCCCCGCCCATGTAGCGGACAGGTCCGTAATCTCCGAAGATGCGCAGTTCACAGCGGGCAGAGCCCTCGTAGCGGAACCTGCGGTTGCTGAGGGCGTAAACCGATGTGTCCTCGATTTCCTCGTAGGTGAAATCGAGCGGCCTCGGCTCCGACTGAAGCGGATAGTCGATCAGGCCGGAATCGACGTGCCAGCAGAGATTGCTCAGCGCCTGTTGCGCGTTGCCGGCGGGAAAGGCCACCGGCGCCACCGCGATCTCCCATTGCGCGGCCTGACCGACCGTCTCGACATATGTCATCTCGAAGGGTGGCGTGCCCCAGCAACGCCAGGAACAGGGAATCCGGGATCGCTGTGCCCATGTCTGCGCGGTGCCGCAACACCCCCGCCATGCTGTCGAGCGCGATGGCATAGGCGGTATCGACCTCGTCACGCGTATAGGCGCGCTCCCCCAGCAACAGAGAGGGCGCATGAAAGCCCAGCCTGCCCCGCGGATGCAGCAGCCTGTCGTTGCTATGGGCGCCGCCCGCCTCGGGATGGCGGTAGCGGCCCGCCAGGAAAATGACAGCGCAGGCGCTTTCACAGGCAGCGCCTGCGGGTACGGCGGTGCCATAGGCACGCTCCCCGATCAGGTCGGCCATCGCCAGCGCCTCGCGCAAGCCTCCACCAGGGGAATCCAGGCAGATGCGGCGTCCGACCGGCGAGTAATCGGCGGTAAAGCCAATCTGGTCCAGCAGGGCGCGCAGGGCATCCGCATCCCCCTCCTCGATCTGCCCTGAAATCGAGAACCTGCACCCCATGACCGCATCGCCACCCCGGGTGATGGTCGCCGCCGAGGCGGGCCGGGTCCCGGTCAGGACATGGAAACAGAAGACCGCAAGGAGAAGGAGGCGAAGCGCGCTGGTCATATCGGGGCTCCTGCTGCGAAATACAGTCCAAAGGCTAGCACGGCTCCGGAATCACACGAAGCCGGGAATGCACAGCGGCGCAGCCGCCAGCGACCCGATCAATCCGCCAGGAACTTGCGACTGACGTAACCGGCGGTGCCCGATCCGTCGCGGATCTCGTACCAAAAGACATTGCCCTCGATGCAACGGTCCACTTCGGCCCGCAGGTCCGCGTCCCCGTTGTCCAGCGCCAGGTTGTTGCAGGCCTTCATGCAGCTGCGCGCCCTGTCACCGCCTTCGGGCGTCCGCAGGTCCTGGGTGGCAATCACCCGCACCCTTTCCCCCAGCGGCACCTGCCGCAGCACCTCGGCCTCGAACCCCGGTCCGCCGCGCAGGTTGACGTATTCGTTGACGTTGACGATCCGCGCCTCAGGGTTCAGCAGCCAGCAGGACCGGATCTCGACCTCGGAGAGTTCCGCGCGCGCAGCCGCCTGGATCGCGGCGAAAAAGATCTGCTCGCCGGTTTCGGCCGGGCTGCGCACCACCGGCAGCGCGGACAGTGGCAGGCGCGGATCGTGGAACATGTAGGGATAGACCTCGCGGCGCGAGATCTCGTTGGCGCCCGCGCCATCCATGACAAGGTAGCCTATCCGGTCCAGGGGATCGCCGTCGGCCCGCAAGGTCATTTCGCAATTGGCCGAGTCCTCGGCCCGGAAGCCGCCGCGCGACGTCACCTGTGCCCGGTCCGGCCCAAGGTTGCCAAAGGTGAAAGGCAGGTTGGCAGAGCCATAGAGGTAACTGTCCGACGCGCGCTGATCCAGCATGCCGCCGTCACCGTTCAGACAGGCAAACCGCAACGAGGATTCGATGTCCGAGGCTGTCAGGGACACCGGTGCCACCTCGATCTGCCAGCGCGCCGCCTGTTCCACCGTCTCGACATAGCTCATGTCGCTGGCCGGCGTGTTCAGGATCGTCAGGAACAGCGACTCGGGGATGTCCGAGGTGACGCGCAAGACCTCACCCATGCTGCCCAGGGCCCGGGCATAGGCCGCGTTGACCTCGTCCCGGCTATAGTTGCGGTCTTCCTCCACCAGCGCCGGGGCATGAAAGCCAAGTGTCCCGCGCGGATGCAGGACCCGGTCGGGAATGGCCGCACCATCGGATTCCGGATGCGAAAAGCGCCCGGACAGGAACAGCAGGGCGCAGGTGCTCTCGCAGGTGGCCCCCTCGGCGATGGCGGTGCCCATGAAACGCGCCTTGACGATATCCGCCATGCGCACCACCTCGATCAGCGAGCCGCCGGGGCTGTCCAGGCAAATGCGCTGCCCCACCGGGCTGGTGCCATCGGGCCAGGGCATGTCTTCCAGGATCGCTCGCAACGCCTCGGCATCGCCGCTGACGATCTCGCCGTCGATGCGCAACTGACAGCCCATGTCCTGCCCTTCCGACAGGGTGATCTGCGCCGCCTGGGCCATGCCTGCGAAAACCGGAAGGACGGCGGCCATTGCCAGCCGCCACAGCACCTGTGCCATGTTTTGCTCCGTCTGCTCGGACCTTTTGGGTGATTCTAGCACGTCAATGCCATTTTGTGCGCGGGGAATTGCCGATCCGAATCAGACGGCAAGGCTTCGCCGAATCACATCGATGCGCAGGACTGGCACATCCTGCACAGACCCCTATTTCTTTGGGCAGAAAAATACCTCCGGGGGACGCCGCAGGCGGGGGGGCAGAGCCCCCGATACGCGGGCGCAGCCCGCGCCGGTCGCCGCGCATCGCGCGGCGAAACCGCCCCTACCGCAACTCGATCGACACCCGCCCCGCGGCCCCCTTGGCGTCGATCACCGACAGGGTCGTAAATCCCGGCACCGCGAGCGGAGCAAAGAACTCGGGCCTTTGCAGACCGGTCGCCAGCACGGCGCCATCCGCCAGCAGCGTGTAGGGCGCCACACCGCCTCGTAGCTTGATCGGTACGCCCAGCCCGGTCGCCGCCAGCCGCGCGCCCTCGGGCGGGAAGGTCAGTTTCAGCTCGGCCACCGTGTCGCGCGGCCCGAAACGCTGCAGCGTTTCGGGCAATTGCGCGCGGCTGACCAGCAGCGTCTCAGGCGGCGGCGGGGGCAAGGGTTCGAACCGGCTTTCGACGCGGCCCAGTGCCTCGAACAATAGCGGCGCCGCCAGGTCGCCGCCAAAAGCGCCAGGCACAGGCGTGCCGTCGGGCCGCCCGATCCAGACCCCCGCCACGTGTTGCCCGGTCCAACCCAGTGCCCAGGCATCGCGATGCCCGTAGGATGTGCCTGTCTTGTAAGCCACGCGCCCCGGCGGCCCCGCCGAGGGGGGCGGCAGCAGGTCGGCGAGGATGTTGCCAACCTGCCAGGCGCTGGTGCGGCTGAGAACGCGCTGCGACGGTGCCTTGTCCGGGTCCACTCCGGCCCGCCACCGCAACGGGATCGCCTCGCCGCCTCGTGCCAGCGCCGCATATAGCTGCACCATCTCCTCGAGCGTCAGGCCAACGCCGCCCAAGGCAAGCGCCAGCCCCGGCGCACCGCCCTGCACACCCGGATCGACCATCGCCCGTTCCAGCGCCGCCATCAGGTGCGCCGGGCCCAGCGCCTCTGTCAGGCGGACGACGGGGATGTTCAGCGACAGTTGCAGCGCCCGGCGTACCGGCAGCTCTCCCCGGTATTCGCCGTCGAAATTCTGCGGCGCATAGGTTCCGAACTGGACCGGCGTGTCCAGGATCAGCGTCTCGGGATGGGCCAGCCCGCGATCGAAGGCAAGCCCGTAAACCAGCGGTTTCAGCGTCGAGCCAGGCGACCTCTGTGCGGTGGTCATGTCGACAAAGCCCTGCGCTGCCATGTCGGTGTAATCCTTGGACCCGACCGAGGCGAGGATTTCACCGCTCTGGTGATCCGCAAGCACCAGGGCAACCGACAGCTTTTCACCCCGGCCCGACATGTACCTCCGGGCCAGCTTCTCCAACCCGGCCTGCAAATCCCGGTCCAGCGTCAGGTCGTGGCGGCCCGGTCCCATCGCCACCGCCCGGTCCGCCATGTGCGGGGCCAGTTGCGGCATCGGCTGACGGCCCAGGGGGGCCGGGTCCAGACTGTCGGATTCCGCCGCCTCCATCGGGATCACCCCGGCGCCGGCCATGCGCTGCAACACGCGGTTGCGGGCATTCCGCGCCGCCTCGGGGTGGCGGTCGGGGCGGCGGCTCTCGGGGGCCTGTGGCAGCGAGACCAGCAGCGCCGCCTCGGCCGGTGTCAGCCGCGACGGCTCTTTGCCCAGCCAGATCAGCGAGGCGGCGCGCAGCCCCTCGACGTTGCCGCCATAGGGCGCAAGCCGCAGGTAGAGCGCCAGGATCTCTTGCTTGTCCAGGCGCCGTTCCAGCGCCAGCGCCAGCCGCATCTGCCGTAGCTTGCCGCGCCATTGCCCCGTGGTGCCGTCCTCCAGCAACCGCGCCACCTGCATCGTCAGGGTCGAGGCGCCCGATACGATTTCTCCATGCCGGATCGCCTGCCCGGCAGCCCGAATCGTGGCGCGCAGATCGACACCGGGATGGCTGTAGAACCGCTTGTCCTCGTAGGCGACCAGCATCTCGAAGAACAGCGGGTCGACCTGGTCCGGAGAGACCTCCATGCGCCAGAGCCCGTTTTCGATCGTGTAGGCGCGCAGAAGATGCCCGTTACGGTCCCGAACCTCAGGCGAGGTCGCGTGAACCAGCACCGGAATCTCCGTGGCGTCGATGAAATCGTCGAACCGGTCGCGCGCGAAGGCCGCCGACCACAGCAGCACGACGAGTACGACAAGCCGTTTCACACATCCGCCTCCCAGAGGCCCGGGTAACGGGTGACAAAGCCGTGGGTGTCGACCGACAGATGGGTTTCGAACTCGGTTTCCTGCGCCTCGTAACGCACCAGCCCGCCGCGTTCGCGGGTGTAGGCCTGTGTCAGCGGTGTCACCTGCGGGCCGGGAAAGCGCAGCCAGGCCGATGTCGTCTCCAGCCGCCCGACTTCTGGCACGCGGTTCAAGGGCATCAGGTTGGTCGCGGGGGTAAAGGCCAGGTCCACGTCCTCGGCCCCTGCCAGATCGGGGCGCAGAGCCTCGTTCACGGTCCAGCCATCCTCACCCCGCGCAAAACGCAGCGCGACCGCATCACCGCCGTAGTCGCCGGTGATGTCGGCACTGGTCGTGCACCAGTCCGCGCCGACGCGGATCACGTAGTCCAGCGCGGCCCAGCCGGTGGCATCGCGGAACCGGGCGTGACCGACCAGCATCCAGCCCTGGTCAAGCCGCGCCAGGCGGCACTTGTCTTCCCCGTCGCGGTCCAGCGCCCGCCAATGGATCGTCGCTACCGTCTCGCCGCTCATGGCAGGATCGTCACGCTGCCGGAAGCGGTGACCGCCCGGTATTCGGGCCGGTACATGTCCTCGACCAGCGCCGCCGGGTGGTGGAACGTGCCGGGCGAGACCGCCCGCAGGATATAGGCCAGCTTCAGCGGCTTGTCCGACTCCTGGTTGATGGCGGCCAGGAAACGCTCGGCACGGAACTCGGTGTGTTCGGCGCTGGCCAGTTCCAGCCAGTCGAGCGCCCGGATATCGCCCGAGCGCAGCAGGCTGGGGTTGTCGATCTCGAACCCCGCGGGCAGCGCATCGTCCAGGATCAGGCGCGCGCCCGTCTTTTCCGCAGGCTTGATGGTCAGCACGGCGACCATGCGGTCGCCCGCGCGGATATCCGAAACCGGCTCGCCCTCCAGCGTGAAATACTCGCGGGTCAGCGCATAGCCATACCCCGTCGCCTCGGTCGCGCCCAATGGCTTGCCAAGGGTCGTCAGGGTGATGTCGGTCGGCTTGTCCGAGGTGTTGGTCAGGCTCACAGGCTCCAACCCCTCGGCCTCGATCCGGCGCACGAAGGGACCGGACAGCGGCTCTCCATTCAGGGCAAGCCCAGAGACGGTCGGATCTTGCACCATCGCGTGTGCCGCCAAGAGCGCCCAGGCTTTTTCCTGCGTCGACAGCGGACGGTCGACAGAGGAAATCCGCCGCACCACGTCGTTGCGGTCGAACCGGTCAGACCGCGCCTCGACCGCAAGGGCCAGCAGGCCCGCCGCGTCGCGCAGGGAACTGCCATAGTCGGAACGATAGCCTTGTTTCGTCGACACCGGCGTGGCCAGCAGACGGGCCGCGGCCCGGCCGAACATCGCATCTGCGCGCGGCTGGTCTCCATAACTGGCCAGCGCGGCGCCCAGTTGCGCCTGCGCCAGCGGCGTTGCGAAATCCGCCGCCTTTTCGTCGGCGTAGTAGCGCAGGTCGCCCATCGCGGCCTCACCCTCTCGCGCCAGGACCATCAGGGCATAGGCGATGTCCTGCCCGCCCTTGTCGAAGTCCGGCGCATAGGCGATCCGGTTCTTGAGGTTGTCGAGCGCGTTCTGCCAAGCCGTGTCCGGCACCTCGTAACCCGCCGCCTTGGCGCGGCTGAGGAAGTCCGTCACATAGGCGTCCAGCCAGAAATCACCCGACCACGCACCCCAGAGCCCGAAAGCCCCGTTGGATGCCTGTCGGGTCAGCACCTGGGCGATGGATTGCTCGATGCGCAGGTCGATGCGGTCCGTGTCGCCCAGGCCCAGGGGCTCGGCAATCGCGGACATGTAGAGCAGCGGCAGTGCCTTCGACGTCACCTGCTCGGTGCAGCCATAGGGGTAACGGTCCAGCGAGGCCAGCATGCCCGGCACGTCAAAGCGCGCCAGCGGCCCGGCAGAAACCATCGCCGAGGCTCCGGCGGGGCGAAGGTTGGCAAAGACCTGATCGTCCAGCGTAAAGGTCTGACCTGCGGCCAACTGGATGCGGCGGGTGGTGCCCACATCCGGATCGTTCGAGCGCACGCCCAGCGTCAGGTCCTTGGTCAGGCGCTGGCCATCTGGCGTGATCACGGCGATCTGGATCTTGTGATCGCCCACGGCACCCGCGGTCAGCGGGATGTCCAGCGCGGTCTTTTCGCCCTCGCCCAGCGTCACGTTCGCAGGCAAGGCGCCGGTGTCCAGCGTCACGCCATCACCGGTGACGGTCAGGGGCATCTCGCCGGTCTCGCCCTTGGCATGGGTCAGTTCCAGCAGCAGGCGGCTTTCGTCGCCCGGCGACAGGAAGCGCGGCAGCGAGGCCGAGATCACCACCGGGTCGCGCACCAGCACGCCCGCCTCGGCAGAGCCGACCCCCTTGGGCGACCAGGCCACCGCCATCAGCCGGACAGTGCCGTTGAAATCGGGAATGTCAAAGCTGACCTCGACCGTGCCATCCTCGCCCACCGGCAACTGGCCGGAGAAGAATGCGACGGTCGCCTCTGTCGGCGGCGGACTTTGCAGGCGCATGCCCGCGGCGCCGTCACCACCGGACCGCACGGCGCCCATCGCGCCGTTCATGCCGTCGATCAGGCGGCCATAGATGTCGCGGATTTCAACCCCGAGTCGGCGCTGGCCAAAGTAATGACCCGCCGGGTCCGGCGTGTCGAAGCCCGTCAGGTTCAGGATCCCCAGGTCGACGGCAGCAACGGTGACATAGGCCTGCTCACCCGGTGTCACGTTGTCGATCCGCACCTTCACGGTCAGCGGCCCACGCGGGGCGCTCTCGGCAGGCGCGTCGAATCCGACTTTCAGTTTCGCATCGCCGGGATCGACGCTGGCATGGGTCAGGCCGAGGGCTCGGGCCGGATTCTGGCCCGCCGTCACGTCCATCGGGCGGATCACCTGCGCTGTGACATAGACACCAGCGCCCCAATCCTCGGTCACGGGCAGGGTCAGGGTGTTTTCCCCCTCGGCCACGTCCACCGCCTGCATGGAGATCACGCGGTCGGCCAGCACGGTGACAACCGCCTTGCCCGCGTAGCGCGGGACCATGCGCAGGGTTGCGCTGTCGCCCGGCTGATAGGCGGGCTTGTCCAGCGACAGTTCCAGCATGTCAGGGGCGTCGGCGGCATCGGCAGGCGCGTACCATCCTGCCGAAAAACCCATCGAGGCGGCCAGGTAGGCACCGTCGGCGCGTTCCACGACGACCTCGTACTGGCCCCAATCCACCTCCGCCGCGATCTTCAGCGGGTCGGCGCCCAGCGTGCCGGTGCCCTTGGCCACGGTCTCGCGGGTTGTCATCGGCTCCCAGTACCAGTTGCCGTAGTTCTGATACCATTGGTAGCGCGTGCGCACGCGGTTGACCTGCCAGCTGACCTCCATCTCCTGCGGTTGCAGGTCCGGCCCCACGGCGATCACCTCGAACCGCGCCTCGGCACCTTCGGCGAATTCCTCGGCGGCGGGCTTGATCCCGATCATCGGGGTCGGCGGGGCCACGGACCGCGAGATCAGACGTTCCACCGGACGCCCCGAGGCCTCGGACAGGCGCAGGGTGGCGGTGGCCGTCATTGGGCGGCCCTTGGGGTCGATGTCGGGCATCGGCAGGGTCAGCTGTGCGGCGCCTGTGGCATCCGTGGTCAGATCGGCGGCAAAGCTTTCGATCCGGGTCAGCGCGTTGTCGTCGTGACGACCAAAGCGATAGCCGGGGAAGGTATCCAGCCGAGTGCCGGTGGACAGGCGCAACTCGCCCTCGATGTCCAGGTCGGCGCCCGGGGCCCCAAAGAGATACCGTGCGTCCACCTCCAGCAGCGGCGGCGACAGCGGGTTGATCGGCCCCTCTGGCAGCGACAGGTCGAAATCAATGCGCTCGGGTACAAAATCCTCGACCAGCAGAGTGTCCGAACTCAGCGCCTCGCCCTTTGGGTCGGCGTAGACGGCCAGCCGCCAAGTGCCGCGCGGCACCGTCGGGCCCAGCGGCAGTGTAAAGACATGGCCGCCCGCATCCCCCCCGTCCGAGATATGGCGGGAGTATTCGACGCCATCAGGCCGGGTCAGAACGGCGGTCAGCGGCACATCGTTGACCGCATCGGCCTGCGCATTCCGCAACAGGGCGGTCACGTTGACCTCGTCCCCCGCGCGATAGACGCCGCGATCGGTGGCGACGAAGGCATCCAGCGGCCCGGCGGGTGCGCGGCCCGCGACGCCACGGTCGGACAGGTCAAAGGCCGGATCGGTCAGCGACAGGAAGGCAAGGTCTTCCTCGCCCCTCTTGGCCATGACCAGCGCGGGCGCCGTACCGCCCTTGCCGCGCAACAGGCCCGGCGCGAAACGCGCCACGCCATCGGCATCGGTTGTCACGGTCTCCAGCACGCGGTTGGCCTCGGCCAGCAACGAGACCTCGAGCCCGGCCATCGGCGAGGCGTCGCCAAGGTCGCGGGCAAAGACGGTCAGGCCGTCGGTGCCCTGCAGGGTCGTCAGACCGATGTCGGAGAGGATGAACCACTGCGTCGCGCGGCGTCCTTCACCGCGTTTCGGGTTCGGCACGGCGGCGGTCAGCGCATAGATCCCGGCCGGCAGGTCGCCCAGCACCTCACCCATCGGCAGGCGGGTCATCATATCGGCATTCAGGCGGTTTTCCACCACGCCGGTGCCGGTCCAGATCTCCTCGGCCACGTCGCGGGCAAAGTAGTTTTCGTCATAGCGGCCCAGCGGGCGGCCAAAGTAGTTTTCCTGGATCGCGCGCACCAGGTTGCGGTCGGACACGCGGCGCAGGGTCAGATCGACCTCGTCGAGGTTGACAGTGTCGATCGGAATGCCCGCATCCGCCGTGCGCGGCAGAACGTAGGCCCGGCCCGGAAAGCCAAGGGTCGGAGTGCGGTCGCTGACATAGGCAGTGATCGGCACGTCGCGGATCAGTTCCTCGCCCGACTTGGCAGGCAGGCCAGAGCGGAAGGTGATTGTATAGCGGCTGCCATGCTCGACACCGGTCACGCAGATGCGTTCGTCATCCTGCACCACGGCAAGACGCGGATCGGGCAGCTTGACATAGGGCGCATAGTCCTGCCCCACGCGCACCAGCGGCTCGTTGAAGCTGGCGCAGATACGCGGCGTGGCGCTGTCGGCCTCGACGACGTGATCGTCGATGCGAAAGCCGTATTTGCCGATGGCATCGTCCAGCAGCGCGGAGACATCGGCGCGGGGGCCGATGCTTTCGGCCAGGCGCAACGCGGGGATCATCAGGCGGCCGCGCTTGTCGGCCTCCAGCGCGCGGGCCAGATCGTACAGCGCAGTGATCCGCTGCGCATCGTCGCCGGTGCGCAGATAGGCATTGATCGAGGCCAGGAAGGCGCGGCGGCCATACTTGCGCTTGTCCGCGCCCTGCACCTCGCGCAGGTAGTCGGTCGACCACTGGCCATACTGCAGCCAGAGCGCCGGATCATCGTTCTGCGCCAGCGCCGCACCGGTCCAGTGGATCGCATCGCGCAGGTTGCCCTCGTCACGCGCCCGGGTCGCCGCATCCAGCAACGCCTGGACGGTCCATTGCCCGCCGCCGTGGCGCACGGCAAGATCCATCGCCTCGGCACGGGCGCGGTCGATGTCACCGTCGCGCAGGAAACCCAGGTCTTCGCGCCGGGTCTCGGCCCGGGCCAGAACCTCGGGCGGGGTGACGACGACACGCCCCGACACCGCCCCTTCGTAGGCGGCGCGGTCCGTTACCTCTGTCTTTGGGAAACAGGCGTTCGTCCGGCTGTTGAAAGTGAACGCGATGCATCCTTCGGCATCCAGGCAGGCCTGCTGGCAGGCATCAAGCGTGGTGTCGAAGAGCTCTTGCAGGTCCTTGCCCACATAGTCGATGTCCCGGGTGACCACGTACCGCCGGTCCGGCATCGCCTCCTGCGCGTGAGCAGAGGACAAGCCAAAGAGGGCCGCGGCGAGGCCCAGAGCAAAGCGACGCATCAAAAAGCTCCTTTCAGAACAATGCGGTTCATCGTGGCACGCGCCGGGGGGCAAAACAAGGATTCGGAAGGTCAGGGAAACCTGACCCAAGGCGGGGCTGACGCCCGTAGTTTAAGGAGATGTTCACCTCGCCGGGGCAAGAGTCCCGGGGTCTGAAAGGAGAGCCCGGGATGGAAATGGCCGATCGCCTGGCCGCGGAACGGCGCGCACGGCTGGCTGCGGAAAGACTTCTGGAACAAAAGCAGGCCGAACTGTTCGAGGCAAACCGCCGCCTGGGCAAACACGCGCTGGAACTGCGCAACGAGATTCAGGAAACCCGGACCGAGGTCAAGGTTGTCCGGGACGAGAACCAGCGCGTCATGCACCAGCTGGGCGAGGCGACGCAAAAGATCGAGGTGGTCACCGAACAGCTGTGGAGCGCATTGGAAACCATGCGCGACGGCTTTGCCATGTACGACGAGAACCTGCGCCTGGAACTGGCCAATCCCGCCTACCTGCAGGTCTTCGAAGGGGTGGAAAGTATCGCCCCCGGCGCTTCCTATGAACATGTGCTCAAGGTGCTGATCCAGGAAGGCATCGTCGATCCGCAGGGCGAACACCCGGACGCCTGGACCCACCGGATGCGCGCCCGCTGGGACATGGACCCGATCCCGAACGAGACGCTGCGCCTGTGGAACAACCGCTTTGTCAAGATCCGTGACCGGCGCTTACCGGATGGCGGGATCGTCAGCCTGGGCGTCGACATCACCGGGCTGATGCGCATGTGGTCCGCGGTCGAGGAAATGCCCGACGGCTTTGTCATGTACGACGCCGAAGACCGTCTGCTGATGTGCAACCAGCAGTACAAGGACATCTACGCCAAGAGCGCCCCCGCCATGCGGCGCGGCGCGAGTTTCGAGGAAATCCTGCGCTATGGGCTGGACCGCAAGCAATACGCCGAGGCCATAGGGCGCGAGGAGGACTGGCTCGAGGAACGGTTGCTCGTGCACCGCCAATCCGAGACCGAACTGGAACAGCAGCTGGAGGACGGTCGCTGGCTGCGGGTCTACGAAAGACGCACCCGCGACGGTGGCCTCGTCGGGCTGCGGGTCGACATCACCCAGATCAAGCAGGACCAGGAGCGACTGAAAGAGGCGACCATCCGGGCCGAGGCCGCCAACCGCGCCAAGTCCGCCTTCCTTGCCAACATGAGCCACGAGATCCGCACCCCCATGAACGGCGTCGTCGGCATGGCCGACCTGTTGATGGACACCGAATTGAGCGAGGAACAACAGCTCTATGCCGACACGATCCGCAGTTCGGGCGAGGCGCTGCTGGTCATCATCAACGACATCCTCGACTATTCCAAGATCGAGGCCGAAAAGCTGCAACTGCACCCCGCGCCCTTCGACCTTGAACGCGCCATCCACGAGGTGGTGATGCTGTTGCAACCCACCGCGCGGGACAAGGAAATCTCGCTGCTGGTCGACTACGACATGTTCCTGCCGACCCGTTTTATCGGCGATGCCGGGCGGGTCCGTCAGATCCTGACCAACCTCCTGGGCAACGCGGTGAAATTCACCATCCAGGGCCACGTCCTTGTGCGCGTCGTCGGCGTGCCGGGGGATGAAAACGCCTCGTCCATCCACATCACGGTCGAGGATACGGGCATCGGCATTCCGCCCGACAAGGTCGACCACGTCTTTGGCGAGTTCAACCAGGTCGAGGATGAGCGCAACCGCACGTTTGAGGGCACGGGCCTGGGCCTGGCGATCACCCGACGGCTGGTCGAGCTGATGGACGGCGAGGTCTGGGTGGAATCCGACCTGGGCAAGGGCAGCTGTTTCGGATTGCGCATCCTGTTGCCAACCGAGGAACCCGCCGTCTTCGAAACAGCCCGCCTGCCCGGCCACCTGTCACGGGTGCTGGTCGTCGACGATCACAACGTCAACCGCGAGATCCTGTCGAAACAGCTGGGGATCATCGGGCTGAGCGCGGATTTCTGCAAGACCGGGTACGAGGCCATCGACCACATGGCCCAGCGCCCCGACCTGTTGCTGATCGAACAGGACCTGCCCGACATGAGCGGCCAGGATCTCGCCGCCCAGGTCACCCGCGGAGGGCGTAACATCCCGGTCATCCTGATGGCCGACAATCCGGCCCAGGTCGCCCGACGTCCGGGCCTGGACATCGCCGCCGTCCTGCAGAAACCCGTGCCGCGCCGGGCGCTTTTTGCCGCCCTGGAAAAGATCGGCGTCGCCCACTACCCCGAAGGAGACAGCCCAGGCCCCCGGGACCCGGCCGAAGGTGCGCCCCCTGCCCTTGCCTCGCCGGAACCGGGCGGTCCGCTGGACGTACTGGTGGCCGAGGACAACAAGACCAACCAGCTCGTCTTTCGCAAGATGGCCAAGGATTTCAACGTCACCCTGCGCTTTGCCAACAACGGGATCGAGGCGCTCGAGGCCTATCGCGACCGGCGGCCCGACCTGATCTTCATGGATATCTCGATGCCGCGCATGGACGGCAAACAGGCCACGCGCGAGATCCGGGCGCTGGAAAACGGCGGCCCGCAGGTGCCGATCATCGCGGTCACCGCCCATGCCATGAGCGGCGACCGCGAGAGCATCCTGGCGGCCGGTTTGAACGACTACCTGACCAAGCCGCTGCGCAAGGCCGCGCTGGCCGAGAAATTCGACCTTTACGCGCCGCAGAAATCGCGGCGCGCGGTCTCTTGACCGGCGTTCAGGCCGATTGTGCGCCGGCCTCTGCCGGGCGCAGAAAGACCGGGCGATCCGGCTCTGACATGTCCGGCTGGTAGACATAACCGCCAAGGTCGAAATCCAGCAGGCCGTCAGGGTCCGTCAGGCGGCGCTGGATGATGTAGCGTGCCATCGACCCGCGCGCCCGCTTGGCGAAAAAGCTGACGATCTTGGGGCCGCCCGGCTTGTCCTCCATGAACTGCGGCGTGATGATCCGCAGCTTCAGGGGCTTTTCCGGCACGGCGCCGAAATATTCCTGGCTGGCGCAATTGACCAGCACGTCGGTCCCCAGCGCCTCGGCCTGCGCACGCAGCGCCTTGGCGATCTGGTCGCGCCAGTAGTCATACAGGTTGCCGCCGCGCCGCGTCTTCAGGCGCGAACCCATTTCCAGCCGGTAGGCCTGCATCGCGTCCAGCGGGCGCAGCACCCCGTAAAGCCCCGACAGGATCCGCAGGTGATCCTGCGCCCAGGTCATTTCCTCGGGGTCGAGCGAACCCGCCTCGAGCCCCAGGTAGGTGTCCCCGGCAAAGGCCAGCGCGGCGGGGCGCAGGTCCTCGGGGCCGGGCGTGTCGGTAAAGGCGCGGAAACGATCGCGGTTCAGCCGCGCCAGGTCATCCGACAGGTCCATCAGGTCCTTGAGGTCCTTCAGGCTCAGGTTCCGGGCCGTTTTGGCCAGACGCTGTGCGTCTTCCTCGAACGCGGGTTTGGTCATCTCGACCGTCCGTTCCGCCCAGTCCAGCCGCTTGGCCGGAGAGATCACGACAAGCACCATCCGCCTCCATCACTTCCAGTGACCCCGAGGTAGTCTGCCCGCCCGCCAAGGTCCAGAGCCGGGCCTGTCAGCCCGCGTTTTCCTGCAGCACCGACCAGAAGACCGGGCCGAACCGTTCCGCCCGCTTGTCGCCCAGGGCCTGGCACAGCGCGTCCTCGCTATGGGGCGGACGCTCTGCCAGCTTGGCAAGCAAAGAGGCGGAACAGGACAGCGGCTTGTCGGTGCCGTCGGGACCGCGCAGCAGATCGGCCTGGGCCGCCATCAATGCATCGTAAACCGCCCCTGTGCCCCGCGCCGCCAGCTTGCGCCGGCGCGGGTGCATCTCTTCGGACCCGCCGTTCAGCACCTCGAGGAACTCCGCCCCGTAGCGTTCCAGCTTCTTGGCCCCGATGCCGGAAATCCGCGCCAGTTCGTCCATGTTGGCGGGACGGGTCTCGGCCATCTCGATCAGGGTGCGGTCGACGAAGATCACGTAGGCGGGCACGCGCGCCGCCTCTGCCAGCGCGCGCCGCTTGGCCTTGAGCGCCGAGAGCATGGGCGCGTGTTCCTCGCTGACCAGGGCCTTGACCGCCGGGCGGCGCTCCGTCGCGCGGGCCACGGCATCCTTGCGCAACTGGATCGCCTCCTCGCCGCGCAGGATCGGCAGGGCCCGGTCCGTCATGACAAGCGCCCCGTGGCGTTCCGCGTCCGGGCGCATCAGGTCATGGCCCATCATCTGCCGGAACACCGCCTGCCACTGGCCCCGGCTGAGATCCTTGCCGACGCCGAAGGTGGGCAGGCCATCATGCCCCCGTTGCTTGATCTTGTCGGTCTCCTTGCCCAGCAGGATGTCGATCAGGTGCCCGGCGCCAAAGCTTTCGTCCGTGCGCAGCGCGGCAGAAAGCGCCTTGCGCACCGCCTCGGTGCCGTCGAACAGCTCTGGCGGGGTATCGCAGAGGTCGCAGTTGCCGCAGGCCCCGGCCTCTTCGCCGAAATAGGCCAGCAGCGCCTTGCGGCGACAGCCCAGCGCTTCGGCCAGCCCCAGAAGCGCGTTCAGCCGCCCGTGGTCGGCGGCGCGGCGTTCCGGCGGTGCCAGCCCCTCGTCGATCTGTGAACGGCGCAGGCGGATGTCCTCGGGGCCGAACAGGGTCAACGTCTCGGCCGGGGCGCCATCGCGGCCTGCGCGGCCGATTTCCTGGTAATAGGCCTCGATCGACTTGGGCAGGTCCGCATGGGCCACCCAGCGGATGTCCGGCTTGTCCACGCCCATGCCAAAGGCCACCGTGGCGACGACGATCAGCCCGTCCTCGGTGGCGAAGCGTTCCTCGACCTGGCGGCGGTCATCGGCCTCCATCCCGCCATGATAGTGACAGGCGGCGTGGCCCTCCTCGCGCAGGGCGCGGGCGATGCCTTCGGTCTTGGCCCGCGTGCCGCAATAGACGATGCCGGACTGCCCCTTGCGGGCACCGGCGAACTTCAGGATCTGGGCGCGCGGCCCGTCCTTTGGTTGAAAGGCGAGATGGATGTTGGGCCGGTCAAAACCGCGCAGGAAGGTCGTCGGCGGCTGTCCGTCGAAGAGCCGCGTGACCATTTCCTCGCGCGTTTCGACATCCGCCGTCGCGGTAAAGGCGGCCAGCGGCACGTTCAGCGCGCGGCGCAATTCCCCGATGCGCAGGTAGTCGGGGCGGAAATCATGGCCCCACTGGCTGACGCAATGCGCCTCGTCCACGGCGATCAGAGAGATCCCTGCCTGCGCCAGCATCCGCTGGGTGCCGCCATTGGCCAGCCGTTCGGGCGCGAGGTAAAGCAGTTTCAATTCACCGGAATGCAGCATGTCCCAGACCGCATCCGTTTCTTCGGGCGTGTTGCCCGAGGTCAGGGCACCGGCGGCCACGCCTGCCTCACGCAGGCCCCGCACCTGGTCGCGCATCAGGGCAATCAGCGGTGAGATCACCACCGTCACCCCGTCGCGTAGCAGCGCAGGCAGTTGGAAACACAGGGATTTGCCGCCGCCGGTCGGCATGATGGCCAGCACGTTCTCGCCCGCGGCCACGGCCTCGACAATCTCGCCCTGGCCGGGGCGAAAGGCGTCGAAGCCGAAAATCTCTTGCAACAGCGCCTCGGCGCCCCCGGCATCGCGCGGCATGGAAAACCTGTCGGATTTGTCTGGATCTGCTCTCAATCCAGACAATCACATACTAAGATTCGGTGAATCAAGCCCCAGCCACCACAATATGCGGCTTTTGACCGTGGCGCGCACAGGGTCAGAAGCTGTAGAAAAAACCGGCGTTGTTGGCCAGGATGATCTGTAGCGCGTAGACCCCGATCAACGTGATCAGCGGCGCCAGGTCCAGCCCGCCCATCGGCGGCAGGATGCCCCGGATGCGTGAATAGACAGGTTCAAGGATCCGGTTCAACCCGTCCCAGATCGCCGCGACGATCGGCTGGCGCAGGTTGAGGATCTGGAAGTTGATCAGCCAGCTCATGATCACATGGGCGACGATGATGAAGACCGCGATGCTGAGAAGCATGTTCAGGATCTGAAAGAGCGACTGCATCTGATGGGCCTTTCCTCGTGGTGCCGGTCGGCCCAGAGGTATGCGCAGAAACACTTAAGGACAAGTGTGCCGCGAGGTCCCGATTGACGCGGCTTTGCGCGCGCAGCATCACGCGGGCCAAGGAGCCTGCCCATGTACCCATTTCTGCGTCTTGCCCGCAACGTCCGCCAAGCCCGCCGCGCCCCGCGACTGGGCCTCTTCGATACCCATGTCTCGACCCACGTCTGCATGCCCTGGGATCTCGATCTGTGGTGGGAGCTGAACAACGGCCGCACCCTGACGATCTATGACCTTGGCCGCATCCCGCTGGCGATCCGCACCGGCCTGGTGGACGTCTTGAAACGCGAAGGCTGGGGCCTGACCATCGCCGGGTCGGTGGTGCGCTACCGGCGCCGGGTCCGCATGTGGGACAAGGTCGAGATGCACTCACGCATGCTGGGCTGGGACCGCCGGTTTCTCTACCTCGACCAGTCGATGTGGCGAGCGGACGGCGAATGCACCAGCCATGCGATCTATCGCGCCGCCCTGACCGACGCCAAGGGTATCGTCACCACGGATCGCTCGGCCCCGGCACTGGGCGCGCCTGCGGCAAGCCCGGCTTTGCCCGACTGGGTGCAGACCTGGATCGCCTCCGAAGACGCGCGGCCCTGGCCGCCTGCAACGAAAAAGTGACGAAGCCAGCGGCTATCTAGCCTCGGAACACCCGCCGTCGTTAACCACTTGCCACGCCCCCTGCCGATGGGTTCTATCGCCCCATTCCGAAAAGGGGCAGGCATGGCACATCCGACGAAACGGCAACGCATCTGGGGCTGGATGTTCTTCGACTGGGCGCAACAGCCCTACGCGACCCTTGGCCTGACCTTTATCTTCAGCCCCTATTTCGCCGCCGTCGCCGCCGAGTATTTCATGAACCAGGGCGCCGAGGCCGCCAGTGCCAAGGCCAATGCGCAAAGCCTCTGGTCCTCGGCCCAGACCGTCGCCGGTCTTGTCATCGCCTTTTCGGCGCCTCTGCTGGGGGCCTGGGCCGATGCCACCGGGCGTAAGCGACCCTGGTTCTGGCTGTTCACCGTGATCGCCATCCTTTCCGCCTTCACCCTCTGGCAGCTGCAACCGAACGGCAGCGGACTCTACATCGCCCTCGCGATGTTCTGGATCGGCTTTGTGGCCAGCGAATCCGCCTTCAACCTGAACAACGCGATCCTGCCCAGCCTTGGCACACAAGAGGAGGTGGGACGCATCTCGGGGACCGCCACGGCCTTTGGCTATTGGGGGGGTGTGCTGTCGCTCTTCATCATGTTGTTGTTCTTTGCCGAAAATGAAAGCGGCACCACCCTGATCGGACTTTCCCCGCCATTCGGGCTGGACGCCGAGGCACGCGAGGGCACGCGGTTCGTCGGGCCCTTCATCGGGCTGTGGTTCGCGATCTTCCTCATTCCCTTCTTCGCCTGGAACCATGACGACCCGCTGGAACGCAAGAAACCGGAAAGCGTGCGCAAGGTGCTGGCAGACCTCTGGCAGACCATCCTGCGCGTCTCGCGCCGCAAGTCCTGCCGCAGTTTCCTGTTGTCCTCGCTGTTCTACCGCGACGCGCTGACCGCGCTTTATGCCTATGGTGGCATCTACGCGACGCTGGTGCTGGACTGGCAGGTGATCCAGGTCGGTGTCTTCGGCATCATCGCCGCCATCGCGGCCGCGGTCCTGTCCTGGGTCGGCGGGCTGGCGGATCAGCGGTTCGGCCCCAAGCCCGTGATCCGCACCTGCATCTGGGTTCTGATCCTCGTCGGCTGCGTGATCGTGGGCATGTCGCGCGAAAGCCTGTTCGGGATGCCGCTGGCCGAAGGCTCGCTGGTGCCGGACATCATCTTCTACATCTGCGGTGCGATCATCGGCGGCACCGGCGGCGCGCTCTATTCCGCGTCGCGGTCGATGATGGTGCGCCATTGCGATCCCGCGCGCCCGGCGGAGGGGTTCGGCCTGTTTGCCTTGGCGGGCAAGGCCACGGCCTTTCTGGCCCCCGCGCTCATCACCCTGTTCACCTACGTGACACAGTCCAACCAGCTGGGCTTTCTGCCGGTGATCGGGCTTTTCCTGATCGGACTCGTTCTGCTAGCATGGGTGCATCCGCAGGGAGAGAGACCCGCATGATCCGTTTCATTACGACCATTTCCCTTGTCCTTGCCCTGGCTGCCTGTGGTGGCGGCGGGCGTGACATCTCCGGGGCCCGCGCCCCGGCCCGTCCGCTGGATCCGGTGCTGTCCTCCAAGGAGGCCAAGCAGCTTTTCGGCGCCAAGAGCCAGGCCTCGACGCAAAAGGCCGAACCTTTCGGGGGTTATGCCAAGGGCTGTCTTGCCGGTGGCGTTCAGCTGGCCGAAACCGGGCCGACCTGGCAGGCCATGCGCCTCAGCCGCAACCGCAACTGGGGCCACCCCGAGCTGATCGACTACGTTCAGGACCTCAGCCGCAAGGCCGCACAGCAGCCGGGCTGGAACGGCCTGTACCTGGGCGATTTCAGCCAGCCGCGCGGCGGCCCGATGCTGACCGGCCACCGCAGCCACCAGATCGGGCTGGACGCCGATATCTGGCTGCGCCCCGCCGACAACCTGAACCTCTCGGTCAAGGCGCGCGAAAACATCTCGTCGATCTCGATGCGTCGCTCGGCAGGGGCCTATACCAACGACAAGTGGACGAAACAGCACCACGAGATCCTCAAGGCCGCCGCCAGCGATCCCCGCGTCGCGCGTATCTTTATCTTCCCGGGCGCCAAGGTGCAGATGTGCAACGATGAAAAGGGCGACAAGTCCTGGCTGCGCAAGGTGCGCCCCTGGTGGGGGCATCACTACCATTTCCACGTCCGGCTCAGCTGCCCCAAGGGCGCTGCAGGCTGTGTCGACCAGGCGGCGCCGCCCCCCGGCGACGGCTGCAAGGAGGCCGAAGGCTGGGTCGACCGTATCCTGAACCCGCCGCCGCCCGATCCCAACGCCAAACCTTCGCCGCCCCGGCGCGAGCTGACGCTGGGCGATCTGCCGCGCGCCTGTGCCGACGTGCTGGCCGCGAACTGACCCACGCATGACACGCCGCCTGTTTCGCCGCCTGCGGGCGCTGACGCTGGTCTGCGCCAGCCTCGCAGGCCTTGGCGCCTGCGCGGCAGAGGTCGGCCCGAAGGTGCAGTTCATCAGCCATCTGGACTGGCCCCCAGGGCCACACCGGATGGGCGGGTTTTCCGGGCTGGAACTGTCCGAGGACGGCACGCGGTTCACCGCCATTTCCGACCGCGGCTTCATCGTCACCGGGCGCTTTCACCGCGAGGGCCCGAAACTGACCGCCATCGAGGAAGATACCCCCGGCCCGTTGCGCAACCCGCAAGGCGCGCCTGTTTCGGGACTGGAGGCGGATTCCGAGGGCCTGGCCATTGGCCCTGACGAACGCATCCATGTCTCGTTCGAGGGGCGGCACCGGGTCAGCGCCTATCCCTCTCCGGATCGCAGCCAGCCATTGCCCACACCTGATGCCTTTGCCGCCCTCCAAGGCAATTCCGGCTTCGAGGCGCTGGCCATCGACGACAAGGGCCATCTCTACACCTTGCCCGAACGCTCGGGCCGGCTGACGCGGCCCTTCCCGGTCTGGCGTTTCGACGGCAGCCGATGGAGCCAACCGTTCTCGATCCCACGCTCGGGCGGCTTTCTCCCGGTCGGCGCCGATTTCGGCCCCGACGGGCGGCTCTACCTGCTGGAGCGCGAATTCACCGGCTTCGCCTTTCGCAGCCGGGTCCGGCGGTTCGTCATCACCGGCGACAGGATCGCCGGCGAAGAGACCCTGCTGGAAACGCCGCGCCACAGACACGGCAATCTCGAAGGATTGGCGGTTTGGCGCGACGCCACCGGCGCGATCCGGCTCACCATGCTGTCGGACGACAATTTCAAGAGTTTCCTGCGCAGCGAGTTCGTCGAGTACCGGGTCACCGACTGACCCCCATGCCCCTTGACGCGGCACCGGGGCCGCCTGTAAGCCCCCGCAATCCGGATCTCCGGATCAAGTCCCCGCAACCTTGCAAAAAACGGGTCACATACATGACACGCGCTCATCTTCCCGGCATTCTTGCCATGGCGGCCATTGTCTTGGCCTCCAACATCCTCGTCCAGTTCCTGTTCGGCCAATGGCTGACCTGGGGCGCCTTCACCTATCCGCTGGCCTTCCTGGTCACCGACCTGATGAACCGCATCTACGGCCCGGGCCCCGCGCGGCAGGTGGTCTTTGTCGGCTTCATCGTCGGGGTCTTCTGCTCGCTCGTGGGCACCCAGATCCTGCTGCAGGGCGACGGTTTCACCTACCCGGCGGTGACGCTGCGGATCGCCATCGCCTCGGGCCTGGCTTTCCTGACCGCCCAGATGATGGACGTGGCGATCTTTGACCGTCTGCGCGCGGGCAAATGGTGGCGCGCGCCGCTGGCCTCGACGCTGGTCGGCTCGACGCTGGACACGGCGATCTTCTTCACCATTGCCTTTTCTTCCACGCTGACCTGGATCGAACCGGCAAACGATGTCGCATGGGCCAACGAAGTGCTGCCGCTCCTGAGCGTCGGACCCGAGGTACCGCTTTGGGTCTCGCTGGCCGTGGCCGACTGGATGGTGAAACTCAGCCTCGCCCTCCTGGCCCTGGTCCCGTTCCGGATGATCGTTTCGCGGGCACTGCAGAATCAAAAATTGGCTTGAGACGCAAAAAAGACTTTGTGGTTTGCCATGTGCGTGGCACCATCATCTTGCGTTTTCAACAGCTGAAAGGAGGTGATCCAGTGTCGAGAGAAGCATTGGAGAGAGGTGTCGGAACAGTTCGGGAGAGCGCGCTCTAGGGCAGCCCCTGGGGCGATGATCCCCCGAATTGGCAGAGCCTAACCGGCCCCGCCTCCGTATTCTCGAAGGGCCGCTGATCTGGCGGCCCTTTTTATTTTGCACTAGGTCCTAGCCCATGTTGCGGATCACCGACCAAATCAGCCTCGAAGACTGGGAACTGACCGAACAATTCATCCGCGCCTCCGGCCCGGGCGGCCAGAACGTCAACAAGGTCTCCACTGCCGTCGAGCTGCGGTTCGAGGCGGAACGCTCCCCCAACCTGCCACAGGCGGTCAAGACGCGGCTGCGCAAGCTGGCCGGGCGCCGCTGGACCAAGGACGGCGCCGTCATCATCCAGGTCGAAGACACCCGCAGCCAGGCCCGCAACCGCGAGATCGCCCGCGACCGCCTTGCAGACCTTGTGCTGAAGGCCACCCAAAAGCCCAAGCGGCGCATTCCCACGAAACCCACGCTGGGGTCAAAGAAACGTCGCCTCCAGGCCAAGAAACAGCGCGGAGAGGTCAAATCCCTGCGCGGCAAGATCGACCCCGACAGCTGACCCCGGCTTCTTCTTGGCAAGAAATACTCCCGCCGGAGGCCCCCGAGGACCCGGCCAAAGGCCGGGCCCGAGGCAAACTGCGCGCGCAAGCGCACAATCGGATTATGGGATCAGAACCGTTCCAGCAGCCGGTCGAGGTAGTTGCGCTCTTCCTCTGGACGGTCCAGCTCACCCGACCGGCGGCGCAATTCACCCAGCAATTCCTCGGCCCGGCGATAGACGTCCTGCCCCTGCAACAGGCCCTCGTCGGTGCCGACCCGGCCGGTGTTGCCGGTGTTCCGCCCCAGCGGGTCGCGCTGCTCACCCGGGTCGCCGCCGTCGGCAAAACCCTGTTCGCCGGTGCGCTGCTGCTGTTGCTGTGCCAGCGCCTCGCCCAGGTCACGCATGCCTTCGCGCAACGCTTCCAGCGCGCGCGATTGCTGGTCGATCGCACGGCCAAGGTCGCCGTCACGCAGCGCACGTTCCGCACCGTCCATGGCACCTTCGGCCCGTTCCAGCGCCTCGGCGGCGCGTTCGCCCGCCTCGGTGCCCTGGCCGGGCAGCGCCTGGCGCTGGCGGTTCAGCTCGTCCCGCAGGGCGCGCTGGCGCTCGGCCAGTTCTCTGGCGGGATCGTCACCGCCCTGCCCCTGGCCGGGGTCACGTCCCGCCTGGCCCTGGCCGGGCTGGCGATCCTGTCCCTGCGGCCCCTGGCCCGGCTGGCGCTGGCCCTGCCCGCGCTGGCCGTTGTTCAGGTCGCGGAACGCCTCGTCCGACAGTTCCTGCTGTTCGCGCAGTGTGTCGGCCAGCCCCTCCATCGCCTGTTCGCCCGGCGACTGTCCGCCGCCACCGGGTCCCTGGGTGATCTGCATGTTGTCCAGCATTTCCTGCAACTGACGCATGGCTTCAGCGGCCTCGGCCATCCGGCCCTGCTCCATCAGTTCCTGGATGCGGTCCATCATGCGCTGGATGTCGTCCTGCGACATCTCGATCATGTCCTGCGGATTCATCTGCTGACCTTCGGGGTTCTCCCGGGCCTGCTGCTGACCCAACTGGCGCATGTAGTCGCGCGTCGCCTCGCGCAGTTCCTGCATCAGCTCGGCGATCTCCTGGTCCGAGGCGCCATTCTTCATGGCCTCTTCCAGCCGTTCGCGCGCCCGCTCCATGCGTTCGCGGGCGTCATCCAGGTCGCCTTCTTCCATTTCCAGCGCCAGGTCCCACATCTTCTGCGCCAGCTCGTCCTGTTTCTCGTCCGTGATGGCGCCGTATTTCGCCAGTGTCTCCAGCCGCTTGGTCAGGGCGCGCAGACGCATGTACTCGACATCCTTGCGGAACAGGTCGTCCGGCTCGTTCAGGATCGTCTTGAAGATCATCGCGATGTTGGCCGCGTTCTCACGGTTCCACAGCAACGCCTGCCGCTGTTCGATCAGCGCCGCGGCGACAGGATCGAAAAAGCGCCGCCCGGGCATGGTCAACGACTGCGGTTCCGACAGGCCGCTCTGTCCACGCCCGTCCTGAACCTCCAGCGACAGTTTCACCGGCAGGTTTGCCCAGGGATGCAGAGAGAAGTTGCCGACAAGCGCCTCGGTGAACTCGGACCGGTCGCCCGCCACCGGCATCGGCAGCGGCACCTCGATGGTTTCGCGCGGTTCGGGTTCGATCGCGCGGCCATAGCGCCGGTCGACAGCAGCCAGGTCCAGCGTGAACCGCGCCGTCCCCATGACGACCCCGTGGTCGTCACTGGCGGTAAAGGGGATCTGGGCCTCACCTTCGTAGCTGACCTCGATCTCGCCATCGCGTTTCACGTCGGGCGCGGCATCGGGGATCAGGGCGATCTGCCAGACGCGCCCTCCGGGCCCATCCACTGCCAGTTCGCCGGATTTCAGAACCGCAAAGTCCTGCGCCGTGTCCTGTGCCTCTTCCGGGCTCAGGTCGCGGCCGGAAATGCTCTCGCGCACGCTCAGCGCACCAACCTCGCCGTACATGCGCAGGGTGATTTCGGCCCCCTCTGGCACGTCAATTTCCGGCGCGGTGATGTCATTCAGGTAGACCGAGGGCAGACGCGTATAGGCCGGCGGCTGCATCCAGCCTTCCCAGGCCGGACCCTGTGCCAGGTCGGGACCGCCGGCGCCCATGCCGGTCACGGATTGCACCCGCACCAGAGACCCGAACAGGATGGCCACCGACAGCGCCAGCAGGGCGACATAGCGCAGCGCCAGCGGATCGTTCTTCGACACGCGCAGATCCGGTTCGACCGCCCGCGCCTCGGCCAGCCGGTCGCGCATGCGTTTCTGGTGCGCGCGCCAGACCGCCGTGGACGAGGCATCGCCGCCGCCGATGGCCTGGGTGTCCAGCGCCGCCTGGATCGGGTTGCCCCTCAGCGTACCATCCAGTCGCAGCATTGCCGCCCCGCGAGACGGCCAGCGGAACTGCCGCACCCCGTACCAGCCTGCCCAGATCGCGCCCGCGCCCAGCAACGCCGCGGCGCCCCAGACCCATTCCACCGCGACCTCGTCCTGCACGCCCAGCATCAGGAGGGCGAGCGCGAAGATGGCGATGGACCAGAGCGGCCAAAAGGACCGCGCCAGCCGTTCGGCCACCATGCCAAGCCGGGTCAGGACCAGCGGCCAGCGCAGGGTGCGAAAGATCTCGGGGATGTCGGTCCGGTTCGGGGCCATATCGCTCCTCGCAGGGTCAGCCTGCGAGGAGGATACCTCACAGCCACTCGGGGATGGTATCGCGATTTATGATGTCGTCAAAGGTCGGCCTTGGGCGGATAACCGCGAATTGATCGCCGTGCACCAGCACCTCGGGCACCAGCGGACGGGTGTTGTATTCACTGGCCATCACGGCGCCATAGGCCCCGGCAGAGCGGAAAGCGACGAGGTCCCCCGCCGCTACGGGCGGCATCAGGCGGCCCTTGGCAAAGGTATCGCCGGTCTCGCAGACCGGTCCGACGATGTCATAGGGCGAGAGTTCGGCGCCCGGCGCTGCCTCTTTTACGGGCACGATTTCGTGATGCGCGTCGTACATGGCCGGGCGGATGAGATCATTCATCGCCGCGTCGAGAATCAGGAAGTCCCGCCCCTCGCCCTGTTTGACGTAAATGACCCCGCTGACCAGCAGCCCCGCGTTGCCGATGATCAGGCGCCCCGGCTCGATCTCGATCTCACAGCCCAGGTGGCCCACGGTGCGCTGGATCAGTGCGCCATAGTCGGTGGGCAGCGGCGGCGCCTCGTTGGAACGCGCGTAGGGAATTCCCAGGCCACCGCCCAGGTCCAGACGCGTGATCTCATGCCCGTCGGCGCGCAGCGCCTCGGTCAGCTCGGCGACCTTTGTATAGGCCTGCTCGAAGGGCTCCAGCTGGGTCAGCTGGCTGCCGATGTGCACGTCGATGCCGACGACTTTCAGTCCCGGCAGGCGGGCGGCGTCGGCATAGACCTCGCGCGCGCGGGCGATCGGGATGCCGAACTTGTTTTCCGACTTGCCGGTCGCGATCTTGGCGTGGGTCTTTGCATCCACGTCCGGGTTCACCCGCAACGTGATCGGCGCCTCGACACCCATCGCACTGGCCACCTCGGAAATCACCCGCATCTCCGGCTCGCTCTCGACGTTGAACTGGCGGATACCCCCCTCCAGCGCCGCGCGGATCTCTGCCCCTGTCTTGCCGACACCGGAAAAGACGATGCGTTCGCCCGGCACGCCCGCCGCCTTGGCCCGCGCATATTCCCCGCCCGAAACCACGTCCATGCCCGCGCCCTCGGCGGCCAGCGTTTTCAGGATCGCCTGGTTCGAGGCGGCCTTCATCGCGTAGCAGACAAGGTGCGGGCCCCAGTCCAGCGCCTCGTCGAACAGCCGGAAATGGCGGACCAGCGTCGCGGTGGAATACAGATAGAACGGCGCGCCCACGGCGGCCGCGATCTCGGCCACCGGAACGTCTTCGGCATAGAGCTGCCCGTCGCGGTACAGAAAATGATCCATGTCCGCGCTTTAGCCGAGAGCGGGCAACGGGGCCAGCCCTCTCTTCATGTCGGACCATGCCATGAGCCGATGCCCCGGGCTTCTTCTTGGCAAAAATACTCCGGGGGAGTCGACCAAAGGGAGACGGGGGCAGCGCCCCCATCGCCGATTGCACAAACCGCGCCCGGCACTCTACTCTGCCAACCAAATGCCAGAGGGAGCAAAACCATGCATCAGACCATCAAACCGGGGAATGTGGCAGTCATCACCGGCGGGGCCTCCGGCATCGGGCGCGAGATGGCACGGCGCCTGGTCGAGATGGACATGCGCGTCTGCATCGCCGACCTGCGCGGCGAGATGCTGGAAAAGGCGGTGACAGAGACCGGCGCGGCCCTTGGCATGGAAACGGACGTGTCCGACATCATCCAGTTGCGCCGGCTCAAGGCCAAGGTCGAGGAGATGCTGGGCCCTGTCGACCTCTTGATGAACAACGCAGGTATTCAGCCGGGCAGTTCGATCTTCGACATCGAAGGCAACTGGGACCAGATCCTGGGCGTAAACCTCTGGGGAATCATCCGGTCCAGCCAAGTCTTTGCGCCGGACATGGCGGCGGCTGGCAAACCGGGGCTGATCGTGAACACCGGCTCGAAACAGGGGATCACCACACCGCCAGGCGATCCGGCCTATAACGTGTCCAAGTCGGGTGTGAAGGCATTCACCGAGGCGCTGCAGCACGAGCTGCGCAACATGGAGAGCTGCCAGACCGAGGCGCGCCTGTTCATTCCGGGCTTCGTCTACACGCCGCTCACCGCGCGCGGCCGGACCGAAAAGCCGGACGACGCCTGGACACCGGAACAGGTGGTGGATTTCCTGCTGGAGGCGCTTGGACGCGAGGATTTCTACATTCTCTGCCCGGACAACGACGTGGACAGGGCAACCGACGTCAAGCGCATCCTCTGGGCGGCGCAGGACATCACCGAGAACCGCGCACCGCTGTCGCGCTGGCATTCGGACTACAAGACGGCGTTTGCAAACTGGCTGAAGACCTGAGGCGTAGGGCGGGGTTTACCCCGCCGTTCCTCACACCGGTTTCGACCGGAAATACAGGTAGAGAGGCAAGCCGCAACTGACCCCGATGCAGAAGGTCGCCGGGATCGCCAACAGCGCTTGCCAGTTGCGGCGGACAGACACCTCGGCCAGCACCCAGATCGTCAGGACGATGGCGGTGATGGTCAGGTCCCAGGTCAACCCGCGCGTGCTGTCATTCACGAACCAGGCGTCGATCATGACCCCCAGGTCCCAGCCGTTCGCGGCCAGAAAGGTCACAAAGTAGTACATCGGGTGCACGGCGCCCCAAATCGCCAGCGCCAGCCAAAGCCACCGCAGCATCAGCCCGTGATCCCCACCTCGGCCTTGCCGGTGATCGAGACACCAAGCCCCGGGCTCGCGGGCTTGCCATCGGGCGGTTCGGGTTCGCCGTCGGCGCCGCAGGCCGCCAACGCCACCAGTCCGAGAAATGCGAGGAGTCTCATGCCAAACGCTCCTTCCAGGTCGCGATCTGTTCGCGCACACGCTGAGGCGCCGTTCCGCCATAGCTCATCCGGGACCGGACCGAGTTGTGCACGCCAAGAACATCATAGACCGATGCGTCGATATTCCCATGCACCTCCTGCATCTCCTCCAGCGAGAGGTCTGGCAGGTCGCATCCTTTTGCCTCCGCCTTGGCGACCAGGCTGCCGGTAACATGGTGCGCATCGCGGAAGGGCAGGCCGGTCTCGCGCACCAGCCAGTCGGCCAGGTCGGTCGCGGTCGAGAAACCATGCGCCGCCGCCGCCTCCAGCGCGGGGGTGTTGGCGCTCATGTCGCGCACCATGCCCTCCATCGCCGCCAGCGCCAGCATCCAGTTGTCGGCAGCGTCGAAGACCTGCTCCTTGTCCTCCTGCATGTCCTTGGAATAGGCCAAGGGCAGGCCCTTCATCACCATCATCAGCGCGACATTGGCGCCGAAGATACGCCCGATCTTGGCGCGGATCAGCTCTGCCGCATCGGGGTTTTTCTTCTGCGGCATGATGCTGGACCCGGTGCTGAACCGGTCCGACAGGGTGACAAAGCGGAACTGGGCAGAGGACCAGATCACCAGCTCCTCGGCAAAGCGGCTGAGGTGCATGGCGCTGATCGAGGCGACCGAGAGAAACTCCAGCGCGAAATCCCGCGCCGAAACGGCATCCAAAGAGTTGCCCATCGGACGGTCAAAGCCCAGCGCCTCGGCCGTCATGTGCCGGTCGATCGGGAACCCGGTGCCGGCCAGCGCCGCAGCACCAAGGGGCGATTCGTTCATCCGGGCGCGGGCGTCGCGCACGCGGGACAGATCGCGCCCGAACATCTCGACATAGGCCATCATGTGGTGGCCCCAGGTCACCGGCTGCGCCGTCTGCAGGTGGGTAAAGCCCGGCATGACCCAGTCGGCGCCCTGTTCCGCCTGCCCCAGCAGCGCCCGGATCAGGGCCAGCAGCCCGCTTTCGGCGGCGTCCAGCTGATCGCGCACCCAGAGGCGAAAGTCCGTCGCCACCTGGTCATTCCGGCTTCGGCCCGTGTGCAGACGCCCCGCCGGTTCGCCGATCACCTCTTTCAGCCGCGCCTCGACATTCATGTGAATGTCTTCCAGCGCGGTCGAAAAGGTGAAATCGCCGCTTTCGATCTCTGACAAGACCGTGAGCAAACCTTCCCGGATCGCCTTTGCATCGCTATCAGTGATGATGCCCTGCGCCGCAAGCATGGCGGCATGGGCTCGCGAACCGGCGATGTCCTGCGCCGCCAACCGCTTGTCGAAGCCGATGGAGGCGTTAATTGCTTCCATGATGGCATCGGGCCCGGCGGCAAAGCGGCCGCCCCACATCTGGTTCGAGGTCTTGTCAGACATGCACTGTCCTTCGGAGGTCTTATGATACGTCTCACGCTTGCGGCTCTGTATACCGCTGCACTGGTGCTTGCAAATCCGGCCTTTGCCGATGTCGAGGCCGCCAAGGCCGCGGCAGGGGGCGACATGCGCAAGCTGGTGTTCCATTCCGCACCCAAGGACGCGGGCGACGTGGATTTCATGACCTTCGACGAACAGCCGCTGAACCTGTCCGACTGGCAGGGAAAATGGGTCGTCGTGAACTTCTGGGCGACCTGGTGCGCCCCCTGCCGCAAGGAAATGCCGATGCTTTCGGCCTTGCAGGAGGACCTTGGCGGCGAGAATTTCGAGGTCGTGACCATCGCCACCTCGCGCAATCCGCCCGCCAAGATGAAGGCGTTCTTCGATGAGATCGGTGTCGACAACCTGCCACTGCACCGCGATCCCCGCTCGATGCTGGCGCGGCAGATGGGTGTGCTGGGCCTGCCGGTGACGGTGATCCTGAACCCCGAAGGGCAAGAGATCGCGCGGCTGACCGGGGATGCGGACTGGGCCTCTGACGAGGCGCGCGCCGTGCTGGCCGCGTTGATTGGCGGCGATAGCTGACTCCCGACAAGGAAAAACCCCGTCCAGCGGCGGCTGAACGGGGTTTTTACGGAGAGAGAGAGTGAGAGAGAATTCTGGTCGGGCCTAAAGCCTCGTGCCGGTCGGGGGCCGTTTGACCGCTGCCCGAACGGCCTGCAGTGCGAGTTCCCGCGTCGGGCGGGACTGCAACGCCAGGGCCACAAGGCCCATCAGGCAAAAGGCTGAAAACGTCATTGCCACGTTCGTTTGCTCCGGGTCGCCGGCCCCCACCGACAAGGTTGAAAATGGGCAAAACCGGGGCGCGGAGCAACTCTTTCTGCCTATTTTCCATAAAATGCCCCCGGACGGCGTGACAGTCCGCCTCTGATTTCGGCGTTGTTTCCTGACAGCGTGCAAATTCCGCCACATTTGGCCCCGTCAGCCTGCCTTGCGCAGCTCGAATCGAGAACGGCAAAAGATTCAAAAACGACACGGTGGGATGTCCGCTCGCAAACGTCGCCCACGCGTTTTGCCGTATCGTCCACTCCCGTCGGGCCGAACCTCTTCAAATTGAACCACGGGAACAGTCCATCCCGTTTCCCCGTCACACGGCGCAGGATCACGGGCAAGGTGACGCCCGGTCGGTTTTGTCTGCGCACGCGAGGCATGCAAACTGACGCGTCAAGGAGGATCCATGCCGCTGCCTGGTCTCGTCACATTGGTTGCGCTGGGCGTCGCGGGAACTGCCGTGGTGATGCAGGTCACCGGCGTTTCGCGCGCCCGCCGGTTCACCACGGCAGAGGCGGCGGGCCGGGTCTGGTTGCGCGCGTTTCCCGACGTCGCGGTGACCGGCGTGACGCTGTGCCGCTCTGGCCAGGCGGCGCTGATCGCAAGCACCCGTGGGCCTGGACTTGTCAGGTCGATGGGGACAAATGGCTCCGCGTGCTTCCTGACCGGGGCCACCGTGTTGCCAAGCTCTGGCGGCGTGACCCTGCACCTGCCCGACGATTCCGTCCCCCGCGTCCGGCTGGAGCTTGAACCCGAAGACGTTGCCCACTGGACGCAGCGGATCGGCAGCTGCTGACTGCGGCGCCAGTCAGCGGTCACAGGCCGGGTCGGGCTTTCCAGACTTGCTTTGGCCGGTGCATTTTCCGATTGCTGTCATCAACCTGTTGCAGCGCTGCCGGTTTATTGTGCACATACTTGTAACGGGTTCGTGAGGTTCCCATATGCTCAGTATACCTTAGTATACAAAATTTCGGATTAGGCATGTTCGATCTTCTTCTGTCTGACGGGATGTTCCCGTTCATCCTCGCCCTGGCATTGCTCTTCGGCCTCTTGGTGCTTGAGGTGGTCTTTGGCCTGTTGGGCGGGACACTTCTGGGTTCGGGCGCGGACGGGCTGGACGTCGATGGACCGGACCTTGATATCGACATGCCCGACCTCGGCGACATGGAGATCGACCTGGGCCTGGACGGGACGGACATCGACATCGCCGACCTGGAACTGGCAGAGCCGGACCTGGACATGGACGTGCCCGACCTGAACGCCGACATGCCGAATGGAGCCCCCGACGGTGCGGGCAGCGTGGCCGCCTGGCTGGGCTTCGGCAAGATGCCGGCGCTGATCTGGCTGGCGGCGATCCTGCTGGCCTTTGGCCTGACCGGGCTGGTCATCCAGACCGTGGCCGACAATCTCCTTGGCGGCCCGCTCCCGTCCTGGCTGGTGGCCCTGCCGGCCGGTGCGGCGGCTATCTGGTTTGCCCGCCAGTTCGGCGCGCTCTTTGCCCGCCTCCTGCCCAGGACGGAAACAGAGGCGTTGTCGGAACGTCACCTTGGCCGCCGCACGGGGATCGTGACCCAGGGGACCGCCGCACGCGGCCGCCCGGCCGAAGTCAAGGTCACTGACCGCTACGGCAATATCCACTACCTGCGGGCCGAGCCGCTGCGCGACGATGCGACGATCCCACAAGGGACAGAGGTCATGGTGCTGCGCCACCGATATGAGAAAGGCTACCTGCTGGTCGCACTTTCCTGATTTATTTCCAACCTTTAGGGGACAAAAATGGACACCTTGCTACTCATTGCCATTATCGTCGTGGGCTTTCTGGCCCTTCTCGTGCTCATCATGCTGGTGCTGGCCCGCCTCTACCGCCGCGCCACCCGCGAAGTCAGCCTGGTCCGCACCGGTGCCGGCGGCAAGAAGGTGGTGATGGACGGCGGCACGCTCGTCGTCCCGCTGCTGCACGAGGTCTTTCCCGTCAACATGAAAACCCTGCGCCTCGAGGTGAAACGCGACGGCGAGGCCGCGCTGATCACCCAGGACCGGATGCGCGTCGACGTGGGTGTGGAATTCTACGTCTCCGTCTCGCCCACCGTGGAAGGCGTTGCCCGCGCCGCACAGACACTGGGCGACCGCACCTTCGACATCGAACAACTGCGCGAGATGATCGAGGGCAAGCTGATCGACGGCCTGCGCGCCGTGGCCGCCCAGATGACGATGGACAGCCTGCATGAGAACCGCGCCGATTTCGTGCAGGAAGTGCAGAATACCGTCTCCGAGGACCTGACCAAGAACGGCCTGTCGCTCGAGTCCGTGTCCCTGACCGCGCTGGACCAGACTCCCTTCGAGGCGCTGGATGAGAACAACGCCTTCAACGCCGTCGGGATGCGCCGCCTCGCCGAGGTGATTTCAACCTCGCGCAAGGAACGCGCCAACATCGAGGCCGAGGCCGACGTTGCCGTCCGCCGGGCCGAGATGGAGGCCGCGCGCCACAAGCTGTCGATCGAGCAGGACGAGGAACAGGCCCGCATCGAACAGATGCAGCGCATCGAAACGATGAAGGCCGCCCAGGAAGCCGAGATCGCCGCCCGTGCCGAGGATTCGAAGCGCGAGACCGAACGGTCGCGCATCGCCCGTGAGGAAGCCGTCCGCACATCGGAAATCGCGCGCGAACGCAAGATTCGCGAGGCCGAGATCACCAAGGAGCGCGAACTGGAGGTCGCCGAACAGGAACGCCAGATCATCATCGCGCAGAAATCCGAGGAAGAAAGCCGCGCCCGCGCCAGCGCCGACCTTGCCCGCGCCGAGGCAACCAAGGCGATGGAGGCGGTGACCACCGCCAAGGAAGTGGCCGAGGCCGAGCGGATCAAGCAGATTGCCCTGATCGAGGCCGCCCGCGAGGCAGAGCGCGAAGCCACCGCCATCCGCCTGTCCGCCCAGGCGGAAAAGGATGCCGCCGCCGACCGTGCCGCCGCCCGCCGCGAAGAAGCCCAGGCCGAGGCCGACGCGATCACCACCACCGCCGAGGCCCGCAAGCTGGACATGCTGGCCCAGGCCGAAGGTACGCGCGCCCTGAACGATGCCGAAAACGCCCTGTCGGATGCGCTGGTTGCCATGCGCGTCGACCTGGCCCGGATCGAGGCCCTGCCGCGCATGCTCGCCGAGGCCGTCAAGCCCGCCGAGAAGATCGACTCGATCCGCATCCACCAGGTTTCCGGCCTGAACGGTGCCGGGGGCAACGGCGGTACCGGGTCATCCGAGGGCAAGGCCCCGGTGAACCAGGCGCTGGATTCGATCATGGGCATGGCCGTGCAGATGCCGGCGCTCAAAAAGCTGGGCGAGGAACTGGGCATGACGATGGACGGCACCATCGACGGGCTGATGGGCTCCAAGGCGGTTACGCCGATCGCCCCGGAGGCCGCGGAACCCGTTCAGGACGATGCCGCCCCGGAAACACCGGAAGAACCCCGGCACTAGACGTCCCTTGGCAGCGTCCCCCGGTGGGACGTTGCCGCCATACCCCCGTGTACTTGATTTCGGGCGTCTCTGGTCAGGCCCGTAGGATGGGTCATCGACCCATCCTCCTCCGGTCCGGAAGAACCTCAGCGGCAGTAGGCGCCGTTGCCATGTCGCCGGGTGTCAAAGTGGAAGTGGTCCTCGTGGTAGCCGTCCGATCCCGGCCCAAGGACCGTGCCGAAGACTCCGCAGGCGTCCTTGTGCATCCGGCGCAGCGCCCTGCCGTCCCGCCGCTTGCGCCAGCCATCCTCGACCGTGATCGCGGACCCGTCCTTGAGCAGCACCGCCGAGATGTCGATCGCCTTGCCGCGCCCGTGTTCGGAAATCGGCGCACCGGGCTGGTTGTTCCGGGTCCGGCAGGAATAATGCGCCGCGACCTTCAGACCCGAAAGCCCGCCGCCGCGCCGTCCGACAGCCGGCTTGGCGGTTTCACGCACCCAGACCTCCAGCGCCCGCGCCGTCGGGCAGTCGATCAGCGCCGCCTGGCTCAGCCGGACGTTGCCCACCGTGCGCAAACGCACCGCGTCCTGTATGCCGCAGCCGTTCAGCTTGCCCGGAACCCTGCCCACGACCTCGCCCTGCAGAGAGGGATCGCCACACAGCCCGCGCCCGTCGCTGCTGGCGAAGGCATTGCCAAGGGCGCCGCGCACACCGTCCAGCCCATTGCCGACGCGTTCGCGCACACCGCAGGATCCAAGGATGACAAGACAGCAAAGCCCGAGGGTCAGTCGTTTCACCGTTCCACCTTCACGCGGCCAAAGTCCGGTTTATCAGTATCCTGACCGGCCTCCAGAATGCCACGGCGGATGGCCCGCGTATGGGTGAAATAGGCGTGAAGCTGCTCACCGTCGCCGGTGCGGATGGCCCGCTGAAGGGCCATCAATTCCTCGGTAAAGCGTCCCAGGATCTCGATCGTGGCATCCTTGTTGGTCAGGAAGACGTCGCGCCACATGGTCGGATCGCTGGCGGCAATCCGGGTGAAATCGCGGAAACCGGCGGCCGAGAACTTGATGACCTCCTGGTCCGACACACGGCGCAGATCGTCGGCCACGCCCACCATCGTATAGGCGATCAGGTGCGGAATATGGCTGACCACGGCACAGACAAGGTCGTGGTGTTCGGCGTCCATCACCTCGGTGTTCGACCCCAGCGCCTGCCAATAGGCCTGCATCCGCTCCACTTCTGCAGGGTCGGACCCCTCGACCGGAACGATCAGGCACCAGCGGTTGTCGAAGAGCGTGGAAAACCCGGCCTCGGGCCCGGAATGTTCGGTCCCGGCCATCGGGTGACAGGGCACGAAATGCACACCCTCGGGGATATGCGGGCCGACCTCTTCGATCACCGTCCTTTTGACCGAGCCGACGTCGATCACCGTGGCGCCCGGTTTCAGGTGCGGGGCGATCTCCTCGGCCACCCGGCCCATGACGCCCACCGGCGTTGCCAGCACGACAAGATCGGCATCCCGGACCGCGTCGACCAGGCTGTCGCAGACCTCGTCACATAGTCCGATGCGGCGGGCCGTCTCGCGCGTCTCCGCCGAACGGGCGTATCCGGTCACATGACCTGCCACGCCGCCGCGTTTCATCGCCCAGAACATCGACGAGGCGATCAGCCCCAGGCCGATCAGCGCCACGCGTTCGTAGATCACCGTCATCGCGCACCTGCCTTGAACAAACCGATGTTATGCGCGACCCGCCGGCACGACGGTTCGTCGCCCACCGTGATCCGCAGGCAGTTGGGCAGGTTGTAGCCGCCCACCCGCCGCACGATCAGTCCCTGGCTCTGCAGGTACAGATCACAGGCCTCGGCCTCGGCCTGGTCAGCAAATCGTGCCAGAACGAAGTTCGCCGTCGAGGTGTCGCTGGGCACGCCGTGTTCGGCCAAGGCCTCGGCCAGCCAGGTCCGCAGGCGGGTGTTCTCGGACCGGCACTTCTCGACATAGGCGGTGTCGCGCACCGCCGCCTCGGCGGCCGCCAGCGCGGTGCCTGACAGGTTGAACGGTCCGCGGACGCGGTTCAGCACATCGATGACATCTTTCGGACCATAGCCCCAGCCGACGCGCAGACCGCCCAGTCCGTAGAGTTTCGAAAACGTCCGGGTCATCACCACGTTGTCGCGGTGCTCGACCAGCTTGGCGCCGCCGTCATAGCCTTCGACATATTCCGCGTAGGCGCCGTCCAGCACCAGGAGGCATTGCTCGGGCAGTCCTTCGGCCAGGCGCTCGATCTCGGCCAGGCCGATCATCGTGCCGGTCGGGTTGTTGGGGTTGGCGATGAAGACCAGCCGCGCCTTGTCGGTACAGCCGGCAAGGATCGCGTCGACATCCGTGACCCGCTCACGCTCCTTGACCTCGACCGGGGTCGCCCCGGCGGCCAGCGCGCTGATGCGGTACATGGCAAAGCCGTGTTCGGTATAGACAACCTCTGTGCCCGGCCCCGAATAGGCCTGGCAGAGAAAGGTGATGATCTCGTCGCTGCCCACGCCGCAGATCACCCGGTCCGGGTCGACACCGTGCATCTCTCCGATCGCCTCGCGCAGGCCGCGATGGTCGGTGGACGGATAGCGATGCAACTCGTGAACGGACCGTTTGACGGCCTCCTGCGCGGCAGGGCTTGGCCCGAACGGATTCTCGTTCGAGCTCAGCTTGACCACGTTGGTCACACCCTCGACGTGGGATTTGCCCCCCACGTAAAGCGCGATGTCCATGATCCCGGGCTGCGGCTTGATCGCTGTCATTCTCACCTCCAAAAGCCCCCCGTGCATAGCGCCGTGCCCCTGCTTAGAAAAGGCACAAACGGGTTCCATTCCACGCCCCGCAGGATACGATGCGGTCAGAAGTTTTCACGGATCCAATTCATGCGGACGCTGTTTGCCATATTCCTCGCCCTGAACGCGCTGTTGGTCGTTCTCTTGCTGATCTATTTCGGCGCCTTCGCCCCGCGTATCGCGCTGCATGTCCTGGCCGATCCGACGCACCGCGCCCTTGAGCCCGCCCTGGTGGACTGGGCCGACGACAACAATGCCGAGCTGAGCTTTACCTATCGCGGTTCCGCCGAGATCGCGCGCAACCTGTCCGAAGGGTCGGTTGCCGAATACGACGCCGTCTGGCCGGCGGATTCGCTGTGGCTGACGCTTGGCGACAGTGGTGGCGTCCACTATGCCGCGCCCGTCCATCATTCCCCCGTCGTTCTGGCCCTTCGTAACTCGACGGCAACAGCCCTGGGGTGGACCGGGCGAGCCGACGTGACCCTGCAGGAGATCGCGGAGGCCGCCGGTGAGGGCAAGTTCCGCCTTGCCATGCCTTCGGCCACGCAATCCGGCGCAGGCGTCGCGACCTACCTGGGTATGTGGCACACACTCTCGGGCACCGGGGACGTGCTGACGGAAGAACACCTGGCAGACGAGGCCCTGCGCGACGAGATGCGCGCCCTGCTGGACCGGATGAGCCGAACCTCCGGCGGTTCGGGCCCGCTGACAGAGACACTTGTGGCGAATGACGACGCCTTCGACGCGCTGTTTGCAAGCGAGGCGCAGGTCATCGCTGCCAACCGGCAACTGGCGGCCAAGGGGATCGAACCGCTGCAAGTGCTCTACCTGCCCGGAGCGCAGCCCGTGCTGGAGGCCCCGCTGGGCATGTTGACCGATGGCGACGAGGACAAGGAAGCCAAGTTCCTCGAGCTACAGGCCTTTCTCGGGACCAAGGACTCGCGGATCATCCTGTCGGGACTGGGCTGGCGGGCCGGGTCGGTCGCCGAACCGCTGACTGCGTCAGCGGACGATCTGGACTCATCCATCTGGAACCCGGGCTGGGGCATCGACCCCGCACGTGCCATCGTCCCAATGCCCCGGCCCGAGGCCTCCGTGATCTCCGAAGCGCTGGCGCTCTATGACACGGAGTTGCGCAAACCCTCTCTGACAGTCTGGGTGCTGGATGTCTCCAGCGCCATGAACGGACAACCCATCACCGACCTGAAAGACGCGATGACCGGGCTGCTGCAGCCAAGCCCGCAGGACGTGAGCATCGTCATTCCCTACAACAACAACATCCTTGATCCGATGGTGATCGAGGGCGACGACGCGGCAGCGGTCCAGTCCGCCCTGCGACAGTTCAGCGACCTGCAAGCCACGGGTGGTCTGGACATGTATTACGCCGTCTACGAGGCTTTCGAGGCCATCAGCCCCTATGCCGTGGACGGTGCGATCACCGACTACCAGCCCAGGATCGTGGTCCTCGCCGCCGGACCGTCCGACACGGAAAGCCGCATTTCGTTGCTCGCCTACCGGGATCAGACTGCCTTTACCAAGGATGTTCCGATCCAGGTTGTCGCCTTCGGGGATGCGGACGCGGGGCAGCTTGCCGAACTCTCCAACATCTCCTCGGGGCGTTTGTTCCGGGTCGAGGGCGACCTGCCGCGCGCCTTGCGGCAGGCCGGGGGGTTGTGACGGGCGCCGCCTAGTCCGGGAGCCAGCCCACCGCATCGCGGAACCGCCGCCATTGCGGCGTGTCCAGCAAGGGCCCCGCCATGAACACCGCGCCCGCGCGGGTCACATGGGTGCGGTCGCCTGACAGGAACGTCCCGTTCGCGTCGAAGACCGGCAGTGTCTTTCCGTCCTTCGAAAAGCTGCGGAGGATGTCCAGGTAGATCGGTTCGGGGATCTTCGTGCGCAGCCAGTCGTTCCAATCCACGGTTTCGGGCAGGACCTGGACCCGCGCTTGCGGTCGGTCCTGTGGCGGGACACGTCCAAAGACGTTCAGGTTGTATCCAAAGACCTTCGGCCCGACGAACAGGATGCCGGGCCGCTCTGGAAGACCGGACGCCGCGACCCTGTCCCAGCATGCTTCTGTCAGCCAGTAGGTGACAAAGATCACTCCGTCTGCGCGCCTCAACAGATCCGCGGTTTCGGCGGACTGCCGGTCGGGGTCGCAGAGGAAATAGTCGTCGCGATAGACGATGTCGGCGCTGTCGCCATAGCCGCCCTCGATCAGGATATTGATGAAGTCCCGCGCCTGGCTGTTGCCGATCACCAGGACGTCGGGGCGGTTGTTGTCTTCGAACTCATGCACCCGGTAGCCGAAGATGCGCGTGTTGTAGGCCCGGTAGACATCGGCCGGTTCAAATCGCGCGAGGTCGACCATGCGGGCGGGAAACCCCTTGAACTGGTAGGTGGCAAGGCCCACCCCCAACAGCAGAACCGATGCACCGCCAAGCGTCCGCCACAGAATGGGCACCGGCACACGCGAGCGGTCGCGGAACGGTGTCTCGACAAAGCGCCAGGACAGCCAGGCCAGCACAAAGACAGGACCGAGCAGCGCGACCAGCAGCATCAGCGGCGGTTCCGTGTGGCTGAGGATGCGCGTGAAGGCAAAGACCGGCTGGTGCCAGAGGTACAGGCTGTAGGAAATGAGGCCGATCCCGACCAGGGGCGCCAGAGACAGCAGCCGCCCAACCGGAGAACCGGCGCCCGAGAACCCGATCACCGCCGCCGCGCCGAGGGTTGGCAGCAAGGCCGCGTAGCCCGGATAGGGGACGTCGACGCTGAACCCGAAAACCGAAACGCCGATGGCCACCAGCCCGGCGCAGGCCAGCCAGCCATTGCCAGCCAACCAGCCGCGCCGCTCTGCCAGCAGCACCGCCGCGCCGGTCAGCAATTGCCAGGCCCGGGTGTCGATCATCAGGAACGCATAGTCCCAGTCCGTCCAGGTCAGCGACAGGTTGCGGGCAAGGCTGATGCCCCAGAGCAGCAGTACCGTCTGCAGCAGATAGCCCCGCGCGACCCGCCACACCGCGAACAGCACCAAGGGCGCCACGACGTAGAATTGCTCTTCGACCCCCAGGCTCCAGGTGTGCAGCAAGGGCCGGAATTCTCCGACCGGGCCCCAATATCCGCTGGTCAGGTAGACCAGCAGGTTGTTGCCAAAGACCAGGGTCGCGACAACGCTCTGTCCCAGGTTCTCGTAGGGGTCGGGCAGCATGACGAACCAGCCCAGCACGAGGCAGGGCAGGATCACCGCGATCAGCGCCGGCAGGATGCGCCGCGCCCGGCGTTCGTAGAACCGCCAGAGCGAGAATCGTCCCCCGTCCATGTCCTCCAGCAAAAGACCGGTGATGAGATAGCCGCTGATGACAAAGAACACGTCGACGCCGACGAAGCCCCCCGAAAAGACCTCGGACCCGGCGTGGTAGAGGATCACCGGCAACACGGCGACGGCGCGCAAGCCGTCGACCTCCGGGCGGTATTTCATCGAGGCAAACCCCTGTGGAACGGGGCCGGTCCCTGGCCGGCCAGAAAGTAACTGCTCTCAATCCCTCCCGCGGCCGTCATGGCCACGGATGTCAGACGACGACCTCCATCGCTTCCTGTTCGCCGACGCCAAAGACACGCTTGTAACGCGCGATTTCATCCGCCGGGCCCATTGCCTTGTTGGGGTTGTCCGACAGTTTCACCGTCGGCTTGCCCTCGGCGCTGACCGCCTTGCAGACCAGGCTGAAGGGCGACAGGCGGTCGTCCTCGACAAGTCCCCGGAAATCATTTGTCAAAAGCGTCCCCCAGCCGAAAGAGACGCGGACACGCCCCGTAAACTGTTTGAAAAGTTCCAGGATCTTGGTCTCGTCCAGGCCGTCCGAGAAGATGATCAGCTTGCTGCGCGGATCCTCACCCCGGCTTTTCCACCAGTCGATGGCGGCCTCTGCCCCCGCCGCCGGATCACCGCTGTCGATGCGAATGCCCGTCCAGCCCGCCAGCCAGTCCGGCGCGCGCTTCAGGAACCCCTCGGTGCCGTAGGTATCGGGCAGGATGATGCGCAGGTTGCCCTCGTGTTCCTCGTGCCAGTCGGCCAGCACGTCATAGGGCGCCCGCGCCAATTCGGCATCATCCCCGGCCAGGGCGGCATAGACCATCGGCAGTTCATGCGCATTGGTGCCGATGGCCTCAAGGTCGCGGTTCTTGGCGATCAGGCAATTCGACGTCCCCACGAAACTGGGGCCCAGCCCTTCCAGCATGGCCTGCACGCACCAGTCCTGCCAGAGGAAGGAATGCCGGCGCCGGGTGCCGAAATCGGCGATCCGCAGATCCGGCACCTGCCGCAGGTGTTCGACCTTCTGCCAGAGCTTGGTCATCGCCCGCGCATAAAGCACCTGCAATTCGAACCGCCCCATATCATGCAGCACCGCGCGCCCGCGCAGTTCCATCAGCACCGCCAGCGCCGGGATTTCCCACAGCATGACCTCGGGCCACTTGCCTTCGAATGTCAGCTCGTACTGATCGCCCACCCGTTCCAGGTGGTAGGGCGGCAGGCGCAGGTTCTCGAACCAGTCCATGAATTCTGGCGTGAACATCTGGCGCTTGCCGTAGAAGGTATTGCCGCGCATCCAGGTGCTTTCGCCGCGGGTAAGGCTGAGCGACCGGATGTGGTCCAGCTGTTCACGCAACTCGCCTTCGTCGATCAGTTCGGCCAGCGGTACATGCGTCGACCGGTTGATGAGCGAGAATGTCACCTCGGTGTCGCGCTTGTTGCGGAACACCGACTGGCACATCAGCAGCTTGTAAAAATCCGTGTCGATCAGGGAGCGGACGATCGGATCGATCTTCCACTTGTGGTTCCAGACCCGGGTAGCAATGTCGACCATGCCCGTCCTCCGTCGCGTCAGCGGTCAGGTAAAGCGGAACCGGCGGCCTCACGCAAGCGTGACACCCGCCTCTTTCATCCCGTCCAGCGCCGCCTGCAGCGAGCCGTCAAGGTCGATCCCGCGGCACAGATCCTGCCGCACGGTCACGTCAAACCCCAGTTTCGCGGCGTCCACGGCAGAGAAATTCACGCAGAAATCCGTTGCCAGACCGACCATTGTCAGCCTGTCGATGCCCCGCGTGCGCAAATAGCCCTCCAGCCCCGTGGGGGTCGTGTGGTCGTTCTCGAAAAAGGCCGAGTAGCTGTCGATCGCGGCGCGAAAGCCCTTGCGGATGATCAGCTCGGCGCGGTCGACCTCCAGCTCAGTGTGGAAATTGGCACCGGGCGAGCCCTGGATGCAGTGATCGGGCCAGAGGACCTGCGGACCGTAGGGCATCTCGACCATGTCGAAGGGCGCCTTGCCCGCATGCGTCGAGGAAAAGGAGGAATGCCCCGCCGGGTGCCAGTCCTGCGTCAGCACCACGGCGTCGAACTCGGCCATCAGCGCGTTGATCGGCTGCACGATCTCGTCCCCGCGCTCTACCGCCAATGCCCCGCCGGGGCAGAAATCGTTCTGAACGTCGATCACGATCAAGGCGTGCATGGGCCATCTCCCGTTTGCGTCTTGAGGGCAGCATAGGCAGCGTGTTCGGGAATTGCCATGCCGCGCGGGCACTGGTAGGCGTGGCGCCCTTCCGGACAGGAGATTCTGACATGGCACGGCTTGGCGTGGATTTCGGCACGTCCAACACGGGGGCCGCCGTCATGGCGGGTGGACGCCCCTACGCGATCCCGCTGGAACCGGGCGAACAGACGCTGCCCACGGCGATCTTCGTCGATTTCGCGGACAGGGAATACCTCTACGGCAGCCGCGCCGCCCGCGCCATGATGGACGGGGCAGAGGGCCGGTTCATGCGCGCGCTGAAAAGCATCCTCGGCACGCCGCTGGCGCGGGAACCGCGCCGCTTGCTGAACGAACGACTGACCCTGATCGAGGTCATCGCCCGCTTCCTGTCCGAAATCCGCAGCCGGGCCGAGACGCATACCGGCATGACCTTCGACACGGCCCTCTCCGGGCGCCCGGTGCATTTCCATTCGGCCTCGGCCGAACGCGACGCCCAGGCCCTGGGCGACCTGACAGAGGCCTATCACCTCGCCGGGTTCAAGTCGGTCGATTTCCTGCCCGAGCCCGAGGCCGCCGCACGGGCGGTGGACGGCACCGGGCGGATGCTGATCGTCGACATAGGCGGCGGGACATCGGATTTCACGCTTTGCGAGCGCGACGGCGGACAGACCCGCGTTCTGGCCAGCGGCGGCATCCGGTTGGGCGGGACGGATTTCGACAAGGCGCTGAGCCTTGGCCACGTCATGCCGCTTCTGGGTTACGGGGCGCAGATCGGTGCCGAACTGGGCGCCAAGACGCATACTGCGCCGCGCGCGCTGTTCCACGATCTCGCCAGCTGGGAAAAGATCCCCTTCGTCTACGACGCCGGGCAATTGCGCGAGGTCCAGAAATGGATCCGCCTTGCGCCGGAGCCACGCGGTTTCGAACGCCTGGCCGACGTGCTGGAATCCCACCTGGGCCATGACATCGCCTATGCGGTCGAGGCGGGAAAGATTGCAGCCAATGGCGCGGAGGCGGGCGAAATCGCATTGGGCGTGGTCGAACGCGGGCTTTCCGTATCGCTGAAGGCCGAGGCCCTGACCGCGGCCCTGGCGGGCTACCGCGATGAAATCGCCGACTGCGCGCTGGACACGTTGCGCATGGCGGATTGCGCGCCGGACAAGGTCGACCAGGTGGTCTATGTCGGTGGCTCCAGCCTTCTGGGCGCCGTCCGCAACGCCATGTCGCGCGCCCTGCCGAACGCAAAACCCGTCGACAGCGAGGTCTTTACCGCCGTTGTGCACGGGCTGGCCATTGCGGCAGAATAGCCGCTGGACGACCCTTCTCTGCCTGCGTATCGACATCCCATGTTCACCGTCTGCGCCCTTTATCACTTCACCCGCTTCGAAGATCCTGCCGCGCTACGCGATCCGTTGATGGACCTCTGCCGTAGTCAGAAGATCACCGGCACGCTGCTGCTGGCCCACGAGGGAATCAACGGCACCGTGGCCGGGCCCGCCGCCGGGATCGAGGCGGTGCTGACGCATATCCGCGCCCTGCCCGGCTGTGCCGACCTGGAGTGGAAACTTTCCACCGCCACCGAGCGCCCCTTTGCCCGCATGAAGGTGCGGCTGAAGAAAGAGATCGTCACCATGGGCCAGCCCGACGTCGATCCGCGCGCCCGCGTCGGCCATTACATCGACCCCGCCGAGTGGAACGAGCTGATCCGGTCGCCGGACGTGGCGGTGATCGACACGCGCAACGATTACGAGGTCGCCATCGGCACCTTCGAGGGCGCCGTGGACCCGCAGACCGACAGCTTTCGCGACTTTCCCGCCTGGTGGGAGGCCAACAAGGACCGCTTTCACAACAAGCGCATCGCGATGTTCTGCACCGGCGGCATCCGCTGCGAGAAGTCCACGAACTACCTGCTGAGCCAGGGCATCGAGGACGTCTATCACCTCAAGGGCGGCATCCTGAAATACCTCGAGGAAATCCCCGAAGAGGACAGCACATGGCAAGGCGCCTGTTTCGTCTTCGACGGTCGGGTCTCGGTCGAACACGGGCTGCGCGAAGGCCCGCATGACCTGTGCCACGCCTGCCGCCGCCCGATCCTGCCCACGGACCGCGCGCGCCCGGAATACGAACATGGCGTGTCCTGCCACCTCTGCATCGACGAAACCTCGGACGAGGACAAGGCCCGCTTTCGCGAACGGCAGAAACAGATCGCCCTGGCAACGGCGCGCGGCGAACGGCACCTGCACGCGGACATCACCGACGAGGATTGACCGGGCTGGGAACTCCCCCGACCGCCTGATAGCTTCCCCGTGACGGGGAGGACAAAGATGACAGATCCGATTTCCAGCCATGTGCTTAGCGATGGCGACACGCAGGTCACGGTGCTTTCGCTGGGCTGCGCGGTGCAGGATTGGCAGGTGGCCGGGCGCCGCGTCGTGCTGGGCTATGACGATCCCGAGGCTTACCGCGAAAATCCGGGGTCGATGGGGCTGGTTGTGGGCCGGGTCGCGAACCGCACGGCAGAGGGCCGCTTTACCCTCGACGACGAAACCTGGCAGCTGGACCTGGGCAACGGTCCGCACCACCTGCACGGCGGGCCGATGGGCCTGGGCAAGCGGAACTGGAAAATGGAGCCGGAAGGACCGCGCGCGGTGCGCCTGAGCCTGCATTCGCCGCACCTTGACCAGGGCTATCCCGGGGCCGTCGATTTCGAGGTCCGCCTGTCGCTGGAGGGCGCGGCCCTGACCTGGGACATGACGGCCAAGCCCGACCGGGTGACCCCGGTGAACCTGGCCCAGCATCTCTATTTCAACCTGATGGGGTCGGGGACGGTGCGCGACCATGCCCTGCGGCTTGCGGCCTCGACCTATACCCCGACCGGCCCCGACCTTATCCCCACCGGAGAGCGACCGGCCGTCGATGGCACGCGTTTTGACTACCGACAGTCAAGGCGGATCGACGAGGCCGATCCGGACGGCGAGGGCTATGACCTGAACTTTGCCCTGGACGGAACGGACGGACCAGCCGCGGAACTGACGTCTCCGGACGGGATGCGCCTGCGGCTCTGGACGGATCAACCGGGGCTGCAAGTCTACACCTGCGGTTTCCTCAAACCGCATGCCTCGCCCTGGCCGGGGGTGGAACATGGGAATTTCGCCGGCATCTGCCTGGAGGCACAGGCTTTTCCGAATGCGCTCAACACGCCGGGATTCGGGTCGATCCTGGTGTCGCCAGACAAGCCTTATCGACAAGTGACACGGATCGAGATCGCCCGGGGCTGACGCCCGGGCACAGGTTCGACTGCCCCCCGGTCGCCCTTTTGTCCTATAGACCTGCGGCTCGGACAGGATGGAACGGCGGCCGGGCCCGGCTTGCGGCCAGCCGAGCATTGCCACGAGTTCCCGCATGCCCGTGTCGCCGCCGCCTGCCTACGCTTGCACCTTGCTTTCGACCCACTCTCGTCGCGCCAGCCGTGAAAGCACCACTGTTTCACTGGCCTTTGCCGCATTAACCTTAACCGCGTTAACCTTAATGCTGCCTAAAAATATCCACGCACGAGGCTCCCGGCGAGCAGCGCCCAACCATCCGCCAGGACGAAGAAAGCCAGCTTGAACGGCAAAGACACGATCGCCGGCGGAACCATCATCATCCCCATCGACATCAGCACGGCGGCAACGACAAGGTCGATGATCAGGAACGGCAGGAAGATCAGGAACCCCACCTGAAAGGCCCGCGCCACCTCGGACAGCATGAAACTGGGCACCAGCACCGATAGCGGCGCGTCCGGCGACAGGGTGGTCTCGACCGCATCCGGACGCAGGTCGGCCATTGCGCGATAGGTGTCCGGATCGGCGCGGCCTGCCATGAAATCGCGAAAGGGTTCGATTGCCAGAACCGCGGCTTCCTCAACCTCTATCTGTTCCTCCAGCAAGGGCTGGACGCCCGTTTCCCAGGCCTCGTTGAAGACCGGCTCCATCACGAAGTAGGTCAGGAACAGTGCCAGGCTGACGATCAGCATGTTGGGCGGCGACTGTTGCAGGCCCACGGCCTGGCGCAGGATCGCCAGCACCGTCACCATGAAGGGAAAGCAGGTCACCATGATGGCAAGGCCCGGCGCCAGGCTCAGCAGGGTGATCAGCGCGATCAACTGGATCGAGGTCGCCGTGACCGACCCGCCATCGCCCATGTCGATGGCAATGGACTGGGCGCCGGCCATGCCCGGCAACAGCAGGCAAAGCGCCAGCACCGGCAGAAGGATACGCATCGCTCAGGCCGGCGACTGCAGGTCGACCACCTCGGTGATGCGGACCGCCAACTGGCCGGACCCATCGCCATCGACAACCTCAAGCACACCGATGGCGATCAGCTTTTCCCCGACATAGAGCTCGACCGGATCGTCGAGCTGCTTGTCCAGCGTCAGCACGGAGCCCTCGTTCAGTTGCAGGAGTTCACGCACCAGCGGGCGGGCGCGGCCCACGGAAACCGTGATCTCGATCGGGACCGAGGTAAAGGGCTTGCCCTGATCGCTGCGGGCGGCGGTCTGCGCGCTATCCATGTCTCATCTTCCTCTGGTTGTCATGTGCAAAACCCGCGACGGCCTCGGCCAGCGAAGCGGCAAGGTCGCTCAGGTCGATCTGGCGTTCGGTTGCGCCAAAACGGATGTCGGCCTGTTCCTCGGCCAGCGAATCGTCCGGGGTCAGGCAGATGGGAAATCCGAAGTCCTGTTCGAGCAGCGGCTCGACCGCCTCGACCCGATCGGGGTGTACCGCGATCACGACGTCCATCCGTCCGATCTCGAGGCTCATGGCCTGAAGTTGCTGGACGATGTGATGACCCAGTGTCTGCCGGGCCATTTCCGGCAAGAGCGAGCGGACCATCTCGTCCAGCAGCGGCGTCACCGCGTTCATCACCTGGGTATAGGCCTCGTGATAGGTGAAACTCAGGTCCTGGAGATGCTGACCGAAGGCACTGGAAATCCGCGTGCGGTCGTCGGACTGGGCCTTGACCGCATCGTCCCAGCCCGCGCGATACCCTTTCTCGAAGGCCTCGAGTTTCTGCCCCTCGATCTCGGCCTCGGTGATCCGCGGTTCGGAGGGTTCCGGCTGCGCGGCGGGACCCGCCGCCTTTGCCTTGGCGCCAAAGTCCTCGAGCAACTCCGCGAGCGCGCTCATGTCGCGTCTTCCTTGTCTTCCTCAAGCCAGCTGCGCAGGATCTCAACGGTTTCGGTCTTGCGTGCCTCGATCAGGTTGCGCAGGCGTTCGACGGGATCCTCTTCTGCCGGGGCATCGAAATCGACCATGCCCATGCCACCGAAATCCGGGCCGTCCGCCAGTACGGGCAGGTTGTCGAAACCGCCGTCGGGTTCGATCTCGCCTTCCAGCGCCTCACCTTCGGCCGGCAGGCCCGGCGCGGGCAGCGCACCGGCGCTGGCCGTGACCGTCTCGCCACCGCGCGACAGGATCGGGCGCAGGACAAAGAGCCCGAGGATCAGCGCCACCACGGCAAGGACCCCCATCTGGATGAGCCGCATCATGTCGAGAGACCCCGAGAACAGGCCCGGTTCCAGCGGGCCGGTGCCAAGGCCGTCGGGACGTTCGAACGGCATCGACCGCAGGGTGATCTGGTCGCCGCGCGTCTCGTCGAAACCCACGGCCGAAGCCACGAGGTCGCGCAGCGCCTCCAACTCGGTGTCAGGCAGGGGAACAAATGTCTGGGAGCCGTCGGCGGCCGGTTCAAAGCTGCCGTTGACCAGGACAGCGACGGTCAGCCGCTTGATCGCGCCGGGCTGGCGGGTGATCTCGCGCGTGGTCTCGGAAATCTCGTAGTTGATTCGCTCTCGCGTTTCGGACTTGGCGGTAGAGGACTGGTCCGGACCGCCGCCCGCGCCGCCATCGGGCAGATTCGACGCCACGGTGACATCGCCCCCACCGCCCAGGTTTTCCGACTTGTCGGTGCGCTCCTCGGTGTCGGTCGAGACGATGACGCGCCCGTCGGGATCGAAGCTGTGCTGACGGATCAGTTCCAGCTCCGTCACCGTGTCGACGCTGACCTCGACCACCGCGTTGCCGGATCCGACGCGGGCCTCCATCAGGCGCTGGACGCGATCGCGCAGCAGGGCGGCCCGGTCATCCGCGGTCACGCCGCCGCCGGTCTTGTCCTCGGCCCCGATCAACCCGCCCTTGCCATCGATCACGGCGACATTCTCGGGGATAAGCCCGGGAACGGCCGAGGCGACAAGGAATTTCAGCGCCCGGGCCTGCGCCGCATTCAGAACCGCGCCTGTGGTGGTGACGGAAATCGAGGCCGTGGGCGTGACATCGCGCTGAAAGGGGTTCGCGCTGGAGTTCGCGATATGGACGCGGGCGCTTGCGATCTGGGGATTCGAGACGATCGTGCGCGCCAGCTCGCCTTCCTTCGCGCGCCAGTAGGCGGCGTCGAACATCTGGCTGGTGGTGCCGAAACCGGACAGACCGTCGAGCAGTTCGTACCCCTGGCCGCTGTTGGCTGGCAGCCCCTCGCTGGCAAGGGTGAGTCGCAGCGCGTCGCGCTCTGCCTCGGGGACGAAAATCGCCCCGGCCCGCACGTCATACTGAACTCCGCGGGCCTCAAGCGCCTTGACCACGTCACCGGCGGCATCGTTTTCCAACCCCGCATAAAGCAGTGCCATGTTGGGGGCCGACGCCAGACGCGTCAGACCGAGAACCGCCAGCATCACCACCACCGTGGCGCCAATGACGATCATGCGTTGACGCCCGGCAAGGGCATTCCAGCTCGACAGTACCTGATTCAAGACCGACCTCCGCTCCAAACATTCTGTTCGGTTGTGCCGAGGTTCCCCTATTCGCCTTAACAATCAGTTAGCCCCTTTTCGTTACAACGAGCCCATCGCCGACGAAGAGGTAAAGAATGTCTGACGCCACCGTTGATGAAGACGAGATTGCCGGCAAGAAGCCGTCAAAGCTGCCGCTGATCATTGGCCTGGTGCTGGCGCTTGTTGGCGGCGGCGGCGGGTTCTACGCGGTGCAGTCGGGGCTCTTTGGCCTTGGTGGTGGCAAGGCGGCGGACAGCCACGCCTCGGCGGATCACGGCGAACCGCATGTGGCGACAAAGGCCCTGCCCGACGTCACATTCGTCGAGGTGCCACCGGTGCTGATCTCGCTGGGGCCGAACGCCCAGGCGACCCACCTGCGCTTTCGCGCCAGCCTTGAGGTGCCGTCGGAATACAAGAGCGAGGTCGAGAAGATCCTGCCGCGCATCCAGGACGTGCTCAACAGCTACCTGCGCGCGCTCGAAGCGCAGGACATCGAGGCGCAGGGCGCCCTGGTGCGGCTGCGTGGCCAGATGCTGCGCCGGATCAAGCTGGTGGCCGGCGAAGGCCGTGTGCGCGACCTCCTCGTGCTTGAATTTGTCCTGAATTGAGGGAGATGGGAATGGAAGCGATTGCAGATATCCTGCTGGTGGCGGGCGCCCTTGGCGCCGGTTTCTACTGTTTTATCCTGGCGCGGCGGCTGTCGCGCTTTACCGACCTGGAAAACGGCGTCGGTGGCGCCGTCGCGGTACTGTCGGCGCAGGTCGACGACCTGACCAGGACCCTGGGCAGCGCCCAGAAAAGCGCGGGCGAATCGAACAAGTCGCTGGGCGAGCTGACCGACAGGGCCGAAGACGTGGCCCGCAGGCTGGAACTGCTGGTGGCCTCGATGCACGACCTGCCGCAGAACAGCGCGCCGCCACAGCAGGACGCGAAAGATCCGGTTTTCCTGCGCCACTCGCGCAACTGAGCGTCCGCATCGCCACGCAACACGAGGGTTGAACATGGCCAAAGCCAAGGTTTCCGCGCGCACCGGCGCCGCAAGATCCGGGCGCAAGGCGCCCAAGCGCAAGCCGCGTGGCGCCCTCGCGGCGATCTGCGCCCTGCTGGTGACATCCGGCCTGTTGCGGCTGGCCGTGGGCGCCAGCGAGGCGATTGCCCGCGAAGGCGATACCGCCCCGAAACCCCAGCTCGAGGCGGCCCTCGCGGCGGATGCGGCCAAGGCTCGGCCAACTGCCGGGCAACCTGCGCCGCGCGTGGTGGCAGAGGCCGACATCAAACCCCTGCTGGAGGCGCTCGACGCCCGCGAGGCCCGCCTGCGCAAGCGCGAATCGGCCATCGACGTGCGCATGCAGGCGCTGGCCGTCGCCGAAGAGGAAATCGAGCGCAAGATGCAGGCACTGGCCGAGGCCGAGGCCAGCCTGAAGCAAACCCTCGCCCTTGCACGGACCGCCGCCTCGGACGATGTCGACAAGCTGACCGACGTCTACGCCAACATGAAACCCAAGCAGGCCGCAGCCCTGTTCGAAGAGATGGACCCCCAGTTTGCCGCTGGTTTCCTTGGCCGGATGCGCCCGGATGCCGCCGCCGCGATCATGGCCGGGATGACCCCGCAATCCGCTTATCTGGTCAGCGTGATCCTGGCCGGGCGCAACGCGGATGTTCCCAAGGAGTGATCCCTCTCACCGCTTGGTGTGCCACGTGGGGCGCAGTTGCACGGCAACGTGACGCCCGTGCGGCTGTCACGGGATTGCTTTTCAGACCGTCTTGGGCCACATAAATTGCCGCACTCGGGATAAAATCGCAGAGGCTGCCATGTTGAACCGCCGTACCTTCCTTGCCGCCTCGGCCACCGCCGCGGCATTCCCCATGCCCGCGCTCGCCTATTCGGTGGACACGAAATTCAAGCCGCAGGTCGTCTCGATCAAGCCGGACCTGAGCCCGGGCCAGATCCTCATCCTCTCCAAGGCGCATTTCCTCTACCTGGTCGAGGCCCCGGGGCAGGCGCGCCGCTATGGCGTCGGGCTTGGCACCGCCGGGCAGGCGATTTCGGGCACCTACGATGTCGGCGGCAAGAAGAAGTGGCCAACCTGGCGTCCGACCGACGCGATGATCAAGCGCAACCCGAACGCCTACGAAAAATTCATCGACAACGACTATGTCCAGCCGGGTGGTCCCGGCAACCCGCTGGGCGCGCGGGCGTTGTACCTTTATCGCAACGGGCGCTATACCTTCAACGCGATCCACGGCACGACGGCCCCGCGGTCGATCGGTCGTTCGGTGTCGAACGGCTGTGTCCGGATGATCAACGATCACGTGATCGACCTCTACGAACGCGTACAACCCGGCGCCAAAGTCACCGTTCTGTGACGGGTGGGCGCGCGCAGGCATCCGGGCGCTTCGATCTGATCGTTCTCGGGGCCGGACCCGCCGGGTCCGCCGCCGCGATGAGCGCGGTTCAGGCCGGGCTGCGCGTTGCGCTGGTCGACAAGGCGCGATTTCCCCGTAACAAGCTGTGCGGCGGTGGCCTGACCGGCCGCGCCATTTCGCGCTATCGCCAGACCTTCGGCGGAACACTGCCACCCGTTCCGCTGGAACGTCGCGACATGTTCACCTTTCATGCCTACGGTCAGCCGCTCGGCGACAGTCGCGATGCTCCCCCCCTGCACCTGGGTATGCGCCATGAGCTGGACGCGGCGCTGGTCGAACAGGCACTTGCGGCAGGTGCGGTGGATTTCACCGGGCAGAGCGGCACGCTGGACCCCGATGGCCCGGCACTGGACCTGCCCGGCGGCCGGATCGAGGCGCCGCTGCTGATCGCCGCCGACGGCGTCAACAGCCCGACAGCGCGGACACTCTTTGGCGCCGCCTTCGACCGGACCCGGATCGGATTTGCCCTGGAGGTCGAGCATCCCGGCGCCGATCCCGACCGCCCCCTGCGCATCGATTTCGGCGCCGCGGACTGGGGCTATGGCTGGCAGTTCCCGAAACCCCGGGGCACCACTGTGGGCCTCGGCGGCGTGATGTCCCGAAACGCCGACATGAAAGGCGCGCTCGCCCGTTACCTTTGCCAGCTGGGCCTGCCGGACACATTACCGGTCAAGGGACAGTTCCTGCCCTTCGGCGACTTCCGGGCCGTCCCCGGCAAGGGGCGCATCCTGCTGGCCGGCGATGCGGCGGGACTTGTGGACCCGATCACCGGAGAGGGTATTGCCCATGCGCTGGACAGCGGCGCGCTTGCGGCCCGCGCCGCCTGCCACGCTCTTGAACTGGGCGCGCCGGACAAGGCCCTGACCGGCTATACTAACGCGTTGCGTCCGATCCATCGCGGCTTGCGCCATGCCCGACTGTTGCGGAACCTCATGTTCCGCGAAACCCTGCGCCCTGCCTTCATCCGCAGTTTCCGCAACTCTCGCACCCTGCGCGGCGAATACCTGCGCATGATGGCCGGAGAGACGGATTATGGCCCCCTGATGCAGAAGATGGCCGCGAGACTGCCGGGCTTTGCCTGGCGCGCCGTCAGCGGAACATGAAGAATCTTAACGAATATCCCCCGCGCCACGCGTCGGGTCTTAAGGCTTTGTTAGGGTCTGACCACGTACCTTCCAAACAGATGGAGGGTGTAGTGGCTATTTTCTCTTTCCTTATAGGTTGCACGATCGGACTGGCCTGCGCGGTGGTCGGATGGCTCGGGTTCGACATGTCGTTGCTCGCCGCCTTCGGCCTTTACCTCAGCGTCAGTCTGCTTGTGGGCATGGCCCTGATCCTGGCGTCCTTGCACACCCTCGACCACGACTGCACAGAGGTCGACGCCTGACCGGTCAGCGGTCAACCCGTGCAATCAGCGCCTCGACCTTCGGCCCCACCGCCTCGACAATCCGTGCCACGCCTGCGCCATTGGGATGGATGCCATCGGGCTGCATGTAACGGCCAAGGTCAGCCGGCATCTCGCCGTCCTGCATCAGACCTGCAAAGAAACTCTCCAGGTACAGCGCGTCATAGGCCTCGGCCAGCTCGGGATAGATCGCGTCGAACTGTGCCTTGTAGTCGGGACCGTAGTTCCCCGGCGCCGACATCCCGATCAACAAAACCTCCAGCCCGCGCGCCTCGGCGACCTTCAGGATACCCTCGATATTGGCGCGCGCCGCCGCCGGGTCGATGCCACGCAACAGGTCATTGCCGCCCAGCGCCACAATCATCGCCTGGATCTCGGGCGTGAGTGACCACTCCACCCGCGCCAGCCCGCCCGCCGTGGTATCCCCCGACACCCCGGCATTGACGATCCGCACCTCGTGTCCACGTTCGGCCAGCCAAGCCCGCAACTGTGGCACGAACCCTTCCTGTTCGATCAGCCCGTAACCCTGCGTCAGGCTGTCGCCCAGTGCCAGGATATGCACACGCTCCGCCGCCGCGCCGGTCGCCAGCAGCAGCAAGACCACCGCCAATGCCTTGTTGCGCAAGCCCAACAGCCCATATCTGACCCAGTGCAACATGTTCCGAGGCCCCCCGTGTCCAATGCCGTTCTCTCGCTCCAAGATGTCACCCTCAGCCTCAAGGGCAATGCCGGATTGGTGGAAATCCTGCATGGACTCTCGCTGGACGTGACGCTGGGCGAGACACTGGGCCTCGTCGGGCCGTCCGGCTCGGGCAAATCCTCGCTATTGATGATCATGGGCGGGCTGGAACGGGCCAGCACCGGGCAGGTCCATGCCCTGGGCCACGACCTGACCACGATGAGCGAGGATGCCCTGGCCCGGTTTCGCCGCGATCACATGGGTGTGGTGTTCCAGTCCTTCCACCTGATCCCGACCATGACCGCGCTGGAAAACGTCGCCACGCCGCTGGAACTGGCAGGCGACCGGCGGGCATTCGACCGGGCGCGGGAGATGCTGGAGAAGGTCGGGCTGGCCGCGCGTGCCGATCATTACCCTGCCCAGATGTCGGGCGGCGAGCAGCAGCGCGTCGCCCTTGCCCGCGCGCTGGCACCGAAACCGGACATCCTGCTGGCCGATGAACCCACCGGCAACCTCGACGGGGCCAACGGCGCGGCCATCGTCGACCTGCTCTTTGGCCTGTCGCGGGAACATGGCGCAACGCTGGTGCTGGTCACCCATGCGCCGGACCTCGCCGCGCGCTGCGATCGAGTCGTGCACCTGAACGACGGCCGCGTCGCCTCGACCGAGTTGAGGGCCGCGGAATGAGCCTTGCCACTTCGGCGCGCTTTGCACGGCGCGAGCTGCGCGGCGGCCTGCGCGGATTCCGCATCTTCCTCGCCTGTCTTGCGCTGGGCGTGGCCGCCATTGCCGGCGTCGGCTCGGTGCGCTCGGCGATCCAGACCGGGCTGGAAGATCAGGGCGCCGTCCTGCTGGGCGGCGATGCCCTGGCCGAGTTCACCTACCGCTTTGCCACCGAGGACGAACGCGCCTGGATGCAGGAGACCGCGACCGCGGTTTCGGAGGTTACGGATTTCCGCTCGATGGCCACGGTGACGCGCGACGGCACCACGGAACGCGGTCTGACACAGGTGAAATCCGTGGACACCGCCTATCCCCTGCTGGGCGAGATCGTGCTGGAGCCGCCGATGCCGCTGGCCGAGGCGCTGGCGGATCACGGTGCCGTCATGGCCCCGATCCTCGCCGACCGCCTGGCGCTGCAACCCGGCGACACATTCCGGCTGGGCACACGAGATTTCACCCTGCGCGCCACCATCGCCGTCGAACCGGACGATGCCGGGGACGGGTTCGGCCTTGGCCCGCGCACCATCGTCCGAACCGCCGACCTGAAAGGCTCCGGCCTGCTCAGCGAAGGGTCCCTGTTCGAAACTGAATACAGGATGCTCCTGCCGCCGGGCACCGACCTCGACACCGTCCGCGCCGGGGCGTTGGAGCGGTTCGAGGACAAGGGCCTCAGCTGGCGCGACGCGCGCAACGGCGCCCCCGGGATCGCCCGTTTCGTCGAGAGGCTGGGCAGTTTCCTCGTCCTCGTCGGGCTGTCCGGTCTTGCCGTCGGCGGAATCGGCGTGTCGGCGGCGGTGCGCGCCTATCTTGCGCGCAAGACCAGCGTAATCGCCACGCTGCGCACTTTGGGGGCCACCCGCAGCACCATCTTCCAGACCTATTTCATCCAGATCGGCATGCTCAGCCTTGTCGGCATCGCGCTGGGCCTGGTCCTGGGCGCGCTGGTGCCGATCCTCTTTGCCCCGCTCATCGCGGGCGCCTTGCCCGTCCCAACTGTCTTTACCCTTTACCCCGGCGCACTGGGCGAGGCGGCACTCTACGGGGTGCTGACTGCGCTGCTGTTCACGCTCTGGCCGCTGGCACGGGCCGAGGAGGTGCGCGCCGCGACCCTCTTTCGCGACGCGCTGGACAGCGCGCGCCTGCTGCCCGCCTGGCGGTACGTGCTGGCAACGCTGGTGCTGGTTGCCCTGCTGGTCGGCAGCGCGACGCTCTTTGCCGGGCGGCCCGGGCTGACGCTCTGGATCGCGGGCGGGATCGCCGGGGCGCTGCTGGTGCTGCTGGGCGCCGCCTGGGCGATCCGCTGGCTGGCGCGCCTTGCCACGCCGGCCACGCGCGGCAGACCCACATGGCGCTGGGCGCTGGGTGCCATCGGCGGACCACGCGAAAGCGCCGGGTCGGTCGTGCTGTCGCTGGGCCTGGGCCTGACGGTGCTGGCCGCCATCGGGCAGATCGACGGCAACCTGCAAAGCGCGATCCAGCGCGACCTGCCAGAGGTCGCGCCCTCGTATTTCTTTGTCGACATCCAGAAGGACCAGATGCCCGGCTACCTCGAGCGGCTGGAAAACGATCCCGCGGTCAGCCGCATCGACAGCGCGCCCATGCTGCGCGGTATCATCACCCGGATCAACGGTCAGCCGGCGACAGAGGTCGTGGGCGAACACTGGGTCCTGCGCGGCGACAGGGGCGTGACCTATTCCGAAACACCGGGCGCACGCACCACCGTTACCGCCGGAGAATGGTGGCCAGAGGGCTACAGCGGCCCGCCGCAGGTCAGCTTTGCCGCCGAAGAGGCCGAGGAAATGGGCCTGAAACTTGGCGACACGCTGACCGTCAACATCCTGGGCCGCGACATCACCGCCACCATCACCTCGTTCCGAGAGGTCGATTTCTCGACCGCCGGGATCGGCTTTGTCATGACGATGAACCCCGCCGCGCTGTCCGCCGCGCCGCATACCTTCATCTCGACCGTCTACGCCGAGGAAGCGGCAGAGGCGCAGATCCTGCGCGATCTCGCCGGGCAATACCCCAACATCACCGCCATCCGAGTCCGCGACGCCATCGACCGGGTCAGCGAACTGCTGGACGGGATCGGCCTGGCGGTGCGCTGGGGCGCGGCGGCAACGCTGCTGACCGGCTTCCTGGTGCTGATCGGCGCGGCGGCAGCGGGCGAGGGCGCGCGCACCTACGAGGCGGCGGTGCTCAAGACCCTCGGCGCCACCCGCGCCCGCATCCTGCAAAGCTTTGCCCTGAGGTCTGCCCTGCTGGGCGGGGCCGCAGGGGCCGTGGCGCTGGGCGCGGGCATCGCAGGGGCCTGGGCGGTCATGACCTTCGTGATGGAAACCGATTTCGCCGTGATCTGGCCCTCGGCCATCGGGATCGTCACCGGCGGGGTGCTGGCGACGCTTCTGGCCGGCCTGGGCTTTGCCTGGCGTCCGCTGGCGGCCCGGCCCGCGGGGGTGCTGCGCGCACGGGAATGACGATCCGGACAGGCTGTCACGTTGCATCCCGTGCCCCGGACTGGCACCACCGGGAGCAACCGAAACCATCGCCGGATCTGTCCCATGAGTGATTCCCTGCCGATGCCGGTCACGGCGCCGCTGACCTCCGCCCAGCGCACGCAGCTTTTCAACCTTGTCCGCCGCGCCGCCAAGGCCGAGATCATGCCGCGTTTCCGCAAGCTTGGCACCCATCAGATCGGCGAAAAGACCGGCCCGCAGGACCTGGTGACAGAGGCCGACACCAGCGCCGAGGCGATGATAACGCGGGGCCTGCAACGGTTCTTTCCCTCTGCCGTGATCGTCGGCGAAGAGGCGGCCTCGTCCAATCCCGACCTGGTCAAGAAGATCCCCGAGGCGGAACTCTGCTTTACCATCGACCCGGTCGACGGCACCTGGAACTTTGCCAAGGGCCTGCCGCTGTTCGGGGTCATGGTCTCTGTGCTGCGCTTTGGCCGCCCGGTCTTTGGCCTGCTCTACGATCCGGTGCTGAACGACATCGTCTGGGCCGATACAGAACATCCCGCCCAGATGCAGCTACCGCGCCGCGACAGCCGGTTCGTCAACACGGATCATGACCAGAACAAGCCACTGGACCAGCTCAACGGCTTCGTGCCGCTGTTCCTGATCCCCGAGGACAAGCGCGCCGAAGCCGCCGCCACCCTGCCGAAATTCGGGCGGGTCTGGTCGCTGCGCTGCGCCTGCCACGAATTCCGCACGCTGGCTCAGGGTGAGGTCGACTTCGTTCTGTTCGCGAAACTCACGGCATGGGACCAGCCCGCGGGCGTCGTCGTGACGCGGCAGGCGGGCGGCCATGTCGCCATGCTGGACGGGTCGGAATACGCCGGCGACACCAGCTCGGGCTACCTGCTGGCGGCCAGCGACAAGGCAACCTGGGACAAGGTGCGCGACGCCTTTGCCTTTCTGTTGGACGCCCCAGCGCCCGACCCGGCCCCGGCGCCCGAGAAAAACGCTTATCCGGGTGAACTGGCCGTCGACAGCGACGCCTGAGGCACGCCCTAGGCCCTGCTCTTGCAGCGGGCCGCGTAGTCGCGCAGCAAGGGCACGCGCCGGGGGCGAAAGCTGCGCCCGTTCAGGGCGGCGCTTTCGATCCCCGAGGCATGGAACAGGCGCCAGTCCTGCCGCAGGCAACACCAGACCAGCACCATCAGGGCGCCGTCCGAATAGCTGATCCCCAGCGGCCAGACCTCGCGCTCGGTCACCTGGTCCTTGAGGTCGCGATAGCGCACGTCCAGTGCCAATTCCTCCCAGCAGGCTTGCCGCAACATCGCCATGTCCACGGTAAAATCCACCGGCCTGGGCGGCGCGCGAAAGCTGCGCAGGGCCGTGTGCATGGCCTGCCGCGATTGCCCGTCCGCCAGCGTGGCGATGATCCGCGCAAGGGCGGATTGCCCCGCCGCCTCCAGCGCAGAGTCACCTGTCTGGCGCAGCTCTCCGACCGCAAGCACCAGCGCCTCGATCTCCAGCCGGGAAAAGCTCTGCGGCGGCAGGGCGGGATCCTCGGTCAGCCGATAGCCCACCCCCGCCTCACCATCGATCAGGGCGCCCCCCGCGCGCAACGTGGCAATGTCGCGGTACAGCTGGCGCCGCGAGACACCAGTTTCCTCGGCCAGCCGCGTGGCCGTGACCGGCGCAGGCAGGCGGCGCAGCGCGTCCATGAGGCGAAAGAGGCGATCGGTCCGGGCCATGCTGACAGCATCTGTCAGCAGGTGAGCGCTAAAGCAAGGCATTCCCGAGTAACAGGAGAGACCCATGCTCACGCTTTACCACGCCCCGCGCTCACGCTCGACCTCCATCATGGTGCTGATCGAGGAGATGGGGATTGCCGACCAGATCGAGGTCATCGAGGTCACTGTCGCCCGTGGCGATGGCAGCGGCGCCCCGGACGCAAAGAACCCCCACCCCGAAAAGAAGGTGCCCTACCTGACCGACGGCACCGACACTGTGCGCGAACGCGGCGCCATCATCGCCTACCTGACCGACAGGTTCCCCGACGCCGGCTTTGGCCGTCCCGTCGGCCATCCGCAGCGCGGCGCTTTCCTCAGCTGGCTGTTCTTCTACCAGGGCGTGATGGAACCGCTGCTTGTGCTCGACTGGGCAAAGATCGACCATCCCATCGTGCAGGCGACCTTTCGCGACATGAAAACCGTCGTGACCCGCCTGGCCGAGGCACTCGACGGCCACCCCTACCTGCTGGGCAACGACTATTCGGCGGTGGACCTGCTGCTGTCGAGCCCCTTCCAATGGCTGCCGGACGCCGCGCCGGACAACCCCGCCGTCAAGGCCTGGATCGACCGTTGCGCCGACCGTCCGGCGATGAAGACCGTGGCAGAGCGCGAAAGCGCCGAGGTGCAGGCCTGACTCCACAAACGACAATGCCCTCGCAGCTCCCTGCGAGGGCATTTTCTCGTGCAGTGGCCCGATCAGCCTATTCCGCCGCTTCGGCGTAATCGCTCATCGGCGGGCAGGTGCAGATCAGGTGCCGGTCGCCATAGACGTTGTCCACCCGGTTCACCGGCGGCCAGTACTTGTCGACCCGGAAAGCGCCCGGCGGGAAACAGCCCTGCTCACGGCTGTAGGGACGGTCCCAGTCGCGCACGAGGTCCTCCATCGTGTGAGGGGCCAGCTTCAGCGGGTTCTGCTCGCGGTCCATATCGCCGTTCTCGATGGCGCGGATTTCCTCGCGGATCGCCAGCATCGCATCGCAGAAGCGGTCCAGCTCGGCCTTGGTCTCGCTCTCGGTCGGCTCCACCATCAGAGTCCCCGCCACGGGCCAGCTCATCGTGGGCGCGTGGAAGCCGGCATCCATCAGCCGCTTGGCGATGTCCTCGACCGTCACACCCGCCGATTTCTCGAAAGGCCGCGTGTCCAGGATGCATTCATGCGCCACCCAGCCGTTCGACCCGCGGTAGAGCACGTCATAGGCACCCTCCAGCCGCTTTGCGATGTAGTTGGCGTTCAGGATCGCCACCCGCGTCGCCTGCGTCAGCCCGCTGCCCCCCATCATCAGGCAATAGGCCCAGCTGATCGGCAACAGCGAGGGAGAGCCGAACGACGCCGCGCTGACCGCGCCGCCCTCTGCCTCCAGCGGGTTGCCCGGCAGATGCGGCACCAGGTGTTCCTTGACCCCGATCGGCCCCATACCGGGGCCACCGCCGCCGTGCGGGATGCAGAATGTCTTGTGCAGGTTCAGGTGGCTGACATCCCCGCCCAGGTCACCGGGACGGCTCAGCCCCACCATCGCGTTCATGTTGGCGCCGTCGATATAGACCTGCCCACCGTGTTCGTGGGTGATCGCGCAGACCTCCTTCACCGTCTCCTCGAACACGCCATGCGTGGACGGATAGGTGATCATGCAGGCCGCCAGCGCATCGGAATGCTTCTTGGCCTTGGCGCGGAAATCCGCCACGTCGATGGACCCCTGCGCGTCGCATTTCACCGCCACCACCTTCCAGCCGACCATCTGCGCCGAAGCCGGGTTGGTGCCATGCGCGTTGACCGGGATCAGGCAGACGTTGCGCTGCCCCTCGCCCCGGTCCATCTGCCAGCGCCGGATTGTCAGCAGGCCCGCGTATTCCCCCTGCGCGCCGGAATTGGGCTGCATGGAAATCGCGTCATAGCCGGTGATCTGGCACAGCTTGGCGTTCAGGTTCTCGATCAGCTCGGCATAGCCCCGCGCCTGGTCCTTTGGCGCGTAGGGGTGGATCATCGAGAACTCGCGCCAGCTCACCGGCATCATTTCCGCCGCCGAGTTCAGCTTCATCGTGCAGGACCCCAGCGGGATCATCGCCCGGTCCAGCGCCAGGTCGCGGTCGGCGAGGCGGCGCATGTAGCGCATCATCTCTGTCTCGGCCCGGTTCATGTGGAACACGTCATGTTCCAGGTAGCTGGACTGCCGGATCAACCCATCGGGCAGGCGATAACCGGACTCCGCCGGATCGTCCTTCTTCACCAGCCCGAAGGCGCGCCAGACCGCCTCGATGGTCGAGGGCCGGGTGCGTTCGTCCAGCGTGATGCCGACGCGGGTCTTGCCCACGCGCCGCAGGTTCAGCCCCTGCTGCACGGCGGCCTGCAGGACACCACGCTGCAACAGGCCCACGTCCACGGTGATCGTGTCAAAGAACTCCGACGGCTCCACCTTGAACCCCGCCGCCTCCAACCCCTTGGCCAGGCGCACGGTCTTGCGGTGGATGCGCTGCGCGATGGCGCGCAACCCCTTGGGCCCGTGGAACACCGCGTAGAACCCGGCCATGACCGCCAGCAGCGCCTGCGCGGTACAGACGTTCGACGTGGCCTTTTCGCGCCGGATATGCTGTTCGCGGGTCTGCAACGACAGCCGGTAGGCGCGGTTGCCGTGGCTGTCGATGGAAACACCGACAATCCGCCCGGGCATCGCGCGTTTCATCGCGTCCTTGCAGGCCATGTAGGCCGCGTGCGGCCCGCCATAGCCCACAGGCACGCCAAAGCGCTGGGTCGAGCCCACGGCGATATCCGCCCCCATCGCGCCCGGCTCCTTCAGCAGGCACAGCGACAGCGGATCGGCGCTGACGATGCCCACCGCGTTGGCACCGTGCAGCGCCTCCATCTCGGCGGTGAAATCGCGCAGGTGGCCGTAGGTGCCGGGATACTGGAAGATGGCGCCGAAGACCTTGTCGGCCTCCAGCGTCTCGGGCGCGCCCACGATCACCTCGATCCCCAGCGGCTCGGCCCGGGTCTTCATCACCGCGATGTTCTGCGGGTGACAGTTCTCGTCGACGAAAAAGGCGGTGGCCTTGGATTTCGCCACCCGCTGCGCCATCGTCATCGCCTCGGCGCAGGCGGTCGCCTCGTCCAGGAGCGAGGCATTGGCGATCTCCAGCCCGGTCAGGTCGCAGATCATGGTCTGGAAGTTCAGCAGCGCCTCCAGGCGGCCCTGGCTGATCTCGGGCTGGTAGGGCGTGTAGGCGGTGTACCAGGCCGGGTTCTCCAGGATGTTGCGCTGGATCGCCGGCGGCGTGACCGTGCCGTGATAGCCCTGCCCGATGAGCGAGGTCAGCACCTTGTTCTTCGACGCCACCTCGCGCATCCGGTAGATCAGCTCCCGCTCGGACAGCGGCTTGCCGAAATCCAGCGGCTTTTCCTGCCGGATTGCCTTCGGCACGGTTTCGTCCACCAGTTGATCCAGCCCCGAAACGCCCAGCACGTTGAACATGCTCGCCATTTCCTCGGGCGACGGGCCGATGTGGCGCCGGTTGGCGAAATCATAGGGAAGATAGTCGATGGGCTCGTAGGTCATTCCTGTGCCTTCCTTCTCAACGCTTCGGGTCCGCGACACGATCCAGCAATCGAAGCCGGACAGGCGCCCCTTCCGTCAAATCCAAACTGTCGAACGAAAAAACGCCGATATAACCGTCGCGCGCGAGATCTCCCCCGCCCACATCCCTCTGCATCACCACGAGATCATGGTCGCGCAGGGCCTCCGCGTATTCCATGAAACGCTTTCCGTTCCGATCGATGCCTTCCATCGGGTCCGCGTATCCGGTCTCGCCAACACGCCAGGTATTGTGAATGACGGCCAGACGCTTGCCTTCCACCTCTGCGGTCCATCGTCCGCGCTCGCCGGTTATCTTTACAAGCTTTCTCAACGGGGCACCGCTCCCGGGCTTCTTCTTGGTCCAAATACCCCGGGGGAGTCGACCGCAGGGAGACGGGGGCAGAGCCCCCTTTCCGCCGCCGATCACAGCTCCGCCGGAATGGGCGCAGGGCGGGGCATCACCCCGCCGCCACGATCACGAAATGAAGTCCTTGTAGGCCTTCTCGTCCATCAGGTCGTCCAACGCCGACAGGTCCTCGACCTTCATCTTGAAGAACCAGGCCTCGCCCTCGGGGTCCTCGTTGATCTTGCCCGGTTCCTCGACGATGGGCTCGTTCACCTCGACGATCTCGCCGTCCAGCGGCGCCAGGATGTCAGAGGCGGCCTTGACCGATTCGATCACCACGACTTCCTCGTCCTTGGTGACCTCGCGGCCTTCCTCGGGCAGTTCGACAAAGACGATGTCGCCCAATTGTTCCGCCGCGTGATTGGTGATGCCCACAACGACCAGGTCACCCTCGACCAGCAGCCATTCATGTTCCTCGGTGAATTTCATGTAAGTCTCCCTGTTTCACCGTTTGAACCCAGCCGGCACGAAAGGCAGCGCTGCCACCCGCACCGGAACCCGCTTGCCGCGCAGCTCGCCCCAGAGGGGTGTGCCCTCTGATGCGCTTGCCGCCGACACATATCCCATGGCCACCGGCCCCTCGACCGAGGGGCCGAAGCCGCCCGAGGTCACGGCGCCGACCTCGGCCCCGCCCTCCTCGGCATCGTAGAGCACCACGCCCGCGCGCATCGGCGCCCGGCCCTCGGGGCGCAGGCCCACGCGCTTGCGCGCCGCGCCTTCGGCCATCTCGCGCTGCACCCGCTCCGCGCCCGGATAGCCGCCCGCGCGCGCGCCACCGGCGCGCCGGACCTTCTGGATCGCCCAGGTCAGCCCCGCCTCGACCGGCGAGGTTTCCGGGTCCAGGTCCTGCCCGTAGAGGCACAGGCCCGCTTCCAGCCGCAGGCTGTCCCGCGCGCCCAGCCCGATGGGTTCAACCCGGGCATCCGCCAGCAGCGATTTCACCAGATCCACGGCCGCCACGTTGGGCACCGAGATCTCAAAGCCGTCCTCGCCGGTATAACCCGACCGCGAGACCCAGCATTCCGCGCCCGCGATGGGCAACGTCTCGACGTCCATGAAACGCATGTCGCGCACCGCGGGGCAATGCTCGGCCAGAACATCCTCGGCCTCGGGCCCCTGCAGCGCCACAAGCGCACGATTTTCCAGCAGTTTCACGGTGATGCCATCGGGTTCCAGCGCCGCGCGCATCCGGGCCACGTCGGCCTCCTTGCAGGCCGCGTTGACCACCACGAACAGGTGATCGCCCCGGTTGGCGATCATGAGATCGTCCTCGATCCCGCCCGCGTCATTGGTAAAGAAACCATAGCGCTGCCGCCCCTCGGCCAGCCCCGCCACGTCCACCGGCACCAGCCGTTCCAGCGCCTCAGCCACCTTCGGCCCGCGCAGGATCACCTGGCCCATGTGGCTGACGTCGAACAGCCCGGCCCGGCCCCGGGTGTGCAGGTGCTCTTTCAGCACGCCCAGCTTGTACTGTACCGGCATCTCGTAGCCGGCGAATCCCACCATTTTCGCGCCGCGCGCGTGGTGCAGCTCGTTCAGAACGGTTGTCTTCAGCTCGGTCGGCTCGTCCGTCATGCGCTCCCCTTTGCCCATGACGCACAGCGCGTCCGGGCAGTTCCGCCACGGACCAATTCCGCAGCCCCACTGCCCCCTCTGTCCTTCGGCCTGAGATCGTTATCCCTTCGGCGGACGCGCATCCGGCGCCTCTCTCCAGAGTCTTGCCTCTTCGCGGTCCATGCGGCCTGAGCGTTTCCGGGGCGGTTGCGCCTTCGGCACCGGCTCCGGGCCAAGGCCCTCCCCGGTTCTCCCGTCGAAGATGCGCAGACGCTAGTCCATCGTCCCGGCGTTGACAAGCCGCCCCGCGCGGCATCCATCGCCAGAGATGATGTTCATCAGCGCGGCGTTGTCACAGACCAGCGAATCGAGCGTGATCGGGTCCAGCGTCTCGTAAAAGGCATTGGCGGCCCGGGTCAGCGCGCTGCGCAGCCGGCAGGCATCGGTCAGCGGACAGGTGTTGTCCACGTCGGCGAAACATTCGGCCAGCGGCACCGGCTGTTCCAGCGCCCGGAAAATGTCGCCGATGACGATATCCTTGGCCGGCCGGCCCAGTTCCAGCCCGCCGTTGCGCCCCCGCTGGGTGTGCAGGAACCCCATCTGGGCCAGTTGGTTGATGACCTGCGCCAGGTGGTTTTCCGAGGCATTGCAGCGTTGGGCGATCTCGTGCTTGGTAACAAGCCGCCCCGGGTTCGCGGCGCAAAACATCAGCACGCGCATCGCGATATTGGTTCTTTTCGTCACCCGCATGCGGATCTCCAAAATACATTGATCAGACACCTATCTCGCACGCGGCGGGCCTTCGGGGTTTGACATGCGTCAAAACCGGCGAATATTTCGCACATGGAGCATGTATATTTCTTTGGCTACGGGTCGCTGGTGAACCGCACGACCCATGAACACACCCCCGCACACCGCGCCCGCCTGCACGGCTGGCGCCGGGCCTGGCGCGCGGTGCCCGAACGGGCGCTCTGCTATCTGACCGCCGTCCGCGATCCGGACGCCCATATCGACGGGCTGATCGCCCCGGTCCCCGGCGACAGCTGGGCAGAGCTCGACCGCCGCGAAGGCGCCTATGACCGCCATGACGCCACCCAAAGCCTGACCCATGACAGCGACGCGCGCGCCGTCGTCGTCTATGCGATCGACCCCAACCGCCACAGCGATCCGGGTCCGGACAACCCGATCCTGCTCAGCTATCTCGATGTGGTGGTGGCGGGCTACCTGGCGGAATACGGCCCCGGCGGCCCGGCGCAGTTCTTCGACTCCACCCTGGGCTGGCAGGCGCCGATCCTCGATGACCGCGCCGCGCCCCGCTATGCCCGCGCCCGGCCCCTGACGGACGAGATCCGCACCCTGACCGACGCCGGCCTGGCCGCCCTCGGCAGCCGGATCATCGCCGCCGCCTGAGCCTCAGGCGAAAGCCGCCTGGCTTCTTTGGTTTGAAAAATACCTCGGGGGGCGCCGAAGGCGCGGGGGCAGCGCCCCCTCCGACCGCGCAAACAGGCCCAGGCGGGGTTTACGCCCCGGCCTTGCCGCCTGGCTTGACCTGCATCAGCGGCATCACCTCGGCCATTTCCGGCCCGCGCTGCAGCCCGGTCACGGCTTTGCGCAGCGGCATGAACAGCTTCTTGCCCTTGCGCCCCGTGGCTTCCTTGACCGCCGTGGTCCAGGTGCCCCAGGTCTCCGCGTCATAGGGCGGCTCGCCCAGCATGGCCAAGGCCTCGGTCACAAAGTCCTGGTCTTCCTCATCCACCAGCGGCTCTGCCCCGTCACGGAACAGCGCCCACCAGCCCGCCATCTCCTTGCGGGTGGTGATGTTCTCGCGCACCACGTTCCAGAAAGCCGCGGCCTTGTCGTCGGGCACGCCCAGCGCACGCACCTCGTCGGCCACCGCCTCCAGCTCCAGCCCGTGCAGCTTTTTCGCGGTCAGCGGATACAGGTCCTCGACGTCGAACTTGGTGGGGGCCGAGCCGAACTGCTCCAGCTCGAACCCCTCGGCGATCTCGTCCAGCGACAGGCGCAACTCGACGGGCTGAGACGAGCCCAGACGCGCCATCAGGCTCAGCAGCGCCTCGGGTTCCACGCCGTTCTCGCGCAGGTCGCGCAGCGCCAGCGTGCCCAGCCGTTTCGACAGCGATTCCCCCTGCGGCCCGGTCAACAGCGAGTGATGCGCAAAGGCCGGCGGCTCGCCGCCCAGCGCGCGGATCATCTGGATCTGCGTCGCGGTATTGGTGACGTGGTCATTGCCGCGCACCACGTGGGTGATGCCCATTTCCATGTCATCGACGACCGAGGCCAGAGTATAGAGGAACTGGCCGTCGGCACGGATCAGCACCGGGTCCGACACGCTTGCCGCGTCGATCGAGACCTCGCCCAGGATCCCGTCTTCCCAGGCGATGCGTTCGTGATCCAGCTTGAAGCGCCAGACACCATCGCCGCGCTCAGCCCGCAGCGCGGCCTTGTCCGCGTCCGACAGATCCAGCGCCGCGCGGTCATAGACCGGCGGTTTGCCCATGTTCAGCTGTTTCTTGCGCTTGAGGTCCAGCTCGGTCGGCGTCTCGAAAGCCTCGTAGAACCGGCCCATGCCGCGCAGCTTCTCCGCCGCGGCCTCGTAACGGTCCAGCCGCTGCGACTGCCGTTCGATGCGGTCCCAGGTCAGGCCCAGCCATTCCAGGTCCTGCTTGATGGCGTCGACATATTCCTCTTTCGACCGCTCCGGGTCGGTGTCGTCGATGCGCAGCACGAACTCACCGCCGCTCTTGCGGGCGATCAGGTAGTTGAACAGCGCGGTGCGCAGGTTCCCGACATGGATATAGCCGGTGGGCGAGGGCGCAAAGCGGGTGACGGTCATGACGTGGCCTCCTGTCAGGGCGGCGTGTTTTCACAAGGCGCGGGATTTGTCCAGTTCCCGCGCATGTCACGGCGCGACGCGCGGTGATGCTGGCCCGCGTCCCGCCCCGATGCTAGGCAAGGGGCCCGTGGCCCCGATCGCCCCAAAGGAACCGCGCCCATGACAGAGATCCTCACCGTCACGCTGAACCCGGCGCTCGACCTCGCCACCTCCTGTCCCAGCGTCGCGCCGGGGCCGAAACTGCGCTGCGGGCCGGAAACGGCGGAACCGGGCGGCGGCGGTGTCAACGTGGCCCGCGCCGTGGTCCAGCTGGGCGGACAGGCCCGCGCGCTGGTGGCTCTGGGCGGCGCCAACGGCGACGCGCTGAAACGGCTCTTGCAGGAACGCGACCTGGACCTGATCCGGCACGAGGCGCCGGGCCAGACCCGGCACAGCTTTTCCGTCACGGACGAGTCGACCGGGGCCCAGTACCGTTTCGTCCTCTCCGGCCCGGAATGGACCGAGGCCCAGCTTGACACCGTTCTGGACAGGCTCGCCGCCGAGGCCGGCGAGGGGGACTACATCGTGCTCTCGGGCAGCATGCCGCCGGGCTGTGCACCGGGCTGGATCACCCGCGCCTGTGACCGGCTCTCCGGGCGCCGCGTGGTCGTCGACACCTCGGGCGCGCATCTGCACCACCAGGCCACGGCCCCCGGCCCCGCGCCCTTTGTCCTGCGCATGGACAGCGCCGAGGCGCGCGACCTCTCGGGCCTCGGGCTGGAAACCCGCGCCGACAGCGCCGCCTTTGCCGAGGCCCTGCGGGCCCGCGGCGCCGCCGAAATCGTCATCATCGCCCGCGGCAAGGACGGATCGGTCATGGCCACGGACAAGGGCCGCTGGCATGTCACGGCCGCGAACGAAACCGTCGTCAGCGCCATCGGCGCCGGCGACAGTTTCGTCGGCGGTTTCGTCAAGGCGCTGGCCGAAGGGCTGGACCACCCGGAGGCCCTGCGCCACGGCGCGGCAGCGGCGGCGGCGGCGGTCATATCCCCCGGCACCCAGCTGTGCCTGCCCGGGGATTTCGCCGACGCCCTGCCCCGCACAGACCTGATCGCGCTCTGATGCGGCTCTTCATCGCCCTTTCGCTGCCCGAAGAGGCCCGCGACGCGCTGGACGACCTGCAATCGCGGTTTCCCATCGGTCGCCCCACGCCCTACGAAAACCTGCACCTGACCCTCGCCTTTCTGGGCGAACAGGACGAAGAAACGACAGAGGCGGTGCATGACGCGCTGCAGACCCTGCGGGCGCCCGCGCTGGACCTGACCCTGACCGGGGCATCGATCTTTGGCGGGCGCCACGGGCAGGCCGTCGCGCTCGAGGCCGATGGCAACGCACCGCTGAACGAATTGCGCGACCGCGTGCTGGCCCGGCTGCGCAGCGTCGGCGTCGCCCCCGAACGGCGCCGGTTCCGTCCGCATGTCACGCTGGCCCGGCTCAGGGGCCAGGCCGATGCCTCGCCGCTCCTGGCCGTGCTGGCCAGCGCCAGCATCGGCCCCTTTGCCTGCAACAGCTTCAGCCTCTTTGCCTCGACCCTGCACCAGGACGGCGCCCTGCACGAGGAACTGGCCCGCTACCCGCTGAGCCCGCCCCGATGAGCGATACCCAGCATTTCTACGCGGTGGCCGAACGCACCATCGAGACGTTCCCCGAACCCTTCCTGGGCAGCGCCCGAGCGGTGGTCCTTCAGGTGGTCGACTGGCCGCCCCGGGACATCCTCGACGAGATGCAGATCGACGATCCCCGCGACCTGACCGGGCTTTATGACGGCATCCCCATGACGGAGAAAAGCTTTGCCGACCCGGCGCCCTTTCCCGACACGGTCTGGCTGTTCCGGGAACCGATCCTCGACGAATGGCGCGCGCGTGGCGATGTCGAGCTGGACGACCTGATCGCCCATGTCACCGTGCATGAATTTGCCCATCACTTCGGCTGGTCCGACGGTGACATCGCCGCTATAGACCGGTGGTGGGAATAGGCGCCCTCAGTTCGGATCGCGCCAGCGGTTGACGATGGGATAACGCCGGTCCAGCCAGAACGCCCGTTTCGTCAGGCGCGCGCCGGGGGCGGACTGGAACCGCTTGTACTCGCTGATGTACAGCAGGTGCTCCACCTTCTTGGCGTCCTCGCGGGAATAGCCCGCCGCCACGCAATCGGCGATGGACCCGTCGTCATCCACCAGGATCTGCAGGATCGCGTCCAGCACCGGGTAATCGGGCAGCGAGTCGCTGTCTTTCTGGTCCTCGCGCAGCTCGGCACTCGGCGGCTTGGTGATGATCCGCTCGGGGATCACCTCGCCCTCGGGGCCCTTCATCCAGGGACGATGGTTGGCGTTGCGCCAGCGGCAGGTCTCGAACACCCGCGTCTTGTAGAGATCCTTGATCGGGTTATAGCCGCCGGCCATGTCGCCGTAGATCGTGGCATAGCCCACCGCGACCTCGGACTTGTTGCCGGTGGTCAGCAGCATCTCGCCAAACTTGTTCGACAAGGCCATCAACAGCAGCCCGCGCAGCCGCGACTGGATATTTTCCTCTGTCAGGTCCGGTTCCAGCTCCGCAAAAAGCGGCGCCAGCGCCTCTGTCACCGCGTCGCGCGGTCCCTTGATCGGCACGTAATCATAGCGGCAGCCCAGCGCCTTGGCGCAGGCTTCGGCATCCTCCAGCGAATGCGACGAGGTATATTCCGACGGCAGCATCACGCAGCGCACGTTGTCCGCGCCCAGCGCATCCACCGCAATCGCCGCCACCAGCGCCGAATCCACGCCCCCAGACAGGCCCAACAGCACCTTGGCGAACCCGGCCTTGCGCAGGTAGTCGCGCACCGCCTCGACCATGACGCGGTAATCCTGCTCCCAGTCGTCGGGATGCACCTCGAAGGGGCCGTCCTCGCAATGCCAGCCATCGGGGCCGCGCACCATGTCCACCGGCACCACGCATTCCTCGAAGACCGGCAGCTGGACTGCGATCCCGCCATGCGGGTTCAACACGAAGGACCCGCCGTCGAACACCTGGTCATCCTGCCCGCCCACCATGTTGAGATAGATCAGCGGCAGCCCCGTCTCGACCACCCGCGCAACCATGTGGTTCAGCCGGGTCTCGTACTTGTTGCGGTAATAGGGCGAGCCATTGGGCACCAGCAGGAACTCGGCCCCGGTCTCGGCCAGCGTCTCGGCCACGTCGGGGTGCCAGGCATCCTCGCAGATGGGCGAGCCGATGCGCGTGTTGCCCACAGCATAAGGCCCGCCGATGGGGCCGCTGTCGTAGATGCGGACCTCGTCGAACACCTTTTCGTTGGGCAATTCGTGCTTCAGCACCCGCGTGACGACCTTGCCGCCGTTGCAGATGAAATAGGCGTTGAACAGCTCTGTCCCCTCGACGTAGGGACCGCCGATGGCCAGCGCGGGACCGTCGGCGCACTCGGCGGCCAGCTTGTCGACCGCCTGCATCGCCGCGATGTGAAAGGCCTTTTTCATCACCAGGTCCTGCGCGTTGTACCCGGCAATGAACATTTCTGGCAGGGCCACCAGGTCGGCGCCCTGCGCGCGGCCCTCGTCCCAGGCCGCCTTTGCCTTTGCCGCGTTGCCCGCCAGGTCCCCCACCACGGGGTTCAGTTGTGCCAGTGTCACGCGAAACCGATCGCTCATCGCGCCGCCCTTTCCCAAGTCCTCCCGCCCACATAGCAGACCCACGCCTGAGGGGAAGTCACCCGGCCCCCACCGTTGCCCTGCCCGCCCGGCTGACCTAGGTTTCCGAACGAAAAACCATCGCCAAGAGGCCCAAGACCGCATGACCCTGCCCCGCCCGTCGACGATCCTCGCGCTTGCGCTACTGTCCCTCCCCCAGCTCGCGGCGGCGCAGGACATCCAGACCCGGACCTATAGCGACGGCAGCACCTACAGCGGGCAGCTGGTGGACGGGGTCCAGCACGGACAGGGCACCTACCGGATGCCCAGCGGTTATGAATACAGCGGCAACTGGGTCATGGGAGAGATCCAGGGCAAGGGCCGCGCCCGGTTTCCCAACGGCGCGATCTACGTCGGAGAGTTCAAGCGCGGCCGCCCGGACGGCACCGGTCGCATCGACTATCCCGACGGCGGCCACTACGAGGGCGCCTGGCTGAACGGCAAGATCACCGGCCAGGGCAAGGCACGCTATGCCAATGGCGTCACCTACGAGGGCAACTTCCTCGACGCCCAGCACCACGGGCGCGGCGTCATGCGTGGCGAAAACGGCTATGTCTATGACGGACAGTGGCAAAACGGCGCCAAGCACGGCCAGGCCCGGATCACCTATCCCGACACAGCCGTCTACGAAGGCCAGATCAGGAACGGAGAGCGCGACGGTTATGGCAGGATCACCATGCCCGACGGGCTGGTCTACGAAGGCGGCTGGGCCAAGGGCCAGATCAACGGCCAGGGCAAGCTGGTGCAGCCGAACGGCGACACCTACACCGGCGCGCTGGTAGACGGCAAACGCCAGGGCCGAGGCACGGTGAACTACGCCAACGGCGACATCTACATCGGCGAATTTCAGAACGACAAGCGCAACGGCCAGGGCACGTTCACGGGGACCGACGGCTATCGCTACGACGGCCAGTGGAAGGACGGCAGCATCGAGGGCAAGGGCCGCGTCACCTATCCCGATGGCGCCGTCTACGAGGGCCGGTTCCGCGGCGACCTGGCCAATGGCATCGGCAAGGTCACCTATACCGACGGCGCCACCTACGAGGGCCAGTGGCGCGACGGGGTGATCCACGGAGAGGGCAAGGCCGTCTATGCCGACGGACAGATCTACGAGGGCAGCTTTGCCGATGCGCGCAGCCACGGCTACGGGGTCATGACCTACCTGGACGGCTATCGCTACGAGGGCCAGTGGAAGGACGGGCAGCGCCACGGGCGCGGCAAGGCCACCTACCCGGACGGCACGATCTACGAAGGCGCCTATGCCGCGGGAAAACGCCACGGACACGGGCGGATCGTCATGTCCGACGGCTTCCAGTACCAGGGCGCCTGGGAAAACGGAGAGATCAACGGCCAGGGCATCGCCACCTACACCAGCGGCGACGCCTATTCCGGCCAGTTCCGCAACGGCAAGCGCCACGGTCAGGGCCGCCTGCTCTATACCGACGGCACGGTGCGCGAAGGGATCTGGCGCAACGGCACGCTGGACGGCAACGCCGCCGGCCTGCCGCCGGAACCGGACCTGCCAGAGGGGCGCAACGTGACCGTGGGCGGCATCGCCGGCGCCCTACCCACGAAACGGATCGCACCCGAGGAAGGCAGCAGCCTGTCGCTGGACGCCAGGCCCTGACCCAATACCCGCGCAAGGCACCCTGATCCGGCGGCCACGTCCCCCGGCGGGCCCGCGCCCGTCGGGGCAAAATGCATTGCCCCCGGCCCCGGCCTCCTTTAGTTTCCGCAGGGTACGGACACCCAGGGACAAAAAACGGGCAAACGCATGAAATCCGCAGGCAGTTTCCTTCTTGTCATCCCCTTTGCCCTGGCCGGCGCGGCGCTGGCCCAGGACGAAGAGGTGGTGACAAAACAGTACGACGACGGCGGCGTCTACGAAGGGACCTTCCAGGACGGATTGCAGCACGGTACCGGCACCTACCGCCTGCCCAACGGCTATGAATACACCGGCGAGTGGGTTCAGGGCGAAATCAAGGGCGAGGGCGTGGCCCGCTTCCCCAACGGCTCGGTCTACGAAGGCCAGTTCGCCAAGGGCAAACCCGAGGGCAAGGGCAAGATCGTCTTTGCCGACGGCGGCACCTACGAGGGCCAGTGGCTGGACGGCAAGATCACCGGCACCGGCGTCGCCATCTACGCCAACGGCGTCCGCTACGAGGGCTCCTTCCGCAACGCCCTGCACCACGGCAAGGGCGTGATGACCGCGCCCAACGGCTATATCTATGACGGCCAGTGGGTGAACGGCGTCAAGGAAGGCACCGCCAAGATCACCTATCCCGACAAGTCGGTCTACGAGGGCCGCGTCGCCGATGGCGAACGCGACGGCTTCGGCAAGCTGACCATGCCCGACGGGCTGATCTACGAAGGCACCTGGCGCGAAGGCCAGATCGACGGCGAAGGCAAGCTGATCCAGCCCAACGGCGACGTCTACGAGGGCCAGCTTGTCGATGGCCGCCGCGAGGGCAACGGCAAGGTCATCTACGACAACGGCGACATCTACCAGGGCGCCTTCAACAACGACCAGCGCCACGGCATCGGCACCTTCATCGGCAAGGACGGCTATCGCTACGAAGGCAACTGGATCACCGGCCAGATCGAGGGCAAGGGCAAGGTCACCTACCCCGACGGCTCTGTCTACGAAGGTCAGTTCAAGGGCGACCTCGCCAACGGCAAGGGCAAGATCACCTATCCCGACGGCGCCACCTACGAAGGCGACTGGGTCGATGGCGTGATCCAGGGCAAGGGCCGCGCGGTCTATCCCAACGGCCTCGTCTACGAGGGCAGCTTTGACAACGCCCGCAACGACGGCTTCGGCGTGATGACCTACCCCGACGGCTATCGCTACGAGGGCAACTGGAAGGACGGTCAGCGCCACGGCGAGGGCAAGGCCACCTATCCCGACGGCACCGTCTACGAAGGCCAGTTCCGCGAGGGCCAGCGCCACGGCAAGGGCACCATCGTCATGGCCTCGGGCTTTCGCTACGAGGGTGACTGGGTCCGCGGAGAGATCAACGGCAAGGGCGTGGCGGTCTATGCCAACGGCGACATCTACGAAGGCCAGTTCAAGGACGGCAAGCGCCAGGGCCAGGGCACGATGAAATACGCCAGCGGCGAAGAGGCCAGCGGCGAATGGATCGGCGGCGCGCTGAAATCCACACCCGCGCCCGCGCCCGCACCTGACCCGGCGGAGCAGCCGGCGGACAATTGATCGCCCGGCGCCCGCGCCGCTTTCCCGTCCTGACCCGCATCCGGCGGCCGGCCTCTCTTGGCGGTTGGGCGGCGTCGCTTCGTCAGCTTCTCATTGCGTTCTGGCTGGTCTGCGGGGTCGCCACCTCTGGCCAGGCCCAGGACGGGCCTGACACGCCCATCCTGCGCATCGGCATCCTGGCCCATCGCGGCTGGGACGCGGGCGAAACCCAGTGGACCACACTGGAACGCTACCTCGCCGGGCAGCTTCCCGGCCATGTCGTGCGCTTCGTGCCTGTCACGCTGACCTCGGCCGGGCCCCTGATCAACGCCGGTGGGCTCGATTTCCTGGTGACCAACCCCGGCCACTATATCCAGCTTGCCGATCTCTACCCGATGAGCGTGCTGGCCACGCGCAAACGGGCCTTGCCCGATGGCAGCCATATCCGCCAGTTCGGCTCGACGGTGCTGGTCCGGGCCGACAGCGGGCTGGCCACCCTTGGCGACCTGCGCGGCACCCGGCTGGGCGCCGTGGCCCAGCAGGCCTTCGGCGGTTTCCAGATCGCCTGGTTCGAGGCCCGCGCGCAAGGCGTCGACCTGTTCGAGGACCCCGCAGAACTGGTCTTTCTGGGATTTCCGCAGGACGACATCGCCACGGCCGTCCTCGACGGTCGGCTGGACGCGGGCGTCGTCCGCAGCGGCTTGCTGGAACACCTGATCGACGAAGGCCGCGTGCCCGACGGGGTGCTGCGCGCGCTCAATGCCAATGTCACCTATACCCACCCCGAGGCGATCAGCACCCGGCTCTACCCGGAATGGCCCTTCCTCGCCCTCTCGGGCACCGATCCGGACCTGCGCGACGCGGTGGCGCTGGCGCTCTTGCGGACCGGCGACAGCGACCTTGCCGATCAGTGGGGTGCGCCGGTCAGCTATGGCGAGGCCCGCGCATTGGTGGCCGCCTTTGCCGCCCGCGCACCCGGGGCAGAGCCACCCGCCCGCAGTCCTCTGGGCACCGTCGCGCTTGCCCTCGCCGCGCTGGCCCTGGCCGGGGCGCTGGCCATCATCGCCCTGCGCCTCCGGCGCCCCGCCCCCGCGGCCGCACCCGTGCCGACAGGGGACGTGCCCCTGACCCGGCGCGAACAGCAGGTCCTGACCCAGATCGGGCAGGGCCAGTCCACCAAGGAGATCGCCGCCGCGCTGGGCATCAGCCCCAAGACCGTCGAATTCCACCGCGCCAACCTGCTGCGCAAGTTCGAGGTCCGCAGCTCGGCCCAGCTGATTGCCCGCGCCGGACGGCATATTTCACCCCCTGAAACCGAAACCTAGGGTTTTCCCGGGGTCGAAACCCGCAGGAAACACGGGAATCCGCCGGGTGTCAGGATGCGGTCGCCCTGCGTCACTCTGACCAGACCGGGGCGCACCAAACCGCCCCCAAGGGAGGAGACAAAGACAATGACCCATTTCATCCGCCTGATCGCGATCCTGGGCCTGGCCCTGACCGCCTTCGCCATGACCGACGCCGCGCAGGCCGAAGGCTATGGCAAGCAGAAGGTCGTCTATCACATCAACTACGATGGGGGTGAGGGCAACAAGGCCTACAAGGGCGCCATGCGCAACATCCAGAACCACATCAACGCGGTCGGCGCCGAGAACATGGAAATCAAGGTCGTCATGCACGGCAACGGCCTGGGCCTGCTGGCAGCCGCCAACGGCGACGACACGATGAAAACCACCGTCGCCAGTCTCAAGGGTCAGAACGTGGCCTTTCATGTCTGCAACAACACCCTGAAGGGCCGCAACATCGACTATTCGAACGACCTCTACGATGTCTGGGAGGATGACATCGTGCCCTCGGGCGTGGCGGAACTGTCGAAACTGCAGCAGCAGGGGTTCACCTACATCAAGCCCTGATTGACCGGGCCCGCCGCCGCCCGTCACGGGCGGCGGCACATCCATTCGTTAACGCGGTGTGACCGCTTTGTACAAAATGCGGATTTCGACGTACAAAACGTACGTTTTGTACAAGGGTCAGACCCGCTCACCCGCCTCCATCCGGTCAAGAAAGTCCTGCGCCTCGCGCAGTATGGTTTCGCGCTTGTCCGGGTCCATCCGGTCAAAGGTCCGGTACATCTGTGCCATGCGCGGATTGCCCTCGAACCGGTCCCGGTGCCTGTCCATGAAATGCCAGTAGAGCAGGTTGAAGGGGCAGGCGTTTTCCCCGGTCTTGGCCGTCACCGAATAGGCGCAGGGCTTGCAGTGGTCCGACATCTTATTGATGTAATTTCCCGAGGAAACATAAGGCTTTGAGGCGATGATCCCGCCATCTGCAAACTGGCTCATCCCCACGGTGTTCGGCGCCTCGACCCATTCAAAGGCATCGATGTAGACGCTCAGATACCACTCGTGCAGCGCCTGCGGATCGACCCCGGCCAGCAGCCCGAAATTCCCCGTCACCATCAGCCGTTGGATGTGATGGGCATAGGCCTCGTCGCGCGTCTGCTCCACCGCCTTGGCGACACAGCGCATGTCGGTCTCGGCGCTCCAATAGAACCAAGGCAATTTCCTTTTGTGTTTCAATACGTTGCGCCCAGGATACTCTGGCCCCTCGCGGAAATAGATCCCCCGGACGTATTCCCGCCAGCCGATGATCTGGCGAATGAAGCCTTCGGCGGCATTGATCGGAACATCCCCGTTTTCATACGCCTTTTCAACGGCCTGACAGACCTCCAGCGGGTCCAGTAGCCCGATGTTCATGTAGCCCGACAGAAGCGAGTGATAGAGAAAGCGGTTCCCGTCCAGCATCGCGTCCTGGTAGTCCCCGAACCGGGGCAGCGCATGGTCGATGAAATGCGCCAGCGCCTGCTGTGCCTGCGCCCTGTCGGTGGCAAAGCCGAAGGGGCGCAGCTTGCCGAAATTATTCGGAAATCTCGCCTCTACCAGGTCCAGGACGTCCTCCGTCACCGCGTCCGGCTCGAACCATATCGGCCTGTGCGTGACCGCATCAGGCGCCGGTTTGCGGTTGTCGTGGTCAAAGTTCCACTGCCCCCCGGCCGGGTCGTCGCCTTCCATCAAGAGACTCGTCTTGCGCCGCATCTCGCGATAGAAATACTCCAACCACAGCGCCTTGCGGCCCTTGGCCCAGTTGTCGAACATCGCGTGAGAGGCGATGAAACGGTCATCTTCCAGCAGGCGAACCTTGAGCGGGCAGTGCCGCAAGGCATTGATAAGGCGCCATTCTCCGGGTTCGGTGGCGATCACCTCGGTGGCCCCCGTCTCTTCGGCCCGGCGCAGCAGTTCCCCACAGATCGACCCGGCGTTCTGCGTGTCGTCCAGCTCGGTGTAGCGCACCTCCCAGCCGTCCTCGCGCAGGCGCGCGGCGAACTTGCGCATTCCCGCAAGGATCAGCGCGATCTTCTTGGGGTGATGCGGCACATAGGCGGTTTCGTCCGCGACCTCGGCCATGACCACCACGTCATGCGCCTTGTCCGCCGCTTTCAGCGCCGCGAGCCCCTCGCTCAACTGGTCGCCCAGCACCAGGATCAGCCGGCTCACCAGGGGATCTCCCGGCCTGCGTAGTCCAGGAATTTCCCAGTATCCTCAGGGCTTAGCCCCTGAATGACCTTGACCAGACGTTCGGCCGCATAGGCGGGCGTCACGGTGGGATAGCGGCTGGCGTATTTCGCGGTGAAGGCAGTTTCTACCGTCCCGGGATGCAGGCAGACACAGGCCAGTTGCCGGTGCGAGCGCGCCAGTTCCACCGCCGCCGTGTGGATCAGCTGGTTCACCCCGGCCTTGGCAGCGCGATAGCTGTACCAACCGCCCAAACCGTTGTCCCCGATCGAACCCACCCGCGCGGACAGAACGGCAAAGACCGCCCGGTCCCGGCGCGGCAACAGCGGCAGCGCGTGTTTCAGGACCATCGCCGGGCCGATGGCATTTAGAAGGTATTGCTCCGCCAGCGCCTTGGAATCCAATGATTTCAAGGTCTTCTCCGGCTCCGCCCCTTCGATTTCCAGCGCGCCGGTGGCCACGAAAACAAGGTCGTAAGGACCCTCCAGCGCGCCAAGGATAGCGCTCAGGCTGGCCTCGTCCGTCACGTCCAGCCCGTCGCGCGACCGCGACAGGCCGGTGACCGCCATGCCCAGGTCGCGCAGATGCGCCGCCACCGCCCCGCCGATGCCGCCGCTGTCCCCGATGATCAATGCGTTTTTCATGCAGCGCCAATTAGCGGCGGCGGGCATGGCTTCAAGCGGTGCCGACATCCTCACGCGCGATGGCCACCGTCTTGACCACGGCGAAACAATCCACGCCGGGCGCCAGGCCTAGCCCCTCCGCCGACCGCCGCGTGACCCGCGCCAACACCCGGCCGGCCGCCGTGTCCAGCGAGACAAGCGCCCCCGGCCCCTCACCCTCGCGGATGGAATCCACCTTGCCCGGCAGGATGTTGAGCGCGGACAGCCCCACGGGCTTTTGCCGCGCCAGGATGACCTCCTGCGCCGCGATCCGGATCCGCAAGGGCGCGCCCACGGCCTGCGGAACACGCGGCAGATAGAGAGGCAACCCCCCGGCATCCAGTTCCGTCAGACCGTCGTCATGATGAGCAGCGACCCGCACCTCCAGCACTGCGCCGACGGCCCGAATGCCCGCGGGCGTCACCGCCGGGTCGCTCAGCACCTCTGCGGCGCTGCCTTGCCGCACGACCCGTCCGTCCTGCAGGACAACGACGGTCGTCGCCAGCCGCGCGACCTCGGCGGCGGAATGGCTGACATAAAGGATCGGGCAGCGCGCCTCGTCCCTGAGCCGTTCGAAATAGGGCAGGATCTCGCGCTTGCGGGCCTCGTCCAGCGCCGCCAGGGGTTCATCGGCCAGGATCAGCCCCGGATCGGCCAAGAGCGCGCGCCCGATCGCCACGCGCTGTTTCTCCCCCCCCGACAGGGCACCGGGGCGGCGGGTCAGCAGAGGTCCAAGGCCCAGCATCTCGACCACCGGGTCCAGCGGCAAGAGAGACCCGGCGAACCAGCGCCCGTACAGCAGGTTTTGCCGGACCGAGAGATGCGGGAACAGGCGGCCTTCCTGAAAGATATAACCCAGGCGGCGCTTGTGCGGTGGCAGCCAGATCCCCTGCGCGGTGTCGCCCAGAATCCTTTTACCGACCCGCACACGCCCCTCATCGGGCCGCATCAACCCAGCCACCGCGTTGATAACGCTGGTTTTCCCGGAGCCGGAACGGCCAAAGAGCACGCAAAGACCCGGCGGCGCCTCAAAGGCCGCGTCCAGCGTGAAGGCGCCCAGCCGGTGATGCACCGCGACCTCCAGCATTACGCGCCCCCCACCCGTGCCGCCACCCGGCGCGAGATCCATTCCGACAAAAGCAGCGCCAGCATCGCCACCGCAACCGCTACCGCGACCAGCCGCAGGGCAGAGGCCTCTCCGCCCGGCACCTGAAGGAAGGCGTAGATCGCCGAGGGCAGCGTCTGTGTCTGGCCCGGGATATTCGAGACGAAGGTGATCGTGGCGCCGAACTCTCCCATCGCCTTGGCAAAGCCCAGGATAGCCCCCGCCAGAACACCCGGCAGCACCATCGGCAAGGTCACGGTGGCAAAGACCCAGGGACGCGAGGCGCCCAGCGTGGCGGCGGCCTGTTCCAGTTTCGGGTCAACCGCCTCGATCGACAGGCGCATGGCGCGCACCATCAGCGGAAAGCCCATGATCCCGGCGGCCAGCGCCGCGCCCGTCCAGTTGAAGGCAAAGCTGATCCCGATGGATTTCAGGAAGCCACCCACCGGCGCGCGCGGGCTGAAGGTGATCAACAGCAGGTAGCCGGTGACGACCGGCGGCAGGATCAGGGGCAGGTGGACCAGCCCGTTGAGGATCTGCTTGCCCGGAAACCGCCAACGGGCCAGCGCGTAGGCAATGAACAACCCGAAAGGCAGCGCCGCAACGGTGGCCCAGAACGACACGCGGAGGGACAGTCTGACCGCCTCCCACTCTGCCGGGCTGAGCCAATCCATCGCGTCAGTCGCCCAGGACGGCGAATCCCTGCGCGACAAAAAGTGCCGCCGCCTCTGGCGTTTGCAGGAAGGCCAGGAAAGGAGCCGCGACGTCGGCGCGGCCTTCGACGGCGGCAACCGGGTAGCGGATCGGCGGGTGGCTGTCCTCGGGGAAGAGGCCAAGGGCATCGACGGCCGGATCGGCGGCCGCGTCGGTGGCATAGACCACGCCCAGCGGCGCCTGCCCCAAAGAGACCAGAGCCAGCGCGGCGCGCACGTTGTCGGCCTGGGCCACGCGGGGCGCCACACCCTCCCACAGGCCCAGCGTTTCCAGCGCCGCCTTGCCGTAGATGCCCGCCGGAACCGCCTCGACCAGGGCCATCGCCAGGCGGCCATCACCCAGCATCGCGGGCAGGTCCAGGTTCGGCCCGATCTCGACCGGGTCCGCACCCGCCGGTCCGGCCAGCACCAGCCGGTTGCCAAGCAGTTCGGTGCGCGTGTCAGGGGCGATCAGCCCATCGCGGTCCAGCACATCCATCCAGTCGGTATTGGCCAGAAAGACCACATCCGCAGGTGCCCCCTGCTGGACCTGGCGCGCCAGCGCCGAGGACCCAGCATAGGACAGGACAAGGTCACCGTCATAGACCCTGGCGATCTCGTCCAGCGCGGTCTTGAGGCTGGCGGCAGCGAAGACGGTCACCTGCTCTTCCCCGGACACGGGCCGGGCCAGAGCAAAGGCGAAGCACAGGTATGTAAAGAATTTTCTCATGACAGGGCAGGTTCTGGCACGCGCCGCGACGACTGTCACCACACAATCTCCCTACGGATGGGGCAAAAGGCGCCCTGCTCGCAGGCAGGGCGTCCTGACAGGCGTCACGGCCTAGCTGCGGCTCAGCCCCTTGCGCAGGGCCACCAGGTCAAGATCCTGTGCGATGAAGCCCACACCCGCGTCGATCGCCTTCTGGCCGAACTCTGGGTCGGTGGTCAGCGTGCCCGCCGGCTTGCCCGCCGCCGTGATCCGCTTGATCCCGTCGACAACCGCCGCCTGGACCTCGGGGTGCGTCGGTTTGCCCGGATACCCCATCGAGGCCGCAAGATCCGCCGGGCCGATAAAGATGCCGTCGATGCCGGGCACTGCGGCGATTGCCTCGATCTGGGCCATCGCCTCGACCGTTTCGACCTGGACGATCAGGCACAACTCGTCGCGCGCTGTGGCGTGGTAGTCCGCGATCCGGCCAAAACTGCTGGCCCGCGTCATCCCCGCGACGCCCCGGATACCCGCGGGCGGATAGGCGACCGCAGCCGCAGCCTCGGCGGCCTCTTCGGCGTTCTGCACATAGGGCACGACCAAGGTCTGCGCCCCGATGTCCAACAGCCGTTTCATCTCGGGCGCATTCAACGAGGCAGGCCGTGCCAGGGCCGACACCGGATAGGGCGCCACCGCCTGCAGCATCGGCAGCACGCGGATCGGGTCCATCGGCGAATGCTCGCAGTCGAAGAGCATCCAGTCATAGCCACAGGTCGCCATCATCTCGGCGGCCAGCGGATCGGTCATGCAACACCAGATGCCGCGCTGCAGGCGGCCCTCCTGCAAGCCTGCCTTGAAGGCGTTTTTCTTCAGTTCCATCGTCGTCCCTCTATCTGTTCGCGCAAACACTAGACGCATCGCCGGGGATCAGGCAAACGACTCCCCGTAACAGGCACGAATTCTCAGGACTCTGCGTCATGCCCACCGCTCTTGTCACCGGTTCCGCCGGCTTCATCGGTTATCATTGCTGCGCGCGGCTTTTGAGTGAAGGCTGGCGCGTGATCGGGCTGGACGCGCTGACCGACTATTACGAGGTGTCGCTGAAACAGAACCGGCACGCGCGCCTGGCCCCTCTGGGCGACTTCGTGCCCGAGATTGGCCGGGTCGAGGATCCGGGGCGCATGGCGGACCTCTTTGCCCGGGAAAAGCCCGAGGTGGTGATCCATCTCGCCGCGCAGGCAGGCGTGCGCTACTCGATCGAGAACCCCCGGTCCTACCTTGAATCGAACATCATCGGCACATTCGAGATCCTCGAAGCGGCCCGTGCGCATCCGCCGCGCCACCTGCTCCTGGCCTCGACCTCTTCGGCCTATGGCGCGAATACCGAAATGCCCTACCGGGAAACCGACCGCGCCGATTACCAGATGTCCTTTTACGCGGCGACGAAGAAAAGCACCGAATCGATGGCGCACAGCTATGCGCATCTCTTTGATGTGCCGACGACGATGTTTCGCTTTTTCACCGTCTACGGGCCCTGGGGCCGGCCGGACATGGCGCTGTTCAAGTTCACCAGGGCCATCCTTCAGGGCCAGCCCATCGACGTCTACAACTTCGGTGACATGCAGCGCGACTTTACCTACGTCGACGACCTCGTAGACGGCATCCGCCTGCTGATAGACGCGGCGCCGGAGCGGCCTGCCGACGGGACCGTGCCCGAGGGCGACAGCCTGTCGCCGGTGGCCCCCTTTCGTGTCGTGAACATCGGCAATTCCGAACCCGTGCAGCTGACCGAGTTCATCGAGGCCATCGAAGAGGCCACGGGCCTGAACGCGACCCGCAACCTGATGCCGATGCAGCCCGGCGACGTGCCCGCGACCTGGGCGGATGCCACGTTGCTGCAGACCCTGACCGGCTACAGCCCCCGCACCTCGGTGCGCGAGGGCGTGGCGAAGTTCGTCGCGTGGTATCGCGACTACTACCTGCGCAACAGCACCGAGTCCGCCTGATACGGACCGCCCAGAAGCGGCGGATATCCCGGTCGCAAGCCGGAAACATGATGGAAATCGTCATCTTTGACCTTGCGCCGGGCCGATCTTGTCCCACAATAAGGATCGGGAACCGCCAGGGGCGGAAGACACGGGGGACGGGCCGCAGAGTGCCGCAACAGGGGATCAGATCGAACAACGGCCTTTCTTGGGGGGTGTCGAGGTTGTTCCGCTTCTGCCCGTGTGGCCTGCGTGATCCGTGGTGCCCTGCCTCCGGCCTCTGAGGCCGCGCCGACCCCGTTCTGTATCCGCGGCAATGGTTCCTTTTTCTGGAATAATCATTGCAATCTTCGCGGTCTTTTCGGAAAAAACGTCAATTTCCTGACCCTGCGGAGACGCGAATGACCACCCAGAGCAGTCTTCTGCCCATCATCGCGCTGCTGCCCTTCCTGGGCGCTCTTGTGCCCGGCATCATGATCCGGGCCGGCCGAACCGCCACCGCCACCTTCACCGCCGTGCCGACCGTGCTTGCGCTGGTCATGCTGGGCACGCTGGCCCCCGGCGTGATGGAGGGCACGGTCTACACCATGTCGATCCCCTGGCTGCCCCAGATGGGGCTCGAGGTTGCCTTTTTCCTCGACGGTCTGGGCCTGATGTTCGCCTGCATGATCTTGGGCGTCGGCCTGCTGATCACGCTATACGCGCGCTACTACCTGTCCGGAGAGGATCCGGTGGGGCAGTTCTATACCTATTTGCTGCTGTTCCAGGGCGCGATGCTGGGCATCGTGATTTCGGACAATATCCTGCTTTTGCTTATCTTCTGGGAGCTGACCTCGCTGTCCTCCTTCCTGTTGATCGGTTACTGGAAACACCTGCCCGAAGGCCGCCAGGGCGCCCGGATGGCACTGACGGTGACCGGCGCCGGGGGGCTGGCGATGATCGGCGGGATGCTGATCCTGGGCAATATCGCGGGCAGCTACAACCTGACCGACATCCTGGCCGCCGGTGATGCCATCAAGGCCTCGGACTGGTACACGCCCGCCGTGATCCTGATCCTTCTGGGGGCCTTCACCAAGTCGGCGCAGTTCCCCTTCCACTTCTGGTTGCCGCACGCGATGGCCGCGCCGACACCGGTCTCGGCCTACCTGCACTCGGCCACGATGGTGAAGGCCGGGGTTTTCCTGATGGCCCGCATGTGGCCCGCGCTGTCGGGCACGGAACTGTGGTTCTACGCCGTGGCAACCACGGGGTTGGTCACGATGGTCATCGCGGCCGTGATCGCGCTGTTCAAAGACGACCTCAAGGGTCTGCTGGCCTTCTCGACCGTGTCGCACCTGGGTCTGCTGACCATGCTGCTGGGCTTTGGCACAGAGGCCGCGGCGATTGCGGCAGTGTTCCACATCCTCAATCACCTGACCTTCAAGGCGGCGCTCTTCATGACCGCCGGCATCATCGACCACGAGGCGCACACCCGCGACATCAAGCGGTTGGGGGGTCTTGCAAAACTGATGCCGATCACCGCCGTCATCGGAACGGTTGCCGCCCTGTCGATGGCCGGTATCCCGCTGTTCAACGGCTTCCTGTCCAAGGAAATGATGCTGGAGGAAGCAAGCCACACCTACTGGTGGGAAAACCCCTGGATCGTGCCCGCGCTGGCCACCTTCGGGGCGCTTTTCTCTGTCGCCTATTCGCTTCGGTTCATCTTTCACGTCTTTGGCGGCCCGGTGCGCGACGACTACCCGCACAAGCCGCATGATCCGCCCGCCGGCATGTGGCTCTCGCCGGCCTTTCTGTGCATCTTCGTGGTGCTGATCGGTATCGCGCCCTTCCTGGCCGAGGACGTGGTGAACATGGCCGCGACCGCCGTCGCGGGACATGAAACCCATGCCCATCTCAAGATCTGGCACGGCGTGACACCGGCGCTTTACATGTCGATTGCCGCCGTTGCCGGGGGCGCCGTTCTGCTGCTGCTGCACCGCCCGCTGGATGCCGCCTGGATCAAGGCCGGGCCATTCTACGCCAAGGCTGTCTTCGACGCGGTGATCGCGGGCTGCGTGCGCCTGTCCCGCGCCATTTCGGACACGTTGCACGACGGATCGATCAGCCGTTACCTGGCGATCTTCACCGCCGCCACGGTGGCGGTCGGCTACGCCGCCTTCCTGCGAGGCGAGATTGCCCCCGCCACGCGCGACCTGCTGCCGATCCCGCCGGTTGTCGCGGTGGGCTGGGTCCTTTTGGTCTGCGCCACGGCGGTCATCGTCATGCAGCACCACATGCGCTACCGCGCGCTGGTGGTGCTGGGGGTCATCGGGCTGATGATCTCGGCCGGGTTCATCTACATCTCGGCCCCCGACCTTGCGCTGACGCAGATCTCGGTCGAGACGGTGACGATCATGCTGCTGCTCCTGGCGCTGCACTTCCTGCCCAAGACCACGCCGCAGGAAAACACCGCCGGACGCCGTGCGCTGGACGGGGTGATCGCCGTGGCCGCCGGTGTCGGCGTCGCCGCGCTGTCCTTTGCCTTCATGACACGGGACTTCAGCTCGATCTCGGACTTCCACCTGGCCAACTCCTACAAGGGCGGTGGCGGCACCAACGTCGTCAACGTGATCCTGGTGGATTTCCGGGGCTACGACACCTACGGCGAGATCATCGTCCTGGGCATCGCGGGCCTGGTGATCTTTGCCCTGATGGAGGCACTGTTGAGCGGCCCGGCAGGCGCAAGGCTGCGCAACTCCGGCTACAACTTTGACAGGTCGCATGACCGCCATCCGCTGATGATGGTGATCGCAACCCGCGTGATGATGCCCATCGCGCTGATGGTCGGCGTCTACATCTTCCTGCGCGGCCACAACCAGCCGGGCGGTGGCTTTGTCGCCGGGCTGGTGTTCTCTATCGCGCTGTTGATGCAGTACATGGCGTCCGGTTTCGGTTGGACCTCGCGACGGCAACAGTTCGAATATCACGCGATGATCGGCTGGGGCGTCGTGATCGCCGGGCTGACCGGCATGGGCGCCTGGCTGTCGGGGACACCCTTCCTGACCTCGGCCTTCGGCTATGTCCACCTGCCCCCGATCGAGGAGTTCGAGCTGGCCACCGCCGCGCTCTTTGACCTTGGCGTATTCCTCTGCGTGCTGGGGGCCGTGATGCTGATGCTCTACAGCCTCAGCCGGATGGCACGCCACGCGGGCGAAACCGTCAATCCCGAACCAATGGACTATGACCCATCTCGCCCGCGCAAGATGGTCGAGAAAGGAAAGGCGTGACATGGAATTGCTTGTCGCAAGCGCCATCGGCGTGCTGACGGCGGGCGGGGTCTACCTGATCCTGCGGCTGCGCGCCTTCCCGGTGATCCTCGGGCTGTCCCTGCTCAGCTACGCGGTCAACATCTTCCTGGTCTCGACCGGGCGGCTGGCCATCAACGCGCCGCCGATCCTGAACAAATACGCCGATGTCCCCTATACCGATCCGCTGCCCCAGGCGCTGGTGCTGACGGCGATCGTGATCTCGTTCGGGATGACGGCGGTGCTGGTGATGTTCGCCCTCGGCGCCTACCTGGAGGCCGGGGATGACAGCATCGACATGAAAGACGCCGAAGAGAAGGACGACGCGGCATGAGTCACTGGATCATCGCCCCCGTCGTACTGCCGGCCATGATGGCGCCGCTCATCGGCTACGTGATGCGGCACGACATCGTGCTGGCCCGGGTCGCTTCGGCGGCCTCTACCGTGGCTCTTTTCGTCATCGCCCTGGGTTTGGCGTTCTGGGCTGCCGATGGCGGCACCCATGTCTATCGCCTTGGCGACTGGCCCGCACCTTTTGGCATCGTGCTGGTGCTGGACCGGCTGTCGGCCATGATGGTGCTGCTGACCGCCTCGCTGGCGCTGATCGTGCTCTGGCACAGCATCGCGACGGGGTGGGACGCGAAGGGGCGCCATTTCCACGCGCTCTACCAGTTCCAGCTGATGGGGATCTGCGGCGCCTTCCTGACCGGCGACGCCTTCAACCTGTTCGTCTTCTTCGAGGTTCTGCTGATCGCCTCTTATGGCCTGATGGTGCATTCGGGCGGCAAGGTGCGGATGCAGGCGGGTCTGCAATACGTTGTCATGAACCTCGCCGGATCGACGCTGTTCCTGTTCGCACTGGGCACGATGTACGCCACCACCGGCACGCTGAACATGGCGGATCTGGCGGTGAAGGTGCCGCAGATCGCCGCCGAGGATTCGGGCATGGTGCGCGTCGCGGCGGTGCTGTTGCTGATCGTCTTCATGATCAAGGCCGCGCTGTTCCCGGTGCAGTTCTGGCTGCCGGGCACCTATTCTAACGCCCCTGCCCCGGTTGCGGCGCTGTTCGCGATCATGACCAAGGTCGGCGCCTATGCCATCATCCGCCTGCACACGCTGGCATTCCATCCCGGGGCAGAGCCGACCAAGGACGTGGTGACGACCTGGCTGTTCCCTGCTGCAATGATCACGCTGACGCTGGGTGCGCTGGGGGTGCTGGCCGCGAAACGGCTGATGCCCTTGCTCTCCTTCTCGGTGATCGGGTCGATGGGCACGATGATGCTGGCCGTTGCCCCCGTCGATGCCTATGCGACGGAAACCGCGCTTTACTACCTTGTGCATTCGACCTTCTCGGCAGCGGCTCTGTTCCTGCTGGCCGATCTTGTGGTCAGCCGTCGCGGCTCGGACCTGCTGGATGCGCGCCCGCCGGTGGTGCAGAACGGTCTTTTTGCGGCGCTGTTCTTTGCCGCCGCCATTGCGATGGCCGGGATGCCACCGCTGTCGGGTTTCCTGGGCAAGCTCCTGATCCTTGACGCGCTGCGCGAACCCGAGCTGATGCCCTGGGCCTGGACGGGTATCCTGGTGGGATCGCTGGTGACAATCGTCGGCTTTGCCCGGGCAGGCAGCATGATCTTCTGGAAGTCCACCTCGGTGAAACTGCCCGAAGGCACAGAGCCCATCCAGTCCGACCCGCCGCCAGCGCCCGCGCGCGGAACAGAGGTGGCGCCGGTCATGATGCTGCTGGCGCTGCTGGCGGGATTGGCCGTCCTGGCCGGTCCGGCCACGGGCTACATGCGCGCCGCCGCAAACCAGCTGTTCGAACCCTCGGGCTATATAGACGCCGTTCTGGCGCCGGTCGAGAAACCGGAGCAGGCGGAGAAACCCGAGGCCGATCCGCTGCACGACGCCGCCGACCCCCTTGCGGAAGAGGAGCATTAAGCCATGCTGAAACGCATCTTTCCGCACCCTCTGCTGAGCCTGACCCTGTTGCTGGTCTGGTTGATGCTGGTCAACAAGGTCACCCCGGGCAATATCCTGCTGGGCGGTTTCCTGGGGATCGTGGTGCCGATCCTGACCTCGCCCTACTGGCCCGGTCGGCCCCGGCTGAAACGGCCCGTCCTGACGGTGCCCTATGTCCTGCTGGTGATCTGGGACATCATCGTCGCCAATATCCAGGTGGCCCTGATCATCCTGTTCAAGCCGCGCGCGAAGATCCATTCGCAATGGGTCGTCGTCCCGCTGGACCTGACCTCGCCCGAGGCGATCACCGTTCTGGCCGGCACCATCACCATGACCCCCGGCACCGTGTCCGCGCTGCTGTCCTCGGACGGGACGTCGCTGTTGGTGCATTGCCTGCACACCGACGATCCCGACGGCGTCCGGGATGAGATCAAGACGCGCTACGAAGCCCGGCTGAAGGAGATTTTCGGATGATCACCTACGCTTTGTATTTCGCGATCGGCTGTTTCGGCCTCGGGCTCTTGTTCAACCTCTGGCGCATCGTGACCGGGCCGGGACAGGCCGACCGGGTTCTTGCCCTGGACACGATGGTCATCAACATCATCGCGCTGCTGGTCCTCTACGGAATCCTGCAGGGCACAGCCATCTATTTCGAAGCCTCGATGCTGGTCGCGATGGTCGGTTTCGTGTCCACCGTCGCCTATTGCCGCTTTCTCTTGCGCGGCGACATCATCGAGTAGGGAGGAAGCCCATGTTTGCAGAAGTCCTTGTTTCGGCCTTCCTCATTATCGCGGGGATCTTTGGCCTTGTCGGGTCGCTGGGCCTGTTGAAACTGAACGACACGATGCAGCGGCTGCACGCGCCCACCAAGGCCACGACGCTGGGCGTGGGGGGCGTTCTCATCGCCTCGATGCTGTATTTCCTGCTGGTCAAGGACGACCTGTCCTTTCACGAGTTGCTGATCACCCTGTTCCTGTTCCTGACCGCACCGGTCACGGCCCTGTTCATCGCGCAGACGCATATTCTGATGGGGCTGCGGCGCAGCGACCTGCCCCCGACCGGAGGCGAACATGACTGGTCGATCTACGACGATCCGCCGGAACAGGATCCACAGGACGCGGATCAGCCTCAGTCCTGACCGCATCGCGCAACGAAAAACGCCCGCCGGATCGCTCCGGCGGGCGTTTTCATTTTGCATGTCAGTGCCTTATCCGATGATCGCGTTCAGCGTAGCCGAGGGGCACATCACGGATGCGGTTTTGGCCGGATCACCGTGGTAGTAGCCGCCCAGGTCCGCCGCGCTGCCCTGCGCCGCCGCCAGTTCACCGGTGATCGCTGTTTCGCCATCGGCCAAGGCCTTGGCGATGGGTGCGAAATGCGCGGCCAGTTCGGCGTCCTCGCCTTGTGCCGCCAGCGCCTCGGCCCAGTAGCGCGCGAACCAGTAGTGGCTGTCGCGGTTGTCGGGCTCACCCACCTTGCGCGACGGGCTGCGGTCGTTGTCCAGGATCCCCTGCGTCGCGGTTTCCACCGCATCGCCCAGCACGCGCGCCTTGGCATTGTCCCGCGCATCGGCCAGGAACTTGAAGCTTTCACCCAGCGCACAGAACTCGCCCAGCGAGTCCCAACGCAGGTGGTTTTCCGCCTGCAGCTGCTGGACGTGCTTCGGGGCAGAACCGCCGGCACCCGTCTCGAACAGGCCGCCGCCGTTCATCAGCTTGACGATGGACAGCATCTTGGCCGAGGTCGCCAGTTCGAGGATCGGGAAGAGGTCGGTCAGGTAGTCGCGCAGCACGTTGCCGGTGATGGCGATGGTGTTCTCGCCCTTGGTGATGGTTTCAAGGCTGGCGCGGGTTGCCTCACGCGGGGCCATGATCTCGAACTTGTCGGCCACGCCCTTCGCCTCGAGGATCGGCTTGACGTAGGCGATCAGCTCGGCGTCATGGGCGCGGGTTGCGTCCAGCCAGAAGATCGCGCGATAGCCCGTCGCCTTCTGCCGTTCGATGGCCAGGTTCACCCAGTCCTCGATCGGCGCCTTGCGGGCCGAGGCCGACCGCCAGATGTCACCCGCCTTGACGGCGTGCGAATGCAGCACGGTGCCGTCGTCGAGGACCATCTTGACGGTGCCGTCTTCCGGAATCTCGAAGGTGGTCGGGTGGCTGCCGTATTCCTCGGCCTTCTGCGCCATCAGACCCAAGTTCTGCACCGTGCCGGCGGTGGCCGGGTTCAGCTTGCCGTTGGCTTTGAAGAACTCGATCGCCTCGTCATAGACCGGTGCATAGCAGTTGTCGGGGATCACGCAGGTGGTGTCGTGTTCCTTGCCATCCGGGCCCCAGCCCTTGCCGCCGGCGCGGATCAGCGCGGGCATGGACGCGTCGATGATGACGTCGGACGGAACATGCAGGTTGGTGATGCCCTTGTCGCTGTCGACCATGTACATCGGGGGACGCTCGGCGCGCACGGCCTCGATGGCCGCCATGATCTCGGCATTGTCCTTCACACGGTTCAGCAGGTCGCCCATGCCGGCGTTCGGGTTCACGCCCAGCGCCTTCATCTCGTCGCCGTACTTTTCGAACACCGGTGCCAACCATGCCTTGACCGCGTGGCCAAAGATGATCGGGTCCGAGACCTTCATCATCGTCGCCTTCATATGCAGCGAAAACAGCGTGCCGTCGGCCTTCACCTTCTCGATCTCCTGCGCCAGGAAATCATCCAGTACGGCGGCCGACATGAAGGTCGCGTCGACGACGGTGCCCTCGGGGTAGGACACGCCCTCTTTCAGAACGGTTTCGCCACCGGCGGTTTCCAGGACGATCTTGGCGGTCGCGGCCTTGGGCAGCGTGGCGGACACTTCGTTGGCAAAGAAGTCATCGCCCGGCATCGAGGCGACGCGCGTCTTGCTGTCGGCGGTCCATTCGCCCATCCGGTGCGGATTGTTCTGCGCGAATTTCTTGACGGCCGCGGCGGCGCGGCGGTCCGAGTTGCCTTCGCGCAAGACCGGGTTCACGGCCGACCCCTTGATGGTGTCATACTTTGCGCGAACGGCCTTTTCCTCGTCGGTGGACGGGGAATAGGGATAATCGGGCAGCGCGTATCCTTGCGACTGCAGTTCCTTGACGGCGGCGACAAGTTGCGGTTCCGAGGCCGAGATGTTCGGCAGCTTGATGACGTTCGCCTCGGGCTTTTTCACCAGTTCTCCCAATGCGGCCAGGTCGTCGGACTGGCGCTGGTCTTCTGTCAGAACCTCGGGGAAGGTGGCGATGATCCGGCCTGCCAGGCTGATGTCCTTGGTGCCCACGGAAACGCCAGCGGCGGCGGCGAATTTCTGGATGATCGGAAGCAGAGAGGCCGAGGCCAGCTCGGGTGCTTCGTCGACCTTGGTGTAGATGATGTCGGGAGTGGAATCAGACATGTGTCCGGCCTTTCTCAGCAGAGGTGACGGTTGGCCCCTCCATAGGCGAAGCAGAGGGGCGCGTCTACAGTATGCAGCCGTATACAGTGTCGCATTGCCGGGAAAGGCTGTGCCTGCGGCCATGTGTCAGACCTTGAGTCAGCGTGATTGGTCCAACAGGCTTGGACTTTATCGGATTTGGGCCATATCATATCTATAAATTAAGATACGTTTGAGATCGACATGTCCCGACGCACAACCATCGCCGGCCTGGCCATTCTGTTTTCCTCCCTCGCCTTTGGCCTTTGGGCCCGCAGCAGCGGTGACAGCAAGGCGGTGTCCGAAGCCCGCCCTGTGGCGGATCTTGCCCCACGCGACGGGCGGCTCGTGGTGGATATACGGGAACCGGACGAGTGGAAGGACACCGGGGTTTTGCCGGGCGCACGCCTGCATTCCTGGCGGTCTGCGGAAGAGTTCGTATCGGCCTTGGGCAAGGATCTGGAAATGGCGGATGAAATCCTGATCGTCTGCCGGTCCGGCAACAGGTCCAGCCGCGCCGCAAGGGCCTTGGCCGATCATATCGACCGAGAGGTCATCGACGTGGCCGGGGGGATGATACGCCTGGCCCGCGAAGGCCAGGCGCAGGTGGTGGCGCCCACCCGAAAGATGGGCTGCCCCGTCTGCTGACGGGTCTCAGGCCGTCTCCGACGAGACGTGCCAGGCCGAAAAGCTCTGCCGCAAACGGCCGATCAAGGTGTAGAGCAGCAGGCCGACCATCGCCAGGATGACAATGACGGCAAAAAGCTCGGGGACCGCGAGGTTCTGCAGATGCGCCACGGCCAGGTAGCCCAAACCTTCGTTGCCGCCGATGAACTCACCCACGATGGCGCCAATCATCGCCAGCACCACGGCGACCTCTGTCCCGGTCAGGATCACCGGCAGGGCAGAGGGTACGTCGAGCAGGTAGAACCGTTGCACCGGGTTTGCCTGCAGGATGGTGAAGACGTCCTTGTCCCCCGGTTCGACCGACTTGAACGCCTGCAGCGCGTTGGAAAAGACCGGGAAAAACGCCAGTGCCGCCGCGATGACGATCTTGGATTCCAGCCCAAATCCGAACCACAGGATGAACAGCGGCGCCAGCGCGATCTTGGGGATCAGCTGCAGCAGCACGATAAAGGGCTTGGCCGCCCATTCCACCGGAGGAATCCGCGCCATGATGAACCCCAGGCTGATGCCAAGGCCCACGGCGATCAGGAAGCCGGAAACCGCCTCTGTCACGGTCACAAGCGCATGGTCCCAAAGTTCGCGCGTCTGCACCATTTCGATAAGTGCCACGAGGATGGCCTCAGGCGGTGGCAGAACGAAAGCAGACACTTCCGCTGTGCGAACGTAAAAGGACCAGCCAACCAGAAAGAGGCAGACTGAAATCGCGGGCAGTGCGATCTTGAGCGTGCGTTCCGACATCATTCGCCCTCACTCAGCTTTTGGCGCAATTCTCCGACCATTTTCTGGAATGCCATCGACTGTTGGAGTTCCAAGCCGCGCGGACGGTCGAACGGCATGTCGATCATCGCCGTGATCCGTGCCGGACGCGGCGCCAGGACAACCACGCGATCCGACAGGAAGGCGGCCTCTGAGATCGAGTGCGTGACGAGGATCGTCGTCACGTTGGCCCGGGCGCAGACATCCATCAACTCGATGTTGAGCGCGTCGCGCGTCATGGCATCGAGGGCGCCAAAGGGTTCGTCCAGCAGCAAGAGTTGCGGTTCCGTCACCAGCGCACGCGCCAGAGAGGCCCGCTGACGCATCCCGCCGGACAGCGCATTGGGCCGGTGATGGAGAAACTCCTTCAGGCCGACGGTCTCGCAGATCGCGGTTGCGCGTTCGAGGCGCTCCTTGCGGCCGACGCCCGCGATCCGTAACGGCAGGGCGACATTCTCGACCACGGTGAACCAGGGGAACAGCCGTGCCTCCTGGAACATCATCGACACGGGCCGCGTTGCTGCGGCAGACCGGCGAGTGCCGTTCCAAACTGCGTTTCCGCGGATTTCAACGGTACCTTCGGTCGGCGATTCCAGTCCCGCGACGATGCGCAAGAGCGTGGTCTTGCCGCAACCGGACGGCCCGAGGAGCGAGACGAATTCGCCCCGTTCCATAGTCAGGTCGGCATCCTTGATGGCGGTGACGGCGCTGGGGCCGTCACCGAACACCTTGGTCAGACCGGAAACATTGATTTCCATCCTGTCCTGTCTCGCGTCAAAGGGCATCACCCGATAGCCTTGTCGAGCGCCGCGTTCGTGTAAAGCGACTTGGGATCGGGGTTGCCTTCGATCATTCCGGCAGAGCCGAGAAGGTTGACGGCGTTTTCCCAGACCTCGGGGATGTTGCGCAGGAGGTTTTCCTCACCCTTGGCGACCCAGTTCTGGGCGTTGGTGGCTAGGTCGAGCTTGGCGACCTCGACATCGTCGAGACCGCGAACACTATGCGCGTCGCCGATGGCCTTGAGGATCGGTTCAAGATCGTCGGACTGTGCGATTTCCAGTGCGGCGCGATGGGTCGCTTTCAGGAATGCTGCGTATTTGTCCACGTTCGTCTCGACGTCGTCGGGGCGGCCGACGTAGACCTGCCCGGGCATACCGTCATCCATCGGGATTGCCACCACATTGTCGCGTGCCGCCTTGGCCTTGATCATCGACGAGGTGTTGCCGATGAAGGCACCGGCACGGCCCGCCTCGATCAGTGCGAAAGAGGCCGCGGTGTCCGCAACCTTCACCTTTTCGACGGTATCCGGCGAGGCGCCGCCGCTGAGCATGAGCAGATCCAGCGTGCCTTCCATCGAACCGCCCAGCGAGGCCATACCCACCGTACGGCCCGGAAGATCGGTCACGGCATTGACGGGGTTTTCCGACGACGAGATCAGGAAGAAGGGCGAAAGCTGGGCGATGGTCGCGATCGAGATCAGCGGCGCGCCGTTGTTGACCCGCGACAGGATGTAGTTCGTGCCGCCGGTTCGGCCGGAATCCATCTGGTCCGCCAGCACCATCTGGGCGGCCATGGCCGCGCCTTTGCCCGCCTGGATCTGCATGTCCAGTCCTTCGTCGGCATAATACCCGGCCGCGTCACCGTAGAGGACCGAGGCAAAGGACAGGGAAAAGCTGAAGGGCGTGATAAACCGGAACGTCCGGTCCTGAGCCGCCGCCGGTCCTCCGGCCGACAGATAGGCCATGCCGGCTGCGGATGCCCCCAGGAATGTGCGGCGGTTGAACTGTGAACGGGTCATTTCGTGGCTCTCCTGTGCGGATCGGTGTTGTGATCCCGGCCACGTTAAAGATGCACGGTTGCCCCACAATTAGCTGTTTTATAGGCAAAACCGGTTGCTACAAGGCTTTACAAAGCCAATAATCATAGGGTTCGCCGTCTCGTGGGTGGTCCAGTTTGAACAAAATGTTCATTTTTGGTCGTTTATGGGTTTGAGCATTGCTCCGGACCAGGGTGATTCCCCGGTCCGGAGGCAAGGAAACCTCAGAAATCGAGGTTCTCGACCGTCAGAGCGTTTTGCTGAATGAACTCTCGGCGCGGCTCCACGACATCACCCATCAGTTTGGTGAACAGGTCGTCCGCCTCGGCCATGTCGTCGATCGTGACCTGCAACAGCGTCCGTGCATCCGGATCCAGCGTGGTTTCCCACAACTGATCAGGGTTCATTTCCCCCAGACCCTTGTAACGCTGCAGGGTCAGGCCCTTTTCGCCCTCGTCAAGGATGGCCTTGAGCAGGTCGAGCGGTCCGTGGATCAACTGGCGGCGATCCTTGCGTTCCAGCGTGGACGGTGTGCCATAGATGTGCTGCAGGCTCTCGGTAAAGCTGCCGGTCTTGCGCGCCTCACCCGAGCGCAGCATCGGGCCGTCCAGCGTGCGAACCTCCTCGACACCGCGCAGGATACGGGCCAGGCGAATGCCCTTGTCCTGGGTGATCCGACCGTTCCAGCCACGTTCGTATTCCAGCGCGATCAGGTCCAGCCGGGCAGCGACCTTGTCGGCCACCCCTTGCAGGTCGGCATCCACGGCGCCGGGAACAAAGGCGCCTGCGATGGCGGCCTGTTCCAGGATATGGCGCGGGTAATGGGTGGGGAAGGCATCCAGCACGCGCTTCAGCTGGCGTGCTTCCTCGACCACGCGGACAAGGTCCTGTCCCACGATCACCTCGCCCGAGCTGAGGTTCAGCTGGGCATTCTCGATCCCCTGCTGGATCAGGTAGTCGTCCAGCGCGGTTTGGTCCTTGAGATAGACCTCGGACTTGCCGCGCGCGACCTTGTACAGCGGCGGCTGCGCGATGTAGAGGTATCCGCCCTCGATCAGCTCCGGCATCTGCCGGTAGAAGAAGGTCAGCAACAGCGTCCGGATATGCGCGCCATCGACGTCGGCGTCGGTCATGATGATGATCTTGTGGTAGCGCAGCTTCGAGACGTCGAACTCATCCCGCCCGATCCCGGTGCCCAAGGCCATCACGAGGTTGCCGATCTCCTGGCTGCCCAGCATCCGGTCGAAGCGCGCGCGTTCCACGTTCAGGATCTTGCCGCGCAGGGGCAGGATGGCCTGGTTGCGCCGGTCGCGCCCGGTCTGTGCCGATCCACCGGCCGAATCCCCCTCGACCAGGAACAGTTCGGTCTTGGAGGCATCCTTTTCGGAACAGTCCTTCAGCTTGGCCGCGTTGAAGCTGACGTCCATCGCAGTCTTGCGCCGGGTCAACTCTCGGGCCTTGCGCGCCGCCTCTCGGGCCAGCGCGGCCTCGATGATCTTGCCGACGATCTGCTTGGCCTGCTGCGGGTTCTCTTCGAACCATTCGGCCAGTTTCTCGTTCATCAGCCCCTCGACCGCCGGGCGCACTTCGGAGCTGACCAGCTTGTCCTTGGTCTGCGAGCTGAATTTGGGATCCGGCACCTTGACCGACAGCACGGCTGTCAGCCCCTCGCGGGCGTCGTCGCCGGTGAAATTCACCTTCTCGCGCTTCGCGATGCCCGACTCCTGGGCGTATTTCTGGATTGTGCGGGTCAGCGCGCCACGGAACCCGGCCAGGTGCGTGCCGCCGTCTCGTTGCGGGATGTTGTTGGTGAAGGGCAGCACCGTCTCGTGGTAGCTGTCGTTCCACCACATCGCGACCTCGACCCCGATGCCGTCCTTTTCGCCTTCCATGTAGACCGGCTCTGTCATCACGGCCTGCTTGGACCGGTCGAGATACTTGACGAACTCGCGCACGCCACCCTCGTAGTGCAGCTCGGTCTTGATCGGTTCGGCGGGGCGCTCATCTTCCAGGATGATACGCACGCCGGAGTTCAGGAAAGCCAGTTCGCGCAGGCGCTTTTCCAGGGTCTCGAAACTGTATTCGAGGTTGGAAAACGTGTCGGTAGAGGCCAGGAAGCGGACCTCGGTCCCGGTCTCGCCCTCGGCATCGCCGACAACGCGCAGGTGCTCGGTGGTCTCGCCGTGCTCGAACTTGGCAAAGTGCTCCTTGCCGTTGCGCCAGATGCGCAGCTCCAGCCAGACGGACAGCGCGTTGACGACCGAAACGCCGACGCCGTGCAGACCGCCCGACACCTTGTAGGAGTTCTGGTCGAACTTCCCGCCGGCGTGCAGCTGGGTCATGATGACCTCGGCCGCCGAAACCCCCTCTTCCGAGTGGATGTCGACGGGAATCCCGCGCCCGTTGTCCCGCACCGACACGCTGCTGTCGGCATGGATTTTCACATGGACATAGTCGGCATGTTTGGCCAGCGCCTCGTCGATGCCGTTGTCCACCACCTCGTAGACCATGTGGTGCAGGCCCGAGCCGTCATCGGTGTCACCGATATACATGCCGGGGCGTTTGCGCACCGCCTCCAAGCCTTTGAGAACCTTAATGGAATCGGCGCCGTACTCACTCGGCGCCGCGGGCTGGTCGGACATCGCCTGATCCTTTGTTATTTTGGCCCAAGTTATAGAGGTTTAGCGGGGGATTGTCACGCGACGGACACAATATTTGGTAATCCCCTAAAGGGGGAATCGTGTCAGCGTCAGATCCCGGTGCAGCGCGTCCGCCGTCGAGCGCAGCGGGCGTTTTTCAGCGCTACTCGCAGAGGCCAGCCATTGCTCCGCCATGCCGGTTTCCGCGGCGATCAGATCGGTCAGGTGCGGGTCCGGATCGTGGGAGGTGGCGCTCTCGGGCGCGGCCATCTTCTCGACGATCAGATCATCTATTGCGGCCTCGGTCTCGCGGTCCAGATCACAGCCCGCACGGAGGCGCGCCATGTCCATCGGCGGCATGGGTTTCCCGGTCAGCCGCATCCAGCGCAGGGCCAGGGCCGGGCGCAGGATGTAGAAGAATCGCTTGAGCCGCGGCCGTCCGTCCGGGCCGATCAAGCGCGCCTCCTGCCGCCGCAAGAGCGACAGATAGTGCCAACTGACCGATTTCCGGTCCAGTGCCTGGGCCGCGAAATCCGACAGGCGCTGCACGGCCTCATCATCCGCCCCGTAGACCACCGGGGATTGCAGCCATTCGGCAATGACCGCGTTGGACCCCAGCGCCAGCGTCAGTGCCTTGGATAGCTCCCAACCCGAAATGTCCAGTTCATCGTCGATGGGCCTTTCGATCACGTCGCGTTTCTTGCCCAGTTTCAGGTGCCAGTCGATCGGGCGCGCATAGATGAACCGTACGTCGTAATCGCTGTCGGGGGAATGAAAGCCCCAGGCGCGCGACCCGCTTTCCACCGCAAGCAGGATGTGCACCGCCTCTTCGCGGGCGATCTCGTCCAGCTTGGCCCGGATCAGGGCCTTCATCTTGGCATCGACCGGGTCGATCATGGGGGTCTCCGGCAGGGGTATCCCGCAACTTCTACAGGATTTCGACCGTCAGAACAGCGGTCCCAGCAGGTCAAGCTCTGAGTGATCGGACCAGGGGGCACCGGTCAGCGGAAGAACGCGCAGAAATCGGCTTTGGACCCGGGCGACATCGCCGGTCCGGGCGCCGGTCATGTCGATGCGGATGTACGTGTTCGCGGCAAGACGGAACCCGGCCCGGTCATAAAGCCTGCGTTCCCCGAAGAGCAGCGCGAATTGGGCGTTGCTGTCCTTGCCGATGGCGAGGGCGCGATCCAGCAGGGCCGTTGCAATGCCCCGCCCGCGCGCCTGCGGGGCCGTTGCGATATCCCCCAGCCCGATGACGTCGATCAACTGCCCATCGACGCGTATGGCTCGGTAGAACAGGGCGACATGGCCCAGGATCATGCCATCGCGCCAGACGACCCGCAGGTGAGGCCGCTGCTGAAAAAAGCTGCGCCCTCCAAAATCCGTTGGGAAAGAGGCGCGGAGCAACTTGGCGATCTGCGCCTCGTCTTCTCGGGTCAGCGCATGTTCCGCGATAACGTCAATCATGGCGCCGGACCAGGCTTTCGCCCCCCTCTTCCGTGACCTCGAAATGCTGCGCGCGGTCGCCCAGCTCGGCAAAGAGTTCCGGCCCGGTGCCGGTCATCCAGGCCTGTGCGCCCAGCCCGCAGATTTCATCGTAAAGCGCGGCGCGACGGGTCGCATCCAGGTGCGCCGCGACCTCGTCCAGCAAAAGGATCGGTGCGGCACCGAAATCCTGCGCCAAGGCGCGGGCATTCGACAGGATCAGCGAGATCAGCAGGGCTTTCTGCTCGCCCGTCGAACAGTCCGACGCGGGCACGCCCTTGGCCGCAAACACGCCGTAAAGGTCACTGCGGTGGGGGCCGACCAGAGCGCGCCCCGCAGACATGTCGCGGAACCGGCTTTCGGCCAGGGCATCGCGCAAGTCGGCCTCTGTCTGCGGCAGGCTGCCCTCGGATTGCACCAACTCCAGGTCGGCGGCGGGAAAGGCGGTCTCTGCCTCGGCCTGCGCGGCCTGCAACCGGGCCAGGGCCTCTTGCCGGTTGGTTGTCAACAAAGCCCCTGCGCGGGCCATCTGGGATTCGAGCGCGATGTACCAGTGCGGATCGCGCACCTCTTCCTTGAGCAGGCGGTTGCGTTCGCGCATGGCCTTTTCATAGTCCAGAGACGCCTGCGCATGATCGGGATAGAAAGACAGGGTAAGCCGGTCAAGAAACCGCCGCCGCCCCTCGGCCCCCTCGATCCACAGCCGGTCCATCGCCGGGATCAGCCAGACGGTGCGGGCGATCCGGCCCAGCGCGATCTGGCTGGCAGACTTGTCGTTGATCGTGACCTGCCGCGCACCGCCGTTTTCCGAGGTAAAGGTAATCTCGTGCTGGCCTTCCGGGCCGGTCAACTGCCCGGAGATCTTCCATCCCAGGCTTTCGGGCCGCCGCGCCATTTCCGCCGCCGAGGCCCGGCGCATCCCGCGCCCCGGAGAGAACAGCGAAACCGCCTCGATCAGGTTGGTCTTTCCCGCGCCGTTCGGGCCAAAGATCACCACCGGACGCGGATCCACCGCCACCCGCGCCATGCGGTGCGAGCGGAAATGCGACAGGGTCAGCTGGGTCAGGGCGAGCGGCATGAGACGAGACGATTTTTCGGCGAAAAATCGTCTCTCGTCAGACCCGCATCGGCATGACGACGTAAACCGCGCTTTCGTCGCCGCCTTCGCGCATCAGGGTCGGGTCGCCGGAGGAGTTGAACAGGAACACGGCATTCTCGCGGTCCACCTGGCTGGCGATTTCCAGCAGGTACTTGGCGTTGAACCCGATTTCCAACCGCTCATCACCATAGGACACGGCCAGTTCTTCCTCGGCAGCACCGCTGTCGGGCGCATTCACGGAAAGGATCAGCCGATCCTCGTCCAGCTGCATCTTGACCGCGCGCGAGCGTTCCGAGGACACGGTGGCCACACGATCCACGGCCTTGGCGAACTCGGTCGCGTCCACCTCCAGCTGGCGGGTGTTGCCGCTGGGAATCACGCGGGTGTAATCCGGGAAGGTGCCGTCGATCACCTTGGACGTCAGGGTGATGTCGGGCGTCGCGAACCGGACCTTGGTTTCCGAAACCGACACGGCGATGTCCATGTCGTCCTGGTCCAGCAGCTTGCGCAGCTCGCCCACGGTCTTGCGCGGGACGATGACGCCCGGCATCTCTTCGGCACCGGAGGGCAGGGGCGCGTCGATCCGGGCCAGGCGGTGGCCATCGGTCGCGACACAGCGCAGCGATTTGCCGTCCGCTGTGTCCGCAACATGCATGTAGACACCGTTCAGATAATAGCGGGTTTCTTCGGTCGAAATGGCAAATTTCGACTTGTCGAAGAGACGACGCAGCACCTCGGCCTTGGCCGAGAAATTGCAGTCGTATTCCGAGGTCGCCATGACCGGGAAATCCTCCTTGGGCAGGGTTGCCAGCGAGAAATGCGACCGTCCCGCAGAGACCGACAGGCGGCCCGAACCCGGGTCGGCAGCCAGTGTCACAAGCGCCCCATCGGGCAGTTTGCGGACAATTTCGTGCAGCGTCACGGCGGAAACCGTGGTGCCCCCCGCCTTTTCGACCTGCGCCACGGCACGGTCCAGCACTTCGATGTCCAGATCGGTGGCGCGGAAGGTGACGTTTTCGCCCTCGGCCTCGATCAGGACGTTGGCCAGGATCGGGATCGTGTTGCGCCGCTCCACGACCGATTGCGCTTGCGCGACCGCGCGCAAGAGCGCCGCCCGTTCCATGCTGAATTTCATCGCCCTACCCTCTCCGCAACGCCCGGGGGCGCAGCCTAGCCTGCGCTGGCCCGCACTCCAAGTCGGTTTTCACGATTTGTCTTGCGCTTTTGCCTAGGCGTCAAGGCGTTGCGGCGCACCAGTTCCGGCGCGCCGCATTTTTTCCACAGCCTGTCAGGCTTCGAGCGCCCGGCGCAGCATCTCGACGTCCTCGTCGATCTGTCCATCCTGCAGGCGCAGCTCTTCGATCCGCTTGACGCCATGCATCACCGTGGTGTGGTCGCGCCCACCGAACCGGCGGCCGATTTCCGGCAGCGACCGCGAGGTCAGCTGCTTGCAGAGATACATGGCCACCTGCCGCGGACGGGCAAAGTTGCGCACCCGTTTGGGGCCGATCATGTCGCTGAGGCGAATGTTGTAGTGCTCGGCCACCTTACGCTGGATCTCGTCGATCGAAATCTTGCGTTCGGAGGCGCGCAGCACATCAGCCAGGCTGTCCTGCACAAGGTCCATGTTGATCGGCTTGCCGACAAGGCTGGCAAAGGCGAACAGGCGGGTCAGGGCACCTTCGAGCACGCGGACGTTGGTGCTGATCCGGTGGGCGAGGAATTCGAGAACGCCATCGTCGATCACCAGATCCGGGTGCATGGCGCGATAACCTTCGACCTTGCTTTGCAGGATACCAAGGCGCAGTTCGTAGTCCGTCGGATGCAGATCCACGACAAGGCCGGACTGCAGGCGCGAGCGAATGCGGTTTTCCAGGTCCTTGATCTCATCCGGGGCACGGTCGGCCGAGATGATGATCTGCTTGTTCTGGTCGACCAGCGCATTGAAGGTGTGAAAGAACTCTTCCTGGGTCGAATCCTTGCCGGCGATGAACTGAACGTCATCGACCATCAGCACGTCGACGGATCGGAACATCTCCTTGAAGTCCATCATCTTGCGTTCGCGCAGGGCCTGCACGAAGCGGTACATGAACTGTTCCGCCGAAAGATATAGAACGGCCAGGTGCGGATTGCGCTGGGTCAGCTCATGCGCAATCGCGTGCATGAGGTGCGTCTTACCAAGGCCGACACCACCATAAAGGAACAGCGGGTTGAAGGTGACCGGGCCGCCTTCGGACACGCGCTTGGCCGCGGCATGGGCCAGCTCGTTCGGCTTGCCGACAACAAAGGTGTCAAAGGTGAAACGCGCATCCAGAGGCGCGCCGGGCAGATGCCCACGGGCCGCGGGCTGAGGCGCGGCAGCCGGCTCGGCATTGGCGGGCGCCTGTTGCGCAACGGCACGCGTCTCGGTCTCGGTCATCGCCGAGGCCACCTTGATGTCCAGACGACGCACGCGGGGCGACACCGACATGATGTGCTCCAACAGCTGGTCGCCGTAATTCTGCGTGACATAGGTGCTGAAGAAATTGGTGGGCGCCTGCAGCGTCACCGTTCCTTCGGGGGTCGACCCCGCGAAACGCAGCGGTACGATCCATGTCTTATGATTGTTTTGCCCGATAGCCTTGCAGATCTGGTCCTGCAAGACCCCCCATTGCTCTTCGGTCATCTGCCGTTTTGTCCTCGTTCCTCGATCCCCACACCGAACGCCTGTCGGCGGCGGGCTTGCTTGCAGGAGGAACAGCGAAACCGTCCCTTGCGCAGACGCAAAGGTGAGGGAGTGACCCCTGGTTTCGGTCGCAAAAACGCCCCGGCAGTCCCGTTCGGCGCGCTGTGCAGCGACCCGCAATGTCTATTCCTTGGACACGGCCGGGGATTTTCCCCGATCGTTTGACAGAAGCGACCCAACGCCCTGACAAACAGGTTTGCACACACCCCAATCGGCGCAGTGCAACCGGCAGCCTTGTCCCCCCTGCGAGTCGTGCTCGCCTGCTGAAATTAGCAATCTTCGTGAAGAACCGGCAACCGAAACTACAGCTTGACTCGGTCTTTCGCCGAAAAGAATCCCGTGTGTGATCAAATGGTTATAGACGCAAAAAGGACGCCACATATAGTGGCGTCCTTTCATTGGCATACCAGATGGTGATTGGGCTCAGCCCAGTGCCTTGACCCGCGATGCGAGGCGCGAAATCTTCCGCGAGGCAGTGTTCTTGTGGAAAACACCCTTGGTCACACCACGCATCAGCTCGGGCTGGGCGGCTTTCAGGGCGGCGGTTGCGGCGTCGCGATCACCCGATGCGATGGCCTCTTCGACCTTGCGCAGATAGGTGCGGATGCGCGAGCGACGCGCCTTGTTCACGGCGAAGCGTTTTTCGTTCTGACGGGCGCGTTTCTTGGCCTGGGGCGTGTTTGCCATGTGATCGATCCTGCTGTTGTCGTCTGCCGACGATGATGTGTTCAAGAATTGCGCAACGCCGACGAACGGCATCCCGTGCCGAACCGATTCTTGCCAAAGCGGGCATCACGCGCATGTATGACGGGCGCCTATACAAGAGCGCCCGTCATCGGGCAAGGTCTTTCTTCCCGGCTGCCCGTTTCCCGGGGGAATCGGGCAGCGCGCGACTCAGCGGTCGCGGAACTGCGCGGTACGCTTTTCAGCGAAGGCGGCCATGCCCTCGGACTGGTCGTCAGTCGCGAACAGCGCGTGAAAGAGGCGACGTTCGAAGAGCAGGCCTTCGGAGAGTGTCGTCTCGTAGGCCCGGTTCACCGATTCCTTGCAGGCGATGGCAGAGATCATCGACTTTTCGGCGATTTTCTCGGCCGCGCTGCGAGTCTCTTCCATCAGCTGCTTGGCGGGGACAACCCGGCTGACCAGCCCGGCGCGCTCTGCCTCTTCGGCATCCATGAAACGCCCGGTCAGGTTCATGTCCATCGCCTTGGACTTGCCGATAAAGCGCGTCAGGCGCTGGGTGCCGCCCAGGCCGGGCATGACGCCCAGGTTGATTTCGGGCTGGCCGAACTTGGCATTGTCGGCGGCGATGATGAAATCACACATCATGGCCAGCTCGCAGCCACCGCCCAGGGCATAGCCCGCAACGGCCGCGATGATCGGCTTGCGGGTCGATGTGATGGCGTTGCCCTCGCGGCCGAAGAAGTCCGACAGGAACATCTCGACGTAGCTTTTCTCCGACATCTCCTTGATGTCGGCACCGGCGGCAAAGGCCTTGGCCGAGCCGGTGATGATGATGCAGCGCACCTTGTCGTTCTTGTCCGCCTCGGCCAGCGCCTCGGACAACTCTCCCAGCAGGTGAGAGTTGAGCGCATTCATGGCATCGGGGCGGTTCAGTTTGATGGTGGCGACGTGGTCTTCTATTTCGACGATGATCGTCTCATAGGCCATGTGTTTGGGCTCCGTCCGGTTCCGTCAAGGGCCAAGCCTTAGCATTTCATTCACATGGTTCAAGTTATCTTTGACAGCTTGCACAATAGAAGGACGACCGCCCCGACTGCACGATCCGGCGCACCGTATCGGCGCAGGCCTCGCTGCGGCAGGGCGCACCCTCACGCCCGTAAACATCGAAACTGTGCTGGAAATATCCAAGTTCTCCATCGGCTTGTCGGAAATCCCGCAGCGACGATCCACCTGCGGCAATGGCATCCTGCAGCACCTCGCGGATGATCGGAACCAGCGCTCCTAGCCGCGCTTCGGAGATCCGGTTGACCTTGCGTGCCGGGTGGGTGCGGGCCCGGTAGAGAGCCTCGCAAACGTAAATATTGCCCAATCCGGCGATGATTTTCTGATCGAGCAGGGCCGATTTGATCGGCGTCCTGCGCCCCTTCAGCATCCCCGACAGGTAGGATTCGCTGAACCCGTTGCCCAGCGGTTCGGGGCCGAGGCTGACCAGCAACGGGTGCCGCTCTGCCTCTGCGGTGTCCATCAGGTCCATCGCCCCGAAGCGGCGTGGATCGTTGAAGGTGACACGCGCGCCCTGTCCCATGTCCAACACGACGTGATCGTGTTTCTCGGGCGCCGGGTGGTCATGCACGAATGTACCCAGCGGATCGCCCGAAACCAGCATCCGCCCCGACATGCCCAGGTGAATCAGCAACGTCTCACCGCTCGACAAGTCCGCGAGGATGTATTTTGAGCGGCGTCGCAAGCGTTCGACCCGGGTGCCGGTCAGCCGGTCGGCCATGTTCTCGGGGAAGGGCCAGCGCAGATCGGGGCGGTTGACGCGAGCCTGTGCGATCACCTGCCCCTCCATGACCGGGGCCAGCCCGCGACGGACTGTCTCGACTTCGGGCAATTCGGGCATCGGGTATGGTCCTTCGCGTTGTATCGCCCCGGCGGCGCCCTATAAGAAAGCAATGCAATCGAGAACGGCAAGGGCCATGAGCGAAGAGACCGGAAAAACGACGCATTTCGGATATGCCGAGGTGCCCGAAAGCGAGAAGGCCGGACGGGTCCAGGGGGTCTTCAGCTCTGTTGCCTCCAAGTATGACGTGATGAACGACGCCATGTCCTTTGGCATCCACCGGATCTGGAAAGATGCGATGATGGATTGGCTGGCTCCGCGTCCGGGCCAACGTCTGCTGGACGTGGCCGGCGGGACCGGGGACATCTCCTTTCGGTTCCTGAAACGCGCCGGCAGCGGACATGCCACGGTGCTGGATCTGACCGAACCCATGCTGGTCGAGGGCCGCAAGCGGGCCGAGGCTGAGGCGATGGTCGATTCGCTCGACTGGGTGGTGGGCGACGCGATGGCCTTGCCCTTTTCCGACAACACATTCGACGTCTACACGATCTCTTTCGGCATCCGGAACGTGACCCGCCCGCAAGAGGCCCTGAACGAGGCTTTCCGCGTGCTGAAGCCCGGCGGACGGCTGATGGTGCTTGAGTTTTCCCAGATTCCCAACGACCTGATGCAATGGGCCTATGACCTGTACTCGTTCAACATCATCCCGCGCCTAGGGCAGGTGATCGCGCAGGATCGCGACAGCTATCAGTACCTGGTGGAATCGATCCGCCGCTTTCCCGACCAGGATACCTTTCTCGACATGGTCAAGGCTGCGGGATTCGAGAATGCCAAGTACCGCAACCTGACGATGGGTGTCGCCTGTCTGCACTCCGGCTGGAAAATCTGAGGTGCGCGGCCCCCACAACATCTGGCGCCTGATCCGCACCGGCGCCACCCTGGAACGCACCGGCGCGATGCGGGCCGTTCTGGACGCGCTGGAGGCCCCCGCACCGCTGCGCGTGGCCGCCCGCGTCCTTGGCCGGCCTTTCCGCTGGCTGGGCGACGAGGGCGATCCGGCGATGCCCCCGGTGGTCCGCGCACTGACCGCGCTGGGCCCCGCCTACATCAAGTTCGGCCAGATCCTGTCGACCCGGCCCGACGTGGTCGGCGACGAGATGGCACAAGAGCTGCGCGTCCTTCAGGACAAGCTGCCCCCCTTCCCCGTCGAGGCCGCCAAGACGCAGGTCGAAGCAGAGCTGGGTCTGCCGGTCGACGAAATTTTCTCTGCCTTCAGCGAACCCGTCGCCGCCGCCTCGATCGCGCAGGTGCACAAGGCGACGCTGGCAGACACTGGCGAAACCGTGGCCGTCAAGGTGCTGCGGCCGGGGATCGAACGCGCCTTTCGCAAGGACATCGACGCCTTCTACTTTGCCGCCAACATGATCGAGTTGCTCTCACCCGCCTCGCGGCGCCTGCGGCCGACGGACGTGATCGCCCATTTCGAAGGCGTGGTCATGGGCGAGCTGGACCTGCGCCTGGAATCCGCGGCGGCCAGCGAGTTCGAAGCCAATACAAAGGATGACGAGGGCTTTGCCCTGCCCGAGGTCAAATGGGCCTGGTCCGGACGCCGTGTGATGACGATGGGCTGGGTCGAGGGCGTGGCACTGGGCGACAACGACGCACTGGATGCCGCAGGGCACAACAGGGTGAACCTGTCGGAACGAGTGTTGCAGCTGTTCCTGAACCACGCCTTGCGCGACGGGTTCTTTCACGCCGACATGCACCAGGGGAATCTCAAGGTCGCGGCGAACGGGGACATCATTGCCTATGACTTCGGCATCATGGGGCATATCGATGAATATACACGCCGGGTTTACGCCGAGATCCTCTTTGGCTTTATCCAGCGCGATTACCTGCGCGTTGCCGAGGTACATTTCGAGGCTGGCTACGTCCCCGCGGATCGCGACGTGGATGAATTCGCCCGCGCCCTGCGCGCGGTCGGAGAGCCGATCTTCGGGATGGACGCGACGCGCATCTCGATGGGCAAGCTGCTGGCCTACCTGTTTGAGGTGACAGAGCGGTTCGGAATGGAAACCCGAACCGAGTTGATCCTCCTGCAGCGGACGATGGTGGTGGTCGAGGGTGTGGCGCGCTCGCTCGACCCGCGAATGAACATCTGGAAGGTCGCGCAGCCGGTTGTCGAGGCCTACATCAAGAAGTCGATCGGCCCGCGGGCCGCGGCCAAGGATCTGTGGAAAACTGCCTTGGTCATGGCCCGCTTCGGCCCAAGGTTGCCTACACTGGTAGAGGCCGCCCTTATCCGGCAATCACAGCCCGAAGCCACCCCGGCACGAAATCCCTGGCCCTCACGCCTTGGCTGGACCGGGATCGGCGTCCTGATCGGCGCTGCAGCGGTTCTGAGCTGGACGTTGCTCGGCTGACTTTGGCTACCGGTTGGGCGTGGACCGACGCCGCATCGACCAGAAAGACCCGGAAAAGAAAAACGGCGGCCAAAGGCCGCCGTTTTCCATGAAACTCTGTCCGACGAAATCAGTCGGTGCCCGAAGCCGAAGCAATGGCGATGATCGCTGCAATGCCGCCGATCACGACGAGCGGCATAACATCGTCGCCAGCCGAGGAAACGAACGGGTCTTGGGTGTTTTCCTGAGCGGCCACCGGGGCGGCTGCTGCAGCTGCGATCGCTGCAGATGCAGCAATGATCGAAAGCTTTTTCATGTTTCTCTCCAAATCTGTACAGGCTTGGACGCGTCGCGCCCGACACGAGTGAACGTACACACAAACCGTTTCGCGTTCAAATGACAAATAACCGACGAACCTGAAATCATTGCTGCACTTGCGTAAATGCGCGTCAAATCAGCAACAACAGCCTGAAGCGGCCTCGTTGCGACCGGTTTGAGCTTAACCTCATCTTTCCATCAACGCCACAATTTTCTGATTTTTTTCAGGTGGTTGGTTTTGTCGTACAGTCAGCATAGTCGGCGACTTCCCGGATCGGCGATGATTCGCCAGATGTTGCCGTAAAGCCCGCCCAATTCACATGCAGACGGCCGAGAACGGTCTTGGCCCGTCGCAGTGCAGCAGTCTTCCATGCGGCGCTGAACCGACGCCATCAGGGCGTCGGTCAATTCATCGGCGCGCGCAATCCGTCGATCTGCCCGGGGTCAAGTTCCGTACCATCCGCCATGCGAAGAACAAGCGTTTCACCATCCTGCCTCACCTCAGCCACCCGGCTGTAGGCCTGGGCCACGATGGTATCGAGCTTGGCCTCGTCCTTGTAGCTTTCCACCTCGAACTTGTAGATGCCCGCCGGCAGGGCCGCGCCGGTGTCGTCAGTCCCGGTCCAGTAGACCTCGTCCTGCGACAGGTCGAGGTCGAACCTCTGGATCGCATCGCCATTTCCATCCCTGACCACCAGCGTCGCCGCATCCGCGTCCTCCGCGAACTCGGGCCGGACCGCGATCGGTGTTCCGGTAAACAGGACCGGCGCTCGGACCAGTGCCTCCATCCCGATCCAGCTGCTGAGTTCCTGCAGGGCATTCCCGGTCAGCGAGGCGCTGACCTCCCGCAACAGGTCATTTGTGAGAACCTGCTGTTCTACCGAGGAAAAAGTCGCAAGCTGAGTCGCATAATCCGTCGAGTCCACGGGGTTCAGAGGGTCCTGGTTCTGGACCTGGACGGTCAGCATCTTGAGAAAAGTGTCAAAGTCCGAGCTGAGGACACCCTTGTCATCCATCCCATTGGCAGAGGACGACGGGGCGCTGCTGTAGAGCGGCGGTGGCGAAGTGATTTCTGTCATGGTCTGTCCTAGAATCTGATGTCAAGTCCGTCCGAAACAGGCTCGGTTTTGGGTGGCGCATTGGTCGGCGTGTCGTCCCGCGGCATCGTTTCGGCGTGATCATTGTGCGCGGTTGGCTCTTCACCATCCTCTCCACCTTCGCCAAAACTGAACGAGGCACTTTCGTACCCGGCATCGGCCAAGTCGCGCGCAAGCTGGTCGATATGACGCCGCATGAGATCAAGCGTTTCGGGGCGGTCGGCGGTGATATGCACCGTCATGCCATTGTCGGACGGCACCATCTGCATGCGCACCTGTCCAAGTTCCTCGGGTGAAAGCCGGATCTCTACCGAGCCCTCACCCAGGCGTGCCATGCCATCCGACACCTGCCGAAGAATCGACGCAGTATCCGTTCTGTGCATGACCTGCGGCATCGTTGCCGCCTGGACCGGTGCAGACTGGCCCCCGGGTGCCGCGCCCGCGGGCTGGCTGTCGAAGCGCAAGAGATCTTCGGCGAGATCATCGATGAACGGAGACGTCACGCGCGCCACCGTCCCCTGCCTAGGGACGCCCGCCAGCGCCGGAGTCGCGCCACCGGGTGCAATCGGGGCGACATTTGCCGATCCTGAAGACCCTCTGCTAGGCGCCACAGTCGTGTTGTCGGCGATGACGCCATCGAGACCCGGCGCCGGATTCGGATCGCCACGTCGAAGACTATGTTTCAAACTTTCGGCGCGTTCTGCCTCCAAGGGTTGTACGACGGGCTCTGCCCCGATGCCGGGCCGTGCCATTACCCTGGCCGTGGCGCCAAGCTCGACACGCGCCGATGGGTCTGACTCCGTCCTTCGCGGCATGGGAGGTACTTCGCCATCCAGGACTCGTTGTGCAGGCCCGATCGCCGGTTCGAAACCCCGCACGCCAGCCGGAACGGGCCCGCCTTCCGCAGCGGCAGAAACCCCTGTTGGCTTGACGCTCGTGCGGAACACGTCGGGGTTCAAATCAAGGTTGCCATGACGACCTTTCAGCGTCGCCAGCGGCACCTGCTTTTCTTCGATCCCCTGCGAGTTTCCTGTCTGATCGACCAGCCCCAGTTTGGCAGGGGACTCTGTGCCGGGTTTCGCCGCCAACGCGAGATCGTCAGTGAATCGATGCAACGCATCACGTGGATCACGCCTGTTCATGCCGGATGTCACTTGCACGCCTGCTGGCGCGCGCAGTTCAGTGTCGATCCGATGAATCTGGTCAGACGCAGAGCCTTGGGCCAGTTCACTCCGCATAGGAGAAACTGGCTTGTCCCGTGGCTGAACCGCCCCGGCTACTGCGTTCTTGGGAGCCAATGCAGGCAAGCCCAATGAAGCCGGCCCCGTCGGCAGACCTTGTCCGGCGGGCATCACCACCTGTTTCAGACGGGATACCGGCGGCTCGGTCGGTCGGGGCCAGGTGTGCTCTTGGGCCGGCTGCGACAGGCCGAAACGAAAAACCGGTATGTCCGGCAAGCCCGGATCAGTTCCTTCTAAAGGTTTCGCCGGGGTGCCGCTGGTCAGGGGGGCGGGTGATCCGGGGTTGGTACGCAGTCGGTCAACGGCGCCGGCGTGCGTTTCACCATGCGGAATGACTGGTGTGACCGAATGACTTGCGCGGTGATCCCGCCCCCCAGGATCGGAAGTTTTTATATCTGTATCAATGACTTGAAAGACCTCAGACCGCTCGACAGGTTGCGCCTCAGCGCCAAGCAGGCCACGCATTGGAACAGCGACGGAAGACATGTTCTCTGCAAACGTAGCCTCAGCCGCAGAAGGATGGTTCTTCGAGTCAATCCCGTTGATCCAGCTATCGGTCTTGCGCCAGTCCCTTGGCGCAAGGGACCCGGGGCCAGTCACCTGATCGGCGTCGCGGTCGACCATGGGCTGGCCGTCGGGATGGTCGCGTTTCGGTCGCGAGTCCTCTAGGCGTTGCAGCCAACCATCCCATTGTTTCGAGGGTTCGGCCGATTGATGATCGGCGAAGGCGGCTCCCTTGGGATCAGTCACCTCATCCGGCTTTTCTCCCGGATCCGGGTCAAACCGTCGGTCCGCAGGAGCCATCTCCCTCGGTTCGTCCGAACCGCCGTGCAAAAGATCGAGATCATCGACCAAATCCGTTCCTTCGTCCGGATCACCGATCGGCGCAGCGATAGCATCCGGATCGTTCAGGGGATCAGCAGGAGCAACCTCGTCCGCATCCGGGAGAGACCCAGGATCTGGCTGATAGCTCTGCGCGTCATCCTCTGCATCGGCGAAAATGCTGGCGAAATCGGCGTCGGGCTGCGCATCCTTGCGGGCCTCCGGAACGGATTTCGTCGGGGCAATGCCCAGCAGGCTAGTCAATTGGCTCAGCATGAGTGCTCCGGGAATTCTTCCACGGGGGCACACTAGGGCGAAGCTCCTTACCACTTCTTTACCGCGATCTGGCCAAATCACGAAGAGCGAGTCGAATTGGAGACAAACCAGATGGAAATTCCCATAACAGCCGCAACCACTGCAACACCGCAGGATCGCGCCCTGCGCGAAGCCGCCAAAGAGCTGGAGGTGAACTTCCTGGCCGAAATGCTGAAATCCGCAAAACTGGGCGAGGCGCCGGAGGCGTTCGGCGGGGGCGCAGGTGAAAACCAGTTCGCCTCTTTCATGCGCCTGGAACAGGCCCGGCAAATGACCGAAGGCGGCGGAATCGGACTGGCCGAATCGCTGTTCCATGCCCTGAAGGAGAGAATCGATGACTGACCAGACGCTGACGAACCGCCTGAAATCCCTGCTCGAGGCCGAGCGGAAGGCCTTGCTTGAAGGTGATTTCGATCGCCTGGCCGAGCTAATGGCTGAAAAACAGGGCCTTGCCGAAGACCTGGAGAATGCGCCGCTACGGGCCGAGGAGGTCGCGCCCATCAAGGACGGACTGCGCCGCAATCAGGAACTGTTCGACCAGGCCCTGGCCGGGCTGCGCAATGTTGCCGCGCGAATTGGCGATCTCAACCGCGTGCGCAAGGCGACCGATACTTATGATGCCAAGGGGCGTCGCCAGACCATTGATGCACCGGCCTCGAAACGCCTGGAAAGACGTGCCTGAGCATTTGTGACAAATCCGCCGAAACGGCAGTGGAGGGATTAGGGCAACGTTAGGACTCGAAAGGCCAAGTTGGCCGCGCACCAAGACGGGTGGCGCAGGCCGACAAAGGGGTCGGACTGCATACGTCAGAAGGCGTCAGAGATGCCGTTCGCGGCAAATGCAAACCGGCGCAAAAGCGCCTTTTGAAAGCAAGGACAACCTATGTCTAGCATCCTGACGAACAATGGCGCGATGGTCGCGCTGCAGACCCTCAAGTCCATCAACTCCAGCATGGCGGACACGCAGTCGCAGATCTCCACCGGCAAGAGCGTTGCCAACGCCAAGGACAACTCCGCAGTCTGGGCCATCTCCAAGGTGATGGAGGCGGACGTCAAGGGCTTCAAGGGCATCTCCGACAGCCTCAACCTCGGCCAGTCCACCGTCGCCGTGGCCCGCCAGGCCGCGGAAACCACGACCGAACTGCTGACCGAGATCAAAGGCAAGATCGTTGCCGCCCAGGAAGAGAACGTCGACCGCGGCAAGATCCAGACGGACATCGATGCGCTGCGCAACCAGATCAGTGCCGTCGTCGGTGCCGCGCAGTTCAACGGTCTGAACCTGCTGTCGAATACCGATACTGCGGCCGGTTCGGGCAGCATCAACGTGCTGGCTTCGCTAGACCGTTCCGGCACCGGTGTGACCGCATCGGACATCACGGTGGCCAAGCAGGACCTCGGCACATCGGTCTCGTCGATCGACGTGGCATCGGCATCCGCCACCGCCGCGGCCTCGGACGAATTGTCGGGCGCAGCCAACACCGCTGCCGTTGCCCTGACCGGCAACGCGACACAGCCGACCACGGCAGCCGTCGTCGGTCAGACCGCGGGTGCTGGAACCGCAACTGTGGCGGCAGGCACCGGCTTCTCGATCGAGATCACAGCGGGTGCGGCAGGTCTGGCAACCTTCAACACCACCGCCACGGCCGGCGCACAGGAAATCACTTACGTTGCCCGCGACGGTGACACACAGGCCGATGTGGCCGCCGGTCTTGCCGACGCGTTCAACAAATACGTGGCCGACAACTCGGACATCACCGACGGCCTTGGCATCGGTGCGGCAGTCAACGGCACCAACGCGAACCAGATCGACTTTACCGGTGCCAACAACACCGGCGACAACTTCTCGGTCCAGGTTCGCAGCTACGATGTCGGCGACTCCACCATTGGTGGCCGCCTCGAGAACCTGTCGGACATCGACGTGACCACCCAGGCCGGCGCGGACGCCGCACTGGAATCGATCGAGGGCCTGATCCAGACCGCAATCGACTCGGCCTCGGCCTTTGGTTCGGCCCAGGGCCGCATCGAAACCCAGGCGAATTTCGTCAGCAGCCTGACCGACGCCCTGAAGTCCGGCATCGGCACGCTGGTCGATGCGGATATGGAAGAGACCTCGGCCCGCCTGCAAGCGCTCCAGGTCCAGCAGCAGCTGGGTGTCCAGGCACTGTCGATCGCCAACCAGGCGCCGCAGTCGCTGCTGTCGTTGTTCCGCTAACCCAAGACACTCCGGGGGGCCGGGCAACCGGCCCTTCGGGTCATCCCCCTTGATCCTCATAACCAGAAGGTTCTGAAGTGAACGCCCATTCTCTCGCGCAACGGGCCTATGCCCAAAACGCCCGCTCGACCCAGACCCCCCGCGGCACCGAATACGAGCTGATCGCAAAGGTCACGCATCGCATCAAGGCTGCCGCCGAGGCTGGTCCGCGTGCCTATCCACGGTTGGTCGAGGCACTTTCCGACAACCAACGTCTTTGGACCGCCCTGGCCGTCGATGTCGCCGACAGCGACAATGGCCTACCGGCCGAGTTGCGGGCGCGGATCTTCTACCTGGCGGAGTTCGTGCAACAGCACACCTCACAGGTGCTGACGAAGAAAGCGCGCGTCAGACCGCTTCTGGAAATCAACGCCGCGATCCTCAAAGGATTGAGCGGCAGGAGCACACGGAAATGAGTGGACTTGTCCTCAAACTCGGCCCGCGAGAGCGCGTGCTGATCAATGGCGCCGTCATCGAGAACGGTGATCGCCGCAGCCGCCTGTCAATCGTGACACCGAACGCCAATGTACTTCGCCTGCGCGACGCGATCCATCCAGAAGAGGCGAAGACGCCCGTTCGCAGGCTTTGCTACCATGCACAGCTGATCCTGACCGGGGATGCCGACGCCGAGGAGGCACGTCTGAAACTCCTTCCGCGGATCGAGGAACTGAGCCAGATCCTCACCGATCCGGATAGCCGCCGCCTGCTGGGCCAAGCGACCGAGGCACTGTTGGGTGAACAGTTCTACCAGTGCCTCAAGGCGCTTCGAGCATTGATCCCACGCGAGGACAGGTTGCTGGCCACGAGGTCCCAATGAGCTTTCAACCCATTGTCGTCGGCTCCGGTCTTACCGCCTGGCAGTTCCTGAAGGCCACGCAAGAGACTCAACGTGCGAATTTCGACAAGTCGCCGACGCTTGCACGCGATGCCGAGTATTTCGCGTCCCGTATCGGCGAAATTACGAGCGCGGACGAATTTGTATCCGATCGCCGGATCATGCGCGTCGCCCTGTCGGCCTTCGGACTTGAAGACAAGATCGACAGCAAGTTCCTGATCCAGAAGGTTCTGGAAGAGGGAACGGAGAATGACGATGCTCTCGCCAACCGCCTGTCGGATGGTCGTTTCGTCGCCCTGGCCAATGCGTTCAGCTTCGAAAAGGTTCTCGAACCCAAGACCCGGGAACCGAGTTTTGCCGACCCGATCGCGGATCGCTACCGCGAAACCGTGCTGGCCAACATGGAGGCCGGGTTGGCCGAAACCGGCGACACGGACACGCCCTACGGCGAATCGGTGCGGCAGCAGGTCCTTCTGAACATCGAAACCGAAACCCAGTTCTTTCGCGACAACATCGGCGCTGTCACCTCGGCTGAGGGGATGATCAAGAACCCGCGCCTGTTTACCTATGCCTTGGTCGCTTTCGATCTCGGCGAAAAGGCCGGCAGCCCAAAGCTGATGCAAAGGGTGCTGGAACAGGGCGCCGACGATGCGCGTGACCTGGCCAATGTCCTGGGCGACAGCCGCTATGTCGAACTGGCCAAAGCCTTTGAATTTGACCGTGACCCGGTCTCCGCAACCCAAAGAGATGGGTTCGCGGATGAAATCGTGTCCGACTTTTATCTCCACGAATTCGAAGTCGCGGTTGGCGACGTGGATGAAAGCCTGCGCACAGCGCTGAATTTCGAACGTGCCATCCCTGAATTGGCAGGGCGCGAATCCTCGGACAACACCAAGTGGTTCTCGGTCCTTGGAACAACTTCGCTACGCAACGTCTTCCAGGCGGCGCTGGGCCTGCCCTCGAGTTTCAGTCAGATCGACGTCGACAAGCAGGTCGAGGTGCTGAAGGACAAGGTCAGCAGCCGTTATGGCGTCAAATCCTTCTCGGAACTGGCTGAACCGGACATCATGAACCGGGTCATCAACACCTACCTGCTGCAGAACCAGATAAACCAGACAGCAAATGCCGGATCGAACCAGATTGCGCTGACGTTGCTTTCGTCCATTCCGCGCCAATCCCTCTTCGGTTGAAAAGCGCGGCCATGAACGCCGCGCCAATGTCTCACATCTTGCGCGCCGCGGGCATCTGTCCGCCACGCCCCGGCGCCGGGCGACCCTGCGGGACGCCAGCCTGAGCGCGACGCAGAATCAGTTCCAATTTTTGAAACGCACCTTCCGGCCCGTCCGGCGATTTCTCGGCCAGGAAACCGTCCAGGTCCGCCCAGACCTTCATCGCCTGGTCCAGCAGCGGATCCTCACCTTCCCGGTACAAACCTGCCCGCACCATCGTTTCTGATTTCGCGTAGGCGCCCAACAGGCCCCGAACTCTTTGGATAAGTGCGTTTTCATGGTCGTTTGCCGCCTCGGGCAGGCTGCGCGAAACGGACCGCAAAAGATCGATCGCCGGAAAGCGGCCCCGTTCGGCGATTTGCCGGTCCAGGACAACGTGTCCATCCAGCACCCCGCGCAGGATATCCGCCACCGGTTCATCCATGTCCGACCCCGCCACGAGGACGCTGAACACCGCCGTGATGTCGCCCGTGCCCTGCAACCCGGGCCCGGCCCGTTCCGCCAGGCGCATGATCTGATGGGCCACCGAGGGCGGATGCCCGCGCAGGGCCGGAAGCTCGCCAGAGGCAATCGCCACTTCGCGGTGCGCCTCTGCAAAACGTGTGATCGAATCGGCAAGGTAGAGCACGTGTTTGCCCTGGTCGCGAAAATGCTCGGCGATGGTCATGGCCGCCAGTGGACAGCGCCGCCGCTCCAGCGGCGAACGATCGGAGGTCGCCGCAACCACGACGCTGCGCGCCATGCCCTCCGGCCCCAGTACGGAAGTCACGAAATCCAGGACCTCGCGCCCGCGTTCACCGACAAGGGCTAGAACGACGACATCCGCCTCCATCCCCTGTGCCAGCTGCGCCAGAAGACTGGATTTGCCCACCCCAGAGCCGGCGAAGAGACCAACGCGCTGGCCGGTCACGATGGGCAGAAGGGTATCGAAAACGGACAGGCCGGTCCGCAACCTCTCACCCAGGCGCCGCCGCGCCGCCGCCGGTGGTGGGCTGGCCCGGAACGGACGACGCTGGGCGCCCGGGCCAATGGGCGCACCGTCCAGCGGGCGGCCATAGGCGTCGATCACCCGACCGATCCAGCTATCGCAGGGCGCGAGTGTCGGCGGACCAAGTACGGCAACCCGGTCGCCGCGCGACACGCCCTCGGCCGCCTCGTCCGGCAACATCGCCACGAGATCATCGCGAATGCGCAGGACCTCTCCGCCCAGCACGTTCCCGGAGTGCATCAGCCGCAGCCGGTCGCCGATACAGGCATCCTCGGCCAGGCCGCGCACCCAGATGATCGTACCATCCACCGATTGCACACGGCCGACCGCGCGCACCGGCTGCATCTGCGCGATCCTGGCCCTGAGGCCGCTGATGTCTTCGTCCATCGTACGCTCCGTTCATTCCTCGCAAACCATATCTAAAGGAATCAGCGTTAAGCCTTGATTGAAGCAATCGAGGGAGAAGCCCCGATGTTCCAGAATTTGGACGTCTTCAGAACGGCGATGGCAATGGCGCGTCACGCCGGCACGCAACAGGCCTACAGTGCCCAGAATATCGCGAATGCGGATACACCCGGTTACCGGGCCCGCGCGCTGCCCGAGTTCCAGGACACCCTGCGTGACTCGATGATGGGCCAGCGCGCCACGCGGGAAAAGCACCTCAACGGCAGCAACGGCCGCGATGTCGATATTCGCGAACGGCGCGACATGCTGGATCCGAACGGCAATTCCGTTTCCCTGGAAGAGGAAATGGTGAACGCCGCTGGCGCGAAACGGCAGCACGACCGCGCCCTGGCCATCTACCGCAGCAACCTCAGCATCCTCCGCGCCAGCCTGGGCCGCGGATAACCGGAGAGAGAGATGAGCGATTTTTCAAACGCCCTGAAGGTCACCACCACCGGCCTACAGGCCCAGGCCGCACGCCTGCGGATCCTGTCCGAGAACATTGCCAACGTCGATACGCCCGGATACCGGCGCAAGACCGTGTCATTCGAGATGGAGCCGACCCGTTCAGATGTCACCGGCGTCAAACCCGGCGATGTGCGGCTGGACCGCAGTGAACTGGAGGTGATCCACGATCCCTCGCACCCGCTGGCCGATGCGACGGGCAACTACCTCGGCTCCAACGTCGACCTGATCATCGAGATCGCCGACGCGCGTGAGGCGCAGCGCTCTTACGAAGCCAACCTCAAGATGTTCGACCAGACGCGCCAGATGTCGACCAGCCTGATGGATCTTCTGCGTCGCTAATCCCCTGAATTAAAACCTGAAAGGAATCCAGAATGGACGTCCGTTCGCTTTATGCCGCACAGAAATACGCGGCCTCCCGTCCCGCCATGCAACCCGAACCGGAGACCGCGCAAGCGCCCGTGGAAAAGGAGTTCGCCCGGGTCACGGAGGAATTCACCCAACAGCTCAAGGCCGCCGAGGATACCGCCAAGGCCGCGATGACCAGCGATGCGGACCCGCATGCCCTGGTCGAGGCGCTGGCCCAGTCGGAACTCGCTGTCGAGACGGTCGTCGCGGTGCGCAACAAGGTGGTCGAGGCCTACCAGGAAATCCTGCGGATGCCGGTCTGACGCCATGCTGACAGAGGTCATCTTCTTCGACACCCTGCGCATGGGCCTGTGGATCGCCACGATCACCGCGGTCCCGATCCTGACGGCGGCCCTGGTTGCCGGGGTCGGCGTGGGCCTCTTCCAGGCGCTCACCTCGATTCAGGAAATGACGCTGACCTTCGTGCCGAAACTCTTGGCCATCGTCGCCGTCTTCTGGATGTCGATGAGCTTCATGACCCGAACGCTCGTGGAATTCTTCCAGGGGCAGATCATTCCCCTCATCACCGGAGGCTGACATGGAAACCGCCGGCTACGCCGCCCTGTCGCGCCAGACAAGCCTGATGCGCGAAATGCAGGTCATCGCCAACAATATCGCCAACGCCAACACCACCGGATACCGGCAGGAAGGCGTGATCTTTTCCGAATACGTGGCCGAAGGCGACGGCATGGCCGCCGTCGCGATGGGCGCCGGCCGGATCGGCACTACGTCGCTCAAACAGGGCACGCTGGAACAGACCGGCGGCATGTACGACATGGCCATCGAGGGGGACGGCTTCTTCCTGGTGGACTCGCCCGATGGTCCCCGGCTGACGCGTGCCGGGGCCTTTTCGCCCAGCGCCGAAGGTACGCTGGTAACGCCGGATGGCTATCCCGTGCTCGACGCGGGCGGGGCGCCGATCTTTGTTCCACCGCAGGCCATTGAGCTGTCTATTGCCCGTGACGGGACAATCAGCACCGAAGGCCGCCCGATCGGGCAGGTCGGTGTCGTGCAACCGTTGGACCCCAAGTCGATGATCCGCGAGGGCGGGCAGATGTTCCGCAGCGATGACGGTTTCGAACCGGTCGAGGCGCCCCGCGTCATGCAGGGATTCGTCGAGGCATCGAACGTGGATCCGATCCTGCAGGTGGCCCGCATGGTCGAGGTGCAGCGCGCTTACGAATTGGGCCAGAGCTTTATGGAACGCGAAGATGAGCGCATCCGCAGCGTCCTGAAAAACGTCATCAAATAGGAGCCGTCACATGCGCGCCCTCAAGATCGCCGCCACAGGCATGACCGCCCAGCAGATGCGGGTCGAGGTCATCTCGAACAACCTCTCGAACATGAGCACCACGGGCTACAACGCCCGCCGGGCCGAGTTCGCGGACCTGCACTATCAACAGCTTGCCCGCGCGGGATCTGTCAGTGCCTCGGACGGCACCGTGCTGCCCACCGGCATCCAGCTGGGCCTTGGCGTCCGGCCCGCCGCCGTCTCGATGCAGCTTCAACAGGGGGCGCTGTCGGCCACCGGTGGCGATCTTGACCTGGCCATCGAGGGGAACGGCTACCTCGAGGTGGTCCTGCCCTCCGGCCAGTTGGGCTATACCCGGGACGGCGGTCTGAAACGCAGCGGCGAGGGGCTGATCGTCACCTCCGAAGGTTATCCCGTCTCGCCCGAGATCGTGATCCCGGCGGATGCGCGCAGCATCTCGATCAACGCCGACGGCGAGGTCTATGCCTATTTCCCCGACCAGCCCGAGGGCCAGTTGCTGGGCCAGTTCACGATGGCCGGCTTTTCCAACCCCAAGGGACTGGAGGCGATCGGTTCGAACCTCTTTGTCGAGACAGAGGCCTCGGGACCCGCGATCCAGTCGACGCCGGGCCAGGACGGCCTTGGTACGGTGAGGCAAGGATACCTTGAGGACAGTTCCGTCGATGCCGTGAAGGAGATTACCGACCTGATCGAGGCCCAGCGCGGCTACGAGCTCAACTCCAAGGTGATCTCGGCCGCCGACCAGATGATGGGCGCCACGGCGCAGGTGCGCTGATGCGCTGGCTGGTCCTCCTTGCGCTTCTACCCGGAGCGGCGGCCGCAGACACGGTGGTCGCCACCCAGACGATCCGCCCGCAACAGATCATAACCGCCGACGCGGTGCGGCTGGACCCGGCAGAGGTCCAGGGCGCCTATGCGACGCTCGACGCGGTTGTCGGGCAAGAGGCCCGGACCGCCATCTATCCCGGTCGCGCCGTCATGCGCGGCGCGGTCGGACAGCCGGCCCTTGTCGACCGCAACCAGGCGGTTGAACTGGTCTATGCCCAGGGCGGGTTGCGGATCAGGGCCGAGGGCCGCGCTCTCGGCCGCGGCGCGGCAGGCGAACGGATCCGCGTGATGAACGTGGATTCCCGCACCACGCTTTTCGGCACCATCGCGCCCGATGGTTCCATCCTGGTGAACAAATGAGGACAGACATGCTGCGATACATCGGCCTGATCGGGCTGGCCCTGACCCTTGGCGCCTGCGCGCGGGTGAACCACATCGGCAAGACCCCCGATTTCACCCCGGACAAGAGCAGCCCGGAACGGGTGGCAATGATTGCCTCCGGCCTGCCGCAGGACGGCGCGCCCCGCCTTGGCGCCGACCGTGCCTCTCTGTGGAGCGGGGGTCAGACCTCTTTGCTGGGCGACCGGCGCGCAATGAAACGCGGCGATATCATGACCGTGGTGATCGAGATCGACGAAAAGGCAGAGATCAAGAACAAGACCTCGCGGTCGCGCTCGGGCTCGGAAAGCCTTGGCATTCCGCATCTCTTCGGGGTGCCGCAACGGATCAACCAGGGCATCACCGATGGGGCCAGCCTGGACGACGCGGTGTCGATCAAGTCCTCCAGCGATGCCAGCGGCGATGGATCGGTGCGCCGCAGCGAGAGCCTGACCCTGCGCGTAGCCGCCACCGTGATCGACGTCCTGCCGAACGGCGTGCTGGCCATCGAAGGCAGCCAGGAGGTGCGGGTGAATTTCGAACTGCGCGAGCTGCTGGTGACGGGCTACGTCCGCCCCGAGGACATCTCGCGCCAGAATGAAATCACCTATGACAAGATCGCCTCGGCCCGGATTTCCTATGGCGGCCGCGGGCAGATCACCGACGTGCAACAACCCAGGATCGGCCAGCAGGTGCTGGATGCGATCCTGCCCTTCTGAGGCCGGTTCATGCTCAAGAAACTCTTTCCCCTGATCCTGGCGCTGGTGGGAACCGGCGCCGGCGTGGGCGCGGGGCTGTTCCTGGCGCCCACGGACGAGGATCCCAAACACGTCGCCGCGGATGCCCATGACGACGAACATGCCGACAAGGACCATGCAGACCCCCCGCCGGCGGACAGTCACAAGGACAATGGCCACGGTGGTAGCGGCAACGAATACGTCAAGATGAACAACCAGTTCGTCATCCCGATCATGAGCACCGAGCGCGTCGAGGCGCTGGTCGTCGCCTCTTTGAGCATCGAGGTCTCGAGCGGCGGATCACAGGCGGTCTACGAAAGGGAACCCAAGCTGCGCGACGTCTTTCTGCAAGTGATGTTCGACCATGCCAATATCGGCGGGTTCGAGGGAGCCTTCACCGCCGGGGAGCGCATGGATATCCTCCGGTCCGCCCTTCTGGACGCGGCGCGTTCGGTTCTGGGGACCGACGTAAAAGACGTGCTGATCACAGAGATCGCCCGCCAGGACGCCGCCTGACACCAGGCACAGTTACGCTGATCGTCGAAGACCCGCCCGGAACCGGGCGGGTCTTGTCGTGCCTCCGGTCAGTCCAGACCGCGCGCCTTTGCCTCGCGCAGCACACCCAGGGCATCGATAGCCTCAGCCTCGGCCTTGAGCCTGCGTCTTTTTCGGGCTTCCTTTTCGTCGTGGGCAAGCGCCTCTGCCGCCTGCGCACGGGAAAAGGCCGTGCGCGCGCGGGCAAGGCTCTCGCCCTCGCGGGCGCGGGCAATCGCGCTCTGGCGCAGGGCCTCGGCCCGCTTGCCCACCAGCCACCCCTGCCAGAGCGTATCCGCCCCCAGCAACTGGCGCGCGCCCACGGCCCCCTGGTCGGCCTGGGCGGCACGGCGCATGGCGTCGATCTGGGCCAGCTCCCCAGCAACCCGGGCGCTTTCGGACATGTTCCGGCGATGCGCCTCCAGCTCGCGTTCCAGCAAGAGATCCGTTGCAGCGATCAAGTCGTCGAATTTGCTGGTCACCAGCCTTTCTCCTTTGCTTTGCGCCGCATGCTGTCCGCAAAGCGGATGGCCGCAGCGACAGGGCGGTAGTGATCCGGCGCGATTTCCTCGCCGATCTTGGTCGTGGCAAATAGCGCGCGGGCGGTGGGCGGATCCGAATGGATCGGGACACCCGCCTCTTTCGCGGTTTCGCGAATGCGCGCCGCCACCTCGTCGGTGCCCTTGGCAACGCAGACCGGGGCAGAGCCGGGCAGACGGCTCCAACTGAGGGCGATGGCATAATGGGTCGGGTTGACGATCACGACATCCGCCGTCGGCACATCGCCCATCATCTGGCTCAGCGCCATTTCCTGCGCCCGCATCCGGCGGTGTTGCTTGAGATGCGGATCACCCTCGGATTCCTTCATCTCGTCGCGAAGTTCCTTCTGGGTCATGCGGTTCTTGCGGATATGCTCTGCGCGCTGCCAGAACAGGTCGATCCCGCCGATCACGGCGGCGATCAGCACGACAATCAGCAGAAAATGCTTCATCAGGTCGGTCATGCGCAGTACCGCCTCACCGGGGGTGGCCATCGCCGTGCCGACGATCAGGTCCAGCTGACCCCCAAGAAAGACCGCAAGCAGGACGGAATAGACGCTCAGCTTGACGAAACTCTTGAAGAACTCGAACAGCCCCCGGCGCCCGAACTTGTTCTTGGCATTCTCGATCGGATTGATGCGAGAGATCTTGGGCGCCAGTTTCGAGCCGGTAAAGACGATGCCCCGCGTGGCAAAGAGTGCCAGCAAGACCAGGACCCCCGGCGCAAAGAGAAAGGGCAACGCCGGGCCAAGGCTCTCCGAGATCAGGGAGCCGGCGATCGACGGTGCACCATCGCGGAAGAACAGGGATTCAAGGCGGTCGGGCTGTTCGATGAGCGGCAGGAGCGCCTCGGCGAAACTGGCCAGGCTGTACCCGCCCGCCGCGGTCATGCAGACCAGCATCCCCAGGTAGGCCATCGCGGTGAGCAGGTCCGGGGCGCGGGCGATTTCACCTTTCTTGCGCGCCTCGTCGAGCTTGCGCTGGGATGGTTCGTGGCTCTTTTCAGAGGATTCGTCCTGCTCTGCCATCGCGCGCCTACCGGAAAGGTGCGGCCAGGAAGGCCTCGAAGGCCTGCAACCAGACCGAAAGCAGCAGTGGCGCCGAAACCAGCAGCAAGGCGATGGCGCCAAATGTGATGACCGGGGCGCCGACAAACGCCACCATGAGCTGTGGCATGGCCTTGTTGATGACGCCCAGCGTCAGGTTGTAGATCACCGACATCAGGACAAAGGGCGCCGCCAGGCTGAAGGCCAGCGCGAAGCTCTGCCCGACGCGGTGGCGGCCGGCCTCGGCGACATCGGCCGGGTTGGGAAACTGCATCACCGGCAATAGGTCGTAGGACAGCACCAGGAAAGCGGCAGCCTTGACGTGAAACCCGGTCGCCATCATCAGCGCCAGGGCTGCGGTGGTCAGGATATGACCTATCGCCGGAAGCGGATCGAGGCCGGACTGCCCCATGAGTTGCGACAGTGACGTCGATTGCGCGGCGATGGCCCCGGCAGTCTGGATCGCAAGGATGAACAGGCGCAGCATGATGCCCAGAAACAGACCCGACAGGGTTTCTGTGGCCAGGGCACGCAGGAAACTGCCCAGCCCAGGGGGCGGCAGATCCAGCCCGGGGCCCACGGCAGGCACGACGACGGCCGTCAGCATCAGCGCCAGGATCAGCCGGACCCGGACAGAAATCACCTGTTCGCCCAGTCCGGGAAGGGCCGCCAGGGCCGCGCCGACCCGCAGGAAAACCACGAGCGCAGTCCAGAGCGTGCCACCCAGGAGATCCAGCAGGGGCTGAACCGCGATCATGCGGCCACCACGCCAACCAGCGCCGGGCGCGCCTCCAGCCCGATTTCCTCGTAGGACATGACCGGATTGCTCAGCCCTTTGGCCACCATGACCGTGCGCAAGAAGCGGCGACGGCGGGCCGAAGTCACGACCGCGGGCGACACCCCACGCTGCCCGGCCTCGCCGATGGTGTCGGCCAGGCCGCTGGTCAGCGCCTCGAACTTTTCCGGCGGCAGGGCAACATCCAGCGCGCCCTGGCTGTTTTCCACCTGGTAAGAAATGAACGTCTCTTCCCATTCGGGTGCCAGTTGCACCAGAGGGATGGTGCCGTCGTCGCGCCGCATCCCGGCCACCAGCTGGAACCCCAGTCGCTGGCGCACGTGTTCGCAGACCACCTCGGGCTGGGTCTGCTGGCCGCGCATCTCGGCGATGGTTTCCAGGATCAGCGGCAGGTTGCGGATCGACACCTGTTCATCCAGCAAAAGCCGCAAAACCTGCAACAGCGTGTCGATCTGCACCTTGTCGGGGATGAGCTCGTCCAGCAATTTCTTGTTCGCTTCTGCCCGGCTCTGATTGCTGAGGGATACCATCTCGTCCAGCAGGCGACGCAGGGCCTTGAGCGTCAACAACCGACCGAAGTTGCGCCTGATGACCTCTAGCAGATGCGTTGCCAGCACTTCCGTCGGGGCGACAATCGTGGCGCCGGTGATGGCCGCCTTGTCCTGATCCTCGGGACGAATCCAGCGCGCCGGCGCCCCGTAGACCGGTTCGGTCACATCCTTGCCGTTTGGCAGCGCGCCATTGTTCTCGGGCACAAGGGCCAGCACGAAATCCGGGTTTAGTTCACCGCGCGTCATCTCGACCCCGTGGATGCGGACGACATAGGTTCCGGTTGGCAGGGACGCCGCATCGGTCAGCCGGATCTCGGGCAGGATCAGCCCGAAATGCGCGGCGATGTGCCGGCGCATGTTTGCAATGCGGACGTCCAGGCCGGTTCCTGGGTCCAGCACCATGTTGACCAGGTCCGGTGCAAATTCGACATGGATGTCGTCGAGGTCGAGGACATCTCCCATGTGCTGAACCGGCATGGCCCTGTCTTCCTCATCCTCGTCATCCGTTTTTTCAGGTTCTGACGGGCGTTTGGCCAGCCACCATGCCGTCGCCCCGAGAACAGCCGCGCCGAGTATGAAGGGAACGAACGGCAGGCCCGGCACCAGCGCGAACAGGACCATGAGCACCGCAACCGCCAAAAGGGCGGACGGATGGCGCCCCAGCTGGGCCGCCAGCGCCACGTCGGTCGCGCCAGTCGCACCGCCACGGGCAAGCAGCAGGCCTGCGGCAATCGAGATGATGACCGCCGGGATCTGCGACACCAGACCGTCGCCAACTGTCAGGATGGCATAAGTCTCCAGCGCGTTGGCCAACTGCATGTCATGCACGACGACGCCCATGATGATCCCCATCACGAGGTTCAGGAGCGTAATCAGCAAACCCGCCACCGCGTCGCCCTTGACGAATTTCGACGCACCGTCGAGCGACCCGAAAAAGGTGGTTTCCTGCTGTTCGACTTCGCGGCGGCGCTTGGCCTCGGCATGGTCGATCGCACCTGCGGACATGTCAGCGTCGATGGCAAGCTGCTTGCCCGGCATGCCGTCCAGTGCAAACCGGGCGGACACTTCGGCCATCCGGGCCGACCCCTTGGTGATGACCGCGAAATTGACGATCATCAGAACGCCGAAGACGACAAGGCCCAGGAAGACACTGCCACCCATGACGAAGTTGGCGAATCCCTCGATCACCTCACCCGCCGCGTTAGTTCCGGTATGCCCCTGGCCGATGATCAGCTTGGTCGAGCTGACGTTGAGAGAGAGCCGCAGCATCAGCGAGGTCAGCAGGATCGTTGGAAAGGCGGAGAAATCCAGCGGCCGCTCGATGAAGAGCGTGACCGTGAAGATCAGGATCGCCAGCCCGAACGAGGCCGCCAGGCCCACGTCCAGAACCCAGGATGGCATCGGCAGGATCATCATGACGATCACCGCCATGAGCGCCACGGCCATGAGGATCGTCGGTTTGAACAGGGTCGAGACCGACATGATCAATGACCCCCCTGTTGCGACGAGGCACAAACGCAAGGCACCGGCCTTGCGCCGGTGCCGCGTTCAACGTCCGTGTCGGTTCGGTATTCTGCCAGCTTCCAAGAACGCGCCATCTTCCGGCCTCTCCAATCCGTCTGCCCTGCTAACTGGCTAAGGCAGAAGAATTTAGAAACCGTAACGAATTTTACGGGTTGGACGGGACGGCGGTTGCATCGAGAAGGGCGCGCAGGGTCTCACGCGAACGGGTACTGGCATCAAAGACAGCGTCGACACCGGCAAGACTGACCTGGGCCGGATCGAAGACCGGTGGCTCCTGCTGCATCAGATCGGCTGCCGGTGCCAGAACGGTGTCGCTTTCGGCGACGTCCTGCCAATCGCCGGAGAGCCAGGCCGAGGTCACCGCCTCGCTGGTCCTGCCCGCATCCGAGAAGATGGATTTTGCAAAGACATGGTCCCCCATCTGGCTGCGTGCCTCGGCCCGCAAGCGCCCCACCTCGTCGCCGCGCTGGCCGATCAGGATGATTTCGGCCTCCTCGGGCCGGCCCAGCGCCAATAGGGCACGGGCTCGGGCGATTCGCGCCTCCGGTGCGCTTGTTGGCTCTGACAGGCTATCGAGTTGCTGCAGGGCAGACTCGGCCAGACCCAGGTTGAGAAATCTCTCGGCAATCGCAATCCCCAGGGCGTCCTGCCCGGGGTCATCCCCGTCGGCGAGTGCACGCGTCGCGAATTTCAGGAAGGTGACATCCTCACCCTTGTCGACAAGGAACCGCATCGCCGTCTGCCGCATCGTATCGGCAATCTCTTCTGGCATGCCGTGCGGCGAGTCCAATTCATCGAACGCGGTATCGAAATGCTCATTGATCAGTAGCGAACGCACATGGGCCTGCCAGAGTTTCGGCCCATCCTCACTGTTTCGCAGTTCGGTGGCGAAAGCATCCGAAAGTTCGACGATCCGTGTCGGAACCGGAGCATCCGTTGCCTCCGCAAGGTCAATCGCCGCGGCTACTGCCTTTGCGGCCTCGGGTCCGCCGGCAATGGAAAGCTCCTGCAACCTTTTGCCCGCTTCCGCAGGATCGCCATCGCGCAGCGCAAGCTGCGCCTTGCCCAGCGCGATGCTGTCCGTCTCATATCCCTCCATGCGTTGCATCCGACGCAGGACATCGCGTGCGGTATCGGGATAACCCGCGGTGGCAAGATGCTCGACGAGGATCGGTCCCAGGTGGGTCCTGAGGTGTTTCGGCAATGCCTCGAAGCTGCGGAGAATCGCCGAATCCGCGATTTGGGGAGAACCACTTGGCGGAGCAAGCGCGAGAACGGACCAGAGCGCTGCTGGTCCCTCGCAGTGCGCCTGCTGGGAGAAAAGTGACAGGGGATCTCCGTCGCCATCCACAAGATGCGACAGAGCCATCACGACAGGCGCGTCCACCTCTGACTGCAGCGACAGGACGCTGCGCGCCTCGGCGCCGAACCCGTAGTAGATCAATGCCTTGGCATAGCTCACCAGGGCCTCTTCCCCGATGCGATCAAACTCGCCGAAGACTGCGCTGCGGCGTTTGGCCAGCGCGAGGTTTGGATCGTCACCGGGCTTTCCCCAGGCCGCGATGGCAAGGCTGCCGGCCGCCACACAGGTGTCGCCACCGATGGAGATACGGCCATTCTGAAGGTCCATATGATCCAGTCCCGACATGCCGGCAGCCAACCGGCGCGCTGGTTGGTCGGGATCAATCGCGGGCGATAGGCTGGGGGACTTGAGCGCCGGCTCGGCAGGTGTCGGAGCAGGCGCCGGGGATGGTGTCAGCGCCGGGTCCAGCAGACCCTGGGTGGCCGCAATCGCCAGATCAGCCGCGATCTGGTTGCCCAAGTCACGCGCAACTGATGGATCGCGCGCTGCATGATCAAGTCCGGCAGTTGTTGGGTCCACGTCGAGGCGCTGGGCAAGGTAGGGAAGACCAGGATCGTGCACCGGCTCCGGACCGATCCGGGGAACATCGGCAACGCGGACGCGGGAAAGATCCAGCACGACCGGCGACGGTCCAACGCCCCGAGGCTCCGCAGGTTTGGGCCCAGTTCGGACCGCCTGTGCAAGCGGCACCTCGGAAGCGGAGATATCGACGACCAACATGGTATTCCGCAGCACAAAGGCCTCGGCCGCGCACTGACAGGCAAGCGCAATGTCCAGCCGTCGCCCGCCCTCTGCCACAACGAGGTCACGGATACGACCGGTCCCGATCCGGTCAAAGACCGACGAAGTGTCGAATTCATAGGGACCACCGTCGATTTCCAGCCCCAGTTGGTTGCGTTCTGCATCCGGGGACAGCGCCCATGTCGTGCCGTCAGGCACCGTCAGCACCAGCCGTGTGAATTCTCCGTGTTCGCCGCTGCGCACTGTCACGGTCTGTGCTGACAGAAGCAGGGGCCAAACCGAAAGAAGGATCAGTAGCGCGATACGGATCATGCCGCCTCCTGTTTGACGGATTTCAGCGCATCCTCGAGATCCTCGAAGCTGGGCCGGTAGTGATCCGGCGTGTTCTGGCGTCCGACCTCGATGCAGATGTTGGTTGCGTGGTTATGCAGGTTCGCGACCAGCACTTCGCGGATCAGGTGATAGAAATGCAGGTCCTCTTCGGCAACGGTCTTGACCTTGGCCGCGAACGGACCGACCAGGCCATAGGCCAGGAACACGCCCAGGAAGGTGCCGACCAGGGCGCCGCCAATGAGCTTGCCCAGCACTTCGGGCGGCTGATCGATCGAGGCCATCGTCTTGATCACCCCCAGAACCGCGGCGACGATGCCCAGCGCAGGCAGCGCGTCAGCCATGCTCTGCAGGGCGTGGCTGGGCATCAGGGCGTGGTGCTGCATCGCGTCCAGACGCTTGTCCAGCACCTCTTCGACCTGGTGGGGATCGTCGTAGTTCATCGAGACCGACCGCATCGTGTCGCAGATCAGTTCGATCGCGTGACTGTCGGCCAGGATCTTGGGATACTTGGCAAAGATATTCGACTCAGAGGGCGATTCCACGTGTTCCTCGATGGCAACCGGGTTCTGCCGCGCAAGCCGGATCAGCTCGAACAGCAGGCACAGAAGATCGCGGTAGTCGTCGGGCTTCCACTTGGCACCCTTGAAGACCTTGGCGACATCCTTGATCGTGTGCTTGACCGTCGCCCCGTCATTGCTGATCAGGAAGGCACCGGTTGCCGCGCCTCCGATCATCATGAATTCGAACGGCAGCGCCTTGATGATGATCGCCAGCTTGCCGCCAGCCGCGAGATAGCCGCCGAAGACCATCGCAAAGATCACAACGATACCAATGATTCCGAGCATCTGCGCTCTCCCGCTCCTGTGCCGCCGCCAACCTGACAGCCAGCCGTTAAGAAAGCCTCAGCGGCTCTTCACATCACCACGAAATCCGCATGCAGGGCACCGGCGGCCTTGATGCTTTTCAGGATGTCGATCATGTCCCGCGGGCTGACACCCAGGGCGTTGAGGCCGGCGATGACCTCCGACAGGTTGGTCCCGGTCGGCACTTCGGCGAGGCCGATGCCGGGGTCTTCCTCGATCAGGGCGCCGGTGCGCGGCACCACAACGGTATCACCGTCGCTGAAGGGGTTGGGCTGGATCGCAAGCGGCGCTTCCTCGATCCGAAGGGTCAGGTTGCCCTGCGATACCGCCACTCGGGAAATCCGCACATCCGCACCCATCACGATGGTGCCCGAACGTTGATCGACAACGACACGCGCACGACGCTGTGGCTCGACCGCCAGGTTCTCGATGGCGACAACGGCCCGCGCCGGAGACCGGGCGCCGCTGCGTTGAAGGTCGACCTGGACCGTGCCGGCGTCCAGCATGGTTGCCGCCCGGCGACCGACCGCCCGGTTGATCACGTCCTCGATCCGCGCGGCGGTGGTGAAATCCGGCTCGCGCAGGGCAAGGCGAAGTGTCGACAATTGCGTGAAATCAAAGGGCACTTCGCGCTCGACACGCGCGCCGGAGGGAATGACACCCGCCGTCGGCACACCCTGCACAACGCGGGCCGCCTCGCCTTCGGCCTCGACACCGCCGGCGATGATCGTGCCTTGGGCCACGGCATAGATCTGACCGTCCGCCGCGTTCAGCGGGGTCATGATCAGCGTCCCGCCCAACAGGCTTTTGGCATCGCCAATCGCGGAAACCGTGATGTCGATCTGGCTGCCGATCCGTGCGAAAGGCGGCAGCTTGCCCGTCACTAGAACCGCCGCAACGTTGCGCGGACGGAACTGCTCGCCCGTCACGTTCACGCCCAGCCTTTCCAGGATGTTGGACATGATCTCTTCGGTAAAGGGCGAGTTGCGCAGCCCGTCGCCCGTGCCGTTCAGGCCCACGACCAGACCATAGCCGACCAGATCGTTCGATCGTACGCCGTCGACCTCGACTAGGTCCTTTATCCGGACCGATTGGGACGCCGCCGGAAGGGCACATGAAACAGCAAGCACAAGAGCGGTAAGGAAACGTGTCAACATCAGAGGAACTCCGCAAGCGACAGTCGCTGTGACCGCGCGGTGATCGTGTAAAGGCTTTCAAGTTGAGTCCGAATGTTCTCGTAGCGCGACGCGGTGTAGTACTGGTCAGTCCCGACCAGATCGAGGCGCGCAATATTGGTGGCCGTATGCTCTGCAGAGTTGCGCGCCGTGGTCTCTTCGACGCGCGCCTCGAGCGCGCCGAGTCCGGCACGCAGTTCGACCACATCCTGCTGCGCGGCCAGCAGGTCCTGTCCGGCGGTTGTCAGCATCTCGATCTGCACGTCCTGTGACAGGCCCAGCGTGCCATCGGTGGCCAGGGCCGCCATGATCATCGGTTTCAGGACTTCGCGGAACACGGGATCGGTGGCCCGGATATCGAGGTTCGCACTCTCCGTCTCGCTCAGCTTCAGCGGGGCGAGGCCGGTGTTCGACCCCTGGTAGATGGTGGATTCATAGGTGCCGCCGGCGCCAAAGAAACTGTCCAGCGCTGCCTCGATCCCGGCCATGTCGGTCTGACCTGCAAGCGCCGTGCGCGCAGCGTTCAGCACGTCATCGACGCCTTGCACCGCCTCGCGGTCGGTCGCCGTTCCGGAAAACAGGAACCGCCCGGCAACCGAGCGGTTCAACCCGTTCAGAACCTGTCCCAATGCGTTTTCCGCATCGTCCGACATCGTGTTCAACAGGGCCGAGTTCGGCGTCAGCTCGGCGGCGATCAGCGATTGCGACAGGGTCTCGCTGCGATCCTGAATCTCGTCCAGGGCCGTTTGCATCGTTCCGGACAGAAAGGTCGCCTCTGTCGTATTGACCCTGTATGTGTCCAACCGCGCCAGGGACCGGTCGATGGATTGCAGGCCGGTCAGGTCGCCGTGCAGATGCTGTCCCGCGTCCTTGAAGAACCCGGTGGCGACCTCGACTGCCAGTTGATCCATTTCTTGGCGCAGACGTACCTGGTTGGCACGCAGCACCAGCGCGCGCGCCATATCCCCGATAACTTCCATGTCGGGCCCTCCTTAAATGGACATCAACCGCTCAAGCAGGCTGTCGACCGTCGACATGACCTTTGCGTTGGCGGAGTAGTGTTGTTCGATCTGCATCAACCGCTGCAGTTCCTGGTCCGTATCCACTCCCTTGGACAGTTCCATCTCGGACAGGGCCGTGTTCTGGATCGACACGAAGGTCCGGGCGTTTTCCGCCCGCACCCGCTCTCCCACTGCGGAGGAGGCAAATTCCGAGATGTGGTCCGCAAAGCTGCGCGCGATGGCAGTCAGACCGCCGGAGGCCGGGACAGTCGAGGCGCTCAGAGCCTCCGAAACCTCCTGCAGCAGGTGGGCATCGCCCACGTCGCCCTGCGTGGCTGCGCCAAGCCCGTCCCGCAGGCGCCATGCCCCACCGCTGTCGGGTGCGACGAGGGCGTTGATCTCGATCCGGCCGGCAATACCGGTTTCATCCGCGGCCACGAAGGCACTGCCACCATCGGTGAACAGTCCCGGATCGGTCGCCGCCAGCGTCGTGTCCGGCCCGCCGGGACCAAGCCGTTCGATCAGGTCGCGGGCGATCCCGTCCAGTTGCGCTTGGCGTTCGACCGCGTCCACGTCGCGGATCTCGAACTGGGCGGCAAGGCTGCCACCGGCGAACATGCTCATGCCCTGGGTATCGACGGGAACGCCGTTCAGCGTCAGGCCCGACAAGTCGCCGTTGGCGAAGGTCATGCCCGGTCCGATGGCATGGTTCGGTTCGAACCCCACCTCGAACGGGCGCCCATCCAGCAGGACGGCGCCACCCCGGGTAAAGACCGCGATGTCACCTTTTTCCCTTTCAACCACCCGCAAGGGCACGATTTCGGCGATGCTGTCGAGCACCCTTTGCCGTTCGTCATAGAAACTCGTCGGGTCGGTCCCGGTCGAGCCGGCCCGGACAATGTTGTCGTTCAGTGAATCCAGCCGCGAGAGAGCGGAATTCAGGGTTTCGACCTGTGCCGCGATCCGGTCATCGGCTGTCTGCCGGGCGGACTGGACCTCATCGCTGAGGCCGTTCAGCGCCCGCGCCAGCGAATCCGCCGTGTTTGCCACCAGTTCCAGCCGTTGTGTCGAGGCCGGGTTGGACGAGGCTGTCAGCAACGCGTTCTCGAAGGCGTTCACGCGGTCGGTCAGCGATCCCGGCGTGCCGGAATCGCCCACCAGGTCCTCGATCCGGCTGGCGAATTCGAACCCGGCCGTCGCATGGGCGAGGGTTGCGTCCGACATCATCCGGTCCCCGGTGAGGACCGGATCGGAATGACGCACCGTTCCGGTGATACGTACGCCGCCGGTGGTGCCGACGGCGCCGGGTGCAAGGCCCAGTGTCCGCCGGCCGTACCCCTCGGTGGTGGCGTTTGAGATATTCGTCGACACCAGGCCCGCGGCCCGGGAATTGGCCTTGAGCCCGCTGAAGGCATTGTACAGCGCACCGGAAAGAGACATCTAGCGACCCCCTGAAAAGCTGACGGATGAACCGTCAGCGCTTGATGTTGGTGGTTTCCTGCAGCATCTCGTCGACGGTCTGGATGACCTTGGCGTTCGACGAATAGGCCCGCTGGGTCTGGATCATCGCCGTCAGTTCGTTGGCCACGTCGGTCGAGCTTTCCTCGCGCGCGAAGGGCACGACGTCACCGACCGGCCCGTCTCCTGCATCCCAGAGGAAGAAACTGCCGCTTTCCGGCGAGGGCATGTAGATCTGCTTGTCCATCGAGATCAGCCCGTTGGGGTTCGGCACGTCGACCAGGGGCACCTGGTAGATCACGCGCGAGGCGCCGGTATCGAACAGCGCGTGGACAAAACCGTTCTCGTCGATCTCGACCGTGGTCATGGACCCGGCGGCGGACCCGTCCTTGGAGATGTTGAGCGCCTTGAAACTGTCGCCGACCTGGGTCAGCCCGCCGCTGGTGCCGGGCGCGCCGATGGTGATTTCGACCGGGCCACCATTGGTGGTGACGATGATCGTGCCATCGGTGGCATTGTAGGTGCCGCCCGTCGTGGTTGTCACCGTGGACAGCGTGCCGCCGTCTGCCGCGCCGGTGTTGAAGGTCACGGTATATTCGCCAACCGGGTTGCCGCCTGCAGAGGTGGCAGAATCGACGATGGTCATCGTCCATTCGTTCGACGAACCCGTGGCAGGGATCGTCGGCGTGAATGTCACCGTCAGGGTTTCGGACCGGCCCAGGTTGTCGATGTATTCGATCGGCAGGACTTCGGGTGCGCCGGTGGCATCGAAATCGGTCGCCGATGCCGCCAGGTTCGCGCCGAGCGTGATGGCCGTCGTCGGTTCCGAGGTGACCTGATTGCGGTTGATCCGCACGGGTTCCAGGCTTTCCGCCGTGTCGCGTGCGTAGGAGGCCAACGACCCATCGGAATTGGCCGGCCAGCCCATCAGCAGCAGTCCCGATTCAGTCCGCAGGTAGCCATCCGCGTCGACCCGGAAGGACCCCGTGGTGGTCAGGAACATCTGCGGATCGCCGGTTGCCGCGAATTCCGTCGCCTCGGCGACGGGGATGAACCCGTTGCCGCGCACGGCGATATCGGTTGCGTTGCTCGTGCCCACCAACGCGCCGCTCTGGTCGATGATCCGCGTGGTGGTGGTGCGCACGCCGCCGGCGGTATAGCCGGACCCGTTCGACGCGATCACCATCGAGGAGAAATCCGTCTCGACCCGTTTGTACCCCTTGGTCGCGGAGTTCGCGATGTTGTCGGAAATGGTTCCCAGCCGCGTCGCATTGGCCGCGAGACCCGCAACACCTGCATTGAGGGAAGAGGAGATTGTCATGGACTAGCCTTTCTGCTGTCGCTCCGAATTCACGACAACAGATAAAGGCGTGGGTTTAACGCGGGCCTAACAGGTAAAATCCCACGAAAACTGAGTCAGTTCCTGCGCAGAAAGACAACCTCGATCCGGCTGTTGCGCGGGTCCAGCAGGTTGGAGGTGCTGGGTTCCCGGTCCGCATAGGCCGTCAGGCGCTGCACCCGCGCTTCCTCCAGCCCACGGGCTATGACCAGTTCGCGAAAGACTTCTGCCCGGTCGCGCGATATCTGCCAGGCCGGGTTCTCGGCCAGGACAACCGGGTAGCTGGTCGTATGCGTCTCGATCGCAACCGGGTTGGACACGACATCGGATGCCCGGGCCAGGACCAACGCCAGATCCTTCAGCAGCTGTGTCGGCCGCGCCTCGTCATCGAAAAGCCGGGCCTGCGCGGTCTCGAAGAACTCGATCACCAGGCCTTCGTCCGTCACCTCGGTGACGATGTGTTCCAGCAGCTCGTCGGCAACCATGCTTTCGCCGCCGCGGCCGATCAACAGCTCTTCGACCTTCTTGAATTCGGCGGTTTCCGGTCCTTCGGACACCTTGCTGTCCAGACCCGGGTCACGGCTGCTCTCGGCTTGCGGTCGCAGGCTCGTGGCCCCGGTTCCGACCCTAGGCAACGTGTTTTCCGCAAAGACGGACTCTCCGCCCAATGCGCCGCTGCCGCCACCCGAAACCCGGGCCACCGCGATCGTCGGACTGAAATAGTCCGCGATCCCCTTGCGTTGTTTTTCCGTTGTCGCGTTCAACAGCCACATCAACATGAAAAAGGCCATCATCGCGGTCACGAAGTCGGCATAGGCCACCTTCCAGGCACCGCCATGATGCCCTTCGCCCGCAATCACCTTTTTGCGTTTGATGATGACTGGCGCGACATTGCTGTCGCCACTCATCATTCCCACCTTTCTCTCACCTGGGTACAGGTTTAGAGGCGGGCGGCTTACCACTCGATTAACGTTTCAAAATGTACCGTTAAAGCGCAGCGCACGCACATCTTGTGGACAAGACGGCAAGGGCGTGCCGATTTTCCCACAATATGGCCCTGGCCGCCGCCTTCGAATAGACAGGGCCAGACGAACACATTAGCAAGGGTCGGGAAACAGTGTTGGCAACGAGGTGGGGGACCATGCCGGGTTTTCACAACGGAAAATCGGGCCTCGTACGGCGCGTCGCGCTTGCGGGCACCATTCTGTCCGCGCTCGGCGGCGCCGTCCGGGCAGAGGAGGGTGTGAACAGCCTTCCGTTCAACCTGTACGGCTCTCCCGGCCTGGTTGACATGCCCACCGCACAGGTGCCGCCAGACGCGACCCTTGCCGGGACCTATGCGCATTTCGGCGGCACATCGCGGACCACGCTCTATTTCCAGATCCTCCCGCGGTTGTCCGGCACCTTCCGCTATTCCGCGATCGAGAACTTCACCGCCAATAATGGCACGCTCTTCGACCGCAGCTTTGACCTCCGCTACCAGCTCCTGACCGAAACCGAACGCCGCCCCTCGGTGGTCGTCGGCATCCAGGACTTCATCGGGACGGGCATCTACTCGGGCGAATACCTGGTCGCGTCGAAAACGGTGTATCCCGGCTTGACGCTGACCGGCGGTCTTGGCTGGGGGCGCTACGGGTCCTACCAGCCCTTTGGCAACATGGGCACGCGGCCGGGCAAGATCACCAACCAGGGTGGCCTGCCCGAGATCGACCGTTTTTTCCGTGGCGACGTGGCCGCCTTTGGCGGGGTCTCCTACTCGCCCAACGACCGCTACACCTTCAAGGTGGAATACTCCTCTGACGACTATGTCGACGAGGTTCAGCGCGGCACATCGAAGAAATCCAGCCCCTGGAACTTCGGTGTCGACTACCGGTTCAAGAATGGTGGGCAGCTTTCGCTATACCACGTCCTGGGCACGGAAATCGGCGCGCAGTTCACCTTTGTCACCAACCCCAAGACCCTGGGCGTGCCCGGCGGGACAGAGCCATCGGGCCTTCCGGTCGCGCCCCGCGCGCCCGGATCGGCTGCGGACCTTGGCTGGACGCTGGACTCCCAGCGCTCGGCTTCCGTCACGGCTTCGCTCAAGAACCTCGCCGCCAAGGAAGGGTTGGAGGTCGAGGGCATCGACCTGCAAAGCAACCGTGTCACCGTTCGTCTGGTGAATCCCAAATACGGCGCCCCGTCACAGGCCTTTGGCAGACTGGCCCGGGTCATGACCCGAGTCATGCCGGCCTCGGTCGAGGTGTTCGAGATCGTGCCCGTGGTCAACGGCATGGCGATGTCCGCCGTCACCTTCCGCCGGTCCGACCTCGAGCGGCTGGAACATGATGCCGCCAACGAGATGCTGGCCCGGACCAACTTCGGCGACGGCTTTGGCAAGGCGCCACCGCCGGATGACGGCATCTACCCGAAATTCACCTGGGCCATTTCACCGTTCGTGCAGCTCTCGGTCTTTGACCCGGACAACCCTGTGCGCTTCGACGCGGGTCTGCGCGCCTCGGCGGAATACGAAATCACGCCGAACCTGATTGCCAGCGGGTCGATCACCAAGAAGCTCACCGGCAACCTCGACAAGGTGAAACGCCTCGACAAGTCGAACCTGCCGCGCGTGCGCACCGACCACGCCCGCTACTCGGAAGAAGGCGATCCGGCGATCGAGTACCTGCAGCTGGCGCACTACGGACGCCCGGCCAAGAATGTCTATTCCCGCGTGACGCTGGGCTACCTTGAACAGATGTACGCCGGTGCCTCGGCCGAACTGTTGTGGAAACCGGTCAACAGCCGTCTCGCACTGGGGGCAGAGCTGAACTACATCCAGCGCCGTGACTTCGACCAGCTCTTTGGCCTGCAGTCCATGACGACGACGGACCCGGTGACAGGCGTCAAGCGCGAGATCCCCAACGTCAACGGCCATGTCTCGGCCTACTATGCCTTCGGCAACGGGTTCCACGGACAGCTTGACGTGGGCCGTTACCTGGCAGGCGACTATGGCGCGACGGTCGCTCTGGACCGCGAGTTCGCGAATGGCTGGCGCGTGGGTGCCTATGCCACCTTTACCGATGCCTCCTTCGAGGACTTCGGCGAAGGTTCGTTCGACAAAGGCATCCGTTTCACCATGCCGCTGGCCACCTTCTTCGGCCAACCGTCGCGGCGCCGGAACGATGTCCTGATCCAGTCGCTGTCGCGGGACGGTGGCGCGCGTCTGAACGTCAACGGGCGTCTCTACGAACAGGTCCGCGACTACCACAAACCGGACGCTGTCAATTCTTGGGGAAGGTTCTGGCGATGACCCGGCGCAGCATTACACGCATCGGCCTGGCCCTGACGGCGGCCCTGGCCCTGGTTTCCTGCGGCAACGCGAACAAGGACACGGCAGCTATTCTCAAGCAGTTGCCCAAGGCGATCTTTTCAAAGAAGGAAGCGCCGAAGCCGCTGACACCGCAGCAGATCGCCAAGGCACTGGGGGCCACAACGGATTCCGTCTACCTGTTCGAACTGGAAAGCCGTGACAAGGTTCAGGTTCTTCTGCAGAACATCCAGCGCAATGGTCCCTACCAGACCTACGGCAACCCGGCCCGCCAGGTGATCGTCCTGCGCGATGGCATGATCACCTCGACCCGTGGCCTGGGCGGCGACCTGATGTCCTCGGAAGAGGACCAGTTGCTTTCCTACGTCAAGGCACGCCGTGAAGGCCGGGTCAGCTATGACCAGCGTTTCCTCACGCCCGAGGACGTGACCGAGGTACATCGCTACACCTGCTACCTGACGACAGGTGGCACCGTGCCCGTGGCAGCCGGGCTCGTCCGCGCCAGCGGGCAGCTTGTGACCGCCAAGTGTACCGCCGCCGACGGCATGTCGCGCGATTTCACCAATGCCTACGTTGTCGGTTCTGATGGTTACATCTACAGCGGCAAGCACTGGCTGGGCAGCTATATCGGCTATGTGAACTCGCAGGTTCTGCGCCGCTGATCCTCAGCGGCGCCGGTGCATGGACACCCGCCGGAACACCGTCGCCCACATCAGCCGTTGATCCGTGCAGGGATTACGCCGCGCCGCGTACAGGCGATCCAGGCGCGCCTTGCGCGGGATGCAGCGGCGACAATAGACCTCTTCGGTTTCTTCCGCACTCTCGGTCCGCGCCAGAAGACGCTCCTCTGTCTTGTGATAGGCCATCGACGCCATCCCCGTGATCCCGGGCCGTTCCTTCAGCACCTCTGCATAGATCTCGGGGTATTTCTCGACGTAACGGCGCAGCGGCGCGCGGGGGCCGACAAAGCCCATGTCTCCTCTCAGGATATTCCAGAGCTGCGGGAGTTCATCCAGCCGTTTGCGCCGCAACCAGGCACCTGTCGGCGTGATGCGGCCGGACTTGGACGGACCGGTGACGCCGGCATCGGCCGGGTCATTCTTCATCGTCCGGAACTTCCACAGCAAGAAGGACCGCGTCGGGCTTTTCATCCGTTCGGAGCGATAGATGATTGGCCAGCCATCGTTGCGCCAGACCACGACCGCCACGTAAAGAATGAGTGGTGAGAGCAGCACCGTCATCCCGATTGCATAAAGGAAATCAAGCGTATGCAGCAGGGGCCGCCGCGTCCTCATGGCCAGGTGCCCCCCGCTTGGGCGCCCTTGACCAAGTGATCCGCTGCAGCCGCCCCAGATGGCAGAGCAAGGATCCGAGACAGCCGGGACGTGTCCAGCCAGACCTTCGGCACCGCCGTCTCGGGGGCGACGCGCCAGTCGATGGTGCAGCCGGCGGCGCGGGCAATTTCCCCCATTTCCGTCGGCAGGGGCGCGGCAACATTGTACGTGCCCTCGGCGGTAACGTCTTCGACCAGCGCCTCGATCACGCGCACAAGGTCGGGCGGGGCGATATAACTGCGCGCCGGGCTTGACCCGTCAGGAAAGCGATCCAGCGTGATCCGCCCTCCGGGGCGCAGATTGGCAAAGAGACTGTCAGCCCCCGCGACGTTCCCGATCCGCAGGATGATATTGCGCGGCCCCTCGCCACTGGCGCTGTCCTCGATGGCCTTTTCCATCGCCAGCTTGGCACGGCCATAGTCCGAACCGGGACAGGCCGGGTCAGCTTCCGAAACCGGGCTTGTCCCCGGCCTATAAACCGCGGCACTCGAGCAATGCACCACCACCCCTGCGCCCATTGACTTACCCAGGTCCAAGGCCGCCAAGGCAAGTCGGGAATTATCGTCTAAGTTGCATCCAGGCCGCGGTGTCACACCCCAAAAGGCAATCACTGCAGCCACGTCTTCGATCATCGGCAGAGGTCCGCCGACCTGCCAGACAAGGCCCCCATGCCCTTCCGAACGGTAGACCGGAACCAGAGAAAACCTGTTGAATTGCCATAAAGAGCACAGCATTCGGCCAAGTTTTCCACTGGCACCCATCAGCAGGACCTTGCGGGATTGCTGTGTTCCTGCCACGGTTTGACCCTCAATTCGCTTTCAATCGACCGTCAGACTGTCTATCAGCGGATTGAACCGCTAGAAAGTGTCAAACACCGGTTGGGGGACTGGAGTGTCTGCAAAACTGAGACTTATCACCCTGTTGGCCGCCGTTCTTGCCTTGGCGGCGTGCAGCCTGCCGCGCGGCGCGGCGATCCAGTCCGAGGTACTCAACCAGAAGGACGCGGAAAAACCGACTTTCCAGGTGATCGAAGTCACCCGTGAAAATGTTCCCGGTCTTGCCACATGGTCCGCCAGCGGCTGGCACGGGCACTACCATTGGCCGAATACCAGCCACGGCAGCAGTTCCTCGGTCATCCGAACCGGCGACCGCATCGACATCATCATCTGGGACAGCCAGGATAACTCCCTGCTGACCAGCCCCGGCGAACGCTTTGCCGAGATCAAGGGTGTCGAGGTCGACTCGCAGGGATCGATCTTTCTGCCCTACGTCAACAAGGTTGGCGTGCGCGGCCTGACCGCGACCGGCGCCCGTGCCAAGATCCAGGAACGGCTTGCACCGATCCTGCCGTCGGCACAGGTTCAGCTTAACCTGCAGCAGGGCCGTGATCACACGGTTGACGTGGTCGGCGGCGTCGGCAAACCCGGTGCCTACCCCCTTCCGTCGAGAAATTACAAGGTTCTCAACTTGTTGGCGGATTCCGGCGGCGTGATGCCGGATCTGCGCAACCCCCGAATCCGCCTGCTGCGCGGCTCCAAGACCTACGAGATCTCGGTGTCGCAACTGCTGTCGGACGGTTCCAAGAACGCGCTTCTCCTGCCCCGAGACACGGTTGTCATCGAACAGGATGACCGCAGCTTTACCGCCCTTGGCGCCAGCGGGATCGAGAACCTGATCTATTTCCCCAAGGATTACGTCACCGCGCTTGAGGCCGTTTCGCTGATGGGCGGCCTGTCCGATACCCGTGCAGATCCCAAGGGTGTCCTGGTTCTGCGGGAGTATCCCGCCAAGGCCATCAGTCCCACGGGGCATGGCCCCAGGATGCAGCAAGTCGTATTCACGCTGGACCTGACCACCGCCGACGGTCTCTTTGCCGCGCGCAAGTTCCAGATCCAGCCCGATGACACCGTGCTTGCCACGGAAAGCCCGATCACCTCGGCGCAGACAATCTTTGGCATGGTCGGGGCGGTGCTGGGCGTGTCAGCCCAGGCGAACGCCATTTCGAACTGACCTCTGGCGGACGCGTTCAGCGTCCGCATTTTCACACATCGCGGGACAAGGGCGGGACATGGGTCTCATTCGCTTTCTCGCCGAAAACGCGCGCTGGCTGTCCGCCGGCGCGCTGCTCACGTTTCTGTCGAGCTTCGGCCAGACCTTCTTTATTTCGATCTTTGCAGGTGAAATCCGCGAAGGATTCGACCTCAGCCACGGGCAATGGGGTGGGATCTACACGATTGGGACCAGCGCCTCGGCGGTGGTCATGGTCTGGGCAGGCGCGCTGACGGATCGGTTCCGCACCCGCGTGATCGGGTCTATCGTATTGATCTTGCTGGCAAGTTCCTGCCTTTTCATGGCCTTGAACGCCTGGGCGGCGCTGCTGCCCCTGGTGATCTTCGCGCTGCGGTTCTGCGGCCAGGGCATGGCCAGCCACACCGCCGTCGTCTCGATGTCGCGCTGGTTCGTTGCGACGCGGGGCAAGGCGCTTTCGGTCGCTGGCCTCGGCTTCGCCCTGGGTGAGGCGCTGCTGCCGGTCAGTTTCGTCTCGCTCATGCTGGTGATGGACTGGCGCTGGCTTTGGGTGGCGGTGGCCTGTGTCAGCTTGGCGGCGGTCCCGGTCCTGCTGTTGCTACTGAGGAAAGAACGGACGCCGCAGAGCCATGCGGAAACCGATCATTCCGTGGGCATGGACCAAAGGCACTGGGCCCGGCCCGAGGTGCTGAAACACTGGCTGTTCTGGTTCATGGTGCCGGCCTTGCTGGGGCCGCCGGCCTTCAACACCGCATTTTTCTTTCAGCAGGTGCACTTCGCAGAGGTCAAGGGATGGTCCCACCTGGAGCTGACCGCCCTGTTCCCGATCTACACGGCGGCGGCGGTCGGCGCGATGGTCATGGCGGGCGGGCTGCTGGACCGGCTGGGCACCGGGCGGCTGATCCCCTGGTCGCAACTGCCCATGTTCGTTGGGTTTTTCTGTTTCGCCCTGGGTGATAGCCTAGGCTGGACCCTGGTCGGGCTGTTGTTCGTGGCGATGACCACGGGGGCGACACATACCCTGCCCAATGCCTTCTGGGCAGAGTTCTACGGCACCCGCAGCCTGGGCGCGATCAAGGCGATGGCGGCGGCGGTGATGGTCTTCGGCTCTGCCATCGGGCCGGGGATCACCGGCTACCTGATCGACTTCGGCGTGGGGATCGAGACGCAGTATATCGGCGTCGCGCTCTATTTCCTCTTTGCCACGGCGATGATGTGGGTGGGGGTTTCGCGGGCACGGAAGATGCTGTGACGCGGCCCCGAAGTTTGTACAAAACGTACGTTTTGTACGTCGTTTCCGGCATTTCGTACAAAGCGGCAAGACATCGTTAACCCGGCATCCACGCAGGGCCCGGAACAAGCTCAGCGGCGGCGCTTGAGATAGACGTAATAGGCGCCCTCGCCGCCGTGTTTGCGGTGCGATTGCGAGACCTGTAGGACAGCCCCCGCCAAGGGCGGCATCTGCAACCACATCGGCACCTGCGTCTTCAGGACACCGCGGCGGCGGGGCATGGGGTCATAGGGGTCTTCACGCTGGCCCTTGCCCGTGATGACCAGCACCAGCCGAAATCCCCGGGCATGGGCATTCAGGATGAACTGCGCCAGGGCGCCATGCGCGCGGTCCACGGTCATCCCGTGCAGGTCGATGCGGGCCTCGGGCACCAGCTTGCCACGCTTGAGCCGGGTAAAGGCCTTGGCGTCCATACGCACCGGCGCCTCGTGCAAATGGTCGGCGGTGGTTTTCGGAAAGACATGGGTCTGGGTCCGCGGCGCGGATTTGTCCCCCATCGTAAAGGGCGACAGCGGATCGCGCGGCGTCTCCTTTCCGGAGGACAGCGGTTTTGGCGCGGGTTTGGCCTCTTCCGTCTTGCGGGCGGGCCGCTTGTGCAGCGGATCTGCGGTTCGGGCGACCTGTTGCCAGAGCTCCTGCTCTTCGGGCCGTAGCTTGCGCCGCCGGGTCATTGCACCGGTTCGGGCAAGAGCGCATAGGCACGCTGGATCGGCATGAGAACGATCATGCGCCCGCCGTCCTTGGTGCGCCCGGCGATGCGGCCGGCCTCGTCACCCGTTCCATAGAAAATATCGGCCCGCTGCGCCCCCTTGATGGCAGAGCCGGTGTCCTGGGCGATCATCAGCCGGTTCATCGGGTCGGCGCCCGCCTTTTCGATCCAGACCGGCGCACCCAGCGGCGTATAGCGGGGATCGACGGCGATCGAGCGCAGCGGCGTGATCGAGCGGTTCATCGCGCCCAGCGGTCCTTTTTCCGGCGGCACCTCGCTGACCTCTCGGAAAAAGACATAAGCCGCGTTGTGATAGAGCAGTTCGCGCCCCGCGACCGGGTTGCGCCGCACCCAGTTGGCGATGACCTGCATCGAGACCTGGTGCGCGGTATAGACACCGCGCCGCACCAGTTCCCGGCCGACGGACCGATAAGGGTGGCCATTGGCGCCGCCGTAGCCCACGCGGATCATCCGCCCGTCCGGAAAGCGGATACGGCCAGAACCCTGGATTTGCAGGAAAAACAGCTCGACCGGATCATCGACCCAGGCGATTTCAAGGCCCCTGCCCTCCATCACCCCGGAGGTGAGCAACTGGCGCCGGGTGAGCCAGGGACGGCTCGCGCGCGCCTCGGGCGGCATCTTGTAGACCGGGTATCGGTAGGTGCTGCTGCGGTAGGGCGCGCCGTTCAGTTCCGGTTCGAAATAGCCGGTGAACAGCATTTCCGCCTCATCCCGGATCAGGACCGGGCGGAACAGCAGTTCGAAGAATCCGCGCGCATCGTCGGTTTCGCGGGCCAGGCCGCACAGCGCGGACCAGTCCGGATCGTCGAGATCGCCGCAGGTTTCCAGAAAGGCGGCAAGGGCCGCGGCATGGTCATCCTCGGCCCATCCCTGCAGATCGGCAAAATCCAGGATGTCATAACGCGGCCCCGTCTCTGCGGAGGCGGGGCCGGTCATGAGGGATATCGCAAATGTGATCGCAAGGAGAAGGCGCGTCATTCGTCCGTGGCGACAAGCTGCCAGTTGGGGTCATCGCTGCCCATGTTGCGGGCATAGGTCCAGACGTCTTTCTGACGCTTGACCGCGGTGGGCGATCCTTCGATCACCTCGCCCGTCGCATCTTTGACGACCGAGGTCAGCTCGCCGACATAGCGCACGGAAATCTCGGCCAGTCGCGAACCTTCGTCAAAGGTGGCATCGGCGAGCGTCAGTTCACGGACACCGATGAATTCGGCCTCGATGGTCAGGCCCTGCTGTTCACGCTGTTCCACGACCTCGGCAAAGGTTTGATAGACGTCATCCGCGAGAAATGGCCGCAGGTCTTCGATATTGCCGCGTTCAAAGCCCATGAGGATCATTTCATAGGCCCCGCGGGCCCCCGAAAGGAACTCGGACACCGAGAAATGCGGTTCGATCCGTTTCATCGCGGCGAGGGCCTTGGCGGCGTCGCTGTCCTCGGCGACGTGGTCGATGATGTCATGGTCCGGGCCGCCCTCGATCACCTCGAAGTCGCGTGCGGAACGGCGGCGATCGTCGTTTGGCGCCGGTGCTGGCGGCTTTTCGAACCCCTCCCGGGTGCCCAGCACGCTCCGCAGGCGCAGAACGAGAAAAATGGCGATTCCGGCCAGGACCAGAAGCTGGAGGATGGGAGAGTTCATCGGCACCTCTTTGCAGGCAGCGTTTAAAGATCTTGCTTGCATCCTTATGTAGGTGAGGCGTTGGGGTGAGTCTACCTGCCCCGCCCTGATATGGAGGATCTTCCCATGTGGCTGTTCCTGGCCTTTCTCATGGTCCCGCTGATCGAAATCGCCCTGTTCATCCAGGTGGGCGGGTTGATCGGCCTGTGGCCGACGCTGGCGGTGGTCGTCCTGACGGCGGTGATCGGGACCTGGCTGGTCAAGGCGCAGGGGCGGCTGGCGATGGACAACCTGCGCCGCAGCTTTTCCGACCTGGACGATCCCAGCGAGCCGCTGGCGCATGGGGCGATGATCCTTGTATCGGGTGCGCTGCTGCTGACGCCGGGGTTCTTTACCGATGCGGTGGGCTTTGCCCTGCTGGCGCCGCCGGTGCGTACGGCGGTCTTTGCCTGGCTGCGTCGACGGGTGCATGTGACCCGGTTCCAGATGGGACCGGACCCGCGCGGCCCGGTTTATCCCGATCCCCGTGCCGGATCCGGCCAGGGCGACGTGATCGACGGCGAGTTCACCGAGGTTCCCAAGGAGAAGGCCCCCAATCACCCCGGTTCGGGCTGGACGAGGCATTGAGGCTTTGCGCGGGCGCTGCTATGCCTCGCGCTGAGATTTTCACGGGAGACCCGACATGGCAGATACCAACGGCAACGGGCAGGCGCCTCAGCCGCCCAAGATGAGCATTCTGGCCCAATTCATTCGCGACCTGTCCTTTGAGAACATCCTTTCCCAGAAAGGTGTCAGCGGCGAGGTGCAGCCCGATGTGCAGGTGCAGGTCAACCTGGACGCCAAGAAGCGCACGGCCGACAACCAGTACGAAGTGGTGATGAAGCTGAAGATCGAGTCGAAGGCCAAATCGACCGGCGACATGCTGTTCCTGCTGGAACTGGACTATGCCGGTGTCTTCTCGATCGAGAACGTCCCCGAGGACCAGCTGCACCCCTTCCTGCTGATCGAGTGCCCGCGGATGCTGTTCCCCTTCGTGCGCCGGATCGTTTCGGACGTGTCGCGCGACGGTGGTTTCCCGCCGCTGAACCTGGAAACGATCGACTTCCTGGCACTGTACCGCAACGAGATCGCGCGTCGCCAGGCGGCACAGGGCGACCAGGCCCCGGCCTGAGGGTTTCCGGCGCTCAGCTTTTCAGCCAGAGCGCCTCTTCCCCAAGCGTTTCGACAAAGGCGGCGTGAGCCGCCTTTTCCTTTTCCGTCAGTCGGCTGGGCAGCGGATTGCTGCGCGGACGCGGACGCCAGAGCGGTTCGGCCCCGGCTCCGCCACCGCCCGATCCTTGGGACGACAGGCCGAAGTCCGGCTGCTTTCCCCCGATCAGTTCAAGGTAGACCTCGGCCAGGATTTCGGAGTCGAGAAGCGCCCCGTGCAACGTCCGCGAGGAGTTGTCGATGCTGAACCGGCGGCAGAGCGCGTCGAGCGAGGCAGGTGAGCCGGGAAAGCGGCGCCGTGCCATGTCCAGCGTGTCGATGGCGCAATCCTTGGCCAGGGGCGGGCGGTTGGCCCAGCGCAATTCGGCATTCAGGAACTTCACGTCGAAGCTGGCGTTGTGGATGACCAGCTTGGCATCCTCACCGATGAAGGCGCGGAATTCGTCCACGATCTTGGCGAAGACCGGCTTGTCGCGCAGGGTGATTTCGCCCGGCTTGGCCGGGCGCGGCGGTTCCAGCAGGTCGGGCCCGATGCCATGCACGCCAAAGGCCTCGTCCGGCATCCCGCGTTCGGGGTTGATGTACTGGTGATAAGTGCGCCCGGTGGGCACGTGGTTGTACAGTTCCAGCGCCCCGATTTCGACGATGCGGTCGCCCTGTTCCGGCTCGAACCCGGTGGTTTCCGTATCGAGAACAATCTCACGCATGTTGCAACCTTTGTTCGATGTCCTTCAGCACATCCTGCACCTGGGCGCGGGCATGCTCAAGCGTGTCGGTTTCGATGACATAGGTGGCGCGAGCGCATTTTTCCGCGTTGGGCATCTGGCGGGCGAGGATGCGGGCCAGGTCCTCGGCACTCATGGTGCCCCGGGCAAGCACGCGCCCCTCTTGCGTTTCACGGGAAACATTCACGCAGGCGGTGGCGTCCATTTGCGCATCGCCGCCGGTTTCGAACAACAAGGGGATGTCGAAAACGCCGATGGCCTGCGGATGGGCAGCGATGAAAGCCTCCCGGTCCTCTTGCACAAGCGGATGCACGATCTCTTCGATCCGTTTCAGCGCAGTGGCATCATCAGCGATGATCCTGCGCAGCGCGTCGCGGGAAACCTGATCGTTTTCAATGGCTTGGGGAAAGATTTTCCCGATGGGTGCAACCGCGGCACCCTTTGGTCCATAAAGCCGGTGCACGGCCGCATCCGCGTCCCAGACGGCGCATCCCGCATCCGCGAACATCTGTGCGGTGGTCGATTTGCCCATGCCGATGGAGCCGGTCAGGCCAAGCTTGAACCTCATGCCAGGACGATCTGGCGCGTCGCCTCGTCAACCTCGGGGCGGGCGCCGAACCAGCGTTCGAAACCGGGCACCGCCTGGTGCAGGAGCATCCCCAGCCCATCGACGACAGTACAGCCCTGCGCGCGCGCCTCTGCCAGCAGGCGGGTTTCCAGCGGCGCATAGACGAGGTCCGTCACCAACATATCGGGCGTCAGCGCGTCCAGCGGCACGCGGAACCGGGGTTTGCCGGTCATGCCCAGCGAGGTGGTGTTCACAACGGTGGCACAGTCCTCGACGATGTTCCCGGCCTGCACCCAGTCGAAGACCTGGAGCTTGTCGCCGAAATCCTCGCGCAGCGTTTCGGCCCGAGGGCGGGTGCGGTTGGTCAGCCGGATCTCCGGCACACCCACATCAAGCAGGGAGGCGATCACGGCGCGGGCCGCGCCCCCTGCCCCGAAGACCGTGGCCGGCCCCGAGGCCGGATCCCAGTCCGGCGCGTTTTGCTGCAGGTTCTGCATGAAGCCGTAGCCATCGGTGTTGTCGGCGTGGATGCGCCCGTCCTCGCGGAAGATCAGCGTGTTCGCGGCCCCGATCAGCCGGGCGCGGTCGGAGACGCTGTCGGCGATCTGCAACACCTTTTCCTTGTAGGGCACGGTGACATTGAGGCCGACAAAGCCAAGCTGCGGCAGGAGTCGCAGGGTGTCCGCCAGCTTGTCTTCGGGCACGTCGATGGGCACGTAATGCCCGGGCAGACCGTGCGCCTGCAGCCAATGTGAGAACAGGCGCGGAGAGCGGGAATGGGCCACTGGGGACCCGATGACGGCGGCAAGCGGAATGCGTGCGAGGCTCATGCGGCGATGGTTCCTCTGTTCGTCAGGTAGGCCAGCAGTTCCAGCAACGGCAGACCCAGAATGTTGAAATGGTTGCCCTCGACCCGGGCAAAGAGGCGGACACCTTCGGATTCGAGTTTGTAGCCCCCAACCGAAGTACCGACATCCGGCCAGTTCCGGTCGAGGTAGTCGTCGAGGTAGCTGTCCGAGAAAGGCCGCATGGTCAACCGGGCTGTGCCGACGTGGCGCCAGACAGGCTGGGCCTCGTGATAGAGGACGGCGGCGGAGAGAAGACGGTGGGTTTCCCCGCGCAACCGACAGAGCTGGTCCCGCGCCTCCTCGCGGCTTTGCGGCTTGGACAGGGTGGTGCCCTTGGCGTCGAGCACCTGGTCACAGCCAAGCACCAGTTTTTCCGGGTAGCGCTGCCCCAGCTTGCGCGCCTTGGCCTCTGCCAGGGTGTCGGCAATGTCGCGCGGGCTGGCCTCTTCGAGGGTGAGGGCAGCCTTGAGGCTGTCCTCATCCACGCGCGGCGATTCGGTTTCGATCACGAGTCCGGCGGCGCGGAGCATGTCGGCCCGGATCGCGGAGCTGGAGGCGAGAAGAAGATCGGCAGGCATGGGGATGAAACCGGGGAAAATTCGGTGTGCAGGCTTGTCGATGTTTCTGAGGAAAAAGCGCGGCACATGCAAGGCTGGGGGCGAACCAGGCGGTCTTCCCCCGCAGTGCAGCACTCATCAGGCTGTGAGAAAGAACAAGAGGTGCCCGGTGCGAAGATGGCCAGAGAATGGTTTGTCAGAAGAGTTATCCCGAACGGGGAGTTTATGGAAGTTGCGAGCTAACCATCTGAAAACAGGTACACTATCGAAAGATGTTCGAAACCGTCACGGTGCTATCCCGCGAGTTTTCCCGAGGTCTTTCCCTGTTTGGAAGGCTGGGGACAAACCGATAATCCACAGATCGGGGAGCCCCTAACACTTCATAAACCTTTTCTTTTATCTATTTATTAAAGAAAGGGTGTTCCGCGATCTTCATTGACGGGAAGCCCTGCAATGCGATACGCACCGTCAGCCTTCGTCCGAAGGCGATCTTTCCCGTTAGACAAAGGATGTGTGGGCCTCCGGGCACCACGTTATGTGCCATGAGCGAAGAAAAGCTTAACCTGTCCGACCTGAAGGCGAAGAGCCCCAAGGATCTTCTGGCGATGGCCGAGGAACTGGAAATCGAAAACGCCTCGACCATGCGGAAGGGCGAGATGATGTTCCAGATCCTGCGTGAGCGCGCGGATGAGGGATGGGTCATCTACGGGGACGGGGTCCTGGAAGTGCTGCAGGACGGGTTCGGCTTTCTGCGATCGCCCGAGGCGAACTACCTGCCCGGTCCGGACGACATCTATGTCTCGCCGGATATGATCCGCAAATACTCGCTGCGGACCGGGGATTCGATCCAGGGTGAGATGAAGGCACCGGACGGGGAAGAGCGGTACTTTGCGCTGGTGACGGTGTCGGAGATCAACTTTGAAGAGCCGGAACGCGCGCGGCACAAGATCGCCTTTGACAACTTGACGCCGCTGTACCCCGACGAGCGCCTGAAGATGGAGATCGAGGATCCGACCATCAAGGATCGTTCGGCGCGGATCATCGACCTGGTGGCCCCGATCGGCAAGGGCCAGCGGAGCCTGATCGTGGCGCCGCCGCGGACGGGTAAGACGGTGCTGCTGCAGAACATCGCGACGAGCATCGAGCGGAACCACCCGGAGTGTTACCTGATCGTCCTGCTGATCGACGAACGTCCCGAAGAGGTGACGGACATGCAGCGGTCTGTGAAGGGTGAGGTGATTTCCTCGACCTTCGACGAACCGGCAACGCGACACGTGGCCGTGTCCGAGATGGTCATCGAAAAGGCCAAGCGCCTGGTCGAGCATAAACGAGATGTTGTGATCCTTTTGGACTCGATCACCAGACTTGGTAGGGCCTTCAACACCGTGGTGCCGTCGTCGGGCAAAGTTCTGACCGGTGGTGTCGATGCGAATGCGCTGCAGCGGCCCAAGCGGTTCTTTGGTGCGGCGCGGAACATCGAGGAAGGTGGATCACTGACGATCATCGCGACGGCCCTGGTGGATACCGGCAGCCGGATGGACGAGGTGATCTTTGAGGAATTCAAGGGCACCGGCAACAGCGAGATCGTGCTGGACCGCAAGGTGGCGGACAAGCGGGTCTTCCCGGCGCTGGATATTCTCAAGTCCGGTACGCGGAAAGAGGACCTGTTGGTTGACAAGATCGACCTGCAGAAGACCTTTGTCCTGCGGCGCATCCTGAACCCGATGGGCACGACCGATGCCATCGAGTTCCTGATTTCCAAGCTGAAACAGACCAAGACCAACACCGAGTTCTTCGATTCGATGAACAGCTGATCCTGTCATGGACACGATCTTTGCCCTGGCGAGCGCGGTCGGGAAAGCGGGCGTTTCGGTTGTGCGCGTGTCCGGACCCCTTGCCTGGGCGGCAGTGGAACGGCTGGGTGGACCCCTGCCCCGCCCGCGCATGGCCTCTGTCCGGCGGTTGATTTCGGCGGGCGGGGATTTCCTGGATGAGGCTCTGATCCTGATCTTCGAGGACGGGGCGAGCTTTACCGGGGAACGCGTGGCCGAGTTCCAAGTGCATGGCAGTGTGGCCGTGGTTCAGGCGCTGTTGCGGGAGCTAGGCGAAATGCCGGGTCTGCGCGGGGCGGAACCGGGGGAATTCACCCGGCGAGCCTTGGAAAACGAGCGTCTGGACCTGAGTCAGGTCGAGGCATTGGCGGACCTGATCGACTCGGAGACCGAGCAGCAGAGACGGCAGGCCTTGAGGATGCTGACCGGGGCGCTGGGGACCCGCGTGGGAGAATGGCGCGAGAAGATCCTGCGCGCCGTGTCTTTGTTGGAAGTGACGATCGACTTTGTCGATGAAGAGGTGCCGGTGGATGTCTCGGACGAAGTTCGGGATCTCCTGCAATTTGTCAGCGAAGATATCCGGCGTGAGCTGCGCGGATTGGAATCGGCAGAGCGGGTGCGGCTGGGGTTCGAGGTGGCGATTGTTGGTCCGCCGAATGCGGGCAAGTCGACGCTGTTGAATTACCTCGCCGGTCGTGATGCGGCGATCACCTCTGACGTCGCGGGCACCACGCGGGACGTGATCGAGGTGCGTATGGATATTGGAGGCCTGGCCGTGACCCTGCTGGACACGGCCGGTCTGCGCGACTCGGATGACAGTGTCGAACAGATTGGCGTGGCGCGGGCCCGGGAACGGGCCGGTGCGGCCGACCTGAGGGTTCACCTTGTGCCCGAGGGGGACACCCCCATGCTGGCGGTTGCCGAGGGCGACATCGTCGTCACCGCAAAGGGGGACAAGGCTGGCCAGGGTGTGTCCGGACTGACGGGTCTTGGCGTACCCGAGCTTTTGTCGCGGATCGAAGCGCGTCTGGTCGAAAAGGTGCAAGGCGCCGGGCTGGCCTCGCGCGAACGGCACAGGGTTGCGCTGGCCGAGGGTCTGACCCATCTGGAACAGGCGCAGGTGCTTTTGAATGATGGTCTCGACGTGTACGATGTGACCAGCGAGGAAGTCCGTATCGCCTTGCGGGCTTTGGAACAGCTGGTGGGTCACGTGGATGTCGAACAGGTTCTTGACCAGATCTTTTCCAGCTTCTGCATTGGCAAGTGAGGAGTGTTTCACGTGAAACATGAGGCCTTTGATGTTGTCGTCGTCGGTGGCGGCCATGCTGGAACCGAGGCTTCCGCGGCCTCGGCCCGGATGGGTGCACGCACGGCGCTTGTGACCCTGCGCCTCCAAGATCTTGGGGTCATGTCCTGCAACCCGGCGATTGGTGGTTTGGGCAAGGGGCATCTTGTCCGCGAAATCGACGCGATGGACGGGATCATGGGGCGGATTGCCGATGCAGCGGGAATCCAGTTTCGCCTGTTGAACCGACGCAAGGGGCCGGCGGTGCAAGGCCCCCGTGCCCAGGCGGATCGCCGGTTATATGCCGAGGCAATGCAGGCCGAGATCGCGGGTACGGAAAACCTGCAGGTCATCGAGGGTGAAGTCGTCGACTTCCTGATGTCCGGTGGCCGCGTCGAGGGCGTAGCGCTGGCGGATGGCTCTGAGATCCGGGCGGTGTCGACGGTGCTGACAAGTGGCACCTTTCTGCGCGGAATCATTCATATCGGCGATGTTCAGAAGCCGGGTGGCCGGATGGGTGATCGCCCGTCGGTCCGTCTTGCCGATCGTATCAAAGAGATGGACCTGCCGATTGGCCGGTTGAAGACGGGGACGCCCCCGCGTCTCGACGGGCGCACCATTGACTGGAGCGGCCTCGACATGCAGCCGGGCGACGATGACCCGGTGATGTTCTCCTTCCTCTCCCCTGCCCCGCAGGCGCGGCAGATTTCCTGTGGCATCACGCATACCACGGAACGCACTCATGAAATCATCCGGGACAACCTGTCCCGCTCTGCAATGTACGGCGGGCATATCGAAGGGGTTGGCCCGCGCTATTGCCCCTCGATCGAGGACAAGGTGGTGCGGTTCGCGGACAAGACCTCTCACCAGGTTTTCCTGGAGCCGGAAGGTCTGGATGTTCCGACGATCTATCCGAACGGGATTTCGACCTCCCTGCCCCAGGATATCCAGGAGGCCTATGTCCGGAGCATTCCCGGTCTTGAACGGGTCGAGATCATGCAGCCCGGCTATGCCATCGAATATGACTATGTCGATCCCCGCGCGCTGGCGGCGACATTGCGCTTGCGTGACGTCGAGGGGCTGTACCTGGCCGGGCAGATCAACGGAACAACGGGTTATGAGGAAGCAGCCGCCCAGGGTCTTGTCGCCGGTCTGAACGCGGCGGCTCAAGCGCAAGGCCGAGAGGCGATCAAGTTCTCGCGGACGGAAAGCTATATCGGGGTGATGCTGGATGACCTGACCACGCGGGGCGTCAGCGAACCCTACCGCATGTTCACCAGCCGGGCGGAATTCCGTTTATCCTTGCGTGCGGATAACGCGGATCAGCGCCTGACGCCCAAGGCAATTGCACTTGGCACCGTGGCCGCCGGGCGGCGGAGTGCCTATGATGATAAGATGGAGCGTCTTGCGGCGGGTCGGGAGAAACTGGATGCGCTGTCGTTCAGCCCTAACCAGTTGAGATCCATCGGGATCAACGTCAACCAAGATGGCGTGGGCAGAAGCGGGTTCCAGATGCTGTCGTTTAAGGATGTTTCCCTGCAGACCCTTGTGCAGCTGGACGAGGGTCTGGGGGTTCTGGATTCGGAAACAGCCGCGCAGCTGGAGCGGGAGGCGTTGTACGCGAATTACCTGGAACGCCAGGCGCGGGACGTGGAAGTTCTCAAGAAGGATGAAGCTGTTGAAATCCCCCTGGGATTCGATTTTGAATCCCTGCAGGGTCTGTCCAACGAGTTGAAGATGAAGCTGACGCGGACACGGCCTGAAACGATTGCCCAGGCGGGTCGAATCGACGGGATGACACCGGCGGCCTTGACCTTGATTCTTGCCAAGTTGCGTCAGCATTTGCGTAAAGACGCGGTATGATCACGTCTGAAACGCTTGGCTTCGATGTTTCACGTGAAACACTGGAGCGCCTGAATCACTACTTGGCACTACTGAACAAGTGGAATCCGCGCATCAACCTGGTCGCGCGGGCCACGCTGGCAGAGGCTGTCGACCGGCATTTCGCGGATTCCGCCCAATTGGTGATGGTCCTCCCCCGGCCTTTGGGCCATTGGGTCGATATCGGCAGCGGCGGTGGTTTTCCCGGGCTTGTTGTTGCAACCCTGCTGGCGGAACGCGCGCCGGATATGTCCGTCAGCCTGATCGAATCGGACACCCGCAAGGCGACCTTCCTGCGCAGTGTCATCCGTGAAACCGGTCTTTCGGCCAAAGTCCACGCGCAGAGGATAGAGGCCTGTGCACCCCAAGAGGCGACAGTCCTTTCGGCACGTGCCCTCGCCCCTTTGCCGAAGCTGATGGAATTTGCGGCACGCCACCTTGCCCCGGGGGGGATTGCATTGTTCATGAAGGGCGAAAGCTGGGGAAAAGAGCTCGAAGACGCACGCAGCCAATGGCAATTCTCCTGCACCCCGCATACAAGTAGAACCAACCCCAACGCAGTTGTCCTGGAAATCGGAGACCTCGTCCATGTCTGATCCGACTCGCCCCCCGGGTCCGAAAATCATCGCCATCGCCAACCAGAAAGGCGGCGTGGGCAAGACCACGACGACGATCAACCTCGGGGCCGCGCTGTGCGAACAAGGGCACAAGGTTCTCGTGGTGGATCTCGATCCACAGGGGAACGCCTCGACCGGACTGGGGATCGAGCCCGAAGACCGAGAGTTGACGACCTACGATCTGCTTCTGGGCGATGTTTCCCCGGCGGACGTGATCCTCAAGACCTCGACCGATAACCTTTCCCTCATCCCCGCCACGGTGGACCTCAGCTCGGCAGATATCGAGCTGTATTCCAACGAAAAACGCAGCTTTCTGCTGCATGACGCGCTGCGTCAACCCGCACTGGATGACTTTGGATTCGACGTGATCCTGGTGGATTGTCCGCCCTCGCTGAACCTGCTGACGGTCAATGCGATGGTCGCCGCGCATTCCGTCCTGGTCCCCCTGCAAAGTGAGTTCTTTGCGCTCGAAGGCCTGTCGCAACTCATGCTGACGATCCGTGAAGTCCGCCAAAGCGCCAATCCATCGCTGCGGATCGAGGGCATCGTCCTGACGATGTACGACGCCCGCAACAACCTCTCCCAACATGTCGAGGCGGATGCGCGGGCCAACCTCGGGGACCTCGTGTTCTCGACAGTGATCCCCCGCAATGTGCGCGTTTCCGAGGCGCCCTCCTACGCGTTGCCGGTGCTGGCCTACGACACGTCTTCGAAAGGGGCGCAGGCCTATCGCGCCCTGGCCGAGGAACTGCTGAAGAAAAACGACAAACGGGCGGCCTGAACGGCGGTCAAAGAGGACGGGCATGGCAGAGAAACCCAAGAAAGACACCCGCCGCGGCCTGGGCCGCGGCCTTTCGGCACTCATGGCAGACGTGGGTCCGGCGCAGGAAACCACTCAGGCGGAAAGCCCCCGCCGGGCAGACCGCATGGTGCCGATCGAATCGCTGATCCCCAACCCGGACCAGCCCCGGCGCAGCTTTACCCAGGCCCAGCTGGATGAACTCGCCGCCTCGATCCGGACCAAGGGCGTGTTGCAACCGCTGATCGTGCGTCCCTCTCCGCATGAAGACGGCAAGTTCGAAATCGTCGCGGGTGAACGTCGCTGGCGCGCTTCGCAAATGGCGCAGCGGCATGAAATCCCGGTTCTCGTGCGGGATTTCGACGATACCGAAGTGCTCGAAGTTGCCATCATCGAGAACATCCAGCGGGCAGACCTGAACGCCATCGAAGAGGCCGCGGGCTATCGTCAGCTGATGTTCAAGTTCGGTCACACTCAGGAAAAACTGGCCGAGGCCCTGGGCAAGAGCCGCAGCCACATCGCCAACCTGATGCGCCTTTTGAACCTGCCCGAAGGCGTGCAGGAGATGGTTTCCGAGGGCCAGCTGAGCGCAGGTCACGCCCGGGCGCTGATCACGGCGACCGATCCCGACGCATTGGCAAAGACGGTCTTGGCCAAGGGCCTGTCGGTGCGCGAGACCGAGAAGCTGGCCAAGCAGATGAACCCGGAGGCCAAGCCGCGCAAGAAGGCGCCCGAGGGGGCGTTCCAGGTGGACAAGGATGCCGACACGCGCGCCCTCGAGGGGGATCTTAGCGCTGCGCTTGGCATGAAGGTGCGGATCGACCACAAGCCCGGCGATGACGCGGGGCGCCTGACGATCTCCTACGATACACTGGAACAGCTGGACGCGCTCTGCGGCTTGCTCAGCACCTCGCGCTAGGCGTCAGGGCAGGAGGGCGGCAATCACCGAGTTGAGCACAAGCCGCCCCTGCCCCGTTGCCCGCAGCATCGGGCCGTTCTGCTCGACAAGACCCAGTCCCTGCAGGTCTCGGATCGCGGCATCAGGCGCGATCCCATAGTCCAGGGCCCGCAATCTCTCAACATCTAGTCCTTCAGTCAGGCGCAACCCCATCATGAGGTATTCTCCAGCCTGATCTTCCAGGGACAGGAGATCCCGGCTTTCCAGCCCGCTCCCGGCCTCGGCCTGCTCCAGCCATTTGCCCGGCGCGGACCAGGCCACAGTGGATTGCCGCGTGGCACCGCTGCCGATTCGCCCATGTGCGCCGGGCCCGACACCCACCCAGTCGCCGTAGTGCCAATACACCAGGTTGTGCCGCGACTGCGCCCCGGGCCGGGCATGGTTGGACACCTCGTAGGCCTCGTATCCGGCGGCCTGGCACAGCTCCTGGGTCAGTTCGAACATGTCCGCCGCCAGGTCCTCTTCCGGCAGTCCACGCAGGCCCCCGGCCCGCGCCCGGTCCCAGAAGGCGGTGCCTTCCTCGACCGTCAACTGGTACAGCGACATATGATCGACGGCCATTTCCAGCGCCTCTGACAGTTCCGCGCGCCAGTCCTCAAGCGTCTGGTTCTGGCGGGCATAGATCAGGTCGAAACTGACCCGGTCAAAGACCGACCGCGCGACGCCAAAGGCCGCGCGCGCTTCGTCGACGTCGTGCAAACGTCCCAACCGCTTCAAATCCTCGGCCCGCAGGGACTGCACGCCCAGCGACACGCGGTTCACCCCGGCGCGGGCGTAGCCTTCAAAGCGCCCCGCCTCGACGGACCGCGGATTGGCCTCCAGCGTGATCTCGATGTCATTGGCAAAGGTCCACCAGTCGCGCGCCGCCTCAATCACGGCGGCCACCGTTTCCGGCGCCATCAGCGAAGGCGTTCCGCCACCGAAAAAGATCGAACTGAGCACCCGACCCTGGGTCTCGGCTCCCGCCCGGCGGATCTCCTCCGCCAATGCCCTGGCCCAACGGGCCTGGTCGATGCCCTTCACGACATGGCTGTTGAAGTCACAATAGGGGCATTTCGCCTCGCAGAACGGCCAGTGGACATAAAGCCCGAACCCGCCGATCTGCCAGTTTTCCGGGGCTTTACGCGTCAAAACATCCCGCCACGAATTTGCGGAAAGCATCCGCCCGGTGGGAAATCTTGTTCTTTTCCCAGCGGTCCATCTCGCCAAAGGTCACGTCATAGCCTTGCGGCTGAAAGATCGGGTCATAGCCATGCCCCTGCGATCCGCGCATGGGCCAGACCACCCTGCCCTCCATCACGCCGGGAAAGACCAGGTCTTCGCCATCCGGCCAGGCCAGCACCAGCGTACAGCAGAACCGCGCGGTCCAGGGTTGCGGTATACCGCTCTCCTGCAGCCGGTCATGGGTTTTTCCCATCGCCATGATGAAATCGCGGCCGCCATGCGGGGTTTCGGCCCAATCGGCGGTATAGACACCGGGCGCCTTGTCCAGGGCGTCGATCTCGATACCGCTGTCATCGGCCAGGGCCGGCAGGCCGGTGGCCTTGGCTGCGGCGTGGGCCTTGATCCGTGCGTTCTCGACAAATGTCGTCCCGGTCTCATCGGGCTCCGGCAGGCCCATCTCGGCGGCCCCCACGCAGGTCACGCCATAGGGGTCCAGCAGATGCGCGATCTCGTCCAGCTTGCCCTGGTTGTGCGTGGCCACCAGCAGCTTGTCGCCCTCGAACCGTCGGGTCATGCCACGGCGGCCCGCTGGGCTGCCACCAGTTCCGAGACGCCCTTTTCCGCCAGGTCCATCAGGCGGCCCATCTCGTCGCGGGAAAAGGTCGATCCCTCGGCGCTCATCTGCACCTCGATCAGGCGCCCGTCACCGCGCAGGATGAAATTGCCGTCGGTGCCGGCCTCGCTGTCTTCGGGGTAATCCAGGTCCAGCACCGGCTGCCCGGCGTAGATCCCGCAGCTGATGGCGGCCACTTCGGACACCAGCGGATCGGTGATCACGTCCCCGGCCTTCATCAGCTTGTTGACTGCCAGCCGCAGGGCCACCCAACCGCCGGTGATCGAGGCACAGCGCGTGCCACCATCGGCCTGGATCACGTCGCAGTCCACGGTGATCTGGCGTTCGCCCAGGGCGTTGCGGTCAACACCCGCACGCAGCGCGCGTCCGATCAGCCGCTGGATTTCCACGGTGCGGCCGCCCTGTTTGCCGGCCTGTGCCTCGCGCCGCATCCGGCTCGAGGTCGAGCGCGGCAGCATGCCGTATTCCGCTGTCACCCAGCCCTGCCCCGAGCCCTTGATAAAGGGAGGCACACGCTCCTCCAGCGAGGCGGTGCAGAGCACATGGGTGTCGCCCATGCGGATCAGGCACGATCCTTCGGCATGTTTGGTTACACCCGTTTCGATTGAAACGGCGCGCATTTCGCTTAAATCTCGTCCCGACGGTCGCATTGTCATCCCTTCCTGATGGTCACGCAGGGGATAGACAGCGGCAGCCCACGGATGCAACCCCGATTGACGTTCCGGCCAGAGGCTCTTTAATGGCGCCGCAGAGGGCAAGAAGATGAATGAGGCACGCGAACTCCTGTCCCAGATGAACGACCGCTCGCGCGAGGTATTCCGGCGCGTGGTCGAGGGATACCTGGCCAGCGGCGAACCCGTCGGGTCCCGCACGCTGACCCGTACCCTGTCGGAAAAGGTCTCGGCGGCGACGATCCGCAACGTGATGCAGGACCTGGAATACCTGGGCCTGCTGGACAGCCCACATGTGTCTGCCGGACGAATCCCGACGCAGCAGGGATTGCGGATGTTCGTCGACGGCTTGCTGGAGGTGCGCGACCTCGACGATCAGGACCGCGAGAAGCTGGATGCGACTCTGGGGCGCAACGCTGGCGATGTCTCGGGGCTGCTGGATGCGGTGGGATCGGCCCTGTCGGGGGTGACGCATGGGGCCTCGCTGGTACTGACACCCAAGCACGAGGCGCCGCTGAAACATATCGAGTTCGTCAGCCTGGCGCAGGACCGTGCGCTGGTGGTGATCGTCTTTGCCGATGGTCACGTCGAGAACCGGGTTTTCACCCCGCCGCCGGGTCTGACCCCCAGCGCGATGCGCGAGGCGGCGAATTTCACCAACGCCCTGGCCGAGGGCCGCACCCTGACCGAGTTGCGCAAGGCGATGCAGGCCGAGATTTCCAAGCGCCGTCAGGAGATCGACGGCCTGGCCGCCGCGCTGATCGATGCGGGCATCGCCGTCTGGGATGGCAGCGGCGACAGCAGCGAACGGCTGATCGTGCGCGGACGGGCGAATCTGCTCGAAGAGGATTCGGCCCAGGAGGAACTGGAACGCATCCGCAGCCTGTTCGACGACCTCGAACGCAAGCGCGACATCGCCGAGTTCCTCGAACTGACCGACGAAGGCGAAGGGGTGCGCATTTTTATCGGCTCCGAGAACAAACTTTTCTCACTTTCGGGTTCCTCTCTGGTGGTCTCTCCATATATGAACGCGGACCGAAAGATCATTGGCGCGGTGGGCGTGATCGGCCCGACCCGGCTGAACTATGGCCGGATCGTTCCGATCGTGGATTACACGGCGCAGCTGGTCGGGCGGATGATCGCCGACCGGAGTTAGAGGTGGAAGGCATGGCAGACCCGAAAAAGGATGATTTTCTCGACGATATCGACGCGGCCGAAGCCGAGGAGCAGGCCGGGTTGAACGAGGAAATCGACGATATCGCGATGGAAATTGACGCACTGCGCGCCGAGCGGGACGACTACAAGGACAAGTTCATGCGGGCGCTGGCGGATGCCGAAAACGCCCGCAAGCGCGCCGACAAGGACCGTCGCGAGGCGCAGGCCTATGGCGGCACTCGCATCGCGCGCGACCTGCTGCCGGTCTATGACAACCTCAACCGGGCGCTGACCGCGGCGCAGGAATCCGAAGGCGCCTCGACCGCGCTGGTAGAAGGCGTCGAACTGACGCTGAAAGAGCTGCTGAAGGTGTTCGAGCGTCATGGCGTGACCCGGATCACCCCCGAGGTCGGCGAGCGCTTCGACCCGCAACAGCACGAGGCCATGTTCGAGGCCCCGGTGCCGGGCACCAAGGCGGGCGAGATTATCCAGGTCTCTGCCGAGGGGTTCATGCTGTACGACCGGCTGTTGCGGCCCGCACAGGTCGGCGTCAGCTCGATGCCCGCGTCCTGAACCGGTGAATGGCGGGTTTTCCCGCCCTGCGCATCAAGACCGCGTGGCGCCGGTGGCACGCGCTGGGGGGCCAGCCCCCCAGACCCCCCGGGGCTATTTCGACCAAGAAGAAGCGCAGCCGCCGGACAGGGTGTCAGCCTTTGTCCAGCAGTGCCTTGAGATCATAAAGCGCATCCAGGGCCTGGCGTGGGCTCAGGTCGTCCAGCGTCATGTCGCGCAGCTGTTCCTCGATCTTTGACGTTTGCCGTGACACCGGCGGTTCCGATGCGCGGGCGGCGGCAGAGAAGAGCGGCAGGTCGTCGATCAGCGCCTTGGGCGAGGCGCGTTCCCGTTCGCCCTTTTCCAGCGCCTCGAGAACGTCGCGGGCGCGGGTGATGACCGCGGCAGGCAGGCCGGCCAGTTGAGCGACCTGCACGCCGTAAGAGCGGTCGGCAGCGCCTTCATGGACCTCGTGCAGGAAGATCACCTCGCCGTCCCATTCCTTGACCGCCACGGTGGCGTTCCGGACCCCGTCCAGCTTTCCCGCCAGTGCGGTAAGTTCATGATAATGCGTGGCAAACAGGCCACGGACGCGGTTGACCGCCTGCAGGTGTTCCAGCGTCGCCCAGGCGATCGACAAGCCGTCGTAGGTGGCGGTGCCACGACCGATCTCGTCGAGGATCACCAGCGCGCAGTCATCGGCCTGATTCAGGATCGTGGCCGTTTCGACCATTTCGACCATGAAGGTTGATCGTCCGCGCGCCAGGTCGTCGCTGGCGCCAACGCGGCTGAAGATCTGGCTGACCAGCCCGACGTGCGCCGATTGCGCCGGGACGTAAGAGCCGATCTGGGCCAGGAGGGCGATCAATGCGTTCTGCCGCAGGTAGGTCGATTTACCGGCCATGTTCGGCCCGGTCAGCAGGGTGACGGCCGCCCCCTGCCCGTCCGCGCTGAGATTGCAGTCATTGGCGATGAAGGGTTCGCCGGCCACGGCCAGCGCTGCCTCGACCACCGGGTGCCGTCCGCCTTCGATGGCAAAGGCGCGGCTGTCATCGACCCTTGGCAGGCACCAGTCCCGCTGCCGGGCCAGCTCCGCCAGGGCCAGCGCCAGGTCGATCTCGGCCAGGGCCAGCGCCAGGTCGGACAGCGCGGGCGCCTGGTCCATGATCTCGGCCCGCAGGTCCTCGTAGATGCGGCGCTCGATCTCCAGCGCCTCGTTGCCGGCGTTCAGGATGCGGCGTTCGAGTTCCGACAGTTCGACGGTGGTGAACCGGACCTGGTTCGCCGTGGTCTGGCGGTGGATGAAACGCTCTGACAGGGCGAACATCTTGTCCGCATGTACCGCCGTCGTCTCGATGAAATACCCCAGCACGTTGTTGTGCTTGATCTTGAGCGAGGTGACGCCGGTTTCCTGCGCGTATTCCCCCTGCATCCGGGCAATGACGCCCCTGCCCTCGTCGCGCAGCGTGCGCGCCTCGTCCAGCGCGGCGTCGAACCCCGGCGCGACAAAGCCGCCGTCGCTGACGCGCAGGCCCGGTTCTGCCACCAGCGCCTCGTCCAGCCTGTCCAGAAGCGCCTCCTGCCCGGTCAGCGCAGCGCTGGACCGGGCCACCAGGTCCGGCAAGTCGACACCCGACAGCCGGTCCGCGATCTGCCCGGCTTGCGCCAGCGCGGTGCGCACCGCTGCCAGGTCACGCGGGCCGCCCCGGTCCAGCCCCAGCCGCGACAGCGCCCGGTCGACGTCAGGCACCTCTTTCAAGGCGCCGCGCAGCATGTCGGCCATCGGTCCCTCGACGCCCCAGCGCACCGCCTCCAGCCGCTCGTGGATGACTGCCAGATCGCGTGAGGGCGAGGCGACGCGCCGTTCCAGAAGGCGCGCACCGGCGGAGGTCACGGTCATGTCGATCACCGACAGGAGAGAGCCCTTGCGCCCGCCCTGCAGGCTTTCGGTCAGTTCCAGGTTGCGCCGGGTGGCCGCGTCGATCTGCAGGATGCGGCTGACCTGCTCCTGCCGGGGCGGTCGCAGCAGCGGCAGGCGGCCTTTCTGGGTGATGTCCAGGTAATCGACAAGCGCGCCCATCGCGGACAGTTCGGCCCGGTCGAAGCTGCCGAAGCCGGTCAGCGTCTGCACCTTGAACAGCTTGCACAGCCGCCCTTCGGCGGCGCCGGATTCGAAGCTTGCGGCGCCCAGCACCGTGGGGTCGATCCCGAGGTCGCCCAGCACCTCGCGCAGGGTGTCCCCTGTCGCGTCGGAACACAGCAGTTCCGAGGGGGCCAGCCGGGCCAGTTCGGCGCCGATGCGCGCCCGGCCCAGGGGCATCACGTGAAACGCGCCGGTCGAGATATCCGCCCAGGCCAGCGCCCATTCCCCGCGCACGTGGCCAAGAGCGGCCAGGAAATTGTGCCGCCGTGCCTCCAGCAGCGAATCTTCGATCAACGTGCCCGGCGTGACCAGCCGCACCACGTCGCGTTTGACCACGGATTTCGAGCCGCGTTTCTTGGCCTCTTCGGGGGTTTCCATCTGTTCGCCCACGGCGACGCGGAATCCCTTGCGGATCAGGGTCAGCAGATAGCCTTCGGCGGCATGCACCGGAACGCCGCACATCGGGATGTCGTCCCCGGCGTGTTTGCCGCGTTTGGTCAGCGCGATGTCCAGCGCCGCGCTGGCCGCCACCGCGTCGTCGAAGAACAGTTCGTAGAAATCCCCCATGCGGTAGAACAGCAGCGCATCGGGATGGTTTGCCTTGATCTCGAGGTACTGCGCCATCATCGGCGTGACAGCGGTATCCCGTGGTGTACTCTTTCCCGCGTTGTTAGCGCTCACGTAGCTTCCCCCCGGCGATTTCGCGTGACATTAAGACGGGTAAAGAGCGGGGAAAACCGCAAATTCTGCCGGATGGAGGGGACATGTCCAAAGCCAGATTCACCCGCGAAGAGGCCCTTGCCTTTCACCTCGAACCGACGCCCGGCAAATGGGAGGTGCAGGCCACCGTCCCGATGACCACGCAGCGTGATCTCAGCCTGGCCTATTCGCCCGGTGTGGCCGTGCCTTGCGAGGATATCGCCGCGAACCCGGAACTGGCCTACGACTATACCAACAAGGGCAACCTCGTCGCCGTGATCTCGAACGGGACGGCGGTCCTGGGTCTGGGAAACCTTGGCGCCCTGGGGTCGAAGCCGGTGATGGAAGGCAAATCGGTGCTGTTCAAGCGCTTTGCCGACGTGAACAGCATCGACATCGAGCTGGACACCGAGGATCCGGACGAATTCTGCAAGGCGGTCAAGCTGATGGGGCCGACGTTCGGCGGCATCAACCTTGAGGACATCAAGGCGCCGGAATGTTTCATCATCGAGCAGCGGCTCAAGGAAGAGATGGACATTCCCGTCTTTCACGACGACCAGCACGGCACGGCGGTGATCTGCGCGGCGGGTCTGATCAATGCTCTGCACCTGTCGGGGAAAAAGATCGAGGATTGCCGAATTGTCCTGAACGGTGCCGGGGCGGCGGGGATTGCCTGCCTCGAGTTGATCAAGTCGATGGGCGCGCGGCACGAAAACTGCATCATGTGCGACACCAAGGGCGTGATCTACCAGGGCCGCACCGAGGGCATGAACCAGTGGAAATCCGCGCATGCTGTCGTGACCGAGGCGCGCTCGCTGGAGGATGCCATGAAAGGCGCCGATGTCTTCCTGGGCGTGTCGGCCAAGGGGGCGGTCACTCAGGACATGGTCGCCAGCATGGCCGACAACCCGGTGATCTTTGCCATGGCGAACCCCGACCCCGAAATCACGCCGGAGGACGCGCATGAGGTGCGGGTGGATGCCATCGTTGCCACCGGGCGCAGCGACTACCCCAACCAGGTCAACAACGTGCTGGGCTTTCCCTATCTCTTCCGGGGCGCGCTGGACATCCACGCCCGCGCCATCAACGACGAGATGAAGATCGCCTGCGCGCAGGCCCTGGCCGAACTGGCGCGCGAGGACGTGCCCGACGAGGTGGCGCTGGCCTATGGCAAGACGCTGACCTTTGGCCGCGACTACATCATTCCCACGCCCTTCGACCCCCGCCTGATCCACCGGATTCCGCCTGCCGTGGCCAAGGCGGGCATGGACACGGGCGCGGCGCGGCGGCCCATCGTCGACATGGAAGCCTATGAGCACATGCTGCAGACGCGCATGGACCCGACCGCCTCGATCCTGCGGTCGATCAACGCGCGGGCGCGGTCGGCGCAGGCGCGGATGATCTTTGCCGAGGGCGACGATCCGCGCGTGCTGCGCGCGGCGGTGATGTACCAGCGGTCCGGCCTGGGCAAGGCGCTGGTTGTCGGGCGCGACGCGGACGTGAAACAGAAACTCGAAGAGGCGGGCCTGCACGACGCGGTGCGCGAGCTGGAGGTGGTGAACGCCGCCAACACGCGCCACCTGGAGACCTACAAGACCTTTCTTTACGAGCGCCTGCAGCGGCGCGGCATGGACCGGCAGGACATCCACCGGCTTGCGGCGCGCGACCGGCATGTCTTTGCCTCGTTGATGCTGGCGCACGGGCATGGCGATGGGCTGGTCACCGGGGCAACGCGGAAATCGGCGCATGTGATGCAGCTGATCAACCATGTGTTCGACGCCGATGCGGCGCATGGGGCAGCGGGTGTCACCGCTCTCTTGCACAAGGGGCGGATCGTGATGATTGCCGATACCCTGGTGCATGAATGGCCCAACGAGGAAGACCTGGCCACCATCGCCGAACGCGCGGCGGGCGTGGCGCGGCACCTGGGGCTGGAACCGCGTGTGGCCTTTGTCAGCTTTTCGACCTTCGGTTACCCGGTGTCGGAACGGGCCGAAAAGATGCACCTGGCGCCGCGCGTGCTGGACCGGCGCGGGGTCAGTTTCGAATACGAAGGCGAGATGACCGTGGACGTGGCGCTGAACGTCAAGGCGCAGGAGCATTACCCGTTCCAGCGCCTGACCGGCCCGGCCAACATCCTGGTGGTGCCGGCGCGGCACTCGGCCTCGATCTCGGTCAAGCTGATGCAGGAGATGGCGGGGGCGACGGTGATCGGGCCGATCCTGGCCGGTGTCGACAAGTCGATCCAGATCTGTTCGACCTCGATGACCGCGAATGACATCCTGAACATGGCGGTGCTCGCCGCCGCCAAGATCAGCTAGACAGGGCAGGGGGCGGTCGCCCGGCAAGAGACCGGCATGGGAGGTGCCTGATGACGATCTTCAATCTCGGCTCTATCAACGCGGACCTGTTCTATCACGTCCCGCACCTGCCCGCTCCGGGCGAAACCCTGGCCGCGCGGTCCTTTACCCGGGGGCTGGGCGGCAAGGGCGCCAACATGTCGGTGGCCGCCGCCCGCGCGGCGGCGCGCTGCGTACACATCGGCGCGGTGGGGGCGGATGGCGCCTGGGCAGTTGACCGGCTGATGGAATATGGGGTGTATACACAGTTTATTTCGACTGTATCCGAGGACACGGGAAACGCCCTGATCGCCGTCGATGACGCCGGAGAGAACACGATCATCCTGTATCCCGGCGCCAACCATGCCATTTCGACCGATCACCTGGCAGAGGCACTGGACGGGGCAGGGGCCTCTGACATCTTCCTGACCCAGAACGAGACCAACGCCCAGCGCGCGGCGGCGGAGCTGGCCTCTGCCAAGGGGATGCGGGTGGCCTATGCGGCCGCGCCCTTTGACGCCAAGGCGGTGCAGGCGGTTCTGCCGCTTCTGGACCTTCTGTTCCTGAACGCGGTCGAGGCGCGGCAGTTGCAAGAGGCGACCGGCCTGGCGCCCGAGGCGTTGCCGGTGCGCGACGTCATCGTGACATTGGGCGGGGACGGCGCGTGCTGGCACAACACCGACACCGGGGAAACGCGCGAATTCCCGGCGGTGCCGGTCACGCCGGTGGACACGACCGGGGCAGGGGACACCTTTACCGGCTATGTCCTTGCCGGGCTGGACCGGGGCCTGCCGATGGAACAGGCCATCGGTCAGGCGATGATCGCCGGGGCGATCATGGTCACGCGCGAAGGCACGGCGGACGTGATCCCCGACCTCCGCGACGTTCAGGACTTCGGCGGTTAAAGCGCAAAGTCATCTTCTGTCAGCCCGGTCACACCGGCGACACGGATCTCGGCCTCGGCGGCCAGGTCGGCGTCGGTGTTGAACTGCACGATGCTGGATCCGGCGGCCGTCTCGATCACCCGGATCTGGTTGGCGCCAGTAAACGGCCCGGTGCCGACAAAGGTGAAGACACCGGGGATCATCGAGACCACGTTGATGATGTCGATCCCCTGTTCGAAATCCAGGATCTGGTCACGCTGGGCACCCAGACCGGCCTGGGCGGTGGTGCGGAACAGGAAGACATCCGCATCCTGTCCCCCGGTCAGGAAGTCGAGGCCAAGCCCGCCGGCCAGCTCATCCTCGCCATCGCGGCCGCGCAGGACGTCGGTGCCATCGCTGCCTTCCAGCACATCGTTGCCCGACCCGCCGTCCAGCGTGTCGTTGCCCTCGCCGCCGTCCAGTTCGTCGGCACCATCGCGACCGTTCAGCAGGTCGTTGCCGTTCTGGCCCCGCAGGGTGTCATTGCCCGCCTGGCCGCGCAGGATGTCGTTGTCATCGCCGCCTTCCAGGACGTCGTCGTCGCTGCCCCCGTCCAGCGTGTCGTCCCCGATGCCGCCATACAGGCTGTCGCTGCCCGCCTGACCGACCAGAACGTCGTTGCCATCATCCCCCGAGATCAGGTCGTCGCCCGCGTTGCCGTTGAGGGTGTCATTGTCGCTCTGTCCACGGAGGTCGTCGTCTCCGTCGCCGCCAAAGGCGATGTCGTCGCCCGATCCCGCGCTCAACGTGTCGTTGCCGCCGCGCCCGATCAGCAGGTCGTCGTCGTTGCCGCCCGACAGGAAATCGGGAAAGTTGCCGCCCTTGAGCGTGTCGTTCCCGTTGCCGCCGCTGACCGTTCCGGAAAAGTTCGCCTGGACAACCTGACCTGTGCCCATGCCGTCATAAAGATCGAAACCGTCGCCAAGGTTGACGGTGCCGGTGATCGTCCCGGTGTTGATCATGCGGTCGTTTTCATTGCTGAACTCGATCTGGGCCGACATGCCGTTCTTGCCGATGATCGTTCCGTGGTTGACGAAGACCCCCGGAAGGAAGGCGCTGCTGGTGGTGGCAAAGATGATGCGGTCCACCGCGAGTGTGCCCAGGTTGGTCAGGCGACCGCCGGAATCGGACGACAGGTCCAGTATAGAACCGCGCATCTCTCCGTAGTTCACGATGATCGCGTTCGACAGGTTGCCGCCGCCGGGCAGCAGATCGCCCAGTCGCGTTGCGCTCATCAATCCGTGATTCACCACCTGCAGGTCCACCGAGGATCGCGCGCCGGAGGGGTCGATCACGTCATCGGCGGCGATCACGCTGCCGTAGTTGTAGATGTGCAGCCGCGCCCCCGGCTCTGACGAGGGCGTATCCAGGACAAAGGCGCTGTCGATACCGGCCTGGATGGTGCCGTTGTTGACGATCTCGGCGTAAGCCGTGTTGATCTGGACCGTCCCGAAAAGATCGCCGTTGTTGAAAAGCCGCGTCTGGGTCGACGAACCATCGGCCATTTGCACCGCGACGGCGCTGGGTGTGACCTGTACACCTTCGAGAATTGTCAGTGTGTCGCCATTGGTGGCGGTCACGGTCGCGCTGGTATCGGTCGTCTGGAAAATCTGGGCCATGAAATCCTGTCCTGTCGCGTCAATGCTTGTGTCTACAACCAGACTGTCTAGCGCATGGCCCGAAATCTTCAATGATACCAAGGGGGCGTACAGCGCCCCCTGGCTCGTGTGCCCAATGTCACAGCACGAAATCATCCGCCGTCAGCCCGGTGACATTCGCCACGCGGATCTCGGCATCGGCGATGCCGTCGCCATCGTTGTCGAGCTGCACGATGGTCGAGCCGGTGGCGGTTTCCAGCAGACGCAGTTCGGGATTGCCCGAGGGCGCAAACCCGGCCGTGCCACGGAACTCGAAAACGCCGGGGGACAGGCCGGCGACGACGATCAGATCGATGCCCGGCTCAAAGTCCAGAATCTGGTCGCGGTTGGCACCGGGCACCGTATTGGCCGCCGCGCGGAACACGAATTGGTCCGCCCCGGTGCCTCCCGTCAGAAAATCGCGCCCCGGACCCCCGGCCAGTTCATCCTCGCCGGAGCGGCCTCGCAGGATGTCGTTGCCATCATCCCCTTCCAGCGTGTCATTCCCGGCGCCGCCGTCCATCGTGTCGTTCTGGCTGCCGCCTTCGAGCCGGTCAGAGCCGTCCTGTCCCACCAGGATGTCATCGCCGATGCCGCCTGCCATCGTGTCGTCGCCCGCGTTGCCGGTGATCACGTCGTCATCTGAACCGCCATCCAGCAGATCGTTGCCGTCGCCGCCCAAGAGCGTGTCGTTGCCGTTGTCGCCGGACAGGTTGTCATCCCCGCCGCGCCCGACCAGCAGGTCGTCTTCCGTGCCGCCCTCCATCGTGTCCGGAGCGTCCCCGCCGGCGATGGTATCCTCTCCGCTGTCACCTTCGATCACCCCGGTCGCGACTCCGGCGCCGCCTTCGTAACGGTCATTTCCGCTGAACAGCAGGATGTCGCCATCGAAGGTGCCGCTGTTGAAAATCCAATCAGCGCCTTCGCCACCCAGGAAGGCCCTTGATGACCCATAGATATAGCCGGCATTGTTTATGACAGAGCCGCCTGTCTGGCCCACGTTGGCGTTGACGATGATACCGGTTCCCGTTGTCCCGATGATTTCGCCGGTGTTCACGACACGTACCGTCGTGTTGCCGGATGCCAGGATGATTCCGCTGCCGTCGGCATGAATGCGCCCGCTGTTCGAGATCCGACTGGCTATGCTTCCATCTGACTCGGTGACGATGATGCCGCTGCTGCCCGCAAGGATCGTACCTGCATTGTCCAGCTCGAAGTTTTCTGACACGTCGCCGGCCACGGCGTTTCCGTTCAACGAAATGATCGTCGCATTCGGACCAAACAGCATGATGCTGCCTTCTCCGGACATCTCGATGGCCGTCAAGGAAGCGTTGGAAACGGTCTGGACCGACCCGTTGACAGACAGGTAGTTGAGCCCGACTCCGGACAGGGTGATGGCCTCGTCGTTCGTGATGATCAGCTCACCGTCCTTGGTGACGACGCCAAGTTCCGCCCCGGTCAATGTTCTTGCGGTCGTGTTGTAGCCTGTAATGGTGAAATTCGCCATTTTGCCTTCTCTCCAATTCGCTCTTCAATACATGCAAGGACCGGATCGCTGCCGATCCGGTCCATCCAGCTTAATGCAGGCCGTGCATTGCGTCATGTGAGCGGGGGAAAGCGGCCGATTGATGCCCATCCTCGGGTCAGTTCACGAAAGGTGCGGCGTTGCCCCAAAGCTGTTTCACACGCTGGTCTCGGCCGCATCCGTCGCGGTAGCGTTTGTAGGCGTCGCGTTGCTTGACGATGCCAAACCGGGTGACGATGCGCTGGCTGCCCTTGTAGTAGTCCTGATGATAATCCTCGGCCCGGTAAAAGCGTTTGGCGGGCAGGATCGGGGTGACGATCCGCTGGCCCAGCGCCTTTTCCGCCTCTGCCTTGGCGGCTTCGGCGGCGGATTTCTGGGCGGCATCCGTGTAGAAGATCGCGGTGCGATAGCTTTCGCCACGGTCACAGAACTGGCCCCCTGCGTCGGTCGGATCGACCGAGCGGAAGAACATGTCGTACAGCTGGCGGACAGAGACCGAGCCGGGATTGAAACTGATCCTGACGGCCTCGTAATGGCCGGTTCCGCCCCGGCTGACCTGCTTGTAGGTCGGGTTGGCGGTGCGCCCGCCGGTGTAGCCTGACACCGCCTCGCTTACGCCGCGGACTTTCTCGAAATCCGCCTCGACGCACCAGAAGCAGCCGCCGGCCACGATGATCTCGGCGGCGCGGGCGGTCTGGGCCGTTGTTCCCAGGCCAAGTGCGAGAAGAAGGCAGAGCAGGGCGGGACGGATGGATACGAGACGGGGCATGGCGGGTCCTCCTTTTCCCAAAGCCTGCCCCGGTGCCCCCCTGCCTGGCAATCCACCCCGAGAGGGTCTCACCCGAAGGTGAGCGAGACGTGACTTTTCTCGAAAAAATTCATCCGTGCTGAAACTTTTTCGGAGAGGGTTCGTGATTCAGGGCACCACACGCCGAAAAACAACTTTGTCGGCGTAGAGTAGAACTGGGAGAAAATGTATGAATTTCAAGATTATGACCGCCGCTCTCATCTGTGTCGCAGGCACTGCCTTTGCCGGCGGCCACGGCATGGCCCCGATGGTCGAAGCCGCTGACCAGAGCGTTGCAGAGGGCACCGTTTCCGCGTCCAAGGTTGTCGCGCCCGCCAACGGCTGGCTGGTGGTGCACCGTACCGGCGAAGACATGAAACCGGGCCCGGTTGTCGGCCATGCGCCGCTGCGCAAGGGCGAGAACATGGATGTCGCCGCGATCCTGACCGAGGAAGTCGCCGCCGGTGACATGCTGATGCTCATGGTTCACGGCGAAGACGGTGGCATGACCACCGGTATCTTCGAATACACGCTGGGCGCCAAGGAAGACGGCCCGATCCGCATGGACGGCAACCTGGTGATGACCACCATCACCGCCCAGTAAGGGCTTTCGCCGGGTCACCTCGTCTCAACCCCGGCCCGGCACCTGCCGCAGGTTACACGGCAGGCACGTGCCTGCGTATTTGGGCACGGTGAACGGCCGCCCAGGTCCCGGTTTCCCGGACCTGGGCGGCCGCCATGCATTTCAGGATGCGTTTCCGCCGATCGCCTCGCGCGTGATCGGACAGCGGGCGCCGTCATACATGCGGTCCAGTACCTCGGCAAAGACCTCCGGCGCGCCGGGAACCGCCTCGAACAGGGTCATGCAGGACCGCACCTTGAGCGCATCGACAGCGCCAAGGATCGTTTCCGGATCCGTCTCCGCATGGGTCAGAAGGATCTGCGAAACCTCGACCAGCCGGGGGCCAAGTACCGGGTGGGCAAGATAGGATGCAGCCTCGTCCAGCCCGGACAGCCCGAAATGCCGCGCCCGATGCGAGCGGCCCAGGATGGCCAGCTGCGGAAAGACCCACCAGATCCAGTGCGAGGTCTTCCGGCCCGCGCGCAACTCGCGCAGCACGTCGTCCCAGACCGGGGCCTGGGACGTGACGAACTCGGATAGCTCAGCCAAGACGCCGCTTGCGTGCCGCCAGCAGGCGCAGGCGCAGGGCGTTGAGGGTGATGAAGCCCTCGGCGTCCTTCTGGTCGTAGGCGCCGGCATCATCCTCGAAGGTTACATGGGCTTCGGAGTAGAGCGAGTTCTCGGACCAGCGACCGATGCAGCGGACCGAGCCCTTGTAGAGCTTCAGACGCACGGTGCCCGAGACCAATTGCTGCGAGGTGTCGATGGCCGCCTGCAACATCTCGCGTTCCGGCGAGTACCAGAAACCGTTGTAGATCAGTTCCGCGTAGCGCGGCATCAGGCTGTCCTTGAGGTGGCCCGCGCCGCTGTCCAGCGTGATCTGTTCGATGCCGCGGTGTGCCTCGAGCAGGATGGTGCCGCCGGGGGTTTCGTAGATGCCGCGCGACTTCATGCCGACAAAGCGGTTCTCGACGAAATCCAGCCGCCCGATGCCGTGGGTGCGACCATAGTCGTTCAGCTTGGTCAGGATCGTGGCGGGGGACATGGCCTCGCCGTTGATGGCCACGGCGTCGCCCTTTTCAAAGGTGATCTCGATCACCTCGGGCGTGTCGGGCGCGTCCTCGGGGTTCACGGTGCGCAGGTGGACGTATTCGGGTGCCTCTTCTGCCGGGTCTTCCAGCACGCGGCCCTCCGACGAGGTGTGCAGCAGGTTCGCATCGACAGAGAAGGGCGCCTCGCCGCGCTTGTCCTTGGCGATCGGGATCTGGTTCTTCTCGGCAAAGTCCAGCAGCGCGGTGCGCGAGTTCAGGTCCCACTCGCGCCAGGGCGCGATCACCTTGATGTCGGGGTTCAGCGCGGCGGCGCTCAGTTCAAAACGCACCTGGTCATTGCCCTTGCCGGTGGCACCGTGGGCGACGGCGTCGGCACCGGTTTCCTCAGCGATCTCGACCAGCCGCTTGGAAATCAGCGGGCGGGCGATGGAGGTGCCCAGCAGGTACAGCCCCTCGTAGACGGCGTTGGCGCGGAACATCGGAAAGACGAAATCCCGCACGAATTCCTCGCGCACGTCCTCGATGTAGATGTTCTCGGGCTTGATCCCCAGCATCAGCGCCTTTTCGCGGGCGGGCTCCAGCTCTTCGCCCTGACCGAGGTCCGCGGTAAAGGTCACCACTTCGCAGCCGTATTCCGTCTGCAGCCATTTCAGGATGATCGAGGTGTCGAGGCCGCCGGAATAGGCGAGCACAACTTTCTTGGGCGCTGTCATGGATCATGTCCTTTGGGGCAGTTTGGCGGGCGGATTAGCCTGTTTTCAGGGAGCCTGCAAGGAAGGGGCGTTGACGCCACCTCTCGGCGTGCTACCCCCTGACCCGGATTATTTCGGAAAGGTGCGCGATGCGCGGCTGGCAGATTTTCAGACATTCGTTCCGCATGGTGCTCAACAACCTCGAAGCGGCCTTTCGCCTGTCGGCGGTCCTGTACGCCGTGCAGGCGCTGAACCAGGTGCTGGTGCTGCTGGCCGCCCCGGCCGAGGGGTCGGCCGCGACGGTGATCAACCCGGGCATGGCGATGATGGTTCTCGCGACCTCGATCCTGGCGATTGTCGCCAGCCTGTGGATCGCCGTGGCCTGGCACCGCTATGTCCTGACCGGAGAGGAACCCGACGGTGCGGTGCCGCCCTGGCACGGCGGGCTGGTGCTGGCCTACCTGGGCCGGTCGGTGATGATCGCCCTGCTGGTGGTCGTTGCGCTGGTGGCCGCGCTGATCCCGGTGACGGCGGTCATGGCGATGGCGCCCGCGCTGGGCCTGCCGCTGATGTTGATGGTCGTGGCGCTGGCGGTCTACCTGTTCTTCCGCTTCGGGGTGATGCTGCCCGCCGGCGCCATCGACCGCAAGATGACCCTGCGCGAGGCCTGGGCCGCGACCGGCAAGGACCAGGAGGCGATGGTGGTGCTGACGCTGCTGGTGACGGGTATGGTGGTGGCGGTGCAACTGCCCGCGATGCTGAACCCCGACCCGCATTCGCTGATCAACCTTGTCTACAGCGTCGTTGTCGGCTGGTTCGCGACGATGATCGGGATCTCGGTCCTGACCACGCTCTACGGTGTCTGCGTCGAGGGCCGCGACATCGACTGACTTGCGCAGGCGCTGGGCTTGGGTCACTTCTGGGCCATGACACGTTTCCAGGACCAGGCCCGCGCCGCCGAGGCCGCCATGCGCGACGTCTTTCCGCCGACGCCGCTCTTGCGCAATGCCCATCTTTCCGAACGGTTCGGCGCCGAGGTGCTGCTGAAACGCGAGGATCTCAGCCCCGTCCGCAGCTACAAGCTGCGCGGGGCCTTCAACGCCATGCGCAAGGCGGAGGGGGAAATCCTCTTCGTCTGTGCCTCTGCCGGCAACCACGCGCAGGGCGTGGCCTACATGTGCCGGCATTTCGGGGTGACGGGCGTGATCTTCATGCCCGTGACGACGCCACAGCAGAAGATCCAGAAGACGCGGATGTTCGGCGGCGACAGTATCGAGATCCGCCTGATCGGGGATTATTTCGACGATTGCCTGAAGGCGGCGCAGGCGTTCTGCGCGCAGGAGGGTGGGCATTTCCTGTCTCCCTTCGACGATGACGACGTGATCGAGGGGCAGGCCAGCGTCGCGGTCGAGATTGAACAGCAGCTGGGCCGCGCGCCCGACCACCTGGTGATTCCGGTGGGCGGCGGCGGCTTGTCCTCGGGCGTGCTCAGCTATTTCGGCAATTCGGTGCAATATACCTTTGTCGAGCCCTCGGGCGGGGCCTGCCTGCGCGCGGCGCTGCAGGCCGGGCGGCCCGTGGCCCTGCCACAGGTGAACACCTTTGCCGATGGCGCCGCTGTGGCCCGGATTGGTGAGCGGACCTTTGACCGGCTCAAGGGCGTGGGCCTGGCCAATACCCTGACGATCAACGAGGACAGGCTTTGCCTGACCATCCTGGAAATGCTGAACGTCGAGGGAATCGTTCTGGAACCCGCCGGGGCGCTCTCGGTCGATGCGCTGCAGGACCTCGGCCAGGGGATCTCCGGGCGGACGGTGGTCTGTATCACCTCGGGCGGGAATTTCGATTTCGAACGCCTGCCAGAGGTCAAGGAACGCGGGCAGCGCTATTCGGGGGTCAAGAAGTACTTCATCCTGCGCCTGCCGCAGCGGCCCGGTGCGCTCAAGGATTTCCTGGGCCTGTTGGGTCCCGAGGATGACATCGCGCGATTCGAATACCTCAAGAAATCCGCGCGCAACTTTGGTTCTGTCCTGATCGGGATCGAGACCTCGGCGCCCGAGAATTTCGCCAAGCTGTTTGCCCAGCTGGATGCGCAGGGGTTCACCTACCAGGACATCACCGAGGACGAGATCCTCGCCCAGTTCGTGATCTGATGTTTGCCGGGCGGCGCGTTCTGCTGACCGGCGCGGCACAGGGGATCGGCCTTGCGCTGGCCCGCGCCCTGGCGGCAGAGAGCGCGCGGCTTTTCCTGACCGACAGGGCCGGGCCGGATCTGGACAGGGTCGCGCGGGACCTGGGGGTCGAGGCCTTTGCCGCCGATCTGCGTGACCCCGGGCAGATCGCTGCGCTTGTCGCGGGCGCGCAGGCGGCGATGGGCAGGGTCGACATGCTGATCTCGAACGCGGGCTTTTCGCGGGGCGCGATGGAGGGGCCTTGCAGCGCGCCGGATGACCAGTGGCAGGACAGTTGGGATCTGCATGTCATGGCGCATCTGCGGGCCGCGCGGCTTGTCCTGCCCGGTATGCGGGAACGGGGCGAGGGCTGGCTGGTCAATGTTGCCTCGGCGGCGGGGCTGTTGTCGCAGATCGGCGATGCACCCTATTCGGCCAGCAAACATGCCGCCGTCAGCCTGGCGCAATCCCTGGCGATCGAACATGGCGACGAGGGTATCCGCGTCGCTGTCGTCTGTCCGCTGTATGTCGCGACTCCGCTTTTGGGGTACGGGGTTGGGGAAGAGGACCGGCCCGAGGGCGTCCTGACACCCGAAACGGTTGCGGACCGTGTGTTGCAGGGGCTGAGAGAGCAGCGGTTCCTGATCCTGCCGCATCCGGAGGCGGCGGAGTTTGCACGGCGCCGGGCCGCGGACATGGACCGTTGGATAGACGGCATGCGCCGCTTGCGGCGCGGGGCCTTTGCCGACGGTGCGCCGCGTGACCTGTCAGAACTGCACCGCCGCATCTGAGCAGCCGGGATTCGCTGTGTCGGGTTGCGCTTTGCCTGTCAGGCGGCAAGTCGACCGGGCAGATCCTGTTCGAACTTGCGCCGCGAGGATTCGAACGTGTCGCGGACCTGTGCCGGGCTGACGGTGTCCGACGCGCCCGAGGCGGCGGATTTTTCTCCCTTCAGGCACAGTTGGGCCAGTTCCGCGAACCCAAGGTTCAGCGAAGCGCCCTTGAGGAAGTGCATCTGTTCCTCTGTCACCACCGGATTCCCTTCGCATTTCTCCAGCGCGACGATGGCGATTTCAACCTCGTCCAGGAACAGGTCGACAACCTCGGCAAAATCCTCGGCGCCGATTTCATCGACCAGCTCGTCGACACGCGACCAATCAATCATTCCCTGACCTCCTGCGGAAAACACGCCGGTGAAAGAGGCCGTGGCCCCTTTGTGCGCCCTGTCTAATCTGCGCAGGTAAAGGCTGCCTTTCCGTTTGTGCCGGGGCGGCGAAGGAATACGGCGCATTTTATCGTTCAGGCCGCGTTAAGGAACGGAGCTTAGAAACCGCGGCATTGGAAACGCCAACAGGGGCACGAATTGCAGACCCAGAGCACCAGTATCCCGTCCGGGCTGACAGGCGCTATTCAGCGCGTGCTGGTGGTCGATGACAGCCGCGCCCAGCTGAAGATGGTCGAGACGATGGTCCGCCGCTGGGGGTACGAGGTGATGACCGCCGACTCCGGGCACCAGGCGCTGGAAATCGTGCGCCGGACGCCGCCGGATCTGATCCTTTCGGACTGGATGATGCCGGGCATGACGGGGTTGGAATTCTGTCGCCATTTCAGGGGCCTGTCCCAGAATGGATACGGTTATTTCATCCTGCTCACCTCCAAGAGCGAGAAAGGCGACATTGCCAAGGGGCTGGACGCGGGCGCCGATGATTTCCTGACCAAGCCGGTCAACGCGCACGAATTGCGCGCGCGGATCAAGGCTGGAGAACGCATCGTGTCGATGGAACGGCAGCTGTCGGAAAAGAACCGCCAGGTCTCGGATGCGCTGGAGGAGTTGCGTGAGATCCACACCGCCATAGACAACGACCTGCGCCAGGCGCGCACGATCCAGCAATCGCTGGTCCCCGAACGTATCTGCGAGGTCCTGACGTCTCGCGTCAGCCTGCTGCTCAGGCCCTGCGGTCATGTCGGCGGTGACCTGGTGGGCGTGTTCAAGCCGGGGTTCGGGCGGCTGGGTCTCTACAGTATCGACGTCTCGGGCCACGGCATCACCTCGGCGATGGTGACGGCGCGGGTGGCGGGCTATCTGTCGTCGACCTTTCCGGAACAGAATGTTGCCCTGGAACGCCGGTTCGATCGGTTCTACGCCATGCGCGAACCGGCAGAGACGGCGCAGATGCTGAACCAGAGGCTGGCCGCCGATCCCGGGGTCGAAGAATACCTGACGATGGCCTATGTCGCGGCCGATCTTGCCTCGGGCCGGATGCGCATGGTGCAGGCCGGGCATTCGCCGCCGCTTTTGCTGCGGGCGGATGGCAGCCATGACTTCATCGGGGATGGCGGGCTGCCCATCGGCCTGGTCGACGAGGTCAGCTATGACCAGCACGATTTCCAGCTGCAGTCCGGGGACCGCCTGCTGCTTTATTCCGACGGGTTCACCGAGGCGGTGATGAAGAACGGCGAGATGCTGGGCGACGATGGCCTGGTCGAGATCTTTCGCGAAAGCGCCCGCACCGGCAGTGGGCCGGACCTGCTGGAGGACATGTTCTGGCGCCTGACACAGCAGATGGAAAGCGCCGCGAAACTGGGCGATGACGTTTCTGCCGCGCTGCTGGAATACGACGTTCTCAGGGACGCCAGGGCCTGACGTTCCGCAGGCAGAATTCCCGGACAAAGCTGCTGTCGCCGCGATTGCCAAGCTCTTGCACCGCCATCTCGGGGCTGCGCCAGATCGCGGTATGCCCGGCTTCTGTCGGGGGGCCGTGCGGTCGCACCGGCTGCGCCGTGTAGATCACGCAGAGCTTTTCCGCCCAGAGATCGTATTCCGGCATGAAGGTGAACCGCCGGAAGGCACCCAGCCGGCGCGGCCGGGCGATTCGCCAGCCGGTTTCCTCGAACACCTCGCGGTGCAGGGCGGTCAGCGGATGTTCCCCCGGGTCGATGCCGCCGCCGGGCAGTTGCACCTCTGGTCCCGGGTCGGCCTGCAGCGTCAGCAACAGGCGCCCGGCGCGGGGCAGGATGGCATAGACGCCGGGCCGCAGAGTATAGCGCCGACCGGGTTCCGGCGGCGTGCCGATCCTGGGTGTCATCCCTGGCCCCCTTTGCGTCCGGGTTCATTCCTCTTATATGGTCGCGATATGCCAGCCAAAGGCAGACAAGGAAACCCCATGAGCATCGGCAACAAACTCGCCTGGGACGACACCGTCCTACCCTTTCAGCTTGACCGTTCGGACATGCGCGGCCGGGTCGCCCGGCTTGACGGCGTGCTGTCCGGCGTTCTGAGACAGCACGATTACCCCGCCCCGGTCGAGGCACTGGTGGCCGAGATGGCACTGTTGACCGCGCTGATCGGCCAAACCATCAAGCTGCGCTGGAAACTGTCGCTGCAGGTGCAGACGAACGGCCCGGTGCGGATGATCGCCACCGATTACTTCGGCCCCGAGGAAGAAGGCCAGCCGGCGCGTATCCGGGCCTATGCCAGTTTCGACCGGGACCGGATCACCGACGCGCCGCCGTTCCAGCAGCTTGGCTCGGGCTATTTCGCGATCCTGATCGACCAGGGCAAGGGGATGCAACCCTACCAGGGCATCACCCCCATCGCGGGCAGCAGCCTGTCGGATTGCGCCGCCGCCTATTTCGCGCAGTCCGAACAGCTGCCCACCACCTTTGCGCTGTCCTATGGCCGGTCGACCGAACCGGGCGTGGCCGAACATTGGCGTGCGGGGGGCATCATGCTGCAGCACATGCCCAAGGCCTCGCCTTTTGCCAGCGGCGAAGGCGGGTCGGGTGACGAAGGGTTGCTGCAGGCCGAGGATCTGCTCAGCGGCGACAACGAGGAAAACTGGAACCGGGTCAACAGCCACCTGCATACGCTGGAGGAAATGGAGCTGATCGGCCCGACCGTGCCGCCGACAGAGCTGTTGTTGCGCCTGTTCCACGAGGAACAGCCGCGGGTCTACGATGCGCAGCCGGTGCGTTTCGGCTGTACCTGCTCCGAGGATCGCGTGCGCCAGAGCCTGTCGATCTACTCGGCCCGGGACATCGAGAAGATGACCACGGACGAAGGGCTGGTGACGGCGGATTGCCAGTTCTGCGGCGCACATTACACGCTGGACCCTGCCAGCGTAGGGTTCGAGGCCGATGGGTCCGATGACACGGCCAATGACACGGAATGAACAGGAAGCGCGGTTGCGCCGGGCGCCGGATGCGCCCGGGGCGCCCTCGTCGGATTTCGACCTGAACCCCAAGATTGTCCTTCCCGAGGACCGCAAGCTGCGCCCGGCGGGCGTGCTGGCGGCCTTTCGCCCCGGCGCGAAGGGGCTGGACCTGATCCTGACCAAACGCTCCAGCCGGTTGAAACACCATCCCGGCCAGATCGCCTTTCCGGGCGGCAAGGTCGATCCGGGCGATGCCGACGAGGTGGCGGCCGCCCTGCGCGAGGCGCAGGAGGAAGTGGCGCTGGACCCCGGCCAGGTCGAGGTGCTGGGCACGTTGCCGCCGCATGAGACGGTGACCGGCTTCGTGGTGACGCCGGTCATCGGGCTGGTGCATGGTGATTTCACGCCGGTGCCGGAACCCGGCGAGGTCGACGAGGTCTTTGCCGTGCCTTACGCCCATGTCACTGATCCCGAACGCTATTCCGTGCAGTGGCGGCGCTGGCGCGGGCAAAGGCGGCTGTACTACACGGTGCCGTTTGGGCCTTATTACATCTGGGGCGCCACGGCGCGGATGCTGCGGGCGCTGGCGGAAAGGGTACAGCCATGACCCGTGTCACCGGCGACTGGCTGGACTCGCCCGCAACGCAGGTGGTCATGGGGCTGCTCGAAGACGGGGGGCACCTTGCCTATGCGGTCGGTGGCTGCGTGCGCAACGCGCTCTTGGCTGTGCCGGTCAGCGACGTGGACATTTCCACGGACGCGCGCCCGGAACGGGTGATGGAACTCGCGCGGGCCGCCGGGCTGAAGGTCGTACCGACGGGGATCGACCACGGCACGGTGACGGTGGTCGCCGATGGCGAGGGGTTCGAGGTCACGACATTCCGCGCCGATGTGGAAACCGATGGCCGGCGGGCCGTGGTGCGCTTTGCCGATGACGTGCACGAGGATGCCGTGCGGCGCGACTTTACCATGAACGCGCTTTACGCCGATCGGCGCGGCACGCTGGTCGATCCGCTGGGCGGCTTGCCGGACCTCGAGGCGCGGCACTTCCGCTTTATCCTGGATGCCGACACCCGCATTCGCGAGGATTACCTGCGCATTTTGCGTTTTTTCCGGTTCACTGCCTGGTACGGCGATCCCGAGGCCGGGATGGACCCCGAGGCGCTGGCCGCCATTGCTGCCAATCTCGATGGGCTGGACGTGCTGTCGCGCGAACGGGTCGGCGTGGAACTGGTCAAGCTGCTCAAGGCGCCCGATCCGCTGGTGTCCGTCTCGGTGATGGAGCGGCTGGGCGTGCTGGCCCATGTCCTTCCCGGGGCGAGTATCACGGCGCTGGGCCCCTACCTGCTGCTTGAGGCGGAACAGGGCATGCCGCCCGATCCGATGGCCCGCATGGCGGTCATGGGATATTTCGACGGGGCCGCGTTGCGCCTGTCGAGGTCGCAGCAGCGCGAGCTGGAGCTGTTCCGCGCACTGATGTCCGGGACCGAGGGCCCGGCAGAGCTTGCCTACCGCCACGGCAGCCAGGCGGCTCAGATCGTGATGGTCCTGCGGGCCGCCAGCCTGGGGATGCCGGTGCCGCCCGAACTGGCGGCAGAGCTGTCGCGCGGGGCGCAGGCCAAATTCCCCTTGAAAGCCAAGCATTTGATGCCAGCCTACCAGGGCGCCGCGCTGGGCGATGCGCTGCGCCGGGCCGAGGATCACTGGATTGCGCAGGATTTTGCGCCCGATGGCGCCGTCCTGCGGAACTGGCTCGACGAGGGGTGACAGGCCGGGAATTCTGGCCTAATACATGTTCGACTCATGTAATTCCCGGGAGACATGATGGTGCGTGACAGGATCCTGATCAGCTTCGCCTGAGCCGGTCTGCACGCGCGGGTCGGCCACTGGCAGCCCCGCTTTACCCTTATCATTGTCAAAATGCTCCAAGGAGCGCCCGGTATGTTCCGTTTCTTTGAAAACCTCGTCGATCCCTATCTTGACTACACGCCGACCGATCGGCCGCCCACGCGCCTGTGGCCCTTTATGCGCGAGTACCTTTACCCTTTCCGCCGGATCATGGCCGTGGCCGTCCTGTTCAAGATGGTTGTCGCCGCCAGCGAGGTCCTTCTGATCTGGTATATGGCCCGGATCGTCGATCTCCTGGCGCAGGGCACGCCCGACCAGATCCTGCCGCAATACGGGATGGAATTCGCGCTGGCCGCGCTTTGGGTGCTGGTGCTGCGCACCATCGTCTCGGGCGTGGACATGGCGTTCCTGCACAACACGATCCTGCCCAACCTGGGGACGTTGATCCGCTGGCGGTCGCACCGGCACGTCCTGCGGCAGTCGGTTGGCTGGTTCGAAAACGATTTCGCGGGCCGCATCGCCAACCGTATCATGCAGACGCCCCCCGCCGCGGGCGAGGCGGCCTTTCAGGTGCTGGATGCCGCCGCCTTCTTCGTTTCGACACTGATCGGCGCGTTGATCATGCTGTCGGGGTTCGATGTGCGGCTGGCTATCCCGCTGGTCCTCTGGATCGCGGGATATCTTTGGCTGATGCGCTGGACGATCACGCGGGCCGGTCCCGCCTCCAAGGCCAGTTCCGATGCCCGCAGCGCGATCACCGGGCGGGTGGTGGACAGCTACACAAACATCCATTCGGTCAAGATGTTCGCCCATCACGACCGCGAGGTGGATTATGCCCGCGAGGCCATCGAAACGGCGCGCAAGACCTTCATGCGGGAAATGCGGATCGTCACGATCATGGACTTCTCGCTGACCTTCCTGAACGGGGCGATGATCGTGGCGGTGGCCTCGCTTGCGGTCTGGCTCTGGATCGCCGGGTTGACGACAGAGGGGATGGTGGCCGCCGCGCTGGCCATGGTGCTGCGGCTGAACAACATGACCTACTGGATCATGTGGGCGATGACGAACCTGGTTCAGAACCTTGGTGTCGTGGCCGAGGGGATGGAAACGATCGCCCAGCCGGTGACATTGGTAGATGACAACGACGCAAAGCCGCTGGTGATGGACACGGGCGCCATCGAGATCCGCAACCTGTCGCATCACTACGGACGCGACGCGGGCGGGCTGGACCGTGTATCGCTGAATATCGCACCGGGCGAAAAGATCGGCCTCGTTGGCCGGTCGGGCGCGGGCAAGACGACACTGGTCAAGCTGCTGTTGCGGTTCTACGACGCCGAAAAGGGCGAGATCCTGATCGACGGTCAGAACATCGCCCGCGTCACGCAGGACAGCCTGCGGCTGAACATCGGCATGGTACAGCAGGATTCGGCGCTGCTGCACCGCTCGGTCCGCGACAACATCCTGTACGGTCGCCCCGACGCCAGCGAGGCCGAGATGCTGGAGGCGGCGAAACAGGCGCAGGCGCATGAGTTCATCCTGGATCTCGAAGATCCGCAGGGGCGCACCGGCTATGACGCCCATGTGGGGGAACGGGGCGTGAAACTCTCCGGCGGGCAGCGGCAGCGGGTGACGCTGGCGCGGGTGATCCTCAAGGACGCGCCGATCCTGCTGCTGGACGAGGCGACCAGCGCGCTGGACTCCGAGGTCGAGGCCGCGATCCAGGACACGCTTTACGGCATGATGCAGGGCAAGACGGTGATCGCCATCGCGCACCGCCTGTCGACCATCGCCCAGATGGACCGCATCCTGGTCATGGACGAGGGGCGGATCGCCGAAGAGGGCAGCCATGACGCGCTTTTGGCCAAGGGCGGGCTATATGCCAGTTTCTGGGCACGCCAATCGGGCGGTTTCCTTGATCCGGACACGCAGGCGGCAGAGTAATGCAGGCACTTTTCCAGAAACTGATCGCACGCGCGGGCAACATGATCGACCCGGAGCGGCAGGCCGAAGGCATGCCGCCCGACCGGCTGCGCGCCTTCATGACCTGGGCCTTGCAGGGCGGCTGGTTGATCATCTGGCTGGGGGTGGCGATCTCGGCCCTGGCGGGCGTGACAGAGGTGCTGTCGATGTACCTTCTGGGCCGCGTGGTCGATGCGGTTGGCGGGCCGGTGCAGGACGGTTTCCTCTCCGACCACATGGGGCTGATCGCCTTGGCGGTCGGCATCCTGCTGGTCGCACGCCCGCTGCTGTTCGGTGGTCTGGCGCTGACCCAATCGGTGATGATCGGGCCGAATATCTTCAAGCTGGTGCTGGCACGGCTCTACCGCTGGACCATCGGCCAGTCCGTTACCTTTTTCGATGACGATTACGCGGGCCGCATCGCGCAGAAGATGGTGCAGGCCGCGCGATCCTTGACCGAAATCGTGATCGAGACGGTCAACGCCGTCACCTTCGGGCTGGCGACCATCATCGGCACTGCCGTTCTGCTGGCCGCGATCCACCCGGGGATGCTCTTGCTGCTGGCGGGGTGGTTTGCGCTTTACCTGGCCTTCCTGCGGGTGATGTTGCCGATCATTCGCCGCCGTTCCGCCGCCCGGGCAGAGGCGCAGGCGATGGTGACGGGCCAGGTCGTCGACACGATTTCCAACATCAAGACGGTCAAGCTGTTCGCCGGCGACATGCACGAGGACCGCCGCGCGCTGGGCGAAATGGAAAACCTGCGCGGCAAGACGCTGGACTTCGGCGAGGCGACCACGGCCTTTCGCCTTGGCCTGATCTTCATTGCTGGAATGCTGCCCGTCATCATGGTGGGCATGGCCATCGCCATGCGCAGCGCGGGCGTGTCGCCGGGCGACATCGCCGCCGTGGGCGCGGTCACGATCCGGCTGGCGCAGATGACCGGCTGGATCAGCTTTACCCTGATGGTGATCTACGGCCACGTCGGCGAGGTCGAGGACGGGATGACAACGCTCAGCGTGTCGCACGCACTGACCGACAAGCCCGGCGCCACCGACCTGCAGGTGAGCGAGGGCGAGATCACCTTTGACAATGTGCATTTTGCCTATGGCGGGCGGACCGGCGGTGTGTCCGGCATCGACCTGACCATCCATCCGGGCGAAAAGCTGGCCATCGTCGGGGCCTCGGGCGCGGGCAAGTCGACGCTCTTGTCGCTGCTTTTGCGGCTCTACGACAGCGAAAGCGGGCAGGTGCGGATCGACGGCACCGACGTTTCGGGGGTCACGCAAACCAGCCTGCGCAGCCAGATCGGCATGGTCACGCAGGAAACCGCGATGTTCAACCGCTCGGCGCTGGACAATATCCGCTATGGCCGTCCCGGCGCGACAGAGGCCGAGGTGATCGAGGCCGCGAAACGGGCCGAGGCACATGAGTTCATCCTGGAACTGGAGGATTTTCGGGGCCGCACCGGCTATGGCGCCTACCTGGGTGAACGCGGCGTCAAGCTGTCCGGTGGCCAGCGCCAGCGGATCGCGCTGGCCCGTGCCATTCTCAAGGATGCGCCGATCCTGGTGCTGGATGAGGCGACAAGCGCGCTCGACAGCGAGGTCGAGGCGGCGATCCAGGAGGCGCTTGGCCGGGTGATGGAGGGCAAGACCGTTCTGGCCATCGCGCACCGGCTGTCGACCATTTCCAGCATGGACCGGATCGTTGTCCTGCATGAGGGCCGCATCGCCGAACAGGGCACCCATGACGAGCTGCTGGAGAAGAAGGGCCTTTATGCCCGCTACTGGGACCGGCAATCCGGCGGATTCCTGGGTGAGGACGCGGTGGAGGCGGCGGAATGATCCGACGCCTGCTGCCGAAGATCGACCCGTTCCAGCCTGCGGACGGTGCGCCGCCGCAGGGCCTGTGGGCCTTTGCATGCTGGGCGCTGAAGGGCGCGGAAAAGCCGATCCTGCTGGCGGTCTTCGTCACCGCGATGACCGGGATTTCCGAACTGGTCGCGGCGCGCTTTACCGGCTGGGTGATCGACGGCGCCGAGGCCACCGGCCCCGGCGCCTTCTGGGAGCCGTTCTGGTGGCTGATCCTGTTCGGGCTGGCCTTCTTCCTGCTGATCCGCCCGCTGATTTTCGTCTTTGACGCGGGCGTGTCGGGCGTGATGCTGGGGCCGAACCTGTTTCCGATGGTCCTGCAACGGCTGAACAGCCATGTCCTTGGCCATTCGATGCGCTTCTTCGAGAACGATTTTGCCGGACGGCTCAGCCAGAAAGCGCTGCAGGTGTCGCGCGCGCTGACCGACCTTGTGCTGGAAACCACGGATGTGGTCGTCTACGCGCTGGCGATGTTCGTGGGGGCCTTTTTCCTGCTGGGGGCGATCGACCCCTGGCTGCTGGGGGTCTTTGCGCTTTGGGCGGTGCTGTATGCGCTGGCGCTGCGCTATTTCATCCCGCGGGTGCGACGGCTGTCGGCGGCACGGGCGGGGGCACGGACCGCCGTCACCGGGCAGATCGTCGACACCTATTCCAACATCGCCACGGTCAAGCTGTTCGCCCGCGACGATGACGAGGACGCGGCGACCCACGCGGCGCTGGATCAGTACCGCGCCCGCGCGCTGGATTTCGGAGAGCTGTCGGCGGTCTTTCGCATGGTGCTGATGACGCTGGGGGGCATCCTGCCCGTGGTGTCGATCCTGGGCGCGCTCTACCTCTACAGCATCGGCACGGCGACGGCGGGGGACATCGCGGTGACCGCCATGGTCACGACGCGGCTGTCCATGCTGACCAACCGGCTGGGCCGCGTGGCCATGTCGATCTTTACCAACATCGGCGAGATGCAGGACGGGATCGGCACGCTGACGCCGGGCCATGAGATCACCAACAGGCCCGGTGCCCTGCCGCAGGCACAGTCGGGCGAGATCCGGTTTGACCACGTGGGGTTTGCCTATGGTGGCGAGGGGCACGCGCTGGCCGGGTTCGACCTGACCATCGCGCCGGGGGAAAAGGTGGCGCTGGTGGGTGCCTCGGGTGCGGGGAAATCCACCGCCGTCTCGTTGCTGTTGCGGCTTTACGACGTGGAACAGGGGCGCATCTTGATGGGTGGCACCGACATCCGCGACCTGACCCAACAGGCCCTGCGGCGGCAGATCTCCGTCGTCCGTCAGGAGACGGCGATGTTCAACCGCTCGGCCCTGGAAAACATCCGCTATGGGCGGGCAGAGGCGACGGACGAAGAGGTCTTCGAGGCCGCGCGGAGGGCCTCGGCGCATGACTTCATCCTCGATTTGACGGACCACAAGGGCAACCGGGGCTATGCCGCGCGGCTGGGCGAACGGGGGGTGAAGCTCTCGGGTGGGCAACGTCAGCGGATCGCGCTGGCCCGCGCCATCCTCAAGGACGCCCCGGTGCTGGTGCTGGACGAGGCGACCAGCGCGCTGGACAGCGAGATCGAGGCGGAAATCCAGGACGCGCTGGGCGAAGTCATGCGCGGCAAGACCGTTCTGGCCATCGCGCACCGGTTGTCCACCATCGCCCAGATGGACCGGATCTTGGTGCTGGACCACGGCCGTATCGTCGAGGAAGGCAGCCACGAGGTGCTTTTGGCGCAGGGCGGGCTCTATGCGCGTTACTGGGAGCGTCAGTCGGGCGGTTTCATCGGGGCCGAGGCGGCCGAGTAGCTCCGGGCGCTGGCCTGTTTGGCGTGCCGGGGCTATTGGGTATTTGTTCCAAGAAGAAGCAGCAGGGGGTCGCGCATGTCGGATGGCGCGCAGGAAGTGACCATTGAACGTCTGGGCCATCACGGCGACGGGATCGCGCCGGGTCCGATCTATGTGCCGGGTGTCCTGCCGGGCGAGGTGGTCACGGGAGAGGTGGCCAATTCGGTCATGGCGGCGCCGCGCATCGTGACGCCCTCGGATCAGCGGGTGTCACCGCCCTGTCGGCATGCGAAATCCTGCGGCGGCTGCCAGTTGCAACATGCCGCCGACGGTTTTGTCACCGGCTGGAAGGAAGAGGTGGTGCGCCGCGCGCTGGAGGCGCAGGGGCTGGCCTGCCCGATGCGCGAGACGGTGACCTCGCCCGCGCGGTCGCGGCGGCGGGCGGCGTTTTCGGTTCGGCGGACCAAGAAGGGCGCGCTGGCGGGCTTTCACCAGAAGGCCTCGGACGTGATCGTCGCGGTGCCGGACTGTCAACTGGTGACGCCCGCGCTGTCGGCGGCATTGCCGATGGTGGAACGGCTGGCGGTGGCGGGGGCCTCGCGCAAGGGAGAGATGTCCGTTCTGGTGACGGAAAGCCTGTCGGGGCTGGACGTCATGGTGAAGGGTGGCAAGCCGGTGGACGACGCCCTGCGGGTGGAGCTGGCCAATATCGCGCAGGGCGCGGGGCTGGCCCGGCTGGCCTGGGGGGACGAGGTGCTGACCCTGCGCCCGCCGCATCAGCAATTCGGCACGGCCTTGGTGACACCGCCGCCCGGTGCCTTTTTGCAGGCGACAGCGACCGGGCAGGACGCGCTGCTGGCCGGTGTGCTGGAGGCGCTGGCGGGGGCAAAACACGTTGCCGACCTGTTCGCCGGCTGCGGCACCTTTGCCCTGCCGCTGGCGGAATTGGCCCGGGTTCACGCGGTCGAAGGGGACCGGGCGATGACCGCCGCGCTGGACAAGGGCTGGCGCCAGGGGCAGGGGCTGCGCCATGTCACGACGGAAGCGCGCGACCTGTTCCGCAATCCGCTGTTGCCCGACGAGTTGAAACGCTTTGACGGCGCCGTCATCGACCCGCCGCGCGCCGGGGCCGAGGCGCAGGTGGCAGAGCTGGCGCGGGCGCGGGTGCCGCGCATCGCCCATGTGTCGTGCAACCCCGTCACCTTTGCACGCGACTGTGCGCGGCTGGTGGCGGCGGGCTATCGCCTCGACTGGTTGCAGGTGGTTGACCAGTTTCGCTGGTCCACCCATGTGGAACTGGTCGCCGCATTGCAGCTGGAGAGTTGAACCCATGAATTTTCGCGCCCGCGTCGGGGCCATCGTCGATGCGCCCCGCGTGCAGAATGCCATCATCGCCGTCATCATCCTGAACGCCGTGGTCCTGGGCATGGAGACCTCGGAGGTCCTGATGGGCCGGTACGGAGCGCTGATCATCGCCCTGGACAAGTTCTGCCTTGTGGTCTTCGTCGTCGAGATCGCGGCAAAGCTGCTGGCCCGGGGGGCCGGGTTCTTTCGCAGCGGCTGGAGCGTCTTCGACTTCCTGATCGTCGGCATTGCGCTGGTGCCGGGCGGGCAGGGGCTTTCGGTGCTGCGGGCCTTGCGCATCCTGCGGGTGCTTAGGGTGATTTCCGTGGCGCCGCGCCTGCGTCGGGTGGTCGAGGGATTCGTGACCGCGCTGCCGGGCATGGGCAGCGTCTTCTTGCTGATGGCGATCATCTTCTACATCGGCAGCGTCATGGCGACAAAACTCTTTGGCGACAGTTTCCCCGAGTGGTTCGGCGACCTCGGCCTGTCGGCCTATTCACTGTTCCAGATCATGACGCTGGAAAGCTGGTCGATGGGGATCGTGCGCCCGGTGATGGAGGTCTATCCCTATGCCTGGGTGTTCTTCGTCCCCTTCATCATGGTCACGACCTTTGCCGTGGTGAACCTGCTGGTGGGTCTGATCGTGAACTCGATGCAGGATGCCCACCACGAGGAGGATACGATTGCCACCGATGCCTACCGCGACGAGGTCATCGCCCGGCTGGAGGCGATCGAGCGGCGCCTGGCCGAACGGCAGGGCGATGGCGAAATCGTGAGCTACGCAAAACAGGGCGACTGAGATACACTGCCGAAAAACGAAACGAGGCAGTGAAATGACGATTCTCAGGTTGGCCCTACTGGCGATGCTGGGTCTGACGGTGGCGGGATGCGGCAAGTTTCCCACCTACAACGGACCGGCGGTGACCCATGTTCTTGTGAACAAGGGCGAACGCAAAATGTACCTCATCCACCATGACGAGGTGCTGGAATCCTACGACATCGGTCTGGGATTCGCGCCGAACGGCGACAAGAAGATCGAGGGCGACGGCAAGACGCCCGAAGGCAGCTACATCATCGACCGTCGCAATCCGAACAGTCAGTTCTACCTGTCGATCGGCGTGTCCTATCCCAATCCCGAGGACCGGGCCGAGGCCAAGGATCTGGGCAAGAGCCCGGGGGGCGACATCTTTATCCACGGCCGCCCGTGGAAGTACCGCAAGGGCGGACAGGACTGGACGGCTGGCTGTATCGCCGTGACCAACCGCGAAATGCGCCAAGTCTATTCGATGGTAAAGAACGGCACGCCGATCACGATCACGCCCTGAAACGGGATGGACAGAGGTCCCGGGTCAGGCCCGGGACGGGGTCAGCTGGCGGCAGCGGGGGTTGCGCTGGGGGTCGGGCCGGCATTTCCCGGGGCGCCCAGAACCATCGTCCACCAGATCTTGCCGTTGGGTTCCTGGTGCCAGGCAAAGCCGAGGTCGCGTGCCGAGGGGTCCAGGATCACGGTGCGCGTGCTGTCCTGTTGCATCCAGGCGGCCAGGGTTTCCAGCTCGGATTCGTAGGTTTCGGACAGGGTTTCGCCCACCAGGCTGCCCTGGTAGCCGACGCGGCGCACGCGGTCGATCGGCGAGGAGCCGTCGGAGCCGAAGTGCCAGGGCCGGTTCTGAACCGACATGTCGCGGGCATGGGTTTCGGCGGCGGCGTTCAGCTTGGAGTCCAGTTGCAGTTCCGGGGCGCCGGCGCTCTTGCGCAGGGCGTTGACCGAATCGAGCATACGGTACTGGATGCGGCCGCGCCCGACCGAGGAGATGCGATAGACCTGAGGCAGCGGCTTGCCGTCCGGACCCAGCCGGGGTTCGGTGTTTCCGGTGGGGGTCGTGGTGCAGGCTGCCGCGGCGGCGGAGGCGGACAGGGCGATAAAGGCGCGACGGTTCATCTGGCTGCTCTTGGACTCTTCGTTTGACCCTGCCTTAGCGAAGGACGCGTTGCCGATCAAACCCACATCGGCGTGAGTCGGCATATTGACAGGTGTTTGAATTGCGACTGAGGCATTCGAGCCATATTATGTCGCGATAGGATACAGATCCCCGAGGACAATGCAGCATGACGAAACCGGCAGGAAGACCCTTTGACCGCCGCGCGTTCCTCGCCGGCGGAGCGGCGCTGATCGGCACACCCGCACTGGCGCAGAACGTGAACGACGGCACCACAGAGATCGAGCGCAACGTGACGAACGTCGTGCGCCGCAACATCTCGAGCTTTCGGACCCTGGAGTGGAAGGACTACTTCAGCAACCTCAACAAGGGCGCGATCCTGGTCGACATCTCGTCGCGGGCGCTGCACTTCTGGCGCGAGGACGGCAGCTATTACCTGTACCCGTCGTCGGTCCCCCTGACAGAGGACCTGACCCGGCGCGGCCGCACCCGGGTGGTGCTGAAGGACCCCGAGCCCGATTGGCGTCCGACGCCGGCGATGAAGCGGCGCAACCCTGAGTGGCCCGACTATGTCGGACCCGGACCGGACAACCCGCTGGGCACCCGCGCCTTGCACCTGAGCTGGACGTACTACCGGATTCACGGCACCCACGACACCCGCAAGATCGGGCGCCGTTCGTCCAACGGATGCATCGGCCTGTACAACGAACATATCGAACAACTGTACGAGATGGCCTACGTCGGAACGCAGGTGTTGCTAATTTGACGACATGGGGGCGGACCGCAAAATCGGGCGCCCAAGAACCAATTGCAAAGCCTCTGAATTACTGCTTAGACAGGGATACGAGGTAAGTCTTGGGTGCCTGTCGTGTGTTCAATAGTGGCCACGGTAGGCGAATATCTGGAGAAGAAACATGAAGAAACTCGCTCTCGCAGCCGTTTTCGCTGGCGCAGCCACCACCGCATTCGCTGGTTCGTACAAGTCGTACGCCAAGGATGAAGTGGTCATGGAGCCCGTCGTGGTCGTGGAAGAAACCCAAGAGGCATCGTCCTCCGCTGGTCTCCTGATCCCGCTGCTGCTCATCGCGATCATCGCAGCTGTTGCCGCCGACTAATCGTCGACGGTCGCAAGATCATGCAAAAAGGCGGTGCGACGGCGCCGCCTTTTTCATTTCCTGGGCCAGGCATCGCGCGGCCCTTTTCCGGTTTTCACTAACGAAACCGTGAGCTTGGCCGGGTTAGGAGACCCAGCCGCCCAGGTTCTCCTCGATCAGTTGCGACAAGGCGTCGATATGCGCCGGGTCGTCGTTGAGGCAGGGGATATAGGTGAACTTCTCGCCGCCCGCCTCTTCAAAGCTCTCCTTGATCTCTTCGTTGATCTCTTCGAGCGTCTCGATGCAGTCGGCCGAGAAGGCCGGGGCACAGACGGCGATGTGTTTCTTGTCGTCTTCTTTCGCCAGCCGGGCGACCTCGTCCACCGTGTAGGGTTTCAGCCACTCCTCGGGGCCGAATCGACTCTGGAACGTGGTGGTGATCTCGGTCTTGTCCCACCCCAGCCGCTCGCGCAGCAGGCGAGTCGTCTTCTGGCACTGGCAGTGGTAGGGGTCGCCCTCCAGCAGGTAGCGTTTCGGCACCCCGTGGTAGGAACAGACCAGGATGTCGGGCCGTTCTTCGGCCTGCGCATAGGCGCGTTCGATCGATTGGGCCAGCGCCTCGATATACTTCGGGTGGCCAAAGTAGGGGTCGACGATGCGCGCGGTCGGCTGCCATTTCTCCTGCATCAGCGCGCGAAAGAACTGGTCGTTTGCGGTGGCGGACGTGGCACCGGCGTAATGCGGATACAGCGGGAAAAACAGGATCTTGTGGCAACCTGCCTCGACCATCTCGCGCACCTTGGACTGGGTCGAGGGGTTGCCGTAGCGCATGCAGAAATCGACATGCACCTTGTCGCCGTAGCGGTCGGCCATCTTGCGGGCGATGGCGGCGGTCTGGTCCTTGGTGATGGTCATCAGCGGGCTTTCCCCCGCCTCCTCGTTCCAGATCGACTTGTAGGCCTCGCCCGAGCTGAAGGGGCGCTTGGTCAGGATGATGAGTTGCAGCAGCGGCTGCCATTTCCACTTGGGATAGTCGATCACCCGCTGGTCCGAGAGGAACTCGTTCAGGTAACGGCGCATCGACCAGTAATCGTAGTTGTCCGGGGTGCCGAGGTTGGCCAGCAGCACGCCGACGCGCTCACGCGGCAGGCTGGGATGGTCGTCGGGGGCATGGGCCGGACGTTTGGCGGAAGTGGTGGCGTCAAGCATGATGTCTGTCCCGTGATCACGCGTTTGGCTGGATGTATCGTCGTTTTGCAATGCGTCAATCTTTCAAAGGCGTTTCCGAGGTATTCAATGCATCGGCCAGGCGCTGCGCGGCGGACCCGGGGCGCAAGGGCTGCGGCTGCGAGGCGTCCGGCGCCCATCCGGTCAGGGTGATGATCTCGAAGGTGGCCGGAACTCGTCCGTTCGGCAGGGTGAATTCGCGGGCATAGATCTCGGCCGCGCGCAGCAGGACGGCGCGCCGAGTGGGATGCCGCAACCGGCCCTCCAGGGCATTGCCTTCTCCCATCGCGCGCAGTTCATGCATCAGGTGCAGCGGCGAGGCGTAGCTGGCGGTCAAAGGCGCGGAATCCGCCACCGGCAGGGCCAGCCCCGCGCGTTGCAGCAGGGCACCCAGGTCGCGGATCTCGCCCATCGGGGCGACGCGGGGCGACAGCCCGCCCGTGACCTCCGTTTCCGCCTGAGCCAGCGCGGCGCGCAGCTCGTGCAGGGTTTGCCCGCCCAAAGTCAGCACCAGGCACAGCCCGTCGGGGCGCAGCGCGCGGCGGCACTGGATCAGCTGGCCCACCGGGTCGTCGGCCCAGTGCAGGCACAGCGCGTGGATCACCAGGTCATGCGCGCCCTCGTCGAGGTCCAGCACCTCGGTGTCGGCGATGCATGTGGCCTGGGGGAAATGCGGCTGCCAGACCTGCGGGAAAGGCGTGATCACGGCGATGTCCGTAAACCCCTTGTTAACCATCGCGAGACGATCCTGCGCGTCGTCGCGCGCGGCCTCGTGCAGGAACAGCGCCTCGGCGTGCGCACGGGCGCGATGCAGGGTCAGGGCGTGCCGGTCGGTGAGACGGGGAGGATTGGGCATATGTTGGCTCATAGGCTGTGGTCGGCGGGGATGCAAACCCTGGTGCAGATGGTCTATCCGCCGCGCTGCCTGGCCTGCGGCGGGCTGGTGGAGACGGATTTCGGCCTGTGCGGGACCTGCTGGCGCGATACGCCGTTCATATCCGGACTGTCCTGCGATCTATGCGGTGTGCCCTTGCCGGGCCAGTCCGACCGGGCGGAACATTGCGACGATTGCCTCACCGTCGCGCGACCCTGGAGCCAGGGGCGCGCCGCGCTGGTCTACCGTGACCGGGGCCGGCGCATGGTTCTGGCGTTGAAACATGGCGACCGCCACGACATCGCGCGCCCGGCAGCGAAATGGATGGCGCGGGTCACGCGCGGGCTGATCCGGGACAACATGCTGGCCGTGCCGGTGCCCCTGCACGTCAATCGCCACCTGAAACGGCGCTACAACCAGTCCGCGCTGCTGGCAGAGGCGCTGGCGCGGGACCTGGGGCTGGACTGGTGCCCCGACGCGCTGGAACGGGTCAGGGCCACGCCCAGCCTCGAAGGCAAAAGCCGCGAGGAACGGTTCAGCGTGCTTTCCGGCATGATCCGCGTGCCGGACCGGCACAGCCCGATGATAGCGGGGCGGCCGGTGCTGATCGTCGACGATGTCATGACCAGCGGCGCCACGCTGGCCGCAGCGTCAGAGGCCTGCCTTGCGGCCGGCGCAACAGAGGTTTGTGTCAGCGTACTGGCGCGCGCGGCCAAAGACGCATAAATCCATGACCATACGCACGAACGATCTGGAGGACCGAGATGCAACCGGTCGAGATGTATTATTCGCCGCTCTGCGGCTACTGCCACGCGGCCAAGCGCCTGCTGGACAGCAAGGGTGTCGACTATGCCGGCATTAACGTGCTGGAAGAGCCGAACCGCCGGTCCGAGATGATGGACCGCGCGCATGGCCGCCACACCGTGCCGCAGATCTTCATCGGCGAGACCCATGTCGGCGGCTTCGATGACCTTGCCGCGCTGGAAAGGCAGGGCAAGCTGGACGCGCTGCTGGCGGGCTGATGCGGGCCGCGCTGTTGCAGATGACCTCGTCGGACGATCCGGCGCAAAACCTGGCCACGATGCGGGGGATGCTGGCCCGTGCGCGGGACGAAGGCGCGCAGATCGCGCTGACGCCCGAGGTCTGCAATTGCGTCTCGATGGACCGTGGCCACCAGGCAGAGGTGCTGCGTCCCGAGGATGCGGACGAGGGGCTGTCCGGTCTGCGGGCTGCGGCGGCAGAGCTTGGGATCTGGGTGCTGGCCGGGTCACTTGCGCTGAAGGCGGAACCGCCCGAGACGCGGTTCGTGAACCGATCCTTCCTGATCTCTCCCGAGGGTGAGATCGCCGCGCGCTACGACAAGATGCACATGTTCGACGTGCAGGTCTCCGAGGCGGAGACCTACCGCGAATCATCGGGCTATGCGCCGGGTGGGCGGGCCGTCCTTGCGGACACGCCCTTGGGCACCTTTGGCCTCAGCATCTGCTACGATGTGCGCTTTGCCTACCTCTACCGCGCACTGGCGCAGGCGGGAGCGCAGGTTCTGACCGTGCCGGCGGCCTTTTCGCCCGGGACCGGCCCGATGCACTGGCAACCGCTGTTGCAGGCCCGCGCGATCGAGACGGGCTGTTACGTCCTGGCCCCGGCCCAGACGGGCCAGCACGCGGCCACGGCGGGCCGGTCGCGCCGGACCTATGGCCATTCGATGGTGATCTCTCCCTGGGGTGAGGTGCTGCTGGACGCGGGCACGGACCCGGGGGTTTTCTGCGTCGATCTCGACATGGGGGCGGTCGAAGAGGCGCGGCGCAAGGTGCCCGCCCTGAGCCATGACCGCCAATTCGAGGGACCGGCATGAGCGACGCCAGCGGCCTTGCCATCTCGCTCTTCTCGGAACTGCTGACCGCGGATCAGCTGTTGCGCGCGCGGCTGACCAAGGTGCTGCCGAACCGCATGGAAATCTCACATTTCTCGGTGCTCAACCATCTTGCCCGGGGTGGAGAGAAGACCCCGGCACAACTGGCGCGGGCCTTCCACGTCACCCGTGGCGCGATGACCAACACGCTGTCGAAACTGGAAATCGCCGGCTACGTCCACATCCGCCCCGACTGGGACGATGCCCGGCGCAAGCTGGTCTCGATCTCGCCCGCGGGCCGGTCGGCGCGCGAGGCGGCGCTGGCCGCGATCACGCCCCTGATTGAAGAGATGCTGGGCGACCTGGGCGAGGACCGCGTGCGCGCCGCGCTGCCCGTGCTGCGCGAGTTGCGGCTGCGGCTGGAAGAGTGAGGGCGCTCTGCCCCCGTCTCGGCAAGCCGAGCCTCCCCCGAGGTATTTTAAAAACCAAAGAAGCCGGCCGCGTGTTCAGGCCGGGTTCAGAGCGGCGGTGACGTAGTTCACGCTGAGGTCGCGGTCCGACACGCTCCAGGCCCAGCTGACCGGGTTGAAGACGAATCCCTTTCTGTCCACCGGCTCCAGCCCGGCCTGGCGCATCAGCTCGTAGAGCTCGTCCGGCGTGATGAACTTGGCCCATTCATGGGTGCCCTTGGGCAGCCACCGCATGACGTATTCCGCCCCCACGATCGCCACTGCGAAACTCTTGGGGTTGCGGTTGATGGTCGAACAGATGTGCAGCCCGCCGGGTTTCAGCAACTGCCGGCAGGCGGTCAGGTAGGCCAGCGGGTCGGCGACGTGTTCCACCACCTCCATGTTCAGCACCACGTCGAACCGTTCGCCTGCCGCTGCCATCGCCTCGGCGGTGGTGTGGCGATAATCGATCTGCAGGCCGGATTGCGCCGCATGGGTCCGGGCCACGGGGATGTTGCGCTCGGCCGCGTCGACGCCGACCACATCGGCCCCCAGCCGGGCCATCGGTTCCGACAAGAGCCCGCCGCCACAGCCAATGTCCATGATGCGCAGGCCCGCGAAGGGCTGCGGCCCGGTCAGGTCGCGGTCGAACTCCGCCGCGATCTGGCTGGTGATATAGTCCAGCCGCACCGGGTTCATCATGTGCAGCGGCTTGAACTTGCCATGCGGATCCCACCATTCGGCGGCCATCGCTTCGAACTTGGCGATCTCGGATGCGTCCACGGTGGTCGTCATGAATTTCCTCATGGTCTTTTGCCCTTGAGGCGCAATATAGGTAGGGCATGGACAAAATCCCGGGCCAAAAGCGCGCAGTGCAGTATCTCTATCCGGCGATCGACCCGTTCGACCAGCGTATGCTGGACGTTGGCGACGGTCACCGGATCTACGTCGAGCAATGCGGCAACCCCGAGGGCCAGCCCGTCATCGTGCTGCATGGCGGCCCCGGCGGCGGCTGCAGCCCGGCGATGCGGCGCTATTTCGACCCCCGTTACTATCGCGTCATCCTGTTCGACCAGCGTGGCTGCGGACGCTCGCGGCCCCATGCCAGCGTGGTCGCCAATACCACCTGGAACCTGGTCGCCGACATTGAACATATCCGCGCCGAGCTGGAGATCGACCGTACCGTCGTCTTTGGCGGCAGCTGGGGTGCGACGCTGGCGCTGATCTATGCCATCAGCCACCCCGAGGCGGTGTCCCAGCTGGTGTTGCGCGGCGTCTTCCTGATGACCCGGACAGAGCTGGACTGGTTCTATGGCGGCGGTGCCGGGCAGTTCTGGCCCGAGCCTTGGGCGCGTTTCGCCGACATGATTCCCGAGGATGAGCGGGACGACCTGATCGCCGCTTATCACAAGCGCCTGTTCAGCGGCGACCTGCGGACGGAAACGCGCTTTGCGCAGGCCTGGTCGTCCTGGGAAAACGCGCTGGCCTCCGTCTATTCCAACGGGATGGGCGGCGAGGCCCCCGGCGAATACGCCCGTGCCTTTGCCCGGCTCGAGAATCACTATTTCATCAACGCGGGTTTCCTGGACGAGGACGGCTGGATCCTGAACAACATCGGCCGGCTGGCCGATGTGCCGGGGGTCATCGTGCAGGGCCGCTATGACATGATCTGCCCGCCGCGCCGCGCCTGGGACCTGGCGCAGGCCTGGCCGGGGGCCGACCTGCGGATGATCCGGAACGCGGGCCATGCGCTGTCGGAACCGGGGATCAGCGCCGAATTGGTGCGCGTAATGGACGATCTGGCCAGCCTGAGGGACTGAAACGGTCCAGACACAGGGTTTACACACCGATTTCAGGCGCTAACGTAGCTGTAACGAAAACAAGAAAACGACAGGGATCTTGAATCCGGTAATCAAAATCATACTCCAGCGTCTTGCGCTGGGCCTTTTGACTCTGTTCATCGTATCCATCGTCATCTTTGCGGCGGTGAACATGCTGCCGGGGGATTTCGCCGAGGCGATCCTGGGGCAGGGGGCCACACCCGAGGCCGTGGCGGCCATCCGCCGGGATCTCGGGCTCGATCAGGACCCGGTGACGCGCTACCTTCAATGGCTGGCAGGTGCGTTGCAGGGCGATCTGGGCAACTCCTTTGCCCAGGCGAATTTCGCCAGCTTCGTCGGTGACGACTCGGGTGTGCGGACCACCGTGGCCCAGCAGATCGCGCCGCGCTTCGCCAACACGATGTTCCTTGCCGGTGTCACTGCCGCCATCGCGGTGCCCTTTGCGGTGACGCTGGGCGTGCTGGCGGCGCTCTATCGGAACTCGGTCTTCGACAAGGTGGCGAACATCTCGACCCTGACCTCGATTTCCAGCCCCGAGTTCTTTCTGGCCTATGTGCTGATCCTCTTCCTGGCGGTGCTGAATCCGCTGCTGCCGTCCCTGTCCAACATCTACGCGGACATGGGATTTGCCGAACGGTTGCAGAAGACGCTGTTGCCGGCGCTGACGCTGACGCTGGTGGTGACCGCGCACATGATGCGGATGACCCGCGCGGCGATCATCAACCTGCTGGCCAGCCCCTATATCGAGATGGCGCGCCTGAAAGGCATCAAGCCGATGCGCGTGATCGTGCACCATGCGCTGCCCAACGCGCTGGCGCCGATCATCAACGTGATCGCGCTGAACCTTGCCTATCTCATCACGGGCGTCGTGGTGGTCGAGGTGGTCTTTGTCTATCCCGGCATCGGCCAGTTGTTCGTGGACAGCGTCAAGATCCGTGACATCCCGGTGGTGCAGGCCTGCTGCCTGATCTTTGCCGCCGCCTATATCCTGCTGAACCTGACGGCCGACATTCTGTCGATCCTGTCCAACCCGCGGCTGAGGCATCCGAAATGAGCACCGTACTCTGGAGTCTCGGCGCCATCGTTGTCTTGCTGGCGGGTGGCTGGGTCATGCGCCTGGCCGGTCAGAGCCTGACAGGAAACAAGCCTTTCTTCCGCGACATGCCGCTGGCGGTGGCCTTTGGCTACGTTCTGGGGGCGGCGCTGCTGCTGTTCGGCATCTGGTACTATTTCCAGCCCGCCGTGACAGCCGATGGCGTGCCCGTGGCCTCTGTCCAGTTCTTCCGCTGGGCGGTGCAGGGCGTGCTGATCGGCGCGGCGGCGGCCTTTGTCTTTCGCCTGATCGGGCGCACCCTGGGCACCGCGGGCAGCCGCAAGATGTTCCGGCAGATGCCGCTGACCGCCGCCTTCGGCGTGCTGGTCATCCTGATCTATGCGCTGCTCGCGATCTTTGCGCCGGCGCTGGCGCCGCACGGGCAGGAAGAGGTCTTCGGCCAGGCCAATATCGTCCCCGGTGGCAACCCGGCGCTGGGCGGCAACCCGGATTTCCCGCTGGGCACCGACCAGATCGGCCGGGACATCCTGTCCCGCCTGATCTACGGCGCCCAGAACACCGTGGGCATCGCCTTTGCGACCACGCTGCTGGCCTTCGTCCTGGGCGGCACCTTCGGGTTTCTTGCCGCCACCCTGCGCGGCTGGATGGACCAGGTCCTGAGCCGCATGGTCGATGTGCTGATGGCGATCCCCTCGCTGATCTTCTCGCTGTTGCTGATCACCGTGGCCTCGGCCTGGGTGTCCGGTTTTGGCCTGACGGTGGCGATGGTGGTCATCATCGCGGTGATCGATTCGACGCGGGTGTTCCGGCTGGCGCGTGCCGTGGGCATGAACATCGTCGTGATGGATTACATCGAGGCGGCCAAGCTGCGCGGCGAGGGCCTGCCCTATCTCATCTTCCGCGAGATCCTGCCCAACGCGACCGCGCCCCTGCTGGCCGAATTCGGCCTTCGGTTCTGTTTCGTCTTCCTGACGATCTCCGCGCTGTCCTTCCTGGGCCTGGGCATCCAGCCGCCGCTGGCGGATTGGGGCACGATGGTCAAGGATCTCTCGGCCTTCATCAACTACGCCAGTTTCGCGCCGCTTGCGGCCAGCGTGCCGCTGCTGGCCGCCGGCGCCATCGCGCTGCTGACCGTGGCCGTGAACTTCGTCGTCGACTGGATGCTGAACCGCTCTTCGGGGCTGAAGGATTGAGCCATGTCTGACTTCCTTGTCGAAATGCGCGACGTTCGGATCGAGGGCCGCTCGGACGAGACCTGGATGCCGATCATCAATGGCGTCGACCTGACCCTGAAAAAGGGCGAGGTTCTGGGACTGATCGGTGAATCCGGGGCTGGGAAATCCACGCTTGGTCTTGCCGCGATGGGGTTTTGCCGCGACGGCGTGCGCATCTCGGGCGGCAGCGTGATGTTCGACGGCATCGACCTGCTGGCCGCCAGCGCCGAGCAGAAACGCCAGTTGCTGGGCAAGCGCATCGCCTATGTCGCACAATCCGCCGCCGCCAGCTTCAACCCCGCGCACAAGCTGATCGACCAGCACACGGAGGCGCCGGTGCAGCACAGCGTGTCGGGCAAGGCCGACAGCGCCGCCGACGGCATCGAGCTGTATCGCAAGCTGCGCCTGCCCAACCCGGAAGAGATCGGCTTTCGCTATCCGCACCAGGTCTCTGGCGGCCAGTTGCAACGGGCGATGACCGCGATGGCGATGGCCTGCCGTCCGGACCTGATCATCTTTGACGAGCCGACCACCGCGCTGGACGTGACCACCCAGATCGAGGTGCTGGCCAGCATTCGGCAGATCGTCGAGGAATTCGACACCGCCGCGATCTACATCACGCATGACCTGGCCGTGGTTGCGCAGATGGCGGACCGCATCAAGGTGCTGCTTAAGGGCGACGAGGTCGAAGAGGCCGAGACGCGCACCATGCTGAGCGCGCCGACGCAGGACTACACAAAAAGCCTCTGGGCCGTGCGCGCTTTTGAACGCCCCGAGAAACCGCCCGTTGCCACCGATGCGACGCCGGTGATTTCCGTTCAGGGCGTGACGGCGGCCTATGGCACGGTGGATGTGCTGAAAAACGTCAGTTTCGACATCCACGCGGGCCGCACCGTGGCGGTGGTGGGCGAATCCGGTTCCGGCAAATCGACCACCGCGCGCTGCATCACCGGTCTTTTGCCGCCGCGTCTCGGCATCATCGAGCTGGACGGCGAACCGCTGCCCCTGGACTATCGCAAACGCAGCAAGGAACAGCTGCGCCAGGTCCAGATGATCTACCAGATGGCGGATACGGCGTTGAACCCGCGCAAGTCCATCGGCGAGATCATCGGCCGCCCGGTCGAATTCTACATGGGCCTGCGCGGCGCCGCCAAGCGCAAGCGCGTGGCAGAGCTGATGGACCAGATCGAGCTGCCTGCAGACCAGTACATCGACCGCCTGCCCTCGGAACTGTCGGGCGGTCAGAAACAGCGCATCGGCATCGCCCGTGCCCTGGCGGCAGAACCGAAGTTCATCATCTGCGACGAGGTCACCAGCGCGCTGGACCAGCTGGTCGCCGAGGGTATCCTCAAGCTGCTGGCGCGGCTGCAGGACGAGCTGGGCCTGAGCTACATGTTCATCACCCATGATCTGGCCACCGTGCGCGCCATCGCGGACGAGGTCGTGGTGATGAAGGACGGGCTGGTGGTCGAACAGGGGCCGAAACGCGACATGTTCAAGCCGCCACACCACGCCTACACCGACCTGCTGCTGTCCTCCGTCCCCGAGATGGATCCGGATTGGCTGACAAATCTGCTGAAAGAACGCGGAGTTGATAACATAGGCGATGCCGCCGTTGATAAAATGTCGTAGGAATCGCCAAAAAGCGACAAACCTGTCCGAAAACGAACCGGGACGGGCAATGACCAAGGGAGACTGACATGACCAGAATTAGCAGACGCGGACTTCTGACAACCGGCGCCGCTGCCGGTGTCCTTGCCGCCAGCGGCCTGCCGCTGCGCGCCCAGGCCAAGCGGGGCGGCCGCCTGCGCGCCGCTCTGTCGGGGGCCAACACCTCTGACAGCTGGGATGCCCGTACGCATTCCGACCTGTTCATGATCGCTTCGGCCCAGGGCTCGGTCTTTGACAACCTCACCGAGGTCGGCGCCGATGGTACGCTCAAGGGTGAGCTGGCCACCTCCTGGGAGGCGTCCCCGGACGCCAAGACCTGGACCTTCAACCTGCGCCAGGGCGTGACCTTCCACAACGGCAAGGCCTTTGGCGCGGACGACGTGATCGCCTCGTTGCAGATGCATGTCGCCGAGGGCGCGAAATCGGCGGCCAAGCCGATCATCGAATCCATCGTCGAGATGAAGAAGATCACCGACCACCAGGTGCAGTTCACGCTGGAGGCCGGCAACGCCGACTTCCCCTACCTGCTGTCGGACTATCACCTGCTGATGTACCCGGCGGGCCAGATCGAAGAGGCCATCGCCAAGGGCATCGGCACCGGCCTTTACAAGGTCCAGAGCTTCGAGCCGGGCGTGCGCATGGTCGCGACGCGGGTCGACAGCCACTACAAGGACGGCGACGCCGGCTTCTTCGACGAGATCGAGTACATCGCCGTCAACGACAACACCGCGCGGATGAACGCCCTGCTGACCGGCCAGGTCGATGCGATCAACCGCATCGACCTCAAGACCGAGGCGCTGCTCAAGGCGAACCCGATGGTGCGCATCCAGGAAGTGTCCTGCAACCAGCAGTACACCTTCCCGATGCTGACCAATGTCGCGCCCTTCGACGACGTGAACGTGCGCCGGGCGCTGAAATTCGCCATCAACCGCCAGGAGATGGTCGACAAGATCCTGCTGGGCCACGGTCGCGTGGGCAACGACACGCCCATCGGCCCCGCCAACCAGTATTTCGCCGCCGACATGGAGCAGAACAGCTACGACCCGGACAAGGCCAAGTTCTACCTCAAGGAGGCGGGCCTGTCCTCGCTGGACATCGACTTGTCGGCCTCCAGCGCGGCCTTCGAGGGCGCCGTCGACGCGGCGCAGCTGTACCAGGCCTCGGCCAAGTCGGCCGGCATCAACATCAACGTGGTGCAGGAACCGGCGGATGGCTACTGGTCGAACGTCTGGCTGAAAAAGCCCTTCTGTGCCTGCTACTGGTCGGGCCGCGCCACCGAGGACTGGATGTTCTCCAGTGCCTACGAGGAAGGTGTGCCGTGGAACGACACCCAGTGGGGCCGCGAGGACAGCGAACGCTTCCAGGACCTGCTGGTCGAGGCCCGCGCCGAACTGGACCCGGCCAAGCGCCGCGAGATGTACACCGAAATGCAGCAGATCCTGCGCACCGATGGCGGCGTGGTCCTGCCGATGTTCGCCAACTACGTGCAGGCGGTGTCCAACAAGATCGCCAACCCGGAAAAGGTGGGCAACCTCTGGCAAATGGACAACGCCCGCATGGCCGAGCGCTGGTGGACGGCCTGAGCGCACCCGTCCCGGGCCTGGCCCGGGACCGCGCCCAAACGAAACGCCCCGCCGGATGTGCGGGGCGTTTTGCGTTTCGGGGGCGGCCCCGGCTTCTTTGGTTTGAAAAATACCTCGGGGAGTGCGAGGGGCTGGCCCCTCGCTGTCCGCCGGTGGTCAGAGGACGTAGCGGCTGAGGTCCGTCGACCGGGTCAACTCGCCCAGGTGCTGTTCGACGAAATCCGCATCCACCGTGACCTCGGTCCCGGCCTGATCGGGGGCGGTAAAGCTCAGCTCCTCGAAGACCCGTTCCATCACCGTGTAAAGCCGGCGGGCGCCGATGTTCTCGACGCTGGTGTTCACCTCGGCGGCGATCTTGGCCAGCGCGGCGATCCCCTCGTCGGTAAAGCTGACCGTGACCTCCTCGGTGGCCATCAGCGCCGTGTACTGGCGGGTCAGCGCGTTGTCCGTTTCGGTCAGGATGCGCACGAAATCCTCTTCGGTCAGCGCCCGCAGGTTGACGCGGATCGGCAGGCGCCCCTGCAACTCCGGCAGCAGGTCCGAAGGCTTGGCGATGTGGAAGGCGCCCGAGGCGATGAACAGGATATGGTCGGTCTTGACCGCGCCATGCTTGGTCGAAACGGTGGTGCCCTCGATCAGTGGCAGCAGGTCGCGCTGCACGCCCTCGCGACTGACATCGCCACCCCGCGCCTCTTGCCGGGCGGCAACCTTGTCGATCTCGTCGAGGAAGACGATGCCGTTCTGTTCCACCGCTTCCAGGGCCGCGGCCTTGACGACCTCGTCGTCCAGCAACTTGTCCGCCTCTTCGGAAATCAGCACCTCGTAGCTGTCACGCACGGTCATCCGCTTGCGCGCCGTGCGCCCGCCAAAGGCCTTTCCGAACATTTCGCCCAGGTTCATCATGCCCATGTTGGCGCCGGGTTGGCCGGGGATTTCCATCATCGGAAAGGGAGAGCTTGTCTCGGCCACGTCCAGTTCGATTTCCGTGTCGTCCAGTTCGCCGTTCTTCAGCTTGCGGCGGAACATCTCGCGCGTGCCTTCGCGCGCGTCGGTGCCAGCAATGGCCGTGATGACCCGTTCTTCGGCGGCTTCATGGGCGCGCGCCTTGACCTCTTCGCGCATGTGCTCGCGCGTGTCGACGATGGCGGTGTCCACCAGGTCCCGGATGATCTGTTCCACGTCGCGGCCGACATAGCCCACCTCGGTGAACTTGGTCGCCTCGACCTTGATGAAGGGCGCGCGGGCCAGTTTCGCCAGGCGGCGGCTGATCTCGGTCTTGCCGACGCCGGTGGGCCCGATCATCAGGATGTTCTTGGGATAGACCTCGTCGCGCAGGTCATCGGACAGCTGCTTGCGCCGCCACCGGTTGCGCAGGGCCACGGCGACGGCGCGCTTGGCCTCTTGCTGGCCGATGATGAAACGGTCGAGTTCCGAGACGATTTCGCGGGGGGTGAGGTCGGTCATGCGTCTTGTTCCTTGTGCCGCGCCAGAGAGCGTGGGTTTCGGCGTGAGATATACATGTGACGCCAGAATCCAAGCCCTTTCCGGGAACCGCCTCCGCCGCCGGGGGGTTCCTTTCACCGAAAGCGAGGGCGCCATGCGGGATACGGGCACGATGCAGGACAGGATGGAAATGGCGGCGACCGGGCGGATCTGCATTGTCGCCAACCTGAAATCCGGGCGCAATTCGCGCGATGCGGCGGCGGTCGATGCCGCCGCAGAGGTGCTGGGAGCCGAGGTCCTGGCCTGCACCCGCCCCGATCAACTGGGCGCGACGCTGGACAAGGCCGTGGCACGGCGGCCCGACATGATCGTCTCTGCCGGGGGCGATGGCACCGCTGTTGCAACCGCGGGCAAGCTGCTGGGGACGGGCATCGCCATGGCCGTCCTGCCGTTGGGAACCTTCAACTACTTCGCGCGGGGCCTTGGGCTGGACCCGGACCCGGCAGAGGCGGCCCGCCAGATCGCGGCGGGCCGGATCGAGCCCCGGCGCCTGGGCCAGGTCAACGGGCAGATCTTTCTCAACAACGCCAGCGTCGGCGTCTATCCCCGCATCCTGAAAGAGCGCGAGGCGATCTATCGCCGCTGGGGCCGCCGCCGCCTGATGGCGCATTGGTCGGTCGTCCGCAGTTTCCTGCGCTTTCGCCGGCCCATGCGGGTTCGGCTGGGCACTGGCGACGGGACGCATCACCGCAAGACGGCTCTGGTTTTTGTCGGACGCTCGGATTTTCAACTGGCGCGCTTTGGCCTGGCAGGGGGTGAGGCGATCAAGGCGGGCGGTTTCGCGGTGCTGGTCGTCCGCGCCGAAAGCCGGGGCGAACTGTTCCGCAGGGTGGCCCGCCTGGCCGCCGGCGCGGTCGAGGAAGGCGTGGACTATGACCTGATCCAAGGAGACCGGCTGGACCTCGACCTGCCCGGGAAACGGCGGATGCTGCTGGCCTATGACGGTGAAAAGCGCAAGATGGAGGGACCGTTGCGCTTTGCCATGACGGAGGAGGAATTGCGGCTGGTCATGCCGCAAGAGAGGAAATGAAGCGAATACTCCACCTGTCGGACCTGCACTACGGGCGCGCGCGGGAGGACCTGGAACAGCCGCTGCTGGACGTGATCGGCCGGTTGACACCGGACCTGGTGGTGATCTCGGGCGATTTCACCCAGCGCGCGCGGGTGGGCCAGTTTGCCCGGGCGCGCGCCTTTCTGGATCGTCTCGATGCGCCTTGGTTGGCTGTTCCGGGCAACCACGATACCCCGCTCGATAATCTCTGGCTGCGGATGGTGGCGCCCTGGCGGCGCTATCGGCGTGCCATCCATCAGGACCTCGAACCGCGATATGCCGATGATGGCATGGTGGTCGTCGGCGTGAACACGGTAAACCGCTTTGCCTGGCAGCGCGGGCGGCTGTCGTCGCGGCGGATCACCCGGGCCTGCGAAGGCTTCGGCGCGGCGGGCGACAGGGCGCGGATCGCAGTTCTACACCATCCGCTGCAACACGGCGCCGGGGTCCGGAAACGGCTGATGCAGGGGGCGGATGCGGGGCTGAGGGGCTTTGCGGAATGCGGTGCGCGGATCGTCCTGTCCGGGCACCTGCACAACACGGTGATCGCCCCGATGCGGGCCTGGCCGGAACTGCTGTTCGTGCAGGCGGGCACCTGCCTGTCCAGCCGCGTGCGGGGTGAGCCCAACACCTTCAACCTGCTCGATCTCGACGGGCCGGATGTGCGGATCGCGCGCTGGGCCGCCGGGGAAACGGGCTTCGTCGAAAGCGACGCCGTCAGCTATGTGCAGCGTGACGGCGCCTGGCATCGCAGGGGCTGAGCCGGGCTCAGCCCAGGGTTTCCACGGTCAGGTTGCCGTTGGTGTAGACGCAGATGTCGGCGGCAATGGCCATTGCCGTGCGGGCGACCTCCTCGGCGGATTTATCGGTGTCCATCATGGCGCGCGCGGCGGCGAGGGCGAAATTCCCGCCCGACCCGATGGCCGCCACGTCATGTTCAGGTTCCAGCACGTCGCCGGCGCCTGTGATAACGTAAAGCTCCTTGCCGTCGGTGACGATCAGCATCGCCTCGAGTTTCTGCAGGTACTTGTCGGTGCGCCAGTCCTTGGCCAGTTCGACGCTGGCGCGCTGCAATTGCCCCGGCGCGGCCTCCAGCTTTTTCTCCAGCCGTTCCAGCAGGGTAAAGGCATCCGCCGTGGACCCGGCAAAGCCGCAGAGCACGTCATGACCGCCCGGAGACAGGCGGCGCACCTTGCGCGCGGTGCCCTTGATCACGGTCTGGCCAAGGCTGACCTGGCCGTCGCCCGCGATGACCACCTGCCCGCCCTTGCGGACGCCGATGATCGTGGTGCCGTGCCAGCCGGGAAACTCGTCGGACATGAGAACGCTCCTTGTCGGTTGTGGCCCGATATGGGCCATGCCGCGCAAAACGACAAGGGCGCCCGAAGGCGCCCCTGCGAATTCAAATGGTTACGCGGCTCAGATCGATTCTTCGATCCAGCTTTGCAGCGCGGCCTTGGGGCGCGCACCGGCGAGGTTCGACACCGCCTGTCCGTCCTTGAAGACAAACAGCGCGGGGATGCCGCGCACGCCCATCGCGGCTGCAGTGTTCGGGTTCTGGTCAACGTCGACCTTGGCGATCTTGACCTTGCCTTCCATCTCGGCGGCCAGTTCTTCGAGGGCGGGGCCGATCTGCTTGCAGGGGCCGCACCACTCGGCCCAGAAGTCGACGACGACGGGGATGTCGGAATTCTTCACTTCGGCGTCGAAGGTGTCATCGGTGACGGCGACGGTGGCCATTGGGGAATCTCCTGAGATTTGAGGCAGCCTTTTCAGGTGTGGGAAGGTATGGAGGGGTCGCCAGCGCGTCAAGATGCGGCGGCCCGACCGAGTGCTTGTGTCACAAGATCGTGCGGCAGCGGCATATAGTGTGCACGCGCGGTCCAGACCAGGGCTGTGTCGATATGCCGACCGGGATAGACCTGCGCCAAGGTGGCGGCATAGGCCCCCATCTGCCGCAAGAGTCCGTCTGGCACATGGTCGGCGCCGTCGGGCACCGTGCGGTTCGATTTGAAATCCACGGCGGTGATCCGGTCGGGCGCGATCAGCAGCCGGTCGATGATCCCATGTATCCGCCCCAGCCCCGGCAGATCGGCGGTGACGGGCACCTCTGCCAGCGCATCGGGGGCAAAGACATGCGCCAGCGCGGGCGCCTCCAGCACCGCCAGCGCCTCGTCCCGGATCGCAGGCAGATGCCCGGTGACAAGCGCCAGGTCCGGGTCCGTTTCCATCTGGGTACAGAGCGAATCCGCGGCCTGTGTGCGTTGATCGGCGGGCAGGGGGGCCAGGTTTTCCAGCAGGTAATGCAGCGCCGTGCCGCGCGCCTTGGCCATGTCCTCGGTATCGCCGGCGGCCCCGGGCAGCGCCTTGGCGCCGCCAAGCTCGGAAGGCTTCAGGGCCTTCGTGGCGGCCACGGGATCCGGCGCCGGGGCCAGCAACGCGGCGGGCAGGTCTACCGGCGCGGGCCGTGGCTTGTCGTGGACATCCAGGGGCAAGTGCGTCCAGTCCGACAGGCCCAGCCGCAGCCCTTCGCCACTGCCCAGGTCGCCGAAATCGAACATCACCCGCTCGGGGCCCGAATCCTCCATCCCCCGCGCGACCTTGTCGTACCAAGCCTCGCCGGATTTCCCCAAGTCGCCTGCCGCCGCCACGATCAGCCATTTCTCGGCCCGGGTCATGGCGACATAGAGCAGGCGGTCCTTTTCCTGCGCGGCCTTCTCCTTGGCGGTGTCGACCACCGCCTGCTGGCGCGGCGGCATGGCGTCCGCGCTGGCCTTCCACATCGGGCCGTCATCGTCGGTGAACAGATCGTCGCGCAGCTTGGTGTCCGGTTCGGCGCAATCGGGCAGGATGACCACGGGCGCCTCCAGCCCCTTGGAACCATGCACCGTCATCACCCGCAGGGTTTCGCCCGCGCTGTCCGGGGCGCGCTTGATCTTCAGGTTGTCCGACCGCGCCCATTCCAGGAACCCGGTCAGCGAGGGCACGGCGCTTTGTTCATAGGCCAGGGCCTGTTGCAGCAGCGCGTTAATGCCATCTTCGGCCTCCGGCCCCAGCCGCCCGATCAGCAGGCGGCGGCCGTCGTGGCGGGTCAGGATCCGGTCGATCAGGTCATAGGGGCGCAGGAAATCGGTTTGCCCGCGCAGGTCGTCCAGCACGCGCAGCACCTCGGGGAAATCCTCGCGCCGGGCGCGCAGTTCCTCCCAGAGGTATTTTTTCTGCCGCCGGTGGGCGAGATTGAACAGCGCCTGTTCCGTGAGGCCGAAGAGCGGCGAGCGCAGCAGCGTCGCCAGCGACAGGTCATCCTCTGGCGTGGACAGGAAACTGAGCAGGGCGATGATGTCCTTGACCGCCAGTTCCGCCATGACCTTGAGCACGTCGGCCCCGGCAATGGGCAGGTCCTGCTGCTTGCAGGCGCGGATGATCTCCTTGAACAGGCGTCCGCGCTTTTGCACAAGGATCAGGAAATCGCCCGCGTGAACGGGCCGCGCCCGGTAGGTGCCGGTATGGCCAACCTCCTCGGGCAGCGGGGTGCCTTTCTCGATGCTCTCCTTGATGAAATGCGCGATGCGCTGGGCCAGTTGCACGGTGTGATGGGTGGCACTGGGCCGGTCGACGGGCTCGTGCCACGGCCCGTCCTCCTCGTCGCCGACCTTGTCCACCAGCGGCCAGAGATCGACCCGCCCGGGCATGGCCTCCTTGAAGGCAAGGTGCCCGTCACCCACGAACCCCGAGGCCTCGGCGCCGCGAAAGGTGTTGTCGACCAGCCGCAGGATCGGCTCTGCCGAACGAAAGCTGTAGTCGAGGCTGGCAGGCACCAGCGGCGCGTCGGTCCGGGCAAGACGGTTGGCGAAATCGTCGCGCATCCGGTCGAACTCGGACGGGTCGGCACCTTGGAAGGAATAGATCGACTGTTTCTTGTCGCCGACGACAAAGATCGTGCGGCGCACATCGGCCCGCGCGCCCTCGCCTGCGGTGAATTCCTGGGCCAGCCGTTCGATCACCTGCCATTGCACGGGAGAGGTGTCCTGCGCCTCGTCGACAAGGATATGATCGATGCCGCCGTCCAGCCGATAAAGCACCCATTCCGCGACGCCCGGATCGCGCAGCAGGTCGCGCGCGCGGGTGATGAGATCATCGAAATCCAGCCAGCCGCGGCGTTGTTTCTCGGCGTCGTAGTCGCGCAGGAAGGCGCCCGCGAAACCGTGCAGGGCCGTGTCGCGGTCGGCGGCGGCCAGCGCGCGCTGCATGGCAAGCGCCTCCTCGACCCGTGCGGCGAGTTGATCCAGCGCCTCGAAGAGGTCGGCGGCGCTGGCCCGCACCCCCTTGGTGCCCAGCGTCTTGCGGATCGTGCCCGCCTGCGTCAGCAGCGCGGCCTGAACTTGGGCCAGCCCGGCGCTGTCCATTGCTTCCACCGCGCCTAGCTGCCCCGAGAGAGTCTGATCGGTCTTGCCGCCGTTGGCGAGGATCTCGGCCAGCGCCGCGAAGAGGTCCAGCTCGGACCCCAGGAAGACCTGGTCCAGCAGGGTGTCCTCGTCATCCGTTTCGCGCAACCCGTATGCGGCGCGGATCCCGCCCGCATCCTTGGGCGGGGCAAAGGCATCGCGGTGGCGGCAGACCTGCGCGGCGATGCTGTCCACGTCGTCACCCGAGACATAGGGTGCGATGGCGCGGATCAGATGCGCCTCCGGTCCCTCGGCCATCCGGTCCAGCACCTCGGCGCGCAGCAATTCGGCGGCGCGGTCCTCCATTTCCTGGAACTGCGGCGTGACGCGGGCCTCCAGCGGGAACCGACGCAGCAGGGAGGCGCAGAAAGAGTGGATCGTCTGGATGCGCAGCCCGCCCGGCGTCTCGATGGCCCGGGCGAACAACGTGCGCGCCTCGCGCAGGAAATCGCCCGTCAGGTCCTTTTCGACGCCCAGTTCGCGCAGCTCACCCCTGAGCGCGGCTTCATCCAACATCGCCCAGCCACCCAGCCGTTTGAACAGGCGGTTCTGCATCTCGGATGCGGCGGCCTTGGTATAGGTCAGGCAGAGGATGTGCGACGGGTCCACCCCGTCCAGCAGCAGCCGCGCCACCCGGTCGGTCAGCACGCGGGTCTTGCCCGATCCGGCATTGGCGGCCAGCCACGTCGAATGCCCCGGTTCGGCGGCGCGCACCTGCGCCTCTGTCGCGTCGTCGCGCCTCATGTCAGCACCTCCTTGACCGGCGCATCGGTCACGTCCCATTCGCCGTACCGGGCGAGGTGGTCGTAATCGCCGGCATCGCTGTCCTTTTGCAGGGCGCGGCGGGCGGTAAAGCCGGTCTCGGCGGCATGATAGGCGCTGATGAGGGCGACGAACTCCTGCCAGACCTGTTCGGGCGGCGCGTCTTCCAGCGGGGCCAGCACCTCGCGCGGGTTCGAGGGCTGCAGCGAGACAAAGACAGCCCGTTCCACATGTGGCGGGTCCAGCGGGGGGAAGCCGCCCTCGTCCAGCATCGCCGCCTCCAGCAGCAACTGCTTGTCAAAGGCGCGCTGTTCCTTGGGTGAGGGCGCGGCGCCGGTCTTGTAGTCGTAGATATGCGCCCCGCCGCGCCCGTCGATGTCGATCCGGTCGGCGGTGGCGCTCAGGGTAAAGCCCAGCGCGGGGATCTGCCGTTCTCCCTTGATCTCGTACTTGCTGGGGGTCGCGCGGCCCTGACGTTCCACCTCGGTTTCCACGAACCAGGGCGCGATGCGGGCCATGCGCGCCTGCCACAGCGCACGGACGGTGGGAAAGGGCACCTGGTCCGGGTCGCCGATGATCTGTTCGGCCAGCGCCATCAAACGATCGGGCCGCAGGTCCAGCGGTTCCTCCTGCGTGGCCTTGACGAAGTCCTCCAGCACCTTGTGGGTGAGGATGCCGCGCATCAGCGCGTCGGGCGCCTGCATCAGCGGATCCAGCGGACGCAGCCGCAGGACATGCTTGGCGTAGATCGCGTAGGGATCGCGCACCAGCCGCTTGATTTCGGTGACCGAGAGTTTCGCGGGCCGTGTCCCGGGGGGCGGCGCGGGTGAGGGACGCGGCACTGGCGCGGCCTCGATCGGCACCTCCGAGGCACGCGCCAGCGCCAGCCAGCGGTTGCCGCGCGCCTGCATCGCGGCGATGACCTCCTTGCCGCCTTGCGTCTCCAGCCCCCGCATCAGGTTCAACAGCCGGTTGACCCAGCGTGAGGGTACGGTTTCCGCCTCGTCCGATTTCAGCGACCGTGACAGCCAGACCTCGGGTGCGCCCGCCGCCTGTTGAAAGTCATGCGCCGACAGGCCGATGCGCCGTTCGGGCAGCAGCAGCCCCGCCTTGGCGCGCATCTGCCGGTTCAGCCAGGGGTCGGCGCCGGGCAGTTCCGGCCAGGCGCCCTCGTTCAGGCCCGCCAGGATTATCAGCTCGGCATCCATGACCCGTGCCTCCAGCGTGCCCCAGATCAGGATGTCGGGGTGGGGCGCGTCGCGGTCGCGCACCTCTTCGCGGGACATCAAAGCGCCCAGCAGGTCGGTGAAGTCGCGGGCGTTCATCTCGGCGCCGTGCTCTGCCTCTCTCTCCAGTCCGGCCATGACGCCTTGCAGCTTGCGGCCCGCCGCTTCGTGCCACAGCCCGCCAGTGCCTTTGGAGCCCGGCCCGGCACAGATCGCGCCGGCCAGTGTCAGCAGGTCGGCGATCCAGTCGGCCAGGGGGCGTTTGCCGGGCCGCTCCTGTCCGCAGAACCGTGTGCCGACCCAGGCCGCCCAATCACCCTGCGACCGCTTTTCGCCCCAAAGCGCCAGCGGTTCGGGCTGGGGATAGGGCATGCCCTTGCGGCGGATGAACAGTTCCAGTTCCCGGGTATTCAGCAGATGCGGCCCCCGGTCGGCGCCGCTGTGAACCAGCGGGTGCTTGAGCAGGGTCAGCAGCATCTCGGCCGTCAGCGGTTTGACGAAGAGTTCCGCCACATGGCGCAGCAGTCGCCCGGGAGGGGTCAGCTGCGCGGGCGTGCCGCCGCTGTCGTCTGGCAGGATGTTCCAGCGGTCCAGCGCAGAAGTCACGCGCCGGGTCAGCATCCGGTCCGGGGTGATGACGGCGGCGCGCTGGCCATCCGCCACTGCCTGCCGCAGGCGCAGGGCGATGGCCAGCGCCTCGTCCCGCTGGCTGGGCGCCTCCAGCAGGGTCACATCCTGCATCGCCGCGTCCAGTGGCGGCAGCGAGGGTCCTTCGGACAGCCATTGGTGCGTGACCGGCGCGGGCCGCAGGGCCAGCGACAGCACGCGGTTGCGCACCGGGCTGGGCGGCGGTGTCTCGGTCCAGGGGCGAACATCTCCGGGCGCCATGTCCAAAGCCTGCATCAGCCGGGCAAAGCGGAATTGCGGGTGATCCTCACCGGTCAGCGCGGTATCCAGCCGGTCCCAGACATGATCCGGCATGTCGGTGTCAAAGCCGGGCAGGATCACCGCCCCCTGCGGTAGCCGCGCCACCGCCTCCATGAAGGCTGCCGTTGTCCCGCGCGACCCTGTGGACCCCGCGACAAGGATCGGATGTTGCGGCGGGCTGTCCTGCCATTGCCGCAGGCGCAGGTCCAGCGCGCGGCGGGCATAGGCCTGCGGGTCGGGGGCGCTGTCGGCCACGAAATACTGTTGCACGATGCGCAGGAAGGTCAGCGCGCGTTGCCAATGGCCCGACTGGTCCGAGACGTCGAGGGTCTCGATGACCTCGGGGGCAACGCCCTCGCCCTGCATTTCCTCCATCAGGGTCGCCAGGCTGTCGGCCAGGTCGAACAGCGCCGCCCGCGGGGCAAGATCGGGCGCCTGGTCCAGCAGTTTGGACACGAGGCCTGTCAGTTCCAGCCGCCGGCGCAACGGGGGCACTGGCGCGGGCAGGGCGGCCTTCGTCAGCGGGTCGGCCAGGTCGGTCACAAGGCGGATGCGCGGCAGGAGGCTGGCAGGGCCCTTGTCGAACACTTCGCGCAGGCGCCGCGCCATGCGGTCGGAGTTGACGTAGATTTCCACCCGCGCCAGCGCCTCGGGCGGGGCATCGCCCAGGCGGGCGCGCAGGCCCGCGACAAGTTCACTGGCGAAATCGGCGCCCGGCGGCAGGCCGAACAGGCGCGGTCCCGTGTCGTCAAACATGCAAAAGTCCTTCGGCCAGCGCGATGCCTTCGGGGTGGCCCACATCGCACCATTGGCCCGGGTAGGTGAGGCCGCAAAGGCGGCCCGTTTCCGCCTGGGCATTCCACAGGCGATTGAGCGAAAAGACCTTGTCGGGGATGGCGTGCAGCCCCTCTGTCTTGATGATCTGCGCGCCGGTGTAGACAAGATCGCCCTTGCGGCACAGTTGCCCGTCCGGCTGCAGGCTGAAATCACCGGGGGTCTTGCGGCCCTCGGCGCGGGCCAGCGGGACGCAGAGCAGAAGCGCGTCCATTCGCGCCGGATCCCAGGCCGCGCGCAGCAGGTCCAAGGGGTTCGGACCGTTCCAGATGGCGTCTGTGTTCAGCGTGTATACAGGGTGTGCACCCAGTTTCGGCAGGGCAAACCGCAACCCGCCGCCGGTGTCCAGGATGTCGGGATGTTCGACAGAGACATGGATGCCGGTCCCGTTCAGGTGGCTTTCGATCTGGTCCGACAGGTAATGCGCATTCACGACGCGGGTCGCGATCCCGGCGGTCAGGTCCAGCGCGTGATCCAGCAGGGGTTTCCCGGCGACCTCGATCAGGGGTTTGGGCCGGGTGGCCGTCAGTGCCCCCATGCGGGTGCCGAACCCGGCGGCAAAGAGCATCACGGCGTCGGGCATGGGGATTTCAACCTTGTCAGATGGTCCGGCGAGGGCGCGGGCAGGGCGGTGTCGAGGACCTCTTTCACCGGGGCCAGCAGCGGGTGCGCAAGGTCGTTCTGCAGGTGTGCCCAGACGCGCGGGATCAGGTCGATGTAATGCGGCTTGCCCCGCGTCGCTGCGAGACGGGCAAAAACGCCCAGGATACGCAGGTTGCGCTGGGCGCCCAGCACGGCCAGAGAGGCGCGGAATGGCGTTTCCGCGTGCCCGGTGGCGGTGCAGTAATGCGCGATACAGACCTCGGCGGTGTCCGCGTGCACATCACGGCGCGCGTCCTGGATCAGCGAGACAAGGTCATAGGCGCGGTGTCCCAGCAGGGCGTCCTGAAAATCCAGCAGACCGGCGCGGGCGGTGCCCGAACGATCCGGCAGGAACAGGATGTTCTCGGCGTGGTAATCCCGCAATACCATGACCTCGGCGGGCTGGGCGTGGGCCTCTAGCAGGGGGCGGAAGGCGGCGATGGCGCGGGGCAGGGCCTCTGGCGCCTGCGTGTAGTGGATAAAGGCCAGGTCGATCTGTTGGGCCAGGTGATCGGGTGTGGCGACGGGCAGGTCGGGCGCCGCGGGATGTCGGTGCAAGTCGATCAGAACATCCGTCGCCAGCAGGTAGAGGTCCCGCTCTGCCGCGGGCGTCTCTGCCAGCCGCGCAACCAGATCGTCGCCAAGATCCTCGATCAGCAAGAGGCCGTTGGCTGTATCCTCGGACAGGATGCGCGGCGCGCTCAGGCCAATTCCGCAGAGGTGCCGGGCCAGGCGGGCAAAAAGCGCCACGTCGCCCTCTGGGTCCTGCATCAGGATGGCGGTTTGCCCGTCAAGGAACAGCCGCGTGTAGCGCCGGGCGGAGGCATCCCCGGCCAGCGCCTCTCGCCGGGCGGCGCCCCATCCTGCTGCACTCAGGAAGTCACTCACGCCGCCTGCTCCGCGATCAGCGCGTCCCAGCGCGGCGCCTCCCAATCCAGCACCAGCGCCCGGGCGTCCTCGTCCTTTCCGGCGGCAAAGCTCAGCCGAAGGGCGTCGCGGGGGGCCAGATCCTCCAGCCGGTCGGGCCATTCGACGAGGCAGATGGCCGTGTCAAAGGCCTCTGTCAGGCCCAGTTCGACGCTCTCGTCCGGGCCGGTGAGCCGGTAGAGATCGGCATGCCAGAGCTCGCCAGTGGCGGTGTCGTAGGTCTGGACAAGGGTGAAGGTGGGTGAGGGCACGTCCTCTGGTTCGTCCAGCAGGGACTGGATCAGGCAGCGCGCGAAATGGGTTTTTCCGGCGCCGATCTCACCCGTCAGCAGCAGAACGTCGCCGGGCCGGAGACCGGCGCCGATGCGGCGGGCCAGGGCGCAGGTGGCCTCTGGCGTGGGCAGGGTGAGGGCGGTCTGGCGGGTGGTCATGGCGGCGAGGATACCGGCGCCGCGCAGGGGCCTGCAAGCGGCTATCCCACCGCTTTCCGGCGATTGTCGGGCTGGGCGGTTTCCTCTGCCTGGACGGGCAGGCTGGTAAAGCGGACAAGGGTCGCCCCGGCAGCCACAGGCTGTACCATGCAGCGCAGTTGTTCACCGGACTTGCGGGTCAATTGCGCCTCCCAGCCCTGGCGGTCACGCAGGGTCAGGACAAATTCGCGCAGGTCGGCCCAGATCGGGCTGGGCTGGCAATCCTGCTGCCATTCCTTGGTGGCATCGACGATGGTGATCTCGGCAAAGGCGCTGTCGGGGTCGCATTTCCACTGTGCCCGGTAGGCGGCGTTGGAAAAGGTCAGCACACCCAGCCGAGAGAAGACGGCCACCGCGTCGTCGAAACAATCCAGCACCGATTGCGTCAATTCCAGTTCCGAGCGGAAGCGGCGGGTGAGCGAGATCTCGGCGCTGATGTCCTCGATCAGGAAGGCGACGGCGCCGTCCGGATGCGGGCGGCCGGTGATCTTGTAGGTCAGGCCAGAGGGCAGGTTCCAGGTCTCGCAATAGCGGTCTTCGCGCGCGGCCGAAACCACGTCATAGAGCTTGTCCCGCCAGGAGGCATAGTTCTTGGGTTCGGGCATCATGCGGTTTTCCCGCATGTGATCGAAGAAGGACAGGAGGTTGGGTTTGGCCGAAAGGAAATCCACCGGCAGATGTGTCAGGTCCACCAGCGCCGGGTTGAACAGCACCAGTTGCCGGTCACGGTCAAAGACGGCCAGACCGATGGGCAGGTGGGCAAAGGTCTTGGTCAGCGTCTGGACGAAGTTGCGCTGCGCCATCTCGGCGTTGACGAGGCTGTCGATGCTTGTGGCGTAATGCACCCAGCCGTGTTCGACCGGGCGCGAGACGACTTCGAGCCAGCGCTGCGGCTGCCCCTCGGGCTTGATGCTGATGCGGGTGCTGCGCTCGACTCGTTTGGAGGGCAGTTCGATGTCGACGGGACAGGTGCCGTCGATTTCGTGCCCGGTGCTTGCGCACAGGTGTTCGTAGGCCTCGTTGTACCAGATCAGTTGCCCGTCATCATCGGTTTGCCAGAGCGCATCGGGGGCGTTGCGCGACATTTCCGAAAGGCGGTGGTACTCGTCGCTCTGGCAGCGGGCCCGGAACAGCGTGGCGGCGCCGTCGGGCGTGCATTGCAGACGCAGGTGCAGCCGGCTGCCCGCGGGGTCGGCCCACAGTTCGGCATTGCCGACATGAGGCGAACGCCAGTGCAAGGGCCGGCCCGGCAGCTCTTCCGGCAGATCCGGGAAGCCGGGCAATAGCGTTTCGCGCACCTCGTCCCAGCCCATACCGGTCAGCACCGTGCGATCGAACAGCACTGCGGCATCCTGGGTGAAATCGACAACTTCGCCGTTTCGGAACAGCAGTACGGTTTCCGGCGTTCCAGAGTGCTGCAACTGCGATCGGCGCGGGCACAGCGTGAACAGGATCAGTGCGGCGGCCATGAATGCCGCGGCGGCACCGGCGCCGATTGCCAGAATTAATAGATCCTCCAAGGTCCTGCCTCTTACCCGTGTCCCGCGGATTGGCCTTCAGGTTGATTTCAGTTTGGTTAATTTCGCGTTAAGCATAAAACATTAAGGTTAAAGTCATCTTAAATTTCAATCGGGCGGTTCTCTCCCAGCGCGGTCCCCGGTTTTGCGGCGTCGGCGACGATCTTGCTGTGTGGCCAGACCACCTCGACGATGGCGCCGCGGCGTTCGGACTGGTCCGACACCGCCGAGTAGGGGTCCGATCCATTGGCAAAGCTTAGCTCGGCCCCGGTGCGTTCAAGCAGGGTCTTGGCGATGAAAAGCCCAAGGCCCATGCCCTCATATTCCGGGCGCGCGCGTTTTTCGCTTTCGCTGCGGCGGCGGCGCACGAAAGGGTCGCCGATGCGGCCGATCAGGTGCTGGGGAAAGCCGCGCCCGTCATCGACGATACGGATGGAAATCACGTCATCCGTCCACATCGCCTCGACCCAGACCTTGGTCCGCGCGAAATCCACCGCATTCTGGACCAGGTTGCGCAGCCCGTGGATCACCTCGGGGCGGCGCAGGATCTGCGGCTGGGCATAGTCGCCCCCGGGGCCCGGCCCCTCCTCGATCAGGATTTCCTTGCCCCGGTCCTGGTGCGGTTCGGCGGCCTCGCGGATCACCTCGATCAGGGGCGCGTGGCGCATGTGCAGGTCGTCCTTGCCCGCCCGCCCCATGCTGCGCAGGATGTCGCGGCAGCGGTCGGCCTGTTCCCGGATCAAGAGCGCGTCTTCCTTGAGATCGACGAGGTCGGGATGGTCGTCCAGTTCCTCGGCCAGTTCCGACGAGGTCAGCTTGATCGTGGCCAGCGGCGTGCCAAGTTCATGCGCCGCAGCGGCCACCACGCCGCCGAGGTCGTTCAGTTTCTGTGCCCGGGCCAGCGCCATCTGCGTGGCGGCCAGCGCGTCGGACATGGAATTCATCTCGCGCGTGATGCGGCGCGAGTAGACAGAGATAAAGACCAGCGCGATGCAGATTGCTGCCCATTGGCCGTACACGAAAATGTCAGGAATGCGCAGGATGAACCCCTGCTCGGTGCGCAGGGGCAGGTGGTAATAGACCATGCCCGTAACCAGCGCGAAGGCAGTGAACCCCAGCAGAAAGGTCGACCGCAGGCTGAGCACAGCCGCCGAAACGGTGACCGGCGCCAGTACCAGCAACGAGAACGGGTTGTGCAGCCCACCCGTCAGGTACAGCAGGAAACACAGCTGCAAGAGGTCGAACATCACCATCATGAAGTTCTCTGTCTCGCTCAACCGCTTGTTTTCGGGAAAAACCGAGATCGCGATCAGGTTGCCGACGATCGAGACACCCACGGCCAGGTAACACAGGCCCAGTTCCAGCTGCAGGTTGTAGAGCCGCTGGGCCAGGGTGATCGCGATCAGCTGTCCGATCACCGCGAACCAGCGCAACAGGATCATCGTGCGCAGCCGGATCCAGTTGCTACGCTGTTCGTCGCCGATCAGTCCGAGATCCCCTTGCGCCATCTGCGCCCTTTCGTCCCTCTTGCGTCCAGCCCCTCAACAGATAGCTACAGCTAAACCATTCCAGAGGAAGAAAGTCATGCAGCGTCTTGCCGCAATCGCCGCCTTCGCCGGTCTCGTCGCCATCAGCGCCGGTGTCTGGGTCTACACTCAGCAATCCGCCTCGGACGATCCCTTTGCCCAGTGCCGGACCAGCAAGATCGCCGGGGGCGCGGAAACCATTGGTGGACCTTTCGAGCTGTTGAACAAGAACGGTGAGACGGTGACCGACAAGGATGTGATCACCAAGCCCAGCCTGGTGTATTTCGGCTACACCTTCTGTCCCGATGTCTGTCCCTTCGACACCGCGCGTAACGCCGATGCCGTCGATGTGCTGGCGGAACGCGGCTACGACGTGACCCCGGTCTTCATTTCCATCGACCCCGAGCGGGACACGCCCGAGGTGGTGGGCGAGTTCGCCGAGGTGATCCACGACAAGATGATCGGGCTGACCGGCTCTGCCGAACAGGTCAAGGCGGCCAGCCAGGCCTACCGGACCTACTACCGCAAAGAGGCCGACGCGGACCCGGAATACTATCTGGTCGACCACTCGACCTTCACTTACCTGGTGCTGCCCGAACAGGGTTTTGTCGAGTTCTTCCGGCGCGAGGTCACGCCCGAGCAGATGGCTGACCGCACGGCCTGCTTCATCGAGGCATCTTGACTTGTCCGGATGCGTTTGACCGCCGGAACTTAGCCCGCTAATACTCGTTTTCACGCAGTTGTGGCGGGAGGAAGGCTATTGGCGGAACGCAGCATCGAAGAACTGGGAGCCGACCGCTCGTTGCTCCTGGTCGATGACGACGAACCTTTCCTGAGGCGCCTCGCCAAGGCTATGGAAAAACGCGGTTTCGAGGTCGAGATGGCCGGATCTGTCGCGGCGGGTACGGCCATCGCCACCGCCCGCCCGCCGGCCTATGCGGTTGTCGACCTGCGGCTTGAGGATGGCAACGGCCTGGACGTGGTCGAGGTGCTGCGCGAAAAGCGGCCCGACAGCCGCGTGGTCGTGCTGACCGGCTATGGTGCCATTGCCACCGCCGTCGCCGCGGTCAAGATCGGGGCGACGGATTACCTGTCGAAACCTGCGGACGCGACCGACATCACCAACGCGCTGCTGGCCAAGGGCGACGACCTGCCGCCGCCCCCGGAAAACCCGATGAGCGCCGACCGCGTGCGTTGGGAGCATATCCAGCGGGTCTACGAGCTGTGTGATCGCAACGTCTCGGAAACCGCGCGGCGGCTGAACATGCACCGCCGGACACTGCAGCGCATCCTGGCGAAGCGCAGCCCGCGCTAAGTGGCGACGCTGGATTTCAGCCAGTCGACGAAGGTACGCACGGACGGTCTGACCGGGCCGCTGGGCAGGATGACGTGGTAGACCGACTTGCGCGGATAGGTCAGGTCCAGCTTGACCAATGACCCGTCGTCCAGGTGGCGGCGCACGATGACATCCGTCGCCATGATGGCGCCGATGCCGCGCCGCGCCGCCTCGATCTCAAGTGAAATCTCGCCTATGTCGCGGCGTGCGACCCTGTCCACGTCGATCCCCGTTTCCGCCAGCATGCGGGCATCGGGGCGGTCCGCCGGACCCAGGATCCAGGGCAGATCCTGCGGCGCCGCAGACGCCGCGAGTTTCGGCGCGGCAACGAAGACCGTTTCGCATTCGATCAGGGGCTCGCAGCGATAGTCCGGCCAGTCCTCGGGTGTTCCGATGCGGATGCCGATGTCGAACCCGTCGAAATCCACCGGCGACAGGCAGGCCCCGGGCACGAAGGAGACCGGGATTTCCGGATGTGCGCACCAGAAGTCACAGAGTTTGGGCAGGATCACCGCGTCCACGATAAAGGTGGTGGTGGTTGCACGGATCCCACGGCTGGCCTCTCGCTGCCGCAGCCCGTCGATGCCATTCGCCAAAAGGGAAAACGCCTCGGTCATGGGTTTGGCGAGTTGCTGACCGGCCTCCGTCAGAACCAGCCCCCGGCCTTCGCGCCGCACGAGTTTCGCGCCAACCTCTGATTCAAGTGACCGCACCTGCTGGGCCACGGCGGCGGGGGTCACGTTCAGGGCGCGTGCGGCGGCGGAAAACCCCTGCAGCCGCGCCGTCGCCTCAAAGGCGCGCAGGCTGGAAAGCGGCGGGAGGTGGTGCCAGTCGATCTCTGCCATCTTGTAGTCCAACTTAAAGGTCACGAAAAATTCCTGACTCAGGATTTGTCGGAACTCAAGTTATTTATAGCCCTGGGCCGAAGGTGCCCTGGGAGAATACGATGCTTCAGTTATCAGAAGACATGATGCGTGCAACGCGCCGATACGATGCCGCTGGCCGTGGAATGCGTCGGGACATCGAAAAGGAAGACGCGGCCCTGAGGGCGGTTGCGGCCCTGCCCGTCGCCTGCGCGCCCGGAGCATGGTTGCGGTACGTCCTGGACGGGGCGCGCCAGGCCACAGCGCACCCTGCGTTGCGCGGTCAGAGGTCGTAGCGTTTCAGTACCTTGTCGACGGTCCGGCCATCATCCAATCGGACGCCGGGCTTGGTTCCGTAGTCCTCGAACCCCCGGCTCTGGTAGTAGGCCAGCCCGCCCATATTGTCCGAGCGGATGTTGGCATTGATCCAGCGATAGCCAAGTGCACGGGCGGCCTTTTCGGTTTCGCGAAACAGCGCCGAGCCGATGCCAAGCCCGGTCCGGCCACGGCGGGCAAAGGTGGCGATCTCGGCCGCGTCTTCCGGCAAATACTCCGCCGGTTCGATCCACTGGAACCCCATGACCTCGCCGCTGTCATCCTCGGCCAGGTGCCAGGCGGCGCGGTCGGGACAGCGCGTGATCCAGCCGCGCAGGTCCTCGGCATCGACGGGTCGGGTCATGGCGGTGGTGCCGCCTGCGGCGATCACCTCGTTCAGCAACTCGGCCAGGGGACGGGCGTCCAGCGGACCGGCGCGGCGTATCGTGATCGTCATCGGGGCATCTCCTGCAACAGGGCCGCGTGGCGGGCGGTGAAATCTGCGCGCACCTCGACCGGCGGGCGCAGGTGGATCGACAGATCGGCGATCATGTCCATGTCGGGCGCGCCAAAGAACCTGTCCGCCTCGGCATGGGTAAACCCGGCGATCTGGGTCGCCTCCATCCAGGCACTGATACGGTCCGCCTTCTTGATCTGCTTTTTCAGCCGCTGCGGCGTGGCGGCGGGCAGGCCAAAGCGGATGTGGATGGCGGCGGAGAGCCGCTTGTCCAGTTCTTCGTAGTTCGGACCGACAGCGGCCTTCACCGGAGAGATCATGTCGCCGATCACGTATTCCGGCGCGTCGTGCAGCAGCGCGGTCAGCCGGTCGGCCACGCGCGCCTGCGGGCAAAGCCGGCCGAATATCACCTCGACCAGCAGGGAATGCTCGGCCACCGAATAGGCATAGTCGCCGCGCGTCTGCCCGTTCCAGCGGGCGACAAAGGCCAGCCCGTGGGCGATGTCCTCGATCTCGATATCCAGCGGCGTCGGGTCCAGCAGGTCCAGCCTGCGCCCCGAAAGCATCCTTTGCCAGGCTCGCGTCTGTTTCGCCATACTCTTCCCCGGGGTCCTGCTGCGCGGCCCTGACTAAGACGCGAATTCCTGCTTGTAAATCGGGCGCTGGCCGGAACGTCACGGCCCTGCGGCGGAGTATGGCGTTGTACGCGAAGGCCGCCGGTGCTACCTGCTGGCCAGAGCATCGCCGCCCCGCACAAGAGGCGCGCCACCGCATTCGAAGGAACCGAGATGACCCAGGATTACATCGTCAAGGACATTGCATTGGCCGGGTTCGGCCGCAAGGAACTCGACATTGCCGAAACCGAGATGCCGGGCCTGATGGCGCTGCGCGCGGAATACGGCGAGGCGAAACCGCTGAAAGGCGCGCGCATCGTCGGTTCCTTGCACATGACGATCCAGACCGCTGTCCTGATCGAAACCCTGGTGGCGCTGGGCGCCGACGTGCGCTGGGCGTCCTGCAACATCTTCTCGACCCAGGACCATGCTGCCGCCGCCATCGCCGAGGCAGGCATCCCGGTCTTCGCGATCAAGGGCCAGACGCTGGAAGAGCATTGGGATTACCTCGACAAGTCCTTCCTGTTCGACGATGGCCCGAACATGATCCTGGACGATGGCGGCGACGCCACGCTCTACGTCCTGCTGGGGGCGCGCGCCGAGGCGGGTGAGGACATCATCGCCGTGCCGACCTCGGAAGAAGAGGAAGTCATCAAGGCGCAGATCAAGAAGCGCATGGCGGCAAGCCCCGGCTGGTTCACCAAGACCCGCGACCAGATCCTGGGCGTGTCCGAGGAAACCACCACCGGCGTCAACCGCCTGTACCAGCTGGTGCGCGACGGCCAGCTGCCCTTCCCGGCGATCAACGTCAACGACAGCGTGACCAAGTCGAAGTTCGACAACAAGTACGGCTGCAAGGAATCGCTGGTCGACGGCATCCGCCGCGCCACCGACACGATGATGGCCGGCAAGGTCGCCGTGGTCTGCGGTTACGGCGACGTCGGCAAGGGCTCTGCCGCCTCGCTGCGCGGCGCCGGTGCCCGCGTGAAAGTGACCGAGATCGACCCGATCTGCGCCCTGCAGGCGGCGATGGACGGCTTCGAGGTGACGACGCTGGAAGACG
>NZ_FMZI01000011.1 GCF_900101505.1 Antarctobacter albus
GAAGGCAGAGAGACCCGGACGGCCTGTCTGCCTTCGCCGGCCGTATTGACTTGTGCAGCCCCGGATCAGACTTGCCCGAACGTGATGTTCTTACGCAGGTCGGCGGGCACATCGGCGAGCCGACCGCCATTGCCCAGGTCCAGAGCGCCTTGCCACACCACCCGCGCACGCAGGCGGGGCGTCTGGCGCAGCGGGGTGACGGCCTGGCCCTCCAGAGGCGCCGACAGGGTCCATCCCTCGTCGGTCAGGTCGCGCCATTCGACGTCCAGGTGGATCGCCGCATGGTGCACCAGGCTGCGCAACGCGCGCGGCGGCAGCGTGGCCCCCTGGGCGATCTCCGCGCGATGGGCCTCTGGCGCTATCGGCTGAACGCTGTCCCCGGCCCGCACGGCGCCCACCTGCTGCGCGAGAGCCCGCGCGTGATAGCCGACCTCGGCAATCAGCGCCCGACGCCGGACGCCCTCGCGCAGGGACGGCGCGTCCAGGTCGGCATCCGACAGCTCGGCCAGCTTGCGGGCGAAATAGGCCGCGCCGCGCCGGGCCAGCAGCAGATCCCCTGCCGGGGCCGAGGCCGCATCATAGCGCGCCCCTGCCCCCTGACGCGCGCGCAAGGCCTCGCGCGCGGCCTGTTCCTCGGCCGTCAGGCTCATTGCCCTTCGACCGCCGTCCGCATGAAATTCAGACGCTCCATGATCGGCGCATCGGAAAAGCGGAACAGGTCGAACTGGGTTTCCGCCTGCAAGGACCACGGCACCCAGGACGGGATCACGAACATGTCGCCCTTTTCCAGCCTGTGCGTCTCGCCCCCCATGACAACCGCCCCTTGCCCCTCGAAGACCTGGAACACGGTCGACCCGACTTCGCGCCGCTCGGGCGTCTCGGCCCCGGCGCGCAGGCGGTGGAACTCGCAGCGGATCGTCGGCATCACGTCGCCGCCGGTGGTCGGGTTGACGTAGCGGATCGCCGCGTGGCCCTGTTCGACGGTGGCCGGCATGCCCTCATCCTCCAGCAGCAATTGCTGGGTCAGCGCCTGGTCGGTGAACTCCCAGCGATAGGCGCCGATGGGCGAGGCGACGGTGTCCTGCAGGTGCGACAGGGGCCGCAGGCCCGGGTGGCACCACAGGCGTTCGCCCTGGGAATAGTTCGGCGTGGCATTGTCGGTGACCCGTTCCGCGCCGAACTCGAAGAAGCCAACGTCCATCTGCTGGCTGAAGGGAATGTCCAGCCCGTCGATCCAGGCCATCGGCTCGGTCGCGACATTGTGGTGCCCGTGGAACCGCCAGCCCGGCGTCAACAGCAGATCGCCGCGCGACATCCGCACCGGGTCGCCGTCGACCACCGTCCAGACCCCCTCGCCCTCGACGACGAAGCGAAAGGCGTTCTGGGCGTGGCGATGCTCGGGTGCGTTTTCGCCGGGGCAGAGGTACTGGATCGCGGCCCAGAGCGTGGGCGAGACATAGGCCCGCCCGCCAAGCCCGGGGTTGGCGAGGCCGATGGCGCGACGTTCGCCGCCCCGGCCCACCGGCACCAGTTCGCCAGACCGCTCGGCCAGTGGCAAAAGATCGGCCCAGCGCCAGACATGGGGCACGGCCTTGGGCCTGGGGTGCAGCGGCATCAGGTCGCCGGTCTGCGTCCACAGCGGGTTCAGGTGATTGTCCTTGAACCCCTGGTATAGCGCGCGCAGCTCCGGCGTGTCCTCGGGTTGCATGGCGTTGTCCATAACTCTCCTCCTTGGAAACGCGTTGTCAGGCCGCGTCGGGCTGGTTGGGCGGGGACGCGTCGCGGAAGGCGGGCAGCGCGTCGAGCTCCGCGAAGATCCGCGCGATGGTCGGCCAGTCCGCGACCGGGATGTCAAAGCGCCGGTTGTTCCAGACCTGCGCGTAAAGGCACAGATCGGCCAGCCCCGGCGTATCTCCGTGACAGTAGCGACCGGTCCGCGCGTCCTGCAACGCCTCTTCTAGAGCGTCGAAAGTGGTGGCAACCCAATGCGTGAACCAGGCCTTCTGCGCCGCTTCATCGGCGCCGAACTGGTCGCGCAGGCGGAACAGGACCCGCAGGTTGTTCAGCGGATGGATCTCGCAGGCGATCATGCAGGCCAGGCCGCGCACCCGGGCCCGGCCCAGCGGATCGGCGGGCAAAAGCGCGGGCTCCGGGTGGGTCTCTTCCAGCCATTCGATGATGGCCAGCGACTGGATCAGGGTCGTTCCGTCCTCCAGCTCCAGCGACGGCACCAGGCCTTGCGGGTTCTTGGCCAGGTACTCCGGCGTCCGCGTCTCTCCCTTGCGCAGGGCGTAGGCCAGGTAGTCGTATTCCAGCCCCTTGAGGTTCAACGCGGCGCGCAGCCGCGTCGAGGTCGACGAACGAAAGAAGTTGTGCAGCGTCAGGCTCATGCGCGGGGGCCGATATGGGTGGTGCAGGTGCCCAGGCCCTCGACCTCGACGACGCAGGTATCGCCGGGCTGCAAGGGGCCGACGCCGGCAGGCGTGCCGGTCATGATCAGGTCGCCCGGCTTCAGCGCGAAGGACTGCGACAGGATCGAGATCATCTCGGGGATGGACCAGATCAGTTCGCTGAGGTCGGCCTCCTGCTTGACCTCGCCGTTGACGGTCAGCTTGATCGCCCCCTTGGAGGGATGACCCACGGCAGAGACCGGGTGGATCGGCGCGATGGGGGCCGAGTTGTCGAACCCCTTGCCAAGATCCCAGGGGCGGCCCTGCTCGCGCGCCTTCAGCTGCAGGTCACGGCGGGTCAGGTCATTGCCGACGCCATAGCCCCAGACGTGATCCAGAGCCTTGTCCTCGGGAATGTTCACACCGCCGGTGCCGATCACGGCGACGAGTTCGGCCTCATAGTGAAAGTTCTCGGTCTGCGGCGGATAGGGGATCGTCGCGCCGTCCTCGACCACCGCATCGGCGGGTTTGAGAAAGAAGAACGGCGGATCGCGGTCCGGGTCCTTGCCCATCTCGCGCGCGTGGGCGGCATAGTTGCGCCCGATGCAGAAGATGCGCCGCACCGGAATGCGGTCCCCGCTGCCTGCAACGGCGACGCTGGGGGTGACGGCGGGTTCAAAGACAAAGCCCATGAAGTGATCCTTCCTCAAGTCATTCGGCGGCTGCGGATGTCGCCGCGCCCGTGTCCAGCCCGTTCGAGCCGTAAAGCCAGTTCAGCTGGTTGTACCAGTCGTCCGCGCTCATCGAGCGCATGACGGAATTGCGGACCGCGGCCTGTGCGTCGCCGGGGTGGTAGATGTATTCGCCGATCAGGCGCGAGTTCATCTGGACGCGCGCGGTGCGGACCTTGCGCATCTCCTGGTAGCGCTGCAGCGCGTCCTCGGTGTCCTCACCGAAATTCTCGATGCAATGGGAGAGCGCCACCGCGTCCTCCATCGCCATGCAGGCGCCCTGGGCGAAATATTGCAGCATCGGGTGCGCCGCATCGCCCAGAAGCGCCACGCGTCCGTCCACCCAGTTGGAAATCGGGTCACGATCGCAGAGGACCCAGAGTTTCCAGTTGTCGCCATGCTCGATCACCTGCCGCGCCTTGGGGTGAATGTGTTCGAACCCCTGCGCGACCTCTTCCTTGCTGACGGGCTTGCCGGCGATCGCCTCCCGCACATCGCGGTGATAGGTCACGACAAGGTTGAAAACCTTCCAGCCTTTCAGCGGGTAGTGCACGATATGGCACTTGGGCCCGGCCCAGAGCGTCGCCGCGTTCCAGCGCAGGTCCTCGGGCATCTGCTCGGTCGGGATGACGCTGCGGTAGGTGGTGTGGCCGGAAATGCGCGGTTCGCCATCGCCGATCATCTGCGACCGGATCGGAGAGCGCAGCCCCTCGGCGCCGATCAGGAAACGCCCCTTTATGGGGTCGCGCCCGTCCAGCAGCAGGGTGACGCTGCTGCCGTCCTGTTCATAGCCCAGCACCTTGTGATCCGTGCGCAGGTCGATCAGCGGGCTGTCCTCGCAGTATTTCAGCAGGACGCCATGCAGGTCGGCCCGGTGCACCACGGCGTAGGGGTTGCCGTAGAACTTGCGGAACGGCTCATCCAACGGGATGCGGGTGATGTCCTCGGCGGTCTGGGCGTCCATCAGGCGCAGCGCGTCGATGTAGACGGCCTTGCTGCGCGCCTCGTCCCCGACACCGAGGTAATCGAAACAGTGAAAGGCGTTGGGGCCGATCTGGATGCCGGCGCCGATCTCGCCCAGTTGCGGCGCCTGCTCGACGACGATGCTGCGCTGTCCCTTGCGGGCCAGCCCACAGGCAGCCGCCAGGCCGCCGATGCCGCCGCCGGCGATGATGATGGGAAGATCACTCATGGCTCTGGTCCTCTCTCCTCCGCAGGTCGGCCCCAGGCCGGATCCTGCCCCTATCATTCCCCTGACTCGGGTAACTGATATGTAGACATATGATTTGCATACGGAGCATTGCGCGTCAAGAAAAAGATCCGTACACTTACAAAATCAGCGAAAGGCACCCAAGGGGACCGGAATGATGGATGCAGGCACACCGGATCGAGAGGAAGCGGAAGACATGCCGCTGGAGTCCCTGGCCGGGCACCTGATCCGCCGCTTGCACCAGGCCTCGACCAATGTCTTTCACACCCGCACCCGCGCCGCCGGGCTGGAGCTGACGCCGGTGCAGTTCGCGGCAATGAAAGCGGTGCATGACGAACCCGGCATCGACCAGGCCACCATCGGCGCGCGCATCGCCTATGACCGCGCCACCATCGGCGGCGTCATCGACCGGCTGGAACAGAAAGGCTGGGTCAGGCGGCAGGTGTCCCGGCGCGACCGCCGCGCCCGGGAAGTGACATTGACGCCGGAGGGGGCAGAGATGTTCCGGCGCGCGCTGCCCGTGATCACCGCCTTGCAGGCCGAGATCCTGCCGGGCCTCACCGAGGCGGAACACCGTGTCTTCCTGGAACTGGCCCGCAAGGCGACGCCGGGGGACTGACCCGCCGCGCCCCCGGAAACCGGCGGTTTTTCGCATCCGCTTAACCGCAATGTCATCCAGATTAACGCCTCATTAAGAGGAAGATGTCATTTTGATGAAAAAAATCGAGCGGTAAGGAAGCAAAAACATGTACCCCGAAGATCTCATCGAACGCGCAATCCAGTCGGCCACCGATTGTGAGGCGCAGGGCTTTTACGAGACAGCGAAATCCCTGCGCGCCCTGGCGCAGGAACTGCGCGGCTCGGCCATGCCACTGGCAGCGGCGCACGGCTTTGCCGAGGCGCAGGCCCCCGCCCCCATCCGTCCGTTTTAACCCGGTCTTCACCTGGACCGGCCAGCCTTGAAGGGCATCACCCCGGGGGGCCACAGATGGACGATCTCTATGATGAAGTCATGGCCCTGCTGCATGACACCGGTGCCTTTGCCGATTGGCAACAGGATGCCGCGATCCTGCGCAGGGCCGAACAGGTGCGCCGGGTGGCCCGGTCGGAACTGACAGGGCGCCTTCTCTTTCCAGCCAGGCGAAACCTTTCCCGAGAGGGACCGGATGCGGGGGCCTGACGCAAAGGGCAGACGTTTCACCCCTTTCCTAGTCCTCGGCCCCCGCCGCGAACAGTTGCAGCGCCCGGCGACTGCCACGGCCGATGTCACCATCGATGGGACCGGTGTAGAACTCTCCGGCCTTGAGCTGGCGCTGCATCTCCTTGCGGAATTCCAGATCAAAGGCCAGCGCTCGACCGTCGACCAGCAATAGGTGCGCATCCTCGTCGCCTTCGCGCAGGCGCCCCAGCAAGACCTGCACCTGTTCTGCCAGCGGCAGATCGGCAGGCACGAAATCGGGCAACCCCTCCAGCAGCACCTGACGCACAGGCAAGAAGTTTCCGTCGGGCAGTCGCACCGCGACGCGGTCCAGCATGACGGGGCTGGACAGGAACAGTGTCGCGCCCACCTGCGCCGCCGTCCCATCCGGGTAAACCGCCAACCGCCCCTTGACCTGGCCATTGATCATGTCCCACAGCACCACGCCCCCCGGCGCCAGCGCGGCCGCAATCCGCAGGCCGTCCGGGGCGAAATCCAGCGCCCGAACCTCGGCGCCGCCGGTCTGCAGCCGCCACAGGAAACGCCCCACCGACATATCCCAAATCAGGACCTCGGGGCTGCCTTCTTCTGCGACGGCGACAAAGCGTCCGTCAGGGCTGACGGCCATCGCGTGCGGCGGGTTGTCCAACTGGCCAAAGCGGCGGATCAAGGTGCCATCCTCGGCGTTCCACAAGGCAAGCATCCAGCGCGCCGTAACGCCCCGGCCCTGTACCACCGCCACCACCTCTTGCGATGCGCCCCGAAAACCCAGCGGACCAACCCGGGAAAACGGCATCTGAAGGATCTGACCGTGTTCACCGGTCTCCGGGTCGATCAGGGCAATCTCCGGTTTCGGCCTGTTTCGGGCCACGGCCAGGATCCGGCCATCGCGCGAAAAAGCGGCGTCGTCCCCTTCGACATCGCGCAGCACCTCGCCGGTCGCCGCGTCCAACAGTGTCACCTGGCCTCGGGAATCGCTCCGTGCAAGGTAGGCCCCCGTCGGATCGAACCTCAAAACGCGCACATCTCCGGGCAGGAGGGCAGACCGGGTCTCCTCCCCGAAATCCAGCAGCCGCAGGGGCTGGTCTTCCGCGCCCTGCACAGCCAGTCCTGCGCCATGCGGTTGCCACGCCAGCGCGGCAGGCCCCTGCGCCTCGTCCACACGATAGGTCACCTGCCCGTCCTCCCAGGCCCAGACCTGCAAGGGGACGCCGGCCGATCCGCCCAGTGCCAGGCGGGTACTGTCGGGGCTGAAGACCAGCGTCGTAATCGCGTCGGCCTGCCGAGGCGCTTCGCGCAGGACCTGCCCGGTTGCCAGGTCTGCCAACACGGCAGCGGCCTGCGGTCCGGCCACATGGCCAAACAGCCTTGCACCGCCCGGCTCCAGAACCGCGCGGCTGAACCGCCGACCGGAAAGGACCATCCGGACAGAGCCGTCCGGCCCGTAGATCCGAACCGTGCCATTCTCGCGATCCTGCATGGCCAACCTGTCCGGCCCGACCGGCCCCAACAGGGTCTCTCTTCCTTCGCCACCGATCCGCCCCATCACCTGCCCGGTGGAGACGTTCCAGCGATACCCGCGCCCTTCGGCGTGACCGGACGCCAGATCACCGTCGGGAAGGAAAGCCAGCCCGTCGACAGGTGTCTCGGTCGGCATACGCTGCAAGACCGATCCATCCGCCACCCGGTGCAGGCTGACACCCTTGGCGCCCGCCAGCGCCAGGATGTCCCCCTCTGCGTTGAAGGCCACCGCCGCAACAGGTCCGTCCTCTGCCGTCGTGGCCCACAGGCGCGCCCCGTCCGACGCCTGCCAGAGCGAGACCGCATCGCCCTGCACCGTTGCCACCCGTGAGCCATCCGTGGACAGCGCCATGTGTGTAACCCCATCGGCACCCTCGGTGGCGATGCGCCTCGTGACCTCCATCAGCGGCAGGTCCATGACCTCGACCTCGCCCTCCCGCGCCAAAGCGAGCTTCCCGCCATCCCGGCTGAGTGCGAGAGCGCGGACGCCCTGCGGCAGGAACCTCCGGGCTTGCAAGGCGCCGTCGTCCAGCCGCCAAAGCGACAGCGCCGATTGCCCTCTGCCAATGTCGGTGAGTGTCGCTGCAATTCCCTGACCGGCCGCCAACAGTCCACCGGAGCCATCCAGATCGCCCAGCGGGCCGGTCAACAGTTCGACCCCCGTGCCTGGCGGCAGGTAAGGCAGCGCAACACCGTAGACTGCCGGACCATCCGCGCCGACGCCCACCGGAAAGACATCGACCGGGTCTTCGGCTTCTTCGTCAGGTTCCACGATCTCGGCATCGGGCGGTGCGGCAGGTTCCGGAACAGGCGTGGCAACCGATGCGGGCTTTGCGGCTTCGGGCGCAACCGGCCTGGGGCCGGCAGTGGTGCTGCGTCCGCAGCGCAGGGCCGCCTCTCCCGCACAATCCTCGCCCGCAGCGACCGCCCGCAGGAAAGCGGAGGCGTCCAGCATGGCCGCAATCGTGACACCACGCCCACCGGTCGCCCGAGGCTCTTCCTGCAGGTGCAGACCGATCATCCGGCCTGCGCCGTCCAGCACCGGTGCCCCGGCATTTCCGGGCAAGGCCGCGCACCCGTGGGTCAGCCGACCGCCATCGGTGACGGCCCCGCGCAGGGAACAGCCCTCACGAACCACCTGTTTCGACGTTCCGAATGGGTGACCGACAATCGCCAGCGGCATCCCCGCTGACGGAACCGGCGGATCGAGCGTCAGAACCGCGTCCTCTGCCCCCAAGAGACCATCCGCCCGCAGCACGACAAACCCAAGGTCCGCATGCGCCTCCAAGGGCTCGGGATCGAGTGCGACCCGCTGCCCCTGCTCCTCGACCCGTGGCGCGTCAAAGCCTGCGACGAATTCGACGCGCGTGATCCGCTTTGGCCCGCGCGCGGCCAGGTCTGGCTCGGCCAGCACGCCCGGCACACAGCGAAAGGCCGTCAGCACGAGGTTTTCCGCAATCAGGACACCCGTGCAGGCAACGACCGCCGGACCGCCCTCGGTCTCTACCATGACCCGGAGCTGACCCACGGCCTGCCCGGCGCGTCGGATTGCGGTGGGCGCGGTGTAGCGGATGATCGGCTTGGCGCCCGTGGCCTCGATCCGGTCGCGGTCCCGCTCGGGCACCTGCATCACAAGGCGATCGAAATCCGCTCCGTCGAACAGCGGCAGCCCCTGCGCCACTGCGGCGCCACCAAGGGCAACCGCCGCCGCAAAAACCAGACCCGCATCCCAAAGCCGCCGGAGTTGCGACATGCGCCTGCTCCTCTCAATGCCCTGAACCAACCTCTGGAACAGGACGGTAGAGGAAAGCGTGACCCCGGTCGACCCAGCGCGTCAGGCTCTGCGCAAGGCTCCCCCCGCCTGCCAGCCATCGAACACCTCCAGCGCCGTTTCCGCAAAGGCGGGGTCATTGATGTGCGCGTCCAGCTCGACCAGCTGCACATTGGCGGGACACTGCGCGCGGATTTCGGCGATAAAGGCCTCTAGCCCCTCGGGATCGCTCAACGGTCCGCCGGGACGATCCCATTCGTTTCCGCCCTGCAACGGCAGGATCAGCACCACCGGGCCGTCGGCCCCTGCCAGCTTACCGCAGATCGTTTGCGCCATCTCGCGCCGCTGGTCAGCGGTCATCATGACCGATGACAGCAGGCGGTTGTGGGCATGCTGTTCCTGCCCCGCCAGCTTGACCGGAGCGTCCTGCCAACCGACGAAATCCACGAGGTCGTAGCAGCCGATGGACACGATCTGAGGCGTGCCACTGCGGCCCGCGTTGGTCATCCGGTCGGCGCCCGCGCTTATGGTCGAGCCCATCAGGTGATTGCCCACCTCCTGCGGTGCGAAATCCATCACGGCGGCAAAGGCGCCCTCGGCGGCAAGGCTCTCGAACGCGCGCCCGCCCATGCCGGTCGCGTGGAACACCGCCACCTCGAAGCCGCGCTCCTCCAGTGCCGGTTTCAGCGCCACCATGTAGCGCAGCACCGTCTTACCGAAACTGGTCATGCCGATCAGCGGGCGCGTCCGGTCGGGCCGCTCCACCGCCCGCGCGGCGCCCAGCACGGCGCCCGCCGCCTGGCTAAGCGAGGCCTTGCAGACCGAGTTCAACCCGTAGAGCCCACCGGCCCAGAGGATCATCTGCACGTCCGCCGGCAAGCGTTCGGGCGGGATCAGCGGCGAGAAGGAGACCGTCGAGACGATGTATTTCGGCACCCCCAGCGGCAGCGCCGAACAGAGATCCAGCGCCAGGTCCGTGCCCATCGTCCCGCCCAGCACGATCACCCCGTCGATGCGGCCCTCGGCCTGCAGGCGCGCCGCCAGCAGGGCCGATCCCTTGGCCATGATCTGCATGGCAAGGTTCTCGTCCCCGCCATCGATGGCTTCCTGGATGGAATGCCCGCCTGCCTCGGCGACCGCATGTTTGGAAATGTCGCAAGGGGCCGAGGGATCGCCCAGCACGCTGACATCCATCGTCATGACGCCGCCGCCCTGCCCCCGGATCACTTCGGCGAGGTAATTCAGCTCGTCGTCCTTGGTGTCGTAGGTGCCGACGATCAGGATGGTCCGGTCGCTCATAGCTTGATCCACGCGGTCTTGAGGTCGAGGTACTTGTCGAAGGCGTGCAGGGACTTGTCGTGCCCGTTGCCGGACTGCTTCACGCCACCCAGCGGCACGGTCAGGTCGGATCCGCCGTAGGTGTTGACGTGCACCACCCCGGCCTTGACCCGCCGGATCATCCGGTGCGCCCGGCTCAGGTTCGCGGTCCAGACCGCCGCCGCCAGTCCAAAATCGGTGCCATTGGCGATCGCCACCGCCTCATCCTCGGTGTCGAAGGGGATCACTGCCAGCACCGGGCCAAAGACCTCTTCGCGCGCCAGCCGGTCCGAGGGATCGACGCCGGTCACGATGGTCGGCTCCATGAAATAGCCGCCGGTTTCCTCAAGGATGCGCGCCCCGCCGGTGCGGATGTCGCGCCCGGCCGCGCGGGCCTCGGCGACAAAGCCGAGGTTCTGTTCCAGCTGCCGCAGGCTGTTGACCGCACCCGCCGCGGTCGAAGGGTCCAGCGGATCACCGACCGTCATGCCTTTGACGAACTCGGTCAGGCGGGCCACGAACGCGTCGTGGATCGACCTTTCGACCAACAGGCGCGAGCCCGCGACACAGACCTGCCCCGCGTTGCGGAAGATCCCGTTTGCCGAAACCTTGACCGCCTCGTCCATGTCCGGCGCATCGGCAAAGACGATGTTGGGCGACTTGCCGCCAAGCTCCAGGTAGACGCGTTTCAGGTTGGACCGGGCCGCGGCCTCCAGCAGGCGGCGCCCGGTCGCGCCCGAGCCGGTAAAGACCAGAACGTCCACATCCATCGACTCGGCGATGGTCGCTCCGACAACGGCCCCTTCGCCCGTCACCACGTTCAGGACACCTGCGGGCAGACCCGCCTCCATCGCCAATTCGGCAATCCGGAGAAGGGTCAGCGAGGCGGTTTCCGCCGGTTTCAGCACCACCGAACAGCCCGCCGCCAGGGCCGGGCCCAGCTTCCACGCGCCGATCATCAGCGGAAAGTTCCAGGGAACAATCGCGCCCACGACACCCGCCGGTTCCCGGTGGACAAGTCCAAGCGCGCCCGGCGCGGTCGGCGCGATCTCTCCGTAAAGCTTGTCGATGGCCTCGGCGTAATAGCGGATGGTCTGGGCGGCCGAGAGCGGTTCCGCCTTCAAAGCCATGCCGATCTCGGTGCCGTTGTCGCGCACGCCCAGCACTGCCAGGTCCAGCGCGTGTTCCTCGATCAACGCGGCCCACTTCAGCAACACCGCCTTGCGCGCCGCCGGCGCCATGTCCGCCCAGCGCCCGTCGTCAAAGGCGCGCCGGGCCGCCGCCACGGCGGTCTCGGCGTCCGCGACCGTACCCCGTGCCATGAGCGTCAGCCGTGTGCCGTCCAACGGAGAGATCACCTCCATCTCGCCCCCGTCGGAAGCAGGCACAAAGCTGCCGTCGATCAGGTGGCGGGCGGGCGGCACATCGGCGTGGCGCAGCTCTTCGATCCGCGAAAGATCCAGCATTCTCAGTTTCCTTGCGTGTCGTGCATGTCGTGATCGTGTTCGAATTCCTTCAGTCCCGCTCGCCGTTCGCGCACCACGCCCCAGATGTGCAGGACGATCAGCGCGACGATGGCGCAGGCAATGAAGGCGGCGATGGGCCTGTCGACGAAATCCAGCGGCGTCTTGACCCGCGCCATCGCGCTGCGCAGCTTGACCTCCATGATGCCGCCCAGAACCATGCCGAGGATGATCGGCACCACGGGCAGGTTCTGCCGCTTCAGGATCAGACCGAACAGGCCGAAGCCCGCAGCAATCGCGCAATCGGTCATGGAGTTGCGCAGGGAATAGACCCCGACAAAGCTGAGGATCAGGATCGTCAGGCCCAGGAACCGTGTCGGAATGCGGATGATCCGCAGCAGCAGGTTGGACGAGAAACACATGAAGACAACGACGATCACGTTCAGCAGGATCATCGCGATATACAGCGCGTAGACGAAATCCAGCTGGTTCTGGAACAGCCCCGGCCCCGGTGTCACGTTGTGGACGTAAAAGACCGAGAGCATCATCGCGGTCAGCGCCTCGCCCGGGATGCCCAGCGCTAAGAGCGGGATCATCGCGGCAGCAGGGACGGCGTTGTTCGCCGCCTCCGAGGCCACCAGCCCCTCGGGTGAGCCCTTGCCGAAATCCTCTGGTTTCTTCGATGTCTTCTGCGCGTAGGTATAGCTGAGGAACTGTGCCGTGAACTCGCCCACGCCGGGGATCATGCCCATCAGCACACCGAACCCCGACCCGACCGCCGCAAGCCGCTTGAACCGGAAAACCTCGCCAATGGCGCGGAGCATCGAGCCCTTGATGGGCTGCGCATCCGGCGCGCTGTCCTCTCCGCTGAGCAGCTGAAACGCCTGTGACAGGGCAAACAGTCCCAGCACCACCACGATCAGGTCGAAACCGCCCACCAGCCAGTCCTGCCCGAAGGTGTAGCGCTGGGTGTATTTCACCGGCTCCAACCCCACGGTGCCGAGAAAGATCCCGAAGGCAGCCAGCATCCCGGCGGCAAAGGTCTGGCCCCGGTGGGCCAGGATCACCAGAACGATGCCCAGAAGCGCGGCAAGGAAGATCTCGCGCGATCCGAACATCGGGGCGATCTTGGCCAGGAAAGGCGCAAAGAGGATCAGCGCGATGATCGACAGAATGCCGGAGACGAAAGAGGCACCATAGGCGAGGCCAAGCGCCCGCAGCGCCTCGCCCCGTTCGGTCATCGGGTGTCCGTCATAGGTTGTCAGCGCGTTGACCGCCGTGCCGGGCGTGTTGATCAGGATCGCGGGCAGCGCACCACCGAACATCGACGAGCCGTAGATACCCAGCAGCATGACCAGCCCAACCAACGGGTCCAGCGAGAAGGTGGCCGGCAGCAGGATTGCGATGGCCACCGGCGGGCCAACGCCGGGAATGGCCCCGATGATGACCCCGCCGATAGAGCCGATGAGCAGCGCCAGCGCCACGTCGAAACGCGCCAGCATGTCGAGTCCGGACAGCAAAGCGTCCATTCTTGGCCCCTTTCAGAGATAGGTCATGAGGAAGGTGCGCAGGGCACCCGAAGGCAGCAGTTCATAGACCAGTCCCGCCGGGATCTTGACCTGCAGGAGGCCCTTGAAGACCACGACGACCACAACGGCAAATCCCGCGGCCGTGAGCAGCCAACGCGCCGACCGATAGCCCAGCCGCCAGGCCAACACACAGGCAAAGAGGATCGAGCCGGCGAGGTAGCCGACAATCGGCACCACGGCGACATAGGCCATGAACCACAGCGCGTATTCGACCGATTTCATCCAGGCCAGAACCTCGGCTCCGCGGCCCGGGATACGCTCGGACGCCAGGGCGCCCAGCAGGTGCAGAACGCCAAACAGCGCCATTGCACCCACCGACACCGCCGGCCAGAAGGCAGGCTGGGCAAACAGCTTGGTCCGCTTCACCCACTGCGTCTCGTAGGGCAGCATCACCAGCAGAAAGATCGCGAACAGGCAGAACAGGCTGGCAAAGACCAGGTCCCCGGGCCGCCGGTAGCGTTTGAACAGGTCCTGGAATGTCTGGAACCGGCGCATCCTGCCCCTCCATGTGAAAAGGGCGTCCCCACCGTGGGGACGCCCGTCAGGATCAGTCGCCGATCAGCTCGGCCACGGTGCCCAGCGTCACGGCATCCTTTTCGATCTGCGCCGTCGCCGCTTCGGCGTCCTGCCAGTAGATCAGCGCGCCGGTCTCGGAGGCCAGCTTTTGCGCGGCGTCGGACATCACGACCTCTGCCGCGACTGCTGCGATCTTCTCGCGCACATCGGCGGGCGTGTCCTTGTGGACGAAAAGCCCGTTCCACAAAGAGATGTCCAGCGAAGGCGCAATCTCTCCGACCGTACGCGAGTCCGGCGTCAGCGCGGTGCGTTCGGCCCCGATCGAGGCCAGCACGTTCAGGTCGTCGAGGCAGGGCTTGATCAGTTGCAGCGTGGTGTTGATCACGTCCACGTCGCCCGAGGCCAGGGTGTTGCAGTCCAGCGCGTCAAAGGCAGCTTCGGCGGCGTAGTCGAACCCCATTTCCTGCGACAGGGCAAAAGTCACCTGCGTCGGGATCAGGAAGGACCCGAAGTGGCCCAGCGCCACGTCATTGTCCTGCGCGTAGTCGGCCAGTTCCTCCATCGTGGAATAAGGCGCGTCGCCCGAGGCCGCGATGACGAAGGGATAGGTCAGGAAAATGCCCACTGGCTCGAAAGGGTTGGGGTTCAGCGCCGGGATGCCGGTTTCCGGTCCCACCAGCGGCACGCCGATGACGAAGGAGCCGACGGTGTAGCCGTCCGGATCGGCGCCGGCCACCTCTGCCGCGCCGGGGAAGGGACCGCCGCCGCCGCCGGGCTTGTTCACCACCGCCGCGGGCACGCCGTAGGTCTCCTGGAACTGCTCAGCGATCATCCGGGTCAGCACATCCTCGAGATCGCCCGGCGGCCAGGGCACAACGAATTCAACGGGCTTTTCGGGATACTCGGCCTGCGCGGCCAGCGGGAGGGCCAGTGCCAGCGCGGCGACACCTGCCTTGAGAAACGTTTTCATACCATCCTCCTGTGGGCTGGTTCATTATTCGAACCACTGGTGCATTTATTGTTGCCATTGCAATGAAACTCTGTCAACATTTCTTTCATCGACACCGTGACCCCGTTTCGAAAGGCCGCCGGAAAGCGATGGGAACGATCACCAAAGCCCTTGAACTTCTGAACCTTTTCTCGCGCACGAAGCCCGAGATCGGACTGATGGAATTCGCGCGCCTGTCGGGACGCGACAAGGCGACAGTGCATCGGCACCTGACCGAACTGGAGGAAAACGGATTCGTCGAACAGCATCCACAGTCTCGCGCCTACCGGCTGGGCCCCGCGATCCTGCGCCTGACCGCCGTACGCGAAGCGACGCACCCGGTGCGCCGCATCCTGCGCCCCATTGTCGACACGCTGGCGCAGCAGGTCGGCGAGCTCTGCCATTGTTCGCTCTTGCAGGGCGAGATGCTGTCCCCGGTCTACCACGCCGACCCGATGATCCACGGCACGCAGGTGCATTTTGACGAGGCCGAGATGCTGCCGCTGCACGCGACCTCATCCGGGCTGGCCCTGCTGGCCTTCTCGCCGCCCGCACTGGCAGAACATGTGCTGGGCCGTCCGCTGCCGGCCTATACCGATCTGACCCTGACGGACCCGTCCTTCCTGCGCTCTGTCCTGGCGGACGTGCGGCAGGACGGGCTGTGCAACCTCGACCAGGCTTTCGACAGCGAGGTCTGTTCGGTCGGAGGGCCACTGTTCGGCCCCGAGGGCATCCCCATCGGCGCCATGTCCGTCGCGGTGCCCGCCGTCCGCGCCAAGCGGGCCAAGATCGACGAGATCCGCACCGCCCTGCGCGGCGCGATCCGACAGGCAACCGTTTCCACCGGGGGCACCCTGCCGCGCGAGACCGCGGCGCTCTGGGCCAATGCCCCCGCCCCGACACTCACAGACCAACGAGGACTGACATGAAGGATTCGAACTTCCTGACCGAGAACAACGCCCGCCACCTCTGGCACCCGATGGCGCATCCTGCCGACAGCCTGGCCAATCCGCCGGACATCATCACCGGCGGCGACGGGGTCGAGATCACGGATGTCGACGGACACCGCATGGTGGATGCCGTCGGCGGCCTCTGGAACGTCAACCTGGGCTATTCCTGCGAACCCGTCAAAAAGGCCATCGCCGAGCAGCTGGAGCGCCTGCCCTATTACTCGATCTTCCGTGGCACCACGAACGACGCGGTGATCGAACTGAGCCTGATGTTGCGCGATTTCTTCGCCCCGGACGGGCTGACGCGCGCCTTTTTCACCTCGGGCGGGTCGGACAGCGTGGAAATCGCCCTGCGGCTGGCGCGGCAATACCACAAGGTGCGCGGCGAGGGCGGGCGGGTGAAATACCTCTCGTTGAAAAAGGGCTATCACGGCACGCATACCCTGGGCGCCAGCGTCAATGGCAACGCCAACTTCCGCACCCAGTACGAACCGCTGATGCCCGGCTGTTATCACATCACGGCGCCCTACCCCTATCGCAATCCGTTCGGCGAGACCGATCCGGAAAAGCTGGCGCAGCTCTGCCTGTCGGCGCTGGAGGACGAAATCGCCTTCCAGGGCGCCGAAACCATCGCCGCCATGATCATGGAGCCGATCCTTGGCGCCGGCGGGGTGATTCCGCCACATGAAAGCTTCATGCCCGGCCTGCGCGAGATCTGTTCGAAACACGGCATCCTGCTGATCGCGGACGAGGTCATCACCGCCTTCGGCCGAACCGGAAGCTGGTCAGGCTCGCGCCATTGGGGCGTGCAGCCGGACATGATGTGCACCGCCAAGGCGATCACCAACGGCTATTTCCCCTTCGGCGCCGTCATGATCTCCGGCGCCGTGGCCGAGGTCTTTGAAAACGACACCAGCGGCAAGGCGGCCATCGGATCGGGTTACACCTATTCCGGGCATCCGGTCGGCGCGGCGGCGGCCATCGCCTGCCTGAAGGAAACCGAGCGGCTGCAAGTCAAGGACAACGCCGCCGCCCGCGGTGCGCAGCTCTGGGAGGGCCTCAAGGCGCTGAAGGAGAAACACGCGCTGGTGGGTGACGTACGCGGCGGACACGGGCTGATGTGCGCGGTGGAACTGGTCTCAGACCGGGCCACCAAGGCCCCCATCGACAAGAAGACCATCGGCGCAGTGCACCGCGTCGCCTATGAAAACGGCGCCATGCTGCGCGTCTCGGGGCCGAACATCATCCTGTCGCCCCCGCTGGTCCTGACCGAGGCGCATGTGAACACGATCCTCTCGGCCCTGGATGCGGGCCTGTCAGCGCAGGGGTGACTTGCGACGGGGGCGCCCCTGCGCCCCCTATTGCGCCACGCGGTCCGGATGGGCGGCGGCAAAAGCCGGGTGGTCAGCCAGCGCCGCCTCCACCCGCCGTATCTTTGACAAGCCATCCAGGGCCACGCCCCAGCGGTGGGCATTGTACAGTTGCGGGATCAGGCAGACGTCGGCCAGCGTGACTTCCTTGCCAAAACAGGTATCGCCCCCGTCCAGCATCTCTTCCACCGCTGCCAGACCCGGCCCGATGAAAGCCTGCATCCAGCTTTCCATCGTGATCCCGCCATCGGAATGGGCCACCGCATGTTTCGCAACGCGCAAGTTGCAGACCGCATGGATCTCCATCGCGATCGCCTGTGCCAGCCCCCGCACACGGGCACGCTCTGCCGCGTCTTCGGGCAAAAGTCCCAATCCCCGCGTCTCGTCGAGGTATTCCACGATGGCAAGCGATTGCGTCAACCGAAGCCCGTCGATTTCCAGCACAGGCACCAGGCCCTGCGGGTTGCGCTCAAGGTGCTCATCCCCGCGCTGCGCCCCGTCGACAAGGTTGACCGGAACGCTCTCCCACTCCAGCCCGGCAAGGCCCAGCGCGATGCGCACCCGGTAGCTGGCCGTCGAACGCCAGTAATCGAACAGTCGGATCATGGAAAATCTCCCTCAAGGGATCAGGAACCGCGACAAGGCTCCGCCAGATTGGTATCATTCGCAACGATTAACTTGACATCATTGCAGTTGCAACAAATATTGGCGGCAAGACCGAATCCGGCTCTCACCGCACCAGGGAGGTACGACATGACCCGTCACGAACTGCCGCAAGGCATGATCCGCGCCACCGGCACGACCGGCACGCACGAAGGCTACATGCCCGGCTGGGCCAACGACTTCGAGACAGAGGCGCTGCCCGACGCGCTGCCCCAGGGTATGAACAGCCCGCAGAAATGCAACTACGGCCTTTATGGCGAACAGCTGTCCGGCACCGCCTTTACCGCCAACCCGCCCGAGCGGACGTGGACCTACCGTATCCGCCCCTCGGTCAAGCATTCGGCCCGCTACACCAAGATCGACCTGCCCTACTGGAAGAGCGCGCCGAACGTCGATCCGGACGTCATCAGCCTGGGCCAGTACCGTTGGGACCCGGTGCCGACGCAGGACGGCCTGACCTGGCTGACCGGGATGCGCACCATGACCACCGCCGGCGACGTGAACACGCAGGTGGGCATGGCCAGCCACATCTACCTGGTCACAGAGTCGATGCAGGACGCCTACTTCTTCTCCGCCGACAGCGAGTTGCTGGTGGTCCCTCAAGAAGGCAAGCTGCGCTTTGCCACCGAACTGGGCATCATCGACATCGAGCCCAAGGAAATCGCCATCATCCCGCGCGGGCTGGTCTATCGCGTCGAGGTGCTCGAAGGCCCCTGTCGCGGCTTCGTCTGCGAGAACTACGGCCAGAAATTCGAGCTGCCCGGCCGTGGACCGATCGGCGCAAACTGCATGGCCAACCCGCGCGATTTCAAGGCGCCCGTGGCCGCCTTTGAAGACCGCGAGGTGCCCTCGACCCTGACCGTGAAATGGTGTGGCCAGTTCCACGAAACCAAGATCCCGCAAAGCCCGCTGGACGTGGTCGCCTGGCACGGCAACTACGCCCCTTACAAATACGACCTGCAGACCTATTGCCCGGTGGGCGCGATCCTCTTCGACCACCCGGACCCGTCGATCTTTACCGTGCTGACCGCGCCGAGCGGCGTGCCGGGGACGGCCAACATCGACTTCGTGCTGTTCCGCGAACGCTGGATGGTGGCGGAAAACACCTTCCGCCCGCCCTGGTACCACAAGAACATCATGTCCGAGCTGATGGGCAACATCTACGGCCAGTACGACGCCAAGCCGCAGGGCTTTGTCCCCGGCGGCATGAGCCTGCACAACATGATGCTGCCGCACGGGCCGGACCGGAACGCCTTTGAGGGCGCGTCGAATTCCAACCTCGGACCCGAGAAGCTGGACAACACCATGTCCTTCATGTTCGAGACCCGCTTCCCGCAGCACCTCACCCAGTTCGCCGGGAAAGAGGCGCCGCTGCAGGACGATTACATCGACTGCTGGGACAGCCTGGAAAAGAAATTCGACGGCACGCCGGGTAAGAAGTAAGCTTGCTTTACGCGCGCTCACCTGCGTTTCGAGCTCGAACTGGAGTCCCCATGACGACCGGCGAAATCGTGTTCTTTTTGGTCTTCGGTCCCTTTTTCTGCCTGCTGCTGCTGGTCGGGTGGGCCGGGCATCGAGAAGACCGCCGCCGAGGTCGGAGCAAGGACACCACGATCAGCGGTGCAAACGTCGCTGCCCCGGCCATCGCCACAAGACATGACACCGGGGCTGACTGTGGTGGCGTGGACTGCGGATAGTCCCGGCGGACAATTCCACACGATGCGCCCCACGTCTTCTTCTGGACACAAGAAACATCGCTGAAAGACGCACTGAAAGACAGGACGACACATGCCCCTGAAACGCTCCTGGGTGGAGTCAGCCAACTCCCCCGACACGGATTTCCCTCTCAACAACCTGCCCTGCGGCAGCTTCCGCGCCGCGGACGGCGAGGCCCATTGCGGAATCGCCATCGGCGAGATGATCCTCGACATCACCGCGCTCGAGGCCGAGGGCCTGCTCTCGCTCGATGCCGAAGAGGAGGTCTTTTTCTTCGGCGACTGGACGGAATTCATGGCCCTTGGCCCCGCCGCCTGGGCCGCGTTCCGCGAAACCGTGACCGAGATGCTGGCCGAAGGCGCCCCGGATGCCGAGGGGCTGGCCGCCTACCTTGTCCCACAGGCGGACGCGAAAATGCTGATGCCCTTCGCGGTCAGCGAATATACCGATTTCTACGCCTCGAAGTACCATGCCACCAACGTGGGCACCATGTTTCGGGGCGCGGAAAACGCGCTGCCGCCGAACTGGCTGTCGATCCCCATCGGCTACAACGGTCGCGCCTCTTCGGTCGTGGTGTCGGGCACCGACGTGCGTCGCCCCTGGGGCCAGCTCAAGGCGCCGGACGCCGAGCTGCCGGTCTTTGCCCCCTGCAAACGGTTCGACCTGGAACTGGAAATGGGCGCCATCGTGGGCCAGGATTCCGAAGGACCGGTGACGGTGGGCGAAGCCGACGAGATGATCTTTGGCTATGTCCTGCTGAACGACTGGTCGGCGCGCGACATCCAGGCCTGGGAATACCAACCGCTTGGCCCCTTCCAGGCCAAGGCCACGGCCACCACCATCAGCCCCTGGATCGTGCCCAAGGCGGCGCTGGAACCCTTCCGCACCACGACGCCCGAGCGAGAACGCGAGCTGCTGCCCTACCTGCGCGAACCCGGCCCGATGCTGTATGACATCCAGCTGGAGGTGGGCCTCGCGCCCGAGGGCAAACCCGAAACGGTCATCGCCCGGACCAACTATCGCGAGATGTACTATTCGTCGGCGCAGCAACTGGCCCATCACACGACGTCGGGCTGCCCCATGTCCGTGGGGGACCTGCTGGGCTCCGGCACGATTTCCGGCCCGGACAAGGGCGCGCGCGGCGCACTGCTGGAACTGGCCTGGGGCGGCAAGGAGCCGGTCACACTGGATACCGGCGAAACCCGCAGCTTCCTAGAAGATGGCGATACGCTGACCCTGCGCGGCGCGGCCCTAGGGGACGGTTATCGCATCGGGTTCGGGGAGTGCACCGGCAAGGTGCTGCCGGCGCTCGACGATCCTTACGGGGGCCGGGGCTGATGTCAGCCGCCCTGCTGCCACTGGAGCACCGCCTCGGTGGGCCAGAACAGCATGAGGATGTTCAGGGCCAGGCCATCGCGGATCAACGCGATGGTCAGCGCCTCGAACCCCAGGGCCACGGCGACGCTGGCCCAGATCGGGATCCAGCGCGCAAGGTAGAACCCCACGACCATCGCGATCACGTCGAAGACAGAGTTGATGATGCTGTCGCCGTTGTAGTCGAAGGACACCGTTACCGCGCGGTAACGTTCGATCACCATCGGCGTGTTCTCGAGGATCTCCCAGCCGGCCTCGACCACCAGCGCGATCCCCAGCCGCAGGTTCACGCTGAGGCGCCGGGCGACCAGCGCCAGGACACCGTAGAAGACCAGACCGTGGATCAGGTGGCTGGGCGAATAGAGATCGAAGAGGTGCTGGCTGCCCTCGCGCGGCGGGGCGCCCGGGCCGGTCCAGAAAGAGACGTAGCCGCAGGGGCAGATCGGATCGCGCCCCATCAGGAACAGCGTGACCGCCATAAGGGCGGTCACGATCAGGAAAATCAGGACGGGTCGCTGGGCGTTGCTCATGACCCGCGATGGAATCACAAAGACGCGAGGGCGTCCAGAGACATGAGAGGGAACCAATGACCAAGGCCTTTGCATCCGCCGGAGACATGGAAGAGAAAAAGACCTCGTTCACGCAGGTCGGCGACGGGCTTTATGCCTTCACCGCCGAGGGCGATCCCAACACCGGCGTCATCATCGGGGACGACAGCGTGATGATCGTCGAGGCGCAGGCCACCCCGCGCCTGGCCCGCAAGGTGATCGACCACGTCCGCGAAGTCACCGACAAACCGATTTCCCACCTCGTGCTGACCCATTACCACGCGGTCCGCGTGCTGGGCGCCTCGGCCTATGGCGCGCGGGAAATCATCATGTCCGACGTGGCCCGCTCGATGGTGGCCGAACGCGGGCAGGAAGACTGGGACAGCGAGTTCGACCGCTTCCCCCGCCTTTTCCAGGGGCACGAGGAAATCCCCGGCCTGACCTGGCCCACCACCACTTTCTCGGACTCGATGACCGTCTACCTGGGCAACCGCCGCGTCGACATCATGCACCTGGGCCGCGCCCATACCGCCGGTGACGCGGTGATCTGGGTGCCGGATCAAGAGGTCATGTTCACCGGCGACATCGTCGAATACCACTCGGCCTGCTACTGCGGCGATGGCCATTTCAACGACTGGGGCGAGACCCTGGCCAATATCGCCGCGTTTGAACCGCAGGCGATTGCCCCGGGCCGGGGCGACGCGCTGGTCGGACCGGAAATGGTCGCCAAGGCCATCGCCGCGACCGAGGATTTCGTCCGTTCGACCTACAAGCCGGTGGAAAAGGTCGTGGGCCGTGGCGGCACTTTGAAAGAGGCATGGGACGCGGTGCGCGCCGAATGCGACCCCAAGTTCAAGGACTACGCGATCTACGAACACTGCCTGCCGTTCAACGTCGCCCGCGCCTATGACGAGGCCCGCGGCATCGACACGCCCCGCGTCTGGACGGCGCAGCGGGACAAGGAGATGTGGGCAAGCCTGCAAGGCTGAACGGCAACGGGCGCGCCTCGCGCGCCCTCTCGCCCACACTGCGTAGGATGGGTCGTCGACCCATCGCCGTCGGACAAGGAGGAACCGACATGATCCATGACCGCTATCAACTCGCCTTCAAGCTCTACCCCTACGAACGCTCCACCGACCAGGATGCCGAAACGCCTGTCCGGCACCCGGTGGTCGTCATGGGCGGCGGTCCCATCGGGGTCGCCACGGCGCTGGACCTTGGCCTGCAGGGCATCCCGGTCGTCGTGCTGGACGATCACGAAGGCATCGGCATGGGCAGCCGCGCGATCTGTTTCGCCAAGCGCTGCCTGGAAATCGCCGACCGCTACGGCTGCGGCCAGCCGATGCTGGACAAGGGCGTGGTCTGGAATCTCGGCAAGGTGTTCCACGACGACCGCAAGGTGTTCGAGTTCAACCTCCTGCCCGAGGAAGGCCACAAGTTCCCGGCCTTCATCAACCTGCAACAACCCTATTTCGAACGCTTCATCGTCGAACGCGTCCGCGAGGCGCAGGCGGCGGGTGCCCCGATCGAGCTGCGCGGCAAGAACCGGGTCGACAATGTCACCGTGCATGACGATCACGTCACGCTGGAGATCACGACCCCCGACGGCCCCTATACCATCGAGGCCGACTGGCTGATCGGCTGCGACGGCGCCTCATCTCCACTGCGTGGCATGATGGGTCTGGATTTCGAGGGCCGCGTCTTCGAGGACAGTTTCCTGATCGCCGACATCAAGATGGCGAACGACGATTTCCCGACCGAGCGCTGGTTCTGGTTCGAACCCTACTTCAAGTCCGGCGCCTCCACCCTCTTGCACAAGCAGCCCGATGGCGTCTGGCGGGTCGATTTCCAGATCGGCTGGGACGTGGATCGCAAGAAAGAGCTGCAAGAGGAAAACGTGCGCGCCCGGCTGGACGCCATGTTGGGCGATGTCGAATACGAGATCGTCTGGACCTCGATCTATACCTTCCAGTGCCGCCGGATGAAGAAATTCCGCCACGGCCGGGTGCTGTTCGCGGGTGACGCGGCGCACCAGGTTTCGCCCTTCGGGGCGCGCGGGGCGAACAGCGGCATGCAGGACGTCGACAACCTGGGCTGGAAACTGGGGATGGTCATCGGGGGCAAGGCGCCCGAAAGCCTGCTGGACAGCTACGACGTGGAACGCGTGCACGGCGCGGACGAGAACATCCTGAACTCCACCCGCTCCACCGATTTCATCACGCCCAAGTCCAGGGTCAGCCACATGTTCCGCAACGCTGTTCTGGACCTGGCCGAGCAATATGAATTCGCCCGTCCGCTGGTGAACTCGGGCCGGCTCTCGGTGCCCTGCGTCTACGATGGTGGGCCGCTGAACGGCCCCGATGCCCTGCCCGGTGGCCCCGCCCGCACGCGGGTGGGCAGCCCCTGCCCCGATGCGCCGCTCAAGGACGGCTTCCTGCTGGACCGCCTCGGCGGGGTGTTCACCTTGTTGACCATCGACGCCGAAGCGCCCGAAATGCTGGAAGAGGCTGGCGTGCCCATCACGCGCCTCACCCTTTCGGCTGGCGACGACACCAGCGGCGCGCTGGCAGAGCGTTACCTGGGAGAGGCCGGGTCCGGCGTCTACCTGATCCGCCCCGACCAGCATGTCGCCGCGCGCTGGGACAGCTTTGACGAAACCGCCATCCGCGCCGCCCTGCGCCGCGCCATCGGACTGGAGTGAGACATGGCCGACCTGATCCTGACCCCCAACCTCGACCGTCCCGACGATTTCTATGCCGCGCTGATCGCCGCGCATGACGGGTTGTCGGATGACGAAAGTGCGGCGCTGAACGCCCGCCTGATCCTGATCCTGGCCAACCAGGTCGGGAACACCGAGACCCTGACAGCTGCCCTGCAAGCCGCGGCAAAGGCCCCGGAGGGGGCCGCGGCGTGACAGGCGCGGCGGCAGACCGGCAGAGCGCGGCGGCCAACGCCGCGCCCGTCCCGGGAACCGAGTTGGAGGGATTTTTCCCCTACCGCCTCGCGGTCGCCGCCGAAGGGTTCTCTCGCAACCTGGTCGAGGTCTACGGGCGCCGGTTCGGTCTCAGCCGCGAGGAATGGCGGCTCTTGTACCTGCTCGCCGGCGAGGACGAGGTGACATCGCTGGAGCTTGGCCGCCGGTCGACGCTGGACAAGGTCCAGGTCAGCCGCGCCTCGCAACGGCTGGAAGAAAAGGGGCTGATCACCCGCGCCATCGCGCCGGACGACCGGCGGCTGCGTCTTTATACCTGCACCGACAAGGGCCGCGCCCTGTTCGACGAGGTGCTGCCCCAGGTCGAGGCACGCTCGGACGAGATCCTGCGCGCCATGTCCACAGAGGACCGCGCCGCACTGGAACGCGGGCTTGCGGCCCTGACAGAGGCGATGGCGGACCGGCTCCTGCCTTCGTCCTGATGGGTGCCCGTCATGGCCATTCGAAAGGCCGCCCGCCCTGCGAGACGCCAGCCTGCGCCCCGGCCCGATAGGCCGCGCGGTAGGCGCCCGGCGGGCGCCCCACCATCCGGCAGAAAAAGCGGTTGAACTGCGCCGCCGAGGCAAAGCCCAACAGGCCCGCAACCTGCTGGATCGAATTCGACGAGTTTTCCAGCTGCAACCGCGCCTCCAGCGCCACGCGCCGGTCGATCAGCGCCTTCGGGCCGATGCCCCGCACCCGGCGGCAGATGTCGCCCAGCCTGTCCCGCGATACGCCCAGGGCGGCGGCATAGTCCTCGACCGTCCATCGGTCGCGGAAATGCGCCTCGACCAGGGCGCCGTAATCGGCAAAGACCCGGTGCCCGGGCGAGCCACCGCCCCGGCCCGGCTGCTGGGATCGGCCCGCCCGGTAGACCTCGATCAGGATCACCCGAAGGTAGGCGCCGACGACCGCATGGGCCGCCGCCGCCCCCGACCCAAGATCCCGGCTGAGACCGCGAAAGGCGGCGCGCATGGCCTCGAACGAAGCGCCCTCGCGCGGCAGCGGGGCCGTGACCGGACGATCCGCCATCTCGCGCAACTCCCGGGTTTCCGGCATGTGTCCGACCGCGTTGGCCAGCGCCGTCGGCCCCAACAGAACGTAGGTGCCGGCCGCACCCGCCTGAAAGACCGCCCGCGCATCGCGCGTCCAGGGCCGCCAGACCAGCGCCGGGGCGGCGATGGCCGGCTCTTCGCCGGACAGGCGCGCGCTGCCCGCCTCCAGCAGGAAGGCCAGCCAGGACGGCCCTGTCAGGCTCTCGGCCAGGCCCACCACGCGCGGCTGCAACGATCCGCTGAACGTCCCAGCGCGCACCGATCCGGCGGTGGAATGAGGGTCAGAACGCATATCTTTTCCCACGAAACGATAGCAGTTTGCCGCAAACCGTCATTTACTCCAAGCATCGAAAGGCGATTTCCTGAGCAAGACGGGCAGCTACTGGCCCGAAACGTCCGGCTTGCAAGGGGAGGTGCAGCTGTACGAAGCGCAGTTCATAATCAACGGGCGATCCGTGGCAGCGGGCGCCGGAGCGGCCTTTGAACGGCGCGGCCCCGTCTCGGACGCGGTGATCACCCGCGCCGCGGCCGGACGCGCGGCAGAAGCCCGCGAGGCGGCGGCGGCCGCCGCCGGCGCCTTTGCCGGATGGGCCGCCACCCCCGCCGCAGACCGCGTCGCAATCCTGACCCGTGCCGCCGACATGCTGGAGGCCCGCGCCGACGAGATCGTGGCAATTGCCTGCAACGAGGTCGGCTCTTCGCCCGACTGGGTGCGGTTCAACGCCGGGATCGCGGCCTCGATGCTGCGCCAGACGCGCGACCTGGCCAAGGCGCTGGACAGCGGCCCGCAACGCGAGGGCGACAACATCCTGCGCCGCCGTCCTGCCGGTGTCGTGCTGGGGATCGCGCCCTGGAACGCGGCGGTGGCACTGGCCGTCCGCGCGCTGGCCGCGCCGCTGGCCTGTGGCAATACCGTGGTTCTCAAGGGGTCGGAACTGTGCCCAAAAACGCATGAATGGGTGGCCGAGGTCATCAACCTCGCCGGGCTGCCCGACGGTGTCCTGAACTACATCACCAATGCGCCCGACCATGCCGAGGAGGTCGTCGAGACGCTGATCGCCCATCCCGCCGTGCGGCGCATCAACTTTACCGGCTCCACCCGTGTCGGACGCGAGATCGCCGTGGCCGCCGCGCGCCATCTCAAACCCTGCCTGCTGGAACTGTCGGGCAAAGGGACGATGATCGTGCTGGCCGATGCCGACCTGGAGGCCGCCGCCCGCGCCGCAGCGCATGGCAGTTTCTTCAACCAGGGCCAGATCTGCATGTCGACCGAACGGATCCTGGTCGAGGACAGCGTGGCCGATGCCTTTGTCGAACGCTTCCGGACCGAGGCCGAGACCCTGCGCTTTCACCCCGGCAAAACGCCACTGGGCACGCTCATCAATCCCGCCGCCGCAGTGCGCATCGGTGCGCTGGTCGAGGATGCCCAGGCAAAGGGCGCCACGCTGGTCACGGGCGGCGAGCTTTCGGCGGGCAGCATCCAGCCGACGATCCTGGATCACGTGGCGCCGGGGATGCGCCTCTATTCCGAAGAGGCCTTTGGCCCAGTGGCGGGCGTGGTCCGCGTCGGCGACCGGGACGAGGCGCTGGCGCTGGCCAACGACACGGACTTCGGCCTCGTCGCCTCGGTCTTTACCGCCGACACCGGCGCCGCACTGGACATGCTGGCGCGGATCGAGGTCGGCATCGGCCAGGTCAACGGGTCGACCGTACACGACGATCCGACCATGCCCTTTGGCGGGGTCAAGGCCTCGGGCTATGGCCGGTTCGGCGGCACCGAGGCGCTGCGCGAATTCACGGAATGCCAATGGATCGCCGTGAACGGCGGCGGAAAAACATAACCGGGAGGAGACCAAGATGAATCGCAGAACGATACTGGGAACCGTGGCGGCGCTGACGCTGGCCACCGGGTTGGCCGGCACCGCGCTGGCGCAGGACACGCTGAAAATCGGCGCGGTCGGTCCCAAGACCGGGCCGCTGGCCGGCGGCGCAGAGGTCAGCTTCTGGCCGAACGTCCAGCTCTGGGCGCATGACGTGAACGCCGCCGGCGGGATCGACGTGGGCGGCACCAAGTACATGGTCGAAATCATCGAGTACGACGACCAGACCAACCCGGGCGAGACCATCAAGGCGGTGCAGCGCCTGGCCACCCAGGACAAGGCGGATTTCGTCCTTGCCCCCTATTCCACAGGTCTCAACATCGCTTCGGCGCCGATCTTTCAGCGCTACGGCTACCCGATGATCACGCATACCGCGATCTCGGACCAGATCGAGGATCTGTCGAACAAGTTTCCCAACATGTACTTCCTGCTGGGCGGTGCCACCGGCCTCGCGGGCGGCGTGGTCGAGGTGCTGAGCGACATGCGCGAAGCGGGCGAGATCGGCAGCACCGTGGCGATGGTCAATGTCGCCGACGCATTTGGCATCGAACTGGCAGAGGCGGCGCGGCCCAGAATGGCCGAGGCCGGGTTCGAGATCGTCTATGACAATTCCTACCCGCTGGGCACGCAGGATCTCTCGCCGGTGATCAAGGGCGCCAAGGCGGCCGAGCCGGACGCCTTTGTCGCCTTTTCCTATCCGCCCGACACCTTCGGGCTGACCGAACAGGCCAAGATCGCCGGACTGGCCCCCAAGGCCTTCTACACCGCCGTCGCCACCGCCTTTCCGGCCTACGCGGGGCGCTTTGGCGCAGCGGCAGAGGGCGTTCTGGGCGCGGGTGGCATCCATGCCGATGGCGACGCATTCAAGGAGTACGCCGCGCGCCACATGGAAGTGACCGGCCAGGCGCCGGACTTCTGGGCCTCGGCGCCCACCTATGCCTCGTTCCAGATTCTGCAGATGGCGATCGAGGGCGCCGGCACCACGGACCGCGAGAAGGTGGCCGAATACATCGCCGACAACAGCTTTGACACGATCATCGGCCCCATCGACTGGGACGAGAACAACGCCAATGCGAAATACTGGACCGTGGGCCAGTGGCAGGGCGGCGTGTTCAAGGGCGTCGCCTCGACGGGCCGTGACGGCGCCGTGGCGGCCATGCCCAAGACCGGCTGGGAGTAAGCCCTTCCCGGCCCCGGGTGCATCCCGGGGCCGGAGCGGCACGGACACGACATGGACATCCTGATTACCGGGCTACTTCTGGGCGGCACCTATGCGCTGATCGCGATGGGGCTGAACCTGCAATACGGCATCGCGCGGATCATGAACCTCGCCAACGGCGAGTTCCTGGTCGCCGGGGGCTTTGCCGCCTTCTGGTTCTACACCGCGGGCCAGGTCAGCCCGCTGCTGACCATCTTCATCGTGGCGCCGCTGGCCTTTGCGCTGAACTGGCTGATCTACGTGGTCATGCTGCGCCCGCTGGTGCGGCGCGCGAAATCGCGCGGCCAGCTGGAGGTGGACGCGATCCTCACCACCTTCGGGCTGTCCTTTCTCTCTGTCGGCGTGATGCTGGCGCTCTTTGGCGGCGACTATTTCAGCTATTCCTACCTCGCCCGCCCGGTGCAGATCCTTGGCGATACCTTTGCACTGAACCGGCTCACCGCCGCCGTCGCCGCCGTGCTGATCTGCGGCGGCCTGTGGCTTTGGCTCAACCGGTCGCGCGCGGGCATGTCGATCCGGGCCATTGCCGTCGCGCCCGACAGCGCGCGGCTGGTGGGGATCGACGTGCCGCGCCTCTCGGCGCTGGCCTTTGCGCTTGGCGGCGCCGTGACGGCGGTGGGCGGATCGCTGATCTCGACCTTCCTGACGCTGGATGCCTCGACCGGCGTTCTCTTCACGCTCAAGGCGCTGGTCATCGTCATCATGGGCGGCGTCGGCGACGTGCGCGGCACCATCGTCGCGGCGCTGATGCTGGGCCTGCTGGAAACCTTCGTGGCCACGGTGATCGACCCCGGCCTGACACTGGCCGCCGCCTACCTGATGTTCGTCCTCATCCTGCTGTTCCGCCCGCAGGGCCTGTTCGGGAGAAAGACCGCATGAGCGCGCGTGACTGGCAAGGCCTGTCGATCTCCGCCGTCCTCTTGGCACTGGCCGCCTGCCTGCCGCTTCTGGGCGACGACTATTACCTGACCATCGGCGTGACCATCGCCATGTATACCGTGCTGGCCACCAGCTGGGCACTGTTTTCCGGGCCGACGCACTACATCTCGCTCGCCACTGCGGCCTTTTTCGGCCTTGGCACCTATTGCACGGCGCTGGGGATCGAGAACGGGCTGAGCTACTGGATGACGCTGCCCATCGCCGCGGTGCTGGGCGCGCTGGTGGCCGGGCTAGTCGGGATCGCGACACTGCGCCTGTCGGGCGTCTATTTCGTAATCTTCACCCTGGGCCTGTCGGAACTGGTCCGCCAGATCGTGACATGGGCGCAGAATGTCTCGGGCCAGAAGGGACTATATGTCCTGACCGAGATCACCGAGGCACATATCTACTGGCAGCTTCTGGGCCTGGGCGCACTGGTCTACCTGGCGGGCTGGGCCATCGGGCGGTCGCGGCTGGGCTTTGCCCTGCGCATCATTGGCGACGACGAGGAAGTTGCCCGGCACTCCGGCATCAACACCGCCCGCGCCAAGGTACTGCTGTTCATGGTCTCGGGCGCGACGGCATCGGTTGTCGGGGGGATGCTGGCCCCGCGCTACATCTACATCGAACCCTCGACCGCCTTCACGCCGATGCTGTCCTTTCTCGTGGTCATCATGGCGCTGCTGGGCGGGGTCGGGCGGCTCTGGGGGCCGATCGTGGGCGTGATCCCCTTCACCCTGCTGTGGGAGGCGATCTCGGCCAGTTTCCCCAACCAGACCACACTTTTGCTGGGCTTCAGCTTTCTGGTGATCGTCTACCTTCTGCCGCGCGGGTTCGTCGGCCTGCTGGAAGGACTGCGGCGGCGCGTCCTGCAGCGGGAGGCCTACGCATGAGCGCGCCCACCGTCCTCTCCCTACGCGGCGCAACCAAGCGGTTCGGCGGCCTTGTCGCGGTCAGCGATCTCGATTTCGACGTGACCGAACACGAGGTCATGGGGCTGATCGGCCCCAACGGTTCGGGCAAATCGACGACGCTGAACCTGATCTCGGGCGCCCTGCCCGTCACCTCGGGGACGATCACGCTGCGCGGCACGCCGATCACGGCGCTGTCGGCCCAGGCCATCGCCCGACGCGGCGTGGCGCGGACCTTTCAACTGGTGCGCCTGCTGCCCTCGATGACCGTCCTCGACAACGTGCGCGCAGGCGCCGTGTTCGGCCATCGCCGCCGCTGGGGGCACGAGGCAGAGGCGCACGCAATGCGGATGCTGGAAACCGTGGGGTTGCAGCGGCGCGCGCAGGCCCATGTGGGCGAGCTGACCTATATCGACACCAAGCGCGTGGAACTGGCCCGCGTGCTGGCCTCGGACCCCAAGGTGCTGCTGCTGGACGAATGGCTGGCGGGGCTGAACCCGACGGAACTGGAAGAAGGGATCGCCCTGATCCGCCGGTTGCGCGACGAGGGGCTCACGATCATCCTCGTCGAACACGTGATGGACGCCATCCGCTCGCTCTGCGACCGCTGCGTGGTCATGTCCTCGGGCACCCGGATCGCCGAGGGCACGCCGGAGGAGGTGCTTTCGGACCCCGAGGTGATCCGCGCCTACCTGGGGGATGACGAGGATGCTTGAGGTCCGCAACCTGTCGGCCAGCTATGGCCAGCACCGCGCGCTGGAGGACGCCAGCCTGCGGGTCGGCAAGGGCGAGATCGTGGTGATCCTGGGCGCCAATGGCGCGGGCAAGTCCACCCTGCTCAAGGCGCTCTCGGGCATCTGCGAGGGCCGAGCGACGGGATCGGTGACGCTGGACGGCGAAGAGCTGATCGGTCAGCGCCCCGACCGCATCGTCGAGGCGGGCCTTGCGCTGGTCCCCGAGGGGCGCGGCGTCTTTGGCGACCTGACGGTGCAGGAAAACCTGCTTTTGGGCGCCTATGCCAAACGCGCCCGCGACGACGAGGCGGCCAACGTCGACCGGGTGCTTGGCCTGTTCCCCAAGCTGGGGGAACGCCGCCGGCAGGTGGTGCGCACGATGTCGGGGGGCGAACAGCAGATGGTCGCCATCGGGCGGGCAATGATGTCCAGCCCACAAGTGCTGGCGCTGGACGAACCCTCGCTGGGGCTGTCACCGCTCTTATGCAAGGAGTTGTTCAACAGCCTCAAGGCGGTGCGCGAGACGGGCGTGGGCGTGTTGCTGGTGGAACAGAACGCCCGGCAGAGCCTGCGGATCGCCGACCGGGGATACCTGCTGGAAAACGGCAGCATCGTGCACGAGGACAGCGCCGCGGCGCTGGCGCGTGACCCGGCGGTGCAAAAGGCCTACCTCGGCGGCGGCGGACAGGCTGCGCCGCACCCGGCCCCGTCCAGACCCGCGACACCCGCCGCGCCAAGGCCCCGCTCCGGCCCCTCGCCCAGCGAGATCGCCGCCGCCGCCATCGGGCACGTCAGCCCGCCGCCGCGCCCTGTCCGGCCCGACCCCGCGAGGGCACCGGCGCAACCCGCGCCCCCGGCCCCGCAACCGGTGCCACAGGCGGCTCCGAAACAGGCCCCGACCGGGGCGCCGGACGTGGGCGCGCTGGTCGCCCGGGCCAGCGCGATGGCCTCGCGCCGGACCAACGGCCACCTGCCGACCCGGCCCGCCACGAAACCCGCCCAGCCGGCGCCCGCACCGGCCACGCCACGCCCCCCCATGCCCGATCTCGGCCCTTCGACCGACCGACTGCGCGCCATGCTGGACGAAATCGAAACCGCCGCCCGCCGCGCCGAGACCTACCGGCCCGGCCCGACAAGGAGAGAATGAATGCTCGACGCACCCAACGTCTCCCCCACCATCCGGGGCATGTACATCGGCGGCCAGTGGGTCCCGGCCGCCCGCACCTTCGACGACCTCAACCCGTCGGACAATTCGCTGTACGCCCGCGTTCCGGACGGATCCGCACAGGACATGGAACGCGCCATCGAGGCCGCGCAGGCCGCCTTTCCAGAGTGGTCGAACAGGTCCTTCAAGGACCGCGCCAAGGCGCTTCTCAAGGTCGCCGAGGTCTGGGAACGCCGCAAGGACGACTTCATCAACGCGGTGATGTACGAGGGCGGCGGATGGTACGGCAAGGGCGTCTTCGAGGCGGGCTTCGTGGCCGAGATCTTTCGCACCTCTGCCTCACTTTGCTATCAATCCGTAGGCGAGGTGCTGCCCTCGGAACATGGCAAGGTGTCGATGGCGACGCGCTGGCCGCTGGGGGTCGTCGGTGTCATCAGCCCCTGGAACATGCCCGGCATCCTGACCTCGCGCGGCTATGCCGCCGCGCTGGCCGCCGGGAATTGCGTGGTGCTCAAACCCTCTGAGGACACGCCTTATTCCGGCGGGCTCTACCACGCCGAAATCCTCGAAGAGGCGGGCATTCCCCCGGGCGTCTTCAACGTCGTGACCTGTTCGCGCGACAGCGTGGCCGAGGTGGGCGACACGCTGATCGAACACCCCTTGGTCAAGGGCGTCTCTTTCACCGGCTCGACCGCCGTGGGCCGCCACATCGCCGCCAAATGCGGCGCACATCTCAAGAAATGCTGCGTCGAACTGGGCGGCAAGGACTCGATGATCGTGCTGGAGGACGCCGACCTCGACAAGGCCGCCGAGGCCGCGAACTTCGGCTGCTTCATGCACCAGGGCCAGGTCTGCATGTCGACCGAGAAACTGCTCGTGCACGAAAGCGTCTACGACACCTTCATGCAGAAATTCCTTGCCCGCGCGGGCAAGCTGCGCACCGGGCACGTCAACGACAAGGCCAACACCATCGGCCCGATGGTCAACACCCGGCAGGCGCATCGCGTCAAGGCGCTGATCGACGACGCGGTGGCGCGCGGCGCGCGGGTCGATCTGGGCGGCAAGGCCTGGGACAACTTCGTCGAACCCACGGTGCTGTCCAACATCTCGACCGAGATGGACATCTGGCACGACGAGACCTTTGGCCCCGTGGTCATGGTCTGCCCCTTCCGCACCGAGGAGGAGGCCGTCGCGCTGAACAACGACACGGAATATGGGCTGACCGCCGCGATCTGGACCGCCGACGAGGCGCGCGCCCTGCGCATGGCCGAGAGGCTGGAAACCGGCATGGTCCACATCAACGACCAGAACATCAACGACGAGCCGCAGGTGCCCTTCGGCGGCGTCAAGGCCAGCGGCGTGGGCCGCTACGGCGGGCGCTGGTCGCTGGATGCCTTTACCGAATTGCGCTGGATCACGCTGGAACGCGGCGGGCGCCACTATCCGCCGGTCTTCTGAGCGGCGCCCTGGGGAGGATTTGACATGACATTGCTTGGCTGGATCATCCTGATCGCCGTTCTTGCCGCGGTGCTGATCGCTCTGGCGGCCTGGTTCTACGAACGCGCCACCAACGAGGTCGCGCTTGTGCGCACCGGCATCGGCGGGCGCAAGGTGGTGATCGACGGCGGCACGCTTGCCCTACCCTTTTTCCACGAGATCAGCCGCGTCAACATGCAGACCATACGGATGCATGTCGCCCGCGGCGCAGAGTCCGCGCTGATCACCAAGGACCGGATGCGCATCGACGTGGGCGCCGAATTCTACGCCTCTGTGATGCCCGAAGAGGCGGCGGTGGTGCGCGCCTCTCAGACGCTGGGCAAGCGGACCTTTCAGCCCGACCAGCTGAAATCGCTGATCGACGGCATGATGGTGGACGCCCTGCGCGCGGTCGCGGCGCAGATGACGATGGACGAGTTGCACGAGAACCGCAGCGAATTCGTGCGCGAGGTGCGCGAGGCCCTGACGGAGACCCTGGCGCGCTACGGGCTGCAACTGGACAGCGTGTCCCTGACCGCGCTCGACCAGACGCCGTTCTCGTCGCTGGATGAAAACAACGCCTTCAACGCGGTCGGAATGCGCAAGCTGGCCGAGGTGATCGCCACGTCCAAGCGCGAACGCGCAGAGATCGAGGGGGAAACCGCCGTTGCCGTACGCCGGGCCGAGGTCGAAGCCAGCCGTCGCCGGATGGAGATCGAACTGGAGGAACGCCGCGCCGAGATCGCCCAGGGCCAGGAGATCGAGACCCTGCTGGCCGCACAACTGACCGAGATCGCCCGCCGCAAGGCCGAGGCCGAACGCGAGGCGGCGCAGGCCCGCATCCGCATGGAACAGGACATCCAGTCCGCCTCGATCCAGCGCGAATTGTCCGTGCGAGAGGCTGAAATCGCCCAGTTGCGGGCGATCGAGATGGCCGAGCAGGACAAGACCATCCAGGTGTCCGCCAAGAGCCAGGAGGAAAGCCGGGCCCGGGCCGAGGCCACCGCCGCGCGCGGCGCCTTTGTCCGCGCCGAGGAAGACATAGAAACCCTGCGCCAGCTGGCCGAGGCAGAGCGGCGCAAGCAACTGGCCCTGCTGGCCGCCCGGCAAGACGCCGAGGCCGATGCCACCCGCGCCCGCATCACCGCCGAGGCCGACCAGGAGGTCGCCAAGGTCAAGGGCCTGATCCGCCGCGAGGAAGCCGCTTCGATGAAGGTCTACCAACTGGCCGAGGCCGAGGCGCAGGCGGCACGGATCGAGGCCGAGAACGGGCGGTCCGAGGCGGCGATGGCGCTGGAGGCCGAGCGCATCCGGCTGGACCGCCTGCCCGCGATCCTGGGCGAACTGGTGAAACCCGCCGAGAAGATCAGCGGCATCAGCATCAACCACATCTCGGGGCTGGATCGGTCCGGCAAAGGGCCCGCGTCGCCCGTGGGTCAGACCATCGAGTCGATCCTCGACATGGCGGTGGCCCTGCCCGCCATGCAGAAGATCGGCGACCGGATCGGTGTCAATCTCGACAGCGTGCTGCCGGAGGACAAGAAGGGCTGACGCCCTCCCCTTGGCCCGGCAGCGCGCGCCTCAGTAAGGGTTCTTCGCCCCGCGATCCCCGGACAGGGATTGGTGACGCCGTTCGACCAGCAGTTCGATGGCATCCGCAAGGTGCTCGCGGTCGATGTGATGGTCGCCTCGTGCGACGCGGATGCGATGCGCCTCGATCATCACGTCCGCATGGCGGCAGCCTTCGGGCGGCTCGAACCGGTAGCTGGCCAGTTCGATCAGCAGGCCCATCGGGTCTGTGAAATAGATCGAATCCATGAAGCCGCGATCCTTGGGACCGGAATGCTTGATCCCCCGCGCTTCCAGCCGCTTGGCCGCCTGCCAAAAGCTCGCCTGGCTGACGTTGAAGGCCAGGTGATGCACGCAGCCCGGATCGGTCGGCGTGCGGGCCGGATCGGGGGTGCGGGTCTCATTGGTGAAGATGGTGATCAACCGCCCGTCGCCCGGATCGAAATACAGATGCCCTTCGTCCGGGTTGTCCAAATTCGGCTGGTCAAAGATGAAGGGCATGCCCAGAACGCCCTCCCAGAAGTCAATCGACGTCTGGCGGTCGGCGCCCGTCAGGGTGATGTGATGGACGCCCTGCGTCTGGATCTTGCGGATCTCGTCTGGCTGGCTCATGTTCCCTCCCCGCCGTGGACCATCGGGGCCGCCGTTGCGGCCCCGCTCGTTCCAAGAATGGGGCAAGAGACGCCGGTTTCAAACCCTCCACCGGCGCACCAGCTCTGTGCAGGGGATCAGCCCTTGCCCGCCTTCAGCGCCGCCTCGCGCATCTGGCTCAGGCTGACCCGCGGGGTCAGCGCCTCTGGCGAGATGTTCAGGTCCAGAACCGCGCCCGTCTGAGAGGCCAGCGCCCGGTCGAAGGCGGCGGCGAAATCCTCTGTCCGCTCCACCCGTTCGGCGTGAAAGCCATAGGCCCGCGCCAATGCGCTGAAATCCGGGTTCACCACCATGTCCGTCCCCGACACGCGGGTGGGATAATGACGTTCCTGGTGGGCGCGGATGGTGCCGTATATGCCGTTGTTCAGGATCAGTATGATCGGCTGCGCATTGTACTGCGACGCGGTGGCCAGTTCCTGGCAGGTCATCTGGAAATCGCCGTCGCCCGCGAAACAGACGACAGTGCGCGCGGGATCGTTCAACTTGGCGGCGATGGCCGCCGGAACGCCATAGCCCATCGCCCCCGATTGCGGCGCCAGGAGGCGCGCATCGGGGCCGAACTTGTAGAACTTGTTGGGCCAGACCGCGAAATTGCCCGCACCGTTGGTCAGGATCGCGTCCCCGGGCAGCAGGTCGCGCAGATGCGCGCTGACCTTGCCCATGTCCACCGGGCTGGGCAGGTCGCCCAGCTCGAAACCGGCCTCCCACGTGGCACGCGCATCGCTCCGCCAGTCGGCCCAATCGCCGCTGACCGGCACCTCTGCCAGCGCCTCGACAAAAGCGTTGGGGCCAGAGTGGATGCCCAGTTCGGGTTGATAGACCTTGCCCAATTCCAGGTCGGACCCGTGCACATGGATCAGCCGCTGATGCGGCACCGGCACCTCCAGCAGGGTCCAGGCATCGGTGGAGTTCTCGCCGAACCTGTTGTTCACCGCCAGGATCACGTCCGCCTCGGTGATCAGCTTGCGCACGCCCGGAGTCATGCCCACCCCGGCCTCGCCGCAGAAACAGGGCGAGTAATTGTCGAACATGTCCTGGTAGCGGAAGACCGAGACCACCGGAATGTCCGAGCTTTCCGCGAAACGCTGCAGCGCCTCCGAGCCCGAGCGCGTCCAGTTGCAGCCACCATAGAGGATCAGCGGCCGCTTTGCCTCGGCCAGGATCGCGCGCGCCTTCTGCACGGTCTGCGGCGCGGGCATCGGTTCGGGATACTCGGCGGGACCGGCCAGCGGCGCGGTCTTTGTCCGGCTGCTCAGCATGTCCTCGGGCAGCGCGATGACGACGGGGCCGGGCCGCCCCGTGGTGGCGGTTTTCCAGGCACGGGCGAGGATTTCCGGAATGCGGTCGACATTGTCGATCTCGACCGCCCATTTGACCATCGTGCCATAGACCGCGCGGTAATCGACCTCCTGGAAGGCCTCGCGCCCGCGCATGTCGGTGCCGATCTGGCCCACGAACATGATCATCGGCGAACTGTCCTGCATCGCGGTGTGCACCCCGATCGAGGCATTGGTGGCCCCCGGTCCGCGCGTGACCATGCAGATCCCCGGCTGCCCCGTCAACTTGCCCCAGGCGGCGGCCATGAAGGCGGCGCCGCCCTCGTTTCGGCAATTGACGAAGTCCAGCCTGCCCGCCGTGTCATGCAGCCCGTCCAGCACCGCAAGGTAGCTTTCGCCCGGCACGCCAAAAGCCCGCGTCGCGCCCAGCGCCACCAGGCTGTCCACCAGCAATTGTCCGCCATGTCGTGTCATCGTCCATCCCTCTTTCGCGGCGCCCACGCCCCTGCCGAGGCCACACCCGTCCAGGTTCACACACCTCTAGAACCGGTCCCGGATGTCAATGCCCTGCGACTTTGGTCGGAGGTCCGGCGGTCCGTAAGGCCGGGAAAACGGGTGATCCCAAGGCCCCGCATTGCTAGACTACCCGGCAATCCTGGGGAGGAGAACCATGAGAGATCTGGAGCATGTGACGGAAATCGACCGTGTCTTGCGCGGCCAGGAAACGGGCCGCGACACGCTGGTGACCGACAGCTGGCGCCGGTGCATCGAAACCTACGGCATGGACCCGACCCGGCCCGACCCGGCCCATATCGTGCCCGCCTCGCAACTGCGCGAACACCGCGAACAGGCCGAACGGCTGGTGGCCACGGCGCGGTCAGGTCTGCGGGCCCTGTTCCGGCAGGTGGCCGGGCAGAACTACGTTCTGCTGCTCGCCGACGCCAAGGGCGTCTGCGTCGATTTCTTCGGTGATCCCCGGTTCGAAGACGACCTGCGGAAGGCCGGGCTGACGCTGGGGTCGGACTGGTCCGAGGATCTGGCCGGCACCTGTGGCGTTGGATCGTGCATCGTGACCGGCGAAGCGGTGACCATCCACCAGGGCGATCACTTTGGCCTGGCGCATACGCCGCTGTCCTGCACCTCGGCGCCGATCTACGACACCTGCGGGCAACTGACCGCAGTGCTGGACATTTCCCTGCTACGCTCGCCCAGCCCGAAATCCAGCCAGAACCTTGCCATGAACCTGGTCCGGGCCTCTGCCCGGCGGATCGAGATGGCGAACCTGATGGCCATGACGCGCAGCGACTGGGTACTGCGGTTTTCCACCTCGCCGGAATTCCTCGAGGTCGACCCCGAGGCCGCCGTGGCGCTGGACGGATCGGGGCGCATCGTCGGTTTGACGCATGGCGCGCAGGCCTGCCTGTCGCCCGAGAGTTCGGACAGCCTGATCGGCCAGCGCATCGACAGCCTGCTGCACCTGGGCGTCGACGACCTGCCCGACCTGATGCGCGGGCGCCCGACCGAAGACCGCGTGCTGCACCTGCGTGACGGGCGCGGGCTGTTCGGTCACGCCATCGCCCCGCAGACGGTGCGCCGCCCGATGCGCAGCGCGCCGCCGCAGACGCCGGAATGTTTTGCCGGTCTGGCCGGACAGGACCCGGCGATGCAGGGGCTTCTGCAAAAGGCCGCCCGGCTGGCAGCGGGCAAGATGCCGGTGCTGCTCCTGGGCGAAACCGGCACGGGCAAGGAAACGCTGGCGCGCGCCATCCATGTCGCCGGCGGGCCGCCGCGCGGGTTCCACGCCCTGCGCTGCGCCGGGCTGCGTCCGGAAACCGTTGCCGCGCTGGAAGAGGCCAAGGCGGGGACCTTGTTCCTGAAAGGCGTCGAGGACCTGGACGAGGCCGCGCAGGGCGCTCTGCTGAGGCTGCTGGATCGGCGCGAAGACCTGCGGGTGATCGCCTCGGCCCGCGACCGCCAGGTGACTGTCCCCGGCGCGACCGGGCTACGCGAAGATCTGCATTTCCGTGCCGTTGGCGCGGTGCTGGATCTGCCCCCCCTGCGGCTGCGCAGCGACGTGGACTGGCTGATCGAGCGGCTCTTGCGGCGGCGCACGGCAGGAGAGCTGCAGCTGTCCCCGGCGGCCCGCGCCGAACTGGCCGGGCGCGACTGGCCTGGCAACATCCGTGAGTTGCAATCGACACTGGATACGGCTGTCTCGCTTTGTGACGGGCGGGTCGTGGACCTGCCGGATCTGCCCGCCCGGATCACGTCCGCCACGCCCGAGGATGACCTGGAGGCGATTCTGGATGCCTGCGGCTGGAACATGGCGCGGGCGGCGCGGCGCTTGGGCGTGAACCGCTCGACCGTCCTGCGTCGTGTGCGAAAGTCGGGATTGACCCCACCGGCATGACGGCCCGTTGCAACGGCGCCGTTGCGCGGCGTTGCGCGCGCAACGGGCCGGGGCGAAATTTCGCCCGTGGCGCCCGAAACACCGTCCCGAAGCTGGATCGGAACGGCCTCTCTCGCCCAGACTGCCGCCATCCAAGTTTGGGCAATGGGAGGAAATCATGCTCGACACGACACTGACGGACCAGACGCAGGCGTTCCTGGACACGTTCGGCGCCGCGCTGGCAGAAGGCGATATCGAGGCCGCGACGGCGCTGTTCCAGGATGACTGCTACTGGCGCGACCTGGTCAGCTTTACCTGGAACCTCAAGACCGTCGAAGGCAAGGACGGCGTGGCCGACATGCTGCGTCATCAACTGGCGACGACCAAGCCTTCGGGCTGGAAACTGGCGGAAGGGGAGCTGCCGACCGAAGAGGGTGGCATCACAACGGCCTGGATCGAGTTCGAGACCGAGGTGGCGCGGGGCTATGGCCTGCTGCGGCTCAAGGACGGCAAGATCTGGACCCTGCTGACAACGATGGCCGAGCTGAAGGGGCACGAGGAACCGAAAGGCTTTCAGCGTCCGATGGGCGCCAAGCACGGCGCCGGCAAGAACCGCACCACCTGGAAGGAAGAGCGCGAGAAGGAAGAGGCGGAACTGGGATATACAACCCAGCCCTATTGCCTGATCATCGGCGGCGGCCAGGGCGGCATCGCGATGGGCGCACGCCTGCGCCAGCTGGGCGTTCCGACAATCATCGTGGAACGCAACGACCGGCCCGGCGACAGCTGGCGCAAGCGGTACAAGTCGCTCTGCCTGCATGACCCGGTCTGGTACGATCACCTGCCCTACATCAAGTTCCCGGACAACTGGCCCGTCTTCAGCCCCAAGGACAAGATCGGTGACTGGCTGGAGTTCTACACCAAGGTGATGGAGCTGAACTACTGGACCCGCACCACCGCCAAGTCGGCCACCTGGGACGACGAGGCCAAGGAATGGACCGTCACCGTGGACCGCGATGGCGAGGAAGTGGTGCTGAAGCCGAAACAGCTGATCATGGCCACCGGCATGTCGGGCAAGAAGCGGATGCCCGAATTCCCTGGCATGGACAGGTTCAAAGGCGTGCAGCAGCATTCCTCGGAACATGAGGGCCCGGACCAGTGGACCGGCAAAAAGGTCGTCGTGGTGGGATCGAACAACTCTGCCCATGACATCTGCGCCGCGCTCTGGGAGCATGACGCCGACGTGACGATGGTGCAGCGGTCCTCGACCCATATCGTGAAGTCCGACACGCTGATGGACGTGGGCCTTGGCGCGCTCTACTCGGAAGAGGCCGTGGCCAATGGCATGACCACCGAAAAGGCGGACCTGATCTTTGCCTCGCTGCCCTACCGGATCATGCATGAATTCCAGATCCCGGCCTACGAAGAGATGAAGAAACGCGACGCCGACTTTTACGCAGGTCTTGAAAAGGCGGGTTTCTGGCTGGACTGGGGCGATGACGGATCGGGCCTGTTCATGAAGTACCTTCGGCGCGGCTCGGGCTATTACATCGACATCGGCGCCAGCCAGCTGATCATCGACGGAGAGATCAAGCTGAAGCGCGGTCAGGTTGTCGAACTGGACGAGACCGGCGTGGTCCTCGACGACGGCACGCACCTGGACGCCGACCTGGTCGTCTACGCCACGGGCTACAACTCGATGAACGGCTGGGTGGCCGACCTGATGGGCCAGGACAAGGCCGACCAGCTGGGCAAGTGCTGGGGCCTCGGGTCGGACACGACCAAGGACCCGGGCCCCTGGGAAGGCGAACAGCGCAACATGTGGAAGCCGACGCAGGTCGAGGGGCTGTGGATGCACGGCGGCAACCTGCACCAGTCGCGCCACTACTCGCAGTACCTTGCGCTGCAGATCAAGGCCCGGATGGAAGGCATCCCGACACCCGTCTACGGGTTGCAGGACGTCCACCACCTGAGCTGACGAAGCGGCGGACCGGGGTAGCCCGGTCCGCCTTTCATCATTGGCGTACCAGTGGCGGCACCACGTCGTCCGGGATCGGGCAGACATAGGGCGTGCGCGCCAGCTGCTCGCGGTGCCGCGCCTTGGCCTGCTCCACCAGGTCGGGATTTTCCACCAGCCGGCAGGCAGTCGCCGCCATGATCTTGGCGGCATGGATCATGCCCTTGTGCGCCGCCGGGGTCTTGCCCTGGGCCACGGTCTGCCAGGTGTGGAACGGCGTGCCGATGGCGCAGGTCGCAACCCGCGCCTGGACCGTCGGCACCGCCCAGCTGACATCGCCAACGTCCGTCGACCCCTCTCCGCCTTCGCGCTGACGGTCCAGCGGCGCCACGAAGTCGCAAAGCGCCAGGTCGGGGTCCGGTGTGCGCCCGATCCGGCGAAAGGTCGCGGCAATGTCCGCCTCTGTCAGGGTCTTCTGGATCTCGCGCGCGAAAACCTCGTCCTCGGCATCGAAGGGCACCGGGCCCAGCCGGTCCAGTTCCGCCTGCATGGCCTCTTCCAGCGGGCGGTTGCCCAGCAGGTTCGACACGCCGGAAAACACCTTGGTCTCGACCCGCGTTTCCGTCATCAGCGCCGCCCCGTCGGCAATCTTGCGCACACGGGCTACAAGGTCGCGCAGGTCCGGCAGGCTGCTGGCGCGGATCAGCTGGCGTACCGTGGCACGGGCCTGCACCACGTTGGGTGCCACACCGCCGGCATCGAGATAGGCATAGTGCACGCGCGCACTGTCGGGCATGTGCTCGCGCATATAGTTGACGCCGATGTTCATCAGTTCAACCGCGTCCAGCGCCGAGCGGCCCAGTTCCGGCGCCCCGGCCGCATGGGCCGCCTTGCCGTGAAAGGTGAAATCGATCCTCGTATTGGCCAGCGAAACCGCCTCGTTGACCGCCGTAAAGGTCGCCGGATGCCAGGAGATGGCCGCGTCCACGTCGTCGAACAGCCCTTCGCGCACCATGTAGGTCTTGGCCGCGCCGCCCTCTTCTGCGGGGCAGCCATAGTAGCGCACGCGCGCCTTGATGCCCTGCGCCGCCAGCCAGTCCTTGACCGCCGTCGCCGCCAGCAGCGCCGCCGCCCCCAGCAGGTTGTGACCGCAGCCATGCCCGTTGCCGCCCTGTTCCAGCGGCAGATGCTCTGCCACGCCGGGGGCCTGGCTGAGCGCGGGCAGCGCGTCAAACTCGCCCAGGATCGCAATCACCGGGCCTTCGTCCCCCGCCTCGCCGATCACGGCGGTGGGAATGCCCGCGGCGTTCTCGGTCACGCGAAAGCCTTGTTCTTCCAGCATCTTCTTGTGTTCCGCGACCGAGCGGAATTCGGCATAGAGCGTTTCGGGCGTGTCGAAGACGCGGTCGGACAGTCCGACGAAGGCCTCTCTGTGCCGGTCGACGTGATCCCAGATCGGGTCTGTGTTCTGCATTCTGTCTTCCCTTTCTCAAGCTGCGTCGGCGCTGCCGGCATAGGCCGGGTCGGCGGCGGCCATGACCGTCCCGTCCGCCCGCCGTCCGACGGCCTGTACGATTCCCAGGTGATCGACCGGGCCGCGCCCGGTGAAGCTGACCTCGGCCCCTGCCTCGGCCAACCGATTTTCCAGCCCCTCCGACACATCCAGGTGCAGGCGGGCGGTGGCCCCGACCCAGTTGGCGCGCGGCGCGGCCAGTGCATTGGCCAGAGACGAGCCGTTCAGCAGGTGCCGGATCACGCCTGCCACCGCGCCGGGGATCCGTTCGCTGCCCGCGCCACCCAGCGCGTAACAGGCGCCGCCGATGTCCAGCAGGCAGGGGCATTGTTCGGTCACGTCCCGCGCGCCGGGCACCGGATCCTCTGCCATGCGATAGGAATGGGCCAGCAGGATGCCGGTCACCGGATCGGCGACACGGGCGCCGAAATGCGGGCCGATGGACTGTGTCAGGGCGACGCGCATCCCGTCCGCATCGACCACCGACAGATGCGTGGTGTCCCGGTCATCCGACGGCGCGGGCGTGCGGGCCCGGTCCAGCGCGGCGGCCAGCACCGCGCTGTCGGCCCAGCCCTCTGGCAGGCCCTCGGCCAGGCGCGCGCTCAATGCGTCCCAGGGCAACGGGTCACTCTTGGGTTTGAGCGAGCGCAGCTCTTCGGGGCGTTCCTCGAAGGCGCGCAGGATCGCCAGAAGATGCGCGATCTCGATGTCCAGGATCGGCCCCGGCACCGCCGAGTTCACCAGCGCGACGATCCGCAAAAGCGTGTGCCCCCAGCCCTGTCGCCCGATACTGGTCAGGCGCCAGCCCTTTTCCCGCAACTCGACCGTTTCCCCGACCAGCGGCACCGCGGCGCGCAGATCCCCGACCGTCCAGAACCCACCCTTGGCCGCGAGCCGTTCGCAGAAGGGCCCGGCAAAGACCGGGTCCGCGAAAGGATCCTGCCCCGTCGAGATCAGGCGATCCAGGAAACCCGCCAGTCCGGGATTGCGGAACACCGCGCCTTCGGGCACGGGCCGACCATCGGGCAGGTAGTGCGCGCGTGCATCCGGATCGACAAGATCCGGCGCCCGCCAGGCCCAGACGGCGGCCAGTTCGCGTGGCACGGTGAACCCGTCCCGGGCAAGGTCTCGCGCGGGCGCCACAACCCGCGCCAGCGGCAGGCTGCCGCCCTCGGCATGCAGCCGCAGCAATGCGCGCACGATCCCGGGCAAGGGCAAGGCCTGCCGATCCGGCAACCGCCGGACACCCTCGGACAAGTGAGCTGGTGCACGCGTCGCCCCGTCGATGGCGCGTGGCGTCTCTCCGGCCGGAGCCCAGAGGATATGCCCGCGCCCGGCGGGCGAGGCATTGGGGGGATCGGCAACCATCGTCGCCAGCGCCGCCGCGACGGCGGCATCCGCCGCCGTTCCGCCCTGCCGCAGGATTCCCATGCCGACCCGGGTCGCATGGGGCGACCCGCTGGCAACGGCGCCCAGCGCGCCGACCGCCTCGGCGGAACGGCCCTGCATCAGGGCCGCCCGTTCGATCCCGGGCGCGCCTTCGCACAGCCAATGTTCCCGCCCGCCCGGTCCCGCGACCGCATCCGCCAGCAACTCGGGCATCGTCACGCGACTTCCTCCTGTTCCAGGATGCAGGCGGTGCGGCGACCGTCCCTACCCGCGCGCAGGTCCGGCACCCCGGTCTTGCAGGCGGCGGTGGCCAATGGGCAGCGCGGGTGAAAGGCGCAGCCCGGCGGCGGGTTCAGCGGCGAGGGGATCTCTCCCTGGATCGGGGTAAAACTGTGCCCACGCCGGTCGAGACGCGGCGCCTCGGCCAGCAGAGCGCGGGTGTAGGGATGGCGCGGGTTCTCGAAAACCTCGTCGGCGGTGCCGATTTCCACCAGTCGGCCCAGGTACATGATCGCCACCCGGTCGGCGATATGTTCGACCGCGCCCAGATCATGGCTGATGAAGAGATAGGCAAAGCCGAACTCCTGCCGCAGGTCCTCGAAGAGGTTGAGCACCTGCGCCTGGATCGAGACATCCAGCGCCGAAATCGCCTCGTCGCAGACGATCAGCCGCGGTTTCAGGGCCAGCGCCCGGGCGATCCCCACCCGCTGCCGCTGACCGCCTGAGAACTGGTGCGGATAGCGCGACATGACATCGGCGTTCAGCCCGACCCGCGTCAGAAGATCGGCGACGTAATCACGCCGTTCGGACCGGCGGATCAGCCCGTGGATCACCGCCGCCTCGCCCACGATCTGTTCGACCCGCATCCGCGGGTTGAGCGAGGCAAAGGGATCCTGAAAGATCATCTGCACTTCCAGTTCCCAGGCGCGGCGCTGCTGGGTGGTCATCTGCTCCAGCGCGACGCCGCGCCAGGAGAGCGTGCCGCCCGAGGGCGTTTCGACCCCGACCACCATGCGCCCAAGCGTGGACTTGCCGCAGCCGGACTCCCCGACGAGGCCCAGGACCTCGCCCTCGGCCACCTCGAGGCTGACACCGTTGACCGCGCGAACGCGGGTCTCCTGGTAGTTGGCACCGGCCAGGTTGGCGATGCGTTCCGCAAGATCCGGCGAGGACACATAGGTCTGCGAGATGTCTTGCAATGACAGGAGCGCGGTCATGATGCCTCCTCCAGCGGGTGGAAACAGCGCAGGCTGCGGCCAGTGGCCAGGTCCTGCCGGTCCGGGCGGGCCTTGCGGCAGGTCTCGCTGGCCCGTGGGCAGCGCGGGGCAAAGGCACAACCTTCGGGAAGGTTCATCAGGCTGGGCGTCATGCCCTTGATCGGCACCAGCCGCTCTCCGCGCGGCACCGACGAGGGGATCGAGGAGATCAACCCGCGGGTATAGGGATGTTTCGGATGATCCAGCAGGGCGTCCACCGGCCCGGTCTCGACGATTCGGCCCGCGTACATGACCGCAACCCGGTGGGCGAGCCCGGCAACCACCGTCAGGTCATGGGTGATCCAGATCAGTGCGGTGTTCCGCTGGGCCATCAGCTTCTGCATTTCGGACAGGATCTGCGACTGGATGGTGACATCCAGCGCCGTGGTCGGTTCGTCCGCGATGATCAGGTCCGGTTCCAGCATCAGCGCGATGGCGATCACCACGCGCTGACGCATGCCGCCGGACATCTCGTGCGGGTAGGTCCGCAGCCGTTCCACCGGCGACGGGATGCCCACCAGCGCCAGCGCCTCGGCCGCCATGTCTCGCGCGCGGGACCTGGACACGTCACGATGGGCACGGATCGTCTCGATCATCTGGGTGTCGATGCGCAGGACCGGGTTCAGGGTCATCATCGGGTCCTGAAAGATCATCGCGATCCGGTCGCCGCGCAGCCGCGCCATCGCCGGTTCGGAAAGCTTGCGCAGGTCCTGCCCTTTCAGCAGAACCTCGCCCCCGGCGATGCCGCCCGGCTTGTCGATCAGGCCCATGATGGAAAACCCGGTAATCGTCTTGCCGGATCCGCTTTCGCCGACGATCCCCAGCACCTCGCCCGGCCCCACCTCCAGCGAGACACCGTCGACGGCGGTGATCGCCCCGGCGCGGGTGTCGAACTGGGTGACAAGATCGCGGACGGATAGAACAGGCGCATTCATCGCTGCATCCTCGGGTTCAGGATGTCGCGGACATGGTCGCCGACGACATTGATGCAGACCAGCGTGACCAGCAGCGCCACCCCCGGGTAGAAACTGATCCAGTAGCGGCCCGACAGCAGGTAGTCGAACCCGTTGGCGATAAGCAGGCCCAGCGAGGGTTCGGTGATCGGCACGCCGACCCCCAGGAAGGACAGCGAGGCCTCGATGGCGATGGCATTGGCGATCTGCACCGTCGCGATGACCAGCACCGGCGGCATCACGTTGGGCAGCACATGGCCGAACAGGATGCGCCATTGCGGCAGGGCGGCGGCGCGGGCGGCGGTGACATAGTCCTTGCGGATCTCGACCAGGGCCGCGGCCCGCACCGTCCGGGCGAAATAGGCCCATTGCACCAGGATCAGCGCGATGATGACCTTGTCCACCCCCTTGCCCAGCGAGGCCAGCAGCAGGAGCGCCACCAACAGCGCGGGAAAGCTGAGCTGGATGTCCACGATGCGCATGATCAGCGTCTCTACCCAGCCGCCGCGCGCGGCGGCCATCAGGCCCAGCACCATGCCCACGGCCACGGCCGAGGTGACGGCGATGAAACTGACCATCAAAGAGATGCGCAGCCCGTAGATCATGGCCGAGAGCATGTCGCGGCCCTGTTCGTCGCTGCCCAGCCAGTAGGTGAACCCGCCGAACCCCTCGGTTCCCGGCGTCAGCGATCCGTCCAGGATGTCGATCTGGGCAAGGTCATAGGGGTTCTGCGGCGCGATGATCCCGGCAAAGAGCGCGGTCAGCGCGATGGCCAACAGGCCAAGACCCGCGATCACCGCCAAGGGGCTGGCGAGGAAATCGGCCACGAACCGGCGGAGGGGCGTATCGGCGGTCATGACCGGCCTCCTTTCACCCGCACGCGCGGATCCAGCAGCGAGTAGCCGATGTCCACCACCAGGTTGATCATCACGAAAAGGAAGACCGTCAGCATCAGGTAAGCAACGACAACGGGACGATCCAGCAGGCCGATGCTGTCGATTAGCAGCTTGCCGATTCCGGGCCAGGAAAAGACCGTTTCCGTCACCACGGCAAAGGCGATCACGTTGCCGGTTTCCAGCCCCAGCACGGTGACGACGGGAATGAGGATGTTCTTGAGGATATGCACCCCCACCACGCGCACCGGCGACAGGCCGCGCGCGCGGGCGTATTTGACGTAGTCCTGCAGCGCCACCTCGGCGGTGCCCGCGCGGGTCAGGCGGATCACCAGCGACATCTTGTAGATGGCCACGTTCAGCGCGGGCAGGATCAGGTGGCTCAGCCCGTCCCAGGTCAGGAAGCTGACGGGAATGCCCAGCACATCCACCGTATCGCCACGCCCCCCGGCGGGCAGCCAGCCCAGGAAGACGGCAAACAGCATGATCAGCATGAGCCCTTGCCAGAAATTCGGAGTCGAGAAACCCACCACCGACCCGGCCATGATGACCTTGCTGTAGGGCGCCTCTGGTTTCAGTCCGGCAATCATCCCCAGCGGGATGCCCAGGACCACGGCGATCAGGATGCCCAGAAAGGCCAGTTCCAGCGTCGCCGGCAGCCGCGACAGGATCAGTTCCAGCGCCGGGCGATTGTGGACAAACGAGGTTCCCAGGTCCCCCTGCGCCAGCCCGGCCAGGAAATAGCCGAACTGGACGTGCACCGGCTTGTCGAGACCAAGGCGCCGGATCGTTTCTTCCTGTTCGGCCAGGTCTGCCTCTGGGTTGATCAGCAGATCGACCGGGTTGCCGACGGCGAAGAGGCCGAAAAAGACGATGGTCGCCATGACGGCCATGACCAGAAAGGCCTGACCCAGGCGACGGATGAGATAGGCAAGCATGCGGGTGGATTTCCGGACATCGGGGGGTGGCGCCGTTGTCCGGCGCCACCCCGGTTTTCAGATCACTCGGGACGGACGGTGGTCAGGACCGTGTGCTGGTCCGCACGCGGGTCCATCGTCAGCCCGGCGCGCAGCGCCCAGGGCGTCACCTCGAAGTGCAGCGGCAGGATGGCCATGTCGTCGACCACGATCCGCGAGGCCTGGCGCAGCAACTCGTCATGCTTGGCGGTTTCCACCGTCGACAGCGCCTCTTCGATGATCGCGTCCAGGTCCCGGTTCGAGTAGCGGCCGCGATTGGTGCCGCCCAGGCCCTTGTCCTTGTCCTGCGAAGCGACCAGCGCGCGCAGCGGCGAGGCCATGCCCGCGCCCGAGGCACCCCAGCCCGCAAGGTAGAGCGAGAACTCGTAGTTGTTGCGGCGCGAGAAGAAGACAGAGGCCGTCATGGCGTCGACCTCGGTCTGGATGCCCGCACGGGTCAGCATCTGGGCCACGGCCTGCGCGATCTTGCTGTCGTTGATGTAGCGGTCGTTCGGCGTGCCAATCACCAGCTTGAAGCCGTCCGGATAGCCGGCCTCGGCCAGCAGGCGCTTGGCCTCTTCGAGGTCCGGCTCTTCCAGAGCGATCTCGGGGTCGGTGCCGCGCATGAAATCGGGGACCAGCTGACGCGCGGGCACGGCCAGGCCGCCCATGATGCGGTCCACGATCAGCGGGCGGTTGATCGCCAGCGAGATCGCCTTGCGCACGCGCAGGTCCTTCATCGGGTTCTTGCCGTCGGTGCCCTCGATACCGGGGCTGGGCTCGCCGACATGGTCGAAGTGCAGGTAGATCACCCGGCTGGAGGCGCCCTGCACCACGTTCACCTTGGGATCGTTTCGTAGGCGTTCCAAATCCTGCACCGGGGGTTTCTCGATCACGTCCACGTCACCCGCCAGCAACGCGGCGACACGCGCGCCCGCGTTGGTGATCGGGCGGATGGTGATCTGTTCCCAGTAGGGTGCGTCCCCCCAGTAGTCATCGTTGCGCGCCACGACGATGCTTTCGCCCGGCGTGAAGGAGACGAACTTGTACGGCCCGGTGCCGATGGTGGCGGTGCCGTCGTTGTAGGCGTTGGAATCCAGGTAGCTGTCGATGCCCGGGCAGCCATCCTTGGTGTATTCGACCGGCCCGTCATGCCCGTTGGCAGAGGCCGAGACGACACCGAAACTGGCGAAGTCGGTCAGCAGCAGCGGATAGGGAACGGCGGTCGTGACCTCGATGGTCATATCATCCGGCGCGGTGATCGTCTCTGCCGACTTGATGAACCCCGCCATCGACGAGGGCGAGTTCGGCACGTTGGGAATCCGGCAGGCAGTATAGAGGAAATCGCGGGCGGTGAAATCGCCGCCATCGTGGAACTTGACCCCTTCGCGCAGGTGGAAGGTCCAGGTCAGCCCGTCGTCCGAGGTTTCCCAGCTTTCCGCCAGCTCGGGCACGATACCCAGGTTGGCATCCTCGCCCACCAGGGCCTCGAACATGTGCTTTCGCGTGGCGTTGTTGGGCCCGAGGTTGTGATACAGCGGATCGACGGAACTGGGTTCAGAGGCGAATCCGGCGGTCAGCGTCTGTGCGGCGGCGGGCTGGGCCACCGTGCCCAGCGCCAGAACGCCAAAGGACAACGCGGTGGCTGTCAAAGTCGTTTTTTTCATTGTCAGAGAACTCCCCTTGGAATGCGCCAAGGAGAAGGCAAGCAATTCGGCCGCGCAATCTTATGAAGGTACGGTAAAAGGGTATTCCGGATCGGAATGGGCGCTGTCCGCGAGTATCTCCAGCGGCAGGCCCAGCGTCTCGAACTTGGCACGGACCTCGGACAGGAGACAGTCGACAAAGGTCTGGGTGTCCGGGCTGCGGTCGCGTCCGGCCTGCTCGACCAGGGCGACGGTGTGATGAACGCGCGGTTCGAACGGGCGGATCGCCAGCTCGGAGGTGACGGTGTAGCCCGCCATCATCCCGTTCACGACAGCCACGCCCAGCCCCTCTGCCGCGCAACGACAGGCTGTGGCGACATTCGAGGTCTCGATCCGGATGTCCGGGGTCAGGCGTTCGCGCGAAAAGGCGTCTTCGATCAACTGGCGGGTCGGCTGTCGCCGCAACAGAAAGATCATCTTTTCACCGGCCAGGTCCGCTGGCCGAACCAGCGATGTCTTCGCCAGAGGGTGATCGTGCCGCATGACGGCGCAGCTGACGGTGCGAAACAGCGGCGTCACCTGCAGCGTCGGGTGCGACACCGGCAGGGCGACCACGGCAAACTCGGCCTCACGCCGCACCATGACGTCGATGGCCGCCTCTGTCGTGCGGACATCGAAACCAAAGCGCACATCCGGCTTGCGCGCGGAAAACGCGCCCAGAACCGAAGGCACCAACCCGTAGGACAGCGAGGGCACGGTGACAAAGACCAGTTCGGGGCTGGGTGCGGCGGCACGGGTCGACATGACCTCCAGCCGTGAGACCGCCTCGAGGATGCCGCGCGCCTGCGCCAGCACGGCGTTGGCCTGTCGGGTCGGCGTCAATCGCCCGTTGGCCCGCGTGAAGAGGTCAAAGCCCAGGCGGGTTTCGAACCGGCCCAGGATACGGCTGACCGCGGACTGGGTGATGCCCAGTTCCCGCGCCGCCGCCGAGACGGAGCCGAAGCGCATGATCGCGTCGAAAACTTCCAGGTGCCGCAGATCCAACCGGGTCCATCCGTTTGAAAACCAATCGCTCCCGGCACTATCGGACGGAAACCGGCCCGGCGCAACGCAGGGCGTTCCCCTCAGACGGCCTTGTCGTCCGCGTCAAAGAAATGCAGCCGTTCCGGCGGCGCGACCAGGCCGATCCTGTCGCCTTCGGTGACAGAAGTGTCACCATCGGTGCGCACCGTAACCTGGCCCAGTGGCCCGCAATCCACGATCAGGAAGGTGTCGGCCCCAAGGTATTCCAGCACGTCGACGGTGCCGTCCATCACCCCTTCGCCCTCGGCGCCGATCCGGATGTATTCGGGCCGGATGCCCACCTTCACCGCCGGATGGTCGCCGTCGTAGGCCCCGCCCCGCGCGCCCTCCAACGTGAAACGGCCGCCGCCGGTGGTGCAGTCCAGCACGTTCATCTTGGGGGAGCCGATGAACTGCGCCACAAAGAGGTTGGCGGGCCGTTCATACAGCTCTCGCGGGCTGCCGACCTGGGCGATCACGCCGAATTCCAGCACCACGATCCGGTCGGCCAGCGTCATCGCCTCGACCTGGTCATGGGTGACGTAGATCATCGTGCGGGCCAGCGTCTTGTGCAGCTTGGCGATTTCATAGCGCATCTCGACCCGCAGCGCCGCGTCGAGGTTGGACAGGGGTTCGTCGAACAGGAAAGCCGTCGGATCGCGCACGATCGACCGCCCGATGGCCACCCGCTGCCGCTGACCGCCCGACAGAGCCTTGGGCCGCCGGTCAAGGTAGGGTTCCAGCTTCAGCACCCTCGCCGCCTCGTCCACCTTTTCCTTGATCTCGGCCTTGGGCGCACCGGCGGTCTTGAGCGAAAAGCCCATGTTCTCGCCCACGGACATATGCGGGTACAGCGCGTAGGACTGGAAGACCATCGTCAGCCCGCGCTTGGAGGGCGGATCGGCGGTCTTGTCCTGCCCGTCGATCAGCAGCTTGCCACGGCTGATTTCCTCAAGGCCCCCGATCATCCGCAAGAGCGTGGACTTGCCGCAGCCGGACGGCCCGACGAAAACGACGAATTCGCCGTCCGCGATGGTCAGGTCGATGCCCTTGATCACCTGCAGGTCGCCGTACCACTTCTCGACCTTGTCCAGAGTTATCGCCCCCATCACGCCCTCCTTGCGCTGTCCGACGCCCAGGCCAGCCAGATTGCCGCCGTCCAGGTAAAATTGCGCCCACCCGCCGCTGCGCCGTCGCGCGGGTCGAAATACTCGGCAAAGCCGTTATCCGCGATCATGTCGCGGGTGTTGACACGCAGCGCCTCGGCCCGGTCTTCATGGCCCGCCTCATGCAGGCCGGTGGCGATCAGCATGTTCATCATCGCCCAGACCGGCCCGCGCCAATAGCGTTTCGGCTCGTAGGATGGATGCGCCGGATCGGTGGAGGGGACGTAGTAGCGGGTTGTCCCGGCAATCCGGTCGAAATGCCTCTGCATCCGATCCCCGCCCACCCCGGCGTACCATGCAAGGAAGGAGGCGTTCGAAACGACGCCCGTATGTTGCCCCGACCGGATGTCGAGACAGTCATAGGTGCCAAGTTCGGCATTCCAGAGCCGCTCGCTCCCGCCTTCCATCTCGGTGATCCAGTCATCGAGGTCATCCGTGGGCAGATCCAACTGGTCCGCCAGCACCCGCAGGTCGCGGGTGGACCTGAGCAGGGTGAAGGTCATCGTGGGGTCGGCCACGCGAAACGGTGTGATCTCGCGCAGATGCGCTTCGTCCCAGCCGCATTCCGCCCCCAGCTTGACCAGGTAGAGATAACGGTCATAGTCCCAGCGGCGCGGGCGCTCTTCCTCGACCACATGGGTGGTGTCCCGGCGATAGTAGTCCTCGATCCCCTCGGGCTCGATGGCGGCAAAGGGCCCGTCCCAGTCGGGACAGTTGTCGCGGCCCGTCTCCCAGGGGTGGGTGACGACGATGGCGCCGCCCTCGTTGCGCCAGGTCATGAACCAGCGGTGCCAGTCGATCAGTCCCGGCACCAATGCGCGGGCGCGATCCTCGAACGCGCCATCCATCTCCAGCAGCCAGCGGGTGAAGGTGGCCGCAATGGGCGGCTGCGAGATGCCGGAGGACGGGATCGGCCCCACCCCGCGCCAGATGTCCGGGCCGGGGAAGTAACTGGGGTCGACCTTGTGGAACAGGATATGCGGGACCATGCCGTTGGGCCACTGCCCGCTCATCAGCGTCTCGATCTCGGTCCAGGCCCGGTCCATGTCATGTTCCGCGAACCCGATGGCGGCAAAGACGCTGTCCCAGTTCCACTGGTAAGGATACAGCCCCGCGGTCGGCACGGTGTATCCCCCCCGATCGTTCCCTTTCAGGATGGCGCGGGCCTCTGCGTCTCTTGTTGTCATCCCTTGACACTCCCGGCTGTCAGCCCCTTGGTCATGAACCGTTCCAGCCCCAGGAAAAGCGCCATGATCGGCACCGTCGCCACCACGGCCCCGGCCATCAGGTGCTGGCGCGGGATCTCGGACGAGTTGAGCGAGGCGATGCCCCGGGTCAGCGTGAATTTCGACGGATCGTCCAGCAGCATGAAGGCCAGCAGGAATTCATTCCATGCGATCATGAAGACATAGAGCGACACGCTGGCCAACGCCGGCAGCGACAGCGGCAGCGTGATCTTCCAGATCACCGCGAGGCGCGACAGCCCGTCCATCAGCCCCGCTTCCTCGACCTCCGCCGGCAGGCCCCGGAAATAGCCCTGCAGCATGTAGAGCGCGACGGGGATCGTTGTGACCGGGTAGATCAGGACGATCCCAAAAATCGTGTTGCGCAGCCCCGTCATCGAAAAGGCGATGTAGATCGGCAAGGCCAGCACGATCATCGGCACCATGTAGATCAACAGAATCGAGCGCGAAAAGGCCGCCCGCCCCCGGAACCGCAGCCGCGCCACCGCGTAGGCACCGGGGATCGAGAAGGCCAGCGTCAGCAGGACCGTCAGCACCGAGACATAGAAGGAGGTCCAGAGGTAGCTGCCGAAATTGAAGTCGGCGAAAAGCTCGACATAGCTGCGGAACAGGCCCCAGCCCTGCGACAGGTCGATGGTGAAATCCAGCGGATTCTGGATCAGTTCCGACTGGTTTTTCAGGCTCGTCATCACCATGACGTAAAAGGGAATGGCGACGATGGCGGTGAAGAAGATGTAACCAAAGCCGGTCAGGAACCGGATCACCGCCTCTTCGAACTCGTGCCGGGTCAGCGCGCCCATGCCGGGCAGATGCCCCAGGATCACATGCAGCGACCAGCCCGTCGCCAGCCCCAGCGCCCCGCTGCCCACCAGTTTCCACAGCGTCGAGGCCGTCTCTCCCGACGCGACGGGGCCGATGCCGATCACCGCCAGCAGGACAAAGACCACCGCCGCCGCCAGCGACGCGATCCCCTTGCCCGGGCGCAGCGCAACAAGGCCCAGCCCCAGCGCCGCCCCCCAGAGCAGGGACCACAGGCCCGCCGGCCGGAACGGATCGCCGGTGGCAAAGGACATCAGCACCGCCAGCGTCGTCGCCAGCACGAACAGCCAGAGCGCGCCCAGAACGGGCCCGGTGACATAGCCGAAACGAAGCGCTCTCATAGGCCTTCCTCCTGGCTGACATAGCGGAAGAAGAAGACCGAGAAGAGGACGAGACAGCAGAAGACCACCACCGCAACCGCCGCCCCGGCCCCGATGTTCGAGATGGCAAAGGCCTGTTCGTAGACATTTACCGTCAGGGTCCGCGTGCCCGCGTTGCCGCCGGTCAGCAGGAAAATGTCGTCGAACTTGTTGAAGGTCCAGATGAAGCGCAGCAGGAACAGCACGCTGAGAATGCCCAGCAGTTGCGGCAGGCTGAGATACCAGAACTTCTGAAAGGGCGACGCGCCGTCCATGTCGGCGGCCTCGTACATGTCGGTGTCGATCGACTGCATCCGGGCCAGGATGAACAGGAAGGACAGCGGGAAATAGCGCCAGATCTCGAAGACGGTGACCATTATCAGCGCCAGTGGCCTCTCGCCAAAGAAATTGATGCTGGAACTGGTCACGCCCATCTGGATCAAAAGCGCGTTGGCCGAGCCCGAGAAGGGATCGAACAGGATGATCCAGGCAAAGGCCACGGCGATCACCGGGGCGACATAGGGAAACAGGTACAGCCCGCGCAGGATGCCCTGGCCTCGAAACTCCTTGTTCAACAGCATGGCCGCGAAGAGACCGAAGATCAGCGCTCCCAGCGTACCGAAGACGGTGTAAAAGAGCGTCACCCCCAGCACGCCCCAGAACTCGTCCCCGCTGAAGATCCGGTCGAAGTTCTCCAGCGTGAAGTCGAAGTTCGTCAGGATGTTGTTGCTGCGCCCCGTCATGCGCGGATCGCTGCCCTCGGCGGCCTCTTCGGCGGCGTCCTCGTCCCCTTGCAAGGCCACGAAAATCTCGACCTCGTCGCGCCCGCCGCCGTCGAGGTCGCCCAGGTCGCAGGTGAAGTCGGCACCGTCGAAGGTACAGCGCGGGTCGGCTGTCAGGACCGTCAGGCTCTCGGGCAGGCTGTCCGACAGGGTAACGCCTGTGATCGGCTCCGATTGCGAGGAATTGCGGACGCGGTATTGCAGGCGGAGATCGTCGCCCGATCCGCGCAGGCTTTCGCGCACCACCGGCGTCGGGGGGCGCAGGTCCGCCAGGCCGATGGGCTTGAAGCTGATCCAGAAGATCGCCAGCAGTGGCAGCACGACCACCGCCGAGACAATGGCCAGCGTGGGAAACAACAACCCCCAGGCCAGCCGGGCCTCGCGTTTCAGCAGGGGGCCAGTGCCCCTTGGCGGCCCCGAGGCCGGTCCGGTGCTGTCGCTCATGTCGCGGTCCCCCCTTCCGGACGCGGACCAAGGGCCACGTCCGCGCGGGCGACCGGCGCAGGGCCGGGCGCCCGAAGGTCCGGCATCACTCGATGCCGGCCAGTTCCTCGTTCATCTTCTTGACCGCATCGGGACCAGAGATGTTGCCGTCGATGTATTCCCGCACGACCCGGTTGATCGCCTGGCTGTTGATGATCTTGGAGGCCAGCGCCAGTTGCCCGTCCCTGACGCCCCAGCGCTGTGCCACGTCCAGCCCGCCGACGATCTCGTCGATCATCGAGGCCGCGTAGAGTTCGCTGAGCGGCGCCTTGCGGTCAACGCCCACGTCCAGCTTGGACCAGGCATCGACAAAGGCGGTTGGGTCGTCCTGCGTGCCGCGCCGCACCGGGAACTTGCCCTCGGGCGCGATGGACAGCGTCTGCGTATAGCCCGTGTCCATCGAATACTTGATGAACTCCTGCGCCTCGTCGAAATCCGCGTCGGCGGTGATGCCGAAATAGCGGATGTCGCCCCAGGCCGCGCCGTCGGGATTGGACGGACCGGCGAAATTTGTCACGATCCCGGTCATCGAGGCCAGCGCCGCAGAGGTCGGATCCTCGTTGATGGTCGGCGGGGCGCTGTCACGCAGGCCGGCCAGTTCGTCCAGGATAAAGGGTGACCAGATGATCATCGCCGCATCCCCCGCAAAGTAGAGGCTGCGCGACTGGTCCCAGTACAGCTCACCCTCGGGCGAGGCATCCGCCAGCACCTTGTAGAATTCCAGCACCTCGACCGTCTTCTTCTCGTCGAAGCCCATGAACCCGTCCGGCCCCACGGGTGTCGCGCCATTGGCGAGGAAGACATGTTCCAGAACCTGGCTCATGAAGTTCTCGTCAACCTTGGTGGCGGCGACGAAACCGAACATCTCGGGCGGGTTGTGCAGCGCCTCGATGGCGGCGGTGACGGCGGCAAAGGTGGTGGGCGGCGCCAATCCCGCCTCGTCGAAGAGGTCCTTGCGATAGACGATCATCTGCGTCCAGCCGTCCACCGGGACACTGGCCCAGCCATCATCGGTCTTGGCCATGTCCAGCGCGCCGGGGGCAAAGGTGCCGGTGCCCAATTCGTCGATCACCTCGGTCGCCGCCTCGGCATCGAGGATGCCCGCCTCGACCCAGGGCAAGGCGTATTGCAACGTATGGTAGATCACATCCGGCAGATCGCCCGCGGCAAAGGCCGCCGTGGCGCGTGTGCCCAGGTCGGATTCGGAGACGGGGATCACCTCGACACCGATGCCCGTTTCAGCCTCGAAAGCCTCTGCCATTTCCTTCTGCTTGGCCAGTCGCTCTGGCTGTTCCTCGGTTGTCCAGAACCGGATATCGGCCGCCGCAGAGCCCGCGCCCAGCGCAAGACCAAGCGCCGCAGTCGTCAGAAGACGGGATAAAGTGTTTGGTGATTTGATGGGCATTTCGCACCTCCCAATGCGCTTTGATTCTTATCGGTCGTTTTCCATGACCTACCCCAGTTCTAGCGATTTTTCCACCGCGGCGTCGATTGCGCAGGCGGCACACCAGGCAGCAGCCCCTTAATATTGCTCGAAAATTAGGCATTTCGACCGGACAAGGCAGATCAGCCGCGCCCGATCAGCACGCTCTGCGCCGCAGCATTTCACAGCAGCGAAAGGCTGGAATTTGCGCCTCTCCACCACCACCTCCGGGACCGTTTTTGGCAGGTTTCCCAAAGCGCTTGCAGCCCCGTCCCCTCTCGCCCCGGCACGGGACCGCCGTCATGCTGCAACCGCCCGGTACGCCGCCTCTCCTTGCGTATTCCGGTCCGCGTATTACTCTGCCCGCCAAGGAGGCCAGAATGACACCCTCGCCCGCAGACGATCCGATGCATTCCCTCAGCGAAGACACCTGGCGGGACGTCATCGCCGCGATGGACCGCACCTATTCGGAACTCGTCGACTACCAGGAGTTGCTGGAAAAGCAGAACCGCGAGCTGGACGAGATGCGCCAGTTCATGGCTTCGGTGCTGTCGTCGATGTCGGACCTGCTGATCGTCGTGGACAAGAACCGCATCATCGAACGCACCGGCGGCGCCATCGATCAGATCCTGGGCGCCACCGTGGCCCGCAGCGGAACGCCCCTCGGCGCCTTGCTGGAGGATGGTGACAGCGACAACCTGCTGGCCGCGGTCGACAAGGTCATGCTGGGTCGAGAACCCACCACGGTCGAGGCCCGCTTCCTGACCGGGGACGGCCCCACGCCCCTGGAAATCAGCGTCAGCCCCCGGCTTGACCAGCGCGGACGCAGCCGCGGCGTTGTCTTGGTGGGGCGTCCGCTGGGCGAGTTGCGCAATGCATACATGGAACTGGAAGCCAGCCACGAGGCATTGCAACAGGCACAGACACAGCTTGTCCGCAACGAAAAGCTGGCCTCTCTGGGCCGTCTCGTCGCCGGGGTGGCGCATGAGCTGAACAACCCCATCAGCTTTGTCTATGCCAACACCCACGGGCTGGAGAAATACACCAAGCGGTTCGAGACCTATTTCGAGGCGGTCCAGGCCGGCAAGAGCCGCCCAGAGCTGGTTGCGCTGCGCGACGAGCTGAAACTTGAAAAGACCGTGCGCAACCTGCGCACCGCGATCGACGGCGCCAAGGACGGGGCCGAACGGGTCCGCGACATCGTCGACGACCTGCGCCGGCTCAGCGCCGATGGCACCGGCGAACGGTCGGCCTTCGACATGATGGCCACCACCCGGATCGCCGCCGACTGGGTCGTGCGCACCTCGCGGACCGCCGTCCAGATCACCTTTGCGGACGATGCGACACGCCTGGCCTGGGGCAATCCCGGCCACGTCCAGCAGATCGTCATGAACCTGGTGCAAAACGCCATCGACGCCATGTCGGAAACCGGCACGCCGACACTGCACCTGCATGTCCTGGACCGGGACGAACAGGTGCTGTTGCGCGTGACCGACAATGGACCGGGCATCCCCGAGTCGATTGCCGGGTCGATCTTTGATCCGTTCTTCACCACCAAGCAGGTCGGCAAGGGCACCGGGCTGGGCCTGTCCATCTCGCACAAGATCGCCGAAGAACATGGCGGGGCGCTGACGCTGGCCTATACCGGCCCCGAGGGCAGCTGCTTTGAACTGGCCCTGCCGACAGAGGGACACGCATGAACATTTTGTGGCTGCAATCCGCAGGCTGCGGCGGCTGTACCATGTCGCTGCTCTGCGCGGAGTCCCCCGGTGTACTGGACCTTCTGGGCGACGCCGGGCTGTCCTTCCTCTGGCATCCGGCACTGTCCGAACAGACCGGTGCCGAGGTGCGCGCCCTGCTGGCCGGGATCGAGGACGGCAGCCAGACGCTGGACATCCTCTGTGTCGAGGGGTCGATCCTGACCGGCCCCAAGGGCACGGGCCGGTTCCAGATGCTGTCTGGCACCGGGCGGTCGATGCTGGATTGGGTCAGATCGCTGGCGCCGCTGGCCGAACAGGTCGTCGCGGTGGGCACCTGCGCGACCTATGGCGGCATGACCTCGGCCGGCGGCAATCCCGCCGGCGCCATCGGCCTGCAATATGACGGCAGCTATCCCGGCGGCGCCCTGCCCGCCGAATTCCGCGCCCGCTCGGGAATGCCGGTCATCAACGTCGCGGGCTGCCCGACGCATCCCGACTGGGTGACGGAAACCCTGCTGCTGATCGCGGGCGGAGAGATGAACAAGGCGGCGCTGGACGAGCTGGGGCGGCCGCTGTTCTACGCAGAACACCTCGTCCACCACGCCTGCCCGAAAAACGAGTTCTACGAGTACAAGGCCAGCGCAGAGAAACCCGGCCAGCTGGGCTGCATGATGGAACACATGGGCTGTGTCGGAACGCAGGCGGTGGGGGACTGCAACATCCGCGGCTGGAACGGAGGCAGCTGCTGCACCCGCGCCGGTTACGCCTGCATCAACTGCACCGCCCCCGAGTTCGAGGAACCCAACCACCCCTTCACCGAAACGCCCAAGTTCGCGGGCATCCCCGTCGGCCTGCCCTCGGACATGCCAAAGGCCTGGTTCATGGCGCTGGCCTCGCTGTCAAAGGCGGCGACGCCCAAGCGACTGGCCGAAAACGCCGTGGCCGACCGGATCGAGGTGCCGCCCACCCTGCGGACGGGGCGCAAATGACAGAGCGTTCGCTGCTGGTCGGGCCCTTCAACCGGGTCGAGGGCGACCTTGAAATCCGGCTCGAGGTCAAGGACGGACGCGTGGCGCAGGCCTTTGCTAATTCGCCCATGTTCCGTGGATTCGAGATCATGATGCTGGGCAAATCGCCGATGGACGCGCTGACGATCACGCCGCGCATCTGCGGGATCTGCTCGATCAGCCAGTCCGCCGCCGCCTCGGCCGCGCTGGGGTCGCTGGCGGGTTTGCCACCGGCGCCGCAGGGGGCACTGGCCGCGGCGATCATGCACGGGGTCGAGAACCTCTGCGATCACCTGACCCATTTCAACCTGTTCTTTTGCGCCGATTTCGCCCGCGCCGCCTATGCCGGACGGCCCTGGCACGACCGCGCCGTGGCGCGCTTTACCGCGATGCACGGCTCTGCCGTGCGCTCCAGTGTCGAGGCCCGCGCCCAGATCCTGCACATCGTCGGGCTGCTGGGGGGCAAGTGGCCGCACACGCTGGCCATCCAGCCCGGCGGCGTGACCCGCGCGCCCACCGCGCGTGACCGCATCCGCATGACCAGCATCCTGGCCGCCTTTCGCCGCTACCTGGAAAGCACGCTGTTCGGCGCCCCGGTCGAGGAATTCGCCGAACTGTCTACCGCCCAAGCCCTGACCGGCTGGACGCGGGGCGATGCCGGTCTGTTCATGGAAATCGCCGAGGACCTTGTCCTGGCCGACATAGGGCACGGGTCGGGGCGGTTCCTGTCCTTCGGGGCCTATCCCCTGCCAGACGGCCCAGCCCTTGCCGCCGGGACCTGGGACAATGGCACGCTTGGGCCGGTCGACACGACGGAGATCCGCGAGGATCTCAGCCACGCCTGGATGCTGGGCGAGGCGCGCCACCCGACCGAGGGCCAAACCGACCCCGACGAAGACATGCAGTCCCCGGCCTACAGCTGGTGCAAGGCGCCGCGCCTTGCCGGCCGCACGGTCGAGACCGGCGCGCTGGCCCGGCAGGTCATCGACGGCCACCCCGCCGCGCGCGATCTGGTGGCCAGCGGCACCAATGTCCGGGCGCGCGTCGCCGGGCGCCTGCTGGAAATCGCGCGCACGCAGATCCTGCTGGAAACATGGGTCGCAGCGTTAAAGACCGACGCCGCATTCATCACCGATGTCGCCTTGCCGGATGCAGGCAGCGGAGAGGGGCTGGTCGAGGCGGCCCGGGGCGCGCTTGGACACTGGATCAAGGTCGAAAAGGGGCGGATCTCCGGTTACCAGATCGTCGCACCGACGACGTGGAACTTCAGCCCCCGCGACGCCAGCGGCACCCCCGGCCCGGTCGAGGCCGCGCTGGAGGGCGCGCCGGTCGGCCCCGGCGAGGAAACGCCGCTGTCGGTGCAGCACATCGTGCGCAGCTTCGACCCCTGCATGGTCTGCACGGTCCATTGAGCGGCGCCCTGCGCATCCGGGTACGCGGCCAGGTGCAGGGCGTGGGCTTCCGCCCCTTTGTCTGGCAACTGGCGCATCGGCTGAACATCCGGGGCGAGGTGCTGAACGACCCCGAGGGAGTCCTGATCCATGCCCAAGGCGCGCGGATCGCCGACTTTGTCGCCGCGATCACCGCCGAGGCCCCGCCACTGGCCCGGGTCGATGCGGTGGAAACCACCCCCTTCACCTTCGACACCCCACCCACCGGTTTCGAGATTGCCGCCAGCCAAGGCACCGGCGCGGAAACCCGTGTCACCCCGGATGCCGCGACCTGCCCCGATTGCCTGGCTGACATCCGGGGCGATGATCCGCGCCGCCGGGGCTATGCCTTTACCAATTGCACCCATTGCGGCCCGCGGTTCACGATCCTGAAGGGCCTGCCTTATGACCGGGCACGCACGACGATGGCCGGCTTCGAGATGTGTCCCGACTGTGCTGCCGAATACGCCGACCCCGGCGACCGCCGCTTTCACGCGCAACCCGTGGCTTGCGCCCTCTGCGGTCCGCACCTGGGGTTCGAGGATGCCAACGGCGCACATCCGGACGCGATCGCGGCGGCGGCCCGCGCCCTGCTGGACGGGGCGATCCTGGCGGTCAAGGGCTTGGGCGGGTTTCACCTGTGCTGCGACGCCACCAATGCCCAGGCCATCGACCGGTTGCGCCGCCGCAAGTATCGCCCGTCCAAGCCGCTGGCCCTGATGGGCCGATGGCAGGAGATCGACCGGCACGCCCGGCCAGACACCGAGGAACGCGCCGCGCTGGCCTCTGCCGCCGCGCCTATCGTCCTCTTGGCCAAGGGCGATCCGCTGCCCGAGGCCCTTGCGCCCAGCCAGAACCACCTGGGCTGGATGCTGCCCTATACGCCACTGCATCACCTGCTGCTGGATGCGGTTGCCCGGCCGCTGGTCATGACCTCGGGCAATCTCTCGGGCGAGCCGCAAGTGATCGGCAACGCCGAGGCCCGGGACAAGCTGGGCGGGATCGCAGACGCAATCCTGGACCACGACCGCGACATCGCCCGCAGGTTGGACGACAGCGTGATGCGGCTGACGCCCGAGGGACCGATGATCCTGCGCCGGGCGCGGGGGATGGTGCCGGACACCCTGCCCCTGCCGGACGGGTTCGGCGATGCACCGCAAGTGGTGGCCTATGGCGGGCAGATGAAGGGGGCCCTCTGTCTGATCAAGAATGGGCAGGCGCTCTTGGGGCATCATCTGGGTGAGTTGGACGAGGCGCTGAGCTGGGATGCCTTCTGCCAAGCGGATCGGGACTATGCAGAGCTGTTCGACCATACGCCCGAGGTGATCGCCGTGGACCTGCATCCCGGTTACAGGCCCACCCAGCATGGGTGGGCGCGGGCCGAGGCCTTGGGTTTGCCCTGCGAAGAGGTGCAGCACCACCACGCGCATCTGGCGTCTTGCCTGGCCGAGAACGGCTGGCCACTGGACGGCGGCAAAGTGGCGGGGATCATTTTGGATGGCACGGGCCTGGGGAGTGATGGCACGGTCTGGGGTGGCGAATTGCTGCTGGGCGATTACCAAGGCTTTGAACGGCGGGCATGGCTGAAACCTGCGCCCTTGATCGGCGGCGACATGGCGTCGCGCGAGCCGTGGCGGAACGCGCTGGCGCGGCTGGATCAGGCGGGGCTGTCGGATTGGGCGGACCAGTTGTTCGGGGACAAGCCGCTGGAAATCGCACGGATGGCCGCCAGCAAGGGGCTGAACGCCCCTCAAAGCTCCAGCGCCGGGCGGCTCTTCGATGCGGTGGCGGCTTGCTTGGGGGTTTGCGCAGATCGGCAAAGCTATGAGGGTGAGGCCGCGATGCGGTTGGAGACGATGGCTGCGGGCTATCTACAGACGCACTCCCCCGCGCATGGTTTCGGCTTCTATGATGTAAGCGACGAAATCGACCCGTACCCAATGTTCATGCAGATGAGCAGAGCGTTGGCGGCAGGCGAATCCGTAGCGCATTGCGCAGCCCTTTTTCACATCGGGCTTGCACGTGTCTTTGCGCGGAAGATTTACGGCCTGTATAAGAACCTTGAGGCCGAGGCGGTCGTCCTGTCAGGCGGATGCTTTCAAAATGCGCTCCTGCTGAGGCTGGTCTTGGAACAGGTAGACATTGGTCAACTACCCGTTCTGACCCACCGCACAACACCCGCCAATGACGGCGGGCTGGCGCTGGGACAGGCGGTGATCGCCGCCGCTCGACACCCGGTCCGCCGGTAAGCCCTGTGCCACACGGCACCACGGGCCGGTAAAGACCTATCCGCCCAGCCCGCTTTCGAAAGCCCGGCAAACTCCCCTAACCCCATAACCGCAAAGCAGGAATCGCGCCGCCCGCGATCCAGGGCTTTTTTGCAACCTTTGCCCCCGCCCCTGCGCGATCAAGAGGATGGAGACATCCCGGCGGCGGCCCCGCCATCCGGGTCAATGGCGGAGGAGACAGGCTTGGCCGAGATAGAAACTTTTTACGACGTGATGCGCCGGCAGGGGATCACCCGCCGCAGCTTCATGAAATATTGCGCGCTGACGGCAAGCGCCCTGGGCCTTGGGCCCGCCTTCGTGCCGAAGATCGCCAACGCGATGGAAACCAAGCCCCGCACGCCCGTCATCTGGGTGCACGGGCTGGAATGCACCTGCTGTTCCGAAAGCTTCATCCGCTCGGCCCACCCGCTGGCCAAGGACGTGGTCCTGTCGATGATCAGCCTCGACTACGACGACACGCTGATGGCCGCCGCAGGCCACGCGGCAGAGGCCGCGATGAAGGACACGATCGAGAAGTACAAGGGCAACTACATCCTCGCGGTGGAGGGCAACCCGCCCCTGAACGAGGACGGGATGTTCTGTATCTCGGGCGGCAAACCCTTTGTCGAGAAACTGAAATACGCCGCCAAGGATGCCAAGGCGATCATCAGCTGGGGCGCCTGTGCGTCCTACGGCTGCGTACAGGCGGCCAAGCCCAACCCGACGCAGGCAACGCCCGTCCACAAGGTCATCACCGACAAGCCGATCATCAAGGTGCCGGGCTGCCCACCCATCGCCGAGGTCATGACCGGCGTCATCACCTATATGCTCACCTTTGACCGCCTGCCCGAGCTGGACCGGCAGGGGCGGCCGGCGATGTTCTACGGCCAGCGCATCCACGACAAATGCTATCGCCGGCCACATTTCGACGCCGGGCAATTCGTCGAGGAATGGGATGACGAAGGCGCGCGCAAGGGCTATTGCCTCTACAAGATGGGCTGCAAGGGCCCGACCACCTACAACGCCTGCTCCACCGTGCGCTGGAACGACGGCGTGAGCTTCCCGATCCAGTCCGGCCACGGCTGCATCGGCTGTTCCGAGGACGGCTTCTGGGACCAGGGCACCTTCTACGACCGGGTGACCGACCTGAACCAGTTCGGCGTCAAAAAGAACGCCGACCAGATCGGCCTTGCCGCGGCGGGCGTCGTCGGCGGCGGCATCGCCCTGCACGCCGCCGTATCCGCGTTGAAGTCCGCGCAGAGCAAGGCCCAGAAATCCCCCAGCAAAACCAACGAGGAGGCCTGACGCATGGTCGTCCAGACACCCAACGGCTTCAGCCTTGACGACAGCGGCCAGCGCATCGTGGTCGACCCAGTCACCCGCATCGAGGGCCACATGCGCTGCGAGGTCAACGTCGACGACGAGGGCTTCATCCGCAACGCCGTTTCCACCGGCACCATGTGGCGCGGCCTCGAGGTTATCCTCAAGGGGCGTGACCCGCGCGACGCCTGGGCCTTTACCGAACGCATCTGCGGCGTCTGCACCGGCACCCATGCGCTGACCTCGGTGCGCGCGGTGGAGGATGCGCTGGGGATCACCATCCCCGACAACGCCAATTCCATCCGCAACATGATGCAGCTGAACCTGCAGATTCACGACCACGTCGTGCATTTCTATCACCTGCACGCCCTGGACTGGGTCAACCCGGTGAACGCATTGCGCGCCGACCCCAAGGCCACTTCCGAGCTGCAGCAGGCGGTTTCTCCGTCGCACCCGCTCTCCTCCCCGGGGTATTTCCGCGACGTGCAGAACCGCCTGAAGCAATTCGTCGAAAGCGGCCAGCTGGGCCTGTTCAAGAACGGCTACTGGGACAACCCCGCCTACCTGCTGCCGCCAGAGGCGGATTTGATGGCCACCACCCACTACCTGGAGGCGCTGGACCTGCAAAAGGAGATCGTGAAGGTCCACACGATCTTTGGCGGCAAGAACCCGCATCCGAACTGGCTGGTGGGCGGCGTGCCCTGCCCGATCAATGTGCATTCCACGGGTGCTGTGGGCGCGATCAACATGGAGCGGCTGAATCTTGTCAGCTCGATCATCGACAAGTGTATCGAGTTCAACAAGAACGTCTACCTGCCCGATGTCGTGGCCATCGGCGGCTTCTACAAGAACTGGCTCTATGGTGGCGGGCTGTCCTCGCAGGCCTGCCTCGCCTACGGCGATATTCCCGAGCATCCCAACGATTTCTCGCCCGACCAGCTGCACCTGCCGCGCGGCGCGATCATCGGCGGCGACCTGTCGACCGTGCATGACGTCGACCCGCGCGACCCCGAGCAGATCCAGGAATACGTCGATCACTCGTGGTACGATTACGGCGAGGCAGGCAAGGGGTTGCACCCCTGGGACGGCGTCACAGAGGCCAAGTTCGAGCTGGGACCGAAGCTGAAAGGCACCCGCACCAACATCGAGCAGATCGACGAAGGCGCGAAATACAGCTGGATCAAGGCCCCCCGCTGGAAGGGGCACGCGATGGAGGTGGGGCCACTGGCGCGCTACGTCGTCGGCTATGCCAAGGGCCACGAAGAGATCACGGACCAGGTCAACGGGTTGCTGAGAACGATGGACCTGCCGGTCGAGGCGCTTTTCTCGACCCTGGGCCGCACGGCGGCGCGGGCGTTGGAATCCGAATACTGCGGACGGCTGCAAAAGTATTTCTTCGACAAGCTGGTGACCAACATCAAGAACGGCGACGAAAGCACCGCCAACGTCGCCAAGTGGGATCCCTCGACCTGGCCGAAAGAGGCCAAGGGCGTGGGCATGACAGAGGCCCCGCGCGGCGCCCTGGGCCACTGGATCCGGATCAAGGACGGGCGCATCGAGAACTATCAATGCGTGGTGCCCACCACCTGGAACGGCTCTCCGCGCGACAGCAAGGGCAACATCGGGGCCTTCGAGGCCAGCCTGATGAACACCAGGATGGAACGCCCCGAAGAGCCGGTCGAGATCCTGCGCACCCTGCACAGTTTCGACCCCTGCCTGGCCTGTTCCACGCATGTCATGTCCGAAGACGGTGACGAGCTGACCACCGTCAAGGTTCGCTGAAGGAAGGAAAGACCCATGAAACGACTTGTGACCCTGATGACCGTCCTTCCCGGTGCCGCGCTGGCCCACGGTGGCCACGCGCCGGTTCCCGAGGCCGCGCATGGCATGACCCATGCCGCGCCCCTGCTGGGCGGTGCGCTGATCGTGGCGGCGCTGGCGTTGCTGATCCACAAGCGGTGGACGTCATGAACTTCGAGGCCACGCAAAGGCCGGACCCGGGCGTTCCCTTGACGGGGGACGCGACCGAGGCGGATCTGGCCACGGTGACGCGCAATACCTCGGTCTATGTCTACGAGGCGCCTGTGCGGCTCTGGCACTGGATCAACGCGGCGGCGATCCTCGTGCTCTGCGTCACCGGCTACCTGATCGGCTCGCCCCTGCCCAGTGTCGACATGGGCGAGGCCACGCACCAGTTCCTGTTCGGTTACATCCGTTTTGCCCATTTCGCGGCGGCGATGATCATGACCGTCGGGTTCTTCGGGCGCATCTACTGGGCCTTCGTCGGCAACTCGCATTCGCGGCAACTGTTTCGCCTGCCGATCTGGAACCGCCGCTGGTGGTCAGAGGTGGTGGACGAAGCGAAGTGGTACGCCTTTCTCAAGAAGCGGCCCAAGAAATACGTCGGGCACAACCCGCTGGCCCAGATCGCCATGTTCTTCTTCATGACGCTTGGCATGAGCTTCATGATCCTGACAGGCTTTGCGATCTATGCCGAGGCCGAGGGCTACGGCAGCCTGCTGGACCAGGTTTTCGGCCCCCTCCGCGACCTCGTGGGCGGCAGCCACGTCATGCACCAGCTGCACCACTTGGGCATGTGGGCCATCGTCGTCTTCGTCATGATCCACATCTATGCCGCCATCCGCGAGGACATCATGTCCCGGCAGTCGATGGTCTCGACCATCATCTCGGGGACGCGTACCTTCAAGGACGACGATCCGACCTGATCCCGGCAGATCGTCAATTCCTGGAAAGCGGGCGCCCGGCGCCCGCTTTTTTGATGGACAAGTTCAAACCAATATCACACCAATACGGAAAGTAAATTTCCACCATTGTTGCGCCCAGTATTTCAAAGAGCACGGAAAACTCCATGTTTTCAAGCGGATTATAAAATGCACTGAAATTCATCTTTTTTGCAGCTCGGCAGTCAGATGGTAAGCTACCCTGCACCAAAGCCCCGGATGGAAAGCTGACTGGCATCCGGGTGAGGGAGGGACAGATGGCATCGAACGTGCTGGTCATGGGCATCGGAAACGTGCTCTGGGCGGACGAGGGGTTTGGCGTGCGCTGCGTCGAGCACCTGGCGCAGAACTGGGCGCTGCCCGCGGACATCACCCTGTTGGACGGCGGCACGCAGGGGCTCTACCTGCTGCCGTTCCTCGAACAGGCGGACACGCTGATCGTCTTCGACGCGGTGGATTATGGCCTCGCGCCCGGCACGCTCAAGATCGTCGAGGGCGACGCGGTGCCGAGGTTCATGGGCGCCAAGAAGATGTCCCTGCACCAGACCGGCTTTCAGGACGTGATCGCGACCGCGCAACTGATGGGCTACTGCCCGCCGTCGCTCTTGCTGATCGGCTGCCAGCCCGAGGAGCTTGAGGACTACGGCGGCGGGCTGCGCCCTGTCGTGGCGGCCCGGATCGAGCCGGCGGTGTCGGTTGCACTGGAGCGGCTGGCCGACATGGGGATCACGGTTTTGCCGGGCCGGACCCACAGCAACCTGCTGGCGGACCCCTCGATCATGCAGGACGCCTATGAGGCCGGGCGCCCGACCGAGGAAGAGGCCTGCCGCATCGGCGACGATCGTTTCTTTCAGGCCGCGGATTGATCCCATGTGCGTCGGTCTCCCCCTTTGCATCCGCTCTGTCGACGGCATCGCCGCCACGGCCACCAACGGCCAGGAGACGGAACTGATCGACCTGTCGCTGACACCAGAGGCGGGCCCCGGCGACTGGGTGCTGACCTTTCTGGGCGCCGCGCGCGAAATCATTTCCCCCGATGAGGCACAAAAGATCACCGCCGCGCTGGACGGTCTGCGCGCGGTCATGCAGGGCGGCGGCCCCGGCGAGGCCTTTGCCGATCTCGAGGCCGCAGGCCCGCAGCTTCCCCCCCACCTTCAGGCCGCGCTGGACGCGGGCCGCACAACCGGTTGAGGACCAAAGATGACCCATCCCCTTGTCACCCGCCTGACCGAGGAATTCGGCTATCCCGCCCTGACGACAGAGGCCGAGATCGCGGCCTTCACCGAAGCGCCCGGCACGCATGTGATCTTTGTCCCCGGGGACGCACGCCGCAACCTTGAAACCCCCGACGTGGCCGTGGTGCTGCCCGAGTTGCGCCAGGCCTTCCAAGGCCGGTTCGATTGCGCCGTGGCCGCCGACAGCATCGAAACCGGCCTGCGCGAATCCACTGGCGTGCTGAAAACCCCCAGCCTGATCTTCTTCCGCGACGGGCAGGTTCTGGGCGGCATTCCCAAGGTGCGCGACTGGTCGGATTACGTCGACCGGATCACGCAACTGCTCTCGCAGCCCCTTGCCGCCGAATAAGGACCGACCCGATGACCAATCCCTTCATGATGCCGCCCACCGGCTTCGGCCCCGGATCGCAGCCGCTGGACAGCCAGGACGAGGCGCTGGAATACATGCCCTTGCCGCAGGACATGCGCACCTATTCCCCCCGCATCCCCGAGGTCGAGGCGTTGGGAGCGGCCGATCTTTCCCCGGCGCTGGATCTCTTGCATGATGTGGCCGAGGCTGCCGCGTGGATCGGCGGCGACGGCGGCAACGCCCGTTTCGACCTTGCCCCGCTGGACGAGGCGAACCGCGCCCTGATCGCCGAGACCCTGGGCAGCGGCGAGGTCGCCGCCAAGGTCCGCGACATTCCCGCCATCGCAGTGCAGGAAAGCGTCTTTGCCGGGATCTGGACCCTGAAAAGCGCCAAGGCCCATGTGATCGAGGTCGCCGCGATTCCCGCCTGCGTGACCGAGACGCCCTTTGCCCCGCACCGCGCCGCGACAGGTGGCGCCGAGCCGTTGTCCCCCGCGGTGGTCAACGCCCCGCCCCTGCTGGTCGAGCTGACGGACAAGTCCGCCGCCTTTGACGCCGCGGCGCCCCTGCATGTCATCAACCTCACCCTCCTGCCCCATACCGAGGAAGACCTGGCCTGGCTGGACCGGGCCCTGGGCGAAGGCGCGGTCACGATCCTGTCGCGCGGCTATGGCAACTGCCGTGTCACCGCCACCGCCCTGCCCCATGTCTGGCGGGTACAGTTCTTCAACTCGCAGGACGCGCTGATCCTGGACACCTTCGAGGTCACGACCGTGCCCGAGGTCGCCTGCGCCGCGCCCGAGGACCTGACCGACAGCGCCGACCGCCTGTTCAAGGTGCTGGAGGTGATCCGATGAATGGCGGGTTCGAGGGCAGTTTCCTGGGCGCCACCGACAAGATCAGCCCGCTGGCGATCATGGAATGCAAGATCTGCTGGACGCCCTACCACCCGGCCGAAGGCGACGATTTCCGCCAGGTCGACCCCGGCACCGCCTTTTCCGACCTGCCAGAGGATTGGTCCTGCCCCAATTGCAGCGCCCCCAAGTCGCAGTTCATGGTGCTGGAGGACCCCGGCGCGCAATCCGTGGCCGAGGCCGCGAAACTGGACGAGTTGACAGCGCGACTGGTGGCCGAGTTCCGCGAAATCTGGCACGCCAAGATGCGCGATGTGCCGATGGTCAACAAGTTGCTCAGCGTCGAGGCGGTCGGCTTTCGCATGATCGACGGGCGCCCCTTGGGGGTGCTGATCTCGCCCTGGTTCATGAACCTGGTGCAACTGCCCGGAGAGGGCGAGGACTGGTCCGGATTGACAGCAGGCGCCAAGGAGCTGATCGCCTTTCCGTCGGGCGAGTATGAATTCATCCACAACACCCGCGACATGATCGGCGGCTACAAGGCTTGTTCGCTGTTCTCGCCGATGGGGGATTTCTCATCGCAGATGCAGGCGCAAGAGGTCGCCCGGGCGGTCATGGTCGCCCTCTTCGACGAAGGGAACCGGGCCGAAACCGATCGCGCCGCCGACATTCGCGCGGCCCGCGAGACCGAACTGGCGCCCCCGGCCGAGGCCGAGGACACCGACAGCGCCCTTTCGGATGCTCCGACGCGCCGCGCGGTGATTTCCGCCGGCATGGCCGGATCCGACTGACCCCGTGCTGGCTGGGGCCGCATATCCCGCGCTGCGCGCCGTCCCGGTGCCCGGTCTGCCCGTTGCCCGCCTGGTCATCGGCAAACCGGCGGCTGAGGCGGCAGAACTGTTGCCACGCCTGTTCAACCTGTGCCGCGTGGCACAGGGCGTCGCGGCCCGGGCCGCCTTTGGCCTGCCCCTGCCTACCGGCTGGCAAGACGACCTGCGCGCAGAGATCCTGCGCGAACACGTTGCGAAACTCTGTCTCCGGTGGCCCGCGCTGGTCTCGCTCCCGCCGCTTGCGCTGCCGCGCGACTGGCAGGCGGGCAATGCCGAGACACGGCGCGTGATCTTCGGTCCCGCCGGACAGATGCCCGAAACGCCGGAACAGTTCCGCGCCTTTCTGGAGGCGGAACAGGGCTGCGCGCGCTTTCTGCGCGCGATCAGCCGCCTCTTTGCCCCGTTCGAGGCCTGCCGGACCGCCCTGCCCGCTCCGGGTGTCGGTGGGTTCTTCGGCCCTCGCGTGACCGAGAATTCCACTGCGACCCGGCAGGCCGCGCACCCCGTGCTGCAAGACATCGAAACGCGATGGGGGCGCGGGCCGCTCTGGTCGGCAACCGCTCTGGCCTGTGACCTGCAGGCGGTGCTGGACGGCAGGCTGCCTGCCGCCGTCATTTCACGGGGCTGCGCTGTCGTGCCCGCCGCGCGCGGGCTCTACGGGATCACGGCTGCGGTCGAACACGGGCGCGTCACGGCCTTCGCACGGCAGACACCGACGGATCATCTGCTGGCACCGGGTGGCGCCCTCGAGCAATCGCTTGCATCTTTGCGCCCGGCGCGGGCACAGGCCCTGGGACCGCTGGTTCTGTCCTTGCTTGACCCCTGCAGCCCGGTCAGGCTGGAACCCTTCGCACCGATGGAGGCTGACCATGCATGAAATGTCGCTTTGCGAGGGCATCCGCCGGGTGATCGAGGACCAGGCCCGCAAACATGACGTGACGCGCATCAGGCGCGTGCGGGTCGAGATCGGGCGTTTTGCCGGGGTCGAGACCGAGGCGCTGCATTTCGCCTTTGACGTGGTGATGCGCGGATCCGTGGCCGAGGGCGCCGAACTGGTGACGCTGGAACTGCCCGGACGGGCGATGTGCTACGACTGCATGAAAGAGGTGGAAATCATGGACCGCCTCGACCCATGCCCCACCTGCGGCGGCGGCAAACTGATGCCGCAGGGCGGGGACGAAATGAGAATCAAGGACCTGGAGGTAGCCTGAGATGTGTACGGTATGCGGATGCGGAGACGGCGAGACGACGGTGCATGGACATGGTCATTCACATGATCATGACCACGGGCATGATCCCCATCACGGGCATGGACACCACCACCATCATCACGATCACCACCACTACGGCCAGGGCCCTGCCGGCACCGAGGTGCCCGGCATGTCGCAGGACCGGCTGATCGAGATCGAGACCGGCATCCTGGCCAAGAACGACCAATACGCCCAGGCCAACCGCACGCGCCTGGCGGCACGGGGCATCCTGGCGGTGAACCTTGTCTCCTCTCCCGGGTCCGGCAAGACGACCCTGCTGTGCAAGACGATCGAGTCCCTCGGCGATCAGCCGCTGGGCGTGATCGAAGGCGACCAGCAGACCCAGAACGACGCCGACCGCATCCGCGCCACCGGCGCCCGCGCCGTGCAGGTGAACACCGGCAAGGGCTGCCACCTTGACGGGCACATGGTCGGCCACGCGATGGATCACCTGGACCTTGCCCCCGGCAGCCTGCTGTTTATCGAGAACGTCGGCAACCTGGTCTGTCCCGCCGCCTTCGACCTGGGCGAGGACGGCAAGGTCGCCATCCTCTCTGTGACCGAAGGCGAGGACAAGCCGCTGAAATACCCCGACATGTTCACCGCCGCGCGGCTTGCGATCCTCAACAAGATCGACCTGGCGCCGCATTGCGACGTGGATCTCGACCTCTATGAGGCCAACCTGCGCCGCGTGAACCCCGGGATAGAGATCCTGCGCGTCTCGGCCCGCACCGGCGAGGGCATGACGGAGTGGATCGACTGGCTGCGCACCCACCTGGCCGACAAGTCCTCCCCAGAGGCGGCGGAATGACCGCCCTGCCCACCCTTCTGCTGGTCGACGACGAGGAGCATTCCCTGGCCGCCATGCGCATGGCGCTGGAGGATGACTTTGACTGCCTGACCGCGCCGGGCGCCGAGGACGCGATGCGCCTGATGGAGGAGAACTTTGTCCAGGCGATCTTTTGCGACCAGCGGATGCCGGGCAAGACCGGGGTGGAGTTCCTGTCCGAGGTGCGCGAACGCTGGCCGGAAACGGTGCGGATCATCATCACCGGCTATACCGAGACCAACGACATGATCGCCGCCATCAACGAGGCCGGCATCTACCAGTTCCTGACAAAGCCCTGGCACCCCGACCAGCTGGTCATGGCGGCCAAGAACGCCGCGCAACTGTTCCAGCTCAGCCGCGATCACGACCGGCTTTCGCTGGAAATGCGGTTCATGGGCAAGACCGCCGAAAACAAGCTGGAGGCCCGCCGCCGTACCCTGCGCGAGGGCTTTGGCTTTGAGCGGGTATTGCGGGCACCCAACTCGCCGATGAACGCCACGGTCGAGCTGGCCCGGCAGGTGGCCAGTTTCGACGTGCCGGTGCTGATCACCGGCGAGGCGGGCACCGGCAAGGACGTGATGGCGCGCGCGATGCACTATGCCTCGCTGCGGTCGGACCAGTCCTTTTACGAGCTCAACTGCGCCGGCCTGCCGGACGAGGTGCTGATGGCCGAACTGCTGGGCGCCAAGAAAGGTGCCCTTGGCGGCGCCCCCAGCAACCGTATCGGCCTGTTGCAAAAGGCCTCGCGCGGGACGCTGTTCCTGAACGGGGTCGACACGCTCAGCCCGCAGATGCAGCTGATCCTGCTGCGCATTGCCACCGAGGGCAGTTTCGAACCGCTGGGCGGGACAGAGACCCTGACCACAAACACGCGCCTGATGGCGGGCAGCCACAGCGACCTGGCCCCGGCGCTGGCCTCTGGCCGGTTCCGCAAGGACCTGTTCTATGCCCTGTCCACCACCGAACTTTCCCTGCCGCCCTTGCGCGCGCGCATCGACGACCTGGACATCCTGACCCGGCATATCCTGGGCGACCTGGCCGCCCAGCACAGCAAGCCCGTCGAGGGGCTGACCAACCTGGCGCTGGAATTCCTGGGCAACTACGACTGGCCCGGCAACCTGCCGGAACTGAGCAACGAGCTGACCCGGATGCTGATCCTCAGCCAGGAACCACGCCTTGGGCCGGAACTGATCTCGCGCCACATCCTGCAGGCCGATCCGTCGGTTTCCGGCCGCCCCGATCCGTTCGAGGCCGGACTTCTGGCCTCCGAGGGTACGCTCAAGGACCGGATCGAGGCGATGGAGGCCCGCATCCTGCGCGAGACGCTGACCCGCATGAAATGGAACAAGAGCCGCGCCGCCGAGGAGCTGGGCCTCAGCCGCGTCGGCCTGCGCTCGAAACTCGATCGCTACGGCGTGCAGCAACCGGGCAAGTTCGACCCGGCCGAAGAGGAGGAGGACTGAGCCATGTGCCTGGGAATACCCGGACAGATCGTCAAGATCACCGACGAAACCCGCCTGATGGCGCTGGCGGACGTGTCCGGCGTGCGCCGTGAGGTCTCTGTCGCCTGCGTCGCAACGCCGGACCTGTCCGACCTGGTGGGCGAATGGGTGCTGATCCACGTAGGCTTTGCCATGAGCCTGATCGACGAGGACGAAGCCGCCAAGACGCTGGAGGCCCTGCGCGGCCTGGGCGAGGCGCAGGAAACGCTGGAGGCGATGGCCGACGGCGCCGCCGCACTGGAGGGCAGCCAATGAGATATGTCGAGGAATTCCGCGATCCCATCGCCGCCAGGGGCGTGCTGGCCGCCATCGGCAAGGTGGTGGACCAGATCGGCGCCACCGCCGAAAACCCCGTGCACATCATGGAAATCTGCGGCGGGCACACCCACGCGATCTTTCGCTACGGGCTGGACCGGCTGACACCTCCGGGGATCGAGTTCATCCACGGCCCCGGCTGCCCGGTTTGCGTGCTGCCGATGAGCCGGATCGACGAATGCGTCGACATCGCCGAACGCCCCGAGGTGATCTTTACCACCTTCGGTGACGCGATGCGGGTGCCCGGAACGCGCAAGTCCCTGATGCAGGCCAAGGCCGATGGAGCCGACATCCGCATGGTCTATTCCCCGCTCGACGCGCTGGAAATCGCCCGGCGCAATCCTGACCGCGAGGTGGTCTTCTTCGGCCTGGGATTCGAGACGACGACGCCCTCGACCGCGCTTTCGATCCAGCAGGCGGCGCGCGAAGAGCTGAAGAATTTCAGCGTCTTCTGCAATCACATCACCGTGCCGCCCCCGATCAAGGCACTGCTGGACGATCCGCACATGGTGCTGGACGGGTTCGTCGGGCCGGGTCATGTCAGCATGGTGATCGGAACGCATCCCTATGATTTCATCGCGCAGCTGTATGGCAAGCCCATCGTCGTCGCCGGGTTTGAGCCGCTGGACCTGTTGCAATCCGTGCTGATGGTACTGGAACAGATCCGCGACGGGCGGGCCGAGGTCGAAAACCAATATGCCCGCATCGTCCCGGAACACGGCAACCCGGTTTCGCTGGCCGCCATCGCGGATGTCTACGAACCGCGCCCGAGTTTCGAATGGCGCGGCCTTGGAGAAATCGACGCCAGCGGATTGCGCATCCGCCCCGCCTATGCCGCCTATGACGCCGAGGAGAAATTCGGCGTGGGCTATGGGGCGGGTCCGCGTATCGTCTCCGAACCCGAGGGCTGTGCCTGCGGCCAGGTGATGACGGGCCGGATCAAGCCCACTGGTTGTCCGCAATACGGCACCGGTTGCACGCCGGAAATGCCGCTGGGCGCTCTGATGGTCAGCTCTGAAGGGGCCTGTGCGGCCTATTACCAGTACGGCGCAACCGAAGATGCCGTGACGGAGGCCGTGCAATGACGATGGAACGCCCGATCATCCCGTCGCGCCTGCGCGGAGAGCGCGTGACTCTGGCCCACGGTGGCGGCGGCAAGGCCATGCGCGACCTCATCGAGGAGATCTTTACCGGCGTCTTCCAGCCCCCCGGCACCGAGGACCAGGCCCGTCTGACCGCGCAGGCGCTTGCGGAACCGGGCGCACAGCTGGCCTTTACCACGGACAGTTTCGTGGTCTCGCCGCCGGTCTTTCCCGGCGGCGACATCGGCAAGATCGCGGTCTGCGGCACCATCAACGATTTGGCCGTTGGTGGGGCAAAGCCGCTGTGGTTGTCGGCGGCCTTCATCATCGAGGAAGGCTGTGAATTCGAGCTGCTGCGGCGCATCGTGGCCTCGATGCAGGCCGAGGCCGAGAAGGCCGGCGTGCGCATCGTGACCGGCGACACCAAGGTCGTCGGGCGTGGCGCCACGGACAAGGTCTTTGTCACCACCTCCGGCGTGGGTGTGATACCGCCGGGCCGTGACCTGCAGGCGGGCAACATCCGCCCCGGCGACGTCGCACTGGTCAACGGTGTGTTGGGCGATCACGGCGCGACGATCCTCGCCGCGCGCGGCGACATGGCCCTGTCCACCGACATCCAGTCGGACTGCCAGAGCCTGAACGCCCTTGTCGAAGCGGTGCTGCATGCCGCCCCCAATGCCCGCGCAGCCCGAGACGCGACACGCGGCGGGCTGGCCTCGGCCCTGAACGAGATGGCAGAGACCGCCGGCGTCGCCATCGAGATCGACGAAACCGCCCTACCCCTGCGGCCAGAGGTCAAGGGCGTCTGCGAGGTGCTGGGGCTGGACCCACTTTACCTGGCCAACGAGGGCACGCTGGTGGTCTTTGTGCCCGAGGCCGAGGCAGAGGCCGCCCTGCACGCGATGCGTGAAACCGAGGCCGGGCGCGGCGCGGCGCGCATCGGCCTGGCGAAACCCGGCCCGGCGGGACGGGTCACGATGCGCACCGCCTTTGGCGGCCAAAGGCTGGTCGATACGCTGGTGGGTGAACAGCTGCCCCGGATCTGTTGATCCGGGTCAGGTAAAGTAATCGCGGTTGGCGTCCTTGATGTCGGGCAGCCGGCCAATGGTGCCGGACAGATGCGCCCGCATCGCGTCGGTTGCCCCCTGCCGGTCGCCGGCCTGAATGCGGTCGACCACCGCGCGGTGCCCCGCGACAACCGAATGCAGCTTGTCGCTGCGCGGCAGGTCCAGCGTGCGCAGGCGGGCCATCTGGCTGGATTGCTCGATCACCAGACGGTGCATGGCCTCGTGCCCGGCGGCGATGAACAGCGCCTCGTGGAAACTCTCGTCGAGTTCGCGGAACAGCTCGATCTGGTCCGGCTCGTCGACCAGCGCCTCCTGGATCTTGGATAGCCCAGCGCCTTGGTCAGGTCCGCGTCCGCTGTCCGGCACAAGAGGTCCACAACCTCGCATTCCAGGCTGCTGCGCAGGAAGCTCTCGTGCCGCAGGCCTTCGCAATTGATGCGCGTCACCTCGGTGCGGGACTGCCGGTAGGACACCACCAGGTCGATCTCTTCCAGCCTTTGGATCGCCTCGCGGATCGGCGACTGGCTGACGCCGAATGCCTCGGCCAGCTCGGCCCGGCTGAGGATCGTCCCCGGCGGCAGTTTCAGCGTCACGATCCGCGCGCGCAACTCCTCGAAGACGCGGGTAGAAGCCGCGACATTGGCAGTGACCGATATCCTTTCGGATGCGCGGGCACCGCGCAGGTCAGGGCGTGTCATGGGCGCCCCCGGTCTATGCATGTCTGGCTCGGTAAGGCTGGCCTCGTCATCCCATGATCGCCTTGGGTAGTGCCAGCGACATCCAGGGAAAGGCAAGCGGCAAGACGAAGAAGACCACCACCGCCAGGAAGGAGGGCACCGCCGCGATGAAGGCCGGGGAATAGCCCTGCTCGCGCATCGACGGCCCCAGTAGCCGCGCCTCCATCGAGGCATCGGCCACCGCAGAGCCGGAAATGCCCCCCATCAGCATGGACAGCACGATGGAGACCTGCGCCAACCAGCCAGCCGGTCAGCAGGCGCGAGTAGCGGACAAGGCGCTCCGTGATGCCGGCCTCGTTCATCAGGTTGCCCGCCAGGATGAAGAAGGGAACCGCCAACAGCGGAAAGTTTTCCAGCGCCGTCACCATCTTCTGGATCGCGACGGTGGTGGGCATGGTGCCGTCAACATGAAGACCGGGATCACCGCCAGCATCAGCGAATAGGCGGCCGGCAAGCCAATGAGCAGGAACAGGGCGAACAGCGCCGCGATCAGAAGCAGCATCAGCTTTCCCTCAAGCGGGGCAGGAATTCAGTGGCACAGCCCCACGGGCATGGCGAGATGGATGAAGGATTTGGGGATTTGCAGTGCGTCCTGCATCCGCTTGTGCATCAGGGGCACGTTGATCATGGCATGGTACAGCAGGTAGGCCAGCAGCCCCATCACCACCACTACGTTGACCAGCTCGATCCACCTGCGGGCGGGGCTACGTCGGCCAGCGCCTTGTCCCCCAGCTCGATGGTGAGGTTGGAGGCATAGCGCCCGTTCTCGACCGCCAGGTCGCGCAGGATTGCCTTGTGCTCGTCCGACAGTTGGTTCCACGAGTCGGCAGAGATCACCAGCGCCGTGACCAGCTGGATGTGCCCGGTCTTGGTGACATGCTTGATGACCTCGTAACGCTTGGCCCCCTTGATCGCGGTCGGCTGCGCCTCTGCCGCGTCGATGGTGCCCAGTTGCAGCGCGGAACAGACCTCGCCCCTGGCAATCGGCGTCGGTTCGGCGCCCATCGCGCGAATGGTCTCGATCCAGACCGATGCGCCGATGGTGCGCATCCTCACACCCGCCAGGTCCGCCGGGCCGCTTACAGGTGTCTGGGTCAGCGCATGGCGCGCGCCCTGGTACCAGGTCGAGGCCAGCATCACGAGCCCTGCCTCCTCTGCCAGTTCGTCACCCCAGCCAAGGTAGGCGTCGGACAGGGCGAACTTGTCCGCGTCCTCGTAGCTGTCAAAAAGGAACGGTGCCGACATGATGACCAGCGAAAGGACGAATTCCGACAGCCGCGCCACGTCGGTCACGGTGCCCACCCCGGCCCCTGCGCGGACCTGGTCCAGCATCTCTGTCGTGTCACCCAGTTGGCTGTTGTGAAAGACTTCGACGGTCACCCCGCCGCCCGTCGCCTCTGCGACCTCGGCAGCGAACTTGTCCAGCCCCTGCCCCATTGGATCGTCCGGCGCCAGGACCCTGCCGATGCGAATGGTGGTTTCGGCCAGTGCTGCGCCGGCCAGCCCCGCCGCCAGCAAGGCAGCCAGGCACGTCGTCTTGGCAAAAAATGGTCATGCCGCCCTCCCTTGGTATTCTTTTGTGAATTGATATTTTAATCTTATTCGAACATTGAACGATCCCAGATTTCAGTAAATCGTCTTGCCCCGCCCGAACCGGGCCGCCGAATGGTGAAAGGGAAAAGCCATGTCCACGGGCCGGACACCGGGGCATCCGAACACGAAACCGTGCAGTCGGGCGCACTGGTCGGGACAGGCGGTGGATGGCAACTATGTAAGCAAACATCCCCGTCGAAAGCCGTTCCGGACGTCTTTCTCTGCGAACGACTATACGAAAGGTGAAAGAGATGCGAAACGGTATCCAGCCGACATGGCTGCCCTGCTCGCAGCTCTCAAGAACGGATCGAACATGCGTTTCCTGAAACAAGTTATCCTGTCTGTCGTGATCCTGATCGCGACCCTCTTCGTCTGGTTGAACTATGTCCCCGGCGCGGCATCTTTCCTGGACCGCACCGGCGTGACGGGCCTTTTGGGGATCGAGGCCGCGGCGGCGGACGTCTCGAACACCGGTGGCGGCTTTGGTCCGCGCGGTCCGGCGCAGGTCGTCGTGGCCGTCGTGACAGAAGCCACGACCAACGACCGGGTCGATGCCATCGGCGACATCCGCGCCCTGCGCAGCGCGACGCTGCGGACAGAGGTCAGCGGCGAGGTCGTGCAGGTGGCGCTGGAAACCGGGGGGTTCGTGGACAAGGGCGCCGTGATCCTCCGGCTGGACGACGAGGCGGAACGGATCGCCGTGGAACGGGCACGCCTGCTGCTGGAAGACGCCCGCGACGCGGCAAGCCGGTTTTCACGCCTGCAGGATGGCGGCTCTGTCACCGAAGTGCGCCAGCGCGAGGCACAACTGCGCCTTCGGACCGCCGAGCTGGAGCTGAGCGAGGCCGAGTTCGCCTTGTCGCTGCGCACCGTGCGCGCGCCCTTCTCCGGCTGGATCGGCCTTGTGGACGTGGCCATCGGTGAACGCCTGTCGCCCACGGACGTGATCGCCACCCTGACCGACCGATCCGAGATCCTGGTGGATTTCCGCGTTCCCGAACGGGTGGTCGGCCAGGTCGAGCCCGGCATGCCGATCGAAGCCCGCCTGCTGGGAGTCGAGGGGGCGGACGCCCTGACCGGAGAGATCCACGCCGTCGACAACGTGGTCGACCGCAACAGCCGGACCCTGCGGGTGCAGGGACGGCTGGCAAACGAGGACGACCGCCTGCGCGCGGGCATGGCCTTTACCGTCACGCTGCGCTTTCCGGGGGAAACCCTGACCGCCGTCGACCCGTTGTCCGTGCAATGGTCAAGCGAGGGGTCCTACGTCTGGGCCGTGCGCGACGACAAAGTCCAGCGCGTTGGCGTGACCATCCGCCAGCGCGACGCCGACCGGGTGCTGGTGGACGGAGACCTGAGCCCCGGCGACCTGGTCGTCACCCAGGGCGTGCAGACCCTGCGCCCCGGCGCAGAGGTGGCCATCGCCGGACGCACCGAAGCCCGCGCCACCCTGCCTGGCGCCACCAAGCCGAGTGTCACGCGATGAAGGAAAGCTCTGCAGCCGTTTCCGGGTCGGGCACCGCGCTTTTTGTCCGCCGCCCGATCCTTGCGCTTGTCCTTTCGGCCCTGATCGTCCTGGCCGGATTGGCCGCCGTCTTTGGCGTCGAGGTGCGCGAACTGCCGAACGTGGACCGCCCTGTCGTCACCGTAACCACGCAATTCCCCGGCGCCTCTCCAGAAAGCGTCGACCAGGAGGTGACGGGCCGCATCGAGGGCGCCGTGGGCCGTGTGGCCGGCGTGCGCTCGATTTCCTCCAACTCGCGCTTCGGGCGGTCGCGGGTGACGCTGGAATTCGAGGATGACGTCGACCTGGATGTCGCCGCGACCGACGTGCGCGACGCGGTGGCGCGGATCGCCAACCAGATGCCCGACGGCGCCGAAACACCAGAGATCGTCAAGGCCGATGCCAACGCCCAGCCGGTCGTGCGCATCGCCGTCACCTCTGCCGGGCGCTCGCCGCAGGAACTGACCCGGATCGTGCAGGAACGGGTCGAGGATCGACTGTTGTCCGTCAACGGCGTGGCCGACCTGCAGATCTACGGCGATCGCGACCCGATCTTTCGCATCGACATCGACCAGTCGGCGCTGGCCGCGCGCGGCCTGACGCTGGCCGACGTCCGGAATGCGCTGGCGGATGTGGCCTTTGACGCGCCGGCGGGCGACCTGTCGGGCAACAGCCAGAGCATCGCCGTGCGGACCACGGCGACCGTCGCAACCACGGCCGAGTTCGAAGACCTCGAAATCGCCGAGAACGTCCGCATCCGCGACGTGGCCACTGTGACCCTTGGCCCGGCCCCGAATGAGACCGTCCTGCGCGCCAACGGTCAGACCGGCATCGGCCTGGGCATCATCCGCCAGGCAACGTCAAACACGCTGGAAATCTCCTCGGCGGTGCGCGCCGTCGTGACCGAACTCGACGAGGCGCTTCCCGACGACGTCTCGATCTTTGTCACATCTGACGATGCGGTGTTCATCCGTGGCTCGATCGAAGAAGTGCTCAAGACACTTGGCCTGGCCACCGCGATCGTGGTGGCGGTGATCTTTTTGTTCCTGCGCGACGCGCGCGCCACGCTGATCCCCGGGCTGACCATGCCCGTGGCGCTGATCGGCACCGTGGCGGCCATCTACATGGTGGGGTTCTCGGTCAACATCCTGACACTGCTGGCGCTGGTGCTGGCCACCGGCATGGTGGTCGACGACGCCATCGTCGTGCTGGAAAACATCGTCCGGCGGCGCAGCGAAGGCATGGGCGCCCGCGCTGCCGCCGTCCTTGGCACGCGGCAGGTCTTTTTCGCGGTGGTGACCACAACGGCCACGCTGGCGGCGGTTTTCGTGCCACTCTCCTTCCTGCCCGGCCAGGCCGGCGGGTTGTTCCGGGAATTCGGGTTCACCCTTGCGATGGCGGTGCTATTGTCCTCGGTCGTGGCGCTGACGCTCTGCCCGGTGCTTGCAAGCCGCCTGCTGACCGCAGAGCCGAACCCCAACCCGCGCGGCCCCTTTGTCTGGCTGGGCAACCGGCTGGGCGCGCTTTACAAGGCGACGCTGGAATGGGCCCTGGCGATGCCCTTTGTCGTGCTGCTGGTGGCCGTGCTCTTCTCGGCCACGGCGGTCTTTGTCGCCGATGGCATCCGGCAGGAACTGACCCCGCGCGAGGATCGGGCGGTTGCCCTGCTGTCCGTCTCTGCCCCGCAAGGCGTGTCGCTGCAGTACACCACCTCCAAGATGGACGAGATCGAGGCCCTGATCGAACCGCTGCGCGAGACCGGGGAAGTCACCAACATCTTTTCCATCACCGGCTTCGGCTCGGACAACCGGGGGTTCATGGTCTTTTCCCTGGCGCCCTGGAACGAACGTGACCGCAGCCAGGACGAGATCGTCGGAGAGATCAACGGCAAGCTGCGCGGCGTGATCGGCGTGCGGGCCTTCGCGATCCAGCCCAACTCTCTGGGCATCCGGGGCGCGGGCCGTGGCCTTTCCTTTGCCATCACCGGGGATAACTATGCGCAGCTTGCCGATGTGTCTCAACGGCTGGTGGAGCGGATGCAGGAGAACCCGGCCTTCGGCCAGGTCCGGCTGGAATACGAGACCACGCAGCCGCAGCTTTTCATTGAGATCGACCGCGAGCGGGCCTCTGACCTGGGGATCGACATCGCGGGTCTTGGGGACGCGCTGCGCGCGGTTCTGGACGGGCGCACCGTGGGATCGGTCTTTATCGACGACCGCAGCTACGACATCCAGATGCTGTCGACCTCGAACCCGGTCGACGACCCCAGCGACCTGAAGAACATCTTTGTCCAGACGGGGGACGGCCAGACCGTGCCCATGTCCAGCTTTGTCAGGTTGGAAGAGCGCGCCATCGCACCCGAGCTTGACCGTGAAGGCCAGAACCGCTCGGTCGAGATCTCGGCCGGGCTGACGCCGACCCTGGCGCTTGGCGACGCGATGACCCAGGTACAGGCGCTGGCGGACGAAATCCTGGCCGAGGAAAACCGCATCGTCCCGCTGGCCGAGGCCGCGACGCTGGACCAGACGGCCTCCGGCCTTGTGCTGGTCTTCGGCTTTGCCATCGCGGTTGTCCTGCTGGTGCTGGCGGCGCAGTTCGAAAGCTTCATCTCGGCCATCGTGGTCATGGTGACGGTGCCCATCGGGCTGGCCTGTGCCGCCTTCGCGCTGCTGTTCACCGGGTTGAGCCTGAACGTCTACAGCCAGATCGGCCTGGTGATGCTGATCGGAATCATGGCCAAGAACGGCATCCTGATCGTCGAGTTCGCCAACCAGCTGCGCGATGGCGGCGCCACGGTGCGCGACGCGATCCTAGACGCTTCGACCATCCGTCTGCGGCCGGTGATGATGACCATGACCTCGACCGTGCTGGGTGGCGTGCCGCTGATCCTGTCGGCGGGCGCGGGCGCCGAGGCGCGCGAGGCGCTGGGATGGGTCATTGTCGGCGGGCTGGGTCTGGCGACCTTCTCGACGCTTTACCTAACGCCGGTGGCCTACCTGCTGCTGGCCCGCTTCTCGCAGCCGCGCGTCCAGGCCATGCAGCGGCTCGAAACCGAGCTGGAAGAGGCGCTGGCCTGACAGATCAGCCAAGGCCGGAGGCCCTGCGACAGGGCCTCTGACCGGCATTTTCCGGAGGGCGTCGGGGCGATCCCGCATCTAGAGCGTGAAGTCGTCCTCGGTCAGCCCGACCACGTTCGCCACCCGGATTTCACCATCGACCAGGCCGTCGCCGTCGACATCCACCTGGATGATGGTCGAGCCGGAGGGCATCTCCATCAGCCGCAGCTCGGGATTGCCGGAGGGGTCGAACGCCGCCGTGCCGCGGAATTCGAGCACGCCGGGCACCACCCCGGCCAGCGAGATCATGTCCACACCCTGCTCAAAGTCGAGGATCTGGTCCCGGTTGGCGTTGGCCCCCATCTCGGCTGCAGAGGCAAAGGCGAAACAATCGGCATCGGCGCCGCCGGTCAGCATGTCACGCCCCATTCCGCCGATCAGCAGATCCTCGTCATCGCCACCGCGCAGGACGTCATTGCCGCCGTCGCCGCGCAGGTTGTCGAACCCCTCGCCCCCGACAAGCGTATCCGCCCCCTGTCGCCCGATGATGATGTCGTCACCGCCCAGGCCCTGGATGAGGTTCCCCAGGTGGTTCCCGCGCAGCGCATCGCCCCAGGTCGATCCCAGGATGTTCTCGACCGAGGAATAGGTATCGCCCCGGGCGTCGCCCGTGTTCGAGGCGGGCGCGGCAAGGTCGGCGATGATACCGGCATCGGAGGACAGGTAGCTGGCCGTGTCCGTCCCCGTTCCGCCGATGAGCCGGTCGCCGCCAAGATCGCCCTGAAGCAGATCGTTGCCGCCGCGGCCGATCAACGTGTCGTCGCCGATGCCGCCGGTCAGCCCGTTGTCGTTCGGGTCGCCGCGCAGGCTGTCGGAGAAAGCGGAGCCCTCCAGGTTCTCGATACCGATGTAGCTGTCGCCTTTCGCCTCGCCCGAGTTCATCGCCGGGAATTGCAGGTCCGCGATCAGGCCAGCCGAGGAGTCGCGATACGACGCGGTGTCGGAGTCACCGCCACCGTCGAGAATGTCCATTCCCATGCCGCCGATCAAGGTGTCGTCGCCCTCCTGTCCCCGGATCGTATCGTTGCCCGCGTCGCCCCAGACAAGGTCATCGCCCGCGCCGGCCTCGATCAGGTCCGACCCGTCCGGACCGGGGGCCGTGCTGCCGCCGTGGATCGTATCGTCGCCGCTGCCGGCAAGGATGGTGTCGTTGCGGCCACCGCCTTCGAGATAGGCGGCCCCGGGCGTGCCAAGCACGATATCGTCGTTGAGGTCGCCGATGCCTTCGGCTTCGAAGGTCGTGAAGTTGAAACTTGCGCGAACGATCCCGACCGTCATGTCGGAAAATTCGAGCCCTGTGAAGCTGGTCAGGATATCCATCCCGTCCGGGCCGCTCACTTCGATGACGGGGTTGATGCCGAACTCGGTGGGATGGATGAGATAGGACCCGCGCGGCCCGGAAAAAAGCGCCGTGCTCTGGTTGTCGAGAACGGACGACCAGCTCCCGCGGAGGAGATCATTGCCGGGGCCGCCGTCGATGATCGTGTCAATTGTCGCCAAGGCGCTGATCGTATCCTCGCCCATGCCGCCGTCGGCCTGCACAAGGCCAAAGCCCGAAAGGAACATCAAGTCATCCGCAATCCTCCGAACCCCGTCGGAGAACAGGATGTCACCCAGTAGTCCCGGGCTACCGCCGCTCTGGATTTGCACCGTACGATCGTCAAAGACGAGCCGCTCGACATTGGTCAGCGTGTCGGTGCCCTCTGGCCCCTCGACCTGGACATAGCGGATGCCCGCATCCGCGTAGGAGGTCACGACATATTCCGACCGTTTCCCGTAATAGATCGCCAGATCGAGGCCGTCGCCACCGTCTATCGTGTCGTCGCCCGGCCCGCCGATCAGCGCGTCGTTATCCTCGCCGCCATTGAGGATGTCATTGCCTTCGTTGCCTTCCAGCCGGTCGCCGCCGGTGCCACCCTCGACCGTGTCGTTGCCTTCATTGCCCTTGATGATGTCGGGATCGCCGCCCCCCTGCAGCAGGTCGTCGCCGTCGTTGCCGATGATCAGGTCGTCGCCATCGGTGCCGACCACGGTGCCGGCATTGTCGAAGCCCGGAATGCTGGGCAGGATGAACTGTTCGCCGTCGGTCAGGTCAAGATAGTTGGCGACCAGTTCGGCGAATTCGACGCGGTCGATGCCGAACCATTGCAGCGTCTGTTCCAGGACCCAGGCGCTGCACTCGGCGAACCAGATTTCGTTTGCCGACCGCGCCTCGGGGTGATCCGAGGCCACCGGGTTGCCGGCATCGTCATAAAATTCGCCCGAATTGAGCGTGATGATCCTGTCGATGGAGGGGATGTAGTACTGATTGGTCGTGCCCGCGACCAGGTAGGGCCCCTCGAAGTCTCCTGCAGCGTTGTCGACAACGTCGGGGGAAAAGGCGAAGGGAGTGCCGTAGTACCCCGACGCAAGGCGGCCCTCGAATTCTTCAAAACCTGCGGAATAGAACGGGAGGAACTCGCGATCGTCAAGAAAGACCACGAACACCGAGGACGAGGGGGGGTAGTCTGCCGTATATTGTTCGTACAAGGCCTGAAGTGCCGGATCGTAGTCGGGCGAACCTTCGGTTTGTCTCAAGTCCTCAAAGCCGTATTCAACGCTCAGGCGTGAAATGACATAGGTGACCACGTTGTCGAAGAACGTCATGACATCTTCGATCTGACGCGTGATCTTGTCAGAGGCGATTTCGCCGCCCTCCAGTTCGCGCGCGACCTCCATCCTTGCGTACAGCGTGTAGGCCACGGCACCGATCGCCACCTTGATCGTTTCCAGGTCCTGTCCGGGACGAAGCAACTGTTCGGCCTGCGACAGCGCATCGCGCAGAGCGCGCGAGGCATCGGAAATGATTTCGCCCCGGTCGACGTCCTGGTCGATGGCGTAAGACGCCAACAGGTCAAGCGCGCTTTTCGCGCGTGACTGTGCACTTGCCAGAAGCTGTTGCTGCACGCCGGAAAACTGCGAAACGATAAGATCTGTCAAGGCGGCTTCGAGTTCGGTGATATCGTCGCGAAGTCCGTCGATCTCGGCCTTCAACTCTTCTCTCAACGCGGCGATCGCCGCCAGACTGGGATCCTCGACATCGCTGAAAGACCCGTTGCCGTTCACATGAGAGCCAATTTCGGATGCAATGGTGTAAACGGTGCCGGCGATTGTCAGGACGTTGGCGATTGCGCTGAATCCGTTTCCGCCCACAATGCCGGAAACGCCGCCGCTGGTGGCGGTGAAGAAGTTGGGCATGTTATTCCCCCTTGGCGCGGCAATTGTGGCGTTGTCACGATTATTGCCGCCGCCAATCTCGCCTCGCGGGATTTGAAACAATCGATGCCGAAAATTAACCATGTCTGGTCAAAACCGGGCCATCGTGCAATTTCGCCCCCCCTAAGTCAAAGGTCATTTTGCGGCGGCGTGGCCGAAGCAGATCGCCGAAATCGAGGCCGGCCATACCGGGGCGAAATATAACCCGGATACCGCCAAATGGCGTCTTCGACCGTCGTGCGGGACTGTTGTCGACGTGGCGCGAATGGCAAGCCTCTCCATCCGCGCCCGGTGTTCGCGCGCCGCCAGGGCGCTATCGCCTTTCGGTCGGCTCGCCGATCAGTCCGAATATCCCGGCATCTCGACGTCCAGCCGCCGCCGGATCGCGTGCCATTCCAGTTCCCCTTCGTAGCCGTACCACTCGCTGGCATCCATGTCGGACAGGTGGCGCGCCTGCTCTGCCTCGGGGATAGTCCGGACCGTCGCGCCACCGGCCGCCGCCTGCTGGACCTGCAATTGCACGGCACAGGCCTGATCCAGGTAGAACGACCGAAAAAAGGCTTCGCCTGCGCTGCGCCCGAAGACAAAGGCGCCGTGCCAGGCTTCGACGATCATCTTTCTGCCCTGCCCCGCCAAACGCAGACCGGACAGGAAATCATCGGTACACTCGAATTCATAGTCGGTATAGCCGATCACATCGGCGCCCCCGATCATCAGGTAGGCCTGGCTGTAGGGGCCGACGCCTTCGGCCTGGGCGCTGACGCCCATGATCGCCTTGGTGTGGATGTGCATGATGCAATTCATGCCTGGATCGGCCTCGAAGAAAAGCTTGCCGATCTCGGTCGCCGAGGGGTTCGGCTCTCCGTTTTCGGGGGTCTGGTTGGTCCGGTCAAAACCCACCTTGACCAGGTTCGAGGCCGTCACCTCCTCGTGCATCCAGCCATAGTGATGCGTCAGCAGGGCGTCCTCTCCGGGCACGCGCATGGCGTGCCACTGGTTCGTCAGGTCGGTCAGGCGGTATTTCACGAGCGCGTTGTAGATCGCCGCCAATTCGCAGCGCGCCTCCCATTCGGCATCGCTGCAATCCGCGCGGCGGCCCGGGATCGGGGTCGGGGTCATGACGGTCATGGCTTTTCTCCTGCCGGGTCTGTTTTCCGACATGCTATCGCGCCGCATTTTCCGTACTGTCCGATAAACACGAAAAACTATCCGTCAAAGCCCATGCCTCACGTTTGTTTCGTCCTTCATCCACGGTTCCAGATGCTGGCCTATGTCCTGGCGAGCGAGGCCTTGAGGATCGGCAACAAGCGGGCGGGTCATTCCCTGTTCACATGGGAAACCCGGTCGGCCCTGTCCGCCCCTGTCGAGGCCTCCAACGGGCGCAGCGTTGCGCCTGACATCCGGGGATGGGGGACCTCGACGCCGCCCGATCTTGTCCTTGTCATCGCGGGCTACGACCCGCTGGCCGTGGTGCCTTCGGGGCTTGCCGCCTTCCTGCATCGTGCCGACCGGGGCGGGGCCATCCTGGGAGGCATCGACACGGGCGTTGCCGTGCTGGCCAGTTGCGGGTTGCTGGGCAGCCGTTCCGTGGTCCTGCACCACGAGGCCGAACCGGAGTTCCGCGAGACCTGGCCCGAGATCGACGTGATCGACGCGATCTATGCCCTTGATGACCGGCGACTTTCAGCGGCGGGGGGAACCGCGACCGGGGATGCGATGCTGGCCTGGATGGCGCGGACCCGGTCCCCGGCATTCGCCGATGAGGTGGCGCAGGATCTGGTCCACGGCTCCATGCGCCCCGCCGCCCAGAGCCAGCGCCCCCAGGACACGACGGACCCAATCCTGCAGGCGATGCGGTCGTTGATGCTTGCCCACCTCGAGGCCCCTCTTCCCGTGGAAGAGATCGCCATGCGGCTGGGCCAAAGCCCCCGGCAACTGCGATCACGGTGCAGCGCCGCGCTGGGGCAGACCCCGTCGCCCTACTATCTGCGGCTCCGGCTGGACCATGCCCGCGCGCTGCTGAAAGGCACCAGAATGTCCATGACCGAGATCGCCCTTGCCACCGGCTTTGGATCACATGCGGGGTTCAGCCGGACCTTTCGCCAGGCGACAGGCCTCACGCCCCGGGCGTTCCGGACCCGCGCCCAGCCCGGGACGCAGGGCCGCTAGGCAAGCGCCACGGAGGCCGCGATCAGCACGATGGTGCTCAGCATGCCCCATTGCAGCATCTGGAAATGGGTGTTCTGGCCGCCCTCGTGGCCGAACCAGTAGCAGAAGTAATTTCCGACCACGAGAAACCCGGCCCAGACAGAGCTGAACGCCCCGGCCCCGACCAGGCCAAGCGTCAGTGCTGTCGCGACCGAAGCGGCACCAAGCAAGGCCAGCAGGACGCTGACCGCCGCCGCCCAGAGCAGCACCATCGCCAGCAGCTCGAAGGCCACGATCACCCCGAACAGCCATTTCCGCAAACGGGTGTTGGTCAGGCGGCGATAGGCGACATGCACATAGGCCTCGGGGTAGTCCTCGCGCATGCGCGCCATGTCCATCACCTCGGCGGTGTAGGTTTCGTTGAGAAAGGGATGGAACAGGTTTTCCAGGGCCCCAACGGTCATCCATGCGGCCATGAAAAAAAGGTTGGCGCCACAGAGGGCAAGAATGACGGTATCGAGCATGTCGGTCGGTCGTATCCGGGGCTGATGTGGCCCGCCCGGAACGGGGCGGACCAGGGTGGCAGGCTCAGGCCTCCCAGTACATGTACTGCGGGTACATTTCCTGCGAGATGTGGATCGCCGCGCCTTTCAGGTTGCTCTTGGAATGGTTCGCAAGGCCCCGGAAATACGGCTGAATGATCACGCCTTCATCGACCATGATCTGCTCGAGTTGCGCCATCAGGGCACGGCGCGCCTCGACATCCGGCGTCGCCAGCGCCTGTTCGACAAGCGCGTCGAACGCCTCGTTGGCAAAGCCGGTCTCGTTCCACGACGTGCCCGAGACATAGGCCAGCGCATAGGTCTGGATGCCCAGCGCGCGGTGGTTCCAGTTGGTGACGGAGAACGGATACTTGGCCCAGTCGTTCCAGAAGCTCGACGAGGGGATGACGGTCCGCTTGATGTTGATGCCTGCGTCGCGCAGCTGCGCGGCAATCGCATCCGCCGTCGCCTTCCAGAAGGCCGAGTCGAGCGAGATCAATTCATGCTCGAAATCCGCCATGCCCGCCTCTTCCAGCAGGGTCATCGCCTGCGCCGGATCGTGCAGGGCCGGGCCGATGTCGGCATAGTCGGGGTGAACCTTGGAAACATGGTGGTTTTCGCCCACGGCGCCAAGATTGTTGTAGGCCAGTTCCAGCACCACGGCATTGTCCACCGCCAGCGCCAGCGCCCGGCGGACGCGGACATCGGCATAGGGCCTGCTGCCGCCCGTTTCCGCATTCTGGTTGGTGCGCGCCAGAACCACGGCCCCGGTGGTCACGGTGTGCTTGGTCCAGCCGTCCAGGGCATCGAAGGCCGGGATGAAATCGCCCTCGGTGTCATAGGTCACGTCGAATTCATCCGCATCTGCGGCCGCGAAATGCGACGCCGGATCGGTGCCGAAGTCGATCAGTTCCACGCGGTCCATGAAGGCGCCGTTCCCGGCGTTCCACCAGGTGTGATCCGCGTTGCGCACCAGCGCGGCGGCCTCGCCGACGGTGTAGAATTCTGGCAGGTAGGGGCCGGTCCCGACGGGATTGTCGACCATCGTGGCCTCGTCAAAGCTCTCGTGCACGATGGCGGCGGGATAGTCGGACATGCCTGCGATCAGCGAGATGTCCGGCTTGGGCAGGGTGATCGTCACCGTCAGATCGTCGACGACCGTGACCGCATCCGGCAACATGGTGCCGGTTTCGGGGTCGACGATGGTCGCGAAACGGATCGCCATCGAGTTCGCCTCGACCCGGCTGTCGCACCAGCGTTCGATGTTGCGCGCCACGTCCGCAGCGGTGAAGGGATCGCCGTTGTTCCAGGTCACGCCGGGACGGACATTGAGCGTGTAAAGCGTCGCGTCCTCGTTGATGTCCCAGCTTTCCAGCAGCGCGGGCGTAAACGACCCGTCCGAGTTGTACTGCACGAGGTATTCCAGCCAGCCACGGGTAAAGTTGGCGAGGCTGTTGAAGTCGAACTTGCGCGGGTCGCGCATGCCGACGATTTCCTGCTGGATGCGGACGGTTCCGCCCACCTGCGCATGGCTGGCCGCCTGCGCCGGGGCCGGCATGCCCAGCATGGCATAGGCCGTCGCGGCCGAGGCGCCAAAGGAACAGGCCGTGGCCAGGAATTCGCGGCGGCTGACGGCATCGTCACCGAGCCGCGCCGCCGACTTGGCCAGGAAATCCGGAAGGGGTTTGCCGCTTGGCGTCGTGAAGGTCATGTTCATTCCTCTCTGTTGGGTCGTGAGGGGGACCGCCCTGTCGGGAAGCAGCGTGAGGACTGCGGGAAGGCGCGCGGCCGCAAGGGGCCCGGTCGGCCGCGCGGGTTTCGGTGTCAGGCCGGGACGCGGATGCGGTCCAGGCCGTCTTCTTCGGTGACGGTGGCGCAGATGCTGGACAGGGTGCGCGGCTCTTCATAGGGCCAGGGCGTGCCGCGGTGCATCACGGCGCGCTGGTCCCAGATCAGCACATCCCCCACCTGCCAGTTGTGCGCATAGACAAAGGCGGGCTGGGTGCAGAACTCTGTCAGCTCTGCCAGCAGCGCCTCGCTTTCGGCCTCGTCATAACCATCGACCTTGAAGGCATGGCTGGCGATATACAGCGCCTCGCGCCCGTTGATCGGGTTTTCCCAGACCGCGTTCCAATGGGTGTCCGGCCACTTGTTGAACATCGGCAATTCGGCCAGTTCAGGCGAGATCTTGCGCCGCGAATGGCTGTAACGATGCCAGATGCCACGCCCCCGGATCCTGGCCTTCATCTCTTCGGGCATCATCGCCCAGGCCGCGCGGGTCGAGGCAAGCTCTGTCGCGCCACCGGACGAGGGCACGACGCGCGCGGTAATGATATTGATCAACGCGGGCGTGGGCAGAAAGGTGCTGTCCGAGTGCCAAAGGAAGTTCGTCTTCAGGTTCAGTGTCTTGAGGTCCATCTCGCCTGAGGTGGTGCCGTCCTCCTGGACGTTCGAGACCTTGGGAATCTTGAACCCTTCGCCCGGCTTGCGCTCATCCGCCTCGCGATCCTCGATCGGGCCAAACAGCCCGGCGAGCCGCAGGTGTGTCTCGTCCGTCATGTCCTGCGCCCGGAACAGCAGCGCCGAATGCTCCTCGAACAGGGCGCGGATCTGCGGGAACAGGTGATTTGCCGTGACGGTGTTCAGGTCGATGCCCTGCACGTCCGCGCCGAAGTGTGGCGTCAGCGGTTTTGTCTGGATACTCATTGGTTCAGTCCTTGGCCTTTGCTTCGATGTCGTCTGCGGAGAGATGGCGCACCATCTCCCAGGCCCGTGACTTGCCGGGGTTCAGCAGTCCCTTGGGGTCCATGCGTTTCTTCCACGCCAGGTGCCGGTAATCGGCATTCTTCAGACCGCCGCCCTCGACGTGGTAGGTATGGGCGTCGGCCACGGAAAACCCATGCGCGCGATAGGTGTCGTCGATCTCGCGCAGGCGGGTCTCGTCGGTGAACCAGATGATCGGCAGATCGAACGCGACGATCCTTCCGTCCACCCGGGCAAATTCATGGTGCTGCCAGACGTCATCGCCCACCGCGGCGCCCAGACGCGCCACGGCCTCGGCGTCCGACGGATCGCCGACACCGTATTGCTGGTAGGTGGCCGACCGGTCGGCCTTGAGCACCTGCAGCGTGGTGTGATTGTAGGCAAACTCGAATACATGCGGGATGCCCTTGGCCTTGCGTTCGGTGTCGTCCAGCGCCAGGTCCACCGTCCCGCCCTGCGCCGCGATCAGGGCGTGAAAAGCCTCCATGTCCTCTCGCGGGACCAGCGCCACCAGAAGGTGCCGCCCCTTGGTCAAGTGCCCTTCGAGCCGGGGAAAATAGTCGACGATCCGCGCCTCGACGGTCGAGCACAGCTTGCGCCCGATCGCTTCGCTTTGCGCCAGCGCGTAACCGGCGGCATAGCAGTCGCGATAGCTGTCGAAGGTGGCCATGCAGCCGATCCAGTCGCGGGTCGGCACGGTCCGCAGCGTCACCTCTGTGATCGCACCGTTCAGGCCCCAGGCGTGGTGCAGTTGCAGCGCCTCTTCGGCGTCGAACACACGCTCCTGTGGCGCCTCCTCCACCGACAGCGCCTTAAGGCTGATGATATTGCCTTTTTCGCGCAGCGCGCCGTTCGCGATGGACCCGATCCCGGCGCTGCCCCCGGCGACAAAGCCGCCGATGGTCGCGATGTCCTGGGTCGAGGGGAACATGGCCATTTCCCAGCCCCGCGCGATAAGGGCCGCGTTGATGTCGGCCATCAAGGCCCCCGCCTCGACGCGCACGAAACCCTCACCGATTTCCAGGATCCGGTTCATCGCCGTGGTTTCTATGATCAGCCCTCCCTGCAGCGGCACGGCCTGCCCGTAGTTGCCGGTGCCGCCACCGCGCAGCACGACGGGCAGGTCATGCGCGTAAGCAACGGCCAGGCACTGCGCGAGTTCCCCGGACGTCGCGGGCCGGGCCACCAGGTCCCCGAAGCATTTCTTGAGCTGGGCGTTCAGGATCGGCGAGTACCAGAAGAAATCGCGCGAGCGTTTCTTGATCAGCACCGGTTCCTCGATCACCTCGACAGGGGCAAGCTCGGCGGCAATCGCGCGCCAGTCGGTCTGTTTTTCTGTCATGACAGGGCTCCCAAGGCGTCGGACAGGCGGCGCGGCGCGGTGCCGCCCAGCAGGTCCGAGCTGTCGGTTGCGTCGAAGACAAGCAGATCCCCGATGGCGGCCCCGTCGACGGTTCGGGGCGCCAGTCCCAGCGCGCTCTGCGCGTTGGTGGTGATCAGTGGCAGGTGGTCGCCCAGCGGCGGGTCGAGATGCGCCGCCAGCACGCTCAGGCCCAGCACATGCAAAGGGTCATGCCGCCCAATGGGGCAGAAGGCATCGCGCACGTTGTCGGCGCCGATCGTCATGGTGACGCCAGCGGCCTGCAATTCGTGCAGCCGGGTGACACCGCGCCGGTCGGGCGTGCCCCCGGTGCGGCCCTGAAGGTAGAGGTTGGTCTGCGGCAGCATGGCGACGGCAATGCCCGCCCGCGCCAGCTTGTCCGCGATCCGGGCCACGTCCACATCCGCCAGGTTTGCCAGCGAACAGGCATGGCCGCACAGGACCGGCCCCTGAAACCGCGTAGCAAGCGCCGCATCCGCGATGCGTTCCAGCCCGTCGAGCCCCTCTGCCAGACCTTCATCCACGTGGAAATCCAGCGCCAGTCCCAGCCTGTCGGCCTCGCGGAACATGTTGGCAAGCCCGGCGTCGCGCTCTGGCTGGTCAAGGACGAATGCCCCCAGCACGCCGCCCTGATCGCGGAGACCCTGCGCACAGTGACGGGCGTAGTCCGGATCGGCCATGCGCTCTATCCCCGTCAGGGCCGCACGCTGCACGGTCAGGGCACTGTCTGCGGCCAGGTCCCCCAGGATATCCCAGGCCAGTGGAACGGCCCGGGGATCGGCAGCCTCGCCCCAATCCACATGCGTCCGGACCGCGCTGCATCCGGCCTGCTCCAGCTCTTGCAGTCCCCGCGTGGCGCGGCTGCGCAGGTCTGCTGCCGTCCAGTTGACCTTGTCCGCCTTCTGCGCGGCAATGGCCGTGGCCAGGTCCCCGCCGGCACCCTGCATGCGGCCGATGCTGTGGCACTTGTCCAGGTGCACATGCGGCTCTGTCAGGCGTGGCAGGACCATGCGCCGCGGAGTGCCGCCCGAGGCGATCAGGCCGGTTGCGCGCCCGTCCCGGATGACCAGATCCCCGGCCATGCAATCCGCCGCCAGCGCGCCGCCGAACGCCGCCGGATCGGCCAGCAAGGCCCGCGGCACCAGGACGCCGGGGAGGCAGTTGTCCATCCGTTCGGGCCGCATCATGGCCGTTCCCTCCGATGGTCGAACCCTGCGAACTCGGCGAGAAAGGCCGCAAACCCGCGCGCTGTACTGTCCAGCAGGGCCGCCCCCTTGTCCGCGGTCGCGGCGGCCGCGTTGCCACAGGCCCCCTGCCCGTTCAGATCCTGCGCCAGCCAGCCGGGGCTGGCGGGCTTGCTCCCCAACCCGATGTGCGGAAAGGCGCTTTCCCAATCCGTCATCGCCGGGCGAAAATCCCGCGCCTTGCTCATGTCCACGCGGTCCGGCCGCAGGGCCAGCATTGCCGAGGTCTCGCTGTCCCCGGCATGAATGTCATGGGCATAGCTTTCCGGTGCGTAGATCCCCTGCCAATCGGCGAAGCCGCCCCAGGAGCAGCTCACCACGACAAGGTCATGCTGCAAGCGCAGATCGCGCGCGGCCACCTGCAACAGCGCGCTGTTGCCACCATGCCCGTTGAACAGAACCAGCCGCGTCACCCCGGCGCGCGCCACCGAGGCGCCGATCTCTCGCAACACGGCCAGGAGCGTTTCTGCCGAGAGCGTCAGGGTCCCGGGAAACGCGATGTGCTCGTCGCTCTTGGTGATCGTCAGGCCGGGCAACACCAGCACCGACTGCTCGGGCGTCAGGGCCGCCAGCATCCGGTCCGCCACCGCGCCGATCAGATCGCTGTCCACCGAGAGTGGCAGATGCGGGCCGTGCTGCTCGGTCGCGCCCAACGGCAGAACCGCGACCGTCTCTTGCGGCAGGTCCGGAAACGCCGCCGAAGGCAGGTCCGCCCAATAGCCCTGCACGCTCATGCCGGGCGCCCGATGAAACGGTCGAGGAACCCCTCGAACCACGCGCCCTGCACCGAGTCATGTTGCGCCAGCAGGCGGTCCTGTTCGGCGCGGTCCTGCACGCCGGGACGGCCATAGACACCGGCCTTTTGCACCTGCCAGCGGCGAAAGCCCGGCTCTGTCACTTCGGGATGGAACTGCAGGCCATAGACCGTTTCATCCATCCGAAAGGCCTGGTTCGCGTAGTTGTCATTCGAGGCAAGGCGCACAGCCCCTGCCGGCAGATCGAAGGTGTGGAAATGCGCCTGGCAGACAATCAGCGGTCGGTCGAGAAAATCGCCCGCCGTCTCTGTCGGGGTGATCTGGTAATATCCGAACTCGAAGATCTCACGTTTGCGCGCGCCGGCCCAGGCACCGTGGTGATGCGCGATCATCTGGGCACCCTGGCAGATGCCCAGGACCTTGATCCCGGCCGTCAGGCAGGCATCGATCCAGCGGTATTCCTCTTTCAGGAACGGATGCCGGTCGGTCTCGTAGACATTGTACAGCCCGCCATAGATGATGGTCGCGGCAAGATCGTCGCCCGGCACGCCAAGCGCCTCGCCGCCAAACGGGCGACGGGTATCCACCGTGTAGCCGGCGTTCTCAAGCCAGGCGGTTGCGCGATCGTCAAGGGGCTCATCCCCGTGGCGCACGGATAGCACACGCTGTCCCATATCATTCCCCTCAAAAGGAACTGGTTGCGTGGCCCTGTGGAAGATCCGTGCCAGAGATGTCCCTAAAGGCTTCCAGAACTGCGCGAAACTGGCAAGGCTTTTGTTTGATCATAAAAAGTTCAATATCGTCCGTCGGTTGACAAAATTCACTCTTTTGACGCCCCCGGATGCCCATTCTCAAGGCGGGGCAATCCCGCGGGCCGATCCGGCAAGGATCGACCTGTTCGGACGGACTGTATGGAAGATGATTCGAGGCGCCACAGGAGTTGGGCCCCGCTTGCCGGCATCACCGCAATTCGATGCCGTCGACCAATCCGAAAAGCGCGTTCAGCGTTTCCATCTTGCGTTCGACCGGGGCAAAGACCACCTCCGCGCTCGACGTATCGGCGCCCAACAGTCTCAGTTGTTTCACATCCTCGTTGCGCCCCGTTCCTGTCCGCCAGACAAAGCCGATGCCCATGCCATTGACCACCGCCTCGTAGACGCCATCCCGGTTGTCGAGGGTAAGGAACGGCGCCGGGGACACGTCGTGGCGCCGAAAATAGCGGTCGAGAACCTTCTGCGTCGACGACCCGGTCGTGCGAAAGATCAACCTGTGGCGCAGCAGGTCTTCGCAGGTGACAGCCTCTGCGCTGGCCAGAGGGTGTGACAGCGGCACGATGGCGACGACATTGTTCGTCAACAGCACCTGGCGGCGGAAACGCCCGTCCTTGGGCACCTCTGGCAGGATGCCGACGTCGACGGTGTGGTTGATGACCTGCCGCATGATCTTGTCATGCGAACCGGTGGTGACCTGCAAGGCGACCTGCGGGTAGGCCTTGTTGAAGGCCGCGATCACCGACATGCCGGGCATCGCGTTGCCCAGCCCCACGGAAAGCTCCCCCTTGGTCAGCGACCCGTGGCGCCGCAGCATCTGCTCAAGCGTTTCGTATTCGCTGATCACGCGCTCGGCCGCATCACAGAGCCTTTCGCACAGGGGCGTCGGACGCAGTTTTCCCTTTTCGCGGACGAAAAGCACCACGCCATACCCTTCTTCCAGCTTGCGCACATGCTGCGAGATTCCCGGCTGGGTGACGTTCAACTGCCGTGCAGCCGCAGCGTAAGAGCCGGATTCGGCCACTGAACGAAGCGCTTCGAGGGTGCGAAGGGGAATAGTCATGGCCGATCCAAAGCAGGTCTATGGGTTTCCCAAAGCATAGCTTTGCTTTGTCACAGCCATGTCACGGCAAGCAGGCAAATGTGCCGCCGAGGCCGGAAACGGTCGCACTCGAACTTGAACGATCACTTGTCCCCACACCAGACCACCTCGGCGCAGGTTGCGCCGAGGTCCAGGGAGCCTTTGCCCGTGGCCTCAGTACTGACCGTAAACAACCAGATCGCCAGCCAACTTTCGCCCGACCTGGTCGCGCAGGATCGTCTTGTTCTGTGCGATCTCGATGGCTGTCTTGTCTCGGAAGGCCGCGCCTACACGGATTCCGCCTCCTTCCTGCAGAGCTGCGGAGAGCGCCTGTGGCTGGTGTCCAACAATTCGTCCCATTGCGCCGCGGACCTCAGCGCCCGGCTCGCGGCGATTGGCCTGACCGTGCCGGCCAAACGGATCCTGCTGGCCGGGGAGCAGACATTGGCGCACCTGGCGCGCCTGCATCCCGGCGCGCGCCTGGCATTGTTCGCCAGCCCGGCAATGGAACAGGAAGCGCGGCGCCTGGGCTTTGCCCTGACAGGGGACAGGCCCGACCTGGTGCTCTTGTGCCGTGACACGCAACTGTCGCTGGACAGGTTGAACGCGGTCGCGGCCCTGGTCCAGGACGGCGCTGCCTTTTGGGTGTCCAATACCGATACCGCGCACCCCGGCCACGCTGGCCAGCCCATCGCCGAAACCGGCGCCCTGCTGGCTGCGCTGCGCGCCATGCTGACGGAACTGAAGTTCGAGAGCATCGGCAAACCCCACCCCCATCTCGCCGCGCTGGCGCTGTCTCGCACCGGCGTTTCCGCCTCCGAGGCCGTCTTTGTCGGGGATAACCCGGACACGGATGGCGCCATCGCGCGGGCCATCGGCACCCGCTTTGTCCTGCTTCGCCGCACGGGAGCCCCGGAATGACCCTCTATATCCTGCGCACCCTGCTCAAGATGGTGCTGACCCTGTTCGCCATCATCACCCTGGTCTTCTTTGCCACGCGCATGTCGGGCAGCCCGCTGGACACCGCCCTTGGTGACGGCCTGTCCACGGAAGATCGCGCCTTGATGATCGAGTACTTCGGTCTGGATCGATCGATCTGGCATCAATACCTCGCCTATCTGCGCGGCATCCTGGAAGGCAACTTTGGCCTGTCCTTCATCGAGCGCCGCCCCGTGGCCGACATCGTGGCCGAACGCATCTGGCCCACGCTGCAACTCCTGGGCAGCGCGCTTGCGCTGACGCTGGTGGTGTCTGTCCCGCTGGGCGTGGTCGCGGCGCTGTGGCGCGACAGCTGGATCGGCAGCGCGGTCATGGGGCTGGCCTTTATTGGCTACGCGGTGCCCAATTTCGTCATCGCCACCTTCATGGTGCTGATCTTTGCCTTCTCGCTCAACTGGTTGCCGGTGGTGGGCAACGGCACGGCCTGGCACTTCATCATGCCCACGATCGCCATGTCAGGGGTGCTGATTGCGGCTCTGACCCGGTTTACCCGCAACTCCATGCTGGACGTGCTGGGGCAGGATTTCATGCGCACCGCCCGCGCCAAGGGCCTGCCGGAAACGGTCGTGATCCTGAAACACGGTTTGCGCAACGCGGGTGTCACGGTGCTGTCGGTGCTGGGCTTGCAGATCGCCGGCATGGCGGCCGCGGGCAACGTGGTGGTCGAGGCCATCTTTAGCTGGCCCGGCATCGGAGAGCTGCTCGTCTCCGCTGCCATCATGCGGGACTACCCGGTGCTGCAATTCGGGGTGATCTCCGTCGCCTTCGCCGTGGTCGTCATCAATGCCCTCACCGACATCGCCTATGTCGTCGCGGATCCGCGCATCCGCATGGCGAAAGGATAAGACCATGACCGCCACCACGCATATCCCCTCGCGCGCGCCCTTCCTCTTGACGCTTTGGCGCGACAGCAATGTCATCCAGAAAGCGGCTGCCCTGATCGGTCTGGCGCTGGTCCTCATGGCGCTGCTGGCGCCACTCATCGCCCCTTACGATCCGCTGGCCCAAAGCCTGATCTCGCGCCTGCGCCCGCCGCTGGGGTTCGAGCGCTACAAGGACGGGTTCTACCTCGGCACCGACGAACTGGGCCGCGACGTCCTTTCGCGCAGCCTGCACGGCCTGCAACTGACCCTTGGGCTGGCACTTGCGGGGGCCACCATCGGATTGCTGATCGGCGGCTCGCTGGGCCTGTTCGCCGGGTTGCGCCGCGGCTGGGCCGAGGACGCGATCATGGCCGCCGTCGACCTGCAGATCGCCGTGCCCTTCACCCTGCTGGCGCTCTTGATCCTGGCGCTTTTCGGGTCGTCGCTGACCGTCATGATCTGCGTCCTGGGCATCGCCGGTTGGGAGCAATACGCCCGCATCGTGCGCGCCGAGGTCCGCAAGATCACCGAACTGCCCTTCATCGAGGCGGCCCGCGCCTCGGGCGGCGGTCAACGGTATATCGCGCTGACCCATGTCCTGCCCAACATCGTCTCGCCGCTGGTGGTGCAGTTCACCCTGTCCCTGTCCAACATCGTGATCCTTGAATCGACGCTGTCCTTCCTGGGCCTTGGGGTACAGCCCCCGACCGCCACTTTGGGCAGCATGGTCGGCTATGGTCGCGACTACATGCCCACCGCCCCCTGGATGGTGATCGCCCCTGCTGCGCTGATCATCCTTGTCACCTTTTCCGTGCAGATCCTCGGCGACTGGCTGCGTGACCGCGCCGATGTCCGCCTGCGCGACCGCTAAACAAGAGGCCGAAGACGCCCGTCAACGTCCTTCAATGGAGACAATCATGAAAACCCTTCTGATGACCACCGCTGCTGCGCTTCTGGCCAGCTCCGCTCTTGCCCAGTCGATCACCGTCGGCGCGGCCAATATCTCGGACTACCTCGATCCCGGCCGCGACCATTCCAACGTCGGATCGCAGTTCTACTACAACAGCTTCGACACGCTGATCGACCGCGACCACTCCAAGCTGGAGCCCGAATGGGTGCCCGCGCTGGCCACCGAGTGGCGGCTGGTGGATGACACCACGATGGAGCTGAAGCTGCGCGAAGGCGTCAAGTTCCACAACGGCGAAGACATGACCGCCGACGACGTGGTGTTCTCGCTGAACCGCATGTACCAGGCGACCTTTGCCCCCTATGTCGTGCGCTCCAAGGACCGTCTGGCAAACTTTGCCGAGGCGGTGAAGATCGACGACCATACCGTCCAGATCAAGGTCGAGCGCCCCGAGCCGCTGTGGGAAACGCTGGTTTCGCTGCAACAGGTCATGATCATCCCCGAAGACTATACCAAGGCGCTGTCCGGCGACCCGGACGTGGCCGAGGACGGCGATTTCGAGGCCTTCTCGCTGGCCCCCGTCGGCACCGGCCCCTATGCGATCTCGGAATTTGTTCCGGGGCAAAAGGTCGTCTACAGCCGCTTTGACGCGTTCTGGGGCGACCGCGCGCCTCTGGAACAGGCCACCGTCATCCGCATCCCCGAAACCGCCAGCCGTATCACCGCACTGAAGACCGGCGAAGCGGACATCGTCACCAATATCGCGCCCGACCAGCTGGACCTGATCAACGCCGATCCGAACCTCAAGACCGAAGGTTCGGCCACCGCGCTGTTCCACGTCATGATCATGAACGTGAACCATCCCAACCTGGTCGACCCCAAGATCCGCCAGGCCATGTCGATGGCCATCGACCGCGACCTGCTGAACGAGGCGCTGTGGCTGGGCAAGGCGATCGTGCCCTCGACCCACACGATGGCCGAGATGGGCGAGCTGCACATGCCCGAACTCGACACCTTCGAGTACAACCCCGAGAAGGCACGCGAGTTGCTGGCGGAATCGTCCTACGACGGCGAGGAAATCGTCTTTGACGCCTACCCGGTCTATTACACCAACGGCGTGCTGGCCGCGCAGGCCATCACCGAAATGTGGGCCGAGGTCGGCATCAAGGGCCGCGTGAACGTCACCGAACAGTGGACAGGCGCCAGCCCGGAGCTGATGGCGCGCAGCTGGTCGAACCCGATGTATTTTGCCGACCCCTTCGGTTCGTTCGGGGTGATGTGGGCGCCGAACGGCCCCTCCGAAGGCTCGGGCCGCTTCAACACCGACGCCGAATATGCCGCGATCTGGGAACGCTTCCGCTTTTCCGAGGACGTCGAGGCACGCAAGGCCGCCTACGTCGAGCTGATGGACCGCATCAAGCAGGATCCGCCGGTCCTGCCGCTGTACCGCCCCTTCGAAAGCTGGGGCATGCACAAGGGCATCGACTGGGCGCCGCAGCCCGGCCACATCCCCTACGTTCTGGATTTCCGCGCCGGCGCCATCGCGCTTGCCGACAGCTGAACACCTTTGGCGCGTCCCGAACGGGGCGCGCCACCCCTCCCATCAGGACCACACACACCATGACCTTCCGCATCGCCACCATCGCCGACATTCACCACGGCGCCCCCTCGCACACCAAGCGCGGCGATACCGCGCTCTCGCTGATGGCGGATTTCGCCGCATGGGCCAATGCCGAGGCCCCCGACCTTGTGCTGGACCTGGGCGACCGTATCTCCGACATCGACGAGACCACGGACCTGCGGTTGGAAGCCGAGGTGGCCGAGGCCTTCAAGGCCGTGAACGCGCCCATCCATCACGTCAACGGCAATCACGACCGCGACCACCTGACCACGGCCCAGAACGAAGATATCCTGGGCCAAAGCCTTGGGAACGATGTGCTGGACTGCGGCGATTGGCAGATCGCCCTGTGGCGGGCCGACCCCAAGATCAGCCGGGGCACCGACCGGATCGGGTTCGACCTGCCGGAACCGGACCTGCTCTGGCTGTCGCGCACCATGCAGGCCGCCGAAAAGCCGACACTGGTGGTCAGCCATGTCCCGGTTTCGGGACACGGCCAGACCGGCAACTATTACTTTGAACGCAACCCCGGTGTCTCTCGCTATCCGCAAAGCGACCGCGCCCGGCAGGCCCTGTCGCAGGCCCGCGTGCCGGTGGTCTGCCTGTCCGGCCACGTTCACTGGAACACCGTGACCACGGTGGACGGGATCACCCATCTGACCCAGCAGAGCCTGACCGAAAGCTTTACCACCCAGGGCGCGCCCGCCGCCGCCTGGGGGATGATCGAACTGTCCGACACCCTGCATTGGCAAGTCTTTGGCGCAGACCCGTTCGAGGCGCGCATTACCCCGAAACCCGGGCGCTGGACGCCCGCCCTGATGCCGTTCTGACCCATGCTTGATGCTCCCGTCCTTTCCGTTAAGTCGCTGACTGTTGCCTTTGGCAGCCATACCGCCGTGCGCGATCTGTCCTTTGACATCCATGCCGGCGAAACACTTGCACTTGTCGGGGAATCCGGCTCGGGCAAATCGGCAACGGCCTTGTCGGTCATGCGCCTGATCGAACGTGAGGGCGGGCGCATCACCGCCGGTCAGATCCGGTTGGGCGCGCAGGCGCCGATCGATCTGGCGCAATTGTCCGACCACGGGATGCAGACCCACCGTGGCAACCGCATCTCGATGATCTTTCAAGAGCCGATGACCTCTCTCAATCCGGTCATGCGGATCGGCGAACAACTGGGCGAAGTGCTGCGCCGTCACCAGGGCATGGGCCGCAAAGAGGCACGCATCGCCGCCGAACGTGCACTGGACCAGGTGCGCATCCCCGATCCCGCCAGACGTCTGGACCAATATCCGCACGAACTGTCGGGCGGGTTGCGCCAGCGGGTCATGATCGCCATTGCCCTGGCCTGCCGACCCGACGTGCTGATTGCCGATGAGCCAACAACGGCGCTGGACGTCACGACACAGGCCGAGGTTCTGAAACTGCTGAAAAGCCTTCAGCAGGAAATCGGCATGGCAATCCTGTTCATCACACATGACATGGGCGTGGTGGCGGAAATCGCTGATCGTGTCGTCGTCATGCGGCACGGCAATACCGAAGAGGTTGCCTATACCGGCGCTCTCTTCAAGGCCCCGCAATCGCAATATGCACGCGACCTCATGGCGGCAACGCCCAAGCTGGGCCTGTCGCCCCTGCGGCCGCAGGTTCCCTCCGCGGAACCGGTGCTGAAGGTCGAAGGCCTGTCCAAGAGCTTTGCCCGCAGCGGCGGCTTTCTGAAGGCGAAGGTCAAGGTGCCCGCCGTCAAGGACGTGTCCTTTGAAATCCGCCCGGGCGAGACGCTGGGTCTTGTCGGGGAATCCGGCTGTGGCAAGTCCACCCTGTCGCGCACCCTGATGCGCCTGATCGAGCCGGATGCCGGACGCGTCATCCTGGCCGGGCGCGAGCTCACCGGCCTTGGCACGCAGGCACTTCAACAGGCACGCGCCGATGTGCAGATGGTCTTTCAGGATCCGTTCGCCAGCCTCAATCCCCGCATGAAGGTGCGCGATCTCATCACCGAACCGGCCTATCTGCACAGCGGATTGAAAGGCGCCGCTCGTGCGGCGCTGGCCTCTGACCTGCTGGAGATGGTGACGCTTGATGCCTCGGCCGCCGACCGCTATCCGCATCAGTTTTCAGGGGGCCAGCGCCAGAGGCTCTGCCTTGCGCGGGCACTGTCGGTTTCCCCCAAGGTGATTGTTGCGGATGAAGCCGTATCCGCGCTGGATGTTTCCACCGCCGCTCGTGTCACCGCGCTAATGCAGGAACTGCAGGAGAAGCTGGGGATCGCATTCCTGTTCATCTCGCATGACATTGCGGTCGTCGAACGTGTCAGCCACCGTATTGCTGTCATGTACCGGGGCGAGATCGTCGAAGCGGGCGAGACTGAGCAGGTGCTGCGGTCGCCCCATCATCCCTACACGAAAAGACTGCTGTCCGCGGTGCCCAGCCCCCTTCCCCGAAAGCCCGGCCGCCAGGATCTGCAATTGCCCTCGCACAAGACGCTGGTTCTCTCCGGAGGAGCGACCTGAATCGAAATAGTGAAAACTGGCATGCCCCCATCGGGTGGTCCGGTTTGATTGTTAGTGCATCGTGGGCCTTTGGTCCATCGGCACGATGCTTTCTGGTGCAGGCGGGCGATAGCCCAATGCGCTGTGCGGCCTGACGGTGTTGTAGTGAATGCGCCATTGCTCGATGAGGATTTGAGCCTCGCGTAAGCTGTAGAACAGATCACCGTTTAGCAGCTCGTCCCTGAACCGGGCATTGAAGCTTTCACAGTATCCGTTCTCACAGGGCGAACCTGGTTCTATGTAGGCTGTCTTGACGCCCACAGCCGCGATCCAGTCCCGCACTGCTGACCTTGGGCCGTCATTCAATGCTGCACGTTGCCACCGATGTCCGGTTTGGGGAAGCCGCGCCGCAGCGGGCGCGGCCTAACGAAAGACGGCTAAGGGCCGGTGAGCGACATGCTGCTGTGCCCGGGTGGCCTCGCGACCCGCTGCAGCGAGGCGTGACTGTTTCGAGCCCATTTCCGCCGTTCTGTCTCATCAACTGCGACGTGCTCTCGCAAGTGCCTGCAGAACACCTGGCGATGTGCTATGCTCGTGACACATCTTGAACCGCGAACCGGACGCTTTGCGGCGTCCTCATCTGGCTGTCGGACCATCGCACTCACTGCATCGACGGCGTGAAACCGAAGCACTCAGGCCTCGCTGGGCACGACCTCTGCGGTCGGCCGCGAGGATCATGGGGACAGCGACCATGACAGGAAATTCCGGCTTTCAGCTGAGACGGGGCGGTCCAGAGGTCTATGAGGCTTCCTGGGTTCGCGCCCAGATGGGCCGCGCCGCCGAGGATCTTGTCGCAACCGCCATTGTTGTGCCTGGCGACCGGGTCATTGACATCGGCTGCGGCACTGGCGTTGTGGCGCGCGTGGCGGCCGCATGCACGGGTTCGGCCGCAGATGTTACGGGAACCGACGTCTCCGCCGAAATGGTCAAAGCCGCGGCCCGGTTCGCCGCAGAGGCCGGCTACCCGGAAATCGCCTGGCTGGAATGTGATGCCACCGCAATACCGCTGCCGGACGCGGCCTTCGACGTGGGACTCTGCCAGCAAAGTCTGCAGTTCATGCCTGACAAGCCGAGTGCGATGGCCGAGATGGCGCGTGTCATCAAGCCCGGCGGCCGTCTGGCTCTGAGCGTCTGGAGGACGCGGTCACCAATCGGTGCGGCCTTCTCGACGGTCCTGGACCGGGAATTCGGAGACGGCACAACCGCGCCGTGGGACATGGTCTACTCACTTGGTGACCGCGACAGTCTGCACGATCTGGCCGCGGGCGCAGGCCTGAAAGATGTCCATGTCGCCCTTGACGTGAAATTCGCCCGCCATCCCGATTCAACGGCCTTCATAACTGCCGCCATCGCGGGCTCACCCATCGCAGAAACAATGGCAGAGCTTCCCGCGGCCGAGCATGATCGGCTGATCCAGGAGATCGTCGAAGAACTCGCGGACTTCCATGACGACGACGGCCTCGCCGTCCCGGCGGAATGCCTGACTCTGAGGGCGCGAAAGTAGCGGGTCCGCTTCGTCCCGTGCAGTCGGCCTTGCTCTCCAGGCGCATGCTGCACGACGTCACGGACGGCCGGTTCGGGGAAGCCGCACCTTAGCGTTGGTCAGCCGGGCGAAGGTCCGTTTAGGGCCGGATGCTGCGCCAGACGCGGAGGGTGGAAAGCTGACATCCGCGCCGGGTGTGCAGCCACAGCGTCAGTCGACATCCCAAGCCCAAGGCTTCCATATACCCATCATCACCAGAACGCCGACTCCGGTTCGACAGCGAGACAGTGTGCGATCTCATACAGCAAAGAGTGATTGCCGATGTATGGCCAAAGAATTTGACCGTCAGTTCGACACCTCTATCGCCTCTCTGCATTCACCTTGAGCAGTTCTGCACTATGTTATTTGCCGAGAGGGGGTGAACCTTATGGCTGCACCAGCTCAAGTGACTTGGGCCAAGGCTGCTCGGAACGGCGCAGAAATCGTGGCGATCGGCGGGGTCCGAAAATCGTTTTTCGGCAAGTCGAAATGGAGCCTTACAGCAGAAGAGGCGATTGTTCTGATGGAACAGGACGAGTGGTGTTTCTTCGTTGAGGTCGACGATGAGAAGGAGTGGCTGGACGTCCGCGAGGGGGCGGATGGCCGCAAGACGATCAGCGCCGACGGCCCTGCAAAATTCCTTCTCTGATAAGCCTCTTGGCGTTGCTGGCGCTTCCCCCCGTAGCGCCTCTCTTGGGCGGACCAGTTGAAATCCGGCCGCACAGGGCTAGCCTGTAAAACTGAAAAAACGCAGAACCAGCTCGTCGAGGTCGCGTCTTTCGAACAGGACATTCCCTTGTTCCGCGAGCGGACAGGACGCGCGCTCGTCTCTGGGGATCTGCCTGACGAAAGGACAAGCAATGACCGACAAGAACCCGGACAAGGGCTATGTCGCGCTCCTAGGCTGGAGCCTCAACGCCATCGACGCGGTGGACCGTTTCGATCGCAGATACGTCGTGGTCGCTCCGCCTTGGGCCGAAGAATACTGCCAGCAGAACGACATTCCCTTCGTCCCGTGGGATTTCGACCGTCTCAACGAACGGTCGCACGAATTGGCGCATACCCTGGAGGATATGGGCGTCGACGTGGCCATCCCAATCTTCGAGGAGACTGTGGAATGGGCCGGCGCCGTGAATGCCGTGCTGCTGAAGAACCCGCGCCTTTTGGGCCAGGCGATGCTCTTCCGCGACAAGTCGCTTATGAAACGCCGAGCGCAGCTCGGAGGCATCCGTGTAGGCGTTTTCGAAGAGGCCCATGACCGCGGCGACGTGATCCGGTTCTTGAAGCGGGTGAACCAGACGCTTCTGAAACTCGATGGCGACCCGAACGACCCCATCCACTTCAAGGCTTTCGACAAGTCCGGCACCGCGGGGCACAGGGTGATACGCACGCCGGAGGACGTCGACAACATCCCCGACGAGGAATTTCCTGCCCTGCTCGAGAGTCACCTCGACGGCTGGGAATTCGCGGTCGAGGCCTGGATCAAGAATGGCAAGATCGAGTTCCTGAACATCTCGGAATATGTGACGCTGGGCTACTCAGTCTTCGTACCGGCGACGCCTGAGCTCGAGGCGCACCGAGAACGGATCACCGAGGAAATCGAGAAGTTGATCGAAGTTTTCGATATCGATTTCGGATTCATCCACCCGGAATACTTCCTGACCAACGACAACAAGCTCTACTTCGGCGAGGTCGCTTATCGCCCGCCTGGTTTCAACGCGCTTGAACTGATTGAACGGGCCTATGGCTTCAACGGCTACCAGGGCCTCGTGCTGGCATTCGATCCGAAGACGACGCAGGAGGAACTGGATGCCTTCTTCCCGAAGGAGGTCGTCGATGCCAAGGGGCACGCCGGCTGTTTCGGCGTTTATCCCCGACGCCGTGTCGTAAGCCGACTGGAGATTCCGGAAGAGACGGCCAGCCACCCTTTTTTCGAATTCCACGAGCTTTCGGACCCGCGAGAGCAGAAGGTGGCCAAAAGGTCAGCATTCGGCACGCATTGGGGACTGGCATACTTCTTCGGTGACAATGCCCATGACTTGCGGGACCTTCTGAAGAAACAGGAAGAACTGGATTACTACGTCTGATGAGCCTGAAGGAAGCGTCCGCCATGGACGATGAGGCTGCGTTGATACGGCTCTCCGGCACGCTCGACATGGCGATCGAGCGGCTGGAGCGGGCGCGACCCTTCGCCAAGTCCCGCTACCAGCGCCCTGTACTTGACGTGCTGGGTCGCATCATCGCCCAGCCCGGCGGGCTGGACATGGTGCGTCAGAGGGCCGAGAGGATGGATGCAGCGGGACTCTTCGCCGGTTCCGACTGGGACCGGCCCGAGGTCCTGTTGCCGCAACTGGTGGGCAACACGCTTGTATCGGAAGACCCGGCGTTCCAGGCGCTTGAGGCAGCGAACCTTGCCCGCTTTCTTGCCGTGGCGGATGGGGAAGCCCGGCATTCAAATCTGCACCAGGAGGGCGCGCGGCATTTCCTGACGCAGGTGTTGGCGCTGAACTTGAAAGACCTCTTTGGCGTGCCGGACGAAGCCGCCCGCGCGCTCGGGGCGCGGCAGGACGTGAAGCGCCGGGTCGTGACTTATATCGCGGATCATGTCGGCCTGAATGACGTGCTCAGCGTGCTGGTGTCGGAAATATGGCGCCTGCTGGAGCAGCGTTCGATCCAGGTCGGCGTGGTCAAGGATATGATTGCCCAGATTGCCGTCGCCTTGAACGAGAGGGGAACGGAACCCGGGAGCACGCGCCTCGGGGCCGAGCGGCTGGTCAGCGCGCTCTTCGGCCCAACCTCCGCATCGCGCGATGACCCGGGTCTCGCGGTCTATATCGAGCGGATATCGATTGCGGACGACAGCGGCCTTTCGCGTGAGGCCATGGGCTTTGCCCGCGCGATGCACGACACCGGGCTCGTTTCGGATTATCACGCGGCCTTCCTGACCTGGGCTCTCGATCACGAGGAGCGCCCGCTGATCCCCGAAGCCCTTGGCCTTGGAAGCACCGGGCTGGACTGCTGGCGTCATTACCGTGGGCTGATCGAGAAACTGATCCGCAGTGCGGTCTCTCCCGCAACGCCACAGGCGGCCTACGGCCTCGCAATGCTGCTCGACCGGGGCATCCTGCACCACACCCCAATGGTCCCCGCGCTCGAACGGCAACTCTCGCTCCGGCTCGTGGGCGCCGCCCGTGAGCGCATCGCGATCGGGTTCGGCCCCGGCGTTCCGCCTGAGACACAGCTCTTGGCTGGCGTGCTCCAGGTCCTCGGCCAGCCGCTCGGTGTAGGTCAGGGCGCAAACCCGACATGCCAGTCCGCCCGCGCCATCGCAATGTGGGCGCTGAACGATCCCGATTACCTGCTGCATCTCGTCACGCAGGTCGCCGAGTTCGACACGCTGCAGATGCAGTTCGAGGGGTCACCGATCAATTCCGCCGATCTACCCGCCGGGCTCGCCGGCGCAGGCCCGATCGACGCCGATCCGGTGTCGGTCCTCCTCGTCGCCCATCTCGATCGGATCTATGCCGAGATGGGCCGCCTCTGCGCCGGTCGCCCCGGCGATCCGCACACATGGATCAATCCTCAGTTCCACGGCTGGTGGGTCTCACGCGACTGCGCCGTCGCGGTTGACGTAGCCACAGGGAAATTGGCGGGTTACGAGGACTTCCTTCGTCGTTTCTTCGCGGCCTATCATCCCGAGCACAATGGCGGCCGTCCTCTCGGCCATCCGCAACCTGCCGGCATCGCCGTCACCGACGCACAGCAGAGGTTCGTCGGCTGGCACGCGATCTCCATCCTCAGGGTGGCGGAAGACCAGTCGGGGCAGATGCGGGTCTATTTCTACAACCCGAACAACGACAGCGGTCAGGACTGGGGTAATGGCGTCGTCGTCTCCACCTCGGGTCACGGGGAACGCTACGGCGAGGGCTCGCTAAAGTTTGAAGCCTTCCTTTCACGCGTCTATCTCTTCCACGACGAACCCCTCCGGAGCCAACACGGGCAGGATATTCCTGGTAACGTGATCGGAGCCGTCAGTGAGAAGGCCATCGCCAGTTGGGCTGCCGACAGGTGGCCTGAGACGTGAGTCAAGGCGCGTGCTCACCGCACAACGGTCGGAAGGCTGGAACTGAAAGCTGCACCATGGGTCGACCGGCAGTTGTTGGCTGGACGTGGACGTGTCCTTCACCGACTCGAGCGGCAGCAAAGTCCTGCACTGGTAACCTTGGACCGTTAAAAAAAGCTGCGACCTGCATGGATGGCCGCTTCGGTGAAAGTGCACCGCAGAGATGACCCTCCCGGCGAATGTCCACATAAGGGCCGAGACTGACTTCTGCAGCAGGTCGTGCCGGGCTCTTGGTGCTGCGCTGCCACAAGTCAGCTCTCAGCCCTTTGCTGTCGATCATCGTGATCGGCTGCAATCTGGTCGGGCCTGGCGTCAGGGCTTTCGTACGTGTCAGATGTCGGGCCCGAGCGTGACCCCGATGCGGTCTCACACGAGGTGGGCCAATGTGGCGAAGGCCGTCTCGCGCAGCCAGGCATTCGTCGGATCGGCTTGGACGCGGGCATGCCAGTGGACCTTGACCTGAAAGCTGTCGATGGGGATCGGACAATCCGAGATACCCAGGCCCGCCTGCCGGGACAAAGCCGTGCCGATGTGGCGTGGCAAGGTGGCGATGAGGTCGGAGCCCGTCAGGACCGAAGGCAGGCCAAGGAAGCCTGGCAGGCTCAGCGCGATCCGGCGGGTGATCCCGGCAGCCTCCAGTGCCGTGTGCAGCAGCGACTGCCCGGTTCCATTCGTCACCTCGACATGATCGGCCCCGGCATAGCTGTCCCGCGTCAGCAGCCCAAGGGGATGCCCCGCCCGGTGGATCGCCACCCAACCCTGATAGTAAAGGACACGCTGGTAGAACCCGGCTTCGAGACCCGGAATCAGGCCGATGGCGATATCGGCGGCGCCGCTGGACAGCCGCTCGCCCAGACCGGCGTCGATCGGGCTGGCCTCAAGGCTGGAGTGTGGTGCCGCGCGGCGGATCGCGGCAAAGAGGTGCGGCAGCAGGGTCAGATGGCTGGCATCGCTCATGGCAATCCGGAAGCGCCGGGTGGACCGGCTCGGGTCGAAGCCCGCACGGTATGCGCTGAGCGTCCCGACATCGTCCAGCGCGCGCCGGATCGGACCCGCGAGATGATCGGCCAGCGGCGTGGGCGTCATGCCTCCGGGCATCTGGACGAACAGCGGATCGCCGTAATGCGCGCGCAACTGGCCCAACCCGATAGAGACGCTGGGCTGGCTCAGCCCCAGCCGAACCGCCGCGCGGGTGGTCGAACCAGTTTCGTAGACCGCAAGGAACAGGCGCAGGAGGCGGAGGTCGATGTCTGGCATATTGGGCTGTTAAATACTTTATATTGATTTCATTGCATAGATCTATCAGGCCGACACCCGCATGGTCCCGCCAACAGGACCATGCGAGGAGGACATCATGGATATCGCTGTGCTGGGCGCGGGGTCGCTCGGCTCCACCATCGGCGGACGGCTCGCGCAGTCGGGACATGCCGTGAAGCTGATCAACCGCAATGCGGCCTATGTGGACAGGGTGACCCGCGCCGGGCTGATCCTCGACGAAGGCGGGCGGCGCGACGTGATCCGGCTGAAGGCGCGGCAGAAGCCGGACGGCGGATCACCCGTCGACCTGCTCATCGTGCTGGTCAAAAGCTATCATACCGAAGAGGCGATCCGGGCCGCCCGCGCCCTGATCGGGCCTGCGACCACTGTCCTGTCGCTGCAGAACGGCCTCGGGCAGGAGGACATCCTGAGCGCCGTCATCGGGCCGGAGCGCGTCATTGCCGGAAAGACCTATGTCGGCGGCGTCATGTCCGCGCCGGGCGTGATCGCGGCCGGGACCCTGGGCAAGGAGACGATCATCGGCGAGTTGTCCGGTGCGCTCACACCCCGGGTGCAGGCGATCGCACAAGCCTTCGACGCGGCAGGGCTGCGCTGCATCGCCTCGCGCAACATCCGGGGTGCAATGTGGGACAAGCTGCTGGTGAACGTCGCAACCGGGGCACTGGCCGCGATCACGCGGCTGAACTACGGCAACCTCTATGACATTCCCGAAATCGCCGACACCGCGATTGCCGCGGTGGCCGAGGCGATGCAGGTCGCCGCCGCGCTGGAGATAAGCCTGACGACGACAGATCCGCGCCATGCCTGGGACAAGGCGGCAAAGGGGCTGGGGTTCGGGTTCAAGACCTCGATGTTGCAGAGTCTGGAAAAAGGCGCGCCGACCGAGATCGACTTTGTCAACGGTGCCGTGGCGCGGCTGGGTCGCGGCGTGGCGGTCCCGACGCCCGTGAACGACACGCTCGTGGCCTGCATCAAGGGCATAGAACGGGCGCTCTCCCCCAAGATGGAAGGACAGGCGGCATGACCCGCGGCTATCTTGAACATGTGGCGATCCGGGTGCAGTCGCTGACGCCGCACCTCGCCTTCTTCCGCGATGTCTTCGGCATGGAAGTCCGCGACGAGAAAATGATCGGCGGACTCCGGCAGGTCTGGGTGACGGGTGGCATCCAGTTCATCGAGGACCCGGATTTTATCGGCCCCGAAGGACGTTTCGCCCATCTCGGGATCTTTGTCGAAGACCTCGATGCCGCGCTGGACGCGGCCCTTTCGCACGACGTGACCGTTCTGCCAAAGGGGCGCAACTGGCTGCTGCTGCCCGACGGGCTTGAAGTGGAACTGGACCAGGCGCAAGGCGATGCGGTCGCCCGCGCGCTGGCCGTTGATGCAAGGAACGGGTGAATGGCCGACTGGACCTATTTCGATGATCTCGAGGGCGGCGAGACCTGCACCACCGCCGCCGTCACCGTCACGCGCGAGATGATCCGCGCCTATGCCGACCTGACCGGCGACCACACGCCGGTGCATGTCGACGAGGAGTTCGCCCGCAAAAGCCACTTCGGCGGCATCGTCGCGCATGGTCTCCTGGGCCTCGCGCTTGCTGACGGGCTCAAGACGCAGGCGGACCTGCAGTTCCCGCCCGGCGCCTCGCTGGGCTGGGAATGGGATTTCACCGGGCCGATCCACGCGGGCGACGCGGTGCATTGCCGGTTCACCGTCGGCTTCATGCGCACCACCTCGAAACCGGGTTGGGGCATCGTCCACCTCGAAAGCGAACTGGTAAACCAGGACGGAACGGTGGTCCAGAAGGGCCGCCACAAGCTGATGATCCTGCGCAATGCGCAAGCCGAGGATGCCGTGCAATGAACAATCCCCTTCCGCTCGATGGCATCCGCGTCATCGACTTCACTCATTTCCTTGCCGGTCCGCACCTGTCGCGGTCGCTCGCCGCGATGGGGGCCGACGTGATCAAGGTCGAGCGCCCGAAAGGCGGCGATGCCGGGCGGCATCATCCGTATTTCAAGGACGGGCAGTCGGGCTACTACCTGCAACAGAACATGGGCAAGCGAGGCCTGTGCCTCGACCTGAAAGACGCGCGCGGCATGGAGCTGATGCAGCGACTGGCGCGGTCGGCGGATGTCTTTGTCGAAAACTTCCGCCCCGGTGCGCTGGCAAAGCTCGGCCTCGGCTACGATGCGCTGTCACGCGAAAATCCGGGACTGGTCTATTGCTCGATCTCCGCCTACGGCCACACCGGACCCAAAAGCGACAAGCCGGGTTTCGGCCTGATCGCCGAGGCGATTTCGGGCGCGATGGCGCAACTGGGCGAGCCGGACCAGGCGCCGCCGCTGATGCGGATGCCGATCGCCGACATGTATACCGGAATGCATGGCGTCGCCGCCGTGAACGCCGCGCTGCTGGGTCGGATCAAGTCCGGCAAGGGACAGCACATCGATCTCGCGCTGTATGACTGCATGGTGTCGATGCACGATTACGCGGTGCAGCAGTACTTTCTCTCGGGCGGCACGGTGCTTCCGAAGAAGCACGGCTCACGCCAGCCTGAATCGACGGTTTACGGCGCGTTTCGCGCCAAGGACGGCGATCTGGTGATCGCAGCCCAGGTGGACGATGCCTGGGTGCGGTTGGCGGGGCTGATCGCGGGCGCGGCACTGGACGACCGCTTTCGGACGCCGGCGGGCCGCAACGACAACCACGCCGAAGTCTATGCGCTGGTCGAGGCGTGGTGCGCGCGCCAGGACAGCGTCGCCCACTGCATCGCGCAGCTCGACGCGGTGGCGGTGCCCTGTGCCCCGGTGCAGTCCGTCGACCAGATCGTCCGGGATCCGCAGATCCTCGCCCGCGACATGCTGGTCGAGCAGGATCACCCCGTGCTGGGCCGCGTGACGCTGCCGAACCTGCCGTTCCGTTTCTCGGACTGCGACACGACCCCGCGCCGCACCGCGCCTCTGCTGGGTCAGCACAATGCCGAGCTCGCCGCCGAGCTTGGCTACGGTGCGACAGAGATCGCGGCTCTAAAGGACGACGGCGTCTTCTACGCCGAGGAGGCCGCGCGATGACCGACCGCTATGTCGTCTTCGGCAACCCTCTCGGGCATTCGAAATCACCCCTGATCCACGCGCGCTTTGCCGCCGAGACCGGGCAGGATCTGACCTATGGCAAGGCAGAGGCGCCGGTCGACGGGTTCGAACCCGCGCTGCGCCGGTTCATCGCCGAGGGCGGCAGCGGCTGCAACGTGACGGCACCGTTCAAGCTTGAGGCCTTCGCGCTGGCGGACAAAAAAACGCCCGAGGCGGCCATAGCCGGCGCGGCGAACACGCTGCGCTTTGCCGATGGCGGGATCGAGGCGCACAACACAGACGGCTATGGCCTCTTGGCCGACGTCGAACGCCTGCTGTGCGCCCCCCTCGCCGGAAAGCGCGTGCTGATGCTGGGCGCAGGGGGGGCGGCGCGCGGGGCCGTGCTGCCCCTTCTCGATGCCGGTCCCGACACCCTCGTGATGATCAACCGCACGCCCGCCGGGGCGCAGGCGATCCGTGACGCGCTGGAGGCGGCAGGTCGTCCCGGCCTGGTCGTCGGGCCGGCAGATACGCTCGACCGCTTCGACGTCGTCATCAACGCTACCGCCGCCAGCCTGACGGGAGACTGTCCCGCTCTGCCGCCCCGCGTCTTCGACAGCTGCGCGCTCGCGTATGATCTTGCCTATGCCAAGGGGCTGACGCCCTTCCTCGCACGCGTCCGGGAAGCGGGAGTGCCCGTGATCGCCGACGGCGTGGGGATGCTTGTGGGACAGGCCGCCGTCGCCTTCGACTGGTGGCGCGGCGTCCAGCCCCCGACCCGGGACCTGATCGCCGAACTGACCGTGCCGCTGGTCTGACCGGCCGGACCACTCTGAAAGAAAAAGAAAATGTCCAAACTCGTCCATATCCTGAACGGCCCGAACCTGAATCTTCTGGGCAAGCGCCAGCCGCAGATCTACGGGTGCGAGGAGCTTGTCGATGTCGAACGCGACTGCGCCGCGCTGACCTCCTGTAAGTTCGGAGGCGCTCTCGTCATGGAATGGGCGCCGAGAGATTGCACGCGCTGGCTCGCGAGAAGGCTACGGTCTGGCTGCGGGCCAGTGATGAGCCGACTACCGCGTCAGCCAAGCTGACCTACCTGGCCCATCCGGAAGGCAGCTGTGTCGCAACACTTGCGGCCCGCCCGGAGGACAACCGGACCCGGGTCGATGGCGAGGTACGAATGGGTCTTTCCAGTTCGATGCCGACGCGAACCCGGCCGAACTTGGATTGCGGCGGCCTCGCTGGCACGATGCGCCAGCTGATGCCAGTGCTTGCCGCGTTCACTTGGAAGTGGGGACGAACCGCACGCTGCACGCCGATGGCACGACGAGATCGGTTTCGCTGTGGTTGACTGCACCCCCGATGCGGTCATTCTTTCCACCGATGTGTGTCACTACCATATCGCCTTGGATCACTGGGCCGGATCGGGTGCTGCCAGCAGGTCCGCGCAGCAACCAGGCTTGCACATGGTCGCGTCGCGCCGCAAAGCACCTTGGTGCGCTCCGCAGACCGTCGAGAATGGCTGGGATGCGAGTGCGGTTCCCGTCTCAGCTGGCTTGCCCGTTGCGGAGAACCGGCCACGACCCGCGCATCCTCACCAACTCTCGGTTCAAAATATCCGCACTCTGCGCACTGCCGACCTTTGCCCGTGCAAAATGCTGCGGGATGCCTCGAAAGTCCGGTCTGGTGGAGCTGCACCGCAGCACTTGAAGGCATCGGAAATGGCCGTAATGGGTCGAAACTGACTAACAGTCGGCGTGACGCCGATGCTGCTCGCTTTGCGGTGGCGCGAGTCAGCTCTGAGCCAGTTCCTGCCAAATGCTGTAGCGCTTTCGAGGGTCAGGAATGATGAAGAGCAATGCTTCACCATCCCAATGTCGTCATTCTCCCGTTGCAGCCGCCGAGAATTTCTCCAATGCGCCCTTCATTGCCAAAACGGCGGGGTGATCTCCAGTGAGACCGTGGGACGGTGCCACCGCCGTTGGGTCATCGTAGATTGCCCATGTCTGGCCATTCGCGTCCTCGAAGAACAAGATCCGAAGCGGCAGGTCGAGAGCCATGGTTTGCCCTTGCTGCAACGCCTTCGCTCCAATCTTGGGGCTGCCAAAGATGACAACGGTGGTTGGCCGCAGGCTCTCCCCGACTGAGGCAGAGCCTGCGGCAAAATCGACCGTTGTGAAAACCCGCGCCCCGGCCATTTCCACGGCTTTTGTCAGGCGCTTAACGGACGTTGCAACATCGGCGTCGCTGGCCACATTGACGCGGTCTGCCATGGCGGTTCCTGCGACTGTTGCTGCAAAAAGTGCTATACTGATCAATGTTTTCATGGTCCTCTCCTAAACTTTCGGTGTCCTGCGCCATCGGCACGATTTACCTTTAAGCCGCACGCGCGACGGGTTCTGGAGGATTTTTGGAGGAATGCTTCGTGAGCAAGACAAACACAAAACTCTGGAGCTTCGGTGCTTTTTCGCTTGATGAAGCGTCCTTCGAACTCATTCAGTCCGGTGTCCCCGTTGCCATCGAGCCGCAAAGCCTGCGGGTGCTGATCTTCCTTCTTCGTCACAGGGACCGCGTCGTGTCCAAAGAGGACTTGATCGAGGCAATCTGGCAAGGGCGCGCCATCAGCGACTGGGCAATTTCCGGGGCAATCAAAGCGGTCAGGGTCGCGCTTGGCGACATCGACCGTGACAATCGCATCATCAAGACGATCCACGGGTGTGGCTTCCGGTTCGTTGCAGATGCCATTTCCACGGACCGGGAAGGTGGCCGCGGTCCGAAGGCAACTGTGTTCGTCCGCGTCTTTCGGTCCACTGGTGACAACGCCGAGGCCGACTACCTTGCGGACAGCCTGACCGAAGACCTGATCCACAGTCTGTCGCGACACGATGCGTTGACTGTCCTGTCCTACAACACGGCCAAGGCACTCGGGGCTGAGGCACCAGGAGACATCTACGGGGTCACCCATGTCATCGAAGGCAACTTGCGTGACATCAAATCGCGCATCCGCGTATCTACAGCCATTTTGGATGCAAAAACAAAGAACCAGATCCGGTCGGAACGTTTTGATCTGACACGCGACAGCCTTCTGGCGGGTCACGATCTGATCGCCGACCGGTTGCTTGCCGTGATCGCTCCGGATCGATCGCTGGCCGCCAGAAAGCCGCGCGGCACAGTCAATTCCAAAGCATATGACGCCTACCAGAAAGGCCGCTACGCGTATTTTCGCTATGAGCCTCAGGCTTTCGCCCAGGCACTTTCGCAGTTTGAGAAAGCGGCCGAACTGGACCCGGATTTCGCCAATGCCTATGCGCAACAGGCCTACTGCCGGACCACGCTCTATGTATTCGGGTTGCCTGGCAGTGACGAAACGCTCGATGCGGCAGAGGCTCTGGCCCGTGAGGCCATCCGGAGGGATGAGACGGCGGCCCTTGGCTATGCGCGGCTCGGCTGGGTATTGGGATATCTCGGGCGGCCAGAGGAAACCATCGCGGCCTTCGCCGCGGCCATCGCGCGAGACCCCGAAAACCCCGAAGTTTACCTGGCCTACGGCGAAACCATGAATCGTCTTGCACGCCCTCAGGATGCCGGGCCACTTTTGGAGGCCGTGTTTTCAAAAGACAGCTTTCTGCCACCCAGTTGGGAATTCCCGCAGGGTCATTGCCAATTGCTGCTTGGGGAACAAGACGTTGCCGTAGGGCACTTTCAAGCGGTGCTGGACCGCGTACCGCGTTTTATTCCAGCACGTGTTCAGATGGTGCGAGCGCAGTGGGAGGTCGGTGATACCGACGGCGCAAGGCAGACGATTTCGCGGATTAAGAACATCGCGCCAAGATACAGCTTGGCTCACGCGCGACGCATGTTCCCCTATCCCGTACGGAAAGAAGCGAATGCGCTGACCGAAGCGCTTTCGGGTGCCGGATTGCATTAGCAATTGTCCGCGCAGCGGAAATTACATCCTACAAGACTGACAGCAGCAAGGTCCGCAGACCACAAATTGGCAGCGCGCTCTATATCGCACTCGCAGCGAATGACTGCTCTGACGGACTGCACCGCGGCGGCGGAGACCGGCGGTGGACGGCAGCTCCGGGCCGATACCTTGGAAAGACACTCGCTCGCGAGCGAAGAATGTCGACGGCTTAACATGGCGCGAGCGCATTTTTCCGTCAGGCGTTTCGCGGTTGCTGCAGTGCGAGAATGATCTTGGCCAGTTTGCGGAAGCTCATGGTGCAAGGCGACCCGACTCTGGCGGATGTCCATGCCGAACGGCGCGCCGCACTTGACACGATCCACGGGCACTCCCCCGGTTCGACCCGACAGTTGATGTTAGTCGCAGGCGCGAAATCAGGCGCATCGCCGGTCACAAAGTCAACCGGACACCTCCGATAACTCTCCCGGCTCCCTGTGTGGCCCCGGCTATCGGCTTGATGCGTCCGCTAATGCGGCAGTTCCAGGTTGACGCTTGGGTTTTCGGTCAAGCGTCGTTAGGCCTTGCGACCAATCGAAAAGTCGACACAGTTGACGCGTTCCACTCTTCAAGAAAATTTCCACAGACCCGGCACTCGTAGGAGTCCTTTTCCAGGGCCTGACCCGCCCCCGCTGAGTGGTCCGGTTTGAGTGTTAGTGCATGATCGGCCTCTGGTCTATCGGGACGATGGTTTCGACGGCCATGGTCGCGGCGGTTGGACAGGGCGTGACCTTCGACCGGGGCCGCGACTTCGCGGCCTGGGTTGGGCTGGTGCCCCGACAGTTCAGCACGGGTAGCCGCACGATCTTGGGACGGATCACCAAGCGCAGAAGCCGATACCTGCGCATGCTCTTCGTGCAGACCGCCAAGGTGATCATGATGCGCCCCCACCGATGGCAGGCGTTCAGCTTCGGAGCCTGGCTCGAACGCGCCATATCCCGAATGCCCAGGAACAAGGCCGCGGTTGCCCTGGCCAACAAGCTGGCCCGCACCGCGTGGAGCATCCTGCGTCACGGCACGCGCTTCGACACGATAAAAGAGGAGACCATGGAAGCGATCTGACCGCTTCCCGGGCACCACGAAGTTCGCGAAAGAGGACAGCATGGAACGGAGAAACTACGCCCCCAGTGTCTGACGGCCCAAATGGTCATCACTGACTTTGCCGGTAATGAGACCAAGGTGCGTGCGTAACCCCATCGAGGCCACGGCCCGCGAGCCGACAAACAGGCTGGATACATATGAGCGATTTCCGAAGCCGCGCCGAATTCTCGATTGCAAACAGCAGCCGGCACATACATAGGGCCGCTTCGTCACGTTGTTTCACGGCTTCTGAAAGAGCCTGCCACGGATAGCATGAGCTATGGCCGAGCACCTGTCCAACGCGATACGCCTTACATCCATGGCCTTGTGTCCGTCGCGTTTGATCACCTCTGGCGGAATTGGTGAGCGTCATCGCGCCATCGGTCGCAGAAAGCCTGTTCAGCGCGCCAACATCCTCCCGCATGGTCTCGATCTGCGCCGCCTGACGGCGCTTATCCTCTTCCTGATCAGCCCAGGCGCGGGCCATCGCCACCGGGTCGCCGAAATTCGGAAGGGCGTGGGCTATTCGCGCTCTGCTTCGAGTTCCTGCCAGCGGTCTACGATCCGTGCCGTGAACTCGGGGGAGAGTTGCGCCACAACCACAAAGCAATCCCGCTTTTCGAGGTAGTAGACCTGAACAGCGTGTTTCGTCCGTGTCCGGTCTCGATTTGATCTTCCTCCGATTGAGGTAGTTCAATCACGCCACGCTTGACCAGTGTCTCGATGCTGCGCTTCACATCATCGTGGCGTTTCTCCAGCAACTCCGCGATCTCGCGGCTGCACATGGTCAGCGGTGCAGGTTCATCTTTCAGGAACAGGATCATCTTGCGACCCTATTTTCGCGAAAGAATCGCACACTCAAAAACCTGAAGCGAAAACCGCAATCGACAAGGTGGGTAAAAAGGTGGCTTTTTGGAACGCGCCCCACATAAATGATACTTTTCAATTACTTGCATGAAATTCATGGTGCCCCCACACGGACTCGAACCGCGGACCTACTGATTACAAATCACGACACGACGCAATGAAATCAGTGACTTACATAGAATTTGGCGTCAAAACGCATCGTTTGTTTTCAATGGCTTGCAATGCGTCCGAATTGGGCTGGTGCCGGGCTGCGCGTGTTCAATCTGTCCGCGCACCCCACAGAGGATCGGCGCCCGGATCGTAGTACCGCAGCATGTCAGATGCCCCTACATGGCGGCAGCGGCGGCACTTGCACCGGCGCAGGATCTGGTCTCGCAATAGGCCGTGGCTCTCGCGTGGGGCGGGGACGGAGTTCTCGAAACCGCAGGCGGCGCACTTGAACCAGAGGTAGATCATGGCCGCGATCATATCCGGCCCTCACTTCGGAAAAGCAAGGACGTTCAGAACACCGCTATTCGATGCACCCGAAGGCGTCACAGGCCCTGTCCTGGTAGATCACCCAGCGCCCGAACACCGGATCAGCCCCCAGGGCCTCGATAGTTTCCGGCCGCGCGTCGGGCGGCCGCTTGGACACGTCGCTGAACAACGCATCACTCGGCCCCAAGCACATGCTCAAGGGCGCGACGAAGCTCATCATCAGTAAGGTGGTCGGTTTCACTGTCGATCTCCTGTTGCCGTTCCAGGGTCCGCACGCGGCCGACGATCTCGGCCAGCTGCTCGGCGCGGATGTATTGCCAGGCGGCGACCGACCCGACCGCCACCAGCGCCGCCAGCAGCAGGCGGATCATGGTAGCCACTCCCGGCCATCGACCTTGAACCCGGGACAGGCCTTGGCGGCATAGTCGTTGTGACCCGTCACCCATTTCAGTTCGGTCAGTTCGGCCAGCTCGCCCAGGTACTCCTTGACCGCGATCCGCTGCGCCGAGGTGTAGAAGTCCGCAAAATAGGCGCCGGGCCGCAGGACGTTGGGCACCGTGCGCGCGGGGATCAGGCAGATCCCGATGGTGCCCCGGTTGCGCTCTCGGACATGGGCGCCGATCTCGGTGATCGAGCGGAGGAAATCGGTGTTCCACAGCACCGTCCCGTCCGTGCGGATGATCCGGTGATAGCCCACCTTGCGCCAGCGGTGCGGATACCCCTCGACATGCCAGCGCCAGAAGGCATCAAGCACCTCCTGGTCGCTCTTGCCATCGTCCCAGCCGCCCGGCGTGGCCGAGGTATGCAGGATCGCCTCGTGCACCGGGTATCGGGCTTTGCCCTGGTAGATCATTCCGCTTCCTCCGTATGGACCGGCTGTGTTGGGGTGTCGTCGTGTGGCAGCAGCGCCGCCAGCAAGGCCATCAGGATCAGGACCAGGATGCGGTCCCAGCTGCATTGCAGCGTGCGCCTGGTATGAGACACGTCAGCCATTGCGCCCGCCCCCCATGCGCCCGCGCACAATGTCCGCGATCAGTGCCCGGTCGGACAGCAGCGCCATCACCAGATCCAGGACCAGGTGCGCGCCCACGACCAGGAACACCATGACCAGCGTTTCGGGGGCGCCGAACATTGCCGCGACAGGTTCGGACAGGCTCGCCCCCAACAGGGTGGAAGATCCCAGCTTCAGGATGCGGCGCAGGATCGGCGCACGATCCGCGTTGCGCAACGCCATGTAGATCGCCACGCCCAGCCAGGCCGCCCAATAGTCAGACCCTTTGTCGTACCAGGCCATCACGCCCCTCCTTCATTCACGCCGCCGACCTAGCCGACCAACCAGTTCGACCCGTTCCAGAACACGGGCACCGCATTGCCGCCGCCACCGGCGGAAACCGTCGCCCCGAACGCCGACACCGTGGCATCGGTCACAAAGGACCGATCCCCAACCGCCGGCGTTCCAGGCAGGCCCGCATAGGCAACCGGCGTGACCGCCATGCGCCCGACCACTTCGAGGCCCGCCGGGGTCACGCTCACGACCTCTGTTCCCTGCACCTCAACCGCCAGCTCCGGCGCCGATCCTGCAGACGCCGCGTCGGGATCGAGGATCAGCTTGCCGGTCCCCGGCGCGCCCCGCTGCATCGGGTCAACAGGATCGAAGCCAAAGGCCGTCACCAGCCCCTCGTCCAGGTTGCAGATCGCGAAAATCTCGTCGGCGGTCAGGATACGATCCCAAAGGCCAACCTCATCGAGGACCACCCAGGAGTTGTCCGACCCGTTCAGGTTCCAGGTCGCATAGGACCCGGCGCCAAGCGCGGCCGGGATCTCCAGCACGGCGGAAAGGTTCGGATCATAGGGCAGACCGGACGCCGCGTAACAGGTGAATGTCGTTGTCGAAGCATCGTAGCTGACAACGCACCATTGCGAATTGGCGATATGGCTGGTGCTTTTGGTCGTCCAGTTCCGTTCGGTTTTCGAACCCGCAACCGTCAGCTCCAGCTCTATGAAGTTCGAGCGCGGCTTGATCGCCAGGATATTGGTCCCGCCGCCATCCTTGACCGTGAACGTGTTGTGGCTCCCGTCGACCGGGTTGCAGGTACACAGGGCCAGCGTCCAGTCGCTGGTCCAGTCGAAACTGGTATCCGCGACAGTCAGTCCGCCGCCGGCGCCATCCCCGGCCACACCGCTGCCATAGCGCGTGTCTGCGGCCTGCTTGGTGCCGCCCGCATTGGTGGCGACGGCACCGCTCACCGGGCAGGTCCATGCGTTCCCGCCCACATCGTCGAAGGACCACAGGCGCGACAGGCCACCACGGGGCAGGCCCACGCCGGGCAGTTGTGCCTCGGCCTGGACACGCGGCCCCTGGGGTATGACCTGCGAATTCGCGCCGCGCGTAATCCGGTCGGCCCGGAAGCCGTGACCGTAGTAGACCACCGCGTTTTCCACGTAGACGTCACGCTTGAATTTCAGCGTCGTGTCGGGATCTTCACCGGCGATGTTCTCCATCCAGGAGTTGCCGAACAGGCGTGTCCTGCTGCGCGTCCAGTGATCGCCCTTGATGTAGATGCCGTATTCGTCATGGCCGGCCATCTGGCCGCCGCTGACGTCGATCACGTTGTCCACCAGCTGACCGTTCCCGACATAGACACCGATCCGGCAATTCGTGACTTCGCCAACCCCAATGTGGTTGGCCTGACAGAACGGGCTGCTGTCCGCGAGGCCCGCGCTGTTCTCCAGGCGAATGCCAATATCGCAGTCCACCGCCCCGGCGCGGAACGTCTCGTTGTACTGCGCGACCCCTTCCGCCGCCGTCCAGTCCCAGCCCACGGCCGCGCCGATCACCAGCACGTTCGACAGCTCGCAGCCCCGCGCGCCGATGACCTCGATCCCGGTGAAGTTCTGGTAATTCGCATCGCCCGAGCTGGCCGAAATCGTGATGTTGCGCAGCGCCGCCGCCTGCACGCGCAGGCCAGCACCAGCCGCAGAACCGATCTGGAACACCGATCCCGTATGCGTCGGCAGGATCACCACGGGGCGCAGGGCATGGCCGCCACCGCCCCGAACGCCGCCGCGCGGGTTGATCCCCTCGATCTCAACGAAGCTATCGTAGGCAATGGGGGCATCCGTCCGGTACTGGCCCGGTTCGAGAATGATCTTGCCGCTGCCGTCCACCGCCTTGACCCGCTGGATCGCCGCGTTCATCAGCGCCGCCGTGTCGGCCGAGTTGTCCAGCGCGGGGTTCAGCTGCGAGAAGTACCAGATGCCGCTTTTCGGCTTGGCAAAGACCTTGCGGCCCCCGGCCACCGCCATTGCGGCCGCGTCGGTTTCATCATCGGCCGCGCGCTCGTAGAGGTATGGCCCGGCCTGCACATCGTCACCGACCGCCGGCAGCGGCCCGGTGTAGGCCGCCAGCGCAGCGGGCGAGGTCATGGGCTTGCGCGCCAGGGGCACGCCACCCAGCGTCACGCCGTCATGAATGCGCGCCTCGACGGTATCGGTTGCCATCGTCAGCTCGCCGGCGCTGCCGGTAAACAGGTTGTTCTGCGCGGCCGTCCCGCGCCGGTGTTGTAGCTGCTGCGCCATCACACGCCCCCAAGGTCATAGCTGTTTGTCAAAATCGCGTCCTCGACCAGGCCCAGATCGAGCGGAAAGCTCAGCGGGTTTCCGGCGGCAAACGAGGCGAGGGCTGACAGGGCGCTGGCCAAGGCCGCCTCCGCATCGTCCCGCGCTTCCAGTGTCGCCGTCAGGGCCTCCACCACGTCGCCGGCGGCGACTTCGGACACTGCCGGGTTGCCGTCGCCGTCAAAGACCAGGATCGAGTTTGCCCGCGCCTCCGCCGTGACCCGCAGTTCCTCGGCCTCGCCAATGTGGCCGGGAAAGCGGATGCTGGACCGCACGCCCTGGCGCAGCTCCTGCATCAGCATCATGGCCCGATCCATCTGCGCCTCTGCCGCCGTGCCACGCACGCCACCGCCGCCGGTCCAGCCCTGTTGCGGCGAGGTCTCGCGCTCGATCACCAGCGTCTCGCCATCGTAAAGCGCCGCCGCCGCCGTGCTGAGTGTCACCGCCCCATCGGCACCCGCCGCCGGGTCCACCGCGTAATCGTCCTCGGCCAACCGGGGCGCACCGCTGGCGCTGGAGATCCTGACGAAAATCGAGCCTTCGGTGTACTCGTGGCCGATAGTGTAGGGGCCGACACCGGCCACCGTATGCTCCACCTTGGCCGGTAGTAGATCGACAACCATTCAAGCGCCCTCCTGCTGCTGCTCGATGCCGCCCCGGCGTTGCGACGCCTCTTTCGCTGGGCCGGGGCGGCGGCACCGGCAGGGCTTGGCCCGCCGATGTTCTGGTGTGCTGTGGGTCATCGGGCACCGCCGATCACGTTGGTCATGTCCGGGGCGCGTTCCGGGGCCAGCTTGCCCCGTTCCCACCAGGTGCGGGTGCCGTAGTTGCGTTCGCGGTTGGCTTCCTGGCGCTCCCAGACGGCCTCGGCCTCGGGGTCCAGGAAGGCTTGTAGCTGGTCCGCCACGATCCGGTCGAAGGCGGCGCGCTGATACCAGAGGCTGGAGGCAACCGGGGTGTTGTACCGGGCGAAATTCGCCACATCGCGGCCAAGAAAAGTGTCCTCGCGCGCGAAGGCCCGCGCGGCGTTGGAGGCGCCCAGGTTGATGACGTCACCGCCCAGGCCGATCATCGGCCCCGCGATGGTCTCGCCCAGGCCGCCGCCAAAGCGGTTCGTCTCGGCCGCGAAGAAATCCCCGAAGATCCCCAGGCCACCGCCCTGCGCCACGGCGGCCGCCCAGAATGCGCCGCTGTCCATCGGACGCGGATCGCGGGCCTTGCTCAGCTCCTTCAGCTGAACCGACAGTGCCCCCAGCAAGGTCAGGCCGACCACCATCTGGGCCGCGTAGATCGCCCGGTCGGTGCCGGTCGGCAGGGCCACGAAGCGGCGATACTGGCCGATGGTCAGGGACAGGGCAAAGCCCTTGAACATGGTCGAGCTGCGCAGCAACTCTCCTGCGAAGGTGCCCGGCCGGGTATCGCCTACCGTTCGCGCCCTGCCCTCCAGGCGCATGGTCGGCACGGCGTATTCCAGCTGTTCCTCGATCATCATCTGCAGGCGCAGGGCCAGCCCCTCGGCCTCGGTGCGCGGCAGGCTGGACTGGTGTTCCAGCCAGTAGACCGGTGACAGGAAATCGCCGCCACCCTGTTCGACGAACCGACCCTCGGGCGCGCGCAGCAGGTCCCAGTCCGCCGGGGTTATGCCCCTGTCCTGAAGGATCTTCGCCAGGGGCGCGTCCACCTCGTCCAGCGCGCGGTCGGCGTTCTGCGCCAGGTAGCCCGCGAACTCCAGCCGGAACGCGGTTTTCAGCATGTCGGTCCAGTAGGACAGGCCAGAGGCCCGGATGGTGAAACTGGTCAGCCGGTCGATGGTCTCGCTGGTCATCTGCTGCGCCAGGTAGCGGTTGCCTGCGGCGCCGGTGTCGGCCAGCGTCTCGGCCACATAGCCGGCGCGGCGGGCCATCTTGCGGTCGCCTGCACTGGCGGCCAGCTGCACGGCCCGGCCCAGGACGTTCTGCGGCTTCATGCCCGCGATCCGCGCGGCCTTGCTCACCGTCACCAGGTCGGTCGGGGCCGAAAGGATCGCGGCGCCCAGCTTGGCCGAGGTGATCGCGCTGCGGGTGTTCGAGAAGAACCGCGCAAGCGCCTCGTTCTCGGTGTTGTTCACGCTGCCGTCGAAATGGCTGAGCATGGTGCGGGCCAGGGCCGCCTTCTTGCCCACGGCAATCTCGGCCTGCGATTTTCCGGCCACGCGCTTTTGCGCGACCTGCACCGCGTATTCCAGCCCCAGCTTGGGGTTCGGCCCCAGAACGCGCATCTGGGCAATGTCGCGGGCCATGCCGTGCAGCCCGCCGATCAGCGACGAAAAGGGATCGCCCGATCCGAACCGCGCGTTGTAATCCAGCCAGTTGGACCCATCCCGGAAATGCAGCACGCGCGCATCTGCGCGGGTGTTGTAAAGCGCCTTGCCGCCCACGGCCATGCTCGGCTCGCGCTTGTTCCAGCCCTGCGTCACGATCCCGTTGTAGATCTCGCGCAGAAAGACGGTGGCGGTCTCTGCATCCGGCAGCTCGCCCTTTTCCGCGACAAAGGGTTTGCCGGTGGCGCGGTCCTCGATGCGGCTCCAGTCCAGCTTGTCACGGATGAAGGTCGACCAGGTGTCGAACCCCGCCTGCTGGATCACATGATGGTCATGGGTGTGCGTCACCCCGTAGTCGTCCAGCTTGCCAATGTCGCCGCCATGATCGTTGAAGGCCTGGCGCAGGCGTTCCTGCTGACGGCGCACCGCATCGGCCAGCTCTTTCGCCTTGGCGCTGCCGGTGTCCTCCAGGTGCAGCTCGCGCAGGACGTCCTGCAGCAGGGCCTTGTCACGGCTGCGGCCCAGGACGTCACGGCCCGTTGCCGTCAGCGCGTCCTGGATGCCGAAATTGACCGACTGAATGTAGGCGTCGGACAGCGACCGGATGCTTTCCCCGGCAAAGCCGCTGGTCTCGGAATGCTCGATCAGGTCGCGGATCGCCAGGGCCGGGTCCGGCGCGTCCCCGATCAGCGTTGTCAGGCGGCGCATGGCCTGCAGCTGGTTCAGGACCGTGTGCCGGCGGGACCGTGCCTGGCGCCTGGTGGCCTCTTTCAGATCCGCCAGCGCCGCCGCCTCGGCCGCCGGGCCGGGCATCACGCTTTCGTAGCGCGCCAGCAGCTGGTCGTATTCCCGCGCGGCCTCGTCGGCACGGGTCTTGTCCAGCTCGCCGTCCTCTACCGCCCGGTCCAGGCAATCATGGATATTTGCCATCAGGCCGCCCCTTTCACGCCGCACAGGTCAACAACGGTTTCCAGAACCTCGTCCGCGTCCAGATCGTCCAGGATCTCGGACAGCCGGTAGCTGGGGCCGTTTTCATCGAACCGGATTTCCAGATCCTCGGCCCCTTCGCGCAGATCCTCCGGCAGGCTGTCGCGCAGGCTGGCATCGGCCTGGTCCCGCACCGCCTCGGCCTGCTCCGGCGTGACCGGCGTTTGCGGCAGGGGATCAGCCGCAGGCTCGGCCGGGGGCGCGGCGCTGGCGGCGCGGCCGGTCTCGGTCAACTCGCCAAAGGCCTCGCCGTCGATGGCCTTGAGCGCATCCAGCGGGCCGGGTGCATCGAACAGCGCCGCCTCGGTGCCGCCGATCTTCTGCGCCTCCTTGGCGTAGCGTTTCAGGAAATCCGCGATCTTCTCGGCCGGGGCCGCGCGCCCCTTGGGCACGAACTTGCGCACCAGGGCGACGGTCAGCGGCGGCACCGCCCCCTCCAGCAGGTCAATGTCGGCCAGCAGCCCGTCCAGCACCTCGGCCACCTTGCCGCCGTCCCGGGCCGCCGTGTCGCGCGCCAGGGCAATGAGGCGCATCGCGTCCAGCACGAAGGGCGTGATGTCCATTTCCGGGCGCAGCCGCCCCTCCGCCACGGCCGCGCGCATGGCCGCCCAATCCGGGGCGGCCAGCTCCAGCGCCGTCATCAGCGATTTCATCGGGCCTTCGCCGATTTCGGTGTATCGCGCCAGAAGGTCGGGCGCATCGTAGGCCCGCGCGAACAGGGCCTGGCGGATGCGCAGGGCGCCCTCGGCGTTGAGCTTGCCGCCCGCATCCACAAGCCCCGACCGTTCCGCCTGCGGCAGTGCGCCCAGCACGCGCCGGGTAAAGGCGCTGTTTTCCGGGGCGCGCAGCCCGAACCGCGGATCGAACAGGCCAACGGTCTGGGCGTCGATCTTGCGCGCGTCCATCGCCGCGCGTTCGGTCGCGCTCATCCGGGCGATCTGGCTTTGGTTGGCCGCGCGGACAAAGCCCTGCCGGTCGGCGTCGGACAACTCGCTGGTGCGGCGCGCGATCAGCACCGGGCGGTCCACGTCCGCCGGAATGTCAAAGCCCGCCGTCTCGATCTGCTGACGGTAGGCACTGGCACGATCCGGGTGCTGGTCATAGGCGCGTTCCAGCGCCATGACCCGGCCGTTGCCGCTTTCGATCACGTCATCGCCGCCGACGATGGGCGCGCCCCGGTCGGCCTCGGGCGAAGGCATCAGGCGCGCCGGGTCCAGCCGTGCGGCCAACTCCGCGATCTGTTCGTCGCTGGCGGCACGGGTCCGGTCGCGGGGTTGCAACTCGCCGCTGGCCCGCTTGAGCTTTGCCAGGTCGACCACCTGGTACGCCACGTCAACCGTCATTCCATCGCCGGCCGTGACCTGCCCCGTGGCGGTGTAGCCGCGCGACGTGTAGCCGGTGAAGGACCCGCCGCCGGCACCATCGCTGCCGCCGCTGCGCGCCCCCGGGTAGCGCGGCACGCGACCGGCGGCGAAGAACTCCATCAGGTCCTCGGCATAGCCCATGCGCTTTTCGATCCGGGGAATGCCCGGTCTCCAGAACCGCTCAGAGCCGATGCGCGCGGCCTCGGTCGCCGTCTTGGCGGCCCGGATCGCATCGCCCGCCGCCCGTTCGGACGTGCGCAGCTCGTGATCCAGAAAGTCGATCTGGGTATCCAGATCCCGCCAGTCCTTGCCCTGTTCACGCGCATAGGCCAGCAGCGCGTGACGGCGCGGCCCGTTCCATTGCCCCATGCCGATGGAATTGCCGCCGTCCCCCACATGGGCCGTGTTCAGGCGCGGCGTGCTTTCCTGCATCAGGTTGCCGACGATGCCCGCAGCCTGTTCCGGCGTGTAGCCCCGTTCCAGCAGCCTGCCGAAAACGTAGCCGATCGGGTTTGTCGTCGGGCTGGCATTGCCCTTGGGCGTGAAATCGAAATCCGAGAAGGTCAGGGGCTTGCCGGGCTGGGCATCACGCGGGCGGGCCGGCGCGGTGCCCCGCGTGCCCAGCGGCTCGATGTGCCAGGGTTCATTGCCCAGTGGGAAATGCAGCCCGTATTTACCGGCGTTCCGGTGCAGCCAGTCGCGCACGTCCGCCGGGGCCTGGTCGATCCGCAAGCCGTTCCACTTGAGGTCTGCGGCCTGCCCGTGGTTGTGGTTGGACTTGCCCGGCGGCGCCACCCATTTCCTGGCCGCCTGCGGGCTGCCGTACTTCTTCAACGCCCCGGCCCAGAGCCGCGCCTGCAGCTCGGGCGAACGATAGCCGGAATAGACCTGCAGGCCCTCGCGGATACGCGGCGGCGCGGCGGAAATCATCTCTTCCAGGCCGCTGCGCAGGTTGGGCCGCATCCGGGAAATCGCGTCATCGCGCAGGCCCCCATCGGTGCGGTGCCTGTCCCAATCGAACTGGTAGCGATCCGGGTCTGCCGCCGGGCGCCCGGTGCGCAGATCTCCCGCCGCCTGGTCCAGCTCGCGGCGATGCTGCAACGGTGTCACGCCCTCGGGCCTGCGGTCTGCCTCGGCCTCGTCCGCCGCCCGGCGGCTGTGGACGAACCGTTGCGCGGCCATGCCCAGGCCAGACAGCGCACCGGCAAGACCGGCGCCAGCGACGGTTGCCCCAAGGATCTGCCTGCCCGGTTGCGGGGCTGGCTGGTCCAGGTCATCGGCCACCCGGAACTGGTCGGGCAGGCTCAGCCCTTCCTCGGCCCCGGACATGACCCCCTCGAAAGCGGAAAACCGGGCGGCGCTGCCCAGCGTGACACGGCCAGCGGTGCCCACCGCACCCGCGCCCGGGACCACCATCATGGTCAGCCCGCCGGGCGACAAAAGGTCTGCCCCCATCGCGCCCAGGAATTCCGGTACGCCCCAGGCATCGCCGGGGGTGCCGCGCAAGACGTCCTGCACCTCCTGCAGCTCTGCCTGGCGGCGGCGCAGAACCTCGTCCTCGAAATCTTCGATAACCCTGGGCAGATCCCCGAACTTGGCCGGATCTGCCTGCCGGGCGGCGCGCGCCGCATCCAACAGCCAGTCATGCCGCTCGCGCCAGGGCGCCACGGCATAGGCGCTGCGATCCTCGGAGAAATACTCCGGCGGGATCATTTCGGTCAGCTCATCGACATAATCCCGCTCGATGCTTTCGGCGCGGTCCCACTGGTCTTTCAGGATGCGGTTTTCCGTCCATCCCGCGCGCAGCCGCTCTGCCAGTGTGGGGCCCTTCGGTTCCGGCGCCGGGGGCGGATCTTGCGGGGCAGCCGCGGGGGCGGGCGCCGGCACGGCAGCCGGGGCTGCGACGGGGGGCGCCGGGGACGTGGCGTCAGGCTCTTGCCCGAACAGATCGCGCCCCTCTTGCGCCAGCGCGGCAATACCCTTGAGGATAAAGCTCATTGCCCCACCTCGCGCAGCAGTTGGAACATGTTGAACTCGTAGGGGGCGCCGGTGGTATGATCGAGCGCGTATTCCCCGTCGAGCCAGAGCCGGTAACGTCCCGGCCCGACCGCCCGCACCTGGGCCTGGCGCAGATCCTCGGGATGGATCATGAACCCGTCGAAAGTGGGTAGCCCGCCCGACAGGGAAATGCGTTGCAGGCGCGCCTTGCCCCGCTCGCGCGCCTCGTCAGGTGTCAGGAAGGTTTCCGCCCTCGGGCGGCCCGAGGCGATCATGTCGGAATAGCCCTGCGGGTCGGCCGGTGTCCGGGCGCCGGAGAGGTTGGTGGACAACTCGCCAAGGGCATCTTCGACCTGGCGCGCCTTGACCCCGGCGGGCAGCAGCGTCATGGCGCCCCGAATGTCCTGCAGGCCACCCCGCTTGTCGCGGCCGTCGATGGTGCCGCCCAAAACCTCGTGGACGGCGCGGCGGTACTCGGCCCCGTCAACATCCTGGTCCGGGGCCTGCTGACGCACCCGCGATGCATAGAGCGCGTCGGCGGCCGCCAGCACCGATGCCTCTATGTCCTCGCTGGCGGGAACCCCGGCAAAGTAGCCGCGCAGGACCAGGTAGGCCTCATCCTTCCGCTCCGCCTCGGGCGGCATGATGACGGTTTTCTCGGCAATGATGCGCTGCCCCCGCAGGATGTCCTGCGCCACCCGGTCGCTGCCGCCATCCTCCAACAGGCCGGCGACATGGGCGAACACCGGGTCCTCGACCTGGCCAATCACATGGTCCGCCGCCCCGGGGTCGGACCCGATGATCGCCTTGGCCAGCGCCAGGCGTTCGGCCGGGTCAGCATCCACCCCGGCCCGGGCATTCAGCTCGTCGCGTTCGGCATTGCTGAGCATCCGAATGTCGCGCGTGAACCCTTCCTTGACCAGCTGTTCCGCGTTGAGAAAGCGGAACTCCAGCGCCCGGCTGAAGCGCGACGTATCGGCGGGGTCCAGCTCGGGCAGGTCCGTCACCTGCAGGCCGAGGTCCTGCCGGTAGCCGATGGGGTCGGTCTCATAGCCCTTTTCATGCGCGGCCAGCGCATCCTCCAGCAGCTCCAGTTTCTTGAGCTGGTAGGGTTCTTTCAGCTTCTTGGTGCGCTCGCCCGCGATCAGCGCGTCGATCTGCGAGGGCGTCATGGATTTCAGATCAACGCCGTCCTCGCGCAACTGGCGGGCGGCCATCGTTTCGGCAAAAAGCGGATGCGCCTGCGCTTCCGGCGTGGCCAGGAACTTCTCGTCAACCGCTTCGCGCCCGGCCAGCATGATCTCTGTCATGCTCTTGAGCCGGTCGCCCACTTCCTTTTCGCGGGCCTCGGCGGCGCGCTCCAGCTCGCGCGCTTCCTCCTTGGCGCGCGCCTCGATGGCCCGTTCGGCCTGCGTGCGGTAGCGGGCGCGCGTGTCCGCCTCCAACCCGGTAAAGCCGCCGCCGTCCAGCTCGGCAATGAAAGCGTCCGGGTCATCGCTGATGGCCTGGATGGCGCGGGCATTCGACACGTCCGCGCGCAGCCCAAGACGGCGCTTTTCGGCCTCTGCCGGGTCGATGGCGCCGGCGGCCAGCATCGCGGCGATCTGGCGGTCGCCCATCGCGATCAGCTCGTCGCGCTGGCGGGGGTCCGCTGTCGAAGCTGCCACCGTCGCCTCATGCGCGTAGGAAATCCAGTTGGCCTCACGCTGCGACTGGCGCAGGCCCAGACTGCGGCGTCCCAGGCTGTAGGACACGCTGTCGGTCAGGCTGTCGAAGGCCAGGCCGAACCGTTCGGAATTCTTCGGATCGACGCGCGGGCGGCCGTCCTGGTCCGGCGCCTCGTACCGCGCGCGCAGACCCTTGACGCCGTTTTGCCAGGCGGCGTCTGCGGCGTCGGGATCACCGATCTGTTCGATCTCCAGCCGCAGGTCGTTGACGTCGCGGGCCAGGTCGACCTCGTGGCGCTGCATTTCGCGGTCCAGCCGGTCGTTTTCCAGCGTGGTCCCCACGTCGAGCATGGTCTTGCCCAGGTCCTCGATGCCCTCGCCCAGGGCCGAGGATGCCAGGCTCGACAGGTTCGGCGCCCGGGCCACGCGGCCTGCCGAATTCGGCGCCTTGGGAACCGTCAACCCGCTCATGCCAGCAGCTCCGGCCAGACCTTGGGCGCGCCGGTCAGCAGGTTGCCCGCCGCGCTGAACATGCCCTTGGTCAGGGCCAGCTGCCCGCGCGCGCGGGTCAGTCGGGCCTCGTTGGTCAGCTCGGTTGCCTCGGCCATCGCGCCCTGGCGGACGGACTGCGCCGCGAACACCATTTCCTCGGCCGCCGTCTGGCCCAGGTAGATCGCGGTCGGGCTGTCCGTCTCGACGCCGCGCACTGCGAATTGCGAGGCCTGCCGGCGGACCTCGCGCGCCATGTCGCGGCGGGTGCGCTGTTCCTCGACCGCCCGCAGGATCTGCTGCTGGTCGCGCTGCTGTTCATAGGCCCGCGCCTGCACCTGGGCCGTGGCGCTGGCCTGCTGCGCTTGCATCATTGGGCCGACAACACTGGCGGCCAGCCCGACACCCTGCAGCGCCGTGGCCAGCGTCAGACCTGAAATCAGCTCGCACATCAGACGCCCTCCCCTTCAACTTCGGAAACCAGCGCCAGGACTGTCAGGGGGCGCCCACCCTGGGGCCGAATGCGCAGGCGCAGGTCCAGCGTGGCCAAGGTGGTCACGTCCAGGCGGGTAGCGCCGCTCCAGGCCTCGCCCCCATCCGCGTCAAAGGCCTCGGGCACCATGCCGATCCAGCCGCCCTCGCGCGGGGCCTGTCCGAAATCGCGCGCGACCGCCGCGATCTGTCCGCCCGCCGTCCGGTGCAGCACGGCGCCGACGCCGGAATGCAGGCGCATCGGGCGCCCGCGCTGATCGCCGTCCCGACGCACGGCCTGCAGCGGCAGCGTCTCGACCCGGTGGCTGTCATCGAACAGGCCCACGGTGGCCCGCGTGACCGCGCCCGGCAGGGTCACGGTTCCGTCGCCCGCCACGGTCAGGCCGGGGAAATCGCCACCATCGGTCCAGGCGGTCACGGTCTCGTTTGCCAGGTGCGGCACCGACAGGCTGGACGTCGCGGCGCCCTCGTAGATCGACGCGCAGTAAAGGTGGTTGAATTCCTCCACCCCGGCGCCGCCCAGCAAGGCCGCCTCGTTGTCGGCCAGCTGCTCGACCGTGCGCACCGTTCCGCCGTCCAGCGTGCGCAGCACCGTCAGCGTCACCACGTCGCGCGTGCCGTCCGCCGCCGGGCTTACGGTAATGTCCTCGACAAAGCCGCCGGCCACGGGCACCGGCGCCCAGCCCAGGACCTCTTGCTCCGGTTCGTACAGCAGGACCAGCAGAAGGCCATCGGCCCGCCGCATCCAGGCCAGCTTGCCCGGCGCGCCCTGCCATTCGATCTGCTCGATGGGCGAGGCCGCAAGGTGGCGCGACGGCAAGGACAGATCGCGCGGCACGGCCCCGTCCACCTCGAAGCTGTATTTGACCTCCTGCACCCGGCCGCCGCCGCGCACCGGGTAGATCGGATCGCCAAAGGCCGCGATGGGGCGGGCCTCTCTTGCGCCGTCCGGGGCGACAATCTCGGTCGCAAAGGTGGTCGGCCCGATGGCCTCGTTCTGGGAACTGGAATAGGCGCGGTAGACCTCGCCCAGCGATCCGATGAACAGGCCCCGCCGCCCGGTCGCCAGCCACAGGATGCGGTTTTTCTGACCGTCCGTCGCCAGCGTATAGCCCAGCGGCGCATCCGCCGCGTCGCCCACCAGGAAATCCTCGAAATCGCCCTGCTGACTGCCCCAGACCGTGCGCGGATCGCTGGGAGTGGCGGCCGCGAACAGGCGCCGCTCGTGCAGCTCGACCGCCGCCGGGTAGCCGTACTTGTCCGACCAGGCCCCCTCGGCCCAGAGATAGGTGGCGCTGTCGAAACAGGGGCGCGGCACGGGCAGCACCTGGTCGGCCTCGACCTCGTTGGCATCGGTAAAGCTGGTGATGCGAACGATCCCGCGCAGCCCGGAAATCCACTGGTACTTGGTTTCGGAGTTACCGTCCGTCATGCGCGTGCCGCCGACATGGGTTGGCGGGTTCACGCCGCTGTCCGATCCGGCGATGTGCCGATAGATGTTGTCTGCGTACAGAACCAGCTTGCCGTTGCGCTTGCTGTCATTGCCGACCCACACCGGCACGTCCTCGAAATCCACCGGCTCGATCAGCATCAGGCCACCGACCATTTCGGCGTCGAAAGGATCGCCGCTGCCGATCAGGCGCACCGTGCCCTCGCCCTCGGTCACAACGTCGAATTCCCACCGGACCTCGACAATCAGGCCGCCGCCGGAGGTGTCCGCCATCTCGTAGGTCTTGGTGCCGCTGGTGTGCGTCGGCCCTCGCGTGCCGCAGTGTCCATCCACGAACCCGCCGGTGAAATCCGTTTGCGTGCCGCGATAGATGTAGATGTTCGATCCGTACTGCCGCCGGTCGCCATTGGTCAGGTTTTCCTCAGCCTGCCAGTATTCCACCGCCCCGCCGGTGAGGTATTCCACCTGAACCGTCTTGGTTTCGTCCAAGTTCGGAATGCGGAACGGGCCACGATCCAGCGCGACGTCCGCGATGCTCCAGTCGTCCAGCGCGGCGCGGCTGAGCTTTTGCATCGGGTTGCGGCCATCGACCAGGTAAATCACGTCGCCGTCCTGTGCCCAGTCCAGGTTCGGCAGGTCGCTTTCCTCGAAGGGCGTGGCCAGCTCGTAGGGCGATCCGCCGTCCATCACCAGGTCGCCGTAGCGCCAGACGCGCATCACGCTATCGGTGAATTCCAGCTCCACCGCGTCGTTCTGGGCAAAGCTGAAGGGGATGCGCCGCGCCGGGCTGTTGTTGCGGGTTTCGCCCCGGCGTTCGGTGCCCGGCGCCCGCGTGAACCCGCCCTGCACCAGCGGAATGAAGCCCCGGCATTCCGCCAGCCCGGTCTTGAACCGCGTGAAGTCGTTGCGCCCGAACAGGCGCGGGTCAATCTCGCCCGAGGAAAAGGCGTTCTGGACCAGCCGCGCCCGCGTCATCGCAGCGCCTCGCTGACCCAGCTGGTATCCGGCGCGTCCCCGTCCAGCTGGTGCGCGCTGGCGGAATGCGCGTCGTTCACCCGCGCCACGGACAGGACACGTTCCAGCCCGGCCTCGATGCTGTCGCGCTTGGTCCGCGATCCGACGAACACCGGCGCCAGAAGGTGCGCCAGCTGCTGCGCCACCGCCAGCCGCAGATCCGGGCCAAGATCGGCCTCGCGCTCGATCTGCCGGGCATAGCGGATGGTCAGGGTTTCCGCCGTCTCGGACCGGATCACCCGGCCATCGACGCGAAAGGCCCCGGTGCCGTGGACCTTCCACAGTTTCAGGCAATCGGCGGGCAGCTGGTAGCTGTAGGCAAGATCCGGGTCCGTCGCCAGTCCGGCCACCGTGACCGGCGCCAGCGCCGCCATGACCCGCGCGGCGGACCAGTCATGGCTTTGCAGCACCAGGTCGCGCGCCTCGGGGTATTGCTCGGCCAGGGCCAGCGCCTGCGGCGACCCTTCCGCGAAAGAGGCCACCGGACCAATTTCCATGATCCGGCAGGCCTGGCTGACAACGCTCGATGTGGCAATGTCGATGGTCAAGGCGCGCCCCTTTCATGCGCCGGGCGACGGGCGCCCGGCGGCACCCGTCAGGGCATCAGGTAGGCAAGACGGAAGGGCATCGACCCCGCGCCCGTGGCATCGGCCTCGGCGTGCGCCCAGATCTCGATCACGTTGGGCTGCGCGGCCAGGCCCAGCACTTCCCACCAGAACTTGCCGTGGTTGGCATCGCCAATGGCGATGGGCTGGACGATGTTTTCCGTTGCCTTGGTCTGATCGACCAGCGCATCGGTGTCGGTTTTCGTGCCGATCACGACCTGGGCAAAGCCCCAGTTTTCGACGTCGAAAAACGTGTCCTCGTGCACCACGGCGCGGCCCGGAAGGGTCGCTAGGTGATACATCGACGTGTTGCTGTCGGCGGCGGCGTTTGCGACGGTGCCGGTGGAACAGATGAGGCGCCCGCGCGCCTTTTCCGGGTCCGGCGGGGTGGAGGTAAGATCCATCGTGTCGTGGATCAGGTCGGAAAGAGTTTTGACGATGGCCATTGCGGCCTCCCTTGCTCATGTCTGGATCAAGCTGGGGCCGGGATGCCCGGCCCCGCCGGGTCAGGCTTCGTTGCAGCGGATGACGCGCACGCCAGCATCTTCGACGCGCCCGGCGGCCGGGTAGGCATCGGTGAAGATGTAGGGCAGGTTCTTGCGCTCGGTGTTGTTCCACATCGCGCCCTCGACGTCCTGCCACATGCCGCAGACGATGTTGGCTTTCGTCCAGATCGGCACCAGGCGATAGCCGTCGCTGTCCACCGGCAGGCGGTTGGAAAACAGCCAGTTGATGCCCAGCAGAGTGCCCGGCTTGCCGTCGCGGATGGCTTTTACTTCGAAGGGGTCGAGGTTGCTGCCCGTGGCAATCGCCAGGTTGATGAGGTCGGTTTTCTGCTTGGGCGTGATGAGGCCCCAAACCTCGTCCTCGGTTTCCAGGCCAAAGTCCTGCAGCTCCATCGCCTCGGTCGCGGCGCGCAGCTTGTACGTGGTCAGGCCAGTGTTGCCGGAGCCGCCCGCGTTGACGGCGATGAAGTTGCCCGTGGGCAGATCGCTGGTGGAACTCGGCGTCTTGCCGGAATGCACCGCGCCCAGGATACCGCCGCCGGCGATCTCAAAGCTGCTGCCCACCATCCTGACACCCAGGATGCGGTCATAGACACCGCGCTCGACCGTCCACACCTGGTTACGGACCAGCATCGAGGTGTGATCCATCGCCTGGTCGAACTTTTCTTCCTTGGTGATGGTCTGGCCGATCTCGACGCTCTTGGGCCGGATCAGCCAGCGGCGGTTCCGCTGCGGCGTGATTTCCGGGTTGCGCTGACCGTAGTCCTCGCCCTCCTGGTACTCGGTCTTGCCGATCAGGTCGGCAATGTCCTGCGCCTCGCCCGAGGCAGGAACGATGGTGACGGCCGCGCGCAGCGGGTTCTGCACCTGCTGCGCGACCATCTTCACGTTGTTGGAATACTGGAGCTTGTGATGCGGCTCCACGGTTTGATTGTAGGACATTTGTCCCCTCTCTCGAAAAATCAGCGATCTGGTGAGATTTCGGAGGGGCCGCCCGGCGCTGCCGGACCCGCACCTGGCCACAACGGGGGCCTGGGCCGCCGGGAGTTACCCGGATCAGACGGACGTCGCCAAGGCAACGCCACCCGTCACGCGCAGGGTAAGCGCCAGATTTGGGGGGCTGTCAAGAAAAAACCGCCCGATCTGGTCGGGCGGCGCATATCTTGGGATCGTTCCGAAACGGGGTTTACCGTTTCGCGGCCAGGGCGGTCAGCTGGGTGTACCGCTTGTGCAGACGGTCGAAATCCGGGCTGGCTTTGCCCTGGCGTTTCAGCGCAGATGCCTTGGAATAGTCGCTGTCCGGGGCCATCATGGCCTTCAGCTCGGCCCGCGCATCCGCCGGCGTGTCCCCCAGCGTATTGCCCTGCCCCTTGCTCAGCTGCAGCGTGTCCTCGCCCATCATGTCGCCAATGGCCGCGAACAGCTTGATCGTTTGCGCATCGCCCGTCTTGCCCGCCAGCAGATCGCCCAGGGCCTTGAGGCCGTCGCCGTCGATCCCGGCGGCCTCGGCAACCGCACTGGCCGCCATCTGCGCCTGCGCCACCTTGGCATCGTACTGCCCGCCCCAGTCCTTCTGCAGCGTCGTGCGCAGGGCCTCGTTGGCGGCCGCCGCGTCGGTTTCCGCCGATCCGAACAGGCTGGCCACATGTTCAGCATAAAGCGCCGTCATGCCCTGCATCTGCGACTGGCTTAGCCCCAGCTCGTGCCCCTTGGCCCGGGCTGCCTGTTCCAGCGTGTCATCCCAGGGCGCATCCTTGGGCCAGCCCTCGGGCTTTTGCAGCTCGTACTTGTCGGCCGCCTCGGGGATGCCGAACAGCTCGCCGTTCTGGCGCAGCCACTCGCCCACGTCCTGCCCCTCGGCCGGGCGGTCCATCAGTTGGTCGGCGGACTTACCCAGTTTCTTCTGTGCGTCCCGTTCCATCTTGGACAGCTTGGCCACCGCGTCCACGGGATCATCCGTGGTCAATCCCCAGGCCTCCAGCTGGGGCCGCGCATCGGCCAGCCGCTTGTCCTCCCACCAGGTCGAAGCGCCTTCGCCACCCGCGCCGCCGGGCACAGTATCCGCGCCGCCTGCGCCCGCCGTGGTATCTTCGCCGCCGGCGCCGCCAGCGGTATCCTCACCGCCGCCACCGCCGGCGCCCTCGCCCTCGCGCAGCAGTTCGCGCCACGCGGGCGCCAGTCCGAAAATCCTATTCATAGTCGTCTTCCTTCACGATTGCGTTCAACTCGTCGATGCTCACGCCCCCGGCCGCCAGCAGCTGCAGGGCGAGGTCGCGCCGCCCGGCCTCGTAGGCCAGGCGGTGCGGGTCGAGCGGGGCCACGGTCGGCTCCCCCTCGGTCATGGTGACAGGCTGGGGCCGCAGCAGCCCCGCCTGCCGGATCAGGTCGGCGCGCAGATCCGGGAATTCGTGAAAGGCCCGCCGCCAGCGCCGCGCCAGGTCGCCGGCCGACGCGCGCGCCTGCGCCGATCCCGGCCCGGCAAAGACGCCGAACAGGCCCTGCAGGATGCCCATGCGGTCCAGCATCAACCGGCCCTCCGCGCACCGGCCAGCTGCTCGTCAACCGTTTGTGGCATCGTCGCCCTCCCAGCCGCGCGCCGCCAGGAACCCCGCCGCGCCGCGATGCCCGCCGCCGCCGTAGGACGCCGCGATTTCCGAGACGTCGACGCCATCGGCCCGCGACCGCAGGGAAAAGGCCCGGCCATCCGGACCGTCGACATAGTTGGCCGCGAAAGGCGCGCCTTCCGCCATCGTGCCCGCCACGTCCGAGGCCAGCGCATATGGCCCGTTCGCCACCGGCACCACATGCCCGCCGATCACCATGTTGCGCCGGGTCACGTCGATCACCTGGCGCACCAGCTTGTCATGCACCCGCAGGATCGCCTCGCCCTCCTGGATGACACCGCCGGAGGGCGCAGGCCCGGATTTCAGCCGATGGGCCAGCGCGTCCCAATTGGCAAAATCCTGTTCCAGCGATTGGATCACCGCGTTGATTTCGCGCGACCCCTGCATTTGCCAGCGCCACAGGTCACGATCCGCGACGTAATCGACCAGCGGCGGGCGCGCCGTCCGGTGCAGGTAGTCCCAGGCCATCTGCGCGCCGCTGCGCTCCATGTCGAACAACACCGCCGGGTTGCCTGCGGCCGAGACATGCTTCGCCCAGGTTTCGGCGGGCCGGTCCATGCCGGCCAGCTCTGCCTCGGCCGTCTTGTGATGATCGAGGACAAGGATCGAGCGGGCGCTTTTCGCCATCCGCTCCAGCACCTTGCGCGGATAGCTGAAATCCACGATCAGCACGTTGGCCCCGGCCACCTTGGGCGGTTCCGACCCGTAGCTGGCCGGGATGAAATCGACCTTCTGGCCCCGAAAGGCACAGCGCACCGCCCATGCGGCGGTGAACCCGTCCGCGCAGTTGGCGTGGTAGATGCAAATTGTCCTGGTCATGTCGTTTCTCCATCTTGCACGTCTCTCACCCGCAGGCACTCCAACGCATCCAGCATGTCGCCGGTGCTGGAGAAGGCCCCCAGACCTGCGGGTTGGCGCCCGTAGTCCCTTTCTTGCTGCGATACGACCCAGCCACCGTTCGGCATCGGCTCCAGGATCAGCGGCTTGCTGCCACTGAACGGCGCCAGAAAAGGTTTCTTGGTCATGTCGTTTCTCCTTGACCCATGATCTGGGCCGCCTGCGCCATGTCGCGCATCCCGGCGCCGCCCTCGCGGGCCATTTGCGCGGCCTGCGCCGCCTGGGCGGCCTGTTGCTCTTGCTGGGCGGCCGCCGCCGCCTGTTCCCGCGACACCAGCAGGCGCTGGGGCAGCGAGGGGCTGGCCTCGTGCAGCACCTCCATGTAGTCGTCCGGCGAAAACCGGTGCCGCGCCTCGGGGTAGATTTCCATCAAGGGCTGCATGTCGTTGAAGAAGGTCCGCACCGACTGCGCTTCGGAGGCGCGCAGCGCCATTTCCGCCTGCGACTGGTAGCGGGTCTGCAGCGGCACCCCCTCCGGCGTGCCCGGCGGCGGCGGGTCGATCTGCCCGTTCTTGAAAAGCAGGCGGTAGCGCCGCTCGAACTTGCGCGCGGCCCATTCCTCCATGATCCGGTCGGCGTGCGGCGCCCAATTGCGCAGGCGCGCTTCCTCGATCACCCGGTTTTCCTCGTTGCTGACGCCGGTCCGGCCCGTCAGCGACATGATCGAGTAGTAGAACGCCTCCTTGACCGTCTCGACCTTCTGGCGCTTTTCTTCCTCGGTCAGGCCGATGTTGCCGTTGAAATCCTCCGACCGGATCAGCGGCTGACCGGACATGGACACGGCGCCATAGACGACAGATCCGGGCCGGAACGTGCCGTTCAGCGGGATCACGTTGCGATCCGGCGCCATCTTGACCGGATCGGCCGCCCGCTGCGCCGCCCGCAGGGTGGCGTTTTCCATCAGGTCATGGGTCCGGGCACTGGCCAGGGCGATGTAGCCCGGGCCGATGCCATAGGTCATTTCGCTGTCGACGTCCCAGCGCGGGTAGTAAAAGGGCATTTCGTCATAGCCCTTGAGCCGCACCACGCACTCGCCCGTCTCGCAGGCATAGACCGACAGATACCGCTTGCCGCGCGGTCCCAGGGCACGCGGCACGAACTGGTCGTTCAGCCGGACGTGGTGATAGAAAACGTGCTTTTCGGTATCGCCCTTTTCGGCCTGGTCCATCAGCTTTTTGGGCAGATCGCCAAAGGCCCGCACCGCCTGCCGCGCGGTCAGCCGGTACTTGCGCACCACCTCGACCACCTGGCCGTGATGATCGACGTCCACCACCACGCCCGCCAGCGACAGGGTGACGTCCACGAACTTGCGGTTGCCCGTGTCCACCTCGTCATAGCCCGCCGCGTTGCCAAAGGCGGCAATGTCCGCATAGGCCTGGAAACAGGAGGTGTAGAACGACGAACTGGAGGGGCTGAGCGAGGCGTAGATTTTCGAGGTCTGCCGGTCCAGCCATTCGGCAAAGGGCGGCCAGCGGTTCAGATCCTCGTCCGGCGTGGTCAGCCCGGCCCAGCGGGTGGCCGGGTTGGTGATCCCGGCATAGATCCCGGCCGCGAAATTGCCGTGGGCAATCATCGGCTCGGACCCCAGCGCCTTGGTCAGCTGGCGCTGGGTCGCGGTATCCACGCCAAAGCCGCCGCGCTGCGGCCGCATCAGGCGGGCAATGTCGGTCCAGTCATCCTCGAACTGGATGCGCTCCTGGCGCAACTCGTCCCAGCGGCGCCGGGCCTCCTGCGCCAGGGGGCTGTTTTCCGTGATGGCCTCGGGTTTCATGCCGGTGCCCCCAGTTGGGCGGTGCCGCCGCCGGCGGGAATGCCCACGGGGCTGGTGATGATCCGGCTGGCCGCCGAGGCGCGCGCGCGGCGCAACCGGGCCTCCATCGCGCCCGCCTCGACGCCTTCGGCGCTGCGCGGCGATGCAATGATCTGCGTCGCCGGTTTCAAATCAGGAACCTTGGTTGTGATGCACATGCTCTGCCTCCTTTTCGACCCATGCGAATTGTACGAACTCGGCGGGATCATCCCCGCCGAACCCTGCCATTCGGACCTCGGGCAGGAACCCGCAGGCCGCCAGGAACCGGGGCGCCCTGGGGTGCCCGGCCCAGCACCGCGCCTCGACCCGCCGGATGCCCCAGTCGCGGCAGAATTCCGGCATGTCGTCGCGGATGCGCCCCGCCGCCGCCACCAGGCAGCGCCGGAACCTCTTGTGTGACCGCGCCAGCAGCGCGGCCTGCGCGATCCCCCGGTGCCCGGTCGGCGCCAGGCACAGGACCGCGAAAGGCTCACCGCCCCGGGAGGTGTCGCGCAGGATCACCGACAGCAGCGCATTGGCCTGCACCAGGCGCCAGTCGGCAAAGACGTCCAGGTGATCCATGCCGCCGCCCCGCGCCAGCTGCGCCTCCCGCCAGTCGGCGGGGTCCAGCTGCGACAGGACGATGAGGCCCGCGCGATTGTCCCAGGGGGTGACGTCGATCATTCTAGCCCTCGCTCTGCGAGGGCGTTGGCCCGGCAGACGCATCGCTTGTCGATGCTGCCGAGAGGGCGGCGCGGTTCAGGCGGTCGATTTCGGCGGCGATCAAGGCACCCGCCTTGGCGAGGTTGCGCCGCTGGTCATCCCGTGGGTTCCAGTAGTCCTTTTCCCACGGCCATTGCTCCGGCGGCCAACCGGGAACCGGGCAGTCGCCCCGGCCAGTTTCGGCCGCAGACGCCGCCTCCTGCACGTAGCAGCCAGCAGCCCAAAGCAGTTCGCCGCGACGGTGGGTATCGTCATGCCCCGGCGTCCACCCATGATTTTCGATCTGATCCGCGCGTTCGTCTGCGATCAGATCGACGCCAGCCGGCAGGGCACCCGAACCGCCAACCACCGCCCAATCCTCGGCCAGCATGTCCGTCTGCGAGGCCAGCCAGCCCACCACCATCGACCCATCCGCCGCGCGCATGTCGATATGCGGCAACAGCTCGATTTCGGCGTCTGGGTGGTGCAACTCGACCGCCCGTTTCGCAGCAGCATGGCCGCACTTGGCATGGCGCGCCTCGAATGCCGAACCCGGGGTCAAGGCAATCCACATCCCCTTGCCGTTCCAGCCCTCGCGCGCCACGCAGGCACCCGCTTTCAGGGCTTTCAAAGCCTCTCCAAAGTCCATGTCTCAGTCCTCTTGTTTGACGTCTTGCATTTGCCAGCGAGGCTCGCCCTGATTGGTCGGGCGATCCTTCCAGCACTCGAACAGCAGGCCATCGCCCGCATCGCTGACCGTGCAGCGCGGGAACGTTCCGCCCTCCGCAACCGCTTCACTGGCACGCAGATCGAACCAGGCACGGGCTGCGCCCTCATCCCCGACCACATGAGGGTCGAAGGTCTGCGATATGAAAAACGGCTCAGACACCGCCTCAGCCCTCCAGCTTCAGGGCATGACGGCGTGCCGCCCGCGCCCAGTTTTCCAGCGCCAGGTCGCGCGACTGGCGCGCCTCGCCGCGCACCCCGGCAATGTCGATCCGCCAGCTGGGCCAGCGGGGCGACGGGTCCTTGATCGTCATGCCCTCGGCCTCCAGCCGGTCCAGCAGCTCGGCGTGCCGCTTGTCGGTGTAGCTGTCGATCAGCGCCGCCAGCTCGCGCAGATGCTGCGCCTTGTCCTTGTTGCTCATGGTCCTTCTCCTTTCGTGGTTCTTCAGTTTCCGTAGGGGTTCAGCACGTCCCAGCCGGTCTGCAGCCCGCCGGGATCGGGCTGGCCGGGTTTGCGCCTGACGCCCCCGCCCGCCCGGTCCTGCCGCTGGTCGCCCAGCCGGGACGCATAGGGGCTGAGGCCATCGCCCCGGTGCTGGCCAAGCAGCAGGTACTGCAGCGCATCCATCACGTTGGCCTCCGTGAACCGCTTGTTCGGCACCTTGCGCTTGTCGCCGCTGGGATCGACCTCATCGGCCCAGACGTAACGGGCGGCAAAGCCCCGCCGCAGCATCCGGCAGCTGGGATCAATCAGGATACCCGGCTCCCCGGCCTCTATCGGGGCCTCCAGCGCGGCGCGCACGGCCTCCAGCCGGGGCTGGATGCGGTTGGTGCCCACCACCTGGGGCCGGACGTGAAAGCCCGCGGCGCGGCCCACCAGCAGGTTCCAGGTCGCGTTCTCATCCGTCGCCGTCGATGACCCGTGTTCGCCCGCCATGTCGCCCCAGCCGGCCTCGACCCAGGCGCCGGGAAAGCGATCCTCCAGCAGGTCGCGCAGCCGCTGGCCGAAAACCTGCGCCATCAGCCGTTCCTGCGGGAAATGCAGCTCTGCCAGGATGCGCCAACGGTAGAACCCGCGCAGCTGAGCCACCACGGCGGCGCCCTTGAACCCCTGGTCAAGCCCCACCAGCAGCGGCAGTTGCGGATCGACCTCCAAGGGCCGTTCCGAGACGTGGATGCGGGGGGAAAACTCGCGCTTGAACACGGGTTCACCGGCCCGCAGGTAGGTGATCTTGTTGTAAACCAGCCTGTCGTTCAGATCCCCGCGCCCGATGGCGATGTTCGAGCGGATCTGGCGCGGGTAATACTTGTCGCCCAGGTTCTGCAGGTTCTCACAGCCCGCCTCGCCAAAGCCCGGCTGGCGGTAGAACTCGATCCTGACGCCCCCGGCGGCGTTGCCCTCGTCATCCTCGACGTCCGCCAGGATCTTGGCGCGCTCGGCCTCGTCGTGGAACAGCTTGTAGGTCCAGTTTTCCTCATCGGGCGCGTTGAAGTCGCAGGCCACCTGCCCGTAGCTGGTCAGCTCGCGCGGAAGCCCGGCGAAATGCTGACGCCCGGGCCAGCGATCCATCCGTCCGATCCCCACGCCAAAGGTTTCCTCGGCCTGGGTGTCCGCCTCGTTCAGCAGCAGGTCGGTGGTCTGCATCCCGCGCATCGAGGCGATCAGGTTGTCGCCATAGGCCATGAACTCGCTGACGAACTCGATTGGCCCGTGCGCATCCTCGAACTGCATCACATGGGTCACGGGATCGCCGCGCCCGCCCGACCAGTCGCCCCAGCTCTTGGGGAAGGTCTCCAGGTAGCTGGGGATCGTGGTTGACCACAGCTGGCGATAGGTTTCCCGCGCGAACACGCATTTGTACCGCCGCCAGCCGTCGATAGTGCTGCGCGGCATCATGATGGCCCGCCGCAGTCGCGATTTCAGCAGCGTCGTGGTCTTGCCCGATCCGACCGGCCCCTGGATGCCGATCACATCCGCGTCCGACCAGTAGAACGCCTCCGAGATCGGGCCGGGGAACGTGACCTCGGCCTGGCCCGACAGGAACTCCTGCAGGTCGGCACCATCGGAATAGGGGTTGCCGCCGGGCGAGGTGTCGCCTAGCGTGGTCAGTGCCTCTTTCGCATCCAGACCTTCCCAATCGACCTTGGCCGATGGACCGGCAGATGCACCCCCGGACCCCCCGTCCGGTGCCGCCCAGGCGCACCCCCGACCCCAGCCCCACAGATCCAGCATCGCGCTCAATTTCCGCCCCTCCGGCTGGCCGGAATGGTGTACGGGGTCGGCGGGACGGGCAGGCATCCAAGGCCGGACGGCCCCCCCCGGGGGGTCGTCGCCCCCTCGACCAGGGCGCGCGCGATCCGCACCGGCCCGAGGGTGGGCAACTGATTTTCAATCAGTGGGACCGTGCCGAATTGTGCCGCGTTTTCAATCATTTGTGCCATCCGTCCGAGTTTGCCCGTCCGACTGTCCGTCGCGCCCATCGCCAACCCCTTGATTTTCCTGCATTCCGTGCCGCACGTCCGCCGGTGCCATCCGACGCGCCGAGGGCGTCACATCGCGCGCCTGGGCGCCGCGATCCGCAGGCGCCGAAGGCCCACCAGGCACGTTGACGAACACCGCCTGGTTGACGTTCACATCCGGCGAGGCCTTGGGCGTGCCATAGGGCATCAGGTCCGCAGCCGCCTGCCGCGCCATCCCGTAGAAAAACCGGAATGTGTCGATGAACTCCGAAGGCGAGGGCTTCCAGGCATCCGCCAGCACCACATGGCCCTTGTCCGGCGTCCAGATCCGGTTCTCTGCCGTCTCGCCCACATGGGCCAGCAGCCGTTCGGTCTGCGCCAGGGCGAACCCGAAGGCATCGAGGCCCGTGGCCCGCAGCCCCGCCATTTCGGCAATGACCTCTTCCGGCATCCGCAACCCGCGCGCCGCCATCCACTCGCGCAGCTGCGAGCTGCCCTTGTTCTTCGCGCCAGCAGGCCGACCCACCTTCCCGCCGCCGTCACCCGCGCCCTGCCCGCCGATCTGCGGCAACTCAGGCTCCGGCAACAGGCCGAGCTGTTCGCCTCGCGCCTGGTCCTTGTCGATCCGCTCCGCCGCATCGCGCGCCAGCTGTTCGGTTTCCCGCTCACTTCGCGTCATGGCTCGACTAAAACCCCCGTTTTTTATTGCAGATCAAAGGCTTGCACGATTTTCGACCGCCACCCACAACGGCAGGCACAACGCTTTCAGGCCCTGTTGTGGGCTGTGTTGTGGGCAATTTCCCTGCAATTCCAGTGACTTGATACCTATCTACAACGCCACAACGGAAAGAGAGAGAGATACGCATACGCGCGCGCGCGCATGTGCACACATATGCGAGGGGCGGCGTTTGCCGTTGTGCCGTTGTGGGTGAAGGGTAAGCGGTTGATAGTGCAGGGAAATCCCCCACAACAGAGGGCACAACACCAGAAAGCCGCATCTGTGCGCCGTTGTGCCCCGGACCCGACAGCAGGGCCGAAATCCGCGCGAAAATCGTGGCACAGATCGGGGTGGGGGACAAGCGGCACGCGTGGGACCGGCGGACAGGAGGGCCGGGAGGACGCGACCGGGCGCGCGCTTGACTTGATCCGGTGCACTGCGCCCAATGGGCCGAAAAGTGAGTGATGCGGGGTGCGCCAATGGCCGAGCGTTCGGCAATCGAGGATTTCATGCACGACAAGCTGGTCGACCGCATGAAAACGATAAACAAGTTCCACACGGACAACGTACAGGCCGCGCTGGACCGCCACGCCACCGAGCTGACCGAGGCAGAGACGGCCTTCGTAGATCGCCAATCCGAGGCGGTCGGGGTGATCGCCACCGTCGCAGCGGTGCGGATCGGACACGCGGTCCGTGGAGAGGCAGGAGCCACCGACAACAGCGCAATCGAGGCCGAGGCCCTGCGCCTCAAGGTGGCCGAAGAGGCGTATTCCAAGGCTGTGAACGAGGCCACATCGCGGCTGAAGCGCAGCCTGGCATGGTCAGAGCGGGAACGCGCCAAGCTGCTGGCAGAGGACCTGGCGAACATCGACGCCACCATGCCACGCAGCCCAACGGCCCCCGGAGAACCCTCTGGAAAGGCGCCGAAATCGAAGGAGGGCAGCCGCAATCCACCATTCGTGCCCCTGCCGCTGGTTATCCTGGGTGGCCTGATCCTCGTTGTGCTGGTGGCGAAGCTGAACTGACGTGCCTTGACAGATACCGCGCGGCGCCCCGCCTGGTATGACCCCCACCGCATCAGAAATGCTCCAGGTCATCATCCAGCGCAGCCCCGCGCGCCTCGGGTGATCCGCCGTCCCGATCCATCGGGAAATTGCTCATCCCGGCGATGGACTTGAGCGGTATCCAGTAGCCCCGCGACCGGATACCGGCCAGCGTCAGGGGGTGCGGGGACGGCTCTGCACCGGGCACGCGCCGCGCCGATTGTGACCAGACGCCGCTGTGAAAATCGCTGTCCTTGAACAGGTTTTTCAGGCCCTGTATCTGCTTGTTCGCAATGAACAGTTGCGCCTCATCGCCAAAGCCCGAGACGCGCAGCCCCACCTTTGCCAGCTTGGCGTTGTGCTTGCTCTGCCGTTCCCGCTGACCGTCCACCGCCTCACTAATCAGGTTTTCCGGTGCGCCAGGCTGACAGGCCGCCGCCGCGACCCATTGGCCGACCGTGAAAATCTCGCCGCGCCGGAACGTGTCGAAATCCTGCCCCATGAGGTGCAACAGCATCGCCTCGGCGTCGTTGGTGACGTCCTCTTTCGTGGCCGCCTGCTGGAACGCCACCTTGCGGCACAGCGGCGCCATCATGTCCGGGCTGGCAATCGCCTCGCTCTGGCACATGTCCGCCATCGCAAGAACGGTTGACCAGTTGTCCGCATCGCGCCCCATGACGCCCTGCAGCTCCAGCGCCTGCCGCCAGGCCGACAGCCGGTCCTGCCAGCTGGGCCAGCGCGCGATCAACCGCGCCTTGAGCCGCGCGCCCCGCGCCCGCCAGGTGCGCGGCTGCAGCCCCAGCTTGGCCTGACCAGGTGGCAGCGGATCGAGGTCCAGCCGGATCAGGCGCTGAATGTCCTGCGTTTTCATGATGCCGGGGATCAGGATCGAGCTGAACAGGAAGGCCGAGTAAACCTTGCCGCCGACGCCGGTCTGGTCCGCCGATCCGCGCAGCCACTGGCCACCAGAGGCCGCCACCCGGGCCAGCGTCACAATGTCCTTTTCCTTGCTGGACCGTTCGTCGCCCGGCTCCAGCTCATCCACCGCCACCGGCAGGCTGGACTGTTTCAACTGGCTGGTGAGGCCCGACTTGGTGACGTCCGTGGACTGGACCAGCCCGCGATCCCCGTGCAGCATCGCCAGGAACCGCTGGAACTCGGACTTGCCGGACCCCGCCGCCGCCGTCATCCAGAACACCGGGCGCCAGTCCAGCGCCCCGCAGAGCATCATCACCCCGATCATGCCCAGGGCCGCGACCGGATGCAGATCCCGGTTCGACCAGGCCCAGGTCGCCAGCACCTGTTCAATCTCTGCCACCGGGTCAGGCCCGCCCGGTTCAGGGTGCGGGATGGCCCCCGCCGCCGGGTAGATATGCCCGCCGATCCGGCCCGGCCCCAGCACCTCGCCGCCGTACAGCACGCGGTCGCCCATGTGATAGACCAGGCCGCCGTCATCATCCTGCCAGGCGCCCACGCCGCGCACCGCGTTGTCAGGATCGAACACGCCGCATTCCGCCGCCGCCTGCCACATGGTCAGGCTGGCCGTGGTCTGGTCGAAACGGTTGCGCACCCGCTCCAGCTCGCCCTCGTTTTTCTTCCACTGCGGGAACTGCCAGCAGAGCCTTGGAATGGCAGAGCCGAAAAGAGACTGGATGTTCTGCGCGTTCATGTTGTCGATCGCGCGCAGCTGGCCCAGGGCATCCAGGAAAAAGGCATACTTGCCGTTCACCCCCAGCGGCTTGACCGGGCAGTTGTCGAAAATCTCGCCCGCCGCCCGGTCGCCGTCGCGCCCGCCGCCGCCGTTCGCAGGCGGCGCCCCGGACATGACCGGCCCGCCGACCGTGGGCGCCTCGTCCAGCGCCCGGCCCACGTCCTCGATGGAGACGGGGCGGTTGTCCGTTCCGTCAGACATGGGCGGCGGCCCAAAGGACCACGAGGCTCATCACCAGACCGACCGCAGAGAGAGAGACACTCAAACCAATGTGCCAGGTCGCCCGGCGCAATATCTGGGCCGCCTCGGCGCGCGCCGCCTTTGCCTTTTCAAGCAACTTGTTGTCCAATTCGCCCCAAAGCTGCGCCCCCGCCTGCGCCTCAGCCTCGGCTTTCGCCGTCCGCGCCCGCGCCAGCAGCGCCGCCACCTCGCGCCCCTGCGCAGGCAACAGATCAACGCCCAGCGAGACGACAAACCGCGTCCCCGGCCCGTGGCATTCCGCAATGGCGGCCCCGGTCCGAAATTCCTGCTCCAGCTCTGCCACCAATTCAGTGGCCGTAACCCCCCGTGCTGAATGCTCAGTCATCTGCGTCCTCTTTTTCCCGCTCTGCCTCCAGCGCCTGCCTCAGCGCGTCGTTGAGGTCTTTGCCGCCCCATCGGTTCTGGAACAGCCGCACCTCGCGGCCCGCCTTGCGGTGCAGCTCCACCGCGCGGGCCAGCGCCTTTTGCGCCTGTTCGTGTTCGTCCAGGTCCGCCACCAGCGTCACCCGCGCCACGTTGCGCGGCAGCTCGACGCCGCCCATGTTCGACAGGCTGATGGCCGCGATCACGCGCACCGCCGGGCGCAGCACGACCACGCTCAGCGCGTCCTCGATCCCCTCGGCAATGAACACATGGGAACCGGGCGGGCATTGCGGCAGGCTGGCGGGCTTGCCGCCACGCGGGCCGGTGCCGCGCCAGATGTTGATGGCAGCACCCCGATAGTCGCCCATGACCTTCTTGGGTTCGGGCAGATCCGCCTTGCCCCAGGCGCCGCCGCGACCGCGCCCCAGGTAGGTCCGATGCACCGCGGCGAAACCGCCCTTGCGATCACAGACGGCGGCCAGCATCGCCGGGAAACGCCCCTCGATCACCTCGCCCGTTTCCTTGTCGGTGTGCTGATACCAGCAGGCGGGATGAAACCGCAGGACACCGGGCGCGCGGCCCAGGGCCGACAGGTCGATGCCCCGCGCATCGCGCAGGTAGTGGTCAACCGGCGTGCCGCGCAGCTCGGGCGAGGCCTCCAGCCACAGCGCCTGCGCCCGGCGCGCGCGCTTTTCCGCCTCCAGCGCATCGCGCCGCGCCTGGTCCTCGCGCCGCCGCTTGGCCTCGGCCGCCGACCGTTCGCGCTGGCGCCGGACCTCGGGGCTGATGGTTTCCAGCCCCAGGAAGGCCCGCGCCTCTTTCAGGATCTCGCCGGGATCACTCAGGCCCAGGGACAGGCCGATCAGATCCAGCACGTCGCCGCTGGCGCAGCTGGTCCGCTCTCCCCCGCGCGGGGCCATCGCGTAGTCGATCCAGCGCCCCGCCTTGGCCCCGCCCATGTGGATGCAGAAACTGCCCACGCTGCGATCCGCACGGCCCGGGTTCAGCGTGAAATAGAGGCCGTGATGGGTATAACTGCCAGAGGCCGGGGGCGCGTAGTGATACACCACGTCCCCCAGCCGATCCAGCAGCATGTTCTTGATCTGGTCGATGGAATAGGTCTGCCGGGTCATGTCATCCCTTTGCCTGCGAAGGGACCCCCGGCAGGTGCATCGCCCTGCGATGCCGCCGAGAGGGCGGCGGTCTCTTGCCAGATCTCGGCCTCCACGATGGCGATCAACCAGGCCACCGAAGGGGCTTCGCAACAGCCGGTCTTGATGATTGGCTTCAAGTCGTCGCCACGATCCAGATCCAGCATCGCCTGCGAAATGCCGCCACGGTTGAAAATGTCCCAATCCCAATCCGGCAACACCGCCTCGTGCAGCGCCTCGGCTGCATCTAGAGAGCCAAGCGAAGCATTGACTGCATGGGCGTATCCGTTGGGCCAAATGCGGCTCGCATCGTGCGCGGATACCGCCTTTCCCGCCTTCACCTTCGCCAACAGGGCTTTGCGTGCGTCGATATGGGTCATTCCTCCGCCAGCTCCACCCGCAGCTTGAGGATCTTCAAAAGCGCCGTCTGGTTTTCCAGCGTGACCTCGGGCAAGAGCGCCTTCCAGCGGCCCCGCGCCTGCGCCGGTGACAGGCCGGTTGACCGCGCCGCCGCATCCATGCTGCTACCGGCCCCCAGCGCCTCCACCAGTTTCAGGTCACTGGACGGGGTGAAGGGGCTGGGATAGCCAATCGCCCGCAACCGCCGTTCCGCCGCCTTTTCCCGCGCCGTGGGCAGGGCATCCAGGTTGAGCGCATATCGACCTGTTGCGACAGAACAGGGCGCCGGGGCAGGGGCAGGTTCCGGCTCGGGGGTCGGCTCCGGCACAGGATCAGTGTCCGGGGCGGGCGCCTCGGCCCGTTCCTCTTTCAGCTTCTTGAGACGCAGCCCGACCGCCTGCCAGCTGCGGCCCAGGCGCGGGGCGATCACCGCCTTGACGGGATGGCCCTGCGCATCCAGCGCCAGCAGCTCCCGATCCTCGTCCTCGGTCCAGTCTCCGGTTTTCGGGGCAGCGGACGGCCCCGGCTCGGGGGCCGGGGCGGGCACCGGATCACCGTCCGGGACAGGCCCCGGCTCGGGGGCCGGGGCAGGCACCGGCAGGGCCTTCGGCGGACCCACCAGGCGCAGATCCAGCGCCAGCTTGCCCTTCCAGGGTTTAACCTCCAGCCGCACGCCGTCCTTCTCCAGCGCCTCGGCGTGGTCGGACAGCGCATTCACCAGATCCATCCAGGCCTCGGCCAAGCGCAGATCCGCCTCGCGCATGGCAATCAGATCCTCCAGCATCCCCATCACGCCACCGCCTTTCCGGCGCGCACCCGGTCCAGGGCGACACCCAGCCGCCACATGGCCCACTGTTGCAGGGCACGCTGCAGCCGGTGCCGCGCGCTGGCCCATTCCGGCGATCCCGGTCCGCGCCCGTGCAGGCCGATGGTGCGCAGATCCTCGGCCGCGAGGGCCACTTCCTCGACCTTGGAATTCAGGGCGCTGGCCTTGCTGGCCTCTGTCGCCAGAACGTCCAGCAGCATCGCCCGTTCGCCGTGGTCCTCGACCAGCTGCAGCACCAGCGCCAGCGCGGCATTGCAAAGAACGTGATCCGCCGTACTCATCGGCGCGTTCATGTCAGCCATTCAAATCCCTCCTGTCCGCGCCGGGCACATCCGGCATGGTCGCCAGCTCCAGGTAGCGAAGCATGTCCGCCGCCAGCTCCACCTGGCGCGGCCGATCCGCCCGCGCCTCGATCACCTGTTCGCAAAATCCGCGTGCCGCCCGCGCCACCGGCAGCTGCAGCATCCCCTCGGCCTGGCGCCGCAGCGCCTCCAACTCGTGCGGGTCCAGCGTGTCGGCCTTGAGGCTCAGCGCCACCGCGAGGGCACGCAGTTTGAGGGCCACGGCCTCACGCGGCATGGCCCCGGTTCCCGCGCGGCGGATGATCCCGTTTCCAGAAATCCATGCGCCGGGCGGCAACATCCCCACCCGCCCGGCGCGGATCACGGCGGGACGCGGCTTGTTCAAAACGCCCCACCGGATGCAAATTCTCGGGCGCGGCCTTGGCCCCAGGGAATGAAAACAGCCCCGGCCGCGCCCCGCCGGGGCAACCGCACGATGCCCCGCCGATCCTCATTCCGCCGCCACCGGCGCCGACAGCGCCGCCTCGACCTCATCGGAGGTGGCGCCCACCAACAGCCATTCCGGCCGCATCGGCAACTTGCGCGCCTCGCAGTAGCGCCACAGCTGGCCCGCCCGGTTGATCGGGATATACCCGGCGGCCCGACCCTGCGCCGCCCGGCGCCAGTGATAGGGCGCCTTGGCATCCAGGCCGCAAATGACCGCCAGCACCGGGATACCCCCGATGATGCGTTCGGCCACTTCCAATGGTGTAAATGTCTCACTCATGCACAACACCTAGACCGCAGTTTGAGCGGAGCGCAAGTTTTTTGTGGACTTCTCACAAGAAATTTGTGTGAGCGGTGCGTACCTAGGGAAAATGGAAGCGGACTGGTTCAGACGACAACTCAAGATTAAGCGCAAGACGGCCGAGGATGTCGCACTGGCAGCCGGGCGGCACCGCTCGAATGTCTCGCATATCCTCGCGGGCAAGCAAGCCATGTCGCTCGACTGGGCGCGCGCCTTTGCCGAAGTGATGGATGCACCGCTGGACGAGGTAATGAGCCACGCGGGCATGCTCGACCAGCCCACGGCCCGCGCGGTCGCGCATGGGTTTTCGGACGGCGACGCCGCACCCTTTGTCGGACAGGGCGGAAAAGCCCAGAAAACACAAAGCATTGCCGAGATCATGGGCGGCGGGAAACCCGGCGTTGACGTCTGGACCGTGCGCACCAACGCGCTGTGCCTGGCAGGCTACCTGCCCGGAGACGCGATCCTGGTGGACACCAACGCCGCCGAGCGTGCGCGCTCTGGAGATACCGTCATCGCACAGCACTATGACGCCCAGAGCGGCACGGCAAAAACACTGCTGCGCCGCTTCGAAACGCCCGTCCTGGTGGCCGCATCACCGGAACAGGAACACCAGCGCGTCCTGTTCGTGGACGGCCAAAACGTTGTTGTGCGAGGCGTAATCCTTGCCTCCTGGCGCCAAAGGTCGGATAGGCATACCCAACCATAATTTGAGGGTAACTCAAATTTTGAGTTGACAGTGAGCGATGCGCACCCCTAACTCTTGGGCATCTGACAAGCCCCAGGAGTTGGAATTATGCCTCTCAAACAGGAAGCCCCCGAGGGTTTCGCTCTCACGCACATCGACAATCAGACCCTGCAGATGGTGGCCGAGATCGGCGCCCGCGTGAAAAAGTCCGGCCAGCTGGTCGATAGCGAAGCCGCGCTGATCTACCACACCGCCGGGACCATCGCCGCCGAGCTGCTGCAGCGTCGCAAGAACCTCGAAATCCTGCACGACCTGAGCGATCCCAAGGTGGTCCGCCTGTTCGACCTGCAGGACGACGAGGCAGGCGCATGACCGCGCCCCACCCCGCCCCGGCCATCGCGCAGCTGCTGGCGCTCTACAACACCGCCGGCCGCGTGCCCGTCATGGCCCTGCCGCCCGCGAACAAGCTGCCGGTCCTGCCCAAGGACGAACAGGCCGTGCGCGGCGTCATGTACGCGCTCGACACGATGCAGACCTGGTGCGCCCAGCTGCTGGCCACCGCGCATCACGCCTCGAACGATCCCGATGATGCCAAGCTGCTGACGCCGCGCACGATCCTGACGGAACGACTGCAGTTCACGGCCGACCTCGCCAAGGCGCAGCAGCTCGGGTTCTACGGCTGACGCTTTCCCACGGGGCGGCCCGCGCGGACCCCCAATTCAATCCACCGCGTGCCCGAACCACTCACGGACCCCGCGCAGGCCGCGCGCGGGGCAAACCAAGAAACGAGGGCAGACAATGCAGGCTCACCCCATCTTTTTTATCGCGCTGGCCGCTGCACTGGCCGGCGCTTTCGCCTTCGGGCTGCGCGCCCTGGTGGCGCGGCTGCGGGACGATCCACCGACCGAGACGCAGGACGATTTTGCCGCCGCCCTCCGGCGCGGCCAGGTCCAGCTGGAGCGGATGAATGACTGAGCAGGCCGCAACCCGCCCCCGCGAATTCATCACGGCCTCGACCGTGGCCCAGCTGATCGGCCTGCCCCGTGGCGCGGCCTTCCTGCGCCAGCGCGACCGCCTGGAAAAGGACGAGGGCTTTCCCGCCCCGCTGCCCACCAGCCGCCGCCCGATGATCTGGCGCCGCTCTGCCGTCGAGGCCTGGCTTGACCAGCTGGACAGCCCGGCAGGCCCGCCGCCCGGCGGCGGCAATGTCGTCTACCTGATGCGCGAAGCGCGCCGCTAACCCCCACAGCCCGAAAGGACCAACATGCAAGACCTGACCTGCGCCCCCTTGGGCGCCCCGCTGACCACCGATGAATTCACCTCTGCCCTGGTCCACCGGGTCGAGGACAACGACCTGCCCGAGGCCGAGGCCATGACCGCCCTGCGCGAATGGGTCTACGGCGCCTGGGACAGCGCCCTGGAAATCTCCGGCATGGCGCCCGAAGACACGCCGCCCGCCGCCCCGCTGTTCCAGACCAGCCGCACCGCAAGCGGGGTGACGTACCTCTCGGCAGCATCGCAAGACGATGCGCCTGCCGGAGGTCACCCCGCAAGTGGGGTGACGTCATGACCGAGGGCGCGGATCAACTCTGGTACGCCCGCGCGGTCCTGGCCGACATTGCCGCCCATGACGACGCCGTGGTGATCGCGGCCTGCCGCCTGGTCGAGGCATCCACCACCGACAGCACCGAACAGGCCGACACCGCGCAGCTGCGGGAGCGGCTGGAGGGGGCGGGGGGGCGGACGTGACCACCGCAACCGACACCCTCGCCGTCGATCACCTGGGGAATGGCTGGTATGTCGTGGACGCCAGCGGCGATCCCGTCACCGGGCGCTACAGTTTCAGGGCAGAGGCGGAAATCCGGCTGGACAAGATCCGCCGCCGCGCCGCCTCCAAGGTGCGGTCCTGCCTCTGCTGCGGCACGCGCTTCGCCTCCGAAGGCCCGCACAACCGTCTCTGCACGCCCTGCAGGCGCGCCGACATTTCGCCGTGGGCGCCGTGATGGAACAGCCCATTCTTTTCAGCGGCCCTATGGTCCGCGCCCTACTGGACGGTAGGAAGACCCAGACCAGGCGGGTGTTGAAGCCGCAGCCGGAGCCGTTCGATGCCATGTTCAGTGAGGACGGGCGTTGGTGGACCGGGGACGCCGAGACCGGCGACGTTCATCAAGAGCTGCGCCTGCCCTACGCCATCGGAGACCGCCTCTGGGTGCGGGAAGCGTGGCACACATCACGGCACTACGACGACCTCAAACCCAGCGAAATGGGCGGTGAGGAGCCTGTGCAGTTCATCGCAGATGGAGCAGTCTACGCCCATGCAGGGAGCGTCGATGACCTGTCGGGGCGGGCGCGGCCAAGTATGTTCATGCCCCGCTGGGCCTCTCGCCTGACGCTGATCGTGACGGACGTGCGCGTGCAGAGGATGCAGGAGATAGACGCGAAGGACGCTTGCGCCGAGGGGGCGCTGACGCTTCATCCCAACGGCGGTCTGACACCACGAGACGCTTTCCGCGACCTCTGGGACAGCCTGAACGCCCCGCGCGGCTTCGGCTGGGACGTCAACCCGTGGGTGGCCGCCTACACTTTCAGCGTCCACCGCCAGAACGTCGACCAGTTGCCGGCGCCCCTCTCGGCCGCATCGCAAGACGATGCGCCTGCCGGGGGTCACTCCGCAAGCGGAGTGACGACATGACCAAAGCCCCTTTCGACAAGCTCCCGCGCGGGCTGGGCCTGCGCCAGCGCAAGCGCAGTGATGGCAGCTGGCGGGTCTGGTGGGAACCGACCGGCGCCGAGCGGGCAGAGGGCGCGGCCCCGGCCGAGCTGGACGCCGCCCGCCCCACCTGGTCCCTGCGCGAGGCAAAGCGGCTCAAGGCCGAGGCGTCCGGCCAGGCGCAGCCCGCCCCGGTCAGCTCCGGCGGCCGCACCATCGCCGCCCTGGTCGAAACCTACAAACGCGCGCCCCGGTTCGGGAAGCTGGCCGATGCCACCCGCACCGGCTACGAGGCCGACTTTCGCGTGATCGTGGAAAAGTGGGGCACCCAGCCCGTCGCCAGCTTCACCAAGCCCGTGATCTACACCTGGTGGGAAACCCTGCACACCCGCAGCCCGACCTATGCCGGCAAGCTGATCCGCAGCTTTTCGGTCCTGTTCACCCATGCCGAGCGCCTGGGCTGGCGCCCCGAGAATTCCAACCCCTGCCGAGGGCTGGGGATGCCCGGCGCCACCCGCCGCAAGCGACACGCCAGCTGGGCGGAAATCGACGCCCTGCTGACCACGGCCGAGCGGCTGGACATGCACAACATGGCCTGCGCCATCGCCCTGGCCCTGTTCACCGGCCAGCGGCAAAGCGACGTGGCGGGCGCGCGGATCGCAGACTTCCACCGCTCGAACACGCTGCAGCTCGACGGCTCGCCCGTCACGGTCTGGCACCTGCGCCGGTCCAAGCGCGGCAACCTGGGCAGCGTGCCGCTGCACCCCGAGGCCGCCGCCCGCGTCCAGGCGCTGATCGACGCCGCCCCCGAGGGCGCAGAGACACTGCTGCGGGACGAGGCCACGGGCCAGCCCTACAGCCTCGACCTGTTCCGCAAACGCTGGGCCACGATCCGCGCGACGGCCGCGAAGAGCTGCCCGTCGCTGCTGAGCCCGGCCCTGCAATTCCGCGACCTGCGCCGCACCTTCGGCGTACTGGCCCGCGCCGCCGGTGCCCTGCGCGAGGACGTGGCGGACGTGCTGGGCAACTCGGCCGACACCGACGCCGGCCTGGGCGAGGTCTACATGCCCAGCCAATTCGACACCGCCCTGCGCGCTGTCCAGGCCATCAAGCGCCCGGGCACCGAGGGCCGAAAGAAAAGCAGCTAGGAGAGACAGATGAAGAAAATCTCATTGATTCCGGGGAGCGACCAAACCGAACCTGCCGCCTTTTCGCGCGAAAAGATGGACGAGGCCAGTATCGACAGCATGAAACTTTCCAGTCTTCTGGCGGAAAACCTGGGCCATTTCGCCACGCTACTGGAGGACGGCGCCGGTTTTGCCGTCTACGTCCGCGACGGTGAGGCAACGGTGACAGGGATCAAGGCACCCTGATATGTTCAACCTGTTTCCAACCTTTGGCGGAATGCCGATCACGGTTTCACCCCACGCCACCGAGGTAAGGCCGAGGTTTCCAGACAAGAAATGGTCCAAGCGCCGCCGGCGCCGCGTGATCGGAAAGTATGGCAGCTGGACCTACCGCGTCCCCGCTGCGCTGCGCCTGGGCAACCGGCTGATTGTTCACCCTGCGATCTACAATCAACTTCGGAAGGAGCTGGCATGATCCACCTGTCACACACCGTATCCGGCGGTGAAATCGGCAACCAGTTGGCCAACGACGAGGAAGAACTGGCCTATGCCTTGGCGGCAATCGCCTTGGTCGGCGTCGATGACAATGCCGTGGCCGACTATCTGAGTGGCGAGGACCGGGAGCGCGTCCGCACATTGTGCAACGCAATTGCGCTGTCATTGGCAGACGAATGATGCTGACCAAGCCACCTCACGGCAGCCCCTGCAACGGCTGCGGCGGATGCTGCGCGGATCAACGGTGCCCGCTCGGACAGATCGTCTTTGGCCCCGGCGAGCGGTGTCCCGCACTCGAAATGCGCCTGCCCGCCTTCACCTGCGGACTGGTCGAAAACCCGGAGAGATACGCGCCGATGATCACCGAACGCCACGGCAAGGTCAGGGCAGCCCAGGCCGCCGCCGTCCTGATAGGTGCCGGGCTGGGATGCGATGCCCTGCTGGACGGGGAAACGCCGAACGAGGACTGGCGGGCCTGGGCGATGAAATCTCTGGACCGCGATGCCGGCGCGCAGGCGGCTGCAATTTGGCAAGCAACCTAGAAGGAGACCGACATGAGCTACCCGACACCAACAGAACCCGGCTTCTATTGGGCCAAGCTGGTCCATCCTCGAGAAGAACCGGAGAGTGAGGACTGGGCCTCTACCAACTTCGAGGTCGTGCACGTCGATGAGAACTATGGCCAAGACGACGACGAGTTCCGCGTCCACGTCACCGGGATCGCCCCAAGCCAGCTTATCGACGCTTTCACTTGGGGGCCGCGCGTCCCCGATTTCCCGCAGTCCAGCTGACCCGGAGGGATGGACCGATGAACAGAACCCGCTTTTTCCAGCTCATCGAGCTGGCCGAGACCTACGCGAAAGACGGCGCCTGGGCCACGGCGGCAGATCGACTGCGCTCAGCGGCCGACATGGCCGAAGAAGAAGCGAAGCGGCGCGCTGATTTGTTCGAAGAACAGAAAGCCGCGCCCTGAAAAGGCTCCGTCCGAGTTGGACGAACTCGGACGCTCGGACGGACGCCACCGCGAATTTCAGGAATTCTGTTTATTGTCAGGACATTAATGGTGCCCCCACACGGACTCGAACCGCGGACCTACTGATTACAAATCAGTTGCTCTACCAGCTGAGCTATAGGGGCACCGGGCCGCGAACCCACTGGGGTGCGTCTCGGCGTGGGCGGTGTTTAGCCTGACTCGCGGCGCAAAGAAAGCCTCGATTTTCATCTCTTGCGGCGCAGATGTCACCCATGCGCCGCTTTGCGACACCCGCGGTTTTCCCCGCCGTCAAGCCCGCTATACTGCGCGCCGAGCCAACGACAAACAAAGCCCATGCAGGTCATTCTTCACACCGGCGTCCACTGCACCGATGACGACCGCCTTCTCAAGGGGCTTCTGCGCAACGCAGAGGCCTGGCGCCACGAAGGCGTGGCCATTCCCGGCCCGTCGAAATACCGCACCCTGCTGACCGAGGCCTTGAACAAGCTGCGCGGCGGCATCCCTGAACCGGGCACGCGCGATCTCTTGCTGGATGCTATCCTGCAAGAGGATTCGGGCCAGATCTCGCGCCTTGTCCTTTCAAACGACAACTTCTTTTCCGTGCCCAAGCTGATGTTCCAGAACGGCTACATCTACCACCGGGCCGAGGAACGCCTGACCAGTTTCATGCAGGCCTTCGAGGGCGACGAGGTGCAGCTGTTCATGGGGCTGCGCGACCCGGCAAGCTTCCTGCCCGCCGCCTTTGCCGCAACCCCACACAAGACATTCGCCGGTTTCATGGAAGGCGTGAACCCGATGCGGTTCCGCTGGTCCGACCTGATCCGGCGCATCAAGGGCGCGCAGCCGGACCTGCCGGTCGTGCTGTGGTGCAACGAGGACACCCCCTTTCTCTGGGGGCAGATCATCCGCGAATTGGCCGGCATCAAGCTCAACCGCAAGATCACCGGCGCCTTCGACCTCTACTCGCAGATCATCTCGCGCGAGGGGATGCAGCGGTTCCGCGCCTTCCTCAAGGAAAACCCCACGATCACGGAATCGCAGAAGCGGCGCGTGATGATGGCCTTTCTCGACAAGTACGCGTTGGACGAGGCGATGGAGGAAGAGCTGGACCTTGACGGCTGGGACGGGCCTTACGTCGACATGCTGACGGAACTCTACGAGGATGACCTCGAAGTCATCTCCGCGATGGAGGGTGTGCGGCTGCTCACGCCCTGAAACCACGGGTTTCACCTCTCTGCCATGATCGGGATCAATGTGCGCCTTCGCCCCCCTGCCTACCGTTCGGGGCATGGTCGGCCCTGATGCCCGGCCAGTCACTCGGGAGGAAATCATGTCGAAATCCGCTAAGATTGTTTTTCCGGTGCTTTTGGGTTTTCTTTCACTGCCTGTCGCGGCCCTGTCCCAGGAGATCGGGAAAGAGGCGTTCCAGGCGAACTGCGCCGTCTGTCACGGCACGGACGGAAAAGGGGGCGGTCCGATCCTCGACTACCTCAAGTCCGCGCCATCTGACCTGACGAGGATATCAGAGCGCAACGGCGGCCAGTTTCCGGCGCAACAGGTCTATGACCTCATTGCCGATGCTGGCCAGACTCGCGCGCATGGCACCAGCGAGATGCCGATCTGGGGCAACCGGTTCAATGCCGAGATCATTGCGCAGCAAGGCGAATACGGCGGCGGTCAGACGGACATGCCGTCGGCACAGGCCCGGATTCTCGAACTGGTTTTCTTCCTGGCCACCATCCAGGAGGCCGGCTGACCGTATGGCACACACCTGCCGGTCGTGGTTTGCCGCACGGCGGGGTCCCGTCAAGCCATTCTGAAAGGCGCGGTCGGAGGGCCGCGCCCTTAACCTAGTTGCCGGACATCGACCCGAAGGCCGGCAGGCTGTCCAAAGCCTGTTTCAATGCATCACCCCAGCCCTGGCTGATGGTCTGAAAATAGGGATCGTCCTGCTCGACCCGCCCGGTGTCGCCGCGCACCAGGCTGTCTACCGTGTAAAGGTGATAGTCAAAGGGCGCGCCCACGGTCAGGTTGGCCTTGACCGTGCTGTCGAAACTCACCAGCAACAGCTTCATGGCCTCGTTGAAATCCAGGTCGGGATCGTAGGCCCGTACCAGGATCGGGCGACCGTACTTGATCTCGCCGATCTGGAAAAAGGGCGTGTCCGGCCCTGCCTCGATGAAATTTCCCTCGGGATAGATCAGGAACAGGCGCGGCGGGCCGCCGGCGATCTGTCCGCCCAGGATCAGCGTGGCGTTGAACACCGACGAGGCGCGCTGGCCGGTATCCGAATGGCGCGCGATCACGTCCCGCAGTGTGTCGGCCACCAGCCGCGCCACCTGGTACATCGAGGCGGACTCCAGCACCGAAGGGTTACGCTCGCCATGTGCCTTGACGCGTTCGTCAAGCTCGCTGACCACGGCCTGGGTCGTGGCAAGGTTGCCTGCGCTGAGCAGGGTGATCACACGATCACCCTCGGCTTCCCAGATCTTCATCTTGCCGTAGGTCGAGATATTGTCGAGCCCGGCATTGGTGCGGGTGTCGGACATGAAGACCAACCCCCGGTTCAGCATCATCCCAACGCAATAGGTCATCCCGCGCGTGCCTTTCCTGCCCGTATCCAGAGGCCTTCTACGGTCAGGACAGGGAGCCGACAAGCGCCAGTTCCGGGCAGCACGGATTCCGTGGCGGGACGTGCCGCCCGGGCCGCCTCGCGATTACTGCTGGGCAACCTCTATTTCCACGTCCAGCGCCTCCAGCGCGCCGCCCTGACGGGTGCCGCGCACCGGTGCCGCGTCGTGGTAATCCATGCCGGTGGCCACGCGGACATAGCGCTGGTCAGGCGAAATGCTGTTCGAACAGTCGAAACCGACCCAGCCAAGACCCGGCAGATGTGCCTCTGCCCAGGCGTGCATGGCGTCCTGTTCCGTGGTGTGATCCAGCATCAGGTAGCCAGAGACGTAGCGCGCCGGCAGGCCCATTTCGCGGGCGCAGGCGATGAAGACATGGGTATGGTCCTGGCAGACGCCCCGGCCCGCAGAGAGCGCTTCCTCGGCGGTCCAGTCGGATTCGGAGGATCCGACCTCGTATGTCACGGCCTCGGCCACCGCCGCCATCAGGGCGTGGGCGCGGTCCAGCTCGGTATCGCCCGACACGCTGCGGACCAGCGCGCGCACGCCCTGCCCCGCCTTGGTCTGCGGCGTTACCCGGCGGTAAAGCCAGAGCGGCGCCGGGCCCAGGTGGCGGCCCACGACGCCGTGGTTGTCGGCCAGTTCGACCTCACCCTCGCAGGTGATGACCAGTTCCTGCGCGCCGCGCTCGATCTCGATCAGATCAACGGTGTTCTGGTGATGGTCGGTATAGGACAGCGCCTGCGTGCCGCCGGTGACGGAGGTCTCCCAGCGCAGCACGTTCTGGCTGTGCCGCGACTTGGGTGTCTTGCGCAGCTGTTGCAGGCCAAAGCTCACCGGTTCTTCGAAACGGTAGCGGGTGATGTGGCGGATGGTCAGGTTCATCGGGGCCTCTGGGCAGTCATTCGTAGAACCGGTAGTCGACTTCGATCTGGCGCCCGAGGTCACCCAGCAGCAACAGCATCTTCTGGATGTACTCGTGCAGGCCGTAGTCGAACACCGCGTCGATGTCGAAACTCAGGTAAGCGCGGTCGATATGGTCGATCTTGGCGTAAGAGGCCGCACGTTCACCATAGTCCCCCCCCAGGAATCCGAGGTTGTCCCGCAGCTTGCGCGCGCAAAAGGCCAGCGAGCGCGGCATCCGGCGGTTCAGGATCAGGAACTGCGCGATGTCGCGCGGCTCCGTCGAACCGCCGTATTCCATCCGGTAGCCCCCCTGCCCCGAGACGGAACGCAGGATGGTTTCCCACTGCACGTTGTCGATGGAGGTCCCCACCGCCGTGACCGATGGCAGCAGGACATAGTATTTCACGTCAATGATGCGCGCGGTGTTGTCGGCCCGTTCCAGGAAGGTGCCGATGCGCGCGAAATCGTAGATGTCGTTGCGCAGCATGGTGCCGTGGGTGGCACCGCGCACCAGCCCGGTGCGTTGCCGGATCATGCCCAGCACCTGTGGCAGGTCGCGTTCGCCGACCTTGCGGGACAGCACCTCCTTGACCCGCATGTAGGTGCCGTTCATTGCCTCCCAGACCTCGCCGGTCAGGGCGGTGCGCACCATGCGGGCGTTCAACCGCGCCTGTTCGACACAGGAGAGGACCGAAGACGGGTTGTCACGCGACCGCAGCAACCAGTCGATGGCCGCGTCCTTGGTCACTTTCTCATGGCCCGCAGTATACCCGTCCAGCGCGCCCGCCGACTGCAGGACGGACCGCCATTCCTCGTCCGAAGCGCCCATGCGGGTCAGTGCGATGCGCTGTCCGGTCTCGATCAGGCGGGCAGTGTTTTCGGCGCGCTCCAGCGCGCGGTACATCCAGAACAGGCCGTTTGCCGTTTTTCCCAACATCGCGCGTCAGTCCTCCAGCACCCAGGTGTCCTTGGTGCCCCCGCCCTGCGAGGAGTTCACCACGAGCGAGCCCTTCTTCAGCGCCACGCGGGTCAGCCCGCCCGGCGTGATATTGATCCCCTTGGGGCTGACCATCACGAAGGGCCGCAGGTCGACGTGGCGCGGCGCCAGGCCCGACTTGGTAAAGATCGGCACGGTCGACAGGCTCAGCGTCGGCTGGGCGATGTAATTTCCGGGCCGCGCTCCCAGCTTCTTGCGGAATTCGGCCAGCTCTTTCTTGGTGGCGGTGGGGCCGATCAGCATGCCGTAGCCGCCAGAGCCGTGCACCTCCTTGACGACCAGTTCCTTGAGGTTGTCCAGAACGTAGGCCAGCGACTCCTTGTCGGAACAGCGCCAGGTCGGCACGTTTTCAAGCAAGGGCCGTTCCCCGGTGTAGAACTCCACGATTTCAGGCATGTAGCTGTAAATCGCCTTGTCGTCGGCGATGCCGGTGCCGGGCGCGTTGGCGATGGTCAGATTGCCGGCGCGGTAGACATCCATGATCCCCGGCACACCCAGCGCACTGTCGGGGTTGAAGGTCAGCGGATCAAGGAAATCGTCGTCGACCCGGCGATACAGCACGTCGATCGGCTTGTACCCCAGGGTCGTGCGCATGCAAAGACGACCGTCTTCGACCCGCAGGTCGTGACCCTCGACCAGCTCGACGCCCATCTCGTCCGCAAGGAAGCTGTGTTCGAAATAGGCCGAGTTGTAGATCCCCGGCGTCAACAGGCCGACGGTGGGCTTGCGGCCGAGGCCCTCGGGCGCGCAGGCGGCCAGAGAATTGTAGAGATCGCCGGGATAGGTCGACACCGGCTGCACTCGGTTCTCCGAGAAGAGCTCGGGGAACATCTGCAGCATGGTCTCGCGGTTTTCCAGCATGTAGCTGACGCCCGAGGGTGTGCGCGCGTTGTCCTCGAGGACATAGAATTCGTCCGGACCCGTGCGCACCAGGTCGATGCCGACGATATGGGTATAGACCCCGCCCGGCGGGCGCATGCCGATCATCTCGGGCAGGAAGGCGTCGTTGCGAGAGATCATCTCTTCGGGCAGGCGCCCGGCCTTCACGATCTCCTGGCCGTGGTAGATGTCGTAGAGAAAGGCATTGATCGCGCGCACCCGCTGTTCGATCCCACGGCTCAGCTTTTGCCACTCGCGGCCGGATATGATGCGCGGGATAATGTCGAAGGGGATCAGCCGTTCTTCTGCCTCGGCCCTTCCATAGACGTTGAAGGTGATGCCCGTGAGGCGGAACAGGTCCTCTGCCTCGCGTTGCTTGGCGCGCAGATGCTTGGGATCCTCGCCTTCGAACCAGGTGTTGAAGGGCTGGTAGGGCCTGCGTACCTTGCCCTCCGTGCCCAGCATCTCGTCAAAATAGACTTGATCGTTCATGCCCGTGCGGTCCACCCTATCACTGTCTTGTAACAGGTACGCTAACGGGCCGTGACGAGTGGTGCAACGGGCGTGAAAGGCTCTGCTGATCCCGTTGCGGGCAAAATGCTCAATAACCGGGCAGAGCGCGCCGGACCCCGGCCCGCCCTGCCCTCCGTGACCTTCAGCCCATGCCCAGCGCGGCCTTGTACATGTCCAGAACCGCCTCTTCCTCGGCGATGTCGTCGGCGTCGCGCTTGCGCAGGGCGATCACCTTGCGCATGACCTTGGTGTCATAGCCGCGCCCCTTGGCCTCGGCCATGACCTCCTTGATCTGCTCGGCGACCTCCTTCTTTTCCTCTTCGAGCCGCTCGACGCGCTCTATGAACTGCTTGAGCTCGCCCGCGGCGACGCCGTAGCTGTCGGTTCCCGTATCCTGCATGTCTGCCTCTTCAGCCTCGTGACCTTATAGGGTCCTTCGATACCCCAGGCCCGTGGCCCCCATCAAGAGCGCGCAAGCCGGGGCTTGCACTCTGCGGCGGGCATGCGCTAGGCGCAGCGGCGTAGACATCCAGGGGGACAGCGACAATGGCGGCACTGATCTGGGGAGGCGCGGCGCTCTCGGTGGCGGGACTGGCCGGGCTGGTCTGGTGCATCGTCCGTGTCTGGAGCGCGCGGCGCGCGAACCTGTCGGACGAAGAGCTGCGCGCGGTGGTGCGCAAGGTCGTGCCGCTGAACATGGGCGCGCTGTTCCTGTCGGTGATCGGCCTGATGATGGTGATCCTTGGGATCTTCATGGGCTGAAGCGCCGGATCGTGTCCGGGCCCGCGAGGCACCGCGCGGTCCTGTCAGCCTTCCTTAACCCGCGGCGCGCAGTCTTGCCCGCGATCGATCACTGAAAACCGGATCACCTGGCCCCTTCGGGCCACCCGTGATGCGCGCGACGAGGGGGCGAAAGTCCCCGATGGGCCGGGGCCTGGCAATCCCGGAATACCGATCCGTTTCGGCGGCCGCCGTTTTCAGGCCCTTCCAAGAGGGACAACAAGCAGATCCGCCCGGCCGGCATGGCCGACGGCGGGCGTTGCCCTGCGCTATTGGTCTAACCCCGGGCCGACACGTCCGAAACGCGCTGAAACGCGATTCAGACGGGCATGTTGTCAAAGCCGTCCTCGGCTTCGTCCTCGTGATGCGCCTCAACCATCTCGCGCGCCCAGGCGGGAATTTCGGCGCCGACGCCTTCCAGCCCCAGAACCGCTTGTTCCAGGTGTTCCATAAGATCGTCCCGCGCCTCGCCCTGGGCTGCCGCCAATTCCTCGCGCAACGATTCGAGCCGCGCCTCCAGTTCCTTTGACATGTCGTACCTCCTGAACTTGGGGCCGCCTCAAACCTCGGCGGCGCAGGTCTTGCACAGCGGCGCCTCTGGCACCGCTTCCAGTCGTTCCGGTGAAATCTCCTCGCCACAGCGGGTGCAGATCCCGTATTCGCCACGCGCCATGCGACCCAGGGCGGCGCGGATCCGCGCCACCTCTGCCTGTCCACTGGCGCCCAGCCGCTCCAGCACCTCTTCGCCCTCGCGTTCGATGGCCTGGTCTTCCCAGTCCTTCGAATGAGGTGCTTCCAGCGCCTCTTCGATTCCGTCCAGCCGCACGCCCAGCGCGCGCAGCCGTTCAAGCAGTGCCAGTTTCCGTGCGTGATGCGACATGATGCAAGCCTCCATGACCTTTCCGGCACTCTGTCAAACCGTCGCAGCACAGACCTTGATGCATATCAATCGCACCTTCCCTCTTGAAACATATTCATGTTTACGTATATGATGATCCAGAAAGTTTGGAGGGAACAGACATGAAACCCGAAGTCACTGCCTTCTTCGACGACGCCACGAACACGATCTCTTACGTCGTGCGCGACCCCAATGGCACGTCCTGTGCCATCATCGACAGCGTTCTGGACTTCGATTATTCGTCCGGCCGCACCGACACGAAATCCGCCGACGCCGTGATCGCCTTCGTCAAGGAAAAAGGCTACAAGGTCGAGTGGTTGCTGGAAACCCACGTCCACGCCGACCACCTTTCCGCCGCGCCCTACATCCAGGAGCGCGTGGGCGGCAAGATCGGCATCGGCGACCGCATCAAGATCGTGCAGGACACCTTTGGCAAGGTCTTCAACGAGGGCACCGAGTTCCAGCGCGACGGCTCGCAGTTCGACCAGCTCTTCCAGGAGGGCGACTCGGTCCACATCGGGCAGTTGCGCGTCGACGTCCTGCATACGCCGGGTCACACGCCCGCCTGCCTGACCTATGTCATCGGCGACGCGGCCTTTGTGGGCGACACGCTGTTCATGCCCGATTTCGGCACTGCCCGCTGCGACTTCCCCGGCGGTTCGTCCGAGACCATGTATGACTCCGTGCAAAAGATCCTCGCCCTTCCGGACGAAACACGGATCTTTGTCGGCCACGACTACAAGGCCCCGGGCCGCGACGAATACGCCTGGGAAACCACCGTGGGCGAACAGAAAGCGACCAACGTCCATGTCGGCGAAGGCAAGACCAAGGAAGATTTCGTGCACATGCGCGACACCCGCGATGCCTCGCTGGCCATGCCCAAGCTCATCATCCCCTCGCTGCAGGTGAACATGCGCGCGGGCCAGATGCCGCCGGCGGATGAAAAGGGCAACGTCTTTCTCAAGGTCCCGGTCAACAAGCTCTGACCCTGACGGCACTCTGCGCGGGGGGCGTCCCTGCCTCCGCGCAGAGGCATTTTTCCGGCGAGACTTCCTCCCGTGGCGAACCGGGAGCGGGCCGGGCTGACAAAAAAGGAAACATACACATGCCTATCGACTGGATCTGGGGCCTGATCGGCGGAATGCTGATCGGCACGGGCGGCGCTGTCTACCTGTTGGGCAACGGCCGCATCATGGGCGCCAGCGGCATCATCGGCGGCCTCGTCGATGGCTCGGGCTGGTCCACTGCCGCCGAGCGCATCGTCTTCCTGGTGGGCGTGGCGCTGCTGCCGGTGCTGCTGATGCCCTTCTACCGTGCGGTGGATACGCATATCACCGACAACTACACGGTTCTGGTGGCCGCCGGCCTGCTGGTCGGGATCGGCACGCGCATCGCGAACGGCTGCACCTCGGGGCACGGCGTCTGTGGCATGTCCCGGCTGTCGGTGCGCGGGATCGTGGCCACCTGCTGCTACATCCTTGCCGGCGGCCTTGGCGTCGTCCTCTTCCGCCACATCCTTGGAGTGATCTGACATGGCACGACTTCTTGTTGCATTCCTTGCCGGCGGGCTGTTCGGCGCCGGGCTTTTCATCTCGGGCATGACCGACACCACCAAGGTGCAGGGCTGGCTGGACGTCTTCGGCAACTGGGACCCGACGCTGGCCTTTGTCATGGGCGGCGCCATGATCCCGATGGCCATTGCCTGGCTCATCCGCCGCCGCCGCACGACCTCGCTGACCGGCTTGCCGCTGCCGCCGGCGCCGTCGAAGGAAATCGACGGCAAGCTGATCCTCGGCTCTGTCATGTTCGGGATCGGCTGGGGACTCGTCGGGCTCTGCCCCGGCCCCTCGATCGCCTCGCTCAGCTATGGCGGCCCGGGTCTCTATGCCTTCCTCGTTGCGATGATCGGCGGGATGCTGATTGCACCGATGCTGCGCGCGCGTCTGGACAGGGCCGTTCCGGCGGAATAAACCGAAAGCCATGACACCACGCGTATTGACCGACCAGTATCACGTCTCTCCCCAGATCGACCCCGAGGATGCGGAGGCGATCAAGGCTGCGGGCTATGCCCTGGTCATCGACAACCGGCCCGATGCGGAGGTTCCGCCTTCGCATCAGGCCAACGCCATGCGCCAGGCGATCGAGGCGCAGGGCCTGCGGTTCGAGGTGCTGCCGATCACGCATCAGACCATGACCGCGGAGAACATCCTGCGGCAGGCAGAGCTGATCGCAGGTGCCAAAGGGCCGGTTCTGGCCTACTGCGCCTCGGGCACGCGTTGCTCGGTGATCTGGGCGTTGGGTCAGGCAGAGACGCTGGGCGCCGATGCGGTGATCGAGACGGCGGCCAAGGCGGGCTACAACCTTGCCGGGCTGCGCCCGACGCTGGAAACCCTGTCCAAGCCCTGAAGTGTTGAACGTCAGGCTCCCGCGTCCGCGACACGGGAGCCTTTCATGTTGGCCCCGCGCCCCGTTAGTGCACCCCTGAACGATCGGCACGTGACTTCTTTTTGAGCACGCCGCTCAATCCTCCTCGAAATCGAAATCCAGTGGCGCGGCGTCAAAACCGTCCCCCATGTCGATCTCCGGCAAGGCGGCCATCGGTTCCCCGCCATCCTCCGCCGAGGTATCGCCCCCAAGGTCCGAGAAATCGAAATCGCCGCCATCGAAATCCATCGGCGGCAGATCGGGCAGTTTTTCCTCGGCAGGTTCAGCCACCTGCGGCAGGTCGGGCACGGCCGGGTCCACTGCCGCTGCCGCAGGCGCCTCATGGCCGAAACCCGCCTCCGGCGTTTCCGCAGCAGCAGGCATCCCCAGCGAGGCTGCTGTCACACCCGTCGCTGGCCAGTTCAACCGCACCGCGCGCAACCCGTTCAACTGCCCCAACCGGCCACGCGCGACCAGGTCGCCACGACCTGCCGTCACCTCGATCCTGTCCAGCGCATCCGGGGGCAGCGAGAGAAGGTCGCCGGGCTTCAGCGCCTCGGCCCGGCCCAACGGCAGGGTGATCCGGGCCAGCTTGGCATCCAGCCGCGCCGCCACCCGGCTCAACCGTTCCTCGTGCGGGCCGACGCCGCGCCCGGCCTCGGGCGTGTCCTGGCTCAGCTTGCGTTCGGGCAGGAAGAGCGTCATCCGTCCGCGCCGCCGCCCCAGGGCCAGGTCGATCTCGGCCCGGAAGGCGCGATAGGCCGCCGCGTCAAGGATCAGCCCGGCGGCGCGCGAATCCTCCAGCATGGCGCCGAAACGATAACCATCCAGTTGCAGATGCAGCGGATGCCCCTGCATCGTGTCGGCCAGCCGGGTCAGCGCGCCGTCGATCAAGGGGGCCATCATGGCCGCATCGGTCTGGGTCAGGATCCGGTCTTCCTCGACCGGCATCTGGGTGACTTGCTGGATGGTCTGCACCTCGACCACGCCGGTCAGCACCTGGCGGTCGACAGAGACGAGCCCCAGGGCGCCCTCCGGCCCGTCCAGCAGGATCAGCAGGTCGCGTTGGCCCAGCGCCTCGACCACCTCGTCCTGGTCGAGCATCTCGACCGTGACGGATTGCGTCACCAGCGCCAGGTCCCAGAGCACATCCGCGGTGCGCGACAGCGCCCGGCGCAATGCCTTGGGCAGCGACATGCCGCGCGCCTCATAGGCGCGCTGAGCCGCCTGGGCTTTTTGCCCAAGTACGTCATTGCGTGCACCGTCAGCCATGCAGAAAATCGCCCGTCATCAACTGCCTCCACGGCCCGTTATCAGCGGATTTGGTTACCAAGCGCTTTAACGATCAGGAATTTGTTGAGAAAATCGACCCGGACAGCGCGCCCTATTGCGCCGCCATCTCCTGGCGCACCGGCAGGACCACGCGAAAGGCCGCACCACCTCTGTCGGCCAGATAGGAAATCTCTCCCCCCAGGCGCGTCACGATCTGCCGCGAAATCGCCAGGCCCAGCCCCGCGCCACCGGCCTTCTGATCGCTGACACGGGCGAACTTCTCAAAGATCACGTCCTGCGCCTCGGGCGCCACGCCCGACCCGTTGTCGATGAAATCCACCAGCAGCTGGCCGCGCGCATCCGTCACCACGATCTGCAATTCCGGCGCCTCGGCGTCGCAATACTTGCGCGCGTTGGAGATCAGGTTGATGAACACCTGGCTCAGCCGCTCGACATCGGTGGTCAGCCGCACCTGTTCGCCCACCCGCCGCCGGATCACCCGGATCCCCGACCCGGCCTCGTCCGCCAGCGCCGCCGAAACCGCACGGTCAAGGATGTCCTCGAGCCGGCCCTCAGTGAGGTTGAGGTTCACCTGGCCGTTTTCCAGCACCGACAGGTCCAGCAGATCGTCCAGCAGCCGGGTCAGGCGCATCGCCTCGTCATGGATGATCGAGGCGTAGCGGTTCTGGTCCGCGCGGGTCAGGCCCTGGGTGTCGCGCAGGATCTCGGAGAAGGCGCGGATCGAGCTCATGGGCGTGCGCAACTCGTGGCTGATCTGGCTGAGAAAGGCATCCTTTTGCACCGACAGCCGCGTCAGCTTGTCATTGGCCCGGCGCAGCTGGGCTGCGGTGCGGCTCAGCTCCAGCGACTGCGCCTCCAGCCGGGCGGAATATTCCATCATCTGCGCGGTCTCGTCGGCCACGGCCATCAGGTCCTCGACCGAGACCATCGCCCCGCCGGTGATCTGGCCCACCATCGCATGGGCCGTCGCCGCCCCCACCGACCCGGCAAGTTCGCGTTCCAGCACCTGCAGGAATTCCGGCGTCGGCGCGGGCAGTTCACCTTCCAGCCCCTGCGCGCGCGCCTCTCGCAGGAACAGCGCCTGCGCTTCGTCGGGGCCGAGGATGCGCTGCGTCATGACCATCAGGTCCTCGCTCTCGGCGGTGCTTTGCAGCCAGCTGCGCGGCCCCGCCCCCGCCGCCCGGGCCGAGACGAACTGCGCCCCCTGCAACCGTTCCAGCGGCGAAGCGGCACTGAACAGCGACCCCCCGACAAAGGCCAGAGTGTTCAGCAGCAGGCTCCAGAACACGGCATGCAGCAGCTTGTCGTCGAAACTGACACCGAAGAGCGCCTCTGGCCGCAGCAGGGTGATGCCAAGCGGGCCATCGGCGAACCAGCTTGCGGGCAAAACCGTGCCGGGGCCGAAACTCGGCAGGTACAGCGTGTAGACCCAGATCGAGAACCCCGCCGTCAGCCCCGCCAGCGCCCCCACGCGCGTCGCCCCGCGCCAGAAGATCCCGCCCATCAGCACCGGCAGCACCTGCGCCACCCCGGTAAAGGCGATCAGGCCAATGGCGGCCAGTTCCGTACGCCCCCCGGACAGCGCGTAATAGAGATAGCCCAGCAGCAGCACACCCGCGATGGACAGCCGCCGCGACAGCAGCACCACGTTGCGCACATCGCCCGAAACGCTGGCAGTTCCTTCGCGCAGGCGCAGCCAGACCGGCATCACGATATGGTTCGACACCATCGTCGACAGCGCGATTGCCGCGACGATGACCATCGAGGTCGCCGAGCTGAACCCGCCCAGGAAAGCAAGCAGCGCCAGCCCCTCCTGCCCCTGGCTGAGCGGCAGGGTCAGGACGAAGAGGTCGGGGTTCGATCCCTCGGGCAGCAGGTCGAGCCCGGTCACCGCGATCGGCACGATGAACAGGCTCATCGCCATGAGGTACAAGGGGAAGGCCCAGGCGGCCATGCGAAGCTGGGCGTCGTTGTCGTTCTCGACCACCAGCACCTGGAACATCCGCGGCAGACAGAGGAAGGCCGCCGCCGACAGCAGCATGACCCCGGCCCAGCGCCCGTTGTTCACCTGCCATGTGCCCAGTTCCGAGGCGTCGATCCGCGCCAGCGTCGCGGCGACCCCGCCCGACAGCCCCCAGACCACGAAGACGCCCAGTGCCACCAGCGCGGTCAGCTTGACCACCGCCTCGACGGCGATGGCCATGACGACACCGTGATGACGTTCATTGGCGTCCAGGTTGCGGGTGCCGAAGATGACGGTGAAAACCGCAAGCCCCGCAGCCACCCAGAAGGCAGTCAGGCTGTTGCCGGCTTCCTCGATCGGGACGGGTTCGGAGAACACCTCGACCGAGAGCGTCACGGATTGCAGTTGCAGCGCGATATAGGGCGTGGTGCCGATCACCGCCAGGATGGTGACGCCGATGCCCAGCAGGTTGGACTTGCCATAGCGGGACGAAATCAGGTCGGCGATGGAGGTGATGCGCTGGTTGCGCCCGATCCGCACCAGCTTGCGCAGGATCCACCACCAGCCCAGCATGACCAGGCTGGGGCCCAGGTAGATCGTCAGGTACTCGAACCCGTTGCGCGCCGCGCTGCCCACCGCGCCGTAAAAGGTCCAGGCGGTGCAGTAGATCGACAGTGACAGCGTGTAGACGATGGGCGCTCGCAGCCAGCGCACCCGCCCGCTCTGCGCCGCGCGCTCGGCGAAGAAGGCGACACCGAAGAGCAGCGCGACATAGGCGATCGAGATCGCCGCCAGCAGGTTCAGCGTGCTCACGGGTCGTCACCCTCGGGCAGTGGCGATGTGTTGCGCGCGCCCCCCAGCAGGCGGACCAGCCGGGCCGCCGCCAGCGCAAGCCCCAACCAGATCCCGAAGATATAGACCAGCACGAGCGAGGCAGGCATCGGCGCGTCGGCTCCCCGCCACAAGAGCGGCAACCACCACAGCACCCAGCCCAGTAGGGGCAAGGCACAGGCGGCATCGATCAGGCGGCGGCGGCGAAAGCTCTGGCGTTCGATCTGGAACGGCGCATGGCGCGCAGGCGGCTTGCCCGGCGGACGCGGCGGCACGCCTCCGGGCGGGCGGGTCATTGCGCCGACAGGGCCCGTACGGCGTCGAGCACCTCGGCGTTCGAGAAGGGCTTGGTCATGAAGCGGCTGGCGCCGGCACGCTCGGCCATCTCGCGGTCCTTGCTTTGGCCTCGCGCGGTCAGCATCAGCACCGGCAGGTCGGAATGGGCGGGGTCCTCTCGCAATTCGCGCAGGATGTCATACCCCGACCGCCCCGGCAGCATCACGTCCAGGATCACCACGTCGGGCGCCCGGTCCCGCACGATCTGCGCGGCGTCGGTGCCGTTGGAATGGGTGTGCACCTGCCAGCCGTCGCGGGACAATATGAATCGGATCGCTTCAATGATATTCGGCTCGTCCTCGATCAGCAGAACCTGTCCGCCCATATCTTCCCCCCGCATCCCGCCTCCCAGGTCTTTTTGCGCCTATCCTAAAGCAGGTGAGGTCAAGTCTAGGCGGTTATCGCAACCGGTGTCAAAATACTGTTGTCGCTAACGCGGCGTTTTCTGACCCAGCGTAAGCCTTTGAGGTGTCCGGACTAAGGCCAAACCACCCACCAGACCGCCGCGTCAGGGTCAGCGCCGGGTCGAGGCCAGGATCGAGGGCTCACGCCGTCCCTCGCAGGATTCGCGCGGGCAGACCCGGCAGGCCACACCCAGTTGCGGCAGCGTCGCGGGCGGCTCTGTCCCCTGCGGCAGCGGACGCACCAGCATCTGCGCCTGGTAAAGTGGATCGGCATTGACCGCCGGGCCGGCCTGCGGCGTGGCCAGGGCATCGGCCCAGAGCACGGCGCCGCTGCGCCCGACCTGCATCACCGGCCCGGCCAGGATCACATGCGGACGCGACAGCGCACGGTAGAGCGGCCAGAGCGGACAGGCCGCGCCGAACCGGGGCATCGGAAAATCCGGCAGCGGCTTGCGGTAGGTCAGCACGCCCGAGCTGTCGCAGATCGCAAGACCCACCGGGGTGGGCAGATCCTCGGGCGGCATGGCGGCAAGGCGGCGCATGATGCGGGCCGGGTCCGCCCCCAGCGCCGCGGACAGCGCCGCCGGATCGGGGCCATGCTCTTCGACCGCAGGGCGCAGCCGATCCAGCGGCAAAGCCTCGGCATCACTGGCATATCGGTCCAGCCAGCCCCGCAAGAGCCCGCGCGCCGGCCCTGACAATCCCCGGCCCAACTTGGCCAGCGCCGCGTCCAGGTCGGCCCCCGCCTCCAGTTCGGGCACCGTGTGCCCCGCCTTTTCCAGCGCCGCGTCCAGCTCCTCTTGCGGGGCGCCGGTTTCCAGCGGCGAGCTCTCGTCCGCCTCCAGGTAGGTGACAAGCCCCCGGCTGGTCTCGGCCAGGCGAGCACTGTCCTCGTAGATGTTGCGGTGAAAGCGCGCCTGCCATTCCGCGTCCACCTCCCCGGGTTCGGCCAGGATCGAGGCGGCGGACCGGATCGCCGTCACCGTCGACAGCATCTCGTGCAGCGAGGCCGCCAGGTGCGGGTCATGTGTCATACGGTCGTTCAATGTCTCGAGGCTGCGTTCCAGCTGGGCGACACGGGTGCGGCTGTCGGCCAGCAGTTGCGCCCAGCCCGGAAAGCGCCCGGCGAATTCATCGACCCGGTCCAGTTCCGCCGAAACCTGCGGCATGTCGGCGGCAGCCTCGCGCAGCGAAGCGATCAGCGCGGCCCCCGCGCCTTCTGTCAGGGCGGCCGGCTCGACGCGCAGGATCTCGGCGATGGAAAGCAGCAGCTTGCCGCCGATTCTGCGGCGATTATGCTCGATAAGATTCAAGTAAGATGCAGAGATACCGGCCTTTCGGGCCAGATCGGCCTGTTTCATGCCGCGCAGCACCCGTCTTTCGCGGATTCGCGATCCCGTCAGTGTATCGCGAGGCATGGGGCTTTCCTTTGCCGATTCAAGGGGTTTCTGCAACGCAACATAAACACCTTTACAGAATACCGCTGTCTACTTTTCAGACGTTGACAAAAAAAGTGTTACTCGTAAAGCGCTTGTTGCGCAATTTTCCATCCCCCTGCCATACTGCATTTGCACAGATGTGCGAACGCCCCCGAAGACTGAGGAGAATTCCGGGGCGGCTTTTTCGAAACGGGAGGATTTCATGTCCAAACTCAACGTGACGCGCCGTGGCGTGATCAAGACTGGTGCCGTGGCCGGTGCCGGCCTGGCACTGCCCACCTACCTGTCGGCGGCCAGCCATTCGGGCTATACCAACGCACCCACCGGCAGCACCGTGACCCTGGGCTTCAACGTTCCGCAAACCGGCCCCTACGCGGATGAGGGCGCTGACGAGCTGCGCGCCTACGAACTGGCGGTCGAACACCTGAACGGCGGCGGCGACGGCGGCATGCTGTCGACCTTCTCGTCCAAGGCCCTGGACGGCACGGGCATCCTGGGCAAGAAGGTGGAATACGTCACCGGCGACACCCAGACCAAATCGGACGCCGCGCGCGCATCGGCCAAGTCGATGATCGAAAAAGACGGCGCCATCATGATCACCGGCGGCTCCTCCTCGGGCGTGGCGATCGCGGTCCAGGGTCTCTGCCAGGAAGCCGGCGTCATCTTCATGGCCGGTCTGACCCACTCGAACGACACCACCGGCAAGGACAAGAAGGCCAACGGTTTCCGTCACTTCTTCAACGGTTACATGTCGGGTGCCGCGCTGGCGCCGGTGCTGGCCAAGATGTACGGCAACGACCGCAAGGCCTATCACCTGACCGCCGACTACACCTGGGGCTGGACCCAGCAGGAATCCATCGCCGCCGCCACCGAGGCACTGGGCTGGGAAACCGTCAACAACGTGCTGACGCCGCTGGCCGCCACCGACTTCTCGTCCTACATCGCGCCGGTCCTGAACTCGGGCGCCGACGTGCTGGTCCTGAACCACTACGGCGGGAACATGGTCAACTCGCTGACCAACGCGGTCCAGTTCGGCCTGCGTGAGAAGGTCGTCAACGGCAAGGACTTCGAGATCGTCGTGCCGCTGTACTCGCGCCTGATGGCCAAGGGTGCAGGCGCCAACGTCAAGGGCATCTTCGGCTCGACCAACTGGCACTGGTCGTTGCAGGACGAGGGTTCCAAGGCATTCGTCAAGTCCTTCGGCACCAAGTACGGCTTCCCGCCAAGCCAGGCCGCGCACACCTGCTATGTCCAGACCCTGCTGTACGCGGACGCGGCACAGCGCGCCGGGTCGTTCAACCCCTGCGCCATCGCCGAAGCCCTGGAAGGCTACGAGTTCGACGGCCTGGGCAACGGCCCGACCCTCTACCGCGCCGAAGACCACCAGTGCTTCAAGGACGTGCTGGTCGTGAAGGGGAAAGACAACCCGACCTCGGAATTCGACCTTCTGGAGATCGTCGAAGTCACGCCGCGCGCGCAGGTCGAATACGCACCCGATCACCCGATGTTCGCAGGCGGCTCGCTGGGCTCCTGCAACCCGGGCGCGTAATCACGCCGGGCCCTCGCGGGGCCGCGTGTCGGGCAGGGCCATGTGCCCTGCCCACCCAGCACACTCCCCCTCGGCCCGCTGACACGGGTCCTCTCTTTTTCCGCACTCCGACCGCAAAGGGTGGGACAATGGACGCCATCATCCTCCAAGTTCTCAACGGGCTCGACAAGGGCTCGGCCTATGCGCTGATCGCGCTGGGACTGACACTCATCTTCGGCACGCTGGGCGTGGTCAACTTTGCGCATGGCGCATTGTTCATGATCGGCGCCTTCTGCTCGGTGACACTGCAACGTATCCTGAACCTGTCGTTCGAAACCGTCGATCCGACCAAGACCGACTTCCTGGGCAACCCGCTCAAGGTCAAGACACCCTATGTCGAAAGCTGGTTCGGGCCCGAAATGGGATCGACCATCATCGACTGGTCCGTGCCATTGGCGATCCTCTTTGCCATTCCGATCATGATCCTCATCGGCTTCGTCATGGAACGCGGTCTGATCAAGCATTTCTACAAGCGCCCGCATGCCGACCAGATCCTGGTGACCTTCGGCCTGGCCATCGTGCTGCAGGAAGTCATCAAGTACTTCTACGGCGCAAACCCGATCCAGACCCCCGCCCCCGAGGCGCTGACCGGCGTGGCTCAGCTGACCTCGACCATCGTCTACCCGATCTGGCGGATCGTCTATTTCTGCTTTGCCGTCGCGATCATCGGCGCGGTCTTTGCCTTCCTGCAGTTCACCACCTTCGGGATGGTGGTCCGCGCCGGCATGGCCGACCGCGAAACCGTGGGCCTGCTGGGCATCGACATCGACAAGCGGTTCACGCTGATGTTCGGCCTCGCCGCCGCGGTCGCAGGCCTGGCGGGCGTGATGTACGGGCCAATCAACGCGCCCAACTATCACATGGGGATGGATTTCCTCGTGCTCAGCTTCGTCGTGGTCGTCGTGGGTGGCATGGGCTCGCTTCCGGGCGCCGTCGCCGCCGGGTTCCTGTTGGGCATCCTGGAAAGCTTTGCCTCGATGAAAGAGGTCATCACCCTCGTGCCCGGCATCAACCAGATCATCATCTACCTTGTCGCCATTGTCATCCTTCTGACCCGTCCGCGCGGTCTGATGGGTCGCAAGGGCGTGATGGAGTAAGCCCATGTTCGGACTGGACAAGAAAGACAGCACCCTGCTGCTCATCGTGGCGCTGCTCACAATGCTCGCGCCCTTCATCCTCAACCCCTTCCCGACCGAAAGCGGGCTGGCACAGTTCAACGCCGGTTACCCGGACCTGATGCAGCGCTTCGTGATCTTCGGGATCTTCGCCATCGGCTTCAACATCCTCTTCGGCCTGACCGGCTACCTGTCGTTCGGTCACGCCGCCTTCCTGGGGGTGGGCAGCTATTCGGCGGTCTGGATGTTCAAGCTGCTCAGCATGAACATCGTCCCGGCGATCCTGCTGTCGGTCGTCATCGCGGGCCTCTTCGCGCTGGTCATCGGCTTTGTCAGCCTGCGCCGGACCGGGATCTACTTCTCGATCCTCACCCTGGCCTTCGCGCAGATGTCCTTTGCGCTGGCCTACTCGGTGCTGACGCCGCTGACCAACGGGGAAACCGGCCTGCAGCTGACGCTTGACGATCCGCGCATCCTGGGCGCCTCGGCCACCGCCGACGGTTCGATCCCGGTGACCAACCTCTTTGGCCTGGAAATGCGCGCCGCCACCGACATGGTCGTCGGTCCGTGGAGCTTTACCTTCTCGGTCGGCTACTACGTCTGCGCGGTGGTCATGCTGATCTCCTTCTACCTGGCGATCCGCATCTTCCGTTCACCCTTCGGCATGATGCTGCGCGCGATCAAGTCGAACCAGCAGCGCCTGAACTACACCGGCCTGAACCCCAAGCCCTACACGCTGGCGGCCTTCGTGATCTCCGGCATGTATGCCGGTCTGGCCGGGGGCCTGATGGCGGCGATGGACCCGCTGGCAGGCGCCGAGCGCATGCAGTGGACAGCCTCGGGCGAGGTCGTGCTGATGACCATCCTGGGCGGCGCGGGCACGCTGATCGGCCCGGTGCTGGGCGCCGGTGCGATCAAGTACATGGAAAACATCTTTTCCAAGATCAACGACAACGTGCTGCACGGCTGGTTCGCCTTCCTGCCGGACGGGATCGAGGACTTCGTCGTCTTCGTCATCCATCCCTTCGTCGGCAAGGGCTGGCACCTGACGCTGGGCATCATCTTCATGCTTGTCGTGACCTTCCTGCCCGGCGGCCTTGTCGAAGGAGGTCAGCGCATCGCCCGCCTCTTCAACCGCAAGAAGGCCGACGATCCCAAGTCGGCCAGCACCGAGCCCGCGGAATAAGGAGACAGACTGATGGGTATTCTTGAAGTCAAGGACGTGGGCAAGCGGTTCGGCGGCCTGAAGGCGCTGTCCGACGTGAACCTCAGCGTGAAGGAAAACACCTGCCACGCGATCATCGGGCCGAACGGGGCCGGCAAGTCGACGCTGCTGAACTGCCTCGTCGGCAAGCTGATCCCCGACACCGGATCGGTGATGTTCCAGGGCCAGTCGGTGCTGGGACGCTCTCCCCACGAGATCAACCAGATGGGGATTTCCCGCGTCTTCCAGACGCCCGAGATCTTCGGTGACCTGACCGTGTTCGAGAACATGATGATCCCGCTCTTCGCCAAGCGCGACGGGGCCTATCGCCTGCATGCCATCGAGTCGGTGATGAACGAGAAATCGCTCATCGAAGAGGCCGAGAAGATGCTGGAAGAGGTGAACATGCTGGACAAGCGCCACATGCATTCCGCCTCGATGTCCCGCGGCGACAAGCGGCGGCTGGAGATGGCCATGTGCCTGGTCCAGTCTCCCAAGCTCTTGCTGCTGGACGAACCCACAGCGGGCATGGCGCGCGCCGACACCAACAACACCATCGACCTGCTCAAGCAGATCAAGGAAGAGCGCGACATCACCATCGCCATCATCGAGCACGACATGCACGTGGTCTTCTCCCTCGCCGACCGGATCACGGTTCTGGCGCAGGGCACGCCGCTGGTCGAGGATGCGCCCGAAAACATCAAGGGCCATCCCAAGGTGCAGGAAGCCTATCTGGGCGAAGCGCACTGAGCCGTCACACCGCGCCCCGGCCTCGCGCCGGGGCCTCCACCCACGAGGTCCCGGGTCAGACCCGGGACGGGAGAAGCCAAAGATGAACGTCCGCCCCGACTTTTCCAAGAACGCCAACCAGGCCGAAACCGCCCCCGCCTTCCTCTCCGTCTGGGACATGCATTCCTACTACGGCGAGAGCTACATCGTGCAGGGCATCAGCTTCAACGTGCACGAGGGCGAGATCCTGGCCCTGCTGGGCCGCAACGGCGCCGGCAAGACCACGACGCTGCGCTCCATCGCGCGGCTGGATGACCCCCAGGTGAACCACGGCGAAATCTGGCTGGATCACCAACCCCTGCACACGATGAAGTCCCATCAGGCGGCCATCGCGGGCCTCGGTCTCGTACCCGAGGACCGGCGCATCATTCCCGGCCTGACCGTCGAGGAGAACCTGCAGCTGGCCCAGATCGCGCCGCCCATCGGCTGGTCTCTGGAACGGCTTTATGACCTGTTCCCGCGCCTCGGCGAGCGCCGCAAGCAGGAGGGCACCACCCTCTCGGGCGGCGAACAGCAGATGCTGGCCATCGCCCGGGCACTGGCGCGCGACATCAAGGTGCTGCTGCTCGACGAACCCTACGAGGGGCTGGCCCCGGTCATCGTCGACGAGATCGAAAAGACCCTGCGCCACATCAAGGAACAGGGCATGACCACGATCATCGTCGAACAGAACGCCGTGCGTGCGCTGCAACTGGCCGACCGGGCGGTGATCCTCGACACCGGTTCCATCGTCTTCGACGGCAGCGCCGCCGAGGTGCTGGAAAACGAAAGCCTGCGCGCGGAATACCTGGCGATCTGACCTGGCGCGCTGCGCGGCAAACCCCGCCGCGGCCGTACAGGACTTAGGAACCACTTGATTTCGGGGGCGGGGAGGTTTTCCCTGCCCCCGAACAATTTCTGGAGGAGAGCCAAATGAGCACCACCTATCCCCCGTCGGAAGAACAGGTGAAACGCGCCCACGTTGACGCGGCGCGTTATGACGAGATGTATGCGCGGTCGGTTTCCGATCCCGAGGGGTTCTGGGCCGAGCAGGCGCAGCGGCTGGACTGGATGAAGCAGCCGAGTGAGATCAAGAACACCGATTTCACCCTCGGCCAGGTCAAGATCGAGTGGTTCCGCGACGGCACGCTCAACGTCGCCGCCAATTGCATCGACCGGCACCTGGACAAGCGCGCCAACCAGACCGCCATCATCTTCGAACCCGACGATCCCAACGAACCGGCGCAGAGCATCTCCTATGCCGACCTGCACCGCCGCACCTGCCGCATGGCCAACGTCCTGGAATCTCTGGGCGTGCGCAAGGGCGACCGCGTCATCATCTACCTCCCGATGATCCCCGAGGCCGCCTATGCCATGCTGGCCTGCGCCCGCATCGGCGCGATCCATTCCATCGTCTTCGCCGGCTTCTCGCCCGATGCGCTGAGCGCGCGGATCAACGGCTGTGACGCCAAGCTCATCATCACCGCCGACGAGGCGCCCCGCGGCGGCCGCAAGACCCCGCTCAAGACCAATGCCGACAAGGCGCTGTTGCACTGCAAGGACGACGTCAAATGCCTGGTCGTCAAGCGCACCGGCGGCCAGACCACCTGGGTCGACGGCCGCGACTTCGACTACAACGAGATGGCGCTCGAGGCCGCGGATTACAGCCAGCCGGCCGAGATGAATGCCGAGGATCCGCTCTTCATCCTCTACACCTCCGGCTCTACCGGCCAGCCCAAGGGCGTGGTCCATTCCACCGGCGGTTACCTGACCTATGCCGCGCTCACCCATGAGGTGACCTTCGACTACCATGACGGCGACGTCTACTGGTGCACCGCGGACGTGGGCTGGGTCACCGGCCACAGCTACATCGTCTACGGCCCGCTCGCCAACGGCGCCACCACGCTGATGTTCGAGGGCGTGCCGACGTATCCCGACGCCAGCCGCTTCTGGCAGGTCTGCGAGAAGCACCGCGTGACCCAGTTCTACACCGCGCCGACCGCGATCCGCGCGCTGATGGGCCAGGGTGACGATTTCGTAACCAAATGCGATCTAAGCTCGCTGCGGATCCTGGGCACGGTCGGTGAGCCGATCAACCCCGAGGCCTGGAACTGGTACAACGACGTGGTCGGCAAGGGGAATTGCCCGATCGTCGACACCTGGTGGCAGACCGAGACCGGCGGCCACATGATGACCCCCCTGCCCGGCGCCCACGCGACCAAGCCGGGCGCGGCGATGCGGCCCTTCTTCGGCGTGCAGCCGGTGGTGCTGGACCCGCAGTCGGGCCAGGAGATCGACGCCTCGCCGACCGAGGGCGTGCTGGCGATCAAGGACAGCTGGCCGGGGCAGATGCGCACCGTCTGGGGCGACCACGACCGCTTCGAGAAGACCTATTTCTCGGACTACAAGGGCTATTACTTCTCCGGCGACGGCTGCCGCCGCGACGCCGATGGCGATTACTGGATCACCGGCCGGGTCGACGACGTGATCAACGTCTCGGGGCACCGGATGGGCACCGCCGAGGTGGAATCGGCGCTGGTCGCGCATGAAAAGGTCGCCGAGGCGGCGGTCGTCGGCTACCCGCACGAGATCAAGGGCCAGGGCATCTACTGCTACGTCACCCTGATGAACGGCGTCGAGCCGACCGAGGAGCTGCGCAAGGAGCTGCGCACCTGGGTCCGCACGGAAATCGGCCCCATCGCCTCGCCCGACCTGATCCAGTGGGCCCCGGGCCTGCCCAAGACCCGCTCCGGCAAGATCATGCGCCGCATCCTGCGCAAGATCGCCGAGAACGACTACGGCGCCCTCGGCGACACCTCCACCCTCGCCGACCCTTCCGTCGTCGACGACCTCATCGAAAACA
>NZ_FMZI01000017.1 GCF_900101505.1 Antarctobacter albus
GGCGCCGGGCAATCACACAAAGTCGTCATCATAGGCGTCGCCCGAAAACTCGTTAGAAACGCGAATGTCCTCAGCCAGGCAAACGGTCCGTGGACATCAGGTGCTCAGCCGTTGACCGCCCGAGACCATGATCCGGATGGAAACCAGGCGGTTTTTGCACTAACAGGGAAAATGGCTCTGGCAGACCGGAAAAATCAGATCGTCGCATCGCAAGGCTGTGCCCGGCGCCAGAACGGCCTGCCTCCGATGGCCCTTACATTCATTCCTCTGGCCGCATGAGAACAGCCGACCTTCCCTTTCTGGCCGAACACAGCGCGGATTTGGTGCTGCTGATCGATGCCTTGCCGGGAACCGGCAGGGCCGAAATCCTCACGGCGATGCGCCGCAAACTGGGCGGACCGGACGGGGGCTGCCAATGCTCCATGTTGTCGACAGAGGATCCGCCCGTCGTGATATCCGTCACCCCGGCGGTGATATGCGCCGGGGCCGACCAGGTGGCGAACCTGTCCGCGCTACGGGACATGGGTCACGTGCAGGAGATCGGCAACCGCGACCTGTTCCTAGGACCGGGACAGGATCCGCATTTCGCCAAAACCGGCGGCTGGCCCGCATTGTCCGACCACCTCGCCCAGGCGCCGCTGGATGACCGCGCACTGACAGAAAAAGCGGGCGCCCTGTTGCGGCAGACCCCCAGGGCCATTCGCGACATCGTGGCCCGGCTCTGCCGCGCCGAAGGCGGGTTTGACGACGCCGAACTGCCGGCGGAGCAGCGCAAGTTGTTGCATTGGCTGGACCCCCTCTCGGAATGTCGGGGCGGCACTTGGCGGATCCGAACGCCGGGACTGGCGGCAGTCCTGCGCGCGGCGACCGACGCCTGGTCCGCGGCAGCGCTTGCGGCACCACCCGCCCCCGGCGCCGCGAAAGCCGCGCGGATCGCGGCGCTGCTGCACGCCGGGGATCGCGCCGGGGCCCTCGATCTCCTGCACCGTGAAGGTGGTCAATATTTCATGCACTTGCACGGGATGGAGGCCGGGCGCCGGGTCGCGGATGCCTTCGGAGAGGATCCAGCGCCTGCGGTCATGGCCCTGCAGTTCATGATCGCCGTTAAATCCGGCGACATCGAACGGGCTGCCTATATCCTCTCGGGCTATGAAAACGGTGTGCTGCTCGACCTCGGGCGACGGATGCCGCGCGCCGGCGACGTGCCGGTGCCGCTGGCGTTCTGCCGGATCGAACTAGCGGTTTTTCGTGGCGAGGCACGGGGCTATCACATCACAGACGAGGCATCGGACCTGCTGGCCAGGACCGATCCGCGCGCGCACCTGATGCGTGGCGGCATCTACAACCTTCTGCTCGACCATCACATTCGCGGAGAACGCTTTGCCGCGGCCGAAGAGGCGGCCACGCGGGCGCTGGCGCATTACGAGGCGGCGGATGCGCCCTACCTGAGTTTCTTCATTCACCTGCACCGATCCATCATCAAGGTGCGCTCTGGAGAACCTGCCGCCGCGGCGCCGCACCTGCAGGCGGCGGAAAAGGCCCTTGCGAAAACGCCTTTTGAGATACCGCAGGACGCCCGTTTCCTGGCACTGATGCGCGCGGTCACCGCCTATGAGACGGGGGACGCGTTGCCGATGGTGGACTTTGCAGAATCCGCGTTCGAGGGGTTCGCCTACGGGGAGATCTGGCCCTCCATCGCCGCGCTGGCGCTGGCGCATGGCGCGGAGGCACTGCTTCAGGAGCGGGGGTTGCAAGCGGCGACTCATTATATCGACAGCTGGCGGGTGCCCGCCTGGCGCACGCGGAATTTCCAGGTGATGGTGGCCCAACGCAGGGTTGCCACGCTGCAAAGCGCGCGCCGTTGGCGCGAAGCTCGCCAGCAACTAGAAAGCATGGCATCGCGGATCGGGTTCCTCTGGATGGAAAGCTCCGGCGCCAATCTCGCCGATCTGCGCGCACCAGAGGACATCTCGCAAGCCCTCCTCTGGCTGCGCCAGCAGGTCTTCGAGACGCCGCGCAACCCGGCCCTGAACGAGCGGTTGGCGGCCATGATGGACAGCACGCATGTTTCGACGCGACAAAGGCTGTGCCTGCGCATCTGGAAATCCTGGGTGGATCGCCGCCAGAACCGGCCCGGCCAGGCCAGACGCGGGCTGGCGGACCTGTTGCAGCTCTGCGCCAGCCGGAATTCCTTTGCGCCGGTTCTGGAAGAACGCGCGTTTGTGCTGCCCTTGCTGGAAGATCCACGGGTCATGCAGCGCGAGATGATCGAGGCGCCCTTGCCGCGCAACCTGCGCCGTGGCGCTGTCATGGCGTTCGGAACCGGCCCCCTGTCAAGGCAGGAATGGCGCGCATTGCTGCTGCTGGGGGAAGGCTGTTCGAACAAGGACATTGCCCGCGAGATGGCGGTCAGCCTGCCGACGGTGAAATTCCACCTCAAGAATCTGTTCAAAAAGCTCGGGGTCAGTGATCGCCGAGAGGCCGTGGAAGAAGCCCGGCATCGCGGAATGTTGTCTGAGTAGGACAAAACCTACCCCTTTTTTTACAAAACCTACCCCCAACCTCTATGGATCGACTGCGGGTGCAGGCGTCAAACTGATCCAAAGCTGGATGGGAGACCCCGCAACATGACTTCTGGATTTGCAGAGTTCTTACTTCGGCGCATCGTCGGCTTTGCCGGTGTGCTGCTGGTCCTGGCTCTGATGATTTTCATTCTCGCCCGGGTGGTCCCCGGCGACCCCGCGCGGATCGCCCTGGGACCGACGGCCAGCGCCGAACAACTGGCCGAGCTGCGCGAGGAAATGGGGCTGGATGATCCGCTGCCGCTGCAATTCGTGAATTTCCTTGGCGGGGCCATACGCGGGGATTTTGGCAATTCGCTGATCTCGGGCCGGCCAGTGGCCGAGGAAATCGCCGGACTGTTGCCCGCGACGCTTGAACTGGTGCTGGCCACCTTGATCATCATGCTGGCGCTTGGCCTGCCTCTGGGGATCCTGGCGGCGCGTTATCGAAACAGCTGGTTCGACGCCGTGCTGCGGATCGTCTCGCTTGCCGGTGTGACGATGCCAAGCTTTCTCTTCGCCATTCTGCTGCAACTCGGCGCCGCCTACTACCTGACGGACTGGCCCATCCTCGGGCGCATGTCGCGCGAGTTCTCCGATTTCTCCGGCGCGACCGGGCTCCTGATCATTGACGGCCTGCTGGCCGGACGCCTGGACATCACGCTGGACGCGCTGCGGCACCTCGCCTTCCCGGCCCTGGCGCTGTCGATGTCCGGCATCGGGCAGATCATGCGGATCACCCGGTCCGCCATGATCGAACACCAGCGCCGCGACCATGTGCAAACCCTGCGCAGCTTTGGCGTGCCGGGCCGCATAGTCACCTTTCGCTACCTGCTCAAGCTCTCGGCCATCGCACCGCTGACCATCATGGGCCTCGAATTCGCCTCGCTGATCGGCAACGCCTTTGTCGTCGAGATGGTCTTTTCCTGGGGTGGGTTCGCCTCTGCCGGGCTGGAGGCCGTGATGCAGAAGGACCTGAACGCCGTGATGGCGGTGGTGCTGGTCTCGGGCTGCTTTTTCGTGGTGGCCAACCTGCTGATCGACATCCTGATCGGCCTGATCGACCCCCGCCTGCGCATGAAGGAGGCCCGCTGATGTCCGCAAGCTCCGAAGAAATCAAGGTGCTCTCCGCTCGCCGCATGGCCTGGATGCGGTTCAGCGCCAACCCCGTGGCGATCATGGGCGCGCTGATGGTCGCCTCGGTGATCCTGGCCGCCATCTTTGCCCCGGTGATCGCCCCGTTCCCGGACCACGCCGGGGCCGTGATCGACTTTCGCAACAAGCACGCGGCCCCCGACGCCACCTATCTGCTGGGGGCCGACAAGGTCGGGCGCGACATCCTGAGCCGGGTGATCTTCGGCTTTCGCGTCTCGCTCTTGCTGGTGGCCGGTGTCCTGATCGTCGCGGTGCCGATCGGCGGCGGCCTGGGCCTGTTGGCCGGCTATTTCTCGGGCAAGATCGAGGCCGTGATCACCGGCTTCACCAACGTGATGCTGGCGATCCCGCCGCTGGTGATGGCCCTTGCGGTGGGCAACGTGCTGACGCCCAGCCTGACCAACGCGATGATCGCGATTGCGCTGCTGTGGTGGACCTGGCACGCGCGGCTTGTCTACCGGGTGTCGAAATCCGTGGCGGCCGAGGATTTCGTCGAGGCCGCGCGCCTGGCCGGGGCCTCGCACTGGCACATCCTGACGCGAGAGATCCTGCCCAACTGCATCGCGGTGATCTCGGTCAAGACGACGCTGGATGCGGCTTTCATCATCCTCTTCGGCGCCACGCTCTCCTTCCTTGGCCTGGGCGTGCAGCCGCCGACACCGGACCTCGGGACCATGGTCGCCGACGGGCGGCAGTTCCTGCCGGAACGCTGGTGGGGCGTGCTGGCGCCGGGCCTGGCCATTTTCTACGCAACGCTCGGGTTCAACCTGCTTGGCGACGGGCTGCGCGACATGTTCGACGTGGAGGTCTGAGACATGGATCTGCTTGAAATCCGCAACCTCGATCTCTCTTTCACCAGCTACAAGCAAACAGCCCATGTTCTGAAGGATGTCTCGCTGAAGATCGCCGAAGGCCAACGCGTGGCGCTGATCGGCGAGACCGGGTCAGGCAAGTCGGTGACCTCGAAGGCGGTGCTGAACACTTTGCCGGGCAATGCCTCGGTCGACGCGGGCCAGATCCTCTGGCGCGGCGAGAACCTGCTGGACAAGACCGAGGGCCAGCGCGAGGCGCTGAAGGGCATCGAGATGTCGGTGGTGATGCAGGACCCGCTGTCCTCCTTCAACCCGGTCTTTACCATCGGGCGGCACCTCGAAGACGTGCTCTACTGGGCCGACCGCCGGTCCGGCCGCAAATCCACGAGCAAAGACAGGCGAGAGCGCATCGCGCAGACTCTGCTGAAGGTTCAGCTGGCCGACCCGGAACGGGTGATGCGCGCCTACCCGTCGCAGCTCTCTGGCGGGATGCGGCAGCGCGTTCTGATCGCCCTCGCCCTGATGAACAAACCGGCGCTGCTGATCGCGGATGAACCGGGCACCGCGCTGGACGTGACCACCCAGGACGAGATCCTGCGCCTGATCAACGAACTGGTCGCCGAAGAGGGCCTGTCGCTGCTGATGATCACCCACAACCTGGGCGTCGTCCGCATGACCGCCGACTACGTCTACGTCATGCGCAAGGGCGAGATCGTCGAACACGGGCCTTTGAACCAGATCTTCGACAACCCGCAGACCGACTATGCGCGGGAATTGATCGGGGCCATCCCGCCGCTCTATGGCGAGGGCGTCAAGGATCAGCCCGCCTCGTCCGAGCCGCCCATGCTGCAGCTCGAAAACGTCACCAAGACATTCACCGCCAAACATATCCTGCGGCCCGATCACGTCACCAGGGCGGTGCAGGACGTCAGCCTCGACATTCGCAAGGGCGAGATATTCGGCCTTGCCGGCGAAAGCGGGTCCGGGAAAACGACTGTCGCGCGGATGCTGATGGGCATCATGCAGGCCAGCAGCGGGCGCATCACCATCGACGGCGTGCCGCTCGAAGCGATGCAGGGCGGCCGCGTCGACCGCGCGCTGGCGCAGATCGTCTACCAGAATCCGGGCACCTCGCTGAACCCGAAACGCACGGTGGCGCAGACCCTGTCGGTGCCGCTGAACTTTTCGGGTCTGGAAAAGCGCGCGCACAGCCACCGCATGGAAGAACTGCTGGAGCTGGTCGGCCTGCCCCGACATTACCAGGCGCGCTACCCGCATGAATTGTCGGGCGGGCAGAAACAGCGCGTGGCGATTGCCCGGGCGCTGGCGGCCAATCCGCGGCTGCTGGTTCTGGATGAACCGACCTCGGCGCTGGATGTCTCGGTCCAGAAGCGGGTGATCAAGCTGCTGGAGGACCTGCGCGGCGAACTGGGGCTGACCTATCTGTTCATCAGCCACGACCTCTCGCTGATGCGCAACTTCTGCTCGCGTATTGCCATCATGCTGCGGGGCGAACTGGTTGAACAGGGCACCCCGCGCGAGGTCTTTGCCGACCCGCAGCACCCCTATACCCGCGCGTTGATCGCGGCGATCCCGGTCATCACCGATGCCGAGGAAGCCGCCAAACCGCTGGTCACACCTGAAGAAAAGCAAAGGTTCCTCGTGTCCTCGGCGGCATGAGAGAAGAGGAGAAAACATGGTTTTGAGACTGGGAATCGACGTTGGCGGGACCAATACCGACGCTGTGATCCTGCGTGGCCGCGAGGTGCTGGCAGGGGTCAAGAGCGCCACCACCGAAGATGTCATGAGCGGCATTTCCAACGCGTTGGAAGCCGTGCTGGAAAAGGCGGGGGTCGCCCGCGAGGCAATCGACGTCACGATGATCGGCACCACGCATTTCACGAATGCCGTGGTCGAACGCAAGGGGCTGGACCAGGTCGCGGCCATCCGGCTGGGCCTGCCCGCGACCGCCTGCCTGCCGCCGATGGTGGACTGGCCCGAGGACCTTGTCGAAATGGTCGGCGGGCACCGCTACCTGCTGCGCGGCGGCTATGAATTCGACGGGCGCGAGATTGCCGCGCTGGACGAGGACGAGTTGATCCGCATCGCCGGGGAGATCACCGAGAAGGGGATCAAGGCCGCGGCCATCTCCTCGGTGTTTTCGCCGGTGAACCGGGACATGGAGGAACGCGCCCGCGACATCCTGCAGGAACACTGCCCCGGCCTGCCGGTGGTCCTGTCCTGCGAGATCGGCCGCCTTGGCCTTCTCGAGCGGGAAAGCGCGGCGATCATGAATGCCTCGCTTCTCAGCCTGTCGGACCGCACGGTAGAGGCCTTCGGCCGCGCGCTGTCCGAGGCAGGCCTGACCTGCCCCTTCTACGTCACCCAGAATGACGGAACACTGATGGCTGCGGACATGGTGCGCCGTTTCCCGGTGCTGACCTTTGCCTCCGGCCCGACCAACTCGATGCGCGGGGCGGCCTTCCTGACGGGTGTGAAAGAGGCCATCGTGATCGACATCGGCGGCACGACGACCGATGTTGGCTCGCTGCATCACGGCTTTCCGCGGCAGGCGGCCACCGTGGTCGACGTGGGCGGTGTGCGCACCAACTTCCGGATGCCCGATGTCTTTTCCATCGGCCTGGGCGGCGGCACGATGATTACCGGCGATGCCGATAACCTTCAGATCGGTCCGAAATCCGTCGGTTACCGTCTGCCGCAAGAGGCGCTGGTCTTTGGCGGCAAGACGCTGACCACAACCGACATCGCGGTACGGGCCGGCATGGCCGAGGTGGGCGATGCCGCCAAGGTTGCGGAAATCGACCCGGCACTGGTCGAGGCCGCAAAGGCGCAGATCGCGGAGATGCTGGAAATGGCCGTCGAACGCAGCCGTGTCAGCCCCGATCCGATCCCGGTCATCGCCGTCGGCGGTGGCTCGATCCTGGCGCCCGACCGGATCGGCGACCTGGAGGTCCTGCGGCCCGAGAACTTTGCCGTCGCCAACGCGGTCGGCGCGGCGATTGCCCAGATCTCCGGCGAGGTCGACCGGATCTATGCGCTCGAAGGCACGACCCGCGAGGAATGTCTTGCCAATGCCGAGCGCGAAGCAAGCGATGCCGCGGTCTCTGCGGGCGCCAAGCCGGAAACCCTGATCGTGATCGAACGCGAGGACGTGCCGCTGGCCTACCTGCCCGGCAATGCCACCCGTATCCATCTCAAAGTCGTCGGTGAAATGGGAGAGAACCATGCGTGACTATCAAAGCCAATGCCGGGTCTTGACCGAAGAAGACATCGACGCGCTGGAGATCGGCTCGGGCATCCTGGGTACCGGCGGCGGCGGCAATCCCTACATCGGCAAGCTGCGAGCCCGCCAGGCGATCCGCGAAGGCCATGAGCTGAAGATCCTGCCCATCGAGGCGCTGGAGGACGATGCCAGGATCGTCGCGCTTGGCGGCATCGGCGCGCCGCTGGTCTCCTTCGAGCGCCTCAAGGAAGGGCGTGAAGGCGTCCGTTGCCTGCGCGCGCTGGAGGAACGGCTCGGGTTCAAGGCGGACGCGATCGGCTGCGAGGAGATCGGCGGCCAGAATTCGATGGAACCGCTGATCACCGCCGCCTTTGCCGGGCTGCCTGTGGTCGACGGTGACGGCATGGGCCGCGCCTTTCCCGAGATGCAGATGACCACCTATGCGATCTACGGCCATAATTCGACGCCCTCGGTCATGTGCGACCCGCATGGAAATGCGGTCTGCTTTGAACATGCCATCACCGAGAAATGGCATGAAACCATGGCGCGGGCCTGTGTCATTGCACAGGGCGGGGCCTCGGTTCTGGCCTCGGCCCCGATGAGCGGGGCCTTCTTCAAGGCGCACGCGATCCCGCACAGCTACACCCAAGCCATCGGCCTTGGCCAGGCGGTGCTGGACGCGCGCCGGGCGCATGAGGACCCGATCAAGGCGATCTGCGAACGCGAGGGCGGCAAGCATGTCTTCTCGGGCAAGATCAACGACCTCAAGCGGCACTTCGAACGCGGCTTCAACGTCGGCGTGGCCAGCATCGAGGGGCTGGACGATTGCCGCGGGTCCGTGGGTGAGATCACCATTCAGAACGAATTCCTGATCTTCCGCCGCGACGGAGAGATGCAGGCCTGCGTGCCCGACCTGGTGGTTGTCCTTGACCTGGATAGCGGCCTGCCGATCACCACAGAGGTTCTGCGCTACGGCCAGCGGGTCGCGGTCCTCGCCCTGCCCTGCCACGAGCTCTTGCGCACGCAGCAGGCGCTCGACGTGATCGGCCCCGCGGCCTTCGGCTTCCCGGAACTGGTCTACCGCCCACTTGCGGAAACCGCGTGATGGGGTTCACGGTATCCTCTGCCGACATGGAGGCCATCGCCCTTGGCGGTGCCTTCCTCGGCACCGGGGGCGGTGGCGATCCCTATATCGGCAAGCTGATGGCGCAGGCCGCGCTGGACGCGCACGGCCCGGTCACCGTTACCGACGTGGCGGAAGTGCCGGACGATGCGGTTTGCGTGCCTGTCTGCATGATGGGCGCGCCGACCGTCATGGTCGAGAAACTGCCCAACGGTGAAGAGGCCGCTGCCGCGCTTACCGCGCTCGAAGCGTATCTCGGAACCAAGGTCGATTACCTGATCTGCATCGAGGCGGGCGGCCTCAACTCGACCATTCCCTTTGCGGTCGCCGCGGCGACGGGGCTGCCGCTGCTGAACGGTGACGGCATGGGCCGCGCCTTTCCCGAATTGCAGATGGTCAGCTTTACCCTGCATGACATCAAGGCCTCGCCGATGGCACTGGCCGATGACAAGGGCAACACCTCGATCCTGAACGCGATCAGCAACCAATGGACCGAACGTCTTGCCCGCGCGCAGACGGTCGAGATGGGCGGTGCCGCGCTGGTGGCGCTCTATCCGATGAACGGGGCGCAGGCGAAACAGGGGCTGCTGCGCGGCACCCTGGGCCTGATCCGCGAACTGGGCGAGAGTATCGCCGCCGAACGGCAGGCCAACCGCCACCCGGGTGACGCGCTGATCCGCCGCTGCGGCGGGATGCAGCTGTGCACGGCGCGCGTGGTGGACATCGAACGCCACACTACCGGCGGTTTCGCCCGCGGACGGGCGGTTCTCAAGGGGCTGGACGAGGACCAGGGCCGCAGCTTCACCCTGGATTTCCAGAACGAATTCCTGTGCCTCGAAGACGGAGAGGGCCAGCCGATGGCCCTGACCCCCGACCTGATCTGCGCACTGGATGCGGACGGGGGCCTGCCGGTCACCACCGAAAAGCTGCACTACGGCCTTGGCCTGCGGCTGATCGGACTGCCGGCGGATCCCCAGTGGCGCAGCGCGGGTGGGCTGGATCTCGTTGGTCCCGGCTACTTTGGCTACAGCCACGCCTTCGCACCACTCGAAACACTCAACCCAACAAATACCAACACCTGAACAGGAGGTCTCTGACATGAAAAACCTACTTGCAGCAACGGCGCTTGCCGCGCTGACCGCCCTTCCGGCGGCGGCCCAGGACGACAAGGTGGCGATCACCGTCAATGCCGTGCAGATTTTCGGCACGATCGACCCGGCCAAGATCAACGACTACACGGAATACATGGCCGCCGTGAACCTTTACGACGCGCTGACCACCGTGGATGCGGCGGGCAACGTGATCCCGCAGCTTGCCGAAAGCTGGGACATCTCGGACGACAGTCTGACCTATACCTTCCACCTCAAGGACGGGGCGACCTTCTCCGACGGCACGCCGGTCGACGCGCAGGACATCCTCTATTCGATCCGCCGCCTGCTGGCGATCAACGAGGGTCCGTCCTACCTGTTCTCGGACCTGATCGACGCAGAGTCCGTGACCGCCCCCGATGACCGGACCGTGGTCATCACGCTCAACAAGGTCTATGCGCCCTTCATCTCGATCACCCCGCTGCTGCTGGCGGTGAACGAGGAGGCCGTCCAGACCAATGGCGACGATCCCTGGGGCGAGACTTTCCTCGCGGAGACCCCGGCCGGCGCCGGCCCCTACACCCTGTCCAGCTGGGACCGCGGCGCACAGATGACCCTGGCCCGCAATGAGGCCTATCACGGCGGCTGGCCCAACGCGCGGCCAATCGACGAAGTGCGCTTTGTCGTGACCCGCGACGAGGCCACGGTGCGCGCCCTGGCACAACGCGGCGATCTGGGCATCTCCTCGCAGTACCAGTCGACCGAAACCTACGAGGGCATCGCCAAGCTTGACGACTACGTCACGCTGACCACGCCCACCGCGACCGGCCTCTACATCAAGCTGAACAATCAGGTTCCGCCGACCGATGACGTCCATGTGCGCCGTGCCATCGCGATGGCGATGGATTATGCCACCGTGCGCGAGGTGATCTATCCGGGGGCACCGCTGCGTGGGCCGCTGTCGGACATCTTTGCCGCCGCCGTGCCCGAAGACGCCGCCGAACCGGTCTTTGACATCGCCGCGGCGCAGGCGGAACTGGCCAAGTCGAAATACGCGGGCCAGGGGCCGATTCAGCTGACCCATACCTATGTGTCCAAGACCGCCTTCGAGGAAGAAATCGCACTGCTGCTGAAATCGACCTTGGACATGATCGGCTTTGACGTGACCATTCAGCCGGAACCCTGGAACCGGATCACGGATCTGGCCACCTCGGTCGAGACCACGCCGCATACCACACAGGTGTTCTACGGGCCGACCTACCCCTCCCCGGACTCGGTTTTCTACGTCCAATACGCCTCCAGCGCCGCAGGCAACTGGGCCAGCATGGACTGGGTGCAGGACCCCGAGATCGACCGCTTGATCGAGGTGTCGCGCGCGGAAACCGACACCGCCAAGCGCAACGGCATCTACCAGGACATCTACCGCAAGCTGGTGGACGATCAGCGCTCTGTCTGGCTGCTGGCACAAGAGCGCCGCTTTTCCGTTCACAAGTGCCTGAAGGGCTATGAATGGGTGCCGATGCAGAGCTGGGACTTCGACTTTTCGCGGATGAGCTGGTCCTGCGAGTGATCCCCAAGGTCTGCCCGGTCGCCAGTGAAATGCGTGACCGGGCAGAGCCGTGACACGGCAACCGCCCCAGGGCCGAAGCCTGTGAGATCCGGTCGGCGCGAATGGCCCTTTCGCTAACAAGCGCCGCCCGGCCCCGGTCGCTGCTGCTAAGCCCCCCGCCGTGGCAAGGGGCCGCCAATGGGCAGCGACTCTGGGTCCCGTCAAACCGTCAGGACGATCTTCCCGATATGTGCGCCCTTGTCCATCCGGGCATGTGCCGCCCGAACGTCGTGCAATGCGAAGGTCGAATCGATCACCGGAATCGCCTTCCTGTCACGCAGCAGTGGCAAGACATGCTGCTCAAGTTCCGCGGCCAGTTCGGCCTTCATGCTCACCGGTCGGGCCCGCAGCGTCGATCCGATCAGCGCCAGCCGTTTGACCAGGATGGGGCGCAGGTCGAACGAGCCTTTCGATCCGCTGAGAAAGGCGATCTGTGCGATCCGGCCATCAACCGCCACCGCGTCGAAGTTCCTTTGCAGGTAGTCCGCCCCGACCATGTCCAAAACGACATCGGCGCCCCGGCCTTCCGTCGCCTCCAGCGTTGCCGCGACAAAGTCCTCGGTCTTGTAAATGACCACACGATCGGCGCCCAGGCCGACCGCCGCCTGCGCCTTTTCAGCAGACCCAACGGTTGTGATGACCTTGGCGGAAAAACACTTGGCAAGCTGGATCGCCGTGGTACCGATGCCCGAGGTTCCGCCGTGGATGAGTACCGTTTCCCCCGCGGCAAGACCGGCGCGTTCGAACAGGTTACTCCAGACGGTGAAATAGGTCTCGGGAAAGGCCGCGGCTTCGACCATCGAGATGCCGTCGGGAACCGGCAGGGCGTTTGTCTGATCCACGATCGCGAATTCAGCATAGCCGCCGCCCGCCACCAGGGCCATGACCCGGTCGCCGGGCTGAAAGCGGGTCACATTTGCACCGGTACTTTCCACAATCCCGGCCAGTTCAAGGCCCAGCACGTCCGAGGCCCCCGGCGGCGGCGGATAATTTCCCTGGCGCTGAACGACATCGGGTCGGTTGACGCCCGCCGCCGCGACTTTGACACGGATTTCGGTCGGCCCCGGTTCGGGGGTTGGGCGATCGACGAGGTCGAGAATCTCCGGCCCGCCTGCCCCGGATGCGACAACTGCTTTCATGATAAGTCCTTCCTTGGCCTGACATACTTTTCTAACGACATGAAATCACTGAGAAAATCGACTCTCTCGGCTCGCGATAGCGCCCATTTTGACGCCCTCCGCTGCCCGACATGCCGCGTTTTTCCGCAATAATCTCTTGCGACGAACTATCTTGATATGATAGATGTGTCAAATAATGATACATTGCGCTGACCAGGATCGCCCCATGCTGAAGAAAACCGACGACGTCAATTTCTCACTGTCCGCCTATCGCAGAATGTCCCTGATCCGGGGGATCGAGCGTCTCTGCCGGGAGTTCAGCTCCGGCAAAACCCCGGTGGCGATCGGGTCGATCCACCTCTGCGCCGGGCAAGAGGCGATTCCGGTCGGAACCGCCGAAGCTTTGCATCCCGAAGACCGTATCTCGGCAACCTATCGCGGCCACGGCTGGGCGTTGGAAGCCGGCATCCCCGCGTTCGAGGTGCTAAGCGAGATCGCCCACAAGGGAACGGGCATCAACGGCGGCCGGGCCGGTTCCGCCATGATGATCGCGCCAGAGCATCGTTTCATCGGCGAAAACTCTATCGTCGGCGCCGGTTACCCGATCGCCGCGGGCGTGGCGATGGCGCAGAAAATCCAGGGAACGGGCGGCATCTCGGTCGTGAGTATTGGCGATGGCGCGATGAATCAGGGCGCCGTGCACGAGGCGATGACCTTCGCGGCGCTCAACAAGCTGCCGGTGCTCTTCATCTGCGAAAACAACGGTTGGGCGGAAATGACCCGCTCCGACACCGTTTCACCAATGCCGCGCCAAGCACAACGCGCGCGGGCCTATGGCATGCGCTCCGCCACGGTCGAGGGCAACGACCCTATCGCTGTCCGGGACAGCGTCGCCTCCGCCCGCACCTATATCCTTGAGAAAGACGCGCCGGTATTCCTCGAATTCAACACGGTCCGGCTATGGGGGCATTACAACAAGGACCTGCAGCACTATCGCCCGCGGTCCGATGTCCGCGAGGCCGAAACCCGCGATCCGCTCGTCGCGCTCCGTACCCGGCTGGTGCAGGAGGGCACGATCTCCGAGGCCGAGCTGAGCCAGATCGACCAGGACCTGGAAAACGAGCTGGAACAACTGCGGACCGAGGTCATCGCCGCGCCCGAACCCGATCCGGCCACGGCGATGGATCACATCATCGGTGCTGCCCCCTCCCCGGTTGCTGCAGTCGCCGGCAGCGATGAGCCCAGCGAAACCACCTACGGCAAGGCCGTCGCTGCCGCGTTGCAGGCCGAACTCAACGCACGGCCCGAATTGCTGGTCTACGGCGAGGATGTCGGCGTCGGCGGCGGCATCTTCGGGTGCACCCGCAACCTGCAAAAGGAATTCGGCGCGACGCGGGTTTTCGACACCCCGATCTCCGAAAGCGCGATCCTCGGCTCGGCACTGGGCGCGGCGATGATGGGCCAGCGCCCGGTTGTCGAGATCATGTGGGCAGATTTCATGTTGGTCGCCCTCGACCAGATCATCAATCAGATGGCCAACCTGCGCTACCTCACCCGCGGCACCTGCACAGCACCACTGGTGGTGAGGATGCAGCAAGGGGTCACGCCGGGCTCTTGCGCGCAGCACAGCCAGAGCCTGGAAGCCCTGTTGTTCCATACCCCCGGTCTGCGCATCGGCCTGCCATCGACCGCACAGGATGCGCATGACATGCTGCGCGCGGCCATCGCATGCGACGACCCCACCATCATCATCGAATCCCGGGCGTTCTACCAACGCCAGGAAACCGTCGATTTCTCCGCCCCGGTGCAGCCCATTGGCGGCCTGCGGACGCGGCGCACGGGCAAGGACATCGCGCTGGTCAGCTGGAGCACCGGAATGCCTGTTGTCGAACTGGCCGCCGAACTGCTGGCCGACTCCGGCGTAGAGGCCTCGGTGATTGACCTGCGTTGGCTGTCGCCCCTGCCCGAGGCCGCGCTGATCAAAGAAATCCGCAAGGCCGGCAATGCGGCCTTCGTGATGCATGAAGCCAACCAGACCGGCGGCGTCGGCGCCGAGCTTCTGTGCCGCCTGCGCGAAGCCGGGATCGAAAATATCGGACGCTTGGGAACCCCCGACATGCGGATGCCGGCTTCTCCGGTTCTCCAACGGCAGGTTTTGCCGAATGCGGAAACCGTGGCCGCGCGCGTGCTGACCCAACTGGGAAAGGAATGATCCATGAGCATCGCCATCGATCTGACGGGCCGTCGCGCGATTGTCTGCGCCTCAAGCAGCGGCCTCGGGCGTGGATGCGCCGAGGCCCTTGCAAGGGCCGGCGCGTCGGTTGTCCTGAACGGTCGAGACGAGACACGCCTCAAACAGACGGCGATTGACCTGGTCTCGGCCGAAACTGGCGTGGATGTAATTCCAGTTGCCGGAGACATCACGGATCCCGACACCCAGGAAAGACTGCTGGAGGCCTGCCCGGAGCCGGACATTCTGGTGAACAACAATGGCGGCCCGCCGATCGGCGATTTCCGGACGCTCGACCGAGCCGACATGGAAGCGGGCTTGAGGGCCAACATGCTGGCGCCGATCGAGATGATCCAACGCGTGATCGACGGCATGGCCGCGCGCCGGTTCGGGCGCATCGTCAACATCACCTCGGTCACGGTGAAGATGCCTATATCGGGCCTTGACCTGTCCAGTGGCGCCCGCGCCGGGCTGACATCCTTCTTGGCGGGCATCGCGCGCGATGTGGCCGGGGACAATGTCACCATCAATCAGTTGATGCCCGGCTACTTCGACACCGAACGGTCACGCGGGGGGCTGCGTGCCCGCGCCGAACGCCTTGGGCGCCCAATCGAGGAGCTCGCGGCCGAACGCCTTGCGACCATTCCCGCCGGGCGCCTGGGGGCGCCCGCCGAATTCGGCCACGCCTGCGCTTTCCTGTGCAGCCCGCAGGCCGGCTTCATTACTGGTCAGAACCTGCTGATGGACGGGGGGATGTTCCGCAGCGCGTTCTGAGAACGACTTGAACCCTGATCTGGAGGAGAAACCATGACACTAACAAGACGACAATTCGCGGGCACGGGCCTCGCCCTTGCCGCGACACCCTTCCTGGGCAGCAGGCCGCTCCTGGCCCAGGGCAACCGCACCAAGCTGACCTATGCGACGCTCAAGACCGGCGTCAGTGTCATCATCAACGAGAACCTGAAGGCGAAGCGACCCGACCTGGACAACGGTCTGGAGATCGACATCACCAATGAATACACCTCGGTGTCGAGCTACTACAGCGACTTTATTTCCGGCACTTTCGAGCTGGGGATCGGTGCCTGGGATACCTACCTGCGCATGCACCGCAAATCCGTGCCCGCGAAGATGGCGACGACCTTCACCACCGGCGACATGATCAACATCGTCAGCCGTCAGGACGGACCGTCGAGCGTCGAAGGGCTGCACGGCAAGTCCCTGTCCGGCATCGCCGCCTCGGGCGCCTTCAACATGTGCAAGTCGGCGATCGCGAACATTTACGGCATGAAACTCGGCAAGGACGTCGTGGTCCAGAACGTGCCCAGCCCGGCCCAGGCGATGACGCTGCTGATGGCCCAGAACGTCGACGCGGCCTTGTCGTGGGAGCCGAATGTCTCTGCCGCGATGGCGAAAATCGACACTATGCGCCCGATCTTCAACCTTGGCGACGAATACCATGCCGCCACTGGCAAGGTCCTGCCCTATTTCGGCTGCGCCGTGCGCGATGAGGCCATCGAACGGGACGGCGACATCGCGGGCAAGGTCCACGCGACCTTTGCCCAGCTGATGGATCAGATCAATGCTGACCCGATGGAGGCGTTCACAATTGCCGCGCCGCACCTGAACCTCGATCCCGAGGTGCTCATGGGCGCGCATGAGGCCGGGCGGCTCAAGTTCGAGTCCTATTCGATGCTCGCAGATACGGGCCGCGACCTGATCCGGCAGGCGCAGGCCTTCATCGACAAGGACGGTGCAGAAATCCAAGACGGTTTCTTCGCTTCCTGATGGCATCCGTGCCAGGGCCGCAACCCGTTCGCGCGGGTTGTGGTCCGGCCAAACATAGGGTGGACCAATGTCATCCAACGACACCACAATGACCCGCACCACTGCGTCCGTCTTCAATTTCAGCAGTCTGATCAAGCGTGACCGTTTTGCCGGCCTCATCGTGATCCTGCTGATCATCGCGGCCCTGCAGGTCGCCAGCCTGTTCGCGCCCGACTATATCGCGCCGCCGCCACTGCTGATCGCTGAAAAGCTCTGGACACAGATCCTTCCCCTCTGGGACGAAATCCTCGTCACCCTTATCCGGCTTCTCGTGGCCCTGGTTTTTGCCATGGTCGTCGGCACGGTGCTTGGCGTCGTCATGGGCATGCTGCCCGGACTGCGCCCCTACATCCGTTCGCTGGTGGTCATCGACACCGGCATCCCGGCGCTGTCCTGGATGCTGATCGCGGTCTTCTGGTTCAAGGAACCGGAAATCCGGATCTTCTTCATCATGTCGGTGATCCTGATCCCCTTCTACGCGCTTAACGTCTTTGACGGCATTCGCGCGCTGCCGAAAGAATGGCTGGAAATGTGCGAAAGCTTCCGGCCCAGCCGCTGGCAGGTGCTGCGCTACCTGATCCTGCCGCATATCGTGGCCTACGTTTTCACCACCACGCGATCGGTGATCGGCTATGCTACGCGGATGGTGATCTTTGCCGAACTGATCGCGTCGGCGGTGGGGATTGGTGCCCAGATGGGGCTGGCGCAGGCCAATTTCGACATCGCCGCAGTCTTTGCCTGGACGCTGCTACTGGTGGTTCTCAACATCCTTTCCCAATCCCTGGTCGCGGTCCTTGAAAAGCGCGTCCTCAGCTACAGACCCGAAGTCGAGGTACGGTGATGAACATGCATGCAGATTTTTCGCCGGTCGAAACCCAGGAACCGGCCATCCTGATCGATCAGGTCAACAAGCAGTTCGGCGCCGTCACGGCCATCGAGAACCTGTCCTTTCACGTCAACCGCGGCGAGATCGTCTCGTTCCTGGGGCGCACTGGGGCGGGCAAGAGCACCGCGCTGAACCTGATCATGGGCAACATGAGCCCGACCAGCGGGCGCGTGCGGGTGATGGGCATGGATCCCAACAAGGATTTCCGCAAGCTGCGGCGCACGATCTCGGTCGGGTTCCAAACCGACCGGCTGCTGCCCTGGCGCACCGCGATCGAGAACGTGGAACTGGGCCTGCAGATCCTGCACTACCACAAGGCGGAAATCCGGGAAAAGGCCCGGGAATGGCTGGCGCGCGTCAATCTGGCGGATGCCGCGGATCTCTATCCGCATGAACTGTCGGGCGGCATGCGCCAGCGGGTCAGCCTGGCCCGGGCGCTGGCCATCGACCCGGAAATCCTGCTGCTGGACGAATGTTTCAGCCAGCTGGACCACGTCACATCGCAGACCCTGCGCTCGGATGTCAGCGCGGTGATCCGTGAATACCGCAAGACCTGCCTGTTCATCACGCACCGCATCGACGACGCCATCGAGATGGCGGACCGCATTCTTGTCTTGGGGGCGCCCGCGCGCCTTCTGCTGGAGGTCAGCCCGACGCCGGAGGACCGGACGGATCGCGACAAGTTCCAGCTGTTGCACGACAAGATCGCCGACGCGCTCGGCGTGGATTCCTGACACGGACCCGAGGAGGAGACCGACATGTTGACCGCAGAGAAAAACGCCATCCTGACCGAAACCGGCCCCGACCGCCCGATGGGCCAGCTGTTCCGCTTTTTCTGGCAGCCCGCCTTACTGTCGCGCGAATTGCCCGAACCGGATTGCCCGCCGCGGCGGGTCAAGATCCTGGACACCGACATGGTCGCGATCCGCGATAGCGACGGGCGTGCCCAGTTGATCACCCCGACCTGCCCGCACCGCGGCGCCAACCTGTTCTTCGGGCGCGTGGAAGAAGGCGGCATTCGCTGCGCCTACCACGGCTGGAAATTCGATGTCGATGGCAACTGCCTTGATATTCCCACACTGCCCGATAACGGCCAGCGCGAGAAGATGTGCAAGAAGATCAAGCTGAAGACCTATCCGACACGCGAAGCCGGCGGGCTGGTCTGGGTCTATCTCGGACCCGAGGAACTGATGCCCGAGATGCCCCAGTTCGACTTTCTCGACATGCCCGCTGACCAGGTCTACGTCTCGAAGAAATACCAATTTTCCAACTGGGCGCAGGCCTGCGAAGGCGCGCTGGACACCGCGCATTTCTCGTTCCTGCACATGCCGCTGGTCGGCGGCAAGATCAATTTCGGCAAAGATGCTTTCGTGGCCGAATCCTCGGCCGACGAACGGCGCATCGGCTGGATCCGAAACGACGGAGCGCCGCGCTTCTCGATCACCAAGCACGAGGCCGGGCTGGTCATCGGAGGGGCTCGCTACGCCGATGAGGGCGACACCTACTGGCGCATCAGCCAGTTCCTGATGCCCAACCACGGGCTCGCCCCAAACGCGTTTCCGGGCGAAAACATGCACGGTCAGTGCTGGGTACCAATCGATGACGAAACCTGCTGGATCTTCAACTACACTTGGAACCCGGACCGGAAGCTGGGCGAGGACGAGGTGGAGCGGTTCCGGAACGGCGCGTCGATCCACGCGGCGACGGACGAGAACTATGTACCGCTCCGCAACATCACTAATGATTTCCTGATCGACCGCGAGGATCAGAAAACCCGGACCTATACCGGCATCAAGGGCGTGTCGGAACAGGATGCTGCCATCCAGGAAAGCATGGGGCCGATCGTCGACCGGACCAAGGAGCATCTCAACTCCTCCGACCTGGGGGTGGTGCAGTTCCGCCGCTACATCCTCGACGCGGCCAAGGCGCTCGACAACGAAGGGCTACTGCCCACCGCCCATTCGCATCCGCAAAACTACCGCCTGCGGTCAGGCAGCCATGTCTGCAGCGACACCATCCCCTTCGACGACGTGATGGTGGAACGGTTCGGCCATAAGCTCGGTCTTGCCCCCGCCGCAGCACAGGACCAGGCAAAGGCGGCCGAGGTTGGTGCAGAATGACCGGACCTGTCAGCACAGTCCCGAATGATAGCAGCTTCCGGCGGCGACTAGCCGCCGGAGAGCCGGTGCTGGGGGTCTTCAACTGCCTCCCGGCTTTCCAAGTGTCCGAGATCCTCAGCCATTCGTCTATGGACTACATCGTCATAGAGGCAGAGCATGGCGCGACCGCCCTGCCCGCGATGCATGCGCAGGTGGCCGCCATCGCCGAGCGCAAGCCGGTCGTCGTCCGGGTCGCCTCGGACGAACCCGGAGTGATCAAGCCGATCCTCGATCTGGGCGTGACCGGGATCATGGTTCCCGACGTACGCAGTGCGGACGCCGCCCGCGACATCGTGCGCCAGACCCGTTTCGCCCCCGAGGGCACGCGTGGGATCGGTGGCAGCATCCGGGCGTCGCGCTATGGCATGGACAAGGGCTATTTCCGCGACGGTCCCGCCGAGCCGATCACCGTGATCCTCCAGATCGAAAGCCGCGAAGGCCTCGACAACATCGCCGAGATCGCCGCGGTTGATGGTGTCGATGCAGTTTTCTTCGGGCCGATGGATCTTTCGGCCCAGCTTGGCCACCGCGGCCGACCCGATGCGCCCGAAGTGGCACAGGCCATGGACGTGGCAATCCGACAGCTCGCCGGGACGGCGTGTGTCGCCGGCTGCCTCTGCCCGCCCGCCAAGGTCGGACATTGGCGCGACAGGGGCATAAGCCTGTTTCTGCTGGGCTCCGACATCGGCGCCCTGACCGCCTCGGTCGAGGCCATGGCCAGCAGTGTGACACGACCGGACAAGGAGGACGCGGCATGACGCAGGCGATGCAACTCGAAGCTCAGAAACTGTTGACCGAAGTTTACCAGGCCATCGACGAAGGCCGGTATTCCGACGCGGCAAAGCGATTTGCCGCGTCCGGCGAATGGCACCGCAAGGGCGAGGTCCTGGTGGGGCCGAAGCAGGTCGAGACCGCCTACGAGGGCCGCAGCCCGACCCTGCGCACCCGCCATATCCTCAGCAACATCCTAATCGACGAGACTCTGGACGGGGCGCGTTTCAACCTGTGCATCACGCTCTACGCGGGACAGTCGGAAACGGACGAGGTGCCGACGGTTCCTGGACCGGCGATGGTCCTGACCTCGCACGGTCAATTGACCCGCAGCGGCGGGCTTCTGAAGATCGCGCAAAAACACACTGTCCGGCAATTCGTCGTACAATCAGCCGGCGCATAAGGGGCAATTCATGAAGGGAACTCTGGATGTTCTGGTCGAAGCGATCGACCGAGAAACCCCCGAAATCATCAGCATCACCCTAGCCCCGGCCAATGGCGGTGCCCTGCCACCGTTCGATTGCGGATCACATATCGATCTGCACCTTTCCAACGGGTTGATCCGTCAATATTCGCTCTGGGGCTCCCCCGAAGACGGGGATCGCTACAGGATTGCGGTGAAGAAAGAGGCAAACTCCCGCGGCGGGTCACGCCATGTGCATGAAGCCCTGTCCGTGGGCGACATCCTGCCGATATCGTATCCGCGCAACAATTTCCCCATGACACCCGGGCCCGAGCGGGTCGTCCTGCTGGCCGGCGGTGTCGGGATTACCCCGATCCTGCCGATGGCCGAAGAGCTGGAGCGCAATGACACAGACTACGAGCTGCACTATTTCACCCGCTCCCCCGAGTTGACGGCCTTTGCTGATCACATTGCAAGTTCGCCGATCGCCGGAAGGACTTCGCATCACTTCGGCCTGGCCCCTCAAGAGGTTCAGCGCGAAATGGCGCGGATCCTTGCGCCCTATCGCCCGGGATCGCATCTTTACCTGTGCGGGCCGGGCCCGTTCATCGAGATGGTCGTGGCGGAGGCGGGCAGGAACTGGCCAAGGGATGCTGTGCATCTTGAATACTTCAGCGCCGCGCCGCCCGCGTCGACAGGCGGGCAAGAGGGCTTCGAGGTGTATCTCGCAAAGGCTGGCCAGAGCTTTGATGTGCCAGCCGACATGAGCATCGCCGAGGTCCTGCTGGAGAATGGTATCGGCATTGAACTGTCCTGCGAACAGGGCATCTGCGGGACCTGTCTCACGCGCGTTGTAGACGGTATACCTGACCATCAGGACATGTTCCTTTCGGAAGAGGAACATGCACAAAACGATCAGATGACGCTCTGCGTCTCGCGTTGCAAGGGAAACAGGCTGGTGCTGGACATATGAACAACGATATCAGCGAAGATACCGACGAACCGCTCGTGGGGATGCCAGCCAAGGACGGCAAGGATCAGCCCGCCGCGGTCAAGCCTCGGGTGCAATCCGTGGCGAGGGCCGCAAAGATCCTGTTTTGCGTCGCGGAAAGCGAAGCCGGGATGAGCGCGGCGGAAATCCGCGAAGCCACGGGCCTGCCGACCCAGGCGACCTATCACCTGTTGCAGACATTGCAGGCGATTTCCCTGCTGCGCCGAGGCAGCGACAATAGCTACGTTCTGGGGTTGCGCGTCGGTGACCTGATCGACGGGTTCCGCAATCATTTCTCCTGCCCGGACGAATTGCGCGGGATCGTCAAACGGGTGGCGGACAAGACCGGCGAAACCAGCTATGCCTCCGGTTGGTATGACGGTGACCTTGTCTCCCTGTCGGTCGAGACCGGTACCAATCCCATTCACGCCTCCACCGGACAGAAGCACCTGGGCGGTTTCACGCACGCCAGGGCGTCGGGCAAGCTGTTGCTTGCTCTCTCGGACAAAGCAGCGCAGGACGCCTTTTTCAGGAGCAGCGACCTGAAGCCCTTGACCGAGAACACGCTCACGACCCAAGAGCAACTGCTCGCCGATTTCGATGAAATTCGGCAGGTGGGGTATGCCCTTGATCGCGAGGAATACGCACTGGGGCTGACGTGCCTGGCCGTGCCGATCCGCCTTGCCGGAGACACCTATGCGCTTTGCGTTTCCGGCCCGACGGCCCGCATGACAAGGGATTTTAAGAAAATTCTGCAGATCGTCGACAATGAGGTCTCCCAGTATCGGTAGGTGGCCTTGAGTGTTTGATTTCAGCAACCACCGGACAGATTAGGGGGGGTGAACGGCGCTAGGGATCGCCAACTTATCCAGCACTGAGCGCAAAAGACCTGTCCGGGTTCAATCACACGGTCATTTCGAGGACATGGCCTGTGAACCGGCGCTTTGAGCATCTCGTGGCAGAGCTGAACCATGTCGTGCGTGGCAAGCGTTCCGAGCAGATCCTTGAAGGCTTCGATGGCATCCTGCAGTTGGACGGCTCCGGCTACGACCGGCTGGCGCGCCCTTCCCGCAATGGTGGCGCGCCGATCACGGTCGCGCATTGTTGGGGACACGCCGGGCACAAGCTCAAGGAGGTCTTCGACCGCGACGGTTCCGAGATCGCGGCAGAAGGCCTGCGCTGGATCTCCGAACTCTACCGCATCGAGACCGATATCCGAGGCATGGGTCCCGGTCAGCGCCTGTCTGCCCGCCTGGCCCACAGCGCACCTCTCGTCGCGGAGTTCGGCGACTGGCTGCAATCGCAACGCCTGCGGGTCTCTGCCAAGTCGCGCCTTGGCCGGAATCTGACCTACATCCATTGCCAGTGGGGCGGCCTGCAGACCTTCCTCCACGACGGCCGCGTCGAGATCGCCCCCAACGCAGTCGAGAACATGATCCGCCCCATCGCGCTGATCCGAACGAAAGCACTCTCCGCCGGACACGACAATGGCGGTCGAACCTTGGCTCGCATCGCTTCCTTGAGCGCAACCGTGAAAATCAACTGATGCGAACCCTTCGCCTATCTGAAAGCGCCCCACGAAGCCATTGCCGCCGGTCATCCCGCCTGCAGAATTGACGCGCTACTTTCCTGCAACTTCACCCCGTCAAGCTGAACACGTGTGAGGCAGAGACACCGCCATCACGTCTCCCCTGCCCTCTCCACCCAAATGTTCGCCGCAAAAACCACAAGGGGCGCACATGCTGACAGGCACCATCCGCAACCAGGTTGATCAGATCTGGAACGCCTTCTGGTCCGTCGAGGTTTCCAAATCGCTATGCTCAACGGCGAGATCTTTTACAGCCCGCGAGAGGCGCAAATCCTGATCGAACAATGGAGGAAACAATACAACACCGAGCGACCTCACAGCGTTCTGGGCTAGCGCCCGCCGGTCCCGGACATGATTTCCCCCAATGCACCAAAGGCCGACCATAAATTGACACTCGACGCGGACCAACCAAGTGAGGCCAGTCTATCCGAAATTGCGCCCTCGCCGAGATGTTCAACCATAAAATGCACTTTGGGGTGCCCCTAGATTTGTAGACGCTTTGCCCCCTTACTTTGAGCCGAGGAGGCGACCATGGGGACAAGCAACTACAGCGACGAGTTCAAGCGCGATGCGGTGCATCAGATAACCGTGCGCGGGTATCCTGTTCGGGAGGTGTCCCACCGTTTGGGCGTCAGCACGTATTCTCTCTACAAGTGGCTGAAGCTGTTCGAGGAACCTGTTGCGAAGTCCGGCGTGGACCATGAGGCCGAGAACCGGCGCCTGAAGCGCGAACTGGCTCGGGTGACCGAGGAACGCGACATCCTAAAAAAGGCAACGGCGTACTTCGCGCGCGAGTCCCAATGAAGTACGCCTTCATCCGGGCGCATCGCGGGGAGTTCGGCGTCCGGGCCATGTGCCGGGTGCTACGGGTCCACTTCTCCGGCTTCTATGCACGGCTCAAGGAGCGACTGAGCCATCGCGCGCGGGAAGATGCGCGGCAGACCGAACTGATCAGGCAGGCCTGGGCAGAGAGTGGCAAGGTCTACGGCTATCGCAAGCTGACCGACGATCTGCGCGACCAGGGGGAACGGATCTCGGAGAACCGCGTGGCACGATTGGCGTCACTGGCTGAGATCGTCGCGCAGGTCGGCTACAAGCGTCGTCCCGGCCGATATGGCGGCAAGCCCGCGGTCGTTGCCGAGAACAGGCGAGCAACGGTTCGAGGGTAAGCGCCCGATAGCTACCGCAGTGGCTGGCCTTTGACGCGGGCGATGATGTCTGGCTCGCCGACGATGTCCTCAAGGAAGCGGTGCCATTCCTCAACAGAGACCCGGGCTGACAGGAGCATGTCGCGGAGTTCGTCGATGCCTTGGTCCGTCAGAGCGGTAAGGTATTCTTCGCGACCGGTCTGGACGCTGACAATGCTGCCGTAGGATAGGTTGTCGTCGGTGCTGACGATGGCCTCGAGAAGATCCGGGTCTTCTCCGAGCACGCTGGCGACATGACTGATCGCGCAGACATAGGTCGTGGCAGCCATCAGGCCGCCGTGCTATGCGTCTGCCCAGCCGGCCTCCATTGCCAAGGCAGCAGTTCGTCGAGCCGGTTGATCTTGTGATCGTGGATGCGGTCGAGGACATCAGCAAGCCACGCTTGCGGGTCCAGCCTGCTCATTTTCGCCGTCTCGATCAGGGTCATGGCCCGGGCGAGGGTCTCCCCGCCGCTGTCGGAGCCAGCGAAGAGCCAGTTGCGGCGGCCAACGCCAATCGGGCGCATGGCGCGCTCGGCCGGGTTGTTATCGATCCCGATGCGACCATCCTCGAGGAACAGTTCGAATGAGGGCCAGCGGGAGAGCCCGTAGCGGAAGGCCTTCGCGGGATCGCCCTTGCCCGGGATGCGCGCCAGCTGGGCCTCGGCCCATGCCTTGAAGGCGTCGACCTGGGGGCGGGAGTGCTGCTCCCGTGCGGCCTTGCGCAGGTCGGCGGGTTGGCCGGCGATCCTCCGTTCGACATCGTAGAGCTTCCCGATCCGGTCGAGCGCCTCCCGCGCGATCTCGGACGTCGTAGCCTCCCAGACATCGTGGAAGTCACGCCGCAGATGTGCCCAGCAGGCCGCCTCACGGAACTGGCTGCTGCCGTCCGCGCGGCGCTCGTAGAGCTGGCCAAAGCCTGCATAGGCGTCCGCCTGAAGGATACCGCTGCTGTTTTGCAGGTGCTGACGCGGATGCTTGCCTTTCCGGTCCGGCGAGAAGCGGTAGACCACGCCTGGCGGCGCAGTGCCGGCCCTGGGCCTCTGGTCGGAGACATAGGCCCAGACCCGCCCCTGCTTGACCCCCTTGCCGAGGCCGCGGTCGCGACGGGAGCGGTCCAGGACGCGGATTGGCGTGTCGTCCGCATGCAGCACGGGCGCCGCCATGACTTTGGCCTCGATCCTCTCGATGATCGGCGCGAGCACCTTCATCGCCCGGCCGCACCAGTCCAGCAGTGTGCTGTCGGGCACGTCCGCACCCATGCGCGCGTAGATCTCGTTGAGGCGATAGAGCAGGACATGGTCACCGAACTTGGAGACCAGCACATGCGCCAACAGGCCCGGTCCGGCCATGCTGCCCGGAATCGGGCGGCTTGGCGCCGCAGGCTGCACCATCCTCTCGCAGCGGCGGGAGGTCCGGCATCCGCTTCGCCAGCCGGTTCATTGCGCTGTTCGGCGACAGCTATCAGCAGGTCTTCCAGCGCCAGCTCGAGCTGGGCGATCTCCCATTCGATCTTCTCCGAGGACTTGCCGAAGGCCTGTTTCTGCAACTTGGCGATCCGCAGGCGCAGCGCCTGGACCAGCTGTTCGTGGGCCTGAAGCGTAGCCCTCATGCGCGCATTCTCCGTCTGAAGCGCGACGATCATCGCCTTCAGAACGGTGGGGTCATCGGTGAGAATGTCGACGTCTTCGGACATGCCGACAGATACCACGCCGTGTCGTCAAGAACCAATAAAACAAGGGGAATCAGAGTGATTAATCACCCCACCCGTGCCGGCGGCGCACCCCAGTCCGGACGCCGCCAGTCGATCCCTTCCCAGAGCATGGCTAGCTGTGCCGAGGTCAGTCGAGAGATACCAGCCTCGGTGTTGGGTCAGGGGAAACGCCCGCGCTCGAGCACCTTGTAATAGAGGCAGAAGCCCTGGCCATCCCAGTAAAGCAGCTTCAGCCGGTCACCTTTGCGCCCACGGAACGCAAAGACCGCGCCGCTCGCGGGCTTCTGGCGCAGGACATCCTGGGCCATAGTCGACAGCCCCGCGATGCCCTTCCTCATGTCGGTGGCGCCGCAGGCCAGATAGACCCGGCCCCCTGTGCCCGGCCCGATCAAGCCGCGTCCACCGCCCGGATCAACCGGGTCAGCGCCTCTTCATCGATGCCGCTGTCGAACCTAAGGCAGCGACCGTTGCTCAGCCGCAGCTCGACCGGAACTGACCGAGACGGCGCGGGGGCGCTTCGTGGCTCCGGGCACGACCCGAAATCCACCGGCAGGAAAACGGTACCGCGATCCGGCGACCATAGGCCCTTCTTCTTCAGATCCCGCCGCCAGCCGTAGATCTGGGAGCGTGTGATCTCGTGGCACTGCGCCACCTGCGTCACCGAGGCACCGCCGAGGCCGACTTCCGACAAGATCTCCAGCTTCTCGTCTTCACTCCATCGCCGGCGCCGTTCGACACCCAGAACCTCGCCCAGCATGGCTCCTCCGAATAAGACACGTCGTTAAGCACGTCGTTATGCACGTGGGCGCGGTCCTCCGCCTCGACATCCTCGAAATCCGGCAATTGGCCGAGGTAGTCCCGCAGGATCTCGGCGGACAGGGTGGCCTCAAAACACTGCCGGCGCAGGGCCTGCGCGGCAGGTGCGTCGCCCAGGGCCTCCAGGATGCGCGCCTCCAGGCTGACCCGTGGCGGGGACATATCCTCCTCGTCCTCAACAAGAGCGCGCCGCCCCGGCTTGCGCACCCAATCCAGCGCCTCGGCACTGCGCCCGGCCTCAAGAAGCTGCGCCGCGATCCCCTGGGTGTCCTGCATGTGCGGGCGCTTTGCCGTTTCCAGCGCACGAGCAGATCGAGATCCCCCCGCGCTGCGGCGATGGTCTGGCGCATCTCGCCCCATTGCGAGGTCATGGAGTAATACCCACCCTCCGGCGCGCGCAACGCTTCCTCGGCCTGCCGCTCCGCGATGACCTCTTTCAGGTCGGCATCCCAGCGCGCCAGGCTGTCTTGCGGCAGATGCGGCGCCACGGCGGTGGTGACATCGGCCAGGTAGCCGTGTGTGTTTTCGCCCAGGGCAGTCATGGTCTTCTCGGGCAGCTGATCCGCCTCCGCAGGTGTCAGTCGCCGGGCCAGGTCGCCGATCGCCGCGATCGCCTGGTAATAAATGTCCTGAACACGGCCCGAGGACTCATCGACGCGCTCGAACACTTGTTCATGCGTGGCGATGAAGCGCAAAAGTCGGTCCACGGCCAACGCAGGCGCCGCGGCGCCCAGCTCGGAGGCAAGGGTATCAGTCAGGCTGCGCAGGTCATCGGCGAAGGCGCGGGCCTTGTCCCATTCAATGAAACTCCTGGCCCGCGCCAAGCCGGAGAGGCGACGGTCGACCAGCTTGGCAATCGCCTCTGGCCCGGACTTGCCGGCCAGTGCCGCCTTGACCTGCCGCCGGAACCCGGCGTTACGCTCTGCTTCATCCAGCACCAGCTGCGCGAGCTTCTCGGCGCCCAGGTCTTTCAGCTTGTCGGTGGTGAGGACGAGTTTGCGAGCCTTGGGTGGGTCTCGATGTTGGGCGGTTTGTCAAAGTACCTGCCTTGGCCTGATCGTTGGGGCAAGTCTTGAGGTTCGACTGACGAGAAGGGGGCGGGAGGATGGCGGGGCTGCGAACCGCAATCGAAGCTCAGGGCGATATCTGGCCGCAAGTGACACGCCGATCTGGCAGCATTTGCTTCGGCAGATGTGTGATGGCAGAGACCCAACTTGGTCCGCGACTCTTTATCGTCGCTCCGTCAGGCCCCGAGCATGTCGCATGGCGTCGTCTCCAAGCGCAAATGGCATGGCGGGAATTTTGGCGGGTGTGACCGCAACTGCCCAACTTTTCCATTTAAACTCAATACCTCTTGGCGGAGGCTGTGGGATTCGAACCCACGGGACGCTCTCACGCCCAACGGTTTTCAAGACCGCCGCATTCGACCACTCTGCCAAACCTCCGTGGCGCTCATCGATAGTGCGCCCGTTCCGATTCTGAAAGCGCCTCTCCGAAAATCCGCGTACAAACCCTTTGCAGGCTTTCCATGTGGGCTTTGACAGGGTATTCTTGCATGTGAATGGGGCCGTCAGAGCCCCTCTGAGGCAGTGCGCGACCGGGAAAACCCGGCGTGGGCCCGGGAAACAACCCGAGGCGCGACTAGGGCAAGAGGCAAGACATGAGCGGTAAATCTTCCAATCTTTCCAGGACTCTGCGTTTCTCTTCCGTGGGGGCCGTGCTCCTGCTGGCCTCGGGCTGTGCCGATGGGCAGATGCCGGGTTTCCTGCAGGCGAAAGACGCTGACGGCGATGTCGTTGCCCGCGCCAGCACCGCCGACAGCCCCCGCGCCGCACGCGATGTCGAGGCGCCCGAGGTCTTCGAGGCCAAGGAAGCCGGGCTCTGGGACGGGCGCCCCTCGCTGGGTGGCGTCTGGGTCGCGCATCCCGATGCCAAGGACCCCGAACGCGTCATCATCCGCAACCAGCAGAACGGCAAGTTCGTGATCGGCGCCCTGTTCCGCAAGGAACGCGAAACACCCGGCCCCCGCCTGCAGGTCTCCTCCGATGCCGCCGCAGCACTTGGCGTCCTGGCCGGGCAGCCGACCAACCTCGACGTTGTCGCCCTGCGCCGCGAGGAAGCGCCGGAAACCGATCCCGCCGCGGGCGACCCGCTGGCCGCGGCGCCCGGAGCCATGCCCGCGGCCCCCGAAGTCAGCGAAGGTGCGCTCGACCCGGTGATCGACGGAGCCGCCGCAGCCATCGACGGCGCCCCCCTGCCCCCGGCCCGTCCCGAACCGGCGGCACGGCCCGCCGCGAAACCCGCCGTGGTCGCCTCGGCCAAGCCGCCCGCTCCGGCACCGAAGGCCTCGAGACTGGACAAGCCCTTTATCCAGATCGGCATTTTCAGCGTTCAGCAGAACGCCAAGGACACGGCCACCTCGATGCGCCAGGCCGGCATGGTGCCGACGATCAAGACCTTCAGCTCGAAGGGCAAGACCTTCTGGCGCGTTGTCGTCGGCCCGGCCATGTCGGTCGACGAACGCGGCACGCTGCTCGCCAAGATCAAGAAGACCGGCTTTACCGATGCCTACGCGGTGACGGACTGAGCCTTCTGGCGGGACGATGCACCAGTCCCGCCCGTTTCGACCAAACCCGATCCCCGCATGTATTCGCACAAAGCTACTCTGTCGGCATTCTTCGTCGCGCCCCTGCCCCTTCTTTCACTGGCCTTCCTCACGCTGGCAGCGCCGACACAGGCCGCCGACATCACGATACTGAACGACCACCCCGAGGGATGCCACGCGATGCTCTCGGGGCAGATCGTGGATGGAGATACCGACCGACTGCGCGCCGTCGTTCCGCCCGGCCAAACCGCATTTGACCGCGCAGTGATCCACACACGCCTGTGTCTCGACAGCCCTGGCGGCAGCTTTCCCGAAGGGCTCGACCTGGCCGCCTATCTCCGCGAGACCGGGATCAGCACACATGTCGCCGCACAGGACAGTTGCCTGTCCACCTGCGCTTTGGCCTTCCTGGGAGGCACGCAATTCTGGGTCGAGGACGGTCTGACCCGCAATCGCAGCCGATCGATGCATGTCACCGCGACCTTGGGTTACACGCGCCGCAACTGAACGTGCCCGCCGGACAGTTTTCGGAAACGGTCGTCGGACAGGCCTTCGACGTGGCCATCCGCGCCTCTGCCGAGATCTTCGGCAGCCTGGAAGACCTGCGGATCAGCCGGGACTTCGCGCTTTCCGTCTTCGATGTCGCGGGACAGGATTTCTATTTTGTGGATACGCCGGACCGGGCGCGCGAACTCGGTGTGACCCTGACCGGGACCGGCCCTCTGCCAGAGCGTATCGACCATGATCGTATCCGCGATCTCTGCACGGCAGAGTTTCCATCCCTCGGACCGGCAAACTACCAGCACCCGAACAGCGGCACCCGTTTCGTCGGTGACTGAATACAGGACCTGCCAGACAGCACACGCGGCGCGCGGAACTGGGACTACCTGTCCGGCACAACCGCCGAGGGCACGCTGATGATTGATGCCTGCCAGGTCGAATGGAAGGCGCCGCACCAGATCTCTCTGCGGCTCTTTCGCGACATCCAGACGGATCGCGGCCAATGGGACGACCCGCAACCGCCCAGCGCGCGTTTCCTCGCCTCACAGCTGTCACGACAGGCCGACGGTTTCGGCAGCGCCCTGCCCGCGCTTGCCACCCCGATCGGCACGCGCCTCGACACGATTGCCGATCCCCGCCCCGGCGTGACCGACGCCCGCGTCGCCGAAGGCACCTGCGCGCCAATCGCCCAGGGCTACCGCGTGGTCGGGGTACAGACCTTCTCCAAATTGCGCGCCAACCCCGGATTCGGCGAACCCGGCGAAATGGAAGCCGGCAGGGATCGTGTCGTTGTCCCGCTGGACCGTAGCCTCGACGGCGCCGCCCTGCTCTCGGAAAAATGCGAGGCGGCCTGCCGCCCGGCCGACAGTGGGCGCCTGACCGCCGAAACCATGTCCGCGATGAACTCTTGCGCCCGGTCGAACGATGTCTGGTGGAAGGTCCGTACCGCCTCGGGCACCACAGGCTGGATGTCGTCGAAGTTTCTCTCACCCAGAGCCGCCTGCCCCGGCGATGAGCCGCCCGTCAGGGCACGGCGCGGCGTGACACGCCCGCCGCGATACGCGATAACGGGGCAAGAGCCTGAATCGAGCACAGGACAGGAGTCCCGAACGTGACCATCTTTGCCCGCAGCCTGCTGGCCTCCGCCGCCCTTGTGACGGCGCTTGCCACCCAGGCCCCCGCCTTCGACACCCGCGCCAAGGCGGCCTTTGTCATCGACCAGACCACGGGGACCGTTCTGTTGACCAAGCGCGCCGACGACGCGCTGCCTCCGGCCTCCATGTCCAAGCTGATGACGCTTTACATCGCGTTCGAGGCGATCCGCGAAGGCCGCCTGAAGCTTGACGAACGGCTGCCCGTCTCGGGCCACGCCATGTCCTTCGGCGGCTCGACCATGTTCCTCGATACCACCGACCGTGTCCGGGTCGAGGACCTCTTGCGCGGCATCATCGTCCTCTCGGGCAACGATGCCTGCGTCGTCCTGGCAGAGGCGCTCAGCCCCGACGGCACCGAGGCCGGCTTCGCCCGTCTCATGACCCAGCGCGCCCAGCAGCTGGGCATGACCTCCTCGACCTTCAAGAACGCCTCCGGCTGGCCCGCGCAGGGTCATGCCATGTCGATGCGCGACCTCACCCTGCTCGCCTCGCACATCATCCGCGACTTCCCCGAATTCTACCCGATGTTCTCGGAGCGCAAGTTCGAGTTCGACGGCCGCGCCCCCTCGAACGTCAACAACCGCAACCCGCTCCTTGGTCTCGTCGCGGGCGCCGACGGGCTCAAGACCGGCCACACGCAAGAGGCCGGCTACGGCCTCGTCGGCAGCGCCAAGAACGGCGAACGCCGCGTCGTCTTTGCCATCACCGGGCTGGACAGCACCCGGGCGCGCGCCGAGGAATCCGAGGCCATCGTCAACTGGGCCTTCCGCCAGTTCGCCGAACAGACCGTCGTGACCAAGGGCACCGCCATCGCCCAGGCAGAGGTCTGGATGGGCTCCGCCGAACAGGTCGGCCTCGTCTCGGACAAGGACGTCCGCCTGCTCTTGCCCACCATGACCCCCGGCGGCATCAAGGCAGAGGTCGTCTATACCGGCCCGATCCAGGCCCCCGTCACCAAGGGCCAGCAACTGGCCGAGCTCATCATCCAGCCCGAGGGCCTGCCGGAAACCCGCGTGCCGCTCTTTGCTGCCGACAAGGTGGATGCGGGCGGCTTTCTCGACCGGATGATGACCGTCAGCGGGCTGCTCATCAAACGCTTTGCGGAAGACGCCGAGGAGGCGATGTGACCACCCCGCCCCGGCCCTGGCCCGGTCTCTTCATCAGCTTCGAAGGCATCGACGGCTCCGGCAAGTCCACCCAGGCGCGCCAGTTGTACGAGAGCCTGCGCGCCGAGGGACATGATCCGCTGCTGACCCGCGAACCTGGCGGCAGCCCGGGAGCAGAAGAGATCCGCGCCCTGGTGCTGCAGGGCGACCCGGACCGCTGGTCTGCGGAAACAGAGCTTCTGCTTTTCACCGCCGCCCGGCGCGACCACATGGAACGGGCGATCCTGCCCGCGCTGCAGGCGGGCCGCACCGTGATCTGCGACCGTTTCGCCGACAGCACCCGCATGTACCAGGGCCGCGGCGGATTGCGTGACAAGGTCGACGCCCTGCATGACCTGATGATCGGCATCGACCCGGACCTGACCCTCTTGATCGACATGCCGGCAGAGGCCGGGCTGGCCCGCGCGAAATCCCGCGCCACCGACGAAGAGCGGTTCGAGGATTTCGGCCTCGACCTGCAACAGCGGATGCGCGACGGCTTTCTGGCGCTGGCGGCAGAGGCCCCGGCGCGGTTTCGCGTCATCGACGGCAACCGCGACATGGACAGCGTTGCCCGCGACGTCCGCGCCACCGTGCTCCGGGAACTGGCCCCCTCATCATGAGCGACACCGAAAACTTACCCGAACCCGACCGTCTCGACGGCGCGCCGCACCCGCGCGAAACCCCGCGCGTGATCGGCCAGGCCGAGGCGGAACAGGCTTTCCTGACCGCGCATAACTCCGGGCGCCTGCATCACGGCTGGCTGCTGACCGGCCCGCGCGGGCTGGGCAAGGCGACGCTGGCCTGGGAAATCGCGCGTTTCCTGCTGGCCACCCCGCCCGCCGGAGAAGATGACGGGTTGTTCGGCGCACCGCCGCCGCCCTTGTCGCTGCACATCGACCCCGAGCACCCGGTCGCCCACCGGATGCGTGCGCTCTCGGAACCCGGGCTGTTCCTGCTGCGCCGGGGGGGCGCGGGATCTGCCGACAGTGAACGCGACAAGGCCCTGCGCGAAGGCCGCTTTTCCGACTACATCCGCGTGGACGAGATCCGCAAGCTGCACGCTTTCTTCGGCCTTTCCGCCGCCGATGGCGGGCGCCGCGTCGTCATCGTCGACAGCGCGGATGAATTGAACACCCAGGCCGCCAACGCGCTCCTCAAGATGCTCGAGGAACCGCCCGCGCGCACCACGCTCCTGCTGCTCAGTCACCAGCCCGCGCGGCTCTTGCCGACGATCCGCTCGCGGTGCCGCACCTTGCGGCTCTCGCCGCTCAGCCCCGAGGACATGGCAGAGGCACTGGCGCAGGCCGGGGCCGAGGTGCCGCCGGACCAGGTCGAACCGCTGACCATGCTGGCCGAGGGATCGGTCGGCGCCGCCATGCGGCTTCTGAACAACGACGGGCTGGCGCTCTACCGCGAGATCCTGGGCTTGCTGGGCAGCCTGCCCGCGCTCGACCGGTCCCGCCTGCTGTCGCTTTCCGAGTCCTGTGCCGGCAAGGGCAAGGACGAAAGGCTGGACCTGCTGCTGACCCTGGCCGGACAACTGGCCGCCCGCCTCGCCCGCACCGGCGTCACCGGCCACCCGCCGCCACAGGTCCTGCCCGGCGAAGGCGAGGTGCTCAGCCGCCTCGCAGGCGATCCGGCGGCAGGCCGCCGCTGGGCCGACGTGGCCCAAGAGGCCGGCGACCGCGCCCGCCATGCCCGCGCCGTCAACATCGACCCGGCGGCCCTTGTCACCGACCTCTTCCTGCAACTGCAAAAAACCGCCTGACCAACCCGCTTTTCAGCAAAATTCGAAAGCGCTTTGGCCGGAGTGCGTCAGCCATCCTGACATTCAAGCCGCCCTTTCTGCATCGCAGCGCAAATCCGGAAAAATGTCCAGCCACGACCCAAGGCCAGCTCCGCTCATGCTGCAAGGCAGCATGAAGACACGCCTGCCGCCCGCCCTTTGGCATCGCCACGCCTCCCCCGACCCCACGAAGCCCGCATGGGGACCGGGCAAGCCCTTGCCGGGGGGCCGCCGCTCGGGAAAATGCCCCGCCCGGACCGTCTTGTACAAAATGCTGATTTCCGCGTACGTTTTGTACGTTTTGTACAAACCGGCCCCGACCCGCTCGGTCCCCGGCCTCGCATGCGCCGCGCCCTGGCCAATCTTGAAAACCGGTTGCCCATCGCGAACCGCGTCCCGGCTTCTTCTTGGCAAAAATACCCCAACACGCGCCGCAGGCGCGCCCGCGACATCTGCCGCAGGCGCGCCCGGCGGGGATCAGACGATCCCCCCCTGGATCAGACGCTCGGCAAGTTGCGCATAGGCCTGGGAAATCGGCCCGTCGCCCATCGCCACCGGGGTGCCTCCGTCGCCGCCCAGCCGCGTGTCCAGGTCGATCGGCAGTTGCGCCAGCAGCGGCACGCCGATCTCTTCCGCCTCGGCCACCACGCCGCCATGACCGAAGATGTGGCTGTCCTTGCCACAATGCGGACAGGTGAACACGGCCATGTTCTCGATCAGCCCCAGCACCGGCGTTTTCAGCGTGGCAAAGGCGTCCAGAGCCTTGCGCGCGTCCAGCAGCGCCACGTCCTGCGGCGTCGACACCACGATGGCGCCCGCCACCTCGGATTTCTGGCACAGCGACAGCTGCACGTCGCCCGTGCCCGGCGGCAGGTCGACAATCAGCACATCCTGCGTGCCCCAGTCCACCTGCATCAACATCTGCTGAAGTGCGCCCATCAACATCGGGCCACGCCAGACCACCGCCTTGTCCTCTGCCAGCATCGACCCGATGGACATGACGGTGACCCCATGCGCCTTGAGCGGAATGATCGTCTTGCCGTCCGGGCTGGCCGGCTTGTCCGTCAGGCCGAACATGCGCGGCTGGCTGGGCCCGTGAATATCCGCATCCAGAAGGCCGACGCGCTTGCCCGCGCGCGCCAGCGCCACGGCCAGGTTGGCAGAGACGGTGGACTTGCCCACCCCGCCCTTGCCAGAGCCCACGGCGAGGATCGTCTTGACCCCTGCCGGTTTCATCACGCTGTCCTGCGGTTTCGGATGGCCGCCCATCTTCAGTTGTGGCGGCGCCTTGGATTCGGTCGGCGCGCTCAGCACCACGCTGGCCGAGGTCACCCCGGGCACCGCTTCGGTCGCCTTCTGCGCAATGGCGCGCAGCGGCTCCATCTGCCGTGCCAGTTCCGCGCTCGGCGCCTCGATGACAAAGCGCACCACGCCGTTTTCGACGCGCAACGCTCGAATCATGTCTCTGGAAATCAGGTTTCCCCCATCCGGCAGATCAACCCGCTCCAGCGCCGCCTCGACCGCGTCCTTCATTTCCGACATGTCTTACCCCGTGGTTTTGCCATTTTCAGTGGCGCTTCCCTTGCGTTAGCGCAACCTCAGATCATGCAGCTGCACAGCAATCAACCTTAACTGCCAAGAATTGAACAGTTTTCATATGCACTTTCTGCATAGCAGAAATGACGCCGTGGCCATTGTGCAGTCGCAGCATTTGCCCCATCTTTGTCGCAACCAAGGCAACGCACAGACACTGAGGCACGGAAATAATGGCACATGCAACGGCGAACATCACCAATGCCCAAAGCGGTTTGGGCGCCCGCATTTCCGGGCTGGTCGCAACCTTTCAGGCACGCCGCGCCCGCCGCCGGGTCTTTAAACAGACCTACGCAGAGCTGGCCTCGCTGAGCAACCGCGACTTGGCCGATCTGGGTCTGGCCCGCAGCGAAATCTCTCGCATCGCGTGGCAGGCCGCCAACGAGAACTAAGCCTTTCAGGCGGGACGCTCCTCCTCCCAGTCCCTCCTGTTCTGGTGCCGGCTCCACTCTCCTCCCTTTGGAGCCGGCACCCAAAAGTTTCGGGGCATGACCCCAACACCATATGCGGGTCCTCCTCCCATTCGGCCCGCAGACAGAGCGGCGACACCTCTCCTCCTCCCTGGTGTCGCCGCACGAAATTCAAGGGTCGCATGACCCGAACGTGATGTCGGATCCCTCTCCTCCTCCCTGGGATCTCGCATATGCGGCGGTGCCTCTCCTCCTCCCTGGCACCGCCGCGCAAGAATTCAGGGCCAAACGGCCCACAGATATGTCTGGTCCCTCTCCTCCTCCCTGGGACCTTTCATACGCGGCGGCACCTCTCCTCCTCCCTGGTGCCGCCGCACCAGATTTCCGGGCCTCGCGGTCCGAACAACATGTCGGGTCCCTCTCCTCCTCCCTGGGATCTTGCATAAGCGGCGGTGCCTCTCCTCCTCCCTGGCACCGCCGCATCAGAATTCCGGGTCGCGCGACCCGATCAATTTGTCAGGCCCCTCTCCTCCTCCCTGGGGTCTTTCAATGGCAGCGGCGCCTCTCCTCCTCCCTGGCGCCGCTGCCCAAATCAGTTTCGGGGCCCCTCTCCTCCTCCCTGGGGTTCCGTAGCCTCAGCCCGCGATGCACTGCATCGCGGGCTTTTTTCTGCGCTTTGGTCCGCCCGTAGGATGGGTGCTTGCACCCATAGCCCGCTCCGCCGGGAGCACGCGGCCACCGGCCCCCTTCCCCTTGGCGCGCCCTTGTCGTAGACCCACCGCCAACACTGGACGAGGACAAGACCCATGCCGCTGGAAAAGAGCTTCAACGCCGCCGAGGCCGAACCGCGCCTCACCCAGAAATGGCTCGACACCGGCGCCTTCCGCGCCGGCGCCAATAAGAGCCGCGTCGAAAGCTTTACCATCATGATCCCGCCGCCGAACGTGACCGGCGCGCTGCATGTGGGTCATGCCTTCAACAACACCCTGCAGGACATTCTGATCCGCTGGCACCGGATGCGCGGCTTCGACACGCTCTGGCAGCCCGGACAGGACCACGCCGGCATCGCCACGCAGCTGCAGGTCGAGAAGAAGCTGAAGGCCGAAAGCAACCTGCGCCGCACAGACCTGACGCGGCAGGAATTCCTCGACAAGGTCTGGGAATGGAAGGGCCAGTACGGCGGCACCATCGTCAACCAGCTGAAACGGCTGGGCTGTTCCTGCGACTGGGATCGCAACGCCTTTACGATGGCCGGCGCCCCTGGAGACCCCAAGACCGGGCATGAAAACAGCCCCAACTTCCACGACGCGGTCATCAAGGTCTTTGTCGACATGTACGACAAGGGACTGATCTATCGCGGCAAGCGGCTGGTCAACTGGGATCCGCATTTCGAAACCGCGATTTCCGATCTCGAGGTTGAGAACATCGAGGTCGCGGGCCACATGTGGCACTTCAAGTACCCGCTCGCCGGTGGCGAAACCTACGAATATGTCGAGAAGGACGAGGACGGCAACGTTACCCTGCGCGAGATGCGCGACTATATCTCGATCGCCACCACGCGCCCCGAAACCATGCTGGGCGATGGCGCCGTCGCCGTGCACCCGGACGACGAGCGTTATGCCTCCATCGTGGGCAAGCTCTGCGAGATCCCGGTCGGCCCAAAGGACCACCGCCGCCTGATTCCGATTATCACCGATGAATATCCCGATCCGGACTTTGGCTCCGGTGCGGTCAAGATCACCGGCGCGCATGACTTCAACGACTACCTGGTGGCCAAGCGCGGCGGCATCCCGATGTACCGTCTGATGGACACCCGCGGCCAGATGCGCGCCGACGGCGAAGCCTATGCCAAGGCTGCTGAAATCGCCATGCAGGTGGCAGAGGGCGACCGCGCCCTGACCGAGGCCGAGGCGGATTCGATCAACCTGGTCCCGGATCACCTGCGCGGTCTGGACCGCTTCGAAGCACGCGAAAAGGTCATCGCCGAGATCACCGCCGAAGGTCTGGCGGTCATGACCACCTCCGACGATCCGCGCCTTGGGCCGAAACCCAAGCTGAAGAAAGGCGAGGAAGAACCGCCCGTCACGCAGGTGCCGCTGGTCGAGGCCAAGCCGATCATGCAGCCCTTCGGCGACCGTTCCAAGGTGGTCATCGAACCGATGCTGACCGACCAATGGTTCGTCGATGCGGAAAAGGTCGTCGGCCCGGCGCTGGACGCCGTGCGCAACGGCGACATCAAGATCATGCCCGAGAGCGGCGAGAAGACATATTATCACTGGCTGGAAAACATCGAGCCCTGGTGCATCAGCCGCCAGCTGTGGTGGGGGCATCAGATCCCGGTCTGGTACGGGCTCGACCTCTCCGCCAGGTCCGGCAAGCAATACGACCAGGAAAACGACGGCGTGCTCGACCTCGTCGAGATGCGCGAGCTTCTGGACGACCAGCGCCTGCTGATCGGTGAAGAACGCCACCACGCCGCGCATGATTTCGACGCCGTCCGCGCGAAATTCGAGGATGTCCTGGCGGGCCTGCCCACGCCATTGAACCACGCCCGCGTGATCGAGGTCGAGGACCGGAATACCGCCGTGCACCAGTTCGCCGAGGCCCTCGCCCAGTACGAGGCGACGCAGGACCCGACGCAGCTTATCTACCCGGTCTGGCGCGAATCCGACGTGCTCGACACCTGGTTCTCCTCCGGTCTCTGGCCGATCGGCACGCTGGGTTGGCCCGAGGACACCGAGGAAATGCGCCGCTATTTCCCGACCTCGGTTCTGATCACCGGCTTCGACATCCTGTTCTTCTGGGTTGCCCGGATGATCATGATGCAATTGGCCGTCGTGGATCAAAAACCCTTCCACACCGTCTACCTGCACCAGCTCGTCCGCGACGAGAAGGGCAAGAAGATGTCCAAGACCACTGGCAACGTCATCGACCCGCTTGAAATCGTGGACGAATACGGCGCGGACGCGCTGCGCTTCACCAATGCGGCGATGGCCTCCATCGGTGGCGTGCTGAAACTCTCAGTCGACCGGATCGCAGGCTACCGCAACTTCGGCACCAAGCTCTGGAACGCGTGCCGCTTTGCCGAGATGAACCAGGTCTTTGACACGCACAAGTCCAGCTCCGACCCGGCATTTGCCCCCACGGCCCAGCAGACGGTCAACCGCTGGATCATCGGGGAAACCGCGCGTGTGCGGGAAACCGTTGATGCGGCCCTGACCGATTACCGGTTCAACGACGCGGCCAACGCGCTTTACAGCTTTGTCTGGGGCAAGGTCTGCGACTGGTATGTCGAGTTCTCCAAGCCGCTTTTCGGCTCTGAGGACGCTCAGGTGGTGGCCGAGACCCGCGCCACGATGGCCTGGGTTCTGGATCAATGCCTGATCATGCTGCACCCGGTCATGCCCTTCATCACCGAAGAGCTTTGGGACACGCTGGGCACGCGCGACGGCATGCTGGTTCACACCGACTGGCCGACCTATAGCGCCGCCAAGGTCAGCGATGCCAAGGCCGATGCGGAAATGTCCTGGGTGATCTCGCTGATCGAAGGCGTGCGCTCGGCCCGGTCGCAAATGCATGTACCGGCGGGGCTTTATGTGCCGATGCTGGTCAAGGGCATCGGCGCCGAGGAACAGGCCGCCTGGGACCGCAACCAGGCGCTGATCCTGAAACTGGCCCGGATCGAGGGGCTGACCTCGGTCGATGACTTCCCCAAGGGCTGCGTGACGGTTCCCGTGGGCCAGGCCACCTTTGGCCTGCCCTTGGCCGACATCATCGACGTGGGCGAAGAAAAGGCCCGGCTGGAAAAATCGCTGGGCAAGCTCGCCAAGGAGATCGGTGGCCTGAAGGGTCGGCTGAACAACCCCAAGTTCGCCGAAAGCGCCCCGCCCGAGGTGGTCGAGGAAGCACAGGAAAACCTTGCCGCCCGGATGGGCGAAGAGGCCAAGCTGAAAGAGGCACTCGCCCGGCTGGCCGAAATCGGCTGAACCGGTTTGACCGCCGACCGGGCGCCTCCGGTGCCCGGTCACAGCTTCTTTGGTTTTCCAAATACCTCGGGGGAGTCGACCGCAGGGAGACGGGGGCAGAGCCCCCTCTCTTCCCCGCTGCCCGCGCGAACCTAGAACAGCGCCTGCGTCATCCGGATCAGCGTCGGCCCGTCCGCCTCGAAGGCCGCCGTCACCGCCCGCTGCAGCCCGGCCAGGCTCGCCGGTTCCACCGCTCCTGCCCCATAGGCCCGGGCCAACGCCAGAAAATCCGGGTTGCGCGCCACAACCGCGTTGGGCTCGATCTGGGCGCTCACCATGTTCTCACGGATCTCGCCCAGTGCACCGTTGTCCCAGACCAGGATCGGCAGCGGCAGGCCCAGTTCCACCGCCGTCCCCAGTTCAGGCAGCGTGTATTGCAGTCCATAGTCCCCGAGGATCGCACAGGTCGGCAAACCGGGTCGGCCGACGGCGCCACCGATGGCAGCAGGCAGCGCATAGCCCAGAGTGCCGAAGCCGCTGGGATGATGCCAGTGACCGGGCCGGGGCATGTCCCAGACCTCCAGCGCGCCATAGGCAAACTGGGTCATGTCGGAATAGATCATCGCCTCTGCCGGCATGACCGCCTGCAGTGCCTCTGACAGTTCCACCACGCCGGGCCGTTCCGCCCGGACCTGTGCCTTCCAGCGCGCCCGCGCCGCCGCCACCACTTCCGCGTCCCAGCACGGCGGACGGTCATCGTTGCGCGCCGGGATAGCGATGGTCATCGCCCGGATCAGCGCCGCGGCATCCCCGACAAGCCCAAGATCCCCGGCCCGCAAATCGGACAGGACCGCCGGATCCAGGTCCACCCGGATCATTCGCCCCGAATGACCCAGCTCGTCACGCCAGAGATCGACCTCGGACAGCTCCGTCCCCAGCGCGACCACCAGATCCGCTTGCGCGGCCACTTCCGCGCTTTCGGGCCGCGCCAGCGAACTGCCGAAGAACAGCGGCTGATCCGCCGGCACGATCCCCCGGCCTGCATAGGTGACAAAGCTGGCCGCCCCGGTCTGCTGCAACAGCTCCGGCACATGCGCCGCCCCCGAGACCGCACCGCCCCCAAAGATGAACAGCGGTTTTTCCGCCTCGCTCAGCGCGTCGATCACCGCGTAGATCTGGTCGTGGGTCAGATGCGGGCGCTCTGGCCGCAGAGGCGGTTCCGGGGCAGGCTCGGCCGGCGCGCCCAGGGCCGCGATCGGCATGTGCAGGGCCTTGGGCCGGGGCCGCGCGCTGGCGAACTCGCCAAAGGCGCGGTCGATTAAGGCATAGACAGCCGCGGGCTTCCCCGCCTCCTCGGACCAGTCGCAGACCGTGGCCCCCGCCGCGCGCTGGTCGCGCATCTGGTGCAGCTGTCCCCGCCGGGCCGCCGTTTCGTCCAGGCAGGAGGCCAGCGCCAGCACTGAAACGCTGTCGGAATAGGCCTGTCCCAGCGCCGTCATTGCGTTCAGGAACCCGGGGCCCGTGATCAGGTAGCAGACACCGGGCCGTCCGGTCGCCCGCGCATAGCCATCGGCCATGAACCCGGCGCCCTGCTCGTGACGGGCGAGGACATGGGTGATCCCGGCCTCCTCGATGCCACGATACATCTCGATGTTGTGCACGCCGGGGATGCCGAAGATCACCTCGACCCCGCGCGCCTTGAGAGAATGGCTGACCTGTGCGCCAAGGGGTTTCGTCATCATGCCCTCCAGAAGCCGATGGTAAAGAGTGCGAAGACCGCCAGGATTTCAAGCCGCCCCACCAGCATGGCAAAGCTGAGTATCCATTTCGCCGTGTCGCTGAGGCTGGAAAAATTGCCCGCCGGTCCGATCGTGTCTCCCAGTCCCGGGCCAATGTTGGCAATGGCGGTCGCTGCCCCGGACACCGAGGTGATGAAATCAAGGCCCGTCAGGCTGAGCGCGACGGACAGGACGCCCAGCGACACCACGAAAAAGACGAAGAAGCTCATGACCGAGCTCAAGACGTCCGGCCCCACCGGGCGCCCCTGGTAACGCGGCACAAAGACCCCGTGCGGCGCGCGGATGCGGCGCAACTGCACCCGGATCGAGGCAAAGAGCAACTGGTAGCGGAAGATCTTGACGGAGCAAGCCGTGGACCCGGCGCAGCCGCCGATCAGCCCGATGAAAAAGAACATGGCGATCAGGAAAGGTCCCCAACTCATGTAGTCGACGCTGGCATATCCGGTGCCCGAGATGATCGAGGTGATGTTGAACAGCGCCTCGCGCACGGCCTGTTCAGGATGATGCGGAAAGATCGACAAGAGCGTGATCGAGGTCACGACCACCAGGGTTCCGATGATGGCGAGAAAGGTCAGTACCTGGCTGTCGGACAACAGGACGAACCTGTGCCCCGCTACCATTTGGACGTAGCGCACGAATGGCAGCGCGGCGAGAATCATGAAGACAGAAGCGACATATTCCGCCGGCCCGGAGAACGTGCCGAAGCTGGCGTTGTAGTTTGAAAAACCGCCGGTCGAGACGGTGGTCATCGCATGCACCGTCGCGTCAAAGGCGTTCATGCCGCAAAGCAGGTAGCTGATCGTGCAGAACAGCGTAAGCGAGATGTAGATCGAAGAGATCGAGGCCGAAATCTGCGTCGCCCGGGGCAGGATCTTGCCCATCGTGTCGAAAGCCTCGGATCGAAAGATCTGCATCCCGCCGACCCGCAACTCCGGCAGAAAGACCATCGCGACGACGATGATCCCGATCCCCCCCAGCCATTGCAGCAATCCCCGCCACAGCAGCAGCCCCTTGGGCAATCCGTCAAGGTTCGTCAGAACGGTCGACCCGGTGGTGGTCAGGCCCGACATCGCCTCGAAAAAGGCATCGGTATAGCTGACCCCTGTGGCCCCCAGGACAAAGGGCAGCGCCCCGAAGACCGGCAGCGCCACCCAGACGCCCGTGGTCAGCAGGAACGTCTGTTGCAGGGTCAGCCCCTTCTTGACCGCGTTGGCACAGGACAAAGACGTCAGCCCGCCCGCCAGCATGGTGATGCTTGCGCTTTCAAGGAAGACCGGCCATTCACCCCGCCCCTCTGCCAGGTCGACCACGAGCGGCAGCAACATGCAGGCACCAAGGCAGGCGACCAGCAGGCCGATCACATAGGCGACGGGGCGAACATCGAACATGAGACGGAGCGTTGGCCCGCCGGTGCAGGACTGTCAAGCGCCCTGCGCACCCTTGCCGCAACGCCGTCCGTCAGGCGGCCAGAAGGTCGCGAAAGACGAAGGACAGGATATCGTCGCGCGCGATGCCCAGAGCGGCAAGTTCCGCGTCCGACGCGCATTCCAGGGCAATGATCTGCCGCAACTTGGCCCTGCGAAGCTGTCCCGGGTTCATCCCGAACCCCACTTCGGACAGGAAGACATCGATCCGGCTGTTGAGGGACCTGTGGCCCATCCCGATCTGAACATTGTCGCGTGTCATGACTGGAAACCTTATCCTGCGTGGCCGGTTTCCTCCCTGCGGTTTACCCTCTCACAAAAGAGGTAACCAATCCATGAAAGCGCCGAACGTTGCCGTGAGGCGCCAGTCGCTGCACAAAGGCGCGGCAGGGCCAGCGGCCCTGCCGCCTATTCCATCAGCCGACGTGAAACAGGGTCGAGAAGAGCTTGGGGTCCAAGCTTTCTGCCGCGAAAAGATCGCCCTCGGTCAGGACGGAGACCGCGTCGTGGCTGTGCAGGCTTTCCTGGTGGCTGGCGACCACGCGGTAATCCCCGACACGCGCGTCCGCCTGCAGCTGCTCCGCGAACAGACGGGCGGCATCCTCCACAAAGATCGGGTTGGCCGCGTTCAGTTCGGCAAAGGCCTGTTCGTCCTCACGCTTGACCATAACCTGCGTCTCTGTCGGGACGGCGCGGCGACACATGTCCACCACGTCCTCGAACCAGAGGCACTCCCCTTCCTTGACCTCGACGGAAATACGCGCAACCGAACGTTGCGAATGCGGCGTGGCCAGCTGCCCACGCGTCCGTCGCGCATGTTCCGACAATTCCAGAGAGCACGGGCAGGTCGAGGAATAGACATAGTCAAGGTGCATGACCTTGCGGCGCACGCCGTCCTGTTCCACCAGTTCCAGAGCAATGTCATAGTACTGGTAGCCCGACAGGCCCGACCGCAGGCTTTCGACCTTCATCGGAAAGGAGAAGCGCATGTTGATGCGGGCATCAAAGCTTTCCAGGTCACTCTTGTAATCGTCCAGCGCCGCCTCGATCACCTCGAAGCTGAAGGTCTTGTCCGCATGGGCATAGAAGGACCGCATGATGCGGCTCATGTTGATGCCCTTCTTGTCGGCCTCCAGGCTGACGGTGCCGGTCACGCTGGTTTCCAGGTGCAGGTCGCCATTGTCGCGGGTGTGATACTGGATCGGCAGGCGAAAGTTGGAAATGCCCACGTGCTGAATGGCACGATTCGCCCCACGAATCAGCGAGGACGGCCCATTCTGCAGGTCCGGCAAACCCGCCTTGTAGTCAGAATCGACGCTGAAATTGTCCGGGTAGGCACGCGACAGCGCCGGATAGGAATCCGGCGCCGAATCGGGTGCAAGACGAGCCACGAGGGGATCCAGCGCCTCGATCTCGGCGTCCTGCGCCTTCGAAGCCCAGCGACGCAGCAATTCCAGTGCTTCTGCCGCCTCTTCCTGGCTGGGCTTCCGATCGATTTCCGGTGTGTGGACGTTCATGGCCACCCCTTTCGAGCATGTCTTCGACGCTTAACCTAGGAATTGTTCACATCAATTCCAATCTCGAAATAGTATACGTCGCCAAGCGAAGCCCGGATCACTCGCGGGCGGCACATGGCCGTCAGACCGCGTCCAGCGCCTGCAGAACGTCCCGAACGAGATCCTCGGGGTCCTCGATCCCCACCGACAGCCGGATCATCCCGTCACCGATGCCCAAAGCCGCGCGTTGTTCGGGTTTCAGACGCTGGTGCGTGGTGGTCGCCGGATGGGTCGCGATGGATTTGGCATCGCCGAGGTTGTTCGAGATGATGACCACCTGCAGCGCGTTCAACATGCGAAAGGCTGCCTCCTTGCCGCCCTCGACCTCGAAGGCGATAAGGGTGCCGCCAGCGCCAAGCTGCTGTTGGGCAAGTCCGTTCTGCGGATGGCTGGCATGCCCCGGATAGATCATCCGCGATACCTTGGGATGATCCACCAATGCCTCCGCCAAGGCCACGGCGCCCTCGGTCTGGGCGCGGACGCGCAGTTTCAGCGTCTCCAGCCCCTTCAGCATCACCCAGGCGTTGAATGGGCTCATCGAACCGCCCGTGTGCTTCATGTAGGGTTCGACCACGCCGCGAATATGCTCACGGGTGCCAAGGATCACGCCGCCCAGGCAGCGGCCCTGCCCGTCGACATGCTTGGTCGTGGAATAGACAACCAGGTCAGCGCCTTGCGCGATGGCCTTCGAGTAGATCGGCGTCGAAAAGACGTTGTCAACGATGACCGTGGCACCCACCTTGTGGGCCAGGTCCGCGACCCCGGCGATGTCCACCAGTTGCAGTGTCGGGTTCGACATGCTCTCGAAGAAGACCGCCTTGGTGTCGGGGCGCAGCGCCGCTTGCCACTGAGACAGGTCCTCACCATCGACAAAGGTCACTTCGACCCCGTAGCGCGTCAGCACCTCTTCGAGAACGTAGAGACAGGAACCGAACAGCGCCTTGGCGGAGACGACGTGATCGCCGGCCCGCAGCATCGAGGTCAGCGCGCCGCTGACCGCCGCCATGCCACTGGCACAGGCGAATCCGTCCTCGGCCCCTTCCAGAAGCGCCATGCGCTCTTCGAACATCGCCACGGTAGGGTTGCCGTAGCGGGCATAGATGAATTCGTCTTCGCCCGCCTTGAGAAAGCGCGCCTCCGCCGCCTCGGCAGTGTCATAGACGAATCCCTGCGTCAGGAAGATCGCTTCGCTGACCTCGCCCCACTGGCTGCGTTTGGTGCCGCCGTGCACAAGGTTCGTCGCCTTGCCGTGCGCCTGTTTCTCTTCGATGCTCATGGGTCCACTCCCAACAAAAAAGCCCCGATCGCGGTCAAGCGAAAGGAGCCTTCCGTCTGACCTCTTTAGCGGAATTTCAAGGGGCGATGCCCTCCGTGGCCCGCAATCCGGTAACAAATCGCCACGGGCGTTGGCATAGAGACGTTAAGATCACATTGCAAGGGCGTCACGACGTTGTAACCCGCTCTTCACGATACCGTCGCAGCATTGAGGTAGGGCCACGCACAAGATGTAGTGGGACGCTGCCATGCCAATGCTACGGATCACAGTCATCGAACATGAGGCCCGCCTGCATGGCGGCACTGCCCCCCTGCTGCCCGCGCTCGCCGATGCGCTGGCAACCGATTCCGGGCCGGTCACGATCATGGTGCATGGCTACAAGTACCAGCCCGGCCACCCCGTGCACTGTCCACATGCCTCGTTGATGTCCCCAGCCCCGCGCGCCAAGGACCGCCGGGTCGTCAGCTGGCCCGACCGTCTGGGCCTTCAGGGGCGTGTCGCCATATCCTTTGGCTGGCAGGCGCGCGGCTCGATCTGGGCGGCACACCGTCGCGCAGCTTTGGCGGGAGAGGCGCTGGCGGCGCTTGTGCGCGAGGTTCGCCGCCTGGCCCCGCGGCGCCCGGTCAATGTCATCGCCCACTCGCTTGGTGCCCGGGTTGCCCTTGCGGCAGTGCGTGCAGGCGCCCCCGGCACCATCACCCGCGCCGTCCTTCTGGCTGCGGCGGAATACGGCGCGGTGGCGCGTTATACGCTGGACAGCGCAAGGGGCTGTCGGACGCAGGTCCTGAACGTCACCAGCCGCGAAAACGACCTGTTCGATTTCATGCTGGAACGGTTGGTGCCTCCGACGCATCCGGGTGACCGGATGTTGGGGCATGGTGGCGTAGACCTGCCGCAAATGGTGACGTTGCAGCTCGACGATGAACAAAGCTTAACAGCCCTGCGCCGCCTGGGCTTTCCGATCGCACCACCGCAACGCCTGATCTGCCACTGGTCGCCGTACCTGCGCGAGGGCGTCTTTCCGCTCTACCGCGCCATCCTGAGCGGCACCCTACCGATGGACGACCTTCGGGCGGTCCTGCCCACCGCCTGCGCCCCACGCTGGTCGCGTTTGCGCCCACGGTTGCCGCGCCCGCAACCACCATTGGTGCCCGCCGAGTAACCCGCCGCTGCCTCATATAGGGCAACCTGCCCGTATTGCAGGCAGATTTCACATGTCTCCGGTTGCCTCTCCGGCCTTCCCCGGCCCAATATGGAAGAGTAGCCAACCAGCGGAGAAGCGTGTGGACTCCTTTCTTTTTCAGGCTTCTGTCTTTCTTCTTGCCGCAGTGATCGCTGTGCCTCTCGCAGCGCGCCTGGGGCTGGGCTCGGTACTTGGCTACTTGCTGGCCGGACTTGTGATCGGACCCGGACTCGGGCTGATCGTGGCGACGGACGACATCCAGCATTTTGCCGAATTCGGCGTGGTCATGATGCTGTTCATCATCGGGCTGGAGCTGGAACCCCGCGCGCTCTGGGACATGCGGCATCGTCTGATCGGCCTCGGCGGATTGCAGATCGTGCTGACCACTTCGGCCATCCTCGCCGGGGGCATGGCGCTTGGCTTGGCCTGGCCGACGGCCCTGGCCGTGGGCCTCGCGCTGGCGCTGTCGTCGACTGCCATCGTGCTGCAGACGCTAAATGAAAAGAACCTGATGCAGACCAATGGCGGGCGATCCGCCTTTTCGGTTCTTCTGACGCAGGACATCGCGGTGATCCCGATCCTGGTCATCCTGCCGCTTTTGTCGATACCCGCCTTCGTCAGTCCGGGAACCTTCCTGCAAGAGAACTCCGACCACGGAGATCACGGCACAGACGCGCATCACGCGGCCATGTCCCTGGTCGAAGGCCTGCCCGGCTGGGGTGCTGCGCTGGTGACGCTGGCAGTGATCGCCGCGATCATCCTTGCCGGTGTCTATGGGGCCCGCCCCCTGTTCCGTTACATCCACGCCGCGCATCTGCCCGAGATGTTCACCGCCGTCGCCCTGCTGATCGTGATCGGCATCGCCTTTCTGATGATGCTGGTCGGCCTGTCTCCGGCGCTTGGCACCTTCCTGGCAGGGGTTGTCCTTGCCAACTCCGAGTTCCGGCACGAGCTTGAATCGGACATCGAACCCTTCAAGGGTCTGCTGCTGGGGCTGTTCTTTATCACCGTGGGCGCCGGGATCGATGTCGAGTCGCTGTTGCGCGAGCCCATGACCATCCTCGGGCTGGCGCTGGCAGTGATCCTGGTCAAGGGCATCGTGCTTTATGGTCTGGGGCGCGCCTTTGGGCTGCGCAAGCGCGGGCTGTGGCTGTTCACGCTGGGCCTGGCCCAGGCCGGCGAGTTCGGTTTTGTCCTGATCTCCTTCGGTCGTCAGCAAAGCGTCTTTTCCGCCGATCTCGGCGGTCGGCTTTTGCTGATCATCGCCATGACCATGTTGATCACCCCCCTGCTCTTCCTTCTGTTCGACTATCTCAACAAGGGGTTCAGCAAGCTCACCGAAAGCGCCGAGGAAGACGCCATCGACGAAGAAGGCCCGGTGCTGATCGCGGGGATCGGGCGCTTTGGCCAGATCGTCAATCGTCTCGTGCGTTCTGCGGGGCACCGTACCGTGGTGCTTGACCATGACATCAAGACGATCCAGCTGATCCGGCGGTTCGGGGTCAAGGGCTTCTTCGGCGATCCCACGCGGCCCGAACTCTTGCACGCCGCCGGGATAGATTCCGCGCGTGTCTTGGTGGCAGCCCTGGACGATCCCAAGGCCACGACCAAGCTGGTGGCCTATGCCCGCCGCATCCGCCCCGATCTGCACATCGTCGCCCGCGCACGGGACCGGACGCACGTCTATGCGCTCTACCAGGCGGGGGCAAATGACATCGTGCGCGAGATGTTCGACAGCAGTCTTCGTGCCGGCCGGTACGTTCTGGAAAACGTCGGTATGAGCGAATTCGAAGCCGCCATTGCGGAAGAAACCTTCTATCACCATGACCGACGTACCATCCGCGAGCTGGCCCAGCTCTGGGATCCGTCGATTCCCCCGGCCGAGAACGCCGCCTATGTGGCCCGCTCGAAGGAGTTGGAACGCGAGTTGGAGACGGAACTCTACACCGCGCTCACCGAACGCGGAAAGCAGGACGCGGCATAGGCGGCAACCGGAAACGAAAAAACCGCGCCCCGGGGGACGCGGTCAGTTCATTTCCGTTTCGCAGGTCGCTTACGCGGCGCGCAGACCCAGAACTTCGTCCACCTGCTTGGCGGCGGCGGCCTCGTCGCCGGAAACGGCGGCGATTTCGCGGGTCAGACGCTCCAGCGCGGCTTCGTACAGCTGACGCTCAGAATAGCTCTGCTCGCGCTGGTCGTCGGCGCGGTGCAGGTCGCGCACCACCTCGGCGATGGCGATCAGATCACCCGAGTTGATCTTCTGCTCATACTCCTGGGCGCGGCGCGACCACATCGCGCGCTTGACCTTGGCCTTGCCCTTGAGGGTCTTCATGGCCTCGTTCACAACGTCCGGGGACGACAGCGACCGCATTCCGACTTCGGTGGCCTTGTGCGTCGGCACGCGCAGGGTCATCTTGTCCTTCTCGAAGGAGATCACGAAGAGTTCGAGGCTGATCCCGGCGATCTCCTGCTTTTCGATGGACACGATCTGGCCTACGCCATGCGCCGGGTAAACCACATAGTCATTGGGACGGAAGTCGTTTTTCTTGGTCTTGGTCATATAGGTCGTTCCTCGCAACTCATCAGTTGACTAGGCGACAAAAAAGACGACCGGGGATCGCTGGATTCCCGCTCATCTCATGTCATACAGTCTGGTTATGCCCCGTAGGGACGTCGGGCGTTACGCCCCGAACGTGCAGTCATCATGTGAACAACATGTATAGCATAGAATACGAAAGCATCCTAGCGCCCTCACGAAGTGAGGTTTACCAGTTGAATATCAGGGATTTAGGCAAGAAATTCCATGCCCTGCCAAAAGCGACGGAGCGAATCGTTCTTAACCGCCCTCGCCCGGTGTCTCGGAGAAGTACTTCTCCAGCTTGCCGCTTTCACCGTCACGTTCCTCGGCCTCGGGCAGCGGATCCTTCTTGGAGATGATCACCGGCCAGAGTTCCGCGTACTTGCGGTTGAACTCGACCCATTTCTCCATGTCCGGCTCGGTGTCCGGGCGGATGGCGTCGGCAGGGCATTCCGGCTCGCAGACACCGCAGTCGATACATTCGTCGGGGTGGATCACCAACATGTTCTCGCCCTCGTAGAAGCAATCCACAGGGCACACCTCGACGCAGTCGGTGTATTTGCAGGCAATGCAAGCATCGTTGACGATGTAGGTCATGAGCTTCTGGTTCCTCGCGGCGCGCTTTTGCGCCTAGCTAATCCAGCGGTCCGGATCATTCAAGCGCCGAGGGGCGCGACTTGTCCAATGCGCGGCGGTCTTTCTTGGTCGGGCGACCGCCGCCCTCATAGCGCGGCGCCCGCGGTTCACGCTCGCGTGGCTTGGGCGGATCGAGATCCTCGTAGAGCGCCTGCGCCTCAGGCGCAGGCCCGCGCCGCTCTCCGGGCGCGACAATTCGGATCACCCGCACGTCGCGTTCCTTGGGGAAGGTCAGGATGTCCCCCGGCCCCACCATGAAGGCAGGTTTCGCCACCGGCGAGCCGTTCACACGGCAATGACCGCCCGATACAAGCTTGGCCGAAAGCGAGCGCGTCTTGAAGAACCGCGCATGCCAGAGCCACTTGTCTAGGCGGATCTTGGCGGGGCCTTCCCCCATTCAGGTCTTGTCCTTGAGCCCCATGAGCGCTGCCGCAAAGGGGTTGTCCGGATCAATCGGCTTGTCCTTCTTGGGCGGGCGCGCCTCGAACTTGCGGCCACCACCGTCGCGCGGCGGCTTGCCCTTCGGCTTGCCGCCCTTGCCACGGGGACGGTCGCCGCCCTTGTTGTCCTGCCGGTCGCCGCGCTGCGGACGTCCGCCGCCCTTGGCGCCGTCGCCGCCGCGCGCATCGCGCCGGGGCTTGCCCCCGCCACGCCGCTGGTTGCCGCGATTGCCGCCCCAGGTGAAGGAATAGAAGATCTCAATCTCGGGACCGGCCAGCGCCTCGTCCGGGGCCTCGCCCGGGGTCAGCTCTTCTTCGGGCGTCTCGGACACCGGGCTCTCGGCCACGGGTTCAGCGGGCTCGGCGGAAACCGGCGCCTCGCCCTCGTCTTCCAATTGCGCCACCGGCGCGGCCACATCGGCCGGCTCCGGCGTTTCACCTGCGTCCGGGCTGACGCCTGCGGGCTCTTCGCCCGCTGCGTCCATGACCGGCTTGTCGTCAGCCGGCGCCCCTGCCTCACCTGCAACCACCGCATCGGCGGGTTTGACCTTTTCGCGCTCTCCCTTTTCGGCGCGATAGCCCAGGCCCTGCATCAGGTCGGCGAACTGTTCCAGCGTCATGCCAGTGATCGACAGCATGTCGGCCTTGGCCTCGAATCCGCCGCGGCTGTCCTCGGCGCGCAGCATGTCGGCCAGACGTTCCAGCATGTCGATGCGGATCGCCCGGGCGCCGGATTTACGGTAGCCCGCCAGCGTGTAATGCTGCGCCGGCACCTCGTCCATGTTCGGCACCGTGACCAGCCCCGGCGGCGGCGCCTCGGGGAACTCGTCCAGCCCGTTGGCCAACGACCACAGCACCAGCCGCAGCCGCGTCGGCGCCGGTTTCAGCAGCAGCGGCATAAAGATCGTGTATTGACCGAACCGCACACCGTGCTTGCGCAGCGAGCCGCGCGCATCCTGGTCCAGCGCCTTGACGTCATCGGCCACCTGCGACCGCGGGATCACGCCCATCTGTTCGACCATCTGGAAGGCAAATCCGCGCGCCAACCCGGTCAGGGCCTCGTCGTCGCGCATTTTCAGCAGCGGCTCGAACAGCGCCGCGATCTTGCGGTCCATGAAATGCTGCAACCGGCGCGTGACCTTCTCGGCCACGTCATGCCCGGCCTCGTCGTCGACGAATGCCACCACGCGCGGCTTGAGCGGATCGTCGCCCTTGGCCAGTTTGCCGACCGCCTGGTCGCCCCACATCAACCCACCCTGTTCGGTAAAGTCGATCTCGGTATCGGGCGCGTTGTAGAATCGGTCGGCGCGCAGGTGGAAATGCGGTGTCAGCGCCTGCAGGCTTGCCTGGCGCAGCGTCTTGGCCTCCTGGCCTGTCGCATCCTTGTCCTGCCGGAACCGGAACCCCTCGAGCCTGCCGACGAGATGACCTTCGACGGTGACTTCACCCTGATCGTTCACTTCGGCCAAGAGGGCCTCCTTCTGTTTCAACCGGCGCAGTAGAACACTGGTGCGCCGGTCTACAAATCTCTGCGTCAGACGCTCGTGCAGGGCATCCGACAGGGCGTCTTCTACAGCGCGCGTTCGCCCGCGCCAATGGTCTTCGTCCGCGACCCAGCCCTTTCGCTGAGCCACATAAGTCCATGTGCGGATATACGCCAGCCGTTTCGACAATGTGTCAATGTCGCCATCGGTCCGGTCGATCCTGTTGACCTGTCGGGCCAGGAAATCATCGGGCACGCGTCCGTTTTGATGCAAGTGCCCAAAGATAACGCCCAAAAGGCCCGCGTGTTCCGCCGGCGAAATTCCGCGGAAATCGGGGATTCGGCAGACATCCCACAACAGTTGCACCGATGCCGTGTCCGAAGCCCGGGCGCGCACCTCTGCCTCGGAGGCCAGGGCACGCAGCGCGCGCAGGTCATCGGCCTCGCGCGCCTTGGTCAGCATCTCGTGGTCCGGCGAGGCGTCCAGGCTGGCATCCAGCGCGTCGATGGATCCGAAGCGGAGCGCGGAACTGCGCCAGTTCAGTTTCTTCAGCGGGGTGAAGGAATGGTTGCAGATCGCCTCTGCCCATTCGTCCGGGATCGGCCCCGTATCGCCGGTGACGCCGAAGGTGCCGTTCGACATGCCGCGCCCTGCCCGCCCCGCGATCTGTGCCAGCTCGTTCGGTTGCAGCGGGCGCATCCGCCGCCCGTCGAATTTCGTCAGCGAGGAAAAGGCAACATGGTCGATGTCGAGGTTCAGGCCCATGCCGATGGCATCTGTCGCCACCAGGTAATCCACCTCGCCATTCTGGTAGAGGTCGACCTGCGCGTTGCGTGTCCGGGGTGACAGCGCCCCCATGACCACGGCCGCCCCGCCCTTCTGCCGTTTCAGCAGTTCCGCGATGGCATAGACATTGTCGACGCTGAAACCGACGATGGCGGTCCGCGCCGGCAGGCGGCTGATCTTTTTCGAGCCGGTATAAACAAGCTGGCTCATCCGTTCGCGACGGACGTATTCCACCCCCGGCACCAGCGCCCCGATGGGTCCGCGCATCGTGTCGGACCCCAGGAACAGGGTCTCATGCGTGCCGCGCATCCGCAGCAGGCGGTCGGTAAAGACATGGCCGCGTTCTGGATCGGCGCAAAGCTGGATCTCGTCGATTGCGACGAAATCCGTGCCCATGCCCTCGGGCATCGCCTCGACCGTGCAGACCCAGTATTTCGCCCGTGGCGGAACGATCCGTTCCTCGCCCGTCACCAGCGCCACCACAGACGGGCCGCGGATCGCCACGATCTTGTCGAAAACCTCGCGCGCAAGCAGGCGCAGCGGCAGTCCGATCACGCCGGTGCGATAGCCAAGCATCCGCTCGATGGCGTAGTGGGTCTTGCCTGTGTTGGTCGGGCCGAGAACGGCCGCGATCCGGGAATTCTGGGCCATTGGGCCGCCTATGTCTCAGGCGCCCCGCACCTGTCGGCGCGGCGCCTCTCTTGCCTCGTCAGAGCGTGATGCCGATGGCCCTGCGCTCGAGCCGCTCCATCGCCTTCTGGACGTCGGGATCATGCGGCCTGAGTTCAAGTACCTTCTCGAAGGCGCGATAGGCAAGGGCCGGTTTTCCGACCTGTTCATTGATCGCCCCGACCCCGCGCAGCGCCGCGAAATGGTTTGGATTCAGCGCCAGAACCCTTTCCAGGGCGTCCATCGCCGGGCCGAACTTCTCGGCCCCGAAATAGGCCAGCGCAAGCCCGTGCCACCCTTCGGCGAAATCCGGCGCATGGTCCGTCAGGGCGCGGAAATGCTCGATCGCGGCCTTGTGGTTCTTGACCTCCAGCGCATCACGCCCGCGCTTCAAGAGCAGGTCCATGCTGGCCGAACCTGACTTGGACCACTCGGCGATCAGCTGGTTTTCCAGCCGCTGCGCGGCGGTCGCGGTCTCGGCCTCCTGCAGCTCTGCAAGCAGCTCTGCCGAGCGATCTTCCGCCCTCCCGAGGGAGGGTAGGGAAATCATGACTAGGGCGCAAAATGCCGCGAGGATACGTTTGTAATCCATATGTGCCGTCCTCATAACTTGGGCTGAGTGTAGCGTCTGAACGCCAGTTGGCCAGCGCACGATTATGAGAGCAAGCTTTAGGAGCGAAAATGAGCGACACAGTCAACGCGGCCGTCAAAGCCCTGAATGAAAAAATGGGCGGAAACGGGTTCGACGGAACCGCGAAAATGACCATTGAGGACGAAGGCAGCCTGATCATCGACGAAAACGGCGCACATGCCGGTGACGAGTCCGCAGATGTGACCATGACCGCCAGCGCCGACACCTTCCTTGCCATTGTCGAAGGCGATCTGGACCCGACCTCGGCCTTCATGTCCGGCAAGCTTGCCATCGAGGGCGACATGTCCGCCGCCATGCGCCTCGCACAGGTCCTGGCCTGATGAACGCCGTTCCCGCGCCCTTCCACGCCGATCTTGCAGAAGGTCCGGCAGACGCCCGTGCCTGGTGGATGACCACCTCGGACGGGCTGCGTGTGCGCATCGCGCATTATGGCAGCAACGGGGCGCGGGGCACGGTTTTCATGTTCCCCGGCCGGACCGAATACGTCGAGAAATACGGCCGTGTCAGCCGCCATCTTTCAGATGCCGGCTATCATGTCCTTGCCATCGACTGGCGCGGACAGGGGCTGGCCGACCGGATGCTGGACGAACGCCGCACCGGCCACGTCGGCGTCTTCGAGGACTACCAGCGCGATGTCGCCAGCATGGTGCAACTGGCCGACGACCTCGGCCTGCCCGGCCCGCGCCACCTGATCGGCCATTCGATGGGCGGCTGTATCGGGCTCCGCGCTGTCTCTGACGGTCTCGACGTGGCCTCCTGCGTGTTTACCGGCCCGATGTGGGGCATCCGCATCGCCGACCCGGTCCGCCCCGCCGCCTGGGCGATCTCGCGGATGTCGAAAACCGTGGGCCTGGGCCATCTCTTTGCACCGGGCACCGGGGCCGACAGCTACATCGCCTCCAACGCCTTTGACGACAACCTGCTGACCACCGACACCGAGCAATGGGATTACATGCGCCGCCAGGTGCTGGCGATCCCCGAACTGCAACTGGGCGGCCCCTCGTTACACTGGCTGCACGAGGCGCTTGCCGAAACCCGCCGCCTGGCCCGACGTCCCTCTCCGAAACAGCCCTGCATCTGCTATTGCGGCACCAACGAACGTATCGTCGACATCGACCGCATCCGCTCGCGCATGGCGCGATGGCCGAACGGGCGCCTCGACATGGTCGAGGCCGGTGAGCACGAGATCCTGATGGAAAGCCCGCATATCCGCGAACGCGTCCTGTCCGAGATCGTCGCGCATTTCGACAGCGCAACAGACCGGACCGCCCTGCGCGCCTGAGGCAACCTCCCGAAAATCCGGCACTGGCCCGACGGCGGAAACCGCCTATCCTCAGCCGCATGAGCCAGCCCGTCCTCACCTTCACAGATCGCGGCATCTACTGCCCCGCAGGCGATTTCCATATCGACCCCTGGCGCCCGGTCGACCGTGCGCTGATCACCCACGGCCATGCCGATCACGCCCGCCCCGGCCATGCCGCCTACCTGGCCACGGACGGCGCCCTGCCCGTCATCCGCCACCGCCTGGGCGAAATCGCGGCCGAGGGCATCGCCTATGGCGAAGCGCGACAGATCGGCGGCGCGCGCGTCTCATTTCATCCCGCCGGCCACCTGCCCGGCTCGGCCCAGATCCGGGTCGAGGTGGATGGCCAGGTCTGGGTCGTCTCGGGCGATTACAAGGTGGTGGACGACGGCCTGTCGGAACCTTTCGAGCCGGTTCCTTGCCATGCGTTCATCAGCGAATGCACCTTCGGCCTGCCCGTCTTCACCTGGCCCTCGCAGAAAGACGTCGCGGCGGAAATCAACGCCTGGTGGGCCGCCAATGCCGCCGAGGGCCGCACATCCATGCTGGGGGCTTATTCGCTGGGCAAGGCACAGCGTCTCATGTCCATGCTGGAGCCCCAGGGCCCGATCCTGACACATGGCGCTGTCGAGGCTACGAATGCCGTGCTGCGCGCGCAGGGCTACCCCTTGCCAGAGACCATTCAGGTCACGCCCGACACCGATGTAAAGGCCTTGAAAGGCGCTCTTGTCATCGCGCCGCCTTCGACCCTGGGCAGCACATGGGCGCGCAAATTCGGCCCCGCGTCGACCGGCTTTGCCTCTGGCTGGATGCGCCTGCGCGGCATCCGCCGCCGCCGGGGCATGGACCGCGGGTTCGTCATATCCGATCATGCCGACTGGCCCGGCCTGCAAGAGGTCATCAAGTCCACGGGCGCGGAATCCATATATGTCACGCATGGTTACACGGAAATCTTCTCGCGCTGGCTGAACCAGCAGGGCTATGATGCCGCCATCATCCCGACAGAGTTCGGAGGCGAAGATGACGCCGAGGGCGGGACCGCGTCATGAAACGCTTTGCCCGGCTGTTCACCGAGATCGACCAAACCACGAAAACTACCGTCAAAACAAAGGCCTTGGCCGATTACTTTACCCAGGCACCCGAGGCAGACAAGCTCTGGTGCATCGCGCTTTTCTCGGGCCGCCGCCCGAAACGGGCCGTGACCACCACCAACCTGCGGGAATGGGCGGCCGAACGGGCGGGCATCCCCCTTTGGCTGCTCGAGGAATCCTATCCCATCGTCGGCGACCTGGCCGAAACCATCGCCCTGGTCCTGCCTCCTCCGGCGCAGGCCTCAGATCACAGTTTATCACATTGGATCAATGCGCTGCGCGGCCTTCATGATGTTTCCCTGGACGAGCGGAAACCGCGTATCCTGAACGCCTGGGACCAGCTCGACACCACCGAACGGTTCCTGTTCAACAAGCTCATCACCGGCGGCTTTCGGATCGGCGTCAGCCGCAAGCTGATGACCCGCGCCCTGGCCCAGGCGACCGGCCAGGACGAGGCAGTGCTGGCGCACAAGCTGATGGGCGGATGGACACCCGAAACCACCAGCTACCACGCCCTGATCGAGGCAGAGGACCCTGCCGCCGACCAGAGCCGTCCCTATCCCTTCTACCTCGCCTACCAGCTGGACGAGGCGCCAGTAACGCTTGGCGCCCCGGAAGACTGGCAGGCGGAATGGAAATGGGACGGCATCCGCGGCCAGTTGATTCTGCGCGAGCAGGCCCATCACGTCTGGTCACGCGGCGAGGAACTGATGACCGATCGTTTCCCCGAATTTGCCCGCGCTGCCGACTTCCTGCCACCCGGCACCGTGCTGGACGGCGAGATCGTGGCCTGGGAAGGCACGCAGCCCATGCCCTTCAGCGCATTGCAACCGCGCATCGGGCGCAAGACGGTGCCGAAGAAACTGCTGCGCGAGGCGCCGGTGATCCTGCTGGCCTACGATTTGCTGGAAGAAAACGGTGCCGACCTCCGGGATGTACCGCTCTCCACGCGCCGTGCACGGCTCGACGCGCTCTTGGCCGACCTGCCCTCCGACGCGCCGGTGCGGGCCTCTCCCGTCGTGCCTTTCGCAGACTGGTACGCACTGGCAGTGACCCGCGCGAAGGCCCGTGATTTCCGCGCCGAGGGCCTGATGCTGAAGCGCCGCGACAGCCCCTATCTGTCGGGCCGCAAGAAGGGTGACTGGTGGAAATGGAAGTTGGACCCGCTGACCGTCGACGCGGTGATGATCTACGCCCAGCAGGGCCACGGTCGCCGCGCCAACCTGTTCACCGATTTCACCTTTGCCGTCTGGCAGGGCAACGAACTGGTCCCTTTCACCAAGGCCTATTCAGGGCTGACGGACAAGGAATTCGACGCGATCACGGCCTGGGTGCGCAAGAACACCCAGCAACGCTTTGGTCCCGTGCGGCAGGTGCGCCCCGAACATGTTTTCGAGATCGCCTTTGAGGGCATCCAGCCCAGCCCGCGCCACAAGTCGGGCCTGGCCCTGCGGTTTCCGCGCATGTCGCGCTGGCGTCACGACAAAACCCCGCAGGACGCCAACACGCTGGACGATCTGCGGGCGCTCCTGGCAGCCTACGGCTGACGGGAAAGTCACATCAGGACCAATGTCCGGTTTTCCCGACTGGCAGCTAAAGGGACATTGTGGGTACATGGCCCGGCATTCTGAACTGGACCTTGCCGACATGCTTCGCCCCCTCCTGCTCTGCCTCGGGCTATTTGCGCCCGCTGCTGCCCATGCGCAGTCCTTCAACATCGAGGGGACCGTCGCGATCAGCGCGCATGACTACCGCAACCTGTCCGGCATCGGTGTGATCGATGCCACCGCGTCGATCCCGCTCAGCCGCAACCATCCTCTGACGCTGGAATTCGGCACCTATCTCTTTGGGCTGGATGGCAAACGGCCGCATGAGACCTACGCCGCTTTCGCCTGGAACGACACCTGGCGCGCGGGCGTCGTGCGTCCGGCCTATGACCAGGTACTGCCCTCGGTCTTTGCCCGTGCGGCGCCCTATCTCGCCTATGAGCGCGCAGAATACACCCGCGCCCATGCCACGGTCGAGGCCATGCGCCGCACCGCCGTGCCCTGGGGACTGTCCTGGCAACAGAGCTATGGCCGGACCGATGTCGCCGTGTCGCTGCACGACGCGGTCAAGGGCAGCTTTCGTGCCGCCTCTGTGGCGGTGACCTACAACGGCGATGGCTGGCAACTGGCAGGCGCGGTGGAAACCGTGACCTCGCGCACGATGGATCACCACGGCATCAACGCCAAGCTGGGCGCGCGCTTCGACATCGGTCGCGCGGATTTCGGCGTGACCTGGCTGCACCCCGAGGTCAACGACAAACCGGACGCGATCGCGCTGGACCTCGTCTTTCCCGTGACCACGAAACTGGACATGATGGCCTTTGGCGAGTTCACCGACGGCGGCAAGGACGATGCTTATGGCATCGCGCTGGACTACAAGCTGCGCCCCGATACAAGCGTCCTCTTCGCTGCCACCGATGGACGCGGTGGCAGCGGTATTCACCTGACGCTCGAACGGCGGTTCTGATCCCGCTGCATCGTCAGTTTACCCGGCAGGCCTCAGCCGCAGGACGCGTCGAAGCCGATCATGCCTTCGCCGATCCCGGTGACGCGCAAGGTGCACGACTGGTCCCCCACATCGACACCCAGGCTGCTGTCGGCGGCAACGCGCTGTGTCTGGACTCCGTTCACGGCGATCCGCGCCTCCTGACCCTCGCTGTCCACGCTGGACACGAAGACACGCAGGGCACCGTCGGCAAGGCTGACCGTGTGACCCGGCAACACGCCATTATCGGGGGCCGCGACAGTCACCGCAGGCGGGATCACCCCGCAGTCAGACCCCAGCGTCACGCCCCGGTCACTCATCGACGCAACCGTGACCGAACAGTCCCGGCCATCCATCGACACAGGGGTCGAGCCACCGGCCCCAAGCGTCACCAGCGATCCGTTCACCGACAGCCGCACGGACCCGCCCGCCGGGTCGATCCGAGACACAAAGGCCCGCACCGCGCCATCGGCGAAAAGCGCGGTATCGCCGACGCCCAGCGCATCGGCAGAAGCCATGCCGCTGTCGGGTTCCGGCACTTCCGCCGCATCGGGTCCGGCATCAGCCGGCGCGGCAACAGCGGCGGCGGCCACGCGTGTGGTTTCCTCGATCCCCTTCGACAGGTCGGCCAGCGACGTCTTGATCGTCTCGGCCTGCGCCGCCGAGGTCTTGGCAATGTCGTCCCCCAGCTTGGTCCGCAGGTCGTCCAGCTTGGTGGTCATCTCCTTCGACAAGCCCGCCGTCAGCGCCGACATGTCGGGCGCGTTCTCGGCCAGACCCGTCTCAAGCGCGTCCAGCCGTTTCTGCAAGGCGGCCAGCTGTTCCCCATGCGCCTTGGCGGCCTTTTCGGCCGCCTCCTGCGCAGGCACCACGGTATCGTCGATGACCTTGCGCAGGTCGGCGGGGCTGTCCGACCCGCTGAAGGCGACGCCGGCAAGGACCCCGATCACGAGGCCGCCTGCACCCAAAAGCAGTGAAGCATTCGACATGCTGAAATCTCCTCCCTGAATTCGATTGTTGGTTCTTTCCTGACCCAAGCTTAGCCAGACTCCGCCGCCGATCCGAAATCTTTTCTGCGTCAAGCCCTCCAAAAATATGGGGCGCCGGTTGCCTTCGCGCGGGCCTGCCCCCTATGTGAAGGGAAACGACAAGAGGGTTCTCCATGCACACGTTCGCCAAAACACCGCTTTTCGACGCCAACGCCAGTGCCGGGGGCAAGAACCTGGGCGATCTGCCCGAATGGGATCTGACCGATCTCTATGCCTCTCCCGACGCGCCCGAGCTGAAACGCGATCTCGACTGGCTCGAAGAGGCCTGCCGCAGCTTTGCCGAGGATTACGAAGGCAAGCTCGACACGCTGGATGCCGACGCCTTCCTGACCCTGGTGCAGCGCAACGAGCGGATCTCGACCATCGCCGGGCGCATCATGTCCTTTGCGGGCCTGCGCTACTACCAGCTGACCACCGACGCTGAGCGCGCCAAGTTCCTCTCTGACTGCCAGGAGAAGATCACCAATTACACCACCCCGCTGGTCTTTTTCTCGCTCGAGGCCAACCGCCTGGGTGACGACCACTACGAGGCGCTCTTTGGCGCCAATCCCGATCTGAACCGCTACAAGCGTGCCTTCGACCGGATGCGCGCCATGAAGCCCTACCAGCTGTCGGACGAGTTGGAAAAGTTCCTGCACGACCTCGGCGTCGTCGGCGACGCCTGGGAACGGCTTTTTGATGAGACCATCGCCGGGCTGACCTTCGAGGTCGACGGCGAGGAACTCAACATCGAGGGCACGCTGAACCTGCTCACCGAGCAGGACCGCGACACGCGCGAGGCCGCCGCCCGAGAACTGGCCCGTGTCTTTGCCGAGAACCTGCGCACCTTCGCCCGCGTGCACAACACGCAGACCAAGGAGAAGGAGGTTCTGGACCGCTGGCGCGGGATGCCCACGGCGCAGACCGGCCGCCACCTGTCGAACGACGTCGAACCCGAGGTGGTCGAGGCGCTGCGAAACGCGGTTGTCGACGCCTATCCGCGCCTGTCGCACCGCTATTACGAGCTGAAACGCAAGTGGCTGGGCCTCGACACCATGCAGGTCTGGGACCGCAACGCGCCCCTGCCGATGGAGGCCACGCGCACCGTCACCTGGGACGAGGCGCGCGAGACGGTGATGAACGCCTACAACGCCTTCGACCCCCGCATGGGAGAGATCGCCACCCCCTTCTTCGACAAGGGCTGGATCGACGCGGCGGTGAAACCGGGCAAGGCGCCGGGTGCCTTCGCCCATCCCACGGTGACCGAGGTGCACCCCTACGTCATGCTCAATTACCTGGGCAAACCGCGCGACGTGATGACGCTGGCGCATGAACTGGGCCACGGCGTGCACCAGGTGCTGGCGGCAGGCCAGGGCGAGATGCTGTCCTCGACGCCCCTGACGCTGGCCGAGACCGCCAGTGTCTTTGGCGAGATGCTGACCTTCCAGCGGATGCTGGAGTACGCCAAGGATGATCAAGAGCGCAAGGTCCTGCTGGCCGGCAAGGTCGAGGACATGATCAACACGGTCGTCCGCCAGATCGCCTTCTACGACTTCGAGTGCAAGCTGCACGAGGCCCGTCGCGGCGGCGAGCTGACCCCGGACGACATCAACGCGCTCTGGATGTCGGTTCAGGCGGAAAGCCTCGGCGGCGCCTTCGAGTTCATGGAAGGCTACGAGACCTTCTGGTGCTACATTCCGCATTTCGTCCACTCGCCCTTCTACGTCTACGCCTATGCCTTTGGCGACGGTCTGGTGAACGCGCTTTACGCCGCCTACCAGGAGGCGCCCGAGGGCTTCCAGGACAAGTATTTCGACATGCTCAAGGCGGGCGGATCGAAGCACCACAAGGAATTGCTGGCACCCTTTGGACTGGACGCGAGCGATCCGAAGTTCTGGGACAAGGGGTTGAGCATGATCGAGGGATTCATCGATCAGCTTGAGGCGATGGAGGGGTGACAGCCGGGAAACTGTTTCTGATCTGCGCGATACCGGGAATGGTTGGCATCATATGCTTCCAACAACTGCAGGTTTGGGACAAAAAGGGCGTTGCGCGTAGCCTGGACGCGCAATTGTCCTTCTTTGCCGAGGCTGCAAATCTCAATTGTCTTCGCGCAAATCAGATCAAAGAGTTGGCCCGTGCTCGGCGATGGCACATCGCCGAGCCGGACCCTCGGTTTTACAATAGCGGTCCCGTCCGCGCTGATGCTTCCATGCGCATTTTTACGGAACCGCCGATGCCTTTTTCCAAGGAAACTGGCATCCGGTTTCTGTTCGACGAAAACGGATGCTGGATTGTCTCTTAACTCGACACAATCACAAAGAGCCAAAGGTGCTCTGGAGCTCGTTCAACAGGCGTGATGAGGCACATGGACTTCATTGATCCATCAATCTGTGTGCCAACTCGCCCCCCCTTTAATCCAGCTCCGTCCACGGCCAGGGTTTCACCTCCGACGCCCCGGTTTGGTAACGCGCCGCCTTGGCCATCCATATCCCAAGGTCCGTGCCGAATTCCGCCAGCCTTTCGTTCGGCTCGTGCTTGTTGACCAGCAGGATGCTCGCCTGCACCACCGTCGCAACGGTCAGCACCGTCTGCGCCAGGCTCAGCATCAGCCAGATCAGCACCATGTAGAGCAGCCGCATCCCCATCGGCTCTGCCTCGACCTCCGGCTGCTCTCCGTGCAGCCGTCCCTCGATCCTGTCGTCGTCGTTCGCCATGACACCCCCGTTCCACCGATACGATGGGCAAAGCCTAACCACGCCTTGCCTTGCCGCCAAGAGACAAGGATCGCCCTTGCCAAGCCCGCCGCCAATCGGGTCAGATCGCGGCCATGTCCCAGCCCGAAAGTCCGCCCATGCCCATCCCCTTCTTTGACGGCCACAATGATTTCCTGTTGAGGCTGATGAAGTCCCCCGCCCCGCGCGAGGAGACTTGGCTGGGCACCTCCGCCGGGCATATGGATCTGCGGCGCATGAAACAGGCCGGGTTCGCGGGCGGGCTCTTCGCGATCTTCGTGCCGCCGGTGCCGGACGGGGCACCGCCGCCCGACTTCAAGACGCTCATGGCCGAACCGCCCTATGCCCTGCCGCTGCCACCCGAGATGGACCACGCGACCGCCCAGCCCACCGCGCTGGAGATGGCGGGCCTGTTGCACTGGATGGCGCGTGCCGCGCCCGATGACTTTGCCCTGTGCCGCAGCGCGCATGAGATCGACGCAGCAATGGAAAGTGACCGCATCGCCGGCGTCATGCACATGGAGGGCGCCGAGGCCATCGGCCCGGATCTCGACGCGCTTTACCTGTTTCACGATATGGGGCTACGCTCGCTGGGGCCTGTCTGGAGCCGCCCGACGATCTTTGGCCACGGCGTGCCGATGGCCTTTCCCGGCACACCGGACACAGGCCCCGGCCTGACCGACCGAGGCCGCGAACTCATCCGGCTGTGCAACGAGCTGAACATCCTGATCGACCTGTCCCACATGAACGAGGCCGGCTTCGACGACGTCGCCCGCCTGTCCAAAGCGCCGCTGGTGGCCACGCATTCCAACGCCCATGCGCTCTGCGCCTCGCCGCGCAACCTGACGGACCGGCAATTGCACGCGATCCGCGACACGGGCGGCATGGTGGGGTTCAACTATGCCACCTTCTACATCAATGCCGATGGCCGCGCCGATGCCGGCACGCCCTGGGAAATGATGTTGCGCCACATCGACCACCTGATCGAAACCCTGGGCGAGGATCACGTCGGGCTGGGGTCGGATTTCGACGGCTGCGTCCTGCCCGACCTCATCGGCGACGTCACCGGCGTACAGGGCCTGCTGGGCGCCATGTCGGCGCATGGCTACGACGATGTGCTGATCGCCAAACTGGCCCGCGACAACTGGCAAGCCTGCCTTGCCCGCACCATAGGCTGAGTCACTTCAGCTGGCTGTCCTTTGACCCGCGGCGGTTGATGCCCCCGCGCTGTGCCGAACGGCCATCGCGTTCGCTGGCGCAGTCGATACACAGCTTGACCCCCGGGATCGCCAGGCGGCGCTTTTCCGGGATCTCCTCGCCGCAGTCGGCGCATTCCTTCAGGCTGTCACCCTGCGGACCGCGGCGCAGCTTCATCCGTTCCAGTTCCTCGGCAATGCTGGCCTCGATCTGTTCGCTGACCGCGCCGTCCCGGCTCCATCCGCCTGCCATGTCACACCTCTTTGCCGCCCAGGGCCCCATCGCAACAGTCCAGCACAAAAGCCCCGACCGGCGCAAGATGGGCTGCGGCGCCGATCCCGGTCTTGACCGCCCTGCCGCTGCGCTACCTCCAGTGCAAAAGGAGTGCCCGTAATGATCCGACTCGCCGCCCTGTTCCTGTCCGCCATCATCGCCCTGCCCGCCTGGGCTGCGCAGGGCTTTACCTTTGCCAGTATCGACGGCGGCACCCTGTCGATGGACGATTGGCAGAACCGCCCAATTCTGGTGGTGAACACCGCCTCGCAATGCGGGTTTACGCCCCAATATGACGGCTTGCAGGCGCTGTACGACCGCTACCGCGACCAGGGCCTGGTGGTTCTCGCCGTGCCCTCCGACGATTTCCGGCAGGAACTGTCCTCGGCGGAGAAGGTCAAGGAATTCTGCGAAGTGAACTTTGGCCTCGACATGCCGATGACCGACATCACCCATGTGCGCGGGGCACAGGCCCATCCCTTCTACCGCTGGGTCGCGGATCAGACCGGGTTCAGCCCGGCCTGGAATTTCAACAAGATCCTGATCGGCGCCGATGGCACCGTCCGGGCCACCTTTGGATCGACGACCAGACCACTGTCGGCCAAGATGACCCGCGCCATCAAGGAGGCGCTGAACTGAAAACGCCCCGGCCATAGGACCGGGGCGCGTGTTGTCTGGCAGGGCCAAGCCCGGGGATCAGGCGCTCAGCAGCGCGTAGATCTCGTCCTTGAGGGCGGCGCGCTGCTTGCGCAACTGCTCTTCCGCCAGTTGCTCCATCGGCTCGACGTTGGTTTCGGCGCGGTGCACCTGGCGGTTGACCTCATGGTACTCGTCCGCAAGCTTGGCGAAATGCGCGCTCGACTGTTTCAGAGCGTGCATCTTGTCGGTGAATTCCGGAAATTCCTCCGACAGTTCATGCGGCGTGTGGGACATTGGCGTCTCCTTCATTTGTGTCCGCCCTCCAATTTGCACAGGCGGCGGGCACAGACTTTGACGCGGATCAAACCTGATCGCCGCATACGCTTTTTAGCGAAAAGAACCGGTCAGCGCAGCGCCCGGCGCCAGCCGGCCGCCCGGGCTTCCTGCTCGGAACAGAACCAGCGTTCGCCCTTGTCCATGCTGATCCGGGTGGCCTCGTACCAGGCCTGCCCCGGAACATGATAGATCCGAGCGCCGGAGTTGGTCGAGATGTTGCCCTTGATCCTGCAACCTTCGGGCGCAGAGGCCAGGCGCTGCGCTGCGTGGCCCCGACGGGTATCGGAGCGGAAGGCAGAGGGCGATTTCACACCCGTTGCATGCAGCCCGGCCTTGCGCCGGGCGGCGATGCGTTCCTGCGGGACATAAGCCTCGGAGTAGCGTTCATAGGCAAAGGCAAGGCCGCTTTCGACCAAGGTTTCGCCAAGGTCCTTGCCATCGACCCGACAGCGCGCCACGACGCGGTCATAACGGTCGCGATCCAGCTCGACGCAGGAGGCGGTGCGGCCCTCGTAGCGGGCGCGGACCTCGCCGCTGACCCAGGAACCGCACCCCCACATCGGCGCCCCGCCCCCGCCGCATCGCTGGCCGTTTTCGGGGGCATCGATGCCGTGCAGGCGGATATTGGTCTGTCCGATGGCGACCGTGTCACCGTCGATCACCCGCAAAGGGCCATTGAGATCGGCAGAGGCAGCGGTGGCGGTGGCAGCAAGAACAAGAGCGAAACAAAATCTTAACATGCCGTTAAGATCGGCACGCTCCTGTCCCGTTTCAAGACAAAAGTTAACGAAAGGTTAACCGCCGATGAGGGCGGTTAACATGTCTTAACGCTGCGCGTTCTCCCAGTCCGGGTGAACCCAGGGTTGCGCATTGTCCGGCAGCAGGCGGCGGCCCAGCACATGATCGGCGATCTTTTCGCCCACCATGATCGAGGGCGCGTTGAGATTGCCGTTGGTGATGCGCGGAAAGATCGAACTGTCCGCCACCCGCAACCCGTCCACGCCGATCACCCGCCCCTCGGGGTCGACCACGGACCGCGGATCATCAGCCCGGCCCATCCGGCAGGTGCCGCAGGGGTGATAGGCGCTTTCGGCATGTTCACGGATCACCGCGTCAAGATCCTCGTCCGTCTCTGCCTCGGCGCCCGGCTGCAATTCCTTGCCGCGATAGGGAGCAAATGCCTCTTGTCCGAAAATCTCGCGCGTCAGGCGGATGCAGCGGCGGAAATCCTGCCAGTCCTCTTCCGTGCTCATGTAGTTGAAGAAGATGCGCGGCGCCTCCTCGGGGTCGTTCGACCGCAACGTAACCTCCCCCCGAGAGGGTGAGCGCATCGGCCCCACATGCGCCTGAAACCCGTGCCCTTCGGGCGCCACCTGGCCGTCATACCGCACGGCGATGGGCAGGAAGTGGTACTGGATGTCGGGATATTGCACCCCGGCCTGCGAGCGGATGAAACCGCAACTCTCGAACTGGTTGGACGCCCCCGGCCCGCTGCGGGCAAACAGCCACTGCGCCCCGACCCAGGCCTTGCCTGCGAAGCTCCAGTATTTCGCCAGGCTGACCGGCTGCGTCGCCGCCATCTGGACATAAAGCTCGAGGTGGTCCTGCAGGTTCTGCCCCACGCCGGGGCGATCCGCCTGCACCTCGATGCCCTGTTCCGCCAGCTGCGCCGCCGGTCCGATCCCCGACAACATCAGCAGCTTGGGCGAGTTGATGGCGCTGGCCGCCAGGATCACCTCGGCCCGGGCCTGGATCACCTCGACCTTGCCGCCACGCGACACCTCGACCCCCGTGGCGCGCCCCTCGTCAAAGACCACGCGCCGGGCCAATGCCCGCACCAGCTTTGCCCCCTGTTTCAGCGCGGGCCGCAGGTAGGCCTTGGCCGCCGACCAGCGTTCGCCCTGCCAGACCGTCATGTCGAAGGCGCCAAAGCCTTCCTGTTGCTCGCCGTTGTAGTCGCCGGTGACCGGATAGCCCGCCTGCCGCCCGGCCTCGACGAAGGCCTGCACCAGTGGGTTGTCGCGGCGCCCGCGCGTGACGTGCAGCGGCCCACCCTGCCCGCGCCAGGCCGGATCGCCGCCGTGGCCGCCGTCGTGCCAGTCCTCCATCCGCTTGAAATAGGGCAGCACGTCAGCATAGCCCCAGCCGTCGCAGCCCTCCTCGCGCCAGTGGTCATAGTCCAGCGCGTGCCCGCGCACATAGATCATGCCGTTGATCGAGGACGACCCGCCAATGACCTTGCCACGCGGACAGACCAGCCGCCGCCCGCCAAGGTGCGGTTCCGGCTCTGTCTGGTAGCCCCAGTCGTAGCGCGCCATGTTCATCGGGTAGCTGAGCGCCCCCGGCATGTTGATGAAGGGCCCCCAGTCACTGCCGCCATGCTCGATGACGATCACCGATTTGCCCGCCTCTGTCAGGCGCCCCGCCACGGCACATCCGCCCGAACCGGCACCGACGATCACATAATCCGCTTCCATTTCCCTCACCGCTGGTGATTTTGCCGGGGACAGGGGCACGGCGCCCACTTGACAGGCGCACCGCCTGTCCCCTTATTCCAGAACGCCCGCCACTGGCCGGCACATGTCTTTCGCCGCATGACCGCCCGCGCGGTCCATGAGCGACCTCTCGAAAGTCTGACCCGATGCATGGGACGCGTTTTCCCTCCGGCGATCCGCAGGCCGACAGGCGTGCCGAATTTGCCGAAACCCTGGCCCACCTGGGCGATGCCGCCGGCGCCATCGAGGCCCTGACCGGGGCGCTGGAGCTGGCCCCCGGATGGGCGGCGGGCTGGTTCCGCCTCGGCGAATACCTCGAGGCCACGGGCGACACCGAGGCCGCCGTCACCGCCTACAACCGCGCTTGCGCCGCCGACCCGGCCGATCCGCTGGGCGCCGGGCTGCGCCGCGACCTCCTGCGCGACGTGCCGCTGGCCGATCGCCTGCCGCCCGCCTTCGTGGAACTGCTCTTTGATCAATACGCGCCCCGGTTCGACCGCGCGCTGGTGGATCGGTTGGGTTATCGCGGCCCGGAACAACTGGGCCAGGCGCTGGACCGGGCCGGGATTATCCGCGTGGACCGCGCGCTGGACCTCGGCTGCGGCACGGGACTGACCGGCGCCGTTCTGCGCCCGCGCAGTGGCTGGCTGGCGGGCATAGACATCTCTGCCGGGATGCTCTCCGAAGCCCGCGAAAAGGCGCTTTACGACCGGCTGGACCAGGCGGACATCACCGCGCTGGAGATCGGCGAAAGCTTTGACCTGATCGCCGCGGGCGACGTGTTCAACTATATCGGCGCGCTGGAACGCACCATCGGCTGGTGCGCCGGATCGCTGACCCCGGGCGGCACGCTGGTCTTCAACGTGGAACAGGGCGACGGCCCCGTAACGCTGCACGAAGGACGCCGTTTCCGGCATTCCCGCGCCTATGTCACGGGCCTTCTGGACGAGGCCGGCTTTGCCCGCGTCTCCTGCACGGAGTGCACCCTGCGCCACGACCGTGGCGCGCCCGTGGCCGCGCTGACCGTTCTGGCCAGCCTGCCCGGATCGACCGTCACCTACCAGGGCGACGGGGAAAGCGAGGTTCCGGCCTGACCGTCCTGCCGGGTGGACAGGCCGCATCACTCCCCCCGTGGAAAACGCTTGTTTTCCTCCAGCACGTTGAGATCCATGTGGTTGCGCATGTAGCGCTCGCTGGCCTTTTGCAGCGGCTGGAAATCCCAGGGGTAATAGCCGCCCTGCCGCAGCGCCTCGTAGACCACCCAGCGCCGTGCCTGGCTTTGCCGGACCTCGGCGTCGAACCGCCCCAGGTCCCAGCGCCGCGCCGACGCCGTGCGGAATTCCTCCATGATCTCGGCCTGTTCCGGCGCCTCGGCCAGGTTCACCAGCTCATGCGGATCGGCCTCGAGGTCGAAAAGCTGTTCCGGGTCCAACGTGCAATCGGTGTATTTCCACTTGCCCCGCCGCAGGCAGACCAACGGCGCATATGAGGCCTCGGCTGCATATTCCATCGCCACCGGCGAGACACGTTCGCCGCCCCGCATCACCGGCACCAGGCTCTCGCCTTCGGTCCAAGGCATGACCTCGGACATGTCCACACCCGCCAGGTCACAGAGCGTCGGACAGATATCGATGTTCGACACCGGGGCCGCGACCTGCGCGCCCTCCATGCCGGGCACCGAGATCATCATCGGCACCCGGGCCGACCCTTCGTAGAAGGACATCTTGAACCACAGGCCCCGCTCGCCCAGCATGTCGCCGTGATCCGAGACAAAGACCACGATGGCCTCCTGCCGGGTGTCCTCCAGAACCTGCAACAGCTGCCCGATCTTCTCGTCCAGGTACGAGATATTGGCGAAATAGGCCTGGCGCGACCGGCGGATGTTCTCCTCGGTGAGGTCGTAGCTGCGCCAGTCGTTGGCGTCGAAGATCCGTTTCGAATGCGGGTCGTGATCCTCGTAGTCCATCGCCGGGACCTGCGGCAGCAGATGGTCGCACTCCTCGTAAAGATCCCAGAACCGCTTGCGTGCCACGTAGGGGTCATGCGGATGGGTAAAGCTGACGGTCAGGCACCAGGGGCGGTCATCGTTGCCGCGCGCCAGGTCATAGATCTTGGCCGAGGCGTTATAGGCAACCTCGTCGTCGTATTCCATCTGGTTCGAGGTCTCGGCCACGCCCGCGCCCGTCACCGAGCCCATGTTGTGATACCACCAGTCGATGCGCTCTCCGGGCTTGCGATAGTCCGGCGTCCAGCCGAAATCGGCCGGGTAGATGTCGGTGGTCAGACGTTCCTCGAATCCATGCAGCTGGTCCGGCCCGACGAAATGCATCTTGCCGCTGAGGCAGGTCTGGTAGCCCGCCCGGCGCAGGTGGTGCGCATAGGTGGGAATGTCGCTCGCGAACTCGGCGGCGTTGTCATAGACCCGCGTCATGCTGGGCAGCTGCCCGGACATGAAACTGGCTCGCCCCGGCGCGCAAAGCGGCGAGGCGGTATAAGCGTTGGAAAACCGCACCGAACGCGCCGCCAGTGCGCGCAGGTTGGGCACATGCAACCAGTCCGCCGGCCCGTCGGGAAACAGCGTGCCGTTCAGCTGGTCGACCATCAGGATCAGGATATTCGGCTTGGTCATTGGGTCCTCATCAGGGCATGGGCGGTTTCGGTCACGTTCTGCGCGGCCCCCGAGACGCCCTGCCCGGACAGGGCGGCGCGCAGGTAGACGCCGTCGATCAGCGCCGCGATGCGGTCCGCCACCACCTCGGGGGCCTCGGTGCGCCCGCGCAGCGCGTGCACCAGGTTCGAGTGAAGGCGCCGCTGGTAGACCTGTAACAGGCGCGCCGCCTCGGGTTCGCGCAGGGCCAGAACGTAAAAATTCAGCCAGGCGGACACGGTTTCGGGCTGAAAGAAGCTCTCCGCGAAATTGGCCGCGATCAGCGCCTCCAGCCGCCGGTCCTGCGGGGCCTTGGCCAGGGCCGCGCGCACCTCGGTTCCGTATTCGGTCAGGATGTGGCGCATGGCGGCAAGGAATATCTGCACCTTGCCGCCGAAGTAGTGATGCGCCAGCGCGCTGGACATGCCCGCGCGGCGCGCGATCCGCGAGACGGTCACGTCGAGGCTGCCGGCCTCGCCGACCTCGGCCACCGTCGCCGCCAAAAGCGCAGCGCGCCGTATGGGTTCCTGTCCAATCTTGGGCATGGCGGCAGGATGGTTTTTATTGACTGGCGAGTCAATCAAGAATGCCCCGCACCCTGCCCCGTCGTCGGCCAAGGGAACGGGCCGAAACCCACAAGGGATTTCGGCCCGTTCCTGATTGCGCCCTAGGCTGCCCGCGTCAATCCACGCGACTATAGGTCAGGATATTGCCCCGCCCCGGGTTGATCAGTTCCAGCCGGTCCGCCGTGACCTCGCCCAGATGCACGCACCAACTGTCCTGCGTCTCCAGCTCTGTCCGGGTCCAGCCGATGCCCTCGAAGGGGGCATCGGGACAGGTGCCGCCCAGGGTCATCCATTGGTGCCCCGAAAACGCGCCATTGTAATAGTCGTAGACATCCGCGCCCCGGATCGTCATGCGCGAGGCCGGATCGTCCAGCGATTGCCACTCACCCTGCATCAGGTGGCGTTCCTCGGAGAAAAAATCGCCGTCAAAGACCTCTGTCACCCGGCCCAAGGCGATCTCGACCGTGATGTCGCCGTAGGCGATCATGTCGCCTTCGAGTTCGACCGCCAGCGGCATGGGCCAGTATTGCAGGTCATCCAGCAGGGCATCCGCCGTGCCCGCGCCATAATAGGCGTGATAGCGCCAACCCTCGACCTCGAAACTGCAATAATCCAGCCCGTCGATCAGCTCGCAGCCGGTGAATATGCCATTCTGCGTAAAGGGTTCGCCCAGGCTGCCGCGGGCAAAGGGGTGCAGGCTTTCCAGCGGGGCTTCTTCGTCCGACAGATCCGCAGCCCCCTTCGGCGCCACCGGCGCCGGTCCGTCCGCCACCAGGGTCAGCGTGAAGTCCGCGGCGTTCCCGGTGTCCACCTTGCGAAACCGCGTCTTGTCATATCCACGCGCGGCGCAGTCCTTGTCGCCCGCGATAGTGAAGGGATCGGGCGTGCTGCAAAACGAGAACGGCCCGTCGAAATCGCCGCCCGGCGTCGTTGCCCGGTAGTAGAAATAGCGCCGCCCAAGGTCACGGCCCATGACGGGCTTGCACTCTCCCGGGGCCAGTTGCCACCAGCCTTCGGATGTCCAGACCCCGCCCGGGGCCTCGTACCCGATGGCCACGCTGTGCCGCAGGTCCGTCGCGTTGCAGACCTCAAGGCCCGCCTGCGCCGCCAACGGCAACGCCCCCAGCACCAGCCCCGTGGCGCCCGAAATCCATCTGTTCATGCCCGTCCTCCCGTTTTTACGGGTCACATCAGGCACATGCGCTCGACACCCTGTCGAGCCTTTTTGTCCGGGATCAGAGTTTCAGGGTGCCCAGCAGCTGGTTCTGCGGCAAGCGTGCCACTTCGACGCCGCTATCGGTGCGCCGCAGGTTGTAGCCGTATCCCCGCATCCGGAACCGCCATTCAGCCTCGGACAGGACCTTTTCCCGCTCACTCATCAGGAAGTCCTGAATTTCATCCATATTCTCGGTCATCTTTCCCTCTGCAAACATTCCTTTCACTCCTCAAATGCTGCCTCTGATTGCTTGAAGCATCGTTAAGGAATGCGGCGCGATTGCGCCCGGATGGCGGAGATTTGACGATCCGTGGACAATTCCCCGGGAAATCAGTTCTTTGTTTCCGACACCAGCGGCGTGACCCGGCGTTTCAGAACCGCCTCGCGCCAGGTGATAAAGACCACGGCGGCCAGAATCAGCGACCCGCCCGCGATCACCCAGGGGTCGACCGGCTCGGCGAACAGGACTGCGCCCAGCACGACCGCCCAGACCAGTTGCAGGAAGGTCACCGGTTGCGTCACCGTCACCGGCGCGGCGGCAAAGGCCAGCGTCATCGTATAGTGCCCCGAGGTGGCAAACAGCGCCACGCCCAGAAGGATCAGCAGTTCCCACCAGGTCGGCCAGACCCAGACCGCGATCGCCAAGGGCGCCAGACCGATGGTCACCCCCAACGACAACAGCACCACCACCACCGCCGCGCTGACCTCGCCCGACAGGATCTTGGCCAGCAGGTACGACCCGGCAAAGAACAGGGCCGCCGCCAGCATGGCGAAATGCCCCGGGTCCAGCTCGCGAAAGCCCGGTCGCAGGATCATCACCGCGCCCAACAGCGCCGCCACGATGGCCATGACCCGCCGCAACGCCAGGCGCTCACCCAAGAAAAAAACCGCCAGGACCGTCACGTAGACCGGGTTGAGATAGTTCATCGCCGTCACCTCGGCGATGGGAATGCGCGTCATGGCATAGAACCACAGCACCACCCCACCAGTGTGAAACAGCGCCCGCAACGAAAACAGCCGCCACAGGCGCGGCGTCAGGCGCACCTGCATGAACTGCCCGGCCATCGGCAGCAGAAAGACCAACCCCAGGACATAGCGCAGAAAGGCGGATTCCTGCGCCGGAATGCGCTGCCCCAGCGATTTGACCAATGCCGTGACCGCGACAAAGCACAGCCCGGTCACCACCATCCAGAAAACACCCCGTGCCGGGGTCTGCACCTTGTCAACCATGCCCTTGGCTTAGACCATTGGACGGCGGGCACAAGGGGGGTCACATCCAGAGCAGCTTGGCCGCGATGGCCCACATGGTCAGGCCCACGACAAGATCCAGCACCCGCCAGGCCCGCGGCCGCGCAAAGATCGGCGCCAGCGCCCGCGCCCCGTATCCCAGCGAAAAGAAGAACACGAAAGAGGCCGTCATCGCCCCAAGCGCAAAGGCCAGCCGTGCGTCATACTGGGCCGAGACCGCACCCAGCAGCACAACCGTATCCAGGTAGACATGCGGGTTGAGCCAGGTCAGCGCCAGGCAGGTCAGCACCGCCGCCCGCAGGCTTTGCGCCCCCTCGCCGGCGGCCAGCGCCTCGCCCCCTTTCCAGGCGGCATAAAGCGTCTTGGCCCCGTACCACCCAAGGAAGGCGGCGCCAAAGATCCGCATCCCCCATTCCAGCCCCGGGACCGCCTCGGCCAGTGCGCCGAACCCGGTGACCCCGGCAGCGATCAGCGCCGCGTCCGAGATTGCGCAGACCAGGACCACCGGCAGCACATGCATCCGCCGCAGCCCCTGCCGCAGGACAAAGGCATTCTGCGCCCCGATCGCCAGGATCAGGCTGAACCCCAGTGCAAACCCCGCAATCGCCGCTTCCATACCCGTGCCCCTCGTGACCCGACCCGCCTGATGGCCGGAATTGCCGCCCAGATCAATCCCGAACGAAGGCAGCATTGACCCCCCGCGCGAAATCCCGAAAATCCCAATTCAAGGGAGAAAGCGCATGTGCTGGAGCGAAACCGCAACCTACTCGATGGCCGCGCTTGGGGCGGCTGCCACCTTCGTCACCTGGCGCAAGGGCGAACCTGCGGGGATCTGGGGCACCCTTGGTTTCTTCACCGCGATGGAGGGGTTGCAGGCCTGGGGCTATGGCGTGATCGACCAATGCGGCACGCCGGGCAACACGACGGTCACGGTGCTGTCCTACCTGCACATCGTTCTGCAACCCATTGTCGTCAACCTCTTCTGCATGGCCCTGGTCGGCCCCGCCATCGACCCGCGCACAAGGCGCTGGGTGCTGGGGCTGGCCTCGCTCGCCTCGCTGACCTTGCTGGCGCGCCTGCTCCCCGCGCCCTGGCTTGGGGTCTGTCCGCCCGGGGTGCCGCTCTGCGGGCCCGAGTTCTGCACCATCTCCGGCGACTGGCACCTGGGCTGGAGCATGCAGCTCAACAATTTCCTCAGCCTGTCGCACTGGCTGGGCGGCATCGGGCAGTTCCCGGATTACCTGCTGGCCTGCCTGTTGCTGCCCTGTCTCTACGGCGCCTGGCGCTTTGCCCTTCTCAACGGGCTGGTGGGGCCGCTGATTGCCTCGGGCCTGACCAGCAACCCCAACGAGATGCCGGCGATCTGGTGCCTCTTTTCCGTGATGCTGGTGCTGATCGGGATCAGCCCGCTGGTCCGCCGACAGGTCTTTCCCCCCGCCACACCGGCCTGACCATGCTCAGCGCGGGCGCCGCCCCGGCGGATGAAAGAGGTATTCCGCCAGCAGGCCCAGCTTGAACGGCAGCCGCCCCTTGCGTTCGACCAGCTGTTTCAGCGTCATCCGCCGCCGCCGCACGATGGCCCGGGCGATGCGGAATTCCGCCCGCCGCTTGCGTTCCAGCACCGAGGCCGGCAAGAGCCGCTTGAGCCCCTTCCACAGCCAGCCCAGCTGCAGAAAGGCCAGCGCCTTGAACAGGCCCTTTTGCAGGCTGGTCCAGGTCATCCGCACCGTCGCGCCAAAGGCCGCCACCAGCCAGAGCGGCAGTTGCACCGAGAACAGGATCAGCCACAGCCCCATCGACGTGACCGACAGCGCCAGGGTGGCAAAGAGGATCACCAGCCAGGCCACCGCCCTCTCGACACGGCTCAGCCCGTTGAACCAGTCCATAAGCCGCGCGTATCGCTGCTGCACGATCTGCAGGTAGCCTTTGACCAGCAACTGGATCCGCCGCAGGATCGCCTTGCCCAGCATCAACGGCACGACAGAGGTGGTGATCCATTTCTTGATCAGCTCGACGCGAAAGAACATCGCGCCCTGGGTCTTGAGCCAGCTCAGGATCACCGGCAGGTCGAGCCCGGCAAGCTTCTTCAGCAGCACCTTGGCCTGGGTCAGGATCAGCCCCAGCGCAATCAGAACCTCGTGTCCGAAATACCAGGTCGCGGCGCCGGACAGCGCCACGAAAACCCCCAGCAATATGAGCGCCCGCAAAAGCATACCCCGGCTTAGGCGGTTTCAAGGCCGGGTCGCAAGGCGGCTGTGCCCTACCCGGCGCGCAGGGATCCGTAGGATGGGTGATCCTCACCCATCCTTTCCCCGAAGAGGCCATCCGGCAAACAGTCGATCTTGCGCGGGACCCGCCCCAGGGGCAAATCCCGGTGCAACGAGGAATAGGGCCAGTCCTCGGCCTGCGCGACCAGCCCGTGCCGCACCGGGTTGCCCCAGCAAAAATGCAGATGGGTCCGGAAATCCGCCTCGCCCCGGATCGCATGTTCCCAGAACCGCCGCTGCCAGAGACCGCGTTCGCCCTTGCGCCGCTTGGAATGGCTCCGCCGCCCGGCCAGCCCGCAGGCCAGCGAGAACCGCGTCTTGATCAGGCGCCAGCGGGTCGAGAAATCCGCGTCCCCCGGTGGCAAGGTCCAGATGGCATGCAGGTGGTCCGGCAGGACAACCACCGCCTCGGTGCGAAACGGGCGGTCCCTGCAGGTCATGGTCCAGGCCGCGCGCAGATCGTCGATGTAATCCACCAGCGCCCCGGACCGGCGGTCCGAGAGGTTGACAGTGAAGAAATAGGTCGCGCCGGGCAGGCGCAGGCGGCGATAGCTGGTCATGACACCAGCCTCGGACAGAGCGGTTAAGGATGGGTGAACACCACCCATCCTACGAACATCCGTCTCCACCAGCAAAAAAGCCCCCGCCAAGGCGGGGGCCATCCTGCCGCAGGGCATGACGGTCAGGCGTTTTCCAGCTGCGCCATGACCTCGTCGGAGGCTTCGAAATTGGTGGTCACGCGCTGGACGTCGTCATCATCCTCCAGCGCCTCGACCAGCCGCATCAGCGACTGCATGCCGTCCAGGTCCAACTCGGTCGTGGTCGTGGGCTTCCAGACCAGCTTGGTCGACTCGGACTCGCCCAGGTCGGCTTCCAGCGCGGTCGACACCTCGTTCAGGTCGGTGTCCGCGCAATAGATCACATGCCCGTCCTCGGAGGATTCAACATCTTCGGCGCCGGCCTCGATCGCCGCCATCATGACGTCATCCGCGTCGCCCGCATCCGCCGGGTAGACGATCTCGCCCTTGCGCTCGAACATGAAGCCGACAGAGCCGGTTTCCCCGAGGTTGCCGCCGTTCTTGGTAAAGGTCGACCGCACGGTCGAGGCGGTCCGGTTGCGGTTGTCGGTCATCGCCTCGACGATCACCGCCACGCCGTTCGGGCCATAGCCCTCATAGCGGATTTCCTCGTAATCCTCGGCATCGCCACCGGTCGCCTTCTTGATGGCGCGTTCGATGTTGTCCTTGGGCATCGACTGGCCCTTGGCCTCTTTCACGGCCAGGCGCAGGCGCGGGTTCTTGTCGGGATCGGGATCGCCCATCTTGGCGGCGATGGTGATCTCCTTCGAGAGTTTCGAGAAGATCTTGGCCCGGATCTTGTCCTGACGGCCCTTGCGGTGCTGGATGTTTGCCCATTTGGAATGGCCGGCCATGTCGCGTTGCCTCTTTTCGGGTGCTTGGAATATCCGCGCCTCTATAAGTCACGCCTGCCCCCCTTGCCAAGTCCGCGCGCCAAGTCCGGGTCATGTGGCGTTGCGCGCCGCGCGTCCCTGCGGTAGCGCAAGGTCATGAGCCGATTCCTCCTCCTCCAGCTGCGCCCCGAACCCGAGGCCAGCGAGTCCGAGTACCGCGCCATCCTGGACACCTCCGGCCTGAGCGCCGATCGCGTCCACCGGATGCGCCTGGAACAGGAGGATCTGCCGCGCGACATGGACCCGGGCGACTATGCCGGGGTGATCGTCGGCGGCGGCCCCGGCTGCGTCAGCGACAGGCCCGCGGACAAGGACCCGGTGGAACGCCGCATCGAAGAGTCGATCCTGCGCCTGATGCCCCGCATCACCGCCGAGGATATTCCCTTCATGGGCTGCTGCTATGGCATCGGCATCCTGGCCCACCACCTGGGCGCCGAGGTGGCCAAGGGCCGGTTCAACGAACCCGTGGGCGCCGTGACCTGCTATACCACGCCCGAGGGCGCCAAGGACCCCCTGACCGCCGGCCTGCCCGAGCAGTTCGACGCTTTCGTCGGCCACAAGGAAGCGGTGCAGAACCTGCCCAAGGGCGCGGTGCACCTGGTCTCGTCCGGCCCCTGCCCCTACCAGATGATCCGCTACGGCCAGAACGTCTACGCCACCCAGTTCCACCCCGAGGCCGACGCCGCCGAGTTCGAAACCCGCATCCGTATCTATCGTCACAAGGGCTATTTCGCGCCCGAAGAGGCAGACGCCCTGATCGAGATGTGCCGCGCGGCAAAGGTCACCGAACCGCCCCGCCTGCTCGAGGGTTTCGTGGAACGCTACGGCTGACGCCGCCGCCCCTAGAGCGGCCAGAAATAGGGGATCAGCACCGCCGAGAGCACGCCAACGCTCAGGTTCAGCGGCAGGCCGACCTTGAAGAAATCCGAGAACTTGTAGCCCCCCGGACCATAGACCAGCGTGTTGGTCTGGTAGCCGATGGGCGTGGCGAAACTGCACGAGGCCGCCACCATGACCGCCACCACCAGCGGACGCGGGTCCACCCCGATGGCGCTGGCCAGGCCGATGGCGATGGGGGTCACCACCACAGCCACGGCGTTGTTGGACACGGTTTCGGTCAGGATACTGGTCAGCAGGTAGACCGCCCAGATCACCAGCGGCGCCGGCAGCTTGGCCATCAGGGGGGCCACCACGCCCACGATCAGCCCGACCGCACCGCTGGCCTCCAGCGCGGCACCGATCGCCAGCATGGCAAAAATCAGCGCCAATAGCTGCCCCTCGACAAAGGAAAACGCCTCGTCCGCGTCGATGCAGCGGGTCAGCAGCACCACCGCAACGGCGACCACCGCCAGCGCCAGGATCGGCGCCACGCCCAGCGCCGACAGCGCCACGATGCCGCCCAGCGCCCCCAGCGCCACCGGCGCGTGGCCCCGGCGAAAGGCACGGGCCGAAGGATGCGCCACGTCGACAAGATCCATCTCGTCCGCCAGACGCTTGACGTCCTCTGCGTTGCCCTCCAGCAGCAGCGTGTCGCCCACGCGCACCACCAGGTCGTCCAACTGGCGCCCGATGTTCTGGTTCCGCCGGTGCACCGCCAGCGGGTAGACCCCGAACCGGCGCCGCAGGCGGAGCGCGCCCAGCGACCGGCCCACCATCTTGCAACCGGGCGTGATCAGCACCTCGACGGTGGTCGTTTCCTTGCTCGACACCTGGTCGACGCGCTTCAGCTCCTTGTTGCGTTGCAGCGACAACAGCTCGGTCATCTGCGTGCGCAGCACCACACGGTCACCCAGTTGCAGCTTTACCCCCTGCAGGTTGCGGCGCAGCGATTCATCGCCCCGGATCACGTCGATCAGCCGCACGCCGTCGCGCTTGAACAGCTGCACGCCCAGCACCTCGCGGTCGATCAGGTTCGAATCCGGCGGGATCACCGCCTCGGTAAAGAACTTCATCCGAGAGCGATCCGACAGCATCCCCGCCATCGAGGTCCGCTCGGGCAGCAGGAACCGCCCCACGAAATAGAGATAGATCATCCCCCAGGCCACCAGGATGATCGCCAGCGGCGTCACCTCGAAAATGGTGAAGGGTTGCAGCCCCTGGGTGCGGGCCACCCCGTCGACCAGCAGGTTGGTCGAGGTCCCGATCAGCGTCAGGGTGCCGCCCAGGATCGCCGCGTAACTCAGCGGGATCAGCAGTTTCGACGGCGCGATGCCCATCGTCTTGGCGATCTGCACGAAGATCGGCAGCATCACCACCACCACCGGCGTGTTGTTCATGAAGGCCGAGGCGACGATCACCACAAGGAGGATGCCGCCGATGGCCCGCTTGGGCCGCAATGCCACCTGTTCCTGCGCGAAGCCCGTGAAGGCATCCAGCGCCCCGGTCCGCACCAGCGCCCCCATCACCAGGAACATCGCCGCGATGGTCCAGGGCGCCGGGTTCGACAGCACGTCCAATGCCGCGTCATAGGGCAGGACGCCCAGCACCAGCAGCACCGCGACACCGCCAATGGCCGTGACCTCTGTCGGATAGGTTTCACGGACGAAAAGCACGAACATACCGATCACCACGGCAAGCGTCATCACCGCCTGGCTTGTCTGGCTCAGCTCGATCCCGATCATGTATTGCTCAGCCTATCGCCCGCACTCAACCGGCCGCATTCTGACCGCTTGGCGGGACAGGCACAAGCGGTTTACGCTGCGGCTGCACAAGGGCCATGCCCGCCATCATCAGCGCCAGCGCCACCCAGACCCAGCCCGAGTAGGCCTCGGCCAAAAACAGCATCGCCCAGCAGACACCGAACAGCGTGACAAGATAGCTCACCTGCGCGGCAAAGACCGCGCCCGCCCGGCCCACGAGCCAGACATAGGCGGAATAGGCAAAGGCATGCAGCGCGGCGCTGGCGATCACCGCCTTGTCCGGCCCCGTCAGCGGCAACACCGGCGTGATGAACTGTCCGCTGGCCAGCGCCAGGGGAAGGCTCAGCACGACCCCCAGGATCGAAGCGCCGGTCAGCACCTGCACCGCATCCAGCCCCTGGGTGCCCCATTTCGACACCATGTTGCCTTCCAGCGCGTAACAGGCCGAGGAAATCAGCGCGACCGCGATCCAGACCGCCTGCGTCCCTGCCGGCAGGCTTGCCTCGGGCAGAACCAGCACCGCCACGCCGCTCAGCCCCAGCAGCAAGCCCAGGATGCGCCGCGGCTCCGGCCGGTCGATGCCCAGCGCCAGGGCAATCGGAAGGGCGAACATGGGCACCGAACTCAGCAGGATCGACAGCACGCCGGAAGGCAGATGCACCGCCGCCTGGTAAGAGGCGATGCCCGGCACCACCGTACCGACCACGGCGATGAACAGATACAGCCGCAGCGCCGGGGCGTGCATGGGCAGGCGCTTGCCACGCAACACCGTCAGCGCGCCCAGCAGCAGCCCCACCAGCACCGTCTGCCAGAAGATCAGACCGAAATGACGATAGCCCTCCGACACCGCCACCTTCATCAGTGGCTGCGTCGCCCCCCAGGCCGCGCCCGTCACCACCAGCGTGGCAAAGGGCAAGAGGCGGCTCATGCGGGGCCGGCGGGCGCCAGCCGCCCACCCTGGCGGACCATCTGCACGGAAACCGCCTTGCCGGTCATGTCATCGGTCTCGACATAGACGCCCGACAGGGTGGCCTCGCCCAACGCCGGGTTGAACCGGCCCTTGGCCATGCCATTGACGAACCGGCGCAGCGGTTCCGCCGGGTCCATCCCGATGACGCTGTTGTAATCTCCGCACATGCCCGCGTCCGACTGGAACGCGGTGCCGCCCGGCAGGATTTGCGTGTCCGAGGTCGGCACATGGGTATGCGTCCCCACGACAAGGCTGGCGCGCCCGTCGCAGAAATGCCCCATGCCCATCTTTTCCGAGGTGGCCTCGCAATGCATGTCGACGACGATGGCCTGCGCCTGCCCGCCCAGCGGATGCCGTTTTAGCGTCTCGTCCACCGCCGTGAAGGGGTTGTCGTAGTTGCGGCTCATGAAGACCTGCCCCAGGGCCTGCACCACCAGCACCTTGCGCCCGCGCGCATCCTTGTACAGCGCCGCCCCCCGTCCGGGTGCCTGCCGGGCAAAGTTCAGCGGTCGGATGATGCGTGTCTCGCCCTCGATATGGGTCAGCATCTCTTTCTGGTCGAAGGCGTGGTCGCCCAGGGTGATGACATCGGCCCCGGCCTCGAAGATCGCCTTGGCATGCTCTGCCGACAACCCGTGGCCGTTGGTCGCGTTCTCGCCGTTCACGATGACGAAATCCAGCCGCCAGTCCTTGCGCAGGGAAGGCAGACGCTCCGTGATCGCCTGCCGCCCGGCGCGGCCCATCACGTCACCTAGAAAGAGTATCTTCATGGACGACATGGGTAATTCGGACGTCCGCGAAAGTTAAGCCCGAATCGTTCCACGCGAAAGGAGATGAAAAGGGGGCTCTGCCCCCGTCTCCCTTCGGTCGACTCCCCCGGCGGTATTTTTGCCAAGAAGAAGCCACAGGCGCGCGCCTTGTGTTTCTTCTTGGCAAAAATACCCAAACCCGGTCCGCCAAGGGCGCCGCGCCGCGGTTTCAGCGACACTCCATCACGGCGGTCAGCATCTCGGGGCTGTAGGGATCGCTGGCGTAACGCTCGAGGCCACCGGCCGCCAGGTCCACCACCATCACGTGCCGCCAGTCCCCCGAAGGCAGGACAATTTCCGGCCCCTCGCCGCAAACCCGCAGTCCGCCGACGGTGTAATCCCAACCGATCCGGTGGTTGGAAAACCCTTCGGCGGCAGCCACTTGGGTCAGAGTGCCGTTCTGGTAGCGCCAGATGCGCAGGGTCTTTGCCAGGTGGGGCCGATCGACATAGGCAATCTCGATGGCACCATCGCCGTCAAGGTCCGCCGCGCCCACGGGCGCAAGCCAGCGAAAGCGCTGGCCGATGAAAGGTGTCGCGGCCAGCGGCTGCAGGTCGCCCTGCCGCACCTCCCAGATCGCCAGCCGGGCGCCGCGGTCCGCGTGGCTCTCGACCGTCACCACCTCCGGCACCCCGTCGCCGGTCACGTCCCAGAGCCTCGGCGCGATGTCCTCGAAGACCAGCGGGGCCTGCCATCGGCGGCGCAGCACGCGTCCGTCCGACAGGGTCACCGCCAGCGTGTCATACTCGATCTCGTCACCCAGAACGCCATGCGGATAACGCGTCACCTCGCCCTCGTACCGGGCGGCAACCGCCTCTTGCGCCACGACCGGGGTCAGGCCCGCCAGCCACAGGCACAGCGCCATCCACGCGCCGCGGGCGGGCGCACGCCAGGGGCGCCACGGCACACGCGGCGCCCGGGCAGGCATCAGATCTGCTTCTCGGGCATCTGCACGACAAGCCCGTCCAGCGCATCGCTCACCCGCAGCTGGCAGGTCAGGCGCGAGCGCTTGGCATCGGGCTCATAGGCGAAGTCCAGCATATCCTCTTCCATGTCCTCGCGCGCGGGCAGCTTTTCGACCCAGTCCTCGGCCACGTAGACATGGCAGGTCGAACAGGCGCAAGCGCCGCCGCAATCCGCCTCGATGCCGGGAATGTTGTTGTCGCGCGCGCCTTCCATCACGGTCAGCCCGGTGGGCACCTCCACGACATGTTCGGTGCCGTTGTGCTCGATATAGGTGATCTTTGCCATTTCACCGCTCCGTCTTGATCCGTCCCCTACCTAGTGGGGACGCCCCTGCCCCGCCAGTCCCATTTGCGTCAGCACATGGACGGAATCCGATATTTTTGCCGCACGTCCCCGCGTGTGCCGCACCTGCCGATGACAATTGCGGCAGGAGGGCTTGGTCGCCCCCGCCGCATGTTCTACATTCGTTCACATGACCTGGCCGCAGCCCCCCTCTTGCCTGATCGCCAGCCGCCTGGGCGAACCGCCCAACGGCGCCCGCGTCACCGTGGCCGGGCTGGTGATCCTGCGCCAGCGTCCCGGCACCGCCAAGGGGGTGATCTTCATCACGCTCGAGGACGAGACCGGCGTCGTCAACGTCATCGTCTGGCGCAAGCTCTACGAACGCTTCCGCCGGGCGGTGATCGCGGGGCGCATGTTGCGCGTCACCGGCCGCGTCCAGCGCGAGAACGGCGTCACCCATGTCATTTCCGAACAGATCGAGGACATCTCGCCCCTGCTCGACCGGCTGCTGGACACGCCCTGAGGCAGGGTCCCGCGCGCGCCGCCGCCAGCCTCTAGGCAGACCGGGCCAAACCGGCTATCCTGCCGCAAAGAAAAGGCACTCCAGAGGCCCGAGCAGTCATGTCCCGTTTTTCCCGGCCCCGGGCCGCCCCGCTGGTGGCGCTGGTCCTGTTGGCCGCCTGCGACACCCCGCAATCCGTCAGCCGCGAGGCGCAAAGCCCTAATACCGCGCCCCCCCTTGCCGAACATCTCGACGATGGCACCTGCCAGGCCCGCGACCTGCGGCCGGCCGTCTACGAACATGTCATGGGCGAGGTGCAGGTGGTCCAGGCCGAGATCGCCGAGGACGGCACCGTGATCCGCCCACCGATCTACCGCAGGGCCCCCGTGCCCAAGGTGGTGCGCGAACGCGCCGAGATCACCTTCGAGGCCCCCTGCCCCGAGGAGATGACGCCCGAGTTCATTTCCTCCGTACAGCGGGCGCTGGCCGCCCGCGGCTATTTCTCGGGCAATATCTCCGGTAGGATGGACGCGCCGACCACGGCAGCGGTGCGCACCTACCAGTCCGAACGCGGACTGGAAAGCGCGCAACTCTCGCTGGAAACCGCCCGCGCGCTGGGGCTGGTGGCGGTCGAACTGCCCGAAACCTGACCGCGCGGCCCCACGAAAGGACACCTGACATGAGCAGCATCGGCATCGTCGGAGGCTCGGGGATGCTGGGCCGTGCCATCGCGCAGGCCTGGCTGGAGAGCGACGCCGTCGCGCCCGGCGACCTCTGGATCGCCAACCGCAGCGGAACGCGGGGCGATCTGCCCGCCGAGGTCACCGTCACCGACGATCCCGCCGCGCTGGCCGGGGCCTGCGACACGATCCTGATCAGCATCCCGCCCGCCGGGGTGCCCGACCTGCACCTGCCCGCCGGGGACAAGCTGATCTTTTCGGTCATGGCCGCCGTCACGATCGCGGACCTGCAGCGCCTGACCGGCAGCCCCCGGATCATCCGCGCCATGTCCAGCCCCGCCGCCGCGCGGCGGCTGGCCTATTCGCCCTGGGTCGCGGCCCCCGGCGCCAGCGAGGACGACCGCATGGTCGTCCGCCGCCTGCTGTCCGCCTGCGGCACCGAAGACGCGCTCGAGGACGAGGCACAACTGGATCACTTCACCGCCCTCACAGGGCCGGTGCCCGGTTTCGTCGCCTGGTTTGCCGCCGCCATGACCGAACACGCCGAGGCGCAGGGCATCCCGCCCGAGGCCGCCGACCGCGCCATCCGGCAGCTCTTTCGCGCCAGTGGCGAGATGTTGGCCGAGGATCCGCCCCGCGCCGCGGATCACGTCCGCCAGATGCTCGATTACGCCGGCACCACCGCAGCCGGACTGCAGGTGCTCGAGGACAGCCCCCTGCGCGGCGACATCTCAAAGGCGCTGAGCGCCGCCGCGCAAAAGGCCCGCGACATGCGGCCCTGAGGACCCAGGCCTCCCTCTCCCGGAACGCAAAAGGGGCGGCCCGACAGGCCGCCCCTTGTCATGTCCAAAGGTCCCCGACCGGCTCAATTCGCCGCCAGGCCCAGCGCCATGAAGCGCGGGTCGCCGCCGCCCCGCCGCACCAGCAGCAGGATCGACTTGCGGCCCTCGTCGCGCGCCTCGGCGATGCGGGTTTCCAGGTCCTCGATGCTGGCCACGGCCTGCTGGCCCGCCTCGGTGATGATGTCACCGGCGCGCAGCCCCTTCTCGTAGGCTTCCGAGGCCGGGTCCACGTCCATGACCGCCAGGCCCTGCATGGCTGCGGGCAGGTCCAGCTCACCGCGGATCGCATCGGTCAGCGGGCTGAGCGTCAGGCCAAGCGTTTCCATCTTGGCCGGCGGCTCGTCCGGGGTCGAGGGCGCGGCAGCCGGCACGGCGGTCTGCGCCTCTTCACGGCGGCCGAGCGTGACCTTCAGGGTCTGAGTTTCGCCGTCGCGGTTGACGATCACGCGGACGGTCTTGCCGACCGGCGTATTGGCCACGACACGCACCAGCTGGCGGGTGTCGACCACCTCGACCCCGTCGAAGGACACGATCACATCACCGGCGGCCACACCGGCCTCTTTTGCCGGGCCTTCCGGCACGTCGGACACCAGCGCCCCCTTGGCTTCCGCCAGGTTCAGCGCGTCGGCCATGTCTTCGCTCACGTCCTGGATGCGCACGCCCAGCCAGCCACGGCGGGTCTCGCCGTATTTCTGCAGCTGGTCGACCACGTTGACCACCACGTTCGAGGCCATCGAAAACCCGATACCGATGGAGCCGCCGTTGGGCGACAGGATCGCGGTGTTCACGCCGATCACCTCGCCGTCCATGTTGAACAGCGGCCCGCCCGAGTTGCCGCGGTTGATGGCCGCATCGGTCTGGATGTAGTCGTCATAGGTGCCCGACAGCGCCCGGTTGCGGGCCGACACGATGCCCGCCGAGACCGAGAACCCCTGGCCCAGCGGGTTACCCATCGCCATGACCCAATCGCCGACGCGCATGGTGTTGCTGTCGCCAAAGGGCACGGCGGTCAGCGGACGGTCCGCCTCGACCTTGAGCAGGGCGATGTCGGTGTTGGGATCGGTGCCGATCAGTTCGGCGGGCAGTTCGAAGCCTTCGAAGAACTCGATGGTGATCTCGTCGGCGCCTTCGATGACGTGGTTGTTGGTGACGATGAACCCGTCTTCGGAAATCACGAAGCCGGAGCCAAGCGCCGAAGAGCGGCGCGGACGGTCGGGTCCGCCACGGTCCTGAAAGTCACGAAAGAAATCTTCGAAGGGCGAGCCTTCGGGCACGATGCCGCGCGGGCCGGACCGGCCGGCAACGGTGGTCGAGGTGGTGATGTTGACCACGGCCGGACTGATCCGTTCGGCCAGGTCGGCAAAGCTGTCCGGAGCGCCGCGGGCCGTGGCCATGAGGGATTGCGAAACGATCAGGAACATCGACAGCGTCGCCAGCCAGAACAGCCTCAGCGGTGTCTTGTTTTCCTGCGTCAGAGCGAGGGATTGCGGTTTCAATGGGGTCTCCTTGTCTCTGCCAGTCAGCAGACGCGCAGGTCACGCGATGCCGCCTGCCTCCTATCGATCAGTGTGACAAACATAGGTGCGCAGGCGCAACACCAAAGGGCTGAAATGCAGCCTCACCGGGTTGTGAGCAGGCGTGCAGGCCGTGGATCGGCGCTTTTCCGCTTTGTGCAGGGGCGGAAGGGGGGGGCGTGCGGGTTGGGGAGACCTGTCAGTTGGAAAAGAAATGAACCGCCCCAGTACCGCCATCAATGGCTCGCACAGCGGACGGCGGCTAAGAGCCCCTTGTTGACCACATTCTGCAATGCAGCCAATGTCGGCCTTCAAGTGTTGGGGTTTGTCAGATGGGTTCAGTAACACTTAGGATAGCGAGCTGTGCATTATTCTTCACGGCTTTTTCGACGTGGGGCTATCCAAGTTACGCACAGAGTTTGGTGCAGGATTTTGACGACCTTTTTGAACGCTGTCGCGCATCCATCGAAACCAGCTCGGTGTTTGATAGCGAAGGGCTCCAGCGGCGGAACGTTCCCGAGCGACATGCGCGGGATTGGGGAGTATCTTTAGCCCAAGAGGCTTGGGGCGTCGCTGGGGCAGAACTGTACGTTTTGCTTACAGAGTGGACTTCTCGCGATGGTACAATACGTAGACTTTGCGAAATTCGACTGGCCAACGAAGAGAGCCTGCTGGGGCCGGGTGAACAGGCGATGCTGCTAAGACAGTTTCTGATCCTGCAAGTCGAATTGATCGGAGCCGGAACCCATGAAATTGACAATCAACTGTCTCCAATACCGCCACTGGTAAATGCTGCATTCCGTCTGCTGGATAGGAACCCAAATGGATGCATTGTTAGCAACAGCTTTGCATTCTCACCCGACGGACGGTTCTTTTCAGCAGGGTCTGGTGAACAAGCCTTAGAACCCTGTAGAGCCGAGTAGACCGGCAGTTCCAGTTTGATCTGCTCGAAACACAATAGCGGTCATTTGGCTGAGCAAGCCGAATGACCGAAAAGTCCCGCTTCGCTGACATTTACGCAGAGCGCAAAGATCGACAGCTCCCCCGCCGCAAGACCCAGACCGCCCCCTCTCAGAACAGCCCGCCCCGTGCTAGCCACAGGACGATCAGACCGGTGACCAGCGTCAGACCGCCCAGCAGGCGGCGCTGTTCCAGGCTCATCTCGCGGAGCGCCTCAAGCAGGCGCTCCACAAGCTGAGGGGCCAGTGCATAGACCAGCCCCTCGATCACGAGGACCATTCCGATCCCCATCAGGATGTCCGACCCGCTCAATTGTCGACGGGTGCGGCGTCGGCCTCGGGGGCCTCCGGCGCGGGCGCCGGATCGCTCGGTTCCGGGGCCGGGTCGCTGGGCGCCGGGCCTTCGGGGGCCGGGTCCTCGGCGGTTTCCGGCGCGGGCGCGTCAGGCGCCACCGGGCTGGCCGTAGGCGACGGCAGCGTCGGTGCCAGGAACGGATCGCCGGAGGCCACTTCGCTCTTGAAGTAGTTGAAGAACTGGCTGTCCGGCGTCATCACCATCGTCGAGTTGCCGCCCTTCAGCGAGACCTCGTAGGCCTGCAGCGAACGGTAGAAGGCAAAGAACTCGGGGTCCGCACCATAGGCCTCGGCAAAGATCCGGTTGCGCTCGGCGTCGGCCTCGCCTCGGATCACGTTGGCATCCCGGTCCGCTTCGGAGAGCGTCTCGACCACGGTCCTGTCAGCCAGTGCACGCACGCGCGCCGCCGCCTCGTTACCGCGAGCGCGTTCGTCCGCCGCCTCGCGTTCACGCTCTGCCCGCATCCGGTCAAAGGTGGCGTCAAGGTTCTGCGACGGCAGGTTGGTCTGCTTCAGCCGCACATCCACAACTTCCAGCCCCAGGGAAAGCGCCTCGGCCCGGGCGCTATCGCGGATCCGGTTCATCAGCTCACGACGATCCTCGGACAGGATCCGGTCCGATGTGACCTGGTCGGCGCCCAGGACTTCGCGGATCTGCGCGTTGAGGATGCCGGTCAGGCGGTCCTCGGCGGTGCGCAGACCGCCCACGCCGACGGCCTGCCGGAACTGGACCACATCGGCGATCCGGTAGCGGGCAAAGGCATCGACCACCAGGCGGCGGTCATCCGAGGGCGTGACCTCGATGGTCTGGGTGTCCAGCGACAGGATACGGTCGTCGTAGCGGACAACGTCCTGGATCAGCGGGATCTTGAAGGCCAGACCCGGCTCTTCCTTGACGGCCCTGATCTGGCCGAACTGCAGCACCAGGGCCTTTTCCCGTTCATCAACCACGAAGATCGACGACAGGAAGACCACGATGGCGATCACGAAGACCGGCAGGAGATAGGTTACCTTGCGCATCACTGGTCACCTCCGCTGTTGCGACGCAGCTCGTTGAGGGGCAGGTAGGGCACCACGCCGCCACCGGCACCGCCGCCGCTGGTCACGGTATTGTCGAGGATCATCTTGTCCACGTCGCCCAGCACCTTTTCCATCGTCTCGATGTAAAGACGGCGGCGCGTCACTTCGGGCGCCAGCGCGTATTCCTCCTGAACAGAGGTAAAGCGCGCGGCCTCACCCACGGCCTGGTTGACCACCTGGGCGCGATAACCCTCGGCTTCTTCGCGGATCTCGGCCGCCTTGCCTCGGGCCTCGGCCACGACGCGGTTGGCATAGGCATCGGCCTGGCGTTCCAGCCGGTCACGTTCCTGTTCCGCCGCCTGGACGGCGCGGAAGGCGTCGATGACCTCGCGCGGCGGGTCGGCGGTGTCGAGGTTGATCCGGACGATGCTGATGCCGGATTCGTACTCGTCCAGCGTCGCCTGGATCTGTTCACGCGCGCTGTCGGCAATGGCGCCCCGGTCGCGGTTGAGGATCGGCGCCAGGTTGGACGCGGCGATGATCTCGCGCATGACCGATTCAGACACCGCCTGCACGGTCAGCTGCGGGTCGCGGATGTTGAACAGCAGTTGCGCCGGGTCCGAGATATTCCAGACCACCTGGAAATCGATGTCGACGATGTTCGCATCGGTGGTCAGCATCAGCCCGTCGTTGCCGCCACGGCCGCCGCCAATCGTCTCGGTCCGTTCCGAGGTCACGTTGACCACCTCGTAGGTGACAAAGGGCCAGGGGGCAAAGTTCAGGCCCGGGTTGCCGACGGCGAATTCACGCCCCAGCAACAGCTCGACCGATTTTTCCTCGGGCCGCACGGTGTAGAAGCTGCCAAAGGCCCAGAGGCCCAGCAGGATCGCAACACCGATGGCCACGGTTCCGCGGGTCAGGCCGGGTCCACCCGAGCCACCGCTGCCACCGCCGTTGCTGCCATTGCCGCCGCCGCGACCGCCCATCAGGACGCGCAGCCGCTCCTGGCCCTTCTTCATCAACTCGTCGATCTCGGGCATCTGGTTGTCGTCGGGACGGCGGCCACCGCCGCCACCGCCGTTGGGCGGACGATGGCCGTTGCCGCCTCCGCCCTGGTTGCCACCGCCGCCCCCCCAGGGGCCGCCGCTGTTACCTGCCATGAACTTCGGTCCTTCCTCGTCTGTCGGATTGCCTTGTAACCTGTGCGCCCCGGCTGCGAATTCAAGCGCTCCGCATCGGATTGCGCATGGTCACGATCTCTTCGGACATGGTCGGATGCACCGCCACCGTCCGGTCAAAGTCTTCCTTGGTCGCGCCCATCTTGATCGCGATGCCCGCCAGCTGGATCATCTCGCCCGCGCCGGGCGCGACGATGTGACAGCCCAGCACCTTGCGCGTGGCCTTCGATACGATCAGCTTCATCAGCACCCGGTCGGGCCGGTCGGCAAAGGCGGTCTGCATCGGCCGGAACGAGGTACAATAGACCTCGATCTCCTCCTGGTCGCGCGCCGCCTCCTCGCTCAGGCCCACCGTGCCCATCTCGGGCTGGGTAAAGACCGCCGAGGGGATCAGCTCATGATCCACCGGCGTCGGGTTGCCCTTGAACACCGTTTCAACAAAGGCCATGCCCTCGCGGATCGCCACCGGCGTCAGGTTCACCCGGTCGGTCACGTCACCGATCGCATAGACCGAGGGCACCTTGGTCTGGCTGTAGGCATCGACCTCGATGGCGCCGTTGCGGCTCAGCCCGATGCCCAGCTCCTCCAGCCCCATGTCCGCCGTGTTGGGCGCGCGCCCCGTGGCAAAAAGCACGGCGTCGAAGTCGCGGATATTGCCGTTGGTCGCCTTGACCCGGATCGGTCCGCTGCCCGGCGCATCCTCATGGGCACCGCCGAACTGGCTCGCCTCGACCGGCGCCGCCTCCATGCCCTGCGCCTCGGGGCTGTCGGCGCGGTGCATCTCGACGATGTTCGTGCCGGTGTGCAGGTCGATGCCGCGTTCCTTCATCGCATCGGCGATCAGCCCGCGCGCCTCTTCGTCGAAGCCACGCAGGATCTGCGCCCCGCGATAATACTGCGTCACCTCGACCCCCAGCCCGTGCAGGATGCAGGCGAATTCGCAGGCGATATAGCCGCCCCCCACGATCAGCACCGACCGCGGCAGCCGCTCCCAGTGAAAGATGTCGTCCGAAACCTGTCCCAGGTGCGCGTTGGGCATGTCGGGCCGCACCGGGCGCCCGCCGCTGGCGATCAGGATGTGTTTCGCGGTCTTCACCTCGCCATTCGACAGCTCGACCGTATGCGCATCCTTGAGCCGCGCCCGCGCGTCAAAGCTGTCCACGCCCGACCCGGACAACAGCTTGCGATAGACACCTTCCAGCCGGTCCAGTTCGGTCTTCAGCTGGGCATGGAACCGGCTCCAGTCAAAGGCGCCATCGGCAATGTCCCAGCCATAGGCGCGCGCCTCGGCGGGCATGTGGGAATACTCGCTGGCAAAGACCATGAGCTTCTTGGGCACGCAGCCCCGGATCACGCAGGTGCCGCCGTAACGGTCCATCTCGGCCAGACCCACCTTCGCGCCCGCCTCGCCCGCCGCCACCCGGGCCGCGCGCACGCCACCCGATCCGCCGCCGATGACAAAGAGATCATAGTCGAAATCGCTCATCCATCGCTCCTGCAATACCGCGGGCCAAGGTATTTCACATGGACCCCGCGATGACCAGACGGCGATTTTGCCGGCGGGCCGCGTGGGTCCCGGCAGATGACCTTGACCATGCAACGCCCGCTCCCACATCCTGCGCCGCAAGGACTGACAAGTTTCGGGAGCGCTGGGATGATCGACGGGCTCTACATTCTCCTCGGACTGGCGGCGATGGTCGTCGGAGGCGACCTCCTGGTGCGCGGCTCCGTTGCCGTGGCGCGCGGGCTGCGCGTGCCGCCGATGATCATCGGGCTGACCCTTGTCGGCTTCGGCACTTCCGCGCCCGAGCTTGTCACCAGCCTGCAGGCCGCGCTCTCGGGATCGCCGGGCATCGCCGTCGGCAACGTACTGGGCAGCAATATCGGCAACGTGCTCCTGATCCTCGGGATCGCGGCACTGGTAAGCTCCATCGCCGTCGACCGTCGGGCGCTGATGCGGGATGGCACGATGCTTTTGCTGGCGACGGGGCTGGCGCTCTGGGCCTTGACCAGCGGCGAGATCGGGCGTCTTGCAGGGGCCGGTTTCATCGTTGTCCTGGGTGCCTATCTGACCGCCACCCTTGTTGCCGAGCGCCGCCGCAGCACCGCTGCCCGGGCCGTCTACACGGGTGAGGCCGACCTGCTGCCGGCCCGCCCGCAACACCTGTGGCCCGCGCTCCTGATGGCGCTGGCCGGGCTGGCGCTGACCATCTTCGGCGCCCGCCTGCTGGTTAGCGGCGCGGTGGGCCTGGCCGCTGCGGCGGGCGTGTCCGAAACCCTGATCGGCCTGACGATCGTCGCCATCGGCACCTCGACGCCGGAACTCGTGACCTCGGTCATGGCGGTGCGCAAGGGCGAAGGCGAGGTCGCCTTCGGCAACATCATCGGCAGCAACATCTTCAACCTGCTCGGCATCCTCGGCGTGACGGCGCTGGTTGCGCCCGTCCAGGTCCCGGCAGAGGTGCTGGAACTGGATATCTGGGTGATGCTCGGAACAACCCTGTTGTTGCTTCTCTTTGCCGTCACCGGCGCGCGCGTCTCGCGCGGCGAGGCGGCGGTGCTGCTGGCGGGATACGCGGCCTACCTCGGCTGGCTCATCCTTCAGGCCTGATCGGCTCCTGCGACCACGCGTCCATTGCCGCCCCCACCCCGGCAGGCGTAGCTCTTTGCCCATGAAACCCAAGCTGCTGACCACCCTGCCCGGCTATTCGCGGGCCGATCTGACGCGCGATGCGCTGGCGGGCGTGACCGTGGCGATGGTCGCCCTGCCGCTCAGCCTGGCCATTGCCATCGCCTCGGGCGCCGATCCCGCCAGCGGGTTGGTCACGGCCATCATAGGCGGCTTTCTCGTTTCGGCCCTCGGTGGCAGCCGGGTGCAGATCGGCGGGCCGACGGGGGCCTTCATCGTCGTGGTCTTCGCCACCATCGCCCAGCATGGCTATGACGGGCTGGTGCTGGCAACGCTCATGGCGGGGGTGATCCTGCTGGTGGCGGGCGCCCTGCGCGCCGGGCGGCTGATCGCCCTGGTGCCCGAGCCCGTCATCAACGGCTTTACCATCGGCATCGCCATCATCATCGCCACCAGCCAGTTGAAGGACCTCTTCGGCCTGACGATGGAGGAGGTTCCGGCCGAATTCCTGCCCAAGCTCGCCGCGCTCTGGGCCGCGCGCGAAACGATGAACACCGCCGCGCTGGCCTCGGGCCTGGCGACGATGGGGCTGATCGTTCTCCTGCGCCGCCTCTGGCCGCGCTTTCCCGGCCTGATCCTCGCCGTGGGCGCGGTCTCTGCCACGGTCGCGCTTTTGGCCCTGCCGGTCGACAGCATCGCCAGCCGCTTCGGCGCCCTGCCCCGGGGCCTGCCCATGCCCGCCTTGCCGGAAATCACCCTGGCGCGGGTCACGGAACTGCTGCCTTCTGCCTTTGTCATCGCCTTCCTGGCCGGGATCGAGTCGCTGCTCTCGGCGATGGTGGCCGACCGCATGATCGCGGGCCGCCACCGCCCCAGTGCCGAGATGCTGGCCCAGGGCGCCGCCAACATCGGGTCGTCGCTCTTTGCCGGGCTGCCGGTCACCGGCGCCATCGCCCGCACCGCCACCAACGTCCGCGCCGGTGGACGCACGCCCGTCGCCGGGCTGGTCCATGCGCTGACCATTCTCGTGGTGATGTTCCTCGCCGCCCCGCTGGCCGGCGGCATGGCCATGCCCGCGCTTGCCGGCCTGCTGATCCTGACCGCCTGGAACATGTCCGAGCCGCACAAATGGCGCAGCTACCTGTCAGAGCGTCCCTCCGACGTCGCGCTCCTGCTGCTGACGCTGGTACTGACGGTGCTGACCGATCTGACCGTGGCGATCGCGGTCGGCGTCGGGATTGGTCTTGCCCTGCGGCTGGCGCGGCGCGATGTGCCCCCGGCAGAGTGGGACCCCAGGGACCGCTAGACGCGTTGCCTCGGCGCCGCGTCGCGGGGCAGGCTGCTCGAGACGCGTGGATCATGAAAACGCGCGGCAAAGCGCCGGTTGATTCAAGTCAATGTATTCCCCTGTCCGCTCTGTTTCACTCCCCTGCACACCGCTGGCGTCCCGCTGCAACAACGTGAGCCCGTTTGGCGGTCACTCGATACAGGAGTTTACCTTATGAAAAGTCGAAACAGGTTTCTCGGATCGGTAAGTGGTTTGCTCATTGCGTTTTCCGCGGCCGCCGTTCTGACGACCGCATCCGTGTCCCCCGATGTCGCATACGCCCAGGGTAACGGCGGCGGAGGCGGCGGCGGAGGTGCTGGCGGCGGTGGCGGAGCTGGCGGCGGCGGTGCTGGCGGCGGCGGTGCCGGGCCCGGCGACCGTGGCCCGGACAGGGACCTGGGCGTTATCTTCCGCGACATCACCGGCGGCGGTGGCGGCAATGCACCCGTTGTCGTCACCGACGAGGCTGAACGCGGGACCGGTCGCCCGGCAACGGCGGGACCCTCCAGTGGCGGCGGCGGCGGTGGCACCGCAGGCGGCCCGCCGGCGAATACCGGTCCGGACAAGGGCGATCTCTTCGGCGACCTCTGGGTGATCCTGCGCGACGAGAACGGCGTTCCGATCCTGACGGACGACGGGTTTGTTCAGCCGCTCGACGCCGAGGGCAACCTGATCGCACTCGACGAAGAGGGGCATCCGCTCGACGAGACCCTGACGGTCGAGGTCGAACTTGGGCGGCTGAATGTCGGTCGCGCCCCCGACAAGGTCCTGGATACCCGGGCCGCCGAAGTGATCGAAGTGCTGTCCAGCGCGACCGCGATCACCACGGATGCCGCGGGGCGCCTGGTGCTGACGCTCGATGGCGTTGAAAAGACCATCGACTCGCCGCTGGAAAACCTGGCGATCTACGTTTCACTCCTGACCACGGGCAGCATTCCGGGTCTTACGCCCGATGACCTGGTCGGGACGGAGTTCGATTTCCTGGTCGACGGAACGTTCACCACCGCGGACATCGAGGCCGCTGCCGCTTTCCTCGCAGCCGCGACGGACAAGACCGGTGCGTTCACCTCCGACGAGATCGCCTACATCGACGCCTTCCTCGGGATCAATACGACCACCTCCGGCGACGTGACCTATTCGGTGATCGACTACTCGGATTTCTCCTATGACCGGTCCGACACCTACGATGGTTTGACAGCCTCCGTTCTGGTCGAGCAGGACGACGGGTCCTTCGTGGTCGAAACCGTCGATATCTACGACACGGTGTTCGGGGGAACCGATGCCTCGGACTCCGGCTCGCTGGATGCCTTCACTCTGGCCGCGGATGACGCGCGGGCAGTGATCGAATTCATCCACGAATACGCCGTGCCTGAATCGATGGAATGAAATCGACCGGCCGGGCTGTCACCCGACTGCCCGGCCACTTTGTACAAAATGCTGGAAACAGCGTACGTTTTGTACAAAACGTACAGACTGAACGGTTCACTTTCCGACCGTCAGACCCGGGTCAGATGTCGCGAAAGATGTTGTCGTCCTCGACGAAATCCAGCTGGCTTTCGCTCACCGTCCCGGCGTTGATGTCGCGGGTTTCCACCCGCCCGTCGCCATAGCCGATGATGACCTTGTCGCAGATGTCGATGAACAGCCCGTTCTCCACCACGCCGGGGATCTGGTTCAGGACCATCGCCAGTTGCCGGGCATTCCCGATCCGGCCCAGGTGCAGGTCCAGGATGTGGTTGCCCTCGTCGGTGAAGAAAGGCCGTTCGCCGTTCATCCGCAACGTCGTCTGGCGTCCCATGACATCCATCGACACCAACGTTTCCTCGATCAGCGCCTGCGTCGTCTGCCAGCCAAAGGGGATCACCTCGACCGGAAGCGGGAAATTTCCCAGCCTTTCCACTTCTTTGGCGGCATCGGCGATGACGACCATCTGGTCGCTGGCCGTGGCCACGATCTTTTCCTGCAACAGCGCGCCGCCGCCGCCCTTGATCAGGTTCAGATCACCATCGAACTCATCCGCACCGTCGATCGTCAGGTCCAGCCAGCGCGCCTCGTCCAGCGAAACCACCTCGATCCCCACGTCGCGCGCCAGGTCCGCCGTCCTGCTCGAGGTCGGCACCCCGCGAAAGCGCAGCCCCTCCTCGCGCACCAGTTCCCCAAGGCAGCGCACCAGCCAGGCCGCGGTCGATCCCGTGCCCAGCCCGACCCGCATGCCCGACTCCACCAGGGACGCCGCCTGTTTCGCCGCGGCGAACTTGGCCTTGTCGATCGGGGACAGCTCTCCGGTCATGGATCTCTCCTTGGGTTCGCGGGCGTCACGGCGCCGTTATAGGCGCCGCCGCCCTTTCGGGCGAGGCAAAACTGCCAAGCCCTTTAACGGATTCCCCCCCGCAAGCGGGCTTACAGCCGAACGCGCACCGGATCGAACCCCAGCAGGAAGTCATTGGCAGCGCCGGCTTTGCCCGGTAGCGGCTTGCAGCGCGCCTTGACCGTGCCCAGGTCGGTGTTGCGCGGCGCCCGGGTGAAGTAGCTCAGGTCTTTCAGAACCTTGGTGTTGCCGGCCTTGACCCAGCCCTTGCGAAAGACGGTCTTGGTCTTGCGATGGGCAAAGCTGGTCGAGGCGCTGCTGGCTCCACAGACATAGGTCACACCCCGGATATCCAGAACCGCCCAGGCAAACTCGACCTTGCCGAGAGCGCTGTCCCAGTTCAGCTCATTGACCGAAAACGAGTTGTTGATCGGGACTTCGACCAGCCCTTGCTGCGCGGCAGCAGGCAGTGCGCCAGCCAGAACAAGGGCGGTTGTGACCAGGGCGGATTTGAACATGCGAACCATCGCGACTCTCCAATACAAAAGGAATTTCCTGCAAAGCGTTAGGCCCCGCCCTGCGTGGACGCAACCCCGCCTGGCCAATTGGCGTGCCGGCTGGGCGCCCGGCGCGTTGCTATTGCCCGACCAGGACGCCTTCGGCCCGGGCATCGCCCGAGGGCCTGCCGTCCGGCGATCCGCCTGGCTGCTCTTCAGAGACCACCAGACGCGCCCCATCCAGCCTCTCCGCCAACGCCGGGGGGACCGCGACGAGTGTCTCGGCGTCACGCAACAGCGCCAGCGACACCGGCGCGCCATCCTCGGGCAGCAACCAGAGCTCCAGCACGCGCCCCTCACCTGCATCGCCCTGCCGGAGGGTCACGGTCAGAACGCCTGTCGCGGGCGCAAACCGCGCGTCCAATGCCAGCCCCTCCGCCCCGGCAAGATCCGCACCCAGCGTGGGCGCCGGCGTCTCCAACAGGCCGGAGGTCAGCACGACCCAGGCAATCGCGGCCCCGGCGACCGCCCCCACGAGATAGGGCAGTACCTGACGCCACACCGGGCGACGATCCTCGGCGCCAAAGACCTGCCCTTCGATCCGGCGCAAAACCTGCGGCGGTGGCGTTTCGGCGGGGATGATGTCGGTGAAACTGGCGAAGTACTCTGTCCAGGCCGCCACGTCCTGCTGCAGGTCCGTGTCGACGGCCAGTTGCGCCTCGAAGGCGGCGATTTCCGCCTTGGGCATCAGCCCAAGCGAATACTCGGCCGCGCCCGCCTCGGCACCGCCGGGCAGTCCGGTATCCAGCTGGGCGTTCATCGGCTCAGGCACTCACGCACCTGGACAAGGTCGGTCCGCACCGCCGCGCGCAACGCAGTCTTCGAGGTTCCCGCACTCCTGGCCAGGTCATCGTAGGTGGCGCCGTAGAGATAGGCATGGCGCAACATGTCGGCCCGGGCGCGCGGCAGTTCCCGCAGGCAGACCTCCAGCGCGCGGGCCTCGTCCCGCATTCCGGCCAGGTCCTCTGTCTCCGGGCGCGTGGCATAAAGACGCTCCGTGATCTCCAGCGGCCCGGCCATCCGGCCCGCCGCCCGTTCCACGCCCAGCCGCGCGATGGCCGCATCGCGGGTGATCGTCACCAGCCAGGTTTCGGGCGCCGCCAGCGCGCCACGATACTGGCCCGCGTCCTTCCACACACCGGTGAAAACCTCTTCGAGAATGTCCTGCGCCAGCATTTCATCACGCAGAATGCGCAGTGCGAGGCCGTAAAGCCGCGGGGCCATCGCGGCGTATAGCCTGCGAAAGGCGCCACGGTCGCCACCCGCCACCTGGCTCAGCAGGGCCTCGATTTCATCCTGCGCGGTCATAGGGATCGTCTCACCACTTCCTCTTGCCACTCCTGAAGATATGTTGCACCTAACGCGAAGCATTCGAGCTTTGACAGAGGGACGTGGGAACAATGGCGGACGGCACGATCGATATCAACGCGAAACCGACCGAGGAAATCTCTGTCCGTGAAGTCTTTGGCATCGATACGGACATGATCGTACACGGTTTTCCCGACCGGACAGACCGTGTGCCGGACCTCGATTCCACCTACAAGTTCGACCCCGACACGACGCTGGCGATCCTTGCGGGCTTTCGCAACAACCGCCGCGTGATGATCCAGGGCTATCACGGCACCGGCAAATCGACTCACATCGAACAGGTCGCAGCGCGGCTGAACTGGCCCGCGGTGCGCGTGAACCTCGACAGCCATATCTCCCGGATCGACCTGATCGGCAAGGACGCGATCAAGCTGGTGGACGGCAAGCAGGTCACGCAGTTCCAGGAGGGCATCCTGCCCTGGGCCCTGCGCAACCCCACCGCCATCGTCTTTGACGAATACGACGCCGGCCGCGCCGACGTGATGTTCGTGATCCAGCGGGTTCTGGAAACCGACGGCAAGCTGACCCTTCTGGACCAGAACGAGGTCATCACCCCGCACAAGTATTTCCGCATCTTCGCGACGTCGAACACCGTGGGCCTGGGCGATACGACAGGCCTCTATCACGGCACGCAGCAGATCAACCAGGGCCAGATGGACCGCTGGTCGCTGGTCGCGACGCTGAACTATCTCTCGATCGACGCGGAAACCAACATCGTCCTCAGCAAGGCGCCCCACTACAACACCGAGAAGGGCCGCAAGACGATCCGCCAGATGGTGACCGTGGCCGACTTTACCCGTCGCGCCTTCATGAACGGCGAGTTGTCGACCGTCATGAGCCCGCGGACCGTGATCGCCTGGGCCACCAACGCCGAGATCTTCCGCAACGTCGGCTATGCCTTCCGCGTGTCCTTCCTGAACAAGTGCGACGAGTTGGAACGCCAGACCGTGGCTGAGTTCTACCAGCGCTGCTTTGACGAGGAACTGCCGGAAAGCGCCGCCAGCCTCAGCTTGGTATAATAGGCGAGATCCTGTTTGACGCTGTTAAGCGTCACGTTTAGACGAAGGGCGCTCCATTCAGATGGGGCGCCCTGTTTTGTCAGTATTGGAACCCTCTTACATGACCTTCCGAATTCGGATCTCCGCGGCCTGCGTCGCGGCCCTTGCGCTTGGCGCCTGCAATTCCGCAACCACATCGCCGGAACCGGTCGCAAAACCGCAAGTCAGCGCCAAGAAAACGGCACGGGAGAACCGCAAAGCCAATAACGAGATCTGGGCGAGCCGGTCTCCCATCAAGATCAACGGCGTGACCTACTCCGTCGCGGTCGCACCGGAAAAGGCCTATGCTCTGGTCGGATGGGACTCTTCGGCAAAGACCATCAACCTTGTGGACCTCGAAGCGGCGGCAAGCAGGATCTCGGGATGCAAAGCCAAGGACGAGTCGATCCTGTCGTTCTTGTCCGGCCCTCAAAACACCCCGATCAAGACAGAAATCCTGAATAAGAACAAATTCCTTCGGGTGTCCCTGTCATGCTGAGATTTCTGTGCATCATCCTTCTGGCATGCCTCGCCGCCGGATGTGTTCCCAAGGGTGACCTGCTGTCGGAATCGATTGCGGACGTGCGCGACCGACCGCTGACCTATCCCGATTACCCGCGTGGCAATGTCACCTATCTCAGCTTTTCCGCCGCGCATGGATTTCAGGTCAATTATATCCGCGGCGACGGGAAAGCGTGGCTTTGGTATCCAGGCAATACGGTTGTCGTACCGGAAATGTGGAAAATCGAAGGTGGTGGGACGTCCCTTTGCTGGAGCCATCCATCCAACAGCTATAATCCGGTTACAAGGGAAACGGGCGGAGGTTTCACCTGTTCGCCCCGTCTTTTTACGGCGCGCACGGTTGTCGCCCATTTGCCCGGCGACCCCTTCAAGCTTTCCAGCGGCAAGATCCCCTATCGGCTCGGGAAATGCGATGCACCGAAGGCTTTTTCCTTCGACCGGACACGCTTTCACTGTTGAGGGGGCGGAACGGCAAGCACCCAGACCTGATTACGGACGCGCATCCAATGCATAGGCCCTCGCGTTCTGCGTTCCTTTCGGCGAGTTCAAGGTTCAATGGGGTGTCCAGGCGGCTAAACCGGTGACATGGCGCGCTTGGGTTGGCTGCTCTCCCGTGGCGGGCGCGCTTGACGTGCATGTGGCCGACCTGCTGACTGGACGCAAGACCCTAGGCTCAGGACTCGTTCTCCCTCAAAGCCAGAAGATGACGGTCGCGGCGAGAGCTATCGCCGAGAAGAAGGTCTGCGGGCATCGGTCGTAGCGTGTCGCAACGCGCCGCCAGTCCTTGAGCCTGCCGAACATGATCTCGATGCGATTACGGCGTTTGTATCGCCGTTTGTCATACTTTACCGGCGTCTTCCGTTTCTTCCGGCCCGGGATGCAGGGGCGTATCTTCTTGTCCTGCAAAGCTTCTCTGAACCAGTCGGCATCGTAGCCACGGTCTCCGAGAAGCCATTTCACGTTGGGCAGCCCGCTGACGAGCGCACGCGCCCCGACGTAATCGCTGACGGG
>NZ_FMZI01000028.1 GCF_900101505.1 Antarctobacter albus
CCGTCGGTTCGGGCGTCGTGTCCAAGATCATCGAGTAAGGCGCCCGCCGCCACTCGGCTGAAAGCATTGGAAGGGCGCCCCGACCGGGGCGCCCTTTTTCCTTGCCTGGCCCTCGGCCATGATCTGATCTTCGGAACAAGCCGCAAGCCCGCCAGAAAAAATTAAAAGCCGCCCGGAGCCCGGGCGGCTTTTTCGCGTGGAGCGGCCCTGACAGACGCCCGGGAGTGTGGCGCCTGTCAGGGCCGGGCATCCTTGCGCATCAGTTCAGGAAAGCGCGGATGAAGGCCTGCTTTTCGCTGTTGCTGTCGCCGCTCTTGAGGGCGTTGTTGATGGCGTGCACTTCGGCCGCGCTCAGGCCCGAGAAATCGGCGCCGGGCAGGATGTACTTGGCTTCGCTGTCCAGCTGCGGCGTGGTCATGGCGTTTGCGGCACCGGTCAGGGCTGCGGTTGCGATGAGGGCGGATGCGATCAGGGTTTTCATGTCAGTGTCCTTTGTCTTGATGATTGTGGTCGTGGTATTTGCCCAGTGGGCGATCAGTTCAGAAAAGCGCGGATGAGGGCCTGCTTTTCGCTGTTGCTGGCGCCGCTCTTGAGGGCGTTGTTGACGGCGTGCACTTCGGCTGCGCTCAGACCCGAGAAATCGGCGCCGGGCAGGACGTACTTGGCTTCGCTGTCGAGCTGCGGCGCGGTGTTCGCATATGCGGCACCGGTCAGGGCTGCGGTTGCGACGAGGGCGGATGCGATCAGGGTTTTCATGTCTGTGTCCTTATCTTGTGACTGTGTGGCGGAAGGCCCGCCGTGTGTTGGTGCCGGTCTGTCTGTCCGACACCGAGCTATCTGGGGCCGTGGGCGACGGATTTGAAATCACAGGATGATCGCGTTTCGTAACGCCGATTTGTTCTTGAAAAACAGCCTGATAGACAGGATGTTGTGCATGAATGCAGGGCATTGGTGCGGGTCAGGAAACGCAGGGTTTCAAGGTCATCGCGGAGCCGCCGTCGGGCGTGAGGCGGGCGGCCTGAATGGGCCGTGAAAGCGGATTCACATGATGTTGATGACCGCGTTTCCGGCCGTTGTCGGAGAATTGTTTCAGGATTCTCCGCGCGGCGTGATCACGCGGGGCGCCAGGGAGGCGGGGCATCCCCGGAAATCGGATGAAAAACCCGTGCCGAGGCCTCTTGATTTCGCTGTCGGGTTGGCGTACCCCACGGCACGGCCTGAAGGGGTATAGCTCAGCTGGTAGAGCGACGGTCTCCAAAACCGTAGGTCGCGGGTTCGAACCCTGCTGCCCCTGCCAAACTTTCGGAAATCGCCGACCGACGTGCCGCCGCGTGAAAACATGGTGCATTGGCGCGGTCTGCGGAAGAGCTTTGCCCTCCGCATGCAAAAAGGGGCCACCTTTCGGCAGCCCCTTCTTTCAGGTCATCGTGGCCGGGATCAGTTGGCCATAATCTGGTTTGCAACCTTGTCGATCTCGGCGTTGTCGCCACTGGTGATCGCGGTTTGCAGGCGCTGGATCTCGTTCTCGGTCAGGGACGAGACGTCAAGTTCGGGCGCGTAGAGGTTGATCTGAGAGCGCTCGAACTCGGTCAGGCCGGTGGTGACCTCCATGTCGACCGGCTCCATCGGCTCGAAGTTCACGTCGGTCAGCAGTGCGCGCATCTGCGCCCGCTTCTCGGAGACCGACTCGCCGCTGGCGGCAATGGTGGTCAGCTGCGTCACCTGAAGTTCGGTGAGCGTTTCCACGTTCACGTTCGGAAAGTACTTTTCGATCGTCTGTGTTTCGACCTGCGACTGTGCGAAGGCGCCGGTCGCGACGACGGTTGCAAGAGCGGTTGCGGTGATAAAGCGTGTCATTGTGTCTGACTCCTTACTCGTGTTCCACATGCTGCCAAGGCGTGCCGCCCCGGCGGTTCTGGGCAATCAACGGGGTGGGCAGCGTCCCGTTCCATCCGGAAAAGACGTTTTTTGACAGCGAGTTGAGCGCAGGGATGCACCGCGGGCGCGGAACGTGGGGCGGGCATGCGGGTTCCATCACAACCGTCCCATCAACTCTCACGCCGGCGTGACCCCTGTGGCGGTGGCGCCAATCGGCCCGCGGGCCTTGTATTCATGGCGCTCTCCGCGTATTTCCTCGCAAACCACCGCACGTACGGGAAGAGACAGCATGGCAACCACCAATCCGCTTCAGTTCATCCAGCAGGTCCGGGCCGAAGTGGCAAAGATCGTCTGGCCGACCCGGCGCGAGGTTTTCCTGACCACCGTCATGGTGTTCATCATGGCCACGCTGACGGCGATTTTCTTTGCGCTGGTCGACATGGGCATCCGGTTTGGCCTGCAAACCCTGCTGTCCGTGGTCGGTGGCGGCTGAGCCGGGCGGCTCTGCGGGCGGGAAGCGCTTGCAATACACCGCAAAGGCCGATAATGAGCCGCGATAGGGATGGCGCGCACGGGAGTTGCGCGCCCCTTTTTGTTTTGGGCACGCCCGCGCGGGGCTTCAACAATCGAAGGTAACTCATGGCAAAGCGGTGGTACTCGGTCAGCGTCCTCTCGAACTTCGAGAAGAAGATCGCCGAACAGATCCGGACAGCGGTCGAAGAGCAGGGGCTCGAAAACCAGATCGACGAGGTCCTGGTTCCCACCGAAGAGGTGATCGAGGTTCGTCGCGGTAAGAAGGTGACGACCGAGCGCCGCTTCATGCCCGGTTATGTCCTTGTGCACATGGAGATGTCGGACCAGGGCTATCACCTGGTGAACTCGATCAACCGCGTCACCGGCTTTCTGGGGCCGCAGGGCCGTCCGATGCCGATGCGCGATGCCGAGGTCGAGGCGATCCTTGGCCGCGTTCAGGAGAACGAGGATGCGCCGCGCACGCTCATCCATTTCGAGAGCGGCGAGAAGGTCAAGGTCACCGACGGGCCTTTCGAGGGCTTCGATGGCATGATCGAGAGCGTGGACGACGACAACCAGCGTCTGCGCGTCGCGGTGTCGATCTTTGGCCGCGAGACGCCGGTGGAACTGGAATTCACGCAGGTTACGAAAGAGACATAGCGCGGGATGGGGTTCTCGTCGCCATTGTCTGCATTTCCGACGCGCTTTCTGCGAGCCGGGACGTCCATGTTGCTCTCTTTCGGCGTTTCCTGGGGGAGCGTCGCGCTGGCGGACGGTGTGCGCGAAACGAATTACCAGCAAGGGCGCCTAGAAACGACGCATACCCTCATCGGGTCGCTCAGGCCCGAGCACAGCCTTGATGTGCGTTCGCGGGACGGGGTGATCCGTGCTGTAGGCGGAAGCGATGTCGCCGAGGGGAACCCGCTGTCCATTGTAAAAGAGACGGATGGAAGGCGGGCGATCGTATTGCACTTTGACAAGGCTGCCTGCGCGGTGGGCATCCAGGTGTCGATCAAATGGGGCCAGCCGTCCAATTCAGTGCCCATTGATTTTGAGTTCTTCGATCGCGACGGTCGTACAATCGACGTGCAGCACCGGTGGCCCGCCATTGGAACGACCCGACAAGCTTATCAAAGCGAGTCTGTTTCTTACGCTTTTTCGGCCGTCCGGGTCTCTTCGCCGACCGAATGGTTGGAAAGGATCAGTGGCGTATGGATGATGCCTTGCAGCGTGGCTGTTTCCTGAAACGATCGCGTCTTGTGATGTCTTGCCATGCCCTTGCCGTCGTGCCCTTTGGCCCGGCGCGCGATCCCGGACCGGATGGGACTGTGTGACGCCGCTTCGTATTCATAACGCAGACGCCCGCAGGCTGTGGCTGGCCTCTCACGGATTGGCAGAGGCGCCCGTGGGCGGACCGCCGACACTGGATGTTATCCGCGACTTGGGGTTTGTCCAGCTGGACACGATCCAGGTTGTCAGCCGGGCGCATCATCACATTCTCTGGAGCCGCAACCAGAGCTATCGCGAACCGGAACTGGACCGGCTGTTGCGCGGGCGGCATGTGTTCGAACATTTCACGCATGACGCCTCTGTCCTGCCGATGGAGATGCTGCCCCTGTGGCGGCGGCAGTTCGACCGGATGCGGCGCAAGGCGGAAAGCTGGTCCTGGTATGTCGGGCGGGGCGACGATGCCCTGATGGACGAGATCCGGGGGCGCATCCGCGAGGAGGGGCCGCTCTGCACGCGCGACTTTGACACCCGGATCGAGGGTGAGCGCGCCATGTGGAAACGTCCGCCACACAAGAAGGCGCTGGATTACCTGTGGTATGCGGGCGAACTGGCGACCTGCCACCGAGAGGGTGTCATCAAGTACTATGACCTGGCCGAACGCGTCTTTCCCGAGGATCTGCGGAATTGTGTTCTGCCGGACGAGGCGCAGGTAGATGGCCTGTGCCGCAAGGCGCTGGCGCGGCTGGGCTTTGGCACATTGGGCGAGGTGCGCAAGTTCTGGGAGGCGGCAGAGGTGGCCGAGGTCTCCGCCTGGGCCGAGCGCGACACGGGTGCCTATGTGCCGGTCCGGATCGAAGGCGCGGACGGGCGCTGGACCAAAGGTGTGGCCGTGCCCGACATCGAAGAGCGGCTTGCCTCTGCGCCCGCGCCCACCTCTCGCCTGCGCATCCTGAACCCTTTCGATCCGGCCATCCGGGACCGGGCACGGGTCAAGCGGCTGTTCGGGTTCGACTATACGGTCGAGATGTTCGTGCCCGCCGCGCAGCGCCAGTGGGGCTATTACGTCTATCCCCTGCTGGAAGGCGACCGGCTGGTTGGCCGGATCGAGGCCAAGGCGGAACGCGCCAGCGGCCGCATGTCCGTCATGAACCTCTGGTGGGAACAGGGCGTGCGCGCGGGGGCAGGGCGCATGGCGCGTGTCGAGGCCGAGCTTGCCCGGCTGGCAAGGCTGGCCGGGGTCGATGAGGTTGTCTGGGTCTAGGCCCGTTCGTCGAAATCCGCTTGGCGCCCTTTTGGCCGCCGGATAGCCTTGGTCCGGGGAGGACGGCGAAATGACGGTTTATCACGCGCAATGTTCCTGCGGCACGGTCCGCATCGAGGCAGAGGGCGAACCCGTCGTGCAATGCTATTGTCATTGCACGACCTGCCGGGGATTCACCGGCGCGCCGGTCAACGCGGTCGCGCTCTGGCCGCGCGACAAAGTCCGTTTCGTGTCCGGCGAGGCCGATGTGCGCCGGTTTTGTCGCGACGGCGGGCGGGCAGAGCGCATGACCTGCGCGCGCTGCGGCGGATGTCTTGGAGCCGATCTGCCTTATACTGGACTGATCGACCTCTTTGCCGGACTGGTGCGCGGGCTGGAGTTTCGCCCGACGGCGCATTTCAACTATGAAAACACCGTGCTGCCGATCCGCGACGGCCTGCCCAAGTTCAGGGACATGCCCGAGCAGTCCGGAGGCAGCGGCGAATTGATGACCGAGTAACGGGCACCGCTCTGAATCCACGCTTGCCAAATGACCGGCCCCGGGTTAGACGGCGCGCTCATGCCGACCCGGGGCGACTCGGGCGGTATACCTATCGTGGGAGGCGAGGGCATCGCGATGTCCGGACCAGACCACGCCACGAAACGCCCCCAGACGCGTCCGGGGGAGATGGAACAGGAGAACGCCCGTGGCCAAGAAGCTCGCCGGCAAGATGAAGCTGCAGATCCCTGCAGGCAAAGCCAACCCCTCGCCGCCCGTGGGCCCCGCCCTGGGTCAGCGCGGCATCAACATCATGGAATTCTGCAAGGCGTTCAACGCCAAGACGCAGGACATGGAGCCGGGCGCGCCCTGCCCGACGGAGATTGTCTACTACCAGGACAAGTCCTTCACCATGAACATCAAGACGCCGCCCGCGTCTTACTACCTGAAGAAGGCCGCCGGCCTGAAGCCCGTCGGCAAGCGGAACCGTCCGCGCGGCGCCGAGAACCCGGGCCGTGAAACCATCGCCTCGGTGACCGTGGCGCAGGTCCGCGAGATCGCCGAAGCCAAGATGAAAGACCTCTCGGCCAATGACGTCGAAGCGGCAATGAAGATCATCCTCGGCTCCGCGAGCTCGATGGGTATCGAGGTGAAGGGGTAATCATCATGGCAAAGCTCGGAAAACGCGCAAAGGCGGCCCGTGAGGCCTTCGCCGGCAAAGAGAACATCACCGTCGAAGAAGCCGTGGCCCTGATCAAGTCGAACTCGAACACCAAGTTCGACGAGACTGTTGAAATCGCCATGAACCTCGGCGTCGACCCGCGCCACGCGGACCAGATGGTCCGCGGTGTCGTCGGCCTGCCGAACGGCACCGGCAAGACCACCCGCGTGGCGGTTTTCGCCCGTGGCCCCAAGGCTGAAGAGGCTCAGGCCGCAGGTGCGGACATCGTCGGCGCCGAGGACCTGATGGAAACCATCCAGGGTGGCACCATCGAGTTCGACCGTTGCATCGCAACGCCGGACATGATGCCGATCGTCGGTCGCCTGGGCAAGATCCTGGGCCCGCGCAACCTGATGCCGAACCCCAAGGTCGGCACCGTGACGATGGACGTGGCGCAGGCGGTCAAGGACGCCAAGGGCGGCCAGGTCCAGTTCAAGGCCGAAAAGGCCGGTGTCGTGCACGCAGGCGTCGGCAAGGTCTCCTTCGACGAGGCCAAGCTGGTCGAGAACATCCGCGCATTTGTCGGTGCGGTCTCGGCGGCCAAGCCGACCGGTGCCAAGGGCACCTACATGAAAAAGATCGCGCTGAGCTCGACGATGGGCCCGGGCGTCACGGTCGACATCGTGAACGCGACCGGCAACTGAGCCGAACCGCGCATCTGACTACAAAAGGCGGGCCATTGGCCCGCCTTTTTTTGTTGTTTGCAAACCCTGCGTTAAGGTGGGGCGCTTAGATCGGAGAACACGCCATGCACCAACCGGATGGAGGTCTGGGTGTTCCGACTCTGCATTTGCCTGTTCTGCCTGATCGCGATGCCCCTCGCCGGTCCCGCCCGTGCGCTGGAGGTACCTCAGGGAGCGCCTCTTCTGACGGTCGACGGGCTGATCGCGCAGACGAATGATGGCGACCTGGCCGTCTATGACCGCGCCATGCTACAGGCTCTCGATTGGCGGGAGATCGAAACCTATACCGATTTCACGCTTGGGGTGCAGCATCTGGCTGGTCCCAGCCTGGCCTCCTTGCTGAAACAGTTGGGGGTCCGGCGGGGCACGCTGCGGGCGGTGGCTCTTGACGATTACATGATCGACATCCCCGTGTCCGACGTGCAGGCCTTTGGCATCATCCTGGCAATCGAACAGGACGGAAAGCCGATGCGCGTCCGCAACAAGGGGCCGATCTGGATCGTCTACCCGGCTCCCACGCCGGAGGACGTGAACGAACTGCACAGCTCGCGGATGATCTGGCAGTTGCAGCGCCTGACGGTCAAACCCTGATCGCCGGCATGGAGCAGATCCGCACAAATGCGCGCACCCTTCGGGCCCTGATCGCGATCACCATCGCGCTGGGGCTGGCCGCATTGCTGCTGGATTACAACCGCGCCCACGGCGTCTCGCGCGAGCTGACAGTTCGCAACCTCAACACCATGCTGTGGAGCATCAGCGAGCTCAACTTCGAGAGCCAGCGCCTGATCGGCATCCTCAAGGACTATGAGCACGGCACCGTCGATCTGGAAACCGCGCAACTGCGTTTTGACGTGTTGTGGAGCAGGGTCGATATCGTCCGGGCCAAACCCTTTGGAGAATCGACCGGGTTCCACGAACTCGTGGCCGACTTCGACAGATTCCTTCACGAGGGGGACGGCATCCTTTTTGCGTCCGAGCCACCGACGCAGGCCCAACTGTCCCACCTCGTGGACCGGCTGAACAACCTGACCATCCACAGCCGGAGGCTCTGGTCCGGCAACTTCGGCACCCAGAACCCGGCCAGCCGGGTCCTCGATGAATTCGAGGACCTGACTGCCACGCGTTTGACGGACTTTGGCGCGATCACGTTGCTGGTTCTGCTAATGCTGTACGTGCTGGCGGAAATCTTCTTTGCCGGACGCGGTCAGCGCAAGGAGGCCGAGTTGCGGCGCGAGGCGGCAGAGGCCAATGCCGCCAAGACGCGCTTCCTCGCCAATGTCAGCCACGAGATCCGGACACCGCTGAACGGCATCCTCGGCATGGCCTCGGAGCTCTCGGAATCGCAGCTGACCGAGGACCAGGCGCAATGCCTGCAGATCATCGAGCAATCCGGCACGGTTCTGCTGGGCACCATCAACGACGTGCTGGACCTGTCCCGGATCGAGGCCGGACAGCTCAGCGTCGAGGCCCGTCCCTTTGCCTTGCGTGGCCTGGTCGAGGCGGCTTGCGCGCTCTACGGAGCGCGGGCGCGGGAAAAGGACCTGTACCTGACGCTGGACATACAGGACAACCTGCCGCCGATCCTGATGGGCGATGAATTCCGCATCCGTCAGGTCCTGCACAACCTGATTGCCAACGCGGTCAAATTCACCTCGGACGGGGGCGTCATGGTGCGCGTGCGTCCCGACTTGGACGGCAGCCGCCTTGTCATCGCGGTCCAGGACAGCGGGCCGGGCATCGAGCGTGAGGCGCAGGCCCGCATTTTCGAACCATTCCTGCAGGCGGACGCCAGTGTCACCCGCCGCCACGGCGGCAGCGGGCTGGGGCTTACGATCTCGCGCCAGCTGTGCCAGGCGATGGGGGGCGATCTCATGGTGGTCAGTCGCCCGGGACATGGCGCCACCTTCTTTTGTGATCTGCCGCTGCGCACCGCCAGCGCCGAGGAGGCGCTGCAGGTCCGGGTCGAAACGGCCCGTCCGCCGGACCTTTCCGGGCGTTGCATCCTGGTGGCTGACGACAATGCGACGAACCGGCTGATCCTGGACCGTTTCCTGCGCAACACCGGGGCAGAGGTTCAGTTCGCCGAAACCGGCGAAGAAGCCTTGGCATTGGTCCGGGCGGGCGGCATCGACATGATCCTGATGGACGTGCAGATGCCGGTCATGGACGGTGTCGCCGCAACGCGCGAGATTCGCAGGCTCGAAAAAGACGGCGGCGCGCCCCGCACCGGCATCATAGCGGTCACCGCAAACGTGCTGAGCCACCAGGTTCAGGGCTATCGTGCCGCAGGCATGGATGACGTGTTGTGCAAGCCGGTGTCGAAGCGCGATCTCATGGTGGTGCTGGCGGACCGCATGGCCGCCGCGCCGGTCGCCACGGGCGTGGGGACCGAGGAGCCGTTTTTACGCGCCTCGTCTTCCTGACCTGACATCGATCGGCTACAGCGGAGGGCATGAAACGATTTCTGCTCTTGCTGCCGCTGATCCTGATCTGTGGGCTGTACGTGAACTGGCAGCTGACGCCGCCTTCGCATGACCGTGACTGGCGCGCGGATTACAGCCGCCTACCCGGCGTGGAGCAGACCGGCAACACCTTCCGCATCGAGAACATCCGTGACTGGAACTACGCCGAGGACGGATCGGTAACGCGGCGGGACTGGATCACGCGCGAGATCGACCCGGACGGGCTGAGCCAGGCCTATTTCCTGGTCGAGCCATTCGGCAGCATCGACGCAATCGCCCATACCATGCTGGTCTTCGCCTTCGAGGATGGCTCGGCCTATGTCGCCTCGATCGAGGCGCGGCGCGAGGTGGGCGAGGCCTATAGCGCGCCCAAGGCTGCTGTGCTGCCGATCTTCGAATATATCTTTGTCTGGACAACCGAACGCGACATGTATGGCAACAGCGAGTTCATGGCCGGGGATGAGCTGTTCCTCTACGTCCTGGACATTCCGCTGGCGCAGCAGCGGGCGGTGCTGCGCGCGGTCATCGCGGAAACCGCAGAGATCCAACAGGAGCCGCGCTGGTACAACACGCTGTTTTCCAACTGTACCAATGTCCTGGCCCGGACCGTGAACAAGATCGCGCCGGACGCCGTTCCCTTTGACAAGGCCTGGTACCTGACCGGTTACGCGGATGAATTCCTTTACGCCGAGGGTTTCATCGCGCAGGGAGAGAGTTTCGAGGCGGTCCGGGATGCCGCGCTGATCTCTCCGCTGATCCGCGAGCTGTACGACATCGCCGACCCGGTCGACTTTTCCCGTGCCTTCCGGGCGCGCCGGGCCGGGGGTTAGGCAAAAATCCTGCCGCGCCCGCAGATGCCCCCTTGGCAACGCGCGGGATGATGTTAAAGACGGCCCTGCACAGCGGGGCGCGATTCGTCGTGGGCCGTTTGCATTTCGTCCGAGACGGTGGGTTGGCCGAGGCCGTTAAATCCTGCCCGAGACGGGAAGAGACATCTTTTCAGGCCGCGCCGCGTGCGCGTGCCCCACAGGATGCGTCGACCCTCATTCGGACTTCAATGGCAGGGGAAACCTTGCCGGAAAGAGCCGGAGGGTCCGCCCTCCAACAACTGGAGTGAAACTGTGGATAGAGCCCAGAAAGAAAAGGTGGTCGAGGAACTCGGCCAGGTCTTCGAAAGCTCTGGCGTCGTGGTGGTTGCCCGCTACGAAGGTCTCACGGTTGCCGAAATGACGGACCTCCGCGGTCGTGCCCGTAACGGGGATGCCGTGGTCCGTGTCGCCAAGAACAGGCTCGCCAGGATCGCCGTCGACGGAACGCAGTGCGAAGGTATCGCACCGCTCCTGGGCGGCATGACTGTTCTCACCTACTCCGATGACCCCGTGGCTGCGGCCAAGGTCGTCGAGGACTTTGCCAAGGACAACAAGAAATTCGAAATCCTTGGCGGGTCGATGGGTGGAACGACCCTGGACCGGGCCGGTGTCGAAGCCGTGTCGAAAATGCCGTCGCGCGACGAACTCATCGCGTCGATCGTCGGCTGCATCGGCGCACCCGCTTCGAACATCGCCGGTGCCATTGGTGCACCTGCTTCGAACATCGCCTCCATCCTGTCGACCATCGAGGAAAAGCAGGAAGCGGCGTAAGGCAAACCGCAATGACCCTCGTGGGGAATTCTCCCTGACGTTGGAAAACACATCTAAACGGAAAGAGTCTCAAAATGGCTGATCTTAAAGCACTCGCCGAGCAAATCGTGGGCCTGACCCTGCTCGAGGCACAAGAACTGAAAACCATCCTCAAGGACGAATACGGCATCGAGCCGGCAGCCGGTGGCGCCGTCATGATGGCCGGTCCGGCCGGCGACGCCGGTGGCGAAGCCGCCGAGGAGCAGACCGAGTTCGACGTCATCCTGAAGTCGGCCGGCGACAAGAAGATCAACGTGATCAAGGAAGTCCGCGGCATCACCGGCCTGGGCCTGAAAGAAGCCAAAGAGCTGGTCGAGGCCGGCGGCAAGGCTGTCAAAGAAGGCGTTTCCAAGGACGAAGCCGAGGAAATCAAGAAAAAGCTCGAAGAAGCAGGCGCGGAAATCGAGCTCAAGTGATCTGGCGGGAGGCAGCTGCTTCCCGGTCCATTTCGAAACGCCTCCGGTCCTGCCGGAGGCGTTTTTCTTTGCGCCGGACGGTGCCGACAACTGTGCTCAGGACTGGCGGGAAGGCGGCGAAAGACGCCGCAAATCGCATCCCAGCTTGACGATCGGGTTAACTTTTGCCATTCTCTCCGGGTGTGGAAATCGCAAAGCTCCTGCTGTGGGCTTGCGTTCTCGTGTTTAACCGAATATTCGGAAGTCTCCGGCGGGGTCGAGCGATTCGAGCCCGCTATCGGCTTTTTGGATTGCGAGGTGTCGGCAGCTCCCCATTGAAATGTCAGCGCATGGTTCCCAAGTCGTCCCGTCCATCCCGAAAATGCAGCCGGATCGACGCCTGACAAGGTCGGACCCCCGGAAATTGTGCTGAACCCCGAACATGAATGCCGGTCTTGGCAAGCCCCTTTGCTCGAGGGGTTTCCCAAGGCAGGACACTACGGATCGAGTGGCACGCGGTGGGACGCGCGCCGAGAATGGATCTGATTGACTGTCATCACTGACGCGCCGGCGGCTGTGGCCCCCGACAGCCGGTCCGCGCGGGCAGAGAACACGGAAAGGGTGGCTCCACTCATGGCGCAAAGTTTCCTCGGTCAGAAACGCCTTCGTCGCTACTACGGCAAAATTCGTGAAGTCCTTGAAATGCCGAACCTCATCGAGGTTCAGAAATCCAGCTACAAGCTGTTCCTCGAAAGCGGCGACCAGCCGCAGCCGATGGACGGCGAGGGCATCAAGGGCGTTTTCCAGTCGGTCTTCCCGATCAAGGATTTCAACGAGACCGCCGTCCTGGAATTCGTCAACTACGAGCTGGAAAAGCCGAAATACGACGTCGAGGAGTGCATGCAGCGCGACATGACCTACAGCGCTCCGCTGAAGGTCACCCTGCGCCTGATCGTCTTCGATGTGGATGAAGACACCGGCGCCAAGTCGGTCAAGGACATCAAGGAGCAGGATGTCTTCATGGGCGACATGCCCCTGATGACGCCCAACGGCACCTTCATCGTCAACGGCACCGAGCGGGTCATCGTTTCCCAGATGCACCGTTCGCCCGGCGTGTTCTTTGACCACGACAAGGGCAAGACGCATTCCTCGGGCAAACTGCTGTTCGCCTGCCGGATCATTCCCTACCGCGGCTCCTGGCTCGATTTCGAATTCGACGCCAAGGACATCGTGTTCGCCCGCATCGACCGTCGCCGCAAGCTGCCGGTGACCACGCTCCTGTACGCCCTGGGTCTCGACCAGGAAGCGATCATGGACGCCTACTATGAAACGGTGAACTTCGAGTATCGCCGTGGCGAAGGCTGGGCGACCAAGTTCTTCCCCGAGCGTGTGCGCGGCACCCGTCCGACCTTTGACCTGGTCGACGCGGACAGCGGCGAAGTGATCGCCGAGGCCACCAAGAAAGTCACCCCGCGCGCGGTGAAGAAACTGATCGACGAAGGCAAGGTGCAGAACCTTCTGGTGCCGTTCGAGCACATCGTCGGCAAGTTCGTGTCCAAGGACATCATCAACGAGGAAACCGGCGCCATCTACGTCGAGGCCGGGGACGAACTGACCTGGACCGTGGACAAAGACGGCGAAGTGACCGGTGGCACTCTGAAAGAGCTGCTGGACGCCGGTATCACCGACATCCCCGTCCTGGACATCGATAACGTCAATGTCGGTCCGTACATGCGCAACACGATGGCGCAGGACAAGAACATGGACCGCAACACCGCGCTGATGGACATCTATCGCGTGATGCGTCCGGGCGAGCCGCCCACCGTCGAAGCCGCCTCGTCGCTCTTTGACACGCTGTTCTTTGACTCCGAGCGTTACGACCTCTCCGCCGTGGGCCGGGTCAAGATGAACATGCGCCTGGCGCTTGAAAAGCCGGACACCCAGCGCACGCTGGACCGTGAGGACATCGTTGCCTGCATCAAGGCGCTGGTGGACCTGCGTGACGGCAAGGGCGACATCGACGACATCGACCACCTGGGCAACCGTCGTGTCCGCTCCGTCGGCGAGTTGATGGAAAACCAGTACCGCGTCGGCCTGCTGCGCATGGAGCGCGCCATCAAGGAACGCATGTCGTCGGTCGAGATCGACACCGTCATGCCGCAGGACCTGATCAACGCGAAACCGGCGGCCGCCGCCGTGCGCGAATTCTTCGGTTCGTCGCAGCTGTCGCAGTTCATGGACCAGACCAACCCGCTGTCCGAAGTGACGCACAAGCGCCGCCTCTCGGCGCTTGGACCGGGCGGTCTGACGCGTGAGCGCGCAGGCTTCGAGGTGCGCGACGTTCACCCGACGCACTATGGCCGGATGTGCCCGATTGAAACGCCGGAAGGCCCGAACATCGGTCTGATCAACTCGCTGGCGACCTTTGCCCGCGTGAACAAGTACGGCTTCATCGAGACCCCCTATCGCGTGGTCAAGGATCGTGTCGTCACCGACGAGGTGCACTACATGTCCGCGACCGAGGAAATGCGTCACACCGTGGCGCAGGCCAACGCGCAGCTGGACGATGGCGGCCGGTTCAAGAACGACCTGGTGTCGACCCGGAAGTCCGGTGACTACACGCTGTCTCCGTCGGAAAACGTCGACCTGATCGACGTGTCGCCGAAACAGCTGGTCTCGGTTGCCGCTTCGCTGATCCCGTTCCTGGAAAACGACGACGCCAACCGCGCCCTGATGGGGTCGAACATGCAGCGTCAGGCGGTTCCGACCCTGCGCGCCGAGGCGCCGCTGGTCGGCACCGGCATCGAGGAAGTCGTGGCGCGGGATTCCGGCGCGGCGGTTCTGGCCAAACGGGCCGGGATCATCGACCAGGTCGACGCGATGCGGATCGTCGTGCGCGCCACCGAAGATATGGAACCCGGCGACCCGGGCGTCGACATCTACCGGATGCGCAAGTTCCAGCGGTCGAACCAGAACACCTGTATCAACCAGAAACCGCTGGTGAAGGTGGGTCAGAAGGTCGGCAAGAACGAGGTCATCGCGGACGGTCCGTCCACCGACATGGGGGAACTGGCGCTTGGCAAGAACGTCATCGTCGCCTTCATGCCCTGGAACGGCTACAACTACGAGGACTCGATCCTGATCTCCGAGCGGATCGCCAAGGATGACGTGTTCACCTCCGTCCACATCGAGGAATTCGAAGTGGCGGCGCGGGACACCAAGCTTGGGCCGGAAGAGATCACCCGCGACATTCCCAACGTCGGCGAGGAAGCCCTGCGCAACCTCGACGAGGCGGGTATCGTCTATATCGGGGCCGACGTAGAGCCGGGCGACATCCTGGTGGGCAAGATCACCCCCAAGGGCGAAAGCCCGATGACGCCGGAAGAAAAGCTTCTCCGCGCCATCTTCGGTGAAAAGGCAAGCGACGTGCGCGACACCTCGCTGCGGGTCAAACCGGGCGATTACGGGACTGTCGTCGAGGTCCGGGTGTTCAACCGCCACGGCGTCGAAAAGGACGAACGTGCGCTGCAGATCGAGCGGGAGGAGATCGAACAGCTGGCCCGTGACCGGGACGACGAGCTGGCGATCCTCGACCGCAACATCTATGCCCGCCTCAAGGGAATGATCCTGGGCAAGACCGCCGTGAAGGGGCCGAAAGGCATCAAGTCGAACTCGGAAATCACCGAGGAGCTTCTGGAAACCCTGACCCGTGGTCAGTGGTGGCAGCTGGCCCTGGGCGAGGAAGAGGACGCCAAGCACGTCGAGGCCCTGCACGAGCAGTACGAGGTGCAAAAGCGCGCCCTGGATGCCCGTTTCGAGGATAAGGTCGAAAAGGTCCGTCGTGGTGACGACCTGCCCCCGGGCGTGATGAAGATGGTCAAGGTCTTCATCGCGGTGAAGCGCAAGCTGCAGCCGGGCGACAAGATGGCCGGCCGTCACGGCAACAAGGGTGTCGTGTCGCGCGTGGTTCCGCAGGAGGACATGCCCTTCCTCGCGGACGGGACGCCGGTCGACTTCTGTCTCAACCCGCTGGGCGTTCCCTCGCGGATGAACGTCGGTCAGATCCTCGAGACCCACATGGGCTGGGCCGCGCGCGGCCTCGGCATCGAGGTGGACGAGGCGCTGCAGGAATACCGCCGGTCGGGTGACCTGACCCCGGTGCGCGAAGCGCTGCGGATCGCCTATGGAGACGAGGTCTATCAGGAAGGTCTGGAGCCGCTCGAAGAAGAAGACCTGCTGGAAGCGGCAAGCAACGTCACCCGTGGCGTGCCGATTGCGACCCCGGTCTTTGACGGCGCCAAGGAAGCCGATGTGAACGACGCGCTCAAGCGTGCCGGTTTCGACCAGAGCGGCCAGTCCGACCTGTTCGACGGCCGCACGGGCGAGAAGTTCTCGCGCCGGGTGACGGTGGGTGTGAAATACCTGCTGAAACTGCACCACCTGGTCGACGACAAGATCCACGCCCGTTCGACGGGGCCGTACTCGCTCGTCACGCAGCAGCCGCTGGGTGGTAAGGCGCAGTTCGGCGGTCAGCGCTTTGGTGAGATGGAGGTCTGGGCCCTGGAAGCTTACGGCGCCGCCTACACCCTGCAAGAGATGCTGACGGTGAAATCGGACGACGTGGCAGGCCGGACCAAGGTCTACGAGTCGATCGTCAAGGGTGAGGACAACTTCGAGGCCGGCGTGCCGGAATCGTTCAACGTTCTCGTCAAGGAGGTCCGCGGTCTGGGCCTCAACATGGAACTCCTGGATGCGGAGGAGGAAGACGCGGAGTGACGCAAGTCACCAACGTTTTCAGCGGGGCGCTGCGGCGCCCCCTCCCCACCGCTTCCCTCTGAATTTGTGAGGAACACATGAACCAGGAACTGACCAACAACCCGTTCAACCCGCTGACCCCGACCAAGGTCTTTGACGAGATCAAGGTGTCGCTGGCGTCGCCGGAACGGATCCTTTCGTGGTCCTTCGGCGAGATCAAGAAGCCGGAAACCATCAACTACCGCACGTTCAAGCCCGAGCGTGACGGCCTGTTCTGCGCGCGTATCTTTGGCCCGATCAAGGATTACGAATGCCTCTGCGGCAAGTACAAGCGCATGAAATATCGCGGCGTCGTCTGCGAGAAATGCGGCGTCGAAGTCACGCTGCAAAAGGTCCGCCGCGAGCGCATGGGCCACATTGAGCTGGCCGCGCCCTGCGCCCATATCTGGTTCCTCAAGTCGCTGCCCTCGCGCATCGGCCTGATGCTGGACATGACGCTGCGTGATCTGGAACGCGTCCTGTATTTCGAAAACTACGTCGTGATCGAACCCGGTCTGACCGATCTCACCTACGGTCAGATGATGACCGAGGAAGAGTTCCTGGATGCCCAGGACCAGTACGGCATGGACGCCTTCACCGCCAACATCGGCGCCGAGGCGATCCGCGAGATGCTGGCCGCCATCGACCTGGAGGCAGAGGCAGAAAACCTGCGCGCCGACCTCAAGGAAGCCACCGGCGAGCTGAAGCCCAAGAAGATCATCAAGCGTCTGAAGGTCGTGGAATCCTTCCTCGAGTCGGGCAACCGCCCCGAGTGGATGATCCTGACCGTCGTGCCGGTGATCCCGCCGGAACTGCGCCCGCTGGTGCCGCTGGACGGTGGCCGCTTTGCGACCTCCGACCTGAACGACCTGTACCGCCGCGTTATCAACCGGAACAACCGCCTCAAGCGGCTGATCGAACTGCGCGCGCCGGACATCATCGTCCGCAACGAAAAGCGGATGCTGCAGGAATCCGTGGACGCCCTGTTCGACAACGGACGTCGTGGCCGCGTCATCACCGGCGCCAACAAGCGTCCGCTGAAGTCGCTCAGCGATATGCTGAAGGGCAAGCAGGGCCGCTTCCGTCAGAACCTTCTGGGCAAGCGCGTCGACTTCTCCGGTCGTTCGGTCATCGTGACCGGCCCGGAACTGAAGCTGCACCAGTGCGGGCTGCCCAAGAAGATGGCGCTCGAGCTGTTCAAGCCCTTCATCTACTCGCGGCTGGAGGCCAAGGGCCTCAGCAGCACCGTGAAGCAGGCGAAGAAGCTGGTCGAGAAAGAGCGTCCCGAGGTCTGGGACATCCTCGACGAGGTCATTCGTGAGCACCCGGTTCTGCTGAACCGCGCGCCCACGCTGCACCGTCTGGGCATCCAGGCGTTTGAGCCCACGCTGATCGAAGGTAAGGCCATCCAGCTGCACCCGCTGGTCTGCTCGGCCTTCAACGCCGACTTCGACGGTGACCAGATGGCCGTGCACGTTCCGCTGAGCCTCGAGGCGCAGCTGGAAGCGCGTGTCCTGATGATGTCGACGAACAACGTCCTGTCGCCCGCCAACGGCGCGCCGATCATCGTTCCGTCGCAGGACATGATCCTTGGTCTCTACTACGTGACCATCGCCCGCGACGGCATGAAGGGCGAAGGCATGATCTTCTCCTCGCCGGAAGAGGTTCAGCACGCGCTGGACTCGGGCGAGGTGCACCTGCATGCCAAGATCACCTGCCGGATGCCGCAGATCGACGAAGAGGGCAACGAGGTCTGGGAACGGGTCGAAACCACCCCGGGCCGTGTTCGCATCGGCGGGCTGCTGCCGCTGAATGCCAAGGCGCCCTTCGAACTGGTCAACCGTCTGCTGCGCAAGGGCGACGTGCAGACCGTCATCGACACCGTCTACCGCTACTGCGGTCAGAAGGAATCGGTGATCTTCTGTGACCAGATCATGCGCCTGGGCTTTGTCGAGGCGTTCAAGGCCGGCATCTCGTTCGGCAAGGACGACATGGTCATCCCCGACAACAAGTGGGAACTGGTCGACGAGACTCGCGACCAGGTGAAGGACTTTGAACAGCAGTACATGGACGGACTGATCACCCAGGGCGAAAAGTACAACAAGGTCGTGGACGCCTGGTCGAAGTGTAACGACAAGGTCACCGAGGCGATGATGAACACCATCTCCGCCCGGCGTGAGGACGAGAACGGGGCCGAGATGGAACCGAACTCGGTCTACATGATGGCCCACTCCAAGGCCCGTGGCTCGGTCACGCAGATGAAACAGCTGGGCGCGATGCGCGGCCTGATGGCGAAGCCGAACGGCGACATCATCGAGACGCCGATCATCTCGAACTTCAAGGAAGGCCTGACCGTTCTGGAGTACTTCAACTCCACCCACGGTGCCCGTAAGGGCCTGTCGGACACCGCGCTCAAGACGGCTAACTCGGGTTACCTGACCCGCCGTCTGGTGGACGTCGCGCAGGACTGCATCATCCGCATGACGGACTGCGGCACCGACCGGGCAATCACCGCCGAAGCGGCGGTGAACGATGGCGAAGTCGTGGCGACGCTGGGCGAACGCATCCTGGGCCGCGTCGCGGCAGAGGACTTGCTGCACCCCGAGACCGGCGACATGATGGTCCGCGAAGGCGAGCTGATCGACGAACGCATGGCCGACACCGTCGAGGAGTCCGGCCTGCAGACCGCGCGCATCCGTTCGCCCCTGACCTGCGAGGCCGAGGAAGGCGTCTGCGCGACCTGCTATGGTCGTGACCTGGCGCGCGGCACGATGGTGAACACCGGCGAAGCCGTGGGCATCATCGCGGCGCAGTCGATCGGTGAACCCGGTACGCAGCTGACCATGCGGACCTTCCACATGGGCGGCGTTGCGCAGGGGTCCTCGCGGTCCTTCCTGGAAGCCAGCCAGAACGGCAAGATCGCCTTTGCGAACCCCGGCATCATCACCAATGCCGCGGGCGAGCAGATCGTCATGAACCGGAACATGCAGGTCCTGATCATGAACGACCAGGGCGAGGAAATCGCATCCCACAAGATGGGCTACGGTTCCAAGCTGTTCGTGGACGAAGGCCAGGAGGTCAAGCGCGGCGACAAGTTGTTCGAGTGGGACCCCTACACCCTGCCGATCATCGCCGAGAAGGACGGTATCGCCAAGCATGTCGACCTGGTGACGGGCATCGCCGTGCGCGACGAGACCGACGATGCCACCGGCATGACCCAGAAGATCGTGATCGACTGGCGGGCCGCGCCCAAGGGCAACGAGCTCAAGCCCGAGATCATCCTGATGGATGCCGACGGCGAGCCGGTGCGCAACGATGCGGGCAACCCGATCACCTACCCGATGTCCGTGGACGCCATCCTGTCCTGTGAAGACGGGCAGGAGGTCAAGGCAGGTGACGTCGTGGCGCGTATCCCGCGTGAAGGTGCGAAGACGAAGGACATCACCGGTGGTCTGCCGCGTGTGGCCGAACTCTTCGAGGCGCGCCGTCCGAAGGATCACGCCATCATCGCCGAGATCGACGGCTACGTGCGCTTTGGCAAGGACTACAAGAACAAGCGCCGTATCACCATCGAACCCGCGGACGAGAACCTCGAGCCCAAGGAATACATGATCCCCAAGGGCAAGCACATCCCGGTGGGCGAGGGCGACTACGTCCAGAAGGGCGACTACATCATGGACGGCAACCCGGCCCCGCACGACATCCTGTCGATCATGGGGATCGAGGCCCTTGCCAACTACATGATCGACGAGGTGCAGGACGTCTACCGACTGCAGGGCGTGAAGATCAACGACAAGCACGTCGAGGTCATCGTTCGCCAGATGCTGCAGAAGTGGGAGATCCTGGACTCGGGCGACACCACGCTGCTCAAGGGTGAGCACGTCGACAAGGTCGAATTCGACGAGGCCAACGCCAAGGCCGAGAAGAAGGGTGGCCGTCCGGCGCAGGGTGAACCGATCCTGCTGGGCATCACCAAGGCCTCGTTGCAGACCCGCTCGTTCATTTCTGCGGCCTCCTTCCAGGAGACCACCCGCGTGCTGACCGAGGCCTCGGTTCAGGGCAAGAAGGACAAGTTGGTCGGCCTGAAGGAAAACGTCATCGTGGGCCGCCTGATCCCGGCGGGCACCGGTGGCGCGACCCAGAAGGTGCGCCGCATCGCCCAGGACCGCGACAACGTCGTGATCGAGGCACGCCGCGAGGAGGCCGAAGCGGCCGCCGCGCTGGCCGCCCCGGAAACGATGGGCGACGACGTCGTGGGCGGCGACGAGTTCGACACCCTGATCGTCGACACTCCGGAAAGCCGCGAGTGATCGCCACGGCCCAAGGGCTCTGACATCGAAAACGCCCCCGCGATCCGCGGGGGCGTTTTTTCTTGGTCACAGGTACGGCATGGCGGCTTTGCGCATCGCGGCCGGACGTGACACAAGGTTGCCCATGCAGATCGAAACGTCTCAACTGCGGATTGTCGCGCCGCGTAGCCAGTTGAATTTTCTGGATATCCAATCCGTCACCCTCGCCAGGCCACTGACCCCGATCCAGACCTATGGGCATCTGTCCGGCTGGATGGCGCAGCGGTTCGGTTGGGCCTTTCGCGTCCGGGATGCGCTGAGCGCGCCCTTTGGCGTACGACCTATCCGGGGCTTCTCCGGACGTACTCCGGCGGCCGCGACCGAAGGCGAGAAGCTGGATTTCTTCCTGGTGGAGCAGGCAACACCAGAGGTTCTGGTGCTGACAGAGCGCGACCGGCACCTGGATGTGATGACCTGTATCGCCTGCTCGGGCGGTCACGTCACGATCACCTCGTCGGTCGTGACGCACAATGGCTTTGGCCGCCTGTACACGGCCGTGGTCGGTCCTGCCCACCGGGTGATCATCCGCCGGTCACTTGCGCGCTTGAAGGATCAGGCAAACACCTGACGGACGTGATCGGCATCGATTGCGAAGCGGGCCTTCAGCTCGGCCTCGGCTTCGGCGTCGAGTCGGGGCAGGGCGACCGGTTTGACGTGTTTCTTCTGCCGAGAGTCGTTGTGGTCGTTGTGCCCGCGCAGGTACATCGCCTTGTCGGTAAAGGTCACCGTGGGCATGAACTGGTTCAGCTTGTTATGGGCAAAGTTCATGATTGTCTGCCTGGCACCAGGCCGGGCGGCGATGGCCTGGGCCACCCCCCAATAGGGCGTGACCTGCAGTTCCGCGCAGATCCCCTTTGCATCGGGGCGTCCGATGTACCCACGGTTCCAGTCGAACCCGACCAGCCGGTGCCGGTCCAGCAAGGGCGCCACGTCGCGGGCTGCTTGCCGCAGGTCCTGAACGAAGTCCACCGCCACGGCGTCGTCGTCATCATGGCGGAATTGCAGGCAGGGCTGCCCCGGCTCCCGCAGCGAATTGATGACGTCCTGACAGACTTGCCGATGCGGACCGGGCGGGCGCGAGACGATGACAGCCTGCGGAAAGCCCTCGACCAGGGCGGCAAGCCGTTCCAGCCACCCGGTCGGCATGGCGTCGCCGACCAGGATAGCGAACAGGAAATCCGGATCGGTCTGCGCCCTCAGACCCGGAAGGCAAAGGCATTCGAAATGCCGAAACCGCTCTTCCATCCGGTCGGGCGCATAGAGGTAGGCCATCCGTTCTTCGAGACTGGAATGCGCCACCTGAAAGCCGCCCTCGGCGGGGTAGGAAAACCGGCAGAATCCGATGACTTGCATCCCTTGCCCCCATGTGCGAAGCGGTCGCCCTTGAATGGCATTGCCGCCCTGTCCCGGCAAGCCCGCAGGGCTGTTGACAAGGTCCGCGACTCCCCCTATACGCCCCGCTAATCCGCGTCAGACTTCGGGCTGATTGCGTCCTTACATAACCAGGCGGTCATGATCCGGGCCACTATCGCCCCGATCCTCTGAACACCCACCGCGTCGTTTCCTCGGTACGGAAACGGATGCGGTTTTTTCGTCGTTTGCCATCACGTCTTGGCAGCGGCACACGAACCGGCTCGCGTGATCGCGCGCGATGCCAGAACCTGAACCTCCGCACGGGAAGGCCCGTGCAGCACATTTGTGAGAAGCACGGGGAAATAACCGGAATGCCCACGATCCAACAGCTGATCCGCAAGCCGCGGCAGCCCAAAGTCAAGCGCTCGAAGTCGCAGCACCTTGAGCAGTGCCCGCAGAAACGCGGCGTCTGCACCCGCGTCTACACCACCACGCCGAAGAAGCCGAACTCGGCTATGCGTAAGGTGGCCAAGGTGCGTCTGACCAACGGTTACGAGGTGATCAGCTACATCCCCGGTGAAAGCCACAACCTTCAGGAGCACTCGGTGGTCCTGATCCGTGGCGGTCGTGTCAAAGACCTTCCCGGCGTGCGTTACCACATTCTGCGCGGTGTTCTGGATACCCAGGGCGTCAAGGACCGGAAGCAGCGTCGTTCGAAATACGGCGCCAAGCGTCCCAAGTAAGAGGATACACAGATGTCTCGTCGTCACGCCGCTGAGAAACGCGAAGTCCTGCCCGACGCCAAGTATGGCGATCGCGTCCTGACCAAGTTCATGAACAACCTGATGTACGACGGCAAGAAATCCGCCGCCGAACGCATCGTCTACAACGCGCTCGACCGGGTCGAAGCCAAGGTCAAGCGCGCGCCGGTGGAAATCTTCCACGAGGCGCTGGACAACATCAAGCCGTCGGTCGAGGTTCGCTCGCGCCGCGTTGGTGGTGCCACCTACCAGGTTCCGGTCGAAGTGCGCCCCGAGCGCCGCGAAGCCCTGGCCATCCGCTGGCTGATCAACGCCTCGCGCGCCCGCAATGAAAACACCATGGAAGAACGCCTCGCCGGCGAGCTGATTGACGCAGTGCAGTCACGCGGTGCCGCCGTTAAGAAGCGCGAAGACACCCACAAGATGGCCGACGCCAACAAGGCGTTCAGCCATTACCGCTGGTAAACAATTCTTCTGAGGACAAGCCCTATGGCACGCGATTATCCCCTCGAGCGTTACCGGAACTTCGGTATCATGGCGCATATCGACGCCGGCAAGACCACCTGTTCCGAACGCATCCTGTTCTACACCGGCAAGTCGCACAACATCGGCGAGGTGCATGACGGCGCCGCGACGATGGACTGGATGGAGCAGGAACAGGAACGCGGGATCACCATTACCTCGGCTGCGACCACCACCTTCTGGGAGCGCACCGAGAACGGCACCGAGCCGGATTCCCTGAAACACCGCCTGAACATCATCGACACCCCCGGCCACGTCGACTTCACCATCGAAGTCGAGCGTTCGCTGGCGGTTCTCGACGGTGCCGTCTGTGTTCTGGACGCCAACGCCGGTGTCGAGCCGCAGACCGAAACCGTGTGGCGTCAGGCTGACCGCTACAAGGTTCCGCGGATCGTCTTCGTCAACAAGATGGACAAGATCGGCGCGGACTTCTTCAACTGCGTCCGCATGATCGAGGACCGCACCGGCGCCCGCGCCGTTCCCGTCGGTATCCCGATCGGCGCCGAGTCCGAACTGGAAGGGCTGATCGACCTCGTCACCATGAAGGAATGGGTCTGGCGCGGCGACGACCTCGGCGCGACCTGGTTCCAGGAAGAGATCCGTGCGGAACTCAAGGACATGGCCGAAGAGTGGCGTGGCAAGATGATCGAGGCCGCCGTCGAAGAAGACGACGACGCGATGGAAGCCTACCTGGAAGGTGAAGAACCCGACGTGGCGACCCTGCGTAAACTGCTGCGCAAGGGCACGCTGAACCTGCACTTCGTGCCGGTCCTGGGTGGTTCTGCGTTCAAGAACAAGGGTGTCCAGCCGCTGCTCAACGCCGTGATCGACTACCTGCCCAGCCCGCTGGACGTGGTCGACTACATGGGCTTCGCACCGGACGACGAGACCGAAACGCGGAACATCGCGCGTCGTGCCGACGACTCGATGCCCTTCGCTGGCCTCGCGTTCAAGATCATGAACGACCCCTTCGTCGGTTCGCTGACCTTCACCCGGATCTACTCCGGCGTGATGAACAAGGGTGACAACATCCTCAACGCGACCAAAGGCAAGAAAGAGCGCATCGGTCGTATGATGATGATGCACTCGAACAACCGCGAAGAGATCGAAGAAGCCTTTGCAGGCGACATCATCGCGCTGGCGGGTCTGAAGGACACCACCACCGGTGATACCCTCTGCGACGCCAAGGCGCCGGTGGTTCTGGAAACCATGACCTTCCCGGAGCCGGTGATCGAGATCGCGGTCGAGCCCAAGACCAAGGGCGACCAGGAAAAGATGTCCCAGGGTCTGGCCCGTCTGGCCGCAGAAGACCCGTCCTTCCGCGTGGAAACCGACCTGGAATCGGGTCAGACCATCATGAAGGGCATGGGCGAACTTCACCTGGACATCCTGGTTGACCGTCTCAAGCGGGAATTCAAGGTCGAGGCGAACATCGGTGCGCCGCAGGTGGCCTATCGTGAAACCATCGGCCACGCGGTCGAGCACACCTACACCCACAAGAAACAGTCGGGTGGTTCGGGTCAGTTCGCCGAAGTCAAGCTGGAGATTACCCCGACCGAGCCGGGCGAAGGGTACACCTTCGAATCCCGTATCGTTGGTGGTGCGGTTCCGAAGGAATACATCCCGGGTGTCGAAAAGGGCATCAAGTCGGTCATGGACTCCGGTCCGCTGGCAGGTTTCCCGGTCATCGACTTCAAGGTGGCGCTGCTGGACGGTAAGTTCCACGACGTCGACTCGTCGGTCCTGGCCTTCGAGATCGCCAGCCGCATGTGCATGCGCGAAGGTCTCCGCAAGGCCGGCGCGAAGCTGCTGGAGCCGATGATGAAGGTCGAAGTGATCACCCCGGAAGAGTACACCGGCGGTATCATCGGCGACCTGACCTCGCGTCGTGGCCAGGTGTCTGGCCAGGAACCGCGCGGCAACGCGGTGGCGATCAACGCCAACGTCCCGCTGGCCAACATGTTCGGCTACATCAACACCCTGCGTTCGATGTCCTCGGGCCGCGCGCAGTTCACGATGCAGTTCTCGCACTACGATCCCGTGCCGCAGAACATCTCGGACGAGATCCAGGCCAAGTACGCGTAACCGGCGGTGCGCCGTAAAGGCGCACCCTACACCAGCCCGTAGGGTGCGCAGATTTGCGCACCGCACGACAAGAAAAAGGGAGCCAATACAATGGCAAAGGAAAAGTTTGAACGCGGCAAGCCGCACTGCAACATCGGCACGATCGGGCACGTTGACCACGGCAAGACGACGCTGAC
>NZ_FMZI01000001.1 GCF_900101505.1 Antarctobacter albus
TTCAAGGCATACACCATACGTGTCATGACATGGACAACAGCTTGATTGATGCCGCACCTGGCATGGTTGGGTGTGGGCTCCCGTGACATTTGCTCCGCAAATGCACTGACGCCCACCAAAACCATCGCCGCGTCGCGGCAATGGTTTTTACTCGGTTTGGTGGTCATAGCGTGAGCAAAACACCCGGATCCATTCCGAACCCGGCCGTTAAGTGCCACCGCGCCAATGGTACTGCGTCTCAAGACGTGGGAGAGTAGGTCGCCGCCAAACCTAGTAAAAACCAAATCACTCTATGCAAAAAGTCAAAATCGACCATTGGTGCACCAACCAATGTCGCCCAAAATACCGGAAGACAAACCCGGAATTGGCGCGGGGTGGAGCAGCCCGGTAGCTCGTCAGGCTCATAACCTGAAGGTCGTAGGTTCAAATCCTACCCCCGCAACCAAAATACCAAAAAGCCCGCCCATAAGGCGGGCTTTCGGCGTTTCCGGTAACTCACCGACGCGAAACGATAAGATCGCTCCAATTTCCCCGAAAAGTTCAATCTCATGGCCGTTTGGTGCATCCGCGTCGGGGTGCAGAACAATCCTGTCGACAAGCGTCCGCAGGAGTTTCGCTGCCTCCGACCGAGTGTCTGGTGCGTTGAGTGTCGCTGCGAGGTTTGCCACCTTCCGGGCATAAATATCCGAAAGCCCCGGGTGCAGCGCCACAGGTTCTGGCGCCGGAGTGGCAGAAAGCCTAGCCTCCAATTCAGCTCGCTCCGCCTCCAGAGTATCCATCTTCGCCTTCATGCTCTGATGGAACAGTCCTTCGGTGATCGCTGTTACGATCCTGTCGATCTCCTTCACCACCTTTGCAAGGCGACGTTCCTCCTCGGTCCGGGGGGCCAGTGTGGCCAAACATTCCTTCTGTATCTCGTCTTGGAAGGTCCGAATGAACTCGGAAACAAGCTCGGCCTGCATCAGATGATGCTGAAGCCCGTTAAGCACGCGTGCCTCGACGATCGTCCGTGCGATGCTGCGCCGATTATCGCAGGTTCCGCGGTTCCGAGCCGCAGAACATCCGTAACGCGACGCACTGATCATGATGTAGCCTGCACCACAGTGCCCGCAGTTCAACAGCCCTGAAAGCAGGTCACGCGGCCGACGGCCACGTTCTGTCGCCCGTGAACCCGGTTCTTCGGAACGCGCCTCCAGGATCTCGTCCCGGATCGCGCCTTGCCGACGCTTCACCCGAAACCAGAGATCGTCTTCGATGATCCTCATGTTTGGAACATCTTCGATCACCCACACCTCCGGCGGGTTCGGACGGGCCTGTCCCTTGCCGGTGTCAGGGTCCTTCACGAAACGCTGACGGATTCAGACGAGCCGACCGACGTGAACCGTCCCGGATCTACCGGAGAGTAAAGTGCTCGAAGGATACCCGTGATGAGCAAGAGACCCCACACGAGCCTCGACGGGCTCACCCCGTGGGAGTATCATCAACGGTCGGTAGAGGGCCAAACCCTGAACAGAGCGAACTCATAAACGCGGACTCAATGGGGACCGGGTCAGTCATGTCGGCAAGCCAGATCGGCTGGCGTGGATTTCAGGGTAATATAATGAAATTAAATTGAAAAGTGGAGGCGATTTGGCGTGGCGCGTCCCTCTTCACGTTTGCATCTGACGGTTTTGCCCTGACATCGGCCGCCGGGGTCCGAGACCGTGCTAGCGCGGAAATCTTTCAGCGACTTCCTGCTGAAATCCGGCGGTGTCCGAATTTCAATGTGGCACTCGCCTCTCAACGCTTTAGCCAGAGCAAAAACGGGGCGAGGCGACTCGCTACCGAAAAACGAGCAGGAGCAGAGCATCATCGTGTCGTCACGTCACGCCAATGAACGGCCCACGCGCGCGCGGGCAGTCGTCAAACCATTCCAGATCCGCGGCCGTTTCCTGACTGCGCTCGCGCTCCGGCTCGAAGGCGGCCCACCCGATGTCGCGTTTTACGAAGCGCTAGACGAGCAGTTGCAGCAGACGCCGCAGTTCTTTTCCGCGGCGCCGGTGGTGCTCGATTTCGCCAGGGCTCCCGGCATCGCCACACCAGAGAAGATTCGCGACCTTGCGCATGAGCTTCGCGAACGGAACCTTTTGGTCTTCGGCGTTCAGAACGCGGGTCCCATCGATCAATCGGCCCTGCAGTCCATGGGGCTCATCCCACTCGGTCCCGGGCGGGACGAGCCGGGCCCGGATGACGCGGCACGCCGCAAACGCGGCGTCGAAAAACTGTTGCCGCCCGATAACAAGATCGTCACCGCGCCGGTTCGTTCGGGGCAGATCGTGGTTGCAGAACGCGGCGATCTGACCGTGGTCGGCTCTGTGGCGTCGGGCGCAGAAGTGGTCGCCAGTGGCAACATCCATATCTACGGCACCCTGCGAGGCCGGGCCGTGGCAGGCGTACATGGCAACGTGAACGCGCGTATCTTCTGCCGGAAACTTGACGCTGAACTCGTGGCCATCGCCGGACTTTACAAGACCAGTGATACGCTCGACCCCGCGGCACGCGACCGGTGCGCGCAGATCTTCCTCGAAAAAGAAAAACTATGCATGGAGGCGATCGCATGACGACGCAAATGAAAGCAGAACCGCCCCTCGGTCGGGTCATCGTGATCACATCCGGCAAGGGCGGCGTTGGCAAGACCACCTCGGCTGCTGCCATCTCTGCCGGCCTTGCCAAGCTGGGCCATAAGACGGTGGTCATCGATTTCGATGTAGGTCTCCGCAACCTCGACATGACGATGGGCTGCGAGCGGCGCGTGGTGTTCGACTTCATCAATGTCATTCAAGGGGATGCACGGCTCAAACAGGCGCTAATTCGTGACAAGCGGCTGGAGACGCTCTCGATCCTGCCAACGTCGCAGACGCGCGACAAGGATGCTCTGACAAAGGAGGGCGTCGAGGCAGTGTTGGACGAATTGAAGAGGGAGTTCGACTACATCATTTGCGACAGCCCCGCCGGGATCGAGCGCGGTGCGCATCTTGCGATGTATTTCGCTGACGAGGCCGTTGTCGTGACCAATCCCGAGGTCTCTTCCGTGCGCGACAGCGACCGAGTGCTGGGACTGCTCAGCAGCCAGACACAGCGCGCGGAAACCGAGGGTGCCGAACCTGTCAAGGCCCAAGTCCTGCTGACGCGCCACGATCGCGCCCGGGTCGACAGGGGCGAGATGATGACGGTCGAGGACGTGCTGGAAATCCTGGCGGTGCCTTTGCTGGGGATCATTCCGGAAAGCCAGGCGGTGTTGCGGGCATCAAACGTCGGCACGCCGGTTGTGCTGGACGAACCCTCCGCCGCCTCCAGAGCCTATGAGGACGCGGTCGCTCGGCTGACCGGCCAGGAAGTGGAGATGCGGGTTACAGGCGAGCGCCGCCCGGGGCTGTTCCATCGGCTTTTCGGACGGTCGGCATGAGCCTGTTCGGTCTGTCTCTCAGGTCGCGCCGCGCGAAATCGGCGCAGACGGCGAAAGATCGCCTGCAGATCCTGCTGGCGCATGAACGCGGTCGGGGTTCGGGTGCGCCGGACTACCTGCCGGCTCTTCAGCGTGACATCGTGCAGGCGGTTCGGAAATACGTGGATATCGAGATGGACGATGTCGACGTCCGGATGGACCGGAGCAAGGACGTTTCGAGCCTCGAGATCAATGTCGAGATTCCCGCGGCCAAAACGGCTCGATTGCGCTCAAAGGACTGATGGGCGCGATGGTGGTGACGTTCACCAAATTGTACGTCCGGCTGCTGGATCGGACATGCCGCTGTTCTTCGGTCCGAGTGAAGTATCGCTTTTGGGGGACAGGGGCGGGCAGGGCTCGCTTGGGCGTCACCTCAACAGGTGTTTCGCCACAGTCCAGCCGCTGCGCCTGTCGGGCAGGACGAAATCCCACCAGATCGCTCCTACGCTCTCGCAAGGGGACACCATTTTGACGGCGCGCGCGCGGCATCGGGGCTACGCCGAAACTTGGGCCAAAGACGGTATCACTGCTACCTCTCCTCACCCTGAATGGTTGCGGTGGCGGGGCCCGGTCAGGCTCGCCGCCTCTGTCATGAAGGCGCGTCTTTCGGCGTCCAGCCGGTCTGCCTGTTCGGCGGCCTGTCCCGGGTAGGCCTCGGCGCGCACGGCCCCCAGGATGCGCAGTCCGTCAGGCTATGGCCGCAGGTGCAGGGGACATCGGGGGCCAACCCGCCCAGACATCGCGCAACTGGCCGATGTTCAAGACGTTTTCGCCTTGCGACAAAAGAATGCTGAGGTTCGTCGTTCGCGAACGGCCGGAGCCCGAGATCATCAGGCCAATTGCTCTGTCGCGCATCGTCTGCCTCGCTCCGGTCAATGCGGGGATTTAGTGCCACCTGCCTCGATCATTTTGAAGACCATTCAACCCTTTTCAAGCCTACCTGCGTCAGTTGCGCGCCCCCCTCGCGAACAGGTCGAACAGGCTCCGGCGGCCCGCTGCAAGGCGGGCAATCTCTGCCTGCAGGGCCTCGATCCGGTCGGGGTCGGTGACGCAGACGTCCGAAACCCTGCTCAGGCCGCGGATGCGCTGCTCCGCCTCTTCTGGCGATAGGGCGGGCTGGCCGATTTCGGGAAAGCGGACACCGAACGTCTGGTCCAGCCAGTCGAGGTCCTGTGCCCGGGCCTCGATCGCCTCTTTCAGACCGTCGCGCAAACGCGGCCGCGAAAAGCCGGGGCAATTGCCGTCGGCCTCCTGCACAAGCGCCTTCATCCGTTGCGTGCGTTTGGCGTGATAGCGGGTCGGGGCGTCGATCTCGCCGCGCAGGTAGCGCTGCATGATTTCCATCGCCTCGGGGCTGAGGCTCGTGTTGTCCTCGGTGGCCGAGTGTTTTGCGCCGGCAGGATCGATCCCGGCGAAGCGCTGGCAGAAATCCGTCACCACGTCCTGGCTGGCCAGTTCGGACCGGGCAAAGCGCACGCAGGTCAGGGGGCCGGGGCCATGAAGGCGCCAGGGGTCCAGCGTGTCACGGAAATAGCTGCGCGAGGGAATCGCGAAATCGGGACGTTTCTTCAGGTCTTGCTGGGCGGAGGACAGGAAATGCGAAGCCGGGTCGCGCAGGTAGGCACAGACGTCGATGTGGCTGAAAAGGGGGCGCAGTTCTTCGGTCAGACGCTGAAGCGCTGCAGCGGGAAAGGGGCGGAACTGGTTTTCGCAGGACAGGATCACGAGCCGTGGGTTGGTCTTGCGGATGGTGTCGCGGGCATCTTTCCAGAACGCCTCGCCCAGGGCCCGTTTGCGGTTGTCGGCACGGGCGCCACTCAGCCGGGGATCGTGCTGTTTCACGTCGTCGGTGAGATAGGAAAAGATGTCCTGGTGATTGGTGTGCTTGCCGGTCTCGGGGAACAGCACACCCGCGTCGCGCAGCATCTCGGGATTGGCGCGCAGGAAGTTCTGGATAGAGGTCGAGCCGGTCTTTCCCTGGCCGATGTGGATCAGAAGATTGGGCATCTTGGACACGCTTGGCTACAGAGGAAATGCGCAGGATGGGCAGAGTGCCGCCCTCAGCACCTGATACACGCCTGCGTGATCACCTGCAAACCGCGCTTTTGCCGCCTGCGCCCCCGTCCTCGGTGTTTCCTCCCGGGAACTGTCATGTACGCGCGCCGCCTATCCCCACTTGTCCAGCGAGGCCCGCAGCTCTGGATGCTGCTGCGCCTTGTCCTGCAGCGACAGGCCTTCGGCGGCGGCCTCCCAGGCTTGCCGGATCGCCTGAACGCCTGCGGCGGCGCCCATCGGGTGCCCGTGAATGCCGCCACCGCCCAGGTACATCAGGTCCAGTGTCCGGCCCGTGCGGTTGTAGGTCTCGACCGCCTGTCCGCCCCACTGGCCCGAACAGACGACCGGCAGGGGCCTGTCGTCCTCGGAAAAGATGGGGGTCATCACGTCATGGAAGCTTTTGACAAAGCTCTCGTCCGGTTCCCAGTACTTGGCCGCGATGCCATTGATCTGGAACTGGTCGGCGCCCAGCAGGCGCCAGAGCTTTTGGTAGGCGCGGAATTCCATCCCCAGCGCCGGATGGCGGGTCAGGATGTCCCAGCCGTTGCGATGCGCGTGCAGACACAGCTGCGAGCGTTTGCGCAGGAAGCTCATGCCGCCCGGTCCGATCGAGTTGATGTTGATGACCGCCGCGTTGCCGCCGCGTTTCACGACATGGTCGTGCCCGCGCATCATCTGGTCGGGATCGGCCGACGAAATGCCAAAGGCATACATCACCCGCTTGCCGGTCTTCTGCGCATGGGCGTCGATCACCGGCATGATGGCATCGACCCGCGCCTCTAGCGAGGCGTAGCCGGGGTTCATCATCTTTTCGTCGTCCTTGATGAAATCGACCCCGGCGGCGCAAAGCTCGGCCACCACTTCGGCGGTGTCCTCGGGTGTCAGCCCCAGCGAGGGCTTGATGATCGAGGCGATGATCGGCCCTTCTTCGACGCCGGTCAGGCGCCGGGACCCCCTGATGCCGAATTGCGGTCCGGGATGGCAGGACCAGGCATCTGGCAGGTCGAAGTCCATCACCCGCACCCCGGTCAGCCCACGTGCGGCATAGACGCCGCCGACCGTCACCGTCATCAGCGCCGCGATGTCGGTGCCGATCGCTTCCAGCGGATAGGCGATCACTGCGTCGCCACGGTTGTAGGGGCCGGGGGTGTCGGTCGGAAAGCCGGGCCGGTCCACAGGGGGCAGGGCGGTCACGCTTTCCACCCGGGCCGCGCAGCGTTTGCGCACCGCGTCGGTTTCGCCAGGCAATTCCGTGAAGGTCCCGGTGGATTGGTCCGAGGCGATCTTTGCCGCCATCGCCTCGACGCTGCCGGGGCATTCGATGCGATAGGTCACACGGATGAAATCGTCGATCATGAGGTCTCCTGTCAGGGGGGGACTGTAGTACTCATCATACCTGTTGACAATCATGTAATCATATCACAGGTTAACCGTGATCAGGGAGGTAGGACCCGTAACGGGCCGACTGATCTTTGGAGGAATGATTCATGAGCATTACACGTCGTCTCTTTGTATCCGGTCTGGCCATTACGGCGGTTCTGCCGACTGTCCGCGCGGCCCAGGCACAAGGCAAAGGCCTGATCGCGATCATCACCCCGAGCCACGACAACCCCTTCTTCAAGGCCGAAGCCGTGGGCGCCGAGGCGCGGGCACTGGAACTGGGCTATGAGACCCTTGTCCTGGTGCATGACGACGATCCCAACAAGCAGTCCGAGATGTTCGACACGGCCATCGCACGCGGCGCGGTCGCGATCATCTGTGACAATGCCGGGGCCGATGCCTCTGTCGCGCCGGTCCAGCGGGCCAAGGACGCGGGCATCCCGTCCTTCCTGATCGACCGCGAGATCAAGACCAGCGGCATCGCCATCAGCCAGATTGTGTCGAACAACTACCAGGGCGCGCAGCTGGGGGCCGAGGAATTCGTCGCGCTCATGGGCGAAAAGGGCCCCTACGTCGAACTGCTGGGCCGCGAGGCAGATACCAACGCGGGCATCCGCTCGGCCGGGTATCACGACATCATCGACCAGTACCCGGATCTTCAGATGGTCGCGCAGCAGTCCGCCAACTGGTCGCAGACCGAAGGCTACGAGAAGATGGAAACCATCCTGCAGGCCAATCCGGGGATCAAGGGCGTGATCTGCGGCAACGACACGATGGCGATGGGCGCCTGGGCCGCACTCGAGGCGGCGGGCCGCACCGACGTGATCGTGGTGGGCTTTGACGGTTCCAACGACGTGCGGGATTCGATCCTGGCCGGCGGGATCAAGGCGACCGTGCTGCAACCGGCCTATCGCCAGGCACAGCTGGCGGTCGAGCAGGCGGACGAATACCTGCGCACGGGGTCGACCGGTCAGCCGGAGAAACAGCTGATGGACTGCGTGCTGATCACGCCGGACAACGCCGGGCGGCTGGAAACCTTCGCCCTTGCCGACGCAAGCTGATTGACCCCGGCGGCCCGGCTCTGAAGCCGGGCCGCCCCATCCTCGAACAACACCGGAAGTCCCATGCGCCAAGCGATCCTGTCGGGTGCGCTGGTCTGTCTGTTGCTGCCTGCGGCGGCCTGCAAGATCGTGCCCAATCCCGATCCCAACGACCAATCCGAAGCCCTGGCAAGCCGGACCGACGAGGCCCGCATGGCGGCCTATGTCGACGCGAACTGGGAGTCGCAGGTATTGCCGGTCATCGCCGAACATGAGGTGGCGTACGACACCTGGCGTCAGGCGCTGGCACAAGGGCTGGACGCGGCCGGCGAAGCGCACGGCCTGCGCCCGGACGGTGAGGCCAACCCCTGGAATTTCGTCGTCTCGGGCACCGGGACCGTAACAGAGGCCAAGCTCGACAGCCGTGCCGCCAAGATGCAGGTGGACATGGACAGTGACGGCGCCGCCGACGTGGTGCTGCAGCTGGGGCCGATCATTCGCGGCACCGCCATGCGCGACGCCATGCCATTTGTCGTTTTCACCGATTTCCGCGACCAGATCGAATTTGCCAAGCTGGCCCGTGCGATGAACGAACGTGCCAGTGCCGGGCTGACCCGGCCCGAAGGCGACGTGATCGGCCAGACGGTCAGTTTCACCGGTGTCTTCACCCTGCGCGCCGCAGGTGACACGCCGGAAATCGTGCCGGTCGAAATCGAGATGGGGGCCACTCCATGACCCTCGATCCCGACCCCGGCAGCGCCCACCCGATCGGCCTGTCGATCCGTGGCGGCACCAAGGTCTATCCCGGCACCATCGCCCTCAAGGAGGTTGATTTCGACCTGCGCATGGGGGCGGTCAACGTGCTGGTGGGCGAGAACGGTGCAGGAAAATCCACCATGATGAAGGTCATCGCCGGGGTCGAACAGCTGACCTCGGGCACGGTGACAATGAACGGCGAAGAGGTGAATTTCACCTCCACCGACGATGCCGAACGGAATGGCATCGGCATCGTCTTCCAGGAACTCAACCTGTTCCCGAACCTGACCGTGGCCGACAATATCTTCATGGCGCATGAAAAGACCCGCGGCGGCATCGATATCGACATGTCGGCGCAGCGCGAGGCCACGCGCGCCCTGATGCAACGTCTGGAACATGACATCGACCCGGACACGCTGGTCGGTGATCTGAAGGTCGGGCAACAGCAGATCGTCGAGATCGCCAAGAGCCTGTCGCGCGACGCCCGCATTCTGATCCTGGACGAGCCGACCTCGGCCCTGTCGAACGCAGAGGTCGAGATCCTGTTTCGCGTGATCGAGGAACTGAAGGCCGAAGGCGTCGGCATCGTCTACATCTCGCACCGGCTGGAGGAACTGATCCGCGTCGGAGACTACATCACCGTCCTGCGCGACGGGACGATCACCGGGGCGCAGTCGATGGAAGGCGTCGATATTCCCTGGATCGTGCGCAACATGATTGGCGACAGCTCCAAGGATTTCGCCAAGGAGATCGAACATCCCTTTGGCGACGAGGCCCTGCGGGTCGAGAACATGCGCCTGGCGGATACCAGTGGCGGCTTTGCGGTGGACGGCGTGTCCCTGTCGCTGCGCGCGGGTGAGATCCTTGGGATCTACGGGCTGATGGGCGCCGGACGGACCGAACTGCTGGAGACGATCATCGGCCGGCATTCCCATGCCGTAGGCGATGTCTGGGTGCAGGGCGACAAGATGGGCCGGCCCTCGGTCCCCGACCGGATCGCCAAAGGACTGGCCCTGATCCCGGAGGACCGCAAGCATGACGGGCTGGTCCAGATCCTGTCGATCCGCGAGAACATGACGCTGTCCTCTGTCGGCAGCTTCACCCGGGGCGTGCACATGGACCTGGGCAAAGAACGCTCGCGCGTGGCGGATTTCGTGCGCCGCATGGTGATCAAGATCGCCTCGCCGGAACATCCGGTGTCCGCGCTCTCGGGCGGCAACCAGCAGAAGGTGGTGATTTCCAAGGCGCTGATGACCGGGCCCAAGGTGCTGTTGATGGACGAACCCTCGCGCGGGATCGACATCGGCGCCAAGGCCGAGGTCTTTCGCGTCATGCGCCAGCTGGCCGCCGAGGGGCTGGGCATCGTCTTTGTCACATCCGACCTCGAAGAGGTCATGAGCCTGTCGGACCGCATCATCGTGATGTCGGACGGGCGGATCACCGGAGAATTCAGCAGGGAGGAGGTCACGGAAACGGCGCTGGTCAGCGCATCCGCCGTCGGCCACGCGCCCCTGTCAGAACAGGACGCGGAAAGGGAGACCGCACAATGACCGACATGACCGCAAGTGCCGCCGGGGCCTCCAGCCCCAACGCGACGCTGTTATTGATCCTGAAGGCGCGAACCTTCATCGCGCTGATCCTCGTCTTCGTGTTCTTTTCGATCTTCGCGCCGAACTTCCTGTCGGCGGCGAACATGGTCATCATGTCGAAACACGTGGCGCTGAACGCCTTTCTGGCCATCGGGATGACCTTTGTCATCGTCTCGGGCGGGATCGATCTGTCGGTGGGCTCCATCGTCGGGCTTTGCGGGATGGTGGCGGGCTACCTGCTGCTGAACGGGATCGACATCGGGCTTGGCTGGTCGATCCAGTTCAACACGCTGGAAATCTGCCTGATGGTCGCGCTGGTGGGGATCGCCATCGGGGCGCTGAACGGGTTCCTGATCACCAGGCTGAACGTGGCGCCCTTTATCGCCACGCTCGGGACGCTTTACATCGCGCGCGGGGCGGCAATGCTGTCCAGCGACGGCAAGACTTTTCCGAACCTCTCGGGCAACGCGGAGTATGGCTCGCAGAGCTACCGCATGATCGGATCGGGCGATTTCCTGGGCGTGCCGATCTCGATCTGGATGCTGATCGCGGTGGGTGTCCTGGCGGCCTATATCGCGCGCCGCACGCCCCTGGGCCGGTTCATCTATGCCGTCGGCGGCAACGAACGTGCGGCGGGCCTGTCGGGGGTCAAGGTCACCCAGGTCAAGTATTTCGTCTACATGTTCTCGGGCTTCTGCGCCGCGCTGGTGGGGATCATCATCTCTTCGCAGCTGGTTGCGGCCCATCCGGCCACCGGCGACACTTTCGAGCTGAACGCCATCGCGGCGGCGGTTCTGGGCGGGACCTCCATGTCCGGCGGGCGCGGGCGCATCGGCGGGACGATCGTCGGCGCCTTCGTGATCGGTGTGCTGTCGGACGGGTTGGTGATGATGGGGGTGTCAGCCTTCTGGCAGACCGTTATCAAGGGGCTTGTCATCATCGCGGCCGTGGTCATCGACCAGGCGCAGCAAAAGGTCCAGGCCAAGGTCGCGCTGCAGGCCCAGGCCGCGCTGGGCAAGTAAGAGGAGGGATGGCATGAAGGGCGCACTTATCGGCTGCGGTTTCTTTGCCCGCAATCAACTGCACGGCTGGGCGGATGTGACGGGGGCCGAGATCGTCGCGATCTGCGACCGGGACGAGACCCGCCTGGCCGAGGCGGGCGAGGCTTTCGGCATCGACCGCCGCTACGCCGATGCGGCGGAGATGTTTGCGGCAGGCGGGTTCGATTTCGTCGATATCGCGACCACCGTCCCCTCGCATCGCCCGCTGGTCGAAATGGCGGCAGCGGCCGGTGTGCATGTCATCTGCCAAAAACCCTTTGCTCTGAACATGGACGACGCCCGCGCCATGATCGCGGCGGTCGAGGCCACGGGCAAGACGCTGATGGTGCATGAGAACTTTCGCTGGCAATCGGCGGTGCGCGCGGCCATCGAGGCCCTGCGCGGCGGAGCCATCGGAACGCCCTTCTTTGGCCGGGTGAGTTTCCGGTCCGGCTATGACGTCTTTTCCGGGCAGCCCTACCTTGCCGAAGGCGAGCGTTTCATCATCGAGGACCTGGGCATCCATATCCTCGACATTGCCCGTGCCCTGTTCGGGGACGTGGACCGGATCAGCGCCACCACCAGGCGGATCAACCCGAACATCCGTGGCGAGGACGTGGCCACCATGCTGCTGTCCCACGGTGGCGGAGTGACCTCCATGGTGGATTGTTCCTATGCCACGCGGCGGATGCCCGAAACCTTTCCCGAAACCCTTCTGGAAATCGACGGCACCGAGGGCTTCTTGCGGCTGGACGCGGGCTATCGCCTGACGATCCAGCGCGACGGGCAGGAGGAGGTACGCGATGTCTCGCCGCCTGTGCTGCCCTGGGCGGAACGGCCCTGGCACAACATCCAGGAAAGCGTGGCGTTGATCCAGCAGCATTTCGTCGATTGCCTCGCGGCGGGCCGCACGCCCGAGACCTCGGGCGCGGACAACCTGCGGACCTTTGCGCTGGTCGAGGCGGCTTACCTGTCGGCGGCGGAGGGGCGCAACGTCGCGTTGTCAGAGCTATGAGCCTGGCGCTTTATGGCACCGATCAGCCGCCCGCTGTTTCCGAGGAGATCCGGCATGGCGAGGTGACACTGCACCTGCAGGACGGCGCGCTGCGCCACATCCGCTTGGGTGGTGTCGAAATCATCCGCTCCGTCGCTTTCCTGGCACGGGATCGCGACTGGGGCACCATCGCGCCGACCCTTGGGACGCTGACCCGCGACAACCGGGACGGTGCGCTGCACCTCTCCTTGCCGATGTGCTTCGACACCGGGACGGCGCGGCTGGATGTCGACCTGATGATCTCCCTCGGGGCAGGGCGGCTGACGGTCCATGCCCGGGGCAAGGCCTCCGGGGATTTCGAAACAAACCGCGCCGGCTTTACCCTGTTGCATCCGATCGAGGGTGTCGCGGGCTGTCCGGCGCGTGTGACCCATGCGGACGGGCAGGTCGAGGACAGCCACTTTCCCGAGTTGATCGACCCCTGGCAGCCCTTCATGGACATTGCCGCGCTGGAGCATCGGGCCAACGGGTTGCGCGTGCGCTGCGCCTTACTGGGCGATACCTTCGAGATGGAGGATCAGCGCCAGTGGGGCGATGCCTCCTACAAGACCTACAACCGCCCGCTGGCCTTGCCCTGGCCCTATGTCATCCCGGATGGCGGGGCGCTGGAGCAATCCGTCGAGATCACCTGGGAAGCGTGCCAGACGGCGCCTATCGCCACCTGTCCCGCGCCGGAGGAGGCGCGCTTTCCGGAAATGGCGCTGGTGCTGGATGCGACGGACGCAGGACGGCTGGCGGACAATCCCGGCGATCTGGACCCGGTGTGTCCGCAGCGCCTGTTGTGCCACGTGGACGCGGCCAAAGGGCCTGTCGCGCCGCAGATCGCGCCCTTTGCGCGGGCACAGGCGGCACGGCCCGACGTGGCCTATGACCTGGAACTGGTCTGCCGGTTCGACGGCACGCAGACGCCGGAGGCCGAATTGCAGGCCCATGCCGACGCCGTCGCGGCCAGCGGTTTTGCCCCGGCCTCTGTGCTGGTCGTGCCCTCTGTAGATCGGCAATCGACGCCGCCGGGGTCCGAATGGCCTGCCTGTCCGCCGCTGGCAGAGATCCACGCCGCCGCCGCGCGGGCCTTTCCCGGCCTCGTCCGGGGCGGCGGGATGGCAAGCCTGTTCACGGAACTCAACCGCAAACGCCCGCCACTGGCGACGCTGGATTTCGTCAGCCACGGGCTTTGCCCCATCGTCCATGCCGCCGATGACCTGTCGGTGATGGAAACGCTGGAGGCCGTGCCCCATATCGCAAGATCCGCCCGCGCGCTCATCGGGGACCGCGCGTATCGCATCGGACCGGCGACCATCGCCATGCGCCAGAACCCTTATGGCTCTCGCACCATTCCCAACCCGGACGCCGGGCGCGTCTGCATGACCGATGATGATCCGCGCCACCGTGGAGCCTTTGGCGCGGCCTATGCCCTGGGCCTGGCAGCGGCTCTGGCGCCGTTCGACATTGCCGTCTGGACGCCAGCGGCGCTCTATGGTCCGCGCGGAGTGGTGGGCAATCCGGGACCCTTGCCGCAGGTCCTGCGGGCCCTGTCCGGGATCGCGGGGCAACACGTGCAAGAGGCCGCTGTCCGCGACGGGCTGGCGGTGCTGGACGCCGGGACCACGCGGCTGCGCGCCAACCTGACCCCGCAGGACGGACATGGGCTGATGCCCTATGGCTGGTCCGGCGGTATGGATTGAGCCGCGCAGTTGAAACGGCTACTTATCATGTTACCTGACGAGTCCGCGCCGGAGCCCATGAAATGGACAGCCCCATGAAACCTGCCCCCGACAAGATTGTCCGCCGCAAATTGTCGGAACAGGTGCTGGAGCGTCTGCACGAGATGATCCGCACGCGCGAGCTGAAGCCCGGCGACTACATGCCCTCTGAGCGCGCCTTGATGGAACGGTTCGGCGTGGGTCGCCCGGCGGTGCGCGAAGCGCTGCAATCGCTGCACAACAGCGGGTTGATCACCATCAGCCACGGCGAACGGTCTCGGGTGAACGAACTCAATGCGGCCAGCGTGCTGACCCAGTCGGACGAACTGGCACGGCTGGTACTGGATTCAGCGCCCGCCAACCTCGACCATCTCAAACACGCCCGCCAGATGTTCGAACTGGGCATGGTGCGCGTCGCCGCCGAGAATGCGACGCCGGACGACGTGGCGGAACTGCGCGCCCTGATCGACCTGCAGCGCAGCCAGTTGGGCGATGCCAATGCCTTCATCACCACCGACATGGCCTTTCACCGCAAGCTGGCCTCGCTGGCGGGCAACCCGATCATCCAGTCGGTGTCGGATGCCATGCTGGGCTGGTTGTTCGAATATCATGTCAGCCTGTTGCACCGTTCCGGCAGTGAGGACGTGACCCTGGCCGAACATGCCAAGATCGTCGATCACATCGAGGCGCATGACGCCGAGGGCGCGGTCGAGGAGATGCGCCGCCACCTGGAACGCTCACGCGTGTCCTTCGGGCCGCACGGTTAACGCGGCCCGCCGCCGTCGCGGATCCAGCCAAAGTAATCCTCGCTGCCCATCTGGCCGCCCTTGAGCGCGATTTGCAGCCCGTCATGGGCACTGCCGCCAAAGCCCTGGCAAAGCGCCGCGCCGGGGATGGTGGGGGCCAGTGCCTGCAGTGCGTCCAGCCCCAGCGCGCGCATCCCGTGGCCCGAGGTGTCACCGCCCGAGATGACGGCGCGGCGCAAGCCGGTTTGCTGAAGCACGCGGTCCAGGATGCGGCCCAGGGACAGGCCGATCCGGGCATTGGCGGTTTCCGCCGACACGCCGCTGGTGGCCAGGGCGGTGCGGAACGCCGCGACGCGCGGATCGTCGGGACCCTGGGCCGAGGTGACAAGCGGGCTGGCCCCGGTCTGCGCCGCATCGGTCGCGGCACCTGCGCAACGGTCGATCTCACCCGCCAGCGTACCGGGATCGCCCAGCACGGATACGGTATCGAAGGGGATCACCGCAAAGCCATTTGCGGCGGACCAGTCCAGCTGCCGCGCCGTGCTGGGCGAGACGGAGCCGGAGACGGCGGCGATCTGCGCCACCTTGCCGGCGCCCTGCACCGGCGGGCGCGGTGGCAGCTCGCCGGTCTGTTGCCAGTGACGCACCAGCGCATATTCCAGTCCCTGAGAACCGACCGCCACGCGCAGGCGATTGCGGTTCTCCCAGATCAGCTTGCCGACGGCAGTTTCACTGAGCGGCTCCATGCTGTCGCAGGACAGGATGCGTGCACCGTTGTCCAGGGCGTGATCCAGTGCCGCCTGGGCCTCGCCGGACCAGAGCGTTTCCAGGTCCAGCAGGGCAGAGGGCAGGTCGGTCTGCGCCGAGAGGTGGCGCAAGAGGTCGGACTCGGTCATCGGGGTGACCGGGTGGCGGGACATCACCGGGTGGCGGTCCAGCCGAAAGACACCGTCGAAGGTGCCCGCAAACAGGTGCCCGAACGCCTGGTAGCGCCGCATTTGCGGGGCAGCGGTGACCAGCGGCACACCAGCCGAGGCGCGCTGGGCCAGGCACAATTCGATGGCGGTGCCGATGTTGCCGCTGTGCCGTGCGGAATCGAAGGTGGAACAGACCTTGTAATGCAGGATCGGTGCGCCCGTCGCGTCCAGCCAGGCGAGGGGGGCAGGCAGGTTGGCCCGCATGGCGTCGGGGCTGTCGGTGCGCGCGGTGGTGGCGATGCCGACCGCCTCGACATCGGCGAAACGGGCGGCCAGCGCCTCGGACGGAGGGCCGGAAAACAGCACCGTCCGCAGGCCCGCAAAGGCCAGCACCTCCATCACGGCGGCCGATCCGGTGAAATCGTCGCCCAGCCAGGCCAATCTTGGCGTCATGAAATGTGGTCCTTCCCGTGGCAAGAGGCCTGTCGCCTGTTGACATTGTTCGTATGATATTATCTGATCATACCAGTTAAGCAAGCCTTACCGGAGGATTCCATAATGACCAAAGTCGCGCTTTTCGGAGCTGGCGGCAAAATGGGGGTCCGTCTTTCGCTGAACCTCGCGAAGACGGATTTCGACGTCAGCCATATCGAGATCAGCGACCCCGGAAAGGCGCGCCTGAAGACCGAGGTCGGTGTCGAGGCCGTCGATGCCGAAACCGGGTTGCAGGGGGCAGAAGTTGTCATCCTTGCGGTGCCGGACACCGTGATCGGCAAGGTTGCGGCGAACGTCGTGCCGACGCTGGCACCGGGCACGATGGTGGTCATCCTGGATGCGGCCGCGCCCTATGCCGGGCACCTGCCGGAACGGGAGGACATCACCTATTTCGTGACCCATCCCTGCCATCCGCCGATCTTCAACGACGAATCCACCGAGGCCGGTCGCAAGGACCATTTCGGCGGCGTCGCGGCGCAACAGGGCGTGGTCAACTCGCTGATGCAGGGGCCGGAAGAGCATTACGCGCTGGGCGATGCCATCGCCCGCGCGATCTATGCCCCGGTCGCCCGCACCTATCGGGTCACCGTCGAACAGATGGCCCTGCTGGAGCCGGGCCTGTCGGAAACCGTCTGTGCCTCGCTGCTGGTGGTGATGCGCGAGGCGATGGACGAGGTCGTCAAACGCGGTGTCAGCTATGACTGCGCGCGGGATTTCCTGCTGGGGCACATGAACATCCTCGGCGCAGTGATCTTCGACGAGGTCGAGGGCCAGTTCTCGGACGCTTGCAACAAGGCCATCGAGTTCGGCAAGCCCGCCCTCATGCGCGACGACTGGAAAAACGTCTTTGAAATGGACGAGATCGCCGCCAGCATCCGGCGCATCACGTGACTTGAATGGGCCGCCCCTGTTCGGGGCGGCCTACTTGGCTTGACGCGGTCACGCCTGCATCTGGCGCGCCAGTGCAATCAGCGCCCGGTCACTGCCACGCGGACCGACCAGCGACAGACCGACAGGCAGCCCGGCGCGGGTGCGCATCGGCAGGCTGACCTGCGGCAGCCCGGCGTGACCCGCCAAGGACAGCAGCGTCAGTGCGCGGTTGCGGTAGTCTTCCATTTCTTCGCCCTTGACGGACAGCAGCGGGGCAGGACCCGGTACCGTGGGCAGGACGATCACGTTCCGCTCTCCAAGACTGGCGACCAGGTGGTCCTCGATCCGGGCGCGGTCCTTGCGCGCCTGCGCGATCTCTTCGACCGTCAGGGCAAGCGCGCCTTCGAACCGCTGTTGGATGCCGGGGCCGAAGGCCGGCGCGGTCTCTGCGATCCAGTCGCGGAAATTCGCGGCCACCTCTGCTCCCTGGCAGATCCGGAAGGTCGGCAGCAGCAGGGTGCGCAGGCAATCGGAAAACAGCGGGGGACCAAGATCCTGGCCGGGGGGCAGCAGCGCCTCGGCAGTCTCCGGCTCTGCCAAGTGCCAGAGGTCTTCGGGATACAGGAACGCGCCGTCCAGGGGGGCGGCCGCCGGTGCGAACTGCTCCGCCACCAAGGCAAGCGTTTCCGCGTCCCGCGTCAAGAAGCCCGGCACGTCATAGCTCTGCGCCAGCGGCACAAGGCCCTCTGCCGGCAACAGGCCGTGGGTCGGGCGCCAGCCATGGACACCGCAAAAGGCCGAAGGCAGGCGCACGGACCCGCCGGTATCCGTCCCCAGCCCAATTTCGACGGCACCGGAGCCCACCGCCACGGCGGAACCGGACGAGGAACCGCCGGGCATCCGGTCCGGCGTGATCGGGTTCACGGGGGTGCCGTAGCGCGCGTTCTGTCCCATCAGGGAATAGGCCAGTTCGTCCATCTGGGTCTTTCCGATGGCCTCGGCCCCGAGGTCCAGCAGCCGAGCGACAAGGGGGGCGGTCGTTTCGGCCACCTCATGCGTCGCGGCCCATTCGGGGTTGCCACAGCCGGTGACATGCCCGGTGACGTCGAAATTGTCCTTCACGGCAAGGCGCAGACCCGTCAGTGGCCCCTTGCCCGCGGACAGCGGCGGATCGAAGATCGAGACGAAGGGAGGGGCGCTGAAATGCATCACGATCCGTCCTGCATCAGCGAGACATGGGCCGCGACCACGCGCCAGCCGTCTTCGGTGCGAACCCAGGTCTGGCTCTGGCGGCCAATGCGGGTCGAGCCGACGCGCTGGAACTGCAGGTTGCAGATGCCGACATCCGGGCCAAGTGTCGTGATCTCGCGCCGGATGACCTCACGTTGGGGCGATCCGCCGGTGCGGCCCTTGCGGAAGGCGCGGATTTCCTCGATCCCGTAGAGGTTTTCGCCCACGCCGTATCGCAGCGTGTTTGGATTGTCCCAGAACAACCCGTCCAGGACCTCCAGATCATTGTCCATCAGCGCCGTCTCGTAGAGATCGCATGCGGCGGTCAGCTCTGCCAGCGCCTCGGGCTGGTTCAACGTCACGGTCATGCGCCGTCTCCGATCGCTTTCAGGATGTCCTTGCTGTCTCCGACAAAGCCGAAACACTGTCGCACGTTGTAAAGCGTCGCATCCATGCAATATCCGGGCGAGGTCGTGCCCGAGCAGTCCTCGAGCATGATGACGTCGTAGCCGAGGAAATTGGCGTCCTGCAGCGTGCACAGCACGCATTGATCGGCGTTGACGCCCGCGAACAGCACGGTGGTGATGCTGAGGTTGCGCAGGATGCTGTCCAGTTCGGTGTCCTGGAACCCGGACATCCGGTATTTCGACACGGCGATGTCGCCCGGTTCCGGCGCCAACTCATCGACCACGGCGGCGGCCCAGCTGCCTTCCTCCAGCACATGCGACCCGTTCGAGGGCAGCGGCTTGCCGATGCCGGTCGACCGACCGTCGGGATCGTAGACATGCAGCACCGAGGGCGGCAGGTTCATGCGGTCGGGCCGGTTGCCCCAGTTGAGCCAGATGACCGGCACGCCCTGTGCCCTGAGTTCAGGCAGCAGCGCCTGCAGCGGGGCGATCTGCGCCCGCGCGGGGGATACGTCGACGCCAAGGTGAGCCAGCCAGCCGTCGCCGTGGCAAAAGTCGTTCTGCATGTCGATCACGATGATCGCTGTGCGCGACAAGTCGATGGTGACGGTGCGGTCGCGGTCGCGCAGGGTGACGGGACGTACCGGCGGCTGGCTGCGGGTCATGTCGACGCTGGATTTGCTGACATGCCATGCGTTGCGCGGCGTGGCACCAAGGGGCAGGGGGGTGTCGGGGGAAAGATCCGTCATTTCAGGCCTCTGTCAGGACGCGCAGGTCTTCGTCGTCCAGCTCTACCCGCTCTCCCGACCGGATCAGCTCGGAGAAATCCTGGTTCGGGGTCATGACCGTCAGGGTATAGAGCTTGCCCGCGCCGGTGTTCTCGACGACGTGGACGGAACCGGGGTTCAACAGCAGCGCGTCGCCTTTCGCGATGGGCAGGCGGTCGCCATCGGACGAGGCATAGCCCTCGCCCTCGATGACGTAAAAGAACTCATGCGCCTTGGAATGGCTGTTCGGCGGGGTCGCGCCGCCCTTGGTGAAGATCTCGACGACGTAGATGTTGTCGGTGGGCGCATTGGCGGGGTCGAAGAGCATCACGAAATAATTGCTGTCCGAGGGTGCGATCTTCCAGGCTTCGGCCTTGGCGACCTGTTCATGTGAGAAGGATTTGATCATCTGGGGAACCTCTTGTCAGTACGCAGTCTTGCGGGATGGTGATGAGGGGGCGGACGTGCCATGAATGGCATCGAAAACCCGAGTTTCGATGACGGATTGGCAACGGAGAAACGGATGCACGCGAGGGTTCTGACCTATGTGGACGAGGTGGCGCGACAGGGGTCGATCCGGGCGGCGGCGGACAAGCTGAACGTCGCGGCCTCGGCGATCTCGCGGCAGATCAAGTCGCTGGAGGATGACCTGGGCACGCCGATCTTCAACCGGGCGCCCCGGTCGCTGACGCTGACGGCGGCAGGGGAAATCCTGCTGGTCCACATCCGTGAGACCCTGCGCGAGATGGACCGGAACCTGGCCCTGATCGAGGACCTCAAGGGGCTGCGCCGGGGCGAGGTTTCGGTCGTGCTGATGAGCGGGCTTGCCTCGAACATCGTGCCGCGTGTGGTGATGCAGTTCCGCAAGGCCAACCCCAAGGTCGCGGTGCGTCTGCAGCTGATGACCGACCCGGACGAGATGATCGCCGCCGTGGCCGAGGGGCATTCGGACCTTGCCATCGGCTTCGACTTTCCACCGCGTCCCAACGTCCGGCAACTGGCGGTCGCGATGGTCAACCTGGGCGTCGTCGTGCCGCCGGACCATCCCTTTGCGGGCCGTTCCAGCGTCCGGCTGGACGAATGCGCCGACTACACGATGGTGGTCGCGGATACGAGCATGGTGATCCGCCCGCACCTGGAAAAGCTCTTTGCCCGTTCCGGTGGACGACCCAGCGACCTGATCGAGACGAACTCGATCGAGATGATGCGCCACCTGACACGGCTGGGGGGCTGCATCACCTTCCTGACGCCCTTCGACATCGAGACGGAGGTGGCCGCAGGTCAGCTTGCCTTTGTTCCGGTCGAGGAATTCGCCCGCGAGACGCAGCGGCTCATCCTGCTGGGGCCGGACCGGAACCCGTCCGCGCTGGGCAGTGTCCTGGCAGAGCATTTCCGCGCCGCCCTGGGCTGAGAGACGTTCCATCGGCGTCACCTCGAATAGAGCCGGTCGAGGCGCACGAACTTGCCCAGCAGCGCCAGCGCCACCGTGGTGACGACGATCAGCAGGGCAGAGATCGCATGCGCCGTTGGTTCCAGCGCAAAGGTTGCCTCGGAATAGATCCGGACCGGCAGTGTCGTCAGGCGGGCGGTGGTCAGGAAGCTGGTCACCGTGACCTCGCCAAAGCTCATCAGGAAGCCGACCAGCGCCGCCGCGAAGATCCCCGGCGCCATGCCGGGCAGCGTCACCAGCAGGAAACAACGCATCTTGTTCGCACCCAGGCTGGCGGCGGCCTCTTCCAGCGAGCGGTCGAGGGACATGGCAGAGGTGGTGAGCAGGGTGATGATGAAGGGCAGGATCACGACGACGTGGATCGAGACCAACCCGGCAAAGGGCGGGATGATCAGGTAGACCTGCAGCAGCTTCAGCATGCCGACGGCGATGGCTACGCCGGGCAGCGACAGGGGCAGCATCCAGAAGGCCAGCAGAACGGGCCGCATCCGGAAGGGATAGCGCGCCAGGGCAAAGGCCGCCGGCATGGCCAGCGCGACCGCGATGGCCACGGCGACCAGGGCCAGCTTGACCGACACCACGAAGTTGGAGGTGTAGTCCCCCTCGATCAGGACGCGGCGATACCATTCCAGGGTAAAACCCTTGAACCCGGCCGCGGTGGCCAGCGGCACGTCGTTGAAGCTCTGGACCATGACCAGCACCAGCGGCAGTATCAGCAGCCCGATCGAGCAGAACAGCAGCAGGTAGCGCAGCGGCGCCCCGACGGTGTCGACCAGGGTCGCCACCCAGGCGGGGATCGTCCACGGCGAGGACGGCACGCCCTGGCGCCAGCGCATGAAGCGGTTGAGCCAGAGGGTCGCCAGCGCGATGAAGCCCAGACCGACCGTCGTCATGACCAGCGACAGGGCCGAGGCCATCGTTGCGTTGAGGTTGCTGATCGCCTCGTTCAGGACCAGCATCCCCATCGTCCAGACCTTGCCACCGCCCAGCAGCGTGGCAGAGACGTAAGAGGTGGTTGCCATCAGGAAGACCACGATCACACCCGACCGCAACCCGGGCAGCGACATCGGGAAATCGACGGTCAGAAAGCGCATCCCCGGCGAGGCGCCCAGGCTTTCGGCGGCCTCGTGGATGCGTGGAGAGGTGTTCTGCAAGTTGTCATAGAGCGCCAGCACCATGAAGGGCATGAAGACCTGCGCCAGCGCGATGATGACCGCCCCGTGGTTGAACAGCATGGTTTCCACCGGCGGAATGCCGAACCATCCCGTGAAGGTGTTGATCAATCCCTGCGGCGACAGCAGCAACATGATCCCCAGCGACCGGACAACCACGTTGGTCAGCAGGGGAATGAGGATCACCGCGAAGGACAGCGCACGCCATTTCGATGGCATGCGCGCCAGCCAGTAGGCCAGGGGGTATCCGAGAAGAGCCGAAATGGCGGTCACGGCCAGGCCGAGCAGCACCGTTTCGGCAATCACCGAAAGATAGAATGGATCGGTCAGGATCTTGACGAATTGTACCAGGGACGGGCTCTGGATCACCGGGCCGAAAGGACTGGGGTATTCGTGCAGCGACAGCAGCACGACCACGATCATCGGCGCCGCGAAGGCCAGAAGCAGCCATGCGGTTACGGGAAAGGACAGAACCGGACCGATCCAACGTTTCATCCAGCGATCTCCCGGTCGTATTTCGCCTGCCACTCGGAGCGGTGGGCGTTGATGTAATCCCAGTCGAAATCGACAAGGCTGTCGACATTGCCGGCGGTGATGACCTTGCCCTGCAGCTCGGGCGGGATCTCGACGTTGTTGACCGTGGGCGAGTAGTAGATCTCGTTCGCGTAGGCGAGCATGGTCTCGGGGCTGAGGTGGAGGTTCACCCATTCCTCGGCCAGCTTCTGGTTGCGCGTGCCCTCGGTGATGCAGGCCACGTTCATCGTCACGGCCTGGCCCTCGATCGGCTCTGCGATGGCGCAGTTCGGGTTGCGGCTTTCGGCGTACATGCGGGTGAAGGAGGCGAACTCGACCGACAGGTCGGCGACGTTCTGGTCCAGCATGTCGAACAGTTGTGCCTGGCTGCCCTGGATGCCGGCAAAGGGTTTCAGCTCCTTGACCTTCTCGACCACCTTGTCGAACTCGTCGATGCCGTAGCCCCAGGCCTTGGCGGTCATCATCAGGGCCGAGATGCCCTCGGCGCCCAGGCCGTTCGGCCAGGCGATCCGGCCTTTCCATTCCGGGTTCCACATGTCCTTCCACGAGGTGATCGGCGCCGAGGCGGCGGTCTTGTCGTAGACGATGGTGCAGGGGTTGAAGGCCACGCCGTAACCGCCGTTGCGGGCCAGCGGGTAGAGGTATTCGTAGTTCGGCACCGCGGGGCTTGCGGGCTGGGTGACGCCATCGGCAACGGCCTGGCGGCTTTCGTAGATGTTCAGGTACAGCACGTCAAAGCTGGGCCGGCCACGTTCCGCATAGGCGCGCGCGCGGCGTTCGCCGGTGCCGCCAAGGACGTAGGACACCTTGCAGCCGTATTTCTCGACCAGCTTGGGTTCGATGTGCTTCTTGACGATCTTTTCCTGCGCGCCGCCCCAGATGCCGACGACCAGTTCGTCGCCGGGTTTGGGCTGGGCGTAGGCCGGGCGGATGATCGACGCCGGGGCGGCGAGGCCCGCGGCCATCAGGCCGGTAAACTGTCTGCGGTTCATAGCCATGTTAGTCACTCCTGTTGGTTGGTGGTTGGGTCGTTCAGATGAAGGTCACGGCGCCGGGCAGGGCCTCGACAGAGGCGGTCGCGCCCGCGGGCGGGGCGGTCAGGTCCGAGGGAATGGTCAGCCGGACCGGTCCGCTGGCCGAGGCAAGGTCGATCTCGAAGGTCTCGCCCAGGTAGTTGACCGAGGTGACGGTGCCCGACAGGGACAGCGGCCCGGTCGGGGCGTCGCCAAGGCGCAGGCGCGAGGCGCGGAGCACCATCTTGGTCGCGCCGTCCGGCGCGCCTTCGCAGCGCACGCCCTTGGTCTGGAACACGCCGTTGTCGACGCTGCCGTTCAGCACCGTGCGCGCGCCCAGGAACTTGGCCGTGAAGGCCGACGTCGGCGCATCGCACAGCTGTTCCGGGGTGCCCAGTTCCGAGATCAGCCCGCCGTCCATGACGGCGATGCGATCGGACATCGACAGCGCCTCTTGCTGGTCGTGGGTGACGAAGATGGTGGTGATGCCGAGGCGCTGTTGCAGGGCGCGGATCTCGTCGCGCATTTCCGAACGCAGGTTGGCGTCGAGGTTTGACAGCGGTTCGTCCAGCAGCAGGACCTCGGGTTCGATCACCAGCGCGCGGGCCAGGGCGACGCGCTGTTGCTGGCCGCCGGAGAGATTGCCGGGCAGGCGGTCGGCAAAGGCCCCGAGGCCCACGGTGTCCAACGCCGCACGGGCGCGTTCCTGTCGCTGGGCCTTGGGGATGTTGCGCATCCGCAGGCCGAAGCCCACGTTTTCCAGTGCCGAGAGGTGCGGGAACAGAGCATAGGCCTGGAAGACCACGCCGATGTTGCGCTTGTGCGGGGGCAGGCGCGTGATGTCCTGCCCGTTCACCATGATGTGCCCGGAGGAGGGCTGGATGAAACCGGCGATCATGCGCAGCGTCGTGGTCTTGCCGCAGCCCGAGGGGCCAAGCAGGGACAAAAGCTCGCCGCGTGCGATTTCCAGCGTCAGCTGGTCGACCGCGACAGTGTCTCCGTACATGGCGGTAATCGCGTCAAGAATGAGATAGTTGCGGTCACGCATGGGGTGTTTCCTGATCTGCGGTAAAGACGAGTAGCCGGCTGGCGTCGTGGTGGATGGCGATGGTCGTGGCACGCACGCCTGGATCGGCCAGCGTGGTGGCCGGATAGGGCTGGAAGTCGGGCAGGGGGGCGGCCTGCAGGGACAGGCGCAGGGACTGTCCGGGGTGCAGGCTGTGAAAGAGGCCTTCGAACACCAGGCGCAGCGTCCCGCCTTTCAGGCGCACGACGGTCGTGGCCAGTGCCGTGGCGGTGCCTTGCCGGTCGACGACCGCCAGCGTGGCCGCCAGCCCGGGATGGGGGCCATCGACGTCCAGAGCGATCTCGGCCTCGACCCGGTCGCGCAACTGCACGCATGCGGTCATGGGGGCGGTAGTATAGCAGGCCACGTCGGACCGGTCGTGCAGAGGGCCAAGATCGACCGGACCGGTGAAGGCGCCCCCACAGAGCGGCGCCTGCCGGGTGGGGTCGAGGACCAGCATGTCTGTCCCCGGCGTCGCGGGGGCTGTCGTCAGGCGGCCATCCGTCACCATCTGCGCGGCAAGGCCGTCTGACGCAAGGTGATAGACCTTTGCGCCGGACCCTTCGAGCGTGTCGGTGTTATGCCAGCTGTCCTTGCCCGCATCATAGGCGGTGATGGCGGCGGGCCGTGGGCCGTGGTCCTTGAGGTAGTGATCGAAAAAGGCGAGCTGCGCCCGGTCGACAGAGAATTCCGCCCCAGGGGCCAGCCGCGCCGCGCCGGCGGAGCGGTTCCAGCCGATGTGTCCCCAGGGACCAAGGACAAGATGCGTGGTGTCAGGTGAGACCGCGCGAAAGGCCCTGTCGGCGGCCAGCGTGCCCCGAAGGAAGAAATCGGCGGTCCCGGCGGTCTGGATCAGGGGCACGGCGGGGGGCGGGGCCAGGTCGGCAGCGGGGTCTGCCCCCGGCTGGCCCTTGGCCCAGCGGGAAAGATGCGACAGGTCCGGGCGTGACATGAGAAAGTCGAAATGCGCCTGCCAACCCCGCTCCGGCGCCAAGGCCGCCAGCGCGACTGGATCACCCATCCGGCGGGCCTTCAACCGGGCCATCTGCGCCGCCCAGGAGGCCGACATGCGGCAGCGGAACAATCCGCCCTCGGAGAGCCAGTCGGTCAAGGGCGACCACGATGCCATCGAGACGGCCATTGCGTCGGGCCGCGCGCCGTCGGCCAGCATCTGGAACTGCGTGGTGCCCTGGTAGGAGAATCCGTATGTACCGACCTTGCCGTTCGACCCCGGCAGGTCGCGCGCCCAGTCGAGGGTCTCGGCGCCGTCCGCCGCCTCGTTGACCAGGGCATCGAAATCGCCCTCGGAGTCGCCGGTGCCGCGCACGTCCTGGACGGCGACGATATAGCCGCGCGCCGCGTACCATGCGGGATGGGCCAGTGTGACGGTCGAGGCGATGGCGCGGCCATAGGGCTGGCGCATCAGCAGGACCGGCAGGGTGTCCTGCGTGTCCGGTCGCCACGTGTCGGCGACCAGCCGGGTTCCGTCCTTCAGGCGCAGCTCCTGCCGGACAGGGGCCTGCACCGGCAGGAGGGACCGTCGAGGGCTGTCCACCATGTCACGCATCGTTGAACATGGTTTTCTGCGTCACGCGTTCGATTGGGAAATCCCGGACCTCCTTCAACAGCGCGACGAACCGGTCGGCGGCACGGTCCAGCGCGATCCGGCCGCGTTTCGCATCGGCGGCGGCTGCATTGCCGCATGCACCGGAAGGATGCAGGTCCTGCGTCTGCCAGCCGAAACCGATGCGGCCTTCGGGGGTCAGAATACCGCCCGCCTTTTCCATCTCGACGGAGTGCGGTTCGAAATCCTCGGCCAGGTCCATGTCCACCAGCTCGGGGTGAAGTTCCAGCAGCAGCGAGGTTTCGAATTCGCCGCCGTGAATGCCGTGCTTCATCTCTTGTCCGTCGAAGAGGTCCGAGACATCGAGGTCCGCCGAGGCATTGGCGCTGACCGCGAACATGCCCAGCTTGACCCGCAACTCGCGGCAGACGATTTCCATCACCTGGGGTTGGCCGCCGTGCCAGTTAGCAAAGACCAGCTTGCGGCAGCCGGTGCGCGCGACGCTTTCGCCGATCTCGAACCAGACCCGGGCGAGGGTCTCGTAGCTGTGCGTCAGGGTGCCGGGGAATTCCAGGTGTTCGACCGATTTGCCCACCGCCTGCATCGGCAGGATCAGGGCGTGCAGGTCGTCCGGGATGCGCTGGGCGACGCGCTCCATGATGCCGGCATTGATGGCGCTGTCGACGCGGACGGGCAGGTGGGGGCCGTGCTGTTCCACCGCGGCCGTGGGCAAAACGGCGACGACCTTGCTCATGTCCAGTTCGGAAAAATCCTTGGTGGAGAGGTCCCACCACCAGTTCGATTTGAGCTTCATCTGCGCCGTCTCCGTCAGGTGTTCGAGTGATTCACCTGACTGTTGTCGCGGTTTTTGATGCAGTAAAAGCGGCGAAATTAGAGGTTTGCGTTGCCAAAATGGCAACGGTTGGCGGAGGTGGCCCCATGGATGTCGAGGTTAAACGGCGTCCGGGTGACAGTGCCTCGGCAGCCTAGCCGGCCTTGGCCGGGGATGCATCCCGGCTGTCCTGATCGCAATATTCGCATGTTTTGCAAGGGACTGCGGACCTCGGACAGGGGGCGGACCGTCCGTGTCAGGCTGGCCCCTCTCCGGTCGAGGCGCAGGCGTGGATTGCGCCGTTCAGCAACCGGGTGCTGCGGGTTCAGTCCGGTTATCGCGCAGGAGGGGCGCCGCAGGGGGAATGCTGCGGTGCCGAATAGATGGGCGCAAACAGCGGAATTGCATAAAATCAAGGCGCGACCGGGGCGTGTCCCGATGACCGCGGCGGGATGACAAGCGCAGTTTGCAGATAGGGCGCGCGGAGGCGAAACGCGCTCATCGGACTGTGCCGCAGAGTTGGGCGAACCTTGCCACTTTTCGGAAAACCAAAGTCCCCGGCCCGAACCTTTTTGACTCTCCCGTAGGCTGTGCCAAAGTGTCGGCAGTGAACGATCGTCAAAAAAACTGTTCGACAACAAGGGAGAAACTCATGAAACGATTTATCACAACGGCACTTGTGACGTCGACCGCGCTGGCCCCGCTGAGCCTGGCGGCACAGGAATGCACCAACGACACATGGAAAAAGATCATGGAGAGCGGCACGCTCACCGTGGGGGTCAAGGCCGATTACAAGCCCTGGGGCTACCGCGGCACCGACGGGTCCATCATCGGCATGGAGCCGGACATGGCCCAGATGATCGCCGACACGATGGGCGTCGATCTTGAACTGGTGGCCGTTGTCAGCTCGAACCGGATGCAGTTTCTTGAACAGGGGCAGATCGACCTGATGATCGCCACCATGACCGACCGCCCCGACCGGCGCGAACTGGTGGGCATCGTCGGCCCCAACTACTACACCTCGGGCACTAACGTCATGGCGCCCAAGCAACTGGGCTTTACCGAGTGGAGCGACCTGACCGGCAAACCGGTCTGCGGCATCCAGGGCGCCTTCTACAACCAGATCGTCGAGGACCGCTATGACGTCGAGGTCGTGGCCTTCTCCGGCACTGCCGAGGCCAAGCAGGCGCTGCGCGACAAGAAATGCGTGGCCTTCGTCTACGACGACAGCTCGATTGGGTCGGATATCGCCAGCGGAAACTGGGACGATTTCGAAATGCCGCTGCCCTCTGAGGATGACAGCCCCTGGGCGCTGGCCGTGCCCAAGTCCGAGGAAAATTGCGTCTTCGGGGCCTTCATGAAAGGCATGCAATACCAATGGCACCTCGACGGTACTCTGGTCGAGCTGGAAGAAAAGTGGGGTATCAAGCCCACCGCCTTCCTGGCCAAGCAGCAGGAGCTGATCCAGCAGACGACGCCGATGCCGGAATAACATGAACGGATTCGAGGAGTTCTTTCGCGAACTCGCCGCCGAGCATGCGCGGTGGAACTTCATCTGGCTCTATGACGAGAAACAGGCCGGGCGGATTCTGTCCGGCCTGTGGATGACCATTCAGCTAAGCATTGCCTGCGTGCTGCTCTCGGTCATCATTGGCGTTTTCGGCGCCTGGGCGCAGGGCGCCCAGAACCGCGTGCTGCGCGGCGTGGTGCAGGGCTATATCCAGTTCTTCCGCAACACGCCGCCGCTGGTGCAGCTCTTGTTCTTCTACTTTGCGCTGGGCCAGTTCACGCCGTCCTACAGCCCGGACGGCTGGCTGGAGGTGCCGATCATCTCCAATGTCGGCTGGGCGATCATCTCGCTGTCCTTTTTCGCGGGCGCCTTCAACGTGGAAATCTTCCGCGCAGGCATCGAGGCGGTGCCTGACTCCACTGTCGAGGCGGCGGAGAGCCTGGGCATGACGCGCACGCAGACCTACCGCGAGGTGGTCTTTCCGCTGGCACTGAGGGTGTCGATCCCGTCGCTGAACAACAATCTGGTGAACCTGGTCAAGACGACGACGCAGGCCTATGCCATCGCCGTGCCGGAACTGCTGTATGAAAGCGTGTCGGTCTGGAACGATTTCCCCTCGGCGCAGAACCCCACGATGCTGTTGCTATTCGTGACCTATATCCTGCTGGTCGGCATCCTCGTGATGGGCATGAACCGTTGGGAACGCAAGATGAGGATCCCCGGCTATGGACAGTAGGCTGCACGGGCAGACCGACCTGCCGGTCATGAAACCCTATGTCCTGCGTGGACACCAATACGACGAGATGTTCCTGGTGCGCTGGCTGGGCAGTCTGCCGCCGTGGAGCTTTCTTGTCCTGCTGGCGCTCTGGCCTGCGGCGGCCTTTGCGCAATCGGCCAGTTTCGGCACGGCGGATGCCTTTGTCGCGCTCTGGCGCTGGATCCCCTTCCTGACCTTCCAGGGGTTCCTGTTCAACGTGTTGATCTCGCTGTTTGCCATGTTGATCGGCACGACTCTGGGCGCGGCGCTGGGCCTGGCGCAGGTGTCGCGCAACAAGGTGACGCGCGGGATTTCCTGGTCAATCACGCAGCTGTTCCGAAATTCGCCCTGGCTGGTGCTGCTCTTCGTGGTGCTGCTGGCTTTCCCGTTCGAGATCAATGTTTTCGGCCTGACCATCCCGATCCCGGCCTGGGTCAAGGCGGTGATCGGGCTGAGCCTGCCGGTCATGGCCAATATCTCCGAGATCGTGCGCGGTGCGGTCAACTCCGTGCCTTCGGCCCAGTGGGAGGCCGCGGAAAGCCTGTCCTTCACCCGCACGCAGACCCTGTGGCAGATCATCCTGCCGCAGTGTTTCAAGCGGATGATCCCGCCCTGGATGAACTGGTACGCGATCCTGACAATGGCGACGCCGCTTTGTTCGCTCCTGGGCGTGGGCGAGATCATCACCTTTTCCCGCCAGGCGATGGAGGCCGAGAACAACCACCCCGAGCTGCTGATGCCCTTCTATGGTTACGCGCTGGTGCTGTTCTTTGCCTATTGCTACCCGATCGCCCGGCTGACCATCGCGCTGGAACGGCGCTATTCCGTGAAACTCTGAGGCTGCCATGTCCGATCTCCACGCCATCGCCACCCGCGAAGACCTGCGCGCCATTACCGGCGAGGCGGGTGAGCGGCCCGCCGGCAAGGTCATCGACCATATCGACCCGCTCTGCGCGCGGTTCATCGCGGCATCGCCCTTTGTCCTGCTGGCGACCCGGGGGGCGGACGGGCTGCTGGATCTTTCCCCAAAGGGCGATCCGGCGGGATTCGTGGCCGTGCTGGATGACAAGACGCTGGCGCTGCCGGACCGGCTGGGGAACAAGCGTTTCGACAGTTTCGAGAACGTGCTGCACAGCCCCGAGGCCGCGCTGATCTTCCTGATCCCCGGCCACAACGACACGCTTCGGGTTGCGGGCAAGGCGCGGCTGACACGTGACCCCGACCTGTGTGAACGGCTGGCCGTCAACGGGCGCCCGGCGCAATTCGTCCTGCTGCTGACGGTCGAAGAGGCCTATCTGCATTGCGCGAAATGCATGATCCGCTCGCGGATGTGGCAGCCCGATCACTGGCCGGACACCTCGGACGTGCCCAGCCTTGCCGAGGCGATGGTCGCCCACGGCAAGCTGGTCGAGAAAAAGCTGGTCGCGGACGTCGACGAGATGGCGCAGATCATCGCCGACGACGCCAAGAACCGCCTCTACTAGGAGAGACAGGCATGAGCTGGACCCCCGATTTGCCCATCGTGTCCCTCAAGGACGTGCACAAGAGTTTTGGCGACTTCGAGGTGCTGAAGGGCGTCAGCCTGGACGTGATGAAGGGCGAGGTGATCTGCATCATCGGGCCTTCGGGATCGGGCAAATCCACCCTGATCCGCTGCATCAACGCGCTGAACGACATCCAGGGCGGGTCGATCACCGTCGAGGGGCAGGAGGTCAGCGACCCGAAACTGGACAAGCTGGCGCTGCGCAAGAAGGTCGGCATGGTGTTCCAGCAGTACAACCTGTTCCCGCACAAGACGGCGCTGGAAAACGTCATGATGGCGCCGTTGAAGGTGCTCAAGGAAGATCCCAAGACGGTCGAGGACCGGGCGCGCTCGTTGATCAAGAAGGTGCGGCTGGAGGGGAAAGAGGACAATTACCCCGGAGAGCTGTCAGGCGGCCAGCAGCAGCGCGTGGCCATCGCACGCAGCCTTGCGATGCGGCCCGACGTGATGCTGTTCGACGAGGTGACGGCGGCGCTGGACCCCGAGACGGTCAAGGAAGTGCTGGTCACGATCAAGGACCTCGCCGCAGAGGGGATGACCTGCATCCTTGTCACGCATGAAATGGGCTTTGCCCGCGAGGTGGCGGACCACATCTATTTCACCGACCGGGGCGTGATCGTGGAACACGGGCCGCCCGCCACCTTCTTTGCCGAGGCAAAGGACCCGCGCACCAAGGAATTCCTCAGCCAGATCCTGTAGCGGTTCAGCGTCCCTGGATCTGGATCGAGAAGCTGCGCCTTGCGCCGTTGGGCGGCTGCGGGAAGGGGGCCGCGCTGCGCACCACGCCCAGGGCCGCGCGATCCAGCGCCGAAGACCCGGAACTGCGCGCCAGCGAGAGAGAGGCCAGGCCGCCGCCCGAGGAAATCGAAAAGGCGACGACGGCGGTGCCGCGTGCATTCACGCGCGGCCGTCCGGCGCGGGACAGCTTGCGCATGACAAGCCCGGGATAATTGCTGGCCGCCGCGTTGCCGGGCGCGGCCTTGCGACCGTTGTTGCCTGAGTTGCGCGCCTTGGCCGCGTCGTTTCCGGTGGGGTTGCCGGCGCGGGCGTTGCGCGCGGCGCCGCCGCCCTGCGGTGCGGGTTTCGCCCTTGGCTTGGCCACCGGCCTGGGTTTGGGGGCTGGCTTGTTCGCGGCCTCGAATTCCGGCGTGCGCATCTTCGGTCGCAGCGAACGGGAGACTGCCGCGCTCTTCGGTGCTTCGCCGGTCACCCGTGCCGTCGTGGGGGCGCTGTCCGGTGCGACGGGTTTGATCGCGGGCGCGGGGTCTGGCCGTTCCGGTGTGACCCGTTCCGGCGCGGGGGCCAAGGCGGCAAGGTCCTGCGTTTCGGGAGTATCGGGTTTCTGCGACACCAGGCGCGGGCCGGTGTCCTTCTGTGCCGGGTCGACCGCAGCCAGACGGCGGGCCATCGGTTCCGGCGGCGTGGGATCGGGGCGCGCGGTCTCGGCCCTGTCCCTGGGCCGTTCCGGTGCCGCTTTTTCCGGGGCGGGGCGGTCGGCGCTATCCCTCGTCCGGTCAGGTGCGGTTTCGTCCGGTTTTGCCTGCTCCACAGGATCCTTGGCCCGCTCGGGTGTCAGTTGCTCCGGTTCGGCGCCTTCTGCCGGGGTCTTTGCCGGCTCGGGTTGCACCCGGCCAGCGGCCATGTCGGCGAATGACGACCCAAGCCGCACCTCGGCCCCGCCCGAGGCGCCTTCGGTCCGGGGGTCTTCGGGGCTGGCAAGGGTCAGCGCCACGGCGCCGTGGGCCAGCAGCGCCAGCGACACGGCGGAGGATTTGGCAAGTCGGGACGAGACGATCATTCCACGGCCTTCTCGGTGACAATGACAATTTTTTCGGCGCCAGCCCCGCGCAGCGCCCGACCGATCCGGACCAGATCGGCGGCGTTCAGATCCCGGTCGGGAATCACGCGCAGCCGGGCGCGCGCCTCTGCAGGCAGCTGGGTCATGAAGCTGGCGGCACTGTCCTGCGAGGCGCCGCGCCATGTCATGCGTCCGTCCGCGTGGATCACCAGCGCATCGGCGGGCGCGGCGGTGTCCAGATCCGCCGTGCGCACCAGCGTCAGATCCTTGTCCAGCGGGCGGGCCAGTGTCCCCGCCACAAGAAAGAAGATCAGCATCAGGAAGACGATGTTGATCAACGCGATGGTCGGTTCACGTTCGGTTTTCTGGCGGCGCGCTCTCATGAGGCCTCCAGTACCGTGAGTTTGAGGCCGGGCAGGGCGCGGATTGCCACCAGCAGGTCGGTCAGGCGCTGGGCTGTGACCTCGCCCTGCAGGGCGACGATGACGGGCAGGTCGGTTTCCGTGTCGGTTTGATGCTGGCGCAGCGCTTTGGGCAAAGCCGTGAACTCATGCGGGGTGCCGTTGAGGCTCAGCCCGTCCGGCGCCAGCCGCAGGAACACCGGGCGCAGGTTGGAGGCGGCGCCAGTCCCGGCGCCGCCCGCAGCCAGTTCGACCTCGGCAAAGCGCGAAAAGGTCGAGGAAAGCATGAAGAACAGCAGCAGAAGAAAGATCACGTCGATGAGCGAGGTCATCGACAGCTTTCGCCGCCGGTGACGCCTACGCATGGGCCGGCGCTGCGGTCGCTGCAGGGGCAAAGGTCTGGGCCTGGCCGGCGGGGGCCAGGATCGTGCGCAGGGCCTTTTGCGCCAGCACTCGTTCGGCATCCATGCGGCCTTCGAACCAGCTCAGCACCAGCGCGGTGGGCATGGCGACGGCCAGCCCCACGGCGGTGGTCAGCAGAGCGACCCAGATGCCGCCCGCGAGGATCGAGGGATCGACCTGCGCCCCGGCCTCCTGCAGGGCCTGAAAGGCCGAGATCATGCCCAGAACCGTGCCGAAAAGCCCCAGAAGCGGCGCCAGTTGCGCGATGGAATCCAGCAGGCGAAGCCCGGATTCCAGCCGCGCAAATCGCGCTTCCGCCTCGGCTTCCAGCCGGTCGGCATCGCCCTGGCCGTCCAGCGCCATCGCCACCACCGGGCGCAAATAGCTGCGCGACAGGTCCAGGTGGCGGCGCGCGGCCAGACGGTTGCCCATGTCCCAGGCCTCGATTGCCTCGCGCAGGGCGCGGTGGCGCCCGACGCCCGCGGTGGTGAACTGCCAGAACTTGTAAAGCACGACCGCCGAGACGACGATCGACAGCGCACCCAGCAGGATGACGACCGGGCCGCCAAGGTCAAAGATCCGTTGCAGGGCGTCTCGCAAAGTCTCGATCATCCGATGATCTCCACGTCCGTGCGGCTGCGCAGGTCCAGGTCCTGCGTGCAGGCGTCGGCACTGTCGGCCTCGCAGGTCTCGGCGCCGTTGATCAGAAGGCGGCCCAGGTCGGAACAGGCCAGGCCGGAAACAAGGAACTGGCGCACGCGGGGGCGGGCGGCGGGAAGATCCCCGAAATCGAACAGGGTCATACGATCCACGCGGCCCTCGGTGTCGAACAGAACCGCCTCGTAGACGGCCTGCGCGATGTCGTTGGTGTGGCCGTTCTGGATCAGGAAGCTGATGCGACAGGCGCCGTCGACCGGCTCCAGCGCGTTGAGTTCCAGCGAGACATGCGCACCCTGCACGGTTTCTGCCTGCGCGGGTGCCGCAAGGGTGATGGCAAGGGCGCAGAGCGCCGGAATGTCAAAGGACGGAAGGTTCATCAAACCAGCCCCCATCGGTGGGTTTTCGTGTCTGGCTGGGGCTGGACACCCGGGCTGGTTAATCATGTGCCTAGCAGGCGGGGTCCTGTCAGGCAATACCTGACAGAAAGAATTGGCTATTGAGGGCGGCGCGGATCGGGCGCCGGTCCCGTCGCCCGCTGCAGGTCGATCAATTGTTCCAGCGCCAGACCCGTGCTGTCAGACGGATCCGTGCCGGATTGCAGAATCTCGCGCCAGCAGACCGTGCGGAAACGGTCGTCCTGATCCTGGCAGGGGGCGCTCATGCCGCCCGGGCCTCGATGCTCTGGATGGAGGTGAAGCCCTCGAACCGGGGCGCACCTTCGTGCAGCTTGCGGCTCTGGCCGGCGCGGGCGTGGGCGGCACGGAATTCCTCGCTGCCGGTCCAGGCGCGGAAATGCACCTCGGTTTCCCAGACGGTGTGCGAGGCATAGAGGATCCTGCCGTCTTCCTCGGGGCCGCGCAGCATGTCGAAGGCGACAAATCCCGCCATGTCGCGGAGGTGGCTTTCGCGCGACAGCCAGAGATCCTCGAACTCGGCCGCGTTCTCGAGCAGGACGGTAAAACGGTTCATTGCCAGGTACATGGCGGTCTCCCCTCAGTTTGTTTTCAGGCTGGCGCAGGGATCGTCACGCTCTGCCGGGGGGACGATGGTGACCGTGTCGAAGGGCATGTCGGTCGGGCCTTCGACAAAGCCCGTTGCATGGGTCGTCACCTCTGGCGCGGCTCGGGCGATCATGGCGGGAACGCCCCAGTCGGTGCGGGCATGACCATTGCCCGCGATCACCGCGACGGGCGGGCCGTAGCGGTCCAGCGCCTCCAGCGCGGCGCGGGCAAAGACGGCGTCACGGTAGCGCTGGACCTCGACCATGCCCGCCATCATCTCGCGCGGCATGGCCCGGCAATGGGCCTCGAACTGCATCTCTTCGCGTTGGGTCTGCTGTGCCCCGGGCAAGGGGGCATCCAGGCCGAACCTTGGCGCATCGCTGCCAAAGAGCGCGGCGGCGCCATCGCCATAGACCGCACGCACGTTCTCGCGCGGTGCTGCAGCGCCGACGATGCGCGCCGCGCCCAGGGCGTCGAAGATCGGGGCGTACAGCGCGTAGTCCGGCCAGCCAGAATTGCCCCAGATCGCGGGGATCTGGTCGCGGTCCTGATCGGCGCGGCGTGCGTCGTCGGGTGTCAGCATCTCAAAGACCACGGCGGTGGGCTGCAAGGTTTCCAGTGCTCGCGCCTGCCCGATGTGCGCGTCGGGATTGTCGTGGACCTCTCCGAGGATGACGATATCGGGATCGGCGAGCGCGGGCGTGGCAAGGCAGAATATGAGGGCGGCAAGGCGCATGGGTGACCTTTCAGGCGGATGCTGCGTGCGGCAGGATAAAGGGAATGTCCGCCGGCGGCGGGGCAGAGACGCGCAGCGCACAACCGTAGGCGCGCGACAGGGTGTCGTCGGTCAGGACGTCGGCAGGGGGGCCGAAGGCCACGCGCCGCCCCTCGGCGAGGACGGCGATCCGGTCGGCGAATAGCGCGGTCAGGTTCAGGTCATGCATGACGGCCAGGACCCCGCCACCGCCGCGCGCAAAATCCCGCGCGATCTCCATCACCTGCAACTGGTGCGCGATGTCGAGGCTGGAGACCGGTTCGTCCAGCAGGAGCCACCGGGGCGCGCCGTCCTCGACCGGCGCCCAGACCTGTGCCAGCACTCGCGCCAGCATGACGCGCTGTGCCTCTCCGCCCGAGAGATCCTGGAACAGCCGGTCGGCGTAATGCGCCAGCCCGACGCGGGCCAGCGCCTGCATCGGCACCTCTGGCCGGTCGCCCGCCGTGCCCGCCTGCAACCCGATGCGCACGACCTCGATCACCGTAAAGGGAAAGGCCAGGCGAGAGGCTTGCGGCAGGACGGCGCGGGTGGCGGCCAGTTTCCAGGCGGGCTGCCCCGAGACGTCCTGCCCGTTCAGGCGTACGTGGCCCCGGTGCGGCAGGGTGCCGTCGATCGCACCCAGCAGGGTGGATTTGCCCGACCCGTTGGGGCCGACGATGGCCGTGACCTCGCCCGGCTCTGCGGTCAGGCTGACGCCGCGCAGCGCCTCGCGGCGGCCATAGCGGACCCGGATTTCCTGTGCCTCCAGTGTCATGTTTCGACCATCCCCCGTCGTTTCAGCAGGATCCACAGAAAGACCGGCGCGCCCAGAACGGCGGTGACGATCCCGATGGGCAGTTCGGCGGGGGCGATGATGACGCGGGCGATCACATCCGCCAGGATCAGCAGGCTGGCCCCCAGAAGCGCCGAATTCAGCAAGAGCGTGCGGTGATCCGGGCCGGACCGCAGCCGCAGAAGGTGTGGCACCACGATCCCGATGAATCCGATGCCGCCCGAGACGGCGACCGCGGCGCCGGCGGCACCCGCCACGGCAAGGATGGCGATGTTCTTCATGCGCTGGACGTTGATGCCGATATGGGCGGCGGTCGCCTCTCCCAGCGCCAGCGCGTTCAGCCCGCGCCCCAGCATCAGGGCCGCGCCGATGGACAGCAGGATCAAAGGCCCTGCCGCGAACACCTTGGCCCAGCTTGCCCCGGCGAGCGACCCCAGCCCCCAGAATGTCAGGTCGCGCAACTGCCGGTCATCGGCGATATAGACCAGGATGCCCGAGAGCGCCCCGGCCAATGCCCCCAGCGCGATGCCTGCCAGCAGCATTGTCGCGACAGAGGTGCGCCCGTGGCGGGTGGACACGCGATAAAGCAGCAGGGTCGACCCCCAGCCGCCAAGGAAAGCGGCGAAGGGCGTCAGATGGTTGCCGGTCAGCTCCTGCATCCACGCGGGCAGCAAGGCGCCCAAGACGATGGCCAGGATTGCGCCCAGCCCGGCGCCTGCGCCCACGCCGACAATGCCGGGATCGGCCAGAGGGTTGCGGAACAGCCCCTGCATGGCCGCGCCGGACACGGCCAGCGCGGCACCCACAAGGATACCCATCGTCAGGCGTGGCAGGCGGATGTCAAAGAGGACAACCCGTTCCATCTGGCTCAGGGCCTCGCCGCTGACCAGTTTGCCCAGCAGGGCGGTCAGGGTCACATCGGCGGCGCCAACCTGCAGGCTGGCCAGCGCGCAGAGCAGCAGGAATGCGGCCAGCATCCAGTGCAGCGCGCGAGCGCGGGACAGCCGGTCGCGCGGCGGGACAAGAGGGTCCGTGATCGCGGTCATCGGATCAGCCCGGCGTCCCGTAAAGTGCCGCGTTCAGCGCCTCGACCGCCTCTGCCGTGCGCGGGCCGAAACCAAGCATCAACAGCCCGTCCATGCGCACCACGGACCGGGTCTCCGCCGCCGGGGTCAGGCGGATGGCGGGCATGTCGAACAGCTCGTCGTCCGCCGCCGCATGGTCGCCGCTGCGGTCCATCATCAGGATCACGTCGGGGGCCGAGATGCCCACGGCCTCGTCGGTCAGGTGCTTGTAGCCGGTGAAATCGTCGACGGCGTTCACGCCGCCGGCCATGCGGATGATCGCATCCGCCGCCGTGCCGGTGCCCGAGGCGTTGATCTTGCCGCCATCTGTGGACAGGACAAAGAGCACGCGCTTGCGATCCTCAGCGGGGATGTCGGCGCGAGCCTGCGCCGTATCCAGTGCCGCGCCGACCTCTGCGGCCAGTTCCGTGGCCCGGTCCGGCACGCCCAGGGCGCTGCCGATGATCTCGATCTTGGAGAGGATGCCGGCGGCGTCCAATGCGTCGGGCACCTCGACATAGGCCACGTCGGCTGCGCGGATCACCTCCAGGGCCTCGGGCGGTCCGGCGCCTTCCTCTGACAGGATCAGGCTCGGGCCGACCGAGAGCACGCCCTCGGGAGACAGCGCGCGCATGTACCCCACGTCCGGCAGGTTGGTCACTGCCGGGGGGTAGGTCGAGGTGGTGTCGCGGGCCAGCAAGCGGTGCTGCTGACCCAGGGCCACCACGATTTCCGTCACTGCGCCACCGATCGACAGGACATCCGCCTGCGGGTGGGCGGGGGCAGGTTGCTGGGCGGAAACGGTCAGCGCCACAAGCCCGCCGAACATGGCGGTCGCAAGGCTGGTGAATATGGCCAGGCCATTGGAAGATTTGCAGAATCTCATGCCGGAACCTCTTCGCGTGCGGGCAGCGCCGCGACGATCCGGCCCCAGTCGGGCCGCGAGTCACGGCCTTCCTTGCCGACGCCGAAGACCTGGAAGATCAGGGCGCCATCGGCGTCGAAGGCCTCGACAGAGATGGCGGGCCCGCGCTGCGTGGGTTTTTCCACGGCCCAGACCTCGGCCACCTTGTCCAGCCGCAGGTGCAGGTTGAATCCGGGGTCCATGACGTTCTGCCAGGGACCCATCGGGTGAAGGGTCTTGATCGGGCCGGAATGGATCTGGATGCAGCCCCGGTTGCCGACAAAGATCATCACTTCGACCCCGGCGTCGCGCACCGCCTCCAGCATGGCGTTGACCGCCTCTGGCGCCAGCGCGCGCACAAAGGGCGCACCCGCTATCCGGTAGGCGCCAAGACGGTTCATCTTGAGCTTGGAACACAGCAGCAGGAACTGGTGCGTGTCGGTCAGCCGCGCCCATTCCTCGCGCAGGATCTCCAGCTTGTCGGGACGCGATTTCGCCGCCTCGACGGGTGTGCGGGGCGCCACCGCCTGGCCCGGAGCCTGGTCGGGCAGCGCCAATTCGGACACCAGACCGGCCCATGCGTCATGGTTCGAGGTCTCGCGCAGGTGGATCTTGTGGATCGCGTCGCCCGCCGCATCGAAGACCTGCAACGACCGGCGCGGGGCGGCGCCGTCCTGGCCGGGCGTTTCGACCGCGTAGGCATGCACCCAATGCGAGGGGAAGATGCGTAGGTCGATGTCCTCGGCCAGCACCATCGCGGCATGTTCTCCGGGATGATAGTTGGCATAGGTCCCGACCTTTTCGTGCACGCAGCCCTCGACCCGGGTCAGGGCCATGACCTCGCCCAGGCGCTCTGCGCCCGGCATGATCCGGTCGGGGTGGGCGTCGATGCGGGTTGTACCGTCACCGACACGGGCCGCGGCAAGCTGGGCCTCGGCGATGCCCAGCTGCGTGGCAAGATCGCGCGCGCGCATCCTGGGGTTGTCCGCCTTGGCGGCACGGATCTGTTGTGGTGACGGCGTAAGCTGCTCGGTCATGACGTCCTCGGGTCAGGGAAAGTCTGCTGGCTTCGCCGGACTGCTGCCCCGCGTGGCTTACGTTAATTACTTGACTATTTTAGTCTGAATATCCTAAGGCTGCAACCCGTCACGATAAGATTTATCGCCCAGGCAACAATTCGCCCGCGCCAGCCTTCGCAAGCCACGGCACCTAAATGGACACGAAGGAAGGCGCATATGCTCACTCATCTCCTGCGCGGAACCACCGCGCTTGTCTGCATGTCGCTGGCTTTGCCAGCGGCTGCACAGGACGCCCCGGGGTTCCTTGGGACGCTGGTTCTGACCGGCGGCAAACGGGACCTCACCCATGGCACGGCGCTGTCGCGCACCGTCATCGACGAGGAAGAGATCCAGGACCGCCAGGCCAGCACGGTGGCGCAGCTTATTGATTCCGTGCCCGGCGTGACCCTGGTCAACGGGACCACGCCGCAGGGGTCCGGGATCAACATTCGCGGGTTTGGCGCGAATACCACCTATGGCTCGGACCAGAAGATCGCGGTGCTGGTGGATGGCGCCGCCGTCGGGTCAGAGGAACTGTACCGGATCGGAACGCAGCTCTTCACCGATCCGCTGCTATACAAGAACGCCGAGGTCCTGCGCGGCACCATCGGCAGCTTTGCCTACGGGTCGGGGATCGTCGGCGGGGTGGTCAAGCTGGAAAGCAAGGATGCCTCGGATTTCACCGGCGGCGTTCCGGGCTTTGCCGGTGCCCAGACCTTTGAATTCAGCTCGAACGGGGCGGGGAAGGTTAGTTCGACGACCCTGGCCTGGCAGCCTGCCGATCGCGCGGAGTTCCTGCTCAACTACACGCTCCGGGATCAGGACGACCTGACCTCGGGCGACGGGCGGACCATCGGCAACAGCGCCTTCCGCACACCCTCGGGGCTGGCCAAGGCCAAGTTCACCTTTGGCCAGGACGACGCGCATGAGCTGACCTTCAGCTATTCGCAGACCGTGGCCGATGACAAGGACGTGCCCTATGACCAGTTCGCCACCACCGGAGGCACATTCGGCAATGTCGACCGGCTGACCGACACGCGGCAGGCGGTGATCGACTACCGCTTCAACCCGGTCAGCGACCTGGTGGACATGCGGGTGAACCTGTCCTTCGCGGACCAGGTGATCGAATATGACTATGTCCCCGGCTCATCACCGCTGGAGGGGACGCCGACCTTTCCTTTCCTTGTCGGGACGGTCAACGCGGACCAGCGCTATCAGACGACCAAGCTGACCCTGTCGAACCGCGCGCTGTTCGGCTCGGACGCTGTCGGGCATGACCTGCTTGCGGGTGCCGAGTTCATCCACCGGGATCGCAAGGACAACGATGCCGCCGGCGCCCCGGGCGGGTCCGACCGGCGCTTTGCGCTGTTCCTCGTGGACGAGATCTCGATGGGCGCCTTCACGGTCACGCCGGCGCTGCGCTACGAGACCTCGACCGTCGAAAGTGCCACCACTTATGGCAAGTTCACCAATGATGCGCTGATGGGCGGGCTGGCCCTGTCCTATGATATCGGCAACGGAGTCTCGGTCTTCGGCAGTGCCGCCTATACCGAGGGCCTGCCGATCATCGACGACCTGGGCGCCAGCGCCACGGCACTTGCCCGCATGGATACCACCGAAAAATCGCATACCTTCGAGTTCGGGGCGGAATACACCGGCTCGGATGTCTTTGGCACGGGCGATACTTTCACCATTCGCGGCAACCTCTATGCCACGACCATGTGGGACATCACCAGCTACACCGCCGCAGGGTCCACCTCGACCAACCTCGACCGGGTCGAGACACGGGGACTGGAGCTGGAGGCCTCTTACGGGCATGCCAGCGGGGCCTATGTCGATTTCGCGGGCCACGTCGGTTCTGGTGAGGAATTCGCCCCGGGCGCGGGCGGCATCACGTGGCGCAACACCGCCGCCGACCGCGTGCAACTAACGCTGGGCAAGAAATGGGATGACGGGTTGGACCTGAGCTGGGAGGTCGTGCATTCCGCAGACCGCCGCGATGCGCTGGGCGCCGATCTGGACAATGTCACCCTGCACAACCTGCGCGCCACCTGGCGGCCGGACCGGGCGGCCTGGATGACGGGCACCGAGGTGCGGTTCGGGATCGAGAATGTCTTTGACGCCGATTATGTCGGGCACCTGTCCTCGCCCACGCGCAAGGCGCCTGGCCGGACCTTCAAGGTCAGCCTGACCAAGACGTTCTGAGCCATTCCCTCTGGCCAGGCACGGGCGGGCGGGTCCGGGGCTTCCCCGGGTCCGCCCGATTTCCGTTGGGTTCATTTCACGCGGGTGCCGTCGATGATGCGGACGCGGGTGGCGGCGCCTGCAAGCGGCCCCGCATCGCGCAGGATCGCCAGCATCGCCAGCCGGTCGGCGGGGGCAAGCCGTGCGCCGTCCAGTCCCCGCAGCGCCTGCATCAGGCCGGGCGGCAACGCGGGGTACAACAGGCACCCCAGCAGCGTCTCCGCCGGTGGCCCCATCGCGGGCCAGTAGACATGGTTCCCGCCGGGCAGCGGTGGCAGGTCGTCGGGCAGGGTGAGCCTCTGACCCGCATTGACCCGCACATCAGGCGCATAATCGGCGGGCAGGACGATGTAGAACTGCCCGTGTTCATCCAGCGACAGGCAGACCAGCGCCCCGGCACGGTCGGCCCCCAGTGTCAGCCGCATCAGGCTGTCGGCGCAATCACTGGGCACGCGGGCCGCGTCCGTGGCGCGGCAAACGGGGTAGATCCCGGCCCGCCCGCCGGAGGGTGTCAGGGTCAATTGCCCCTTGCCCATCGCCGCCAGCGCGCCCGCGATCCCGTCCAGCCCGGTGCTCTGCGCCATGTTGGCCGGATCCAGCAGCGCCCGCAGATGCGCAGGCATCCGCAGCGAGGACAGGTCCAGCGTGCGCGAGGCCCGCAGGGCACCGTCCTGCGACAGGCGCAGCACCAGTTGAAAGCGGTTGCGGTCGATCAGGCGGACACTTCCGCCCAGGTAATAACCGCTCGCGGGGGGCGGGCCGCGCCGCACACGCGCCGGGGGCGCATCACGCAAGAGCGCCGTGACGGAATTGGCCGCATCCAGCCAGGCCTCGACCGCCATGTCCGCCAGCGCCAGACCGACGGGCGTTTCCAGCCCCGAGGTCTCGTTCACGAAGGCGCCGATTGTGATCTCGGCCCGCGCCTCGGGCAGCATGTCCAGGAATTGGCGGATGGCGGCGCCGATGGCGGCACGCGGATCGCCCCCGGCCTGCCCTGTCAGCCCGGTCAGTGGCCTGTCCGAGGTCTTGACGATCACGCGCCCGTCGCTGAGATCGACCAGCGTCAGCCGCAGGGTTACGTCGCCGGCCGCGATGCCGGTTTCCCCGACCAGCACGAAATCCGCCTCTTGCCGGAGGGTGGATTGCACGGTCTCCTGCCAGGCGGCGGTGCCCTGCCGGTTCAGCACCAGGGCCAGCGAGGCGCGCAATTCGGCACTTCCGGCCAGGATCCGCGGCTTGGCGGGCCAATCTGCGCACATTTCCTGGGCGGCGCGGCTCATGATCGCCTCGACCTGGGCCACCGGCAGCGGCGTTTCCGCCGCAAGCGGTGCCGCCAGGGCGATGGTGCTGCCCGCCGGTATCTGCCCCTCTGCCATGCGGCAGAGTTCCGCGCCCAGCACGGTTTCGGCCTGCGCCAGGGCGGGCCGGGGCAGGGCAAGCGCCAGCGAGACAAGGGCAGACAAGAGGGCAAAGCGCAACATGGGTCAGTCTTCCGTGACGTATTCCGCCAGCACGTTGTCCTCGCTGCCGGGCAACAGGCTGGGCGACTGGCGCAGGTCCTGCTGCGCCAATCTTTCGTCGATGTGATCACGCAATTCCGACAGGCGGATGCGCCCGTCGCCATCGGCATCCGCCGCACCGCGCAACCCCTCCAAAGTGTAATAGCTGAAGGCGCCCTGTTCCTTGTCGTCCAGCCAATGCGCGAATTGAGGCGTGCGGAAATCGGTGGCCGTCAGGACGGACACCCGGGCCTTTTCCTGCGGCGGGGCCACCGCGACGCCGAAGGCGCCCGAGACGCCGGGCACCAGACTGCCCTGCGTCGACAGGCCGGAAAAACAGGCGTCCAGCAGGACGGTGACGGATTTCACCGGCAGGGTTTCCAGCTGGCGGATCAGCATGTCCAGCGGGTAAGCGCCAAAGCCGGGCTCGGCGGCGGGCACGTCCACGGGCAGAAGGTAGCCGCTGGGCAGGCCCTCTTCGTGAAAGACCGGGACACCGTGGCCGGAGTAGATCACCACGATCTCGTCGACAAAGCGCGCCCGGCGGGCCAGCCGCCCGTCCGGCACCTCGTCGGTGCCGAACCAGCGCGCCATGCCGATCGAGTTCAGGTCCTTTTCGACGATGATGTTTTCCTGAGGGACCTGCAGGGTCTCGCGGAAATAACGGGCAAAGGCCTCGGCATCGTTGTGGGCATAGGCGACGGGCGGCGCCTCGGCATAGCTGCGGTTGCCGATGATCAGGACCAGCGTTTCGGGCCGGGCGACGGCCACGGTGACAGGCGCCTTGAAGGCGGGCTGAGGTGCCGCGATCACCGGTTGGCGTTCGGGCAGATCGGGCCAGAGCATCTCTGGCAGCGACCACAGCCGAACCGTGCCGTCCCAGCTGGCGGTCAGCAGGCTGCGCCCGTCGGGCGCGAAATCCACCGCGTCGATCGAAGCGCCGTGACCGTCGAAGACCTGCAGTTCCTCGCCCGTTTCGACGTTCCAGAGATAGGCCTTGCGGTTCCATTCGCCCGTCAGCGCCAGCGCGCCGTCCGGGCTGAGATCGACGGCGCGGATCGCGGCCTCATGGCCGGGAAAGCGGCGCAGGACCTTGCCGGTCTCCACTTCCCAGAGGATCGCGCTTTTATCCCAGCTGCCGGTGATCGCTTGCTTGCCTTCGGGGCCAAAGGCCACAGAGAGGATCAGCGCCTCGTGACCGTCGAGGCGGCGGATCTCCTCGCCGCTTGCCATGTCCCAGAGCCGGGCGGTGCGGTCGGTGCTGCCGGTCAAGAGGCGGGTGCCGTCCGGGCTGATGGCAAGCGAGGTGATGGTTTCCGCGTGGCTGGCAAAGCTGCGCAGCTCGGCGCCACTGCGCAGGTCCCAGAGCCGGGCGATGCCGTCATTGCCGCCGGTGACGGCCTGCCGCCCGTTGGGGCTGTAGGCGGCAGAGGTAAAGCGCCCGCCGTCCTGCGCCAGCTTGAGGACTTCCTTGCCGGTGGACAGGTCCCAGACCCGCGCGGTGCCATCGGCACTGGCGGTCAGGGCGCGGGTGCCGTCGGGGCTGAAGGCGACACCGCTGACGCGATGTTCGTGGCCTTCGAGGATGGCCAGCCCGCGCTGGGTCGAGACCTCCCAGAGTTCGGCGGTGAAATCGGCGCTGCCCGTCAGGACATGCCGCCCGTCGGGGCTGAATGTAGCGGCGTCGATGGCGCCCTGGTGGCCGGTCAGCACGGTCGAGGCCGGCTCTTCGGCCCAGAACGGGCCGGTTGGGCAAAGCACGGCCAGGGCAATCGCGAGGGCGAACCGGGGCAGGGGCGGGTTGCGTCGCATGGTGGAGGCCATCCTGTATGTCTTACCAGGTGATGGTGATGTTGCCGTCCTTGTCCTTTTGCAGCGTGCCGGGCAGGGGCTGTTCGGGCGGGGCAACCGGCTCGACGCTTTCGACGGGCGGCGGAGCCGTCGGTGCGGCTGCTGGGGCGTTCGCCTCTGGCCTTGCGGGCAGCAGCAGCGTGACCTCGACCCGGCGGTTGATTGCGGCGGTCGGATTGCCGGGCGTCTTGAGACGCGTCTCGCCAAAGCCCACGGCCACCAGGCGTTGCGGGTCGATCGGGAAGTTCTCAACCAGAAAGCGCGCGACGCTTTCGGCGCGGCGTTCCGACAGCCAGAGATTGTAGGCATCATCGCCCGATGTGTCCGTGTGGCCCGCGATCAGGTAACGGTGCGGGCGCAAAGCCGAGGAGGCCAGCGCATGACCCAGCGCGGCCAGGTCCTCACGCGCGCGCCAGGTCAGTTCGTAACTGTCGAGCGCAAAGAAGACCTGCAGGTCGATGCTGTGCTGCGGCACCACCCAGACCGTGCGCCCGCCGATCTGCACACCGCGTGCGGCTTCTTGCGCTGGGGCGGTGCTTTCCTGCTGGACCGGGGCCAGCGAGGTGATGATCTTCTGGATGTCTTCGGCCTGGTCGGCCTGCACGGGCAGGGCAGCGGCAAGGGCAAGGCTCAGTCCGGTGAGCCACTTGGGGGCGGTGATTGTCATGTCTCTTCTCCCTTGGGTACGGCGGCGCGGGGTCAGTTTCCGCGCAGCAGGTCGGTGACGCCGCCAGAGCTCAGGCCGGCCCCCGAGGGCGCGCGGCGGCTTTCCAGCGGCACGTCGGTTGCGGGGGCCGTGGGCGGCGTGGCGGGTGTTGCCGAAGCGGCGGCGCCGGTGATTTCGCGCAGCAGGCCGGAGTCTTGCAGGATCGCGCTCAACCGGGTGCTCTTGTTGAAGCTGCGGTCGTCGTTGGGGGTCATGCCGCCGGAATGGTGCAGCGCCACGGGGCGCAGTTCGCGGTCAAAGAGGATCGAGCCGGAACTGCCGGGTTGGGTGTCGCAGCGGTGGCGCAGGATCGGCCCGCCGTCCTGCTCGCGCAGGGCGAAACAGCGGAACCGCGTCATGACCTGCGGGCGGCCCAGCGGATGATGGATCACCATCAGCGGATCGCCCGGGTCGACGGCGACATCCTCGATCAGCAGCGGCAGGACATCCTGCGGAATGTCGGTCATGCGCACGAGGCTGAAATCCAGTACCGAATGCCAGTCGGCAGGATCAATGGACAGCGTGTAGCGTCGTGTGTCCTTGTCGCCCTGCACCAGGTAGCCGGTCAGGATCGAGCCGGCGAGCAACCTTTGCGAAGCGTTCTCGGGAATGCAGTGGTGGTTGGTCAGGACCCAGCCACCGGGCAGGATCGCGCCGGTACAGGTCACCAGGTCACGCCCGCCCCGGTCGTTCTGTTCCAGCAGGTCTACCCGACCGATGGCCGCGGCAAGGCGGCGGATGGGATCGTCGGCGGGCAGTTCGCGGATCGGCTCGAACGCACCGTCCTGGGCCGCGATGTAGGCGCTGGCATTGCCGGAGCTTTCCAGGAAGACGAGGTCGGTCTTGCCATAGTCATCGGCAGAGAAGGTCGCGACCTGGGCCAGTGCCGGAGCCGTGGCCAGCGACAGGGTGAGGGCGAAGGCGAGACGGAGCATCCTGTGGGTCTTTCGATCTGCGGGGGCCTTGGGATGCGCCGAGGCACGGCGCATCCCGGTCTTCGATTGGGTTCAACGGTTGCCCATCAACCCGATCTTCTGGATCTCGAAGCGGTTCCCCGCCATTGCGATCCGGGCCTGGACGCCCATCGACTCGACCATCAGGCGCAGGTTGCGGTTCAGCCGCGCCACGTCCGAACAGGTCTCGTACCAGTAATCGGCGCTGGTCATGGTCACGCGGACAGGGCGGTGGTGGTCATAGCCCTTGAAGCCCGCCAGGTAACCTTCGATCAGGGTCATTTCCTGGGGCTGGAACCCGGTGAAGGCCAGCGTGTAGGCGGTGGTCAGGCCGGTGCAGCCCGCGGGTGCCGGGACGACCGGCTGCTGGGCGACGGGGGGTGTCACGACAACCGGCTGTTGCGGCATGGGTTGGGGGCTGGCAGGCGAGAGCACGTCGAGTTTCGTGGCCAGGACGCGACCGACTTCGGCGCCGATGGTCTTGGCCTCGTTGCCGACATGTTCCAGCACGCAGTCGCGGTTGCAGACACGCGGCAGCGAGGCGACGGGGATCTCGCCTGCGCCGGGGCCGAAGGCGACCTCGAAATTGCCGAGGCTCTGCATGGTCTGTGCGTGCAGCATGCGGCCCGTCACCCGGATGCGCAGGTCCAGCACGTCGGGGATATAGGGGTTCTGGTTGGCCGAGGCGTAGATCTGGATCGGCAGGATCACGTCGATCGGCACGTTGGGCACGCGCTGGGCCAAGGCGATCAACTCTGCATCCGACCGGCGCACGCGGTTGGGATCGGTAAAGCTCATGATGACGCCGGTCTGGTCGTAGACGCGAAAGCCCATCGTCTGCATCTCGGTAATGACGGCGCGCAGCACGCGTTCGAACACGCGCGAGTTGCCGGGCACCGTGTCGAGGTCTGCGTCCTCGGGCACCGGCAGGATGTTGGGCTGGTCGCCTGCGTAGCCTGGTGCCGGGGCAAGCGAGAGGGCCAGCACGAGCGCCAGGCTCGCGAAGGCGCCCATCAGGGTCTTGGTCAGGGTTTTCATGTGGGACTCCTCCAATGTGGTCCGGATTTCCGCGCAGCGCCCGGGCGGGCGCGGCGCCAATGGCTTAGTGAAGAACGATGATGCGGCCGTCGGGCTGGACGATCACCCGGCCCGAGGCCGGTAGGGCCGGGTCGCAGTCGATGCCCGGCTCGGGCGAGAAATCGTCGAGGTCCAGCGCCTTGCCGTCCGGGCTGACGACACCGGCGGGGCAGGGCGGCAGCGGCGGAACGTACTGCGCGCCGGTCTGCGGCGGCAGCATGGGTTGCGGCGCCGGCTGCTTGTCGAGGTCGCTGGTCTGCGGCGCCGGTTGCGGCACGGGCAGGGGCTGTGGGACCACCGGCTGTACCGTGTCGATCAGCGTGATCTCGACCCGCCGGTTCTCGGCAGCATAGGGATCGGCGGGGTTGCGCGGATAGCGCTCGCCCCAGCCGACCACTTCCAGCCGCCACGAGGGGATCGAGTGATAGCGCATCAGGTAGCGCTTGACCGCCCAGGCCCGGCGATAGGACAGGTCGACGTTGTAGTCCTCGGGACTGCGCGCATCGGTGTGTCCGGCAATCAGGTAGCGGTTGTTCATCAACTGCGCCGACCGCAGGGCCTGGCCGATCAGGTCCAGGTCCCGACGGGCGGGCGGCGTCAGAAAGGCGCTGTCATGGGCGAAATACACCGTCACGTCCAGGCTGTAGCCATAGTTCAGGACGATGGGCCGCCGGTCGATGATGATGGTCGTGGGCCGCCCCAGGATCACCGGCGGCAGGAACACATCCGGCAGGGGGTGCGTGACCACGGGCGGCGATCCGGTCGGCGGCGTGGCGGGCTGACCGGCCATCGGCGCCAGCGACTTGATGATCGCGGTGACGCTGTCCGCCCGCGAGCTGTCCAGTTGCAGGGTTTCGGTATTGGTTTGCGCATGGGCCGGAGAAAGGGCTCCGACCGCGACGGCAAACAGGATGGAAAGTCGTTTTCGGGTCTTGTGCATGTCGTCTCCCCCACGGCGATGCGTTGGACACCCGTCAAGGAAACCGTCTGATACTGATACTGCACTGGTATTCGGGTGCCTGTGTTTTCAGCCTCCTCCAATCGGGGACAGGCCACCTTGAGGCAGATCAAGAAATATGCGTATTTTGGAATACCATTTCGAGACAAATGGTTGCGGCGGGTTCTTGACCTTCTGAACCCGTTCGGTCGTCCGGATACGCCCTGCCGGACGATGGGACAGCTGCGCGGCCGAATCCCGCGGCCCGGCGTCAGTCAGAGCCGATCTGCGGCTCCAGCAACGCCTTGAACCCGGCGCGTGTCTTCGGCGCGTCGAAAGCGGCAAAGGTCTGCATGATCCGGGCGCGTTCGGCATCCTGGCGCTGATGCAGAACGGTGGTGAGCGCCCCGATGCTGCGGGCGATTTCCAGCTGCCCGTCATGATCGGTGTCCGTCAGCCTGCCGGTGACAGAGGACAGGGCCACTTGCTGGACGACGCTGTCATTGAAATCGCCCAGGTTGTCCTGGAGCTTTTTCAGCGCCTTGATGAGGCGTTTCATCTCTGCCTTGCCAAAGAGCGGGGCAAAGAACTCCATCAGGTAGCGCAGTTTCTTGCACTGGATGCGCAGCTGGTGGATCTCCGCGTCCGCCGTGTCCGCGTCGATGGCGCGGGCGATCTTGTGGACCTTGCGATAGCGTTTCCGGATCAGCTGCCGGGCGTAGTCGCGGGCCGGGTGATCGGCCTCTTCCCCCCTACACAGGCGCTCTTGGGGATTTGCAAAAAGATCCTGCAGGGCCGTGATCTCGGCGGCGTAGGTCTCGCTCTGCAGGTGGCGGCAGAGCGCGTCATGGGCGCCGTGCCGTTCCCTGGCGAAATGGTCGAACAGAAGGCCGACGCCGGGGCGCAGGCTGTCGGGAACCATCTGAACGTAGCGAGGGCGTTCGATCAGGTAGACGTCGAGGTCACGCAGGAGGCCCGTGACGGACATGAGCGCCGACAACCGCGCCTTGAGGTCTGCGACCTGTTCGGGGTTGTAGACCCCCTTGAACAGGGACAGGACAGAGCGGATCTTGCGCAGGGCGACACGGTAGTCGTGCAGGAACTCGCTGTCGTGATCGGCGATGATGCCCGGTTCGTTGGCGCGCGCGACGGGCAGGTGCGCGGCGATGATTGCCGAGGCCGCGTCAAAGGCCGGCATGTCCGGCAAAAGCGGTACATCCGGCTTGGGCTGGTAGGCGGTCACGCCGGGGGCAAGCGCCTCCAGCGCCTGGCGCGGGGGGCAGAGGGAAGGGTCGGACCGCAGGTGTTTCACCAGCCGCTTGAAATCACCTTTCCGGCCGGACAAGGGGCGCAGCCCGAGCAGGCTGACCTGATGCCCGTCTTTCGTCGTCAGGAGGCGAAGGTGGCCGTGGCACAAGAGCCTGTCCTTGGCGTCGCGGAGGGCAACGTCCTGTGCACACATCTCTGCTGCCACCAGATCAAGGAGCCGTCGCAGCGGCGACAGGCGTTTTGCAAGGATGTCGGTCACGGGGCCTTCCGGCATCTCGTCGATGAACCCGGCCCGGGCGCTGTCCTGCCGGGTTTCCGCTCCGCTAGCGTCCAGCAGTGTCAGGGTTTCCTCCGCCGCGACAATAAGCATCCCGGCATGAGCCAGTTCCGTGTCGAACGTGTCGACCAGCTTGGCTTGCGTGCGTGTTTCATGGCCAAGGGGCGAAACGCGGTGGTCCCCGGCCAGCGTCGCGCGCAGATCGCTGTGGAACAGCAGGGTTGTCGGTTCGGTCTTGCTCATTTTTCTCCGTGGGGTTGGCTGGGCTTTGTCGGTTCCTCTCTCTAGGGCCAGACTGTCACAGTTGCGTGCAATGGTGAACGGGCGGGGGATGGACGCCGTGTCAGGGTTCAGAAGTGCCGTCGATGTGGTCCGGTCGGCGCAGCGGGACAGTTCGGGGGCTTTATCGGATTGCCCTTGCCTGCGGGCTCTGCAAACCTCTGCCGCGGGGCGGTCGGCGATGCGCCGGGCAAGCGCCCCGGCTTTGGGCTGTCGGAGCGGGTCGCGGCGGCCGAGGGAAAGGAACCTGGCGGATGATGATCTCACCCGATTATTGCCTGGTCATGGCGCGCTACAACGCCTGGCAGAACCGGCAGATGAAACATGCCTTCGAAGCCCTGGACGAGGCGCAGCTGGGAAAGGACCGCAAGGCCTTTTTCGGGTCGATCCTGGGGACAGCAAACCACCTGCTCTGGGGCGACATGATCTGGATGTCGCGCTTTGCCGGCACCGCACGCCCCGAGGGCGGGATCACGGAAAGCCCGACGCTGACCGCGTCGCGCGGAGAATGGGAAATCGCGCGCTTCCGCACGGATGCCGAGATCCTGCTTTGGGCGGAAAGGCTGCGGGCTGTGGATCTTGCGGGGGAATTGTCATGGTATTCGGGGGCGGTGGGGCGCAACGTGTCGAAGCCGATGGCTCTATGTGTGACGCACATGTTCAACCACCAGACCCACCATCGCGGCCAGGTTCATGCCATGCTGACCGCCGCCGGTGTCGCGGCCCCGGTCAGCGACCTGGCCTTCATGCCGGAAGAGGGCCCCTGGCTGTGACGGGCGGGCCGGACGGACGCTGTTTCGCCTGATAGCGAAAGACGCCCCGCCCGCCGCCCCGCAGGGGCCGTGTGAAACGAACAACAGGGAAGGGAGTGACCCATGTTCAAGGCACTGGTTGTCGACAAGGACGAAGAGAGCGGCAAGACCTTTGCTGCGGTACGGGAGATCGGTCCGGATGACCTGCCCCACGCCGAGGTGACGGTGGCGGTGGAATATTCGACCGTCAACTACAAGGACGGGTTGTGCATCGGGCCGGGGGGCGGGCTGGTTCGTAAGTACCCGCATGTGCCGGGTATCGACTTTGCCGGAACGGTCGAGGAGTCCTCGGACGACCGATACAAACCCGGTGACAAGGTCGTGCTGACCGGCTGGCGCGTCGGAGAGGCGCATTGGGGCGGCTATGCGCAAAAGGCGCGGGTCAAGGCCGACTGGCTGGTGCCGCTGCCCGAGGGGCTGGACACGCGCGCGGCGATGGCCGTGGGCACTGCCGGGCTGACCGCCATGCTGGCGGTCATGGCGCTGGAAGATCACGGGCTGCAACCCGGTCACGGGCCGGTCCTGGTGACGGGGGCGGCGGGCGGCGTCGGCTCGGTCGCCACGGCGATCCTGGCCCGGCTGGGTCACGAGGTGGCCGCTGTCACCGGGCGGCCCGAACAGGAAGACTATCTGCGCGCGCTGGGCGCGACGCAGATCGTCCCGCGCGAGGAGTTTGCCGAAGTCACCCGCAAGCCGCTGGAAAGCGAGCTGTGGGCCGGCTGTGTCGACGCGGTGGCGGGGGCCATGTTGGGTCGGGTGCTGAAACAGATGAAATACGGCACATCCGTCGCGGCCATCGGCCTGGCCGGCGGCGCCGCGATCGAAGGCGCGCTGATCACGCCCTTCATCCTGCGCGGCGTCAACCTTTTGGGGATCGACAGCGTGATGCAGCCCTATGACAACCGCGTAAGGGCCTGGCAGCGGATCGCGCGCGATCTGCCGATGGACAAGCTGGAAACGATGGTCCAGCCCGCGACGCTGTCCGACTTGCCGCAACTTGGCAAGGATATCCTCAAGGGCCAGGTCAAGGGCCGCGTGGTGGTGGACGTGAACGCATGAGCTATGACGATCAGAACATCTTTGCCAAGATCCTGCGGGACGAGATCCCCTCGACCCGGGTGTACGAGGACGCGGACACGCTGTGCTTCATGGACATCTTCCCGCGGGCCGACGGTCATTGCCTGGTGATCCCCAAGACACCCTGCCGCAACCTGCTGGACGCCTCGGCCGACCAGCTGGCCAGCGTCATGGCGACCACGCAGAAGGTGGCCAATGCCGCGATGGCGGCGCTGGGCGCGGACGGGGTCACCGTGCAGCAGTTCAACGAGGCGCCGGGCGGGCAGGAGGTTTTTCACCTGCATTTCCACGTCCTGCCGCGTTGGGAAGGTGTCTCGCTGCGTCCGCCAGGGAAGCCGGGGGACATGGCGCAGATCGCCGAAATCGCCGGGAAACTGCGCAAGGTTCTGGACTGAACCGCGTGCCTTAGGCCGCGCCCGCCAGGGCGCGCGGTGCCAATGACAGCCCCGCTGCCGGTTTTCGGCTGCGGGGCTATTTTGTTGTTTTGGCAACATTTTCGCGACCTGGGATGTCGCTTTTGGTTGATCGAGTGTCTTGATGATTTGTCCTCACCCTCGTTTCCGGGTTAGGCTTTGAAGGTCGCGACGCCGAGCAGGACGTCACGGACATGCAAGTGCCGGATGGCCGTTCCGCCCAGGACGCGCGCTTCCGGCAAAAAAATCAAAGGGAGTGGGACGTGTTCAAACGGATCATGGTGCCGGTCGACCTCAAGCACATAGATCGCCTTGAAAAGGCGCTCGGATGTGCGGCCGATCTGGCACGACACTACGAGGCCACGGTGGTCTACGTGGGCGTCGCGGCGGCGACGCCCAGTTCGATCGCCCATACGCCGGCGGAATTCGCCGAGAAACTCAAGGAATTCGCCGAGGCGCAGGCCGGGGCGCACGGGGTGTCGACCGAACCCCACGCGGTCACCAGTCACGACCCGTCGATCGACCTGGACCCGACGCTGTTGAAGGCGGTGGACGAGACCGGCGCGGACCTGGTCATCATGGCCAGCCATATTCCCAACATCACCGATTACATCTGGCCCTCGAACGGGGGCACGGTGGCGGGCCATGCCAAGGTCTCGGTCATGGTGGTGCGCTGACGGCGAACAATTGGCGCACAGACGCCGATCATCCAAGGAAACGCAAGTACAGGGAGGCCAAACATGGCTGACACCTCAGACGATCAGGGCATACCGGAGCCGGAAGGCGTCTCGGACCTGATCGACACCGATTACGAAATCGGGCAGGACAACATCGAAACACAGATCGGTCCCTTCGGTCTGGACATTCACAATCCGGTTTTCCTGATTTCCGGTTTGTCGATCATCGCTTTTGTCTTTTACACGCTCGCTCTGCCGGAACAGGCGGGCGAGATCTTCAGCTGGCTCTTTGGTGCCGTGACCAAGGGCTTTGACTGGTTCTTCCTCGGTGCGGCGAACATCTTCGTTCTGTTCTGCTTGCTGCTGATCGTCCTGCCGGTCGGCAGCGTGCGGCTGGGCGGTCAAGATGCGACGCCGGATTACGGCTATGTCGGCTGGTTCGCGATGTTGTTTGCCGCCGGTATGGGCATCGGCCTGATGTTCTACGGCGTGTCGGAACCGATGAGCCACTTCTCGTCGTCCTCCGGTGGGGCCTATCACAACGTGAGCTTCTCCGGCGAAGTGCCGGAGGAAGGGGCGCCAGCCGGGTTCGAAAGCCGCGAGGCCTTTGACGCGGCGGTCGGACTGACCAACCCTGATCCGGCGGCGCTGGCCGCTGCGCTGGATGACGCGGTTCCCGCCGATCAGCGCGATGCCTTCACCGTGTCGCCGAACCGTGCGGACTGGGCACCGCTGGGCGGCGCCGCAGCGGACGAGCAGGAGGCCGTGCGGCTTGCCTTTGCCGCGACGATCTTCCACTGGGGACTGCACCCCTGGGCGATCTACGCCATCGTGGCCCTGGCGCTTGCGCTCTTCTCCTACAACAAGGGGCTGCCGCTGACGCTGCGCTCTGCCTTCTACCCGCTGCTCGGGGATCGCGTCTGGGGCTGGTGGGGTCACATCATCGACACGCTGGCGGTCTTTGCCACGCTGTTCGGTCTGGCCACCTCGCTGGGCTTTGGTGCGACGCAGGCCAACGCGGGTCTGAACGAGCTATTCGGCATCCCCGTCGGGTCGGCCACGGAAGTGGTCCTGATTACCGCGATCACCGCCGTTGCGCTGGTTTCGGTGGTGCGTGGCCTCGACGGCGGGGTCAAGGTCCTGTCCGAGATCAACATGGGCCTCGCCTTCCTGCTGCTGGTCTTCGTTCTGCTGACCGGGCCGACGATCCTGCTGCTTACGGGCTTCGTCGACTACCTGGTTGCCTACATCGAGTACCTGCCGGCACTGTCGAACCCGATGACCCAGACGATCGCGGGCGAAGCGGGCCGGGGCGATGTCAACTTCAGCCAGGGCTGGACCTCGTTCTACTGGGCCTGGTGGATCTCCTGGTCACCCTTCGTCGGCATGTTCATCGCGCGCGTCAGCCGTGGCCGTACCGTGCGCGAGTTCATCATCTGCGTGCTGCTGATCCCCTCGCTGGTCTGCGTTCTGTGGATGAGCGTCTTTGGCGGCACCGCGGTGCACCAGGTGGTGGCTGACGGCTATACAGCCGCGCAGAGCGCCTCGCTGGAACTCAAGCTGTTCAAGATGCTGGATGAGTTGCCGCTGGCGGCCATCACCTCCTTCATCGGGATCATCCTTGTTATCGTGTTCTTCGTCACCTCCTCGGACTCCGGGTCGCTGGTGATCGACACGATCACGGCGGGCGGCAAGGTCGACGCGCCGGTGCCGCAGCGGGTGTTCTGGTGCATCTTCGAGGGTGCCGTGGCCATCGTGCTGCTGCTCTCGGCGGGTGGCCTGTCGTCGCTGCAATCGATGGTGATCTCCACCGGCCTGCCGTTCACGGTGGTCCTGCTGGTGATGTGCTTTGCCATCTGGAAGGGCCTGATGGCCGAGCGGAAGGCGCTGTAAGCGGTCATCGCAATACATGACAGGAAAGGCCCCGGCGGTGACGCCGGGGCCTTTTCCGTTTCGCCCTGGCGGCATGGGTTGACGCGCGGCGTCACAGGCGCATTGTCTCCGGCAAGCAAGAGCGATTGGGGTGACATGCTGGATATCGATTTCGTGCGGGCGCAGTTCCCCGCCTTTTCCGAACCCTCTCTTCAGGGGCAGGCCTTCTTTGAAAACGCCGGCGGGTCCTATGCCTGTCAGCCGGTGATCGACCGGCTGACGCGCTTTTACACCCAACGCAAGGTGCAGCCCTACGGCCCCTTTGCCGCCAGTGCGGCAGCGGGGGCGGAAATGGACGAGGCGCGCAGCCGCCTGGCGGCGCTGCTTGGCGTGGACAGCGACGAGCTGAGCTTTGGCCCCTCGACCACGCAGAACACCTATGTCCTTGCGCGCGCCTTCCGGCAGTTCATGCAGCCCGGAGAGGCGATTGTCGTCACGAACCAGGATCACGAGGCCAATTCCGGCCCCTGGCGGCGGCTGGAGGCCGAGGGCATCGAGATCCGCGAATGGAAGATCGACCCGGACACCGGCCACCTCGACCCCGAGGCGCTGGAACCGCTGCTGGACGAAAAAGTGCGGCTGGTCTGCTTTCCGCACTGCTCCAACGTCGTTGGAGAGATCAACCCGGTGACGGAAATCACCGCCCGCGCCCATGCGGCGGGGGCCTTTGTCTGCGTCGACGGGGTCAGCTATGCGCCGCACGGTTTCCCGGATGTGGGCGAGCTGGGGCCGGATATCTACCTGTTTTCCAGCTACAAGACCTATGGCCCGCACCAGGGGATCATGGTTGTGCGCCGCGCGCTGGCCGAGGTGCTGCCGAACCAGGCGCATTTCTTCAACGGCGACGTGCTGACCAAGAAGTTCACGCCCGCCGGGCCGGACCACGCCCAGGTGGCCGCCTGTGCCGGCATGGCGGATTACGTCGATGGGCTGGCCGCACATCATGGCTGTGAGGCGCATGAGTTGCACGACCTGATGCGCGCGCATGAAACACGGCTGTTGCAGCCCCTGCTGGACGCGGTTTCGGGACGCAATGGCGTTCGCCTGCTGGGGCCACGTGACGCGGCTAACCGTGCGCCGACCGTGGCGCTGGCCTTGCCAAGCTCGGCCGAAGCCGCGGCGGCAGAGCTGGCGACGCGTGGTATCATGGCCGGGGGCAGCGATTTCTACGCTGTGCGTCCCTTGCAGGCGATGGGGATCGACCCGGCGCGCGGCGTGTTGCGCCTGTCCTTCGTGCACTACACCAGCGAGGAAGAGGTGGCCAAGCTGATCGAGGCGCTCGACGCGGTTCTCTGATCCGGGGCTTGTCCTTTGCAGGTTTGCGCTATGTCGCATCCGGCAAGCCAGAGAAGGAGCGCGCCTTGTCCGACACATCTCCCGTTATCCTCTGGGTCCGGCGCGACCTGCGTCTGTCCGATCATCCGGCGCTGGATGCCGCCTGCGAGGCCGGACGCCCGGTGATCCCGGTCGTGATCCGCGATGCGGTGATGGACGGGCTGGGCGCCGCGCCGAAATGGCGGATGGGGCTGGGCATCGGGCACCTGGCAGAGCGGCTGGAGGCAAAGGGATCGCGGCTGGTGCTGCGGTCGGGCGACCCGGTGGAGGTGCTGCGGGCGCTGGTGGAGGAAACCGGGGCAGGGGCCGTCTACTGGATGCGGGCCTATGACCCGGCCAGCGTAGAGCGGGACACGGCCGTGAAATCCGCGCTGAAAGAGGCTGGCGTCGAAGCGACCAGCTTTGCCGGGCACCTGATGTTCGAACCCTGGCGCGTCGAGACGAAGCAGGGCGGATTCTACAAGGTCTTTACCCCGTTCTGGAAGGCCGTGCGGGGGCTGGACGTGGCCACGCCGCTGTCGACTCCGGGCCGGATTCCGGCGCCGGATGCCTGGCCGAGCAGCGAGTCACTGGAGGATTGGGCGTTGGCGGCCGCGATGCGGCGCGGCGCGGATGTGGTGCGGCCCTGGGTGCAGCTGGGCGAGGAGGCGGCGCAGGGCAGGCTGGGGGCTTTCATGGCTGAAAAGGTGGCCGCCTATGGCGACACCCGTGATCTGCCCTGGACCGATGGCACCTCTTGCCTGAGCGAGAACCTGGCACTGGGGGAAATCACTCCGCGCCAATGCTGGCACGCCGGGCGGCGCGCGATGGAGGACGGCAAGAAAGGGGCCGAGACCTTTCTCAAGGAACTGGCCTGGCGCGAGTTTGCCTATCACCTGATGTGGCACACGCCGCACCTGCTGGACAGCAACTGGCGCGAGGAATGGGAGGCCTTCCCCTGGAACGAGGACGAGACCCGCCCGGAGGTCATCGCCTGGAAACAGGGGCGCACGGGCATTCCCTTTGTCGATGCCGGCCAGCGCGAGATGTATGTCACCGGGCGGATGCACAATCGCACCCGTATGATCGTGGCCTCATACCTGACCAAGCATCTGCTGACGCACTGGAAGATCGGGATGCGCTGGTTCGAGGATTGCCTGATCGACTGGGACCCGGCCTCGAACGCGATGGGTTGGCAGTGGTCGGCCGGCTCCGGTCCGGATGCGACGCCCTACTTCCGGGTCTTCAACCCCGTCACCCAGCGCGACAAGTTCGATCCCAAGAGAAAATACATCGACCGCTGGATCGCAGAAGGCCGCAGGCACCCGTCCGAAGAGGCGCTGAGCTATTTCGATGCGGTCCCGGTCAGCTGGGGGCTGTCCGCCGGTGACGGTTATCCCGACCCGGTCGTCGCCGCAGACGAAGGGCGCAAGCGCGCCCTTGCGGCCTATGAAAATCGCGGGTTCTGATCCCGTGCCGGAAGGCTCAGTTGGTCACGCCGCCCATGCGGTCCATCTTGACCCAGCCGCTGGAATTGCCGGCATAGGCGATCTTGCAGACCGGCTTGGCGTCGGAACAGGTCTCGACGTAGCCGCCTTCGCCGGGTGCGAGGGTGCCGACCTTCTGCGTGAACTCGACGTCGCTATAGACCGCGATGGGCAGGGCGGACATGTTGAAGTAGGGGATGTCGCGCGCCACGTTGCGTTCCCAGGATCCGCCGGAAACCGGTTTGGGCTGCACCTCGCGGACGGGTTCGGACAGGGTCATGGCCGGTCGCGCCTGCGGAGCCTTGGTCTCGCCCTTCTCGACGCCAACGAAACTCATCACCTTGCCACATCCAGAGGTTGCAAGAGCCATGAGGCACACCGCTACCAATTGCTTCTTCATCTGTCATCTCCCGTTGTGAGGGAACGTATCGCTCCGGACTGATACCAGAAAACACCATGTTGACGAAAATCCAAAGCACAAATCCTTGCCACAGGTGGTTTGGGCCATAAACTTCGATAAAATATCGGCTTCTCGAAAGAAACTTATGCTATTGACAGACACCCAGGGGCAGGAACGGCTGCCCCGGTACTTCGCGCGGGTCTTCGACATGGCCCGTGGGATGGGCAGCGGCCGGCTTGATTTCGTGCTGCGCGACGGGCGCGTGTTTCGTGCCGAGGGTCGTGTGCCTGGCCCGGTGGCAGAGCTGCACCTGCATCACGACGACATCTTTGCCCGGCTGATCCGCGAAGGCGACCTTGGGTTCTGCGAGGCCTATCTTGACGGCTGGTGGTCCACCCCGGACCTGATGGCCTTCCTTGACCTTGTGCATGCCAACGAGGAGATGTTCGACGGCTACCCCGGCGGTGGGCTGGTGCGCATGTGGGAGCGGTTCCGGTTCTGGATGCAATCGAACTCCAGGAAGCAGGCGAAAAAGAACATCGCCCATCACTATGACCTGGGTAACGATTTCTACGGCCTGTGGCTGGACGACACGATGACCTATTCCTCGGCCCTGTTCCGCACCGGGCAGGAGAGCCTGGAAAAGGCGCAAGAGTTGAAATACGCCTCGATGATCGACCAGATGGGGGCGAGGCCGGGCGATCATGTGCTTGAAATCGGCTGTGGCTGGGGCGGTTTTGCCGAATATGCCGCCAGGGAGCGCGGATTGCGCGTGACCGGGCTGACCATCAGCCAGGAACAATTCGCCTATGCGCAGGACCGGATCGCAAAGGCCGGGTTGACCGACCGGGTGGACCTGAAACTGCAGGACTATCGCGACGAACGCGGCAGCTATGACGGGATCGCCTCGATCGAGATGTTCGAGGCCGTGGGCGAAAAATACTGGCCCACCTATTTCGAGACCGTGCAGGCGCGCCTGAAACCCGGCGGACACGCCACGTTGCAGATCATCACGGTACAGCACAAGCGGTGGGAGATCTATCGCCGGGGTGTGGACTTTATCCAGAAGTACATCTTCCCGGGCGGGATGCTGCCTTCTCCCGAGGTGCTGCGCGCCGAGGTCGAGCGTGCCGGCCTTCAGGTGGTCCGCAGCCTGGAATTCGGCGAGAGCTATTCCCAAACCCTGCGCCGCTGGCACGAGACCTTCAACGACCGCTGGGACGAAGTTTCCGCCCTTGGATTCGACGCGCGGTTCCGCCGGATGTGGAATTTCTACCTGGCCTCTTGCGCGGCGACCTTTCACAGCGGTAACTGTGACGTGACCCAGATCACCATCGCAAAGCCCGCCTGACTGATGCCCAACGCCGCGAAACTGATTGCTGCCCTCGGTCTCGCGACGCTGGGATGGATCGTCTCGGACATGATCAGGCCCCTGGTGCCCTTCAGCGTCGATTTCGGCTGGTTCAACTACGTCAACGCGGCGATAGGCGTGCTGGTCGGCTGGCTTTTCCTGGGGCCCCGGGCGGGGCAGGGCATCACGTCCGCGATCAACAACGGTATCACCGCCGCCATTGTCATGGTCATCGTGGGCCTGTTGGTACAGGGCGTAAACGAGATGGTGCGCCTGTCCTTTGCCCGCCGCTATGACACCCCGTTCGAGGCGATTGCCGCCATCTTCGAGATCAGCCTGGACTACGGGATGATCCTTCTCGACATGCAGGTGATCCTGACGCTGCTGGGCGGCGGGATCGTCGCCGCGCTCGTGGCCGAGGCCTTGGGCAGACGCTGGAGTTAACCTTGTCAGACCTGTTTTTCTACGGAACGCTGCGGCATCTGCCGCTGCTGGAACTGGTGCTGGGCCATGCGCCCGAGGTCGAGCCGGCGCAATTGGCCGATCACGCGGTGCTCTGGGCGGCGGGCCAGGCCTTTCCGATGATCGTGGCGCAACGCGGGGCGCGGGCCGAAGGGCTGCTCGTGCGGGGGCTCAGCGAGGCGGATCGCGCGGCGCTGGATTACTACGAGGGCGGTTTTGCCTACGAATTGCGCCCCGTGACGGTCGAGACCGGGGCGGGGTCTTGCGCGGCAGAGGTCTTTTTCCCCGTGTCAGAGGAGCGCTGGAAACCGGGGGCGCCCTGGTCGCTGGACGATTGGCTGGACCGTTGGGGCGGGGTGACGATGCGCGCGGCGCAGGAGGTCATGGACCGGCGCGGCGCCTATGCGGCGCGCGAGGTGGCGGGGATGCTGCCGTTTTTCCGCGCGCGGGCCTGGGCGCAGGACATCGCCGCAGAGGGCGCGCCGCAGACCCTGCGCCGCGCCAGCGGGATCGAGGACGTGGATTACCAGGGGCTGCGCGGTCGGCCCTACCGCGGATTCTTCCGGATCGACCCGTTCCGCCTGCGCTACCGTCGCTTTGACGGGGAATGGAGCGCGCCGCTGGAACGGGAGTGTTTCATCGCTTTCGACGTGGCACTTGTGCTGCCCTACGACCCTGTGCTGGACAAGGTTCTGCTGATCGAACAGATGCGCTTTGGCCCGATCCATCGGGGCGATCCGGCCCCCTGGGTGCTTGAGGCGGTGGCCGGTGTCATCGACGCCGGCGAAAGCCCCGAAGAGGCGGCCCGGCGCGAAACGGTCGAAGAGGCCGGGCTTGAGGTGCACGCCCTGCTGCCTGCCTGCAAGGGCTATGCCTCACCGGGGTACACCACGGAATTCTATCATGCCTTCGTGGGGCTTTGCGATCTGTCCGGTCGAGACAAGAGGATCGGCGGGCTGGACGAAGAGCACGAGGACATTCGCAGCCATGTCGTCACTTTCGATCATGCGATGGAGTTGATCGAGACGGGAGAGATCAACGCCTTGCCGCTGGCAATGCTGATAAACTGGGTGGCGGCGCGGCGGGCGGACTTGCGCGCGGGGCAGGTCGGGCAATCGTAAGGGCACAAGGGAGTGACCCGGATTCAACGGGTTACAGGATGGGTTGGCGGGCGTTCGCGCTCGGTTGGCTGCCTTGCGCTGTGCATTGATCGCGGCGCGCCCGGGACGCCGATGGCGCGGGCCGGACTGGCGCGGCCGTGAACGGCGCGCCGCTGCGTCTTGAGTTCCCCCGACCTCGGCCCTACACCAATGGGAACACGTTTCGGAAAGGACACGTCATGCGCAAATCGCAGGACCTCGCACAGGCTGTCGGACAGACGCCGCTGATCAGGCTTCGCAAGGCATCGGAGCTTACGGGGTGCGAGATCTGGGGCAAGGCGGAATTCATGAACCCGGGCCAGTCGGTCAAGGATCGCGCGGCGCTCTATATCATCAGGGATGCCATTGCGAAGGGACAACTTGCGCCCGGCGGCACCATTGTTGAAGGCACCGCAGGGAATACCGGGATCGGCCTGGCGCTGGTGGGCGCCTCGATGGGGTTCAAGACCGTCATCGTCATGCCCGAGACGCAGAGCCAGGAAAAGAAGGACATGCTGCGTCTTGCCGGGGCCGAGTTGGTGCTGGTGCCGGCTGCGCCCTACAAGAACCCCAACAACTATGTCCGCTATTCGGGCCGGCTGGCCGAGAAACTGGCCGCAAGCGAGCCCAACGGCGCGATCTGGGCCAACCAGTTCGACAACGTCGCCAACCGCCAGGCCCATATCGAGACCACCGGCCCGGAAATCTGGGAACAAACCGGTGGCAAGGTCGATGGCTTCATCTGCGCGGTTGGCTCCGGCGGGACGGCGGCGGGTGTCGGCATGGCGCTGCAGCCAAAGGGCGTGAAATGCGGGATCGTCGATCCGATGGGCTCCGGTATCTACAGCCTCTACAAGGACGGTGAGGCCAAACCCGAGGGCAGCTCGATCTCCGAGGGGATCGGGCAGGGGCGGATCACCGCCAACCTCGAGGGGTTCAAGCCCGACTTCCTGACCCAGGCCAGCGACGAAGAGGCGCTGCCCATCGTGTTCGACCTGCTGGCCGATGAAGGGCTCTGCATGGGCGGATCGACAGGCATCAACGTCGCAGGCGCCATCCACATGGCGCGCGAGATGGGGCCGGGTCACACGATCGTCACGGTGCTCTGTGACTATGGCACCCGCTATCAGTCCAAGCTGTTCAACCCGGACTTCCTGCGCGACAAGGGCCTGCCGACCCCGCCCTGGATGACGCGCGGACCGTCCAGCATTCCCGGTGTATTCGAGGACGCATGACCTCCACTTGTCGTTTCTTTCTGCGGGCGCTGACGGCGCTTGCCCTGTCGCTTTTTCTGTGGACCGCGGCGGCCCTGGCCCAGCAGGCCACGACGCCCGACTATTCCGCTTGGGACACGATCGCCACGCGGGCCGAGGCGATGATCGACGCCGAGCGCGCCTCTGACGACCGGCTGGAGACCCTGCGCACGCAGGTGGCGGACTGGCGGGAACAATTCCTGGCAGCACAGAACGCCAATGCCTCTCGTATCCAGACCCTGCAGGCGCAGATCAATGCGCTTGGTCCGGAGCCGGAAGATGGCACCGAGACTGCGGAGATCTCGGAGCAGCGGGCGGTCTTGAACCAGCAACTGGCCCAACAGCGGGCTCCGGTTCTGAGGGCTGAAGCTGCCTATTCCCGCGCCGATGCGATCATCGGCGGGATCGACCGGATCATTCGGGAACGGCAGGCCGATGCGCTGCTGGAATTCGGGCCGTCACCGTTGAACCCGGTGCATTGGCCGGGCGCCCTTCAGAACGTCCAGACCACCTTTGTCACGCTCTGGCAGGAGATCGTGCAGAACGTCAGCACGCCTGCCAACCGCCGGGCGGCCGTGCGGAACGCGCCCAGCGTGCTGTTGTACCTGGTGATCGGCATAATGCTGATCGCGCGGGGCCAGTACTGGGCGCGCGCCGGTGTCGAGAAACTGCGCGCAGGCACGCGGCGCGGCACGGGTGTGTTCCGGTTCCTGGTCTCTCTTGGCCATATCCTGTTGCCCTACCTGGGTATCGTTGCCCTGCTGCAGGCGGTGGCAGCGACCGGGTTCGCCATCGACGAATGGGACGTGCTGCTGAACAAGCTGCCGCTCTGGGCTGCGATGCTGTTCGGAATCCGCTGGCTGGCGGACCAGGCCTTCAACAAGGACGATGAGGTGGCGGCCCTGCCGCTGCCGGCAGAGGAACGCCCCAAGGCGCGCCGCCTGTCGAATCTGCTGGCTGTGCTCTACGTGATGGAATCCCTGGTCGCCACGCTGATCGAACTGGACGGGTATTCGCCCCAGACGGCGGCCGTGGTGCAATTCCCTATACTGGTGCTGTCGGCCTTTTTGCTGTTCCGCCTTGGCCGCTTGCGCAACGACGCGGCAATGGTCGGATCCGACGCCGCGCGCGAGGAAGGCGCCGGGGATTTCCGGCTGCGCTTTGCCAAGCTGTTGGGCCGGATCACCCAGATCGTCGGCATCATCGGCCCGATCATGGCTGCCATCGGCTATTTCAAGGTGGGCGAGGCACTGGTCTATCCGACCATCGCGACGCTGGCGCTTGTCGGCCTTGTCATGGTGCTGCAGCGTTTCATCAACAACCTGCACGAGTTGATCCTGGGCCGTCAGCCGGACCATTCCGAGAGCCTGCTTCCGGTGCTGGCAGGGTTTATCCTGTCCTTGGCCGCGCTGCCCCTGCTGGCGTTGATCTGGGGCGCGCGCGTCGCCGACCTGACAGAGATCTGGGCCCGTGCGCAGGAGGGGATTTCCCTGGGAGACACACGCATCTCGCCGACCTCGATCATCGTGGTGGTGCTGGTCTTTGCCGCCGGGTACATGCTGACCCGGCTGATGCAGGGGGCCCTGCGGACGTCGGTCCTGCCCAAGACCAAGATGGACCAGGGCGCACAAAACGCCATCGTGTCCGGCGTGGGCTATGTCGGGGTTTTCCTGGCGGTCATTATCGCGGTCACGGCCGGGGGGCTGGACCTCTCGTCGCTGGCGATCGTTGCGGGTGCGTTGTCTGTCGGTATCGGTTTCGGCCTGCAGAACATCGTGTCGAACTTTGTCTCGGGGATCATCCTGCTGATCGAACGACCCATCGGTGAAGGCGACTGGATCGAGGTCAACGGTACCCACGGGATCGTCAAGGACATCTCTGTCCGCTCGACCCGGCTTGAAACCTTCGACCGCTACGACATGATCATTCCCAACGCCGACCTCGTGTCGGGGACGGTGTCGAACTACACCCGCGGCAATTCGCTGGGACGGATCATCATCGACGTTGGGGTGGCTTACGGCACCGACACGCGCAAGGCCGAGCGCATTCTTCTGAACATTGCGCGCCAGCACGACATGGTTCTGATGAACCCGGCGCCAGCGGTGGATTTTATGGGCTTTGGCGCGGATTCGCTGGATTTCCGTATCCGGGCGATCCTGCTTGACGTGGGACAGGGCCTGGCGGTCAAGACCGAGATGCGTCACCAGATCGTCGAGGAGTTCGCCCGCGAGGGTATCGAGATTCCCTTTGCGCAGCGTGATCTGTGGTTGCGCAATCCGGAGGTGCTGGCCGACGCGGTGGAAAGCCGCTGGAGCGCATCGCAGGAACGCGATGCCCAATCGGGGCAGTCCGGCCCGGTGGCGCGCAAGTCCAATGCCATCATGGGGGATGAGCGCGTCGCAGAGGACGGCGAGGACGGATGAACCAGACCCTGCTCTACCGCGAAGATCCCTACCTGCGCGATGCGCCTGCCGAGGTCGTGGCCCTGACCGACGAGGGCGGCATCGTGTTGTCGCAGTCCCTCTTCTATCCGACCGGTGGCGGCCAGCCGGGTGACAGCGGCTGGCTGGAATGGGATGGTCGGACGCTGGAGATCGCGACCGCGGTCAAGGGCGATGGGGGCGCTTGTGTCCTCGTGCCGGCGGAACCGGCACAGCTGCCGGCGGTCGGGACGAAACTGGTCCAGATGCTGGATTGGGAACGGCGACACAAGCACATGCGCATTCACACCGCGCTGCACCTCTTGAGCGTGGTGATCCCCTTGCCTGTGACAGGCGGGCAGATCGGGGCCGGGACAGGGCGTCTTGATTTCAAGATGCCCGAACCGCCACAGGACCGTGATGCGGTGGAAGAGGCCCTGAACCGGCTGGTCGACCGTGACCTGGAAGTGACGGAAGGCTGGATCACCGAGGCGGAACTGGATGCACGTCCGGAACTGGTCAAGACGATGTCCGTTCAGCCGCCACGCGGCGCGGGGCAGATCCGGCTGGTCCGGATCGGCTCTGGCAGCGAGCAGGTGGACCTGCAGCCCTGCGGCGGCACCCATGTCGCGCGCACCGGGGAAATCGGCGCCCTGAAGCTGGGCAAGATCGAGAACAAGGGCAAACAGAACCGGCGCGTGTCCATCGCGCTGGCGTGATCGGCTGGCGGGGACGGGGCGGTTGAAGCAATGGGCGCTTCCGCGCGCTCTTGTCCGCATCTCGCCAGATGACGGTTTTGCCCCGCGTGGGTGAGGGTGGCTCGGTGGAGTGCAGCTTCTGGCCTCACCAGAACTAAGATCGGCAGTCGGGGTGGACCCTGTCAGCGTTTCTTGAGCGGGACGCCGTAGAGCTCCATGCGGTGGCCCTTGAGCCGGTAGCCCAGTTTTTCCGCGATCTTTTCCTGAAGTGCCTCGATCTCGGGATCGACGAATTCGATCACCTCGCCGCTGTTGAGATCGATCAGGTGATCGTGGTGTTCGCGTTCCGCGTCCTCGTAGCGGGCGCGGCCGTCTCCGAAATCGACCCTTTCGAGAATGCCGGCCTCTTCGAAGAGCTTGACGGTGCGATAAACCGTGGCGATCGAGATATTGGGATCGCGTGCAGAGGCACGGGCATAGAGATCCTCGACATCCGGGTGATCGGTCGCGCGTTCCAGCACCTCGGCGATGGTCCGGCGCTGGTCGGTCATGCGCAGGCCCTTGGCGGTGCAGCGGTCTGAGATGCTATCGGTCATGGGCCCGGAGTCGTTGGTCTGGCGCCCGTTTTAGGCAAAGCGGCGGGCGAGGCCAAGCCTCGAACGCGGCGGGCGCGTGCGACGTAGACGGCCAGGGTGACGATGACTACGGCGCCCCCCAGGATCATCCGGCGCGAAGGAGCCTCGCCGGTGCCGAGCCAGACCCAGATCGGGGCGAGCACGGTTTCGAGCAGCAACAGAAGGCTGACATTGGCGGCGGCGGTGTGGCGGGACGCCTGGCTGAGGGCAAAGAAGGACAGCGGCAGGACCAGGATGCTGGCCACGAGGATGGCCCAGAGCGTGCCCTGTGTCATCTGCGCGGGGCCAGTGACGGCCCAGCCTGTCGTCCCGGCGATCAGAGCGCCCAGGCCGATGGCCAGCAGCAGGGGCATGTCCGGATTATGACGCAGGGTGACGAAGTTGAGCGCCAGAGCGAAAGCCACGCCAAGACCGCAGGCGGCGCCCGTCAGTGCGGCTGCATCCAGTGCAGCCGCGCCCTTGTCCGTCACGGCGAGCGTCAGTCCGGCCAGCACCAGTAGAATGGCGATCCAGGTGGCGCGCGAGGTTGTCTCGCCGTGCAGGAGGCGGGCCAGAAGCGCCGCCCAGACCGGCACGCTGGCCACGCCGAGAAGCACCGGCGCCACCGGTGAAACAGCGATGCCGATCGGGAACAGCATCGCGTTCAGCGCGTGGCAGGCAATCACCATGAGCGCGGTCGGCGCGGCAACCTCGGTCAGGTCGGCGCGGTGGGTCCGGCTGGTCAGGGCCCAGGCGGCGAGGAAGATGAGTGCCATGCAGATCCCGCGCCAGCCCAGCATCTGAAAGCCGGACATGCCCGACAGCCGCATCAGCAGCGCGTCGGGTGTCAGGATCAGCGCCCCGGCCAGCGCGAGGCCGAGGCCGAAGGCCGGGGTGCGTGTCATGGATGTCTTAACCGTAGAGCGGTTGCAGGCCCATCTGCATGTGCAGCATGTTCACCACCGCCTCGTCGAGCTGCATGGCCTTGGCGAGTGTGTCGAGGTATTCGGCCTCGGCCTGGGTGTCGACGCGGATCGTCATCAGCGAGGCGGAATAGACCTGCATGCGCTGCGCTTCCGGGACTTCCGCGCCCAGGGCCTCGGGATCGACCGGGGCCTTCAGCTGCGCCTGGATGAAGGCGCGGTCCTCGGGATCGGCATCCTCGCCCAGCGTTTCGAGGATCTTGGCCTGTTCGGCCTTGTCGATGCCGCCGTCGCTCTTGGCGGCCTGGATCATCGCACGCAGCATCAGGGCGGCGGCTGCTTCGGCCTCTGGCGCGGTGGACTGGGCGTTCATGGCGTCCATCAACCCGGCGGCGCCCTTCCCCTGGGCCTGGGCCGCCGACCCCGCGAAGGCCGCAAGCATTCCGGCCATGCCGGAGCCACCTTCGCCCAGTTGCGACAGCAGCCCGCCACCCTTTCCGCTACCGGCCTGGCCCGTGAAGGCGGACAGGTCCATGCCACCGGTCTGCATGTTCTTCATCATGTCGGCCAAGGGATTGGCCCCTGCGCCACCGGTGCCGGGCATGCCGCTTTTCTGCGCCGCTTCCATCATCTCCTGCCAGCCGCCGCCCTGGGGTGCCTGGCCGCCCATCAGCTTGCCCATCTGTGCCTGCAGCGTCGCAGTCGGCGTTTTCGCCGGAACCTGCGCGCCGCCGCCCAGGAGACTGCCAAGCCCCTGGCCGCCGGACAGTCGATCGACCCCGCGTGCGGCGGCGTAACCGATGGCGAGTTTTGCCAGTGTTCCCATCAGACCCATGTGCTTTCTCCTCTCAGCCGATGATCTCCCTTGGAAGACTGTGACAGATGTTTGCCGCCGCGCACAGGGGGAGCGTCGGCGGCGGATTGACCTTGCCGGCGTCCGGGTGTCCAAGAGGGCATGGAACGCAAGCAACAGATGGACCTCGCCGGTGCGGTGGGGATGGTGGTTTTTGCCAATGTCCTGGCCTTCAACCAGGTGGCGATCAAGCTGACCAATGCCGGGATCGGCCCGGTCTTTGCGGCGGGGCTGCGCTCGGCCCTGGCGCTGGCGGTGCTGGGGATCTGGCTGCTGGTCAGCGGTCGGCGGATCACAGGCTTGCGGCGCACGCTGTGGTCGGGGCTGTTTCTGGGTGGTCTGTTCAGTGTCGAGTTCATCCTGTTGTTCACCTCGCTGGACCTGACCAGCGTCTCGCGCGCCTCGATCACCTTTTACGCCATGCCTGTCTGGCTGGCCCTGGTGGCGCATTTCACCCTGCCGGGTGAGCGGCTGTCTTCGCGGCGTCTGCTGGGGCTGGTTCTGGCGATGGCCGGGGTGGGCTGGGCGCTGGCGGATCCGCAGAGCCGGGGGGCGGGGGACATCCGCGGCGATCTGCTGGCGCTGCTGGCCTCATGGGCCTGGGCGGGAATTGCACTGAACGTACGTTTGACTCGCACCTCGGAGCTGAATGCCGAGGGACAGCTGTTCTGGCAGCTTGCGGTCTCGGCGGTGGTGCTCTGCGTGGTGGCGCCGCTCTTTGGACCGCTGTGGCGAGAGACCGACCTGTTGAGCCTTTTCGGGCTGGTCTACGGGACTTTGGTGGCTTCGCTCGGCTTCCTGTTCTGGTTACGGTTGATGGGGATCTATCCGGCGTCGGACATCGCCTCTTTCAGTTTTCTGTCCCCGGTCTTGGCCGTTGTCTTCGGCTGGCTGGTCTTCGACGAGCCGGTGGGGCCGGATTTCCTGGGCGCATTGGCGCTGACGGCCGTGGGGATCGTGCTGATCAACCGACGCCGCAAGACGCGGGCAGAGGTCCCGCCCGGTCCCGGGCAGGAGACACTGCGCAAAGAAGGCTAGGCTTGGGCAGAGGCCCCGGGTCAGGCCCGGGGCGGGGTCACGTCCGGTGGGTCATGTCCCGCAAAAGGTCGCACGGACCTTTTCGCCGCTCGACGGCGGGCGGCGTAGGTCGGCATAGCTTTCGTTCAGGTCGAATGGCGCCGAAAGCGCGGCGTTCAGGCGGTGGAATGGCGCATCGTCGCCCGCCACTGCGGCCTCGATCATCTGTTCGACTCGATGGTTGCGGGGAATAAGAACCGGGTTCACCGCGCGCATCAGCGCCTGCGGGGTCTCCTCCTGTTCCAGTCTCGCCTGCCAGCGTGCCTCCCATGCGTCAAAGGCCGCACGGTCGGTGAACTGGTCGCGAGCATCGCCATCCGCCAGGGCGCGGAAGGTATTGGTGAAATCGGCGCCACCCTCATGCATCAGGGTCAACAGGTCGCCGATCAGCGACAGGTCCTCCTGCGTCGGGGTGGACAGGCCGATCTTGGCCCCGAACCGCTCCAGCCAAAGCGCGCGCAGACGGTCGGGCATGGCGTGCACGGCCTTGGTGAAATCCTCGACGGCCTTGTCGGTGTCGGGCATCAGCGGGACCAGGGCCGTGGCCAGCTGCGCCATGTTCCAGACGATGATATCGGCCTGCGCGGCATAGCCGTAGCGGCCGAACCGATCGATCGAGGAAAACACCGTGTCCGGGTCATAGGCATCCATGAAGGCGCAAGGCCCGTAGTCGATGGTTTCGCCCGAGAGCGCACAGTTGTCGGTGTTCATCACCCCGTGGATGAAACCGACGCCCATCCATTGCGTCACCAGCTGCGCCTGCCGTTCGATCACGCCGTTCAGCAGGTCGAGCGGGTCGCGTGCATCCGGGTAGTGGCGGTCGACCGTGTAGTCGTAGAGCGTCTGCAGACGATCGTTGTCCTGGCGCGCGGCAAAGACCTGGAAGGTGCCCACCCGGATATGGCTTTGCGCCACGCGGGTCAGGACGGCGCCGGGAAGGGGACGTTCGCGGATGACCTCCTCGCCCGTGCGGATCGCGGCCAGCGCGCGGGTTGTCGGGACGCCAAGCGCGTGCATCGCCTCGGAGACGACGTATTCACGCAGGACCGGCCCCAGCCAGGCCCGGCCATCGCCACGGCGTGAGAAGGGCGTCGGGCCGGAGCCCTTGAGCTGGATGTCCCGGCGGATGCCATCGGTGCCGACGACCTCGCCCAGCAGCAGGGCGCGTCCGTCGCCCAGCTGGGGGTTGAACTGCCCGAACTGGTGGCCGGCATAAAGCTGGGCCAGCGGCTCGGCCCCTTCCGGCACGGCGTTGCCGCCGAATTGGGCTGCCAGCGCGGGGTCCTCGGCGCCGGTAATGCCAAGGAGTTCGGCCAGGTCGTGGTTGAAGGCCACGGTTTGCGGCGCCTTGACCGGGGTGGGGCCGAGACGCGCAAAGAAGCCCTCGGGCAGGCGGGCATAGGAATTGTCGAAGGGGATCTGCAAGGTCATGCCCGAGATATAGGGGCCCGATCACGGTTGCGCCAGCAGTCTTGCCACGGCTGTCCGAGGGCTAGGGTTGTCGGGGACGCAACGAACAGGAGCAAGACGATGCAGACGGACAATGCCTACGCGATGCGCCTTATGGACCGGCCCGAGTTTGCCTCGAAGCCGCAGCCGCTGACGTTTTCGCCGGACACGCTGGTCACGACCGCCGCGCAGGCGATGAACGAACGCAATTTCGGTTCGGTTGTCGTGGTGGATCCGGACAATCGCGTGTTGGGCGTGGCAACGGAACGCGACATCCTTCGCAAGGTCGTGGCCCGGAATGTCGACGCCGCCAGCCTTACGCTGCAGGAGATCATGACCCGCGATCCACGCGTGGCGCGGGAAACCGACGAGGTCATCGACTGGCTGCGCATCATGTCGAACGAGCGCTTCCGCCGCCTGCCGGTGGTGGACGAGCACGAGCGCATCAAGGCGGTCTTCACCCAGGGCGATTTTGTCAGCTACACATGGCCCGACCTGATCTACCAGGCCAAGGAGCTGGCCAAGGCAAGCGTCGGGCGCAACTATCCGATCTGGCTGATCGGCGGGGGCATCATGCTCTACTCGATCCTCATGGTGATCGTCGTGAGCGCGATGTAAGCCGGGCTCAGAGCACCCGGCTCATGAAGATGTAGCGATCACGGGGCTTGAAACGCGCGCGGCCATAGAAGCGCTGCGCGCGTTCGTCCTCGCGGTCGACTTCCAGGTGCAGGGCACGCACGCCCGCCTCGCGCATGGCCTTGGCGATGCCGTCCAGCGCCTCGATCCCCATGCCACGCCCGCGCACGGCGGGGCGCACGTACAGCTCATCAACGATGGCATCCAGTCCGCCAAACTCGACCGACCATCCGAAGGTCAGCACGATATAGCCTACCGGTGCGCGGCGCGGGCCGATCAGCCAAGCGGCGCCGTGGGGCGAGCCCTGCAGCAACGGCGAGATGGCGGCGGCGCGATGCTCGTCGTCGGTGCCATAGCCCATTTCGGTATGGAAGGCCGCAACGAGCGGCAGCAGCTTGTCGGCATCCGCTTCGCCAGCGAGGTGGAGGGATTTCATAGCCGCGCCAGCCTTTCGGTCAGCAGGGCGAAAAAGCCGTCTGCATCGACATCGCCCATGAACATGGCGTTGGGTGCGCGGTCGGTGACGCCCCACCAGTCAGCCACCGTCATGCCGCGCGTCAGGTCGGAGCGGGTCTCGATCTCGACGTTGATGAACCGTCCTGAAAAGAGATCGGGTTGCAGCAGGTAGGCGGTGACACAGGGGTCGTGCAGCGGGGCACCGTCCGATCCGTACTTTTCCTTGTCGAAGCGTTCGAAGAAATCGGTCATCTGGGCAACGGCGATGCCGACCGGGGTTCCGAGGGCGCGAAAGGCCTCGTTCCGGGCGGATGTGACCAGCGCCTTGTGCGTCACGTCCAGCGGCATGACGGTGATCGGTGCGCCGCATTTGAACACGATTTCAGCGGCTTCCGGGTCGACGTAGATGTTGAATTCGGCAGCGGGCGTGATGTTGCCCACCTCGAAGTAGGCGCCGCCCATCAGGACGATTTCCTGGATGCGCGTCGCGATGTCGGGCGCGCGTTGCAGGGCCGCGGCGATGTTGGTCAGCGGACCCAGGGGGCAGAGCGTGACAGTCTTTTCCGGCTGGGCGCGCAGTGTGTCGATGATGAAGTCGACGGCATCGCGGTCTTGCAGCGGCATGGTCGGCTCGGGCAGGTCGGGTCCGTCGAGGCCGGTCTTGCCGTGGACATGTTCGGCGGTGACCAGGTCATGCGCAAGGGGCCTGTCGCATCCGGCAAAGACAGGGGTCTCGGGCTTGCCCGCTAACTCGCAGACCATGCGGGCGTTCCGCGCGGTGAGTTCCAACGGCACGTTGCCGGCGACGGCGGTGATTCCCAGGACCTCGAGCTCGGCGGGTGATGCAAGGGCCAGGAGGATGGCCACGGCGTCGTCCTGGCCGGGGTCGGTGTCGATGATGATCTTGCGCGCTGCCATCTGTCTCTCCTGCTCGGTGCCGGAGGAGTGACACGGGGCAGGGGGCGGCGCAAGCTGGATCGGCGGTTCGGCGGTGGCTTGCCGGGACGTCGTGTCCAGCCGCTAGGCGGAACAGCTGGCCCCGCCAAGGACGCAGAACTTGGCGCAATGGGGATGGTTCAGCGAGACGTCGCGTTCTGCCGCCTCAAGGGTTTCGCCCAGGTCGAATTCCGGCTCGTAGGGCAGGAGGGTGCAGGCCACGACAGAAGGGCGTGCGGCGCCTTTGCGCTTGACCACCATGCGCGAGGAGGAACACATCACCTGTGTCGGATGCTTGTCGAGAATGCCCCAGCAGGCGGTGGTGATCTCTGGCACCTCGACGCTGAGATCCATTTCCGGGAAGAGGACGGTCATGCCCGGATCATGTGCGTCGATGTCGAACCCCTCGGTCCGGAACAGGCGGGCGAAGCCATCGCGCGACTGCGCTTCGGTCTCGTCCCACATGGTGCGGCCGGCGACCGCCATGCGGATGCCGGTATCGCGCAGCCAGCGCATCCCTTCGAGTGTTTTCTCGAATGTGCCCGCGCCACGTTCGGCATCGTGTTGGCGCGCCGACCAGTGATCAAGCGAGATGCGCAGCGTGAGCCGGTCGCCATATTCCGCCTGTAGTGCCTGCAGTCCTTCGCGCACGATGGGGCGCATCATCGGCCGCATGGCATTGGTCAGAATCAGGACCTGGTACCCCCGGGCGAGGCTGCGGCGAGTCATTTCGATCACCTGGGGGTTCATGAAGGGCTCGCCCCCGGTGAATCCGATCTCAGCCACACCCCAGTTTCGCGCCGCAAGCTGGTCGAGATACTCGGTGACTTCGTCCGCGGTGATATAGACCAGCCTGTCGTTCTCGGGCGAGCTTTCGATGTAGCAGTTCAGGCATTCGATATTGCAGAGCGTGCCGGTGTTGAACCACAGCGTCTGGGGATCGGACAGGGCCACATGCGCGCGCGGCTCACCCTTGGCGGTGTGGGCCGGGTCCTTGAACTTGTCGATATTGGCGGTGGAAGCGTCTTTCATTTCCAGTCCTTCAATTCGTCACCCAAGGCGTACGCAGTAGGCAAAGCCTGTGCCAGTCACAAGATTCCGCCTGACGCCATTGTGATGCATCAATTGGGTGTTAGACTTTGAAACGAACATGGGGTATTCGAAGCGCGAACAGGATGCGTTAGCGCTAACGGAACATTGCCGAAGGCAAGAGGCGGCCCGCGCCGCCCAACAGGAAAGGCAGGGGACTCATGGTTTCACGCGTAATTCCGGTCGACCCTTTCGATCTGGTGATTTTCGGGGCGACGGGCGATCTGGCCCGGCGCAAGATCCTGCCTGGGCTGTTCAGGCGCTTTTGCAGCGGCCAGATGCCCGAGGACGCACGGATCATCGGTGCCGCTCGCAGCGACATGGACACCGAAGGGTTTCGGCGCATGGTGGCCGAGGCCACACGCGAGTTCGGCGGTGGCCGTCATTGCGAGGATGGCACGCTGGAACAATTCCTCGAACGTATCGACTACGAGGCGGTCGACGCGATGGGGGAAGGTGGCTGGGAGGCGCTGAAGACACATCTGCGGCCGGGGACGGTGCGGGCGTTTTATTTCTCGGTTGGGCCGGCGCTGTTCGGTGCGCTGGCGGAACGGCTGCGGCATTTCGGGCTGGCGGATGACGAAAGCCGCGTGGTGGTCGAGAAACCCTTTGGACATGACCTGGACAGCGCCAAAGCGCTGAACGCGACCCTGCGCCAGCACTTTCACGAGGATCAGATCTATCGGATCGACCACTACCTGGGCAAGGAAACGGTCCAGAACCTGATGGCGGTTCGGTTCGGCAACATGCTGTTCGAACCGCTGTGGAACGCGCAGTACGTCGATCACATCCAGATCACCGTGGCCGAAACCGTCGACGTGGGCGGGCGTGGTGGCTATTACGACAAGTCCGGCGCCATGCGGGACATGGTGCAGAACCACCTGATGCAGTTGCTGTGCCTGATCGCGATGGAACCGCCTGCGCGGTTCGAGCCGGATTCGGTGCGGGACGAAAAGCTCAAGGTGATCCGGGCGCTGGACCCGGTGGACTATCATCATATCGTGCGCGGCCAATACGACGCGGATGACGACCAGCCCGGTTATCGCGCCCATGTGGAAAATCCGCGCTCGACCACCGAGAGTTTCGTCGCGATGAAATGCCATATCTCGAACTGGCGTTGGGCCGGAACGCCCTTCTACCTGCGCACGGGCAAGAAGCTGCGGGCCCGGGCCAGCGAGATCGCCGTGGTCTTCAAGGATGCACCGCATTCGATCTTTGGCCCCGAGGCAGGCACGCATCGCAACGTGTTGTCGATCCGGTTGCAGCCCAATGAGGGCATGACACTGGGCGTGACCATCAAGGAACCGGGGCCGGGCGGCATGCGGCTGGTGGATGTGCCGCTGGACATGAGCTTTGCCGAGGCACTGGGGCCGGAAGCGGAAGAGGTCCCCGATGCCTACGAGCGGTTGATCATGGACGTGATCCGGGGCAATCAGACCCTGTTCATGCGCGGTGACGAGGTCGAGGCCGCCTGGGCCTGGACCGATCCGATCATCGCCGGATGGCAGAGCCGGGGCGAGGTGCCGAAACCCTATGACCCGGGCTCGGCCGGGCCGGATGATGCGTTGATGCTGATGCATCGCGACGGGCGCCGCTGGCGCGACATCCGCGTATGAGCCTGGCAAGGCAAGGGAGGCCGGGAGCATGAGTTACGAATTCATCGAGTACCAGGACCGGGAGATGCTGGTCATCGACCTGGCCAACCAACTGGCCGGCGATTTGCGGCAGGCCCTGTCCCAGCGCGACCGGGTCGGTTTCGCGGTGCCGGGCGGGACCTCGCCCGGGCCGGTCTTCGACGATCTGAACACCGTCGACCTTGACTGGTCGCGCGTCGACGTGCTGCTGACCGATGAACGCTGGGTACCAGAGGACAACCCGCGGTCGAACACCGGCCTTCTGCGTGAGAGGCTGCTGATCAATCGGGCGCAAGCGGCGCGGTACCTGCCGCTCTATGCCCCGGCGGAACAGCCGGAAGGGGCGCTAGAGGCGCTGCAGGCGCCAATTGCCGAGGAACTGCCTTTAGCGGTGGTTCTTCTGGGCATGGGGGCCGATCTGCACACGGCCTCGATCTTTCCGGGGGCAGACCGGCTGGAAGAAGCCCTGTCCGCCAAGGCGCCCGTCCTGCTGCCGATGCGGGCGCCGGGCGCGCCCGAGCCGCGCATCACGTTGAGCGCCCCGGTGCTGAACGGGGCGCTGTCCAAACACGTCCTGATCTTTGGCGAGGACAAGCGTGCCGCGCTGGAAAGCGCGCGCGGCAAACCGGTCGCAGAGGCGCCGATCAACGCGGTCCTGTCCGAGGCGCGGGTGCACTGGGCGCCGTAAGCTGCGCACCGGGGTCGCAAATCTGTCATTTTCCGCCTGCTATGGGGTGGGCACATTTTCAAAGGGTCGCATCACGGGCGGCGAGGGGGATGGAATGTTCGAAGAACTGAAAACACTGGCCACAGGCATCGGCGAGCGCCGGATCGAAACGCTGTTCGCGGATGAGGGCCGGGCAGGGGCGTTCTCTTTGTCCGCAGAGGGTATGCTCTTCGACTATTCCAAGACGCAGATCGACGCCGAGGTGCGCGCAGGCCTGCTGGCCCTGGCCGAGGCGCGCGGCGTGGCGGCCCGTCGGGACGCGATGTTCGCCGGGGAAAAGATCAACGAGACCGAGGGGCGCGCGGTGCTGCACACAGCGCTGCGCAACCTGGACGGGGCCGAAGTGCGGGTGGATGGTGTGGACGTGATGCCGCCGGTGCTGGAGACGCTGGGCCGCATGGAGGCCCTGGCGCGCGAGGTTCGCGGCTCGGGCATCACGGATGTCGTCAATATCGGCATCGGCGGCTCGGACCTTGGCCCGGTCATGGCGACGCTGGCGCTGGCGCCTTATCACGACGGACCGCGCACGCATTTCGTGTCGAATGTCGATGGCGCAGATATTGCGGACAAGCTGGCGCTGTGTAACCCCGAAACAACGCTGTTCATCGTTGCCTCCAAGACCTTCACCACCATCGAGACCATGACCAACGCGCGCACCGCCAAGGCCTGGCTGGCCGGCAAGGGCGTGTCGGACGAGGGGCGTTTCGTGGCGCTGTCGTCGAACCAGGAAAAGGCAGCGGAATTCGGCATCCCGGCGGACCGCGTGTTCGGCTTCGAGGACTGGGTCGGTGGGCGCTACTCGGTCTGGGGGCCGATCGGTCTGTCGCTGATGCTGGCAGTGGGGCCGGAGGGGTTTCGCGCCTTCCTGACCGGCGGCATGAAGATGGACCGCCATTTCCAGGCGGCACCCCTGGCCGAGAACCTGCCGGTGCTGCTGGCGCTGGTGGGCATCTGGCACAACCAGGTGCTGGGCCATGCCACGCGCGCGGTGCTGCCCTATGACAACCGATTGCTGCGCCTGCCCGCCTACCTGCAACAGCTGGAAATGGAATCGAATGGCAAGGGCGTCAGCATGGACGGCGCCGATCTGCCCTATCACTCCGGTCCGGTGGTCTGGGGAGAGCCGGGCACGAACGGTCAGCACGCCTTTTACCAACTGATTCACCAGGGCACGCGGGTGATCCCGGCGGAATTTCTTGTCGCGGCAAAAGGCCATGAAGCTGATCTGAAACATCACCACGACCTGCTGGTGGCCAACTGCCTTGCCCAGTCGGAGGCACTGATGCGTGGCCGCGATTTGAACGAGGCGCGCGGCAAGGTGGCGGACAAGTTCGAAGGCGACGAGTTGGAACGGCAGGCGCGGCACCGGGTGTTCCCGGGCAACCGTCCGTCGACCACGCTGATCTATCCGCTGCTGGACCCCGAAACGCTGGGCAAGATCATCGCGCTTTATGAACACCGGGTTTTTGTCGAAGGGGTGATCCTTGGTATCAACTCCTTCGACCAATGGGGGGTGGAGCTGGGCAAGGAGCTTGCGACCGCCCTTGGGCCGATGGTGACGGGGGCTGCGCCGGTCGAGGGAAAGGACGCGTCGACCGCCCAGCTTTTGGAGTTCGTGCATACGCACGGACGCGGCTGAAGTTCCGGCTGGCGAAAAAAATATAGTGGGGAACAGGAGCGAAAAGAGACACGTTCTTCAGGCAGATCGAACGGAAAAAACGGAAGGAGTTCAACATGAAACGCTTCATGATGACCGTCGCTGCAACCGCTCTCATCCCCGCTGTCGCTCTGGCGGAAAGCCATGAAACCGGTGATGCGATGGACCCGGCCGCCGACCCGATGCCGATGGAGCAGGCCGACACCGCGGATCCGATGGCCGCTGACCCGGACGTCGCCAAATCCGACGATCCGGAGGTGACCGACAAGGATATGGCCGAGAGCGACGATCCGGCCGCACCAAAAGCGGATGCCACGGATACCGCAAGGGCCGACACCGGGCTGACCGCGCCGGTCAAGGCCTCGGTGATCGTCGGTGCGCCGATCTACACCCTGTCCGCCTCGGAGAGCGTGGATTGGGACGTGAACGTGAGCTATGACACCGTGGCCGACGAATGGACGCGCATCGGCTCGATCGACGATTTCATCGTCGACGAGAACGGCGAGATCATGGGCCTCGTGGCCGAGGTCGGCGGTTTCCTGGGGGTGGGTGACAAGTTTGTCATGCTACCGATGGATGAAACCAAGATGATCATGGTGAGCGAGGCGGATTACGCCGTCGTCACGCCGTTCACCAGCGATCAGCTGTCCGAAATGGAACGGGTGGAGTAACTCGCTGCAAGGGCAAAGCAATTGCGCCCGGGGCCCAGTGCCCCGGGCGTTTTCGTGCGCGTCATCCGGGAATGTTGAAACCCGGCGCGGCGAGTTCGAAACCTTCGAAGCGGAAGCCAGGTGAGACGGTGCAGCCCATAAGGGTCCAGTCGCCAAGGGACTGCGCGGCCTGCCAGTGACCGGCTTCGACGATGCCCTGCGGGCGCTGACCCCGGGCCAGGTCCGGCCCCAGAACCATGTCGTCACGTGGGCCATTGTCGGTTGCGGACCGCATCAGGCGCAGCGGGCTGCCGGCGTAGTAATGCCAGATCTCGCCGGCATCGACGCGGTGCCAATGGCTGCGCTCCTCCCCTTTCAGCAGGAAATAGATGCAGGTTCCCGGCGCGCGTTCGCCGTTGCCGGCGTCGGCCTCCCATGTCTGCCTGTAATGCCCGCCTTCGGGGTGTGGTGACAGGCCCAGAAGGGCGATGATCTCGTCAGCGGTCATGCAACGTACGGTCCCGTGAGGATTGGTTAAGAGCTGCGACGCACCCTCAGGCCATCGAGAGTGAACCGAGCAGGAGAGACTGGATGTCGACTCTGACCCCCCGCGTCCGCAGGATGGCCGAGGAAATCGTTGCCCGCGAGGGCGGATATGTCAACGATCCGGACGATCCGGGCGGTGCCACGAAATATGGTGTCACGATACATACAATGCGCCGTCTTGGGCTGGACCTGGATGGCAACGGGCGCGTCGATGCCGCCGATGTGCGCCAGATCACCCGCGAACAGGCGGTGACGATCTTCCTGACACATTACTTCCTGAAACCGCGCATCGCCGAATTGCCGGAGCCGCTGCACGCCACGGTCTTTGACATGTATGTTAATGCGGGTGGCAACGCGGTGAAGATCCTGCAGCGCCTGCTGAACCAGATGGGCGAACAGGTGTCTGTGGATGGCGTCATCGGCCCGCAGACCATTGCCGCCGCGGCGCGCGCCTATGCAAAGGCGCCGCATCACATGGCGGACGCCTACGGGATCGCGCGGCGCAACTATTACTTCCGCATCGCCGACAATCGCCCGAAGTCGCGCAAGTACGCGCGGACCCGCGCCGGCGGCAAAGGCGGCTGGATCAAGCGCGCCGAGGAGTTCATCGCGCCCAAGTACCACATGACGGAGGCCGAGTTTCACGCACGGGTGGCGGCATGGGGCTGATCGGTCAGCTTCTTGGTGTGCTGTTCGGCTCTGGCCGCAACGTGGTGACGGAGACGGCGGAGGTGTTCCGCGTCAATGCCGAGGCCCAGGCGCAGCGCGGCGCCGAGGCACAGGCCGCGGCGCTGGCGCAGATGGCGGGCGAGTTCCGCATTCGCCGTCGCGGCTGGTTCGACAGGCTGATGGACGCACTGAACCGCGTTCCGCGTCCGGCGATGGCCCTGGGGACGCTGGGCATGTTCGTGGCGGCGATGGTCGATCCGGTCTGGTTCGCGGCGCGCATGGCGGGCATCGCGCTGGTGCCGGAGCCCCTGTGGTGGCTGCTGGCGGCCATCGTCAGTTTCTACTTCGGCGCGCGCCACCAGGCCAAGGGGCAGGATTTCCAGCGTGACCTGGCGGTGACGATGGCGGCGGTCCCGCAAGTGGTGCAGACGGTCAAGGATGTCGAGGCGCTGCGAAATGCGACTCCGGATGCCGATGCCCCGGTCGAAACCGCGACATTCGAGGTGCCATCGGACAACCCGGCGCTTGCCGACTGGAGGCGGACCGCCGGCTAGCCGCTCTCCTGGTTTCGGTGCGATGACCGCGCTCCTGCACCGGGGCGCGGCTTTTTGATGGAGCAGGGCGGCACGCATATCATTGCGACAATGTGATCGGGGTATCCGGGCGAAAACGATTGGCCCGGAAGGGCGGCGCAACTATAACCCGAGACATGATTACAGAACTCGGACACTTCGCCCTGATCCTGGCCTTCCTGGTCTCGCTGGTTCAGATGGTCATGCCCCTGGTGGGCGCGCACAAGCGGTGGCCCGGGTGGATGGCCGTTGCAGAACCGGCGGCGACGCTGCAATTTCTGCTTGTCGCAAGCAGTTTCGCAGCGCTGACCTATGCCTTTGTCGTCTCCGACTTCTCGTTGAAGCTGGTCTATGAGAACAGCCACTCCGCCAAACCGATGATCTACAAGATCTCGGGCGTCTGGGGGAACCACGAGGGGTCCATGTTGCTCTGGGTACTGATCCTGGCGCTCTTCGGGGCCTGCGCGGCCTGGTTCGGCACCAATATCCCACCGACTTTGCGCGCCCGCGTGCTGGCAGTGCAAAGCTCGGTCTCGGCGGCGTTCTATGCCTTCATCATCTTCACCTCGAACCCGTTCACGCGTCTCAGCATTCCGCCGATCGACGGCACGGACCTGAACCCGTTGCTGCAGGACCCGGGGCTGGCGTTTCACCCGCCGTTTCTCTACCTGGGGTACGTCGGGCTGAGCATCTGTTTCAGCTTTGCGGTCGCCGCCTTGATCGAGGGACGGGTGGACGCGGCCTGGGGACGCTGGGTGCGCCCCTGGACTCTGGCGGCCTGGATCTTCCTGACCATCGGCATCGCGCTGGGGTCGTGGTGGGCCTATTACGAACTGGGCTGGGGTGGCTTCTGGTTCTGGGACCCGGTCGAGAATGCCAGCTTTATGCCCTGGCTCTTTGCCGCAGCGCTGCTGCATTCCGCCATCGTCGTGGAAAAGCGCGAGTCGCTTAAAAGCTGGACCATCCTGCTGGCAATCCTGGCTTTCGGTTTCTCGCTGATTGGCACCTTCATCGTGCGGTCCGGCCTGCTGACCTCGGTCCACGCCTTCGCCAATGACCCGGTGCGTGGCAAGTTTATCCTCTATATCCTGCTGTTCTTTACCGGCGGTGCGCTGACGTTGTTCGCGGCGCGGTCGAACGTGATGGAATCCAAGGGCGTCTTCGGCGTTGTCAGCCGTGAAAGCGCCCTGGTGGTGAACAACATTCTTTTGGCGGTTTCCAGCTTTGTCGTCTTCGTCGGCACCATGTGGCCCTTCGTGGCCGAAATGTTGTTCGACCGGAAGCTGTCGGTAGGTGCGCCCTTCTTCAACATGGCCTTCACACCCTTCATGGTGGTGCTTGGGCTGATCCTGCCAGTGGGCGCGATGATCAGCTGGAAACGGGGCAAGCTGGATCGCGTGCTGCGGTCTCTGACACCTGCCTTCGGTCTTGCCATCGCGTTGATGGGGCTGGTCTGGGCGATGCAGACCGGACGCAGCCTGATGGGACCGATTGGCGTTTTCCTGGGCACCTGGATCGTTGCCGGGGCCGTCACCGACCTGATCGGGCGCACCGGCCAGTCGCGGGATTTCTCGCGCCTGCTGCGGTTGCCGCGCGCGGAATGGGGCAAGGCTGTCGCCCATGCGGGCCTTGGGATCACCATGTTGGGGATCGCCGGGCTTCTGGCCTGGCAAGAGGAAGACATCCGTGTCGCCCATATCGACGAACCCTGGACCGTTGGGGATTTCGAATTCACCCTGCTGAGCGTCAACAGGGTTCAGGGGCCGAACTACAACTCCACGATGGGGGAGGTCAGGGTGACGACCGATGGGCGTGAGATCGCCGTGCTGAACCCGGAGAAACGTGTTTACCCGGTGGCCCAGATGCCCACGACCGAGGCAGCCATCGACTACCGCGTGATGCGGGACGTCTACGTCGTGATTGGCGATCCGCAGGACAATGGCGGATGGGTCATGCGGATCTATATCAAGCCGCTGGCCAACTGGATCTGGGCCGGGGCGATCATCATGGCCCTGGGCGGCTGCCTCAGCCTGTCCGACCGGCGTTACCGGATTGCCGCCGGAGCGCGGAAATCGGCACCGGCACAGGGGGTGCCCGCGGAATGATGGGGAACACCGGGCGGCGGGGCCGGGCCCCGTCCTACATTCTTGGCCTGTTGTTCGCCCTCGTGGCCAACGTGGCGCTGGCGGTTCAGCCGGACGAGATGCTGGACGATCCGGCGCTGGAGGCCCGGGCGCGAGATATTTCCGCCGGGCTACGCTGCCTCGTCTGCCAGAATGAAAGCATCGACGAAAGCAACGCCTCGCTGGCGCGTGACCTGCGCATCCTGGTGCGTGAGCGGATTATGGCGGGCGACACCAACGAGGAAGTGGTGGCGTTCATCGTAGATCGCTACGGCGAGTTTGTCCTGCTGAAACCCACGACAGGAGGCTGGAACTGGCTGCTCTGGGCCTCGGGGCCGGGGCTGTTCCTGCTGGCGCTGGTCGTGGGTATGGCCTATGTGCGCCGCCGCTCGCTGGCGGCCGGGACAGGGGATGAGGGGCTGTCTCCGGAAGAGCAGAAGCGCCTGGACGAATTGCTGAAGGGCGAGGAGGGCTGAGGCCCCCGGGCGTCGTCAGGCTGGCGCGCCCATCTGTTTTGCCACGAACCACTGTGTCCCACAGGGGGTGCGAAACCCGCCGCGACGGTCGCCGTCGCCCTTGTCCAGCATTGGTTGGATTTCTTCCGCCCCCAGTTCCAGCGCCTTTGCATGCGCCGCATCCGGATCGGGCAAATAGAGATGCACGACCGTTCCGGCGGCGCCTTCTGCCCCGCCCATCATCAGCACGGAATCCCCGATGCGGCACTCTGCGTGCAGGATCCTGTCACCATCGTGAAAGACCCGCAGCCGGGTGGCGCCAAAGACGGTCTCGCAGAACTGCAGGACCGCCTCGGGATCGGAAACGACGAGATAGGGCGAAAGATCTGTATAGCCGTCCGGTTTGTAGCTCATGGACGCAAGCATGACAGGCGGGGGCTGCCAGGGTCAACGGCGATGGACCGGACCCCGGCTTTCTGCTAAGCGGTTTTCACGGGTCCGCAGTTCACCCAGGCGCCGCCTTTCGCTAAACCTGCGACAGCATGATCCCGTGGATTGCCTTCGCGATACCCCTGGACAAGGGCGGCCCTCCTTTCCCCGATATGGGGACGCGGTATCGGTGACGGAGGACATCATGTCTCGTGATCCCATTGCCCTGACCATTCCCGATCTCTCGGCCTTTGCCAAGTCCCTGCGCGCAGGGTTGGACAACCCGCCCTCGCACCTCGAGATGCTGGGGCTGATTGCCCGCGCTGCGGGCTATCGCAACTACCAGCACATGCGCGCGCGGCTGGGCGACAGCCCGGCAGAGCCTCTGGACGACCGCGCGGTTGCCCGCGCCGCCCGGTTCTTTGACGATGCGGCCCGGTTCACGGACTGGCCAGGGCGCACATCCGTACAGGGCCTCTGCCTCTGGGTGGTCTGGGCGCAGCTACCGCCGGACACCAGCTGGACGGAACGTGAGATCAGTGCCCGGATCGACAGGCTTTGCGTCTTTCGCGATGCGGCCCAGATCCGCCGGGCGATGATCGAACACGGGCTTTTGCGGCGCGAGCGGGACGGCAGTGCCTATGTCCGGCTGGAACGGCGTCCCAGCGCCGAGGCGCGTGCCCTGATCGCCCGCGTGTTGCGCCCGTGACGCGGCGTTTGGCTTTGCCATTCCCCCGGCTGCGATGTTTGATGCCGCCAAGGTTACAGGGAGCACACCCATGCAATATGACATGATCACCTACGCAGTGGCCGAGGACATCGCCACCGTGACGCTGAACCGGCCAGACGTGATGAACGCACTGAACACCCAGATGCGGGCCGAGATTACCGATGCGGTCGAGCGTGGCGGGCGCGAGGCGCGGGTTGTCGTGCTGACGGGCACCGGCCGGTCGTTCTGTTCGGGGCAGGACCTGGGCGATGGCGGCAATGCCGCCAACCTGGATCTGGAGCGGACCCTGCGTGACGAATACGTACCGATGCTGCGGGCGATCTATGACTGCCCGGTGCCGACCATCAGCGCGGTGAACGGCGCGGCGGCGGGGGCGGGCGCCAACCTTGCGCTCTCGGCTGACGTGGTGATCGCGGCGGAATCGGCGTTCTTCCTGCAGGCTTTCACCCGGATCGGGCTGATCCCGGATGCGGGGGGCACGTGGTTGCTGCCGCGGCAGATGGGGCTGGCCAAGGCAATGGGCGCGGCGCTGTTCGCCGAAAAGATCACGGCGGCGCAGGCGGATGCCTGGGGCATGATCTGGGAAGCAGTGGCCGACGACGTCTTTGGCGCCCATGTCGCGGCGCGCGCGCGGCACCTGGCGCAGGGGCCGACGGCGGCCTATGCGCGTGTGAAACAGGCCCTGCGCGCCTCGTACGACAACGACCTGGAGGCACAACTGGGTGTCGAGTCGAAACTGCAGGGGGAATGCGGCAAGACGCGGGACTTCAAGGAGGGGGTCGTGGCCTTTCACGAAAAGCGCCCGGCGGTTTACGAGGGGCGGTGAGGCCTGCAGGGGGCTCTGCCCCCGCCTTCGGCTCCCCCGGAGGTATTTTTCGGCCCAAAGAAACAGCGAGGGGGCCAATGGAAAAGGCCCGGGCGGTGTGCCCGGGCCTTTTCATTTTGATCTGTCCCGCCTTCAGCGGTTTTCGATGTCGACGTAGTCGCGCATGGTCTCGCCCAGGTAGAGCTGGCGCGGGCGGCCGATCTTGTTCTGCGGATCGTTCAGCATTTCCTTCCACTGGCTGACCCAGCCGACGGTGCGCGACAGCGCAAAGATCGGCGTGAACATGGAGGTCGGGAAGCCCATCGCCTCGAGGATGATGCCCGAGTAGAAATCGACGTTCGGGAACAGTTTCTTCTCGGAGAAATAGGGATCGGCAAGCGCCTGTTTCTCCAGTTCCTTGGCGGTGGCGAGGATCGGGTTGTTCTCGACGCCCAGCAGGTCCAGCACCTCGTCGGCGGACTGTTTCATGACCTTCGCGCGCGGGTCGAAGTTCTTGTAGACCCGGTGGCCAAAGCCCATCAGGCGGAAGCTGTCGTTCTTGTCCTTGGCGCGGGCGATGTACTCGGGGATGTTCTCGGGCGAGCCGATTTCCTTGAGCATTTCCAGGCAGGCCTGGTTGGCGCCACCGTGGGCCGGGCCCCAGAGGCAGGCGATGCCGGCGGCGATGCAGGCAAAGGGGTTGGCACCCGAGGACGAGGCCAGGCGTACGGTCGAGGTCGAGGCGTTCTGCTCGTGGTCGGCGTGCAGGGTAAAGATCCTGTCCATCGCGCGGCTCAGGATCGGGTCGACGACATATTCTTCGGCCGGGACCGAGAAGCACATGTGCAGGAAGTTCGCCGCGTAATCCAGGTCATTGCGCGGATAGACGAAGGGCTGGCCGACCGAATACTTGTAGGCCATCGCGGCGATCGTCGGCATCTTGGCGATCAGGCGGTGCGATGCGATCTCGCGCTGGCGCGGATCGTTGATGTCGGTCGAGTCGTGGTAGAAGGCCGCCATCGCGCCGACCACGCCCACCATCACGGCCATCGGATGCGCGTCCCGCCGGAACCCCCGGAAGAAGTTGTACATCTGCTCGTGGATCATCGTGTGACGGGTGATCGTGTTCTCGAAGTTCTCGAGTTCATCGGCCTTGGGCAGGTAGCCGTAGAGCAGCAGGAAGCAGACTTCGAGGTAATGCGATTTCGAAGCCAGCTGGTCGATCGGGTAGCCGCGATGCAGCAGCTCGCCCTTGTCGCCGTCGATGAAGGTGATGGTCGAATCGCAGGAGGCGGTCGAGGTGAAACCGGGGTCGTAGGTGAAGACACCGGCCTGGCCGTAGAGCTTGCGAATGTCGATCACGTCCGGACCGGCGGTCGGCGAATGCATCGGCAGTTCAAAATCCTTGCCGTCGATCGAAAGCGTCGCGGTCTTGCTGGTCTCAGCCATGCTTGTCATCCCTCTTATATCGTGAAGCGGGGCCGTGAGACGGCCCTGCCGGTTGAAGTCACATGGCCGGTCCGGGGCTTCAGCCCTCTTGTTCGGCCGCGGCCCGGGCCAGGCGCGAAAGGCTTTCGTCGCGGCCCAGGACGAGCATCATGTCGAAGACCGAAGGCGTCACGGCGCGTCCGGCAAGAGCGGCCCGCAGCGGGCCGGCCAGCTTGCCGAACTTGGTCCCCTGATCCTCGGCGAAACGGTTCAGAACCGCCTCCAGTTCGTCTCGGGACCAGCTAGCATCTTGCAGGTGCGGCGTCAACGAGGCCAGTATACCACGGGATACCGTGTCAAGGTTCTTCGATGCCTTCTCATCCGGCTGAATTGGCGTATCCGTCAAAACAAAATGCGCCTTTTCAAGTAGTTCCGGCAGTGTCTTGGCCCGGTCCTTGAGGCAATACATCGCACGAAGCAATCCGTCACGCTGCGTCGCGGTCAGGGCGGATTCGCCTATGGCTGCAAGAAACGCCTCGATTTCTTGCAGCAGTGCAGCATCGTCGCTGATCGCGATGTGCTGGCCGCAGAGGTTTTCCAGTTTCTTGAGATCGAACCGGGCCGGCGACTTGCCGATCCCGTCCAAGCCGAACCACTCCTGCGCCTGCGCATCGGTAAAGAATTCGTCGTCGCCGTGGCTCCATCCCAGCCGCGCCAGGTAGTTGCGCATGCCCGCCGCCGGGTAGCCCATCTTCTGGTATTCGTCGGCGCCAAGCGCGCCATGACGTTTAGACAGTTTCTTGCCGTCCGGTCCGTGGATCAGGGGGATATGCGCGTAGACCGGCAGCGGCCAGCCCATCGCGGCATAGATGCCCATCTGCCGCGCGGCGTTGTTGAGGTGGTCGTCGCCCCGGATCACATGGGTCACGCCCATGTCGAAATCGTCGACCACGACGGCCAGCATGTAGACCGGCGTCCCGTCCGAGCGCAGCAGCACCATATCATCCAGCTGGTCGTTGCGGATGGTGACGCGTCCCTGAACCTGGTCCTCGATAACCGTCTCGCCGTCCTGCGGTGTTTTCAGGCGGACAACATGGGGGGCGTCCGGATGCGTGGCGGGATCGGCATCGCGCCAGGGGCTCTGGAACAGCGTCGAGCGCCCTTCGGCCCGGGCCGCTTCGCGGAAGGCCTCGATTTCTTCCTGCGTAGAGAAACACTTGTAGGCCGCGCCCTTGGCGAGCAGCTGATGGGCAACCTCGGCATGGCGGGGGGCGCGTTCGAACTGGCTTACGACCTCGCCGTCATGGTCCAGTCCCAGCCAGTCCAGCCCGCGCAGGATTGCCTCTGTCGCTTCGGGGGTCGAGCGCGCGCGATCCGTGTCCTCGATCCGCAACAGGAACTTGCCGCCACGGCCCCGGGCATAGAGCGAGTTGAACAGCGCGGTGCGGGCGCCGCCGATGTGCAGGAAACCGGTGGGCGAGGGGGCAAAGCGGGTGACGACCTGGGCGTCGGACATCTTGGTTAACCTTTTCATAACGGCATCGGGGCTAGGCTTTGCCGTTCCTTAACGAGCCGCCCAACGGGGGGCAAGCATGGGTCAGGTCCTGACGTGGCTGGCCGCCCTCCTCCTGGGGCAACGCGGCCATCTATTTCCCTGGGCGCCGGTTTGCCTGGCAACCGGCATCGGGGTCTATTTCGCGCTCCGCGCCGAGCCTTCGGCGGCGGTGCTCTGGGCCTGTGGCGGGCTTGGCTGTCTTGCCCTGGTCCAGCATCGCGCCGGACCGCTTTGGGGGCCGCTCCTGGGCGCGGTTGCGCTGGCGGCGGCCGGGTTCGCTCTGGCGGGTGTCCGGGCGCAGCAGGTGGCCGGGCCGGTGCTGGATTTCCGGTACTACGGCGCGATCGAGGGACGCGTGATCCAGATCGACCGCTCTGCCTCGGACGCGCTGCGGCTGACGCTGGACCGGGTGGTGCTGGAACGCATGGACCCGGACGAGACCCCACACCGGGTGCGGGTCTCCTTGCACGGGACACAGGGCTATCTCGATCCGCGTCCGGGCCAGGTGGTGATCCTGACCGGGCACCTGTCGCCCCCCGGCGGCGCGGTCGAACCCGGCGGGTTCGATTTCCGCCGCCACGCCTGGTTCCTGCGGTTGGGGGCCGTGGGCTATACGCGCTCGCCGGTCTTGCTACTGGAAGAGGCGGGCGAGGGCCTGCCGGTGGCGCGGATGCGGCTGTGGTTGTCAGCACGGGTCCAGGCGGCCCTGCCGGGAGAACGGGGCGCCTTTGCCGCCGCGATCATGACCGGGGACCGTTCCGGCATGGGGCAGGATACGTTGCAGGCCTTGCGGGACAGCAACCTGGCGCATTTGCTGGCCATCTCGGGCCTGCACATGGGACTGTTGGCGGGTTTCGTGTTCGCGGCCCTGCGGCTGGCCCTGATTCTGCCGCGTCACGCGCGCCATCACTGGCCCGGCAAGAAGCTGGCGGCCCTAGGTGCGTTGCTGGCCGCCGCGGGTTACCTTGCACTTTCGGGTGGCAACGTGGCGACGGAACGGGCCTTCATCATGGTGGCGGCGGCGCTCTGCGCGCTTATGCTGGACCGCCGGGCATTGAGCTTGCGCAGCGTGGCCATTGCGGCGCTGGTGGTCCTTGTGATGCGGCCCGAGGCGCTGCTGGGGCCGGGGTTCCAGATGTCCTTTGCCGCCACGACCGCGCTGGTCGCGGTCTTTGAACAGTTCAGCCTGCTCCAGCGCGACCGCAATTGGCCACGCTGGATCGCGCCGATCCTGTCGGTCGTGGTGTCCTCGGCCGTGGCAGGGGCTGCGACGGCCCCGGTGGGTATGGCACATTTCAACCAGGTGGCACATTATGGGCTGTTGGCGAACCTGGTGGCCGTGCCGGTCATGGGGGTCTGGGTGGTGCCGCTGGCGGTGCTGGCGGCGCTGCTGATGCCCCTGGGGCTGGATTGGATCGCTTTGGAACTTATGGCGCTGGGACTGGGCTGGATCCTGGGCGTTGCGCATACGGTGGCGGGTTGGGAAGGCTCTGTCGGACATGTCGTGGCACCCGGTTCCTGGGTGCTGCCGCTGATTGCCCTTGGCGGGCTGCTCTTGTGCCTTTGGCGCGGCCGTGGGCGGCTGGCCGGGTTGGCGCCACTGGGCCTGGCGGTGGTGCTTTGGGTGGGAACCGACAGGCCCGGGGTGCTGATCTCGGACAGTGGCACGCTGGTGGGGATCATGCTGCCGGAGGGGCGGGCGCTGTCGCGCGACCGCGGTTCCGGATTCGTGGCGGGGGTCTGGCTGGAAAACGACGGGCTGGGTCATGTGCAGCCCGAGGCGGCGGCGCTCTGGCCCGTGCCGGTCGAGGGTCGCGTGGCGCGGGCCGCTATCGGGGATCTCGAGATCCTGCACCTGCAGGGCAAGCGCGCCGCGCGCAGCGTCACCAGCTGCCATTCGGGTCAGATCGTGGTGTCCAGCGTGGCGCTGAGCCTGCCGGGCGGCTGCGAGGTCTTCGACCCGCCGCGCCTCGAAGAGAGCGGATCCGTCGCGGTCTGGCTGAGGGGCGGTGTGCAGGTGGTGACGGACCGTGACCTTTCAGGCCACAGGCTCTGGCACGGTGGCGCGCCGGAACCGGTACGGTTGGCGCGCTCTGCGGTTGCGGATCAGTAGGTGCGGATCAGGCCGACAAGACGGCCCTGCACGGTGACAGCCCCCTGCGGCAGCACGCGCGGTTCGTAGATCGGGTTCGCGGCCTCGAGGACGATCATGTCGCCCTTGCGGCGGAACCGTTTCAGCGTAGCCTCGTAGCCTTCGATCTGGGCCACGACGATGTCGCCGTCCGAGGCATCCGAGGTCTCGCGGATCACCACCACGTCACCGTCGTTGATACCTGCTTCGATCATCGAGTCGCCCTTGACCTCAAGCGCGTAGTGGCGGCCCTGGCCGTGCAGCATCTGCCCGGGGACAGAGACCCCCGGCGCGGGATCGTTGATCGCCTCGATCGGGCGACCGGCGGCGATGCTGCCGACCAGCGGCAGCTCGGCCAGGGTCGCCGGTCCAAGGTCGAAGGCACCCGAGGGCCGGTTGTCGGGGCGGTCGCCCTCGATCACCTTGGGTGAGAACCCGGCAGGTTGGCCGCCAAGGCTTTCGGGCAGTTTCACGATCTCGATTGCGCGCGCCCTGTGGGCGAGGCGGCGGATGAAGCCGCGCTCTTCCAGCGCGGTGATCAGTCGGTGAATGCCGGATTTCGATCGCAGGTTGAGCGCGTCTTTCATCTCGTCGAAACTGGGAGGGACACCATCACGTGTCATCCGCTTGTTGATGAAGTCGAGAAGGTCGAGTTGTTTCTTGGTCAGCATGCTCAGCCCCACAATTGTTAACTTTTGTTCTATGGCTGTTCATGTTTTGTGTCAACGATCATGTGGATAAGCCCTGCGCCCTGTTGCGCATTGGCGTCAACCGGGCGCAGGGAATACCCTGTCCTTGATGGTCTGTGAGGCGCCGCGCGGAGGGCGCTACAGGGGCAGGTAGTCCACCGTATCGCCGATCTGGCGTGCCGCATCGCCCACGGGACGCACCAGCAGCGCGTTCGCCTTGCCCAGGACGCTGAGTAGGCTGGAATCCTGACGGTCCAGGGCCCGGATCCCGTCGCCGTCCAGTTGCGCGCGCATGTAGTGTTCGCGCGGGCCATTCTGCGTGAGCGGGGCACTCAACCGGGCTGTAAGCCGGGGCGCGGGTGCGGTGCCCAGCCCCAGCATTGCCCGGATCACGGGGGCGAGGAAGACGTGACCGCAGACCATCGCAGACACCGGATTGCCCGGCAGGCCCACCATCATGGCACCCTGCAACCGGCCTGACATCAGCGGCTTGCCGGGACGCATGGCGACCTTGTGAAAGGCCCGTTCCATCCCCAGTTCTCCGGCCACGCGCGCCACCAGGTCATGGTCCCCGACCGAGGCGCCGCCGATGGTGACAACCAGATCCGCGTCCCCGACCAGTGAAAATCCGTGGATCAGCGACTCGGACGTGTCGCGGGCGATGGGCAGGATGCGGGGTTCCGCGCCGAGGTCTCGCAAAAGCGCGTGCAGGCCAAAAGTGTTCGAGGCGATGATCTGGTCCGGGCCGGGCGTGTCACCCGGCATCACCAGCTCATCCCCGGTCGAGATCAGTGCGACGCGCGGTTTTCGGGTGACGGGCACCTCGGCAATGTTCATCGCCGCCAGCAGGGCCACGTCCTGCGGGGTCAGGAGCCGGGGCGCCTCGACCGTCTGGCCGATGCGGAAATCGGTGCCAGCGGGCCGAATATAGGGATTTTCGTCCAGATCGTCATGGAGCGTGATGCTCTCGCCGTCGCGGGTCACGTCTTCCTGGATGACGATGCGCGTGGCGCCCTCGGGGACCGGGGCGCCGGTAAAGATGCGCACGGCCTGACCAGGGCCGACGCTGCCTTCGAAACGGGTCCCGGCGGCACTTTCGCCGATCACGGTCAACCTCTGTCCCGGCGCGCTCTCCGCCACTGCATAACCGTCCATCGCCGAGGCGGGAAAGGGCGGCTGATCGCGGCGCGCCGTGACGGGCCGGGCCAGCACACGGCCCGCGGCCTGGACCAGCGGGACGGTTTCCACCGGCAGGGGTGCGGCAAGGGCAAAAAGCTGGTCGAGCGCCTCGGAAACGGAGATCATTTCGCCTCGTAACGCCCCGATTTGCCGCCATCTTTCAACAGAACGCGGATACCGCCGATCTGCATGTTCTTGTCCACCGCCTTGACCATGTCATAGACCGTCAGCGCGGCGGTCGAGACAGCGGTCAGCGCCTCCATCTCGACCCCGGTCTGGCCGGAGGTCTTGACCGTTGCGATGATGCGCAGGCCGGGCAGGTCCGGGTCCTGGGTCAGGTCGACGGTGACCTTGGTCACGGGCAACGGGTGGCAAAGCGGGATCAGTTCGGGCGTCTTCTTGGCGCCCATGATGCCCGCCAGCCGCGCCACGCCGATCACGTCGCCCTTTTTCGCGCGGCCCTCGGTGATCATGGCAAAGGTCTCGGGCGCCATTGTGACGTGGCCCTCGGCGGTGGCGATACGGTCCGTCACCGGCTTGTCCGAGACATCGACCATATGGGCGTTGCCCTGGTCGTCGAAGTGGCTCAGCCCGCTCATGCCGGCACCGGGTTCTTCAGCAGCGCCTGTGTGGCGGCAGCCACGTCCGACTGGCGCATCAGGCTTTCGCCGATCAGGAAGGCGCGCGCGCCGTGCCCGGCCATGTCGGCGAGGTCAGCGGGCGTGTTCAGGCCGGATTCGGAAATCAGGAAACGGTCCTCCGGCAGGCGTTTCGACAGGGTCCGCGTGGTGTCCAGAGTGGTCTCGAAGGTCTTGAGATTGCGGTTGTTGACCCCGATCAGGGGTGAGTTCAGCGCCAGCGCCCGGTCGAGCTCTTCGCCGTCGTGTACCTCAATCAGGGCATCCATGCCCCAGCTCTGTGCGGCATCTTCCAGCTCGGCGGCCTGCGCGTCGCTGACGCTGGCCATGATGATCAGGATGCAATCGGCGCCAAGCGCGCGGGCCTCGGCCACCTGGTAGGTGTCGTACATGAAGTCCTTGCGTAGCGCGGGCAGCGAACAGGCCGCGCGGGCGGCGGTCAGAAAGGGCTTGGCGCCCTGGAAACTGGGCGTGTCGGTGAGCACCGAGAGACAGGTGGCGCCCCCCGCCTCGTAGGCTTTCGCCAGTGCCTCGGGGTCGAAATCCTCGCGGATCAAGCCCTTGGAGGGAGAGGCTTTCTTGATCTCGGCGATCAGGCCGTAACCGCTCTCGGCGGCATCCATCAGGGCACCGGCAAAACGGCGCACCGGCGGCGCGGCGCGGGCTTCGTCCTCGACCGTGCCGAGCGGCTTGGCGGCCTTGTCGGCGGCGATCTCTTCCAGCTTGTAGGCCTTGATCTTGTCGAGAATGGTGGTGGTCATCACGGTCCCTTGGGCGTCGTCCAGTTGATCGGCGTCTGGCCCTTGTCCTTAAGCCAGTCGTTGATGCGGGAAAAGGGGCGCGAGCCGAAAAAGCCCCGGCGCGCGGAGAGGGGCGAAGGATGGGCGCTGGACAGGACAAGGTGGTCGCCGCCGGTGATGTGCCTTGCGAACCCTTGCGCGTGACCGCCCCAGAGCAGGAAGGCCCGGGGACGGTCCGACAGCGCGGCCAGCACCTGTTCGGTCAGTCGTGCCCAGCCCAGTTTCGCATGGGCCCCGGCTTTGCCCGCCTCGACCGTCAGCGCCGTGTTGAGCAGGAGCACGCCCTGCTCGGCCCAGAAGTGCAGGTCGCCGGAATCGGGGCAGGCGCCGAGGTCATCCGTCATCTCCTTGAAGATATTGTTCAGCGACCGGGGCAGGGGGCGCACGTCGGGTTCGACGGAAAAGGCCAGTCCATGAGCATGGCCCGGCGTCGGGTACGGGTCCTGGCCCAGGATCACCACCCGCGTGCGGTCCGGCGGGCAGGCGTCGAGCGCGGCAAAGACCTGATGGGCCGGCGGCAGCACCTGCGCGTCTCTTTGTGCAAGCTGCCCCGCGATCCGGGGCAGATCCTGCACGAAAAAGGGCAGGTGGCGCCAGTTGTCGGGCGGCGTCAGGGCGGCGTGGGTCACGCCGCCTGCGTCGCCTTTGCCAACGCCTGCACCTTGCCGAGCGCTGCACCGCTGTCGATGCTTTCCCGCGCCAGCGCCGCGCCCTCGCGCAGGTCGGCGGATTTGCCCGCGATGGTCAGCGCGGCGGCGGCGTTCAGCAGAACCGCGTCGCGATAGGCCGATTGCGCACCGTCCAGAAGGGCGCGGAAGGCGCGGCCATTCTCCTCGGGCGTGCCGCCGACGATCTCCTCGAAGGGGTGCACGGACAGGCCTGCATCCTCGGGGTGCAGTTCGGCCTCTCGGATGCTGCCGTCCTCTTCCAGCGCCGCAATCCAGCTGACCCCGGTGATGGTCAGCTCGTCCGTGCCGTCCGACCCATGCACCAGCCAGGCGCGCTCGCTGCCAAGCTGGCCCAGGGTTTCGGCCATCGGGCGGATCAGCTCGCGGGTAAAGGCCCCGGTCAACTGGCGCTTGACGCCCGCCGGGTTGGTCAGTGGCCCGAGGATGTTGAAGATCGTGCGCGTGCCCAGTTCTGTCCGGACCGGCCCGACATGGGCCATCGCCGGGTGATGCATGGGCGCCATCATGAAACAGATCCCGACCTCGGCCAGCGCCTTTTCGACCTTGTCGGCGGGGATCATGACCTCGATCCCCATCTGTCCCAGCGCATCCGCCGCGCCGGACTTGGACGAGAGGTTGCGGTTGCCGTGTTTCGCGACCGGCACACCTGCACCGGCCACGACAAAGGCGGTGGCGGTCGAGATGTTCAGCGTGCCCTTGCCGTCACCGCCGGTACCGACGATGTCCATCGCGCCCGTGGGCGCGGCAACCTTGTTGCACTTGGCGCGCATGACGGCGGCGGCGGCAGCGTATTCGTCCACCGTTTCGCCGCGCGTGCGCAGCGCCATCAGCAACCCGCCGATCTGGGCGGGGGTGGCTTGTCCGTCAAACAGGATCTGAAAGGCGGTCTCGGCCTCGGCGCGGGTCAGGGGGCGGTCGGCAGAGGTGCCGATGAGGGGGCGAAGATCGTCGCTCATGCCGGCACCTTCATCGCGTCGAGGAAGTTGCGGAGCATGGCATGGCCATGTTCCGAGGCGATGGATTCGGGGTGGAACTGCACGCCGTGAATGGGCAGCTCGCGGTGCATCAGGCCCATGATGGTGCCATCGGCCAGTTCCGCCGTCACCTTGAGGCTGTCGGGCAGGTCGGCTCGACGCACCACCAGGCTGTGATAACGGGTGGCTTTCAGCGGCGAGGGCAGGCCCGCAAACACGCTTTCGCCCTGGTGATGGATTTCGCCCATCTTGCCATGCACGATCTCGTCATGGCGCACGACCGTGCCGCCAAAGGCCTGACCGATGGTCTGATGCCCAAGGCAAACGCCCAGCAGAGGCATGCGAACCTCGGCGGCGGCCTGGGTCAGGGCAAGGCAGATGCCCGCCTGGTCGGGGTCGCAGGGGCCGGGGGACAGCACGATGCCCTCGGGTTTCAGCGCCATCGCCTCTTGCACGTTCAGGGCGTCGTTGCGCCAGACCTGTACCTCTGCGCCCAGCTCGCCCAGGAAATGGACGAGGTTGTATGTGAAACTGTCGTAATTATCGATCAGGAGCAGCATGGCGCGGGTCGCCTTTGGACTAACGTTTACAGGTCTATAGAGCGGGGACGTGATCGGGGGCTGGCGGCCCGGGGCCACGTCGCGGTATACATGCGCAGGCCCTCCCGGTGGCGTCAAGCCCGCCGGGGGGACCGGACTGCAGGACAAAGGCGCCGGGACAGGCGCGCAAGAGGTCGGAGAGAGCAGCATGGCACGGGGTTTTCTGTCTGGGGCGATCTGGGGCGCGGTCTTTTCCGGGGCCGGGCTGGCGGCGGTATCGCTGAACACGCCATTGCCCGAAAGCCCGGCCATCGTGCCGCCACCGGGCGGGGCGGTGGACAGCAGCCTGCTGGACAAGACACCCGATGCGGAACCGGATGCAGGACCCGACGGCAAGCCGGTGGCCCAGCCCGATCCGGACATTGAGACAGTGGATGACCCGGCCCCCGATGCCTCGGCGCCGCGCGTGGTCGAGACACCCGAGGCGGGCGATGTCGCCGACCCGAAACCGGACCTGTCAGAGCCGGGACGCCGCCCGGTGCCCGAAAGCGGCGTCGACCGGCCTGCTGCGCCGGCTGGGGCACCAGCCGCGCCCTCGGGGCCCGTGGCGGTAGGGGCGGATACCGCGCCACCCGCGGCCCCCCGGGTCGGCGGGGCGCCGGATGCGCCAGAGGGCGCTGCGCCCGCGCCGGATGGGGCGGCGCCGGTTTCCGTCGGGCGTGACGCGCCGGTCAAACCGGGGGCAAAGACCTCGGCCCCCGGCGCACCCCGTCCCGAAGCCCAACCGATCATCGTCACCGGCCCGGCCCAGCCGCCGGCCCCTGTCGTACCCGGTGGCGACAGCGCACTGGTCACCGAACGGGTGGACGGGCCCGATGCGGCCGACGCCGCACCGGTGGACCCGGCGGCGGTCGATCCTGCACCCGAGGCGCCCGAACCCGCCGCTGCCCCGGATCCGGACGCGCCCGCGTCAGAACTCGATGCGCCGCGCGCGGCCACCCTTGCTCCGGATCCGGCGCTGGAACCCGTGCTGGAAAAGACGGAACCCGCGCCAGAGCCCACGGGACCGGCCATCGGCAAACCCGCGCGCTCGCTTGTGGATCGCGCAACGCCTGCCGCCCCTGTTCCAACCCCCGAGCCAGAAGACACCGAACCCGCCGCGCCGCCCTCTGCGCTGGCAGCCCTGCCTGCGGACAGCCCGCTGGTGCGGTTCGCCGCCCCGGTCGAGGTGGCCAGCGATGTGCCGCGCATGGCCATCGTGCTGATCGACGACGGCAGTGGCCCGCTTGGCCCCTCCGGGCTGGAGGCTTTCCCCTTTCCGGTGAGCTTTGCCATTTCTCCCAACCATCCGGACGCCGCCGCGGCGGCCCGGGGGTATCGGGACCTGGGATTCGAGGTGCTGGTGCTGGGGGACATGCCCGACGGTGCCCAGGCCGCCGATGTCGAGGTCGCGATGGAGGGGCTGATGCGGGCGGTGCCGGATGTCGTGGCCGTGCTTGAGGACCCGGATGGCGACCTGCAGGAGACCCGCGATGTGTCGAGTCAGGTTGCGGCCTTTCTTGCGGATAGCGGGCATGGGTTGATCACCCAGCCCAAGGGGCTGAACACGGCGCAGAAACTGGCGCTGAAGGACGGCGTGCCCTCCGTCACGCTGTTCCGCGATTTCGATGGCGAGGGACAGGACGCGACGATGATCCGCCGCACCCTGGACCAGGCAGCCTTTCGCGCCCGGCAAGAAGGCGGGGTGGTCATGATGGGGCGGCTGCGCGCCGACACGATCTCTGCGCTGGTGCTCTGGGGGTTGCAGGATCGCAGCGGCACGATCGCGCTGGTTCCCACCTCACTCGTACTGGCCGAGTCGCTGGCGGCGGAGTAAGGGTCAGGCGGTGGCCGGTGCGTCGGCCCAGCCCTCCAGCACGCGCGCCAGGTCGCCGTAACCCGTATAGCGCCGCTCAAAGGCAAGGCCCATCCGTTCGGCGCAGGCTTCGGCTCGGGCGGTCAGCTCGGCATCCTCGGTCTGGGCGAGGTAGACCAGTTTCTCGTAATTGCCGAAATACATCTCGCGCAGCTGCGGATGGCGGTCCAGTCCCAGCGGTTTCCAGACGAAGGCATCGAACTGGCGGCAAAGGAAATCCGTGAGGTAGAAGGCGGTGACCTCGTCGCGGGCCTCGAAGGCCGCAAGCCCGTCGAAGAAGGCATAGCAATGCGGGCCGGGGACCATCTCGACCCCCATCTTGTCGCAGGCGGCCTGCAACAGCCCACCGGTGCCGCAATCGGCGTAAACAACACAGATACGCGCGTAATTGGGGCGGTGCTTGTCGACCGCAGCGCGCACGGCATCTGTGATCTTTTCCGGGTGGTTGTGCAAAATTGCGGGCAGGCAGGCGAGGTCCATATGCTCCCAGCCATTCAGCCGGATCAGTGCCAGGATCTCTCGGGCGAGCGCACCGCAGGCCAGCAGAAGGATGCGACCCTCGCCATCGGGGCGCAACCCGTCCTCTGTCAGGGCACGGTCGGAAAGCGCGTCAGGTGCGGCTGTCGTCATAGGGGACATGGGCAAGCGCCCAGCGGGCCAGTAGTGCAAGCGCCAGCAGGACCGGCACCACCGTCAGAACCCCGAAAGAAGACACCGCCCAGACCGTCAGACCAGCCGCCACGATCACGGCGCATACAAGCAGGGCAAAGGATGTCACGGGCATTGGGCTCTCCTTCCTTACTGTTTAATATGGGCCAAAGGTTACGAAAGAAAAACCCCATTCGCGCTTTTGAGGCATCAATACGCGCGGTGGTGCTTACTGCGACAGCTTGACCGCCGTGCCATAAGCGACGATCTCGGAGGCGCCTTTCGCGATGGCAGAGGTCTGCATCCGCATGGAAACGATCGCATCGGCGCCAAGCGCCTCGGCCTCGGCGGCCATGCGGTCCAGCGCCTGTTCCCGGGCGCCCGCCATCAGCGAGGAATAGCCCGTCAACTCTCCGCCGACGAGCATCTTGAGCGCGGCGACGATGTCCGTGCCCAGGTGTTTTGCCCGCACGGTGGCGCCGCGCACGAGACCAAGCGAGGCGGTGATTTCGCGCCCGGCGACCTGTTCGGTGGTGACGATCAGCATCAGTGTTTCATCCCGTCGTAATGGTCGTCTTCGGCATTGCCGACCCGTTCGGCGATGACCCGGTAGAGGATATAGCCCACCAGCGCCGCGGGCAGCAGCGCCAGCCATGCGAAGGGAACGCTGAACGAGGCCAGAAGCATCATCCCGAGCCAGAAGGTCACGGCGCTGCCGGCCAGGACGCAGACGATGATCAGTACGAGTCTGTCGAGTTTCATGGCACTCCCCTCTGCATCCATTCTGACCGCAGGGGGCGCAAAAGAAAAGAGGCGGGACCCGGGCCCCGCCTCATCGACCGGCAGCTATGTCAGCCGGCCGCCATCTGGTTGTGCTTGCGCGAGATGAATTCCTTGGCGGTTTCGACCGCCACGGCCGCGTCGCGGCAATAGGCGTCGGCGCCGATCGCCTTGCCGAATTCCTCGTTCAGCGGGGCGCCGCCGACCAGCACGACATAGTCGTCGCGGATGCCCTGTTCGACCATCGCGTCGATCACCACCTTCATGTAGGGCATGGTGGTGGTCAGCAGGGCGGACATGCCGAGGATGTCGGCCTCTTCCTTCTGGATCGCCTCGATGTAGTTTTCGACCGGGTTGTTGATGCCCAGATCGACCACCTCGAAGCCGGCGCCTTCCATCATCATGGACACCAGGTTCTTGCCGATGTCGTGGATGTCGCCCTTGACGGTGCCGATAACCATCTTGCCCTGCTTGGGCGCGCCGGTTTCGGCCAGCAGCGGTTTCAGGATGGCCATGCCGCCCTTCATCGCGTTTGCGGCCAGCAGAACCTCGGGGACGAACAGGATGCCGTCGCGGAAGTCGTGGCCGACGATGGTCATGCCGCCCACCAGTGCCTTGGTCAGGATGTCGTAGGGGGCCCAGCCGCGCTCGAGCAGGATGTTCACGCCTTCTTCGATCTCTTCCTTGAGACCGTCGTAGAGGTCGTCGAACATCTGCTGGACGAGTTCCTCGTCATCGAGTTCGGAGAGGATGATGTCGTCTTCTTCATCGGACATGGCGCGGTTCCCTTGGCTTGGCATGGCATCGCATGCCGTCGTTTGAACGACTATTCGTCGTTTTCTGCAGATTTCAATTGGCGGATTGCGACATTGGGTAAAGCTGGACCGACCTGCGACACCCTAGTGCCGCGAATCTTGCCAGTGTTCCCGTTGTGTTCTAACTTGTCGGCATGAAACCCCCATCCCGCCCTGTCGATCCCGAACGCGCCCGCGGCCGCGCCGCGACGAGTCGCGACTGCGGCCGCTACGAACGGCTGCGACGAGAGGATGCGCATGATGGATGGGAGCTGCCGGAAGAGGGCGGGGTGTTCCGGACCGAGGTCAGCGAGGAAGTGCCGCGCAAGGTGATCACCTACGTCCGGTCGCCGGACCTGCCCTTCGACAGGTCGCTGAACCCGTACCGGGGCTGCGAACACGGTTGCATCTACTGTTTCGCGCGGCCAACCCATGCCTGGCTGGGCCTGTCGCCCGGCCTGGATTTCGAAACGCGGCTGGTGGCGCGGCCTGCCGCGCCCGAGGTGCTGGCCCGCGAACTGCGAAGCAGGCGCTACCAGGTTGCGCCGCTGGCCATCGGCACCAACACCGATCCCTACCAGCCGGTCGAGCGTGACCGGGGCATCATGCGTGCCTGCCTTGAGGTGCTGCGCGATTTCCGGCACCCGGTGGCCATCGTGACCAAGGGTGCGCTGATCGAACGCGACATCGACATCCTGTCGGAAATGGCGGCGCAGGGACTGGCGCGGGTGGGCATATCCGTGACCACGCTGGACCCGGTCCTGTCGCGCCGGATGGAACCGCGCGCGCCCGGGCCGCAGCGCCGCTTGCAGGTGATTCGACGGCTGACAGAGGCGGGTATCCCGGTGCGCATCATGGCCTCGCCCATGATCCCCGCGCTGACCGACCCGGAACTCGAGTCGATCCTCGAAGCCGGGGCAGAGGCGGGCGCGGATGCGGCCAGCTGGATCATGCTGCGTCTGCCGCTGGAGGTTGCCGACCTCTGGCAGGATTGGTTGCATCAACACTATCCCGACCGGGCCGGGCGCATCATGGGCCACCTGCGCGACATGCACGGCGGTGAGGTCTATTCCTCGAAATGGTTTTCCCGCATGCGCGGCGAGGGACCCTATGCCGACCTGGTGGCCGCCCGTTTCCGGCGCGCCGCGCGGGCGCTGGGGCTGGACCGCGACCAGCCCGCGCTGCGCCGCGATCTCTTTGCCCCGCCTGCACGATTGGGCGACCAACTGAGCCTGTTCTAGCCGGCGGTTGTCGGGTCGATGCGGGTCTTGATCTCGGTAATCGTGTCGGCAGGAAAGCCGCTCAACTGTGCGTGTTCGCGGATCGCATCCTCGTCCTCTGCCAGGTAGACGCAGAAGGTCTTGTCGCCGGCGACATAGGAATGGTTCCACTGCACCCGAGGCGACAGTTTCGCCAGGGCGGCATTCGATGCGCTGGCCGCGCCGCACAGTTCGTCCTGCGTCATGGACCCGGCGCCGGGAATGTTGCGTTCGATCACATAGGTCTTCATCTGGGCCTCCCTGGTGGACAAGACTTTGTTGTCTCATCCCCAGTAGAGCGCAGTTCTGTCCTGCGATCATATGAGTTATTCTATCCGACGGGTAACAGAATGTTGTCGAGGGAGCATGCCGCTTTCGCATCTCAATGCGTGGCGGGCGGTGGATGCCGTTCTGAGCGAAGGCTCGGTGGCGCGCGCAGCCGGAGAGCTGGGCGTGACGCAGGCCGCCGTCAGCGCGCAGATACGCCGGCTGGAAGAACGGCTGGGCCGGACGCTGTTCCGGCGCACCCCCGGAGGCTTGGAACCGGTCGAGGATCTGGCTGGGATGGCCCATTCGCTGCGCAGCGGGTTCGTGAGCATCGCCTCGGTCCAGGACGCGCTCTGTTCGGGGCAGGTCGAGCGGCGCGTGGCGCTGACCGTCACCCAGACCTTCGCGGAAAGCTGGCTGCCCCATCATCTGCCGGATCTTTTTGCCCAGGTCGGTGCCGTGGACCTGCGCATCGACACGAGCTGGGAGGTGGTGGACCTGGCCAGTTCCGATGTGCATTTCGCCATCCGCTTCATGGCGCCGCCCGGCCCCGGCTACGGTGCGGTCGACCTGTTGCCCAGTGGGGTGGTGCCGGTCTGCACGCCGGATTTCGCCCGCCGCTACGAACTGTCCCCCGGCCAGACGGATCTTGGCGCCGTGCCGATCGCCCATATCGATGTGCCCACCTCGGACGCGGCCTGGCTGGATTGGCAGGGCTGGAGCCGTGCCACCGGCATCGACATATCCAGCGCCAGCGGCGGGCCGCAGTTCGCGTTGCAGGGCAGCGGAGCAAGGATTGCCCGGGCCGGGATCGGCCTGGTGCTTGGCGGGTTGTCCGACGTCGTGCATTCCGTGGAAAGCGGCGCCCTGATCATGCCTTTCGGAGCGGAATCCGTTGTCCCGGCGCAGTACTGGCACAGGCTGTTGTGGTACGAAAAGCGCCCGCTGGGTCCGTTTCAGCGCAAGTTCCGGGACTGGATCAGCGCCCGTGCCGCCGATGACCGTGACAGGATGCGCGTGCTGTTCGGTGTCTGACCGGGTCCTAGCCGTTGTCGACGACCAGCCGGACCATGCCATAGCGGCCCAGGGTCTGGGCTGTGTCGCGTTCAGGTTCGGCGTCGAATGCTGCATCGTGCAGGCCCAGCTCATCCATTGCGACACGCCGTGCAACGCGCAGTGTTGCCCTTGTCGCTTGTCCGCCATTGACCTGTAGATACCTTTCAAGATCGCTCAGAACATCCGCGACCCATCTGTGATCCGCCATGATTTACCCCTTACCTGCCAACCGAATCCCATCCGGGTCGGCGGGACGAAGGTAGGGCATGGGAATTAACCAGACCTTGATCCGGATCGAAGTGGCGGACGCGAAATCCGCCACTGTCCGGTCAGCCGCGCCGACGCCGTCCCCGGCGCTCGCGGGTGGGGCCGTCGTCGCCCGTGCCGTCGCTGTCGGATGAGAAACCGCCCAGCATGCCGGTGATCTGTTCCAGCGTCGGGCGCGGGCCCTTTTCGCGGGTTTCCAGGGCCGCGCGCATGGCCTTGAGGTGTTCGGGCATCGTACCGCAGCAGCCGCCGATGATCCGGGCACCGGAATCGCGCGCCATGACCGCGTACTCGGCCATCAGCTCGGGCGTGCCGTCATAGTGGATGTGACCGTCGACGTATTTCGGAATGCCGGCGTTGCCCTTGGCGATGATCGGGCGTTCCGTGCCCTGTGCGGCGAAGCCCAGCACCGTGCGCAAGAGGTCAGACGCGCCGACGCCGCAGTTGGCCCCGAAGCCCAGCGGCGGGTTCGGCAGGCCCTCGACCATCTTGACCATGTCGGCCGAGGTCATGCCCATCATCGTGCGCCCCGCGGTGTCGAAACTCATGGTGCCACACCAGGGCATGCCCACGTTGGTAAAGGCCTCTGCGGCGGCCTTGTATTCCTCGGGGGCCGAGATCGTCTCGACCCAGAGTACATCCGCGCCGCCGTCCTTGAGGCCAGCGGCGGTTTCCTCGAACATCTCGACCGCGCGTTCGTGGGTCAGGTTTCCGGCCTCGCCCATGATCTCGCCCGTCGGACCGACAGAGCCCGCGACGATCACCTCGCGGCCCGAGGCATCGGCAATCTCGCGGCCCAGTTCGGCCGCAAGTTTCGACAGTTCATAGGCGCGGTGCCCGGCCTCGTGCAGCTTCAGCCGCGAGGCATTGGCGCCGAAGCTGTTGGTCAGGAAAAGATCCGATCCCGCCTCGACCGCGCCGCGGTAAAGCGCGCGGATCTTGTCCGGTTCATCCTCGTTCCAGAATTCGGGGGCATCCCCGGACTGCAGACCCATGTTGAAGAGGTTGGTACCCGTCGCCCCGTCCGCCAGCAGCCAGTCGCGCTGTGCCAGGGCCCGGGAAAGTGCGTCGCTCATCGTTCTTGCCTTTTCCGGACGTCGTTGATTTGCGTGTTTCACATCTGCCCACTGGAGGCAAATTCATAATCATCATCATTGTCATGAGGGTTGTTTGCCGCTCCAAGGGGCAGATGTCGGCCCGATCAGATCAGCAGGACCTCGGGCAGTTGGTTTTCCAGACCCATCGCGCGGCCCAGCGACCAGGCCCCGGCGCGCAGGATGTTGACGCCCCAGGCCGCAACCTCCCGCGCCAGAAAGAGGGCCCGGTGGGGCAGGCGCCGGCCGGGTTCTGGGCTGGCGCAGATCGCCGCGGGCCGCCCGGCCCAGAAGAAAGAAGCCTTGGCACGCCAGGCGTGAAATGCCTCTGTCACCACGATCAGGTCGGCGTCGGGTGGTAGGGACGGGCGCGAGAACAGGGCGTTCTGCAAGGTCGACAGAGAACGGGATTCCAGGCTGAGGGCCGTATCTGGCAGGCCTTTTTCCCGGGCAAGGCGGGCCAGCAGGGTGGCATTGCTGCTGCGGCCATCGGGTCCGCCGCCGGTCAGGTGCAGGTGCTTGACAAGCCCGCGCTGGTAGAGGCGCACCGCTGAATGGACGCGGCCTGTTTCCGCGTCCTGCACTGCCTTGCGCTGTTCGTCGCCGCCGCCGAGGACAACTGCGATGTCATACGAACGGTCGACGCTGCTGCAGGCCGGGGTCAGCAGCAGCGAGCCCAGTGTCAGCGCCACGCAGGCAAGGGTATAGATGACCGCCGCGCGGACCAGCCAACGCAGCAGTCGTGTCATTCCCACTCGATCGTGCCCGGGGGTTTCGAGGTGATGTCATAGGTGCAGCGGTTGATGCCCTTGACCTCGTTAATGATCCGGGTGGCGGTTTCGCCCAGGAACTCATGGCTGAACGGGTAGTAATCCGCCGTCATTCCGTCAACCGATGTGACCGCGCGCAGGGCGCAGGCATAGTCATAGGTGCGCCCATCGCCCATCACGCCCACGGTGCGGACAGGCAGGATCGCCACGAAGGCCTGCCAGATCTCGTCGTAAAGGCCGTGCTTGCGGATCTGGTCGATATAGATCGCATCCGCCTTGCGCAGGATCTCCAGCTTTTCGCGGGTGATCTCTCCGGGGCAGCGGATCGCCAGACCGGGGCCGGGGAAGGGGTGGCGGCCGATGAAAGAGGCGGGCAGGCCCAGCTCATGCCCCAGCGCGCGGACCTCGTCCTTGAACAGTTCGCGCAGCGGTTCGACCAGTTTCAGCCCCATCTTTTCCGGCAGGCCACCGACGTTGTGGTGCGATTTGATCGTCACGGAGGGGCCGCCGCTGAACGACACGCTTTCGATCACGTCCGGATACAGCGTGCCCTGCGCCAGGTACTCGGCGCCGTCGATCTGGTCGGCGTATTTCTGGAACACGTCGATAAAGAGCTTGCCGATGGTCTTGCGCTTGACCTCGGGGTCGCTGACGCCCTCCAGCTCACCAAGGAACAGGTCCTGTTCCTGCGCGTGGATCACCTGCAGGTTCATGTGGTCGCGGAACATGCCCACGACTTCCTCTGCCTCGTGCAGGCGCAGCAACCCGTGGTCGACAAAGACGCAGGTCAGCTGTTCGCCAATCGCCTCGTGCAGCAGCGCCGCCGCGACCGAACTGTCGACACCGCCCGAAAGCGCGCAGATCACCTTGGCGTCGCCCACCTGTTCGCGGATCTTGGCGATGGCTTCTTCGCGGTAGGCGCCCATCGTCCAGTCGCCCTTGAACCCGGCGGCGCGCACGAAATTCTCGTACAGCGTCTTGCCGTTGGGCGTGTGGTGCACCTCGGGGTGGAACTGCACCGCGTAGAAATTGCGCGCGACATCCGCCGTGATCGCAAAGGGCGCCCCCGGCGAGGTGCCGTAGACCGCAAAGCCCGGCGCGATTTCCGAGACGTGGTCTCCGTGGCTCATCCAGACCTGCTCGCGGCCCGACCCATCCATGAACCAGCCGTTCAACATATCGATCCGGGTTTCGCCGGGAACGACATAGGCGCGACCGAACTCGGCGGTGCCTTCGCCGGCCACGACCTTGCCGCCAAGGTCCTGCATCATGACCTGCTGGCCATAACAGATGCCCAGGATCGGCACGCCCAGGTCATAGACGCCTTTCGGCGGGCGTGGGCTGCCCTCTCGGGTCACCGAATCGGGCCCGCCCGAGAAGATCACCGCTTTCGGCGCGAAGTCGGCCAGGAAGGCCTCGGTGACGTTCTGGTAAGGGTGGATTTCGCAATAGACATTCAGCTCACGCAGGCGGCGCGCGATCAGCTGCGTCACCTGGCTGCCAAAGTCGATGATGAGGAGGCGGTCGTGCTGGGTCTCGGTCATGCCTTCCATTAGGCAGGGCCGCGGAAAAGTGCAATCGCGCTGTCAGCCTTCGGCCAGAAAGGCCTCTGTCCGGGTAAGGACCTGTTCCCACGCCGGGTCCTGCGGCAAGAGCATGTGACTGCGGCTGTCCAGCCGGACGAATTGCGCCCCTTTCAGATGCGCGGCCAGTTTTAAGCCCTGGCTGAGGGGGTGGATGGCATCCTGTTCGGCATGAAAGATCAGCGCGGGGACGTCGACGCGGGACAGGTCCTCGGTCACGTCGAAACGGTCGATGACCTGGCGCAGGGTGACGGCGGTCTCGGGGCTGGCGCTGGACAGTTGCATCCGCACCAGTTCGTCACGCTGTTCACGCGTGGCGTCCGGTGCGAAGAGCGTGGAAAAGGCCTGCATGAAAGGGCTGTCGGCCTTGCCCCAGCCTGCCCGGATCATGGCGAGGATGGTCTCTTCGTCCACGTCTTCGGTCCCGGCGGCGCGGTGCACGCGGCCCTGAACGTAGCCGCCGACGATCACCATGCGCCGCACCCTGTCGGGCCAGCGCGCGGCGAAGCGGATGGCAACCGGCGCGGCCTGCGAGGCGGCGAAGAGGTCGAAATGGTCGAACCCGGCGGCATCGGCCACCGCCGCCATGTCCTCGGCAAAGACGTCGATGCCGGTCAGCGGCGCATCCCGCGCCGACAGTCCTGTGCCGCGCAGGTCATACCGCAAAAGCTGGTGACGCTGTGACAGACGGTCGATCAGCGGTCCCCAGACGGTGCCGCCCCGGTCCAGTTCGAGGTGCGACAGCCAATGCCCGATTCGCATCAGGGGCGGGCCGTCGCCGGTCAGGCTCCAGGCGATGGCGCTGCCGTCCTGCGACAGGGCATAGGCGACCTCGGTCGGGGTGGTCGTGGGGGGATCCGCGGCCAAGGGGACGTCCCGCAATTCGGCCACAAAGGACAGGCCGCGCCGTGGTATCGTGCGCAGAACGCCCTGTTCCTTGCCGGAATCGCCCACGGCTGCCCGCGCTGCGCTGATCCGTGCCGCGATGGTCGCATCCGAGACGGCAAGGCCTTTCCAGACCACCTCGACCAGCTCGTCCTTGGGCACCACTCTTCCGCCGGACTGTGCCATATGCGCCAGCAGGTCAAAGACCTGCGGCTCCAGGTGCACTTCCTGCGTGCCCCGGACCAATGTCCGGCGGTCAAGGTCGAGCGCGCAGTTGTTGAATCTCAGGATCATGCGACCAGTTTCCGGCAATCCCGGCGCCATTGGCAAAGGTTTTCGCAAGGGCAGGGGGAATGACAAGGATTTCACAAGACAAGGACAAGACCGTCTTCAAGCGCGGCGGGCCGTGATCAGGTCAGATGAGGTCATGCCATCCCAGACCCGGAGACAGACAATGACCCAGCAGGACACCAAGATCCGCACCCGCCCCGACGGTTCCATCGACACGGCCTATTACATGGCGCGCGGTCGCCACATGCGCTCGCAGGCGGCCCATGCCATGTTTTCGCCTGAACCCGCCAAACCCCACCGTCGCCGTGGCTTTGCCCGGTTGTTTGGTGGTGTCCCGGCCTGACGCGCCCGGCCAGCCGTCAGGCCCGGCCCCGCGTGCCGAAAAGGGGATGTCCCTTCTCCGGTGCGTGGGGCACCTTGTTCAGCCCATCGAATGAGATTTGACGCGCCCGCGCTGCCGGCCCCGCTTCACGTCCGACTGCCAGGACCAAAGCGCCATGCCCGCCGCTGCGGCGACATAAAGGACGCCGGCCACGATCAGGACCTCACCCGCCACGGGCCCGACATCGGCGCGAGACACCGCCTCGTCCCAGGTTTTCACCGGAGTCGGATGCACCGCCAGTTTCCCGGCAAAGGCCAGTGACTGGATCAGCAGGATCCACAGGTAGTTCGAGCGGATTCGGCGTCCCACGGCGGTCATCAACGTGACGTGATAGGTGGGCCGCAGGTAGTCGGCGGCCAGCGTCTTCTGCCAGTTTTCTTCCAGGTGCAGGTCGCCATCGTCCAGCATGGGGGCGTAGAAATGCTGTTCCATCCAGCGGCAGCGCGCGCGCCAGACGTTGAAGTAGCGGTAGCGCCGCGCCTCCAGCATCAGGAACAGCAGGATCAGGACACCCACCAGCACCAGCGGCAGGGGTGAGGCCCCCGGTGCCGAGAAAGAGATCGACAGCGCGACGCCCAGCGTCACCACCGCCCAGTTGGTTGTCGTGTCCAGCCGGGTGCGCCAGATCGTGCTGCGATAGACCTCGCCCCGGTAAAGATGGGCAACTGCGGTGATCTCGGATGAACTCAGCGTCTTGCGCTCCAGCTCGGGCGCCTCTGCTGCGGCCTCTCCTCCCATGATGCCGGATTCCTTTCCTTTTTCGTTCACTCTGCCGCGTCTCTGCGCAGAGGTCAAAGTCGCATCGCCGTTTCGCCGCTTGACCCCGGCTCGGTGGTCTGGCTCCTCTGGGGCAACCGACGGGATGGAGGGCACATGCAGGTATTGACGGAATTCGGCCTGGGCACCTCGCTCAGGCGGGGCGATTACACCGAGGCCTCGGCCCGGGCGCTGCGCGATCTGTTGTGGAAGGCCTCGATCAACGCCGCCGAATGGCTGGGTCGCGAGAAGTCAGAGATGCGGTTGGCGGTGCGCGTGGCGGTACAACAGCCCGACCTCGTGGACCGGGCCGAACTGCAAAAGGTCTTTCCCTACGGCGAGGCGCAGATCGAGGTGGTCTTTGGCGGACTGGACGTGCCGCGCCCCGAAGGACAGGGCAATCCCACCGTCATGGCGCTGGCCGCGCTGACCCTCTCCTTTGCGGAGGTGGCACCATGAGACAGCGATTGATCGTGCAGATGGGCATGGGCGTGGGCGAATCCGCCGGACTGGCCGCAGAGCGCGCCATCGCCTCGGCGCAGGCGCGTGCGGTCCTGCATGTGGATGTGGATTGCGCGGTGCATGTCACCCTGGGTGTGCCCGAGGCAGCGGAGCTGGACACCAGCGGGGTGAACCGGGCCTTCGGCGCCGCTGAGGTCGAGGTGCGCGTGGTGCCCGGCGGAATGTCCGTGCCGCAACCGGGGGGCGCCGCGCTGGTCATGGTCAGCGCGGCGATCGAGGTCTTTCCGCTGGGGCCGGCGGCCTGACAGCAGGTGACCCGGTCTACCAGCGGTAGGTCAGGCCCAGGGCGATCTCGTTCTGGGACATGCGGGCGCGGACCTCTTGCGGCACGCCGGTCAGCGCCGGGTTGGTGCCCTTGATGCTGTTGTCAAAGGCATGTGTCCAGGACCCGGTGACGCCCCAGCGGTCGTTGAACCGGTACGAGGCGCCCAGCGAGGCATGCCATTGCGGCGTGGCCGGGGTCAGGCTGTTCATGACCGCGTTCTTGCCTTCGGCGAAGGCGCTGGCATGGCTGATCCCGCCGCGAAAGGTCCATGTCTCATTGTGCCGATAGATGGCAGCGACGCGCCAGATGTCCATGTCCGTCCAGCCGAATCCGATCCCGTTGTCGGCCCCTAGCGGCCCTTGCGGCGGTGCATTCGGGTTCGAGATGGCCGGAATGTCGCCGTAGAAAATGCGCTGATACTCGCCCGTAAAAGTCCATTTCGGCGCGGTTTGCGGCGTGTAGGCCAGGCCGATGGTGGCCGAGGCAGGGATGTCGAAACCGCCTTGTTCGGCGAAAAGTCCAGCATACTTGTCGAACTTCTGCATCTCGATTCGCGTCCGGTAGGAGGCGCCGAACGCCAGCCCGTTGCCCGGTTCCCAGAGGATGCCCAGGTTCGCGCCCCATCCGTGGGACCAGTCGTCGCCTCGGTTGGTGACATTGCCCGGCGCGGTCGACATGAAGGAAAACGCCTCCAGCCCCGTGGCACTGAACCGCTGCACCGCCAGGATCGGCGAGACGCCAACCGTCACCTGGTCGGACAGTTTGTAGGACAGGTTGAGGCTGATGAAGGCCTGTTCGAGGTTTACCCCCAGCGGTTCGGATCCGGCGCCGAACCCGGCAAAGAAGTTTGTCCCGTACTCGGTGTTCATCCCCCCGTTCCCAAACAGAAATGCGCCGAAGGTCAGTCGGTCGTTCAGCACCCAGTTTGCGCCGCCGCAGGGGATCAGGAAATAGTCGTTTCGGCTTTTGTGGGTGCCGGGGGTCAGTGGGCCGCCCGGCGCGATCTCGACCGAGCGGTCGGGTAGAAAGCTTGTCAGGCATAGACCGGCCATGTTGCCGACCTTGTGGCCCATCGCAGGGTTCTGCGCCAGGCCAAGGACGCCCGAAGGCACCGCGACACCAGCCCCGGCCATCCCTTTGGAGGCGCCTCCGAATCCGTTTGCGAAATAGCCGTTCGTGGCTTCTGCCGGGCCTGTGCCCAACCCGCAGAGAACCAGTGCGCCGGCCGTGAGGCCGCGCAGTTTCATGAGCACCATCCCGGGTGTCCCTCCCTTGTCAGCGACCGCTGTCCGGCCTGCTTTGGATTTGGTTTGTCCGCCCCGTCGTTGCAGGCCGGATTTTGTATTCCGTAGTTTTGATATTAAGCATTCGGAATGTAACTTGTCACCAAATATTATTCTCCGGGTCATCAAATCGGGATCGTCCCTCCAGCGGTCCGATTCCCGGCGGGCAGGGGCAAGGGGCCGCCCGCATGGCAAAGACCGGTGGAGGAATGTCGCTTTTTCCCCGCACCTGCCGGAAAAGACCGATGGACCCCCTGCGCGAAGCGTTAGAACGGGGAATGATCCGGCGGGCCGATGACGGCTCCGCTCCCGCAGACGAGGGCTGAAACAGATGGCAGAAGCAGCAGCGCGCAAACGGTCCAGAGGTGGCGGCGGTGCCGCACGCCGCGCGGAACGGACCTCGGTCCAGGTGGAGACCGCTCGTTACATCGAGCGAAACATCCCCAACATGGAGCTGCTGGACGAAGCCGCTCTGGAGATGATCGAAGAGCACGCCGAAACGGTGCTCGAAGAAGTCGGCGTCAACTTCGTACAGAACCCCGCGGCGCTGGAGCGTTGGCGGGCCGCTGGCGCCAATATCGACGGCGAGCGCGTGCGCATTCCGCGCGGCCTTGCGCGCGAGCTGGTCAAGACCGCACCGTCGCGGTTCACCCAGCACGCCCGCAACCCGGCCAAATCCGTCGAGATCGGCGGCAACAGCCTGGTCCTGGCCCCGGTCTACGGCCCGCCCTTCGTGCGTGACGCCGACGGTGGCCGCCGCTACGCCACGATCGAGGATTTCCGCAAGTTCGTGAAGCTGGGCCAGATGTGCAAATGGCTGCACCATTCCGGCGGCACCGTCTGCGAACCCACCGACGTGCCGGTGAACAAGCGTCACCTGGACATGCTGCTGGCGCATATGACCCTGTCGGACAAGCCCTTCATGGGGTCCGTGACCGAACCCAGCCGCGCGCAGGACAGCGTGGACATGGCAGGCATCCTGTTCGGCAAGGAATTCGTGCAGGAAAACACGGTGATGACCTCGCTCATCAACATCAACTCGCCGCTGACCTTCGACGACGTGATGATGGGCGCTCTGGAAATCTACGCGGCCAACAACCAGGCCTGCATCATCTCTCCGTTCATCGTGGGTGGTGCGATGGCGCCGGTTTCGGTCGCGGGCACGCTGGTGCAGGTGCTGGCGGAAACGCTGGCGGGCGTGGCCTATTCGCAGCTGGTACGTCCGGGCGCGCCGGTCATCATGGGCGCCTTCGTGACTTCCATCGACATGAACTCCGGAGCGCCGACCTTCGGTACGCCGGAAGCGTCGCAGGTCACTTATGGCGCCGGGCAGCTGGCGCGGCGCCTGAGGCTGCCGTTCCGGTCGGCCGGGTCGTTCTGCGGCTCGAAACTGCCCGATGCACAGGCGGCCTACGAGACGGCGAATTCGCTGAACATGGGCCTCTTGTCCGGCGTGAACTTCATGCTGCATTCCTGCGGCTGGCTCGAAGGCGGGCTAGTCGCCTCGTTCGAGAAGTTCGTGATGGATGCCGACCAGCTGGGCACGCTGCACAAGATGGCGCAGGGTGTGACGGTGAACGAGGACACGCTGGCGATGGATGCGATCCGCGAGGTCGGTCCGGGCGGTCACTACCTGGGCTGCGCGCATACGCAGGCCAACTTCAAGACCGCCTTCTGGCGCTCCGAGGTCTTCGACTACAAACCCTACGAAACCTGGTCCGAGGAAGGCGCCCGCGACACCGTCGCCCTTGCGACCGCCCGGGTGCAGAAGCTTCTGGATACCTACCAGCAGCCGATGCTCGATCCCTCGATCAACGAGGCGCTCAACGCCTACGTGGCAGAGCGCAAGGCCTCGATGCCCGACGCCTTCTCCTGAGGGTCGGGCTGAAAGATTGCGGGCGGCCTCAGTAGGCCGCCTCGCGCAGGATACGGGCCTCGCCCATCATCGCGGTCAGCACCTCGACATGGCGGCTGACCGAATAGGCGGCGTCATCGGCATGGCGCCGCTCGTTCAGTTCCGCCTCGATCTCGACCAGCCGCATCAGCGCGGCACCGGAGCGGGGCAGGGCGCCATATCCCAGCAGACGGTTGAGGTGCGGATTGCGCCGATAATCCTGAGCCCCGATGCGCGCCGCGCGGATCAGCAGCCGCGGGCGGCGCAGGTCGTTCAGCAAACCAAGAATGTCTTTCATCGTCTCGCTCCATGCAGTTCGCGTCATGCGAATACCGGCTGACTATGCACAGCTTCGGCGAGTGTTGCGTGCGGGGCGTACGGTCCGAACGCAGAGTTCAGAACTAGTTTAACTTTCTTATAAACAATCACTTTTGCGGTGTTCCGTTAACTGTCCAGTAAGGAACACACGTTTAGGTTGCTCAAGTTGCCACTGGGGATAAGTCTGTGGAAATTACCCCTCTTTCAGTATGCGCCCATGCGTGACGCGCGGCTCGACATCCCGGCGGATCATCTGCCGAACTGGGTGCCCGATGCGGCGCGCGTCTACCTTGCGCATACCGAACAGGGGTGCTCGATCCGGGAACTCGCGCGGCAAGCTGGGTGCCACGCGTCGACCGTCCTGCGACAGGTGCGCAGGATCGAGACCCGCAGGGACGATCCTTTGGTTGATGCGGCTTTGTGCAACCTGGGGGCTGCCGGGGAAACGGATCCGGCACAAGAGACCAGAAAGGACACGGACCCGATGAACGCTGCCATGACACCCACGCCGCCGGACGAGGCCACGCTCGCCCGCGAGGCACGGCGCGTGCTGCGCCGATTGTGCGAAAGCGGCGCAGTGCTGGCCGTTGCGGTCGAGATGGACAAGGCCGTGGTCGTGCGCGACACCGGCGATGGCGGCAGCACGCGCACCGCCGTGGTGGATGTTGCCGTTGCCCAGGCGATGGCGCTCAAGGACTGGATCGGCTGCGATGCGCCGGGGCGGATCTCTCGCTATCGCATCACCTCGGCGGGGCGCGCGGCGCTCAACCGCCTTGTCGCCGAACAGGAAAGCCGTGTGCGCGGCTTTGCCGAGGCCCAGGCCGGGTTCGAGACCGGGCGCGACGCCGAGGCCGCGCTGGACGAGGTCGAGCGAGATCCGCGGGCCCGCAAGGGGCGCTACATGCTGGCCGAAAGCCCGCTGACCGCCCTGGGGCGGCGCCGGAGCAAGGATGGCGAACCCTTCCTGTCCGACGAACTCATCGCCGCGGGCGAACGTCTGCGCGAGGATTTCGAGCTGGCCCAGATGGGGCCGCGCACGGCGCAGAACTGGGACCAGTTCCTGACCGCCGGTGTTGTCACGGCCCCCGGCGGGCAGGAGGACAGCGGCTCCGCAGCCGCGCAGGCCCGCCTGCAGGCGGCACTGCGCGACCTGGGCCCCGGCCTTGGGGACGTGGCGCTGCGCTGCTGCTGCTATCTCGAAGGGCTGGAGACCACGGAAAAACGGCTGGGCTGGTCGGCCCGGTCGGGCAAGATCGTGCTGCGCATCGCGCTGCAGCGTCTGCGCCGCCACTACGAGGAGCGCAGCAAGGGGGGCGGTGACCTGATCCGCTGACGCAAGCTCTGCCCCCAGGGCAACCCCGACAGACACCTCTTGCATGGCCCCGGGGCGGCATCACGCCGCTCCGGGGCCTAAGCTTTTGAAACACCGGGGAAAGGTGCAGGGGGAAATCGTTAACATCGGGGATAGGCCGCAGGGACTGCGGCCGGGTACTCTGGAAACGCCCCCTGCATTACGGTAGTAAGGGTAAGGTCCTTGCCACATGAGGGGAAATTTCCGTGCGCGATCTCAAAATGCCCGCCGAACGCCACCCGGAGAAGGCACATCGCCCGGACAATGCGCAGCCCAAGAAACCGGAGTGGATCCGGGTCAAGGCGCCCGGCGGCAAAGGCTATGCCGAGACGCGCCGGATCATGCGCGAGCACAACCTTGTCACCGTCTGCGAAGAGGCGGGCTGTCCCAACGCGGGCGAATGCTGGAACCAGGGCCACGCCACCATGATGATCATGGGAGAGATCTGCACCCGCGGCTGCACCTTCTGCAACGTCGCCACCGGGCGGCCCGATGACCTCGACGTGTTCGAGCCGGGCCGCGTGGCGGATGCGGTGCAGAAACTGGGCCTGAACCACGTCGTCATCACCTCGGTCGACCGCGACGACCTGGACGATGGCGGGGCCGAGCATTTTGCCCAGACGATCCGCGCCGTGCGCCATCGGGCCCCCGGCACCACGATCGAGATCCTGACGCCGGATTTCCTGAAATGCGGCCCAGAGGCGCTGGAGATCGTGGTGGCCGCGCGGCCCGACGTCTTCAACCACAACCTGGAAACCGTGCCAGGCCTCTATCCGACCGTGCGTCCCGGCGCGCGCTATTTCCACAGCTTGCGCCTGTTGCAGCGGGTCAAGGAGATCGACCCGTCGATCTTTACCAAGTCGGGCATCATGGTCGGCCTGGGCGAGGACCGGCAGGCGGTCACCCAGATCATGGATGACATGCGCGCGGCGGACGTGGATTTCCTGACCATTGGCCAATACCTGCAGCCCACGCCCAAACACCACCGTGTCGACCGTTTCGTGACCCCCGAGGAATTCGCCAACTACGAGAAAGCCGCCTATGGTAAGGGCTTCCTCATGGTCTCGGCGACGCCGCTGACGCGCTCCTCTTATCATGCCGGGGACGATTTCGCGCGGCTGCGCGCGGCCCGCGAGGCGCGCCTCGCCAACTGAGGCACTGGGCGTGACTGGGGCGTGCTCCAAAGGCCTGCTGCCGCAGGCTGAATCCGCCCTTGGATGCCTGACGCTTTCGTTTCTTTGCACGCCATTTGGCAGGTGTCGCTCGGCTCGGGACTCACCAAAGTGAAAGCCGGCTTTCTCCCCGGTTCCCTCCCTCGCCTGTTTCGCCCCCTGACAGGCCGGCGCACCCGCCCCAAGCACAATAGCTGCATCCCCGCGGCGCGGTGGCTGATGCGTTTGGGGAAGGCGGGGAAGGCGGCTGAACCCGGCGCGCGGGTTCAGCCCGGGATCAATTGACCGGGGTCATTCGTCCAGGGGCGGCAGGGCCTTGATGTAGGCGGCCACCGCCTCGCGGTCTTCTGCCGGAAGAGCGGCGAAGTTTTCGACCACCTCGGCCATGTGGCCCCCCACCGCGTCGAAACTCGGGGTGAAGCCCGATTCGAGGTAATAGGCCACGTCGGCTGCGGACCAGTCCAGCTTGTCCGGTGTCAGCGCGGGGATCGTACCGCTCCCCGAGGGGTTCGGCGCGCCGCCCATCCACCGGGCCTTGTCCAGCGCCCCCAGCGGGTTACGCGGGGTGTGGCATTCGGCACAGTGGGCCAGCGTTTCCACGAGATAGCGGCCACGCTCGTTGTCCGCGGCCTCGATCACGTAGTCATCCGACATGAAGAGGAACTTCCAGCCGCCGACGGAGCGGCGGATGTTGAAGGGAAAACCCACGTCATGCGGCTTGCTGGCCACGTCGCTGGGGTCCAGTGTCTGCATGTAGGCCCAGAGATCGCTCAGGTCCTGGTCCTGCATCTTGGTGTAGGCGGTATAGGGGAAGGCAGGGTAATAGTGCTGACCTTCCGGGGACACGCCGCGCGTCACCGCATTGGCGAAATCCTCGAAGCTCCAGCCGCCGATGCCCGCCTCGGGATGGGGCGAGATGTTTGGGGCATAGAAGGTGCCGAAATCCGACACGAATTCCATTCCGCCAGTCAGCAGCAGCTTGTCCTCGGACCCCTTGGCATGGTGGCACGAGGCACAGCCCGCCGCGGTGAACACCGTCTCGCCGCGCGCGGCATCGCCGGTCAGCCCGTCGAAACGGGCCGCGTCCACGCGGTTGGGGGCTGTCACCCACAGGCCGATCCCGGCGCCGACAATCGCCGCCAGGACCAGAAGTTTCAGAAAGCTGCGCACCGCGGCTTACTCGGGCGCGCGATAGGTGTCGTGGCAGGCCTTGCAGGCATTGCCGAGCGCGCCCATGTTCGGGCCCAGTGCATCGCGGCCAGTGCCGGCGGCGGCTGCCATCGCGGTGGCGGCTTCGCCGAAGTCGGCCCACTTGGACGTGAAGTCGTCCATGTTGCCCCAGATGTCGGCCTTGGCGCGGGTGCCGGCGATCGACCCGTCGTCGGTGCCGTCCGGCCACATGGCGCCCTGCGACAGCGACGACACGGCCACCAGCGAATCGGCTGCGGCCTGCGCCGCCTCGGCGTCATACTCGACCGTGCCGCGCGCCATTCCCCCCAGGACGCCCAGGTTCAGCGCCATGATGTTGAACTGGCCCTGGCGTGCCTTGACCGGCTGCGGAAGGTCCTGTGCGAGGGCGGGGGTGCCTAGAACGGCCAGAAGCGCCAGTGCGGCAAATGGAGTTTTCATGGGTATCTCCCTGTGTTGAATACCTGCAGCATAATATCGCAGGCCATTGTGACAATCACATTCTTGCCTGCCGGATACCATGTGCTCTCGCGCAGGTGTGATCTGCAAGCTCGCGCAGCATCCTTGGCGTTTGACCGGCGGACAACCGCCTGACTATCCTTGCTGCAGAAAACGTCTTTTTTCACGGAGTCCTTTGCCATGTCCCGTTTCCTTGCCGCGCTGATCGCGCTCTGGCCGCTGGCCGCATCCGCCCAGGGCGCCCTTGACCGGGAAATTTCTCCAGCCCTGGCCGAAGCGCGCGACGCCTGGCTGAACGGGCGCTACGAGGGGATCTGGGACACCGTGCGCGCCGCGGCAGAGGCGGGCGACCCGGTGGCGCAGAACATCCTGGGCGCCAGCCTGACCGAAAAGGACGGCGGCAAGGGGCTGGCCTATGATCCGGCGGCCGGGCTGGACTGGTACCGGCGTGCCGCCGAACAGGGATTTGCCCGGGCACATTTCAACATGGCGTTGTTCTGGCAGAACGATCACGACGGCTTCGGCATCGACTATGACAAGACCCGCGCCCTGGCCGAAGAGGCGATCGCGCTGGACTATCCGCAGGGCTGGAACCTGCTGGGTGACATGTATTTCCACGGTCGCGGCGTCGAGGCGGACAAGGTCATGGCGCTGGAGATGTACCGCAAGGGGGCGGATGCCGGCACCTTCAACGGGCTGCGCGAGGTCGGCTATGCCTATTACCACGGCAATGGCGTGGCGCGGGATGTGGACCTCAGCCGCGTCTACCTGGAACGCGCGGTGGCGGCGGGCGACACGAAATCGATTCCCGACCTCGCCTGGCTGTACGAGGGCAACGACGGCATCGCGCAGGATCTGCTGAAATCCTACCTTCTCTATCGCATGGGCGTCGAAAAGGGCGTGGCCAAGGCGGCTTTCGAACTGGGCCTGTTCGTCGCCTGGGAGGATTACGAGGGATTCTGGCACGACCCGGTCAAGGGCTACGGCTATTGCCTGCTGGGCCTCGACTGGGGGCACAGCCTGGAAGAGGGGGATGCCGCCGCCGACTGCGAGGAGATCGCCGAGGGGTTCGACGAGACCCGGCGCGCCACGGCGCGGGCCTTTGCCGAGAGCCTCAAGGCGCGTTGAGCCTCAGGCGTCCCGTGCCCGGCATCCCTGCGCCCGCAGCCTGCGGGCCGAGATCCGGGGCAGGGGCATCTCGCGGATGATCCGCTCGGCGCCGTATAGCGCAAGGTATTCGTCAAAATTGTCGAAGGCGCGGCGGCCGCGAAAGTCGATGAAGGTCTCGGCCGGGGCACCCTCGGCCAGGATCACCGAATGGGCCTCGGTTTCGACGTGATACCATGTCATCCGGGCGGGGAGGTCGCGCGCCGGGATCCAGCGGATGCCCGCGCCATCCACCAGTGCCGCGGCGTTGACCACCGTGCCGTCCAGCACAAGGCCGTGATCGCCGGTCACCACGAGGTCGCGCAGGGGCAGGCCCCGCCCCAGCGCCCCGGCACCGATGCGCACCGCCTGCAACGAGCGCGGCGAGCCGCTCTGCCGTCCGATCCACAGCACGGGCACGGGGATGCCGTCGGCGGTGTCGACCATGTCGCCGGTCCGCAGCTCTGCGACCGGCAGCGTTCCTCCGGGTACGGCGATCCGCGTTCCACCGGCAAAGCACTGCACTTCGTAGGCGCCCGCATCGGCAAAGGCGCTGCCGTCGTTGCCCACGCCCGGCACATCGTAAAGCGGCTTGCCCCGCGCGTCCGCCAGGGCCGAGACGCCCACGTCCAGCGCCGGGTTGGTGGCGCTGTCGACCAGCGCCACGGTCGCGACCGGCCCGCCGTTGTAGGCCAGCGTGTTGGTGCCGAAGATCAGCGCCCGGTCGCCGTCGATCACGTTGCCGCCGTTGTCGGTGAAATCGCCGGTCACGTTGGGGCCGATATCCGCCGTGTTCCCGCTGACGATGGTATTGGTCAGCGCCATCGACCCGAATTGCTGGAAAATGCCGCCGCCCGTGGCGCCGGTACCCGCCGCGACATTGTCGGTCACCGTGCAGTCGATCAGCGTCAACTGGGTGCTGGCATTGCCGCTGGCGCTGATCGCGCCGCCTTCGCCGGGATAGCCCGCAATAACCGTGTTGTTGGTGAAGGTCGTGTTCGTCGCCGTCATGACCCCCTGGCTGAAGACCGCGCCACCCTTGCCGAAGGCATGGTTGTAGGCAAACGTGCTGTCGGTGATCGTCAACGTGCCGTTGTTCCAGATCGCGCCGCCCGGGCCGTTCGGGGCCGCGTTGCCGGTGAAGGTACAGGCCTCCACGATCAGCGTCGCGTCGCCCGCGATATAGACCGCCCCGCCGCCGCCGACCGATCCACCGGTCAGTACCAGCGCGTTCAACGTCAGGCTGGACACGCCCCGGACCGCAAAGATCTGGTCGACTCCATTGGCATCCAGCGTGATGTCGGCACGCCGGTCGGCCCCCAGGACATCGCCGTCGATGGTCAGGTCCTTCTCGATGCCGATCCGGCCCTGCGTCAGCTCCACGCGCCCGCCGGCAAGAGCGGCGTCGAAAACCACCGTGTCGCCCGAGGCCGCCTGTTCGACCGCCTCGCGCAGCGTGGTCAGCCCGTCGTCTGCCGTGACGTCCCCAAGCGATGTGACCGTGATGACCGCCATGATGCCAATCCCCCCGGGCGCAGCCTGACACCAAACCCGCGGCGGACAAAAATGCCCTTTCGATGCATCTTAGGCAGCCGGTCAGGCACCCCAGTGCTCAGTCGGTAAAACGGACCTTGCCGATATAGGGCAGGTTGCGGTTGCGCTGCGCAAAATCGATGCCGTAGCCCACGACGAATTCGTCCGGGATCTCGAAGCCGGTCCAGTCGGCCTTGATCTCCACCTCGCGCCGCGTGGGCTTGTCCAGCAGCGCGATCACCTTCAGCTTGCGCGGCTCGCGCCCGCTCAGCATGTGCAGGACATGGCTCATGGTAAAGCCGGTGTCGATGATGTCCTCGACCACCAGCACGTCGCGCCCCTCGATCCCCGACCGCAGGTCCTTGAGGATACGCACCTCGCGGCTGCTTTCCATGCCGTCTCCGTAGGACGAGGCCTCGAGGAAATCGACCTCCACCGGCAGGTGCAATTCGCGCACGAGATCGGCGATGAAGACGAAGCTGCCGCGCAACAGGCCCACCACCACCAGCTTGTCGGTGTCGGCGAACTCGCGGTCGATCTCCTGTGCCAGGGCCTCGATCCGCGCGGCGATGGATTTGGCCGAGATCATCTCGTCTACGACATAAGGACGCTTTGTCATGGCTTTCCCTTGAAATTCCCGCCCGACAATACGAAATCCCGCCGCATTGTTCAGTCCCGAAAAGAGCGACATGCCGACCCACTCAGAAACCCGCAAGCTGCCCTATAGCGCCCAGCAGATGTATGACCTGGTGGGGGACGTGGCCTCCTACCCGAAATTCCTGCCCTGGACGGCAGCGGCGCGCATCCGCTCGCGCCAGGAGATGGGCGATCACGAGGTGATGCTTGCCGACCTCGTGATCTCGTTCAAGGTCTTCCGGGAAAAGTTCGGCAGCCGCGTCACGCTCTGGCCCGCCGACATGCGCATCGACACGGAATACCTCGACGGCCCCTTTCACCACATGGTGTCGAAATGGGGGTTCAAGGATGTCGAGGGCGGCTGCGAGGTCTCCTTCTTCGTCGACTTCGAGTTCCGCAACCGCATCCTGCAGGGGGCGGCGGGCATGTTCTTCTACGATGCCATGCAGCGCATCGTGCGGGCCTTCGAACGCCGCGCCGCAGAGCTGTATGGGTGACATGGGTGCGGGCTTGGCCCGGGCCCCGGCGCCACCAGCGCGCCGTTAACCAGCTTTCGCGAATCCCCCCTTGCCGGGGGCCTTCGCCCCCAATTCGCCCGATTTCCGGCGTATCTCCGAACAGGCCGTTACCTCTGTTTCGGAGCCGCTCATGCCCGCCGTCTTCAACATTGCCGCGCTGAAACTGCCGTTGGTGCAGCTGATCGGCCTGCCGCAGGCGGCCAGGAACGCGGCGCAAAAGGTGCCGCCCGGACAGGCGCCGCAATCCGCCGCCCAGGGCGCGCCCTCGGGGGCCGCGCCCAATGGCGCCGGGGCGCCGATGGCCACGGGCGCGGTCCTGCCACCCTCGGCACAGCTGCCCGTTCCCGCCCCGCCGCCCGTCGTCTCGACCAGCCAGACCGGCAGGCTTGCGGCGGCGGCGATCAACGGGCTGGACCGGCGCCCCGAGGACCGCCAGGGCAGGGACCAGCAGGGCGACCGGCGCCGCCGTGACCCGCCGTCCGAACAGGCGCCCGGCCAGGCACCCGATCAGACTCCCGAACAGGCGGCCCTGAACGGCCCGGCACCCCCGCAGGGCCTGCCCGGCGGGCCGGCGCCAGCGTGTTCCGCCCTGCAACGGGCCGCCCCGGCCTATGCCGCCGCCCGCAGCGTCACCGGACCCGACGGGGCAGAGTGACTTTACCTCGCCGGGCATCTGGCTAGTCTGCGCCGCGGACCACAGCCGGAGGCGCCCCATGACATCCCCTTTCACCCCGATCATCGAGGCCGCCCGCGCCGCCGACACCGAGACCGCGCGCGCCATCATGGCGCTTTCCGCGCTCGACTGGGCCGCCTGCGGCATCGCGGGGCAGGGAGAGCCGGTGTCGCAACTGACCCGCGCCCTGGCCGAGGACGAGGGCGGCACGCCGCAGGCCACGCTTTTCGGCGGTGGACGGGCGCCGATGCGGACCGCCGCGCTGGTCAATGGCGCCGCCTCGCACGCGCTGGATTATGACGACACGCATTTCGCCCATATCGGCCACCCCTCCGTGGCCGTTCTGCCGGCGGCGCTTGCGGTGGGCGAGAGGCTCGACAAACCCTTGCAACAGATCCTCGCCGCCGCGCGCCTGGGGGCAGAGGCCTCTGCCCGGTTCGGCCTGCGCTTTGGCCGGTCGCACTACCAGGCGGGCTATCACCAGACCGCGACCGCCGGGGCCTTCGGTGCCTGCCTTGCCGCCGCCGAGCTGATGGACCTGACCGGGGATCAATGCCTGCATGCGCTTGGTCTGACCGCCACCCGCGCCTCTGGCCTCAAGTCGCAATTCGGCACGATGGGCAAACCCTTCAACGCCGGCATCGCCGCCGCCAACGGGGTAGAGGCGGCTTTCCTCGCCGCGCGCGGATTCATATCCAACCCGGACGCGCTCGACTGTACCAACGGTTTTGTCCAGACCCACCTCTGCGACGGCAGCACGGACCAGCCGTCGGGCGCCCTGCTGGAAAGCCTCAGCCACAAGTTCCACGCCTGCTGTCACGGGCTGCACGCCACGCTCGAGTCGCTGGCCACGATGCCCGGCCTGGACCCGGCGCAGATCACCGGGATCACGGTTTTCACCCATCCGCGCTGGCTCACCGTCTGCAATTTGCCCGCGCCGACCACGGGTCTTGGCGCCAAGTTCAGCTATCGCACCGCCGTCGCGCTGGCGCTCCTGGGTCATGACACCGCCGCGCTGGAGACCTATAGCGACGCACTCTGCGCCGATCCGGCGGTGATCGCCCTGCGTGACCGGGTCGAGGTGGTGGGCAAGGACGAGTTGAAAGAGACCGAGGCGCTGGTCACGCTGGACGGACCCAAAGAGGGGCGGATGGCCAGTTTCGATCTCGAAAGCCCGATGACGCTGGACACACGCCGCGCCCGGCTGCACGCCAAGGCCGCGGCCCTTGTCGGAGAAACCCGCGCCCGGGCCCTCTGGCAGGCAGTGGAGCAGGGCGACCGCGCCGGTTTCTGCGGGTTGCTGGCCCAGGCGTGACCCCGTCCCGGGCCTGCCCCGGGACCTTTCTCCAAAGGAAAACGGGCCCCGCCGGGGCCCGTTCGTCGTCACAGGTCAGCTGCCTCAGCTGGCGTGGTCGTAGGCCCGTTCGCCATGCACCGAGATGTCCAGCCCGTTGACCTCGCTTTCCTCGTCGACCCGCAGCGGCACAAACGCCTTGACCAGGTAGATCAGCACCACCGTCACGACCGTGGTAAAGACCCCGACCACGACCAGCGACCCCAGCTGCGCCGCCCAGGACCCCAGGCCAAAGACCGCGATCATCACCGTGCCGAAAATCCCGCCGACACCGTGAACGGCGAAGACGTCCAGCGTGTCGTCGATCCGCAGCTTGTTGCGGATCAGGTTGACCGCCTCCTGGCAGAGGATACCCGCCACCGCGCCGATGATCAGCGCCTGCACCGGGCCGACAAAGCCCGACGCCGGGGTGATCGAGGCCAGCCCCGCGATCGTCCCCGTCACCATGCCCACCATCGAGGCCTTGCCGAACTTCACCTTTTCCCAGAGCGCCCAGGTCAGCGAGGCCGCTGCCGCGCTCAGATGCGTGACCGTCAGCGCCATCGCCGCGCCGCCGTCCGCCGCCAGTTGCGAGCCGCCGTTGAAGCCGAACCAGCCGACCCAGAGCATCGCGGCCCCGATCATGACATAGCCCGGGTTGTGCGGCGGATGCGTCTGCGTCCGCCGCGGGCCAAGGAAGACCGCGATGATCAGTGCCGCCAGGCCAGCGGTCTCATGCACCACGATGCCACCGGCGAAATCCTTGACCGCCTCACCGAACAGAGGCGCATCGCCGGCCAGCAACCCGCCGCCCCAGACCCAGTGCACCACCGGCGCATAGCACAAGAGCATCCACAGTCCCGAGAAGAGCAGGACAAAGCCAAACCCCACGCGCTCGACGTAGGCGCCGACGATCAGGGCCGGGGTGATGATGGCAAAGGTCATCTGGAAGGCAAAGAACAGCACCTCGGGCAGGGTGCCCGCCAGCGTGTCCGCGTCGATGCCGTTCAGAAAAGCCTTGTCCAGCCCGCCCCAGAGCGCGTTGCCCTCGCCGAAGGCGATGGAATAGCCAATGGCAAACCACAGCACGCTCATCAGGAAGGCGATGGCATAGCAGTGCATGAAGACGCTCAGCACGTTCCGTGCCCGCACGAGGCCGCCGTAAAACAGCGCCAACCCCGGTAGCGTCATGAACAGCACCAAGGCTGTCGCCACGATGATCCAGGCGGTATCCGCTCCGTTCATGTCTCTTGTCCCTCCTCTTGGATTGCGGGGCAGAAAGACGAAAACGGATGCGGAAAAAAGCGGCATCAGGGTCAAGAGGCGCGCAAAACGGTGGCTCTTTGCAAAGAGCCTCAAGAATAGGCTTAAATTTTGGATAATGCCCGCATATCGGGCAAAGAAAGGAAGTCTCAAGCTCCGTCTACGATGGCTTATCCCGGCGTACGGCGGCGGGCGACGGAATCGTTAAACTGCCTGTTTTCTAGGCATGTTGCGATGCCTTCAGGCTAGGAAAATCCCGATGCGCCCCCGGAACGGCTTGGTCAGCGACCCGGTCAGGCGTCCGGGGTCACTTTGTACAAAATGCTGGAATCGACGTACGTTTCGTACGTTTTGTACAAACTGAAAGCGCCCGTCAAAGCGCCGAAAGGATCAGGTCCAACGCGTGTTCCGTTGCCGCGGCGCGCACTTCTGCGCGACCGATTGCACCATGTTCGATGGTCTCGGTGATCACGCCCGTTGCGCTGGCCAGGCCGTAGCAGACCCGGCCCTCGGGCTTGAACTCGGACCCGCCGGGCCCGGCAATCCCGCTGATCGCAACAGCCACATCCGCCCGTGCCGCGGCGCGGGCGCCAAGCGCCATCTCGCGCACGACCTCTTCGGACACCGCGCCATGCGCTTCCAGCGTGGCGGGCAGGACGCCCAGCATTTCGGTCTTGGCGGCGTTGGAATAGGTCACGAACCCACGTTCGAACACCGCCGAAGATCCGGCAATATCGGTCAGCGCGGCTGCGACCATGCCGCCGGTGCAGCTTTCGGCTGTGGTGATTGAGACTCCGCTTTCAGAAGCCTTTTCAATGACCTGCCTGGCAATGCTCACATCAGGACTCCATGTGACAGGCCAGCGAGGGCGATTGCGACAATCGCGGCGAACAGGCCCGCCACCACGTCATCCAACATCACGCCCAAGGGGGTGCCCATGCGGTCGATGCGGCCGATCACCCAGGGCTTCCAGATGTCGAAGAGACGGAAGAGGACAAAGCCCGCGACCCAGCCGGGCCAAAGCCGCCAGACATCAACGCCCATGAACATGGCGCCGTAACTAACTGGAAAGATTGCAATCCACTGGCCTGCAAGCTCGTCGATCACGACCCAGGATGGGTCTTCGCCGTGGCCCTGCGCGGTCAGGTGTTGCACCGCCCACCAGCCCAGCCCGAAGGCCAGCAGCGTCAGCACCAGCAAGAGCCAGAACCCGCCCAGCAGGTGAATCCCGAAGGCCAGCGGCAGCGCCGCCAGCGATCCCCAGGTGCCCGAGGCGGGCCGCAGGTAGCCGACCCCGCCGACAGAGGCCAGCCATCTCACGCCGACACCAGCGTCGCGGTGGCCAGCGCCGCGATCCCTTCTTCGCGTCCAGTGAATCCCAGCCGTTCCGAAGTGGTGGCCTTGATCGAGATGCGTCCCGCGTCCAATGTCATTATTTCCGCCATTTTACCTGTCATTTCATGCGCATGCGGTCCGACCTTCGGGCGCTCACAGATCAGCGTCACGTCGATGTTCCCGATCGCGAAGCCGCGGTCCCGCGCCAGTTCGACCGCATGGCGCAGAAATATCTCGCTGGCCGCGCCTTTCCACTGTGGGTCCGAAGGCGGAAAGTGCTGCCCGATGTCGCCCTCGGCCAGGGCTCCATAGATGGCGTCGGTCACGGCATGCATGCCCACATCCGCATCGGAGTGGCCTTTCAGCTTGTGACTGTGCGGAATCCTGACGCCGCAGAGGATGACATGGTCGCCTTCCTCGAAGGCGTGAACGTCAAAGCCATTTCCCAGGCGAATGTCCATTTGTCCTCGCAAGTAACTGTCGGCGCGGGAAAAATCCCCCGGCGTGGTGATCTTTAGGTTGGCCTCGTCGCCCTGTGTGATGGCCACGTCCAACCCGGCGGCGCGGGCCACGGCCACATCGTCGGCGGCCCCTCCCGGATGTGCGCGATGGGCGGCCAGGATCTCGGCAAAGCGGAACCCCTGCGGCGTCTGCGCGCGGTACAGGCCCTCGCGGTCGCGGGTGCCGGTCACGCGGGTGCCGTCGCCCGTCCAGAGCGCATCGGTCACGGGCAAGGCCGGTGCGGCGCCGGGATGGTGGTCCAGCGCGTCCAGCACGGCGTCGATGACCGCAGGCGACACGCAGGGCCGGGCAACATCGTGAATCAGGACGTGCTCCGGCGAGTCCTGCGCCAGGGCCTCGAGCCCCGCGCGGACCGAGGCGGAACGGTCCGCACCACCTGTCACGATCCGCAGGTCCAGTCCCGCGGCGACTGCCTGTGCCTGAGACATGTCGTCGGGATGCACCACCATGACCAGGGGCCCGCGCCCGGCAAAGGCCTCGAGCGTCCAGCGCGCCACCGGCTTGCCCGCCACGCGCCGCCATTGTTTCGCCAACCCGCCGCCGGCCCGCGTTCCGCGTCCGGCCGCAACGATGATGATCCCTGTCTGCATGGTCCGTCCGATCTGTGCCGTCCTCTCATAGGCGCAGGTACGGTGGTGCGCAATCCGGCGGGGTGATTGATTAAAAAACGGGCATTTGTTCTGGAGGCGCCCTCGAATTGGGCCGGATAGATTGAAGAAAACAAAGCTCTCCCATAAGTCTCAATGACAGAGGTTACTTACACGCCATCGCACAAGGACTGGGCAATTGGGCTTTGATCTTGGAGACCGGCGGATCACCGTACCCGTTTTGCTGGCTCCGCTTGCGGGAATCACCGATCTGCCGTTTCGCACGCTTGTTTCGCGCTTTGGCGCGGGGCTGGTCGTGTCCGAGATGATCGCCAGCGGCGAGTTCCTGACCGAACGTCCCGGAACCCGCGAAAAGGCGGAGCTGGGCGCGCAGATCGAGAACACCAGCGTGCAGATCGCCGGGCGCGAACCGGGGCCGATGGCCGAAGCGGCACGCATGGTCGCCGACATGGGCGCGCGGGTGATCGACATCAACATGGGCTGCCCCGCCAAGAAGGTGACGGGCGGCTGGTCCGGATCGGCATTGATGCGTGCGCCGGATCACGCGCTGCGCCTGGTCGAGGCGGTGGTGGAGGCGGTCGACCTGCCGGTGACGCTGAAGACGCGACTGGGCTGGGATGAGGATCACCTGAACGCGCCGCAGATCGCCCGCAGTGCCGAGGCGGCCGGGGTGAAGATGATCGTCATTCATGGCCGCACACGCTGCCAGTTCTACAAGGGCAAGGCCGATTGGGCCGCGATTTCGGAGGTGAAGAAGGCGGTGCAAGTGCCTGTTATCGCAAATGGAGACGTGATCGACTCCGCCGCAGCGCGCGCGGCGTTGAGCCGCTCTGGCGCCGATGGTGTCATGATCGGGCGCGGGGCGCAGGGCGCGCCCTGGCGCCTGGCCGAGGTGGCCCATGCGCTGTATGGAACGCCAGCGCCGGAGGTGCCCGAGGGCGCAGCTCTGATCGACATGGTGTCGGGGCACTACGAAGCCATGCTGGGCTTCTACGGCAAGACGCTGGGCAACCGCGTCGCGCGCAAGCACCTTGGCTGGTACATGGACGCGGCCAATACGCCGCCGGGCCTGCGCAAGCGCCTGTTGACCGAACGGGACACGCAGGCGGTGCTGGATCTCCTGCCCGAGGCGCTGAGCGCCGAGGTGGAGGCCGCCTGATGAGTGAAACAGACCCAAACATCTGGTCTTCGCTGCCCGTGCCGGCCATCCTGATCGACGAGGACGATCGCATCGCCGACCTGAACCCGGCGGCCGAAGGCTTCATGAACAATTCCTCCAAGTGGCTGACAGGTCAGCCGATCTGGGACCGGCTCGCGGTGGATGCTCCGCTGGAGGAAAGCTTTTTGAGGGCGCGAGAGCATGGCACGCCGCTCTTCGTCAATGACGTCGACGTGGGAACGGGCGCGCGTCCGCCGCTGGTCTGCAACCTGCAGATTGCGCCGTTGTCCGGGCGTCCGGGCTGGATGGTGATGCTGATCTCGCCGCGCGAGCTGGCCGGGCGCATGACGCAGAGCCATTCGGTGAAATCCGCCGCGAAATCGGCCATCGGCATGGCCGAGATGCTGGCCCACGAGATCAAGAATCCGCTGGCCGGTATCGCCGGAGCGGCCCAGCTTCTCAGCATGAGCATCGGCCAGGATGACCTTGAATTCACGGATCTAATCGTGGCCGAGACGCGGCGGATCGTGAAGCTGCTAGAGCAGGTCGAGCAGTTCGGAAACCTCTCGGCGCCGGAACTGCGCGAGGTCAATATCCACGATGTGCTGGACCGTGCGCGGCGCTCGTCGCTGCTGGGGTTCGGGGCGCACATGAAGATCATCGAGGACTACGATCCCTCTTTGCCGATGGCCCTGGGAGACCCGGATCAGCTGCTGCAGGTTGTCCTGAACCTGATCAAGAACGCCTCGGAGGCCGCCGATCCGAAGGAGGGCGGGACGATCCGCCTGCATACCTTCTACGAACACAGTTTCCGGCTGCGGCGGGCCGATGGCTCGGGCCAGACGCTGCCTTTGCAGGTCGAGATCATCGACGACGGCCCGGGCCTGCCGCCGGACATCAAGGGCGACATCTTTGACCCCTTCGTATCGGGCAAGGAGAACGGCACCGGCCTCGGCCTGGCGCTGGTCAGCAAGATCATCTCGGATCACGACGGATGGATTTCTGTCGACAGCGTTCCGGGCAAGACGGTTTTTCGCATTTCCCTGCCGCGGGCACCTGCGGCGCCAAAGGAGAGCAGCTAGATGGATGGCACAGTTCTGGTCGCCGATGACGACCGCACGATCCGCACGGTTCTGACACAGGCGCTGACACGGGCTGGATGCAAGGTGCATGCCACGTCCAGCCTGACGACGCTGATGCGCTGGGTGAGCGAGGGCAAGGGGGACGTGGTCATCTCCGACGTCGTCATGCCCGATGGCAACGGGCTGGAGATGCTGCCCAAGATTTCCGAGGACCGGCCCGGGCTGCCGGTCATCGTGATCTCGGCGCAGAACACGATCATGACCGCGATCCAGGCGGCCGAGGCCGAGGCCTACGACTACCTGCCCAAGCCCTTTGACCTGCCGGACCTGATGAAGCGCACGGCGCGGGCGCTGGAAAACCGCAACAAGGCGCCCAAGCGCGAAGAGCCCGTGGTGGGTGCGGATGAACCGGACGAGTTGCCGCTGGTGGGCAAGACCCCGGCGATGCAGGGGCTGTACCGGCTTGTCGCGCGGGTGATGAACACCGACCTGCCGGTGCTGATCACCGGCGAAAGCGGCACGGGCAAATCCCTTATCGCCCGCGCGCTGCATGATTTCAGCGATCGGCGAACGCTGCCCTTTATCACTGTCACCGGATCGGATCTGTCGGACCTCGACGGGCCGGCGCGGGTGCTGGCGCGGGTCAAGGGCGGCACGCTCTTGATCGACGAAATCGCCGACATCAGTGACGAGATCCAGGCCCGCGTGGTGCGCATGATGGATGTGCCGGGCGATCACGTTCCGCGCTTCCTCGCCTCGTCCCAGCATGACCCGCAGTCGCTGATCGAGGACGGCAAGGTGCGACAGGACCTGTTCTATCGTCTCGACGGGGCGGCGATCGCGGTGCCCAGCCTGCGCGAGCGGGTCGAGGACATCCCGCTCTTGGCGGAACACTTCCTGAACCGGGCCGAACGCGAAGGCGCGCCGAAACGCTGGCTGTCGGAAGGGGCGGCGGACCTGTTCCGCGTCTATTCCTGGCCCGGCAACGTGCGCCAGCTGGAAAACGCCGTGCGGCGCCTGAGCCTGACCAGCCGGGCCGAGGAAATCACGCGCAGCGAGGTCGAGGCGGTGCTGGGCAACCAGCCGGAAACCGGACCGGTCCTGCGCGGCGGCGACAGCGACAAGCTGGGCGAAAGCGTGGGCCGCCACCTGCGGCGCTATTTCGACCTGCATGGCGCGATGCTGCCGCCGCCGGGGCTTTATGGCAGGATCATCCGCGAGGTCGAGGCGCCCCTGATCGAGATCGCGCTGGAGGCGACGGGCGGCAACCAGGCCAAATGCGCCGATCTGCTTGGCATCAATCGCAATACTTTGCGCAAGAAGATCACCGACCTTGATATTCGCGTGACACGCCGCCGGAAGTTGATGTAAAAGGGCCACATAAGTGTGGCCCCGCCGCCTCGGCGTGGTGAGAAGGCCACAAAATATGGCGGTCGCCGGTCTCTGGATACCCAGAGTCGGCACATTGACGAGGATAGGCTGTGGCCACGCGGGCACGCTCTTTGTACCGATTTCCGACCTGGGGGTCATTCTCACGCCTGCGTCGGACAAGGCTTTTCCAGAACATCGTGGCACTGTTCCTGGTGGCGCTGGGGCCGGTTCTGGCCTTTGCCACCTTCATGGTGCTGGGACCGCTGGACCAGGGGGCAGGGGCGCTGTCGCTGCGACTCGTCCTGCTGGCCGACCTTGTCTATGTCCTGCTGCTGGCGGCGCTGCTTCTGGCGCGGGTGGCCCGCATGGTGGCCGACCGGCGGGCGCAATCGGCGGGTTCCCGCCTGCACCTCAGGCTGACCGCGGCCTTTGCGCTGATGGCCCTGCTGCCGACCGTCACGGTGGCGGTCTTTGCGGTGCTGACCATCAACATCGGCCTGGAAACCTGGTTTTCCAGCCGCGTGCAGAACGTCGTCGGCGCCTCGCTCTCCGCCGCCGAGGCCTACGAGGAAGAAAGCCGCGCCGGGCTGATTCAGGATGCGCGCGCCCTGGGGGCCTTTCTCGATGCCAACCGCCGCCGCAACTTCGTCATGGACGACGGCGAGCTGCGCCAGGTTCTCAGCCAGGGGCAGGCCCAGATCCAGCGCGGGCTGCGCGAGGCCTTTGTCATCGACAGCGCCGGCCGCATCCGGGCGCGCGGCGAACGGTCCTACCTGTTCGATTTCGAGGAACCTTCGGTGGCCGACTTTCTGCGTGCCGATGCCGAGGGCGTGACCGTGATCCCGGACTGGGACAACAACGAGTTCCGCGCCCTCTTGCCGCTGGAAGCCTTTGCCGACCGATACCTTTATGTCAGCCGCGAGGTCGACGGGCAGATCCTCAACCTGCTGGACGAGACGCAGGAAACCGCGCGGTTCTACCAGCAGCAGGAAAGTGAACGGGGGCGGCGGCTGTTCGACTTTGCGCTCTTGTACCTGGGCTTTGCCTTGTTGCTGATCCTGGCGGCGACCTGGGCGGGCCTGTGGTTTGCCGAGCGGCTCAGCCGCCCGGTGGGGCGTCTGACCGGGGCGGCGCAGCGCGTCGGGTCCGGCGATCTGGACGTGCAGGTGCCCGAAGAAGAGGGCGACGACGAGATTTCCATGCTGGGGCGTTACTTCAACCAGATGACGCGCCAGTTGAAAGGCCAGCGCGAGGCCCTGCTGGAGAACACCCGCCAGATCGAACGCCGCCAGCGGCTGTTCGATTCCGTCCTGTCCTCTGTCACTTCCGGGGTGGTGGGGCTGGACGCCGAAGGCAAGGTGACTTTCGTCAACCGTTCTGCCGAGCGGTTGCTGGGCTGGCACGAAACCCACCGCGCCGTGCCGCTGGGCGTGGCGGTGCCCGAGTTCGGCGCGCTGTTCGAACGGTTACGGGCCGAGGCGGTGGAAACCGCGCAGGAAGAGGTCAAGGTCAGCCGCGAGGGGCGGCTTGAACACCTGTTGGTGCGTTTGTCCACGCGGCGGCGCCAGGATCGGTCGCTGGAGGGCTACGTTGTCGCCTTTGACGACGTGACGAACCTGGTCAGCGCCCAGCGGATGGCCGCCTGGGGTGACGTGGCGCGGCGCATCGCGCATGAGATCAAGAACCCGCTGACGCCGATCAAGCTGTCGGCGGAACGCATCCAGCGCAGCTTTGCCAAGCGGTTGGACGGACCGGATGCGGAAAAAGTGGCGGACCTGACGGAACGGATCATGCGGCGCACCGACGACCTGCGCCGCATCGTGGACGAATTCAGCAAGTTTGCGCGGATGCCGGAACCGGAACGTCGCCCCGAGGACCTGTGCGAGATCCTGCGCGGCGAAGTCCTGATGCAGGAAACCGGCCAGCCCGGTGTCCGCTTTGTCACCGACCTGCCGGAAGAGCCGATGCCGGCGGAACTGGATTCCACCATGATCGGCCAGGCGCTGACCAACCTGATCAAGAACGCGGGAGAAGCGGTCGAGAGCCTGCAGGAAAAGGGCGCGCCCGAAAACTATCAGCCGGAAATCCGTGTCACGGCGGAGGCGCAGGAGGGCCGCGCCGAGATCCGTATCATGGACAATGGCATCGGCCTGCCCGAGGACCGCGCGCGGCTATTTGAGCCTTACGTGACGACACGCGACAAAGGCACCGGTCTGGGCTTGCCGATCGTCAAGAAGATCATCGAGGAACATGGCGGAACGCTGGTGCTGGAAGATGCGCCCGCCTTCGCCGAGGGCGCGCACCAGGGCGCGATGGCGGTTGTGCGGCTGCCGCTGAACCGTGCGGCAGAGCTGCCGCGGGCGGCGGAGCTGGAAGATGTTTGAGCACGAAGAAATGAGAGGGCAGAGACAATGAGCGACATCCTGATCGTCGACGACGAACGCGATATCCGGGAATTGATCGGGGATATCCTCGAGGACGAGGGCTTTGCCACCCGGCTTGCAGGCAACAGCCAGGAGGCGATGAACGAGATCAACGCCGAGCCGCCGGCGCTGTTGATCCTGGATATCTGGCTGAAGGACAGCAAGATGGACGGGATCGACATTCTCAAGACCGTCAAGCGCGACAACCCCGATATTCCCGTGGTCATCATTTCGGGCCACGGCAATATCGAGATCGCCGTGGCCGCCATCAAGCAGGGCGCCTATGACTTCATCGAAAAGCCCTTTAACATCGACCAGTTGCTGGTGGTGATCCGGCGCGCGATGGAAACCTCGATCCTGCGGCGTGAGAACGTGCAGTTGAAACGTGGCGAGGTGAAATCCGCCGAGATGATCGGTGAAAGCGCCGCCTTCCGCGCGCTATTGGGACAACTGGAAAAGGTCACGAAATCCAACGGCCGGGTAATGCTGACCGGCCCCGCGGGGGCGGGCAAGGAAGTGGCCGCGCGCTATATCCACGCCCAGTCGAACCGGGCCAAGGCGCCGTTCGTGACGGTCAACTGTGCCGGGGTCGAACCCGAGATGATGGAGGCGATGCTGTTCGGCCGCGAAACCGCCAAGCGCGGGATCGAACCGGGCCTTCTGGAGCAGGCGCATGGCGGGGTGGTCTATTTCGACGAAGTCGCCGACATGCCCACCGGCACCCAGTCCAAGATCCTGCGGGTGCTGGTGGACCAGCAGTTCACCCGCGTCGGCGGCAACGACAAGGTGCGTGTCGACCTGCGCGTGATCTCCTCGACCAACCGCGACCTGCAGGACGAGATCGCCGCCGGCCGCTTCCGCGAGGAACTGTACCACCGGCTGAACGTTGTGCCGATCGCCGTGCCCTCGCTGGCCGAACGCCGCGAGGACATCCCGGTGCTGGCGGGGCATTTCATCGAACAGTGCAACCAGGCCCAGGGCCTGCCGGTGCGCGAACTGACCGAGGAGGCGGTGGCGCTGATGCAGACGATGACCTGGCCGGGCAACGTGCGACAGCTCAAGAACCTGGTCGAACGGGTGCTGATCCTGGGCGATGGCACCGGGCCGATCGAGGCGCGGGAACTGCCGCAGGAAACCGCGCCGGGCGAGGATGCGGAGGGACGCGTGGTGCTGTCGGGCACGTTGGCGACGCTGCCGCTGCGCGAGGCGCGCGAGGCCTTTGAGCGGGAGTACCTGCTGACCCAGATCAACCGGTTTGGCGGCAATATCTCGCGCACCGCCTCTTTCGTGGGCATGGAGCGCTCGGCCCTGCACCGCAAGCTGAAGTCTCTGGGCGTCGTCACCTCGGCCAAGTCCGGGGCGCGGGTGGCGCGCGTGGATGCGCCGATCTCGGAAGTGTCCTGAACGGCGTGGCCGGGATGAGGATGACACGGCGAGCGGCCCTGGGAATGGGGGGCTTGGCGCTGGCGGGCTGCGCGGCGCCCCCGGGCGCAAGAGCGCCGGGCGAGGAGAGGCCGGGACCGGCCTTTGCCGAGGTTCCGGAGGCCCCCGCAGAGAAGATCGCGCTGCTGGAACGGGCCGTGCTGGACCTGGGGCCGGACGTGGACCCGGTGGAAGCGGCAGCGGTGGCGCGCATTTCCGTGCGCGAGCCTCTGGTCTGGGCGGACCGCTGGGACGCTGTGGACCCGCCGCTGATCCACAACATCCAGGTGAACACCGGCCGCAAACCGCGCGGGCTGTGCAAGGACTGGGCGGACGATCTCGAGGCGCGGCTGAAGCGTGAAGGGCTGCGCAGCCTTTCGCTGCATCGGGCCATCGCCAATGCCGACAACCTGCGGATCGAACATTCGACGGTCATCGTCTCGACCCGTGGCGCGCCGATGGACCGGGGGCTGGTGCTGGACCCCTGGCGGCTGGGGCGGGGGCGGCTGTGGTTCGGCCCGGTTGCCAGCGACCCGAAATACCGCTGGGTGCCACGCGCCGAGGTCTTTGCCATGAAACGGGCCCGCCGCGCGCGCCGCGAGGAGCGATAGTCGTCGGAACGGGACTGTTTGCGGCTTTGCCGCAAAGGCGCCCGCCCGCCGACCCTGATGCGCGCCATTCGGCGCGGTCTTACCGCTCAAGGAATCACCAGGGAACAGGCGTGCCGCTGTTCCCCGAACCCATCCCTCGCTTTCCTGCTGCCTGGACCAGCCATCACCGGGGCGCAAGGGCAAGCCGCGCGTTCGCGCGGGGCTGTGCCCCCTTGCGCCCCGGCGCCGTCTGGCCCCGATCGGCATCATGCGAGAGATGGCTCCGGGGAACAGCGGCTCGGGACCGAGGATGCAACCCATTGACGGCGCTGCCCCCGCGTGCGAGGCAATGAGGCCAGAGCCGGGACGCGGTGCAGATCGGGGCGCAGGGCGCATGAAGGTCATCATTTGCGGGGCGGGCCAGGTCGGCTGGCAGATCGCCCGCCATCTTGCCGGAGAGCGCAACGACGTCACGGTGGTGGACAACAATCCCGATCTCGTGCGCCGGGCCACCGACACGCTGGACGTGCAGGGGATCGCGGGCTTTGCATCCTACCCCGACGTGCTGGACAAGGCGGGCGCGCGCGACGCCGACATGGTGATTGCGGCCACCTATTCCGACGAGGTCAACATGGTCACCTGCCAGGTGGCGCATTCGGTCTTTGCGGTGCCGCGCAAGATCGCGCGGCTGCGCGCGGAAAGCTACCTGACGGCGATCTATTCCGACCTCTACCGGCGCGATCACATGCCCATCGACGTGGTCATTTCGCCTGAACGCGAGGTGGCCGACGCAGCCTTGCAGCGGCTGGCGGCACCAGCGGCCTTTGACACCGAGAGCTTTCTGGACGGCAAGACCCAGCTGATGGGGCTGACCATCGACGCGGGCTGTCCGATCGTGAACACGCCCTTGCGGCAGCTGACCGACCTGTTTTCCACGCTGCGCTCCGTGGTGGTGGGGGTCCGGCGTGAGGGGGTGCTGTTCGCGCCGGAATCCGGCGACCAGCTGTTCGAGGGGGACAGCTGTTACGTCATGGTGCATGCGGATGACGTGCAACGCACGATGGAGATCTTTGGCAAGTCCCTGCGCAAGCAGGAACGCGTCGTGATCGTCGGCGGGGGCAACGTGGGCCTGTCCGTCGCGCGGCGGCTGGAGACCGGCAAGATCCGCGTGCGCGCCAAGATGATCGAGCGTAACCGCAAGAACGCCGAACGGGCCGCCGAGGAGCTGGAGCGCACCATCGTCCTGCATGGTGACGGGCTGGACGCGGCGCTCCTGGTCGAGGCCGGGGTGGCGCGGGCGGATGCGGCGCTCTGCGTGACCGATGACGACAAGGTCAACATGCTGGCCGCTGTACGGGCCAAGGCGGCCGGTTGCCCGATGGTGATCGCCCTGATCAACGACCCGACGCTGGTGCCCTTGATGGAACCGCTGGGGATCGACGCCTATATCAACCCGCGGTCGACCACCGTCAGCTCGATCCTGCGCCATATCCGGCACGGGCGTGTCAGCCAGGTCTATTCCATCGGCGATGCCGAGGCCGAGGTGATCGAGGCCGAGGTCCTGTCGACGTCGCCGATCTCCGGCAGCCGGATCCGCGAGATCGACTTTCCCGAAGGCGTCCTGGTGGGCGCGGTCCGCAAGGGGGACAAGGTGGTCAAGCCCACCGGCTCGCTCAGGATCGACGAGGGCGATCAGATCGTCATCTTTGCCCTCGCCGGCGATGTCCCGGAGGTCGAGCGCCTGTTGCAGGTCTCGATCGATTTCTTCTAGGCGCGGTCCGGTGAGGCAGATGGGGACCTTTGCCGTGACAGGCGTACAAGGGCGAGGCAACCGCCGATGAAGACCATCGCGCGTCTGCCTCTGTTCCTGCTTCTGACCGGGCTCGGTTCCTTCTCGATGCTGCTGCCGGCAGTCTTTGCCTATGTCATCGAAGAACACCACGACGCACGAACCTTTTTCTATGGCGCGCTGCTGGGGCTGATCCTGACCGCGCTGGTGGCGCTGGCCTTGGGCAACCGGCATCACAACCAGAGCGCGCTGCGCCAGCTCGTGGCGCTGGCGGCGGGGTTTGTCGTGCTGCCGCTGATTTTTGCGGTGCCCTTCCACGAGGCGGTGCGGACCACCGGCTTCGGCAATGCCTATTTCGAGATGGTGTCGAGCTTTACCACCACCGGGGCCACGATGTTCGACGCCGCGCGCCTGTCCGGGCCGGAACACCTGTGGCGGGCGCAGGTCGGCTGGATGGGCGGGCTGGTGATGTGGATCGCCGCCTCGGCGATCCTGGCACCGCTGGCGCTGGGGGGATTCGAGGTCACTGCCAGCGGTGAACCCGGGCAATCCATCGCCCAGGGCGCCATGAACACCGGGCCGACCAGCCCGGCGGAACGGCTGATGCGCAGCGCGCACGTCCTGTTCCCGGTCTATACGGGGCTGACTTTGGCGCTGACGGTGATGCTGCTGGTGGCGGGCGATCCGCCGCTGGTCGCGGTCAGCCATGCGATGTCGGTCATGGCGACCTCCGGGATCACGCCGCTGGCTGACCTGGGGGCCGCGCCCAGCGGCCTCGCGGGGGAGATGATTCTCTTCTGCTTTCTCTTTTTCGCCCTGTCGCGGCTGACCTTTTCCGCCGATACCCGCCAGGAACGGGGCCTGTTCTACGATCCAGAGTTCCGTCTTGGCGTCATGATCGTTGTGGCCGTGCCTTTGGCCATGTTCCTGCGCCACTGGGTCGCCTCGTTTGAGGTGGGAGAAGAACAGAACTGGATCGCGGGTCTGCGGGCGCTCTGGGGCGGGCTGTTCACGGCGGCCTCGTTCCTGACCACGACCGGATTCATCAGCGGCGACTGGGATACGGCACAGGACTGGTCCGGGCTGCCGACGCCGGGGATCATCCTGATGGGGCTGGCGCTGGTGGGCGGCGGCGTGGCGACGACCGCCGGGGGCGTCAAGCTGCTGCGGGTCTACGCGCTCTATCTCAACGGCAAGCGCGAGATCGAGCGCCTGGTGCATCCGCATTCCGTGGGGCGGGCGGGCCCCCTGGGGCGCCGCATCCGGCGCGAAGGGGCCTTTATCGCCTGGGTTTTCTTCATGTTCTTCGCGCTGACTCTGGCTGCAATGACGCTGATCCTGGGGGCCTACGGGGTGGATTTCGAACGGGCCACGGTGCTGACCATTGCGACATTGTCGAACACCGGGCCACTGATCGACACCGCCGCGGTGATCGACCTGGCGTCGATCCCCTGGGACGCGCAGTTGATCCTGTGCCTGGCGATGGTGCTGGGACGGCTTGAACTGCTGGCAATCATCGTGATGATCAGTCCAGAGGTCTGGCGCGAATAGTTGCGCAGGAACATCCCCCGGGCATCGGGCGCACGGATTCGGGGATTTTCGGCTGGAAACTCCCGCCGCAGCATACCATACTCCCCCAGACGAGGGCAGCCCGGCGCGCGGGCACGGCAAGAATAAAGGCAATTCAATGGCTTCTGATAGACAGAACCTGCAGGACGCGTTTCTGAACCACGTCCGCAAGACAAAGGTCCCTGTGACGGTCTTCCTGATCAACGGGGTCAAGCTGCAGGGTGTCATCACCTGGTTCGACAATTTCTGCGTCCTGCTGCGCCGTGACGGCCAGTCGCAGCTTGTCTACAAACATGCAATCTCGACCATCATGCCCAGCCAGCCGATCAACCTGTATGACGGCGAAGGGGACGCGTGAGAGAACACGCGCCGCCTGTGACCCGGGCGTGGGTCCTGCATCCTGATATCAAGAGCGACCCGGCACGCCGCGATGCCCAAATGGCCTTGGAAGAGGCCGTTTCGCTGGCACATGCCTTGCCGGGGCTTGAGGTCGTGGGATCGCAGATCGTGCCGTTGCGCGACCCGAATCCGGGTGCGCTGTTCGGCTCGGGCAAGATCGAAGAGTTGCGCGCCAAGCTGGAGGCCGAGGACATCGACCTGGTCTTGGTCGATGGCCCGGTGACGCCGGTGCAGCAGCGCAACCTCGAACGCGACTGGAAGGTCAAGTTGCTGGACCGGACCGGGTTGATCCTGGAGATCTTCTCGGATCGTGCGGCCACCCGCGAGGGTGTGTTGCAGGTCGAAATGGCGCACCTGAGCTACCAGCGCACGCGCCTGGTGCGCGCCTGGACCCACCTGGAACGCCAGCGGGGCGGGCTGGGATTCGTCGGCGGCCCCGGCGAAACCCAGATCGAGGCCGACCGCCGTGCCATCGACGAACAGTTGGTGCGCCTGCGCCGGCAGCTCGACAAGGTCGTCAAGACGCGCGAGTTGCACCGCAAGGCGCGGGCCAAGGTGCCTTACCCGATTGTCGCGCTGGTGGGCTATACCAACGCGGGCAAGTCGACGCTGTTCAACCGGCTGACCGGCGCCGAGGTCATGGCCAAGGACATGCTTTTTGCGACGCTGGACCCGACGATGAGGGCGGTACGCCTGCCGACGGGCGCCGATGTGATCCTGTCGGACACGGTGGGGTTCATCAGCGATCTGCCGACGGAACTTGTGGCCGCTTTCCGGGCAACGCTGGAAGAGGTGCTTGCCGCGGATGTGGTCGTGCATGTGCGCGACATCTCCCACCCTGAGACCGAAGAGCAGGCCGAGGACGTGCGCGGCATTCTCGACAGCCTCGGCGTGGGCGAGGAAACTGCGCAGATCGAACTGTGGAACAAGCTGGACCGGCTGGGGCCGGAAGAGCTGGAAACCGTGCGTATCCGCGCCGCGCGCAACCCGGACGTCTTTGTCACCTCTGCCCTGACGGGCGAGGGGCTGGATGACTTCCTTGAGGCGGTGACAGAGGCGCTTGGCGCCGAACGGGTCGAAGAGGACCTGGTGCTGGGCTTTGCCGAGGGCAAGCGCCGGGCCTGGCTGTTTGAAAAGGGCCTGGTCGAGGACGAGCGCCAGGAAGAGGACGGCTTTCACCTGCGCGTGCTCTGGTCCGCACTCGACAAGGCACGGTTCGAGACGCTGGGCTGATCGGCTCCCGGTGGACATGCACCCCGTTTCATGCGATCCGGGGTGCATGTTGATCCATGTTCAGACATCCGGCGCCCTGCGCCGCATCCGAATTACGCTCCCGGCCTGAACCGCCGGGCCGGGTGAGCTGTCGTCTGAACGTCTATGGCGCGGGATGCGCCGCACAAGGATCACTGTCATGTCTTCTGAATTTCCGACCCTGCACATGATGTGCGGGAAGATCGCCGCTGGAAAATCAACCCTGGCGGCCCAACTGGCCCGCCCCGAGGGCACCGTTCTGATCACCGAGGATAGCTGGCTGGACGGGCTTTTCGCCGACCAGATGGCCACGCCGCGCGACTATCTGCGATGCACGGGGAAACTGCGGGCGGTCATGGGGCCGCATGTTGCGGCGCTGCTGGATGCCGGGGTTTCCGTCGTGCTGGATTTCGCGGCTAATACTCTGGACCAGCGCGCCTGGATGCGCGGCATCCTGGAGGCGACGGGCGCCGCGCATGAACTGCACCTGTTGGCGCCGCCGGACGAGGTCTGCCTGGACCGGCTGCGCAGGCGCAATGCCTCGGGTGCACACCCCTTTGTCGTGACGGATGAGCAGTTCCACCAATTCTCCCGCCACTTCATGCCACCGGGGCCGGAGGAAGGGTTCAACGTGGTGCGACACGACTTCTGACGGGACCGGAGGTCCCGGGGCAGGCCCGGGACGGGGTCAGATCACGGCGCTGTCACGTTCCAGCAGGTCGCGGGCAATCTCCCAGCGTCGGCGTTGCCGTTTCGAGGGCGACACCGGCGTATTGGCCCAGAGGCTGATCGCGAAACAGCGTTGCAGGAACAGCCGGACCTCGGGTGCGGTGACATCGTCGCCATAGCCCTCGCGCAACGCCGCCAGGGCGGACTCGTCCCCGGTGAGCTCAAGCACGTCCAGGGCAAGGGAAAAGACGTCGCGCAGAGGTTCGTCCTCTTTCGCGTTTTCGAAGTCGATGCCCCAGACCGTGCCCTCGGGGCCGCTGACGAGGTTGGAGAGCGTCAGGTCGCGGTGGGTGATGGCCCGGGAGGCAGGCAGGCCACGGACCGTGGCGCGCGTCTCCTTGAGCGCGCGTGCGGCGGAGACCAGCCCCTTTGCGTCGATCGGAGTACGCTCACCGGCCTCGACCGCATCCACCAGCCTGGTCAGCCAGTTGACCTGTCCCTTGGGCAGGAATTTTCGTTCGCGCAGGCTCAGCCCATGATAGGCGGCCAGCCATTCCCCGGCGGAGCGCAGCAGCGGGCCGGGGGCCTCGGTTTCCAGCCGTTCACGAAAGTCTGGGCCGCCAGCGTCCTGCATGACCAGCGCGCCCTTGCCGAACCACAACACGCGCGGCACGCGGTAGGGACCATGCGACAGCACCGCCGCCAGTTCCGCCTGCCGCAGCGCCTGTCGCGAGGCCTTTGCCTCGGCCTTGCGCGGCCAGAGCTTGACCACCGCCGGGACACGTCCGCGCGACGGGCGGTAAACCCAGGTATCCTGACCGTTGCGGAGCACTTCCAGCCGACCCGACCATTCCGGCCAGAGCTTTTTCAGCACCTCGGTCGCGCGGGCCTCGCTCATGGTTTGACCAGCCGGGTGATCCCGACAGAGGCGGCGCGTGCCAGACCCACGTCCAGCGACATCGGGATGTATTCGCCGCGCCGCCAGAGTTGGCCAAGGTCGTCGTAGTGGCGCGACAGCGGGTGGCCCGACTGGCCTGTGGCAGAGACAAAGACCGAACTGTCGGGGTCGGCGAAATCGTAGACGCCGCGATAGCCCGCGCCATGCACATTGGCGAAAGGATCGGGACCGCGCCCCGAGGTCACGCCCCGTTGGAGCGTGTGATCACCGCCCGAGGTCGTCTGGCGGATGTTCACGAAGTACCGCAGGATCGGCACCTGGCCCAGAACCGGGTGTTCGTGCGTCGCCAGGTGTTCGTCCCCCCAGCGCAGCGATTCCAGCGCCTTGCCGGAATGTTCCTCGATCCAGATCAGCGCGTCGTCCAATGCCAGCCGTGCGATGTCGGTGCAGCTTTCCACCGCAGCTGACCGGATCACGTCGCACCAGGCGCTGGCCCCGTCCACATCGCGAAAGACGCGCTCGATGAACAGTGGCTCGACATGGTCGAACTCTTCGGCCAGCGGGCCCAGATCGTCGCGGATCAGGCGGGCCTGTAGCGCTCGAAGCCAGGCAGAATAGAGCAACGGCTCGGGCATGTGTTCGTTCATTTCACCGTTCCAGTTGGCCAGCAGGTCCAGCGCGCGCTGGCGGCGGCGTTCCGGCGTGCCCTCGGGCGCGGCCTCGGAGGTGTACCACAGGTCCCGCCCGATCAGCGGCAGCAAGGTGCGCGCGGCAGGCGACACCGTGTCCAGCTGGGCCTCGACGAAACTGTCGCGGGTGTGGACCTTGCGGCCCTGCATCATGGTCTGCCAGCGCTGCACGCGCTGGCTGTCGCCCCAGTTATAGCTGACGTGGTCAGGGAAGGCGCGGTCCACCAGCTTGTTGTTGGTATTGCCGACGATGCCGCCCTCGGGGGCGAGGAACTCGGGGTTGGCCGAAAAGGGAAAGATCCCCTGCCAGCGGTTCGCCGCGATCCACCCGCGCGAGGGCAGGCGGCCCAGGCTTTCATGTGCGGGGTCGCGGCGCGGCATGGCGCCGACCAGCTTCAATGCCACGGTATCCGCGTCGATCAGGGTCAGGTTCTGCGAGGGCGCGACATAGAGGCGGGACGCTTCCATCGCCTCTTCGACCGATTGCGACATCATCAGCCCGATGGCGGCGGAGGCCGAGGTGTCCTGGTGGCTGAGCGCGGTCCAGGCCAGCGAGACCAGGTGCCCCGGCGGCGTGATCTTGTCCAGGTTGAATTGCGAGGCGGGCAGGATCGGGCCGTTGTCCGTCCACAGCAGGTTCAGCGTGACCGGCGCCTCACCCTTGATGCGGATGATGGATTGGCGGGTTTCGAAGGGTTTGAATCCGTCGGGCGTGCGATACTCGCCCTGGGCGTCCGGGTTCAGCTCTTCGAAGTACAGGTCCTGATCGTCGAGGTAGGAAGAGGTGATCCCCCAGGCCAGTTGCTCGGACCGGCCCACCATCAGGGCCGGGATGCCGGGGATCGAGGCGCCGATCACGCCGCCGGATTTCAACTGCATCCGGGCGAGATACCAGAAGGTCGGCGCGGTAAAGCCAAGGTGCGGGTCATTGGCCAGCAGCGTCCCGCCCGAGGCCGAGCGTTCCGGCGCGGCGGCCCAGACGTTGGACGCGCCCGCCAGCCCGCGCCGCGGCACCGGCCACAGGAAATCCCCCCCCACCGGCGCGGCACTGGCCTGGCGCGTGCCGCTGCCCTGCGGCAGTTGCGCGACACGGGGCAGGGCGGCGACACCGCTGCCGGGCATGTCGGGCAGGATGTCGGACAGGCGTTGTTCATCCCCCAACAGCAGGGAGGTCCGGGCGCGCAGCACCTCGTCCCCGATCTGGCCGGACAGTTGCAGTGCCATCAGCTTGATCACCGCCAGCGAATCCGCCGGTTGCCAGGGCGCGATTTCCGCCTCGAAGAGAAAGAACTCGGGCGCGCCGCGTCCCAGGCTGTTGGCGTTGATCTCGGCGATGCGCGCGTTGATGCCGGCGGAATAAGCTTCCAGCGCGTCCAGCGTGCGCGCGTCCTGATGCTCGACCGAGGCCTTGGCGGCGGTGTAGATGTCCAGCCGGCGCAACAGCGTGTCGGTGCGCAGGGTGCGGCGGCCAAAGAGTTCCGACAGGCGGCCCTGCGCGGTGCGGCGCATCATCATCAGCTGCCACAGCCGGTCCTGCGCGTGCACGTAGCCCAGCCCGAAGAATGCGTCGCGGTCCGACAGGGCCATGATATGCGGCACGGCGGAATTGTCGCGCACGATCTCGATATCGGCGGTGATCCCGGCCACGGGCAGGGTCTTGTCGTAGTCGGGCAGCGAGCGGGACCCGAGGTAGTAGGCAAGTGCCACGCCGATGACGATCAGGGCGACGGCCAGGCTGGCCAGCCGCAACAGCCATCGGAACACAACCGCCATTTCGTTCTCCGTCCATATGGGCTAGGTCAGATCGCACCGGGATTAACTTGCCAGCCCGGGCTTGCCAAGGGCAGGCTGGCTGACGTGACGAGGGGAGAACAAGATGGCGAAAACGGCGTTTCTGGGCCTTGGGGTGATGGGCTATCCGATGGCGGGCCACATGGCCAAGGCCGGGCACGAGGTCACGGTTTACAACCGGACCGCCGCCAAGGCCGACAAATGGGTGTCCGAATACGGCGGCGCAGCGGCGGCAACCCCGCGCGAGGCGGCGCAGGGCGCGGATTTCGTCATGGCCTGCGTCGGCAACGACGATGACCTGCGCGGGATCTGCACCGGAGAGGACGGCGCCTTTGCCGGCATGTCCTCGGGCGCAACCTTTGTCGATCACACTACCGTGTCCCAGCAGGTGACGCTGGAACTGGCCGAACAGGCGGCGGAGCGCGGGTTGGGATTCGTCGATGCGCCGGTGTCCGGCGGGCAGGCGGGGGCCGAGAACGGCCAGCTTGTCATCATGTGCGGCGGCGATCAGTCGAACTACGACGCGGCAGAGCCGATCATGCAATCCTATGCCAAGCTGTGCAAACGCCTGGGCGACAGCGGCGCCGGGCAACTGTGCAAGATGGTCAACCAGATCTGTATCGCGGGTCTCGTGCAGGGCCTGTCCGAAGGGCTGCACTTTGCCGAGAAGGCGGGGCTGGACGGCGCCGCGGTGGTCGATGTGATCGGCGGCGGCGCGGCCGGGTCCTGGCAGATGGTCAATCGCTACCAGACGATGATCGCCGACGAGTTCGAGCACGGGTTCGCCGTCGACTGGATGCGCAAGGACTTGGATATCTGCCTGCGCACCGCAAATGAAAACGGCGCCTCGCTGCCGGTGACGGCGCTGGTCGACCAGTTCTACAAGGACGTTCAGAAACTGGGCGGCGGGCGCTGGGACACTTCTTCGCTGATCAAGCGCCTGCGGGCGATGGGGTAAGGCCGATGGCTTTTGCCGGGGACCAGGCGCTGCGCCGGGCCCCCGGTTGACCGGAGCGGATGCCCTACCGACCCAGATCCAGTGCCCTTCTGATGCTCGGGGCCGGAGCGGCGCTGCTGGCGGTCGGAGTGCTGACAGCCGGTTTCTACCGGAGCCACATGGATTCGACCCGGCTGCGCGAGGTCGAGCTTCGCCTGTCCGACCTGTCGCAGGAGCTGTTGGGCGCCATCGGCTTTGACGGCATGATCCATGACTTCAAGAATTGCGTTCTGCGCGGCGCCACCGAGCCCGCATATTGCGACGAGGCCGAGGTCGAGGCCCACCGCGCGCTGGCGGTCTTGGATCGCATGGACGAGGTGGCCGAGGCGAACGGGCTGGTCCTGGACCTGGCTGCTGTCAGGGCGTCGGCGGCGGATTACGGCGCCCGGGTGGACCGGGTGCGCGCGGCGCATGACCGGGGCCTGAGCGCTGGCCAGATCGATGTCCTGGTGCGCTATGACGATGAACCGGCGGTCGAAGGCCTGCGTGCCACGCTGGACCTTGCACGGCAAACCCTAGACGACCGTTTGACCGCGCTGCAGCGTGACTACGCCGCGATGACCCTTGTCGGAGTGCTGTTTCCGCTGGTGCTTTCGGTCTGGTTCCTGCTGGCCGCCCGTCGCGATTTCCGGGCCGCGATGGAACGGCAGGCCCAGCTGGATGCCATCTTTGCCGCGTTGACGGGCGGACTGGTGGGATTCGACGAGGCCGGGCAGATCGTTCTGATCAACCCTACGGCGCGCCGGTTCCTGCATGTCGGCGATCGCGCGGTGCCTTTTGACTGGCCGGATCATGTCAGCCTGCCGTCCGGCCCGGAGGGGGATGAACCGTCCCTGGACCCCGTCACATGGGCGATGTCCGGTGGATCCAACGGTGAAGAAGTGCGGCAGCTTCGTATCGCGATCGGGCAGGAACCGGATCGTTACATGCGGCTTGGCAGTGCCCGGATCAACCTGCGGGGCACCCGGTTGAGCGCGCTGCTCTACATGCAGGACGTGACCCTGGAAGAGCGCAACCGGCAGGTGATCGAACGTGACAGCCGGCTGGATGCGCTGGGGCAGCTGTCAGGCGGAATTGCGCATGATTTCAACAACCTTCTGGCCACTCTTCTGTTTTCGATGGAACTTGCTTTGCAAGAAGAACCATCCGAACGCGCCGCATCGCTGCTGCGTCGCGCACGAGAGGCGGTCTGGTCCGGTCGCGGCCTGACAGACCGGTTGCTGGCCTTTGCCCGGCAACAGCCCGGCCGGGTCGAGGTCTGTGCCGTCGACTGTGTATTGGAAGATATCGAGATCCTGTCGCGTCCGGCCCTCAGCGGTGAGGTCGCGCTGAGACTTTTGCCCGAAGAACCGCAGCTGCAGGTGCGATGCGATCCGGGGCAATTGCAGAATGCCTTGCTGAACCTTGTCCTGAACGCCCGGGACGCGATCCGGGGGGCGGGCAGGGCCGGGATCATCACGCTTGGCGCGCGGGCGGTTGGCGATGATCTTGTCGAACTGTCGGTCGGCGACGATGGCGAAGGCATGTCGGACGAGGTGCGCCGCCGCGCGGCGGACCCGTTCTTTACCACCCGCCGCGGCCACGGCGGCACCGGGCTGGGGCTGGCGATGGTCTATGGTTTCGTCCAGCAGTCCGGCGGGGACATGCGGATCTACTCGGTCCCGGGGCAGGGGACGACCGTGCGGCTGACGCTGCCGCGTATTGCCGGGACCCCGGGTCTGACAGTGGCGGACAGCTGGGCCGACATGCCTGCCGGGGCGGGTGAGACGGTGTTGCTGGTCGAGGATGAGCCATATCTGCTTGATCTCACTCGGGGACTGCTGCAGCGGTTGGGGTACGAGGTCGTCACGGCGCCCACGGGGCAGGCGGCCTGGGCGCTGATCGAAGCCGGACAGGCCTATGACCTGCTGTTGACCGATGTCTTCATGCCCGGGGGCCTGTCCGGGCTGGATCTCGCGGAACGCGTCGCCGCGCGTGACCCGGCGCGCCCCGTGATCCTGATGTCGGGGTTTGCCCTGCATCCGGACGTGGGCGCGGCCGGTCCCCGGTTCCGCCACCTGCAGAAACCCTGCACGCCGCATGTGCTGGCCCGGACCCTGCGCGAGGCCCTTGAAACGCGCTGAGAGCGGGACGAGGGGCCACGCGCGTCGCAATCGCTATTGTCATTCCCATCCTGCTGGCCTTATGTTAGCGGTCAGGTTGCGCGCAGAACATGCCGCGCCGAAGATTTCGCTGACCGTGGACCCTGACATACCGGACCCGGCCAGACCGATCGGGCCGCAAGGCCATAGTCCCTGCCCGGACCGCCACAAGCGACGGGCGCAATGAATGGGCGCCGTCCCGGCCCAATGCCGCAGACGCGCGTCGGAGAAGAACCGCGATGAAGCGCGCGACTGACATGAGGCATGAGGCAGGGACATCGGTTTCCCGCCATGCCATCGCGCACCATCTCGCCCAGACAAGACACGCTTCAACCGCCGCGCGCCCCCCGGGGCCGGCGGTGCGTTGGGTGTGCAAACGGATAACATGGCAAAGAAAATGCTCATCGACGCCACCCACGCGGAAGAGACCCGCGTCGTGGTGGTGGACGGAAACAAGGTCGAGGAATTCGACTTCGAGTCCGAGAACAAGCGGCAGCTCGCCGGCAACATCTATCTAGCCAAGGTCACACGGGTCGAACCCTCGCTGCAGGCGGCGTTCGTCGATTACGGCGGCAACCGTCACGGCTTCCTGGCCTTCTCGGAAATCCACCCCGACTACTACCAGATCCCCATCGCTGACCGCCAGGCGCTGATGGAGGAAGAGGAAGAGGCCGCGCGCGCCGCTGCCGAGGAAGAGGAAAAGCCCAAGAAGTCCCGCTCGCGCTCGCGCAAGCGGTCGACGAAGGCATCCGACAAGACGGACAAGGCGGAGAAGTCCGACAAGCAGGCCGAGACCGCCAAGGAAACCAAGCCGCGCGAACCCAGCGGCATGGAAACCATCGACCTCGACGACGACCTGGAAACCGGCGAGCCGGGCGAGGGCCTGTCGCCGATGGAAACCGTGCACGAGACCCCGGTTGAAGAGCCGGAGGCCGCTGATCCAGCCCCTCAGGAAACCCCGGTCGAAACCGATCCGGCGCCGGAACCCGCGCCCGTCGAAACGCCAGTGCAGCCTGAGCCCCAGGCCGACCCGGCCCCGGCCGAAGTGCCCGCTCCCGCCGAGGCGCCCGAGGTGCCCGGTTCCGAAACCGCGGCGGACCCCGCGCCGGCGACCGAGGCCCTGACGCCTCTGGACACCGAGGCCGCCGCCGAACCGGCGCCGACCCCGGACGACGAGGACACCGCCGAAGCGGCAGAGCCCGAGGACGCACCCGAGAGCGAAACGCCGCCGCGCCCCATCGCAGAAGGCACCAAGGACGAGGCCGCCGTCGTCTCGCAAGAGCCGGACTCTGGCGATGATACCGTGACGCCAGAAGAAACTGCGGAAGAGACCCCGGTCGAGGCGCCCGACGCGGCAGAGCCGGTGGCCGAGGTTGTCGCAGAGGCCGATCCTGCCCCCGTGGCGGAGGACAGTGCCGAGGACGACGTCGCGCCCGAGGCGTCGGACGATGACGACGAAGAAGACGAAGACGACAAGGACGATGCCGCGGCGCGCGATGCCTCGATCGAGTCCGTGGCCGACGACGACACCGAAGAGGACATCCGCCCGGTCCGCAAGCCGCGCCCGCGCCGGTACAAGATCCAGGAGGTCATCAAGGTCCGCCAGATCATGCTGGTGCAGGTCGTCAAGGAAGAGCGTGGCAACAAGGGCGCTGCGCTGACCACCTACCTGTCCCTGGCGGGTCGCTATTGCGTGCTCATGCCCAACACCGCACGTGGCGGTGGCATCAGCCGCAAGATCACCAATGCGACCGACCGTTCCAAGCTCAAGGAAATCGCGCAGTCGATCGACGTGCCCAAGGGCGCGGGCCTGATCATCCGGACGGCAGGCGCCAAGCGCACCAAGACCGAGATCAAGCGCGACTACGAGTACCTGCAGCGTTTGTGGGAGCAGATCCGCGAACTGACGCTGAAGAGCATCGCGCCGGCCAAGATCTACGAGGAAGGCGACCTGATCAAACGGTCGATCCGCGATCTCTATTCGCGCGAAATCGATGAAGTCCTTGTGGAAGGCGAACGGGGATACCGGGTCGCGAAGGACTTCATGAAGATGATCATGCCGTCCCACGCCAAGAACGTGAAACACTACAACGAACAGATGCCGCTTTTCGCGCGCTACCAGGTGGAAAGTTACCTGGGCGGGATGTTCAACCCGACCGTGCAGCTGAAATCCGGTGGTTACATCGTGATCGGCGTGACCGAGGCGCTGGTGGCCATCGACGTGAACTCGGGCCGCGCCACCAAGGAAGGCTCGATCGAGGAGACCGCGACCAAGACCAACCTGGAGGCTGCCGAGGAGGTGGCGCGCCAGTTGCGTCTGCGTGACCTCGCGGGTCTGATCGTCATCGACTTCATCGACATGGACGAGCGCAAGAACAACGCCGCCGTCGAGAAGAAACTGAAGGACAAGCTCAAGACCGACCGCGCCCGCATCCAGGTGGGCCGCATCTCGGGCTTTGGCCTGTTGGAAATGTCGCGCCAACGCCTGCGCCCCGGAATGATCGAGGCGACGACGCAGCCCTGCGCCGCCTGCCACGGCACCGGCCTGATCCGCTCGGACGACAACATGGCGCTGCAGATCCTGCGCCAGATCGAGGAAGAAGGCGTGCGCCGCCGTTCGCGCGAGGTGCTGGTGAAATGCCCCATCGGCATCGCCAACTACCTGATGAACCAGAAGCGCGAACATGTCGCCATGATCGAGGCGCGCTACGGCATGTCCGTGCGCATCGAGGGTGACCCGCATCTGGTGGCGCCCGACTTCTCGATGGAGAAGTTCAAGACCGCGACCCGCGTCGTGCCCGAGGCCACCGCACCCGTTGTGTCTGTCGACACGTCGTTGATGGATCAGGTCGACGAGGACACCGAGGCCGAGCAGGAAGAAGAGGAAGAGGCGCCCCAGGCCGAAAAGCCGGAGACCACCTCTGACGACAATGGTGACGAGGGCAAGCCCAAGAAGCGCCGTCGTCGTCGCCGTCGCAAGTCGAAGTCCAAGGACAACGGTGAGGGATCCGAGACCGGCGCAGAGGGCAGCACCGACAAGGACGACTCGGCCAAGGAGGCCGAGAAGCCGGTCGAGGCTGTCGAGGCTGCGGATGAAGCCAAGACCTCCGAGGCCGCTGAGGCGGATGCGCCCAAGGCAGACGAGGGTGAGGATACGGCCAAGCCCAAGCGGACTCGCACCCGGTCGCGCCGCACGCGCAGCAAACCCGCCGATGCCCAGACCGAGACGGACGAGGGGGAGGTGGCAGTAGCCGAGACCGCCGAGGCCAAGCCCGAAGCGACACCGGAGCCGACACCGAAAGCCACCGAGGCGCCCGCCGCCGAAGTGGCGGAGCCAGTCGCCGAGGCCGCGCCTGTCGCAGAGACAGCGGAAGCGCCCGAACCCGAGGTGAGCGAAGCCCCGGCCGAGGCCGCGGCGGAAACGACCGAGGACAAGCCCAAGCGCGCGCGCACGCGTCGCAAGGCCTCTGACGTGATTGCTGCCGTGGTTGGCACCCCGGTCGCGGAAACCGCCGTGGAACCGGCCTCGGCACCCGAGGAAACGACCGAAGACGCATCGGAAGAGGCTCAGCCAGAGGCCGCCGCAGCGCCTGCGGAACCTGTGGCCGAAGAGGCGCCGGAACCGGTGACGGAAACCGCCGAGGCAGAGGACAAGCCCAAGCGGCGCGGTTGGTGGTCCCTGGGCCGCTGATCCGAAAATGAAACAAGGAAAAGGCCCCGCCGAACCGGCGGGGCCTTTTTCGTTTTCCCGGAGGCCGTGGCTTACGCGGTCAGGCGAGTCGCCTCAATCGTGCGATCCAGCCGATCGCGAATCTCGGCGGGCAGCAGGCGGCGCGAGGAGACGCGGGGCCGGTTCATTTCGGGAATGATCCGCTCCGCCCCGTAGAGGTCCAGATATTCCTGGAAATTGTCGAACTGGCTGCGGGCGACCGCGTCCACGAATGTTTCGGCCGGGGTCCCGTTGGCCAGGATCACGTCATGGGCGGCGGTTTCGATATGGTAATAGGTCACGCGTTCGGGGAGCTGAGACATGGGAACAAAGGCGATGCTGTCGCCGTTCACAAGGGCAGCCGCGTTCACGACAAGTCCGTCCAAGATCAGGCCGTGATCTGCCGTAACAATCAGATCGCTGTGGGGCAAGCCATTGCCCAATGCCCCGGCACGAACGCAAACGGCCTGCAGGGCGTTGCCCGCCACCGCGTTCAACCGTGTCACGACGCCGATCCAGATCACCTGTGTTGCGCCGCCCTCATCCGTGGCGACAAGATCGCCGGACCGCAACCGCTCGACTGCAACCTCTCCTCCCGGTGTTGCGATCAGCGTACCGGGGGCAAAGCAGGCGCCGGTGAAGGTCGCGCCATTGTCAGTGTAGGTGGCCGGTGGGCCAGCAGGGACCTCGTCCATGAAGACGACGTCATAGGTCGGATCGGAGTCCCAGTTGAACACCGGCCAGACCTTGCCGTTCACGACCGCCGTACCGACGTAGGTATAGCCACTTGAGAACGCATTGACACTGTCGCCGATCTCGAAACTGGTGTCGGCTTCACCATCCGTCAAAACCTCGTTGAACGGCCCCTGGACCGCGGCGCCTGCCAGCGCGCCGTTCTCATAGGTGACGGAGTAGGTGGCCGTGAAGCTGCCCATGATCGTATCCTTTTTCACAAACTGAAGGGGCGCCGCCGCAGGCGGACAGCCAAATTGTGACGCCACTATACAGCTTTGGTCCCAGTCACCAAGCCTTACGACCGAGGCTGGGCAAATCGGCCCGGCGCCGGGACATGTCAGCCGTCATCCCTTGCGGATGCGCCAGGTGATTGCGCCGTCCGCTTCCTCGTGGCCTTCCAGCACATGCCCGGCCTCGACGCAGAAATGCGGCACGTCCACCACCGCCGCCGGGTCGTCCGTCATCAGCAGCAGAAGCTCGCCCGGGGCGATGCCCTGCAGGCGCTTGCGGGCCTTCAGGACGGGCAGGGGGCAAAGCAGGCCGAGGGCGTCGAGTTCATGCGTCATGCGCCTGATCTAGCCGCTTGTCCCGGCAAAGAAAAGCGCTCTCGCGCCATGCCGGAGATGTGACAGAGAGGTCAGGTGACGCCGCCGCGCCAATAGCCTATGTCGGATCCATGTTCGGAATCGAGATCATCGACGCATCGCTTTTGCCCGCCATGTTCGTGGCGCTTCTGGCCGGGGTCATATCCTTTCTCAGCCCCTGCGTGCTGCCCGTGGTACCGCCTTACCTCGCTTACATGAGCGGGGTATCCCTGACGGATCTCGGCGACCGCGCGGGGGCGAGCAGGAACAAGGCGCTGATGCCGGCGCTGTTCTTCGTGCTGGGCCTGTCGACGGTCTTTCTGCTGATGGGATTTGCCGCCTCGGCGGTGGGCGCGGCCTTTTTGCAGTACCAGGACTGGTTCAACACCGCCGCGGGCATCACCGTCATGGTCTTTGGTGCGCATTTCGTGGGTGTCTACCGGATCGGCTTTCTCGACCGCGAGGCGCGGCTGGACGCGGGCGACCGGGGCGGTTCGGCCTTTGGCGCCTATATCCTCGGGCTGGCCTTCGCTTTTGGCTGGACCCCCTGCATCGGTCCGCAACTGGGAGCGATCCTGAGCCTTGCCGCCTCTGAGGCCTCGGTCACGCGCGGCACGGTCTTGCTGGGGGTCTACGCGGCGGGACTGGGCATTCCCTTTCTGCTGGTCGCGGCCTTCCTGCCCCGGCTTGGCGGCCTCATGGGCTGGATGAAACGGCACATGGAACAGATCGAGCGGGCGATGGGCCTGCTTCTGTGGACCATCGGGCTCTTGATGCTGACGGGCGGCTTCTCGTCGCTGTCCTTCTGGCTGCTGGAAACCTTCCCGGCGCTGGCGACCCTGGGCTGAGGCTGCTGCCTTACTCTCGCCGAAAAGCCCCGTTACCATTGTCGCAACAATGAGGTGCGGACGATGGGCATTGGTCAGGCCGAAACATCGCAGGACGTCAGCAGACGCCGGGTCTTCTATATTCCCGGCTACGATCCGATTCATCCGCGCCGCTACCGCGAGCTTTACCGCAAGGAGGGCGCCACACAGGCGGCGATCTCCGGCTACGAGATCGGGCTGAAGCCCAAACGCACCGGCGGGCTCTACGGCTGGCATGTCGAAAGCGTGATGGCGGGGCAGCAGGTCTCGGCGGATGTCGAGGTTCTGGTCTGGTCCGACATCGTGCGCGACAGCATGTCGACCTCCATCCCCGCCACCTACGCACAGCTTGTCCGCACCGCTTGGGAGTATATCGCGACCGGCGCGCTGTTCCGGCTGATGCGGCTCCGCAAGGGACCGGTGATTGCTGCGCTCTATCCGATCGGAATGCTCTTGCTGCAACTGTTGGCGGCCCTGCTGGCGGGCTGGGCCGGGTTCGCGCTGATCGCGCAGCTGTCGCCTTGGCTGGGCATCGGGGCAAACGCACTGGGCCTGCTCGTCTGGGGTAGCATCGCCTGGGCGCTGCTGCGCTGGTTCAAGAAGAAGGACGGCAAGCTGTTCGCCTATTACCTGATGCATGACTACGCCTATTCGGCCCGGTTCCGGGGGGCAAACCCGCCCGAGCTGGAGGCGCGCATGGGCGACTTCGCCGGGATCATCGCCGAGGCGTTGCGCGACGACGTAGACGAGGTGCTGGTGGTCGGACATTCCTCCGGCGCGCATCTGGCGGTCTCGATCCTTGCCGACCTGATCCGCGCGGGACGGGTGCCCGCCAATGGCCCTAAACTGGCGTTCCTGAGCCTTGGGCAGGTGGTGCCTATGGTCTCTTTCCTGCGCGACGCGCACCGGTTGCGGGCCGACCTGCGATACCTAAGCGCGCGCGAGGAACTGACCTGGGTCGACGTGACGGCGCCGGGGGATGGCTGTGCCTTTGCGCTCTGCGATCCAGTCAGCGTCTCGGGCGTCGCGCCAGGGAACAAGCGCTGGCCGCTGGTGTTTTCGGCGCAGTTCACGCGCTCGCTGTCGCCCGAGCGTTGGAAGGAACTGCGGTGGAAGTTCTTTCGCCTGCATTTCCAGTACCTCTGCGCCTTCGACCGACCGTTGGACTACGACTATTTCCAGATCACCGCCGGGCCGGTCAGCCTGGGCACGCGCTATGCGAACCGTCCGCCCTCGGCCAGCCGGATCGACGTGGCGGTGTCGAAGTACACGAGCATTGCCGCATGACCCCACCGAAACCGGCGGCGCGGCCTGACCGGGTCTCGCTCTGGCGCTACGTCAAGCTCTTCCGGCAGGACATCCTCTCGGCCCAGCCCGCGCGGCTGTACCGGGCCAAGATGGCCGAGTTCCGCACCCCTTTCTTCCGGTCCTACCTGCTGAATCAGCCGGAGTTGGTGAAGACCGTGCTCAAGGATCGCCCGATGGATTTCCCGAAATCCGACCGTATCGGCGAGGGGCTGCGGCCCCTGCTGGGCGAGTCCGTCTTCCTGACCAATGGCGAAACCTGGCAGCGGCAAAGGCGCATCATCGACCCGGCTTTTGAGGGTGGGCGCCTGCGCGAGACCTATCCGGCCATGTGGGACGCCGCGCAGGCCGCGCTGGCGCGTCTGACCGCGCGGGCAGGGCAAGAGGTGGAGATCGAGGAGATCACCAGCCACGCGGCGGCGGACGTGATCTTTCGCACCTTGTTTTCCATCCCCATCGAGGACGAGATCGCGCAAGAGGTCTTTCACGAGTTCCGCGCCTACCAGCGCACCCAGCCGATCCTGAACCTGGCCGCCTTCATCCCGGTTCCGGGCTGGATGCCTCGGTTCTTCCGGCGGGACACCAAGGCCGCCGCCCGGCGCATTCGGGGACTCATCACCCGGCTGACCGAGGACCGGCAGGTGGCGATTGCCGCCGGGACCGCGCCCGACGACTTGGCCACCAAGATCATGACGACGCGCGATCCCGAGACGGGCCAGAACTTCAGCGCTCAGGAGATGGTGGACCAGGTGGCGATCTTCTTCCTTGCGGGGCATGAAACCAGCGCCTCGGCCCTGGGCTGGGCGCTGTACCTCATGGCGACGCATCCCGAGTGGCAGGAGAAGGTGGCCGAAGAGGCGCAGGTGCTGACGACCTGCGATTTCGCCGACATCTCGAAACTGCGGATCAGCCGCGACGTCTTCCGCGAGGCGTTGCGCCTCTACCCGCCGGTGCCGATGATGGTGCGCGAAACCACCTGCCCGGAACGGTTCAGGGATCGCGACATCCCGCAAGGCGCGCAGATGGTGCTCAGCCCCTGGCACCTGCACCGTCACGAGGGGCTGTGGGACAACCCCGACGGTTTCGATCCCGCCCGCTGGCAGACCGAGAACGGCAAGCGCTGCGGGCGTGAGGCCTACATGCCCTTTTCCGCCGGGCCGCGCGTCTGTACCGGGGCCGGTTTCGCGATGGTCGAGGGCGTTTTGCTGCTCTCGCTGATCCTGCGCGACCTGCGGGTGACGCCGGTCGCGGGCCACGAACCGGTGCCCGAGGCGCATCTGACCGTGCGGTCGCGTGACGGGATCTGGCTGCATGTGATGCGGCGCTGAGGCGGAAGACCGGCGAAATCCCGTCTGTGCGTCGCAGTTAGCGATAACCCTTGTCGCGGCCACTATACCCACCGCACGGCCTGCGTTATCGAAGCGGCAAACGCCTTTCTTCTCATCACACGAGGATTTCATGGGACAGGACGCCGCCACCTTTGCCAAACAGGTCGACCAGATGCGCACCGGAGCCGGTTTCATCGCCGCGCTGGACCAGTCCGGGGGCTCTACGCCCAAGGCGCTGCGTCTCTACGGCGTGACCGAGGACATGTATGACGGCGAAGACGCCATGTTCGGCGAGATCCACGAGATGCGCAGCCGAATCATCACGGCCCCGGATTTCACCAATGCCAAGGTGATCGGCGCCATCCTGTTCGAACGCACCATGCGCGGCGAGGTCGAGGGCCGCCCGACGCCGCAGGCGCTCTGGGACGTGCGCGGCATCGTGCCCTTCCTGAAGATCGACAAGGGGCTGGAAGACAAGGCGAACGGCGTCCAGCTGATGAAGCCGATCCCGGGCGTCGAGGAGACCCTGAAAGAAGCCGCCGAGTTCGGCATCTTCGGCACCAAGGAACGGTCCGTCATCCACGAGGCGAACCCCGAGGGCATCAAGGCCATCGTCGCGCAGCAGTTCGAGCTGGGCATGACCGTGCTGGCCGCGGGCCTTGTGCCGATCCTGGAGCCCGAGGTTGACATCAACTCGGCCACCAAGGCCGAGGCCGAGGCACTGCTCAAGGCCGAGATCAAGGCGCATCTCGATCAGCTGGCCGAGGGGCAGGACGTAATGCTGAAACTGACGATCCCGACCGAGGACGGTCTTTACGACGACCTGGCCGACCATCCCCGCGTGATCCGCGTGGTGGCGCTTTCGGGCGGCTATTCCACCGACGAGGCCTGCGAACGCCTGGCGCGCCAGCCCAAGATGATCGCCTCGTTCAGCCGCGCGCTGGCCGAAGGGCTGACCAAGCAGCTCTCGGATGCCGAGTTCAACGCGGCGCTGGCGGCGAACATCGACAAGATCTACAAGGCTTCCGCCTGATCCACGGCAGTAGCCGACGGTCAAATCAGCCCCGCGTCCGCACCGGACGCGGGGCTTTTTGCTGATCTGTCGCGAGTTTTCCGGAAAGCTTTGCGGTGATTTCAGGTGCTTGGCGCCGGACGGGGGTTTTCCACACCTGCGCGGGCCAAGGATTGCCGCCTATCTTGCGTCTCATATTCGACGTTCGGACCAAGGCAGGACGCAACCGCCCCCGGACGGACCAAGGACCCAGGACCAAGCATTTATAGTCAAAGGAACAGACCCGTGAAAAACTTTGCCAAGATCGTCTTCGCCGCCCTCGCGCTGACCGCCACCTCCGCTGCCGCAGGGCAGGGGGACAAGATCACCGCGATGGGCTATGGCCATTCCCAGCAACAGGCCAAGATTGTCACCATCCAGACCTGGACCGCCGCGGCGCATGAAAGCTACGGCTATGCCGACTGGAACACCGCCTATGTCGGCCAGATGGAATGCGTGCAGAACTACGCCAAGAGCACCAACGAGATCACCACTTTCTCGCGTGAGGTGATCCGGGTCGGCGGCGACCAGAGCGCGCCCTGGTCCTGCATCGTGAGCGGCTACCAGGACGTCAAGACCGGCTACAACGGCGGCTATGACGGCTACAAGCCGGCCAAGGGCTACGGCCACAAGGCCCCTGCCTATGGCAGCCACAAGAAAGTGCCGACTTTGGGCTATGGCAGCGGCTATGCCGGTCACGCCGGCGGCTACACCGGGGGCTATGGCGGCGGCTACGGCGGCTCGGCCTACAAGTACTGATTTCGGGCTGGTCCGAGCGCGGCCATCCCCACGTTCCCCCTGGCCGCGCCAGCCCCGAAGACCCCGGTGTTCCCCTCCCGCACCGGGGTCATTTCATGTCTGCCTCATCCGGACGTGCCGCGCCGCCAGTCGGCCAGAGTCTTGCCCGGTTCGTCCACGAAGAGCCCGGGCAAAGGGGTGAGATCGTCGATCCGATCGACCCGCAGGCTTAGGAACCCGCCCTCTGTTTCGTCCCAGCCGACGCAGGTCCAGACCCGGCCGAAGTAATCCAGGTGCAGGGGGCGGATGTCATGGCTCTTGCCGCCGGTACTCACCCGCAGGCGCTGACGGGCGCGGATCGCCGCGCGGATCACCGGCATATGGACAAAACCGCGTGCCGCCTCGGCAAAGGATTCCGTGGCAAAGCCGAAAGGGGCAGGGGCGGGGCCTGCGTCCTCTGGCAGGACCGCCTCGATCTTGGCCGCCAGGGACCGCGCGGCACCGGCCTGTTCCGGCAGGTCGGAAGCCCCCAGCGCGGCCAACGCGAGGTGCAGCGCCTCCAGCTCGTCCTCGGTCAGGTTCAGCGGCGGCAGGGTGATCGCTGCCTGCACAGTGTAGCCGTATCCGCGCGCGCCCTCGACGGGCACGCCAGAGGCGGCCAGCACTTCCATGTCGCGGTAGATCGTCCGCACCGAGACCCCCAGGTCCTGGGCCATCGCCTCGGCGGTGTGCAGCTTGCCGTCGCGCAGGCGCTGGGTCAGCGCGTAGAGCCGGTCCTTGCGGTTCATCCGCCTGCGTCCTTTCCTTTGTCCAACCGGCGAGCGGGGCCGGGATTCGCGCCTGTTGCCCGGTGTCGCGGTGGGCGATTCCGGGCAAGAAGCCGCGTACATACTGACAAAATCCTGACAACTGACAAGCTCATGACAAAACGAGTGCGCGAGCGCGGCGCTTTGGCCCTTTTTCGGGGCTCAAAGTCTATATAGATAGCCGCAGTGGCATTGATGCGCGGAGCCGGTGCGGTCTCCGCCGACCTGAGGAGAGATATCATGGGTATCGGAAACATCGGCCTTCCCGGCCTTCTGCTGATCGCCGTTGTCGTGCTGGTGCTGTTCGGCCGCGGCAAGATCTCGTCGCTGATGGGCGAAGTGGGCAAAGGCATCACCGCCTTCAAGAAAGGCGTGAGCGACGGCCAGCAGGAACTGGAAGACCAGAAGGCGGACGAGGCCAAGGACGTGACCCCCGCCGAGGAAAGCAAAGACAAGGACAAGGTGTAAGCCACCATGTTCGATCTCGGCTTCGGCGAACTGCTGGTCATCGGCATCGTTGCGCTGATCATCGTCGGTCCCAAGGACCTGCCGGTGCTTTTTCGCAACGTGGGCCGGTTCATGGGCAAGGCGCGCGGCATGGCGCGCGAGTTCAGTCGCGCAATGAACGACGCGGCGGATGAATCCGGCATGCGCGATGTGGCCAAGACCTTCAAGACGGCCACCAACCCGGTCAGCAGCGCGATGGACGGCGTCAAGGACGCCGCCAAGTCCATGACCAACCTGGACCCGGACAGCGAGACCGGCAAGCTGGCGAAGGAACGCGACGAGGCCAGGAAGAAGATCGAGGCCAACGCCGCGCGCAAGGCCGCCGAGCGCAAGCAGCGCGAGGCCGAAGAGGCCGCGCGCCGGGCCGAGGAACTGGAGGCCTCTCTGAAGGCCCCCGATGAGGCGGCCGCGCCCAAGGCGGCCCCGGACGAAGGGGACAAACCGGCATGAATAATGCCCAGGACGAGATCGAGGACAGCTCGGCCCCGCTGATCGAGCATCTGGCAGAGCTGCGCACGCGACTGATCCGGTCGGTGGTGGCGCTGCTGATCGGTATCTGCATCTGTTTCATCCCGCTGGGCGGCGATTTCATCGCCGAACACATCCTGCGGTTCCTGCTGGTCCCGATCGAAACGACGCTGCGCGCGCTGGGGGACCCCTCGCCGACGCTGCAATACACCAGCCCGCAGGAATACCTGTTCGTGCTGTTCCGCATCGGCTTGGTCTTTGGGTTTGCGATGGCCTTTCCGGTCATCGCGCACCAGATGTGGCGCTTCGTGGCGCCGGGCCTCTACCGGTCCGAGAAAAGCGCCTTTCTGCCCTTCCTCGTGGCCTCGCCGGTCATGTTCCTGCTGGGGGCAAGCTTTGCGCATTTCGTGGTGACGCCGCTGGCAATGGCCTTTTTCCTTGGCTTCACCGATGCGCCCTCGGTCTTTGCCAACCTCATGTCGGGCACGGTCGACCCTGACGGGATCGCCGCCGCCGTGGTGCCCGAGACGAGTGAAGGGCTGAAGATCACCTTCTTCGGCAAGGTCAACGAGAGCCTGCAAACCTCCCTGGTCTTCATCATGGCCTTCGGCCTGTGCTTTCAGCTGCCGGTTCTCTTGACGCTGATGGGCAAGGCGGGGTTGGTCTCGGCCGATGGTCTTGGCAGCGTGCGCAAATACGCGATGGTCGGCATCCTGGTGCTGGCCGCGCTGGTGACGCCGCCGGACGTGGTCACGCAGGTGATCCTGTTCACGGTGGTCTACGGTCTCTACGAGATCTCGATCATCCTGGTGCGCCGCGTCGAGAAGAAGCGCGAGGCCGACCTGAAAGAACAGGGTCTGTGGTTCGAGGAAGAACCCGACACCGAGAATGATCCGCTGATGGACGAATTCGACGAAGAAGAATTCGACGAAGGCGAGGGCCGCCAGAAATGAGCGGAAAGAAGGCCAAGAGCACCGCGGCGCTGGAACGCATCGCCGCGGCGCTGGAACGGATGTCACCCGCACCGCAGGCAGAGCCGGAGTTTGACGGGGCAGAAGCCTTTGTCTGGCATGTAGAGCCGGACCGGCTGGTGCCGGTGCCTCAGGTCAACCGCATCCCGCTGGAGTTGCTGGTGGGGATCGACCGATCCCGGGACACGCTGTTGGCAAACACCCGCCAGTTCGCCCGTGGCCTACCGGCCAACAACGCGCTCCTTTGGGGCGCGCGGGGCATGGGCAAGTCGAGCATCGTCAAGGCGATCCACGCCGCCGTCCGCACAGAGGGGCACGACCTGAAACTGGTCGAGTTGCAGCGTGAGGACCTGGCTTCTGTCGGTCGTCTGCTGAACGTGCTGCGGGGCACCGATCATCGCTTTGTGCTGTTCTGCGACGACCTGTCGTTCAGCCATGACGACGAGCACTACAAGAGCCTCAAGGCCGTGCTGGACGGTGGCATCGAGGGACGGCCCGAAAACGTTCTGTTCTATGCGACCTCCAACCGGCGCCACCTGATGCCGCGCGACATGATCGAGAACGAACGGTCCACGGCCATCAACCCGTCGGAGGCGGTCGAGGAAAAGGTGTCGCTGTCGGATCGGTTCGGCCTGTGGCTGGGCTTCCACCCCTGTTCGCAGGACGAGTACCTCGAGATGATCCGGGGCTATTGCGACGCCTATGGTGTCAGCGTGGCCGAGGACGAGCTGCGCGCCGAAGCGGTGGAATGGCAAGCGACGCGCGGGGCGCGGTCTGGCCGGGTGGCCTGGCAGTTCTTTACCGACCTGGCGGGTCGCAAGGGCGTCTCGCTGGGGTGAGCTCTAGGCCCCCGGGCGTTCGCCACGGCGTGAGGCGATCCGGGTCAGCGGGCCGAGATTGAGCCAGTCGGGCAAGCGCCGCATCGCCCAGCTGTCTCCCAGAACTTCCAGCCGCCGGGTTTCGACCGCCCGGGAGGGGCTGATGTCTCCGCGCAGCAGATAAATCGCATCCGGCAGCGTGCAGGCGAGGTAGAGGTTCACCTCGCCGCCCGGATCGTCGACACAAAGCTCACAGGTGCCTTTCTGGTTCAGGAACCACCAGAAACGTTTCGAGTCGACCTGGTCGGTCAGGTCGAGCCGGACCAGGCAGCGCCCGGGACCGAAGGCCCCCGGATCGCTGCCGCTTTCCAGCCCCCAGACAAGCAGGCCCAGGTCGATCTCGTGTTCTTTCAGCGCGCGGCGGGTCCAACGCTGGCCCCAGATGCCCAGGGCCTCGACCAGCGGTACGAACTCCGCCCCCGCTTCGGTCAGGCGGTAGCCGGGGCGTTTTTCTCCCATGTCGTAGCGTTCGATGACGCCTTCCTCGATCAGCCATTTCAGGCGGGATGACAGCAGCGAGGGGGACATCAGCGGCACGCCGCGTTTCAACTCGCTGAAGCGGCGCGGTCCTGCGGCGAGATCGCGGACGATCAGCGCGTTCCAGCGTTCGCAAAAAAGCTCCGCCGCCTTGGCGACCGGACAGAACTGGCCGTAGGATTTCACGCCGGCCCCCGTTGCTACAGATCTTGAACTATACCGCATGGGCCTCTGTGCGTCACCTTCAGGGGACAAGCCAACAGCCTTGGAGGACGGACCATGACCACATCCACTGCTTCGGCCGGACAAGTTTCGACATCGGCCGCCGAAATCTACGACGCCTTTTTTGTCCCGGCCCTGTTTGGCGCCTGGGCCGGGCCGCTCTGTGACGCTGCGGGAATCGAGGCGGGCAACTGCGTGCTGGATGTCGCCTGCGGCACCGGAGCGACAACCCGAGAGGCGGCGCGCCGGGCCGGCGACCGGGGGCAGGTCACCGGGCTTGACCGCAACGACGGCATGATTGCCGTGGCCCGCCGGAACGAGGCCGGCATTACCTGGGTCGAAGGCCTTGCCGAGGACCTGCCCTTTGCGCCGGAAAGTCTAGACGTGGTGTTGTGCCAGTTCGGCCTGATGTTCCTTGACGACCGGGCGGCGGCGATCGGTGAAATGCGGCGGGTGCTGCGTCCCGGCGGCAGGATTGCCCTGTCGGTCTGGGACCGCGTCGCCAACTCGCCGGGCTATGCCGCCATGATCGCGCTCATCGACGAGATGTTCGGTGCCGATGCCGCCGGGGCGCTGCGCGCGCCCTTTGTGCTTGGCGACATGGCGGCGGTCAGGGAGGTGCTCGAGGCCGGCGGGCTGGGCGGGGCGCATGTCACCACCTTGACCGGCACAGCGCGTTTTGCCTCGATCCGCGACTGGGTGCGCACGGATGTCAGGGGATGGACCCTGTCGGAGTTCATCGATGACGCGGGGTTCGAGGCCCTGGTGACAGCGGCAGAACAGCGGCTGGCGCGATTTGTCGACGGTGACGGCAGCGTGGCGTTTCCGGCGCCCGCGCATATCGCGGTCTGGACCAAAGGACCGCAGTCCGCCTGAGTCCGGGGGGCAAAGAGACCGGCCCCGTCGCAAGGCGACGGGGCCAATACTATGCTTGCGGGATCAGCGCAGGTAGGACATCGGGTCTGCGCTGTCGAGACCCTGGCGCACTTCGAAGTGCAGGAAGCCGACCTCGCCCGGGGCGACGCGCGCGATCTGCTGTCCACGGCTGACGGAATCGCCCACGTTCACGCTGATGTCCGCGACGTTCAGGTAGACCGTGTTCACGTTGTCCGGGTGACGGACGATGATGAAGCTGGAGCCGTTGGTCTTTTTCGACACGCTGATGACCGATCCGGCGGCGGCGGCCGAAACCGGCGTGCCGGGCGAGGCGCTGATGTCGATGCCAGGGTTCGAGCCGGGATTGTATTCGCGGATGATCGAGCCGGAGACCGGCATGGTCATGCTGCCCTTGGCCTTGGCCTTGTTCTGGCCGATGTCGGCGACGGGTTCTTCGGGCTTGGGCGTCGGGTCGGCGGTGCCGCGCGGTTTCGGTGTCTCCGCGGGCAGCGGCGCCGCAGCCGAGGGCGGCACCGGCGTGGGAGACCCCGATCCCGGGGGCGTGGTCGCGGGGTCGCTGCTGCGCGGCTCCGTCGGCTTGGCCACGGGGATCAGCAGGTACTGGCCTTCGCGGATCGCGAAATCCCGGTCCAGCCCGTTCCATTCGGACAGGGCGCGCGGCGACACGTTGTAGAGCCGGGCGATGGTAAAGGCGGTTTCGCCACGCGCGACCTTGTGCCGGACGGGTTCGACGCCGGTTTGCGGGTCGGCTGAGCGGCGCGAGGTGTCCGGGGCGCCGTCGATCGCGTTGGAGGCCAGGGTGGTCACGTCCACGCTGGACGGCGGACGGATCGGGCCGGTGGTGGTGGCGCCGGTCGCGGGCGAGGGTTCCGCCACGCGGCGGGGCAGGGCGATGATCTCGCCCCGGCGCAACGGATCGTTCGGACGGATGCCGTTGTACCGGCCCAGCTCATCGGCCGGCAGTCCGATGCGGGCGGCCACGTCGGCCAGCGTATCGCCCCGCTGGGCCACGGCGACCTGGTAGCTGGGGTAGGAAATGATGCCGCGATTGTCCGGTTCCGGCCGGGCGGTTGTCGCCTTGAGCGCGGCATCGGTGGTGTCGACGCCACCGCCGATCCCGCCGCGCAGGTCGAAATCGAGCCCGTCGGAACAGGCGGAAAGCAGGGCAACAAGGGCAAGAGCCGTCATGGGGCGGGAGGCAGATGTCATCTCGATATCCTCACATGCACCCCTTGTCTCCGGGGCGTCACAGGTTGGCGGCGCCTGTCCGACACCACACCGGGCGGTCAGTCCTTGCCAAGCCCTTCGACCAGGGGAACGAAACGCACCGGACGCATCTCGTGATACTCGTACCCACTGTCCGTCCGCGTCACGCGGATCAGGCTTTGCACGGCGTCGGACTGGCCCACCGGCACGACCATGATACCGCCAATCTTCAGTTGCGCCAATAGGGGGCCGGGCGGGTCTTCGGCGGCTGCGGTCACAATAATGCGGTCAAAGGGCGCCTGGTCGGGCAATCCGAAAGAGCCATCGGCAGTGAAGGCGGTGATGTTGGTCAGTTCCAGCGCCTCGAAGACCTGGCGCGCCGCATGGACCAGCCTGCGGTGCCGGTCGACCGTGTAGACCCGCCTTGCCAGCTGCGACAGGATCGCCGCCTGGTAGCCCGATCCGGTGCCCACCTCCAGCACCTTGTCGCGCGGCCCGATCTTCAGCGCCTGGGTCATCAGGCCCACGACGGAGGGCTGAGAGATGGTCTGACCGCAGGCAATGGGCAGGGGCATGTCGTCATAGGCGCGGTCGGTGAAATAGCCCTGGATGAAACGCCCGCGGTCGATGCTTTCCATTGCGTTCAGCACGGCTTTGTCCGTCACGCCCTTGGAGCGCAGCGCAAAGAGGAATTGCATCTTGGCTTCGGCGTCGAAGCTCATGAAAAGGCGTCTTTCAGGCTGTTCAGCGCTGCGTGGTCGGTCAGGTCGGCCAGCATCGGCGTGACCGTGATCCAGCCCTTGAGGTTCATGTCCGCGTCGGTGCCGCTGTCGGTCGCGGCCCGCTGGTCGCCGCCGCGTACCCAGAGGAACCGCCGGCCGGACGGCGAATGCGTCGCCTCGACCGAAAAGCGGGTGTCGCGGCGCAGGCCCTGCGGCGCGACGGTGGTGCCCGCCACGTCAGCGGCCGGGACCGGCGGAAAGTTCACGTTGTAGAAACGGCGATAGCCGCCCGCGTGGGCGGGATCGGCGGCCAGGATGGCACGCACCGTGGCGGCGCCATGTTTTGCCGAGGCTTCGAAGGGATTGTCGGCCTGGGCATTGGCGGGGCCGTAATATTGCGACAGGGCAATGGCGGGCAGGCCCTGGAGTGCGGCCTCCATCGCGCCGCCCAGCGTGCCGGAATAAAGCGCGTTCTCGGCAGAGTTGTTGCCCCGGTTCACCCCCGACAGCACCAGGTCCGGCGCATTGTCCTTCAGCACGTCGTGCAACCCGGCCAGCACGCAGTCCGCCGGGCTGCCTTCCGCGGCGAAGGTGCGTTCATCCAGTTGGGCGATCATCGTCGGGTGGCTGTAGGATATGCAATGCGCCACGCCCGATTGTTCAAAGGCGGGGGCCACGGTCCAGACTTCGCCCGATGGCCCGGCCAGCTCGGCGGCGATGTCGGAAAGAACCTTGAGACCCGGCGCGTTGATGCCGTCGTCATTGGTGATGAGAATGCGCATGAAAGGCGTGCCCGTGCTGATTTGTTCTTCTCTAGGGGCTGGGGCGCCTGCGTTGCAACCCTATCATGGGCGCTGAGGTCCGGCACCTCGGGGGCGAGGTACCGAAGCCACGGATTATCAGGCGAGCGCGGCCAGCAGGCGCGCGGCCTCCGCCTCTGGCGTGGCCAGGGCGTCGCGGTTTTCACCGGGGTGGAACCGGGCGCGTACGGCGGTGGCCATCGGGCGCGGTTCCAGCACATGGACACGGGGGCCGGTGCGTTCGGATTCCGCGGCCCAGCTGCGGGCCAAAGCGATCTGCGCGGCCTTTGTGGTGCCATAGAGACCGTAGAATTTCTGTCCCTTCACCGGATCGTCGAAGAACAGCGCCTGACCGGTCTCGCCCAGCAGGGGGGCCACGAAAGGCACCAGGTGGCCCATCGCGTCGGCATTGGTGGCCAGCGATTTCTGCCATTCCTTCGGGTCGATATGGACCGCCGGGGTCAGCGCACTGGCATGAACCGCCGTATGTGCCCAGAGCGCCAGCGTGCCCTCGCCCTCGGGTGTCTCGGGCGACCAGCGGTCATGGATCGAGCGGCAGAGGTGGGCCATCGCGTCGCGGTCGGTGACATCCATCGGCGCCAGGGTGGCCTGGCCGCCCTTTGCCTTGATGCGGTCGTCGAGCTCTTCGAGCCCGCCGACGGTGCGGGCCACGGCGATGATGTGAAAATCGGGCGCAAGCGCCTCTGCCAGGGCAAAGCCCAGGCCACGAGAGGCGCCGGTGATGAGGGCGAGCTTGGTCATGTCAGGCCATGTGCCGGGCTTTCGCGGGCGCGTCAAGCGCGGCGCGTTGCCTCAATCCGCGGCCAGGTGGGGGCGGATGTCGTCGCCGCAGGCAGCGTAGATCTCCAGCAGGTCGTCAAAGGAAATCCCCTGGGCCTGCGCCTCGGCCAGCGGGCCGTCTGTCGCCGTCACCTGCGGGCGCTGCGCCGGGTCGGGCAGGGTCAGGGTGACCGCGCTATCGGCCTCGTCCTCGAACAGGGGAAGGGCATTGGCCAATAGCCCCTCGGCGGGGCCGAAGGGCTGGTCCGGGTTATCGACCGTGGCCAGATAGGCGCGAAACACGGTCTCGGGCACCTCGACCCAGGGACCGAAGGAGAACCCGTCATCGCTGCCACGCAGGGGCAGGGTCAGCACGGCGCGCAGGAAATAGCGCGCCCCGATGCGGCAGAACTCCGGCCCCAGCCGGTCGTCCCCGATTTCCAGGTCGTTCTCATCCGGGCGCGGCCGGTGCGGCCAGTCGTCCGGCGCGTCGAACCCGATGTCGTAGATGCCGGAAAACTGTCGTCCGCAGCAGGGGCAGACCCTGTCGGGGGCATTGAAACGGCGCCAGCGGCTGTCGAGGGCAAGAAGGGTCATGGCTCTGGTGTGCGGCGCTTTGCCGGGGTGGTCAAGAGGCTGGGCAGCCAGTCCGCCTTGCGGCATGCTGGTGGCATGGGAAAGACTGGAGAGTGACGATGCTGAAACGGAGTCTGATGGTCTGTGCCTTGCTGGTGCCGGGGACCCTGGCGGCCGATGAGATCTCGGGCGACTGGTGCGCGCCGGACGGGCAGATGCTGACCATCAAGGGCAGCCGGGTGGTCGCCCCTTCGGGAATCGAGACCGATGGCCAATACAGCCGCCATCGCTATCAGTTCGTCATGCCCGAGGGAGGGCACGACGCGGGCGTGACCGTGGTGATCCGGCAATTGTCGGAGGAAGAGGCGCTGGTCAGTTTCGGCGAGGGCGCGCCCGTCAGCTGGACGCGCTGTCGCGACGTGACCAGCTGATCCTATTGCGCGACGGGCTGGGTCAGCCAGCGGGTCTTGCCCTGTTGCAGCAGGGCGATGCGGCCATCCTCGATGGCCACGATCGGGTCGCGACCGATCTTGTCACCGGCTTTCAGCGTGACGACCTTGCCTCGCGAGGTCCGCACAAGGGCCTTGCGGGCCTCTCCGCCGCCGAAGGTGCCCAAGAGGATCAGCTTGTCGAGGTTGCCCGTCGCGGGCGTGGTGGCCGCCGCGATGACGGCCTGCGGTGTTGCGGTTTCCTGTGCCATGTCCTGGTTCCGTTTTGAACAGATCAGGGGCCATACTGCGGCGCAGCATCAGGGGGAAGAGCGGCACACTGGTATGTGCGGAGGCCTGCCGGTGCGGCCTCCGTCCTGGGCGCTTTTCCGCTATCGCGGGCAACAGGAGAAGGCGGCTATTCCGCCGCCTTCATCTGAAAGCCCTTTTCGATCATGTCCGCCGGTTCCACCGGGTATTCCCCCGAGAAACAGGCGTCACAGTATTGCGGGCACTTGGTGTCGCGGCCTTCGGCCTCGCCCACGGCGCGGTAGAGACCGTCGAGCGAGATGAATTTCAGGCTGTCGACGCCCAGGTGGGCGCACATCTCGTCCTCGGACATGGTGGCGGCCAGCAGCTTTTCGCGCTGGGGCGTGTCCACGCCGTAGAAACAGGGCCAGGCGGTCGGCGGGCTGGCGATGCGGAAATGCACCTCGGCGGCGCCGGCGTCCAGGATCATTTCCTTGATCTTGCGGCTGGTGGTGCCGCGCACGACGGAATCGTCCACGAGGATCACCCGCTTGCCCTTGATCAGCGCGCGGTTGACGTTGAGTTTCAGCCGCACACCCATGTTGCGGATCTGCTCTGTCGGCTCGATGAAGGTGCGGCCCATGTACTGGTTGCGCACGATGCCCATGCCGTAGGGAATGCCGCTTTCATGGGCGAAACCGATGGCGGCGGGGGTGCCGCTGTCGGGCACCGGGCAGACCAGATCCGCGTCAACCGGCGCCTCTCGGGCCAGTTCCACGCCGATCTGGCGGCGGGTTTCGTAGACGGACCGCCCGCCGATGATCGAATCGGGGCGCGAGAAATAGACATGTTCGAAGATGCAGAACCGCGGTTTCGCCGGGCGGAAGGGGCGCGACGATTCCACGCCCTTCTCGGCGGTGATGACCACCATTTCGCCCGGTTCGATCTCGCGTACGAATTCGGCGCCGATGATGTCCAGCGCGCAGGTTTCGGACGACAGGCACCAGCCGTCGCCCACCTTGCCCAGAACCAGCGGGCGCACACCCAGCGGGTCGCGTACGCCGATCAGCTTGGTCCGGGTCATGGCAACGACGCTGAAGGCGCCTTCGACACGGCGCAGCGCGTCTTCCATCCGGGCCGGGATGTCCCGTTGCAGGGACCGGGCCATCAAGTGGATGATGCATTCGCTGTCCGAGGAGGACTGGAAGATCGAGCCACGCTCGATCAGCTCGCGCCGCAGGGCCTCGGCATTGGTGATGTTGCCGTTATGGGCAATCGCCGCACCGCCCATGCTGAATTCGCCGAAGAAGGGCTGCACGTCGCGGATCTGGGTCTGGCCCTTCGAGCCGGCGGTGGAATAGCGGACGTGGCCGATGGCCAGCTGACCGGGCAGCGTTTCCATCAACGAGGCGCGGGTGAAGTTGTCGCGCACGTAGCCGAAGCGCCGGGCCGAGTTGAACCCGTGGTCCGGATGGTGCGAGACGATGCCGCCCGCCTCCTGTCCCCGGTGCTGCAGGGCGTGCAGGCCGAGCGCGACGAAGTTGGCGGCGTCGGTCACACCGACCACGCCGAAGATACCGCATTCCTCTTTCAGCTTGTCGCCATCGTCCGGATCGCGGACGGCGTCGAAATCGAAAGGATGTGCCGGTGGGAAAATAGGGTCGGACAAGAGCAGCTCCGAATCCGCTTCGCATTTGCAGCATTACTTAGTCGCCAGCGCGCCGAATGTCACGAAACGATTACAAGAGGTTTCGCGGCCTCGGCCTTGGGCGGCGGCGCAGACCCGCTCAAAGGGCCGGTTGCACAACCTCTGCGTCTCGTTTGGCCCGGGGCTATTCTATTGATGGTTGCATGATCCCGCCCCGGGACCCTTTGCTGCGCCGTTTTGCATCCTGCAAACAGGGTGGAGGCAGCAGAACGTCGGCGCCAAGCGCCTTTTTGCGGGCTCTGCCAACTACAGGCGAGCCGGGGAACAGATTGGGGGTGATTTCTGGGCTCAGGTCAGGGCGCTTCGCAGACGCTGACCAGTTGTTCGTACTGCGCGGTGATCCAGCCAAGCGCCTGCTCGGGGTTCTGTTCCTCGATCTGGTCGGTGAACTGGGCAAAGACCGCCGCCGACCGCGAGTCGTTGATCATCGGAATATCCTGCGAGGTGATCACCACTTCGTAGACGAAGAAGGCGATGGCAACCAGCAGGATGCCGCGCGCCACGCCGAAGAGAAAGCCAAGCGCCTGGTCCAGCCCGCCAAGCGCAGACCGCTTGATGAGTGAGGAAAACAGCGGCGTGAACAGCGACACGACCACCAGCGCCAGGGTAAAGATGGCGGCAAAGCTGGCGATCACCGCCAGTTCGCAGCTGTCAGCCAGGAATTCGCCGATGACCGGGATCTCCTTGACCAGCGGTTGCAGCTGATCGGCAAAGAGAAAGGCCACGATGGCGGCGGCGACCCAGCCCAGGATCGCCATCGTCTCGCGCACCAGGCCACGGGAATAGGCCAGCAACGCCGAGAGCAGGATGACGACGCCCACCACGCCATCGACGATTGTAAAGCCTTCCATCTGCCGCGTCCGCCTCTTCTGCTCGGGCCCTCTGGCCCCTTTGTCGTGACTGTTACCGTGGTTTCCCCCGGTCCGCTATCCCGCACCGAAGACATCGCCGACAAAAGCGGTCAGATCGGGCATCCGGGTCAGCGCCATGCCGCCGGACGCCGTGGCCTTTCCTCCCTCCGGCAGGATCGCCTTGGAGAAACCAAGTTTGCGCGCCTCTTTCAATCGGTTTTCGGACTGCCCGACGGGACGCAGGCTCCCTGATAGGCTGATTTCGCCGAAAACGACAGTATCCGGGGGCAGCGGGGCGTCCTCACGGGCGGAAAGTAGCGCAGCGGCCACAGCAAGATCGGCGGCCGGTTCGCCCACGCGCATGCCGCCCGCCACATTCAGATAGACGTCCAGACCGGCAAATGGGATTCCGCAGCGCGATTCGAGGACCGCCAGGATCATCGCCAGCCGCCCGCCGTCCCAGCCCACCACGGTCCGGCGCGGCTGGCTGTGCGGGCTGGGAGCGACAAGGGCCTGGAATTCGACCAGAACGGGCCGCGTGCCCTCGATCCCGGCAAAGACCACCGATCCCGGCGCCGGCTGGCCGCGTTCGGCCAGGAACAGGGCCGAGGGGTTGGGCACTTCCGACAGGCCGCCGCCGGTCATCTCGAAGACGCCGATCTCATCGGTGGGGCCAAAGCGGTTCTTGACGCTGCGCAGGATGCGGAACTGGTGCCCGCGCTCGCCCTCGAAGTAGATCACGCTGTCGACCATGTGCTCGACCACGCGGGGGCCCGCCAGCTGGCCCTCCTTGGTCACATGGCCGACCATCATGACGGCGCTGCCGGTGCGCTTGGCAAAGGTTGTCAGTTCATGCGCGGCGGCGCGCACCTGGCTGACCGATCCCGGCACGCTGTCGACGTTGTCGGCCCACATGGTCTGGATCGAATCGATGATCGCCAGGTCGGGGCGGCTTTCGTCCAGGGTCGTCAGGATGTCCCTCAGGTTGGTTTCCGTCGCCAGTTTCACCGGCGCCTTTTCAAGGCCCAGCCGGCGGGCGCGCAGCCGCACCTGTGCGCTGGCTTCCTCGCCCGAGATATAGACGACCTTCAGCCCGGCATTGGCAAAGGCCGCCGCCGCCTGCAACAGGAGTGTCGACTTGCCGATCCCCGGGTCGCCCGCCATCAGCACGGCGCTTGCGGGCACCAGCCCGCCGCCCAGGACACGGTCGAACTCGTCCAGGCCGCTGGCGGTGCGCGGCGGCGGATCTTCCTTGGTGGACAGGTCGCTCAGCACCACGGCGCGGCCACGCGACTTGCCCAGGCTCTTGCCAGAGGGGCCCTGGCTCAGCGGCTTTTCCTCGACGATGGTGTTCCACTCGCCACAGGTCTCGCAGCGGCCCGCCCACTTGGTGCCAACGGCGCCGCAGGACTGGCAGACGAAACGGGTCGAAGCTTTGGCCATGTGGTCTCCGCTGGCAGGTCACGGGGGGCTTATGCCGCATCCCGCCGCCGGGGCCAATGGGGCGGCGGGGCCTTGCGCCGCGCGCGTGTTTCTTTGGGCCGAAAATACCTCCGGGGGTGAATGGGCCGCAGGTCCAGAGGGGGCAGCGCCCCCTGACCCGGTTGGGTCAATCCACCGGCCGGGACTTTTCCACAAGGCCCAGCACGACCGACCCAAGGATGCAGCCGGTGAACAGGTAGAGCCCCCAGGCGGTTTCCACCCGGCCCACGCCCATGCCCTGCGCCAGCGTGATGTAAAGCGCAATCAGAAAGACATCCGCCATCCCCAGTCGTCCGACCACGTTCAGGGCGGGCAGGGCGCGCCTGTCCAGAAAGCCGAACTGTACCAGCGCCAGTCCCAGTGTCTTGATCAGCGGCGCCACCAGCGCAAAGAGCGTCACCAGCAGCGCAAGGAATACATCCGTGCCCCAAAGTGACTGCAAACCCGATACCAGGCTTATCTCGCTCATGCCGAACAGCGGCAGCAACCCGGCACGCATCAGCGGTGCAAACCAGGAAATCGGGTACAGCAGGAACAGCAAGAGGTTGAGCCAGCGCAGGTGGCGGCGCCAGTCCGCGGCCCCCGAGGCCGCTGTCACGAGGTCCACCACCACAGACCCACGAGCCCGGCCAGCATCGCCAGGTGTATGAGATCGATCCAGCGGGCCCGGACACCGGGCAGCGTCCCGCTCAGGCCCAGGATGATGGAGGGCACGATAAGGACGGGCAGGCCGCCGCCCTCGGCCATGGTGCGTGCGGCAGCCGTGTAGAGAACCCCGTTGTTGAGGCCGAAAGCGGGCGCAAAGACCGTCGCGACGCCGGCCAGCGACATCATGAACGCCACCAGCGCCAGTCCCTGGGCAAGGCCCCGGCCGAGCAACAGACGCAAGAGTGCGAGGATCGCCAGGACTTCCAGGTAGAGGAACTTCTTGGCGAAGAGAAAGAAAAGGACCACCGGATCGGGCTGGAAGATGCCGTTCATCGCACCGCCTCGATCGGGCCCTCGGCGCGGCCAGAGATGAACTGGTCGACGTAAGGGTCGCCGCTGCTGTCCAGCTGTGACACGGGGCCGGTCCACTGGATGACGCCATCGTGCAGCATGGCCACGCGGTCGGCGATGGCGCGGACGCTGGTCATGTCATGGGTGATGGTCATGGCGGTGGCGCCCATCTCGGTCACGATCTCGCGGATCAGCTCGTTGATGACCCCGGCCATGATCGGGTCCAGCCCGGTTGTCGGTTCGTCAAAGAAGATGATTTCCGGCTCTGCGGCGATGGCGCGGGCAAGGCCGACCCGTTTCTGCATCCCGCCCGAAAGCTCCGCCGGCAGGCGGTCGGCCACGTCGGGTTTCAGGCCCACGCGACGCAGTTTCTCGATCGCGATGGCGCGGGCCTCGTCGCGCGGTTTCTTGAGCGAGCCGCGCAGCAGGCGAAAGGCCACGTTCTGCCAGACCGGCAGGCTGTCGAACAATGCCGCGCCCTGGAACAGCATCCCGAAGCGGGCCAGAAAAGCGTCGCGATCGGCCTTTGTCACGTCCTGTCCGTCCAGCGTGATGGTGCCGCTGTCGGGGGGGACGAGGCCCAGGATGCATTTCAGCAGCACCGATTTGCCGGTGCCCGAGCCGCCGATGATGACCATCGAGCTGCCCTTGTCGATGGTCAGGTTCACGTCGCGCAAGACGTGGTTTTCGCCGAAGGCCTTGGAGACATGGCTGAGGTCGATCATGAGGCACCATCCAAGGGGCCAGGGACGAGCGCGTTTGAACGCGCTTGGAAAGCGTCTTCGAAGACGCTTTCTCCGTCGGTGGCCAATCGGTTGCGCAAGCTGACGCTCATAGCGAGAAGAACGCCCCCGTCAGCAGGAAGTTCGCGGCCAGGATCAGCACCGCCGCCGCCTCGACCGAGCCCTTGGTGGCGCGGCCCACGCCCTGGGCGCCGCGGCCTGAGGCCATGCCGAAATAGCAGCCCATCAGCGTCGCCAGCCCGCCAAAGGCGCAGCCCTTGACCAGCGAGGAAATCACGTCGAGCGGTTCGAGGAAATCCATCGTGTTCTTGAGATAGGCGGCTGGGTTGAACCCCAGCGAACCGGTCGCCACCGCGTAGCCGCCGAAGATGCCGATCACATCCCCCACCGCCACCAAAAGCGGCACCACGATCAGCCCGGCCAGCACCCGCGGCGCGACGAGGTATTTCATCGGATCGGTGGACAGCGTGACCAGCGCGTCGATCTGTTCCGTCACCTTCATGGTGGCGATTTCTGCCGCGATGCTCGATGTCACGCGCGCCGCGATCATCAGGCCCACCAGCACCGGGCCCAACTCGCGCACCATGCCGATGGCGACAATCTGGGGCACCACCGCCTCTGCATTGAAACGCGCGCCGCCGGAATAGATCTGTAGCGCCAGGGCCGCGCCGGTAAAGATCGCCGTCAGCCCGACGACCGGCAGCGAGAGCCAGCCGATGTTCAACAGCGCCAGGCCCAGTTCGCGGCCATAGAAAGGTGGGCGCAGCACGTGGCTGAGCGCGGTCAGAGCAAAGAGCGTGACACGCCCGACGACGGCCATCAGCGCCAGTGTGGCGCGCCCCAGCGCGCCGAAGGGCGACAGCAGGATCACGCGCCGGTGTAGGTGCGGGCGTAACGCGCACCCAGCGAGGTCAGGATCTCGTAGCCGATGCTGCCGGCCCAGTCGGCCAGTGTGTCGACGCTCTGGTGACGGCCCAGCAGTTCAAGGCGTTCCGGCGTTTCCGCCACCGCCGTCACGTCGACGCCGATCAGGTCCATCGAGATGCGGCCCAGCACCTCGCACCGGGTTTCACCGGCCCAGAGATGGGCCTTGTGGCTCATGGTGCGCAGGATGCCGTCGGCATAGCCGGCGGCAACGGTGGCGACCCGGGTCGGACGTTCGGCGGTCCAGGTGTTGCCATAGCCCACGGTTTCGCCCGGTTCGACGTCGCGGACCTGGATCACCGGCAGATCGACAAAGGCCACGGGCCGCGCATCGACGAAGGGCAGACCGCCATAGACGCCGATCCCGGGACGGGTGATCTCGAAATGATAATCCGGCCCCAGCAACACCCCGCCGGTGGCCGACAAGGACCGGGGCGCCTCGATCCCGTCGGTCATCTGGCGGAAGGCCTGCAACTGGCGGGCATTCATCGGATGATCGGGTTCATCGGCGCAGGCAAGGTGGCTCATGATGAGGGCAGGGTGCTGCGACAGGGCGATATCGCGCAGCGCGCTCCACTCTGCGGGTTCCATCCCCAGACGGTTCATGCCGCTGTCCAGCTGGATGCCGAATCCGTGGCCCGGCAGGCTTTCCACATGGCGCAGCATCTGGTCGATGGAATTGATCATCGGGGTCAGCTGCGCATCGCGGATCAACCCGGCATCGCCCGCCATGTGGCCGGAAAAGACGCAGATTTCCGGACCCGGGCCTAGGATGCGGCGCAATTCGGCGCCTTCTTCGGCGATGGCGACAAAGAACCGCCGCGCGCCTTCGGCGGCCAGCGCCGGGGCGACCCGTGACAGCCCGAGGCCATAGGCATCCGCCTTGACCACGGCGCCGGCCTCGGCCTGTGCCATGTCGGCAAGTGAACGCCAGTTGGCGCGCAGCGCCGCGAGATCGATGGTAAGACGTGCCTGAGCCATGCCCGCTGTCTTTCTCAGGTTCTGGGTGAGGGTCAAGCGCGAAATCGCCGCGTGTGCGGGCTGGACGGCGGGCCTTTGCCGCTTATGCTGGGTTTCCGGACGGAGCGGGAGGGTCAGGAATGTATGCGGCATTGCGGCTTGAGGGTCTGCTGTTCCTCCTGGCGCTGCGCTATCTGACCCGTATTCCGGTGCCGCGGGGGCTGCCGGTCTCGGACGACCTGATGGTGCGGGCGGTGAAATACCACCCCGCCGTGGGCGCGCTGGTGGGCGGGATCGGGGCATTGATGCTTTGGGCGGCGGCGCCCGTCCTGCCCTGGTCCACGGCGGTGATCCTGTCGCTGGCCGCCACCCTGCTGGCGACGGCGGGATTTCACGAGGCCGGGCTGGCCGATGCGGCCGAGGGGCTGTCTGTCGGCCGTGACCGGGCCGAGGTCATCCAGATCATGGATCACACCCGGCTGGGCACCTATGGAGCCCTGACGCTGGCCGTTGTCCTGGGGCTGAAACTGACGCTCCTGGCGGGGATGTCGCTGGGGCAGGCTTGCCTGGCGCTGATCGCCGCCCATGCGGTGGGCCGGATGGCGGCGGTTCATGTCACGTTGATCACCGTTCATGCCCGCAGCGAGGGGATGCAGAAATTCGTCCCAAAGGTCACGCCCGATGGCTATCGTGTTGCGCTGGCCTGCACGCTGGTAGTGCTGGCGCTGGTCGTGATGCCGCTGGGCGGCGAAGAGGTGCTCTGCGCGTTCATCGGGGCGATCCTGCTGGCTCAAGCCTTCCGGGCGGTCTGCGTGGCGCGGATCGGTGGATATACCGGCGATTGCCTGGGTGGGTCCGTGCTGTTTGGAGAACTCGGGTTCTACCTCGGGTTAATTGTCTGGTTTCAGGTGTAATATCAGGTCATTGCATGGCGGTCTTCGGGCGGTGCACGAAAGCGTCTCTTTCAGCCTTCGGCAACCCGGCCCGGCGGATCTGACGCCTCTTGTCCCGGGTCGGATTGCCGGTCTGCCCGACGGTCGTTCGATTACACCTGGCCCGCGTCGCCGTGCTGCCACGGCTTGACGAGGTTGCCGAAGCGGGTGAACTGGCTTTCGAAGGAGAGTTCGACCGTGCCGATGGGACCGTGACGCTGCTTGCCGATGATGACTTCGGCCTTGCCGTGCAACCGGCTCATGCGTTCCTGCCAGGCGGCCATTTCGTCCAGCCGGTCGTCCGAGGGTTTTTCCCGTTCGGCGTAATATTCCTCGCGGAACACGAACATGACCACGTCCGCGTCCTGCTCGATCGAGCCCGATTCCCGAAGGTCAGAAAGTTGGGGCCGCTTGTCGTCGCGGCTTTCGACCTGGCGCGAGAGCTGGGACAGGGCGATGACCGGGATGTTCAATTCCTTGGCGATGGCCTTGAGACCCATCGAGATTTCCGCGATCTCCTGAACCCGGTTGTCGGCGGTGCCGCGCAGCAGTTGCAGGTAGTCGACGATGATCAGGTCCAGCCCGTGCGTCCGTTTCAGACGGCGCGACCGCGCCGCCACCTGGCTGATCGGCAGGGCGGGCGTGTCGTCGATGTAAAGCGGGCAGGCCTCGAGATCCTTGGCGGCCTGGACGAAGCGGCGGAACTCGGTTTCGTCCATGTCACCCTGGCGGATCTTGTGGCTGGAGATTTCCGAGGCCTCGGCCAGGATCCGGCCCGCCAGCTGCTCGGCGCTCATTTCCAGGCTGAAAAAGCCGACGACACCGCCGTCGATTGCGCCGGTACTGCCGTCCGGGCGTTCGCCCTTCCTGTAGGCCTTGGCGATGTTGAAGGCGATGTTGGTGGCCAGCGAGGTCTTGCCCATCGAGGGGCGTCCGGCGAGGATCAGAAGGTCCGAGGGATGGAGTCCCCCCAGCTTCTTGTCCATGTCGATCAGCCCGGTCGAGATGCCGGCAAGCCCGCCTTCGCGCTGGTAGGCCGCGTTGGCAACATTAACCGCCTCTGTTACGGCCTTGAGAAAGCTTTGAAATCCGCTTTCGGTCTGACCCTGTTCCGCCAGCTTGTAAAGCGCCTGTTCCGCCTCGACGATCTGTTCGCGCGGCTCGGATTTCACGTCGACCTTGGCCGCCTTGTCCGAGATGTTCTTGCCCAGGCGGATCAGGTCACGGCGCACGGCCAGGTCATAGATCATCTGCGCGTAGTCGCGCACCGCGAAGGTCGAGACGGCGGAGCCGGCAAGCCGGGCGAGATAGGCGGTGCCGCCCAGTTCCTTGAGACCCTCGTCGTCCTCCATGAAGGCCTTGAGCGTGACCGGCGAGGCGAGGTTGTTCTTGGCGATGCGTGCAGCGGCGATTTCGAAAATACGGGCGTGCACGGGATCGTAGAAGTGCTGCGCGCTGATGATCGCGGCAATGCGGTCGTAGATGTCGTTCTCGGTCAGGATCGCGCCCAGGAGCTGCTGCTCGGCCTCGATCGAATGGGGCATGGTCTCGGCGGACTGGACCTCGATTCCGGTCGGATTGATTGTGGCGATCTCGTTCATTTTTCTCCCCCACTGCTCGGGATGGCGGCATAGCAAGCGCAGCCGCCGGGGTGCAAAATGTATGTTTCTGGGGATAAGCCGGGGATGCTCCCCACCACATGATATTGCCAGCCGGGGCGCCCTGCCGTCAATATCTTGACGGCACGACTCGGGGCTGTGGTGGGGGTGCCACAGGCAACGTGCTCTTTGCAGAGCTTAACGCGTGGTTAACCCTCGGCGCGGGCGGCGCGCCAGGCGTGCGGATCCTTGAGGAACGACTCGACCTCGGACAGGACGCCGGCATGTTTCGCGGGGGCCTCGGCCAGCACCTCCCACCAGGTGCAGAGGTGGTGGAGGTCTACGCCGTGGTCGCCCAGGGTTTTGATCGTCTCGGGGAAGATGCCGTAGTAGAAGATCACCGCCGTGTGGCCACAGGTGGCGCCGGTGTCGCGAATGGCATCGACAAAGCTGAGTTTCGAGCCGCCATCGGTGGTCAGGTCCTCGACCAGCAGCACACGCTGGCCTTCGGTCATGGCGCCCTCGATCCGGGCATTTCGACCGTAACCCTTTGGTTTCTTGCGCACATAGGTCATGGGCAGGCCCATGCGCTCGGCCACCAGGGCGGCAAAGGGGATGCCTGCGGTTTCGCCCCCGGCGATGTTGTCGAAGGCCTCGAAGCCTGCGTTGCGCATGACTGTGACGGTCAGGAAATCCATCAGGGTCGAGCGGATGCGCGGGAAGGAGATCAGCTTGCGGCAGTCGATGTAGACGGGCGACAGCTGGCCGGAGGCGAGCTTGAACGGTTCATCGGTCATGAAGTTGACCGCCTCGATTTCCCAGAGCATCCGCGCGGTCAGGCGGGCCATTTCTTCGGCGGTGGGATAGGTCGAGGGGATCATGGCGCGTGCTCCGGCTGTCTGGGTCGCGCCGGATTAGCGCGTTGCGCGCCGGTTTTGAAGGGGGGATCGCATCCCGCGGATCTTGTACAAAACGTACGTTTTGTACGCCGAAATCCGCATTTTGTACAAACCGCGCGCAGTGCTCAGCAGCGGGCGTAGATCCGGCCCCAGAACATCCGGTTCGGAAGCGGGTCGGTGGTGCGGGTTTTCTTCAGGTAGCGCCCGCCCAGGGTGTAGGCCTCCGGCTCGCCCATCGCGAGACAGTCCCAGCTTTGCGAGGCGCCGCTTTTCCATTGAACGTAGTGGACCAGTTCGTGCAGCAGGATCTCTCGCCACAGGGGGTTGTCCGTGGGGCTGTCGAAGTCCTCGGCATAGTCGATATGGGCCGGGGCCAACACGTAGATCGTGCCATTGGGGCCGTCGGTGCGTGCAAAGAGCGCGTTCAGACGATCGTCTACCCCGTCCTCGGGCATCAGATGGGCGACGCCGCTGTAATATTCGCGGGTCAGCTCCTGCGGGCTCATGACGCGCACAATCGGGTGCGGCAGGTCATGGGTGTCATAGTCTGTCTCTTCGCCAATCCAGGCGAGCAATGCGTCGATGAGGATATCCACGACCAAAGTCTCCCTTGCAAATGCCAGGAGTCTGAGACGCGAACGGCCGGAAAGTCCTGAACTGGTCCTGAAAGTTTTCTGAATTCTCGCCAAACTCTGCTAATTTGAGGGCTATAGGAGCGTGATTGCCCGAAATGATTGCCGAATCGCAGCAGGCCGACACGACGTCGGGTAGGGAATTTGATGACAGTGCGCTGCGGCCCCATGCGGCCGCGATGCTGGCTTACTTCCGTGCTCGTCCGGGTGAGGTGGTCAGCAAGGAAGAGCTTCTGGATGCGGTCTGGCCCGAGACGCATGTTTCCGAGAACTCGTTGTATCAATGCGTTTCGGAACTGCGCAGGGCGCTGAAAGATCATGCTGGAATGGCGCTGCAAACCGTACCGCGCCGGGGTTATCGGCTGGTATTGAAGGCTGCGGGCGAAGGGGCGGGCGCGGGTCCCGGTTCGGGGCAGGTCGCCCGACCGCGCGGTGCGGCCCTGCTGGGTTTGGGTGTGCTGGCCGGAGGGATGCTTGTCGCGCTGGCCGTGCTGCTTTGGCCGGGTCTCAAGGGCGAGGCCTCACTGGCAGAACGTCCTTCCGTGCTGGTCGGGGCGTTCCGCAACGACAGCGATGACGTACGCTGGGACCGACTGGGCCGGGCCCTTGCGGGGGATATTGCCAATACCTTGTCAGATGAGGGCTGGTTGCGCGTGATCGAGGGCGAACAGGGCGCGGCCCGCTATCGGCTTGCCGGCAGCATCCAGGCCGAGGGCGACCGGATCGCCGTGCAGGCGCGCCTTGTGGAAGTGTCCAGCGGAGAGATCGTCTGGGGCGAAACGTGGCGAGACGGGACGGGCGGATTCTTTGCAATCCAGGATGCGATCACCGACCGTGTGACCGGCGCACTGCGCGGGACATGGACCGGTGCGATTGCCAGCAACGACCGCCGCGCGGTTCATCGGCGCGGGACCGAGAGCCTCGACGCCTATGAACATTTCCTGATCGGAACCGAGCACAAGCACCGATTTACCCCCGCCGACTACGAGATCGCCGTGGCCCATCTTGAAACGGCCATCGCACTGGACCCGCAGTTTGTTCAGGCCTGGGGTACACTGGCGGTCGTGCATGCCCTGCGCGGCAGCAACGCGGCCACGCCCGAGGCGCTAGCACCGATCTTTGCGGACCGGATCGAGGCGATCGAGACGGCGGCGCGCCTGGCACCGGAAGAGCCGCAGGTGCTGGTGCAGATGAACTGGCTGGCCGGTCACCGGGGCGAGACGCTGCGCGCCGAACAGCTGTTGCGGCGGGCGGTGGAGCTGGCGCCCAACAACCCCGACATCCTGGCCGAGGCCGCCTGGATCGGGAACTGGCGCGGCGAACTGGGCGAGGATTCCGTCGCCTGGTCGGATCGGTCCAAGGTGCTCAACCCGGACTGGCCGGCCTGGTACGCCGTGGGCGCGGGTCTGTCGCGGTTCAACCTTGGCCAGTACCGCGCGGCCATCTCGGCGCTGGAAGAGGCACCCGATTTCATCGAGCGCCATCTTTATACCGCGGCGGCGGCGGCGCATCTGGGCGACCAGCCCGCGGCAGAGGCCGCAAGGGATCGCCTGCTTGAAATGAAACCCGATTTCAGCCTGGACACCTATTCCGTCGCCCGCGCGATCCATGATCCGGCCACGCGTGATCGGCTGTACTCGGGGGCAAGGGCCGCGGGTGTGCCGCTCAGCCCACGCGCCAGTGCAGGGGCATCATTGGATTGAAGATCGTCACCGGGCCGTCGCCGGTCTCGATCTTGTCCGGGTAGCTGACCGGTTCGCCCTTGGTCAGGGTCACGCGCGTCTCGTTCGGGGGCAGGCGGTAGAAGGCCGGGCCGTTGAGCGAGGTGAACGCCTCCAGCCGGTCAAGCGCGCCGTCCTGTTCAAAGACCTCGGCGAGGATCGACAAGGTGTTGGTGGCGGTGAAACAGCCCGCGCAGCCGCAGGCGTTTTCCTTGAGCGGGTCGATGTGCGGTGCGCTGTCGGTGCCCAGGAAAAAGCTGGCATCGCCCGAGGTGGCGGCGGCGCGCAGCGCCAGCCGGTGTTCCTCGCGCTTGGCGACGGGCAGGCAGTAGTAATGCGGCTTGATCCCGCCCACCAGGATGGCGTTGCGGTTGATGACCAGGTGATGCGTGGTGATCGTCGCGCCCAGGTCGTCGCCGCCCGCGCGGGCGTAGTCGGCACCCTGGCGGGTGGTGATATGTTCCATCACGACGCGCAGGCCGGGGGTGGCCCGGCGGACCGGGTCCAGGATGCGGTCGATGAAGACGGCCTCGCGGTCGAAGATGTCGACATCCGCGTCGACCACTTCGCCATGCACGCAGAGGGGAATGCCCGCCTCTGCCATCGCCTCGAGCACGCCGCGCACCTTGTCGAAGTCGCGCACGCCGGAGGCAGAGTTGGTCGTGGCGCCCGCCGGGTAGAGTTTCACCGCCGTCACGATGCCGTCCGCATGGGCGCGGACCACGTCGTGGGGGTCGGTTTCCTCGGTCAGGTAGAGCGTCATCAGCGGCTTGAAATCCGCGCCCTCGGGCAGGGCGGCCAGGATGCGGTCGCGATATGCGGCGGCCTGGTCGCCGGTCACGACGGGCGGCACGAGGTTGGGCATGATGATGGCGCGGGCGAAGTCGCGGGCGCTTTCGGGGGCGATTCCCTGCAGCATGGCGCCGTCGCGCAGGTGCAGGTGCCAGTCGTCGGGGCGGCGGATGCTGATCTGTTCCATGCCGGAGCCGTTAGCACGCGGACCGGCGCCGCGCCAGCCTGTCGTGGGGCGTCTCAGGCGCTGTCGTCGGTGGCCTCGATCTGGGCCAGGCGGCGACGGAAGCGGGGGGCATGCATCCGCGCCACCACGTTCTCGCACAGGATGCGCGTCAGCTCCGTCCGGCCATCGGCGTCCAGCCGGTGCAGCAGGCGGCGCAGGTAGGGCGGGTGGTCCCGCCGGGCGCGCAGCATCGAGGCAAAGAGCGCCGGGGAAAGGCGGTCCTCGGCGGCGGCGGAGAGCAGGCCGGGAAGCAGGTCGAGCGCCCGGAAATCGGCCTGAAGCGCGCCGCCCATGAAGGGCGCGCGGTAGCGGGCGACATTGGGTTTTTCGAACAGGGCGGAATGCATCGCATCCAGCCGTTCGCGGGGATCGTAGATCACCCAGGCCTTGTCGGCGGCGTCGATCATTTCCGGCGCGAACCCGTAGCGCGAGGTGAAGTCCCGGCGGCGTTCCTCGGCAAAGCGGTCGTCCCATTCGGCGACGCGCGGGTCCAGCGTGGCCTGCGGTTGCAGCATCAGGACGCGGGCGCCGGGGGCGGTGACGGAATAGGCGCCGGCGGCATAGCCGCAGGGACCGGCGCCGTAGAACAGCACCGTCTCGAACTCGTCGAAGAAACCATCGTCCTGCAACTGGTCGAAAAAGGCATAGACGCGGGGATCGCGGAACCATGTGTCGCCGTGGCTGAGCAACGAGAGCGAGGACCAGCCCGCGCCGCCCACCATGTCGAACCCGATGGGGGTGCGGGTTTCCGACAGCGCCTCGATCCCCGACATGCTCTCGAAGCTCACGATCAGCGTGTCGCCGTCCTCGACGAAGATGGCGGCATGGGTCTTGCCCATCGGTTCGGCAAACCCCTGTTCCTCTCCGATGCGCCTGAGCGCGCCAAGCCACTCGCTGCGGGAGAGGTGGCTGAGGTCGGGGGCAAAAGTGCTTTGGTGCGATTCCATACCGGGCGGTCCCTCGTATTCCGCAAAATAAGACGCGGATTTGAGGCGAATATACCCGGTATTTTCGGCGAGATTGTGGTGCGCGGGTGGCAAAAGGGTGCGGCGGCGCCGTGATGTGAAAGCGCCGCCCTGTGAGAGCGGCGCTTGGTTCTGTGTGTTGCCTCAGGCGGCGCGGTTGCCGGCCATGCGTGCCTTGAGCGCCGGGGGCAGCAGGCGGCGCGAGCTGACACGCGGCATCGGCATCTCGGCAAGCGCCGGTTCTTCGCCGAACTGCGCGATGTAGTCGGCGTAGTTGTCAAAGCTGCGGCGGCCGACGTGGTCGATATAGGTTTCCGACGGCGTGGCCTCGGCCAGGATGATCTCGTGGTCCTCGGTCTCGATGTGATAGACGGCAAAGCTCTCGCCAAGCTCGGACAGCGGCAGCCAGTCGATTGTATCGCCGTTGACCAGCGCACTGGCATTGACCAGCATCCCGTCGATCAGCAGTGCATGGTCGGCGGTCAGCACCAGGTCACGCTGCGGCAGGCCATCGCCAAGGGCGCCCGCGCGCAGGCGCACCGGTTGCAGGCGGTCGGCCGGGCCGAAGCGGGTCGAGACTTCCTGCGTCCAGATCCATTTCACCGGCACGCTGCGGCCATCGGGCGTGAGCACGGGGTCACCCATCGACAGGGTTTCCACGGCGCGCGCGCCCTCGGGGGTCGAGATCAGGGTGCCCTTGCCGAAGCAGAGGTAGACGTTGCTGTCGCTGGTTTCGGATTGGAACGTGTTCGAGGTGCCGGAATTGGCAACCAGCGTCTGCGTTGTCGCATCGGGAATGACCAGCGCATAGTTGCCGCCACCGTCGGTAAAGACGGGGTATTCGACACCGTCACCGCCCGAAATCGTGTAGCCGGTGAAGGTTGCTCCGCCGCTGGCGAAGGTGTCGACGCCCGCGTCCAGCCGGCCGTCGTCGTCCTGGTCCACGATCGTGCCCGAAGTGTCATCGGCGGAAAACAGGCCACCCCAGTTCAGGCTGCTGCCCGGGGCACCTTCGGTGCCGTTGAATGTGACGCCGGACAGCAGGACATTGCCCTGTGCTTCGTAGTTGGTGGGCATGGAAATCTCCTTAGCAAAAAGTTGGAACGTTCAACCCATTGAATTGCTAGGGTTTCAGGTTGAGGATTCAACCGTTCAGCCGAAAAAGGTGCAAAAAGAAAAAACATTTTATCCTTGACGTCCGATCCGCGTGCACACGCAGCCGCGCGAAATCAATGCTGGTCGCCGGCCTGTCTTGCGTGGGTGGCGTGACGGGCCAGCACGCGCGCGGCCTGGATCGGCACCGGGCGTGAGGGCGGAGTCATCAGCAGGCGCGCAAAGAGAGCGCGGTAGGGTTCCTGCGCCAGCAAGGCCTCCAGCCTCTGGTGGCGCCAGGCGACCGCCCCGGCGTGCAGCCGGGCCAGCTCCGGGTCGGCGGCGAACGCGGCGCGGCGCTCTGCCACGCCGGGCAGGGACAGGATGCTGCGGTCTTCCTCGTTGCACCAGTTGCGCTCGACCCAGTAGTCCATGCCAAGCGCGTGGTCCGAATGGACCGCGCGGCCCCGGTCGGCCTTCAGCAGGTAGCTTTCCATCGCGCCGAGGGCGTAGTGATTCAGCTGGGCCAGTGCATAGTTCGACCGGCCGTACTGGGAAAAGATGCGGCGGGTGCGGAACTGGTCGTCCAGCTCGCGGCCCTCGCCGTCGAACCAGCGCGCGTTGTCCAGCCTTGACTTGTCGGGCGCGCGGGGACGGTGGACGCCCAGCCGGGCATAGGTGCCGTCATTGCGGTAGAGCGTCTTGAACATCGCCGCGCGCCAGGGCCAGTGCATGACCACCGGCGCGGCGGCGGTGAATTGCCCGGTGATCGGTGCATCGGCGTACCGCGCCACCCCGGCATTGCCGAAGAGCCGCCAGGTGAGCGTGATGGCCGTGGCCTCGGGCAGGGCGGCGATCAGCGCGGGCAGGGTGCGGTCGCCTGCGTGGACATTGACGTATTCGTCGATGTCCAGCGCCAGCAGCCAGTCGGCCCCGGTGACGGCGGGCGCCGCGTCGGCCAGTTTCAACCCGGTGAACTGGATGCCGCGTTCGTCATGGGGGCCATCGTTGCGGATATGGGTCAGCGGCGCGACCTGTGCCAGCCGGTCGAGGATCGCGTCGGTGCCGTCCTGGCAATCGTTCGAGAGCGCGACCACATGGGTCACGCCACAGGCCAGGTGATGCGCCAGCCAGTCCAGCAGGAAGGCGCCCTCGTTGCGGACACAGAGAACGGCGGTGATCTTCACGCGGCGCCCCCGTGGCGGAAGGTCCCGGCGCAGAGGCCGGGACGGGGACATGTCCCGAGAGCCATCACCAGCCCTTGCGGAAGGTGACGACCTTGGCCTCGGAGGCCTTGGGGAAATAGGTCAGCCCGGCGCGGTGCATGGCGTCAAAGACCGCCTGCACGCCCGACTGCCCGATCCATTGCGGGTGCAGCTCGATCACGGCGGCGCGCAAGCCGGACCAGTCGCCGGCCGGCAGCAGATCGGCCTCGGCGCCCTCGATGTCGCAGACCAGGACATCGGGCGTTTCCGCCTCCAGCACCGGGGCGATGGCGTGCTGCATGATCGGGACTTCTTCTGTCACGCTGTCCGGGTCGGCCTCGCGGTCCATCGAGGAGGCGAGGAAGTTCCTGCGGACGTAGAAGGGGACGGGATCGCCCGCTTGCGGTGACAGCAGCGCGTTGCGCAGGTCGACGTTTTCCACCCCGTTGGCCGCGTGGACAGAGCGGATGTAGGGGATCAGCGCCGGGTTTGCCTCGTAGCTGACCACGCGCGCGACCTGTTTCTTCACCGAGAGAAGCGTGGACATGTAGCCGATGCCGCCGCCCAGCTCCAGCACCCGGTCGCCCGGGCGCACGACGCGCACGACCGCGTCGCATTCCTTGCGCTCGTAGGCGTCGGATTTCAGTGCGCCGCGAATGCGGCCCTTGGTGATCTGCGGATGCTTGGGGATCTTCAGCCCGCGCGAGTGCAGGTAGGGATCGCGGGGGGCGGGCTCGGCGCCGTCCATCTCAGGTCTCCATGTCGAGGGCGAGCGCATAGGCCACGCGTTCGGTTTCCGTCAGGTCCAGCGCCAGCGCCTGCCGGTAGAGTTCCTCGAACTCGGGCATGCCGTGCAGTTCGGCGGCCTTGGCGCGGTGCCATTCCAGCGCCCGGTGATGCGCGGCGCGCAGGGTGTCGTCACGCATCAGCCGGTCATATTCGGCCCGGACGCGGGGGATGTTGCGCTTGATCGTGATGTCACGGTGCACCGACCAGTCCATGCGGATCCAGTAGTTCAGCCCGATGTTGCGGTCGACATGCAGGGCGCGGCCCCTCTGACGCTTGATCAGGAAGCTTTCGGCGGACCGCAGGGCGTAATGGTTGAGTTGGATCAGGTCATAGCCGATGGTCCGCTTGGAACTACGCCAGCCGTTGCGGATCGCCGCCTCCGTCATGTCGCGGCCCGAGCCGTTGACCCATTTCACGCGGTCCTCGAACCCCTCGGCCAGCTTGTTGGGCCGGTGGCACGAGATCTTTTCGTAGGCGCCTATGTTGCGGAACATGGTCTTGAAGCCCCAGACCGTGTGCGGCTTGGGGCAGTATTTCGGGGCGCAGGTGTCGAATTGCTCGATCACGAAACGGTCCTGAAAACGGCGCACGCCATTGTGCCCGAACAGCCGCCAGGTCATCGCGATATTGGTGGCGTCCGGCACCCGCTGGAACACGTCCGAGAGCGTGCCGTTGCCGCAACGGATGTTGACGAACTCATCGACGTCGATATGGGCGATCCAGTCGGCCTGCCTGATCACCTCCTCGTCCAGCGCGGCATCCAGCGCGTGCTGTTGCGGGGACTTGCCGGACCAGGTGTTGTTGTCGCGGTGATGGACGATGCCCAGGGCATCCAGCCGCTGCAGGATCTCGACCGTGCCGTCGGAACAATCGTTGGTATAGATCAGGAAATTGTCGAAACCGACCGCGCGGTGATAGGCGATCCATTCGAGGATATAGGGCCCCTCGTTCTTCATGCAGGCCACGACCACATTGCCGGTCGACCCCTTGGGCAAAAGGCGATGCGGGGCAGGGGTGAATGCGGCGGCCAGGTCCTCTTCGTTGACGCGGCCCAGCTTGTTGTGTGGGGCGTAGGGCGAGCCGTGCAGCCGCACGAAATTCTGTTTTGCCTGCGCGGGCAGGGTCTCTGCCGCGGCGTCGGTCAGGGGCGGTGTGTCCGGCTCTGCCGGGGTGTCGCCGGTCAGATGGGCCAGCTCCTCGGCCCTGGCCGCACGCTCTTCCTTGTCGCCCTGAGCGATGCGCCAGCGGAAGGCCATCAGGTACTGCGTCGCACGGAAACCACGCGTCGGGTCCGTCTCTGTCCAGTCGCCGCACATGGGGTCGGCCTCCATGTCCTCGGGCGACATGCCGGGATGGGCGGCGCAAAGGGCGGCGATGTCCTCTTCGAAGCGCATGGAAATGGCCGAGAGGCCGCCCGCGAGGATCGCGCCGCCGGGCACCTTGATCTCTGCCAGCAGCTTGCGCCAGAGCGGACGGGGCAGCAGGATGTCCTGCCGGTCGAGAAGGCGCAGCACCGCATCGTTGAACAGCCGCGCGCGGGTCAGCCAGGCCGCCGAGGGCAGGCGCGGCAGATCCTCTGCCTCGGCCTTGCCGATCTGGGCGGAAATGCCAAAGGCGGCGCGCAATTCATCCGTCGCCTGCTCGGACCAGAGCCGGTCGCGGTTGATCGAGCGGAACTGCACCGTATCGGCGCCAAAGACCGCCTCCCATTCCTCTTGCAGGCGGGTGTAATCCAGCCAGAAGTTGGCACCCTGCACCTCGCCGAACAGCCCGGCCAGGGGCGCGGTCTCGGGCCGGGTGTCCAGCGCGGCCTGCCAGTAGTCCGGGGCCGCCAACAGGCCCAGTTCCAGGTCCAGAGAGCGCGCGCGCCCGTCCAGGACTTGCGCGCCATAACGTGCGACCAGCGCACGGGCCGGTTCGTCCAGCCAGGCAACGATGCGGACATCGGTCGAGATCGGCGCCAGCAGGTCGCGCAGGCGCTCCAGCTCGGCCCGGGTGCTCAGCGAGGTTCCCAGTTGATGCGCCGAGAGGATCAGGGCCTGCGGCGCGTCACGGGCGACCTCATGCGCCAACTGGCGGGCCACCTCGTTACGCAGGGCTTGCTGTTTCTCGGGCAGCATCAGGCCGCGGTTGAAGCGCAGCACATCCGGGCGGTCCGGGTCGCTGACGGCCATGAACAGGCGGGTGTGATTTCGGGCGCCGGGGCTGCGGGCGTAAAGAACGCCCTCGTCCCTGAGCCGCCCGCGCTTGGCGTCGAGAACCCTCTGTATCCGGTCGCTGGACGGACCATCCGGCCCGATATGTAGATAGATCCTCATCACGCTGCCCCTCGTGCCGTTCCGGCCTTGGTTTTCTTGCCTGTCGTCCCCGTTTCGGGGTTCTTGTTCAGCCTGCCCCACCAGGGCAGGTCGATCCTGAGATGTGCCGAGAGCCGCTGCCGTGCATCGGCGGCGCCCACCGGCAATTCCAGAAAGCGCGGATCCTCGCCAAAGAGGTCGCGCAGCATGGCGTAGTGCCCCTCGATCCAGCGGATGCGCTGGTCGTCGTTGGCGCCATATCCCTGCGGCAGACCCGGGATGGCCCCGCCGGGCAGGCGATCCTGCCCGAGATTGCCCCAGCGGCGCATGCTGTCCGAAATCTCTGCCGACGGGCGCCAGGTGGCCACGAACAGCATGTCGGGCCGCGCCAGGCGCATTGCCTTGATCATCGTGTAATCGCATTGCGGCCAGAGCGAGGCCGACGGGTTCAACATGCTGATTTCCGTCAGCGCATCGTAAAGCCCGTCGAGATGGGCAAAGGGGTCGCCGGTTTCGAAATAGCCGTTATACAGCTGGCGCGCGATGGAGGTGCCGCCCAGGCCGGGGGTGCGGCAATGCACACGGCGCACCTTGTGATCCGCCGCCCGCCAGCCGCCTTCGTTCAGCGCATGGGCCAGCGTCGTGGTGCCCGTCTTGGGCAGGCCGAGGTTCACCAGCTTGACGGTCAGGTCGCTCATAGTCCCAGCGCCTCGATCAGTTCGGCCTCGCCGGGCGGAAGCGCGGGCAGGGCCGCCAGGTGCGCGTACATCCTGGCGTAGTCCGCCTGCGCCATCAGAGCATCGCGCCTTTCGCGGTGCAGGCGCACGCAGTCGCCGTGCAGGCGCGCGATGTCCGGGTCCGCCTTCAGGGTGTCCAGCGCGGTCTCCAGCCGTGGCAGGTAGCGCAGGATCGAGCGATCCTCGACGGCGGCATCGTTGCGCTCGCGCCAATAGGTGTCGTCAAAGACGCGGCCCTCGCGGTTCACATCGCCCCGGTCGTTCTTGACCAGGTAACTGTCCAGCGAGCGCAGGGCATAGTGGTTGAGCGTCGCGAAATTGCGCGCCCCGGCGGCGGGAAACTTGCGGATGCGGCGCGGATTGGCGGCAGCCAGGAACTTGGGCGGGACCTTGCGCCCCGAGGCATCGGTCCAGGCCGGCAACTTGTCCTCTGGCAGGGACTTGCGGAAAAAGGGCCGATGCGCGCCGAAATACTGCAGGGGGAAATCGCGGCGCACGAGGCTTTTGACCTCTATCGCGGTTTCGGCGCACCAGAGATCGGGATTGTGGGACCGGGTGAACTGGGCAATCACCGGGCGATCAACGAAATCCGTCACGCCATCGTTGGCAAAGAACTGGAAATTGACGGAAATCGCCTGCGGGTTACCACATGCGGCGATCAGCGCGGGGATGGTGTGATCGCCCACGTGCACGTTCAGGAACTCGTCGACATCGGCAATCCAGACCCAGTCGGCGCCCGTCACCAGCGGGTGTTTCGCCGCCGCCTTCAGCGCCTCCATCTGGTAGTTGCGGCCCTCGGCGGGGTTGGGCAGGTGCACGACATGGCCGGTTTCCGGGCGATCGGAGGCGGCCAGTGCGTCCAGCAGCACATCGGTGCCATCGGTACAGTCGTTGGAATAGAACAGGAAATCACTGATACCCAGAAGACGATGAAAGGCGATCCATTCCAACAGGAACGGGCCCTCGTTCTTCACGCAGGTTACAGCGGTGATGCGCCGCGCGGCGCCCGCCTTGATATCAGCCATGTCTGCTCGTCTGCCAGAACCCCGGGTTTCTTCCCGGGTTTTATACCCCGAATCATGACATTCCGTGAGCACCCCGTCAATCCGCGCCGTCGTCAAGGGCATCGGGGCGTGACTTCCGTCCTATTGACGGCCCTCGCGGGGCTTGGGAAACCGGGGGCAGGAGGACCGCCATGACATTGCCTGCATCAATCGACGAAGTTCAGGAAACGCTGGGCGCCACGGGCTATGTCTGTGGCCGGGCGCTGGCCACCGTCGTGTTCCTGTCGCTGCGCCTGGGCCGGCCCCTGTTCCTCGAGGGCGAGGCCGGGGTTGGCAAGACCGAGATCGCCAAGGCGCTGTCCGCGGCGCTGGGACGGCGCCTGATCCGGCTGCAATGCTACGAGGGGCTGGACGCCTCGAGCGCGGTCTACGAATGGAACTTCCCGGCCCAGATGATCGCCATCCGCACCGCCGAAGCGCAGGGCAGTGCAGACCGCGACGTCCTGAACCGAGAGCTTTTCGGTCCGGATTTCCTGATCGAACGTCCCCTGTTGCAGGCGATGCGCCCGGATGAACACGGCGCGCCGATCCTTCTGATCGACGAGCTGGACCGGACGGACGAACCCTTCGAGGCCTTCTTGCTGGAGGCGCTGTCGGATTTCCAGGTCACGATCCCCGAGATCGGCACCATCAAGGCGCCCGAGCCGCCCATCGTCATCCTGACCTCGAACCGCACGCGAGAGGTGCATGACGCGCTCAAGCGGCGCTGCCTCTATCACTGGGTCGACTACCCGGGCTTCGACCGCGAGGTGGAAATCCTCAACGCCCGCGAACCGGATGTCTCCGAGACGCTGAGCCGCGAGATCGTGGCCTTTGTCCAGTCCCTGCGCACCGAGGACATCTTCAAGAAGCCGGGGGTGGCGGAAACGATCGACTGGGCGAAATGCCTGCTGGCGCTGGACGTGGTGGACCTGTCGCCCGAGGTGATCAGCGACACGCTGGGGGCAATCCTGAAATACCAGGACGACATCGCGAAAATCGAAGGCTCCGAGGCCAAGCGCATTCTCGACGAGGCAAAGGCCACCATCGAGGCCGCGTGAGCGCCGTGCCTCAGCCCTCGGGAGGTGCAGGTTGGCCCGGGTCTTCCGGCCCGGTCTTTCGCGTCCTGAGGGCAACGAGGGGTGGAACGACGATCACCAGTGTCAGCGCGGCGGCGGCCACGAGGAAGACGACCAGCATGAGGGTGAAATAATTATCGACGAAAAGGGCGGTCAGACTGCGGGCGTCGAAGAGCAACAGTGCCTCCGGCGCGGTTTTCGAGGCGGTATAGTAGAACTCCAGCGGCACGGCGTTCGCCGTCGGCGCCTGCCGGACCGCAAGGGCAACCACGGCGCCTGGTACGAGGTTTGCCCGGATCGCCGCCTCGCGCGGGCCGGCCTCGAGCGTGACATTCGTCGGCGACACCGGAGGTGTCCGGTCAAGCACCGCATAGCCGCCGGAGGGCTGCGCCATGAGACAATCCTCGCGCCCGTCGGTGCAGGCGATTTCGAACCTGGCGTCCGCAACAACCTGCGCCAGCGAGACGTTCTTGAGCCGCAATTCGGCGGTGCCGTCAGCAGACTGGCTGAAGCGATAGGTCACGACCGGCTGGCTGCGGATTTCCGCGATGACGGTCGAGATGTAGAAGCCGATGACCGAGAGGATGACCGCCAGGATGGCCGGCGCCTGTTGCGAGGTGAAAAGGTTCATCGAGGGTCTCCTGACCAGGCCGGGCCCCTGAGGGCCAAGGCTATCACCCGAAAGTCGCCTTGTCTTGGGCGGTCAGACTGCGAAGGTACCCGTCATGCCTGAATACCTGCCGCTTGAAATCCCGGAAAACCCGCGCCTTGCGCAGAACATCATCCATTTCGCACGCGCCCTGCGCCGGGCCGGGTTGCCCGTGGGACCGGGGCGGGTGATCGACGCCATCCGCGCGGTCGAGGCGGCGGGCTTTACCGAGCGGATGGATTTCTACTGGACCCTGCACGCCTGTTTCGTGAACCGGCCCGAGCATCGCGTCGTCTTTGCCCAGATCTTCCGCCTCTACTGGCGCGATCCGCGATTCCTGGAACACATGATGTCGATGATGCTGCCCGCCATTCGTGGCGTGCAGGAGGATCGCTCTGCCGTGGCCGCCGAGAAACGGGCGGCGCAGGCCCTGTTGGGTGACCAGATGCCCGAAGTGCCCACCGAGGAAGAGGAAGAAGAGGGCACCCAGATCGAGGTTGACGCCTCGATGACCATGTCCGCCGAGGAAAAGCTGCGCAGCCTCGATTTCGAGCAGATGTCGACAGAGGAAATCGCCCAGGCCAAGCGGATGCTGGCGCGGCTGACGCTGCCCGTAAAGCCGATCGAGAGCCGCCGCCTGATGGGATCGCACCTGGGCCACCGCATGGACGCGCGCAAGACGATCCGCGACGCTCTGCGCAAGGGGGGAGAGATCCACTCCATCGCCCGGGCCAAACGGCGGCCGCGCTGGCCGAACCTGGTGGTGCTCTGCGATATTTCCGGCTCGATGAGCCAGTATTCCCGCATGGTGCTGCATTTCCTGCACGCGGTGGCCAATGAAAAGGGGCAGGGCTGGGCCAAGGTCCATGCCTTCACCTTTGGCACCCGGCTGACCAACATCACCCGGCACCTGGCCACCCGCGACGTCGACGCGGCGCTGAAGTCGGCAGGCGCCGAGGCGCAGGACTGGGAAGGCGGCACGCGGATCGGGGCCTGCCTGCATGATTTCAACCGGGACTGGTCGCGCCGGGTCATGGGGCAGGGGGCGGTCGTGCTGGTGATCACCGACGGGCTGGACCGCGACGATGCGGGCGCGCTGGAAAAGGAGATGGAGCGGCTGCATCTGTCGGCGCGCCGTTTGATCTGGCTGAACCCGCTCTTGCGCTGGGACGGCTTCGCGCCCAAGGCGACGGGTATCCGGGCCATGCTGCCGCATGTGGACAGTTTCCGCGCCGGACATTCCATAGCCTCGCTGGAAGACCTGGCCGAGGCGATCTCGCGGCCTGACGACCTGGGCGAAAAGGCGCGGCTGATGAAACTGCTCTAGGCGGGTTGCCGCCTGTCCTTAAGATCCGGGGGAACCCGGGGCGGTGCATCGTGCGTTTCCTGTCCAAGCCCCACGCGGGCACAAGGAAAGGAGACTGCCATGACCCCCATTCGCAACGCCACGGCGCTGGCCGGAGCCCTGACGCTCGTCGTCGGAGGGAGCGCGATGGCGCAGGGGCAGGACGGTGCAAACGCCGCCAAACGTCTGCCCCCGGCGCAACTGGAACTGCTGAGCGGAATCTGCGAGGTCGGTGGCAACCTGCCGGACGGGCTGACCTGCGATGATGTGGCCGAGGCCCTGCAGAACAAGGGCGGCGGCAAGGACAAGCCGGACCAGGCCGACGCGGACCCGGCGGCAGACCCGGCCGATGCGCTGAAACCGGCGCAACCCGCGCCCCCCGAGACCGCCGATGTGCCCAAGCCGCCGGAAGCTGCGGAGCCGGCCGAGGCACCGGAGCCCGAAGTTGCGGAACCGGCGGACCCGCCGGAGCCCGAGGCGCCCGAAACCGCGGATGTGCCGAAGGACCCGGCCCCCGAGGCAACGGACCCGCCCGAGACAGCCGATCCCGGTGATGTCCTGGTGCCCGAGGCACCCGAAGCGCCAGAGCCCGCGCCCGAAACCGCGGATGCGCCGAAGGACCCGGCCCCCGAGGCAACGGACCCGCCCGAGACAGCCGATCCCGGTGATGTCCTGGTGCCCGAGGCACCCGAAGCGCCAGAGCCCGCGCCCGAAACCGCGGATGCGCCAAAGGATCCGGCCCCCGAGGCGCAGGATCCGCCGGAGGCCGCCGAGGCGGCGCCCGCCCCGGAGAGGCGTGATCCGCAGGCCCAGGTCGATGCCCTGCGGCGCCTGCTGGAAGGTTCGCCCGCCGCGGCGGCAACGGATCCGCGCGACGACGGCGAACTGGTCGAGGAAACCCTGGACGAGGGCGACGTGCGCCGCTCGGACGAGGATTTCCGCACCGGACTGGACGGCGCGGTGAAGCCGGGCGCCGAAGCGCGCAAGGACAATGGCGACGACGACGGGCTGGAACCCTGGGCCAAGGCAGCCCTGCTGGGCCTTGGCGCCGTGGCCCTCTCCGAGATCCTGGACGAGGATGACCGCGTAGTCTCCAACTCGGGCGACCGGGTGGTTGTCGAACAGGATGGCCAGTTCCGCGTGCTGCGCAACGACGACGTCCTGCTGCGCCGCCCCGGTGCCGAGGTCGAGACCCGCCGGTTCGACGATGGATCGACCCGCACGCGTGTGCGCTACGAAGACGGCTCTGTCGTCGAGACCATCCGCGCCGCCGATGGCCGGGTTTTGCGCCGGGTGCGTGTCCTGCCGGACGGAACGGAGGCGGTTCTCTTCGATGACACCCAGGCCAGTCCCCGGGTGGAGGTAAGCGAACTGCCCCGCGTGACCGAGCGCAACCGCATCGACTATCGCGACACCACGGCGGAGTCGCTGGCGCGTGCGCTGGCTGCGACCGGGGCCGATGGCGTGAACCGCAGCTTCTCGCTGGCGCAGGTGCGCAACATCGACGCCGTGCGCCACCTGGTCCCCGAGATCACGGTGGATACGATCAACTTCGAGACCAACTCGGCGGCGATCCGGCCCGAGGAGGCACAGGCGCTGGCGGTGCTGGGCGAGGCCATGAGAAGGGCCATCGCCCAGAACCCCGGAGAGGTCTTCCTGATCGAGGGGCACACCGATGCGGTGGGGGGCTTTGCCTATAACCTGGCCCTGTCGGACCGCCGCGCGGAATCCGTGGCCCTGGCCCTGACCGAGTATTTCGCCGTGCCGCCGGAGAACCTCGTGTTGCAGGGCTATGGCGAGGGCGACCTTCTGGTGCGCACAGAGGATGCGGAACGTGCCAATCGCCGCGCCGCGGTGCGCCGGATCACGCCGCTGCTTGCGGCGCGCTGACGCTCACGATCCGCCCATTTCCGGACCCCCGGCAGAGCCTCTGCCGGGGGTCTTCCTTTGCGGGTCTGGAATACCTCCGTTGTCCGAAATCGTCGAACGGGGTTTGATGACGCCACGTCACCAGACCCGCTGCCGGGAGTATTGTTTTCATTGCTGGCCGCCCTACCGGGCAGGGCCGCGCATTCGGTGTCGAGACTGGTGCGACAAGGACTTTACCTCCGTCCATGCCTTTGCTGGAAAGGAATTGCCGAATGAAACGCCTCCTCCTCGCCTCGGCTGCGCTTGGCCTGCTGACGGTTGGCTTTGCCGGCCCCGCCGCGGCCCAGAACTTTGACCTCAAGCAACTCTGCAATCCCGCGCTGGGCATCAAGTGCGATCTCGACAGGGGCACGGTCCGCCGGGTGCCTCAGGTCAAGAAGACGCCGCAGGTGATCGTTCAGCCGCCGCAAAAGACCGTACGCACCCCGAAAAAGACCATCCCGGTGCCCCAGGTCATCGTGACCCCGCAGCCCAAGAAGCGCCCTGCGCAGGTCGTCATCCCCAAGCAGGTGACCCCCAAGGTGCGGGTGCCCGACGTCCAGATCGTGCGCCCGAAGGGCAAGACACCGACCATCCGTGTGCCCACCGGGACAATCGCGCCGGGCCTCAAGGTGCCGGACGTCAAGATCGCGATCCCGCCCAAAACCCGCCAGCCCGCCATCAAGGTCGCGCCCGGCGGCAAGGTCACGGTCAAGCCCGGTGCCGTGGACCTGGATGCGCTGCGAAAGCAGCTTGCCAAGGATATCGTCGGCGGCAAGCCCTCCGGCGGAGTCAAGATCGCGCCGCGCCCGGGCAAGACCGTGCGACTGCCGGTCGGCAGCATCGACCTGGGGTCCAGCCAGCGACAGGCCGATATCGTGGCCCTGCGTGACGTGGCCAAGGTGGCCGCGGCCGTCGGCATCGCGGCCGGGGCGGTCAAGGTGCTGGATCGGACGCTGACCGCCGAGGACGTGCGCCGCTCGTCCGAGGATTTCGACAAGGTGGCCCGCCAGATCGGTATCAGGACCGGCACGCTGGATTTTCGCCGCGTGGACCTGGGCAAGGTGCTGCAGAACGGTGACAAGGTCATCACCAACAGCGGTGACCGCATGGTGGTGCAGAACAACGGTGTCATGCGCGTTTTGCGCAACGACGACGTGCTGTTGAACCGGCCCGGCACCAACGTGCAGACCTTTCAGTACAAGGACGGCTCCACTCGCAACGTGATGCTCTACCAGGATGGCAGCCAGGTCGAGACGGTGCGCGCACCGGACGGGCGCGTGCTGCGCCGGTCCACCATCGCGCCCGACGGGACCGAGGTCGTGCTGTTCGACGACACGCAGCAGAGTGACCAGGTGGTCGTCACCAACCTGCCCGAGGTCAAGGGGCCCAGCGTCGTCGCCTATCAAAGCGACAGCGACGTGAACGGGGCGTTGGGCGCCGAGACTGCCGTCGATGCGGGGCGGCTGTTCTCGCTGGCGCAGGTGCGTGACATCGACGCCGTGCGTAAGATGGCGCCGGGGATCAACATCGACACGATCCACTTTGCCTCGAACTCTGCCGCGATCCGACCCGAAGAAGCCGAGGAGCTGGCCGCGCTGGGCTATGCCATGCTGGAGGCGATCGCCCTTGATCCGGGCGAGGTCTTTCTGATCGAGGGGCACACGGATGCGCGGGGGAACAAGGCCTACAACCTGTCGCTGTCCGACCGGCGGGCTGAATCGGTGGCCCTGGCCCTGATCGAGTATTTCGGCGTGCCGCCGGAGAACCTGGTGCTGCAGGGTTACGGCGAAAGCGATCTGCTGGTCGTGACCGACCAGGCGGAACAGGCCAACCGCCGCGCCGCCGTCCGCCGGATCACCCCGCTTTTGACCGATACCTGATCCTGCCCTCTGAACATGGTAAAAGCCCCCGGCACGCGCAGGGGGCTTTTCCGTTTCACGACCCGAACGAAATATTCTGTTTCTTGCACATTTTAAGCTGCGCATTGATCTGGATCATCCGCCCCTCCTTGCTCGAGTGATATTCTGAAAGTGGAATATCAATGCAAAGGGGGAGAGAGCGCATGACTCTCGACTGGAAACTTGGAGGCGTGCTCTTGGGCGTCGTCTTCTTTGCGGCGGTGCTGCTGGTCAAGCCCATCGGTGTCTCGACGCAATTCGTGATCCTGGACGGGATCGTGGCGGATGCGGTCAACCCGGATTTCATCACTCAGACCGAGGACGGATATACCTCGACCAATGCCTACATGGCCAAATCGTCGGGCAAATATGCCAAGAGTGCGGCCAATCCGCTGAACTACTCGTTCATCTTCGTTTTGGCGATGGCAGCGGGTGCTGCGCTTTCGGCCTTTTCGCGCGGGGGCGTCGGACGGGCCGAAAAACGGTTGCCGCAGATCTGGGAGGCCAATTTCGGTGACACGCCGTGGAAACGCTATGCCGTGGCCTTTCTGGGCGGGTTTGTCGTGCTCTACGGCGCGCGTCTGGCGGGGGGCTGTACCTCGGGGCACATGATGTCGGGCATGATGCAGACCGCTCTGTCAGGCTACATCTTCGCCGCCGGGGCCTTTGCCGCCGCCATTCCCACCGCAATGATGATGTACAAGGAGGGCTGAACGATGGAAATCCTTCTGGCAATCGTGATCGGTGTCGCCTTCGGGGCGGTGCTGGACCGGATCGGGGCGACCAATCCCAACGTGATCTCGGGGATGCTGACCCTGCGGCGCATCAAGTTGATGAAGACCATCCTGCTGGCGATCGGCACCGGCTCGATCCTGATGTTCGGCGGGCAGATGCTGGGCCTTGTCGACGTGGGCCACATGAGCGTCAAGGCCGCCTATATCGGTGTCTTCATCGGTGGCTTGATGCTGGGCGCGGGCTGGGCGGCCTCGGGCTTCTGCCCCGGCACCGGCGTCTGTGCGGCGGCCACCGGGCGCCGTGACGCGCTGTTCTTCATCGCCGGGGGCCTTCTGGGCGCGGCTGCCTACATGGCGACCTACCCGGCCTGGAAGGCCAGCGGCCTGCTGAACGACATCGCGGGTGGCAAGGTCACGTTGGGCAGCGTTCCGGGGGCGTCCTACGACGGGATCTTCGCTGTCTCTGGTGACATCCTCGGCATCGTGCTGGGCTTGGTCTTCGTGCTCGTGGCCTTTGTTCTGCCGGACAACCTGACCGGCCAGAAACGGCCCGCCGAGCTGCCCGCGGAATAAACCGCCACTCACGCAGCAAAAACGCCGTCCCGGGAGACCGGGGCGGCGTTTTTTCAGTCGATCAGAACGCCTTCGGTGACAAAGACCGCGCGATAGGTTTCCGGGCTGTCGTCGAAATTCAGGGTTCCGCGCACGGTGACCTTTGTCGCCTCGGGGACGTCGGGCATGGGGCGCTTCATGCTGACCTCGAGCGAGGGACCATAACCGTTCTGACCGCAGAACGGGCAATCGGCCGGGTCCGGCACCAGCAGGAAGGTCGAGACATAGGCCTGTGCCTCGACCGGGACGTAATAGCCCGTGACCTCGAAATCCTGCGCCTGGTCGCGCAGCGCCTCGGGGATGGTCTTGGCCACCGACCACGAGGTCTCTGTCTCTGTCTCCTCGTACTCGATCGCGCTGATCAGGTCCCAGGGGTTTGCCTCGGCCGTACAGGGTGCAGCAAGGCAGAGCGTGGCGGCGTGGAAGCCGGCGATGAGATGCATCATGGTCATGGGGCGGAAGATAGGCCATGCGCCGCGCCCATGCCATGCCGATTGCGCACAAGGCCGGGGGGCTTGGCAAAGAATTGCGCGCCGCCGCCTTTCATGACCCGGTTCGCCTTGGCTATAGATTGGACAAGCTAGGAGGGTGAGGCACGGCATGAAGGCATCGGAACTGACACGGCGGCAGGCAACGCGCACAATCGACGGGTTGTCCTTTCCGGTGATCCAGAGGATCGGCGACTATCACCTCGTGGACATGACCGTTTTCGAGGATGGTTTGATCGAGGCGCCGGAACTGATGGACCTGGCCATGTTCGAGGAGGACGTTCGCAAGGGGCGGGTCCGGACCTCGATCCCCGATGGCGAACCGTTGCGCCTTGGACGGTCCGGTTTGCTGGACCTGGAACAGGGGGACTGGACGCTCACGCCCGATGCGCTGGTCGAGCGGGTCTATGGCCTGCTGGCCGAGTTGAACCCCGACCTGGACAACCTGACAGACCTGCAAGGCAGCGCCAGCCATGTCGTCGATGGGCGGTTGCGCTGGAAGCAGAACCGCACCCGCAGTGCGCCCTGGTGCGAGGCTGAGCCGGACAGCGACCATGACCGGAATCCGGGTAAGTGGCTCTGGGCCTTCGAGAGGGGCGGGGAGAGTATCGACCTGGTGCAGCTGGTTCTGTTCCGGAACGATGCGCTGACGGTCACGGGCAGCGGCGGGACGCGGTCTGTGTCACTCGATGATTTCGAGGTGGAGCTGGGACAGGGCCGATACGATTTCCCGCGTGAGGGCGACAGGGTGACGATCCGGGGGCTGGGGGCGGCAACCTGCGCCTATGCTGCGCCGGGGCCCTGTTCGGGTGAGGCGCTGATCGGAGAGTTGCGGGAAAGCGGGCGCGAACTGCGCGGCGAGCCGACGAGCTTCCATGTCTGCCGTTCGGCGGCGGATGCCTATTGGGCGGACCCCACGGAAGAAAACCTTGAAACCCTGCGGCGGACCTACGAGGCCGTACCACCCCACCTGCGCCGCTACTGCGGTGACATGGATGACAAGGACGTCCCGATCCGCAAGGTGCTGTACGGCGACAGCAGGGTCTGAGGCTTTGGTGTGGCACCCGGAATGGAGGGGTGTGGGCGGTGATCCTTTCCTGACGGAAAGGACACCTTTGCCCACCGTAACTTTCGCGATGGGACGCGAAAGTTACACCATCATCTCCTTGGTCGCGCTCAGGGTCACGTCCGGGTAGTCGCGTTCGATCCGGTCGATGTCCCATTGCAGACGCGTCAGGTAGACCACGTCACCGTCATGGTCATAGCTGATGTGCTGCTTGTTGGCGTTGATGAACTTTTCCACCGCGGCCTTTTCGCCGGTCACCCAGCGGGCCGAGGTGAACTGCGAGGCGTCGAACCGCACCGGCAGACCGTATTCCAGCTCGATCCGGCTGCCCAGCACCTCGAATTGCAGGGCGCCCACGACACCCACGACAAAACCCGAGCCGATCATGGGTTTGAAGACCTTTGCCGCGCCTTCCTCGGCGAATTGCATCAGCGCCTTTTCCAAGTGCTTTGCCTTCATCGGATCGCCCGCGCGAACGCTTTGCAGCAGTTCCGGCGCGAAGGAGGGGATGCCCGAGACCTTGAGCATCTCGCCCTCGGTCAGCGTGTCGCCGATGCGCAGCTGGCCGTGGTTGGGAATGCCGATGATGTCGCCGGCCCAGGCCTCTTCCGCCAGTTCCCGGTCAGAGGCCAGGAACAGCACGGGGTTGGAGATCGCCATCGGTTTCTTGGTGCGCACATGGGTCAGCTTCATCCCGCGGGTGAAATGCCCCGAGGCAAGCCGCACAAAGGCCACGCGGTCGCGGTGCTTGGGGTCCATGTTGGCCTGCACCTTGAAAACGAACCCGGCGACCTTCTTTTCCTCCGGCGCGATTTCGCGCGGGGTGGCCTGTTGTACCTGAGGTTCCGGCCCGTAGGTGCCGATGCCTTCCATCAGTTCCTTGACCCCGAAAGAGTTGATCGCCGATCCGAACCAGATCGGGGTCATGTGCCCTTCCAGTACCGACTGAGGGTTCAGCGCGGGCAAGAGCTCTCGCGCCATCTCGACCTCTTCGCGGAGCTGTTCCAGCAGGTTGGCGGGGATGTGTTCGTCGAGCCTGGGGTCATCCAGACCCTCCATCGCGATGCTTTCCGCCACCCTGTTGCGGTCGGCGCGGTCCATCAACTCCAGCCGGTCGTTCAGCATGTCGTAACAGCCGAGGAAATCGCGCCCCATGCCGATGGGCCAGCTGGCGGGTGTCACGTCAATAGCCAGGTTTTCCTGGATCTCGTCAATGATCTCGAAGGTGTCGCGCGCCTCGCGGTCCATCTTGTTGCAGAAGGTCAGGATCGGCAGGTCACGCAGGCGGCAGACCTCGAACAGCTTGCGGGTCTGGCTTTCGACGCCCTTGGCCCCGTCGATCACCATGACCGCCGCGTCCACCGCAGTCAGCGTGCGGTAGGTATCCTCGGAAAAGTCGCTGTGGCCGGGCGTGTCCACCAGGTTGAAGCGGAAGTTCCGCTCTTTGCTGGAAAAGTCGAAGGACATGGCCGAGGCCGAGACGGAAATGCCCCGGTCCTTTTCCATCTGCATGAAGTCCGACCGCGTGCGCCGCGCCTCGCCCTTGGCGCGCACCTGCCCGGCCATCTGGATGGCGCCGCCATACAGAAGGAATTTCTCCGTCAGGGTCGTCTTGCCGGCGTCCGGGTGCGAGATGATCGCAAAGGTCCGGCGGCGGGCGATTTCGGGCGGCAGTTGGGGGCGGTTGGTGTCCAGCATGGACGCGAATTACAGCGGATTTCCCGCAGGCACAATCCATGCTTGGACGACGCGCTGGGCATGAGTGGCGAAGGCGCGGCACGGGGGTAGGACGGACAGGGTGACGTTACGTCAATGTCGAGTGTTAACCGTATGCGCCTCAAGTTGCCGCGGTTATCCTTTCGCGTGATATGGCCATCAGGTCGCCATGTCCGTCCGGCTTTCGACTTGCGTTGGCGGGATTGCTCCCTCGAAAATCAGACGCATAGGCCAATACATGACACTCAATCCCGGCTCTCTTTATTTCACCGCCGTCATTACCGATGCCAACGCGCCTTATGCGGAATCCTTTTCATTCGTGGTGACGCAGGCCGTGGCTCCGGGTGAACAGATCCAGTTCTGGGATGCCGACACCACGCCCGCGGGTTTCACCTATACGGTTGGTGCCGGCGGCCTCAGTCCGCTGGACCGGGTCACGATCGCCGAGTTTTCAGCGACCGCCAACACCTTCACGATCCTCGAAGATCCGTCGGGCGGATCGGTTTCGGGGCTGACCCTGGGCAGTGCCGCCACCTGGACCAACAACAACGCGGAAACCCTCATGGCCGTGTCCGGCAACCAGGTGATCGCGGCGATCAACTCGCGGGACGCCTGGGACGAGAACTTCTCGGACATCGCGGCATACGGCGTCAGCCGGACCGCGATGGACACGTATCTGGCCGGCACGCCTGACCCCTCACCTGTTCTGTCGAATATCATCGGCACGCCGGCGGGGGCGGACAACTACATGTTCACCGGCACGGACCTTACCGGGCTGGACGATCCCGCAAACTGGACCGGGAACATCGACCCGGTCGACCACACGAACCCCAATGTGAACGGAACCACCTACGCGACACAGGACGCCAACATCAGTTGTTTCGCGGAGGGCACCCTGATCGCCACGCCGCAGGGCGAGGTTGCGGTTGAGACCTTGAACGCCGGTGACATGGTGCTGACCGCAGAAGGCGCAGCGGTCGAGGTTCGTTGGATCGGGCGGCAGACAGTCGTAAAACGCTTTGCCGGGGAAAAGGCGCAATTGGTTCGCATCGCATCCGGGGTGTTGGGCAATCATTCGGATCTCTGCGTGACCGGCGATCATGGCATGGTGCTGGACGGTCTGGTCATCACTTCCGCGGCGCTGGTGAACGGCGGCAGCATCGACTGGGTGCCGCTGTCCGAGACGCCCGACCGGTTCACCGTCTACCATGTCGAGACCGAGGCCCATGATGTGATCCTGGCCAATGGCGCCCCGGCAGAGAGTTTCGTCGATTATGCCACGCGGCGGCGTTTCGACAATCACGCCGAGTACCTGGATCTCTACGGCGAGGATCGAGCGATCCCCGAAAGCCCGCTGCCGCGGATAAGCGCCGCGCGCCACGTGCCGCTTGCCCTTCGGCAGAGGCTGGGGATTTCCGGGGCGGCCTGATCGGCACGATTCCGGTGAGTTCTTGCCGGTTTCGACGGGCCAGTGCGTCGTCATTGGCAGAAATGCAGTTGAAGGCTATCCTGACGGGACCATTTCAGAAGGGGGTTCTTTCATGTCGGACTCGTCGCGCATTAAATCGCGCCTGAATCGTGCGCTCTGTGCTTTCGTCTCGGTGCCGCTCAGCGCGCTGCCCGTTGCCGCTCAGGACGGCAAGCTGCCTGACCGCATTCCGGGGCGGACGCAGGGCCGCACGCAGATCCGCATCGACCGCAGCAGCAAGATCCGCGTTCCGGGCCGGACCACCATCGGCAAGCGCCTGACCACCGGCGCCAGCATCGACGGCGGCCAACTAAGAACTCCCAGTGGGATCCGGGTGAACCGGACAAGGATCGGCGACTGATCCTGCGCGCGGGCGGCGTGTGATGGGCGGCACACGGTGCCTTGTGCCGGATTATGCCCTGCCTGACGCGTTATGCGTGCCCTATTGGCGCTTCGACGTGCGCGAGGCCCTTGAGGCCGTCGCCCGTACTGCGGCGCGCCAGTGTGGCGTGATCCTGATCACACCTGATCCGGCAAGCGCCCGCGAGTTTATCGCGACAACGGAGCATCCCGACCACTTCGGCATCGTGTCTGGCGCATTCGACAGCCCCTGGCTGCGGGATCATGCGCCGATCGCCGTTGCCGAGGGGGATGGCATCTGCCTCGTGCGGCCTGCGCGGCCCGAAGGCGACCGCAAGCGCGACCACGCCCTGTTCGAGACCATCCTGCCCGGGGTGCAGGAGGTGACGTGCCATATCGTGGCGGGCGGCAACCTGGTCGGCGGGCCAGAGGGCAAGGGGTTTTCCACGACCGATGTCCTGCGTGAAAACGGGCTGGAGGACCCCGAGGTTCTGGTCGAGACCGGGCGCCAGCTTGGTCTCGAACACTGGCAGTTCCTGACGCCCTTTCCGGACGACATCAGCGCCCATGCCGATTGCATGTTGCGGTTCCTGGGGCCAGGACTTTGTGCGATCTGCGCTCGGGACGATACCCCCGAGGCGCGCGAGGTCAGTGCCGAGATGCGCGCCCGACTGGCCGAAACATGCCCGCAGGTGTCCATCCTGCCGCTGCCCTGCGTGGCGACGGACGGGTTCAACAGCCCGCTCAACTGGGTTCAGCTGGACCGTTGCCTTTTGGTGCCGGAGTTCGACCGGGCCGACCCGCTGGCCAAGACGCGGGCGGACCTGCTGCGCGAAGCCGGGTTCGAACCGGTGCCGATCCCCGCGATGACAGAGGGGCTGGGCGGTGCGCTGCACTGCCTGACCGCCTCGATCTTTGCCACTGCGCCGGAAGGGCGGTGATTTGTCTTGCCGCTGTTACATGGGCATGGCAGTGTGAACGTATAGTGAACATTTGGGAGGGTGACATGGATTTCAAGGCAATAGCACAGGAGCTCGTCGCGGGCTGCCGCGAAGGGCGCGAACTGGAAAATCTCGACAAGCTCTATGCCGCCGACGCCGTTTCGGTCGAGGCAATGACGATGCCGGGGGCCGACAGCGCCGAAACGCACGGGCTGGACGGGATCAAGGGCAAACATGCCTGGTGGTCCGAGAATTTCGAGGTGATCGAAGGGGTTGTCGACGGCCCCTATGTCCACGGCGAAGGCAGTTTCGCGGTGATCTTCGACATCAAGGCAAGGAACAAGGCCACGGGCGACGTGGACGCGATGAAGGAGGTCGCGATCTACACCGTCGCCGGCGGCCGGATCGTGCGCGAGGAATTCTACTACGCCACCGCCGCCTAACCGCCAGAGGACTTGCGCAGAACCTCGGCTGCGTCGGGGCGGGCCAATAATTGTTCTTCGACCTCCAGCGCCCGGGGATCGCTGCGGCGGTGGCCGGGCAACAGGTCGGCAACTTCGAGATCCTTGGGCAGCGCGGCGCGGGTGCGTGTATCGACCAGCATGGATTCCGCGGCGATTCCTTCGGCATAGATGATCTGATGAGTGTCAAAGAGCATCTGGTAGTAGTCCACGAAACCGCCCTTGCGCCGGGCCACGGTGTCGCCGTTCACGAGGTGGCGGGCGCGGACCAGCAATTCCGACCGGCCGGCGCCCAGGTGATCGCGGCGCTGGTAGATGAACAGGCGGTGGTCGGGCGAGACCAGCAGGTCACGGGTGTTATTCAACACGCCTTCGCGGATACAGATCGGGGCGAAGGCACCCACGGCGCGCACAGTCTGGTGACCGATCCAGCGGATCGGCTGCGGGCCGTCGTCGCGGGTCAGGATGCGGTCGCCGACCGTCAGCTGCTCGACCGCGCGCTGCGCGCCGTTGGCCAGCGTGATCATCGTCCCGGCGGTGAAGGATACGCAAGCCACCTGCGCATAGCGTTGCAGGGCGCCGTCGCAATCCACGCCGACAAGGACGTAATCCGCCCGGGCCGTCATCGGCGCCAGCGGCAGCAGGTAAACCTCTGCGGCATTGCCCTCGGCATCGGTTTCGACCAGCACCAGCGCCTCGGTCGTCTGGCCGTCGCCGGACATGAAGGTCACGCAACAATCCAGGTGCAGGTCGGCGCCGGAGGTGCCCAGGGCACTGCTGCCAGAGATTCGAAAGGGCGGCGTCGCCCCGGTTTCGACGGTCAGCGGTTTCAGCGCTGCCAGGGGCGAAAGTCGGTATATGTCGTCATGCACCAGTTCCTCGGCAAAGCCGATGGGATCGCCTAGGTTGGCACCGTTCACGACCCGCAGCGCATCGGCGCGGTAGACCTGCAGGCTTTGCGTGGCGCGGGCGGGATCGGTCTGGGGCATGGGTCTTTCACAAGGGCGATGGTCACTGGATAGACGCGGTCGGCCATTGTATGCCAGCACAATGTGTCTTCAAATAGTCCCATCTCCGGCGTTTTGTCGGCAATTGGGAAACAGGAACAGGGAGCGGAACATGGATCTGGGAATTCGCGGCAAGCGGGCGCTGGTATGCGCCTCGTCCAAGGGGCTGGGGCGCGGATGCGCCGAGGCGCTGGCAGAGGCGGGCGTCGATCTCGTGATGAACGCGCGCGGCGCCGATGCCCTTGAGGAAGCCGCCCAGGACCTGCGGGATCGCTACCAGGTCTCGATCAAGACGGTCGCGGCGGACATTGTGTCGGAAGAGGGCCGTGCACAGGTTCTTGAAGAGGCGGGCGACGTCGACATCCTGGTGACCAACGCGGGCGGCCCGCCGCCGGGCATGTGGTCCGACTGGGGGCGCGAGGATTTCATCAAGGCGCTGGACGCCAACATGCTGACACCGATCGCGCTGATGACGGCCCTGATGCCCAAGATGATCGACAAGGGGTGGGGCCGGGTCGTCAACATCACCTCTGTCTCGGTCAAGGCGCCTGTGGCGGTTCTGGGCCTGTCCAATTCGGCCCGCACCGGGCTGACCGGCTATGTCGCGGGCACCGCGCGGCAGGTGGCGCCCGACGGGGTGATCGTCAACAACCTGCTGCCGGGGTTCCATGCCACCGACCGGGCCGATGCACTGGACGGCGCGCGCGCCAAGGCGGCGGGGATCTCGATCGACGAGGCCCGCGCCGAACGCTATGCCACCGTCCCGGCGGGCCGCTACGGCACGCCGGAGGAATTCGGCAAGATGTGCGCCTTTCTCTGCTCGCAGCACTCCGGGTTCATCGTCGGCCAGAACATCCTGCTGGATGGCGGCGCCAGCAACATGACCATGTAATCACATGGCACGCGGACCGGACGGGCAGGGCGGCGGCGCGGGGTTCTCCCTCGCCGATCAGTTGTTCAACGCGGACAGCCTGCGCGACCTCGCGCGGGACTATGCTGCCCTGCCAGGATTCGATGCCGATCGTTTCCACCGGGAGGCGGTCGGCGGGCTGGACGGGCGCGGCCTGCTCGAGCGGCTGGACTGGATCGCCACCTGTGTCGAGCGGCAGTTACCCGCATCGTTTCCCGCGATGGCCGAGGCACTGGAGGCGGCCTTGCCGCCGCCCCTGGACCCGGCGCTGACCGATGACGATTTCGGCCGGTTCATCCACGCTGTTCCCGGTATCCTGGCGGTGCGGCACGGGCTAGAGGATCACCACGACCGTGCGCTGGACCTGATCTACGAGGCGACAAAGCGGTTCTCGATGGAGTTCTACATTCGCCCCTTCATCAACCGTTGGCCGGACGCGACACTGGCCCGGCTGGATTATTGGGCGGGGGACGAAAACTATCACGTCCGCCGGCTGGTCAGCGAGGGCACGCGCCCGCGTCTGCCCTGGGCCGCGAACATCACGCTGGACCCGGCGGTGCCGCTGCGGTTTCTTGACCGGCTGCACGCGGACCCCACGCGCTATGTCACGCGTTCGGTCGCCAACCACATGAACGACCTGTCGAAAGTCATGCCGGACCGGGTGGTGGCGCGACTGCGGGACTGGCAGTCGCGGGGGCGGCAGGATGCCAGGGAAATGGATTGGATCACCCGTCACGCCCTGCGCACGGCGGTCAAGCGGGGCGAGGGCCCGGCGCTGGAGCTGCTGGGCTATCGCCGCGGACATGTCCGGGCGCGGATCGATGGGCTGGCCGATTGCCTGCGCATCGGCGACACGCTGGAATTCGACGTGGTGCTGGAGGCGGACGAGGCGCTGCCGGTGCTCGTGGATTATCGCCTGCGGTTCAACCGTCCCAAGGGCACGGCGGAAAAGGTTTACAAGCTGAAAACGGCCAAGGTGACCCCGGGCAAGCCGCTGCGCCTGTCCAAGCGACACGCGCTCAAGGGAAATGCAACCACCTACACCCTGCACCCCGGCCCTCACGGGATCACCGTACAGGTCAACGGGCAGGACGTGGCCGAGGCGGCGTTCGAGCTGACGGCCTGAGCGGCTCAGGCCTGTTCCCAGCGCGCCTCCAGCACTTCCAGCGCCTTGATCCGTTCGGATGTCTTGGGGTGTGACATCAGCCATGCAGGCACGGCGCCCGCACGCGTCCTGGTCAGATCTTCCAGTTTGCCGAACAGCGATTTCTGCGGCGCCACGCCGATCCCGGCCTTGGTCAGCAGGGCAGCGGCATAGGCGTCGGCCTCGTATTCGTCAGAACGCGACAGGCGTGCCGCCAGCAGCGAGGCCAGCCCGTTGGCGATCAAGACGCCGATGCCGGGCAGGATACGTCCCAGAACCATCGCCAGGGCGGTCCGCAGCGCGTTCTGGCCGGAAAAGTCGATCATCCGGCGCCGCGTGTGCCCAAGGGCAACGTGTCCCAGTTCGTGGGCGATCACGCTGGCCAGTTCCTCGGCGCTGACCTCGCCCTGCTGGTACTTGCGATAGAAGCCGCGCGTGATGAAGATCCGCCCGTCAGGCGCCGCCAGCCCGTTGATCGGGTCGATCTCGTAGATGTTCACGCGAATGCGCGGCAGGTCAAGCGCGTCGGCCATGCGGTCGGTCAACCGCTTCAGCCGTGGGTCGGCCAGTTCCGTCGACTGGGCATCCAGCTCTTTCGCCGTGCGCCAGGCGGAAAAGCGGTAGTAGATCAGCCCGTAGGCCAGGGCGAGCAGGATCGGGGTCAGCTTCAGCATGAGGGGAATATGGGGCGGAACGCTGCCCGCGGAAAGGTGGCGTTCCCCCGTTTTCCGTGATTTGCCCCGGGTCAGCCGAAATGCTGTTCCAGCGCCCCCTTGGACAGGTCTGCCAGCTCTGCCAACGGCGCTTCGGACTTGCCAAAGCGAACCGTGTCGCCGGTAAAGCGGCCCACGGCACTGATCGGCACGCCGGCCTGGCCTGCGGCGATCATCAGCGCCTCTGCCGAGTCGAAGTTGCAGGAGACCAGGTAGCGGCCCTGGTCCTCTCCAAAGAGCGTGGCGGTGTCGTCGGTGTCGATCTGCACGCCCACGCCCGAGGCTGCGGCCATCTCGAAGGCCGCCAGCGCCAGCCCGCCATCCGAAAGGTCGGTACAGCAGCGGATCCATTCCCGGTTGGCGCGGATGAATTCTCCGGTCAACTTTTCGGCGGCCAGGTCGACCGCCGGTGCATCGCCGTCCTCGCGGTGGAACACCTCGTAAAGCAGGGCAGACTGGCCGAGGTGGCCCTTGGTCTCGCCGACCAGAAGGGCGACATGGCCGTCGCGTGCATAGTCGAGGATCGGTTCCTCATCGGCGGCGATCAGGCCCACGGCGCCGATGGTGGGCGTCGGCAGGATGCCCTGGCCATCGGTTTCGTTGTAAAGCGAGACGTTGCCCGAGACGATCGGCATGTCCAGCGCAAGGCAAGCCTGCCCGATCCCGTCCAGCGCGCCGACGAATTGCCCCATGATCTCGGGCTTTTCGGGATTGCCGAAATTCAGGTTGTCGGTGGTGGCCAGCGGCCTTGCGCCCACGGCGCAGAGGTTGCGCCAGGCCTCTGCCACTGCCTGCTTGCCGCCCTCGACCGGGTTGGCGCGGACATAGCGCGGGGTCACGTCGCTGGTGAAGGCCAGCTTCTTGTCGGTGCCGTGTACGCGGATGACACCGGCGCCAAAGCCGGGCACGCGCATGGTGTCGGCCATGACCTGGCTGTCGTATTGCTCGTAGATCCAGGACCGCGAGCAGTAGTTGGGGCTGGCAAGCAGCAGTTTCAGCGCGTCCACGGGGTCGACCTGCGGCACGTCCTCGAGGGGGGCGGGCGGCTCTGTCGGTTCCCAGGGGCGGTCGTATTCCGGGGCCGAGGACGACAGCCGCGACAGCGGCATGTCCGCCATGCACTGGCCGTTGTGCATGATCAGGAAGCGATCCTCGGGGATCGTTTCACCAACGATGGCAAAATCGAGGTCCCACTTGTCGAAGACGGCCTTGGCCTCGGCCTCTTTCGCGGGGTCCAGCACCATGAGCATCCGCTCCTGGCTTTCGGAGAGCATCATCTCGTAGGCGGTCATGTTGGTTTCGCGCTGGGGCACGTTCTCCAGGTCCAGCCGGATTCCCAGCTGGCCCTTGTCGCCCATTTCCACCGCCGAGCAGGTCAGGCCTGCCGCGCCCATGTCCTGGATCGAGATCACGGCGCCGGTCTGCATCAGCTCCAGCGTCGCTTCCATCAGGCGTTTCTCGGTGAAGGGGTCGCCGACCTGGACGGTGGGACGCTTTTCCTCGATCGACTCGTCGAACTCGGCGCTGGCCATCGTGGCACCGCCGACGCCGTCGCGGCCCGTCTTGGCGCCCAGGTAAACCACCGGGCGACCGACGCCGCTGGCGGCGGAATAGAAAATCTTGTCCGCATCGGCGAGCCCGGCCGCAAAGGCGTTCACGAGGCAGTTGCCGTTGTAGGCAGGGTGGAACCGGGCCTCGCCGCCCACGGTCGGGACGCCGAAGGCATTGCCATAGCCGCCGATCCCTTCGACCACGCCATGCACCAGTTGCCGGGTCTTGGGGTGGTCCTTTTCGCCAAAGCTGAGCGAGTTCATCGCCGCGATGGGCCGTGCGCCCATCGTGAAGACATCGCGCAGGATGCCGCCCACGCCGGTGGCCGCACCCTGGTAGGGCTCGATGTAGGAGGGGTGGTTGTGGCTTTCCATTTTGAAGACCACGGCCTGACCGTCGCCGATGTCCACAACGCCCGCGTTCTCACCCGGGCCGCAGATCACCTGCGGGCCGGTGGTCGGCAGTTTCTTGAGGTGGATCTTGGACGACTTGTAGGAACAATGTTCGTTCCACATGGCCGAGAAGATGCCCAGCTCGGTAAAGCTGGGTTCGCGATTCAGGATGCGCAGGATCTCGGCGTATTCGTCGGGCTTGATCCCGTGCGCCTCGATCAGCTCTTCGGTGATGGCCGGTTCCTGCATCGTCTGTCCCCCGTCTGCACTGTCGAGCGGTCTTTACGCGATGGCTAGACGCAGGGAAAGGGGGCGGATTGCGGCGCATGTGCGCGGAGGCGCGTTATGCTGCAGGTGCGAAGGCCACGGGATGGGCAGCCTGCGGATCTGCGCTCCAAAAGAGAACCCTTGGCGGAGCGAATTGTCATTCACTCTCCCTTGGCGTGCAATTCCGGAGTATGCCGAGATGTGAATTTTCGGCCATTTGTCAGAGCGGGTGATGAAAATGCGGGCAAATCTCACGGTCTTTCGGTAATTGACGTATGGTCAACTGTTGGTATGTGGCCCAGATCAAGCGAGTGTCGTGTCAGGCGCCACACGATATAGCGGGAAATCAGGCGTTGTCCGTCGGGCCAAAAAAAAGGCCGAGCTCAAAGCTCGGCCGAAGTCCAACAGGGAGGTATGAAGATGAACCGCGAATGAGCGTTTCATCGTTCACATGCCGAATATGTCATCGGAACTGACTCGATCAAGCCATTTTACGTCGCAGGCGCAGCATTGCCGCTATGCGTGATGCGCATACCACAGTGATTTATGCCCGTTTAGCGAGAGTTCAGTCGTCTCCCATCGCGCGAACCTGGCGGCGGTGGGCCATGATTTCTTCCTGCACGAAGTCGCGGAACGCGGCTACGCGCTTGGATTGTCTCAACTCTTCCGGGTAGGCGAGGAACACCGGCACTTCGACCGACTCGACCTCCGGCAGGACGCGTACGACATTCGGGAAATCCTCGATGATGTAATCGGGCAAGACGCCGATTCCGAGGTTCGAGATCACGGCCTGCAATACGCCGAAATAGTTGTTCACGGTCAATGTGGCCGGCAAATCGTAGGTCAGCAGCTCCTGCACCAGTGCCTTGCCCGAAGCAACCTGCGCCGAATTCGGATTCTGGCAGATCAGCCGATGCCCCTGCATGTCCTCCAGGGCCTTGGGCTCGCCATGAGCCGCAAGGTACTGCGGCGACGCGTAAAGACGCATCCGAATGCTCATCAGCCGTTTGCGGATCAGGTCGGCCTGGCTGGGTTCCTTCATGCGGATGGCCACGTCGGCCTCGCGCATGGGAAGATCCAGCACGCGTTCCTCCAGCATCAGGTCGATGTTCAGCTCGGGGTATTTCTCGTAGAGCTTGAAAAGGCGCGGTGCCAGCCAGAGGGCGCCAAAGCCATGCGTCGTGGTCACGCGCAGCTTGCCAAAGACCTCTTCCTCGCTGTCTCGGATGCGGGCGGTGGCGGCGTCGATCCGCTTGATCATCGACGAGGTCGCGTCGAACAGAAGTTCGCCCTGCTCGGTCAGGATCAGACCACGGGCGTGACGGTGGAACAGGGTGGTGTTCAGTGATTCCTCGAGCGCACGGATCTGCCGCGACACCGCCGATTGTGACAGGTGAAGCGTATCGCCCGCGTGCGTGAGGCTGCCTGCGTCAGCAACCGCGTGAAATATTCTGAGCTTATCCCAATCCATATCGCCACAGTCTTGTTTGTCTGTCTCATTATACGACAGAATGCGTTTGTTAAGGGCTTTACAGGACTAACACGTCATTTTCGCGATATTTTCCCTGTTCGGGTCATACAGTCTGACCTATATTTTACCCTGAATGCACATATCTTCTGCGTTAGGAGGCGCGCGATGAGCAAGCACCAGATTACGCTGAACGACCGGTTCGACCTGGACAAGGACAAGGTCCTGCTGAACGGGACACAGGCCCTTGTCCGGCTGATGCTGACCCAGAAGGCCCGCGACCGGGCCGCAGGACTGAACACCGCCGGTTTTGTCACGGGCTACAGGGGGTCCCCGCTGGGCGCGGTCGACATGCAGATGCGCCGGGCCGAGAAATACCTGCGTGCCGCCGATGTGAAGTTCGAGGAAGGGCTGAACGAGGACCTGGCTGCCACCGCGCTCTGGGGTAGCCAACAGGCGGAGCTGCGCGGCGAGGGCAAATTCGACGGGGTCTTTGGCCTCTGGTACGGCAAGGGGCCGGGCGTCGACCGGTCCGGCGATGCCATGCGCCACGCCAACATGGCGGGCACATCGAAACATGGCGGCGTGCTGATGGCGATGGGTGACGACCACACCGGCGAATCCTCGACCGTGCTGCACCAGTCCGAATGGGCGCTGGTGGATGCCTACATGCCGGTCGTGTCGCCCGCCGGCGTGCAGGAGATCCTGGACTACGGCCTGTATGGCTATGCGCTGTCGCGCTTTTCCGGCCTCTGGGTCGGTCTGAAGACGATGAAGGACACGATCGAGGCGACAGCCGTGGTCGATGGTCGCCCCGACCGGGTGCAACTGGTCACGCCTGACTTCGACATGCCCGAGGGCGGGTTGAACATCCGCCTTCAGGACACGCCGCACGCGCAAGAGGCGCGGATGATCGACTACAAACGCTTTGCCGCCGAGGCGTTCTCGCGCGCCAACGGCATGGACAAGCGGGTCTGGGGCAAGCCGGGGGCCAAGATCGGCCTGGTGGCGGCGGGCAAGAACTGGCTCGACCTGCAACATGCCATGTCGCTGCTGGGCATCGACGAGGGTGAGGCCGAACGCCTGGGGATCACGACCTACAAGGTCGGGCAGGTCTTTCCGCTGGACATGCAGGGGTTCTACGACTGGGCCGAGGGGCTCGACCTGATCGTGGTCATCGAGGAAAAGCGCAAGCTGATCGAGGTGCAGATCAAGGAGGCGCTGTTCGACAACCGCCAGGGCCGCCGCGTCTATGGCTGGTACAAGGGCGGGGCAGGCGGCATGCACCGCGATGAGCTGTTCCCGACCCGTGGCGCGCTGGACCCGACATGGATCGCGCGCAAGCTGGGCGAAATTTTCGTCGAGGAAGGCCGGGGCACCGACCGGATCAAGGCCGGGCTGACGCAGATCGAAGAAGCGGCACGCGCCGACAACCTGCCCGAGATCGCCGCCCGTCTCCCCTATTTCTGCGCCGGTTGCCCGCACAATTCATCGACCAAGGTGCCCGAGGGCAGCCGCGCCTATGCCGGCATCGGCTGTCACTACATGGTACAGTGGATGGACCGCGAGACGCTGGGCTTTACCCACATGGGGGCAGAGGGCGCGAACTGGATTGGCGAGGCGCCGTTTTCGAAACGCGGCCATGTGTTCCAGAACCTCGGTGACGGCACCTACAATCACTCGGGTGTGCAGGCGATCCGCGCCGCTTTGGCGGCTGGCACAAACATCACCTACAAGATCCTGTTCAACGACGCGGTCGCCATGACCGGCGGGCAAAAGAACGAGGGCGGGCTGACGCCACAGCGCATCGCCGCCGAGGTCAAGGCGATGGGTGTCGAAGCCGTCGCCGTGGTCTACGATGAAAAGGAAGAGGTGAACCCTGCCTCTTTCCCGGACGGCGTGCAGACCTTTGAACGCGCCGAGCTGGAGACCGTGCAGAAGCGCATGGCCCAGACAGAGGGCGTTTCCGCCATCATCTATGTCCAGACCTGCGCCGCCGAGAAACGTCGCCGCCGCAAACGCGGCAATTTCCCCGATCCCGATCAGCGCGTCTTCATCAATACCGATGTCTGCGAGGGTTGCGGCGATTGCGGGGTACAGTCGAACTGTGTCGCCATCACGCCCAAGGAAACCGAACTGGGCCGCAAGCGCGAGATCGACCAGAGCGCCTGCAACAAGGACTTTTCCTGCCTCAAGGGGTTCTGTCCCTCCTTCGTGACCCTCGAAGGCGCGCAGGTGAAGAAATCCGCAACCACGGAACTGCACCTGCCCGACATGCCCGCGCCGCAGATTCCCGGGATCGACGGCACGCATAACGTCGTCATCACCGGCGTCGGCGGCACAGGTGTGGTGACCATCGGCGCGGTGCTGGCGCAAGCGGCGCAGATCGATGGCAAGGGCGCGGCCATGATGGAGATGGCGGGCCTCGCGCAGAAGGGCGGGGCCGTCCATATCCACCTGCGGCTGGCCGAAACCCCCGAAGACATCAGCGCCGTACGCGTCGCCACCGGCGAGGCTCATGCGCTGATCGGTGGTGACCTCGTTGTCTCTGCCGGGTCCAAGACTCTTGGCCTGACCCGCACCGGCCAGACCGGCGCCGTGGTCAACAGCCATGAAATCATCACCGGCGACTTCACCCGTGACACGGAATTCACCCTGCCCACCGACCAGTTGCGGCTCGCGCTCGAGGCGCGGCTTCAGGACCGTGTAGCCTTTTTCGATGCCTCGGAGCTGGCCCGCGCAACGCTGGGTGACTCGATCTTTTCCAACATGATGATCCTGGGCGCCGCCTGGCAGCAGGGGCTGATCCCGCTGGGTCATGACGCCATCGCCGAGGCTGTGGAGCTGAACGGTGCCGCGGTGGACAAGAACCTGCGCGCCTTCGAGATCGGCCGTTGGGCGGTGCTGTACCCGCAAGAGGCGCGGGATCTGCTGACGCCCAAGGTGGTGGCGAAACCCAAAAGCCTCGAGGAAAAGATTGCCTTCCGCGCCGACCACCTGGTGGAATACCAGGGCAAGGGGCTGGCGAAGCGCTATCGCAAGCTGGTCGATCCCATCGAGGACAAGCGTCTGAAAGAGGCCGTCGCCAAGGGGTATCACAAGCTACTTGCCTACAAGGACGAATACGAGGTCGCCCGCCTGCTGCTGGAGACCCGCGACAAGGCTGCGGGCACCTTCGGCGGCGACTTCAAGATGACCTTCCACCTTGCGCCGCCGATCCTATCGAAAACCGGTGCCGATGGCCGCCCGGTGAAAAAGACCTTTGGCGAAGGGATGCTGCGCTGGTTCCGCCTGCTGGCCCGCTTGAAGGGCCTGCGCGGCACGCCGCTGGACATTTTCGGCCGCAGCGAAGAACGCCGCATGGAACGCGCGTTGATCAAGCAGTACGAGGCCGACATGGCCGAGTGGCTGCCCAAGGCACGCCCTGAAACAATGGATGCGCTGGTTGCCCTGGCCGAATTGCCTCTGCAAATCCGCGGTTTCGGTCCGGTCAAGGCTGGCAACGAGGCCAAGGCCGCCAAGCGGCGCGAAGAGCTGCTTTCGGTCCTACGGCAAGGCGGAAGCCCCTTGAAGGAGGCGGCGGAGTAAGGGAAAAGGCGCCCGCGCCGGGTCACGAAAGCTTCATCGGAATGTCACATATTCTGGTCACAAGGGTCGAACGACAGTAAAATGGCGCACGACACCAAGAAGGACCCGTTGCCGATGCCGAACCGGCGTCAGATCGCCCGTGACATCTCGTACAGCTATTCGGCCAGTACCCGGGGCGGGCGTGCCATGATCCGGCTGATGGAAAATGCCACGGGCCGGATCGGTCTGATCCGACGGGCCGAAGGCTATGAACATGAGGTCGCGCAGGGGCGGGATTTCTGGCAGGTCATGGTCGAACGCTATGGCCTGGGCCTCGAGGTGGTCGGCGGCAGCCTGGACAACCTGCCCAAGGACGGGCCGCTGATCGTCATTGCCAACCATCCCTACGGCATTCTCGACGGGCTGATGCTGGGCCATATCCTGTCCGTCGTGCGGGGCGATTTCCGTATTCTGGCGCACAAGATCTTTCGCAAGGCCGAAGAACTGGACCGGATCGTGTTGCCCGTCAGTTTCGAAGAGACGAAGGAAGCGGTGCAGCAGAACCTGGCGACCCGGAAAGAGGCGCTCGACTATCTCGCGAGTGGCGGATGCATCGGCATCTTTCCCGGCGGCACCGTGGCGACGGCGGGCAAGCCCTTTGGCCGCCCGATGGACCCGGGCTGGCGGACCTTTACGGCCCGGATGATCGCCAAGTCCAACGCGACCGTGGTTCCGATCTATTTCGACGGCCACACCTCGCGCCTGTTCCAGCTGGCCAGCCACCTGCACACGACGTTGCGCATGGGGCTGTTGATCAAGGAATTCCGCAAACGCGTGGACACGCCCGTGCGCGTCGCCATCGGGGAGGCGATCCCGAGGGCGGAAATCGACGCAAGGGCCAAGGATGCGCGCGCGATGATGGATTTCCTGCGAAAAGCCACTTATGAGCTGTCTCCGACTCCCCTGGCGTCCTACGACTACGGGTTCGAGTTCGAAGAGAAACACAAGGAAAAGCCGAAGGCGCGCCACTGACAAGACGCGCCGCAGGGCAGGCGGGAGCGCGAGAGCATGGCGGTAGGGATCTTCGACAGCGGCCTCGGTGGGCTGACGGTGCTGGATGCGGTATCGAAACGCCTGCCGGATGTGCCCTTTGTCTATTTCGGTGACAACAAGCACGCGCCCTATGGTGTGCGCGATGCCGACGATGTCTACAACCTGACCTGCGCGGCAACGGAACGGTTGTGGGACGCGGGCTGTGACCTGGTGATCCTGGCCTGCAACACCGCCTCTGCGGCGGCGCTGCGCCGGATGCAGGAAAGCTGGATTCCCCGCGACAAGCGCGTTCTGGGCGTCTTTGTCCCGCTGATCGAGGCGCTGACCGAACGCCAGTGGGGCGACAATTCCCCCCCACGCGAAGTGGCTGTCAAACATGTCGCGCTTTTTGCCACGCCGGCGACCGTGCGCAGCCGGGCCTTTCAGCGCGAACTGGCCTTCCGCGCCATCGGCGTCGATGTCGAGGCGCAGGCCTGCGGCGGTCTCGTCGATGCCATCGAGGAAGGCGACATGATCCTGGCCGAGGCGCTGGTGCACAGCCATGTCGATGCGCTGAAACGCAAGATGCCGGCCCCGGAGGCGGCGATCCTGGGCTGCACGCATTATCCGCTGATGCAGGACATCTTCCAGGAGGCGCTGGGACCGGATGTGTCGGTCTATTCGCAGGCCAATCTCGTGGCGGAATCGCTGTCGGACTACCTGGAGCGACATCCGGACATGATGGGCCCGGGCACGGAAAGCGGTTTCCTGACCACGGGCAACCCGCTGAAGGTCTCGCAGAACGCAACACAGTTCCTGCGCCGCAAGATTTCTTTCGACGCGGCCTGAATGGTGGCGCAGTCCGGTCCGGGGCTATTCTGACGTGCCGGGCCGTTCGCCCACGTCGCCGGACCACCAGGCGCGCTTGATCCCCTGGTAGACGGTGATTTCCTGGCCAGGCTGATAGGGGCTCAACTGGTGTTCCTTGTACGCCAGGCTTTCACCGTGGCGCCCGTTTTGCTCTTCCCAGGTCAGTCGATAGCGATAGCGGTTGTTGACGCGGTAATTGGTGCGCTTGGTGCCCGTCACCCGCGCGGTCTCGCGCGTGCCGTAGCGCCTGGCGCGCACGGCGGCCACGGCCTTTCGTCCGGGAAACCACATGGCCAGCAGGGCCGCGACGCCAAAGATCAGCGCAATCCAGCGCGTGATGACCGAGGCAGTCCGATTTTCACCTCGGCGCAGCTCGGTCGTGTCGGGAGCGCTTTCAAGATACCAGATCGGCACGCGGTCGCCGATGTCACTGTTGCGATAGAGGCTGGAACCGACCGAGCGGGTTAGGTTGATCGTCTCACCCCTGTTGGTCTCGAAGCGGAGCTGGAAGTAATAGGTGACTTCGCGATCGCCGTCGCTGTCGGTGGTGACGCGCTGGTACTTGTCCAGAAGGTCGGCGGCGGTCTCGCGCCCCTCGGCGTCAAAGCGATGCGCGAGGTTCAACGAGATGTGGCTGATGAAGGTCAGGATCGAGAGGATCAGAACGAAAATCAGCGTGAGCCATCCGCCCATTCGCCAGAACAACCGCCAGAGCGGTACGGGTCTGTCACCTGCCACTTGTGCCATGTCGGCATATTGGCGGCGACCGCGCCGGGGATCAACCGTGCAAGCGCCGGTTTTCTCCATTGATTACAGGGGAGGGGGCGGCTATAGCCTTTGATCAGAGGAGCCCTGTCATGACCGCCTTTCACGCCCTGCGCCTGCGACGATGACCCGCCAGCCGTCCCCTTCGGCGGCGCCTTTCTCCTTTATTTCCCGCATTTCGCGCGGTGCGACCCGTGCGCCCCAATCTGCAGGTGACCTGACATGACCCATTCCATCGCCATCATCGGTGCCTCCGGCTACACCGGGGCCGAGCTGATCCGGCTGCTCGCCACCCACCCCTCGTTCGAGATCAAGGCACTGGCTGCCAATTCCAAGGCCGGCCAAAGCCTTGCCCAGGTCTTTCCGCACCTGCGCCACCTGGACCTGCCGGATCTCGTGACCTGGGAGCAGATCGACTTTGCCGGGATCGACCTCTGTTTCTGCGCCCTGCCGCACAAGACCAGCCAGGAGGTGATCTCGCAATTGCCGAAATCGGTGAAGATCGTCGACCTCTCGGCGGACTTCCGGCTGCGCGATCCGGCGGACTACGAGAAATGGTACGGCAATGCGCATGTGGCCGTGGAGACGCAGGCCGAGGCGGTCTATGGTCTGACCGAGTTCTACCGCGACCAGATCAAGGGCGCGCGGCTGGTGGCGGGCACGGGCTGCAACGCGGCAACCGGGCAATACATCCTGCGGCCACTGATCTCGGGCGGGTTGATCGACCTCGACGAGATCATCCTGGACCTGCAATGCGGCGTCAGCGGTGCGGGACGGTCGCTGAAGGAAAACCTGCTGCACGCGGAGCTGTCGGAGGGCACAAATGCCTATGCGGTCGGCGGGACGCATCGTCACCTGGGCGAGTTCGACCAGGAGTTCAGCGCCCTGGCGGGCCGCCCGGTCGAGATCCAGTTCACCCCGCACCTTGGCCCGTTCAACCGGGGCATCCTGGCGACCGCCTACCTGAAAGGCGATCCGCAGGCGATCCATGCCGCGTTGACCACGGCCTATGCGGATGAACCCTTTGTCGAGGTGCTGCCCTTTGGCGAGACCCCTTCGACCCACCATGTGCGCGGTTCGAACTTTTGCCATCTCGGGGTCAGCGGCGACCGGCGTCCGGGGAGGGCCATTGTCGTGGCCGCGCTGGACAATCTGTGCAAGGGCAGTTCGGGGCAGGCGTTGCAGAACGCCAACCTGATGCTGGGCGAGGCGGAAACCGCCGGGTTGATGCTGGCGCCCTGTTTCCCCTGATCCAGCGGAGCGCGCTGGCCGCGCGCGCAGGTGAGTTTGCGTTCAGGCCACGCAGGCCTTGAGGAGGGCGCTGCCCTCCTCAAACTCCTCCCGGAGGTATTTCTGGCCCAAAGAAGCTGGCAGGCGCGGCAAATTGTGCAAGCCCCTCCCCAAGGGCCCGTGGTTTCTCTATATTTGCGGCATAGCTTCGCGACGCGGTGAAAGAGGATCCACATGGCCCTGAAATCCCTCAAGAAACAAAGGCGGATCCAGATCGTTGCGCTGGCCGCCGTGGCGCTGATCGTCTCGACCGGGCTGATCGGTTACGCCATGCGCGACGGGATCAACTTCTTTCGCTCGCCCAGCCAGGTGATGGAAGAGCCGCCTGCTCCGAACGAGGTGTTCCGCATCGGCGGGCTGGTCGAGGAAGGGTCCCTTGTGCGGGGCGCGGGTGAGCAGATCCGGTTCAGTGTGACCGATGGCGGGGCGACGGTGCCCGTGGTCTATACCGGCGTGCTGCCTGACCTCTTCGAGGAGAACCAGGGCATGGTCGGCACCGGTCGCTATGTGGACGGCGTGTTCGAGGCCTCGGAGATCCTGGCCAAGCATGACGAGACCTACATGCCCAAGGAAGTGGTCGATGCGCTGAAGGAACAGGGCGTCTACCAGGAGCCCGAGAGCTGAGCACCGGGTTTGCTCGGCGTGTTGGGCGTTTCGACCATGTAGAGCACCACGCGCAAGCCGCCGCGTAGCGGGCGGTCCAGCATCATGCCGCCGCCGGACTGGCGGGCAAAGCCGGCAACGGAGGACAGGCCGAGGCCGCTGCCTTCGTGCGGAGGCTTGGTGGTGTAGAAGGGTTCCGCAAGGCGCGGCAGGGCCTCTTCCGGCACGCCGGGTCCGTCATCCTCGACGATCAGCGCGACGTAGGGCGGAGGGGATTCGGGAGCGGGGTCCAGCCCTCCGGCAGAGCCACGACGTTCCGCGGTGATCCGGATCGTGCCGTATCCGCCCGTTGCCTCCTGCGCGTTCAGGCACAGTTGAATGGCGCAGGTTTCCAGCATGTCACGGTCGGCCAGGGCCACGAGCGGATCGTCGGGCGGCTGGGTCTCGACCCGCATGTCGGGGCCGAGCATGTCGCTCAGGACCTCTGTCAGGTCGAAGAGGAACCCTTCCATCGGGATCGGGGCAGGTGACAGGCGGGTGCGACCGCTGGCCGCCATGAGTTGTCGGACGGTGACCGCAGCGCGGCTGGCGGCGGCGCGGCTTTCTTCGATGGCGGCCTGGCGTTCACGGGCATCGGGCAGGGTCTCGAACAGTTCGAGGTTGCCCAGGATGACGGTCAGCTGGTTGTTGAATTCATGCGCGACGCCGCCGACGAACTGACCCAGGGCGCGGGCCATCTGTGCGCTGGCATAGCGTTTCTGCGCGGTGCGCAGATCGGCCTGCAGCCGCCAACCCACGATCATCGACCCGATGTAGTAGCCAAGCACCGCCAGGGCGACGAAGGCGACCAGAAGCCGGTCGGTCCAGGTCTCGAGAAGTGGCTGCAGCAACACCACGAGCGACAGCATCATGATGGAGACCAGAGCGCAGTCGGCGACCAGCAACCCGGATTCGCGCTGCGGGCGTTGCAGGGTGTAGAGCGCGTAACCCACGAGACCCGCAGCGCCTGCAAAGGTCGTTCCGGGGTTCATCTGGACGGACACCAGGTAGAGCGGCAGCGCCAGGAAAGAGAAACCGGCCAGAACGTAGCAGGCCAGCGCACCCCAGTAACGCAACGGCGCCGGACCTGTCCGCAGGCGCAGCAGCAGGAAGGCAAGCCCGCCTTCGAAGACAAGGTAAGCCGCACCCCAGGCCAGGGCGATCTGCCGGTCGATGACTAGCAGCAGCACGGAGACCACCACGGCAATGACGACATAGCGGATCACGATCTCGAGCGGGGATCCGTATTCGGCGCGCCGCATCTCGTCCAGCCGCGTCTGATAATTGTCACGGGAGGGGAGCGGGGCCATGTCCTGCGTCTCTCCGCCTGGGCCGCGCGAACATGCGGCTGTGATCACGATAAAACATGGCTCAGGGTACGCAATCTCCTGGGCCGCGTCACTTGCGTTATTCGGAATGCTACCCGAATGAACAGGGCCCGATGGCATGCCTTAGGGCCCTGTTAAGGTTTTGAAACCAAAAGGTTGTTAGCGGAGGATACTGCGTCCCGCATAGATTGCAGTGTCTTCCAGCATCTCCTCGATCCGGATCAGCTGGTTGTACTTCGCGAGCCGGTCCGAACGCGCCAGCGAGCCGGTCTTGATCTGGCCGCAGTTGGTGGCAACGGCGAGGTCGGCGATGGTCGCGTCCTCGGTCTCACCGGAACGGTGCGACATCACGTTGGTCATGCGCGCGCGGTGCGCCATGTCCACGGCCTGCAGGGTTTCAGTCAGGGTGCCGATCTGGTTGACCTTGACCAGCATCGAGTTGGCACAGCCCTGTTCGATGCCCATCGCCAGGCGCGCGGGGTTGGTCACGAAAAGATCGTCACCCACCAGCTGCACCTTCTGGCCCAACACCTCGGTCAGCATGCGCCAGCCGTCCCAGTCGTCCTCGGCACAGCCGTCCTCGATCGAAATGATCGGGTAGTCGTTCACCAGGGCCTGCAGGTAGGCCACGTTTTCATCCGGGGTCAGCGAGAGGCCTTCGCCCTTCATCTCGTATTTGCCGTCCTTGAAATACTCGGTCGAGGCGGCGTCGAGGGCCAGATACATGTCCTCGCCGGGCTTGAAACCGGCCTTCTCGATCGACTTCAGGATGAAATCCAGCGCGTCGCGGGTGCTCTTGAGTTCCGGCGCAAAGCCGCCTTCATCGCCGAGGCCGGTGGACATGCCCGCCGCGCTGAGTTCCTTTTTCAGGGTGTGGAACACCTCGGAACCCATGCGCACCGCTTCGCGGATGTCGGTCGCGGCGACCGGCATGATCATGAATTCCTGGATGTCGATCGGGTTGTCCGCGTGTTCGCCGCCGTTGATGATGTTCATCATCGGGACGGGCAGGGTGCGCGCCGAGGTGCCGCCGACGTAGCGGAACAGGGGTTGCCCGGTGAATTCCGCCGCGGCCTTGGCGGTGGCCAGGCTGACACCCAGGATGGCATTGGCGCCCAGGCGGCCCTTGTTCTCGGTCCCGTCCAGTTCGCACATGGCAAGGTCGATGGCGACCTGTTCGGTGGCGTCGAAGCCCAGGATCGCCTCGGCGAGTTCGCCGTTCACGGAGGCCACGGCATCCAGAACGCCCTTGCCCATGTAGCGGGCCTTGTCGCCGTCGCGTTTTTCCACCGCTTCGTGCACGCCGGTCGAGGCGCCCGAGGGCACGGCCGCCCGGCCCATCGATCCGTCTTCGAGGGTGACGTCGACTTCGACGGTCGGGTTGCCGCGGCTGTCGAGGATCTCGCGCGCGTGGATGTCGATAATGGTGCTCATGGATCTGGTCCCTCAAGGCTGTCCGTTCGCCGGTGTCATAACAGGCGCGCGGGGAAAGTAAACGTGAGCGATAGCGCTAACGCCCCTTTGTGTGTGAGGGTTGCGCTAACGTCGCGCGCTAACGGTCCGGGGCAGACAGGGCTGCGGAACGAAGAAACCCAGTCATTGTAACCCCTTGATGACGTTCCGTCGCCCAGTAACGGGCAGGTGGATCAGGCCTCCGCGGCGCGGGCCAGCCGCCGCTCGCGCACGAAGGTATAAAGCCCGGCGACGAGGATGAGGGCGGAGCCCGCAAGCGTCCAGAAATCCGGTCGATCGCCAAAGATCAGCACGCCCAGCCCGGTGGTGAACACGAGCCGCGAATAGCGGAAAGGTGCCACGATCGAGGCCGGTGCCATGCGCATGGCCGAGGTGATGGCCAGGTACCCCGAGGTCGTCACCACGACCGCGCCCAGGGTCGGCCAGAGCGCGGCGCCGGTAAAGCTGGAGGGTTCCGGTGTCAGTGCCCAGAGCGTCAGCCCCGGCAGCAGGGTCGAGCCGAATCCCCAGGTCGAGATCGCCAGTGCCGGGATGTGGCCGGGCGAAAGCCGGGTGACAAGGTCACGGGCCGACAGCGCGGTGATGCCCATGACGGCGAACAGTTCCCATCCGGTGAACGCGGCACCGAAGGGGCGGATCACCATCATCATGCCGATTATGCCGACACCCACGGCAGCCCAGCGGCGCCAGCCCACATGTTCGTTCAGGAACAGCGCCGCGCCCAGCGTCACCACCAGGGGGCCGGTCTGGATGATCGCGGCAAAGACCGGCAGTGGCACATAGCGCAGCCCGACCACCATGCCGATGGCGCCGAAGACCTCGAAGAGATTGCGCAGCAGGATCATCGGGTGCAGTGCATCACGGCTCCAGACAGTGACGCGCAGGGCGCGGGCCATGACGATGAACAGCAGCGTGCCGCCCAGTCCCACCAGCGTCATCACCTGCCCGATGGGCGCGGCAAGCGTGGCGAGCTTGAAAAACGCATCCGCCCCGGCCAGCAGCGCCATCGAGAGGATCATCAGGGAAATGGCGCGCAGGATCATGCGGGCGCCTGCGCGGGGCGGGTGCGGGTCATTCCGGGGCTTTCGGTGAGTGTCGTGTCCCGCAGGTATCGCCCGGGCGCGCGCGCGGGGCAAGGGGCAAGCCGCTTCGAAGCGGCTTGGGAACGGGTTCGGAAACCCGTTGCAAGGGCTTTCGAAAGCCTTTGCGCGCCAGATCAGGCGGCCATGATCTCGGCCAGATGGGCGGCGCAGCCCCGGAGCGCGGCGTAATCGTCGGTGACCAGGTCGACCGGAAACTGGGTCATGTAGGCATTGAACCGCCCCTTGTCGGCAAAGGCCTCGGCAAAGCCCAGGTGGCGCAGGTGTGGGCCCAGGTGGCGCGTCACGCCGCCGACCAGATAGATGCCGCCAAAGGGCAGGGTGACCAGAGCCAGGTCGCCGGTGTAACGGCCCAGAAAGCGCACAAAGAGCCGTGCGGCCCGCTGCGCGCGCGGCTCACCGGCCTCGAACCCGGCCATGATCTCGGCCGCGGGCAGGGGCAGGCCGTCGCCCTCGTCGTGACAGACCCAGGCGTAAAGCCGTTCCAGCCCGCGGCCCGACAGGATCTCTTCGAGGCCCGGATGCCCGGTCTTTTCAGCGACCCAGTCGACCAGCCGCAATTCCTCGGCATCGCGCGCCAGAAGCGAGACATGCCCCGCCTCTGCCGGGGGTACAAGGGTGCGAGCGCCCTGGGTGTAGACGGGTACGGCGTTCAGCCCGGTGCCCACGTTCACCACAAGGCGCACGGCATCCGCCGGGGCTTCGCGCCCGGTCAGGACCGGCGACAGGCTATCGTGACCCAGGTGTGCCACGGCGAACCCCTGCGCCTGAAGGTCGTTCAGAACCGCAACCCGGGCCGCCCCGATGCGCTTCTTGAGCGCGGCCGAATCCACAGTCCAGTCCAGGTTGGTCAGCGTGCCCACCCCGTCATGCACCGGCCCGGCCATGTCGATGCAGACACCGACGGGGGCCACTTTCTGGTCGTCCAGGTAGCTGTCCAGGATCGGTTCGATCCCGGCGTTCTCGGAGTTGCGAAAGCGGCGGATGCTGTCGTCCAACACCTGGCCGTCCCGGCTCAGGGCGACCCGCGTGTTGGTGCCGCCGATGTCGGCGACAACGGAAAGCTCTTGCGTCATGGCGTGGCCTTTCAGGTGGTCAGGGCTTTGGCAAGCGCGTGATACGATGCCTTGGGCGTCCGCGCCAAGGTCTCGAAATCGACATGGACCAGGCCAAAGCGCTTTTCGTACCCAAGCGCCCATTCGTAATTGTCCAGCAGAGACCAAGTGAAATAGCCCTTCAGCGGGACGCCCTCGGCAATGGCCTGCCGGACCTTGTCCAGGTGGGCATCCAGATAGGCGGTGCGGGCCGGGTCCTCAATCTTGCCATCCTCCAGCACATCGGCCGAGGCCATGCCGTTCTCGGTGACGTAAAGCGGCAGGTCGCCAGTGTACTCGCGCGCGGTGCGGGTCAGGAAATTGTAGAGGCCCTCGGGGTAGATTTCCCAATCCATGAAGGTCTTTGGCAGCGGGCCTTCGACCTCGCGGTAATCGGGCCAGGGGTTTCCGGCGGGGGCGATCAGCTTGCGCGTGTAGTAATTGATCCCGCACCAGTCGAGCGGGGCGGTGATGGTCGGGAAGTCCTCTTGCCAGCCCCTGGGCAGATGTGGCTCCAGCCCGTCCAGCGCGGCCTGCGGATAGGCGCCCTTGAACACGCCAGCCATGAACCAGTGGTTGTAGATCGCGTCATAGCGGTCGGCGGCGGCGCGGGCGGCCGCGCTGTCGTCGGCTGGGTCGGCCCATTCCATGTTGAAGACCCCACCAAGGTTGTCCATGCCCAGTCCGCGCATGGTTTCGATGGCGCGGCCATGTGCCAACAGGACGTGGTGCATTGCGCGCGCCGTGGCGCGGATGTCGCGGACGCCGGGGGCGTGGTGGCCGTCGAAATGGCTGAGCCAGGCGACGCACCAGGGCTCGTTTATTGGCGCGACGGAAAACATCCGGTCGCCGATGCGCTCCATGATGATCTGCGTGTAGTCGGCGAACCAGCCGGCGATGTCCCGGTTGCGCCAGCCGCCGAGGTCCAGCACGGGCGAGGGCAATTCCCAGTGATAAAGTGTGGCGCAGGGCCTGATGCCGCGATCCAGCAGAGAGTCGGCCAGGCGATCGTAGAAATCCAGCCCCTCTTGGTTGACCGGCCCGCGCCCTTCGGGCAGCACGCGCGCCCAGCTCAGCGAAAAGCGGTAGGCGTCGAAGCCGGCCTGTTCGACCAGGTCCAGATCCTCGCCATAGCGGTGATAGTGATCGCAGGCCTTGTCGCCGTTCTCGAAACGGGTGACGTTCCCCGGGGTCGCGGCGAAATCATCCCATTGGGTGCGGCCTGCGCCACCAAAGGCGTGACCCTCGATCTGGTAGCTCGAGGTGGCGCAACCGAAGAGGAAATCTTCGGGAAAATCAGATCTCTGGTGTTTCATGTTCAACCTTTATTGCGCGGGTCCGGTCGAGCTTCCGATGATCAGCTCGGCCTCCATCAACTGGGTCAAGGGCGCATGCGCGGGATTGCGGATAAGCTCCAGCAGCATTTCAGCCGCCCGCATCCCGGCCAGGCGCACCGAGGAGCGCGTGGCGGTAAAGATCGGCACGTCATGGCCGTTGCGCAAATAGCCCAGGTCGTCGTCATGGGTGATGACGGACACGTCTCGTCCCATTTCCAGCCCGGCCTCGTGGATCGCCCGGCGGACGCCGATGGCGGTGATCATCGAGGAGACAAGGAAGCCGGTGGGCGGAGTGTCCAGCGCCAGCATCTCTGCCGCGCTGCGGTAGCCATAGACCTCTGTCATCTCTTCCGAGCGCATCAGCGCCGGGTCCAACGCGATGCCACGGTCGGCCAGTGCCGCCTCATAGGCGACGCGGCGGCGGTGGGCGAAATCCATGAATTCCAGCCCGTTGATCAGGGCAATCCGCCGGTGGCCCAGGTCCAGCAGGAACTCGGTCGCGCGCTGGAACGCGCGCCCGTTGTTGGTGTCCAGCCAGGAATAGGGCAGGCTGACCTGAGAGGCGCGGCCATGCACGACGAAGGGCAGCCCCAGCTCGGTCAGCAGCGCGATCCGGCCGTCGGTCATGCGTGGGCCGTGCACGATGATCCCGTCGACATTGCCACGGCTGCGGATCGAACGATAGGCCTGTTCCTCGTCCTTGTCGTCGACCAGGCTGATGACCACCTCGTAGCCCGCCTTGGAGTAGGTCTGACCGGCCCCGGCGATGAAATCTCCGAAGATCGGGTTCACCATCTCGTGCTGGTCGCTGATCGGCAGGACGTGACCGATGGCATGGGCGCGGCCCGTGGCCAGCCCCTTGGCCCTGGCGTTGGGGCTGTAGTTCAGCTCGCGCGCGGCACGCAGAACCTTTTCCCGGGTCTTTTCACTGACCTCTGGATAACCGTTCAGCGCACGGCTGACGGTGGTCTGGGAAAGGTCGAGGTGTTCGGCGAGCTGCTTGAGGTTCATGTCACGATAAGGCCCAAAGCGCTTCGGATTTGTCAAGAGACGACCGCACGGATGGTGCTGTATTGCAGAAAGCTTAGCCGCACCGCAGCATGTAAATTTCAATGGTCAAAGGACGAATGTTGACAGGTTGGGCCGACTCGCAGATAGTGGCGCCACCCAAAGCGCTTTGAGAAACTTTGTTTTCGACGGGTGCGGGATACGCAGGAGAACCCGCGCGGCGAGGTGCGGGAGGGGAGGATAATCAATGAAGTCACCGTTTTACCTGAGCGTCGCGGCCCTGGCCCTTGGCGCCGGCATGGCGCATGCGGAGAAGCTGACCGTTTTCGGCCCCTGGCTGGGTCCGGACCAGGAGCTGGTCGAGGATGTTCTGGATGTCTTCGCCGAACAGACCGGCCATGACGTTTCCTATGTGGGTTCTGACAGTTTCGAGCAGCAGATCGTTGTCGATGCCGAAGCAGGTTCGCCCCCGAACGTCTCGATCTTCCCGCAGCCGGGCCTTGCCTCCGACATGGCGTCGCGCGGTTTCCTGACCCCGCTCAAGGATGGCACCGGCGACTGGATTCGCGAGAATTACGCGGCAGGCGACAGCTGGGTCGACCTCGGGACCTACGCCGACCAGGACGATGCGGACAAGTTGTTCGGCTTCTTCTACAAGGTCGATGTGAAATCGTTGGTCTGGTACAACCCCGAGAACTTCCTCGATTTCGGTTACGACGTGCCGGAAACGATGGAGGAGCTGCGTGCGCTGGAGCAGCAGATGATCGACGATGGCGAAACGCCCTGGTGCGTGGGCCTGGGATCGGGCGGGGCGACCGGCTGGCCGGCCACGGACTGGGTCGAGGACCTGATGCTGCGCACGCAGCCGCCCGAAGTTTATGACCAATGGGTTGCCAACGAGATCCCCTTTGACGATCCGCGCGTCGTGGCCGCGATCGAGGAATTCGGCACCTTCATCGAGGATGACAAGGTGGCCGGCGGCCGGGGCGCAGTTGCCTCGACCGATTTCCGCGACAGCCCCAAGGGTCTGTTCTCGGCACCGCCGCAATGCATGATGCACCGTCAGGCGTCATTTATTCCGACCTTCTTCCCCGAGGGGACAGAGGTCGGCCTTGATGCCGATTTCTTCTATTTCCCGGCCTACGAAAGCAAGGATCTGGGCCAGCCGGTCCTTGGCGCGGGCACGCTGTGGGCGATCACGAATGAAAACGACGCGGCACATGACCTGATCGCCTTCCTGCAAACCACCGAGGCGCACGAGATCTGGATGGCCAATGGCGGCTTCATGACGCCGCTGAAATCGGTCGATCCGTCCAAGTTCAAGGACGAGGCCACCGCCAAGATGAACCAGATCCTGCTGGACGCGACGACCTTTCGCTTTGACGGATCGGACCTGATGCCCGGTGGCGTTGGCGCGGGCAGCTTCTGGACCGGCATGGTCGACTATGCCGGCGGTAAGCCCGCGGCAGAGGTGGCGGCCGAAATCCAGAGCAGCTGGGACTCGCTCAAGTAAGCGGATCGAACCGGACCCACCCGTCCCGGGCCTTGCCCGGGACCACTGCCGGGCCGATCAGCTCGATGAGGGCAGGGGCCCCGGATCAGGTCCGGGGCGGGGTTTCTGACGACCTGCGCTGCGCGAATGCGTGCGGCCAATATCCAGAGTGACAGGGAGCACAGCATGCATCCGGCGCTACAAGGACTTCTGACAATCGTGATCGGCGTGGGGTCGTGTATCGGCTACTTCTGGGCGTCGAACCAGTTCCTGGACCGGGTCCTGTTTCCGGCCAGGGGGCCGAACGCGGGGCGAAACATCAACCGCGCCAACATGATCCGGCCCTGGCTGTTCCTGTTCCCGGCGCTGTTCGCGCTGACGCTCTACCTGGCCTACCCGGTTTTCGAGACGCTGCGCCTGTCGCTGACCGACCGCGATCAAGGCGGGGCCTTCATCGGGCTGGCCAACTACACGCAGATGATGGGCGAATCCAAGTTCTGGGAGGCGATGGGCAACAACATGCTCTGGCTGATCGTCGTGCCGGCGCTATCGACGGCCTTTGGCCTGCTGGCAGCGCAGCTCACCGATCGCATCGGCTGGGGCAACATTGCCAAGTCGTTGATTTTCATGCCGATGGCGATTTCCTTTGTGGGTGCGGCGGTGATTTGGAAACTGGTCTATGACGCGCGCCCGCCGGATGCGGAACAGATCGGCGTGCTGAACGCACTCTATGTCTGGTTCACCGGCAACGATCCGGCGCAATGGCTGACCATCCCCTTCTGGAACAACTTCTTCCTGATGATCGTGCTGGTCTGGATTCAGACCGGCTTTGCGATGGTGATCCTGTCGGCGGCGCTGCGCGGGATCCCCGAGGAAACGGTCGAGGCGGCCATCGTCGACGGGGCCAACCCGTTCCAGATCTTCTTCAAGATCAAGGTGCCGCAGATCATGCCGACCATCATGGTGGTCTGGACGACGATCACGCTGGTCGTGCTCAAGATCTTCGACATCGTCTTTGCCATGACCAACGGCCAATGGGGCACGCAGGTCCTGGCCAACTACATGTTCGACAAGCTGTTCCGCGCCAATGACTGGGGCGTGGGCTCGGCCTCGGCCATCGTCATCATGCTGCTGGTCACGCCGATCCTTGTCTGGAACGTGCGGCAGGCCCGCAAGGAAATGCGGTAAGGGAGCGGGATCATGGACAATATCGCAGGTCACAAGTCCTCGCTCACCTGGGCGGTTCATATCTCGGTCGTGCTGCTGGTTGCGCTCTGGCTGTTCCCGACCGTTGGACTGTTCGTGTCCTCCTTTCGCACGGCGGACCAGATCGCATCCTCCGGCTGGTGGAACGCGCTGTTTCCAACGGAACAGTCGCTGACCCTGCGCACGGATTCTCCCGAGGAACAGGTGCAACAGGACGGGGTCTACGTGCTGGAGGGCAACCTGTTCATGGTCGAGGGGCGTGAGGCTGCGCCGATCTCGTCCTATGGGACCTCCTCGCGCGACATCTCGGCCTTTGCGCCGGGTGAGGAGGCCGAGTTGCGCCGGGGCGGGACAATTACCGTGCAGGAAAACGGCGACTACCGCCTTGTATCCGATGAGGAAATTGCCGGTGGACGCGGCATCCGGATCTTTGTCACGGCCGAGATTCCACCGGAATTCACCCTGCGCAACTACGACACCGTTTTGGGCCAGGACGTGGTCAAGCGGCTGGCCATCTACATCGCGGCGGCGGCAATCCTATGGGGTGTGATGCGCTATACGCTGGCCGCGCAGCCCGCGATCGTGGCGCAGGGGGCGCCGGTCGTCGGCGGGCTGGTGCTGCTGGTCCTGCTGGCCGCGACGATCGGACTGTCCAGTGGCGCCGCCGAGGGGGCGCAGACCACCGACGACATGGGGCGCGCCTTTTTCAGTACGCTGACGGTGACGGTTCCGGCGACGATCATCCCCATCGTGGTCGCCGCCTTTGCCGCCTATGCGCTGGCCTGGATGGATTTCCCCGGTCGGGCGCTGCTGATCGCCTTTGTCGTGGGCCTGCTGGTCGTGCCGCTGCAACTGGCGCTGATCCCGCTTCTGAAGCTGCACCTGGCCATCGGCATCGGCAAGGGCTACCTCGGCGTCTGGCTGGCGCATACCGGGTTCGGCCTGCCGCTGGCGGTCTACCTCTTGCGTAACTACATGGCCGGCCTGCCGCGCGACATCATCGAGAATGCTCGCGTGGACGGCGCGACGGAGTTCCAGATCTTCACCAAGATCATCCTGCCGCTGTCCTTCCCGGCGCTGGCCAGTTTCGCCATCTTCCAGTTCCTCTGGACCTGGAACGACCTGCTGGTGGCCAAGGTCTTTCTGATCGACGCGACGGGCCAGACCACCGTGATGACCAACCAGATCGTCGAACTGCTGGGCACGCGCGGCGGCAACTGGGAAATCCTCGCAACGGCGGCCTTTGTCTCGATCGCGGTGCCGCTGGTCGTCTTCTTTGCCATGCAACGCTATCTCGTGCGCGGCCTTCTGGCCGGCTCTGTCAAGTAAACCCCGCCCCGGACCTGATCCGGGGTCACCCCCTGCGGGCACCGGGACAGGATGTCCCGGGTGAAGCCCGGGACGCGAAGGATCAAGACATGAACGCGCAACTGCAAACCCAGACCGATCCGAAAGCCGACAAGGACTGGTGGCGTGGAGCGGTGATCTACCAGATCTACCCGCGCAGCTACCAGGACAGCAACGGCGACGGGATCGGCGACCTCAACGGCATCACGGCACGTCTGCCCTATGTGGCCAGCCTCGGCGTCGACGCCATCTGGATCTCGCCCTTCTTCACCTCGCCGATGAAGGATTTTGGTTATGACGTCAGCGATTACTGCGACGTGGACCCGATGTTCGGCTCGCTCAGCGATTTCGATGTCATGGTGGACACGGCGCACAAGCTGGGCATCCGGGTGATGATCGACCTCGTGCTGTCGCATACCTCGGACCAGCATCCCTGGTTCGCGCAAAGCCGGGCCAGTCGCGACAACCCGAAGGCGGACTGGTACGTCTGGGCCGATCCCAAGCCCGACGGCAATCCGCCCAACAATTGGCTGTCGATCTTCGGCGGTCCGGCCTGGCAATGGGACGCGCGGCGCGAACAGTATTACCTGCACAACTTCCTGACCGAGCAGCCGGACCTGAACTTTCACAACCCGGACGTGCAGGATGCGCTCTTGAACGTGGTCCGCTTCTGGTTGGATCGTGGTGTCGACGGCTTCCGCCTGGATACGATCAACTTCTACGTCCACGACCAGAAACTGCGCGACAACCCGCCCTTGCCGGTGGATCAGCGAGACGCCTCGATCGCGCCGCGGGTGAACCCCTACAATCACCAGCTGCACCTCTACGACAAGAACCGCCCCGAGAACCTCGATTTCCTGGCCCGTTTCCGCGCCGTGCTGGACGAATACGACGCGACCACGGCAGTGGGAGAGGTCGGCGATGCCCAGAAGGGGCTGGAGATCATGGGCGAATACACCGCCGGGGACGAGCGGGTGCACATGTGCTATTCCTTCGAGTTCCTCTCGGGCACCCAGCCGGACGCTGCGCGCATTGCCGACGTGATGGAGCGGGTCGACACGGTGGTGCCGGACGGCTGGGCCTGCTGGGCCTTTTCCAACCATGACGTGGTGCGCCACGCATCGCGGTGGGAACTCACACCCTCCGCGCAAAGGGCCTTTGCCACGCTGATGATGTGCCTGCGCGGGTCGGTCTGTATCTACCAGGGCGAAGAGTTGGGCCTGCCCGAGGCCGACGTGCCGTTCGAGGACCTGCAAGACCCCTACGGGATCGAGTTCTGGCCCGAGTTCAAGGGCCGCGACGGGTGCCGCACGCCGATGGTCTGGGAACAGTCGAACCAGAACGGCGGCTTTTCCACGGGAACGCCCTGGTTGCCGGTCAGCCACGCGCATCTTGGTCATGCTGTCGCGGTTCAGGAGGACGATCCTGGCGCGCTTCTTCACCACTATCGCAAGGCGATCCATTTCCGGGCGACCCAGCCCGCGCTGGTCAAAGGCACGCATGACAAGGTCAAAGCGACAGGCAGCGTCGTGCATTTCACCCGCAGCCACGAAGGCGAAGAGGTCTTTGTCGCGGTCAACATGAGCGGAGAGCCGGCGGTGATCGAGATGCCCGCCGGCACCTGGCAGCAGATCGGGCAGGAACTGGGCAGCGCCACGGCGGCGCCGGACGGCAAGCTGCACCTTGGACCTTGGCAGCCCGCGCTGGCGCGGCGGCAGGCATAACGAGAAAGAGGGGGAGGGGACATGGCCAACCTGAAACTGACCGATGTCGAAAAGACCTATGGCGGCACCGTGCAGGTGCTGCGCGACATCAACCTCGAGATCGACGAGGGCGAGCTGATCGTCTTCGTCGGCCCCTCGGGCTGTGGCAAATCCACGCTTCTGCGAATGATCGCGGGACTGGAAAAGATCACCGGCGGCACGCTGGAAATCGACGGACAGGTGGTCAACGACGTGCCGCCCGCGCAGCGCGGCATCGCGATGGTGTTCCAGAGTTACGCTCTGTATCCCCATATGACCGTGCGCGAGAACATGTCCTTTGCGCTGAAACTGGCGAAGAAAAGCCCTGACGAGATCGACGCGGCGGTGGATCGGGCGGCCAAGATGCTGCAACTGGATCCCTACCTCGACCGCCTGCCCAAGGCCCTGTCCGGTGGCCAGCGACAGCGGGTGGCCATTGGGCGGTCGCTGGTGCGCGATCCCAAGGTCTACCTGTTCGACGAACCGCTCTCGAACCTGGATGCTGCGCTGCGGGTGGCGACGCGGATCGAGATCGCGCAATTGAAGGAACAGATGCCCGACAGGACCATGATCTACGTCACCCATGACCAGGTCGAGGCGATGACGCTGGCCAGCCGGATTGTCGTGCTGGCCAACAAGGGGATCGCGCAGGTGGGCAGCCCGCTGGAACTGTACGAGCGGCCCAACAGCGAGTTCGTGGCGCAGTTCATCGGCTCACCCTCGATGAACCTGCTGCCCGGCGAAGTGGTCGAGACCGGCACGCAGACCCGCGTGAAACTGGACGGCGACGGTACGGCCCTCTCGGACTATCCGACCACCGAGGCTGACAAGGGGCTGCGGGTCAATGTCGGCGTGCGGCCCGAGGATTTCGTGCCCACCGAGGACACGCCGATCTATTCCGGCATGGTCGAGATCACCGAGGCCCTTGGGGAGGTGACGCTGCTCTACTTCCAGGCCGAAGGTGGGGGCGACCCGGTCATCGGCAAGCTGCCCGGCATCCACCGCGAGATGCGTGGCAAGCAGGTGTCGCTGGGCGCGGAACCGGACAAGGTGCACCTCTTCGCGGAGGGGGGGTCGCTGCTGTATCGGTGAGGCGCTGCCCGCTGTTGCCGTGGTCGACCTTGCGGCGGCGTTGACTGCCCCCGTCCGAGCGTTTCAGGTCGGTTGCCAATGATCCACGTTCTTGCCATGTCCCCAAACAGGGTAGGAGACGTGCGACATTGGCAATTTACCGGAAGGAACAGCATGGCCAAGGCAATACACAGCATGATCCGCGTGCTCGACGAGGCACGTTCGGTCGATTTCTACCGGACGGCTTTCGGGTTGGAGATCTCGGAACGCAAGGACTTCGATGATTTCACGCTGGTCTACCTGAGCAATGCAGAGAGCAGCTTCGAGATCGAACTCACCGTGAACAAGGGACGTACCGAACCCTATGACCTGGGCGACGGGTATGGTCATCTTGCGGTTTCGGTCGCGGACCTGGACGACACCCACAAGCGGCTGACCCATGCGGGGCTGGCACCGCGCAAGATCGTCGAATTCGCGCCGGACGGAAAGAGGTTCGCCCGTTTCTTCTTTGTCGCGGACCCCGATGGTTATCAGATCGAGGTCATCGAACGGGGTGGTCGGTTTCTCTAAGGGTGCCGGACATGGACGACAGGCAAAAGTGTCCCCGGGACGGCGGGCCTTGAAAAATTCGTGCTTGGGAAAGCGGTGAGGTTCGAAGCGCAGCGACTGCTTTGACCCCGAGGGCCAGCCACACGCGCCATTGCTGCGCGAGCGGTTTCGTCCTCGGGTCGTCCTTGAAGATGGCCGAGGCGTTTAGATTTCAATAGCTTTAGAAATCGCCAGCGCATCTTCAAGTTCAACGCTGAGCTGCCTCAGAGGGCAGTCATGAGTCCCGTTCGTGCCTAATGCTGCATGGCGTATCCAATCGGGACACAAGGCGCCGATGCTCGTCCGTCGTTCCAAATCAGGCTGTCGCCGTCAGGCAACCCTTGGCTGACAGATGGGGTTCTGTCGGAAACGCTCTTCCGCCGCGCTGATGATCTTTCCCGCTCTGTTCTTGGCGGATCACCGATCCGCTTTCTCAAGCACCAGGAACGTCATCATGCCGAAAGGGGGCAGCGGTTTCTTCTCTCTGACCGTAAGCTCCGGTTGTTTAAGCACGGTGCCGATGTCGAAATCGGAATGCCAGCCCAACAGGTTTGCGAATGGCGCAAAAAATCGTTCGATCCGTGCCATGATACCGGTTTCCTGGGCGAAGTGATTGGTGATGACGACCTTGCCTCCGGGTTTGCAGACCCGCGCTATCTCGGCCATCACGCGTTCGGGTTCCGGCACGACAGAGATGATGTGCATCGCTGCGACGGTATCGAAATGATTGTCCGGAAAATCGAGACTTCGCGCATCCATCTGCCGGAGGCTCCTGACGTGCCCCAACCCGAAGCGATCGACTTTTTCCCGCGCCTTGGCCAGCATGTCGTCGCTGAAATCAATACCCGTGACGCAAAGGTCTGAACGATAGTTTCGTAGTGCAAGACCGGTCCCGACACCGACCTCCAGAACGCTCGTCCCGCTTTGTCCATTGATGTACTCGACTGCCGCGCGCCGTCCGGTATTTGTAATCGCGCCGAAGGTCTGGTCATAGACGGGGGCCCACCTCGCGTAGGAGGTCTTGATTGCGCCGAGTTCCATCGCGTTAGTCCTTTGTGTTCCTTGATTTGCGAGCGGATCGAAACGCCCAGATCAGGCTGCAGATGTAGGCAAATGTCATCAGCGCCAGGGTGGCCCAAAGATATGTCAGCAATGCTGCAGCCATAAGCCCGGCGCCAAGAAGGAAAAATTTGGCGTTCCCTCGGTCGATTGACAGCTGCTTGAAGGAATAGGTCGGGATGCGACTGATCATCAAAAGACCGACAAGAAAAACGTGGCCAGCGATGACCGAAGGCGCGGCCAAGGGCAGGTCAGAGAAGAGAAAGGAGATAACCATTGGCAGCAACACGAGAACTGCGCCCGCTGGCGACGGGACACCGACAAAGTAACCGCATCCGGTGTCTTCTTTGTCCATCCGGCTGTCGACGTTGAATCGTGCCAGTCGCAGGACGCAGCAAATGGAATAGCTCAAGACAGCTATCCAGCCCGCGCTTTGGAAATCCTGCAGGGCCCATTGGTACATGATCAGTACAGGCGCCACTCCGAAATTCAGGAAATCCGCCAGGGAATCCAGTTCCGCACCGATCGGCGACTCGCTTTTCGTCAAACGCGCGAGCCGACCGTCCAGACCATCCAGAACGCAGGCCACCAGAACCAGGCGCACGGCCAATTCGAAATTCCCTTCATAGCCAAAGCGTATGGCCGAAAGCCCCGCACATATGGCCGAGATGGTGACCAGATTCGGCAGCAGCTGCAGGACGTTGATTTTCTTTCTCTTGTCGGGCAACGGGTGGGGCATGCTTTAATCTGTTCGCGCCGAACGAGCAGGCTCGTCCGAGGCCAAGTCGGCAAGGACCGTCTCGCCCGCGATCATGGTTTGCCCCAGAGCGACAAGTGGTTGCACACCATCCGGCAAATAGACGTCCAGTCGCGAACCGAAGCGTATCAGGCCAAACCTTTCACCGGTTGCCAAGACGTCGCCCTGCGCGGAAAAACAGACGATCCGCCGCGCAACCAATCCAGCGATCTGAACCACGGCGATCTGTCGCCCGTCCGCCATGTCGATGCACAGGCTGTTCCGTTCGTTGTCGGCGCTGGCCTTGTCCAGAGAGGCATTGAAGAACTTGCCCGGCCGATAGGCGATCGCCGAAATCCGGCCCGCGACAGGTGCACGGTTCACATGGCAGTTGAAGACACTCATGAAGACGCTGACACGGGTCAATGGCTGATCCGTCATGCCCAATTCCGGCGGCGGCACGGCCTTTTCGATCAGCGAGACCACGCCATCGGCGGGACTGACGATCAGGCCCTCACGGCTTGGTGTCACACGTGCCGGGTCACGGAAAAAGTAGTAACACCAAATCGTCAGTCCGACGCCCACCCATCCCAGGACGGACGAGACCAAGAAGAGCGCGGCTGCGAAAACCGCGAAAACGGCCACAAAGCGTCGCCCTTCGGGATGCATCGGTTTGATGAATGTATCGCGCATTTTCATGGATGTGTCGCTTTTCCTTGGCGAATGGTCGCTTCCATATCCAACCCGGGCACGGACCACAACATCTTAAGGGTGATGGATGTAGCCGCGCCCCAAGCCGAAGAAAACGAACCTGTCGATCTGTTCCGCTACCGACGGACAGTACTTTTCGGTGAAAGTCGGCTTAAGTCCGATTGGCCGGGGTTCAGCGCAAACAGCTCCCGAAGGTTTCTTCGGGAGCTGTTGTGCGACATGGCTTTGTTCCGACAATGCCACAAGCAACAAGTTGTATCGTTTCCTGCAAAGGGCTGGCCGGGACAGGGGCCTTGTGATCGACTGGTTGGCCGGCCTTACTCCGGCTCGTAGGTCAGTTCGATGGGCTTGCGGAACAGCACCTTGTTGCCTTGACCCATCACGTAGCGCAGCTCGTACTTGCCCGGACCTTCGGGGAGTTTCAGCACCAGCGGGCTGTCCTCGGAGGTGTGCTTGTAAGTGCTGTACTTGTTGTCCGGCTCACCGACGCGGGCAAGGCTGATGTAGTCGCCCTTGTAGTCCGGCCCGTCCCAGTCCAGCCCGAGGACCGCGCCCGCAGGCACCTGTTCCGGCGCGTCGATGCTGGCCGTCACCTCGGTCAGGGTGATCTGGTTGCGCGCCACCACGCGGGGGCTGTCGCCCGCCGCCACGTACCGGATCTCATAGGTGCCCGGTTCCGCCGGCAGCCGCAGCAGCAGCGGAGAGCCTTCGCGCGTGTAAGTGTAGAAGTGGTACTTGTTGTCGGCCATGTCGGCATCGGCCACGGTGACATAGTCCTTGTCGTAGCCGGGACCGTCCCATGTCACCAGCACCGAGGCGCCGGCCCGCGCCTGCGTGACCACGTCAAGCGTCGCGCTGACATCAGAGACCTCGATGGTCTTGGTGGCCAGAACGGTCCGGTCCTGCCGCATGACATAACGGATTTCGTAGGTGCCTGCATCGGCGGGCAGGGTCAGGTCCAGCGGCGAGCCTTCGCGGGTATAGGTATAGTTCACATAGCCGTCCTCGCCGATCTCGGACACGGTGATGTAGTCACCCTCATAGTCCGGCCCGGTCCATGTCACTGGGATGTCCGATCCCGCCGCGCCTGTCGGCGCCACGTCCAGCGTGGCCGAAACCTCTGTCACCTCGATCATCCGCGTGGCCAGAACGGTCCGATCCTGGCGCATGAAATAGCGCAACTCGTAGGTCCCCGGTTCCGAGGGCATCTTGAGTGTCAGGGGCGAACCCTCGCGGGTGTAGGTGTAGTTGACATAGCCCTTGTCGTCCGGCTTTGAGACGGCGATGTAGTCGCCCTCGTAGTCCGGCCCGGTCCAGGTCACGGGGATGTCGGCACCCACCTCCGCCGTCTCGGCGGCCTCGAGGCTGGCGTCCAATGCCGTCACCTCGATCATGCGGGTGGCCAGCACGGTACGGTCCTGGCGCATGAAATAGCGCAATTCGTAGGTGCCTGGCTCGGGCGGCATCACCAGTTGCGCGGGCGTGCCGTCGCGGGTGTAGCTGTAATTGACATAGCCTTTGTCGCCGGGTTCCGACACGGCGATGTAATCGCCGTCGTAATCCGGACCGGTCCATGTCACCGGGATGGTTGCACCGGTGGGCACGCTGCCGTCCGCGTCAAGGCTGGCCTCTGCCGCGGTGACGGTGATCGCCTGCGTGGCCAGTGTCTGGCGTCCGTCCCGAAGCACATAGCGCAGCTCATATTCGCCGGGTTCGGGCGGCATCACCAGTTGCGCGGGCGTGCCGTCCCGCGTGTAGGTGTAGTTCACGTAGCCCTTGTCGTCCGGCCTGGAGACGGTGACATAGTCGCCGTCCTCGTCCGGGCCTTCCCAGGTGACAGGGATCGTCGATCCGGCCACCGCCTGTTCAGCACCGCTGACCAGCGCCTCGGGCAGGGAACTGGGCAGCACAAGAGTGACGGTCTGCGTGGCGTCGGTCACGTCAAAGCTCTTTTCGACGCTGCTTTCGTCCTCGGGGCGCAGCACGGTCACGGTATAGCTGCCGGCGGGCAGGTCGATGTCCAGCGAGGCGCTTTGCTGAAAGTCGACGATCACCTCGTCGCCGCGGCGAACATCCCAGACCAGCGGCGTTTCGATGGTGCCGCCTTCGGCGCCGTCCTGCGCCACGAACCGGGTCGAGAAGGTGGCCGCCGGCTGCGCCTGGGTCACCTCGGTCAGGGCCTTGCCCAGCTCGCTGGCATTGGCGGCCAGCAGGAACTGGCCACCGGTCTCGTCGGCCATGCATTGCATCTGGCGGCGTGCCTCGGGGTCGCTGACGTCAAAGCCGACCACGTGCACGGTCAGGTCCACGCCGGCCTCTTCCAGCGCGCGGGCGGCGGCGCAGGGATCGGGGTTGCAGGTCTCAATCCCGTCGGACACCAGGATCACGGTGGCCGGGTCTTCGGTGTATTTCAGAGCCTGGGCGGCCTGGATGACCGCATCGGTCATCGGCGTCTTGCCACGCGGACGCAGCTTGTTCACCTGGGCGGCGATGGCGTCGCGGCTGGCGGTGCCGGGTTCGACAAGCGTCTGGATGTCCGTGCAATCGCCCTTGGTGCGGTGGCCATAGGCGGTCAGCCCCAGCGCCTGCGTCTCTGGCAGGGAGGACAGCAGGTCGCCGACGACGCCCTGAGCGATGGTGATCTTGGCGACCCCGTCTATCTGGCCCCACATGGAGCCGGAGGCGTCGAGTACGAGAATGGACTTGCTGTCTTCCTGTGCGGCGGCAAGCGCCGGAACAAGGCAAAGCGCCAGAGCGGCGCGGCGAAACCCGGTCATGAAATCCCCCCTTTTGGCGGTAATACGCCGCTACCCTGCACCGAGGGACACTGTCCGGGCAAGGAAAGGTTTACCCCACTGGCGCCCGCTTTCCGACCAGCCTGCGGCGTGAGGAAGCACGCCGACGGAAATCCGGGCGCTGTTGCTTTTGTTCACACTTCGTTCACGTTTTTCGATTGGCGGTCTCGCCGAATTCAACTATGTCTACGCAGGTTGGAATGCCGGGGGTGAGTGATGCCGGAACTCAAGCAGATCGAAGTCCGCGGGGCGCGCGAACACAATCTCAAGTCGATCGACGTGGATATCCCGCGAGATCAACTGGTTGTCATCACCGGCCTCAGCGGGTCGGGCAAGTCTTCTTTGGCCTTCGACACGATCTATGCCGAGGGGCAGCGCCGCTATGTCGAGTCGTTGTCGGCCTATGCGCGGCAGTTCCTGGACATGATGGAAAAGCCCGACGTCGACCACATCAGCGGCCTGTCGCCTGCCATTTCCATCGAGCAGAAGACGACGTCGAAGAACCCGCGGTCGACCGTTGGCACCGTGACCGAGATCTACGATTACCTGCGGCTGCTCTTCGCCCGCGTCGGCACTCCCTATTCGCCCGCCACCGGCCTGCCGATCGAGGCCCAGCAGGTGCAGGACATGGTCGACCGGGTCATGGGCATGGAGGAAGGCACGCGCGCCTACCTGCTTGCCCCCATCGTGCGCGACCGCAAGGGCGAATACCGCAAGGAATTCCTGGAACTGCGCAAGCAGGGTTTCCAGAGGGTCAAGGTGGACGGCGAGTTCTACGAGCTGGATGAGCCGCCGACGCTGGACAAGAAGTTCCGCCATGACATCGACGTGGTGGTCGACCGTATCGTGGTGCGCGAGGGGATGGAAACCCGGCTGGCGGATAGTTTCCGCACCGCGCTGGACTTGGCCGATGGCATCGCGGTGCTGGAGACGGCCCCGCGCGAAGGCGAGTCCGAGCGGATCACCTTCAGCGAGAATTTCGCCTGTCCTGTCAGTGGCTTCACCATCCCCGAGATCGAACCGCGCCTGTTCTCGTTCAACGCGCCCTTCGGCGCCTGCCCGGAATGTGACGGGCTTGGGGTCGAGTTGTTCTTTGACGAACGTCTGGTGGTGCCTGACCAGACGCTGAAGATCAGCGACGGCGCGCTGGCACCCTGGCGCAAGGGCAAGAGCCCCTATTTCCTGCAGACCATCGAGGCGATTGCCAAGCACTACGAGTTCGACAAGAACGCGCGGTGGAAGGATCTGCCCGCGCATGTGCAGCAGGTCTTCCTCTACGGCTCGGGCGACGAGGAAATCCAGTTCCGCTATGACGAGGGCGGGCGCGTCTACCAGGTCAGCCGCGTTTTCGAGGGCGTCATTCCCAACATGGAACGGCGTTATCGCGAGACCGACAGCAACTGGATCCGCGAGGAATTCGAACGCTACCAGAACAACCGCGATTGCGGCACCTGCGACGGCTATCGCCTGCGGGAAGAGGCACTGGCGGTCAAGATTGCGGGACTGCACGTGGGCCAGGTGGTCGAAATGTCGATCAAGCAGGCCTTCGACTGGTGCGAAACCGTGCCCGCCAGCCTGACCAGCCAGAAGAACGAGATCGCCAGGGCCATTCTCAAGGAGATCCGTGAACGGCTGGGTTTTCTGAATAACGTCGGACTTGAATATCTCACGCTAAGCCGTTCTTCCGGAACGCTTTCCGGCGGAGAGAGTCAGCGTATCCGTCTGGCCAGCCAGATCGGCAGCGGGCTGACCGGGGTTCTCTATGTCCTCGATGAGCCGTCGATTGGTCTGCATCAGCGCGACAACTCGCGCTTGCTCGACACACTCAAGAACCTGCGCGACCAGGGGAATACAGTTCTGGTGGTGGAACACGACGAAGAGGCGATCCGCGAGGCGGACTACGTCTTTGACATCGGTCCCGGTGCAGGGGTGCATGGCGGTCAGGTCGTGTCGCAGGGCACGCCAGAGGAAGTCGCAAGTGACCCCGCCAGCCTGACGGGCCAGTACCTGAGCGGCACGCGTGAAATCTCTGTTCCGGACAAGCGCCGGAAAGGAAACAAGAAAAAGCTGAAGGTGGTCAAGGCGACGGGCAACAACCTCAAAGAGGTGACCGTCGATTTCCCGCTGGGCAAATTCGTCTGCGTGACCGGCGTGTCCGGCGGCGGCAAGTCGACGCTGACCATCGAGACCCTGTTCAAGACCGCCAGCATGGCGCTGAACGGCGCCCGTCAGACGCCCGCGCCCTGCGAGACGATCAAGGGGTTGGAGCACCTGGACAAGGTCATCGACATCGACCAGCGGCCCATTGGGCGGACTCCTCGTTCGAATCCAGCGACTTACACCGGGGCCTTCACCCCGATCCGCGACTGGTTCGCGGGATTGCCAGAGGCCAAGGCGCGGGGCTACAAGCCGGGGCGGTTCAGCTTCAACGTCAAGGGCGGGCGCTGCGAAGCCTGCCAGGGTGACGGTGTCATCAAGATCGAGATGCACTTTCTGCCGGATGTCTACGTCACCTGCGAGACCTGCAAAGGTGCGCGCTACAATCGCGAGACGCTGGAAGTTCTCTTTAAAGGCAAGAGCATAGCTGACGTTCTTGAGATGACTGTCGAGGATGCGCAGGAGTTCTTCAAGGCCGTTCCGGCGATCCGTGACAAGATGGATGCGCTGATGCGCGTGGGGCTGGGCTATATCAAGGTGGGTCAGCAGGCGACGACGCTGTCGGGCGGCGAGGCGCAGCGGGTGAAGCTGTCCAAGGAACTGGCCAAGCGATCCACGGGCCGCACGCTGTACATCCTGGACGAGCCGACCACGGGCCTGCACTTTGAGGACGTGCGCAAACTATTGGAAGTGCTGCATGAATTGGTCGAGGCCGGGAATACGGTGGTGGTGATCGAACACAATCTCGACGTCATCAAGACCGCCGACTGGATCGTGGATATCGGCCCCGAGGGGGGCGATGGCGGTGGCAGGATCGTTGCCGAGGGCACGCCGGAAAAGGTGGCCGAGGTCGAGGCCTCTCACACCGGGCGTTACCTCAAGCCGATGCTGAAGCCGCGCAAGGTGGCGGCGGAATAGCGAGCCGGTTTTTGTACGAAACGTACAAAACGTACAGCGAATCCGGCAAAACGTACAAAACGCACCAGAAGTGAACAGGAGGGCCTTTCGGCCCTCCGCTGGATCAGTCCAGAAGTGCGGCGAGAGAGCCGATGAAATTCAGGATCTCGCCGGTTTCGCGGTCCACCCGCACGACCTCGTCCCCTAGGCGATAATAGGTGCGGTCCGGGTCCAGGCCGTAACGCAGCGGATCGCCCAGGATGACGTAGTCATCCGTGATGTAGTGGCGGTCGCGGTCCGGGGCCTTGACGCCTTTCTTGGCCAGACCGGGCGGCACGCAGGCCGGATCCTTCTTGGCGAGTCCGGGCGGACAGCCTTTGGGCTGGGCCGTGGCGGGCAGGGCCAGTGGCATGGCGGCCAGGACAAGGATGGCAAGCGAGCGGGTTTTCATGGTCGGATCTCCTGTGTCTTTGGAGGGAAATACCGTCCAAAGCCTTCGGGTTCCGACAAAAGTCATGCCCCCGGCAAAGACTTGCCGAGGGTGTCATGTGCCTGTGGTTACTTTCGGGCGCAGGTCTTGATGCCAAGCAGGCTGTAGGGCGGGCAGGATCCCATCGCGGCGGTGGCCAGCATGACCACGCCGACGATCAGGGCAATCCAGGCCCAGGTGCCGCTGAGCCATGCAAAGAAGGCGATCACCAACAGGACGCCCAGAACGGCACGGATGGCGCGATCGGCGGACCCCATGTTTTTCTCGAACATAACGTTTCCCCAGACAAAGGTTCATCTTCGGGTAAGCTATGACTCGGATCGCGAGTCGGGAATATGATTTGGATCAACTGCGCCCGCGGGTCTCGAACCGGGGCAGCATGGCCGAGAAATCGCGGCCCGCGCCGTCCTCTTCCTCGACGAAGCGGCGGTAGAGATCCATCGCGGCCTGGCCCAGCGGCGTATCGGCGTCGACCTCGCTGGCGGCCTGCTGGCTCAGGCGCAGGTCCTTGAGCATCAGGTCGGCGGCGAACCCGGGCTTGTAGTCGTTGTCCGAGGGCGATTGCGGGCCGACGCCCGGGGCGGGGCAATAGGTGGTCATCGACCAGCTCTGTCCCGAGGAGGTCGAGACCACGTCGTACATGGCCTCGCGCGACAGGCCCAGCTTGTCGGCCAGGGCAAAGGCCTCGCAGGTGGCGATCATGGTCACGCCAAGGATCATGTTGTTGCAGATCTTGGCCGCCTGGCCATTGCCCGAGGCGCCGCAATGCACCGCCTTCTGGCCCATGACCTCGAACAGGGGCAGGGCGCGGGCAAAGGCGGCGTCGGAGCCGCCGACCATGAATGTCAGCGTGCCGCCCGCCGCGCCACCGACCCCGCCGGAAACCGGCGCATCCAGCGCCTCGACCCCATGTTCGGCAGCCATATCCGCCGCCGCCCGGGCGGCGGCCACGTCGACGGTGGAGCAATCGAGGTGAATGGCGCCCTTGTCCATGACGGGCAGGATCTCTGTCGCGACGGCCTTGAGGATCGCGCCGTTGGGCAGCATGGTGATGACCACGTCGGCGCCCTGTGCGGCCTCCTGTGCGGTGGCGACGGAGGTGACGCCCTCGGCGGTTGTGCCCGCCACGTCGAAGCCCTTGACCGCATGGCCCGCCTTGGCAAGGTTGGCGGCCATCGGCGCGCCCATGTTGCCCAGTCCGATGAATCCGATCTGCATGGTCCTCTCCCTGAAATCCAGCTTGTCCTTGCCGAGCGGCATCAGCATCTTCGACACGTCCACGAGGGGCACGCTGTCGAGCGCGTGGCGCCAGTTCGGCGATTTGTCCTTGTCGATGATGGCCGCCCGGATGCCTTCAAGGAAGTCCCCCTGGTCCATGATCCGGTGGCTGACCCGGTATTCCATCTCGAGCGCCTTGCGGATGTCGAGGCCGGGGGTGCGCAGACGGTGGATCATTTCCAGCGTGACGGCCATCGACAGCGGCGAATTGCGGGACAGGCGCTTGAGCGCGTCCCGGGCCAGGTCGCTGTCGCTGGCCCGGAGGGTGTTGAGCACGTCGCGCAGGGTCTCGCCGCCGAAAAGCGCGTCGATTTCGGCCTGTGTGGCGGCCAGCGGGCTGTCCGGGGCCTGTGGCGCCTCGCCCAGGGCGGCCACGTCGCCGCTGTCGATCAGCGCCTGTTTCAGAGCGGGCCAGACCGCTTCGGGGTGGAACCGATCGGCAAAGCCCGCGTGGATGGCGTCGCCCGGACCCATGCGCGCGGCGGTGATCCCGAGGTATTCGCCCAACCGCCCCGGTGCGCGGGCCAGCGTGTAGGTGCCGCCGACGTCGGGCACAAAGCCGATGCCGCATTCGGGCATGGACACCTGCGTCGTCTCGCCCACGATCCGGTGCGAGCAATGCCCGCCGATGCCGACACCGCCGCCCATGACAAAGCCGTGCAGGAAGCTGACGATGGGTTTCGGATATTCGGCCAGCTTGGCGTTCATGCGGTATTCGTCGCGCCAGAAGCTGCGCCCGTAGTCGAGGTCGCCCGCCTTGCCGGTCCGGTACATCTCGGCGATGTCGCCGCCGGCGCAGAAGGCGCGGTCGCCTGTCGCGTCGAGGATGATCAGCTTGACGGTGTCGTCACTGGCCCAGGCGTCCAGCGCCTGTTCCGTGGCCAGGCACATGTCCCAGGTCAGCGCGTTCAGCGCCTTGGGACGGGACAGGGTGATGCGGCCGGCCTGGCCTTCGGTGCGGATCTGGATGTCTGACATGTCGGTCCTGGCTGTGAGGGCGGGAGCGAGGGGGCTGTCTGCCCCCTCGCGCTCCCCCGAGAGGTATTTTACCCAAGAAGAAGCAGCGGGGCGGTCAATTGGCCAGCATCTGGCGCGAGACGATCAGGCGCATGATTTCATTGGTGCCTTCGAGGATCTGGTGCACGCGCAGGTCGCGGACGATCTTTTCGACGCCGTAGTCGGCCAGGTAGCCGTAGCCGCCGAACATCTGCAGGCAGCCGTTGGCGACCTCGAAGGCGCTGTCGGTGACCATGAGCTTGGCCATCGCGCAGAATTTCGTCGCGTCGGGGGCGCCGGTGTCGAGCTTCCAGGCGGCCTGGCGCAGGAAGGTGCGGGAGGCCTGGAGCCTGGTCTCGTACTCGGCCAGGCGGAATTGCAGGGCCTGGAACTGGTCGATGGTGCGGCCGAAGGCCTTGCGCTCGGACATGTATTGCAGCGTCAGGTCGAGCGCGTTCTGCGCACCGCCAAGCGCGCTGGCCGAGATATTGAGGCGGCCGCCGTCGAGGCCGGCCATCGCGTAGCTGAATCCGCGGCCTTCCTCGCCGATGAGGTTTTCCGCCGGGACCGGGCAGTCGTCGAACTGGACCTGGGCGGTGGGCGAGGATTTCCAGCCCATCTTGTCCTCGAGCGCGCCGAAGCTGAGGCCCTCGGCCCCGTCCTCGATGTAGAGCGTCGAGATGCCTTTCGGGCCGTCGTCGCCGGTGCGGCACATGGTGACATAGGCATCCGAGTAGCCGCCGCCGGAGATGAAGGCCTTGGTGCCCGTCAGGCGGTAGCCCTCGTTGGTCTTGGTGGCGCGGGTGCGCAGGGCGGCGGCGTCCGAGCCCGAGCCCGGTTCGGTCAGGCAGTAGCTGAGGACCGTTTGCATCGTCAGGACCTTTGGCAGGACCCGGGCCTTGAAGGCGTCGCTGGCGAAGCTGTCGATCATCTTGGCGCACATGTTGTGGATCGACAGGAAGGAGGCGACCGAGGGGCAGGCCATGCTGAGGGCCTCGAAGATCAGCGTCCCGTCGAGACGGGTGAGACCGGCGCCGCCGCTCTCCTCGCTGACGTAGAGCCCGCCGAAGCCCAGTTCGGCGATCTCTGGCCAGAGCTGTTTCGGGATGGTGCCCTCGGCCTCCCACTGGCGGGCAAAGGGGGCGATCCTTTCCTGCCCGAAGGCATAGGCCATGTCGAAGATGGCGGTCTGTTCCTCTGAAAGCGCGAAATCCATTGCGGCCGTCCTCCCCCGGGCTGAAATGAACGCATGTTCAAATTGTCGCCCGAAGGGCCGCGCAATGCAACCATGCACAGCGCAGGACTGCTTTGCATTTCTGCAAAGCGGTGGTGCCGGTCGGTGACCTGTGTTTGCGGTAACTCAGGTGTTGCCGAGGGTCGTGCGGATCACCTCCTCGACCCGGGCCAGGCCGATGTCGTTGTCGAACTTTGCCTCGGCGGTGGCGCGGGCGGCGCGGGTCATCTCTGTGCGGTCGGGCGTGTCGAGGATCTGTGCGATGCGATCGGCAAAGCCGGTTTCGTCCCATTCATCGACCAAAAGGCCGTTCACGCCGTCCTCGACCGCCTCGGGGATGCCGGCGTGGCGTGTCGACAGGGTGATGCAGCCGCAGGCCAGTGCCTCTTGTATGGCGGTGGGCAGGCCCTCGGTGTTGCCGTCCGGGGCGGTGATGGAATGCTGCAGGAAGACCTCTGTGGATTGCAGGTGCTGGCGGACCTGGTCGTGGGGCAGGGCGCCGGTGAAGGCCACCTTGTCCCCCACGCCAAGGGTCTGGGCCAGGGCCTGGCATTCTGCCAGTAGGGGGCCGTCGCCGATGAAGGTCAGATGCGCGTCGCGGGTGGCGGCGGCGCTGGCGAAGGCGCGCAGGGTCACCTGCGGGGCCTTCTTTGTGACCATGCGCCCCACGGCCAGGAAGCTGCCGGGGCGTTTGTCCGCCGGGGTAAAGCGGCGGATGTCGACGCCGGAGGGGACCACATGGGCGTTGTCGTGGCGGATGCCGTGGCGGGCGAGGTTGTCGAGCAGGAATTGTGAGACCGAGAACATGCCAGCGAGGCGCGGCATCATCAGCCGGTAGGAGCGCACCCGCTGCGCCGAACGGAGCATCTTGGAGGCATCGGTGCCGCGCCAGTAGGTGAAGACGGGAATGCCCAGATCATTGCCCAGCTTGGCCATGACCAGCGCCTGGGTGCCGAACTCGGCCAGGATCACCTGCACGCCCTGGTCTTGCAGGAAGCCGGCCAGGCGCTTGCGGTTGTCACCGAAGGGCAGGCGCGAGGTGCCGTGCAGCAGGGCGCCGGAGGCGGCGGCAAAGGGAGCCCGCAGCTTGTCCATCGGGGTCAGGGGGGCGCGGCGGGTGAAAAGGGGTTTGCCCAATGGGTCCTCGCCGTTGGACCGCCCGCAGACCACGCAGGTATCGCCCCCGAACAGGTGGGCGATGTGGCGATTGATGAAGGTCTCGCCCATCACGAAGTAGTCGGAGGTGGCGATGGCGGTTTTCATGGGGCTCTCCACGCTGTTCCGGCCTCGTAGCGCGGGCAGGGCGCGGTGCCAAGGGGATCGTCCCGTCGCGGCCGGTCCGGCGGCAAGAGGCGGCGGCCCCGGGTCCCGATCCTTCGGAAAATCCGAAAGGTCATGTTTGGTTTTCATTATACCCAGCGTGTAATCTATTAACTAACATTTCACAAATCATGCCAGCTGGCAGGTCAATAAGAACGGGAGGGCCGGGGGCGCCGAATGCTCCGGGCCGGGAGAAAGGGAGAGGAAAGATGCACGCAATCACGGCAGAGGCCGACAGCGGCGAGGTGGCGCAGGACGCGCTGCGCCCGGTGACGGAGAAGGAAAAGACCTGGGGCTGGTTCGCGATCTTCAACGTCTGGGCAAACGACATCCAGTCGCTGTTCGGCTATTCGCTGGTGGCCTCGTTGTTCATTTCGTTCGGGGTCAGCGGCTGGACGGCCTTTGCCTCGCTGATCGTGGCGGGGCTGTTCGTGATGTTCCTGGTGAACCTCTCGGGGGCGGCGGGGGAACGCTATGGCATTCCCTACCCGGTCTTTGCCCGCGCCAGCATGGGCACCCAGGGCGCCAAGCTGCCCGCCGTCCTGCGGGCGACGGTGGCGGTCTTCTGGTACGGGGTGCAGGTCTATTTCGCCTCGACGGCGCTGGCGCTACTGATCAAGTCGGTCACCGGGATCACCGGCGGCACCGCCTACCTGGGCCTGACAGAGATCGACTGGCTGTCCTTCGTCCTGGTCTGGGCCTTTCACATCGTGATCTTCTGGCGCGGCATGGACTGGGTCGAAGGCTTCCTGAACTTTGCCGGGCCGTTCGTCTATGCGGTCATGATCGGGCTGGTGATCTACCTGTGGTTCGCCGCTGACGGCAAGCTGTTGTCCGAGGCGCAGACGATCTTTGCCAATCCCGAGGGCACCTGGGCGACCGAGCTGAAGGGCGCCGTGGCGATCTTTGGCACGATGGTGGCCTATTTCGCCGCCGTGATGATCAACTTTTCGGACTTCTCGCGCTATGCCCGGGACAAGAAGGCAATGGTGCGCGGCAACCTGGCGGGTCTGCCGTTCAACATGATCCTCTTTTCGGCGCTGGCCCTGCTGACCACCGCCGGGGCCGCCGTGGTCTATGGCGAGAAGATCATCAACCCGACCGAGATCGTCGACCGCACCGACAGCGTCGTTCTGGGGATCATCGCGGCCATCACCTTCTTTGCCGCGACCGTGGGCATCAACCTGGTGGCCAATTTCATCCCGGCGGTGAACGGCATCGCCAACCTTGCGCCGTCGAAGATCAGCTTTCGCAAGGCGGGGCTCATCACCTCGGGTTTTGCGCTGGTGATCGGCGGGCTCTGGACCAGCTTCATCAGCCAGTTCGGCATCTCGGGCTTCGTCAACACGCTGGGCGCGACGCTGGCACCGCTCTACGGGATCATGATCGTCGATTACTACATGCTGCGGAAGGAAGCGCTGAAGCGCGACGACCTCTACAACGAGCGGGGCGGCATCTACCACTATGGCAACGGCTGGAACGAGCACGCGCTGGTGGCCTTCTGCGTGGCGGCTGTCTTCTCGGTGGCGACGGTCTGGGTGCCGGGGCTGAACGAGCTGGCCGGATACGCCTGGATCATCGGGGCGGTGCTGGGCGGCGGGATCTACCTGGTCCGCGCCAAGGGCAAGGTCGCCGTCTGACCTTTCGGTCGCGGACCCTGCTCCGGCCGCGACCCGCGCGGGACACTCCTCTGCCCGTGCATGGCGCCAGGTTTCGGCCTGGCGCTTTTGCTTTGGCGGGGCCTGAGGGCGTGACCTTGCGTCATCGCCGCCGGATATGCCTAGGTGGGGTCAGTCGAAAGGGGGACTGCGATGTACGACCTGACGCCACTGGATCCCGCGGACGTTGACCCGCAGTTGGCGCCCTTCCTGGAACCCGGAGAACGGGTGCTCTGGCAGGCGCGCCCGGACCCAGCCACCTTTGGGTCGGGCGGATCGACATTTGGCGGTGTTCTGACCGGGGGGCTTGGTCTTGCGATCCTGACCGGGATTTTCGACAGCGTGACGGGCCTGTCGCTGGAAGGTCAGCCGCGTTTGATACCGGGGCTGGCGCTTGTCGGGGTCGGGTTGGTGGCCTTTGTCACGCCCCGGATCAACCGCCGCCGTGTCAGGGTCTACGCGGTCACGGACAGGCGCCTGTTGAGCATCCGGGGGAATGATGTCTACAGGTCGGCCCGGCCCGACGAGATCCGCACTGTCTACACCCGGCGGGGTGCCGTCTGCTGGCGAGAGCTTGGGTTTGGGGACAGGGGCAACTCGCGGTCGGTAGAGGAACGCCATCCCGGTTTTCACGGGGTCGAGGACCCCGAGACGCTGCTTCGCCTGGTTCAGGACTGGCGCGAAGGGTTTTCCCGCCGGGCCGAGGCGGCGGCGACGGACTTCCTTGCGCGGGAGCAGGGAGAGGGGGGTGGGGATGCGGATGGTCAGACCGACGACGGCAGCCAGCGGGTCCGTCATCCCGCCACCGGGCTGACCGTGGATGTTCCGGCGGGCTGGCCCGTGACCGTGCGCCAGGACTATGACGGTCCGCTGGTCGTCTTCGGGGTCACGCTTTTGAAACGGATCATCCGGCCCGGGCCGGAACGGACGCTGGGCAGCGGAGGGGACTGGAACCTGATGATGGCGCGCGGCGGACCGGATGCCGGTGTCGGCATGAAGATCCTCGATGGTCCGATTCCGCAAAGCTACGAGGAGGTGCTGAACGATCCCTGGTCGCGGCGGTTCAAGCTGAAACTGCTGCAGTCCAACCCGGAGGTGGTGGTCGGGCCTTTTCGGGGCTTCTCTGTCGTGCGGCAGATGCCGAAAGGGGCCAACCTGCAGATGTTCGGCCAGGTGGCGGCCCCGGTTGCGGTGCGGCAGATTTGGCTGGCGCGCGGCGACATGCACATCCAGTTCATGGGTATCGCGCGGCTGGACCAGCACGACGTGCAAAGCGCCGTGGATGCGGTGGTCAAATCCCTGCGCGTGACCTGACCGGGCCTCACAGGTCGGCGTGGAATTCCTCGATCAGGTGGTGCACGACCGCGCGCATCTGGCCCTCGTGGTCGGCGCCCGCGTCCCGCGCGACGGCCAGCGCGGCGCGCTGGCGGTCGGCCGAGGTGCCCTCGGCGGCGATCTCGCGGGCGCGGGCCAGTTCCGTCAGGCATTTCAGCTCGGCGGCGTCCTCCTGCAGCAGCTCCATCAGTTCCTCGACCAGTTGCGGGAAGGGAACCACCTGCGCCGCCCCGAAATCGATCAGTCCCTCGGAGACGCCATAGCGTTGTGCGCGCCAGCGGTTCTCGCCGATCAGGAACCGGTCATACAGGCGCCAGCGCTGATTGCGCACGCGCAGCCGCCAGAGCATCCGCATCAGGCATTGCACCAGCGCCGCCAGCGTCAGCGCATGTTCCATGCGCGGCTGCACGTCCATGATGCGCGCCTCGAGCGTGGGGAAATTGGACGAAGGGCGCAGGTCCCACCAGATGCGGCTGCGGTCCTCGATCACGCCGGTCTCGATCAGCACCTCTGTCGAGCGGTGATAGTCCTGCCAACTGTCGAACTGCGGCGGCAGGCCGGTGCGCGGCAGGTTGTCGAAGACCGAGATGCGGTAGCTGGCCAGCTTGGTGTCCTCGCCCTGCCAGAAGGGCGAGGAGGCCGAGAGCGCTAGCAGGTGCGGGAGAAAGTAGCTGGTCTGCGCCAGCAGGTCGGCGCGCAGCGGGTCGTCCTCCAGCCCGACGTGCACATGCATCCCACAGATCAGCATCCGCCGCACCACGCTGCCCAGGGCGCGGTCCAGGTCGTTGTAGCGTTCCTTGTCGGTGTGGTGCTGTTTCTTCCAGTCCGCCAGCGGGTGACAGGAGGCGGCGATGGGCGACAAGCCATAGCTGGCTGCGTGGCGCGACACGGCCTCGCGCAGGCGGCGCAGCTCCTCCCGGGCCTCGGCGACGCCGGCACAGGGGCGGGTTCCGATCTCGATCTGGCATTGCAGGAACTCGGGGCTGACCTGGCCTTCAAGCTCGGCGGCGCAGGCCTCCATCAACCCGTCGGGCGCCTCGACCAGCGCACAGGTCTCGCGGTCGACCAGCAGGTATTCCTCTTCGATGCCGATGCTGAACGGTGGCTCGGTCATGTTCCCCCCTGGGTTTTTTCGAAGGAAAGCAGAGCGCCGGAGCAAAGGAAAGGGGGCAATATGCGCGGATCAGCCAGCTGCCACCCTGGGCCGCAGCGCCTGGTCCAGCGCGTAGAAATCCGCTTCGGGCTGCCCGGCAAGGGCAAGAGCCTCACCCTCGTCGCGCAGGATCTGGAACCGCAGCCTGGACACCGGCTCCACCACCTGCTGCATGATCCGGGCCATGCCGAAGATCAGGTCGCGGGGGGCGTAGATGATGCTGCTGGCCTCCTCCGGAAAGCTGCGCAAAAAGGGCATCGCCCGTTGCACCCCGCCAACGATGCCAAGGAAATCCGCATCCACCGCGCCAACGTCCTGGGCGTCGGTGAGCATCACATAAGATGGATCGAACCGGGGGTTCCGGACGTAATCGGAAAACGACCCGAGGGTCTGCGCAACGTCGATCGTGCCGGTCATGTGGAAATGAGCGAGACCGCGGTCCGGATGAATCGAGTATGAAATCGGCATTATCACGGTTCCGGCATGCATGTTTTCAGGCTGGCGACCTGTTCCGGGTCCGGCCCACTGACAAGAGGGCATGATGCCCCAAGGATCATGAAAGAGTTCATTCCAGCCCAAGGGGTTACTGAACACTATCCTTACGGTTGAGCGTGGCATGCCAATGGGAGAGCTGTCAACGATTAGAGAAAGCTTTATACTTTTGGACGATGCCGCAAAGAAACAGGGCGCACCTTTTTCAGGCACGCCCTGCGAGATGGTCTGGACTGGGGATCAGTCCATCGCCTTGAAGTTGAACTCGCCGCCTTCCTTGATGCCCGAGAACCAGCGCGCCGTGACGGTCTTGGTCTTGGTGTAGAAACGGAAGGCGTCGGGGCCGTACTGGTTGAGGTCGCCGAAGGCCGATTTCTTCCAGCCGCCAAAGGTGTGGTACGAGAGAGGCACCGGGATCGGGAAGTTGATGCCGACCATGCCGACGTTCACCCGGTGGGCAAAGTCGCGCGCGGTGTCGCCGTCGGCGGTGTAGATCGCGGTGCCGTTGCCATAGGGGTTGTCGATCACCAGGTTCAGCGCATCCTCGTAGCTGTCGGCGCGAACGGTCGACAGGACGGGGCCAAAGATCTCTTCGCGGTAGATCTCCATGTCCGGGGTCACGTCGTCGAACAGCGACGGGCCGACGAAAAAGCCGTTCTCGTAGCCCTGCATCTGGAAACCGCGGCCATCGACCACCAGCTTGGCGCCCTGGTTCACGCCGCTGTCGATCAGGCCCTCGATTCGCGACTTGGCCTGCGCGGTGATGACGGGGCCATAATCGACCTCGTCCTCGGAGGTATAGGGGCCGACCTTCAGCTTTTCGATGCGGGGCACAAGGCGTTCGATCAGTCCGTCGGCGGTTTCCTTGCCGACCGGAACCGCGACCGAGATCGCCATGCAGCGTTCGCCCGCAGCGCCGTAGCCCGCGCCGACCAGCGCATCGGCGGCCTTGTCGAGGTCGGCATCGGGCATGATGATCATGTGGTTCTTGGCGCCGCCGAAACACTGGGCGCGCTTGCCGTTGTTGGCGGCACGGCCATAGATGTACTGCGCGATGGGTGTCGAGCCGACAAAGCCCACGGCGGCGATATCCTCGTTGTCGAGGATCGCGTCGACCACTTCCTTGTCACCGTTCACGACCTGCAGGACGCCGTCGGGAAGGCCCGCTTCCTGGATCAGCTCGGCCAGGCGCAGCGCGGTGGAGGGCACGCGCTCCGACGGTTTGAGGATCATGGCGTTGCCGCAGGCCAACGCCGGGGCCATCTTCCACAGCGGGATCATGGCGGGGAAGTTGAACGGCGTGATGCCGGCGACCACGCCCAGCGGTTGGCGCATGGAATAGAGGTCGATGCCCGGGCCGCCATCGTCGGTGAACTCACCTTTCAGCATGTTGGGCGCGCCCATGCAGACCTCGACCACCTCGAGACCGCGCTGCACGTCACCGCGTGCGTCGGGCAGGGTCTTGCCGTGCTCGCGGCTGACCAGCTCGGCCAGTTCGTCCATGTGCTCGTTGATGAGCTGGCCGAATTTCATCATCACGCGGGCGCGGCGCTGCGGGTTGGTGGCACCCCAGGCCTTCTGCGCTTCCTTGGCCTTGGCGACGGCCTCGTTCAGTTCGTCCACGGAGGACAGCGGGGTCTTGGCCTGCACCTCGCCGGTGGCGGGGTTGTAGACATCCGAAAAGCGGCCCGAGCCGCTCTTGACGTGCTGGCCGTTGATCCAGTTGGTGAGTTCGGTCATCGGAATCCTCCTTGTTCCCTTGGCGCGGACTGTACTCTTGCAAAAATGAGCTGAACAGACAGAATGCGGCAAAAGCGTTTTGCGTTTTTGCAAAGGTGGATGATGGACAACTGGGATGACCTGCGGATCTTCCTTGCCGTGGCGCGGGACGAAAGCCTGTCGGCGGCGGGGCGGCGCCTGCGCATGGATGCGGCGACGGTGGGGCGCCGGGTGGCGCGGCTGGAGGAATCGTTGGGGGCGCCGCTCTTTGCCAAGTCCCCGCAGGGTTATGCGTTGACAGAGGCGGGCACGCGGCTGGTGCGCTTCGCCGAAGAGGCGGAACAGGCGGCGTCGCAGGCCTCGGAGGCGTTGGTCGGCCGGGCAGAGGGGTTATCGGGGCAGATCCGCATCGGGGCGCCGGACGGTTGCGCCAATTTCCTGTTGCCACAAGTCTGTGCGCGCATCGCTGCGGCGAACCCGGACCTGGACGTGCAGATCGTCGCGCTGCCTCGGGTGGTGAACCTTTCCCGGCGCGAGGCGGACATGGCGATTGCCGTCTCTCCACCCTCTGCCGGGCGACTGGTCGTGCAGAAAATCACCGACTATCGCCTGCATCTTGCAGCAAGCGCCGAGTATCTTGCGCAAAACGACCCCGTGAGACGCCCCGAGGACCTGCGTGGCCACAGGATCGTCGGCTATATTCCCGACATGATCTTCGACAAGGAGCTGGACTACCTTGGCGAACTTGGGCTGGACCGGGTGCCGCTGGCCTCGAACTCTGTCGCGGTCCAGTTCCATTGGCTGCGGCAGGGGGCGGGGCTGGGCATCGTGCATGATTTCGCCATGCCGACGGCGCCGGGGATGCGCTTTGTCCTGCGTGACGTGATCTCGCTGACCCGCAGTTTCTACCTCGTGCGCCATGCCGACGACCGCCGTCTTGAACGCCAGACCCGTTTTGCCGAGGCCCTGGTGGCCGGCATGCGCGAGGAACTGGCGCGTCTGGAGGCACTGGCAGATCGCGCCGAGACAGGCTGAGCCGGGACGGCGCTCGCCGGTGGCTTAAGACTTTCAGCCACTTGACAGGTTATGTCCGCCCGCGTCACGCTGTCGCATAGGGTATCATGCAAGGAGGTTCGACGATGCAGGTCCACCAGATCCTGAAGAGCAAGGGCACGGACGGGGTTTTCACCGTCAAGCCGGACACCAAGGTGGCCGATGCCGCGCGGATCCTGGCCGAGAAACGCATCGGTACGGTCGTGGTCTCGAAGGATGGCTCGACCGCGATGGGAATCCTGTCGGAACGCGACATCGTGCGTGAACTCGCGGCCCACGGCGGCGGCTGTCTCGACGCCAGTGTCGACACCTACATGACCCCTGATCCGATCACCTGCACGCGCGACGACCGGGCCGACGCGATCCTGGCCAGGATGACCGAGGGCCGGTTTCGCCACATGCCCGTGGTCGAGGACGGCAAGATGGTCGGGCTGGTCACGCTGGGCGACGTCGTCAAGGCGCGCCTGACGGAACTGGCCGCGGAAAAGGACGCGCTGGAGGGGATGATCTCGAACCCCTGGTGAGGGATTTCGCCCCAGATGGCGGTTCCGGGTTGCATTCGCACGCGCAATATTGTTGCGTGCGAACCGACGTACCACAAGGGAAACAGCCATGCGCGTTGGTCTTTACCCCGGAACCTTCGACCCCATCACGCATGGGCATATCGACATCATCCGGCGCGGCGCCCTGCTGGTCGACCGCTTGGTGATCGGTGTCGCCATCAACCGTGACAAGGGCCCGCTGTTCTCGCTCGAAGAGCGGGTGGCGATGATCGAATCGGAATGCAGCCTCCTCTCGGAAGAGACGGGCACGGAAATCATTGCCCATCCCTTCGAGAACCTGCTGATCGACTGCGCCCATGACGTTGGCGCACAGTTGATCATTCGCGGTCTGCGCGCCGTGGCGGATTTCGAGTATGAATTCCAGATGGTCGGCATGAACCGGGCGCTGGACGACAGTGTCGAGACGGTGTTCCTGATGGCCGAGGCGCGGCATCAGGCGATCGCCTCGAAACTGGTCAAGGAAATCGCTCGGCTGGGGGGGGACGTGTCGAAATTCGTCAGCCCCGAGGTCAAGACGGCGCTGGATAACCGGTTCAAGGCGGGTTGATCTGCGTCATTTGGCGCGGTCACGTGGGGGCGTATTCCTGTTCGTATCACGCGGAACAGGAGGGATCGAATGCGCAAACCCGTGTTGGGCGCGACGGCACTGGCAATCTGGGCGGCTGGGCTTGCGATTGCCGGCCCGGTGACTGAATTCGAAACGGAATTCCGGGCCGTCTACGCCGACTATCGCAAGGCCTTGTTCATGACCAACAGCGGCAACCGTGACGGGTCTGCCGCGAGCCTCGGGGCCTTTGGCACCGGATGGGCGGCATTGACAGCGGACCATGCCACAAATCCGCCCCCACAGTATGCAGACGATCCGCAGTGGGCCGATATGCTGCGCCAGGTCGACGCGCTGCTGGCCAGTGCGGGGTCACAAGTGGCCGAGGGCGATCTGGCCGAGGCGCATGAAACGCTGGAAGGGGTGCGGGAGGTCTTTTCCCGATTGCATCTGCGCAACGGCATTCAGACCTTCTCGGACCGGATGAACGCCTATCATGCCCGGATGGAACATGTCCTGGCCATCGATCCGGACAGCCTCACAGAGGCGGACCTGCCAAGGATGGCCGGAGAGGCAGCGGTGCTGTCCTACCTCGCGGGCGAAGTGGCGGGTCATCCCCCGGCAGAAGCTGTTGAAAACGAGGAGTTTTCAAAGCTTGTCAGCGGGTTTCGCGCCTCGGTTCAGACGCTGGAGGATGCCGCCCAGGCCGGAGACTTGGAGGCGCTGCGCAAGGCGCTGACCGGGTTGAAAAAGCCCTATTCTATGCTGTTCCTGAAGTTCGGCTGAACAGTCGTCAGCCCGAGCGCAAAGGATTACGCCTCGGATCGGCTGCGGGGCCTTGGCGGTCATATCCCCCGCGCAAGACAAAGGCGCCGGCCCATTGCCAGGCGCGGCGCCTTTTCACAACCACCGATTAACGGGGGTCAGCCGTAGACGGCCTCATGCGCGATGCGGCGGATCTCCGAGGGCGCGATGTCAAGGTCGCGGGCGACGGAGGCGTCAAGGGCGCTGAGTTCGCGCACGGTGGCACGGTACTTGGCGCGTTTCTGCATCGAGCTGCGGAGTTCTGTGAAAACACTCATGGGTCTGTGTCCTGTGTCTGCGTTTCTGTTGTCGCAAACATAGGCATGCTGCGGCGCAGCACAATTGACGGTTCCGGAAAGGCGCCTTGCATTTCCTGCAGGGCTTGGCGCGAGGCTACCGGCTTCTTCTTGGTGAAAATACCCCCGGGGGGTCTGGGGGGCAGCGCCCCCCAGCCGGTCGGATCGCGAAAGCGATCCGAAACCGGATCACCCAAACGCAAAGGGCCGCCCAAAGGCGGCCCCGAACCCCGTGACGGCGTCATGCGCCCTGTCAGATGAGCTTGCCCATCGCGACGGCGGTGTCGGCCATGCGGTTGGAAAAGCCCCATTCATTGTCATACCAGCTCAGGATGCGGCACATGTTGCCGTCCATGACCTTGGTCTGATCCGTGTGAAAGATCGAGGACTGCGGGTCGTGGTTGAAATCCATCGAGACCAGCTTGCGGTCGGTATAGCCCAGCACACCCTTCAGCGGGCCGTCGGCGGCGGCACGGATGGCGTCGTTGATTTCCTCGACGCTGGTGTCGCGCGCGGCCTCGAAGGTCAGGTCGACGACCGAGACATTGGGCGTGGGCACACGGATCGCCACGCCGTCCAGTTTGCCCGCCAGTTCCGGCAGCACCAGGCCCACGGCCTTGGCCGCGCCGGTCGAGGTGGGGATCATCGACATGGCCGCGGCGCGGGCGCGGTAGAGATCCTTGTGCATCGTGTCCAGCGTCGGCTGGTCACCGGTGTAGCTGTGCACGGTGGTCATGAAGCCGCGCTTGATGCCGATGGTGTCGTTCAGCACCTTGGCCACCGGCGACAGGCAGTTGGTGGTGCAGGAGGCATTGGAGACGATCAGGTCTTCGGCGGTCAGCGTGTCGTGGTTGACGCCGTAGACGATTGTCTTGTCCGCGTCCTTGCCGGGGGCCGAGATCAGCACGCGGCTGGCGCCGTTGTCCAGGTGCGCCTGGCAGGCTTCTTTCGAGGTGAAAATGCCGGTGCATTCCATCACCACGTCCACGTCCGACCAAGGCAGATCGGCGGGGTTGCGGATGGCGGTCACGCGGATCGGGCCACGGCCCACGTCGATGCTGTCTTCGGTATGCGTGACCTCGACCGGGAACCGGCCGTGCACGCTGTCGAATTGCAGCAGATGGGCATTGGTTTCGACCGGGCCGAGATCGTTGATCGCGATCACCTCGATATCGGTCCGGCCGGACTCGATGATCGCGCGCAATACGTTGCGGCCGATGCGGCCAAAGCCATTGATGGCGACTTTAACACTCATGGGGCGTGTCCCTTTGTGGCTTGCGGGCAGGGCGGGGACGGTGCGTCAATCGCTCCGTCCAGCGTTTCGTTACCGCTAACAATCACCTGCGAGCGAAAAAGTCAACCTCGCTTCCCGTCGGGACGGGAGGGCGCGCCGCCTAGCGCCAGAAAGCCAGCCAGTCGAGGAGAACGAAGAGCTTGCGCCCGAGGAACAGCAGGTTGTCGCCTTTGTTGAGCTGGAGATCGGCGACGATGGCCGCGATGACGGCCAGGCCAAGGAGGATCGCAAGCCGGTTGGTCATGGCGGGGCCTTTGCATTTGGTCTTTGCCCTTGTCATGCCAGAGCGGCGCCGGGCTGTCACGAGGGCGCGGGCGCGGCCTCCATCAGCTCTTCGATGAAATAGGCCAGGAAGGCGCCGCGCCCGCTGACCCCGGCCTTGCGGTAGATCGCGCCCAGGTGGGCCTTGACCGTGCCCTCGGCATTGCCGCGCATCCGGGCGATTTCCGGGATCGCCAGGCCCTTGAGCGTCAACAGCGCCACGTCCTGTTCCGACGGCGTCAGGCCCCAGGTATCGAAATGCTGCGCCACGATGTCGTGAAAGGCCCCCGCGGCCAGCCCCAGTTGCTGTTCCAGGTGCGCCTCGCGGCGCAGCATCTCCATCAGGATGCGGGTGCCGAAGATCACCCCGGCAATCAGCGCGGCGGCGGCCAGCGCCTCGACCATGAAATGCCAGTGGGTGAAGGGCGGCCAGCCCAGTTCGATCCCGTCACGCAGGACATCCAGCAGGAAGAAGGCCGCGCAGGCACTCTGCGCGGCGATCAACAGGCCAAGGCGAAGCGGCTTTTTCCCGGTCATGGGTCCAGTCGTACCGTATCGGGCACGCGCTTGACACCTGTCAGCATGGCGCGGGGCAGGTTGATCCCCGAGCGGCGGCTTTCCCAGAAGACCGCTGCGATATGCGCCACCACAGAGATCTCTGCCCAGGTCACCAGAACCTCGTGCATCTCCTCGACCCATTCGATGCCCCAGAAGGCATTGGTGGTCATCATGTAGCCGGTTGCGCTGATTCCGATCAGCGTCGCGATCAGGTTGAAGATCATCAGCGCGCCCAGCGGCGAATGCCCGAGATGCGCGGATTTGCGGGCCGCCGCCATATCGGTCAACTGGGCGCGGATGCTGTTGCTGCTGGGCATGAAACTGGCAAATCGCGCCGAGCGCGGCCCGATCAGCCCCCAGACCAGGCGCAGCGCGATCAGGGCGGCGATGGCATAGCCCACCCATTCGTGCAGCGTTTCGTCCGGGTCGGTAAAGATGGCATTGGCCAGGAAGAGGATCGCCAGGCTCCAGTGAAAGAGGCGCAGGAAGGGATCCCATATGCGGTGGTCTGTCATGTCCGGTCTCCGGGGCAGGGCCGGACCCACGGGGCGGGTCCGGCGCGGTTGGGATCAGTCGTCGATCTTGGTGCGGACAATGTTCAGGTCCTGGTCCAGGTACAGTTCGAACCGCTGCCCGTCTTTCAGCGCGTAGACCTCGATCATCCCGTCTTCCCGGTCGATGCCGCGGACCTCGTAACCCTGTTCGGTCAGAAGGGCGGTGATCTCGGCTTTGCGGGCCTTGTCCATCTGGCCGTACTCGCCGCTGGAGGCAAAGGCGGGCAGGGCGATCAGGGCGGAAAGGGCGGCGGCGATCATGGTGCGGGTCATGTTGTATCTCCTGTGTTGCGGCCTGCGGTGGTGCAGGGCGTGACAGGAAGATGTGCCGGTCGAGGCGGGAAAGATATTGGTCCAAAGCGGGGGAAGGGGCAGGCTGTGACTTTGGTTTAGGATTGATTTGAAAGGTTTTTTCCTGGAGTGCCGAGCTGCCGTCACCGTCACGACGCAAAACGGCCCCGCAGGGCGGGGCCGGTGATCCGGATCTGGCGGCGGCTCAGCGCGGTGCGCGCATCGCCATGACGAACAGGCCGGCGATCAGGGCAGAGGCCGCGACATTGTAGTTGGCCATCGACAGGCCGAACAATTCCCAGGGGATCTGGTCGCAGGGCACCATCGGTGCGTTCATGATCGCCTCCATCGCCTCTTCGGGCGACAGGCCTTGCAGCGAAGGGGCGCTGCAGCTTTTCAGACCTTCCCACCACTGCCGTTCGACCCCGCTGTGAAAGAGGCCGATGGCGGAGCTGGACAGCGCCGAAAGCGCCGCCAGGGCCAGTAGGATCCGGTTCGGCAGCGCAAGGGCGATGCCGCCGATGATCAGCGCGCCGACGTGGCCATAGCGCTGCCAGTAGCAAAGCTGGCAGGGCAACAGCCCCTGAACGTACTGGAAATAGAGCGCGCCGAGCAGCAGCCCGGCGGAACCAAGTACACCAAGCAAGGTCAGGACAGTGCGGTTCATGGCATCCTCAAGTATTCGATCTTTGCCTACAGGTGGCGCAGGCGTACGGGGCGCGCAAGCGTAAACGGGGCGATGTCGCGGACGTGATCAGAGCCCGAGCCAGGTCTTGACCAGGCTCGCCAGTGTTGCCCCGGCCAGGACAAGTGTCGATATCCAGGCGGTGCCGATGATGGTTCCGACCACGACAAGCACTCCGTCCCGTTGCAGCAATCCCATGGCGATCACGACCACGGCAATGCCCGGAACGGTGTTCGTGCCGGGCAACGGCACAAGGATCGAGGCGCTGAACGCCACCAGCGCGATCCCGATGATCCGATCCAGCGGCGGCCGGGTCAGTGCGCCCAGCCTTGGACGGCTGACCGCCTCGATCCGGCGCAGCCAGGGGCCCGCCCGGCGTGCCAGGGATTCCAGCCCGCTGGTCGTGACGGTGCGCTCTCCGAGCTTGCCGGGTAGCCAGGGAACCTGCCGACCGAAAAGGATCTGAACCGACACGAACATGAGCGGCAGGGCAACCACCTGCGGAATTCCGTAGAGAAACGGAATGCAGCAGGGCAGGGCGAGGATCAGCAGAAACAACCCGAAGGCCCGTTCGTGAAGTTGCCCGAGCACCCAGTCGAGCGAAACGCTATCGCCCTGGGCCTCTGCCGCCAGGGCATCAAGCCGGTCCGAAATCGCCTGGTCCGTTTCTTGTGGGGCTGTCATCCAGGGCTCTCCTTGAGTTGCAGACCTCAAAATTTTCTCTCCGCTAGCAGGTCGTGTTCCAGTAGGCCAGCGTCCGACCGTCGCATCCCTCTGGGGAGGCCGCGAAAGCGCCCTGGAATGATCAAAAGGGCATCCAACGCCGCTTGCCCCCATTCTTGCCCATGTGTATATGGCCCTACGGGCCCAAGTGGCGGAATGGTAGACGCAGGGGATTCAAAATCCCCCGCCTTCGGGCGTGCCGGTTCGAGTCCGGCCTTGGGTACCAATGACTTGGCGGATGCGCAGGCCCGGCGCATCTGGACGGGTCACACGGTAGGGTGACAGCGTGCTTTCGCCGCCTTTGTCCCCGTTCTTCCCCACACCTCAAGACACGGCCATTTGGGCCTAGTGAAACATCAGGCGGCAGCCCCCTTGTGTTGCGGGCGCGAAGCGGGACCTCGGGTCCCGCTCCCTTGATCCTGACGCTCAGGGGGCACTGACCGGGGGGCCGCTCTGGTACGCCGGGGCGCCCTGCGCGGCTGGCGGCTGGGCCCAGTCCTCCATGTGATAGGCGCTGTCCCAGAACCGCCATTCGTGCCAGCAGGCCCTGCGAAAGGCCCGTTCCATGCGTGTCGTCGTCGGGCCATCCGCTTCGGCCCCCAGCCTGTCTGTCAGGGACAGCATGCGCGAGACGCTTTCGTCGAAGGCTTCGCCGGAATAGGTGTCGATCCAGGCCGCGTAGGGATTTGACGGCTGGCTGTGCTTGGCAATGTCCCGGCCGACCTCGCGGTAGATCCAGAAACAGGGCAAAAGCGCCGCGACCGCCTCTTGAAAGTCCCCCAGCGCGGCGGAACGCAGCAGGAAGGACAGGTAGTGGTCGCAGGCCGCAGAGGGCTGAATGGCGGCGAAAGCGCTGTCGGAAACCCCGAACAGGCCCATGTAATGCGCGTGAAGTTCGCGCTCGACGTGGATCGCTCCGGTTGCCGAACCCGCCAGCTGCGCCAGCACTTCGGCCGAGGGGGCCTTGGCCGCGGCCAGTGACAGGGCGCGGGCGAAGCCTTCGAGATAATGCGCATCCTGCACGATGTATCCCTGGAACACGTCACGGCGCAGGGTGCCCGATGCCATGTCGCGGTTGAAGGGCATGTCGTAGATCTGCTGCCACAGATCCGCGGTCTGCTTGGCCAAATCCTGTGTGAAGGTCATCTGTCTGTCCCCGTGATGAAATGAAAGTGATGGACCGGGCCGTGCCCCGTTCCGACCGACAACCGGTCTGCCGCCGCAATGGCGGCGCTGATGTAACGCTTGGCCCGATCGGCGGCCTCGGTGATCGCCAGCCCGGACCCGAGGGCGGTGGCCAGCGCCGACGAGAAGGTGCAACCCGTGCCATGCGTGTTGCGCGTCGCCGTGCGGGGGCCGTCGAACCAGGCCTCGACATCGGGTGAGAGCAGGAGATCGGGGCTGCGGTCTCCGGAGAGGTGCCCGCCTTTCAGCAGCACCGCGCCCGGCCCCAACGCCAGCAGTGCCCGGGCCTGCCGGATCATCTCTTCCGTGGTTGCGGCCTCGGCACAGCCGAGAAGGTCCGCCGCCTCCGGCAGGTTGGGGGTGATGACGCCGGCAAGGGGCAACATGTCCCGCAAGGCCGCCACGGCCGGTGCCCGCAACAGCCTGTCGCCGCCCTTGGCGACCATCACGGGGTCCAGCACGACGGGGCATGCAAGACCCGCGATGCCCTTTGTCACCGTTTCGATGATGGCCGCGTCACCCAGCATGCCGATCTTGATCGCGTCGATGGCGATGTCGTCGCGGATTGCCGCGATCTGGGCGGCAACCATGTCGGTGTCGCACAGGCTGACCGCCGTCACGCCACGGGTGTTCTGGGCGGTCAGCGCGGTCAGGACGCTCATTGCGTAGCCGCCATTTGCCGAGATCGCCTTGATGTCGGCCTGTATGCCCGCACCGCCGGAACAATCGGAACCGGCGATGGAAAGGATGTTCGGGATCATGCCGTCCTCCATGCGTGGATCAGGGTCCGGGTCGCGGCGGTCATGTCCGCCGCCCGTGAAATCGCCGAGACGACGGCCAGCCCGGCGCCACCGGCGGCCTTGACCGGCGCGGCGTCGCGGGCCGTCACGCCGCCAATGGCGAGGCAGGGCAGCGAGGTGCGCCCGGCGATCACGGCGAAACCGTCCAACCCGATGGGTGCGGCGTGATCTGGCTTGGACCCGGTCGCGTAGATCGGTCCGACGCCGAGGTAGTCGACACCGGCGGGCACCGCGTCCAGCTGCGCTGCCGTCTCGATCGACAGGCCAAGGATCATGTCCGGACCGATCTTCCGGCGGATGCGGTCGGGATCTCCGTCACCTTGGCCGACGTGCAGACCCGCCGCGCCGATCGCGATGGCCAGGTCGACCCGATCGTTCACGATCAGCTTGGTCCCGAAGGGGGAAAGTGCGGTCATCAGCGCCCGCGCGAGCCGGGCCAGATCCGCGTCCGGTGTCACCTTGTCACGCAGTTGAACCCATTCGGCGCCTCCCTGTGCGGCGGCAACCGCCTGGACGATGACCGGTGCGGGTGCGGTGGCATCCGTGATGAAACAGAGCGGCGGGATCATGCCAGCGTGATCCGGGCGCCGCGCGCCAGGTCCTCTGGCGTCATCGTGTACAGCGCATCAATGAAGGCCACCTGGAATGTCCCCGGTCCCCGGACGCCTTCGGCGGCCTGTTCGCCGGCAAGACCGAAAAAGGCCAGCGCGGCAATGGTCGCCTCAAATGGATCCTGCCCGACGGTAAAGGCGCCGACGATGCCGGTCAGGGAACAGCCCAGGGCCGTCACCCGGGGCATCAGGGCGTGGCCATTGGCGACCTCGGCATTGCGCGTGCCATCGGTGACGAAATCCACGGGGCCGGTCACGGCGACCACGCCGCCGGTCCGCCGTGCCAGGGCGCTTGCAGCCTCCTGCGCCTGGGAAACCGCGTCGGCGGTGTCGGCGCCCTTGCCGCTTGCGTCGGCGCCGGCCAGCGCCATGATCTCCGACGCATTGCCCCGGATCACGGTCGGGGCGAGGTTCAATAGGCGTGCACCGATGTCCCGGCGATAACCCGTGGCGCCGACTGCCACCGGATCGAGTATCCAGGGCGTTCCCTGCGCCTGAGCGGCCCCGGCGCTCTCCAGCATGGCGTCGGCCCAGGCCGGTGAGAGCGTCCCGATATTGATCGTCAATGCCTGCGCCAGGCCTGTGAATTCGGCCGCTTCCTCGCGCGCGTGGACCATCGCGGGCGAAGCCCCGGCCGCGAGCATGACGTTGGCCATGATGTTCATGGCGACGTAATTCGTGATGTTCTGAACAAGCGGCGCCGTCCGGCGCATGTGATCCAAGTGCTGTCCCGTATCGTCCATCGTGATCTCCTTTCGCCCGGCGGCATGAGAGATCACGAGACGTCGACCGGAGTCCGGTCTGCCCTGTGCGCCTCCCTCCGCCGGCATTATCCGGTTCAGGTTCGAAGGGTACGTCTCAGCCCGGTTTCCCGAGCGCCCCTGTCGCTAACGGCGAGAAGGTCGCATCAGACGGCGCCAGCGTCAATCAGCTTCGCCGGTTTCGCGTCGCGAAATCCGGACGTTTGGGTCGCGGGATGGCGGGAATTGGCCTGTCGAAGGGGGAAATCCTTGCAAGACCCTGTTTATACTGGCCTTTTGCATCCCCTTGTGTATAGGCTGGATGCAGAACACTTCCAGAAGGCCGGGTATGCCTGATCGCGACGACCTGAATGCCAAGTCGATATACGATGATCTGTTGCATCGGGCGCAGGGGGTGATCCGCACCAGGGATTTCGACGGATACCAGGGGGTCTTCGACCTTCCGTTTCGGCTTGTGAACCTCGATGCGGCGCATGTCTTTTCCACGCCGGACGATCTGCGGATGATCTTCGAGAACATCCAGCACCGGATCTTCTGCCTCAATCTCAGCTCTTACTTCGCGGTCTGCCTCGACGCGCAGCGCATCGACGAGACGACGATTGTCGCCACTCATGAAACCCGGATGATCACCGAGAACCTCTTGGTCGGCGATCCGGTGCCCTCGGTGGCCGTCCTGAAACATGTCCGGGGGCAATGGTTGCTGACGGAGGTCTGGAACTTTCGCCCGGACCGCTTCGGGACCAGTTTCCTGCGGGTCGAGCAAGAGACGCGGCCAGCGGCGCAATGGATCGCGATGCAGGCCCGCGTCTATGGCGCGCTCGGCGGGCGGACAGGCGTTTCGGCGGTTCGCTGACTGCCCGTGTGGCGCCGCGGATCGGTGCCGGTCGGCAGCCCGCAGCAGCGGCCGAGGGCTGGGACGGCAGCGATCCGATCCGTGAAGGCTGGCCGGGAACAGGAGCTCGGGGAAGGAGCCTGGAGGACGCTGGCAGTCGATCCGCAGGATCCGCGCCAATGCAATCGTCACCCGCAGACGGCCCCGGCAAGCACCTGACCGGGACAGCTGTCGGGATTTCCAGATGCCCGCAAGGAGGCCTTTATGGCTGGCCAGGTCATACCCGACTACCACGAGATCACGCGTGTGCTGACGGACCGTTCCATGCGCCAGGCGCTGTACGACGAGGGGGGCGTCGTCATGGATGACGTCCTGCTGACGCTGCATGGCCGAGACCATCACAAGCGGCGGGTGCTGGAGTTTTCGGTGCTCCGCAGGGACGACTTCTCGGTCTACGAGACAGAGATATTCCTGCCCGCCCTGGCACAGGTCATCGGGCCGCTTTCGGCGAGCGGCGGGATGGACCTGATCGACTTCGGCTATCGCGTCACGATGAACCTGACTGCAGATTTCGCGGGCCTCGACCGGCCCGAGAAATCGCCCGAGGAAACCGAGCAGTTGCTGAAACTGGTCAAGAACTTCTCGGAATGCGCGACGCTGACCCATGTGACCCGAGACAAGGAAGCCGTACGGGCCGCGCCTTGTCCGAAGGCGTGCCGATTTGGGGCTGACCTTTGGTTATGGCATGCACATGTGCCTTGGCCGCGATCTTGACGGTGGACTGCCGGCGGGGCCGGACACCGATCCGGACAGGCACCAGTACGGGATCGTGACGCGGTTGGTCCAGACGCTGCTGGACCGCGACGTGCGCCCCGACCCGGACCGTTCGGCGGTGCAGGACACCAACACCTCCCGCATGAATTTTTCGTCCTATCCCGTTCTCCTGACACCCGAACCCGAGGAATGAGCATGAAATCCGAAATCGTGACCGGGGCCGCTGCGGGCCTCGGGGCAGGCGTGGCCGCAAAATTCGATGCCGAGGGCTATCGCGTCGGGGTTCATCGACGGAGGCATGTCCGCGCCGTTCTATGCCGATCCCAAGGTCCGCGCCGCATGCGAAGGTGCCGTGCCGAACGGCGGTCTGGGCAAGATCGAGGACATCGCCGAGGCGGTCTGGTTCCTGGCCTCGCCGCAGCCCCGCTACGTCAATGCGCATCAGCTGGTGGTGGACGGCGGCGTCTGCCACAGCCTTCTGCGCTCGCTGCCGCGGGAATAACGGCAATGCGCGTGGTCATCCTGAAAGGCGGCATCCCGGCAGCGGCTGGCATGGAGACGGAGCTTGTCGGTTCTCCGGCAGATCCGGTCTCCGCGCTGGACCGAGCCCCGGCGGGGCTTGTCGGGGTGCGGGCGCTGCGGTTCCGGATGCTGGGCAACGAGAAATACGCGCCCTACCGGGCCGAATGGGCCTATGAGACCGGTCCGGAACTGGTGAGCATGCTGGACGCTCATGCCGGGGCCGGGCGCGGCATCGTCGCGCTGCACACGGGCTGTATCTGTTTCGACGGCTGGCAAGGCTGGCTCGACCTGCTGGCAGGCGGATGGGTCTGGGGTCGGCGCTATCACGCGCCGGGGCTGGAAACCGTCGACGTGACCCCGGTGCAAGACCAACCCGTGACAGCGGACATCGCGCCATTCGCCGTCACTGACGAACACTACAGCGACCTGGCCCTTCACCCCGAGGCGATCATCCTCGCCCAGGGCCGCATGGGCGAGGGCGTGGATCACCCCGTCGGCTGGGCCCGCGACGGCGGGGACAGCGGCATCGTTCCGGTCTGAGGGCAATTCGCCCGCGCCACCGATCCCCCGAAATTCGACGCAAACCCATCTAACGAGTTGTAAACACGACAAGGACCGCCGACAATCAGTCCCGTATTCCCCCGTGATGCCCGGTCCCCGGGGTTGCGACCGGCCCATCTTGCGAAAGTCCTTGCATGATCGTCCCTTTTCACGTCTCCGAAATGCTGCGCCGGGTGCGGCAGCGGATCGCCGGGACGGGCGCGCTGCCCGACATGGCCCCCCGGCCGGAGGGCAGCCGCTCTTTGCGCATGTCGCCACGCGTGACCGCCGATACGGTGGCGCGCCTGCACCGCGACCTGGGCCTCGATGCCGAAAGCGCCGCCTGTCTCTTTGACTCGCGGGCGCAGGCGGACCTGCCGCACTACGCCGCCAATATCGAGAACATGATCGGGACCGTGTCGCTGCCGGTGGGGGTTATCGGGCCGCTGCGTATCAACGGGGTCAACGCCGTGGGTGATTACCCCGTGCCGATGGCAACGTCGGAGGCCGCCTTGGTCGCCTCTTACGGGCGGGGGGCGCGGGCCGCGAACAAGGCCGGCGGGATCGGCACGGCGGTGCTGTACGAGGGTGTGTTGCGCAGCCCGGCCTTCGTGTTCGAAACGCTTCTGGAGGCGGGGCAGTTCGTCGATTGGGTTGTGACGGAGGCGGACCTGCTCAAGGCCAGGGCCGAGGACACGACCCGGCACGGCAAGCTTGTCTCGCTGGAACCGGTGATCGACAACAACGTGGTCTTCCTGCTGTGCCGCTACACGACCGGCGATGCCGCCGGACAGAACATGGTGACGATCGCCACAGAGGCGCTCTGTCGCCATGTGGCCGCACATTGCCCGATCCAACCGCGCAACTGGTATGTCGAGGGCAATTTCTCGGGTGACAAGAAGGCCTCGAGCCTGGGCATGATCACCGGGCGCGGGCGCAAGGTCAGCGCCTCTGTCGTCCTGCCGGAGGCGGTTGTCGAAACCACGCTGGGCACGACGATGGAGGCCATGCTGGACTATGGTAGGGTGGCGAACCTGGGTGCGCTTCTCTCTGGGCAATTCGGGGCGCAGGCGCATTTCGCCAATGGCCTGGCCGCCGTCTATATCGCCACCGGACAGGATGCCGCCTGTGTCGCCGAAAGCGCGGTCGGATATACCCGAATGGAACGCCGCGACACGGGGCTCTTCTGTTCCGTCACCATGCCGTCGATCCTTGTGGGCACCGTGGGCGGTGGCACGGGACTGCCGGCGCAGGCCGCTTGCCTGGACCTCATGGGGCTGCGCGGCGCGGGCCACGGCGAGGCTCTGGCCGAGGTGGTCGCCGCGACCTGTCTTTGCGGCGAGATTTCCATCGTCGCGGCAATGGCCTCGGGCACCTTCGCCTCGGCGCATGAAAAACTGGCGCGCCTCAGATGACCCCGTTCCAGCGTTTCCTGATCTACCAGAAAGAGCGGTTTCCGCTGGCTAAGACCGCGCCGCTGCTGGCGGTGTTCTCCGCCGCCAGCGTCACGGTTTCGGCGCTGCTGGCCGGGCGTCCCCTGCCGGGGATGGGCAGCTACGGTGCCGGGTTCCTGCTGGCCATGATCCTGTTTTTCCAGATGCGCGCGGCGGATGAATGGAAGGACCGAGAGATCGACCGGCTGTACCGGCCCGAACGACCCATTCCGCGTGGACTGGTGCGCTTGAGGACTGTGGTCTGGCTGGCGGTGGGGGTGATCCCCGTGGGGTTGATCGCGGCGGCGGGGGCCGGGGTGGTCTGGCTGCTGCTGCTGTGCTGGCTCTGGCTGGCCCTGATGACCGTGGAATTCGGCGCGCCGGAGTGGCTGCGGGCACATATGCTGGTCTACCTCGTCAGTCACATGGCGATCATGCCGATCATGGATCTGATGCTGACCGGGATCGAATGGCGCGGGCAGGGCGGTCCGGCGCCGGGGCTCTGGCTGTTCCTTGCGCTGTCCTTCGTCAACGGCTGCGTGCTGGAGATCGGGCGCAAGACATGGGCCCCCGAGGCCGAGCGCGAGGGCGTCGAGAGCTATTCGTCGCTCTGGGGACCGGAGCGCAGCGCGCGTATCTGGCTGGCACTGGTGGCTTTGGCGGCTTCGCTGCTGGTCGGGCTGGGCGCCGTTCTTGGGCTGTTCTGGCCTTTCGTCGTTCTGGCGGGCCCGGGGCTGGCAGGGGCCGCCCTTGTCAGTTTCGCCTTCACGCGTCACCCATCCCGCACCACGCAGGCGCGGCTGGATGCGGCGGCGGGGCTCTGGGTGCTGGTCTGCTACGCAGGTGCTGCTGGGCTGCCGCTGGTGCTGGGGGGCGGCGTATGAAGGGGGTGATCCCGGCGGACAGGGCGCAGGACCCGCAAGAGGTGGGCGGCAAGGCCGCAGCCTTGTCCCGGCTGAAAGCGGCGGGTTTTGACGTCCCCGGGTTCCTTGTCCTGGCCGACGAGGCTTTCGCCGAACATGGCAGTGACCTGCTTGAGTCCGTCACAGGCGCCTTGCCGGACGCGCTGGCCGCGCTTGGGCCGGGGCCCTATGCGGTGCGGTCTTCGGCGCGCGCAGAGGACGGGGCCGAAGCCAGCCATGCGGGCCAGTTCGACACCGTCCTGAATGTTCCCGCCGACGGCATAGCGGCGGCGGCGGCGCAGGTGCGCGCCTCGGGCAAGGCGGAACATGTCGCGCGCTACCGGGCCGACCGGGGCGTGGCCGACAGCGGCCTTCCGGCGGTGCTGGTGCAATGCATGATCGCCGCGCGGACGGCCGGGGTCGGCTTTTCCGCCGATCCGGTCAGCGGACGCCGGGATATCTGCGTTGTGTCCGCCGTGCAGGGATTGGCCGATGCGCTGGTCGGTGGCGAAGTGGATGGCGAAAGCTGGACTATTTCGCGCGATGGCGTCGTCGATGCGCCTGATCCGCCCGAGGTCTTGACGCCGCAAGAGGCCACCGAGGTCGCCGATCTTGCCCGTCGGGCCGAGGCGGCGTTCGGCACCCCGCAGGATGTCGAATGGGCCTACGAGGGCAGCCGGTTGCACCTGCTGCAATCCCGCCCGATCACCACCGATCTGCGCCCCGCGCCCAGGCCGGATAAGGCGCTGGTGGTGCTGGACAATTCCAACATCGTCGAGAGCTATCCCGGCCTCGTCAGCCCGCTGACCTACAGCTTTGCCGCCTATTGCTACAATCGCGTCTACCGCGCCTTTGTCCGTCTGCTGGGCCTGCGCGAGGCGCAGATCGCCGAGAATGCCGCCGTCTTCGACAATCTTCTGACCCGCGTCGACGGGCGGGTCTATTACAACCTAGGCAACTGGTATCGTGCGCTGGCGCTCTTGCCGGCCTTCTCGCTCAACCGGGGTTACATGGAAACCATGATGGGCGTCGAGGAACCGCTGCCGTCCGAGCTGACCGACCGGCTGGCACCGGACCCGGCGCGCGGTTGGCAGAAGGTCCGGGCGTTCCTGGGGCTGGGGCGCGTGGCGGGTGGCCTTGTCTTCGAGGCCATGCGGCTGGGCCGGACCCGGCGGCATTTCCTGGCGCGGCTGCAATCCGCGCTGGACGAGGGGGCGGACACCGCTGGCGCCAACCTGACCCAGCTGGCCGCCATGTACCGCCGGATCGAGGCTCGGTTGCTGGATCGCTGGGACGCGCCGCTGGTCAACGATTTCCTTTGCATGATGGGGTTCGGCGCCTCGCGCGCGCTTTTGAAACGATGGGCCGGAGAGGCGGGCGAGGGGTTTCACAACGATGTCATGATCGGGCAGGGCGGGATCGTCTCTGCCGAACCGGCCCGGCGTATCGCCGCTATGGGCCGAATGGCGCGGGAAATGCCCGGTGCTCTGGACGCACTGGGGCAGGGGCGGGACGCGCTATCCGCGTTCCCCGATCTCAACTCTGCCGTTACCGCCTACCTTGCCGACTTCGGCGACCGCTGCACCGAGGAGCTGAAACTCGAAAGCTTGCCTCTGTCGGTTGATCCGGCACCGCTGCTGGCTGCCATTGCCAGCGCCGCCCGCCGGTCCGACGAACCGCAGGCCCGCCGCAATGTTCCCGACTGGAACGGGCTTTTCCCGCGACAGCCGCTGCGCCGTGCCCTGGCGCGCGCCCTGACGGGCTGGGCCGCCGCCCGGGTACGCGACCGCGAGAACCTGCGGTTCGAACGCACGCGCATCTTTGCCCTGGCGCGGCGCTGTTTCCTGGCGATGGGGCGCGAGTTCCACGCGCGTGGCCTGCTGGATACACCGCGCGACGTGCTGTTCCTGACCGTCCCCGAGGTCATGGGCGCCATCGAGGGCAACGCGCCGGGCGACGACCTGCGCGCCCTGGCCGCCATGCGCAAGGCCGAGGCAGAGGCCAGCGCCAGCCGCCCCGCGCCGCCGGAACGGATCGAACTGCGCGGACCCGTGGGGGCCTATCGCCCGGCAGAGGCGCCCCCGGTCAAGGTCGAAGGCGGCGATGACCGGACTGGCACCGGCTGTTCCAAAGGCAAGATCACCGGGCGCGCCCGCGTCGTTCGCGATCCGAGGACCGAGATGCTGGAACCGGGAGAGATCCTCGTGGCGGCGAACACGGATCCCGGCTGGATCGCTCTGTTCGCCGGGGCCGCGGCGATCGTCGTGGAGCGCGGCTCGCTCCTGTCGCATTCGGCCATCGTTTCACGCGAGATGGGGATTCCCTGCGTCGTCGGCATCCGCGACGCGACCTGCTGGTTGCAGACCGGCGACCTGATCGAGGTGGACGGCGGCAGCGGAGAGGTTAGGAAACGCGATGGATGATCGTGGCATCGACCTCCGCGCCTCGTTCGAACGTATCCGCTATGCCCAGGCCTGGGAGGATGCCGATGTCCTGACGCAGGCGATGGGGGACGTGTCGGGGGGCGATCTGGTGGCGGTTTGTGCCTCGGGGGACAATGCCCTGGCGCTGCTGCTGACCGATCCGGCACGGGTCTTTGCCGTCGACATCTCGCCCGCACAGATCGAATGCCTGAACCTGCGGCTGGGTGCCTACAAGGCCCTGACCCATTCCGAGTTCCTGGAACTGATGGGCGCGCGCCACAGCACCCGGCGGGCCATGTTGCTGGCCCGGGCGCTGTCGGACGCACCGGGGCAAACCCGCGCCTTCTGGACGGCGCTGACGCCGCAGGTCGAGGCCTTTGGCGCGGGCGGTCTGGGCAAGTTCGAGGGCTATTTCCGCATGTTCTCGCGCTACCTGCTGCCCTTGGTGCACAGCCGCGCGACCATCGACGCGATCTTCGAGCCACGCGAGAGGGCCGCGCGCGAGGTGTTTTTCGACAACCGGTTCAACACCTGGCGCTGGCGCCTCTTGGTGCGGTTGTTCTTTTCTCGCGCCGCGATGGGGATGCTGGGCCGCGATCCGGCGTTTTTCGAACATGTGCAGGGCAGCGTGGCCGACCACGTCTTTTCCCGCCTGCGTCACGCAGGCGTGGACACCGACCCGGCGCAGAACCCCTACCTGCACTGGATCATGAAACGCTGCCACGGCACTGCGTTGCCACTGCCATGGCGGGCAGAGGCCCACGAGGTCATCCGGTCGCGACTGGACCGAATCCAGCCGGTGCAGGGCACGGCAGAGGCGCTGACCCTGGGTGGCGTGGCAGGGTTCTACCTGTCGGATATCTTTGAATACATGTCGGCCGAGCTGGCCGCGCAGGTCTATGGCACCTTTCTGGACATGGCGCGGCCCGGGGCACGCCTAGTCTACTGGAACATGATGGCGCCGCGCCGCGTGCCGCCCGCTCTGGCCCACCGTGTCACAACGTTGGGCGACCTCGAAACCCGGCTGAAGGCGCAGGACATGGCCTTTTTCTATTCCGATTTCGTGGTCGAAGAAGTCGGATGAGCATTCTCTGGCAATCGGCACTGGCGCTGGGGCTGATCCTGGGCCTTCTGGGCATCATGACGGTCCTGTCGCGCGTGGCGCGCAGGGGCGACTGGCACCCGGAACTGGCGCGCAAGATCGTGCATGTCCTTGCCTCGGGGCTGGCCATTCCATTGCCCTGGCTGTTCGTGGAAGACTGGCCGGTCTGGCTGGTGCTGGGCTTGGCCCTGTCGGCGATGGTGGCCATGCGGACCCCGCTGTTGGCAGGGCCGGGACGGGCGCTGCATTCGGTCGAGCGCAAGTCCTGGGGAGACGTTTTGCTGGTGGTCTCGGTGGGGCTGTTGTTCCTGTTGCAGGGGTCGCATCCGGTGCTCTACATCCTGCCGCTCTCCGTGGTCGCGCTTGGCGATGCCGCCGCCGCGCTGGCCGGCAGTGCCTATGGCCGCAACTTCTACCTGACACCCGATGGCCGCAAGAGCGTCGAGGGCAGCACCATGTTCCTGCTGGTGACGCTGATCCTGGCCATGATCTGCCTGTTGCTGCTGACCGACATGGGGCGCGGAGAGCTAATCCTCGCCGCTTTCTGTATCGCGCTTTTCGCCACGGTGATCGAGGCCGACAGCTGGGCCGGGCTGGACAACCTTTTCCTGCCGATGGGTGTCTACCTGTTCCTGGTCAATTTCTACGGCTGGCCGGACACGGGCGGGCTGACGCGGCTGGTTGCGGCGGCCTTGGCCATGCCGCTGGCCTACGGGTTGAGCCGGGCCGCCGGAACCACCGGACAGATCGCCCGCATCCATGCGGTGGCGCTGTTCATGATCCTCTGTGCGGTCCACGTCTGGAACGCGGTCCTGCCGGGGTTGGTCCTGCTGGGGCACGCGCTGCTTTCGGCCCGGCAAGGAGAGGAGGGGACCGACCGGGGGGCGCTGAACGTGGTGACGGGACTTGCGGCGGTCAGCTTTGCCTTCCTTGCCATCGACGTGCCCTGCGCTGCCAGTGGCATCGGGTTTTACGGTATCGGTTGCGCCGCGATTGCCGCGGGGCTGGTGTCCCACGGCCTGCCGGACATGGCGCGGGGGCTGCGCCTGGGCGCCGGCCTTGCGGCCTGCGGCACGCTTTGGCTGCTGTGGTTCCTGCTGAGCGACCTTAATGTTGGCAGCATGGCCTGGCACGCGGGGCAAGAGGTGCAGGCGGCGGTGCTGATCCTGCTGGCCGGGCTCTTGCCGCAGGTCTGGCCCGCTTTGTTCCAACGCGGCGCCGAGATCCGGATCACCGTGCTTGGGGCGTTGCCCGCGCTGTGTCTATATGGCGGCAACTGCCTGCTGAACGGGGGAGCGGGGACATGACGAAACAGTTGCGAGAGTCTGGGGGCGCGCGGGCCAACCTCTATCCTGGCGGGCCGGAATGGGATGGCGCAGCAACCGCCACAATCGGCGAATTCAAGTGCGACAGTCCCGAAGAGGGCGCCGCGCTGCTGCGGTCGATCTGCGACGAGGTCAGGACGCAGGGCATAACCCGCGTCCTGGGGCCGATGAGCGGCGACACCTGGCACAGCTACCGCCTGGTGACCGAAAGCGACGGCACGCCGCCCTTCCTGATGGAACCGCAGAGCGGCCCGCATGACCTTGCCGCCTTCGAGACCGCCGGGTTCAGCCCGGTGTCGCGCTATGTCTCGGCCCGCGTGACGCCGGAGGCGGGCATCGGCCCGGACCCCGATCCGATGCCCGGTATCGAGATCGCCAACTGGGATGGCAGCGCGCCCGAGGTGCATTTCGCCGAGGTCCACGCCCTGTCGACCCGCGCCTTTGCGGGCAATGCCTTTTATCAACCCATCGGGCTTGACGCCTTCCTGGCGCTCTACATGCCTTTCGTGCCCCTGCTGAAGCCGGACCTGATCTTTACCGCCCGTGACGCGGCGACCGGCGCGCTGCAGGGGTATCTTTTCGGCATTCCGAACTACGGGCACGGGGCCAATCCCGACACGGTGATCCTGAAAACCTATGCCAGCCTGCGATACGGGCTTGGCCACCACCTGGCCCAGGCCTTTCACGTCCGGGCGCGCGACCTGGGCTATGCGCAGGTGATCCACGCGCTGATCCATGAGGCCAATGCCTCGGCCGATCGCAGCCGCCGTCATGGCGGAGAGGTCTTTCGCTGCTACGCGCTGATGGGCCGAGTGCTGGATGACTGACCTCGCGCGGCGCTTTTCCCGGGTCGCGGCGGAACAGGGCGCCCGCACCGCGCTGATCACTCCGGCAGAGCGCGTCAGCTTTGCCGAACTAGAACGGCGCGCCAGCGGTTTCGCCGCCACCTGTGCCAAGCGCGGGTTGGGCAAGGGCGACCGGGTGCTGATCGCCATGCCGGTCGGGGTCGATCTGTATGTTGCTTTGGCTGCCTGCTGGCGTCTGGGGGCGGTGGCGGTCTTTCCGGAACCGGCGATGGGGCTGCGGGGGCTGCGCCACGCGGTGGCGGTAACCGCACCGAAATTTCTTCTGGCCAGCGGTCTCTATCGGCTGATCCGCCTGCTGCCCCCGCTTTGGTGTTGTCCCCGACTGGCGCCGGCGGATTCGGACCGCGGGCATGTGCCTGCGGTGGACCTGACCCCGCACGATCCTGCGCTGATCTCTTTCACCTCCGGGTCCACCGGCGCGCCCAAGGCGATCCCGCGCAGCCACGGCTTTCTGACCGCGCAATTCCAGGCGGTGCGGCAGGTGCTGGCCACTGAACGCGAGGAAACCGATCTCGTGGCCTTTCCGGTCTTTGCCCTCGTCAATCTGGCCGAGGGGCGCCCAACCGTGCTGCCCGACTGGAAACTGACCCGCCCCGAAGATGTCAGCCCCAAGGCGCTGTCGGCCTGGATCCGGCAGACGGGCGCAACCCGGGCATTGTTGCCGCCCGCGCTGTGCGAGACATTGGCGGCCGCAGAGATCCCGAAGGTGCTGCACAGCGTCTTTACCGGCGGGGGGCCGGTCAAACCCGCGCTCGTGGATCGCTTGCGGAACGCCGGTCCGGGGCTGCGGGTGGTTTCCGTCTATGGGTCGACCGAGGCAGAGCCGATTGCCGAATTGGACTGGGCCGATGTTGGCGCAGAGGATCGCGCCGCGATGGCCGAGGGCGCCGGGCTATTGACCGGGGCGCCTGTTCCGGGGACGCAGGTGCGCATCGTGGCGGATGAGATCCAGGTGGCCGGCGCGCATGTCAACGCGCACTACCTGGACCCGCAACAGGAAACCGGCACCAAGATCCGCGAAGGCGCGACCGTCTGGCACCGGACCGGAGATGCCGGGCGGCTGGACGGGCAGGGGCGGCTCTGGCTCTTGGGGCGAAGCGATGGGGTTGCGCCGGGGCGCGACGGGCCGCTCTATCCCTTCGCGATCGAACTGGCAGCCGAAAGCTGGCCGGGTGTCTCCCGCGCCGCGCTGCTATCTGGCGATGGCGGGCCGCTGTTGGTCTACGAGGGCACGGCAGACCCGGTGGACTGTGCCGCCAAGGCCCGCGCGCTGGGGCTGGCCGATGCGCGCCGGGTCGCGGCCATCCCGCTGGACCGGCGGCACCGGTCCAAGGTCGACTACACGGAATTGCGCAGGCTGGTGGCCGGTTAGACTGCTTCCGGCCCGGGCACCTCGTCCACCCGCAGGTCATCACGATGTTGGGCGGCGTGACGCGCGATCTCTTCCAGCGGTGCGAACCAGGCTTCTCCCCGTGTCAGCACCTCTTCCAGCCAGCGTTCCAGAACCTGCCAGCGCGCCAGGCGCCCGGTCAGGAACGGGTGCAGCACCGGCATCCAGAACCCGCCAACCTCGCGCGCGGCCTCGTATTCCTCGACAAAGGCGCGGATGCCGTCCGAGGGCGCACGCACCGGCATCAGGTATCCGATTTCCTCGAAATGGGCGAAGGGGGGCCAATCATCGTTGCCCCAGTGCGGGGGCAGTTCGATCAACTCACCTGCGGGCGCCCGCAGCAGGTAGGGCATCTCGTCCGCCATGAGCGAACTGTCATAGAGTAAACCCTCGGTGATCAGCCGCTCGATCACGCCGGGCGTCGCGTTGTAGACCGGCGCGCGATAGCCGCGCGGTTTCATTCCCGTGAGACGCTGGTGGACCTCCATCGCGCGCCCGAACAGCTCGGCCTCGCGCGCATCGGAATGCCCCATCGGGTCTTCGTGACGCCAGGAGTGGTGCCCGATTTCATGCCCGTCCTTCAGGATCATCTCGACCGTCGCGGGGTAGGTTTCCATCACCCAGGCCGGGATGAAGAAGGTCTGCCGCAGACCCAGCCGCCGGTAGCTGTCCAGGATGCGCGGCACGGCGACGGTCGGCCCGTAGCGGCCCATGCTGACCGGCGCCAACCGCAGGTGCCCGTCTTCGGGACGGGCGTTGCGGATCAGGCTGTCGGCGTCGATGTCGAATGTGATGGCAGCCGCAAGGCGTTTGCCGTCGGGCCAGGGCAGGGGGTGCAACAACATGTCGGGTCCTTTTTGCCTGCAGCCTGCGACCGGCCCGCGCGGCGGATCAAGGGGCGGGGCTGCGCCCGGCGGTGGGAAAGGTGCGCGGCGGAGCATAGCGGGCGAAACTGCCCAGCGATTGCGCATTGCAGTCCGCCTGCCAGGGGGTGCCGGGCAGCACCGCGCTTGTCACGCTGTAGGTCTCGCGGTAGCGGGCGGTCCTGTCGTTTTCTTCGACGGCGATGGCCACGAGGCCGGCGACCGTGCCCTGTTGCCGTTCGACCAGGCGGATCGCGCCGTCCATCGTGCCGCCGGTCTCGATCCACTGATCGACCAGCAGGACGCGCGTTCCGGGGGCAAAGGCGGGGGTGCGCATCTCCATGTCCTGGGTGCGGCCCGAGTAGTTGCCGTAGCTGACGCTGTCGGTCTCGACGCAGAGCTTTCCCGCCTTGCGGATGGGCAGGAACCCGCGCCCCAGCCGCGCCGCCAGCGCCGCCCCCAGCACAAAGCCCATCGCGTCCAGCCCCGCCACCACGTCGATCTGCCCCGGGTTCAGCTCGGCGCAGAGATCGTCCAGCAGGTCCCCGAAAGCCGTGGAGTTGATGTAGATCGAGGTCGGGTCCAGCCAGGCGAATTGTGGCCCCTTGGTGTTGGGGGACATCAGCGAAAGATACCACCGGTCGTCGCGGGGGCCTTTGGAATGGGTCATGAGCTTGCTCCGTGGGTTCGGATGACAGAGAGCAGCGCCGCAAGGCGCGCCGGGTCGATGTTGTAGAAATCGCCCGGCAGGTTGATGCCGGTGGCGACAAGGAAGCAGTTGACCGCATCGCAATAGCGGGCGGCGTTTTCCGGCGTGATGCCCGAGGCCAGCGCCATCGGTGCCGCGCCCAGCGCGCTGCGGAAGGTCTCGATCTTGGACAGGTCGGCCTCTTGTCCGGTGGCAATGCCTGAGGTCGTCACCACGTCCATGTAACGGGCCGCGATCCGCGCGGCGGTGGCATACATTTCTGGCGGCACGGGGCGTTGTTTCTTGAAGGCGACACCGCCGAAGTAGAGACCGTTCCAGCCGCTGTCGGCGCGGATACGGGCCATGCGCGCGGCCTCTGCCTGAACCTGTTCGGCCTCGTCGATCCGCGCATCGTCGGCCCAATAGGCCTGAAAGGAGAATCCCTCGCGTGCGAGCCCTGCCAGCACCGGAAAGGCAATGTCGCCGGGCTGGTCCAGAAAGTTGACGCCCAGCCAGGCCCCAGGTCGTGCGGCCCTGACCTGGCGGAGGATCGGCAGGAAGGGCGCCATCGGGAAATCGTGGTTGATGAGAAAGACACCGGGGCAGCCCACCTCCAACGCGATGTCGATGTTGGTCAGCGTCTGGTCCCGGTCCAGGACGTGGATGACGGGGGTCACGATGGGCCCCTGTCCGCTTAGCAACTGTCTAAAATCTGGGCAGGTCATCGGATCATCTCCCGTATTTCAGACAGAAGCTATGAATCCCTTGGGCATATGAAAAATTTATAATTCTGATAACTGCATAAGGCGCGACTATGCTTGCATGGCCACCAATATCCCGACCGACCTTCTTCGCAGCTTCGTCACCGTCGTCGACCTGGGTGGTTTTACCCGCGCGGCGCAGGCGCTGGGGCGGACCCAGCCCGCCATCAGCCTGCAGATCCGGCGGTTGGAGGACCTTTTGCAGACCAAGTTGATCCGCACCGCGGGGCGGCAGTTCGCGCTGACGGATGCGGGGGTGGCCCTTGGGCCCTATGCGCGCCAGATGCTGCGGCTGAACGACGATATCGTGGCGCATTTCGGCGATCGGGCGTTGTCCGGGCGCATCCGTGTCGGCGTGCCCACGGATTTCGCCCATAGTTTCCTGCTCGAGGCGATCGCGGACTTCGCGGTGGCCCATCCCGAGGTCAGCATCGAGATCGAAAGCCTTCTGTCCAGCGGCCTGCGCACGGCGCTTGCCGCCGACACGCTGGATATCTGCGTGGCCGTGGTGCCTGAGGGTGATGTGCCCTACCTTGTCGAAAGCGCGCTGGTCGAACCCTTTTGGGCGGTCAAGGACAGTTTCCACCTGGACCCCAGGGCACCCTTGCCGATCCTCTGCCACCCGGAGCCTTGCGAATACGCCAGCCGGATGCGTAACGCCCTGCGGCTGGCCGGGCGCAGTTGGCGGACCGTGCTGCTGTCACGGGACGTGGCCGGATTGCAGACGGCGGTGCGCGCCGGGCTGGGGGCCACGGCCCTAACCCCGGCGACATTGATGCCGGGCATGCGGGTGGGCCGCCCGGACGAGGGCTTTCCCCAGTTGGCGCCCCTGCGCATTGGCCTGTTCTACAAGCACGCCGCGCTGAGCGGGGCCGGGCACGGGCTGGCGCAGCACCTGCTGGAGCATATCCAGAGGTCGCGATCAGCGGTCAAAGCATAAGAATCCTAAATGCAATCATACCAACTGGAAATTTCCCAGTTGGTCCAATCTGCTCATAGGCTGTGCAGCAGATCGCTTTGGCCGCAGTTCCGCGGATCGGGCGGCGGATTACAGAACAGACCGACACGGAGGTTCCATGACCAGATCGACCTTTACCCTTTCGCGGCGGCGCCTCCTGGCCGGGGCCGCGGGTGCCGCGCTGACGACGCCGATGATCAACCGCGCCTGGGCCGCGGACCCGGTGCAGATCAACATGCTGGCCTGGTACGGCCATGCCGAGCCTGACATCGTGGCCGAGTTCGAGGCCGCCAACAACGTCAAGTTCGTGCCGAAATACTATGCCGGCGGTGACAATATGCTGGGCCTGATTGCCCAGTCGCCGCCGGGCACCTATGACCTGATCCTGTCCGATGCCGAGTTCGTGCAGCAGCTGAACATGGCCGGTTACATCGAGGAGATGGACCCCAGCCTGTACCCCTTCGACGACTTCTGGCCCGAGTACCAGAATTTTCCCGGCCACTGGACGGGCGACCAGCTCTGGTCGGTCATGGTGCGTTTCGGGCTCCTGGGTGTCTCCTACAATTCTAACGTGATGACCCGCGAAGAGGCGATGAGCTACAACGCCTTCTGGAACCCCAAGATCACCGGCAAGCTCGGCCATTTCGACTGGCACCTGCCGTCGCTTGGCCAGGTCTCGCTGTTGATGGGCAACCGCGATCCGTCGCCCTTCGACATTTCCGAGGACGCCTGGGAGGCGGTCATGGACAAGACGCTGAGCCTGAAACCCCAGGTCGGCGGTTATTTCGATTACGGCGGCACCTTCGCAAGCCTCAAGAACGGCGAGATGCTGGCGATGGCGGGCATCGGCGACTGGATCACCGGCGTCCTGCAAAAGGACGGCGCCCCGGTGGCCAGCGTGATCCCCGAAGAGGGCGGCATCCAGTGGACCGAGAGCTATTCCATCGGCAAGGGCACGACCAAACACGAGATCATCAACAAGTTCATCAACTACATGCTGAGCCCGGAGGGCCAGGTGAAGTCGATCAAGATGGCCGCCTATCCCGGCCTCTCGCCGCTGAAATCCGGCTGGAAGGCCATCCAGGAGGCCGACCCGGCCGAGGCGAAACGCTCGGGTCTGATCGAGGGTGACGACCAGTCGCCGATCAAGCTGCTCTCCGAGGGCCGTCTCTTCTTCCGCGACATCCCACGCCAGCAGGACCTCGAGGACTGGAACGACTTCTGGTCCGAGTACAAGACCGCCTGATCGCAGGCATCGCGCCCCGGCCTTGCGCCGGGGCCTCCTTCTACCCGGTTCCCCGATCATGTCCAAACGCTTCGATGCCTACCCCTATGTCTGGCGCCTGCCGCTGCTGATCTGGCAGGGGCTGTTCTTTGTCGGCCCGCTGATCCTGATGGTCGCCATGTCCTTCTGGCTGGTGCGCAACTACCGGATGGAGCCGGACTTCGTCCTGAAGAACTGGGACCGGATGCTGGGGCGCGACTATTTCTGGAACGCCTACTGGGTCACGCTCTGGCGCGCGACGCTGGCCGGTGTGCTGGCCAGCCTGATCGCCTTTCCGGCCTCCTACGCGCTGGCCTTCCGCGTGTCGGAAACCACCCGCCGCTGGGCGATCTTCTTCCTGATCGTGCCTTTTTTCACCTCCTACCTCGTGCGGGTCTACGCCTGGCAGGTGCTGCTGGCCGAAAGCGGACCGATCAACGCGGTGCTGGGTTTTGGCGGGCTGGGGCCCTTCACCATGCTCAACTCGGGCTTTGGCGCGATGGTGGGCTACATGACCCTCGTCCTGCCGTTGGTCGTCATCCTGCAGACCTTCAGCCTGGCCGCCATCGACCGCAACCTGATCGAGGCAGCATGGAACCTCGGCGCATCCCCGCGTGAGACGCTGTTCCAGGTGATCCTGCCTGCGGCGCGGATTGGTCTGATCCTGGGCGCCACATTTGCCTTCATCCTGTCCTTTGGCGATTTCGTCAGTCCCTTCTACCTCGGCGGATCGAAGCCTCCGACGCTTTCGATCCTCATCATCGACACCACCAAGTCCGGCCAGCAATGGCCGCGCGCCGCCGTCGTCGCCATCATGATGATCGCCACGCTTTTCGTCGCGGCCTTCGCTGCCGTCGGTGCGGCCTACGGGCGGAGGAAATGATGCGCCCTTCGGACATCGCCTTTCGCCTCTACCTCGTGGCGCTCTTCACCTTCGTCTTTCTTCCGATCCTGACCAGCATGGTCTTTTCGCTGAACTCTGACCGGTTCCCGACCGTCCCGCTGGGGGAGTTCACGACCCATTGGTACAAGACCGCCTTTTCCCGCCCCGAGGTCTGGACCGCCTTCGGCAACTCGCTGATCGTGGCCGTCTGCGCGGCGGCCCTGTCGACCGCGTTGGGCTTTGTCACCGCCTATACCGATTTCCGCTACGGCTTTCGCTTCAAACCCGCCTACCTGGCTCTGGCGCTGCTGCCGCCGACCATCCCGCTGGTGATCATGGGGCTGGCAATGCTGGCCTGGCTGGGACGGCTGGGGATTTCCGGGACGCTGTCCGGCATCGTCGTCGCCCATACGGTCATGGGCGCGCCCTTTGCGATGGCGATCTGCCGGCTCAGGCTCAGCCAGATGGACCCCGCGCTGGAGGCCGCCGCCTGGAACCTCGGTGCCTCGCAGTGGCGGGCCATGCGGGCCGTGGTGATCCCCTTCTGCCTGCCGGCCCTGATCTCGGCCTATTGCCTCACGGCCGCCGTCAGCTTCGACGAGTTCATCGTCGCCTGGTTCGTCTCGGGCCTGAACAAGACGGTTCCGGTGATGATCCTCGAAATCCTGCAGGGCAACGTCGATCCCCAGATCAACGCCATCGGCACGGTCGTCTTCCTGACCTCGATGGCGCTGGTGATCGTGGCCCAGCTCCTGATCCTGCGAAAGACCAATGCATGACTGACACGGATCCGCTTGTCCGATTTTCGGGCGTCCGCAAGACCTATGGCACCTTCGAGGCCGTCAAGCACCTCGACCTCGACATCGGGCGCGGCGAATTCGTCGCCATCATGGGGCCGTCGGGCTGCGGCAAGACGACGACGCTGCGGATGCTTGCCGGGCTGGAAGAACCGACAGCGGGCGAGATCACCATAGACGGCAAGCGCATGAACGAGGTCTCTGCCCATGACCGCGACACGCCGCTGGTCTGGCAGTCGCTGGCGCTGTTTCCCTTCCTGAACGTCAAGGAAAACGTCGAATTCGGGCTGAAGATGCGCGGCGTGTCGAAACCCGACCGGCACGGCCGTGCCATGCTCTGGCTTGAACGTCTCGGGCTCAAGGGGTTCGAGACGCGCCGCATCGACCAGCTCTCGGGTGGCCAGCGCCAGCGCGTGGCGCTGGCTCGCAGTCTTGTGACGGAACCCCGGATGCTGCTCCTGGACGAACCGCTTTCTGCGCTGGACGCACACCTGGTGATCCGCATGCAGGGTGTTCTGACCCGGCTGCAAAAGGAACTGGGCATCACCTTCGTCTACGTCACCCATTCCCAGTCCGAGGCATTCGCGATGGCGGATCGCGTGGTCATCATGGGTCACGGTGAGATTGCGCAGATCGGCAAGCCGCAGGAAATCTTCCGCGCCCCGAAAAACCGTTTTGTCGCGGAATTCGTGGGACGAAACAACATCCTGCCGGGCAAGACCCCGGGGCAGGAGATCGTTGTCGCCGCCGACCGTATGCAGGTCAGCGCAAGCGATCCGGGCGAGGGCGCCCTGCCTGCGGAATTCCTGTCGGAAGAGTTCGCAGGCACCGGGATCATCTGCTATTTCGAAGGTCCGGAGGGCGTGGAACTCAAGGCGCAGGTCACCGAGGACCAGCTTGAAAACCTCGCCCCCGAACCGGGCCAGCGGTTCTGGCTGACCTGGGCGCCCGGCGCGGCGCATGTGATGGCCGGAACGTGAACAAGGGGCAGGGCGCATGAGTATCGACATCCTGGTGAAAGGCGGACTGCTGGCCGACGGCACCCAGGCCGATATTGCCATTTCGGACGGCATCATCACGGCCGTGGAACCGGGCATCACCGTCGAGGCGGGCGAGGTGATCGACGCCAGAGGCAAGCTGGTGACACAGCCATTCATCGACCCGCATTTCCACATGGACGCGACGCTCAGCTATGGCCGCCCGCGTGTGAATGCCTCGGGCACCCTGCTCGAGGGCATCTCGCTCTGGGGTGAGCTGAAACAGGAGCAAACGCGGGAGGAGATCGTCGCCCGCGCGCTGGAGTATTGCCGGCAGGCGGTTGGCAAGGGCGTGCTGGCGATCCGCAGCCATGTCGACGTGACCGACCCGAACTTCCGCACGGTCGAGGCGCTGCTGGAGGTGCGAGAGGCGGTGCGCGGCGTGCTGGACCTGCAACTGGTCGCCTTCCCGCAGGACGGCTGGTACCGCGCCCCCGGCGCTGAACGACAGGTGGTCCGCGCGCTGGATGCCGGTGTCGACGTGGTCGGTGGCATCCCGCATTTCGAGCGCACGATGGCGGATGGCGCGGCCGCTGTCCGGGCGGCCTGCGAACTGGCCGCCGAGCGGGGCCTGCGCGTCGACCTGCATTGCGACGAAAGCGACGACCCCCTCAGCCGCCATATCGAGACGCTGGCCGCCGAGACGATCCGCTGCGGGTTGCAGGGCCGCGTGGCTGGGTCGCACCTGACCTCGATGCATTCGATGGACAATTATTACGTCGCGAAACTCCTGCCGCTGATCGCCGAGGCAGGGGTGGCCGCGATCCCCAACCCGCTCATCAACATCACCCTCCAGGGGCGGATGGACACATATCCGAAACGGCGCGGCCAGACCCGCGTGCCGGAACTGCGCGCCGCCGGCGTCACGGTGGCCTTCGGACAGGACTGCGTGCGCGATCCTTGGTATCCGCTGGGCTCGGGCGACATGCTCGAGGTGGCGCACATGGGGCTGCACGTGGCCTTGATGACCGCACCGGACCAGATGCGCGCCGCTTTCCAGATGGTCACGGAAACCCCGGCACAGGTCCTGGGCCTAGACTTCGGCCTTGCCCCCGGCAAGCGCGGCAGTCTCGTGGTCCTGGACGCGCCCGACCCGATCGAGGCGCTGCGCCTGCGGCCCGCGCGCCTTGCCGTCATCTCGGATGGCCGCGTCGTGGCCCGGACGGAACCGGCCCGCACGGCGCTTTCGGCAGGGTTCTAGCCCCCTTTCGTCGCCGGGGGAACCGGCCAGGGGTATCCCTGCGCAGGCATCTGCAAGCCTGGCACATGCCTCTGTTTCTTTGGGCCAAAAATACCTCTGGGGGGTCCGGGGGGCAAAGCCCCCCGCCGGTCGTCGCGCGTCAGCGCGGCGAAACGCCTTCCGAAAGCGGTTCAGGCCGTCACCTGTTCCCGCGCCTCGGTACGGATCATGTCGGCGGCCTTTTCGGCAATCATGATGGTGGGCGAATTGGTGTTGCCCGAGGTGATACGCGGCATGACAGAGGCATCGACCACCCGTAGCCCGCCGATACCGTTGACCTTCAGATCCGGCCCCACCACCGCGGCGGGATCGGTGCCCATGCGCGCCGTGCCCACGGGATGAAAGATCGTCGAGGCGATCTGCCCGGCGCCCTCGGCCAGGTCCGCATCGCTCTGGTAACTTGGCCCTGGCTTGAATTCCTCGGGGCGGTATCGTGCCAGCGCCGGCTGGTCCATGATCCGCCGCGTCAGCCGGATGGCCCGGGCGGCCACGATCCGGTCACCCTCGGTCGAGAGGTAATTCGGCTGGATCTCCGGATGCGCCATCGGATCGGGAGAGGTGATGCGCACATGCCCCCGGCTTTCGGGGCGCAGGTGGCAGACGCTGGCGGTGATCGCGTCGAATTCGTGCGGCGGCTGGCCAAAGGCCTCCAGCGTCACGGGCTGGACGTGGTATTCCAGGTCCGGGGTCGCCACTTCCTGTGACGAATAGGCGAAGGCTCCAAGCTGGCTGGGGGCCATCGACATCGGCCCGGAGCGTGTCGCAAGGTATTCCAGCCCGATTTTCGCCTGGCCCCAAAGCGACGAGGCCATGCTGTTCAAGGTCTTCGCCCCCGAGACCTTGTAGGCACAGCGGATCTGCAAGTGGTCCTGCAGGTTGGCGCCGACACCGGGCTGATCCAGGACGGTGTCGATCCCCTGGTCCTGCAACAGGGCGCCGGACCCGATCCCCGAGAGTTGCAGGATCTGTACCGACCCGATCGACCCCGCGGACAGGATCACCTCGCGTCGTGCATGGACCTGCATAGGGGCATTTTCGCGCCGGAACCGCAGCCCGGTCGCCTGCCGTCCGTCGAAGAGCAGCCGCTCTGCCTGGGCATGGGTCATGACATCCAGGTTGGCCCGCTGGCGGGCCGGTTTCAGGAACCCCTTGGCCGTGCTCCACCGCCAGCCCTTGCGCTGGTTGACCTTGAAATAACCGACCCCGAAATTGTCGCCCCGGTTGAAATCGTCGGTCTCCGGCAAGCCCGCCTCGACCGCCGCCGCCTTCCAGGCGTCGAGGATCTCCCAGCGCAGGCGCGCCTCTTCGACCCGCCATTCGCCGCCCGCGCCGTGCATCTCGTCGGCGCCGCCATAGTAGTCCTCGGATTTCAGGAAATAGGGCAGCACGTCGTCCCAACCCCAGCCGGTCAGCCCCATCTGCCGCCAGCCGTCGTAATCCGCCGCCTGTCCGCGCAGGTAGAGCATCCCGTTGATCGAAGAGCAGCCACCCAGCACCTTGCCGCGTGGATACAGCAGCTCGCGCCCGTTCAACCCCTCGCAGGCGGCGGTCTTGTACCCCCAGTCGGTGCGCGGATTGCCGATGCAGTACAGGTAGCCGACAGGGATGTGGATCCAGTGGTAATTGTCGCTGCCGCCCGCTTCCAGCAAAAGCACGCGGGTGTCCGGATCTTCGGAAAGGCGATTGGCCAGCACGCAGCCGGCGCTACCGGCGCCGACGATGACATAGTCATAGGTTCCAATATCCTGCACGGCGGCCTCCCTCTGGTCCGGGTGCAGTATGGGTTGCCGTGGTCCGGCGGCGCAATCTGCAAAAACGAACGAGGGATGCCTGTTTTCGTTCATTCTGCGACAGGCTATGCTGTGGGGAAAGGAGCTGGCATGAGCCTATCCCTCGACTGGTCGGATGTTCGCTATTTCCTGGAAACCGCCCGGGCTGGGCGGTTCAGTGGTGCTGCCCGTCGGCTGGGCGTCAGCCATACCACCGTTGCCCGCCGTGTCGCACGGCTGGAAGAGGCCCTGCACAATCGCCTGCTGGAACCGGGTGCGGGCGGGTTGATACCGACAGAGGCGGGCGCCGCCCTTATCCCGCTGGCCGAGCGGATGGAGACGCAGGCGGCGCAGATCCTCGACCGCCTGCAACGCCCCGGCGCACTGACCGGGCGGGTGCGGATCGGGGCGCCGGACGGGTTCGGCAACGCGGTCCTGTCACGGATGCTGCCCGGACTCTTGCGGCAGGAACCCGAACTGGAAATCGAGCTGGTGCCGGTGCCTGCCGCGCACAAGCTGTGGAACCGCGAGGTCGACATCGCCATCAGCCTTGACCGCCCGCAAACCGGGCGGCTCGTCATGCAGAAACTGACCGACTACGAACTGCGCCTCTACGCCTCGCATGGCTTTCTCAAGGCGCATGGCAAACCGGAAGACCGCGAGGCCCTCGCCACCATGCCGCTGGTCGGGTACATCGACGAGTTGCTGTATACCGAGGCACTGGATTTCAACCGCCTGGTGCATCCCGGCGCGCGGACGGTCTACAAGGCCGCCACCGTCCAGGCCCAGCTTGAAGCGGTGCAAAGCGGAGTCGGGTTGGGCGTGCTGCCCTGTTTCATGGCGCGCGAAACGGCGCTGGTGCCGGTGCTGCCGGACCAGATCCGATTTACCCGCGCCTATTGGCTGCTGCATGCCGAGGACGACCGCGAGATCGCGCGCATCCGCCGGGTGATCGATTTCCTGCGCGAAGAGACGCGGGCACGCGCGGCACTCTTTCGGTTCGACGCTCAGCCGGGCGGTTGATGCCAGGTCACGGTGACCGGTTGCGCCACCAGCCCGTTCAGCCAGTCGGTCATCTCGTCGATGACCATTGCCTGCAGTGCCATGCGGTCCGGCCGGTCGACGATCCAGACATAGCCAAGCACCGCCCCCCTCCGTCCCATCTCGGGATAGAAATAGGCACAACCGATATGGACGCCGTTCTTGTCGCGCAGGGACCAGGCAAAGGACCGGCCTTCAAGGAACTCGCGATCGTGCCAGCCCATGTCCCAAAGGTTTTCCTCGAGCGTCAGCCCGTCGGGCCAGTCGCCGAAGAGTCCCTTGAGGACATGCGCCGATCCGGTAACGGCTGCGAAATCCTCTTCGACCACGGCGGGCGAGAGCGGCGTCAGGTCAAAATCCCGCATGATGGCGCCGCGGGGCAGGGGGTTGGGATCGAAATCGGGATGGGCACGCGGGTTCATGTGCCGGGCTCTTTCGCCTCGCGCTTGAAGGGGTTCTCGTCCGGGACATCGAACTCCAGCACCATCTCGCCCTTTTCGCGCGCGTCCGCCATGTAGCGGAAGGCGTTCACGGACATGCGCATCAGGTGATCCCCGGCCTTCATCGGCGGGTATTTTTCCATGATCTCAGGCGTGCGGAACTTCTCCAGCGGTTCGACAACCGCATGGTAGTCCAGGCCAAAGAACAGCGGGAAAGAGTACCTTTCCTCGCCCAGATTGGCGACGCGGTGCTGCGTGGACTTGAACTGCCCGCCCGACCATGTCTCGAAGATGTCGCCGATGTTGACCACGAAACAGCCCGGGATCGGCGGTGCCTCGATCCAGACATCCTCGGCGTTCATCACCTGAAGGCCCGGCGCGCCGGTCATCAGGATGGTGAAACATTCAAAGTCCGAATGGGCGGCGATGCCGACCATTTCCCTGGTCGCGGGCATCTCATTGGGGATGTAGCGCAGGAGCCGCAGCTGCGAGGTCGGATAGGTGATGTGCCGGGTCAGTTCCTCTGTTTCGACCCCGAGTTCCAGCGCCAGAGCGTCCAGCAGGCGCAGGCCAAGCGCGAAGGCCTGGTCGTAATAGGTTGACATCGTGTCTTTCCAGCCGGGAATATCCGGCCAGACGTTGGGGCCCGTCATGCGCCAGCCGGCGAGGTAGTCCGGGTGATCCTCGGGCGCCTCGTAGGACATGTCCCAGGCTTCGTTGAAATTGATCGACTTGGGGAAATCGGCGCCGTTCTCCTCGAACGGGACGTAGCCGCGGTGATGGGTGGTGAAACCGGACCAATAGCGCATCTTGAAATTGCGCGGCTTGTCGTGGAATTCCTTCGACGCCGCAAAGACAGCGTCGATCAACTCCTGCGAGATCCCGTGCCCGGTGATGTAGAAGAACCCCGAGGTCCGCGCCGCATGACCAAGATCGGCGGCGACCTTGGCCTTGTCGGCGACGTCCCCCGTAAACAGCCCCGAGAGATCGACGACCGGCAGGGTCGCATCCTCAACCGTCAGGGCCTTTTGGTCGTCCGAAATCGTGCTGCGCGCCATGCGTTCTCTCCCGAGTCGTTTGCCTGTTCCCAGGCTGGCCCGAAAGGGCGGATCGGGTCTCTGCGGCGATTAAGAATGCCGCCGGGTCGGTGCCGTTTGCCTGCGATTTGATCAATTGCCGGGGCGACTGGTCTCTTTGCGGTCGCTTTCTTTGACCGGTCACCGGTCTGCGCGCGCTCATGGGGGCATGACGAGGCTGCCAGCGTCCACGCGGCGAAAGGCGCGGCCGGGGAATGAGGAAGCTCACCATGACCAAGCTCAACAGACGTACTCTGCTCAAGACCGGGGCCGCAGGGCTCGCCGCATCGAGCGTGCTGGGCACGCCGCTGATCGCGCAGACGCGCAGCCTGAAGATTGGCAGCTATGGCGGCTATTTCGAGGACAGCTTCAAGGAATTCGTCTATCCCGCCTTCACCGATGCCACCGGCATCGCGGTGGAAAGCGTGACCCAGCCCAACTCGACCGACTGGCTGGTGACCATGCAGCAGGCGACCGCCGCCGGCAGCGTGCCCGCCGACTTGTCTCTCTACGCGCGCGACACGCTGATCAAGGCCAGCCGCATCGGCGGGCTTCTGAAACCGCTGAACCTGGCCGCCATGCCGGCGGCGGGCAACCTGGATCCCTATTTCGTCTTCGAGGCCCCCGAGGGTGCGCTGGGGGTCGGGGCCATGTCCTGGTTCACGGCGATGGTCATCAACCCGGGCGAGGTCGATGTCCCTGCAAGCTGGGCGGACTTCTGGGACAGCTCGATTTACGAGGCCTCGCTGGGCCTGTCGCGCAACTACAATTCGCAGTTCCTCGACATCGTCGCGGCGACCTTCTTTGACGGCGAAGAGACCTTCAAGAACGACGAGGGCATCCTTGCGCTGATCGAGAAGGCGGCAGAGATCAAGCCGAACGTCGCGCTGTGGTGGTCGGCCGAAAGCCAGATGGAACAGTCGATGAAGAACGGCGACGTGATCGGCGGTCAATATTACCTGGACGTGGCCAACCTGATGGCCGCCGACGGTTTCCCGATCAAGCCGGTCTTTCCCAAGGAAGGCAACCCGCAGGACTACGGATCCTGGTGCCTGTCGTCTCTGTCTGACAAGGCGGACGAGGCGGCGGAGTTCATCAACTTCTCGTCCGACCCGGCCACGCAGGCCCTGATGAGCCGCAAGATCGGCACCGCGCCCCTGCTGGACCAGTCCAAGACAGACCTGACGGATGAGGAATTCGCCTTTGTCTCTGGCACGCCGTCGATCCGGCCCGCTTACGAGGCCTACCTGGACAAGGAGACCTTCATCAAGGAGAGCTGGGACAAGATGCTGGCCGGGGCGTAACCGTCCATGTCCGGCCTTGTTCTCAAGGGCATCTCGAAAAGCTTCGGCGGCACCCGTGCCGTCGATCGCGTGAACCTGACCTTCGCCGAAGGGCAGTTGACGGCGCTGCTGGGCCCTTCGGGTTGTGGCAAGACCACGCTTCTGCGGATGATCGCGGGGCTGGAGGCGCCGTCCTCTGGGTCGCTCTTGCTGGGCGGGCGCGACATTACCGGGCTGCCCGCGCACAAGCGCAAGTTTGGCATGGTTTTCCAGAGCTTCGCGCTCTTCCCGCACCTGACGGTGCGGGACAACGTGGCCTATTCGCTGCATATCTCCGGGGCGTCCAGGACCGAGGCCGCGGAAACGGCCAAGAGGCTGCTGGACCTCGTGCAACTGTCGGCCTTCGGCGACCGGCGCATCGGGGCCCTGTCCGGCGGGCAGCGCCAGCGGGTCGCCATCGCCCGTGCCCTGGCGCAGGAACCAGAGGTCTTTCTGCTGGACGAACCCATGTCCGCGCTCGACGCCAAGCTGCGCGAGGAAATGCAGGTGGAACTGCGCCTGCTGCAACAACGCCTTGGTATCACAACCGTCGTCGTCACCCATGATCAGCGCGAGGCGATGACGATGGCCGACAGCATCGTCGTCATGTCGAACGGACGTGTCGAACAGGTGGGCAGCCCGCAGGACATCTATCATCACCCCGACAATGCCTTTGTCGCGGATTTCATCGGCAAGGCGAACTTCTTTGACGGTGTGACCGAACCCGGCGGCATCCGCGTCGGTCCCATGCATCTCTCCGCGAAGCCGAATTTTGTCCGCGGCTCTCCGGTGCGGGTGGCGATCCGGCCCGAACGGGCCTGCCTCGACGATGAGCCGGGGGAAAACCGGCTCTCCGCGAAGGTGACTTTCGTGCGCGATCTCGGCCCGGTCCGCGAATATCACCTGGATACACCCTTGGGGGCGATGGTGGTCGAAAACGCCCCGGGCGAAGTCCGGAAATCGCTGGTCATCGGGGACCGGACAGAGGTCCGTCTGCCGCCCGAGGCGCTGCACCTCTTTCCCGATCCGCAGGCCGCGGTGGCCGCCGAATGACGGCGGTGGAGCGGATCGAGGCCGAGATGCCAGACCGCCCCGCGCGCGCGCGTCCGACGCCCCGCCGCATCCTGCCCTGGCTGCTGAGCGTCGTGATCGGGGTGCTTTGCGTCGTGCCCTTCCTGTTGGTCATCGCCATCAGTTTCGGCCGCAAGATCGAAGGCGCCGCCTGGCAGTGGGACTTCACCTTGGCGAACTATCAGCGGTTTTTCGTCGGCGCGCTCTGGCCGGACGAGGTGACGTTCCTCTACCTGCAACAGCTCGGTTTCAGCTTCTGGTACGCAGTGATCGCCTCTTTGCTGGCGGTACTGACGGCGCTGCCCTTCACGCTTTTGCTGACGCGGCTGTCGCGCCGGGCGCAGGCGGCCTGGCTGGTTTTCATCCTGTCGTCGCTGTCGCTGTCCGAGGTCTTCATCGTCATGGGCTGGGACATCCTGCTGTCGAACAACTCGGGCCTCCCGGCGCTGATCAAGTCCACCGGGCTGACGCAATGGCTCAAGGATGTTGGATGGTTCCAGACCCTGCGCGACTGGGGCCTGGCCAGCCCGCGCAACGTCAAGTTCAAGACCTCTCAATTCGCGACCATCCTGACGATGAGCTATCTCGTCTGGCCCTACGCGGTGATCCTGCTCTACCCGGCGCTCTCGCGCCTCGACCGGTCGCAAAGCGAGGCGGCACGGACGATGGGGGCCGGGGGCTGGACCGTGGCGCGCACGGTGATCCTGCCAGCCATTCGCTTGCCCCTGTTCGGATCGACCCTGCTGCTGTTTGTCTTCCTGCTGGGCACCTATGTCGCCGTGACGGTCTTTGCCGCGCCCGCGCAACACACGACGGCGGTGGCGATCTACAGCAACATCCGGGGCGCCAACCTGAACGCGCCCTTTGGGGCGACGCAGGCGGTGATCCTGCTGCTCGCGGCGGGGCTCTGCCTGACCCTTGGGCACCGGTTGAACAGATGGGCGGAGGCGCGGTGATGCGGGTTCTCGGTCCCCTCTACATGGCGTTCTGCGTGGTCCTTCTGGCGCTGCCCATCGCCGTGGTCTGCGGCGCGGCCCTGAACGGCGGGCGCAGCATGTTCTTTCCCCCGCGCGACCCGACGCTGGCGCGCTTTGGCGAGTTTTTCGTCTCCGAGCCTGTCTGGACGCAGGCACTGGTGAATTCGGTGATCGTCGCCGTCGGAGCGGCGTTGCTGGCGGTGCTTCTGGCCTGGCCGGTGGCCTACCTGCTGTGGTCCACGGGGTCGAAACTGTCGCGCACACTGGCGGCGCTGGGGTCCATGCCCTTTGCGGTGCCGCCCATCGTCTTTGGCGTGGGGCTGGGGTTCTTCTGGGGCTTTCTGGGCGGGCTGGGCGCGATCTGGGCCGGCATCTTCAGCCACGCGGTCCTGCTGATGGCGCTGCCGCTGGTCACGATCTCGATCGGGCTGCAAGGCATCGACCGGTCGCATCTCGACGCCGCCGCCACGATGGGGGCCACCGAGGCCGTGACCTTCCGCACCGTGATCCTGCCGCAGACGATCCCCTATACGATCTCGGGCTTTTTCTTCGTGCTCGTGCTGTCCTTCAACGAGTTCATCGTGATGTTCTTCGTCTCGGCCTCGGGCTTTGCCACCGTGACGCTGCAGATCTTCAACTCGCTGAGGAACGGCTACACGCCGACGATGGCCGTGGCCGCGATCACCTTTATCGGTGTTTCTGTCCTTGTCTTTTCCGCCGTCGCCCGCTGGGGCGACCTGCCGCGCCTGATGGGCGCGGATCAATCCCGCAACTGAAGGAGAGCGTCATGGCCCGTCAGCCCACCATCGTCGGAAACCCGGTTCTTCTGGTCATCGATATCCAGAAGAGCGCCTTCATGGACGGAGATCCCGGTATCCCGATCATGCCGGGCTATTCCGACAACATGCGACGTGCGCGCAGCGTCGTGGACGCAGCCCATGACGCGGGCATCCCGGTTGTCTTCGTGCAGGAAATCCACCGCCGCGACATGGTGGATTACGGCCGCGAACTGGACGGGTCCGAGGGCATCCACTGCATGGAGGGGGAACCGGGCACGCCGGTCGCCTTCGAGGAGTTGGGCCGCCTGCCGGGCGACTACTACGTCCCCAAGCGGCGGTATTCCTGTTTTTACGGCACGGAAATGGAAATCCTGCTGAAGGGCCTGAAGGCGCAGACGCTGATCCTTGTCGGCGGCATGACGGATGTCTGTGTCCACTACAGTTTCGTCGATGGGCACCAGGGGGATTACCATTGCCGCGTGGTGGCGGATTGCGTGGGCGGCACCTCGTCCGAGGCGCACCAGGCCGCGCTGAACGCGATGGAATACCTGCAGGAAGGCGCGGTCCTGAGCGCCGAGGACATCATCACGGCGATGAGTGAACAGAGGATGGCAGCGGAATGATCACGACTGAGACCCTCCAGGGCCATTGGCACAGGGCCTGGCTCAAGTCGCAGGCCTTTTGCGACACGGAAACAACGGTGCACTGGATGCAGTGTGGACCACTTTACGTCGATGTCCGCATCCCGCCGAACCGGCCCGACATCCGCGGCGCCACGGCGCTGGCGGACCTTCCGGACGCGGCGCTGCTGTCGCTCTTGCGGGCCGAGGGGTTCGCGGGCGTGGTCGAGCTGAACGCGGATGTCTGCACCTGGCAGCGGCTGATCAACTGGCATGGCCGTCCTGAACAGGAAGACAGCGGCCAGCTTGAATTCCGCGGCTCGGATCAACTGATGGAAACCGGGGTGCTGGGCGATTACGCGGAACTCTGGAACCGGCGCAGCGACCATCCCGCCAGCGCGGTGCACATGAAGGCGGGCACGGCGGACGCCTACCTGGTCACCGTCGGAACGCGGTTCGTCTTTGGTGTCGGGCTGCCGGAGGCGGAAAACTCGCGCAACATGATCGCCGCGCTGGAGGCGGGACAGCGGACCTGGGCCATGCAGCAGCAATTCGGGCAGGGATTTGCCTTTGGCTGCTGGGACGGGGCGCACGGGATCACGGAGCTGTCCACAAATCCCCTGACCGAGGGGCTGCCTGTGCTGAGCTGCACCGGAGATGGAGAATTGATCTGGCACGCGGTGGATTTCTTCGGCCAGTCGCGGGACGTGCCGCTGACGCGCCCGATGGAGATGCTCAACGACGTGGCCTGAGGGGGCGGTTCAGGCGTCCCAGAGCGCGAGGTAGTGATCGACGATCCGGTGACAGCGGCCGCGCCCGAAGGCCGGGTCGTGACCGCCCAGGACCCGGTTGACCGGCAGCGCGCGGATGCGGCGCAGGGTTTCGGCATAGGCGGCAATGTCCATGCCCGGCCCCTCGTAGATCAGCGGTCCGTCGTAAATTGCGTCGGCCCCGAAAAGCGTGCCGCTCTCTCCATGCCAGAGGCCGACCTGGCCGGGCGAGTGTCCGGGAAGGTGCAGGACCTCGGCCTGCCAGTCGCCAAGATCCACCACCGCACCGTCCTCGACCGTCCCGGTCGCCGGGGCCGGATGCAGCCTGTAGGCGTCCAGATCGTACCCCGCGTGCGGCAGTGCATCCACCAGGTGTGGCCAAAGCGGCGGATAGCCTGCATCGGCAAAGAGCTTGGCGAGCCGGTCCGGAATGCCGGAGGTGTCGAGGCTGTAGGCTTCGGGCGCGGCCAGTTCGTCGGCCTCCAGCGGGTGCACGAGCCGCGTCTCGAACTCATGCGCGGCGCCGATGTGATCGACATGTGTGTGCGTGGTGAACAGGATCAGGGGCCTTTCAGGATTGGGGCGCAATGCGTCGATCACGGGCCGCAGTGGCGCCACGCCCATGCCGCTGTCGACAACCATGTCGGCCTCTGACCCAAGCACGAGGAAGATGTTGGCGGAAAAGATCGGATGCACATGCGGTTCGCTCAGAACCCAGGTGCGATCGTCGATCTGCTTTGTGCCGTACCACGGCGAGGCAACGGGATAGCTCATGCCCGCAGCCTTGCCCGCGGGGACGCGTTGCGCAACAAGCCTGCCGATTTTTCGACCAGAGACCCGGAAAATCGCGTATACTTTCAGCTAAACCATTTTGAACCGCCCTGATTTGAAGCACCCGAGGTGACAGAAATTCCATGCGCAAGATGCTGATCCATGCAGGGCGTCTAGGGTTCCGCCTCACTCTCTCCCTTGAGGGTCTGGTCCAAGAGACGCCACCGGCCGGGCAAATTCCCGGCGGGACACGGCGGGGCAAAAACCCGGGAGAACACTGCGCATTGGGGGCTACCGTTCTCTCGAGTTCCGCCTCGGTCCCCCGATTTGCGAACCTTTTGGCGGAACGCTGCACGAGGGGATTACCCATGTTTGCAAGACGCCATTTCATGGCCGCCACCGCGGCGCTGGCCATGCTGGCCGGCGCACCCGCGCTGGCGCAGGAGAAAACCGATTTCCGCGTGGCTTGGTCGATCTACGTCGGCTGGATGCCCTGGGGCTACCTGGACGAGTCCGGGATCATGGACAAATGGGCCGAGAAATACGGCATCACCGTCGATATCGTGCAGATCAACGATTACGTCGAGTCCATCAACCAGTACACGGCGGGTGCCTTTGACGGCGTTTCGGCCACCAACATGGACACGCTGTCGATCCCGGCGGGCGGCGGCGTGGACACCACGGCGCTGATCGTCGGCGATTTCTCGAACGGCAATGACGCGGTGATCGTCAAGGACGGCGGCCTGGCCGACCTTGCTGGCAAGCCTGTCAACCTGGTGGAACTGTCGGTCTCGCATTACCTGCTGGCCCGCGCTTTGGACAGCGTCGACCTGGCAGAGCGTGACCTGGGCGGGGTCATCAACACCTCGGACGCGGACATGATCGCGGCCTTCACCACCTCGGACGTGCAGGCGGTGGTGACATGGAACCCGCTGGTTTCGACCATCCTGGAGGAACCGAACGCGACCAAGGTGTTCGACAGTTCCGACATCCCCGGCGAGATCATCGACCTGATGGTGGTCAACACGGACACGCTGGCGGCCAATCCCGATTTCGGCAAGGCGCTGGTGGGCGCCTGGTACGAGGTGCTGGGCCTGATGGCAGCGGGTGACGAAGAGGTGCTGACCGCGATGGCCGAGGCCTCGGGCACCGATCTTGCGGGCTACAAGGCGCAACTGGAGTCGACCGAGATGTTCTATGACCCGGCGGCGGCGGTCACCTTCACCAAGGGGGCCGAGTTGCCGACGACGATGGTCAACGTGGCAGAGTTCCTGTTCGACAAGGGCATCCTGGGCGAGGGCGCGCCAAGCCCGGATTTCGTCGGTGTTGAATATCCCGACGGCACGACCACCGGTGACCCGAACAACGTGAAGTTCCGTTTCGACACCACCTACATGCAGATGGCGGCGGACGGGGCTCTCTGAGCGACCCCCGGCCCGGTCAAGGCACCGGGCCGGGTCCATTCCACCCCGTCCCGGGCCTGACCCGGGACCTCTGCCTGTCGAGGACACCCCATGCGCTGGATCAATCGAAGACCGGGCCCGGTTCTGGCCACGGTGCTGGCCGCCTTGCCGTTTCTCGCGGTGCTGGGCATCTACATGATCGGATCGGAAATGCGGCTTGCGGTGAACCCGTCGGACAAGCTCTTGCCCGCACCCACCACGATCCTGTCGACGGCTGAACGCCTTTTGACCGAACCGGACCGGCGGTCGGGAGAGATCCTGTTCTGGCTGGACACCTGGGCAAGCCTCAGGCGGCTGTTAATCGGGGTGTTGATCGCGTCCTCGCTGGCGCTGGTCATGGGGATTCTGATCGGGATGCTGCCCTACATGCGGGCGCCTTTCGCGCCTTTCGTGGCCGTGTTCTCGATGGTGCCGCCGCTGGCGGTGCTGCCGATCCTCTTCATCATGCTGGGGCTGGGCGAGGTCTCCAAGGTGGCGCTGATCGTCATCGGCATCGCGCCTTTCCTGATCCGCGACATGAGCCAGCGGGTGATCGACCTGCCACGCGAACAGTTCATCAAGGCGCAGACGCTGGGGGCCTCCTCGATGGCGATCGGGCTGAACGTGATCCTGCCTCAGGTCCTGCCGCGCCTGATCGGGGCGGTGCGGCTGTCGCTGGGACCGGCCTGGCTGTTCCTGATCGCCGCCGAGGCCATCGCCGCCGACCAGGGGCTGGGCTACCGCATCTTCCTTGTCCGGCGCTACCTCGCGATGGACGTGATCCTGACCTACGTCGTCTGGATCACGCTCCTCGCCTACCTGCTGGATTTCGCGCTGCGCCAGATCTCGAAACGGGCCTTCCCCTGGGATGGAGAGTCGCTATGAGCTATGTCGAAGTCAAAGGCGTGGCCAAGGCCTATGGCAAGCGCACCATCATCGAGAACATCAACGTCTCGGTCGCCAAGGGTCAGTTCATTTCCATCGTTGGCGCCTCTGGCTGTGGCAAGTCCACCTTCCTGCGGCTGCTGCTGGCGCAGGAACTGCCCACGCATGGCGAGATCCACATCGACGGCGCGCCGATGGCGCAGGAGCCGGGGCGCGACCACGGCATCGTCTTTCAGCGCTATTCGGTCTTTCCGCACATGACGGTGATCGACAACCTGGTGGCCGCCATTGCCTTCGACACGAATTTCTGGGGGCGGCTGTCGCGTGCGCGGCGCACCGAGGAACGCACCAAGGCGCGCAAGACGCTGGACCGGATCGGGCTTGGCCATGTGGCCGGTCAGTACCCGGCGGACCTGTCGGGCGGCATGTTGCAACGGTTGGCCATTGCCCAGGCGCTGGCCAGCGACCCCAAGATCCTGCTGCTGGACGAACCCTTTGGTGCGCTGGACCCGGGGACAAAGATCGTCATGCACGATTTCCTGCAGGAGCTGCGGGATGAGACCGGCATGACCGTCTTCATGATCACCCATGACCTCGAAGAGGCGTTCAAGCTGGGGGATCGCGTCTGGGCCTTCGACAAGCCGGTCTGGGACGAGGAGGACCCGGAAAAGAACGCCGCAACCATCACATATGACTTCGATGCCCGCGACGATGGCATCCCCTTCCAGACCCTGCGGGAGCGCACCAATGTGTTGCAGGCACGCTAGGGCCGGGGCAGGGCAGGTATTCCCCACTGGGCCGGAGGTGCAAAGGCGCCTATGACGGCCGCAAGGAGTATTCGCCATGTAGTGGACAGCCACATACGAACCAACGCGATGCCGCCCGCCGGGGTGGTCATCGGTTCGATGTGGGCAGCGGCGCGGGGGCATCCCCCTTGTGCCCGGACAGGACATGGACAAATGGAAATTCTGAAATACCCGCGGACGCGGCATCTTGAAGGCTCGCGCCTTCAGGTGGGCGATCTGGCGGATGACAAACCTCTCAAGGAACTGGCGGGCGAAAGCCTTGTCGTCGAAGAGAAACTCGATGGCGCGAATTGCGCCGTCTCCTTCGACGCCTCGGGCAACCTGCTGCTGCAAAGCCGTGGTCACTACCTGACCGGCGGCGGGCGGGAACGGCACTTCGGCCTCTTCAAGACATGGGCCAGCGTGCTGGCGCCGCGCCTGCACGCGCGGCTGGATTGCCGTTTCGTCATGTATGGCGAATGGATGTTGGCCAAGCACACGCAGTTCTACGACGCGCTGCCGCATTACTTCATGGAGTTCGACGTCTTCGACCGCGAGGCCGGGGTCTTCCTCTCCACCGAGGAACGGCGGAACCTGCTGAGCGGCCTGCCGATCATGCCGGTGCCGGTCTTGCATGTGGGCGAACTGCGCAGCGTCAAGCAGGTCGAGGGCTTCATCAAGCCGTCCCTCTACCGCACGCCCGGTTGGGAAGAGGCGCTGGAACGCGCCGCTCTGGCCTCGGGCTCGCGGCTGGAGATGGTCGGGAAGCAGACCGAGAAGAGCGATCTGGCCGAAGGGCTTTATGTGAAGCTGGAGCGCGAGGGCGTGGTGGCCGAGCGGTACAAATACGTGCGTGCGGGCTTCAAGCAGGCGATCGAGGCATCCGAAGGCCATTGGCACGACCGGCCGATCCTAGAAAACGGGCTGGCCGAGGGGGTCGACATCTTTGCCGCGTGCCTTGGCCTGCCGGGCGCCTATGACGGGGAGGGGCTGTGATGGCACATCTCTCTTTCCCCGATCTCCTGGCGCTGGTGCCGCAGGCGCCCGATTGGCGGCTGGACTGGGGGGGTATTCAGGCCCTCTGGCCCGAGTTGCAGGCGCTGGACGACTGCCCGCAGGACCCGATCCATCATGGCGAGGGTGATGTGGGCATCCATACCTGCATGGTGCTGGAGGCGCTGATCGCCGATCCGGACTGGCGCGCCTTGCCAGGGGCAGATCGGGAGTTACTGTTCTGGGCGGCGGTGCTGCACGACGTGGGCAAACCCGGCACGACGGTCACTGAGGATGGGCGCATCAAGGCCCCCGGCCATTCGCGCCGGGGATCCCTGATGGCGCGCCGCCTGCTGCGCGAGGTCGAGATGCCCTTTGCCTGGCGCGAGGCGCTCTGCGGGATCATCAGCTATCACCAGGTGCCCTTCTGGCTGATCGAACGGGACGACCCGGCGCGCGAGGCGATCAAGCTGTCCTGGCGCTGCCGGCCCGACCTTCTGTGCCTGCACGCCCGCGCCGATGCGCGCGGGCGCATCGCGCAGGACGTGCCGGGGATCGTTATGAACACCGATCTCGCGCGCGAGGCTTTCCTTGAACAGTGCTGTCTGACCGCGCCCTTCGGCTTTGCCAATGACGAAAGCCGGGTGGCGTTCTTCGAACGTGACGACCGCGATCCGCATTACGCGGCCTTCGAAGACCCCAGATGCACCGTCACGCTGATGTCGGGGCTGCCGGGATCGGGCAAGGACACCTGGATCGCGGCGCACATGCCGGATCACCCGGTCGTCAGCCTGGACGCGCTGCGCGACGAGATGGGCGTCAGCCCGACGGCGAACCAGGGCGCGGTGATAGATGCGGCGCGGGAACGGGCCAAGGTGCACCTGCGGGCGGGCCGGGATTTTGTCTGGAACGCGACCAACGTCAGCCGCCAGGTGCGGGCCAAGCCCCTGTCCCTGGCGCGGGCCTACGGTGCGCGGGTCGAGATCGTCTACCTGGAGGTGCCGCCCAAACGGCTGGGCCAGCAGAACCGTGACCGAGAGGCCGTGGTGCCACAGACCGTGCTGGACACCCTGGTCCGCAAGCTGGAGCCGCCCGAGGCCTGGGAGGCCCACAAGATTCACTATGTCCTGCCGGAGGCCGCCACGGCGGCCCCGGCCTGATACCCGATGAAAAAGGAGATCGAGCATGATGTTCCCACCCCGTGACCGCAGCCGGTCGCACCATCCCAGCGACATGCGCGGGGATGAGCGCCGCGCGCATCACCCGGACCTGACCAGGCTGCAGGGCTGGAAGTCGATGAAGGCCGAGGCCGACCTGCCCGAGAACCGCTGGGACGAGGAACGCCGTTGGGCGCTGCGCATGGGCCTGACCGGGGCGGACAGCATCGAGGACAAGTCGATCCCGACCTTCGCGCGGGGCGAACTGCCGCATTACGCGGGGATCAACACCTTTCTCAAGGCGCCTTACGCCGAGGACGTGACCGAGGTTCAGCACTATGACGCGACGGTCTTGGGCATCCCGTTCGATGGTGGCACGACCTATCGCCCCGGCACGCGGTTCGGGCCGCAGGGTGTGCGCAAGATCAGCGCGCTTTACACGCCCTACAACTACGAGCTGGGCGTGGACCTGCGCGAGCAGATGACGCTCTGCGATGCGGGCGACGTGTTCACCATCCCTGCGAACCTGGAAAAATCGTTCGACCAGATCTCGCGCGCCGTCAGCCATGTCTTCTCGTCCGGCAGCTTCCCGGTGATGATCGGCGGCGATCACTCCATCGGCTTCCCCTGTGTGCGCGGCATCGCGGAATGCACCTCGAAGAAGATCGGCATCGTGCATTTCGACCGTCACGCCGACATCCAGGAAAAGGACCTGGACGAGCGAATGCACACCACGCCGTGGTTCCATTCGACCCTTCTGCCCAACGTGCCCGCCAAGAACCTGGTACAGGTGGGGATTGGAGGCTGGCAGGTGCCGCGCGAGGCAGTCAAGGTCGCGCGCGAGCGCGAGACCAACATCATCACCATGTCCGACATGGAGCGGATGGGCGTCGAAAAGACCGCCGAGATGGCGCTGGAGATGGCATGGGACGGGGTCGACATGGTCTACATGTCCTTCGACATCGACTCGATCGACTGCGGGTTCGTTCCCGGAACCGGCTGGCCTGAACCGGGCGGCTTCCTGCCGCGCGAGGCGTTGGCTCTGGCCTCCAAGGTCGCGGCCGAGGGGCTTTGCGGGATGGAGCTGGTCGAGGTTTCGCCGCCCTATGACACCTCGGACATCACGGCGCTGATGGGGACGCGGGTGATCGTGGACGTGCTGGGGTCGATGGTGGCGGCGGGCAAGATGGGCGCGCACAAGAAGCACATCGACAAGCCGGTGACGATCCCGCACGGCGAATACGAGGGCAACCGCTGGAGCAACAAGCCCTGAGCCGGGCTGGAGGAACGCATGCCGCATGACATCGTGAACGGCCATATCGGCCACCATCATCATCACCACCCTCACGACCACAACCACCCGCATGACCACGACCACCTGCACAGCCACCTGCCGCCCGAGGATGAGGCGGCAGAGTTGCAGGTGCTGGCGACGCAGTTCATCGACGGTTTCGTGCAAGCGGCGGACAAGACAGCCTATCTGCGGCTGGCGGGCGTGCCCTTCGAGCGACCCGGCGCGGGCGGCGGCACCGCGCTGAAACTGGTGGACGTGGAGCTGAAGACCGAGTGGCAGGTCGGCACGGCCTCGCCATCCTTCGGATCGCGCGAGCTGAGCTACCTGCCTTTCCCGGGCGAGATGGTGCGCGAGCGGACGAACATGGCGCTGGTCTATGTTTCGATGACCGAAAAGTCTCTTTGGGACATCCGCCAGTTCCTGCGAGAACGCCTGGCCGGGCAAGGGGACTGACCCGGCCAGGATGCCGGCCCGGTTGCCCCCGGGGGGACCGGGCCGGTGTCATGTCACCTTTCCATCAGGCAAGGGCCTGCATCGTCGTGTTCATAGGAGCAGCGTGTCCAGCCCAAGGTCCTCGACGGTGGTGTCTTGCAGAACCACGGTGACGCCGGCGTCCTGGAACACCAGGTCGTCGCCTTGCTGGCGGAACTCGGCCAGCGCGTCCGCCGTGTCGGCATAGCCGAAGCCGCGCAGGTCAAGCGTGTCCCAGCTTTCGAAATCGGTGATCACATGGGTGCCATCCGAGGCGGGCGCAAAGACGAAGGTATCGGACAAGTCGCCCCCGGACAGGGTGGAATCCCCGGCACCCGGGTCCAGCACGTCATCCGGACCCAGCGCGCGGGTCCAGCGCGCCAGCTCCGCTTCCATCATCTGCTTGAATTCGGGACTTTCGGCAAAATGCGAGACCACGAATTCGCGGCTTTGCCCGTCCTCCAGGTAGCCCATCCAAACCGCCTTGCCGGCCGCATCCGAGGCGCGGTTCAGGACGTTCTGGTAAAGCATTTCGACAAAGGCCTCGTCGGTGAGGTTGCCGTAGGTGGCCTGGAACTCGGGGCTGTGCACGAAACCCGCGATGACGTTGAAATAGTTGGCGCCATTGGCCAATTGCTCGGTCCAGTAGCCATAGCCGTTGGCATCCGGCGCACGCGCCAGCGTGGCCTGGTACAGGCGAAAGGCCATGCCGGCATAGGTCGTCGAGGCGCCGGTCATCTGGTCGCCATACAGTACGTCGTCCCCGGCCTGTCCCAGCAGCGTATCGGCGCCGGACTGGCCAAGAAGCGTATCGGCGCCGCCGCCGCCTTCGAGCAGGTCGTGGCCGCGCGCGCCATCCAGGTAGTTGGCAGCGCCATTTCCCGTGATGTGGTTGTTCCATGCATTGCCGATGCCGTCGATGGTGTCGGAACCGGTCAGGACCAGGTCCTCGACCTCGGGCGCATCGGCCCACATGCGGAAGGTGACGGAAGTATTGATCCGGTCGTGGCCCTCGCCGGGAAGTTCGATCACCACGTCGTCGGGACTGTCGATGTAGTAGACGTCGTTGCCTGTGCCGCCGACCAGGGTGTCGTTGCCCTTGGTGTCCTGCAGCGTGTCGTCGCCCGCCATGCCGTAGATCACGTCATTGCCCCAGGCGCCGTTCAGTGCGTTGTCGCCGGAATTGCCGGTCAGCACGTTGTCCAGCCCGTTGCCCGTGCCGCTCAGGTCGGCGGTGCCCGTCAGCGTCAGGTTTTCCAGGGTGAGGCCAAAGGTGCGCAGCTCGAAGTCGACCGAGGACCGCACGAGGTCGATGCCGGCGTCCTCTTCCTCGATGATGATGTCGCCCGGATGATCGACCACGAAGACGTCGTTTCCGGCGGTGCCCACCAGCGTGTCGGCGCCCCCGGTGCCCGTGACCTGCATGTCCAGCAGCGCGGCCACCAGGCTGTCGGCCAGCACGACACTGGCGGGGTCGGAATAGTGCAGCCCGTCGGAAAAGATCTGCGCCGGGGCGATCCCTGCGGCGGCCATGACAGGGTCGGGCCGTACCGTGACGATCCCGGGATTGTCGGCGCCAAGGCGGATCAGCTCTGCCTGGATGGCGTCCCAGTGCAGGCGCTCGGACGCGGCGGGGGCATGGTCCGAGAGACCGGAGATCACGATGGGCGCGTTCTCGACCCCGGTGGGACGGTTGATCGCCGAGGCGACACCGGCGCGGAATTCGCCCATCAGGTCGTGAAAGTCCGGGGCGTAATCGGCGGGCGTGCCCGAGCGGTCGGTATCGCCTTCGCCCTGGACCCAGATCACCCCGGCGACATAGCCGTCCGGCGTGGCCAGCAGGGCGGCGATGGTTTCATCGACGATCACCGCGCGCATTTCGCCCGGGGTTTCCCAGTCGGTCTTGCCGTCCCGGGCGCTGGTCAGCGGTGCGCCCGAGGAATGTGCCCGAACCAGGACATAGTTCCCGGCCCCATAAGTTTCGTTCAGCGCGTCGATGATCTCGCCCGCGATGCGGCCTGCATTGCTTTGCCCAGCCAATACGACAATCGGTGTTCCCACGTGTCACCTCCAGTCGCCCCCACGCGGGAAACTGGCAATCGGCGATTAACGCAGCCTTTGAACCTTGGCTGTAAGTCTCAGGGATTTGAGGTGGTTTCGACGGGTGTCCGCAGGCGCTGACGCAGCCCTGCCCAAAGCACGGCGCCAAGCGTCGCGTTGCCGTGCAGGATATCGTCGCTTTCCTGCCGTCCGCCTTCGGCCAGGCGGGGACCCGCACGCATCAGATCGGCCCGTGTCAGGCAGTCGTGGCTGCGTGTGTCCGTGGATTGCAGAAGACAGCTTGCGCCGTCTATCTTTCTGAAAACGCTATTGTATGCGGCGTGCAGATCCTCGGCGAGGGCGGCGCCGTCGCCGTTCCGGACGACGCGGCGAAAGACCGGGTATTTGCCTTCCATCTGCAACAGGGCGTCCGAGGGGAAAGGTTGTGGCACGAGCAGCACCGGACAGGGCGCGGATCGTGCCAGCGTGGCGCCCAGAGAGCTTTTCGTCAGGGCCACCAGGGCCGCGCGATAGGCCGAGCGGGTCATCAGCGGGCGCGGCGTGCCGGGACCGTCGGTCAACGCCCGGGCCAACGCCCGTGCGCCCGATGGCCAGCCGGACACCGCGTGGCCCTGCTGCAACCGCACGGCGGCAAAGGCCGATGGCACCAAACCCGCGATCACGATGGCGTCGAAGTCGCGCAGATCCAGCCTGTCGGACGTGCCCATCCCGTCCAGACGTTTGCACAGGTCCTCCGAGACCGCCCGCAGGATCCCATCCTCGACCGCGATGTCAGAAGCTGCGAGGCCGGGCTTGGCAAAGATGGTCAGCGCGTCGCCCGCCGGATCGGCGCGATGGGCCGCGATCAGCATGGCCGCATGGGAATCCCCGATCAGGCAAAGCCTCATGCCCGGGCCTCCGGTGCGGCAAAAGCCTCCAGCAGGGCCTCTTCGCAGATATCGTCCTGGCGATCCTGCCGGGATGTGGCAGAGGGCAAGGCAAGATCGGGACGCGGGACGCCGCCCAGTTCCGGGTGGGCGCCGAAGAACACCGACATGACCGTGGCGACGCCTTCGGATGTGACGGTGCGCAGGTTGTCGTTGTAGAAACGCGCGCCAAACGGCGTGCCGGTGATGATCTCGTAAGAGGGGACATAGTCGATCCCCGCGTCCAGCGCGGCAAGGTCGCCGGCGACGGCGCGCAGGACCGATTTCGAATAGGTGGTTGCCGCAAGCACATGCGCACCGCTGGCGGTGGCGGTCAGCGGAACCGGAGAGACCGTGAGCAGGACCTTGATCCGGGGGTTCCAGCGCCGCAGCCGGGCGATAGCCTCCGTCAGGTCCTCGTGAACCTCGGCAAAGCCCTGGTTGACAAAAACATGACGCTCCGGATCGAAACGCCCGCCCAGGACACCCGGAACACTGGGGTAGACCAGGCCGCTGTCGCGATCGGCCCAGCATTCGGTCAGACCCAGGGTAAAGACAAACACGTCGGTGGTGTCGAACATCGCCCGCACGCGGCGCAGGTGATCCCGGCGGAAGGCGCAAAGCTCTTCCTCGCTGGTGAACCCGTCGGGTTCCACGTTGGGTCGCAACCCGTCGACCCAGACATCGCCCCGGCGCCAGAGCGCCTCTTCGTGCAGCTGCGCGTCCTCGGCGTCCTCGAGCAGCTGGCGAAGCTGCCGGGCCGTGTAGATATTGCCGTAGCGCGCCGAGAACAGGCCATAGCCATATCGGCGGGCGACCTCGGGCGGCATCAGGGCCGGGGCCGGTTCTGCCTCCACCAGCTCCAGCGCCGAGGCGCGGACATAGGTGGCGATGTTCTGCGCGAAACAACTGCCCGCCGTGGCGATGCGCATCCCGGGCCGCAGCGCGACCTTGGGCGTGTAGAGCGCGTCCAGGTGAAAATCTCCCGCAGCACGGCAGGGTTTCCAGAAGGCCTGAGGGGGCAGGGCGGAATAGGGCATGATCGCAGCTTAGGCTCAGTACCGTGCCAAACTAAGGCATTTTCGCAGAAATGCTGTGGCGCAGCGCCGCTGGCAGTACCCTGAGAGGCAAATACGCGATTTGTTTCGAATGATTCGGATTTCCATCACTATTGCCTGATGACCTCTCTGCCCAATCCCGCGCCGGTTGCAGGATTGATGCCGCTGCCGCGACAGTCCAGTGTGAATTGTGGCAGGAAGAGGGCGGCCGCCCGGCTGGAAAAGGTATTTCATTAACTGTTTTTTAATTGATGACAATCGCCGGTCGCGAATCGGGATGAGACGCCAAATATGGTGCCCGAAGTTCGTTTCTGTACCTTTTGTGGGCGCTACTTGTTTCGATTTCTGAATAAGTTGCCGGATCAATCCGTGTCGAATTCACGGCAAATCCGCTGCAAACTGTCCATTTCACGGCAGGACTGTGCCGGGATGCGCCATTTTCTCCTTCTCGGAACAGAGTGGGCAAAGTAATAATTTTGCAAGCCCAACTGGGGGGTGAAGTCTGCTGGCCACGGGGGCGGCCGCTGAACCGCTCGCATCCGAGATGCGAAGTGAAGCGAGGATGGAGAACCATCCGTGCCGTCAAGGCATCCTTGTCCGCGTCACGACGTGGGCCGGGGGCGCGATCACTTCGCACAAGCACTGGCATGGCGAGCACGCGAATTTAAGGGCAGTGCCACAGGCATTGCCGGTGCAATGGCGCGGGGCGCGGTCCTCCGTCTGTTTTGGAAGAGGGTCGAGAGAATGGCTGATTTGGTATTGGAATGGGGTGCCCTTGGTCCCTTTGGCACCAACCTCCCGGACGCGGACGGAGGCGTTTCCGCCACGGTGGACGCGGGCGGGGTGGCCGTCGACATCTCGTTCGACGCTATCCAGGCCGGCGCATCGGCCTTTACCTTCGACGCCCCCGGCTACGTCGCCCCGGACGAGAGCTTCTCGAACCAGTCGTTCCTCAAGCTCTTTGGTGAAGGCGAAGCCGCTGGGACCGATACCTCGACCACGGTGCTGGACTTCCGCGCCACCAACACCGACCTCTACACCGATGCGGCGCAGAATGTTTCGTTCCGCATCAACGACATCGACATGGGCGCGGGTGGCGATCTCTACGAAAGCGGGTCGGGCTTCGAGGACATTCTCAGCGTCACTGCCTTTGCACCCGACGGCACCGAAGTGCCGGTGACCCTGACGTTGGGTTCGGCCGTGTCCAATACTGGCGGTCTGCTGAGTGGCCTTGCGGAAACCGGCTTTGAGGATCCCACGTCTTCGGTTTTGGTCGAGATCGACGGCCCGGTGGCCAGCATCCAGATCGAATATGCCAACGGGGCGGTCAGCCAGCAGGGCGTGACCGTTTCGGACATCGAGTTCTCGACCGTGGACGTGGTCGACGAGAACCAGGACCCTGACGCGGTCGACGACAGTGCCACCACGGTAGGCGGCACGCCGGTTGACGTGACACCCCTGGCCAATGACACCGATCCGGACGGCGACACGCTGACCGTCACCGGCATCACCCCGGCGTCCAACGGGTCCGCCGTTCTGAACGGCGACGGCACCGTGACCTACACACCGGATACGGATTTCGTCGGCGACGACACGATTTCCTACACCATTTCCGACGGTAACGGCGGCAGCGACACCGCAACCATCACCTTTACCGTGGGTGATCCCAACCAGCCGCCGGTGGCCGTGGACGATAGCGCCACCACCACCGAGGGTGACGCTGTGGTGATCAACGTGCTGGCCAACGACAGCGATCCGGACGGCGATCCGCTGACCGTCGTGTTCAACACCGATCCGGCCAATGGCACCGTGGTCGACAACGGCGACGGCACCTTCACCTACACCCCCGATGACGGTTTCACCGGCACCGACACCTTTGAATACGACGTGTCCGATTCCTCGGGCGGGTCGGACACCGGTGTGGTATCGATCACAGTGGCGGACGATGGTGTGCCGCGTATCGACACCGACGTGTTCCCGGTTGCTCCCGGCGATCAGCCGCTGGACCCGCTGGATGGCCTGGACCAGGATCCCGATCCCTCTGACGACCTCGACAACATCGTGGGCGACGGTTCTGCCGAACTGATCCAGACTGGCGACGACGCCGACACGATCTCGGCGGGCGGTGGCGACGACACCGTGAATCCGGGCATCGACGACGACCTTGTCGATCTGGGAGGCGGCAACGACTCGCTCTTTGACGTGCAGGGTGCGGACACGATCTATGGCCGGGCCGGTGACGATACCATCATCGCGGGCACCGACACCTTCTCGGATTACGAGGGCGACGATCCCGCCTTCTTCCCGGGGACGCCGCTGAACGACCTCGGTTTCACCTCGGACCCGAACCAGGAAGACGGTCGCGACTATGTCGAAGGCAACCGGGGCAACGACTACATCGCCACTGGCGATGACCGCGACACGATCGACGGCGGCGGTGAGAACGACACGCTGGACGGCGGCATCGACGACGACCTGATCATGGGCGGCCAGGGCGACGACTCGCTGATCGGTGGCCACGGGTCGGATACGCTGGACGGCGGCCAGGGCAACGACACGCTGGACGGCTCGAATATCGCGGCGCTGGAACTGACCGACGACATCGACCCCAACACCGAGAACGACCGTGACCTGCTGCAGGGTTTCCTTGGCAACGACTCGTTGATCGGCGGGGACGACGACGACACGCTGATGGGCGGCTCCGGCATGGATACGCTGGACGGCGGCATCGACGACGACCTTCTGATGGGCGGCAACGACGATGACACCCTAATGGGCGGTCAGGGCAACGACACGCTGAACGGCGGGTCGGGCGATGACAGCATCATGGGGGGCAGTGATCGCGACGTGATCGTGGTCGACAGCGCGGCTGACGGCATCGGCGACACGGTCGATGGTGGTTCGGGCGGTTTCGTCGATCAGGTCAACCCCGAGGATCCGCCGAACCAGGACTACGACATCCTGGACATGTCGGGCGTCGGCGCGCAGGACGTCGACTGGCGGATCGTAAACACTGTGGTGGACAGCAACGGCAACGGCCTGGACGGGACGATCGAGTTCCTGAACGCCGCGGGCGACGTGACCGGCACGATGGACTTCTTCGAGATCGAGGAAATCGTGCCCTGCTTTACCCCGGGTACGCTGATCGCCACGCCGCAGGGCGAACGCCTGGTCGAGGAACTGATGGTCGGTGACCGGGTCATCACCCGCGACAACGGCATCCAGGAGATCAAGTGGGTCGGGCGCAAGGACCTGACCGGCTTTGACCTGGCACGCAAACCGCACTTCAAGCCGATCCTGATCCAGCAGGGGGCCTTGGGCAACAATCTGCCCGAGCATGACATGCTGGTCTCGCCGAACCACCGGGTGCTGGTGGCCAATGACAAGACCGCGCTTTACTTCGAAGAGCGTGAGGTCCTTGTCGCGGCCAAGCACCTGACCGGTCTGGACGGCGTGGACGAGGTCGAGGCGAACGGCGTGGCCTACATCCACGTGATGTTCGACAGCCACGAGGTCATCCTCTCGAACGGGGCCTGGACCGAAAGCTTCCAGCCCGGCGACTACAGCCTCAAGGGCATCGGCAACGCGCAGCGCCAGGAAATCCTGGAACTGTTCCCCGAACTGGAACATGCGGAAGGCCTCAAGGCCTATGCCTCGGCGCGCCGCTCGCTGAAAAAACACGAGGCGGCGCTGCTCACGCAGTAAGGGTGTTGCCGGAACGGAATATGCAGCCCGTTCCGGCGCACGACGACCCTCGCGCCCGGAACGGACAACATGGAAACGGGGCGGCCTTGGCCGTCCCGTTTCTGTTTTGTCATAGGTCGGAAGGCACGGGTGCGATGCGCAAGGAAAACGGGCGCTCTGAGATGAAGAACGCCCGATAGAGTTTTGATTTTACGGGCGGCCTAGCCTGTGAGGCAGGCATCCCCCTGGGAGGCGCGCCAAGCGCGCCAAGCCTCTGGCGTGTCCAGATCAGTCAGAGCACGACGGTCTAGCAGTGGTATCTGCCGGAGCCTGTGTGCATTCGCCTTCAGGACGTCTCGTGCGCCTTGGTCGCCTGTAAGAGTCTGCAGGGCCATGAAGCAATCCTGCGGGAAAAGCACCGGATGGCCCGGCGTGCCATCGGCAGCCGTGGCCTGTTGCAGCATCGGGAAGGGGACGGATTGAAAGCTGGAGATAAGCTTTTGAATATCCTCGGTTTCGATCTCCGGCATGTCGGCAGGCAGGATGATCATCGCCTTGATGCCGCGTGGGATCAGACCCACGCCCCGGCGGATCGAGGCGGACATGCCAAGATCGGAATCCGGAACCTCGATCACCTGCACGGGCAGCCCCTGCAGGGCCGCGGCGCGTGGGTGGTCGGGATCGGGAAGGGTCACGGCCACATGTGCGCCCGTGTCGATCGCGCGCAGCGCCTGACGGCGCAGCAGCGGAAGACCATCTACTGTTTCGGTCAACTTGTCGCGGCCACGCATCCGTGAAGATGCGCCCGCGGCGGGGATGAGAATCGAAATATTCAGCATGGGGCAGACACTAACACAGGTTGAGCAAGAATGTGGCGCGTCTTGTGACAAGTGCGCAACTTTTTGTGTCGTGCGATCTGCTGTCCGCTATATGCTGCGTTGCGGCAATGCATGTGCCGCATCATCCCCGCATATGCTGACCTTCCGGATCGAAAAGCGGCTGCGTGATCAGCCGCGCCGGGCGCATCTCGCCCAGGATCTCGATTTCCGCGGTCAAGCCGGCGCGGACTTTCTCTCGGGGGATCAAAGCCATAGCGATCGACTTTCGCGCGAAATGCGAATAGCCGCCGGAGGTGCAGAACCCCTGTACTTCGCTGTCGATCCAGACCGGTTCGTAAGCGTTCACATCCGTATCCAGGGCGTCGATCTCAAAGACCGCAAGGACCCGATGCGGCGGTGCGGCGCGCTCGGCTTCGGCGGCGGCGCGACCGATGAAATCCCCCTTGGACCACTGGATGAACCGATCCAGGCCGGTTTCCGCGCAAGTGTAGTCGGGTGAGAACTCGCGTCCCCAGGAGCCAAAGAACTTGTCCAGGCGCAAGCTCATCATCGCGCGCATACCAAACGGTTTCATGCCCTTCGGCGCGCCGGCGGCCCAGAGCGTGGCCCACAGTTGTCGTTGTGCCATCGGATCGCAGTAGATCTCAAAGCCCAGATCGCCTGTATAAGAGACGCGCTGCACGAGGCAGTCTGTCATGCCCACGACCATGCGTCGAACGTCCATGAAACGCATGTCGCTGATGTCGGTACGGGTGCAGGCCTGAAGGATCTCGCGTGCAAGCGGCCCGGCCACCTGGAATCCGGTGGATTTGTCGCTGATGTTCTCGATGCTTACGCCGTCTTCCTGATGTTGCAGGAACCAGCGCATGTGATAGGCCTGCGCGCCATAGGAGGCGGTCAGGCGGAACTCGGTTTCGGACAGGCAGGCGACGGTGAAATCGCCGATGATCCGGCCGGCGGGCGACAGCATGGGCGTCAGGGACATGCGGCCCGGCGCGGGGATGCGGCCCGCCATGATCCGGTCCAGCCAGGCGCGGGCATTGGGCCCGGTTACGCGGTACTTGCCGAAGTTCTGGACCTCGTTGATGCCCGCCGCCTCGCGCACGGCAAGGACCTCGCGCGCGGTGGCCTCCCAGGCGTTTGAACGGCGGAATGACGGCGTTTCATAGCGCGGTTCCCCCTCGGCGGCGAAGTAGTTGACCACCTCCAGCCCGTATTGCGCGCCCCAGACCGCGCCCATGCGATCGAAGATGTCATACATCGGCGTCGTGCGGTTGGGCCGCGCAGCGGGCAGTTCCTCGTTTGGATAGCTGACCGAAAAGCGTTTCTGATAGTTTTCAATAACTTTCGGCAGGGTGTAGCCGGGTGAGATCCAGTCGCCAAAGCGTGCCACGTCCATCGCGCCGGTGTCGCGTTCGCATTCGCCATGCACCATCCATTGCGCCAGCATCAGCCCCACGCCGCCGCCCTGGCTGAAGCCTGCCATCACGCCGCAGGCTGACCAATAGCCGCGCAGCCCGGGGATCGGCCCCACCAGCGGGTTGCCGTCGGGCGCAAAGGTAAAGGGCCCGTGGATCACGGATTTTACCCCGGCGCGTTCCAAAACGGGAAAGCGTTTGTACGCGAATTCAATGCTTTGCTCGATCTTGTCAAAGTCATCCGGCAAGAGTTCGTGACCGAATTCCCAGGGGGTGCCGTCCACTGCCCAGGGGCGGCAGGGCTGTTCGTAGAAACCGATGCACAGCCCGCGCCCTTCCTGCCGCAGGTAGCTTTCCCCGGCCGGGTCCATGACATGCGGGTGTTCTGCGTCGCGCTCATAGATTTCCGGCGTTTCCTCGGTCACGAGGTACTGGTGTTCCATCGGATGCAGCGGCAGGTAGACACCGGCCATTGCGCCCACCTCGCGGGCCCAGAGACCGGCGGCGTTGACGACATGTTCGGTATGAATGGTGCCTTTGTCAGTGACAACATCCCAAGTGCCATCCGCACGAGGATTGGTCTCCAACACCTTGGTATGAAGATGGATTTCGGCCCCGCCCATGCGCGCGGCCCTGGCATAGGCATGGGTCGTGCCGGAAGGATCGAGGTGCCCGTCCAACGGATCGTAGAGCGCCCCGATTACGCCGTCGAGGTTCACGATGGGGGCGAGTTTCGCGATCTCTTCCGGCCCGACGATCTCGGTTTCCAGGCCCATGTAACGATGCTTGGCGCGTTCCGCGAGCAGCATGTCAAAACGGTCGCGGTTGTCGGCCAGGGTGATGCCGCCGACGTGGTGCAGCCCGCACGACATGCCCGTCAGCTCTTCGAGTTCCTTGTAGAGGCGGATGGTGTACCCCTGCAGCGCGGCCATGTTGGTATCGCCGTTCAGCGTGTGAAAACCGCCCGCCGCATGCCATGTGCTGCCGCTGGTCAGGTCGGATCGTTCCAGCAGCATCACGTCCGACCAGCCCAGCTTGGTCAGGTGGTAGAGCACGGAACAGCCGACGACTCCGCCTCCGATCACGACGACTCGGGTTGTGGTTTTCATGATCTGCCTCCATTCGGTACGGGCCGCCGAAGCGGCCACCTGTCATGCGTATTTGACGAAAGAAGAAGCGCGAGGCGTTGTGAACGGGCGACGAAATCTGTCGCAAACGGGCATTTTTTGTACGTGTTTGCCGGGCAGGGTGACGGGCAGATTTGCGGAGTGACCCATGCGCAGCGAAGCCCAAGCCGTCGTCATCGGAGGCGGCGTGATCGGATGTTCGATCCTTTACCACCTGACAAAACTCGGATGGCGGGATGTTGTCCTGCTTGAACGCGACGAGTTGACGTCGGGTTCCACCTGGCACGCGGCGGCCAATATCCACGGGCTGCACGACAGCACCAACATCAGCCGCCTGCAGCACTATACCATGACCCTGTACAAGGACCTGGAGGCGGAAACCGGCCAGAGCTGCGGTGTATTCCAGCCCGGCAGCCTGTACCTTGCGCAGACGGTCGAGCGGGAGCACCAGCTGCGCCTGCAGGCGGCCAAGGCCAAGCTCTACGGCATGAACTTCTACGAAATTACCCGGGACGAGGCTGAGCGCCTGCACCCGCTGGTCGATTTCACCGGCATCCGTTGCATCATGTATGAACCCGATGGCGGCAACGTGGACCCGTCCGGTGTGACGGCGGCATACGCGGCTGGGGCACGGCAACGGGGGGCGGAAATCCATCGATTCACGCCTGTCATGGCGACGGAACAGCAGCCGGACGGGTCTTGGATCGTGCGGACGCCCAAGGGCGACATCGCAACCCCCTGGGTGGTGAACGCCGCCGGGCTCTGGGGGCGCGAGGTGGCGGCGCTGGCGGGGTTGAAGCTGCCGCTGCAACCGACCGAGCACCAGTATTTCGTGACCGAAACCATCGCCGAGATCGACGGGATGGACCGGCGCCTGCCCTCGGTCGCGGACCGGGACGGCGAGTATTACCTGCGCCAGGAAGGCAAGGGCCTGCTGATCGGCGCCTATGAACGCGACGTGCGTCTTTGGGCCGAGGACGGCACGCCGCTGGACTTTGCGCATGATCTCTTCCCGGATGATCTGGAACGCATCGAAGACAACATGATGCGCGCCATCGACCGGGTGCCGGCGGTGGGCATGGCGGGGATCAAGAGGGTCATCAACGGGCCGATGATCTGGTCGCCGGATTCCAACGTGCTGATGGGGCCGGTGCCGGAACTGAAGGGCTATTTCTGCTGCAATGGCATCATCCCCGGTTTCTCGCAGTCCGGCGGCATGGGGCTGATGGCGGCGCAATGGATCGTCGAAGGCGAGATGCAGTACGACATGTTCGCCTGGGACATGGCACGCTTTGGCGACTGGGCGGATGAGACATTCACCAAGGCGCGGGTCATGAACCAGTACGCGCACCGCTTTGCCATCCACTTCCCCGGAGAGGAACGCGATGCCGGGCGTCCGGTGCGTGTACGTCCGGTCTACGAGATGCAAAAGGCGATGGGGGCCAGGTTCGGGCTCAACTACGGCTGGGAACATCCCGCATACTTCGACGCCGACCAGCCCGACACGCCCGGCTTCACCCGGCAGGGATGGTGGGAAAGCGTGGGTCGCGAGGCGCGGATGCTGCGTGACACCGGCGGCATCATCGATATCTCGAACTTTGCCAAGTACCGCGTCAGCGGTGCGGGCGCCGAGGACTGGCTGAACGCGCTGTTTGCCAACCGGATGCCGCGCAGGGTGGGGCGCTCCTGCCTGACGCCGCTGATCGGCAAGCGCGGCGGGATTGCCGGGGATTTCACCGTCACCCGCCTGGGCGAAGAGGAATTCTGGGTGATCGGCTCGGGTATGGCCGAGCGTTATCACCAGCGTTTCTTCGCGGATGTGCCCTTGCCCGAGGGGACGACTTGCACGTCGATGACCAAGGCCATGTGCGGCTTCAACGTGGCCGGGCCGCGTTCGCGCGAGATGCTGGGGCGGTTGACCAACGCCTCGCTCGCCACCGAGGACTGGCCCTTCATGGCCTCGCAATGGATCGAGCTGGCCGGTGTGCGGGTGCTGGCGCTGCGGGTCTCCTTTACCGGTGATCTTGGCTGGGAACTCCATTGTGCCGAGGACGACCAGGCGCAGCTCTATGAGGCACTTCTGAAGGAAGGCGAAAACCTGGGGATCGGCCCGGTCGGCAGCCGTGCGCTGATGAGCCTCAGGATCGAAAAGGGCTATGGCTCGTGGGGCCGCGAGTATTCGCCCGAGTATTGGCCGCAGGAAGTGGGGCTGGCGCGGCTGTGCAAGCTGGACAAAGCGTTCCTGAACAAGCAGGCGCTGGTGGAGGTGATCGACAAGCCGGCGCGCGAGGAACTGGTGATCCTTGCGCTGGACGAGGAGGCGGTAACGGCCTCCAACGCCGATGCCACGGGCGGAGAGCCAATCTTTCGCGACGGGCAGGGCATCGGGCGCGTGACCTCGGGCGGCTATGGCTACTCGGTGGGGCGCAGCCTGGCGCTTGGCTACGTCAAGGCGGGCACGGCGGCGCCGGGTGACAGGGTCGAGGTCATGGTGCTGGGCCGCCCGCACGGGGCGGAAATCCTGGCAGAGCCGCCGTTCGACCCTTCCGGAGAGCGCCTGCGCGCCTGACCCTATTGCATCGCGGGCCAGCCGATGCTGGTCCGCAGGGCCGCGCATTTGTCGGTGCAATCCGCGCTGCACCGGCGTGCGCGCCCGTCATGGGTGAAATAATCGCATTTTCCCAAGGTGCCGTCCGGCTCGCAGAAAACGACCATTGCGCTGCCGTCGTCGCCTTGCAGGCGGTATTTGGCGATGGCGCTGGCGGAATGATAGCCGCAGTCCGAGCCGCTCTGCCTCGGGCCGTGGATATCGTGGATCTGGTCGAGGTGATGTCCGCCGTCCTGTGTGAAATAGGCAGAGACCCCGCTTTCCTTGCCAGCCGCGTAGCGGACCTGTGACTTGATCGGACCGGCGGCCTGTCCGCCGTTGGGACTGGCGAAATAGCTGCACGAGAGATAATCCCGGTCATCGCCTGGCGGGATGCGGTGGGTCAGAACCTGTCCTGTCAGGTCGGGGTTGCGGGCCGGGCAATTGGCGCCGTCCGGCTGGGGGGCGACCGTGCCCGCCGTGGCGGACAGCCGCCGGTCCAGGGCGGCGATCTGGTCATTCAGAAAATCGATCTTGGCCCCGATCCGTTGCCGCATCAGCGCCGAGCTTTGCTGAATCCTGTGCACCAAGGCCGCGATCTCGTCCCGGAACTCGGGGCTGGCGATGTCATTGGTGGTGCCGACCTCGAAGAGGATCAGCGTGATTTCCACTGTCAGATCATCCTTGGTCAGGATGCGGGGTGGCCCGCTGGGTGTCAGGGATGGCAGGATGAAGTGCTCCGGGTTCTTGAGCATCTCGCCGTAACGGTTGCGCTCTGCCGTCAGCTTGTCCCTTTCGACGGCCAGAAGCTTGTCGCGCGCCGCCTTGTTGTCGGCCAGCTTGTCCTTTTGTGCCTTGATCCGCTCATCCAGCCGCAGGGAATTCCGGTTCAAATCGGCCTGTTCGGCGACCAGTTCTTTTTCGCGCTGAACGCGGACGTTGTACTGTTGGAACAACTGGTGAATGTCGGAACAGGGCGGGTCGCAGTCATCGACCGTGCCGTTCCGCAACCGCTCCAGCGCGGTGCGTTCCGCCAGCAGCGCTCGCATCTTGTTGTTCAGATCGCGCGAGTTCTGGTTGAAGGCGCGCATCCGCTTGAGCGCTTCGATCTCTGCCGTCAGGTTGCGAATTGCGGTGTCATTTGCTTGCCAGGGTTGAATCCATGCTTTCCAAATGCGCCATTTGAAGGCTCGGATTGCTGTCAACTCGCTTTCAACCTTGTCGCTGCGGGTAATGATCTGGCCGACCTGCTGGCGCAACTGGGCGATGGTGGCCTCGATCTGGGTGTCGGTATCCGCGCGCGGCGGGGTGGCGGCCAAAAAAGTGACCAGGGCCAGGACCATCAGGTGTATCAGGCTGTGCCGTTTCATCCGTGACGCTCCGTCATTGGTCCGACCGCGTGAAAGCGCAGGGCGTCACCGGTTCGACAAAGCGCAGGACCAGTCCCCCGGCATCCGGATCGTGGGCGACCAGAAGGGTCACGGGGTAATCGTCGAGCATGTCCGCGACCCGGCCAGAGGCATCTGTTCGCGTGATCCGGGCCGCGTATTGCCGGGCGAAGGACAGGTAGGCGTCAGGCTGTCCCGGAAGGGTCTTGCCTGCGCGGGTGCGGTCTGCCCGGGCGGTCACGCGGGTGGTGAGGATGCTGCCATTGTCCGGGTCGGTCCACAGGCTTTGTCCGTCAAAGCCAGCGTCGCCTATCGTAAAGGTGATGGAAACGCCGCTGCACCCTGTTCCCTGGCCCGTCCATTTGCCTGCGAGGGCTGTATCGGGGAAGACGCTGACGGCGCGTGCGGCGGGAAGGGGCGAGGGCACCTCCATCGCCTCGGGGCCCGGTGCGGGCGTGCCGCGCAACAGATCCGTCAGGTCTGCCGGGCGGTTGCTCTCCGGCGCGGGTGAGGCGGGGCCGTCCTTGAGAAGGGTGTTGATATCCAGCCCCTGCACAAGGTGCAGCGTCTCCGGGGGATCTGCCTCTGCCCCGCCGACCGCCACGGCCAAGGCAAACCATGCTGCCAGGTACTGCGGGCGAAGCTTTTTCATCGCGGCGTCCTCCCGGCCCGGCGAGGGCGGGACACCCCGCGCACGCTGGCCATGAGGACAAGGTATCAGGCAGGACAGCGCGGGCCTTGAGCCAAATCAAGATCGCCTCTGCGGCTGTCTAGGCGGTCCCGGAGACCAGCGGACGGACCTTGAGCTTGGTGATCCGGTTGTTTTCCCGCGCCATGACCTCGAAGCGGAAGCCGTGAAAGCTGAAGACCTGGCCCACGGTGGGGATCATCTGCGCCTCGTGGATCACGAGGCCTGCGACGGTGTTGGCCTCGTCGTCGGGCAGCGACCAGTCGGTGGCGCGGTTGAAATCGCGGATCGTCATGGCCCCGTCGATCCAATAGTGGCCATCCTCGGCGCGGCGGATCGGGTGTTCGGCGTCGGGGTCGAATTCATCGGTGATCTCGCCGACGATTTCCTCGAGGATGTCCTCGAGCGTGATCAACCCCTGCAGGCTGCCGTATTCGTCGACGACCAGCGCGAAATGCGTGCGGCGGCGCAGGAACTGGCGCATCTGGTCGTCGAGCGAGGTGGTGTCGGGGACGAAATAGGGCTTCATCGCGATGTCGGTGATATTGAAACCCGCGATGGCGCCTGCCATCGTCTGGTCCTCGTCCACCAGTTTGTACATGGCGCGCAAGAGATCCTTGGCGTGGATGACGCCGATGATGTTCTCGGGGTCGTCGCGGAAGACCGGCAGGCGGGTGTGGCTGCTTTCCAGGCATTGTTCCAGGATTTCCTGCGGCCGCGCGTTGGCGTCGATCATCTCGATCTTTGAACGGTGCAGCATGATCTCCTCGACCGTGCGATCGCTCAGGTCCAACGCGCCCAGGATGCGGTCGCGGTCTTCCTTTTCTACCACGCCTTCGGAATGGCCCAGTTGCAGGGCACCGGCGATTTCCTCGCGCACGGCGAGGATGTGGCTGTCTGGATCGGTGCGCACGCCGACGATGCGCAGCAATGCCCGCACCAGCACGCGAACGGCCGACACCACGGGCGCAAACAGCCGCACAACCAGCGCGATGGGGGCCGACACGCGCGAGGCGGCGGTTTCGGGGTTGGTGATGGCATAGGTCTTGGGCAGGACCTCGGCGAAGATCAGCACCAGGAGGGTCATGACCAGCGTGGCGTACACGACGCCGCCCTCGCCGAAGGCCTGGGTGAAAATGCTGGTGGCCAGCGCCGTGGCCAGGATGTTGACCAGGTTGTTGCCCAACAGGACCGAGCCGATCAGCCTTTCGTTGTCCTCGGTGATGCCGAGCGCGCGCAGGGCCCCGGAATTGCCCTTGTCGGCGGCTGCGCGCAGCTTGCCCCGCGAAGCGGCGGTGAGGGCGGTTTCGGAGCCGGAAAAGAAGGCCGACAGCATGATGAGGGCCAAAATCGCGGCAGAGGAGATCCAGAAAGCGGCGTCGAAAGAGCCGGTCGATGCGTCCATGTAAGCGGTCCTTTGGGTTTGATCCGGTTATGGGGGCGCGGCAGGACGGGATCAAGGGGGCGGCGGGACGGGACTGTTTGCGGCCTTGCCGCAAAGACGCCCGCCCACCGACCCCTCTGGACAGGCTGTGCCTGTTTGTTGCTTCCGGAGACACCAGGGAACAAGCATCGCCTGTTGCCCTGCACCCTCCCTCGCTTTTTGAGGGCCTGAGCCAGCGCACGGGGCTTTGAAAGGGCAAGCCGCGCGGGGCGCGGGCCTGCGGCCCCTTGCAAAGCCCCGCGCCCCGGCCCTGATCGGCCTCAAGCGATGGAGGGCTCCTGGGAACAGGCTGCGCGCCGGTTCGCCGTGAGTGCGATCTGTCCGGCCGGCGCCCCGTTGTCGCCGGGCGCGGTATCAGTCGTCTTTTGCAAGCGGATGGTGATCCAGCACCAGGTCGCGCAGGCGTTCTTCGAGCACATGTGTGTAGATTTCGGTCGTGGCCACGTCGGCGTGGCCTAGCAGGGTCTGGATGGCGCGCAGGTCGGCGCCATTGGCCAGGAGATGCGTGGCGAAGGCATGGCGCAGGGTATGGGGCGTGACTTTATCCGGCGAGACGCCGGCCTCGACCGCGAAATCCTTGATCAACATGTAGAAGGCGTGTCGGGTCAGGTGACCCGCCTTGCCCCTGGATGGAAAGAGAAAGCTTGAGGCCGGTTTGCCCCGGGCCTTCGCGCTGTCCTCCTGCGCTTCGCGGGTGGCGAGCCAGTCGGCCAGTGCCGTCCGGGCCGGGGGAGAGAGCGGAACCATGCGTTCCTTGCCGCCCTTGCCGCGGATCAGCAACATCCTCGGATCGCCCCGCGCCGCGGCCAGCGGCAAGGAGACAAGCTCGCTGACCCGCATGCCCGTCGCATAGAGTACCTGCATCAGGCAGGCGTTCCGGCTGCGGTCGGCGGCACTGCGTCCATGTGCCTGCGCGGCCTCCAGCAGGCGGTCGACCTCGTCGACCGAGAGCGTCTTGGGCAGGCGCTTGTCGCGGCCCGGGCCGGCGATCTGCAGTGCCGGGTTGTCCTGGCGCAGCCCTTCCTCGAAGGCGAAACGGTAAAGCTGTTTCACGGCGGACAGACGGCGCGCGCGGGTGCCTTTGGACAGGCCCTGAGCGTCGCAATGCACGAGGTATGCCGTGATGTCGTCCTCTGACGCGCTGGCGAAATCCTTGCCCGCGTCCGTCAGCCAGTCCTGGACATGCGCCAGGTCGCGGTCATAGGCGGCAAGGGTATTGGCGGCCGCCCCGCGTTCGGCGGCCAGCGCCTCTAGGAACAGCGGCACCCAGCGCGCCGGCGTCATCGGCGGGCCCGTTCGGCATCGAGGATCATCAGTTCCAGCGCCGAGCGCCGGGCGAGTTCCTCCAGCCCCAGGCTGCGGAAGGCGGCAATGGCATCGGTCAGATCCTGTCCGTTGCCCGCCGCGCCGGAGGCAAAAAGCACCATCGCGCGCAGGATGACCTCACCCAGGCGACCCTCGGCCAGCTGCGATCGGAGCGTGCGGGGCATGGCCGCGCCGGAGAATCCCGCGGCCACGGCCTGTGCATGGGGCAGGTCGGCCATTTCCGCCGGGGCCAGGCCCCGGGCAATGGCGGTCAGGAAACGGGTCTCGCGGCTGCCGTCGGTCAATTCCAGCGCCAGCGCCTCGTAGGCGGGCGACAGGAAACCCGCGCGGCGAGCAAGACCGGCGGCACGTCCGTCCATCGAGATTTCCGACAGGCGTTCGCCGTAAAGCTCTGCAAAAGGCACCAGAAGGCGGCCCGACGCCATTTGCGGCCAGACCCGTTCCAGTTCTTGCGCGATCGCGCCGGGCGTCCCCCGGTTCAGGGCCCGTTCGAAATCCTGCAAGGCATCGACCCGGTCCCAGACGCCGCCCGAGGCGGCGGGCTGGCGCAGGGTGTAGATGCCGAGCAGCCGGTTGGCGGGCAGGCTGCCGGCCCGTGCGAGCCGTTCGGCGGCCTGAATCTGGGCGCGCCAGCCATTGTCTCCGCCTAGGTCGAGGACCGCGAAGGGCAGGGGCAGGGGCGCGGTGGGCAGCGGCTCTCCCAGCGCTTCGAACAGTCGGAATTCCAAGGGGGTCGGGCGCACGGGCGGGAGGAGCGGTGCATCACTGGCCAGTTCGGGATCCAGGAACCGGGTCAGCAGCTCTGCCCGGCGTCCGCGGATGTCGCCAAGGGTCTGCGCGCTTTGCAGGACCAGCGCCGCACGGCGCCAATCGCCGTCGCGGGCGGTGCAGAAAATCCGCAGGGACAGGTCGTCACTCAGTCTTGGCTGCGCCGAGAGTGCCCGGCAGACCGGGGCGGATTCGCCCAGCAGCAATGCCAGGTCGGACCAGATCGAGAAGAGATGCGGGTCCTGCACCCCGGTGATGTCGAGCAATGCCAGCGCCTCTTCGACAAGGCCCTGGTCTTCGAGCCAGGTGAGGCGCGCGGTCAGATGGGCCAGGTCGCGATCGTCCGCCGGCGGATCGGCTTCGGCCAGCATCATCACCCGCATGTGCGCCCGCAGCGCGGGAACCGGCAAGTCCAGCGCGCGGATCAACCCTTCGAGCGTTGCCGGATCCGACCCGCGCCACATATCCGTGGTCAGACCGGTCAGGCGCGGTGACAACAGCCCCGCGGCCCCGGGATTGGGCGCCGAAAGCGGGGCTTCGTCGACCCGGGGCGGATTGGCGCTTTGTGCGACCGGGGCATCCTGGGCCGCCACCGTTCCGGCCAGAAAGAGCGCGGCGCAAAACGCCAGCGGCAGGCTGTGGCCCGGTTCAACCGTCATCGAGTTGCACCGGCAACCGGCGCTCGGACTGGGGCGGGCTGAAATCCGCTCCGAAGAAGGGTCCGACATAGGCATAGGCGACAAGCGCCAGCGCCCCCAGGACCAGCAGATAGAATAGCCATTTGATCAACCGCCCCATTAGGTCGCGCCCCCTGCCTCGTCTTTTTTCAACTTATACCTAGCCTTTTTGTCGCGATCACGTCATTCACGCAACAGGTTAAGCGATGGGCGAGGGATGGCCGAAGGCACGGTTCACAAGGGTTTGATCCTGCACAAGACAATTGTCTTCGTGGGCATGATGGGGGCAGGCAAGACGGCGGTGGGCCGGACGCTGGCGGCACAGCTTGGCGTCATGTTCCGCGATTCGGATCACGAGATCGAGGAAGCCGCCAACATGACCATCGCAGAGATTTTCGCCCGCGATGGCGAACCCTTTTTTCGACGCAAGGAAAGCCAGGTGATCGAGCGCCTGCTGGAAGGCAAGCCCGGCGTCCTGTCGACCGGCGGCGGGGCCTTTTTGTCCGCAGACAACCGCCAGATGATCTCGCGCATGGGGGTCTCTGTCTGGTTGGATGCGGACCTGGATCTGTTGTGGGAAAGGGTGCGCCACAAGGACACCCGACCGCTGCTGCGCACGCCAGATCCCAAGGGCACGTTGCGGCAACTCTACGAGGCAAGGGTGCCGGTCTATGCGCAGGCCGATGTGGCGGTGCCTTCGGCACCGGGCCTGTCGCTGGACCAGATGGCAAAGCGGGTCAAGGCCGCGCTGGTAGACAACCGGCCGGACGTGCTGGAGAAGGTGGAATGATCGAGACGGTGAATGTCCCGTTGCCGGGACGCGAATACGAGGTGCGCATCGGCGCCGGTCTGCTGTCGCGGGCCGGGGCAGAGATCGCGCCGCTGCTGAAACGCCCGCGCGTGGCCATTGTCAGCGACGAAAATGTCGCCGCGTCGCATCTGGCCACGCTGGAGGCGGCGCTGGCCGCCGAAGGTATAGAAAGCGTGGCCCTGACCCTGCCGCCGGGCGAGTCGACGAAAGGCTGGCCGCAGTTCACCCGTACCGTCGAATGGCTGCTGGAACAGAAGGTCGAACGGCGCGACATCGTGGTGGCCCTGGGCGGTGGCGTGATCGGTGACCTCGTGGGTTTTGCCGCCGCGGTCCTGCGCCGGGGGGTCCGTTTCGTGCAGATCCCGACCAGCCTTCTGGCGCAGGTCGACAGTTCGGTGGGCGGCAAGACCGGCATCAACGCGCCCCAGGGCAAGAACCTGATCGGGGCCTTTCACCAGCCCGTGCTGGTTCTGGCGGACATCGGCGTCCTCGAGACCCTGACACCGCGCGATTTCCTGGCCGGCTATGGCGAGGTGGTGAAATACGGGCTGCTGGGCGATGCGGCGTTCTTTGACTGGCTGGAGACCAACGGCGCCAAGGTCGCCGGGGGTGATCGTGACGCGCGGGCCTATGCGGTGCAACGCTCGGTCGAGATGAAGGCCGAGATCGTCTTGCGCGACGAGACGGAACAGGGCGACCGGGCGCTGTTGAACCTTGGCCATACCTTCTGTCACGCGCTGGAGGCGGCAACGGGCTATTCCGACCGCCTGTTGCACGGCGAGGGTGTGGCGATTGGCTGTGCGCTGGCTTTTGAGCTGTCGGCGCGGCTTGGCCTCTGTTCGCAGGAAGATCCCAGCCGGGTCCGCGCGCTGCTGAAGGACAGCGGGATGCGCTGCGACCTGGCCGATATTCCCGGTGACCTGCCGGATGCGGAGGCGCTGCTGGAACTGATGGGGCAGGACAAGAAGGTGGTGGATGGCCAGCTGCGGTTCATCCTGGCACGCGGCATCGGCGAGGCCTTCGTGACCTCCGATGTGCCGCGCGACATGGTTCGCACCTTGCTGGCAGAGCAGCTTTCCGACCGCTGATCCCGGTCACTTTCGGCTGCGCAGCACCATCAGTTCGCCCAGGTTCTCCGAGGTGACATAGCCCACGACGTGCCCGCCGGCGTCTGTTGCCGCGACGGCGGGTGCCTGTTGCAGCGCGTCCATAGCCTTGGCCAGCGGGGCCGACAGGGGCAGGGCCGGGACCTCTTCCATTTCTTCGCCGACGGGATGGGTGTTGTGTCCCTCGGCCATCGCGCGAAACAGGGCCTGCCGGGTCAGGAACCCGGCCAGCCGCCCATCGGCATGCAGGACGGGAAACTCATGCTGCGTGGTGCGGATCAGGGTCTGGGCGGCGACATGCATCGGGTCCGAGGGCGACAGGCTTTCGAAGCTGGTGATGACCGCGTCGCGCAGGTGCAGGCCCTCGGCCAGGTCGCGGCTTTCGACGTCCCGCGCCTCGGCCTGGGCGGCGACAAAGACGAAGAGCGCGATCAACAGCAGGATCAGGTTGCCCGAGGTCAGCCCGACGAAGCCGAAGAGAAAGGCCGCGATCTGTCCGGCTGTCGCGGCGACGCGGGTGGCGCGCACCCGGTCCATGCTCATCGACAGGGCCGCCCGCAGCACGCGCCCGCCATCCATCGGGAAGGCCGGGATCAGGTTGAAGACCGCCAGGAAGAGGTTCACCGCCGCCAGCCGGCCCAGTAAATCCTGCGGGTTCGTCGGATCGGCCAGGGCTTCCATCTCTGTCGAGGCGCCAAAGACGATCAATAGGCCCCAGATGACCACGTTCACCGCCGGACCGGCCAGGGCCACCGCGATCTCATGTGCCGGGTTCTCGGGCATCCTTTCCATCCGGGCCATGCCGCCGATGGGCAACAGCGTGATGTCCGGTGTCTTGATGCCATAACGCCGTGCCATCAGCGCGTGGCCGTATTCATGCGCCACGACACAGCCGAACAGCGCCAGGATGAACAGCGTGTTGTCCAGCGCCGCCGCTGGGCCGCTTTCCGCCCAGGCGGCGGCAGCCACCCAGGCCAGCAGCAGGAAAAAGGTCGCGTGCACGCGCAGTTCGGACCCGAGAAGGTGGCCAAGGCGGAAGGTCCAGGTCATGTCGTCTCCTGTCGGACAGTTTGTTGCGCCAGAGATAAGACCTGATCCGGTGGGGCGCTACCGTGCGCAACGTCACGCCCAAAACGAAACGGCGCCTGCCGCTGGGGCAGGCGCCGTTCGAATGTCCGGCCAGGTCTGGCAAGGCCGACCGACCGGCCGACCATGCACATCAGAACGGGATTTCGTCGTCGATGTCGCGCGCGGGCGCCCGGGACGGACCCGAACCGCCGCCAGAGCCGCCACCCGATCCACCGCCGTAACCCGGATCGTCGTAGCCGCCGCGGTCGTCGTAGCCACCGCCACCACCACCGTAGCCGCCACCCGATCCGCCGCCAAAGCCACCGCCGCCGCCTTCGCTGCGGCTGTCGAGAAGGGTCAGTTCACCGCGGTAGGGGCGCAGCACGACCTCTGTCGAATAGCGGTCCTGACCGTTCTGGTCCTGCCATTTACGGGTTTCCAGCTGGCCCTCGATATAGACCTTGGACCCTTTGCGCAGGTATTGCTCGGCGATGCGGGCGAGAGGTTCCGAAAAGATGGCAACCGAGTGCCATTCGGTCCGCTCGCGGCGCTCGCCGGTGTTGCGATCCTTCCAGTTTTCCGAGGTGGCGATGCGCAGGTTGCAGACCTTGCCGCCGTTCTGGAAGGTGCGCGTCTCGGGATCTCTCCCGAGGTTGCCCACCAGGATCACCTTGTTCACGGAACCGGCCATGTATCTCCCCTTCGAATCTCATCGGCGCTGATCCGCCGAGACTACACCCATCATGGAACCACGCGAAAGGTGCGCCCCGGCGGCACTGGCGAAATCGCCGAAAATGCGTATAGTCGCAACCGTAAGTTTTGATTTAGGGGGATAGTGGCATGTTGCGCGCGGGTTTTCGCACGGCCGGATTGGGGCTGGCCCTGGGGGTCATGGCAGGAGGCGCATGGGCCGACGTCCTGTCAACCAAGAACCGATCTCACATCTTTTCCAGTCAGACCAAGGTGCTCGATAACCGCGCGGCGCAGCAGTACAAAAGCTCTATCCGGCTGCAGCCGCCAAAGGTGGTCACGCCCACCAAGTGGGGTCCGGATACCGATGGCGATTTGCCCGTCTACCGCGGGCGCTACAACGGGGAATATGCTCAGATGGCGCGCGTGGCCGCGCGCAAGCACGGCATCCCCGAAGACCTGTTCCTGCGGCTTGTGAACCAGGAATCCCGGTTCAATCCCAAGGCAAAGTCGCACAAGGGCGCAATCGGGCTGGCCCAGCTGATGCCGGATACCGCGCGGCGCCTGGGGGTCGATCCGCATGACCCGGCGCAGAACCTCGAAGGCGGAGCGCGCTACCTCAAGCAGCAGTTCCAGAAGTTCGGCAGCTGGCGCCTGGCGCTTGCGGCCTACAATGCCGGTCCCGGTGCCGTGACCAAGCACAAGGGTGTGCCGCCGTATCGAGAGACCCGCAACTACGTCAAAATCATTCTCGGGGGCTGACGCGGGCTCAAACCGGGCCGAAGCCGGCGCGGCTTAAACCTTGGTTATGCCTTTGCTGCCAGACTGCATTCCGTCGTCGCTCTGATCGCGGGAACGGTGGAATGGGGAATCATCACTTGTGGTGGATCTTGAACGCGGGGCGCCGGGGCGCTGCGCTGATATGTCTTGTCCTGTCTTTGCTGGCCAGTGCCTCTGCGGTCGTGGCCCAGGGGTGCCAGGTGCCCGGAGAGTTGATGGGCGTCGCCCGCACGCTTGCGGTTCTGCCGGCGGATCGCTCCGATCTGCCGCCGGCCATGACGGCCCGGTTGGGGGCACAGCTGGACAGCCTGTCAGAGGCGCGAATCCTCGACGCCCTGACCGACAGCGGGATGGACAGTGTCGCCCCCGTTGCCATCAACGTCCTGGCCGAGGCCGAGCGGTTGGCAAATGGGGGCCAATACAATCCGGCCCGCCTGTCGGCCCTGTTGCGCGACCTTGACCAGCAGACCACGCTGGCCTGTGTGACATCCGGGACGTCGATCTTTCAGCGCATGCAAAGCGGGCGCGACGGCGGTGTCTTTTCCAAGGCCAGCGGCGCCTGGTCTGAGATCGAGCGTCGCGCGCAGGAAGAAAAGCTGTTTGCCGCCGGTGCGGTCGTCGTTCTGATGGTCGGGTTCATTTCCTTGCTGGTGCTGATCGACACCGGGTATCGCTGGATCATGGCGTTGCTTTACAACCGCAAGGCCTGTCGCATCGCCGCCGACCTCGAGGTGGGGGGCAAACTGGTCGAGGGGCTGGTGATCACCCTGGGCAAGGGCGGGTGCCGCTTTCATCCGCTCAGCGCCAAGGCCTTTGACGCCGTCCTGCCCCAGTTGCGCGGTTCGGGGCCGGTCAGGCTCCGGATCGAGGGCGAGGAATTGCAGGTGCAGGGCAGTGGCATACACGAGCTCTATACCGATTTTCTGTTCCTGCGCCCGATCACGCTGAAACAGCAGCGCGATCTGCTCGAACACTCGTCGATCTCTCCCTACCATATCCGCAAGGCGCGCGATGGCGGAGAACGCGAGGCGAGACGCCTGGTCGGCTAGGGTACTCTGACTACCCTGGTCGCGCGGCCTGGCAAGGAGCCTGCGCCGGGCCACCTGGCCCGGCGCAGGGCAGGATCATTCCGCCGCGATCTTGATGACCGGTTCCATCGCGTCAAACTCGCTGTCCGCGAGGTGGCACTTGATCTGGTGACCATCGGCCATCACGCGCACCGGCGGCACTTCCTTGTCGCACAGCCCGCCGGGAACCTTGTCCTTCCAGCGGCAGCGCGTCTGGAACGGACAGCCAGGGGGCGGATTCATCGCCGAGGGAATGTCGCCTTCCAGCACGATATGGGTCTTTTCCACATGCGTGTCGGCGATCGGCACCGCCGACAGCAGCGCCTCGGTGTAGGGGTGATAAGGCGGCGAGAAGACCTGATCGGTCGTGCCCAGCTCGACCACATGACCAAGGTACATCACCATGACCCGGTCGCTGAGATAGCGCACGATCGACAGGTCGTGGCTGATGAACAGAAGCGTCGTCTTCTGCTCGCGCTGGATCTCCATCAGCAGGTCCGTGACCGCCGCCTGAACCGACACGTCCAGCGCCGAGACGGGCTCGTCCGCCACGACGATCCGCGCACCGCCGGCAAAGGCCCGCGCGATCCCGACCCGCTGTTTCTGACCGCCCGACAGCTGGCGCGGCATCCGTTCGGCAAAGGCGCGCGGCAGCTTCACCAGGTCCAGCAGACGCAGCATCTCCTGCCGGCGGTCCTCGTCGGAATTACCGTGTTCGAAGATCTCCAGCGCCCGCATGATCTGCCGCCCCACCGTCATCGAGGGGTTGAGCGTATCGAAGGGGTTCTGGAACACCATCTGCACGTCCGCCACGGTCTGCGTGTCGCGCCGTTCGATGGGCGTGCTTTCGATGTTGCGGTTGTCCAGAAGGATCTGTCCGTCCGTGGCCGTTTCCAGCCCCATCAGCACCTTGGCAAAGGTCGACTTGCCGCAGCCGGATTCGCCGACGATGGCCAGCGTCTCGGATTCGCGCGCCTCGAAACTCAGGGTCTCGTTGGCCTTGACCACCTTCTTTTCGCCGGAACTGCCGAACAGCGCGTTGGCGGCCACCTCGTAGTATTTCTTGAGGTTGTCCATCTTGAGCACGACCTTGCCCGGTTCCGCCTTCTCGTTGGTCGATGTGCTGACCAGCGGTGCGTTCCAGTCGATTTCCTGGAACTTCAGGCAGCGTGAGCGGTGCCGGTCGTCCCCGGGGACGTCCTCCATCGGAATCCGGTCCATCGCGTCGCAGCGCCCGGCCTCGAAATAATCGCAGCGGGGACCAAAGTTGCAGCCCGGCGGGCGTTCATGCGGCAGGGGAAAGTTGCCCGGGATCGCCACCAGCGGGCGCGCGTTCTTGTCCGCGCCGGGCAGGGGGATTGAGCGGAACAGCGCCTGCGTGTAGGGGTGCTGCATCTTGTCGAAGACGTCCTCGATGCTTCCGGTCTCGACCGCTTCGCCGGAATACATCACGCAGATCCGGTCGCAGGTCTCCAGCACCAGGCCCAGGTTGTGCGAGATGAACAGCATCGAAGTACCGTATTTCTCGCCCAGTTCCTTGACCAGCTGCACAACCGCGGCCTCGACGGTCACGTCCAGCGCCGTGGTCGGCTCGTCCAGGATCAGGAGTGCCGGTTCCGCCATCAGGGCCAGCGCGATCACGATCCGCTGCTGCTGTCCGCCCGACAACTGGTGCGGATAGCTGTCGAGGATGCGCTTGGGGTCGGGCAGCTTGACGTCCGTGACCACCTGCAGGGCGCGCTCGTAGGCCTCTTCCTTGCTGACGCCCTTGTGGATCATGGGCACTTCCATGAGCTGCTTGGCGATTTTCATCGCCGGGTTCAGGCTGGCCATCGGCTCCTGGTAGATCATCGCGATCTCCGAGCCGCGGATGTGGCGCAGCTCTTCCTGGCTCATCTCGTTCAGGTTGCGGCCCTTGAACTTGATCGAACCGCCGACGATGCGGCCGTTCTTGCCAAGGTCCTGCATCACCCCCAGCGCCACGGTAGACTTGCCGCAGCCGGACTCGCCCACGAGGCCTACCGCCTCACCCGGCCTGACCCGGACCGAGAAATCCATCACCGCCGGAATCTCGCGCAGCCGGGTGAAGAAGGAAATCGAAAGGTCGTCGATCTCTAGGATCGGCCCGTCGTAATCGTCTGTCATGTCACTCTCCCTGTCGGAGGGACCGAGAAACCTCCTTGGTTTCTTCTTGGTCCAAATACACCCGGGGGTCTGGGGGCGGAGCCCCCAGCCTTTCCTTCCATTAATCCCGCAGGGATTCCTCGCGCAGCCCGTCTGCCAGCAGGTTCAATCCCAGAACCAGGCTCAGCAGCGCCAGCGCCGGCGGCAGGGCCGGGTGCAGGTAGATCGAGAGCAGCTTGCGCCCCTCGTTGATCGTCGAGCCCCAGTCCGGGCTTTCCGGCGGCAGGCCAAGCCCGAAGAAACCCAGCGTTCCCAGCAGGATCGTCGTGTAGCCGATGCGCAGGCAGAAATCGACGATCAGCGGCCCGCGCGCGTTGGGCAGGATCTCCCACAGCATGATGTACCAGGGACGCTCGCCCCGGGTCTGCGCCGCGGCGACATAGTCGCGCGTCTTGATGTCCATCGTCAGGCCCCGCACGATGCGGAACACCGTGGGCGAGTTCACGAAGACCACCGAGACGAAGACCACCAGCACACCGCCGGGCACGTCGAAGAAATCGAACGGCCAGAAGGTGATCCGCGAGGCGGTCGGGTCCGGGTTGTTGATCACGGACATGTAGACCAGGAACATCGGGACCAGGATGACTGCCAGCCAGATGTAATCCTTTTGCGGCTGGGTGCGGTAGCGCGAGTGGATCAGCACGCCCGCAAAGATCAGCGGAAAGAGGAACAGCACCACCGCCATGAACTGCGGCAGGCCCGTCGCCACGATTTCCGGTGTCACCAGCAGGTAGAACAGCAGGATGACCGGGAAGGCGAGGATCAGGTTGGCGAAAAAGCTCAGCGCCGTGTCCAGGCGACCGCCGTAGTAACCGGCGGGCAGGCCCAGCGTGATCCCAACCATGAAGGCAAAGAGCGTGGCCAGCGGTGCAATGGCGATCACGATGGTCGACCCCGCCACGACGCGACTGAAGATGTCGCGCGCAAGGTTGTCGCCGCCAAAGAGATACCACTGAAAGTCGCCGTCCTCGGCGCCGCGCAGGGGGGTGCCGGGCACCTTGTTCTTCATGCCGGAGACCTGGCTCAGCGGGTCATGCGTGGCGATCATGTCGAAGGCGCCGTAGAAGAATGCCGTGTAGACCCAGAACATCACCAGGCCAAAGCCGATCATCCCGATCATCGAGTCGAAGAGCTTGCCATAGAGACCGAGGCTGCGCTTGAACTGGATCGAGACGACGAAGGTCAGGACCAGGGCGATCCAGACGGGAACGAACTGTCGGCTGATGCCGCCGATGATCCCGGCGCCTGTGCCCATCGCGGCGCCTGCCACGATATAGGCCAGCACCACCAGCAAGAGCGCCAGCCCCAGCCAGGTCACCAGCTTCGCGGACAGGCCCCAGATACCGCCGGTGGCGATGATCGTGCCGTCCGGGTTGGTCTGGATGCCGGTGTCCGGCTCGAAGAAGGACAGGATGATCTTGGCCACGAGGGCGACCGCGAAAACGGGCACCAGGATGGTCAAGATTGGGTTAAGGACGGGCCCGAGGCCGCCGGTCCATGTCAAGGGATCCATTCTTGCCTCCTCAGGTCACGCTGATCCGCGGGTTCAGGTAGACATAGCCGATGTCGGAGATCAGCTGCGTCACCAGGACCACGAAGACCGAAACCACCGAGATCGCCAGCAGCATCTCGATGTCGTTGTTGCCCGCCGCGCGGACCAGCTCCCAGCCGACGCCCTTGTACTGGAACAGGGTCTCGACGATCACGACGCCGTTCAACAGCCAGGGGAACTGCAGCATGATCACGGTAAAGGGCGCGATCAGCGCGTTGCGCAGGGCGTGTTTCATCACGATGTTGCCGAAACTCACGCCCTTGAGGCGCGCGGTGCGGATGTATTGCGCGGTCATGACCTCGGCCATCGAGGCGCGCGTCATCCGTGCGATGTAGCCCATGCCGTAAAGCGCGATGGTCAGCACCGGCAGAAAGAAGTTCTCGAAGTTCGGGTTTTCCATCGCGCTGGTGGCCGTGCCCTTGAACCACTTCAGGCCCACTGCTGACGAGGTGAAGATCGCGATGAAGAGGACGCCCGAGACGTATTCCGGCGTCGCCGTGGTGGTGATCGAAAAGGTAGACAGCGTACGGTCCAGGGCCGATCCCTCGCGCATCCCGGCCAGCACGCCGACGATCAGGGCCGACGGGATCATCAGCAGCATCACGCAGAGCATCAGGAACCCGGTGTTCCCCATCCGCGTGCCCAGCGCCTCGGTCACGGGGGCCTTGGACACCGTGGACCATCCCCAATGCCCCTGCAGGACGCCGCAGAAGGTCGGAGCCTCTGCCGGATCGCTGCCGGGCAGGATGCAGCGGCCACGCTGGTTCCCGTCCCGGTCGACCCGCGTCCACCCCGGGTAAACACCTAGCCATTCCGCGTAGTTGCGGAAGATGCGGGGATCAAAGCCGGTGTTGACCTGTTCCGAGGCTTCCGCCTGGGTGATGCGGCCCGCGTTCAGATCGGCCAGTAACTGGTCGTCCAGCGGCGACCGATAGCCATTGTTGGACAGCCAGGTGGCGACCTCGATGTCGGTCATCCGGAAGTTGCCTTCGGATTTCGCGAGTTTTTCCAGATTTGGATAGAGGTTCGTCATCACGAAGACGATGAACGTCAGGCAAAAAGCGGTCATTAGCATGACCCCCACGCGCCTGAGGATGAAAAGACCCATTGGTGCCCCCGTTGGTGGCTTTGGACCGGTAGTTCTCCGGCCTCTTTTGGCTGCTGGATCCGCTGGTGTCGCGCGGACCGGGACGAAAATGGGCCGCGCGATCCTCTCGCGCGGCCCGCCTGGGCGTCAGCCGTCAGGCCGTAATGCCGAACTTGTAAAGCTGCGGCAGGTCGGCGATGTGCTTGTCCACACCCACCAGGTTGTCCCGGTGGTGGCGCATCGCGGTCCGCCAGTACGGCTGGATGGTCACGCCTTCTTCGATCATGATCGCCTGCAGCTTGCTCATCACCTCGCGGCGCTTGTCGGCATCGGCGATCGAGTTCGCCTCGGCCAACAGGGCGTCGAATTCGGCGTTGGCAAAGCCGCTCTCGTTCCAGGCCGCGCCCGAGGTATAGGCCAGGGCCAGAACCTGCGTGCCCAGCGGGCGGTGGTTCCAGTTGGTCGACGAGAACGGGTATTTCGTCCAGTCGTTCCAGAAGGTCGACCCGGGCAGGACCGTATGGCGGGCCTTGATGCCGGCATCGTTGAGCTGGGCAACCACGGCGGCCGTGGTGTTGCGGCGCCAGTCGTCGTCGATGGACTGCACTTCGTGCTCGAAGTCCTCCATGCCCGCTTCCTTGATGAGCTCCAGCGCGCGCGCCGGATCATGCGGAATGCGGGTGACGGAGGCATCGTGCTCGGGGTGCATCGGTCCGACGTGGCAGTTGTCGGCGTGGATGCCATACCCTGCCATGCCCAGTTCCAGGCAGACGTTGTTGTCGACCGCCATCGCCAGGGCCTGGCGCACGCGCTTGTCGCCGTAGATCTTGTTGCCGTCTGCATCCTCGGCCAGCTGGTTCGGACGGATGCAGATGGTAAAGCCCGAGGGGATTTCCGAGCGGGTCAGGCCGATGCTGTCGAAGATGTCGACGAATTCGCCGACAGACTCCCAGTTCATGTCGATCTCTTCGGCCTCGAAGGCGGCGATGAAGGCCGCCGGGTCCTGACCGTAGTCGATGAACTCGATCCGGTCGATATAGCCGCCCTTGCCGGCGGCGTAACCCCACCAGTCGTGATCCTCGTTGCGCACCAGCACGCCCTTGACGCCGACCTCATGGCTTTCCGGCAGCATGAAGCCGGTGCCGATCGGGTTGGCCAGCATGTTGTTGGCATCATGGCTCGAATGCACGATCGCCGCCGGGTAGTCGGCAAAGCCGGGGATGATGGTGATGTCGGGCGCCGAGCAGCGCAGCTTGACTGTGTGGCTGTCGACCACCTCGATGGCGCCATCGGCGGCCTTCTTGGTCTCGGGGTCGATCAGCGAGCCCATACGTGCGGCCATCGAGTTGCCTTCGACCTCGCTTTCGCACCACATCGCGATGTTGCGGGCCACGTCCTCGGCGGTGAAATCGTCGCCGTTGTTCCACTTCACGCCCTGGCGGACGTTCAGGGTGTATTCGGTCGCGTCCTCGTTGGCTTCCCAGCTTGCCAGCAGCATGGGTTCGAACGAACCGTCATTGTTGTACTCGACGAGATACTCCAGCCAGCCCGAGGTGAAAGTCGCGATCTGGGTCCAGTCGTAGGTGCGCGGATCCTTGAGCGCGCGAACCTCCATCTGGTAGCGGATCGTGCCACCCTGCTGCGCATGGGCCGCTGCCTGCGCAGGCTGCTGCAGCCCGCCCAATGCGTAGGCGGCCGCAGAGGTCAGGCCCAGCGCGGTGGTGCGCGCCATGAACTCGCGGCGGTCCAGAAGGCCCTGCTTGAACTCCTTGGCGTACATCTTCGCAGCCGGGTGTACCCGCTGCAGGTTGTCCATCGATGTCATATTTTTCTCCCTGTGACTTTTCTATGTTCAGCCGGGGGGTCCGGTTGGTCGGCCTTTGTCGTTGGGGGAAGTCCCGTGTTCCCCGGCGTCCTGGCCCCACGCTGCACGTCATTGCGCACGAGAAGGCTTGCCTAGTCAACGCCCGCTATCGTCCTTTTGGAGTCGAAAACCGACATGAGGCTTATTCAAAAGCGACACGGCCCTCAGTGCAAGTCACGACCCCGGGACCCCGAGTCGAAAGCCGCGCGCTCAGGCCCGGACCGCGGGACGCCGGGTTGCGGCCCGCAGGGCCGAGGGCGTTTGGCCCGTATGGCTCTGGATGAAGCGGGTGAAATAGGCCGGCGAGGCAAAGCCAAGGGACCGCGCCACCTCCTTGACCGCGGGAGTCGGGCTTTCCAGGGCCAGGCGCGCGGCGTGCAGCTTGCGCTCGGTCAGGATGTCGGCGGCGGTCTTGCCGCAGCACCCCCGGCAGACCCGGCTGAGATGGGTCGGCGTGACGTCCAGTGCCTCTGCGTACTGGCCCATGACCTTGGGGTCGCGGAACTCGCGTGTCACGGACTGGGCATAGCGCCGGACCAGCCGCTGCGCGGCGCTTTCGGGTGGTATGTCCGTGGCGCCGGCCTGCACCTGTCGATGCAGCCAGACGGCGATCAGCCCGACATGCGCGGCCAGCGCCTCTTGCAGCATCGGACGCTTCTGGCTGTTTTCCCGGTTCATCGCGTCGATGGTGCCGGTCAGTTCCGCCTGTGAGAGGCTGTCGCGTACCCGCAGCAGCAGGGGGGCATGCGGCATGTAGGGGCTGAGCCCCGCAGGGCTCTGGACGAACAGTGCCTGAGTCCCTTGCTGCATCTCTATGGAAAACAGCGTGCCAGCGGGCAGGAACAACGCGTTGTTGGTCGAGATGCCGCGCAGAATACCGTTGACGATGACCCGTCCCTGTCCGCGTGTCACCCAGAGCAGCATATCCTCTGGCCGGTCGTGCAGGAGCGTGAATTTCCAGGGCGCGCCCTGCACCTCCAGCGCGTAGGACCCGCTGCGCACTTCGCCCTTGGAACGCGGCGGCGCGGGTGGCATGGGCTTGTTCAGGAAGCCGGGCCGCGACATCAGGCCAGGTCCCTTGCCGACAGGCTGTGCCAGTGTCCCATGCGAGCGCGAAACCATGTTCTTTGGCGCTTGGCGAATTGCCGGGTGAGGATGGTGGCGCGTTCCTTGGCCGCTGCCAGCGTCATGTCCCCGTCGAGATACGCCATGAGTTCCGCCGCGCCGATGGCCTTGGCCGAGGGGCGGTCGGGGCTCCACCCGGGGCGGTTGGCGCGCGCCTCGTCCAGCGCTCCTGCGTCGATCATCTGGTCAAATCGGCGCGCGATGCGCGGTGTCAGCCAATCCTTCGGGGCCTCCACGACGAAGGCATTGGCCTGGTCGAGCGGCAGCAGGGGCGGCGGCGTTTCTGCCTGCCAGTCGGCCAACCCGCGTCCGGTGGCGCGCAGCACCTCCCAGGCGCGGGCCACGCGCGCGGGATTGTCGAGGTCGATCCGCGCGGCGGTTCGCTCGTCCAGATCCGCGATCATGGCCTGCAGGCCCCGGTCCGCCAGCATGGCCTCGCCTTCGGCCCTGACTTGCGGCGGGGTCGGCGGGATTTCTGCCAGCCCTTCGGTGAGCGCGGTCAGGTACAGCCCAGTGCCGCCGGTGAAAATCGGCCGTTCGGGAGCGTTCAGAAAAGTAGCCGCCTCTCGCAGCCATTCGCCCACGCTATAGGCATGATCGCCGGGGACGTGGCCATATAGTGCGTGCGGCGCGCGGGCCTCGTCCTCGGCCGAGGGGCGTGCGGTCAGTACCCGCCAGTCCGAAAACACCTGGATCGCGTCGGCATTGACGATGATTCCGCCCTGACGTTCGGCAATGGCCAGGGCCAGCGCTGACTTTCCGCTGGCGGTCGGACCGGCGATCAGCACAGGGCGATCCGGCACGCAGGCCGCGAGGCATGCCTCGATTGCCGATTTGTCACGCATTGGGTTGCCTGTCCCGGTCCTGCCCGGCAGTGCCGCTGGGCCATTGCAGCCCGAGCGGTTTTCCGCCACATATGCGCGCGATCATATCCCCGCCACGACGGAGCGCAACATGACCGAAGCCGGCACCCCGCAAACCACTTTCAAACGCGTGATGCTCAAGATTTCGGGGGAGGCGCTCATGGGGGACCAGGGCTTTGGCCTGCACCCGCCGACCGTTCAGCGCATCGCCAAGGAAGTGCAGGCGGTCCAGGAACTGGGCGTCGAGATCTGCATGGTGATCGGGGGTGGCAACATCTTTCGCGGGCTGGCAGGCAGCGCGCAGGGGATGGAGCGCACCACCGCCGATTACATGGGCATGCTGGCCACGGTGATGAACGCGCTGGCGATGCAGTCGGCGCTGGAGGGCCTGGGCGTCTTCACACGGGTCATCAGCGCCATCCGCATGGACGAGGTGGCGGAACCTTACATCCGTCGCCGCGCAGTGCGCCACCTGGAGAAGAAGCGGGTCTGCATCTTTGCCGCCGGCACGGGCAACCCCTATTTCACCACCGATACCGCCGCTGCGCTGCGGGCCAATGAAATGGCCTGCGAGGCGATCATCATGGGCAAGAACGGCACCGACGGTGTCTATGACATGGACCCGCGCCAGCACCCCGAGGCCAAGCGCTATGACGAGGTGACCTTTGACGAGGTCCTGTCGAAGAACCTCAAGGTCATGGACGCCTCGGCCATCGCGCTGGCACGGGACAACAACATGCCGATCATCGTCTTTTCGCTGGATGAGCCGGGCGGCTTTCGCGGCATCCTGGCCGGGCAGGGGACCTGCACCCGGGTGGTCGAGAAACCCTCGGCCCGCCCGGACATCCCGGGTCCGTCTCCGGCCTGAAGGCGCAACAGGGTCTCAACGGCGCGTCGCGGCATGTTCGCTTTCGGTGCGCGCCACGCCGCTGTGTCGGGGCCTGCGAGGCGGTGCGCCAAATCTTGCGTGGTAGCTGCGGGTGAAGGCCGACGGAGAGGCGAAACCGGCGGCCCTGGCGATTTCCGAGACGGGTAGCGTGGTTTCCGAGACAAGCTGTTCCGCCCGCGCCAGCCGCAGGTCCAGGTAGATCTGCGCCGGCGTCCGGTTCAGACCCTTGCGACAGCGCAGGCGCAATTGCTTGGGGCTGAGCCCCAGTTCCGTGGCGACCTTCTCGACGGCGATCGGCGCCTCGATCCGGGCGGCCATGATGGATTGCATCCGTTCCAGCAATGGATCGGCGGTGATCGCCATGCGCTGACAGCGGCCCGCGTCGCGCATACGCCCATGAGCCAGCGCCTCTGCCGTGTCGGCTGCGAGCGCAGGTCCCTGCGCCCGCGCGATCCAGGCCGTCAACGCATCCGCCACCGCCAATCCGCCCGCCGTCGTCAGGCGCTGTCGGTCAAGGGCAAAAGGTGCCCGGCTGAGCGCGATACGTTTGACGTTCTCTGGCAATTCGGCCGGGGCGCTGTCGGGCAGGACGGCCTCTCGACCATCGAGGAACCCCAGGCGGGCAAGGATCGTGCCGCCCGTGTCCAATCCGCCCAGGGTCGCCCCGGCGGCATCCGCCCTTAAAAGAAAGGCACGCAATCCCATCGGCAGTGCGGTCAGGGGCGCCTCACCTGCGCAGAGCAGCACAAGGTCGAACCCCTGCGCCCCGTGCCAGTGGGGCAGCGCGCCGGCCACCTGTGTCCCGTCACGATCGGTCACCGCCGCGCCGTTGACCGTCCGGACCGTCAGAGTGAACAGGCGCTGTTCGGCCTGCGCATTGGCAAGGCGCAGCACTTCGCGCACCAGCGACAGGGCCAGCATCGGGAAACCGGGAAAAAGGATGAGACAAACGTGCATGTCGCGTGTTCCGTGGGGCTGTGCCCCGGTTTCTGCCATGTGCCGGGTTAAGGAAGGGTTTGCCGGACCGCATCCCGCGGGGCATTTCCTGCACGAAAACGGACCGCGCGTGTATGATGGGGGCCTTGCCGTGGCCATCGGTGCCGGACCGTGGGCAGGGCAACGGTTGCACGTTCTCTGGTCAAGGCCGATTGATCTGCGCTAAAGGTCAGGCTAACCAGTGTTTCCCGAGCACAGCTGCATCAACGAGGGGCCTCCGAATGTCCGAAGACTTCGAACTCGATACCGACGATCTCACGCGCCGCATGGACGGCAGCATGTCCAACCTGCGCACCGAATTCGCCTCGTTGCGGACCGGGCGCGCATCGGCGTCGATGCTGGAGCCGGTGCAGGTTGAGGCCTATGGCCAGATGACGCCGATCAACCAGGTCGGCACCGTCAACGTTCCCGAACCGCGGATGGTGACGATCAACGTCTGGGACAAGGGGCTTGTGGGCAAGGTGGAAAAGGCGATCCGCGAGTCGGGCCTTGGCATCAACCCGCAGCTGAACGGCACCATCATCATGCTGCCGATCCCCGAGCTGAACGAGGAACGCCGCAAGGAACTGACCAAGGTGGCCGCGCAATATGCAGAACATGCCCGTGTCGCGATCCGCAACGTGCGCCGCGACGGCATGGACAAGATCAAGAAGGCCAAGGCCGACGGCATGTCCGAGGATGACCAGAAGCTCTGGGAGGCCGAGGTGCAGGATCTGACCGATACCTACATCAAGAAGGTCGACGAGGCGCTGGAGACCAAGCAAGAAGAAATCATGCAGGTTTGACCGCCGCACCTCGCGCAGCGAGGCGAAACCTCCAGTGGAGGTTTCGGGCGGTCAAAGGGCGGAGCCCCGGAAAGACCGCCGCACCTCGCGGGGGCGGGCGCCCGGGTTGACGCGTCCGCGCGCACTACCGAATTTCGGCGGCATCGTCTTGCCTGTGGCCCGCTGTTGCCACAGTGGTGCCTTTTCCATCGCGCAGAACTGGATTAGTCAGCCGCCGATATCTTTGCTTTGGATCGGCCGCCGGGATGATCTATGAGTAGGACCGCGCATTTCGCCTTGGAAGGGAATTTGATGGCCAGACCGATGCTCGAGACCCTGGGACCCAGGCATGTGGCCATCATCATGGATGGCAACGGCCGCTGGGCGACCATGCGGGGCCGTCCGCGCCTGTTCGGCCACCATGCCGGCGCCCGCCGCGTGCGCGAGGTGGTCGAGGCCTGCCCGGATTACGGTGTGAAATACCTGACCATCTTTGCCTTCTCGACCGAGAACTGGAAACGCACCCAGGTCGAGGTCGCGGGCCTGATGAGCCTTTTCCGCCGCTACATCATGAAAGAGATGCAGGCCTTCGTGAAGGAAAACGTCCGCGTGCGCTTTATCGGTGACCGTCCCCGGCTGGACGCCAAGCTGCGTGCCCTGATGGACGAGGCCGAGGATTTCACCAAGCATTGCACCGGCGTGAACCTGACCATCGCGCTGAACTATGGCGGCCGGGACGAGGTCGCGCGCGCCGCGCAGCGCCTGGCAATGGACGTCAAGGAAGGCAAGCTGGACCCGGCCGAGATCGACGTGGAAACCCTGCCGCGTTACCTCGACACCCATGTTCTGCCCGACCCCGACCTTGTGATCCGAACCAGCGGCGAGGCGCGTATTTCCAACTTCCTTCTCTGGCAGTCGGCCTATGCCGAGTACGAATTCATCGACACACTCTGGCCGGATTTCACGCCCGAGGAACTGGGCCGCCTCTGCGCCGCCTTCGGCGGGCGCGACCGGCGATACGGTGCCGTGAAGGCATGAGCAAGCCGCGTTGGGACGACCTGGCGCCGCGGCTGATCTCTGCCGCGGCCATGATTGCCATCGGCGCCACCGCGGTCTGGCTGGGCGGCATCTGGTTCCACCTGCTGATCGCGGTGATCTGCGGCGGCATGGTCTGGGAACTGGTGCATCTCTGTGATCGCGGGCGGGTGCGCAGCCGGAACATCCTGGCCGCCGCCGCGTTTGTAGTTGCCCTTGTGGCCATCGAACTGCCGCCTGCCTTCGCGTTGCCTCTGCTGATGCTGCCCTCGATGCTGGGCTTTTCGCGGATGGAGCAGGGCGGCGTCACCTACGCGGTCTTTACCGCGCTGATCCTGCTGGCGGGCTATGCCATGATGGATCTACGTGACGCATTCGGCCTGGTCTGGATGCTCTGGCTGATGGTCGTCGTTGTGGTGACGGATGTTGCGGGCTATTTCGCGGGCCGCACCTTTGGCGGGCCCAAGTTCTGGCCGCGCGTCAGCCCGTCCAAGACATGGTCCGGCACGGTTGCGGGCTGGATCGGCGCGGCGGTGGTCGGTCTGGTCTTTGCCGGGCTGACACAGGCGGGCATGGGGCTGATCGGCGTGTCCATAGCGGTCAGCATGGCGTCGCAGATCGGGGACATCGCCGAAAGCGCAATCAAGCGGCGTGCGGGCGTCAAGGACAGCTCGAACCTGCTGCCCGGACACGGCGGATTGCTGGACCGTTTCGACGGCATGCTGGGTGCGGCGGTCTTCATCGTGATCGCGGGGCAGGTCACAGGGTTTCCGGGGGCACTATGACCGTGGGCGACAGGCGCAGGGTTTCGATCTTTGGCGCGACCGGGTCGATCGGGCAGAACACCATCGACCTGATCGCACGCGACCGGGACGCGTATGAGGTCGTCGCGCTGACCGGCGGGGCCAATGTCGCCCAACTGGCGCGCGATGCGCGGATGCTGGGGGCGCAGGTCGCCGTGACTGCCCATGAGGACCGGCTGGAGGACCTGCGCGCGGCGCTTGCGGGGTCCGAAGTCCAAGCGGCGGCGGGACGGTCCGCCCTGATCGAGGCGGCCACGCGGCCCGCCGACTGGGTCATGTCCGCCATCGTCGGCGCTGCCGGGCTGGAACCGGGGCTGCGGGCGCTGGAACAGGGGGCGACGCTGGCGCTGGCCAACAAGGAAAGCATGGTCTGCGCCGGGCCGTTGATGCTGCGCACGGCGCAGGAAAACGGGGCGCAGCTGCTGCCGGTGGACAGCGAACATTCCGCCGTCTTCCAGGCCCTGATCGGCGAGGACCTGAGCGCTGTCGAACGGGTCATCATAACCGCCTCGGGCGGTGCGTTTCGCGACTGGCCGCTCGAAGACTTGGACAAGGCCACGCCGCAGCAGGCGGCCACGCATCCCAACTGGGCGATGGGGCAACGGATCACCATCGACAGCGCCTCGATGTTCAACAAGGCGTTGGAGCTGATTGAAACGCGGGAATTTTTCGGCCTCGATCCCGAGAAGATCGAAACCGTCGTGCACCCGGAATCCATGATCCACGCACTTGTCGGGTTCAACGACGGGGCGCTGATGGCCCATGTCGGACCGCCGGACATGCGTCATGCCATCGGCTTTGCGCTCAACCATCCGGCGCGTAAGACGCTGCCCGTGGAGCGGCTGGACCTGGTCAAGCTGGGGCAACTGACCTTCTGTGCGCCTTGCGAGACGCGCTGGCCCGCGCTGCGGCTGGCGCGCGAGGTGATGCAGGCCGGGGGGCTCATGGGCGCGGTCTTTAACGCGGCCAAGGAAACCGCGCTGGATGGTTTCATCGAGGGGCGCATTCCTTTCACCCGCATGGCGGGCGTTGTCGAAGAGGTCCTCACCCGGCTTTCGTCCCAGGCGGGTCACAATGCTGCCGGTATTACTCTTGATAAGGTCAGCGAGGCAGACCATCTCGCACGGGCAGAGGCCCTTGCGGTCATGCAAGACGAAACTTGGCAAGACTAGACATTGAGTGGAGTGGCAGTTTGGACCTGACGACCCTGATCCCGCAATTTGGCGGCGCGTTGTGGACCGTGATCTTTTTCGTGGTCGCGCTGTCGGTGATCATCGCGGTACATGAATACGGCCATTTCATCGTCGGCAAGAAGACGGGCATCTTTCCGGAGGTCTTCAGCCTGGGCTTCGGCCCGGTGCTCTGGTCGCGGGTCGACCGGGATGGCACCAAGTGGCAACTGGCGGCGATTCCCTTTGGTGGCTACGTCAAGTTCCGGGGCGATGCCAACGCCTCGGGCGGGGTCGATGCCGAGGCGATCGAGGGGCTGGACGAGGCCGAGATGCGTAGCACCATGTCCGGCGCACCGCTCTGGGCGCGGGCAGCCACGGTGGCTGCCGGTCCGGTTTTCAACTTTGTCCTCTCCATCGCGATTTTCGCCGGGGTCCTGATGTTCCGGGGCGAGGTCATGGAACCGCTGACCGTGGGCGAGCTGCGGCCGCTGCCCGCCCAGCAGGAACTGCAGCCCGGCGACACGATCCTTGCTATCGCGGGGGCACCTCTGCCCGATGCCGCCGATGGCACGATGAGCGCCTATTTCGACGCGCTGCCGCAGGAAGAACAGCTGGAATACACCGTGCGCCGCGACGGGCGCGAGATGATCGTCAGCGGCCCCTATACCTATCCGCCGCTGGCCACCCAGATCGCGCCGCGGTCTGCCGCCAGCGATGCGGGCCTTCGGGCAGGGGACGTGATCACCGAGGTCGATGGCACGCCGATCTACGCTTTTGCCGAGCTGAAAGAACGGGTCGAAGGCTCTGACGGGGCGACGCTGCAGCTGACGGTCTGGCGCGATGGCGAGTTCCTGGACAAGGAGATGACCCCGCGCCGGGTGGACGAACCGCAGCCTGACGGCGGATTCCAGACCTTTTACCGTATCGGGATCGTGGGCGGCGTCGCCTTTGAACCGGCGACTGAATCGGCAGGTTTCGGCAGCGCGCTGACGGGTGGCGTGGCACAGGTCGGCCGGATCATCGAAGGGTCGCTCTCGGGGTTGTGGCACATGGCCACTGGCGCGATCAGCACCTGCAACCTGTCGGGCCCCATCGGCATCGCCGAGACCAGCGGCGACATGGCAAGCCAGGGCACAACGAACTTTATCTGGTTCATCGCCGTGCTCAGCACCGCCGTGGGCCTGCTGAACCTCTTCCCGGTGCCGGTGCTGGACGGCGGTCACCTGGTGTTCTTCGCCTACGAGGCCGTCACGGGGCGTCCGCCCAGCGACCGCGCGCTCAAGGTGCTGATGTCGATCGGCCTGACGCTGGTGCTGGGCCTGATGGTCTTTGCCCTGTCGAACGACCTGTTCTGCCCCTGACGGCGCGGGCCTGACACGATCTTGGCAGGCATCTGCCCAACTCCTGCCTGAATCACCCGGTAGTGCTGTGCCTGCACACGCAACCGAGGACCGATTCCATGACCGCGATCCAAGCCGGATACAGAAGCATGAGCCTGCTGGTCACCATAAACTGGGACCGCTTGCTGTATATCTGCACCATCGTCTTCGCCTTGTTTTTCGGGGGCTGGCTGGGGGCCGTCCTGCACTAGTCGCTGACAGGCGACAGTTCCTCAAATTCGCGACCCCGAGCTTTTGACAAGTACGGGCATTCCCGATACTCACGACTCCGGGATGTCAAAGTGGATTGCGAAAATGGCAAAGGTCATTTCCGCGCGTAAAGCGCCGGGTCTTGCAAGGGGTTATCAGGTTGCCAACGCGACTCGGGCTGTGTGCCTGAGTTTCGCCGTGGCAATGGGGGCCGGGGTCGCCACGATCCCCCAGGTCGTCTACGCCCAGAGCTATGTTTTCAACTCGGTCAACATCGAGGGCAACCGCCGGGTCGAACCCGGCACGATCCTCTCCTACGCCGGAATCGCACGCGGCCAGCGGGTTTCCGCCGCCGAACTCAACGACGCCTACCAGCGCATCCTCGGCTCCGGTCTGTTCGAGACCGTCGAGATCGTCCCTCAGGGATCGCGCCTGACCATCCGCGTTGTCGAATATCCCACGATCAACCGCATCACGTTCGAGGGCAACCGCCGCATCAAGGACGAGGACCTGGCACAGGCGATCCAGTCGCAGTCGCGCCGCGTCTTCAGCCCCCGCGTGGCAGAGGCCGACGCCCTTGCGGTCAGCCGCGCCTACGAGGTGCAGGGCCGCCTTGCCGCCCGTGTCACGCCCAAGGTCATCCGCCGCAGCGACAACCGTGTCGACCTGGTATTCGAGGTCTTCGAGGGCGGTGTCGCCGAGGTTGAGCGCATCGGGTTCGTGGGCAACGGAAAGTACTCCGACCGTCGCCTGCGCCGCGTGCTCGAGACCAAGCAAGCCGGCCTGCTGCGAGCCGTGATCCGCAAGGACACCTTCATCGAGGACCGCCTGGAATTCGACCAGCAACTGCTGCGAGACTTCTACGCGTCGCGCGGCTACGTCGATTTCCGTATCACCGGCGTGAACGCCGAGCTGAGCCAGGAACGCGATGCCTATTTCGTGACGATCAACGTCGAGGAAGGCCAGCAGTTCAAGTTCGGCGAAGTGACTGTCACATCGGACCTGTCCGACGTCGATGCCGAGCTGTTCAGCAGCAAGGTGCGCCTGCGCAAGGGCAAGGTCTATTCGCCGTCCCTGGTCGAGAACGAGATCGCGCGGCTTGAAAAGCTGGCGGTGAACCTGGGTCTCAACTTCGTCCGGGTCGAGCCGCGGGTCACCCGCAACGATCGCGACCTGTCGCTGGATGTCGATTTCCGCCTGGTGCGCGGCGAACGCATCTTCATCGAACGCATCGACATCGAGGGCAACACGACGACGCTGGATCGTGTGATCCGCCGCCAGTTCGAGGTGGTCGAGGGCGATCCGTTCAACCCGCGTGCAATCCGCGAAAGCGCGGAACGCATCCGTGCGCTCGGTTTCTTCAACAAGGCCGATGTCGAGGCCCGCGAAGGCTCCAGCCCGCAGCAGGTGGTCGTCGATGTCGATGTCGAGGAAAAACCCACCGGCTCGATCAGTTTCGGCGGGTCCTATTCCACCCAGAATGGTTTTGGCGCGGCCTTCAGCTTCTCCGAGCGGAACTTCCTTGGCCGCGGCCAGTCGTTCAGCTTCCGGATCAACACCGCTGCGGACACACAGCAATACGGCCTGCGGTTCGTCGAGCCGGGGCTCTTTGGCCGCGATCTCTCGCTGGGCTTCACCTTTGCCTACACCGAGACCGACAACGACAACGCGGTGTTCGACACGACAACCGGCGTGTTCCAGCCGTTCCTGGAGTTCCCCGTGGCGGAACAGGCGCGCCTGCAGCTGCGCTATTCGCTGGACTATGGCGAAATCACCAGCGTGGACACCGGTGTCGGCGGCATCGTGACCGCCGAAGCCGCAGAGGGTGAACGCTACGACAGCTCGCTGGGCTACACCTACATCTTCGACACCCAGCGCAAGGGGCTTGATCCGAATACCCGCTACCGGTTCGAGTTCGGACAGGATTTTGCCGGGCTGGGCGGCGACACGACCTTCGTCAAGACCAGCGCCAAGGCGATCGCACAGACGATGGTCTGGAACGAGGAAGTCACCCTGCGGGCGACGCTGGAAGGCGGGGCGCTGAACTATACCAAGGGCGACAGCCGTGTGACCGACCGTTTCCTGCTGGGACCGGACATCATGCGCGGGTTCAGCTCGGGCGGGATCGGGCCGCGTGAAATCGGTCCGGGCGGGGTCGACGACTCCCTCGGCGGCAACTTCTACGCCGTGGCCCGTTTCGAGGCGGAATTCCCGCTGGGTCTGCCCGAGGAATACGGCATCACCGGTGGTCTCTTCTACGACATCGGCTCGGTCTGGGGGCTTAGTGATGCGACCAAGAACAAGGTCGGCGCAGGCAATACCGTCGTCTCCACAGGTTTTGACGCGCGGCACGTGGTCGGCTTCTCGATCTTCTGGAAGAGCGCCATCGGCCCGCTGCGCCTGAACTTCACCGAGGCGCTGCAGAAGTCCAAGTGGGACGAGCCGCAGAACTTCAACCTGACGATCTCGACTCAGTTCTGAGGCAGGCGTGCGTCCGGCCGTCCGTCTTGTCGTCTTGCTGCTGGCGCTCTGGGGTGTCGCGGCAGGCGCTCAGGGGCAGGGCAGTCCCTTCGTGTCCGGGATGCCCCAGACCCCGATCCTGGTGATCGACTTTGAACGGGTCTTTGCCGAAAGCGCCTTTGGCCGCCGGGTAAATGAAGAGATCGAACAGCAGGGCCGGACGATTGCCGCGGAAAACCGCAAGATCGAAGCCGAGTTGATCGAAGAAGAGCGCGAGCTGACCGACCTTCGTCCCACTCTAGCGCCGGATGAATTTCGCGCTCTGGCTGATGCCTTCGACGAAAAAGTCCAGCGCCTGCGGGACGAGCAGGATGCCAAGGCGCGGGCGCTTGGCACCCGCACCGAGGAGGCGCGGCGCCGGTTCCTGACCGTCGCCCAGCCGGTGCTCGAAGGGTTGCTGCGCGAGGCCGGGGCGATGCTGATCCTTGAACGCCGCACGGTTTTTGTCGCCGCCGATGCCATCGACGTGACCGATCGGGCCATTGCCCTGATCGACGTTCAGATCGGGGATGGCACACCCGCGGTTCCCGACCCCGTGCCTGTCCCTGATCCCGCCCCGGATTCCGCGCCGGACCCGGAAACGCCAGAGCCGCCCTCGGGGCAGGATTGACGGCGTGCTTGCCCCCGACCGCTGCCGTTGCTAGGGGTGCGCCAAAACAAGAAAGGCCGCCAGTCATGACCGACACGCTTCTGAGCGCGGATATCCAGCTGATCCAGCGTATCCTGCCGCACCGTTACCCCTTTCTTCTGGTTGACCGGGTCGAGGAGATCGACGGCACGCAGTCGGCCCTGGGGATCAAGAACGTCACCATGAATGAGCCGCATTTCCAGGGCCATTTCCCCGGTCTGCCGATCATGCCGGGCGTCACCATCGTCGAGGCGATGGCCCAGACCGCCGCCGTCATGGTGGGCACTGCGCTGGACATGGCCGACAAGGAGATGAAGGTTTATTTCATGTCCATCGACAAGTGCAAGTTCCGCCGCAAGGTGGTGCCGGGCGACCAGCTCAAGATGCGCCTGACCACCCTGCGCGGCAAGCCCGGCGGCAAGGTCTGGAAATTCGGCGGCGTGGCCGAGGTCGAGGGGGAGATGGCCGCCGAGGCAGAATTCACCGCGATGATGGACCTGCCGTCTTGACCGAAACCATGATCCATCCCTCCGCCGTGGTCGAAGAGGGCGCGGTGATCGGGCAGGGGTGCCGGATCGGACCGTTCTGTCATGTCGGCCCCGAGGTGATCCTGCATGACCGGGTCGAACTGAAAAGCCACGTGGTTGCGACCGGCGCGACCGAGATCGGCGAAGAGACCCTGGTCTTTCCCTTTTCCGTCATTGGCGAGATCCCGCAGGATCTCAAGTTCCGGGGCGAGAAGACCCGGCTGGTGATCGGCGCCCGCAACCGCATTCGCGAACATGTCACCATGAACACCGGCACCGAGGGTGGTGGCGGTGTGACCCGGGTGGGCGATGACGGGCTGTTCATGGCCGGCTGTCACGTGGCCCATGACGCGCAGGTGGGTGACCGGGTGATCCTGGTCAACAACGCCGCGCTGGCCGGGCATTGCGTGATCGAGGACGATGTGATCATCGGTGGCTTGTCCGGCGTGCATCAATGGGTGCGCATCGGGCGTGGCGCCATCATCGGCGCCGTGACGATGGTGACCAACGACGTGATCCCCTATGGCCTCGTGCAGGGGCCGCGTGGCAAGCTGGACGGTCTGAACCTGGTCGGGCTGAAACGGCGCGGGGTCAAGCGTTCGGACATCACCGCGTTGCGGGCGGCGTTTCAAATGCTGGCGCAGGGCGAGGGCGCCTTTCAGGATCGCGCCCGCCGCCTGGGGGACGAGACCCAGAGCGAATATGTCCGCGAGATCGTCGCCTTCGTTCTCGGCGACAGCGATCGCAGCTTCCTGACACCGGGCTGAGCGGGCCATGCTGGCGCTGATTGCCGGGCGCGGGGCCTTGCCCGCCGCCGTGGCCGGCGCCGCCGGCGAACAGGTCGTGATCTGCGGCCTGGCGCATTGTCCGCCGGACCAGGTAGCGGCGGAACATCTCTTTGCCATCGAACGGTTGGGGGATTTTCTGGCCTGGCTCAAGCGGCGCGGCGTGTCTCGGGTCTGCATGTGCGGTTCCGTGGACCGGCCAGATGTGGCTGTGTCACGGATCGGGCTGCGGACTCTGCCTCTGTTGCCGAGGGTCCTGCGGGCCTTGCGGCGGGGTGATGACGGGGCGCTGCGCATTGCCATCGACATCCTTGAAAGTGCCGGATTCAGGGTACTGGCCGCGCATGAACTGGCGCCGTCCCTGTTGCCGCCGTCCGGTGTTCCCACAACCGTTCAACCGGGTGACGCGGCCGATGTGGCGGCGCGACTGGGGGACCGGATCTCGGTGGATCAGGCGCGGCGCGACCTTGGGCAGGCTTGCGTCGTCAAGGAGGGCGCCGTCATCGCCCGTGAGGATGATAGCGGCACCGATGCCATGTTGCAGGGGCTTGGCCCCGAGGCGCGGGGGGGCGTTCTCTACAAGGCGCAGAAACCGGGGCAGGAGCGGCGCGCCGATTTGCCCGTGATCGGCCTGCAGACGGCCGATGGCGCCGTGGCGGCAGGGCTGTCCGGGATCGTGATCGAAGCCGATGGTGTCATGGTGCTGGACCTGCCGCAGGTGCTGGAACGGCTGGAGGCCGCTGGCCTGTTCCTCTGGGTGCGTGAAAGGGAAACATGATGCGGGTGTTCATCACAGCAGGAGAGCCGTCCGGCGACCGGTTGGGCGCCGCGCTCATGGCGGGGCTCAAGGAACTGGTGCCGGATGTGAGCTTTCGCGGGATCGGGGGGCCGTTGATGCAGGCGCAGGGCCTCGACAGCCTGTTCCCGATGGATGAGATCAGCATCATGGGCATCACCGAGATCCTGCGCGAATACCGCGCGCTCAAGGGGCGTATCCGCCAGACCGCCGATGCGGTCGTGGCGGAACAGCCTGACGTTTTGATCACGGTGGACCTGCCGGAGTTTTCCCTGCGCGTGGCGCGGCTGGTCAAGGCTGTGTCCGATGTGCGGGTCGTGCATTACGTGGCTCCGACAGTCTGGGCCTGGCGGCCCAAGCGCGCGCAGAAGATGGCCGCGCATGTGGACCAGGTGCTAGCGCTTTTGCCGTTTGAGCCGCCCTACATGGAGGCCGCCGGGATCGCCTGCGATTTCGTTGGCCATCCGGTGGTGATGGAACCACAGGCCAGCGAGGCGGAGGCGGCGGCCTTTCGTGAGCGCCACGGTATCAAGGGCGAGATGGCCCTGGTTCTGCCTGGTTCGCGCCGGTCCGAGGTGGGCCGGCTCATGCCGGTCTTTGCCCAGGCGGCACGCGCGCTGTTGGCGGCGCGTCCGGGTCTGCGGCTGGTGATCCCGGCGGCGGGTCCGGTGGCCGGGGCCGTGCGCGAGGCGGTTTCCGACTGGCCTGGCGATCCGCTGGTGATCGACCCGTCTGACGACCCCGGCGGTGACGAAAAACGCGCGGCCTTTCGCGCTGCGGACGTGGCGCTGGCGGCCTCGGGGACTGTCTCGCTGGAACTGGCGGCGGCGGGCACACCGATGGTCATCGCCTACGACATGAGTTGGCTCAGCCGCCAGATCATCGGGCGGATGCTGCGCGTCGACAGCGTGACGCTGGTCAATCTGGTGGCGGAAAGCCGGACCGTGCCGGAATTCATCGGTGCGAAATGCCAGCCTGGCCCGATTGCCGAGGCGGTCGGGAAGGTCCTGGAGGCCCCCGGGGCGCAGATCGAGGCGATGGATCTGACAATGGAGCGCCTTGGCCGGGGTGGGGAACGGCCCGGCCTGCGGGCCGCGCGCGCGGTTCTGGACCGCCTACATGACGGCAAGACGTTGAACTGAGTCCCGAGGCTTTGACATAAAAAGGGCCGGAAACCTGCGTTTCCGGCCCTTTCTCTTGTTGTCGATGACGCGCTCAGAGCAGCGATTTGACCTTCTCGGCCACGGCCTCGGCGGTGATGCCAAAGTGGTCGTAGAGCACCTCTGCCGGGGCCGAGGCGCCAAAGCTCTCCATGCCGACGAAACCGCTTTTCTTGGCGCTGCCGCGCTCGCCGCACAGCCAACGGTCCCAGCCCATGCGCACACCGGCCTCGACCGCGACGCGCACCGGACCCGCGGGCGGCAGCACCCGGCGGCGATAGCTTTCGTCCTGCGCCTCGAACAGTTCCCAGCAGGGCATGGACACGACGCGCGTGCCGATGCCCTCGGCCTGCAGCAGGTCGCGCGCGGCCAGCGCAATGGCCACTTCCGACCCGGTTGCCATCAGGATCGCCTGGCGCTTGCCCTCGGCCTCGGCCAGCACATAGGCGCCTTTCTCGACCAGGTTGGCGTTCTTGTGTTCCAGCCGCACTGTCGGCAGGCCCTGGCGGGTCAGCGACAGGACCGACGGCGTGGCCGTCTGGCGCAGCGCGATTTCCCAGGCCTCGGCGGTTTCCACCGCGTCGGCGGGACGGAACACCAGCGTGTTCGGCGTGGCGCGGCTGATCGCGACATGTTCGACCGGCTGGTGGGTCGGGCCGTCTTCGCCCAGGCCGATGGAGTCATGGGTCATGACAAAGACGGTGGGCGTCTTCATCAGCGCGGCCAGGCGCATGGCCGGGCGGGCATAGTCGGTGAAGGCCATAAAGGTGCCGCCGTAGGGGCGTACCCCGCCATGCAGGCCCATGCCGTTCATCGCCGAGGCCATGCCGTGTTCACGGATGCCGAAGTAGATGTAACGGCCCTTGCGATTGTCGGTGTCGAAGACGCCCAGATCGCCGGTCAGCGTGTTGTTCGATCCGGTCAGGTCGGCGGAACCGCCGATGGTTTCCGGCATGATCGGGTTGATGACCTCAAGCGCCATCTCGCTGGCCTTGCGGGTCGCGACCTTGGGCGCGGTTTCCGAGACCTGCTTTTTCAGCGCCTTGACCACGGCGGAGAGCTTTTTCGGCGCCTCGCCGTCCATGACCCGGGTGAATTCCTTTTGCCGTGCCGCGCTGGTCTCGGCGAACCGGGTTTCCCAGGCCTCGCGCTCGGCGGCACCGCGCGCGCCGACCTCTTCCCACCAGGTCTTGATCTCGGCGGGAATGTCGAAGGCACCGGAGGTCCAGCCCCAGGCGGCCTTGGCCGCGTCGTTCTGATCGGCGTTGGTCAGCGCGCCGTGACCCTTGGACGTGTCCTGCGCCGCGTGGCCCAGGGCGATATGGGTCTTGCAGGCGATCATCGAGGGCTGCGAGGTCTTCTTGGCCTCGACGATGGCGGCGTCGATGGCCTCGGGGTCGTGGCCGTCGATTTCCTGCACGTGCCAGCCCGACGCCTTGAAACGCGCAACCTGGTCGGTGCGATCCGACAGCGAGACCTTGCCGTCGATGGTGATGTCGTTGTTGTCCCAGAAGACGATCAGGTGACCAAGCTCATAGCGACCGGCAAGGCCCAGGGCCTCCTGGCTGACACCTTCCATCATGCAGCCGTCACCGGCGATGACATAGGTGTTGTGATCGATCAGCTTCTTGCCGAAGCGGGCGCGCAGGGACTCTTCGGCGATGGCGAAACCGACGGAGTTGGCGATGCCCTGGCCCAGCGGGCCGGTCGTGGTCTCGATCGCCTTGGCCAGGAAATTCTCCGGGTGGCCGGCGGTCTTGGCGCCCAGCTGGCGGAAATTCTTGACCTCGTCGAGGGTGATTTCCGGGTCGCCGCAAAGGTAGAGCAGCGCGTAGAGCAGCATCGAGCCGTGGCCCGCCGACAGGATGAACCGGTCGCGGTCGGCCCAATCCGGGCGGGACGCGTCGAATTTCAGGTGCTTGGAGTAGAGCACGGTGGCCACGTCCGCCATGCCGATGGGCATGCCCGAATGGCCGGAATTGGCCGCGGCGACGGCGTCGAGCGCAAGCGCACGGATCGCCGTGGCGCGCATCCAATGATCAGGGTTGCGGGTGCGAAGCTCTTGGATATCCACCGGGTTTCGATCCTCTGGCTGGGGGTTTGCGGCGTGAATAGCAGCCCCGCGCCGAAGTGCAAGCCAAGCGCGGGGCAGTGCATGAAGGGCGCCGTCTAAGGCCTTGGAAGATAAGGGGGCGCATTTTCCTTTTCCGCTTGTTAAACTTTCATTGACCGGATGCGGGACGATTCGTTCCGTATCGCGATGGGCCGCGCGGGATTGAGGCCGCCAGGCCGGGCAAGAGGACGAAGCAGGGCAGATGAGCCAGATCGAGGACTTGCAGGCGCGCATCACGCGCGCGCTGGATCGTATCGGACAGGGGATCGACGGGCTGGACCGCAGCGCCGCCGAACCCGCGGATTACGAAGCATTGCGCAGCCGCGCGGAAGCGGCGGAACAGGCATTGGCAGAGGCGCAGGAAGCGCTGGCCGCCACGCGTGAGCAGGCCGAGGTGGACCGTGATACCGCGCTTGCGACAGCGCGTGACGCCGCCGAGGCAGAGCGTGACATGGCTGTCGCCAACGCCCTGGCGCAGGCCGAAGAAGCCCGCGAGGCCGCCGTGGCGGCGGCCCGCGAACAGGCAGAGGCCGATCGGGACGCGGCGATTTCCGCCGTCAAGGCAGAGGCCGCAGCCCAGCTGGAACGCGCCCTGGCCGAGGCCAGGGCAGAGTCCGGCCCGGTGCCGGAGCCGGAAGAAGCCGCCGAAGACGAGGCCGCGCCGCAGGCCGAGGTGGCCGGGGCCCCGGATGTCACGGAGCTGGAAGAGGCACTGGAAGACGAGAAGATGGCCAATGCCCAGCTTGAGGAGCGGCTGCGCGTCTTGCGTGCCCGGCTGGCAGAGCTCGAGGCGCAGGCCACCGAGGCCCCGGAGGCCGAGGCCCCCGCCGCACCTTCGCCCGGGGCCCTGGCCGCGCTGGATGACCAACTGCAGGACCTGCGTGCTTCCAATGAAGAGTTGATTGCCACCAATACCGCGCTGCGCGAGGCGAATGCGCAAGGCGTGGGCGATCCGGAGCTGATCAACCGCGGTCTGCAGGCCGAACTTGATGCGATGCGCACCATGCGGGCGGCGGATGCGGCAGAGACGGGCGCCGTGATCGAGGCCCTCGGCCCGCTCCTGGCCGAGGCCGCAGACGGGGAGGCACAGGGATGAGCCAGATGGAAGTCGAGATCAAGATCGGTGGCCGCAGCTTTGAAGTGGCCTGCCAGCAGGGCGAGGAACAATACCTGCTGTCCGCTGCACAGCTTCTGGACACCGAGGCGCAGGTCCTGGTGACGCAGATCGGGCGGATGCCCGAAGCGCGGATGCTGCTGATGGCGGGGTTGATGCTGGCTGACAAGACCGCGGGCCTCGAAGAGCGCCTGCGTGAGGCGCAGGACAAGCTGAAGTCGGTCGAGGCCGACCTGGCGGACCTGAAGAACAAGCCCGGACCTTCGCCGGAAAAGGTCGAGGTGCCGGTGATCCCGGAGGACGTGACGGACGCCCTGGCAGAGATCGCCGCCCGCGCCGAGGCGCTTGCCAACAGTTTCGACGAGGCAAAGGCAGAGTAACGGCCTTTCGTCCCGGGTGCGTCACCCGTCGAGCCGCCGCGTCACAGCACGGCCCAGATCGACAAAACCGTCGATGTCCTCGGGGCGGCGCAGGATGTGGCGCAGCCTCAGCCGCAAGCCGTGACGGCTCAGCGCGACGATGGGCTGTTGCGCCTCGTTCCGCCCGCTGCGGGCCTCGAGCAGTTCCGGGGCCTCGCGGACGGCGTCCAGGGCCGTTTCGCGCCCCGGGGTCGCGAAAAGTGTGCCGGACCCGTCACCTGGCACCGACCGCAGGTCCGCCGCTTCGGCGGCGAGTCCGCCGGTCATCTTGTTCAGCACCATCTGGCCAAAGCCGCCCCCGCCCATCTTGTCCAGCATCATGTCGGCCATCGCGGCGGTCTTTTCGGGAATGTCGGGTCCAAGCAGCGCCATGCCGTCCGGCAAGGCCAGCCGCGGCTGGGTGAATTCCGTCCAATGGCTGCTCGTGCCGCCGGTAGAGGAATTGGACCGGTAATAGAGCACAAGCTCCCAGCCCTCGGACGGATCGGAAATCACCGTTCGGCTGCCACGCCCGCCGCTTTGCGGCTGATAGTCAAAGGTCCATCCCCGTTCCGCGGACATGGCCTTCAGCGCCTCGCGGCGCTTTTGGCCGTGGCGCATGGCATAGGCGATCAGGCCGGTTCCGGCGAATGAGGCCAGGATCAGGACGGCAGCAACGAAAATCTCCACGGTGAAACTCCTTTTCTGAAATGCAAGGGATCAAAGAAAAACGGGCAGGGAAATCCCCGCCCGTTCGTTGTCTCTTGCCAGGCGCATGGCTCAGGCGTTGGCTTCGCGGATCTTGTCTGCGGCTTCCTTGTTGTAGGTCACGCCCTTGTCGTCGAACAGCTGGTCCAGCTCGCCCGAGAGGGTCATCTCGGTGATGATGTCGCAGCCTCCGACGAACTCACCCTTGACGTAAAGTTGCGGGATGGTCGGCCAGTCGGAGAAATCCTTGATCCCCTGGCGCAGCCCGTCATCCTCGAGCACGTTCACGTCCTGGTAGTCGACGCCCATGTAGTTGAGCACGCCGGCCACGCGGCTGGAGAAACCGCATTGCGGCATGGTCTTGTTGCCCTTCATGAAGAGCACGACGTCATTGGATTTGACGGTGTCGTCGATACGGGTCTTTACGTCGGTCATTTGCGGTTGTCCTGTTCGTTGTGGTTTGTGTCCGTGTCATCGGCCGGGGTGCCGTCCTGTCCCGCGTCCGATCCGGAATTCTCGGGGTCGTAGTCCTCTGGGTCGTAGCTGTCCCCGCTGTCCGGGATCGTTCCCACGAAGGTGGTGTTCGATTCCGGGTCATACGTCAAACCGTAGGTCGACCTGCCTTCTTTCCTGAAACGTCGGTATTCATGCCATGCCGCGTAGACGAAAATGGCAAGAAAGGGCAGGAGCAGCAGGGGGACGATGACGCCTAGGGGCATATCGGATCAGTCTGGGGCCTTTGTTGTGAGAGCGAGGGCGTGAAGTGCGCCGCTGGGACCGTCCATCTTGCCTTTGAGCGCCGCATAGACGGCGCGTTGTTGCTGAACCCGGTTCTTGCCGCGAAAGCTTTCGTCGATGACCATCGCCGACATGTGCACGCCGTCTTCTCCATCGACGGTGATCTTGGCGTCTGGAAAGGACTGGCGCAACAGGTCCTCGATTTCCTGGGCATACATCGGCATATAAGGCGTCTCCACGCGTCTGGTGTCTGTTACAAAATTAGTGCGGTGGCGGGCGGCGTGCAAGGCACGCGCGTCAAGCAGGGCAGGGGCGGCGGTGGTCAGGCGGCGAGGTCGATCCACACCGGAACATGGTCAGAGGGCTTTTCGCGACCGCGAATGGCAGAGTCGATCTGGCAGTCGGTCATCAGGTCCGCGGCGGCGGGTGTCAGCAGCAGGTGGTCGATGCGGATGCCGTTGTTCCGCTGCCAGGCGCCGGCCTGGTAATCCCAGAAACTGTAGTGCCCGGGCGCCTGGGTCCGTGCGCGAAACGCCTCGGTGTAGCCGAGGTTCAGGATTCGGCGAAAGGCCGCGCGGGTCTGCGGCAGGTACAGGGCGTCCTCTGTCCAGGTCTCGGGGCGCGCGGCATCCTCGGCCTGGGGGATCACGTTGTAGTCGCCGGCCATCAGCGCCGGCATCTCCTCGGCCAGCAACTCGCGCGCGCGGGCTCCGAGGCGTTCCATCCAGGCCAGCTTGTAGTCGTATTTCGGACCGGGTGCCGGGTTGCCGTTGGGCAGGTACAGCCCGCAGACACGCACGGCCTGGTCGTCTCCCATGACGGTCGCCTCGATCCAGCGTGCCTGTTCGTCCTCGTCGTCGCCGGGCAGGCCGCGCCGGACATCCTCGAGCGGGCGCTTGGACAGGATCGCCACGCCGTTGAAGCTTTTCTGCCCGTGTGTCTCGACGTTGTAGCCGCGGTCCTCGAAGGGCTCGCGCGGGAAATTCTCGTCGACCGACTTGATCTCCTGGCAGAGCACGACGTCCGGCTGCGCCTCGTCCAGCCAATCGAGAACGGCGGGCAGGCGGGCCTTGATGCCGTTGATGTTGAAGGTGGCGATCTTCATGGCGCGTTTCTCCTGCCGGTTCGGGGCTCATGGATCGCAGGCGCGGGGCTGACGGTCAAGCGCGTCAGGAAAAGCCTTGTTTTGTATCAGTTTGGTTGTGCTTTGTGACCGTCCTGCAACCTATCAGCGTAACGCCTGGCACAAAGCACCCACTGGAACTCGCTTGATTCGGGGATGATTCGGAGGTTTGCCGGTTTGCAAAGTGCCGTTGCACTGCAAAGTCCGAAATTATCCACAGGAAATTTGTTCCTGGGGATAACTCGTATTGTCTCGCGATCCGAAACGCCTGCGCGAATCGCATCTGTGGATAAACTTTTCTTTAAACAACCTTAACAAGAATTAACTTTTTTGCAAACTATTTTTGCGTGCAGATTTCAAGGGCATAGCTGCTCAACCTGAAAAAGGAGCGATCCCATGACTGCCCTCATCAAGCTGCACACCCCTAAAGAAACCGTTTCCAAATCGGAAACGAGCGCCTTTGCCGGCGACGCTGTCGAGGCGTTCACCTCGTGGTCGGGCCCGGCCGATGGCGACCTGTTCGCGGGTGCCTCTGTCGAAGCCTACACATCCTGGTCCGGTCCGGCGACCGGTACGCGCGAATCCGGCGATGCAGTCGAAGCTTTTACCTCCTGGTCCGGTCCGGCCGCGGGTGACATGGACAACGGCGGCCATGTCGAGGCCTTCACCAGCTGGTCCGGCCCGGCGCGTGGCAGCCGCGACGCAGGCGACAACGTCGAAGCCTTCACCTCCTGGTCCAGTCCGGCGGCGGGCGACATCGAAAGCGGCGACAACGTGCAGGCCTTCACCAGCTGGTCCGGTCCCGCAGCCGGCGACCGCGACGCAGGCGATAACGTCGAAGCCTTCACCTCCTGGTCCGGTCCGGCGGCGGGCGACATCGAAAGCGGCGACAACGTTCAGGCCTTCACCAGCTGGTCCGGTCCCGCAGCCGGCGACCGCGAGGCAGGCGACAGCGTCGAGGCCTTCACCTCCTGGTCCGGTCCGGCCCGCGCCTGATCGATGTCACTGATACCCGGGCGGGGCGCGAACGCTCTGCCAAGACAGAGGAGAGCCAAGCGATGAATAATGTCGTCCAACTGACCGTCCCGACCCGGATAGCCCCCCTGGAAGCGCGGATCACCGCGCTTCTGGGAGCCTTCGCCGATCACCGCCGCCACGGCGACGACGTGTTCTGGCTGAAGGAAAACGCGGAACTGCTGAACATCCTCGAATGCACCGGCCAGGCCGTCGCCCCAGAGGCACTGGCGCGCCATGCCGGGTTCTATGCCCAGGCCGTGCACCGGCTGGAATTCTTTCCGCAGTATTACCGTTTCATCCTTTCGCTGGCGCTGGATCTCGAAGATCTCGGGATGCCAGGGCACGAAGCGCAGAAGATGGTGGATTTCGCCGCCCGAGAAGGGCTGGCAGAGGCCGAGCTTTCGGACCTGCAGCGCGCCGAGGCGCGGCGCCTGATGACACGGCGCGGCGTCGATCCGATCCGCGATCCCGGCTTGAACGACCGGCTGCGCGCCTTCTGTTCGCGTACAAAGACCTTTGCGCTGCCCAACAAGAAGGCCGCCTACGAACTGACGCACATCGTTTACTACCTTTCCGAATATGGCCGGCGTGATCCCGACCTGCCCGAAGAGGCCATCCAGAGCCTGCATTTCGCCGGTCTGACCGCCTTTTTGGACCAGAACGCCGACCTGCTGGCGGAAATCTGCATTGCCCTGCGTCATGCGGGTCAGATGCCGCCCGCTGTCTGGACCGCCTGGCTGGAACAAGAGACGGGGGCCTATGGTGTCGTCGCGGATGCCCATGCCTCGATCAATGACGACTATCACGAATACCTCGTGTGCAACTGGCACCAGGCCGTCACCGGCGCGCCAGTGTTCCGCAAGCCGGTCCGCGACGAACGCCTGCGGTTCGAACGTGGCGCCCGCGCCCAGACCGTGCTGCGTGAGCTGAGCCAGGCGATCTACGGGCTGGACCACCGGTCGGGTGACTGGGACAGGATGCGCCCACGGATGGAGCCGTCCTTGTCGCCCCAGGCGCGTGATCTGCTCAGTGTCGCCTCGCAGTCCAGCGAGTTGTTCGATGCCTATTTCGAGGGCTTTGCCCGGGCGGGCCGCGCATGACCCGGCTGGCGCTTTCCGGGGCGACGCTGGGTGCCGCGCTCATCCTTGTCTACACCGGCGTGATGGCCGCCGCGGACGGGATCACCAAGTTCATCGCGGGGGGATATGCCGCACCGCAGTTGTTCGTCCTGTCCTCGGCTCTGGTCCTGCTGTTCTCCCTGGCGGGGGCGCGGGCCGACGCAAAGGGCCCCGGCCTGCGGGTCCGGTCGAAAAAGGCTATGACGATCCGCGCCGTGCTGACAGTGATCGCATCGCTGGCCTTCTTCCAGGCCTTTCGCCTGCTGCCGTTCGCGGATGTGTTCCTGTTCATCGGGTTGATCCCGCTGATCGCCGCCGCCCTGTCCGGCCCGGTACTGGGCGAGACGCCGCGTCCCGCGGCCTGGGCGGCGCTGGCGCTGGGTGTCGGCGGCATCCTCTTCCTGATGCCGGGCGGCCTGTCCGGTGCGCAGGCCGGACATGCCTGGGCCTTGTTGGCCGCAGTTTCCGGCTGTGGCTCGATGTTGGCCGCCCGGGCCATTGCCAAGGTGGAACGCGCGCCTCTGGCACAGGTCTTTTGGCCCAACGCGGCACTGATGGTCGTCATGGCACTGGCGCTGCCCTTCGTCTGGAAACCGATGAGCCTGACGGACCTGGGGTGGGTCGGTGCCTATGCCGCCGCCCTGTTTGCCGCCCGCTACATTGTTGCCGAGGCGCTGCGCCTGCTGCCGGCCTATGTCGCAACGCCGCTGATGAACCTGCAATTCGTCTGGATGGTCGTGATCGGGTTCCTGGTCTTTGGCGAGGTGCCGACGCTGGGCACCTGGGCGGGCGTGATGCTGGTGGTCGGATCGGGTTTCTGGCTGGTGCTTGAGGAACACCTGTCGCGGCCCCGCGTCATCCCGGCCGAATGACCCTGCGGTTTGCCTGAAACAGAAAGGGCGCCCGGAGAGGCGCCCTTTTTCATGTACGCAAACCGGCCCGGACTACATCGAGAAAGACGTGCCGCAGCCACAGGAACTGGTCGCGTTGGGGTTCTCGATGGTGAACCGCGCGCCGATCAACTCGTCCGTGAAGTCAATGACCGCACCGGACAGGAAGGGCAGGGAGACGGGATCTACGATCACGCGCTCTTCGCCCTCGGCGATGATCATGTCGTCGGCGGCGGGGTCGTCCAGCTTGATGTCATACTGAAACCCCGAACAGCCGCCACCCTCGACGGCCACGCGCAGGGCCTTGCCATCGGCACCCGCGCCGATCTCGGCGAGGCGGGCAAAGGCACGGTCGGTCACTTTGGGCGGCAGTTGCATGGTGTCCTCTCAACCTGTTCGGCCTCAATATATGCATCACATGGCCCCCTTCAAGCAAGCCGCCCCTCCCGGTTCCGGATGGGGCGGTGCAGGGAGCATCCGATGGGCGCGGGCGCCTATTGCTGATCGCCGATCCAGTTCGCCAGGTCGATCATGTGCTGCGCAAAGCGGCGGCCGGTCGACAGCTCGTGGCTCAGGTGCAACCCGACGACTGCGCCGGTCCCGGCATCGAAGATCGGGGCGCCCAGATCGCCGTAGTCGCTCAGGCAGTTGTGCTCAAATGCCTTGGCGGGCAGGTAGGCGGGATCGGTCGGCAGAGCGCTGCAATGCTGCATCTGCATGGATCCGCCACGCGGAAAGCCGAGCATATAGAGCGGCGCGCGTGGATCGGGGGTGGCCTGGCCCACGCGCTGGATGCGGTCGGCGGCGAAATTGGTGTCGGGATCGGCGATGTGCAGGATCGCCAGCCCGGTTTCCCGGCTCGACAATTCGCTGTCCAGGGTCAGGACATAGCCTTGCGCGGTCCACAGCCGCTGGTCGGGAAAGACATGATCAAAGACGATGCGGATTTCCTCGATCTTGGTGGCGCCGACCCGGGGGTCTTCCAGGATGCCGGGCACGCAGGCATAGGAGGTCGCCACCACCGAGGGGCCGAAAACGAAACCCGAGCAGTAGACCGGGCCGTAATCCGTGGTCACGCGGATGCGGCCCGTGCCGCGCATGTTGTTGATGACCGAGACCTCGTAGCCGTCGCTGTAGGCGGGCGCCGCGAAGGAGATGTAGGGCATTTCCTCAAGCGGTTTGACGTCGACGGTGGGGGTCGGGTCGATTGGCGCACCGGCATTTCGTGGCGGCGGACTGCCTGCGGGCGGCACGGGCTTGGGCAGCGGGCTGCGTGCCTGTTGCGGCTCGACCGGGCTGGGTCCCGGCGGCGGAGTGGCGCCGGGGTTCCGGATCGGCAAGGTCACGTCCTGGCTATCCGGCGGCGTTGCCCGCGGCGGCCGCGTCGAGGGGTTGGGGGCCTTCGCGGGCGGTGCGCCCGGGTTGATCGCTGTGGGGTTCTTGGACCGGATAGTGATCGTGCCGTCGTCCTTGTCCGGTTTGGCCGTCGGGTCCAAGACAAGGGTTTCGTTGATCCGCTTCTTGGGGTCACTGTCCTTGTCGAGGACAAGATCGGCCAGCGCGGGCGCCGGCAGGGCGAGGGTGATGCAGCAGAACGCGACGCTGCGCAGGGGGCTGAACATGGCTTTCTCCAAGGGTTGAACGCTTAAAATACTTGGCCCCAGTCTATCTTTTCGCCGGAACCCGGCAAAGTAAGGAACCCCGGACGTTTTGGAGAAGGTGTAAATCGCCAAGTGCCTGAAAAGGCTCAATCGGCCATTTCGGCTGACTTTCAAGGCCCCGGTTGCGAATCCCGGCCAGCGGCGCATGACAGGGGACAAAAACCGCCACGCAACATCTGGTGTTTGCCCGCGACGGGGCGCCGATATTGGCGGCAACGCGGGCGCCATCCGGGCGGAATGTCGCAAGTCGTTGTTTTTGAAGGACCAGCCGGATAAGAGAGCCTCGGGACAAGCAAATTGGGACTGTATCACATGCGCGCCAGCTTTGCCTCGACACATGACAGTGCGCGGGGGCGCCGCTTCCCGGAAGAGGAAAGCGCCCACAGGTCCTGTTTCCAGCGCGACCGCGACCGGATCATCCACTGTTCCGCCTTCCGTCGGCTGAAACACAAGACGCAGGTCTTCGTCGAACATGAGGGCGATTTCTATCGCACCCGGCTGACCCATTCGATCGAGGTGGCGCAGGTGGCACGCACCATCGCCAACGCGCTGGACCTGAACACCGACCTGACAGAGGCGGTGGCACTGGCGCATGACCTTGGCCACACGCCCTTTGGCCACACCGGCGAAGATGCCCTGCACGCGCTGATGGCGCCCTATGGCGGGTTCGACCATAACGCCCAGACCCTGCGCATCGTTACCCGGCTGGAACGTCACTACGCCGAGTTCGACGGGTTGAACCTGACCTGGGACACGCTGGAAGGCATCGCCAAGCACAACGGCCCGGTGGCCCCCCTTGGCCCGGACGGCACGCTGGTCGGAGAGATCCCGCATGCTCTGGCCGAATATAACGCCGAGGACGACCTGGAACTGTACACCCATGCCAGCGCCGAGGCGCAGGTGGCCGCGCTGTCGGACGACGTGGCCTACAACAACCATGACCTGCACGACGGATTGCGGGCCGGGTTGTTCACGGAAGAAGAGATCGCGGAACTGCCCATCGTGGGTGACGCCTATGCCGAGGTCGACCGCAAGTATCCCACCACGGACGCCTATCGCCGCCGGCACGAGGCGCTGCGGCGGGTCTTTGGCGCGATGGTTTCGGACCTGATCGACACCTCGCGGGAGAAGCTGATCGGCTCGGGCGCGCAATCCGCGCAAGAGATCCGGGATCTCGGCCGCCCGGTGATCGCCTTTTCCGACGCGATGTGGACCGACCTCAAGCAGATCCGCGCCTTTCTGTTCGCCAACATGTACCGCGCACCGAAGGTCATGGAACAGCGCGCCCGGGTGACGCTGGCGGTCAACGAGCTGTTCCCGATCTACATGGGTGACCCGACGCTGCTGCCGCAGCGCTGGCAGGGTGACGTGGCCGGCGCCGAGGGAGAGACCCCCCTGGCGCGACTGGTGGCGGATTACATCGCCGGGATGACCGACCGTTTCGCGCTGCAGCAACACGCGCGGCTGACCGGGCGCGACGTTCTCAAGGGCATGTGGCCCGGCGACGGGGTCAACTGACGTCGCGCATCCCTTGATGCCGTGGCAAGCGCGGTTGCGGCGGCGCGGGCGCCTGCTAGGTTGCCCCGGGTATCAGCCGGGCAGGGAGCGTTTCATGGCAGTTGCGGAAACGGGCGGGTTGGATCCCGTCCTGGCCTTCGGGCTGGTTGGGGCGCTTGGGGTCGGCAGCCAGTGGCTCGCCTGGCGATTGCGGTTGCCCGCCATCGTTCTGATGCTGGTCGCCGGGCTGATCATCGGTCCGGTGACGGGCGTTCTGGACCCGGCGGCGCAGTTCGGTGACATGCTGCAACCGATGATCGCGGTGGCCGTGGCGATCATCCTGTTCGAGGGCGGTCTGACGTTGGACCTGCACCGGCTTTCGGACGCGGCCAAGGGCGTGCGGCGGCTGGTACTGATCGGCGCGCCGCTGGGCTGGATTGCCTCGGCCTCGGCGCTGCATTTCGTGGCCGGGCTCAGCTGGGAATCCTCGGCCGTCTTTGGCGGCATCATGATCGTTACCGGGCCCACCGTGATCGCGCCGCTGCTGCGGCAGGCGCGTCTGCAACGCAGGCCCGCTGCGCTGATGCAGTGGGAGGCCATCGTCAACGATCCCGTCGGTGCGCTGGCCGCCGTGCTGGCCTTCGAGGTTGTGATGGTACTGCGCACCGCGACCAGCGCGGGTCACGCGGTGGTGGAGATCGGCATGGGCGTTGCCGCCGCCACGGCGCTGGGGCTGGCTGCAGGCTGGGGCGTGGTTAAGGCCTTTCGGCAGGCCTGGGTGCCCGAATACATGAAGGTGCCGGTGCTTTTCGTGGTGCTGCTGGGGGTCTTTGCGCTGGCCGATCATGTCCTGCATGAATCCGGCCTGCTGGCGGTGACGATCATGGGTCTCTGGATCGCCAATGCGAAACTGCCGAGTTTCACCGAGATCTACCGGTTCAAAGAACATGCCACCGTCCTGCTGGTGTCGGGGGTCTTTATCCTGCTGGCGGCGGGCATGAGCTTTGATCGCCTCGCCGTGCTCGACTGGCGGGCAGGAGCATTCGTTCTGGCGGTCATCCTGCTGGCGCGCCCCCTGCCGGTGCTGGCGGCGCTGGCCTTTACCAATGTGCCCTGGCGCGAACGCTTGCTTGTCGCCTTCACCGGGCCGCGCGGCGTGGTGCTGGTGGCGGTGGCCGGGCTGTTCGGCGAGAGGCTGGCGCAACTGGGCCTGCCGGATGCGGACCGGATCGCGCCGCTGGCCTTTGCGCTGGTGGCCGCGACGGTGGTCCTGCACGGCTTCACGCTGGCGCCGATGGCGCGTCTGCTGGGACTGACGGCATCGCGGCTGCCGGGGGTGTTGATCATGGGAGGCTCGAAATGGGCGGTCGAGCTGGGCGCCGCGCTGAAAAAGATGGACCTGCCCGTGATCATTGCCGACCCCAACAACGCCCATCTGCGCAGCGCGCGTGAGGCCGGGCTGGATACCTTCTATGGCGACATCCTGTCAGAGGCGGCGGAAGAGCGGGTTGACCTGGTGGCCTATGAGAAACTGATCTGCGCCAGTGACAATGACGCCTATAACACGCTGGTTGCGACCGACCTGGCGCCGGAGTTCGGGCGTGAGAATGTCTTTCAGGTCAAACGCGTGCGCGAGACCTCCAGCCGCCATTCCCTGCCGGCCACGCTGGGTGGACAGGCGTTCGGCGCCAACGAAACCTATTTCGAGGCCAATGCCGCCATCGCGGGCGGGTGCGAGTTCCGCGTCACCAAGCTGACCGAGGAGTTCACCGCGGAAGATTGGCGCGCGGCCCAGACCGAGGCGGTTCCCATCGCAGAGCTGGGGCCGGGGGGCTCACTGCGCCTCCTGGGCCCCGAGGACGAGTTGCGCGGGACGCCCGGCACGCAGCTCCTGGCGCGCCTGCCGAAACGCACGGAACGCAAGGCGCCCGAGGCCGCCGGCGAGGACATTTGACGCCACCCTCCAAAGTGATAGAGACCGGCCAACACTGGAGCCGCTGACATGAACCTGTTTTCCGATATTCGCAGCCTCGTGCTGGATGCCATCGCTGCCTGCCAGGCCGAAGGCGCGCTGCCCGAGGGCCTGAACACCGATCCCGTGACCACCGAACCGCCGCGCGATCCGCTGCACGGTGACATGGCGACCAATGCCGCGATGGTCCTGGCCAAGCCCGCCAAGGCCAAGCCGCGCGACATCGCCGAAGCGCTGGCCGCGAAACTGCGCATCGACGACCGGATCGCCAGCGCCGAGGTGGCCGGGCCGGGGTTCCTGAACCTGCGGCTAGCGCCCTCTGTCTGGCAGGCGCTGCCGGGCCGCATCCTGAAAGACGGCATCGCCTATGGCCGGTCCGATTTCGGGCAGGGCAAGAAGGTGAACGTGGAATATGTCTCGGCCAACCCCACCGGTCCGATGCACGTCGGTCACGCGCGCGGCGCCATCGTGGGTGATGCGCTGGCCTCTCTGCTGGCCTATGCGGGCTATGACGTGACGCGGGAATACTACATCAACGACGGCGGCGCGCAGGTCGACGTGCTGGCGCGGTCCGTCTACCTGCGCTACCTTGAGGCGCATGGCCACGAGGTCGAATTTCCCGATGGCACCTATCCCGGCGACTACCTTGTCGAAGTGGGAGAGGCACTGAAATCCAAGGTGGGCGATGCCTATATCGACCAACCCGAAGAGGTCTGGCTGGCCGAGGTGCGCGAGTTCGCTACCGATGCCATGATGCAAGTGATCCGGGCCGATCTGGGCATGCTTGGCGTCCAGATGGACCACTTCTTTTCCGAGAAGTCGCTCTATGGCACGGGCAAGATCGAGGCGGCCATCGACAGTTTGCGGGACAAGGGGCTGATCTATCGCGGCGTTCTGGAGCCGCCCAAGGGCAAGAAACCCGAGGATTGGGAACCGCGCGAACAGACCCTGTTCAAGTCCACGGACCACGGCGACGACGTGGACCGGCCAATCATGAAATCGGACGGCAGCTGGACCTATTTCGCGCCCGACATCGCCTATCACTATGACAAGGTCAGCCGGGGCTTCGACCTGCTGATCGACATCTTCGGCGCCGATCACGGTGGCTACGTCAAGCGGATGAAAGCCGCCGTTTCGGCGCTGTCGGATGGCAAGGTGCCGCTGGAAATCAAGCTGATCCAGCTGGTCAAGCTGTTCAAGAACGGCGAGCCCTTCAAGATGTCCAAGCGGGCAGGGACTTTCATCACCCTACGCGACCTCGTGGAAATGGTGGGTCCCGACGTGGCGCGGTTCCACATGCTGACCCGCAAGAGCGACCAGGCGCTGGATTTCGATTTCGACAAGGTGGTCGAACAGTCCAAGGAAAACCCGGTCTTCTACGTCCAGTATGCCCATGCACGGATCTGTTCGGTGCTGCGCAAGGCGACGGAGGACGGCGTGGATGTCAGTGATGCGGCCCTGGCGGGGGCCGACCTGTCGGGCATGACCCATGCGTCGGAACTGGGGCTGTCGACCAAGCTGGCGGAATGGCCGCGGCTGGTCGAGATCGCGGCACGGACGCAGGAACCGCACCGGATCGCCACCTACCTTGGCGAACTGGCCGCCGACCTGCACGGCCTTTGGAACCGGGGCAACGACGCGCCCGAACTGCGGTTCCTCCAGGATGACCCGGCTGCAACACAGTCGAAAATCGCGCTGGCACGGGCGACCGCGGTTGTGATTTCCGCCGGTCTTGGTATCTTGGGCGTGACCCCGGTAGAAGAAATGCGCTGACAAAATGCGCCTCTGCCGGGGCTGTTCGAGCAGTCAAGGCATTCGGGCGGCGCTGCACCGCCCGGGGACAAGAGGCAGAGATGGCGGATTTCACATATGATGGGGCCCCCGCGGCCCCGGCTACGGTAAAGATGGCCTCGGTCGCGAATTGGGCCGGGGCGGCTGTGTCGCTTGCGCTGATCGCCGGGATCGCGGTCTGGGGCTATCGGGTGGTTGCGCGCGATGTGTCGGGCGTGCCCATCGTTCAGGCCCTGTCCGGTCCGATGCGCGAAGCTCCGAAGGATCCGGGCGGTCTGCTGGCCGATCACCAGGGGCTGGCGGTCAACGCCGTTGCGGGCAGCGGTGCCGCAGCCGACCCGGCGGATCGGCTGACACTGGCGCCGCGTCCCGCGGGACTGCAGGCCGACGACGTGGCCCTTGGCGTGTTGACACCGGACAAGCCCGTCGCGCCGAAACCGGCGATGGCGCGCAACGCCGAGGTGATCGCGCTGAAGCCCGAGGGCGCGCCGATACCCGAAAGCGCGGATCCCAAGGACACCGGTCCCTTTGCCGCCCTTGCGGATGAGATCGCAGCAAAGTCGAAGCCGCTCAGCCCGCTGCCCGAGGGCACCGAAGCCGAAGTCGTGACGGCCCTTGCAAGCGCATTGCCGGATCAGGCCAAGCCGGAACTGTATACCGGGCCTGGCCTTGCCCGGTCCCTGCGTCCGCGTCTGCGGCCTGCGGGGCTGTCCGCAACGGCGCGGGCGCCTGCGGCCCCCGGCGCCGCCATCGAATGGGATAGCTCCAAGCCGGTCAACGAAGTCGACCCTGACACGCTCTCTGCCGGGACGCGGCTGGTGCAGATCGGTGCATTTGACAGCCCCGAGGCCGCGCGTGGCGAATGGGAGCGGCTGGACGGTCGTTTTGGCGACTATCTGGCCGGCAAGGATCGCGTGATCCAGAAAGCCTCGTCCGGCGGGCGCACCTTCTACCGGTTGCGCGCGCACGGGTTCGAGGACCTCTCGGATGCCCGCCGTTTCTGCGCCGCCTTCGTCGCGCAGAAGGTGGACTGCATCCCGGTGGTCACGAGATGAGCGGCTTCGGCGCGGTCATCCTGGGCTGCGCCGGTTCGGTTCTCTCGGATGAGGAAATCTCTCTCTTCTCGGAGACACGACCCTTCGGCTTTATCCTCTTTGACCGCAATCTGCGGGACGCCCAGCAGATCCGGGCGCTGTGTGACGAATTGCGCGCGGCCGCAGGACATGACGCACCGATCTTCATCGACCAGGAGGGCGGGCGTGTGCAACGCCTGCGCCCGCCGCTGGCACGCTCATGGGCGCCGCCGCTGGAGGATGCCGGTTCCGAGGATGCAGAGCGCCGGTTCTATGTTCGGGGGCGCCTGATCGCCCAAGAATTGCGGGCGCTCGGGATCGACGGGAATTGTGTTCCGACACTGGATATTGCCCGCCCCGATACGCATCCCGTCTTGCAGAACCGCTGCTATGGAGCCGACCGTGACAGCGTGATCCGAAACGGGCGCGCATTTGTGACAGGCTGTCGCGACGGTGGTGTGCTCCCGGTGATGAAACACATGCCGGGCCACGGGCGTGGGACGCTGGACAGCCATCTGGACCTGCCGCGTGTCTCCACGCCGAAATCCGTCCTGTCGAACGAGGACTTTGCCACGTTCGCAGCCTTCGCCGACCTGCCGCTGGGCATGTCGGCGCATCTGGTCTTCGAGGACATCGACCCGCGCCCGGCCACGCTCTCGCCGGTCATGATCCGGCTGATCCGGGACGAAATCGGCTTTGACGGTTTGCTGATGACCGATGACATTTCCATGCAGGCCCTGTCTGGCAGTGTGGCCGAGCGGGGTCGCGCCGCACGGGACGCGGGCTGTGACGTGATCCTGCATTGCAATGGCGATCTGTCAGAGATGCGTGAATTGTGCGAGACCGTGTGTGTGATGGATAGTGCGGCGCAAAGGCGCGCAGAACGGGCTCTGGCGGCGCGCACGGCTCCCCGGCCGGTTGACATCGACGGGCTGCGCGCAGAGGCTGACGCCTTCTTTGTCCAGGACCTGCGCCCCGATCCCGCATGAGCGATCCCGACACGCCCGATCTCATCCAGCTTTCCGTCTCGGAACGTCTTGCCGCCGAGGCGCTGGTTGTCGACGTCGACGGGTTCGAGGGGCCGCTTGACCTGCTTTTGAACATGGCGCGGACGCAGAAGGTGGACCTGCGCAGGATCTCGATCCTGCAACTGGCGCAGCAGTACCTGTCCTTTGTCGAAAAGGCCAAGGCGCTCCGGATCGAACTGGCGGCAGACTACCTTGTCATGGCCGCCTGGCTGGCCTTTCTGAAATCACGCCTGCTGCTGCCGCCGGACCCGACGGAAGAGGGCCCCTCGGGCGAGGACCTGGCCGCGCACCTTGCCTTTCAGCTGGAACGCCTGCAGGCGATGCGGGATTCCGCCGCGCGGCTGATGGCGCGTGATCAGCTTGGACGGGATTTCTTTGCCCGGGGATTTCCCGAGAAGATGGAACAGGTGCGGCAGGTGAAATACACCGCCACGCTTCTGGACCTGATGCAGGGCTATGCACGCATCCGCACGCGCGACGAGTTCCGCCCCTTCGTCATGGACCGCGACAAGGTCTTTACGATGGAACAGGCGCTGGACCGGATGCGCGGGATGATCGGCTTTGCCGGGCAATGGACCGACATTCAAAGCTACCTGCCGGACGGCTGGGCCGAGGACCCGGTGCGCTGGCGGTCGGCCACGGCGGCGACCTTTGCTGCCTCACTGGAGCTTGTCAAAGAAGGCAAGGCAGAGTTGAAACAGTCCGGAACATTCGAGCCCATCCTGTTGCGCCGCAAGGAGTCGCGTGATGAGTGACACGACAGAGATCACGCCCGAGGAAGAGGGCGCCCCGCCCGAAAGCCTGTTCGAGGCCCCGGTCATGGGCGAACAGGAACGCATGGTCGAGGCGATCCTCTTTGCCAGCGCCGAACCCGTCACCGTCAAGGAACTGAACGACCGGATGCCGCACGGCTGCGACGCCGCCGAGGCCTTGGCCCATCTGCGCAAACGCTACGAGGGGCGCGGGGTACACGTGGTGCGCGTGGGCGATGCCTGGGCGATCCGGACCGCGCCCGACCTGGGTTTTCTGATGCAGCGCGAGACGGTCGAGACCCGCAAGCTCAGCCGTGCCGCGATCGAGACGCTGGCCATCATCGCCTATCACCAACCCGTCACGCGGGCCGAGATCGAGGAAATCCGCGGTGTTTCCGTCAGCCGGGGCACAGTGGACCAGTTGCTTGAGATGGAGTGGATCAGGTTCGGCCGCAGGCGAATGACTCCGGGGCGCCCGGTGACGTTTGTGGTGACGCAGGAGTTCCTGGATCATTTCGGGCTGGAATCCGCCCGTGATCTGCCGGGACTGGCCGATCTACGCGCCGCCGGCCTGCTGGAAAGCCGCCCCTCGCCCTTGGGTGCGCCGCAGGCGGGTGAAGGCGATGTCGATGCCGATGAAGGTATGGACGAAGGTCAGAGCGAGTTGTTCGAGGACTGAACCGCCCGAAAATCGGCACATTTCCGGGCTATGGCTGGGAAAATTCCGACAGGAGCAGGACATGAACGCGCACCAACTGATCAACATGATCTTTCGCACCGTGTTGCGGAAGCTGGTGAACAAGGGGATCGACGCGGGGATCGACCGCGCCGCGGGGGGTGGCCGTCAGGGGCAACAGGCGAAACGTGCCACGCGCCAGGCCCGCCGCGCGGCACGCATGGCCCGGCGGTTCTAGGCGGCCTTCGTCACGCCCGGAAATGCTTGCTGAGTTTCAGCCCCTGGCCCTGGTAATTGGAGGCGATGCCCGCGCCGTAAAGCTGTCCGGGCACCTCTGACATGCGCTCATAGACCAGCCGTCCAACGATCTGCCCGTGTTCGAGGACAAAAGGCGCCTCGTGACAACGTACCTCCAGAACGCCGCGTGCGCCTGCGCCGCCGGCGGCCGCGTGGCCGAACCCGGGATCGAAGAACCCCGCGTAGTGCACGCGAAACTCGCCCACCATTGCCAGGTAAGGCGCCATTTCAGCGGCATAGCCGGGAGGGATATGCACGGCCTCGCGGCTGACCAGGATGTAGAAGGCCCCTGGATCGAGGATCAGTTGCTCACGGTCGCTGTGCAACTCGTCCCAGAACTCCATCGGGTCGTAGGCACCGATCCGGTCCAGATCGATCACCCCGGTATGGGGGCGCGCGCGATAGCCCACCAGCCCAGTTTCGCCCGGTTGAAGGTCCACCGAAAAGCCAAGACCCTCGGAAATCACTGCCGGGCCGCCGCCGACGAGGGTCTGTTCGGCGTGCAACTCCTGTAGTTCCGCATCTGTCAAGACGGAGCGCCCGCGCCGGAACCGGATCTGGTTCAGCCGCATTCCGGGCCGCACGAGAACGGAAAAGGAGCGCGGGCAGATCTCGGCGTAGAGCGGACCGTCATAGCCCGTGGCGATGCGGTCGAACTCGACTCCGCCGTCGGTGATGACGCGGGTCAGCAGGTCCAGCCGCCCGGTCGAGCTCTTGGCGTTGGCGATGGCCTGGACACCTTTCGGCAGGGTCACGCTTTCCATCAGCGGAACCAGGTAGACACAGCCCTTTTCCAGGACCGCGCCCTGTGCAAGGTCGATGCTGTGCATCTCGAACTCGTCAATGCGGGCGGCGACGCTGCGCCCTTCGCCGGCCAGAAAGGACGCACGAACCCTGTAGGCGACGTTGCCCAGCCGCAGGTCAAGACTGGCGGGCTGGACCTGGCCATCGACAAAGGGGGTCTCTGCCCGGATCGCACCGTTTGCGATCAGCTCTTCGATCTGCTGGCTTGCCAGGACGCCGGTCATCGCTTCCCCCTCGTTTCGGCTGTCTTATCAAGCAGGTTGACGAAGGGGGAGAGCAAATTGCCGCGTGGCTGCTCAATATGCCAGATCAAAGACGAAGCTGTCGACCGACAACGGTTCGGGTTCCGGTTCGGGCGGGACAAAGCTTTGCGCGACGAGGTAGGGCGTACCGCCGCCGGGCGAGGGAGGCAGGTCGGGATCGATCAATCCGGGCTCAAGGCTGTCCCGGTCCCGCGGGATCGGCTCTTGCGGGGGCGTAGTGCTCGTCTGGTCGGGCAAGGGGCGGCGATAGTCCCATTCGACCTGAAGCGAGGCTTCTTGCGCGATGTCCATATAGCGAATCTCGACCATATGCGTGCCAGGGCTCAGGTTGACCTCGGCAATGATGGGGTCGTTGCGTTCGGCATCGGCGCTGTCCAGAACCAGCGCCCCGTCTACATAGACACGGGCGGCGTCATCGGCGGTCAAACGCAGGCCATAGACACCGCCCTCGGGGCTTTCGACGGTACGTGTATAACGCGCGGCCATGTGATCCTCTGGCCCCTCGGGCCAGATCGCGCCTGCCTCGGCAAGGAAGTCGATCATGACCCGTGTTGCCAGGGCATCTGGGGTGTTGAACGGCACCTCGTCGAGGTCGGCGATACCCTCGTCCAGTACGAAGTATTCGGCGTCGTAGAACCCGGGCGAGTCCGGGGCGGGGGCAAGGATGGTGAAGCCTGCCGCCTCCAGCGCTGTTTCGATCTCTAGGTTGATGGTGTCGAAATTGGCCAGGACATCGGGGTGAATCGCGGCGGGCAGCGACGCAGGCAACTGCGGCAGTTGGCCATAGCTGGCCTGATATGTGATCATGGCCGCAAGGAAATAGGTGGTTTCCGTCCCGTGTGGCGCGTTGTCGATGTAGAACGCTTCCGCGGGTACGGAAGACAGAACACCTGTCATGAGTTCCGACAGGATCGAGGCCACAGGCAAGAGCGCGAGATCGGCTGTGGGCCGAGCAATATTCACCATGTCCACGAGGTCGAGGAACCAGTCGTGGTAGGCGCCCATGTTGTAGGCGTGATATTGCGCAAATGCTTCGGTCGAGATCGGAAACTCCGGGACGTAGGGAGCCATGTCCGCCCAGCCTTCGTAGACCAGCAATAGTGGGGCAGGATGATCCGCCAGCAGGTCGTCGACAATGTCGATCACCGCGTCGAAGGGGGACCGACTGTCGCCGCTATAGTGCGTGTCCGGGGAAACGTCCTGGATGAAGTTGGCCGGCGTGATCAGGATCGAATCGAAGACCGCATCGGCGAACCCGACCAAGTCAGAGTTCCAGGCTCCCGCGACTCCGGGAAAGCCCCATTGATCGTAGGGCTCTGGCCAATCGGCGAAATTCCGAAGAAACCCGTAGCTGCCCGACACGGCATAGCCGAACCCCGCGGTGTCCGCGAAAAGATCCATCCAGATCGGGACATTGGCATAGACATCGCTGGCGTCAGTGTAGTTCACCAGTGAATTGCCAAAGATGTACTGAGAGATGGATTGGGGCATTCTTGCCGTCCCTGAAGCTGGCCCGGGCCATGCGCCCCTTGGGCCGCAGGGCTGACGCGCAAAGCATAGAAGGTGGCTGCACCAGGTCAATTCGCGGACGTGGCGCGGCGGTGCGCCTGTTGGTGGACAGGCGGTTTACTGCTGCGCACCAATCGCCGGGAAAAAGAGGTGGGTCACGTGCCCCCGAGGGGGAGGTAACTACCTGTCATCGTAGGATTTTTGTGGGGTGGTTTGATTTGGTCGGGCTAGCAGGACTCGAACCTGCGACCTTCCGTCCCCCAGACGGACGCGCTACCAGGCTGCGCCATAGCCCGACTTGTCGGGGTGTCTTACGCTATTTTTCGGCAAGAGCAACCCCCCGATTGACGAATTTTTGCGCTTCAGGACAGAGGCGCCGACAGCCGGTCGTGCAGCGCCTTCAGCACGGGGAGTTGCGCGGCAAGCGCGGCCTTCTGATCCGGGGTCAGACTGCGGATTCGCGCCAGTTGCCCAAGGGGACCGATGGCCGGGGCAGGGGCCGAGGGCACAGGTTGCGCCTCGGGGTCGGCACCGAAATCGGGCAGGTCGAGACCAGCCGGCGTGACAGCGGTTTCCGGCGGGAAGGTGTGGGTTGGCTCCGGGTCCAGGCTTTCCAGGACCTCGGCTGTGTCTGGGTGCAGGGCTGCAACCAGATCGTCGGGCAGCGGAGGTTTCCACGCTGGCGGCGCCAGGTCGAAAGGCAGTTCCGGTGTATCATTGTCGCCCCAGAGGTCCAGGGTCGGTGCAGTATCGGTGGACGTGGCAGTCAAGGTGTCCGGCGTCTCTTCACTTGCTTGGGGCGCCACTGTCGCGTCCTCGATCTCGTCAGTGGCAGGCGCCACCTCTTCGACCGTTGCATCCTCGGCGTCGGTTGTTTCGATCGGCGAATCCCCGGGCTCCATTGGGGCAGCCGCCGCGGATTCGGTGTCTTCGTCCGTGGTGTCCTCGGCGGGCGGCGTATCGGTCGCGGCCGTCTGGATTTCGTCGGCTTCCTGCTGGGCAGGTTCGTCCGCTACATCATGGGCGACGCCCGGCATGGAGTCCTGTTCGTCGAGGGGGCTCTCAGGGGCCTCCTGCGGCTCCGCTTCGGAGGGCGCCGTGCCGCTGGCCGGCTGTTGCAGGTGCTCGCCGGGGAAGACGACGACCGAATCCGTCACCTCGTCCAGCGGGACCTCGGCATAGGGCGCATCTTCGATCAAAGTGCCGTCGTCGATTGCCTCATCCTCGTCGACAGGTTGCGAGGCGAGGGCGGCGACATGTCGGACACCCTGTTCACGCAGCACCTTCTGGACGCCCTTGATGGTCATCCCGTCATCATGCAGCAGCCGTTTGATTCCGCCAAGCAATTCCATGTCGGCAGGCCGATAGTAACGGCGCCCGCCGGCGCGTTTGACCGGCTTTACCTGGCTGAACTTGCTTTCCCAGAAACGCAGGACATGGGCTGGCGTATCCAGCCATTCCGCAACTTCCGAGATGGTGCGGAACGCATCGCGAGACTTGGGCATGAAACGTGCCTCAGCGCTTGTTGCCCGCGGCGACGCGGTCTTTCATCAGGTGCGAAGGGCGGAACGTCAGGACCCGGCGTGGCTGGATCGGCACCTCTTCGCCGGTCTTGGGATTGCGCCCGACGCGGGCCGCCTTTTCGCGCACCGAAAACGTCCCGAAGGACGAGATCTTGACCTGTTCGCCGTCGACCAGTGCATCGGACATGTGCTGCAGCACTGCCTCGACAAGTTCGGCGCTTTCGTTGCGTGACAGGCCTACCTCGCGAAATACAGCTTCGCTAAGATCCATGCGCGTCAGGGTCTTGTCACCCATGTTCGTCCCTCCCGGTGTTTTATCGGGATTATCGACGTCAAAAATCACAAGTCAATATCAACGACTTGCGGCAAGCAATTTATCCAGAGGTGAAAGACGGCTATGCAACAGGCGCAGGCAGTCCGGACACAGGTCCTTACCAGCGCAGGACCACCGCGCCCCAGGCAAGGCCGCCGCCGATCGCCTCGGTCACGACAAGGTCGCCCGGTTTGATCTGTCCGCGTGCCTTGCCCACGGACAGGGCCAGGGGAATCGATGCGGCCGAGGTGTTGCCGTGATCCTGAACGGTCACGACGACCCGGTCCATCGACAGGCCCAGTTTCTTGGCGGTTCCGGCAATGATGCGGATGTTGGCCTGATGTGGCACGACCCAGTCGATCTGATCCGCGCTCAGCCCTGCCTTGGAGAGCGCCGTCGTGGCCGTCGAGGCCAGCTTTTCGACCGCGTGGCGGAACACTTCCTTGCCCTGCATCCGGAGGAAGCCCGTGCTTTGCGTGCTGACGCCGCCATCGACATAGAGAATGTCGCGGTAACGCCCGTCGCTGTTCAGGTCGGTGGCAAGTATCCCCCGATCCGTGCCGGTGCCGTCGCCTTCCTGCGCTTCGAGGATCAACGCACCGGCGCCGTCGCCGAAGAGGACGCATGTCGCCCGGTCGGTCCAGTCCATGATGCGTGAAAAGGTCTCGGCCCCGATGACGATGATACGCTTGGCCTGGCCCGAGATGATCATAGAGTTTGCCGTGGTCAGGGCATAGATGAACCCGGCGCAGACGGCCTGCACGTCGAATGCAAACCCGTGCATCATATTGAGTTCTGACTGCACCATCGTCGCCGCCGAGGGAAAGGTCAGGTCCGCCGTCGAGGTCGCAACGATGATCGCGTCAACGTCGTCCGGTTCCAGCCCCGCATCCTGCAACGCAGCGCGCGCGGCGCGGGTGGCCAGATCGGAAGTGGTTTGTCCTTCGGCCGCGAAATGCCGTCTTTCGATGCCTGAACGGGACCGAATCCAAGCGTCCGACGTCTCCAGGGTTGCTTCGAATTCGGCATTTTCGACGACTCGGTCGGGCAGGTAATGCCCGACACCGGTGACGACGGCGCGTGTGGTCATGATCTTTTGCGGTCCTCTTCTGCGGCGCCATCCTGCGCCGCCTCGGCGGCAGAGGCAACCCGTGCCGCCAGACGGTCGGCAAAGCCCGCGCGCGCAAGTTCGAAGGCCAGTTTCACGGCGGCCGAAACCCCGGTCGCATCGGCGGAACCGTGCGATTTCACGACGGTCCCGTTGAGCCCGAGGAAGACACCGCCGTTCACGCGCCGCGGGTCGATCCGCTTTTGCAGGCGCTTGAGCGAGGTCAGCGCCAGAAGAGAGGCGATGCGGGACAGGGGCGAATAGGCAAAGGCCTCGCGCAGCAGGTCCCCGATCAGCTTGGCTGTGCCTTCGCCGGTCTTGAGCGCGACATTGCCGGTGAAGCCATCGGTGACGATCACGTCACAGGAGTCGCCCGGGATGTCGCCGCCCTCGACGAACCCGACGAAGGTATAGTTGCCCTCGGATTCATGCGCGGCGATGCGGTCATGCGCCTCTTTCAGTTCGGCGCGCCCCTTATGTTCCTCGGTGCCGACGTTCAGCAGACCGATGCGGGGCCGTGTCAGGGACAGGCCGTTGCGCGCATAGGCGGCGCCCATCAGTGCGTATTGCAGCAGGTCTTCAGCGTCGGCACGGATGTCCGCACCCACGTCCAGCATGACGTTGAAGCCCTGAGGATTGCGCGATGGCCAGAGAATCGCGATAGCCGGGCGGTTGACGCCCGGCAGCTTGCGCAGTCGGATCATCGACAGCGCCATGAGCGCGCCGGTGTTGCCGCAGCTGACCGCCACGGTCGCCTCGCCCGCGCGCACCGAATCCAGCGCCGACCACATCGAGGTGCCCTTGCCGTGACGCATCACCTGGCTGGGCTTGTCCTCCATGCTGACGACACCCTGGGCATCGCGGATCTCGCACCGGTCCGACAACCCGCGACGGCGCGCGACCAGCTTTTCCAGCTCATCGACCGGGCCGTGCAGGATAAAATGGATCTCGGGATTCTTGCGGGCAGATTTGTAGATGCCGGCGACCACTGTCGCCGGTCCACTGTCGCCGCCCATCGCGTCGACCGATATCACCACTCGGGACGGGCCTGCGTCCTTGTTGTCCTTCAGCGAGGTCATGCAGGCAATGTCCCGGTTGGGCTATCAGGCCGCGTCTTCGTCCAGGTCGATGTCGTCGGTCATCGCGACGATTTCACGTTCCGCGTAGTGACCGCAGGACGGGCAGACATGGTGCGGGCGCTTCAGCTCGCCGCAGTTGTCGCACTCGTTCGGGTTCGCGGCGGTCAGCGCATCGTGAGCGCGGCGGTTGTTGCGGCGCGACTTGGAAACCTTGTTCTGTTGGACAGCCATGTCTCAACCTCGTTTTGTCGTCGGGGGCGGGGCCTCCCGGAAGTTTCGGATGGGCCATGCCGCGCTGCCCCGTCAAGGTGCCCGCGGCGACATGCGCCAGACGTACTCATGAGCGCGCGAAAATACGCAGTGCCGAAGATTTGGCAAGCGGATTCTCAATCGTCCTCGCCCTTGTTCTGCATTTTTTCGCGCAGACCTGCCAGCCCTGCAAACGGTTTGCTGTCCTCGTCGGTCATCGGGGCCACACCTTCGGCTGCAAACTGCGCCTCGCCCAGTTCCACGCCCTCCTTGCGGGGGTAGGTCGGCAGGGCCAGTGAAAGCGCCTCGAGCATCACCGCCTCGAGGTCGATCTCATCCCCGAGTTCCTCGACGCTGTCGTCTTCGGGCATCTCCGTCTCGGTCCCGGCTTCCGGTTGGGCAATGCGCTCGGGCGGCAAGAATTCGCGCACGACATGTGTATCGATCCGGGTCGTCACCGGTTCCAGCGTGACGATACAGGACTGGACCGCCGTCGCGCCCAAGTCGCCTTCGAGACGCCAGCCATACTTGCCGAGCGGGGTCAACTGCCCGGTGAATCTCATTTTTCTCAGGCTTTGCGCGCCCAGTTCGGCGGCATGGGCGGCGCGTGCCTCTGGTCCCGGTTCCAGGCGGAAGTGGGTCGGACCTGTCTGACGCAGGGCGGAGACGCGCAAGCGCGCCGGTGTCGGGGATCCATCGGGTCTGTCGGTGGTCATTGTGTCGGGTTTTCCTGCGCTTGAATGGCGGGCGTTCCTTCTGTAAGCGGGATAGGTGGCGAAAAGGCCCGTGACAAGAGGGGCGTGAGATGAACGGATTTGCAGGCAAGCTCAAGGCTGCGATTGCCATGCTGATGATCGTCGGGCTGTCGGCCTGTGCCGCGCAGTACCGCACCCACGGGTATCTTCCCTCCGAGGCGGACCTGCAACAGATCGTGCCCGGTGTCGATACCAAGGCCTCGGTCGAGGACCTGATTGGGGTGCCCAACGCCGCTGGCGTTCTGAACGGTTCGGGATACTACTATATCGAGACCGAAGTGCGCCATTTCGCCTACCAGAAGCCCAAGGTGGTCGAACGCACCATCGTCGCCATCACTTTCGACGAGGCGGACGTGGTCAGCAACATCACCACCTACGGGCTGGAGGATGGCCGTGTCGTGGCGATCAACCGTCGCGTGACACAGACCACTGACGGCGACATCAGCTTTATCCGCAAGCTCTTTGGCAACATCGGCGGAATCTCGGCAAGCAACCTGCTCGGCGGCTGAACGCCCGCCCGGGCGGCGCCGTGAAAGCGTCATTTGATTGTCACGCGGTTTTGGCATCCCCTGCCGGAGACGGGCGTTCGAATCGTGCGCCCGGGCAGGAGAGAGCGAGATGATCAAGCTGAGCCGTGGGCGCTACAGGGCCCGGATGGCCGAGGGCGCGGCAGACATCGAGGCAGCGCAGCGCCTGCGCGGCAAGGCGTTTCACGGCGGCGGCATGGACGCGGACGGCTTCGACCCGGTCTGCGATCATGTTCTGGTCGAGGACAGCCGTAGCGGCGCGCTGGTCTGCTGTTTCCGCTTTCTGCCGCTGGCCAGTGGCGGCGAGATCGGACGCAGCTATTCAGCCCAGTACTACGAGCTTTCGGCGCTGGAGAGTTTCGAGGGCCGCATGGTCGAGTTGGGTCGGTTCTGCATCGACCCCGACCTGCAGGACCCCGATATTCTGCGTGTCGCCTGGGGCGCGATGACCGCCTACGTTGACACGCAGGGTGTCGAACTGCTGTTCGGCTGCGCCAGTTTCTCGGGCACGGATGCGCGCGCCTACTACGATGCCTTTGCCATGCTCAAGGCCCGTCACCTGGCGCCGCGCCGCTGGCTGCCCCGGGTCAAGGCGCCGGATGTCTTCCGCTTTGCCGCGCGGCTGCGGCGCAAGCCCGATGCGAAAAAGGCCATGTTGCGGATGCCGCCGCTGCTGCGGACCTACCTCATGATGGGGGGCTGGGTGTCCGATCACGCGGTCGTGGATGCCCAGATGAACACGCTCCATGTCTTCACCGGGGTGGAAATCGCCTCTATCCCGCCGGCGCGCAAGAAACTGTTGCGGGCTGTTGCGGGCTGACATGTCGATCCGGAGGGCAGGGGAGGCGGTCCTGTCACAAACCCGTATCGAAACCTTTGCAAGAGTGCCATCGCCCTGTCGTCTTGGCGGGGGAAAGGTCCGTTAGTCCAAAGAACGGACATCTTTCCAACAGCTTCAAGGTGACACGCCATGTCCAAAGCCAACCTCCTGTTGCCCCGTCCCAACCGCCGTGCCTTCCTGGCCGGGTCGACCGCCTTTGCCGCATCGCTGGCCATGCCGGCGATCAGCCGTGCCTCGGCGCGCCCGGTCTTTACCCACGGGGTCCAGTCCGGCGACGTCGACATGTCCTCGGGCATGATCTGGACCCGCACCGACCGTCCGGCCCGGGTGATGATGGAGGTCGCGACCACTGAGAGCTTTGCAGATGCCCGCCGCTTGGCGCCTCTGGACGCGCTGCCCGAAAGCGATTTCGCGGTCAAACGGCTGCTGACCGAGCTGGCCTCGGACCAGGACGTCTTTTACCGCTTCACCGCCGCCGACCTGAGCGACATCAACGCGGTGTCCGAACCGATTGTCGGTCGTTTCCGCACCGCGCCGGGCGCGCGCCGCTCCGTGCGCTTCGCCTGGTCGGGTGACACTGCCGGCCAAGGCTGGGGCATCGATGACGAGGGCATGCGCACCTATGCCACGATGACCCGGCACCAGCCCGATTTCTTCCTGCATTCCGGGGACACCATCTATGCCGATGGCCCGATGCAGGATGAGGTCGAGAAGGATGGCGAAGTGATCTGGAAGAACACTGTCCTGACCGACGAGAAACGCAAGGTCGCCGAAACGCTGGACGAGTTCCGCGGCCAGTGGAAGTACAACATGATGGACGAACACGTTCTGGCGATGAACGCGGCCGTGCCAACCTTCTTCCAGTGGGACGATCACGAGGTGGTCAACAACTGGTCCTCCTCGCGCAGCCTGATGGAAGACGACCGCTACACCGAGAAATCGGTGCATGTTCTGGCCGCGCGTGCCGGTCGGGCTTTCCACGAGATGGCGCCGATCCGCTACACCCCGGCAGAGCCGGGCCGCGTCTACCGCAAGATCTCCTACGGTCCGATGCTCGACATCTTCTTCCTCGATCTGCGCAGCTATCGCGGGCCGAACACGGAGAACCTGCAGGATGAACTGACGGACGAGAGCCGCATCCTGGGCCGGGAGCAGGTCGAATGGCTCAAGCGCGAACTGACGCAATCCAAGGCGACCTGGAAGGTGATCGCCTCGGACATGCCGATCGGTCTCGTGGTCGGTGGCGGGCAGGAAGCCATCGCCAACGGTGACAACGGCGAGGCCAAGGGGCGTGAGCTGGAAATCGCGGGCCTCCTGCGCTTCATCAAGGCCGCCGAGATCCGCAACACGGTCTGGTTGACCGCCGATGTGCACTATACCGCCGCACACCATTACTCGCCCGACCGCGCGCAGTTCCAGGACTTCGCCCCTTTCTGGGAGTTCGTCTCCGGCCCGCTGCACGCAGGCACCTTCGGCCCGAACGACCTGGACATGACCTTCGGTCCCGAGGTTCGCTACGTGAAGGCGCCGGAAGAAGGCCAGGTGAACCTGCCTCCCTCCGCCGGTCTTCAGTTCTTCGGCCTCGTCGACATCGACGGCGCGACAGAGCAGCTGACCGTGCGCCTGATGGACCGCGCGGATACCGAGCTCTGGGCCGTGACGCTGGACCCCGAGCGCGCCTGATAGCCGCCCGCTCCTGAAAAAAGGGCCGCACCCTCGATCGGGGTGCGGCCCTCACATTATTGACCTGTGTTTCTTTGGGCTGAAAATACCTCCGGGGAGCGCGAGGGGCTGGCCCCTCGCTCCTGTCCCAAGGGCCCGCACGGCGCTCAGTACCCGCGCCAGATCCAGCCGCCACCAAAGATGCGCGAGCCTTCGGGCGCATAGAAGACGCAGGCCTGGCCCGGGCTGACGCCTTCCTCGGCCACCACAAGTTCCACCTCGGCCTCGGTCTCCGAGATCGGGCGCACCACCGCCTCGCGTGGCGGGCGGGTCGAGCGGACCTTGACCATGAGATGCCATTCCTCGCGGCTGGTGAAGGGCTCATCGCCCAGCCAGTTGATCTCACGCACAGGGACCTTGCGGGTGGCCAGCATCTCCTTGGGGCCGACGATCACCTGCCGGTTCTCGACGTCCAGTTTCACAACGTAGAGCGGTTCCGACAACCCGCCGATGCCCAGGCCCCGGCGCTGGCCGATGGTATAGTGGATCACCCCTTCATGGTCTCCCAGGACACGGCCATCCATATGCACGATCTGGCCTGGCTCGGCGGCGCCCGGGCGCAGTTTCTCGATCACGGCGGCATAATTGCCGTCGGGAACGAAGCAGATGTCCTGGCTGTCCGGCTTCATCGCCACGCTCAGCCCGTATTTCGCGGCCAGCGCCCGGGTCTCGTCCTTCGACGGCAGGTGGCCCAGGGGAAAGCGCAGGTAATCCAACTGCTCGGGCGTGGTCGAGAACAGGAAATAGCTCTGATCGCGCGAGGCATCGGCGGCGGAATGCAGTTCCGCGCCGCTTTCGCCCATCTTGCGCTGGATGTAGTGGCCCGTCGCCATGCAGTCGGCATCCAGGTCCTTGGCGGTCTCCAGCAGGTCCTTGAACTTCACCCGTTCATTGCAGCGAATGCAGGGCACCGGCGTGGCGCCGCCCAGGTAGCTGTCGGCGAATTCGTCGATCACCGCTTCGCGAAAGATGTTCTCGTAGTCGAGGACATAGTGCGGAAAGCCCATCGATTCGGCGACACGGCGCGCGTCGTGGATGTCGATGCCGGCGCAGCAGGCGCCTTTCTTGGCCAGGGCTGCGCCGTGATCGTACAGCTGCAGCGTGACGCCGACCACGTCATAGCCTTCTTCCTTGAGCATGGCGGCCACGACGGAACTGTCGACGCCGCCGGACATGGCGACGACCACCCGGGTTTCGGAAGGCGGTTTGGGCAGGCCCAGCGAGTTCAGCGGGCGCGTGTCGAGGGGCATGACGTCTCTCCTTGGAATGGCGGGAAATATAGGAAAATCCGACCTATTCTCAAGGGGGCGTTTCAGTCGTCGTTAAGTGCCGCGTGGCTTTATGACCGCCAACGAAATGTTGGAGCAGGCAACATGTACCTTAAAAAGATCGACGGACCGCGCGCGGTGAAGCTTCCCGATGGCAGTACGATGACCCGGGCGGACCTGCCGCCCCAGGAAACCCGCCGCTGGGTTGCCTCGCGCAAGGCCGCGGTGGTCAAGGCGGTGACCTTCGGCTTGATCAGCCATGAGCAGGCCAAGGACCATTACAATCTCAGCGACGAGGAATTGCTGGAGTGGGTGAAGGCTGCGACCGAACATGGCGAAGACGCCCTGAAAGTCACACGGGTCCAGAAATATCGTCAACCTTGAGTTGTAATCCTGATCCTTCCGGTTATGGTAACAGGGCGTTAACCTTTTTAGTCGAAACATGGGTACAACCTGAAGACATTGCCCGGAGACCCAAATGCGTATCTTGCTGGTTGAAGACGATCCCACCACCTCGAAAAGTATCGAACTGATGCTGAGCCATGCCAATCTCAACGTCTATTCGACCGACATGGGCGAAGAGGGGATCGACCTGGCAAAGCTCTACGATTACGATCTGATCCTGCTGGACCTCAACCTGCCGGACATGAACGGGCATGAGGTCCTGCGCCAGTTGCGCGTAGCCCGGATCGACACGCCGATCCTGATCCTGACCGGCGAGGACGATACCCAGTCCAAGATCAAGGGGTTCGGGTTCGGCGCTGACGACTACATGACCAAACCCTTTCACCGGGACGAACTGGTGGCGCGTATCCACGCGATCATCCGCCGCTCCAAGGGGCATTCGCAGTCGATCATCCGCACCGGCAAGATCTCGGTCAACCTGGACGCCAAGACGGTCGAGGTCGCGGGCAAGCCCGTGCATCTGACCGGCAAAGAATACCAGATGCTGGAACTGCTTTCCCTGCGCAAGGGGACGACCCTGACCAAGGAAATGTTCCTCAACCATCTCTACGGGGGCATGGATGAACCGGAACTGAAAATCATCGACGTGTTCATCTGCAAGTTGCGCAAGAAGCTGTCCGAGGCCACCGGCGACGACAACTACATCGAGACCGTCTGGGGCCGTGGTTACGTCCTGCGCGATCCCGAACCCAGCCAGGATGAACCCAAGGCGATCGCCGCGAACGGGTGACGGCTGGACCTTGCCTCTGACCCCGCCTATCACTTCGGGCAGGTGAGACGCGGGGGGCAGAGATGGCCAGGACAGCCTTCAGTGAAAAGACGGTCAAGGATCTGACCGAGACAGAGGCGCGAGAGGAACTCGCGTCTCTTTCGCATATTCTGGGCGAGGCGAACCGGGCCTACCACGCCGAGGACGCGCCGGAGATTTCCGACGCCGAGTATGACGCGCTGAAACGGCGCAACCTCGAGATCGAGTCGCGTTTCCCGGACCTGAAACGCCCCGACAGCCCTAGCGAACAGGTCGGCGCGGCCCCGGCCGACGGGTTCTCGAAAGTTCGGCACGCGATCCGCATGATGTCTCTGTCCAATGCCTTCGAGGATACGGACATCACGGATTTCGACGCATCGATCCGGCGTTACCTGGGCCTGGGCGCGGAGGCGCCGCTGCACTACACCGCCGAGCCCAAGATCGACGGCCTGTCGCTGTCGCTGCGCTATGAGGGGGGGAAGCTCGTTCAGGCCGCCACCCGTGGCGACGGGAGCGAGGGGGAAAACGTCACCGCCAATGCCCGCACCATCGGTGACATTCCCGAAACCTTGACCGGCGCGCCTGAGGTCTTGGAAGTGCGCGGCGAAGTCTACATGAGCCATGCCGATTTCGAGGCGCTGAACATCCGGCAGGCGGAACGGGGCGGCAAGACTTTCGCCAACCCGCGCAACGCCGCCGCCGGATCGCTGCGGCAACTGGATTCTGAAATCACCCGCAGCCGGCCGCTGCGGTTCTTCGCCTACTCCTGGGGAGAGCTCTCCGAGCCCCTGGCCGAAACGCAGATGGCAGCCATCGAGCGCTTTACGCAGCTCGGGTTTCAGACCAACCCATTGACCCGCCTCTGCGAGGGGCCGGAAGACATGCTGAAACACTACGCGCGGATCGAGGAACAGCGCGCCACGCTGGGTTACGACATCGACGGTGTCGTCTACAAGGTCAACGACCTCGACCTGCAGGCACGGCTTGGGTTCCGGTCGACAACGCCCCGCTGGGCCATCGCGCATAAATTCCCCGCCGAACTGGCCTGGACCCGCCTGGAAGCGATCGACATCCAGGTCGGTCGCACAGGCGCGCTCAGCCCGGTGGCGCGGTTGACGCCGGTGACGGTGGGCGGCGTCGTCGTCTCGAACGCCACACTGCACAATGAGGACTACATCGCCGGGCGGGACAGCAGTGGCAATTTGATCCGCGATGGCAAGGACATCCGCATAGGGGACTGGGTTCAGGTCTATCGCGCCGGCGACGTGATCCCCAAGGTGGCGGATGTGGATCTGTCCAAACGGCCCGAGGGCTCCGAACCCTACCAGTTCCCGACCACCTGTCCGCAGTGTGGATCTGACGCGATCCGGGAAGAGGGTGACGCCGTGCGCCGTTGCACCGGCGGCCTGGTCTGCCCGGCGCAGGCCGTCGAAAAGATGAAACATTTCGTGTCTCGCGCGGCCTTCGACATCGAGGGGCTGGGGGCGAAACAGGTCGAACAATTCCACGCCGACGGCTGGATCGCCGAACCGGCGGATATCTTCACGCTTGAGGCCCGCTATGGCAGCGGAATGCAGCAGCTCAAGAATCGCGAAGGCTGGGGTGAGAAATCCGCCACCAATCTCTTTGCCGCCATCGAGGAACGCCGCAACATTCCGCTGGCGCGCCTGCTGTTTGGCCTGGGCATTCGCCATGTCGGAGAGGTGGCGGCCAACGACCTGGCCAGACATTTCGGCACCTGGCAGGTCCTGGTGGCGGCCATTGATGCGGCTGGTCCTGCGGCCAAGGCGCAGCGCGAAGCCGACGCCGCCGAAGAGGCCGAACGCCGTGCAGCTGCAACAGAGGGGCGCCGCGCGCGGATCAAGGAAAGCCGGGACGCTGCCTGGGCCGATGTGCCCGCCGAGGCGCGCGCCGCCTGGGACGAGATCACCGGCATTGACGGCATCGGCGCCACGGTCGCCGTCGCGCTTGTCACCAGTTTCGCGCAGGAGGCCGAGCGCGCCTCGATCGACCGGCTGACCGCCCATCTGGACATCCAGGAAGCCGAACGGCCCGATACCGAGGGCTCTGCCGTCGCGGGGAAAACGGTGGTCTTTACCGGTTCGCTCGAACGGATGACCCGGGCCGAGGCCAAGGCGCGGGCAGAGGCGCTGGGGGCCAAGGTCTCGGGCTCGGTCTCGAAAAAGACGGATATCGTGGTCGCGGGTCCGGGCGCCGGCAGCAAGGAGAAAAAGGCGCGAGAGCTGGGCCTGACGGTTCTGGACGAGGACAGCTGGCTGGAGCTGATCGGCGCATGAGTGGACGGCCCGAGCCGCTCTGGCCCCTTTTCGCCGATCTCACCGGATTGGACGGGATCGGGCCGAAATCGGCGCAGGCCCTCGAAGCGTCGGGGATCGAAACCCCGCGCGACCTGCTGTTCACCTTGCCCTATTCCGGAATCGACCGGCACCTGAGGGACAGCGTGATCGCCGCCGAACTGCCCGGCGTCGCGACCGTCGAGGCCATGATCGGAAATCACCGTCCCGCAGCCCGGCGCGGTGGCGCCTACCGGGTCGAGGCTGACGATGCCCGCACGCGCTTTCAGGTGGTCTTTTTCCACGGCGGCGGCGAGTATATCAAACGCATGTTGCCCACCGGGCAGCGGCGCATCCTTTCGGGCCGGGTCGAACTGTTCGACGGCGTGCCGCAAATGGTCCATCCGGAACACATGCTGCGCCCCGAGGAGGCGGATCAACTGCCGGGGTTCGAGCCGGTCTACCCGCTGACGGGGAACATCACCCAAAAGCTGATGACCCGGGCGATGACCGATGCGCTCACCCGCCTGCCGGACCTGCCAGAGTGGATCGACACCGTACAGAAATCCTCCGAGGGCTGGCCCGATTGGGACGCGGCGCTGCGTGCGGCCCATGCGCCCGAGGGGCAGAAGGACCTTGCCCCGACCGCGCCGGCACGCGCCCGCCTGGCCTATGACGAGTTGATGGCGCACCAGTTGACTCTGGCCTTGGCGCGGGCGAAACGGCGGCGCGCTCCGGGGATCGTCAGCGAGGGGGATGGGCATCTGCGCGACCGGGTCCTGGCCGCGCTGCCCTACAGTCCGACCGGGGCGCAGACGCTTGCGATCCGCGAAATCGCCGAGGACATGTCCAAGCCGCAGCGCATGAACCGCCTGTTGCAGGGGGATGTGGGCTCGGGCAAGACGCTGGTCGCATTCATGGCGCTGCTGACCGCGGTCGAAGCCGGGGGGCAGGGCGTCATGATGGCCCCGACCGAAATCCTCGCCCGGCAGCACCTTGAGGGGTTGCAGCCGCTGGCCGAAAGCGCGGGCGTGGTGCTGGAGCTGCTGACAGGCCGCGACAAGGGCGCGGAACGCAAGGCGAAGCTGGCCGCTCTGGCGCGGGGGGACATCCAGATCCTTGTTGGCACCCATGCGGTGTTCCAGGCCGATGTCGCGTTTCACGACCTGCGGTTGGCCATCATCGATGAACAGCATCGGTTCGGCGTGCGGCAGCGGATGGAACTGGGCAAGAAAGGCGTGGGCGCCGATGTGCTGGTCATGACCGCCACGCCGATCCCGCGCAGCCTTGCGCTGGCGCAGTACGGCGACATGGATGTATCGGTTCTGGACGAGAAACCGCCGGGCCGCAAACCGGTCAAGACGGCGCTGATTTCCAACGAACGCATGGACGAGGTTGTCGACCACCTGCGTCGCGCCATCGCCGAGGGGCGGCAGGCCTACTGGGTCTGCCCGCTGGTCGAGGAAAGCGAAAGCTCGGACCTCGTGGCCGCCGAGGCGCGGTTTCAGCACCTGCGGGCGGCGCTTGGTGAAGGGGTTGTGGGCCTTGTGCACGGCCAGTTGCCGCCCGCGGAAAAGGACGCGGCGATGGCGCGTTTCGTGGCCGGAGAGACCGCCGTCCTGGTGGCGACCACGGTGATCGAGGTGGGGGTGAACGTGCCCAATGCCTCGATCATGGTGATCGAACGGGCCGAAAGTTTCGGGCTGGCGCAGTTGCACCAGCTGCGCGGTCGTGTCGGACGGGGTGAGGCGGCCTCGACCTGCCTGCTGATGTACCAGCCCCCGCTGTCCGAGACCGGCATGAAACGCCTGACGACCCTGCGCGAAACCGAAGACGGGTTTCGCATCGCGGAGGTCGACCTTGAGATGCGCGGCGCCGGTGACGTGATCGGCGTGGCGCAATCCGGCTTGCCACGGTTCCGGGTGGCGGACCTGGAGCGCCAGGCGGCGCTGATGTCCGTGGCCCAGTCCGATGCCCGCAGGCTCTTGGCAGAGGACCCGGACCTGACCGGACCCCGCGGGCAGGCGGCGCGCCTGCTTCTCTGGCTGATGCGGCAGGACGAGGCCATCCGCCTGATCGGTGTCGGATGACGTGAAACGGCCGGGGAGGCCGTGTTCCTCTTGCCGCTCACAATTTGTTCTCAAATGTTCTCATTAAGTTCTTTACAGGGTGTTAATAATGTGAGAACAAAGGGTCAACAAACGGAACATTGGAGCCGAGCCATGATCGACACCGTCAAGACCGTCCTGACCCGCCAGCACGATACGCTCTGGCAGGATGCGCTCGGCGCCGTTGCGCTGGCGGTGATCTTCATCGGTGCGCTGCACCTTCCGTCCGTTTTCTGAGTTTCTGCCTGCGTGTCTGTAGCCTTGGTCTTTCGCACATCTCCTGTCCCGATGTGCCGCCTGTCCCCAGATCGGTTCGCCTGCCTGTAACCGGTCACGACCACGGGTTCCTATGGATCAACACGCTCCTTGCCGCCGCCTCCTTGTCCCGGAGTGCGGCGGCTTTTTTCGTTCAGGGATAAGGGAATGAGCCGCTCAGGCGGACTGCGAGTCGCGCGCTTCCTCGACCGCCTGGCTGGCCGCGTCCAGCGCCAGCATGATCGAGGCATGGCGGTTCTTGTAGGCCGCGGCAGGGCGCAGGACCTCAAGCCCGTCGAAGGGGGCGGGCGGGGTGGGGCCGTCCTCTTTCAACATGGCGCGCAGGGCATCGCGGGCGGCCTGAATTTCCTCGGGGGTGCGTCCGATTATGGCGCCACCCACGACGGACGCCGCTGCCTGGCCCAGGGCGCAGGCCTTCACGTCCTGGCCAAAGTCGGCAACCTTGCCGTCCTTCATGGTGAGGTCCACCGTCACGGTCGACCCGCACAGAGGCGAGCGTTTCTTGACACTGACCTGCGGATCCTCGAGCCGGGCATTATGCGGAATATCCGCCGCCAGTTCGAGGATGCGACCGGAATAGAGCTTGATCAGGTCGGTTTCGCCGCTCATGGCTTTCTCCTGCTGCAGGTCTCCCATACATAGGCGGCACCGTCCCCGATGCAAAAGGTTTTTCCAATGGGTTTCGACACCTCCACACTAAAGTATGATGAGCGCGGCCTGATCCCCTGTATCGCGCAGGACGCCGAGGGGGGCGAGGTGCTGATGATGGCCTGGATGAATGCCGAGGCCGTGGCCAAAACGCTGGAATCGGGCCGCGTCACCTATTGGTCGCGGTCGCGGCAGTCCTTCTGGATCAAGGGCGAGAGCTCCGGACACGTTCAGGAACTGGTCGACTTGCGGGTGGATTGTGACCGGGATTGCCTGTTGGCGCTGGTGCGACAGACCGGCCCGGCGTGCCACACCAACCGGCGCAGCTGTTTCTACACGGCACTGCGCGATGGCGACGAGGTCGAACTCATGAAGCCGATGACCGAGTAGTGGCTCAGGTCGTCAGGCCCACCATCTCGCGGATGTCCTGTGGGCTGCGGCCTTCGGCGCGATAGGTGGCTATTGCGCGGGCGTCGTCACGTTTGGCCAGGCGTCGGCCGTTTTCATCGCGGATCAGGCGGTGATGCAAGTAGACAGGCGTTTGCAGTCCCAGGAGCGCCTGCAAAAGGACGTGGATCTGCGTGGCATCGAAAAGATCTTCTCCGCGGATCACGTGGGTGATGGCCTGCGCGGCGTCATCCAGTACGACCGAAAGATGGTATGATCCGAGAAAATCTTTCCGGGACAGAACGATATCGCCAACCCCTGATGTCAGGTCAGTGCTAGAGACGGTGATCCTGCGACCGGGTGTGCGACCGTCCGGACCGGTTTCAACGAAACCGGCCAGCGGTGCTGGCAAGGCCGCCTGCGCGGCGGCCATGTCCAGTCGCAGCGCCATTCCTTTGGGTGGCTTGGCCGTGTCGCGTGGATGGCGATGCCGGCAGGTGCCCGGGTAGATCACGCCATCCGGACCATAAGGCACCTCCACGCCCTCCTGCGGGGCGGAAACAGCGGCGGCAATGTCGCGGCGCGTGCAACTGCACCCATAGAGCAGGCCACGAGACCACAGATCCTGAAGCGCCGCGCTGTAGGCCTGCGTGCGGTCGGACTGCCGCATTGGCGGGGCATCCCATGTCACGCCGAGCCACGTCAGGTCCTCGAGGATCTGGCGGTCCCATTCGGGGCGCGAACGGGTATGGTCGATGTCCTCGATCCGCAGCAGGAAACGGCCTGAGGCAGCGCGCGCCAAATCATGTGCCAGAAGCGCCGAATAGGCATGCCCCAGATGCAGAGGGCCGGTTGGCGAAGGCGCAAAGCGCGTTGTGAACGTCACTTTTTTTCAACGACATAAACGGTTGAGGCGATGTTCTTTCCGGGAAGGTGGGGGCCGTGTTCCTGAAAGAGTCGTGTCAGGCTGCCGTCTGCGATACGGCGATCCACTAGCGCTTCGAATTCCGGATCCTCCAGCGTGTGATCGTTGAAGGAAAAGACGCACATCGCGCCTGCGTCCAGCGCGTCGAAGATCCGCTCCAGTGCATTCAAAGGGGCTGCCCCTGCGCCGATCACACCGATGGCCGCGATGGCGGCATAGCCCTCGGGCAACGGATCATCCGTGCCGATCCGGGACAGGTTACGGTATGTCTGGCGCTCTCGCGCCAGCTCCAACATGCCGGGCGACAGGTCGACACCGTCGATGGTCGTGAAGCCTGCCAGGCGCAGAGCCAGCCCCGACAAACCCGTGCCGCAGCCGAAATCGAGGATCGGCGCGGTCGTGTCCGGCATGAAAGCGTGCAGGGCTTCGGCGCAGCGGCGTGGCGTGGCATAGCCCTCGCCTTCGACCGCTGCGTCATAAGTCTTTGCCCAGGCGTCATAAAGATCGCGGGTCTCTTCGTCTGTGCGGGCCTTGTAGACCTTGTCGAAATAGGGATCGCTCATAGGCGCAGGGTTCTACTCCGCGGCTTGGCCGTCAACCCCCTGTTCGGCGAGCCAGGCGCTCCAAACTTCCTTGGCGCGGTCGGTGTAGCCCTTGTAGCGTTCCCGGCGTCCCTTGCGGCCACCGCGCAGCCCTTCGAGCGGGCGGAACAGGCCGAAGTTGACGTTCATCGGCTGGAAGGTCTTGGCTTCGGCGCCGCCGGTGATGTGGTGGATCAGGGCGCCGTGGGCGCTGTCCTGCGGCACGGAAGGCATTGTCTTTCCAAGGATTTCCGAGGCGGCCATGCGTCCGGAGATCAACCCCATTGCCGCGGACTCGACGTAGCCCTCGACCCCTGTGACTTGACCTGCGAAGCGAATATTCGGCTTGGACCGCAGGCGCATTTGATCGTCCAGAAGCGTCGGGCTGTTCAGGAAGGTGTTGCGATGGATGCCGCCAAGGCGCGCGAAACTGGCATTTTCCAGCCCGGGAATCATCTTGAAAACAGAGGTTTGCGCGCCGTACTTCATCTTGGTCTGGAAGCCGACGATATTGTAGAGCGTGCCCAGGGCGTTGTCGCGGCGCAACTGCACCACGGCATAGGCTTTCTCCTCGGGCTTGTGCGCATTGGTCAGGCCGATGGGTTTCATCGGGCCGTGGCGCAGGGTCTCGCGTCCGCGCTCGGCCATGACCTCGATCGGCAGGCAGCCGTCGAAGTAACCTGCTGTTTCGCCTTCGTGAAATTCGGTCTTGTCCGCTGCCAGCAGGGCGTCGATGAAAGCCTCGTACTGCTCCTTGGTCATCGGGCAGTTGAGATAGGCCTTGCGCTCTTCCTCTGTCTCGCCCTTGTCATAGCGAGATTGCCGCCAAGCCACTGACATATCTATGCTTTCCGCGTAGACAATCGGCGCGATCGCATCGAAAAAAGCCAGCCGGTCAGAGCCGGTCTCACGCTGGATCGCCTCGCCCAGGCCGGGGGAGGTCAGCGGGCCGGTGGCAAAGATCCACTGGCCATCGTCCGGGAGTGTGTCGATTTCCTCGTATGAAATCAGGATGTTGGGGTGGGCCTGCAAGGCGTCGGTGACGCTCTGTGCAAAGCCTTCGCGGTCCACGGCCAGGGCTCCGCCCGCGGGCAGACGCCGGTCATAGGCGGTGGCCATGATCAGCCCGCCGGCCTGCAGCATTTCCCAATGCAGCAACCCCACGGCATTCTGTTCGTGATCATCCGACCGGAAAGAGTTGGAGCAAACCATTTCTCCAAGATTTCCAGTCTGATGCGCGAAGGTCTTCACCTTGGGGCGCATTTCGTGAAGCACCACTTTCACGCCCATGTTGGCGGCCTGCCAGGCCGCCTCGGATCCGGCCATTCCGCCGCCGACGATATGCAATTCCTGTGTCATGGCGCGCATCTAGGCCAGGACAGCGCCGCTGCCAAGACCCCTCCGAAGTTTGTACGTTTTGTACGAAACGTACGCCATTTCCGACGTTTTGTACAAACCGCTCAGAAAGCCTTAACCCTTTTGCCAGTCGGGCGGGCGTTTCTCCAAAAAGGCAGAGATCCCCTCGTTGGTATCGCGCCACAGCATGTTCTCGACCATGACCTGCCCGGCGTGGGCATAGGCCGCGTCCAGGTCCATCGTGATCTGTTCGTAGAAGGTGCCCTTGCCGATCTTCACTGCCGCCGTCAGCTTGGCGGCCACGGTTTCGGCCAGGGCGCGCGTCGCATCCTCGAGCTGGTCATGGGGCACGACCTTGTTGACCAGGCCCGCGGCCTCGGCCTCTTCGGCCGAGAGGAAGCGACCGGTGGTCAGCATCTCGAAGGCCTTCTTGCGGTGGATGTTGCGCGTCAGCGCCACCATCGGCGTCGAACAGAACAGACCGATGTTCACACCGTTCACGCCAAAGCGCGTGCCCTCGGCCGCCACGGCCATGTCGCAGGAGGCGACCAGCTGGCAACCGGCGGCGGTGGCGATGCCATGTGCCTGGGCAATCACCGGCTGGGGCAGGCGGGTCAGCCCGCTCATCACGCTGGCGCAGCGGGTGAACAGATCGGCGAAATAGGCGCGGCCGCCGTCCTCGGCCTGGCGGCCGGCCTGCATCTGTTTCAGGTCATGCCCGGCGCAGAATGCCTTGCCCGCGCCCGAGATCACGACGACACGCGTTTCGCGGTCTTTGACCAGGGCGTCGATCTGGTCCTGCAGCGCGGCCAGCATCTCGTCCGAGAGCGCGTTCAGCCGCTCGGGCGCGTTCATGTGCAGATGGGCGATGCCATCCGTGTCGCGACGTTCCAGGATTTGCATCTTGTCCTCCTCGTTTGGGCCAGATTAGCTGCCGCCAGATCGGGAGGAAAGACGGTGACGCTGAAACTGAATGCCGCAGAGGTGAGTGAGTACCTGGAAGAGGTTTTTCCCCAGGTGGATGGCATGTTCGGGATCGACAGGCTGGACGAGGACCTGCTGGTCATGCGGCTTTACAACAATGAGCGGCACCTGCGGCCCGGCGGCACGGTGTCGGGCCCGGCGATGTTCAGCCTGGCGGATGTGGCGGCCTATGTGGCGACGCTGGCGCGAATCGGCAAACAGGCGCTGACGGTCACCACGCATTGCTCGATCGATTTCATGCGCAAACCTGCCGCCGGGGTCGACCTTCTGGCAGAGGCGCGGGTGCTGAAGCTGGGCCGCACGCTGTCGGTGACGGATGTGCTGCTTTACAGCGAGGGCGAGGCCAAGCCGCTGGCCCATGCCTCGCTGACCTATTCGATCCCGCCGCGGGGATAGGGGCGTCCGCGGCTTCTTTGGTTTTGCAAATACCTCGGGGGGAGTCGCCCGCAGGGCGCGGGGGGCAGCGCCCCCCAACGATTTTTCTCAAAAATCGTTTCCCCTCAGGGCATCAGCTTCAGCACATAGCCGGGCAGGGCAAAGGCGGCCTTATGCACCTCGGGCGTGTAGTAGTCGCAGGCGATGCCGGCGCTGGCGAAACGCTCTGTCAGGTCCTTGACCGTCACGCTGCGCGCCGCGCCATCGGTGCCCCAGCCAAAGGCCATCGGTCCGCCCGCGTAGGTGGGCACCGTCGCCATGTAACAGGTGGCATCCGCAAAGAGCGCCTGGAAGGCGCGCATGGTGTTGGTGAGTTCCTCGCCCTGCAGAAAGGGTACGCCATTCTGCGTGACAAGAACTCCGCCCGGGGCCAGTGCGCGTTTCGCATGGCCGTAGAAGGTATCGGTGAAAAGGACTTCTCCGGGACCGATGGGGTCGGTGCTGTCGACGATGATCACGTCATAGCCGCCCTGGGTGACCTTCATGAACTCGGCCCCGTCCGCGATCACCAGGTCCAGCCTTTCATCTTCGAAGGCGCCCTGGGACAGCATCGGCAGGTATTGCTTGGAGAATTCGACCACGCCGGCGTCGATCTCGACCATCGTGACCTGTTCGACGCCGGCGTGTTTCAGCACCTCGCGCGCCATGCCGCCATCGCCGCCGCCGACGATGCAGACCCGTTTCGCCGCGCCGTGGGCGAGGATCGGGACATGTGTCAGCATCTCGTGGTAGATGAAATTGTCGCCCTCGGTGGTCTGCACCACGTCGTCCAGCGTCAGCATCCGGCCAAAGGTGCCGTTCTGAAAGACGCGCAGGCGCTGGTGGTCGGTTTCGCTGTCGTACAGCAGCTCGTCGACGGTAAAGCTCTGGGCGTAGTGGCCGTGCAGCGCTTCGCGCATCCAGGTCTTGTCGGTCATCGGGTCGGTCTCCTTGCGGCATGCGGGCGGCAGGATAGCCGCGCCGCGTGTCATCTCAACGGGGGACATGAAAAAAGGGCGGCCGGGGCCGCCCTCGTTCGGGAACGGGTCCGGCGTTCAGGCCGCGATACCCGCCTCGGCCACCACGCCTTCGCCGCGCTTGAGCTCCTTGACGCGCACGTCGGCGGTCGAGAAGGCGCGGCCCAGAACGTCGACGGCCTTCCACGGTTCGGCATCGCCGCACATGAAGACGTCGAAGGCGCCGTAGCCGATTTCCGGCCAGGTGTGGACCGAGATATGGCTTTCGGCCAGCACCGCCACGCCGCTCACGCCCTGGGGCGAAAACTTGTGCGTGTGGATGTGCAACAGAGTCGCGCCGCAGGTCTCGACGCAGTCGCGAAAGGCCTGCTGGATGCGGGCCTCGTCGTCCAGGCCCTCGCCGTCGACCACCTCGATGATCAGGTGAGTGCCCGCGAAGACGCTGCCGTCGCGGCGGATGAAGTGATCGTCGCGGCTCTCGTCAAAGACGTCGCGCGGCAACACGGATTGATTAGCGGGGGCCAGACCCCGGGTGGTGTCTTCCTCTTGGGCGCCTGTCTCCAGACCGTACCCCAGTTGGAAGAGGTTGATGTCCTTCATGACATGCCTCCTTCAAGCCAGCAGTGCGTTCCAGTCGGTCCCTTAGCGCCCCCCGAAGACACATGAGCCCAGCACGAGGGCTGGGCGTCCGGGTTGGGATCGGGTCCGAAAGTGAGGCCCACCTAAGAGCCTGCCCCGAGTCGTTCAAGAGGAAATTGCTGCAAGCGCGAGAAAAATCGCCATGCGGTCCGGGCAAGGCGGTCAGGGCGCGGCGCCGATCCCCCAGAGCAGGCCGAAGGCGATCACCGCCAGGCTGGCCAGGGCGGCGTATCCCGTCAGCTTCCAGCGGCAGAAGGGGCGTTCGCCGAAGGTGCGCCCGTCGAGGCCGGAGACGACCACCTTCATCGGCGTGTCGTTCCAGCGGTAGTGCAGGATCCAGACCGGCAGCAGGATGCGGCGATAGCGGATGCCCGAGGTGTCGGCGTTGAAGCCGATATTGGACACGCGGCTCTTGTTGATATGGCCCTTGATCCGGTTGCGGATCAGCAGCCTCTTGTCCGCCTCGTTGGCGGACAGGCCCTCGGCCACGCTTTGATGATGGCGTTCGGCGGCGAACCCGGCGAGATACCCGGCGCGGTAGGGGCGCAGGCGGCGCGGGTCGAAATGGTGCAGGATGCCGTCACGGATCAGCGGCGTCACATGCGGGCTGGCGGGCATCAGGAGATCGTCGAAATCCACCGTCATGCGGCCGCTGGTGCGCCGGGTGCGGCGGTTCTTGCCGCTGCCGGTGGTGTAGCTGGCCCAGTAGTCGACCGCCTCGGTGCTGTCGAAGGTCCAGAACGGGGCGTAAAGCCCCGCAACACGGCCTTTTTCAACGGTTGCGGCCAGGCCATTGGGGGCCGCGAGCCGCCCGCGCACCCAGTCCAGCGCATGTTTCTGTGCATCCTTTTCCGGAACCCGAAAGGGGATCAGCGCGGTGGTGCGATAACCCGTGTCGGCCGAGGACAGCACCACGGCGCCGTCGCAATATGGGCAGCGGTCCGACAGGGCGGCCCCGGTGAACACCACCTCGCCGCCGCAGGTTTCGCAGCGATGCGCACGGCTGTCGGGCAGGTCCGGCGGCAGGGTTTCGGGCGTGTCCGCGTGATAGTCCGTCTCGGCGCTGGCGGCCCCGTCCCAGGGCGTTTCCAGCGTCCGGGTGTCGCCGCAACTGGTGCAGGCCAGCGCCTGCGCGGCGGGATCGTAGAGACACTGGCCGCCGCAGTTCGGGCAGCGCAGTTCTGACTGGTCGGTGTCGATCATGTTCATGAATCGGCGTCCGAGAGCGCGCTGGCGATGTGCAGCAAGATTTCAAGACGCAGCCAGGACCGCGCGATGGCCCCGTCGAGATCGCCCGAGGCGCCCCAGTCACCGATGATCGTGGCGAAAAACCAGGTGGCCATTGCCCAGATCGCAATCCAGGACCATCCCGCGATGGTGCGCAGGAAGCCGGCCGATCCCTGTTTCAGCTCGTGCTTGGCCTCGTAGACGTGGACCAGCTTGCGCATGGCCCCGGCGCCGACGGCGGTCGAGACCGCAAGCAGGGCGAGGCCGGAGAGGATTGGACCGAGGAAAGAGAGTGGTTGCATCGGGGGTCATGTCGTTGTTCGGGCGCAGACTGCATGGCGGTCCGGTGCATCGCAAGGCGGTTTTCCCTGACCTTGTGCAGGGTTGGAGTAGCGTCGAAATTTGGGGTATTTTGATACCGTAATTGTAATGGATTGATTTTACTTGTTTATTTTTGCATCGGTGCGCTTGACTGGGAAAATCGCCTGCGTATAACGGCGCAATCGAATTCAGGGCCGGGGCTTTGCCTCGGCTTTCTCACTCGAAACGGACCGATACATATGAAAACCTACTCTGCAACTCCGGCAGACATCGACAAGAAATGGATCGTGATCGACGCCGAAGGCCTCGTTCTGGGCCGTCTCGCCTCGATCGTCGCCATGCGGCTGCGCGGCAAGCACAAGCCTTCCTTCACCCCGCACATGGACTGTGGTGACAATGTCATCATCGTGAACGCGGACAAGGTGCAGCTGACCGGCAAGAAGCGCGAAGAGAACTTCTACTGGCACACCGGCCACCCCGGCGGGATCAAGTCGCGCACCAAGGCGCAGATCCTTGAAGGCGCCCACCCCGAGCGCGTCGTCTTCCAGGCCGTCAAGCGCATGCTGCCGGGCAACCGCCTGTCGCGCAAGGTGCTGACCAACCTGCGCATCTACGCCGGCGCCGAGCATCCGCACGAAGCCCAGAACCCCGAGGTTCTGGACGTGAAATCGAAGAACTCCAAGAACACCCGGGTGACGAAATAATGGCTGATCAGATCAACTCTCTGGAAGAGCTGGGCGCAGCAGCCGGCGTCGAGGACGTCGTCGTCGCCGAGGAAGCCCCGCGTGAGCCGGTCCGTGATGAACTGGGCCGCTCCTATGCTACCGGCAAGCGGAAGGACGCGGTTGCCCGCGTCTGGATCAAGCCGGGCTCCGGCAAAGTCACCGTCAACGGCAAGGAAATGGACAAGTACTTTGCCCGTCCGGTGCTGCAGCTGATCCTGCGCCAGCCGTTCCAGGTGGCCGGTGTCGAAGGCGAATTCGATGTCTATGCCACCGTCAAGGGCGGCGGCCTGACCGGCCAGGCCGGCGCGGTCAAGCACGGTGTCTCGAAGGCGCTGCAGCTTTACGACCCCTCGCTGCGCGGCCCGCTCAAGGCGGCCGGTTTCCTGACCCGCGACAGCCGTGTCGTCGAGCGTAAGAAGTTCGGTAAGCGCAAGGCGCGTCGTTCGTTCCAGTTCTCGAAGCGCTGATCGTATCGATATCGCGATTGCAGGGGCCCTTCGGGGTCCCTTCTTTTTTTTTGGTGGGTGGGGGTTCCACCCCCATGCTTGCCTGTGGCAAGCCCCCCGAGGTATTTGGAAACCAAAGAAGCAGGGTAAGCGCATGGAGACGGTGGGGATCGAGGACGCAGGTCGGCTGGCCCGGGTGGTGTCGGGCGAGGTGGACCCTGCGAAGCTCTCGCTGTTTTCGGTGATGAAGGACGAGATCGGCTTTCTGCCCGCCTGGCTGGCGCATCACCGGGCGATCGGCTACGAGCAGTTCCTGATCTGGGACGATGCCTCGTCCGACGGGTCGTTCGAGTTCCTGTGCGCACAAGGCGACGTCGTCGTGATGCGGTCCGACGGCATGGGCTATGGCAGCCCGATCCGCTACCGCGATCCCGAAGGGGTCGTGCGCGACGAGCGGCTGGGCGTTTATTTCAAGATCGCGCTGCCGGCGCTGTTCTTCGACGGTGCCTACGTTAGCTACCTTGATGCGGATGAGTTCCTGATCCTGCCGCCGGGTGTCGGTTCGATCCGCGAGGTTGCGGACCGGCTGCGGGCGGAGGGCGGGCCTTCGGCGGTGGCCTCGGTGGTGGAGTTCTTTCCGGCCTCTGCATCCGGGCTGTCGGGGCGCTTGCCGGAAAGCTTTGACGGGCTGATGGCGGCCTATCCGCATTTCCAGTGCGAGCAACTGGTGGCCCTTCGGGAGGGGGCCCAGCCCGAGTTGATGGGCAAGTCCAAGACGGCCCGCCTGTTCGAGCGGTACGGGGTCGCGCCGCAGGTGGTGCGGCGGGGGTGGCAGCGGATCTGGATGTCGTCGCGTGCGAAAAAGGCGCAGCAGTTCCAGAAATCGCCCCGGCACAAGACGCCATTGGTGCGGCGCGATTCGCACAGCCGCCTGACCGGCTCGCACTATGGCAACCTGCCGCCCTCGTCCGAGGTGCTGCTGACGGTCGCGCATTTCGTCTTTACGGCGCAATTCGCCGACAAGATCGACCGGGCGACCGCCTGGGGCGCCCATGCCAATGCTGCCGCCAAGTATCGCTATTACGCCCAGTTGCTGGAAAGGATGCGGGGTGTCGAGGATGGGTTCCTCGACGCGGATTCGGTGGCCTACGAGGGGCCCGAGCAACTGCTGCGCTGCGGGCTCATGCGCTGGTAGGCGCCAGCACGAAGCGGGCCGAGGGCCAGGCCTCGGCGACCTGGGGCAGGCGGCGGGCCGCCGCCTCGTAGACGGGGGCATAGTGGCGGGCGATCTCGCCTTCCAGTTCCTCCGAGAGGCCGGACCCCTTGGCCCGGCTGTTGACCGCGCGCATTCCGGCCTGGGCGTCCACGGCCACACCCGCGAAGCGCGACAGGTCGGCGATTCCATTGGCCGTGAACAGCGTCTCGAACGGGGTCAGAAAGACGTCGCCGTCGTCAAAGACAGCCTCGATGGCGGACAGGGTCCGGTCGTAGCGGCTGCGCGCCTCGGCCTCCGGGGTGGCGTAGAAGGCGCGCAGGGGGGCCTCGTTCTCGGGGGCCTCGGGGAGGCGGCCCTTTTCCATCTCCATGCGCAGGTGAGAGCGCAGGCGGTCGACCGGGTCACGCATGGAAAACAGCAGTTTGACGGCGACGCCCCGGCTGGCGAACCCGTCCCGGATGCGCGCCAGAAGTTCGACGGGAAGCGCTGCGTAGGACGGGGTGATGTCGCCGGTGCGGGTGATCCCTTGCTGTGACAGCAGCCCGGCGAAATAGTCGAAATAGGCGTCTTCGTCCCGTTGCAGGCGCCAGCGCAGGTGCGCTGCCGGTTCCAGAGCGCCAAGCGCGACCTTGGCATGGGCGCGCAGCTTGCCCAGGGCAGTGGGTTCCGGCGCGCGGTAACGGGCAAAGACGCCGCCCAGGCGGTGCTCCCAGGCCTGGTATTCGCCCAGGCGGCCGAAATCCGATCCGGGCTGGCGCGCCAGGTAGGCCTGGATCCAGGAGGATCCGCATTTCTGGCCCCCGAGGCCGAGAAAGAAGGTCTTGGTCATCCTGGCTCCCTGGCGGCGGTCACGGCGCGCGCCTCTTGCTTCTTTGTGCCGGAAATACCTCGGGGGACTTGCCCCTGGCAAGCGGGGGCGGTGCCCCCGCCCGGTCCCTTCTACTGGTCCGGCGGCAATAACCCCAGCCCGCGCAGGTAGACGCCGATGCCCGATTCCAGCAGGTCCTCGGGCGGGAAGGGGGCCTGGCTGCCGGGCGAGTTGCGGGCGAACAGCTCGACCACCCCGTGGCTGAGCGCCCAGATATGGGCCGAAAACATCGCCGGAGGCGGACGTTTTTCGGGCGGGATATGCTGTGACAGTTTCTCGGCCGCGGTTTCCAGCACCGCGCGGGCCCGGGCCGAGGCCATCGCCAGTTCCGGCGAGTGGTTGACCGACACCCCGGATTCGAACATCGCGATGTAATGGCCGGGGTACTTGCGGGCGAAGGCCAGGTAGGCGCGGCCCGTTGCCTCGAAGGCGGCCAGCGCCGATGGCTGCCCCTTGTCATAGGCGTATTGCATGACATCGGCGAAAATCTCATAGCCCTGGCGCGCGGCCTCGGCGATCAGGTCCTCGCGCCCGGAAAAATGCCGGTAGACCGCCGCCGGGGTGACACCCGCCTGTTTCGCCGCCTCCGAGAGCGTGAAGCCCGAGGGGCCTTTCTCCTCGATCAGCTTCAGCGCGGCCTCGACCAGCGCCTGGCGCAGGTTGCCGTGATGGTATCCGCGTTTCTTGACCATGTCCGGCCCGTCAGGCCTCCCAGATCTCCGGCCCGCCGAGAATCCTGGAATCCGTCGCGCCGAGGGCTTTCACGTCCTTGCGCGCATAGTCCAGGTGAGTCAGCACATGCCGGATCGCGGCCAGCCGGGCGCGTTTCTTGTCGTCCGAGCGCACCACCGTCCAGGGCGCGGTGGCGGTGTGGCTGCGGGTCAGGGTTTCCTGGATGGCGGCGGAATAGGCGTCCCAGCGGGCCAGCCCCTCGACGTCGATGCGGCTGAGCTTCCACTGTTTCAGGGGGTCGTTCTCGCGTTTCATGAAGCGGCGCAGCTGTTCGGCGCGGCCCACGTTCAGCCAGAACTTGAAAACATGGATGCCCTCGTCCACCAGCATCTTTTCGAAGGCGGGGACCTGGGTGAAGAAGTGCTCGCGCTGTGCGTTGTTGCAGAAGCCGAAGACATGTTCGACCACGCCCCGGTTGTACCAGGACCGGTCGAAGAAGACGATTTCGCCCGCCGCAGGAAGATGGTCGATGTAGCGCTGGAAATACCATTGGGTCTGTTCGCGGTCGGACGGCGTGCCAAGCGCCACGACACGGGCGCCGCGCGGGTTGAGGTTCATCCGGAAGCGTTTGATCGTGCCGCCCTTGCCGGCGGCATCGCGCCCCTCGAAGACCAGCGCAAGGCGGGCACCGGTTTCCTTGGCCCAGGCCTGCATCTTGACCAGCTCGATCTGCAGGCGCTCCATCTCCTTGTCGTAGGCCTTGCGCTTCATCTCCTCGGAATAGGGATAGCCGGTGTCGAGGATGTCGTCCTTGTCGGCGCGGCTGATCGCCTCGCGCACGGGCTTGGGGGCGTCATGCTCGAAGTAGCTGGAAATGGCGCCGTCGAAGGGGAGCGTCATGGAGGGCCTCGCGCGTCTAAGTGACCGGCACTATGGGATGTTAAGAGGATTAACGCAAACCATTGTCGGGCCTGTGACAGGGCGGACGACGACCCGGGGTCAGCGCAGGCCGGCGCGGGCCGTGGCGCGGCGCACGGCCTCGATCACGGCGCCGGGGCGGGCGTGCTGGGGCATGTGGCCGACACCTTCCAAGGGGGTGACGCGGGCATCGGGCAAGAGCTTGTCGGCGGCGACGCTGTGGATTTCATAGCCCACGGTGGTGTCGGCGGTGCCATGCACCAGCTCGACGGGAATCGTCATCTGCGGATAACGTCTGGACATCTCGACAAGGGCGGGGCGCAGGGCGGCGACCTGGCGGCCATTGGCGCGGATCGTCTCTCGCCGCAGGCTGAGGCCGGGTCCGATGTGGTCGAGGTAGCCCTCTGGCACACCCTGGGGCGCAAAAATGCCCGCCACCGCCTGCCGGGCGCGGTCTTCGGAGTAGTAGGCGGTCACGAATTGCGGCACGACGGCGCCCCCCAGCGGGTTTCCCAGCACCTGGTACTGGCTGTCGAGCGATCCGGGCCAAGGCATGATCGCGCCGCCCAGGCTGACGACGGCGGCGGCATCCTGGTCCAGCCCCCAGGCCATCGCCACCGCCCCGCCAAAGGAATGGCCGACCACCACGGGCCGCCTGATCCCCAGCTTTGCCGCCGCCGCCGCCAGCGCGGCAGCCTGGTCCTGCGGGGTTTCCGCGCGGGCATTGAAGGCGCCCTGAAAGCGCGCCTCGCGCGTGGTGTAGCCCAGCCCGGGACGGTCGAAGGCGGTCACGCGATAGTCGCGCGCCAGCCGGTCGACCAGTTGAAAGGTGAAATCGCGCAGGTTGCCGCTGGCGCCATGCAGCAGCACCACGTCCGGGCCGCGGCCTTTCTGGACGTAGTGGACCCGCAGGCCATCGACCTCGACGAACCGGCCCACGGGGGGCCAGCGTGTCTCTGCCTCGCGCTCCATGCGGTCGGCGCGCATCTGCGTGACGGCGCAGCCGCCCAGCAGGGAAAGAAGAAGAACGGCACCCAGGATACGTAACACCTTTTACTCCGTGACGGACCGGACCCCTGTCAGGCTTCGACAGGGGCCTTTCCGATTAAGGATAGGTCGAAAGGCGTCGACTGGTAGATCTGGTTGATCCAGTTTCCGTAAAGAAGATGCGCATGGCTGCGCCAGCGGTTCTGCGGCGGTTTCGACGGATCGTCGTCCGGGTAGTAGTTGGCCGGCACGTTGATCGGGTTCCCCGCCGCGAAATCGCGGTCGTATTCTTCCTTGAGAGTGCCGCTGTCGTATTCGAGATGGTTGAAGATATAGAGCGCCCGGTGGCACGGGTCCTCGACCAGGCAGGGGCCGGTTTCCTCGGAGTCGATCAGGATCGGCAGGCCGGCGGCCGTCACCTCGTCACGGTGAATTTCCGTCCAGCGCGACACCGGGATCACCATGTCGTCGGAGAACCCGCGCAAGTAGGGCGAGGCCGGTTCCAGGTTGCGGTGCCGCACCGCGCCAAAGGCCTTGGCCTCGAGCATGTGTTTCTTCACGCCGTGGAAATGATTGATCATCGCCATCCCGCCCCAGCAGACGCCGAAGGTGGAATGCACATGGGTCTGGGTCCAGTCGAAGACCTGGCGCAGCTCGTCCCAGTAGGTGACCTCGTCGAAGGGCAGATGCTCGATCGGCGCACCGGTGATGATCAGCCCGTCGAACTTCTCGCCGGAGGCGGCCACCTCGGTGAAGGGGCGATAGAAGGTCTCCATGTGCTCGGCGGCGGTGTTCTTGGTCTGGTGCTCGGACATGCGGATCAGGCTGAACTCGATCTGCAGCGGCGTGGCCCCGATCAGGCGGGCAAACTGGTTTTCCGTCTGGATCTTCTTGGGCATCAGGTTGAGCAGACCGATGCGCAGCGGGCGGATGTCCTGCCGGGCTGCCTGTTCCTCGGTCATGACCATGACACCCTCACGCGTGAGCACATCGAAGGCGGGCAGGTCGGAGGGCAGCTTGATGGGCATCGGTCGGGTCCTTTCACGGCGCGGAGGCCTAGATAGGGGATCGGCTGTCATGGGGCAAGCAGGAGAAACGGGCCACCCGCACGGTTCCGGGCCAATTGGCCGGGGCGGAGCCGGGGCAGCGGTGAAAACCGGGGATGAGGCGGGGGGGAAGGGTCGCGTCAGGGCGGCCCTGTGCCGGCCGCATGCGTCCCTGCCCGGATCTCGGGTCCGCCCCTGCGGGCACCGGCGCGACGATGGGGCCGCGCCCCGGTTTGCCCGCCGGTCTTTCCGAATGTGAACCACGATGTTCGCATATGCGCCCGACACTATGTGTCGGGGCCAGGCCTAGCAACAGCCCGGGGCGGATCGGGCAAAGATAATACCGGTGACGTCCATTTCTTGTGCAGGAGACCGTTCCGGGGCCGCGCGTCAGCCCTGCGGCAGGGCGGCGGCGATCAGCTCGATGAAATCGGCCTGGTCGCGGACCTGAGCCATATCCGTGGCCTCGACCGTCACGCCCCATTTTTCGGCCATCGCCTCGTAGAGCGGCTGGCGGTGGGCCAGCGCCTGGGCATAGGTCCAGCGGATGAAGGTGTCGGGGTCGACCTGCTGTTCGGTCAGGCCGAATTCGTCCAGGTAGCGCGCCCAGGCATCTTCGAGGAAGGCAGGCTGGTAGGCCATCGGCTTGGGCGCCCGGTCGAAGCGGCGGATCAGTTCCTCGGTATGGGCCTCGCTGCCCTTGATCCAGACCATCAGGGCCTGCTGGCTGAGCGCGGTCAGGATCTCGTCCTCGGGGTCGGCGGGATCGACCCATTCGCAGATGCTGCCGCCGGTGTCGCAGATGAAATGCGGGTAGCCATAGAGATCCTCGGCCCGCCAGATGAAATACTCGGTGTCCAGCAGGGCCTGGCGTTCGGCGCGTTCGAATTGCGACTGGCGCAGGCGGTAGGTGTCCATCGTCAGGCCGCCAAGTTCCGGGTTGCCGGGCTTGCCGAGGTAGGTCGAGACGGGCGTGAGGTTGTCGAAGGAGATGTTGGAGCCGATGTAGATCGAATCCGTCAGCAGCAGCTTGCGCAGGAAGGGCACCTGCATGGCGTGACGCTTGGCGTTGTCGGCGATGTATTCACCCATGTAGCGGGTGCCGATGCGGTAATCGATGGAATAGTGGAACCAGCCGCCTTCCTCGCGCAGCAGGTTCGACACATGGGTCTTGCCGAGGCCCGACATGGCATAAAGCACAACGCGTTTGCGGGGCGCATCGCGCCAGGCCTGGGCAGTGGGGTAGAGCATCGCGGATCGCATCCCGTTAAGTCGGTTTGGACCGGATTACGCGGGCCGTGCGCCCGCGTCAAACCCTGACCGCCGTCCGGAACAACCGCCCATCCAGAACGCACAGGCCAAGGGCAAGCAGCGCCAGCCCCGCGTAGGCGCCCGGGTGCAGGTCCTCGGCGCGGACGAGGGCGCCAAGTGCGATGGCCGTGGGCGGGATCAGCAGCGTGACCAGCATCAGGTTGCCCGCACCCGCCATCGCAAGCACACGGTAATACAACAGATAAGCCAGCGCGGTGGCGATCAGCGCGTAGTAGAGAATGCCGATCCAGGTGGCAGAAGACAGCGCGAGGCTGGGCAGCCCCTCGGTCATCAGGGTCAGCGGCGCCATGACCAGAGTCGAGGAGGTCAACATGCCGGCGGCGGCGGCCAGGGGTGCCAGCCCGCGCAGATGGACGCGCGCCCAGGCCCCCGCACAGGCATAGGAGAAGGTCCCGGCAATCACCGCAAGCTGTGCGGTCGAGGTCAGGTCGAGGCTCAGCAGCGCCGCCGGGCCGATCGCCGTCACCACGCCCGCGAACCCCAGTGTGACACCCAGCGCCTTGCGCGTGGTCAGCCGCTCGTCGGCAAAGACCGCCGCGGCCACCAGCACCCCGAAGATCGCCGTCGTTGCGTTGAGGATCGAGGTCAGGCCCGAGGGGATGTGCAACTGGCCCCAGGCCATCAGGGTGAAGGGGATCACGTTGTTGAGCACCCCCATGACCAGCAGGCCGCGCCAGATGCGCCAGCCGCGCGGCAGGGCGATCCCGCGCCAGAGGATCACCGGCCAGAGCACAAGCGCCGCAATGCCGGTGCGAAAGAGGACGGAGGTCAGCGGCCCGATCTCGTCCAGCGCGGTGCGGATCGCAAGAAAGGAACAGCCCCAGATCAGGCCCAGCAGGATCAGCTCGGCCCAGGCGCGGGGGGAAAGGGAGGTCTGTGTCATGGTTCCGGAGTAGCCCCGAGAGGCCCGCCGCGCGATCCGGAACCTGCGCATTGGACCGCGCCATACGAAAAACCCGGGGCCGCTGGCAGCCCCGGGTCACTCCGTCCGGTCAGGTGCAGGATCAGAAGTTGACCGCGATCTTCATGCCGACGCCGATGGCGTGGTTGTCGTCAAAGGAGGTCGCGGGCGAGAAGGGGCCGACCTCGGTTTCCGCTTCGCCGATGCGGACATAGCGCACGCCGCCGGAAATCTCGTACTTGCCCTGGGTATAGGCGGCGCCGAGTCCGACGCTCCAGTTGCCGTTGGTCGGTCCCAGGTTCGAGGCGAAATTGCTGTTTGCCGGCTCGTAGCCGACCGAGACGGAGCCGGCCCAGTTCTCGTTGAAGCGGCGGCCGACGCCGAGGTTATAGGTGATCGTGTCATCCTGGTAGGAGACAAGCGCAACCCCCGGGCCGCCGGCCAGCGCGCCGGTCAGGGCGTCGTAATCGGTGGGACGGATTTCGAACTCGCTCCAGTCGACCCAGCGGACAGAACCGAAGAGCAGCGTGTCCGGGGCGATGCCGGTCTGGAATTCCAGGTTCACCGATTGCGGCGTCTTGATTCCGGTGGTCGAGCTGTTGGCGAGGCCGATGGCCGAGCTTTCGACCGTCGGCAGATCGTGCTGGATCCCCGAGTTGTAGGTCAGCGCGACGCGCAGGGCGATGTCGGGCCGTTCATAGGCGGCCCCCAGCAGGTAACCCCACCCCGCGTCGCGCTGGGTATCCGCGCTATAGGGGGTGCCGGCCAGCGGTCCGACGGGCAGCGTGATGTAGGGAATGAAGGCCTCGGCGGTGAGGCGCTGGTAGCGGACGCCGCCATGCACGCTGAAGTTCTCGTTGAACTTGTACCGCGCGACGGCGGTCAGGCCTTCGGACTGCAGCTTGGCTGTGGCGCTAGAGGCGAAGTAGCCGGTGCCGGTGTCGTATTCCACGTCGGCGCCGAAGGGCTGTTCAAGGATCAGGGCGACCGAGAACTTGTCGTTGTAGTCGTGTTTCAGCGCGGCGCCGAACTGCAGGTAGCTGTTCGTCATGTCGCCGGACTTGCTGCCCGCCGTCGAGCCGCCCAGTGCCGGGGGAAAGGTGACGACCTGCATGCCGGACACGTTCGGCGAAACCGAGCCAAAGCTGAACTCGGCATAAGTGCCTTTTTCGAAGATCACGCCGATCGATTGGCCCGAACGGTCGATGCCGCCGGCTTGCGCCGCCAGCGGTGCCAGCGCCAGCGCGCCCACCCCTATAAGTCGATTTATCATTTTGTCCCTCTATCCCTGAGTGTGGGAAGTCTCCTGTGGATAAGCTATTGAGGGGTTAACGAAACGGTCAATCTGTGACGAAACGTCAGCAACCGTGTCCGCAACGCAACGTCACGAAATTGTAACACCTTGCGCGGGGCGGCGTTGGTCCCGGAAAAGGCCCTGTTTACCGGGTCTTGCGCGTTTCGAACCAGATGTTCGCATAGTTGGCGCCGAAGATGACCAGCGCGCCCAGCAGGACCAGCGGGTCCAGCGCCTCGGCGTAGACCAGCATGCCGACCAGCGCGATCACCGGCAGGCGGGCAAAGTCGATGGGCATGACCACCGTCGCAGGCGCCAGCGAGAGCGCCGTGGTCAGGCAGAAATGCGCAACCAGCCCGGCGAAGGCGATCAGCACCACCCAGGGCAGGCTGTCGGCGGCGGGCAGGGCGATGTCGCCGTCGATGCCCGCGCAGACGAGACCGAAAGCCGCCTGCATGACGGTCAGCCAGAAGAGGATGCAGGTGATCCGCTCGGTTCGGGTCAGCAGCCGGGTAAAGACCGCAGAGCCGGCAAAGCCGATGGCCGCCAGCGCGGCGGTGAGCTGGCCGATATCGGCTGTCTCGGGCGAGGGGCGGGTGACGATCAGGATGCCGATAAAGCCCAGGATCGCCGCGCCCACGCGGTTCGGCGTCAGCCTTTCGCCCAGGATCAGCGCGCTCAGCAGCATGACCCAGAAGGGCGAAGTGAACTCGATTGCGAAGACCTGGGCCAGCGGGATCGCGGTGATCGAGAAGAACCACAGGTTCTGGCCGGAAAAGTGGAAGAGGTTGCGCAGCAGGTGGGTGCGCATGTTGCGGGTCGTTATGTGGGACAGGGTGCCCGCCATGCCGGCCACGGACAGCACGATCGCGATGCCGATGAGCGACCGGTACAGCATGATCTCGAAGGTATCGAGATCGAGGCTGACCGCGCGCCCGGCGATGGCCATGACGGTGAAAGAGGCGATGGCCCCTGTCATCCAGAGGCAGCCGCGCAAGGTGTCGTGCATTAAGGGAGGTCCCGTTCCGTATCTGCCGCGCATCTGTGCAGAGCGGCGCGGAAATGTCCAGACCGGCGGGGTGGTGCGGACGGAACGGGGTATATTGTCCCGCCCCCGACCCTGACCTACAACAAGACGGACAGCGACGGCGAATGACCAAATGTCCGGAAAGAAGAGCCAGTAATGATTGCCTATGTCACGGTGGGGACGGATAATATCGCGCGTTCCAAACGGTTTTATTCCGCCTTCCTGCCCGCCCTGGGCTATGACCTGGCCGAGGGGCCGGAAGGGTTGAGCTATTGCCTGCCCGTGCAGGCGGGCCAGCCTGTCGCCTTGCCTGATTTCTACGTCAAGCCGACCTTCGATGGGGGGCCGGCAACGGCCGGAAACGGATCCATGATCGCCTTCGAGGCGCGCAGTCAAAAACAGGTGCGGGACCTCCATGCCGCCGCGCTTGACGCGGGCGGGACCGACGAAGGCCAGCCCGGCTTTCGGGCGTCATATGGGCCGAACTTCTATGTGGGCTACCTGCGCGACCCTCAGGGCAACAAGATTGCCCTGTTCTCCAGCGACCCGAAAGAACCGGGCCGGGACGGCTAGAAACGGGACGGCTGGAACGAGTGGGGCGCGGCGACGCTTGCCCACAAAAAAGGCCAGCCGCGTGGCGGCTGGCCTGGCAATGTCCCTGCAAGAAACCCTCAGGCCTCTTTCATGATCTGGTCCTTGGCCATGACCAGCAGCGCCGCGCGTTTGGAGCGGATCTCGTCCGCGGTGGCCTTGTCGCCCAGGTCGCCCGCGACCTTGCGCACCACGTCCTCGTGGCCGGCTTCCTCGAAATCGGCCTTGATGACCTCGACGGCATAGGCATCGGCGTCAGAGCCGGTCTTGCCCAGCAGTTCGGCCGCCCAGAGCCCCAGAAGCTTGTTGGCGCGGGCCTCGGCCTTGAACTTCATTTCCTCGTCGTGGGCATACTTGTTCTCGAACGCGTTTTCGCGATCGTCGAAGGTGGTCATGAGCGCGGCTCCCTCGGCAACGTGACTTTCCCTTGGATATGCCGCTCCGGGGCGCGCGGTGCAAGGGGCAGAAGCGCCGCAGCCCGCGCCCGACTTGCAGCATGACGGGCTCTGTAATAAGGAAAACGCCACCGCGCCCGGATTCTCCTTGCGCGGTCTATCCGTTTGGAAAGGGCCCCGATGGCACGGCGCAAGAAAATCTACGAAGGCAAGGCGAAGATCCTGTATGAAGGCCCCGAACCGGGCACCATCGTGCAATATTTCAAGGATGACGCCACCGCTTTCAACGCCGAGAAGAAGGACGTGATCGAGGGCAAGGGGGTGCTGAACAACCGCCTGTCCGAGTTCTTCATGACCGGGCTGAACGGCATCGGTGTCCCGACCCATTTCATCAAGCGGCTGAACATGCGCGAACAACTGGTCCGTGCCTGCGAGATCGTGCCGCTGGAAATAATCGTGCGCAACTATGCCGCCGGGTCGATGTCCAAGCGACTGGGGATCGAGGAGGGCACAGCCCTGCCGCGTCCGATCGTCGAATACTGCTACAAGGACGACAAGCTGGGCGATCCGCTTGTGACAGAGGAACATATTGCCGCCTTCGGCTGGGCCAGCCAGCAGGACATGGACGATATCGTGGCGCTGGCGCTGCGCGTGAACGATTACCTGTCGGGCCTGATGTACGGCGTCGGCATCCGGCTGGTGGACTTCAAGATCGAGGTCGGCCGGGTCTATGACGGCGATTACCAGCGCCTGATCGTGGCGGACGAGATCTCGCCCGACAGCTGCCGGCTGTGGGACATAGAGTCCGGCCAGAAGCTGGACAAGGACGTGTTCCGGCATGACCTGGGCAACCTCGCGGATGCCTATACCGAGGTGGCGCGCCGCCTGGGCGTGATGCCGAAATCCGCGACGCATATGGCAAAGCCCAAGCTCATCAACTGATGTTCGGCCTGTTCCGCAAGCGAAAGGCCCCCAACCAGGCGCGCAACGACGCATTGAGGGCAGAGCTTGCGGCGCGGGGCGATGACGGCACCGGGGTGCGGCGCGTGGTGCATCGCGCCACGCCCAGCCCGGCGGGCGACATCAACGCCACGGTGGTTCAGGATTTCCTGGCCATCAAGGGATTCCAACTCACCGAAGCCGAGGGCGGTGGTTTTGCCTTTGCCGAGGACCGTGCCGTGGCGGGTGAGGACTTCGATGCCCATACTGACGAGCTGGACAAGGCGCTGGCCGGGTGGCGATGGCGCTATGAGGGCTGGAGCTGTCCGGGGGCGTGACGTCGTCCTTGACGGATGGTGTTTCCCGCAGCACATCTGCCTGGCCAATGTGTACGGATCAATGATGTTCAGAACGGTTGCAGTTGTTTTCGCCCTGGCGGTCCTGATGCTTGGTCTGCCGGTGCCTGCGGCGCAGGCGCAGCCGTTCGAAGGCGATCCCCTGGCCTTTGGCCGCATTGTCCAGCCGGTTCCGGTCCGGTCGGTCAGGGTCGGTGCCGCGGGGACGCGGGACATGAACGAGCCGCTGTCGGCCTTTGCCGATACAAGCCCGATGCGCATGGCCGCCCGGTCCGTCGGGCGGCTGGATGTCCTATACGCCAGCAATGGCAACAAGGTCCGTCACTGCACCGCCGTCATCGTGGACGAGGCGTTTGTGCTGACCTCCGACCTCTGCCTGCCCGTCGAGGGAGGCATCGTGGCCATGACGCTGGTGATGGGCTTTGATGACGGTGAGATGCCCTCCGTGGCGCAGGTCTACACTGTCGATCACCGTCCGATCGAGATCGACCGAGAGACGGGTTACGCGCTCTTGCAGGTCTTTGGCGCGCCGTCGCTGCGTTTTGGCGCTGTCCGGTTCGCGTTGCGCCCGGTTCTGGGCGCGCAGCCGATGTGGATGATCGGCCATCCGGTGGCAGGCCCGCTGCGGATCGCACGCCTTGGATGTGCGGCGACCGACCCCGCCGTGACCCCGGACGGCCGGCTGGGCCATCGCTGCGATACCCTGCCGGGCACCTCGGGCGCGCCGCTCTTCGATATTTCGGGGCCGATCGCGGTTTCTGCCTTGCACCGTTCGGGGAACGGGCCCGAGGGAGACGCCGTGGCGGTGCCCGTCGCGCGGATCATCGAGGCCAGCCCGCGGATCGCTCGGATCGCCCGGGAACAGCTAAGGACCTGCCGGCCGGGGCCGGGCGACGACTGCCTGCCCTAGGTATGCAACGGGGTGGTGGAAAACCCACCCTTGGTCTTTGACCCGTGTCGGCCTAGCCTAGGGGAAACCTCAATCTAAGCGAGGTCCCCGTGATCCGACGCTGTGCCTTTGTTCTTTCCCTGCTCTGTGCCGCGCCGCTCGCGGCCCAGCCCGTCGAATTCGACCCTGCCGATTTCGGCAAGGTCATCCTGGCGCCGAGGCAATCCGCCGGTGGCGGCGGCCTGACCTTTGAACAGGCCTTTGGCGACTACCAGAACGAGCCGATCCTGACCTATGGCGAAAACAGCCTGCCGCGTCGTCTGGGCCGACCCGTGGGGCGGCTGGATGTCCTGTATGACAACGGCAAGACCGGTGTCTGCACCGCCTTCATCGTGGATGCGCAACATATCCTGACCAACAACCACTGCATCCCCGGCGTCGGGGGTGCGGGGGTCGAGGCGGCGCAGTTCGTCGCCGGTTTCGTGGACGGGGCACAGGCGCGCGGGGCGGAAAAATTCCAGGTCTCGACCAGGCCGGTCGAGACCAGCGTGCCGCTGGACTATTCCGTTCTGCGCGTCTTTGGCGATCCCTCGGCCCGCTTTGGCAAGGTCGACCTGGCCGTTGAGGCGCCCGAGGACGCGGAGCTGCTCTGGATCATCGGCCATCCGCAGGGGCAGGCGCAGCATATCAGCCGCGAGGGCTGTGCCGCCGACGATCCGGCCGTGTCGCCAGAAGGCAAGCTGGTGCACAGTTGTGACACGCTGGGCGGCAACTCCGGCTCGCCGGTCTTTCGGATCACCGACCGCAAGGTCGTGGCGCTGCATCATGCGGGCGACAATCGGACGGGCTATAATTTTGCCATCCCGATGGCGCGTATCCTCGCCGAAAGCGCGGTGCTGAAGGCGGCGGTGCCGGTGGCGCCCGTTCCAAAGGCGCCGCAGGTGGATGCCCGTTGCGAAGCGATGCTGGAGGCCGCACCGGACTATGGCTGCGCGGGCTACGAGACCTTTCTTGAAACCTGCGAGGCGCATCCGCTGGCGGCAATGGTGTCGCGTCACGCGGAGCGGGTCTGCGAGCTGGAGGCGGCAGAGGACGCGCGCCGTCTTGCCGCCGTGCCGGAAGAAAAGGCGCCCGACGCCCCTGCGGTGGCCAAACCGCCGATTGAAGAAACCGCGCGCGACGATGCACCGCCTGCCGAAGCAGATGCGATTGCGCCGGAAGCCCCGGCAGAGGACATCGTCGACCTCGACGCGCTGTCGCGGGATGAGTTGGAAGACTGGGCCAGAAAGACGGCCCGCGACATCGAAGAGGTGCTTGACGATACCGGATGGGCCCGGGCCGACGCGATCAACGCGAGAATCCTGACCGAGATGTTCGCCGAGGCGATGGACGAAAACCCCCTTGCTGCGCCCGCGCGCGCGGCCGTCGCGCCCCATGTGGCGAAGATCCTGGAGATCCATGCCAAGGTCGAGGAGATCTACGGGGCGCGTGACCTGGAGGACAAGAGGATCCTGGCGCGTGTGCGGGGCGACCTTGCCGTCATTCGCGAAGGCACAGAGGCCGCCGCGCGCGAGGCGGCGGCGGACTTGCTGGCGAAACTCCAGCTTTACAAGACTGAGAGAGACCGGCTGTCGCCGCTGGCGACGGAAGCAAAAGAACAGCGGGAAGCGGCGATGAAAGCCTTGTCCGCCACGCTGATCGAACCCGATCCCGGCCCGCTGGCCGGGTTGCAGTTTGTGATGCGCGAGCGCACCACGTTTTTCACCGAGGACGAGTTGGATGACTCCAGCGCCCTGGATGTCGCCTATCACTTTCTGCCCGCACCAGATGGGCATGTGGCCTATTTGTGGTGCGAGGAGGGCAACAGCAAATGCCAGGGTTTTGTGCAACGCGATGGGTTCAAGTTCGTCGCAGCCGACTATTCCGCGCGTGTTTTGGAACCGGGAAAGGGCGCAACCGCGGCGGACATCCTGAATGACCGCGCCGCCTCGAAAGTTGAAACTACGGAAGAGACGGGCGGTCCGTTCTACCCGATGCGCAACGGCAAGCGCATGACATGGACCGAAAACTGGGACTGGGACACCGATCCCGAACCAGAGGCTATCTATCGCATGTCCCTCGTGCAGCGGTGCTGCGAAATCTATGCCACGTCGAACTCCGGGCGGCGGTTGGTCTGGGAAATCGAATACACTTTTGAAACCGACAACCTGCAGGCAAGCTATACCGATTGGTTTGATCCGGGTCTGGGCTGGGTCATCAGTTCAAGAGGCAGGCAGGTCCAGACAGGCACGAGCAAGGGCGAACGCAGCAGAACGATCAACAAGACCCTGAGGCGGGTGATTTCGCGCCCGGATTGAGGCCAGAGATTCCGGACTTGGCGGAATGGGGTGACGGAGCGTAACCTTTGCGCACCCTTTTTCCGACGAGGCCACAAAATGCGCCATTCCGTCTTGAGTGTCTTTCTGACCGCCATGCTCGCCGCGCCGCTCGCCGCGCAGCCGGTGGAATTCGATCCCGCCGATTTCGGCAAGATCGTCGTGGCCAAACGCCAGTCGGCGGGCACGGGGTTCGTGTTGGAACAGGCCTTTGGCGACTACCAGAACGAGCCTGTCATCTCTTACGGCGAGAAAAGCATCGCGCGCAGGCTCGGGCGCCCTGTGGGGCGGCTGGATGTGCTCTACAAGAACGGCAAGACCGGCTATTGCACCGCCTTCATCGTCGACACGCAGCACCTTGTGACCAACAATCACTGTATCCCGGGCATTGACGGCACGGGCGTGCAGGCGGCGCAGTTCGTCGCGGGCTATGTCGATGCCGCCAAGCCCGACACGGCCGAGAAATTCCAGGTGGGGCTGGAGCCGCTTGAGACCAGCGCCGCGCTGGATTACTCGGTCCTGCGTGTCTTCGGGGATCCCTCGGCGCGCTATGGCACCGTCGAACTGGCCGATGCCGATCCCGATCCGTCGGAATTCCTCTGGATCATCGGCCACCCGCAGGGGCAGGCCCAGCACATCAGCCGCGAGGGCTGTGCCGCGGGCGATCCGCCGGTCTCGACCGAGGGCAAGGTGGTCCATACCTGCGACACGCTGGGGGGCAACTCGGGCTCTCCCGTGTTCCGGATTTCCGACCGGCAGGTCGTGGCGCTGCACCACGCGGGCGACAACCGCACCGGGTTCAACTTTGCCATCCCGATGACCCGCATTCTCAAGGAAAGTGCGATCCTCAAGGCCGCCGCCCCGGCCCGTCCGCCGGAAGTGCCCAAGGGGCAGGGCGCCTGCGAGGTTCTCTGGACAGCGGCGGAACAGCATGGATGCCTCGGCTACCAGACCTTCCTGGCCCAGTGTGGGGAGCACCCGCTTGCGCCGCTGGCGCAGGGGCTGGCAGACCGGACTTGCAAGCTGGCCGAGGAAACAGACCCCGACCCGGTCGACACCGACAAGGCCGATGTCCTGAAGGCCCGCATCGACGAGGCCCTGCGTACCGCCGAATTGCAGCGGGCCGAAATCTCGCGCGAGGTCAGCGCCGCCGAACGCGCGGTGCTGAGCCTTGAAGGCACGGTCAACCGGGCCCGGGCCCGTGCCGGTGACGCCGAGTCCTCCTTCGATCCGGGCAGCGCCGAGGTGTCGGCGCTTTGGGACCGGATCACGCAGCGCCTGCGCACCCCGCTGACCGAGGCGCAGGAACGCGCCCGCGTGATGCCGACGCTGCTCAGCTCGATCGACCGGGAACTTGACGTGCTGCGCGGCGCCACGACCGAGGCCGAGATCGAGTCCGTCCTGAAACGCACCGCCACCCTGGCAGAGTCCAGCCGCGAGCGCCTGGCCTTTGTCTCTTCGCGCAAGAGCGAGGCCGAAACCCTGTTCAAGGATGGAGAGTTGCGCGCCGTGGCCATGCTGAAGGACGCGGTGCAGGATCAACGCTCTGCCGCGTTGCGCCGCACGATCGACCGGGCGCTGATCAAGGCCAACGATGCCCGCCGGGCGATGACCGTGGATCATGAAGAGGCCAAGGAATTGCTGGCGCTCTACGAGGCCCTCGTGAACCGGGCCAGGACGCAGGCCGCCACCGCCCGCCGGTCCGGCGGTCCCGGCGATGCCGAGGCGGCCGATGTCTGGGAAAGCCTTGGGCGCGGGCTGGCCGGTGAAACGCTACGGGTGAAAGCCCGCGTCGAGGGCATGGAGCGATTTGGCCGCGCCATCGGCAGCGGGCTGGAGACCATCCGCAAGGCCGGCACCGAGGCCGAGGTCCTCCAGGCGCTGGCGCGTATCGAAAGCACGGCAGGGCTGGCTGACGACTGGCTTTCGGTGGTCGAGGCGCATCTCGCGGACGCCCGCGAACAGTTCGCCGTGACCGAGGTCCGTGTCGCGGCACTGCGGCTGGAGGCCGAAGAGGCCGCCGCCCGCCCGCCGATCGTCGTCCGCTGCCTGGAGGTTTCCATGCCCGTGTTCGCGGTCGAGGGGATCACCGGCGTGTCGCGCGAGGATTTCGACGCCGATGCGGCGGAACTGGCCTGCAGCGCGGCGCGCAAGGTCAGCGACGATCCTGCGGTGCACTACGGCTATGCTCGGGCGATGATCACAAAGAAGCGCTATGGCGAGGCGCTTCCGATCCTGCAGAACCCGCGCATGTCCGGCTTCATGCCTGCGCGCTATTCGCTGGGGGTGGCCTATAACAGCGGGCTGGGTGTCCGGAAGGATTTTGACCGGGCGCTGGCCATCTACCGCGAGACCGCGGCGGCGGGGCTGCCGCAGGGCAAGTTCTCGCTGGGGGTTTACTACAGCCTTGGCCGTGCGGTGCGTGCGGACCACGTCCAGGCGGCGCGCTACCTGGTCGAGTCCATCGCCGACGGCTATGCCCATCCGATCACCCAGTTGCACAAGCTGCCCAATGCCACCACGCGAGAGATCCAGCGAGAGCTGGTGCGGCGCGGCTACCTGGGGGCAGGGCAGGTGGATGGCGCCTTTGGCCCGACCACGCGCGGCGCGCTGGAGCGGCTTCAGCAGGCGTCCGGGCGCGGGTGATCACGCAGGCGTGACCGGGACGATTGCAGCGGCGCGATGCGCCGCTGTTTCGTCTTTTGAAACACAGTGATCGTTGCCCGAATCCCCCTGATAGAGGGCGCTGGCGCCACGTCAGGCAAGGAATTCTTTACTTGGCGGCAGGGTCGCGATCAAAGTAGTTTCAAACAGTATTCTTTCCAACGGGGACATTATCATGCGTCAACTCATGTCAGCACTCGCACTTTGTGCAGGGGCGGCGGCCGCATTCGGCCCAGCCGTTGCGCAGCAGGCTCCCGCCGAATTCGATCCCGCAGACTTTGGCAAGATCGTCATCCAGCCGCGTCAGTCGGCGGGCGGAGACGGGCTTGTCTTCGAGCAGGCCTTCGGCGACTACCAGAACGAGCCGATCATCAAGTACGGCGAGAACAGCCCGATCATCAAGCTGGGCCGCCCGATCGGCCGCCTGGACATGTTGTTCAAGAACGGCAAGACGGGCTTCTGCACCGCCTTCATCGTCGACGATCAGCACATCCTGACAAACCACCACTGCATTCCGGGCATGGACGGCGATCCCACCGGTCGTGACAGCGGCGTGCAGGCGGCGCAGTTCGTCGCCGGTTTCATCAAGCCGGGAAGCTCGGAAGGGGTGGACCGCTATACCGTCAGCCCGCAGATCATCGAGACCAACCGCGAGTTGGACTACACGGTGCTGCGCGTCTTCGGAAACCCGTCGACCAAGTACGGCAAGCTGAAACTGGCCGAGGCCGACCCGCAGGACAGCGAATTCCTCTGGATCATCGGCCACCCGCAGGGCCAGGCCCAGCACATCAGCCGCGAAGGCTGTGCCGCCGCGATCCCGGCGATCTCCGCCGAGGGCAAGCTTATGCACAGCTGTGACACGCTGGGCGGCAACTCCGGCTCGCCTGTCATCCGCCTGAGCGACCATGCCGTGATCGGCCTGCACCACGCGGGCGACAGCCGCACCGGCTTCAACATGGCGATCCCCATGACCCGCATCCTGCCGCAAAGCCGCGTGCTCAAGGCGACTGCGGGCGGTGGCACTGTCGTCGATCCCGATCCGGACAAGACCGTGCGGATCGATCCGGGCCGCGACCATGCGCAGGCCTGTTCTGCCATGTGGGCCGAGGCCAAGATCCTGGGCTGTGCTGGCTACGAAGTCTACGCCTCCGAATGTGGCGATCACACCTTTGCCCCGATGGCGCAGCGCATCATCGAGCGTGAGTGTTCCATCCCCGACCGGACAGTCGACACCACCAAGAAGCCCGTCGAGCACGGTGGCCCGGTCCTGACGGTCCGTCCCTCGGGTGGCGATTATTCCGACCTGTCCGCAGCGGTTGCCGCGGCAGAGCCGGGCACGCGCATCGAGGTCTACCCGGGCACCTACACCCGTGGCATCGACGTCTCGAAGTCGCTGGAAATCGTCGGTGTCGGCAACAAGCGTGACATCGTCCTGAAGGTCGCCGACGACAACGCGATCCGCTGGACCGCGGAATCCGGCCTGGTCTCGAACCTCTCGATCCACCAGGACGGCGGCAAGTTCTTCAACTTCCACGTCGCGGCGGGGTCTGTCATCATCGAGAACAACGACATGACCTCCAAGGGCCTGGCGGTTCTGGCGATCCGTGCCAACAATGGTGCCACTGTCCGCAACAACACCATCCGCGACGGTGCGCAGGGCGGTATCTTCATGTTCGAGGCCGGCAAGGCGACGCTCGAAGGCAACACGATCTTCGGCAACTCGCTGGCAGGCCTGGAGCTGAAAGAGGGCGCCGATCCGGTCGTCAAGGGCAACACCTTCCGCGATGGCGGCGGGTCGGGCATCTTCATCAACGAAGGTGGCAAGGGCCGGTTCGAAGGCAACACGATCTTCAACAACTCGCTGTCGGGGATCGAGGTGAAGGCCGCCGACAACCCGATGATCTCGGGCAACACCATCCGTGACGGTCAGCAGGGCGGCATCATGGCCTCCGACGGCGCCGTGGCGCGCATCACCGGCAACGAGATCTACGGCAACGCCTATGCCGGGATCGAGATCAAGACCGATGCAAACCCGCAGGTCTACAACAACAAGGTGCGTGACGGTCAGCAGTCGGGGATCTACGTCCACGACGGTGGCCGCGGTGTGATCGAGAACAACGAGATCTTCCGCAACGGCTTCTACGGTGTGTCGGTCAAGGGCGACTCGAACCCGACGGTCCGCGACAACAAGATCTTCGGCAACATCTACGAGGCGATCCGCATCCGTGAAGGCGGCGGCGGCACCTACGAGCGCAACGACCTGTCGGGCAACACCGCCGGCACGTTCCGCATCGAACCCGATGCCGGCAAGGTCATCCGCATCGGCAACATCGAGGGCCCCGGCCAGGTCACCCGTGACCCGGATCCGGTCAGCACCAACGTCGTGACGGTCAAGGCCTCGGGTGGCGGTGACTACTCCAGCCTGGCGGATGCTGTCCGCGCGGCAGAGCCGAACGCCCGCATCGAGGTCTATCCCGGCGTCTACACCCAGGGCATCGACGTGTCGAAGCCGCTGGAAATCGTCGGGGTCGGTCCGGTCCAGGACATCATCCTGCGGGTGGCCGATGACAACGCGATCCGCTGGACCGCAGAGTCGGGCCGTGTGGCGCGTCTCTCGATCCACCAGGACGGCGGCAAGTTCTTCAACTTCCACGTCGCGGCGGGGTCGGTCATCATCGAGGACAACGACATGACCTCGAAGGGCCTGGCGGTTCTGGCGATCCGTGACAACAAGGATGCCACGGTGCGTCGCAACACCATCCACGACGGTGCGCAGGGCGGTATCTTCATGTTCGAGGCCGGCAAGGCGACGATCGAGGGCAACACGATCTTCGGCAACTCGCTGGCAGGCCTGGAGCTGAAAGAAGGCGCCGACCCGATCGTCAAGGGCAACACCTTCCGCGATGGCGGCGGTTCGGGCATCTTCATCAACGAAGGTGGCAAGGGCCGGTTCGAAGGCAACACGATCTTCAACAACTCGCTGTCGGGGATCGAGGTGAAGGCTGCGGACGATCCGCTGATCACGGGCAACACCATCCGTGACGGTCAGCAGGGCGGCATCATGGCCTCCGACGGCACAATTGCCCGGATCTTCAACAACGAGATCTACGGCAACGCCTATGCCGGGATCGAGATCAAGACCAATGCCAACCCGACGGTCAATGACAACATCCTGCGCGATGGTCAGCAGTCGGCGATCTACGTCCATGACGGTGGCCGCGGCGTGATCGAGAACAACGAGATCTTCCGCAACGGCTTCTACGGTGTGTCCGTCAAGGGCAAGTCGACCCCGCTGGTGCGTGGCAACAAGATCTTCGGCAATGTCTACGAGGCGATCCGTGTCCGCGAAGGCGGTGGCGGCACCTACGAGAACAACGATCTGACCGGCAACACAGCCGGGGCCTTCCGGATCGAGGCGGACGCGGGCAACGTCATCCGCCGCGGTAACAAGGAATAAGCGGTCCTCACGGACTGTCACGGCGCCGCCCCTTCGGGGGCGGCGTTTTTCTTTGCCCTTGCATTCCCGCGCGTGATGCGGTTCCTGCCCAACAAGACAAGCAAGGGGATGATCATGAAAGTGCGCGTGCATGTGATGCTCAAGGACGGTGTTCTGGATCCGCAGGGTGAGGCGGTGCGCCATGCGCTTGGCGCCCTCGGCTTTGACGGGGTCGGATCGGTGCGCCAGGGCAAGGTGATCGAGATGGATCTCGCCGATGGCACCTCCGAGGCGACCGTGGGTGAGATGTGCGAAAAGCTGCTCGCCAATACCGTGATCGAAAGCTACCGCATCGAGGTCCTGTGATGCGCGCGGCCGTCCTGAGCGAGTACCAGGCGCCGCTGAGTATCGAGACCCGCCCCGATCCCTCCTGTCCGGAGGACGGCGTCGTGCTCAAGGTCCTGGCCTGCGGTGTCTGCCGCTCGGACTGGCATGGCTGGATGGGCGAGCACCCGCGTGTGAAACCGGGCGCCATCGGCGGGCATGAATTCTGCGGCGAGGTGGTCGAGGCCGGCCCGCGCGCGCAATTCGCGGTGGGCGACGTCCTTGTCGCGCCCTTCCTCCTGGGGTGCGGGACCTGCAACGACTGCCGGGCAGGGGCCCAGCATACTTGCAACGACATGGTCTACCCCGGCATCGGCTCTGACGGGGCCTTTGCCGAATACGTCGCCGTGCCGCGCGATTTCAACCTGTCGCGCCTGCCCGAGTTCATGACGCCGCGCACCGCCGCCGGGCTGGGCTGCCGCGTGATGACCTCTTGGCACGCGCTGACCGACCGCGCGGCGCTGCAGCCGGGCGAATGGCTGGCGGTTCACGGAACCGGGGGCATCGGGCTGGCGGCTTTGCTGATCGGCAAGGCGATGGGCGCGCGGGTGATCGCCGTGGACGTGGTGCGCGAAAAGCTGGACCACGCGCTGGCACATGGGGCTGACGCGGTTGTCGATGCCTCTGACGGCAAGGCGCACCGGGCCATCAAGGAACTGACCGGCGGCGGCGCCCATGTTTCGATCGAGGCGGTGGGCATCGCGGCCACGACCAATGCTTCGATCAAGTGCCTGCGCCCGCTTGGGCGCCATGTTCAGGTTGGTATGCCCATCGGCCATACGGCGACGATGGAGATCGACATGAACGGCATCTTCATGAAGAATCTCGCCGTTTACGGGTCGCGCGGAATGCCGCCCTGGCGTTACGAACAACTGTTCAGCCTGATCCAGTCCGGTGCCGTCGACATGGCACCGATGATCGGACGCGAGATCGGCCTGGGCCAGGTCTCGGACGAGCTTGCCGCCTTCAACGGGCCGACGCCGCCGGGCGTGGCCGTCGTCACCGATTTCACCGCCTGACACTCACCGCCTGACAAGGAGCGTGCTGATGAAAGCTGCCGTCATCGTCTTCCCCGGGTCCAACTGCGACCGTGATCTTGCCGTTGCCTTCGAAAAGGCGGGCCTGCAGGTGCAGATGGTCTGGCACAAGGACACCGAACTGCCGGCAGGTATCGACCTGGTTGGCATCCCCGGCGGGTTCTCCTTTGGTGATTACCTGCGCTGCGGGGCCATCGCGGCCAATGCGCCCATCGTGAACGCGGTCAAGGCTCACGCGGACCGGGGCGGATACGCTCTTGGGATCTGCAATGGCTTCCAGGTGCTGACGGAAACCGGCCTGCTGCCGGGGGCGCTTCTGCGCAATGCGGGCCTGAAATACATCTGCCGCACCGTCGGCCTGCGCGCCGAGGGTGCCAGCATCTTTACCGAGGGCTATGGCCGTGGCACCGAGATCGCGCTGCCCATCGCGCATCATGACGGCAATTATTTCGCCGACGAGGCGACGCTGGACATGCTGGAAGCGGATGACCGCGTAGCCTTTCGGTATACCGACAACCCGAACGGGTCGGCGCGGGATATCGCGGGTGTGCTGTCGGCCAACCGGCGGGTGCTGGGCATGATGCCGCACCCCGAACGCGCAAGCGACGCGGCGCATGGCAACGAGGATGGTGCGCGCCTTTTCGCCCATCTGGCAGGGGCCCTGACCGCCGCCTGACTTGAGGGTGCGGCCCGCGCAGCCTATTCTGGGCGGCATGGCATCGAATGGCACCAGAACCGGACTGCGTCGCGCCGGCCCGTTCTCGGGCCGTGCGCGCATTGCGCTTGTCCTGCTGTTGCTGGCGGCCGTGGGAACGGTCTGGGTCACGAACTGGCTGCTGACCGACCGCTTTACCGAGTCCGTGCGCAACCGGGCCGAACTGCGCCTTGCGCTCTATTCGGGCAACCTGATTTCGGAACTGCGCCGCAATGCCATCGTGCCGCAACTCCTGGCCCGTGACCCGGCACTGATCGCCGCGCTGAACGCGCAGGACTACCGGCAAAGCTCGCAGCGGTTGATTTCCTTCGTGGACGAGATCGGCGCCGCCTCGCTGATGCTGCTGGACCGCGACGGGCGCACCGTGGCCGCGACAGACCGCAACCGCCTGGCCGAGTCGCACCGCGAGGCGGCCTATTTCGTCGATGCTCTGCGCTCGAACACCACGGTCTTTACCGCGCTCCCGCAAGAGACGGGAAATTTCAGCTTTACCTACGCCCGGCGCATGGAAAGCGGCGGTGAAACGGTCGGTGTCATAATGGTCGAGGTCGACCTGGCCAAGTTCGAGCGTGCCTGGGCCGGGATCACCGATGCTGTCATGGTGACAAACTCAGAGGGGCTGATCATCCTTGCGACGGAACCGCGCTGGCGCGGGCTGACGCCGACGGATGCATTGCAGCGCCAGCCCGCCGAGGGCGCGATCGAACGCGCCATCCGGGCCACCGCCGACTGGACCGCGCAGCAGGCCGACGCCTACCTGCGCGGCGAGGCGGTGATGCGGATCGACGGGCGCATCCCGTTCCGGGGCTGGACGCTTGTGACCTTCACCACCTATGCCAGCGTGCGCGAGCGGGTGAACGCCGTTTTGGCTCTGGAAATCATGGGGTTCGCTCTGTTGGCTGCCCTGGTCTTTTATGCGCTGTCGCGCAAGACCGCGATCCGGATGGCGCTGTTCCAGCGCGACGCCACCGAACTGCGCGCCCTGAACGCCCGCCTCAGCCGGGAAATCGCCGAACGTGAGCGGGTACAGAAAAACCTTGCCGTTGCGGAGCAATCTCTGGCCCAGTCCTCGAAACTGGCGGCCCTGGGCGAAATGTCCGCTGCCGTCAGCCACGAGTTGAACCAGCCGCTGGCCGCGATGAAGACCTACCTGGCCGGCGCGCGCCTTCTGCTGCGCCGCAACCGCCCGGACGAGGCGTTGAGCGCCTTTCACCGTATCGACGACCTGATCGAACGCATGGGGGCGATCACCCGCCAGCTCAAGAGTTTTGCGCGGAAAGGCCAGGAACAGCTCAGCCCCGTCGACATGGGAGAGGCGCTGGCCTCGTCCCTGGCGATGATGGAACCGCAGCTGAAATCGCGCCGTGTTAAGATCACCAAGATCCTGCCGGAAGCGCCCGTGCGCGTCATGGGGGACCGGATGCGGATCGAGCAGGTTCTGGTCAACCTCTTGCGGAACGCGCTGGACGCCACCAAGTCCGTTGATGACCCGCAGGTGGACATCATCCTGGCTGCGGGCGAAACCGCGACACTGACGGTGCGCGACAACGGAACTGGGATCGAGGACCTCGATGCGCTCTTCGAGCCCTTCTACACAACCAAGCAGCCGGGCGATGGCGTGGGCCTCGGTCTGGCGATTTCCTCGGGCATCGTCTCGGAACTGGGCGGGCGTCTGACCGCCCGCAACGGAGAGGACGGCGGTGCCGTCTTCGAGATGCAACTGCCCGTCTTGAACGAATCCACAGAAGCAGCGGAGTAAACTGCCAATGGCCAACGCAATGAAAATCGCCATCGTGGATGACGAACAGGACATGCGCCAGTCGATCAGCCAATGGCTGGCCTTGTCCGGTTACGACACCGAAACCTTTGCCAGTGCCGAAGAGGCGCTGGGGCGGCTCAACGCGGATTTTCCGGGCATCGTGATTTCCGACATCAAGATGCCGGGCATGGACGGGATCCAGTTCCTCAAGAAGTTGATGGGCACGGACAGCGCGCTGCCGGTCATCATGATCACCGGTCACGGCGACGTGCCGATGGCGGTTGAGGCGATGCGCATCGGGGCCTTCGATTTTCTAGAAAAGCCGTTCAACCCGGATCGCATGTCGGAACTGGCGAAAAAGGCCACCAATGCCCGCCGCCTGACGCTGGACACGCGCGCGCTGCGCCGGGAACTGGCAGACGGCAGCCAGATCATGTCCAAGCTGATCGGCGCCAGCCCCGCGATGGAACGCCTGCGCGAAGACATCCTGGACCTGGGCCAGGCAGATGGCCACGTCCTGATCGAAGGCGAGACCGGCACCGGCAAGACGCTGGTGGCCCATGCGCTGCACGCGGTCGGCGCCCGCGCTGGCAAGAAATTCACCCTGGTGCGCTGTGCCGCGATGGACGAGGACGCCCTGACCCGGCGCCTGTTCGGTCCGATGCAGCCCGAGGATACACGCCTGCCTGCCATGGAAGAGGCGCGCGGCGGTACGCTGGTGCTGGAAGACATCGAGGTCCTGTCGGACGCGGCCCAGGCGCGCCTGCTGAACGCGATCAACGACGAGGGCACGCCGCCCGAAACCCGCATCGTCGCCATTTCCAACCTGCAGGAAGAGGGGCGCACCTGCGAACAGGCGCTGCGTGCGGACCTCTATTACCGGCTGGCAGCGCTCAAGATCACCGTGCCACCGCTGCGCGCGCGGGGCGAAGATATCCTGACGCTCTTCACCCGGCTGTCCGAAAGCTATGCAGAGGAATACGGGTGCGACGCCCCCAAGGTGTCGGCACAGGAGGCCGCCCAGCTGTTGCAGGCGCCCTGGCCGGGCAATGTGCGCCAGCTGATCAACCTGGCCGAACGCGCGGTGCTGCAATCGCGGCGGGGGCAGGGGACCATTGCCTCGCTCTTGATGAGCGACCATGACGACATGCAGCCGGTCATGACGACCGAGGGCAAGCCGCTCAAGGAATATGTCGAGGCCTTCGAACGGATGCTGATCGACAATACCATGCGGCGGCACAAGGGGTCGATCTCGGCGGTCATGGACGAATTGTGCCTGCCGCGCCGGACCCTGAACGAGAAGATGGCCAAGTACGGACTGGCCCGCGCCGACTATCTCTGAGGCCCGCGATGGACCGCGCCCCGGATCTCGACAGCTTTTTTGCCGACGCGACCTGGGGCGAGGTTCTGTCCGCGCTCCGCGCCGTGCTTGCCGGGACAGAACTGGGCGAGACCCTGAAATGGGGCGCGGCCTGTTATACCTTTGGCTGGTCCAACGTGGCGATCCTGGGCGGCTATTCCGATGGCTGCCGGCTGGCCTTTTTCAAGGGCACTTTGATCTCGGATCCGGAAGGTGCGTTGATCCTGACCGGTCCGCGATCCCGGGCGTCGAAGTACCTGCGGTTCCAGACACCAGAGGAGGTGGCCGACCGCGCCGATCAGGTCCGCGACTATGTCGCGCGGGCCATCGCCGTGGAGAAAAGCGGCGCCAAGGTCGATTTTGCCAAGGATGACCTCGACTATCCCGAGGAATTGACCGAGCGCCTGGAGGAAGACGAGGCGTTTCGCGCGGCTTTCGAGGCGCTGACACCGGGACGGCGGCGCGGCTATGTCCTGCACTTCTCGGATGCCAAACAGTCCCGCACCCGCGCGGCCCGGATCGAGAAGCATCGAGAGCGGATCCTTGACGGCAAGGGAATGCACGACAGGTGACGCGCAGGCGGATGCGAGTCCGCCAGTGAACAGTCGGTTTCCATATTGGGTCTCGCAGCCTGTTCAAATAGCCGTTACTCTACTTTTACGAGTGTGGTGCGTCTGGGCCCCGGTTCGCCCGTAACCGAACTGGCAAACGGGAACATCATATGTCTTCCAATCAATCGACCTCTCTGGGCCGTTTCCTTGACTCTGACACCTTCGACTTCGGTCGATCCGTTGAAGTGATCGGCATGAATGGCCTGACATTTCTTGATGCCCTTGGTGCTGCCAAGGGTGGCAACGGAGGCGGAGGCGGAGGTGGCGGGGGGAAACCCGACAAGCCTGGAGACGGTGGGGATGGCGGTGACGGAGGCACGCTCCTTGGCAGCTACACCTCCGGCTCTCAGGACGGGACGGGCTTTAATGTCACCATCTATTTCAGCGGAACATGGACGGAGGCGCTGCAACAGGCCTTTATCGATGCTGCGGAACTGATCTCGGACATCGTCACAGGCGATATTACGGACGTTCGGTACCGCGGCGAAACGATCGACGATATCGTGATCGAAGCGACGCTGACCGATATCGACGGTCCGGGCTTGACGCTGGGACAGGCCGGACCGACCGTCATCCGTACAGCGACCTACCTGCCCGCGATGGGTATCATGGAATTCGATATCGCCGACGCTGCAAACTACGATGCGCAGGGTCTGTTCAATGACATCGTCTTTCACGAGATGATGCATGTCATCGGATTCGGCACCATGTGGGAGCTGATGGGGCTGGTCGATGTCGGACAGGACGGCAGCCAGACTTTCAACGGGGTCAACGCCAACCTGACATTCGACCTGGAATTCAGTGCCTCCGCGCTTCTGTCTATCGAGACGGAAGGAGGGCCGGGCACGGCGGGCGGTCACTGGAACGAGGACGGCGCCGACGGTTTTGCCTTCGAGAATGAGATCATGACGGGCTATATCGATGGCACCAACTACCTGTCCAACACCTCTGTCGCCGCGTTGGAGGATATGGGATACGAGACGATCTGGGACGCCAGCGATCCGACCGGAGCCACTGACCTGATCGACACGACCATATTCACCGACGGATTGTTTGCCTGAACGGCTGTCGGTCCTGCGCTGATGAACTGCATGACCTGCACATGAAAACCCCCGGAAAGCCGATGCTTTCCGGGGGCTTTTTCAGGCCGAGCGCGGTGCCGGGTCTCAGTGCAGCAGGCGGCCCATCGCGGCGGCGACGTCGGCCATGCGCGCGGAAAAGCCCCATTCGTTGTCGTACCAGGCCAGCACACGCACCATGCGCTTGCCGACGACTTTGGTCTGGTCGGGGGCGAAGATCGACGAATGCGTGGTGTGGTTGAAGTCGATCGAAACCTTCTGTTCCGGATCGTAGGACAGCACGGCACCCATGCGGCCTGCGGCGGCCTCTGCCACCACCTCGTTGACGTCTTCGACGGTCACGTCGCGCGAGGCATAGAAGGTCAGGTCAACGGCCGAGACATTTGGCGTCGGCACCCGGACGGCGGACCCGTCGAGCTTGCCCTTGAGGTTCGGCAGCACCTCGCCCAGGGCCTTGGCGGCGCCGGTCGAGGTCGGGATCATCGCCATTGCCGCGGCGCGGGCGCGGTAGAGGTCGGCGTGGCGGCGGTCCAGCGTCGGCTGGTCGCCGGTGTAGCTGTGGATCGTCGTCATGATGCCGGATTCGATGCCGATGCCCTCGTCCAGCACCTTGGCCAGCGGTGCGAGGCAGTTGGTGGTGCAGGACCCGTTCGAGATCATGGTCTCGCCCTTGACGAGGTCACGATGGTTTACGCCGTAGACGACCGTGCGCTGCACGTTCTTGGCCGGCGCCGAGATCAGAACCGATTTCGCGCCACGGTCGAGGTGGGCGTTGGCCTTCGTGCCGTCGTTGAATTTGCCGGTGCATTCGAGCACGACGTCGCAGCCGCTCCAGTCGAGGTCACCCATCTCGTAGGAGGACATCACGTCGATGGGGCCGCGGCCCAGGTCCAGCGCCTGGTCCTTGACCGTCACGTCGCCGGGAAAGCGGCCGTGGATGCTGTCGTAGCGCAGCAGGTGGGCATGTGTCTCGATCGGCCCGGGGGCGTTGATCTTGACGACCTGGACGTCGTTGCGTGCGGACTCCGCGATATGTGCCAGAGTGCAGCGGCCAATGCGGCCAAATCCGTTGATCCCGATCGTGACGGTCATGCTCGCCTCCTGAAAATTCCTGTCGGCTTCCGTATACGGAGGCCTTCTGCATCTGCAAAGTCCATTAACCGTTGAGGAACAGCATGTTAGCGGTAAACGTGGCAAGGATTCGCGTGGTGGCGCTAACCCTCCGATCTCGTTTGCGTTAACCTGGGCGGGAACAACAGGGGATATCGGCCGTGCAGAGATGGAACAACCTTGCCAGCTTTGCCGGACGCGTGCTGATCGCGGCGCTTTTCCTTGCGGGGGCGGTGCAAAAGGCCATCGATTCGGCCCCGGCGGGAGAGATGCTGGTGAATTGGGGGCTGCCCTTTGGGCTGGTCTGGGTCGCGATGGTTTACAACCTCGGGGCGGCGGTGGCGCTGATCCTGGGGATTGCCCTGCGGCCCGTGGCCCTTTCCCTGGCGCTGTATTGCATGGTGACGTCCTTCTTTCACCTGATCCCGGACGATCCCTGGCAGATGAGCATCTTCGTCAAGAACTGGGCCATTGCGGGCGGCTGCCTGGTGCTGGCCGGGCAGGGCGGTGGGGCCTGGCGCTTGCGGTTTGCGCCCTAGGGGCTAGGGTCGCGATGAACAGGTTGAGTGGGGGCGCGGTATGAGCGGACTTCTGGCACTTCTCGATGACGTTTCGGCGATCGCCAAGGTGGCGGCGGCCTCGGTCGACGATATCGGCGCGGCGGCGATGAAAGCCGGGTCGAAGACTGCGGGCGTCATCATCGACGATGCGGCGGTAACGCCGAAATATGTGCAGGGGTTCGAACCGGCGCGCGAATTGCCGATCATCTGGCGGATCGCGCGGGGCTCACTGGTCAACAAGCTGGTGTTCCTGATGCCGGCGGCGCTGTTGATGGCGGCCTTTGCGCCCTGGCTGGTCTGGCCCTTGCTGATCCTGGGCGGTTGCTATCTGTGTTTCGAGGGGGCCGAGAAGATCGTGCATGTGCTGATGCCCCACGACGACCATTCCGGCGGGCCTGACGGCAGTCATGACGTAGGTGATCCCACGCACCTGGAAGAGGCCAAGGTCAAGGGCGCAATCAAGACCGATTTCATCCTGTCGGCGGAGATCATGGTGATCTCGCTCTCGGCCATTGAGGCGCCGAATTTTGCCATGCAGGCGGCGACGCTGGCGGTGGTTGCTGTGCTGATCACCTTTGCCGTCTACGGTGCGGTCGCCATCATCGTAAAGATGGACGACGTGGGCCTGTGGCTGAGCCAGCGGGGCCGCCTGGGCGCGACGCGGGGCTTTGGCCGCGCCATCGTCAAGTTCATGCCCTGGCTGCTGAAGGCGCTGGCGATCATCGGCACGGCGGCGATGCTCTGGGTCGGCGGGCACATCCTCACCAATTCACTGAAGGAAATGGGATGGGACGTGCCTTATCAGACCGTGCACGACATCGCGCATTCCATCGGCCAGGGCGATGCGCTGCTGGAATGGGGGGTAACGGCGGCGATCGACTTCGTGATCGGGTTCCTGGCCGGGCTGATCCTGATTCCGATCGGCACCAAGCTGGTTGCGCCGATCTGGGGCCGGTTCTTTGGGGAAGGTGACGCCAAGGCGCACTGAACGAATATCCGGGCAAACAAAAAAAGGCGCGCCCGAGGGCGCGCCGTTTGTCGTTTCCCCGTAGTCGTCGGATCAGGGCTGCATCGCCGTGGTCTCGTCGAAGGCGGCGGTAAAGCCCTTCAACGAGGTCGCCAGCGGAATCGACTGATTGCGGTAGAAATAGGGGACGATGTTGATCACGGCTTCCTTGCCGGCCTTGAACTGCGAGACGACCTCTTCGGTGAAGCCGACCTGCGCGGTACAGCCCAGTCGCGTGCAGACCGTGAAGTCATACTCTTTGGATTCGCGGCCATCGACCGAGATCCGCAGCCGGTGGCGCAGCGACGTTTCCAGCGGCACGGTGATTTCCCCGACCGCAACGATCTGGCCACTGTTCTCGACGCGGTTGATGACGACCTGGGCGATTTCGTTGCCTTCTCCGTCGTCCAGCATCTGGATCATCCGGCAGACTTCCGCGTCTTGGGCGTTCTTAATGCAGTTCAGCGTCCAGTCGTCGTAGACTTCCTTGACGTAGGGGACGTTCTGGGCCGGTTTGCCGGTGTCGATGCCGGGATCGGCGGGCGGGGTCGCCGGATCGCCGCCGTCGGCGGATTGGGCATAACCCGCGCCTGCGCCCAGCGAGGCGATCAACGACAGTAGGATAAGCGGTTTCTTCATGATGTCCTCTAAAATCCGGTCATTTGCCTGACTTGTCGATTAGCACGCACCGGACCGACTGTCAGGGAAGAAATCCGCCGTTCCGCCGCGGCAATGCGCGAAATGCCGCGCGCACCGGGCAGGGCCCGTTCGGGGGTAGCCCCGGGCAGGGCACTTGCAATCAAAAGGAAAGGGGCCCGTGGGCCCCTTTCCATTTCACTCCCTGTCGGACCGGCCGACTTTGTCATTGGTCGTGACGCTACGAGAAGACTTGCGCTTGGTCAACAGTGATTTCCACCTTCTTTTCGCGTCAGTAGATGCATTTTTGCAGGAACAAAAAAGCCGCGCCCTAGGGCGCGGCCAGTCTGACAGGGAGGAAGTCTGCCCGGGACAGGAGAGGACATGTCGTCCCGGACCAGAAACACACTGGCATCAAATGGTTAAGGATGTATGTTCATGCCGTGCGAGCTGGGGGATCAAGCATGAACAAGTCGGTATTCGTGGGTGGCGCGGGCGAGGGCTATGGCGTCAGGCAGGTCCTGGACCTCGGTTATGCCAACCGGCACGGCCTGGTGGCGGGCGCCACGGGCACCGGCAAGACCGTCACTCTGCAGATCCTGGCCGAGGGGTTTTCCGCCGCCGGTGTGCCGGTTTTCCTCGCGGACGTGAAAGGAGACCTGTCGGGCCTGGCGGTCGCGGGCAGCGAAACCCACAAGCTGCACGGCGCCTTCATGGAGCGCTGCGCCAGGATGGGCTTTGACGACTTCGCCTATGACGCCTTTCCGGTCAGGTTCTGGGATCTCTTCGGGGCGCAGGGCCATCCGGTGCGCACGACCGTGACGGAGATGGGGCCGCTGATGCTGTCGCGCCTGCTGGATCTCAGCGAGGCGCAGGAGGGCATCCTGAACATCGCCTTCCGCCTCAGCGACGAGGAAGGGCTGGCGCTGCTGGATCTCGATGACCTGCGGTCGATGCTGGTCTGGCTGGGGGAGAACCGCAAGGACCTGTCGCTGCGTTACGGCAATATCTCTGTCGCTTCCATCGGGGCGATCCAGCGGCGGCTGCTGGTGCTGGAGAACGAGGGTGGCGCGGCGTTCTTCGGCGAACCGGCGCTGGAACTGGGCGACCTGATGCAGGTGGCGCCGGACGGGCGCGGCACGGTCAACGTGCTGGCCGCCGATCAGCTGATGGCGCGACCGCGCCTTTATGCGACCTTCCTGCTGTGGCTCTTGTCCGAACTCTTCGAGGAACTGCCAGAGGTGGGCGACCCCGAGAAACCCCGGCTGGTCTTTTTCTTCGATGAGGCGCACCTGCTGTTCGACGACGCGCCCAAGGCGCTGGTGGACAAGGTCGAACAGGTTGCGCGCCTGATCCGGTCCAAGGGGGTTGGCGTCTATTTCGTCACCCAGTCGCCGGACGACATCCCAGAGGATGTGCTGGGCCAGCTTGGCAACCGGGTCCAGCACGCGCTGCGGGCCTTCACCGCGCGTGACAAGCGGGCGCTGCGGCTGGCCGCTGAGACCTACCGCGAGAACCCGGATTTCGACATCGAGGAGGCGATCCGCACGGTCGGCGTCGGAGAGGCCGTAACATCGTTCCTCGAGGCGAAAGGAGCGCCGGGGATTGCGCAACGCACTTTGATACGCCCGCCGTCCTCGCAACTGGGCCCGATCACCGATGCCGAACGCAGCGCCGTTCTGGCCGGGTCGGAGATGGCCGGGAAATACGACACGCCGGTCGATCGGGAATCCGCCCATGAAATCCTGCGCGCCCGTGCAGAGGCCGCCGCCAAAGCCGCCGAAATGGCAGAGCGTGAGGAGGAGGACGCCGAGGCCCGTGAGTATCGTGCGGCCCGGCGGTATTCCGGCACGCGCGTCAGCCGGTCGACCTCGCGCCCGGTACGACGGGGCAAGAGCTTTGGCCAGGCGATGGGCGACATGGTGATGAAGGAACTGACCGGCACCACGGGACGCCGCATCGTGCGCGGCGTCCTTGGCGGGCTGTTCAAGGGGCGGTGATCCCGGTCAGAGGATGAAGTCCCCGGCGTCCAGCCCATGCACGTCCGCGACTCGCAGCTCTGCCTCGGGCTGCATGTCTGCGTCCATGTTGATCTGCACGATGGTCGAGCCCGTCGGCTGTTCGGCCACCCGGACCTGGCCCGCACCCGTAAAAGGCGCAGTGCCCACGAATGTCAGCGCTCCGGCATAGAGCGCCGACAGGTCGATCAGGTCGAGCCCTTTTTCGAAGTCGAGGATCTGGTCGCGCAGGGCACCGATTCCCATCTCGATCGTCGTGCCAAAGACAAAGACATCCGCATCGCGACCGCCGCTCAGGAAGTCCAGTCCATTCCCGCCCTGCAAGACATCCCGCCCTTCCTGGCCGCGCAGAACGTCATTGGCACCGCCCCCCAGCAGGGTGTCATTGCCGGACCCTCCGTCCAGCGTGTCGTTCTCGGTCCCGCCGTCCAGCAAGTCCGCGCCATCCTGTCCCACCAGGACGTCCTCTCGCGCGCCGCCCAGTAGCGTATCGTTGCCCGCGCCGCCGTTGATCGTGTCGGCGCCGATGTCGCCGGTGGCGCTGTCGTCGCCGTCGCCGGCCAGGATCATGTCGTCGCCGCCTTCGCCGTTCAGGACGTCGTCACCCCCGCGTCCGACCAGGACATCGTTTTCGGTGCCGCCGTAGAATTCGTCGCGGAACGCTCCGCCGACCAGCGTATCGCTGCCGGACTTGCCGTAGACGGCGCCGTGTATGATGCCGTTGCCGATGTTCTCGACCCGGTCGTCGCCCCCCAGGAGGTCGATGCTCCCGAAGATCGTGCCGGAGTTGGCGATCTGGTCCGGCTCATAGCGGCTGGTGGTGATATAGACATCTCCGTCGGTGTCCGTCAGGGTGCCGTGATTGACGAACAGAAAGGCGCTTTGCGCCTGCACGTCCAGCCACCTGACAACCATGTCTCCGGTGTTCACAAGCGTTGAGTTTCCCCAGCCGGACATCACCAGGAGGGCGGCGTGGACCGTGCCGGAATTGATGAACGTGTTGTCATCGCTGCCAAAGGACCCGACGAGAATGCTGCCCCGTTCCGCATCCAGCGTCCCCGTATTGAGCAGCCGTACCTCTACCCGGTAGTCGTACGGCATCTGTAGCAGGTAGCCGCTGCTGCCGCCCAGGCTTATCGTGCCGTGGTTGTTGATCTGGACCAGGCTGTTCTGGGTCTGGGTCATTTGAATGACCGTGTTGTTGTAGGGGGCGAAACTGGTCATCGTTCCATAGTTGGTGATGACAGCCTGGGGGGCCTGAACCACGACACCGGTCTGGTCGGCCGAGATGGACCCCATGTTGACCAGTTGCGGTGCAGTCGGCGCATCGGCCAGGACAACGCCATCCCCGCCGGACACAGCGATGAACTGCGATCCGGACACCACGTAGCGGTCCCCATTGGAGACGGTGACCGTGGAAGTGACATTCCCGGTTTGAAAGATCGTTGCCATGTGAACACTCCTGGAGATCGCGACCGACGGGGCCAGCCTAGCAAACCGCTTGGGCGGACGGCTTGTTTCAGGTCAAGCCGTCGTCGCTTTAATCCGGTGGTTGGACTTCATAAGCCGGGGGCAGGGGCCCTAGAGCACGAAATCATCCGCTGTCAGCCCGGTGACACCGGCCACCCGGATCTCGGCATCCTGCGTGCCGTCGCCATCGGCATCGATCTGCACGATGGTCGACCCTGTCGCCGTCTCCAGAACGCGAAGTTCGGGATTGCCCGAGGGCGCGAACCCTGCGGTTCCGCGGAACTCGAAGACGCCCGGCGACAGGCCGGCGACGACGATCAGGTCGATGCCCTGTTCAAAGTCCAGGATCTGGTCGCGGTTCGCGCCCACGACCGTTTCCGCCAGCGAGCGGAACACGAAAATATCCGCGTCCTGGCCGCCGGTCAGGAAATCGCGGCCAAGGCCGCCGGCCAATTCGTCTTCTCCCGCGCGACCGCGCAGGATGTCGTTGCCCGCGTCGCCTTCCAGGACGTCGTCCCCATTGCCGCCGTCCATCGTGTCGTTTTCGGATCCACCTTCGAGAAGGTCGGCCCCGTCACGGCCAACCAGCAAGTCGTTGCCCGTATCGCCGGTCATGGTATCCGACCCGGCGCCTCCGTTCATCGTGTCGTCGGAGTTTCCACCGATCAAAGAGTCGTTTCCATCCCCGCCCATGATCGTGTCGGAGCCAGTGCCCCCGTCCAACGTGTCATCACCGTCGTGGCCCACGATCAGGTCGTCGTCGTTGCCGCCGACAAAGTTGTCGTCCGCGGCGCTACCGATCAGCGTGTCATTTCCGTTTGAGCCAAAAACCTGGCCATCGACGAACCCGTCTATCAGACCGCGGTAAAGATCGGCGCCTTCGCCAAGGGATACGTGGCCGAAGATCTTGCCGCTGTTGGAGACCTTGTCGTCTCCGCCAGTGGTGACAATCGCCTCGGCATTGACTGCATCGATGGTGCCGTCGTTCCGGATCGTCTCGGCGTCATTGCCCGTGGTGATGGCTGGCGCTGAATTCGACTGAAGCAGGCCGGAGTTGAAAATGTAATTGGCGTGCGATCCGCTTTCGAACCCCGACGTAATCTGAATCGCATTGTCGGAGCGGGACGTGATCGTCCCGTAATTGTAGAGAAAGTTTCCGCCGGACGCCAGCAGGAGACCATCGGAAAATGCGCCGCTTCCGACGATGTTTCCATAGTTCAACAACCTCAGGTCGGTCAGGGCGAGGGATGAGCCTGCCTCGATGACGGCCGGGAAGTTGCTGGTTTCCATAGTCCCGAAATTGGTAATGCTACTGCCGCCGACGGAGTCGGAGAATGCGTTGCCCTCCGTGTATATGAGTCCGTAGTTGGTCAACTTGGCGTCCCCGGATGGGGCCGAAACAGCGTCAGCTGACAAGACGATGCCGCCGGTGGACAGGATCAGAAGATCGTCATCGGACGCGATGGACTGCGTGGTGCCAACAATTGTCGCAAGTGTTGTGATCGCCATTGAGCCGTCTCCGTGGAAATTTTGAAAAGGAAAGATGGGAGGAGCCTAACAAGGTGTGGCCGTCATCGACAAGGGATGAGCCAGCCCGCATCCTCCCGCGGCCCGAGGCGATGCGGAACGACCAGATCGCGGAGGCGTCCGCGACTCGCAAGGCGGGGGGGGTGTTGGTAGGCCCGGAGGGACTCGAACCCCCAACCAAGGCGTTATGAGCGCCCTGCTCTAACCAATTGAGCTACAGGCCCACCGTGTCGTTCTCAGTACCACGGCGCCTTGCCGCGTCAAGCGTCCACGTTGCAGGGCGCCCTGCGATGCGCTAAGCGCGGGCGAAAATCGGGCGTGGGCCTGAAGGAGATCCCTATGAGCGATGGCAAGAACGGGCTGACCTATGCCCAGGCAGGCGTGGATATCGACGCGGGCAACGCGTTGGTCGAACGGATCAAGCCGGCCGCGAAACGGACCACGCGTCCGGGCGTGATGAGCGGGCTGGGCGGCTTCGGCGCGCTCTTTGACCTCAAGGCCGCGGGCTTCGAGGACCCGGTGCTTGTGGCGGCGACCGATGGCGTCGGCACCAAGCTGCGCATCGCGATCGACACCGGCCATGTGGACGGCGTCGGCATCGATCTTGTCGCCATGTGCGTGAACGATCTGGTCTGCCAGGGGGCGGAGCCGCTTTTCTTCCTCGACTATTTCGCCACCGGCAAGCTGGAGACGGAAACCGCAGCGCGGGTGGTCGAAGGCATCGCAGAGGGCTGCGTGCGGTCTGGCTGCGCCCTGATCGGGGGCGAGACGGCCGAGATGCCGGGCATGTACCCGGCGGGCGATTTCGACCTTGCGGGTTTTGCCGTGGGTGCGATGGAACGGGGCGCGGCGTTGCCCGAAGGGGTCAAGGAGGGCGACGTCCTGTTGGGCCTGGCCTCGGACGGGGTGCATTCCAATGGCTACAGCCTCGTGCGCAAACTGGTCGAGATGTCGGGCCTTGGCTGGGACGCTGCCTGCCCCTGGGGGGACGCGACGCTGGGTGAGGCGCTGCTGGCGCCGACCCGGCTTTACGTCAAACCGGCATTGGCGGCTATCGGGGTCGGGGGCGTACGCGCGCTGGCCCATATCACCGGCGGCGGCCTGACCGAGAACCTGCCGCGCGTTCTGCCCGAGGGACTGGGCGCCGAGATCGACCTGGACGCATGGGATCTGCCCGACCTCTTCAAGTGGATGCGCGGCATCGGCGGCATTGAAGAGGGCGAAATGCTCAAGACCTTCAACTGTGGCATCGGCATGATCCTGGTCGTCGACCCCGAAAGTGAACATGCCGTCGATGCGTTGCTGAGCGAACATGGCGAGCGAGTGCACCGGCTGGGCCGCGTCACCGCCGGTGAAGGCGTGACATATAGCGGATCACTGGGGTGAAACGGGTCGCCATCTTCATCTCTGGCGGCGGGTCCAACATGGTCACGCTGGTCGACAGCATGACCGGCGACCATCCCGCGCGACCGGTGCTGGTCTTGTCCAACCGTGCAGATGCCGGTGGGCTGTGGAAGGCGGCGGAGCGCGGCGTGCCGACGGCTGTCGTCGATCACCGTCCCTTTGGCGGCGACCGGACAGCCTTCGAAGAGGCGCTGCAAGAGGCACTGGCCCCGCATGAGCCGGACATCCTGTGCCTTGCGGGGTTCATGCGCGTCCTGACGGCAGGATTCGTGACGCCCTGGGAAGGGCGGATGCTGAACATCCACCCATCGCTCTTGCCGAAATACCGGGGGCTGAACACTCACGCCCGGGCCATTGAGGCAGGCGACACGGAGGCCGGCTGTACCGTGCACGAGGTCACGCCGGAACTGGACGACGGCCCGATCCTGGGGCAGGCCCGGGTGCCGATCCTGCCCGGCGAGAGTGCCGAGGCGTTGGCCGCGCGGGTGCTCGAGATGGAACACCGGTTGTACCCGGCGGTCTTGCGCCGCTTTGCCGCCGGGGACCGGACGCGCGTCGATCTGCCCTAAAGGCGCCTAGCCGTCGAGGCGCTGCATGGACGCGGAATTGCCGTGCCATCCTTGCGGGTCGGGGGCAGAGGCGGGCGCGGTCAATGCCGCCAGCCCCATGAAGGTCAGGGCGGCCAGGGTGACGATCATCGCGATCAGGCGCGAGGTTTCGGCGTTTGCGGACCGGGGAGCGGCCTGGTGGATGTGGTGGTCGAGGGTTGTCATGTCTGCGGTCTCCTGTGTGCGATGACAGGCAGATAGGCGCTTCAGATACATTCTTGAAATGAATGTTTGGATCGTTTGGAATCACGGTTTGTTATGTGCTGCCATCCGAATTCCGGCGCGCCAGACGGGCTTTGAATGTCCCCGGGGATTGCTCTATGGTGGCTGGACGCAAGGGGGCCAACGGCGCCACGACCTTGCCTGACCTTTCACGGAGCGGGCCTTTCCTGGCCCGTGCATCCAGCCGGAGCCCGCATGAAAACCTTGACGACGACGGAAGAGCTGGCGGCCTTCTGCGAGGCAGCTGCCTCTGTTCCCTACGTGACCGTGGATACGGAATTCCTGCGGGAACGCACCTATTACTCCAAACTCTGCCTGATCCAGCTGGCTTTGCCGGGCCGGGACGATGCGGATGCGGTGCTGGTCGATCCGCTCGAGGGGGATCTTTCGCTGGAGCCGCTGATGGCGCTGTTCCGGAACAAGGATGTGGTCAAGGTCTTCCACGCCGCGCGGCAGGATCTGGAGATCTTCCACGTCGATCACGGCGTGATTCCGGAACCGCTTTTCGACACGCAGGTCGCGGCGATGGTCTGCGGTTTCGGAGAGCAGGTCGGCTATGAAACGCTGGTCAAGCGGATCGCCAAGCAGCAGCTCGACAAGAGCTCGCGTTTTACCGACTGGTCGCGGCGCCCGCTGACCGATGCGCAAAAGACCTACGCGCTGGCGGATGTCACGCACCTGCGCCAGATCTACGAATTCCTGAACGCCAAGCTGGAAGAGACCGGGCGCGCCCGCTGGGTGGCCGAGGAACTGGCGGTGCTGACGGATCCGCAAACCTACGTCACGCACCCGGAGGATGCCTGGAAACGGGTCAAGACCCGGTCGAACTCGCCACGTTTCCTGGCGATCGTGCGCGAACTGGCGGCCTTCCGAGAGGCCCATGCACAGGAACGCAACATCCCGCGCAACCGGGTGTTCAAGGACGATGCCCTGGTCGAGCTTGCCTCGACCAAGCCGCAGAACATGAACGACCTCAGCCGGTCGCGCCTGCTGCTGCGCGAGGCGCGCAAGGGCGCGATCGCCGACGGGATCCTTGCGGCCGTTGCCGCCGGGCAGGAGTGCCCCAAGGACAACCTGCCCAAGGTCGAGAACGACCGCGAGAAACTGCAAGTGAACCCGGCGCTCTCGGATCTTCTGCGTGTGCTGTTGAAGGCCAAGACCGAAAGCTACGGCGTCGCGTCCAAGCTGATTGCGCCGGCCTCTGAGCTGGATGCCATTGCGGCAGGCCAGCGCGACGTGGCGGCGCTGACCGGCTGGCGACGCGAGGTCTTCGGTGAGGATGCGTTGCGTCTGTGTGACGGTCAGATCGCGCTGGGGGCCAAGGGCAAGGCGGTCACGGTCATCGACCTCTGACCGCCATCGTGCGACCGGGCTGCGCCGTTCAGCGGCGCACGCTGCGCACGTTATGGCGACCCTTGACCTGGATCAGGCGCACGTCCAGCAGCTCGTTGTCGGTCAGCCAGATGGCTGCCGTATGGGTGCGCGACTGGGCCGGTCCCGTGGCCGCGCGCGGTTGCAATCCGCGAAAGGCATAGGTCAGGGTGCCCTGGCCGCTTTCCGCGTCGATCTTGACCAGCTTGACGTCGAAGGCACCCTGGTAGTCGGCGACCGTGGTGGCCCGGACGATGGCGCCACCGGGGCGGCGTTCGATCACCAGCTCGGTGATCTCGCCCATGTCGGTCCCGCGATAGCTGGTGTCCTTTTCCTGGCGGAAGATCGACTCGCGCCCGCGCGGGATCAAGGTGTTCACGTCGCCGTTGACGGCGGCCACGGGACGCGACTCGCTGCGCCCGAACCAGTTCACCGGGTTCAGGCGGCTGTCGCGCACTGCGCCGCAGCTGGTCAGCAGGATCGCCGCGAGCACGAGGCTGGATACCGGTTTGAACATGTTACGCCCCCAAGCAGATTTCCCGGAGGGTTAGCGCAGAACGGCGCCGTTGAAAAGAACCTCCCGCCGGTTGGGGGCTGGACCTTTGCCGCGGCTCTGCCTAGGTCTGCGGCAAATGGAGGGCAGAATGGCGCAGGCAGCATTCGAAGACGTCGTCGAGGATTTCGAGTTCCTGGAAGATTGGGAAGACCGCTACCGCATGGTGATCGAGATGGGCAAGGACATGGAGCCGATGCCCGAGGCGCTGAAAGTGCCGGCCACCAAGGTCGAGGGCTGTGCCAGCCAGGTCTGGCTGCACATGACGCCCGATGCCGGTGTGTTCCGGTTCCAGGGCGACAGCGACGCGCTAATCGTCAAGGGGCTGATCGCGCTGCTGCATCGGCTGTACGACGGGCTTCCCCTGTCGGATGTGTCGGCCGTGGATGCGCGCGCGGAACTGGGGCGCCTTGGCCTGCACGAGCACCTGTCGGCACAGCGTTCAAATGGGCTGCGTGCCATGATCGAACGGATTCGCCAGGAGGCGGCGGGGTAGAAGGGGCTCTGCCCCCGGCTCCCTTCGGCCAATTCACCCCGAGGTATTTTGCAAACCAAAGAACCTTAATCTCTTGCTAACCAATCCATCTTAAAGTGATGGAGCGGTACAGGCTGAGGAGCCGATGACCGCAAACCGAAGAAGCCCCCTGTCTATACCGGCAGGGGGTTATTCATTCGCGCGGCGAGGGAGTACGCGACTGCGCTTCTTTGGTTTGCAAAATACCTCGGGGGAGGTGACCGAAGGGAGCCGGGGGCAGAGCCCCCATGCCCGGTTTCAGCCATTTCCGTCTCCGGTGAAACGCGCCGCATCCGCCGCCGCGCGCCGGATCGCGTTGGACTTGTGAACCGTCTCCTGGTACTCTGCCTCGGGATTGCTGTCATAGACCACGCCGCCGCCGGCCTGGATGTAGAGCTTGCGGTCCTTTACCAGCGCGGTGCGCAGGGCGATGCACATGTCCATGTCGCCGCCGGCGCTGAAATAGCCGACACCACCGCCGTAGACGCCACGCTTTTCCGGTTCCAGTTCGTCGATGATCTCCATCGCGCGGACCTTTGGCGCTCCGCTGACGGTGCCCGCCGGAAGTCCGGCCAGCAGGGCCGACAGCGCGTCCTGATCCTCGGAGAGTTCACCGACCACGTTGGACACGATGTGCATGACGTGGCTGTAGCGTTCGATGATGAATTTCTCTGTCGGTCGGACGGTTCCGATCCTGGACACCTTGCCGGTGTCGTTGCGCCCGAGGTCCAGCAGCATCAGGTGTTCGGCCAGTTCCTTCTGGTCGGCCAGCAGATCCTCCTCCAGCGCCTTGTCCTCGGCCGGGGTCGCGCCACGGGGGCGGGTGCCCGCGATGGGACGGATCGTGACCTCTTTGCCGAAGACCCGAACGAGGATCTCGGGCGAGGCGCCGATCACCTGGAAGCCGCCGAAGTTGAAGTAGAACATGAAGGGCGACGGGTTGGTGCGTCTCAGCGAGCGATAAAGCGCAAACGGCGGCAGGGGGAAATCCTGCGTCCAGCGCTGCGAAGGCACCACCTGAAAGATGTCGCCCGCCTTGATGTACTCCTTGGCCTTCTCGACCGCTGACAGATAGGCGTCATGGGCAAAGTTGGAGACCGGTTCGCCCAGCTCTGCCGCGTCGCCCAGGTCGCGGCTGGCCTGCGGCAGGGCACGTTCCAGGTCGCGCACCGCGTCCATCACCCGTTCGGCGGCCTGCGCATAGGCGGCGCGGGCCGACAGCCCGTCCTGCACCCAGGCAGGAGAGACCACCGTTACCTCGCCCTTGACGCCGTCCAGAACAGCCACGACGGAGGGCCGCATCAGCAGCGCGTCGGGCAGGCCCAGCGGATCTGGGTTCACATCCGGAAGGTGTTCGACCAGGCGGATCATGTCGTAGCCCAGGTAGCCGAAAAGCCCCGCCGCCGCCTGCGGCAGGTCGTCCGGAAGGTCGATCCGGCTCTCGGCCAGCAGCGCGCGCAGCGCCGTTAGCGGGTCGTCCTGCTGGGGCTCGAAGGCATCGGGATCAAAGCGCGCCATGCGGTTCAGGCGGCTCTGGTCCCCGTGGCATTGCCAGATCAGGTCCGGCTTCATCCCGATGATCGAATAGCGCCCGCGCACCTCTCCGCCGGTCACGGATTCGAGCATGAAGGCATCGCGTGCCGCGCCGGTCAGTTTCAGCATCAGCGACACCGGTGTGTCGAGATCGGCGGCCAGGCGGGCATAGACCACCTGGTTGCGGCCCGCCTCATAGGCAGCGGCGAAGCCGTCGAAGGAAGGGATAAGCTGTACCATCGTCTCTACTGGAAGTTCGCGTGAACGGCGTTGATCGCCGCCTGGTCCAGGTCCACGCCGGCGCGGTCCTGGATGTCCGAGGCGAGGGCGCGGAACAGGTCCTGTGCCACCGCCTGCGCGGCCTGGTCGCGGAACAGCTGTGCCAGTTGCTTGGCCTGTTCGTCATCGGGGTCAACATCCAGGATCTCATCCAGCCGGACCACGATGGCCGAGTCGCCGGTGCTGACGGCCCGGACCTGGTTCGGCTCCATGTCAAAGACAGCCTCCAGCACTGCACGCGGCACAGCGCCGAAAGAGGTCCGGGTCAGGGCCTCTTCGGTCTGGGCCGTCAGGTTCAGCCCTTCGAAGGTGACGCCTTCGCTCAGTTGGCCCGCCAGTGCTTCGGCCTGTTTCAACAACGCATCCGCCTTTTGCGCCTCGCGCCAGTCAGCCTCGACCCGCACGCGCACCTCGTCGAAGGGGTAGGGGGCGGGGGGCTCGATCGCGTCCAGACGCAGGGCAAAGACACCGCCGTCTCCCAGCGTGGCGATGGCCGGGTAGTCGCCGTCCTTCACCGCCTCTGCCGCGTCGCGGAAGGCAGGGTAACCCGCGATGCCCTCGTCGTTGTCGCCGGTCCAGCCGATCTGTCCCAGGTCAAGATCGGTGGTTGCCGCCAGTTCCTCGAGCGTGAGGCCCGCGGCCAGTTCATCGTCATAGCCTTGTGCCTGCGCGTCGATCACGCGGCGGGCCCGGTCCAGCGCCAGTTCGCCGCGCAATCCGGGAACCGCATCCTCGAATGAGGTCAGCTGCGCCGGCAAGACGGCGTTGATCCGGAACAGGGCCGGGCCAAGAGGCGTCGGTGCGGGGCCGACGACCTGGCCGACGGAACCGTCAAAGACCGCGTCCGCCGCGTCGCGCAGGTCGGCGCGTGTGACATCGCCCATGTCGGTGTCTTCCAGCGCAAGACCACGTTCATCCACGAGGTCGCCAAAACCGATCTCACCCGAGGTGATGCGGGCCAGGGCGGCCTCTGCGGCGGCAGTGTCGTTGAAGACGAGACGCTCCACGAGACGCCGCTCGGGCAGGTCGAACTCGTCCTTGCGCTCGTCATAGGCGGCGCGCAGGCTGTCCTCGTCCACCTCGACGCTGTCGACCAGCATCTCGGGCGTCACCCAGGCGTAGGTCAGGCGCTTGGTCTCGGGGCGGGTGAACTTGTCGATGTTGTCATCGTAGTGCGCGCGCAGGATCTCTTCGGTCGGCGTGGTGACGCCGAGGTCCAGCTGGCTTTCACCGACGACGGCCCAGGTGATGCTGCGGCGTTCGGCGGTATAGCCGATCAGAGTGTCGACATAGGCATCGGGCAGGCGGATGCCGGCCAGAACGGCGCTCTGCAGCAGCGAACTGGCGCTTTCGTTGCGCAGCTTTTCCTCGAACTCGCGTTCCTTGAGGCCCGCGTTTTCCAGCGTCAACTTGTAGGCTTCGCGGTTGAAACTGCCGTCCACGGCCTGAAAGGCGCGGATCTGGCGCAGGTCCTCGGCCAGGCGCGTGTCCCCGATGGACAGGCCCAGCGTGTCGGCCTCGTTCTCCAGCGCGGCGGTGACGACCAGCTGGCTCAGAACCTGCTGTGTCAGGCCCAGGCTTTGCGCCTGCTGGAAGGACAGCGCCTGTCCGCTCTGCTGCTGGATGTTGCGGATCTCGTTCTGCAGCGACCTGAAATAGTCATTGGTCGAGATCTCGGCCTCGCCAACCTTGCCGATCGACCGCACTGTGCCCGAGAAGTTGGTGGCGCCGAAACCGCCCAGGCCCAGCAGCAAGAGCCCCAGCAGACCCCAGACCAGGTACTTTGCCACGCCGCTCTTCTTGTCCGCCATCTCGACCTCCCGCTGTCGGTTTGCCCCTGTCTATGCGGCTCCCCCGGGGGCTGCAAGAGGCCCGTCGACCTGCGCCAGCCTGCGCGCGAACTCGGCGATCCCCGCGCGGTCGGTATTGGCAAAGGCAACCCGGAACTGCCGGTCGCCGCTGGGATCGCCCTCGGGGGTGAACATCGTCGCCGGCAGGATCAGAACGCCCACCTCGCGCACCAGCCGGGGTGCCAGCGTGGCAGAGCCTTCGGCAAAGGGATGTTCGATATAGGCAAAATACGCGCCGCAGCCCAGAAGCCGCCAGCCGCGCGCGGCCAGCGGTGCAAAATGTTCCTCGATCGCGGCGCGGCGGTCCAGGATCTCCTCGCGCTGTTCGGCCTTCCACTGGTCCAGGTTCTCCAGCCCCCAGAGCGCGGCACGCTGTCCAAGAGAGGGGGCGCAGATCGCCACCGTGTCCTGGAACTTCTCGATCTGGTGCAGCAACTCCGGCTGGCCGATGACCGCGCCGACGCGATGGCCGGTCAGCCGGTAGGCCTTGGAAAAACTGTAGAGCTGTACCAGTGTCCGGTCCCAGTCCGCGCGGGTCAGCAAGGCATGCGGGGCACCCCTGCGCGAGTCGAAATCGCGATAGGTCTCATCGACAATCAGGCGGATACCGGCCTCGGCGCAGAGGTCATGAAACCCTTCCAGCACCTCCGCCGGGTATTCCACGCCGCAGGGATTGTTGGGGCTGACAAGCACGATGGCCCGGGTATGCGGCGTGATCAGTGCGCGCGCGTCCTCCGGGTCGGGGACGAGGGTCGCACCACAGGTCAGGGGCACCGCGTGCACCCCGGTCATGTCCAGCCACATCTTGTGATTGAAGTACCACGGCACGGGCAGGATCACCTCGTCGCCCTCGCCGCAAGTGGCTGCGATGGTCGCCGCAAAGGCCTGGTTGCAGCCTGCCGTGATGCCGACCTGCGCCGACGCGACCGTGCCGCCATATCGCCGTGCCCAGTCCGCGGCCAGCGCCTCGCGCAGCGCGGGCAGGCCCAGAACCGGACCGTAGAGGTGGCTGGCCGGGTCTTCCAGCATCTCTGCCATCGCTGCGCGCATTGGCGCGGGCGGCGGATCTGCCGGCGCGGCCTGGCTGAGGTTGATCAGGGGCCGGTCCGCCGGAAAATCCACCCCTTTCAGCCAGCGCTGCGCCGCCGGGATGGGCGGAAAAAAGGTTGCCTCAGTGCGCGTGACCATCGGCTTGCTCCAACCAATCGTTTCTTTGGGTTTGAAAATACCTCGGGAGCGCGAGGGCAGCGCCCTCGCCGGGGGTTTGGGGGCCTGCCCCCAAGAGTGAGAGGGCGCCGTCAGGCGCGCCTTTGGATCACGCCGTCAATCGTCGCCGCGATAGGGTTTGACGTATTGCAGTGCCATGTCCCAGGGGAAGAAGATCCAGGTGTCCTGGCTGACCTCGGTGATGAAGGTATCGACCTGCGGGCGGCCCTGCGGCTTGGCATAGACCGTTGCCACATGCGCCTTGGGGTACAGGCTGCGCACCAGTTCCAGCGTCTTGCCGCTGTCGACCAGGTCGTCGATGATCAACACGCCTTCGCCTTCACCCACCAGCGCCGCATCCGGGGATTTCAGAACCTGCGCCTCGCGCCGCTGATCGGCCTTGCCGCCGCCCGAGTGATAGCTCTTGACGCTGATCGTATCGACGGTGCGGATGTCCAGCTCACGCGCCACGATCATCGCGGGCGCCATGCCGCCTCGGGTGATCGCCACAACCGCCTTCCAGTAACCATTGTCCGGCCCCTGTCCCTGGAGCCGCCAGGCCAGTGCCCGCGCATCCCGGTGCAGCTGGTCCCAGCTGACGTGGAAGCCTTTTTCGTGTGGCAGGCGGTCGGTCATGGCAATCTCCTCGGCAAGCGCTGTGGACAGAGCCTATACGTCAGCGGCACAGCACGGGGCAAGCGCTCGTTACCGCGACAGCAAGAGCCGCAGCCCCAGCGCCCCCAGCAGGGCCGCCGCGACCCTGTCGATCACCGGCTTGGCCCGCAGGTAGCCGGCGCGGGCAGGCGCGGTCGACAAGAGGGCGGCAAACAGCCCGTAGACCGTGACTTCGACAAGGAAATGGTTGGCCACGATCAGCGCCTTGACCCCGAGCCCCATGTCGGCGGGAAAGATCACCACCAGCACGGAGGCCGCGAAAAGCACTGATTTCGGGTTCAGCAGGTTCACCAGCAACCCGCCCAGAAAGGCATTGGCGCCGGGGCGTGCGCTGTCGGACACGGGCTTGCGCGCATCGCGCCAAAGGCCCCAGGCAATCCACATGAGATAAAGTGCGCCCGCCAATTTCATGGCGCCATAGGCAAAGGGAAAGAGCGAAAAGATCACCTCCAGCCCCAACAGCGCGGCCCCGGTCCAGCAAGCGGCCATCAGGCCAAGGCCAATGCCGGTGGCAAAGCCTGTGCGGAACCCGCCCGCAATCGACTGGCGCAACGCATAAAGCAGCGCAGGCCCCGGCGCGGCCATCGCGGCCAGAAGGGTCAGGTTGAAGGCAAGCAGATGTGTCCAGGTCATGGTGGCGGCTCCTTCGCGGCACGGGATCAGAACGTCAGAGCACGGTGCCGATGTCAAACGAAGAGGCCCCGGCGCGCAGGCCGGGGCCGGATTTCGTTGCGATCCTGTCCGTCAGACGGGCAGGGCGCTCAGCCCTTGGTGATGTCCGGCGCGTCGACCGCCTTCATGCCGACGACATGATAGCCCGCGTCGACGTGATGCGTCTCTCCGGTCACGCCCGCGCCCAGGTCGGACAGCAGGTAGAGCGCGGAATTGCCCACGTCCTGAATGGTTACGTTGCGGCGCAGGGGCGAGTTGTACTCGTTCCACTTCATGATGTAGCGGAAATCTCCGATGCCGCTGGCGGCCAGCGTCTTGATCGGCCCGGCGCTGATGGCGTTGACGCGGATGCCGTCCTTGCCCAGGTCCTCGGCCAGGTAGCGCACCGACGCCTCCAGCGCGGCCTTGGCCACGCCCATGACATTGTAATGCGGCATGATGCGTTCGGCGCCGTAATAGGTCAGCGTCACGGCGCTGCCGCCCTTGGTCATCATCTTCTCGGCCCGTTGCATCACGCTGGTGAAGCTGTAGACCGAGATGTCCATTGTCATGGTGAAGTTGTCTTTTGACGTGTCGACATACCGACCGCGCAGTTCCGACTTGTCCGAAAAGCCGATCGCGTGAACGATGAAATCGAGACCGCCCCAGCGCTCTTTCAACGCGTCGAACAGCCCGTCGATCGAGGCCTCGTCGCTGACGTCGCAGGGCAGAACGATGTCCGAGCCCAGTTGCCCGGCCAGCGGATCGACACGCTTCTTCAGCGCCTCACCCTGGTAGGAAAAGGCCAGATCTGCGCCGGCGTCGGCGCAGGCCTTGGCGATGCCCCAGGCAATGGATTTGTCATTGGCCAGGCCCATGATCAGACCGCGTTTTCCCGCCATCAACTGGTTTGACATGAGCGCCCTTTCCGCCAGATCGTCGATGGAGCGACCTTTAGGCGATCGGTCCGGGACCATCAAGCCTGCCGTGTGTCCAAAACAGGGCTTGCATCCGGCGCGACACAGGTCACATTCCCGGCGCGTCCGGCCCGAAACGGACAGAAGGAGACCATGACGATGAGCGACCGCAGCGGGATTTTCGCAGGCGACGACCCTTTTCAGATCGCCCGCAACTGGCTGGCAGAGGCCGAGGCCAAGGAGATCAACGATCCCAACGCCATCGCGCTGTCGACTGTCGATGCCGATGGTCTGCCCAATGCGCGCATGGTCCTGCTCAAGGAGATCGAGGCGGATGCCTTCGTCTTCTATACCAACTACGAAAGCGCCAAGGCCGGCGAGATCGACCAGGCGGGCAAAGCGGCCTTCGTCATGCACTGGAAATCCCTGCGCCGCCAGGTCCGTGTCCGTGGCCTTGTCGAAAAGGAAGAGGGGCCGCAGGCGGATGAGTATTATGCCTCGCGCTCGATCAAGAGCCGTCTTGGCGCCTGGGCCAGCCGTCAAAGCCGCCCGCTGGACAGTCGCACGGCGCTGATGGCCGAGGTGGCCCGCGTCACGGCCCGGCATGGCGCCAACCCGCCGCGCCCGCCGTTCTGGGGCGGTTACCGGATTCGGCCCGTGGAGATCGAATTCTGGGCAGATGGCGCATTTCGCCTCCACGACAGGTTTCGTTGGGCGCGAAAGGATATGTCCGCCCCTTGGACTGTTGACCGTCTCAACCCGTGAAGCATACTGAAAACAGGTAGAAAAACAGGCCTGTACACTAGGTTTTCAAGGGGCGCCGTTAGCCTATCTGACACAAAAAAGGTCATTTCCCCGGGCTTGCGCTGTCCGCGGGCTTTGTTTCAAGAGGTCGGATGGGGATAAGATGGTACAATCGGGAACGACGTTGACACGAGAGGACACGGAAAACGAAGCGGTCTCCGGACGGGTGAAATGGTTTGATCCCGTCAAAGGCTTCGGATTTGTCATTTCGGACTCGGGTGGTCCGGATATTTTGTTGCACGCGAATGTTCTGCGGAACTTCGGACAGAGTTCCGTCGCCGATGGTGCGCGCATAGAAATCACGGTCCAACGCACCGACAGGGGTGTTCAGGCGACGCAGGTGCTGAAGGTGGAACCGCCGGAGGCCCCGGAAAGCGCGCCGCTTGCGGATTTCGAACAACTCGCCCCCGAGGTCATGGCCCAGGCAACGCTGGAACCGGCGCGTGTCAAGTGGTTCGACAAGGCCAAGGGTTTCGGGTTTGCAAATGTCTTCGGAAAACCGGAAGATGTGTTCATTCATATCGAGGTCCTGCGCCGGTCGGGCCTCGCGGATCTGCAACCGGGCGAAGCCCTTGCGATCCGCGTGGTCGAGGGCAAGCGCGGACGCATGGCGATGGAAGTGAACGCATGGGAAAGCGCCTTGTCGCGTTGAGTTTGGTTGCCACGTTGGTTGCGTGGCCGGTCTGGAGCCAGGACGAAGGCTCTGTCATTCTGGAACAGGAAACGGCGCCTCCGCCACTGGCGGCCCAGGCACCCGTTGATGCGGCCCCGGACACCGCCCCGGTCGAGGACGGCCCGACCCCGGCAGATCCGGTGGCCGAGGTCCCCGTGCTGGATCCCGGTCCGGATGCTCCGGAGGAAAGCGAACCCGTGGCGCGGGTGACGCCCGATCCCGCGGACCCCGCCGAAGAGGCGCGCGAGCCCGAACCGGCGCAGGAACCGTCTGACGAAAAGCCGCCGTTGATCAATCCGATCCTGCCGATCGGCGACGAACCGCTGGCCGATGCCGCGCCCGAACCGACCAAGGTGAGCGACCCCGACAACCGCGTCGGAGAATGCCGCGAGGACACTCTTTATGTGCGCGGCGGTCATGCCCTGGCCCGTTTCAACGTGGACGTGGCGGACACGCCCGACAGCCGGGCGCAGGGGTTGATGAACGTCAAATCCATGCCGGCAAGCAAGGGCATGCTGTTCATCTACCCGGCGCCGCAGCCGGTGGCGTTCTGGATGAAGAACACTTTTATCCCGCTCGACATCATCTTTGCCGACAGCCAGGGCGTGGTGGTCCACGTCCATGCGAATGCCAAGCCGCATGACGAAACCTCCATCCCCGGAGGCGAGCAGGTTCAGTTCGTGCTCGAGATCAACGGCGGCTATGCCCGGATGCTGGGGATCAAGGAAGGGGCGCAAATGCGCCACCCGGCGATCCGCCGCGCCGCCTGGCCCTGCTGATCTGTCAAAAGGGCTTTTCAAGCCCGTCTCGTGCGGCTAGACCGCACGGACCGTCGGGGCGTAGCGCAGCCTGGTAGCGCGTCTGTTTTGGGTACAGAAGGTCGTGAGTTCGAATCTCGCCGCCCCGACCATTTTCCTGCAAGAGACTGTTTAGAAACACCTTCTTGAAGGTGTTTCGTAGCGCATACCGCCGCCCCTGAAGCGCATGCGGCATGGAGTGGCCTGATTTTTCGGGACCCTTTGAAACTTTCCGATTCCTGAGACGTGGCTACGAGCACGCGACAAGCGACAGGAGGAAGTTTTCATGGCCCATTTGGCCTCTAATTACGATTCATTCGAAACGTTTCTGGACCAGGCAGATGCCTTCTGGACCGTTGATCTGGGCGCGCTGAACAGTTCCGGTGTGCAGGGCACCGCAGTGCTGGCGATGGTCACCGACGACGATGGTTCGACCTATCTGAACGTCGCGATCTCGGCCACCGGGCTGACACCGTCGCAGACGCACGCACAGCACATCCACGGTCTGTTCGACGAGAACGGCACGCCGATTGATTCCGTGGCGCCGACCATTGCCGACGACTTGGACCGCGACGGCATGGTCGAGGTTCTGGAGGGGGTGAGCAAATACGGCGACGTGATCCTGCCGCTGTCGATGGACGGCATGATGCCGATGGCCGACGCCTCGGGGCGGATCTCGTTCGTCCAGAGCTATGACCTTGGCGACAACAGCAATTTCTTCAGCCCGGTCACGATGACCGACTACTTTGCATCCGACCTGATGCCGCTGGAACTGCGCGAGATCGTGCTGCACGGGGTCGAGATTCCCGATGGCATCGGCACGGGCACGGGCGGTGAGGTCGCAGGTGGTGAGAACGGCTATATCGGCATCCTGCCCGCTGCGGCCGGGAGTATCGAGGTTGCCACCCGCGAAGAGGCGTTTGCCGTCCTGGCAGAGCACCGCGAGACGGCAAGCGACACGGTCGTGCTGACCCCGAATCCCGACATGTTCGACGCGGGACCCGGGGATGACATGGTCGACGGGCTTGCGGGCGACGACACGATCACGGGCGGTGCGGACAATGACTCGCTGATGGGTGGCCTGGGGGCCGACATCCTCGAGGGCAACGGCGGCAACGACATGCTGGATTCGGGCCAGATGGACGTCAACGCCCCGAACGCCGCAGATGCGGGCGCCTCGGGTGGCCTGACGCTGGCCCAATATGACGGCGGCATCGCGGGGGGCGCCGGCAACGACATGATCATGGGCGGTGCCGGCGATGAGATCCTGACCGGCGACGACGACAGCCGCACCGCAGCGGCGACCGGCTCGACCTTTGACGCGATGGCCGACGGCATGGACACGATCCACGGTGGCGCGGGCAACGACGAGATCCACACCGGGTCCTGGTCAGACAGCGACCAGGGACTGCCCAATGCCCAGACCGGGATCATGGCCGACGTGGCCTATGGTGACGGCGGCGACGACATCCTGCGTGGGGCCGGGGGCGACGACATGTTGTTCGGCAACATGGGCGCGGACAACATCGGCGGCGGTGGCGGCGATGACATGATCTATGGCGATGGCATGTTCACCGGCGACATCGAGGGGATCACCGGCCAGATCTATCGCCTCTATGTCACCGCGTTCGATCGCGACCCGGACGGTCCGGGCTTTGAATCCTGGGCGACCGGGATCGGTACGGAATCGTTCAACCTGAGTGCAGCGGCAAACGGCTTCGCCAATTCGCCGGAGTTCAACGACGTCTTCGGTGGCGGCACAAACGAGGATTTCGTCCGCGCGATGTACCAGAACACGCTGGATCGCGGGGCCGATCCCGGTGGCCTGGCGCATTGGGTCGGCAAGCTGGATGCCGGTGCGTCCCGGGCCGAGGTCCTGCTGGGTTTCTCGGAAAGCCCCGAGATGCAGATGCGCAGTGCCTCGGACATGCAAGACTGGGTCGATGCCCAGGGCACCAACGACGTGATAGCCGGCAACGGGGGCACGAACACCCTGTCGGGTGGCTATCTGTCCGACACCTTCGTCTTTGGCACCGACACGGGCAGCAGCCATATCGTGACCGACCTTGAATCCTGGGACATGCTGGACTTCACGGCCTTCGGCTATGCCGATGCGGATGCGGCCATCGCGCAGATGATGCAGCAGGGGGACGACGTCGTCTTCATGGATCAGGACGTGACCGTCACGCTGGAAGATACGCAGCTGGGTCAGGTCTCGAGCGAGATGATCCTGGTCTGACCATCGCGCGATCCGATGATCACAAGCGTCCGGGCCCGCGGTCCGGGCGCTTTTTCATGCCCTCTGCCAAAGAATCGGTCACCACACTAGATGTGGTGGGGCAGGGGCGCTTTTCCCCGAATTGGAGGGTTGCGCGTGTTCGAGGTGCAACATCGGCAAGCCTCCGGCAAGTTAACAAAGATTAACCGTTCGGGCCGCCATTCCTGAAGTTATCCACAAGCATCTGTGCATAAACCGCCGTCTCTCTTTGTATTTCCAAGGTTTGCGAGAAAGCTGAAATTATTAACAGATCCGGGATGAATCGGGAGCCTCATACCGCTCCTAGTGGGGTGCCGTTTGGTCAACACAAAATATATGTAGATATCGTAAAAAAACGCGTTGACGACTCTGGTCCGTCGGGGCCATTTTGTGCAGGCCGGTCGGGACAACCACTAGATATAGTGGGCGGCGGCAAGGGACAGACAAGCACAACATACACTCACACGAGGCATGGACCTCGGCCCGCGTGGCAACCGCGGGAGGGTGCTTTTGTCCTTTGCCTTACCGACCGGCACGAAAATAACGGGACACTCTTTAAGGGCAGCTGGGATGAAAATCGAACGCAAATTCACCAAGGCCGGTCAGGACGCTTGCGCCGAAGTCGACTTTGTCACCACCAAGTCGGAAATCCGTAACCCTGACGGCACCACCGTCTTTGCGCTCGACCAGCTGGAAGTGCCCGCAGGGTGGAGCCAGGTGGCCAGCGACGTCATCGCCCAGAAGTACTTTCGCAAGGCCGGCGTGCCGACCGAGCTGAAGCGCGTCGCCGAAGAGGGCGTGCCCGAATTCCTGTGGCGCTCGGTCCCGGCGTCCAAGGACACGCCCCGCACCGGCGAAACCAGCGCACGCCAGGTCTTTGACCGCCTGGCCGGTGCCTGGACCTACTGGGGCTGGAAGGGTGGATACTTTACCACCGAGGAAGACGCCCAGGCCTATTTCGACGAGATGCGTTTCATGCTGGCCACCCAGATGGCCGCGCCGAACAGCCCGCAGTGGTTCAACACCGGCCTGCACTGGGCCTATGGCATCGACGGTCCCAGCCAGGGCCATTTCTACGTCGATTACAAAACCGGCAAGTTGGTGAAGTCGAAATCGGCTTATGAGCATCCGCAGCCGCACGCCTGCTTTATCCAGTCGGTTCAGGACGACCTGGTGAACGAAGGTGGTATCATGGATCTGTGGGTGCGCGAGGCGCGCCTGTTCAAGTACGGTTCTGGCACCGGCACGAACTTCTCCTCCCTGCGTGCCGAGGGCGAGGCGCTGTCAGGCGGAGGCAAGTCCTCCGGCCTGATGGGGTTCCTCAAGATCGGTGACCGCGCCGCGGGCTCGATCAAATCCGGCGGAACGACCCGTCGAGCAGCGAAGATGGTGATTTGCGACGCCGATCACCCCGACATCGAAGAGTTCATCAACTGGAAAGTGCGCGAAGAGCAGAAGGTGGCGAGCATCGTCGCCGGCTCGAAGATGCACGAAAAGATGCTGAACGGGATCTTCGACGCGATCCGCGCGTGGGACGGGGCAGAGGCCGACGCATATGATCCCAAGAGCAACGAGACCCTGAAGGCGGCCATACGCGCGGCCAAGGGCGCCATGATCCCCGAGACCTATATCAAGCGCGTGCTCGACTACGCACGCCAGGGCTATGCCTCGATCGAGTTCCCGACCTATGACACGGATTGGGACTCCGAAGCCTATGCCTCGGTCTCGGGCCAGAATTCCAACAATTCGATCCGCGTCACCGATGCTTTCCTGAAGGCGGTCAAGGATGACACCGACTGGGAACTGATCCGCCGCACCGACGGCAAGGTCGCCAAGACCGTCAAGGCGCGCGACCTCTGGGAACAGGTCGGCCACGCTGCCTGGGCCTGTGCCGATCCGGGCATCCAGTTCCACGACACCGTCAACGCCTGGCACACATGCCCCGAAGACGGCGCGATCCGTGGCTCGAATCCCTGTTCCGAGTACATGTTCCTTGACGACACGGCCTGCAACCTGGCCTCGATGAACCTGCTGACCTTCCTCAAGGACGGCCGTTTCGACGCCGAAAGCTATATCCACGCGACGCGCCTCTGGACGCTGACGCTGGAAATCTCCGTCCTGATGGCACAGTTCCCGTCCAAGGAAATCGCACAGCTGTCGTATGACTTCCGGACGCTGGGCCTGGGCTATGCCAACATCGGCGGTCTGCTGATGAACATGGGTTACGGCTACGACTCGGACGAGGGCCGCGCGCTCTGCGGGGCGCTGACAGCCATCATGACCGGCACGTCCTACGCAACCTCGGCGGAAATCGCCGGTGAGCTGGGGGCCTTCCCGGGCTATGCCCGCAACCGCGATCACATGCTGCGCGTCATCAAGAACCACCGCAACGCCGCCTACGGCGCCTCGGAAGGCTATGACAACCTGGCGGTGAAGCCGGTCCCGCTGGACCTGGTGAATTGCCCGGACGAGGCGCTGGTGCACCTGGCCATGTCGGCCTGGGACGAGGCCTTTAGCCTTGGCGAGAAGCACGGCTATCGGAACGCGCAGGTCTCGGTCATCGCGCCGACCGGCACCATCGGCCTGGTCATGGACTGCGACACCACCGGCATCGAACCCGACTTTGCCCTGGTGAAGTTCAAGAAGCTCGCCGGTGGCGGCTACTTCAAGATCATCAACCGCTCGGTGCCTGGTGCGCTGGACAACCTCGGCTATACTTCCAGCCAGATCGAAGAGATCATCTCTTACGCTGTGGGCCACCAGACGCTGGGCAATGCGCCCGGCATCAACCACACCGCGCTGGTCGGCCACGGGTTCGGCCCGGCACAGATCGAGAAGGTGGAAAGTGCGCTGGCCTCGGCCTTCGACATCCGCTTCGTTTTCAACCAGTGGACGCTGGGCGAGGAGTTCTGCCGCGACGTGCTGGGCATCCCGGCGGAAAAACTGGTCGATCCCAGCTTTGACCTGCTGCGGCACCTGGGCTTCTCCAAGGCCGACATCGACGCGGCGAACGACCACGTCTGCGGGACCATGACCCTGGAAGGGGCGCCGCACCTGAAAGAGGAACACCTCAAGGTCTTCGACTGCGCCAACCCCTGCGGCAAGAAGGGCAAGCGCTTCCTCTCGGTCGACAGCCACATCACCATGATGGCGGCGGCGCAGTCCTTCATCTCGGGCGCGATCTCGAAGACGATCAACATGCCCAACGATGCGACCATCGAGGACTGCCAGAAGGCCTATGAACTCAGCTGGTCGCTGGGGGTGAAGGCCAACGCGCTCTACCGTGACGGTTCGAAACTGTCGCAGCCGCTGGCGGCCGCGCTGGTCGAGGACGACGACGAGGCTGCCGAGATCCTGGAAAGCGGATCGCAGCACGAAAAGGCGCAGGTTCTGGCCGAGAAGATCGTCGAAAAGGTCGTGATCAAGGAAGTGGCCCGCGCCGGCCGCACCAAGATGCCGGAACGCCGCAAGGGTTATACCCAAAAGGCCATCGTCGGCGGGCACAAGGTCTACCTGCGCACCGGTGAATACGAGGACGGCAACCTTGGCGAGATCTTCATCGACATGCACAAGGAAGGCGCCGGCTTCCGTGCGATGATGAACAACTTCGCCATCGCCGTTTCGGTCGGCCTGCAATACGGTGTGCCGCTGGAGGAATTCGTCGATGCCTTCACCTTCACCAAGTTCGAACCGGCGGGCATGGTGCAGGGCAATGATTCGATCAAGAACGCGACCTCGATCCTCGATTACATCTTCCGCGAACTGGCCGTGTCCTACCTGGACCGCACCGACCTGGCCCATGTCAAACCCGAGGGCGCCAGCTTTGACGACCTTGGCCGGGGCGAGGAAGAAGGCGTGTCCAACGTCAAGGAACTGTCGGAAACCGCAGCCAGCCGCAGCCTGGAAGTGCTGAAGCAGATCAGCTCGACCGGCTACCTGCGCAAGCGTCTGCCGCAGGAACTGATTGTCCTGCAAGGCGGTCAGGCGACTGTGGCGCTGGAAGCGGGCACCGACCCCGACCAGGTGCTGCGCAGCCTTGTGCCCGCCACGGCGGCAGGGCCGAAGTCCGGCGGCTCTGCCTCCTCGGCGATGGCCATGACGGCGGTCACCAAGGCCAAGATGCAGGGCTACGAAGGCGAAGCCTGCGGCGAATGCGGCAACTACACGCTGGTGCGCAACGGCACCTGCATGAAGTGCAACACCTGCGGCGCGACGAGCGGGTGTAGCTGAGGAGCAGAACGATGGCGTCCTTCAGGATGGACTGCGTGCTCGAATGGGATGGCATTCTCAGCGATCCCATGACCCTCACGGTCAACGTGATCCCGGACGGTCCGGATCACCGCGGCGCCGGGTCCTTTGCGATGCCGACGCGGTTCATCGGGACGGCAATGCGCAGCGAGGCGCCCGTGAGGGCCATCGCGCATGACGGCAGCGGGTTCGACCTGACGGTCCACCGCTTCGACATGACCACGGGCATCGCCTATTTCCGGACGCTTGGCGCCCTGCCGGTCGAGGATCGGCGGAGCGCCTGAAGAGACACCCCTGGGGGGGTGATGCGGGGACACGTTGCCAGTGACCCCGCGTGGTTAGGGTGGTCAGGGAGTCCCGTCCCGCCATCCGTTCCAGGGGCCGGTGCGCTGGCCCCAGACGCTGACAAGGCCGCAGGCAGAAAAGACACGGGCGGTGAATCAGATGAGCCTTGTACGCGAAACTCGGGGCGTCCCTTCCCCAAAGGGACGCCCCCTTTCTTTTCCCTGAAATCGGCGCGGCAGGTTCCCGCCAATGGCCCCGAAACGTATCCCTCGGCGGTGTCACGCCAGAATGGGCATGCGCCGTTTGCGGGGTCCCGCCCGTGCTTTCGCACTGGCCTAGGTCCGCCTGTGCGAAGCACCGGTTCTGGCAGTTCGCCGCGCGTTTTTGGCGTCCTGACCGCAGGCCCTCGCAGCGACGAAAAATGCGCCCCATGTTTGGCTCACTTCCAACCAACCACTCATGGAGGAAAGACAATGAAAACGCAGATCCTGACCGGCGCCGTCCTGGCCCTGTTCACCCTTCCCGCCTTTGCGCAGGACATGGAGGGCGACATGGCGCTCGACACCGACGGTGACGGCATGGTGTCGCTGGAAGAGGTACAGGTCATGTACCCGGACGTCTCGCAGGACGACTATACCCAGGCAGATGCCGATGGCGATGGTCTGCTGAGCGCCGAAGAGCTGGACACGGCCCGCGCCGACGGGCTGATCCCGGCGGACGACGCCTGATCGGCGTGACACATGCCCCTGTCCCCGGGGCATGACATCGGCGCGCGGCGGCCCCTGGTCGCCGCGCGTTTTTCGTTGCAGGTCAGTGGGTCAGTGGGTCAGCGGAATTCGATCCGGCAGTTCACCAGTTCGCCAAAGACCGTCCGCTGGCAGACCCGCACGCGTTGGCCCTGTGGTTCCGGTGCGGGCGCCGCAGCCGAGGCCGGCGGGTTGAAGACCGGGGCAGGGGCGTTGCGCAGGCGCTCCTGCTCTTCTTCCTCGCGGCGCTGTTCTTCGGCGAAGACGGCATAGAGCGAGTCGCTCTGGCGGTTCAGCATGTCCAGCTGCGCACCATCGAGGAAACCGGTCGGCTCCAGCCCGTTGTTGCGCTGCCATTCGCGCAACGCGTCCCGGGTGCCGGGGCCAAAGATACCGTCCGCGCCACGGGTGTCGAACCCCAGCAGCGTCAGGCGGTTCTGAACTTCTTGCCGGTCGTCGAACAGCAGGCCAAGCGCGGCTTCGGTGCCCAGCGTGGTTGCCGGCAGGTTGCGCACGGGTGACACGATGATCGAGGAACTGGCGTCGGGGGCCGTCATCTTGCGCGCGTCGGCAAGGGTCTGGTTTTCGGGGATCAGTTTCCAGAAATCGCGGAAGGGTACGCCAGTCCAGTCCTGTGGCAGCAGCGCCTTGTGCACCTGGAACAGCGTCGGATTGCCGCCCGAAGTCCAGTCGGGGCTGGTGCGCAGGCGCAGGGCGGCGGCGGTTTGCCCTTCGGCGGGCGGGGCCGTGTTCAGCTCGACCTGGCAGCCCAGCCAGGACGGCACGCCGTCAATGATCGCCTCGACGACGTATGTGGCCTTGCGATGTGCCGTCGCGCCCTGCTCGCGCAGCACGCGATGGTCGTAGACGGATCGCCCCGGGCTGGTCCGATCCGGGTCGAAATCCGGGTTGGTCTGAATGCAGGAGCGCGTGACCATCGTGTCGCTCAGGCTGCTTGGGGCTTCGAACCCTTCGAGTTGCAGGCCCAGGGCGCGGGCCTGGTCGACCCGGTCGACCACCAGCATGTCGCTGTCTGTCAGCGCCAGCACCTGTGCGGCGAAATCGGCGGGCATGTTCAGCTGGTCGAGGCGCGCGGTCAGTTCGCTGGCCGCGCGAAGGGCAGAGCCGTAGACCGCAGACATATCCTGCGCCGCATAGTCCTGTTCCGCCAGCGCATGTGCCGGGCTGCCAAAGGCCAGCGTGGCGTTCAGATGCATCCGCTTGTTCGGCACCGGCCCCGCGTCGCGCGTCAGGCGGCTGCCCCCCAGCAAGACCAGCGCGCAGGCGTTCAGACATTCCGCCCCGTCATCGACAGCGGTGGGAATGCCGCGCTCATGCAGGAAATCGGCGATCTTCAGGCTTTCCCCGAAGGACCCGCCGGAACTGTCGAGGCAGAGCGGACGCTCTCCGTTGCCGAAGCTGCGCAGGTCCATCGCGCGGATCTTGTCGAGGTCGCCTGGCAGGATCTCACCCGAGAGCGTGGCGGCGCAATTGAAATGGGTGCCGGTCTGCGAGGTGATTTCGCCCGCCTGTCCGGCGTTGGGCCCAAGGGCAGCGCAGGCAAGAAGCGCGGGCAGGAGGGAACGGGAAAGAAGAGCAGATTTCATAAGGGTCTCCGGAACCTGTCGCGTGGCAGCACACCAAGACATAGCCCCTTGGGGCGGTTTTTTCCAAGCCGACTATGGGTTTGCCGGGGATTGGTGCAGCAGCGGTGCAACCCTTTTGCCACCCGGTCGTGGCCCGGTGGCCGGTTTCGGGTGGGGGTGCCGGGTGAGGTTCGGGAGGCAACCAATTGAAATGAATTCGTTTTCGAGGGAGCTGGCGATGCCGTGGGTCAGGATCGGGCCACGTATCGGTCGCGTCGGTGATTGATCGTCACCATGAGGTTCAGGATCACTGCACCTGTCAGGGACACAGCCACCGTCAGCCAGTCAAAGATCGCCAGCGCCAGGACAAATACACAGAGATCAAACCCCAGTTGGACGTTTCCCGCAGGAATGCCGCGCGTATCCTGCAGCCACAGCGCCACGATTCCCACGCGGCCCAGCGTCGCTCCGTGCCGGAACAGCACGATCAGCCCCAGTCCCGCCAGAAGGCCAAAGAGCACGGCGCTGACCAACGGATGGATCGGTTCCAGCCGCAGGACAGTGGGCAGAAATTCTGTTTGCAGCGACAACAGGCCGACGGCCGCAAAGGTGCGCAGGGTAAAGCGCCATCCCATCTGACGCACGGCCAGAATGTAGAACGGCAGGTTCAGCACGAAGAAGACGGCACCAAAGGACCAACCTGCCGCGTAGCTGACGATCAGCGACAGGCCCGCGATCTGTCCGGTGATCAGCGCGCTGGATGTCAGGAACATGACCGCCAGCGCCATCATGCATGTGCCCACGACCAACCCCAGCGCATCTTCCCAAAGGCTGTGGCGGTCGGCTGGGGGCTGGGACAGTAGGGTCATGCATGTCCGATGCCCGCCGGCATCGCCTTTGGCAAGTTTGACGGGCGCAGTTCCCCCCGCGCCCGCGCCAATTGCCCATCAATCGGGCATCAGCCCGCCAATGCCTTGTTGAGGTTCTCGTCGATCTTTTCGAGAAAACCCATCGTGGTCAGCCAGCCCTGGTCGGGACCGACCAGCAGAGCCAGGTCCTTGGTCATGTGCCCGGCCTCGACGGTCTCGACGATCACCCGTTCCAACGTCTCGGCAAAGGCCCGCAGGGCGACGTTCTGGTCCAGCTTGGCGCGGTGCTTCAGACCGCCGGTCCAGGCGTAGATCGAGGCGATCGAGTTGGTCGAGGTCGACTGCCCGGCCTGGTGCTGGCGGTAGTGGCGGGTGACGGTGCCATGCGCCGCCTCTGCCTCGACGATCTTGCCGTCGGGCGTCATCAGCTGGCTGGTCATCATGCCCAGGCTGCCAAAGCCCTGGGCCACGGTGTCCGACTGCACGTCGCCGTCGTAGTTCTTGCAGGCCCAGACGAATTCCCCGTTCCATTTCAGGGCACAGGCCACCATGTCGTCGATCAGGCGGTGTTCGTACCAGATGCCCTTTTCCTTGAACTTTTCCTCGAACTCGGCCTCGTAGACCTCCTGGAAGAGATCCTTGAACCGGCCGTCATAGGCCTTGAGGATGGTGTTCTTGGTGGACAGGTAGACCGGCCAGCCCAGGTTCAGGCCGTAGTTCAGCGAGGCGCGGGCAAAGTCGCGGATCGAGGCGTCCTGGTTGTACATGCCCATGTAGACGCCCGCGTCCGGCGCGTCGTAGACCTCGCGCTCGATCACCTCGCCATCGGCGCCTTCCCATTTCATGGTCAGCTTGCCGGCGCCGGGGAAATGGAAATCGGTGGCCTTGTACTGGTCGCCGAAGGCATGACGCCCGACCACGATGGGAGAGGTCCAGCCGGGCACGAGGCGCGGCACGTTGCGGCAGATGATCGGCTGCCGGAACACCACGCCGCCCAGGATGTTTCGGATCGTCCCGTTGGGCGATTTCCACATCTTTTTCAGGCCGAATTCCTCGACGCGCGCCTCGTCCGGGGTGATCGTGGCGCATTTGACGGCCACGCCGACCTCCTTGGTCTTTTCGGCGGCATCGATGGTGATCTGGTCCTCGGTCCGGTCGCGTTCCTCGATCCCCAGATCGTAGTACAGCAGGTCGAGGTCCAGGTAGGGCAGGATCAGCTTCTGCTTGATGAAATCCCACATGATGCGGGTCATCTCATCCCCGTCCATCTCGACGATCGGATTGTCGACCTTGATCTTCGTCATCCTACGATTCCCATGCTGGCTGGCGGCAGTTCCCTGCCTCTCTAGCCGATCACCGCCCGGGGGACCAATGCCCCGAGCGGACGGATAGGGGAATTCGTCAGGTGCGCTTGGGGCGAATCAGGATCGCCGCCCAATCGGGCGGCGATGAGGTGGTGGTGCGGCTCATTCGGCCGGCTGTTGCATCTCTTCGCGGCTGGCCATGCGGGACATGATCCAGAGCGCACCGATCAGAAAGACCAGGATCCCGGCGACCACCGGCAGGGGTGTGCCGTCAAAGACAAGCCCGACCGGCACCGCAAGGATGACCGCCCCGACCGTGCCGAGGGCGCCCATGACAGAGGCGGCCAGCCCGGCGATATGGCCCATCGGTTCCATCCCCAGGGCGTTGAGATTGCCCATCGTCAACCCGACCATGAAGAAGATCGAGGTCTGCCAGAGAACGAAACAGGCAAAGAGCGCGGTCCCCTCGACGCCGCCAAGCAGGACCAGCGTCATCGCTGCGCTCAGAATGACCTCGACCGTCAGGACGATCGTCACCATCTTGCGCATGCCGATCTTCATCACGAGCGCCGCGTTCAACAGGCTTGCCGAGGCCGAAATGATGGCGATCCCGCCGAACCACAGGGGAAAGCTGCCGGCCCGGTCAAAGAAGGCGTCGTAGATCGGCTGGATGTTCGAGATCATCACCACCAGCGCCCCAAAGCACAGCATCTGGGCGATCATGGACTGCCGGACGACCTGGTGGGACACCATCTCACGAAGGGCCTCACTGAGGGCGCCAAAGCGGAAGGGGCGCCGGTCTTCGGGGGCCAGCGTTTCCGGCAGGCGCAGTGCCAGCCAGCCGCTGGACAGCGTGGCAAAGATCGCAAATGCCCAGAACACCGCGTGCCAGCCGCCGACCCAGATCAGGCCGGCCCCCAGCGTCGGGGCAAGCGCGGGAACGATGGTGAAGATGACCATGACAAAAGACATGATCCGCGCCATCGCCCGCCCGGAGTAGAGATCACGCACAATGGCCAGCGCCACAACGCGCGGCCCGGCGGCGCCCAGGCCCTGCATGAAGCGCGCGAACAGCAGCATTTCCAGGCTGTTCGCCAGCAAGGCACCGAGGGCGGACAGGATATAAAGGGCGGCTGTGCCCAGGACCACGGTCTTGCGGCCCAGCGCATCGGACAGCGGGCCGGTAAAGAAAGTGCCCAGTCCCATGCCCAGCATGAAGATCGTCACGATCAGCGGCACCCGGTTCGGATCGTCGGGCGAGAACTGTGCCGTCAGCTCGGGAAAGGCGGGCAGCATGGCGTCGATGGAAAAGGCAATGCTGGCAAAAAGCATCGCAACGATGGCGATGAACTCGCCTCTACTGGGAAGACTTGACATGGAAACCTCGGGACACGGGAAAAAGGGGCCAAAATGCCCTTTCTCGGACATCTTTCTATATCCGAACGGTCACTGATTGAAAGATCAAGTTCGGTGAGCTGACGCACAGATTAGAGGCCGTTCATGCACCCGGAGCGGGAAACTACGGGTTCCTCGACACCTCGTCGTCGCTGTCGGGTGAGTCATCCCGGTTGGCCGGTTCTGCGTCGTCGCCCAGGCGTGCGATCAGCCATTCGGTGTGTTCCTCGCGTTTGCGCATGGCGAAAACGCCGAATTGCTGGATCGCGACGGCAAAGACCCCCAGCCCCAGCAGGATATAGACGGTCGTGCCGATTTTGCCCGCAGGGGTCTGTGGCACCAGTTCGCCATAGCCGACCGTCGATAGCGTCACGACGGAAAAGAAATAGGAATCGAGCCAGGACCAGCCCTCGACCAGGCGGAAAAAAACTGTCCCGGCAGCGATGATCGCCGCCAGCGTCAGAGCAAGCGTCAAAAAGCGCAGCCGCGTCATGTTTCGGGGGCGGCGCCGGTGCGCAGTTCCTCGATCACCCGGGACCACAACTCGGGCGGCTGCGCGCCGGGAACCGCGTGCTGGCCTGCAACGATGAAGGTCGGGACCGAGTTGATGCCCATGCCACGCGCCGCTGCGTCACGTTCCACGATCTCGCGCCGGTCCTCGTCCGAGGCCAGCAGGCGCAGGACCAGGCTGGCGTCCATGCCGTGGCTGTCGGCGACATCGGCCAGCACTTCTGCATCGCCGATGTCGCGGCCCTCGACGAAATAGGCGCGGAACAGGCCAGCCACGATGGGCGTCTGCCGCCCCTCTATGCCCGCCCAGTGGATCAGCCGATGGGCATCAACCGTGTTCGGCGTCTTTTCGATCCGGTCCAGGTGCAGGGTCACGCCGGCCTTGGCCGCGTGTTCCTCGACCGGCAGATAGGCCTGTACGGCGCCCTCCTGTCCGCCGAACTTGCCTTCGAGGTAGGCGCGCCGGTCCATGCCGGCGGCGGGCATCTCGGGGTTCAGCATGAAGGGCAGCCAGCGGACCTGGAACGGATGGTCCGGGTTCGCCTCCAGTGCGCGGTCAAGGTAGGCCTTGCCGATATAGCACCAAGGGCAGATCGGGTCGGAGAAGATGTCGAGCTGGATCATGATAGACTCCCTAAGCTCCTGCATACACGGGTTGTCCGGCGGGGGCGATTGCCCTTAGCCGTTCAGAACGTGATCCTTGAGCGCCTTGCGTTGCAGTTTTCCGTTCGGATTGCGCGGCAGCGCGTCGATGCGGACATAGGTGCGCGGGCATTTGTAGCGCGCCAGTCGTTCGGCGGCCTCGGCTTTCAGCACCGCTTCGTCCAGCTCTGCCTCGGCGGTGTAGAAGGCGGCGACGATGCGCACGTCTTCCTTGACCGCGATATCCGTGACCGCCAGTTCGATCACCCCCGGCAGGCCGGCCAGCGCCGCCTCGACCTCCAGCGGAGACACGCGATAGCCGCCCGCGTTCATCATGTCGTCGTCGCGGCCCAGGTAGGTGATATGCCCGTCGCCGTCCATCGCGCCCCGGTCGCCGGTCAGATACCAGTCACCGCTGAATTTTTCGGCAGTTGCCTCGGGGGCACCGACATAGCGCAGCATCAGGCCGGGATCGTTGCGGTCGATGGCGATGGTGCCTTCGCTGTCCAGGGGGACCGGTGCGCCGTCATCGCCCAGGATCGCGACGCGGCGGCCCACCTGGGGTCGGCCCAGCGTGTCGGGCAGGGCTGGTCGTCCGGGTGCCGACGAGATGAAGGTGGAACATTCCGACATGCCGTAGGCCTCGTAGATCTCGGTTCCCGTGGCCTCGCGCCAGCGGTCCCGCAGCGCCTCGGACAGTTTCTCACCAGCGGCCAGCGTGTGACGCAGGGCGGGTATCTCGGGCACCGGGAATTTCAGGACCTGGCGAAAGACACCCGGCGCGGCGGCAAAAATCGTCGCCTCGAAGCGTTTCATCAGCAACGCCAGTTGCGCCGGATCGGTGCCCGCCGCCGGGATCAGCGCCGTGGCGCCCTTTGTCCAGGGGTCCATCAACCCGGTGCCCAGCGTGTAGGTCCAGTTGAAGGCCCCCGCGTGCAGCAGCCGGTCCTCGGTGCGGAGGCCATACCAGCCGTCCATCATCATCTGCCGCGCCCAGATCGCGCGGTGGGCATGGCCCACGGCACGGGGCGTGCCGGACGTCCCAGAGGTGTAGATGATATAGGCCAGCCGGTCCGGATCCCCCATCTGGTAGTCCGCAGGCGGCAGATCGTGCCAGGCCTCGTAGGTCTCCGGCCCGAGAACCGGCAGATCGGTCTCCGGGCATGGGACGTTTTCGGCGCGAAGAATGGCCTTTGGTGCAAGATGATCGATGATCTTGGTCACTTCCGGCGCGGTCAGCTGCGACGATGTCGGCACCGGCACCACGCCGGCTGCGATCGCACCCAGGTAGGCGATCGGGAAATCCACCGTGTTTCCCAACCGCATCAGCAGGATGTCCCCCGGTTCCAGCCCGGCCTGCAACAGGCCGGTTGCGGTGCCGCGCACGGCAGCGATCAGGCGCCCATAGGACAAGCGCTGTGCGCCCGAGGGTTTGACCACCGACAAGGCTATCTTGTCGGGCGTGGTCTCTCCCGCCGCCAGCACATGCGCGGCCAGGTTAAACGGTGCGGGGCAGGGGGCATAGCGCCCCTCGTCGAAAAGCGAGGCATCCAGGGTCATGCTTCATCGCCTAGACCGCGGCGCGAGGACCTGCAATAGGGGCGCTTGCACATGGAGGGGGCGGGGCCTATAGCAGGACCCCATGTCGCGAGATCCGAAATCCCTCATCAGCATCGCCCGTGACAGTGGCGAGACACCCCAGGCCGAGCCGCTCGACCTGGGCCAGCGCGTGCGCGAATTGCGCAAAGAGCGGAACTGGACGCTGGAGCAGGCGGCGCGGCAGGCCGGGCTGGCACGGTCCACCCTGTCCAAGATCGAGAACGGGCAGATGTCGCCCACCTACGACGCGCTCAAGAAGCTGGCCGTGGGGCTGGAAATCACCGTGCCGCAGCTGTTCACGCCGCCGCAGCAGGACAAGGTCAATGGCCGCATGGTCGTGACGCGTTCGGGCGAGGGGCAGAGCCACGCGACAGCCACCTATGAACACGACCTGCTGGCCGAGACGCTGACCCGGAAAAAGATGCTACCCTACCGTGCCCGCGTCCGCGCACGCAGCATGGAGGAATTCGACGGCTGGGTGCGCCACGACGGAGAGGAGTTCCTCTTTGTCCTGACCGGGGTCGTGACGCTGTACACCGAGTTCTACGAACCCATCGAGATGAAGCGCGGCGACAGCGCCTATTACGACGCCACGATGGGACACAACGTCGTTTCGGTTTCGCCCGAGGATGCGACGATCCTCTGGGTGACCTCGCTGGCCTGAGCGACGTCAGCGGCTTTCGAGTTCGCTCGCCCGCCGGGCCAGATCCTCGCGATCCATGAATTCCTCCAGGGCGTCGCGCGCCTCGTGCAGGGTCAGTTCATGCATGTCCGCGATATGATGGGTCAGCACCCGTCGATCCCGGGGCGCCTCTGACAGGCGGTTCCGGTCGATCGCGGGAAAGCGGCGTTTGAGTTTGCCAAACATGCTGTCCCAATTGGCTGAAAGTTCGTGCCAGTCCATCTTGGTCACTCCTTCGTGTCCGCCAAATATGAAATGTATCTTTTTCGTGACGGTGCGGAAGTGGTCAGGCTGCCGCAGGTCCTACGACTTTAGCATTGGGGCCTTTTGGCGCTGCGGCAAAAGGAAAGGCCCGCGCCAGGCTGGCACGGGCCCTTTTTACCGACGGATAAGGCGCCTCAGCGTTCCGGCAGCAAGCCACGCGGCGAGAAGCGCAGCACCAGCAGCAGGATCACCCCCATCGTCAGCAGGCGCATGTGCTGCACGCTATCCAGCAGGTGTTCCTTGAGGCCGGAGTCGTCCGGCAGCGCGCCGGTGATCCAGGTCATGAAACCGGGGCCCAGCACCTCGACCTGGACCCAGAGGAACCAGATCAGGAAACCGCCCAGAACCGCGCCCAGGTTGTTGCCGGACCCACCGACGATCACCATCACCCAGATCAGGAAGGTATAGCGCAGCGGTTGGTACGAGGTCGGGATCAACTGGCCGTCCAGCGTGGTCATCATGGCGCCGGCGATGCCGCAGATGGCAGACCCGAGGATAAAGACCTGCAGGTGGCGGAAGGTGACATCCTTGCCCATCGCGCGGGCCGAGGTCTCGTTGTCGCGGATCGCCCGCATCATCCGTCCCCAGGGCGAGTTCAGCGCAAGCTGTGCCAGCACCAAAAGGATGATCAGAACGGCCGCGAACATCAGTCCATAGCCGATCTTGATGTAAAGGGTCGAAGCGGCGGTCGGGTCCATCCCTATGCTTGCGGCGCGTTCGACAAAGCCCGGGTCGTTCTGCAGGTCGATGGCATCGGGCACCGGGCGCGGCAGGCCGGTGACGTTCTTGACGCCCCGTGTCAGCCATTCCTCGTTCTTCATGATGGCGATAATGATCTCGGAGATGCCCAGGGTCGCAATCGCCAGGTAGTCCGAGCGCAGGCCCAGGGCCGTTTTGCCGATGATCCAGGCCGCGCCCGCCGCCAGAAGGCCGCCGACCATCCAGCCGATCACCACCGGCAGGCCCAGACCGCCGAGAAAGCCGGTGCCCGCCGGGTTGACCGCCTCGATGGCGTCAACGCCCGGATCGCGCACCATCCGGTACACCACGAAACCTGCGATCAGGATGGCCGCGGTCAGCCAGCGGTTCTTCGTTTTCTTCCAGGCCAGGACGGTGGCGACGATGGTCGCCGCGCCCAGCACCAGAGCCAGGATCGCGCGGGCGCCGCCCGCGGCCCAGGCCTCTTCGACCGGATCGACGGAGGCCAGGACCACCGCCATGCCGCCAAGCGCGACAAAGCCCATGACACCGACGTTGAACAGCCCGGCGATGCCCCATTGCAGGTTCACCCCAAGGGACATGATCGCGCTGACCAGCCCCATGTTCAGGATCACCAGCGCAAGGTCCCAGCCCTGCAGCAGACCCGTACCGATGATCAGCAGGGCGACGAGCGCGAACAGCGCGTATGTGCGGATCGACTGGCTCATACTGATTTCCCCTTGAACAGGCCCGTGGGCTTGAAGAGCAGCACCACCACGAGGATCATGAAGCTGACCGCGAACTTGTACTCCGTGGCCATGAGTTGGACGAGGCCGGAAGGCTCCAGCGCCTCGGGCATCAGGTAGACCAGCACCTTTTTCCAGGCGTAGGTGATCGCCACCTCGGAAAAGGCAATGACGAACCCGCCCGCGATGGCGCCTAGCGGGCTGCCAAGGCCGCCGACGATGGCCGAGGCGAAGATCGGCAGCAGCAGCTGGAAATAGGTGAAGGGCTTGTAAGACTTGTCCAGCCCGTAAAGCGTGCCGGCCACGGTGATCAGTGCCGCCACGATCAGCCATGTCACCATGACGACCCGTTCCGGGTTGATGCCTGACAGCAGCGCCAGGTCCTCGTTGTCGGAATAGGCGCGCATCGACTTGCCGGTGCGGGTGCGATTGAGGAACCAGAACAGCAGCGCCACGACGATCACCGCCGTCACCACGGTCAGACCCTGCGTGGTCTTGATACCCAGCCCCTCTTCAAGCCCGGTCATCTCCTTGAATTCCCGGGCATTGATGATGAACCGCTCGCCATCGGCAAAGCGCTGGTCATCGGCGCCCAGGATAAACCGGGTCAGCCCGTTGTAGATGAACATCACCCCGATCGAGACGATCACGAAAACCACCGGTTTCGCCTTTTGCCCCCGGTAGAAGCGATAGATGCCCCGATCGGTGATCAGGACCAGCGCGGCGGTGCCCGCGATGCCGAAGGGGATGGCCAATAGCGCGGTCGGCAGCGGACCCAGGCTGATGCCCCAGGACTGGAACAGCCAGGTGAAGAGGATCACCACCATCGTGCCAAAGGCCATCGTGTCGCCATGCGCGAAGTTCGAAAATCGCAGGATGCCATAGATCAGCGTGACCCCCAGCGCACCAAGCGCCAGCTGGCTGCCATAGGCCATCGCCGGGATGATCACGAAGTTGGATAGCGCCACGATGGCGTTGAGAAAATCCATCAGTCGTTGCCCTCGTTGGTCGGCCGCGCGGTTGGCCCGGCGGCTCTTGTCATGTTCTTGCGTCTTGTTTGCCGGTTCATCCCGTCACCTCGCAGGTGCCGGTGAACCGCTTGCCCCTGTTGCCGCGGTAGAGAAACGCCTCTCCGGGGCCCAGTTCGATCCGGTGATCTCCGCCCCAGAGGTCGATGCGCCAGACCTCTGCCGCAAGGTCCGCGCGCGTCGCCGGGTAGGGGCCCTGTCCGTTGATCCAGAGCCGCGCGTCGCCCGGGCCTCGGGCCAGGTCGATCCGCAGGGCAGAGGGCGCACACATGTTTAGCGCGTCGCCCCGGCACTGGGTTGTGGCGGTGCAGCGGACGGTGTCCGCCTGTGCCATCAGCGGCAGCAGGATCGCCGCCGCCGCCAGGTATGCCGGGTGCTTGCCGCTCACCCGGTCACCACGCATTCGCCGTGATAGGTGACGACGGTCAGCGGATCGGCGAATTGCACGCTCAGCTTGGCAAGGCCGTCGGGGGTCTGGCTCAGCAGGTAGCTGCCGTTGCCGTCATGCGCAAAGATCACCAGAACGCCGTTCACCACCTGGGCCGTACCCGTCGCCGGGCCTGTGCCCAGAACCAGTTCGGCCTCGCCGGGCATCTGCTTGGGCAGGTCGACGTCATGTCCGAATTGCGCAAAGGTGCAGGCCTCTTCGTCGAGGCATTCCACGGTGTAATTGCAGGACATCAGCGCGGCACCCGGGGTTTCGATGATATCGGCCAGGGCAGCGCCCCCGCAACCTGCCAGCCCGAAGGCCAGTAACAGTTTCTGCATTACCCGATCTCCCTGCATTGCCCTTGCCAGGGGCGGTCCCCGTGATCGCTCATGCGGGCCGTGCCGTCCGGCGCCACCGTCATCAACATGCCCTGCGTCGCGGCCCAGAACCCGTGAGAGCCGTCCTGACCCAGGATCGCCTCGGCCTCGAACTCGGCATCCGCCATACGGACCCGGCTGACGCGCCGGCGTGGAGGATCGGCCGGATCGACTGGCGGCGCAAAGCTCGCCGGGTCGAGGTCGAACCGCAGGCTCATGCGTGCCCCGTCGCGGCTGAGCGCGCAGTCGAAGGTGTCCACCGCCGCGTAGGCCGGTCCGTGGACCGCCGGCAAGGCCAGTGACCACAAGGCCGCCTGGGTGACGGGCCGCATCGCCTCAGCCCCCCAGAAAGCTCTTGCGCACCTCGGGATCGGCCAGCAGTTCCTTGCCCGTCCCGGTATAGGCGTTCCGCCCCTGCACGAGGACATAGCCCTTGTCGGCGATCTCGAGCGCCTGGCGTGCGTTCTGTTCCACCATCAGGATCGAAATGCCGGTGCGGGCCACCTCGATGATCCGGTCGAACAGCTCGTCCATCACGATGGGGCTGACGCCGGCGGTGGGTTCGTCCAGCATCAGCACCTTGGGCTGGGTCATCAGCGCACGGCCCACGGCCACCTGCTGACGCTGACCGCCCGAGAGTTCACCCGCCGGCTGGCGGCGCTTTTCCTTGAGGATCGGGAACAGCTCGTAGACCTGTTCCATCGTGCCCGAGAAATCGTCCAGCCGGATGAAGGCGCCCATCTCCAGGTTTTCCTCGACGGTCATCGAGGTGAAGATGTTCGAGGTCTGCGGCACGAACCCCATGCCCTGCGCCACCCGGTCCTGCGGTGTCAGCTGGGTGATGTCGTGCCCGTCCAGCCGCACCGCGCCCGAGCGGACGTCGAGCATGCCGAAGACCGCCTTCATCGCCGTGGATTTGCCGGCGCCATTGGGGCCGACGATCACCGCGATTTCACCCTTGTCCACGGCGATGGTGCAGTCGTGCAGGATGTCCGGCCCCTTGCCATAGCCGCCGGTCATCGTGTCGCCGATCAGGAAAGGCCCGCCCGGGGCATCGGTCATTGGGCCGGACCGGCGGGTCGGGTCGATCTCGCTACGCTGGCCCGGCTTGGTGATCGAGGCGTCCTTGTTGCCGCGGTCGTTCTGGTATGGGTTGTCGCTCATACGGTTGCCACCTGGTCCTTGTTCTTGAGCCCGGTGCCCAGATAGGCCTCGATGACCTGTTCGTTGGCCTTGATCTCGTCCAGCGTGCCCTCGGCCAGCTTCTTGCCCTCTGCCATGACGATGACAGGGTCGCAGATGCGGCCGATGAAATCCATGTCGTGCTCGATCACGCAGAAGGTGTAATCGCGCTCCTGGTTGAGCCGCACGATGGTGTCCGCGATGGTGTTCAGCAGGGTCCGGTTCACCCCGGCGCCGACCTCGTCGAGGAAGACGATCTTGGCGTCCACCATCATGGTTCGGCCCAGTTCCAGCAGTTTTTTCTGTCCGCCGGACACCGCGCCCGCCGGGTGATCGGCCAGGTGAGAGATGGTCAGGAAGTCGAGCACTTCGTCGGCCTTGGCCCGCAGGGCGCGTTCCTCGTCGGCGATGCGCTTGCGGCCGAACCAGGTGTTCCACAGCGTCTCGCCCGATTGTCCGCCCGGCACCATCATCAGGTTCTCGCGGCAGGTCATCGAGTGGAATTCATGCGCGATCTGGAAGGTGCGCAGCAGGCCCTTGTGGAACAGTTCGTGCGGCGGCAGCCCGGTGATGTCCTCACCGTCCATCGTGACGGTGCCGCTGGTCGGCGGCAGGGCGCCCGCGATCACGTTGAACAGCGTCGTCTTGCCCGCGCCGTTCGGCCCCACCAGCCCGGTGATTGATCCCGTGGCAATCTCTAGCGAGGCGCCGTCAACGGCCCGGAAGGCACCGAAATGACGGTGCAGGTTGTCCACCTTTATCAATTGGATAGCCCCCGAATGGCGGTGCCGCGAACGGCACCCCCGTAAAGCAGGAAGAGCAGCGGGGCCTGGCCCTGCTGCTCTTTTGCATCGTGTCGGTTACTTGAACTCGACGGTTTCCGCCGCGCCATCGGTGATGGTGTAGTGGCGGTAGGTGCCGGCGGCTTCTCCCGGGCCGATCAGTTCCACGCCCGAGGCGCCGACGTAGTCGATGTCGCCGCCGTTTGCGAGGATTTCCAGCGCCTTGGCCAGTTCACCCGGCAGGATCGGCTCGCCGGGGGCGTTGGCCACGTCCATCAGGTTGGCTGCGATGGCGTCGGGGGTGGCAGCGCCGCCCTTCATCATCGCCAGCGCCATCAGCGCCGCGCCGTCATAGGACTCGCGGGTGAACGAGCTGGTGGGATCGACACCAGCGGCGGCGGTGATCGTCTCGAAGGCTTCTGCGCCTGCGCCGGTCGCCCAGGGCACGGTGCCGTAGGAGCCTTCAAGCGCGTCGGAGAGTTCCGAGAACAGGTTGGAGCCGAACATGCCGTCCGCCATCACGTAGGTGTCGAATGCACCGGTGTCGTAGGAGGCCTGGATGATGCCCTTGCCACCCTGGTCGGTGTAGCCGAAGACCATGAGGGCCTGGCCACCGGCCGAGGCCAGCGCGCCGATCTCGGCCGAGTAGTCGGCCTTGCCGTCGTCATGCGGTGCCGACAGGGTCACGGTGCCGTCGAAAGCCGAGGCGAACGCGTCTGCCAGGCCCTTGCCGTAGTCGTTGTTGGTGTAGGTCACCGCGACTTCGGTGATGCCCTTCTCGGCAAGGATTTCCGCGATGACGGCGCCCTGGCGCGCATCCGACGGGGCGGTGCGGAAGAACAGGCCGTTGTCTTCGGCGGTCGACAGCGCCGGCGAGGTCGCCGAGGGCGAAACCATCGGGATGCCGTTCGGCAGGGCCACGTTCGACAGGATCGCGCCGGTCACGCCGGAACAGTCGGCACCCATGATGCCAACGACGCCTTCGGAAACCAGGCGTTCCGCCGCAGCGGTGGCCGCGGCTGCGTCGATGCAGGTCGAGTCCGCACGGGCCGGGGCCAGCGTGACGCCGTCCAGGAACTTGCCCGACTCGTTGATTTCGGAAATCGCCAGTTCGGCGGCATCGGCCATTGCCGGTGTGATGGATTCAATCGGACCAGTGAAACCGAGGATGATACCGATCTTGGCTTCGCTCGCGTGGCTTTCGGCGTAAGCAGCCGAAGCGGTCAGAGCGGCAGCCGTCGTGGCCATCAGCAATTTCTTCATTTGATAACTCCCATGTTGGATCTTGATGTCCTGGCGGAAGCCTAAGCATCGTTTTCCGAAAAGAAAAGGCCCCACGCGCGGAACTCGGGGCGGCGGACGCCAAGTCAGTATGGCAACGCGCTGTCACGGAACCAATTCGTTGTCCGGGTGTTCCCGCCTTGGGGAATAGGAGTAGCGCGATGAGACGGAATTCACTGGTGGCAATCCTGGCAGGTAGCGTGATCGGGCTGGGGGGTGCCCTGCAGGCATCGCCGATCCAGACAGAGGCGGGGCCAATGGACATCCTGCCAGTGGTCGAGGGTCTGGACATCCCCTGGGCCTTCGACTTCCTGCCGGACGGGGGAATCCTCGTGACCGAGCGCGCCGGACGGCTCTTGCTGATCCGCGATGGCGGCTCGGAGGTGGTCGAGGGCACGCCGGACGTGGTGGACAGCGGGCAGGGTGGGCTGCTGGACGTCATGGTGCCGCGTGATTTCGAAACCAGCCGAGAGCTATTCTTTACCTACGCCCGTCAGCAGGGCCGGGGCGCCGGAACCGCCGTGTTCAAGGCGCGCCTGTCCGAGGATGGCACCCGGCTGGAGGATGGCGAAACCATATTCGAGATCGCCGAGGGCACGCGCGGCGGACGGCATTTCGGCTCGCGCCTTGTCGAAGCCGAAGACGGGTATCTCTTTGTCACCGTGGGCGACCGGGGCGATGGACCCAAGGCGCAGGATCTCTCGATGCACAATGGCTCTGTCCTGCGCATCACCCGCGACGGCGCCCCCGCGCCGGGCAATCCCTTTGTCGACGCCGACGGCGCGCAGCCCGAGATCTGGTCCTATGGCCACCGCAACCCGCAGGGCGCCGCGCTGGACGGAACGGGACAGCTCTGGGCCGTGGAACATGGGGCCCGTGGCGGCGACGAGGTGAACCGCATTGCGGCAGGCACGAACTACGGCTGGCCGGTGATCTCTTACGGTGTCAATTACAACGGTAGCACGATCGGCGAGGGCACGCAGAAAGAAGGGATGGCGCAGCCTGTCTACTACTGGGACCCCTCGATCGCGCCTTCTGGCATGACATTCTATGATGGCAGTGTGTCTGATTGGGCCGGCAATGCATTTATCGGGTCGTTGAAATTCAACTACATCTCGCGCCTGTCCGGTGATCCGCTGGCCGAGGTCGAACGGATCGAAAGCGACGAGACCCTGCGGGTCCGTGACCTCGACCAGGGGCCGGACGGCGCATTGTGGTTCCTCAGCGTCGGCAACGGCGCGCTTTACCGGATCGTGCCCTCGCCCGGCGGTTGAGGTCGTTCGGGACAGGGGGTGACGGTCCCGAACAGGCTTTGGGGCCGTTTTCCTGTGGACGTCCGGGATGGTGTCTGACAAAAGTCAGTAAAATAACTCCTCCGAGGCCGGAATGACCATCGACGCCATCGCCCGAACCCGCCGTTTCCATCGCGCCGTCACCTCCGAGGTCGGAGCACTGGATTCCTCTTTCCTGGGCCGTGGACGCCCGCTTGGCCCTGCGCGTGTCCTGCATGCGATCGGCAACGGGGTGTCGGACGTGGCCGAGATCCGGGCGCATCTCAAGTTGGACTCCGGTCTGATGAGCCGCCTCCTGCGGGGGCTTGAGGACGAAGGGCTGGTCACGGTCACGGCATCGGAGAACGATGCGCGCCGCCGAAGCGCCGCCCTGACCCCCGCCGGCGAGGTGGAGTTCGCAGAATACGAGGCGCTCTCGGATCAACAGGCGGGCGCAATCCTGTCCCGCCATCCGCATCCCGAGGCGCTGTTGCAGGCGATGGATCTTGTCGCCACCGCGCTGGGGTTCGACCGCACCGCGATCCAGCGCGTGCCCCCGTCGGACCCGCGCGCGCAGCAATGTCTTGCGACCTACTACGGAGAGTTGGCGCATCGGTTTTCCGGCGGGTTCGACGTAAATCTTTCCGCTGACCCGGAGGCGCGGGACATGGAACCGCCGCGAGGCGCCTTTCTGCTGGCGGTACTGGACGGCATGGCCATCGGCTGCGCCGGGCTGAAGGGCACGGACAAGGGCTATGCCGAGGTCAAACGGGTCTGGGTTGCCCCATCGGCCCGGCGCATGGGGCTGGCGGGTCTCCTGATGCGTGCGATCGAGGATGAGGCGCGCGGGTTGGGAATCGGGACCCTGCGGCTGGACACCAACAGCGCCCTGCCGGAGGCCGTCCGTTTTTACCGCAAGTCCGGCTGGACCGAGATTCCGCGCTTCAATGACGACCCATATCCGGATGTTTTCTTTGAAAAACACCTCTAGGTGAGGTCAGGGCAGGGCGCGTTCGTAGTAGGCGCTGTCGCACCATTCCCAGCCGCCGTAGAGAAAGTTCTTCTCTTCGGTGCGCAGGTGCGTAAATCCCAGTTTCTCCAGCAGCCGGCCAGAGGCCAGGTTGCGCGGGTCGATCTCGGCGGTCAGCTTTGGCAGGTGTGGCCGGTGCCGGGCCAGTTCCGGTAGGATCGCCGACAGCGCCTCAAAGGCCAGCCCTTTGCCCCAGTGATCGGGATGCAGGATATAGCCGAAGTCCGGCGCCCGCCACATTCCCGCCTTGCCGATGCAGCGGCCCTGATGCTCGATCACCAGGTCAAAGCTGTCGGGACGGTCCTCCATGAGACCCTGCAGGTAGCCAAGCGACTGCGTGATGTCGTCATGTGCGGGGTGTGACCAGTAGCGCATGGCCCCCGGGTGCGACAGTACCGCGTGCAGCGGTTCCAGGTCCGTGGGCCGCGCCCGCCGCAACAGCAGGCGCGCGGTCCGGATCACACCGACAGGCGCGAGGATTGGGCCCCGCGTTCCCGGTAGGGCGTGGTCTTGTAATGCGCGCGGTAGCATTTCGAGAAATGCGAGGGCGAGGCAAAGCCACAGGCCAGCGCCACGTTGATCACGCTCATTTCCGTCTGCATCAGCAGGTTGCGCGCCTTTTGCAGACGCAACTCCATGTAATAGCGCTTGGGCGAGCGGTTGAGGTAACGCCGGAACAGACGCTCGAGCTGGCGGGTGGACATGCCCACCTCCTTGGCCAGCACCGCCGGGCTGATCGGTTCCTCGATGTTGCTTTCCATCATCTGGATGACCTGGCTCAGCTTGGGGTGGCGCACGCCGATGCGGGTTGGCACGCTCAGGCGCTGGGTGTCCTGGTCGGTGCGGATCGAGGAATAGATCTGCTGGTCGGCCACTGCCGTGGCGAGTTCCTCGCCGTGGTCATTGGCGATGATCTGCAGGAAAAGGTCGATGGACGAGGTGCCGCCCGCCGTGGTCAGCCGGTTGCCGTCGATGGTAAAGACCGACTTCGTCAGGTCCACCTCGTCGAATTCTTCCGAGAAACTGTCCTGGTTTTCCCAGTGGATCGTCGCCCGCTTGCCATCCAGCAGCCCGGCCTTGGCCAGGCTGTAGGCCGCGGTGCAGAGCCCGCCGATCACCAGCCCCTTGCGCGCCTCGCGGCGCAGCCAGCTGACCAGGCGTTTCGAAGTCGCCTTCTGCACGTCGGACCCGCCGCAGATCACGATGGTGTCCTCGCGGTGCAACTCGTCCAGGTCGCCGTCGAGCTGAAAGACCGTGTCGGTGGAACATCTGGCCGTTACGCCGCCTTCGCCGACGATCCGCCATTCATACAGCTTCTTCTGGGACATGCGGTTGGCCAGTCGCAGGCAATCCAGTGCCGCCGCAAAGGACAGCAGCGTGAAATTGTCGAGAAGGACAAAGACGAAGCGGCGGGGCTTGGCCGGAACGGAGTCGAGTTCGATGACCTGGCGCTGAGGCGGGGGAAACATGAGATGTCACCTTCCTGATCGTGCTGCGGTTGCCGGACCGCAGATGTGTCGAAGCACATGGGCAGATGTGGCCAGCAGCGTCAAGACATGTCGCGAAAAACACGGCTGGTCACGCGAACTGGCGCAGAGTATACAGCCTTTCCGTTAGCGCTCGAAACGATCAACCGGAGAGAACAGATGACCGAGTGGCAGAAATCGAACTGGCGTGCCAAGCCGCGGGTTCAGATGCCCGAGTATACGGACGCCGAGGCCCTGCATGCCGTCGAGGCGCAGCTGGCCAAGTATCCGCCGCTGGTCTTTGCCGGTGAGGCGCGCACGCTCAAGAACCACCTGGCCGCCGCCGGACGCGGTGAGGCCTTCCTGCTGCAGGGCGGCGATTGCGCCGAGAGCTTTGACCAGTTCTCTGCCGATGCGATCCGCGACACCTTCAAGGTGATGCTGCAGATGGCGATGGTGCTGACGTACGGCGCCAAGGTGCCGGTGGTGAAGGTGGGCCGCATGGCGGGCCAGTTCGCCAAGCCGCGCTCTGCGCCCACCGAGGTGAAGGATGGCGTCGAGCTGCCCAGCTACCGTGGCGACATCATCAACGAGCTGGCCTTCACCCCCGAGTCGCGCATTCCGGACCCGTCGAAGATGCTGCGCGCCTACACCCAGGCAGCCGCCACGCTGAACCTGCTGCGGGCCTTTTCGACCGGGGGCTATGCCGACGTACACCAGGTGCACCAGTGGACGCTGGGCTTTACCGAGGGTGAGAAGGCGTCGAAGTACCGCGAGATGGCCGGCCGGATTTCCGACACGCTGGACTTCATCAAGGCGGCTGGCGTGACCGGCGCCCAGGCGCACAGCCTGTCGACGGTGGAGTTCTACACCTCGCACGAGGCGCTGTTGCTGGAATACGAAGAGGCGCTGTGCCGCCGGGATTCGACCTCTGGCAACTGGCTGGCGGGGTCGGGTCACATGATCTGGATCGGCGACCGTACGCGGCAGCCGGACGGCGCGCATGTGGAATTCGCGCGGGGTGTGCTGAACCCCGTGGGGCTCAAGTGCGGGCCGACGACCACGGCCGAGGACCTCAAGGTGCTGATGCAGCGTCTGAACCCGAAGAACGAGGAAGGCAAGCTGACCCTGATCGCGCGGTTCGGCGCCGGTAAGGTGGGCGAGAACCTGCCGCGTCTCATCAAGGCCGTTCAGGAAGAAGGCGCCAACGTGACCTGGGTCTGCGACCCGATGCACGGCAATGTCATCAAGTCGGCCACCGGCTACAAGACGCGTCCCTTCGACTCGATCCTGCGCGAAGTGCGCGAGTTCTTCTCGATCCACGAGGCCGAGGGCACGACCCCGGGCGGCGTGCATTTCGAGATGACCGGCCTCGACGTGACGGAATGCACCGGCGGCGTGCGCGAAGTGACCGAAGAGGATCTGTCCGATCGCTACCACACCGCCTGCGATCCGCGCCTCAACGCGTCGCAGTCGCTTGAACTGGCCTTCCTCGTGGCCGAGGAACTGGTGGCGCGCCGCGAGAAGGCAAAGGAAGCTGCCAGCGCGTGAGGCGGCTGACAGCCCCGAAATGAGGAACGCCCCCGCAGGAGACTGCGGGGGCGTTTCCTTTGGAGCGGTTCGCTTTTTGGCGCCCGACGGGTTTTGAGGGAAGGTCTCAGTCGTTGCTGACGATCAGCTTGAGGTGGCCGCGTTCCGTGATCGGCGCGCGCAGGCTGTCGGCAGGCGCACTGGTGCGGGGGGCAAAGCGTGCCGGGTCCTCGCGCAACGCCGGGGCCATGTCCTCGGGGCGATCCGCCGGGACGATGTCCTGTCCCGTCAGGGCTGGTGTCACCTCGACATTGCGCATTACGAAGCGACGCGGCGTGCGGCCGATCCGTCCGTGGCTGACCAGGGCGCCCAGCGCACGGGTCTGGTCGCCGAAATCCGAGCGCAGCGGCAGGAGGACCATGTTGGCCTCCATGTCCGGCTTGCCGAAACCGCCCTCGGCGGTCAGGTCTATGCGGACGATGCAGGGGCCGGCGAATAGCTCTGCCACCGCCTGGCCAAACCGCTCGCGGTCGGCGGGTGCGATCAGGCTGGACAGGGGCATCCCGGCGATCTGCATGCCCATCAGGTCGTTGAGATGCGAGCCCGCTACGCGGATCTTAGCCATCGTCGGCGCGATGCGTTCCATGAGAAAGGCGTTTTCCAGCGCGTCTTCCATGCCGCGCGGATCGATCTGGCTGCGTAGCGGCACGGCATCCCGGGCGCATAGGCCATGCCAATACGCCTCGACCTGCCGCAGCGGCGCCAGCCGCCGCATCTTTTCCCGATCCGTCATCGAAACGACGTCCTCGCCGCTACCGCCTTTGCCCAACATGCCAATGCTCCTGTCGTCCGGTGCAGCATGGCGGGGCCCCCTGCCACCAAGCCTGCTTAATCAAGGTTACGAAAACATTACTATCAGAGGTTCGCTTCAAATTCGTCCCAATTCTGAACCGAAGGTTAACGAACGGGCAGGGTGCTTGCGCCCGGACGCGTCTGCCGATACCCCCTTTGTCAACACGAGGGGAGAGGCGAGATGCGGCAATCCATGACGGGGTTCGCCAGCCAGAACGGCCAGGGTCTTGGCCGCAGCTGGACCTGGGAATTGCGCGGGGTCAACGGCAAGGGGCTGGACCTGCGCCTGCGCATGCCGGATGGGATCGACGGGCTGGAAGCGGGTGTTCGGTCGCGCTGTGCCGAGCGCCTGAAGCGCGGGAACGTGCAGATCTCGCTGAAGCTGGCGGCGGAAGAGACAGCGGGCGGTCTGCGGATCGACGAGGCGCAGCTGGCCGCCGTTCTGGCCGCGATGCAACGGATCGAAAGCGACGCGATGGACAAGGGCCTGTCGCTGGCGCCCTCGACCGCGGCCGAGATCGTGGCCCTGCGCGGTGTTCTGACCGCCGAGGTACCGGAGGCCGATCCCAAGGCGCTGTGCACCGCGCTTCTGGCGGATTTCGACATGGCCCTGAACAGCTTTGTCGCCATGCGCCGGTCCGAAGGCACCGCACTCGCCCGTATCCTGACCCAGCAACTGGACGAGATCACCGGCCTCGTGGACGAGGCCGAGGCCGCCGTGGCCGAGCGACAACCGCATCAGGCCGAGCGCCTGCGCGACCAGTTGCGCCGAGTGACCGAGAATGCCGACGGTGTCGACGAGGCGCGACTGGCGCAGGAACTGGCGCTGATCGCGGTGAAATCCGACATCACCGAGGAAATCGACCGGCTGCGCGCCCATATCGCCGCCGCGCACGAGCTGCTGGAGGTCAAGGGCGCGGTGGGCCGCAAGTTCGATTTCCTGATGCAGGAGTTCAACCGCGAGGCCAACACGCTCTGTTCGAAATCCGGCGACACGCGCCTGACTCGCGCGGGCCTGGCGCTGAAAACCGTGATCGACCAGATGCGCGAGCAGGTCCAGAACGTGGAGTGAGCCTGACCATGACGCCCGACATGACCCGCCGCGGGTTGCTCATCATCCTGTCCTCACCCTCGGGCGCGGGCAAATCCACCCTGTCGCGGCGCCTGCTGGACTGGGACCCGTCCTTGCGCTTTTCGGTCTCGGCCACGACTCGCAAGCCGCGCCCGGGCGAGGTGGACGGCGAGCATTACCACTTCATGACCGAGGAAAGCTTCAAGCGGTCGGTTGCCGAGCAGGGGATGCTGGAACACGCGCATGTGTTCGGCAATTTCTACGGCAGTCCGCGCGCGCCGGTCGAAGAGGCCATCGGACAGGGCTGTGACGTGCTCTTCGACATCGACTGGCAGGGCGCGCAGCAGATCCGCAACTCCGCGCTTGGGCAGCATACGCTGTCAGTCTTCATCCTGCCGCCGTCGATCGAGGAACTGCACCGCCGGCTGGTCAGCCGGGGACAGGATGCGCCCGAGGTGATCGCCAAGCGGATGCAGAAAAGCTGGGACGAGATCAGCCATTGGGATGGCTATGATTTCGTTCTGGTCAACGATGACCTGGACGCCACCTTTGAGCGGCTGAAGACCATCGTCACCGCAACCCGCCTGCGGCGATCGCAACAGCCCGCGCTGGTCGAACACGTCCGGCACCTGCAAACCGAATTCGAGGAACTGTCATGACCCTGTATGCACTGGACGGGATCGCCCCGGAACTGGCCGCGGATGCCTGGGTGGCGCCGGATGCCAACCTGATCGGCAAGGTGGTGATGGAGGCGAAATCCTCGGTCTGGTTCGGCTGCACCCTGCGCGGCGACAACGAGGAAATCCGTGTCGGCGAAGGCTCGAACCTGCAGGAGAACACGGTCTGCCACACCGACATGGGATATCCGCTGGTTATCGGCAAGGGCTGTACCATCGGCCACAAAGTCATGCTGCACGGTTGTACCATCGGGGACAACACGCTGATCGGCATGGGGGCGACGATCCTCAACGGGGCCAGGATCGGCAAGAACTGCCTGATCGGTGCCGGCGCGCTGGTGACCGAGGGCAAGGAAATCCCGGACGGCAGCCTGGTCATGGGGATGCCGGGCAAGGTCGTGCGCCAGCTGGACGAGGCAGCCATAGAAGGCCTGAAGAAATCCGCCCTTGGCTACCAGGCCAACGCGGCCCGTTTCGCCGCAGGCATGAAACCGGTCTGAGCCGGTTTCAGCGCGAAAGCGGCTTGAGCCGTTCGGCGTGGATCGTGGGCAGCGTTGTATCGCGCTGTTCAGAATAAAGCCCGTTCGACCGCCAGTTGCCGTCCGCCTCCTGCCGCATCATCATAAAGGCGCGATAAGCGGGCATGGCAAAGGCCGACCCGCGCAGGATATAGGTTTCATGCAGGCCGATGATGCGGGTGCGTGCTTCATCGGTGAACCGGGCCGCCCGGCCCAGCCTGTGATATTCCGTGGCGCCGATCTGGGCAAAAGTCTCGCGCGCGGCCTTTGCGGTGACGATCCATTCATCCAGCGTGGCAAAGACGCGTTCCGTGTCCGGGGCGCCAATCCGGTTTGGCACAGCGATACAATCGGCCAGCTGGTCCCAGTCGCGCGCCCAGAACAGGTTGGTGATGCGGTCCAGTCCGGCCTGGTAGATCGCTTCGGCCTGCGGGTCCGTGGTCGAGACGAGTTCGGCTGCGTCTGGCTTGGGTGTCCACATGACCTGATCCCTGGTTACTAACTCCCCCGCACCTGGAGGCCAACGGTTCTGATACAGCCTTCGACGTACCCGTCAATTCTGCTTTGGGATAGGGGGAACGAATTTTGGAATATGTCCTGGCGGACGGGCCGCGGAGGGCGATGGCGTTCCGGGGCTATCGACGGCGCCGGGGCGATGGGCTAAGCATCGCCGGCGCAGACAGAAGGAACCATCAGACATGAAGAAAACCCTGCAACGTCCAGCCGGTTGGCCCGCATCGCTGTCCACGCCTGTGGTTTCTCCGATTGCGCCATCGGTGGTCTATGCCTCGACCTCGCCGGACGAACTGGATTCGCAGTACGAGGGCCGAGAGACCGGCTATACCTACGCCCGTGAAGGGCATCCTAACGCCGATGTCCTGGCGCAGCGTATCGACGCGCTGGAAGGCGCCACCGGCGGGCTGGTGGTGGGGTCCGGCATGGCGGCGGTGAGCGCGGTCCTGTTGGGGCTGTGCAAGACCGGCGATCACGTCATCGGCGCCGACCAGCTGTACGGTCGGTCGCTGCGCATGATGGCCGAGGATCTGCCACGCCTGGGGATCGCGACCTCTTTGGTGGATGCCACGGACGCGACCGCAGTGGCCGAGGCGATCCGCCCTGAAACCCGACTGGTGCTGATCGAGGTGGTCTCGAACCCAACCATCCGCATTGCCGATCTGGACGCCGTGGCAGAGGTCTGCGCAGAGCGTGGCGTGCTGCTGGTGGTGGACAACACCTTTACCACGCCGCTGGGCATCCGGCCCTTCGAACACGGGGCCGACATCGTTCTCCACTCGGTGACCAAGCTGCTGGCTGGCCATTCCGACGCCACCCTTGGTTGGGTCGCTGCCAAGGATCCGGCGCTGGCCGAGCGGATGCGCATCTTTGCCGTCACCACGGGCATGACACCCAGTCCCTTTGATTGCTGGCTGGCCGAACGGGGCCTTGCGACCTTTGCGCTGCGCTACGCGCGCGCGCAGGACACGTCGCAACGGCTGGCGGACTACCTTTCGGGCGCCGAGGGGGTGAAGCGCGTGCTGTATCCCACACGGCCCGATCACCCCGAGGCGGCGCGCGCGCAATCGCTGCTGAAGGGGCAGGGCGGCCACATGGTCAGCTTTGAAATCGAGGGCGGGCGCGCGGCGGCCAATGCCTTTGCCGAGGCCGCGAGCGGCATCGCCTTTGCGCCCACCCTGGGTGACGTGGGCACCACGCTGTCGCATCCCGCCTCGTCCTCGCACCGGGCCCTGACGCCCGAAGCGCGGGCAAGGATGGGTGTGTCCGAGGGGTTCTTCCGCGTCTCGGTAGGCCTTGAAGACCCCGAGGCGCTGATCGCCTGTTTCGCCGACGGGCTTGCCGCCGCAAGAGGCACCGCCTGATGTCCGACTTCGTCGCCGGTTTCGTCGACGCGGTGCCGATGCCCGCCCTGGTGATCCGCAGCGACGAGAGGATCGAGGCGGCAAACGAACCGGCCCGCGCCCTGTTGGGGGCGGGTATCGGGGGGCGGCATTTCCTGACCGCGCTGCGGCAGCCGCAATTGCTGGACGCGATCGAGAACTGCCTGCGCGACCGGGCGCCGCGCGCGACCGAGTACCTTGGCAACGACGGTCGTCAGGACACCACCTTTCGCGTGTCCGTCCGGCCAGTGGATCTGCCCACAGGTGGCAGTGTCCTGGTCTCGTTCGAGGACGTGACCCATGCGCATCAGCTGGTGCAGATGCGGCGCGACTTCGTCGCCAATGTCAGCCATGAACTGCGCACGCCGCTGACCGCCCTGATCGGTTTCATAGAAACCCTGAGGGGGCCCGCCCGGAACGACCCTGCCGGGCAACAGAGGTTTCTGGGCATCATGGAGGCCGAGGCCCACAGGATGAACCGCCTTGTCGGCGATCTTCTGTCTCTGAGCCGGGTCGAGGCCGAAGAGCGCGTGCGCCCGACCTCGCGGCTGGACCTTGCAGAACTGGTGTTGTCGACGATCCAGGGCCTGACACCGATGGCGGCGGACAACAGCGTGACCCTGGCCCATGATCTGCCAGAAGGGCGCCGCGTGATGGTGCCCGGTGACGAGGACCAGTTGCGCCAGGTCCTGACCAACCTGATCGAGAACGGCATCAAGTACAGCGGTGAGGGCACCACGGTCACGGTGCGCCTGACGGCCCCGGACTATGTCCCGCGCCTGCAAGGCCAGGGGGTGACGCTGGTCGTCGAGGACAGCGGCGCGGGGATCGACCCGATCCACCTGCCGCGCCTGACCGAACGGTTCTACCGGGTCGACAACCACCGCTCGCGCGAGATGGGCGGCACGGGTCTGGGCCTGGCGATCGTCAAGCATATAGTGAACCGCCATCGCGGACGTCTGCGGATCGAGAGCGAAAAGGGGATGGGCACCCGATTCACGATCATCCTGCCCGTGGGCTGACCCGGTCCGACAGAAGCTCCCCAACGGCCCTCCGTTCGATTCGGGGGGCTTTTTCATGCCCCGAATGTAACAGGGCCTTGCGGCGCTTGGTCCTTGCTGACGTCGGGTCCGGCCTGTTGCCTTCGGTCACGATCCGCCGGGTGAGTTTGATTCGTCAGCCCTGACAGGAGGTTGATCGGCCCTAAATGGCTGGTGTCATAAAACTGTTACCCAAGCGTCACAAAACCATAGCGCGGGGCCTTTAGCGGTCCGGGCCAAGGTCATCGTGGGGATGACTGATTCCTAAGTTCAGGGAGCTATCCATGAAATTCGCTAAACTGACCGCCTCGACCCTGGCGATCGCAGCCGTTTCGGCCACCGCAGCCGTTGCCCGTGACAACATCCAGGTTGCCGGTTCCTCGACCGTTCTGCCCTATGCCTCGATCGTTGCAGAAGCGTTCGGTGCCAACACCGACTTCCCGACGCCGGTCGTTGAATCGGGCGGCTCCTCCGCTGGCCTCAAGCGTTTCTGCGAAGGCGTGGGCGAGAACACCATCGACGTCGCCAACGCATCGCGCGCCATCCGCGAAAAAGAGATCAAGGCCTGTGCCGAAAACGGCGTGACCGACATCATCGAAGTCCGCATCGGCTATGACGGCATCGTCTTCGCCTCGCAGGCAGATGGCCCGGCCTACACCGCCTTCACGCCCTCCGACATCTTCAACGCCCTGGCGCCGAAGGTCGTGGTCGACGGCGAGCTGGTCGACAACCCCTACTCCAAGTGGAACGAGTTCAACGCCGACCTGCCGGACGCCGAGATCCTCGCCTTCATCCCGGGCACCAAGCACGGCACCCGTGAAGTGTTCGAAGAAAAAGTGATCGCGGCCGGCTGTGAAGCCACCGGCGCCCACGACGCGATGATCGCTGCCGGCATGTCCGAGGACGACGCCGAGGACGCCTGCCTGATGGTCCGCACCGACGGTCGTTCGGTCGACATCGACGGCGACTACACCGAGACCCTGGCCTCGATCGACGCCAACGCGCACGGCATCGGCGTGTTCGGCCTGGCGTTCTACGAGAACAACACCGACAAGCTGAAGGTCGCCACCATGTCGGGCGTCATGCCCTCGACCGAGAGCATCGCCTCGGGTGAATACCCGGTGTCGCGTCCGCTGTTCTTCTACGTCAAGAAAGCCCACATCGGCGTGATCCCCGGCCTGAAAGAGTACGCCCAGTTCTTCGTCGCCGACGAGCTGGCAGGCCCCTCCGGCCCGCTCGCCAACTACGGCCTGGTGTCCGACCCCGAGCTGGCCAAGACCCAGCAGATGGTCGCCGACGAAGTCGTGATGGGCGAAGGCATGTAATCCATCCCTCCGGGGGTGTTTGCACCTGACGCCTGTGGGGGCGGCATATTCCGCCGCCCCCCTTCCTTTTAGGACCTTTACCACCATTCCTGACTTCGGGGGGCACATGCCTGTTATCTGGCTCATCGTGATCGTGCTCGCGCTGGCGGCCGCCGGGTTTATTCTCGGCCGGACCCGCGCGATGCAAAGCGCCGGGGGCGACAGCCGGCACCTGCACTCGCTTCCGACCTATTACGGGTCGAACGTGGCGCTGAAGGCGGTCGTTCCGGCCATGTTGCTGATGGTCGTCTGGCTCGTGGCCCAGCCGTTCTACGTGAACGGCGTCGTTTCCGGCATGATCCCCGATAGTGCGATTGCCGACGGGTCCAGCCGCGGCCTTGTGCTGGCTGAGGTGCGCCGCGCGGCAGACGGGCTGGACAACGCGGTTGCCCAAGGGGCGATCTCCGAAGAGTTCGCCCGCAACGCCCGCGCCGATTTCACCGATGTGACCACCCGCCTCAAGGAGGCCGGCCAGATCGTGACCACCCAGATCACCCAGCCGGTGCTGCGCGCGGCGCAGGAATACCGGGTGATCAACGCCACCGGCAACATGATCATGTCGGGCGTGGTCATCCTGGTCGCGCTGCTGGGGGTCTTCTGGGGCCTGCGCGAAACCAATAAGGACTTTCGCGCCCGCAACGTCGTCGAAAAAAGCGTGATGGCGCTGCTGATCGCGGCGGCCTCCATCGCCGTGCTGACCACGGTCGGGATCGTCCTGTCGCTGATCTTCAACACCATCGAGTTCTTCCGCCTTTACCCGGCCTCCGAGTTCTTTGGATCGCTGACCTGGGCGCCTTCCTTTGGCGGCGGGTCCGAGCTGGGTGTCCTGCCGCTGCTCTGGGGGACGTTCTACATCTCGCTGGTGGCGCTGATCGTGGCGGTGCCGATTGGTCTCTTCGCCGCCGTCTACCTGTCGGAATATGCCTCCAAGCCGGTGCGCAGCTTTGCCAAGCCGATGCTCGAGGTGCTGGCCGGTATCCCGACCATTGTCTACGGTCTCTTCGCGCTGCTGACCATCGGCCCGATGCTGCTGAGCGTCTTCGGCCCCGACGGAACCGGCTGGATGGGTGGCCAGCGTGCGGTCATCACCGCGGGTCTGGCAATGGGCATCATGCTGATCCCCTTCGTCAGCTCGCTGTCAGATGACATCATCAACGCGGTGCCCCAGGCGATGCGCGACGGCTCTTACGGGCTGGGCGCGACCAAGTCCGAGACCATCAAGCAGGTGATCCTGCCCGCCGCCCTGCCGGGCATCGTCGGCGCCGTCCTTCTGGCGACCTCGCGCGCCATCGGCGAAACCATGATCGTGGTGCTGGGGGCAGGGGCCGCCGCCCGGCTCAGCCTCAATCCCTTCGAGGCCATGACCACCGTGACCGCCAAGATCGTCAGCCAACTGACCGGCGACAGCGACTTTGCCTCGCCAGAGGCGCTGGTGGCCTTCGCCCTGGGCATGACCCTCTTCATCATGACGCTGGGGCTGAACGTCTTCGCCCTCTACATCGTGCGCAAATACCGGGAGCAGTACGACTAATGACCGACGCAAGCATGGATACGCCCCGGCCGCGCCGGGCAAAGACCTCGCTGGTGAGCGAAGATGCGCGGACGAAAAAGCGCAACGCGGCGGAAAAACGGTTCCAGGCCTACGGGATCGCCGCCATTGCCACCGGCCTGTTCTTTCTGGCTGTCCTGGCCTTCTCGATTGTCCGTTCGGGCCTGCCGGCCTTCACCACCACCGTGGTCGACGTCAACTTTACCCTGACGCAGGAACAGTTCGACGAGGCCGAGGGCCAGCTGTTCAAGACCAAGGCCTATTCCGGCTACTTCATCACCGCCCTGCAGAAAAAGCTGGAGGCCGAGAATGTCCAGGTGGCCTTTGACGAGGCGGCCATCGAACGGATCATGGGCAAGATCGGCGGCACACTGCGGGAATACTACACCGCCAACCCCGATCAGTTGGGCCAGGAGGTTGCTTTCAAGCTGAACGCCTCCTCGCGCGTGGACGGTTATTTCAAGGGCCGCGTTCAGCGAGAGACCCTCCAGGACAGCCGCTTTCTCACATTGGCGGACCTGGACCTTGTCGATGCCCTGGCCGAGGCCGGGATCGTGCATTCGGCCTTTGATTGGGGGTTCATCACCGGGGCGGACTCGGGCGTGGACAACCCGGGTGGTGCCGGTATCGGTGCCTCTGTCGTGGGGTCGTTCTTCATGATGCTGGTGGTGCTGTTCCTGTCGCTGCCCATCGGTGTCGCGGCCTCGATCTACCTCGAGGAATTCGCGCCGCAGAACCGCTGGACCGACATGATCGAGGTGAACATCTCGAACCTTGCCGCCGTGCCCTCGATCGTCTTCGGTATCCTGGGCCTTGCCGTCTTCATCCAGTTCATGCACCTGCCGCAATCCGCGCCTCTGGTCGGTGGCCTGGTGCTGACGCTGATGACGCTTCCGACGATCATCATCTCGACCCGTGCATCGCTCAAGGCGGTGCCGCCCTCGATCCGCGATGCGGCGCTGGGGGTTGGCGCCTCCAAGATGCAGTCGGTGTTCCACCACGTCCTGCCGCTGGCCATGCCCGGCATCCTGACCGGCACGATCATCGGCCTGGCGCAGGCGCTGGGGGAAACCGCGCCGCTCTTGCTGATCGGCATGGTCGGCTTCGTCGCGCGTGGTTATCCGGACGGGTTCATCAGCGGCTTTACCGACCCGAACTCGGCCATGCCTGCCCAGATCTACACCTGGGCCGCGCGCGCAGATCAGGCGTTTTACGAAAAGGCCTGGGGCGGTATCATCATCCTGCTCATCTTCCTGCTGACCATGAACATCATCGCAATCATTCTGCGCCGCCGTTTCGAGCGCCGCTGGTAAGGCCCGGGCAGCGGATCTAGGAGAGTAACAATGTACGACGCACCGCATACGGAGAGAGACGTGGACCAGCAGGACATCAAGATCAGCGCCCGCAAGGTGCAGGTCTATTATGGCACCACACACGCGATCAAGGACGTGGACTGTGACATCGAGGACAAGACCGTCACGGCCTTTATCGGTCCGTCGGGCTGTGGCAAGTCGACCTTCCTGCGCTGCCTGAACCGGATGAACGACACCATCGACGTCTGCCGCGTCGAGGGCGACATCTCGATTGATGGCGAGGACATCTATGACAAGCGGGTCGACCCGGTGCAGCTGCGCGCCAAGGTCGGCATGGTTTTCCAGAAGCCCAACCCGTTCCCCAAGTCGATCTATGACAACATCGCCTATGGCCCGCGCATCCACGGGTTGGCCAAGTCCAAGGCGGACCTGGACGAGATCGTCGAAAAGAGCCTGCGCCGCGGCGCCATCTGGGACGAGGTAAAGGACCGGCTGGACGCGCCGGGCACCGGCCTGTCGGGCGGACAGCAGCAGCGCCTGTGCATTGCGCGCGCCATCGCCACAGAACCCGAGGTGTTGTTGATGGACGAACCCTGTTCGGCGCTGGACCCGATTGCGACCAGCCAGGTCGAGGAACTGATCGACGAATTGCGGCAGGACTACTCGGTCGTGATCGTGACCCACTCGATGCAACAGGCCGCGCGGGTCAGCCAGAAAACCGCCTTCTTCCATCTGGGCAACCTCGTGGAATTCGGCGACACCGGCAAGATTTTCACCAACCCGGTGGACAGCCGGACGGAAAGCTACATCACGGGACGGATCGGCTAATGTCTGAACTCAAACAACATATCGCCAGCGCCTTCGACCGCGACCTGGAAGGTATCCAGGCCCAGATCATGAAGATGGGCGGGCTTGTCGAAGCCGCCATCATGCAATCGGCCAAATCGCTGGAAACCCGCGACGAGGAACTGGCCGAACTGGTGCGCCGCAACGACGCCGCCATCGACGCGCTGGAGGAAAGCCTGAACGAAGAGGCGGCCCGGGTGATCGCGCTGCGTGCGCCGACCGCGTCGGACCTGCGCATCGTCCTGTCGGTCATGCGCATGTCGGCCAACCTGGAACGCATGGGCGACCTCAGCAAGAACATCGCCAAGCGGACCGGCGTGCTGGTCCAGATGCAGGCCATCGGCGGCACGGCACCCTCGTTGCGCCGCATGGCCCGCGAGGTCGAACTGATGCTCAAGGACGCGCTGGATGCCTATATCCAGCGCGACGAGGCCCTGGCCGAGGACGTAATCGAGCGCGACCGGGACGTGGACCAGATGTACAACACGCTGTTCCGCGAATTCCTGACCTTCATGCTGGAAGATCCGCGCAACATCACCGCCTGCATGCACCTGCATTTCATCGCCAAGAACATCGAACGCATGGGTGACCACGTGACCTCGATCGCCGAGCAGGTGGTGTTCCTGACCACCGGCCGCAAGCCGGATGAACCGCGTGAAAAGGCGGATCGCACCTCGACGGATGCCGACCTGGCACCGGATATGGACAAGGACGGGGATTAAGCACATGGCCGCAGACCAGCCCACTGTTCTGGTGGTCGAGGACGAAGCCGCGCAGCGGGAAGTTCTGACCTACAACCTCGAAGCCGAGGGGTTCCGCGTCACGCGGGCCGAGAATGGCGAAGAGGCGCTGGTGCTTATCGACGAGGAAAGCCCGGACATTATCGTGCTGGACTGGATGTTGCCCAATGTCTCGGGGATCGAGGTCTGTCGCCAGATCAAGACCCGCCCCGAGACGCGCAGCGTGCCGATCATCATGCTGTCGGCCCGCTCGGAAGAGGTGGACCGGGTGCGCGGGCTTGAAACCGGGGCGGATGACTATGTGGTCAAACCCTACTCGGTGATCGAGCTAATGGCCCGGGTGCGCGCGCAACTGCGCCGCGCGCGTCCCGCCGCCGCTGGGCTGCGCCTGGAATACGAGGATATCGTTCTCGACAGCGAGACGCACCGCGTGACCCGGAACAGCAAGGCGCTGAAACTGGGGCCGACGGAATTCCGACTGTTGACGACCTTCATGGAAAAGCCCGGCCGGGTCTGGTCACGCGAACAATTGCTGGACCGGGTCTGGGGGCGCGACATCTATGTCGATACCCGCACCGTGGATGTCCACATCGGGCGCCTGCGCAAGGCGCTGTGCCAGCATGGCGGAAACGATCCGCTGCGCACGGTGCGCGGCGCGGGCTACGCGCTGGGCTGAAGCAAAAGGGCAGGGCGGTGCCCTTTTCACCGCCCTTGCCACTGACCGCTTGATCTGCGGCAGGAACGCGTCATCTTGTCTGCCGTGCAGCAGGTGAGGACGCTTCCAGTGATACGCGGTTTTCTGACAGTTCTGGTCCTTCTGGTCCCGTTTGGGGCGGTACAGGCGCATGAGGTGCGTCCGGCAATCGCCGATCTGACGACACCGGATGGACATGTATCTCTGGTTCTGCGCATGAGCATGGAACCGGTGCTGGCCGGGATCGACCTGGAAGGTGTCGAGGACACCAATGAGACCGATCGCTCGGACGCCGTCGACAAGTTGCGCGCGCTGTCCGCCGATGCGTTCAAGTCACGCATCGAGGCGGAAACCGCGGATGTGCTGGACAGGGTCACGATCCGGGTGGGCGGCACAGATGTGCCGCTGCGCGTGACAGAGATCCAGGTGGACGAGATCCCCGATGTCTCGCTCCCTCGCGAATCCCGGCTGTTCCTGGTCGGCACCTTGCCAGATGGAGCACAGGCCCTGAGCGTTGGTTGGCCATCCGAATATGGCACCTTGATCCTGCGCCAGATGGATGTGGACGACGGGTTCACCGGCTACCTGACAGGCGGATATTCCGATCCCATAGCCATCGAGGACAGCAGCGGTTGGGGCTTCCTGGGCGGGATCTTTCGTTAACCCCAGCGTGGCCTGGCCCTTTGCCCCTTGCGCCTCTTGTGAAACCGCTGTAATGCGCGCGGCACGAACCCCGCAGGCGGGGGCGGGCCTATTGGACAGACATCCCCAAAGGTCCACCGGTTGCCCCGGACTTGATCCGGGGTGATTCCCCCGCCGAGGATATAAACCGGAAAGGATAGAAGGCATGGCTCTTCCCGAGTTCACCATGCGTCAGCTGCTGGAAGCTGGCGTTCACTTTGGCCACCAGACGCAGCGCTGGAACCCCCGCATGGGCGAGTTCATCTACGGTGCGCGCAACGGCATCCACATCATGGACCTGACGCAGACTGTCCCGATGCTGGACGCTGCCCTGAACGCCATCCGCGAATGCGTGGCCAAGAACGGCCGCGTCCTGTTCGTCGGCACCAAGCGTCAGGCTGCCCAGCCGATCGCCGAAGCCGCTGAGAAATGCGCGCAGTACTACATGAACCACCGCTGGCTGGGCGGCACGCTGACCAACTGGCAGACCGTGTCGCAGTCGATCAACCGCCTGCGCGAAATCGACGAGCAGATGGAAGGCGGCGCCGAAGGCCTCACCAAGAAAGAGCGCCTCAACATGGAGCGTGACCAGGCCAAGCTGCAGGCGTCGCTGGGCGGGATCCGTGAAATGGGCGGCGTGCCGGACATGCTGTTCGTCATCGACGTCAAGAAAGAACAGCTGGCCGTTGCCGAAGCCAACAAGCTGGGCATCCCGGTTGTGGCCGTGGTCGACACCAACTGCTCGCCCGAGGGCGTTGACTACATCATCCCCGGCAACGACGACGCGGCCCGCGCAATCGCGCTGTACTGCGATCTGGTCAGCCGCGCGGCGCTGGACGGCATGACCGGCCAGATGGAAGCGGCAGGCGTCGACCTGGGCGCGCTCGAAGACGCACCGGCCGAGGAACTGCTGGCCGACGCGGGCGAGAACGCCGAGGGCTGATCCCCGGGACCCGTGTCGCAAAAACGATACAGGTCCGTGACATGAGGGGTGGCCAAGGCCCGGGAGGTAGTCCCGGCGGCCGGGGCCACCCGACCTCCTGCAAAAAGATGATGAGGAGAGCCAAGACATGGCGATCACTGCAAAACAGGTGAAAGAACTGCGCGAAATGACCGGCGCAGGCATGATGGACGCCAAGAAGGCGCTGACCGAAACCGACGGCGACTTCGACGCGGCCATCGACTGGCTCCGCACCAAGGGCCTGGCCAAGGCGGCCAAGAAATCCGGCCGTACCGCGGCAGAAGGCCTGGTTGCCGTCAAGGTCGACGGTGGCAAGGGCGTGGCCGTCGAGGTCAACTCGGAAACCGACTTCGTCGCCAAGAACGCTGAGTTCCAGCAGATGGTTGCCGGCATCGCCGAAACCGCGCTGACCGTGGCTGACGTCGAGGCGCTGAAAGCGGCTGACATGGGCGGCAAGCCCGTCGAAGAGCGCATCACCGACGCCGTTGCCAAGATCGGCGAGAACATGTCGCTGCGCCGCATGGCTGCTGTCGAAGGTGACGTCGTGGCGGCCTACGTCCACAACGCCGCCGCTGACGGCATGGGCCAGATCGGCGTGCTGGTCGCCATGAAGGGCGGTTCGGAAGAGTTCGGCAAGCAGGTCGGCATGCACATCGCTGCCATGAACCCCGCAGCCCTGAACGAAGCCTCGCTGGATCCGGCCGTGGTCGAGAAGGAAAAGCAGGTCCAGATCGACATCGCCAAGGAATCGGGCAAGCCGGACGCCGTGATCGAGAAGATGATCGTCGGCCGCATGAAGAAGTTCATGGCCGAAGTCACGCTGCTGGGTCAGGCCTTTGCCCTGGACACCGACAAGACCGTCGAGCAGGCCGCCAAGGACGCCGGCGCCGAGATCGTCGGCTTTGTCCGCCTGCAGGTCGGCGAAGGCATCGAGAAGAAGGAAGAGGATTTCGCAGCCGAGGTGGCCAAGGCCGCCCAGGGCTAAGACTGTCCTGAAAGGGCAGGGGGAATCTCTGCCCGTTGCGAATCGCTAAAGGCGCCGGACAGATGTCCGGCGCCTTTTTCATTGGCCTTTTGCAGGGAATGCAGCGCGGATGGGCGGGGCCTTGCCGGTGCTCGATAAAGGACGGCACCTTTGCTTGCGCCAGCCGATTATCCCGCATAGGTTGCAATTTGAATGGAAATTCGGGGCCCCCGGTTGAGACATTGGGGATGAGATCCAGGGACCCCGAAAGGATGCTGGCCGACGGAAGGCGATAATTGCCCCCGTCGTACCAGCGCCCGGTTTGCACCGGAGGTTCCGCAGGGCCCGGTAATACGCGGGTTGCGGCCCCTTCGTTCCATGGCCAAAGCCACCACTCACGGAACGCTTGAACATTCGCAATTTACCCGAGGTTAAGGAAGTACGGATTTCCTGACCAAAGGGTAAAAGGGAAAAATTCACGCGGGAGTCACGCAGAGAGAAGACACTAACGCCTTTCCACTACATGGTTTCCCGAGGTGCGCTGTTACTGTGCTTCGAGGATGTACATCTGGTTGTGAAACGCGGCCTTTGCGACGGCCTGCGCCGTTGTTTCCACGTTCAGGGTCTCACGCGCCAGGCGCAGGTGCTTTTCCACCGTGGCCTGCGTCAGCCCCATGATCTGGGCAATGTCCTGCATGGTCTTGCCGTCGCCAACCCATTCCAAGGCCTCGCGCTGGCGCGGTGTCAGGTTTTGTCCGGCAAGGGGCAGGGGCAGGGTGAGGATCTTGAGGTGCACGAGGTTGTTCAGCAGCACGATGTCCTGACCGTGTTCCGCCCAGACCGCATCCGCCTCGTCCTGGTTCATCTCGGGACGCGTGGTCAGCGAGATCGCGCCCTTGGCCCGGTGCGAGACCGACTGGAAGCTGATCGTGTAGCCGGCGTGCACCTTGTGCTGGAGGTTGAAGGCCACGACCTTGGCGGCCTTGTCGTCCAGCGTCCCCTTGTTGATCTGATCGGCCATTACGCGCCAGCTGCAGTGACCCTCGTTCTCGAGCGCCCAGCGAACCATCGGGGCATGGCGGTAAAGGCCATCCTCGACAAACCCCTTGCGATAGGCGGGCGTGTGGTTGGTCAGTACGATGAAATCGTTCGGGTCGCCAAAGCTGGTCGCCGTCAGGAACCGCGTGAACCCGTAGATCAGCCTGTCAAAACCGTAACTGTCCATCTTGGCGCAGTGCTTTTCCCAGAGGTCCTGGACCTCTTCGGCATTCGTGACCTCGATCAGGTAATCTCTCAGTTCAGGTGTCATCACCGGGTCTCCAGAAAGCCGAGCAGTGCGTCTATTGCCAGTTTATACCCGTTTGCGCCGAAACCTGCTATCACTCCGATTGCGACAGGCGCGATAAAGGACTTGTGGCGGAATTCCTCACGCGCGTGGACATTCGACAGGTGCAGTTCGACGGTCGGCATCTCGGCGCCTTTGATCGCGTCCATCATGGCAATCGAGGTGTGGGTATAGGCGCCCGCGTTCAGCACGATCCCGGCATGTGTGCCGCGGGCGTCCTGGATGTGGGTCACAAGCGCGCCCTCGTGGTTGGACTGGGCGCAGACCACATCGACCCCGCGCGCCTTGCCGTGTTCGATGCTCATCGCCTCGACATCGGCCAACGTCGTATGGCCGTAGATTTCGGGCTGACGGGTGCCCAGCAGGTTCAGGTTAGGTCCGTTCAGGACGAGGATAGATGTCATTGCGGTCTCCGGGCTTTGCTCCGGTGGTAAGAGCATGCCGGTCGACCTGTCCAGTCGCCTGACAGGACCGAACCGCCAAAGCCGGGGCGCAGTTGCGAAACCGCCTCAGACCAAACAATCCCTGATTGCGGTCGCGTGTGAGAGGATCTCGCTGTCAGTGTATCCGAATGCGCGTCTTGAAAAGCTTGTCAGCCTTTCAAACACCAGTCTAGGCTGAAAACTCAACTTATAGGGAAGGGGGTATTATGCGTTTCTTGTTTACCAAAGTTTTTGCAGACGATCCGGAAACCTATGTTTCGGCCAAGCTTGCGGCAATCCACAAGGAGGCCGACGCACAGTCCGTCCTTACGCCCAGTACTCGGGCCGCGCTTGCACACCAGGATCATCCGGACTTGGCGCTGATGTCCGAAAGTGAGCTGCCGGAAATACCCAAAGATCAGGCCGCGGATTTCGAGACTGCGATGCGATGCGCGCGTTTCGAGGCTTCGGCGGAAATTCCGAGACTGCCAGGAGAAACCATCCAGAGCGAACGGTTCACCTACCTGACAGCACCACTGGGCGACATTGCCGCCGGCACCGGGGCTCTGGTGCGGACAACAAACCAAGCCGAGTTGACCATTCTGTTCCCCGAAGTCCGGATTATCGACGGCAGGCTGGTCCGGGATGAGCAGTATTTTCAGAAAGACAGCCTCGACACCGGCGCCGTCGTCAGCCCCATGATCGCCGGTATCGACGACCTTGCTCTCGAAGCGGCGAGCGCAATCGCCTCCAAGATCGCGGCGAAGATTGGCGAAAAGATCGGTGACAAGATATACGAGTCGATCTTTGGACCCGAGGACGTGCCGTCCTATTTCAGCGAGGTCTACAAGAAGCTTCACGACATGTTCAAACAGGAGATCGACGCATCGGTGATCAGCCAGATCAACGGCCATGTAAACGGATTCCGGGGATGGCTGGAGGATGAATTCATCCCGATGCGGAACAGCGGCCGTGACCGCGAAACTCTTCTGGGTCTCCTGGACGATTGGCAGGAAAAGTTCGCCGCGGACGTCATTGGCCCGCTCGAGGAAAAGCGGTTCCGCAAGGCCGGTTTGCCGGTCTACCAGCTGGCCGGGAGCACGGTTTTGCTGATCGACACGATCCAGGCCGAGGTCGACGTGGGTGAGGATGGCGACGTCCTGAAATCCAGCTACACCGTGTCCCGCAAAAGCCATGCCGAGCGTTTCGCGGATCATGTGACCAAGACGTACAACGATATGCTGAGCGATATCGAGGACTCGGTCGAGGTCCTCGATCACACGATCTACAATCAGGGATCTGACGTCTGCACGCCAAACGGTTGCCACACGGCCAAGGGCACAACGACCCCGCAGTACGAGGTCTTTGATCACTGGACGGGCTACAAGAGCGGCGACTACTGGGACAAGAAGAATGGCGATCCCTGGACCCGGGCCAAGGCGGAGCGGGACGGGATCGTCAAGAAACGTCGAACAGAGGCGAAGAAGGCGATCGGAGGGTTTGATCCCAAGAACCCGGCATCGACCGAAGGGCCGATCGTCGGAGATTGGCGCAAGATCGCGGGCTACAAGGACGAATGAAGCTGGAAAACCGGATGCGGGGCTGTTTCGCCCCGCATTCAATATTTACATAATACTGATTATCGGAAATATGCCCGCCTAGCGTGCCTGCTCCAGACCTCGTGCCCCCGGTAGTGACAAGAACCGGATGGACCGTCCGGTTCTTGTCGTTTCGGATCAGAAAAACGCCTGCAACCCGGTCTGTGCGCGGCCCAGGATCAGCGCATGCACATCATGGGTGCCCTCGTAGGTGTTCACCGTCTCAAGGTTCAGCATGTGGCGGATCACCTGGAACTCTGCCGAGATCCCGTTGCCGCCGTGCATGTCACGGGCCATGCGCGCAATCTCCAGCGCCTTGCCGCAGTTGTTGCGCTTGAGGATCGAGATCATCTCGGGCGCGCCCTGCGCCTCGTCCATCAGCCGCCCGACCCGCAGGCAACCCTGCAGCCCCAGCGCGATCTCGGTCTGCATGTCGGCCAGTTTCTTTTGAAATAGCTGCGTTTGTGCGATGGGTTTGCCGAACTGCTTGCGGTCCAGCCCGTACTGCCGTGCTGCGTGCCAGCAGAACTCGGCGGCGCCAAGCGCGCCCCAGGCGATGCCGTAGCGCGCGCGATTCAAACATCCAAAAGGACCTTTAAGCCCCTGAACATGTGGCAACAAAGCCTCTTCGCCCACCTCGACGCCTTCCAGCACGACCTCACCTGTCACGCTGGCGCGCAGGCTCAACTTGTTGGCCACCTTGGGTGCCGACAAGCCTTTGGTGCCCTTGTCCAGGACAAAGCCGCGGATCTTGCCATCATGGGCGTCGGACTTGGCCCAGATGACAAAGACATCCGCCACCGGTGCGTTGGAAATCCACATCTTCGAGCCGGTCAAGCGATAGCCGCCGTCGATCTTTTCCGCCCGCGTCTTCATGCTGCCCGGATCGCTGCCCGCGTCCGGCTCGGTCAGGCCGAAACAGCCGATCCATTCACCGCTGGCGAGTTTCGGCAGGTATTTCTTGCGCTGTTCCTCGGATCCATAGGCGTAGATAGGGTACATCACGAGGCTGGACTGCACCGACATCATCGACCGATACCCCGAGTCGACGCGCTCGATCTCGCGCGCGACAAGGCCGTAAGAGACATAGGAACTGCCAAGGCCGCCATATTCCTCGGGCACCGTGATGCCCAGCAGGCCCATCTCACCCATCTCGGCAAAGATCGCCGGTTCCACGGTTTCTTCCTCGAAGGCCTCGACGATGCGCGGCGCCAGTTTCTCCTGTGCAAAGCTGCGCGCACCCTCGGCCAGCATACGTTCCTCCTCGCTCAACTGGTCGGCAAGGCGGAACGGGTCGTCCCAGGTGAACCCACCCAGGTCCGGGGCGTCCTTGGCTTTCAGATGCGGTTTGGTCATCTCGTTCATGGCGGGCTCCTGTCCTCGATTTGGCGCAGTATAGCTTGCAGCCGTCGCATGGAAAAACGACAATATCGCAGGTATTCATGAGGAATGGGAATGCATCTGCCACCCCTGCCCGCACTGCGTGCGCTCGAGGCGCTGGATCGTCTGAGCAGCGCCACCGCCGTGGCACAGGAACTGAACCTGACGCAAAGCGCCGTCTCGCGCCAGCTCAAAACCCTTGAGGATCAACTTGGCGTCACGCTTTTCCTGCGTGGAAACAGGGCTTTGCGCCTCACTCCTCAGGCGCGCAGTTTTGCCGGAACGGTGCGCGAAACGCTGGATCGGCTGACCGAGGCGGCAATGGCGCTGCGGCTTGATCCCTCGGGCGGTGCGCTGAACCTAGCGATCCTGCCCAGTTTCGGGATGCGTTGGCTGGTGCCGCGGCTGCCGGATTTCACGCGTCGTCATCCAGAGGTGACGGTGAACCTGACGACCCGGCTGCGTCCGTTCAGCTTTGCCGCGGAACCCCTTGATGCAGCGCTGCATTTCGGCGCACCGGACTGGCCGGACACGCATCACCTGCGGTTGATGACAGAGACTGTGCAGCCGCTCGCCGCGCCGTCTCTCCTGCCTGATGGGCCGTTGCCGCTCGAGGCTCTGCGTCGCCTGCCGCTCTTGCATATCCAGACCCGGCCGAATGCCTGGGCGGACTGGTTCACGACAGAGGGCCTGTCGCCGGGACCCTTGCCCGGACCAACCTTCGACCAGTTCACGGCGATCCTGCAGGCGGCGTTGCACGGGCTGGGCGTGGCGCTCTTGCCCGATTATCTCAGCACGCCCGAACGTGCGGCGGGCACGTTGCGACCGGCGCATGAGGCCGCGCCCGTCAGTCTTGGCGCCTATTACCTCGTCTGGCCCGCCGACCGCCCGGCGCCGCCCGCGCTCATTGCCTTTCGCGACTGGCTGGCCCTTTGCGCCGACGAAGAGGACATGCTGCCGAGGTAAGGCACGGATGCGGCTTGCGCCGCCCTGCCCTTCGCGCCACAAACGCGGCAATGACAACACACGCCCCGGATATCCTCTGCATCGGCTCCGTCCTCTGGGACATGATCGGCCGTTGTGACCAGACCATGCAGGCCGGCAATGACAAGCCGGGCCGCATCCGGCTGATCCCCGGTGGCGTGGCACTGAACATCGCCATGACCTTGGCGGGTTTGGGGATGCGCCCGGCGCTGATTTCGGTCGTCGGACAGGATGCCGAAGGCACGGCACTTGCGGCGGAATGCAGGCGGTTGGGGCTGGATACCACCCACCTGACCCGCGCGCCGGATCTGCCCACGGATCGCTACATGGCGATCGAGACACCGGACGGGCTGCTGGCCGCGATCGCCGATGCGCATTCCCTGGAACAGGCTGGCGCGCGCATCCTGTCGCCGCTGATCGAAGGGCCGCTGGGAACGCCGCAAGCGCCCTACGCGGGCCGTATCGCGCTGGACGGCAACCTGACAGAGGCCCTGCTGGCCGAGATCGCGGCGCACCCGGCCTTTGCCCGTGCCGATCTGCGCATCGCCCCCGCCAGCCCGGGCAAGGCCACGCGGCTCTCCGCCTTTCTGCGCGCGGGCCGCGGGACTCTTTACGTCAACCTCGAAGAGGCCTGCCTTCTCTGCGAAGCCCCCTTCACCAGCGCCGCCGAGGCCGCGCGCGCCCTGGTCGAGCGTGGCGCCGCGCGGGCGCTGGTCACGCATGGTGGCGCGCCCTGTTGCGATGCGACGGCCGATGCCAGCCATACAGAAACACCGCTGCCTGTCACCGTGACCCGCGTCACCGGCGCGGGCGACACGTTCATGGCGGCCCATATCGCCGCCGAACGCGACGGTTTTGACCGGCCCGAGGCCTTGCGCCGCGCGCTGGCCGCCGCCGCGACCCATGTTTCCGGAGGAACCTGATGATGAGCCCGATCAAATGCTCTCATGCCGTGGCCGAGGCCCTGGCCGAACATCGCCCCGTCGTGGCGCTGGAAAGCACCATCGTCACCCACGGCATGCCCTGGCCCCAGAACCTGGAAGTGGCGCGCCGGGTCGAGGCGACGGTGCGCGATAATGGCGCCGTGCCGGCCACCATCGCGGTGATCGAAGGCACGCTTTACGTCGGGCTGGAAGATGCCCAGCTGGAGGCGCTTGCGCAGTCCAAACAGGTGGCCAAGCTGTCGCGCGCGGACATGGCCGTGTGCATGGCACGCGGCGGCACAGGGGCGACCACCGTCGCCGCAACCATGATCGCCGCGCAACTGGCCGGGATCGAGGTCTTTGCTACAGGCGGCATCGGCGGCGTGCATCGCGGTGCCGAGACGACCTTTGACATTTCCGCCGACCTTCAGGAACTGGCCGAAACCCGCGTGACGGTGGTGGCCGCTGGCGCCAAGGCCATCCTCGACTTGCCCAAGACGCTGGAACGGCTGGAAACCCTTGGTGTGCCCGTCATGGCCTTTGGCCAGGACCAACTGCCGGCCTTCTGGTCGCGCGAGGCGGGCCTGCGGGCGCCCCTGCGCGCCGACAGCCCGGCAGAGATCGCCGCGGCCCACCGGATGCGCGCACGGTTGGGCCTGCCCGGCGGTCAGCTCATCGCCAACCCGATTCCCGCCGAGGCCGAGATCCCGCGCGAGACACTTGCCCCGATCATCGCCGAGGCCACGCGCGATGCGGAAACGCACGGAATCGCGGGCAAGGACCTGACCCCCTACCTGCTGCAACGGATCTACGAACTGTCGGGCGGTCGGTCGTTGGAGGCGAACATCGCGCTGGTCCTCAACAATGCCCGGCTCGCCGCCGGGATTGCGCAGGAATTGAGCGCCCTGCCCGCCTGATCGTCTTTCCGATGCAAAGCCCATTGTAGAGCCCGCGCGATGCACCTACTTTCGTCTTGATCGTCCCGGGACCTGCGATGACCACACCATTCGAGCCTACCACCCGCAAGCGGCCGGGTCTTTTCACGCGGCTGCGCACGTCATTCCTGACCGGCATCGTCGTGATCGCCCCGGTGGGCCTGACCGTCTGGCTGATCTGGACCGTTGTCGGCTGGGTCGACGGGTTCGTCTGGCCTTTCGTGCCCGATGCCTACCAGCCCAACGCGCTCCTCAATCGCTGGATGACCGGGCCGGACGGGCCACGCATTCCCTGGCTGTTCGACCTGTTGGACGCCGATGACGACGGACGGATCGAGGTCAACGTGCGCGGCCTTGGCGTCTTTGTCTTCTTGTTCTTCACCATTGTTGTCGGCTGGATCGCCAAGGGGCTGATCGGCCGCTCGATGATCAATTTCGCCGAAAGCCTGGTGGAACGTACACCCGTCGTGCGCTCGATCTATTCCGGCATCAAGCAGTTGGCGGAAACCATCTTTGCCCAGAGCGAGCGCAGTTTTGAAAAGGCCTGCCTGATCGAATACCCGCGCAAGGGCATCTGGGCCATCGGGTTCATTTCGACCGTGGCCAAGGGCGAGGTGGCCCGCCGTGCCGTCACCGGCGGGGACCTGATGTCGGTCTTTGTGCCGACGACGCCGAACCCGACCTCTGGATTCCTGCTGTTCTTCCCCAAGGAAGACGTGATCGAGCTGGATATGAGCCTTGAGGACGCGGCCAAGCTGGTGATCTCGGCGGGGCTTGTCTATCCCAACGGGCAGGACGCCAAGCAGGCGCTCGAGGCGCAGTTCCGCAAGGCGTCCTGAACCCGCGTCAGCTGAACATCGCCCGCAGGTCCGCCGTCTGCCGGTGGCCCAGGTCATCCTTGTGGCTGTCCAGGAACCGCCCCGCCGCGCGGCGTCCGGCCTCTTTCAACTGGGCGATCACCGTCGGCACCGGGACCATCTTGGTGGCCACCGACAGGGCATTCATCAGCGCATCGTCGGCGATCATGTGAATGCGCAGGTCCTTCATCGTGCCCGGCGTCAGCGCGCCGCTCTGCAGGAGGCGCTGCACGAAATCTATGGCCCTCAGCTCGCGCAGCAGCGAGGCGTTGAAGCTGATCTCGTTGATCCGGTTCTGGATCTCGGGCGGGCTGACCGGGGTCTTGTCGCGCAAGAGCGGGTTGATGTTCACCACCACCACATCGTCGGGCAGATGTTCCTCGAACAGGGGAAACAGCGCCGGATTGCCGGTATAGCCCCCGTCCCAGAAGGGTTCCATCGTCCCGGTCTGGGGGTCTTCAAGCTCGACGGCCTGGAACAGCGTCGGCAGGCAGGCCGAGGCCATGATGACCTGCGCATTGATCGCATCGCCGGAAAAGACCCGGATCTTGCCGTCACGCACCTGCGTTGCACAGACATAGAACTCTGGCCCGGTCGCGGCGCAGACCCTTCCAAAATCGAAGCGCTCGACAATCTTTTCCAACGGGTTGCGATAGAGCGGCCCCCAGGCATAGGGCGACACCATGCGCCCCACGGCTTCACCCCAGCTGTAGGGCAGAGAATATTCCAGGCTCTTGCTGACCACCTCGGGGTGCGGCATCCACCCCTGCAGCCAGTCGGGCAGCGCCTCGTCGCGCAGGGCGCCGATCTGCGACCACAGCCAGTCCAGCATCTCGCGCGCGCCCTCGTGGCCACCGGCCAGCATCCCGGACTTCAGCGCGGCCCCGTTCAGCGCCCCCGCCGAGGTGCCGGTGATGGCCGCGATCTCGATCTCGGGTTCTTCCAGCAGCCGATCCAGCACGCCCCAGGTAAAGGCGCCATGTGCGCCGCCGCCCTGCAGGGCCAGATTGATGCAAATGGATTTCGCCATGCGCCGCGCTCCCGTGATTTCTTGGATGCGAAAATGCCGCGGAGGTGACTGTGCCGAAGATGCAGGCGGGGGCCAGGCCCCGCCTGCCCCGTCAGGTCACAGCGCGGTCCAGCCGCCGTCGACGCTGATCGTCGTGCCGGTGATCTGCGCCGCCGCATCCGAACACAGGAAAACCGCCGTGCCGCCCAGCTGTTCGACCGTGGCGAATTCCTTGGAGGGCTGGCGCTTGAGCATGACCTCCTTGATCACCGTTTCCCGGTCCATGTCGTATTCCTTCATGGTGTCGGGAATCTGTGCCTCGACCAGGGGCGTCAGCACGTAGCCCGGGCAGATCGCGTTGGCGGTGATCGGCTCTTGGGCGGTCTCCAGTGCGGCGGTCTTGGTCAGGCCGACGATGCCGTGCTTGGCGGCTATATAGGCGCTTTTGTAGGGCGAGGCGGTCAGACCATGCGCCGAGGCGATGTTGACGATCCGGCCCCAGCCGGCGGCGCGCATCTTCGGCAGCGCGGCAGCGGTGGTGTGAAAGGCCGAGGACAGGTTGATCGCGATGATCGCATCCCACTTTTCGGTCGGGAACTGGTCGATCGGGGCAACGTGCTGGATACCGGCGTTGTTGATCAGGATATCGCAGCGGCCTGCCGTCTCGACCAAGGCGCGACATTCGTCCGGCTTGGACATGTCGGCCTTGATATAGCGCGCCTCGACGCCGTGTTCCTCGGCGATGGATTTCGCCAGGGCGTGATCCTCGTCGGAATCGGTGAAGGAGTTGATCACCACCGAGGCCCCTGCCCTTGCCATCTCATGCGCGATGCCAAGGCCGATGCCCGAGTTCGATCCGGTGATGATGGCGGTCTTTCCCTGTAGCGACATGAGGCTCCCCGATGCTGGTTGTGTTTGCAGATGCAGCATAGTCCTGGATGCGGCGGTATGCACCCGCTCAATCGCCGGGCTGAGGGTGAAATCAAGGGACGTTTCGGCGGGAACCCGCACAGGTCGAAATGCCGCGTGCCGATGCTGCTGTCTGGGGCTGGGAAGCGATGTAGGTGGTGCCTGGCGAATGGGCAAAAAAAACCCCGGCACAAGGCCGGGGTTCAGTCATTGAGGCAGGTTTCATACAGGCAAGAAACCTATCGAGCAGTGCCCCCTTTATAAGCGTTACGGTTTCTGAGTCCAAGCTAAAAGTTTGAAAAGGCGTAAAAGGAGCGATACGCTCGCCTTCAAGAAAACAAGGGCAGACAGGGATCGTTGCAGAAATGTGCGTAAATTTTTTCCGAAATCGGGTCGCAAAAATCGTCGCGGCCGGAGCGATTCTGTCAGCAGGCAGCCTGTGGGCCGATCCCCAGCATGGCATAGCTATGTATGGCGACCCGCAGCTTCCACCCGATTTTGTGTCGCTCCCCTACGCCAACCCGGACGCGCCGACCGGTGGCCGCATCGTCACCGGGGAGCTGGGCAGCTACGACAGTCTCAATCCGCTCATCCTGAAAGGCTCTGCGCCCTGGCAGTTGCGGTTCCTCGTCTACGAAAGCCTGATGGGCCGGAACTATGATGAACCCTTCTCGCTGTACGGGCTGCTGGCCGAATCGATAGAGGTCGGACCGAATCGCGAATGGGTTGAATTCACCCTCCGGCCAGAGGCCGAATTCTCGGATGGCAGCCCGGTGACGGTCGAGGATGTCATGTGGTCCTACGAGACCCTGGGCACCAAGGGGCATCCCCGATACCTGGGTCTCTGGGGCAAGGTTGAGAGCATGGAAAAGACTGGTGACCGGTCGGTGCGCTTCACCTTCAACGAGGACAACCCGGAACTGGCCCTGATCATCGGCATGCGCCCGATCCTGAAGAAGGCCCAGTGGGAGGGATTGGATTTCGAGAACTCCAGCCTCGATCTCGTTCCGATCACCTCGGCGCCCTATGTCATCGGCGACTACGAGGCGGGCCGCTATGTCGAGTTGAACCGCAACCCGGACTACTGGGGCAAGGACATCAATTTTCGCCGCGGGACCAACAATCTCGACACCATCCGGCTGGAATTCTTCGCGGACGACACCGCGCTGTTCGAGGCCTTCAAGGCGGGGATCATCAACACGATCCGCGAGACCAACGCCGAGAAATGGAAGACCCAATACGATTTTCCCGCAGTTCGCAATGGAGAAATCGTCAAATCCGAGATTGCCCACCAGCGCCCCACGGGGATCACCGGATTCGTGATGAACACGCGGCGCGCAAAGTTCGCCGACTGGCATGTGCGGGATGCGCTGATCCATGCCTTCAACTTTGAATACATCAACGACACGCTGACCGGCGGGGCGCAGCCGCGCATCACCTCTTACTACGGCAACTCCTTGTTGGGGATGCGCGAGGGCCCGGCCGAAGGGCGGGTCAGAGAGTTGCTGACCCCCTTTGCCGACGAACTGCTGCCCGGCGCGCTGGAGGGCTACAGCCTGCCCGTCTCGGACGGCAGTCCCCGCAACCGCGAAAACCTGGCCAAGGCCATTGACCTCATGGCCGAGGCCGGCTGGACGGTGCAGGACGGCGTGATGAAGAACGCCGCGGGCGTGCCTTTCACCTTCGAGATCCTGTTGCAACAGGGCCAGGGCGAAAACGTCGCGATGGCAGAGATCTTTATCCGCGCGCTGGAACGGATCGGCATCACCGCCGAGGTGACGATGATCGACCCGGCGCAATACAAGGAACGCACCAACCAGTTCGATTTCGACATGACCAGTTTCCGTCGGGGGCTCTCTCTCAGCCCCGGCAATGAGCAGTTCCTTTACTGGGGCGCCGAGGGGGCCGACCGGGAAGGCTCTCGCAACTGGATGGGGATGAAATCGGCTGCGGCGGATGCCATGATCAACGCGCTGCTCGGTGCGCAAAGCAGGGACGACTTTTTGGCCGCCGCCCGCGCGCTGGACCGCGTCCTGATCAGCGGGCGCTACGTGATCCCGGTACAGGACAAATACGCGGTCAGCCGCATCGCCCACGCGAAGGAACTCACCTTTCCCAAGGATAGCCTGCCGATCTATGGTGATTGGCTGGGCTTTCAGCCTGATGTATGGTGGTGGGAGGGCGAGTGATCTCGTCCCTCACCTAACGGCGACAAGACCGGACAAGAGGCAGATATGAGAGTGGTTTTCGTGATCGCGCTGGCCGTGGGGCTGGCAGGATGTGGCACCGTCGACGGCATCGGACAGGATATTTCCGCCGGCGCGCGGACGGTTCAGGGCTGGTTCTGAACCAGCGACTGTCCTTTGGAATGTAACGGCGCGCCGTAACCATCGGCGCGCCTTTTGCCGTCGGAGCGGGTTACAACATGCCCTTGCACTTGCTGGGGGATCCTCCCTTGCCCAGGTGATGCGGGTTCAGAACGATGATCCAACGCGCGGGCTGGCCCGGTGCCTGCGTCCGGCGATAGGTGCATCCGTCGGGTGTTGTCATGTAATCGCCCTGCGGCACCGCGTAACCCTGCGTGGCGACAAAGGGCTGGGCCTGTGCAAAGACCAGGTCCTTGGGCGTTTCGGCGTCGGTGGCGCTGAACGCGGCAAGCCCGATGGTGGCGGCGGTGACAAGCGGCATGATGGCCATCTGGGAACTCCTGTGATTTGTCTGCGTGCAAGCTGACGCAGAGGTCTTTCACCGAGGTGACTGCGAGACGGCAAAACAGTGGCGCATTCTTCGGATTTTCGGAAAATGCCCGCTGGCAGAGGTTCCGCGGAGCCCTGGATCACAGCGCGATGACGATGTCGGCGCGCAGGCCGCCAAGGCTTTCGCTTTCGCCCAGGCGCAACACGCCGCCGTGCGCCCGTGCGATGTCCGCCGCGATCGCCAAGCCCAGCCCGACACCAGAGCCGCGATCCTGGTTGCGCGCCGGGTCCAGCCGAACGAAGGGACGCAAGGCATCTTCGCGCCGGTCAGCCGGGATACCGGGCCCGTCATCCTCGACACGGATGCGGAGCGCCCCGCCAGTCAGCTGCACCGACACGCGACAGTCCGAGGCATAGCGGCGCGCGTTGGCCATCAGGTTCTCGACCGCGCGGCGCAGGGCACGCGGGCGCAGCATCGCCGTCCCCTCGCCCTGCATCTCGCCAAGCTCGACCTTCTGCCCGCCACGCTGCGCGTCCTCGACGACGCGTTTGATCAGCGTAAAGGGATCTGTGCGCTCCGAGGCGGCGGTTTCGGCATCCCCGCGCGCGAAATCCAGAAAGGCGTCGATCAGCTGCTGCATCTCTTCGACATCACGTTCCAGCGGTTCGCGGTCTTCGTCATCCAGCAGCGACAACCCCAGCCTGAGCCGTGTCATGGGCGTGCGCAGGTCGTGACTGACCCCCGACAGCATCATGGTGCGCTGTTCGATATGTCGTTCGATCCGGTCCCGCATTTCAAGAAAGGCATGGCCGGCGGCCCGCACTTCCGTGGCGCCGGCGGGCGAATAGCGCATGTTGCGACCCTTGCCAAAGGCCTCTGCCGCTGCCGCCAGCCGGGTGATCGGCCGCAGCTGGTTGCGCATGTAGAGAAAGGCGATGAGCGTCATCAGCGCGCCGAAGAAGACCATGTTCACGAACAGCTGGTGCGGGTTCGAGGCAGAAACCCGGGACCGCTCGAGACTGGCCCGGTAAAGCTGGTCGTCATGGCGCAGGAACAGAACCACCTCGCGGTCGCTGGGCAGCAGTATGCGTTCCAGCGTCGGGATTCGCATGTCCAGTTCGCGGATCACCACAAGGCCGGTGAAATCGTACCAGCGACGCTGGTTGACCGCCGGCAGTGCGTCTTCCGCTACGGCCTTGGGCCGAATGCTCAGCCGCAGTCCATTTGACCGGTCCGGCAGGTCTGCCACCACCAGGTTGACCTCACGCGCCAGTTCCTTGCTCATCTGGACGGTGACGCCCTCGAAGTGACGCTGGATGAAGACGACCGACACGACCAGTTGCAGTGTCACCACCGGCAGCACGAGGATCAGTGCGGCACGGCCATAGAGACTGCGGGGCATATATCGTTTGAGCCAGCGGAAGAACATGCGCTAAGCCTAGCCCGCGCCGCCCCGGCCCGCCATCGCCAAAAGGACCCATCCGATGCAGGATCCCCAGCCCGATTTCCAGCCCCGGACGGGCATTGCCGAAACGCTTGCCCCGGGCCTGCGCCGTGTCTTGGCACCGAACCCGTCACCGATGACCTTTCGCGGGACAAATACTTACCTACTGGGCACGGGCGGCATTGCGGTGATTGACCCGGGACCGGATGACCCGACCCATCTTCAGGCCCTGTTGGATGCACTGACCCCAGGGCAGGAAATCACCCATATCCTGGTGACCCACGCACATCTGGATCATTCCCCCCTCGCCCGCGACCTGTCGCGCCGGACCGGGGCACCGGTTCTGGGATTCGGTCCGGCCCAGGCCGGGCGCAGCGCGATCATGCGGAAACTTGCAGACGAGGGACTGGTCGGTGGCGGTGAGGGCGTCGACTCGGGCTTTGTTCCAGACATTGTGCTCGCCGATGGCGACACGGTCGCCGGGGATGGCTGGACCGTCGAGGCCCTGCACACGCCCGGCCACATGGCCAACCACCTGTCCTTTGCCTGGGGCGATGTCCTGTTCTCCGGGGACCTCGTGATGGGCTGGGCAACCTCGCTGGTGTCGCCGCCCGACGGGGATTTGACCGCCTTCATGTGCTCGCTGGAACGCCTGCAAGAACGCCCGTGGTCCCTGTTCCATGCCGGCCACGGCGCGCCCGTAACCGCACCCGCCGAGCGGCTGGAGGCACTCCTGACGCATCGCCGTGGCCGCGAGACCGCCATCCTCGAGGCGCTGACACAGACCCCTGCCACGGCGCGCGACCTGGCCGAGAGGATCTACACAGACGTTCCGCCTGCCCTTCTGCCGGCGGCCACCCGGAATGTCCTGGCTCACCTCATTGATCTGACGTCGAAATCCCGTGTTGCCCTGGTTGGGGATCTGTCCGCCGAGGCCGTTTTTCGGTCGATCTGATGTGGCGAACAAAAATCCTCATTTTTGTGACGAAACCCTCTGGACGCCCGGATTCCACGTTGTTATAGACCGCCGCATGTTCCGGCGTAGCTCAGCGGTAGAGCAGTTGACTGTTAATCAATTGGTCGTAGGTTCGATCCCTACCGCCGGAGCCAATCACCTCTAACTGTTTGAGATGGTTGGAAGGTCGTGATGAGTGTCGCGATCGAACTATATCCCTTCTAATGCAACCAAGGTCTCATCAACGCGGTGACCCTGCCCGGTCCGGACAGGGTCTTTGGTCGGTTTGCTGACGCGTGACCGTCAATGCAGCGCGCGCGTGACATGATCGGGGCCCACGGGGCGAATACCGGTCGGGTTCAATGCCTTGATCGAGTAGTACCCCCGCGTGATGTGGTCCATGTTCACGGTCACACGGACGCCGGGCAGATCCAGGATGCGCCGCATGTAGGCGGACAGGCGCGGATAGTCGGCGATCTGGCGGAGGTTGGTCTTGAACAGTCCGTGATAAGCCGCGTCGAACCGGATCAAGGTGACGAAAGCGCGGATGTCGGTTTCGGTCAGGCGGTCCCCGAAGAGGTAGTCACCGGTCAGGCGATCCTCGAGCATGTCGAGCGTGTCAAAGACGCCCGCGACGGCCTCGTCATAGGCCTCTTGCGACGAGGCGAAGCCGGCCTTGTAGACGCCGTTGTTGAGCCGGTCGTAGATCACGGCGTTCAGGGTGTCGATCTCGGCCGCCAGATCCTGCGGGTACAGCCTCAGGTCCGAAGGCACCAACCCTTCGAAGGCGGTGTCGAACATCCGCAGGATGTCGGCGCTTTCGTTGTTCACCATGACGCCCTGCTGCATGTCCCAGAGCACCGGAACCGTCGCGCGCCCCGTAAAGGAGCTATCGGCCCGGGTGTAGAGTTCGTGCATGTAGGTCGCATCGAAGAGCGGATCCGCATCAGCGCCGTCATAGCCGCCGAACTGCCAACCCTGGTCTGACAGGACCGGGTTGACCACGGTCACGGGAATCAGGTCCTCGAGTCCCTTCAGTTTGCGTGCGATCAGCGTGCGCGAGGCCCAGGGACAGATCAGCGCAACGTATAGCCGATAGCGCCCCGCTTCGGCCTTGAAGCCGCCCTCGCCGGTCGGTCCGGCACTGCCATCCGGCGTGATCCAGTTGCGAAAACTGGAGACCTGGCGGACGAACCGCCCTTTTTCATCGGCCTTCTGAACCGGTTGCCAGTCCGAGGCCCATTTTCCATCTACGAGCATCAGGCCGCTCCTTGTCTTGCGTGGAACACGAAGGACCGCATCGAGACCGCTGCGAGGTCGATGGCATCCGTCATGAAGGTCAGGTCGTCGCGCGCATCCGAGGCGCCTGCGACTGTGAGCGCGGGCAGGTAGTGATCCACCGACGGGTGGGCCATCTTCAACAGCGTCCCCAGGCCCGCGCGATCTGCCAGTGCGGTGAAGTCGCGGTCAGTCAGCTTGTCGGCAAAGAGCCGGTCGAACTCCAGCGCGAAGTCATGGGGTTTGACGTTCTTGCCCCATTCGACGGCGCGCAGGTTGTGCACCACGTTGCCGGAACCAAGGATCAACACACCTCGGTCTCGCAGGGCCGACAGTGTCCGCCCGATCTCAAGCTGATGGTCAAGGCCGCGGCTCATGTCGATGGAGACCTGGAAAACCGGGACATCGGCCCCAGGATAGAGGAATTTCAGTACCGTCCAAGCGCCGTGATCCAGCCCCCAGGTGTCATCCTCCTCGGCATGGTGGCTGGCCAGCAGGCTGGCCACCTCGCGAGCGAGGTCCGGTGCCCCCTGCGCCGGGTACTGTTGGGCAAAGAGTTCGTCCGGGAAGCCGTAGAAATCGTGGATCGTCTTCGGCATGGCTGAGACATCGACCAGGGTCGTGCCCCGGGTCATCCAGTGGGCGGACACTACGAGGATCGCCTTAGGACGGGGCAGCGACTTGCCCAGCTCTGTCCAGGCGCGGCTGTAGGCACTGTCCTGGATGGCGTTCATCGGGCTGCCGTGGCCGAGAAAGACCAGCGGCATCCGGTCGGAGGGCGACAAACTGTTCTTCAGGTCGTCAAGCGTGCGTGTTGCGGGCATCTTGTGGCCTTTCATCGGCAGAAGGAAGTGTGGACGCGCCGGGTATTGTCTCGCGGCGCGTCCATGTGGTCAGCGGTAGGAATAGAGGTACATTCCCACCAGCTCGGCATTCTTGGGCGTTGCGTGGTCAAAGCCGGAGTAGTCACCGTAGACCGGACGCAGTTTTTCTGTCGCGTATTTCCCGACTTCCGCAATCCAGTTGGACAGGTAGGCGGTATGGGCGTTCAGCTGCGCCGGGTCGGTGATTCCGTCTCCCCAGGGCACATTGCCGAGGGCTTCGCCGACCGCCGCCTCGAGGTCGTCGAGGAACTGCCGGTAGAAATCCACATCCGCCCGAGAGCCGACGTTGCCGTGACCGCCCGACAGGAAGTCCCAGTCCAAGGCGTCGAACACCAACACGCCCTCGTCACCCACGTAGAAGATGGTGCCGTAGAACTGGCTCTGGAAGAAATACCCCCCGGTCGGTCAGCTTCTGCGGGATGAACTCCTGCGTCACGTTCCGGGTGTAGAGGTACGAGATCTTCTTCCCGGGCGCCAACGCCCGGGAAGCGGATTCATCGACATGGACGGCGTCGACAGTCGACGGACTTTCACGGATGTCCTGCGCCGAAACCGGTGCGGTCAGCGCCAGTCCAAGCGCGAGGGCCAAAGTCAGCGTGACGGTGCGGTACATCTGTCCGTGCCTTGATATGCGGGTACCGTGATCAGGCGAATTGCCCGAGGGTCCGTTGCAGTGCCGGGATGCGCAGGGCGAAGGCACCAGCGCCAAGAAGGGCCACGGCCAGTTGTGCAACGGTCCAGAACAGCGGGAATTCCCAGCCGCCGCCTTCACCCGAGAACAGCCAGCCATTGCCGATGTGCACCCATGTCGCGCCCAGAAGGACGGGGATCAGGGCCAGCGACACCAGTCGTACGGCCACGCCAAGGATCAGCGCCAGGCCGCCACCCAGTTCGGCGGCGATGGTCAGGTAGGCCAGGAAACCCGGCAGGCCGAGGCTTTCGAAGTAGCCGACGGTGCCCGCGATGGTGAAGACGTTCACCTTGAGCAGCCCGTGGGCCAGGAAAAGAACACCGCTTGAAACGCGCAGCAGCGTGGCGGCATAGTCGGTCGAAGTGGTCATGTCATCTCTCCATTCAGGTGCCCTGCTCCAGGTCAGGCTGTCGGGTCGGGCTGTTGCTCTGACCGCTACCTAGACCTTGCGGCTTTCCCACAAAATGGCGACATTATGGAAATACTATCCTTGAAATGTTCTGAATGGGTGGCGCATGGACGTTGTTGACGAAATCAGGGCTTTCGTGGCCACGGCCAAGACCGGCTCGTTCACTGCCGCTGCCGATCAACTCGGGGTGTCGAACCGGCTGACCTCCAAATATGTCGCCGAACTGGAAAGCCGATTGGGTGTCCGGCTGCTTCAGCGGACCACCCGCAAAGTCGGGCTGACGCCAGCGGGCGAAGACCTGTTGGCGCGCGCGCCTGCTCTGCTGGATGATCTGGACGACCTGCTGGCCGAAGTCTCCGAAGGGTCGCGCGGGTTTACCGGTTTGATCCGGATTTCGGCCCCCGTGACATTTGGTGAGATTTACGTCGCCGGCCTGCTGTCGCGCTTTGCCGAGGGCAACCCGGGGCTGAGTTTCGACCTGCGCCTGCGCGACGACTACGTCGACCTTGCCAGCGAGGGGATCGACCTGGCCTTTCGGATCGGGCGGTCGGACATGCTGTCGCTCAAGTCCCGCAAGTTGGGCGAGATACGATCGGTGGCCGCCGCCAGCCCGGACTACCTGACCCGGCATGGCAGGCCCGAGACGCTGGAAGATCTCAGGCAACACCCTTGCATCCTTGACACCAATCGGCGCGCGCCGCGCCGCTGGGTGTTCCGCCCCGATGGGGTCGAGGAAGTGGTCGAGGTGCAGGGGCGGTTCCAGGTGAATTCCGCCAGCGCGGCGATGCAACTGGCCGCCGAGGGACTGGGCGTCTGTTATGGCCCGCGATTTGCGCTGGAAGATGCGTTGGAGGCAGGCCGCCTCGTGCCGATCCTGCAGGGCGTGCCGAGCGAATCCGTCCCCGTCAGCGCCATCTACCTCGAAGGCCGCGCCTTGCCGCGCAAGATCCGGGCCTTGATCGAATTTGCCGCCGAGGACATTCGCCGCAACGGCAATCTGTGAGGCCCGGGATGGCTGCGCACCGCTGCCATCCCGGTGCAAGCGGACGTCAGCCCAGCATGGCCTTCAGAGTCTCGCGCATCGGTGTCGTCGGACGCCCGATCAGGCGGGACAGGTCGCGGCTCTGCGTGGTCAGCGCCCCGGACGCGGCGCGCGCATCGCTGTCGGCCAGGATCGCGGCAAATCCCTCGGGCAGACCCGCGCCGACAAGCGCGCCGGTATAGCTGGCCTCGTCGAGGTTCACATAGGTCACCGGTTTGCCGGACATATCGCTCAACAGCGCGGCATAGTCGGACAGGCTGAAATCCGTGTCGCCCGCCAGTTCATAGGTCTTGCCCTCATGGCCCTCACCGGCCAGTACAACCGCCGCGGCCTCTGCGAAGTCCTGCCGCGACGCGGTTGCAAAGCGCCCGTCACCCGCCGCCCCAAAATGCTGTCCCATCTCCAATGCCTGCGGCGCGGTCCCGGCGATGTTCTCGGAGTACCAGCCGTTGCGCAGGATCGCATGCGGCAGACCGCTCTCGCGCAGCGCGGCCTCGGTGGCGTTGTGTTCCTGCGCCAGCGCCATGCCGCCGCTATCCGCGTTCAGGATAGAGGTATAGGCCACGAACGCCACGCCTGCATCCCTTGCCGCCTCCAGCACGTTGCGGTGCTGATCCGCGCGCTTGCCGACCTCCGACGAGGAAATCAGCAACAGCCGGTTTACCCCGTCGAAGGCCTTGCGCAGGCTTTCCAGGTCCTCGTAATCGCCCGTGCGGGTGGCGATCCCCTTGGCCTCGAACGCCTCTTGGGCCGAGTTGGAGCGCACCAGCGCGATGATGTCTTCGGCAGGGACAAGGCTGCGCAGGTGATCTACCACGCGTTGCCCAAGCTGCCCCGATGCGCCGGTAACCAGGTAAGTCGTCATTGTCGTTCCTTTCAGGTCTCGAATCGAATATAGGTCTCATTTAGAGACTCATATGCCGCCGCGTAAGGAGGCAGGTTTTCGGAACAAGGTCACAAAATGGGAACCTAGAGATGGCCCAGGTGAGCGCACGAAAATTGCAGGACTGGAAGGACCAGGGGTTTGAACCGGGCAATTGCCCCGTGCGCCAGGTGCTGGACCATGTCTCGGCCAAGTGGCCCGTCCTGATCCTTTTGGAGCTTGGTCGAAAACCGATGCGGTTCAACGAGTTGCTGCGCGCCCTGCCCGATATATCCAAGCGGATGCTGACCCAGTCCCTGCGTAATCTCGAACGTGACGGTATCTTGCGCCGCGAGGTCTTCGACACAAAGCCGCCCAGCGTGACCTACAGTCTCTCTGCGCTTGGCGAGGGGTTCCTGCCGCACCTGCTTGCGCTGGTGGACTGGGCCGAAACCGCCATGCCCGAAATCGTCGCCGCGCGACAACGGTTCGACACGGTGTGACAGGTTTCTGACCGCTTGGGCGGTCCCCGGCACAATGCCCACGCAGGCCAAGAAATGTACGGCTTCATGAATTCGAAAGACCCTTCGCCTTAACCTCCGGCCCAATGGACAAAGGGCTTTGGCCCGTCTCGCGGGTATCGAAGGAATTCGAAGCATGACCAATTTTACGGACGGACTATCCCTTTCAGACCTGTGCCAGGGAATCGTGACATCCGGAAGTGCGCTGCGCCTGAGAGTTGCAGACGGTCGCATCAGTGCGGTCTCGCCCCAGATGCGTGAGTTTCTGCCGCGCCGCACACGCCTGCCCTAGCCTCCGATACGCTTTTTGCCGAGACCGGACCGCTGATCGCGGCGCTCGGCGCCAATTCGGACGTGCGGGAGATCACGCTGGCCCTGCCGGGCGGACAGTCCCTGTCAGGTCGGCTTGTGCCGCTGCCGGACACCGACCCGGCAGAGGTTCTGCTGATCGGCGAAACCGCGCCGCGCCCGACCACCGACAGCAGTAACACCCTGCGGGCCAGGGCCATCGCGGAGGCGGCGGAACACGGCCTGAGACTGGTGGAATTCGACGCCGCTGGCACCGTCCTATATGCGAACGCCACCTACCTGGAGTTGACGGGCTATTCCGAGAAGGAGGTGACCGGCAAGTATCACAGGATCTTCTGCGAACCGGCCTACGCCAAGTCCAACCAGTACGCCGAATTCTGGAGCGCGTTCAGCGCGGGCGATTATCACCAGTGCGAATACAAACGCATCACCAAGGAGGGAAAGGAGGTCTGGATTCAGGCCAACTAAAAGCCGATCCTCGATATCGCCGGGCATCCGGTCAAGGTGGTGAAATTCGCTATGGACGTGACCGAACGCAAGCTCAACGAGCTGGACACCGGCAACCTTCTCCGTGCCATCGACCGCAGCCAGCCGATCATCCCGTTCGACCTCGACGGGCATGCCATGACCGCGAACGAGGTGGTCACGGAACTCTCGGGGACGATCCACCGGATAGCGGATTCCTCCCGCGACTCGCGCGAACCCTCGAATGCCACCTCGCAGAACGCCAACAAAAGCCTCGAATGCCTTGGCGCCGCGATCGAGGCCGCGCGGGCCGGCGAACACGGCGTGGGATTTTCCCTGGTGGCCGACGAGGTGCGCAAGCTGGCCGGGCGCAGCTCGAAGGCGGCGCGGGAGATTGGCTAGTTGATCGTCATGTCCAGCGAGCGGGTGAACCAGGGCACCGAACGCACGCGCAGCGCCCTGCAAAGTTTCGAGGAAATCGTATCCTCTTTGGATCGGACGTCCAGCTCGATCGAGGCGATCTCGGAATGTGCCGTCTCGCAGGAGAATGTGTCCTGCATCGTCTCGGAGATGATCCAGGACCTGAACCGCGCGGTCAGCCGCCACTGGGCGTGCCATTGCGGAACCGGATCCCGGAGCAGACAAAAAAGTGCCGCGCAAACGCGCGGCACTTTGCTTTTCCAGGGTCATGCGAGTCAGACCAGGATCATGTCCTCGGTGATCTCGCCCAGGGCGGTGTTCAGGTAGACGATGGTTTCACCCTGGTCGGTGAACACGACGTCATTGCCCACCTGGCTCATGTTGGCGCGGGCTTCTGCAGCGGTGCCGTAACCGAAGCCTACGAACTCGATCATGTCCCAGGCCTCGACACCGACCACCTGATCATTGCCCGGCTCGGAGGCGTCGAACTGGAAGGTGTCGGAGAGAACACCGCCGAACAGCAGGTCGTCGTCCGCACCGCCGACCAGCAGGTCGTCCTGGCCAAGCGCGCGCATGTGGTCCAGGAGGTCGTCCGCCTGTGCGTTGACCGCGCCCGCGCCCTTGGCAAGGATCGAGATCACCTGCGGACGAGTCATGGTGCCCGCGTCCAGCTGCGCCGGCCAGAGGCTGAGTGCCACCGGATCGGCACCCCGCTCCAGCAGGGTCTGGTAGACCAGCTCGACGAACTCGACGTTCGTGGTGCCGCCGTAAAGCGCCGTCGCCGCGTCCGATGCAAAGAGCTCGGTCGCCACGTCCAGCATTGTGGCGCCTTCGGCCAGGTCCATCGTCAGAGATTCGATGACCGAAACAGAGGGTTCCTCGCCGGTGACCCCGACATAGAGGCGATAGGCCTCGTCGGTGTAGTCCTGCTGATAACCCGCCTGCGAGTATTCCAGCGCCACGGGGCTGGTCTTGGCAATCGCCTCGGGGCTGTCGGCGAAGAAGGCCATGACATCCGCGCGGGTCCAGGTGCCGCCATCCAGCAGCGCGACCCAGCCCGCAAGCCCGCCATCGGGTGCACGATCCAGCGCGTTTTCGTACATCGCTGTCACGAACTCGGTGTTGGTCAGGGCACCGTAGGTCGAAACGCCCTCTGCCGAGTTGAGGAAGGCCTGCGCCATGTCCGTGAGGTCAAGCGTTCCCGCGACCACGGCAGAGGTCCAGCCAAAGTGGCCCGGACGATCCGGCAGGCGGTCGAAGGCGGTCTGGTACATGCGGAACACCTGGTTGGCCGCGGCGTCAAAGACGGGATCGACCGGCTCTGCCAGAAGTTCGTCATCGCCGGCACCGCCCAGCAGGACATCCTCTCCGCCCTGGCCCAGGATGGTGTCGTTGCCTTCCATGCCGTCGATGACATTGTCACCCGGCGTTCCGACCAGCAGGTCGTCGCCGCTGGTGCCGTCCACCGGCACGTCCGGCGCGCGGTTGATCAGCAGGAAGTCCTCGATCGTCAGTTCCTCGGTGACGCCCGCCAGCACGGCGATGCGGTTGCCGTCGATCGAGATCTCGAGGTTTCCGCCCACGACCGTCTGGGTGATCTTGGAGTCGAAGTTGACGTCGTTCACACCCAGGTCGATCAGGCCGATCACGTCCTCGCCGTCGATGAAGTCATTGATCGTGCTGGTGGCGAAGACGGTGTCGCCGTCCTTGCCATAGGACAGGACAAAGAGGTCTTCGCCGTCGCCGCCGGTGAAGGTGTTGCCCCCCTGCCCCACGAGGTGATCCGCCTCGGCGGTGCCGTTGATTGCGACGGCCTCGTCGTGGATCGGGATTTCCTCGTATTCCATCAGCAGCGTGGTGTCATAGAGGGTGGCCGGCTTGATGTCGCCCTTGATGTAGAAAGCCACGTCGAACCCGTCGGTCATGTTCAGACCGTTCGCGGTGGCCAGGCCAGAGTTGTTCTGCCAGCCAGCGCTGATCGACAGCGGCGAAACGGGCAGGCCCCAATCGAGCAGGTTGATGACGGTCGTGTCATCGGCGCCAACCTCGTATTTCACCTCATCGCTGGTGATGGGCAGCGGGTCGCTGGGGTCGATCGGGATCACGACGCCGGGCAGGTCCTGGCCGTACTTGTCGGTCTGCAGGCGCCAGCGCGGGCCAGAGATGTAGTCGCCGTTCGCGTCGAAGTCCGCCTCGAAGGGTTCGCGGTCCATCGTCGTGTACCAGGCGTTGGTATAGCCTTCCAACAGGTCCTCGGAGGCCAGACCGCCCGCCGCAAGCGAAGAAACCGCAGCCTGCTGGGCCAGCCATTCGTCCTTGAGGATGGTTCCTGCCGGGTACAGCGTGCCGTCGCCGGAATAATAGTCGTCGGTCGTCACCCAGACCTCGCGCGGACCGTTGCCGTCAAGGTTGTAGTCCGTGATGATGGTATAGGTCGGCAGCTTGCCGATCGCCGCTTCGTTCTCGAAGTCCTCGGGCCGGATCTGGTCGTTGGGGTTGTTGGTGATCGTGTGGTTGGTCACCAGTTCCGCGGCCGTCACCTTGTAGAGCGGAATGAGACCGTTGTCCGGATCGGTGTCGCTCCACTCGTCCGGCAGGTCCATCGTCGCCTCAAGGCGGATGTCGTTCGGGCGCTTGACCGTGTTCCCCCAGCGATACAGCAGCTTGCCGTCGTCCTTGAGCGTCACCGAGTAGTCGCTGCTGTAGGCAATGTCGTATTCGATGGTGGATTCATTGGGGTTGAGCAGGTCGCGGATGTCCAGCACGCCGTCATCGTTGCGGTCGGTCACACCGTAGGTCACCGGATCCGCCAGAAGGTCGGACACGTACTGCCCGTCCCAGTCGGGATTCTGGCTGAGCAGGATCAGATTGTCGTCCAGTTGATAGACCGCGTCCGGATCGTCCGGGTATTTCTGATCGGACAGGATGTTCTGCATGACCGAGTAGTGCTCGGTCGAGGCCTTCACGGTGTTGAAACCAAGGCCGGACAGCCAGGTGCCCAGTACGGCGGGTGTGCGGAAACTGTCGGTCGGAGCATCCGAGACGACGATGCCCAGCTGTTCACCCGCCGGGCCGGTCAGGTCGCCGACCCAGCCTTCGGCATAATCGTAGTCACGGATCTTTTCCTCGGCACCGACGAAATCGGTGACGTAGAAGCCGAATTCGCTGTCCACGGGATACAGCATGACCCCTTCCTTGGTCACCATCGGCGTGGCGGTGAAATCAACGACCGGCGCTTCGCCGGGCAGGACATCACCCTGCGTCAGACCGTCGAACGTGCCGGTGACGTCATCGGTGCTGAAGACGTGCGTGGTGGTGTAGGTCGGGTTCGTGATGGTCGGGGTATCGGCCATGATCATTATCTCTTGATACGGTTTCGGGGCGGGAACTACCGGAACATATGCCACGGGTTACATATAATAGTTTCGGGATATTTTCGGGATATTTCGAACGTAGCATTGATATGAATCAAATAATGACAATCCATGCATGTTTTTGCGCAACACTGGCGGACATGGATTGAAATGATGCGAGGTTGATCAACCTTTGATTGTATTCGGAGAGATGCGAAACGTCACACAGAGCAGTTGAACCGGGTGTGCAGCATGATCTGCGACGGCGCGGGCTCGCTCTCGACGCCATTGCGGGAATCGGTGATCCAGCGCACCGCCTGGGTCAGTTCCGCCTCGAAGTCGTGGGAGACCACGAAATCCATCGTCCCCGCCTGCAAGAGCCGCTGCGTGACCGGAGTCAGCTCGTGCCCGACAAAAAGCGTCGCGGGCGCCTCGCCGGTCACGTCCAGCGCCTGCGCCACGCCGCGGTTGGCCCCGGCCACGTTGTAGATCGCCGGCGGCACGCCGTTGCTTTCAAAGTGGCTGACCAGCTGGCTGCGCATGGTCTCGGGGCGTTCGTCCGTGAACAGGCGTTCCTCGATCCTCAGGTGGGGAAAGCCCGCGCGCAGGACCCGGCGAAAACCCATCTCGCGCTCTTTCTGGCACCGGTAGGCGACGCTCATGATCAGCAGGATCTGTCCGGGCACGCGCGGCAGCGCGCGACCGATGACTTGCGCGGCGACGGCCCCCGCCTCTGACTGGTCATTGCCGACATAGGCGCTGCGGCGGGAACTGGGCAGGTCCGTGGTCAGACAAACCACCGGCTTGCCCAAGCGGCGCAACTGGCGGATGGCGCTGTTGATCGCCGGGTGTTCGCGGGCAACCACGATGCTGCCGTCCGCTCCCTTGCCCTGGTCCAGCAGGTCGGCCGCAAAGAGATTGGCGTCAAGGTCATTGGTCACCGAATAGGTGCTGCTCAAGGTGATCCCCGGCTCCTTGCGGTGCAGTTTCTGGACAGCCGATTCCACCGCCGCGTTGAAGCTTTCGCCGGACTCGCAATGCAGGGCGATACGCAGCGAAGGCGCGTTCAGCCGTTCCAGCCGCAGCTTGTCAAAGGCCGCCCGCACGCGCTGGCGCGTCTTTTCCCGCACGCCGGGTCGGTTGTTCAGCACCCGGTCCACGGTGGCGACGCCCACGCCGGAGACTTCGGCGACCTGCTGGATCGTCGGTCCCTTCCATCCGCTTTTGGCGTCCTGTCCGGTGATCTTCCGGTCTCCTCCCGACGGCATCCAAGGGGCTGGATCATCGCATTACTGATGGTTTTCACATCATTTTTTGCCTGTCTAGAGGGTTTTAGCTTTAGCGGTAACTGGGCATACTCACGTACACAAATGGGAGGATGCCGCCGCAAAGGCGGCACAGACGCACAGACATCGGCGCGCCCATCCGGGCGCCACCTGACGGGGCGGTTTATCCAGCCCTGACAGGGATTTGCCGGCCATCCTTGATGGCGGACCAAAGGTCGTGCGGACAAGGGAGGAAGCTGCGCATGAGCCTGATGGAGCTCAGACAGGTCACCAAGAGTTTCGGCGCGATCCACGCGCTGAACGGGGTCGATCTGAGCATTGCCCCCGGCGAGGCGATCGGCCTGATGGGCGACAACGGGGCCGGGAAATCCACGCTGATGAAGATCATCGCGGGGAACTTCCCTCCGACCACCGGCGAGATCCGCATCGACGGCAGCCCGGTGCATTTCACCCGCCCCCTCGATGCGCGCGACAACGGGATCGAGATCGTCTACCAGGACCTCGCGCTTTGCGACAACCTGACGGCGGCGGCCAATGTCTTTCTGGGGCGTGAGATCAAGTCGGGCATCTGGCCTTTCCGCAGTCTCAACTACAACGCCATGTACCAGAAGGCTGGCGAACTGTTTTCCGAGCTGAAATCGGAAACCCGCCCCCGCGATCTGGTGAAACAGATGTCCGGCGGCCAGCGCCAGGCGGTGGCCATCGCGCGCACCCGCCTCAGCGATCCGAAACTGGTCTTGATGGACGAACCCACCGCCGCCATTTCCGTCCGCCAGGTCGCCGAGGTTCTCAACCTCATCAAACGTCTGAAATCCACCGGCCACGCGGTGATCCTGGTCAGCCACCGGATGCCCGACGTCTTCGAGGTCTGCGACCGGGTCGCCGTCCTGCGCCGGGGGACCAAGGTGGCGGACAAGCGCATCGACGACACCAGCCCCGAGGAAGTCACAGGCCTCATCATCGGAGCCATCGAGGCAGCATGACCGACAGCACGAACACACCGCAAGACGCCCATGACAAGACCGCGCAGACGCCGGTGGATCACGCGGCCATCGACGACAGCATCACCTCGCGGCGCGAGGTCTCGGGCATCGGCGCCATCATCCGCACTCAGCCCTTCTGGGTCTTCGTGGCGATCCTCACCATCGGCGTGGTGATGACATTCGTCTCCGACGCCTTCCTGACCGAACGCAACCTCTTCAACATCACCCGCAACATGGCCTTCTTCGGCATCATGGCGCTGGGCATGTCGGCGGTGATCTGCACCGCGGGCATCGACCTTTCGGTCGGCTCGCTCCTGGGGCTTTGCGGGATCAACCTGGCGCTGGTGCTGCAGGCCGGGTGGAGCGTCGAGATCGGCTTTATCGCCTGCATCAGCACCGCCGCGCTCGTGGGGCTCATCAATGGCGTGCTGATCGCCTATGTCCGGCTTGCGCCCTTCGTGGTGACGCTGGGGATGCTGGCCATGGCCCGGTCCATCGCCATGGTGATCTCGAACAACAAGATGGTCTACGAATTCGGCCCCGACCAGGAGCTCTTTGAGTGGATCGGCGGCGGCAGCATGCTGGGCGTGCCCAATGTCGTCTGGGTGCTGACCGTGATGACGCTGTTTTTCCTCTGGGTCTGGCGCTACTCGGAATGGGGCCGCTGGGTCATCGCCATCGGCGGCAACGCCCATGCGGCGAAGCTTTCGGGCATCCCGGTCGAACGCGTGATCGTCTCGGTCTACATGGTCTGTTCGATCTGTACCGGCATCGCAGCCTTCATGTTCATCGGCTACACCGGATCGGCCACCAACGGCATGGGCGCCACCTATGAGCTCAACGTCATCGCGGCCAGCGTGATCGGCGGCGCCAACCTGATGGGGGGCATCGTCTACGCCCTTGGCGCGCCCATCGGGGCCGCGCTGGTCGAACTGATCCGCAATTCGCTGCTGCTCGCCGGGATCCCGGCGCTCTGGCAGCAATTCTTTGTCGGCCTGTTCCTCATTCTTGCAGTCCTGCTGGAACAGCTCCGCAATCGAGGGGGCAAATAAGCCCCTCACTTCATGAAACTCAGGGAGGAGAAAGACATGAAGAAACTGCTGACCGCGACCGCGCTGATCGGGGCCCTTGCCGCACCGGCCTTCGCAGAAAGCCACGGGGGCTACACCTTTGCCCTCGTACCCAAGGCGATGAACAACCCGTTCTTCGACCTTGCCCGCGACGGCTGTTACGCCGCGCAGGAAGAGCTGGACGACGTGACCTGCGAATACATCGGCCCCGGCGAACACACAGAGCTGGAGCAGATCCAGATCGTGCAGGACCTCATCACTAAGGGTGTCGACGGGATCGCCGTGGCGCCCTCCAACGCGCCCGCGATGGCCAAGGTCCTGCGCGCCGCGGCGGATGCAGGCATCCCCGTGATGACCTGGGACTCGGACCTGCTGCCCGAGGACCAGGCCCTGCGCACCACCTACGTCGGCACCAACAACTACAACATCGGCGTGCACCTGGCGGAACTGGTCATGGCGCGTCACCCCGACGGCGGCACCATCTGCCTGCAGACCGGCGGCGCCGCGGCGGCCAACCACAACGAGCGCCTGCTGGGCGCACGGGAAACCCTGGCCGGGGCCGAGCTGGGCGATCCTCCGGGCCGCCCGCTGGACGGTGACAACGGCTGGACAGAGATCGCGGGCTGCCCGCTGATCACCAACGACGACGGTAACGTCGCCGTGCAGGGGCTGACCGACATCCTGGCGGCCAACCCGGACCTGACGGCCTTCCTGTCGACCGGTGCCTTTACCCAGTGGTTCGACAACGCCTATCGCAACGCCGCCGAGCCCTACAAGGCAGAGATGGACAGCGGCGATCTGACCATCGTCGTGGCCGACACGCTGCCGATGCAGATCGCGCAGACCAAGGACGGGCTGGGCAATGGCCTGGTCGGTCAGCGCCCCTACGAGATGGGCTACAAGGCGATGTACATCCTCAAGGACATCGCCGAGGGCAAGGACGTGGACGACCCGATCTTTACCGGGCTGGACGTCTGCAACAACGAAAACATCGACACCTGCGTAAAGTGATCGCCGGTTGATGTGACAGGACGGCGGCGCAGCCCTGCGCCGCCGTTTTCACGGGGTGCCCCCCGTATACATGGGAGAAAGTTATTGGAACGGGTACGTTACGCGGTCGTCGGCGCAGGCTGGATCTCTCAGATCGCCTTTCTTCCGGCAGTGGCCCAGACCGATAATTCCGAAGTCGCGGCCATCGTCAGCGGCAGTGTGGATGCGGCGCGGAAACTGGCCGATTTCCACGGTATCCCCGAGGTGCTGCCCTATGACGCATTCGATGCATTGCTGGCCTCGGATCGCATTGACGCGGTCTATATCGCCCTGCCGAACTCGCTGCATGCGGATTACACCATCCGCGCGCTGAAGGCCGGGAAACATGCGCTGGTGGAAAAGCCGCTGGCCCCCACGGTGGCCGAATGCCAGGCGATGATCGCCGCGTCAGAGGCCTCGGGTGCCTACCTGATGACCGCCTACCGCCTGCACCACGAACCCGGCACCGTCGAGGTGCTGGAGCGCATCCGGCACGGAGAGATCGGCGATCCGCGCGTCTTTACCTCTGTCTTCGGGTTCCAGTCGGCACCGGACAACCACCGCTTGCGGGCGGAACACTGGGGCGGCCCCTTGCAGGACATCGGCGTCTATTGTCTGAACGCCGCCCGCCATGTCTTTGGCGATGAACCGACGGAGGTTGCCGCTATGGGCTCGCATGGCGAAGGCGACCCGCGGTTTTCCGAGGTCGAGGAAAGCGTGGCCGTCACCCTGCGTTTCCCGCGCGGACGGCTGGCGCAGTTCATCGCCAGTTTCGGCACGGATGAGCAGGACAGCTATACGGTTCTGGGTACGAAAGGCACGTTGGATGTCTCTCCGGCGTTCCGGTTCGAAACCGACCTTGCGCTAACCCAGCGCGCCGCCGGGGTGCCGCAAGACCGCATCGTAGCGCCCGACTGCGATCATTTCGGAGCGCAGACCGCCTATTTCTCGGACTGCATCCGGAGGGGGCAGCGGCCCGAGGATGACGGCGCCGAAGGGTTGGCCGATGTGGCGATCATGCGCGCCATCGAAGAGGCCATGAGGACGGGCCATTCACAGCCGGTCGCCCTGCCCCCGCGCCCGGTCCACCCGGGCCCGGACACGCTGCGCCGGGTGCCGCGCACCGACCACCGGCTTGTTCTCTGACGGAGGCGGACATGGACCATATCGATTCCCATCATCATTTCTGGCATCCCGCGCGCGGCGACTATGGCTGGATGCCCGCTGATGACCCGGTGCTGAGCGTCCCCTATCACCCGGCGGACCTTGCCCCGGGTCTGCGGGCGACGGGTGTCACGCGCACGGTCCTGGTCCAGGCGGCGCCCACGGTGGCCGAAACCGAGTACCTTCTGGGCATCGCCGATTGCACGCCGCATGTGGCAAAGGTCGTCGGCTGGATCGACTTCGAGGATCCCGATCAGAGGAACACCCTGCAACGTCTTGCCAAGCATCCAAAATTCGCCGGTGTGCGCCCGATGATCCAGGACCTTCCCGACGACATCTGGATGCTGAAGCCAGAGGTGCAATGGGCCTATGACGCCCTGATCGAGATGGACCTGACGTTCGACGCGCTTGGCTTTCCCCGGCACCAGGCGCCCTTTCTGGAGCTGCTGAACCGCTATCCCGACATGCGGGTGGTGCTGGATCATTGCCTGAAACCGCAACTGCGCAACCCTTCCGACGACAGTTTCCACGCCTGGGCGGAGGGCATGACCCGCCTGGCCCAAGAAACCGGCGCCTTCTGCAAGCTGTCGGGCCTCGTGACCGAGGCCGATGAACTGCCGTCGGATGATCTGCTCGCGCCCTACGTCGATCACATCCTGTCGGTCTTTGGGCCGCAGCGCGTCATGTGGGGATCGGACTGGCCGGTGGCCCGCCTGCGCTGCGACTATGCCGACTGGCACGCGCAGGCACTGCGGCTGACCACCGGTTTGTCACAGGCGGACCGCGCGCAGGTGTTCAGCGGTACGGCCAAGCGGTTCTACCGGCTTTGATAGCAGGTGAAGTTTTCCTCCCAATCTTTTGATTTAAAATAAATCAGAGGCTCGCAGGCGTTGAGGGTAGCGCCATTGCCTCCACCTCTCGCAGCATCTCGATGAACCCCGACACCTGGTGCCGTGCGGTTGCCGCGCCTTTTTCCGCCGTCGCGACAGAGGCGTCGCCCACGGTCCCCGCCGGGTTGAGATCCGAGGCGATCCATCCCCGGCTGATCGGTCCCGTGGGCGGGATCGCGGCGCCCTCTGCGGCCGACCGGAAGTTCTCGGCCCGGCTCATGTCCACGCACTGCGGCTGGCAGGCCAACATGATCGAGGTCTCGACATCGCCGCCATGAATGCCGAAGCGCCGTTCATGATCGGAATACATCCCCTCGGGGTGGCCGAAATTCCCCCATTGGCATTTGACCGCCAGCATCCCGGCCTGCACGCGCAGCTCGCGCGACAGGATAGAGATCAGGTCCAGGTTGCCACCATGCGAATTGGCGATGACGATCTTGCGCACGCCCGCGCGCGCCACGGACAAACCGATCTCCGTCCAGGCGGCCAGGGCCGTTGCCGCGCTCAGCGTCAAGGTGCCCCGCGCCCAGAGATGCTCGTTCGACTTGCCCACCGCCATGACCGGCAGGATCGCCAGGTCCAGGTCCTCGGGACATGTCTCGCGCAGCAGCGACAGCATGTAGTCCGCGATCATCGTGTCGGTCCCCACGGGCAGATGCGGCCCATGTTGTTCCACCGCCGCCGTGGGCAGCACGGCGATGGTCTTCATCGGGTCCACGGCCTCGAAGTCCGGTGCGCGCCGTTCGGTCCAGTCCAGTCGTCTCAAGCCTCAATCTCCCTTGTAAGTGGCGTCCAGCCGCGACCGGAGGTACGCGGCCCCGGTGATCGGCGCGTAGCGTGACGATCCCGTGCCCGGCAGGGCGGCGATCACGCTGTCCGGGTTCGGGTCCAGGAAAAAGGCCACCGACTTGCGCGCCCGCGCCGGGGGCAGCACGCGATGCGGCGTGGATCGGTACAGATCGTTGGACCAACGCATCAGGCAATCGCCGATATTGACGACAAAGGCGCCCGGCACATGCGGCACGTCGATCCAATCCCCGGACAGGGCCTGCACCTGCAGGCCCGGCTCGCCATCGGTCAAGAGCAGGGTGATCGACCCGTAGTCGCTGTGCGCCCCTGCGCCGATCTCTCCCTCCGCACCGCTGCCGGGCGGATAGGACAACAGCCGCAGCGTCGCCATCGGCGCGGTGAAATGCGGCGCGAAATAGCCGGGGGCCAGCCCGAAATCCCGCGCGATAGCCCCGTGTAGCGCCACGCCCAGCTGCCAGGCATGGTCATAGTAGTTGAGCAGGGTCTCACGAAACCCGGGCAGATCGGGCCAGACGTTCACACCCCGAAAGGGATCTCCACGCAGCACGCGGGGATCGTTCCCGGCCAGGTCCAGCCCGATGTTGAAGGCCTCCTTGCGGTCCACCTGCCCCGAGGTCTCGTCGAGGCGCTCACTGCCCATCCTGGCCCAGCCCCGGTTGTGCGGCGTAAGCGCGATGTCCAGCGCCGCCTTTTCCGCCTCCGGCAGCGCAAAGAACCGCGCGGCCTGGTCGAAGACCCCCGCAATCGTATCTTCCGGCACCCCGTGCCCGGTCAGGCAAAAGAACCCGCTATCGCGGCAGGCCGCGCCAAGACGGGCGCTGACCCCCTCGGGGTCGTCCTCGTACCGCGACCAGTCCAGAACCGGGATCATGCCTGCCTCCGTCGTGATGCAAGGAACCTGTCCAGCACCCGGTCCAGCCGGGCCAGGTGTCGGGCGCGGCTGGCCTGCGTGGAACTGTCCATCAGGTAATGCGCGGCAAAGGCGGTACGGCAACGCGGCGCACAGAGCAGGCGCACACCGCGCAAAAGCGTCCGCCGACCTGGCGCACCGATCCAGCGCGTCAGCCACCAGCTTGCCCCGCAGGTGGTAAAGACCCCCAGCCGCGTGACCTGCGTCAGCCCGGGCGCGATGGTCTCACCCGGCGCTTTCGGCATCTCGAAGGCCACGCCGGGCAGCATCACCCGGTCCAGCCAGCCTTTCAGCAAGGCCGGCAGACCGTACCACCAGGTCGGGTAGACAAAGATCAGCGTGTCGCACCATCGCAGGTCCGCCGCCTCTTCCGCCACGGGTGCCCGGTTGCCCGGTTCGTCCAGGTAGCCGGCCCATTCATCGGGGCCCAGCACCGGGTCGAAGCCCCGCGCATAAAGATCTTGCACCCGCACCTCGGCGCCTCGCGCCTCCAACCGCGACAGCACCGTGTCCCGCACCGCCGCGGTAAAGCTCTCGGGCGAGGGATGACAGTAAACCAGCAAGGCCCGCACGTCAGAACCTTTCCATCTCGCGTTCCACGCGATCCAGGAACCCCGCGTGCTGTGTCTCCGTGGCCCGGTTCATGCCATAAAGAGCAAGATAGCGCGTCTTTTCAGGCCGCGTGACATGCCAGACCGCGCGTTGCACGATCTTGCGCGGCGGGTCGCCCGCCATGAAGGCCCGCCAGCGGGTGCCGCCATAGGTCGTGACCGCCGCCAGCCGCCTGATATGGGTCAGGTTCGGCTTCACCCGCCCGTCCTCCAGCCGGAACGAGACGCCGGGCAGGAACACCCGGTCGAGATATCCCTTGAGAATGGCCGGAAAGCCGAAGTTCCAGACCGGAAAGACCAGCACCAGCGCCTGGGCCGCGCGCAACCGCTCGACATGCGCCGCCACCGGCCCCAGGTTCGCCGGCACCTCGTGATAGCCGCGCCGCTCGGTCTCGCTCAACACCGGGTCGAAGCCTTCGGCGTTCAGGTCGCAATCGTCCACCTCCCAGCCGCGGGCCGTCAGCGTCTCGACGACGCGCGCATGTAGCGCCGCGGACAGGCTTTCCGGACAGGGATGGGCAAAAAACACAAGCGCCCGCATCTCACCGCGCCCCCTGCTTCTTCTTGGCCAAAATAACCCCGGGGTGAATGGCGCCGCAGGCGCCAGAGGGGCAGCGCCCCTCTCCTTTCCCGTGCCGTCTCATTCCGCCGCCTGCATCCTTGGATAGGCATACATGCGCTCGTAGGCCCAGTCCGGATCGTCCCAGGCGATCATCTTGCCGGGGTTCAGAAGGCCCTTGGGATCCGCCTCGCGCTTGAAGGCCAGCTGCACGTCGTCCACCGTCTGCCGCCCGCCTTCTTCCAGCGTGTAACGATGCGGGTTGAAGACCATCGCGCCCTTTTCCTCGTGGATGCGAATGATTTCGTCCAGCCGCTCCTCGGTCGAAAACTTGACCAGCGTCAGCCCGGCAAAGCCGACCTTGCCATGTGCCCGGATCGCCTCGAGATGCTGGATGCATTCGCCCGGAAAGGTGTCGCGGATCTCCTCGACCAGCGCGCGGTGGTCGGGAAATCCATAGCGCACCTGCAGATAGGTGATCGAGGGGTCCACCTTCAGCGCGCGCAGCGTCGTGTGGTTCCAGCCGTATTCAAAGACCGGCCCCGGCCCGCGCGGCCAGTTGTGATCGTCAGAGCGATAGATCATCCGCACCCCGGGCCGCCGGGCGAGAAAGGTCAGGAACCCGTCCATGCTGTGCGGCGCGACCATCAGCCCGACCAGGTGATCATCTTCGCTCACATGCGGGCGGACGCGCTGGAAATAGGCATGGGCCGTGGGCGCCTCGTAGACGCTGGCCAGCTTGATCAGGAGGCCGTCCTCGTTCGCCAGATCGTCGGCAAGAGCCATCGCCGCGCCGAAGTCCTCGGAGGCGACAAAGATGTCGACCCAGTCATAGGCCGACGCCAGCGGCATCTCGATTTCCGTGATGATGCCATTGGTGCCATAGGCGTGGCTGACGCGCGCCAGTTCCTCGCCGGTGAATTCCAGCACCCTCGGCTCGGCCTCCATCGTCACCACGCGCAGGCGGATTATATTGCCCAGGTCGCGTAATGAGCCCCATGTGACCGATCCCACCCCGCCCGAGCCGCCCGCGATAAAGCCGCCGATTGTCGCCGTCGCCCAGGTGGAGGAGAACATGCGGATTTCCTGCCCGGTTTCGCGGCAGGCCGCATCCAGGTCCTTGAGCAGGCAGCCCGGCTCCACCACCACGCGGCCCGGCGCGATCTCCCGGACCTCGGTCATCCGGTTCAGGTGCAGGACGCAGCCGCCCTCGAAGGGCATGGCTTGGCCATAGTTGCCCGTGCCCGCGCCCCGCGTCGTCACCGGCACGTCGTGCTGATAGCAGGTTTTCAGGACCTCGATCACCTCGGCCTCGGTCCGGGGGCGGACAACGAAATCCGCCGTGACATGATCCAGCCGCGCCTTCAGCACCGGCGAGTACCAGAAGAAATCGCGCGAGGCGGCGCGCACCGGGGTTTCGGCATCGACGAGGTCCAGATGCGCCAGGGCGGTCTTGGCGGCGGTGATGTCTGCGGTCATGAGGTCTTCCAGAGGTTGTCGAGGTCGGAATAGTCGGGCAGCTTGCGGTCGATGGCCTCGCCCCCGCGCATCACGATGCGGTCGCTCTGCGGGCGGGCAAAGAACTCGGTCCAGTCGCGGGCGCGAAAGATCACGAGGTCGGCTGGCGCCCTCTGTTCCAGCGAGCTGACGCCAAACCCGCAGGTCGCCTCGGGCGCCAGGGTAAAGCTCTTGATCCAGTCGGTTTCGCAGTGGTCCAGGTGGGCGATGCGGGTGGCCTCGCGCAGGACCTCGACCATGTCCATGTCGCCATAGGCATAGAACGGGTCGCGCGTGTTGTCGGAGGCAAAGCTGACCGGAATGCCCCGCGCCCGCATTTCGTGGACCAGCGTCACGCCCCGGCGGCGCGGCGTTCCGGTGCCCCGGTCCTGCAGGTAGAGGTTGCACATCGGCAGGCTGACCACGTGCAGACCGGCCCTGGCGCACAGATCCAGCGTGTCCAGCGCCCGCGCCTCGTCCTGGGTGGACAACGAACAGCAATGCCCCACCACGACGCGGCCCTTGTAGCCGGTTTCCAGCACCGTCTCGGCGATCATGCGCAGGGTTTCGGAACTGGCATCCATCGTCTCGTCGGTGTGGAAATCCACGTCCAGCCCGTGCGCGTCCGCGGTTGCGAAATGACCCAGCAGGCGTTCCTTGATGTCCGGCACCGGGTAGGTGACCATGCCCAGCACGCCGCCATGTTCTGCCACGGTGCGCGCGATCTTCGGGTATTCCTCGGTGCCGTAGGCCTCGCAGGACACCAGGCTGGCGGCCTGCAACTCGATCCGACCGGTCCATGTCTCGCGCAGGTCGGAAAACACCGGCCAGCTGCGCAGGTATTGCCCGTCCGCCGAATCCAGATGCGTGCGGATCTGCTTGGTGCCATGCGCCCAGGCACACTGCAAAGAGAACCCCATGCGCGCCTTCAGGTCGTCCTCACTCCAGTTGACGTGATCGGCGCGCACGGTGGTCAGCGCACCCATGAAGGTGCCGTCGGGATTGGACGCGCGGGGCCAGATGTGCCCCTTGTCCAGATGCGTGTGCATGTCGGTGAAACACGGCAGGACCATCGCCCCGCGCATGTCCACGGCCACGCCTCCCGGCGAAGCGATGTGGCCTGCCTCGATCCCCATGTCGATCCGCACCAGGTCGCCCTCCTGCCCGACAAGGCAGGCGGGCACGGTGACATTGGCCAGGGTGAAGGCCCCGTGCGGCAGAGAGGTGAAATCCATCAACCGTCCTTTTTCAACGCGCTTTCGTGCCAGCGGAACAGCGCGAGGTGACTGATCAGGCTCATGACCGCAAAGATCGTCACCCCCATCAGGGAAATCAGGATCAGCGCCGCGTAGAGCCTGCCGAAGTTGAACCGGTAGGACGCCTCGAGAAGCGTCGAGGCAAGGCCCAGCCCGGTCCCGGCCCGGCCGATCACGAATTCCGCCACCACGGCCCCGATCAGCGCCAGCCCGCCCGCGATCTTGAGGCCCGACAGGAAATAGGGCAAGGCCGATGGCGCCGCGAGATAGCGCAGCCGCTGCCAGCGGCTGGCTCCGTAGATGGTGTACAGGTCCTCGAGGTTGCGGTCGGTGCTTTTCAACCCGACCGTCGTGTTCGACAGGATCGGGAAAAAGGCCACGATCCAGGCACAGAGCAGCGCCGCGACAAAGGGACTGTCCAGGTAGATCTGCAACAGCGGTGCTATCGCCACCACCGGCGTCACCTGCAGGATCACAGCGTAGGGAAAAAAGGACATCTCGATCCATTTCGACTGGGTAAAGGCCACCGCCAGCAGAGCACCGCCCAGGATCGCGAAGACCAGCGCCAGCAGCGTCAGCCGCCCGGTGGTCAGCGTGGCGGCCCACAAGAGGTCCCAGTCCTCGATCAGCTTGTCCAGCACCAGCAAAGGCCCCGGCAGGATGTAATGCGGCACTTCCCAAAGCGTGACATAGAGATGCCAGCCCAGCAGCGTCAGCACCATAACAAGCGACGGCAGCGTCCATTTGGCGATCCGCAGCACCTGTTCGCGGCGCGCGCGGGCGGCTTCCTCGTGATCGAGGGGGGGCGTCCTGCTGTCCGTCACGCTCATGCTGCCTCTCCCGTGGCGCGGTGCAGCGCGTTGGACGCCAGGCGGCAATAGCGGGCATATTCCGCCGAGGTGCGGAACGCCTCGCTACGCGGATAGGGCGCGTCCACGGTCAGTTCCTCGATCACGCGCCCGGGCCGTGCCGCCATGACCACCACGCGGTCGGACAGGAAGACGCTTTCAAAGACCGAATGGGTGACGAAGATCACCGTGCAACCGATCTTTTCGCGCAAGGCCAACAGGTCGTTGTTCAACTTGAACCGCGTGATTTCGTCCAGCGCGGCAAAGGGTTCGTCCATGAGGATCAGCCGGGGTTTCGTGACCAGGGCCCGCGCGATGGACACGCGCATCTTCATGCCGCCGGAGAGTTCGCGCGGAAAGGCGCGCTGGAATTTCTCCAGCCCGACGAGGCGCAGCACCTCCAGCACCTCGTCGCGGACCTCGGCAAAGGGCACGCCCCGGATACGGAACGGCAAATAGACATTGTCCATGACCCGCGCCCAGGGCATCAGCGTCGGTTCCTGGAACACCACGCCCAGATCCCCTGCCCCCTTTTCCCCGGCGCCATCTTCTCCGGCCCAGTCGATCCGGCCCGATGTCGGCTGCATCAGCCCCGTCACCAGTTTCAGCGCCGTCGACTTGCCGCAGCCCGATGGCCCCAGCAACGAGATGAAATCGCCTTCGTTGACGGTCAGGTTCATGTTGCGCAAGGCTATGACGCCGCCGTGGAATGTCTTTTCCACCTGCGCCATCCTGAGCAGTTCAGGGCGTTGGCCCAAGGGTTGGCGGAACGGTGTCATCGCATCGCTGTCCCGGATCGCGGTGGGGGCGCGGCCCGGGCCTTTCCTTACTTCAGGTCCATCCCCACGCCCTTGCCCACGAATTCGGTGGTATAGGCGGATTTCCAGTCGACCTCGCCGATCACCCCGGCTTCGACCATCTTGGCGTAGAAATCGCCCACCTTCTCGTCGGTGATGACGCCGATCCCCGCCTCCAGCGTGTCACCGGAATCGACGATGCCGTTTTCCTTCATCTTCTCGATGGCAAAGGCGATCTTGTCGTCGGTCATCTCGGGGTTGTCGGCCTTGATCAGTTCGTTGGCCGCGGCGTTGTCGCCATAAAGATAGGTGTACCATCCCTTGATCGAGGCATCGACGAAACAGCTGACCTCGTCCGGTTTTTTGGCAATCGTGTCGGCCATGACCTCGATCGTGGTGGCATAGGTGGAATAGCCCGCATCGGCGATCAGGAAGACATCCGGCGTAAAGCCGCCTTCCTTTTCCACCAGGTACGGTTCCGACGACAGGTAGCCCTGCATCCCGGCATTCTCATTGGCCAGGAACGGCCCGGGGTTGAAGGTATAGGGCTGGCGCTGTTCGGGGGTGAACCCATAGGCCGCCATCATCCACTGGTAGTAGGACTGATAGCCGTTGTCGCCGATCAGCAGGTCCAGCGCCTTGAGATCCTCGAAGGTCTCGGCCTTTCCCGGGTGGGTGACGATGACCTGCGGGTGCTTCTGAAAGATCGCCGCGACGGAAACCACCGGGATGCCCTCCTGCACGGCGTTGAAGGCCTGCAGCAGGTCGCCGCCCATGTGGTAGTCGATCCGCCCGGCCAGCAGCAGCGCTCGGTTGTTCACCTGCGGACCGCCCGGCAGGATCGAGACCTTGAGCCCGCAGGCCTCGTAGGTGCCATCCGCCACGGACTGGTAGAACCCGCCGTGCTCGGCCTGGGCCAGCCAGTTGGTGCCAAAGGCGACCTCGGTCACGTGGCTTTCGGCAAAGGCGGGCGCGGCAAGGGTGCCGGCCGCGGCACATGCAAGGGCAGTGAACTTCATGGGGGACCTCTCTGTCGCGGTTTCTTGTGTCTTTGCGCAAAGCCTGAAAGCGCACCTTGTTCCGGGCAATCGGCATCTCTGACCGGATGGTCCGTTTTTCGGCGGGCGCGCACAGGATTCGTGCAGACGCGGGGCGTGCGATGAATAATGCGGCGCCCGGAAAGCGCCTGTTGCGGGTGATCTGGTCAATCCCGCCGACAGGCGCCAATGTGCCCCCGCACAACGGAGCGCCAGGGATGCCAATCGACAGCCTGATCCCCGACACGATCGCCGCGCCCTTCGCGCGCTATGCCCACGGCGTCGCAACCGATTCCCTCGTCCTGACATCGGGGCAGTTGCCGCTGGCCCTGAACGGCAGCGTCCCCGAGGGTCCCGAGGCGCAGGCCGCGCTCTGCTTCGCCAATATCGACGCCATCCTGGCAGCGGGCGGCACATCGAAACATCACGCCCTGCGCATCAATGCCTATGTCACGCACCGCGATCACATGCAGGGCTACATGGCCGCCCGCGACGCCTGGCTGGCGGATGCGCGCGTGTTGCCCGCGTCGACCCTGATGATCGTCTCGGGCTTTACCCGCCCCGAATTCCTGGTCGAGGTCGAAGTCACCGCCCTGCGCCCCTGATCCGATTGCACTCCGCGGGCCGCCCTGAAAGAGTGGCGGCCAAAGAGAGTGCCATGACCGCCTTCCGTTTCATCCATGCCTCGGACCTGCACCTGGGACGCCGGTTCGCCAATATCCCCCAGCCCGAGGATGGCAACATCCGCGGACGCCTGATGGAGGCGCGTCACGGCGTCATCGCGCGGCTGGCGCAGGCCGCCCGCGATACCGGCGCGGCGCATGTCCTGCTGGCGGGGGACACCTTCGACACGGCCACGCCCTCTCCGACCGTGCTGCGGCAGGCACTGACCGCGATGGCCGAGGATGCGGGCCTGACCTGGTGGCTACTGCCCGGCAACCATGACAACTTGGCCAATGCGGAACCGCTCTGGGAACGGATGTTGGCCGAGGCGCCGACGAACGTGCAGCCCCTGATGGATGCCACCCCCCGGATGATGGCCGATGGGGCCTGCCTGCTGCCTGTTCCGGTGACCCACCGCGCCCCCGGGCGCGACCTGACAGAGGGGCTTGGCGCCATGCCTTCGCCCGAGGGCGCACAGCGCATCGCCCTCGCCCACGGCGGTGTCACCGATTTCGAGGATACGGGCGCGCATATCCCGCCGGACCGTGCGGCGCGTGCAAATCTGGATTACCTCGCGCTGGGCGACTGGCACGGACGGTTGCAGATCGACGCCCGCACGCACTATCCCGGCACGCCCGAACAGGACAGGTTCAAGCATGGGCGGCGCGGGCTGTGCCTGGCGGTCACCATCGACGCCCCGGGCGCCACGCCGCAGGTCAAAGAGGTCGAGACCGGCCAGTTCTGGTGGACCGAAACGGAATTGCCGGTGCAAGCCGGGCTGGAGACCTCTCTGGCACTGGAGGCGCTCTTGCCTGCCACCGGACGCCGCGACGTGCTGATGCGGGTACGGGCCACCGGCTGGGCCAGCCTGGCGCAGCGGGCGGACCTGTCACGCGCCGTCAGCGCCGCCGCGCCGGATTTCGCCTGGCTGACGCTGAACACCGAAGGCCTGGGCGCGCTTCTGGACGATGTCGATCTCGACACGATCGACCACGCGGGCGCCCTGCGCCAAGCCGCCGAGACGCTCAAGACCGAGGCCGAGAACCCCGACCTCTCCGCCGAGGATCGCGGCATCGCCGCCGAGGCGCTGGCCCGGCTTTACGCCTATGTGACGGAGCAGCCCGCGTGAAACTTCGCCGTATCGCCGTCCAGAACCTGCGCCGCTTCACCGCCCCCGTCCAGATCGAGGGGCTGGCCGATGGGTTGAACGTGCTCAGCGCCCCGAACGAACAGGGCAAGTCGACACTCTTCGACGGGTTGCAGGCGCTGTTTTTCACCGCTCACGGCGGCAGTGGCAAGGAGATCAAGGCGCTTCAACCCCATGCCAAGGGCGCACCCGAGGTGCTGGCCGAGATCGAGACGCCCGAGGGGCGATTCACCCTGGCCAAGCGGTGGCTGTCGAAACCGCGCGCCCATGTCTGGCAGGACGGGCGCCTGATCGCCCAGGCCGATGCCGCCGAGGCCTGGATTTCGCAACTGGCCGCCGCCGATGCGGGCGGGCCCGCCGGCCTTCTCTGGGTGCGGCAGGGGCTGACCGGCTTTGATGAGAGCGGGAAAAAGGCGCAGGACACGGCGCGCGAGGCACGGCGCGACCTGCTGTCCTCGATCGCCGGAGAGGTCGACACCATGACCGGCGGCGCGCGCATGGATGCCGCGCTGAAACGCTGCCGCGAGGAACTGGGCCGCTATGCCACCGCCACCGGACGGACATTGAAGACCGGCCCCTGGAAGGCGGCGCAGGACAGGGTCGAAGAACTGCGGGCCGAACATGACAGGCTGGATCAGCTGGTGGCAGAGCTTCGCCACGATCTCACCGCCCGCGCCCGCGCCCGCAGCGAACTGGCAGAGCTGACCGAGCCGGAGGCCGCCGCGCGCCGCAAGTCCCGGCTGGCCGAGGCGCAAGAGGCGCAGGCCAATGCCGAACGCCACGCGGCGCAGCTCGATACGCTCACCCGGGCCGCAGAGACCGCGCGCCTGCGGCTCGACGCGCTGGACAGCCGCCGCAAGGCGCGTGCCGCCGCGCTGGCTGAACGCGACGAGGCGGCGCAGGCAACGCAGGCCGCCGGATCGCTCAAGGCAGAGGCCGAGACCGCGCAGGCCGAGGCCGAGCGCGCGGTAGTGCAGGCCCGAGACATCCTGAAAGCCGCCCGCGACCGCCTGGCCGCGGCCGAAACAGATCTGCGCACCGCGCAACACGCCCGGCAGGCCCACGAGGCCGAGCATCAACGCAAGGAACTGACCCAGCGCATCGCCGAGGCCGAGGATCTCCGTCAGCAGGCCGAAACCGCCCGCCGCGCAGCGAGCCACGGCCCCGATGCCAAGGCTATCGACCGGCTGGAAAGACTCGCCCGTGCGCTGGACCAGGCCCGCGCCCTGCAGGCCGCCAGCGCCGCGCGGCTGGAAATCTCCTACGCGGCAGGGCGTGAGGGCGCGATCACCCTGGATGGCCAGCCACTGCCCGGTGACAGGGCGCTGCCCCTGTTGCAGGTCAGCGCGCTGGGCCTGCCCGGCCTCGGAACGCTGACCGTCACCCCCGGCGATACCGGCGACGAGACGGCGGTGGACAGTGCTGGTGAGGCTTTGTCCGCGGCCCTGCGCAAGCTTGACCTGCCCGACATCGACGCCGCCCGCCAGGCCGCCCGTGCGCGAAACGAGGCAGAGCGCCGGCTGTCCGAGATCACCGCCACCCTGCGGGCCCTTGCCCCCGATGGCGCCGAGGCGCTGCGCCAGCGGTTGGCCGCCCTGCCCGCCCCGCTGCCAGAGGATGCGCCCCAGCCGCCGAGCCCGGAGGTGGCGGACACCGCGCTGCGCGAGGCCGAAAGTGCCCGCCAAGAGGCCGAGATCCGGGCCGAAACCGCGCGCGACCAGCTTGAAATCGCGCGCACCGAGACCGCCCGCGCCCTTGCCGGCGCACAGGCCGCCGCTGACCGTCTGACCCGGGCCGAAACCGCCCTGGAGCAGGCGCCCGAAACACCCGAGGCAGAGCACAGCGCCGCGCTGGAACAGCTTGCGCAGGCCGAGGAGGCTCGCGCCAAGGCCGCCACCGAGGCCCCGGACATCGAAAGCACGCGGGCCGCCTTGTCCCGCGCGCAATCGGCCGAGACCTCGGCGCAAGAGGCCATCGCACGGCTGAACCTCGATCTCGCCCGCCTGGACGAACGCGTGCGCCGCAGCGCCGAGGGGGCGGTCGAGGAACGGCTGGCCGATCTGGCGCAGGACCTGGAAACGGCGCAGGCCGACCTTGGCCGGATCACCCGGGACGTGGCGGTGCTGCGCCGCCTGGAAACGGCGCTGGAAACCGCGCGCATCGCCGCACGGGATCGCTATTTCACACCGGTTGCCAATGCCTTGCGACCACTTCTTCACCTGCTCTGGCCAGAGGCGCAGTTGGATTGGGACGATACCGAGCTGTTGCCCCGGCACCTGATCCGCAACGGCACCGAAGAACCGATCGACATTCTCTCCGGCGGCACCCAGGAACAGTTGGCGCTGCTGGTTCGGCTGGCCTTTGCCCGGCTTCTGGCCCGCGACGGGCGCGCGGCGCCGGTGATCCTGGACGACGCGCTGGTCTTTACCGACGATGACCGGATCGAACGCATGTTCGACGCGCTGCACCGCCAGGCCTCGGACGTGCAGATCCTCGTCCTGACCTGCCGCCAGCGCGCCTTCCGTGATCTCGGGGGACAGCAACTGCAGATCCGCGCGATGGATCCGGCGCCCGACAGCCTGCTGGAGCAATAGGGACAGTCCCCGGCCCGAAATCTTTTCAATAATTCGGCGTAACGCCCCCGGCCACCGACGAATCCCCCTTTGCAAGCGGATCGGCCATCCCTATATTCCTCCTGTCCCCTCGGGGACTATGGGCATAAACGCGCATGTAATAAACGGATCGGACCCGGGGGCGGTACCCGGCGGCTCCACCATATATCCTTTGTTGGGGGATCATGGGGCCGAAACAGGATCGACGAACGCGTAAAGATGTAGCTTTGTCCCGGTGAGATACCACCGTTATCGGTTCACAAAGTACAATTGCCAACAACAATCGTGCTCCGGTTGCTCTGGCTGCGTAAGCAGTCCGAAAGACCGAAATCTAAGCCCTTGCGCCTAGCCGCGTAAGGCGGGGTTCGCAGGCACCTGGCAACAGAAGCCTGCACTTTCCCCAGATGCGATTCCGACCGGACACGCGGCGCGCCGCGTCCGCCTCTCTGTGCGGAAACCGAACATAACAATTTCTTTACAACGGGTTGTCAGCGAAACCTTGCCCTGACCAGACTGGGGCATGATTCCCCAACCCTTCCAGTTCCGCCCCGCATTGGCCATCGGCGTCTCTCTTGTCCTGACGGCTCTCGCCGCGCCCTTGCCCGCCCAGGATTATCCCCAGGGTCCGGCAAAACTGCGCGTCACCAGCACATGCAACGACGACATGACACTTGCCGGGCGATACCGCGTTTCTCCCACCAGGTGGCGCTATTTCCCCCGCAAACGCCTGCCTGCCGGGGCCAGCGGCCTGATCCGCGAGGATGACAAGCCCATCGTGTTCCGCCAGGGGGTCGTGCTCTACGCCGAAACCGAGGACGGACGCGGTTACTACGACAAGACCCCTGGCACCGACGTCGAGGGTTTGTTGCTCGTCAAACGCCATGACCAGCTGTTTGCCGCCGGTCGCGAACCTCGTGGCGTGGTCGAAAACGGTGACACATTCCACGTCCGGATCCCCTGCAATTGAGGCCCGACATGAAACATCTCCTCGCCGCCCTTGTGCTTGTCCTCTCCGGTTCGGCCGCGCTCGCGGACCGCAGTCGGGACCTCGTGATCGTCAATCCCTGTGAAAGTCGGACTTGGCAGATCATGGTCAAACATTCGCCGCGCGACGATGTCTGGGTCAAACATGGCTGGTGGGAACTGGCGCCAAAGTCCCGCATCAACCCGCTGAGTGACGGCAAACGCCTGCGCCACCGCGACAATGCCAAGCTATATGTCTTCTACGAGACGGTCGACGGGCGCAAGCGGGTCAAGGGCGACTACGGCATCAGCTACCAGGGCGACTTTTTCGAGAGGGTCGAGGCGGTGCGGGTCCTGCGCGGGCCGGACGTGGAATACTGGATCGCCAGCTGCTGATGGCCCTGCGGGCTTGACCCCGGGCGCCGACCTGTCACACCGGCGTCGTCCATCGCTGCTAGGCCCCGAGGTCATGACCGCCTATTCCACGTTGATCCAAGTCTTTGGCCGTATCGGTGTCCTGTCCTTTGGCGGCCCGGCCGCCCAGATCGCCCTGATGCACCGCGAACTGGTCGAGGAGCGACCCTGGCTGACGGAACAGCAATTCCTGCGCTCCCTGAGTTTCTGCATGTTGCTCCCCGGACCGGAGGCGATGCAACTGGCCACCTACGCCGGCTGGCGCCTGCGCGGCATTCCCGGCGGGCTGATCGCGGGCGGGCTATTCGTACTGCCCGGCGCCGTTGTGATCGCCCTGCTGGCGCTGCTTTATGCGCAATACGGCGCGCGCCCCGAGACGGAAGCGCTGCTTTTGGGCGTCAAGGCCTGCGTCGTCGTGATCGTGGCGCAGGCGCTGGTGCGGCTGTCGCAAAAGGCGCTCAAGGGAACTGCGGATTACCTGGTGGCGACGCTGTCCTTTCTTGCGATCTTCCTGCTTGGCCTGCCCTTTCCGCTGATCATCGCGCTGGCCGCGCTCTGGGGTGCCTTCCGGGCCTCGGCGCCGGTCGAAACGCCGCCCGAACCGGCGACGCGCAAGACCCGCCCTGCCACGATCGCTCTCTGGGCCGCGCTCTGGCTCATGCCCCTGCCGGTCCTCTGGCTGACCGGGCAGGATCTGCTGTTCGACCTCGCACTGTTCTTTGCCAAGCTTGCGGTCGTCACCTTTGGCGGCGCCTACGCGGTGCTGGCCTACATGGCGCAGGAAGTGGTCGAGACCCGCGCCTGGCTGGACGCCACCCAGATGGTCGACGCCCTGGGCCTGGCCGAGACCACGCCCGGCCCGCTGATCCTGGTGACGCAATTCGTGGGCCAGCTGACCGGCCACGCGCAGGGTGGCCCCTGGCTGGCACTGGCGGCGGGGGGGCTGACGCTCTGGATGACCTTTGTGCCCTGCTTCCTCTGGATCTTCGCGGGCGCCCCCTACATCGAGAACCTGCTGGCCCGGCCCCGGCTGCAATCCGCCCTGGCGGCCATCACCGCCGCCGTGGTGGGCGTAATCCTGAACCTTTCCCTCTGGTTCGCGCTGCACGTCGTCTTTGCCACGCTCACGCCGGTTGCCCTGGGTCCCGTGACGCTGGATCTGCCCCGGCCCGACACTCTCCGCTGGGAGGTTCTGCCACTGACAGCCCTTGCCACGGTGCTGCTTGTCTGGGCAAAACGCGGTGTTCCTGTCACACTCGCCCTGTCGGCGGCGCTGGGATGGGCGCTTGTGAATGTGTGACAATCGCCCCTTTTCCTCCACGTCAAAAACAATATGGTGAGGGCACGCTCAGAAAGGTCCCCAAATGTCCGAAGGCATCGATTACGGCAAACTCATGCACCGCGCCATGCGCGGGTTGATTCAGCAGGTTCTCGAGGATGTTCAGGAAAACGGACTGCCCGGGGATCATCATTTCTTCATCACCTTCGACACCGGTCACCCGGATGCCGAGCTGGCCGACTGGCTGGCCGACCGTTATCCAGAGGAAATGACCGTGGTGATGCAGCACTGGTACGACGGGCTGGACGTGGGCGATGACGGATTCGCGGTCACGCTGAACTTCGGCGATGCGCCCGAACGGCTGTACATCCCCTATGACGCGATCAAGACCTTCGTCGATCCCTCGGTCGAATTCGGCCTGCGCTTTGAAAGCCAGGACGACGACGAAGACGGCGACGACGATCCGACGCCCCCCGATGACGACGGCCCCGGTGGCGAGCCGAAAGAGGAACACCACGACGCGGAGGTGGTCAGCCTCGATCGTTTTCGGAAGTGATCCCCGGAACAGCCTGACGATTTCCCGGTGCCGCGCCCTGGCGCGTCAGGTGGCACCGGCATTCTGACGCATGTTAACGGTATCCCGTGGTATGCCGCCTTGTCTTTCGCCGCTTCTGGGGTAAGAGGAAGACAACCCCATCAAGGAGGCATGTCCATGACCGCGACCCGCACCGAATCCGACAGCTTCGGCCCGCTCGAAGTTCCCGCAGACAAGTACTGGGGCGCACAGACCCAGCGTTCGATCATGAATTTTCCCATCGGCTGGGAAAAGCAGCCCGTGGCCATCGTGCGCGCGCTGGGCGTGATCAAGCAGGCCTGCGCGATGCAGAACAAGGCCACCGGCAAGCTGGACGCGAAACTGGCCGAAGCCATCATCCAGGCCGCCGGCGAGGTCATCGCGGGCAAGTTCGACGACAACTTCCCGCTGGTGGTCTGGCAGACCGGTTCCGGCACACAGTCGAACATGAACTCGAACGAGGTGATCGCCAACCGCGCCATCGAGATCCTGGGCGGCACCATCGGCACCAAGGACCCGGTGCACCCGAACGATCATTGCAACATGGGCCAGTCGTCCAACGACACCTTCCCCACCGCCATGCATATCGCCACCGCGATGAGCGTGCGTGACGTGCTGATCCCCGGCCTGACGAAACTGGCCGAGGGGCTGGAGCAGAAGGCCGAGGAATTCAAGGACATCATCAAGATCGGTCGCACCCACACCCAGGATGCGACACCGCTGACGCTTGGCCAGGAGTTTTCGGGCTACGCGCACCAGATCCGCCAAGGCCTGAAACGGGTCGAGGCGGCGATGCCCGGCATCTATGAACTCGCCCAGGGCGGCACCGCGGTCGGCACCGGGCTGAACACTGTCCCCGGCTGGGGGGAGGCCGTCGCCAGCCACATGGCACAGATCACCGGCCTGCCCTTCGTCACCGCCCCCAACAAGTTCGAGGCGCTGGCCGCGCATGACGCGATGGTCTTCCTCTCGGGCGCCTTGGCGACGATTGCGGGCAGCTGCTACAAGATCGCCAACGACATCCGGTTCCTCGGCTCCGGCCCGCGGTCCGGCCTCGGCGAGCTGATCCTGCCGGAAAACGAGCCGGGTTCGTCGATCATGCCGGGCAAGGTCAACCCGACCCAGGCCGAGGCGCTGACCCAGGTCGCCGCCCACGTCATGGGGAACGACGCCGCGATCAAGTTCGCCGGGTCGCAAGGCCATTTCGAGCTGAACGTCTACAACCCGATGATGAGCTACAACCTGCTGCAGTCGATCCAGCTTTTGGGCGATGCGGCGGATTCCTTCACCGAGCGGATGCTCATGGGCATCCAGGCGAACGAGCCGCGCATCGAAAAGCTGATGAAGGAATCGCTGATGCTGGTCACGGCACTGGCGCCGACCATCGGCTATGACAATGCCACCAAGGTTGCCAAGACCGCGCACAAGAACGGCACGACGCTGAAGGAAGAGGCCATCGCGCTGGGCTTTGTCGACGAAGCGACATTCGACGCCGTGGTACGCCCCGAGCAGATGATCGGCCCCAAGGCCTGATGTCGACGGCAGGTGCGAGGGGCCAGCCCCTCGCGCTCCCCGGGGTATTTCAGCCAAGAAGAAACAGGGGCGCCGGGCCAAGTGTCAGGCGCCCTTTCTTCGTGTTGCGGTCCTTTTGAGCGACGGGAATGCCGCACTGCGGCGTATCAGTCCTGTCCCGATTGAAAGGAGGGCCCGATGTCCCGTTTTTCTCCCTATTGGCTTTGGCTGGCCCTGTCCCTGCCCGGTCTTGGCATGGCCTATGATCTCGCAACGTCGACCAACCCGCGCATTGCCCATATCCTCGTGCATCCCACCGGCGAATTCGCCGCGCGGTTCCTGATCATTGCGATGCTGGCGACGCCCCTGATGCTGCTCTTCAAGGGGTGGCGCGGGCCGCGTTGGCTCAGGAAGAACCGCCGCTATTTCGGCGTGGCGGCCTTTGCCTACGCGCTGGCGCATACGGTGTTCTACCTGGTCGACAAGGCCACGCTGGAACGGATCGTGGACGAGTTGCCCCGGCTATACATCTGGACCGGTTGGCTGGCCTTTGCGATCTTCGTCCCGCTGGCCGTGACCTCGACGGACTATTTCGTCCGGATCATGGGGCCGCGCTGGAAGCACTTGCAACGCTGGACCTATCCCGCCGCCGCGCTGACGCTGGTGCATTGGGCGGCGCTACATGACTGGGGGCACCCGGCGGCCGCGCTGGTGCATTTCGGACCGCTGATCGCGCTCGAGGCCTACCGCGTCTGGTACTGGTATCTGCGCCCGCGGCCGATGCGGACCAGCGGCGCCTGAGCGGCTTGTACAAAACGCCGGAAACCGCGTAGGTTTTGTACAAAACGTACAGGTGCCGGCGGAGCGCAGGTCATGTCCAAACTGGTCAATCTCAACCGCTTCAAGAAGCAGAAAGCGCGCGACGACAAGCGTCGCGCAGGCGATCGGAATGCCGCGCGCCACGGGGTGAGCAAGTCGGAAAAGGACCTGGCCGAGGCCCGGCGGGCCAAGGCCCAACGCGATCTGGACGGGCATGAAAAGGAATGAGCGGTCGGCCGGTCAAGCATTCCCTGACTCTCAAGGGGCACCGGACATCGGTGTCCCTGGAAGAGGAATTCTGGCGGGAGTTTCGTCGCATCGCCCGTGAAGACGGGCTTACGATCAATGCCTTGGCGGCCAATATTGATGTCGACAGGAATCCGGACGTCGGGCTCGCGTCCTCGATCCGGGTGTACGTCCTGCAAAGGGCGCTGGCCTCACGCGATGCCTGAGGTTTTATCCACAGGCTCCTGTGAATAAATCAGGATGCCGGAAAGACGAAGCATCGATCCCGGCGGATGCTCAGCCACATGGGTGTGCCGGGTTTCGGCAAGAAGACATTGGGCACCGTGGCGCGCAGCTTTTCGCCATCGTGGTCCATGCGAAATTCCACCAGGCTTTCCGACCCCATGAACCGCGCCCGCTGCACCACGCCGCGCGCCGGGGCGCCGGTCTTGGCCGAAGGGCTGGGCCCCTTGCCTGCGCGGTCAAAGTCGATGCCGACGTGCTGGGGCCGAAAGACGATATCGACACGGCTGCCATCGGCATAGCCGGGCGCCAGGAACTGGCCAAAGGGCGTGGCCACAAGGGCGCCTTTGACTTCACCTCGGATCGTGTTGATATCGCTGAAAAATGCCACCGCCTCACGATCGGCCGGGGCATTGTAGATATTGTAGGGCGCACCCTGCTGGACGATATGCCCCTGCCGCATCAGCGCGATCTCGTCGGCCATGCGCATCGCCTCTTCGGGTTCATGCGTGACCAAGAGGACCGAGGTCCCTTCTTCCTTGAGCAGTTCCAGCGTCTCGTCCCGGATGCCATCGCGCAGCCGGTTGTCGAGGCCCGAAAACGGCTCATCCATCAGCATCAGCCGCGGTTTGGGTGCCAATGCACGGGCCAGGGCCACACGCTGTTGTTCCCCGCCCGACAATTGGTGCGGGTAGTCGTCGATGTAGCCGGCAAGACCGACGCGATCGAGGTATTCCTTGGCCCGCGCGCGTTTTTCAGAGGCGGAGGTCTTTAGCCCGAAGGCCACGTTCTCGCCCACGCTAAGGTGCGGGAAAAGCGCGAAATCCTGGAACATCAACCCGACGGAGCGACGTTCCGGCGGCACCCGGACGACCGTGTCGCAAATCAGGTTGCCGTCGATGTAGATCGAACCGGCATCCTGCATCTCGACGCCGGCGATGATCCGCAGGGTCGTCGACTTGCCGCAGCCGGAAGGACCCAACAGGCAGGTCACCTTGCCCGGTTGAATCGTCAGCGAAACGTTGTTCACCACCGGTTTGCCGTCGTAGCGGCGGATGATGTCGCGGATCTCCAGTCGGGGTGCCTGCACGGGGTGTCCTTTGTCGTCTCCGACGGAAAGCATCGGGTTTTCACAGACAGATAAAGCGCGCGGCCCCGCCCCGCAAGGTCAGCCGCCCAAGGCCTTGCCCAGGCGCGGCAGCCGCGCCTTTTTCATCAAGGCCCGCATGGTCCATGCCTCGCCCGAGAGCCGTTCCGCCTCGGCCCGGACGGCTTCGCCGACCTGGGCCATGATCTTCGGTTGAGCCTGGTGAAACCCAAGCAGGAAACCATCCGGATCAGCCCGGCTCAGCCCCTCTTCGGCCAGTATGTTGCGGGGAAAATCGCTGGCATTCATGGTGACGATGACATCCGCATGTCCCGCGATGGCGGCGGCCAGAACATGCGTGTCATTGGCGTCTGGCAGCCACAGGCGCTTTTCCAGCGACGGCGGGTAAGTCACCTCGGCCCTGGGCCATGCGGCGCGGACAAGGGCGATCTCTGCCCGCGCCTGCGCCTCTCCCTCCGGGCCCAGCTTGCGCGCGGCACGGGCCCATTCCTCGAGGATGCGTTCGGACCAGAGCGGCGTGTAGAGACCGGCGCGCGCGGCGCCCAGCAGGACCTCGCGCATCACCGTCGGGTAGAGCACGCAGGTGTCCAGCAGGACCTTCACAGGCGGAACACCAGCGCCTTGAGATAGCCGGATTCCGCCAGTTGTGGCAGCAGTGGGTGGTCCGGGCCGGCAAAGCCCGTGTGCAGCAGTTGCGCGCGGCGTCCGGACCGGCCGATGCCCCGCAGGCAGGCGCCGGTAAAGGCGTTCAGATCCGCCGCATGCGAACAGGAACAGAGCACCAGGTAGCCGTCTTCTGCCACCAGAGGCGCGGCCAGGCGGGCCACGCGCTCATAGGCGCGCAGGCCCTTTTCCAGCGCGGCTTTGTTCGGGGCAAAGGCCGGCGGATCGCAGATCACCAAGTCAAACCGTGTATCTTCGCCGGCCAGCGCCTCGAGCGTGTCGAAGGCATCGCCTTGCCGGGTGGAAAAACGGTCGGAGGCCCCCATGCGCCGCGCGCCCTCTTCGGCCAGGGCCAGCGCGGGCGCCGATCCGTCGACCGCTAGCGCGCTGTTGGCGCCGCCTGCCAGTGCCGCCAGGGCAAACCCGCCGACATGGGAAAAGACATCCAGAACCGAATGCCCCCGCGCCAGCCGGGCCGCGAACCCGTGGTTCTCGCGCTGGTCATAGAACAGGCCGGTTTTCTGCCCGCCGGTCAGGTCGGCCATGTAGGTGGCGCCGTTCATCTCGACTGGCACAGGCGCCTCTGGCGCAGCACCGCGCAGGACCGCGTCGACGTCATCCAGCCCTTCCAGCGTGCGGCCTCGTCCGGCGGCGTTCTTCAGCACGTTGGTCACGCCGGTCACCTCGACCAGCGCGTCCGTGAGTATCTCAAGATGCGCCTCGGCCCAGGCTGCGTTGGGCTGCATCACGCAGGTGTCGCCGAAGCGGTCGATCACCAGACCGGGCAGCCCGTCGCCCTCGGCATGGACCAGCCGGTAGAACGGCGCGCCATAGGCCGCCTCGCGTAGCGACAGCGCCTTGCGCAGCCGCGCGGCCAGCCAGTGGCGATCGACAACCACCGTCGCGTCGCGGTCCAGCACCCGCGCCACGATGCGCGAGCCCGGGTTGACCGCGACCGTGGCCAGAGGCTTGCGTTCGCCGTCCTCCAGCGTCGCGATGCTGCCCGGCGCAAGCGCCTTGCTGCGCCGGTCCATGACCAGCTCGTTGTCAAAGACCCAGGGCGCACCACGTCGAATGGCGCGCGCATTGGCCTTGGGTTTCAGCCGCAGAACCGGGCGGTCGGGTATGGTCTTGGAATCCGTCATGCGCTTCGCTTAACTGTATTTGCGTGCCCGGGAAAGCGCCGCCGTGCAGGCAAATGCCCGACCCGTCGTGGTTGGCGCACGATCCGGCCTTTACCGTTAGCGCTAACTGGCGTATGTGAGGCGCATAGCCAAGCCAGAGACGATCCCCGGAGGGAGACCCGAATGCCGCTTGATGCCACCATCGCGCGTGTCACCGCCCGTATCGAAGCCCGTTCCGAGCAGATGCGCAGCACTTATCTTGACCGGATGCGCCGCGTCGCCGACGAGGGCCCGCGCCGGGCGCATCTGACCTGCGGCAATCAGGCCCATGCCTATGCCGCCATGACCGGCGACAAGGACACGCTGGCCGAGGGGCGCGCGCCCAACCTGGGGATCGTGACCGCCTACAACGACATGCTTTCGGCCCACCAGCCGTTCGAAACCTATCCGCAGGTGATCCGCGCCGCCGCACGCGAGGCCGGCGGCACCGCGCAGGTCGCGGGTGGCGTGCCCGCCATGTGCGACGGCGTCACCCAGGGCCAGGTCGGCATGGAGCTGTCCCTGTTCTCTCGCGACGTGATCGCGCTGGCGACGGGTGTGGCGCTCAGCCACAACACCTTTGACGCGGCCGTCTACCTTGGGGTCTGCGACAAGATCGTGCCGGGGCTGGTGATCGCCGCCGCGACCTTCGGCTATATCCCCGGTCTGTTCATTCCCGCCGGTCCGATGACCAGCGGCTTGCCCAACGACGAAAAGGCCAAGGTGCGCCAGCAGTTCGCCACCGGCGAGGTCGGCCGCGACAAGCTGATGGAGGCCGAGATGGCCTCGTACCACGGGCCGGGCACCTGCACCTTCTACGGCACCGCGAACTCCAACCAGATGCTGATGGAGTTCATGGGGCTGCACCTGCCGGGCACCAGTTTCATCAACCCGGGCACCCCGCTGCGCGAGGCGCTGACCGTCGAGGCGGCGAAACACGCGCTGTCGATCACGAACCTGGGCAATGCCTACCGGCCCGTCTGTGACGTGCTGGACGCCAAGGCCTTTGTGAACGGGATCGTCGGGCTTATGGCGACGGGCGGGTCGACAAACCTTGTCCTGCACCTGCCTGCGATGGCGCGCGCCGCGGGCGTCGCGCTGGAACTGGAAGATTTCGACGAGATCAGTTCCGTCACGCCGCTGATGGCCAAGGTCTATCCCAACGGCCTTGCCGACGTGAACCATTTCCACGCGGCGGGCGGGCTGCAATATATGATCGGCGACCTTCTGGACGCGGGCCTGCTGCACGACGATGTCAAGACCGTGGCGGGCGACGGGCTGTCGCTCTACACCCGTGAGCCGGTCCTTGAGAACGGCGCGATCTCGTATCGCGACGGCCCGCGCGACACCCAGAACGACAAGATCCTGCGTCCCGCGCGCGATCCCTTCCAGGCCACCGGCGGGTTGAAGCAACTGTATGGCAACCTTGGCCACGGCATGATCAAGGTTTCTGCCGTCGCGCCCGAACGCCATGTGATCGAGGCGCCCTGCCGCATCTTCCACGACCAGGAAAGCGTCAAGACCGCCTTCAAGGCCGGTGAGTTCACCTCGGACACGGTCGTCGTCGTCCGCTTTCAGGGGCCGTCCTCCAACGGGATGCCGGAACTGCACGGGCTGACGCCGACGCTGGCGGTGCTGCAGGACCGGGGGCTCAAGGTGGCGCTTGTCACCGATGGCCGCATGTCCGGCGCCTCCGGCAAAGTGCCTGCGGCCATTCACGTCTCGCCCGAGGCGGCCAACGGTGGCCCGCTGGCGCGGCTGCGTGACGGCGACGTGGTGCGCGTGGACGCGGTCCAGGGCACGATCGAGACGCTGGCCGAGGATTTCGACAGCCGCGAGCCCGTTCAGGCGGACCTGACCGGCAATGGCCACGGCGTCGGGCGCGAGCTGTTCGAGGCGTTCCGCCAGAATGTCGGCCTTGCCTCCAATGGCGCCGCCGTGGTGGTGTGACCGCAGCATCGTCTTTGTAAGAACACCCAATCCCAACGACCCAAGGGAGCTATGCCCATGACCCCCCAGGACGCCAGCCAGAGCAACGAGGCGCTCTGCCGTCTTGCCCCCGTGATCCCCGTTCTGGTGGTCGATGACGTGGCGACCGCCCGCCCCCTGGCCGAGGCGCTGGTCGCCGGTGGTCTGCCGGTGCTGGAGGTGACGCTACGCACGCCCGTGGCGCTGGACGCGATCCGCGAAATGGCACAGGTCGAGGGCGGGATCGTCGGCGCGGGCACCCTGCTGACGCCGCAGGACGTGGCGGCCGCCAAGGAGGCCGGTGCGAAATTCGGTGTCTCGCCCGGCGCGACAGACCGGCTGCTGCAGGCCTGCGAGGACGCCGACCTGCCGCTGCTTCCAGGCGCCGCCACCTCGTCCGAGGCGATGCGCCTGCTGGAACGCGGCTATTCCGTGCAAAAGTTCTTTCCGGCCGAGGCCAATGGCGGCGTGCCCGCGCTGAAATCCATCGGCGCGCCCATCCCGCAGGTGCGGTTCTGCCCCACGGGTGGCGTCAGCCCGGCCAATGCGCCCGACTACCTGGCCCTGTCCAACACGCTCTGCGTCGGCGGCAGCTGGGTCGCCCCCAAGGACGCGGTGGCCAAGGGCGACTGGGCCCGGATCGAGGACCTGGCCCGCGAAGCGGCTGACCTGCCCCGCAGTTGAACCCCGCTCAGGCCTCGCCCGACGGGCGGGGCCGTGACTTCCAGCCGCCCCGGCGGCGCGGCTTTTGCGCCTGTTCCAGCCCCTCGCGCAGTACCTGTGTCATCGGGTGGTCGGCGTTTTCACCGTAACGCGCCAAGAAGCCGCCGATCAGCACCTGCATGTCGGCCCCATCCGGCGCCGACAACGCCCAGTCCAGGAAGATCGACCGGCATTCTTCTGCCGTCAGCCCCTCCATCGCGTAGGCTTCCACCATCAGGCCCTTGGGGTCGCTTGCATCACCCTTGCTCATGTCTCGCTCTCCGGTTCCGGCAGCACTTTGCCGATGATTTCTGCCGCGCGGCCCGCCTGTCTCTCGAGGTCCGCCCGCATGCTTTCCATGTCCGGGGCCTCTGCCAGGCGCAACAGGAAGGTGCAGCCGCCAAGGCCCAGTTTCTCCGGGTCGATCGCCTCTTCGCTGACCAGTCTTGCCCCGATCTGCAAAGACCAGAACAGCTCGTAGGCGGCGATCAAAGCGGTGCGATCCGCCTCGTCCAGCCACTTGGCCAGCCGCAGCGCGCGGGGCGCCTCGCGCACCGCGCGCCCCGCCTCGAGCGCGCAAAGCTGCGCGAACAACTCGATGTCCTGCAGGCGCCCCGGGCCGATCTTGGCATCCAGCGGTCCGCCCGGCCCCTTGGCCGCGGCGATCCGCGCACGCATCTCGGCCACGCCGCGCCGAACCTCCTGCACGTCTCGGGCCTTGCCGATGACCTCCTTGCGCAGCGCCTCGACGTCCTCGGCCAGTTCCACCGGCCCCGCGACCACCCGTGCCCGTGTCAGCGCAAGGTGTTCCCAGACCCAGGCCTCTTCGCGCTGGTAGCTCTGGAACGAGGCCCAGGACGTTGCCACCGGCCCCTGGTTGCCCGAGGGCCGCAGCCGCATGTCGATCTCGTAGAGCTTGCCTTCGGACATGGCCGCGGTCATCGCGGTGATCAGCGCCTGCGTCAGCCGGGCGTAATAGGTGCGGCTGGCCAGCGGCTTGCGGCCCTCCGAGGCCTCGACGCCCTCGGCATCGTAGATCACGATCACGTCGAGGTCGGAGCGCGCGTGCTGGCGCCGCGCCCCCAGCGAGCCCATGCCCAGCACAACCGCGCCGCGCCCCGGCGGGGTGCCGTGTTTTTCGGCGAACATCTTCTGGACCTCTGGCCAGACGGCGGCCAGCGAGGCGCCCGCCAGGTCCGCATAGGCCTTGCCCGCTTCTTCCGGCCCCATCAGTCCGCGCAAGAGGTGCACGCCGATGCGGAAATGCCAGTCCTTGGCCCAGCGGCGGGCGGCGTCCAGCTTGCGCTCGTAATCCCCGGCCTCTTGCAGTTGCGCAACCAGCGCCGCCCGCAACGCATCCGGGCCCGGCCAGTCGCTGAAGAAATCACCCGCGATCACCGCGTCGAAAACACTGGCATTGCGCGACAGGTAGCGCGCCAGGTCCGGCGAGGTCCCGACGATGTCCACAAGCAGGTCGATCAACTGGTGATTGGCCTCGAAGAGCGAGAACAGCTGCACACCGGCGGGCAACCCAGCCAGGAAACTGTCAAAGGCCTTCAGTGCCTCTTCGGGGCGGTCGGTCTGGCCCAGCCGACGCAGGATCTCGGGGCGCAGGCGTTCAAAGATGGTGACCGCCCGCTGCGAGCGCAGGCAAGGATAGTTGAGCCAGCGCCCCGGCACCGGGCTGTCGGCAAAGACCTCGGGCACCTCCTGGTCCTTGCCGCTGCCGGGGGCAAAGAAACCCTCGGTCAGGTCGTGGACCTCGGTCAGGCGATCGGTCAGTTCGCGCTTGACCTCTGCAAGGTCGCGCCCCATCAGGCAGGCCAGCCGTTCCATCCCCTCGGGGGATTTCGGCAGGTCGTGGGTTTGTGCGTCGCCGATCATCTGGATGCGGTGTTCGACTTCACGGTGGGCCCGGTAGTGCCCGCTCAGCACCCTGGCGACGTCGCCCGGAATCCAGCCCTTGTCCGCCAAACGCCCCAACCCCTCGACCGTGCCGCGCACGCGCAACTCTGGGTCGCGCCCGCCGGCGATCAGCTGCCGGGTCTGGGTAAAGAACTCGATCTCGCGGATGCCGCCGCGCCCCAGTTTCATGTTATGGCCGGGAAGGCTGATGCCGCCGCCCAGGCCCTTGTGCTCGCGGATGCGCAGGCGCATGTCATGCGCGTCCTGGATGGCCGCGAAATCCAGGTGCTTGCGCCAGACGAAAGGGGTCAGAACCTCCAGGAACCGCGCGCCGGCATCCATATCACCGGCCGAGGGGCGCGCCTTGATATAGGCGGCCCGTTCCCAGGTGCGCCCGACGCTTTCGTAATAGCGTTCCGCCGCCTCCATCGCCATGCAGACCGGCGTCACCGCCGGATCGGGGCGCAGCCGCAGATCGGTGCGAAAGACATAGCCTTCGCCTGTCAGGTCGTTCAGCGTTGCGGCCATCTTGCGCGTCGCCCTAACCAGGCTGGCGCGCGCCTCGTGGTAGTCGTCCGGGTCGTACTGCTGTTCGTCGAAAAGGCAGATCAGGTCGATGTCCGAGGAGTAATTCAGCTCTCCGGCGCCCATCTTGCCCATCGCCAGCGCGACCATGCCACCCGCCGTGGCAATGTCATCCTCGGTCTTGCCGGGCAGCTTGCCGCGCGTGATCTCGGGCGTGATCGCCGCACGCAGCGCCAGCGAGACCGACAGGTCCGCGAACTCGCTGAGTGTCCCCGTGACCTGTTCCAGTTCCCAGGCGCCGGACAGGTCGCACAGTGCGATCAGCAGCGCCATCCGTCGCTTGGCCTGCCGCAATGCCACGCCGATCTGGGCCGGTGTCACTTTGTCGAGATCGGCGTACAAGGCCCTGACCGCGCCTTCCGGGTCCATGACCGCGCCTTCCAGCCAGCCCGCCTCCTTGCCGATGAGGCCCCGCAGGTAGGGGCTTGATCCGCCCGTGCCTTTGATGAGTTCGGCCATTGCCCCCGCGGCCCAGGGACAGTCTTCCAATGCCTCGGTGCCCCGGTCGGGTTCGAAGGCACGCGGCGTGCGGGTCATGCGTCGTTCCAGCGTCATGGCGGCAGATGGCCACCAAACGCGACCGAGCGCAACTCCCTTGCAGCCGCTCCGCCCCTGTCCCAGTCTGCGCCCCGAAGCAGCAGGGACCAGGGTGATGAGCAAGAGTTTGAAACGTGTCCGCAAGGCGCTCGAGGATGCGGGGCTGGCCCATGAAATCCGCGAGGTCGGCCAGGCGCGCACCGCGCAGGAAGCCGCCGACAGCGTCGGCTGCCACCTCGACCAGATCGCCAAGTCGATCATCTTTCGCGCCGAAGACAGCGGCGAGGCGGTGCTCTTCCTGACCGCCGGTGGCAACAAGGTCTGCGCCGAGAAGGCCACGGCCCTGGCGGGTGAACCCCTGGGCAAGGCGGATGCCACGCTGATCCGCGCCCAGACCGGCTTTGCCATTGGCGGCGTGTCCCCGGTTGGTCACTTGAATCCGATCCGCGCCTGGATTGATCCCCGGCTGCTGGAGTTCGAAGACGTCTGGGCCGCCGCCGGAACGCCCCGGCATGTCGTTGCAATGGATCCCCGAGAGCTGCCGCGCCTGACCGGGGCAGTCGAGGCCGATTTCACGCTTTGACCGGCGCCGGAACCGCGGCCTTGCGTCGTTTGTGCGGGAAACTTCCGTCGGGAAGACGGTCAGGGGGCATTCAGGTGGCCGCCGATTTTCATAATAAGTAACTGATATAAATTGTGATTATGGATAATGTAAAAAACATTCACATCGCCCCTTGAAAGCCCCGGACCAAACTCCGATCTGATGTAATGTGAAAGGCATTCACATAACGAACAAACGGAGAGAGACATGACCACCGCCGCTTATACGAGCCACCTGCCCGCCAATGCCGGCTGGTTCGCACGGGCCGAGGCATGGCTGGATCACAAGGGGAAAGGCGCATGGATCGCGGCAATGGTCCTGGGCTTCATCTTCTTCTGGCCCGTCGGCCTTGCCCTTCTCGCCTACATGATCTGGAGCAAACGCATGTTCAGCAAGTCCTGCCGCACCGCCTCGCGTCACCATGAGGGCCGCAAGGCCGCCTGGGCCGCGATGAAACCCTCGGGCAACAGCGCCTTCGACGCCTACAAGGCCGATACGCTGCGCCGCCTCGAAGCGGAACAGGAGGCTTTCGAACAGTTCCTGGAACGCCTCCGCGAAGCCAAGGACAAGTCCGAGTTCGACCAGTTCATGGACGACCGCGAGCGCCGGGCCAAGGCCGAGGCCGACGAATCCGAAAACGCCTGATCGACCGGGCGCCCCTGCTTCGGGGGCGCCCTGCCCTTTACCTCGCTGGAGCCAACGATGTATTCCGACACCATGTCCCACCTGCCCGACCCTGACCGCCAGGCGGCCTTTTACGATGGCGTGACCGTCAAGCGCGGCTTGGCTTGGGTGGTGGACACCGTGCTGATTTCTCTGATTACCCTGCCCATCGCCGTCTTTTCCATCGTCGGCCTGTTCATGTTGCCGCTGATGTTCCTGGTGATCGGGTTTCTCTACCGATGGATGAGCATCGCCGGAAAATCCTCGACCCCCGGAATGCGGCTGATGAACATCGAATTCCGCAATGCCTGGGGCGAACGCTTTGACGGCGGAGAGGCCTTCCTGCACACGCTGGGCTATACGTTGATCGCAACCACGGTGATTCTGCAGATTGCCTCGATCGTGCTGATGTTCGTCAGCGAGCGGGGCCAGGGCCTGCACGACATGGTATTGGGCACCGTCGCCCTGAACCGTCGCGCCTGAGGCAACAGAAGCGCCCCTGGCGCGGGATTTATCCCGCCAGGAGCGCTGTTTACCAAGAATTCGGAAAGGCCCCGCCGTTGCGGGGGCTTGCCGTGTCGAAAGGCTTGGCGCGCGGCGGGATCGTTGTTACCGTTTCGTTAAATTTGACGAAGGTATCCGCTCGATGCGTCACTCGCTTCCGCTTGCACCGCAGTTCTACGTCACTGCTCCCCAGCCTTGCCCGTACCTTGCGGACAGGATGGAACGGAAGCTGTTTACTGCCCTGCAAGGAGATGCCGCGCAAAAACTGAACGACTCCCTGTCCAAGCAGGGTTTCCGCCGGTCACAGAACGTCCTGTACCGGCCATCCTGCGCCGATTGCGCGGCCTGCCTGTCGGCCCGGATCGACGTCACGCGCTTTCAGCCCACGCGCAACCAGCGCAAGGTCATCAAGCGCAACGCGGGTCTCGAACGCCGCGCCACCAGCCCTTGGGCGACGGAGGAGCAATACGACCTGTTCCGCCGCTACCTGGATGCGCGCCATGCCGATGGTGGCATGGCCGACATGGACGTGTTCGAGTTTGCGGCCATGATCGAGGAAACACCGATCCGCAGCCGCGTGATCGAGTATTTCGATCCCGAGAGCGACAAGCTGGTGGCGACCTGCCTGACCGATATGCTCGATGACGGTCTGTCGATGGTCTATTCCTTCTACGAACCGGACATGGCACGCCGGTCGCTGGGAAAATGGATGATCCTCGATCATATCGAGATCGCGCGCGAGGCGGGCCTGCCTTACGTCTACCTGGGCTACTGGGTGCCGGGCAGCGACAAGATGGGTTACAAGGCCGAGTTCGACGCGCTGGAGATCTACCGGCGCGGGGTCTGGGAACGGCTCGAGAACGCCAGCGATTTCTCCTCGGATACGCATCCGCTGTCGACCGATCCCATCGCCGAGCAGGTCGCGAACATCTCTTTCCCCGACACGCGCGGCTGAGAGCTGGTCAAGGGTTTGTGAACTGATCCGCCCGCTTCGCTGGTGGACAAGAAATGTCGGCAATAGACGCAATTCTTGGTTGCGCTAACCTATCAATGCGTGCATCCCCTCAAATTTGACCAAGCGGTAAAAACCCATACCGGGACAAGCCGCAAGAGGACCGATCGGATGCCATCTCACCAAGATCAGCTGCGCACTCTCCTGAACGCGCTGGAATCCTGCGACCTGGAAACCCGAATAGACGTCGTCCGCGAGGTGGCCGTCCCGCTGCTGGAACACCTGGGCTATTCGCTGGCCCGCGATGCGGCGGCAACGGCGGCTTCTTCGGCCTTCATCCTGGCAGCCGACCTGGAAAAGCGGCTGGCCAAGATCGGCTCCATGATCTCGGATGACGACGCCTAGACCGGCGCCGCATCCTTGGAATCGTCCGGACATCAAAAGGGCGGGCCCACTGGCCCGCCCTTTGTGTTTTCGGCATTTCTCGCGCCCGTGTCCCGGATCAGTGTCCCAGGATGGCCGGCACGATGGTCACGATCCCCGGGAACAGCGCCAGGATCGCCAGTCCGACAACCTGGATCAGCACGAAGGGGATCACCCCGCGATAGATATGGCCGGTCGTGACTTCCTTGGGGGCGACCCCGCGCAGGTAGAACAGCGCGAAGCCGAACGGCGGTGTCAGGAAGGAGGTCTGCAGGTTCACCGCGATCATGATCGTCACCCATTTCGGATCGAAATGCGCGCCGTAGATCACCGGCCCGACGATCGGGATCACGATGTAGATGATCTCGAGGAAGTCGAGCACGAAGCCCAGGATGAACAGGATGATCATCACGATGATGAAGGCCGTGCGCGGATCGTCGTAGCTGCGCAGGAAGTCCTGGATGTATTCTTCTCCCCCAAAGGAGATGACCACCAGGTTCAGCAGCTGCGAGGCCACGAGGATGGTAAAGACCATCGAGGTCACCTTGGCCGTCTCCCGCACCGCCGGTGTCAGAACCCCGGACCGGAACAGCACCCAGCAGCTGAACAGAAGCCCGAAGAAGGCATAGAGCCAGCAGGCATAGGCAAAGAGGAAGGCAAGCCAGGTCGCGCCACTGACCTCTTCGACGTTGATCCGCAGGTCAAAATTGACGCCGGTCAGGATCATCAGGATCACCGCGAGGGTCGACCAGATGATGATGCGCGGGCTGCGATCTTCTTCCGACAGCTTGCGATAGGCGGCCAGCATGATGGCCCCTGCCGCCCCCAGCGCCGCGGCGGGCGTCGGGTTGGTGATGCCGCCAAGGATCGAACCCAGCACCGCCACGATCAGGACCAGCGGCGGGAAGACCACGCGCAACAGCTCGTTCCTGGACAAGAGCTTCATCGCGTAGACGCAGCCATAGATCGTGATGGCCCAGGGCAGGACCATCAACACGACGGTCAGCATCGCCGAACTCGTCGGTCCGATCAGCAGGATGTCCACCACCAGGCCCAGGATGATCCCCACCGCCCCGATCTGCAGTGGCAGCGGGTTCGACGAGGGCGAAACGCCCCGCGCCACGGCCAGGATCAGGCCAAAGATCACCGCCAAAGTCGCGATCCCGGTGCCGATGGGTGCCGCGTTGGCGATCTTTTCGGCCTGCAGCTCGGCGATGCGATCGTCGCTCAGACGGGTGCTTTGCTGAGCACCGCCCTGGGCGTCGATCTCGGCCTGTTCGGCCACCGCCCTGTCCCAAGCCGCCTGACCATGCAGGTCGATCATCGAGGCCTTGCACTGGTCCGAGACATTGGTGCGCAGCGAGGCGGCGTCACCGGTTTCCGAGAAGCTGTCGACCTTGACCGACTGGCTGCCGACCATGCCGACCTCTGCCAGCAGGATCGTGCCCGCGATGAGCGCGATGGGCACACCGAGGTACCAGGTAAAGGCCTCACCCCGGGTGACCGGTTCGCCCTCGCCGCCGTCCAGCGTGACCGCCGGCGCCTTGGAGGGGTTCAGCATCGCGTAGCCAAAGGCATAGAGCGCATAGAGCAGCGCCAGCAGGATCCCCGGCAGCAGGGCCGCCTGGAACAGCGTACCGACCGATACCACCGCCGGTTCGCCAAGGAAGGTCAGCGCGTCGGAACAGCCGGCCAGTTGTGCCCGGTCTTCCTGTGCCGCGGAATAGAGATCCCCCGCCAGCGTGCCCAGGAGAACGATAACGATGGAGGGGGGGATGATCTGCCCCAGCGTCCCGGAGGCCGCAATGACCCCGGTCGCCAGTTCCGGCGCATAGTTGTTGCGCAGCATGGTGGGCAGGGCCAGCAGGCCCATCGTTACCACGGTGGCGCCGACGATCCCGGTCGAGGCGGCCAGGAAGGCGCCGACGACGACGATGCTGACGGCCAGACCGCCCGGCAACGGGCCAAAGACGCGTGCCATCGTGGTTAGTAGGTCGTTGGCGATCTTCGAGCGTTCCAGCACGATGCCCATCAGGACGAACATCAAGACTGCCAGCAGCGTCTCGATCGACTGACCTGCGATCACCCGTTCGTTGATCCGGTTGACGATGAACGAGACGTTGCGGTCCATCGCGGTTTCCCACCCCTGCGGGAACACCGGCACCTCGACCCTTGGCAATTCCGGGTATCGGAAGATCGAGATCGCCTTCTCGTTGGCCCCGCTGGCAAGCAGGGCATTGTACGCCTCCGACCCGGTGTCGATGGCCTGGTGTATCAGCAGACCCGCGCTATCGAGGGCCGCGATGATCCCGAAGGAAATGATCCCCGCGCCGCCGATGGCAAAGGCCACCGGAAAGCCCGACAGGATCGCCGAAAAGAGCGTCAGAAAGACGATGATCAGGCCGATCTCGACGCCATCCAATCCAAACAACATGCGCCTGCCTCTCAGAATTCCGCGTGGTCGTAGGGCTCTTCGCCCGCTTCAAGCTGGTCTTGGTCGAGGTATTTTCCCGCCGATTCCTCGCCCTCCTTCCACTCGAGGAACGAGCGGTAGAAGAAGGCCCAGGCCTGGATGAAGATCAGCGCCAGCATGACCGAGACCAGGATCTTGAACAGGAAGTAGGCGTTGAAGCCGTTGGGGCTGAAACCGATGGTCTCGATGTTCCAGCGCACCGCGCGCGCCTTGAGCAGCAGACGGTCCAGCCCGTCCGAGGCCGAGGGTTTGGGCACGATCAGGTGTCGCCACATGAAGAACCAGGCATACATCCAGATCAGCGTCGCGACCGGGATCATGAAGAAAAGCGAGCCGAACATGTCGATCATCCGCTTGACCCGGTGGCTGACCGCCGAATAGACCAGATCGACGCGGACATGCCCGCCCTGCACGAAAGTGTAGGTCAGGCACAGCGCGACAACCATCGCGTTGTAAAGCTTCAGCTCTTCGGCAAACCAGGACACATCGAACTGCACCGGGATGCCGAAGCCGATCGAGATGTCGGGCCGGGCAAAGATCCGTTGCATGAAGACGATCATCACCTGCTGCAACACCATGATCAGGCCCGCCCAGGCAAAGAAGCGCCCGACGGTATTGGCCATGCCCTCCAGCACCCGCACGGTGCCCCAGAGGAACCGGTTGCTGTAGAGCCCGGCCAGGAAGATCGCCAGGAAGAAGGTGAAAACCACAAAGAAGAACTCGACCGAGGCGCCGTAGTAGACGAAGCGCATCACCGCTTCCTTGTCTTCGGTCGTGTTCTCCCAGCTCAGCCAGTCCAGCCAGGCCATCGGATGCGATAACGCATAGCCAAGGTTCCAGAAGGCCAGGGCGATGTTTTCCACCACCCAGACCAGGAACCCGCCGATGGCGCCGAAGAACGAGCCCGTCGCGGCCTCTGCTTCCATCATGTCCCCCAAAATATCGGTCCGGCACCCTGGCCGGTATCACCAGGCGCCGCGCCAGTTCCGCGCGGCACAACGGCGGGGTTGGCGAAAACGCCGCCCGCCAATGCCGAAAAGGCCCCCGCGCTGCAAGGGCCTTTCCAGTGATCGGTGCGGGATCAGCCCAGCACGCGGTCGCGCTGCGCGACGTAGGTGCCCGAGGATGTCTTGATCCAGGCCGAGGACGACTTCATCGAGGCCATCGCGCTGTCGTGGATGCGCTTGTACAGGTCGTCGCCCATGTTTTCCGCGTGGACCTCAGCCGAGGCCTTGCCGAAGGCGTCCCAGACGCTGTCGGGGAATTCGCGGATGGTCACGCCCGAGGACTGCAGACGCTGCAGGGCGGCACCGTTGGCGGACAGGAACTGTCCCAGGTTCCACTGGTGCGCTTCGGCAGAGGCGATCTCGACGATCTTCTGGTGCGCCGGCGACAGGCTGTCAAAGACGTCGCGGTTGGTGGCGACCGAAAGGCTTGCGCCCGGCTCGTGGAAACCGGCGGTGTAGTAGATCTTGGTGATCTCCTGGAAACCGGCCTTTTCGTCCGCCCAGGGGCCGATCCACTCGGTGCCGTCGATCGCGCCGGAGGACAGCGCCTGGTAGACTTCGCCGCCGGGGATGTTCTGGACCGATGCGCCCAGCTTGCCCAGGGCCTGGCCACCGAGGCCCGGCATCCGGAACTTGAGGCCGTTGAAGTCCTCGGGCCCGGTGATTTCGTTGCGGAACCAGCCGCCGGACTGCGCGCCGGTGTTGCCGCCGAGGAAGGACTTGAGGCCAAAGATCTGGCCCAGCTCGTCGTGCAGCTCCATGCCGCCGTCGAAGTAGTACCAGTTCACCTGTTCCTGAGCGGTCAGGCCGAAGGGCACGGCGGTGAAGAAGGCATAGCCCGGGTGCTGACCGACAAAGTAGTAGTCCGCACCGTGGTACATGTCGGCCTGACCGGCGGTCACGGCGTCGAAGACCTCGAACGCGCCGACCAGTTCGCCTGCGGCCTTGAGGTCGACGGTCAGCTGGCCGTCGGTCATCTCGGTGATGATGGTCGCAACACGCTCGGCGGCGTCATGCACACCGGCCAGGCCACGGCTCCAGGTGGTGACCATTGTCAGGGTGCGCTTGCCCTGCGCGTAGGCCGGGGCGGCCAGCGTCGAGGCGGCAGCAGCGCCGGCACCGAGGGTCGAGTTGCGAAGGAAAGAACGACGATCCATTGAAATCCTCCCAGATTTTGTTTCTGCACGGGGCTCCCCACCTCGCGCGGATCGGTTTGAGTGCGGGCACCCTAGGGTCTGATTCTGGAGTTGGGAATACCCAGTGCTACGGAGAGAGGCGGGAAAAACGGCTTGCCCTTGCGGAATGCGGGCAGGTTGCGGACCGCCCTTTCCCCGGGTTTTGCCCCGGAGGCGTGACCGGGGCTTTCCCATTGCCCCGCGCTTGTGGTTTCTTAAGGTCATGTTCGCGCGCTTCCGCCTTACCTACGGGCAAAAGCTCTTTCTGCTGGCCAGCCTGCCGCTGGTGCTGGCGGTTTCGGCCATTGCGCTGCTGGTCGCCCAGCAGGCCCGCAGCCTGGCCGAACGCGAGATCCACGGACTGGAGACGCAGTTGCTGGCCGCCAAGAAGCGGGAATTGCGCAACTACGTCACCCAGGCGCGCAACGGCTTCTACTTTGTCTACGGGTCTGCCGCACCGGACGACGAAATCGCCAAGACACAGGTGCTGCAGATCCTGGCCGCGATGATCTATGGCGAAGAGGGCTTCTTCTTTGTCTACGACTACGACGGTCAGAACCTCGTCTCGCCCCGGCAGACCGACCTGATCAACACGAACCAGTGGAACCTCACCGACAGCGAGGGCACCTTTGTCGTTCAGGAATTCATCGAGACGGCCCGCCAGGGGGCGGGCTATGTCGATCACCTCTGGCCCAAGCCCTCGACCGGCGAGGAAGGCCGCATGGTGACTTATGTGCTGGGCCTGCAGGACTGGCGTTGGGCTGTGGGCACAGGCGTCTTTATCGACGACGTTCTGGGCAGTGTCGCCGCCTCGCGGGCCGAGGTCGAGGCCCGCGTGCAGCGCAATTTCATCTATATCGGGGCGATCACGCTGGGAGCGCTGCTGTTGGTCTTTGTCTCGGGGCTGGTGCTGAACCTCCGCGAAAGACGGCTGGCGGATGCCAAGCTGAAACAGCTGACCCAAAGGGTATTGGACGCGCAGGAAGAGGAACGCGGGCGCGTGGCGCGCGAATTGCACGACGGCATCAGCCAGATTCTCGTCGGGGTGAAATACGCGCTCGACATCGCCCGGCGAAGGGTCATGTCCGGCGATCCCCGCGCCGAGGAGACCCTCGCCAAGGGGGCCGACCACCTGGGTCAGGCGATCAACGAAGTGCGCCGGATCAGCCGCGACCTGCGGCCCGGCGTGCTGGACGACCTGGGCCTTGGCCCGGCCATCAAGGCGCTGGCCGAGGAATTCCGTCAGCGCACCGGCATCGAGACAGAGTTCACCACCGTCGTCTTTCGCAACCGGCTGGACCAGGAGGCCAAGATCGCCCTGTTCCGCATCGCGCAGGAGGCGCTGACGAACATCGAACGCCATTCCGGCGCCAGCCATGTGAGTATCGACATTCGGGGCCATCGCGCCGGGGCCACCCTGCGCGTTGCCGACAACGGAACCGGAATGCGCGACACGCCCGGCGCCGCGCGCGGGATAGGGCTGCGCAACATGCAGGAACGCATGGACCAGCTGAACGGAACGCTGCGCGTCTTGTCGTCCCGCGACGGCACGGTTATCGAGGCACAGGTGCCGCTGACCCACCTGCTGCCGCCCGAAGAAAGCGCCGACCCGCAACCGAAAGCCCGCGCATGACCCCTGCCCCCACCCGTGTCGTTGTTGTCGATGATCACCCGATGGTCGCCGAAGGGATCGAGGCGATCCTCGAAAGCTACGACGATGTCGACGTGATCGCCACACTTTCGGATGGTCAGACCATGATCGACCGTCTGGACAGCCTCTCTCCGGATGTCATCCTGATGGATCTCAACATGCCGGGCCTCGGCGGGCTGTCGGCAACCGAGATGATCCTGGAACGCCGCCCGGCAACGCGCATCCTGATCCTCTCCATGCATGACTCGCCCGAATACATCTCGACCGCGCTCAGCCACGGTGCGCGCGGCTATGTCCTCAAGGACGTGCCGACCGAAGAGATCAAGCGCGCCATAGACGTCGTGATGGTGGGAGAGAAATATCTCTGCCCCGGGGCCGAAGGTGCGCTGGCGCCGCGCGGGCAGGAACGCGAACAGCTGACGAACCGCGAACAGATGGTGCTGTTGCAACTGGCGCAGGGCAAATCGAACAAGGAAGTGGCGGGTGCGCTGGATATTTCCGTTCGTACGGTTGAAACCCACCGCAAGAACATCCGGCGCAAGCTGGGTGTCAGCAGCACCGCCGCGCTGATGCGCTATGCGCTGGAACACGGGGTCTTGCAGGGAACCGGCGCGAACCTCTGATCGCGCCACCCCGTCGGGTCAGAGGTCGACGCCAACCTTTTCGCGGTCGCATTCGTCCCAGAACTTGTAGACCATCGCCGGAATGATGCGCGCCTCCGACAGCTCAGGCCGGGTTTCCGCAACGCGGTTGGAAGGCACGCCGCCAAGCGCCGCCGCAAGGCCCATCAGCACAACAAGCGCCACGGCTTTGCAGATCGTGAAATCGCGGTAAAAAATGTTCTTTTTCATGTCGAGACCCTCGTCTCCTCCTGATGCGCCACCAGCATCGCCGATGACCCGGCTTCGCACAACTCACGTTGCCGCGCGCGATTGTTGCATTTCCTTCAGCAGGACCGCTGAACCGATGCGTTCGGGTTTGCCAGAGGTCTCATCCCTCCGGCAATTCCCGATTTGCGCATATCCGCACAGCATTTTTGCATAGACCGCTCTTTGTGCGCTTTTCCGTTTCGGGAAATTTTCGCAAAGCCGATGCCGCCCGGAACGAAATTTGCTTTCTTCCACTTCAACGGTTGACGCCTCGTGCCTCGCGCCATAGTGTCCCCGCGCGATGCAAAGGAGCCTCGGGCATGTCCACGCTAGTGGTAATTGTAGGAACAAGGCGCATGGGCCGGTAATCCGGAACCCTTCCAGGACCCCATGCGCCCCCGAACTGACCCTCGGGGGCTTTTTTGTGCGCAAACGTACAGTGTCGTGAACGGAGAACAATGCGATGACACGTCAGATGACCGGAGCGAAAATGGTGGTTCAGGCCCTCAAGGACCAGGGCGTGGACACGGTATTCGGCTATCCCGGCGGCGCTGTACTACCCATCTATGATGAGGTTTTTCAGCAGAACGACATCCAACACATCCTTGTTCGCCACGAACAGGGCGCGGTCCACGCCGCCGAGGGCTATGCCCGCGCGACCGGCAAGCCCGGTGTCGTTCTCGTCACCTCCGGCCCCGGGGCGACCAATGCCGTCACCGGGCTCACCGATGCCTTGATGGATTCGATCCCGATCGTCGTCCTGACGGGCCAGGTGCCGACCTTCATGATCGGCTCGGACGCCTTCCAGGAGGCCGATACCGTCGGCATCACCCGCCCCTGCACCAAGCACAACTGGCTGGTGAAGGACACCGCGCGGCTGTCGTCGACCATCCACGAGGCCTTTCACGTCGCCACCTCGGGCCGTCCCGGTCCGGTGCTGATCGACATTCCGAAGGACGTGCAGTTCGCCAGCGCGCAGTACCAGCCGATCCCGAAAACCTCGGTCAGCCACTATCAGCCGCAGGTCAAGGGCGACATGGAGATGATCGAGGCGCTGGTCGAGGCGATCGAGATGGCCGAGCGCCCGGTGTTCTATACCGGCGGCGGCGTCATCAACTCGGGGCCCGCGGCCAGCCAGCTGTTGCGGGAACTGGTGGATGCCACCGGCTTTCCAATCACCTCGACGCTGATGGGCCTCGGCGCCTACCCGGCCTCTGGCCGTCACTGGCTGGGGATGCTGGGGATGCACGGTCTCTACGAGGCCAACCTGGCGATGCATGGCTGCGACCTGATGATCAACGTGGGCGCGCGGTTCGACGACCGGATCACCGGACGTATCGACGCCTTCAGCCCGAATTCGCACAAGGCGCATATCGACATCGACCCCTCGTCGATCAACAAGGTGATCAAGACCGACATCCCGATCATTGGCGACGTGGGCCATGTCCTTGAAGACGTGCTGAAGGTCTGGAAATCGCGCGGCCGCAAGGTCAACCGAGAGGCGCTGTCGAAATGGTGGTCGCAGATCGAGGAATGGCGCAAGGTCGATTGTCTCAAGTTCAAGCCCTCGGAAAACACGATCAAGCCGCAGCACGCGCTGGCCCGGCTCGAGGCGCTGACCAAGGGCCATGACCGCTACATCTGCACCGAGGTCGGTCAACACCAGATGTGGGCCGCGCAGTACCTTGGCTTCGAGGACCCCAACCGCTGGATGACCTCCGGTGGCTTGGGCACGATGGGCTACGGCTTCCCGGCCTCTGTCGGTGTTCAGGTGGCGCATCCCGATGCGCTGGTGATCAACGTCGCGGGCGAGGCGTCCTGGTTGATGAACATGCAGGAGATGGGCACTGCGGTTCAGTACCGCCTGCCGGTCAAGCAGTTCATCCTGAACAATGAACGCCTGGGCATGGTGCGCCAGTGGCAGCAACTCCTGCACGGTGAACGCTATTCCCATTCCTGGAGCGAGGCGCTGCCCGATTTCGTCAAGCTGGCCGAAGCCTTTGGCGCCAAGGGCATTCACTGCCAGGATCCCGCCGACCTTGACGACGCGATCATGGAAATGATCGAGTATGACGGGCCGGTGATCATGGATTGCCTTGTCGAGAAGCATGAGAACTGCTTCCCGATGATCCCCTCGGGCGAGCCGCACAACAAGATGCTGCTCGGCGACGCCAAGGCCACCAATGCCATCGCCGGCAAGGGGGCTGTGCTGGTCTGATCCGGTATACGCTGAACCAACAGGAGCGCGTCGGCCTCGGGGCCGGCGCGCTTTTTTTTGCCCGCCCGCCTTACGGTTGCGCCGGAGACACCGTCTTGTTGAAATCCATGACGGACCGCTATCCCGGCGCATTTTCGCCACCATCCCGGCATAACCGGACCAGCATGGCATCGAACCGATCTTCATACCGCGCGGAGGTGACAGGATGAGCGACCCAGCAGGCCGCTTGCACTGGCTGGACCGGGCCAAGGGCGCGGGCATCATCCTCGTGGTTTTCGGCCATGCCTGGCTCGGCGCGCAAGCGTCGGGGGTGCTGGCCCCGGGCACGCTGTTCCGCACCGTCGAGACGGTGATCTACAGCTTCCACATGCCCCTGTTCTTTCTGCTGTCCGGCGTCACCTTCGAGGCCTCGGCCCGCCGCCGTCCGCTGGTCCGGGGCATGAAGGACAAGGCGATCCGCCTGCTCTGGCCCCTGCTCTTGTGGACCTATGTCTTTGCCGGTTTTCGTTTTCTCGCCGGTGGCGCGGCGAACAATCCGGAGGGGTTGTCCGGCCTGCTGGTTTGGCCCCTGCCGCCGCGCGATCACCTGTGGTTCCTCTGGGCGCTGTTCCTGATCCAGGTGCTCGGTCTGCTTGTCGCGGTGCCGGGAAAGTCACCGCGCCCGGCCTGGCTCTGGCTGGTTCTCGCACTGGGTGCCGGCGGGCTGGTCTCGCTTCCCGGTTTGCCGCTGGGGCCGCTGACGGTGAACGCCGCGCTGCACCTGGGGATCTTTCTGCTGGGCATCTGGCTGGCACGACAACCGCCTCTGCCCTCGGGTCTGCCGGTGGCGCTGAAGGCAATGACGGTTTTCGTCGCGGTGCAACTGGTCAGCTTTGCCCTGCCCGAAACCGTGCTGGGCTTTCAGGTTGTCGCGGCGCTGCTCTCGCTCTGTTTCATCGTCATGATGAATGCCCCGCAGGGCGATGGCGGGCGTCTGGGCCGCGTGCTGGAACGGTTGGGGCAGCTCTCGATGCCGATCTACCTGGCACACACGCTGTTCACGGCTGCCACGCGGATCGTCCTGTTCAAGTTCACCACCGATGCCACGGTGCACCTGGTGATGGGCACCCTGGCCGGTCTGATCGGCCCTGTCCTGCTGTATTATGCCTTGCGCCGCATTGCGTCCCCACGGCTCCTCGGGTTCTGAGGGTCATCGACGTCAGCCGGCAACCCTTGTCCCATCCCCGCCCTCCAGCTGCGTGGCGATGGCCTGCATCAGGGTCGAGCTGCGCACAGGCTTGCTGAGGAACCCATCCATGCCGACAGCCCGGGCCTCTTCGCGGTCCTTCTCGAAGGCGTTGCCGGTCAGCGCGATGATTGGCCGGTGAGGCCACCCCCGCAGCCGGGCGGTCTCGCGGATCATGCGGGTGGCATCCAGTCCGTTCATCACCGGCATCGAAAGATCCATGAGGACAAGATCGAAACGGTCGGGATGAAAAAGCTCGACCGCCGCGCGGCCATCGTCGACAAGGGTGACCGCGGCGCCCCGCCGTTCCAGCAGCTTCTGGGCGACTGCCTGATTGGTGCGGTTATCCTCGGCCACGAGGACGCGAATGCCGTCCAGCCGCATCTGAGCCAAGGCTAGGGGTTCCGACAGCGGTTTACCAGACGCAACCGCAGGCAAGGGCAGATCCACAACAAAGACCGACCCGACACCCGGATCGGACCGGGCGGAAATTTCTCCGCCCATCGCGTCGATCAACCGTTTGGAGATGGTCAGCCCCAGCCCGGTCCCCTCAAAGGCGCGGTCGCGCCCCTGGTGGACCTGCTCGAACGGGTCGAATATCGCGGACAGCCGATCCGCGGGGATGCCTATACCCGTGTCGGCAACCGCAAAGCGCAAATTGCCACCCGAGGGCGCCACCCGTGACAGGTGCAGGGACACCTCGCCCGCGACCGTGAACTTGATTGCATTGCCCATCAGGTTCATCAGCACCTGGCGGATTCGCAACGCATCGCCAGCCACGACCCCGGGAACATCCGCATCCACGGTGCAGCGCAGGCCCAGCCCCTTTTGCCCGGCCAATGGCACCAACAGGTGTCGCACTTCCTCGACCAGCGACGCCGGGGCAAAAGGCGCCTGTTCGATTTCCAGGCGGCCGGCCTCGACCTTGGAGAAATCGAGGATGTCCGAAATCAGCGAGGTCAGGGCCAGCGCGGCACTGCGTATCGTAGCGACATAGTCGGCCTGCTCGGCACTGAGATCGGTTTCGGTGAGCAGGTCCGCCATGCCGACGATGCCATTCATCGGGGTCCGGATCTCGTGGCTCATGTTGGCGAGAAAGCTGGACTTGGCCTTGTTCGCCACATCCGCCGCATCCCGCGCCGCCCGCAAGGCGGCGTTCTGGTTGCGCAGGTCGGTGATGTCGGTGTGGACCAGCACATGCCCGCCCGAGGGGCGCGGCGTGGCCTGCAGGTAGAAACTTCGCCCCGAATCCGGGATGCGCAGCATCACCTTTTCCCCTGCGCTCAGCATCTCCTGCACTTCGACGTGAAACTGTTCGTCCCCGGTCGCCTTGTTCCAGGCGATCAGCTGGTCGATGTGATCGCGAAACCGCATGCCCACGGGAACGTCGCCGTTGCCCAGACCGTGCAGGCGCAGGTACGCGGCGTTGACCCGCAGGATGCGGTTTTCCGGATCATCGATCCTTGTGCCGCTGGTGACAAGCAGCCCCTCGCCCATGCCCTCGACGATTTCCGTCAGCAGGCGATTGGTTTCGGTCAGCTCGGCGGCCTTGGCGACAAGACTCTGTTCCAGCGCGGCGGTGCGGCGGTTCAGACCTGCGATCAGGGAATCGGCGACCTCGGCCTTGCGCAGCACATCGCTGATGTTGAGCGTGATGCCGTGATAGCCGGCGAACCGCCCGTCGGCGTCGTGCAGCGGAACGGCACTGTCCATCAGGACCGCCCGGCTGCCGTTGACCAGCACGCGTTCGTAGCTGAGGCTGCGGATTTCCTGGCCCGCGCGCATCACCTGCATCAACCGGTCGATCCCGGCCTGGTCCTGACCCTGTCCCTCTGGCGACAGGATACGCAGGCCAATCAATTCGTCGGCGGTCATGCGCAGGCCCGAATGGCGGATGTTCACGTAGCGCAGCCGGAAATCGGCATCCGCCTGCCACGTCCATGCCGGCATCAGGTGGATCACGTCCGACCAGATCCGGGCGTCTTTTTCCGTGTCGGAGTCCGTGGCGGGCATCAAGGCGGCTTTCCAGTGGGCAACGCGCCCGGGGCGCGGCGGAACCGGCGTAGCGCGAAACGATTGACAGGCCATTAAATGCCGTGGGGACGGCCTTTTGCGCCGCTCTCTTCTGGTCAAAGCCCTCGATCTTGGCTAAACCTTCCGCGGCCCGTCGCCCGGCGGGCCGGCACTCCTCAGAAAGGCCCAGAGATGTCAGCACTCAAGATCAAGAAAGGCTCGAGCAAGCACTCCGCCTACAACCTCCGCCCGAATTTCTCGGACGTGCAGGAGACGCATACCGTCGCCGTGCTTGTAGAGAACGAGCCGGGCGTGCTGGCGCGCGTGATCGGGCTGTTCTCGGGGCGTGGCTACAACATCGACAGCCTGACCGTGGCAGAGGTCGACCATGAAGGTCACCTGAGCCGGATCACCATCGTCACCAGCGGCACACCGCAGGTGATCGAACAGATCAAGGCACAGCTGGGGCGTATCGTCTCCGTGCGCGACGTGCACGACCTGACGGTCGAAGGCAAATCCGTCGAGCGCGAACTGGCCCTGCTGAAGGTTGCGGGATCGGGGGACAAACGCGTCGAGGCCCTGCGGCTGGCGGATATCTTTCGTGCCAATGTCGTCGACTCGACGCTGGAAAGCTTTGTCTTTCAGCTGACGGGTACGCCCGACAAGATCGACGCCTTCGCCGACCTCATGCGCCCGCTGGGCCTGACCGAGGTCGCGAGAACCGGTGTGGCCGCGCTGGCACGCGGGGCCTGAAGGTTCACAGAAGCGTGGCCTGGATCCGCTGGATCCCGGCCCGCCGTTTCAGCTGGCGCGACGCGCCTCCGGAAAGCTGACAACATTGCCCGTGGGCGCGGTTTTGGCCGGGCCGCGGGTTTTCAGTTCATGGACGATGGCCGGGGCAAAGCCCGCATCGACCCGACGCAGGTTGCGCGCCCTGCGAACGTCCCGCTCTTCACGCAGGTCGAACTGGATCAGGTCCCCTGCATCGAGGTCCAAACAGTCGTGCAGGTTCTGCTCCGCTGCCGTGTAATAGGCGAGATTGCCGTGGTCCTCGCACCAGATCACAGCTTTGCTGTCACTGGCATCCGCCCACAATACAACGCCAAACATCTGATCTTGCATTAGTACACCCACTGATGGTCGCCTGTTCAGGGTGAAGGAATCCTTTCCAAGCCGACAGATTATTTTCCGTGTCGCCTCCTTGATTTTTGTGGCGCAAGACGTCACTTTTGGCGCCAATGAGCATCAACACTGACGCTACTTCGCATCAAGAGCCGCCACAGGTTCGGGTCAAAAGGTTAAAATGCTGCACTTCAAAGGCACTACGGGACAGGATCGCGACAACATGGCGGAAAGAATTGCCACAAATTCGACCAAGCGAGGCCCGACGCCGTCCGAACTCCGCAGCATGCTTGGCGCCAACCTGAGACAGCTGTCACAACGCGCGCCATCGATTTCGGCCCTTTGCCGCGAGCTGGGGATCAACCGCACCCAGTACAACCGCTACCTGGCCGGCGAGAGTTTCCCGCGGCCGGACGTGCTGCATAGGATCTGTACCTATTTCAACGTCGACGCGCGCATCCTTCTGGAACCCGTCAGCGACATCAGCGGCGGCAATGCCAGCATCTTCAACAACCCCGCGATCTCGGATTTCCTGGGCGGTGCCACCCGGCCTGTCGGGGAAGAGGACTTTCCCAGCGGGTTCTATCGCTTCGCGCGGCGCAGTTTCCTAGACGAGAACATGTTCGTGCGCGGCCTGATCTACGTGTTCCGCAATCGCCAGGGCACCTTTCTCAAGGGGTTCGAAGCCAAGGATGCGATGCGCCAGCAGGGTCTGCCCACGGATCCCGCCACACGAGAATTCCGCGGCGCGGTGATCCCCCAGGAAGACGGCATTGCCGCCCTGGTCAGCCGGCATGGCTCGATCACCTCCTCCTTCAACTACCTTGCGCGCATCCCGTCCTTCGAGAACAACTTCTGGGCCGGCTACGTGACCCGCACGGTCCGCGAGAACGTCGCCGGAAGGCGGGTTGAACGCCTGGTCTACGAGTACCTCGGCAGCAGGATGAAGGATGTCCTGCCCGCGGCGCGCAGCTCGGGCTTCTGCCTTGAATCCGACCTGCTGACCTACCAGCGCAACCTGCTGAAACCCGGCGAACCCTTCGTCTAGAACCCACCGGCGCCATCCAAGGTCGCTTTGATACAATCCGTGTCGGGTTTGTTCGGGACAAGAGCGCATTCTGCAACTAACGCGGAGTCCAATCCACGTCAGCAGAAGGCCTTTCCCCATGACCATTGCCCCGACCGATCTTGACAGCGTCCGCCGTCCCGTCGCCCAGGCCAATGGCCTGCCGAATGCGCATTACATCGACCCGGTCGTCTTCGCCGAAGAGCGCGACGCGCTGCTCTTTTCCCAGTGGGCCGGACTGGCCGTGGCTGCGGACGTGCCGGAGAACGGCGATGCAAAGCCGATCACCTTCCTCGGCATGCCGCTCCTGCTGCTGCGGGGCCGCGACGGCGCCGTGCGCGTGTTCCAGAACATCTGCCGCCACCGCGGAATGATCCTGGTCGAGGAAGCCCGCAAGATCGAGGGCGCGATCCGCTGCCCCTACCACTCGTGGTGCTACGGCTCCGATGGCCGCCTCGTCAGCACGCCGCACGTGGGCGGCCCCGGTCACAACACTCACGAGGCGATCGACCGCGCGACGCTTGGCCTGATCGAGGTCCGCAGCCACATCTGGCGCGACGTGGTCTGGATCAACGTCACGGGGGATGCGCCGGCCTTCGAAGAGGCGATGAGCGACGTCATGACCCGCTGGGCGGAGTTCGAACAGCCGGTCTATCACGGCGGCGCCGACAGCACGATCACGCTGGAAGTCCAGACCAACTGGAAACTTGCGGTCGAGAACTACTGCGAGAGCTACCACCTGCCCTGGGTCCACCCCGGCCTGAACTCCTATTCACGGCTCGAAGACCACTACAACATCGAACAGCCCGGCGCCTATTCCGGCCAGGGCACGCTGGTCTACCGGCAGGTCACAAACGAGAACGGAGAGCCCTTCCCCGATTTCGAGGGGATCAGCGACAAGTGGGACACCGCCGCCGAATACATCGCGGTTTATCCCAACGTCCTCTTGGGCGTGCACCGCGACCACGCCTTTGCCATCGTCCTTCTGCCCGAGGGACCGGGCAAGACGGTCGAGAACATCCATCTCTATTATTCCCAGCCCAAGACCGACAGCGGGCTGCGGCAGCGCAACACGCAGCTGTGGAAGACGGTGTTCGAGGAAGACATCTTTGTCGTCGAGGGCATGCAGCGCGGGCGCTACGCCTCGGGCTTTGACGGCGGCCGGTTCTCGCCCGCGATGGACAGCCCCACCCACTGTTTCCATGATTGGGTCGCCGCCAAGATACAGACCCACCGCAGCCTGTCGGACGCGGCCGAATGATGGCGCTGGACGATATGCTGCTCGCAGCGCATGCGGCGGATGATCGCCCTGCGCTGGTGGGCCTGTACGCGCAGGCGGCAGAGACGGTGAACGACCTGGATGCCGCCTGTTTCTACCTGACCCATGCCTATGTCTTTGCGCTGGAGCTGGGTGACACGCGCGCCACGGCCCTGCATGCGCGTCTCAAGGCCGAGGGGCGCGAGGCCTGACAACATGGCTGAGAGGGGCTGCCAGGCGCCTCTCAGCCACCATTAGGCCACCGCATGCGCCTCGGCCTCGTGCCGGGTGCCATAGGCAATCATGTCGTACAGGTGCCAGGTGGCATGCCCCAGCAGCGGCAGCGAGACGAACAGCCCCAGGAACCCGGGCAGCATCGATACCAAGGTGACCGCCGCCACGAAGACGGCCCAGGCGAACATCGGCACCGGGTGCTTCTGGACGTAGCTGAAAGAGGTGATCATCCCGGTCACGAAATCGATGTCCCGGTCCAGCAGCATGGGCAGCGACAGCACCGAGATCATGTAGAGCACAACCGAAAAAACCGCGCCGACCCCGGTGCCGACCGCAAGCATCGTCAGCCCGTTGGCGGTGAAATAGATGTCCAGCGAGCTGGAGACATTGGTCATCGTCGACAGGCCAAGGAACAGCGCAAAGATCATGTGCGCAAGGAAGAACCAGAACAGGAAGATCACCAGCACCACCGCCCCCAGCCAGGGCAACTGCCCGCCGCCAGAGCGTTTCACCACGCTCAGGATCTGCATCCAGTCCAGGGGACGGTCCTGCTCGATCCTGCGGCTGACATCGTAGAACCCCACCGCCGCAAAGGGCGCAATCAGGGGAAAGCCGATGGCCGCGAAGACCAGCCAATAGCTCTGCCCAGTGATCCAGGTGATCCAGGCCATGAACCAGCCACCCAGGACGTAGACAGAGGCAAAGAGCAGGGCAAAGCCCGGCGCGCGACGCAGGTCGCTCCAGCCGCGCCGCAGTGCCTCGCGCAGCATTGCCGCGTCGACGGGGCCTAGAACCGGAACACCGGGCTTGGGGGTATCGGGCATCGCTTTCCTCCTACCGAGCCTTTCCTCCGGCATTCAGTAAAGGAGATATGACCCGCGCAGGCAAGAACAGGTTTGGCGCCGACGCCATTGGCACACGCGCAGGCGGACGATTGGACGACCCCACACTCCAGCGCTGCGCCTTGGCCGCGTCAGGCGCGCGGCCCGGCTTCTTTGGTTTGAAAAATACCTCGGGGGGCGCCGAAGGCGCGGGGGCAGCGCCCCCTCCCACCGCCGAGGATCAGTCCTCGGCCTGGGCGTCCGCGCGGCTCTTGCCTGCCACGTTCATCGCCAGGGTCGCCGCCATGAAGGGGTCAAGGTCACCATCCAGAACGCCAGAGGTATCGGCGGTCTCGTAGTTGGTGCGCAGGTCCTTGACCATCTGGTAGGGCTGCAACACGTAGGACCGGATCTGGTTGCCCCAGCCCGCATCCCCCTTGGCCTCGTGCAGGGCGTTGACCTCGGCGTTCCGTTTGTCCAATTCCAGCTGGTAGAGCCGCGATTTCAGCGCCTTCATGGCGATGTCCCGGTTCTGGTGCTGCGACTTTTCCGACGAGGTCACGACGATCCCCGTGGGCGCGTGCGTGATCCGCACCGCCGAGTCGGTGGTGTTGACGTGCTGACCACCGGCGCCCGAGGACCGGAAGGTGTCGATGCGGATATCCGCCGGGTTCACTTCGATCTCGATGTTGTCGTCGATCACCGGGTAGGCGCCCACGGCGGCGAAACTCGTCTCGCGCGTCCCTTTGCCGAAGGGCGAGATGCGGACCAGCCGGTGCGTGCCCGACTCGGACTTCAGCCAGCCATAGGCGTTCGGCCCCTTGATCTGGTAGGTGGCGGACTTGATACCCGCCTCGGCGCCAGCCTGCTCTTCCTGCAGGTCAACCTCGAAACCGCGCTTTTCGGCCCAGCGGACGTACATCCGGGCCAGCATCTGCGCCCAGTCGCAGGCCTCGGTGCCGCCGGCACCCGCCTTGATTTCCAGGAAGGCATCGTTGCCATCGGTCTCGCCGTTCAGCAGCGCCTCGAGTTCCTTCTTGGCGGCCTTGTCGACCAGCGCGGCGATCGCCGCCTCGGCCTCGGAAACGACTTCCTGGTCGTCCTCCATCTCGCCCAGTTCGATCAATTCGATCTGGTCGGCGAGATCCTGTTTCATGGCCGTGTAGGTTTCCATCGCGTCGACCAGCTGCTGACGCTCGCGCATCAGTTTCTGCGCCGCCGCCGGGTCATCCCAGAGGTTCGGGTCCTCGACCCGGGCGTTGAATTCCTCCAGCCGGTGCTGGGCCGTGCCCCAGTCCATGCGCTGGGCCAGCAGGTCGAGCGATTTCTCGATCTTTTCCACGTGGTTCTGGGTCTCTGCGCGCATGTCTTATGGTCCTGTCTCGGTCCTCTCGGGTGATGCGTGATAGCAAGGGGCAAGCGGACGGGCAAGCCGGGGAACGGCAGGGCGGACCGATTGAGCTCGGTGCCCGGCCCTGCCCGTCCTCGCGGACGAGTATGTCAGTACAGCCCGCCAGAGCTGAGCGTGCCAAAGCCCGCCTTTGGTCCCACGATGGCCTTGTCGCCGGTCGAGGTCGTGACCTCCTGCGCGACGGTCGATCCGTCCGGCTGGATCACGTCAAAGGTCCCCGAGATCGCAAAGCCGCCGTCGAACATCACGCCGAAGATGGGCTCTTCGCCGAGGCGGAAGCACTCGGAAACGACGTTGGGGCCGCTGGCATCGTCCGGCAGACGCGCGCCAGAGAAACGGTCGATCTTGATGAACTGGCATTCCTCGGGAACCTTGAAGTTGCCGCCCCCGTATTTCTTGACAGCTTCCTTCATGAATTCGTTGAACACGGGGCCGCACATGCCGCCCCCCGAGGCCCCGCGGCCCAGGGACCGCGGCGTGTCGTAGCCGATGTAGCAGCCCGCCACGATGTTCGAGGTGAAGCCGACGAACCAGACATCCTTGGCGTCGTTCGTGGTGCCGGTCTTGCCCGCGGTCGGCACGCTGAGGTTGACGGTACGCGCGGCGGTGCCACGCTCGACGACGCCGCGCATCATCGAGGTCAACTGGTAGGCGGTGACGGCGTTCATCACCCTTTCACGCTCGTCGGCGATACGCGGCGCCTGCCCCTCCGGCAGGTCCGGGTTGTCGCAATCGACGCAGACCCGTTTGTTGCCAAAGACGGATTCATGCGAATAGACGGTGGTGCCGTAGCGGTCCTGAACCCGGTCGACCAGCGTCGGTTCGACCCGCTCGCCACCGTTGGCGAACATGGCATAGGCGGCGACCATGCGGAACAGGGTCGTCTCGTCCGCGCCCAGCGAGTTCGCGATGGACAGGCCCATGCGGTCGTAGACGCCGAATTTCTCGGCATAGCTGGCGACGATGTCCATGCCCACTTCCTGCGCGAGGCGGATCGTCATCAGGTTCCGCGACCGTTCGATCCCGGTGCGCAGCGGTGTCGGGCCGTAATACTGGTGAGAGGCGTTCTTGGGGCGCCAGACGCCGGCACCGGTGTCCACCTCGATCGGGGCGTCGACAACGATGGTCGCGGGCGAATAGCCCGAATCCAGCGCCGAGGCATAGACGAAGGGCTTGAAGCTCGACCCCGGCTGGCGCATCGCCTGCGTCGCCCGGTTGAAGACCGAGTTCTGGTACGAGAACCCGCCCTGCATGGCGATGACGCGGCCCGTGTGGGCGTCCATCGCCATGAAACCGCCCTGCACTTCGGGCACCTGCCGCAGGCTCCAGCGGATGAAAGCACCGTCGCTGTCCTGGGTCATCTGGCGGACATGGATCACGTCGCCGGGTTCGAAATTGTCGAAAAGACTGCCCTTGAACCAGTCGGTGTCGGATCGGGGCACGGTCATGCCGCGTGGATCGTCCAGAGCCACGTCCTCGATCCCAAGGAGCAGAGAATTGTCGCGCACCTCGCGCACCACCGCCACGTGCCAGGGGTGTTCCAGCTCGATGTCGCGGGCCACGCGCAGGTCGGCCAGGGCTTCGCGCCACTTTGCCTCGTCGCCCAGGGTATCGGCCGGAATCGTCTTGCCGGTGCCGCGCCATTCCCCGCGCGAACGGTCGTATTGTTCCAGCGCGCTGCGCAGCGCCTGGGCTGCCTTCCCCTGCATCTCGGGGTCCAGCGTCGCGCGAACGGAATACCCGCCGGAAAAGAACTGTTCCTCGCCAAAGTCGCGGCTCAACTGGCGGCGGATCTCGTCGGTGAAATAGTCACGGGGTGGCAGCGACCGCTGGTAAGGTTCGAAATCGCCGTTCTGAACGGATTTCAGCGGCATCGCGACCTCGGCCTGATAGGTGGCCTCGTCGATATACCCGTTCTCGAACATTTCCTTCAGCACGAAATCGCGCCGTTCGCGGAGACGCTCCTTGCGGCGCACCGGATGGTAATCCGACGGCGCCTTGGGCAACGAGGCCAGCGTCGCCGCCTCATGCGGGGCGAGTTCCGACAGGGTCTTGTTGAAATAGACCTGCGCGGCGGCGGTGACGCCGTAGGCGTTCTGGCCCAGGAAGATCTCGTTCAGGTACAGTTCAAGGATCTTTTCCTTGTCCAGCGCGCCTTCGACGCGGCTGGCCAGGATGATCTCCTTGATCTTGCGTTCAACGCGACGGTCGCCCGACAGAAGAAAGTTCTTCATCACCTGCTGGGTGATCGTCGAGGCGCCGCGCGTGTTCCCGCGTGCAGTGTCGATGGCCGCCGACACGATGGCGCGCGGATCATAGCCATTGTGGGTATAGAACGACTTGTCCTCGGCAGAGATGAAGGCATGCTTGACCATGTCCGGGATTTCGCGCGCGGGCGTGAACAGGCGCCGTTCCTGCGCGAATTCGTCGATCACGCGGCCCTCGGCGGAATAGATCCGGCTGATCGTCGGCGGCGAATACTGCGCCAGGTGTTCGTGGCTGGGCAGGTCGCGCCCGTACATCCAGAACACGGCCCCGATGGTCAGCGCGACCATCATGGCGCCCATTGTCACGACCGAGAAGATCGCCCCGAAGAAGGAAAAGATGAAACGCAGCACATGCGGCTCCCGCTACCCGACTGAAGCCGTGTTTATAGCGCATAAGGGCATGGGTCAAAACACATCGACGCGCGCCGGGCGGCGGTTTGCCGAAAGGCGCCCTATTGCCGTCGCAGGCGCGACAGGGCCTCGTCCTCCAATGCCCAGGCCGCGATCCCGTCCCGCAGGCCGCGCGCCATGCCCGATCGCCAGACCGGGTCCTGCAGGTTGCGCAGGTCCTGTTCCGTCGACAGGAACCCAAGTTCGACCAGCACGGATGGAATGTCAGCCGATTTCAGCACCGAAAAAGCCGCCTGACGCAGCGGGTCCTTGTGCACATGGCCCAATGAGCCGTCGATCCCGGCGACGATGTGTTCGGCCAGCGCCTGGCTGCGCGGCGTATTGTCGAGCCGGGCCAGATCCATCAGGATCTGGGCGACCCTGTCATCGGTTCCGGTCAGGTCCAGCCCCGCCAGCAGGTCGTCCCGGTCGTGCCGTTCGGCCAGGGCCGCCGAGGCCGCGTCGGACGCCTCTTCGGCCAGCGTGTAGACTGCGGCCCCATGCGCCACACCCTCTTCCAGCGCATCCGCGTGCAAGGAGATGAAGAGGTCCGCCCCGACCTCATGGGCATATTTCACTCGCCCTTCGAGAGAGACAAAGCGATCCTCCTGCCGGGTCAGCCGCACATCGTAGTCACCCGACCGCAAGAGGATCTCGCGCAGTTCCAGCGCGAATGTCAGCACCAGGTCCGCCTCTGTCACGCCATCCCTCTGCGCGCCGGGGTCGATGCCTCCGTGCCCCGGGTCAAGGACGATGGTCAGGGGGCGGTCCGGGTCCGGGACAGAGCGGCGGGCCCGCGGGCGGGTCTGGACCCAGGACGGATCGGCCGGCGGACCGGCGGTGTTGGCAAAGCGCTCGGCATCACCCGGTTCCAGTTGCAGGGCGAGTTCGGCACCCGCCCCATCGGGCAGAACGCGCATGCCGGCGCTTTGCACCAGCATCGGCTCTGCCAGTTCAGCCACCAGCCGCGACCAGCCGGGGCGAAACAACCCCATCCGCAGGGCACTGATCCGGTCGCTCTGGTCCAGCTCGGCGGGATCGGCACCTTGCCAGTCGACCTCGGCGAAGTCCAGCACCAGCCGGTCGGGCTCTGTCAGGGTGAACACCCGCCAGGGCACGCCCTGCGACAGGGTCAGCGTCAGCTCGGTGCCGCCGAACCGGCGATCCTCGATCCGCCCGTCGATCAGCCGGGCGAGCCCGGCATCCTGCGCGGCGGCGCTGCCGGCCCAGAGGCTCAGCGCCATCAGGAAAGTAAGAAATCTGCTCATCTGCCCCGGTTCCGGTGTTTGCCGCACTCTAGGGGCATCCGGCCAGGTCGATCAATCCCGGACGGACCGGTTCAGGCGGCGCCCTGCCCGCGTGCGGCCATGAAGGCCCCGAGCCGCGCAAGCCCTTCCTTGATCTCCTCGGTCGACTGGGCATAGGCAAAGCGCAGCGTGCCGCCCCCCCGCACCGGGTCGAAATCCAGCCCCGGCGTCACGGCCACGCCCGCCTGGTCCAGGATCTCGCGGGCAAAGGCTCGGCTGTCATTGGTCAGATGGCTCACATCCGCGTAGACGTAAAAGGCCCCGTCCGGCGGCGCGATCCGATCGAAGCCAATCCGCGGCAGGCCGTCCAGCATCAACTGGCGATTGCGCGCATAGACGGCCAGGTTTTCTTCCAGCTCGTCCTGTGCGTCCAGCGCCGCAAGCGCCGCAACCTGGGCGGCATGTGTCGGACAGATGAACAGGTTCTGGGCCAGGCGTTCGAATTGGCGGACCATGTCCTCGGGCACCACCAGCCAGCCGATCCGCCAGCCGGTCATCGAGAAATACTTGGAGAAGGAGTTGATCACCACGACATCGTCGCTGATTTCCAACGCCGAGACCGCGTCCTTTTCATACTCGATCCCGTGATAGATCTCATCCGACAGAAAGGCCGCGCCCCGCGCCTGGGCGTCCGCGATCAGGGCGGCCAGTTCCGGCTTTTCCAGCATCGTGCCGCTGGGATTCGCCGGGCTGGCAACCAAAAGCCCCTCGTAGTCGATGCCGGCGAGGTCGCTGGGCGTGGGCTGATAGCGGTTTTCCGCCGAGCACTGCACCTCGACCGGGGTCACGTCCAGCGCCTTGAGGATCTGCCGGTACGACGGGTATCCGGGCGCCCCCAGGGCCATCCGGTCGCCCGCATCGAACAGCGCGGTAAAGGCCAGAATGAAGCCGCCGGAGGACCCTGGCGTGACCACCACCCGGCCCGGATCCAGGTCGATCCCGTACCACTCATCATAGAGTTTCGCGATGCGGGCGCGCAGTTCCGGCAGCCCAAGCGCGACGGTGTATCCCAGAGGATCGTTTTCCATGTCGCGCGTCAGGGCGGCGCGGGCCGCGGCGGGCGCAGGGGTGCCGGGCTGGCCCAGTTCCATGTGGACGATGCTGCGCCCGCCGGCCTCTGCCAGGCGTGCCGCTTCCATCACGTCCATCACGATAAAGGGATCAACCGCGCCCCGCCTTGAATTCCGCATGCCTGCCTCTCTACTGTGTCGCCAGTGAGGCTTACGAGCACAAGGAGCAGCCCGTCAATGATACGCCACACGATCCTGTCCCGTCTGACCGCCCTGGTCATGGCTCTGTCCATTCTGGCAGCAGTTCCGGCCCAGGCGGCCACCACGCTGTTGCGCGACGCGGACATGGAATATGCGCTGCGCCAGCTTGCCGCGCCCATTCTGACCGCCGCCGGCCTCAGCCCGCAGCAGGTCAAGATCATCGTGATCGACGACGGGTCGCTGAACGCCTTTGTCACCGATACGCGGCATATCTTTCTGCATTCCGGCCTGATCATGCGGCTGGACAGTGCAGAGGCTTTGCAGGCCGTGATCGCGCACGAGGCCGCGCATATCGCCAATGGCCATATCGCGCGCCGGCTGGGCAACCTGCGGGCCGCGCGCACCGCCGCTGGAATCGGGATGGCGCTGGCCGCTGCCGCCGCGGCGGCAGGGGCCAACAGCCAGGCCGCCGCTGCCGCCGCCATCGGGTCGCAATCCTCGGCCATGCGGCTGTTCATGTCGCATACCCGGGCCGAGGAATCCGCCGCCGACATCTCCTCTGTCCGGTTCATGATGCGCGCGGGTGTCGATCCGCGCGGCGCGCTGGAGGTGCAAAAGCTCTTTCGCGGGCAAGAAGCCCTGTCAGTCGGTCGCCAGGACCCCTACATGCGCACCCACCCGATGACCCGCGACCGCCAGCGCGCGCTCGAGGCGCTGGTGGCGGGACAGAAGAGTCCGGGCCGGGATGCCACCGCGCAATACTGGTTCAAACGGGCGCAGGGCAAGCTGACTGCCTTCAAGCGTGCGCCGTCCTGGACGCTACGGCGCCTCAAGGACAGTGGAAGCCAGGACATCGCCCACATGCGCGAGGCCGTGGCCTGGCACCGCCAGTCGAACCTGAAAAAATCCCTCTCCGCCATCGACCGCGCCATCGCGCTGCGCCCCGGCGATCCCTACCTGCTGGAGCTCAAGGGTCAGATCCTGCTGGAGTCGCGCCAGTTCGGCGCCGCCGTCCAGGTCTACCAGGCGGCTGCCAATCGCGCCCCGCGCGAACCGCTGATCCTGGGCGGGCTGGGTCGTTCGCTGCTGGCGACCGGGAACCACCGGCAGGCTCTCAAGGCACTCGAGGCGGCACGCGGACGTGATTTCACCGATGCCCGCGTCTTGCGTGACCTTGCCGTCGCCTATGCCAAGACCGGGCAGCCGGGCATGGCCTCGGTCGTGACCGCGGAACGCTATGCCCTGCAAGGGAGCCTCAAGGACGCAAGGCTGCACGCGGAACGCGCGGTTGCCACGCTGCCCCGCGGCTCTGCCCCGTGGCAACGGGCACAGGATGTGCTAAGTGCGGCGAAACAGGCCAAATAACAGACAACATGATTGGGAGTCCCCATGTTCACCTCGACCAAATTCCTTCGCGGCAGTGCCGCTGCCCTCTGCCTTCTGGCGGCCCCGATGGTGCAGGCCCAGGACGACGGCGGCTTTGATTTCTCGTCCATGACGCCCGACCAGCGCGCGGCCTTCGGGGCACAGGTGCGCGAATACCTGCTGGAAAACCCGCAGGTCATCATGGAGGCCGTCGCCGTCCTCGAAGACCGCGAAAAACAGGCACAGGCGGCGCAGGACGACGCCCTGGTGACCGACAACATGGCGCGCCTTCTGGATGACGGGTTCTCCTATGTCGGCGGCAACCCCGATGGCGACGTCACCGTGATCGAGTTCATGGACTACCGCTGTGGCTATTGCCGCCGCGCCCACCCCGAGGTCGAAGAGCTGATCGCCAGCGATGGCAACATCCGCTACATCCTCAAGGAATTCCCGATCCTGGGCGAGGCCTCGATGGTGTCGTCCAAATTCGCCGTGGCAACGCATATCGTGGCCGGGGATGAGGCCTACAAGGCCGTGCATGATGCGCTGATCACGCTGGAAGGCAACCCGGGCAACGGACCGCTGCGCCGGATCGCGCAGACACTGGGCCTGGATGCCGATGCGATCATGGCCGAGATGGAAAGTGACGAAGTCGCCCGCCGCATCGCGGAAACCCGCGAACTGGCCATTGCCATGAACATCAACGGAACACCCAGCTTCGTCTTCGGCGAGGAAATGGTGCGCGGCTACGCCCCGCTGCCGACCATGCGCCAGATCATCGAAGACCAGCGCGCCGCCGAGTGATCCGGGCCGCGCTTCTGTTTTGCGCCTTCTGCGCCAGCCCCGTGCTGGCGCAGGAGATGACGCTGTCGGAACGGCTGCGGGCGCTGAGCGCGCCAGCACCGACAGATTTCTATGAAGATGAACGCCAGGGCGACCTGGACCTTATCGCAAGCCATGCGCCGGCGCTGTTCGGTGACGGCGGCGCCGTGATCGTCATGTTCAGCGGGCCGGAGTGCGGCAGCTGTGGCACGGCCTGGACTGACTTGCAGGACATGGCCCAGGCGCAGGGGGTCCCGGTGCGTCTGCTGGACACGGATGAGCCCGAAAACGCCGCGCTGATGCAGGCGCTCACGCTGGACACCCTGCCCTCATATGTCATGCGGGACAGGTTGATCCGGGGTGAGATGCCCGCCTTTGTGCTGGGGCGATACCTGGCGGAATGAGGCGGGCTACTCCGCCGCTTCCGCCTGTTCGGCCTCGATGACTTCTGCCCGCTTCTCGACCTCTTCGACGATGTGCTCGATCATCTGGTCGTTGGACATCTTGTGGCTGGCCTTGCCCGCAAGGTAGACCATGCCGCTGCCCGCGCCGCCGCCGGTAAAGCCGACGTCCGTCATCAGCGCCTCGCCGGGGCCGTTCACGACGCAGCCGATGATCGACAGGCTCATCGGCGTCTTGATATGTTCCAGCCTTTTTTCAAGCACTTCCACGGTCTTGATCACATCGAACCCCTGCCGGGCACAGGACGGGCATGAGATGATGTTGACGCCGCGATGGCGCAGGCCAAGCGATTTCAGGATCTCGTAGCCGACCTTGACCTCTTCGACCGGGTCCGCCGACAGAGATACGCGGATCGTGTCACCGATCCCCATCCACAGCAGGTTGCCCAGCCCGATGGCGCTCTTGATCGTGCCGGACATGAGGCCCCCGGCCTCGGTGATGCCAAGGTGGATGGGCGCGTCCGTCTGTTCGGCAAGCTGCTGGTAGGCGGCGGCGGCCATGAAGACGTCAGAGGCCTTGCAGCTGATCTTGAACTCGTGGAAATCGTTGTCCTGCAGGATCTTGATGTGATCCAGCCCGCTTTCGACCATCGCGTCGGGACAAGGTTCGCCGTATTTCTCCAGCAGGTGTTTTTCGAGGCTGCCCGCGTTCACGCCAATCCGGATCGAGCAGTTGTGATCGCGCGCCGCCTGGATCACCTCGCGCACGCGGTCCTGGCTGCCGATGTTGCCCGGGTTGATCCGCAGGCAGGCGGCTCCGGCCTCGGCGGCCTCGATCCCGCGCTTGTAGTGGAAATGAATGTCGGCGACGATCGGCACCGGGCTTTCGCGCACGATCTCCTTCAGCGCGCGCGAGGAGTCTTCGTCGGGGACAGAGACCCGGACAATGTCGGCGCCCGCGTCAGCTGCGGCCTGTACCTGCTTGATCGTACCGGGAATATCCGTGGTGACCGTGTTGGTCATGGTCTGCACGCTGATCGGTGCACCCCCCCCGACGGGGACGTTTCCCACCATGATCTGCCGGGATGTGCGACGATAGATATTGCGCCACGGGCGGACGTGATTGAGGCTCATGCGCTCTGTCCTGTGTTTGCGTTGGTCTCGAGGCGGACACTAGTCCCTGCGCGCGCCACAGACCAGCCCGTGCGCCATCGCGCCGCGTGTCGTTACTGGCCCTGCAGGTCCAGTTCCGCGACGACCTTGGCCAGTGTCTGGTTCCGGGTCAGGTCAGCAACCTGCATCTCGCGCTGGATGTCCCCGGCGGACAAGGCCAGATCACGCCCGAACTGGCCACTGGGCCCATAGGGTCCGTAGGTTTCGCCATTGACGGCAAAAAAGACACCGCCCGCATTGCCCGAGAAGATCGTCGGCGCCTGGTCCGTCTGCGGCACCTGGTAGGTGTCACCCGGTTTCAGCAGGCGTGCCAACAGCTTCTTGCCCGAGGGCGAGGTGATCTCGACCCAGGTTTCCGCTACGGCCACCACCGTGATGCCGGGGGCGCGTTCGGCGGTGACGCGCGGCACGTTGGGCTGCACGGGTTCCGGCGTGGGGGCCGGTTCCGCCACCTCGACAGGTTCGGGCGCAGGCGCGACCGGCTGCGTTGCGGGAACCGAAGGAGCAGGCGCCGCGGCAATGGCCGCCGCAAGAGCGATGCTTTCGGGCCGGGCGACCGGCGGGATGTTCGGTACGTTCCGTGCCAGGTCGGTGGGGATCGGCTTCTGACCGGCGCGCTGCACCGGCTCTGCCCGGGCCACCTGCGGCGCGGCCAGGTTCAGATCCACAAGGACAGAGGCCAGATCGCGGTCCCTGGCCGAATCCGCGACATCATAGCGATCAACGACGTCAGCGCCGGTCAGCGAGATATTGCTGGTGACTCGTCCGGGCTGGCCGGCGGGGCCGTAGGTCCGACCGTCGACGTTGAAGTAGACCGCACCGGATTCACCAACGCGAATGCGCGGGCTGGAGGCATCACGCGGAACGGCAAAAGTCTCGCCCGCGTTCAACACGCGAGAGACCAGCACGCCGTCATTCTCGGACCGGACCTCGACCCAGGCCGGGCGCACGGCGACGACCATGACACCGCTGGCCGCGGCGAGCGGACTGACAAGCGTCGGGCCATCTGTGGATTCGGGGATCACGCCTTCGGCGACCAGGCGGTCCGCCAGGGCGGCGGCAGCCAGTGAACTGTCCTGCACATTCGGCAGACCGCGCGGCCCGCTGCCGGCAAAGACCCCGACCCGTTCGGGGTCGAGGGTCGAGATCGGGGCGTCACGCGCCACAAGGACCGGAACGTCCAGCGCCTGCGGACGATAGAGACGGTCAAAGGCTTCGGTCGTGGGCGGAGTAAAGACCCCGGCCTGCGTGGTTTCATCGCCTTCGTCGCGCGCACTGGGCGCGATGGCCGCCTGCAGCGGATCCAGCTCGCTCAACACGATGGGGGTCTGATCGACCGGCGTGACCTGCACGCGCTGCACCTCTTGCAACACGCGGTAACCACCGTAACCGATGCCACCGATCAGGGCCAACAACACCAGCGACGATCCCAGCGCGCCGGGTTCGACCCGTGACAGGAGGCTGTCATTGGCCGGGGCAAAGGGCATGCGCGGTTCCGCAATGGAATCGCGGTTGCGCGCGCGCGCCTCGTCGTTCTTGGGTTTGCGGATGACAGAGGCCTCTTGCGACATGCCGTGCGCAACGGAAAAGCCGCTTTCCGCACAGAAATGCGCGAATGCCTCATCCGGGTCCATTCCCAGGTAGCGGGCGTAGGATCGGACGTAGCCAGCGATGAACCCCGGCGTGTCAAAGGCGGACGGATCGCAATTTTCGATTGCGGCGATGTAGCTTGCCTTGATGCGCAGCTCTCGCTGCACATCCAGCAGCGACTTGCCCATTGTCGCCCGTTCACCGCGCATGACGTCACCCAGTTTCAGGGTGTAGTCGTCAAAGCTCTGCGGCGACGTGTCGTCGCCGTTGTCGTCACGGTGCTGGGATTTGCGCCCGATCATTGCGAGACTGCCCCATTCTACCCATCAATTATGTGCCTGCCCGGTCCGGGCTGCACGATTCGCGCAACCCGGTTATTGCGGTAAGGCTAACACATCTCAAGCCATTTGACAGGTATTGGCGGGGTTTAGCCGGCGAGTTCAGCGCGATTTAGCGCACAATGACTCCACAATTCGTCCATCGCGCGCACCAGACGATCCATCTCGTCGGGGCCGTGCACCGGCGAGGGGGTGAACCGCAGACGTTCGGTGCCACGCGGAACGGTCGGGAAATTAATCGGCTGCACGTAGATACCATAGCCCTCAAGCAGCATGTCGCTCAGCTGCTTGGTATGGACCGGATCGCCGACAATCACAGGCACGATATGGCTGCCGTGGTCGATGATCGGCAGGCCCATGCCCTTGAGCCGGGTCTTGAGGATCTTTGCCTGGGTCTGGTGCCTGTCGCGCAGCTCCTGGTCGGTCTTGAGATGACGGACCGAGGCGGCAGCACCGGCGGCGACCGCGGGCGGCAACGAAGTCGTAAAGATGAACCCCGGTGCATAAGAGCGCACGGCGTCACACATTTTTGCCGAGGCGGCGATATAGCCCCCCATCACACCATAGGCCTTGGCCAGGGTGCCGTTGATAATGTCGATGCGGTGCATCAGGCGGTCGCGTTCCGCCACCCCTGCCCCGCGCGGACCGTACATGCCGACCGCGTGGACCTCATCGATGTAGGTCAACGCGCCGAATTCATCCGCCAGGTCACAGATCGCCTCGATCGGGCCGAAATCGCCGTCCATCGAGTAGATCGATTCGAAGGCGATCAGCTTGGGCGCGGCGGGATCGTCGGCCTCCAGCTTGGCACGCAGATCGTCCAGGTCGTTGTGCTTGAAGATGCGCTTGGCCCCGCCGTTGCGGCGCACGCCCTCGATCATCGAGGCGTGGTTCAGCTCATCCGAGTAGATGATCAGGCCCGGGAAAAGCTTGGGCAGCGTGCTCAGCGTCGCATCATTGGCGATATAGGCAGAGGTGAACAGCAGCGCCGCCTCCTTGCCGTGCAGGTCCGCCAGCTCGGCCTCCAGCCGCTTGTGATAGACCGTAGTGCCCGAGATATTGCGCGTCCCGCCCGAGCCGGCGCCGGTGGCGTCGATCGCCTCGTGCATGGCTTCGAGGACAACCGGGTGTTGCCCCATGCCCAGGTAGTCGTTGCCGCACCAGACGGTGATCGGTGTCTCGCTTCCGTCCGGCTTGCGCCAGGTGGCATGCGGGAACTGGCCCTTCTTGCGCTCGATGTCGATGAAGGTGCGGTAACGGCCTTCTTCGTGCAGACGGTTCAGGGCGTCATCCAGTTTCGCGGTGTAGTCCACCGGGCTCCTCCTTCTACTTTCGACCCTCGCCAGGGGGCCGGTGCTGCAGTCACACCTTATTCAATTTCATGAATAACTAACGACCGCGAGGTGATGTGTCCACCGTTTAGAACCGGACTATCGGTCGCATCCTTGATCTGAATCAACGGAGTGACCATTACAACTTTGATCGTAGGTACATAATGACGCATATCGGAAACATGATTCATTGCCTTGACCCACACGCGCCCTAACCTGCATGACGTCTTTGCAAAACCGGAGCAGGCATGACAACCCGAAGCGACATCGAGGCCCTGATCGCACGCGTCGCTTTGCGCGACCGCGGCGCATTCGGGGCCCTTTACGATGCCACCAGCGGCAAATTGCTGGCGATCTGCCTGTCGGTCCTGAAAGACCGCGAAGAGGCCGAAGATACCCTGCAAGAGGTCTTCCTGCGCATCTGGAACAAGGCAGACCGCTATGCCGTCACCGGCCACAGCCCGATGACCTGGCTGATCACCCTGGCCCGCAACATCGCCATCGACCGACTGCGCGCCCGGCAACGGTCGCAATCCGGGCAGGACAGGACCGAGACGGATACATTGCCTGATTCCCGTCCCGGCCCCGAGGCTTCGACCATCGCCGCCTCCGAAAGCCAGCGCATCGTGAACTGTCTCGATGAACTGCCGGATCAGCGGGCCAGCGCCGTGCGCGGCGCCTATCTGGAAGGGGCCAGCTACGCCGATCTTGCGGCCAAGTTCGACGTGCCACTCAACACCATGCGGACCTGGCTGCGCCGGAGTCTGCAGAGCCTCAGGGAGTGCATGTCCCGATGAGCTCCGATCTGCCCGAAATGCCCGAAGACGACGACGAGCTGTTGGCCGCGGAATATGTCCTGCGCCTGCTCTCGGCGGATCTCGAAGGCGTCGCCGCGCGCCGCGTGGCCGAAGACCCGGAATTTGCCGCCCGCGTTCACCGCTGGGAATCCCGCCTGGCCGACCTGGCAGAGGAACTGGACGAGGTGAGACCCTCTCCCCGCGTCCGGCGCGCGCTGCTGGCCTCTGTCGGCGGGGCGCCGGAATCGCGCGCGCGTCGCTGGTGGCTGGGGGCTGGACTTGGCGCGGCGACGCTGGCCGCGCTGGCCTATGTCGCCCCCCTGCCCTTCCTGACCCGTGGCCCGGATCTTGGCGCTGAGCTGGCCTCTGCCGATGGTGCCCTGCGGTTCGAGGCGCATGTCACCGGCGAGGAGCTGGTGCTGGCCCGGCTCGAGGGTGGTCCGCGCGAAGGCCGCGCTCTGGAACTCTGGCTGATCGCGGCGGATGATCCGGCGCCGGTTTCGCTGGGCGTGCTGCCCGATGCGGAAGTGACCGAAATCGCGCTGTCACCGGCGGTGGCCGCCCGGATGGCCGGGGGCACGCTCGCCGTTTCGGACGAACCGCCCGGCGGCTCGCCCACCGGCGCCCCCACCGGAGAGGTCCTGGCCGCCGCGCCGCTTGTCGAACCCTGATCCGGCTGGACAGTCCCAAGCGGTCTGTTAGCCTCGCCGAAAAATCAGGAGTCCCCATGTCTCTCGACGCCACGCTTGCGCGCATCGACGCCGATCTTCCCGCTGCTCTGGATCGCCTCATGGCGCTCTTGCGCATTCCCTCCATCTCGACCGACCCGGCCTATGCCGACAAGTGTCAGCAGGCGGCGGACTGGCTGGTCCAGGACCTGCAAAGCCTTGGCATCGCGGCGGAAACCCGTGCCACGCCGGGGCACCCGATGGTCGTGGGCCATGTCGAGGGCGATGGCCCGCACGTCCTGTTCTACGGCCACTACGATGTGCAGCCGGTCGACCCGCTGGACCTCTGGGACCGCGATCCATTTGATCCCGCGATCGAGGAAACACCCAAGGGCCGCGTCATCCGCGGACGCGGCTCGTCGGACGACAAGGGCCAGCTGATGACCTTTGTCGAGGCGTGCCGGGCATGGAAGGCGGAACATGGCTCCATGCCCTGCCGCATCACTTTCTTCTTCGAGGGTGAGGAAGAAAGCGGGTCCCCCTCGCTGATCCCGTTCCTCAAGGAAAACAAGGAAGAGCTGAAAGCCGATATCGCCCTGATCTGCGACACCGGCCTGTTCGAAAGCCGCGTGCCCGCGATCATGACGCAGTTGCGCGGGCTGCTGGGTGAGCAGATCACCCTCACCGGCCCGGACAAGGACCTGCATTCCGGAATGTATGGTGGCGTCGCGCGCAATCCGATCCGCGTGCTGTCCCGCATCCTCGCCAACCTGCATGACGACAACGGCCATATCCAGGTGCCGCATTTCTACGATGGCGTGCCAGAACTGTCGGACGAGATGAAGGCACAGTGGGAGGCGCTCAACTTCGATCACGGCACCTTTCTGGGCGATGTCGGCCTGTCAAAGCCCGCCGGGGAACAGGACCGCAGTGCGCTGGAAATGATCTGGTCGCGGCCCACCGCCGAGATCAACGGCATCATCGGCGGCTACACCGGCGACGGGTTCAAGACCGTTCTGCCGTCCAAGGCCTCGGCCAAGGTCAGTTTCCGCCTTGTCGGCCAGCAGGACCCGCATGCCCTGCGCGAACATTTCCGTGAATGGGTCCGGGCGCAGTTGCCCGAGGATGTCTCGGTCGAGTTCCACGGCCACGGCGCCTCGCCCGCCAGCCAGATGCAGACCACCCACCCCGCCTTCGAATCCGCGCGCAGCGTGCTGGGCGCCGAATGGGGGCACGAGGCAGCCTTTACCGGCTGTGGCGGCTCGATCCCCGTGGCGGGTTATTTCAAGTCGATCCTCGACATGGACACGATGCTTGTCGGCTGGGGCAAGGACGACGACCAGATCCACTCTCCTAACGAGAAATACGACGTCGTGAGCTTTCACAAGGGCATCCGCAGCTGGGCCCGAATCCTGGATGCGATCCGTTAGACCAAAGGCAGGCGCCCCCGGCCAACCGGGGGCGCCTTACCGCGATTTTTCGCCAAAACCCGAACGATTTGAATGTGAAGGCCCGTTTCGCGCCACATTCTCATGCCATTCCTGCCCGAAAGACCCTTTACCGAATTGGGCATGACCATGCCCTATCGCCCCACCGCCTTCCGCAAGCAGGACCAAAGCGACTTCAGCCGCCGCGTCCGCCGTATCGACCCCGAGGCACAGGCCCAGGGGGCCGCCACGCGCCGGCGAGCGCAGCCCAAGATGCTGACAGCCGGTCTGACCGGATTTGGTGCGGCCTATGCGATCTCTGCCATCGCCACCAACCGCGACCGGATCGAACTGGCCCTCCGGCAGGAAGGTCTGGCACCGGACACCCAGCACCTTGTCCTTTCAGCCCTGACGGCGGCATTGGCCGCAACCCTTGTGATGCTGACCTTCCAGGTCATGCGTGCGGCCCTGACGGCCGGCGTGGCCCGCAAGAACGGTCGCGCCTACTTCCTTGGTGCCATTGTGGCCTTTGGGCTGTTCTACACGCCAGACTTCGTGTGGCAGCTGGGCTTTGACCTGCTGGACGGACGGTCGCAAAACGTCCTCGCAAGTGCCGGCGCCTTTTTCGAGGACAGCTTTCCCGGCCTGAACATCGACCAGATCAGCTTTACCTCCTCCGGTGGCCGCTAGGTCTAAATCAATCCCGTGAAACGATCAGGCAGCCGGTACTGTTGCGCATAATCCGGTCGCTTGAAGGCGTAGAACCCGGTCTCGCCACGCGGACCCCAGCTGCGCGCCATGCGCTTGCGCACCCAGCCCAGATCAAACCCTTCTTCCATCGGCAGATCCGCAAAGGCGTCGAAGACGGCCCTGTCCTCTCCCCGCGCCTCGGCAAACCAGTGACGACCGATCGCGGTATCCTGAACATCCGTACCGACCTCCTGCGTGACGGCATTGCGGGCGTTCATGGTCTGCACGTAGGTGCCGAAATCGCAGAATTTCAGGTGAAAGAGATACAGTTCGTCCGGCGTGACCAGCTTGTCATACTGGGTGAAATGCCCGCCGCGCGCGATCTTGACGCCCTGGCTGATGATGCAGGGCTTGGAGTAGTGCGGCGCGAGGCGCACATGGCGACGCGGACCGAGAATCGGGCCGGTGATCTCTTCGGGTTCGACGTCGATCCGGTGGATGACCTCCAGCCCCAGCGGCGTCAGCACGCGGCGCGGTTTCTGCTCCGCAAGGTAATCCAGCAGAGACCCACCATGCGCGGGATCCACCACCACCAGTTCATCCACGTCGCCCACGACCACATGCGTGTAGTAGCAGCGCAGCCCTTGGACAAGGTTGTTGAGAAGTCGCCAGCGCTTCATGTCGAAGTTAGGATGAGGATCGCCTGGTATCCCGATGATATTGCATCCTTCTGCGAGGTTTTCCACATCCTCGCCACGGCCATGATTGACGATGTAGCAATTTTCGCGCCCAAAGGTCTCGCCATAGTGGCGCAACCAGGCATTCAGGAAAAAGGCATCCCCGCGCACCATTGTCAGCGCCGCCGCCACCGATTGCATCTGCCCTGGCCTCTTTGTCGTTGTTTTGCCACGCAGACTACAGCACCGACGGCGATATGAGAATCGCATTCTGGGGAACGGACGGCTAGGTTTGCTCAGGGACCAGCACGAGGCGGATATGATCGGACAGGCAGTCGCGGACACCGGATGGCAGATGGCGAAAGGTCCGCTTCGGCCGCAGCGGTTCCAGGTGTTTGGCGAACGCTCTTCCGGCACGAATTTCGTCAAGCGGCTGGTGGCGCGCAACAGCACCCTGACACCGACCGAGGACATGGGCTGGAAACACGGGTTTCCCCACATGACGGCGATCCCGGCCGACTTGCTGGTGATTTGCTGTGTCCGCGACGCACGCGCCTGGTCCCTGTCGATGCATGCGAAACCCTGGCATTGCCCGCCCGCGATGCAGCTTTTGCCCTTTGCCGCGTTCCTGCGCGCGGAATGGGCCACGATCGCGGACCGCAAACGCTATTTTCCCCAGGTGGCTGAACATGGCGGGATCGGGCAACCCCTGCAGCATGACAGACACCCACTCACCGGGCGCCCCTTTGCAAATCTCCCGGCCCTGCGGCAGGCGAAACTGTCGGGGCTGATGTCCTTTTTGGAACGGGGCTGTTCCGTGGCCTTTTGCCGGCTCGAGGCCGTGCAGGCCGCGCCGGAGCATTTTGTCACCGCGCTGTCCGAGCACTTCGACCTGCCGGTTCATGCGCAGCCTTTCCGGCCGGTGGTCAAACGCCTTGGATCGAAATTCCGGCCTGCCGTGCCCGAGCGTCCCGAAACCCCGAGCCGTTTTCCCGAGGCCGACCTGCCCTTCCTGCGTGCGGGCCTGGACCTCGCGACCGAAGCCCGCCTCGGGTATGATTATTCCTGAGGACGGATCAGCACAGCCCTGAAATCATTGACATTCGTCCCCGTCGGGCCGGGCGCGAAGATGTCGCCCAGGGCCTCGAAGGCGCTGTAGGGGTCCTGCCTCTGGACATAGCCCATCGGGTCCTTGCCCTGTGCCCGAAGCCGGTCAAAGCTGCTGCCGTCGACAAAGGCACCGGCGTTGTCCTCTGTCCCGTCGATGCCGTCGCTGTCCGCCGCCAGGGCAGTGATCCCGGCCAGTCCTTCGATGCCCTCGGCAAACCCCATCAGAAAGGCCGTGTTCCGCCCGCCTCGCCCCGGGTTTTCCCCAAGCGTCACCGTGGTCTCGCCCCCGGACAACAGAACCACCGGCGCGCTGAAGGGCCGATTGCGCAGGGCGATTTCCCGGGCAACTGCCGCATGCACACGGCCCACGTCATAGGCCTCACCCTCGATCGCGTCAGACAGGATAGCGGCCGTCAGGCCCGCGGCTTCGACCCGCTCCGCCGCTGCCTCCAGCGACAGGCGGGCCGAGGCGACGACACGCACCGTGTTCCCCTGGAAGCAGGCGTCACCTGGGTTGGGCGCAGCGCTTGCATCACTTGAAATATGCGCCATAACCTTCTCCGGCAAAACGATATTCCGCGCCACTATCATGGCCAGCGCATCCTGCTGGCCAACCTCATCCGGAACGGTCGGCCCGGAGGCGACCTGCGCGGGATCGTCGCCCGGCACATCAGACACCACCAAAGAGACCACCCTTGCCGGATGCGCCGCAGCGGCCAGCCGTCCGCCCTTGATCCTGCTGACGTGCTTGCGGATCGCGTTCATCACGCCAATCGGCGCCCCGGATGCCAGCAACGCCCGGTTCAGCGCCTGCTCATCCGCCAGAGACAGCCCCTCGGGCGGTGCGGGCAAGAGCGCCGAACCGCCACCGCAGACCAACGCGACAACCAGGTCATCCTCCGTCAGCCCCTCGACCGCGCGAAAGACCGCCTTTGTGGCCATCAAGCCAGCCTCGTCCGGCACCGGATGCGCCGCTTCCATCACCGGCAGGTGACGGCAGGGCGTGGCATAGCCATACCGCGTGACAACTACCCCCTCGACCGGATCCTGCCAGAGGTCCTCGAAGGCCGCAGCCAGTTGCGCGGCCCCCTTGCCCAGGGCAACAACCACGGTCCGTCCCTTCGGCTTGTCCGGCAAAACCCCGGCGAGCGCCTTGGCCGGATCCGCCGCAGCCACCGCGACCTCGAACAGTTCGGTCAGAAAGCGCCGTTCATCCATATCCTGTCCCTGTTTCCTTCCTGTCGCATCAAGCCGGAGTCACGCCTTGGCGTGCATTCGCGCCAGGCGTTCGACATTTTCGCGCACATGGTCCAGCGGCGGACAGCTGCGGCGTGTCTCAAGCGAGACATGCAGCATGAACTGGTCCCCGGTGGCCAGCACCTCTCCGTCCGAGGCGCGCTTCATCTCGTGCCAAAGACGCAGCTTCTTGCCCTCGCCCAAGGTCACGCGCGTCTCGACGAAAATCTCTTCTCCGGCAAGCGTTTCCGCAAGATACTTGATGTTGGTTTCAGCGGTGAAATAGCTGTTTCCCGCGTCGATATAGGCCTGGTCGGCGCCGACATGGGTCATCAGCTCTTCCGAGGCGTCCGAGAAGACCTGGCCATAGCGCCCCTCGTTCATGTGGCCGTTCAGATCGGTCCAGTCCACCGGCACGACACGGCGCACGGTCACCATCGGCACGGTTTCCTCCAGCGGGCCGCGCATCCGGTCGTCCTGCGCGCGGATCAGCCTGCCCGCCGCCGCGCCCTGCATCTTGAGCGCCCGCAGAATCGCCACCAGGTTGTCATCCCGCAACCGTTCCAGGTCACGGATCGACATGTGACCGGACTGCGCATCCGACTGCTCCGTGATCAGGTCGACAAGCTCGTCGGTGAACTCCGGCACATCCGTCAACCTGGTCCAGGGCCAGGACAGGCAAGGACCGAACTGGGCCATGAAATGCCGCATCCCGGCCTCGCCACCGGCGACGCGATAGGTCTCGAACAGGCCCATCTGCGCCCACCGCAGGCCAAAGCCATAGCGGATCGCGTTGTCGATCTCTTCGGTCGTGGCGATACCGTCCTTGACCAGCCACAAGGCCTCGCGCCAGACCGCCTCGAGGAACCGGTCCGCGATATGGGCGTCGATCTCGGCCCGGACATGCAGCGGGTACATGCCGATCCCGGTGAGGATCTCGCGCGCCTTTTGCACGATGTCCGGCGCCGCCCCCTCGCCGGGCACCAGCTCGACCAGCGGCAAGAGGTAGACTGGGTTGAAGGGATGCGCGACGACAATCTGACCGGGACGCGCCGCCCCCTCCTGCAGCTGCGAGGGTTTGAACCCGCTGGTAGACGAGGCCAGCACCGCGCCGGGTTCGCAGGCGTCCTGGATCTCGGCATAGACCTTGTGTTTCAGGTCCAGCCGTTCGGGCACGCTTTCCTGGATGTACTCGGCGCCCTCAACCGCCTCGGCAAGGCTGTCGTGGAAACTGATTGCGCCCCGTGCCGGCATCGGTGCCTCGAACAGCATGGGCAGGGTCCGCGCGGCCCCGGCCATGACCTCGCCGATCTTGCGCTCGGCCTCGGGGTCGGGATCGTAGACCCGCACCTCCCAGCCCATCAGCGCAAAACGCGCCGCCCAGCCTCCACCGATGACACCACCGCCGATGATCGCTGCCCGTCTTGCCACGTCACACTCCCTGTTTGGTTTCGTTTCCACCCTAAGCGGCCCTTTATCTGACCGAAAGTGCCCCGCGCCCTGTTCCCGCCCTCAGGGGGACAGGGTTTCCGTGTGCCCGTCGATCGCCAGGATCTGCCCGGAAATCTTGCGGGCCGCGGGCGAAGAGAGCCAGAGAACCGTCTCGGCCACGTCCTCTGCCGTCACCCAGCTGCGCAGCGAGACACCGCGCACGTAAAGCGCGCGCACCTCCTCGGGGCTGAGGCCCGACGCCGCGCTTTCCATTGCGACAACCCTGTCCATCCGGTCGCCCTCGACCGCGCCCGGGCAGATCGCGTTCACCCGAATGCCTGCCGGACCCAACTCCATCGCCAGGGTCTTGGTCAGCCCGACGATGGCCCATTTGGCCGAGGCATAGGGCGCGCGCAAAGGGTAGCCATGCAGGCCGGCGGTCGAACTGGTCAAGACGATCAGCCCGTCGCCCTGCGCGCGCATGACACGCGCCGCCCAGCGGCAGGTCAGGAAGGCACCCGTCAGGTTGACGTCGAGACAGGCCCGCCAGGCGTCCAGGTCCAGCGTCTCGATCCGGCCCGCCTGCCCGCCCGTTCCGGCGTTTGCACAGACCACGTCAACGCCGCCGAACGTCTCTTCGACACGGCCAAGGAAGGCGGTCATGGCACTCTCGTCGGTCACATCGACGACCTCAGCCAGGGCCTGCGGATGGTCGGTGCGAAATGCATCGACCGCAGAGGGATCGACGTCGCAGACAGCCACCCGGTCACCCCGGGCAAGACAGCCCTCGGCCATCGCCCGGCCAAGGCCCGCGGCCCCTGCGGTGATCAGAACCCGGGTCATTCCTGCTCCAGCCGTTCCAGGTCATAGCCGTACCAGGCCAGGATTTCGCGCGCCGCGCGCAGACGTTCCCCGGGAGTCCCGGTGCGGTCCATGATCCAGACCCGCCGCCCATCGGGATCGCCAAGCGCCGCCGTCCTGTTGTCCGCGTCGATCCAGTAGACCCAGACCGGCGCGCCACCAAGCATCAGCCGTCCCTGCCCCTCATCCGTGACCGGCATCGCGCGCGCGCCAATCACCGCTTGCCCCGCGTCGAACCTCACCCGCGTGCCGGGGTGCACTCCAGCGCCCTGGACAACGCGCCAGTCCCCGCTAAGCCGCCCCAGGGCCGCATCCGCCTGCGAGGCCACGGGTGCCGTGGGATTGCGCAGCGGCAGATCGATGTTCGGCGGGGCAGCAGCGCATCCGGCCAGCGCGAGGACAAGGCACAAGGCCCTCACGCCAAACGCTCCGCGACGACCCCGGCCAGAACCTTGCCAAAGCGGTGATGCGCCTCCGGCTCCCAGTGGACGCCGTCCTTGGGCGATACGGCGACGTGATCGCCGGCGCGCAGGAAACCGGCCCCTTGCCGCTCGGCAGCCGCCTCGATGAACCCGTCCATCCCGGCCTGCCGTGCCTCGGCCCCGGCAAAGACCTCGCGCAGGGCGCCGGTTTCCTGCACCGGCACCGGAGAGACAAGGAGGATATCGCGCACCACACCTTCGGCCCGCGCCATCAGCGCCAGCCGCTCGACCGAGCGGGCGATTTCCCAGGCGCTGACCGAAAAGCGTATCTTGAGGTCGTTGGTGCCCAGCATGAGCACCATCAGGTCAATCGGCTTGTGGCTGTGCAGGATCGCAGGCAGCACCGTCGCACCGTTGCGCATGCCGCCCTCGACCACGTCATCGTGCACGGTGGTGCGCCCGGGCAGCCCCTCGTCGATGACGCGGAAACCGGCGCCCAACTCGCGGGCCATCACGTCGGGCCAGCGGTCTCCGGGCGGATGGCGCAGGTCCACGCCGGGCGCCGGAAGCGGCGCCGTGCCGTGGGTATTGCTGTCGCCGTAACACAGGATCGTCTTCATGCCACCCTCCCCGCTTTGCGCCCATCCAGACGGCATAGCGACGGGGCGTCAATCCCTCAAATGCACGGTTTCGCCTTGTTTTTCGCGGCGCGACTCGGCACAACACCTGCCGTTGACCCTGCGTCCGCACCCCAAGGCCCGCTGCCACACGAGAGGCCCATGCGCGACAGCGATGACCAGACGGCGCCCCTGCGCGGGGCGCGCCACGCGCGGCTGTTCGCGCTCTACCGGCAGGAACGCTTGCCCGGGGACGAAAGCCCTGTCCCCGTCCACCGCGAAACCGTGCTCAGCCCCGAAGAGGCGCGCCGCCTGCAAGAGGTGGCCATTGCCTCTCTCAGCCGCGGAACCCCGTGGCGACAACGAATTTTTCGCTTGAATCGGACCGGCTCGCCGGCGGCTTGAAATTCGCGACCTTTTCGAACCGGCGTTTGAGCTCGGCCTGAAGGCTGCCCTCGGCCCCGCCCTGAAGCACCTTGGCGACAAAGGTGCCGCCCTCTTCCAGCACGTCGAAGGCCAGGTGCGCCGCCGCCTCGCACAGGGCGATGATCCGCAGGTGATCGGTCTGCTTGTGCCCGGACGAGGCCGCGGCCATGTCCGACATGACCACATCGGCCTTGCCCCCCAGCCAGGCCTTGACCTTGTCGTCGGCACCGTCCTCCATGAAATCCAGCTGGTGGATCTCGGCCCCCGGGATCGGGTCGACCACTTGCAGGTCGACACCCAGGACGAACCCCTGCGCCTTGCCCTGCTTTTCCCCCAGCGCATTGACCCGCGGCACTGCCACCTGGCACCAGCCACCGGGCGCGCATCCCAGGTCGACCACCCGTGCGCCGGGCACGAGGAACCGATACTTGTCGTCGATTTCCAGGATCTTGAAGGCCGCGCGTCCGCGATACCCCGCGTCCTTGGCGCGCTTGACGTAAGGGTCGTTCAGCTGCCGTTGCAGCCAGAGCGTCGACGAGAGCTTGCGCCCCCGCGCGGTCTTGACCTTGACCTTGAGGTCACGCTGCCCGCGCCCCGAGCTGTTCTTGCCGCCGGATTTACTGCCTGTGGGTTTCTTCGCCATCTGAACGCGACCTTGCTTTGGGAACCCCTTGCATACGCCAATGCGGCGCCACTCGAAAGACCGTTCCCGATCACGCGCTGCCTGTTGCCTTTTCTCGCCAAAGGAGACCAAATGCCGGCGCAGGACCGCAACAGGAGAGACCCATGCCCTATTACGACATTTTCCTTGCTCCGATCCGGGATGACAAGAAGGCCGCCTACGGCGATTTCGTCAAATTCACCCAGGGGATGTTCATCGGCCTGGGCGCGACGGATGTCGTCGATCTCTGGCCCAGCGACATCCCCGATGGCGAGGTCACGTCGCTGCCGCTGGCGGTCAAGGCGCAAGAGGGCGAGAGCGTCGCCGCAGGGTACATCGTCTGGCCGTCGAAAGAGGTCCGGGATGCGGGCTGGGGCAAGATGATGAGCGACGAAGAGCCCTTCGACATGCCCTTCGACGGCAAACGCATGATCTTTGGCGGTTTCGAAGAACTGATGCGGACCACCGCCTGAGGGGCGCCCCCGTCAGAGAGGGCCGTCCTCCAGCACGCCATCGGCGGACATCTGGGCGTACAGCAGCCCCTCACGCAGACCCCGATCGGCCACCGAAAGGCGGTCGGTCGGCCAAAGCCGCAGCAAAGCCTGCAGGATCGCCGACCCGCTCATGATCAGCGCATGCCGGTCCGGGCCGATGCGCGGGTCCTTGCGGCGGCCCGCCGGTCCCATCGCCAGGTAGCGCTGGATCACAGCCTCGATCTGGTCCGAGGACATGCGCAGCCCGTCCACCTTGGTCCGGTCGTAGCGGCGCAGGCCAAGGTGCGAGGCGGCAACGGTCGTGACCGTGCCCGAGGTGCCGACGATCTGGAATCCCTCGCGCGCCTGTTCGTCCTGGTACGGGGCGAATTCGGCCAGGTTTTCCTCGAAATACCAGCTCATCAGCGCATAGCGCGCGGCATCGTCCATGACGTCGGAAAACTGGTCGCGTAGCGTTGCCACGCCCAGCGGCACGCTGATCCAGTCCACCACCTTGGCCGAGGGGAACGGGCTGTCGGGCGGATGAAAGCCCGCGTGCAGGCGCATGATCGCGCGCGGCCGTTCCCGGGGCGCGACCTTGCTGAGGTCGATCCAGACCAGTTCCGTCGACCCGCCGCCGATATCCACCACCAAGAGCTGTTCGGTCTTGGTCGAGACCAGCGGCGCGCAGGAAATCACTGCCAGACGCGCTTCTTCCTCGGGCTGGATGATCTCCATCTTCAACCCGGTTTCACGCTGGATGTGGCGGATGAACTCCCGCGCGTTGCGCGCCCGGCGACAGGCCTCTGTCGCGACCAGACGCATCCGGGTCACCTTGTGGCGTTCGATTTTCTGACGGCACACATGCAGGGCCGACACCGTACGCCCCATCGAGGCGCGGCTAAGTCGGCCAGTCTTTTCGAGACCGTACCCTAGCTGGACGGACTTCGAAAAGCTGTCGACCACATGGAACTGGCTGCCCTTCGGCTGGGCAATCAGCATGCGGCAACTGTTTGTTCCCAGATCCAGCGCCGCATAGAGCGCGTTGGGATCTGGCCGTGATGGCGCGGGGCTCTCGACCGGTTTCGGGAAAGCGCCCGCAGCCTTGGGACGCTTTGGCGCCATGACGTCGCGCCTTTTCCGAGATCAACTTGCCTTCACGATACGCGCCGTTCCCCTATCGCGCAAGCATCATGTATCCGGGGTCCCAGCGGATTGACAAAGTAATCGCGCAGGTAGTCGTACTCGGCGTCCAAAAGCGGGCGCAACCGGTCGATGGTGCGCCCCTCGAGGTCGAAGATCGACAGCTTTCCGCCGCTGGAATTGGCATGCGGCATCCGGACGGTTTCGCCGGTGCGTCGGCTCAGGTCAGCGGCCAGTTCGTCGAGTTCGCCGGTGCGATAGACCCGGTCGTAATCGCCACGCAGGTCCGGGCCAAGGAACAACTCGGCCCCCAGAACGTGGTGCTTGACGATGGACGATTTGCGCCGGTAGCGCGGCAAGCGACAAAAGAACGTGTCGGGGTCCGGGTTCACCGGCAGGCCGCCTGTCGCGCGCACCCTTGGGCTGTCCTTGAGCGCGCGGCGCTTGACGACGATGTCGGTGTAGCACGACATAAGGCGCTTCGCCGGATCGCGCACCACGCAGAACCGAAAGAAATCGGCGTGTTCGGCCCAGAGCCCGGGATGATACCGCCGTGTCTGGTAGATCCGGTGCCAGGTCTGGAAATCGGGCTTGTCCGGGACAGCCACCCAGGGGTCCAGCATCGCAAGCGCCTTCTTCACCGATGAACACCCCGCCTTCGGCAGGGCGACATAGGCCAGTTTCCAGGCGTCGATTGCGATGACCAAGGCGCATTCCCTTCCCTTGCGTGACATGCGGCTACCAGCGGTATGCGGCAGAATTCGGGCACAAACCTTAATTTTCCTCATCTAGATGGTGAGAACTTCTGACCTTCGTTGCGGTTGGAACCCGGACGCACCCGGCATAAGCTGTCGCGCATGGCGCGGGACAAGTCGAAAATCGACCCGTGCCCATGTCGTACCGCGCGTAAAGAAGCACGAAGAAGCAAGGGAATCGGACCTATGGCAGAGCTGACCATCGTCTACTGGCGCGACATCCCCGCCCAGGTCATCGTGGGCAAGGGCCGCCGTGGCGCCAAGGTCCAGCTGCCCGAACGGTTCGAGCAGGCCATCGACCGCGCCGCCATGAAAACTGGCGCCGCCGAGACGGACGCCTATCTTGCAGAGTGGCGCAAGGTGGCCTCCGGCTCGGTCGAGGGCGACCCGCAGGAAGCCGCAAACGCCGAAGCCGCACGGCTGGAGGCGGAGTTCGATCAAGAGCGCATCAAGGCGCTCATCGCCAACGACGGCTGGGCCTGAGGCCCGGATCACGACATGACCCTTAAGGAGACGCTCATGGCCCTCTTGAACTTCCGCAAGCGCGACGAGGCCCCCAAAACCGGCAACCCCGAGATGGAGGCCTTCCTGCAGAACTACTCGATCGAGGTCATGCCGCGCACGGCCTCCAAGGTCGAGGATTTCCGCGCGCTGCTGCCCGAGGGCACCCGCGTCTACATCGCCCATATCGAGGGCACGCCGATCGAGGAAATGGTCGCCACGGCCAAGCGCCTGTCGGGCGAAGGCTATAACGTGATGCCGCATTTCCCGGCCCGGATCATCAAGGATGCCGCGACGCTGGAAAACTGGATCGCCATGTACCAGGGCGAGGCAGGCGTCGAGCAGGCGCTGCTGCTGGCCGGTGGCGTGACCGAACCGCACGGCGATTTCCACAGCTCCATGCAGCTGATGGAAACCGGCCTCTTCGACAAGGCGGGCTTCAAGCGGCTGCATGTCGCCGGTCACCCCGAGGGCAACAAGGACATCGACCCGAACGGCGGCGACGCCACCGTGATGGAAGCGCTGCGCTGGAAACAGTCGTTCAGCGAACGCACCGACGCGCAGATGGCCCTGGCCACCCAGTTCGCCTTTGACGCCGGTCCGATCATCACCTGGGCCAACCGCCTGAAATCCGAGGGCATCGACCTGCCCGTGCACATCGGCATCGCCGGCCCGGCAAAGCTGCAGACCCTGATCAAGTTCGCCATCGCCTGCGGCGTCGGCCCCTCGCTCAAGGTCCTGCAAAAGCGCGCGATGGACGTGTCCAAGCTGCTGCTGCCCTACGAGCCGACAGAGGTCCTGTCGCAGCTCGCGGCCCACAAGGCGGCCAACCCGGACTTCAACATCGAACAGGTCCACTTCTTCCCGCTGGGCGGCATCAAGACGAACGCCGAATGGGCCATCGCAAACGGCGGCGCCTCGGGCCGTCCAGCCGCGGCACATGGCTGAGGCATGACCCGACCGGCCCTGCTGTTCGACCTGGACGGCACAATGCTGATGACCGATGACATTCATCGGGAGGTCTTCGTCGACCTGATGGTGCCCTATGGCATCGAGGTCACCGAGGACTTCTACATGGCAAATGTGCACGGCCGGCTGAACACGGATTTCTTTGCCGAGTTCCTGCCGGAACTCGAAGATCCGCAGGGCCTGTCGGACCTCAAGGAGGCGCGGTTCCGCGACCGCCTGCCGCGTCCCTACCCGGCCATGCCCGGGGCCGAAAAGCTGATCGACCGGGCGCAGGCCGAAGGCTGGGCGCTGGCCGTCGTGACCAATGCCAACCGGCTCAACGCCGAGGCCATGCTCGAGGCCGTGGGCCTGCGCGCGGCCTTCGAGGTGCTGGTCATCGGCGAGGAATGCGCCCGGGGCAAACCCGACCCCGAGCCTTACCTGGCGGCGATGCGTGCGCTGGACATCGCGCCCGGCCATGCCGTCGCCTTCGAGGACAGCGCCTCGGGGCTGCGCGCCGCGGCCGCGTCGGGTGCTTATACCGTGGGGCTCCGTTCGGGGCTTGCGGATGCAGACCTGCGTGCCCACGGCGCGCAGGACACGATACAAGATTTCAACGACCCCGCGCTCGAGCTGATCCTCGGGCGCCTGACAGGAGAGCCAGTTCAATGACCCGCACCATCGTCGAGTCGAAAACCAAAACCGCCGTCATCGGCTTTGACGAACCGTTCTGCGTGATCGGCGAGCGGATCAACCCCACGGGCCGCAAGATCCTGAACGTGGAACTCGAAGCCGGCGATTTCAGCCGCGTCGAGGCCGACGCCATCGCGCAGGTTGCCGCCGGCGCCACCGTTCTGGACATCAACTCGGGCGCCGTCTTCTCCAACAAGATGGCCGAGGATCCGCGCTACGCCGACAACAACTTTGTAGAGCCGACGCTGATGCGCCAGCTGGTCGAAGTGGTGCAGAAGGTCGTCGACATCCCGCTCTGCATCGACAGCTCGGTTCCCGGCGCCCTGGAAAACGGCCTGGCCGCCGCCGAAGGCCGTCCGCTGCTGAACTCGGTCACTGGTGAGGAAGAGCGCCTGGAACTGGTTCTGCCGCTGGTCAAGAAATACAACGTGCCGGTCGTGGCGATCTCGAACGACGACACGGGCATCTCCGAAGACCCCGAGGTCCGCTTTGCCGTGGCCAAGAAGATCGTCGAGCGCGCCGCCGATTTCGGCATCCCCGCGCATGACATCGTGGTCGACCCGCTGGTGATGCCCATCGGCGCAATGGCCACCGCGGGCCAGCAGGTCTTTACCCTGGTTCGCCGTCTGCGCGAGGAACTGGGCGTGAACACCACCTGCGGCGCCTCGAACATCTCCTTCGGCCTGCCGAACCGTCACGGCATCAACAACGCCTTCCTGCCGATGGCGATGGGCGCGGGCATGACCTCGGCCATCATGAACCCGGTCGCCCTGCCGGTGAACGCCGCCAAGATCGCCGAGAAAAAGGCCGAAGTTGCCGCCGCCGGGATCATCCTGCCCGAGGACATCGACGACGAGACCTTTGTCACCCTCTTCGGCATGGGCTCGACCAAGCCGCGCGCCGGCAAGGAGATGGAGGCCATCCGCGCCGCCAACTTCCTGACCAACAACGACGACGGCGGCGCCGCCTGGATCGAGTTCAACCGCCAGGCCCCCAAGGCCGGCCAGGAAGGCCGCGGCCGCGCAGGCCGCACCGGCGGCCGCCGCCGCCGGGCCTGAGTCCACAGATCAAAGGCCCGGCCTACCGCCGGGCCTTTTTTTCTAACAGCGTCGAGAACAGAGATTCTCGCAGGGGATTCCGTCATTGTCCCCGTCGCGTACCTTTTGCCCGCATTGAACCAGCTTGAAACAGGCCTCCTCGCAAGAGCGCAGGCGCTTGCAGCTCACGTTTCGGCAGTCAAAAGCCTGCGCCGTCCGAAACTGATCCAGACGCTGCGTCGGTGTGGACTTTTCTGGCTCGGCCAGAACCGAGCCTGCGACAAAGACCACCGCCAGAAAGAGCAATCGCCCCATAATACCACCATCATGCGTTAACGAATTGTTAACCTTTGACGTGGTCGTGCAAGCAAGGCAACGGAAATCCTCCACAAACCTTTACTCACTCATCCGTCACCCGGACGAGCAAATTCGTCAGAGAGCCAAGCCCAACTGGCGCAGCTTGGTGTTTTCCGCCGCACAGAACAACCCGTCCCGCAGGCGTTCCGGCGTGCAGGGCAGCCGCAGGGAGGTGTCTGCGATGGCGCTGCGCTCCAGCGAGGTATCGTCGCGCACGAACTCGGACGACATCACAAGAATGGTCAGCATGGGGTTCGTGCGGCGCAGGGACAGCAGGACATCCACTGCTTGTTCCAGCGGCCCGAAGACATCAATGTTCACCAGGAAGGCGGCGCCGTCGCCGTCCACCCGCTCCGCGATCCGCAACGCGTCGCGGACCTGTCCAAAGACCGTCACCGACGCCACCCAATCGCCCAGCCCGCCAAGCTGGTCCGCGATGCCGTCGTGGGGCGCTTGCAGGATAAAAAGGTCCAGGTCCCAGATCTCCGGCGCGCGTCCGCCCGTGTCGGGGTCGGTGAGCGTGTCATAGGTCGCAAAGGCCCGCTCCGCCGCAGCCATAGCGCCTCTCCGGGTCCGAAGGAAATGAACCTCTGCACTTTCCGTCCAGAGCTCGTTGCGTTTGGTCCCCACGGGCAAAACCTCTTGTTGCGGGCCAGAGCCCGTGTTTCCGTATCTGCTTTCTGTTGGCGGCGTTCAACTTAGTGGTGTGGAAACGATCCCAAACCCCCGCAACGCGGTCAAGCAACCAGAGTAACAGGAGGCCATTTTTCGCCTATCGCGTGCAGGAGCATTTCTGCTGTTGTCAGCGTCCAACGCTGGAACTTCACCTGACGGGTTATTACTTCCAGACCACAGTCGTTTAAGATATTAAATATTTAAATACAGCATATTACGCTACATTCTTAAAGTGTCAGGCGACCTGGATGCGCACAGAGGGAACCTGAAACAAAGCGACATGAAGTCCTTGCAGACGGTGGCATATTCTTGCCCAAACGCCTTGGCCGCCGCACACATTCCGCGCAGCCGCACCAGGACTGCCAGGTAAGCTACCGCTTGACGACCCCCAGGTCCAACACAACCCCCGCGTGATCACTGGCATGCGGACGATGAAGCCCGGTTTCCGGCAGACGCTCGGCGCCTTCCGGCCCCGCCTCCCGTCCCATTCCGGCGCGCAACACCTGCGGCACGACCCCTTCGAGCCGGGCGGCCAGCATGGGTGAGGCGATCAATCCGTCGGGCGCGCCATAGCGCCGCTCATCTGGCTGGAAATAGGTCCAGCGCTCGGCCTCGGGCAGCCGCAGCATCAGGTTTTCGCCAAGCGCCTCAAGCGGTGCCACGGCCCGTTCGGACGCCGTTCCCGGCTCGTTCAGGTCCCCCGCCACCAGCCACAGCGGTCCGGCGCGCGCCACCAACCGCGCAAGCGCCTCCGCCTCCAGCCGCCGCACCGCCCAGGCCCGCGCCGCATCCGGGTATGGCGCCTTGAAATGCACGACGAAAAGCGTCAGCTCGCCAAAACGCAACTCCAGACCGTCGCGCCGAAAGATCGGTAGATCGCGGGCCATGTCCTCGGGCGGATCGAGGCCCAGGTCCTCGGGTGTCACCTCCGCGTGGCTGGCGGCATGATCCCAGGGACTGCGCGACATGATCGCCACGTCCAGGCCACGCCCATCGTTGCCCGGCATGCACAGCCGCCAGGGATAGGGCGCACAGTGTTGCATCAGGTAGCGGTCGTGAAAGGCATCCAGGCTGGCCTGGTCAAAGACCTCCTGCAAGGCCAGCACGTCGGCATCCGCCTGCGCCAGCAGTGCCGCGGTCAACCGGCGGTCCGCCTCGTCCAGCGCCGGGCTTTCGTCATCGTCACGGTCGCGCGCTCCGAAAACCTTGCCATCCGGCATCAAACGCAGGTTCTGCATGTTCAGGGTCGCGATCCGCATGGCTCACAGTCGGACCGGCCCCACACCGGGGTCAAGCCCGCCCGTGCAACCGGGTTTGACCGGAATCGCTTGTGACGGAATACTGAGGGCGCATTTCTCGGAGTTTTGCCCATGAAAAAGCTTGTTTTGGCACTTTTCGGCCTGCTCGCCCTGCCCGCCCATGCGGCCGAGTTGCGGGTGATCGGCATGACCAACGATGCCATCGACATCCAGGCCCCGGACCCGGCCATCGCCTGCACCCATAGGATCACCGGCCAGTTTGCACCGGGCGATGCCGACCGCATGGCCCGCAGCCTGCGCAGCTCCATCGAAGGCTGGCGCAGCCAGAACCGGTACGGCGTTTCCGTCATCTGCCTGGACAGTCCCGGCGGCGCCATTTCCGAAGCGTTGAAACTGGGCGCGGTGCTGCGCGAGATGGCCATTGGAACCAAGCTTGAGGCCGGTGCACGCTGTGAAAGCGCCTGCGCCTTGCTGTTCATGGCGGGCAGCTTTCACGCCCATGAAAGCGGCTATTACAAGTGGCGGGTCATGCATCCGACGGCGCGGCTTGGGTTTCACGCCCCATCGCTCCAGGTCGAGCGCGGCGACTACGACGCGGCGACCGTCACCCGCGCCTATGCCCTGGCGATGGAGACCTTGGCCCGCACCGTCGAGGATCTCATGCAGAACCGTGGCTTCGAGGACGGCGAGCATCTGAAACCTTCGCTGATCGCCACCATGTTGCGCACCCCGCCGGACCGCATGTTCCATGTCGAAACCGTTGACCAGGCCGGCCGCTGGGGGATCACGATCGGGCCGCTGCGCCCCACCTCCCAGACAATGACAGAGATGGATTTCCGCCGTGCCTGTGCCAACCAGAAAGCCTGGGGCGCGGATGAAAGCGCCACGTCGGACATCTACTGGCAACAGAAATTCGTCAACTGGAAGACCGATCAATGGGGCGAAACCGTCGAGGTCATCACCAATGACATGACCGGCGAAGGCTGCGAATACTCGGTCCCCAAGGGCGCCGCGCGCAGCAAGCGTGTGCCGGTCTCGCAGGTTCAATACGGGTATTTCTCGCTCCTCGAGGCCGCGGATCCGGGACTACGCCTTGACCGGTTGCCCTATTGATCCGCAACTGCCCCGTTTCACGGGCCATCGGCCCCGGAATGCAGCGGTTATTGCACCAGCGCGATCCTGCAATCGGTGCCCAGAGGTGTCAGGCGGGCCGGCGCAATCGCAAGGCCGACGAAATCATGGACGATCGCGGCCAGCAGGTCCTCGACCGGCGAGAGACTGTCCAGGATCGGCGAGAGCAGTCCGCCGACGAGGCCGGTTGTCAGGTTGGCCAGAGGCAACTGCCCCAGCAAGCTCAGCAGAGCGGAATCCAGTTCCGACAAGGTGCCTTCTAGCCGCGGCGCCACAACGGCCGTCCGGTGCCGCGCAATGTCCCGCGCCGTGAACCCGATCTCCTGCGGGGCGGATTGCACCAGCGCGATCTCATCGCGCACGGTCAGCCCCAGCGCCGTCAGGTCGATGTAGAGATCCACCAGCCCGGCCTGCACCGGATCGAAGATCGCCACCGGTTCGCCGCGCGCGGCAGCATGACAGCTGGAGGCGCGGTCGGTCAGTCTCGCCTCGGCATGGGCGACGCGCAGCGACAGGTCCAGCGTCACCAGGCCCAACAGGTCCAGCCCCTGAACCGCCAGCCGGATCTGCGCGGTTTCCGCATAGGCCTCGGGCGTGCCCGGTTCGACATTGGCGACGATGCGGCGCGGTTCGACGATGGTCAGCGACACCGGCACATCGGCCAGTGGCCCCAGGTCCGCACGCAGGTTCAGGTCCAGCGCATGTTCGCCCAGAAGTTCGACGGAGCCGAAGACAAGATCGCTGCCGCTGATGAAAGACCCGGGGATACGGGTGCCGATCGCCATGCCCCGGGTGCCGGAATCCAGGTGCAGTATATCGCCCAGGCGCAGGGCCGCATCCGGCGCGTTCACCTCGGCACCGACCGCCAGCGACAGGATCCGCGACAGGGCAATATCCGCATCCAGCACGTCGCCGTAGGTCAACGGCGCGTCGAGATCGACAGAAAGCGTTTCCAACAGCGCATCGGTGCGCAGGAACAGCGCCCCCTCGGAACAGATCGCATCCAGGTCCGCGCCCAGGATCGGCTCGAGCGCACCGTGAAACAGGTTGAGCGACAGCAGGCAGTTGGCCAGGCTGAAACTCACCCTCTCGCGGGCGACGGCAGTGGCCTGACGGGTGATCACGGTGGCCTTTTCGCGGCCCAGGAAACCGGCCACTTGCATATGGGCATCGGCCACCGCCTTGACATGCGCGGCATTGGGGCGCCGCGGGTCCGTGGATGCGGGCGTAAAGACGCCCTGTTCGAACCGGCCCAGTGTCACCTGCGCCGGTTGCAGCGCGCGGGCGGGAAAGAGGTCATTATACGCCACCGACCGGGAGGCCTGGACAAAGGCCCGCTCTTCGTCACCCACGTGGCGTACGGCCTCGAGGGCGGAAAAATCGGCCTGCGCCTGCACATGGCTGCGATGGTCGTTCAGGTAAAGCAGGTCGATGGTCATGGCCGCGCCCAAAAGCAGCGCGGGCAGGATCATCAAGGTGGCCGTGGTGATGGAACCGCACTCGTTACGCCAGAACATGTCAGCCTCCCATGATGAGGGCACGGCCGACGATCACGTCAGAGCCGCCGTTGAAGGCCCGGATCAGGGGGGAGAACCCGATGCTCGAGGCGTCATAGGTCAGCGTCACCCGGCTCCACCCCGGTATCTCGGCGGGGGAACAGGACAGGCCCGTGATCTTGTCGGGGTCGATCAGCGTCAGAGTGGTGACCATCTCGGGGACCAGAACATCCCCCACCTGGCGGCACAGCGCGGGGTGATCCGGCGCCGCGACCCGATGCTGTAGGGCCTGTCGCGCGACCTCGTAGGTCAATTGCTGCACGTTGCCGATGGTGATGACGTAGACCGACAACCAGATGCACCCGGCGATCAGGAAGATCAGCCCCGGAAAGAGGATCGAGAACTCGACCGTCGAGCTGCCCTGTTCATCCTTAACGAGCCGAAGGACCCGTGTTCTTGCCGTGGAAACCAACATGCCACTTATCCTGAATTTGAGAAACATCAATTTCAGGTTGTAGGAAAAATACGGTCCTCGGGCGTCAGGAATGTGGCTGAAATGTGAATTGTTATCCGGGATGCATCTTTGGGCATTGCCCCGGTCGCGGTTGGCGCTATCGAAAATCGCGGGAAAAGCCGGGGCCAGGGCCTGTCTCAGGCCTTGGCCTTCTTCTTTTCGGCGACAACCTTTTCGGCCAGATCACGCGCTATGGCAAAGGCGCCCTGGATCTTGTCCTTGTCACGTTTCCAATCGCGGCGCACCACGATCTTGTTGTCGCGCACCTTGGCAAGTCCATCCTGTGCCTTGATGAATTCGACCAGCCCCTGGGGCGAGGCGAACTTGTCGTTGTGGAATTGGATCGTGGCGCCCTTGGGGCCCCCGTCCAGCTTGGCAATGCCGGCCTTCTTGCACATGGCCTTGATCCGAACCACCAGAAGCAGTGTGTTCACCTCGCGCGGCAGCTTGCCGAAACGGTCGATCAGCTCGGCGGCAAAGCCTTCCAGTTCGACCTTGGTGGTCAGCCCCGACAAGCGGCGATACAGGCCCAGGCGTACGTCCAGATCGGGCACGTAATCCTCGGGGATCAGCACCGGCACGCCAAGGTTGATCTGCGGCGCCCATTGATCGTCCGCCTCGGACAGGCCATCCATCTCGCCAGCGCGGATCTTGGCAATCGCCTCTTCCAGCATCGACTGGTACAACTCGTAGCCCACGTCGCGCATCTGGCCCGACTGTTCCTCGCCCAGCAGGTTCCCGGCGCCGCGAATGTCCAGGTCCTGCGAGGCAAGGCTGAAGCCCGCCCCCAGGGTGTCGATGCTGCCCAGCACCCGCAGCCGCTTTTCCGCCGTCTGGGTCAGTTTCATACGGGGTTTCGTGGTCAGATAGGCATAGGCGCGGGTCTTGGACCGGCCCACGCGGCCCCGTATCTGGTAAAGCTGGCTGAGGCCGAACATATCGGCGCGATGCACCACCATCGTGTTGGCGGTTGGGATGTCCAGACCGGATTCCACGATGGTCGTCGCCAACAGCACGTCATAGCGCCCGTCGTAAAAGGCGTTCATGCGGTCGTCCAATTCGCCCGCCGCCATCTGGCCATGCGCGACGACGTAGGACACCTCGGGCACCTGTTCCTTCAGGAACTCCTCGACCTCCGGCAGATCGCTCAGGCGCGGGACGACGAAAAAGCTCTGCCCGCCCCGGTAATGCTCGCGCAACAGCGCCTCGCGGATCGTCACCGGGTCGAATTCGGACACATAGGTGCGGATCGACAGGCGGTCGACCGGCGGCGTGCCGATGACCGACAGGTCGCGCACGCCTGTCAAAGACAGCTGCAGCGTGCGCGGGATCGGCGTGGCGGTCAGCGTCAGGACGTGGATGTCCGAGCGCAGCTGTTTCAGCCGTTCCTTGTGCTGCACCCCGAACCGCTGTTCCTCGTCGATGATCAGCAGGCCCAGGTTGTTGAACCGGATGCCCTTGGCCAGCAGCGCGTGCGTGCCGACGGCAATATCGACGGTGCCCTTGGAAATCCCGTCGCGGGTCAGCGCCGCCTGCCGGGAGGAGACAAACCGCGACAGCGGATTGACCTCCAGCGGAAAGCCCCGGAACCGTTCGGCAAAGCTGTTGTAGTGCTGGCGCGCCAAGAGCGTCGTGGGTGCGATCACCGCCACCTGCACCCCCGACATGGCCGCGACAAAGGCCGCCCGCATGGCGACCTCGGTCTTGCCGAACCCCACGTCGCCGCAGATCAGACGGTCCATCGGCTGACCCGAGTGCATGTCCTCCATCACGTCCTCGATGGCACGCAGCTGGTCGTCGGTTTCCTGGTAGGGGAAACGCGCGGCAAAGGATTCATAGGCCCCCGCCGGCGGGTCCATGATCGGGGCCTTGCGCAGGGCGCGCTCGGCAGCAATCCGGATCAGGCGGTCGGCCATCTCGCGGATGCGCTGTTTCAGCTTGGCCTTCTTGGCCTGCCATGCGCCGCCGCCCAGCTTGTCCAGCAGACCCTCGTCATGGCCATACTTGGACAGCAGTTCGATGTTCTCGACCGGCAGGTACAGCTTGGCCCCTTCGGCATATTCCAGCGTCAGGCATTCATGCGCGGCGCCGGCGGCGGTGACGACCTCCAGCCCAAGGTAGCGACCGATGCCGTGATCGACGTGCACCACCAGGTCGCCGGGGCTCAGCGACTGGTGCTCGGTGATGAAATTCTCGGCCTTGCGGCGTTTCTTGGGCTGTCGGATCAGCCGGTCGCCCAGAACGTCCTGTTCCGAGATGACGGTCAGGCGTCCCTTGTCGCCCGCAGGGTCCCAGGGCGCGACAAAGCCCGCCTCCAGCGACCAGACCGCCAGGTGCAGCCCGCGCTTGTCGATCCGCGTGCCGTTGGCAACGGGGATCGCCTCCGCCAGACCCTCGTCCTCGATCAGGCCGGTCAGACGTTCCCGCGCGCCCTCCGAGTAGGAAGCGATGACCACCGGCCCGTCCTGCAGGCATTTCTGAACATGATCGGCCAGCGTCTTGAAGAGGCTGATGTTTTCCTGCTGGCGCTCGGGCGAGAAATTGCGCCCGATGCGCCCTCCCGCATCCACCACGCCCGGCCCGCTGGCCTGCGGCAGCGGGTGGAACTGCACCTGACGCTTGCCCTCCAGCGCCGCTTCCCAGGCGCCATCGTCCAGGTAGAGGGTTTCGGGCGGGATCGGCTTGTAAACCGTGCTGCCAAGGGTCTTTTTCTGGCTCAGGGCGTGGCGGCGAGTCTCGTACTGATCGGCGATACTGTCCCAGCGCGACAGGCGCGAAGGCGTCAGCTGATCGTCCATCAGAACGGGCGCAGCGGGCAGGTAATCGAACAGGGTTTCCAGCCGCGCGTGGAAGAAGGGCAGCCAGTGTTCGACACCCGCATGTTTGCGCCCCGCGCTGACCGCCTCGTAGAGCGGATCGTCGGTCCCCGCCGCGCCGAATTCGATCCGGTAGTTCTGCCGGAACCGCGTGATCGCCGCCTCGTCGAGGATGACCTCGGACACCGGCGCCAGTTCGACCACGTCCAGTTTCTCGGTCGTGCGCTGGCTGACCGGATCGAACCGCCGCGCGCCGTCCAGGACGTCGCCGAAAAAATCCAGCCGCACCGGCCCGCCGTCGCCCGGCGGGTAGATGTCGATGATGCCGCCCCGCACCGCGTAATCGCCCGGTTCGGTCACGGTCGGCGCCTGGCTGAACCCCATCCGGACCAGAAAGGCGCGCAGGCCCGCCTCGTCCACGCGGTCACCGACACGGGCGGCAAAGGCCGCCTCGCGCAGCACCTCACGCGCGGGCAGGTATTGCATCGCCGCAGAGAGCGTCGTCAGCAGGACGAACCGCGACGGCCCGCCATGCACCAGCCCCGCCAGCGTCGCCATGCGCGCGGCAGAGATGTCGGCATTGGGTGAAACCCGGTCATAAGGCAGGCAGTCCCAGGCCGGAAAGTGCACCACCGGCATGTCCGGCGCAAAGAAGGCCAGCGCATCGCGCATGGCCGCCAGCCGCTTGTCGTCGCGCGCGATATGGATGACCGGCCCCTTGGCCTTGTCCACCTCACGCAGCACCAGCCGGGCGTCAAAGCCCTCGGGCGCGCCGCCCATGATGATCCGCTGCTCTGTCATGGAGGCTCAAATGGCGCGCTGCGCGACCGGCGTCAACCTGCCCTTTGGGCGGATCAGAAGGGCAGGACCGTCAGGTTCATGTACATCCCCCACAGCGCGGTGACAAAGATCGACACCATCCCGATGAGCTGCGTCAGCATCCGGTGGATGCGCAGACGCCGCCACAGCGCCTCTCCCTCGCCCTCGCCTTCACGGATCAGGCGGGCCGACCGCACGCTGAGCAGCCCCACCAGCGTCATCGGAAAGGCCAGCAGAAAGACGGCCTGCGCGAACTCGATCCAGTAGCCCGGGTAGAACCCGAGGATCGCCACGCCCGACAGGAAGGCCGATCCGATCGCCACCACCCAGAGGCCGGATTCCTCGGCGATGAACAGCAGGCGGTTGGTGTTGATGCGCACCAGGTCCTCGAGATCCTGCGCCGCCTGCCCGCCGTTGCGGCGGGCGCGGGCGACCATGTCATAGGGCACGCCCATGACCCAGTGGCTGGTCGAGGACCAGAGCACGGCAAGGACGATCCAGAACCACAGGTTCGAAAAGCTGCGAAGGTCGATCAGCTCGAATACGGTATCGTACCAGTCCATGTGCCCTGTCCTTGCCTGTGACCCGCCTCATAGCGCGGGCCAATCCAAATGCCCAGAGGGGGCTGGACAAGCCCGCGCGCTCGGGTGCATCCCTTGGCCGACCAATGACGGAGCGCCCGATGCAGCCGACCTTTGCCCCCTTCCCCGCCACCCGCCTGCGCCGCCTGCGCCGCACCCCCGCGATCCGCGCATTGGTTCAGGAAACCACGCTCAGCCCGGCGGATTTCATCTGGCCGGTCTTCGTCCGCGACGGCGAGGGCGTGGTGGAGCCGATCCATTCGATGCCCGGCGTCAACCGCCTGTCGGTGGACAAGGTGGCAGAGGCCGCGGTCGAGGCGCAGGCGCTGGGGATCCCGGCGATCTGCCTCTTTCCCTACACCGATCCCGCGCTCAAGACAGAGGATTGCGCCGAGGCCTGGAACCCGGAAAACCTCAGCAACCGCGCCACCCGTGCGATCAAGGCGGCGGCGCCCGACATCGCGGTGATGACCGACGTCGCGCTGGACCCCTACAACATCAACGGCCATGACGGTTTTGTCGAAGATGGCGAGATCGTCAACGACCGCACCGTCGAGGCGCTGGTGAAACAGGCCCTCAGCCAGGCGGACGCCGGCGCCGACATCATCGGTCCCTCCGACATGATGGACGGGCGCATCGGCGCCCTGCGCAGCGCGCTGGAGGGCGCGGGCCACCAGAACGTGCTGCTGCTGAGCTATGCCGCGAAATACGCCTCGGCCTTCTACGGGCCGTTCCGCGACGCGGTCGGCGCCTCGGGCGCGCTGAAGGGCGACAAGAAGACCTACCAACAGGACCCGGGCAATTCCGACGAGGCCATGCGCCTGATCGCCCGCGACCTGGCCGAGGGCGCGGACATGATCATGGTGAAACCGGGGATGCCCTACCTGGACATCTGCCGCCGCGCGCACGAGATGTTCGGCGCGCCCACCTTTGCCTACCAGGTCTCCGGCGAATACGCGATGATCGCGGGCGCAGGCGAACGCGGCTGGGTCGATGGCGAAAAGGCCATGATGGAAAGCCTGATGAGCTTCAAGCGCGCGGGCTGCGACGGGGTACTGACCTATTTCGCGCCCGAGGCGGCCCGCCTGCTGAACGGGTGATCCCTTCCCCTGTCGGCAAGAGGCTTCCGTGCGGTCTCTTGCCGAAAGGCCACAACATGTCGTGACAACCCTTGCCCCCCTGCCTATATTGCGCCGCAACCGGCGAGACAGCCGGACTTGAGGCTATTCTAGGAACAGGCGGACCCATGACACTCAACAGACGTAATGTGACCTTCGGGCTTGGTGCCACGCTGGCACTGGGCGCATGCAACGGCGTCGGAAGCGGCGGCGATGCCCGCATCGACGCGCGCGTCGACCAGACCCTGGCGCGCCTTTACGGCGATTACCCGGCCACCCGCGACCTTGCGGCGAAATCCGTCGGCATGCTGGTCATGCCGGTGGTGACGGAGGCGGGTCTCGGGTTCGGCGGCGGCTATGGCCGCGGTGCCCTGCGGATCAACGGTGCCTCGGTGGACTACTACTCGGTCGCCAAGGCCTCGGGCGGGTTGCAGATCGGCGCGCAACAGTATTCGCACGTCCTGTTCTTCATGACCAACAGCGCGATGGAAACCTTCCGCCGCTCGCCCGGCTTCGCCGCGGGGGCGAACCTGGAATACGCGGTGCTGGAACGCGGAGAGACGCTGGCGGCGGAAACCACCACCTCGCTGGCCCCGGTGATCGCGGTGATCTTTGGCCAGGCCGGTCTGCGCGTCGGCGCGACCCTGGAAGGCGTGAAATACACCCGCATCATTCCCTGACACCCGGGCCCAGGGGCGGCCCGATCACGGACCGCCCGTTTCCCGATGTCTTTCCAAAAGCCTAACGCGTTGTACGTTTTGCCGGAATCGACGTACAAAACGTACGTTTTGTACAAAAATCACGGCCGCCGGCCTCCGCTCAATGATAGCGGAATTCACCCACCACGTTGCGCCATTCGCCCGGCGAGATCATCTTGCGATGGGTGAACCGGACCGAGTGCAACGGCCCCTCGATCTCGTCGTGCCAGAACTCGATGAACTCGAACAGCCGGGGATGATCCGGCGCCAGGTCGTAGTCCTGCCAGATAAAGGTGTTCAGGACATGGGCGTAATCGGGCATGTGATAAAAGAACTCGGCCGTGGTCAGGCCATACCCCTTGAGCATCAGCTCGGTTTCGGACTCCTGCATCGTTTTTACCTCGTTTGACAACTCGTAGGTAAATGCTGCCAAGCAAATCTTTACTTATCAATAAAAACAGTGTGTTAGCAGACGTTACCGCTGGCTGCCAAAATGCGCCCCCGGGCCGCCATTGCACCCTACAGATAGTCTCTGATATACACCCCTCAACAAGATATGGCAGATCAACTGACAGGCCCCTGACGTGAGCGATACGCCCGAACCCCCTGAAAATACAGACGAAAATCGTCCGGCGCCGCGCGGCCCCTCGATCTCGATCGAAAACGAGATGAAGTCGAGCTACCTCGACTACGCCATGTCGGTCATCGTCAGCCGCGCGATTCCGGATCTGCGCGACGGGTTAAAACCTGTGCACCGGCGCATCCTCTACGCCATGTACGAGGGCAATTACACGCCCGACAAGGCCTATCGGAAGTCCGCGAAATCCGTCGGCGAGGTGATGGGCAACTATCACCCGCACGGCGATTCCGCGATCTACGACGCGCTTGTGCGGATGGCGCAGGATTTCTCCATGTCGCTGCCGCTGATCGACGGCCAGGGCAACTTCGGCTCGATGGACGGCGACCCGCCCGCCGCCATGCGTTACACCGAAAGCCGCCTGGCGAAATCCGCGCTGGCCCTGCTGACGGATATCGACAAGGAAACCGTTGATTTCCAAGACAACTACGACGGCAAGGAACGTGAACCCACGGTCCTGCCCGCGCGCTATCCCAACGTGCTGGTCAACGGCGCCGAGGGCATCGCCGTCGGCATGGCAACCCGGATTCCGCCCCACAACCTGGGCGAGGTGATCGACGCGACGCTGGCGCTGATCGAAAACCCGGACATGTCGACCGAGGAACTGATCGAATACATCCCCGGCCCGGACTTCCCGACCGGGGGCGTGATCCTTGGCCGCTCGGGCGCGCGCAAGGCCTACCTGGAATGCCGCGGCAGCGTCATCATCCGCGCCAAGACCCGGATCGAGGAGATCCGCAAGGATCGCTATGCCATCGTCATCGACGAGATCCCCTACCAGGTGAACAAGGCCACGATGATCGAGCGCATCGCAGAGGCCGCGCGCGACAAGAAGATCGAGGGCATCGCCCACGTTCAGGACGAATCCGACCGCGACGGTGTGCGCGTGGTGGTCGAACTCAAACGCGACGCCACCGCCGAGGTGGTGCTGAACCAGCTGTTCCGCTTTACGCCGATGCAGGTCAGCTTTGGCTGCAACATGCTGGCGCTGAACGGCGGCAAGCCCGAGCAACTGACGCTGTACGGGTTTCTCAGCGCTTTCATCGACTTCCGCGAAGACGTGGTGGCGCGGCGCACCGCCTACCTGCTGCGCAAGGCCCGCGAACGGTCGCACATCCTCTGCGGTCTGGCCGTTGCCGTGTCGAACGTCGACGAGGTCGTCGCCACGATCCGCTCCAGCGCGGATGCCCCCGAGGCACGCCAGCGCCTGATGGAACGTCGTTGGCCGGCAGAAGAGATCCTGCCCTATATCGCGCTGATCGACGATCCGACCCACAAGGCCAACGAGGACGGCACGTACAACCTGTCCGAAACCCAGGCCCGGGCCATCCTGGAGCTGCGCCTGCAGCGCCTGACCCAGCTGGGCGTCAAGGAAGTCACCGACGAACTCGAAGACCTGGCCGCCAAGATCAAGGATTACCTCGACATCCTGTCCTCGCGCGAGCGCATCATGGGCATCATCAAGGACGAGATGACCGAGATCCGCAACGAATTCGCGGTGCCGCGCCGGACCGAGATCACCGAATGGGCCGGCGACCTCGAAGACGAGGACCTGATCGAACGCGAAGACATGGTCGTCACCGTGACCCAGTCCGGTTACATCAAGCGCACCGCCCTGGCCGATTTCCGCGCCCAGAAGCGCGGCGGCAAGGGCCTGTCCGGGATGTCGACCAAGGACGACGACGTTGTCACCACGCTCTTTGTCGCCAATACGCACACGCAGCTTCTGTTCTTCACCACCGATGGCATGGCCTACAAGCTCAAGACATGGCGCCTGCCGCTGGGCGGGCGGACCTCCAAGGGCAAGGCCATCGTCAACATCCTGCCGATCCCGTCGGGTGTCTCGATTGCGGCGATCATGCCCGTCGACCGGCCCGAGGCAGACTGGGACGACCTGCAGATCGTCTTTGCCACCAACAAGGGCAGCGTGCGCCGAAACAAGTTGTCGGATTTCACCAACGTCATGCGCAACGGCAAGATCGCGATGAAGTTCGAGGATGAGGACATGCGCCTGATCAACGCGCGCATCTGCTCCGAGGATGACGACGTCATGCTGGTGACGAACTCTGGCCGGGCGATCCGTTTCCCCGTGCCCGAGGTCCGCGTCTTCAACTCGCGCAATTCCACCGGCGTGCGCGGCGTCCGCCTCTCCAATGGCGACGAGGTCGTCTCGATGTCGGTGATCCGCCATTTCGATGCCACATCGGACGAACGTGCCTCCTACCTCAAGATGCGGCGCGCGATGGCCGGGCTGACCGACGAGGCCGAGCCCCCCGAAGAAGAGGAAGGCAATGCCGACAGCGCCATCACGCAGGAACGCTATGCGCAGATGTCGGCGGCGGAAAACCTGATCCTGACGATCACCGCCAAAGGCCTGGGCAAGCTGTCGTCGAGCCATGACTACCCGGTGCGCGGCCGGGGTGGCATGGGCGTCACCGCCTGGGAGAAATCGATGCGCGGCGGCGAAATCGTCGCCTCCTTCCCGGTCGAGCTTGACGACCAGATCATGCTTGCTACGTCGACCGGTCAGTCGATCCGCGTGCCGGTGGACGGCATTTCCTTCCGGTCGCGCAGCGCGGGCGGGGTCAGGGTCTTCAACACCGGCACGGGTGAAACCGTGGTTTCCGTGGCCTGGATCGCCGATCAGGGCGAGACGGACACCGAAACCGAGCAGGACTAAAACAGACTAGGGATTTCCGGCGCCATGCGCATCATTTCACTCCTGATTACGCTGGTGGCCTTTGGCGCGGGTGTATTCTTCATGTACGCACGTTACGAACGCTACCAGCAGAACCAGAGGATCGAGGCACAGAACGACCGCAAGAATGACGCCAACCGGGTCATTAAGCTGATCAACTCCTTTGACGGTCGGTCGCGCGATTGCACCGACTGGTTCGTTGGCCTGTCGACCGGGAGTTTCGATCTGCCGACAACCACGCCCAGAACCGCGCTGATGTTCAGCGAGTCCTGCGGCGAGAGCATGGTCAAACGTGCGGACGAAGCCAGCGACCTGGTCAACAGGCTGGCCTCGCAGGAAGAGTCGCAGCCGGGCCGCACGGAGTTCCTGACCGAGGCCCGCGCCCTGATCGAGGCCTATCGCAGCCAGTCCGACGATTTCTCGCAGGCCTACAGGATCCTGAGCACGGCGCCGGACCAGGACGCCCGGTCTGCCCTGCGCCCGCAGGTGGCCCAACTGGTCAACCGGGCGATCCCTGCGATCAACCGGGGTCTCGGCAATCTCGAATCCGCGCGCAAGGCGTTTATCTACCCCAACAGCTGATCCGCGTTCATTCCAAATGCAAAAGGGCGGGGCCGCAATCGCGGTCCCGCCCTTTTGCATTGCCGGTTTCAATCCGTGCCCGAGGCCGAGCCCACGGCAAGCACCGCCAGCACACCGCCCGCGATGATCGCCGGGGCCAGTGCAAAGGGGTCACCATCGGCGACCGCCGCACCATCGACTCGGCGGCAAAAGCGCAGGACCTGCCCTTCACGCTCTTCGGTGTCGGGGCGACAATTGTAGGTGACACCGTTGGCGCCCAGCACCTGCACCGTGTAGACAGGCACGCCGGACGGACCGATCACCCGGGCCTCGGTCGTGGCCTGGGCAAGGGCAGGCTGTGCTAGACCGGCGCAGAGGCCCGTGGCCAAGAGAATCTGTTTCATGATCGTTACTCCACTGACTGGTTCAACGATCCCTGTCGTGCCAAAGCGCCGCCGGGGCCGAAACGGGAAAAACGCGCGGCGTGGATCAGGACGCGCGGGCCTGGGAAGACACCCGCGCGCGCCCTTATCAAAGTCCGTAGATGGCGCTGAACTTCTCTTCGAGATAGTCGAGCAGCGGCGCCTCTGAGGGGGCCGCGCCACTGGCCTTCTCGATCACCTCGCGCGGGGTGTAGAGGCCGCCATGCTGCTGAAGGTTGTCTCGCAACCAGTCCGTGGCGCCCGAGGTATCGCCCTGTGCCAATTGCCCGTCCAGCCCGGGCACGGCATCGCGCAGCGCCTTGTAAAGGCAGCCTGCATAGACATTGCCCAGCGAATAGGTCGGGAAATAGCCGAACAGACCGGCGGACCAGTGCACGTCCTGCAGAACCCCGTCCGAGGGCTTGTCCACCGCGAACCCGAAATCGGCCAGGAAACGGTCATTCCAAGCGGTTTCCAGGTCATCGACCTGCAGGTCGCCGGAAATCAGCGCCCGTTCCAGGTCAAAGCGCAACAGGACGTGCAGGTTGTATTGCAGCTCGTCCGCCTCGGTCCGGATATAGCCGTTGCGCACCTTGTTGACCGCGGCATAGAACCCGTCTTCGTCGGCGATGCCGATATCCCCGAAGGTGTCCCGCATCTGGCCATAGAGCCAGCCGGTGAAGGCGCGCGAGCGGCCCAGCTGGTTCTCGTAGATCCGGCTCTGGCTTTCATGCACCCCCATCGAGACCCCTGCCCCCAGCGGCGTCAGGCGGTAGGTCGGGTCGATGTTCTGTTCATAGCTGCCGTGGCCGACCTCGTGGATCGTCGAGTAGAAACAGTTGAACGGTTCCAGCGGCATGGTGCGCGTGGTGATGCGCACATCGTCACCCGAGCCGGAGCTGAACGGGTGCACCGCCTTGTCCACCCTGCCCCGCCGCATGTCATAGCCAAAGGTCTTGGCCAGCAGGCGGGCCAGTTTCATCTGCCCGGCCTCGTCAAAGGCACCGGACAGGCCCTGTGGTGCCGGTTTCGCCAGCACGGCCTCGCGCAGCGCGACCAGCCGGGGCCGCAGGGCGCCGAACATCGCCTCAAGGTCGGCGGCCTTGGCACCGGGTTCATAGTCATCCAGCAGCGCGTCATAGACATCGCCACCCGCGGCCAGCGCAGCGCCTTCCTCTTGCCTCAGTGCGATGACCTCTTTCAGCGCCGGGGCAAAAGCCGCAAAATCGTCATCCGCCCGCGCCTCGGCCCAGATCACGTGGCTGCGGCTGACCATGCGGGCAATTTCCGAGGCAAGCCGTTCGGGCACACGCACGCTGCGGTCATGGCTGCGCCGGATGTGGCGCAGCTGCGCGCGGGCGACCGGATCGAGGTTTTCCTCAGCGATCGCCGCCAGCCAGTCCCCGATGCGCGGGTCTGTGCGACGCTGGTGCAGGATCGCCTCCATCGCGGCGCGTTCATCGCTGCGCTGGTCTGCCGCCCCGCGCGGCATCATGGTTTCCTGATCCCAGCTCAACCGTCCCGCGACCTGCGCCAGCGCCTCGGTGTCGCGCTGGAAGGCCATCAAATCGTCGTATGCACTCATTCAGCTCGTGCCTCTTATGCTTTGTGGTGCGGGATAGCGCGCGGCAAACCGCGCCCGCAATATCAGTGCCAATAGTGCGACCGCCCCCAGCTGATGCACGATGGCAATATGCCAGGGCGCGGCATACACAACCGTGACGATACCCAGCACAACCTGCACGAACAAGACGGCAAAAACAGCGTTGAAACGGAAGCGCGTATCCCGGTTGGCGGACCGCCGCGCGCGCAGCCAGACCACGACACCGAAGGCAAACAGCAGATAGCCCGTGACACGGTGCATGAACTGCACCAGCCCGGCATTCTCGAAGAAGTTCCGCCAGAGCGGCTCGAAGTCGAAGGCGTTCGAGGGGAACACCTCGCCGCCCATCAGCGGCCAGTCGTTATAACTGCGGCCCGCGTCGATCCCGGCCACCAGCGCGCCCAGCAGGATCTGCAGAAAGGCGAAATGCATCAGCCCCGTTGCCATCGAGAACAGCTTTGGCTCGGCGCTGCGCCGGGCCTGCATCAGGGCGCGTTCCTCGTAGGTCAGATGATAGACGTACCAGGCGATCAGCCCGAGGATGACAAAGGCAAGCCCCAGGTGCGTTGCCAGGCGATAGGAGGCCACGTCCAGCATTTCGCCGCCCAGGCCCGAAGACACCATCCACCAGCCGATGGCCCCCTGCAGTCCACCCAGGGCCCCCAGGCCCAGCAACCGCCCTGTCCAGCCCGGTGGGATTGCCTTGGCCAGAAGAAATCCGAAAAAGCCCAGGGCCCAGACAAGGCCGATCACCCGGCCAAGTTGGCGATGACCCCATTCCCACCAATAGATCGTCTTGAACTCGGACAGCGACATGCCCTTGTTCTGCAGCTGGTACTCGGGGATCTGCCTGTATTTCTCGAACTCGGCATCCCACTCGGCCGCGTTCAACGGCGGCAGCGCCCCTGTGATCGGTTTCCACTCGGTGATCGACAGGCCGGAATCCGTCAAACGTGTCAGCCCACCGACCGCGATCATCACCACCACCAACAGGAAAAGCAGCATCAGCCAGAGGCGCACCGCACCGCGCGCCCCGCGTTTCCCCGCGTCGATCATGCCGCCTGCCGGGGCCGCCGGTTTCTGCGTGCCCTCGCTCACTTCCTCGAACAGCTTGCGTTTCTCTGCCATCCCAGCCTCCGCATTTTGACCGGACAGTAGAGCGCCCGACCGGGGCCTTCAAGCGGCCCCCCTGCGGCATGTCGCGGGGTCCGGAATACCTCCGTCAGGAATGCCTGACTTATGAAATGCAGGGGCAAACCGTAAATTATGGGCACAGGTTAACGAAGACGACCACCAAGACACCAGACCCCGCCAGACCATCGACCCGAAGGACCAGACCCATGAAAAAGCTCATTCTTTCCGCCATCATCGCCGCAACTGCAATGACCGCCTCGGCCGCCTCGGCCACCCAGGCATGGATCGGCAACAACCACCTGAACGCCCGTTCCGGCCCCGGTGTCCAGTATCACAAGCTGGGCGTGTTCAAGCCCTGCACCCCGGTGCATGTGGTGAAGTTCACCCGCGATTACTATGGCAACCCGACCTGGTACAAAGTCTACTTCAACCACAACTACTACTGGGTGAAGGCCGACTACGTGCAGGGCCACGCCTGCCACTGGACCCCGAAAAAGCAGCACTGGGGCCACAAGAAGCAGCACTGGGGCCACAAGAACCACTACTACAACTACTGATCCCTTCCTCCCGGGCGCCGGTTTCTCCTCCCTGGCCGGCGCCACCTCCCCTCGCGGACCGATCCTAACGGATCGGTCCGTTTTTTCTTGTTCCGATCGCTGCGCACTCTCCGGGTCCCTGGAAACCGGTTTCTGCTGCACCACAGGGTCGGGAATACCTCCGTCAGGAATGCCTGACTTATGCCCGCACCGCGAAAGTCATAGGTTGGTGTCACGGAACAAGACGACCACGAAGACCAGCAAACACGACAGATCAAAGACTTAGTTCAAAGGACCAGACCGATGAAAAAGCTCATTCTCTCCGCCATCGTCGCCGCAACCGCCATGACCGCCTCGGCCGCTTCGGCCACCCAGGCCTGGGTCGGCAAGACCCCCCTGAACGCGCGTTCGGGTCCCAGCACGCATTACCAGGTGCTTGGCGTCTTCAATCCTTGCACCCCGGTCCACATCGTCGCCTACAAGCACGGCTGGGCCAAGGTGAAGTTCCAGCACAACTACTACTGGGTTTCGTCCAAGTACCTGAGCAACCATTCCTGCCACTGGCAGCCCAAGAAGAAGTCCTGGGGCCACAAGCAGAAGAACCACTACTACAACTACTGATCCCTTCCTCCCCTTGGCGCCGGTCTCCTCCTCCCGGACCGGCGCCCCTCCCCAGGACCGATCCCCTCGCGGATCGGTCCTTTTGGTTTACGGGGACAACGGGCGTCCGGACCAGGCCGGCAAGGCGGTCAGGAATGCCTGACTTATGGCCCGGGCGGGCAAGGTTTATCTTGGGTCCACAGGTTAACGAATATCCGATCACCGGCTCATGCCATAAGAATATAGACCCCAAAGGACCTATCCCATGAAGACCTTCCTCATCTCCGCTGCCGTCGCCGCCGCAACGCTCGCCGCCTCCGCCGCTTCGGCCGGGCAGGCCTGGGTCGGCCAGAACCACCTGAACTACCGCACCGGACCGGGCCAGAACTACCCGGTCGTGGGCACCTTCAGCCCCTGCACCGCGCTTGACACCTATGACACGCAATACGGCTGGGTGCAGATCCAGTACCAGGGCCAGTACTACTGGGTGCATGGCGACTACATCCTGAACTACGCCTGCACCTACACCCCGCCGAAAAACACCTATACCGCGCCGAAGAATACCTACACGCCGCCCAAGAAGAAGGGCTACTCGGGTGGCTATTCCGGCGGTTACTCGGGCGGCGGCAACTACTGACCGCGGCCCATCCCGGCGCCGGTTGTCCTCCCTGGCCGGCCCGGCCTTCTGGCGGACTGATCCCCCACGGATCAGTCCGCTTTCTTGTTTCTCCAGCGCACCACCTGGCGCATCATTCCGTGCAGCATCTGCACCTCGGCCCGGGTCAGCGGCAGGCGTGACCACATGTTGCGCAGGTTGACCTTCATGCTCTCGGCCTTGTGCGCCGGAAAGAAGAACCCCGCCTCTTCCATCCGGTCCTCGTAGTGGCGCGCCAGGTGGTCGACCTCGTGCTGCAGGGCCAGTTCCGTTCCGGCCAGGGACTCTGCGACTTCGGGCATCTCCGCGCTCGCCCGGCGCCATTCGTAGGCACAGAGCAGGACGCATTGCGCAAGGTTCAGCGAGGCAAACTCGGGGTTCACCGGCACCGAGATGATGCCGTTGCAGGGAGCGATGTCCTCGTTTTCCAGCCCCGCGCGTTCCGGGCCGAATATCACCGCCACTTTCTCGCCGCCCGCGATTCGGCGCGCGCATTCGGCCATCGCCGCCTCGGGGGTCCAGATCGTCTTGGTCAGGTCACGGGGCCGGGCCGTGGTGGCCAGCACGAAGGAACAATCCCCGATCGCCCCCGGCACATTCTCTGACAGCTGCGCCTCGTCCAGCAGGCGCCCGGCGCCGCTCGACATGGCCACCGCCTTGGAATTGGGCCAGCCGTCGCGCGGATCGACGATCCGCATCCGGTCCAGGCCGAAATTCCACATTGCCCGCGCCGCCGCGCCGATGTTCTCGCCCATCTGGGGCCGCACCAGCACGAATGCCGGTTGGGGGGTGCCTGTCGCCATGTCGCTCTCTCCGTCGGATCGGCGGAGGGGTAATGCCCCTCCGCGCCGGGGGCAAGCCTTGGCGAGAGGTGAAAAACCCGGGTGCAATGGCTGCAAAGCCGCGTTATGAGGACCTTCGGTTCAGGAGAGCACCATGACGACCCAAGATCCCGATGCCCCGCAGATCTACCTGGTCACGCCGCCAGAGTTCGATCTGGGCACATTTCCCGACCGGCTGACCCGCGTGCTGGGCGAGGTCGAGACCGCCTGCCTGCGCCTGAGCCTGGCCACCCGCGACGAGGACCGGTTGATGCGCGCCGCGGATGCCGTGCGCGAGGTCGCGCACCGGGTCGACGTGGCTTTGGTGATCGACACCCATGTCATGCTGGCCGACCGGCTTGGCCTCGACGGCGTCCACCTTGTCGACGGGGCCCGGTCGGTGCGCACGGCGCGCAAGACCCTCGGCCCGGATGCCATCGTCGGCGCCTGGTGCCACCAGTCGCGCCATGACGGCATGACCGCCGGCGAACACGGCGCCGATTACGTCGCCTTCGGCCCGGTCTCGGGCGCATTGGGCGATGGCGAAGTGGCCGAGCACGAGCTCTTCGCATGGTGGACCGAGATGATCGAGGTCCCCGTCGTTGCCGAAGGCGGCTTGACGCCCGAACTTGTCCGCAGTCTTGCCCCGGTCACGGATTTCTTTGCCATCGGCGAGGAAATCTGGCGCGAGGAAGATCCGCTGGCCGCCCTGCAGTCCCTGCGCGACGCCATGCGCGGCTGACACCTCCCGATTGACGCCCTCAGGATCTGTGTCCAGGAGAGTCCGGGAACCCTGACCGCCATCCGCAGAACGACGGCCCAGATCGAGGGGTGGCGGGCGGGCGATGGTCCCTGAAAGGGACCGAGTCCCGAACGTCCCCCGACACCGTGTTACTCTCTGCCAAGCAACTCCGGCGCTACAGGCCCCAGTTCCGCCGTGTGCCCCTCGCGGACCCGGATCTCCAGCGCGTGCGCCAGGCTCTTGCGGTTGGCGAAGTCGTCCACTCGGACCGGCGGATGGTAGTTCAGCACCACGCGGCCCTGTCGCGGTGCCGCTAGAATGCGGAGCAGCGAGGCCCCGAAATCCATGTCGCCCCACCAGCCATAGAACCGGGGATGCGCCCCCTGCGGCGGATGATAAACCACGCTCACCGGCTGCACCTGCAAGCGGTGATGCAGGCGTTCCGAATAGAAGGCCGCGAACAGCGTCGTCTTGAAGGGCAGCACCCGCAGCCCGTCGGTCGAAGTGCCCTCTGGAAAGAACAGCAGCCGGTGCCCGTTCAGCAACCGGTCCTCGAATGCCTGCGTCTGCGCCTGCGCCTCTCGGCGGTCGCGATTGATGAACAGCGTGCCCGTCGCCCGCGCCAGCCAGCCGATCCCGGGCCATGCCGCCACCTCGGCCTTTGAGACGAAATAGATCGTCTTGCGGCTGTTCAGCACGAAAATATCAAGCCAGGACGTGTGGTTGGCCACGATGGCGCCCGGCCCCTTCATGCGCTGCCCACGCATCTCGACCGGCAATCCCATGATCAGCAGGACAGTGCGACAGACAAAACGGGTGATATGCGGCGTCACGGGTCGCCCGGTCCCGCACAGCGGCCTTTCGACCAGCCGCACCAGCAAGAGCAGTGCCAGGCACCCGAAGATCACCAGCGCCATGAGCGGCGCGCGCCAGGCGATGCGCAGCCAGCCACGGGTGTCGATCAGGGGCCAGTCCGGCTCCTCGGCGCCGTTCCAGGTCTGGCTCATGGCCGCCTCACGTGGCGCGTTCCTGGGTGTAGAGCGCGCGCTGGCGATCTGTCATCCGCGCGGTGTCCATCACCAGGCAGACATCCACGGTGTTGAAGGATTGATCGACAAAGGCGCCCTCGCCCACACATCCCCCCAGCCGCAGGTAGGCCTTGATCAGCGCCGGCACCTGCAACATGGCGCGGCGGCGGTCGATCTGGTCCTCTGCCAGCAGGTTCATCGACTGGAACGCACGGGCCCTCGGGCGCAGCTCGGGCGGCGCCAGGTGACGGTGATGCAAGAGAGAGAGCGGCTCGGCCAGCTTGTCCACCTCCGTCCCGTGGAAACTGGCAACACCAAAGAGAACCTCGATCCCGTGGTCGAGGACGTAACTCGCCAATCCCTGCCAGAGGTGGAACATGGCGGCCCCGCCCCGGTAATCGCGATGCAGGCAAGAGCGGCCCAACTCCAGCAGGCGGCGGCCGCTGGTCCTGAGGGCGGTCAGATCGTATTCGTCCTCGGAATAGAATTGTCCGGCCACGGCGGCCTGATCATCACGCAACAGGCGATAGACACCAACCACGGCACCGCCCTTGCTGTCATCGCAGACCAGGAGATGATCGAAGAAGGGGTCGAACCGGTCGCGTTCCAGCCGCGCCTCGTGGTCGACCAGCGCTCCGTCGCCGCCCAGTTCCGTCACGAAGACATCGTAGCGCAGGCGCTGTGCCGCGGCGATATCCTCGGCATCTTTCGCCAGCCGGACCGAGAAGGCCTCTGTCACTGTCATCTCTCCCAAGCGCTGCGGTCGGACCTGCCGGTCGGTCATAGGCAAGCGGGCCAGCAAGTGCAACGCTTGCGGTCACGACCTAACCTTGGTTAACCATTCATCAACCTGTGGCCGACTAGGTTAACCATCATGAACGGGGAGCAGCGAGACCCGGGCACTGTCCAGCACGACCTTGCCCTGTTCCCGAAAGTTGACGGTGATCCGGCCCCCGATGTTGGACTGCACCTGCCCTGTGCCCCAGTCGGGCTGTTCGGGATGCCTCACCAGCATTCCAGGTTCGAGTAACGAGTTGAGTTCTTTCATTCCTGTATCCTCCAGATCGGAGATTGCCATGTCCCAGTCCCACGCCCACCTCGCAGCCCTGGTCGGTTCGCGACTGTGCCACGATCTTATCAGTCCCATCGGCGCCATCCAGAACGGGCTGGAGCTGATCGCCCTTGCGGGGCCAACCGACCTGAGTCCGGAAATGGCGCTGATCCAGGACAGTTGCGAAAGCGCGGCGGCGCGCATCCGCTTCTTTCGTGTCGCCTTTGGCCAGGCCGGTGAACAACAGATGATGGGCCGAAGAGAGATCGCGTCCACCCTGGCGGCCCTGGGCAAGGGCGGCAAGCTGCAGGTGGATTGGACCCCGCAGGAGGACCTGCCCCGGATCCAGGTGCAACTGGCCTTCCTCGCCTATCTCTGCTGCGAAAGCGCGCTGCCGCATGGGGGTACGCTGCGTGTCGATCGCGACGCGGCGGGCTGGACCTTGCAGGCCACCGGACCGCGCATCGCCGCGGACCCCCGACACTGGGATCACCTGAATGGCAATGCGCCTTCCGACTGGCCGGGCGCCGACCGTGTGCATTTCGTGCTCTTGCCGATCCAGGCAGAGGCGGCGGGGCAGAAAATCTATGCCACCCCGGCCGACGACTCCATCACGATCAAGATCGCCTGACCAGTCGCGCAGGTGCGGGCCTCAGGCCCGCACCGTCCCGTCCCCGGTCACCAGGTACTTGAAGCTGGTCAGCTGCTCGGCCCCCACCGGGCCGCGCGCGTGCATCTTGCCGGTGGCAATGCCGATCTCCGCGCCCATACCGAACTCTCCGCCATCGGCGAACTGGGTCGAGGCATTGCGCATCAGGATCGCCGAATCGAGCCGTTCAAAGAAACGCGCCGCCGCCGCGTCGTCCTCGGTCAGGATGGCGTCGGTATGGTTCGACCCGTACTTGCGGATATGGGCGATGGCCTCGTCGATGTCCTCGACGACCCGTGCGGCGATGATGCTGTCGAGGTATTCCTGGCCCCAATCCTCGGCACTGGCTGGCACGGTGCCCGGGATGGTCTGCAATTCGGCGTCTGCACGCACTTCGACCCCAGCCTCCAGCAGGGCGCGGATCACGCCCTGGCCGATGGTCTCGGCCACGTCGCGGTGGATCAGCAGGCATTCGGCGGCGCCGCAGATGCCGGTACGCCGGGTTTTTGCATTGCGCACGACAGACAGCGCCTTGACCGGATCGGCCTCCTTGTCGATGTAGATGTGCACGATCCCCTCGAGGTGGGCAAAGACCGGCACCCGCGCCTCGCGCTGCACCAGCCCGACCAGCCCCTTGCCGCCGCGCGGCACGATCACGTCGATGGTATCGGTCATCTTCAACATCTCGCTGACAGCCGCACGGTCACGCGTCGGCACCAGCTGGATTGCGGCGTCCGGCAGACCCGCGGCGCGCAGCCCCTCGACCAGGCAGGCATGGATCGCGCCCGAGGAATGAAAGCTCTCGGACCCGCCGCGCAGGATCACCGCGTTGCCCGCCTTGAGGCAGAGCGCGCCGGCATCCGCCGTCACGTTGGGCCGCGATTCATAGATTACGCCGACGACGCCAAGCGGCGTGCGCACCCGCTGGATATGAAGGCCGGTGGGGCGGTCCCATTCCTCGATGACCTTGCCCACGGGATCGTCCTGCGCCGCGACGGACCGCAGGCTGTCACAGATCCCCTGGATGCGCGCCTCGTCCAGCATCAGCCGGTCCATCATGGCCTTGCTGAGACCTTTCTCGGCACCGAAATCGAGATCGCGGGCGTTGGCCTCGATCACCTGCGCGCGCGCCTCCCACAGCTTGTCCGCCGCGATCTCCAACGCCTTGCGCTTGGCCTCGGCTGGGGCAAAGGCCAGCTCCGCAGCGGCGGCACGCGCCTTTTCACCGATGTCCTGCATCAGGGCGGGAATGTTCTCGAGATCTTTCATGGGAAGAACCCTCTGGCCAGAAGTGTCTGCGTCTTTAGTAGTGAGATCGACGGCACGGGTCAAAGAAACCCGTCATACCGCCATGTCATCGCGGTGGATCAGCACGGCGCGGCCTGGATAGCCCAGGATGCCCTCGATGTCGCGGCTGTGGTGACCGGCGATGGCCCGTGCCTCGGAGGCCGTGTATCGGGTCAGCCCCTGCCCCAGGGTCAGGCCGTTCAGCGTCCGGATCGTCACCGGCTCGCCGCGTCCGAAATCGCCTTCGACCGCGCGCAACCCGGCGGGCAACAGCGACTTGCCAGAGGCCAGCGCCTGCGCCGCGCCCTCGTCGACGCGCAGCGTGCCCTGCGGTTTCATCGCCGCGATCCAGCGTTTGCGCGCCGCGTGCGGGTCGAGATGCGGGGTGAACAGGGTCGAGGGCGCGCCATCGGTCAGGCGTTGCAGCGGATGCAGTTCGGCGCCATGCATGATGATCATGGCACAGCCCGAGGCGGTCGCCGTCTTGGCCGCCATCACCTTGGTCTTCATGCCGCCCTTGGACAGGCCAGAGCCGGCGTCGCCCGCCATCGCCTCGATCTCGGGCGTGATTTCCGACACGGTTTCAAGCCGTTGTGCGTCCGGATCGCTGTTCGGATTGCCGGTATAAAGCCCGTCCACATCCGACAGCAGCACCAGCAGGTCGGCACCCACGGTCACGGCTACCTGTGCCGCCAGCCGGTCATTGTCGCCATAGCGGATCTCATCCGTGGCCACCGTGTCGTTTTCATTCACGATGGGCACGGCGCCGAACCCCAACAGGGTTTCCAGGGTCGCCCGCGAGTTCAGGTAGCGGCGGCGGTCGGCGCTATCTTCCAGCGTCACCAGCACCTGAGCCGTGGTCAGCCCGTGCGGCGCCAACGCCTCTTGCCAGGCGCGGGCCAGGTGGATCTGGCCCACGGCGGCAGCGGCCTGCGACTGTTCGAGGGGCAGAACCGTGGGCGGCAACTGCAGGATGCCCCGCCCCAGCGCAATCGACCCGGACGACACCAGCACCACGTCGGCACCGCGCGCCTTCAGGGCGGCGATGTCCTCGGCAATGGCATCCAGCCAGCTGCGGCGCAGATCGCCTGTGTTGCGATCCACCAGCAGGGCCGAGCCGATTTTTATGACAACCCGGCGCGCCTCGGTCAGGGCTGCCATGTCCCGTCCTCCTCGGGGTCCGCGGGCCGATCTGCCGCGCGGCGCGCCTCGACATGCGGACGCAGGGCACGCAGAACCTCGGTCACGCCCTCGCCAGAGGCCCCGGACATGAGCATAACGTTCTCGGCCCCCACCGCCTCGAGTTCCTCCTTGAGGAATTCGCGTTCCTCGGCATCCAGCGCGTCGATCTTGTTCAGGACGGTCACGCGGGGCTTATCGGACAGGCCAGCGCCATAGGCATCCAGCTCGTTGCAGATGGTCTGGTAATCCTCGATCAAGCTGCCCGATGTGCCATCGACCAGATGCAGCAGAACCGCGCTACGTTCGACATGGCCCAGAAAGATGTCGCCAAGGCCCCGGCCCTCGTGCGCACCCTCGATCAGGCCGGGAATATCGGCCACGACGAACTCCGTGTTGTCGACAGAGACGACGCCAAGGTTCGGGTGCAGCGTGGTAAACGGGTAATCCGCGATCTTTGGCCGGGCATTGGACGTTGCCGCCAGAAAGGTGCTTTTGCCGGCATTGGGCAGACCCAGCAGACCCACGTCCGCGATCAGTTTCAGCCGCAGCCAGAGGGTCCGTTCCACCCCGTCCTGGCCGGGGTTGGCATTGCGCGGTGCCTGGTTGGTGGCGGTCTTGAAGCGCAGGTTGCCCCAGCCGCCGTTCCCGCCCTTTGCCAGTTGCACCCGCTGACCCAGTTCGGTCAGATCGGCCACGACGGTTTCCTCGTCCTCTTCGAGGATCTCCGTGCCCACGGGCACCCGCAGCAGGATGTCGTCGCCATCGGCGCCAGTACGGTTCTGCCCCTTGCCGGCCTGGCCGTTCTGGGCAAACCAATGCTGTTGATAGCGGAAGTCGATGAGCGTGTTCAGCCCGTCGACCGCCTCGGCCCAGACAGAGCCGCCGCGGCCGCCGTCGCCTCCGTCCGGCCCGCCGTACTCGATGAATTTTTCGCGGCGGAAACTGACACAGCCGTTCCCGCCGGAACCGGAGCGGATGTAGACCTTGCAGAGATCGAGGAATTTCATGATTGGGGCTTTCGGCGTGAGACAGGCGGCGGTTTACCGGGGTTTCCCCCGGCGCTCAAGCGGGCCTTGCGCAACGCCTCAGGCCAGCTTGCAGATATATGTCCAGGTTGGGACCTTGGCCTGGCGGGCCACGGAATAGGCTTCGGCATCGCCGATGTATTCGAATCCGCAATTCACCAGCACCCGTGCCGAAGCGGCATTGTCCTGGAAAACGCTGGCGAACATCGTCGCATTTCCCATCGGGTTGGCTTCGACAAGGGCGCGAACGGCCTCCGATGCAAGGCCCGTGTTCCAGAAGGCAGGCGCCACCCAGTAGCCGACCTCGGACTGGTTGCGATCCATCCGCTCCAGCGCGATCACGCCCATGAGCTCGGAGCCGCCCACCTTGGTGGCATCCATCGCCCAGACGTCCTCTTGCCGGTCGGGCGCGGTGACACGGGTGACAAAGGCCTCTGCCGCGCCCGGCGGCAGCGGGTGCGGGATGGAGGTCGTCATCCGGGCGACGCGTTCGTCGCCGGTGTAAAGCTCCATCAGCCCGATATCGGACCGGCGCACGGGGCGCAGATCGAACCGGTCGGTCCTGACGACGGGCTGGTCGTGAGTTGCATCAAGGCCCATGTGCACTCTCCTCTCGTGCAGTGGACGGGATCGGCTCTGCCGGGTTGATGGCAGATCAATTTGTCATTGGCATGGCCGATCCGGGGACCCGTTGCCGGGCCTGGGGAACAGTCACCCGAAAACAGCGAAGGGGACCGGCGGTGCCGCCGATCCCCTGTCCGTTTCCGTGACACTGATCTCGGCGTTATTCCGCAGCTTCCGCCACCGGCAGGACCGAAATGAAGGTGCGGCCCTTGAGGCCCTTGCGGAAGGTCACGGCGCCTTCGGCGGTTGCAAAGATGGTGTGATCCTTGCCCATGCCCACGCCTTCGCCCGGCCAGAACTTGGTGCCGCGCTGACGCACGATGATGTTGCCCGGGATCGCGGCCTGACCGCCGTACAGCTTGACGCCAAGACGGCGTCCGGCAGAGTCGCGACCGTTGCGGGAGGAACCGCCTGCTTTTTTATGTGCCATTCGTTTCTCTCCTTAACTGACTCAGGCCAGGGTCTTGGCCTGTTCGACCCACTCGGGCTTGACCTTGGTGGCCTCGAAGGTTTCGGGGTCCACGGTCGCCAGCTGGGCGAAAGTGGTGATACCGGCCTCGGCCAGTTTCTTGGCGGCTGCGGGGCCCACACCAGTGATCTGGGTCAGGTCGTCGCCGGATTCAACCGCTGCGGGGGCTGCTGCTGCCTTGGGGGCTGCGGCCGGGGCCGCTGCCTTCGGGGCCGAACCGGCGCCCAGGGCCGCCTTGACGCCCGTGGCGTCCGCGCCTTCGGCGAGGATCTCGGTCACACGGACCAGCGTAAGCTGCTGGCGGTGGCCCTTGGTGCGCTGCGAGCTGTGCTTGCGGCGGCGCTTGACGAAGTGGATCAGCTTGTCACCCTTGACCTGGTCGATGACCTCGGCCTGCACGGCGGCGCCGGCCACGAAGGGCGCGCCGACGACGGTGGTGTCGCCACCCAGCATCAGGATGTCGTTGAACTGCACGGTTTCACCCGCGTCTGCGGCCAGCTTTTCCACCCGGAGCGTATCGCCCGACTGGACCTTGTACTGTTTGCCGCCGGTTTTCATCACCGCGAACATGGTGCGTCTTTCCTTTTCTGCCGCGTTCTGTGGCCCCGTCATCCGGAGTTTCCAGGGCCCTGCCCCGCCTCGAACTGCGCGTCCTTGCGGACGATCGTTGAACAAAAACAAAAGGCGGGGCCAAAAGCCCCGTCCTGTCGTGCGCGGCTTATGGTCCGCAAAGCCCGTGGTTGTCAAGGCATTGTTGCGTCGGCCGGCCTCAGAGATCCTGCTGCTGCATCTGCCGCGAGGCGGCCAGCCCCAGGGCATAGGAAATCTCGTCGTACATCGCGTTGAACCCGGCAAAGAGCGCGCGGTTCAGCGCCTTCCCCTGCGTGGTTTCGGACAGGGCGATGTAGGCTTCCAGCTCCTCGTCTTCCAGCGGTTCATAGGCGAGCAGAAGGTATGCAAACAGCCATTCGCGCGTGTCCTCGCGGGTCTCTTCCTCCTGGCTCCAGACATCGGCCAGGATATCGCCCTCGGCCAATTGCAAGCCGCCCCCGTCGACCAGTCCCGAGTAGAAGCGGAACGAGGCATTCAGCGCGCCGGTCACGTTGGTTTCAAGCAGGTCGTTGACATCGACGAAACGGCGCAACTGGTCCAGGCGCGGATCTTCGCTGCCCTTGATCTCGAGATAGGCCTGGCGCGCGGCCTCTTCGACCGCATCGTCGATCATGGCGCGCCGCGCTTCCAGTTCCAGCGTGATGATCTTCTGCCCCAGGTCGGACGAGAAGAAAGCGATCAGCGGCGCCGGGTCGCTGTCCTCGATGACCTCGGCAAAGCCCTGGCGGACAATCGTGCGCATCTTTTCCGCGTCATAGATCTGGTCCAGCAACTCCTGCCAGGCAGAATTGCTGCCGCCGGGGATCATCTCTTCGGCCAGCTCCGCACCATAGGCCATGCCCTCGACGCGCATGACCTCGATCATGGCATCGATCTGCAGCGACTCGGCCAGTTCGTCGATCGGCCCGGCCCGCAGCGGCAACGCCAGACAGAGGCAGGTGAGCCACGCCAGCAGCGCCGGGATCGTTCGCCGGGCCGTCATGGCATTCGAATTCGGGGCGGTTGTGGTCATTCTGTCCTCGCGCGGGTCTGAACCCTTTCAGTGGTAGAGCAGAGCCGCGTCCACAACAACTGTTGCGCGCGATGCGGGCGGGTTGACGCCGTCACGATCACGACATCCCCGTGCTCTTTCACCGGCATCGGAAAAACTTGTGATTTGGCTGTTGCGCCCCGCTGGGGAATTGTCTAAACGCCCCTCTACCCAGACCCCCGCGGAGAGGTGCCGGAGTGGTCGAACGGGGCGGTCTCGAAAACCGTTGTCCCTTCACGGGGACCCAGGGTTCGAATCCCTGTCTCTCCGCCATTACACCCACATAAGCACTTGAGAAGATTGCGATTTCGCAACCCTTCTCGCTTTCGTTCCCCCACAAATCCCCCCACGCTGTCGCATTCTCCATTTTGTGAATGCGGAAATTTGCCTCCCATGCGCCGGTCCCCAGACAAAGGCTATAGGGATTGGCCCTACCCCTCCCCATCAGCTTGACCGCCCCTTTCACCTGTGGCGTTGTAACGACTGTTTGCCTTGGAGTGATTGCCTATGAAGTTTGCCGCCTTCTGCGCCGTCGTCTTGCTACCGACACCAGTCCTTGCCGATGTACCCATTCAATCACTTTAGAGGCATGAAACCTCGGGGATGTATTCAATCATGATAGCGCACACAGAAAAGGGTCACGTCCTTCGATGCGCCTTGTACGTCGCAGAAGGTCGCCCGGTCGCTGTTCGGTCCTCTGTTTCCGACAAACTCGCCACGCAGGTTCTCATCCCCTACCGTGGCGACGATGTAGTTTCAGCCAGATGTGTTTGGGACTGAGCGCGCAACGCGAATGACCTCTCACGCCGCTGCTGCACCGCTGCGCGCTTCCGGCACCGCTGGCAGCAGTACCTTGCATCCTGACGCTTGTAGGCAGGCAGCGAAGCGCCGCACCACGAACAGCACCAGGTACCCCGCAGCAAGCGGCGTAGAATGCCCATGACACGTGCCTTGCGGTTGCTGTCGCTCCGGGACCACAAATAGCCCTCGTATGAAACTGACCATCCGTCAGGCGTCCTTTCAAAGCTGATGGAATGCGGATCTGGTGCGGCCATGGCGAGTGGGTTCCTGTACCTCAGAGACGGGTCAAACCGTTGACAGACAGCAGGTTCGGTCTGAGCCATCGACTCTTTGGAACCCCCGCACAAAAAATCGGCCACCCCGTCACAACGACAGTGACACTTGCGGCGCTCAGATCCGGAAACGTCCGGGAATTTGTGACGTGCGAAGCGTTTTCTGCATTTTCATGCGTCACAGAAACCCGGACATTTATACATCTAGCCATAGGCAGGTGTTTCACGGCGGCTTCTCTGCAAACCTGAAAAAACCTTAACAGCCATCCGACACGTTGACCTTCGTTGACAATCGGATCTGTCATTGCGCCCCCACCACTTTTAAGTTTGGCCCTTTGCCTGGCGCGCGCCACCGCATGAAAGACTTGGTTGCGGGCTTTCCGTCCAGAGTGGGCAATTCTTCCAAAGCCCATTTCGACGCCAGCCCGACACCGGACGGGCCTAGATGGTGCCTGACAGTACAACGGATGAAGCCGCGCGCCTCCAATTCATCGAAGTACGGGCCGACCGTGTTGCGGTGCACGTTCAACGCTTTGGCGGCTTCTCTGTGGCTCAGGAAAATCTCGCCATTGTTTCCGCCTAGGGTCAGGACTCGTTCTCTCTCAAAGCCAGAAGATTACGGTCGCAGCAAGTGCGATTGCTGAGAAGAAGGTTCGTGGGCAGCGGTCATAACGGGTCGCAACCCTCCTCCAGTCCTTGAGCCTGCCGAACATGATCTCGATCCGGTTGCGACGTTTGTATCTGCGCTTGTCGTACCGGACGTGCGTCTTCCGTTTCTTCCGGCCCGGGATGCAAGGATGTATCTTCTTGTCCTGCAAGGCTTCTCGAAACCAATCGGCATCATAGCCACGATCTCCGAGCAGCCACTTCACCTTGGGCAACCCGCTG
>NZ_FMZI01000015.1 GCF_900101505.1 Antarctobacter albus
CGAGAAGACCTATTTCTCGGACTACAAGGGCTATTACTTCTCCGGCGACGGCTGCCGCCGCGACGCCGATGGCGATTACTGGATCACCGGCCGGGTCGACGACGTGATCAACGTCTCGGGGCACCGGATGGGCACCGCCGAGGTGGAATCGGCGCTGGTCGCGCATGAAAAGGTCGCCGAGGCGGCGGTCGTCGGCTACCCGCACGAGATCAAGGGCCAGGGCATCTACTGCTACGTCACCCTGATGAACGGCGTCGAGCCGACCGAGGAGCTGCGCAAGGAGCTGCGCACCTGGGTCCGCACGGAAATCGGCCCCATCGCCTCGCCCGACCTGATCCAGTGGGCCCCGGGCCTGCCCAAGACCCGCTCCGGCAAGATCATGCGCCGCATCCTGCGCAAGATCGCCGAGAACGACTACGGCGCCCTCGGCGACACCTCCACCCTCGCCGACCCTTCCGTCGTCGACGACCTCATCGAAAATCGTATGAACAAGTGATCGCGCACGCCCCGGCCGCGGGGCGTCCCGACACCAGAAGCCGCCGGGACATCCCGGCGGCTTTTTCCTTTGCCGAGGCAGGTCAGGCCAGCAGCGCCTCGAAGGCCTCGAGGTGGTTGGCCGAGCCGGCCAGCAGGTTCTCGTAGACATCGGCCAGGGCCGTTCCCTCGGCCACTTCGATGGCGGCGGCGATATCGTCCATGTCCTTGGTCTCGATGGCGGCGCCCACCTCCAGCGCGTCGGTCACGGACAGGGACCCCGTGGCGATCATCTCGTCGTAGAGCGCCTGCAGTTCCGCGTCCTCGAAGGCGCCCGGCTGGTTGAAGACGAACTGATCCGTGTCGAGGCCCAATGCCTCGGCCTGGGCGATCAGGGCATCGAAATGCCGGTCTTCGGAGGTAGCGATATTGTCAAAGATCTTCAGGCCATACATCTCGTAGAAGGCCTCGTAGACATCGCCCGCCAGCTTTTCCTCCTCGATCATGTAGATCAGTTCGGCCAGGACCTCATCGCTATAGGTGACTTCGGTCACGACGGTGGCATCACCGCCCTGCATACCCCCGTCCTGGCCGCCTTGCGATCCGCCCGCGCCAAAGCGAGCCTGGGTCCCGCCGAATTTCCACTGTGCTTGTTTCATGCTGGTAGCCTCAACGTATCTGGTCTTGCGCGTCCACTTCACATATTGTTGTCGGAATGTGTTTTGAAAAGTTTAAAATCCCCACACGTTTGCGCAAATTCGCCGAAAACCGCCGAAACCCGGCAATTGCCCGCCAATGCCTTTCCATGAGCGGATTCTCTTCTCAATTCGACCAAACCCGCTGCGCGGAAACACCGGCGGTGCTACCCTTCTTGTGGTGGGGGCGCTCTGAAAACGGAGCAGCCTAATGCAAGTCACTGCAACACCTCTGCTGACGGCGCCGCAGGTCACGGGCCATCCGCAGGGGCTGCCCGATGTCCCGCGCGATCCCGCGAGCGAGACCCGGGTAAAACCCATTGCCGACGCCCGCGACCCGGAGGCCGGTCTGCGCGAAGGGCAGGCACCGGCCAAGTTCTGGCGTGCCGTCAACGGTGAGCCTGACCCCGACGCCAACACCGCGCCGCCCTCGATCATGCAAATCGCCATCAGCCGCATGCTGGAGGAACAGGCCCCGCCCACCACGGTCGCCGATGCCGCCGAAAGTGCCGCGGACACCGGCGCGGACCCGGGGGAATCACGCTCCGACGAGCAGGCCGCCCGCACAGCCGGTCCGGCTGACGGACAGCGCGACTGATCCCCCCTCCGGGCATGCCGGCCCGGCAATGCCGCGTGGCAGGGCGAAACCGAGCGGCAATCCTGCGCGGCATCGCTTTTCACCGCCCGCGCCATACCCTATAAGCGCGCTGAGCCCGCCGATGTGATCGGTAACGGGCAGGTGGACATGGCGAGGATGGCATGAGCGAGAACAAGTCCGATGCGGATGTGGCCTTTATCAAGGCCCTGGCGGAACTCCTGCAGGATAACGACCTGACAGAGCTGGAGGTCATGCGCGAATACGGTGACGACGACAGCCTGCAAGTGCGCATCAGCCGAGCCACGACAGTGGCCGCACCGGCCCCCGTTGCCGCCCCTGCCCCGGTCGCCGCCGCCCCCGCACCGGCCGCTGCGGCGCCCGCTGCCTCGGCAGAGGTGATGCCCGAAGATCCCGCCGCCCATCCCGGCGCTGTGACCTCGCCGATGGTCGGCACCGTCTACATGCAGCCCGAACCGGGCGCGGATTCCTTCATCTCGGTCGGCACGACGGTCAAGGAAGGCGACACGCTGCTGATCGTCGAGGCGATGAAGACCATGAACCACATTCCCGCCCCCCGCGCAGGCACCGTCAAGCGCATCCTCGTCGAGGACGGCGCGCCCGTCGAATACGGCGCCCCGCTGGTCATCCTCGAGTAAGCGCATGACCCACAAGATCCTGATCGCCAACCGCGGCGAGATCGCGCTGCGTGTCATCCGGGCCTGCCGCGAAATGGGCATCCCCTCGGTCGCTGTGCATTCCACCGCCGATGCCGACGCCATGCACGTTCGCATGGCGGACGAGACCATCTGCATCGGCCCCGCGCCCTCGCCCGACAGTTATCTTTCGATCCCGGCCATCATCTCGGCCTGCGAGGTGACGGGCGCCACGATGATCCACCCGGGCTATGGCTTCCTGTCGGAAAACGCCCGTTTCGTGCAGATCGTCGAAGACCACGACATCACCTTCATTGGCCCCTCGGCAGAGCATATCCGCACGATGGGTGACAAGATCACTGCCAAGGAGACGGCAAAGGACCTGGGCATCCCGGTTGTGCCCGGCTCCGAGGGTGGCGTTGCCAGCGTCGAAGAAGCCAAGGAAATCGGCGCCAGCTTTGGCTATCCGGTCATCGTCAAGGCCACCGCCGGCGGTGGCGGGCGCGGCATGAAGGTTGCCCGCGACGAAGACGAGATGGCGCGCGCCTATCAGACCGCGCGGGCCGAGGCCAAGGCGGCCTTCGGCAACGACGAGGTCTATATCGAGAAATACCTGCAGCGCCCGCGCCACATCGAGATCCAGGTCTTTGGCGACGGCCAGGGCGGCGGCGTTCACCTGGGCGAACGCGACTGTTCCCTGCAGCGCCGTCACCAGAAGGTGTTCGAAGAGGCCCCCGGCCCGTCGATCAGCCCCGAGGAACGGGCCCACATCGGCGCGATCTGCGCCAATGCGGTCGCCAAGATGGGGTATCGCGGCGCCGGCACGATCGAATTCCTCTACGAGGATGGCGAGTTCTACTTCATCGAGATGAACACCCGCCTGCAGGTGGAACATCCGGTGACAGAGGGCATCTTTGGTGTCGACCTGGTGCGGGAACAGATCCTTGTCGCCGCCGGTCAACCGCTTTCCTTTACCCAGGACGACCTGCAGATCAACGGCCATGCCATCGAGGTCCGCATCAACGCCGAGAAACTGCCCGAATTTCGGCCCTCGCCGGGCACGATCTCGCATTTCCACGCGCCGGGCGGACTTGGCGTGCGGATGGACTCCGCGCTCTATGACGGCTATCGTATCCCGCCTTATTACGACAGCCTGATCGGCAAGTTGATCGTGCATGGACGTGACCGGCCTGAGGCGCTGGCGCGTCTGAACCGCGCCCTGGGTGAGCTGATCGTGGACGGGATCGACACCACCGTGCCGCTGTTCCATGCGCTCTTGCGCGAAAAGGACATCCACACCGGCGAATACAACATTCACTGGCTGGAAAAATGGCTGGAGGCCGGCGGGCTGGAATGAGCCGGGCCGCCCTGCCCCGGCCCTGCGCCGGGGCCTCCCCCCTCGACACCGCCGCCCGCACACGGACTGCGGGACGGCGGGTCGCATGGCGGGCCACGTCACGACAGGCGACTATCCCGCCGTCATGAGTGTCACCCCCGAACTTCTCCTGCAGGCCTACCGCACCGGAATCTTTCCGATGGCCGAACGGCGCGACGATCCGGATATCTTCTGGGTCGATCCGCGGCGGCGTGGCGTGCTGCCGCTGGAGGGGTTCCGGGTCTCGCGCAGCTTGGCGAAACGCCTGCGGCGCGACGACTACCAGGTGACGCTGAATGCCGATTTCTCGGGTGTGATCGACGGCTGTGCCGACCGCGAAGAAACCTGGATCAACTCCGAGATCCGCGATCTCTACCACGCGCTTTTCGCGCAGGGGCACGCACATTCGCTGGAAGTCTGGATGGAAGGCGCGCTGGTGGGCGGGGTCTACGGCGTGACGGTGGGCGCGGCCTATTGCGGCGAGTCGATGTTCTCGCGCCGCACGGATGCCTCCAAGATCGCGCTGGCCTGGCTGGTGGACCTGTTGAGGCGCACGGGATTCGTCCTGTTCGATACCCAGTTCCTGACCCCGCACCTGGCCAGCCTGGGCGGGATCGAGATCACGCGGCACGCCTATCGCATGCAACTGTCCGAGGCGCTGAAACGGCCCGCCGACCTCCGGTCGCAGCCGCTGGCCGGCTCTGGCGCCGAGGTGGTGGCCCACCTCCGGCCCTCCGGCTGACCCCGACCCGATCCCGGCGCACGCACCAGATGGTCCAGCGATGGCTCAGAGGATGCGCGGAATTACTCAGGCAGGGTGCAGCGCATGACCCAGACGTCATAGCGCGCGTGGTCCATCGCGTTCAGCGCCGGGGACGAGGCGATCATCCAGCCCGAAAAGAGCGGTTTTGCCACGCCCGCCTCGCGGATGGTCAGAAAGGCATAGGCATCACCCGAGGGGTCGTCCTGCGGGTAACGACATTCCTTTAGCGCGATTTCGATCAGGCCAAGGACGGTGGCCTCGCCGTTCTGCAGGGTAATGTCGCTGACCTTGGCATTCAGCTTGTCCAGCCCGCGCAACACCGCGCCGGTCCCTGTCTCCGTCTGCTCCTGCGCCAGGGCGGGTGCAGTGAGCGCAAGCATCACGGCCAACGCGCGGGCGATCATTGCTGATCGCCTTCCCCACCGATGTAACGCATCAGCATGGTCAGCAGGCTGACAGAGCCCTGGGTATCCAGGATCTCATCCCCCGGCTGGTAGTTGTCCAGTCCGCCGCCGGGCGAAATCTCGACGAAGTTGCCGCCCAGCAGCCCTTCCGAGGCGATCGCGATCACGCTGAGATGGGGCACCAGGACATGGTCGTCGATCACCACGGTCGTGTCGGCGCGATAGCTCTGAGGGTTCAGCTCGATCCCCGTGACGGTGCCGACCTTGACACCCGCAAGGCGTACGTCAGTGCCGACACTGATGCCCTCGACCGAACGGAAGGAGGCGCTCAGCTCATACCCCTGCGAGCCAAGGGCGAAACCGGTGCTTTGAACGGTGTAGGCGCCAAAGGCCAGCGCCGCCGCCAGAACGGCGCCGCCCACGACCACTTCGGCCACGGAATGGGTCATTCGGGCGACCAGGCCTCGTAATCGCGACGCTCTGCCGGGGCCTCGCGCCGGATGCTGCCCGCGGGCGCATAGGCCAGCGCGGTGCCGGTCAGGTTCTCGCTGTGCGGCTTTTCCCAGGTCTTGTGGGGCAGCGGCTTGTCGGTGGGCGGCTCGTCGAAGGTGTAGTGCAGCCAGCCATGCCAATCGGGGCTGACGCGGCTTGCCTCGGCTTCGCCATTGAAGATCACCCAGCGCTTCTTGCCGTCACGGGTCCGGTAAAAGCTGTTGCCCTGCTCATCCTCGCCGACCTTCACGCCCTTGCGGCTGGTGTAGATCAGGGTGTTGAGCGTGGCGCCGTTCCACCAGGTCACGGCGCGCAGAAGGGTGTTGAGAATGCCCATGAACGACTCCTGTATTCTGATGCCTCTTATGGCGAATTCACGGCACGGGGTCCAGTGCCCGCCATGACGCAGGCGCGCCGTTTACCGCCTGTGGCGAATTTGCTGGGCCGGTGAGAATGGTGAACATATTGTTAACACAAAGCCGCGTCAGTCTGGAGGCACCCCAGAACAATGAACAACGGGCGAGCAGCAATGGACAAGGTGACAGTCGCGGCACGATGCCGGGGGGTGGACGTGCCCGCCTCGCCCTTTCTGACGGAAACCCGCGTGCGCCGGATGTCCGAGGGCCGCTACGAAGGCGACGAGGTCGCAGGCGCCCTGGCGGTGGTGCGGCCCGGCGACAGGGTGTTGGAACTGGGGGCGGGACTGGGCGTGGTGAGCGCCGTGATCGCGCGGAATGCCGCGCCCGCTGCCGTGCTGAGCTTTGAGGCAAACCCGGCGCTTGTGCCCCACATCCGCGCGCTGCACGCGCTGAATGGCCTTGAGGACCGGATCGAGTTGCGCAACCAGATCCTGATGTGTGGTCCGGACCGGCCGGAAACCCGCACCTTCTACCTGCGCAACTCCTTCCTCGGCTCGTCCCTGGTGGACGCGGACAACCGGCAGACGCGCCCGGTCGAGGTGCCGACCGCCGCGCTGGACGAGGTACTGCGTGAGTTTCGCCCCGACGTGCTGATCATGGATATCGAGGGCGGCGAGCTGGAATTCCTGGAACACGCCCGGCTGCATGGAATCCGCGCGGTGGTGATCGAATTTCATCCCGGCGTCTATGGCAAGGACGGCGCCAAGACCTGCAAGGACCGGCTGCGCGCGCTGGGGTTTCAGAAGGACGAAAAACTTTCGACCCGGTTCGTCTGGACCTGCACGCGCAATATCGTACGGATGGAACCGCCCAGCCCCGTCGGCGGCTGGTCCTGCCAGATCGCACGGCTGAAACACCCGGTGGTGGTGCCGCCGGCGCATCGGTCGCATATCCAGCCGTCCGGCGTGCTGACAGGCGCGGGACAGGTGGTGCCGCATGCCGCGACCTGGCGCAACGCACGCCTGCTGACACCGCCCCCTGCGCGGCCCGCTCAGGCAGAGCGCCTGCCGGGACGCTGGCTTTGGGGCGGGGTGCTGTGGCGCTATTTTCCGCATTTCGTGACAGAGAGCGTCACCCGGCTCTGGGCGCTGGAACATATCGACCAGTCGGGGTTTGACGGTATCCTGTTCGCCCCGAAAAACCCGGGCGTCACCGATCCGCCGCCCGCGTTTCATCGCGAGTTCCTGGACCTGATGGGATGTGGCCTGCCGATCCGCGAAGCGCGGGTTCCTTGTGTGCCGGACGAACTGATCGTGCCGGGACAGGGCTTTGGCCTGGGCGACATCAGCCGAGGCACGGATCGGTTCATCGAGACGATTGCGCTGCGCTTTGCTCGGGACGTGGCGCCGGAAGGGCCTTCGAGGCTGTATATCAGCCGGTCGCGGCTGGGGGCCGGACGCGGGTCTCTCCTGGGGGAGGCGCAGCTCGAGGCACGGCTGGCCGAAGAAGGCTACGAGATCTTCCACCCGCAGGCGCATTCCCTGGCCGAACAGGTGGCCCGGTACAAGGCGGCGAAACAGATCGTGGCGGCAGAAGGCTCGGCCTTGCATTTCCTGGCCTTCGTGGCGCGGCCCGATCAGCAGGTGGCGATGATCCTGCGGCGGCGGTCAGGGGCGACACGACACATCTCTACGCACCTGGAAAGCTTTTCAGGCCGCGCGCCGCTCTGGATAGAGACGCTGCGACGGGCCTGGATGCCCGAGGGCGAGGTACGCAAGCGACTGGCAGTTGGAGAGCCGGACTTCGCCGCCGTGCAGGCCGCGCTCATCGCAAACGGCTTTGTCGCGCCCGGCCCTCGCTGGGAGCAGCCGGACGAGGCCGAGATGCGGGCCGAACTGGGCAGCGGTTATACCCTCATGGAGGATGACGCGAGGCTGGCGGGCTGAGCCGGGAACACCTCCCCGGCCCTGAATGACCTAACGGGCAAGCGTCGTCAGTTCGATCTCGATCCGGTACTTCGGGTCGATCAGCGCGCATTCCACCATCGTGGCGGCGGGCGGGTTGTCCCCAAAGGCCTCGCGCAGGATTGGCCAGCAGGGTTCGAACTCGTGCCGATCCGGCAGGTAGTAGGTGACACGCACCGCGTCCGCGAGGCTGCTGCCCGCCTTTTCCAGCGCCTGCGAAATCGTGGCAAGTGCGGCGCGGCACTGGTCCTCGACCGTGTCGCCCTGCCCCACCGTGCCGGCCACATGGACAAATCCGCCCGCGACGACGGCGCGGCTATAGCCGATCTTTTCCTCGAAAGGACTGCCCGAGGAGATGCGTGTGATAGTCATTGTCTGGTTCCCTGAACAAAGGAAAGGCGGGGTAAAACCCCGCCCTACGCTTGTGGTTTGCCTCGCGGAGTTCAGCCCGCGGAGGCGCCTTCTTTTTTCTGGTCGGCGTAGATCATCAGCGGCTTGGCCTCGGATGTCACCGATTCCTCGTTCACGACGACCTCTGTCACCTCTTCCATGCCCGGCAGTTCGAACATGGTGTCCAAAAGGATCCCTTCGAGGATCGAGCGCAACCCGCGCGCACCGGTCTTGCGCTCGATCGCCTTCTTGGCGATGGCCGAAAGCGCATCATCGGTGAAGTCGAGCTTGGTGTCCTCCATCTCGAACAGGCGCTGGTACTGCTTGACCAGGGCGTTCTTGGGCTGGGTCAGGATGGTGACAAGCGCATCCTCGTCCAGATCCTCGAGCGTGGCGATGACGGGCAGACGGCCTACGAATTCCGGGATCAGGCCGAATTTCAGCAGGTCCTCGGGTTCGAGGTCCTTGAAAACCTCACCCACGCCGCGATCGTCATTGTCGCGCACGTCGGCGCCAAAGCCCATCGCCGACCCTTTGCCCCGCTGGGCGATGATCCGGTCGAGACCGGCAAAGGCGCCACCGCAGATGAAGAGGATATTCGTCGTGTCCACCTGCAGGAATTCCTGCTGCGGATGCTTGCGCCCGCCCTGTGGCGGCACGGAGGCGACGGTGCCTTCCATCAGTTTCAGCAGCGCCTGCTGCACGCCCTCGCCCGACACGTCGCGGGTGATCGAGGGGTTTTCCGACTTGCGGGTGATCTTGTCGACCTCGTCGATGTAGACGATGCCGCGCTGCGCGCGTTCGACGTTGTATTCCGACGCCTGCAACAGCTTGAGAATGATGTTCTCGACATCCTCACCCACGTAACCGGCCTCGGTCAGCGTGGTGGCATCGGCCATCGTGAAAGGCACATCGAGAATACGCGCCAGCGTCTGAGCCAACAACGTCTTGCCGCAGCCGGTGGGACCGATCAGCAGGATGTTGGATTTCGCCAGCTCGATATCCGAGGATTTCTGAGCGTGGTTCAGACGCTTGTAGTGGTTGTGAACCGCGACGGAGAGCACGCGTTTCGCGGTGGCCTGGCCGATGACGTAATCGTCCAGCACCTCGCAGATCTCGCGCGGGGTCGGCACGCCCTCGGAGGACTTCAGCCCGGCCCCCTTGGTCTCCTCGCGGATGATGTCCATGCACAGTTCGACGCATTCATCGCAGATGAATACGGTGGGGCCTGCAATCAGCTTGCGGACTTCATGCTGGCTCTTGCCGCAGAAGCTGCAATAGAGCGTGTTCTTGCTATCGCCGCCTGAATTCGTTGCCATCAGTCGCACCTTTCCCGGTTTATCCCGGTTTCCTGCTTCGCCGGCGACCGGCCCTTGCGCCCCCACAACGCCGCCTGCTGCCAGTGTTCGGACAGCTTAGGCCACGTGGTCGGGCGCGACAATCCGAAAATTCGCCCCGGCCCGCCCAGCGGACCGGGGCGCTTAATCAGGCGTCGCCGCCGCTTTCGCCGTCGACCACGCGTGAGGTCACGATCTCGTCGATCAGCCCCCACTCCTTGGCCCGCTCGGCATCCATGAAGTTGTCGCGCTCCAGCGCGCTTTCGACCGCCTCGTAGGTCTGGCCGGTGTGTTTCACGTAGATCTCGTTCAGCCGCCGTTTCAGTTTCAGCGTCTCTTCGGCGTGAATCATGATGTCGGTTGCCTGGCCCTGGTAGCCGCCCGAGGGCTGGTGGACCATAATGCGGCTGTTGGGCAGCGAGAAACGCATGTCCTTGGCGCCGGCGGTCAGCAGCAGCGAGCCCATCGAAGCGGCCTGGCCGATGACCAGGGTCGAGACCTTGGGCTTGATGTACTGCATGGTGTCGTAGATCGACAGGCCCGAGGTGACGACACCGCCAGGGCTGTTGATGTACATCGAGATTTCCTTGGACGGGTTTTCCGCCTCGAGGTGCAGCAACTGCGCCACGATCAGCGACGACATGCCGTCGTGGACCGGCCCGTTCACGAAGATGATCCGCTCCTTCAGCAGGCGCGAGAAGATGTCATAGGCCCGTTCCCCGCGGCTGGTCTGTTCGACCACCATGGGGACGAGGTTCATGTAGGTCTCGATCGGATCGTTCATATGTGCCTGCCTGAAGATGCTTTGTTGGACGGTGGTAACGCGTGAAGGTTACCTGAGTCTTAGTATCGCCCTTGGGGGGCTGCAAGGGGCGCCGGGGAAAACGCGTCCGGCCACATGACCGGGCCTTGAAACCCGTCCGCCCCTGCTAGCTATGGGATCATGTCCGCCACGCCCCCCTTCCCTCCCACTCATGCCGCCGCGCTAGCGGCACTGCACCGCTTCGTGCCCGAGGCCGGCGCGCGCTATGCCACGCGACGAATTTTCGACCTCGGCCCGGGGCGGCACCACGCGGTGTCACAGCTTTCGCCCTACCTCCGACACCGCGTCCTGACGGAAGAAGAGGTTCTGCACGCGGTCCTTGCGCGACATTCCCAGGAAACGGCGGACAAATTCATCCAGGAAGTGTTCTGGCGGACGTACTGGAAGGGGTGGCTGGAACTGCGGCCCTCCATCTGGCAGAGCTACCGGTCGCAACTTTTGCGCCAGATCGACCGGGTGCAAAGCGAAGGCGGCCTGCGGCAACGCTGGCAGGCGGCCTGTACCGGTGAAACGGGCCTCGACTGTTTCGACACCTGGGCGCAGGAACTGGGCCGGACCGGTTATCTGCACAACCACGCCCGGATGTGGTTTGCCTCGATCTGGATTTTCACCCTGCAATTGCCCTGGGAACTGGGTGCGGATTTCTTCCTGCGACATCTTCTGGACGGCGATCCCGCCTCGAACACGCTGAGCTGGCGATGGGTGGCCGGGCTACAGACGCGCGGCAAGGCCTATGTGGCACAGCCCGACAATATCGCCCGCTTCACCGAAGGCCGGTTCACCCCCGCTCATGATGAATTGAACACGGCCGCCGCGCCACTGGATGGCCCGCCCCCGCCGCCGCCTCTGTCGCCGCCTGCAGGCGGGCGGATGGAGGCAGACCTGCCGACACTCTTCGTGCTGCACGAGGATGACCTGTCGCCCGGCTGGCTGCTGGACCAGGGCCTGCGCCCGGCAGGAACGGCTCTGCTGACCTCGGGCGCGCGGCTCAGCCCGTTGGATCCGGCGCCGCAGGTCACGCGGTTCCGCGCCGATCTGGTGCAGGAGACGGCGGATCGCTGGCAGGCGCAGCTTGGCCCCACCCGGCCCGCGCGGACCGCAGGGGATATTGCCGCGATGGCCGCGGAACTGGGCGCCGAACAGATCGTCACCGCCTATGCGCCGACAGGTCCGGTGGCCGAGATCCTGCAGGAGCTGGACAACGTGGTGCAGTTGTTGCGCCCCTACGATGCGCGGGCCTGGCCCCATGCCAGGGCGGGCTTCTTCAAGTTCCGCAAGTCCATCCCCTCACTGCTGGCGGCCCTGGACCTCCCCGCCTGACGCTCAGTGACCGATCCTTTGCACGCCGGAACAGATATGCGCGGCGCATTCCATCTCAAGCGTGACATGGGTCAGGCCATGCGCCTCCTCCAGCCGGGCTTTCACGGTTTGCTTGATCGTATCCGCCCGCCCCCAGGCGCCGGTTTCGATCACCATGTGGGCCTGCAGGGCGGTCTGGTGTTCATCCATCTGCCACAGATGCGCATGGTGCAACCCGGCGACGCCCTCCACCGCCTCGGCGGTGGCCAGCACGCTTTCCGGCGCCAGTCGCGGCGGGCTGCCCAGCATCAGGATACGGATGACGCCGCCGATCTCGCTCCAGGCCATCCAGAGGATGTAGCCCGCGATCAGCAGCGTGATCGCCGGATCCACCCAGACCCAGCCAAAGGCCCAGATCAACACCCCGGCCAGGATCACGGCCAATGATCCCATCGCATCGGCAATGTTGTGCAGAAAGGCGGCGCGGATGTTCACGCTGGTCTTGGACATGGTGTAGGTCAGCGCGGCGGTTGCAAGGTCGATCACCAGCGCCACGGCCGCGATGACGATGACCAGCCAGCCGATCACCTCCTGCGGGTCGAAGAACCGCAGGACCGCCTCGTAGACCAGGTACATCCCGATCACGATCAGCGTCGTGAGGTTGATCAGTGCCGCCACGACCTCGGCCCGGCCATAGCCGAAGGTCATGTCGGAATCCGCCGGCCGGCGCGCGATGCGCCGGGCCAGGGCCGCAATCAGCAGGCTGGCCGCGTCCGAGAAATTGTGCAGCGCATCGGCGATCATCGCCAGCGAGCCGGACAGGACACCGCCGACGACCTGCGCCAGGGTCAGCAACAGGTTCACGCCGACGGCCGCAGCCATGCGGGCATCGCCCGCCTCGGGATCGACATGGTGGTGATGATGGTGATGTCCGTGGGGCATGGTCAGAACAAGCGCGCTTTGCCGCGAAAGGTCAACCGGCGCGCCGCGCGCCGGGACCGGCGAGCACAGCGGCAGGACGTCGCGCACCGCCCGCCAGCAGGCCCGCGCCCTGTGTTTCTTTGGGCTTCAAATACCTCTGGGGGCCCGGGGGCAAAGCCCCCGGCGGATCGCCGCGCCGCAAGGCGCGGCGATCCGAACTGTCATATCCTCACAGGATCAACCGAACATGTCCGAGGTGATCCCGGCGTACCAGCCGATGCTTTCCTCATAGGTCGCCTTGCGCATGGCCGCGTCCTCACCCGTCTGGCTGACAAAGCTGGACACGCTGGCGATCTTCTCGTCGGTCGCCTCGTAGGCCGCGCCGACCTTGATGCCGTCGTCCGTCGAGATCAAAGACCAGCAGGTGTTCGAGTATTTGGCCGGGAAAACGCGGCTGCCGGTCAGCGCGCCACGCACCGCCATCGCCGCGACTTTGGCCTGCGAATTGGCGGAGAAGCCGGATTTCGGCATGTCACCCTGGTTGGTGGCGTCGCCAAGGATGTAGACGTTCTCATCCATGCGGGAAACCATCGAATGGCCGTCCACTGGCGCCCAGTTGCCCTCGGTCAGCCCGGCGGCGGCACAGATCGTGCCCGCCTTCTGCGCCGGGATGACGTTGCAGACATCCGCCTTGACCACCTCGCCGTCGATGTCGACCTCCATCGTGTCCGGGTTCACAGAGACGTTGCCGCCGCCAAAGTCCGGGCCGATGCGTTCGATCATGCCACCGTAGTGCTTTTGCCAGCCTTCCTCGAACAGTGCCTGTTTCGAGAATTTGGCCTTGGGGTCGGCGATGAGGATCTTGGCCGTCGGGTTCCGCTCTTTCAGCACATGGGCCACCATCGAGATCCGCTCATAGGGGCCCGGCGGGCAGCGGTAGGGGTTGGGCGGCGCGACCATGACATAGGTGCCACCCTCGGGCATGGATTCGATCTGTGCCTTCAGGAGGGCGGTCTGCGTCCCTGCCTTGTAGGCATGCGGCATGGCGGTCTGCGCCGACAGGTCCCAGCCCGGCACCGCCCCATCGACGAAGTCGATGCCGGGAGAGATCACCAGCCGGTCGTAAGGCACGCTGCCGCCACCGGCCAGCGACACGGTCTTTGCATCCCGGTCGACGCCCACCGCCCAGTCGTGCACCACGTTGATCCCGTAGTCCGCGGCCAGCGTGCCGTAGTCATGGGCGATGGATTGCAGGTCGCGGAACCCCCCGATGTAGAGGTTGGAAAAGAAGCAGGTGTAATAGGTGCGCGTGGGTTCGATCAGGGTCACGTTGATTTCGCCCTGGCTGTCCTTGGCGATATAACGCGCGGCGGTGGCACCACCGGCGCCGCCGCCGATCACCACGACGCGCGGCATGCCGTGACCGGCCGCCTGCACCATCGGTGCCGAAAGCGAGGCCGCTGCCGCGGCAGTTCCCAGAAAAGTGCGTCTGTTCAAAGTCATGTCCGTCTCCTCATTGTTGGACAATCTCTTTTATTGGCGCGCAGCCCCTCCCCTTTTTGCTCCCAGAAAGTGCGCGCGCGGGTCTCTCCCTCAAACGACGAACCCCGCGCGGCCAGTGAGGCCGGCGCGGGGCGCATCGGGTAAAGGAAAGGTCTTTGGGGCGCGTTGGCCCGGCGGGATCAACTCGGCAGGAGGCCGAAGAACGCCGCCAGCGCCAGGAGCGCGCCCAGCATCAGGATACGAAGAGCAAAGGACATCCGCATGAGAAACACCATCCACTTGGCACGGGGCCATGCGGGCCCTGGCCTGAACAACGGGCGCGGTGGTGAAATGCGCACCTCCGCGGCAGGACGTTCCGTCCTGCACCGCCACTCTTGCCTGTGGAATGCCTTCGCTCAATTGCGGAATACCCGACCCTCCCGTGGTCAACCTGCGATCATTCTATGGTTGCGAAGTAGGCAGCCAGCGCCGCGATCTCCTCATCGCTGAGTCTCCCGGCCATCATCTGCATAACCGGGTGCGGACGCAACTTGCGCTTGTACGCATGCATGGCGATGACGAAATCTTCTTCCGGCCATTTCACGATCGAGGGGATGCCCTCATCCGAGCCATCCCGCTTGTGGCAGGTCAGGCATTCCGAAGCCAGGTATTCGCCATAGGCCACATCGCCCACGATCGCCAGGATCTCGGGCGGCAGTTCGACCTCGCGCGCCACGGCAGTCGGCGCGGATTCCGGGATGTCCTGCGGGTTCGCGCTAAAGGCGCGCAGGTAGGCCAGGACATCATGCCGGTCCTGTTCGTCCCTCATGCCCCGGTAGGACATGCGCGTGCCCGAAATCAGCACGCGTGGGTTCTGGATGTAGGCATCGAGCGTTTCGTATTCCCACGTCAGACCGTCGCCGTGGGCGCGTTCCATCGACTTGGAATAATCGAACCCCTCGAGGCTGCCCGCCCGACGTCCGAAGATGCCGTTGAGATGCGGGCCGATGCGGTTCTTTGCGCCGGGGCCGATCTGGTGGCACCCGATGCATTGACGAAACAGGTCTTCCCCGCGCTCGGCATCGCCGATGAGCTGGGCCTCCTCCTCTGCGGTTGCTGGCCCCACGAGGGGGGCCAGCGCGACGAGGGCCGTTATAATCAGCCTCTTCATCATGTCATGCGTCCTATTGTGAGAAGGACGAAAGATAGGCGATCAGCGCCTCGACATCCGAGTCCTTGCGCAGGCCGGCAAAGGCCATCTTGGTGCCTTTCACGGTGCCACGCGGATCAGCAAGGAAAGCCGCCAGAGTCTCTGCATCCCAGGCGCCGCCCATGCTACCCATCGTGTTGGAGTACTTGAACCCCTCGACAGAGCCGATTTCGCGTCCGACGATGCCATTGAGCTGCGGACCGACGCGATCCTTGGCGCCGTCACCGATCTGGTGGCAGGCCTTGCACTTATTGAAGACCTTTTCGCCAGCCGCGACCAGTTCCGGGTCCGGCGCGCCAGTTGCGGCAGGGGCCGCGGCAGGGTCTGCCGCCGGTTCGGCAGCGGGTTCCGGGGCCGGGTCCACGGCGGCGGCCGGCTCCGGGGCCGGATCGGTCGCGGCGGGTTCTTCAACCGCTTCTTCGGGCGTCACGTCCAGAACGGTCGCGCGCATGGTGATCTCGACCGGACCGTCCTTGCAGTTTTCCATGCAAGGCTCAGTCCGCCACTTGCTGTATTCGGTCTCGGCCCGGTCATCGACGATGAAACCATCCGCGTTGGGCAGCACCACCTCGGGCAGCGTGTCCTGGTTCAGCTCGAACTCGTCGTCGATGATGTCGTTCGAGTAGAGGATGTAGGCCACGATGGCATAGGTATCATCAACCGACAGCGACTGCGCGTTGCCGAAAGGCATCGAGCGGTGGACGTAGTCCCAGACGGTCGAGGTATAGGGCCAGTAAGAGCCCACGGTCTTGAGCGGGTCCTCATCCGCCAGTGTGCCGTCACCGCCTGCCAGCTTGGGCCAGTTGCCCACGCCCTCGGCAAAGGAGCCGTGGCAGACCGCGCATTGTTCCTCGAAGATCGCTTCGCCGTCAAAAGCATTGCCGCTGCCCGCCGGCAGGCCGGTGCCGTCGGGGCTGACGTCGAGGTTCCAGGCGGCGATTTCCTCGGGCAGCGCGCCGCGGCCCAGGCCAAAGCGCAGGCCCTTGGTGTCGCCGTTGTCCGCATGGGCGGCACCGATGATGCCGCCGTCCAGGGCCTCCGGGGCAGCGGCGGTCTTGACCGGGGCCTCTGGCTCGGGAATCGGCGCCGGAAGTTCGCCCAGCATCTGCGGGTTGTCCGGGAAATCCGCAACATTGCGGTCGGCAAAGTTGTAGGCGGCGACCAGCATCAGGCCGACGCCTGCAATGGTGCCGACGTAGAGATTAAGAGACTTCGACATTTTCGGCCTCCCCGTTGGCTTTGACGTGCCAGGTCTGGATGCAGTTGTTGTGGTAGATGGAGTTCAGGCCGCGCACATCACGCAGTTGAGCCTTGGTCGGCTGGACATAGCCCGTCTCGTCGATGGCGCGCGACTGAAGCAGCCATTCCTCGCCTTCCCAAGTGGTGTCCAGGTAGAATCGGGTCAGAGCCTTGTCCTGGCCTTCGGAGGCGAGACGCGCGGTTTCCCATGTCATGCCGCCATCCTTGGAGACATCGACGCGGGTGATCTTGCCGTGACCGGACCAGGCCATGCCGGTGATGACCACCGGACCATGCCCGTGCTTGATCGGCGCCTGCGGGCTGGGCGAGGTGACGACGGATTTCGCATCCATGACCCAGGTCCACTTGCGCGAGGTGCCGTCGGCCAGCGTGTCGGTGTATTTCGAGGTCTCCTCACGGCTTTCCACCGGGCCATCCATGACCTCGACACGGCGCAGCCACTTGACCCACATGTTGCCTTCCCAACCGGGCACGACAAGGCGCACCGGGTAGCCGTGCTCCTTGCGCAGGGCTTCGCCATTGGCCTTGAAGGCCACCAGGACATCGTCCATCGCCTTTTCCATCGGGATCGAACGCCCGTTGGAGGAGGCATCGGCGCCCTCGACATAGACCCACTTGTCCTTGAGGTCGCCCGCGGCATCCAGCCCGGCCTCGGCCAGCAGGGTGCGCAGCGGGACGCCGGTGTATTCCATGTTGTGGATCATGCCGTGGGTGAACTGGGCGCCGTTCAGCTGCGCGCCCGCCCATTCCATGCCTGTGTTGGCCGCGCATTCGCAGAAATAGACGTGCTGTTCGCGCGGAAAGCGTTCCAGGTCGTCATAGGTAAAGACCAGCGGCTGGTCCACGAGGCCGTTGATCATCAGCCGGAAATCCGGCTTGGACAGCTCGATGGCGCCCGAGTGGTGGCGTTCGAAGGCGCAGCCCTGCGGCGTGATCGTCCCGTCCAGCGCGTGGATCGGGGTGAAGTTGATCGACGAGATCGTGTCGGCGGTCAGCCATTCCACGTTGCGGCGGATGACGTCGTCCTCGAACTTGATCGGCAGGCCATAGGGGACCTCGTCAACGCCGTGGCCAAAGCCGGACGCCCAGTCCTGCACTTCGGTGATCAGCGGGTCGGGACCGGCGGCGCGGGCGCCCGTGGCGGCCACGGCCCCTGCCCCCAGCGCCGCGGCACGGGTCAGGAACTGGCGGCGGGAGGTGCCTTTCGTTTCCTTGCTCATTGCGTTCTCCTTACGGATCATTTCATTCATCTATGTGAATGACTTGGCGAGAATTTCGGCGGGCCGAGACCCGCCGGAAAAACGTGGTTGCGTTCAGGCGCCAACCACTTCGACATTGTCACGGGGCTGGATCGAAACCGTGCCCTGCTTGCGGATATGGTTTTCGACCACATCCCAGATCTGCGGCCCCTCGGTCCCCTCGTTGACCGAGGCCCAGCCCGCGACCACGTAGTTCTTGGCCGGGTCGATGGCCTCGCCGGTGCTGAGCAGCACCATGTCCGAGATCCGTTCGCCCTGCGGCTTGTTCACGTCACAGCGGTAGCCCATGCCCCCGATGCGGACCATGTCGCCGCCCTGCTGGTAGTAGGGATCGGGGTTGAAGATGTTGTCAGCCACGTCCTCGAGGATGACCTTGATGAACTCGCCGGTCATCTCGGACCGGTAAGCCTTGCCGTAGGTCATGCTGGTGACGTTCCAGATGTCCTCGCGGGTGATGTCATCGCCCGGGATCAGCGACGGCCCCCAGCGGACGCCAGGCGACATGGCGATGTCAGCCTCGCGCTCGCTCAGCAGGGCGTCGCAGATCAGGTCGTCCCAGGTGCCGTTGAAGTTGCCGCGGCGATAAAGCAGCGAGTCGGTCTGGCCGATCACCTCTTCGAGGTCCGCCTTGTAAGGCGCGCGCTGCTCTTCGATCAGGGTGGCCATCTGCGGGTCGGGCGCGATCACGTCCGAGAAGATCGGGATCAGCTTGTGGCGGAAGCCCATCATGCGGCCATCGCGCACGTCGAGATCGACGCGGGAGACGAATTTGCCGTTGGAGCCGGAGGCGATCAGGATCGTCTCGCCCACCAGCACCGGTTCCGGCAGCGCGTCATGGGTATGGCCGGTCAGGATCACGTCGATACCGGTGACCTTCGAGGCCATCTTCTTGTCGACGTCAAACCCGTTGTGGCTGAGGCAGACGACCAGTTCGGCCCCCTGCGCGCGCACCTCGTCGACCATTGCCTGCATGTTCTCGTCGCGGATACCGAAGGAGAATTCCGGGAACATCCAGCGCGGGTTGGCGATCGGCATGTAGGGGAAGGCCTGACCGATGACGGCAATCTTGACGCCGCCGCGTTCGAAGAACTGGTAGGGTTTGAACAGCTCCGAGGGCTCGTCCCACTCGGCGTCAAAGATGTTCTGACCCAATGCGGCAAAGGGCAGACCCTCGACCAGTTCGGTCACACGGTCGGTGCCCAGGGTGAATTCCCAGTGGAATGTCATCGCGTCGGGTTTCAGCCCGTTCATCACGTTGACCATGTCCTGCCCCTCGGAGTGGTAGCAGGTGTAAGAGCCGTGCCAGGTATCGCCGCCGTCCAGCAGCAGGGCATCGGGACGATCCGCACGGATGGCGTTCACCACGGTGGCGACCCGGTCCATGCCGCCGACCTTGCCATAGGCCTGCGCCAAGGCGCTGAAATCGCCGGAGGACAGCGCGTAATGAGAGCGCGACCCGTCCTCGATGCCGTAGAGCTTGCGGAAATCCGAACCGGTGACATGCGGGACAGCGCCACGGTTGCCACCGACCCCGATGTTGACCGAAGGCTCGCGGAAGTAGATCGGCATCAGCTGCGCATGGATGTCGGTGACGTGGATCAGGCTGACGTTGCCAAAGGTGTCGAATTGCAGAAGCTGGTCCTGCGTCAGGCTCTGCTGGGCGGCGAGCCGGGCCCAGTTGCCAAAACCGGAAGTCCCGAGCATCGCCGAGGCCGCCATACTCACCTGCAGGAAATCGCGTCTTGAGATCATGGGGAGGGGTCTTTCTGTCTCATGACACACATGCGCATGTGTGAATTTGTTAGAATGAAGAAACCCCGCGCCAGTCACCTGACGCGGGGTCGTTTATTCAGTTACGGACGGAGGGGCCTTCGACCGACAGGCCGTTGCCACGCGACTTGACGTAAAGCTCAAGCGCGATGAATTCGTCCGAACCCGGGCTGAAGGTTTCTGCGCGGGTGTCCCGGATGCAGCCCTTGAAGCGGCTGTGAGCGCCGTTCAGTTTGGCATTCTTCAGACGGTATGTCGGGAAACCGTTGATCTGGCCCTGGCTGAGGTGGTCGGCACGGATGTAGTTGCCGTAGTTTTCCTCGTGGCAGGAGGCGCAGGCAAGCTCGAGCTGGCCGTAGCGCGTGTAGTAGATTTCCTTGCCCTTTTCCCAGGCATCGGCAACCGGACCGTCGATGGCGACGTTCACCGGCATGCCGCGCGAATGCGAGGCGATCATCGCCTCCATCGAGACGGCATCGGTGGCGTCATACTTCCAGGCGTCGGCGCCCATGCGGTTCACGCGGCAGTCGTTGACCTGCATCTGCACGGTGCGCAGCTCGCCGGCGTCCTCGTTCCACTTGGGATAGGTCGCAGCAACACCGGCCATGCTGTCGGCAGGGTCGGCGTGACAATCCGAACATGCCTTGCCTTCGGACCCCTCAGCCGTGTTCCAGATGTCCATCGCCTGGTCGACGAAGATCATACCCTGGTTCTCGAAGTCGTCGGCCTGAAGCTGCTGGGTTTCGTCCGAGCGAAAGTGCCAGCCCGAGATGATCTCGTCCAGAACACCGTCCAGGTGGGCGGGCGCCGGAGCCTTGGTCGTCATCTCGATGTCGCCGTTGACGATCAGCGTGTCGTCGTCGGCACCGCCCGCGAAGGCCGCGGGCGCAAACAGCAGTGCGGCGACAGCCGTCATTGCCTTGAATTTCATGTTGTTACCCTCCCGATTGGCGATCCTGCCCCGCGGTGTGCGGGGCAGGACTAGCTCTTCTGGTCAGCCGACTGCGACCGACTTGGTCTCTTCGTAGACGTCGCCGTCATCGTCGTACCAGGTGAACTTCAGATCGCCTGCTTCCGGGATGGTCGCATCGAATTCGAAGTACGGGTTGGTCGAGATCGCCGGGGCCAGCACGACGTCAATGACGTTCTCGCCATTGAAGTCGCAGGTGAAGCGATTGATGATCGAGCGCGGGATTACGTTGCCCGAGCTGTCCTTGCGCTGACCCGATTCCATCTTGTGGGAAATCAGGGTCTTGATGGTCACGACCTCACCGGCGGATGCCTTCTTGGGGGCCTTGACGCGGGGTTTGACACCAGATGCCATTTCTCAGAACTCCTCTAGGTTAGCCGCAGGATCAGCCGCCGCAGCCGCCGATGGTGACCTTCACGGTCTTCATCGCGGTCTGGTAGCTGCCGTCCGCCATCTTGGCGATGGCCTGCACGTCCTGGGTGCCGGCAAGGCGGATACGGGTGGATGCGGCCTGCGACCCGGCGAGCGGGCCGAAGCGGAAGGTGGCCACGCCCGGGGTCGGGTTGCCCAGCGCATATACGCGTACCTCGACGGCGCCGGGGGCGTCGACAGAGATCGGAACGGTGTTGCCGTTCTCGGCGATTTCCGGCGCGGTCAGCGTCAGGTCACCGGCGGCGGCATCGGCACCGGCCAGGAAATCGTCGGGGGCGCCGACGAGTTCGGCATTCGGGTCGGCCTGTGCAAATGCGCTCAGCGGAAGCAGGGCCATCGCGGTGGCACCGGCGCCGAGCGCCAGCGTGTCACGTCTCGTGAAGTCCATCATGTTTCTCCTCAGATAAACCCGGTCACTCTTCTTTGAGAGTCAGAAGGAAGGCGACCAAATCTTCGACGTCCTGCGCCGACAGGATCGGCGGCAGATCGCCCTCGGGGGCCTTGCCGGTGTATCCGTCACCCGGACGGATGAAACCGGAAGTCTTGTAGAATGCGGGCATAACGGTGCCCTCGAAAGTGTGCTTGGCGTTGGCCACGATGCCGCGCAGTTCCTCTGCGGTACGGGCCTCGCCGGTCCAGGTCAGCTCGGGGCCGACTTCGCCCTGGAAGGGCACATCGGGAAGCTGGGCCACGGCGTGACAGGACACGCAGTTGCCCTTGGACTTGGTCGAAAACACCACAAGACCGTTGTCCGCATCGCCCGGCACACCTGTCAGGGATGCGTTCACTTCGCCGTATTCGCCGTACACAACGTCATCGGGGGCGACGGTTTCCGCAAATGCGGCACCGGCCACCAGGGCCACCGCTGCGGTGATTGCTGTAAGCCTCATGTTCCCTCCCTAGGCTTGCGACCCGACATTGAGATCGGACCTTCGCTCATCGCTATTAGCGTATACCGTAGGCCACAGGGTTGCACGAACGCAACAACAAATTCACGGATATGAATTATTGCTCCGTTTGGTCGCATGCCGCATTGGCCGCCAAAGCTGGATCACCTGGCCTCTGGCCAAGGGGGAGCTGATTTTTACCTTTATTTGTCAGAAAGTTGCGCAAGTCCGCGCCCACCCAGCCCGGCATCTTCGCCAACGCTTTCCCAGCGCCTTTGAGTCATGGCGAGGCGCAATCCTGGGTTGCACCCCGCCTTTCTTCGCCCGTTTTCGAGGCAGTCGGTGTGGGTCACGCTCAGACCCACCCCGGAACGGTCAATTGCGACCATCGTCGAATCGATCCCGACAGTTTCAGTCGAACTTGCCGTTGTCGCGCTCCTGGATGCGGCGCGCATGGTAGCGCTGGAAATCCTCGCCGGTCTCGTCCTGGATCTCGTAACGTTTCTCGGCCACCCAGGTGAACATGTCCAGCGACGTGCCCTTGGAGAAGGCACCCGGCATCACCGCGACCTGCGCGTCCATCGCGGTCATACCCTCGGGCACGTCCTCGGGCAGGAAAACGATGGTCGGGGTGAACAACACGCGCCACTTGCGGGCCATTTCCCGTTCTTGCAGCACCTCGCCGTCGAAATCCGTCACCTCGGTGCTGCCATGCAGGTTCAGCTGCACGACAAAGTAGTTCTCGGCGATAAACTCCGAAACCTCGGGGTCGGTGAAGACCTCCTCGTGCATCTTCTTGCAGTAGATGCAGCCACGCTGCTCGAAGAAGAGGACAAGCCGTTTGCCCTCTGCGTTTGCCTCGTCAAGATCCTCGCGCAGGTCCTTGAAAGTGTCGCGCATCCAGGGGTTCTTGTAGAGGCCGTCATCGCCCATCTGTTGCGCCGCCACCGGCAGCGCCATGAGCACGGCCAGGGCCGCGCCGATCCAGGTCTTCATCGCTTGTCTCCTCTCACTTTGCGCGGCCGGACCCTGACGGTCCCGCGACCGCGTACCAGAAATGCCGTCAGCTCAGCGATGTCCACGCCGGGAAGGTCTCGATCATCCACTGGGCGATGACGTTCACCGTATCCGTCGCGATGAGAATCGCAAACAGGATGAGCATCCCGCCCATCAGTTTCTCGACATATTGCAGCTTGTCCCGATGGCGTGCCGTCCACTTCAGGAACGGCCCCGAAAACAGCGCCGCGATGATGAAAGGGGCCGTCATGCCGATGCCATAGACCAGCAACAAAAGACCGCCGCGCCCGATGTCGCCCATTCCCGATGCGATCATCAGGATCGAGGCCAGCGCCGGCCCCACGCAGGGCGTCCAGCCAAAGCCAAAGGCCAACCCCATCGCGTAGGCGCCAAAGATCGTGGTCGGCTCGGCGCTGCTTTCGATCTTGGCCTCGCGGTACAACAGGCCAATGCGGATCACACCCAGGAAATGCAGCCCGAACAGGAACAGGACCGCGACCGCCACCCATTTCAGGTAGTCCATGTAGTCGGCAAAGGCCTGCCCCACTGCCGTCGCCCCCATCCCGAGCAGGACAAAGATCGTCGTCACGCCGGCGGCAAAGAAGACAGACGACAGGATCAGCCGCCGCTGCGCGCCGGGCGTGATTCCCGCGTCGTCGCGCAGCTCGGACATGGAAATCCCCGCCATGTAGCACAGGTAAAAGGGCACCATCGGCAGGATACAGGGTGTGAAGAAGCTTAACAGACCGGCAAATGCTGCGCCCGCGAATGAAATGTCGAGCACTGGTGGCGCCTTTCCTTGATCAATTCACATATTCAGATTAAGTTGTCCGTCAGGCCTGCGTCAATCGGTGCAACATGCGATCTTTCATATTTCTTCTGGTCACCTGCTTCGGGGTGACCCTGTCCACCTTCCCAGCCCTGGCAAGCGAGTATCGCCTTGTCATGGTGGAACAGCCCGGCTGCGCCTATTGCGCGGCCTGGAACGACCAGATCGCGCCGGCCTACCCCAACACGGATGAAGGCAAATTCGCCCCGCTGGTGCGCGCCGACCTGCACATGGGCCCGCCCGAGGGCATCTCTTATGCGCGCCGTGTGAACTTCACGCCGACCTTCATCCTTGTTAAAGGCGACGCCGAGATCGCCCGGATGGAAGGTTACGTGGGCGAGGATTTCTTCTGGCCGATCTTCGCCAAGCTTCTTGGCGAGCACACGGGTTTCGAGACAGCCGGCAAGGATTGAGGTGGAGCGGACGCATGGCACTTCCGGTACTGCATGACGATCTGACGGACGACGAGCTTGACGCCATCGTGGACAAGGCAACCGCCGCCTCGTCCTTTCTGAAGGCGATCAGCCACGAAGGGCGCCTGATGATCCTGTGCCATCTGGTCACGGGTGAGAAATCCGTCACCGAGCTGGAAGAACTGCTCTCCGCACGCCAGGCCGCCGTCAGCCAGCAGTTGTCGCGCCTGCGGCTGGAAGGGCTGGTGGTGCCGCGCCGGGACGGCAAGGCGATCTACTACCGCCTGGCGGACGACAGGCCCCGAAAGATGCTGGAATGCGTCTACGACCTGTTCTGCCGCGACGACGACGAGGCCTGACGCCCGCGCGGCCAACGCATCGCGAGGACGCTTGCGCGGTTTCGGGGACACTTGCATAGTATGCGGGCCAGGTTTGGCGGGTCAAGAGGAGGGCCCGTGAATGATGGATTATCTGACCGAGTATCACCTGGTCGCCTTGGTGGGGCTGGCCACGGGTGTGCCCTTGGGGCTTGCTGCACGGCTTGGCCGCTTCTGCACCCTGGGGGCAATCGAGGACGCGCTTTATGGCGGGTCCACCGTACGGCTTCGGATGTGGGGCATGGCGATCGGGCTGGCGGTGCTGGGCAGCTTTGCCCTCATGGCGTCTGGTCTCCTGGCCGATACCGCGACCTACTACCTGTCGATCCGCTGGATGCCGCTGGCCTCGATCCTGGGCGGACTCGTCTTCGGCTACGGGATGGCCCTGTCGGGGATGTGCGGCTACGGCGCGATTGCCCGGCTGGGCGGCGGTGACCTGCGCAGTTTCGTGATCGTGCTGGTCATGGGCGTGGCAACCTTTGTCGTGCTCTCCGGCCCTCTGGCGCCCCTGCGCGCGCTGGCTTTCCCGCAAGAGCCCGTCACGACCGAGGTGCCGCCGGGCATCGCGCACCAACTGGCCGCGCTGAGCGGTGTCTCGGTCAACCTGATCGGCATGGGGATCGGTGCATTGATCCTGATCGGCTCCGCGGCATCGCGCGCGGTCTGGGAAAAGCCGTCAAAGGTGGCCTGGGCGGCGGCCGTGGGCCTCGCCGTGGTGGGCGCATGGGCGGGCACATCCTGGGTGGCCCGCACCGGGTTCGAGGCGCTGCCGGTGGTGTCCCATAGCTTTGCCGCCCCGCTGGGCGACACGATCCTGTGGTGGATGACCGGATCTGCCCGCCCCCTGAGCTTTGCGGTAGGCTCCGTGGCGGGCGTCTGGGCCGGGGCCTTCATCGGCTCGCTCTTCAAGGGACACTTCCGCTGGGAGGCCTGCGAGGACCCCAGGGAACTGCGCCGCCAGATCATCGGCGCGGCCCTCATGGGCGGCGGCGCGGTCATCGCCCTGGGCTGCTCCATCGGCCAGGGGCTCAGCGCCTTTTCCGTGCTGGCCATCTCGGCGCCCGTGACCTTTGCCGCGATCTTTGCCGGGGCGGCGCTGGGTCTGCGGCAACTGATCGTGGGGTTCCAGCCGGCGGAGTGATCCGGCGTCTGGAGTCCCGTATCGCTCATTGCCGGTCAGAGGCGGTTCAGAACGCGCTCAACCCCATTCCTGCAGGCGCGCAACATAGCGCGCCAGCGTGTCGATCTCGAGGTTGATGCGGTCACCCACCTTGATCCCGCCCCAGGTCGTCACCTCCTTGGTGTGCGGGATGAAATTGATGCCGAAATCGCGACCGTCGACTTCGTTCACCGTGAGGGACGTGCCGTTCAGCGCAACCGAGCCTTTGGGCGCGATGAATTTCGCCAGTGCCTCGGGCGCGCGAAAGGTCACGCGGGTGCTGTCACCCTCGTCCACCATGGCCACGACCTCGGCGACACCATCGACATGGCCGGACACGATGTGCCCGCCCAGTTCGTCGCCCACCTTGAGCGCGCGTTCCAGATTGATCCGCATGCCCTCGGCCCAGTCTCCGATATTGGTCTTGGAGACGCTCTCGGCCGAGATGTCGACGTCGAACCAATCGTCGCCCAGGCCCACGACGGTCAGGCAGACACCATTGCAGGCGATAGAAGCCCCCATGTCGATACCAGCGGTGTCATAGGATGTGCCGATGCGCGCACGCAGGTCGCCGCGGTGCTCCAGCGTCCGAACAGTGCCCATGTCTGTGACGATGCCTGTGAACATGCCTTGCCCTTTCCCGGCCTTCAAAGCCTTATTTTCGTCGAACTCGCGCGGTAGAACTTTGTTCAGCAACCGGACATATAGCGGCATCATGGTCAAGGCAACTGGCGACAAACGGGTCTTTCTGTTCCTTCAGGGACCGCACGGGCCGTTCTTTCACCGGCTCGGCGCCATGCTGCGCAAGACCGGTGCCGAGGTCTGGCGCGTGGGCTTCAACGCCGGTGACCGCGCCTTCTGGTTTCACCCGAAAAGCTACCTGCCCTATCGCGGCCCCCCCGATGAATGGCGCGGCTGGTTTTGCGACCTCGTCGAGGCGCGCGGCATCACGGACATCGTGCTATACGGCGATGTGCGGGCGATCCACGCCCAGGCCGTCGAAGAGGCCAAGGCGCGCGGGTTGACGGTGCATGTCTTCGAGGAAGGTTACATGCGGCCCTACTGGGTCACCTATGAACGCGGAGGTTCGAACGGGCATTCGCGGCTGATGCGGATGAGCGTGGATGACATGCGCCGGGCGCTCGAACTGTCGGACATGGAGGCGCCGCTGCCTCCGGCCCATTGGGGCGACATGCGCCAGCACATCTTCTACGGCGCGCTGTACCACTGGTTCGTGATGTTCCGGAACGGGGAGTATCGCAACTTCCAGCCGCACCGCTCGCTCAGCGTGTTCCAGGAATTCGTGCTGTATCTGAAACGTCTGCTGCTGATGCCTTTCGGCTGGGCGGATCGCGTGCTCGCGACCACGCGCATCCGCATGGGCGGATTTCCCTATCACCTGGCTCTGATGCAGCTGGAACATGATTCCAGCTTCCAGCAGCACTCTCCGTTCGACACGATGCCCGATTTCGTCGACCTGGTAATCGCGGGCTTTGCCGAGGGCGCGCCGGGCCACCATCACCTGGTGTTCAAGGCCCATCCGCTGGAAGATGGCCGCGCGCAGGTGCGCCGTGCCGTGGCGCAATCGGCGCGGAAACACGGGGTGGCCGACCGGGTGCACTACGCCCGCGGTGGCAAGCTGGCGCAACTCCTGAACGATGCCCGCAGCGCGGTGACGGTCAATTCCACCGCAGCCCAGCAGGTTCTGTGGCGTGGCATACCGATCAAGGTCTTCGGCGACGCGGTCTACGCCAAGCCAGAGTTCGTCTCGACCCAACCCCTGCCGGACTTTTTTGCATTGCCCACACGGCCGGACAACAAGGCCTACAAGGACTACCGGCGCTACCTGCTGGAAACCTCGCAATTGCCCGGCGGTTTCTATTCGGCACGCGGGCGGCGACAGCTGCTGCGGCAGGTTGTCGACATGATGCTATCGCCCGACGATCCCTATGATGCCCTGTCCCGTGGCACCGCGGCGCCGAGGCAACAGTTGCGCGTCGTGCACTGACGCTCCGGCAACCCCGGACTGGCTTTTTTGGCCGGACTCCGGTAGGTTGCACAAAAAACCTGAGGCAGAACAAAACAGGTCGAGGAGACCGAGCAGTGAAACAACCCCCTCTCCGGTGGGCGCGTGGAGTCGCGCTCCTGGTCGCGGTATCGCTTGTGGCGTCCTGCGGCCTTCCCCGCGTTGGCCCCAACAAACGCGAAATTTTTGCCGGATCGGTTCAGCGCGAGGGTGACGCCTTCATCGTTTCCGTAAACGACCGCGTGACGCGCGCGACCTCTGTTGTTCCGGCGCTGGGGTTTACCGAAGAGTTCAAGAACGCAGGCGTTCTGGGCTCTGACACGATCCGCCCGGGCGACACGCTGGGCCTGACCATCTGGGAAAACGTCGATGACGGCCTGCTGGCCGCCGAGGCTGCCAATTCCACCATCCTCGAAGAGGTGCAGGTGGATGGCGCGGGCTTCATCTTTGTCCCCTACGCCGGGCGCATTCGCGCCGCAGGCAACACGCCCGAACGCATCCGCCAGATTATCACCGAACGGCTCGAAGACCAGACCCCCGATCCGCAGGTCGAGGTGCGTCGCGTCGCGGGCGACGGATCGACCGTCAGCCTGGTGGGCGCCGTGGGCGGCCAGGGCGTCTATGCCATCGAACGGCCGACGCGCACCCTGTCGGCCATGCTGGCCCGCGCGGGCGGCATCTCCATCGATCCTGAAATCGCACAGATCACCGTCCTGCGCGGCGACCACAAGGGCAAGATCTGGTTCCAGGACCTCTACGAGAACCCCAAGTTCGACATCGCCCTGCGCGGTGGCGACCGCATCCTTGTCGAGGAGGACACCCGGTCCTTCACCGCGCTGGGGGCCACCGGCACCCAGGCGCGTGTGCCCTTTGACAGCCAGGTCATCTCCGCTGTTGAGGCAATTGCCCAGGTCGGCGGGCTGATGGCCGCCGCCGCGGACCCGACCGGCGTTTTCGTCCTGCGCAACGAACCTGCGGAGGTGGCCAACCAGGTGCTTGGCCGCGACGACCTGATCGGAGCGCAGCGCATGGTCTACGTCCTGGACCTGACCGAACCCAACGGCATGTTCATGGCGCGGGACTTCGTGATCCGCGACCAGGACACGCTGTACGTCACGGAGGCGCCCTTTACCCAGTGGAACAAGGTGATTGCCGCCCTGACGGGTACGCTGGGCGCGGTCAGCACGCTGACCACTGCCGCAGACACGCTGTCGGGTGAATGAGCCGCCTTGGCCAACGGACACATTGAAACAGTGAGCGCCGGGGGCCCCAGCCCCCGGCGTTTGCACGTCTACAATGGCGGGTTTCTCTGGCAGAGCCGGTTGCGCCGCATCCTCGGGCTGGCTGGCTATCTCGTGACCCTTGGTCGACCCGGCCCCGAGGACCTTGTGGGCGTCTGGGGCCAATCGCCCTACGCGCATCGAGGCGAGACCGTGGCCAAACGGACCGGGGCCGGCCTGGTCAGGATCGAGGATGGCTTCCTGCGCTCACTGCACCCCGGTCGCGCCGGAGAGCCGCCGCTGGGCCTCTTGATCGACCATCGCGGCGTGCATTTCGACGGGCGCAGGCCATCCGACCTAGAAACCCTGCTGAATACGCATCCCCTGGACGATACCGCGCTTCTGGACCGGGCGCGGGGCGTCATGGCGCGCATGCAAGAGGCTCATCTCAGCAAGTATTCCGCCACCCGGCTGGACGTCGACCCGCCCGAACCGGGCTATGTGCTGGTGATCGACCAGACGCGCGGCGACGCCTCAGTCCGGGCCAGCGGGGCGGATCGCGCACGGTTTCTCGAGATGCTTTTCGTCGCGAGAGAGGAAAACCCCGGCGCGCGCATCGTGCTGAAGACTCATCCGGAAACCGGCGCGGGCTACCGCCCCGGGCACTACACGCCAGAGGATGCGGGCGGAGAGGTTACGCTTTATGATGGCCCCGCCTCGCCCTGGTCCCTGCTGGAGGGGGCCACCTCGGTCTATACCGTCTCGTCCCAGATGGGGTTCGAAGCGATCCTGGCAGGGCATCGTCCGCGCGTGTTCGGCCTGCCTTTCTACGCGGGCTGGGGACTGACACAGGATGAAGAGGTCATCCCGCGCCGCACTGCCCGGCTGACACGCGCGCAGCTGTGTGCCGGGGCACTGATCCTCTACCCCCACTGGTACGATCCGCATAGCGATCAGCTGTGCGAAATCGAGGATACCCTTGGCGCGCTCGAGGCACAGGCCCGCGCATGGCGCGAGGACAGGGACGGCTGGGTCGCCTCCGGCATGCGCCTGTGGAAAAGGCGACACTTGCAGAAATTCTTTGGGCGCCAAAAGCGGATACGCTTCGAAGATAATGTGAACAGAGCCGGGGATATCGCCAACCGGGAGGGACGTGCCCAGATGTGTTGGGCCGGCAAGGCGAGCGGAGAAACCGTACGAGTCGAAGATGGCTTTCTCAGATCGCGCGGTTTGGGGGCCGATCTGGTCCCACCGCTGTCCCTGGTGCTGGATTCCAGGGGAATCTACTACGATCCGACCCGTGCTTCGGGCCTCGAAGGCTGGATTCAAAAACGTGCCACTGGACTGCGACCCGACCAGACACGACGTATCCACAGGCTGATCCAAACTCTCGTCACGGATAACTTGTCCAAATACAACCTGTCCGGTTCCCTGCCCGATCTGCCCGCAGGCCGCCGCATTCTGGTGCCGGGACAGGTCGAGGACGACGCCTCCATTCTATCGGGCAGCCCGGACGTCCGCCGCAACGCCGACCTTCTGGCGCGCGCTCGCCTGGAAAATCCTGATGCGGTGATCCTGTGGAAACCCCATCCGGACGTTGAGGCCGGTTTGCGAACCGGCGTCGTCGACAATCCGGACCGCTGGGCCGACGTGGTCCTGGACCGATGTGATATCGGGGCCCTCCTGCGCGAGGTCGATGAGGTCTGGACCATGACCTCGCTCACCGGGTTCGAGGCGCTCTTGCGCGGATGCCAGGTGGTGACACTGGGCGCGCCTTTCTACGCGGGATGGGGTCTGACACGGGACATCGGCCCGGTGCCGGCGCGCCGGCTGCATGGTCCCCGCCCCACGCTCGAGGCGCTGGTTCATGCGACGCTGGTCGATTATCCCCGCTATTTCGATCCGCTGACAGGTTTACCCTGCTCCGTAGAATGCACCGTCAATCGCCTGAAAACCGGCAGGATTCCCTCTTCGGGTCCGGCGAACCGAATGCTGGCGAAACTGCAGGGCGCGCTGGCCAGCCACGCGGATCTCTGGCGGCGTTAAGGCTTTGTTACAGTTAAGTAACATATTCGCCTGATAAAAAGTTATTTTCAGACTTATCCACATGCGGATGACCCTTGGTCAACAAGGTGCAGCCGCAATTAACCTTCTGTTAACACTTTGGATTACGCGCTCTGACGCCGGCGCCAGACGTGTCGGATGTCCGCCCCAGCACCCACAACATCCACAAGGTCGAAACGCGGCGCCTCGTCCAGGCGCGCCACCCCCAGGGCACCGATGCCCGGATAGCCCTCGGCCCCCAGCGCCATGCCCGCGGTGAAGACCTGCAGCTCGTCCACCAGGTCATGCAGCAAGAGCGACGCGGCAAGCTGTCCGCCGCCCTCGCAGAAGACCCGCGTCAGCCCCTCTGACCCCAGCGCGCGCAACATGGCCAGCGGATCGATACGCCCACCAGAGATCTGGCAAGGCAGCAGACGGGCGCCGACCCCGTCCCAGGCGGTCTTCAATTCACTGCGCGCCTCGGGTCCGTGGCAGAGCCAGAGCGGCACGTCACGGGCACTTTGCGCAAGCTGGCTCATCAAGGGCACGTCGATCAGCCGCGAGACGACGACGCGCACCGGTTGGCGCCTGTCGCCAAAGCCGCGCACCGTCAGCTGGGGATCATCGGCCCGCGCGGTGCCCGCGCCGACCATCACCGCGTCATGGCTGGCGCGCAGGGCGTGAACCGCGCGGCGGGCCTCAGGCCCCGTGATCCACTGGCTTTCGCCGGTCGCCGTGGCGATGCGCCCGTCCACCGTCATGGCCAGTTTCAAGGTCACCCAGGGACGTCCCTGGGCGATCCGCAGGAAAAAGCCCGCGTGGTCCGAGAGGGCCTGTTCAGCGCCAACGCCGGTCGTGACCTCGACGCCATGCTGGCGCAGGTAGCCAAAGCCCTGTCCGTCCACCCTTGGGTCGCTGTCGGCGATGGGTGCCACCACACGGGCGATCCCCGCCTTGGCAAGCGCTTCGCAACAGGGCGGCGTCGCGCCATGATGCGCACAGGGTTCCAGGGTGACATAGGCGGTAGCGCCCTGTGCCGCCGCGCCGGCCATCGCCAGTGCCTCGGTTTCCGCATGGGGTCTGCCGCCCGGCGCGGTCCAGCCACGCCCGACGACCCGGCCCTCGCGGACTATGACGCAGCCCACTGCCGGATTCGGCCAGCATTGCCCCATGCCGCGACGGCCCAGCGCCAGCGCATGGGCCATGTGGCGCCGATCGTCGGATATCACTTCTCGGCCTGGGTTTCTGGACGCAACTCGCTGACGAACTTGTCAAAATCGTCCGCGGCCTGGAAATTCTTGTAGACGCTGGCAAAACGCACATAGGCGACGGTGTCGATCCGGGCGAGCGTCTCCATGACGATTTCGCCGATCATCTTCGACGGGATATCGGTCTCGCCCATGCTTTCCAGCCGCCGCACGATGCCGGAAATCATCTGGTCGATGCGCTCGGGGTCTATCGGGCGTTTCTGCAGCGCAATCCGGATCGAGCGTTCCAGCTTGTCCCGGTCGAAATCCTCGCGCCGTCCGTTCGTCTTTATGACAACGAGATCCCGCAACTGGACCCGCTCATAGGTGGTGAAACGACCGCCGCAGGCAGGGCAGAACCTGCGCCGCCGGATCGAAACGTGATCCTCTGCCGGGCGTGAGTCCTTCACCTGGGTGTCGATATTTCCGCAAAACGGGCAGCGCATGGGCCCATCCCCTCGTTTTTCTTGGTGTTCCTGCCTCTGGTCATGGGGTTTGCCCCCACTTATCCACAGCCACTATAGGTCAGCCGCCATAATTTGGGTAGAGGGGATTTGACGCCGCTAGATAAAGCCTGCGCTCAGCCCGGGATATGCCAGTGCCGCCCGCGCGCCGTGGTAACATATTCAGGCCAGGGCAGATCGACCGGTGCCGGGTAGTCGGCCAGCGGCGGGATCGGGTTGGCTGCTCGGCGCTCCTCGAACTCTGTCCAGCAGGTTGCGCGCGCGGTTTCGTCCGTCAGCAGGCGCAGCGCCGTGCGCGAAAGTACGCGACCAGCGGTCTGCACGCTCGGGTCGATCAGTTGGGGGATTCCGCCAAGCGCATTCATTGCCCAGGGCGGATAGGGGCCGCCGCGCAGCGCCGGGCGGCCGATGTAGATCCGAGCCGTGGGCGCGTGCCAGCACATGTCGGTGTAATCGTCCGAAGTGCTGTTCAGCTGGGCGGGCGGCAGATCCCGGCGCAGGATCGCCTCTGCCTCCTGCGGTGCGATGAGACGGGTGCATTCCGGGATCAGCGGATCGTCCGTGGCCTCTGCCCCGCAGGCGGTCTGGACCTGTCGCGCCAGGTCCAGCGCCTCTGTGCTGTAGTCCGGTGCCCCGACGTCCTGCAGAGCCTCCCAGGCGAGCTCTGCCAGGGCATGGTTGGGCAGACCGGGGCGAGACTTGCTGACCCAGATCTTTTCCGCGGTACAGCCGGTCACCTGCGCCACATGCTCGGCCAGCCGGTCCAGCTGGGCAGTGATCTGTTCGGCCATCTGCAGGTCGGGCACACGCATCAGGTACTGCAGGTCGGCCTGCCGTGCGGGGAGGTTGTCCGCCGTCGCCTGCCCCGTCGACAGGATCGCCTCAGACACGGACCAGCCGCCGCGGTGCGGCAGCATCGACTCCCGCAGGGAGCGACCCATCTGATACATCATGACCAGCGCGTCGTTTGCGCCCGGCGCGCGCACGTCGGAATGACTTTGCGGGATCGGCGGCGCCCCATCGCTGCCCTGCATCCAGGTCTGCGGCGCCTCGCAACGAAAGCGGTAGACAAAGGCATAGGCCGCCCCGCAATGGGTGTCCCAACGGACGGTATTGCAGAGCGGCAGCATGTAGAACGGATGCCAGGACAGCATCGCGGCCAGCCCGTCATAGTATCCCGCCGCCGCATGTAGCGGTTTCGAGCCGCGCACCTTTTCCGCCGGCTCGCCCGTGATCTGCAATCCGCCCGAGATGCCATGTGCCTGCATCGCCGCCTTGGTGGCCAGGACACCCGCCAGCGCCCCCATGCCAAGGGCCGAATGCGGATCGGTATGGCCAGCGGCCAAGGGGCCCAGGCCCTCGCGCGGGGCCTCCCAGGGCACAGGGGCCTGGCAATTGGCCGGCACCGCGTCGTATTCGGCATACATGCCGATCATCGGGCCATCGCCCTGCGACCAGCGCGCGCAAAAGGCGGTGGGCATCCCGGCCGAACCTTCCTCGACCTCGAATCCCTCTTCGCGCAGCCGGGCGACGTACCATTCGGCCGAGCGATATTCGCGCCAGGCCGGTTCGCCATAGTCGAAAATCCGTGCGCACCAGGCCGAGAGATCCCCGGCATGGTCCGCGATCCAGCGGTCCGCTGTGTCTTTGCTCACGTTCAGAACTTCCTTGGGTCGGACGCCTCGCGCAGGTAGGCGGGTATGGTCTGCGCCTCCCCCGATAGCAGCAACTGGCCCCGCTCTTCCATCCATTGCTCGATTTCCTCGGGCGTGGGATCGGCCAGCTCGATCCATTCCAGGCACCATTCCATTTCCTGCAACAGAACCTCGTCCGGGATATGCGCCAGGGAAACGTCCGGCTCATTCCAGCGCGGACCGCCCAGGAAGACGGCGGCATACATGATCTTGGCCTTCTTGGGGGGCGTCCCGTTGACCAGCAGCGCCTCGTAGAACATGCGATGAACCTCGCGCCAGCCGCGCGTGCGATAGGTGGACAACTCCTCGTTGCCGACACCGCAATAGGCATCGTGCAGGGCCGCCGCCATCAGGTATTCGCGGCTTTGCCGATCACCGATCAACGGCGCGAAGATCACCGGGATGGTGGCACCGTCGGTCAATGTCTGCGGAGGCGCCGACCAGGTTTCGCCACTGGCGTCGATGAAGTCGATCTGTGCCCGTGTCGGCAGGAAAGCGTGGTGAAAATTCTCGATGAAGACCGGCTCTCCGGCCATCTGAAGCGGTCCGCCGATGAACCGGCACAGGCGGTCACGGCTTTCAACCTCAAGACAAGTCGAGGCCTTGGCCGCCGCGCTGCGGGCCAGGTATTCAGGCACGCCGATCACCGCGCCGGCCCCGCCCGCGACGAGCAGGAGGCCAACGGCAAAAAGCGCCCGACCTTTCGTCTTGCGTTGCATGCGTTCAATCCCGGTTACGGTCTGGAAAACCTATCAGGTCTGAACCGCAGTCTACCAGCGCGCCCCCCCGGAACAATGGCGGAAAACCTCACCCGCCGATGTGGGCCAGGACCTCGCGCCGGTGCGGGGCGTCCCGGTGTTCGAAAAGGTAGATGCCCTGCCAGGTACCCAGCCCCAGCCGCCCCTGCACCACGGGGATGGACAGGCTAACCGGCAAGAGCGCGGCCTTGATATGGGCGGGCATATCGTCCGGCCCCTCGCAGCGGTGGGTCAGGTAGTCCATTTCGGGTGTGTCTGCGCGCGGCACAAGGCGGGCGAAATAGGCATCCAGATCGCGCCGCACATCCGGATCGGCGTTTTCCTGGATCAGCAGGCTGGCCGAGGTATGGCGCAGGAACAGGGTGCACAGCCCCTCTTGCCCCCCGGCATCGGCGACCCAACCTGTCACCTCTTCGGTGAATTCATACAGTCCGGCACCCCCTGTCCGGATGATGAAGCTTGTCTGCGGCATGACCTTCCCCGGCGTAATGACCCGCCTATCTTAGTGACATCCGGCCGCCGGAACCGCAACGGCCCGGCCCGGATCACAGGGAGCCTTGCCATGAACGACCAGACACCGCCGCGCCGGATGACGGCCGCGGATTTCGACCAGGAATTGCTGGACCTCTATGATTTTTACGCCCACGGGCGCATCACCAAGCGCGAATTTCTGGACCGCGCCGGGAAATTCGCCGTTGGCGGGCTGACCGCTGCCGCGCTGCTGAACATGCTTTCACCGAACTACGCCCTGGCCGAGCAGGTCAGTTTCAACGACCCCGACATCACCCCGGAATACATCGAGTACCCATCGCCAAACGGGCACGGGTCGGTGCGCGGCTACCTGGTAAAACCGGCTGAGGCCACCGGCCCACTGCCGGCGGTGGTCGTCGTACATGAGAACCGCGGGTTGAACCCCTATATCGAAGATGTTGCGCGCCGGGTGGCCAAGGCCGGATTCATCGCCCTCGCGCCGGACGGGCTGTCCAGCGTCGGCGGCTATCCGGGCAATGACGCCGACGGGCGCGAGCTGCAACGCACGGTGGACCGCGAGAAATTGATGAACGACTTTTTCGCTGCCTATGAATTCATGGCCGGTCACGATGACACCACGGGCAAGGTCGGCTGCGTCGGGTTCTGCTACGGTGGCGGCGTCTGCAATGCGCTGGCCGTGGCCTACCCGGAGCTGGGCGCCTCCGTCCCGTTCTACGGTCGGCAGGCGGCTGTCGAGGACGTCCCGCGGATCCAGGCGCCGCTCTTGCTGCACTATGCCGAACTGGACGAGCGCATCAACGAAGGCTGGCCCGCCTACGAGGCCGCGCTACAGGAACACGGCAAGACCTATACCGCCCATATCTACCCCGGCGTGAACCACGGTTTCCACAATGACTCGACCCCGCGCTACGACGAGGCTGCGGCGGAATTGGCCTGGGAGCGCACCATCGCCTTCTTCAACGCGCATCTGACGACCTGAAGAGAGCGGGCCGGAAGCCGACCGTGGCGCCGGCCCGATTATCCCGCCAACACGGCCTGCAGCCAGCTTCGACTGGACGGCATCGCCAGAAGCACTGCCAATGCCATGTGCAGCATGCAGATCGCGTTCAGCACGAAAGCGAAAGGTTGCTTGGTCGTCTTGTGACGGAATGCCCGCTGGCCGATCTTGGCACCGATGGAGCCTCCAACAGCTGCGAACGTCAGCAGGGTTCTCTCTGACACGCGCCAGCGACTGCGTCGTGCGCGCGTCTTGTCCAATCCGAAGAGGCAGAACGCAAGCAGGTTCAAAAGTAAAAACGGGCCGAGAAGACCCTGCACAGAGCCCATTGCCCCAGCCATTGCGTCGAGGTTCATGCCGTCCCGGTTTGACTTCAGTCGAACAGTCGAACGCCCATTTGGTCAATCATCTGTTTCGCCTTCCGGATAGAGGCCTCTTCGGCCTCATCCCGATCGCGGATCATGTCTGCACGGATCAACTGGTGCGTCCGGGGTTCACCGTTCACCTCGCCTTCGATCAGGGCACCAATGCGAAATTGGCCACCTTCCGCCGCCGGTTGCGGCGTGATCCGAAAGCCTTCGTACTCCACAGTCTGAGCGGCGGGCGTTTCCGCCCCGCCGCCATTGCCGCCAAACAGTCTTTTCAGCAGCGACATACGCCTACTGGTCCAGGAAGCTGCGCAGCTTGCGCGAGCGCGACGGGTGCTTGAGCTTGCGCAGCGCCTTCGCCTCGATCTGGCGGATCCGTTCCCGCGTCACGCTGAATTGCTGGCCCACTTCCTCCAGCGTGTGATCGGTGTTCATGCCGATGCCGAAGCGCATACGCAGCACCCGTTCCTCACGCGGCGTCAGCGAGGACAGTACGCGGGTCGTGGTTTCCTTCAGGTTTTCCTGAATGGCGGAATCCAGCGGCAGGATCGCGTTCTTGTCCTCGATGAAATCGCCAAGCTGGCTGTCTTCCTCGTCGCCGATCGGCGTTTCGAGAGAGATCGGTTCCTTGGCGATCTTCATCACCTTGCGGACCTTTTCCAGCGGCATCTGCAGCTTTTCGGCCAGCTCTTCCGGTGTCGGCTCGCGGCCGATCTCATGCAGCATCTGGCGGCCGGTGCGGACCAGCTTGTTGATCGTCTCGATCATGTGGACCGGAATACGGATCGTGCGGGCCTGGTCGGCGATGGACCGGGTGATCGCCTGACGGATCCACCAGGTCGCGTAGGTCGAGAACTTGTAACCGCGGCGGTACTCGAACTTGTCCACGGCCTTCATCAGGCCGATGTTGCCTTCCTGAATGAGATCAAGGAATTGCAGCCCGCGGTTGGTGTATTTCTTGGCGATGGAAATCACGAGCCGCAGGTTGGCCTCGACCATCTCTTTCTTGGCCTGCCGCGCTTCCTTTTCGCCCTTTTGCACCTGGTTCACGATGCGGCGGAATTCGCTGATGTCCAGACCGACGTATTGGCCGACCTGTGCCATGTCCGCGCGCAGTTCCTCGACCTTGTCCGAGGACCGGTCGATGAACATCTGCCAGCCCCGTCCGGATTTCTGCGACATGCGCTCCATCCAGTTGGGGTCCAGCTCGTGGCCACGGTATTCCTCGACGAATTCGCGACGGTTGATACGGGCCTGGTCGGCCAGCTTCACCATCGCGCTGTCGATCGACATGATGCGCTTGTTGATCCCGTACAGCTGGTCGATCAGCGCCTCGATCCGGTTGTTGTGCAGGTGAAGACCGTTCACCAGCTCGACAATCTCCGAACGCAGCTTTTGATAGCGCGCCTCGTCGTCGGCAGAGAAAGAGCCGTCCTCGTTCAGGGTCGCCGAGATCCGGCTGTCCTGCATCTCGGCCAGTTCCTCGTAGTCGCGGGCGATACGGTCGAGCGTTTCCAGCACGCGCGGCTTGAGCGCGGTTTCCATCGCTGCAAGCGACATGTTCGCCTGCTCGTCGTCGTCGTCGTCGTCTTCCTTGGCGATGGGGTTGCCGTCGGCGTCGTACTCCGGCTCATCGCTCTTGGGCTTGGCCGAATTTTCGACGTTCCCGGTATCGACCACCGGCTCTTCGACCTCTCCATCCTCGCCCATCTGGCCCGAGAAGGTGGTTTCAAGGTCGATCACGTCGCGCAGCAGGATGTCCTCGGACAGAAGTTCGTCGCGCCAGATCGTGATCGCCTGAAAGGTCAGAGGGCTCTCGCAGAGGCCCAGGATCATCGTGTTCCGGCCCGCCTCGATACGCTTGGCAATGGCGATTTCGCCCTCGCGGCTCAGCAGTTCGACGCTGCCCATCTCGCGCAGGTACATGCGCACGGGGTCGTCCGTCCGGTCGAGCTTTTCCTGCCCGCCCGAAGACAACGCAACCTCGCCGGCCTTCTTGGTCTCGACCAGTTCGGTCGACCCCTTGTTGTCGTCCTCTTCCTGTTCTTCTTCCTCGGTGACCTGGATGCCCATTTCAGAGAGCATCGACATCACATCCTCGATCTGGTCGGACGAGACCTGATCGGGCGGCAGAACCTGGTTGAGTTGATCGTAGGTGATGTAACCGCGCTCGCGCGCTTCGGCGATCATCTTCTTGACCGCCGCCTGGCTCATGTCGAGGCTGATTTCCTCTTCCTGATCTTCGGACTTTACGTCTTCGTTGTCCTTGGCTGCCATGCGGCTCTCCTGATGAGGGGCTCGGGAACGGGGGGCGATTCGATAAACCGACTCATTAGCGCGATTCGGTGATTCGCACACCCGTCTAACCATATTTCTTTACCAGTTCGTCACCAATTCGCTGCTTATTTGCGGCTTTTGTCGAAGCGAATCTGTGACAGGAGCGAATCAAACGCACTGCGTTCCTCGCGGTCGATCGGGGCCCCGTTGGGGCCAATGTCATATTCGGCGTCATCCTCGTCGCGGCGGCGTCCGGCCTGTGCGCGCACGCGCGCGGCCTCTGCCAGGCGCCAGGTCAGCGCCTCGTCGGCCCGCGCCTCGAGGTCTTCCTGGGCTTCCTTCAATTCCAGCTGCCAGCCGTCCTGCGCGGCCAGCTTGGCCAGTTCCTCTGCAACCGTCAGCCGGGCAAGCTCGGCGTTTCCGGGTGCCCGGATACAGGGCACCACGGCCACATGGCGTCCGGACCGCAGGTTTTCAAGGGCTTCGGGGCCAAGCGCGGCCTCGACCACGTCCAGCATTCCGTCGCTGTCACCCAGACCACGCAAGATCGCGTCGCGCAGGGCGGCCAGTTCGCCGTCGGCACAGGCCATGTCCTCCAGCTGGCCCTCGAAATCCTCGGCAATCTCGGGCGCAGACAGGATTGCCGCCAGGATCACCTCCTGGCGCAACCGCCGCTCGCCCTCTTCTCCGCCAGAGGCCAGCAGCGATGCCTTGGCACCCGGGGTCGGCACGGCGGGAGCCTGCTGTTGGAAACGCCCCCCACCCCGAAACGGACGGTCTGGCCGGGGCGGTCGTGCCGGGCGGAAGGCGTGGTAGCGCAATTCCTTGAGCGCCTCGCCGTAGTGATGGCGCAACGTGGGGTCCTGGATCTTGCCGATCCGGCTCCGCAGTGCCTTGTCCAGCGCGGCACGGCGCTCGGGACTGTCCAGCACCAGCCCGTCGGTTTCCTGCCGCCAGAGCAGTTGCACCATCGGCAAAGCCCCTTCCAGCACCTTGGCCAAGGCCTCTGGCCCCTCGGCACGCAACAGATCGTCGGGGTCCTTGCCCTCGGGCATGATGGCAAAGCGCAGTCCCTTGCCCGCCTCCAGCAGCGGCAGGGCCAGGTCGATGACCCGATAGGCCGCGTTCAGGCCCGCCTTGTCCCCGTCCAGCGCGATCACCGGCTCGTTCGAGACCCGCCACATCTGCTGAAGTTGCGGTTCGGTCACGGCGGTGCCCAGCGGGGCGACAGAAGCTGTGAACCCCGCCTCGCTCAGCGCGATCACGTCCATATAGCCCTCAGCCACGATCAGCCGCTGCCCCCGGCCTGCTGCCTCGCGGGCCGGCTTGAGGTTGAACAGGTTGCGCGACTTGTCGAACAGCTCGGTTTCCGGCGAGTTGAGGTATTTCGCGTTGTCGTTCGGATCCATCGCCCGCCCGCCAAAGGCGATGGCCCGCCCCCGCCCGTCGCGGATCGGGAACATGATGCGGTTGCGAAAGACGTCATAGGGCGCGCGCCCCTTGTCAGAGGCACGGACCAGTCCGGCCCCCAGCAGCAGGTCGACCTCGACACCCCGTCCCGTCAGCGCCTGGCGCAGGTTCTCCCATCCGGGCGGGGCAAAGCCGATTTCCCAGCGTTCAAGCGCCGCCTCGTCCAGGCCGCGCCGCGCCAGGTAGGCGCGCGCTTCGGCCCCTGCCCCGGTCTTGAGCTGCAGGCGGAAGAACCCCACCGCCTGTTCCATGACCTCGCTCAGCAGGGTCCGGCGGTCCGCCTTTTCCTGGGCACGCGGATCCTGCTTGGGCACTTCCATCCCGGCCTCCTGGGCCAGGATCTCGATCGCCTCAATGAAGCTGACATTCTCTGTCTCGCGGACAAAGGAAATCGCGTCTCCCTTGGCGTGACAGCCAAAGCAATAGTAATAGCCCTTGCGGTCATCCACATGAAAAGACGCGGTTTTCTCATGATGGAAGGGGCACGGCGCCCAGAGGTCGCCCTTGCCCTGGTTCGATTTCCGATTGTCCCACAACACCTTGCGACCCACCACCTGCGAAAGGCTGGTGCGGTTGCGCAACTCGTCAAGGAATCCGGGGGGGAGGCTCATGCCTCTCAATATCGTTCAGCGATGCCCGGAAGCAAGGGCTCTCAACCGGCGATCAGAGTGCCTCGCATTGGGCACGCGCGGCCTTGCCCAAGTCGGGGGTCAGCTGTGCCTCGGGCAGCAGAAAGATGAAATCCACCAGCTGCCCGGCAGCATCCTTGCCCATTTCCCGGGTCATGGTGCGGCGCACCTTTGACTTGCTGTCTCCGTCCAGGCGGGCCTGTACTGCCGTGTTGAACCAGGTCTCTGTCTGGACGCATTTGTCGGCGTCCTGCGCCACGGCGGTGGACGCTCCGAACCCGAGAACAGCGATCATGACCAATGCGCGCATGGCGGTATCCTTTCTGCCAGACTGAACTGGGTTCTAGCCCGCGGCCCGCCGCCCGGCAACCGAGGCCATGACATCGGCAATTTCATGCGCAAGCGTCCGCGCCATCGACCGGAAGCACATGATCTGCAGACCCTCGGCCCGTCGGCTGATCGAGACCGTCATGTGCTGGCAGAGCGTCCGCGCCGCGGAACCTTCGGGAAAAGCGGCGGGGCGCAGGTCGATGGGGACAAGGCGGGCCAGCACGTCTTCGGTATCCTCACCGGCCAGCAGGACAACCGCCCAGGCATCGGATTGGTCCGTCATGGCGGCATGGTCTGCCAGCGCGGGATCCGGGTCGGGCCCCATCAGGAACGCCTGGTCTCGTGCGGTCCAGAGACAGGTCGCGCCCTCGGTCTGGGTCACCCTGCCCGGCGCAGGAAACCCAAGCCCATGTGCGCGCTCCAGCGCCGCAGAGAGCGCCGCCCGCTGCCCACCGAACGGCATCAGAGAAGTGATCCGCCCCGGGTCCAGTTCGCTCAGCGTCACAGTGCCCTTGCGCAGCGGCAACAGCCCACTGCAGGGCGTCAGAGCCGTCAGATCAACCACGCAACCGCCCTCCATCCTCGTCAAAGGCCACCGGATCGGTCACGATACAGGTCTCTTCGATGCCTCGGACATGATCCACCATCCTGATCTCCTCGCCATGCCGCGCGCGTCCGTTCCTAAGAAATCCCAGCCCCAGGAAAGTGCCCAAGGACGGCGAGAACCCGACCGAGGTGATATAGCCCAAATCGTTGACCCGCACCGCTTCGGCCCCCTTGTCGAAAAGATGCGCCCCGGCAGTCAGCTCGCGCCCCGTGGTCACCGGTCTCAGGCCCACCAACTGTTCGCGGTCATCCTCGACCATGCCCGGGCGCGCGGCCAGCGCCTTGCCGATACAGTCCTTCCTGGCCGAGACCATACGCGCAAAGCCGATGTCAAAGGCGGTCGTGCGTCCGTGGATCTCTGCATGGGTGATGTGGCCCTTCTCGATCCGCAACACGTTCAGGGCCTCCATCCCGTAGGGCCCGCCGCCCAGAGTTTCGGCCCGGCCCAGCAGTACCTCGAAAAGGCTGGCGCCATAGCGCGCGGGTACTGCAATCTCATAGGCATGTTCGCCGGAAAAGCTGATCCGGAACAGCCGCGCCGCCAGGCCACCGATACTGACCGGACCGCATTGCATGAAAGGAAAGCTGCCGTCGTCGATCGGATGGTCCAAGAGCCCGTTCAGCAACTCGCGCGACTTTGGTCCGGCCACGGCAAACTGGGCCCATTGCTCGGTGACAGAGATGAACCGCACATCCATCGCGCCACAGTAGGCCTGCCGCACCCAGTCAAGATGTTTCATCACCTCGCCCGCGGCGGCGGTGGTCGTGGTCATGACCCACTGGTTTTCCGTGAGCCGAGCGGTGGTGCCGTCATCCATCACATGCCCGTCCTCACGCAGCATCAGCCCGTAACGCACGCGCCCCGGCTTCAGCGTCGAGAAGGTGTTGGTATAAACAAAATCGAGGAATGCACCCACGTCGCGCCCCTGCAGGTCGATCTTGCCCAGGGTCGAGACATCGCAGATGCCCACGCTCTCACGCACCATCTTCACCTCGCGGTCGCAGGCTTCGCGCCATGTCTTTTCGCCCGGCTGCGGGAAATAGGAGGGGCGATACCAAAGCCCCGCCTCCACCATCGGTGCGCCGCGCGCCACGCTGGCCTCGTGCGAGGTGGTGAACCGCTGCGGGGCGAACCCCTTGCCCTGCGACCCGGCCCCCATCGCGGCAATGGAAACCGGCACATAGGGCGGGCGAAAGGTTGTCGTCCCCGTCTCGGGAAGGTCGCGGCCCGTGGCGTCCGCAAGGATGGCCAAAGCCTGCACGTTCGAACTCTTGCCCTGGTCGGTGGCCATGCCCTGCGTCGTGTAACGCTTCATGTGCTCAACGCTGCGATAGTTCTCGCGCGCAGCCTGCTTGACGTCCTTCACGGTCACGTCGTTCTGGAAATCCAGCCAGGCGCGGCCCTTGCCCGGCACCGCCCAGAGACGGCGCACATGGTAGGCCTCGTCCTCCGCCACCGGGATCACCGGCAGTTCGCCGCTGAATCCCAGCGCCTGCGCCGCCTCCCGCCCTGCCTCGGCGCCTTCGCGCAGGCAGGCCAAGGTAGCAAAGGTGCCGCGCGCGGCCCCGGCCACGGTCATCCCTGGCACCGCGTCCTCGCGCGGGACAAAACCCGCGATGCGGTCGTCCCAGACGGGTCGCCCGTTCAGATGGCAGGTCAGGCTCACGGCAGGGTTCCAGCCGCCCGAAACGCCCAGCGCATCGGCCTGCACCCGCTTGAGCGCGCCCTGCGGCCCGATCAGGTCCACGGCCTCTAGCCCCTTGGCGCCATGCGCCCGCGCAACCTGCCAGCCCGGGTAGAACGGCACGTCCCCCGCCATGTTTTCCGCGTCGTGGCGACTGTCGACCAGAGCCACGACCTCCAGCCCTGCCAGATGCATGTCCCGCGCCGTCCGATGCGCGTCATCGTTGTTGCCAAAGACCACCACCCGGCGCCCCGGCGCCACGCCCCAGCGGTTCAGATAAGCGCGCAACGCCCCCGCCATCATCACGCCGGGCCGGTCGTTGTCGCGAAAGGCGATGTGCCGCTCCAACGCGCCGGAGCACAGTACCGCGCGCCTTGCCGCGATCCGCCAGAAACACTCGATGGGTGCATCGCCCGGATCGGCCAGATGCTGCGCGACCCGTTCCAGCGCCCCAAAAGTGCCGCCATCGTAGGCGCCGGTCACGGTGGTGCGCGGCATCAGGCGGACGTTTTCCATCGTCGCCAGTTCTCCGGCCAGGGCGGTGGCCCATGTCGCGCCCGGATCGCCATCGACAGTCTCGTCCTCGGCCTGCAACCTCCCGCCGAAACAGCAATCCTCGGAGGCCAGGATCACCTCCGCCCCGGCCCGCGCCGCCGTCAGCGCCGCCATCAGACCCGCAGGCCCGCCGCCGATCACTAGCACGTCGCAGAAGGCATAGGCCTTTTCATAACGGTCAGCATTGGGTTTGCCCGACAACGCCCCCAGCCCGGCGGCCCGCCGGATCATCGGTTCGTAAAGCTTTTCCCAGAAGCTCTTGGGCCACATGAAAGTCTTGTAATAGAACCCGGCCCCAAAGAAGGGCGCGGCCAGGTCGTTGACCCCTAGCACGTCGAAATCGAGCGAGGGCCAGCGGTTCTGGCTGACCGCCTCCAGCCCCTCGTAAAGCTCCTGCACGGTGGCACGGGTGTTCGGATCGGCCGCTGCGCCGCTGCGCACCGTGACCAGCGCGTTGGGTTCCTCGGACCCGGCAGTCAGCACCCCGCGCGGGCGGTGGTACTTGAAGCTGCGCCCCACCAGGCGCACGTCCGCCCCCATCAACGCCGAGGCCAGCGTATCCCCGGCAAACCCGCCGAAAGCCTTGCCGTCAAAGGTGAAATTCACCGGGCGGTTGCGATCCACCCGGCCCTTGCCGTCAATCCGCATCGACACGCTCCACCAGATCGACCGAAAACACCTCATGCGTGACCGTGTCACGCTCCACCATCAGCCAGGATGTGCACCCGGCCTCGTGATACCAAAGCTCGCGCGTGCGCCCTGCCGGGTTGTCGCGCAGGTGCAGCCAGTCGGCCCAGTCCTGCACAGGCGCGGCGGGATCGGGCCGCGCCAGCATCGCGGCATCGCCCTGGTAGTAGAACTCGCGCCGGTCACGGTCGCCGCATATGGGACAGGTCAATCGCATGGCGTCACATCCCCGAACAATCAGAGGCGTCTGCGCGGTAGAGCCGGTAGCTGACCCATTGGCCGGGGACCTCGGCCATGTCCATCACGCCCCCGCATTCACCGGTATTGCCGACCACCATGTACCGCGTCCGGAACACGATGCCCTGTGCATCCTGCTTCGTGACTTCCATCCGGCCGCCGTCGCATTCGACCTGGCAGAGCGGCGCGCCACTCTCGGTGCCGCAGATCAGGAACTGCTGCAACCGTGCCCCAACCCAGGGCGCCCCCCGCGCATGGCCCTGGTTGGCGGGCACCACCTCGATCCGCGCCTCGCGCGCGACCTCGGTCATCCAGGGCCCGACCCAAAGCCGCACTGCCCGCACAACCTGTGCCGGCTGGTCCCGCAAATGCGCGTCGGAATAGAACCGCGTGTAGCAGCCCGGGCGGATATCCTCGGCCGTCACCGGCGCCGCCGCAAGGGCGACCATCCCCGCCAGCGCGATCCCTTGCAGCTTCTTCTTGGCCAAAATACCCATCTTCCGCCCTTTCGATCCGCGCCTAGTGCAGGTTGTGCTGCGCGCCCGTCCCTTCTTCGTCCATGATCCCGCGCCCGGTGCTGAACCGGTCCAGCCGGAACCGCGCTGCCGGGTCGTGGTGCCGATCCTGCGCGATCAGATGCGCAAAGGAAAATCCCGAGCCCGGCACCGCCTTGAACCCGCCGTAACACCAGCCGCAATTCAGGTAGAGGCCATCGATCCCGGTCCTGTCGATGATGGGCGAGCCGTCTGGCGACATGTCCATGATCCCGCCCCAGGATCGCAGAACCCGCGCCTTGCCGATCATCGGCATCAGTGTCATCGCCGCCTCCATCACGTGTTCCTGCATCGGCAGATTGCCCCGCGCCGCGTAAGACGCGTAGAAATCCAGGTCGCCGCCAAAAACCAGCCCGCCCTTGTCGGACTGGCTGATATAGAAATGTCCCATGCCGAAGGTCACGACATGGTCGATACAGGGTTTCAGCCCCTCCGTGACAAAGGCCTGCAGGACATGGCTTTCGATCGGCAGACGCATGCCGGCAAGGCCCGCCACCTGCCCCGAGCGGCCCGCCACGACGACACCCACCTTCTTGGCACGGATCGCGCCGCGCGTGGTCTGCACGCCTGTCACGCGACCGGCTTCGGTGTCGATGCCCGTCACCTCGCAGTTCTGGATCAGATCCACGCCGCGCTGATCCGCACCGCGGGCATAGCCCCAGGCCACCGCATCATGCCGCGCCGTGCCGCCGCGCGAATGCCATAGCCCGCCGTATATGGGGAAACGCCCGTTGTCGAAATCGAGATAGGGCACCTTTTCGCGGACCTGGTCGGGGGTCAGCAGCTCGGCATCGTCGCCCTGGTTGCGCATGGCATTCCCGCGCCGGGCAAAGGCGTCGCGCTGCCCGTCCGAATGGCAGAGGTTCAGCACCCCGCGCTGGCTCATCATGGTGTTGAAATTCAGCTCCTGCTCCATGCCCTCCCAGAGCTTCAGGGAATGGGAATAGAACTCGGAGTTTCCAGGCAGGCCATAGTTTGCGCGAACGATGGTCGTGTTGCGCCCGACGTTGCCGCCGCCCAGGTAGCCCTTTTCCAGAACGGCGACATTGGTCAGCCCGTGTTCCTTGGCAAGGTAGAACGCGGTGGCCAGCCCGTGACCGCCGCCACCGATGATGACGATGTCATACTCGGGCTTGGGCGCGGGATCGCGCCAATGCGGGCGCCAGCCACGGTTGCCCGTCAGCCCCTGGGTCAGAACCTTCAAACCGGAAAAGCGCATCGCCCCCTCCAACAGTACCGGGGCGTAGCAAAGCAGCCTCGCCGCCCGGGATCAATTCCCCCAGGCGACGGAACATGACGTTTTCGTGCCTGGCGCAGGCGGCTGAGCGTTCAGCCGTCACTCCAGACAATCTTGGGGGCAAAGCGCGGTCGGGTGAAGCCGAAATTGTAGAACAGCCCCGCACCGGTCAGCCCCGGGATAGCAAAGGGCGGATCGTAATAGGTCTCGGTCTCGACCACGATCACCCGTTCATTGTGCAGCATGTGAGGCAATTGATCGTACATGTCCGTCACCTGCGCCGTCTGCAACGCGCTGAAACTGCCCCGGGTCTGTGACCACTCGGCCTCGTAGGAGCCATCGTTGTCGTTGTAGCGGACCAAAGTCACCCGCAGGGAGGAATCTCCGCCCGGCCGCACGAGGAAATCCAGCAGTTCGATCATCCCATCCAGGTAGGAGGCGTCGATCGGGTCCGTCTCGCGCGAGATGGCGTCGGAAATCGTGTAGGCCGCCTTGGTATTCAGCGCCTTGTAACGGAACGCATCGTGCAGCGAAAAGGTCGCGGCCAGCACGAAGAGGATGAAAGGCAGCCAGATCAGGCTTTCCAGTGCGACGTTGCCCCGGGTGTCGGCGGAGAAGCGGCGCAGGTGACAAAGGATCGAAGAGCGGTTCATGGCACTTACCTCGGTTCCTGAACGAATGCGGATGTGGCGACCAGCTGCGCATAGCCCTGCGCGTCCTTGGGCAGGGCCATGCCAAATGAGGTGGTCGGCATGGCGGGCTTGTACTTCAGGCAGGCGCGCAACAGCATCAGCTGGTTGTCCAGCCCAGGCACGAAATTGCGCACCGGGCGCGGGTCTTCCTCGGCGTTGATGCAATCGGCGACCAGCGGAATGGCGGTAAAGTTGCGCGGGTCCACCTGCACCATTTCCAACCGCAGGTTCTCGATGCAGCCGTCCACGATGACCGCCTCGTCGCAGATCTTCTGCCGCACTTCCTCGTAGGTGGGGATGGCGCCGGTGTTCAGCCGAATTTCCCGCGTCGCCAGATCCACCCCCCGTTCCAGCAGCGCGTGCCGCAGGTTCATGTAGCCCATCTCGACCGTTGCCGCGAGGATGAAGAAGAAGACCGTAAAATAGATCGAGAATTCGATCGTGCTCGACCCTTCTTCGTCGCGGCGGAACCCCTTGAGCATTTCAATCAGGCGGTGGGTCATTGGATCAGCCTCAGGTTGTTGATCTGGCGCGCGATCGTATCGAAGGTCTCGTAGATCTCGGCGCCCTGGACGTGGAAGAAGTGACTGGCCGAAGAGGCGCAGGCGAGCATTTCGGCGGCTGCCGCGTCATCGGTCTCGAAGGCGATGGTAAAGACCGTCACACCACGCTGACGGGCCAGGTCGCACTGCATTTGCAGGTTGCTCTTGTTCTTGGACTGGAGCGACAGGTTGTAGTAGGCACCCGCGCCCTGCTCCTGCAGTTCGATCGCGCCGTTGATCGCGGCCTTCGGCTTGTCCGGGCGAAACTGGTCCGTTGTCTGGCCATCCGTCATCAGCACGATGTATTTCTCCGTCTCCGGGTCGTGCCAGTCGATCGGCCGCCCCTCGAAGCGGGGATCCACCAGCCCCTTTTCGATCAAGTAGCTCACCTCGTCACGGTTCTGCGGATCGAGCAGGGCGAGACCGTACTTCATGCCGTATTGCGTGCCGGTTCCGTCGTGAAGGCGCAGGTCGGAGATGAAATCGATCAGTCCGTCGCGGTCGGAGGAATAGTATTGTACCGTCGCTTCCTCGCTGGGGCACCAGCCCCAGTCCATCGTTGCCGGGTCGTATGGCCAGTGGTGGAAATGGGGGATGTAGTCCTTGGACTGCGGCAGGTTGGTGTCGGCGAACTCGGCATCGTAGATCTCGACGCAAGAGGACGGCATGTTGATGTTCGTCGGTCCCACGATCTTGTCGTCTGGATCCTCGGTGTTCGGATCGTCCACATAGGCCGGTTCGGGCGCGACATAGGCCGCTTCCCATGCCATCCAGTCAATCTGGCTGTAAGAGTAGGTGCGACCCGGAATCCGGCCCTTGTTCTTGGTCGGACCAAGATCGGAGGCAGGGCCGGTATTGTCGCCCTTGACCTGGAAGTACCGGGTCTTTTGCTGGCCACCCTTGATCGAGATACCCAGGAAATGGTTTGGGCTCTGGATGTCTCCGTCCTGGGCGGTCATCCAGGCGACCATGCCTCTGAAGAACTCGTCCGCATCGCGCGGGGCGTCCTCGGGGAAATCCTCGACCTTGTGTGCGATGTCATAGATGCCATCGCCGTCCGTGTCGAAATAGATCACGACATTCGAGATGGCCTGTCCCCAAGGTTCGAAGAAACCACTGGTCGGGTTGGCGGGATCACCTCCTTCCGCGCAAGACGGATCCGCGAGGCCCTCGTCGTAGTTCTCGGCATTGTTGTTGCAAAGGGAGTAGCCGGGCGCGTCCTGGTCGCCGTTGCCCCAGCCATTGTTCTGGTTCAGTTTGGGCCGCACGCCACGAATGAAATCGAACAGATCGTCGCCCGGGTTCACACTGCCGGCGTAGGGGATCAGGTTCAGGGTGGTCACGCCGTTCGTTTCGTCGCTCATGACCTTGTAGACGAAATTCTGCGCAGCCGGCTTCATGCGGGTGAGACGTTCGTTCCAGCGCATCGATCCCGAGATATCCAGCACCAGGCTGATTTCCACGTTGGCGATCTTTTCCTCGGCAACGCTCAGCGCCGGTGGCGTCAGGCTGTCATAGCCGCTCATCTTGAGGAAATAGGTGGGGATGGTGGTTTCCCCCCAGGCCTTGACCGTCCGGTGGTTGAGTCCCCAGTCGATCTGGGTGCCCAGCAGGACGTGTTCCATTCCGGCCTTGTCCATGTAGTCGCGGACAACCGCGTCCGAGGACAGGTATTGGTCAAGGTCCGCCGCGGCCAGCACGGCGCGGTCCATCTGCGTCTGCATCTGGGCGCGTGTCGCTTCAAACCGCATGATGTCCACCGCAGCTCCGGAGATCACGAGGGTCAGCAGCAACATGAAGACGGAAAAAACCGTGACGTTGCCGTCTTCGGGTTTCAGAAACCGGCGCGTCCGTCCGTGTTTCGCTTGGCATAGGTCCATGACCATTCTCCCACTTCCACAGGCCCTTCTGGCCACGGTAGGGAATGGTTAACAAATGTGCCTGCATTGAGGCCGAAACCGGTACAGTATTGGTTTTTTTCCGTGTTTGTAGCGGCCTGGCATATCCAATCGGATAGGCCGCACTACCAATCGGCTTGGTTGAGGCCCTCATTGAATCAGCCTCAGATTGTTGATCTGACGAGCGATGCTGTCAAAAGCGTCGATGATCTCGGCACCGTGGACATGGAAGAAATGGCTATCGGATGAGGCGCAGAGCCGCATTTCCTCGGCGGCCGCGGCCGTTGTCTCGAAGGCGATGGTAAAGACCGTGACCCCCAGCTCTCTCGCCATGTCGCACTGCTGGTAGAGGTGATCGAGGTTGGATGCCCGCCCGGTCCGAACGTGATAGCTGGCCGACCCCTGGTTCAGCAATTCCACCTCGCCATTGATCGGAGCGTAAGGATCGTTGGGACGGAACTGGTCGGTGACCTGGCCATCTGTCATCAGGACAATGTACTTTTCGGTCTCCGGATCGTCCCAGTCGATAGGACGGCCCTGGAAACGTGCCTCGATCACGCCTTCGGAGATCAGGTGGCTGACCGCGTCGCGGGTTGTCGGATCCAGCAAGGCCAGCGCGTATTTCATTCCGAATTGCGCGCCCGTGCCGTCATGCATCCGGATGTCGTCGATGAACTGAAGAAGACTGGCCGCGTCATCCGAGTAGTACTGGATCGCCGTGTCGTCCTCGGGACACCAGCCCCAGTCCATCACTTCGGGATCTTCGTCCCAGTGATGGAAATGGGGAACGTATTCGTCCGAGACGGGCAGGTTGGAATTCGCAAATTCAAACCCGTCGATCTCGATACAGCTGGACGGCATGTTGATGTTGATCTCGACCAGGCCCTGCGCGGCGCCCGGACCATCGTAGGAGGTTCCCCATGTCTCGTAGTCGATGCTGCCATAGCTGAAGGTCGAGCCGGGGATCTTGCCATTGTTCTTGGTCGGACCAAGATCGGACGCCGGGCCGTTGGAATCGCCGCGCACGGTGAAATAGCGCGTGGTCTGCGTACCACCCTTGATCGAGATGCCCAGGAACTCGCTGGACGAGCTGAGCTTCGAGTCGTGCGCAACCGCATAGGCCGCCGCTCCGCGAAAGAACGCGTCGACGTCCCGCGGGGCATCCTCGGGAAAGGACTCGATCTTGTGCGCCCGGTCAAAGATATCGTCACCGTCGGTGTCGAAATACATCACGATGTTCGAGATCGCTTGCTCCCACGGCGGGAAGAAATCCGGCGTGCCGCCTTCGGGCACCTCGGGTTCGACCACCGGGACAGAGGGCCGTTCGCCGCGGAAATACTCGAACATCTCGTCGCCCGGATTTACCGTGCCCGCGAAGGGGATCAGGTTCAGGGTCGTGACGCTTTCGGTGCTTTCCGACATGACCTTCTGGACAAAGTTCTTGGCCGCCGGCTTGAGATTGTCCAGGCGCCCGTTCCAGCGCATCGACCCGGAAATATCCAGCACCAGGCTGATCTCGACGTTGGCGATGCGTTCCTCGGCAGTGGCCAGCGCGTTGGCGGGCAGGACATCCTGGCCGGACATGCGCAGGAACAGGGTCGACAGGCTGGATGCCGCATCGGCGCTGACGGTGCGTTCGTTCACGCCCTGGGTAACGATGACACTGGTGACAAAGGCATCCAGCCCGGCCTTGCCGACGTAATCGTTGACCACGAAGGTCGGATCCTGGAACTGGTCCAGGTCGGCGGCGGCCAGCACCGCACGGTCCAGCGTCGTTTGCAGCCGCGCCCGGGATGCCTCTTGCCGCATCAGGTCGACAGAGGCCCCCATGATCGTCATGGCCAGCAGAGCGATATAGACCGAGTAGATGGTGATGTTGCCGCTCTCGTCACGGACGAAACGTCCGATCGCGCTGGAGTCGCGCAGCAGGGCAGAACGTGACGGGAATGCAAATCTTGCCATCTTGGGTCTCCGGTTTGGCCGCACGGCACGAAACCGGCGGAACGGGACCCGTTTTCGAGTAAGATTCGGTCAACCCTCCGGCCAGAAATGCGGCAGAAGAATGGCCTAACAAGATGATTTTCTACAAGTTCGGTCGGCATTCATCACAAAGGGCGACCGATCCGGCCGCCCTTTGCGCTGGAATTGCAGGGATCAGAGCCCCTTTGCGCGATAGCTGGCCGCAACCCGGCCGATGGCCACGATGAAGGCGGCGGTGCGCAGGTCGGAGACGTCCTCGCGGCTGTGCCAGACCTCGCTGATCGACTGGTAGGCGGTGCGCATGGTGTCATCCAGCCCCGAGCGCACCAGTTCCAGTTCATCCGCCCCGCGCAGGTAGCGCGCCTTGAAATCCGGCGTCATTGACCACTTGTCGCCAAGGTGATCCGACAGCCGTTCCAGTTCGCGCACGATCAGCTCGTGCCGGGCCTCTTCCTGGCGCCGCTGCATCCGGCCAAAGCGAATGTGGCTGAGGTTCTTGACCCATTCGAAATAGGACACCGTCACGCCGCCCGCGTTGGCGTACATGTCGGGAATGATGACAACGCCCCTTTCGCGCAGGATGTCATCGGCCCCGGCGGTGATCGGACCGTTCGCGGCCTCGATGATCAATGGCGCCTTGATGTTGTGCGCGTTGCCCAGGTTGATCACCCCTTCCAGAGCCGCCGGGATGAGGATGTCGCATTCCGCCTCCAGCACCTGCGCTCCATCGGCGGTATGATTGGCATCCGGATAGCCCGTCACACCACCATGACGGACGATCCAATCGCGCACCGCCTGCACGTCCAGCCCGTCGGGATTGAACAATGCGCCGTCCCTCTCGATGATCCCGGTGATCCGGGCACCGTCTTCCTCCTGCAGGAACTTGGCCGCGTGGAACCCCACGTTGCCAAGCCCCTGAACGACGACGCGCTTGCCATCCAGCGTGCCCGAGAGCCCCGCCCTGGCCTTGTCGTCGGGGTGGCGAAAGAACTCGCGCAGCGCATATTGCACGCCGCGGCCCGTGGCCTCGGTCCGGCCCTGGATGCCGCCGGCATTCGTCGGCTTGCCGGTGACACAGGCATTGCCGTTGATGTCGGTGGTATGCATGCGCCGGTACTGGTCCGCGATCCAGGCCATCTCGCGTTCGCTGGTGCCCATGTCGGGCGCGGGCACGTTTTGCGAGGGGTTGATGAGGTCGCGCTTGATCAGCTCGTAGGCAAACCGCCGGGTGATCTGTTCCAGCTCGTGCTCATCGTATTGGCGGGGATCCACGCAAAGCCCCCCCTTGGATCCGCCGAACGGCGTTTCGACCAGGGCGCATTTATAGGTCATCAGCGCGGCCAGCGCCTCGACCTCGTCCTGGTTGACCTCGGGGGCGAAACGGATGCCGCCCTTGACCGGTTCCATGTGTTCGGAATGCACCGAGCGATAGCCCGTGAACGTCTGGATCTTGCCCCGCAGCCGCACGCCGAAGCGAACCGTGTAGGTGGCGTTGCACACCCTGATCTTTTCCTCCAGCCCCGGCGGCAGGTCCATCAGCGCAACCGCGCGGTTGAACATAAGATCGACTGACTGTCTGAAGGTCGGCTCATTGGACGGCACGACGGGCCGCTCGGTAACGACGGACATGGGTTTCCTTCCTTTCCAGTGTCCGCGCGGGGCGCGCTGCACCCCGCGCGCATGGCTCCTCTTGACGGGAGCACGCGGGATCAGCCTAGCCCGGCATGGCCTGTGTCCCAACCCCGGATTTGTCCGAGTCGCCCGCGGGGCCTGCTAAAGGCACCTGCAAGGCCGCCCACAACCCAAAGGGGACCATCGTCGGCAAGGGTGAAACAATGCCCACAAGTTGCTCCGCACTGTCCAGACAACTCTCTAGAATTCAACGAAAACTCAATTCTAACCGCCCAAGTTTGGCCATTTTGAAATGGCATAAAATTGTCATCAAAACTGATCCGTCCACGGTTTCTGGGGCTGCCGTGACGACCCGGTTGAAAGGTGTCCGAATGTTTAGATCAACCACCAGCCTCACGGCGATTGCGCCCTGCGGCAAGGGCCTGCGGGACAGGCTCTGCCACTTTGCAACCGACACGTCCGGCAACATGTCCTACCTCGCGATCGTCGGATCGCTGGTCATGATGATTTTCGGCGGTGTCGGCGTCGACATGATGCATGCCGAACTGAAACGTACCAAGGTGCAGAACACGCTCGACCGCGCCGTGCTGGCCGCTGCCAACATCGAGAACGTGCAGGCGCCCGAGATCGTTGTCCGCGATTATCTGACGGTCATGGGCCTAGGCGATGCGCTGACGTCGGTTCAGGCCGAACAGGGTTTGTCTTCAAAACGTGTGGCTGCAATGGGCGAGGCTTCGATCCATTCGGGCTTCATGTCCCTGATCGGCGTGAACTCGTTGGATGCCTCGGGACTTGCCGCAGCCGAGTATTCCAGTTCCAACCTGGAAATCTCGATGGTGCTCGACGTGTCGGGGTCGATGGCCGGAAACAGCAAGATCGACAACCTGCGCAACGCTGCACAGGAATTCGTAGACATCCTGATGCCCCCCGGGACCGATACCGGGGTTTCGATCTCGGTCGTACCTTACAACGCCACTGTGAACATGGGTACGACGGTGTCGCAGTACTTCACGCTGGACCGCCAGCATCACCATTCAGCTTGTGCCGAGTTCTCTGCGGATTCCTTTGCAACAACGGCGCTTTCACCGGAAACACCGCTGGAACAGGTCGGCCACTTCGACCCCTATTCGCGCTCGACCATCGGAGGCTATACCCCCTACCAGTGGTGCCGCGACGGCGAAAATGCCGCGATCCTGCCGCATAGTTCAGACGCCACCCAGTTGAAGACGCAGATCGGCGCACTTGAGGCCTGGGGCAATACGGCGATCGACGTCGGCATGAAATGGGGCACCGCGCTGCTTGATCCTGCTGCTCGTCCCGCAGTCCAGGCTATGGCTGGCGATGGCCTTGTCGCCGTCTCGAATGCCTCGCGCCCCGTGGATTTCGACGTGAACAACACGGTGAAATACATCGTCGTGATGACAGACGGAGAAAACACCACGCAATACGACCTGCCCGACAACATGAAGGATCCTGGCGCGATGACCGGCGTCTGGGTCAATACCAAGGGCACCGAGACCTTTGCCGACGATGACTACTCGGTGCGCCTGGAACGCTATAGAACCGGCAGCGACATCACCAACTACTTCCCGACCTATTCGCAGGACATTTCGAACATCGTGTTCTACTTCGACACGAACAACGACGGAATACAGGATATCGCGCACAAGATCGAAGGTTTCCCGAATGGAGGACCGAAGGACCTTGACGATTTCCTGGAAGGTGCGATCGCGACCCTGATCGCAACGGATGGGAATCTGACCGACAGCGCGCATTTCATGGGCGCGTCGATCAAGGCCGGGAACACCTCCCTGTATTACGGAGTGAACGACGACACCAATGGCACTCTGCCCGACGTCGGACCGACCATGAACCACGAGACGATCCCGGGCAAGACACACAACTACTCGACCTTCGACTTCACGAGCTGGTCAACCGGAACCGAGATCGCGAAATACTACTGGACCCGCACTGGCAACGACTGGTCAGAGCGTTATCAGTCCACGGTCGACGGGCTTGGCGGCAATCCTGATCACATCCACGAGCTGAATTACACCGAACTCTACGACCGTTTCGGCACGCAGGCGGCCGCAAGCCACCTTTTCTCGCAGCCGGTCAACCACGGTTACATCAGCAGTGCGCGCTACTGGACGATTTCGCAACCTTACGAGGTCGTTGCGGGCCCAAACAGCGCCGATGCGCGACTGGATGCGATCTGCGACTCCGCCAAGGCGCAGGGCATCGTGGTCTTTGCCATCGGTTTCGAAGCCCCCCCGCGCGGTCTGGAGGCCATGGCGAACTGCGCTTCTTCCCCCGCGCATTTCTTCGACGTCAACGGCACCGATCTGCATGACACTTTCGCAGGTATCGCACGCACCATCACCCAACTGAGGCTGACCCAATGACCCGCGCATCCTTTCCCGCCCTGCGCCGCTTCTGGTCCGACGAGGCAGGCAACGCGGTGGTTCCCTACGCCCTTTGGGTTCCGCTGTTCGTGGCGATCATCGTCTCGGCGGTCGAGATCGGAATGATCACCGTGCGCCATACCCAGCTGGAACGCGCGCTCGACCAGTCCGTGCGCGATCTGAAAATCGGCGTGACCGCGCCCAGCCACGACGTGCTCAAGGCGGCGATCTGTGCCAAGACCACCGTCCTGCCCGGCTGCACCGAGACGCTACAGCTGGAAATGATCCCGCTGAACATGCGCAACTACGTCGAACCACCGGCCTCGGCCGATTGCGTCGATGTCAGCCAGGAGGCGACACCGCAACGCAGTTTCAGCCACGGTGGCGGAGGCCAGGTGATGTTCCTGCGCGCCTGCTACAAGTTCCGTCCGCTCACGCCCGCCTCGACGCTGAACGCCAGCCTGCCCAAGGACGCCGAAGGCTATACCGCCATCGTGTCGACCTCTGCCTTTGTCTACGAGCCCAGCTGAGGAGATCCAGCCATGCGCCTTCCCTCTTTCCTTTCGCGCTTTGCCCGCGACTCTCGTGGCTTCGTCAACGTCGAGGCGGTCATCGTCTTTCCCGCGCTGCTGTTCCTCTTCGGTGTCGGATGGACCTATTTCGACGCCTTCCGCCAACAGGCCGTCAACCAGAAGGCCAATTACGTCATCGGCGACATGCTCTCGCGCGAGACCGAGGCGATCACGCCGGATTACCTGACCAATGCCCGCCACCTTTTGCGCCACCTGACCAAAACCGGCGGCGCCGACAGCGACCTGCGCATCACCATCGTGCAGTACAGCGACAGCTATGGCGGATGGCGGGTCAGCTGGTCTCAGCAGCGCGGCGACTATCCCAGCCTTTCGGATGCGGACATGCCCGCCTATGCAGACAAGCTGCCGTCGGGCGTGAACGGCGAACAGCTGATCCTGGTCGAGACCTGGGACAGCTACAGCCCGGTGTTCAGCGTCGGCCTCGATGCCTTCGAGATCCGAACCTACAGTTTCACGCGCCCGCGCTATGCGCCGCAAGTCGTCTTTGAGCAGCCGGCCTGATTACCCCAAACGGCTGCCCGAAAGGCAGGGGGCCGCGGCATCTGCCGTGGCCCCTTCGCTGTCTGGTCAGCTGTTTCTCTGACTCAGCAGGTGGATCATGATGTCCGCCACCGGTTTGGTCTGAGAGGCCGCAGTGACGCCACCGATAGCCACCCTGCGGCCCAGCCGCCACCACAGGCCCAGCCGCCAGACGCGGGACCCCGGCTCCTTCAGGATGATGATGAACCCGTTCGACGGCTTCATCGCGAACATCCCCCGGTCGACCTTTTCGATCTCGTCCAGGCGGGCCACCACGGTGCCGTCGCTGTCGGTCAGCGCGTCTTCGGTCAGGATCAGCGAATGCCCCGTGGCCTGCCACATGACCTGACCCGCCCAGAGCGCCCCGGCACCCAGCGCGATCAGCACGACCTTCCAGCCCAGCGCCATTCCCGCCGTCATGAAGGCCATCCACAGCATCAGGCCACCCAGGCCCAGCATCGAGACGACCCCGATCACCCGGCGCGATGCGGATGTCGTGATGCGTGCCAGTTCTTCCTCTGCCATCTCCGGGCCTCCCGCGGTTGCGCCGTTCCGTCCTACTGTGGGTCCGACCCGGGGGAAAGCCCCCAGCCCGCCCAACATCCGTGCAAAAGGCCTGAAATCGCGCCACTTTCGGCGCATGCCGCTTCCAAGGTCGGGCGCGACGGGATTATATTGGAAGCATGACCACAGCCGGACCATCCGCGATGACGCCGCCCGCACAGCTTTCCAACCGCCTGCGCGCCCTGTTGATGCGCATCTATCCCGACCGTGACACCGATGAACTGACCGCCCAGGTGATCGAGGCCTTCTGGCCGGACAGCGCCTCGGCCCGCAAGCGTGCGCGCAAGCCGGGCAATGCGCTTTGGTCGCAAAAAGACGCGGTGCTGATCACCTACGGCGATAGCCTGATCGACGGGGTCTACAAGCCGCTGGACCTGCTACGCGACTTCCTCGGCAACTACATGCCGGGCGTGGTGAACGGCGTGCATATCCTGCCCTTCTTTCCCTTCACCTCGGACGACGGCTTTGCCGTCACCGATTACCGCAAGGTGAACCCGACGCTGGGCGACTGGCCCGACATCAGCCGGATCGGCGCGGAATGGCACCTGATGTCCGACCTGGTGCTGAACCATGTCTCAAGCCAGGGCACCTGGTTCAACGCCTACCGGCAGGGCCAGGAACCCTACGACAAGTTCTTTTACGAAGCCTCGCCCGACGATGACCTTTCCGCCGTGGTCCGCCCCCGCACCACGCCGCTCTTGCAGGAGGTCGAAACCTCGAACGGGCTCAAGCATGTCTGGTGCACCTTCAGCCATGACCAGGTGGACCTGGATTTCCGCAACCCCGAGGTGCTGCTGGAGATCATCCGCATCATCCGGCTGCACGTCGATGCCGGGGTCAAGATCATCCGCCTCGATGCCGTGGCCTTCATCTGGAAGGAGCCGGGCACGCCCTCGATCCACCTGCCCAAGACACATGCCATCGTGCAACTCTTGCGCGTGCTGGCGGATTTCGCTGCCGAGCCGATCGTCCTGCTGACCGAAACCAATGTCCCCAAGACGGAGAACCTCAGCTATTTCGGCCAGTTGAACGAGGCCCACTGGATCTACAATTTCCCGCTGCCGCCCCTGATCCTGCATGCGATGCTGGCCGGCGACGCACGGGCGCTGTCGAACTGGCAGCGGGCCATGCCCCCGGCGCCGCAAGGCTGCGCCTACCTCAACTTCTCGTCCAGCCACGATGGCATCGGGATGCGCCCCGCCGAAGGTCTGCTGCCGGACGAGGAGATCGCCCAGATGATCAAGACCGTGCAGGCCACCGGCGGGCTTGCCTCGATGCGGGCGCTGCCCGGCGGCGGCACGGCGGTCTACGAGCTGAACACCACCTTCTTTTCCGCCATGCAGCGCACCTACAAGGGCGAGGACGGGCTGCAGGTGGATCGTTTCATTTGCTCGCAGACCATCGTCATGTCGCTGGAGGGCATCCCGGCCTTCTATATCCATGCCATGCTGGCGACGGAAAACGACCTGGACGGCGTGGCGCGACGCGGCATGAACCGGGCGATCAACCGGCATCGCTGGAACTACCCGGAGCTGCAGGAAAAGCTGGCCGACCCGGACAGCGACCAGTCCCGCGTTCTGACGGCCCTGTCGGACCGCTTGCGGCTGCGCACGAAACAACCGGCCTTTCATCCAAACGCGACCAATTTCACGCTCTCCGTGGATGACCGGGTCTTTGCGGTCTGGCGTCAGGCACTGGATCGCAGCCAGTCGATCTTTGCCCTGCACAACGTCTCTGCCGAAGTGGTGGACCTGCCGCCCAAGTCGCTGAACCTGATTGCGGACGAGGAATGGATCGACCTGCTATCGGGCGAGACCCTGCACCCCGAAGAGGACGGCGTGACGCTGGCCCCCTACCAGTGCCGCTGGATCACCAACAAGGCGTAAACGCCGGATGCGCACAGCGGCGGTTTCATGCTAGGATCGCGTAATAGTTGTGTCACGCCCGCCGATCCGCAGGGCTGCGCGGCATTGGCGAAAGGAAGCGACATGGCAGAGTACAGGCGGCCCGGCGTCTACATCCAAGACGTCAGCTCCGGCGCCCGCCCGATCACCGGCGTCGGCACCTCGACTGCTGCCTTCCTGGGTGTCGCACCGCAAGCCGATGCCCACCTGCGCAAGCCCGTCTTCGTCACGTCCTGGCCAGGCTTCCAGCGCCGTTTTCAAGGTGACGGTCAGGGCAGCACCACACTGTCGCTTGCCGTTGACGGGTTCTTCCAGAACGGCGGCGCGCGGCTTTACGTCGTCAACCTGGGCCAAGACGCCACGACCATCTCGGCGGATGACCTTGAAACCCTGTCGGCGATGGAAGGCATCAGCCTCATCGCCGCGCCCGGCTTCACCGACGCCGACAGCGTCGAGGCCATCCTTACCGACTGCGAGACCCGAAAGGACCGTTTCGCCGTTCTGGACATGGCCGAAGGTGGGGCGATTGCCGACCTTGCCCGCACGCAGGATCAAGGCGGCCTGCGCCCCCGCAATGCGTTGCAGGGTATGGCAGCGGTCTATGCCCCCTGGATCGAGGTCCGCGACCCCGAGACCGGGGAAATGATCGCCTGTCCCCCGTCCGGCCATATTTGCGGGGCCTACGCGGGCAATGACTCCACGCGCGGCGTCCATCATGCCCCCGCCAATCTGCCACTCCGCGGGGCACTTGGGCTTTCACGTCTGTTCACCGATGCCGATCAGGACATCCTGGCCCCGGCCTGCGTGAATGCCATCCGGCAATTTTCCGACGGGATCCGGATCTGGGGCGCGCGCACCCTGACGAGGGCGGACAGCGAATGGCGATACGTCAATATCCGCCGGTTGTTGACACTGATCGAACTCTCCATCCAGCAAGGCACCCGATGGGCTGTCTTCGAACCGAATGACGACACCCTTTGGAAATCCATTCGCCGCGACGTCTGGGAATTCCTGAACATGCTCTGGCGCGACGGGGCCTTGATGGGGTCGACAACCCAAGAGGCGTTCTTCGTCAGATGCGATGCCACCACCATGACTCAGGCCGACCTCGATGCGGGCCGGCTGATCATCGAGATCGGCGTGGCCCCGGTCAGACCTGCGGAGTTCGTCGTGATCCGGATCATGCAAACCACCTCCGACTCCGAGGGCTGAGCCATGCCTGAGGATCCTGGCCTTGCCGGCCTCTTTATCCTGTATCTTGACGGTGAAGCGGTCGCCCGCTTCCAGGACATCGAAGGCATGGGCGCCCATATCGACACGATCCCCTATCGCGAGGGCGGCGCCGGTTCCGGTTCCGTGCGGCATCTGCCGGGCACGGCCAAGGTATCGCCCGTAACCCTGCGGCATGGCGTGACCGTGGACAGCCGGCTTTGGGATTGGTGCACCGCGACCGTGACGGGCAACATCTCCCGTCGCACCGTCCTTGTCACGCTTTCCGCCCAGGACGGCGGATCGGAAGCTACCAGGTGGACCTTTTTCGAGGCCTGGCCGTCGAGCTTTCGCGCCGATCCGCTGGACAAGCAAAGGGACGAAATCGCCTTCGACTCCCTGACGCTGGTCTACGACCGGCTGGAACGCGACTGACGCAATGTCAGGCCGCCACGCGGGCGGAGTGCGTGCCTTGCGTCTTGCTGGCCTGCCCGGCGACATAGACCTCTTCGACGGCCCGGTCGTCGCCCATGACCTGCAGGATGAACAGTTCTTCGGCCAGCGTCTCGGCCCGTTCCATGCGCAGTGCCATCGCGCCGGTCGCGCTTGCGTTCAGCACGACGATGTCCGCCTCGGTGCCTTCCCCCAGCGTGCCGATCCGGTCTGCCATGCCCAGCACTTCGGCGTTGCCGCGCGTGGCCCAGTCGAAGGCCTGCAACGGATGCAGCGCCTGCCCCTGCAGTTGCAGCACCTTGTAGCCCTCGTTCAGGGTCTGCAGCATGGAATAGCTGGTGCCCGCCCCCACGTCCGTGGCGATCCCGCTGGTGATCCCGCGCGCCGACAGCCCGCCGTGATCGAACAGGCCAGAGCCAAGGAAAAGGTTGGAGGTCGGGCAGAACACCGGATGCGCGCCACTCTCTGCCAGGGCGTCGATCTCGCGCGGTTCCAGGTGGATGGCATGGCCCAACAGGCTGTTCTCCCGCAGCAGGCCATAGGTCTGGTAGACGTCCAGATAGTCGCGCGCCTGCGGGTAGAGGTCCAGCGTATAGGCGATTTCGTCGCGGTTTTCCGACAGGTGGGTCTGGATGTGGCAAGTCGGGTTTTCCAACGCCAAGGCCTGCGCCATCTCCATCTGTTCCGGCGTCGAGGTGATGGCGAAACGGGGCGAGATGACATAGTCGCAACGCCATGTGCCGTGCCACTTGCCGATCAGCGCCGTGCTGTCGTCATACCCCGATTGCGGCGTGTCGCGCAGCCCGTCCGGCGCATTGCGATCCATCAGCACCTTGCCGCCCAGCATCCGCATGTTCCGGCGCGTGGCCTCGGCGAAATAGGCCTCGACCGAGTTGCCATGCACCGAACAGTAGGCCACGGCGCTGGTCGTGCCATGCGCAACGAGTTGATCCATGAAGGCCGTCGCCATGCGCGCGGCGTGCGCCTCATCGGAAAAACGGGTTTCCTCGGGAAAGGTGTAGCTGTTCAGCCAGTCCAGCAGTTGTGCGCCCCAGGAGGCGATCACCTGGACCTGCGGAAAATGGATATGCGTGTCGATGAACCCGGCCATCAGCAGGTGCGGGCGATGATCTGTCACGGGCACGCCGGCGGCCTCCTTGGCCACTTCGTCAAAATCGCCGCGCCGGACGATCATCCCGTCCCGCAGCCACAGGGCGCCGTCCTCGATGTAGGTAAAGGCGTCGGTATCCTCACCATCCGCCGGGGCGCGGTGAAAGCTCAGGATGCGGCCGCGCAGGAGTGTCTCTGTCATGGGGTATCTCATCATTTGGCTGGGCGGCCTGCGGGGCCGCCCCTTGGTATGTCAGGCGCGCTGCGCGGGCGGAATATCGTCCATCATGTCGGGTTCGTCCGGCACGATCACGCGCTCTTCCAGGTCCTCTTTCGGAGCTACGAGCGGGTAGAGGTACAGGAAAGCCCCGATGATGACGTAGCCCACGGTGATCCCGTCGAACTGCGGCATCTGAAGGGTCGGCGCATGGATGATCCCCAGCGAGGACATCGCGGCAGCCGCCAGCGCAAAGGCCCCCGCCATGCGGAACCGCGCGTCGATCACGTCAGCCACGATGGCGCCCCAGATCAGCCCGGTCAGGATCGCCCCCTGGCTGAGCGCAAGATGCCCCTCGTAATGCGCGCCCTCCATCAACAGGGCGGCGGTCAGGTTCGCATCCCCCAGGGCGGGCAGCCCTTCGACCCCGCTGCTGCGCAGCGCGTTCATCAGCGAGCCCCATTTGACCATCAGGAACTCCGAGATATGCGGCAGGATGGCAAAGGACACGGCGGCCATGTGCATCGGCTTGATCGACCAGGCGGTGTTGGTGATCAGGCTGACCGAGACGAAGACCAGCACGGGCGCCGCGGCGGCAATCGGGATCAACCCGGCCAGGAAGGACAGGAAGCCCAGGAAGGCCGCGGCGGCGATCACAAGGGCAACCCCGACGATATAGCCGGCATGCGCATCCAGCCGCTTGTATGCCGGGTGACCGATGTAGACCGTGGTCGGGAAAGGGGAACCGAAGACGGCGCCGATCATCGTGCCCGCCCCGTCCGTCACCTGGCACAGGCCCACGGGATAGCTGTCCCCGGCGGCCTCGGCGCTCTCGACGTTGTTCATCGTCTCGATGAAGTTGTAGATCTGCACCGGGATCAGCACCAGGAACAACTCGGGGTTGGCGAACAGGTACTGGATGCCCGCGATCATGTCGCCGATATAGGGCACCGGCGGATAGGCCCCGACGCCGGAGAAATCGAACTTTGCCTCGCCCAGAACGATGGCGATCACCGTGCCGGCGCCGATGGCCACAAGGCCCGCGGGCACGTTGCCCGGCAGGCGGAACCGCCCGATCAGCCCCCAGAGGATGAACAACAACGAGGTGAAGCCGATGACCGGGTTTTCAAAGATCTCGGCCAGCGGCACCGACCCGATAAAGACCAGAGCGATACCGCAGAGCGTGCCCAGCATCCCCGCGCGCGGCGTGATACGTTTGAGGTAGGGGCCGACCACGGCGCCCAGCGCCGCCACGATCCCGCCCATGAACCCCGCACCGATGCCCACCTGCCAGGCCAGCAACGGATCCTGCGTCGCCCAGTAGATTGGGCCAATGACGCCAAAGAGATAGACGAACATTACCGGCGTCGAGATGCCGTAGGGCAATGCGGTCACGTCCCGGCCCTGCCGCGTCGCCGCCCATTTCGCCATGAGCGTGTAAACCGCGACGCCCGCCAGGATTGCCACCGCAGCGCCCGGCACGATGCGGCCATAGACGATCTCCGGCGGCATCTGGAACACGAACTGACAGACCCCGGACAGGATCAGCAGGTTCACGAGGTTGTCGGTGAACAGCGCCCAGAAGGCGCTGAAATCGCTGCGTGTAAACAGCCTGTAGCTATAGGTTCCCCCGTCCATGACGGCTTCCTCCTCCGATATGACCAGTCCCAGGGCCCGAGGGATCAGGCCCACATTCCTCTCTGGTCGTGGTGATGGCCCGACCGGGGCGTTGGCCCCGTCTCCCTTGGACCGGCTGCGGCAGGTTCAGAGGTCAATTCAGCCATGACTTCGGCCACGACAAAGGCCGCGATCAGGCTGGGCCGCTTGTCGCGGCTACCGCTTGCCCCGATGGGGCAAATCAGTTTGTCGATGTCGCCGCTCTCGCAGTTCCGGCGCATCCAGTTCTTGAATTTCACCCGCTTGGTGGCAGAGCCGATCATGCCGACATAGGCCGCGTCACCACGTTCCAGGGCGGATGAGGCCAGCAGGAAATCCAGCGCGTGATCATGGGTCAGCACGATAAAGGCGCTGCCCTCCGGGGCCGTCATGATGTCGATCTCGGGGATCGCGCGGACCCGGGTATCCACATCCGCCGAACACAGGGCGATTTCCTCTGGCCGGGTGTCGATCACGACGCAGTGCACGGGCAGATGCTGCAACAGATCGGCCAGCGCGCGGCCCACGTGTCCGGCACCCAGAACGTAGACATGCGGGCGCGTCTCAGTGGCCTCGCTGTCACGCCGGATCGCCGCGCGCATGTCCGAGCCGCGCATCCGCGTCAGGGTCATCTCGACCCGCCCACCACAGCATTGGCCGATCTCGGGGCCCAGCGGCAGGTCCAGCGACTGGCTCAGATCCCCGTCCCGCAACATCTCGCGGGCGGTTTCGATCGCGCGGTATTCCAGTTGTCCGCCCCCGATGGTGCCCCAGAGGGCCGCGGCGGCGACGAACATCTCTGTCCCCTCCCCGCGCGGGGAAGAGCCGCGCACGCGGCTCAGCTCCACGCGAACAACCGCCTTTTCCGCGCCGAGGAATTCCGCCAATGACCTGACTGCGGATGCCATCGGATCACCCCCCGGCCTGCAGGCGTGTGACGGCCATCAGTACGCGTTCCGGCGTGGCCGGGGCATCGAGGCGCGGACAGACCCGGTAGTCCGCGACAGAGGCCACCGCCATCGACAGCGCCTCGAACACGGAGATGCCCAGCATGAAGGGCGGCTCACCCACGGCCTTGGACCGCTTGATCGTCAGCTCGCGGTTTTCCGACCAGTCGGCAAGGTTCACGTTGAAGACACGCGGCCGGTCCGAGGCCAACGGGATCTTGTAGGTTGAGGGCGCGTGTGTCCGCAGCCGGCCCGCGTCATCCCACCAGAGTTCCTCGCTGGTCAGCCAGCCCATGCCCTGCACAAAGGCGCCTTCGACCTGGCCCTTGTCCAGCACCGGGTTCAGCGAGCGGCCCACGTCATGCAGGATGTCCGTCCGGTCGATCCGGTATTCCCCGGTCAGCGTGTCGATGGTGACCTCGGAACAGGAGGCGCCATAGGCGAAATAGTAGAACGGGCGCCCCTGCCCCTTGTCGCGGTCCCAGTGGATCTTGGGCGTCTTGTAGAACCCCGCCGCCGACAGCTGTACCCGCGCCATGTAGGCGGCCTTGATGAAGGCATCAAAGGGCAGCACCTCGTCGCCGATATGCACCTGGTTGGCCAGGAACCGGACGGCCTCTGGTTCGACGCCCCATTTTTCGGCGGCGAATTCCACCAGCCGCGCCTTGATCTGCTCGACCGCGTTCAGCGCCGCCATGCCGTTCAGGTCCGATCCCGAAGAGGCCGCGGTGGCCGAGGTATTCGGCACTTTCTCCGTCGTGGTCTTGGTGATCTTGATACGCTCGAAATCGACCTGGAAGGCATCGGCCACAACCTGCGCCACCTTGGTGTTCAGGCCCTGCCCCATCTCCGTCCCGCCGTGGTTCAGGTGGATGGAGCCGTCGTTGTAGACATGCACCAAGGCGCCCGCCTGATTGTACCAGGTGGCGGTAAAGGAGATGCCGAATTTCACCGGCGTCAGCGCGATGCCCTTTTTCAGCACCGGCGAGGTCCGGTTGTACTCAATGATCTCGGCACGGCGGCGGCGGTACTCGGCGCTGTCTTCCAGTTCCCCCACCAGTCGATCAAGGATGTTGTCTTCGACCTTCTGGTAATAGGGCGTCACGTCACGGCCCTTTAACCCGTAGAAATTCGCCTTGCGGACATCCAGCGGGTCCTGCCCGGTGGCATAGGCGATCTCCTCGATGATGCGCTCGGCAGCGATGACACCCTGCGGGCCGCCAAAGCCGCGGAATGCGGTGTTCGACACCGTGTTCGTCTTCATCGGGCGCGAGGTCAGCCGCACGTTGGGGTAGAAATAGGCATTGTCCGCGTGGAACAAGGCCCGGTCCGTGACCGGCCCCGACAGGTCCGAGGAATAGCCGCAGCGCGCGGCAAAGCAGCCCTCGACCGCCTCGATCCTGCCCGCATTGTCAAAACTCACGTCATAGTCGATCACGAAATCATGGCGCTTGCCCGTGGCGGTCATGTCCTGATCGCGGTCGGGGCGGATCTTGACCGCGCGGTTCCATTTCTTCGCGGCCACGGCGGCGACGGCACAGAACAGGTTCATCTGGCTTTCCTTGCCGCCGAACCCGCCGCCCATGCGCCGCACGTTCACCGTGACGGCATTGGACGGCACGCCAAGCACATGGGCCACCATGTGCTGAGCCTCCGACGGGTGCTGGGTCGAGCTGTAGACCTGCACATCGTCGTCCTCGCCCGGAATGGCGCAGGCGATATGACCTTCAAGGTACATGTGGTCCTGGCCACCGACCTGCATCCGGCCCTTGATGCGGTTGGGTGCCGCGTCGCGCCCGGTCTCCACGTCGCCGCGTTCCAGTTTCAGCGGCGCGGTGACGTGCGGGTATCCCGCGTCGATGGCCGCCTGCGGGTCCAGCGCGTGGGGCAGCACCTCGCAATCCACCTCGGCCAGTGCGGCGGCCCGGCGGGCCGCGTCGCGGGTTTCCGCGATGACCGCAAACAAGGGCTGGCCGTGGAACTCGATCTTTTCCGTGGGAAAGACCGGCTCGTCATGTTGGCCCGTGGGGCTGATGTCGTTGACGCCGGGGATGTCCTCGGCGGTCAGCACGCCGACGACGCCGGGGGCGGACCGGACGGCGGTCAGGTCGAGCCCCTTCAGCCGCGCGTGGGCCACGTCCGAAACGCCCAGGTAGGCGTGCAGCGTGCCTTCGGGCAGGGCAATATCGTCGGTGTAGTCGGCGCGCCCGGTAACATGCTTGGCAGCGCTGTCATGGATGCGGTCCTGGTGAACGGCGCCGGTGATGGTCACGTTGTCTTTCATCTGGATATCCTCCTCAGGCCGTTGCCAGTTGCACGGGCGCGTCCGTCGCCGCGTCGTTTTCCAGGAAGAACCGGCGCAGCAGGTTGCCCGCCGAAAGGCTGCGGTAATCGGACGAGGCGCGCCAATCGCTCAGCGGCGTGAAATCCTGCGCCAGCGCAGCGGCGGCCTTGGCAAAGACCTCTTCGGACCAAGCCTGTCCCAGCAGCGCGCTTTCGGCATGGGCGGCCCGTTTCGGCGTGGCGGCCATGCCGCCAAAGGCGATCCGGCAATCCGTGATCCGGCCCTCCGTGACCGTCACGCGGATGCCCGCCGCGACCGATGAAATATCCTCGTCCCGACGCTTGGAGATCTTGTAGGCGGCGTGGCGCTCGCCGGGCTGCGGCAGCGGAACGCGGAGAACCTCGACAAATTCGCCCGCCTTCCGGTCCTGCTTGCCGTAGTCGATAAAGAACTCCTGCAGCGGCAGAACACGACGGGCGTCGCCCTTGCGCAGGGTGATCTCTGCCCCCAGCGCGATCAGCACCGGAGGCGTGTCCCCGATGGGCGAGCCATTGGCGATATTGCCGCCCACGGTCCCCATGTTGCGCACCTGCCAGCCAGCGATCCGGTCCCAGTAGCCGGCCAGGTGCGGAAAGGCCCCTGTCAGCATCTCCTGGCACTCGGAATAGCTGGCCCCGGCCCCGATCCAGAGCGCGCCGTCGCGGGTCTCGACCGTCTTCAGACCCTCGAGGTGGCCGGTAAAGATCGCTGGGCCGATGGGCCGCAGGAATTTCGTCACCCACAGACCGACGTCCGTGGCCCCGGCGACGATGGTCGCGCCGGGATATTCCAGCAGGCAGGCGGCCAGATCGTCTACGTCGGAAGGCAGGATCGCACGATTGCCCTCGGGGCCGGTCTCGACCCTTTGGCCATCGCGCAGGGCGGTCAGCCGCGCGGTGATCTCTTCACGTTCGCGGGCGATCGGGTCGGCAGCCGGGGAGCCGTAACGGCTGATCGCGACGGCGGCGCGGATGATCGGTGCGTAGCCCGTGCAGCGGCAGAGATTACCCTGCAACGCGGTTTCCACCTGGGCCTCCGTCGGCTCGGGCACTTCCATCCAGAGCGCATAGAGCGACATGACAAAGCCCGGCGTGCAAAACCCGCACTGGCTGCCGTGATGGTCGACCATCGCCTGTTGCACAGGGTGCAATCCGTCGTCCGCGCCGCGAAGGTGTTCGACGGTCACGACGTGGCACCCATCCAGCGAGGCCAGGAAGCGAATGCAGGCATTGACCGGGTCATAGCGCAACCCGTCCGCGGTCAGACGCCCCACCAGCACCGTGCAGGCGCCGCAATCGCCTTCGGCGCAGCCTTCCTTGGTGCCGGTCAGACGGCGATCCAGCCGCAGGTAATCCAGCAGCGTGCGGTCGGCGCCCACGTCGCTGACAGAGACATCGCGGCCGTTCAGAATGAAACGGATCTCGGATCGGTGCGGCATGACTTCCTCCCTGAAGACTCGCTGGATTGCGGGGTTGTCCGGAAGGTTACAGGCGGGATTAGCGTCAAAAAACACCTGTAAGCGGCAAATACTTTCAACACGGCGTTGATAATCAGTGGCAAGCCTGCAAGGCTGTCACGGGTCTTACCCGGGGGTAACACCATGTCCTATATCGAAAGCCTACAGGTGTTTGTCCGCGTCACGGAACTGGGCAGCATCACCTCTGGCGGGCGTGACCTGCGCCTGACGCCGGCTGTGGCCAGCAAGCGGATCAAGGAGTTGGAGCGCCGGCTGGGCGTGCGGCTGTTCAACCGCACGACCCGTTCGATCACGCCGACAGAGGTGGGCCGCGTCTTTTACGAGGAGGCGCGCAGGGTGTTGCAGGCGCTGGAAAGCGCCGAGGCGCGGGTGGCCAGTTTCTCGGACACCCCGCGCGGTGCGCTGCGGGTAACGGCCCCCCTGGGCGTCGGCCGGCGGATCGTGGCGCCGCTGGTGCCCGAGTTCACCGACACCTACCCGGAGACAGAGGTGCGAATGCGCCTCTCGGACCGGCGGGTCGACATCCTGGCGGACGGGCAGGACGTGGCATTCTTTATCGGCGCGCCGCAGGACAGCAACATGAAGCTGCGCAAGATCGCCGATTGCGCCCGGGTCCTCTGTGCCTCGCCGGACTACCTGCGCGCGGCGGGCACGCCCGTGCAGCCCGAAGACCTGTTGAACCAGAACCACAACTGCCTGTTGCTGCGCTATCCGCGTTCGCCCGAGTATTTCTGGACCCTGAACACCGCCGGCGGCCCCCTGAAACTGGAGGTGCGCGGCCAGTTCGATGCCGACGATGGCGATGTTCTGACTGACTGGGCACTGGCCGGACGCGGGATCGTCAACAAGCCCCGTTTTGACGTCGCCCATCACCTGGCAGAGGGGCGGCTGATCGAGATCCTACCCGACACGCCGCCCCTGCCGATGATCTTTGGTTGTCTCTACCCGCACAAGAAACTGCAGGACCCGAAGGTCCGGCTGTTCGTCGAACATGTCGTCACCCGCAGCAAGGCCTTGCTGTCGGGGGCAGAGACGGTGCCGGCCTAGGCCTTCGCCGCGATGACGATAAATTCGACCTTGTAGTCCGGCGTCGCCAGCTTGGCCTCGCCGCAGGCGCGGGCGGGGGCGTGGCCCTCGGGCACCCATGCGTCCCAGACGGCGTTCATCTCGGCGAAATCGCCCATGTCCGCCAGCCAGATCACGCATTGCAGGATGCGGGTCTTGTCCGACCCTGCCTCCGCCAGAAGCGCGTCGATCTTTTCCAGGCAGTCCAGGGTCTGCTGCGTGACGCTGGCGCCCGCGGTGCCGACCTGGCCCGCCAGGTAGATCGTTTCGCCATGCGTCACGATCTGGCTCATGCGCTGGCCGGTATGGCTTCGGGTGATCTCTGTCATGTCTTGCCTCTTGGGTCAGGATTGGAACCGCGCCGGGGACAACGCCCCGATCACGGTTTCGGAAACGGGTGGGGCCATGTCGGTCACAAGCCGGGCGGTGACGCGGGCCAACACGGGCGCCGTCTGTACTCCATAGCCCCCCTGCCCCGCCAGCCAGAAGAACCCCGGTTGATCGGGATCGTGGCCGACAACCGGCGTCCGGTCAGGTGTAAAGCTGCGCAGACCTGCCCAGGTATGTTCGACGCGGGTGACGGGCATCGTGACCGCCTGTTCGAACCGGTGCAGCCCCTCTGCCAGCACCATGTCGTCGGCCCAGGCGTCATGCGGTTCCACCGGATCCTCGTCGGCGGGGCTGACCATCAGCTTGCCCGCCTCGGGCTTGGCGTACCACTGCTCCGAGGCCGATACGAACAGCGGCCAGCGGCTGACGTCGTGATCCTCCGGCGCGGGCAGGATCGCCGCCGAGCGCCGCAAGGGATGCATCGGGATGGGCCGGACGCCAGCAAGCGTCGCCACCTGCGCCGCCCAGGCCCCGGCGGCATTGACGATCAGCGGCGCGCGGTATTCCTGCGTGCCGGCGGTGACGACCCATTGGCCACCGTCGCGCCGGATCTCCGTCACCTGCGCGCCTGTCTCGATCCGGCCACCGCGACGGCGCAAGAGCCGCGCGTAGCCGTTCAACATCCGGTCGACGTCGATGTCCTGTGCGTCCCATTCGATCACCGCCGCGGCGATCAGTTCGGGCCGCAGGATCGGCACCAGTTCCGCGGCCTGCGCGGCACTCAGCCGTTCCAGCCCCTGCGCCTCGGCGCAATAGTCCTCCAGCGTGGCCAGTTCTTCCTCGGTGGCCAGCATCATCTCGCCGCGTGGCGACAGCAGGCTGTTGTCCGAGACGCCCTCGGGCCGTTCCATCAACCCGGCGGACACCGCGTTCAGCGCGCGCAGGGTCGCGTTGCCGTAGTTTCGGATGAAGATCGCGGCGGACCGGCCCGTGGAGTGATAGCCGATCTGGCGCTCCCCTTCGAGCACGGTCACCGACATCTCGGCGGCCAGTTCCGCGCCCGCGCTGACCCCCGCGATGCCCCCGCCGATCACGATGACTTCCGAGGGTGTCACACGCCCTCCTGAAACCCGGTCAGGGTTTTGGTCAGGTTCGCGCCCAGCGTGTCCGAGAGGTATCCGCCCTCCTGCACGAAAAGAACCGGCAGGCCGGTGGCGGCAATGGCCGCACCAACCCGGGCAAAGCCATCCTGCGTGACGGCCAGCCCCTGAAAGGGATCGTCGATCGAGGCATCGAGACCCAGTGCAATCACCAGCGCATCGGTGCCAAAGCTGCGCACCCGCCCCAGCGCCGTGTCCAGCGTCTTGAGGAAATCCGCATCCCCCGTGCCCCGCGCAAGCGGCAGGTTCAGGTTGCAGCCCATCCCGCGGCCCGCACCGCGTTCCTGCGCATGACCCCAGAAGAACGGGTAGAACCGCGTCGGGTCAGCGTGGATCGAGACGGTCAATACGTCGTCACGGTCATAGAACATACCCTGCGTGCCGTTGCCGTGGTGCACGTCCACGTCGAGGATCGCGGGGCGGAACCCCTTGGCCCGCAGGCGTTCGGCGGCAATGCCAGAGTTGTTGAGGAAACAGAATCCCCCGGCCAGATCGGCAAAGGCATGGTGCCCCGGCGGACGCGACAAGGCATAGACGGCGCGTTCGTCACCGGCGATCAGGTCGGCCCCGGTGATGGCGCTTTGCGCGGACCAATAGGCCGCCTCCCAGGTGCCTTCGGCGATGGGACAGGCAGTGTCGGCCTGGTGATAGCCGGCCTGCCCCACGGCGGATTTCGGATAACCGTCGCTGCGGCTGGCGGGGTGGATGTTGGGAATCACCTCTTCGCCCGCCCCCTCGATCCGGCGCCAGCGGGTATAGATGTTTTCCAGGAAAGTCAGGTATTCGGGCGTATGCACCGCCGCGATGGGGCCAAGGCCCGCGTCCTGCGGCGGTTGAAACGCACAGCCGGCCTCTTCGGCGGCGGCCTTCAGCACCTCGATCCGGCGCGGTTGCTCGGGGTTGGGCATGATCGCCCCGTTGGCCATGAAATGCTTGGGATCATGGCGCCATTGGCGGTCGTCAAAGACGGCTTTCATCGCTCTCCTTCCAGGGCCGCGCATCCGGCCTCATCCAAGAACAGATCGGTGTGACCCTTGGCGGGGACAAAACCCAGCCGGTCATAGAAACGGCGTGCCGCAGGCGTCCGGTCATAGACCTGCAGGCGCAGGAAGCAAGCCCCCCAAGCCCGCGCCGCATCGGCAAAGGCGGCCCCCAGCAGGCGCCGCCCCAGCCCGCCGGAACGCTGCGTGGGCGACACCCAGAGGTCCGAGACATAAAGCCCCGCACCGCCCCGCACCGTCGACAGCCCCGGCGAATACAGCGCCAGCCCGGCCAACGCCCCGCCCTCCTCGGCCATCTGGGCGCGAAAGGCGGGAATGTCTCCCCAACCCGCGCGCTCCAGCGCCTCGGGAGAGGCGTTGTAGGTATCGCCCAGGTCCCGCGCCAAGGCGGCAAGTGCGCTGTCGAGCCGCCCCACGTCGGAGCGCCCCGCCGTCCTGATCGTCACCGCCATCAGATCGCCGTCCTGTCCGCGCCCTTCAGGCCCAGCATCCGGCGGGCATCCTCTGGCGAGGCGACCTCGCGGCCCATGTCCTCGACGATGCGCCGGATCTTGGCCACCTGTTCGGCATTGGTCCGCGCCAGCTGCCCGCGCGCGATCATCAGGCTGTCTTCCAGCCCGACGCGCACATGCCCGCCCATCGCGGCGGCCATGCTGGTCAGCGGGATCTGGTGCCGTCCAGCGGCCAGGACCGAGAACATGTAGTCCTTGCCGAACAGCTTGTCGGCGATGGTCTTCATGTGGGTCAGGTTCTCCGGGTCCGGCCCCATGCCCCCCAGCACGCCAAAGACGAACTGGATGAAGAACGGCGGTTCGACCATGCCGCGATCCACGAAATGACGCAGCATGTAGAGGTGGCCCAGGTCGTAGCACTCGAACTCGAACCGCGCGCCGCGCTCCGCGCCCATCGTCTGAAGGATGCCGGCGATGTCGCGCGGCGTGTTCTTGAACACCAGGTCATCGGAGTTTTCCAGGAACGGCTGTTCCCAGTCGTGTTTCCAGTCGTCGATGCGCGCCGCAGCAGGATAAAGCGCAAAGTTCATCGACCCCATGTTGAGGCTGCACATCTCCGGTTCGGCCAGCTTGGGCGCGGCCAGCCGCTGGTCCAGCGTCATCACCGCACTGCCGCCGGTGGAAATGTTCAGGACAGCGCCCGTCGCCTGCTTGATCCGCGGCAGGAACCCCATGAAATGCGCCGGGTCGGCAGAGGGCTGCCCGGTCTTGGGGTCGCGGGCGTGCAGGTGCAGGATCGAGGCCCCGGCCTCTGCCGCGCCAACCGCGTGTTCCGTGATCTGATCCGCCGTCACCGGCAGGTACGGCGACATCGACGGCGTGTGGATCGAACCTGTCACGGCGCAGGTGATGAGGATCTTGCTCATGTCATCCGGCCTGCATCACGGGCGCGATTTCCTGCGCGAACTGGACAAGGGACTCGTCCAGCCCCTCGATGATCTCGTCGATATGCCCCTCGTTCAGGATCAATGGCGGGCAGACAAGGATATGGTCCCCCTCCACCCCGTCACGGGTGCGGCGCGAATAGACGATCAGCCCACGCTCATAGGCGATGTCCACGAACCGCTGATGCGCGTTTAGCTGTTTCGGCAGGGGCGCCTTGGTGCTCCGGTCCGACATGAACTCGAAGGCGGTCAACAGGCCCTTGCCGCGCACGTCCCCGATGATCTCGTGCCGCTGCATCAGGCCGTTCAGCCGCGCCAGCAGCTTTTCCCCCATCGCGGCGGCATTGGTGCAGAGGTCTTGCCGGTCGATCTCTTCCAGCACGGCAAGGCCCGCCGCGCAGGCCAGCGGGTTGCCCGCGTAGGTGAACCCATGCGCAAAGCCGCCCGCGTCCAGCACGGGCTCCACCAGCCGCCTGTCGGCCACCATCGCACCCAGCGGCGCATAGCCGGAGCCGATGCCCTTGGACATGACCACGATGTCGGGCCGCACGCCCCAATGGTCGACGCCCAGGAAAGCGCCGGTGCGCCCCGCCCCGGTCATGACCTCGTCGAGGATCAGCAGGATTCCGTACTGGTCGCAGATCTCGCGCACCCTTTCGAGATAGCCGGCGGGAGAGACCAGCGCCCCGGTCGAGGCGCCGCCGATCGGCTCGACGATAAAGGCAAGCACGTTCTCCGGGCCTTCCTCCTCGATCCGCCGGGCCAACATGTCGGCATAGTGCCGCCCTGTCACCGCATCGTCAGGGTCCAGCCCGTCGAGATAGGCGCGCGGCGCGGGCACCTTGGGCATGACCCGCATCATGGGTTCAAACGGCGCGGTCAGCGTCGTGTAGCCGGTGGTCGCCAGCGCCCCCAAAGTGCAACCGTGATAAGAGGGCGTGCGTGAAATGATCTTCCATCGCTCCCCCTGCCCCACGGCCAGCGCGTATTGCCGCGCCAGTTTCATGGCGCTTTCCACAGCCTCGGACCCGCCGGAAACAAAGAACACGCGGTCCAGCCCCTCGGGCATCTTCTCGGCCAGTTTCTCGGCCATGTTCTCCGAGGCCTCGGTTTCGAAATGCAGACGATAGCCGAAGGTCGATTTCTCCATCTGGCGCTGCATCGCGGCCAAGACATGCTCGTTGGAATGGCCGATGTTGCAAACCATCGCGCCGGACGATCCATCAAGATAGCGGCGCCCGTTCTTGTCCCACATGTAGACGCCGCGCGCCTGGTCCAGCACCGGCTTGCGTCCGCGGCCCTGGTAGAAAAGCTTGCTCATCCCGTCACCCCGGCAATGCGGCGCAATCCACGGGACGGAACCCCGCCGTCACCGTGGTGCCCTCGGCAAAGGGGTGGCCGTCGATCATGTTGATCGCCTGGAACTGGCGGTCACCGGCGCGGATGAAATAGCGCACGGTCTGGCCCTGGTAGTCGACGGTTTCCACAACCGCCTCGGAGGTGACCATGCCGGTCGTGTCGGCGCCCTGCGGCATCAATTGCAGTTTCTCGGCCCGCAGCACCAGCTTGGCGGCACCTTCGCTGACCTTCGGTGCTTTGTCGGCGGGTACAGGCACCTTGCCAAAGACGGGCACGTCCAGCGCCACCGTCTCGGCATCCTTGCCGCTGCACGTTCCCTCGATGATGTTGGAGGCGCCCAGGAAATTGGCGACGAACTCGCTGGCCGGGCGGTTGTAGACCTCTTCCGGGGTGCCGACCTGTTCGACGCGGCCCGCGCTCATGACGACGATCTGGTCGGACATGGCCAGCGCCTCGGACTGGTCATGCGTGACAAAGACGGTGGTGACGCCGATCTGGTCCTGGATGCGCTTTAATTCGACCCGCATGTCCTCGCGCAGGTTGGCATCCAGCGCCGAGAGCGGTTCGTCCAGCAACAGCACGTCCGGTTCGATCACGATGGCGCGGGCCAGCGCGATGCGCTGTTGCTGCCCGCCGGACAGGGCCTTGGGATAGCGGTCGCCCACGTCGGGCAATTGCACCAGGTCCAGCGCCTTTTGCACGCGGCCCGGAATCTCGGAACTGGGTACGTTGCGGTACTTCAGGCCAAAGGCCACGTTGTCGGCCACGCTCTTGTGCGGAAACAGCGCGTAGTTCTGGAACACGATGCCCAAGTTGCGCTTGTGGATCGGCACGTTGTTCACGCTCTTGCCGCCGATGCGGATCTCGCCCTCGGTCGGGTCCAGCAGCCCGGCGATCATCCGCAGGTTGGTCGTCTTGCCACAACCGGACGGGCCGAGCAGCGTCAGGAAGGTGCCCTCGGGGATTTCCAGGTTGGTCGGATGCACGGCGGTGAACGTGCCGAACCGCTTGACGATATTGTCCAGGGTGACGGTACTCATGGGCAAGGTCCTGCGAGAGAGGGGCGCCCGCCCCGGCACGACGACCGGGACAGGCAGGTTGGATTGGGGTCAGTAGCCCTTCTGGACGCGACCGAAGGTTTTCGACCAGGCGGCCTCGTGACCGTTCCAGTAATCCGGATCGGCAAAGGTCAGGCCCGACAGCGTGCCCGTGGGATCGAAGGCCGGCAAAGTCGGGATCTTCTCGCCCAGGTCGACCTTCTGCGGGTCCAGCGCGGGCGGATAGCTCTGCCCCTCGGCCACGGCGATCGAGGTCGCCGGGTCCAGCATGAAGTTCAGCAGCTCCTCGCAGGCCTCCAGCGGCGACCCCTTGATGACGAACATGCATTCCTGCCAGCCAAAGCCGTTGGGCGGGTCCATGTAGCCGATGTCGTGGCCCTGTTCCTGCAGCGCGTAGATGCGGCCGGACCAGCCCTCGGTGACATGGATTTCCTCCTCGGCCAGAAGGCTCATCAGCTCGGCGCCCGAGCCCCAGTATTTCAGCGCCAGGTCGCGATGGGCACGCACGGCATCCCAGCAAGCCTCTTCGTCGGTGACACCGTTCGGATCCTGCCCGGTCTGCAGCGAGGCATACCACATCCGCGTGCGCCAGTCGGACCAGCCGCCGATCTTGCCCTTGTGGGCCTCGTCGATCAGGATCTTGGCGCCCTTTTCCTGCATCTCTTCGTCCGAGATGTACTTGCGGTTATAGGCCAGCCCGGTGGTGCCATAGTCGTAGGGCACGCAGCTGAGCGAGCCATCGGTGATGTCGCGGAATACGTCCACCAGCTTGGGGATGACGTATTGCAGGTTGGGGATGCGCTCTTCGTTCAGCTTGGTGGTCAGGCCCAGCCCGTGATAGCGCGCGTAGTCGAAAACACCGGACAGGTGGGCGATGTTGTATTCGCCCGGCTGGCTCGCCTTCACCCGGCTGATGTATTCGTCGCCGCCTCCGAAGGTACCATCGACAACTTCGATGCCGGTCTTGGCGGTGAAGGGATCAAAGGCGTTGGCGCGCAGCGCCTCTGACACCACGCCACCCCAGCCATCGAACCGGACCTGACTGACGCTTTGCGCAAATGCGCGATAGGGGGTCACCAGGCCATAGGCCGCGCCCGCCGCGCCGAACAGGCCCAGAAAGCTGCGGCGATCCAGGTCGCCGTTCATGTAACGCTCGCGCAGGCGCTCATAGCGTGTGGTGTCGTCGATCTTGCGTGTCATCTTCATCTCCTTGTCGGGTATGGGACTATGCAGGCGGTTCTAGGTGCCGCTCTTGCGGGCGAGTTGCCGTGCGATCGCCGCCCCGATCAGGGGCAGGCCGACCGTCATGACAATCATGACTGTGCCAAGGGCATTGATTTCCGGGCTGATGGAATTGCGCAGCATGGCAAAGATCTGGGTCGGCACGGTTTCCACCCCGCCGGGTTTCCAGAACAGCGTGCCGGTGATGTCGTCAAAGCTGATCGTGAAGGCAAAGAGCGCCCCGGCAAGCACCGCCGGCAGCATCAGCGGCAGGGTGACCTGGAAAAAGGTCTGGACCGGGCTGGCCCCAAGGCTCATCGCCGCCTCTTCGACGTCGCGCCGGATCGAGACCAGCCGGGCCTGCACCACAAGAATCACGAAGGGCAGCGTAAAGATCACATGGCCGAAGAGCAGCAGCGTGAAACTCTTGTGCAAACCGAGGAAGTTGAGGAACAGCAGCAACGCCACCGCCAGCACCACCTCGGGCACGAGGATCGGCGCGATCAGCAGGGTCGAGATCGCGTTGGCGCCCGGCACCTTGTAGCGCACCAGCGCGAGACTGGCCAGGACGCCCAGCGTCGTCGAGATCACCGCCGTCAGCAGGCCCAGCACGATCGAGGTGCGAAAGGCGCGCATGATGGCGTCGTTGTTCCACAGTTCCACGAACCAGCGGAAGGAAAAGCCGGTCATCGGGAAGCTGCCGAACTGGCTGGCGTTGAAGCTCAGCAGCACGACCACGGCCACCGGCAGGAACATGAAGCCGTAGACAAGCAGGCTCCACAGGCGGATCAATTGCCATCCCCAGCGCATCAGCCCAGCCCCTTCATCAGTTGTGCCATGCCCAGATAGCGGTTGTAGATCATGACCAGCGCGCCCAGCACGACCAGCAGCATCAGGCTGAGCGCCGAGCCCAGCGGCCAGTTGAGTTGCGTGATGATCGCCTCAAAGACGAGGTTGGCGAACATGGCGTCACGCGGCCCGCCCAGCACCAGCGGCGTGATGTAGGTGCCCGCCCCCAGCACGAAGCACAGCAACCCGCCCGCCGCGAGACCGGGCAGCGACAGCGGCAGCGTGACCTGGATGAAGGACTGCCACTTGGTCGCGCCAAGCGAATTGGCGGCATCCTCGAGGTTGGTGTCGATGCCGTCGAGGCTGACAAAGACGTTCAGCACCATGAAGGGCAGCAGGAAGTGCACGAGGCCGAGGATCACGGTTGTCTCGTTGTAGAGCATGTTCAACGGCTCGCCGATGATGCCGACGCTCATCAGCAGGGTGTTCAGCGCGCCCGAGACGCCCAGGATATTGATCCAGCTCATCGTGCGGATGATGTAGCTGATCCAGAAGGGCAGCATCAGCAGCAGCAACAGGATGACCTTGTTGCCGCGCGACCGGGCGATGAAATAGGCCGCCGGATAGCCCATCAGCGCACAGACGATGGTGGTGATGGCGGCGATGCGCAGGGTACTGAACAGGATGTCGCGGTAGAACCTGTCGGTCAGCGCCTCCTGCCAGTTGTCGAGGTAGAAGCCGACCTGGTCGGCGCCGGTGGCTGTGCGCAGCCAGAAGCTGTAGACCACGATGAAGATCAGCGGCACCAGCAGCAGCAGCGTGACCGCGCTGATGGCCGGGGCCAGCAGGATCCAGGGTTGGCGCGCCTCACGGGCTTCGACGGACATGCGTTTCCTCGTGTCTGGAGACTTGCGGAAACCATGCGAAGCGGACAATCATAGATCAAATAGATATGCAGAATGATGACTATAGGTGGCGCCTATGACCCCTGCCGATCCCGCAAGCGATCCGCGCTATGAACCTGACCGCATTGCACGCGAGCTGGACTGGAACCTCTTGCGCACTTTCGTGGTGCTGGCGGACAGCCATTCGATCACCGAGGCAGCGCAGCGGCTGAGGCTCAAGCAACCTTCAGTTTCCGCGGCACTTCAAAGGCTTGAGGACCGGATCGGGCGCAAGCTGGTGAACCGGTCCCCGGGGCATTTCCAGCTGACCGATGCGGGCCGCCTGCTGTATCGCGAGGCGGTGGAAATCAACGGCTCTGTCCTGCGCCTGTCGACACTGGTGCGCGAGCTGACCGACGAGGTGCAGGGGCATGTCAAGATCGAGGTGGCCAGCCATGTCGTCTGCCCGGTTTTTGATCAGACGCTGGCCGCGTTCCACCGGTCCCACCCCCGCGCCAGCCTGTCGATCGAGGTCCGGTCCAGCGCCGAGGCCATCGCCGAGGTGCTGGCCAAGCGCGCGTCCTTCGCCATCTGCCTGGTGCGGGATCACAGCCCCAAGCTGGAATACCGGCGCCTCTACCGCGAGTATTTCGGCCTGTTCTGCGGGCCGGAACATGCGCTTTTCGGGCGTGACGACCTGTCCATCGGCGATCTTGCCGGGCTTGGGTCGGTCAGTTTCGAAACCGACCGGCTGCAGGACGTGCTGCGGCCCGTCACGCTGATGCGGGCCCAGGCCGACCTGGGCCAGCGGATCACCGGCGTCTCGACCAACCTCGAAGAGGTCCGGCGCATGATCATCGCCGGGCTGGGCATCGGCCCCCTGCCCGTCCACGTCGCGGCGCGGGACGTGCGGGACGGATTGCTATGGCAATTGCCCCCCTATACCGACCTGCCCGCCATCGACGTTCATGTCGTCTGGAACCCGAAGGCGGTCAAGAACCGGGCCGAGGACCTGCTGCTGGCCGCCCTGCTGGAGGCGATCGAGGCCACCCCGATGGAGGAACGCACCTATCGCTGACCGTCAGAAGGTCATCGGCGCAAATTCCTCGTTGTCCGCGGCGACGGCCGCGCGCAATTCGCCCACGATCCCCGGGTCGGCGGCGTTCACGCGGCTCCAGTTCGGGACAAAGGGTGTTTCGTTCGGTTTTTCAAGGAACACCTTGCCTGCCTCCACGATGTTGTTGGCAAACAGCTCGACCGTCAGTTCCTCGCGGTGGCGGTCGATGGTCAGCCCGTTCATCTTGGCATCGTTGTCGTAGAACTCGATCAGGTCCAGCGCCACGCGGTAATAGGTGGCCTTGAGCGCGCGGAAGACATTGGGCGTAAAGACGGTGCCATCCGCCGCCAGCTTGCGGAAGATCGCCTTGCAGATGTCCATGGACATGCGGTTGAGGCCCGTGGCGGCGTCCTCTTCGCTGACCTGCTGGTGCTTGTGGTCATAGGCATCCGCGATTTCCACCTGGCAGACGGAATGCCGGCCCAGGTTGCGCCAGACCTCTGACAACACGCCGATTTCCAGCCCCCAGTCCGAGGGAATGCGCAGGTCGGGCAAGAGCGAGGTGCGCAGGGCAAATTCGCCCGACAGCGGATAGCGGAAGGCGCGCAAGTAGTCGATGTAATCGCGGTCGCCGATCGTGCGTTTCAGGGCGATCAACAGCGGCGAGACCAGCAGGCGCGTGACCCGCCCGTTCAGCTTGCCGTCGCCGATGCGCGGGTAATAGCCCTTGGACAGCTGGTAGCGGAAATTCGGGTTTACGACAGGATAGACCAGCCGGTCCAGCAGGTCGCGCTTGTAGGTGACGATATCGCAGTCGTGCAGTGCCATGACAGAGGTATCGGCGCAGGAGATCAGGTAGCCCATGCAGGTCCACATGTTCTTGCCCTTGCCCTGTTCCTGCGGCGCCAGCCCCATCTCGGCCAGCTTGGCGTCCAGCTCTGACATGCGGGGACTGTCGTTCCACAGGACAACATGATCCTGCGGTAGTCTTGAAAAGAAATCGCGGGCGCGACGGAATTGTTGTTCGGTGGCGCGGTCCAGCCCGATGATGATCCGGTGCAGGTAGGTGACCTTGCTCAACTCATCGAGGATATTGCCCATCGCGGGCCCTTCGAGCTCGGAGTAGAGGCACGGCAGGACAAGCGTGATCTTGCGGGTCTGGGCGTAGGTCTCGATCTCGTAGATCAGCTCTTCCAGGGGGCGGCTGCGCAGGTTGTGAAACTGCGCGATATTGCCGTTCTGATGGAAATCAGACATGAGATCAGTCCTTTATGTCGTTCAGTATGGCCAGAACCGCCGTGTTCCAGCCTATGGGGCCGGGATCTGCGGTACGCCGGATGGTGCCTTGGCCCTCGCCCGGAAGGCGCGGGATGCCGGGGCCGTGGTCGTTGCGCACGATGACGCCAAGATCAGCCGCCTGCAGCATGTCGGTGTCATTGGGCGCGTCCCCCAGCGCCAGCGTCCGTTCGGCCCCAAGCTCGGCGGCGATTTCGCGCAGCCCGTCAGCCTTGGTGCGCCCATGCGACAGCGTCAGAAATCGCCCACCGGACCGGCACGCGATGCCCCTGTCCGCGAGGGCCGCGAGAAAACGGGCTTGCGTGGCGTCGCTCCCCCGCCATAGCCCGGGTTCCGAGTGTTGCCGTTGGCGCGCCAGCGCAGCGGCCTCAGGGGCAAGGCCAGTGATTTCTGCCACTTCGGCGTCGCTCATGTCGCCAAAACCCCTGAACGGTGCACGTAGATCCGGCGGCAAGCTGTCCAGAGCGGCCCGCAGGGCGGCATAGGGCGCGGCATCCCCCGCCGTGCTGCCGGGTCGATAGATCCCGGCCCCGTTCTCGACGATGGCGGGCCAGTCGCCCAGCGACAGGGCCTCGTGCAACACGGCGACCTCGGCGGCCGTCTTGGAGGTGGCAAGGATCAGCGGAATGCCCCGCGCGGCCAGTGCGTCCAACGCGGGCTGCGCCGGGGCGAAAGAGTAATTCGCATGATCCAGAAGCGTTCCGTCCAGATCGCTGAAGACAACGAGTTTGCTCACACGGTCAACCGTTCATCCCACCCATGTCCAGACTATGGCCGTGCCGGAGGTCGCTGACCACAGTCGGCCTGCGTTGCTCACGCAGCGCGCCCAATATATGAGCAAGTGACCGAAAAATGATCGCAACGTCCAAACTTCAGGCAGAGTCCGTCTGGCGCAATACAATGTCCACGGTCTCGCGTTCAGCCATGACACGGCGGGCATTGGGGATGTCATTGGCAAGCGCCTTGCGCTGCGCGGTTTCCTCATCGAACCCGAAGCCCAGCCATCGCGCCACAAGGCGACGCTCCAGCTCTGCCTCGGGCACCTCCAGGAACACCGACAGGTCCCAGAGTGGCATCAGGTCGGACCAGGGCGGCTCTGCGAAACAGAGATAGTTACCCTCGGCCACCACGATGCGCGTCTCCGGCCCGATTTCCTGCGCCCCGGCAATGGCGATCTCTCGCGCGCGGTCGAAGACGGGCAGGATGACCGAAGGGTCGGACGCGGCACGTGCCAGCGCGGCCTTCAACCCGTGGAAATCAAAGGTCTCGGGCGCACCCTTGCGCGGCAACAGCCCGCGTGGCTCCAGCAGGCGGTCATCAAGGTGAAACCCGTCCATCGGCATCAGCGCCGCCTCGGGGCCGATCCGATCGACCAGCGCTTCGGCCAGGGTGGACTTGCCCGACCCCGGCGGACCGGCCACGGCAATCATCAGGCGGCGCCCCTTTGGCGTGATCCCCGACAGGCGGTCGGTCACGTCGCGAAGATGCGTTTCCGGGATCATGGGTCAGACCTCCTGCGCCGGGGCGGCGACTTGCAGATCGCAATCGAACGGGATCGCGCGGCCGGACAATGTGCCCTGGTAGATCGCAAGTACATGTCCCAATCTCTGCTCCTCCAACGGTTGCGGCCCGGCTTGTCCGGTTGTCCCATCCCCAGCTTGGCGCAGCAGCCGGGGCCGGGGCAAGGCCCTTGCCCGGCAAGAAAAGATGTACCCTTCGGGAACCATTTGCCGCGCCGTGCATTTCCCTTGTGACAGGCACGTCATCTGCGGGCGCAGATCCCTCATCCCCCAACGCCCGCAATCATCGCCCCCGCCCGATTTCGGCGGGGGCGTTTTTTTTACGTCATCGCGTGACACCGAAAAGCCGCGCGCCCGGGTGGGTGCGCGGCTTTTTCGGTTCTTTTCAGTGGTGCGTCGGTCCGCGTCAGTCGCGCAGGGACGAATGCAGCGTCGGCGCGTCGCCATGCATGTCGACGTGACGCAAGGCGCCGTTGTCCTGAAGGATCTCGTGGATGGCCATGACCTTGGCCACATGCGAGGCCTCGGGATGGTCGACGATCACCTGCAGCCGGGCCTGCTCGGTTGCGGGCACCTGTGACAGCTCGAACGCCTCGACGAAATTCCGCAGATCGGAGGCGAGCGCATCGCGGACCTGCGCCTCGGCGGTGCCGGCCATCAACGTGGCGGCGAGGGAAAAGGCAAGAATACGGAGCATTTGGCAGCCTCCTTTTCTTTGGTTCGTCGGGGTCCGGGCAAGACATGCCCTGCCGGCCAGGCCACCTCGGCCTGGTCGGTGGTCGAAATCTGCGGATCGGGGTGGTGTTCGCTTTAGCGCCGCATCTGCATGGACATGGGAAGACGCCGCCGCCCAAAAAAGGGGGAAGAACCACGCGACAGGCCCCTTTGGGGTGCTGATGCCGTGATCGTGTTCATCGCGTTCCATCCTCCATTCGGCGGTTTGTCCGCCTCAACGGCGCCACTGATTGCGACACCCCGGCGGAGGGTTCTTGTCGCTGCAGGCTTGTTCGCCCCAGGACGTGGACCTCCTTCCGCCGTCTTCGCAAACTCAACGCATTCACTGCGCCGGAAGTTCCGTGAGGCCCGTATATTTGCCCGGGACGCCCGCCCCGGGAACCGCGCAAGGGCGTGCAGCGTTGTCACAAAGCCGGAGGCATGTCTCCGACAGATGACCGAAGGTTCCCGATGAACGCGATTTCCCTGCCCGATTGTCAGCCTCCGTCCCGCAACGCGCCCATGCGCGGCGGCGCCCCTCTGGTCTTTCTTCCCGGTCTCTTCATGACATGCGAGGCTTGGTTGCCGCTATGCCGCGACATGGGGTTGGGCAACCGGTTGTTCCTGGATCTGCCGGGCCATGGGCCGCAGGAGGATGCAGAATCGGTGACGCGGGACCTGGCCTCAGGCAAGTGGTTGGACCCCATGCTGGAGAGGATCGCGGCGTTTTCCGGCGGGCGGGCCGTGCATCTTGTCGGCCATTCCAGCGGCGGGCTGGTCAGCCTGCTGCTGGCACGCCGGGCGCCGGACCTTGTCCGCTCGCTCGTGCTGGTGGGGGCGCCTGTCACGGGACACCGCGACCTGCCGCGCGACATCGGCGCGGCGATCCTGTCGCATGACCTGGCCGGACGCTGGTCGCTACCGATGATGTGGCGCCTGGGCCTTGCCACGCGCGGCAGTTTCGAGCGTGCGCTGACCACGGTCCTGCCGCGCGAGGCGGCCGCGAGGGTACCGGACGACATGCGCCTGGCCCTGCAGCACCGCAACCCCGAAGCGATCCGCCAATGCGGCAAATGGGTGCTGGAGCAGGATGCCACCGCGAACATGGCCGAGATCGCACAGCCCTGCCTTGCCGTCATCGGACGTCAGGACACGGTCGTCCCGCCGCTTCACCAGCTGAAGCTGTTGCGCCACCTGCCACAGGCCCAGGCACAGCTTGTCCCCGGCGGACATCTGCCCTTAATCGAGCATCCCTGCACCTTTTCCCGTGCGCTGCGCGGCTGGCTGGCGCTTGACCATGCCCCCCGAATGGTGGCCTGCTGACCCGCATGGCAGGCAAACACACAATGAAACTGGTCCAGACGATGCTGACCCTGCGTCGGATCAGCCGCATTCTCTGGATTCGGGTCGCGCTACTGTCCGCGCTGTCGGTCCTGGCCGCGCTGTCCGCAGAGCTGCTGGGACCGTTGATCCCGGACGGCCCGCGCGACCGCTTTTCCGAAGACGCGACCATGCCCATCCTGACAATCCTGGCCAACGGGATGCTGGCGGTCGCAACCTTTTCGCTGGGGGTCATGGTCTCGACCCACCGCACGCTGGCTCAGCAGACCACGCCGCGCATTCACCGCCTGTTGATGGAAGACACCTCGACTCAGACGATGCTGGCGACCTTCATCGGCGCCTTCGTCTTTGCGCTGTCCTCGATCATCCTTTACCGGGCAGGTTACTATTCCGACAGCGCCTCGGTGATCGTCTTTGCCGTCACGGTTTTCGTGGTGGCAGCGATCGTGGTATCGCTGGTGCGCTGGATCGGGCAACTGTCGCGGATCGGCAGCCTGGAATACGCCTTGCTGCGCGCCGAACAGACCGCCCGCGAGATCCTCTACCAGCAACGGCGCCTGCCCCGCCTGGGGGGCTGCAAGCTGGAGGAGAGGCCCACGGACGGTGTGGACATCGAGGCGCCGCGCTCTGGCTTTCTGCGGCGCATCGACATGGACGAGTTGCAGAAGCTGGCGGAAACCCACGAGGCGGAGGTCTACCTGGATCACCTGCCCGGCGACATCGTGCTGCGCAGCCAGCGGCTGGGCCTGTTGCGCGGCTGTGACGAGACCGAGGAATTTGCCGCCTGTTTCCTGCTGGCCACCGACCGGACCTATGAACAGGACCCGGCCTATGCGCTGCAGGCACTGAGGGAATCCGCCTCCAAGGCGCTGTCCCCCGGGATCAACGACCCCAAGACCGCCATCGACGTGATCGCGCGACTGGAACGGTTGTTGTGGGACTGGGCCTTGAACACCTCCGACACCGGGGGCCCCCTATACGACCGGGTATTCCTGAGGGAACTGGGCGCCGGAGACCTGGTCGAGGCCGGCTTTCGCGACATCACGCGGGACGCGGCAGGCTTTGGCGACGTGCTGACCGCCGTGGCCGAGGCACTGGTGCGGTTGCGCGGGGCGATGCCGGAGGCCGGGCGCGAGGCCATCGCGGATCTGCTCGAGGACCTGCGCGCGCATGGCGAGGCGGGGCTGATGACCGCGCGGGAACGCCAGCGACTGACCGACAGGCTGGCCGCGCTGGACGCCTGACCCCTATTCGGCCGGTTGCAGCTGATCGGCTCCCAGGGTCCTGTTGAGCATCTCCGGGCTCATCAACACGCCGAACCACAGCATCACGGGCAGCGCCACGATGGCCCCGACCGGCCCCCAGAGCCAGAGGCCAAAGACAATGGCCACGAAGACACCCAGCGGGTTCATCGCCAGCCGTTGACCGACCACCCAGGGGGTGACGAAATTCGCCTCGGTGAAGTTGGCCAGCATGAACAGGGCGGGCGGCAGCAGGGACATGGCGCCGGTGAATTGCAGCAACCCGGCGATGGCCAGCCCGAAGATGATCAGCAGCGGCCCCAGGTACAGCATGTAGTTCAGGATCGCGGCCGCCAGGCCCCAGAGCATGGGATAATCCACCCCGATGGCCAGCATGATCAGCGCGGTCACGGTGCCCAGCCCGGCGTTGACCAGCGTCACGGCAGCGAAATAGCGGGCCACGGCGCGATCGGCCTTGCGCAGCTTCGGTTCCAGCGTGCCGACAGCGGAATAGAGTTCGTTGCGGGTCAGCACGAAAAAGAACAGCGTACCGACAAAGACGAAGAACTGCGCGCCAAAGTTGGGCGCCATCCACAAAGCGTCGCGCACGGTTGGCAAGGCGCTTTCGCTTGCCTCGGCGGCCGGCTTGGCGCCTTCGATCTCTTCGCTGATGGTCTCGATCCCGCGCAGCACGTCAGAAACCGAGGCGATCCAACGTGTCGCCGCCGCCTTGAGACGGGGCAATTGTTCGATGAACATGTTGAGCAGCGGCTCGATCATCAGGATCAGAAGCGCGATCAGGCTGGTCGTGACCAGAAGCAACAGGATCGCAACCGCGACCCGCGGGATGCCCACGTCGGTCAGGCGTTCCGCGAGGGGCGAGACGACGATGCCCAGCACCACCGCAAAGACGATGGGCGCCAGCAGTTGCTGACCCAGTTGCAGGGCGCCGGTCAGCGCGATCACGGTAAGGATCAGCAACATCACGCGTTGCGCGCGCTCGCTGAGAACGGTGGTGAGCATGGTTCAGGTCTCGCTGGTCAGTCGTCGCCGTGACTGTCACGGCCCAGGTTGGGCAGCAGCGCGCCGGCCAGGGCGCCCGCACCAAGGATCAGCGCCCCGGCCGTCAACATCGGTGCGCGGCTCTTGGGGGCATCGTCCTTGACCGCGCCCGAGGTCCGCGCCCCCGTGCCCGTCGCGAACAAACCCATGCCAAGCCCGATCAGCGCCGCCGCTGTCGGGTTGCGGCCTGCCGCGCCGACGGCGCCGCGGCCCAACCGTCCGGCCTGTCCCATCGCGGCCCCGGTCAGGGGCGTGGCAATGGCGCTTTTGCTGGTGCTGCCGCCCAGCGCCTCAAGCGCGATTTTCAACCGGGCACGGTCTTCCGCCGCCCGCATTTCGAGTTTCTCGATCTCAGCCACGGCGGACCTCCTGCAAGGTTTCCAGATCGCGTTTGACGTTGTTGAGACTGCGCCGGGGCGTCAGAACGCGGGCATTGATGCGTTTGCGGGCGATCAGCACGCAGATCAGCGCAAGCACCAGCAGTCCGCCCCCCATCCCGCCTGCCGCCTCGACCAAGGTCAGGCCATGCGTTTCCAGCCAGGCGATGCCAGCCGTGGCGAGCGCGTTCAGCCCCGCGATGGTCAGCACCAACGCGAGGGCGTAAAACACCAGCCCCGACCCGGCCCGCGACAGGTTTTCACCGATCTCGGCCCGTGCAAGGCGCATCTCGCTTTGCAGCAAGGAGATCGCCTGGCGCAGCACTTCGGTCAGGATGCGCGGCGCATCGCGCAGGTCAGGACCACTCATTGCGGTCCTCCAGCTGCATCCGCGTCAGCAGGTTGCGGTGATCCTGGGCAGGCGGATGAGGCCCCCGCGCGCCGCTGTTTTGCGGCGCCCAGGCGTCTCGCACCTTGGTGTCGCGGGGCGGCACCAGTGTTCCACGCCGCTGCGCCCGGCGCCCTGCCGCGTAGCCCGCCAGCGCGGTGGCCGCCAGGGCCAGCACCGGGTGCCGGCGCGCCACCCCCAACGCCTGCGAGATCAGGCCCGCAGGGCCGCCCGCTCCGGCGCGCAACGCCAAGGCGCCTGCGTCGCGCACAGCTTCCTTTTTTCCGGTGGAACGAGAAGGTTTGCGGTCTTGCGTCTTGCGGGTCATCGGAAGGTGCCCCCCTGGTTTACGTCCGTTGCAAGAAGAACGGACGGGGACGCGAAAGGTTCCGCATTTCGGTCGTCCGACTCCCCGCCGACAAGAAAAGGGCGCCGTATTTGCGACGCCCTTTTCAACGGCCAAGTTACTGGCAAGTCAGCCCTTCTTGCGCATGGCCAAACCCAGCAGGAGCCCGACGCCGACAGCACCGGCGACAGCAAGGACTGGGTTGTCCCGCACCATCTGGGTGGACTGGCGGGCGGCACGCTCGATCTCGTCCCGGCCCTCTTCGATGGCCCGGTCGATCGATGCCTGTGCCTCGTCCAGCCGTTCACCTGCGGCGCGGGCATAGGCGGCTCCGGCTTCTGCAGCTTCGGCGGCGCCGTTCCGATGGTGATCTTGTGTGTTCTTGCTCATGTCGTCCGTCCTCTGTCAGTGAGGTTGCAATGTGCGCGGCCCGGAAACCTCCGGGCCGAGGCCCGGATCATCCTCGGACCACGCGCGCCACCAGCGACACGACAAAGAGAATGAGGAAGACGAAGAAGAGGATCTGCGCGATCCCGGCGGATGCGCCGGCGATGCCGCCAAAGCCGAGTGCGGCCGCGATAAGTGCGATGATGAGGAACGTCAGGGCCCAGCCAAGCATGGTAAGTCTCCTTGTGTTTTTCCCTATGCGCCGTCCGTGGCGCTCTGGCAAAGGAACGTGCCTTGCCGCGCAAAGGTTCCCGCCCCCGGGCCGAAGACGTGCCAACCGCCCGGGCCAAAGGGCAAAAAACCGCCTGAAAGGGGCTTTCCTTTGCCTTTGCAGGACTACTTACCCCAAGTGATGCATTGCTGATTGGACCTGTCCGATGAAAGATACCCCCGAGTTCAGGACAGAGGTTCAGGAAGTGACCCACCAAGACCGGCTTCGGGATCCGGAGCGCCTGCAGGCGCTGGAACGGACAGGGCTGATGGACAGCCCCGCCCCCGGAGCACACCAGAGAGCCGCGCGCATCGCCGCACGCCTGATGGATGTTCCCGTCAGCCTTGTGTCTTTCGTGGACGACGAGCGGCAGTTCTTTTCCGCCCAGACCGGGATCACCGGAGAGGCCGCAGAACAGCGCGGCACGCCGCTCAGCCATTCATTTTGCCAGTATGTCGTGTCGTCCGAAGAGCCGCTGGTCGTGCCGGACGCCGAAGCCGACAGCCTGGTCTGCGACAACAGCGCCGTTCAGGACCTGAACGTCCGGGCCTACCTGGGCGTGCCGATCCGATCGCCGGACGGGCATGTGCTGGGCTCTTTCTGCGTCATCGACGACAAGCCCCGCGACTGGACGTCCGATGACATCGCCAAGATGCGGGACATCGCGGACATGATCGAATCCGACCTGCGCCTGCGCGAGACGCTCGAGGAACGCGATATTGTCATGCAGGAGATGACGCACCGGGTGAAGAACCTCTTTACCGTCATCAACAGCATTCTGCGCATGGAGCGCAACGCGCATGAGACCGCCGACGAACTGGCCGAAAGCGTGGGTGCCCGGCTCAAGGCGCTGAGCGATGCGCATGAGATGATCGTGCCCGTCGTCAATGTCCGCCGAAGCGAAGGCGCGACCACGACGCTGGACGCGCTGACGCACAAGCTGCTGGCGCCGCATGGCTCGGAACATGAGACGCGGATCACGATCCAAGGCGAACACGTTCCTGTCGGCCCCAAGGCCGCCGTCTATCTGACGCTGGCGCTGCACGAGCTGGCGACCAATGCCGCCAAGTACGGCGGGCTGTCCACCGATGGCGGACAGCTGGCGGTGAAATGGAACCGCACCGACAGCGATGACGTTGCCATCAGCTGGGAAGAAACCGGCCTTTCCTGGGACACAGAGGCCCGACCACGCTCGGGCTTCGGCTCGCGACTCCTGTCGATCGCCGTCGAGGGGCAACTGGCTGGCGAAATGGCCACCCAGATCGAGGCCGGCATGTTCCGCCGCCGGCTGCAGATCCCCCTGACCAGCCTGCAGTCCTGACCCACCCGAAAATCTTGGGAACCAATTCGGGACATGCGGCATTTGTCCGGAGGGGACTGTGATTTCAGATGGGGTGACTGCATGAGCAGGCAGCGGCGATATCCGCATGAGCGGCGCGTGGGAACAGGGGCATACTGCCCCGGTCAAGGGAGACTTGTGCCCCCGGTCACGCACCGTGCCGCCCGGAAGCGTCCCGTTCATTCCCTAGCCTCGAAGTTCTGCCCTCCATGCCCACGCGTCTGAAAAGCCTCTATCGACTGTCCCGCAGTCTGCCGGCGCGTATCGCCTGCCTGATGACCATTGCCATGTTGCCCGTAGGCCTGATCGCGGTCTATCAGACCCAGGCCGTGATCGAGAGCGCGCGGCAACAGAACCGCACCGCGCTGATGGCACAGCTGCGCGCCGAAGCTTCGCCCCAGGCGGAGACCCTCGAAAGCGCGCTGGCCGCGGCACAGGGGCTGGCCGTGCTGATCACCAAGCTGGGCGAGGAAGATTGCAGCGACATCCTGAAAGGCTTTGTCGAAAGCAATGACACCTATGTCTTTGCCGGGTTCATCGAGGCCTCGGGCTGGCTGACCTGCAGTTCGACCGCCGACCGGATGGACCTGTCCGAACGCCAACCCTTCAAGACCGCGATGGCGCGCGGCGGCGCAAGCGTGCAAGTCAATCTCGAGGGCGCCGTGACCGGGCGCAACATCGTGATGGTGACGCATCCGGTACGCGAAGGCGGCGAGATGGTCGGCTATGTCTCGCTGTCGATCCCCCATGCGATCCTGAATGGTGCGCTTGAGGATCCCGACCACGACGGCGCTTTGCGTCTGGCGGCCCTGGACGCCGAGGGGGACATCCTGGCCGCCTCGCTGGGACGGGCCACAGCCCCCGAATACCTGCCCCGCGACATGCCCCTGTCCGAGATCGTCAAGGAACCGGGCCGAACCTTTCGTGCGGTCAGCGGCTCGGGTGAGACGCGTTTTTTCGCCGTCACGCAGATGGTGCCCGGCAAGGTCATGTTGCTGGGCAGCTGGCCTCTCTCTGCCGTGCCCGATGCGGACAGCCGCCTGCAAAGCGTGATCGCAAGTTCGCTGCCGGTGCTGATGTGGCTGGCCGGGGTCGGAGTCGCCCTGTTCGGCATCCAGCGGCTGGTGATCCGCCATGTCGCGCAGTTGCGCAACGCGATGCGCCGTTTTGCCCTGGGCGAGCGCGAGGAAACCACGCTGGACCTGCGCGATCCGCCGGCGGAACTGGAGGAGGCCCAGCGCGCCTTCAACCGCATGGCCTTGTTGATCGCGGAGGGCGAACAGCGCCGCGAACAGGATCTCAAGGACAAAGAAGTGCTGCTGCGAGAGGTGCATCACCGGGTCAAGAACAACCTGCAGCTGATCGCCTCGATCATGAACATGCAGTCGCGTGACCTGGAAACCGACGAGGCCAAGCACGTCGTGTCCGAGCTTCAGCGCCGGGTGCGCGGCATGGCGGTGTTGCACCGTGCGCTCTACAATACGCCGACCAGCACCACGGTGGACGCCGCCGATCTGGTGCAGGCGGTGGTGCGCGACACGCAGGATCTGGTCGGCGCGCGCGGCAAGATCGAAATCGACACGGCCCTGGAGCATGTGGCCCTTTATCCCGACCAGGCCATCCCCCTGTCGCTGTTCGTGGCCGAGACACTGAACACCGCGATCCGACAGACCTGCAACGCGGACCCGCGCGACCGGATCGGTGTCCAACTTACTTCGGGCGGTAGTGACGAGGTCCGGCTGTGCATCGACAGTTCCCCCGCCGAACCGCTGCCCCCCGGGACAGATGCGCCGCGCCCCGACGGCATGGCGCAAAAGATGATTGCCGCCTTTCTGCGGCAATTGGGCGGAAAGATGGAAACCACTTCGGATGACGGACGTTATCGCGTGACAGTGATGTTTCCGCGCGCCGCCTACGGCGCCTGACAGGGGGGCCGGATGGCCGGCGACTTCGAAGTGATGATCACGGCCGACGAGGCCTGGCCGGCGTTCGAGCGTGCGGTTCTGTCCGCGCGCAGTCATGTCGTCGCCGGTTTCCGTATCTTCGACCTGGCGACCCGGCTGCGCAGCACCGAGGCGCGCGAGATCGGCCGGGACTGGTTCGACCTTCTCGCCCATGCCCTGCGGCGCGGCGTGCGGATCGATCTCACCGTGAGCGATTTTGACCCGGTCATGGCAACCGATCTGCACGAACTCAGCTGGCGCACCGTGCGGCAGGGCGTGGCCCTGGCCGAGGCGACGGGCGCGGGCAAGGACCTGCTGAACATCCGCGCGCACCAGCACAGCGCGCGCGCCGGCATGTTGCCGCGCCTGGCTTTCCTGCCTGCGGTCCTGCGCCGCCGCTGGGAACGCCTGCGCGAGACGACCCCGGTTGAACGCCGGTTCGAGGCGGTCGGGCTGGAACGCAGCGTGTTGCCGAACCTGCACACGGTCTCCCATCACCAGAAGGTGGCCGTGATCGACGACGAATGGCTTTACGTCGGCGGGCTGGACCTGAACGAACGGCGTTACGACACCCCCGGTCACGATCGCCCGGCGCGGCATACCTGGTCTGACGTGCAGGTCATGTTGCGCGGCCCCGAGGCGGCGGCCGCACGCAGGCACCTCGAGAGTTTCCAGGCAGTGACCGAAGGCCGCGCGGCCCCGCCACCCTGCCCCGGGTTGAAACGGACATTGTCGGCGCCTCGGCGTCTGCAACTGCCCTATCTTTCTCCCCGCACGCTGGTGTCGGAAATCGAGGAGGCGCACCTGGAGGCCTTTCGAAAGGCACGTCACCTGATCCATATAGAGACGCAGTTCATCCGCTCCAGCCGGATCGCCGAGGCGCTGGCAGAGGGCGCGACACGCAACCGCGACCTGAACGCCATCATCGTCATGCCGGGACTGCCCGAGGACGTGGCTTTCGATTCCTCCGAGAGCCTGGATGCCCGCTATGGGCTTGCCCTGCGCCAGCAGGCGGTTGCCACCCTGCGTGAGAGTTTCGGGCATCGGCTGACCATCGCGACGCCGGTGCGCCCGGTCCTGGCCGCCCGCGACACCTGCGAGACGCTGGCCGGGTCTCCGCTGATCCATGTGCACAACAAGGTTTTGATCCGCGATGCGGCCTCTGTCCTGATCGGTTCTGCCAATCTGAACGGGCGGTCGATGCGCTGGGATACCGAGCTGGCGGTCGAGATCACGCAGCCGGAGCGCGTGGAACGGGCGCGTGAGCGGTTACTGTCGCACTGGTGGCATGAGCCGCTTGCCCCCAAGGCCATGTCGCCGGAAACGCTCTATCCCCTGTGGCAGGGAGAGATCCGGCGCAACGGTCTGCGCCGCCCCGAGAACCGCAGCGGGTTCCTTGTGCCCTTCGACGCCGAGGAAGGCGCCGACCTCGCGCAGGACCTGCCCGGCGTGACCGAGGACATCGTCTGAGCAGGGAACGCCAACGCAGGTTTGCGCGTTGACGTCTCGAAAGCGCGCAAAGCGGATGGCTTTGCACGCCCGACAGTCGCGGCCGACAGGCAGGCGACTGACCGCCCGATAGTCACCACGCTGAAAAGAGGAGGATCACGACATGATGCGAGCCAAGGGCGTGCCGCATGGCACCTGGGTGCTGATCGCCGATGGAGAAAAGGCGCTGTACCTCGTCAACAAGGGGGACAAGGCGCATCTGCACCTGGTGGTGCGGGATCGCGCGGAGCAGGAGAATCCAAAGGCGCAGGAGTGGGCCGAAAACCGCCCGGGCCGGTTGAATGATGGTCCCGGCGAACATCGCTCCGCCGTGGATGACACCGATTGGCACCAACTGGAAAAAGAGCGTTTTGCCAAGACCATCAGCGCAGACCTCTACAAGGCCGCCCATGCCGGCAAGTTCGACCGGCTCATCATCGTCGCAAGCCGCCCGGTGCTCAGCGCCCTGCGCGAGGAAATGCACGAGGAAGTGGCCTCGAAACTGGTGCTGGACCTGCCCAAGGTGCTGACAAACCATCCGCTGGACGAGATCGAGACCGCGATCACCCGCGCCTTGGAAGAAGCGGCCTGAGACGGAACGGATCGGCATCCCGGACGTTTTACAATCAGAGGCCCGGAACGGATCCGGGCAGCGAAACGCAAAGGAGATATCCGATGGACAGGGATCGCCTGGAAGGAAAATGGACCGAGATCAAGGGCCGGCTGCGCGAAGCCTATGGCGTGCTTTCGGACGACGAACTTGAAGAGGCACGCGGCGACCGCGAACAGCTTGAAGGCAAGCTGCAGCAGCGACTGGGCCAGACCAAGGACGAGGCCCGCAAGACGCTGGACCAAATCCTCGAAAAAGTCTGACGTACAGACAGATCAACACGAAAGGGCCCGCCAGATTGGCGGGCCCTTTTCTTTGTACTAGAGCCGGTTTCAGGCGGGTGACAGGACTTGCGCCCGGTCTTCTGCATAGGCAGATGCGGCACGGCTCAACGCGCGAAAGATCGCCCGCTGGCGATGCGCATAGAACAGGTGTTCGGGATGCCACTGCACGCCCAACGCAAAGGGATCCCGACAGCGTTCGATGGCCTGAACCATGCCGTGCGTATCCCGCGCCGCGACGCGAAAGCCCCGGCCCAACCGGTCGACCGCCTGGGTATGCAGCGCGTTGACGTGCATCGGAGCCTCGCCCGACCAGGCCGCCAGTTGCGAGCCCGTTTCGACATGGACCTCGCGCCGGGGCAGGATGGTCTTGATCGGTTGGGCTTCGGGATAAAGAGACCAGGCGTCCTGGTGCAGCGTCCCCCCTGCCGCGACGTTGAGCATCTGAGCCCCGCGGCAGATACCCAGGACGGGGATGCCGCTGGCCAGGGCCTCGCGCGCGATGTCATGTTCCATCGCGTCGCGGTCATGATCCAGCCGTGCGGTCACTTCCAGGCGGGCACCATAGAGATCGGGCGAGATGTCGTCGCCGCCACCGATGATCACGCCTTCGACGCGGCCCAGATCGATGTCCGACCGGGTCGTCCAGCGCAAGGCACGCGCCCCGGCCAGCCAAAGGTTCAGCCGGACAAGCGGAAAGATACGCCACCCCGACCGTGTCGAGGTGGTCACTGCGATCAGCGGCCGGTTCACCTGAATAGCTCCTCGCCGTTGTTGCCGATCTGCCCTGCCACTTCTTCGACCCAGAGCCCGCCGTGCCCTGCCCCTTGCCGCCAGGCCTGGTACAATGCGTCAAATCGAGCCTCGTCCGCCGCCAGGGCTTCGACCAACCACCATCGGTCCCATTCGTCCGTGATGCACCAGTCCGGCTCGTCCAGGCGGCAATCTGGCAAGCGAAAGTGAAAGGCCGGACGGGCGCCGCTGGCTTCTTTTCCGAACATCGCCGCAAACCCCTCGGGGTCATGGGCGTGCAGGATCGGCAAGAGGTCCAGCCCGTAATTCCGCCCGTTCAGGTGGCTGTGAACCAGGTGCCGGAGCACCGTGAGATCAAGATCGTCCGCCGCCACTAGCGCATCCGTGAATTGCAGGGGCCAGGGATCGACAAAGGGCAGGATGCGGCGCGACATGTCCAGTGGGCGCCATTCGCGCAACCAGGGTTCAAGCAGGCCATAGGCGATCACGGTCCGCAACAAGTAGGGATCTTCGTAGCCGGTGATCTCGGGGTTGAAATGGATGCCGAACCCGGCAAACAGGCTGTCGGACGTGCCTTTGCCACCCGCCTTTTGCAGAGCCTTGGTCAGGTCCAGCACACGATCCATCTGCTCTGGCGTCAGGGGGGGCGTGACCACCTCGACCGGGACGACGGCGCGGGCGGCGTCCAGCACGCCTTCGGGCAGGAACTGGTTTCCCGGCTTGGCATACCGCGTGTCCAGCTCGACGCAGATGGTTCCGAGTCCGCTGTCCTCGATCGTGAACAGATGCGGCCCCTGCCGCTTGACCAGGCCGCCCAGGGTCTGGGCCACGATCTGCGAGGTGTTGCCTTCATCAATTCCTGAAAATTCTATCTCTATCCCGCACCGGCGCATTTTGCCGGCAAGTGTTTTCTCTTTGGGCAGGGCACGAAACCCGCCGACACAATTTGTGTTTTCCATGCGTGCGTAACGCTCTTTCTCCCCTGCAGGTTCCCGAAAAAACCCGTCTTTCTTTGCTGTTTCCGGCCCGGAGCACACGGAACCGCGTGGGACGCCGGGCGTTTGGTCCTTGTACAGTCTCGCGCTTTTGGGCCGGGCGGCATGGGAAAATCCCCGGGCCGGTCTCACGCGGGGCAAGGATGCAGGAGGTAGCGCGATGGCGAAGGAGAAGGAGAACAACCCGTCGATCAAGGACGAGGAAACCTACCAGGCCCTGCGCGACAAGGGCTATGCCAAGTCGAAAGCGGCGGCGATCGCCAATGCGCAGGCGAATGACAACATGGCCCCGTCCCGCAAAGGCGGAAAAGCGCCCCCTTATGAAGAATGGACGCGCGATGCGCTCTACGACAGGGCGCGCGAACTGGATGTCGATGGGCGGTCGCAGATGACCAAGTCGGAGCTGATCGACGCACTGCGCGGCTGAACGCGGCGCGAAACCGAAAGGAGACTATCATGGGTATCGAAATTGCGGGTCTGGGCGGATTGATCCTGTTGGGCCTAGCGGTCTGGGCAATCGTCAACATCATCAATTCCAGCGCAAGCACCGGCGGCAAGGTTCTCTGGACGCTGTTCGTGCTGTTGCTGCCGCTGCTGGGGTTCATCGTCTGGCTGATCGCGGGCCCGCGTTCTACGCGCCGCCTGGCCTGATCTGGAATAACCGGTCCAACCGATGCAAAGGCTCGCGCTACCCCAGTGCGGGCCTTTTCACGTATGACGTCAATCTGCGTAGGTCACGGCGCCTGGGCGTCGCTAGACGGTGGTGGCGCCTTTGTCTTTCGATGTCGGTGCCAGATTGGGACATGCTGCCTTCTCTGCGGCCTGTTCCCCGCCGAAACGCGCCCGCCCCTGCGTCCCGCCGGGCTGGATCAGGAACGTTTCCGGGCACCGCTCGTTGTCTGATTAACCAATCAAGCAGGAGGCATAGATGACTGACTCCCTGAAAGTCGTTCCCACCGAAGATTCCGTTTCCACCGGGGTCCGCAACACCGAAACCCTGGCAAGCGGCCTGTCGGACGTTCTGGCCGATACCTACCGGCTGCTGTTCAAGACCCATGCCATTCACTGGAATGTCGAAGGGCCGCTGTTCTTTTCCGTGCACAACCTGACCGAGGAACAGTACCAGGATCTCTTTGCCGCTGCCGATGACCTGGCCGAGCGGATACGCGCGCTTGGACATCTTGCCCCGGCCCGCCTGGACGACATCACCAAGAGATCGCGGGTCGACGACCTGTCTGCAAAGGCGACAACCGCCGACATGATCGAGGACCTGGCCCACGATCACGAGAAACTGGCACATCGTCTGCATGCGCTGATCGCGCTGGCTGGTACGCATCGCGACCCTGTGACCGAAGACCTTGCAACCGCCCGCAGCGCATTTCATGAAAAGGCAGCCTGGATGCTGCGTGCCCTGGCAAAAAGCTGAGGCACAGGACCAGGTATACAAAAAAGGCCCGCCGAAACCGGCGGGCCTTTTTCTTTTTCACATCAGTGATCAAGTCAGCGGATCAACGTCTCTGTCGAGGCAAAGAACAGCGCCTGACTGACAGCGGATCGCACCTGGTTTTCTGTATAGGGCTTGGAGATCAGGAAGGCCGGCTCCGGCCCCTCGCCCGTCAGCAACCGTTCCGGGAAGGCGGTGATGAAGATCACGGGACGGTCGCCGTCGCGAGCGATGATCTGGTTGACCGCGTCGATCCCGCTGGAATCGTCGGCCAGCTGGATGTCCGACAGGATCAGGTCCGGGGCCTCGCTGCTGGCGAGGTCCAGCGCCGCCGCCTCGGTGCGGGCAACGCCGGTGACACGGTGGCCCATGTCCATCACGATGCTTTCAAGATCCATCGCGATCACCGCCTCATCCTCGATGATCATGATCTTGCCGGAAATCGCGTCACGCATTTCAAGGAAGGCCGTATCGACATACTGGCCCGCCTCTTCGGTCGAGACCTGCATGATCTGGGCGACCTCCTCGATCGGGAATTCCTCGATCGTGTGCAGCAAGAGCGCCTCGCGCGTGTTTTCCGTCAGGCGCGACAGGTGTTTCTGCGCCCGTGCCGCCAGCCCCGTTTCGCCGCCGTCCTCGACCGGCATGCCCGAGGACATCCAGATCGCGTGAAACACGCGGAACAGGGCGACCTTGGCGGTCAGGCCGGCATCGTACAGCTCGGGGTCGTTCAGGATGGCCTCAAGCGTTGCTGCGGCATAGCGGTCGCCGCTGTCCTGGCGCCCGGTCAGCGCGCGGGCGTAGCGGCGCAGGTAGGGAAGGTTGCCGCCGATTGCGGTTGTCATGTCCGAGGATGACTGAGCCGTCATGCTTGTTGCTCCAAATATTAGTGCTACCTTTGGAACCGAACGCAGGCTGCAACGTTTTGGTTCCGTAATGAGGCGTTGCGAGATCCAAAGATGACAAAACACATGACGCGTAAACAACTCAATTCAAGAGTCGTCGACGAAATCGACAGGAACTTGAGACAGGCCTTCGATGACATGGCCCAGCAGCCCGTGCCCGATCGGTTCACCGACCTGCTGGCGCAATTGAAAGCCGCCGAGGATAAAAAGAACAGCGGGGGCCAGCAAGATGCGTGACCCCCGCGAGGAACTGACCGAGCACATCGGCTCGTTGCGCGCCTTTGCGCTGTCGCTGACCCGGAACTCTGCCACGGCGGACGACCTCGTCCAAGAGACGCTGGTCAAGGCATGGACGAACATCGACAGCTTTCAGCAGGGCACCAACATGCGGGCCTGGCTGTTCACGATCCTGCGCAACACGTTCTATTCGCTGCGGCGCAAGCGCAAGCGCGAGGTCGAGGATGCCGACGGCACGATGAGCGAAAGCCTTGCGACCAAACCCGATCACGACGGGCGTCTGAACCTACGAGATTTCAAGGTGGCCTTCGATCAGTTGCCCGACACGCAGCGCGAGGCGCTGGTGCTGATCGGTGCACAGGGCCTGGCCTACGAAGAAGCGGCAGAGGTCTGCGGCGTCGCCGTGGGCACGATCAAGAGCCGCGTGGGCCGCGCGCGCGCCCGGCTGGCCGAATTGATGGACCTGTCCGAGGAAGAAAGCCTCGAGATCACGGATTCCGTCACGCAAGGCGTCGTTGGGTCTCGCCCCGCCGCCTGATCCGTTTCGCCGCGTCACATCACTCGGCCCGCATTCCGCGGGCCGTTTTTTTTCATTTCAGGCCTCGGCCCGCGCCCCCACACGCGCGCGGTGCGGTCCAAAGGCGCAGGCCAGCGCAAGGATGACGCCCGAGACGGTCGCGATCATCCCCGCCGCGCTGACGGCATTGTCCCCGCCCAGCCAGAGCGGCCCGTAGCCCGCCAGAACGTATCCCAGCACGGCCGCGACAACCGCGAACAGCACCGACCACCAGACCTGCCGTTCCAGCCCGTTGGTCATCATCCGGGCCGCCGCCGGCGGGCAGATGAACATGGCGATCACGATGATTGACCCCACGGCATCAAAGGCCGCGACCGCTGCCACCGCCGCCGTGATGACCAGGCCCATGCCGATCATGCCCACCGGCAGGCCCAACGCCTGGGCAAAGCCCTCGTCGAAGGTGGAAATCTTCAGCCAGCGCCAGAAGACCAGCGTCAGCAGGATAACCCCCGCACAGACCACGGCGATGCGCGGCAGTTCCTCGGGCACGCCGGCCAGCGCCCAGGGATCAAAGAGCGAGGACCAGTCCGTCGCGCGCAGCCAGACCAGCGATTCAAGATTGCCCATCAGAGCATGTTCCACATCCAGGTGGACGCTGGAGGTATCGCTCTGCTCCAAGAGCAAGACGCCCCCCGCAAAAAGCGTGGTAAAGGTCACACCCATCGCCGCGCCCGGTTCGATCCGACCGAGCCGCTTGATCGCCTCGATCAGCACAACAGCCACCACGGCGGCCCCGGCGGCACCCAGCAGCATCGGGATCGCGGCCACGACGCCGGTCAGAAGAAAAGCCACCACGATCCCCGGCAGGACGACATGGCTGATGGCATCGCCGATCAGCGCCTGCCGCCGCAGGATCAGGAAGTTTCCCGGCAAGGCACAGGCGACAGAGGCCAGCACGCCGATCAGCATGGGTGTCAGGGAGAACATGACGAATTCGCTGCCCATCACAGCCCCTCTCCTATGGCACGCGGGCCGCCGATGCGGCTGTCGAACTCGGCGATCTCGTCGGGGGCAAAGACATCTTCGATCGGGGTCAGCCCGTCATAGCGCCCGGTCAGCCCGGTGTCCTGATGGATTTCGCGGGCCACGTCCCAGCGGCGTTCGTCGCGGGCGATCTTGGCCGCCTGGGCGCGCCCGGTTTCCGTGGCAACGCCATCGGCACGGATCAGCCCCTCGCCCCGCAAGACACGCAGGGTCAGCTCGTCGTGGATCGGCTCCTGCCGCGCCAATGCCAAGAGGCCCTGCCGACGGTGCACCTTGCGCTGGAACCGGCGGTGCCGGAACACCGCCGCCGCCACGCCGCGCGCGGGAGCGAGGAAGAGCGACAGCAGGAACAGGCCCGCCGCGACGAGTACGATGATCGGCCCCGTCGGCAGATCGGGGGCCGAGGCGGACAGCGCCGCGCCCAGGTACCCCGACACAGCGCCAATGCCCCCCGCGTACCAAATCAGGGATTGGCTACGCTCGGTCCAGAACCGCGCAGTGACCGGCGGGATGATCAGCATCGCCACGATCAGGATCAGCCCGACGATCTTGAGCCCGATCACCGTGACCGCCATGACCAGCGCCATCATCAGCCGGTCGATCCCCGGCACGTTGACGCCGCTCGCCGCCGCGTATTCCGCGTCAAAGGCCACCAGCGTCATCGGTCGCCGCATCACCCAAGTCGCCAGAACCGCCAGCGAGCCACCCACGGCGATCACGATGGCGTCCTGGAACAGCATCCCGGCGGTCGAGCCGAGCAGAAAGCTCTCCAACCCTGCCTGGCGGCCGGAGCTCATTGTCTGGATCACGGTCAGGATGACGATCCCCAGCCCGAAAAAGACGGAGAGCACCGCGCCGATGGCCGCATCCTCGCTGAGCCGGGTGCGCCGGGTCATCCATTCCACCGCCAAGAGGCCGATCCCGGCGGTCACGGCAGACCCCGCCAGAAGACCCAGCAGGTTGCGCCCGTCGCCGCCCAGCCAGACCATCGCGATGAAGGCCAGCCCGACGCCGGGCAACGTGGCATGGGCCACTGCGTCGGACACCAGCGCGCGCTTGCGCAGGAAAAGAAAGGTTCCGGCGGCGCCGGCAGCAAAGCCCAGCAAAGCGGCGCCCACGGCCACCAGCGCCGCATTGTAGCCCGCTTGCAGCAGCAACGCCTCGATCAACGGGGTCACGCGCCCTCCACCAGGTTCAACTGGTCGATATGCGTGGCAGCAAGCCGCCCGCCGTAGGTGGCATTCAGGGTCTCGCCATTGAAGGTTGTCCTGACCGGGCCTTCGGCGATGCGGCGCACGTTGATCATGAAGACATTGTCGAAATAGTCGCGCACCGTGGCTAGGTCATGGTGGACGCAGACCACCGCCTTGCCTTCGGCCTTGAGCGCTTTCAGAACGTCGATGATCGCCCGTTCGGTCGCCGCATCCACCCCGGCGAAAGGTTCGTCCAGCAGGTAGAGGTCCGCGTCCTGCGCCAGCGCCCGGGCCAGGAAGACCCGTTGCTGCTGGCCGCCCGACAGCTGGCCGATCTGGCGGTCGGCAAAGCTGGCCATGCCGACCCGGTCGAGACAGGACAGGGCCCGCGCCTTGAGAGCGCCGGTCAGCCGCCCCAGCAGGCCGACCTGACGGTACAGGCCCATCATCACCACGTCGATCACCGTGGTCGGGAAATCCCAGTCGACGCTGGCGCGCTGGGGGACATAGGCGATGCGCCCGCGGACCGTCTCGATCGGCTGACCGAAGACGCTGACCTCGCCCGACAGCCGCGGGATTACGCCCAGCGCGGCCTTCAGCAAGGTCGACTTGCCCGCCCCGTTCGGCCCGATGATCGCGGTCATCTCGCCCGCAGGGAAGGCCGCATCGACGGAAAACACCGCAGGTTTCTCACCGTAGGACACGGTCAGGCCCCGCAGGCTCAGGGCGGCGTCAGGGCGCGCCGGCGCCGCCGCCTGCCCGCCGGATGCGGCCAAGGTCACGGAAGGTTCGGTCATCCGTTCAACAGTCCTTTCATGCCATCGCGCGGGACGTCGCCGCCAAGGGCCCCGGCAATGGTTGTCGCGTTGTGATCAATCATGCCGACATAGGTGCCGACGTAGGTACCCGGCTCTCCCATCGCGTCCGAGAAGAGCTCGCCGCCGATGACAACCTCGTGCCCCTTGGCGGCGGCACCTTCGATCAGGGCGCGGATGTTGCGATCAGAAACAGAGCTTTCGACAAAGACCGCGCCGATGCGGCGATCCACCAGGATATCCACCAGATCCGCGATCCGGCGCAGCCCGGCTTCGGACTCTGTCGAGATACCCTGGATGCCCATGACCTCGAACCCGTAGGCCTGGCCGAAATAGTTGAAGGCGTCATGCGCCGTGACCAGCACGCGGCTTTCCTCGGGCACGCTGGCGAGGATGCCGGCGGCATAGGTGGCCAGCTCGTCCAGTTCTGCCAGGTGCGCGGCGGCATTGGCGGCAAAGACCTCGGCACTGTCGGGTCGCACCGCGCTCAACGCGTCGCGTACGTTTTCCACCACATGTGTCCAGAGATCAGGCACCATCCAGACGTGCGGGTCGAACTTGTCGTCGTAGTCGTCATGGGCCAGCAGCAGGTCGCGCGGCAGCCCCTCGGCCACAGCGGTCGTTGTGCCGCGTTCGCCCAGATCCTGAAGGAATTCCTCCATCTGCGCCTCGAGGTAGAGACCATGCCAGAGCACGACATCCGCGCGGGCCATCGCCACGATGTCGCTGCGGGTCTGGCGATAGCTGTGCGGATCGACACCCGGCCCCATCAGGCCACGGACCTCGACAAGATCGCCCCCCACCTGCCGCGCGGCATCGGCGATCATGCCCGTGGTCGCGACCACGGTTGTCACCCCCTGCGCGGCCAGGCCTTTGGCCGACAGGGCCAGCGGCAAGGTCGCCAGTCCGGCAAGAAGCTTTCGCTTGGTCAAAGTCACTGTGCACCTCCTCAAGACGACACCCCGGCGATACACCCGCCGAGGCGTTTTCACCTGCGAGATATAGTGCGACTAATTCGCAAGAGTCAATGAAAATGAGAATTAGTCGCAACTAGGGCCGCCAAAATCATTCCACGTCGCCAAGTCCGCCCATTTTTTCACCACGCCCGTCACCATCGGGCACGTCACCTCCGGGCTTGAGCCGTGTGCCGCAGCGTGTCAGCCTGACCTTCTGTTGCGAACCGGCAGGAGGGTCCTATGGCGACCGAGCTTTCGCGCATCCGGCACTACCCCGAGCTGGACGGCAAGACGCTGCTGGTCTGCGTCGGCGCCATGAAATGCGCGACGAGCTGGTTGCACGCCTACATGGGCGGACTGGAGGGCGTGTCGCCCTCTCCGCTCAAGGAACTGCATTTCTTCAGCCGAGATTTCCCGGAACATGCCCTGAGTGACATGGACCTTCTGGCAGTCCGTCGTTTGACGTTGTTCCTGTCGCAAGAGGGGCACCCGGCAGAGCACCTGGCCGCTTCGCCGATGCTCCAGGCCGCACTGGACCGGGTGCAGATGATCTATGACGACAACGCCTATTTCGGCCATATGGCCCGGATCAGCACCCTGCAGACACGGGTGATATGCGATGTCACCCCGGCCTATTCAGTGCTGGGGACGGTGGGTTTTTCCCATATGCAGGCCTTTTGCGCCACGCAGGACATCCGGCTGAAACTGCTGTTCGTCATGCGTGACCCCGTCGAACGGCTGTGGTCTCAACTGCGGCACATGCAGCAACAGGGCCTGACAGAGGACGCCACGCAGGCTTGGGCCGACGCCCTGGACGCGCCCGCGATCATGGCGCGCGGCGACTACCGGGCGACCGTCACGGCACTGGACGACTGTTTCGCGCCCGAGGATCTTCTGTACCTCTTCTACGAGGATCTCGCCGGGGGCGACGCCCTGCCCCGGCTATGTCGCTTTCTGGACACCCCCTGGCGGTCGCCCGGCCCCGGGCTACGCCGGAATGAAACCACCGTGGGAACCGCCCTGCCCCATGACGCGCAAAAGGCCCTGGCCGCGGCCCTGGCGCCCCAATACGCCTTCTGCCGCGCACGGTTCGGCGGAGACCTGCCGAAGCAATGGCAAGGTTAACCTGACTGTCCGCAACGCGACGGATGCGGGATACTGGCAGCCACACCGCTGACACCGGTGCAGGCCTGAGACTTCCTTGACCAGTAATCCCCGCCCCAAGGTTCGGGGCGTCCATCCAGGAGACCAGCCAAATGCCCGAAGACGGTATCATCATCGACGACATCGGCTTTCGCTTCTTCAGCCAGGACAACGGTCCCTTCATCGCCAATGACCGCGCGGTGCAGCAGACCTTTGACCAACTGGCGGACCGTATCGTCCAGGAAGCCGCGTTCGACCACCTGGGCGCAGCTCGCGAGGCAGTTCAAAGCGCCGCGCGCCGCAAATTCACCGAGGACCCGCGGGATCAACCGGATCTGCAGGACACCGAGGACTATGTCCCCGGAGACGAATTCTTTTTCTAAAAAACCATAACATGCGCCGGGGCAAACCACTTGCATTCGGCGCATGATCTGGGGGACATGGCGGCAAGCCTGTCAATCTGTTGTGGAAAACTCGGGTTGCAGCTACATTGTTCAGCCTGCCACCTGAGGGAATCGCCATGACCCGCTTTGCCGCCCCCATCGCCGAACAGATCTGGGACATGAAATACCGCCTGAAACAGGCGGACGGCACGCCGCTTGACCTCAGCGTCGAGGACAGCTGGCGCCGCATCGCCAGGGCGCTGGCCACGGTCGAAAAGGACCCCGCTCACTGGGAAGAGCGGTTCTATGAGGCGCTGGAAGACTTCAAGTACCTGCCTGCGGGCCGGATCACCGCAGGCGCCGGCACCGACCGCAGCGTGACCCTGTTCAACTGTTTCGTCATGGGCACGATCCCCGACAACATGGGCGGCATTTTCGACCAGCTGCGCGAGGCGGCGCTGACCATGCAGCAGGGCGGCGGGATCGGTTACGATTTCTCGACCATCCGGCCCAAGGGCGCACCCGTGGCAGGCGTGGCGGCGGATGCCTCGGGACCGCTGTCGTTCATGGACGTCTGGGACGCCATGTGTCGAACGATCATGTCCGCAGGTTCGCGCCGCGGTGCGATGATGGCGACCATGCGCTGCGATCACCCGGACATCGAGGATTTCATCGGAGCCAAGGCCGACAGCGCGCGCCTGCGCATGTTCAACCTCTCGGTCCTGGTCACGGATGCCTTCATGGAGGCGGTCAAGGCGGACGGCCCCTGGGAGCTGGTCTTTGACGGGGTGGTCTATCACACGCTCCCCGCGCGCGACCTGTGGAACCGGATCATGCGCGCCACCTATGACTATGCCGAGCCGGGCGTGATCTTCATCGACCGGATCAACCAGGCCAACAACCTCAGCTACTGCGAGACAATCGCCGCCACCAACCCCTGCGGAGAGCAGCCCCTGCCGCCCTATGGCGCCTGCCTGCTGGGGTCGGTCAACCTTGCCCGGCTGGTCAATGATCCCTTTACCGGCGACGCGCACCTCGACGAGCAGGCACTGGACAAGCTGGTCGCCACCGCTGTCCGGATGATGGACAACGTGGTCGATGCCTCGCGCTTTCCGCTGGAGGAGCAGGCCCGCGAGGCCCTGAACAAGCGCCGCATCGGGCTGGGCGTGACCGGGCTGGCGGATGCCCTGCTGATGGTACGGCTGCGCTACGGTTCCGAGGAAGCGGCGCGGCAAACCGAACGCTGGTTGCACCGGATCGCCCGCGCCGCCTACCTGGCCTCCGTGCAATTGGCGAAGGAAAAAGGCGCCTTCCCGCTCTTTGATGCCGAAGCCTACCTGGACAGCGGCACGATGCGGGGCATGGACGAGGACGTACGCGCCGCCATCCGCGAACACGGCATCCGCAATGCCCTCGTCACCTCGATTGCCCCCACCGGGACGATCTCGCTCTATGCCGGGAACGTCTCGTCGGGGATCGAGCCGGTCTTTGCCTATGCCTACACCCGCAAGGTCCTGCAAAAGGACGGGACCCGGACCGAGGAGGAGGTGGTCGACTACGCGGTGCAGATGTACCGTGAGACCTTCGGCACTGATGCCGCCCTGCCCGAGTATTTCGTGAATGCGCAGACGCTGGCGCCACTGGACCATGTCCGCATGCAGGCCTCGGCTCAGAAATGGGTCGACTCGTCGATCTCCAAGACCATAAACTGCCCCGAGGACATTTCCTTCGAGGACTTCAAGGACGTCTACTTGCAAGCCTACGAGACAGGCTGCAAGGGCTGCACAACCTATCGTCCGAACGACGTCACCGGATCGGTGCTGAGCGTTTCCGAGGTCGAAGACGTGGCCCCCGGCGAGGCGCCGGACCAGGTCCGGGGCGAAGGCGCCCAAGGCGCTGAGGTCGTCTACATGTCCGAACCCCTGGACCGCCCCCAGACCCTCGAGGGCGCGACCTACAAGCTCAAGTGGCCCGACAGCGAACATGCCATCTACCTGACGATCAACGACATTATCGTCGGCGGCCGCCGCCGCCCCTTTGAGGTCTTCATCAACTCCAAGAACATGGAGCATTTCGCCTGGACCGTGGCCCTGACGCGGATGATCTCAGCCGTGTTCCGGCGCGGTGGCGACGTGAGCTTTGTCGTCGAGGAACTGAAGGCCGTCTTCGACCCGCGCGGCGGCGCCTGGGTTCAGGGCAAGTACATCCCCTCGATCCTCGCGGCCATCGGCGGCGTCATCGAGCGCCACATGATCGCAACCGGCTTCCTGGAAGGCGAAGGCATGGGCCTGAAGAGCGACCCGACCGCCCAGGTGGTCAACCTCGACCAGCCTCGCGGTCCGGCCTGCCCCAACTGCGGGCAATACGACATGCGCATGGTCGAAGGTTGCATGACCTGTGCCTCCTGCGGGCATTCGAAGTGTGGGTGAACAGAGGTTCGTGCATGAGCCTGTTGAAATTGAAAGGACTAATTGTCCTTTTGGGGTGGTTTTTTGGCCATTCTGATAAGCATAACGTGACCACCGGGCGGAAATGCCCGGTTTTCGCGTATTACGAGCCTGCGCCTTGAGTGCAGGGTTCGACTCTATCCCGAGGAAGATGGTTCCGGGAGTCACGCGGCCAAAAGGGTTTTCAGAAATTTATTTCGCAAGGATGATCCTTTGTGCTCGCGTTACATCTGGCGGAAAGCACGGATCGAAAGCGCTATTCCAAAGGCGCGACCTTTACCACGCTGTCCTGGGAGCAAGGAGTTTCTCGTATACAAGCTACGCTGGTAGCCCAAGAACCTGCCATGACTTCAGGGGCGCGAAGAACTGAGCGCTGCAATCTCAAGTGTCAGACGGTGCGCTCCGCCCGCGACGTGCCGTCAGATTTTTCTCCGCGAAGACAGATAGGAGGGCAGAGGGTAAGCGCCATCGATCGAAGGCTTTTCATACCGGGATCCAATTTTTCGTCGTGCGAGCGCGGCTCAGTATTTTGGCCCCGGGCAAGTCCGACATCACCGCGAACGAAAAAAGGGCGGCTTTCGCCGCCCATTTCTACAGAAACTATTGTTCAACTATTCTTATCGCCAGAGCCTAGGCTCAGGACTCGTTCTCCCTCAAAGCCAGAAGATGACGGTCGCGGCGAGAGCTATCGCCGAGAAGAAGGTCTGCGGGCATCGGTCGTAG
>NZ_FMZI01000020.1 GCF_900101505.1 Antarctobacter albus
ATGCGTGGCGTCGATCATAACGGTCGTTTCCTCACCGTGCTCGGCCGCCAGACCCGCCATGATCCGGGCGAAGACGCCCCGATCGCTCCACCGCTTCCACCGGTTGTAGAGTGTCTTGTGGGGGCCGTACTCCCTTGGGGCGTCGCGCCACCGCAAACCGTTGCGATTGATGAAGATAATCCCGCTCAAGACACGCCGGTCGTCGACGCGGGGCTTGCCGTGCGACTTCGGAAAGTAAGGCTCCAGACGCGCCATCTGTGCGTCGCTCAACCAGAAAAGATCAGACATGATCACCGCTCGTTTTCGAACCGTGAATCATGCCAGTCAGACCAAATCAATGGGTCCTGACCCTAGGGAGCCGAGGAGCGATGTCAAATTGCTAACACCATCCCGCCCGCCGCCATAGGATAGCGCCGTACTATGGGCTTCAAAAGCGTCCGACACCGTCACAATGTAGTGGTGCCTACCGATTGGCCAGCCGTGTAAACGCAGCGCTGTTACGCGACGCACTTTCCTTCAGGACGCCTTTCGTAGTCGACCTTGCTGCGGTTACAGCTATGAAGCGTCCGGTCTTCGCATCACGCTTGATCGTACGATTCTTGCTTTTTTCGTTGTCTACAAACTCGGCTTCGTTCTTCTTCATTGGGTTGTGTATCCAGCTTATCTCCATGCCTCGAAGGTTGCGCCGTCAGAGTTTGTCTCCAGTATAGTCCCATCAATCGGCAGGGCCACTCAAACATCCAACTCTTCCACAAACCGCGCATTCTCCTGAATATACTGGAAGCGCAGCTCCGGCTTCTTGCCCATCAGGCGTTCCACCAGATCGCCGGTTTCGCCCGGTTCGTCCTCGTCGATGGTTACGCGGATCAGGGTGCGGGTCGCCGGGTCCATCGTCGTCTCTTTCAGGTCCTTGGCGTCCATCTCGCCCAGGCCCTTGAAACGCTGGACGTCGATCTTTCCCTTTCCGCCCAGCCCCTTGGCCAGCGCCGCCTCCTTGGCGGCATCGTCGGCCACGTATAGCCGTTTCGCCCCCTGCGTCAGCCGGTAGAGCGGCGGGCAGGCGAGATATAGGTGTCCCTGGTCGATCAGCGGGCGCATCTGGGTGTAGAAAAAGGTCATCAGGAGCGCCGCGATATGGGCGCCGTCGACGTCCGCGTCGGTCATGATGATGATCTTGTCATAGCGAAGGTCGTCGACGTTGAATTTGGGGCCCAATCCGACGCCAAGCGCCTCGCAGAGATCACGGATCTCGGCGTTGGAGGACAGCTTGTTCGAGGCCGCGCCGAGCACGTTCAGGATCTTGCCTTTGAGCGGCAAGAGCGCCTGCGTCTCGCGGAAACGGGCGCCCTTGGCAGAGCCTCCGGCCGAATCGCCTTCGACGATGAAGATCTCGGTCCCTTCGCGGTTCTTGTTGGTGCAGTCGGTCAGCTTGCCCGGCAGGCGCAGTTTCTTGGTCGCGCTTTTCCGGGCGGTTTCCTTTTCCTGCCGGCGGCGCAGCCGTTCCTCGGCCCGCAGGACAAGGAAATCTAGGATCGCCCCGGCGGATTTCGTATCGGAGGCGAGCCAGTTGTCAAAATGGTCGCGGACGGAGTTTTCGACCAGCCGCTGCGCCTCGGTCGTGGCGAGGCGGTCCTTGGTCTGGCCGACGAATTCCGGCTCGCGGATAAAGCAGGAGACCAGCGCGCAGCCGCCGGTGATCAGGTCGTCCCTGTTGATCTGGCTGGCTTTTTTGTTGTTCACCAGTTCGCCGTAGGCGCGGATGCCCTTGAGGATCGCGGCCCAGAACCCGGCCTCATGCGTGCCGCCCTCGGGGGTGGGGACGGTGTTACAGTAGCTCTGGATGAACCCGTCGCGCGAGGGGGTCCAGTTGATCGCCCATTCGACCTTGCCCGGCGTGCCGAATTTCTCCTTGAAATCGACGATGCCGGAAAAGGGTTTGTCGGCGTAGGTCGAGGCGCTGCCCAGCGTTTCCACCAGGTAATCCGACAGGCCGCCGGGGAAGTGGAAGGTGGCCTCGGTGGGCGTGTCGCCGTCCTCGATCTCGGTCTTCCAGCGGATCTCGACACCGCTGAACAGATAGGCCTTGGAGCGCACCATCTTGAACAGGCGGGAGGGCTTAAACCTATGAGAACCAAAGATTTCTTCGTCCGCGTGAAAGATCACCGTGGTGCCGCGGCGGTTCGGGGCCTGGCCGATTTTCGCAACCGGGCCAAGGGGGATCCCGCGCGAGAAGCGCTGTTCGTACAGCTCCTTGTTGCGGGCGACCTGGACCACCATCGAATCCGACAGGGCGTTGACGACAGAGGCGCCGACACCGTGCAGACCGCCAGAGGTCTCATAGGCCTTGCCCGAGAACTTGCCGCCCGCGTGCAGGGTGCAGAGGATCACCTCGAGCGCGGATTTGCCGGGGAACTTGGGGTGCGGGTCGATCGGGATGCCGCGGCCGTTGTCCCTGATTTCAATGGAGAAATCCGAATGCAGCGTGACCTCGATCCGGTTGGCATGGCCAGCCACCGCCTCGTCCATCGAGTTGTCCAGAACCTCGGCCACGAGGTGATGCAGGGCGCGGTCGTCAGTGCCGCCGATATACATCCCGGGGCGTTTGCGCACGGGTTCCAGCCCCTCGAGCACCTCGATGGAGGAGGCGTCATACTCGGGTTCTGCGGCGGAATGGAGGAGATCGTCGGCCATGTGCGTGCTCGGTTTGTTCTGATTGGTTGGCGGCGATTATGGCAGAGCGTCCCGCCCGGGTAAACGGGGCGCGCGATGGGGTTAAGGCACCGTGCCTTGGGGGAGGCAACGGGGGGAGCCTACCATATCTTGCGGTGATGCGGGATGCGGAGTGGCGGCCCTGGGGTGTCTGGTTTGTACGTTTTGTACGTTTCGTACGTCGTTTCCAGCATTTTGTACAAAACGCGGGAGGGGTTTGGATGACGTTGCGGGAGATTTGGTTAATCGGGGTGTTTTGGGGGGCGCCTGTGGGGCGAGGTCCCGGGGCAAGCCCGGGACGGGGTTGGTGAGGCGGGACCGTCCGAGCCTTGTGCGGAGCCGCAGATGCGCCGACCTGCGGGGTGGCGCATCGGACGGTCGAGCGGGTGCGGTTTATCGTGACACATCCGAAGGACCTTGGAGGTTTGCGACTGCGTCGACAAAGCGCCGCCCGTCGCACCAAAGGTGCGTGGCCTATGATTGGCCCGCCTTTGGCGGGACGGGGCGGGTCATGCCGGAGGCATGCTTTTAGCATGACGCTGGCGCGGCGGCCTTCGGCCTTGTTCCGCGCCTTGGGGGATTGATGGCGCTTGTCACTTATCGGCTTTCGCTTTGGTGTTTTGCTCGTTGACCCGAAAGTTAAGAATTGTGAAACCGTCACAGTCTGTCGAACTGGCGAACACAAGCGCGTTTCCCGGGGAAAATAGCTTTGCTCCGAGTGTTGCAGTATGAGCTTCCCAGCCGGCTTGCCGGTCTGATTCTTTCACGTACTCCAACAGATCTGTTTGAAAAGATCTGGTGTCACGATTTACAAGTTGATCTAAGTCTACGTCATTTCCGATATGCGCAATGGTCGCATAGTGTCGGGGTCGCCTGAGTTGGAAGAAAGAGTAGCTGGTGCGCACATATGTCCGGAAAACATCTGATGCATACCGGTCATTGTAGCGCATCTGGCGGCTGTTCTTTCTTTCCAAAGATTCTTGATCGTCGATGAGGAGAAAGTTTCGGCATGTTGCTTTTCCAGGTCTGAAGCCGAAGAGCGTGTTTCGGCGGATCAGCTTGGTGCCTTGGCCAAGTGAGCAACGGCTTTCAGGTTCAGGAATGGCCTTGGACGAGCAAATGAACTTGGCCGCATAGAAGAAAAACTCATGCTTGTATAAGCTCTCACCAAGAGCGGCGGCATCATTTGCTGAAAATGACAGAGCAAGAAGCAGAGCCAATGATGCCCCTCTGCAAGAAACGCGCCGACCTAATCTATTCGTGGGTTGGCGGCTTGATGTGCCGCTGGTATCCTGGACAAGCTGTTTGTTCATAAATTTAAGATGCGCTCAATGAACGAAATTGACGTGTTTCCAACAGCCAAAGCTGATCTGCTTACCTCCCGCCACCCCTCCCCAATCTCCGGAAACCACGCATCCGCCCCTTCAACAGCCAAATCCACTTCCGTGATCAACAGCCGATGCGCCAGCGGCAGCATGGCCTCGTAGATCTTTTGACCGCCGATGCCGTAGACCCGGAAATAGCCAAGCGACTGCGCCAGGGCGATCCCCTCTTCGACGGAGCCCACGACGTGCTCGTGCAGCGAGGGATCGCGGGAGACGACGATGTTCAGGCGCTTGGGCAGCGGCTTGAACGGCAGACTCTCCCAGGTCTTGCGGCCCATGATGATGGCGCCGCCCAGGGTCTCGCGCTTGAACATGGCGAGGTCCTCGGGGAGGTGCCAGGGGATGTCCCCGTCCTTGCCGATGGCGCGGTTGCGGTCGTGGGCGGCGATGAGCGTGATCATGAAAACCTCAGACGGCCACGGGGGCCTTGATGGCGGGCAGGGGGTCGTAGCCGGGGAAGGAGAAATCCTCGTACCGGAAATCGAAGAGGTCCGTCACCTCGCGCGCGATCTCCAACCGGGGCAGGGGGCGTGGCGTGCGCGAGAGCTGTTCCGCCACCTGGTCCATGTGATTGGAATAGATATGCGCGTCGCCGATGGAATGGACGAAATCGCCGGGCTCGTAGCCGGTGACATGCGCCAGCATCGCCTGCAGCAGCGCGTAGGAGGCGATGTTGAAGGGCACGCCCAGGAACATGTCGGCGGAGCGCTGGTAGAGCTGCAGGTGCAGCTTGCGCCCGATGATGCGGACCTGCCAGAGCGTGTGGCAGGGCGGCAGCGCCATCTCGGGCACATCCGCCGGGTTCCAGGCCGAGACGATCATGCGGCGGGAATCCGGGGTGGTGCGGATCTGGTGCAGCAGGGTCTGGATCTGGTCGATCTCGCCCTTGTAACCGGGCCAGTGGCGCCACTGGTGGCCGTAGACCGGGCCGAGGTCGCCGTTCTCATCCGCCCATTCGTCCCAGATCGAGACGCCGTTGTCCTTGAGGTAGGTGATGTTGGTGTCGCCGGAGAGGAACCAGAGCAGCTCGTGGATGATCGAGCGCAGGTGCAGTTTCTTGGTCGTGACCAGCGGAAAGCCCTGTGCCAGGGGATAGCGGCATTGCAGGCCGAAATAGCTGCGGGTGCCGGTGCCGGTGCGGTCGGTTGACTCTTCGCCGTGGTCGAGGACCGTGCGGAGTGCGTCGAGGTATTGCTGCATGGTGTCCCTCCGGGAAAGCGGTCCCCTTGGCATAGGGTATTTCGCGGGGCGGCGGAAGCGGGACGCTTGGCGGGATCGGGGCGGCTGTGCCAAGCTGCCAGCGGGGTATCGAGGCAGAGACCGGAGGCCGCCAGGGATGATGATCGCCGCGATTTGCGCGCCGCCGGATGCGCGCGAGGCGCTGGTCGCCTGCGTGGCGGCGATCCGCCCGGGCAGCGGCCTGTGCTGGGTGGTGCTGCCGATGCGCCGGACGCCCGCCGACACAGAGCTGCTGGACGCGCTGCGTGTCGTGGCCCGGGTGCCCGTGGACATGGCCGAGGATGGGCTGGCGCCGGTTGCGGACCGGGTGCTGGTCGTGCCGGGGGGGCAGGGCGCGCGGGTGGCGGGCGGTGTCCTGCGGCTGGTGCCGGAGGATGCCTCACCGCTGGATGACTGCCTGTCGAGCCTGGCGGAGAGCGAACCGGCGGGGATCGCGGTGCTGTTGCCCGGCGGCGTGACGCTGCCGACCCTGGGCGCGCGGGCCCTGCAGGCGGCGGGGGGCGTCGTGCTGGCGGTTGGCTCTGCCACGCTGGCGGATCGGGAGGTGACGGCAGAGGACGCGCCCGGGGTCGTGACGGCGATCCACCAGGCGCGGGTTGCCCAGGCCGCCGGCGACGGGCCAAGCAACGAACAGCTGGACCGGGCCGCGCGGTTGCTGGGTTTTGCGGACCGGCCGAGGCCCGCGCTGCTTGCAGCCCGGATGTTGCGCCGCATGGCGATCGAGGGCGGGCTGGCGCCCGAGGTCTACCTGGCCCAGTTGCGCCGCGATCCGGCAGAGCGGCAACGCCTGGCGCGGGACGTCATGCAGGGCACCGCGCAGGAGGTTTCCGACGCCGTGGTGATTGACCGGCTGCGGGACCAAGTGCTGATCCCGTTGTTGCAGCGCAAACAGGCGGGATTTCGTGTCTGGGTGCCCGGCTGCGGGCAGGGTGACCTGGTCTACCAGCTTGCCATGAGGATCGTCGAGCTGACGACAGAGCGGCAGGACCGGCGCCCCTGGAAGATATTCGGCACTGACACGGACGCGCTGGCCCTGCGAAAGGCCCGGTCGGGCGACTATGGGGCCGAAGCGGCGGCGGCGCTGGATCCGGGCCGCCGGGCGCGTTTCCTGCGGCGCGGTGACGGCGGCTACACGGTCGACCTCGCCCTGCGCGAACTCTGCGTCTTTGCAGAGCACGATCTCTATGCGGACGCGCCCTTTGGCTGGCTGGACCTGGTGGTCTGCCTGCGGCCCGCCCTGTTGGGCCGCCCCGAAAAGGCGGAGGTGGCGCTGGCCCGGTTCGACTATGGCCTGCAGGCAGACGGGTTTCTTGCGGTCTTGCCGCAAATGGCCCCGCTGCTGGACCCGGAGGGATTCGAGCCGCTGGGCGAGGACGGCCTGCTGTTCCGGCGCCGGAAAACCCACGGCGGCGCGCGGGTCTCTGCCATGCGCGGCCACCGGCCCGGCGAGCGGCTGACCGAAACGGCGCTGGCCGAACGTGGCGTTTTGCAGATGCTGGGGACGGTCTTTGCCTCGGTCGATGATACCGGGCGGTTCATTCATGTGTCTGCGCCGATGCGGGCCTTTCTTTCGCCGGTGCGGCCAGGCGTGGCCTATGGGCTGCAGGATCTGCGCGACCCGGCCCGCGCCCGCGCGGCGATGGAGGCCCTGGCGGAGGTGCGCGACGAGGGGCGCGAAATCGCGGTACGCACCAGTGCCGGTGAAGGGGCGGCTGCCAAGGGAGAGGTGCGCGTGACGGCTTCGGCGGAGCAGGCCGATCGCTATCTGGTGGTGCTGTGCGACGGCGAGGACGGCGATCTGCCGGTCCTGGAGCGGGTGGGCACCGTGCCCTGGCAGCGGCGGCTGGACCGGCTGCAATGGCGGACCGAAAGCGCCGAGATGGCGCTGAGCAGCGCCAACCGCGAACTGCTGGCGCTGAACGAGGAACTGCAATCCTCGAACCGGGAACTGCGGATCAGCCGGGGGGAGCTGGAGCTGATCAACAGCAAGCTGCAGGCCTTCAACCGCGAACTGCTGGAGTCCTCTGCCCAGCTGGAACAGCAGAATGCCGAGTTGCAGGCGATCTACGATGGTGTGCCCGTCGGGCTGGGGATGATCGGCAAGGACATGCGCTGGCTGCGCGGCAACAGGTTCCTGGCCGAGCTGTTCGGGCTGGACCCGGACGCGCTGCGCCTTGCGCCGGGGGATACCCCGGTGCCGGTGCAGATCGGTGATTTCGCGGCGCGGATCGAGGCGGTCCTGGACGGCGCCGCGCCGCTGGAGGGGATCGAGATTACGGCCGCGCAGAATCGGCGGCTGGTCGGCGATATCTTTCCGGTGTTGCGCGACGGTGAGGTGACGGCGGCGGGCATCGCGGTGCGTGACGTGACCTCGGAACGGGCGCTGGAGGAGCAGAAGGACCTGCTGACCGCCGAGCTGCAGCACCGGGTCAAGAACATGCTGGCGGTGGTGCGGGCGGTGACGCGGTTCACCGCGCAACGGTCGGGCGACAAGACCGAACTGGCCAGCCGCCTGTCGCAGCGTCTGGCCTCGATGGGGCGGACGTTCGAGCTGTTGTCGGACGGGGGCTGGGACTGGCAGGGCCTGCGCGGGCTGGCGCAGTCCAGCCTGGCCGCCTTTGTGGATCTGAGCGACGAGAGGTTTACCTACCAGGGAGAGGATGTGGCCCTGCCGCCCGAGGAGGCGCAGGCCATCGGCCTGGCCTTGCACGAACTGGGCACGAATGCGGTCAAATACGGGGCATGGAGCGTGCCGGATGGCCGGGTGGTGCTGGATGTCGTGACCAGCGGCGAGGGGCTGTCGCGGATGACATGGCGCGAAACCGGCGGCCCTGAGGTGGTGCCGCCCGAGCGGACCGGCTTTGGCGCTTTCCTGCTGGGCACGATCCTGGGCCGCCAGTTGCAGGCCACTGTGGTGATGGATTATCGCCCCGAGGGGCTGTGTGTCACGATCTCGCGGATGGGCGCGGGATGATCAGGCCGGCGCGGGTTCGAGCCCGGAGAGGTTGCGCAGCACGCGGACCAGTTCCTCGACCGGCTGGCTCTTGCTGAGCACCTCGACGTCCGGGGCGATGTCGCGCAGGCCCAGCGGGTTCGACACATAGGCACTGTAGACGGCGGTCCGGCAGCCGCGCGCGTGCAGGATGGCCAGCAGGCGCCGTCCCTCTTCGCCGATGACCACGTTCGAGCTCATCTGGCGGCCAAGGTCGAGATCGAGCACGCAGAGGCGCGGGGTGTCCTGCGACAGGCTGGACAGGGCGGCGGTGTAGTGGCTGACCGGCGGCAGCGGGTTCAGCCCGGCCTCTTGCAGTGCCTCGAAAAGCTCTGTCGAGAGAAAGGCGTTGTCCTCGACGATCAGGGTCGGCCCTGCCGTTCTCGTGCCTGTGGTCTCGCCGGTCATGGCCCTAGCTGCCTCGCGTCTTAAATTCATTGGCGCCATGCGGCGCAGCAAGAACCGTGCGCGCCGTGCCCCGATACATCGGACAGGTGACGTGCACGGGCATACCTTTCCGGTTGCCGATCTGAAAGCACGCGGACAGGTGGCCCGGGCAATCGCCCCTGAGCGTGGGGCCTGTCAGCCATTCCAGAAATCCCCGCTGTGGGGCGATTATGCCGCACATCCAGCCGCTTCGCCAAGCCAAGATTGACTTTTTCAACCGTGACACGCACGCTGTGGACAAAATAAAAGGCAAGACCTGAGGCAGTCCCATGTATCGCATTATTGCAGCGCTCGCTCTCGCGGGCGTCCTTGCCGCGTGTGACGGCGCGACGTTGACCGGCGACGGCGGGTCGGGAATCGGAACCGGGGCGCAGCCGCTGGTGCCAGAACCCGATCCCGGGACCGGCGGTGGCACCGATCCCGACGCGGATCCCGATCCCGACAACCTGTACACGAGCGAGCTGGAAGACGCCTCGGAAGATCTGCGCGTCGACGAGATGACATTCGACCCGGACACCGGCGAGCTGGTCTTCAACGAGCTGCCCTTCGACAGCGACAAGGCCGTGGCCGGTGCGAACGTCTACGCCAAGGACACGGGCCTCAGCGCCATTCTCAATCCCGGCGGCACCGGGTTCGACGCCTACCGCAACACGGCAGGGCCTTCGGGCACGTCGCAGTATTTCGCGGTGTTCCGCCGCTCGCCCAGCGGCTTTAGCCAGGTGGGCGCCGTCGGCACGGACCGCTACCTGTCGTTCGGCTTTGGCGGGGCTGCGGCGCAGCGCCTTGAAGGCAGCGGCGCACTGCCGAAGGGGACGGATTCCTATGTCTTCACAGGCGAATATGCCGCTGTCCGCACCGTTGTCGTCGATGGCTCACCGGATACGGAAATCCAGTACGTGTCCGGCCTGGCGCGGATCGAGGTCGACGTCGAGGATCCGGACATCTCCGGCGCCGTCGAGGGCGTTATCGTCAGCCGGGAGTTCTTTGATGCCAACGGCGTGAACATTGCCGCGCTGAGCGGTGCGGATTTCCTGTCGCTGGCCACGGCCGAGATCAACTTCGACACCTGGACGATCAACTCTTCCGATGCCAGCGCCATACGCTCGGACGGCGAAGTGACCCAGACGGGCACCTGGTCGGGGCTTTTCGCGGGGCCTGACGGCGAGGAGGTCGTCGGCATCGTGGTGATCGAAGGACAGGGCCCGGTGGGCATCGACCCGGCGACGGGCGAGTTCCTCACCGAGGATGTCCGCGAGACCGGCGGTTTCATCGCAACGCGCCCCTGACCCATGCGCCTGGTGGCCCACCTGATGCGTGCCTTGCGACCGGCCATCCTGGCCGGCGCGATGGCCTTGATGTCAGCCCCGGCCGGGGCCGAGGCGGTCCGGATGAGCGTGGACGAGGCGCGCGGCGCCGCGGCGCGTGCCCTGATGGCCGGACAGGCGGAACTGGCGCTGGTGCTGGCCGAAGGCGTGCTGCTGGGCGCGCCCGGCGATACCGACGCGCTGATGATGAAATCCCGCGCCCTGTCGCAGCTTGGCCGTAGCGCCGAGGCGGCGGAGGCTGCGCGCCTCGTCTTTGGCGGCACGAATGACGAGCGCGAGCGGTTCTTTTCCGCGATGCTTATGGCGCAGGCCCGCGCCTCTGGCGGGCGGCCCGGTGTCGCGCAGCTCTGGCTGCGCCGTGCCGCGCAGATGGCTCCGGATGATCAGCTGAAGGCCGTGGCGGTGCGCGATTTCCGCCAGTTGCGGCGGCTGACGCCCTGGCGGCTGTCGCTGGATCTGTCGGTCGAACCGTCAGACAACCTCAACGGCGCCCCCAGGACCAACCGATTTACCTTTGCCGGGCTGCCTTTCGTCAATCCTTCGGCGGTGCCGCTGTCCGGGGAACGCTATGTCCTGGGCGCCGACTATGTCCGCCGTGTCCCGCTGAGCGAGACCCGGCGGCTGAACCTTGGCCTTTCGACAGAGTTCCAGCGCGTGCGGTTTTCCCAGGAGGCGCGCGACAAGGTGCCGGGGATCAGGGACGCGGATTACCGGCAGGATGCGCTGGCGCTGAGCCTGGGTTACGAGGCGCGCGGGCAGGATGGCAGCTGGCTGGGAAAATCGCAGCTGTCGGTGACGCGGCACTGGCTGGGCGGACAGCTTTTCGCCGATGCCGCGCGACTGGACCTGAGCTATGGCCAGACGATTGCGCCGGGGTTGATCGGGGCGCTGCGCTATGGCTACGAGGTCGAGGAGCGGCACGATGCGGCGGTGCGGGATGCACAGACCCGCGAACTGGGCCTGACGCTGACACGGGCCTATGGCCGGTCGACGCTGGGGCTGGACCTGCTGGTGTCCGACACGGCCTCGGACTCTCGGCTGGTGGCGCGGGAAAGCGCGCGCGCGGCGCTGAGCTATCGCCTGGGCAAGCCGGTCAAGGGCGTGTTGCCACGGCTGACCCTGGCCTGGGAAGTGACGGATTTCGACATGGGGCCGACCACCTTCTGGATCGAGCCGCGGCGGGACGAGGAACTGACCGTTTCACTGGACCTGCTGTTGCCGAACTACGATCTCTACGGCTTTGCCCCGGAAATCGGGGTTTCCTTCCGCGACCGGAGTTCCAATTATACCATCTACGAGACCCGCGGCACGGATCTGCGGCTGGGTCTGAAATCGGTATTCTGAAAGACGGTCCGCGCGGGCGGGCCGGAAGGGACAAAATGGGAATCAAGTATCTGCACACGATGGTCCGGGTGAAGGACCTCGACGCGTCGATCGCCTTTTACAAGATGCTGGGGCTGGTCGAGCGCCGCCGGAGCGAGAACGAGAAGGGCCGGTTCACGCTGGTCTTCCTGTGCCCGCCCGACCAGGCGGATGGCCACGCGGATCTGGAACTGACCTATAACTGGGACGGAGATGACGGTCTGCCCTCGGACGGTCGTCATTTCGGCCACCTCGCCTACACGGTGCCCAACATCTACGAGATGTGCCAGTCGCTGATGGACGCGGGCGTGACGATCAACCGGCCGCCGCGCGACGGGCACATGGCCTTTGTCCGTTCGCCCGACAACATCTCGATCGAACTGTTGCAGGAAGGCGAGGCGCTGGCCGCGCAGGAACCCTGGGCCAGCATGGGCAACACGGGTCACTGGTGAGCCGCCTTGGCGGCATGATCGCTGCTGCGCTGGCGGCGCTGGTGCCGGCGGGGGCCGAGGCCGCCTGCCGGCTGGCGCTGCTGCTGGCGCTGGATGTCTCCTCTTCCGTGGACGAGGCGGAATACCGGCTGCAGCGTGACGGCCTGGCCGCGGCGCTGACCAGCCCGGATGTGCAGGGCGCGATCCTGCAGCAGGGCGGCAGCGTTGCGCTGGCCGTCTACGAGTGGAGCGGGCGGCGGCAATCGGTGGTGGTGCAGGACTGGGTGCTGCTGCAAAGCGCGGGCGATATCGCGGCGGTGGCCGCGCGGCTGCGGACCGTGCAGCGGTCTTACCGGCGGTTCCCGACGGCGCTGGGCTATGCGCTGGGCTTTGGCGCCACGCTGATGCAGGAGGCGCCCGCCTGCGAGCGGCAGGTGATCGACGTGTCCGGCGACGGGATCACCAATGACGGGTTCTGGCCCGGACTGGCCTACAAGCATTTCCCCTTCGAGCGGATCACGGTCAATGCGCTGGCGGTGCTGGGGGCCGACCCCTCTGTGGTGGATCACTACGAGTTCGAGGTGCTGCACGGGCCGGGGGCCTTCATCGAGACGGCAGAGGGCTACGAGGGGTTCGAACGGGCGATGATCCGCAAGCTGTATCGCGAGGTCCAGAACCGGATCGTCGGCGGTTTGCCCTATGTCGGGCCTGGACCGGGATGACCCGGCTGCTTGGCCTTGCGGCGCTACTGATTTGGGGCGCTGGCGCCGAGGCGGCCTGCCGCCAGGCGCTGGCCCTGGGGCTGGACGTGTCGGGATCGGTCGACGCGGAGGAATACCGGCTGCAATTGGACGGGCTGGCCGGCGCTCTGGAGGACCCGGAGGTCATGGGCGCCTTGCTGGCGATGCCCGAGGCGCCAGTGGCCTTGGCCGTTTTCGAATGGAGCGGGCCGGGATCTCAGCGTTTGGTGGCGCCCTGGCGGCGGATCGAAGGGCCGGCGGATGTGGCCGATCTGGCGGCGCTGTTGCGGGGGACGCAGCGGGGGCAGCTGGGTCAGTCCACCGCGATAGGGGCAGCCAAGAGGTTTGGTGCGGCGCTGTTGGCCGAACAGGAGGTTTGCTGGCGCCAAGTGCTGGACCTGTCGGGCGACGGCAAGTCGAACACCGGGCCAAGACCGCAGGACAGCCGCCCGGGCGGGATCACGATCAACGGGCTGGTGATCGGGGCCTCAGGCGATGCGAACGGGATCGGTGCGCTGGCCTCGTACTATCGCGCCTATGTCATCGCCGGGCCGGATGCCTTTGTCGAAACCGCGCTGGGTTTCGAGGCCTTCGAGGCGGCGATGGTGCGCAAGCTGAAGCGCGAATTGCAGGTGCTGGCCGTGTCGTCCAGATAGAGGCCGGGACGTCTGGGCGCCGCTCCTGCGCCGCAGGCGCAGATCGCCCCGCCCGCCGTCCCACCAGGGCGCCGTCCGGGCTGTATCGCCCGGCCCGGCACCTCAGTAGATGTAGCGGATCTGGTCGGTCCAGTAGCGTTCGACGCGGCGCAGGGCGGTGGTAATCTCGTCGATGCCATCGACCGAAAGCACGCCCTTGCCCTGCAGACCGTCCGCGTGGCGGGAAAAGAGATCACCGACGATGTCGCGGATTTCCCGCCCCCGCTGGGTCAGGCGCACGCGGACCGAGCGTCGGTCGATTTCGCACCGCTGGTGGTGCATGTAGCCCATCTCGACCAGTTTCTTGAGATTGTAGCTGACGTTCGAGCCCTGGTAGTAGCCACGGCTTTTCAGTTCACCGGCCGTCACCTCGTTGTCGCCGATGTTGAAGAGCAGCAAGGCTTGCACCGCGTTCACGTCGATGATGCCCAACCGCTCGAATTCGTCCTTGATCACGTCGAGCAGGAGGCGGTGGAGTCGTTCCACCAGGCTCAACGCATCCAGGTAACTCGTTATGAAGCCCTGTGCCGGCCCCTGATTCAGTGACGAATGAATGCTCATTTCAGTCTCCGCCTGTTTTTCTTGCAACGGAGCTTTCGGGTATAAACGCAAATATCGGGTTAAACCGAGTAGAAGACCCGGAAAATTCTAGTGATTTCCGAGGGTTGGTTAACCAAGCTTACCAAGGCGCAAAACGCACGGATCCGCCCGGCGGCGGCCGCGGGGCGGATTCCTGCCGTGCGATCAACCGTTTGCGGCGACGCGCGTGATTTCCGAGATCATCGGGGCGTGGGTCTCGGGCGCGGGGCGCTGGCCCGAGATCCACTGGTAGAGATCCTGGTCGTTTTCCGCCAACAAGGCCTCGTAGGCATCCAGTTCGGCGGCATCCAGGGCGTCCAGGCGGGCCTCGGCGAAGCGGATCAGCAGGATGTCCATCTCCTTGGTGCCGCGGCGCATGGAACGCATGCGCAGGCGGCGGAGACGGGTTTCGCGGGATTCGCCGGGGCCGGTGGTCATGTCACTGTGCCTCGGTCAGCAGGGAGCGCAGGCGCTTTTCCAGCCGTCCCAGCTTGTCCGCCTTGGCCTTGAACTGGCCGCGGAGCGCGCGGATCTCGATCAGGATGGCGTTGACGTCGGGCGCGAGGGTATCGTCCTGGTCGGGATCCGGCACGCCATCGCCTTCGCCGGTGATCAGCCAGACGATCGACACGTTCAGCACACCGGCCAGCGTGGACAGGCGGTTGGCGCGGGGTTCGTTGATGTCGTCTTCCCAGGCCTGCAGGGTCTTGAGCTTGACGCCCAGGCGCTTGGCCAGGACCTCCTGGGTCATGTTGGCTGCCTCGCGGGCAGCAGCGAGCCGGTCGCCGAAGGTGGCGGATTCGGGCCCGTACCAGTCTTTCGAGTTGTCCATGATCTTACCTTTCCGGTGAAGCCGCTTGAACGCCGTTTGGGCGCAAACTATGACAGGGCTGGCCAATTTTCAAACGACGAGCCCCCTTATGCCCTTTCTGTCGCAGACGCTGTCCCGCGTGAAACCCTCCCCGACGGTCGCCGTCACGCAACTTGCGCGCGAATTGGCGGCCGCAGGGCGCGATATCATCGGACTCGGCGCCGGCGAGCCGGACTTTGACACACCGGACAATATCAAGGCTGCGGCAATTGCGGCAATCGAAGCGGGGAAAACGAAATACACTGCGCCGGACGGAATCCCCGAACTCAAGCAGGCGGTCTGTGATAAGTTCGCCCGCGAAAACGGGCTGACCTACACGCCTGCCCAGATCAGCGTCAGCACCGGTGGCAAGCAGGTGCTGTACAACGCGCTGATGGCGACGCTGAACCCGGGTGACGAGGTCATCATTCCGGCGCCCTACTGGGTCAGCTACCCGGACATGGTGCGCCTGGGCGGCGGTGAGCCGGTGATCGTCGAAGGCGCCGAGGCCGAGGGCTTCCGGATTACGCCCGAACAACTTGAGGCGGCGATCACGCCAAGGACCAAGTGGTTCATCTTCAACTCGCCGTCCAACCCGACGGGCGCCGGCTACGACCGCGCGGCGCTGAAGGCGTTGACCGATGTGCTGATGCGCCACCCGCATGTCTGGGTCATGTCGGACGACATGTACGAACACCTGGCCTATGACGGGTTCGCATTCGTCAGCCCGGCGCAGGTCGAACCGGGGCTGTATGACCGCACGCTGACCGTCAATGGCGTCAGCAAGGCCTACGCGATGACCGGTTGGCGGATCGGCTACGCCGGCGGCCCGGAGGAACTGATCGGTGCGATGCGCAAGGTGCAGGGCCAGTCCACCACGAACCCCTGTTCGATCAGCCAGTGGGCCGCGGTCGAGGCGCTGAACGGGCCGCAGGAATTCCTGGCAGAGCGTGCGGCGGTCTTCGCCAGGCGGCGCGACATGGTGGTCGCACGGCTGAATGCCTGCGCCGGGATCACCTGCGCCACGCCCGAGGGGGCATTCTATGTTTATCCGTCCGTGGCGGGCTGCCTTGGCAAGACGTCGAAAGGCGGGCGCCGGATCGACACGGACGAGGATTTCTGCACCGCCCTGCTGGAAGAAGAGGGGGTTGCGGTGGTCTTTGGCGTGGCCTTCGGCCTCAGCCCGCATTTCCGTGTCAGCTATGCCGCCTCGGACGCGCAACTGGCCGGCGCCTGCGACAGGATCGAACGGTTCTGCGCGGGGCTGACATGACCGCAGACCTGCCCGAGTTCTATTTCCGGGTGCGCGAAAACGGCGCCTTGGTCTATCGCGTCGACACCGAGAACCGGCAGCGGCGGATAGAGATGGACCAGATCGCCGTGGTCAACGTCAACAAGGGTGAGATCAAGCCGCATGGCGACCGTGAGCTGACGCCGGGCGAACTGGAAGAGATCCGCGCCTGGATGGAAGACCGCCAGCGGCTGCTGGCGCTGCGCGAGATGGACGACATCCATCGGGCCATCGACCACCTGAACCTGACCGCGCAATGGGCGCAGGCCCGCGCGACGCCGGAACAGCTCGAAGAGGTGACGGATGCGCTGCTTTTGGCGATGCATGACCTGCGCAGCGTCCTGGTCCGCAAGAAGGCGGACCGGGTGATGAAGGGCTGACACGCCCTCTTGTTGGGCATCGAGGTGGCGATTTGCCTGTAAATCGGGCAGGTCGTTGCCGAAGTTAACGAATGCAGCGGGCGACCTCTTCATTCCTTGGGGCTTGGGCCCTATGTTCGATCCATGCCACAGAACCAGACGACACTGATGCAACGCGATACAGGTGGGCCGTTCGATCTTGGCCGGCCCCTGTTTCCCCTGTCTCCGGATGACGTGCGGGCGCTGCTCGCCCGGCAGGGCTGAGCAGGCCGCGCAAGGCGATTATCCCAGGATGCCCGGCCAGTTGGCACGGCCCTTGGCGATGTTTCCCTCTATGTCTCGCAGCCACAGCGTGCGAGCGCGCAAGCTGGCGTTGAGGAAAAGCTGGCCATCGTGGATCGTCCAGGCCTCGGGGATGGTCGGCGCGAGGTAGCCGCGCGAGGCGGCATAGGCGCAATAGCCCCCGAATTGCGGCGCATAGGCCTGAGGGTCGGCCTCGAAGGCGGCGGCGTTCCCGGCGTCGGAGAATTGCCATGAGGCGCCTTTCCAGCTGAGCGCGGCGGCACCGCCGGCCACCGGTCCGTTTCCGGCGAAATAGGCCACCGGGTCGGACCCGTCGATGGCGATCCCGTTTTCGGCGTAGATCTCTGGTTCGGCGGCCAGGGCGCGGCGCGTGGTGAACAGCAGGGCGGGGGCGGCAAGGGCAAGGCCAAACGTGGCGCGGCGTGTCAGGTTCGTCATGGCGGTCTCCGGTGGGTGTGGAGGGTGTCTTCAGGATGGGACGACCGGCGGGCGGGCAAAAGCCCCCGACACGGGGACGTGACGAGGCGTGTGCCGGCAAAATTTCTCGCCCGGTCGTCATAAACCTGTTACATTCGATGCATGACAAGATCAGTCCTCCCAATCTTGCTATGCCTCGGGTTGCCGATCGGACCGGCCGTCGGCAGCCCGATTGCCGAAGTCATATGCGCCCCTTCCGAACAGATGACACGCAAGCTGGTGGAACAGTTCGGCACCGCGCGTCGCGCCACCGGGCTGCGCAGCCCCGAGGAAGTGGTCGAGATCTGGACCGATGATCAGGGCGACTGGACCATGATCATCAGCTACGCTTCCGGTCAGTCCTGCATCGTCGCGATGGGCGAACACTGGCAGGATCTGGGGCGCGGAGATCCTGCCTGAAGCGGGAGAATCTTCCGGAAATGACACGAAAAAATTGACTCGCGCTGCCGTGCTGGTAGCTTGTGGACAATTGCACCGTCTTTTTGGGGGACATTATGAAACTGACTTTGACCGCCGCTGCCACGGCGCTCGCTCTCAGCGCGACCTCGGCCTTTGCCTGGGGCGACATGTACATGGGCGACGCGACCAACGATCCGAATTCGAATTTCCTTGTCCACACCTACAATGCGCCGAACTATTGCCCGCAGGGGTTGCAGCCGGTTCTGGCGGGCGGTGTCGTCTGCTGCGGCAAACCGAACGCAGGTGCCTATTACAACCATCCGGGCCACACCAGGTCCTATTCGCCGAAGTTCGTGCCGGGCGAAAAGGGCGCCGTCTACCGCTGAGGCGCCGCGCCCCTTGGCATTGCCTGTCAGGCCGCGTATACGCGCGGCCTGATTTCATTTGTGACCACGCGGGAAAGGCCGGGCCATGCAGGGCAGCGCGAATCTGAACATCATGATGAAGGCGGCGCGCAAGGCGGGCCGCTCGCTGGTCAAGGACTTCCGCGAGGTCGAGAACCTCCAGGTCTCCATGAAGGGGGCGGGCGACTTCGTGTCGAAGGCAGACATCGAGGCCGAGCGCATCCTCAAGGAAGAGCTGATGGGCGCGCGGCCGAACTATGGCTGGCTGGGCGAGGAAGGCGGCGAGGAGGCGGGCACCGACCCGACCCGGCGCTGGATCGTCGATCCGCTGGACGGCGGCACCAACTTCCTGCACGCGCTGCCGCATTGGGCAATTTCCATCGCTCTGGAACACAAGGGGCAGATCGTGTCGGCGGTGGTCTTCGACGCCGCCAAGGACGAGATGTTCTATGCCGAACGCGGTGCGGGTGCCTGGCTGAACGATTCCAAGCGTCTGCGCGTGTCCGGTCGGCGCCGCATGGTCGAGGCGGTCTTTGCCACCGGCATCCCCTTTGCCGCGAAACGCACCTTGCCCGCGACGCTCAAGGATCTTGCCCGCGTGATGCCGGAATGCGCCGGTGTGCGCCACCTCGGCTCGTCCTCGCTGGACATGGCCTATGTGGCCGCGGGCCGCTTCGAGGGTTACTGGGAGCGCGAGCTGAACCTCTGGGACATGGCCGCGGGCTACCTGATCGCCAAGGAGGCCGGGGCGCTGGTCGATGGCGTCCGCGAGGGGCAGGACCCCCTGGAAAGCGGCAGCATCATTTGCGCCAACAACGAGATCTTCAGCGGCTTCACCCGGATCCTGCGCGCCGAGTGAGGGTGTTCAGCGGTCCGAGGGGTGATTGACGCCGTCGTTCCAGCCCAGCGGTTCGAAATCCTTGGGTTCCATCCCCTCGATGCAATAGAGGTTGACCCCGTATTCGTTCGGGTTCGACCGGCGGCGATGGTACATGTAGATGCCGCAGGTCTTGCAGAAATGGTGCTGCGCCGTGTGCGTGCCAAAGCTGTAGAGCGCCAGGTTTTCCGCCCCCTTGACCACCTCGATCCCGTCCAGCGGCGCACTGACGACCGCGGCGCTGCGGCGGCGGCAGTAAGAACAGTCGCAGCGCCGGGCCGTGGCAGTCCCGTCTGACAGGCGCACGCGCAGTTCTACGGCGCCACAATGGCAGGTGGCGGTGTGGATCTCTGTCATTTTCTGCGAATCCTTGGAACTTGTGTGTGGTGTTTGCGGCTCTGGACGCGGGGCACGCGGCTGCGTTCAAAGGCGTATTCGGTTTCCGGGTGGGGCGGATGCCCGTCGGTGCGGTTCCAGAAGCGGGCGCCACCGCGCCGCAGCCAGACCGGCACCGTCAGAACCAGCCCGATCACGAAGCCGCCCACATGCGCCCAGTAGGCAACGCCGCCCTGGTCGGCGGGGGCGCTCCACCCGCCGAAAAGCTGCATCGCGAACCAGAGCGCCAGCATGAGCCAGGCGGGGACCGGGATAACGCGGAAGATGACGATCAGGATGATCAGGATGTCGACCCGCGCCTTGGGGAACAGCAGCAGGTAGCCCCCCATGACCCCGGCAATGGCGCCCGAGGCGCCCACGGTGGGCACGGTGGACAGGGGCGCCGACAGCCAGTGGATCAGCCCCGCGCCCAGCCCTGCGGCCAGGTAGAACAGCAGGTAGCCGACATGTCCCATCTCGTCTTCGAGGTTGTCGCCGAAGATGTAGAGGAACAGCATGTTGCCCGCGATATGCATCCACCCCCCGTGCAGGAACATCGAGGTGAAGAGCCCGGAGAATCCGTAGCCTTCGGACAGAAAGCGGGGGATCAGCGCGTAATCGGCGTAAAAGGCCATCATCGCGCGGGGTGAGCCCTCGTATTGCAGCGAGGCCAGGAACACGACGATGTTGATCGCGACCAGGGTGTAAGTGACGAAGGGGGTACGCCCAGACGGGTTGTGATCGCGGATCGGAAACATGGGGTGGAGATTGGCATGCCAGGGGGGGAGGTCAAGGTGCCTTGGGCCCGGTGGAGGCCGGGTGGGTCGCGGCTGTCCGGGCTTGCCTTGAGCGCGGCCTTGGCCGAACATTCCGCTCCGATGACACAGTGGGAGACGGGACAGTGACCCTCAAGAGATCCTTGACCGTGGCGATGTTGGGTTTTCTGCCCCTTGCCGCCAGCGCCGATCCGTCGCTGGAATGCAGCGTGTCTGCCGGTAGCCAGGTGGAAATCGCCGAATGCGTCGCCCAGGCCGAGACGGCGGTGGATGAGGCGCTTGGCATCGCGCTGCGCTTTGCCAGCGATGCAGCCAAGGATCTGGACGAGATCACGGGGCGCGAGGTGTCGCTGCCCGCGCTGGAAAGCGGGCAGGCCGCATGGGCGGCCTACCGCGATGCCCACTGCGAATTCGTGGGGTCGATCTATGGCGGCGGCTCGGGCACCGGAATCGCGGTGCGCTCTTGCCGGGTCGAACTGGGCCGCGCCCGGATTGCCGAGCTGATGCAATACACCCAGTAGGGGCTCAGCCCTCCTGCCCGGCCAGCAGGGCGGCGTTGCCGCCTGCGGCGGTGGTGTCGATACAGACATGCCGTTCGGCGCGGGCGTGACCCGCATCCGGGCTGCCGGTGATCAGCGTCAGGATCGGGCCAGGGCGTGCGGCCAGCGCCTGCCGGTAGGCGCGGGCGCGGTCCGCATCCCCCCACCAGAGCGCTCCGGCGATGCCCTGCGTGTCCCGCAGGGTCTCTGGCGACAGGCCGGGGGCCACAGCCGCGCGCCCGCCCAGGGCGTGGATGGCCTGTGCCTGCGCCTCGGCCGTGTCCTGCCCCGGTCCGAGGCAGAGCAGCGGCGGGCGGGCGTGCTGGTGCAGCACGTTGGCCTCGCCCGTCGGGCCGGGCAGTTCCATGCGGCTGGGCGCGGGATCGCTCTGGGTGGCCTCCGCCAGCCGCTTGCCCAGGTCCGGGACAGGTGCGCCGGTTTCGTCGCCGGTGCTGTCCGGCGCGGGATGGGCGCGGAACCGATCAAGGTAGAGCGGGCCGCCCGCCTTGGGGCCGGTGCCCGAGAGGCCCTCGCCGCCGAAGGGCTGGCTGCCGACGATGGCGCCGATCTGGTTACGGTTGACGTAGATATTGCCCGCCTCGATGCTTTCGGTGATCTGCTGCACGCGCTCGTCGATCCGCGTCATCAAGCCGAAGGTCAGCCCGTAGCCTGTGCCGTTGATCGCCTCGATGACGCGGGTCAGGTTGCGCGCCTTGTAGGTGGCGACATGCAGCACGGGGCCGAAGATCTCACGCTCCAGATCCTCGATCCCGCCGATGCGGATTAGCGTTGGCGGCACGAAATGCCCGGACGCGGGCACGCTGACCTGTTGCAGCACCCGTCCCTCGCGAGAGGCCTGGGCGACGTGGTCGAGGATGCCGTCCTGCGCCTCGGCGTCGATCACCGGGCCGACATCTGTGGCCGCCTCCCAGGGATCGCCGACGGTGAGGCTTTGCATGGCGCCCTTGAGCATTTCGAGGAAACCTTCGGCCACGTCCTCTTGGACATAGAGGCAGCGCAGAGCGGAACAGCGTTGCCCGGCGGATTGGAAGGCGGATTCGATGATCGCCTGCACGGCCTGTTCAGGCAGGGCGGTGCTGTCGACGATCATCGCGTTCAGCCCGCCGGTTTCCGCGATGAAGGGCGCGCCGGGGGCAAGGTGCTGGGCCATGCTGCGGTGGATGATCTGGGCGGTCTCGGTGCCGCCGGTAAAGGCGACGCCGTCCACGTCCGGGCAGGAGGTCAGCACCGCGCCGACGTCCCCGGCGCCGGGCAGCAGTTGCAGGGCGGCCTGTGGCACCCCGGCCTCGTGCAGCAGGCGGGTGGCGAAATGGGCGATCAGCGGTGTCTGTTCCGCCGGTTTCGCCAGAACCGCGTTGCCCGCGGCCAGTGCGGCGGAGAGCTGGCCGGTGAAGATCGCCAGCGGGAAGTTCCAGGGCGAGATGCAGGCGAAGGTGCCCAGCGGGCTGTCTGCACCCTCCTGGCAGCGGGCGGCGTAGTAGCGCAGGAAATCCACAGCCTCGCGCAGTTCGGCCAGGGCATCCATCAGCGACTTGCCCGCCTCGCGGTGAAGGATGGCAAAGATCTCGGCCTGGTTGGCCTCGTAGAGGTCGGCAGCGGCATTCAGGATGCGCGCACGCTCTGCCGGGCTGGCCTGCCAGGGCTGCGCGGCGGCGGCGGCGGCGCGGGCCTGCTCGGGACTGGCCCAGGTGATCTGTCCCAGAACGTCGTCGAGGTTGGCGGGGTTCAGGACTTCCTCGGTGTCGCCGGGCGCGGCCTCGGCCACGGTCAGGGGGGCGGCCTGCCATTGCGCATTGCGGAAGGCTGCGCGCCCATTGTCGAGCGCGGCAAAGCTGGGTCGGTGGCGCAGGTCCAGCCCCTCGGAGTTGCGGCGCTCGGGCTGGAAGAGGTCGGGGCCGGTGGTCAGGGCACGGCCTGCGGGTGCCTCGAACGGGTCGGCGGCAACGGTTTCAGGGGCCACGTCCTCGTCCACGATCTGGTTGACGAAGCTGGAGTTGGCGCCGTTTTCGAGGAGGCGACGGACGAGATAGGCCAGCAGGTCGCGGTGCGCGCCGACAGGCGCATAGATCCGGCAGCGGGTCTTGTTCTGGTCCATGACCAGCCGGTGCAGGGTCTCTCCCATGCCGTGCAGGCGCTGGAATTCAAATGCGTTTTTGTCCTGCGCCATGTGCAGGATCGCCGACACCGTATGTGCGTTGTGCGTGGCGAACTGCGGGTAGATGCGGTCCGTCATCGACAGCAGCTTGCGCGCATTGGCGATGTAGGAGACATCGGTGGCGGGTTTCGAGGTGAAGACCGGGAACGCGGGCAGGCCGGCGACCTGGGCGCGCTTGATCTCGGTGTCCCAATAGGCGCCTTTGACAAGCCGGACCATGATCCGGCGATCGAGCTTTTCCGACAGCGCGTAGAGCCAGTCGATCACCGCGCCCGCGCGCTGGCCGTAGGCCTGCACGACCACGCCGAACCCTTCCCAGCCGGCAAGGCCCGGATCGGAAAGGACCTCCTCGATCACGTCCAGCGAGAGCGAGAGGCGGTCGGCCTCTTCCGCGTCGATGTTCAGCCCGATCTTGGCGTTGCGTGCCTGCAGGGCCAGGGCACGCAGCCGCGGGATCAGCGCGGCGCGGGCGGTTTCGGCCTGCAACTCGTCATAGCGCGGATGCAGGGCCGAAAGCTTGACCGAGATACCGGGGTTGTCGCGGGTCGCCTCGTGCGGGGCATTGTTGGCGATGGCGCGGATTGCCTGGGCATAGGCGTCGAAATAACGCTGGGCGTCGGCCTCTGTCCGGGCCGCTTCGCCCAGCATGTCGTAGGAGTAGGTATAGCCCTTGGCCTCTTGCGCCTTGCCGCGTTTCATCGCGGCCTCGATGCTTTCGCCCAGGACGAACTGCGCGCCCATCTCGCGCATGGCGCGGCCGACGGCGGTCCGGATCACCGGTTCACCCAGCCGCTTGATGGCGCCGCGCAGGTGGCCGACGGGGCCGGGCTGCTGGTCCTCCAGCACCTTGCCTGTCAGCATCAGCGCCCAGGTCGAGGCATTGACCAGCGGCGAGGTAGAATGGCCCAGGTGACGCGACCAGTCCGACGGCGCGATCTTGTCCTCGATCAGTGCGTCGATGGTGGCGCTGTCGGGCACGCGCAGCAGCGCCTCTGCCAGGCACATCAGCGCGACGCCCTCTTCGGTCGACAGCCCGTATTCGGCCAGGAAGACCTCCATCAGACCGGGGCGGGTGGCGCCGCGGATGTCCCGCACGAGCTGCGCCGCGCTGCCCGAGATCGCGGCGCGGGCAGAGCTGTCCAGCGCGGCATCGTCTTTCAGCCGGGCCAGGGTTTTGGCCTCACCGGCATAGGTCAGCGCGTCGATGCGCGCGCGCAGGTCTGTCATCTGGTCCTTCGGCATGCTCGTGCCTTTCTGGATTTCGGGTAAGATAAGTGGGGCGGGGTGCGGAATGGATACCAGCACACCGAACTTTGGTGTAAGATACCCGGAGAGTCGCGGGACGTTTGACTGTTTTTGCTGGGTCGACTTGACGTTTGGCCCAAGTTTTCGGGGAAATGCGATGGAATCGGGAATCTCGGATCTTGACCGCTTTGATCGGGCGATCCTGGCGGAACTGGCGGGCGAGGCGCGCATTTCGGTGACTGAACTGGCGCGGCGCATCGGCCTGTCGAAATCGCCCACGCAGACGCGCCTGAAGCGGCTGGAAGAGGCCGGGTACATCCGGGGCTATCGCGCGGTGCTGGATCCGATCCGGCTCGGGCTGGATCATGTCGCCTTTGTCGAGGTGCGCATGGTCGATACGCGCGAGGGCACGCTGGCCCGGTTCAACGCGGCGATCACCACGATCCCGGAGATCGAACAGGCGCATCTGATCGCGGGCAACTTCGACTACCTGTTGAAGGTGCGGACGCAGGACATGCCCAGCTATCGCCGGGTGCTGGCGGAAAAGGTCTCGACCCTGCCAGGAGTGGCCTCGACCTCGACCTTCGTGGCAATGGAAGCGGTCAAGGAAGAGGGTGTCGCGGATGTGACTTGACCCTTGGGCAACCCGTGCCACCCTTTGCACATGAGACTCGCCCTTGCCCTGACCTGTCTGGCCGCGCCTGTCCTGGCGGATGGCTGCCCGACCGCGCCGGATCACAGCGAAGAGATGGATCCCCTTTACGAGGCGTTGCTGGCCGCGCCCGACGAAACCACCGCGCGGCTCATCACCAACCGGATGTGGGGGTACTGGGACAACGCCCCGGACGAGGCCAGCCAGGCCATGCTGGACGAGGCGATGCGCGCCCGCGCGCGCTATGATTTCCTGCGCGCGCTGGACCGGCTGGACACGCTAGTGGGCTACTGCCCCTTCTACGCCGAGGGGTACAACCAGCGCGCCTTTGTCAATTTCCTGCGTGAGGATTTCGCGGCGGCGCTGCCCGATCTGGATCGCGCACTGGAACTGAACCCGCGGCACATCGGCGCCCTGTCGGGCAAGGCAGTGACGCTGTTTGCCCTGGGCCGCGAGGAAGAGGCGCAGGTCGCCCTGCGTGCGGCGCTGGCGATCAATCCCTGGCTCGCGGAACGCGCCCTGCTGAAGCCGCTGCCGGGGGAAGACCTGTGACGCCGCCTGCTAGTCCAGGAACTGCCGGCTGACAAAGCCGCGGACGCCGCGGCTGTCCATGATGTTGATCCAGATACTGTTGCTGTCGATACAGCGCCGGATCATCTGCAGATTGCCGGTCCCGGCCGGTCGGCAGGCGTCGCCACAGGCGGCGCGCATTCCGCCCAGGTTGGTGATGATCGGATTGCCGAAAACCTGTACGGTTGCCCCGAGTGGCAGCCGACGCATGACCGGCGCGTCGAAGTCCGGCATTTGACGCATGTTCACGTATTCCCGGACGTTGGTCACGCGCGCCCGCTGCCCGGTCAGCCCGCAGGATGCGCCGCCCCGGGATTGGCGCGGTGTGGTAAACCGGGCCAGCAAGTTTTCCCTGTCGCGTTGCTGCGGTGCGGGCAGGTCGGCGATGCGGGTGTCGGGCGCAAAGAGCATGGTCTTGTAGAGCGCGGTAAAGGACCCGGGGATGCCGGCTTCGGGAAAGTCGATATAGCCGATGGCGTCTTTGTCGACGTAGCCCGTGCCGCCCAGGGTGATCTGGCATCGGGGCTGACCTTCGCCCAGGAAGCCGATGCCCGACCGGATCGTGATGGTGGTCCCTTGTCTGCGGATGTCGCCGATGGTGTCGGCGGGCACAGGTTCGTTGCGTGGTCGGGACCCCTGGACATAACCTTGCAGGTTCGAGCAGGCGTTCCAGACCATCTCGGCGGCGCCGGACCGGGGATTGCCCACGGGAAAGATCTCGACCTTCCAGAGGGCGGCATCCCCCACAGTTTCGATCCGCCGCATCCGGCTGGGTGGAGTGCCCAACATCTCGAGCAGCAGGGTTTCGGGGAAATTGAGGCTGGCGCGCTTCCGGAACTCGATCAATTCACGCACGCTGAGCACCGCGACCTCGTAGGCCCGGGCCACGGATTGCTCTGTGTAGGTGCCGTTGTCGACGGTCAGGCCCGGCGCGTGAAACCCAAGCTGACCCGCGGGATGCAAACGGCGTTTCGCTTCGGAGTAGCCATCCCCTGCCAGGATGCGCCCGGCCATGAAGGCCAGCGCGCAGGCGCTTTCGCAGCGTTGGCCGGGTCCGACGGCTGTCGCCAGGCCGCGACGGCTGATGATCTCGGCCAGCTTGATGCCCTCGGAATATCCGCCACCAGGGCTGTCCAGGCAGAGCACCGACGTGCGGACATAGCCAGAGGGGAGGTCGATCGTGTCGAGGTAGCTGTCCAGCCTGGCGGCATCCCCGCTGGTGATCTGGCCGCTCAGCGTAACGTCGCACCCCATGACGCTGTTGCCGCCCCTGCTGAAATCCGCAGCCAGGGTCGCGCCGCCAGCCAGCCAAAGTGCGAGGATTGCAAGAAAGCGACACAGGAGAAACGGATGGCGCATGGAGTGCCCTTTGCTGGTTTGGCAGTGCCAGCATATCGTCAGGGCCAGAGCGGACAAGCGATGCCTCTGCCGGGACTGGTTCCGGTTTACACGGCCCGCAGGGCGGCTATGTTCGCGCCACTGGCCCGCGTGGTGGAATGGTAGACACAGGGGACTTAAAATCCCCAGGCTTTATGCCGTGCCGGTTCGAGTCCGGCCGCGGGTACCAGTCGGATCTTCCGGCAGGGGCAGAGGTATGCGTGCCGCTTGGAGCGGAGGGGCTGCCGTGCCATGATCACGCCACGCGCAGACGGGAAAGGGCCTGCCATGACCGATAGTGAAACGCTGCTTCTGGGGCTGATCGGTGACAATATCGCCCGGTCGCGGGCTCCGGTGCTGCACCGGCTGGCAGGTGCCCAGAACGGGATTGCGGTGCAATACGACAGGCTGGTTCCCAGGGATTTGGGCGAGGATTTCGAGCAGGTCTTCGACCGATGTGCCGCGGGTGGATACCGCGGCATCAACGTGACCTACCCCTACAAGGAGCGCGTCACAGCGCGGCTGCGGGTGGATGACCCGCTGGTGCAGGCGATGGGCGCCTGCAACACGGTGATCTTCGAGCCGGACGGGCCGCGCGGATTCAACACCGATTTCTCGGGCTTCATCGCGGCCTATGAATGGGTGCGGGGCAAGGCACCCACAGGGCCGGTGCTGATGATCGGCACCGGAGGTGTTGGCCGGGCCGTGGCGTTTGGGCTGGCGCGGCTTGGCGCGCCCGAACTGCGACTGGTGGACCGTGACCTGGCCAAGGCCGAGGCGCTGGCAGAGGCCCTGCGCGAGGCCGCCCCCGAGATGAAGGTGGTGACGGGCACGGACGTCGCGGCCCTGGCTGCAGGCGCGGGGGGGCTGGTCAACTGCACCCCGGTCGGCATGGTGGGGTACGAGGGTACGCCGCTGCCCCGCGCTGCGATGGCGGGGGCGGTCTGGGCCTTCGACGCGGTCTATACGCCCGTGGACACCCAGTTCCTGACCGATGCTGGCGCCGAGGGGCTGGACATCATTTCGGGCTGGAAGCTGTTCTTTTACCAGGGCGTGCATGCCTGGGCGCATTTCGCCGGTCTGCCGCTGGACGAACCTGCGCTGCGCGCGGCGCTGCAGGCCGAGGACGCGGAATGAAGACCTCGATTGCAACTGTCTCTGTCTCTGGCAACCTGCGCGAAAAGCTGGAGGCCATCGCCGCCGCCGGTTTCGACGGGGTCGAGATCTTCGAACAGGATTTCATCGCAGATGCGGGCAGCCCGCGCGAGGTGGGCGCCCTGATCCGCGATCACGGGCTGGAGATCACCCTGTTCCAGCCGTTCCGCGATTTCGAGGGGTTGCCGCAGGGCCCGCTGCGGGACAAGGCCTTTGACCGGGCGCGGCGCAAGTTCGACCTGATGCAAGAGCTGGGCGCAGACCTCGTGCTGTTCTGTTCCTCGGTCCACCCCGAGGCCCTGGGCGGTATCGACCGCGCGGCAGGGGACTTTGCCGAGCTGGGAGAGATCGCGGCCGATCGTGGCATTCGCGTCGGCTACGAGGCCTTGGCCTGGGGGCGGCACGTCAACGACCACCGCGACGCCTGGGAGATCGTGCGCCGTGCCGATCATCCCAACATCGGCCTGATCCTGGACAGTTTTCACACCCTGGCGAGGGGCATCGACCCGGAGACGATCCGGCGTATTCCCGGTGACCGGATCTTCTTTGTCCAACTGGCGGATGCGCCGCGGATCGACATGGACCTGCTGTACTGGTCACGCCATTTCCGCAACATGCCGGGCGAGGGCGACCTGGACATGACAGGCTTCATGCGGGCGGTCATGGCGGCGGGCTACGCGGGGCCGGTCAGCCTGGAAATCTTCAACGACCAGTTCCGGGGCGGCTTGCCGGGCAGCGTGGCGCGGGACGGCTTTCGTTCGCTGGTGGCGCTGATGGATGACGTGCGCCGGGCCGAACCTTCGACTGGCGTGGACCTGCCGGAGTTTCCGGCGCGTGTGACGGTCGACGGGGTCAGCTTTGTCGAGTTCGCCTCACGCGGGAAAGAGGCCGAGGACCTCGGCGCGCTGCTGGCGGCGCTGGGGTTCACGCGCGTCGGGCGGCACCTGTCCAAGGCGCTGACGCTCTGGCAGCAGGGCGAAATCCGCGTGCTGATCAACGAGGAGCCGGGCGATTTTGCCGGGTCGGTCTACAATGCGCGCGGCACCAGCGTCTGCGATATCGGGCTGCGCGTGGGGTCAGGCAGGGATACGGTTGCGCGGGCAAGCGCGCTGGGGGGCGAGCCTTTCGCGCAACCGGCCAGCCCCGGACAGCTGGACATTCCCGCGATCCGCGGTCTGGGCGGCAGCCTGCTGCATTTCCTTGACAGCGGGCAGGCCGATGTCTGGTCGGCGGAGTTCGAAACCCTGGCCGCGGCGGGCGAAGGTGCGGGCCTGCGGCGTGTCGACCACATTGCCCAGACCATGACCTATGACGAGATGCTCAGCTGGTCGCTCTTCTATACATCGCTCTTCGAGATGGCCAAGGCGCCGATGGTTGACGTGACCGACCCGGACGGGTTGGTGCGCAGCCAGGCATTGCAGGCGGGCGGGCTGCGCATCACGTTGAACGGGGCGGAAACGCACCGCACCTTTGCCGGGGCTTTCCTGGCAGAGAGTTTCGGCGCCCCGGTGCAGCACCTTGCACTGGAAAGCACGGATATCTTCGCCACGGCCGAAGCGCTGGCTGCGCGCGGCTTCGGCCCCTTGCCGATGACGGAGAATTACTACGCCGACCTCATGTCCCGCTTTGACATCGACGAGGGGATGCTGGAGGCGCTGCGCCGGTTCAACATCCTCTACGACCGCGACGAGAATGGCGCCTTCTTCCAGCTGTACTCGCGCCCCTTCGCGGGGGGCATGTTCATCGAGATCCTGGAACGGCGCGATGGTTACGCCGGCTATGGCGCGCCCAATGCCCCCTTCCGGATCGCGGCACAGAAACGCCTGATGCGGGGCAAGGGAATGCCGAGCGTCTAGGGGGAGATCAGTCCGTGGTCTTGCGGCGCAGGCGGATGACCACCTCGACAGAGGCGATTTCCGAGCCCTCGGGCGCTTCTGGCAGGCGGGTGATTTCCAGCTGGTCCGCCGGTGCATCGGTCAGCGCGCCACGATCTTCCCAGAAGAAATGCGGGTGATCGTGGGTGTTGGTGTCGAAGTAGCTGCGTGACCCGTCCACCGTGACTTCCTGCATCAGGCCCGCGTCGCAGAAGGCCTTGAGCGTGTTGTAGACGGTGGCCAGCGAAACCTGCTCGCCGCTGTCCTTGGCGGCGGCGAAAAGGCTTTCGGCGGTGACGTGACGGTTGTTTCCGTCGCCGACAAGCAAAGCCGCCAGCGCGACGCGCTGTCGTGTGGGGCGCAGGTCGCTGCGTCCCAACCATGTCTTGCCGCGCTCGATCGCCTCGGACATCATCTCTCGCTGTGGGCGTTGCATTGCAGGGCATATATAAAGCCGCATGGTGGGGAAATTCAATGGGTTTCCTGCCGTCGGGCGCGGCGCCTGCGGCGGTGGCGCCCTTGCATGGCTTGCAAACGCGGTGCTAGACGGGGCAAGGTTTTGACTGTGCAACAAAGAGAGGGCCCGCCTGCATGGCCGATTATCCCACCAGCTTCGGCAAGGAAGACCTTCTGAAATGCGCCCGGGGCGAATTGTTCGGGCCGGGCAATGCCCAGCTGCCGGAACCGCCGATGCTGATGATGGACCGGATCACGGATATTTCCGGGGACGCGGGCCTGCACGGGAAGGGACATGTTGTGGCCGAGTTCGACATCGACCCCAACCTGTGGTTCTTCGAGTGCCATTTTCCGGGCAACCCGATCATGCCGGGCTGCCTGGGGCTGGACGGGCTGTGGCAGCTGACCGGTTTCAACCTGGGCTGGCGCGGCTGGACCGGGCGCGGCTATGCGCTGGGCGTGGGTGAGGTCAAGCTGAAGGGCATGGTGCGCCCGGACCGCAAAATGTTGACCTACAAGGTGGATTTCACCAAGGCAGTGCAGACCCGTCGGCTGACGATGGGCGTTGCTGACGGGATCGTGGAGGCCGATGGAGAGGTCATCTACGAGGTCAAGGACATGAAAGTGGCCCTGTCCGAGAGCTGATTTCGGGGACTCTTTGCACTCCCACCGGGTGGGGGGAAGCCCCCTCCCGAGGGGCAAAAGTGAACCGTTCAGTCTGTACGTTTTGTACAAAACGTACGTCGATTCCAGCATTTTGTACAAAGGGGTAGGGGTTTGTTAAGACCCCTGGTCCGGTGTGTCTTGCGGGTGGGTTTGAGCGACCGGTGTGGGGTGCTTGCTTGGGAGCGGCGGCGGTGGGAACTCCGCCCTACGAGTGTGCCGATATTACGCCCGTCCCAGGGCCGTGTCGTTGGGTCAGAGCGCAAGCCGCGGCATTGACGGACCGCCGTATGGCGATCCGATGCGAGGAGCCCCTTGGTTTATGGTGACTATGTCTGAAGAAGGTCGACACGGGAAGCCGTAGGTGCTTGGCTCCACATTGATGGTGCCTCGATCAAGGAAACCCCTAAGCTTCACGTACGGACACATTGAAGGCTTTCATATGGAAATTACGTATATCTTAACATTCTTTGGTGGCGTTGCCGCTGACATTGCGCGGAAGGTGCTTATTCCTCAAACGGAAGAATGGCTCGAAAGGGTTGTACCTTTCAAGCGTAGGGCGCGTAACGTTGAACGGAACCTTCTGAGACTTGAAGTCCGAGAAAAGCTTGAGAAGCTGGGGCATGATCCGGCTTTGGCGCGCTACGTCGAAGAGGATGCAGAGGAATTTTGGCGGAGACTGGATCAGCGTCAGGAAGCTCAACGCGAGGCACTAGTAGAGCTTCAAACAGATCGTGTTCTGTCCGAGGCTGCGACGCAAGCAGAAATGAACCAAAACGCATTTGATCGACTTCAGGAGGCGGATACGAACCTCGCGAAGGCAATCGAGCGTCTCAAGAGAAAAGCTGGCTTGTCGGAAAATGCCTTGGTTGCTTTGGATGAGTCTCAAAGTGCTTGGGAAGCATACCGTTGCGCTCAATCAAGGTTTGATGCACTGGCGCTTGTCGAAGGAGGGAGCATGGAGCCGATGCTTCAAGCAAGCCATGCAGAAGACTTGACTATTGATCGTATCTTGAAAATCGCCGCGTTGAGGAAGGGAATGACGCACTACGATTACGGATAGCGTTTATTGTAACCTTCGTATTTGGCAAAAAATTGTAGGTAGCGCTATTTATGACGACGTTACATGAGAAAAACTTGGAGCGGAACAGTGGCGGAAGAAAATTGCTGGGCGTGCCTTTCGCCCCTGAAAAAGCATCAGAGAGTTTGTTTAAATTGTAACTCTTGGCAGGGTTGGAGGGGCTGGGTCGGTATTTCAAATACGACAGTCGCCCTACTAATCGCATTGCTATCTGTTGTGGCACTGATTGGTGAGAAGCTGTTAGCGTTGCATGATGAATATTACCCGAATCTGGAGGTTCACATTTCGGGGTATTTCGATTCTGAGAGCCGAGTAATCACATTGAATATTTATAATTTTGGAGAAAAGCCTGCAAACTTTGGCTCAAACCTTCGATGTACTTTCGGCTTGAAAGATGCGATGGGCCATTCAAAAAACAACGAGGGTGTTGAGGTGGAATTTTGGTCTACTTCTGCCAGAATCGTCTCTCCTGAAAGCGCGCTTCAAATCGAGTTTACTCCGCAGGTGCTTGCATTTGACCCAATGCATGAGCAGGTTCTCTGTTTCGGCGCATTGAACTACTTTGACAGAACAACTTTAGTCGAGCCTTTCTTCTTGACGATTGTTCCGAACTCAGAACATATTTGGTGGCCGATTGAAGGGTTTTCTACAACAAATGAGCTCATTGAGGCATTGTATCCTAAGAAAGTGACATTTCAATAGTATTGGATCGTTGGGGTGGGCTTTAATGACCGGTGCGGTGTTGCGCCTTTGAATAGTGGGCCTGACTATGCAAGCTCTGCTTTCTGCGGGTCGCTGACGTTCACTCTTGTCGTAGCGATCCTGCACTTTCGCTTTCGCCAAACGGGCCAACGTACAGCCCCCTCCCTCCTTGCGCCTCCCCCCGCATCTGACCTACTAAGACCCTGACACATCAGGAGGAGGCTCCATGCGCCGCGTCGTCGTCACCGGGCTCGGGATCGTCTCGAGCATCGGCAACACTGCCGAAGAGGTCCTTGCCTCGCTCAAGGCGGGCCGTTCGGGCATCACTGCCAACGAGCAGATGAAGGAACACGGGTTCCGCAGCCAGATCGCCGGGGCCATCGACCTGGACGTTTCCCAGCATATCGACAAGCGGACGCTGCGCTTTATGGGGCCGGGGGCGGCCTATGCCCATATCGCGATGGGGCAGGCGATCGCGGATGCGGGCCTTGAGGAAAGCGATATCGTCAACCCGCGCACCGGCCTCGTGGCGGGCAGCGGCGGGCCGTCGACCAGCGCGATGCTGACGGCGCATGAGACGGTGCTGAAAACCGGCGCGACCAAGCGGGTCGGGCCTTTCGCGGTGCCGAAATGCATGTGCTCGACGGTGAGCGCGAACCTCTCGACCGCCTACAAGATCAAGGGCATCAACTATTCGATCACCTCGGCCTGCTCGACAAGCTTGCATTGTATCGGCAACGCGGCAGAGCAGATCATGCTGGGCAAGCAGGACGTGATGTTCGCGGGCGGCGGCGAGGAGCTGGACTGGACGCTGAGCTGCCTCTTCGACGCGATGGGTGCCATGTCGTCGAAGTTCAACGACACGCCGGAGAAGGCGAGCCGGGCCTTCGACAAGGACCGCGACGGGTTCGTGATCTCGGGCGGTGGCGGCATCCTCGTGCTGGAGGAGCTGGAGCACGCCAAGGCCCGGGGCGCCAAGATCTACGCGGAAGTCACCGGCTACGGCGCGACGAGCGACGGGGCGGACATGGTGGCCCCCTCGGGCGAAGGCGGCGAGCGGGCGATGCGGATCGCGCTGTCCACCCTGCCGGAGGGCCGTAAGGTCAGCTACATCAACGCGCATGGCACCTCGACCCCCGTGGGCGACGTGGGCGAGATCGAGGCGGTGCGGCGCGTCTTTGGCGAAGGGACGACCCCGCCGGTGTCGTCGACCAAATCGATGACCGGCCACAGCCAGGGCGCGACCGGTGCGCAGGAGGCGATCTACTGCCTGCTGGCGCTGCAACATGATTTCATCATTCCGTCCATCAACGTCGAGACGCTGGACCCGGCGTTGAAACCCGCCGAGATCGCCACGGGGCTGGTGGAGAACGCGGGGCTCGACTCGGTGATGACGAATTCCTTTGGCTTTGGCGGCACCAACGGTTCGATGGTGCTGTCGCGATTTAATGACTGATATGCGCGGATAGAGTGGGATGACCATTAGTCTCGAAGGCAAGCGCGGGCTTGTCATGGGCGTTGCGAACGATCGTTCCATCGCCTGGGGAATTGCCAAGGCCTGTGCCGAGGCGGGGGCGGAACTGGCCTTTACCTATCAGGGAGAGGCGTTCGGCAAGCGGCTGGAACCGCTGGCGCAGAGCGTCGGGTCGGATTTCATGGTCGACGTGGACGTGACCGACGATGCCTCGCTGGACGCGGCCTTTGATGCGCTGGGGCAGCGCTGGGACCGGGTGGATTTCCTTGTCCACGCGATTGCCTATTCGGACAAGACGGAACTGGCCGGGCGGTTCCTGAACACCTCGCGCGCCAACTTCAAGAATTCGATGGATATTTCCGTCTATTCCTTCATCGAGGTGGCGCGGCGGGTGCATCCGCTGATGACGGAGGGCGGGACGATGCTGACGCTGACCTACCTGGGCAGCCAGCGCGTCGTGCCGAATTACAACGTCATGGGCGTGGCCAAGGCGGCGTTGGAATCGACCACGCGCTACTTGGCCAATGACTTGGGCCCCGAGGGCATCCGGGTGAACGCGATTTCCCCCGGACCGATGAAGACGCTGGCGGGCGCGGCCATCGGCGGCGCGCGGCGGACCTACAAGCACACGGGCATGAACGCCCCCCTGCGGTCGAACGCGACGCTGGAGGCGGTGGGCGGCACGGCGGTCTGGCTGATCTCGGACGCGGGCGCCTTTACCACGGGCGAGGTCATCATGGTGGACGGCGGCTATCACACGATCGGCATGCCGCAGCTGGAGAACCTGTAAGGGGCGATGATGTTGCGTTTGGTCTTGATCCTTGGGACGCTGCTAGCCTTGGGTGGCTGCATGGAAGGCGCGACGGCCGTCGGCGGCAGCACGGGCGGCGGGCAGGGCCCCGAGGCGCGCAAGCTGTCCAGCGGTATGACCCCTGCACAGGCCGAGGGTGTCTTTGGTCTCGATGCGGGATACGAGCGCAACCCGGCGAACTGGGACGAGGCCTGCATCAGCTACGCCTATGACGGCGGTGCGCGCTACGTCCACGCGGTCTATCGAAATGACCGGCTGGTGCGCGCGACGGACGGGCACGGCGCGATCTGCACCTACGGCGCCGCGCTGTAATCCCCGGAACCCGGCGCCGGATCGGGCGTTGACCCTCCAAGAGATTGGAGGTTTCCATGACTTACAAGATCGAACTGCAAAGCGTTGACCGGCTGACCCATGACGTGCGTCGCCTGACCTTTGAAAAGCCCGCGGGCTACGACTATGCGCCCGGACAGGCCACGGATTTCGCGCTCGACCGTGACGGCTGGCGCGAGGAACAGCGGCCCTTCACCTTTACCAGCCTGCCCGACGAGGAGCGGCTGGAATTTGTCATCAAGTCCTACCCGGAACATGACGGCGTGACCGAGCAGATCGCCGATCTGCAGCCGGGGGAAAACGTGCTGATCGGAGACCCCTGGGGCGCGATCGAGGACAAGGGTGACGGCGTCTTTATCGCCGGGGGCGCGGGCGTGACGCCCTTTATCTCTATCCTGCGCAAGAAGCTGGCCGAGAAGGGCACGCTGGAGGGCAACACGCTGCTGTTTTCCAACCAGTGCGAGCGGGACATCGTGATGCGCAACACCTTCGAGGCCATGCCGGGCCTGCGCTGTCACTGGACCGTGACGGAGGAAAAGGGCAGCCCGTTGGCGCGCGGCATGATCGACGCCGGGATGCTGGACGACTTTGTCGATCCGGACCGGGACGTCTGCTATGTCTGCGGGCCCGACCCGATGGTTGAGGCGATGCCGGAAGCGTTGAAGAAGATCGGCGTTCCCGAAGACCGGATCGTGACCGAGGACTTCGGCTGATCCGCGTGCCGCCGGCGCGGTGACCCCCGCCCTACGCAGGGGTCGTCAGAACCATTGCCCCGGCTCCATCAGGCCGAGATCCAGCAATTGCCGCGAGTGCCACTCGAACGGGGTGGAATTGTGCCAGCGGAAGCTGCGGATGTCGAAGGTGGAGCCGGGGTTGCGTTTCAGCGCCTTGGCGGTGCGGAAACTGACGATGGCGGCAGTCAGGTTGTTGTGCCAGGGGCAGGCGTAGGTGTTGTATTCCTCGTCGGAAAAGGTGTGATCGTCGCGCAGGGTCAGTCCCGGCTTGGCGCGGAAGATGCCGATGCGGTCGATCTTGCGCCGGGTTTCGGGGACGTGTTCCTCGAACCGCCAGCGCAGCCCCCCGAAGAAATCCAGTTGCCGTTCCTTGGGGTGGTTGTGGTGTTGCGGATCGGGCCGGGCCAGCGCGTAATAGCCCGAGCGGTCCAGCCAGGCGTCATCCAGCGACACTGCATCCGGGTGCCGATTGAGATCACCGGCGTAGAGATCGACGACATAGGTCAGCATGGCGTCGCGCCGTTCCTCGGCGTGGAAGGCCAGCATCTCACCGACCGTGCGGTTTTCCGAGAAGGGAAAGAACAGGTATTCGGCATTGTAGCAGTAATAGAGCCATTGGCCCGCGGCCCGGGGCATCAGGCGGTTGACCGCCGTCTGCAGGGCGCCGTCCCTGCGCATGTCATGGGCGACGTGATGGACCTTGCCGCGCAGATCATCGGGCACGGCAAGCTCGGCCTCGCCGAAGAGGACCACGCTGCGGAAACCGCAATGCCGGTGATGGCGCAGGGTGGTGTTCAGCTCGGTCCCGTCCTCGGCAAAGATCAGCGCGATCGGCCCGCGTTGCAGCGCCTCGGTGCCGCGGGACAGGAAGTGATCTATGTCCGTGTAAAACATGCTCGGCCTCTGGCGGGGCTTTTGCGGCAGACTCGGTGAAAATCTGGTGCATTGCAAGATGGGGGGATTCTGCGGTATCCGCAGCCCTCGTACCCGAGAGCAGGAGCGCGCGCGATGGCCCCGAAGAAGCTTTATATCAAGACCTACGGCTGCCAGATGAATGTCTATGACAGCGAGCGCATGGCCGAGGCGATGGGCGGCGAGGGCTATGAGACCACCGAACGCCCCGAAGACGCGGACATGATCCTGCTGAACACCTGCCACATCCGCGAGAAGGCGGCGGAGAAGGTTTACAGCGAACTGGGCCGCTACAAGGGGCTGAAGGCCGCGCGCCCGGACCTGAAGATCGGCGTGGCGGGCTGCGTCGCCCAGGCCGAGGGCGAAGAGATCATGCGCCGCCAGCCGATGGTGGACCTGGTTGTGGGACCGCAAAGCTATCACCGCCTGCCCGAGATGGAGGCCAAGGTGCGCTCCGGCGGCAAGGCGCTGGACACGGATTTCCCCGAGGAGGACAAGTTCGACCACCTCAAGGGGCGGCCCAAGGCGAAACGCGGGCCGACGGCGTTCCTGACCGTGCAGGAGGGCTGTGACAAGTTCTGTGCCTTTTGCGTGGTGCCCTATACCCGAGGGGCCGAGGTGTCGCGCCCGGCGGAGCGCGTGCTGACCGAGGCGCGCGACCTGGTGGAGCGCGGCGTGCGCGAGATCACCCTGCTGGGCCAGAACGTGAATGCCTACCATGGCCATGACGGCGGGCTGGCCGGGCTGATCCATGCCCTGGCCGAGGTCGACGGGCTGGAGCGTATCCGCTTCACCACCTCGCACCCGAACGACATGGACGAGGCGCTGATCGAGGCGCATGGCACCTGCGACAAGCTGATGCCCTACCTGCACCTGCCGGTGCAGGCGGGCAGCGACAAGATCCTGAAGCGGATGAACCGCCAGCACACGGCGGAGCAATACCTGCGGTTGATCGAACGGCTGCGCGCGGCGCGGCCGGACCTGCACCTGTCGGGCGATTTCATCGTCGGCTTCCCCGAAGAGACCGAGGCCGATTTCCAGGCCACGCTGGACCTGATCGAAGCGGTGGAATACGGCAGCGCGTTTTCCTTCAAGTACTCCGAACGGCCCGGCACCCCGGCCGCGGAACGGCCCCAGGTGCCCGAGGACGAAAAGGACGACCGGTTGCAGCGGCTGCAGGCCCTGCTGACCAAACAGCAGCGCAGCCTGCAGGACGCGATGGTCGGCCGGGACGTGCATGTGCTGTTCGAAAAGCCCGGACGGCTGCCCGGCCAGATGGTCGGCAAGTCGGAATACCTGCACGCGGTCCATGTCGAGACCAGCGGCATCGTGCCGGGCGACCTGGCGCGAATCCGAATCGAATCCAGCGGCCCCAATTCCCTCAAAGGGGTGATGAATCCGCTCTAGAGCTGCCTCCGAACCCGTTGTTTCAAAAAAAAGGTTCGGATTATCCACAGTAAAATAAGGTGGTTGCGGGAACTGTTTCCGATTTTGGGACAGTATGCATAGCTTTTCTCTTCACAGGGAAGGCAACTTTGCTAATGTGTTGATTATAGTAAATTTGCCTGCGCGCGCTGCCAAACCGAGCGCAGGCATCAGGGGAAACTATAACCAAGGGACCAGGCTGTGGCGTATCGCATTACCAAGGCCATCGGCGCGATGGCGCTTGCGGCTCTCGCTGGTCTGTCGGCCGCCGCGCCGGCAGTCGCCGAGGACGCAGAGAAGACACCTTTCATTTCCACGCAGAACACCCGCACCATCAAGGGTGAACAGTACATCCCGGGCATCTGGGTCGATCCGGACGGTTGCGAACACTGGGTGATGGACGACGGCGTCGAAGGCTACATGAGCCCCCACGTCACCCGCAAGGGCATCCCGGTCTGCCGCCGTGCCAACACCTGCGGCGTGATGAACACCGACCAGTTCTTTGCCACCGACAGCTACAGGATCTCCAAGCACGGGCAGGCCCGCATCGCGGAATTCTTCCGCAGCGCCTCTGCCGTGGGCTACGTGATCGCCGGCCACACCGACAGCCGCGCCTCGGATGAGTACAACATCAAGTTGAGCTACAACCGCGCGCTGGCCGTGGCCAAGGTTGCCCGCTCCGTCGGGGCCAACATCACCGACGTGCGCGGCTATGGCGAACGCATGCCCGTGGCCTCCAACAAGACCGCACAGGGCATGGCCAAGAACCGCCGTGTCGAAATTCTCTGCTTCCGGTAATCCAGAGGGGACCAGGATTATGAACTTCGTGAAACCGATCCTTCTGGTTGTCGCTGCCGTCGGCCTCGCCGCCTGCGACCCGGTCGGCCCGGACAAGAGCCGCGACCGCCAGTCCATCGACCGTGACGACCTGACCGGCATGAAGGCCGGCATCTGGGTCGATCCGAACGGTTGCGACCACTGGATCATCGACGACGGCGTCGAGGGCTATCTCTCGCAGCGCCTGGACAAGTACGGCAAGCCGGTCTGCTCGGGCATCGCGCCTCCGACCATCGCCACGGGCGACTTCAAGGGTGGCTCGACCTCGGTCATCGGCGACCCGCTGTAATCTCGACCCTGACAGGCACGCAGGGTAACAATGGGCCGCGCGGCATCTGCCGCGCGGTCTGTTTTTGTGGCACTTGAATGACATTCCGCCCAAGGCCGCGACCGAGACTTGCGCCATCGCGCCGCCGGGTGCACCATATCTAGCAGAAACATGCGTCCGGATTCGGACGGCCCTGTGCAGGAGACGGGTTTGACAGCGGGCACCTTGACCGAAGCCATCGTTGAATTTCCAGACAATCGACTGCTGATCGATCTTTGTGGAGAGTTCGATCGCAACCTGACCGACATCGAGGCCCGCACCGGGGTGCAGATCCTGCGCCGCGGCAACCAGCTGGCCATTCACGGCCCCGAGGACGCGGTGCCCGAGGCGGCCGAGGTTCTGCGCCTGCTCTACGAACGGCTGGAACAGGGCCGCGAGGTGGACCGCGGCGACATCGACCGCGCCTTTCGCATGGAAGACGACGAGCCTGACGAACAGCTGGAGATGTTCAGCGGCGGCAAGGTCGAGATCAAGACCCGCAAGAAGCTGATCGAACCGCGCACCGACGCACAAAAAGCCTACGTGCAGTCGCTTTACGCCAATGAAATGGCCTTTGGCATCGGTCCGGCGGGCACCGGCAAGACCTACCTGGCGGTGGCGGTGGGCGTGAACATGCTGATCACCGGCGAGGTCGACAAGATCATCCTATGCCGCCCGGCCGTCGAGGCGGGCGAACGGCTTGGCTTTCTGCCCGGGACGCAGGAGGAAAAGGTCGACCCCTACATGCAGCCCTTGATGGATGCGCTGAACGATTTTCTGCCGGGCAAGCAGCTTGCCAAAATGCGCGAGGAAAAGTCGGTCGAGATCGCGCCGCTGGCCTTCATGCGCGGGCGCACGCTGTCGAATGCCTTTGTCGTGCTGGACGAGGCGCAGAACGCGACCACCATGCAGATGAAGATGTTCCTGACCCGCCTGGGCGAAGGTTCGCGCATGGTGATCACCGGGGACCGGACGCAGATCGACCTGCCGCGCGGCGTGCCATCGGGGCTGGCCGACGCGGAACGCCTGCTGAACCATGTCCCCGGCATCTCGTTCAACTATTTCACCGGCAAGGACGTGGTGCGCCATCCGCTTGTCGCGGCCATCATCGAGGCGTATGAGGCGGACGCGGAGGGCTGAGACCCCGCCTCCTGCTTCTTTGGTTTGAAAAATACCTCGGGGGTCCGGGGGCAGAGCCCCCGGCACTGGACCACATGCTGACCGATACGATTTTCGAGGACGACCGTTGGCAGGCCGCCGGGCTGGCGGTCCTGTCCGAACGCGGCGCGGTGGCGGCGCTGGCGCACCTGGGCCTGGAGCCCGCAGAGTACGAGATCGCCGTGCTGGGCTGCGATGATGCCCGCATCGCCACGCTGAACGGTGATTTCCGCGACAAGCCCACCGCCACCAACGTGCTGAGCTGGCCCTCCGAGGACCTTGCCGCCGAGGCACCGGGCGGGACGCCCTGGCCGCCCGAGCCCGAGGACGACGAGCCCCACCACTTGGGCGACATCGCGCTGGCCTGGGAAACCTGCGGGCGGGAAGCCGCCGAGCAGGGTATCGCTTTCGAGCAACATGTCACACATCTGATTGTTCATGGCGTGTTACATCTATTGGGGTATGACCATATGCGTGACGCGGACGCCACGCTGATGGAACGGCTGGAGGCAGAGATACTTGGCAATCTCGGTCTGCCGAACCCATATGGTGAGGATGATGGCCCCGATGGGGCATGACTGGAACAGGAAAGATGGGCGATAGCGACGACTCGTCTAAGGCAGCGCAAAGCGCGCCACTGACGGGAAAAATGAACGGACACGGGCCGCGGCGCAGTTTCTGGCAGCGCTGGCAGCGGTTGTTCGGTCGGGGCGGCGAGGGAAGCTCGCTGCGCGGCTCTGCGGCCGAGAGCGCGCCTCGGGCGCCGGACCGGCCGGTTCACGGCATGATAAACCTGCGCCGGATGCGGGTCGAGGACGTGGCCATTCCCAAGGCCGAGATCATCGCCGTGCCCAACACGATCACCAAAGAGGACCTGGTCACCGTGTTCCGCGAAAGCGGCATGACGCGGTTGCCGGTCTACGAGGGCACGCTGGACACGCCCGTGGGCATGGCCCATCTCAAGGATTTCGCGCTGCAGCAGGGGTTCAACGGCACCGGCGGGCGGTTCAACCTGAAACGGATGCTGCGGCCCCTGCTCTTCGTGCCGCCGTCGATGCCGATTGGCGTGCTGCTGACCAAGATGCAGACCGAACGCCGGCACATGGCGCTGGTGATCGACGAATACGGCGGGGTCGACGGGCTGGTGACGATCGAGGACCTGATCGAACAGGTCATCGGCGAGATCGAGGACGAGCACGACACCGACGAGGACCAGTACTGGACCCGCGAAAAGACCGGCTGTTACCTGGTGCAGGCCAAGACCCCGCTGAGCGATTTCGAAGGGGAGCTGGGCCTTGCGCTGACCGACCACGACGACATCGACGAGGAAGAGATCGACACGCTGGGCGGGCTGGTCTTCATGCTGGCGGGCCGCGTGCCCGCGCGGGGCGAAGTGGTGCCGCATCCGGCGGGGCTGGACTTCGAGGTGGTCGATGCGGACCCGCGCCGGATCAAGCGGCTGCGTGTGCGCCCGTCGAACGCGGCGCGTGCCGAAACCGCCGCCACGGCGCCTGCACCGGTGGCAGAAGCCCCGGCGGTCAAGGCCGACGCGGGCCATGCCTGACAGGCTTGTGGCCGGTGACGGCCGCAGGGTCGCGGGCCCTGTGCCGGGCTGGATGCGCCTGCCGCTGGCGGTGCTGGCGGGTGTCGTCATCGGCCTGGGCCAGCCGCCCTATGACCTGTGGTACCTGGGCTTTGCGGGCTATGTCGCGGCGGTCTGGCTGTTCCTGGTGACGCCGGGCGGCTTGCGGTCGGCGGGCACGGGCTGGGCCGTGGGGCTGGGCTATTTCGGCTTTTCGATGGGCTGGATCGTCGAGCCCTTTTTCGTCGATGCCGCGGTGACGGGCTGGATGGCGCCCTTTGCGCTGATCGGCCTTGCGGGCGGTCTGGCGCTGTTCTGGGGGCTGGCGTTCCGGCTGTCTTCGCAGGGGCGCTACCCGGTGCTCGGGCTGGTCCTGGCGTGGAGCCTGGCGGAACTGGCGCGCGCCTATGTCTTTACCGGCTTTCCCTGGGCGCTGGTGCCCTATTTCTGGCTGCCGGTGCCGGTGATCCAGTGGGTTTCCGTGGTCGGGCCACATGGGCTGACGTTGTTGACGCTGGCGGCGGCGGCGCTGTGTGCGCTGGCGCTGCGCCCCGGCGGGGCGCGGGCAGGTCTGGCGGGCCTTGCCCTGCTGGCGGTGCTGTTCGGTGGCGGCGTTCTCCTGACCCCTGCCGCGCAGGACCTTGCAGCGCGTCCGGTGGTGCGGCTGGTCCAGCCCAATGCCCCCCAGCACGAGAAGTGGGACCCGCAAAAGATCCCCGTCTTCATGCAGCGCAAGCTGGAGTTCACCCGCGCTGCGCCCGCCGAGGGCGGGGCGGCGCCCGCGCTGATCGTCTGGCCGGAAACCAGCGTGCCCAACCTGCTGCACCGCGCGGGGCCGACGCTGGACCGGATCACCGAGGCGGCGGGGGGTACGCCGGTCCTGCTGGGGGTCCAGCGTGCAGACCAGGCGGGCTATTACAACTCGCTGATCGTGCTGGCGCCCGGTGGCGGGGTGCAGGCGCTTTACGACAAGCATCACCTCGTGCCCTTCGGGGAATACATGCCGGCCGCCGCGCTCTTTGCGCGGTGGAACATCGCCGGGCTGGCGGCGCGGGCCGAGGGCGGATACACGCCCGGGCCGGGGCCGCAGGTGATCGACATGGGGCCGCTGGGCAGCGCGCTGCCGCTGATCTGCTACGAGGCGGTCTTTCCGCAGGATGTGAACGGCGCGCCCTTGCGGCCCGATATGCTGATCCAGATCACCAATGACGCCTGGTTCGGCACCTGGTCGGGGCCGTATCAACACCTGGCCCAGGCCCGAATCCGGGCCATCGAACAGGGACTGCCGATGCTGCGGGCGGCCAATACCGGCGTCTCGGCGGTGATCGACGGGGCCGGGCGGGTCCTGGCCACTATTCCGCTGGGCGAGGCCGGGTTCGCCGATGCGCCGCTGCCGCCGCCGATGCGTCACACGCCTTACAGCCGCACCGGGGATCTGCCCGCGGGACTGCTCATGTTCGTGGCAATTGCGGCGCTTTGGGCGGGGTCCCGCCGTCGCAGGACGCCAGAAAGCGATTGACCCCGCGCGCTGCGCCGCGTACCCGCATTTGGACAGCAAAAACCCGTCACAACGGCTTCCTGGCGTGACGGCGTCATCAATGGAGCACCCCATCATGTCCCGACAGAACTACACTTTCACCTCCGAGTCCGTCTCGGAGGGGCACCCGGACAAGGTCTGCGACCGGATTTCCGACGCGATCCTGGACGCATTCCTGGCCGAAGACCCGCTCGCGCGCGTCGCCTGCGAGACCTTCGCCACCACCAACCGCGTGGTCATCGGGGGCGAGGTGGGCCTGACCGACCAGGACAAGCTGGCCGAATACATGGCCAGCATTCCCGACATCGCCCGTGCCTGCATCAAGGACATCGGCTATGAGCAGGACAAGTTCCACCACGAGACCGTGGAGATCACCAACCTGCTGCACGAACAGTCCGCCCATATCGCGCAGGGCGTGACCGGCCAGCAGGGCGACGAGGGCGCCGGCGACCAAGGCATCATGTTCGGCTATGCCACGGACGAGACCGACGCTTTGATGCCGGCGCCGATCCAGTTCAGCCACGCGATCCTGCGCCGCCTCGCCGAGGTGCGCAAGGACGGCACCGAGCCCAGGCTGGGCCCGGATGCCAAGTCGCAGCTGTCGGTCCGCTACGAGGGCGGCAAGCCGGTGGGCGTGACCTCGATCGTGCTGTCGACGCAGCACCTGGACGAGACCATGACCAGCGCAGACGTCCGCGCGCTGGTGGAACCCTACATCCGCGAGACCCTGCCCGAGGGCTGGATTTCCGATGACACCGAATGGTGGGTGAACCCGACCGGCAAGTTCGTCATCGGCGGGCCGGACGGCGACGCGGGCCTGACGGGCCGCAAGATCATCGTCGACACCTACGGCGGCGCGGCACCGCATGGCGGCGGCGCGTTTTCCGGCAAGGACCCGACCAAGGTGGACCGCTCGGCGGCCTATGTCGCGCGTTACCTGGCCAAGAACGTGGTGGCCGCGGGCATGGCGGAACGCTGCACCGTGCAGCTGTCCTATGCCATCGGCGTGGCCAAGCCGCTGTCGATCTACGTCGACACGCACCAGACCGGCCAGATCGAGGCGCGCGCCATCGAGGCGGCGATCCCCAAGGTGATCGACCTGACCCCGCGCGGCATCCGCACCCACCTGGACTTGAACAAGCCGATCTATTCCCGCACAGCTGCCTATGGCCATTTCGGCCGCGCCCCCGAGGCGGACGGCGGCTTTTCCTGGGAGCGGACGGACCTGGCCGAGGCGCTGAAGAAAGAGGTCTGAGAGGGGGCTGTGCCCCCGCCTCCCTGCGGTCGTCTCCCCCCGGGGTATTTCGGCCAAGAAGAACCACAGGCGCTCCCGTCGCGGGGGCGCCTTTCCTTTTGCTGGGGGCCGCTATCTTTGCGGTGTGGAATGTGAACAGGGAGGTTCCGTGATGATCCGCACCGTTTTCGCTGCCGCCGTGATGCTGGCGGGCGCAGCCCAGGCCGAGATCCAGGCCGGCTATCACCAATACACCGTCGGCGACCGCACCTACGAGGGCTATGTCGCCACCAACACCGCGATCACGCCCACGGGGACGGTCCTGATCGTGCACGACTGGGACGGGATGACCGCCTACGAGGAGCGCCGCGCCGAGATGCTGGCGGCTCTGGGTTATACCGCCTTTGCCATCGACGTCTACGGCGCCGACGAGGACCCCAAGACCGTGGACGAGAACCGGGCGCTGTCCGGGGCGCTGTATGGCGACCGCGAGGAATTCCGCGCGCGGCTGATGGGCTCGATCATGGAGGCGGCCAATATCGCCGGGGCGACGGATGACATCGTCATCATGGGTTACTGCTTTGGCGGCGCGGCGGTGCTGGAGGCAGCGCGGGCCGGGGCGGAGCTTGAAGGCTTCGTCAGCTTTCACGGCGGACTGGGCACGCCCGACGGGCAGGATTACAGCGCGACCACGGCGCCGGTGATGCTGTTTCATGGCAGTGCCGACCCGGTGTCCGGCATGGCCGACCTGGCCGCGCTGCTGGACCAGTTGCAGGGCGCGGGTGTCGAACATGGGGCGCAGGTCTTTGGCGGCGCGCGGCACAGCTTTACCGTCCACGGGTCGAACGATTACGACCTGACCGCCGACCAGGGCGCCTGGGAGGGGTTGCTGCGGTTCCTCGACGACCGGCTGTGATGCGGTTCCTGATCCTTGCCCTCGGCCTGTTGTGGCCGGGGGTTCTGTTGGCCAATGACTGGGATGCGCTGGAGCGGCCCGGTGCCTTTGCCCTGATGCGCCACGCGCTGGCGCCGGGCACGGGGGATCCTTCGGGGTTCGTGCTGGATGACTGCGCCACGCAGCGCACCCTCGACGCGCGGGGCAAGGCGCAGGCGCGGGCCATCGGGGCCGCCTTTCGCGACCGCGGGATGCGCTTTGACGCGGTGCTGAGCAGCCAGTGGTGCCGCTGCCTTGAGACCGCCGCCCTGATGGATCTGGGCGAGGTGACGCCGGCACCCGCGTTCAATTCCTTCTTTCGCGATTTCGATCAGCGCGGCCCGCGGACCGTCGCGGCGCTGGACCTGCTTGAGACGCGGGGTGGCCGGCCCATCGTCGTCACGCACCAGGTCAACATCAGCGCGTTGACAGGACGCGGCACGCGGTCGGGCGAGGTGCTGGTTGTGCGCCGCAATGGCGACGGGCTGGAGGTGCTGGGCAGCATCCTGATCGCCCCTTGAGCGCCCGTGAGGCCGCAGGAGCCTTGCACGATCCGTTCCCGGAGGCTAAGCGCCCGGGCCATGACCACGTCGAACAAGCACCCCGGCGCCCCCTGGCGCAATTTCTACGGCCGCGTGAAGGGCAAGACCCTGCGGCCGAAACAGGAAGAGTACCTGCAGGAGGACCTGGACCGGCTGTCGCCCGGTGCGGTCGACTGGGAGGTGAACCCGGACCGGGTGCCCCTGGACCTGGAGGCGCTGTTTGATGGCGCGCCGGTCTGGCTGGAAATCGGCTTTGGCGGGGGCGAGCACATGGTGCACCAGGCGGTCGGGAATCCGGGCGTGGGCATCATCGGGGCCGAGCCCTTCATAAACGGCGTGGCGATGCTCCTGGGCAAGATCCGGGAGGCGGGGGCCGGGAACCTTCGGGTCTACCCCGGCGATGCGCGCAACCTGTTCGACGTGCTGCCGGACGAGTCGATCTCGAAGGCCTTTCTGCTGTATCCGGACCCCTGGCCGAAGAAGAAACACCACCGGCGGCGCTTTGTGACGCAGGAGCACCTGGAGCCGCTGCACCGGGTGCTGAAACCGGGGGCAGAGTTCCGCGTGGCCACCGACATTCCCGACTATGTCCGGCAGACACTGGTCGAGGTGCCGAAGGCCGGGTTCACATGGGCCGCCGAAGGGCCAGAGGACTGGCGGAAGCCCTGGGACGACTGGTATTCGACCCGCTACGAGCAGAAGGCCCTGCGCGAGGGGCGCGTGCCGCACTACCTAACCTTCCACAGGCGGTGAGCGGGCAGGGGGCGCGGCGCTGCACGAGCGCGATGGACCTTGCCAGTGCCGCTTGCTATCAGGCGGCGACGATTTTGCAGGAGAGCCCCCATGTCCGCCCACGGCGCCCCGATCCCGATGACTTCGCGTGCCTCCGGCCCCCTGGTGGGCGAGGCGCATGTGCCCGGTGACAAGTCGATTTCTCACCGCTCGCTGATCCTGGGCGCGATGGCGGTGGGCGAGACCAAGGTGACCGGACTGCTGGAAGGGCAGGACGTTCTGGACACCGCCAAAGCCATGCAGGCCTTTGGCGCTCAAGTCGAGAAGATCGGCGACACCTGGCATGTGCATGGTGTCGGTGTCGGCGGTTTTGGCGAGCCGGAGAACGTCATCGATTGCGGCAACTCGGGCACGGGGGTGCGGCTGATCATGGGGGCGATGGCGACCTCGCCCATCGTGGCGACATTCACCGGTGACGCCAGCCTGAACAAGCGCCCGATGGCGCGGGTGACCGATCCGCTGGCGCTGTTCGGGACACGGGCCTACGGACGGTCGGGCGGGCGGCTGCCGATGACCATCGTCGGCGCCGCCGAACCGCTGCCGGTGCGCTACGAGGTGCCGGTGCCCTCGGCGCAGGTGAAATCCGCGGTGCTGCTGGCCGGGCTGAACGCGCCAGGCGATACCGTGGTGATCGAGCGCGAGGCGACGCGCGACCATTCGGAACGGATGCTGGCAGGCTTTGGCGCCCCGATCTCGACCGAGGTGACGGAGGAGGGCCGGGTCATCACCCTGCAGGGCCGCCCCGAGCTGAAGCCGCAGACTATCGTCGTGCCGCGCGATCCGTCCTCTGCGGCCTTCCCGGTCTGCGCGGCGATCATCACCGAAGGGTCGGACGTTCTGGTGCCGAACATCGGGCTGAACCCGACGCGGGCGGGGCTGTTCTTTACCTTGCAGGAGATGGGCGCCGACCTGACCTTCGAGAATATGCGCGAAGAAGGCGGCGAACCGGTGGCCGATCTGCGGGCGCGCTTCTCTCCTGACCTCAAGGGGATCGAGGTGCCTGCCGAACGTGCTGCCAGCATGATCGACGAGTACCCGGTGCTGTCCGTGGTGGCGAGCTTTGCCCAGGGGCGCACGCATATGCCGGGCGTCAAGGAGTTGCGGGTCAAGGAAAGCGACCGGATCGACGCGATGGCGACGGGGCTGCGCGCCGCGGGTGTCCACGTCGAGGAGGGCGAGGACTGGTGGACGGTCGAGGGCCGCGGGCATGGCAATGTTGCGGGCGGCGTGACGGTCGAAAGCCACCTGGACCACCGTATTGCCATGTCCTTCCTCGTCATGGGCTTTGCCTCGACCAGGCCGATGCGCGTGGACGACGGCGGGCCGATTGCCACGTCCTTCCCGATCTTCGAGACCCTGATGGGCACCCTCGGGGCGGAGATCACCCGCGACTGAGCCGGAGCGGCTGGGGCTTTCCCCCGGGGCGCGCTCTTGCTAGGCCTCGGGAGGGATCGAGAGGGAGTGTGCGATGCAGGCTGCGGCTGGAGTGACGGGGGGATGCCTCTGCAAGGCGGTGACCTACCGCGTGAGCGGCGCGCTGCGCCCGGTGATCGCCTGCCATTGCAGCCAGTGCCGCAAGACCTCGGGGCATCACGTGGCGGCCACATCGGCTCCGCGAGAGACGGTTTCGGTGACGGGTGAGGTCACCTGGTACCGTTCATCCCAGACAGCGCGGCCTGGCTTTTGCGGGACCTGCGGCAGCAACCTGTTCTGGGACGGGCCGGGCACGCATCTGTCGATCTTTGCCGGAACCGTCGACGGGCCGACCGGGCTGCACCTGTCGGGGCATATCTTTTGCGCCGACAAGGGGGATTACAATGACATCGGCGTGGGGGTTCCCTGCGCTGAAGGCGCCGACCCCGCAATGACGACACAGGTGATCGCGTGAGCTTTACCATCGCCATCGACGGCCCCGCCGCCAGCGGCAAGGGCACCATCGCGCGCCAGTTGGCGGCGCATTTCGGATTTGCGCATCTGGACACCGGGTTGCTGTACCGGGCGGTCGGGCGGCAGATGCTGCTGGGCGTGCCGCCGCTGGAGGCGGCGCAGGGGCTGGACGTGACCGGGCTGGACGCGCAGGCGCTGCGCGGGCCGGACGTGGCGCAGGCGGCCTCGAAGGTTGCGGCCTTGCCCGAGGTGCGCGCGGCGCTGGTCGACGTGCAGCGCGCCTTTGCCCGGCGGTCGGGCGGCGCGGTTCTGGACGGGCGCGACATCGGCACGGTGATCTGCCCCGAGGCGGAGGCCAAGCTGTTCGTCATCGCCGGCGCCGAGGTGCGAGCCGAGCGGCGCTGGCGCGAGCTGGTCGCCTCTGGTCACGAGGTCACGCAGGACGAGGTGCTGGCGGATGTGCTGGCGCGCGATGCGCGCGACATGAACCGGGCCGATGCGCCGCTGAAACCGGCCGAGGATGCGGTGACGCTGGACACGTCGAAAATGGCCATCGCGGATGCTGTGGCCGAGGCCATCGCCATCGTGGAACGGGCGGGCGCATCGGGCTAGGGCGCGGGGTCCCGGATCGGGTCCGGGACGGGGTCAGCGCCGTTTCAGCGTGTCGCCGTAATCCAGCTTGGGCGCCAGTTCGATGATTGGCTCGAACTCGGCCTCGGGGTTGTCGACGCGGCCCGCGATGATCTGCGCCGCCTTGCGCCCGATTTCCGCCCGGCAGGCATCCATCGTTGCCAGCTTGCGCGGCAGACCGTCCAGCAGCTCGACCCCGTTGAACCCGGCAAGCCCGATCTGGCCGGGGATCTCGATCCCAGCGTCCAACAGGTGCAAGAGCCCGCCCGCCGCGATCATGTCGTTGGAGTAATAGAGGAAATCAAGCTCCGGCTCACGTTCCAGCATGGCCTTGGTCATCTCACGGCCCTTGGCCAGGGCCGACCCGCCGGAATAGAACTCCTGGTCGATGACCTCGACGCCTTCCTTGGCCAGCGCCTCGGTGAAACCCTCGAAACGTTTTCGCGCGCGGTGATCCAGCGGCATCTTGGTGCCCATGAAACCGATGTTGCGATAGCCCTGTTTCAGGATCGCGCGGGCCATTTCGCGCCCGGCGCGACGGTGGCTGATGCCCACGGCACAATCGATCGGCTTGCCGTCGGTGTCCATGATCTCGACCACCGGGATGCCGCTGGCCTTGAGCATGGCGCGCGCGGCCTCTGTATGTTCGAGGCCCGCGACGATCACGCCGGAGGGCCGCCACGAGAGCATTTCGTAGAGAACACGCTCTTCCTTTTCGGGCAGGTAGTCGGTGACACCGACGACGGGCTGCAGCTCGGTCTCTTCCAGGACGCTGGAAATGCCCGAGAGCACCTCGGGGAAGACCATGTTGCGCAAGCTGGGGATGATGACCGCCACCAGGTTCACCCGCTGGCTGGCCAGGGCGCCTGCGATCTTGTTGGGGACATAGCCCAGCGTCTTGGCCGCCTCGAGCACCTTTTCCCGGGTCGCCTGGCTGACGTCGCCGCGGTTGCGCAACACGCGGCTGACGGTCATTTCCGAGACGCCGGACGCCTCTGAGACATCGCGAAGGGTAAGCGGGCGGGAGTCGTCGGCGGCCAAGGGCAAATCCTTTTCGTGAGATGGGGATACGTTACCGCAATCAGGGCGCTGCGCAAGAGCGGTATGCTCTGCAACCATCCGGGATGACAAGCCCCGCGCGGCAGGGTAAGGAGGCGCGGACGGCCCCGTGGCTCAACTGGATAGAGCAGCCCCCTCCTAAGGGGCAGGTTGCAGGTTCGAATCCTGCCGGGGTCGCCAATAAATCCTTGATAATAAACGATTAATAGGCCCGATCGGCAGGTTTTGGGCGCGTTGTGCATTGGTGCTGATTTGCGCGCGTTGAGGCTTATTGATGCTGATTGCGTCGGATGTATGCGCAAAATCGGCCCATGCGCCCAAAACCCGCCCAAAATCCGCCCAATGCCAGCGGCCGGAAAGCACCGGATTTTCAGGGCCTTGAAACACGAAAAAGGCCGCCCCCGCATCACGCGAGGGCGGCCAGATGTAAGCGTCCGACCACCATTGACGCTTATCGTGTGAAGATCAGCCGAGGATATACTCGAGCACCTGGGCCTCGAGCGCATCGAGCGTGCCAGAATTGTGCAGGATCAGATCGGGATCGGGCAGATCGAACGCCTCGGAACAATGCGCGGCCGCCACGCCGGCGGCCGAGGCGCGGCCGGTGATCTGCCAAATCTCGGCCGAAGGGTGCGCGCCCCGGATCACCGCGGCCTCGTTTGGATATCGCACGTCCTCGACCACCACCCGCCGGCCCGCGGCCAGCTCGCGCGCGATCCGGCGCTCGACAATGCCCGCCCAGCAATCCGCGCCGATCTGATCCCGGCCCCAGCCGGTCCCGAGAGACTGGCGCGCGTGGCGCATCGTCTGGCCGCAAAACGTATCGCATGGCTCGTTTTTTCGGGCGCCATACACCAGGTCATGAGCCGCGCCGCGCGGGTGGCCGTCCGCGAGGAGAATAGCCATCAGGGCGGCCTTGAACGGGCCGGCAAATTCGAGGCGGGCAAACCCCCAGGCCGAGAGCGTGCCCGCCACCTCGCTCTTTCCGGCGCCAATCTTGCCGGAAATCCCGATCACGCGGGGCGCCTCGGGCAGGAGATCAATATCCGCCATTGCGCCCACCTCAGAACGGGATTTCATCATCGATATCGCGGCCCGGCGCGCCCTGGCCCGTGCTCGCGCCCGAGCTGCCGCCGGCGCCGCCTTGATCGTAACCGCCGCGCGATCCGCCATCCTGGCCGCGCGGATCGCCCAGCATCACCATCTTGGCATCATAGCCTTGCAGCACCACCTCGGTGGTGTAACGGTCCTGTCCGCTCTGGTCCTGCCACTTGCGGGTTTGCAGCTTGCCTTGCAGGAACACCTTTGAGCCCTTGCGCAGGTAGCGATCCGCGATCTCGGCCAGGTTGCCGAAGATCGCAACGCGGTGCCATTCGCTGCGCTCGCGCCTTTCCCCGGTGTTGCGGTCCTTCCAGGTTTCAGAGGTTGCCACGGTCAGGTTTGCCACCTTCCCGCCGTCCTGAAATGTGCGCATTTCGGGATCGCGGCCGAGATTGCCCACGATTGTTACTTGATTGACGCTCGCCATTGCGTCCTCCTCTTGTTCTATCGCCTGCCCAGGACGCTACCGGCACGCGATAGACCGAAAAAAGCACCGCCCCGGCACCGTCAGCCCCCAGGGCGCCGGCGCGCCCGGCGCCGGTCGAGGTAATCGTCCAGCGACATGCCCGCCTGCACGGCCGCCAGACCGCAGAGCACCACCACCAGGAGCCAGACCCAAAGCGGCGCATCGTGCCTGATCTCGAGCCGTTCCACCCGCTCGGTACGCACCCCCTGATCCCGCTCGATCAGCTCGATATCGCGCGCCTGCGGCCGGGTGACGGTCAGGCGCGTGTCGCCCCCGGCGATCACCGCCTGCCGCGGCTCTGCGCCGGCTTGGACATTGGCGGTCACGTTCGGGCCGCCGAGGCCGGGCAGCTTGCCCAGGGCACCGCAGCCGGCGAGGAGGGCAAGCGCGAGAAGCGCGGCACCGGCCCGGATCATCGCGCAGCCCTCCGCAGGCGCCGCAGGATGAGCGTGAGCGCGTAGAGGAGGGCGAGGGCCACCGCGCCATAGGTCAAGGCCTCTATGGCGCCCTGCGGCACCCTGTCGAGGAGATCGCGCCCGGTGAAGCCCGCGCCGGCCCCGAGGCCGCCCTTGCGCAGCGCGTCCTCGGCCCGGTCGAGAAGCGCATCGCCGGGCGTTGCCTGAACCTTGGCGGGCTTGGTCCCGGCGGCCTCGAGCGCGGCCCAGGTGCGCGCACCCACGATGCCATCGGCCGGCAAGTCCGCTTTGGTTTGGAAAGCCTCGACCGCGGCCTTGGTGGCCGGGCCGAAATCGCCATCGGCCACGATCCCGAGCGCCGCCTGCAAGCGGGTGACATTGGCGCCCGAGCTGCCGAGACGCAGCACCTCGGCCGAGGCCCGGCCGGAATGCTTGCGATAGAGCTTTTCCATCTTGCGGGCATAGGCGCCGCCCTGGCCGCCGCCGTTGTAGCGCCGTTCAAACTCGTGCCAGTCATGCGCGCGGATCGCGCTATCGAGGCCCCAGGCGATCACAAGGGCGGTAAAGGCGCTGATCTGGAAATCCTCGCCTTGCGCCATCGCCTTGACCATTTCCCGCGCCGATCCAAAACCCGCGTCCGCGTGGTTGAACCCCATGATCTGCGGCAGGCCCCAGGAGGTCGCGCGCAGGGCGGCCTCGGGATCGCGGTCGAAAGCCTCGAGGAAAAGCGCCTCGCGGCGGCCCGGCTTGATCTTGAACGCCTCGCGCCAGCCCATCGCGCTGCCGGGCATGTGATGCGGTTCAAACCGCCGCTTGAGCGTACCATCGGACAGAAAGCCCGCGCCGGCCGCCTCGGCCTCGAAAACCGCGCGGATCGCGGCCTCCTCGCAGCGCAGGGCCGTGGCGGCCGCGCGCATGACATGTGCAGAGCGCGGCCGAGCCGCGCCCTTCCAGGGCAGATTTGCCATGTGTCACTCCTGTGGGAAATGTCGGCCGGCCGAGCGCCGGCAATGGTCGGTTTCAAACCAGGCGAGGGCGCGATCCGCGCACCAGACCCAGGCCCGCCAGCCGGGCAGGGCGCGCGGCTCCCACGCGATTGCGCAGAGCGGCGCCCGCAGCCCCGTCCCGAGCCAGGCGGCGCGGATCGAGGCCCAGGTGATCACCGCGACAAGAGCGCGGAAATCCATTTATAGAGCTCGAGGAGGTCGTTTTTCAGGGCGACGACAAAGGCCGCCACCGCGCCAAGGGCGATCAGCCAGCGGCGCAGGATAGACCACGCCCATTCCGCCCGCGCATCGTCCTGCGCCATCCTCTTGAGGCGCTTGATCTCTGCCGGGGTCAGCTCGGGCAGCTCCTCGGCCGCGGCGAGGATCGCGGCGGCCGCCGCCAGCTCCTCATTGGTGTGGGGCGGCATTGTCAGAACTGCGCCGCAAGCTCGGCCACGCCGGCGGGCACGGCGGGCCAGATCGGATCATCGCCCGAGGATACCGCATCACGGCCGGCCTGCTTTGTCGCCTCGATCCAGGCCTGCCCATCGGCAAAGGTGGTCTCATCGGCCGAGGTCAGAGCGCCGGCCACCATCGCGGCCAGGAGGCTGGCCTGCGTGTTCTGATCGACCACCGCGAAGATGCGGGCCTGCACCTCGGCCTTGATCGCTTTCGCGCGGCGGGCTGCGGCCTGGGCGGCCAGCTCCTCGGCCGTTACCAGTTTGGACAGGTCAACACTCATGCGCTTGCCTCCTCGGGTGCGGTCGCGTCATAGGGCGGCAGGGGCACGGCGCCATCGCCGGCGACCTGCACCAGATCGGGAAAGAGCGTTTCCTGCGGCGCGTTGGCACCGTGCAAGAGCGCGAGGTGCAGCTCGCCGGCAATCCGCGTCACCGGGCCGGCGAGCCAATCCGATGCCACCGCCTCTGCAGGAAGCTGCGCGCCCTCGGGCACGCCCGAGAAATCGAAGGTTTCGCCATCGTTCACCAGAGCATCACCAAGGCGCTCGAAGGTCGGCCGCCCCTCGCGGCGGACGGGGGAAAGTGTGATCTGCATTCCTGCCTCCTCAGTACCAGCGGCCGATAGCGATCAAGGAAGTCGAGATCGCATCAAGCCGGATTTGCGCGGTGTTCCACACCGAGAAATTGACCGATCCGACCGCGCCGGCCGTGGTGGTGGCGAAACGGGCGTTGTCTTGGTTCGGCGTTGCGGCAACCTGCGGCACGGCTGCGAAAGAGGCAGGGAAAGTCCAGGTCACAGCCCCCGCGCTGCTGGACGCCAGGCGCACATCACAAATCTGCGTGCCGTCCGCATAGCGGATGTAATTGCCGTTGGCGTTGCTGCCCTTTTCAAGGATCGAGCCTGTCGGGGTTCCGCCGCTCTGGCTGACCGTCCCGATCAGGTTGCTGGTCGAATAGACCTCCTCCCAATCCGTCCAGGCGGTCGCCTTGCTGCGGAACTTCATGACCGGCCCAGAGACGCTGTAGAGGATGGCAACCTGCCAAAGGTATTCCGTGGCCGCACCAATCGTCCCGGTGCCCGCCATGAGGCCAAAGGCGCCGCCCAAATCGGGAAACGGGTTCGTGCCGGCCGGGGCGCTCGCGTGCTGGCCGCCATAGGCAAAGTAGAAACCCGACAGGTCGTGCGCGTCCAGGTCGGCCACCACCGGGCCGGCATCCTCGCCAATCCCGAAATCACCGACCTTCAGGAGGCGCCCGGCGGTGGCATCGGTCGCGCTCTGGGTCACGGCCGTGCCTGTCAGGGGCACGTCAACTTGCAACGCGGCCGAGGAGAGGAGCGCACGCTGCACGCCGCCCGTGGCAATCCCGAGCTGGCCCGCGGCCTTGCGGAAAAACCCGGTATTGGTTTCGTCCTCGAAACCAATACCAGGCGCCGCCGCCGTGCCGTCCCCGAACAGGCCCGAAAGCACCGTGCCGGCATAGCTCGACCATTGCGCGACCGCCGCCGCAAGGGCGTCATAGGCCTGCCGGTAAAACCCCACCACTGGAATGATGGCATAGGCCTGGCCGCTCTGCGTGCTGCCCAGGTAGGCCGGCGAGATCGTCAGCTCGGTGTCGCTGACCACCGCGGTGATCTCGTATTGCTCGCCCGCGCCCTCGAGGGCGAAGGCCTGCCCCACGCGGGCATTCGCCACCCAGGCGGTGCCGCTGCCCGTCACCGTGGCGCTGCCATTCGTGACCGATACGGTCCCGGTCTTATACCAGGCCATTGCGTTCTCCTATTTCAGTTACAGAGGGTCATGTGCGGCCGGCCGGTCATTTCAGAACCGCCTGGCATCGCAGCACAAGATTTTGATAATCGCCGTCGTTCACGGAATTGTAGAAAATCCGAAACTGGACATCCGTCCCGAGGCGCACGAACAAGCTCGAAAGCCCTATAGGCGTGAACGCGGTGCTGACCGGAAACGGGCCGCTCAGTGTTTCCCAGCCAGACCAAACCCCGCCAACTTTCGCGCGGCCTTGCAGATAAACCTCATCCACCCCTCCGGCGTCGTCGGTCCTGACTTCCAATGCCGCCGCGACGATCCACAATTGCGCAGCAGCTTGCGGAATTTGGGCCGTGGTGACGATGGGGCTGTTTCCGTTGATGCTTGTCGATGGTAGAGCCTCGATCACAATCTGATCCGAAACCGCGCCGGGCACGATCAGCTCGCCGGTCACTTCCAGCCGCCCCGTCACGATACTATCGGCAAAGAGCTCATCCAGCACCGCGGTCTTGATCTGGGCAACCCCGGTGATCTCGACATAATCAGCCGCGATCTTGTAGGTGCTCACCGGGCCGCTTGTGCCCTCTGACACGCTCACCAGCTCGATCAGGTTTTGCCCGTTCAGCCGCCAGACATAGCCGGCCGCGATGCCATCCGCCTGGGCCTTGGCAAAGGCGGTGGCCGAGGCCATCGCGGTAAGACTGGCATACTCGGCCGAGATCGTTGCCTCGACCGCCGAGACCGCGCCCGCTCCGTCCACCTTGGTGTTTTGCAGGTTCGTGATCGCCGCGCTGTTGTCGCCAACATCCGATTGCAGCGAGACAATCGAGGAGGCTTGCGAGGTGATCTCACCCTCGGTTGCCGTCACCCGCGTGTCGAGGCCAGAGATCGCCGTGGCGTTGCCGTCCGCATCCGCTTGCGCCGCGTCGGCCGCGCCCTGGGCTGCGGAGACACCGGCTTGCAGCGAGGTGATCGAGGAGGCTTGCGAGGTGATCTCACCCTCGGCCGCCGTCACCCGCGTGTCGAGGCCAGAGATCGCGCCCGCATTGACCGTGATCTCGCCCTGCGCGCCGGTCAGGGTCGCTTGCAGCGATGCGATCAACGCGGCTTGCGCCTCATCCTCTGCCGCGCGCGCCGTGCTTTCCTCCACCAGCGAGGCGGCCGTGGCCTCCTGCACGGCCTTGAGCGCCAGCCGCTCGGAAGCCTCGGCCGCGAGGCCAACATCCACCCGCGCCGAGAGATCGCGGCGCCCCTGTGCTGTCGCGCGGCGCACGGCCTCGTCTCCCGTCCAGCGGTCCCAGAGATCGGCAATCCGGCGCTGCGTGTCGTCGGCGCTGTCGTCGTAAAGCTGGCGCGTCACCTCGACCGCATCGGCAATCGCCGCCGTATCCCCCAGCGCCGTGAGACTGCCCTCGGCCGTGGTCACGCGGTCCTCGAGCCCGTCGAACGTGGCGGTTGTCACGCGCTGGTTGATCTGGCCTTGCAGGCTGTCGAGCTCCTGCGTGACCGTGGTCATGCTGACAAGGCCGCCCGCCACCGTCAGGGTATCGGTCAGCGTGGTGATCGTACCCTCGGCCGCGTCGAGCCTGACCTCTGCATCCGTGATGCGCAGATCGAGATCATCGAGAAGCGGGATTTGAGAGGGGTCGAGCACCGCCTCGGAAATCGCCTGGCTCACCGTGTCGTTGACATAGGCCACCGTTGCCTTGAGCTCGAGCGCTGCCTCGACGGCCGAGAGGTTGATCTCGACATTCGAGACGCGGGCCTCCGCGCGCTCGAATGCGGCGATCCGCACCGCGCCGGTCTCGCTGTCCACAAAGATGCCCGCGCCGGCAAGTGTCTTGTTGGTGCCGAACTGCGCCCATTCCAGCCCCATGAGCCGCTGATAAGCCTCCTCGAGGCCGGTCTCGAGCCGGGGGATATCGTCGGCCAGGGCGGTGGGGCGGTCGAGCAGGCCAAAGCTGGCCTCGGCCGCGTCCCGCAGCTCGGCAATCACGCCGGTTGCATCGGCAAGCGCCGCGTCGTGGCGGTCAAGGGCCTCATCGATCTTGCCCGCAAGGGTATCGGCCAGGTCGGCCTCGGTCAGGCGCAGATCGGGCGTCGTGACCTCGAGCCAATCGGACCAGTCAAAGAGCTCCTCCTCGCCGGCGGGGCGCAGGCGGGCCTCGTAATCGGTGGCCGGCAGAACGCCCTCGGCCACCACCAGGCGCGCGGCCTCGGCCGGGGCGCGGCCCTGGGTGATCACCTCGCCGCCGGAAAGCCTCACCTCGTAATCGACGCCCCCGGCGCCGTCCTCGGTCCAGGTCGCGATCACCGCCGGGCGGCGGCCCGTGGTGCCGTCAGAAATCGCACCGGCGACAACCGAAAGCCCCTCGAGCGCGTAGGGCTCAGGCGTCGTGACCGTGGCCGGGGGCACGTCATAGGGCAGTTGATCCGCGGCGCTCCAATCGTAATCGCCGGGGTCGCGCTCGCGCACGGCCACCTGTGTCAGGAGCGTGCGCAGTTGCACCTGTTTCTTTTGCACCTCGAACAGCTTGGCCGCATAGCCGTTGCGGGCGCTGGTCCAGGCCACGGTTGAAAGCGGCGGCACATGCGCCGCATCCGGCGGCAGGGTCAGGCGGTGCACCCGGAACCGGCGGGCATCCTCGAGGTAACTCTTGGCGAGGCGCTGCGCTTGGATCGCGTGCGGACAGGTCGGCAGGGGCAGGCTTGCGATCTGCCGGCGGCCATCGTCCTCGAGCTCGAGATCGGGCCGCAGGACGGTCGGCGCCTCTTTCGTCTGCCAGGCCATCACCGGCTCGGGATAGGTGATCGCCACGGCGTTGGTCGTGTCCGCCAGGCCGGGGAACGGGTCAAGCTCCTGCGGGCGAGAGATCACCACGTCCGCATCGGTGAAGAAATAGGACGGCAGGGCGGGCGCGCCGATCTGGATATACCAGGTGCCCCCCTCCTCGACCAGCTCACCCGAACAGGATGCCAGAAGATCCTCGATCACCTGCGCCGGCTCATCCTGCGCCACGCGCACCTCGGTGCCGGCGCGATATTGCGGCTCGGTGCCGCCGCCCTCGACGGTCACGGACAGGTCGCATTCATTCATCGCCGCGGCCCAGGTCGCCAGGGGCAAATCCTCGGCCGTGGCGCGCCCGCCCCAGGTGGCCCCGTTCGGCAAGGCGATCCCGCGCAGGATATTGTAGATCATCACGGCCGGGTTTTCGGTCGGCTCCCAGGTCGCGGGGTCATTCCAGCGATGCGCCCCGAAACCGCCCGCGCTGCCATCCTTGCGCGGGTCGTAGAGCGGCAGGCCCTCGATCTCGAAAAGCACGGTCGGCAGGCCGGAAAACTTGGCCTTGTCGCCCTTGTCCAGGATAAACGTCAGGACCGCATAGGATCGCCCCTTGCCCACCATGTCGGGGGTCCAAGGGAAGTCTGGATCACTGCCCAGGCGGTTGAGGAGATAGGGCGAGGCGGCGGTTTGCGTGCCGTCATAGAGATAACGACACACCCGGCCATCATAGGCGCCGCCCGTGTTCAGCTCGCCGCGGCCCTTACCGTCCTGCACACCGCTCCACGCCTGGCGCTCGCCGTTGACATAGATGCCGGACACCACCTGCCCCGGCAGGCCAAGATCGATCACATAGACCAGTTGCGCGCGGCGCGAGCCCCAGCTCAGGGGGGGCGCGACAAAGGCGCCGGCGGTGGCATAGCGCCCCAGCACGAAACCCTCGGAATTGTCACCCCCGGTGAGCGTGGCCTCCGTCTTGAGGCCGCCCGCCGCCTCGGGCGCCTTGAGCTTGGCCTGCGTCAGCTTGGACAGGACAAGGCCCACGGCCAGCCGCACAAGCGCCTGGCCGATCACGCCAAGCCCCGCGAACCAGGAGCCGACCGCGGCAATCGCCGCACTGACCGGCTCGGCCGCGGCCGGATCGGCGCCCACCACCAGGAAGGCCAGCGCCAAAACAAGGATATTGAGGCGGATCATACGCGGAACGCCCTTTCTGCATCTGTCAGGGGCACAAGGCCCAGGCCCGAGGGCCGCAGCACATAGATTGACGGCCCCTGCACGATCCCCAGGGCCAGCGCCTCGCCTTCACGCACGGCCGCCACATCGCCCACCTGGGCGCGGATCGGCGCGACCTCCTCGAGGTGCGCGGCGGCAAGCGCCACATGATCGCCGTGCCCCTCCTGCGCCAGGAGCGCGAGGCCATCCTCGAGCGTGCGATAGGTGCGGCGCCACCCCGCCGCCAGGTCGGTGCCGGTCATGGCCTCGACGGCCCCGGCCGCGAACAGGGCGCAATCATGCTCGCCGGGCCGGAACCGCAGGCGGGCAACCTCCCCGAGATATGCGGCCAGGCGCGGCCGCCAATCCTTGCGGCGCTCAACCATCGGCCGTGCCCCCCCGGTTTTCCAAGCGGGACGAAATGCCTGCCAGCTTCTCGGCAAACGACTGGCCCCCGCCCTTGCCGCCGCCGCGCTTCATGCCCCACCAGACACCCACGGCCCCGGACACGTCCGCATAGCGAAAGAACCGATCCCCGGCATGGGTCGCGCGGTGCGCCTCATCAGACCGCCGCAGCGGCACGCGGCGGGTCAGGGCGCGGGCCGAGCTTGCCAGGCGGGCCGAGAGCGAGGCCTCGCCATTCTTGACGCCCTCGCGCAGCGTGGCCTCATCGAGCCAGCCCTTGAAAACGCGGGTAATCTCGATCAGGGCGTTTGTCTCGGGATCGAAGCGCGCGAGGTGCATTTCGACCGGCGCCTGCCGGGCGTCATATCCCCGGATGAGCTGTTGCACCTCATCGGTGACAAGAGCCAGGCCCGCGGTCTGCATCTGCACCCCGAGGCCCACCTGCGATACCAGGTCGGCCACCTCGAGCACGGCCCCGGCGCCGGTGTATGTCCGCTGATCGCCATCGATCACAAAGGCCCGATCCTCGAGGCCGGTATGCAGGCCCATCGCCTGCGGCGTCCCGGTCTCGCGATCCTTGGCCTCGATCCAGATCAGCACCTCGAGCGCAAGCGCACCGCGCGCCACAACGGGATAGGTCATCGCAGGGTTTGCCTCCACTTGAACGAAAAGCCGCTGTCGAGCACCAGATCGCGCGAGACGCCGCTGAAACTGTCGGGCACATAGACCGCCTTGCAGATCGGTTGGATCAGCCGCACCACGTCATCGGCCGCCACCGCCTCGGGGATGCCCGGCACCACCTCGACGGTCACTTGCGCCGGCGCGCCGACAAAGGTTCCGCCCGTCACCACCCGCGCCAGGAAATACCGGATCGGGGTCGAGCCGTAGGAAATCGAAAGATGATCGCCCGGCGTCAGCACATAACCGGACGGCAGATCGGTGAGGGTCATTTCGCGGGCGTTGCTCGCCACGCTTGCCACGCGGCAAACCGCGGCGCCCTGTATCGCGCCATCGGGATCGGCCTGGGCAAACTCCCGGCGCCGGTCATAGACCATGAAGGGCGCACCGGGCTGGCGGATCAGGTCGATCAGGGCAAGCGTCTGATCCTGATCCTCGGCCGGCGGGATGCGGGCCTCACCCGACCAGAGCCGGGTGCCCATGCGCGCGGCCAGCACCTCGCCGCCGCCGGTTTCCGAAACGCTCATCGCCTCGCCCAGGCGAAACGAAAGCGAAGCGATGCGCAGGCCATCCCAGAAGGTCGGCGCGCCGAGCGGAAATGTGATCGCCATCAGTAGCGCACCCGCGGGTCACGCCGGATCGCCGCCACCCGGTCGGGCAAAATGCGGTCATATTGCGCAAGCCCACCTTGCACGCCCCGTTGCACCATTTCCTCGATCTCCGCATTTCCGCGCGCGCCGCTCACCGTGACGCTGATCGCCATCGATCCGCCGCCCTGGCTCATCGCGCTGTTAGGGATGATCCGCGCAGGCCCGACCACTGGCTCGGGGCCGGCCTCACCGGCGATGCCCCATTCGCCCGCCCCAAGCGTGCCGCCCTTGGCAAAGAACCCTTTGAAGCCGCCAAAGATGCCCGCGCCGCCGCCGCCGCCGAGGAGCCCCCCGAACAAGCCGCCGATCAGCTTGCGGATACCGGATGCAATCAGGTCTTTGGCGATCTGCTTGAACACCTGGCGCAGCGCGTCGCCCATGCTCTTGCCGTCCACAATGGCCTGTGCCATCGCGTCGGAAATCCGCCCGATATAGACCTCGAGCTGCGACGGCCCCGCGGCCTCAACCGCCTGATCCATCGCCTTGGTTGCCGCCTCGCCGGCACGGGCGGCGGCGCGGGCGGCCTCGGGCGCCTTCTCATCGATCCCGATCCGCGCGCCGTCCATCAGGTCGCGGCCGATCTGCATGAACACCCGCGAGGGCGAGTGACTGTCAACGGTCTCTTTCGCGGTGCCGATCACCCCGGTAAAGGCATTGCGGATCGCCGCCTTGGCGGTCTCGATCTTCTCGGCAATGCCAAGCCTGATCCCCTCGACCAGATCGGTCCCGAGCTGCTTTGCCGCCGCGATCACCGATTCGGCCATTTCCTTGATTGCCGCCACGATCTTGGGGCCGAGGTCTTTGACGTAATCGACCGCGCGGCCGATCATTTCCCGCAGGCCCTCGGCAATCGCCTTGGCAATATCCATCCCGGCGAGGATGAAATCCGGCACCTTTTCCGTGACGGCCGCCTTGATCTTGGTGCCGATGCTGCGCGCCTTCTCGACCAGGCCCGGCAGGAACTCCTCGATCTTGGCACCCATGCCGATGATCGCATCCTTCAGGGCCGAGGCGCCGCCCAGCGTGAAAAGGTCGAGCTGCGCGATTGCCGCGGAAACCGCGGCGCCGGCCACGGTCTTGATCCCCTCGAAAGCGGCCTTGAGATCGCCATCGACAAGCGCCTGATAGGTCGAAATCCCGCCGCGCAGCATGGTCTCGCCCGCCTCGAATGCGCGCTTGATCGCGTCGGCCATGCCGCTGCCGATATCCTTGGCCGCGGCGCCCACCGCCTCGAGCGCCGAAGCGGTGGCGGGGTAATCGCGCTTGATCGTGTCCCAATTGCTCGCCACATAGGCGGCCGCCGCGGCCACCGCGATGAGCCCCACGATCACTAGGCCGATGGGCGAGGCCAGCGCGGCAAGGCCCGCGGCGACAAAGCCGAGACCCATTGCCAGCGGCCCGGCGGCAGCGGCAAAGGCCACCACCCCGGCGATGATCGCTTTCATCCTGGGGTCGAGGGCCGAGAATTTCGCGGCCCAATTCGCCAGCGTCTCGGCAATCGCGTTGAGCGTCGGCGTCAGGGCGACCGCAAGCTGATTTCCCAGGCCACGGGCCACCAGCCCCAGGCCGGAAATCGCATCGTTCGCGGTTTCGATGGCGTCGGCGTCAACCTCGCTCACGACAACGCCGAATTTTTCCATTTCCTTGCGCGCCGCCTCGATGGTCGCCGCGTCCAGGCGGCCGGCCACAAGCCCCGCGCGCGATCCGAAAAGCGCCATCGAAATGGCCGCGCGCTCGGCCTCGGGGATGGTCTCGGCAATCGCCTTGTTCAGGAACCCGATTTTCTGGTCTAGGTCCATTTCCGCCAGATCGGCCGCCCTGATCCCCAGCCGCTTGAGCGCATCGGCCGCCGGCCCCTTGCCAGTGGCCGCCACCTGGGAAAGCCGTTTCGTGAGCTGCCGCGCGACCTGTTCAAGCTCACCGCTCGAGAGGCCCGCGCGATCCGCGGCGCGGGAAAGCACCTGCACCGCCGCCGTAGAGGCGCCAAGGCTCTGCGCCATCTTGCTTTGTGCGTCGATGGTCGCGAGAGAGCTTTTGACCGCCGCGGCGCCGATCCCGACAATCGGCAAGGTCACGCGGGTGGTCAGTTTCTTGCCGATCCCGCCGAGCTTGCGAGAGGCCGCTTTCAGCGAGCGTTGCAGCCCGTTCATGCTGGCCTCGGCACGCTTGGCGCCGCGTTCGAATGCGGCGCTATCGAGGCTCAGAAGCGCGCGCAGCGCGCCGATCTCAATTGCCATTGCGGCCCCTCGCTTGTCTGGTGTCGTGTTCGATCCGCACACGCCGGCGGATCGCGGCGATCTCGGCCTCGACGCCCGAGGCGGGCGGGGCGTAATCGATCAGCTTGGGCGCGTTCGGGTAGTCCTGCGGCTGGTGGAAACCCACCGCCCCATACCGGCCCACAAGCCAGGCCTGGGCCTGATCGCGATAAGCCGCCCCGCGCAGAATGTGATCGATCTCGCGCGGGCAGTACCCCCAGAGCGCGGCGGGGTCTTGCCCCGCCGCCACCCAATGCTCGAGAAGGCGCCCGAAGTCCTGGCGCCGCCCGCTTACTTGCGAGCCGGTTTCCGCTTGCCCTGGGGGGTCGGCTTTCCCGGCGCTTCCTGGGGGAATGCGGCCTCGCAAGCCTCCTCGAATGCCGCCACGGCCGGCGCAAAGCCCACCGCGTCGATGAGGTCGAGCGCCTCCTCCTCGCTGGCGCCCTTGCCGGCGTTGAGGAGCTCGGCAAAGAGACCGACGAAGCGGCCCACGGAAAACCCATCGGTGTCCGGTTGCAGCCCGGCAAGCACCTTGTCGATGCCGGCATCATTCGCCCGCTCGAGCCGCACCATTGCCGAAGCCGAGAGCTTGAGCACCTGGCGATTTTCACCCTCGCCCAGGGGAACCTCGCCCAGCATCAGGCGGCCGCCGTGAAGGTCGCAACGCCGGTGCGCTTGATCGTGGCCGTGACCTCGGCCACGCCCTCGACCTCACGGGTGCCGCCCGCCAGCTCGACAAAGCCGGAATATTCATAGATCGCCCCGGTGGCGGTGCCGTCCTCGGTCGCCAGCGTGTGCCGCCAGTCCGCCACCGTGCCCGCGGTCTCGAGCGCGTAGAGCGCAGCATAATCCGTGCTGTTGAAGTTGAAGGCAAAGGCCACGTCCTGCGGATCGCGCAGGCCCGGCGTGTATTCCTTGGTACGCCCCGGCGAGCTCATATGCGTGCGCTCGACCTTCTCGACCGAATGCGCGGGCACGTCGCAGGTTTTCAGCTCGGCAACCTCCGTCCAGGTGGTGCCGCCATCGGTCGACCATTCCAGCTTGTCGCCGTAGCCGATGGTAGAAACAGATTCAGCCATTTGGCTCTCCTCTTGTCAGGAAATGCGGGCAAGGCCCGCGGGGTTAATCCCGGTGCACCACCGAGAAGATCATCGAGACGCGGCGCAGGGGCCCCACGTCCTCGGGCAGGTCATCCCGCACCGATTTGAGAAAGGCGCCGAGGATCACACCACCCCGGTAGCCCTCGAGCGCCTGGCGCAAGTCACGGCTTGCGCCGATGGCCTGCTCAAAGGTCTTGCCGTAGCAGTCGATTTGAACGCGCGAGGTCATGCCCGCCGGGCCGCGCATCGTATGATCGCGCTCACCGCCCTGCCGGTAGATCGCGGCGCGCGGCAGGCTGTCATCCTCGCCCAGGGCGCCCCAGGAAACCCGCCAGGCCACGGCGCCCGAGAGGAGCGCGAGAAGCTCCTCTTCCATCAGTCAACCTTGATCTTGCAGAAGAAGCGCAGGGGCAGGCCCAGCTTGAGCCCGCCCGCGGCCAGGGCAGCGCCGACAAGCCCGGTGCATGTCCACCAGCGCCGCGGCGTAACCGTAATTCTTGCGATTGCCATTGCGTCATTTCCCCTTTGCTGCGCGGCGGGCCATCGTCTTGGCGATCTCATCCCAGAGCCGCGCGCCGAGGCCCTCGAGCATCCCGTGCCGGTTCGCGTCCCAGGCTGGGCCGAGCATCGCGTGCGGCGCAACGGCGCCCACGTATTTGCCGCTTTCATGCTTGCGCGGGCCGGTGCCCCATTCGATCAGGTGCGCCTCGGGCTTGTTCACCGCCCCCACATGCAAGTTGACAATCGACCGGCCGCGCTTTGGCTGCGGCTGGCCACACTTGACCTTGCTGCCCACCTTGAAAACATCATCATCCGCGCCCGGCCAAAGCGCGTTTGCCATCGAGGCCACGGGCTTGAGCTCGGCGCGCATGGCGCGCTTTGCCACCCCCTTGGCCGTCGAGGCGGGCAGCTTTGCGAGGGCCTTCTCGATCTCGCGAAAGCCTTTCACGTCGAGCTTGACGGTCACGAAACCGGCCCCTCGATCACCAGGAACACGAAAGCGCGTTGCGTGATCGCGTCCACTTCCTTGACATCCCATGTCGTGCCATTCGCGAGAAGGCGCATCCGCCAGCCCACCTTGATGGCGCGGGCGCCGGTGCCGGTGCGGATTTTCACCTTGAGCACCTGGCGCCCGGCATAGCGCGCGGCCGCGATGGCCTCGCTGCCGGCCTGATAGATTAGGTCACCACGGGTGACATGGCTTTCCGTCCAGCCGCCCGGCACATCCTCGCCAAAGGCGTTGCGGGTCGGCGCCGCCGGGGCATCAAAGGCCAGGCGGCGCCGCCATTTGTCGGCGCCGCTCATACGAAAAGCCGATACGGCGCGAGGAGATCGGCAACGCCCAGCGGGATCGGCGCGAGGCCGCCCTGCGCCACCGCCTCGCGGTTTGCGAACAGGTGCGCGACCTCGAGGCGGATGGCCTGCTTGATCGGCGCCGGGATCGCGGCGGCATCGTCATAGCCGAGCGAGAAATCGATCTCGACGCGGCCGCGATGCGGGATCGCCGGCCAGCTCTTGCCGAAAGCCGGCGCGAGTCCGGCAGTCGGGCCGGCTTTTGTCAGCTCATAATCGGCCGGATCGAGCACCGCCTGCGAGCCGTCGCTTTGCGTGTAGCGCACCGCCTCGACGGATCGCACCGGGGCACGCGGAAAGGCCAGCGCGCAGGCGGGCCAATAGCCCAGCGTCAGCCGCCATGTCTGCGGCAAAAGCCCGATCCGTGCATAGCGTTCGACATGCATCCGCGCCGAAACCGCCAGCGCATCGATCAAGGCGTCCTCCTCGGTCTCGCCCTCCTCGAGGCGAAGCTGGGCGCGCAGGATCGGATCGGCCGAGGTCATGACCTCGGCCGCCGGCTCTGTCAGGAGCTCGAGCATGGCGGGTTATTCCCCGGCCTTCTCGGCCGCCGCCTTCTCGGCAGCTTCCTTTTCTGCCGCGGCCTTTTCCGCTGCCGCCTTTTCGGCCGCCGCCTTGGCCTCGGCTTCCTTGGCCTCTGCGGCCGCGGCCCCGGCCACCCCGCCGGCCGCCTCGAGGGCTGCGATCTCTTTCTTTGTGATCGGCTCGGCAAAGCCGCGCTTGAGATAGGCCGCCAGGGTCTTGGCGGTTTTCGGGGTCTCGCGGTAGATGCGGCCCGCGTGAAACGTGCCGGCATCGCCGGTTTGCGTGCGCGTCATGCGCAGGAAATTCTCGGCCATGTCGGGGCCTCCTGTCAGGGGTTGCGGGCCTGGGGCGGATCACCGCCCAAGGCTGCTGCGATCACAAGGATCAGATGAAGGTGAAATCACCCGTCACCAGCGAGGCCGGGCGCTTGACCGCCAGGGCCACCCGCTTGCTCGCCTTCACGGTTTTCATGCCCTTGGTGAAGTTGTCGGAATGCTCCGAAGAGATCAGAACCTCGGTTTCCTGGCGGTCGTAGAGCGTCGCCGCCATCGCCAGTGCACCGACCAGCCAGGAGCCGACGGTCATGCTGTTGCTTTCGACCACGGGCAGGCGCCACAGGCTCGGGCCGGCAGGGCTGTCCGCGTTGCCGATGATGAAACGGCCCTGGCTGTCCTTGGTCAGCTCGATGGCCGCCCAGTCGGTCGGGTTCAGCACCAGCGCATCCGCGGCGTAATCGTTCAGCACGACTTGCAGCATGGCGAGGCGCAGGCGCTCGATACGGTTGGTATCGGGCAGGCCCGCGGCCGCAGAGAAGGCGGTGGCCTCGGTGATGAGGCCCGAGAGGTTTTGCCCGGTGCCGTCACCTGCGAGGATTTGCGTCTCCTCTTTGAAATTCAGGGCATAGCGCAACTCGCCATCGATCTCGCCTTGCAGGCGCGCGATATCGGCAATTGCCTCATCCGAAACCGGGATCGATTCCGCGATCTTGCGCACATTCACCTCGGTTTGCGTCCAGCCAAGATCACCGGCAGGGATGGTGCCCCCCTCGGCCACCATGCCGGTGTTGTCCGTGCGGGTGGTTTGCTTGGCGTACTCGATCACGCTGGCGCCGGTGTTCACGACATTGAGCAAGCCACGGATGCGCAGGGCGCGGCGCGCCATGTTCACCGGCGTGGTCTCGCGTTCGGACCAGGCCGCGCCCGAGGTGTCCACGGTGGTGATCGCCGCCTGCGGCTTGAAGGTGAAAGACCCTTGCAGGCCGCCCTCGACATAAGCCTTGAGCTCATCGCTTTGCGCCACCTCGGCGCCGACCGAAAGCTGCGCCTGGCCGCCGCGACCGCCCGAGGCCGCGAGCTGCTCAACATCCAGCGTGCGCGCCTCGAGCGCCAGGAGCTGGCCCTCGAGCTTGGCCTGCGCCTGGGTGGCCTCGTTGAATTTGGGCATGATCTCATCGATCTGCGCCTTGAGCTCGGTCGAGAGGGCCTCGCCCTTCTCGGCCTGTTTGACCGCAGCCTCGGCCTTTTTCATCACATCGTCGCGCAGGCCGCCCACCTCGGCGCGCACATCCTTGAGGAGTTGCGCGACGTTGCCCGCATCGGCGCGGGGATTGCCCAGGACACCGGCCGGCGCGCTGGCGATCATGGCCGAGGCCATGACGCTGAAAGGAACGTGTTTCATATCGTTCTCCGATTTTCAGGATTTGAGATCGGCCAGGAGCTCCGCGAGCTCGGCCTCGATATCGGCCGCGCCAGGCAAGCCGGTTGTGACCGCACCAGGCAAGTCACCTTTCAGATCGCGCAGGAGGCCCCGCGCGTCATTGCGCCCGATGCCCGCCCGCGCGGCCACCAGGTCAAAACGCTTCTCGGCGCGCAGGTGTTCGCGTGCCGCCGCATCCGCGCCCGCATGGGCCACCTCGGAACCGTCGAGGTAGCCATCGGCAAAGCCCAGCTCGACCGAACGGGCGGCCGTCAGCCAGGTTTCGCGGTCCATCATGGCCGCGATCTTGTCGCGGTCCTGGCCGGTGCGCGCCGTGTAGACCTCGGCCATCGCTTCATCGAAAGGCGCCAGCCACTCGGCCACCTCGGCAAAGGTGTTGCGGTTCCCGGCCGCGATCACCCAGGAATTATGGATCATGAAGAAAGCCGAGCGGCCGATCAGCACCTCATCGCCCGCCATTGCGATGATCGAGGCGGCCGAGCCCGCCAGCCCCAGGACATGCACCGAGACCGGGCCACGGTCGCGGCTATGCTGGCGCAGGAGCTCATAGATCGCCCCGCCCTCGAAAACGTCGCCGCCGGGCGAGTTGATCTTGACCGTGACCGCGCGGCCGCCGATCCGGCGCAGGGCGCCCTCGATCCGCTTGGCGGTCACACCCTCGCCCCACATGTCGGCGCCGATGGGATCGAGGATCGAGATCGAGGCCTCATCCTCGACCGCCGCGCGCAGGGACGCATCCCAGCTATTGATTGCGCGGGTCGTGATATCGGCGCGCACGTCAGGGCGCGCGCCCAGGGTCAGGGGCGGCATGTCGGGCATGGGTTAATCCTCTTTGGTGAGATCGCGCAGCGGGGCCAGGGCGGTTTGACCGAGGAGGTCGTTTGCCTGCGGGTCGCTGTGAGGCTCGAGGCCGAGGCGCTCGCGCCGCTCGTTTGCGGTCATGGTGCCGCTAGGCTCAGGACTCGTTCTCCCTCAAAGCCAGAAGATGACGGTCGCGGCGAGAGCTATCGCCGAGAAGAAGGTCTGCGGGCATCGGTCGTAGCGTGTCGCAACGCGCCGCCAGTCCTTGAGCCTGCCGAACATGATCTCGATGCGATTACGGCGTTTGTATCGCCGTTTGTCATACTTTACCGGCGTCTTCCGTTTCTTCCGGCCCGGGATGCAGGGGCGTATCTTCTTGTCCTGCAAAGCTTCTCTGAACCAGTCGGCATCGTAGCCACGGTCTCCGAGAAGCCATTTCACGTTGGGCAGCCCGCTGACGAGCGCACGCGCCCCGACGTAATCGCTGACGGGACCGG